>NZ_CP021108.1:0-4800000 GCF_002119685.1 Bordetella genomosp. 8 | reverse complement strand
GCCTCGCACAGTGCCGAATGGCTGCGCGGCCGTTACCTGGTCGAAGGACCGGGGCACTGCGCCGCCTGCCATACTCCCATGACGGCCCTGGGCGCCGAAGACGGCGGCAAGCCGTTCGCCGGCGGCAGCATCGATGGCTGGGACGTGCCGCCGCTGAATGCGCTGGGACACAAGCAGCCTGCCTGGACGGTCGACCAGCTGACCTCCTATCTGCGCACCGGCCTGGCCAGCCAGCACGGCGCGGCCGCGGGCCCGATGGAGCCGGTCACGCGCCAGTTGGGCTTGGTTTCGGAAAGCGACGTGCGCGCCATGGCGGTGTATCTGCTCTCGCTGGATGCCTCGGCGCCGGCCGCACCCGCACCCGCATCCGGACCCGCATCCGCACCCCCATCCACGCCCGCAACCGCACCCGCCCAGGCAGGCAGCCAGCCCGATGCCGAGCGCCTCCAACGCGGCGCGGCGCTGTTCGCCTCCACCTGCGCCGCCTGCCACGCCGCATCGGCCCCGATGACGACCATAGGCGAGCGTCCGTCGCTGGCGCTCAGCTCCGTCGTCAACGCCGACAGCCCGCGCAACGCCGTCAACCTGATCCTGCAAGGCATCCCCCTGAGGGGCTCCGCCGCATCCCATTACATGCCTTCTTTCGCGCACACCTTGAACGATCAGCAGATTGCCGACATCCTGGCCTTTACCCGCGTGAGCATCGCGCAGCGTCCCGCCTGGACCGGACTGGATGACGCGGTCGCGAAGATCCGCAAGGAGAACACGTCCAAATGATTACCTTGACCGTCAACGGCACGCCGCATGACCTGGACATCGATCCCTCGATGCCCCTGCTGTACGCGCTGCGCAACCACCTGGAATTGAACGGCGCCAAGTTCGGCTGCGGCATGGGCCAGTGCGGCGCCTGTACCGTCATCGTCGACCAGGAGCCGGTGTTCTCCTGCCAGTTTCCCGCCGCGGCCGCCCAGGGCCGCAAGGTAAGGACGATCGAAGGCCTGGGCACGGCCGAACATCCCGGTCCGCTGCAGAAGGCCTTCATCGACAAGCAGGCCGCGCAGTGCGGCTACTGCATCGCCGGGATGGTGATGCGCGCGCAGGCCCTGCTGGATCGCAACAGCTCGCCCAGCGAAGAGGAGATCCGCGCGCACATGCAGCCCAATCTGTGCCGCTGCGGCACCCACATGCGCATCCTGGCCGCGATCGCGGACGCGGCGACCGCCATGCGCGCCGCCGGCGCGACCAATGGCGAGACGGTCGCCGCCACGGGAGCCGCCAAATGAGCGCAAGCCGGATCACGCGACCAAGCGCCCCTCGACATTCATCGGGCGCCTCGCCCGAACTGCCCCAAGACCCGACGCGCCGCCGCTTCCTGGCCGCCGGCGCCATCACCGTGGGCTTTTCGCTGCTGCCCCATATGCCCGCCATGGCGCAGGAAGCCGCCTCCAAGGGTCCGAAACTGCCCGGCAACCTGAACACCACGCCCATGCTGGACGCCTGGGTCAGGCTGGACGAAACCGGCAAGCTCACCGTCTTCACCGGCAAGGCCGAGCTCGGCACCGGCGTGCGCACGGCGTTCATCCAGATCGCGGCGGAAGAGCTGGACGTCGCGCCGGAAGCCGTGCATCTGGTCACGGCCGACACGGCGCGCACCCCCAACGAAGGCTATACCGCCGGCAGCCATTCGGTGGCCGACAGCGGCACCGCCATCCTGAACGCCGCCGCGCAGGTGCGCGGGCTGCTGGTGCAAGCCGCGGCGGACCGCCTGAAGGTGGCCGTCGATACGCTGACCGTCGCCAAGGGCGTGATCCAGGCGCCCGACGGCCGGCGCCTGACGTATGGAGAGGCGGTTGCCGGGCTGGACCTGCATCGCGCCGCGCAGCCCGAATCGCCGCTGAAGGATCCTCGGACCCACACGGTGCTGGGCCAGCCCATGCAGCGCGTGGACATCCCGGGCAAGGTGACCGGCGGCGCCAGCTATGTCCAGGACATGCGCCTGCCCGGCATGGTGCACGCGCGCGTGGTGCGCCAGCCATCCTATGGCGCCAGGTTGATCAAGGCCGACTTCGATGGCGTGCAGGCCATGCCAGGCGTGATCAAGGTCGTCCGCGACGGCAACTACCTGGCCGTGGTTGCCCAGGACGAATGGCAGGCCATCGTCGCCATGCGCGCCCTGGCGCAATCGGCGCAGTGGGAAGAAACCTATGTGCTGCCCGACGAGTCCGGCATCCATGATTACCTGAAGTCGCTGCCTTCGCGGGAGATCGACGTGATCGATCGCAAGGGCCCCGCCGCGCCCGGCGTTCGAACCCTGAAGGCGCGCTATTCGAAGCCGTATCTGACGCACGGCTCCATCGGACCCTCCTGCGCCATCGGGCATTTCGATAATGGCGCGATGACGGTATGGACGCATACGCAAGGCGTTTTCCCGTTGCGCAAGGGCCTGGCGGAAATGCTGTCGCTGCCGCAGGACAAGGTGCGCTGCATTCACGTGGAAGGCTCGGGCTGCTACGGCCACAACGGTGCGGATGACGTGGCCGCCGACGCGGCGCTGGTCGCCCGCGCGGTGCCGGGGCGCCCGGTGCGCGTGCAGTGGATGCGTGACCAGGAACATACCTGGGAGCCCGCCGGTCCACCCATGGTGACCGAGGTGCAGGCATCGCTGGACGCCCAGGGCAATGTGGTGGATTGGCAATACGAGATATGGAGCAACAGCCATAACCAGCGCATCGACAACGCCGGCCGCATGATTCCGACGTGGGCGCTGGCGCAGCCCTTCACGCCCGCGCCGCCCGTGCCGATTCCCATGCCGGAGGGCGGCGGCGACCGCAACAGCATCCCGCTTTACGCCTTTCCCAACACCAAGGTGCTGCATCACTTCATTCCCGAGATGCCCTTGCGCGTGTCGGCGATGCGGTCGCTGGGCGCCTACATGAACATCTTCGCCATCGAAAGCTTCATGGACGAGCTGGCGGCGGCGGCCCAGGCCGATCCGGTGGAATATCGCCTGCGGCACATCAAGGACCCGCGCGCCCGCGACGTGATCCAGCTGGCGGCCCAGCGCTTCGGCTGGGATCCCAAGCGCAAGCGCGAGCCCGGCCGCGGCTTCGGCTTTTCCTTCGCCATGTACAAGAACCTGATGGCCTACCTGGCCATCGGCATGGAGCTGACGGTGGATCGCGATACGGGCGAGGTGCACATCCATCGCGCGGTCGCCGCCATTGATACAGGGCAGATCGTCAACCCGGACGGCGTGCGCAACCAGGTGGAGGGCGGCATCATCCAGTCCACCAGCTGGACGCTGTACGAGCAGCTGCATTTCGACAAGCGGCGGGTCACCACCTTCGACTGGAGCACCTATCCCATCCTGCGTTTTTCCAACGTGCCGGACAAGATAGAAGTGCACCTGATAGACCGTCCCGGCGCGCCTTTCCTGGGCGCCGGCGAGGCGTCGCAAGGACCGGCGTCGGCCTGCGTGGCCAACGCCATCGCCGACGCCACCGGCATGCGCCTGCGCAGCACGCCGCTGGCCGCGGGTCCGCGGCTGAAGGATTATCCGCACGCGTAGGATCCGGCCCGCCGCATGGCGGCGGAGGGCCGTGACGGCAGGCGTGCGGCTACCGCCACCGCGCCGCGACCCGCCACGGGGCAAAAAAAAGGCGCGGCCCCGGGCCGCGCCTTTTTTCCATGGGTGGCAGGGTTTACTTCTTCTTGGTGAAGTCACCCGCCACCGCGGTGCTGAAGTCCTGCGGCTTCAGGTAGGTGCGCAGTGCTTCGTTCACGGCGGCCGGCGTCAGCGCGGCAATCTGCTTGTCCATGTCGGCCGACCAGGCAAAGGTACGGCCGCGGCGGATGTAGTCTATCCACGTGCTGGCCAGGACGTCGTCCTGTGCCCGGCTCAGACGCCGATAGTTCAGCAGCGAGGCGATCCCATCGCGGATTTCCGCTTCCGAAAAGCCGTCCTTGTGGACGCGCGCGAGTTCTTCCGAAATGGCCTGCTCCAGGCGCTGGCGGTTTTCCGGCGCGTAGATCGCATAGACCACCCAGCTGCCGCGCGGCTCGAACGACGACGCCGACAGCGTGCTGCGCACGTTGTATGACAGGCCGTCCTTTTCGCGGACCCGGTTCCACAGGCGCGAGGTTTCCGAGGTGCCCAGCAGGTAGTTGGCCATGTACAAGGCCGCGTAGTCCTTGGACGTGTCCTGCAGCGCCAGCGGCATGCGGCTGGCGTAGAAGGCGTTCGCCTTGTCCGGCGTGGGAATGTCGAACTTCTGCGCCGGGATGGCGCGGTA
This sequence comes from Bordetella genomosp. 8, assembly GCF_002119685.1. Lineage (NCBI taxonomy): Bacteria > Pseudomonadati > Pseudomonadota > Betaproteobacteria > Burkholderiales > Alcaligenaceae > Bordetella > Bordetella genomosp. 8. Next base: position 4,795,708 of record NZ_CP021108.1, on the reverse strand, counting down.
GGGCTCGGGCACCCGGGTGTAGGGCGCGCCGCGCTTCCAGCCCGCCAGGCCTTTCTTCAGCGCCGTTTCGGTGGCGTCCGCGTCGAAATCGCCCACGGCGGAGAACGCGATCGTTCCGGCGCCGTAGAACCGGTTGTGGAAGCGCGCCAGCACGTCATGCGACAGGGTCCGCACGCTGGCCAGCGATTCCTCGAAGGTCGGCACGTAGCGGATATCGTCCTTGGGCCACGGATTGTCCTGACGCGCCAGGGCTCGCATGGCCAGGGCCGACGGTTCGTTCATGGCGTTCTGGATGGCGGTGATGGCCTGCGCCTTGTATTCGTCCAGCTGGGCCTGCGGGAAGTTGGCGTTGCGGATGATGTCCATCACCGTGGCGACGACCGCGGGCAGGTTGTCGCGCGTGGTGGAGATGGAAACGGACAGGTTGGTGCCTGAACCGCTGAAGTTGACGTCTGCCTTCAGTTGGTCGAAGCGGTCCTGGATGGCCTGGCGCGACAGCTTGCTGGTGCCGCGCTCGAGCATATCGGCCACGGCGTCGGCGACGTCGCGCTGGCCGCGCAAGGTGTCCGCGTTGCCGAACTGCAGGAGCAGGCGCGCGCGCACGCGGTGCCCGCGCGTGGGCTTGGACAGCAGGGCGACGTCCACCTTGCCGTTGGGCAGGTCCAGCGTGCGGCGGACCGTCAGCTTGTCGATATTGGCCGGGGTCGGATCGAAGGCCGCGGCCTGCGTATAGCCCGGATCGCCCTTGTAGTCCTTCAGCGCCGCGGTCAGGTCGACGCGGCTGTTGGCCGGCGCGCGCACCGGCTTGGCCGTCGGGATATAGCGGCCCGCCGTGCGGTTGCTGGGCACCAGGTAGGCGGCGGCGACACGCTGTACGTCGGCCAGCTTGGCCTCGCGCACGCGATCGCGTTGCAGGAAGAACAGGCGCCAGTCGCCGCTGGCGATGGCTTCGGACAGGGCGACGCCGATCCGTTGCGGGTCGCTATAGGTCTGCTCCCAATCGCGCAGCCACTTGCTGCGCGCGCGGTCCAGCTCTTCCTGCGTGAAAGGCGTGCGGCCCACCGATTCCAGCGTGCTGGTCAGCGCCTTCAGGGATGCGTCCTGGTCCATGGTGGGCTCCAGCTGGGCGCCGAACATCACCACGCCGGGATCGCGCTGTTCCATCGTGAAGCCGAAGACGTCCGACGCCAGCTTGCGCTGCACCATATTGCGGTACAGCCGGCCGGACGGCGTGTCCGACAGCATGACGGTGGCCAGGTCCATCGGTACGTAGTCGGGGCTGCCCGCGGCGGGGATGTGGTACATCGCCGCCACCAGCGGCGTGCCGCCGGCGCGCCGCAGCGTGACTTCGCGTTCGCCGTCCTGCACCGGTTCGACCGTGTATTCGGGCGGCAGCGGACGGCTCGGGCGCGGCACCTTGCCCAGCGTCTTGCTGATCGTGTCCAGCGTATCCTGGGGATTGAACTTGCCCGCGACGATGAGCACGGCGTTGTCGGGCTGGTAATACTGGTGGTAGAACGCCTGCAACTGGCCGATATCGACGTTTTCGACGTCCGAGCGCGCGCCTATGGTGTCCTTGCCGTAGTTGTGCCACTGGAAGGCCGCGGCTTCCATCTTCTGCATCAGGATGCGGAAGGGGCTGTTTTCGCCGTTTTCCATCTCGTTGCGGACCACGGTCATTTCCGTATCCAGGTCTTCCCGCGCAATCAGCGAATTGACCATGGCGTCGGCCTGCCAGCCCAGGTACCAGTCCAGCGTTTCCGGGTTGGCGGCGAAGCTGGCGAAATAGTTGGTGCGGTCGCTGCTGGTGCTGCCGTTGGCGGCCAGGCCGCGGCGCGAGAACTCGCCCATCGCGTTGCGGGTGGTGGGCGTGCCCTTGAACAGCATGTGCTCCAGCAGGTGCGCCATGCCCGTCTGGCCATAGTTTTCATTGCGCGAACCCACCAGATAGGTCATGTTGACCGTGGTGGTGGGTTTGGAGTCGTCCGGCGCCAGCAGCACGCGCAGCCCGTTGCTCAGGCGGAATTCCGTAATGCCCTCTACGGAGGAGACTTCCGTCGTGCCTTCCGGCAGTGTCGCCGCGCTGGCCTGGAAAGCCAGGAAGGACGAAAAAATCAGTGTCTTCAGGTGGCGCGACAATGCGGGGGTGGAAATGGGCATGGACGGGTTTCCCTGCGAGATGGTGAAGTTGTTGGAGTGTATACGGGTCGATAGGTTCCTATCGCGGCGCCCTGGATCCCCCGCGGTCCGAGACGAATCGGCGGGGCATTACACGGGCCCGGCACCCCCCCTTGCCCTGGGCGGCGGCGGACCGCCAAGGTATATTCCTACCCGCGCGGCCATACCGCGCACCGCATCACAAGGAACGAATTCAAGATGAAGCTTTTCCAAAAGATCCTTTTCCTGCTGGCCGCCTGGAGCCTGTGCGGCGCCGCCGCGGCGCGTTCGCCGGTGGTGGTGGACACCTTCCCGCCGGCCAAGGGCGCGAAAACGCCGCAATACACGGTGGACGCGGATGCCCGCCGGCTGGACGGCAAGCAGCTGGGAATGGCGCTGACGGCGGTGGCCCGCGACAAGAAACGCGGCCCCGATACCCCCGTCGCGGTGCTGGTCGACCCCACGTTGACGCTGAACGACATCAGCGCGCTGGCGCGCGTGGTGCATCAGGCGGGCATGAAGAGCGCCCGCTATTTCCAGTACCAGCGCGACCGCGGCATGATCACGGAATTCGTGCCCGGCAATCCGGACGCCGCTTTCCCGCGCGCCCGGCTGGATTCCGAAGTCATGGCCGCGCCCAAGTAGGGCCGGCGTGGATGAGCACGCGATGATCCCCGTCGATTGCACCTACGAGCGCCATGCGGGCGCCATGCTGGAGATCTTCAACGACGCCATCCTGACGTCCACGGCGCTGTACGAATACCAGCCGCGCACGGACGCCGTCATGCAGGCCTGGTTCGAGGCCAAGCGCAAGGGCGGCTTCCCGGTGATCGGCTTCGAGGACGGCGACGGCACGCTCATGGGCTTCGCCAGCTATGGCACGTTCCGCGCCTTTCCGGCCTTCAAGTATTCGGTCGAGCATTCCGTGTACGTCGCGCGTGATCATCGCGGCCGCGGCCTGGGCCAGGCACTGATGCGCGCGCTGATCGCGCGCGCCCGCGCCCAGCAATACCACGTGCTGGTGGGCGCCATCGATACCAGCAACACGGCCAGTTGCGCGCTGCATGAAAAGCTGGGGTTCACGCACGCAGGTACGGTGCGGCAGGCCGGCTTCAAGTTCGGCCGCTGGCTGGACGTCGCGTTCTATCAGATGCTGCTGGAAACCCCGGACGAGCCGGCCGACGGTTGATTCACTTCGACAGCATGCGCATCGCCTGCTCCAGGCCGGCGACGGTGACGGGATACATGCGGTCGTGCATGATGTTCTTCAGGATCGCGATGGACTGGCGATATGGCCAGGACGCCGTGGGCTCCGGATTCAGCCAGGCCGCCTTGGGCCAGGCTTCCAGCAGGCGCTGCATCCATACCGCGCCGGCTTCCTTGTTCATGTGCTCGACCGAGCCGCCCGGCTGCAGGATTTCGTAGGGGCTCATCGTGGCGTCGCCGACGATGATCAGCCGCCAGTCCGCGTTGTACTTGCGCAGCACATCCCAGGTGTCGAAACCGTCGCTCTGGCGGCGCCGGTTGCTTTGCCACAGGCGCTCGTACGGACAGTTGTGGAAGTAGAAGACGTCCAGGTGGCGGAATTCGCTGCGCGCCGCGGAAAACAATTCCTCTACCCGGGCGATGTGGTCGTCCATGCTGCCGCCCACGTCGAGCAGCATCAGAACTTTCACGGTATTGCGTCGTTCCGGGACCAGGCGCAGATCCAGGTGGCCCGCATTGCGGGCGGTGCTGGTGATGGTGTCGTCCAGGTCCAGTTCCAGGTCGGCGCCCTGGCGCGCGAAGCGGCGCAGCCGCCGCAGCGCCACCTTGAAATTGCGGGTGCCCAGTTCGAGCGTGTCGTCGTAATCGCGGAACTGGCGCATGTCCCAGACCTTGACCGCGCTGCGATTGCCGCCCGACTCCCCGCCCACGCGTATGCCTTCGGGGTGGTAGCCGCCATTGCCGAAAGGCGACGTGCCACCGGTGCCTATCCATTTGCTGCCGCCGGCATGGCGTTCGGTCTGTTCCTGCAGCCTCTGCTTGAACAACTCCATCAGCTTGTCCCAGCCATGGGCCTGGATGGCGGCCTTTTCTTCCGGCGTGAGCGTGCGTTCGAGCTGCTTGATCAGCCAGTCCAGCGGGATCTGCTTGTCCGGCGGCAGGCTGGCGGCGATGCCGCGGTAGTACGCCGCGAAGGCCTGGTCGTAGCGGTCGAACAGGGTTTCGTCCTTGACCAGCGTCATGCGCGACAAATGATAGAACTCGTCCAGCGTCGGCGGCATGAGCGGCTGGCGCAGCGCTTCCAGCAGGGTCAGGTATTCCTGTACCGACACCGGCAGCCGGTGCGCGCGCAGGTGGTAGAAGAAGTCGATCAGCATGGCGGCGCCGGAACCGGACTCGTCGCTAGCGGCGCTGGCCGGTTCGCGTCATGGCGGCCAGGCGTTCCAGCAACTGCATGTCCTGCTCGTTCTTCAGCAGGGCGCCGGCCATCAGCGGCACGGCGGTGGCGGCGTGGGCCTCGATCTGGCCGGCGGGAACGTCTTCGGCCAGCAGCAGGTGCAGCCAGTCCAGCAGTTCCGACGTCGAAGGTTTTTTCTTGAGCCCCGGCGCGTCGCGCAAGGCGAAGAAGGTATCCAGCGCCGCGCGCAGCACGTCGGCGCGCAGCGTCGGGAAATGCACGCCGACGATATCGCGCATGATGTCGCGGTCGGGGAATCGGATGTAGTGAAAAAAGCAGCGGCGCAGGAACGCGTCCGGCAGGTCCTTTTCGTTGTTGGACGTGATGATGACCAGCGGGCGGTGGCGCGCGGCGATGGTCTGGCGCGTTTCGTACACATGGAATTCCATGCGGTCCAGCTCGCGCAGCAGGTCGTTGGGAAACTCGATGTCGGCCTTGTCGATTTCATCGATCAGCAGCACGACCGGCTCGGGCGCCTCGAACGCCTGCCAGAGCACGCCTTGCACGATGTAGTTGCGGATGTCCCGCACCTTTTCATCGCCCAGCTGCGAATCGCGCAGGCGCGACACGGCGTCGTATTCGTACAGGCCCTGGTGCGCCTTGGTGGTGGACTTGATATGCCATTGCAGCAGGGGCCGCCCCAGGGCGCTCGCGACTTCTTCGGCCAGCATGGTCTTGCCGGTGCCCGGCTCGCCCTTGATCAATAGCGGGCGCTGCAGCGCCAGGGCGGCGTTCACCGCCAGTTTCAGGTCTTCGGTGGCGACATAGCGTTCCGTGCCTTCGAAGCGCGGCGCGGCGGGGGAAGAAGCTGCGGGCATGAGGGGAGCGACCTCGTGTGGCGCGGGAAGTACCGTGCGAGTACCGGTCCCGCCGTTGGCGATGGGCTAATTATCGTACAATCGTCCGGTTTGCGGCCCGGGGGAGGCCGGTCCGCGAATGTCAGCTAGGCAGTTCCAGAAGTTCCAGCAACCAAAGTCGCCATATCAAGAGCCAATTCATGAAGTTGCGAACCACTGTATTGCGTAAGGCGGGCCTGCTTGCCGTTTTGCTGTCCTGTGCGGGCGCCGGCGCGGCGCACGCCGCGGATGCCGCCCAGGGCGGCAACGCCCAGGCCGGGCGTGACAAGGTGTCCATGTGCATCGGCTGCCACGGCATCGCGGACTACAAGACGGCGTTCCCCGAGGTCTACCGGGTACCGATGATCGCCGGGCAGAATGCCAAGTACATCGAAAACGCGCTGAACGCATACAAGAAGGGCGAGCGCAGCCATCCCACCATGGACGCCGTCGCGGGCAGCCTGTCCGACCAGGACATCGCTGATATCGCTGCGTACTACGCCAATCTCAAATGACGGGGGCATCCATGAAAAGCATAATCGTGACCCTCGCCGGGGTGTTGCTGGGCATGGCCGCGACCGCGTCGCGCGCCGACGATCTGGCCGCCGGCAAGGCGGTGTTCGACAAGTTCAATTGCGCGTCGTGCCATGGCGCCGACGCCAAGACGCCCACGGATCCGCAGTATCCGATCCTGGCCGGCCAGCATGAAGACTACCTGGCGCACGCGTTGAAGGCCTATCGCCGCGGCCAGTCGGGCGCGCCGTCCACGGCCAATATCCGCAAGAATCCCATCATGGGCGCGTTCGCCGCGCAGCTCAGCGACGCCGACATCGTCAACGTGGCTGCCTGGCTGTCCAGCCTGCCCAGCGATCTGGGCACGCGCAAGTAAGGTTGGGTTAGCAGGCCGGAGGCGCGGCGTGGGGGCTCTTTCGCCGCCGGGCCGCCCCAAGGCGAAAAGCGCCCCCTCGGGGGGCAGCAAGCCGAAGGCGCGGCGTGGGGGCCCCTTACCTCCTACCTTTCGGCGCGCTGCCGGATCAGCTCGATGTAGGCATCGCTGTCCATCGGCGTGCCCAGGCGCTGGGCTTCCCAGACCACCTGGCCCAGGCATTCCATGATCTCGTGCACGGCATGGTGCGCATCCCCGCGCGCCACCAGTCGCTGATACGCGGCGCGTATCCCGGGCGGGTGATCGATCGACAGCTGCTCGGCAATGGCGAGGTGCATGGACAGGTGCAGAAAGGGATTGGTGCGGCCTTTTTCCACCGAATACTCGGCCGTCATCGCCTCGGGGCTTTCCAGGTCCTGGTGATATTCCGGGTGCTCGGTCATCCAGTCCACGGCCATCGACTCCAGCGGCGTGACGAGCTCGCCGGCCCTGTGCTTGCGCCAGGCTTCGATGAAAAATTCGCGCACTTGGTCGCGGGACGGATTGAACATGGCGGCTTCGGAACGGCATCGGGGCGCGGCGGAGCCCGCGCAACCCGTTATTCTACCTACTCGTCGAATTGTCATTCCCGCGCCCGCCGGCTTGCGGATATAGAATGGCGGGCACGTGCCAGCAGGCTTCGGAGCATCCATGTCGTACCAGCATATCCAGGCTCCCTCGGAGGGGCAGAAAATCACGGTCAATGCGGATTTCACGTTGAACGTGCCGGATCAGCCCATCATCCCCTATATCCAGGGGGACGGGGTCGGCGTCGACATCACGCCCGTCATGATCTCGGTGGTGGACGCGGCGGTGGAAAAAAGCTACGGCGCACGGCGGCGCATCCATTGGATGGAAGTCTACGCCGGCGAAAAGGCCACCCGCGTTTACGGCCCGGACGCCTGGCTGCCGGAAGAAACCCTGCAGGCGGTGCGTGACTACGTGGTATCCATCAAGGGCCCGCTGGCGGCCGCCAGGATGGACGGCGGCGTGCGTTCGCTGAATGTCGCGCTGCGGCAGGAACTGGACCTGTACGTCTGCCTGCGCCCCGCGCGCTATTTCCGTGGCGTGCCGGCGCCGCTGCGCGAACCGGAAAAGACCGACATGGTCATCTTCCGCGAGAACTCCGAGGATATCTACGCCGGCATCGAGTTCCCCGCCGGCTCTCCCCAGGCGCGCGAACTGGTGGATTTCCTGCAGAACCACGTGCATTCCCGCCATCTGCGCTTTCCCGACAGCTCGGCCATCGGCATCAAGCCGGTGTCGCGCGAAGGGACGCGGCGCCTGGTGCGCAAGGCCGCCCAATACGCCATCGATCATGACCGCGCGACCCTGACGCTGGTGCACAAGGGCAACATCATGACGTACACCGAGGGCGGCTTCCGCGACTGGGGCTACGAGTTGCTGCGCGATGAATTCGACGCGGTGCAGATCGATGGCGGCCCGTGGTGCCGCTTCAAGAATCCGAAGTCGGGGCGCGAGATCGTCGCCAAGGACATCATGGCGGATGCCTTCCTTCAGCAATCCATGCTGCGGCCCGGCGAATTCGACGTCATCGCCACGCTGAATCTGAACGGCGACTATATTTCCGCGGCGGTGGCGGCGCAGGTGGGCGGCATCGGGATCACGCCGGGCGCCAATATGTCCGATTCGGTGGCGATGTTCGAAGCCACGCACGGCACCGCGCCCAAGTACGCCGGCAAGGACTACGTCAACCCGGGTTCGGAAATCCTGGCCGCCGCGATGATGCTGCGGCATCTGGGCTGGGTCGAGGCCGCCGACCTGATCATCGTCAGCATGGAAAAGGCGATCCTGGCCAAGCAGGTCACTTTCGATTTCGCCCGTCTGATGAAGGGCGCGGAGCAGGTGTCCTGTTCCGGGTTTGGCCGGGTGATGATCGAGAATATGTGACGGCTTCGGCCAGGTCGGCCGACCCGGGCGCGCCGGGCTGATCCGGCAGCGCTACGCCGTCCACGGCGCCGGTCGCGGTGCCTTCGCCGCTGTCGCCCCGGGCCGCCGCCGCGTTTTCCGCGCCGGCGAGTTCCCGCAGGTAGGCCAGCGCCTTTTCCTTCTGCTCGGCGGACAGGGTGTGATAGGCCACCAGCAGTTCGGCCATGTCGTCGTCGCGGGTGTAGAACCAGGGCGCCGGCATGTTCAAGGCCTGGGCCAGCCGCTCAATCAGGAAAAAGCCGGGCGTATGCTTGCCGCGCTCGTATTGGTTCATGCGCGAGCTTGCCGACATTTCATCCAATCCCGCAAGCGTACCCAGCCTTTCCTGGGAAAGGCCCGCGCGCAGTCGTGCCTCTTTTAACCTGCTGGTTAGCATGGATTGGAACGTCCTATCTGATCCGGCGATGGTCTTCGATTTCGTGCCGGGGCTCCCTAAGAGTTTCATAGTGCCACAAAGTCAAGAGCTTTGTAATAATGTATCTGTGTGATACATAACGTCTCTGGGAATGAAACGTCCTTGGAGATCGTCCAGGTCCGCCTTTCGAGGATGGGATCTGACCGTTCAGGTAAGAACCGATTGTGACCTCCCTAACTCTCCCCAAGCGTGAATTGCAAGCCACGCTTATCCAGCTTGAAGCCGACTTGCGCAGGCTGACGTCCACGGTCCAGGAACTGTCCGCATGGCTGTCCCGTGCCGGCGAACTGGATGACGTCGCGCGGGTGGCGCCCGCCGCTCGCACGGCCTTGCCGGGGCCTTCCATGGCCGCGGAGCCCATGGCCCCGGGCTGGCGCCTGCGCGAAGGCGGCTGGACGCTGGTCTCGCCCCAAGGCCAGCGCCTGGCGCTGACCACGCTGGAGAGGCTCTTCATGCTGGCCTTGTTCAGCGCCCCCAACCACAGCCTGGCGCGCAATGAGCTGGGGTCGCTGGCGGCGGGCCGCGGCGACGCCGGCGACAAATCGGCGACCTCGCCGCGGGGCGTGGACGTCATGGTCAGCCGCCTGCGGCGCAAGGCGCAGGCGACGGGCATGCCGCTGCCACTGCGATCGGTGCGCCGCTGGGGCTATATGTTCACCGAGGACGCGGCGGCGGAGTAGTCCGCGGATCGCGCCGCCGATGCCGTATTGCGCGTGGGCGCCGGCAACCGTGCGATGACCCGCTGCAGGCGGGTCGCCAGCGCGCGGCTGGCCGGCGTCAGCGGCATGCGCAATTCATCGTCGATCAGCCCTTCCATGGCCAGCGCTTTCTTGACCGGCGCCGGATTGGGTTCGGCGAACAACAGGCGGATCAAGGGCGACAAGGCGTCATGGAGCTCGCGCGCCGCGTCGGCATGGCCGGCCTGCGCCAGCCGCATCATGCGCACGAAAAGGTCGGGCCGGACGTGGGCGGACGCCGGGATGGCGCCGCTGCCGCCGGCGCTGAAATGCGCCAGCAATGCCTTGTCCTCCCCGCACAAGGCGGCGATCCGGCCGCGCTGGCGCAGGGTCTGCAACACCGCCGGATGGCACTCCTTGACGGCGACGATGGTGGGGCAGCTGGCGAGCGCTTCCATGGTTTCCACCGTCATCTGCACGCCCGTGCGCTTGGGGATGTTGTACAGCACCAGGGGCCGGTCGGTCGCCCAGGCGATCTGGCGGTAGTGCCACATGATGCCCGCCTGCGACGGGCACAAGTAGTACGGCGGCGGCACCAGGTAGCCGGCCGGATGGGTCGTGTCCAGGCGCCGGATGGCCGCGGCCACGCCGTTCGTGTCGACGCCGCCGGCGCCGATCATGATGGGCAGCGCGTGCGCATCGTCGCGGATCGCGTGGATCATCTCGATCTTCTCGCTCAGCGTCAGGAGATTCCCTTCTCCGGTCGAACCGAATAGCACCAGGCCGGATACGCCGGCCTCGCGGTAGCGGCTCGCCAGCCGCTGCGCCGCCCGAAGGTCCACCCGTCCTTGCCGCAGCGGCGTGACCATGGGTAGCCAGATACCGTCGAAACGCGTGGCGGTTGCCGAAACTGTCGCGGACATAGCGTTGTCCCCCAGGTCCATGGTATCAATGCACGGCCGCCAGGGCGGCGGGCTGGATGGGACCGAGCTCGGCGTCCATGACGTTCATCATGATCCGATGCAGCATGGGGTCCAGTTCTTCGCGTGGCGCCTGCAGCGCCAGCGTGACGACGCCGCGGTGACGGCAGACCGTCAGGATGCGCAGGCCCGGCATGTCGCCAAGCAGGTCTTCCAGGCGTGCACGTGCCTGGGCGCCGTCGTCGCCGCGCACGCGCAGCGTCAGGCTGTAGGGGGTATCGGCGCAGGCAGGCGTGGCCCCGGCCGGGCGGCCGGCTTCCCGGCTCGAGTGCATGGTATGGGCAGTATGTTCGCGAACGGGGCGTTCCGGCATGGTGTCGTGCACGTCCCGCCTTGCGGCCGGTGCGTGCCATCGTTGATAACGCTTTGACTATAGGCGGGCCGGTATAAACCGGGCGCAAAAAACCGCCTGTCGCCCGTAAAGGCGGTATCAACGCGCGTTCGGCAAGCCTTGGACAGGGCGATCGCGCAACTTGGCTCGCATGATCTTTCCAGTGGAGGTCATGGGCAGTGCGTCCAGGTATTCGACCGCGCGCGGGTACTCGTGAGCGCCGACCTTCGTGCGCACGTGGTCCTGCAATTGGCGTGTCAATTCCGCATCCGGTTCGATTCCGTCTTCAAGCACCACGAATGCCTTGACGATCTCGGTGCGCGTCTCGTCGGGCGTCCCGATCACTGCTGCGAGTTTCACCGCGGGATGGCTGGCGAGGCAGTCTTCGATGGGGCCTGGGCCGATACGGTAGCCCGCGCTGGTGATGACGTCGTCGTCGCGCCCGACGAACTTGATGTAGCGCTCGGTATCCTGGAATCCCAGGTCGCCGGTCAGCAGCCATCCGTTCAGGAATTTGGCGGCCGTGGCTTCGGGATTGTTCCAGTAGTGCAGGAACATGACGGGATCCGGTGTCCTGACCGCGATATGGCCATGCGTGCCCGGCGGCACTTCGATGCCATGATCGTCGATGATGCGCACGTCGTGGCCCGGCACGGGACGTCCCATGAAGCCGGGTTTCGTCTCGAACAAGGCCGCGCACGAGGACACCACCATATTGCACTCTGTCTGGCCATAGAACTCATTGATCGTGACGCCCAGGACGTCACGCGCCCATGCCTGCAGCTCGGCGCCCAGGGATTCACCTCCGCTGGCGACCGATTCCAGCCGGGCGCGCAGGGTGGGGTCCCTTTGCGTGGCGGACCGCATCAGCCTCAAGGCGGTCGGCGGCAGGAACACGCGATTTACCCCGTAGCGGTGCATCAGGTCGAACGTATCGACCACATCGAACTTGGCGAAGCGGCAGGCGACCACCGTGGCGCCGAAGTGCCAGGCTGGCAGCAGGACGTCCAGCAGACCGCCGATCCATGCCCAGTCAGCCGGTGTCCAGAAGACGTCCGAAGCGGCGATGCGGCCCCCATGGGACAACTCGACGCCCGGCAGATGCCCCAGCAGGGTTCGATGGGCGTGCAGCGCGCCCTTGGCCTTGCCCGTCGTGCCGGATGTATAGATGATCAACGCCGGTGTTTCCGCCAGGGTGTTTCGCGTCGCGAAACCGGTCGGCATGGCGGCCACCAGCCGGTCGAAATCCCGTGCCGGATCGCCATGCTCGACCACCAGTACCGTGGCCAGATCCGGGAGCCGAGCGCGGATGGCATTGACGCGTTCAGCGCCTGCGGCGTCCGTGACCAGCAGTTTCGCGCCGCTGTCGGCGAGCCGGTGCAGCAGCGCGTCGTCACCAAATAACGTGAAAAGCGGCACGGCGATGGCGCCGAGCCTGTAGGCGCCCAGGTGCGTGATGGCGGTCTGCGGACACTGTGGCAGCAGCACGGCAATGCGGTCGCCGTGCTGCACGCCCTGGCTTTCGAAAAGGGCGGCCGCCTGGCACGAAAGCCGTTGCAAGTCGCGGAAGGTATAGCGGTGCGGCGTCCCATCGGGGTCCTGATAGATCAGGGCGACGGCGTCCGGCGTGGCCTGCGCCCACTTGTCGCAGACATCCTGGGCAATATTGAAATGGACGGGTATGGCCCAATGCGGCGTCGGTTTAGTCATGTCTCATTGTCGTCATGGGGCGACGCCATCAGGCGGCCGTCTGCCCGGTTATCTGCCGTCCCAGGCACCGGCATGGGCAAAGCGCCGTCCGGCATGCCCGCCTACGTCCATGGCGTTTCGTCCGGTGAGCGCTCATGATGGGACGTGGCCTGTTGGAAAGCGCGGCCAACGCGGAACAGATGCGCTTCGCTGAACGGCCTCCCGATGATCTGCATGCCGACCGGCAGGCCATCGCCGTCGAAGCCACAAGGAACATTCAAGGACGGGAAGCCCGTCAGGCTGGCGATCCCGGTGAATTGCATGATCGCGGACAGCATGTCTTCCGGCTCGCCATCGTCAATGACGACGCGGGTCTCTCCTACCTTCGTCGCCGTGAACGGCAGGGTAGGGCAGACGAAGACGTCGACCCGCTCGAACGCCTCGAGAAATTCGGCGCGCAGCAGCGCGCGATAGCGTTGCGCTTGCAGGTAATGCGTGGCCAGCATCATCTCACCCGCTTCCAGCAGCGTGCGCACATCGTCGCCATAATCGCCGGGCCGTTCGCGCAGGTTGCGCTGATGATAGGTGCTCGGTTCGGCGGACTCGATGGTCAGTTGTGCGGATATATTTCCTTCGATGCTCGCAATCGCGACGTCCTCGATGGTGGCTCCCAGGCTGACCAGGACGTCCAGCGCGCCGCGCACGGCGTTCTCCACCGCGGACTGCAGGTGATGGAAGAAGTAACCCGGCACGATACCCACGCGCAGGCCGCGCAGATCGACGTCCGACTTGTTGGACATCCGGTTGACGGGATGTCGCACGGACGCGGGATCGCGCGGATCGAAGCCGGCGATCGCGTCGAATACCAGCTCACAATCCTCGACGGTGCGTGTGATGGGGCCGGCGGTATCCATCGACCAGGCCAGTGGCACGATGCCGTGGTTGCTTACCCGGCCATAGGTCGGCCGGATGCCGACCGTGCCGTTGACGGCGGACGGCAGGCGGATCGATCCTCCCGTATCGGTGCCGATGGCGCAATGGCAGAACCGCGCCGCGACGGCGACGGCCGATCCGCCACTGGAGCCTGCTGGAAAGCGGGCGGGATCCCACGGGTTGCGCACGTTTCCGTAATGGGGGTTGGCCGAGGTGCCGCCCCACGCGAATTCATGCATATTGGTCTTGCCCAGCACGATGGCGCCCGCCCGGCGCAGGCGGCGCACGATGGTCGCATCCTCGGTCGGTATCCAGTCCGCGAGCACCTTGCTGCCCGCGGTCGTGCGCCCGCCGGCGGTCGCGATATTGTCCTTCAGCGCGATCGGTATTCCATGCAGTGGCCCAAGATCGTGGCCGGCGCGCAGCATCGTCTCGGACGCGCGGGCCACGGCCATGGCCTGCTCGTCGAACACGGTGATGAACGACCTCAAGACGGCATCGCCTGCCGCGATGCGTTCCAGCGCAGCCTCGACGATCCGGACCGGCGAAAGTTCGCCCTTGCGCAATAGCCGGGCTGTCTCCGCGATGCCGAGATCAAGGAAGTCAGCCCTCATTGCTGTCTCCCTCGCGGGAATGGGCATGCAGGAACGCCGTTACCGGTTGCAGCGCGGCATGGCCGACATTGCTCATGCGTTCCGACAGGCGATTCGCGGCCGGCACCCATGCATCCAGCACCGCGGCGACGGCCTGCGCGCGTTCCGCGTCCAGCGTCAGCCCGGCCTGACCGGCGAGGATGACGATCCTGTCCACGGAAGACAAGCCACGCTTGGAGGGAGATTCCATGATTGTTGATCCTGACGGGGCAGAACCAACAAGATAGGCACGCCGGCAAGCGGGCGCTTGTCTCGCAGCGTCAATGACTGTGCTGGCCGTGACAAGGTTCGAATGCCATGGCCGGGGCGCGGGGCGTTCAGGACTTCCGGATGATCGTCTGTGGAGAGACGCCGTAGATACGCTTGTACGCCCTGCTGAAATGGGAAAGGTCACAGAAACCGTAGCTCATGGCGGCATCCGTCACGTTGCGGGCGGTGCCCTCCACCAGCGCGCAATGGCTGGCCTCCAGGCGCCGCTGCCAGACCCAGCGCATGGGCGTGGTGCCGTGGGCGGCGAAGACCCGGGCCAGCGTGCGCGTGGAAACATGTTGTGAATTGGCGAGTGTTTCGACGTCCAGCGAAGGATCGCCCAAGTGCTGTTCGGCATAGGCAATCGCGCGTTCGTACAGCGCGGACTGGGCCGTATACGGCCTGGTCGTACCACTGGTCTGTACATCCACGGTCGCCGCCAGCAGATCAAGCAGCGAACTGACCGCGCGGGTTCCGGCTCGCGGCAGTTGCGACAAGGCGTCGGACCGGGCGATTTCCTTGATCATGCTGCCGAGCACCCGCGTGATGTCCAGGCCTTCTCCAAGCCGGGTGGCGACCAGTTTGTCCGCATAGGGCACGCGATGGAGCAGCAATGCGCGCGGAATACTCATGATGAAGACGGAATCCGGCGTAAGCGTGAAGCTGAAGGGGCGCGCCGCGTCGTAAAGGACGATGTCGCCTGTCCGCTGCACCACGCTGCGTCCGTTCTGCGTCAGGTGCCCGTAGCCCGAATCCATATAGGCGAGCCAGTAATCGTCGATGGGCCGGGTCCGCAGGTAATGGGCGTCACGGTCCCAGCGGTGTTCGGGCGCGCTCATCTCGCTGATCGACAGGGCACCCACGGTGCGCCCTGACAAGGTCGCGTCGAACCGCTGGCGATGGTCGGAGTTGCTGGCGGCCGGAATGCAGTGCCTGCACACCTCGTCCTTCCAGTATTCGAATCTTTGCTCTGGCGTTACATCCATTGTGGAGATGTCGTATTGCATCTTTTTCCCCTGACATCGATCTCGCGGGTTATGCAGCCTTCATTCTCCTGGCCCCCGCCGGCCTGCCGATGGCACGAAAGGAGCGTACTGGCGGATTGTCGACAAGAGAATCCGGGTAAGTACGGTGACCAGGGGGCGACAGCCCAGGGAAAGTTTGGATGGATATGGGGAGATAAGGGGAACGGTGCGGCGGGCTGCTTCAGCTCGCCGCACCCGCCGAGAGCGCCTCCGCGCCCGGCAGGGCGCGCCAGGACGGCGGACCTTGGAGGATTTCGGCCTGTGTGAGCAGGCAGGCGTCCAGGTCCGCCTGCAATCGCGCCGTATCGATATCCTTTCCGATGAAGACGAGCTCCTGCCGGCAGTCGCCCACGGAATCGTCCCATTTCCGCAGGATGGCGTCGCGCCGGTAGGCGTCGCGCGGCCAGCCGTCCCGAGCGATGAAGTTCCACCACCGTCCCGTAAATCCCCACTGGAAGGTGCCGCCCGTCTGCGCCAGCACACCGATTTCCGTATATCGATTGGCTACCCAGAAGTAGCCCTTGCAGCGCAGCAGCGTGCCATTGGTCCAGCTACGGTGCAGGAATCCATGCAGGCGCCCGGGGTGGAACGGCGACCGGCTCCGATAGGCATATGAGGAAACGCCATAGGTGTCGGCTTCCGACGACCCATCGTGCGCATCCAGTTGCCGCATCCAGCCGGGGGAGGCCGCCAGCGAGGCCAGATCGAATCGGGACGTGTTCAATATCGAACCGAGCGGAACTTCTCCGTGGCGGACCGGCAGGATTTCCGCGCGCGGATTCAGCGCATGCAGGACCGCTTCGAGGCTACGCAGGTCGGCGTCACGCATCAGGTCCGTCTTGCTGATGAGTATGACGTCCGCGTATTCGACCTGTTCGGTCAACAGGTCCGACAGGCTGCGGGTCGCTTGCGCGTCTGCCGCCGCGTGCGCGCCACGATCGACTTTCCCATGGTGGGCCAGCATTGCCTCGAAATTGGCGCCGTCCACGACCGTCACCATCGTATCGAGCCGCGCCAGTTCGGCCAGGCTGAAGCCGTTCGCATCCAGGAAAGCGAAAGTTTCGGCCACCGGCATCGGCTCGGAAATCCCTGTCGATTCGATAAGCAGATAATCGAAGCGCTGCTGCCGGGCCAGTTCGGCGATCTGCTCCAGCAGATCCGCCCGGAGTGTGCAGCATATGCAGCCGTTGCTCATTTCAATGAGCCGTTCCGTGGCGCGGTTCAGGGTGACGCCGTGCTGCACGGCTTCGCCATCGATATTGATCTCGCTCATGTCGTTGACGATGACGGCGACCTTCATGTTCTCGCGGTTGCGCAGGACATGATTGAGCAAGGTCGTCTTTCCGGCCCCAAGGAAGCCGGAAAACACCGTCACGGGAAGTCTGATGGGCGTATTCAAGAGGTGGTTGCGCCGGATCCGAGGACCTTGTCCAGATATCCCTCGAACAGGTCGACCACCACGAAACCGTCGTCCGCGGCCGTGCCCCACAGGTCCGTCACCTTGAACCGAACGTGATAGGTCGGTTCCATCAACGCTTCTTTTCCGTGCCCGATCGAGTCCGGAAACGGCCACTTATGCGTCGTCCTGTGCAGGATCACGCCCTGTTTGCCGCGCACGTAGCCTGGCATGCGTATATGGCCCGGCACGTACTCGTCGCGAACCTGCACGCGGTCCCCGACCTCGAACGGTTTCCGGGTCGGCCGTGTCTGGCGCCCCTCCGAAGAATAAGGACGTGCCAGCTTGAATTCCTTCCCCAGGTACCGCTCGAGTTCTTCATGGGTGATCACGCCGTTTTCGACCAGCAGCGTGGCGGTGCCGATAACGATGCGATCGTAGTAGGGCGATGCGAAATAATGTCGCGCGTCCATCCGTTCGATCGCATGGCGCAACTCGTCGACGCTGAAATTCTTGAGCCTGTCGGCCGCCAGGAACAGCAGGCTGTAAGCGAGGTGTTCCCAGTCTTCGTGGAAAACGGGCTTGTAGCTGAGGCTGTTGTTGGTATGAGGAACTCTGCCGAATCCCTGCTTGCCGCCTAGGTCATGGATGCCGTCCATAATCAATCCTGTGCTGTGCGTGTGTTGGGGGGCGGTGCCGTTGTTCAGGGCGCGACGGGCCGTGCGACGCCGATCAATACGTCCTTGGTCACGAGTTTCGCCAGCTCGGCTTCGCTCATGTGCTGCGTTCCGGCGGGCCGCACGGGCAGTACCATGTAGCGCGTTTCAGCCGTCGTGTCCCACACCTGTACCGTGACATCGGCGGGCAGGTCCTCGCCCAGTTCGCGCAACACCGTGCGCCCCTCGCGGACCAGCCGGGCCCGATACTCGAAGCTCTTGTACCACTCCGGGGGCAGACCCAGGACCGGCCAGTTCGTACACGAGCACAGGCTGCATACGATGACGTTCTGCAGAGTCGGGGTATTTTCCAGCGCGACGATATATTCGCCTTGCGGACCGGTGTAGCCGAACTGCTCGCAAGCCGCCGTGCCATCGCGCAGGAGCAGGGCGCGGAATTCGGGATCGACCCAGGCACGGGCCACTACCTTGGCCCCGTTGGCCGGATCCCAATCGTGCTCCATCTTTCTGGTGAAGTCTTCGATGAAGTTCTCGGGGATCAGGCTCTTGTCTTTGAGCACGTTGTATAGCGCTCGCGCCCGTTCGGATGGCGTGGCCTCGGGCTGGCGGACGGCGTTGTCACTCATGGAGGATCTCCTGGCGAGAGTCATTCAGGGGGAGCATGCGGTCGGCTCCCGGGGCGCGCCCGGGTCGGCCGTGCCGGTCCCTTTCGCGGGTTGCCGGATGACATTGGCCGAAGCAGCCGCGACCGACCGTAAGTATCGTAGCGAAGTGCGCCGGGCAGCGGTTGTCTGGCAGCGCCAGCGATGTTGTATGGCGCCGCCAACTTCTGGCAGTCCGGGCATAGTGGCATGGCGCGCGGGCACAAGCTGCGCTGCCCCGGCGGGACTATGCTGTTTCGTCCCTTTCCCGGTCATGCAGACATATGGAAAACGCCACCACAGCCATCGATCCCTATTTTGGAGCCACGGTAATAGCGCAGACGCCTGGCTTCCTGGCGCGCCGCCTCGCGGCGGTCGAGGCGCCCGGTGTGCCATGGCATGTGAAACGCGCGTCTTCCACGCTGTTTTTCTGCGCGTCGGGCAGTATCGCGGTGCAGATCAAGAAGCCGCCCTTCCGCTGCATCCTCCGGCCAGGGCAAAGCTACGCGGTGCCCGCCGGCGTCGCCATGACGATGTATTCGGTATCGGGGGCGGCAAGCGTATGCGTCGTTTTCGAGTATGGCGAATCGCTCGCCGCCTACCCCGCTGACGCAGCTACCCTGGACGTGTGTTTTGACCGCATGGATCTGGACGTATGCGTGGCGCAGGCGCCGGCCGCCGAAGCTTACGAAGCGTTCACGGCGGGGTTTTCCCGTATGGACGTGCTTTTCACGGCCCCGGCGATCCGCCTGATCGCCCAGGGGCATGGGCCGTCGCAATGCGTGCCGTGGCATTCCCACGACAACATCAGCGACGCATTCTTCTGCCTGTCGGGACGCCTGCGTATCGCGACGCGTGCGCCCGACCGGATCGTCCTGCTTGACCCGGGCGATAGCCATACCGTGCCGCCGGGCGTGGCCCACTTCGTGTCGGGAGAGGCCGGGCGGCCGTGCGAGATGCTCATCGTGCAGGGCGTAGGCGCCTACAACTACGTAGCTGAATAGCCGGCAGGCATCGGTCAGCCGGCAAACATTCTCAAGGGGAAAATCATGCAAAGCCCGAGCGCAGTGGCGCTGGATCAGCCACGCCCGTCTCAAGCACTGAAGGCGAGGGACTACAAGACGCTTGCCTTGTCCGCCCTGGGCGGCACGCTGGAGTTCTATGACTTCGTGATCTTCGTGTTCTTCACCGCTGTCCTGGGCGACCTGTTTTTTCCGCCCGGAATTCCCGGTTGGTTGCGCCAGCTGCAAACCTTTGCCATCTTCGCGGCTGGCTACCTGATCCGTCCGCTGGGCGGACTGGTGCTCGCGCATTTCGGCGATATCCTGGGCCGGAAGAAGATGTTTGTCCTGAGCGTCATGCTGATGTCGATCCCGACGATGGCGGTCGGGCTCCTGCCCACTTACGCTGAGCTGGGCGTCGCCGCGCCCATCCTGCTGTTGCTGATGCGCCTGTTGCAAGGCGCCGCCATCGGTGGCGAAGTGCCCGGCGCCTGGGTGTTCGTGGCCGAACATGTATCTCGCGGCCGCACGGGCCTGGCCTGCGGCACGCTGACCGGGGGCCTGACGGCGGGCATCCTGCTGGGCTCGCTGGTGGCCACCGCGATCAACGCCCACTTCACACCGGCCGATGTGCGGGACTTCGGTTGGCGCATCCCCTTCCTGATCGGCGGCGTGTTCGGCCTGGTTTCCGTGTACCTGCGCAGGTGGCTGGAAGAGACCCCCGTATTCGACGAGATCAAGCGCAATAAGCAGCTGGCAAAGGAGATGCCGGTCAAGACCGTCCTGCGGCAGTACCGTGCGCAGGTAGCGGTTTCGATGTTGCTGACGTCCCTGCTGGCGGGCGCGATCATCGTGATCGTGCTGATGATGCCGATCCTGATGCAGAAGAGCTTTCACGTCGACGCGACAACGGCCCTCGTCGGCAGCAGTATCGCGACCTTTTGCCTGACGCTCGCCTGCGCGGTGGCGGGGATGCTGGCCGACCGATTCGGCCAGCGCCGGGTCCTGCAGGTCGGATGCGTCCTGCTCGCCATGACGTTCTATGCCTTCTATCGCGGCATCTCGGATCCGAATGCCAGCACCACTTCCTGGTTGACGCTTTATGCGATCACGGGGACCGCATTGGGCGTTATCGGCGTCGTGCCTTCCGCCATGGTCGGGGTTTTTCCGCCTGAGATCCGGTTCACCGGAATTTCCTTTTCGTACAACCTCGCCTATGCGATCTTTGGTGGCCTGACACCGATCGTGATCTCGCTGTGGATGGCGGTTGACATCATGGCGCCGCTTTATTTCCTGGTAGCGGTCTGCCTGGTGGGCGCGGTCACGGCGGCATTCCTCAACCGGCTCAGCCGACCGTGACCCTGCGCCGTCAGAACGTCTTCGTGATGGAAGCCACCACCGTGCCGCGGCCCATGAACCGGTCCTGGGAGTTGGTATATACGTCGCGATGCGCGTTGGTGTCGATGTAAGCCACCGATACGCCCAGGCCCTGGCCCAGGTCCTTGGTCAGTCCCAGCTTCCAGTCGTAGTAGGACGCGTTGTCGACGTTGCGCACGTACTGGTAGCCGACGTGCGTGTTCAGCGTCAGGCCCCACACGCCCACATCGTAATTGCCGCTCAGGTCGAAATACTGGCTGCCCTTGCTCTTGGCGAAGCCGAACAGGTTGGATACCGCGTACGAATACTTGAGCGTGGTCGTCCGGTAGCCGACGCTGCCGTACAGTTCGGTCGTGTCCGGGTTGGTGAAGCCGCTGGGATAGTCGCCGGGGTAATAGTACTTCAGCACGCCGAAGTCGAACGGCACGTCCTGCGTGAAGGTGCCGCGATAGCCGCCGTAGAAGTCCATCTCGACGGGCGCGGAGACGTCGGAGTTGCTGTCCGAAAGCCAGCTGATGTTCGAGTTCCAGTTGCCGATGTAGAAGCCGCTCTGGTGGCTGAAGTCGAAGCCGCCCTGGATGGCGGGCTTGTTGTCGGTCTGCATGAGCCCGCGATAGCGGTACTGCGATGCCAGGGTGACGTTGGCGGTCAGGCTGTATGGCGCGGCGGACTGGTCACCACCGGACTGATCGCCGGCCGCGCTTTGCGCGCGCGCGGCGGGGCCCGTCCATGCGGCGGCGACGGCAAGCGCCGTGGTGGCGAATAGCATATGCCTGGCGGATCGGGGACTGGCGTAGCGCATGCGGTTCTCCTGTATTGCGCGTTGCGAAAGAAGCGCAACGATAGGGAGAAACGCGTAAACGCCGGCTCAAAAGACGGGGTGGCGGCGTAAGCGCGATATAAAGCTAGCCCGCGAAGCGGTAGCCGACGCCGATCTCGGTCAGCAGGAAGGCCGGCTGTGCCGGGTCGGCCTCCAGCTTTTGCCGCAGGTGGCCCATGTAGATGCGCAGATAGTGATTGCTTTCGACATGCGAAGGTCCCCACACCTCGCGCAGCAGCTCGCGATGCGTCATCACCTTGCCGCGATGCGCGATCAGCGCCGCGAGCAGGCGATACTCCATGCCGGTCAGATGGACGTGCTGGCCGTTGCGTTGCACGACGCGCTTGGAAAAGTCGACGTGCACGTCGCCGAAGGCGATCTCGGCGGCATTGCCGGCGCCGCCGCGGCCATGGCGGCGCAGCAGCACGCGCAGCCGCGCCAGCAGTTCTCCCACGCCGAAGGGCTTGACCAGATAGTCGTCGGCGCCCGCATCCAGGGCCGCGATCTTGTCGGTTTCGGCGGTCCGCGCGGACAGCACCAGTACCGGCACTTCCGTCCAGGTGCGCAGTTCGCCCATCAGCGTCATGCCGTCGCCGTCGGGCAGGCCAAGGTCCAGGATGACCACGTCCGGTTGCCGGGTGCCGGCCTCGATCAGGCCGCGCTGCACGGTCTCGGCTTCGAATACGGCGCAGCCTTCGTCCTGCAGGGCGGTGCGGACGAAGCGCCGGATGTTGGCATCGTCTTCGATAAGCAATACGGTGGGTTGGAAGTCGAACATCGTCCGTCTGTCATTCCGTGTGGATGGGGGCGGCGCGGCCCGTTGCTTCGCCGGGCAGGGATGTTGCCGGCGGTTCGGGCGCGACGGCGGGCGCGCGCGTCAGCGGCAGCTCGACCACGAAGCGCGCGCCGGCATAGGGAGGCTCGCCAGGCTCCACGCGGATGCGGCCCTGGTGCGCCTGCACGATGGCCTGGCAGACCGCCAGGCCCAGGCCGGCGCCCGGCGTGGCCGATTCGCGCTCGCCGCGCACGAATTTGTCGAAGATGGCGGTTTCCTGGCCCGCCGGCACACCCGGTCCGTCGTCGGCGACGCGCACCAGGATCTCGCTTTCGCGCACGATGGCGTCGATGTACACGTGGCTGCCGGGCGGCGTGTATTTGGCGGCGTTCTCCAGCAGATTGCACAGCACGCGTTGCATCAGCACGCCGTCGCATTCCACCAGCGGCAGGTCGGACAGGGGCGCCACGGAGACGGTATGCTGGCGCAGCGGCTCGCGCATCTCGGCGATGGCGGCGCCGACCAGCTCTTCCACCGACTGCCATTCCTTGCGCAGCGTGACCTCGCGGTTCTGCAGCCGGGCCATGTCCAGCAGATTGACCACCATGGCGTGCATGCGGCGCGCCTGTTCGCGCATGGCCAACGCGATCTCGCGTTGCGCCGGGCTCAGCGCATCCGGATCGCGCATCAGCGTGTCCGTCATGCCCACCAGGCTGGTCAGCGGCGTGCGCAGGTCGTGCGAAATCGCCGACAGCAGCGAGCTGCGCAATTGTTCCGAGGCCATGCTGACCAGCGCCTGCTGCGCGACGTCCACGTAGTGCACGCGCTCGATGGCGATGGCGATCAGGGTGGCGTAGGCGTCCAGTTGCGGCCGGTCCGGCGAGGTCATGAAGGCCGCGCCGCCCGGCGGTTCCAGCACCAGCACGCCACGGGTGCGCATGGGGGCCTTCAGCGGCAGGTACAGCAGCGGGCTGCTGGACAACGTGTTGGTGCCGCAACCGGCGGGTTGCCCGTGGTCGAATACCCACTGCGCCAGGGCCGTTTCGACCGGGCGCGCCGCCTGGAGCGGTGTGTCGGCGTTGCTCAGCGAGAGGCGGTCGTCGCCGCCCAGCAGCAGCAGCGCGCAGGGCGTGCCGAAGGCGGCATTCACATAGGACGATGCCGCCGTGACGATCTGTTCCGGCAGCAGGGCCGACGACAGCTCGCGCGCGAATTCGTACAGGCCGCGCGCGACGCTTTCGCGCCGTGCCGAGGACAATGCCAGCAGGCGCAGGCCGGCCGTCAGCTGGCCGACCAGCAGGCCCACGGCCAGCAGCACCAGGAAAGTCACCAGGTACTGTACGTCCGAAACGGCGAAAGAGCGCAGGGGCAACACGAAGAAGAAATCGAAGGCCGCCACGCTGATGACCGATGCCAGCGCCGCCGGTCCGCGGCCATGCCGCAGCGCGACGGCCATGACCGCCAGCAGGTAGCACATGGCGATGTTGGTCTGGTGCAGCGCGGGGAAGGCCGCCAGTCCGATCAAGGTGGCGATCGCGCAATAGACGCAGGCCCAGGCGTAGCCGCCGTATCGCGCGGGCGGCCTCGGCCCGCCCGGCGCGGCGGCCGCGGGCCCCGCATCGACGGCGGGCGGTGCGCCCAGCCGCATCGACCCGGTGCGCGCGGTGGCCGGCTGCGATGGCGCGGCCAGCCGCATGACGTCCAGTTCGGGGCAGCCCGCGGCCAGCAGATCGGCGAAGCTGCGGCGCCGCAACAGGCCCGCCGGCGATAGCAGCGTGGCCAGCCAGGCACGCCAGCGCGTGCCCAGGCCGCGTCCCGCCCGCGTGCGGCCGATCACGGCCTTGGTGATGTTGTGCCGGCGCACGTAGCCCACCAGGGCCCGCACCATGTCCGCCCCGCCCAGCGTTTCGACGCGCGCGTCCAGGTCGCGCGCCGTCGCCAGGGCGCCTTGCAGCGCCAGCCGCTGCGCCGCGGATGGCTCGACCAGGGCGGGCGTTTCCACCGTGACCACATGGAGCTCGCCGTCCAGCTGCTGCGCCAGGCGGTGCGCGGCCCGCACCACGTGTTCGGCTTCCTCGTCCGCCGCCAGGCAGGCCACGACGGCTTCGCGCGTGCGCCACACGGTTTCCACCGCGCGATCGCGCCGGTAGGCCTGGACGTCGTCGTCGACCCGTTCGGCCATGCGGCGCAGCGCCAGTTCGCGCAGGGCGATCAGATTGCCCTTGCGGAAGAAATTGCGCGCGGCGTGGCGGGCCTGTTCCGGCATGTAGACCTTGCCATCCCGCAGCCGCCGCAGCAGCTCGTCCGGCGGCAGGTCGACCAGCACGACTTCATCGGCGGCGTCGAACAGCCGGTCGGGCACGGTTTCCCAGACCGGGATGCCGGTGATGCTGCGCACCGCCTGGTTCAGGCTGTCCAGGTGTTGCGCGTTCAGGGTGCTCCAGACGTCGATGCCGGCGGCCAGCAGTTCTTCCACGTCCTGCCAGCGCTTGGCATGGCGGGCGCCCGGCGCGTTCGAATGCGCCAGTTCGTCGACCAGTATCAGGGCCGGCCGCCGCGCCAGCGCGCCGTCCAGGTCGAATTCCGGCAGCGCGTGCCCGCGATACGCGTGGTCGACGCGCGGCAGCGACGGGATGCCGTCCAGCAGCGCGGCGGTTTCCCGCCGGTCGTGGGTTTCCACGACGCCGGCCAGCACGTCGACGCCGGCGGTCCGCTGGGCGGCCGCCGCGGCCAGCATGGCGTAGGTCTTGCCGACGCCGGCCGATGCGCCGAAATACAGGCGCAGCCGGCCTCGCGCGGCGCGCTGCGCCGCCCCATCGATGTCCCGCAGCAGGGCGTCGGGATCGGGGCGTTCGGGATGCGGGCTAGGCATGGTGCGGCCGTCGTTCGGTCGTAATGGGGCGCTTGTTGATGGTCAGCGTATCGGTCAGCGCCACTATACGCCGTCGCATCAGCGCGTCGCCTTCATGCCGTCCAGGTCCAGGTTCAACGCCAGCACATTGACCACCGGCTCGCCCAGCAATCCGAAGAACGGCCGCCGGGTATGCGCTTCGACCCGCTTGGCCACTTCCAGGGTGCTCATGTCGCGCGCCCTGGCCACGCGTTCGATCTGGTAATCGGCCGCGGCCACGCTGATGTCCGGATCCAGGCCGCTGCCCGAGGCGCTTACCAGATCCACCGGGATAGGCTTGGTATTGCCCGGATCGGCCGCCCGCAGGGCGTCGACGCGCGCCTTGGCGGCGTCGGCCAGGGCCTGGTTGCGAGGCCCCAGGTTGGACCCGCCGGACGCCGACGCGTTGTAGGGCATGGGCGCGGTGGCGGACAGGCGGCCCCAGAAGTACTTGGGCGCGGAAAATTGCTGGCCGATCAGCGTCGACCCCACCACCTGGCCGTTCCGTTCGATCATCGAGCCGTTGGCTTCGTGGGGGAACACCAACTGGGAAATTCCCGTGGTGGCGTAGGGGTAGGCCAGGCCGGTGACGACGGTCAGGATGGCGAAGACGACCAGCGCGGGGCGCAGGACGCCGGCGCCGGCCCGCGTGGGCGTTTGCTTTTGCATATTCGTAGTGTTCATGACGATTTCCTCGATTGCGGCGGCTCAGGCCCAGCCCAGCGCCGCCAGTACCATGTCGACGAGCTTGATGCCGACGAAGGGCACCAGCAGGCCGCCCAGGCCATAGATGATCAGGTTCCGCCGCAACAGCACGCCAGCGCCCAGCGGACGGTACCGGACGCCCTTGAGCGCCAGCGGGATCAGCACGACGATGATCAGCGCGTTGAAGATGACGGCCGACAGGATGGAGGACGCCGGCGTGGTCAGGCGCATCACGTTCAGCACGCCCAGCTGCGGATAGACCGTGGCGAAGGCGGCCGGAATGATGGCGAAGTACTTGGCCACGTCATTGGCCACGCTGAAGGTGGTCAGCGCGCCGCGCGTCATCAGCATTTGCTTGCCGATCTCGACGATCTCGATCAGCTTGGTGGGATTGGAATCCAGGTCCACCATGTTGCCGGCTTCCTTGGCCGCCTGCGTGCCGGAATTCATCGCCACCGCGACGTCGGCCTGCGCCAGCGCCGGCGCATCGTTGGTGCCGTCGCCCGTCATGGCCACCAGCCGGCCTTCGCCCTGGTAGGCGCGGATCAGCTTGAGCTTGGCCTCGGGCGTGGCTTCCGCCAGATAGTCGTCGACCCCGGCTTCCGCCGCGATCGACGCGGCGGTCAGCTTGTTGTCGCCCGTGATCATGACGGTCTTGATGCCCATGCGGCGCAGCTCGGCGAAGCGTTCCTTGATGGCGGGCTTGACGATGTCCTTCAGCTCCACCACGCCCAGGACGCGGCCGCTGTCGGCCACCGCCAGCGGCGTGCTGCCGCGGCGCGCGATGTCGTCGGCGGCGCGGGTGACGGCGGCATCCATGGTGACGCCCTGGTCCGCCAGCCACTGGCGGATGGCGTCCACGGCGCCCTTGCGCACCTGGCGCGCGCCCTGGTTGACGCCGCTCATGCGGGTATGCGCGCTGAAGGGCACGAACTCCAGGTCGGCCGCGGGCCGGGCCGGCGCGTGCAGGGCCTTGTCGGCCAGCAGCACGATGCTGCGGCCTTCCGGCGTTTCATCGGCCAGCGAGGCCAGCCGCGCGGCTTCCGCCAGTTCGCGCGGGGTGACGCCGGGGGCGGGCAGCAGGGCCGAAGCCTGGCGGTTGCCGAAGGTGATGGTGCCGGTCTTGTCCAGCAGCAGCACGTCGACGTCGCCGGCCGCTTCGACCGCGCGGCCCGACATCGCCAGCACGTTGGCCTGCATCATGCGGCTCATGCCGGCCACGCCGATGGCCGATAGCAGCCCGCCGATGGTGGTCGGGATCAGGCAGACCAGCAGGGCCACGAGCGCGGTGACCGTGACCACCTGGCCCACCTTGGCGACCTCGACGGAGAACAGTGAGAACGGCAGCAGGGTGACGGTGACCAGCAGGAACACGACGGTCAGCCCCACCAGCAGGATCGTCAGCGCCAGTTCGTTGGGCGTCTTCTGCCGCTTGGCGCCTTCCACCATGGAAATCATGCGATCCAGGAAGCTTTCGCCGGGGTTGGCGGCGATGCGCACGAACAGCCAGTCCGACAGCACCCGCGTGCCGCCGGTCACCGACGAGAAGTCGCCGCCCGACTCGCGGATCACCGGCGCCGATTCGCCGGTAATGGCGCTTTCGTCCACCGACGCCACGCCGGCGATGATCAGGCCGTCGCCGGGAATGATGTCGCCGGCTTCGACCAGCACCACGTCGCCCTTGCGCAGGTCGCCGGAATTGCGCGACACGCCACGGTCGCGATAGGCGTCCGGATGCGCGCCCGCCACATCGGCATCCTTGAAATCGCGCAGCACGCGCGCGGTGACGGTGGTGCGCAGCCCGCGCAGCGCGGCGGCCTGCTGCTTGCCCCGACCTTCGGCCAGCGCCTCGGCGAAATTGGCGAACAGTACGGTGAACCACAGCCATACCGCGATGCCGAAGATGAAGCCGGCGGGGGCCTCGGCCTGGCCGCGCAGCGCCATGATCCAGAGGAAGGTGGTCAGGATGCTGCCCACGTAGACGACGAACATCACGGGGTTCTTCACCTGCGCCGACGGCGCCAGCTTGCGCAGGCTGTCGACCAGGGCCGGCCCCATCAGCGCCCGCGAGAAGAACTGGAAGTTGCGTGGCGGCGGCAAGCCCGTCGCGTCTTGCGGCAGGGGTTGCGGAGCGACGGCCGCCAAGGCGTCGCTGTTCGATTGCTTGGCCATGTTGAGTATCAGCCCGTTCAAGGTTGCAGATGTTCCGCCACGGGGCCCAGGGCCAGCGCGGGGACATAGGTAAGCGCGCCGACCAGCAGGACGGAACCGATAAGCAGGATCACGAATAAGGCGCCGGTGGTGGGCATGGTGCCCGGACCGGCGGGAACGCGGTGCTTCTTCGCCAGCGAGCCGGCCATCGCCAGGATCGGAATGATCACGGCGAAGCGGCCGAACCACATCGCGATGGCCAGCAGGCTGTTGTAGTAAGGCGTGTTGGCCGACAGCCCGGCGAAGGCGCTGCCGTTGTTGTTCGCGGCCGAGGTCAGCGCATAGAGGATTTCGGAATAGCCGTGCGTGCCGGGATTGAGCACGCCGGCCTTGCCGGCCGTCATCGATACCGCCAGCGCGGTACCCACCAGCACCAGCAGGGGCGCGGCCAGGATGACGATGGACGTCATCTTCATCTCGTAGGCCTCGATCTTCTTGCCCAGGTATTCCGGTGTGCGGCCTATCATCAGCCCGGCGATGAAGACGCCCAGGATGGCGAAGGCCAGCATGCTGTACAGGCCCGAACCGACGCCGCCGAAGACCACTTCGCTCAACTGCATCAGCAGCATCGGCGAAAAGCCGCCCATGGGCGTGAATGAGTCATGCATGCCGTCGACCGCGCCGCAGGAGGCCGCGGTGGTCGCCGTGGCGAACAGGGCCGTGGGCCCGATGCCGAAGCGCGCTTCCTTGCCTTCCATATTGCCGCCCGCCGACAGCGCGGTGGTGCTGCTGTCGACGCCGGCCTGCGCCAGCATGGGATTGGCCTGGAACTCGAAATACCCGGTGGTCAGCGCGAAGGCGACGAACAGCACTACCATGGAGGCCAGCACCGCGATGCCCTGGCGTCGGTCCCCCACCATGCGGCCGAAGGTAAAGCAGAGCGCCGCCGGAATCATCAGCATCGCCAGTGTCTGCAGGAAGTTGGACAGCGGCGTGGGGTTCTCGTAGGGATGCGCCGAGTTCGCGTTGAAGAAGCCGCCGCCGTTGGTGCCGAGCATCTTGATGGCTTCCTGCGACGCCACCGGCCCCAGCGCGATGGACTGCGTGGTGGCGGTCAGCGATTCCGTGACCGGCTGCCCCTTGGCGTCCAGCACCGGCTGGCCATGGTCGTCCATCTTGGCCGCGGAGTACGCGACCGGTTCCAGCAGATGCGCGTCCTGGTAGGGGCTGAAAGTCTGGATCACGCCCTGGCCGACCAGCACGACGGCCAGGATCAGCGACATCGGCAGCAGCACGTACAGGCAGCAGCGGACCGTGTCCACCCAGAAATTGCCCACGGTCTGCGCGCTGTGCCGCGCGAAGCCGCGTATCAGTGCCAGGAGCACGGCGATGCCGGTGGCGGCCGACAGGAAGTTCTGCACCGTCAGCGCGAGCATCTGCGTCAGGTAGCTCATCGTGCCTTCGCCGACATAGCCTTGCCAGTTCGTGTTGGTGACGAAGCTGACGGCGGTGTTGAGCGAAGAGTCGGCCGACACCGCGCCCATGTTGGCGGGGTTCAGCGGCAACAGCCCCTGCGCGCGCTGGATCGCGTAGGACGCCACGAAGCCAAGGATGCTGAACACGAGGACGGCCACGGCGTAGCGTTTCCATCCCATTTCGGCCGTGGGATCCACGCCGGCGGCCTTGTAGACCAGCCGCTCGAACGGCCGTCCCCAGGCCGACCAGCGCGACTGGCCGTTTTCCATGACTTCATGGATATAGCGCCCGACCCAGGGGGCGAGCAGCAGAAGGACCGCCAGGAAGAAGACCAGCAGCCCCAGGTAGTGCGCGTTCATCAGAATTTCTCCGGCTTGAACAGGGCGATGAGCAGATAGACGAACAGGAACAGGGCGAGGGCGCCGCTGATCAGGTACAGCCAGCTCATGATTGGTCTCCCTTCTGCAGGGCGTCGCAGAACTCGACCAGGGCCAGCGTGAGCGCGGCCATCACGACGAAAGAGGCGAGGAAAATGGTGTCCATGTTTACTCCTGGGTAAGGTCCCGGATCCCGGGGCGGGCACACGCGACGGAGCGGGGCCAGCGGACACCGGCAGGTTAGGGAGGCCGCCGTAAAAACGGGATAAAGCTTGATCGGCCGGGAGTAAATGGAATATAAAAATCGGTCAACGCACCAAGTTGGTGCGAACCTTCCCCTGGTAAATGCGCCGTCCTAGGGCATACCCCTAGTGTTTCATTCCCGGAGATGGTGCAGAATTCCGTTCCATGCAGGTGAGGAGACAAAAGCCCCTCTGAGGGCTCAAAACCGGGCGGCACCGGTACATAAAAGAAGCTGTACCTAGAAAAGCAAACGCACAACGGCTGGCACCAGGCAGTGCCAGCCGTTGTCGCATTCAGGGTCCGGTTTTTGCGCCCCAGGCGCGGCCGGCGTTCCAGTAGGCCCTGCCATGGCGCATACGCCGACTCCGCAAAACGCTGAATCCGTCGACGATCTGCTCGCCTCCCGGGCGCGTGCCCCATTGTGGGGGCGCAACGTCCGGCTCATCGCGCTGCTGCTGGTGCTGTGGGCCGGCTTGACCGTCGTTCCCGCCTGGTTCGCGCGCTCGCTGCTCTTCCCTGTCGCCGGCTGGCCTTTCGCCTACTGGATGGCCGCCTTTGGCGCGCCCCTGGCTTACCTGGCCATCATCGTCGCGTATGCACGGATCATGAATGGCGCGGACGGGGATGACTGAGACCGCGGCGCGGGTCTATGTGCTCTACGCCGCCGGCTTCGCGCTGCTCATCCTGGTGCTGGGCCTGCTCGAAGTCCTGGGCATGCCGCGCAACTGGATAGGCTATGTCTTCCTGCTGGTGACGTTCAGCCTGTACGCCGGCATCGGCATCGTCTGCCGGACCTCCGATCCCGTCGAGTACTACGTCGCGGGCCGCCGGGTGCCGGCCTTCTACAACGGCATGGCCACGGCCGCCGACTGGATGTCGGTGGCGTCCTTCATCGGCGTTGCCGGCACGCTCTACGTCGGCGGCTACGCGGGGCTGGCGTATGTGATGGGGTGGACCGGCGGCTACGTGCTGGTCGCGCTGCTGCTTGCGCCCTATCTGCGCAAGTTCGGCCAGTACACCCTGCCGGATTTCATGGGCGCGCGCTATGGCGGCAACCTGCCGCGCCTGGTGGGCGTGGCCTGCGCGGTGCTGTGCTCGTTCACCTACCTGGTCGCGCAGATCTATGGCGTCGGCATCATCACGACGCGCATGACGGGGATTTCGTTCGAGCTGGGGATCTTCCTGGCACTCGGTGGCATGCTGGTGTGTTCCTTCCTGGGCGGCATGCGCGCGGTGACGTGGACGCAGGTCGGGCAGTTCATCATCCTGATCATGGCCTACGTGATCCCGGTCGTGTGGCTGTCGATCAAGTTCACCGGCATGGCGCTGCCGCCCATGGCCGCAGGGGTGGCGCTGGAACAGGTGGTGCAACAGGAAGGCCGGCTGCTGGACGACGACGCCGAGCGCGCCGTGCGCCGCGAGTGGCAGGCCCGCGCGGAGCGGGTGGATGAGTTGCTGCGCACCCTGCCGGGTTCGTGGGTGAGCGAAAAAGCCCGCCTGCGCGACCGCCTGGCGCAACTGAACGCGGCGGACGCGCCGATGCTGGAAATACGCTCGGTGCAGCGCGAGCTGGACGCGTATCCGGTCACGGTGGAAGAAGCCCGCACGCGCTGGTATCGCGATCGGCAGGAGTTCCGTGCGCGGGCGCGACCGCCGGTGCCCTCGGCGCAGCCTTATCCGACGGCAGCGCAGTCTCATCCGCCCGAGGGCGGCGGCCCTGCCGCTACCGGCGCGGGGGCCGGGCGCGACCCGGTGATCCGGGAGGCCAACCCCGGCGCCGCCCAGGACATGACTGCCGGCCAGGCGCAGGATGACGGCGCACCAGCAGGCTGGGAGCCGCAGCGCGCCAACTTCATCGCCCTTGCGCTATGCCTGATGCTGGGGACCGCGGGGCTGCCGCACATCCTGATGCGCTCCTACACCACGCCATCCGTCGGCGCCGCGCGCCGGTCCGTCTGCTGGACCTTGCTGTTCATCCTGCTGCTGTACCTGCTCGCGCCCGCGCTGGCCATCCTGGTGAAGTACGTGATCTACACGCACCTGGTCGGCGCCCGGTTCAGCGCGCTGCCGGACTGGGTGGCGGCATGGAGCGCCATCAGCCCCACGCTGGTGAGCGTGGTGGACGTGAACGGCGACGGCGTGGTGCAGCTGGGTGAAATACACATGGGTGCGGACGTGGTGGTGCTGGCCTTGCCGGAGATCGGCGGCCTGCCCTATGTGGTGTCGGGGCTGGTGGCGGCCGGCGGCCTGGCGGCGGCGCTCTCGACAGCGGACGGACTGCTCCTGACGCTGTCCAATGCGCTGTCGCACGACATGCTTTACCGGGTCGTCTCGCCCCGCATGCCGGCGGCGCGCCGGGTCATGGTGTCCAAGGTCCTGTTGCTGGTGGTGGCATTCGCCGCGGCCTGGGTGGCGGCAAGGCGGCCGGCCGACATCCTGATCATGGTGTCGGCGGCGTTTTCGGTGGCGGCGTCCTCTTTTTTTCCCGTGCTGGTGATGGGCATTTTCTGGAAGCGGGCCAACAAGTGGGGGGCGACGGCCGGCGTGGCCGTCGGGCTGGCGGTGACCTTCAGCTACATGGCGCACAGCCATCCGTGGCTGCGCGAGCTGGTGTTCGGCATATCGCCGACCCAGCCGCTCGAATTGTGGTGGGGCATACAGCCCGTGGCGGCCGGCATCTTCGGTGCCCCCGCGGCGTTCCTGGCGATCATCGTGGTGTCCCTGTTGACGCCGCGCCCGGATCCCGCCACGGAGGCCCTGGTGGACTATGTGCGCGATCCACGCCGGGCGCCGCCCGGCGAGACGCGGGAGGTCGGCCGCGCCTGAGCTGGCCATGCCTGGGCCGGGCCTCGCCTGGGCGCGGCCGTGCCTGTGCCGGCCGCGCCTGTGCCGGCCATGCCTGTGCCGGCCGCGCCCGATGGTGCCTGAACCGTTCCTTGCGGGCGGCCGCCGCCCGCGCGGCGCCGTGCGCGCCTTATTCGGCGTGTACGTTCGCCTTGCGCACGACCTCGCCCCAGCGCTTTTCCTCCGACACGATGAATGCCGCGAAGGCCTCGGGACCGGCGCCGGAGATTTCGCTGGAATCCTGCTCCAGCCGTTGGCGCACCGACTCCGCCGCCAGCGCGGCGTGGCCGGCCTTGTTCAGCCGGGCGATGACTGGCGCGGGCGTGCCGGCGGGCGCCAGCAGGCCGAACCATTGCGAGCTTTCGAAGCCGGGATAGCCCGATTCCGCGACCGTGGGTACGTCCGGGATGGCATCCAGGCGGCGCGCCGAACCCACCGCGATCAGCTTGACCCGACCGCTCTGGGCCTGCGGCAGCAAGCCCGGCAGGCCCGCCGATGCCGCATCGATATTGCCGGCGAGCAGATCCTGCAATTGCGCGCCCGTGCCCTTGTAGGGAACGTGCACGACGTCGATGCCGGTGGCGGTCTTCAGCATCTCGAAGGCCAGGTGTCCCGCGCTGCCATTGCCGGCCGAGCCATAGTTCAACGTGCCGGGCTTGGCCTTGGCCAGCGCCACGAAGGATTGCAGGTCGTTGGCCGGCACGCGAGCATTCAGGGCGAAGACCATGGGCAGCTTGGCCAGCAGGATGATGGGCGAGAAATCCTTGACCGGGTCATAGGGCAGGTTGCGCATCATCGCCGGATTGACCGCCAGCGTACCGACGTGGCCCAGGATCAGGGTGTAGCCGTCGGGACGGGCGCGCGCGGCTTCCATCGTGGCGATGCTGCCTTGGCCGCCGCCCTTGTTTTCCACGACCACCTGCTGGCCCAGGTCGCGCGACATTTCGATGGCCACGGCGCGCGCGATGACGTCGGAACTGCCGCCGGGGCCGTAGGGCACCAGCAGGCGGATGGGGCGGGTGGGATTCCAGTCCTCGGCGGCCGCGGGGCGCAGGCCCAGTGCCGTGAACATGATGGCGGCCAGGACGAGCAGGCGGGCGCCATGCCTGCCGCCGAAAAGGGCGGTATGCAACATATGTCTGTCTCCTCTTTGGGACGTTTCCGGATACGGTCGGTGCCGCCGTCGCGAGCGGCCCGCGCATGATGCGGGGCATGCGGCGGTGCCGTAAAGCGCAAATATCCGGATGACCATTGCGTGTCACGCATCAATGAGCGTGCTGGCGTACGCGCGGCTACCGCATGGGTGCGGGAGCGCGCGGGCGCGGAAACAGGGGTCAGTAAAGAGGGGCGGTAAAGAAGGATTTAACGCGGGCGGATTGCCGCTAGACGGATGGATCGCCGGCGCGATTTACCGCCGGGCTTCTTCCATCTGCCGCAGCAGCACCAGCAGCGCGCCCGAGCCCCCTTCGCGCGGCGGGGCTTCGGAAAAGGCGATGACTTCCGGCTTTTGCGCCAGCCAGGTCCGCGCCTTGTCCTTGAGCACGGGATTCAGGCCTTCGGAACCGTAGCCCTTGCCATGCACGACGCGCACGCAGCGTATGCCGTGCTCGAGGCATTCATCGACGAAGGAAAGCACCGCGTGACGCGCCTGCTCGACGCGCAGGCCGTGCAGGTCCAGCTCCGCGCCGGCCTGCCATTCACCGCGCCGCAGCTTGCGCGCGGTATCCGGCGCGGCGTCCGCGCGCACGTAGGCGGTGCCGTTTTCGGAGAGCAGATGCGTGACGCCGCCGTCGGAAACGCCGGCGTCCGCGCGGTTCGCCGTTTCGCCCAGCGCGGCGGCGCGGCGTTGGACGGGGATGTCGTCGGGCGCCGGTCGGTGCGTGTGCACCACCCGTGCTTCGGCGCGCAGCGGCGTGACCGCGCCCATGGCCTTGCGGAAGGCGCGCAGGTCGTCGGCGGGATCGGATGGCGGCGCGGCTTCACGCGTGGCCGCGGAACCCGCCGCCTGCGTAGATTCGCGCGCGGCGGCGGCGCGCGCCGCCTGCGCGGCCGCGGCCTCCGCCTGCCGCCGCAGCGTCCGCGCCTGCGCCTGCTCGTGCAGGCGTTTCAGGTCGCCGAAACCCGCTTTACTGTCCCGCATTCTCCAGCCACCGCTGTGCGTCCAGGGCCGCCATGCAACCGGTGGCCGCGCTGGTGATCGCCTGGCGATAGACATGGTCCTGCACGTCCCCGGCGGCGAACACGCCCGGCACCGACGTCATCGTCGCCATGCCGGACAGGCCGCTCTTGGTGACGATGTAGCCGTCCTTCATGTCCAGCTTGCCCTGGAAGATGTCGGTATTCGGGTGGTGGCCGATGGCGATGAAGGCGCCGGTCGCCGCCAGGTCTTCCGTCTGGCCGGTCTTGTTGTCGCGGATGCGCACGCCGGTGACGCCGCTGTCGTCGCCCAGCACTTCTTCCAGCTCGGAAAACAGCTTCAGCTTCATGTTGCTGTTTTCGACCTTGTCCATCAGGCGGTCCACCAGGATGGGCTCGGCGCGGAACTTGTCGCGGCGGTGGATCATGGTGACGGTGCGGCAGATATTCGACAGGTACAGCGCTTCCTCGACCGCGGTGTTGCCGCCGCCCACCACCACCACGTCCTGGTTCTTGTAGAAGAACCCGTCGCAGGTGGCGCAGCCGGACACGCCGCGGCCCATGAAGGATTGCTCGCTGGGCAGGCCCAGGTATTTCGCGGAGGCGCCGGTGGCGATGATCAGCGAATCGCAGGTGTAGACGTTGCCCGTATCGCCCGTCAGGGTAAAGGGGCGTTGCGTCAAATCCACGCTCGCGATGTGGTCGAACACGATTTCAGTGTTAAAACGTTCGGCGTGCTGCTGGAACCGCTGCATCAATTCCGGGCCCTGCACCCCTTGCGCGTCGGCGGGCCAATTGTCGACCTCGGTGGTCGTCATCAGCTGGCCGCCCTGCGCCAGGCCGGTGACCAGGACGGGCTTCAGGTTGGCGCGCGCGGCGTAGACCGCCGCGGTATAGCCGGCCGGACCGGAGCCGAGAATCAGCAGTTGGGCATGTTTGGAAGTAGTCATCGGGCACGCTAGGCAAAGTTGATGCCCAATTATAATGAGGCCTATGCCGCGTATTTCAACCGCTTCTCCGCGCGCTTCGCGCAACACGCGCAATGGCCCGTCGCCGTTGCAGACCCGCATTTCCTCCCTGCTGCGCGAGGCCCGGTGGATACTTTTCGCCGCCATGGCCGCGTGGCTGACCCTGGTGCTGGCCACCTGGAGCTCCGCCGATCCCGGCTGGTCGCATTCCGTGCCCGCCGGCGTGGTGCACAACAAGGGCGGCACGCTGGGTGCCTACCTGGCTGACATCCTGCTTTACCTCTTCGGTTTTTCCGCCTGGTGGTGGGTGGTCCTGCTGCTGCACCGCGTGCGCGCCGGCTACCGCCGGCTGGCCGGCCATCTGCGTACCCCGAACGGCAACGCCGAACCGCTGCCGCGCGTGCGCTGGGAGCAGGGCGTGGGTTTCGGCATGCTGCTGATCGGCTCCATGGGGCTGGAAGCGCTGCGCCTGTATACGTTGGGGACGCATCTGCCCGGCAGCGCGGACGGCGGCAGTGGCGCTGGCGGCGTGATCGGCCATACGCTCGCGGAACAACTGTCCGGCGCCATCGGTTTTACGGGTGGAACGTTGGTCTTCCTGGTGCTGGTCGCCATCGGGCTCAGCCTGTTCTTCTCGTTCTCATGGCTGGCCATCGCCGAACGGGTCGGCGGCTCCATCGAAGGACTGCTGCGGCGCGCCCGCGCTTCCGTCGATGCGCGCCAGGACCGCAAGCTGGGCGAAGTCGCGCAGGCGGAACGTACCGAACAGGTCGTGGCCAAGCAGGAAAAACTGGTGCACGAGCAGCCGGTGCGCATCGAGCCGGCGATTACCGTGGTGCCCAAGTCCGACCGCGTGCAGCGCGAAAAGCAGCAGACGCTGTTCGCGCCGCCGGAAGGCGAAGGCGACCTGCCCACGATCAGCCTGCTGGATCCGCCGCCGGTCATGCAGGAAACCGTGTCGGCCGAGACCATCGAGTTCACCTCGCGCCTGATCGAGAAGAAGCTGGCCGATTTCGGCGTCAGCGTGGTCGTGGTGGCCGCGCAGGCGGGCCCGGTCATTACGCGTTATGAAATCGAACCGGCCACTGGCGTGAAGGGCAGCCAGGTGGTGAACCTGGCCAAGGATCTGGCGCGCGCGCTCAGCCTGGTCAGCATCCGGGTGGTCGAAACCATACCCGGCAAGAACCTCATGGGGTTGGAGCTGCCCAATCCGCGCCGGCAGATGGTGAAGCTGTCCGAAATCCTCGGCTCGCAGACGTATCACGCCAGCGCGTCGACCGTGACGATGGCCCTGGGCAAGGACATCGCCGGCAATCCCGTCGTCGCCGACCTGGCCAAGATGCCGCACCTGCTGGTCGCCGGTACCACCGGGTCGGGCAAGTCGGTGGGTATCAATGCCATGATCCTGTCGCTGCTCTACAAGGCCGACGCGGCGCAGACGCGGTTGATCCTGATCGACCCCAAGATGCTGGAAATGAGCGTCTACGAGGGCATCCCGCACTTGCTGGCGCCCGTCGTGACCGACATGCGCCACGCAGCCAACGCGCTGAACTGGTGCGTGGCCGAAATGGAAAAGCGCTATCGCCTGATGAGCAAGATGGGCGTGCGCAACCTGGCCGGCTTCAATACCAAGATACGCGACGCCATCAAGCGCGAAGAACCCATCCCCAATCCGTTCTCGCTGACGCCCGACCAGCCCGAGCCGCTGCAGCCGCTGCCCACCATCGTGGTGGTGATCGACGAGCTGGCTGACCTGATGATGGTGGTGGGCAAGAAGATCGAAGAACTGATCGCGCGCCTGGCGCAGAAGGCGCGCGCCGCCGGCATCCACCTGATCCTGGCCACGCAGCGCCCCAGCGTGGACGTCATTACCGGCCTGATCAAGGCCAATATCCCCACGCGTATCGCTTTCCAGGTGTCTTCCAAGATCGATTCGCGCACCATTCTCGACCAGATGGGCGCGGAAACCCTGCTGGGCCAGGGCGACATGCTGTACATGCCGCCGGGCACGGGTTTGCCGGTGCGCGTGCACGGGGCCTTCGTGTCCGATGACGAGGTGCATCGCGTGGTCGAGCATCTGAAGGCGCAGGGCGAGCCCAACTATATCGAAGGCCTGCTGGAAGGCGGCGTCGAAGGTGAAACCGGCGATGGCGTCGGCAGCGTGACGGGCTTTACCGATAGCGAGTCCGATCCCATGTACGACCAGGCCTGCGAAGTGGTGCTGAAGCATCGCCGCGCATCGATCTCGCTGGTGCAAAGGCACCTGCGCATCGGCTACAACCGTGCGGCGCGCCTGCTCGAACAGATGGAGCAGTCGGGCATGGTGTCCGCCATGCAATCCAACGGCAACCGCGAAATCCTGGTCCCCGCCGCCGCGCGGGAGGAAGCTTGATGATGCAATTACCACGCAGCCTGGCCGCGCTGGCTTCGACCGCGGCGATCACGCTGGCGGCGCTGCTGCCCGTACAGGCGTTCGCCGCCACGGCGCAGGAGCAACTGCACGCCTTTGTGTCGTCGGTGACGGCGGCTACCGGATCATTCACCCAATCCACTTCCGGCGGACAGCAGTCGCAACCGCGTCCGGCGCAAAGCGGCACGTTCTCCTTCCAGCGGCCCGGCAAATTCAAATGGGCGGTGCAGAAGCCCTACGAGCAGCTCATCGTCGCCGACGGCAAGCAGGTCTATCAGTACGATCCGGACCTGGCGCAGGTCACGGTGCGCAAGGTGGACCAGGCCATCGGTACCTCGCCCGCCGCCATCCTGTTCGGCTCCGGCTCGCTGGAGCAGTCTTTCGACGTGTCGGCGCTGCCGGCCAAGGATGGCCTGGAGTGGCTGCGCGCCAAGCCGCGCACCACCGACGCGGGGTTCTCGCGCGTGGATATCGGCTTCAAGGACAACCGCCCCGTGCGCATCGAACTGCTGGATGCGTTTGGCCAGACCACCCGCGTCGACCTGTCCAACATCGTGCCCAACCCGGCGATCAACGCGCAGGATTTCACCTTCACGCCGCCCAAGGGTGTGGATGTGGTGAACATGTAGGCAGTATTCTTGCTTGGCAATGCGCCGACGCCATTCCAGGGGCGATCCCGCCCGGTCGGCCTGATTGCGAGGTCACCATGAAGATACGCAGCAAGCTTTTCCACCTGGCCGCCGCCTGCATGCTGGGCGTGCTGCTGGGCGGTTGCGCCAATGACGGGCGCTTCGACCATCCCGGCCCGCCGCATCCGGGCGCGGCCAACCCGTGGGCCAGCGACCGAGGCTGGGGTCCCGGACCGAACTATCCGGCCACGGGGCCTTGAACGCAGCAGGGCCGCCACGGGCGGCCCTTTTTACTCCATATTCTCGAAGTCGGTACCCGGCGTCAGCGGCGCATGACGATAGCTTGCCGGCGTCCGGCTCAGTTTGACCGGCGCACCCAGGCCGCGATAGTCCGGGCCGATGCCCACCACCATTTCGCGATGGGCGGTGTGGGGATGGTTCAGCGCGGCATCCATGTCCAGTACCGGCGCGGCCGGCACGTTGGCCGCCATCAGGCGGTCGACCAGGCTTGCCGCCTGGAAGCCGGCCAGCGCCTGCTCCAGCAATTCCTTCAATTCCACCCGGTGTGTGGAGCGCGCGCCCGGCGTGGCGAAGCGCGCGTCCGCGGCGAGCTCCCCGCGGCCCACTATGTCGCAGAGCGTGGCGAACTGACGGTCGTTGCCGATGGCGAGGAACACCGGATCCGTGCCGGTGCGGAAGGTGTCGTAAGGGTAGATGTTCGGATGCGCGTTGCCGGTGCGGCGTGGCTTGCGTTCGTCCATGAACCAGTTGGCGGCATGCGGATGCAGCAGCGAAAGTCCGCTGTCGTACAGCGTGGCTTCGACGAACTGGCCCTTGCCGCTGCGATGGCGTTCCTGCAGGGCCAGCAGTATGCCGATCACGGCGTTCAGGCCGGTGACCATGTCCACCACCGGCAGGCCCACGCGCAAGGGCTCGCCGCCCGCTTCGCCGTTCACGCTCATGATGCCGCTCATGGCCTGCACCGCGGCATCGTAGCCCGCCAGTCCGCCCAGCGGACCATCGGCGCCGAAGCCTGACACGCGGCACCAGACCAGGCGCGGAAATCGTTGCGACAAGGCGTCGAAGCCCATGCCCCAGCGTTCCATCGTGCCGGTCTTGAAGTTCTCCACCAGAACGTCGGCATGCTCGAGCAGTTCCAGCAGGCGCTCGCGTCCGGCGGGCTGGGACAGGTCCAGGTGCTGGACGCGCTTGTTGCGGTTCAGGCCCATGTAGTACGAAGCCACGCCATCCTTGAACGGCGGTCCCCAGGTGCGGGTGTCGTCGCCTTGCGGCGGCTCTATCTTCAGCACGTCGGCGCCGTGGTCGCCCAGTATCTGGCCGCAGTAGGGGCCGCCCAGGATGCGGGAAATATCCAGGACGCGGATACCGGCCAGCGCGCCGGTGGTGGGGACGGAAGTCATGCGGACTGCTCCGGGAGTGGGCTGTGCAACAAGGCGCCCGTTGTCAGTTCAAGGGGATGCCCGACGACTGGATGACCTTGGCCCATTTGGCTTTCTCTTCCGCGATGAAGGCGCCCAGCGCCTGCGGCGAGTGGTCGGGCGCGGCCTCCAGCCCCTGCGAGGCGAACAGGGCTTTGACCTTGTCGGAGTTCAACGCCTGCACGAAGGCCTTGTTCAGGATCGCGATGCGGTCCGCCGGCGTGTTGGCGGGTGCGACGATGCCGAAGAACACGCTGACGTCATAGCCCGGATAACCCTGTTCGGCCACCGTCGGCACGTCGGGCAAGGCGCGCGAACGCTTGGCTGTCGTCACCCCGAGCGCGCGCAGCTTGCCCGATTCCACGAAAGGCTTGGCGGTCAGCACGTCGGTGAAGCTCATCGCGACGTGGTCGCCCAGCAGGTCGTTCAAGGCCGGGCCGGTGCCCTTGTACGGAATGTGCAGGAAGTCCGTGCCGGCCAGGGAGTTGAACATCACGCCGGCCAGGTGCGACGACGCGCCGGTGCCCGACGATGCGAAGGCCAGCTTGCCGGGGCGCGTCTTGGAATACGCCACCAGTTCCGGCACGGTCTTGGCCGGGATGCTGGGATTCACCACCAGGATGTTCGGCAGGTAGCCGACATGGATGACGGGGGCGTAGCTTTTGACCGGGTCGTAGTTGATCTGGCTGTACAGGCTGGAATTTATCGCCAACGGGCCGGACGTGCCGAACATCAGGGTGTAGCCGTCCGGCTGCGCGCGCGCGACGAATTCCGCGCCGATATTGCCATTGGCGCCGGCGCGGTTCTCCACGATCATGGGCTGCGGCAGGTAGTGCGAGATTTCGGTGGCCAAGGTACGCCCCATGGCGTCGGTGGGGCCGCCGGGCGGGTAGGGGATGACCAGCGTCAGCGGCTTGGCGGGGAAGGTGTCGGCGGCCCGGGCGGGCGCGGCGCCCAGGATGGCCACGGCGGCGCAGCTCGCGGCAAGCACGGTCAGGCAGGAAGGTTTTTGCACGTCTTGTCTCCGTAACGTTCTGGATGTTCTGGGTGTTTTAGTGTTGGGGCGAGCGATACGCCCGTCCAAGCGTCCGTTCGTCCGTTCGTACGATCGTACGATCGTCCGTTCATGCGCCGGCGCGTCGCCAAGCCGGCGGAATCTCATCGGGCGCCAGGGGATCGCGCGGCAGCACGCGATGCCGCAGCGCCAGCTGGGCCCAGCGCAGGCGGTCGGCCGAGCCGATGGCGGATGCCTCCCAGCTCATCGCGATCGCGCTGGTGCAGTGATAGAGCGCCGACGCCGCTTGCCGCGCCAGGACATCGCCGCCTTCGCGCGCCGCGGTCTCCGCCAGCGCGCAGGCGCCTTCCATTGCCTGGCGCAGGGCTTCCGCATAGGCCGGCGCCAGGTCCGCGCGCGCCAGCAGCGCCAGGTTGTGGGCCTTCAGCACCGGCAGGGAGTTTTCCCGCTTGACGGCGCGTATCACGTCCAGCGCGACGATGTTGCTGGTGCCTTCCCATATCGATCCCAGGTGCGCGTCGCGCAGCAAGCGGGGGTCGCTCCATTCCTCGATATAGCCGCAGCCGCCGCGCACTTCCATGGCGTCACCCGTGACCTTGCGGGCGTCGCGGCAGGCGCGGAACTTGATCAAGGGCGTCAGGATGCGCAGCAGGGCATATGCATCCGTTTCGCCGGCATCCGACCGCGCCAGGGCCTGGGCGGTCTGGAACACCATGGTGCGTGCCTGCTCGGACGGCACGCGCAGCTTGTCCAACTGGCGCCGCATCAGCGGCATCTCGTCCAGCGCACGGCCGAAGGCGCGCCGCTCGCGGGCGACGAATTCCGCTTCGGCGACGGCGCGCCGCATCAGGCCGGCCGCGCGCACCCCATTGGACAAGCGCGAGTTGTTCACCATGTCGGCCATCTGCACGAAGCCGCGCCCGGGTTCGCCGACCAGGTAGGCGACCGCGCCTTCCAGGCGTATTTCACCGCTGGCCATGGACCGCGTGCCCAGCTTGTCCTTGAGGCGGATGATGCGGTAGTGATTGGCGCTGCCGTCGTCCAGGCGGCGCGGCAACAGGAATAGCGACACGCCCTTCAAGCCATCCTGCGCCCCTTCCGCGCGGGCCAGTACCATCGCCAGGTCGGCGTCGGGATTGGAGCAGAACCACTTGTCGCCATGCAGGCGCCACTGCCCCTGGGGGTCGCGGCGCGCCTCGGTGGCGGTGGCCGCGATATCCGAACCCGCGCCCTGCTCGGTCATGAACATGGCGCCCTGCGCCAGTTCGTCGAAGTCCAGCGAGGTCAGCCGCGGCAGATAGCGTTCCACCAGGGCGGGATCGCCGAATTTACGCAGCGTGCGCGTCAGGGAATCCGTCATGGACACCGGGCAGCACAGGCCGAATTCGGATTGCACGAACAGGAAGGTCAGCACGTACTTGACGATGGGTGGCATGGGGCCTTGCCATCCCAGGGTCTCGGCGCGATGCGACATCGCTCCCAGGCCGAATTCGCTGAGCGCCAGCCTTTCCATTTCCACGTAGGCGGGGTGCTTGACGATCCGCTGATCGTCCAGGCCGCTGCGGCTGCGGACCTGCAGGGTGGGCGGGTTGTGGTCGGCGATGGCGGCCAGTTCGTCCAGGTGTCCGCCGGCCAGTTCGCCCAGGCGATGGAAATGCGGCGTCATATGGCGCAGCAGATCCGCCGGCAGATACAGCGGCAGCAGCGCGCGCAATGCTTCGTCGCTGGCGTAGAAGTTGTCGCCGCGGCGATCCGGCACGGGGTGTTGGGCGGCTGGCTGCATGCCGATGTCTCCTTTTATAGGTCTTGGAACAGGATTCTAGGTAGGCGGTCGATAGGTATCCAATATTGATTATGTCTTGTACGATTCGAAATAAGTATCGTCAGGACCGTCCAATGGAGCTACGCCACCTGCGCTATTTTTCCGTGCTCGCCGAAGAGCTGCATTTCGGCCGGGCCGCCGCGCGGCTGGCGATTTCGCAGCCGCCGCTGTCGGTCGCGATACGCCAGCTGGAGGACAGCATCGGCGCGCGCCTGTTCGAGCGCAACAACAAGGAGGTCCGGCTGACGGCCGCCGGCGTCGCCATGCGGCTGTCGTCGCGCAAGATCCTGGCGCAGGCCGAAGAAGCGGCGCTGGAAGCACGTGATGCCGCCGCCGGCCTGATCGGCAATCTGCGTATCGGCTTCGTGGGCGCGATGCTGTATCGCGGGCTGCCGGAGGCGCTGCGCGGCTTCCAGGAACGCTATCCCGGGG
Organism: Bordetella genomosp. 8; assembly: GCF_002119685.1. Classification (NCBI taxonomy): domain Bacteria; kingdom Pseudomonadati; phylum Pseudomonadota; class Betaproteobacteria; order Burkholderiales; family Alcaligenaceae; genus Bordetella; species Bordetella genomosp. 8. The sequence continues at coordinate 4,752,221 of NZ_CP021108.1, read as the reverse complement.
TGCGTATCAAGCTCACCGAAATGAACTCAGGCGAGCAGATCACGGAGTTGATGCACAACGGCATGGACCTGGGCTTCATCCATACCAGCCGAATGCCGGATACGCTGGAAAGCCGGCTGCTGGTGACCGAACCCTTCGTGTGCTGCCTGCCGGCCCGGCATCCGTTGGCGCGCAAGGCCGCCGTGCGGCCGGCGGACCTGCGCGACCAGCCCTTCGTGCTGTTCGGCCAGGGCGTTTCGCCGGATTACCACGACCGCATCCTTTCCATCTGCGCGCAGGCCGGGTTCCGTCCGCAGGTGCGGCATGAGGCCCGCCATTGGCTGGCGGTCGTGTCGATGGTGTCGCAGGGGCTGGGCGTGGCCCTGGTGCCGCAGGCGCTGCGGCATTCCGCCTTGCGCGGCGCCGCGTTCAAGCCGCTGGCGGGCGCGGGCGCCCGATCGGATGCCTACGGCGTGTGGCGGCGCGATGCGCGCAATCCGCTGATCGAACGCCTGCTGGATGAGTTCGGCGCGGCGGCGGGCTGAACCGCCGCCGGACGCTCAGGCCCGGTCGTCAGGGCTTCTTGTACGCGACGCAGTCGATCTCGACTTTCGCGTCCACCACCAGGCGGGTTTCGACGCAGGCGCGCGCGGGCGGATGCTCGCCGAAGTATGACTTGAACACCTTGTTGAACGACGCGAAATCCCGCGCGTCGTCCAGCCAGACGCCGCAACGCACGACGTGCTCGGGTCCATAGCCGGCTTCGGCCAGGATTGCCAGCAGCTGCTGGATGGCCTTGTGCGACTGCGGCACGATGCCGCCTTCGGTCACTTCGCCGTCATCCATGGGCACCTGGCCGGACACGTACAGCCAGCCATCGGCGGCCACCGCGCGCGCGAAAGGCATGTGGCTGCCGCCGCCACCGGTGCTGCCGCCGGCGCCGTAGCGGGTGATGCCGTTGGCATCGGGTTTGGGGGTGTCGCTCATGGTGTACTCCTTGGTTTCAGGGTAGGGCGCCGTGCCGGCGCCCCACGATACGATCGGAAGGCGCGGCGCGGGTTCTACGGCCGCCCGCCGCCGGGGATTCAGCCATTCAACAGCGCGAATCCGCCGCGCAGGTCGCCCTGGCGCGGCAGCCAGCGTCCGGCGCGGTCGCCGGTGGCCGCGCCATGCCAGTAGGAAAGCTCGCCATTGACCCAGACGCCATCGATGCCTGCCGATGCCTGCAACGGCGTGTCGAAGGTCGCGCGGTCCATGACCGTGTCCGGGTCGAACAGCACCAGGTCCGCCCAATTGCCTTCGCGTATCAGGCCGCGATCGCGCAGGCCGAAGCGCGCGGCCGACAGCCCGGTCATCTTGCGCACCGCTTCGGCCAGCGGGAACAGGCCGACGTCGCGGCTATAGTGCCCCAGGACGCGCGGGAACGCGCCCCACAGGCGTGGATGCGGATGCGGGTCGTTGGGCAGGCCGTCGGAGCCGATCATCGTCAGCTTGTGCGCCAGCACGCGCCGCACGTCGTCTTCGTGCATGCCGTGGTACACGGCGCCGGCGGGCTGCAGGCGCCGCGCGGCATCCATCAGCGGCAGGTTCCAGTCGCGCGCGATGTCGGCCAGTTTGCGTCCCGCCTGCTCGGGATGCGGCGTGGACCAGGTGATGTCGATATCGAAGTCCGCGGTGACCTGCTTCAGGTCCAGGGTCGACGAGCTGGCGGAATACGGGTAGCAGTCGCAGCCCACGTGCTGCATGCGTCCGGCCTTTTCCAGGCTGGCGAGCACTTCGGTGGTGCGGCCCCAGTTGCCGGCGCCGGCGCACTTCAAGTGCGAGATCACCACCGGCACGCGTGCATGGTGCGCCACCGCGTAGGCTTCCTGCATGGCGTCCAGGATTTCGGCGAACTCGGAGCGCAGATGCGTGGTGTACAGGCCGCCGTATTCATCCAGCACCTGCGCCAGCGCCTGCACTTCCTCCGTGCTGGCGTTGTAGGCCGACGCATAGGCCAGGCCGGTGCTCAGGCCGACGGCGCCGTGCGCCAGGGCGTCGCGCAGCTGCGCGCGCATGGCTTCGATTTCCGCCGCCGTGGCCACGCGGTCCAGGCGATCCATGTGGTTGTTGCGCAGCGCCGTGTGGCCGATCAGCGCCGCCACGTTCACCGAGGGCCGCGCGCGATCGACCGCGGCGGTGTAGTCGGCGAAGCTCGGATACTGGAAGTCGGCTTCCTGGCCCAGCAGGTTCATGGGATCGGGCACGTCGCCGCGCAGCCGTACCGGCGACGCGCTGATGCCGCAATTGCCGACGACCACGGTGGTCACGCCCTGCGACAGCTTGGGCAGCATGTCGGGCTGGCGGATGACGTTGGTGTCGTCGTGCGTGTGCACGTCGATGAAGCCGGGCGACAGCACGCGCGGACGTCCGTTGGGGCCGCGACCATCGATGCGCGTGCGTGCCGGCGCGTCGTCGGCCACGCCGATGGCGGCGATACGGCCTTCGCGCAGGGCGACGTTGGCCTGGAATTCGGCGGCGCCGCTGCCATCCAGCACGCGGACAGGGCCGATCAGGGTGTCGTACATCGTGTCAATCTCCAAGCGGCAGGCGATTGGGCCCGCCGCGATATTCGTCCAGCGCCAGCTTGATGCGGCGCAGGCGGTCGCGGGTTTCGTCCTGCCGCGCCATGGCGAGCTCCGTGGCCAGCAGGTCGATGGCCAGCATCATCGCGTAGCGCGACGCCGATGGCTTGTAGATGAAGTCGGTCTCGTCGGTGCGCACCGGAATCACCACGTCGGCCAGCTCGGCCAGCGGCGCGGTGGCATCCGTCAGCGCGACGATGCGGGCACGGTACTGCTTGACGATGCGCGCGCCGGACAGCATTTCAGGCGTCAACCCGGACGCGGACAGCATGATCACCGCATCGCGCTCGTCCAGGGTGGCGGCGACCATGCGCAGCAGCACCGCGTCGCTGTAGGCCGCCACGGGATAGCCCAGGCGCACCATCCGCGACTGCATTTCCTGCGCCAACACGGCCGACGCGCCGCCCATGCCGAAGACATAGGTCATGCGCGCGCCGCGCACGATTTCCATGGCCTGTTCGAACAAGGGCTCGGTGTACAGGGGCAGGTGCGCGCGCAGCGTGCTTTCGATGTCCGCGTAGATGCGCGCATAGAAAGTGCTTTCCTCGGCGGGGGTGTTGCGATCCAGGAAGCGCGTGCCGACGGCGCTGGCCTGGGCCAGCTTCATCTTCAGGTCGCGCGTGTCGTCGCAGCCCACCGAGCGCGCGAAGCGCGAGATCGTGGCGATGCTGACGCCGGCCTTGCCCGCCAGCTGGTCCACCGTGGCGCCAGCCGCCATCGCGATGTCGTCCAGGATGGCATCGGCAACCTTGCGCTCGGTCGCGCTCAGCGTGTCGCGGCAGCTGCGTATCTGGTAGACGATGTCGCGGATCTGGGTCATGGCGGGTTCTGCAAACAGGGAAACGGGTCGGGCCGCGCGGCCGGGCTGCGTCGTTTTCAAGCCAGTTCGGCCGCCCGCAGGCATGCCACCAGCTGGCCTTCGCCGACGGATTGCGGCGCCGGCACGGTCTGCGCACAGGCATCGATGGCGTGCGGGCAGCGCGTGCGGAAGACGCAGCCCGAAGGCGGATCCATGGGGCTGGGGATGTCTCCCTTCAGCAGGATGCGATTGCGGGGCGCGCGTGGGTCGGGCACCGGGGCGGCGGACAGCAGGGCGCGAGTATACGGGTGCCGCGGGGCGGCATAGACGCGCCGCGTGGGACCGCTTTCCATGACCCGGCCCAGGTACATTACCACCACTTCGTCGCACAGGTAGTTCACCACCGCCAGGTCGTGGGCGACGAACAGCATGGCCAGGCCCAGATCGCGCTGCAGGTCCTGCAGCAGGTTCAGCACCTGGGCCTGGACGGAAACGTCCAGGGCCGACACCGGTTCGTCGGCGACGATGAAGTCGGGTTCGACCGCCAGGGCGCGGGCGATGCCTATGCGTTGGCGCTGGCCGCCGGAAAACTCATGCGGATAGCGGCGGGCGTGGTCGGCGTTCAGGCCGACGCGCGTGAGCAGTTCGGCGATGCGTTCATGGCGGCGGTCGCGCGCCAGCCTGTGGGTGTCCAGGGCTTCGCCCAGGATCTCCGCCACGGTCATGCGCGGGTTCAGGCTGGCGTACGGATCCTGGAAGACTATCTGCATGCGGCGACGCCAGGGCAGCATGGCGGCTTCGTCCAGGCGGCTCAGGTCGGCGCCGTCGAACAGCACCTTGCCGCCGGTGGCGGGCACCAGGCGCAGCAGCGCGCGGCCGGTCGTCGTCTTGCCGGAGCCGGATTCGCCGACCAGGCCGACGATGGAATTGCGCCGCACGTCGAAGCTGACGCCGTCGACCGCCTTGACGACAGGCGCGCCGCGGCGCGACGAGGTCGGGAAATGCACGCGCAGGTCCTGCACGCTGAGCAGGGGGCCGGCATCGAGCGCCGGCGCGGCATTGCCGGCGGCGGCCAGGGGCGGGGCGTCGGTCATGGCGTCCATCATGCGGGAGTCACTTTGATGCAGCGCGCGCGGTGGCCGCCGCGCACATCGGTCAGGTCGGGCACCGCGCGCGTGCAGGCCTCGCTGGCCAGCTCGCAGCGCGGCGCATAGGTACAGCCGGGGGGCAGGGCGAGCACGCTGGGCACGTTGCCGGGAATCGCGCGCAGGCGTTCGCCGCTGGCCAGCAGCGCGTCGGTGGGTATGCAGGACAGCAGCCCGCGCGTATAGGGATGGCTGGGCCGCTCGAACAGGTCGTAGACGTCGGCGTCTTCCACCACCCGGCCGGCGTACATCACCGCGACGCGATGGGCGATCTCGGCGACCACGCCAAGGTTGTGCGTGATGAACAGGATGCTCATGCCCAGTTCTTCCTGCAGGCGCCGCAGCAGGTCCAGTATCTGCGCCTGCACCGTCACGTCCAGCGCCGTGGTGGGCTCGTCGGCGATCAGCACCGATGGGTTGCAGGCCAGCGCCAGCGCGATCATCACGCGCTGCCGCATGCCGCCCGACATCTGGTGCGGATATTCGCCGATACGCCGCTCGGCGGCGGGGATTTCCACGCGTTCCAGCATTTCGCGGGCGCGCCGCAGGGCCGCGGCGCGCGAGCCGCCTTCATGCTGCAGCACCGCTTCGGCGATCTGGTCGCCCACCGTGTACAGCGGGTTCAGGCTGGTCATCGGCTCCTGGAAGATCATGGCGATCTCCTTGCCGCGGATATCCTGCATGCGCGCCGCCGATGCCGTCGCCAGGTCGTGCTCCGTGCCGGCGCGGTCGCGGAAGCGGATGTGGCCCGCTTCGATGCGCCCGGCCGGCTTGGGCAGCAGGCCCATGATGGACAGGCTGGTCACCGATTTGCCCGATCCGGATTCGCCGACGATGGCCAACGTCTCGCCGCGCGCCAGGTCGAAGGTCACGCCGTCCACCGATTTGGCGATACCGTCGCGGCTGTGAAACCAGGTTTTGAGTCCTTCCACCGAAAGAACGACGTCGCGTGTGCTTGCCGTCATCGCTCACAACTCCTTGCGCAGGCGCGGGTCCAGCACATCGCGCAGACCATCGCCCACCAATTGCAGGGACAGCACCGACAGCACGATGGCGATGCCCGGAAAAATCATGATCCAGTCGGCCGAACCCATGTACTGCTGGCCGGCGTTGATCATCGTGCCCCAGGTCGGGATGTCGGGCGACACGCCCACCCCCAGGAAAGACAGGCCCGCCTCGGCCAGGATGGCGTAGGCGAAGATGAAGGTGCCCTGCACCAGGATGGGCGACACCAGGTTCCGCAGCACGTGCACGGCGACGATGCGGCGCGTCGGCACGCCCAGGGCGCGCGCGGCTTCCACGAAGGGCAGTTCGCGGATCACCAGGGTGGATGCCCGCACGATGCGCGCCAGGCGCGGGGTGTAGACGATGCCCAGCGCGATGACCACGTTGATCACCGACGGCCCCAGCGCCGCCACCAGCGAAATGGCCAGCAGGATGTCGGGAAACGCCATCATCGCGTCGATCAGCCGCGACACGAACTTGTCGGCGCGGCGGAAGAAGCCGGCGATCAACCCCAGCGCGATGCCCAGCACGCTGGACAGTATCACCACCGCGAATCCCACCGTCAGCGACAGCCGGCCGCCATAGACCACACGGCTGAAGACGTCGCGGCCGAAGTCGTCGGTGCCGAACCAGTGCGCGCCGCTGGGCGGCTTGAGCCGGTTGACGATGGACAGTTTGTAGGGGTCGTAGGGGCTGATCAGCGGCGCCAGCAGCGCCGCGCCAACCAGCACGACCAGCACGATCAGGCTCAGCAGCACGGTCTTGCGCGAGACAAGCAGGCGCAGGACCTGCCAGCGTTCGCCGGCGGCATGCGAGGAAAGGACCATGGACATCAGTAGCGTACCCGCGGGTCGACCGCCAGATAGAGCAGGTCGATGAGAAGATTGATCAGCACGTAGATCGCGGCCACCACCAGCAGGGCGCCCTGTATCACCGGATAATCGCGGCGCAGGACCGCCGACACCACCAGGCTGCCGACGCCGGGCAGGCCGAACACGGTTTCCGTCACCACGGCGCCGCTGACCAGCAGCGCGGTGGTCAGGCCCAGCACGGTCAGGATCGGGATCAGGGCATTGCGCACCGCATGCTTGATGATGACCTTGCGTTCGGGCAGGCCCTTGGCGCGCGCGGTGCGCACATAATCGTCACGCAGCACGTCCAGCATGCTGGCGCGGATGAAGCGCGTGATCAGCGCCGAATTGACCAGGCCCAGCACCACGGCTGGCAGGATCAGGTGGCTCAGCCGCGTGCCGAAGGACGCGTCCGGTCCGCCATAGCCCGATACCGGCAGCCAGCCCAGCTTCACCGCGAACACCTGCATCAGCAGCAATCCCAGCCAGAAACTGGGCACGCTGGATGTGAACATGGAAAAACTCAGCACCGACTGGTCCAGCGTGGTTCCGCGCTTGACGGCGGACAGTATCCCCACCGGCAGCGCGATCACGGTGGCGATGATCAGCGACATCAGCGTCAGCCAGAACGTCGGCTCGGCGCGGTCGGCCAGGGCCGACAGCACCGGCTTGTTCAGGAATATGGACTGGCCCAGATCGCCGCGCGCCAGTTGTCCCAGCCACGTCACATACTGCACCGGCAGCGGCTGGTCCAGGCCCAGGCGGGTGCGCAGGGCGGCGATATCCTGCTGGCTGGCCTCCGGCCCGAGCATCACCGCGGCCGGATCGCCGGGCGTGACCCGGATGATCACGAAGACGATCGTGGCCACCAGGAACATCACGGCGATGAGGCCGAGCAGGCGATTGAAAAGATAGGACAACACAGGCAATCCTCGATGCGTGGCTTACTTCGGTGCCTTCCAGGCATTCCAGAAGTAGGGCCAGGGGGCCGGCGTCACGCCTTGCAGGGCAGGAGACTTCGCGGCGACCGCATTGAAGTCGCCGACCTTGATGAAGGGCACTTCATCGAAAATCGCCTGCTGCACGTCGCCCCATAGCTTTACGCGTTCGTCCTGCGAGGTCGCGCGGTTGAAGGCGTCCAGCACCTGGTTGCGGCGCGGCGTGTCCCACCATCCCGGGGAGTTCTTCGACGGGAAGTCGATCAGCGCGGGCTCCGGCAGGAAGGGGCTGTGCGTGATGAAGATGTCCCACAGGGCGGGGTCCTGGCGGCGCTGCGTCAGCGTGGCCCAGTCGACCACCTGCATATCCACCTTGAAGCCGGCCTGCTTCAGGTACTCGGCGGCGACCAGTGCCATCTTGTAGTGGAATTCGTACTGCTGGCTGGTCAGGATGCGGATGGCGCGGTCGGGGATGCCGGCGGCCGCGATCAGCTTCTTGGCGCCTTCGGCATCGCCCTTGTTGTAGGCCTGGGTGCCGCGATCGGTGTACCAGGGATAGCCCTTGGGATACATGGCGCCGTCCACCGTGTAGTAGTCGGTGCTGCCGAAGGCGGCGGCCAGCATGTCTTCCTCGTTCAGCGCCATCTGCACGGCCTGGCGCATCTTGAGGTTGGACATGATGCCCTGCTTGGTGTTCATCACCAGGCGCGGCCAGCCGAAAGGCTTGAGCAGCACGGCCTGCGATTGCCCGGATTTCAGCTTGCCGGCCGATTCCACGGCGATGGAGTCGACGTAGTCGTACTGGCCGGCCACGGCGCTTTCCAGGCGCGTATTGGCATTGGGCACCGGCACGAAGCGGATTTCGTCCAGGTTCTGCTCGCGCGCGCCGCCATAGCCGTCCGGCTGGCCGCCGCGCGACTTGTAGCCGGGGAAGCGCACCAGTTGCAGGTATTGATCGGGCACGCGCGCCTTCACCATATAGGGACCGGTGCCGATGTATTCGGTGATGGTGGGCGCGATCTTGCTCTTGGGCATGATGGCCGCGGCGGCATTGTTCATGGCCAGCAGGGCGGTCAACGGGGCGTAAGGCTGGGTCAGCGTGATGCGCACCGTGTGATCGTCGGCCGCTTCGATGGCCTTGAGCAGCGGCGCGGTCGCCTTGCCGCGCGACGCCGTCGTGGTCCAGCGCTGCAGCGAGGCGATCACGTCGTCGACCGTCATCTTGCTGCCGTCATGGAAGCTGACGTCGGTGCGGATGGGGATGGTCACGGTCAGGCCGTCGGCGCTGACGGTGGGCAGCGCCTGCGCCAGCAGCGGCGTCACGTTCCACTTGGCGTCGAAGGTGTACAGCGTTTCGTAGATGTGCTGGCTGATGATGCCGACCAGGTCCGCCGTGCTGGCCATGGGGTCCAGGGTGGGCGGTTCGCCGATGGTGGCGACGGAAATCGTGCCGCCCTTGACGGGCGCCGCATGGGCGGGCGCGCCCAGGGCCGCTACGCCCAGCGCGGCGGCCAGCAGCAGCGTTTTCAACCCGTCGCGGCGACGGGAGACCATTGCGTTCATCGAGTGTGCTCCAGAAGTTCTAGGCGGAGTCGCCGCCGGACGGAAACTGCGTGTGCGACAGGGAAATGCGTTCGGTGTGGACGCGCGTTCGATCAGAAGAATGTCTGCGCGATATCGACGACCCGGTAGTCGTCGTCCACCAGCAGCACCTGCTTCCATTTGTCGAAAGTCAGGCAGGGGTGCGAAATATCAAAGCCGATCATGTCGCCCACCTGGATGTCGTCGCCGTCGGCGATGCGCATGAAGGCGTGCTGGTCCATCATCGCGGTGACTTCCCATCCCGCCGTGGCGGCGGCCGGCGCCTGGGCGCCGGGCCGGTAATGGCGCGCCGGTACCGGCAGGCCGGCATCGAAGGCCGCGTCGCGCTTGCCCATGCCGATGATCGCGCGGCCCGGTTCGGGCAGCGATTGCACATAGGCCCAGACTTGCAAGGCGGGCATCAAGCCCGGCGCCATGCCGCGTGCCACGTCGTTTTCCCGGCCGATCCGTTCGGCCGCGCCGCGATAGATCCCGACGTCGTGGCTCAGATAGCAGCCAGGCCGCAGCACGATGTCCAGCGCGCGGCCGATATCCAGGCCGGAGAATTCCTGCGCCACCACGTCGAACCAGGCCGAACCCGCGCCGGTCAGGATGGCCGCGCCCTGGGGCGCCAGCTTGCCCGCGGCCTGCAGGGCGCGCAGCGTATCGGCCGCGCGGCGCAGGAAGTCGCGTATCTTGCCTTCGTCGGACAGCACGCCTTCGTAGATCTCGATGCCCGCCAGCGCCAGCGACTGGGGCCAGCGCGCGATTTCGTCGGTCACGCGCTGCAACGCCGCGTCGTCGCGCACGCCGGTACGCCCGCCCGGCACGCCCAATTCGACCAGCACCCGCAGTACGCGCCCCTGCTCGGCGAAGTACTTGCCCAGTTGCGCGATATTGGCCGGGTCATCGACCAGGCAGCAGAATTCGAAACCCGGGTCGCGCAGCAGTTCCGCGATCAATGCCATATTGGCGCGGCCCACCAGCTGGTTGGCCATCAGGATGCGGCGCACGCCATAGCGGTAGGCGGCATTCACCTGCGGCGCCGTCGCCAGCGTGATCCCCCAGGCGCCGCCTTCCAGCTGCCGATGGAACAGGGCGGGGCTCATCGTCGTCTTGCCGTGGGGCGCCAGCTGGACCTGATAGGCGCGCATGAACTCCTGCATCCACGCCAGGTTGTGGCGGACGCGCGATTCGTACAGGACGGCGGCGGGCAGGCTGACATCCTCGGCCAGCAGGTTCCAGCCCAGGCCCGCCGCCTGGGCCGGCGTACAGCCGGCGGGGAAGGCGCCCAGGCCTTTGCCGGCGGGGTCGAGGGGAGGGTAGGCAGTCGTGGAGTCCGGCATGGCGGCTGTCGCAATCTGAAAATTTTTACCGGGAAATCCGGTTTTCAGGATTATCCTGAAAATTATTTACAGCGCGCCAGCCGGGTTTTCCCGGAGAAGCGTCCCCTTACGAGGATTGGCGGGCATTACCGACCTTACTTCTCCATTTCGATCCCATAGGCGAACCTAAAATGGGCCTACACGTTTTGTAACAGTCGCGGTGCTGAAGATGTCCCATTCCGGGGCATGGGCCCGCGCTTTGTGTGCCACGCAGCGCCATGGACCCCACCCAGATAACGACCCCTCACCCGCGCCGTCCGTTTTCGTCGCTTCGGCACCTTGTCTTCCTTGCCGCTGCGCTGGCACTGGCCGGTTGCGGCACGGTGGCCTTGCACCCATTGACGGCGGATGAGTTGGCGCGCGGCACGGCCGCCGACAAGGCTGCCGCGAGCCAGGACGTGGAGTCCATCAAGGGGCCGCTATCCCTGGACGAGGCCATCGCGCGCGCCTTGAAGTACAACCTGGACCGTCGCGTCAAGATGATGGAAGAGGCGCTCGCGCTGGACCAGTTGGACGCCGCGAGCTGGGACATGTTGCCCAAGCTGATGGCCCAGGCCGGCTACAGCCACCGCAATAATGACCTGATCACCCGCAGCGTCGATTCGGTCACGGGCGAACCGTCGCTGAGCCATCCCTACATCTCCAGTGCCCGCACGCACAAGACCTACGATCTGGGCCTGACGTGGAACCTGCTCGACTTTGGTCTTGGCTACATCGAGGCCAAACAGCAGGCGGACCGCGTGCTGATCGCCGCGGAGCGCCGCCGCAAGGCCATGCACGTACTGGTGCAGGACGTCCAGGTCGCCTTTTGGCGCACGGTCAGCGCGCAGATGCTGCACGACCGGGTGGGGCAGGCCATCGCCGTCGCCGAACAGGCGCTGCAGGATGCGCAAAAAGCCGAGGCCGAACGCCTGAGATCGCCGATCGATGCATTGCGCTATCAACGCCAGTTGCTGGAAAACCTCAATCTGCTGGAAAGCATCCAGATGGAGCTGGACGCCGGCCATATCGAGCTTGCGCAGCTTATCAACGCACCATTCGATCAGGACTTCCGCGTGCTGGAGCCGCGCGAGCCTATCGATAGCGCTCTGCGCGACATGCCGGTCAAGCGCATGGAGGAACTGGCCCTGAGCCAGAATGCCGACATTCGCGAGCAGCACTACGCCAGCCGCATCGCAGCCGAGGAAACCTGGCGCACCCTGTTGAAGCTGTTCCCGAACCTTTCCTTCAACTACGGCGTGCGGCACGATACCGACAGCTATCTGATCAACAAGACCTGGAACGAGACCGGTCTGCAATTGTCCTGGAATGTTTTCAATCTGCTATCCGCGCCCTCGCAAAAGAAGCTGGCGGATGCGGGCGTGAAGCTGGCCGACCAACGGCGCATCGCCACGCAGATGGCGGTGCTGGCCAAGGTTTACCTGTCGCGCCTGCAGTACGAGTCGGCGCTGCAGCAGTACACGCGCGCCGATGAGATCTGGCGGGCGGATGCACAGATCGCGGAGTATGTGAAGAACCGCGCCGCCGCACAGGCGCAAAGCAAGCTGGAACAGGTTTCCAACGACACCGTCGCCATCGTCAGCCTGTTGCGCCGCTATCAGTCCTTGTCGCAGTTGCAGAGCGCCAGCGGCAGGCTGCAATCGACACTGGGCATGGAGCCCACGATCGGCAGCGTCGGTGATCTGTCGCTGGAGGCGCTGACGAAACAGGTGTCCGCGGCGGGCACCTGGACGGCTTCCGCCGCCGCGCACTGACGGAGACATGGCATGCGCCGAACGAATTTCCGCCGCCGCGCGCGCCACTCGCGGGCGGTGCTGCTGACCGCCTTTCTGCTGGGGGCGGGCAGCGCGGCGGCCCAGACAATGCCGCCCGCGGCGCCGTCCACGGCAATAGAAAGGCAAGACATCCGCGCGGAGCTGGTGCCACGCCGCTACACCACTGTCTCCGCCGAAATAGGCGCCAAGATCAACCGTATCGACGTGCCGGAAGGCGGCCGTTTCAAGGCGGGCCAGACGCTGGTGTCGCTGGACTGCGCCTTGCAGCAGGCGCAGTCCCGCAAGGCCCGGGCGGCGCTGGCGGCCGCCGAACATACGTACGCCGCGAACAAGCGCCTTGCGCAACTCAATTCGGTGGGCAAGGTCGAGCTGGAGATTTCGGAGGCGGAAGCCGGCAAGGCGCGCGCCGAGGTCTCGTTGGCGGACATCGTGCTGGACAAGTGCCGCATCGTCGCGCCCTTCGACGGCCGTGTCGCGGAACAGCGGGTGCGGCCCCAGCAGTACGTGCAGCCCGGCCAGCCCATGCTGGAAATACTCGACGATTCCGCGCTCGAACTGGACTTCATCGTGCCGAGCAAATGGTTGGTCTGGCTCAAGCCCGACCAGCGCTTTGAGGTGGCGATCGACGAAACAGGCAAGACCTATCCGGCCAAGGTGCAGCGCATCGGCGCCCGGGTGGACCCGGTAAGCCAATCCATCAAACTGACCGCGGTCATCGACGGCGGTTTCAGCGAGCTCATGGCCGGCATGAGCGGCAAGGTGCTGATGGCACCTCCCAGCGGATCCTGACCCATCATGAATGACCTTTTCCTGCCCTTTCGCCTGATCCACCAGTCGCGTGCGTCGCAGGCTGGCGCCGCCCCGCGGCAGAACCTGCGTCGGGCCTCCCGGGTGCTGTCGCTGGAGCCCCGCTTCATGTTCGATGGGGCGGCGGCGGCGACGGCCGCGCATGACACGCAGGCGAAACCGGATGCCCATGCCGCGGCGCAGGCGGCCGAGGCCGCGGCCGCCGCGCACCAGGTGCGCGAGGCCGACGCCAGCCGCAACAATGGCAGGAAGGAGGTCGTCTTCGTCGACACATCGGTCGCCGATTACCGGACGCTGGAGGCCGGCGTACGCGCGGGCGTGGCCATCGTCGAATTCGACGGCAACAAGGAGGGGTTGGCACAGATCGCCGGCTGGGCGCGGAGTCATGGCGGCTACGACGCCATCCATATCCTGTCGCACGGGTCGGAAGGCAAGCTGAACCTGGGTACCGATGTGCTGACCGATGCCTCGCTGTCCTCGTCCACGGTGCAGGCCGAACTCGCCGAGATCGGCCGCGCGCTCAATGCCGGCGGCGACCTGCTGCTCTACGGCTGCGATATCGCGTCCGGCAGCGATGGGCAGCGCCTGATCGACGATATGGCGCGGCTTACCGGCGCCGATGTGGCGGCGTCGACGGACGCGACGGGAGCGGCGGACAGGGGCGGCGACTGGTCGCTGGAGGCGCATACCGGGCAGATCGACGCGCGCGCCCTGCAAATCGCCGACTACCATGGCCTGCTGACGGTCGTTACCTTCACCGATTCCGACGCCGACTATAGTTCCATGTTGATACAGAAACAGCTGGGCGGCGCAACGGTCAGCTTCACGGGCGGCACCGGCTTTGGTGGCATGGGAATAGATGATCTCTCCTACGGCAGCGACGGCTTGTATGCCTACGAAGGTACGGGCGGCGGTAACGATATCAAGCTGACCATCTCGATCCAGGCCGGTTATGAGTTCGATGTCGGGTCTTTCCAGGTCGGCGTCGCGTCGGGCAGCCTGGCGATGCAAGTCCGGTACGCCAACGGCTCCACGGCCAACTTTACGATCAATTCGCTGGTCAACGCCTGGCAGACGCTGTCGAGCTTCAGCTCGCCGCTGAACCACGTTACCCAAGTGGTATTGAGCTCGAGCGATTTCGGCCTGTTCCAGAATTTCGATATCTTGAACGTCAAGGCCATACCGGCTTTTCCGGTGGCCACCGACGCGAATATCTCCATCACTTCGACCGGTTCCGGAGTGGGCGGCGCCTATCGGATCGGCGACACCGTCACCGCGGTCTGGGATAACACCGCGACCGGCGACAACAATGCCGAGTTGAACGGCGTGACGATGGACTTCTCGCAATTCGGCGGACCCTCCACTGTCGCGGCCACCAATTCCGGCGGGATCTGGACGGCCAGCTATACGCTCGTGGCCGGCTCCGTGGACGCCACCAACCGCAATGTCCGGGTCAGCGCGTTCAACGATGCCGGTACTGCTTTCACCGGCGATACCACCAACTTGTCCGTGGACATCGTCGCCCCGATAGTGACCGATGCGCGGATCGGCATCACCAGCGCCGGCAGCGGCCCCGGTGGGACTTATCGCATCGGCGACACCATCACGGCCATTTGGGACAACACCGCCGGTGGCGACAGCAACTCCGACAGCCTTGGCAGCGTCAGATTCGATTTCAGCCAGTTCGGCGGCGGCGCATCGGTGGTCGGCGTCAACACAGGCGGTATATGGAGCGCCAGCTACACCATCGCCAGCGGCGCGGTTGACGCCGTCGCGCGCAACGTTACGGTCACCGTCACGGACAACGCGGGCAACATCACAACCGCGGCCGATACGAGCAATCTCACCATCGACAACGTTGCACCCACCGTGACCGACGGCAACGTCGGCATCACCGGCGGCACCGGGATCGGCGGCGCCTATCGCATCGGCGACACGGTCACGGCGACCTGGAACAACACGGCGGCAGGCGATAACAACGTCGATACCCTCAGCGGCGTCACGTTCGATTTCAGCCAGTTCGGCGGCGGCGCCGCGGTGGCGGCCACCAACTCCGGCGGCGTCTGGACTGCCACGTATACCATCGTTGCCGGCGCGCTGGACGGCGTCGCCAATCGCAATGTCTCCGTCAAGGTCACCGACAACGCGGGCAATACCACCACGACGTCGGACACCAGCAATGCCACGGTGGACAACGTCAAGCCGACCAGCGCGGTGTCCAATGCTTCCCTGTCCGCCGATACGGGCGACAGCGCCACCGACTTCGTCACCAACGTCGCTTCCCAGACCATCACGGCGACATTGAGTAGCGCCCCGAATCCGGGCGATGTCGTTTACGGATCGCTCGATAACGGGCAGAGCTGGGTCAATCTCACCTCCCATGTGTCCGGCACTTCGCTGACCTGGACCGGCGCGGTACTGAGCGGCAGCAACACGCTGCTGCTCAAGGTCACGGATGCGGCGGGCAACGACGGTACGGTCTACGCCCAAGCCTACGTGCTGGATACGACAGCCCCCGCGCCGTCTTCGACGCCCGATATGACGGCCGGCACCGATTCAGGAGCGTCCGCCACCGACAACATCACGTCGGATACGACGCCTACATTCACCGGGACAGCGGAAAGCGGCACCACCGTCGAGCTGTATGACGGCGCGACGCTGCTCGGCAGCACGACGGCGGCCGGTGGCACATGGTCCTTCACGGCCCCCGCGCTGGCCGAGGGCAGCCATGTCGTCACCGCCGTGGTGACGGATCTCGCCGGCAATGCCGCGAGCGCCTCACCGGGACTGACGTTCACCGTCGACACCACCGCGCCGACCGGATTGGACCTGAGCACAACGACCGTGACGAGCGTGAGCGCGAGCGCCGGATCGTCGATCGCGACATTGTCGTCCACCGATGGGCTGGCGGTCAGCTACAGCCTGGCGGCGGGTAACGGTACCAACGATGCGAACAACGGCAGTTTCGCCATCGTCGGCAACGCGCTGCGGGTCGGTGGCGCTTCGCTCAGCATGGGTTCGTACCACATCTACGTCGCCGCCTCCGATACCGCCGGCAATGTCAGCTACCGCGCCTTTACGTTCACGGTGTCGGATATCCCAACGGTCAGCGCCATTGGGCGTGCGGGCGGCGCGTCCGTGCAGGTCGGCGCGTCCGCCACGTCGGTCAGCTATACGGTGACATTCAGCGAAGCCGTGACGGGCGTCGATGCGAGCGACTTCACGCTTACCCCGACCGGCACCGCCTCGGGCCGGATCGCGTCCGTCTCCGGTGGCGGTTCCACCTATACCGTCGTAGTGGATATGCTCGGCGGCGACGGCATGCTGCGCCTGGATCTGAACGGCGCGAGCACCGGCATCGAGAATGCTGGCGGGATCGCTATCCAAGGGGGGTACAACGCCGGCGAAACCTATGCGCTGGATCACACCGCGCCGGCCGCCCCTTCGGCGCCGAACATGACCAGCGCCACGGATGCCGGCACGTCAAACTCGGACAACATCACTTCGGACACGACGCCTACGTTCACCGGCACGGCGGAGACCGGTTCCACCGTGACGCTCTACGACACCGACGGCACGACCGTGCTCGGATCGGTCGTCGCGACGGCCGGCAACTGGTCGATTACCAGCTTGGCGCTGAGCGCGGGCGCGCACACCCTGACGGCCAAGGCCACGGATCCCGCCGGCAACGTCAGCGCCGCCTCGGCAGGCCTGGACGTTACCATCGACACCACCGCGCCCGCGCTGACCATTTCGAGCGACGTGGCGACGTTGAAGATGGGCGAGACCGCGACCATCACCTTCACCTTCAGCGAAGACCCGGGCACCACCTTTACGTCGGCTGATATCGTGGTCAGCGGCGGCACGCTGGGACCGCTCTCCGGGTCCGGAACGACGCGCACGGCGACCTTCACCCCTACGCCTAACGTGGACGCGGGCAGCGCCAGCATCAGCGTGACCGCGTCCAGCTATATCGACGTCGCCGGTAACAGCGGCGCGGGAGCGCTTTTGCCCGCGCTCAGCTTCGATACGCTGGCCCCGGATGTCCCTTCGCAGCCCGTCATGACGAGTGGCAGCGATAGCGGTACGTCCCATTCGGACAACATCACCAGCAACGACACGCCTGTTTTCACAGGTACGGGAGAGAACGGGTCGACGGTGACGCTGTACGACGGAGACGGCAGCGTGCTGGGTTCGGTGGCGGTGGCCGGCGGCGTGTGGTCGATCACCTCCGTGCCCTTGACCGACGGCTCGCACACGATCACCGCCAAGGCCACCGACGCCGCCGGCAACGTCAGCGGCGCCTCCTCCGGCTTGCTCGTGACCATCGATACCACTGCGCCCACCACGACGGTCGCGACGGCCGCCTTCTCGGTGGACTCCGGTATCGCCGGCGACTTCATCACCAATACCGCCGTGCAAGCCATCTCCGGCACGCTGAGCGCCAATCTGGGCAGCGGCGAAAGCGTGGAGGTGTCGCTGGACGGCGGCAACAGCTGGATCGTCGCCGCGGCCACCGCAGGCGCTAACACCTGGTCTTGCTTGGGCGCATTGGCCGCGAGCGGTACGCTGCAGGTTCGCGTCGTGGACGCCGCGGGCAATAGCGGCGCGGTCTTTGCACACGCCTACGTGCTCGATACCTCGGCGCCCGAGGTCGGCACGGTCACCGTGCCGGCGAACGGCACCTACTACGCTGGCCAGAATCTCGATTTCACGGTTCACTTCTCCGAAGCGGTGACGGTGGATACGACGGGCGGCACGCCGCGTATCGCGCTGGCCATCGGCACTACCACCGTGTATGCGACTTACCAATCTGGATCGGGCACCAGCGACCTGGTCTTCCGCTATACGGTGACGAATGCCGACCACGATGCCGACGGCGTCACGATAGGCGGACTGAACGCCAACGGCGGTGCGCTCGCGGACCTCGCCGGCAACGATGCCACGCTCACGCTGAACAACGTCGGCAGCACGGCGGCGATCAATGTGGATGGCACGCGGACAGTCGTTACCGATGTCGCGGCCACGACGCCCGATGGCCTGTACAAGGCGGGCGATACGGTGGCCGTCACGGTAACCTTCAGTAGGGCAGTCACGGTGGATACGGCAGGCGGCACGCCCACGCTGTCGTTGAACAACGGCGGAACCGCCCGCTACACCAGCGGTTCGGGCAGCACCACGCTCGTCTTTACCTACATCATCGGCGCGGGGCAGGATACCGCCGATCTGGACTATGCCGCCATCGGAGCGCTGTTGTTGAACGGCGGCGCGATACGGCAGTCGGCCGGAATGCAGGACGCGAGCCTGGACCTGGCTGCGCCAGGCGGCGCAGGCTCCCTGGGCGCGAACAAGGCCATCGTGATCGATACGACGGCGCCGTCGGCTGCGTTCGCCGACCTGGCGCTGTCCGCCGATACCGGCGCATCCCAAGGCGATTTCATCACCGCCGTGGCCGGCCAGACCATCAGGGCCACGCTGAGCCACCCGCTGGACAGCGGCGATCGTGCCTACGGGTCCCTGGATGGCGGCGCGACCTGGATCGACATCACCGGCAAGATAACCGGTACGACGCTGGCCTGGGATGGCGTCACGTTGGCGGCCAGCGGAACGCTGCAATTACGGGTCGTCGATGCCGCCGGCAATACCGGGCCGGTCCACGGACAGGCGTACGAGGTCGACGCTACGCCGCCTGCCACGCCCACTGTGGTTTCGGTGCAGGGCGCCGGCGGGGCGCCGGTCCTGGTCGGCGATGCCGCCTTGGGTGCCGGGGAATCGCTGACGGTGCGCGTAGGCGACGCCGTATATCGCGTCGTGCCGGTCGGCGGACGCTGGAGCCTGGATCTGGCGTCGGCCACGCCGGCCAGTGGCAGCATTACGCTGGAGGCTGGCGCCAGCTACGGCGTGACGGCCACGGTGACCGACGTCGCGGGCAATGCCAGCAGCGCGAGCGGCGTACTGAGCCTGGCAGCGTCGCCTCAGCCACCCCAGCCGCCTCAGCCACCGGACTCCCCACCGCCCGCCACACCGCCCGCCACACCGGAACAGGCGCTCCCGCCGCCGCTGCCGCGGCCGCTACCGCCTATATTTTCCGTCACGGCGCCCTTGCCATTCGACCGCGATCGCGCGGCGGATCGGCCGTTGTCGGGTGTCATCACGCTGCAGGAGCCCGCAATCGAGTTCCTGCCGCCGCGCCTGCAATCGTCCCTGCTGGCCGAGGGGCTGGCCGGCGATTTGAGCGCGGTCATGCCGTCGCTTGCGGGCACGGGTATCGCCTACCCGAGCGACGGCCTGAGAGACCTGGGCCGTCCGGACAGGTCAGCCCTTACCCACGGCAGCAGTTTCCAGGTGGTCGTAATGCCGTCCTCGGCGGAAAACCAGGGCCTGATGTTGAACCGCGGCATGGGCGACCTGATCGTGGCGCCAGCCAGCCGCGTCGAAGTCAGCATTCCGCCCGATGCCTTTGCCCATACCGATCCCAATGCGGCGATCCAGCTCGTCGCCCAACTGCGGGACGGCAAGCCCTTGCCGGCCTGGGTGCGTTTCGATAGCCGCGCTGGCAAGTTCGTCGTCGACGCACCGAGTGGTATGTCGGGTGAAATCGCCGTCCGCGTGATCGCGCGCGATGCGGCGGGAAACGAAGCGCAGACGGTGTTCCATATCCGGGTTGGCGCGCGGCAGGCGTCCATGCTGTCCGGCCACGAGGGCCGCGCGGGCTTGAGCGATCAACTGCATCAGGCGGCGCAGCAGCGCGGCGGCACGGGCGTCGTCGATCGCCTGGCGGCGCTGGCCAGATCCCTGCAGGGGCCTGGCGCATGACCCTAGCCACGTCGATCGCGTCCTCTCGGAGGCAAGGGCCGTGACCGTCGCGGCGCAGGCGCCTTCGGTCGCACATCCCCTGCTGGTGCTGCTCGATTTGTGCCGCCGCGCTCGCGCGGCGGACAGCGCGATCGAGCTCGCCTTCATGATCGTCAATGATTCCCATGCCCTGGCGCCGTACCGGCAAGGCGCGCTGTGGCTGGCCGATAAGGGCCTGGAATCGCTGTCCGGCGTCGTGGAGCCCGAAGCCAATGCCCCGTACGCACAATGGCTGGCGAAGGTTTGCCGCGTCCTGCATGACCGGTCCGCGTCCGCGATGCCGGTCACGGCCGCCGATTTGCCGGACGCCCTGGCCGACGAATGGACGGAGTGGCTGCCGTCGTACGGCTTGTGGCTGCCCTTCGGTGGGCGCCCCCGCGAAGGTGGGGGCGGCGGCTTGTTTCTCGCGGCCGACGTTCCATGGTCCGACGAGGCCATTGCCTTGATGGTGGAGTGGGTCAGCGCCTGGCATCACGCCTGGCGCGGGCAGGGCGCCGCCGCGGGGTGGTCCTGGCAGCGCGCCAGGGTTACCGCCAAAGCCGTGGTCGAGCGCGAGCCCGGCAAACCTTGGTGGCGACAGCGATGTACCTGGGTTGCCGCGCTGTTGCTGGCGATACTGTGCTGTCCGGTGCGCTTGTCCGTGCTCGCGCCGGGTGAGCTGGTGCCGGCGGATCCTGCGGTTATCCGCGCTCCCGTGGACGGGGTGGTCGCACAATTCCAGGTCCAGCCCAATCAATTCGTGAAGGCTGGCCAGGCGCTGTTCAACTTCGATGAAGCACCCATCGCCACACGACTGGAAGTCGCCAGGCAGGCGCTGGCCGCGGCGCAGGCTGAATACCGGCAATACGCCCAGCAAGCCTTGTCCGATTCCAAATCCAAGGCGCAGTTGGCCATCCTGAGCGGCAAGATCGAAGAAAAGCAGGCCGAGGCCGACTACGCGCGCGGTCAGTTCGAGCGGTCCCGTGTGACCGCGCCGCGCGACGGCATCGCGCTCTTCGACGATCCCAGCGAATGGATAGGCAAGCCTGTGCAGACGGGCGAACGTATCATGCGCATCGCCGCGCCGGACGACGTGGAAGTCGAGGCGTGGCTGCCCATCGGCGATGCGATCCCGCTGAAGAGTGAGGCCATGGTCGAGCTTTATCTTGCTTCCGCGCCCTTGGACTCGGTGTCGGCGCGCTTGCGCTACGTCGCCCATGACGCCGTGCCTCGTCCCGACGGTAGCTACGCCTACCGCGTGCGGGCCCGCATCGACGGTGCCGCCGGCCAGCGAGTGGGGCTGAAGGGCACCGCCAAGCTGGTCGGCGACCGGGTGCCGCTGGTCTATTGGATGTTGCGCCGCCCATTGGCCACCATCCGGCAGCACGTCGGGTTATGAGGCGGCCCCCATGAAGAACCTCCTGCCCCTGCTGCGCGAGGAACTCGCGTTGATGCCGGGTCCGGTGCTGGCCGACGGCCAGCCCAGCCATACGCTGCACGATCCGGTGCGGAACAGGTTCTTCCAGATCGATTGGCCCACATTCGAGATCCTGAGCCGCTGGCACTTGGGCGAGCCTTCCGCGCTCGCGGCGGCCGTCAGCCGCGAAACCACCTTGCAGGCTGGGCACGACGACGTCGCCGACGTCGTCGCCTTCCTGCGCGACAATGAGTTGCTCAGGCCCCAACCCGGCGCCGCCGCGGACTACGCGCGGCAGTTGCGCCGGCGTCGAGGCGGATTTGGGACCTGGCTACTGCATAACTATCTGTTCTTTCGCATACCGCTCTTCAAGCCGGATGCCTGGCTGGCCCGATGGGCGCCGCGCCTGTCCTTTTTCTATTCGCGCGCATTTCTTTGCCTCACGCTGGCGGCCTTGGGCTGGGGATGGGTCGAGGTGTATCGCCAGTGGGACCGTTTCACCGCCACGCTCGTAGATACCATCTCCTGGTCCGGGCTGGCCAGCTACGCCGTCACGCTGGCAGCGGTCAAAACGCTGCACGAACTGGGCCACGCGGTGACCGCCAAGCGACTGGGCTGCAAGGTCCCTGCCATGGGGGTGGCTTTTCTCGTCATGTGGCCGGTGGCTTACACCGACACCAACGATGTCTGGCGGCTGACGCGACGGCGCCAGCGGCTGGCCGTGGTGGGCGCCGGCGTGGCGACGGAACTGATCGTCGCCGCCTGGGCCACCTGGGCCTGGGCAGTGCTGCCTGAGGGCACCGCCAAATCGCTGGCATTCCTGCTCTGCACCACCACCTGGATTGCGACCATCGCCATCAACATAAGCCCGTTCATGCGCTTCGACGGCTACTTCCTGCTATCGGACTGGCTGGAAATGCCCAATCTGCATGCCCGTGCGTTCGCGCTGGCGCGCTGGGATCTGCGCGAACGGTTGTTCGCCCTTGGCGAGCCGCCACCGGAGTATTTCCCCCGCCACCGCCGGGCCGGCCTGATCCTCTTCGCCTACGCGACCTGGATCTATCGGCTGGTGATTTTCCTGGGTATCGCGGCCCTGGTGTATGCCTTCTTCATCAAGGCGGTTGGCATCCTGCTTTTCGCCGTGGAAATCGGCTGGTTCCTGCTGTTGCCGCTGTTGCGCGAACTGCAAGCCTGGCGCAGGCGCTGGCCGGCGATCCGGGCGCGCCGCCGGGCCCGCCACAGCGCCATGGCCGCGCTGGGGCTCGCGCTCTTGCTGTGCATGCCCTGGCCCAGCCGTGTCGCCGTCAGCGCGTTGCTGCGCCCCTCGGATCAACTGGTGCTCTATGCGCCCACCCATGCGCGGGTCCAGGCCATGCCGGTGGCGGATGGACAGCGCGTGGAGCCTGGCGAGGTTCTGCTGCGGCTGTCTTCTCCCGATCTCGACGCGCGCAGGCAAAGCGCCCTGGCCCGTATCGAAAGCCTGCGCTGGCAAACCTCCGCCGCGTCCTTCGACAAGCAGCAACGCAGCCAACTGCAGGTATCGCGGGAACAGCTGGGGGCGGCCGAAGCCGAAGTCGCGGCGGTGGACGCGGACGCCGCGCGCTACGTGCCGGTGGCGCCTTTCGCGGGCGTCCTTACCGATGTGAATCCGGAGGCCCGGCCAGGGGTGTGGATGGCCAGGCAGGAACCGCTGGCCCGCCTGGTTTCCAATCAGGGGCAGATGGCGATCGCCTACCTGGACGAGGATGAGCTGAACCTGATTGCCGTCGGCGATACCGGGAAGTTCTACTCCGACACGCCCGAGGGGCCCGTCGCCCGCATCGAGATCACTGGCATCGATCGCGATACTAGCCGGACCTTGCCCGAGCCGGAGCTGTCCAACCTGTTCGGCGGCAGCGTGGTGGCGCGGGAAAAGAACGGCCAGTTCTATCCGGAACGCCCCATCTATCGCGTGAGCATGAAAGTGCTCTCCACGGACGCGACCGCGACCCAGCATGCCTGGCGGGGCACGGTCGTGGTATTCGGCAAATGGGCCGTGCCAAGCTGGCGCTATCTGCGCAGCGCAATGGCGGTGCTGCACCGGGAAATCGGGTTCTGAGGATCCTTTGAGGCGGGTGCCGGAACTCGCGCAATGCCGCCTGGCCGGAGGCATCGCCGCAACGCTTTATCCAGGCGCGGACCGGTCGCAGGACCGTCCGCGACTTGGCTAAAGGCGTCGGCGCCTCCATATCTGGTGTAATACCTTCTCGATTCGGTCTCTTTCCATCCCATGAGCAACGACCTGTTCGCCGCCGACCCGGCGCAGCGGGCCCATATCCCGCTAGCCGAACGCCTGCGCCCGCGCACCCTGGACGATGTCGTCGGCCAGTCGCACCTGCTGGGCGAGGGCAAGCCGCTGCGCGTGGCTTTTCAGTCCGGCCGCCCGCATTCGATGATCTTCTGGGGACCGCCCGGGGTGGGCAAGACGACCCTGGCGCGCCTGATGGCCGATGGCTTCGACGCGCATTTCATCGCCATTTCGGCGGTGCTGGGGGGCGTCAAGGACATCCGCGAGGCCGTGACGTCCGCCCAGGTCGCGCAGGGCCAGGGCCGCCGTACCATCCTGTTCGTCGACGAGGTGCATCGCTTCAACAAGGCGCAGCAGGATGCCTTCCTGCCCTACGTCGAAAGCGGCCTGTTCACCTTCATTGGCGCGACCACGGAAAACCCTTCCTTCGAGGTCAATTCCGCCCTGCTGTCGCGCGCCCGGGTCTATGTGCTGCAATCGCTGACCGCGGAAGAGCTGATGCAGCTGATCGATCGCGCGCTGGTCGAACTGAATGCCGGCGTACCCGAGGCGGAAGCCATGCGCTTCGACGACAGCGCGCGGGAGCAACTGGCCGGCTGGGCCGACGGCGATGCGCGTCGCCTGATCAACGCGGTGGAAGTAGTGGCCGAATCCGCTCGCACGGCGCACCGCGACGTGGTCGACGCCGAATGGCTGGAAACCTCGCTGTCGCAGAACCTGCGGCGCTTCGACAAGGGCGGCGACGCCTTCTACGACCAGATCAGCGCCCTGCACAAGTCGGTGCGGGGTTCCGACCCGGACGCCGCGCTTTACTGGTTCGCCCGCATGATCGACGGCGGCGCGGACCCGCGTTACCTGTCGCGCCGCATCGTGCGCATGGCCATCGAGGACGTCGGCCTGGCCGACCCGCGCGCCACCGAGCTGGCGCTGAACGGCGCCGACATCTACGAGCGTCTGGGTTCGCCCGAAGGCGAGCTGGCCTTGGCGCAGGCGGTCGTGTACCTGGCCTGCGCGGCCAAGTCCAACGCCGTCTACAACGCCTACAACGCGGCGCGCCGCTACGCTGCCGAAAACGGCAGCGCGCCGGTACCCATGCACCTGCGCAATGCCCCGACCAAGCTGATGAAGCAACTGGGGCATGGCCACGCCTATCGTTATTCCCACGACGAGCCGCACGGCTACTCGGCGGGCGAGCATTATTTCCCCGATGGCCTGAATCCCACCTTCTATCAGCCGACCGATCGCGGCCTGGAAGCTAAAATCCAGCAGAAGCTGGCCTTCCTGCGCGATTTGGACGCCCAGGCCAAGTCCGGCAAACGCTAGGGCCCCGCACGGCGGCCCGGCCCCGCAACCCCGTCTTCCAGAGAATCATGCTAGACCCCACCCTGCTGCGCAAAGACCTGCAAACCGTCGTCGACCGGCTCAAGACCCGTGGCGTGCAATTCGACATGGAGCGCTTCAATGCGCTGGAGTCGCGCCGCAAGTCCGTGCAGACCGAAACGGAATCCCTGCAGGCACGCCGCAATGCCCTGGCCAAGCAGATCGGCCAGCTCAAGGCCAAGGGTGAAGACGCCAGCGCCGTGATGGCGGAATCGCAGGCCTTGCCGGCGCGCCTGAAGCAGCTGGAAGAAGACCTGGCCCAGGTCCAGGAACAGCTGACCGAGCTGCTGCGCGTGGTGCCCAACCTGCCGCATCCCAGCGTGCCGGTGGGCGCGTCCAGCGACGAGAACGTCGAAGTGCGCCGCTGGCTGCCCGGCGCCGCCGGGGCGGACGGCAATCCCCCGCCGCTGGGTTTCGAGCCCAAGGACCACGTCGCCGTCGGCGAGCCGCTGGGCCTGGACTTCGATACGGCCGCCAAGCTGTCGGGCGCACGCTTTTCCTTCATGCGCGGCCAGATCGCCCGCCTGCATCGGGCGCTGGCGCAGTTCATGCTGGACCTGCACACCGGCCAGCACGGCTATACCGAGTGCTATACGCCCTATATCGTCAACAGCTCGACGCTGTACGGCGTCGGCCAGTTGCCCAAGTTCAAGGACGATATGTTCTGGGTGACCAAGGGCGGCGCCGACGATGGTCCGCGCGAAGACGAGCACGGCAAGCCTTATGTGCGCGAAGACCAGTTCCTGATTTCCACTTCAGAAGTCACGCTCACGAGCGTGGCGCGCGACGCCATCCTGGCGGAGGCCGACCTGCCCCTGAAGCTGACGGCGCACACGCCGTGTTTCCGATCGGAAGCCGGCAGCGGCGGCCGCGATACCCGCGGCATGATCCGCCAGCACCAGTTCGACAAGGTCGAAATGGTGCAGATCGTGCAGCCGGAGAAATCCTACGATGCGTTGGACGAGATGGTCGGCCATGCCGAGCGCGTCCTGCAGCTGCTGGGCCTGCCCTATCGCGTCATGCTGCTGTGCACCGGCGATATGGGCTTCAACTCGGCCAAGACCTTCGATCTTGAAGTCTGGCTGCCGGCGCAGAATACCTGGCGCGAGATCTCGTCCGTGTCGAACTGCGAAAACTTCCAGGCTCGCCGGATGCAGGGGCGCTTCCGCAATGCCCAGGGCAAGCCGGAGTTCGTGCATACCTTGAACGGGTCCGGCCTCGCGGTAGGCCGGGCGATGGTCGCCGTGCTGGAAAACTACCAGCAGGCCGACGGCAGCGTCGTGGTCCCGGAGGCCTTGCGGCCATATATGGGGGGCATATCGGAGCTGCGCCCCTGACCCGGTAGTTGCCGCCCTCAAAAATAAAACCCGCCTAGGCGGGTTTT
The DNA here is from genome assembly GCF_002119685.1 of Bordetella genomosp. 8. NCBI lineage: Bacteria > Pseudomonadati > Pseudomonadota > Betaproteobacteria > Burkholderiales > Alcaligenaceae > Bordetella > Bordetella genomosp. 8. The sequence continues at coordinate 4,726,030 of NZ_CP021108.1, read as the reverse complement.
ATTTTCAGGACCGATCAGCGATGGTGTCCCGGGCCGCCGTGGGGGCCGCGGCCGCCGTGCCAGCCTTCACGGTAGTAATGGGGGCCGCCGTGATAGTACGGGCGGGGGTAGTAGTAGGGACGGGGCGCCACGTACACCGGACGCGGCGCGACCACCACCGGCGGCGGCGCGACGTAGACCGGAGCGGGAGGCGCCACGTACACCGGCGCGGGGGGCGCGTAGACCGGCGCGGGTGCCGCATAGACCGGCGCACCGATGACCACCGGCGGCACGCCGATCGAAATACCCACGTCCACGCGAGCCAGCGCGACGCCAGAGGCCAGCAGTGCGGCGGCGCCGAGGCCGGTAACTATCCAACGTTTGAACATGATGTACCTGCGCTTTGCTGCCGTGGCAGCGGGATCAATGACGACTCTATTTTCAGGGAAAACTCGGCTGGACACCTTCGTTTAGTCTTATGAAAAGGCGACAAACCGCTACATCGCCGGCGCCGATTCATGTTTTTTTAGGTACTTGGGGAATTTTGTGTAATGCCTGCAAGGGCATAGCGCCTCGCGCGAAATTGGATGAAACACCTGTGCTCTACATATGCAGCGCCGAGGCCTTAACACCTGTTTACAAAGCCGGGGCGAGCGCCTGGGGCGGGCGGCGCCTCCCCAAGGCCAAATGCCATTCGTACTCGGAAAATGTTTATCGCTTTTGGTTTCTTTGGCGCAATAAAGGCGTCCTATTCCGCACGGCACAATGCCGCTCAAATGGATGCCATCCCGGCGTCTCGAAACAGTCTAGGGAGTTCACATGGAAACTCGTATGGTCAATGGCTTTCGGGTGCGTTGCGCGGTGGCCGCGGACGAAGATCGCAAATACCGCGTGCAGGTGTGGACTCGCAAGGTCGGCGTGAACGCACCGGAGAAATGCTGGCCCATGGCCGGCGGCCCCATCTTCACGTCCCAGGACGAAGCGGAGCGCAACTGCCGCCAGCTTTTCCAAGGCATCCGCGGCGTGCGCTACAACGGCGAGCCCGAGTATTCGCGCAACTGAGCAATTGCCCGCTACACTGCCGCTTTTCGACCGAAGGCGGCGGTGCGATGGGTTATGAAAACCTGTTCTGGGGAATGGCCACCGTGGTGGCCATTGCCATTTTGGGCGGCGCTTTCTGCGCCCGCGCCGGTCGGATCGGCAACACCCTGGCTGGATGCGCGGTCATCGCCGTCGTGAACGGCGCCGCCGTATTGTTCTTCACACTCACCAGCGATTTCGCCGACCAGGCGCCCATGCTGGCCGTCGCCACCATCATGTTCACGCTGGTGATCAGCGCGGCCGCCGCCCTGGCCATGCGCAGGCTGCTACACAAATAAGCCGAGCAGCAGGCCCGCCGCATCAAGGGGGCTGGCTCGCGCCGATTCCTTGCGAGGCGACGGGCGCCGCGGTGCTACACCACGAATCCGGCCTGTTTGCGCAGCGCCAGCGTATCGCCGCCGCCCAGCGCTTCGACGAACTCCCTGGCCCGGGCCGGATCGCCGGCCTTGCTGCAGCAGGCGGCGGTATAGACGGTGCTGAGACCGTATTCCTTCGGCAGTTCCCCCACCAGCGTGACGCCCGGCGTGTAGAGGATTTCCGTGACCTGGGTGCAGCCCACCATATTGTCGCCCGTGGTCTTGGCGAGCTCGCCCATGGCGACCGCGCCGTTGGGATATTCGTGGATGCGGTCGGCCAGCACCTGGTCCAGGCCCAGCCTGCGCAGCACGTCGGCGATGTGCTGGCCGGCGGTGGATTGCTTCAGGTGCGGAACGTACAGGCCGCGCGCGGCGGCCAACGTGCCTTTCAGCGCCGCGCCGTCGGCGACGCCCACCGGCGGCGTGCCGGTGCGCACCGCCACGCCCGTTTCCACGCGGCCCAGCGGGCGAGCGCTTCCGGCCACGACGTGGCCCTGCTTTTCCAGTTCCTTGATCAGCGCGTCGGAAAGAATGATCACGTCGCACGGCTCGCCCGCCAGCAGCTTGTCGCGCATGGTGCCGACGGCGCCAAAGCTGGCGGCCAGGGTGCCGCCATGGCGTTGTTCGAATTCGGCCTGCAGGCCGGTGACGACGGCTTTCGCGGCGCCGCCGCTGAAGAGGTTCAGTTTCATCGATGTCCTTTGTAGCGAGTGGGCGTATTCACGCGATGATGGCGTATCGGGTCAGGCCGCGTCTTCCATGGCGGCGACGATGCGGTCGAAAGTCAGCGGCAGGTCGCGCACCCGCACGCCGAGCGCATCGAACACGGCATTGCCGATGGCCGCCGCGGTGGGCCCCAGCGAGCCTTCGCCGGCGCCGACGGAGTCGTCGCCCGGATGCTGGACGATCGCGATTTCCACCTCCGGCACCTGCGAGAAACGCAGCATGGGGTAATCCTGCCAGTTTTCGCCCAGTACGCGCGTGCGGTCGAAGCGCGCGGCTTCCATCAGGGTCCAGCTGACCGCCTGCAGGGCGCCGCCTTCGATCTGCTGCCGTACGCCGTCGGGATTGATCACCAGGCCGACGTCCACGGCGATCCACAGGCGCCGCACGCGCACCTGCTCCTGCACCTCGACGTCGGCGATAACGGCGCAATACGCGCCGGTGTTCTTGTACCGGGCGAAGCCCAGGCCGCGGCCGTTGCCTTCGCCGCGCGGGTCCACGCGGCTTTCCCATCCGGCCATCTGCGCCACGCGGCGCAACACCGCCACGCCACGCGGATCTTCCAGGTGGGCCAGCCGATAGTCCAGCGGATCGGCCTGCGCGGCGCGCGCCAGTTCGTCCATGAATGACTCGATGGCGAAAACGTTGCCGTAGGCGCCCAGGGCGCGCAGCGACGAGGTGCGCAGCGGCACATCCAGCACGCGGTGGCACAGCACGTCGGTGCTGGGGAAACGATAGATCGGGTCCGCGTTGCGATCGGCGCCGCCGCCCGCGGCGCGCGGCGCATCGACCGAATGCAGCCGTTCGGACGGCTGTTCCAGATACCACGATCCCAGCAATGTCGGCGTCGCCGAACGGCCCGGCCGCAGGCCATGGCCCGGGCTCCACAGTTCATGGCGCCACGCGAAGATGCGGCCGTCCTCGCCGACGTCCGCGCGCAACTCGATCGCCATGGCGGGACCATGCGGCGACCAGTTCAGTTCGTCCGTGCGCGACCATTGCACGCGCACGGGCCGCCCCGGGCAGCGCCGGGCCAGCCATGCGGCGTCGTAGGCGACGTCATCCGCGCCATTGTGTCCATAGCAGCCGGCGCCTTGCACGTGCCGTACGACGATGGCGTCCTCCGGCAAGCCGAAGGCCAGGCTGAGGTCCTTGCGCAGGTTGAAGATGCCCTGCGTGTGGCTCCAGACTTCCAGACTGCCGTCGCCGGCCAGCGCCAGCGCGCAGGATGGGCCGATCGAGCCGTGCTTGATGAAAGGCTTGGTATAGGCGGCGCGCAAGGTCCGCAGGGGGGCGCCGGCGTGCGGCGGGGCGGCCGCCGCGTCACCGAGCTGCAAGTCGACGCAACGCAGCGACTTCAGCCAGGCGGGCAGGTCATCCACGTCCGGCAGCGTGGCGCGTTCGCGCCAGCGCGCGGATCTGGCCAGCGCGCCGGCGGCGCGTTCCGCGAGCGCTTCGGTCCGCGCCACCACGCCCATCAGCGAGCCGTCGCGCGCCACGGCGATCACCCCGGGCCATTGCGATACCGTGTCCGCGTCCCACTCCAGGAACTCGGCGTCCGGCGAAGGCGGCCGGATCATGCGGCCGTGCGCCATGTCCGGGAGCACCAGATCATGGATGAAACGAAATTCGCCGAAGACCTTCTGCGCGATATCCGCGCGCGCCCGCGACGTGCCCACCACCTGGTAGTTGTCTCGCTTCTTGGGCGCGATGCCCGGCCGCGCCGCGCAATCCAGCAGGCCATCCCCGGCCAGGTCCCAATAGCTGGCCAGGCTGCGTCCGTCGTGCTGGATGACGCCGTCGGCCACGGTCAACGCGGCGGCAGGCAGGCCCGTCTGTTGGGCGACCTTGTCGATCATCAGCGCCCGGGCCTGCGCGCACGCATGCCGCAAGGCGGATCCCGAGTGTTGTATGGACAGGCTGCCGGAAGTGACGGCCTCGTCGGGACTGAGCGACGTGTCGGCGGCTACCATGCGGATGCGCTCGAACGCCACGTCGAGTTCTTCCGCGGCGATCTGCGCCAGGGCGCTCAATATGCCCTGGCCGATCTCCACCTTGCCGGATCGCACTTCGACATAGCCTTCGGCATCGACGCGCAGCCAGGTCGAAAGGCGGCTGTTCGCCTGCAGGCTGGGGGGCAGGGCCGTCATTGTCCGTCGTCCTGTCGGGCGCGCGGCATGCCGTCGGCCGCGCGGTGTATCGCCTTGATGACGCGCAATTGCGTGCCGCAGCGGCACAGGTTGCGTTCCATGCCCTCGCGGATCTGCGTGTCGGACGGCTGAGGACAGCGATGCAGCAGGGCCGCGCCGGCGACCAGCATCCCGGACGTACAGTAGCCGCATTGCGCCGCCTGTTCCGCGATGAAGGCCGCCTGCAATGGGTGTGGGTCCCGTGGCGTCCCCAGGCCTTCGGAGGTCACCACGCGCTTGCCCGCGACCGCCCACATGGGGGTGTCGCAGGCCGGCACAGCGTGCTCGTCCAGCAGGACGAAGCAGGCGCCGCATTCGCCGACCCCGCAGCCGTAGTGGCTGCCTTTCAGGTCAAGATCGTTGCGCAGTACATCCAGCAGCCGCCGGTCGCCGTCCACGCGCAGCGTCGTGGCCCGGCCGTTCAGCGTGAAGGCGATGGCGGCATGATCGGCGCTTGCTTCCGGCATGGCGATCAATCCACCTTGATGTTCGCCGACTTGACGATCTTGCCCCACTTGTCGATATCGCCCTTCAGGAAGTCGGTGAATTGCTCGGGCGACATCTTCATCGGCGTGACGCCGCTCTTCGCCCATACCGATGTGATCTGCGGATCGCTGACGATCTTGGCGATCTTCGCGTTCAGGAAGTCCACCACGTCCTTGGGCGTGTTCTTCGGCGCGAGCAGGCCCAGCCAGATGGTGGCGGTGTAGCCCTGCACGCCCGCTTCCGCCATGGTCGGCACGTCGGGCAGCACGTTGGAACGCTCGTTGCCGGTCGTGGCCAGCGCGCGCACCTTCTTGGTCTGGATCAGGTCGGTCATCGTGCTGACGGCGTCGAACATCATGTCGACCTGCCCGCCGAGCACGTCGGTACGCGCACCGCCGCTGCTCTTGTAAGGGATGTGCACGATATTCACGCCGGCCAGGCTCTTGAACAGCTCGCCCGCCATATGGTACGGGGTGCCCGTGCCCGAGGATGCATAGTTCAGCTGGCCCGGCTTGGCCTTCGCGGCCTTGATCAGGTCCTGCACGCTCTGGATCGGCAAGCCTTCCCGCACGACCAGCACCAGCGGCGCTTCGTTCACCGGCGCCACCGCCGTGAAGTCCCGCATCAGGTCGTAGGGGCGGTTGTTCAGCAGCGTTTCGTTGACGGTCTGCGTGTTCGACATCATCAAGAGCGTGTAGCCGTCCGGAGCGGATTTGGCCACGTACTGCGTGCCGATCACCGCGCCCGCGCCAGGACGATTCTCGACGACGAACGATTGCCCGGTTTCCTGGCCCAGGTGCTGCGCGAGCACGCGGGCGTAGACGTCGGCCGATCCCCCCGCGCCGAAGGGCACGATGATGGTGACCGGATGATTGGGGTAGGGCCCCGCGGCGGAGGCGGTGTTCGCGCCCAGCGCAGCGCAGGCGAACAGGCCCGCGACCGTCAGGCCGCGCAGGAAGGTTTTCATTCTTGTCTCCAGAAAGGATGCATCGTGCTTGCTTGTGTGCCCGGCAAGGGGCGGCGCCTCATCGCAAGGCGCCGCGATATGCCGTTTCTCGTTTCTTGTTCTTGCGCGCGAGTATCAGGCGACGGCGTTTTCCAGCACGCCGATACCCTGGATCTCCATGCGCATCACGTCGCCCGACTTGACGAACTTCGGCGGATTGAAGCCGATACCCACGCCCGCCGGGGTGCCCGTCGCGATGACGTCGCCCGGCTGCAGCTCGATGCCGGCCGAGATCGTTTCGATCAGGGTGGGGATGTCGAAAATCAGCAGGGAAGTATTGGAATTCTGGCGCAGCTCGCCGTTGACCCAGCACTTGACGTCCAGGTTGGTGGCGTCCAGTTCGTCGTTGGTCACCACGTACGGCCCCATCGGGCAGAAACCGTCCAGCGCCTTGCCGAGGAACCATTGGCGATGCAATTTCTGCAGGTCGCGCGCGGTGAAATCGTTGACGATGGTGTAGCCGAAGATGTGCTTGAAGGCATCGGCCTTCTTGATGCCGCGGCCGGGCTTGCCGATCACGATGGCCAGTTCCACCTCGTAGTCCAGCTGCTGCGTGACTTCCTTGTGCGGGGGGATCTTGTCGTTGGGGCCGATGACCGTGCTTGCCGGCTTGGTGAACACGACCGGCGCTTCCGGCGCGTGTTCGCCTTCCTTGGCGCTGCTGTCGAAGCCGGATTTGCTGAACTCGGCCGCGTGTTCGTGGTAGTTCTTGCCCACGCAGAAGATGTTGCGGCGGGGCTGGTCGATGGGGGCCAGCACCTTGGCCTGGTCCAGCGATTTGCCGGCGCCGGTCGGCACCAGCTTGGACTTCAGTTGTTCGTACTGTTGGACCAATTGGACCATGTCGCCCGCAAAGCCGGGCACGAGTTCGGAAACCGGCCAAAACTGGCCCTTGTCGGTGTCCACAACGGCGATAGTACGCTGCCCCTGAAGGGAAAGCTGGGCAAATTTCATGGCGACTCCATAGTCCAATTGGTCAAAACAGGCCGTAATGTAGAACCAATTTGGGCCCAGCGCAAGACCGATTAGCAAAAAATATTGACCAATTGGTCCTGTTTCTTTATGCTCCGCGCATGGATATCAAGACTACCGCGCAGGCCGGGGACGGGGAAGCAGAAGCGGCCCTGCGTTCGCCGGGCGCCAAGGCGCTGTCGCGCTACCTGCGCGACGAGATCCTGGGCGGACGGCTCAGGGCCGGTGTGAAGCTGCCGCCGGAACGCGAGCTCAGCACGCGCTTTGGCGCTTCCCGGGGCTCGGTGCGGCGCGTGCTGTCGGACCTGCGCGAACGCGGCCTGATCACGCAATCAGTCGGCAGCGGCACTTTCGTGTCGGAACAGGCGGAAGCCATGGCGCGCGAGCATGCCTTGCCGCATCTCGATGGCAACGTCAGCCCCGCCGAACTGATGGAGGCGCGCCGCCTGATCGAGCCCCTGTTGCCAGGCATGATCGCGCGCAACGCCACCGCGGCCGACTTCGCCATGATGGCCGAATGCCTGGAGCAGTCCGAAGCCGCGTCGAGCATCGATGACTTCGAATATTGGGACGGAGCCTTGCACAAGGCCTTCGCCGTGGCCACGCACAATGCTTTTTTCATGCGGATCCTGGAGTTGATGAACAAGGTGCGGGAGCAGGGCGAATGGGGGCGGCTCAAGCGCAATTCCCTGACCCCGGCGCGTCGCGCGCAATACGAACAGCAGCATCGCGCGATGGTGGACGCCTTGCGCGACCGCGATGCGGGCCAGGCCACTGCCTTGATGATCGAGCACCTGGACCAGATCCAGCGCAATCTGTTCGGGGAATAGCAACCGGAGGGCGGCCGTGCCGGCGACATCCGCCACACCGGCGCGTCTACTGGGGGGCGGCGCCCGGAAGCGAGGAGCGCCGCCCGGTCAGCGCCGCGTCGACCTGGCGCTGGCCGCCGGCAGTGCGCCCAGCGCGCGCTCCTTCAAGCCCCGCACCATGCGGACATAGACCTGCGGATCGTCCAACGCGCGCGCCAGCACCAGCCCACCCTGTATGCCGCCGACCATCTCTTCGGCCAGGTCGCGCGCCGCCGCGCCGCGCAGTCCGCCCTTGTCGAGCGCCGCGGCCAGCGCATTCGTCCAATCGCGAAAATACGATGACACGGCCTGCGCGAAACGATCGCGTTCATTGCCCAGTGCGAACACGCCGACCAGGCAAACCTTCCTGCCCGACAAAAAGTAGCGCGACACTTCGTCGAACATCGCCGCCACGCCGTCGGCGGCGGACGGCGCCTGGCGCAGCGGCGCGTAAATATTGCGCTGGAACCAATCGTCGATATGCGCCAGGACGGCGGCCGCCATTTCCTCCTTGCCGCCGGGAAAGAAGTGATACAGGCTGCCTTTGCCCAGGCCGGTGCCCTCGGTGATGCGGGCCAGGCTGGCCCCTTCGTATCCATAATGGCGGAATACTTCGGCCAGCACGGAGACGACGTCCTTGCGTTCCGCAAAGGTTCTTGGCATGGGTGCTCGCAATCGGGGCGCCGGGCCTTGGCGCCTCCGTGTCGTGGTCAAAGTCCCAGGTCGCTCAATCCCGGATGGTCGGCGGGGCGCGCGCCCAGCGGCCAATGGAATTTCCTGTCCGATTCCTGGATCGGCAGGTCGTTGATGCAGGCATGACGGAAACGCATCAGGCCCGCGTCGTCGAATTCCCAGTTCTCATTGCCGTAGGAGCGATACCAGTTGCCCGAGTCGTCGTGCCATTCGTAGGCATAGCGCACCGCGATCCGATTGCCGTCGTGCGCCCACAGTTCCTTGATGAGCCGGTAATCGAGCTCCTTGCGCCATTTGCGGGTCAGGAACTCGACGACTTGCGCCCGCCCATTGACGAACTCGGCACGGTTGCGCCATACGGTGTCTTCCGTATAGGCCAGCGATACCTTGGCCGGATCGCGGCTATTCCATCCGTCTTCGGCGAGGCGGACTTTCTGCACGGCGGATTCATGGGAAAAGGGCGGAAGCGGAGGACGAGTGGTCATGGCGCACCTGGACGAGGAGTATGCCGAAACGGCGTAAGAGGATGCGTCGGCGCATGCCTCAATTGATCTGGATCAAACGATAGCGCATCGTCTGTACCGATTGGTACGTACTGTACCGTGCAGTACAAGATGACGCAAGCTCGATTTCCTTAGCTGATGGTGTCCGCCCGGCGCCCTCATCGGATGCGCATTGGCGTTGTGCTTTTGAATTCTGTCATCCGCGCACATCGGCAGGGATGCGCGGGTAGACTTTGCGAGACGGATCATCGTTTCGCAACACACCGAAATGTCGACAATCTCGGGGGCGCCAGGCATGTGGCTGCGGTAACGCGAGATTTCTCTTCGATCGCATTATCGAGCTTGGCTTTTGAGTAGCGTGTCGGGTATTTTTGCGGCATTGTGTGGGACCGATCGTTATAAAGCCAATACAAATGTCGACGCATACTTTATCGGCCGGGGTGCCGATCTATCACCAGATCGCGCAGGTTTTACGCCGCAGGATCGAGGCTGGGGAATGGGGTCAGGGCAACCATCTGGCGACGGAACAGGCGCTCTGTCGCGAATTCGGCGTCAGCCGCACCACCGTGCGCCATGCGCTCAGCCAGCTCAAGCGCGAAGGGCTGTTGAGCAGCCAGCGCGGCGTGGGCACACGCCGCGTCGGCGAGCCGTCGCGCAGCAAATATGTCAGCAATCTGTCGGACCCATTGCATGCAAGCCTGGCCAGCGATCCGCGCGTGGTTTCCATGGAAATGGCGGCGGCGCGCGGGGCGATCGCCGCGTTCCTGGGCTTGAACGAAGGCGAGCCCATCCTCAGGCTGATCCGCGTTCATTACCTGGACGGCGAGCCGCTGTCCGTGGTGGAAAGCTATCTGCCGGCCATCATGCAAGGCGCGATGGACCAGTTCCCGCTGCGCAGCCTGCACGACATCATGTGGAATGACTTCGACCTCAAGGTCGCCAAAAGCGTGCACACCATTTCCGTGTCGCGCGCCGAAACCTATGTGGCGGACCTCCTGAACATCGGCCTGGGCGATCCCGTCATGCACGTCCAGGCTTCCACGTACTTGCAGGATGGGCGTCCCATCCGCTGGACCGACAATTTCTTCCGGGAAGACCGGTACCAGTACACCTCCGAGTTTTTCTGGGAGCCGCCTCAGCGTACGGACGCGGGACCTTCCGCTACCTGAACAGGGAGAAGTCATGAAAGCGCGTCGCCTGATCGCCTTGCTGTGCCTGGCGGTATGCAGCAGTATTGCCCACGCCTACCCGGACCGCCCGATCAGGATCGTGCTGGGCTTTCCCGCCGGTGGCGGCGCGGATGTCGTGCTGCGCACCGTGACGCCAGGACTGGCGGAAGACCTGGGCCAGCCCGTCATCGTGGACAACCGGCCGGGCGCGGGCGGCAACCTGGGCATGGATATCGTGGCGAAGGCGGCGCCCGATGGCTATACGCTGCTGATGGCCGCCCCGGGCCTGGCCACCAACGCCAGCCTGTACGAGAACCTGCCCTTCGATCCCGCCACGGACTTCAAGGCCGTCGGGATGGTCAGCAGCGTGGCCAACGTGCTGGTGGTGAATCCGGCCCTGCCGGTGTATAGCGTCGCGGACCTCATCGATTACGCCAAGCGCCATCCGGGCGAATTGAACTATGCGTCTTCGGGCATCGGCACGTCCCTGCACCTGGCCGGCGCGCTGTTCGAGCGCGACGCCGGGGTGAAGCTCACCCACGTGCCGTATCGCGGGGGGCCTGCCGCCACCACCGACCTGATCAGTGGGCAGGTCCAAATGATGTTCAACGTCCTGCCGCTGGCGGTGCCGCAGGTCAAGGCCGGCAAGCTGCGCGCACTGGCGGTGACGGGCCCGACGCGATCGCCGGCCTTGCCCGACGTGCCGACGATGATGGAAGCGGGGCTCAAGGGCTATACCGCCATCACATGGAACGGCATCGTGGCGCCCGCCGGCACCCCGTCGCCCATCATCAACCAGTTGAATGCCGCGCTGCAAAGGGTGCTCGACCGCCCGGACGTGCAGAAGACGTTCGCCGCCATGGGGCAGGACGTCGTCAAGGACACGCCGGAAGAGTTCGACGCCATGCTGAAGGCCGAGACCGCCAAATGGCACCAGGTCATCGAGTCGGCCGGCATCAAGGCCGAGTGATCCCAGCCGATCGACCCCAGCCGATCGACCCCAGCACAAGTCAAGGATATTCATGCAGCCCCGCCGCTACGGCCCTTTTCCCTATATCCCCATGCCATCCCGCCCCCGGTTCGCGCTGCCCAATGGCGCCCGCGTGGCCTTGTGGGTGAACCCCAATGTCGAGTTCTTCGGCCTGGACGACGTCATGCCCGGCCGGCAGAACGAACGCGTCCCGCGCGACACCGCCCACGTCCCCAATGTGCGCAACTGGTCGTTGCGCGACTACGGCAACCGCGTCGGCATCTGGCGGCTGATGGATACCCTGAGCCGCTACGGCATCCGCGCCAGCGCGGCCTTGAACAGCGAGGTGTGCGACCAGCATCCGGAAATCATCGCCGAGGCCGTGCGCCGCGGCTGGGAATTCCTGGGGCACGGCATCACCAATACCGTGCGCCTGGACGAGATGCCCGCCGAGCAGGAGCGGCAGGCGATCTTCGACATGGTCGACCGCATCGAAAAGGCCTCCGGCACCCGCCCGGTCGGCTGGCTGGGACCCGCGCTGTCGGAAACCTGGCGATCGCTGGAATACCTGTCCGAAGCGGGTATCCGCTATGTCTGCGACTGGGTGAACGACGACCAGCCCTACACCATGGAAGTCGGCTCGCCGCGCATGGTGTCCATACCCTACAGCGTCCAGACCAACGATGTGCCGGCCTACTACGACATGAAGGTGTCGGTGCCGGAATTCGAAGCCATGATCAAGCGCCAGTTCGACGTGTTGTACCGCGAAGGCGAGACATCGGGACGGGTCATGGCGATCGCGGTGCATCCTTTCGTGACGGGGCTGCCGCACCGCATAGGCGCGCTGGACGCGGCACTGGAATATATCTGTGGCCATGAAGGCGTATGGCTGGCCACGGGCCGTGAAATCCTGGAGCACTACGTCCAGAGCGATTTCGCCAGGGCCATGGAGCCGCTGCCCCCGCCCGGTAAGGCCTAGTGCAGGGTGAGGCCGGCGGCGCTCATCATCCAGCGCACGATCAGCGCGACGCCGCCCAGGACCGCCACGCTGGCGGCCCAGATGACGATCAGCCAGGCAAGTCGTTTCCAGATACGCATGGGATTCCGTCGGGCCGCCTCAGTGATAGCCTTCGCCGCGCCGCACCTTGCCGCGGAAGACGTAGTACCCCCAGGCGGTGTACATGAGGATGACCGGCACGATCAGCAGGGCGCCCACCAGTGCGAATCCCATGCTTTGTGGCGGCGCCGCCGCATCCCAGATCGACACGCCCGGCGGGATGACGTTGGGCCACACGCTGATGCCCAGGCCTGTATAGCCCAGGAACACCAATCCCAGCGCGCAGACGAAAGGCGCCGCGTGCGCGTCGCGCCGCACGGTCCTGACCAGCAGGTACACGCAGGCCAGCACCAGCAGCGGCACCGGAGCGAAATAGAACAGGTTGGGCAGGCTGAACCAGCGATGGGCGATGCCCGGATCCAGCAGCGGGGTCCAGACGCTGATCACCACGATGGCGGCCAGCACGGCCCAGGCCGAGCCCGTCGCCATGGCGCGGGCGCGCGCCAGCAGGGTGTCGTCGGTCTTCATCACCAGCCAGGTGCTGCCCAGCAGGGCGTAGGCGGCCAGCAGCGCGATGCCGGTGAATACGCTGAACGGCGTCAGCCAATCGAAGGCACCCCCGGCGTAAGCGCCGTTGGCCACCTTGATGCCGCCGATGTACGCCCCCAGGGTCACGCCCTGGAAAAACGTCGCCAGCACCGAACCGCAGATGAAGGCCTTGTCCCACCAGTGCCGGTGCTCGTCGCTGGCCTTGAAGCGGAACTCAAAGGCGACGCCGCGAAACACCAGGCCGATCAGCATCAGGATGATGGGCAGGTAGAGCGCGCTCAACACCACGCTGTAGGCAAGCGGGAAGGCGGCGAGCAGCCCGGCGCCGCCCAGGACCAGCCAGGTTTCGTTGCCGTCCCACACCGGCGCCACGGTGTTCATCATGGTGTCGCGGTCTTCCTTGGCGGGGAAGAAGGGAAACAGGATGCCTATGCCGAGGTCGAAGCCGTCCATGATCACGTACATCATGACGCCGAACAGGATGATGACGGCCCAGATCAGCGGAAGATCGATACCCATGTTCAGCTCCCCGATGCCGATGCCAATGCGGCGGCCGGCGGGCGCGTGTCGTCTGACGCCGCGGACAGCGGCCGCATGGCGTGGTGCTCCTCGCCCGGCCCGCCATCGGGGGGCGCGTCGCCGTGGTCGCCTTGCGGCCCCTTGCGGATCAGCTTCAGCATATAGGCCACGCCCGCGCCGAACACCACGAAGTACACGACGACGAACAGTGCCAGCGTGAAGCCCAACTGGCCGGCGCCATGCGGCGATACGGCGTCGGCCGTACGCATCACCCCGTAGACGACCCAGGGCTGGCGCCCGATTTCCGTGGTCATCCAGCCGGCCAGGATGGCGGCCAGGCCCGCCGGCCCCATGCACAAGGCGAAGCGCAGGAAGCCGCGCTGCGTGTACAGCCGCTGTCCGCGCCGCAGCCACAGCCCCCACACGCCCAGCAGTATCATCAGCACGCCCAGTCCCACCATCGCGCGGAACGTCCAGAACACCACGGTGGCATTGGGGCGGTCGGCGGGCGCGAACTCGTTCAGGCTGGGCACCTTGCCGTCCCAGGAGTGCGTCAGGATCAGGCTGCCGAGGCGCGGCACTTCCAGCTTGTAGCGGGTTTCCTGTTCGGCCATGTCGGGTATGCCGAACAGCAGCAGCGGCGCGCCCGCGCCGGGCGCGGGCTGTTCCCAGTGGCCTTCGATCGCGGCGATCTTGGCGGGCTGGTGCGCCAGCGTGTTGATGCCGTGCATGTCGCCGATCAGGGCCTGCACGGGCGCCACCAGCAATGCCATCCACAAGGCCATGGACAACATCTTGCGCACCGCCGGCGTGCCCTGGCCGCGCAGCAGGTGCCAGGCGGCGCTGGCGCCGACCAGCAGCGCGGTGCTCAGGTAGGCGGCCACCACCATGTGCGCCAGGCGATAGGGGAAGGAGGGATTGAAGATGACCTGCAGCCAATCCACCGGGACGGCGCGGCCGTCGATGATTTCGTAGCCCTGCGGGGTCTGCATCCAACTGTTGGATGCCAGTATCCAGGTGGCGGATATCAGCGTTCCGATGGCGACCATGACAGTCGACAGCATGTGCAGGCCCGGGCCCACGCGATTCCAGCCGAACAACATGACGCCCAGGAAGCCCGCTTCCAGGAAGAATGCCGTCAACACCTCGTAGGCCAGCAAGGGACCGGTGATGCCGCCCGCGAAGGTCGAAAAGTAGCTCCAGTTGGTGCCGAACTGATAGGCCATCACCAGGCCCGACACCACGCCCATGCCGAAGTTCACGGCGAAGATCTTCAACCAGTAGTGGTACAGGTCGCGGTACAGCGTCTTGCGCGTGGCCAGCCACAACCCTTCCAGCACGGCCAGATAACTGGCAAGGCCTATCGTGATCGCCGGAAAAATGATGTGGAAGGAAATGGTGAACCCGAACTGTATCCGGGCCAGGGTCAAGGCATCCAGGCCTAACATGGTTGTTTCCTCCGGGACGCGTGCCGGCCCGCGGTTGTGGTGGCGCCCAGCATACCGCCGCCGTCGGGCGGCGGTACAGGCTCAGTACCCCCTGTCGGGATACGGTGCAGTTGGCGCCGTTGACGCAGTTGGCGCGGTTGACGGTTGGCGTGCCGTGCCGCGCGCACCGGTGGTCGATCCTGCCGGGACATCAGGCCCGCGACATCAGCTGGCGGCAATGGCGCGCCATCTGCCGTTCTTCTTCGGTGGCGACCACCATGACGGCCGGGCCGGGCACCGCCGGCCCGATACCCAGGAAGCCCAGCGGCGCGACGATGCGGCGGCGGATGTCGGCGCTATGCTCGCCGATGCCGCCCGTGAAGACCAGCAGGTCGATGCCGCCCATCAGGGCCGCATAGGCGCCTATCTGCTTGCCGACCGCGGTGGTGAAAACGTCGACCGCAAGCGCGGCGTGCGCATCGCCGGCCGCACGGCGAGTCAGCAACGCCTGCATGTCGCTTTCGCCTTCGGCCATGCCGGCCAGCCCGCTTTCGCGATTGATCAGCGTTTCGAGGCTGTCGGCATCCAGTTGCTCCGTGCGCATGAGGTACAGGATCACGCCTGGATCCAGGTCGCCGCTGCGCGACCCCATCGGGATGCCGCCGGCGGGCGTCATGCCCATCGTGGTGTCGATCGACCTCCCATCCTGCACGGCGCACAGGCTGGCGCCATTGCCCAGGTGCGCGAACACGGCCCTGGAGGGCAGGTCGGCGCCCAGACGGCGCACCAGCGATTCGTAGGAAAGCCCGTGGAAACCGTAGCGCGCCACGCCGGCTTCGGCATAGCGGGCGGGCAAGGGCAGGCGGGTGGCGCGCGCCGGCATGGTCTGATGGAAGGCCGTGTCGAAGCAGGCGTACTGCCCGGCCCGCGGCCAGAGCGTGCGGGCGCGCTCGGCCAGCTCCAGGGCCACGGGAATATGCAGCGGCGCGAAATGTACGGCCTGGCGCAACTGCGCCATGACATCGGGCGTCAGCGCCTGGTGATCGCGCAGGTGCGGGCCCCCGTGCACGATGCGATGGCCGACCGCCGCCGGCGGGCCCAGCCTGACCTCCGCCAGCGTGCGCGCCAGGATATCCAGCGCATGAGCCTGCGTGGGCATGTCGTGATCCTGTTCGACCAGTATCTTGCCCCCGGCGTCGCGTACCCGCAGATGCCCGTCGGCGCGCCCGACTTGTTCGGCCGCGCCTTCGGCCACGGCGGTTTCATCGTTGCCGTCTGGGCGAAACAGCGCGAATTTCAGCGATGACGACCCGCTATTGAGCACCAGGATGGGGGATAAGTCGGCAGGCATTCGGCAACCTCGTTGGATGGTGCGGAGACCGGCGCGGTGTCGGCCGCGCCGGTCTCCCGGTTGGCTTACGTCGACCACGTCCAGTCGCGGATATCGTCGCGGTCTATGCCCTCGGCATGCGCGTGATCCGTGTGGACGATGATCTGATCGCGCAGCCATTCCTTGACGTGCGCGCCACGGCTCTGCAGCGCCGGCACGCGATCGATCGCGTCGATGGCCAGGTGGAAGCGGTCTATCTGGTTCAGCATGGCCAGCTCGAAGGGCGTGTTGATGCTTCCCTTTTCCTGGTAGCCATGCACGTGGATGTTCTCGTGGTTGCGCCGGCGGTAGGTCAGCTTGTGTACCAGCGTCGCGTAGGAGTGGAAGTTGAAGATCACGGGTTTGTCCGTGGTGAATAACGAATCGAAGTCGCGGTCCGACAGGCCATGCGGATGATCGGTGTCCGGCATGAGGCGGAACAGGTCGACGACGTTCACGAAGCGGATCTTCAGCCCTTCGCATCTTTCCTTCAGGATCTGGACGGCGGCCAGCGCTTCCATGGTCGCCACGTCGCCCGCGCAGGCGATCACCACGTCGGGCTCGCTGCCATGGTCGGTGGACGCCCATTCCCAGATGCCGATGCCCTTGGTGCAATGCTTGATGGCCGAATCGAGGTCCAGGTACTGCAGGTGGGGCTGCTTGTCGGCGACGATCACGTTGACGTAGTCGCGCGTGCGCAGGCAGTGATCGGCCACGCTGAGGAGGCAGTTGGCGTCCGGCGGCAGATAGACCCGCACCACCTCCGGGCTCTTGTTGCAGACCACGTCCAGGAAACCGGGATCCTGATGGGTGAATCCATTATGGTCCTGGCGCCAGACCAGCGACGTGATCAGCAGGTTGAGCGACGGGATCGGCGCGCGCCAGCTCAATTCCAGCTTGGCCTTCTCCAGCCATTTGGCATGCTGGTTGAACATGGAATCAATGACGTGCACGAAGGCTTCATAGGTCGCGAAGAAGCCGTGGCGTCCTGTCAGGACATAGCCTTCCAGCCAGCCTTCCAGGGTGTGTTCGCTGAGCATCTCCATGACGCGGCCGTCATGCGCCAGCTCGCCGCCGTCCTCGTCCACAGGCAGCGTTTCCGCCATCCAGGTCTTGGGCGATACCTCGTATACGGCCGTCAGCTTGTTGCTGGCGGTTTCGTCGGGACCGAACAGGCGGAAGTTGTTCATATTGCGCGCCATGACGTCGCGCAGGAACGTGCCCAGCACCGCGGTCGGCGACACGTAGGTCGCGGCGGGCGCCTTGACCTGGACCGCGTAGTCGCGGAAATCGGGCATGTCCAGCGCCTTGCACAGCAGGCCGCCGTTGGCATGCGGGTTGGCGCTGATGCGGCGATCGCCTTCGGGCGCCAACGCGCGCAGGAAAGGCATGGGCGCGCCTTTTTCGTCGAACAGCTCTTCGGGGCCATAGCTGCGCAGCCAGTTTTCGACCACCTTCAGGTTGGCCGGATTGCTGGCGGGATCGGCCACGGGCACCTGGTGCGCGCGCCAGTAGCCTTCGACGCGGTGTCCGTCGACCATGCGCGGCCCGGTCCAGCCCTTGGGACTGCGCAGGACGATCATCGGCCAGCGCGGGCGTTCCAGATTGCCTTCTTCGCGCGCGCGGCGCTGGATGGCGGCGATCTCGTCGAAGCAGCGATCCATCGTGGCCGCCATCGCGCGATGCATGGCCTGCGGTTCGTCGCCTTCGACGAAGTAAGGGCGATGGCCGTAGCCTGTCAGCAGGGCTTCCAGTTCCTCGCGCGGGATGCGCGCCAGGATGGTGGGATTGGCGATCTTGTAGCCGTTCAAATGCAGGATGGGCAGCACCGCGCCATCGCGCACCGGATTCAGGAATTTGTTGGAGTGCCAGGACGTCGCCAGGGGCCCCGTTTCGGCTTCGCCGTCGCCGACCATGACGGCGGCGACCAAGTCCGGATTGTCGAATACCGCGCCGTAGCCATGCGACAGGCTGTAGCCCAGCTCGCCGCCCTCGTGGATGCTGCCCGGCGTCTCGGGCGTGCAATGCGAACCGATGCCGCCAGGAAAGGAGAACAGCCGGAAGAATCGCTGCATGCCCGCTTCGTCCTGGCCGCGATCCGGATAGATCTCGCTATAGCGGCCTTCCAGGTAGGCGTGCGCCAGCGTGGCGGGGGCGCCGTGCCCGGGCCCCGATATGAACATCACGTTCAGGTCGCGCTGGCGGATGAGCCGGTTCAGGTGGACCAGCGTGAAGGATTGGCCGGGGTCCGACCCCCAGTGCCCCAGCAGGCGGCGCTTGAAATGATCCGCCTGCAGGGGTTCGCGCAGCAGCGGATTGGCCCGCAGGTAGATCATGCCCGCCGCAAGGTAGTTGCAAGCGCGCCAGTACGCGTGCATGGCCTGCAATTCCTCGTCGCCTGGCGGCGGGTCCTGCGTGACTTGCACGGGGGGTTGGGAGAGCGTCATCGTGCCGGCTCCTTGCCGGGCGCGCGCCCGGCGCAAGCAAACCATCCGTCGCACGTCAATGTGCTGCCGGAACGGGTTCGGGGTGAAATCCAGGGCCGCGGCGGCGTGGCGTGGCCAGAATCGCGCAGCGCAGCAAGGCATATGCCGCGCGGCGGGCTTTTACGCATCGCGCGCGTGGCGGTAACATCGTGCCGCCGCCGCGCGGTCCTGGCAAGCCCTGTTACCGCGCCTATCCAGCCAGTGGCATGGCAGCAGCTTCGATGGAAATGTGCATGAATACGGCAGGCAAGCAGATAGAGATTCCCGCGTTGTATATGCGCGGCGGCACCAGCAAGGGCGTGTTTTTCCTGCCCCAGGACCTGCCTGCCGATCCCGCGCGGCGCGATGCGGTGCTGCTGCGTGTGGCAGGCAGCCCCGATCCTTATGGCAAGCAGATCGACGGCATGGGCGCGGCCACGTCCAGCACCAGCAAGGTGGTGATCGTGGGCAAGAGCACGCGGTCCGACTGCGATGTGGACTATTGGTTCGGCCAGGTCGCCATCGGCCAGCCGCTGGTCGACTGGAGCGGCAACTGCGGCAATCTGACCTCCGCGGTCGGGCCGTTCGCGATACATCGCGGCCTGGTGCAGGCGCCGTCCGATGGCGTGGCCACCATACGCATCTGGCAGGCGAACATCCAGCGGCGCATCATCGCGCAGGTGCCGATGCGCGATGGCCAGGTGCAGGAGCTGGGCGATTTCGAGCTGGACGGCGTGACCTTTCCGGCGGCGGAAATCCCCTTGACCTTCCTCGATCCCGGGGCTGGCGGCGATGCGCAGGGCGGCGGCATGTTCCCCACCGGACGCGCCATCGACGAGATATTCGTTCCAGGCGTCGGCACGATAGAGGCCACGCTGATCGATGCCGGCAATCCGGCGGTGCTGGTCGACGCCGCGGCGTTGGGCCTGACCGGCACAGAGACGCAGGCTCGCATCAATGGCGATGCGGCGCTGCTGGCGCGCATGGAGCTGGTGCGGGCGCACGCCGCCGTGGCGATGGGGGCGGCGCGGACGGCGGCCGAAGCCACCGCGACGCGCCAGCATACGCCCAAGCTGGCTTTCTTCGGCCCGCCCGCCAGCTATGTCGCGTCCAGCGGTGCGCCGATCGACGCGGCGACGATCGACGTCGCGGCCCGCATCATGTCGATGGGCCAGCTGCATCATGCGATGACGGGGACGGGCGCGGTCGCCATCGCGGCGGCCGCGGCGGTGCCGGGCACCATCCTCAGCCGCATCCTGGGCGGCGCGCGCGATACGCTTTGCTTCGGCCACACGTCCGGCCGGCTGCGCGTCGGCGCCGAAGCGCGGCAGCATGAAGGTCGCTGGGAAGTCACCAAGGTGACCTTGAGCCGCAGCGCGCGGCGCCTGATGGCTGGCTGCGTGTACGTGCCGGCTTCCGCCTGGGACGGTCAGGCCTGAGCAACACCTGGGCATGGCCTTCCCGCGCCGAACGGCGCGCCGTGGATCCAGGCGCGCACCGAGCGCGTCAACAGCGCCAGTTCCTGCTGCGCGGTCCGGCACGCATCCGCGGCCGCCGCCACGCCCCCGTCCAGCAGATCCTGCTGCGCCGTGACGCAGGCGTGCGACAGGGCGGCGGCATCTATCATGCGCGCGACGCCATGCAGTGCATGCAGCACTTCGCTGGCGGCCCCGCAATCCTGGCGGTCCAAGGCCTGCCGCAGCGTCGCGGCATCTTCTTCGCTGGTATCGCGCAGCGCCGCCAGGAAGCGGTCGGCGATGGCGCCGTCGCCGGCGGCCAGGGCCTCGATCGCGCCTGGATCGAAGCGCAGGCCCTGCCGCCAGGCTGCGCGCAGGCCGTCGCGCCTGAGCGGCAACGCCGCCAGCCGCCGCTGCAGGTCCGGCAGCGTGACGGGTTTGAACAGGCAGGCATCCATGCCGGCTTCCGTACACCGCGCGATCTCATCCTGCCGGGCGCTGGCGGTATAGGCCCACACGATGCACGGCGCCACGTCCTGGGTCGATTCCACCTGGCGTATCCGGCGTACCAGCTCGTAGCCGCTGCCCTGCGCCATATTGCAATCGGTGATGACCACCTGGTAAGCACCGGGTCGCCATAGCCGCCATGCGGCGCGGCCGCCGCCGGCTTGCACGACATGATGTCCCAGATACTCCAGTTGTTTGCGCAGCAACAGCCGGCTGGGCGCATTGTCGTCGGCCACCAGTATCTGCAACGGCGAATTTTCCACGCGGCAAGCCGGCGTGGCGGCACCAGCATCGGGCGGCGCCCGCAGGATGTCCGCCTCGAAGTCGAAGCGCGCGGTGCAGCCCTGGCCGGGCGTGCTCTCCAGCTGCAAGGTGCCGTTCATCAAGGCCGCCAGCCGCCTGGCGATGTTCAGCCCCAGTCCGCTGCTGCCCTCGACGCGCGCGCCGTCCGGCGCCTGGGCGTAGGGCGCGAACAGTCTGCGCTGGTCCGCCTCGCCGATGCCGATGCCCGTATCGATCACATGCAGGGTGACCGACAGGCGCATGGCCTGTGTGCGCCGCGCACGCAGCCGCACCGTGACATGTCCGGCGTGGGTGAACTTCACCGCGTTGCTGACCAGGTTGAAAAGTATCTGCCTGATCCGCATGGGGTCGACCAGCACGTCGACGTCGACGTCGTCGCCGGCCTCGACACGTAGCGGCAGGCCTTTGTCTTGCGCCATGCCATGGAAGACCTGTGCCGCGGATTGGGCGAGTGCGCGCAGGTTGGTTCGCTGCGGCAGAAGCTCCAGCTTGCCGCGATCCATTCTTTCCAGGTCCAGGATGTCGCGGATCAGATCCAGCAGTCCCTGTGCCGCGCCGTGCGCGACGCGCAGGTGGTGCTGTACGTCCTGGCCCGCCGCGGCTTCCTTCAAGCCCAGTTCCAGCATGCCCGCCAGCGCATTGAGCGGCGTGCGGATCTCGTGGCTGGCGACCGCCAGGAAATCGCTCTTGGCGCGGGATGCCGATTCGGCCGATTGCGCGGCGGCGCGCAGTTCGTGTTCCTGGCGTACGCGCCGGGCGATCTGCCTGCGCAGATGTCCGTTCCAGCCCACCAGCATCGTCCCGGCAAGCATGCTGGCGCCGACCATCGGATCCAGCAATGCCAGTTGTTCTTCGAGCATCGCGCTGATCCACGCGGTCGAGCCATCGTCGTCGTAGGGGGCGTGCGTTGCGTCGGCGCTGCAGGCCAGCAGCAGGAATGCCGAAATCCATGCCGCCCGGCCGAGCAGGGCACCGCTCATGGCGTCACACCAGGCCGTTGCGCCTGGCGATATCGGTAAGTTCGAGCAGCGTGGCGGCGTTCAGTTTTTCCTGCAGCCGGCTCTTGTACGTGCTGACGGTTTTCTCGCTGAGCATCAGCGTGGCGGCTATGGTCTTGTTCAATGCGCCACGCGCCAGGTGCTGCAGCACTACCAGTTCGCGATCGGAGAGCTGTTCGATCAGCGCGGCTTCGCTCATCGCCGTGCCGCGTTCGCCGCTGGGGTGCAGCGCCACCGTCGGGAAATAGGTGTTGCCCTGCAGCACGGCCTTGGCGGCGCTGACAAGTTCCTGCAGTTCCTTGCCCTTGTATACGAAACCGGAGGCCCCCGCGTGCAGGCAGCGCGCGGCCAGGTGATCCGGATTCTGCGCCGTCAGCACCACGATGCCAGGTTTGTGGTCGCGGCCGTCCGCGCGCAGGCGGCTGATCACCATCAGCCCGTCCATTTTGGGTATGCCGATATCCAGCACGATCAGGTCCGGGCGGTGTTCGCGCGCGGCGGTCAATGCATCCACGCCCGTGGCCACTTCCGCCACGACGTCCCAGCCGCTTTGCTCCAGTATCGTCCTGACCGCGAAGCGGATCATGGGGTGATCGTCGACGATCACGACGCTTCCTACTCTTTGCACTTGAACCTCATCTTCGATCGCGGTAATTCCGGGCTGCGCCAGCGCGCGCGGCCGCGGCGCAATCGGCGGGCGCGCCGGCCGGCGCCGGCCCTGGGGTAGAGCGCGGCAAAGTATAAGTAGGGAGGGGTGGTCGTGGCACGCAGGCCACTGGCCGGTCGTTGCAGAACGGCTACTTATTGCGACTAGTTGCAAATGACGCGCAACATAAATGAAAAAGCCACGGCCGGAGCCGTGGCGAAAACAAGCACGTGTGGTCGCCGATCCTTACCAGGGGCAAAGCCGATAATTCACGACGACGAACAACGCTACCATCCTTGCGCTCATCCGGGCGCACGCGATTGTTTCGAAAGAAAACGAAAAATCAGTATCGGCTGGGGTGACGTCAAATTGGTGATCGCTTGACAACAAGACATCGGAGACGGACTCTAGCGCACGCGTATCGGATACGAGTACACGTCGTTCCGCAAGTCAATAGGGGAGTTTCGCGGTTCCGGCCGAAGGCGCGCGCATGCTATAGAAATGCATTGCGAAAAGGGGAGAACATGGAACTGTATATGACGATAGGTGAGGGATACCGCCTGACGCTGGACGTGGACGAGTCCGCGTCGGGATATGGCTGGTATATCTATCTCGCGCTATCGAAAGAGCAAGGCAAAGGCACGCTGGTGATCAGCGACGAAGCCTGCGAATCTGCGTCCGAGGCCGCGGCGGCCGGGATGCAGGCGCTCGAGCGGTACAAGACGGAGCAGCGGATATCCGTGGTGACGCCGCCGGCGGTCGCCGTGTATTGATTCGCGCCGGTTGGCCGCGCCGCCGCCAGGGGCGGCGCGTTTTACTCAATGCCCTGATGTCTCCGGGCCTGCGCACGTTCAGCCCAGGGTGCCATATTCCATCAGATGACGGCGGACACCGCCCTGACGTTCGAGCATCCAGCCCGGATACTCTGACGGCAGGGCGCTGACCTCGGCCAGCGTGGCCAGCTCCTTGTCATCCAGCCTGATGTCGACCGCGCCGATATTGTCATGCAACTGCTCGATACGTTTGGCGCCCACGATCGCTGTCGTGACCGCCGGCTGATGCAGCAGCCAGGCCAGCGCGATCTGCGCCACCGATGCCTTGTGCGCATCCGCGATGGCGCGCATCGCATCGACGCAGTCGAAGACGCGGTCGCGGTTGACGGGCGGAAAGTCGAAATTGGTGCGGCGGTCGCCTTTCTCGCCTTGCTTGTCGCGGGCATACTTGCCGCTCAACAGGCCGCCCGCCAACGGACTCCAGACCATCAGGCCGACGCCTTCGCCGCGCAGCAGGGGCACGATTTCGCGCTCGAGGTCGCGGCCGGCGATCGTGTAGTACGCCTGCAGCGATTCGAAGCGGGCCAGTCCCAACCGTTCCGAAATGCCCAGCGCCTTCATGATCTGCCAGGCGGCCCAGTTGGACACGCCGATATAGCGGACATGGCCATGTTGCACCAGGGTGTCCAGTGCGCGCAGCGTTTCCTCGATCGGCGTGGCCGGATCGAAGCCGTGCACCTGGTACAGGTCCAGATGGTCCAGTTGCATGCGCTTGAGCGAGGCCTTGACGCTCTCCATGATGTGATACCGCGACAGGCCGCGCGAATTGACGCCGCGGGTGCCGGTTTCGCCCATGACCTTCGAGGCGACCACCACGTTTTCGCGCGGCACATTCAGATTGCGCAGCGCCTGGCCCGTCAGGGTCTCGGAACGCCCGCCCGAGTAGACGTTGGCGGTATCGATGAAGTTGATCCCGGCGTCCAGGGCGGCGCCGACCAGCTTGTCGACCTCGTTTTGCTCCAGGCTGCCGATTTGTCCCCACTGGGTGCCGTCTTCACCGCCGAACGTCATGGTGCCCAGGCACAGTTCAGACACGAATAAGCCGGTATTGCCAAGTTTGTTGTAGCGCATGGGATGCTCCTGATCGTTGATCGCTCACGGATAAACCGGCGCAGTATGCGCGCGCGGTACGTGAGTCATGTGCTCGATCCTGTTCGATTACTGCCTAATCCTCCAGTGATCCATGGCGCCAGTGGGGACGCTGCGCTTCTGACAGGAAACTGGCGCTATTCTTTCATTGCATAAAATTCCGCGCGTCCGCGAGGCAATATCCCGGGGACCGCCCTCCGATTCGGTGAACCATGGGCCTGAACGAGATACCCGATTCCTCTTTGCAAGCCGCGCCGGCGCTGGACGATCCGGACGCGGCCTTCGACGCGCCGCGCCGCGAATTGCTGGACCGGCTGATCCGCCTGACCGGTACGCTGGAAGGCTCCATGGTCACGGCGGTGCCTGGGCTGCATCTGCACCGGCTGACGAGCACGCGGGGCCACCAGCACGCGCTGCAGCTGCCGATCTTCGCGGCGATCGCGCAAGGATCCAAGCGCCTGCTGGTGGGCGACGAGGTCTATGAATACGACCCCCTGCATTACCTGGTGTCCTCGGTGGATCTGCCGGTGATAGGCAAGGTGACCGTGGGCAGCCCGACCGAGCCCTATCTGGGCCTGCGGCTGGACCTGGACGTCGAAGTGATAGACGCCTTGATCCGTGAGGTGGGTCCGCCGCCCGAATCACAGCCGGAGGTCAGCCGGGGCCTGTACGTCAACCGCCTGGGCGACACCTTGCTGGACGGCCTGCTGCGCCTGCTGCGTCTGCTGGATGCGCCCGTGGATATTCCGGTGCTCGCGCCCATGATCAAGCGCGAGATATTCTATCGCCTGCTGATGAACGGACAGGGGGCGATGTTGCGCCAGCTGGTGCAGAAGGACAGCCATACGCAGCGTATCGCGAGGGCCATACGCTTGCTGCGTGAGCATTACGTGCGTCCGTTGCGGGTCGAGGAACTCGCGCGCCATGCGCATATGAGCGCGTCGTCTTTCCATCATCATTTCAAGGCCGTCACGGCCATGAGCCCGTTGCAGTTCCAGAAGCAGTTGCGCCTGCAGGAAGCCCGCCGGTTGATGTTCACCAGCGACGCCGACGTGGCGGTGGTCGCGCACCAGGTGGGGTATGAAAGCCCGTCGCAGTTCAGCCGCGAGTACAGCCGCCTGTTCGGCTCGGCCCCGCTGCGGGACAAGCGGCGCTGGCTGGGAGACGGCCTGACGCACTGATCCGCGCGGATGTGGCTGCATGGATACGGCCGCGTGGATACGGCCGCGTGGACACGCCGCGCGGATCACTTCACCCGCTGTTTTTCGAGCTTGCGCGCCAGGGTGCGCCGGTGCATGCCCAGGCGACGCGCGGTCTCCGAGATATTGAAGCCCGTCTCCGCCAGGGTTTCGTGTATCCGCTCCCATTCCAGCGTCTTGATGGACGTGGGGCGATCGCTCAATTCGGTTTCGATATCACCGGCATCCCGTCCGAAAGCCTGTTCGATATCGTCCGTATTCGACGGCTTGGCCAGGTAGTGGCGCGCGCCCAGCTTGATCGCCTCCACCGCCGTGGCAATGCTGGCATAACCCGTCAGCACCACGATGATGGTCTGTGGGTGATGCGCATGCAGCGCCTGCACGCAGGCCAGCCCCGATGCGTCGCCCTTGAGCTTCAGGTCGATCACCGCATAGCCGGGTTGATGGTCCGGCAGCAAGGCCTGCAGGCTTTCCAGCCCGGTGGCGTGCAGCACGCGGTAGCCGCGCCGTTCGAACGAGCGGCCCAGGGTACGGGCAAAGGTCTCGTCGTCCTCGACGATGACCAGCAGCCGCTCCGTGGCCTGCGCCGCGGACCCGCCGTCGTCGGCGTCTTCAGGCAGCGGGTGTGGTGTCATCCTGTTCTTCCAGGGTAATCGCCGATAGCGGCAGCCGCAGCGTGACGCGCGCACCGCCTTCGGCGCGGTTTTCGGCGGACACCTCGCCCCCCAGGGTACGCGCCACGTTCACCACCAGGAACAGCCCGAGCCCGCCACCCGGCCGACCCTTGCTGGACTGGTAGGGCTTGCCGAAGCTGGACAGCATGCTCGGCGCGAATCCGGGCCCGTCGTCCGTGACTTCCAGCACCAGCGCGTCGTCCTCGCGGTCCACGCGCAAGGTGATCCCGCGGCGCGCCGCTTCCAGCGCATTGTCCAGCACGTTGCAGATCATCTGCTTGAGCGCCGAGTCCGAGACGATGCGCAGGTCCTGGCCGAAGCCGTTTTCGTAGCGCAGTTGTTCATCGAAGCCGCGCGTCGCGCGCCATTCCGCCACCAGCTCGTCCAGGAACGTATGGACGGTGGTTTCGGCCGGCGCGTCGCCGCGCGCTTCGCCGGCGGACAGCAGGATGCCGCCCACGATGGATTTGCAGCGCGCCACGGACGCCTGCATGTCGCCGATTTCCTGCAGCAGTTGCGGATCGTCCTTGAACGGCCTCATGTGGAGCCAATCTCCCAGGATGACGGCCATGGTCGCCAGCGGCGTGCCCAGCTCATGCGCCGCGCCGGAAGCCAGCAGTCCCATGCGGACGATATGTTCTTCCTCGGCCGCGCGTTGGCGCAGGTCGGCCAGGTGGGCGTCGCGCGCCCGCAGGTTGCCGTTGATGCGCGTGATGAACACCACCAGCAGCGATGCATTGAGCGCGAAGCAGATGAGCATGCCCTGCACGTACAGGCTGGCCAGGCCGTTGCCGTGGTCCAGCGGCAGCGTCAATGGCCTGCCGGCGGCGGCCAGCAGCATGAAGCACAGCGTCGTGACGATGACCAGCATCCACGTGCTCCACGGCTTGAGGAGCACGGCGCCGAGCGTGACCTGCACCAGGTAGAGGAACACGAAGGGATTGGTGGCGCCGCCGCTGAGGTAGAGCTGGGCGGTCAGGGCGACGAGGTCCACCAGCATCGCGACCAGCAGTTCGGTATTGCTGACTTCGGGAGCCAGCTGCAGGCGCAGCATGCCGACGATGTTGAAGGCGATCAGGCCGCCCAGGACGGGCACCATGTAGTTCAGCGGCAGCGGCACGCCAAAACCCATCACGACAACGTAGATGGTGGCGATCTGGCCCAGCACGGCGATCCAGCGCAGCGTGATCAGCTGCTGCATGTTCTTGTGGCCGGTGGTGTCGTGCCGGCGCCGGCCGCTGGGGATCATGGGCGGCGGGTCCGCTGCTGGCGGCGTTCTTCGCGCACGGTGTAGAAGGCTGCGCCGGCCACCATCAGGGCCAGGGCGTACCAGGTGATCGCGTACACCAGGTGGCTGTTGTGGAAGGCGATGACGGTCATGCCGGCGCGTGGCCAGGTGTCGGGTGCGACGGCCCGCGCGGCCTGCCCGCCGGGGGCCGGCACGGGCGCGTCCGCCGCCGGCGCCTGCGCGTCGACGAAATACGGCGCGGTATCGGACAGCCCGCGCGCCGCGGCGATGGCCTGCACGTCGCGCGAATACCAGCGGTTGCCGGCCGGGTCGTTATGGCGCAGGAATCCGCCGCCGGGCTCGCTGATGCGCAGCAGCCCGGTGACGGTAAGGGCGTCGCGCGCGGCCGCCTCTGGATGGGCGATGTTGCCGCGCTGGTCGCCCGGCACGAAGCCGCGGTTGATCAGCACGGTCGTGCCGTCGTCCCGCATCAGGGGCGTGATCACCCAGTAGCCGCTGCCCAGTTCGGTGCTGGCCTGGGTAAGCGTTTCCTTGCCGTAGTCGTAGCGTCCGGTCAGGGACACATGGCGGTATTCGTCGCTGTCGGCGGTAATGGCGGGCCAGCGTTGCGGTCCCGGCGCCGGCTGCGCGGAGGCATGGACGCGCTGCTCCACGCGCGCGATCAGGTCCAGCTTCCAGGCGCGCCGCTGTACCTGCCAGGTACCCAGCGCGCTGAAACCCACAAAAAGCAACACCGCCACGACCGCCATGCAGATCAGGACTGCCGGGCGGCGCCCGCCGCCGGTGTCGGCGTCGGGCAGGGCGGTGTGCGACGGACCCCGGCCATGCGGCGAGCGGGGGGGCTCGCCATCCGGCGGAAGGGTCACATGGGGGGCGGTCATCCTTACGGCATGTTCTTCATGTCGGTCATGGACGGCATCATGTTCACGTTCAGGTGATACATGACCCACAGCGAGCCGGCCAGCGTGATGACGACGATGACCACGGTGAAGATCAGCGCCAGCATGGTCCAGCCGCCTTCCGAGCGGGCATTCATGTGCAGGAAGTAGATCATGTGAACCACGATCTGCACCGCGGCCAGGCCCAGGATGACCATGGCCGTCGTGCTGGACTGGTCGAACACCTTGCCCATGACGATCCAGAACGGGATCGCCGTCAGGATGACCGACAGGACGAAGCCCGTCATGTAGCCCTTGAAGGTGCCGTGCGCGGCGCCGTCATCGTGGTCGTCGTGATGATCGTGGCCATGGTCGTGATCGCCATGGGCCAGCGTACCGTTATGCGTGCTCATGGCAGCACTCCCATCAGGTAGACAAAGGTGAACACGCCGATCCAGACGACGTCCAGGAAGTGCCAGAACATCGACAGGCACATCAGGCGGCGCTTGTTGGCCGACGTCAGGCCGTGGCGGCCGACCTGCACCATCAGGGTGATCAGCCAGATGATGCCGCTGGTGACGTGCAGCCCGTGCGTACCCACCAGGGTGAAGAACGACGACAGGAAAGCGCTGCGGCCGGGGCCGGCGCCTTCGTGGATCAGGTGCGCGAATTCGTACAGTTCGAGCCCGATGAAGGCGGCGCCGAACAGGCCGGTGATCAGCAGCCACATCTGCGTGGCGCCCACGCGGTTGCGGTTCATCTCCAGCATGGCGAAGCCATAGGTGATGGACGACAGCAGCAGCATGGACGTGTTCAGCGCCACCAGCGGCAGGTCGAACAGGTCCGCGCCCGAGGGGCCGGCCGCATAGCTGCGGCCCAGCACGCCGTACACCGCGAACAGGCTCGCGAAGATGAGGCAATCGCTCATCAGGTAAATCCAGAAGCCCAGCAGGGTGCCGTTCTTCGGATGGTGTTCCTCCGTCAGATAGAAACGGAGGTTTTCCGGCGCAGCCGCGGCGCCAGGTTGGGTCAGGACGGTGGCTTTAGACATGGTTCGCTAGCAGACGGGTACGCTCGGCCTCGGTGCGAACGACTTCGTCCGCGGGAATGTAGTAATCGCGCTTGTAGTTGAAGCTGTGGATGATCGCGGCGGCGATGGCGCCGAGGAAGGAAACGATCACCAGCAGCCACATGTGCCAGATCATGCCGAAACCGAATGCCGTGCACAGTCCGGCGATGATTACGCCGGCGGCCGTGTTCTTGGGCATGTGGATCGGGATGAATCCTTGCAAGGGGCGCTCGGAGCCGCGCTGCTTCATCTGCCACCAGGCATCGCCTTCATGGATCTGCGGGGTGAAGGCGAAGTTGTAGGCGGGCGGGGGCGACGACGTCGACCACTCCAGCGTACGGCCGTTCCAGGGATCGCCCGTCACGTCGCGCAGTTGCTCGCGGCGGCGGAAGCTGACGTAGATCTGGATCAGGAAGCTGGCGATGCCGATCGCGATCAGGCCCGCGCCGATGGCGGCGATCACGAACCAGATCTGCAGCGAAGGATCGTCGAAGTGGTTCATGCGGCGCGTCACGCCCATCAGGCCCAGCACGTACAGCGGCGTGAAGGCCACCCAGAAGCCCACCAGCCAGAACCAGAACGAGCACTTGCCCCAGAATTCGTCCAGCTTGAAGCCGAAGGCCTTGGGGAACCAGTAGTTGATCGCCGCGAACATGCCGAACAGCACGCCACCGATGATTACGTTGTGGAAGTGAGCGATCAGGAACAGGCTGTTGTGCAGCACGAAGTCGGCCGGGGGAACGGCCAGCATGACGCCGGTCATGCCGCCGATGACGAAGGTCACCATGAAGCCCACCGTCCACAGCATCGGCACGTCGAGGCGGATGCGGCCGCGGTACATCGTGAACAGCCAGTTGAAGATCTTCGCCCCGGTCGGGATGGAGATGATCATCGTGGTGATGCCGAAGAACGAGTTGACGCTCGCCCCCGATCCCATGGTGAAGAAGTGGTGCAGCCACACCAGGTAGGACAGCACCGTGATCACGACGGTGGCGTACACCATGGACGCATAGCCGAACAGGCGCTTGCCGCTATAGGTGGACACGACTTCCGAGAACACGCCGAAGGCCGGCAGGATCAGGATGTACACCTCCGGATGGCCCCAGATCCAGATGAGGTTGATGTACATCATCGGATTGCCGCCGAAGTCGTTCGTGAAGAAGTTCGTACCGGCGTAGCGGTCCAGCGCCAGCAGCGCCAGCACCGCGGTCAGGATCGGGAAGGCAGCCACGATCAGCACGTTGGTGCACAGAGACGTCCACGTGAAGATGGGCATCTTCATCATGGTCATGCCCGGGGCGCGCATCTTGATGATGGTCACCAGCAGGTTGATCCCTGACAGCAAGGTCCCCAGCCCCGCGACCTGCAGGCCCCAGATGTAGTAATCCACCCCCACGTCCGGACTCTGCTCGATGCCCGACAGCGGCGGATAGGCCAGCCAGCCGGTGCGCGCGAATTCGCCGACGAACAGCGAGGTCATCACCAGCACCGCGCCGCCCACCGTCATCCAGAAGCTGAAATTGTTCAGGAAGGGAAAGGACACGTCGCGCGCGCCGATCTGCAGCGGCACGATGTAGTTCATCAGGCCCGTGACCAGCGGCATCGCCACGAAGAAGATCATGATCACGCCGTGCGCCGTGAAGATCTGGTCGTAGTGGTGCGGTGGCAGATAGCCGCTGACGTCGCCGAAGGCAATCGCCTGCTGCAGCCGCATCATGATGGCGTCGGCGAAGCCCCGCAGCAGCATGATGATCGCCAGCACGATGTACATGATGCCGATCTTCTTGTGGTCGATGCTGGTGAACCACTCGCGCCACAGGTAGCCCCAGACGCGGAAGTAGGTCAACGCGCCGAGCAGCGCGATGCCGCCGATGGCCACGAAGATGAACGTCACCAGCAGGATCGGTTCATGGTAGGGGATCGCCTCCAGGGATAGGCGGCCGAGTAATAGCTTATGCAGGTCTAGGTTCTCAAACATCTCGATTCCCGTGACGGGAGGCGCAAGGCGGAAAGAGGGGCGGGCGGCTTACTCAGATTCGGATCAGAGCGGTACGCGATCGTCCAGGACGGCGGCGCCGGTGGGGTTGGCGGGCGTGCAGACGGCGCCGACATAGTTCCGCGCGGACGTGTCGGCCAGGCCGAGACGGACGCGGGTCGAGCCGTTGTTCGCGACGTTGTACGTGCCGGACGTACCGAGGCCGCCCTTCTCGTCGATCGCCATCATGTCCTTGATGCACATGCGGTTGGATTCGACGCAGCGGTTGACGATGGCGTCATACAGATCGGGCGCCACCTTGGCGTAGCGGCGTACCGGGTCCTTTTCGCTGGGCTGTTCCAGTTTCAGGTAGACCGGGCGGGTCAGTTCACCCCCGCCGTCGCGCGTCTGCTGGACCCAGTTGTCGAAGTCGGCATTGGTCATGCCGTAGAACTTGAAGCGCATGTCCGAGAAACCGGCGCCGCTGTAGTTGGCCGAGAAGCCTTCATACACGCCGGCCTTGTTGATCACGGCGTGCAGCTTGGTTTCCATGCCGGGCATGGCATAGACCTGGCCGGCCAGCGCCGGGATGAAGAAGGAGTTCATCATCGTCGACGACGTGATCTTGAACGTGATGGGCCGGTTTACCGGGGCCACCAGCTCGTTCACCGTGGCCACGCCTTCCTCGGGGTAGATGAACAGCCATTTCCAGTCCAGGGCCACCACTTCCACCGTCAGCGGTTTGACGTTGGTGGGCAGCTCGTGGCCTTCCGCGATGCGGTCCAGCGGACGGTAGGGGTCCAGGCGGTGGGTCGTCACCCAGGTGATGGCGCCCAGGGCGATGATGATCAGCAGCGGCGCCGACCACACCACCAGTTCCACCACGGTGGAATGGTGCCACTCGGGGTCGTAGGTGGCGTTGGTGTTGGAAGCGCGGTAGCGCCAGGCGAACACCAGGGTCAGGATGATGACCGGGATGATGATGATCAGCATCAACACCGTGGAGATGACGATCAGATCGCGTTGCTGCACTGCGATATCGCCGGACGGAGACATCACCACCCCGTTACAGCCACCCAGGAGGGCGACCAGGGCGAGCAGCGGAAGCAGGAGAAGTCGGCGGGGAAACGTGGAGGATGACATGCCGGGCGACGAAAGCTCAAACAGGAACTGGGGCGGAATGCTGACGGGGAGCTGTAAGCGCCGCGTAAGCTTGCGAGAAAAAATCACGCGAAATGTACAATTTTTGACGCACTGCGGAAAGTGGACATTTTGTCCTACCTATGGCGGCAAGCCGAAAGTCGTGCCATGCTAAGGCACGCCGGGCCTGTTGAAGGGCAATTTTCGGTAAGCAGCAGGCCTGCGCGACAGTAGGGAGCCGTCTTCGGGTACGAAGACTGCTACGGCCGGGCAACCGGTCGCAATGATCGCGAGGAGATAAGATGTCCACGACTGCAGCATTCCCAGACGCGTCATCGACTACGCTCGAGCGTGACGCAAGATTGACCACCGCCGACCATTCCAAGGTCGCGCCCGGAGAAATCGCCATTGGCGTCGTCATAGGACGGGCCTCCGAATATTTCGACTTCTTCGTATACGGGATCGCCTCGGTACTCGTCTTCCCGCAGGTGTTCTTCCCGTTCCTGACGCGGCTGGAAGGCATACTTGCCGCCTTCGTCGTATTTTCCTTCGCCTTCATCGCCCGGCCCTTCGGCACCGCCTTGTTCATGGCCGTGCAGAGGCGTTGGGGCCGTGCGACGAAGCTGACCATCGCACTCTTCGTGCTCGGTACGGCTACCGCCGGTATCGCGTTCCTGCCCAACTTTGCCACCCTGGGCGAACGCGCCATTATATTGCTTGCCGTGTTCCGCTGCCTGCAAGGCCTGGCCACCGGGGGCGCCTGGGATGGCCTGCCGTCCCTGCTGGCCCTGAACGCCCCGCCGGAACGGCGCGGCTGGTACGCGATGCTGGGCCAGCTGGGCGCGCCCATCGGCTTCCTGCTGGCGGGCGGCCTGTTCCTGTACCTGCACACCAACCTGAACGCGGACGACTTCACCGAATGGGGCTGGCGCTATCCCTTCTACGTCGCCTTCGCCATCAACGTGGTGGCGCTGTTCGCGCGGCTGCGCCTGGTGGTGACGCATGAATACACGCGGCTGCTGGAGGAAGGCGAGCTGGAGCCCATCCCCGCCCACACCCTGATGCGCGAGCAGGGCTACAACATCTTCCTGGGCGCCTTCGCCGCCCTGGCCAGCTATGCCCTGTTCCACCTGGTGACCATCTTCCCGCTGTCCTGGCTGGCGCTGCAGTCCACGCAGTCCATCGACGCCATCCTGAGCGTGCAGGTCATCGGGGCCTTGCTGGGCATCCTGGGCACCATGGCCTCGGGCTGGCTGGCCGACCACATCGGCCGCCGCAATACCCTGGGCACGCTGGCCTGCCTGATCGGGGTGTTCAGCCTGTGCACCCCGTGGCTGCTGGACGGCGGCACCGTGGCGCAGGACGCCTTCATCCTGATCGGTTTCGTGCTGCTGGGCTTGTCCTACGGGCAGGCGTCGGGCACCGTGACGTCCAATTTCGCCCGCCGTTTCCGCTACACCGGCGCGGCCTTCACGGCCGACTTCGCGTGGTTGTTCGGCGCGGCATTCGCGCCTGTCGTGGCGCTGAGCCTGTCGGCCCGTTTCGGCCTGGGCGCGGTCAGCGTCTATCTGCTGTCCGGGGTGGCCTGCACGCTGCTGGCCCTGCGCATCAATCGCTCGCTGGAGCTCCAGCGCGACTGAGGCCGCATCGAAACCTGGACCGGCGCGCCGTGCGACAGCGGCGCGCCTGCCACCTTCCCCATTCCAGGAGCCGGCCTTGCCGGCTCTTTTGTCGTTCATCCGACACAGATTGCATGATATTGGTGTCGAATCGTTGAATGCGTTACATTAGCGCGGCCCGCGGGAGACGGATGGGGTGGGGGCATGGTTCGCGCGTCGCCATGAGCGCTGCCGGACGCCAATCGGCCTTCCGTGCCCGCTTCATTCAAGACGGCATGGTTTCGCATGCCGATGGCGAGAGGATTCCATGCATTTTGCGCCTCGTGTTCCAAAGCGCGTAGCAGCACCCCTGGTCACCATTGCCGCCGCGGTGACATTACTCGCCGGATGCGGCGAACGTCCTCAACTGAATCCCGGTCCACCCCAGGTCAGCGTCATCACGGTGCAGCCCGAGCGCGCGCCCAGCGTAGCCGACCTGCCTGGCCGCGTCGACGCCGTGCGCGACGCGCAAATCCGCGCTCGGGTCACCGGCATCGTGCAGAAGATCGTTTTCCAGCAGGGCGGCGACGTCAAGGAAAACGAGCTGCTGTTCAAGATCGATCCGGCGCCCTACAAGGCGGCCTACGACCAGGCCGCCGCGCAGTTGAAGCAGTCCCAGGCCGATCTGTTCAGCGCCAAGGCGCTGGCCGATCGCTACGCGCCGCTGGTCAAGGCGAATGCCGTCAGCAAGCAGGAATACGACAACGCGGTGGCCAGCTACCGGCAGGCCGACGCGGCGGTCGCGGCGGCCAAGGCCAATCTGCAGAACGCCTCGATCAACCTTGGCTATACCAACGTGACGTCGCCGATCACCGGCCGCATCGGCAAGCCGCTGGTGACCGAAGGCGCGCTGGTGGAAGGCTCTTCGGCCACGCAGATGGCGCTGGTCCAGCAGTTGGATCCCGTCTACGTGGATTTCACGCAGTCCACCACCGATCTGGCGGCGTTGCGCAAGGCCTTCGCGGCCGGCCAGCTGCAGAAGGTGGGCGAGAACGCCGCCCTGGCCGAGGTCGTGCTGGAGGACGGCTCGATCTACGGGCATAAAGGCAAGCTGCTGTTCACCGGCATCACCGTCGATCCGTCCACCGGGCAGGTGAACCTGCGCGCCGAATTCCCCAATCCGGAAACCGTGCTGCTGCCCGGCATGTACGTGCGTGTGCGGCTGACGCAGGGCGTGGACGACAAGGCGCTACTGGTGCCGCAGCAGGCCCTGCAGCGCACGCCTGACGGCTTGCAGAGCCTGATGCTGGTACGGGACGGCAAGATCGACCAGGTCAACGTGACCACCGGCAATGCGCTCAACGGGCGCTGGGTCATCACGAGCGGCCTGAAGGCCGGCGACGTGGTCGTCGTGGAAGGCTTCCAGAAAGTCCGCCCTGGCGCGCCGGTCAAGGTTTCGCAATGGACGCCGGGCCAGCAGCCTGGGGCGCAGCAGGCTCCGGGCGGCGGTCAGCAACCGGCCCCCAACGCGCAGCCAGGCAAGCAGCCCGGGGCACAGCAGCCGGCGGCTCCCGCCGCGCCTGCCGGTCAGAAGTCGTAATCGGGCGCGGCGCCGTGCCAGGGCGCCGCCTCCCCGCACCATGAGCATTGTCTTCGGGGTCTACCCTCATGCCGCAATTTTTTATCGATAGACCTATCTTTGCCTGGGTGGTCGCGCTGTTCATCCTGCTCGCGGGGATACTGGCGATCCCCAATATGCCGGTTTCGCAGTATCCCAACGTCGCGCCGCCCGCCATCGAGATCACCGCCACCTATCCCGGCGCGTCCGCCAAGGAAGTGGCCGACTCGGTGACCAGCCTGATCGAGGATCAGCTCAACGGCGCCAAGGGCTTGCTGTATTACGAGTCCGTCAGCGACTCGAACGGCCAGTCGACCATTACCGCCACGTTCGCGCCGGGCCGTGATCCGGACCTGGCCCAGGTTGACGTGCAGAACCGCGTGGCCAACGTGACGGCCCAGCTCCCCGCCGCGGTCGCGCAGCAGGGCGTGCAGTTCCAGCAGACCAGTACCGGCTTCCTGATGATCGTGACCGTGTCGTCCACCGACGGCACGATGGACCAGACCGCGTTGGCCGACTACGTCACGCGCAATGTGAAGAACCCCGTGTCGCGCGTGCCGGGCGTGGGCCAGTTCCAGCTGTTCGCCGCGCCCCGCGCCATGCGTATCTGGGTCGATCCGCAGAAGCTGGTCGGCTACAACCTGAGCATGTCGGACGTCAACCAGGTGATCGCGCAGCAGAACGTGCTGATCTCCGGCGGCAATATGGGCGGCCCGCCCAATCCGGCGGACCAGCGCACGACCGCAACCGTGATCGCCAATGGCCAGTTGTCCACGGTCGAAGGCTTCGGCAACCTGGTGCTGCGCGCCAATACCGACGGGTCGGTGGTACGCATCCGCGACGTCGCGCGCGTCGAGATCGGTGCCGACAACTACTTCTTCGGCGCGCGCCTGAACGGCAAGCCGACGGCCGCCTTCGCCATCATCCTGTCGCCCGATGCCAACGCGCTGGCCACCGCCAAGGGCGTGCGCCAGCAGATGGAGCAGCTGTCCAAGTACTTCCCGGCCAACATCAAGTACGACATCCCGTACGACACCGCGCCCTACGTGCAGACCTCGATCTCAGACGTGGTCAAGACGCTGCTCGAGGCCATGGTGCTGGTGTTCCTGGTGATGTTCCTGTTCCTGCAGAACGTGCGCTACACCATCATCCCGGCCCTGGTGGTGCCGGTCGCGATGCTCGGCGCTTTCGCGGTGATGCTGGCGCTGGGCTTCTCGATCAACGTATTGACCATGTTCGCCATGGTACTTGCCATCGGGATCCTGGTGGACGATGCCATCGTGGTGGTGGAAAACGTCGAGCGCATCATGGCCAGCGAAGGCCTGTCGCCCAAGGAGGCGACGTCGCGCGCCATGCCGCAGATCACCGGCGCCATCACCGGCATCACGCTGGTGCTGGTCAGCGTGTTCCTGCCGCTGGCTTTCATGGGCGGTTCGGTCGGCGTGATCTATCGCCAGTTCGCCGTCGCCATGGCGGTGTCGATCTTCTTCTCCGCCTTCCTGGCGCTGAGCTTCACGCCGGCCTTGTGCGCCACCATCCTCAAGCCCGTGCCGCATGACAGGCACGAGGAAAAGCGCGGTTTCTTCGGCTGGTTCAACCGCCGTTTCGACCGCGGCACGCACGCGTACCAGAACTGGGTGTCGCGCATCCTGCACAAGGGTGGCCGGATGATGGTGATCTACCTGGTGCTGGTGCTGCTGCTGGGCTGGCTGTACTGGCGCATGCCCTCGTCCTTCCTGCCCGAGGAAGACCAGGGCTACGTGATCAGCAACATCGAACTGCCGTCGGGCTCCAGCGCCAACCGCGCGGTGGACGTGCTGCAGCAGGTCGAAAAGTACTTCATGGATCAGCCGCAGGTGCAGAACATCATTGCCGTGCAGGGGTTCAGCTTCAACGGCAACGGCCTGAACGCGGCGATCGCCTTCACCACTCTGAAGGATTTCGACGAGCGCAAGGGGCGCGCGAATTCCGCCCAGGCGGTGTCTTTCCGGGCCTTGAACAACCTGCTGATGGGCATACACGACGCCATGGTCTTCACCGTGGTGCCGCCGGCCATCTCGACGCTGGGTAACGCCACCGGCTTCGATTTCCGCCTGCAGGACCGCGCCGGCGCGGGTACCGACGCGCTTGCGGCCGCCACGGGCCAGTTGATGGGGATGGCGATGAAGAGCCCCGTGCTGTCGCAGGTGCGGATATCCGGGCTCGGGCCGAGCGCGCAATTGAGCCTGACCATCGACCGCCAGAAAGCGGCCGCGCTGGGGGTCAACTTCGACGAGGCGGCCACGCTGGTTTCCACCGCGGTGGGCAGCGCGCTGATCAACAAGTTCCCCAACTTCGGCCGCATGCAGAACGTGTGGGTGCAGGCCGATGCGCCGTATCGCATGCAGGTGGAGGACATCCTGAACCTGAACGCCCGCAATGCGAGCGGCGGCATGGTGCCCTTGTCGAGCTTCGTCACCGCCAAATGGGGCCAGGGCCCGGTGCAGATCGTGCGCTACAACAGCTACGAGTCGATCCGTATCTCCGGCGACGCGGGGCCGGGCTACACCAGCGGCGAAGCCATGCAGGAAATGGAAAGCCTGATGACCCAGTTGCCGCAGGGCTTCGGCTACGAGTGGAACGGCCTGTCCTATCAGGAGCGGGAGGCCGGCAACCAGGCGCCCATCCTGATGGGGTTGTCCCTGCTGGTGGTGTTCCTGGTGCTGGCGGCCCTGTATGAAAGCTGGGCCATTCCGATCTCGGTGATGCTGGTGGTGCCGCTGGGCATGCTCGGCGCGGTCGGCCTGGTGGGATTGCTGGGGATGTCCAACGACGTGTACTTCCAGGTCGGGATGGTGACCGTGATCGGCCTGGCGGCCAAGAACGCCATCCTGATCGTCGAATTCGCCAAGGACCAGTACGCGCGCGGCTTCGGGCTGTACGAGTCCGCGGTCGAGGCCGCGCGGCTGCGGTTCCGGCCTATCCTGATGACGTCGCTGGCCTTCATCCTGGGCGTCATCCCGCTGGCCATTGCTACCGGCGCGGGCGCGGCCAGCCAACGCGCGGTCGGCCTGGGCGTGCTGGGCGGGATGCTGGCGGCCACGCCGTTCGCGGTGATTTTCGTGCCGACCTTCTTCGTCGTCGTGCTGGGTCTGTTCAAGACCAAGCCGCGCCTGCTGGGCGCGGAAGCGCGCCGCTTCGAGGAAGAACAGGCGGTCAAGCGGGCGCAGGACGGCACGCCCCCCGCTCCCGCCACCGAAGGAAAGGGTGAATGATGCGTGCGCCATTCATGTTGAAGAGAACCTCGCTGGCCATGGCGATCGTGGCCGCCGTCAGCGGCTGCTCGCTGGCGCCCAAGTACGAGCGGCCCGCCGCGCCGGTCCAGGCGGATTGGCCCGACCAGCCCAAGCTGGTGTACAGCGGCTACGACAAGGCCACGACGGCCGGCACCCAGCCCGCCTCGGCCCTGGCGCCCGCGGGCGACGTGGCGGCCGCCGATCTAGGCTGGCGCGAGTTCTTCCGCGATCCGCGCCTGCAGGCGCTGATCGCGCTGTCGCTGCAGAACAACCGCGACCTGCGCGTGGCCGTGCAGCGTGTCGAGGAAGCGCGCGCCCAATGGGGCGTGCAGCGGGGCCAGATCTATCCCAGCATCGGCGCCGGCGTCCAGGGCACGCGCCAGCACCTGCCGCCCAGCCTGCGTCCGGGCGGACCGGATTCGCCGTCGATCAGCAGCCAGTACCAGGCGGGCCTGGGCCTGACCACATTCGAAATCGATCTGTTCGGGCGCCTGCGCAGCCTGTCGGAAGCGGCGTACCAGCAGTACCTGTCCACCGAACAGGCGCGCCGCAGCGTGCAGATCTCGCTGGTCGGCGAAGTGGCACAGGCGTACCTGAATCTGCGCGCGGCCGAGGTGCAACTGGACCTGACCCGCAAGACACTGGATTCGCGCCAGACCTCGTATGACCTGGTCAAGCGCCGCTTCGATGGCGGGGTTTCGTCGGAACTGGACCTGAACCAGTCCAAGTCCCTGCTGGACTCGGCCTCGGCCAACCTGGCCGAGCTGGCGCGGGCCCAGGCGCAGGCGGTGAATGCCCTGGTCCTGCTGACCGGCGCGCCCTTGCCGCCGGATCTGCCCGCACCGGCCCCGTTCGACAACGCCCAGGTCCTGGCCAGCATTCCGGCGGGCCTGCCGTCCGACCTGCTGGAGCGCCGTCCCGACATCCTGTCGGCGGAAAACA
This sequence comes from Bordetella genomosp. 8, assembly GCF_002119685.1. NCBI lineage: Bacteria > Pseudomonadati > Pseudomonadota > Betaproteobacteria > Burkholderiales > Alcaligenaceae > Bordetella > Bordetella genomosp. 8. The sequence goes on along the minus strand of NZ_CP021108.1, from coordinate 4,686,199 downwards.
ACCTGCGCTCGGCCAATGCGAACATCGGCGCCGCCCGCGCGGCTTTCTTTCCGACGATATCGCTGACGGGCCTGCTGGGCTCCGCCAGCCCGTCGCTGGACGACCTCTTCAAGGGCGGCCACGGGTTCTGGAGCTTCTCGCCGTCCATTACGACGCCGATTTTCGCAGGGGGATCCATCCGGGCCAATCTGGACCTGGCCAAGGCGCGCGACAACATCGCGGTGGCGCAGTACGAGAAATCGATCCAGCAGGCTTTCCAGGAGGTCTCCGACGCCCTGGCGGGCGTGGCGACTTACGGCACGCAGGTGCAGGCGCTGCGGGCGCTGGAAGCTTCCTCCGCGCGCTCGGTCGAACTCTCCACGATGCGCTACAACGGCGGCGTCGACAATTATCTGCAGGTGCAGAACGCCCAGGTCACCTACTACAACGCGCAGCTGCAGCTGGTGCAGGCCGGATTGGGGGCGCTGTTGAACCGCGTGGCGCTGTACAAGGCGCTCGGCGGCGGCTGGGAAGAAACCACCAGGAAGCCAGAGCAGACGGCGGACGCGGCGGCCCCGGCGAAGTAGGGCGGGGTTGCCCTCCGGCGGGGTTTCCGGAACACGGTTTGCTGATGTATGGACCTTGTTTGGCGGCTGGCCAGCCGCCATGTAATACGTGCCGCCCAGGCCGGGCGGACGTTGCTTCAAGGTGTCCTCATGCCCCAGAACCCGATACTGCTGCGCGGCAACGCGCAGTCCGAGCAAACCGGAGCGGACAATACCGAAGCCCCCGTGCGCGAGCAGAACGCGCGGCCCCCGCACCGTGTCGTGATCGTCGGCGGCGGCGCCGGCGGCCTGGAACTGGCAACGGAGCTGGGCCGCAAGCATGGCCGGGAGCACGTCACCCTGATCGACAGCCACATGGTGCACATCTGGAAGCCCACGCTGCACGAAGCCGCGGCGGGGACGATCGACGTGCAGCAGGAAGGGCTGTCGTACCTGATGTTGGCCAACCTGTCGCAATTCAACTTCGTGTTGGGGCCGATGCTGGCCGTGGACCGCGCGCGCCGCCTCGTCCAGGTCGGGGCGATACCGGGGCCGGCGGGCGAGACCCTGCTGCCCCAGCGCGATATCCCCTATGACACCCTGGTCATCGCGGTGGGCAGCACCTCGAATTTCTTCGGTACGCCAGGCGCCCGCGAACACGCGATCACCCTGGATACGCCCGAATCCGCCGAGCAATTCCGCCTGACCATGCTGCAGGCCATGGTGAAAGTCGACCAGGCCAAGGCGCGCGATCCCCAGGCCCGGCTGCACATTGCCATCGTGGGCGGCGGCGCTACCGGCGTGGAGCTGGCCGCCGAACTGCAGGAGGCCAGCCGGCTGGTCGCGGCGTACGGCCTGTCGAATTTCGATCCGCGCAGGGATCTGGCCATCCGCATCATCGAAGGCGCGCCCCGCATCCTGGCCGCGCTGCCGGAGAAACTCTCGCGTGCCGCCCAGCAGCGCCTGGAGAGCCTGGGCATAGAGATCGAGAGCGCCTGCCTGGTTTCCGAGGTGACCGCGGATACGGTCCATACGAAGGATGGCCGCGCCTTCCCGGCCGATCTGTGCATGTGGGCCGCGGGGATCAAGGGGCCGGACGTGCTCGGCGTCCTGGATCTGCCCCGCAACCGGGTGGGCCAACTGGAAGTCGATGCGCGCCTGCGGACCGAAGATCCGGCCATACTCGCCTTCGGGGACTGCGCGGCCGTGCTCCGCGCGGACGGCAGGGTGGTGCCAGCGCGCGCGCAGGCAGCCCATCAGGAGGCCAGCTACCTGCTCCGCCGGCTGAGTGCCCGCATCGCCGGCAAGCCCGAACCGGGCGGCGACTTCGTCTACAAGGACCGCGGCTCGCTGGTGGCCCTGGGGCGCGAGCGCGGGGTGGGCAGCCTGATGGGGGCGCTGCTGGGGCGGGGCTTCTTCGTCAGCGGCCTGATCGCCCGATGGATGTATGCCAGCCTGCATCTGATGCACCATCGCACCGTGCTGGGGTTCTCCCGCACGGTGTCGCTGGCGCTGGCGCGGCTGCTGACGCGGCGCACGCATCCGCGCGTGAAACTCCACTGACGCCAACGCCTCGGCGCCCGGAGCAGGCACCCCGCCTGAGATCGGCGCTCAGGCGGGGCGTCCATAAAAAAGAGGCCACGGCTTTCGCTGTGGCCTCAAAGCTCGTGTGCGGGTCCACGACGTACCAGCTGTTCGAAAACAGCCCGTCGACCCACCAAAAAAGTAGCATCGAGCTGCTGCAGCGCACACTCATCACCGTAACTATATGTAACGTACTTACCATGATTTCCGGTCCAGCTTTTTGCGTTATGTCCTGAAATCAGCATGTTTATGGATGAAAACAAGCGTTGGGACGGCGCACTGAAATACATACTAAGTAACCATCCCGCGCAGAAATGCGCGCTTGGCGCAGGAACGCTCCTTGGCCCTGTCCCCCGCGATCGTGTGGACGCCCCATTTGGGCCCGGCGCATCCCGTAAGCGCTACAACGACGGTAAGCGGTGCCGATCCTTAAGAAGAATCAAGGGCATACGGCCCGCCGATGCGGGGTGAGTCGACCAAAATGCCCCGGGCACGCGTGTTGCCGTTGATCGTGCTACTCACCTAGGGGGCGCATGATGACTGAAGAACGCAAGCCAGCACGTAAACCACGCGGTTTCGCCGCAATGGATCCCGAAATGTTGCGGGGCATCGCGGCGCAGGGCGGCCGTGCCGCCCACGCCATGGGCAAGGCCCATCGCTTCGACTCGCAGGAGGCCAAGCAGGCCGCGGCGAAGCGCCACGCCGGCAAGCCCGGCAAGCCAGAGCAGGGCAGTGCGGCCGAGCAGGCCGATGACGAGGCGCAGGGCGCCGCCGTAGTCGAAGAAAACAAGGCCTGAACGACTGGCCGTGCGATCAACGCGCGACGCGGCGAAAGCCGACGTAGCCGCCATCGGCGTCGTACAGGTAGTCGAATACGTTGAGCGCATGCACGCTTGTATTGACGAACACTGGCCGGTTTGCGCCTTCGACCAGGATGACGCGTGACGGCGCCGCCGGTTCGCGCGCATCGCCGACGTTGAAGCCATAGCCCGGCGACTGCGCGGTGGCATCCGTGCCGAATCGTACCGACACCCGGGTCCCGGGCGACAGGGCGTGGCCGCTTTCGGCCAGGTGTCCCGCCTGGCGATCGGGCGGCACGGTCAGGTACATCGCCGATACGCCGGTATCGATCAGCGCCGTCCCGCAGGTCGGCGTCCCCTTATCCAGCGCGATGCAGGCGTCCAGCGGCATCCAGTCGCGGCCATCGGGCCGCTTCGCCAGCTTGATGTAGCGGTAATCGCCGCGTGTATTGGCCGGCGTCAGGCCGACGTGGACGCCTTCTCTCGTGACCACATAACCGCGCCGCGCGCGGCGCGGTTCCTCGCGGCCCGGACCTGCGCCATCGCCCATGCCGGGCAGGTTCAGGAAGGGATTCTTGTCCGGCGTGCTCTGCGACTGGTGGTCGGCTTCGCGCGCGTAGCCTATGCCTATCATCGCCACATGGCGCGGATGGTCCTCGGGTTGGCAATCCCGCGCGTCGCGGAAGCAGTCGATCCGGTCGATCGCCAGCACGGGCAGGGGACGCGTCGTCACGCTGGCGCCGTTGGCGCCGCGGATGCTGGCGGTGGCCACCACCCAGCGCCCGCGCATGATGCGGCCCGAGCTGGAATAGCTCAAGGTTCCGGGCCCCAGCGACTGCAGCCTATCCACATCGGGAATGGTGGACGCGGCCACCACGATCCCGGTCGACCCTGTGTCCATGACCGCCTGCACGGATACGCCGCCGAACGACAGGCCCAGCGTGGGCGGCACGGCGCGCGGCTGGCCGGCTTCGGGTGCATTCAGGAAGCGCAGGTAGGTTCCCTCGCGGTAGCCCTCGTAGCTCGGGTCGGCGTGGGCGACCGGCGCGGCCAGCAGGCAGGCGGCGGCAAGGGCGACGCGGAAGGCGGCGGCGGGACGTTCATATAGGCTCATGGCGATCGATCTTAACCGCTTTGGCGTGCGCCAGATGTCCTAACGCATGTTGCCGTCGCGCCTACGGGCTAGGGCATGCGGTGCTCTATCTTCGATGGGCGGCCGCCTGGAAACTCTTCCTGTCCGGCTCGTCCGCGCGACGGGCCTTCACCAGGGAGCGCGTAATGAGCCTATCGACAGCAATCCGCACCAACGGCGACCATGAAGAAGCCGAATTCCCATGGCCGAGCCAAAGCGGCCAGGTATCCAGGACGGACCTGGGCAGCCTGCCGATATCCATACATTCCCAGGTGGTGACCTTCCTGCTGGGCGACCTGATCGGCCGCAAGCTGCGGGTGGCGGCGGGGCCGGTGCCGGTCGACCGCGAACCGGGACGGGTGACCATCCTGATGGATGCCACGGGACGTATCACCGATATGTGGGTGGATCCCGACGAAGACAACGACTGATGCGCGCCGCCATGATCAGGCGGGTTTGTCGACCGCCGGCGTCGATGGCGCCGCATGCCCGGCTTGCGGGCCGGCGGGCGCCTGGCTTTCGACACGCCGGCGCAGCGCGTCGAAGGTACGCAGCGCCTTGCCCACGGTGGTGGCCTCGCGCCAGCAGGCGCGGCGCAGGCTGCGCAGGGGCAGCCACCACGGACGCACGATAGAACCCGGCGCCCACATAGGCCGCCAGCTGTTCATGTTCCGTGGCCGATCCGCGATGGTCACCGTCGGGATGCCGCATGCCGACGCCAGATGGCCGATGCCCGAGTCTGTGCCGATGAACCAGCCCGATTCGAAGATGGCGCCGGCGACGTGGGCCAGGTCCGGCGCTTCCAGCACGGTCAGTCCATGGGCGTCCAGCAAGGCCCGCCAGGACGGGCGTTCGTGCCGCGCCAGCACGAAGACCGGGTCGAACCCGCGTGCGCGCAGCGCGTTTGCCAAGGCCGCATACTGCGCCGGCCGCCAGCAGCGCTCGGGCTCGCTGGACGTGGGGTGCACGATGACGCGCCGCGGATGCAGCCCGTGTCGCAACAGCGCCGGAGCCCGCAGGCCGTTGTCGTGCGTCCAGTCCGTCACGCCGAAGAATTCGCGGGTGAAGCGGCGGAAGGTGGCCATGATGCCGTTGCAGGGTGCGCCCAGGCCGCGCGAACCGTCGTCCGCCGGTTGGCGGGGCAGGGCTTGCTTGATGGCCAGGAAGTTGCCGTGGCGTTGCGCGAGGCCGGCGATGGGCGCGTCCTGCGACATCTGTACGACGGCCGCGCAGGCCTCCAGCGCGCCCGGTGCGTTCGCCGCCGCCAGGGGGCGCAGGTCGAAGCCGGGAAACCATTCCGCCAGCGCGACGCCATGATCGCCGTACACGGCCACGCGCCGTCCCGCGCGTCGCAGGTTGTTCGCGATGGCCATCAGGAATAATGCGTCGCCCAGATAGGGCGACAGGATCAGCGCGACCGGCGCATCCGTGTCTATCTTTACCATTTCTCGTCCGTCACCCCGCGGCCGTCAGGTTCCATCCCTGCGCGAGGTGCGCAAGCTTAGACTGGGGCCCCGTGAATAAAACGTGAATTTCCTGGCGGACGAGGGTTGCGCCGGCGAGTATTTACTTCTGGAAGTCGATCACGATGCGGCCCTGTATATCGCCGTGGTGCATGCGCGAAAAAATATCGTTGATATTTTCCAGCGATTCCGTGGCGATGGTGGCCTTGACCTTGCCTTCGCCGGCGAAATTCAAGGCTTCCTGAAGGTCCAGCCGGGTGCCCACGATGGAGCCTCGCACCGTGATCCCGTTCAGCACGGTATCGAAGATGGACAAAGGGAAGTCGCCGGGGGGCAAGCCATTCAGCGATACGGTACCGCCTCGGCCGACCATGCCCAGGCTTTGCTCGAAGGCCTTCGGCGATACGGCGGTCACCAGCACGCCTTGCGCACCGCCGATTTCGCGCTTCACGAACGTCACCGGGTCCGTGGTGCGCGCGTTCACCGTCAACGCGGCACCCAGTTTCGTCGCCAGTTCCAGCTTGTCGTCGTCGATGTCGACGGCCAGCACGTTCAGGCCCATGGCCTTGGCATATTGCACGGCCAGGTGTCCCAGGCCGCCGATCCCCGAAATCACCATCCAGTCGTCGGGTTTGGTGTCGGTGACTTTCAAGCCCTTGTAGACCGTGACGCCGGCGCACAGGATGGGCGCGATATCCACGAAGGACACATTGTCCGGCAGGTGGCCGACGTAGTTGGGATCGGCGACGACGTACTCGGCGAAGCTGCCGTTCACCGAATAGCCGGTGTTCTGCTGTTCGTGGCACAGCGTTTCCCAACCGCCCAGGCAGTGCTTGCAGTGGCCGCAGGCGGTGTACAGCCAGGGTACGCCGACGCGATCGCCTTCCTTGATGTGCGTGACGCCGGCGCCGACGCCCACGACGTGGCCGACGCCTTCGTGGCCGGGGATGAAGGGCGGATTGGGCTTGACCGGCCAGTCGCCCTCGGCGGCGTGCAGGTCGGTATGGCAGACCCCCGTCGCGGCGATCTTGACCAGTATCTGCCCAGGGCCAGGCGTGGGCACCGCGACTTCCTCGATCACCAGCGGCTTGCCGAATTCGCGGACAACCGCGGCTTTCATGGTCTTGGTCATGGAAAATCTCCTGTCAGAAACGTGCGTCGATATCGACGACGTCGATCAGTTTGTGGTTGACGAACTCCTTGAGCCCCAGCCCAAGCAGTTCACGGCCGTAGCCGGAGCGGCGGATGCCTCCGAACGGCAGATCGGCTTCCACCTTGGTCGGATGATTGACGAACACCATGCCGGTGGAGATCTGCCGGGCGACCTCGGCGCCGCGCCCGGTGTCGGCGGTGAATACCGAACCGCCCAGGCCGAAAGGCGAGTCGTTGGCGATGCGCACCGCGTCGGCCTCGTCCCTGGCGCGAAACAGCATGGATACCGGGCCGAAGAACTCCCAATGGCGCGCCGGGTTTTCCGGGCCGATTCCGGTCAGGATGGTGGGCTGCACGAAAGCGCCTTGTTCCGGTACGGGTGGCCCCACCTGTTCCGCCTTGGCGCCGTGCGCCACGGCCAAGCGGATTTTTTCCTTGAGGTCATCGGCGGCGGCCTGGGAGGACAGCGGCGCCAGCGTGGTAGCGGCGTCGAAAGGATCGCCCGCCTTCAAGGCGGCGACGCCTTCGCGGTAGCGGCGCAGGAATTCGTCATAGACCTGGTCCACGATGATCATGCGCTTGGACGATACGCAGACCTGGCCCCCGTTCCAGTGCCGGCCGAACACCGCCCACTTGACGGTCTTCTCCATGTCGGCGTCCGCCAGCACGACGAAGGCGTCGGCACCCCCCAGTTCCATGGTCGACTTCTTCAAGGCCTTGCCGGCCTGGGCGGCGACGATTGCGCCGGCGTCCTCGGAACCCGTCAGCGCGACGCCGTGCACGCGCGGGTCGTTGATGATCATTTCGACCTGGTCACGCGTCGCATACAGATTGGTGAATGCGCCATCGGGCAGGCCTGCCTCGCGCATCAGCGTCTCGAAAGCCGCGGCGCTTTGCGGCACGTTGGAGGCGTGCTTCAGCAGCATGGTGTTGCCCGCCGACAATTGAGGCGCGATGATGCGCGCGATCTGGTAGTAGGGGAAGTTCCAGGGTTCGATGGCCAGCAGCACGCCCAGCGGTTCGTGCACCAGGATGGCGACGCCTTCCGCCGGATCCGCCACCGGCAGCTTTTCCGGTTGCAGCAGCCGTTCGGCGTTGTGGACGTAGTATTCGAAGATTCTCGCCGACAGTTCGACTTCCGCCTTGGCTTCGGCGTACAGCTTGCCCATCTCCAGCGTCAGCAGCTTGGCGTAGGCATTGCATTCCTTGCGCAGGATGTCGGCAGCCTTTTGCAGGATAGCCGCGCGTTCGCCGTGAGGCGTCTCACGCCACGTCAGGAAGGCCGCATGTGCCTTGTCGATGGCGGTCGCCACCTGTTCATTGGTGGCGGAGGGGAAAGTCTTCAATACCTCTCCGGTGTAGGGATTGGTGGTGGCGTACGTCATGTCCGTGTTCCTCAGTAAGCGATGACACCGGCCTGGGCCGGGCCGCGCCGGTGATCGAGCGTGCTGTCCCGGCGCGGCGGGGACTGCCCGAAAAAAAATGGCGGCTGCCGGTCAGGCGGGCGCCAGCTCCTTCACCGACTGCACCATCTGCGTGAGCACGGCCTGGGCATCCCCGTAGACCATGTTGCAGTTGTCGGCGTAAAACAGCAGGTTCTCGACGCCCGCGTAGCCTTTTCCCTGGCCGCGCTTGATGACATACACCTGGTGTGCGCGGTCGACGTCCAGGATGGGCATGCCGTAGATGGGCGACGACTTGTCCGTGCGCGCGGCGGGATTGACCACGTCGTTCGCGCCTATCACCAGCGCCACATCGGTGGAGGCGAAGGCGTCATTGATGTCTTCCATATCGAAGATGATGTCGTAGGGCACGCCGGCCTCCGCCAGCAGCACGTTCATGTGCCCGGGCATGCGGCCCGCAACGGGGTGCATGGCGAACTTCACATCCACGCCGGCGGCCTGCAACTGCTTGACGAATTCGTAGAGCTTCTGCTGCGCCTGGGCCACGGCAAGCCCGTAGCCGGGGACGATGATGACGCTGGCGGCGTAGCGCATGGCGGTAGCCGCGTCGCTGGCCTCGACGGACTTGATCCGGCCTGCGATCTGGCTGTCCGTGGACACGGCGACGTCGCCGAAGTTGCTGAAAAGCACGTTGGTCAGCGAGCGGTTCATGGCCTTGGCCATCAGGACCGTCAGCAGCGTGCCGGCCGATCCGACCACCATGCCGGCGATCATCAGCGCCGGGTTGGCGAGCGCATAGCCCTCCAGCGCTACCGCCAGGCCCGTGAAGGCGTTGTACAGCGAGATGACCACGGGCATGTCCGCCCCGCCGATCGGCAGGGTCATCAGCACGCCGAAGGCCAGCGCGACGATGAAGAACGCGCCGGCCAGCATGGTCGCCTGGACGCCGTCCGACGCAAGCGCCGTGGCGCCGCCCAGCACCAGGGCCGCGACAAACACCGCCGCATTGACGTACTGCTGCCCGGCAAAGCGCCAGGGCCTGTCGATCTTGCCGTCCAGCTTGGCCCAGGCGATCACGGAACCGGTCAACGAAACCGAGCCGATCAAGGCGCCGGCCAGGGTGGCGCCGGCCAGCAGCGTGTCGGGCATGGCGCCGCGGAAGATCTCGGCGGCGGCGATCGCGGCGGCGGCGCCCCCGCCCATGCCGTTGTACAGGGCGACCATCTGAGGCATGCCGGTCATGGCGACCTTGCGGCCGCTCCATAGCGCCCAGCCGCCGCCCAGGGCCAGGGCAATCACCGCCAGGGCCAGATTCGTCGGCAGGCGCGATTCGGCGACCTGCGGCAGGCGCGTCAGCACCAGGAATGCCGACGCCACGGCGATCAACATGCCGGCGCCGGCGGCCTTGATGCCGGACAGCGCGGTCACCGGCGAGGACATGCGTTTCAGTCCGAAGATGAACAGGCCCGCGGCCAGCAGTCCGCCCAGTCCTTCCAGGTAGGCAAGCGGCATGGTCAGTCCTTCTTCGGGCCGCTGGCGCGGAACATTGCAAGCATCCGGTCGGTAACGACGTAGCCGCCGGCGGCGTTGGCCGCGCCCAGCACGACGCCGATGAAGCCGACGGCCTGGGCCGTGGCCGACGTCGCGGTCAGCAGGGCGTGCAGCGCGCCCACCACGACGATGCCATGTATGAAGTTCGATCCCGACATCAGCGGTGTGTGGAGGATGGCGGGGACCCGGCTGATCACCTCGTAGCCCGTAAAGGCTGCCAGCATGAAGATATATAGCGCGATGAGCACGCCAGGCGTGGTGGCGGAAGTCATGCGGTCATCTCCCTGGGCTCGTCCTTGGTCAGCAGGGCCTGGACGGCGGCGTCGCGCACCTGTCCGTCATGGGTCAGCACGGTGCCGGCGACGATCTCGTCATCGAAATCGAGCCGGATCACGCCGTCCTGGACGATCAGTTCGACCAGGTTCAGCAGGTTCTTGGCATATAGCTCGCTGGCGTGCTGCGCCAGCATCGACGGCACGTTCAGGGGGGCCAGTATCGTGGCCGGGCCCACGACCACGGTTTCGCCCGGCCGCGTGCCTTCGCAATTGCCGCCGCTTTCGGCGCCAAGGTCGACGATGACCGCCCCGGGCTTCATGGCGGCGATCTGCGCGGCGGAGATGAGCCTGGGCGCGCGTTTGCCGGGCACCGACGCGGTGGTGACGATCAGGTCCGCGTCCGCGATATGCCTGTCCAGCGCCGCTTGCACCTTGGTCTGTTCGTCGGCGGTCAATTCGCGCGCGTAGCCGCCCTCGCCGCGCGCATCCACGCCGGTGTCGACGAATTTCGCGCCTAGCGACATTGCCTGTTCCCGGGTTTCCGGGCGGACGTCATAGCCTTCCGTGATCGCGCCGAGCCGGTGCGCGGTGGCCAGCGCCTGCAGGCCCGCCACGCCCAGGCCCATCACCAGGACCTTGGCGGCGCGCAGGGATCCCACTGCGGTGGTCATCATGGGCAGGATGCGCGGCATATGCACCGCGCCCAGCAAGGGGGCGTAGTAGCCGGCCAGCGCCGCCTGGCTGGACAAGGCGTCCATCGCCTGCGCCCGGCTGATGCGCGGAATGCGTTCCATGGCAAGGCTTGTGATGCGGCCGTCTCGCAGGACGCGTACGACGTCGGGGGACGCGGCGCCATAGATGAAGGACATGAGGACGGCACCGCGCTTCATCGCGGCGATGCTCGCCAGCGACGGCGGTTGCACCGACAGCACGATGTCGGCGTCGCTCAGCAGGCGCTGACGGTCCGTCTCGGCTCGCGCATCCATATAAGCCGCATCCGGAAACGCCGCCGCCTGGCCGGCGCCGGCCTCTATGCGTATGTCGGCGCCCAGGCGCTTCAGGCGCGTGGCGACGGCGGGAGTCAGCGCCACGCGCTTCTCGCCGGGCTGCGACTCCTTCAGGACGGACAGCGTAAAAGCCATGATCTCCCTCGACAGCGTGCGGCGCGCGTATGCGTCGCGTAATCGGTGGAAGAATCTTAGGCGTGGGTCTGGACGGGCGTCGTGACCTGGATCAATCTGGTGGTACTGTGCGGCTCATGCGGAAGGCATGCGGGACATGGCATGCGCGTTCAGCAGTTTGAAGGCTTCAGGGAGTCAAATTCGACTGTTGATGGAGTCGCACGTCCCTAGCCGGGCAATAAGTATCGACTTGAAGACAAGGAACACCATGGAACTTCAAATCAATGGCAAGACCCATCAGGTCGAGTCCGATGCGGATACCCCTTTGCTCTGGGTCATACGCGACGAGCTGGGCATGACGGGCACCAAGTATGGCTGCGGCCTGGCGCAATGCGGCGCCTGTACGGTGATGGTCGACGGCGTGGCCATGCGATCCTGTGTCACGCCCGTGGCCGGCATGGCGGGCAAGCAGATCACCACCATCGAGGCGATCGAGAACGACAGCATGGGCCAGCGCGTGGTCGCGGCCTGGATCAAGCACCAGGTCCCCCAATGCGGCTACTGCCAGTCGGGGCAGGTGATGGCGGCGACGGCCCTGTTGAAGCAGGTACCGCATCCGACCGACGACGAGATCGCCGCGGCGATGATCAATCTGTGCCGCTGCGGCACCTACAACGCCATCAACGACGCGGTCCATGAACTCGCCAGCGGCTCGGCCGGCGCCGTGAAGGGGGCATGATGGATAACCTGTCCAATCCCACCGCCGAGGGGGATGTTTTCCCCACCTCGCAACCGGCGAACATCTCGCGTCGCCGTTTCCTGCTGGCTTCCGCCGGCACGGCGGCCGGCGCATTCGTCCTGGGCATGGGTTTGCCCATGGGCGAGGCGCGCGCGCAGGCGGCCGCCGCGACACCGGCACGGGCGACCAAGGTTCCGGCCTTCCTTGAGATACGGCCTGACAATACCATCCGCCTGCAAAGCCCCTTCATCGAAGGCGGGCAGGGCATATTCACGGCCATGGCGCAGATCGTCGGCGAAGAGCTCGACGCCGATCCGGCGACCTTCATCGTGGAGAACGCGCCGCCCGGCAGCGACTACATCGCCATGGATAGCGGCCGGCGCATCACCGGCGGCAGTTCTTCGGTGCGCTTCGGCTATGCGAACATGCGGCGCCTGGGCGCGCTGGCGCGCGCCATGCTGGTCCAGGCCGCCGCCAATCGTTTCGACATTCCCCCGGGCGAGCTCGACACGCAGCCCGGCCGGGTCGTCCATCCGGCCTCGGGCAAGTCGATTTCCTATGGCGAGCTTGCCGCCGATGCCATGGACCTGCCCGTGCCCGATCCGGGCAGCGTCAAGCTCAGGGACCCGGCCAGCTTCCGCTGGATAGGCAAGCCCGTCGATCGGCTGGACGTCCGCGACAAGTCGACTGGCAAGGCCATCTACACCATCGACACCCAGGTGGACGGCATGCTGCACGCGGCGGTCCAGCACGTGCCGCGGCTGGGCATGACGGTGGGCGCCCTGCGCAACGAAGACCAGGTCAAGGCGATGAAGGGCGTGCACTCGGTGCATCGCCTGCCCGGCGCGGTGGCCGTGGTGGCCGAGCGCTGGTGGAACGCCAAGCGCGCGGCCGAGGCGCTGCAGGTGGATTGGCGGGAAGCCGCGGCCGATTCGACGCTGCGCGTCATGCCCGCCGACTTTTCCACCCAGGCCTTCCAGCAGCGGCTCGCAAGCGAGCCGGGTGACGGCGTCGATGCGGAGACCCAGGGCAATGTGGCCGATGCCTTGAAGAACGCCAAGACGGTCGTCAGCGCAACCTACCACAGCCAGTATGTCCGCCATGCGCAGCTGGAGCCGCCTTCGGCCCTGGCGCGTTTCAATTCCGACGGCACCCTGGAAGTCTGGCTGCCCAATCAGGCGCCCGATATATTCCTGGCCGACATGGTCAAGCAGACGGGCCTCGATCCCAAGCGGATCACGATCCATTCGCCCTTGCTGGGCGGATTCTTCGGCCGCCACTTCCTGTACAACTCGGCGAGCCCCTATCCGCAGGCGATCCAGCTGGCGAAGGAAACCGGACGGCCTATCAAGCTGATCTGGAGCCGCGAGGAAGAATTCCTGCGCGACGTCGCGCGGCCGATGGCCGCCGTACGCTTCCGTGGCGGGTTGGACGCGAACGGCATGCCCGTTGCCATCGAGGCGATCACCGCCACCGAAGGCCCCACGGAGGGCATCGCCAACAAGCGTGCCGACAAGCACGATCCCGCCGCGGTCGAGGGCCTGGCGGGGAAATCCTATGCCATTCCCAATCGCCGCATCGCGCAGCTGTATGTCAAGACGCCCATGACGCTGGGTTATTGGCGTTCGGTGGGCAATTCCATGAACGATTTCTTCTACGAAACCTTCCTGGACGAACTGGCCGACAAGGGCGGGCAGGATCCCTACGCGCTGCGCATGCATCTGTTGCAGGGAAATGCGCGCCTGACCAGGCTGTTGCAGGCGGTCGGCGAATTGTCCGGCGGCTGGAAGCGGGGGCCGTTCACGGCCGAAGACGGTACCCGGCGCGCCCGTGGCATCGCGATGGCATCGCCTTTCGGCTCGCAGGCCGCCGCGATCGCCGAGGTATCGATCAAGGACGGCCAGGTGGTGGTGCACGATATCTGGGAAGCGATCGACCCCGGCAACATCGTGAACCCGGCCATCGTCAACGCGCAGGTCAGCGGCGCGGTGGCGCTGGGCCTGTCCGAGGTGCTGCTGGAGGAGGCCGTGTACGAGCATGGCCAGCCGGTCGCCCGCAACTATGACCTGTATCCCATCCTGCCGCCGGGCCGCATGGCGCGCGTGCATGTGCGAATCGTCGAAAGCGGAGAAAAAATGGGAGGCATCGGCGAGCCGCCGTTGCCCGCGATCCCGCCGGCGGTCGCCAACGCGGTATCCACACTGACCGGCCAGCGCGTGCGCAGCATGCCGTTGTCGAAGTACACCTTCAAGGTTTGAGCCTGAGCAGGCGGATCACGGGATCGTGCAACAGATGAAAAGAAGCAGGGTAGGGCGCGTTCTGGCCGGCATCGTGCTGGCCTGTGTGGTCGTGGCGGCGGCGCTTGCGTGGTTCGTGACACGCAAGCCGTCGTCCGCCTTCGATGGCGTGGCGGATGCGGACACCGCGTCGCCGCAATTGATACAGCGGGGCGAATACGTGGCCCGGCTCAGCGATTGCGTGGCCTGCCACAGCACCGCCAATGGCGCGCCGTTCGCCGGCGGGCTGGAAATGGCGACGCCCCTGGGCTCGATCTTCGCGACGAACATCACGCCCGACAAGGACACGGGCATAGGAGCATACAGCCTGGCGGATTTCGACCGGGCGCTGCGCCATGGCGTCGCCATGGACGGACATCGCCTCTATCCAGCCATGCCGTATCCGTCTTACGTGAAGCTGGGCGACGACGACGTGCGGGCGCTGTATGCCTACTTCATGCATGGCGTCCACCCGGCGCATCAGGAAAACAAGCCCAGCGGGATTCCCAGCCCCCTGAACATGCGGTGGCCGCTGGCCTTGTGGAATGCCGTCTTCACCAAACCAGGCACCTACCAGCCCAAGCCCGTGGCGGGCGCATCCGACGACGCCACCCTCTGGAACCGCGGCGCCTACCTGGTGCAGGGCGCGGGCCATTGCGGAAGCTGCCATACGGCCCGCGGCTTCGCATTCAACGAGAAGTCCCTGGATGAGAGCGGTTCCACCTACCTGGCCGGCGCGCTGCTGGATGGTTGGTATGCCCCCAGCCTGCGCGGCGACGGCAACACCGGCCTGGGCCGCTGGAGCGAAGACGACGTCTTCCGCTTCCTGAAGCAGGGCCGGAATACGCACGCGGTCGTGTTCGGTTCGATGACGGATGTGATCAACAACTCCACCCAGTTCATGACCGACGGCGACTTGAAGGCGGTGGCGCACTATCTGAAGTCCTTGCCCGCCGCGCCGGGACAGGATGGCCCGCCCTGGCAGTACGATCCGTCGTCGAACAAGGCGCTGGCCGTGGGCGAACGCCTGCGCATCCCGGGTGCGCAGACATTCATGGCCCGTTGCAGCGCCTGCCATGGCGCGGACGGGCGCGGCCAGGGAGAGTGGATACCGCCCCTGGCGGGGTCGGCGTCATCGATGGCCAAGGAAGATGCCTCGAGCATCAACGTCACCTTGAACGGGTCGGGCCGCATCGTCGCCAACGGCGTGCCGGACGCCTACCGCATGCCGCCCTTCCGCAACCAGCTGAACGACCAGGAAATCGCCGACGTGCTGACCTTCGTGCGTACGTCCTGGGGCAACAAGGGTGGGGTGGTCAAGCCGGACGCGGTCAAGGACCTGCGCGACCGCACCAACCCGGCCAGCAGCAATGTGATCGTGCTGCAGATGCGGTGATTGTGATGGCTGTGCCTTCGACGCTTTAGCGCCGGGAGCTGGCGGCGTCAACCGGCGCAGCCGCCGGATCGAGGCTGGTGGCCGGACGCAGGGAAAGCAGGGCGCCAAAGGCGAGCAGGCTCAGCGCGGTGGACACCCATAGCGCGCCGGCGCCCCACTGGTCCAGGCACAGGCCGAACAGCCAGGGCGCCAGCGCCTGCGTGATCCGCGCGGGCACCATCAACATACCCTGCCGCGCGCCGTAGCCCTGGGATCCGAACAGCACCAGGGGCAGTGTGCCCTTGGCGATGGTCAGGATGCCGTTGCCGGCGCCGTGCAGCACGACGAAGACCGACGCCAGCGGCGCCCCGAAAACCAGCATCAGCAGGGCACCGATGGGGTGAGCCGTCGTCGCCAGTCGGGCGGATAGCAGGGGATGCACGCGCCGCAACAGGCCGAATTCCAACAGTCGGGCGCCGACCTGGGCGGGTCCCATCAAGGATCCGGCCGCGACCGCGATGGCCAGCGTGGCGCCCCCGGCCATGAGCAGGCGCGGCAGGTGCGCGGCCAGCGCCGTGCTGATGAACCAGGTAATGGCGAACACCGCGGCCAGCACGATGGACGCCCAGGTCGTCCTGCCCGCCGTCGCGTCATCGCCGCGGGTGTGGCTGGGCTCGGAAGCCGGGGCAGGGTCGGGAGACGGCAGCAGGTAGTTCAGCGGCAAGGCCAACGCGAGATGCAGCGCCGCCCACACGTAGCAGGCTTCGCGCCAACCGAATTCGACCTGCAGATAGCTGGTCAGTGGCCAACCTACCGTGCTGGCGAAGCCGGCGATCAGCGTGATGCCCGAGATCGCGCCCCGCGACCCGTGCCCATACAGGCGGACCAGTGAAGAGAACGCGGCTTCATACAGGCCGCTGCCCATGCCTATGCCCATCACCGCCCATGCCGCGAACAGGCCCGCGGCGCTGTCGACGCTTCCCATCCACGCCAGGCCCAGGGCGAAGATCACATTGGTCGCCATCAGCACCGGCCGCCCACCCCAGCGATCGATGGCCCGCCCGGAGTAAGGCCCCAGCAGGGCCGAAATCAGTAGCGCGAAGGAGAACGCCGCGAAGATGGTCGGCACTTCGACGCCCAGGTCGCGAGCCATGGGCGCGCTGAGCATGGCCGGCAGGTAGTACGACGAGGCCCAGGCCAGGGTTTGCGTGGTGCCGAGCGCCGCGACGACGCTGGTGCGATGGGTCAGGCGCATGATGTCCAAATGGATTGCTGGCTGACGCGCCGCGATAGTTGCTCGGCGCTTTCCTTTCTTTCGCTATAGCGATCCACAAGGTAATCGCTGACGTCGCGCGTTAGCAATGTGAACTTGAACAGTTCTTCCATGACGTCGACCACCCGGTCGTAATGGCTCGATGCTTTCATGCGTCCCGCGTCGTCGAATTCCAGGAATGCCTTGGGCACGGATGACTGATTGGGGATGGTCAGCATGCGCATCCATCGCCCCAGCACCCGCAACTGGTTCACGGCGTTGAAGGACTGCGATCCGCCACTCCCTGTCGCTGGCGACCTGGGCATTCATTTCGGTCGCGGTTCTCGTCTTCATGCCTTGCCTATGCTTCGCAATTCATGCCCCAATGACATGGCGTCCAGCTGCGCGACCGGCAGCGCCAGAAAAAGCTCGATCCTGCGCTTCAGCGTCAATGCCGCGGTGTGGAAGGCTTTTCGTTGCGCGTCGTCGCCCTCCACGGCGGCAGGATCGGGCACGCCCCAATGCGCCGACATCGGCCTGCCGGGCCACAAGGGGCAGACCTCTCCCGCGGCGTTGTCGCACACCGTGAAGATGAAATCCAGGCGCGGTGCATCCGGGCGAGCGAATTCATCCCAGCTCTTGCTGCGATAGCCGCTGGCGGGCATGCCCAGGCGTTCCAGCGTCGCCAGCGCCAGGGGATGGACCTGGCCCCTGGGGTGGCTGCCAGCCGAATAGGCGGTGAAGCGATCCCCGCCCAATCCATTGAGCAGGCCTTCGGCGAGGATGGAGCGGGCGGAATTTCCAGTGCAGACAAACAGCGCGTTATAGGTGGCGGTCATGGGGCGGGCTCGGTGGACTGTGGATGAC
Organism: Bordetella genomosp. 8; assembly: GCF_002119685.1. Classification (NCBI taxonomy): domain Bacteria; kingdom Pseudomonadati; phylum Pseudomonadota; class Betaproteobacteria; order Burkholderiales; family Alcaligenaceae; genus Bordetella; species Bordetella genomosp. 8. The sequence continues at coordinate 4,668,685 of NZ_CP021108.1, read as the reverse complement.
GTTGCGGCATGGATGCCGCATGGCGCGCCTCAACAGGCGGCGCAGGCAGCCCCACTGGCGTCAACGTCGCACGCCACGCCTTGGCAGCAATGCTCGGTCAGGTAGCCCAGCAGGTCGTTCATATGCAAGTAATTGGCGCGGTATATCAGGTTGCGGCCCTGCTGTTCGACGCTGGTCAGCCCGGCGTGCGCAAGCTCTTTCAAGTGAAATGACAGGGCATTGCGCGCCACCCCCAACCGATCGGCCATGACGCTGGGCGTCAGCCCTTCCGGGCCTGCCACGACCAACAGGCGGAACACCTGCAGGCGTTGCGCATGGGCCAAGGCGGCGAGGGCGCATACGGCCTTGTCTTCAGTCATAACTTCAGGCATAACTATTCAATAATTCAATTATTCTTGAATCATAAGGGCGCCTGCCCGCCCGTGGCAAGTCTTTCGGCACCCCCGGCTACAATCGGCCGCACCCCGCCCCATTGCCCGACGGACAATATCTCTTGGCGCTCCAACTATCCAATCTCCCCAACCTCGGGGCCCCGCCGAATTCTTCCGACATCATCGCCAAGCATCTGCGCGAAGCGATCACCAGTGGCACGTTGGACGAAGGGGAACCGATACGACAGGACGACGTCGCCAAGCTGTTCAACGTCAGCAAGATCCCCGTCCGGGAGGCGCTCAAGCGCCTGGAAGCCGAGGGCCTGGTGGAATTCCAGCGCCATCGCGGCGCCGTGGTGACCAGCATGTCCGAACCCGAGATCGCCGAGATCTTCATGGTTCGGGCGATCCTGGAATCCAACGCCATCAAGCTGTCGATCCCGCACATGACGGAGCAGACGTTCGAGCGGGCGGAGCAGTTGTGCGACCAGTTCGCGAACGAACTCGACGTTGCGCGGTGGGCCGAGCTCAACTGGGAGTTTCATTCCTGCCTGTACACCGATGCGGCGTCTCCCTTCCTGTTGAGCCTGATTCGATCGGTGAACGACAGGATCGAACGCTATCTACGCCTGCAACTCACGCTGTCGGGCGGCAAGGGCCTCGCGGACCATGAGCATCGCGAAATTTTGCAGGCATGCCGCAACCGGAACGCCGAGTTGGCCTCCGAACTGATCAAGGCGCATATCCAGCAGGCCGCGCAGTCGCTGCTTGGCAGCCTGCCCAAGCGCAGTCCCGCTGCGTAATTTCGCCTGAGCGCATGCAACGCCAGGCCACCCCCTCGGGTAATTCCCAGCCCCGATTTTCTTGACGCTGCACCCACCCGCTGAGTAGAGTCTATAAATCGTATACGTATACGATATCTAAAAATACGACAAGGCGGATCATGAATAAGCTGTTTCGGAGCGTCGCCGCGGCGCTATTGGCGCTGGCCGCGGCGTCCGCGGTCGCCCAGGAAATGCGTATTGGCCTGCAAGAAGACCCGGATGTGCTGGACCCCCACCGTGGGCGTACCTTCGTCGGCCGGATCGTTCTTGCCTCCCTGTGCGACAAGCTCGTCGATATCGACCCGCAATTGCACATCGTCCCGCAGCTGGCCACGTCGTGGAGCTGGAGCGCCGACAACACGGTGCTGACCATGAAGCTGCGCACCGACGTGCTGTTCCATGACGAAACGAAGTTCGATGCCGCGGCCGCCAAGGCCAACCTGGACCGCGAGCGCACCATCAAGGAAAGCTACCGCAAGGGGGAGGTGATATCGATCGACAAGGTCGAAGCCCCCGATCCGCAAACGCTGGTGATCAGGCTGAAGTATCCCGACGCCACCTTGCTCACCCAGCTCGGCGACCGGGCGGGCATGATGATGTCGCCCGCCAGCTTCGATCCTCAGGACGAAGAAAAGGTAGGGCGCAAGCCCATATGTTCCGGCCCGTTCAAGTTCGTCGAACGCGTGCAGAACGATCGCGTGGTGCTGGAGCGCTTCGACAAGTACTACGACGCGAAGGACTACCACTTCAAGCGCGTCGTGTATCTGCCGATTCCAGATACCACGGTGAGGCTGCAGAACCTGCGCGCGGGCAGCCTGGACATGCTGGAGCGCCTCAGCCCATCCGACGCCGCCGACGTGCAGAAAGACAGCCATCTGCGCTTCGCCAATATCGCCGGCCTGGGATTCCAGGAGCTCTACTTCAATATCAATAACGGCGACCGCGCCAAGACGAATCCGTTCGTCGATCCTCGCGTCAGGAAAGCGCTGGATCTGGCGATAGACCGCGACGCGATCAACCAGGTTGTCGGCGGCGGAATCTTCGAGCCGGCCAGCCAGCCGTTCCCGCCTGCCAGCCCGTATCACAGCGCCAAATTTCCCGTCGAGAAACGCGACGTCGCGAAGGCCAAGGCATTGCTGAAAGAAGCCGGCAAGACCTCCGTGAAGGCTGAACTGCTGTTCGGCAACAATACGACGGCGGCCGCCATGGCCGAGATGATCCAGGCCATGGCGCGCGAGGCCGGCATCGAATTGAGCCTGCGCCCCACAGACTATGCGGCCATGCTGCATCAGATGCGCGCGGGCAATTTCGAAGTGGGCATGCGCAACTGGTCGGGACGCTCGGATCCGGATGGCAATGTCTTTGCGTTCATCTCATGCAAGGGGCAGGTGAACGATGGCGAATACTGCAACCCGGAAGTCGACAAGCTGCTGCACGACGCGCGCCAGACCACCGACGAGGCGAAGCGCAAGGACATGTATGAGCAGATCCAGGCCATCACGCACAAGGACGTGGTCGACATATTCCTGTACTACCCGCCGTCGCCGTTTGCGCTGCAACGCAAAGTCCAGGGCTTCGTTCCCCATCCGGACGGCCTTATCCATTTGAAAGGCGTTTCGTTCGCGCAGCAATGACGTGTTGGCGACAGCCCGCCGGCGGACAATCGTCTCAATTTGCCAACTGACAATCGAGCAATCTTGAACACTCTCATGATCGTAAAAGGCCTGCGGCTGTGCGCGGGGCTTGGTTTTCTTATCCTGGCCGGCTGCACCAAGGTCGATGTGCCCGGAACCGCGCCGAATGCGTCCAGCCCGGCCGAAAGAACCTCGGTAGCCGAATCCTCCCTGAAGGCAGTGTTGCAACGCGGTGTTCTGCGTGTGGGTTCGTGCCTGTCATCGGCGCCATTCGGCTTCTACGACCAGAGCGGAGCGGCCGATGGCTACGACGTCGACCTCGCGAAGGAGTTGGCCAAGCGGATGGGCGTGAAGCTGGAAGTCATCAACATCAAGGGCGCGGACCGCATACTGAATATCCAGACCGGGAAAGTCGATGTGGTGATCTGCAACTTCACGCGCAATCTGGAGCGTGCCAAGGAAGTCGCCTTCACCGACCCCTATGTCGTCGCGGGCCAATCCTTGATCGTCAGAAAGGATAGCGGCATCAAGTCCTTGCAAGACATGCGCAGCCACAGCATCGCTACCGTGAAAGGTTCAACCAATGGCGATGAGGTGCGTTCCCTGAACATGGGGATGAAGATCCAGGAGTACGACAATTCGCTGGGCGCGATCCTGGCGGTCAAGCAAGGGCAGGCCGATGCGATGCTCGAAGATACCAATTTCCTGGTGTATCAGGCGAAGTTGAATCCGGAGCTGATCGTCACCGACGAAGCGCCCGTGCCGCTGCAATACAACGGTTTCGGGCTCCGGCAGGGCGACCAGGTATGGCTCAACTATCTGAACGAGTTCCTGTTCGAAATCAGCCAGTCGAAGGTGAACGCGAAACTGTATGAAAAGTGGTTTGGCGTTCCTCCCCGCTTCGCACTGAATCCGCAGTACTGATTTCCCAGGGTCGTCATACGGGAAGCCAACGATGAGTTACCAGTGGATAGCGCTCGCGAGCTACGCGGGCGAGTTCTATGCCGCGATTCTGCTGACCTTGCAGGTCACCGTCCTGGCTTTTGGGCTGGGTGTGGGTTTTGGCCTGTTGGCGGCCGCCGCCGCCGGCTCCCGGTCCAGGCTGCTCGCGTCGATCGCCGCCGGCTATATAGAGCTGATGCGCAACACACCCATGCTGCTGCAGATCTTCATCGTGTTTTTTGGCTTGCCGTCGCTGGGCGTAAAGCTCGACGCATACACGGCAGGCGTAATTGCCCTGGGCTTGAATGCGGGAGGGTTCCTGGCCGAGATATTCCGGGCCGGCATGGCGTCCGTGCCGCGTGGGCAGTTGGAGGCTGCTTCGATTCTCGGCCTGGGGCGCGCGCAGGTTTTTCTGCATGTCGTGCTGCCCCAGGCTGCCCGCGCCGTCTATCCCGCCATCGTCAACAACCTGATCCATGTGCTGCTGGGTACGTCCTTGTTATCGGCGATAGCCTTGCCGGAGTTGACTGGAGTGGCCAGCGTAATCAACTCCCGAACACTGCTCTATGTGCAAACCTTCGCAATGACACTGCTCGGATACCTCATCATGAGCAACGCGATATCGCTCGCGGCTGCCTATATCGGCACCAAGGTATTTCAACCGCCGGTCGTGACGCCGCGGTCATCGCGACTCCTGGAGAGGATAGCTTGAATCTCCAGATTCTGACCGCCAGCCTGCCGGTCCTGCTGCATGGCTTCATGATTACGCTGCTTCTGGCGCTTGCTTCCGGTGTCGGCGGCACGCTGCTCGGACTGCTCGCCGCGCTGCTGCGTACTTTCGGGCCCTGGGGCACTTCTGTCGCCGCCAGGATCTATGTAGAGCTGTTCCGCGGCAGCCCGGCACTGATCACCCTGATGCTCATCTATTTTGGCGTGTCTTACTTCGGCTACGCCATCGACCTTTTCGCCGCGGGGGTGATCGGGTTGAGTATCTACGAGGGCGCCTCTATAGCGGAGGTGTTCCGCGCTGGAATAGAAGCCGTGCCGAAAGGCCAATGGGAAGCGTCGCAGATATTGGGCTTGAGCCGGCTCCAGACATTCTTCTCCGTGATCCTGCCGCAGACCGGCAAGATTGTTTTGCCCCCGCTGGTCGGGCAATACATCGGCCTGATCAAGAATACCTCCATCGTGAGCATGATCGGCATGGGTGAATTGATGCACCAGGGGCAGGCGATTGTCGACCGGATCGGCCGCCCCGCCGGGATTTACGCCATGGTGGCCGTGATCTACTTTGCCGTGTGCTATCCACTGTCGCGCTGGGTGCGCCGCCACGATTCCAGAAGGAGCGTGCTGTCATGAGCACCGCTGAGTCGATGATTGAGCTCCGCGGTGTGAGCAAGTCCTTCGGCGCTACCCAGGTCTTGAAATCCATCGACCTGCATGTCCATACCGGTGAGGTGCTGGTACTGATAGGCGCGTCGGGCTCCGGAAAGAGTACCGTGTTGCGCATCATGAGCGGCCTGGAACGGGCGGATGCCGGCCAGGTCTGGGTCAACTCGATACCCATGCATGAGTCCCGGCGCGCCGCGGAAATCCGCGGCCAGGTAGGTATGGTGTTTCAGCAGTTCAACCTGTTCCCGCACAAAACCGCCTTGGGAAACGTCACGCTGGCATTGATAAAGGTCCGGAAGATGCGGCCGGATGAGGCGCGCACGAGAGCCATGGACGTACTTTCGCGCGTGGGCCTGGCGGACCGTGCGTTGCATTATCCAAGCCAACTGTCGGGCGGGCAGCAACAAAGAGTGGCGATAGCACGAGCGCTCGCGATGGAGCCGGGCATCATGTTCTTCGATGAAGCGACATCCGCGCTGGATCCCGAACTGGTGGGCGAGGTTACCGAGGTGATGCGAGCGCTAGCCCGGGATGGGATGACGATGGTGGTCGTCACTCACGAAATGGGATTTGCCCGCAAGACCGCGGACCGCGTTGTGTTCATGGACCGCGGATTGATTGTGGAGCAGGGCGTTCCTGAGCAGATCTTTACGCATCCGCAAAACGCCCGTACGCAGCAGTTCCTGCATCGCGTACTCGATCACTGATCCAGCAGCGGGCTCCCGACGCGCACGTGCGGGCAAGCCTGTTCGTACGCATGCCCCAACTGGAGCACCGCCATGTCGCCCAGGGGCGGGCCGATCAATTGCAGGCCCATCGGCAGGCCGGTGGCGGAAAATCCAGCAGGGACATTCAAGGCAGGCACGCCGGCCATGGAGACCGGAATGACGACCTCCATCCAGCGGTGGTAGGTGTCCATGGTCCTGCCATCGATGCTGTGCGGCCAATCGCTGGCGATGTCGAACGGAAAGACCTGCGCCGTGGGCAGGACCAGGAAATCATAGGTATCGAACAGGCGGGTGAATTGCTGGAACCAGGCGCTGCGCGCGACCGTGGCATCGTAGACGTCGGCAGCCGACAATGCCCGGCCGGATTCGACCTCCCATATCATCTCGGGCTTGAGCAAATCACGATGCGCGGCGTGATCGTAATCCTGGCGGCGCTCACCGGCGATCTGGTAGCTGCGCAGCGTCGTCCATGCCTTCCACAGCCTGTCCATTGCAAAATCGACGCGTGCCGCCTCCACGGAGCAGCCGATGTCGCGCAAGGTGCCCAGCGCACGTTCGCACAGGTCCAGGACGCCGGGCTCGGTAGCCAGATAGCCATCGAAATCGCCCAGCCAGCCTATGCGCAGTCCTTGGCAGTCGCGGTGCAGGGGTTGGGTGAATACGCTCGGGTCCTGTCGTATGGAGAACGGCGCCCTGGGGTCCGCGCCCGCCTGGATCGAAAGCAGCATGGACAGCTCCGCAACCGATCGCGCCATCGGGCCGCTAGTGCTCAACTGGTCGAAAAAGACGTCATCGGCGGGCGCGCCGGGAACACGCCCGAAGGACGGCCGCATGCCGAACACATTGTTGTAGCCCGCCGGATTGCGCAGGGATCCCATCATGTCGCCACCGTCGGCCACCGGCAGCATATGCGTGGCGAGCGCAACCGCGGCGCCGCCACTGCTTCCGCCCGCGCAGCGCGACGGGTCGTAGGCATTGCCCGTGGCGCCGTAAACCGCGTTGTACGTATGCGAGCCCAATCCGAATTCCGGCGCGTTCGTGCGCCCGATGAAGATGGATCCCGCCGCGCGCATGCGGCTGATGGCAAGGCCGTCGACCTGCGTCACGGCATCGCGGTAGATGCGCGAGCCACGCGTCGACACCATGCCCGCGACCGACGCGGTGTCTTTAGGGGCCTGGGGAAATCCGTGCATCCAGCCACGGCTGCGGCCTTTTGCGAGCTCGGCATCCGCGTCCGCCGCGACTCGCAACGCCTGTTCGGCGTCCATCCTTCCCACGATCGCATTGACGCGCGGGTTGATGCGATCGATCTGCGACAGGTAGGCCGCCATCACCTCGATGCAGGATACGGCGCGCCGGTGTATGGCGGCGGACAGCTCGATGGCCGACAGGTCGACGATTTCATTGCCAGGACGCTTGTCGCCGGTCGGCTTGCTCATTCTGATCCTCAGTTTCGGGGTAGGTCAGGCCGCCAGTAGAGCGTGGGCCATCTTTGCATTGTGTCAAAATATTATACGATATACGTTTAGCCGAGACGAGAAACCAGCGATGCGTTATGAACGGGCGGTCAGCACAGTCGAAACCCATACCGGCGGCGAGCCGTTCCGCATCGTCACCAGCGGCTTGCCGCGCTTTCCAGGCCGCTCGATCGTCGAGCGCAGGGCCTGGATCAAGGAAAACCTGGACGACGTGCGTACGGCCCTGATATTCGAGCCGCGCGGTCATGCCGATATGTACGCTGGTTACCTCACGGACCCCGTGTCACCCGAGGCGGACTTCGGCGTGATATTCGTCCACAACGAAGGCTATAGCGACCATTGCGGCCATGGCGTGATCGCCCTGGCGACCGCCGCCGTGGAGCTGGGGTGGGTCGTGCGCACCGAGCCGGAGACCCGGGTCGGGATCGACGCGCCCTGCGGTTTCATCGAGGCCTACGTCCAATGGGATGGAGAGCAGGCCGGCGACGTCCGCTTCCTCAACGTGCCGTCATTCCTGGTGATGCGCGACGTCTCGGTCGACACGGCCAGCTTCGGTCGGGTCACCGGCGATATCGCGTTCGGTGGCGCGTTCTACTTTTATACCGACGGCGCTGCCCACGGGCTCGCCATCAATGAGTCGCGCATCGAGCAACTGATACGTTTCGGCGCCGAGGTGAAAATCGCGGCCAACCAGGCATACCCGGTCGCGCACCCGCACATCCCAGAGCTGAACCACATCTACGGCACCATCATCAGTGGCGCGCCGCGCCACCCCGGGTCCACCCAGGCGAATTGCTGCATCTTCGCCGATCGGCAGGTGGATCGCTCGCCCACCGGTTCGGGCACGGCCGGACGTATTGCGCAGCTGGTGGCGCGCGGAGACCTGGGCCTGGGCGTGTCCATGGTCAACGAGTCCGTGATCGGCACGATCATGCGTGGCCGTGCGCTGACCGCCGCCAAGGTCGGCGACTATGACGCCGTGGTGCCGGAAATATCGGGACGCGCCAGCATCCACGGATTCGCCAACTGGGTGCTGGACCCGCGTGATCCCCTGAAAAACGGCTTTCTCGCGCGATAGGTCAGCGCGGTCCCGCCAGCAGCCCCGCGTAACGCGCGGGGATTTCGATTTCCAGCGCCAGCAGCAGGTAGGACAGCGTCTTGCCGTGCGTATCCAGGTTCAGCGCGTCGTTCACGCCGCCATCGAGCACGCCGTCGAGTACGAAATTCATCGCATGCAGGCGCGGCAGCAGATAGCGTTGCACTGCGGTGGGCTTGCGATGCGCGAAATGCGTCCGCACCCGTTCCGGTGTTACCTGTGCGACCAGCGGCTCGTAGAACGCCGGATCCCACGCGATCAGGCTGATGTTCGAACGGTCGCCCTTGTCCCCCGTCCGTGCATGCGCCACGCGGTACAGCGGCACGACCAGCCGATCGCCGGTCACGATGTTCGCATCATTCATCGCCACTCACCATTTCGAAGCGTGCCGGCACGACGTCGCGTGGCAGCAGGCAGGACACCGTATTCAATCTGGGCGTCAGTGCGGTTCGCACGCCACCGCCGCCAGCCGGCCCGCAACAATAGAGGGCGGTCACTTCGCGCGTCAGCCGTTGCGCATCCGCCAAGGTCGCCCCATGAGCCGCAACGCGCAGGCGTATGTCTTCGCTCGAACCTGGCCCGGTCTCGGCGAGCAGCGCGCCGCCATCGTCGCCGAACACGCTCAGGCGGCCTATCAGGTCCACGCGTATCCGAAGCTCGGGCAGGCGCTTGCGCAGTACGTCGGCGGCGAGCCGCGCTCGCGCCTCCGCGCGCGGGCCCGCGTAGGAGATTTCTCCCTCAGCCAGCCAGCCGCCTTCCAGGCAGACATTGACCTTGTAATCGGCCGGCCTGGGATGGCCCTTTACGCCCCGCAGCCGTACCCGGTCCTTGCCGACCACGCTGATTTCCGCCCCGCTGATGTCGGCGACCACGTCCGGCGTCAGGTAGCCCGCGGGATCGTGGACTTCATACAGCAGTTGTTCCTTGACGGTATGCTCGTCGACGTAGCCGCCCGTATCATCCGCCTTGCCGATGATGCAGTCGCCGTCCGCGTCGATCTCCGCGATCGGGAAGCCGACGTTTTCCAGGCCGGGAACATCTTTGTATCCGGGGTCGGCGTAATACCCACCGCTGACCTGCGAGCCGCATTCCAACAGATGCCCGGCCATGGTCGCCTTGCCAAGCTTGTCCCACTCGTCGGGCCGCCAGCCGAAATACGACATGGCCGGCCCCACCGTCAGCGATGGGTCCGCGACGCGGCCGCACACCACCACCTGCGCGCCGGCGTCCAGCGCCGCGCGGATCTGTTCGGCCCCCAGATAGGCATTCGCGCTTGCCACCCGGCCAGCGTCGTAGCTTGGCCCCAGCCGTTCGGCCAGCCGCGCGGCATGCCGGGCATCCGACACGTCGTCGCCCAGGACCACCGCGATGCGTGGTGTCGGCAGCTCCAGCTCGGCCGCGATGCGCGCGATATGGCGTGCCGCCCCGCGCGGATTGGCCGCGCCAAAGTTGCTGACGATGCGTATGCCGTACCGTAGGCAACGCGCCAGCACCGGCCGCAGCATGTCATCCAGCAGCGGCTCGTAGCCCGCTTCGGGGTCCGCGCGCTTGCGCAACTGGGCCAGCGCCAGCGTGCGCTCCGCCAGCGTCTCGAAAATCAGGAACGCACGTCCCTCGGCGGGGCGTCCACCCAGCCTTGCGATAAGGGTATCGACAACGGGCCCGGCGGCATCCGTGCGGTCGCCGGAAAAGCCGGCCGCGCAGCCAACCAATAGGGGCGAAGGATCTGGCATCACGACGTTCTCAAGCTGGTCTCCGGACCAGTATAGGAACCCGTCTACAATAAGCAAAATTGAAATTATGGATCGATTGATCTGCGATTCGTATTAATAATATGCGCACACCCGACCTGTCTTCCCGCCAGTTGCGGGCCTTCCTGATGCTGGCGGACCTGTGCCATTTCACCAAGGCGGCGCAGGCTTGCCACCTGTCCCAGCCAGCCTTCAGCGCGCTGATCCGTGCCCTGGAAGACTCCATGGGCGCGCGCCTGTTCGACCGGAGCACCCGCCGGGTGACGTTGACGCCGGAAGGCCAGGCATTCGAACCGCTGGCGCGCCAGCTGTTGGCGGACATCGGCAACGCCATGGCGCACGTGTCCGACCGCGTCCAGCTGCGCAGCGGGCGCGTCCACATCGCGGCGCTGCCCTCGCTGGCCGCCGGTTGGCTGCCTTCCATCCTGAGCGAGTTTCACGCGCGGCATCCCAACGTCGAGCTGCAGCTGTCGGACGTGCTGTCCGACCCCTGCATAGAGCTGGTGCGGGGCGGCCAGGCCGACTTCGCCCTGGCGTCGCGCGGCACACGCCCGACCGATCCCGGGGAACTGCATGCGCAGGCCCTGTGCAGCGACACCTTCCACCTGGTGTGCCGCGAAGACCATCCGTTGGCGAAAGAGCCGCGATTGACTTTGAAGAAGCTGGTGCCCTGGCCCTTCATCCACCTGGTGCGCAACAGCAGCGTGCGCCAGAGCATCGAAGCCGTCCTGTATCCGCAGACATTGAAGACGCTGATGGAGGTCGAGCAACTTGCCACGGTGACCGGCATGATAGAAGCGGGCCTGGGCGTCAGTGTCGTGCCGTCGCTTACGCTGTACCAGTTCAGGAAACCCGGGTTGGTCATCCGCCCGATTACCGTGCCCGGGCTGGAACGGCAGATTTACATCGTCCGCAAGCAGGAAAGCCCGTTGTCGATCGCCGCGGAGGCCCTATACGATCTGGTCGTGGCACGCCTGGGCAAGGTAGGCCAGGGCTACGGCGGCGAGGCGCAGCCGCGCTGAAGCGATTGGCCCCGATGCCGGGCACATCAGGGCCGGTGAGTCCGATGAGCAATATGCCGTCGCGGCTACTCCAGTTTGATATCCAATTCCTTGATCAAGGCGCTGTAGCGCTTTTCTTCCTCTTCCATCATCTTCTGCGCCTGCGACGACGGGTCCCCGACGATTTCGGAGCCGGCTTCCCGTAGCCGGGCGCTTACTTCCTCGGTATGCAGGGCGTCGACGACGTCCTTGTTCAGGCGAGCGACGATCTCAGGCGGAGTGTGCTTCGGCGCCAGCAGCGCGGACCAGGACTCCGCATCGAAGGACGGATAACCCGATTCCGCTATAGTCGGGACTTCGGGGAATTGGCGCAGGCGCTGCTTTCCAGCCGCGGCGATCAGGCGGATTTTGTCGCTGAGGATATGCGGACGGACAGCCGGCAATGTGTCGAAGGTGATCGCGACCTGTCCGGAGATCAGATCCAGTTGGGCAGGCGTGCTGCCTTTGTATGGAGCGTGTATCATCCGCAGCCCCGCGATCGCGCAAAACCACTGACCGAAGATGTGCGTATTGCTGCCGTTGCCCGACGACGCAAAGGCGTATCGACCCGGACTCGCCTTGATCAGTTCGACCAGTTCGTTCAGATTGCGGGCTGGCAGCGTCGCCGATGACACGAGCACCACCGGCGTGCGCGTCGTCTGCGTAATGGCAATGAAATCGCCGACGGGATCATAGGGAAGCTTGGGGTACAGGGTGCGGCTGAACGCGTGCGAACTTGCCACCGCGGCCAGCGTATAGCCGTCGGCGGCAGATTTCGCGACGAATCCGATGCCTATCGCGCCATTGGCACCTGCCCGGTTTTCGACGATCACCGGCTGGCCGAGCCGGGGGCCGAGTTGTTCGGCGAGCACGCGCGCGGTGATGTCCGACGCGCCACCTGGCGGGTAGGGAACGATCACTCGAACAGGTTTGTTCGGATAGCCGCTCTGCGCCATGGCACCGGGCACGCGCATCAGCGCCAGGGCGGCCCCGCCCGCGAGGATCACGCGGCGTCGATCGAGCATCGTCAAATTCTTATCGGCGGTCTTCATATCGGTGTATCTACCTAGTTGTTCTCGCATAGCGAGGTTCCCCTGGGATGGATGCAGCTTCATTGCATACCCCGCTGCCATCGTCGCGTGCCGACGCTATATTGTCCAATCAAAATATTGGCACTAGCATGCGCGAAAGTTATGATGAAAATCCTATGGAACGACCCATCAACTTCCGTCAGCTGGAAGCCTTCCGCGCGGTGATGCAGTACGGGAGCATGACCCGCGCAGGGCAGGCCCTGGCGGTTTCCCAGCCCGCGGTCACGCGCCTGATCAAGGACCTGGAATACGAGCTGGGACTGGAGCTGTTCAGGCGCAATGGCGCGCAGATCGTGCCTACGGCGGAAGGCGGACAGCTCTATCGCGAGGTCGAGCGGCACTTCGCGGGCGCCTACCGTATTCGGGAGGCCGCCAGGGCCATCAAGGACGCCCGGGCTGGCTACCTGCACGTGGGTGCGATGAGCAACCTGTCGCAAAGCGTGGTGCCGGTCGCTCTCGGCATCTTTGCGGAGCGTCACCCGGGCGTGGTCGTGGCCGTCCATCCCGAGCAGTCCATCGGGCTCATAGAGGCGATCGCGCATCGGCAGCTGGATGTCGCCTACGCCATGGTTCCGGAAGACCGCGGGGATATCGACCATGAGCTGTTCCCGGTCAGCCATGCGGTATGCGCGATGCCGCGCGGCCATGCCCTCGCGTCCAGGAAAACCATTGCGGTGCGCGACCTGCAGGGGCAGGATTTCATCTCGTTGGGAGCCAGGAGTGTCCTGCGGGCGCAGATCAACGCCGCCTTGCAGAAGTCGGATGTCCGCCCGAAGCTCCGGCTCGAAACGATGCATTCGCATACGGTCGCCGACTATGTGCGCCAGGGTGTGGGCCTGGCGATCATCGACCCCTTCGCGGCGATGGAGCCGGCCAGCCGGGACATCGTGGTCCGGCCGTTCACACCGAAAATCTCGCTGCAATTCTCGGCCGTCTATCGCGAAGGGGAAGGGCGCAGCCCGTTTGCCCTGGCGCTTACGGAAATCATGCGCGAAGTCGTGGATCGCCTGCTGGGCGACTTGCAGGGCAGGTTGCGCGAGAAATGACGGTGCGGGCTTTCAGCCGTTTATCTTTCCGTGCGCCAGGCCACGATCCGGCGTCGATATATTGATCCTGACCATGTCGCGAAGCAGCTGGATGATCGCCATCGAGCTTTCTCCTTCCGTTCCATCGACGATGAAGCGCGAGGTCAGGTATCGCATCTCCCAGCCGCCCGCATCCAGGCACGCCCAGATCATGCGTTTCTCGAGTTCGGCGGTCTGTATCAGGTCGAGCTTCTGAAGAAAATAGGCGAGCATCGCAACGACGCCGTAGGCAGCCCAGTTGGAGATCGACGCCGCGAACAGGATATCGGTCGACGTCACGGACGGCACGCCGGTGCCTCCTTCATATTGCGTACGGCTGCCGTACGGGTGGAATTTCTTCATGAAGGGGTGGATACGGCCGAATCCTATTTCATTGCCGTTGTCCCCGATGCCGATGGAAAGCACGCCGCGCTTGTGCGCTTCGTCGAACAGGGGTGACACGTCGACCCAGTTCTTCGGCACCACGCCGGTCGAATAGTGCAGCAAGCCTTGCTCATTGGGGCCCAGGCGCTCGATGGCGATAATCGCGGCGGGTTTGTGCTTGTCGAATATCTCCGCGGCCCAGGACGCCACCGCCGATTGCTCGACCGGGGCGTTTTCCATGCAGGCACCCATGCGGCGCTGCTTCGCCAGCTCGAAGTCCCGAACCATGATGCCCAAAGCCTGGCTGGATGCCACTACGGGCGGCGCGTGGCAACGTTCCGTGACGTATACCGGTACCGCCTGCAATCCCCAGAACAAGGCCCGGGCCAGCGCCGCGGCGCCGGGCGGCCCATCGATCTCGCCGTTCGGCGATTCGGGCGCGTAGCCCGCGCCGGTCACGATGAACACGGAATCGCCGGGCTTCACTTTTTCAATGAGCGCCTCGGCGATCCGGGTCGACAGCGGACGCCCGCCCCCTTCGCGGCGCGCCTCGCCATAAATGCCGGACACGATGTTGTAGTTCAAGCCACGATTGCGCATCTCAACGCTGACGAGGCGGTCTACGTTGTCTCCAATAACGTCCGGCATTTCGCCCTCCTGGATAGTGTTACTGCGGGAATGCAGGAGGCGAAGTGTGAGCGCATGCGCTGATAATTTCCAATCGAAATTCCGGATTCAGCATGCGATTTTGTTATGGGTAGGGCCGGCCTCGGATCCCGCTCCCGCGCCCCCAATGAGCAGCCCATGCCACATTACCGTTGGTAAACTCGCGCTCATTCTGGCCGGTCAGGAGCAGGAATATGCGTTGGATAGCGGTGATGGCGGTGACACTCATATGGACGTGTCCCGCGCTGGCGGCATCTTCGCCCGGATTCAACGCAGGCATGATCCGACTGACGGTAAAGGATGACGCCGCTTCGTTCGACACGGTCGTCTTTTATCCGACACGCGCACCCGAGGTTTCATGGCAAGCCGGTCCATTCACCATCGACGCGACGCGCAATGCGCCTGTTCCCCCCGATGTTCGCTTTCCGGTCGTCCTGGTTTCGCACGGCAGGGGAGGCGGCCCCTTCAGTCACCGTGAATTGGCTGCTGCGCTGGCTCGCGCGGGATTCATCGCGATCCTGCCGACGCACGTGGGGGATGCTTCCGGCCACCCCCGAGCTGCGTCCCAGGCGCAGATCCTGATCGAGCGCCCCCGGCAGGCCGAGGCCGCGCTCAATGCCGTTCTGGCGGATCCCCGTTTTTCGGCGAGCGCCGATTCCGGCCGGATCGGCATGATCGGATACTCGGCCGGCGGCTACACAGCCCTGATCCTGGCGGGAGCGAAGCCGGATTTTGCGTATGCCGGCAGATACTGCGCGGAGCATGCCGATCCCGGGTCGTGCCCTCGCCCGGCAGCCGATGATGGTGCGCCTCGTGGGCAAGGTAAAGCGGCCGTGCCCGCCGAATTGGCGACCTGGCAACCGCCTGTCGATCCCCGCCTGAAAGCATTGGTGCTGATGGACCCGCTGGCCATGATGTTCGACGCGCAGGGTCTTTCCGCTGTGCGCGTGCCGACGATGCTTTTTCGCCCGCGGGATGACAGCTATCTCGGTTCGACGGGAAATGCGCTCGCTGTCGTGTCAGGCCTGGCCACGCCTCCGGTCGTCCGTGTCGTACCCGGCAATCACTTCGTCTTCGTCGATCCCTGCCCCACGTCGGTGGCGGCCGAGGCGCCGATGATCTGTAAGGATGCGCCGGGCGTGGATCGGGCGGAAATTCACCAGCAGATCGACCGGGATGTCGTGGACTTCTTCCGTGCCCGGCTATGACCGGGCGGCCGTGAACGGCGCGACCGTTCAGCGGGGCTGAAAGGCGATGATCGCCATCCCCGCAAGCGCCAAGGCGACCCCCGCGCAGTCCCATCCATTGGGGCGTATGCCGTCGACCAGCCACAGCCAGACCAGCGCCACACCTATGTAGACGCCGCCGTACGCTGCGTAGACGCGCCCGGCGGCGGTGGGGTGCAAAGTCAGCAACCAGGCGAACAGGGCCAGCGATATTCCGGCCGGGATCAGGAGCAGGGGACTGCGGCCGTCTCTGAGCCAAAGATACGGCAGATAGCAGCCGACGATCTCCGCTATCGCCGTGGCGACATACAACAGGAATGTGTTCATTTGCTCTTCTCGGCGCTGCCACTGTCCTGCACGCGCTCGATCACCTTGAAGCCTTGACCGTCCTTAACCGCGCCTTGCGAGCCAAACCGTGCGGCCGCCGCCCGTACTCCAATCGTCAGCCACATGAGCCACGACCGTAAATCCGATGTCGTGGAGCAGCGCTCTATATTCATCGGCGCTCAGGCTCGCATGATAGAGCGGGTCACCCCGATACTCTCCTACCGCTTCGCCTTCCGCCGGCCCGCTGTTGAACATCAGTACAGCCGACGATGCGGCATGTTGATCGAAGACGGTGAACATTCGCCGCTGATCATCCGGTGTGAGGTGAAAGAAGCTATCCCACGCCAGGACTCCGTCAAATCGACGACCGAGCTGGAGCGAGCGCATATCCCGCACCATCCATTCCTGGTCAGGCATGCGGTCGCGACATAGCGAGATGAGTGTCGGCGACGAGTCGATGCCGACGACGCGCAAGCCGTTCGCGACCATATATCCGGCGACAGGCGAGCCAGCGCCGCAGCCCACATCGAGAATCCTTGCATCATTCGGCAGCGCGGCTATGAAACGGTCGTGCCACGGTTTCTCGTTCCAGTCAGCGACGCGGCGATCGGCATCCCACGCGCTGGCGTGACGCTCGTAATGATCGATGATACGGTTCGCTAAGTCGTGCATATTTCGACCTTATTCCGCAGAGACTCCACTTCCTTGCTTGAAAAGGCTTATGAGCTTGGTAATCGAACCACTCCGTGTCGCACACTTCGCAGGCGTTCGTTCCGCGCTGGATACGGTAGCACGCGAAAAGCGCTTCCTGGCCTTCACCCAGGCGCCTCCGGAAAACGAGGCGTTCATCTTCTATCAATCCATCGTCGACGGGATGGGATACATGTCCGTTGCCGTACTCGATGGGCAGGTCGTTGGCTGGTGCGATGTGCTGCCGACCCACGGCCAGGCCAGAGCGCATGTCGGGACGCTCGGCATCGGTTTGATTCCATCGGCACGACATCTCGGCATAGGTGCGAGATTGATGCGTGCAACGATCGATGCGGCCTGGTCCTTGGGGTTCACCCGCATCGAACTTACGGTGCGTGAAGACAACAAGAACGCCAAGGCCCTCTATGAGCGCCTGGGTTTCGAAGAGGAGGGATTCATGCGCCGCGCATTCCTGATTGATGGCATCCACAGCGACTGCTACACGATGGCATTGCTGAGGGACTAATGTCCAAGGCCGCGCGGGGTGTTTACGAACGTGCGGGCTTTGCGCAACGGGTAACGACGGTACATCGATTGCCAATCTGAGGCGAAGCAACATATGGTCGAAGAGCCAGATACTTATGAAAGCAGGCTGAGGGCTATCATCGATGCAGACGCTTGTCGCCGGTTCGCACTGGAAGCTGTCAGAGATTTGCGGCTGCCTGACTGCTGGATCGGGGCCGGTTTTATACGTGCGGCAGTCTGGAATTGCCTGCTTGATAGTCCGGTGGCTTGGGATGGGGACGTCGACGTCATCTGGTTTGACAGACGAAGGGCGAGTCCGCTTCGTGACCAAGTGTTACAGAAACGGCTTGCGAAACATCTCCCTCGGCTGGACTGGTCAGTAAAAAATCAAAGCTACATGCACGAGCGCAACGGCGATAAGCCCTACACGAGCAGTTTTGACTCAGTCAGAAGATGGCCCGAGACTGCCACCGCCGTTGCAGTCCGTCTAAAAGACAACGGGCGAATCGAGGTGCTGGCACCATTCGGCCTGCGGGACTTGTTCCAAGGGATCATTAGGCCTACTCCTAGTTTTGAAAACCGAAAGGCCCATATCTTCAATCAGCGGTACGTCGACAAGGGCTGGCTGGAGAAGTGGCCCTACCTTCGCGTCGCTACTCCATCAAGGCAAAGCTGAAAGCCTAAAGACCCCATTTTGGTCCGCTCTTCGATAACCTGATCGGGATGGGGGCGCCGGCGACTGTCACTGCGGGTCCCCCCAGCTTGTTCCAGCGGAATAGGCCAACGTGCCAACCTCCAGGGATCATCCGGGAGCAGTCGATTATGCCGTCCGCCCCAGCGTTGCGTGCGGCATCGGCATTAAGCCAGGAAGTAGGTTCCCGACCTTGCGATAAGGCCGAGCGCCAAGATGCATTTGATAGATTCGGATCGATGCCGAGGAGGCGGCACGCTTCCTCGTCATGCTGATCAAGGACGCACGATGGGCCGACCTCTAGCGGAACGACAACGCGGGGGTAACCGTCTTCGCGCATATACCCCGACACTGCAATGATTGCCCATTCGAGCAACGGGCTTATATAGAGCGTTGTCTGACCGGGTCGATGATAGCGGCCTGCACTGGTCGTTCCTGGCGGTGACAACACATCATCAACCCTATCAGCTGATATAGCTCGAAAAAACGTTCCGCTCAGCGTGCGCAGCTTTATACGATTGCTCATTTCAAACTTCAAGATTCGGTTGTCGTAGTAGAGGCCACATCCGAGCGCTTTAATGGCAAGGCTGCCGGGGTGTAATGAAACCCCCCAGCTGGAACGGACTAAAAGTTGGAGTTCAGTTCAACCGGAGCATGAAAGGGGGCTGGGGTTGTATGGTTCTGTAACGCTTGCTGACCCATCACGGTTCCCGCCGCAGACCGATGAATCCGACATCGAAAAAACCTTCTCATCCTGACGTTTCTGTATAAGAATCGCTGCATTTCCAAAAAAATGTAAGGGAAGGGGCATGGTTCTCGATAGAGCGTTGGTCGACCGCGTTTCGATCCGGAAACGGGGTCACGGGAGCCGGCTCACCATACTCGTACGGGCGATCAATATGTCGGCGTCCGTCACATTGATCGGCATGTTGCCCACGGCGGTATATGCACAACACATCGTGATCGGCGGCCCCACCGACGGTACCTTCAGTGGATCGGTCGGCGGTACGGGCGGGGTTATCAAGGAAGGCTCCGGTACCGAAACGATGACCGGCACCAACACCTACACCGGCGGCACAACGATCAACGCCGGCACGCTGGCCATCGGCGCGGGCGGCAGCCTGGCCTCTACCGGGGCCGTCACCCTGACGGGTGCGGGCACGGGCTTCGATATCTCCGCCGGCGACCAATCCATTGGTGTGTTGGCTGGCGTAGCCGGCAGCACCGTCACGCTGGGCGGCAGCACCTTGACGGTCAATGGCGTCGGCAATGCCATCTTCAGCGGCATCATGGCTGGCACGGGCGGCCTGATCAAGAATGGCGCTGGCGTGCAGATGCTGGATGGCGACAATACGTATGCCGGCGGCACCGTGCTGAACGCGGGCGGCCTCGTGTTGGGAAGTGACACGGCAATGGGCACGGGTGCGCTCACGATAGGCGGCGCGGCCACGCTTGAAACGAGCGCCGCGATCAACCTGGCCAACGATATCAATGTGGCGTCGGGCGCAGACCTGAATCTGCTGGGAAGCAACACGCTGACGCTCGGCGGCGTCATCGCCGGCAATGGCGGCCTGGTCAAGAACGGCGCGGCCACGGTGACGCTCACCAACGCCAATACTTATGCCGGCGGCACCACCATCAATTCCGGCACGCTGGCGATCGGCGCGGGCGGAAGCCTTTTGTCCACGGGCGCGGTGAACCTGACTGGCACGGGCGCTTTCGACATCTCCGCGGCAGGCAACCAGACGATCGGTTCGCTGGCCGGCGTCGCGGGCAGCACGGTCTCGTTGGGCGGCAGCAACCTGACCCTGAACGGCGTGGGCGACGCCGCATTCGCAGGCACCATCACCGGCTTCGGTGGCCTGGTGAAGAACGGTGCCGGCGCCCAGACGCTGAGCGGGGCGAATACCTTTACCGGCGGCGTGACCTTGAACGCCGGCGGACTGATCGTCGGCAACAGCGCCGCGCTGGGCGCGGGCACGCTGACCGTGGGCGGCACGGCCTCGCTCGATTCCACCGCCGCCGTCACGCTGCCGAACAACGTCGTCCTGAATGCCGGCCTGATCGTGTCGGGCACGCATGACTTGACGCTGAACGGCAATCTATCGGGCGTAGGCCAGTTGAGCAAGGACGGCGCCGCCACGCTGACGTTGAATGGCATCAACAGCTACACCGGCGGCACGCTGATCAGTGCCGGCACGCTGGCGCTGGGCGCGGGCGCAAGCCTGTCCGCCACCGCCCCCGTGTTCGTCGCCACTGGCGCCACGCTGGATATTTCCGCGGGCACCGTCCCGCCGGTCTTTGGTCCCCTGGCCGGCGGCGGCACGGTCAATGTGGGCGCCAACTCCCTGGCCGTCGGAGGCCCCCTCGACGACATCTTCACACTTTCGATCGTCGGCGCGGGCGGCATGCTGTTCAAGCAAGGAACCGGCAGGGAAACGCTGACCGGCACCAACACCTATACGGGCGGCACGACCATCGACGCGGGCGTACTCGCCATCGGCCCGGGCGGCAGCCTCGCGTCCACCGGCACGGTCACGCTCATGCAGGCCGGCGCCGGTTTCGATATTTCGAATGGTGGAAACCAATCCATCGGCGCACTGGATGGTACCGCTGGCACGGTCCAACTCGGGGGCAATACGCTCACCCTGGGCGGCACAGGCCCTGGGTCATACAACGGAAGCATCATCGGCACCGGCGCGCTGGTCAAGAGTGGAAGCGGCATGCAGATATTGGGCGGCCCCAATACCTTTGCCGGTGGGACCACGCTCAACGCGGGCAGTCTGGTGCTGGGCGATAACGGCGCGCTGGGCACGGGCGACCTGACGGTCGCCGGCAGCGCCTCGCTGGATGCGGAGGTGTCGATCAGTGTGAGCAACGATGTCGTTCTGGCAGCGGGCGTTAACCTTGACCTGATGGGCAGCAACGACCTGGTGCTCGGCGGGGCGATTTCCGGCGATGGCGGCCTGGTCAAGAACGGTGCGGCGACGGTGACACTCACAAATGCCAATACGTATACCGGCGGCACCACCATCAATAACGGTACGCTGGCGCTCAACACCGGCGGCAGCCTGGCCTCCACCGGCAATGTGAATCTCGCGGGTACGGGGACATTCGACATTTCGGGCGGCGGCAATCAATCGATCGGCTCGCTCAGCGGCGTGGCGGGCAGCACGGTCGCGACGGGCGGCAACACATTGACGCTGAACGGTGTAGCCAATACCACCTTCAACGGCAGCATCAGTGGCGGCGCGAACGGCGCGCTGGTCAAGAACGGTGCCGGTATTCAAACGCTGAGTGGCGCGAACACCTTCGGCGGTGGCGTGAAGCTGAACGCCGGCGGGTTGGTCGTCGGCAGCAACACCGCGCTGGGCACGGGCACCTTCACCGTGGGCGGCGCGTCCACGCTGGATGCCAGCAGCGCCGTGGTGTTGACGAACGATGTTTTGCTCAATGCCGACCTGACCGTGCTCGGCTCGAATGACATGACGCTGAGCGGCAACCTCTCCGGCGCGGGCGGGTTGACGAAGGACGGCAATGCGAAGCTGACGCTGAACGGCACCAATACCTACGCCGGCGATACCAGCATCAACGCGGGCACACTGGCGCTGGGCGCGGGTGCGAGCCTGTCCATTACCGGCCTCGTGAACCTTGCCACGGGCGCTACCTTCGACCTGTCGGCGGGCAACGGCACGCAGACCTTCGGCACGCTGATCGGCGACGGTACGATCGTCCTGGGCGCCAATGACGTGACGTTGGGGGACTCCAGCAACGGTATCTACAGCGGTTCGATCGGCGGCGTCGGCGGACTCACCAAGAACGGCAGCGGCACGGAAACGCTGACGGGCAACAACACCTATACCGGCGGCACGGTCATCAACGCGGGTACGCTCGCCATCGGCGTGGGCGGCAGCCTTGCGCCCAGCGGAACGGTCTCCCTCATGGCGAGCGGTACCGGTTTCGATATCTCGGGCGGCGGCAACCAATCGATAGGCGCGCTGAACGGCGCGACTGGCAGCATCGTTACGCTCGGCGGCAATACGCTGACGCTAGCCAGCGCCAATAACGGTGGCTTCAACGGTGTGATCGCCGGCACGGGCGGCCTGGTCAAGAACGGCAACGGCACCCAGACGCTGGGTGGCGCCAATACGTATACCGGCGGAACCGTCATCAATGCCGGTACCCTGGCGATAGCCGCGGGCGGCAGCCTGGCGTCCACCGGCGCGGTGAATCTTGCCGGTCCCGCCGCGTTCGACATCTCCGCGGGGGGCAACCAGACGATAGGCGCCTTGGCCGGCGTGGCGGGCAGCACCGTCGCGCTGGGCGGCAATACCTTGACCGTCAACGGCGCCGACGACACCGTGTTCGACGGCGTCATCTCCGGTACCGGCGGCCTGATCAAGGACGGTGCCGGGACACTGATCGTGAATGCCGTGAACACCTATGGCGGCGGCACGTCGGTCATGGGCGGCACGTTCGAGGTCGGCGATGCCGATCATCCTGGCGCCAGCATCCTGGGAGACGTTTCCATCGGCGGCGCGGGCACGCTGCGCGGCCACGGCACCATCGCCGGCAATGTCGTCAGCAACGGCACCGTGCGTCCGGGCGGATCGATCGGGACACTGACCGTCACCGGCAACTACACCCAATCGCCGTCGGGCACCTTGTTCATCGACGTGAGCCCCAGCAGCGCATCGCAATTGAAGGTGGGCGGTAACGCGTCGCTGGCCGGCACGCTGAACGTCCTGTACGGTCCTGGCACCTACAGCGCCGCGTCCTACCGCATCCTGGACGCGGGTAGCGTATCCGGCCAGTTCTCCAGCATCACGGGCAATACGCCGGCCGGCTTTGTCCAGGACGTACAGACCCAGGCCGCCGGCGCCACGTTGGCCTTGTCCCCGCAGGTCACGGGCGGCACTGTCGTCGTCGCGCCCACCAATGCCACCATCTTCGGCGCCATCGGCTCGGCCGCCATACGCGAGGGCCAGCGCGTGAACGAGGCGCTGCTTTCGCGCCTGGGACAGGCCTGCGCCGATGCGGCAGCTGCCGCGGATTGCGCGCGTCCGGGACAGCAAGCCTGGGCGCAGGTCGTCTCCAATACCGCGCACGTGCGCGGCAACGACGAGGCGCCCAGCTACAAGGACAGCCACTACGGCTTCCTGGCGGGCGTCGATCGCCAGGCCGGCGCATGGACCGTGGGCGTGGCGGGCGGCTACAGCCACGTCGACGTCTCCGAGGACGAGGCTTCCGGCAAGATCGACACTGTGCGGCTGGCGGGCTACGGCAGCCGCCGAGTCGGTCCTGTCGACGTCGCGGCCACGGTGGGCGTGGCCTATGATTTCCTGAACTCGCGTCGCTCGTTCCCCGGCCTGAACAGCGCGCGCGGCAATACCGACGGGCAGGAAATCACCGCTGGCCTGCAGGCCAGCCTGCCTATGGCCACGGGGCCGGTGATCGTCACGCCGCGTATGGGCCTGCGCTATCAGTACTTCCACGCCGACAGCTTCGATGAGACCGGCGCCGGCAGCCAGAACCTGGATGTGCGCGGACAGGACATCAGCAGCTTGCAACCCTATGCGCAGTTGTCCGTGGGACTGCCTTTCCACACCAGTGCGGATAAGCCCGCACTGGTGGAAGCGCGCGTGGGCTATGCCTACGAAACGCTGGATGCCGGGCGCAACGTCAACGCGTCCGCCAGCGACGGCACGCGGTTTTCGCTGCCGGGCGTCGCGCCGTCGCGCGGCATGCTGTCGGCCGGGCTGGGCGTGACGCTGCCGGTCGGAAAGTCCGTGGACGTCTCCGCCAGCTACGATCGCCTCTTCGATACGGGGAACGTGTCCGCGCAGGTATTCCAGTTGCAGGCCAGCTACAGGTTCTAAGGGGCGGCAAAGAGCGTATCGAAACACCAGGTGAAGCAGAAGGTGAAAACCAGGAAGAAGGCGAGCACCGCGGCCTCCATCCTGATCGCCTGCCATATGCTCACGTCGTACCAAACCATATACAACGGCAATACCGCCGCTGCGAGGCCCCCCTCGAACAGGGTCGCATGAACGACTCGAAGCCGCACGGTACGCGCTCCCCCGCGGTGGCGCCGTTCCCAGGCTTCGAACAGGGTATTGAAGATGTAGTTCCATGCGACAGCCAGCGCGGTGACCGCCGCGGCCACGGCCATGGCGTTGGCCGCACTTCCGCCACCCAGGAACATCAGGATGGGCGCGGACAACAGGATCGCAAGGATTTCAAAGAGCGCGACATAGACAATGCGCCGCGCGCGAGGTGCCAGGACGACCATCGGAAGCTCCAGTGAGCGCTAGGCTCATGAATGAAGCCGGTCCGTCCCGGTAATGGAATAGGTAGTGCGGACAAACATGGGCCACGGTTTCCGCCCACGAAGCGATTGTACGGTCGGAAGCGCACCGGGTCCAACGCTCCCAGCCCCGGGGCTGCGGAAATAAGTTATCGGTACGTCCGAGCTCATTGCTCCACATTGATACCGCGCGTCCTCTCAACGACGAAATCGCGCAGCCACTGGTTCTGATCGTCGGCGGTGCTTTGCACCTTCCAGATCATGAAGACCCGAAACGCCGGCACGTGCATAGGCACGGGGCTTACCGTCAGGTGCGCGATCCGCGCATAGGCGTACGCCGCAAAGGTCGGCAATGTGGCGATCCCATCGCCCAGCGCAAGGACCGAGAGAACGCCGCCGAAGTGGGTGAACGAGGCGGATACCCGCCGTACAGCCCCCGCGGTTTGGAACAGGTCGTCGACGAAGCCTCGCCTGCCGTCGTAGGAAACGCGTACGTGCGTACGCGACAGGTATTCCTCGCGGGAAATCGGATTGCTCAGATTGAGTCGCCGTCCATCGTAAAGGCAGGAATACGATGAAGAGAACAACACCTGCGAGGAGAATTGGGACGTCAGTTCCTTCGGTTCGGCGCATAGCGCCAGGTCCATGTCGGGGTCCGCGAGGGCGGTCTTCCAAAGGCTGCTATTGGTCTGATGGAAGGCAAAGGAAATTGCCAGCGACCTGGCCGCCTCGCCGACGAGGGCCGGTGCGAGATACGTTTCCAGGTCGTCGGACAGGGCGATGTTGAAGATTCGGTTGGACACCTTGACCGGCGGGCGAATCTGATCGCCCGTCATGGCGGACACCGCAGTGAGGGCTTCCGCGACTCTCGGCGCCAAGTCCAATGCGCGTCGCGTCGGCACCATGCCGGATCCCGTCCTCACGAACAGTTCGTCGCCGAAGTGCTCTCTCAATCGCTTCAGCGATGCGCTTACCGCTCCTTGCGTGATGTGCAGCATGGCCGCCGCGCGCGTCACGCTGCGTTCCGTCATCAGGCAATGAAAGACCAGGAGAAGGTTCAGGTCGAGACGACCAATATTAGCGACGTTAATCATGGCAATCTATATTAATCGTTTGATTGATTTTGCCGCCACCTTTAGCCTTCTTCCACAGGTCGAACACGGCCATTAATCAAGTCGAAGGGAGAAGGCGATGACAAGCGCCAGCCTCGCAAGGGCAACACAAGGGGAAGTCTCCGGAAAAAATGGGGACGTTGATTTGCGCAAGCGTGCGATCGCCGTGGGCATCGGCAATTTCATGGAATGGTTCGACTTCGCCATTTATGGCTATTTCGCCGCCACCATCGGGCAGATCTTCTTTCCATCCACGGCGCCAGGGGTATCCCTGCTTTCCTCGCTGGCGGTCTTTGCAGTGGGATTTCTTTCCCGGCCGATCGGCGCCTTCGTCCTCGGTCCGCTGGGTGACCGCCTGGGCAGGCGCGCGGTCTTGATCGTCACGGTCTTCGGCATGGGCCTGGTCACCACCTTGATCGGCTTGCTGCCGGGCTATGCGACGATCGGGATAGCCGCACCGATATTGCTGGTCATCCTGCGATTCCTCCAGGGCATGATGGTGGGCGGCGAGTGGTCCAGTTCGGGTATCTACATTATCGAGAGCGCCCCGCACAACCGCAGGGCGACAGCCGCGAGCGTCATCACCGGAACAGCGGGCATTGCATTCCTGGCCGGCACGGCAATCGCCGCGGCACTGACCTCCAGCATTTCCGCCGAAGCAATGACTGCCTGGGGCTGGAGGCTGCCATTCCTGTCTTCCATCGTCATGGCCGGCGTCGCGATGTACATCCGACGGAAGTTGAGCGACACCCCTGTGTATGCGGAACTGGAGGAACGTCGCGCCAAGCAAGGCATCCCGCCGGTTTCGAGCCAGGAGAAGCGCAAGGCCTTCATCATCAGTTTCGCTTTCTCGGCCCTGTTTGGCGTGTCTCTCTACTATTTCATTACCTACGCCAACAACCATCTGACGCAGACCGTGGGATTGAGCAAGACGGATTCGCTATGGCTATGTAGCGCCGCCCTCGTCGTCTATTCCATTGCGCATCCCATCATCGGGTTGTTGAGCGACCGCCTGGGACGCCGCCGATTCGTCCTGCTCTCCGCCGCCGCGTTGACCGTGCTGGCGTATCCCATCTTCCTGCTGATGAACACGGGAAACTTCATCGCCATCTCGATCGCGTTGGCGGTACTGGCCGTGCTCGTGGCGATCACCGCGGTGATGGACGTCGTGCTGCTGGTCGAGGTGTTTCCCGCGTCCATCAGATCGACCGGGGCCGCGATCGGACACAACGTTGCGCTGGCGGTCCTGGCAGGGCCGGGGCCATTCATCGCGGCGGCGCTCATCCGGTTCACCGGTGATCCGAACATCCCCGCCTCGTATCTGGCCGGCATTTCCTTCATCTGCTTCCTGGTGCTCTGGCGCATGTTGCCTGAGACGAAAGATCGAAACATCGCGCAGGGATAAGGCGCAGCCCATTTCAATTCTGGAGAGTGTAGTCATGGCAAAAGTGACCGTCGCGGTCGTGCAGGCCGGTACTGAAGGTACGGACTCGGAAGCGACCTTGCAAAAGGCGGAAAGGCTGATCGCGGAGTGCGGGCGGAAAGGCGTGCAGGTCGCGGTCTTTCCCGAAGCATTCATCGGGGGATACCCGAAGGGTGCCGACTTCCATATTTGCGTCGGCATGCGCCGGCCCGGCACTCGCGAGGAATATCTTGCGTATGCGTCTCGCGCAATCGTGGTGCCCGGTCCCGAAACGGATCGGCTGGGCGCCGCGGCCAGGGAAGCCGGACTGCACCTGACCATCGGCGTCATCGAGCGGGCCGGGGGCACGCTGTACTGCTGCGTCCTGTTCTTCGGGCCTGACGGCACGCTGCTGGGCAAGCATCGAAAGACGCTCCCGACGGCGGCGGAGCGCCTCGTCTGGGGCCATGGCGACGGCTCCACGTTGACTGCCGTCGACACGCCCTGGGGACCCATGGGCGCGGTCATATGCTGGGAAAACTACGTCCCGCTCCTGCGCATGGCCATGTACAACAAGGGGCTGACGCTCTACTGCACGCCGACCGCCGATGACCGCGACACCTGGGTGCCATCGATGCAGCATGT
The DNA here is from genome assembly GCF_002119685.1 of Bordetella genomosp. 8. Taxonomy (NCBI): domain Bacteria; kingdom Pseudomonadati; phylum Pseudomonadota; class Betaproteobacteria; order Burkholderiales; family Alcaligenaceae; genus Bordetella; species Bordetella genomosp. 8. Next base: position 4,641,299 of record NZ_CP021108.1, on the reverse strand, counting down.
GGCCCTGGAAGGGCGGTGCTTCGTCCTGTCGGCCTGCCAGTACCTGACCCGCTCCCAGTATCCGGAAGATATCCGCAACACGATCACCGATGCGCCGGATGAGGTCCTGATGCGGGGCGGCAGCGTCATCATCGGCCCGCTAGGCAACGTCATCGCTGGCCCGGATTTCAGCGGTGAAACGATACTCACGGCCGAAATCGACATGGACGACATCCGTCGCGCCCAGTTCGATCACGACGTCAACGGCCACTATTCGCGGCCCGATCTATTCAAGCTCATCGTGAACGAACAGCCGCGAAGTTCGGTCGTCACGGTCAACGATGTGGTGGATGCATACGCCTGACCGGAAGTCGAAAGCGCTCGCACCGTCCTTGCACTGTGATGGTCCGTCGCATCAACGGAACTCAATGTAGCCGTTTACAAGGGGAAAATCATGAACCCAGCCATGGGACAACAGAGTGGCGACGCCGCCAGGCAATCGCGCAGGGTAATCGTGGGATCGACGCTAGGCACCCTGTTCGAGTGGTACGACTTTTTTCTCTACGGGGCGCTTGCTTCAGTGTTCTCGGCCCAGTTCTTCGGAGCATTGTCGGGCGCAAGCGCGTACCTGTTCGCGCTGATCGCGTTTGGCGTGGGCTTCGCCGTCCGTCCGATCGGGGCATTGATCTTCGGACGGCTTGGAGATCGGATCGGACGCAAATACACCTTCCTGATCACGATCATATTGATGGGTGCATCCACGTTCTGCGTCGGCTTGCTGCCCAACTACAGCCAGATCGGGATCTGGGCGCCGATTCTGCTGCTGGCCATGCGCGTACTCCAGGGATTGGGCTTGGGCGGCGAATACGGTGGCGCGGCCATTTACGTGGCCGAGCACGCTCCTGCCGGAAAACGTGGCCGAGACACAAGCTGGATCCAGATGACGGGCGCGGGTGGCGCGATCCTGTCGTTGGGAGTCGTCTTCCTGTGCCGGGAAATCTTCGGGACCGCCTTCGACGACTGGGCCTGGCGCATACCTTTCCTGTTGTCCGGGTTGATGCTTGCGATTTCGATCTACATTCGGACCAAGCTGCACGAGTCGCCTGTCTTCGCGGCGATGAAAGCGGAAGGAAAAACGTCGAAAGCACCGGTGCGCGAGGCCTTCGGAAGCTGGACCAACATCAAGGCAATGCTGATCGCGTTGTTCGGCCTGGTCATGGGTACGACTACGGTCCTCTACACAGGCCAGACTTATGTGTTCTTTTTCCTGAATCGAACCCTGCACGTCGACATAGGCACGACCAGCATCATCGTCAGTGCCGCACTGGTCCTGACGTTGCCGATGATCTGGATCGCAGGTGCGGTATCCGACCATATCGGCCGTAAAAAAGTCATTCTGACGGGCTGCTTCCTGGCCGCGGTGACGTTCATGCCGCTGTTCCACGGTGTGACCCATTACGCCAACCCCGGCTTGGAGCAGGCCGCCGCGACGGCGCCGGTCATGCTGCGTGCCGCGCCCGCCCAGTGCGGGGTGCAGTTCGACCTGCTCGGAACGAATCCTCCGATTACGGAATGCGATAAGGTCAAGGAATCCCTGGCCAAGCTTGGCGTGCCGTATACAAATCAGCATGACGATAGCGCGGACCGCCCCGTTATTTCCGTGGGTTCGAAAACCATCATCGGATTCGACCCCGTCGCCATGCAGGCGGCGCTGCGGGAGGCGGGGTATTCCCAGAAGGCCGACCCCGCCCGGGTGGATATTCCCATGCTGATCCTGCTGGTGTTCATCATGTGCTGCTTCTTTGCCATGGTGTACGCCCCACTTGCGGCCGCATTGGTTGAAATGTTTCCCGCCCGTGTGCGCTACACCGCTCTTTCGTTTCCCTACCACGTCGGGAATGGGATTTTCGGCGGCTTTTTCCCTGCAGCGGCCTTTGCCATGGTCACGATGACCGGAGACATCTATTTCGGCGTGTGGTATCCGATCGTCTTCGCCGCCGTATCGGTGGTCGTGGGAGGCATATGGCTGCACGAGAAAGTTCATGAAGAGCCGTCCTTGCCGGTGTCCGAGACCCGATTGAGCCGCACGTAATGCCCGAGCTTCCGGAGCACAAGGTCATGTCCGCTACATCGATCAACTTTCACGTCGAATACCCGCGCACCGAACCCCTGCGGCGACCCGATTCCCACAGCCCGGGCGCGCCGAAATTCTCGGTGCGCTGGGATAAGCCGGTGGCCAGCATCGTCTCCGACTACATCGCCGTCCAGCATGCGGCCGACGACCGGGATACGCCGGTCGCGTTTTTCCAGCGTGTTCGCGATGCCATGGGCCGCGCGAACGGGCCGGACAGCTTCGAGGAACTGCGCCATCGGGATCAGGCCGGATGGGTCAATTCCATCGTGGTCGCCTACTGGACCGATGCGACGAAGTATGAAGCCTGGCGGCGCGAAGATCGGTTCAATCACTGGTTGTCCGAGCCCGAGCGGGAGCGGGGGGACTCGGGGTATTGGCGAGAAACCTTCGTCGTGCCTTACGACAGGCACGAGACGATATTCTCCGAGCGCTTCTATACGGCGGGGATCGCCCGTACGGACCGCGGGAGTTTGCAGCCCATGTATGTAGCGGGCTACTTCGGCGCAATGCGGGATCGCATCCCGCTGGCAGCCATCGACCCTTTGCGTTCGCCGTGTGCGCATGCGCCGGCGCGTGATTACCGCGGCGGTCCGAAAAAAAGGATAAGGGTGACGCTGCCGATCAACGTAGTGGCGATCCGTTCGGGACAATATTGGGCGATGGCTGAAGCCGAGCAACTATCCGATTACGAAACGAATCTACAACCGAAGCTGGAAGCCGGCATGCAGTCGCTGAAGGACGCGCCGGACGAAACAGGTTGCCTGGTCTTGCGAGACCTGGTGAACCTGGACGCGGACGGCAACGAGCGTCGCGAGACATCGAAATATGGCTATTTTCTCTCCCTGGCCAAGTTGGAGGAATGGTCGGCTGGACATGCAAAGCATCTCGATATCTTCAAGCATGCCTTGGCAATGCGCCGCAAGTACGGGGATCGCCGATCAGTCGTGACCTGGCACGAGGTCTTCGTCCTGGGAAGTTCCCCGATCCTCGAGTACGTCAATTGCCACGCCGAGACCGGATTGCTTCCATATGCAAGCTCGTGGGGCAGCGCGGTCATGCCCACGTAGGAAAGCCCCTGGCTATAGCCGGCGATTTGTTTGATACAGTCACCGCTGATGTCATCATCCTTTTATTCTCTGGAGGAAGAAGTGATGAAGCGGGCAAGGACTGCCGTGGCAGTGTGGCTGTTGTTCCTATCTCTTTTCGACAGCGCGCTGGCATCTCCGCCATTGGCGGCAGCTACAGCGGGTGGCGCGCAAGACCACCAAACCAAGTCTGACGACGACGGTAACGTTATCAACGGCGTCGCCATCATGCCAGGGGTGGAGCGCCTCTCCTACGTATCGCCACGCTATTACGGCATCAGGCCAAGCTATGACGCGTGCATCAAGGCTACGCAAGGGCAGGTGGGGCTCCAGGGAGATTGTGCGGACGCTGAATATACCTATCAGGATGCGCGTCTGAACAAGGATTATAAAGCGCTGGTTTCCACCATCACCAGCGTGGCAGGCAAGGAGGCTATCCAGCAGATACAGGCTGCACAGCGTGCTTGGCTTGCCTTTTATGAAAAGGACTGCGCCGTGAGAGCCGATCGATTTGGATCGACATCCGGGCCGAGTACCTTATCGGCCTGCCGAATGGAAAGGACGGCCATCCGTGCCCAGGAGCTGGAAGACTGGCGAACCAGCTACGCAGCAACGCATCGACCCTGATCCGGTTCGGAGCGGATGCGCATTGGTATCAGTATCACCCTCCAAAAAAAAGCCACGGCCTGGGCCGTGGCTAAGTGCGCTACGTCCGATACGGTTACTGCGTTCCCGTAACGACGTTGGCGTCACCATATCAAAGCGCGATCGCACATCGGTTAAAGACGGCCCTAGGGATGTAACCAAGCGCACAGGTATATGAGGGCGCGCCTGATGTCATGGGTGTCCCCTCGATTATCCGGATACATCGTTGCGGAACATTGCCTTCGGGCACGGGGCTACTGGCCCGGTCGCCAGCGGCGCCTCCCGCCTCGGCATGGAACGACAAGCCACCCTCGTCTTGAATTTTTGATCTTACGAATCGTTTCAACGACAGTTACCAGTGGTGAACCCAGGTGATATATTGCGGCCCCACCGTGATCTCCACTACTTCTGCACTGTCGAGAAATCATGAAACGCTTCGGAAGCATGTTTCGGATCGCTCCCGCGATCGTTCTTTCTGTAATGCTCTCAGCTTGCATGGGACTATCACCGTGGTCGCCCACCCGAAACAAGCTCGACGCTCAGGTGGGTAAGAACATCAAGGAACTGCTGCCCAAATGGCCGGAGCCGAATGGCGCAACGCCGTTCGTCAAGCAAGTCGACGCCCAGACGAAGTCGTACACCTACATTTACGGCTACGAGGCAGCGCACTACGAGAACAAGGGTTATCAGGTGATGACCGCGCCGGGCATCATCCAGAACGGGCGATACGATGAATACGTTCCGGAATCGACCGACTGCTGGGTCATCTTTTATACGAATAACGAAGGCACCATCCTTCGCTACAAGATGATCACCAACGGCAAGATCAACTACAACTCCTGCGGTCGATACATCAGCGGCTACGGTTTCTGATAATCACCGCGCCAAGGGCGATGAGAATGACTCCGTTCGCAACAGTTTGCAGACTCTTCTGCATCACGCTGGCCGCGTGCCTGTGTTTATGCCAGGCACCAGCCCACGCCCAGAGCCAGGCACGTGCGGTCGCGAGTCGGGAAGCTCGCCTCAATCCCTCACCCCAACTCCGCTACAGCGTCAGCGCCGTCGTTCATGCGGCGCCGGGGCCGTTCGAACGGGTCGAAGGTCACGTGAACTATCGCGTCGACACGCCGGCCTGCGTGCCATTGACACCCGTGTCCGGCGCAACGGTGGTTCCTGAAAAACGAGTACCGGTGGCTTTCGTCGCTGTGGGCGACAACACGTATAAGGCTGACGTCGTGCTTGACCGTTTCCTCGACGAGGACTATTTCGGACAAGGGGTATGCCATTGGTCGATCGTGGGCATCACGGTTGAACTTCATCATTCCAAGGTGATGTTCAGCCCGGCGCTTTATAACGATGACTTGCTTGCCGGGAAGAAGGTCACGCGATTTTTTTCATTAAGATCCTACGGCCATGCCGAAAGCGCGCGCATCGATATCGGCGCGATGAACGCCAATGCATTCGACAATCCCTACGCGACCTTTTCGATCAGCATGCAGGCTGAGCGTGCTGCTTCCAATGCATCTCCTTCCATGGGGGCGGCAGGCTTTCAGGGGGATTGGGTATACCAGCAGACATGCGGTTGGCGGCATGCGGCCGGCGTCAGCCTGAAGGTCCGCGATGGGAAGGCGACTGGCAACTGGAGCGACGGCTCCGGCCGCGGTATCGGCGAGCAAGGATCCTTGCAGGGCGATATTCGCGACGGCAAGCTGTATGCGCATTTCTGCACGGACAGCACCGAAGATATGGCCTCGGACGCTCGTTGCGCCAATTTCGATACGACGCAGGCCGATTATTTTGTGCTGCGGGGCGACCAGTTGGATTGGTATCGGCAGTCAGGAAAGGAAAACGTGAAGTACCTGACGCTGCACCGGAGAATCGCGGGCAAGCGAACGCCAACCGACAATCGCTGCGAAGGCGAGCAGTAAGACAGCGAGCGCGGGTGTAATCGGGCGTTATCGATCCGCCGGGTCCAGCGCCTGAGCCCAATTCTTTCGCATCGCCGCCAGACGTGCGACGTAGACGGACTCCAGGCACGCCGCGTCTTTACAGCGGTCCCGTACCGTGGTGCGCCAGCGGGCCTGTTCTTCGCCAGCCGGATCGATCAGCTTGCCGGTTTCGCCATCGTGGCCGGCGGTCTCGTCTTCGATCTTCTCGAACAGCACTTTCATCTGATCGTCGAGCTTGGACAGCTTGGGAACTGAGCAGATCAGGTGCTCGACCTGGGTTTTGGCAAACTTGCAGTCGAAACCCGCGGCGTGAGCCACGCCCGGTGGCAACAGCGCGGCCAGCACGATCGCCGCGCTCGTGCCAAGGTGCGCGCTCAGGCGATGAATGCGCCACGTGAGCCGGGCCCGCATCCGTTCAAACTTGTTGGTGGACATCATTGCACTCGAACGGCGTAGCTGCACGCGTGGTACACGATTGCGCACTTGCCGTGTTTGGCACATTGGGACATGGTGTATTGGTCGGCATCAGCCTGCTCCGCGCGGCCTGCTGCAATGATGAAGCCGCCGCCATCTTGCTGCGCCACGGCCACGCACTGGTTGTAGTAGGAAATGATGACCTTGCAATGCGGGCTGCCATTCATGCTGCATTGGTTCATGGCAATCTTACTGGCCGACGACTTGCTTTCCTCATTGACGGCTACGCCGGCCGCGCCAGTCCCGTCGTCCATCGCGACGGCACCCCAGCTATCCCTCCATTTGGGTGCCGGCGCGTTGCCCGGAATCGGGTAATCCCCCGCGTGATTGTTGTACGGCGAATTCGGCGCCGAAGGTGGAATGCAGCCCGCATTGCCGGCACCTGGGATTCCGGCTGCGCACTGCGCATGAACCATCAACGGAGCGGCAATCAAAATCCAAAACGCGAAGACGATAAATGGAGCTTTCTTTCGTATGGTCATGATGAAAGTCATTGCACTCGGACGGCGTCGCTGCAGGCACTATAAACGACCACGCATGCGGACTTTCCGCCACATGCGTTCACCGCCAAATCGCCGGCATCTTTTTCTTCGGCGGCGTGGGCGACGGAAACCGGCCCTCCACCCGGGCGTTGGGCCACGGCGGCGCATTGGTTGTAGTACGACACGAGGATCTGACACGCCCGTCCTCCGTTTCGACGGCATTGATCGAGCGCTGCGCGTGTCGCCGCCTGCTTGTCCGGCAGGCCAGTCACCGTACCAGACTGCGCGGTGTTAGGGTCCATGGCAATGGCTCCCCAACTGTCTCGCCACACGGGCGGCGGGGTTGGCGACGAAGCGGAGGCGCCGCCACCCTGGTTATAGGGAGAATTGGGGGCCGAGGGAGGAATACAACCAGGATTTCCCGCGCCAGGAATACCCGGTGCGCACTGTGCATGAGCCATCAAGGGAGCGGCGAGCAACAGCCAAAGCCCGAAGGCGATGGATGGGATTTTCTTTCGCATGGTCATGATGAAGTCATTGCACTCGGACGGCATCGCTGCAGGCGCTGTAGACGACGGCGCAGCGCGCCTTGCCCCCACATCTCTCCACGGACTGCAACTCGGCCCGGCTTTTGTCCGGCCCGGTAAAGGTCACGACATCCCCGCCGCCTTTTTGCTGGGCGAGGGCGACGCACTGGTTGTGGTACGTGGTCTTGATCTCGCATTGGCTACCGCCCGCGCTTTTGCATCGGGCCAGCGCGACCGAGATAGCGGAGTCCTTGCTCATTTCCGTATCCGACATGCCCGCCCGGCCGACGTTCATGTCTATGGCGATGGCCCCCCAGGTTTCGCGCCAGACAGGCGGCGGAGGCGACGGGGCATCCATGCCCTGGTTGTAGGGCGAGTTCTGCATCGTGGGCGGGATACATCCCGGATTGCCGGCACCCGGGATGCCGGGCGCGCACTGCGCATGAACCGTAAAGGGAGCGGCAAGCAAAATCCAAAACCCGAAGGCGATAAATTTCATCAGGCGGTTCCTCGAAAAGAAGGGCAGGGCCTTTTGGGGGCTGCGCCTTGTGGGCAGCCAATGTTTACTGCCCATCTATATCAAAGCATATCATCCGTCGGTGGCTACCTTTGTTCATGCAAACCAGGCGTCATGAGCGGTTTCCACCAAACTTGATCCAGGCTTGAGAGGATGATCGCTCGCGGTGCGGGGCGGTGCCGTAGCGGCTCAGTCGATCTCCGACTGGTACTTCGCCAACGCGGCCGCGGCGCAGCCTTCGTCGGTCAAACCGCTTGGCGCGCCAGAGACCCCTATAGCCCCAAGCAGCGTCTTTCCGTGGCCGTGGATGGCAACGCCGCCCGCCAGGAAGATAAGGTCGGGATCCGTGTTGAGCGCGGGACTGCCGGCGTTCATCTTGCCGGTCTTCAATATCTCGCTGGTAGTGTTAACTTCAAGGGCGTCCGCTACGGCGAATGCGGTGAAGGCCTTGCGATAAGACAGCGACAACGAATGCGGACCCACACTGTCTCCTTTCACGACCGCTTGCCGTAGTCCTGCGGAGTCGATGACGGTGGCGGTCACGGAGATGCCGCGGTCCTGGCAGACGGCTACGGCCTCAGACGCCATGCTCAAGGCCATGCGCCAAGACAGTTTGGGCATTTCGATAATGTTCTTCCCCGCGCTCCAGGCGGGTTGCGTCAGCGTGATGCAGATTCCGGCAAGTGTGCTGCACGCGACGGCCTTGACCCTGCGCTGGAAGCCTTCCGTCCATGACCATCCATCGAGTTCGCAACATTCACTTTGCAACCGATGCGGCGGGAAAGTGGTTTGAATAGCCTGGATGAACCGCACCGCGGTTGCTTGGTTTGAACGGTGTTCCAATGATCTGCTCCGGGTATCGAGCGGCAGATGCTAAGCGCGCCTTGCAATTCCTGCCAGTGACTAATTTCGATGCATTGATCAAAAAAATGAGTAGCCTGCAGCCCAGCAGGAAGCCTTCCGAAGTACGGGACCAAGGATGCACCGATCAAGCAATGGCGATGTCCTAAGGACCGTCGGCTCGGTCGGCGGCCATGACTTCCAGCCCGTCGATGCAGCCTTTGATGCGGATGGAACGCATCACGGCGTCCAGGATGCGGCGCGTGTTGGGCGAAAATGATCGAACGTGCCGAGTGACGAGACAGAGCTCGCGACTGATGGACGGGCCATTCAGGATGCGGAAGTTGTAATCAGCCAGCGGGCCTGCGCGGGCGGTCAGCAAGGGAAGCACCGACAAGCGGCCGCCAAGTCCCAGCATTGCATACAGTGACGTAACACTGGATGCCCGGTCGCGCAGATTCAGCGTGTTGGTCAGTTCGAGCTCAGGATAGGTCGCGGGGCCCACGTCTTCCGTGACTTCATTTTCCAACGCGACGTAATCCTGGCCGGCAAGGTCGGTCCATTTCAAGGGGCGTTTGATCCGGGCAAGCGGATGATCGTCCAGGTAGATGACGCCAAACCGGTCGCGCAGTATCGGCACATAGTCCAGTTCGGGATAGGAGTGCGTTCGCCGGCACAGCCCGAAGTCGACCTCGCCGCCGAGCACGTTCTGCTCGATCTGACGCGAGCCGCCGTCGCGCACGCTGACGGTAATGTCGGGATGCTCTCGACGGAACTCCGCAAGGGCCGGCATCAGGAACAACACCATCACGGAGGGCACCGCGGCAACCGAGATATGCCCTTTCTGCCCGGTGGCAATTGCGTGCAAGTCACCGACGGCAGATTCGAAATCGCGCAATAAGCGTTCGGCGATGGGCTTGAATCGAGTGGCGTCTGGAGTCATCTCTACCCGCCGTGTATTGCGCGTGAACAATTTCATGCCCACCGCTTCCTCGAACTGCGAGATGGTCGCGGTAAGGGCCGACTGCGTCTGGAAGAGCCGCGCCGCTGCCTGCGTAAATGAGCCGGTTTCCGCCACCGCGACGAAACACCGCAGATGGCGCAGGGACAGGTTCTTCAAGACAGCACCTCACAATGAGTACGTGTCGATGATGACCGAAATTCTACACGTGACCCCCACCCGCCCCCGCCCCGGAAAAAATTCACTCGAGCGTGATGTTCATCGACTTTATCAAGGCTCCGAGGCGCTGTTCGTCCCGAACCAACGTTTCCTTGGCCTGTTCCGGCGAATCTGCGACAACCTGGGCGCCTGCCAACGTCAACTTCTCTTTGATTTCGGGCGTCTGCAGGGCGGCAACGATGGCGCGATTGAGTTTTTCCACTATCGCGGGGGGCGTGCCCGCCGGAGCAAGCACGGCGCTCCATGACTGTGCCTCAAACTTGGGGTAACCGGACTCCTTGACGGTTGGTACCTGAGGATATTCCGGTAGCCGTGCATCACCGCCGACTGCCAGCAGCTTGAGCTTTCCGCTGTCGATGTAGGGTTGTGCGGCGGCGAGTGTGTCGAAGGAGAGCGCGACCCTGCCCGCAATCAGGTCGACATGCGCTGGCGCGGCTCCCTTGTAAGGGATGTGCACCATCTGGATATTTGCCATGTCGGTGAACCAGCGGCCGTACACATGGGTATTGCTGCCGGTTCCCGCTGAGGCAAAAGTCAGCTGTCCAGGTCGTTCTTTCGCATATTGGATGAAGTCAGCCAGCGTCGTCACCGGAAGCGTGCCGGACGCTGTCAATACGATCGGCGTGGTGACCGCCATGGTAATGGGCGCGAAGTCCTTGATCGGGTCGTAGGGCAAATGAGGCATCAAGGCGCGCCCGAACACATGCGAGCTGGCGACGACACCCAGCGTGTAGCCGTCAGGCTTGGAGCGGGCCAGCAGGCCTGTGCCGATTGTGCCGTTCGCACCGGGCCGGTTCTCGATGATGAAGGGCTGCCCCAGCCGCGAGGTCAGGTCGCTCCCGAGAAGCCTGGCAATCATATCGGGCAGGCCGCCAGCGGCATATGGCACGATAATGCGGATCGGCTGGTTGGGATACGTCGTTATCTGTGCCCCATCGTCGCTTGCGTCTTTGGACGACGGAACATCCGCGGCATACGCCACCGCCGTCATTGTCGTCCACGCTGCGACCGCGATCCGGGTGATGCGCAAGTGCCATCTATGCTTTTCCATATGCTCCGCCCCCTGCGGTTTCTACGAGTACGCGGTCTCCCGCCTTGAGAATGCGTGGCTCTGTGGGATCAATCGGTTCGTCATTGACCAACAATCGGCACGGCTTGCCCGACCCGCCGCCCTTTACGCCCTGCGGTGCGGACTTCATTTTTGTCATCAGGAATGATGCGATTACATCGGGAGCATCGGGCAGGATCTCATACTCGAAAGTGATGCCATCCCCTCCGACGTGCCGCCCGGTGCCGCCGCTTCCTGCTCGCAAGCCGCGCCGCAATACGCGTATCGGCATTTGCGATTCCAGCACTTCGACGGGGGTGTTGCCCGGGTTGGCGGGGAACGCAAGCGCCGAGTAGCCGTTGCGTCGAGCATTCGCACCTTGCCCGGCAGTAATGAAGCTGACCCCGGCGTAACGCTTGCCCCGATACTCGCCAGCCATGGTGATCGATGAGTTTGGCGAGCCCGGCGCCCAGACGCGCTCGGGAAGTACTTCTGCCAACGCCTGGAACACTGCGCCGGGCAGCAGATGCCCTATGGCTGCACGGCCTCCGGTGGCGGCCGGAAACACAGGGTTCAGCAGACAGCCCAGGGGCGCGCGCGTGGTCAGCGGTGCCAGGCTTCCGTCATTATTGGGTACGTCGGGGCACAACAGCGCTTTCAAACCGAATGCGGTATATGAACGCACGAAGATCTGCGGTGTATTCAGCGATCGGGCAATTTGCGGGCTGGTACCTTCATAGTTTGCGTCGATGCGATCGCCATCGACGGTCAGCGTCAGTGCGATCCGTATGGTGTCCTCCACCCCGTCGTGCTCTACCACGGATCGATAGACGCCATCAGGAATCCGCGCTATCGCCTCCCGCATGGCGGTCTCTGAACGGGCTCGGATCGCAGTGCCCAGGCTTTCCAGGTCGACCGCATCCAGCAGCCCCTGAAGGCGAGCCACCATCATCCGGCCGGCGGCGACCTGTGCCCAGATGTCCCCTAGCCCTTGTTCAGGGACGCGGATGTTCTGTCGAATGATTTCGACCAGACCCTGGTTCACCTGTCCGGCACTGACCAGTTTCATCAGTGGTATCTGCAGGCCCTCTTCGTAGATCTCCCGGCAGCTGTTGCTGCGCAGGCGCCCGCCGATATCGGGCAGATGCGACACCGCCGCGGCAAACGCCACCAGTTTGTTCCGGTGAAAGATCGGGGTGGCAGTCGTCACGTCATGGATGTGACCCGTTGCCTTCCAGGGGTCGTTGGTGATGTAGACGTCGCCTGGATGCATCGTTTCGGGCGGGAACTTCTCCAGGAAATGGCGCACGGCGGCCGGCGCGCAAGCGATGAAACCCGGCAGGCTGATGCTGGACTGTGCCAGGGCACGTCCCTTGGCGTCGGTCAGGACTACGGCGAAGTCGTTCGCATCACGCACCAGGGTGGAAAAGCAGGTGCGCACAAACGCGGCGGCGGCCTCGTCGACGATACCAACCAGGCGCTTCCAGAGAATCTCGAGTTCGATGGCGTCGAACTCCGTCTTGGTGGCTCTGGCAATGGCGGGCGCGTTCATTGGAACTCCTTGATCGAAACGCTGACCGTACGGTCATCAAGTATCAGTACGTCGGCGTGAACCGCGACGACAATGGTGGACTCGCGTTCCTCGAGAATCAGCGGCCCGGCCAGCGTGGTGCCTGGCGGCAGCGCGTAGCGCTCATACACGGGCGCATCCACGTTGTGTCCCTTTCCGGGCGCGTAGATGGACCTGCTGCAGCGTGGGGCTTGTTTCTTCGCCGCGGGTGCGGTGCGCTTGTCGCCCCATTCGAACCGGACAGGCGCAGTATGCGCACTACCTGTCAGACGCCACGTCAGCACTTCCGGCACGGCCTCATCGACCAGCGCACCGTAAAGCTTGCGGTATTGGTCCTCGAAAGCCGCTAACAGGGGGGCGGATGCAACATCTTCATCATTGCGATAGGGGCACTGGACCGAGACCACGTAACCCTGGCCGTAGTACCGAATTTCGGCACCAAGCTGCCAGGTGACTTCGCTGGTTGACACGCCAACGGCGGCCAGCTCGCGACTCGCATCCTCGCGCAATGAATGGGCTCTTTGGGCCACGTCGGTCCAGTCAACGTTCGCAAGCAACTGAGGATGCGACCAGGACCGATCCGCGCGAGCCGGCGCGGCTAGCATCCCAAGGCAGGAGCCGGCGCCGGCGCCCACGGGAATCAGCACTTGCGGAATGCGCAATCGGCGGGCCACTTCCACGGCATGGACAGGGCCGGCGCCGCCGGTTGCGACCATTGCGAACTCGCGGGGGTCATGGCCCTGTTCCGCGATATGGATGCGCGCCGCGCTGGCCATGTTTTCGTTGACCATGTCGTAGATGCCGCGTGCAACGGCGTCAGCGTCGACGCCCAGCCGTTCACTCAGACTCGTCATGGCAGCCGCAGCCAATTCGGGCCTGAGTCTCATGGTTCCGCCCAGGAAATGTTCCGCGTCCAGGTAGCCCAGCAGCAGATCTGCATCGGTTACCGTGGGTTCAAGGCCGCCGCGGTCGTAGCAGGCAGGTCCGGGCACCGAGCCCGACGATTCCGGACCAACGTTCAGCAGGCCCATCGAGTTGGCGTGCGCGATGGAACCGCCACCGGCACCGATCTCGATCAATTCGATGCTGGGAATGCGGATGGGGAGGCCAGATCCGCGCTTGAAGCGTTCGACGCGCGCGCATTCGAAGCTGTGGGCGATCGGCGCGGTGCTGTCCAGCACGACGCATGCCTTGGCCGTGGTACCTCCCATGTCGAAGGCAAGCACTTCTGACATGCCGTGCTGGCGTGCCAGGTTCACGGCCGACAACACGCCGGCGGCAGGGCCGGATTCGAGCAACTGGATAGGGGCGCGCGCGCCGGCCTGCGCGGACGTGAATCCTCCGCTGGACACCATGATACGCAGCGGGGTCTTGGGCTTGATGGCTGCGATCCGTGATTCGAGTTCCTCCAGATATCGTGCGACGATCGGCTTCACGTAGGCATTCGCGGCCACGGTGGAGGTGCGTTCGAATTCATTGATCTCGCGTGCGAGTTCGGAGGAAATGGAAACGGCCATGCCCGGCAGCCTGCTTTCCAGGTATCTGGCGACCTCCTGTTCGTGCGCATCGTTCACGTACGAATGCAGGAAGGAGACCGCCACGGATTGCACGTCCATGGATCGAAGCGCTTGCAGGAGGGCCTGCTTTGCGTTCTCGTTCAAGGGCGCCAGTACATTGCCATCGGCGTCCAGCCGTTCATCGACTTCTATCCGATGCCGATTCGGCACCAGCGGTGCAGGCAGCACGATATCCAGGTCATAGATGTCGTAGCGTTGTTCGCGGGCGAGCGTCAAGACGTCACGCATCCCCCTTGTCGTGACCAAGGCGGTCGGCACGCCCTTGCGCTCGATCAGTGTGTTGGTCACCAGCGTCGTGCCATGGACGACGTCGAACAGGGGCGGTGCCTGGACCCCGAGGCTGGCGTGCACCTGGCACAGTAAATCTTCGATCACCTCGGAAACTGCCTTGCCGGGGTCGTCTGGGGTTGTCGGCGTCTTGCCGGCCCACATGCGGCCCGACGGCATCAATGCGGCGATGCCGTCGGTGAATGTACCGCCGATGTCTACGGCCACGCGCAAAACACCCGGGCCTGCGTTCGAGGTTTGCAAGTCTTCCCCCGCTCATGCGTTGATCAGGTTGTCATGGTATGAACGCTGATTCAGCAGCACAAACGGTTGTTTTCGATCGAGCTCCCAGTTTTTTTTATCAATCATTCCGGGGCCGGGATGGTCTCTCGACCGGGGAAACCGCCGTCTGTATTGCCGACTCGCTGCGAGCGGCATCGGGTCTGCTTGGAGCCGTGAGCTACGGACCGCCGGGCTCCAGGATCTGGTATCGAAGTCGTCGCAGTGACAGCGCTGCGCTGTTGTGGATGCGTCAGTGGATGAAGCGCGTCCGCCGTCCTGCCGCGCATCGAGGGAGGCGAGGGCGTCAGGTTGTTGATCGTATCTGGGGGGCGAACTGACGGACTAAACGAGGCTAGGCAGTTGGCGCCATTGCGCGCTGAGCGGCGCCCGCCAGGCGCCGGCAACCGAAACCTGGAAAAGCCTTGCGGCGCTCTTGAGGTTGCGGGCCGAGCTTGGCGCCATATGGCGAAAAATTGGCGGAGAGGGTGGGATTCGAACCCACGGTACGGGGAAACCGTACGCCTGATTTCGAGTCAGGTACATTCGACCACTCTGCCACCTCTCCT
This sequence comes from Bordetella genomosp. 8, assembly GCF_002119685.1. NCBI lineage: Bacteria > Pseudomonadati > Pseudomonadota > Betaproteobacteria > Burkholderiales > Alcaligenaceae > Bordetella > Bordetella genomosp. 8. The sequence goes on along the minus strand of NZ_CP021108.1, from coordinate 4,626,177 downwards.
GGTGCGTTCCTCTCGGCGGCTCCCTGGTCTTGCCTGGCGGGCGTTCCGATGCGGAAGCATCGACAACGACCGGGGCGAGGACACGGGGTGGTCAACAGACGCCGTGAGTGCTCTAGGAACCTGATCCTGCAAGAAAACAGGTCCAGCGAGCAGCAAAGCCCACTATTCTACCAGCAAATTTCCTCCCCGTGTTCACCTCCGGCGGCGATACTCCAGCTATCGTAATTTCTTGTCAGAATATGTGTTCTGTCCGGCAAGGTGGCCATGGAACTTATCGTTGTCCTGCTGTTGTCCGCGGTCATCTGCGTGCCGCTTACCCAGGTGCTGGGACTGGGGACCATTCCGGGGTATCTGCTGGCCGGCATCATCATCGGCCCATCGGCGCTGAAGCTGGTCACCGACGTTCCCGCCATCGTCGATATTTCCCAGTGGGGCGTGGTGATGATGCTGTTCGTCATCGGCCTGGAGCTGGAGCCGTCGCGCCTCTGGGGCATGCGGCGGGAAGTCTTCGGCGTGGGCATTTTCCAGATGGTGTCCTGCGCCGGCGTCCTTTCCCTGCTGATGGGCCTGATCCTGCGCCACCTGATCGATATGTCCTGGACCGGCGCCATCATCTGCGGCTGCGCGGTGGCGCTGTCGTCCACGGCGGTCGCGATGCGGCTGCTGGACGAACGGCAACTGAGCCGGACCCCCATGGGCCGGACTGCGCTGGGCGTATTGCTGTTGCAGGACATGGCGGCCATTCCCATGCTGATCGCGCTGGGCATCATAGGGGGCGGGGGGACCCGCGCGCCGTCCTTCCTGTCCGCGCTGGTGGCGGTGGCGGTCGTGCTGGCCGGCTACCGCCTGCGTGTGATCAGCTGGGCCGAACGGGCGCAACTGCGGGAACTGTTCACCGCCGCGACCTTGCTGGTGGTGATCGGTTCGGCGCAGCTATTCGATTATGCGGGCCTGTCCGCCGGCCTGGGCGGTTTCCTGGTAGGGGTGTTGCTGGCGAAATCCAAGTACCGGGAGTCGATGGAGGCCTCCATCGAGCCGTTCAAGGGGCTGCTGCTGGGCCTGTTCTTCCTGGGTATCGGCATGTCCGTGAACCTGGACGTCGTGCGTGAACATTGGCGCTTCATCCTGTTCAGCGTGGCGGCCTTGCTGGTGGTCAAGGGGGCTATCCTGTACGGCATCGCCCGCATGTCCGGCTTGCCGACCTATCACCGCATGCCCTTTGCCATCGCCCTGGCGCAGGGCGGCGAGTTCGGTTTCGCCTTGTTCAACGAAGCCTGGGACAACGGCCTGCTGTCCGCGCCCCACCGGGACCTGATTTCCGTGGTGGTGGCCGTTTCCATGGCGGTGGTGCCGGTCCTGATCAAGCTGTTCGAACGCATGCAGCCCAAGCGCGTGGAAGGCTACACTTCCGGGGCGCCCTGACCAGGCCTTCCTGACCGGGCGTCCCTGACCGGGGCGTCCCTGACCGGGCGCCATCATCCGTCCATCCTCGATTCCTGCCGCAAAGGAGCATCGTCATGCTGAAAGGTAAAGTCGCCGTCGTCACTGGATCCACCAGCGGCATCGGCCTGGGTATCGCCACGGCGCTCGCGGCGCAGGGGGCGGACATCGTGCTGAATGGCTTCGGCGATCCGGCGGAAATCGAGAAGACCCGGGCTGGCCTGGCGCTGGCGCATGGCGTCAAGGCGACCTACGACGGCGCCGACCTGAGCAAGGGCGCCGCGGTCCGCCAACTGGTGGAAAACGCCGTATCGGCCTACGGCCGCATCGACATCCTGGTGAACAACGCCGGCATCCAGCATACCGACCTGATCGAAAACTTCCCGCCGGAAAAGTGGGATGCCATCATCGCCCTCAATCTGTCGGCCGTGTTCCATGGCACGGCGGCCGCGCTGCCCCATATGAAGAAGCAGAAATGGGGCCGCATCATCAATATCGCGTCGGCGCATGGCCTGGTCGGCTCGGCCAGCAAGTCGGCCTACGTCGCCGCCAAGCACGGGGTGATCGGCCTGACCAAGGTCACCGCGCTGGAGACCGCCGGCCTGGGCGTTACCGCCAATGCGATCTGCCCGGGGTGGGTGCGCACGGCCCTGGTGGAAAAGCAGATCACCGCCATCGCGGCCAAGGACGGCGTGGACCAGGAAGCCGCCGCGCGCGAACTGCTGGGCGAAAAGCAGCCGTCGCTGCAGTTCGTGACGCCGGAGCAACTGGGCGGCACGGCGGTGTACCTGTGCTCGCCGGCAGCCGAACAGGTCACCGGCGCGTCGATTTCGGTCGATGGCGGTTGGACGGCGCGCTGAAGAACACTTCCCATACATCAAGGACACCTTCGAACATGCTGTTTCTGCTGTCTCCCGCCAAGAAGCTGGACTACGACTCGCCCCTGGGCGTGGATCTGCATACCCAGCCGCTTTTCGTCGACCAGGCGGCCGCCCTCATCAAGGTGCTGAAGAAAAAAAGCGCCGAAGACATCGCCGAGCTGATGGATCTGAGCCCGGCGCTGTCCGAGCTGAACGCGAAGCGCTACGCGGCGTGGAAGCCGACCTTCACGCAGCAGAACGCCCGTCCGGCGATCCTGGCCTTCAACGGCGATGTCTATGAAGGCCTGCAGGCCCCCACGCTCAGTCCGACGCAGCTTGAATGGGCCCAGGAACATATCGCGATACTCAGCGGCCTGTACGGCGTGCTGCGGCCGCTGGACCTGATGCAGCCCTACCGGCTGGAAATGGGCACGCGCCTGGAAACGCCGCGCGGCAGGAACCTGTATGAGTTCTGGGGTTCCGAGATCGCCGAGTACCTGAACGAACGCCTGGAAGGCGGCAGGAAGCCCATCGTCATCAACCTGGCGTCCGAGGAATATTTCAAGGCGGTCGACCTGAAAGCCTTGAAGGCCCGCGTGGTCCAGTGCGTGTTCCAGGATTGGAAGAACGGCGCCTACAAGATCATCAGCTTCAACGCCAAGCGCGCGCGCGGGCTGATGGCGCGCTATGCCATCCAGCACAAGGCTGCCACGCCGGAACGCCTGCAGGGCTTCGATGCCGAAGGCTATGCCTACGACGCTTCGGTATCGACGCCGGACAAGCTGGTGTTCCGCCGCAAGCTGGCCTGAAGGATATAGGCCTCAGCCATCCAACGCCGTGCTTTCCTGGCGGATCATCTGCCCGGCGCGCACCATCAGCTTCAACGGGTAGGCCAGCGATGCCAGCTCGCCCTGGGTGTCCACCTGCTCTGGCAGCGGCGGCACGGGCGGGTGGGCGGGATCCAGCATGACGATGACCGCTTCCAGCGTGTCATTCACCGAAGGCGGCGGTTCCTGGCTCAGCGTGGCCAGCGTCGGCACGGCGGCCGTGGTTTGCGAGGCCAGGATGTGGTTCTGGATAAGCAGGTTGTTCATCTCCGGCACGAACTGCTGCCGCGATTGCGGCTCGCTCATCATGCGGTAGAAGGCCTCGGCGAAGTTGCTGAAGGCCACGTGCACGTTCTTGCGGGCCAGGCGCCAGTTCAGATCGGCATCGATCTCGGTCTGCGTGGCGGGCGGCTCGGGCACCGGGCCCTGGGCCTGGTCGGGAGTTTCGCGGCGGGCCTGCTTCTGCCGCATCACGCCGGCGTACTGCAGCCCAGTGCGCAGGTATTCGCGGTTGGCCTTGATCGCCGCGCGCGCCAGCGGCGGCAGGAAGCGCGCTTCCCACCAGGGAAAGGCGTAGCTGCAGGCCAGCGACAGGGCGCAGCCGATCAAGGTGTCCAGCGCCCGTTCGCCGATCACGTTCATGGATACGGTGCCCGGCGACACGAAGTGGAACACCAGCACCACGAACAGGGTATTGAAAATCGCGCTGGCCATGTAGTTCAGCTGCACCAGGCTGTTGCCCATGATGCAGGCGGCCAGCAGGGCGGCGAACAATATTTCCGGGCTGCTGGTCACATTGAGCAGGATCAGGGCCATCACGCAGCCGATCAGCGTGCCGCCCAGCCGCCAGCCATTGCGCTGGCGCGTCAGTGCGAACCCCGGCTTCATGATGATCACGATGGTCAGCATGATCCAATAGTTATGCGCGGAGAATGTCTCCGATACCCATAGTTCGCTGACCGTCATCGCCAGGGCGGCGGCCAGCGTGACCCGCAGGGCATAGCGGAAATTCGGCGAATCCATGCGCAGATTGCTGGTGATCATGCCGAAGCGGAATTCCTGCCGCGTCATGAAGCGCGTCAGGGATTTGTCGATGCGCAGGGCGCTGGTGGGCTTGGCGTCCGGCCCGCCCAGCGTATGGTCGGCCAGGCGTTCGACGATGCGCGAGGCATTGCGCAGGCGGCGCTGGATCTGGATGACCAGGGCGTAGATTTCAGGCTCGCGCTCGGCCAGGCCCTGCTGCTTGAGCTGGTCGATTTCGTACTCGATCGCGCGCAGTTCGGCCTTGATGCTGGTGCGCCGCCGCACCGGGCGTCCCTGCGAAATGCCCAGGGCGATGCGGTCCAGGTTCAGCGACATCTTCAGCAGCGAATCGCGCATGAACAGCAGCACGTCGTTGCCCGTCAGGGCGCGGCGCAGCGTGGCATAGTCGGTATGGGTGGCGAACAGCGTGTCGACCAGCTGCAGCATGTCGACGAACATATTGAAGATCATCACGCGCCGCGCGTCGCCCCAGCCCTTGCCGCGCGGCAGGGCGCGCAGCACCACGTCGCGCGCCGCCTGGTGTTTCTCCGTCATGGTGGACTGGCGCTGGATCAGCGTGCGGTAGGAGTCCTCCAGGTCATCGGCTTCGTCGTAGAACGAGGCGCGCGCGGCCACGTAGTCCGCCGTCGCGAATAGCGCCACGGACATGGCCTGCTGCTCTTCGCGCAGCCAGAACAGGCGGCTGAAGCCCAGGCTGAAGGCCAGGTAGAAGAGGGCGCCGCCCAGGGTGCCGGCCGCGTGCAGCAGCACCTGGTCCGGCGGCAGCGGGGAGTGCATGGTCAAGGCCATGACGAGCAGGCCGGCGAAGCCGATCAGGCCGCCGCGCTTGCCGAAGACCGTGAACAGCGAATAGAAGAAGCACTGGGCGATGACCACCAGCCACAGGGCCAGCCGGTTGGTGGAAGCGAAGCCGGTGATGCAGACCGTCAGCGTGGCCAGTATGGCGCCGCCCAGCATCTCGTTGGTCCGGTGCTGCTGCGGGCCGCCCGGCTGGTCGATGATCGCCACGCACTGGGCGCCGAAGGTGGCCACCAGCCCCAGGGTGTATTCGCCGAAGACCACGCCCAGGATCAGGACGGGCAGCAGCATGCCTACCCCCTGACGCACGCCTCCAAAGAAATAATGGCTGTAGATGAAGCGGCGGAGATTCGCGATGCGCAAGTCCATGGATGGCGGCTTGGGGACGAATGGGGACAGGGTTAGGTGGCAAGTATAGAGAGTCCCCGATTATTTGCCGCCCGCCACCCGTGCCGGCCAGGAGCCCATCCGGTCTGGGCCAGGTCCAGGGCCGTTCCGATGTGGCGGGAAACCGACGCGTGGAATACATCCCCGTTCCGTAACTCCGTCTGATTTGCTAGTAAACCCTTAAACACGGTAAATTCACCGGTTCCCGCCGTCCCGTCATCCAGGGCCGGGGGGAATGGTTTGCCAGTTTCCCGGTCTACCGACCGGTTTCGATGCGCCAGCAGTACCCTGCCGTTTGGCCGTGCCACAAGCGCGTAGTCAAGGGCTTCCATTTCGATCTCCGGCGCCCATGGGGGCGCTATGCACTGCGTACTGGATGGACGCGTGCCGGATCGGCAAGGCATCCGGGTGGAGCGATTCCGTGAATCGCGAAGCGCCGGGTCGTGTTGTCGGGGCCGGTATCGGGTTCAGCAGCCGAATATCCCCGGATATGACGGCGCCGCACTCCTGATCGCAGGGCCGGAACACTGAAAGGAACGACAATATGGAACTCAATGGCGCCGACATCGTCGTGCGCTGCCTGGCCGATGAGGGCGTGGAACACGTCTTTGGCTATCCTGGCGGCGCGGTGCTCTACATCTACGACGCAATCTTCAAGCAGGACAAGTTCCAGCACATCCTGGTACGCCACGAGCAGGCCGCCGTGCATGCCGCCGATGCCTATTCGCGTTCGTCGAACAAGGTGGGCGTGTGCATCGTCACCAGCGGCCCCGGCGTCACCAATGCCGTGACCGGTATCGCCACCGCGTACATGGACTCCATTCCGATGGTCATCATCAGTGGACAGGTGCCCACCGCCGCCATCGGCGAGGACGCCTTCCAGGAATGCGACACGGTCGGCATCACCCGGCCCTGCGTCAAGCACAACTTCCTGGTGCGCGACGTCAAGGACCTGGCCGATACGATGCGCCGCGCCTTCTACATCGCGCGCACCGGCCGTCCCGGCCCCGTGCTGGTGGATATTCCGAAAGATATTACGCTGGCGCCGTGCAAGTACGTGCCGCCCAAGGGCGAGATCACGATGCGCTCCTACGCCCCCGTCAACAAGGGGCACCAGGGCCAGATCAAGAAAGCCGTGCAGATGCTGCTGGCGGCCGAACGCCCCATGATCTACACCGGTGGGGGCGTCATCCTGTCGGACGCCGCGGCCGAGCTGCGCGCGGTGGTGGACCTGCTGGGCGCGCCCTGCACCAACACCCTGATGGGCCTGGGTTCGCTGCCCGCCGATCATCCGGCCTTCCTGGGCATGCCCGGCATGCACGGCACCTACGAAGCCAATATGGCGATGCAGCACTGCGACGTGCTGCTGGCCATCGGCGCGCGCTTCGACGACCGCGTCATCGGCAACCCGAAGCATTTCGCGCAGAATCCCCGCAAGATCATCCACGTCGATATCGATCCGTCGTCGATCTCCAAGCGCGTGCGCGTGGACGTGCCCATCGTCGGCAACGTCAAGGACGTGCTGATCGAGATGCTGGCGCAGCTGCGCGTGGCCGAGGCCAAGCCGCCTTCGTTGGAAAAGTGGTGGCAGCAGGTGCAGGAATGGCGCGGCAAGGAATGCCTGAAGTTCGCCAATTCCACCAGCGTCATCAAGCCGCAGTTCGTGGTCGAGAAGCTGTGGGAAGTGACTGGCGGCAACGCCTTCGTCACCTCCGACGTGGGCCAGCACCAGATGTGGGCCGCGCAGTACTACCGCTTCGGCCAGCCGCGCCGCTGGATCAATTCCGGCGGCCTGGGCACCATGGGCGTGGGCTTGCCGTACGCCATGGGCGTGCAGATGGCCAACCCCGGGCAGGACGTGGCCGTGATCACCGGCGAGGCGTCCATCCAGATGAATATCCAGGAGCTGTCGACCTGCCATCAATACCATCTGACGCCCAAGATCATTTGCCTGAACAATCGTTTCCTGGGCATGGTGCGGCAGTGGCAGCAGATCGACTACGGCTCGCGCTATTCCGAGTCCTACATGGATTCGCTGCCTGATTTCGTCAAGGTGGCCGAAGCCTACGGGCACGTGGGCCTGCGCATCGAAAGCCCCGCCGACGTCGAGCCGGCGCTGCGCGAAGCCTTCCGCAAGCACAAGGACCGCCTGGTGTTCCTGGACTTCATTACGGACCGTGCGGAAAACGTGTGGCCGATGGTCAAGGCCGGCCGCGGCCTGACCGAAATGCTGCTGGGTTCCGAGGATCTGTAAGGGGGCGACATGAAACACGTGATTTCGGTTTTGCTGGAGAACGAGCCGGGCGCGCTGTCGCGCGTGGTGGGCCTGTTTTCCGCCCGCGGCTACAACATTGAAACGCTGACCGTGGCGCCTACGGAAGACGCCACGCTGTCGCGCATGACCATCGTCACCACCGGGTCCGACGAAGTCATCGAGCAGATCACCAAGCACTTGAACCGTCTGGTCGACGTGGTCAAGGTGGTGGACCTGACCGAAGGGGCGCATATCGAACGCGAGCTGATGCTCGTGAAGGTGCGCGCGGTCGGGAAGGAGCGCGAGGAAATGAAGCGCATGGCGGATATCTTCCGCGGGCGCATCATCGACGTAACCGACAAGTCGTACACCATCGAACTGACCGGTGTGCAGGAGAAGATCTCGGCCTTTATCGAGGCGCTGGATCGCAGCGCGATCCTGGAAACCGTACGTACCGGGGTTTCGGGGATCGGTCGCGGGGAACGCGTGCTGAAGCTATGACCGGCCTCGGCCGATCGATCATCATCTGTTTATTCATTACTGAAGAAAGAATTCTGGAGCTACCCAAATGAAAGTTTTCTACGACAAGGACTGCGACCTTTCCCTGATCAAGGGCCGTACGGTCGCCATCATCGGCTATGGCTCGCAAGGCCATGCGCACGCGCTGAACCTGCATGAATCCGGCGTCAAGGTCGTGGTCGGCCTGCGCAAGGGCGGCGCGTCGTGGAACAAGGCCGCCAATGCCGGCCTGAAAGTCCAGGAAGTGGCCGAAGCCGTGAAGGGCGCCGACGTCGTCATGATGTTGCTGCCCGACGAGAACATCGCCAAGGTCTACCGCGACGAAGTCCACGCCAACATCAAGGCTGGCGCCGCCCTGGCGTTCGCCCACGGCTTCAACGTCCACTACGGCCAGGTCGTGCCGCGTGAAGACATCGACGTCATCATGGTGGCGCCCAAGGCCCCCGGCCACACCGTGCGCTCCACGTACACCCAAGGCGGCGGCGTGCCGCACCTGGTCGCCGTGTACCAGGACAAGTCGGGCGCCGCGCGCGACGTCGCGCTGTCCTATGCCAGCGCCAACGGCGGCGGCCGTGCCGGCATCATCGAAACCAACTTCCGCGAAGAAACCGAAACCGACCTGTTCGGCGAACAGGCCGTGCTGTGCGGCGGTACCGTCGAGCTGATCAAGGCGGGCTTCGATACCCTGGTGGAAGCCGGCTACGCGCCCGAAATGGCGTACTTCGAATGCCTGCACGAGCTCAAGCTGATCGTCGACCTGATCTATGAAGGCGGCATCGCCAACATGAACTACTCGATCTCGAACAACGCCGAATTCGGCGAGTACGAGACCGGGCCGAAGATCGTCACGTCGCAGACCCGCGAAGCCATGCGCCAGGCCCTGGCCGACATCCAGAACGGCGAATACGCCAAGCGCTTCATCCTGGAAAACGCCGCTGGCGCCCCGACCCTGACCTCGCGCCGCCGCATCAACGCGGAATCGCAGATCGAACAGGTCGGCAGCAAACTGCGCGCGATGATGCCCTGGATCGCCGCCAACAAGCTGGTGGACAAGTCCAAGAACTGATCGCGCCGCCCGGCCCGCCCGGGTATGCGGATTGCTCAAGCGGCATGCCCAGGCATGCCGCTTTTTCGTATGGTTCGCGGTTGCGCCGGCCGAAGCCGCCGGGAGCGGTGTGTGGAATGCCCTTTTTGTCGCATACTCGCAGCGATCGGCGCCGCCACGCGGGCACTAACGGGGCCATATCGGTTAACCTTCGCCTACGATGAATAAACCCCCTTATCCCCATCCCATCATTGCCCGAGAGGGCTGGCCGTTCCTCGCCGGATCGGTGGTCGTGGCGATACTCGTCACCCTATGGTCGCCCGCGGTATCCATCATTTTCTGGATCATCGCGCTGTTCGTCCTGCAGTTCTTCCGCGATCCGCCGCGGATGGCGCCCGATTCGCCCTCCGCCGTGCTGTCGCCGGCCGACGGCCGCGTGGTCGCCGTGGAGACGGTGCGCGATCCCTATGCCGACCGCGACGCGCTGAAGATCAGCGTCTTCATGAACGTCTTCAACGTCCATTCCAACCGGGTGCCGGTCGACGGCCAGGTGCTGGACGTGCAGTACTTCCCCGGCAAATTCTTCAACGCGGCGCTGGACAAGGCGTCGCTGGAAAACGAACGCAACGCCATGGTGCTGCGCACGCCCGCCGGGCACGTCGTCACCGCCGTCCAGGTGGCCGGCCTGGTGGCCAAGCGCATACTTTGCTACGCCAGGAAAAACGAGACGCTGGTGCGCGGCCAGCGCTACGGGTTCATCCGTTTCGGGTCGCGTGTCGACGTTTACCTGCCGCCGGCCGCCCGGCCGCGGGTCGCGCTGGGGGATAAGGTCAGCGCGACCAGCTCCGTGCTGGCGGACTTGCCCGCAACCGACGGAACCACTCATGCCTAGATTGTCGATGCGCGATTCCGAGAACCGCCACCGCAGCATTTACCTGTTGCCCAACGCGTTCACCACGGCGGCCCTGTTCGCCGGCTTCTACGCCGTGGTGCAGGCCATGAACAACCAGTTCGAGGCCGCGGCGATCGCGATCTTCGCGGCCATGGTGCTGGATGGCATGGACGGCCGGGTCGCGCGTCTGACCAATACCCAATCGGCGTTCGGCGAGCAGTATGACTCGCTGTCCGACATGACGTCCTTCGGCGTGGCGCCCGCGCTGGTGATGTACGAATGGATGCTCAATGAACTGGGCCGCTGGGGTTGGCTGGCCGCCTTCGTCTACGTGGCCGGCGCCGCGTTGCGGCTGGCGCGGTTCAACACCAATATCGGCGTGGTCGACAAGCGTTTTTTCCAGGGCCTGCCCAGTCCGTCGGCGGCCGCCCTGGTGGCCGGCTATGTCTGGCTGGCGGTGGACAACAAGCTGCCCATCCATGATTCCTTCATGGCCTGGACGGCGTTCTGCGTCACCATGTACGCCGGCATCGCGATGGTCACCAACGCGCCGTTCTACAGCGGCAAGAGCTTCGCCCTGGGCCGCAGCGTGCCGTTCTGGGTGATCCTGCTGGTGGTGGCGGCCTTCGTATTCGTGTCCAGCGATCCACCCGTGGTCCTGTTCGGCCTTTTCGTGGTCTACGGGATATCCGGCTGGTTCATCCTGGCCTGGCGCTGGAACCGCGCGCGCCGCTGGCAGCGCAACCGGATGCGCGGCGGTTCGGAATAGCCGCGCGGGCGGGCCCTTCCACGGCCTGCCCCCCGTCCGTGCGATTACCGCACGAACTCCCATTCCTGGTCGTACATGGGATCCGGCCCCGGATGATGCCGGGTGACGCGGTCGCCGTTGCGCCCCATGTACACGTACATCAGGGAGTTCCAGGAGTCGTTCTCGCGGTAGCGATACGACCATACGACCTGGCGCACGCTGGGCAGGCCCACTTCGTCGACGATGGCGGGCGGGCCGAATTCGCACAGCACCCGGTTGGCGGGCCAGTCGCCCTCCGACAGCGCGGCGAAATGGCGGTCCGTCAACAGGCGTTCCACGCGGTCGATGCGTCCGTCGGGACCGACGTTGCCGCCCCAGGCGAACTGGCCCAGCGGCTGCTGGGTCCAGATGACACGCTGTCCCCCATTTGGCAGGGGGCAGATGAAGTTGGGATTGCCGTACTGGGCGACGACCTGGTTGAGGGGCGAGTTCGGCGGCGTCTTGGCGGCCATGTCGGCGCAGCCCGCGAGCGCCGCCAGCAAGGGCGCCAGCAGCAGGGCGGCACGGCGCCAGGCAGGGAAGGGGATCATTTGCTCAGCCATGCGGCCTCCTGGGCGGGCCTGGTGAATGCTTCCTGAAAATTCTGCCCGATAAGCTATAATCCGTCGGTTTCTGCTGTCAAACCGTTTGTAATCTCCAACCGTTGTTCAACCCACGCCACGGCACCTCGGCCCTGGCGCATGTCCGAAGAGGTCAATAACAATGTCCGTAGCTGACATCAAGAAGTCCGATATCGTCGCGCAATTCCAGCGCGCTCAAGGCGATACCGGCTCCCCCGAAGTTCAAGTGGCGCTGCTTACCGCTCGTATCAACGAGCTGACTGGTCACTTCAAGGAACATAGCAAGGACCACCATTCGCGCCGCGGCCTGCTGCGCATGGTCAGCCGCCGCCGCAAACTGCTCGACTACCTCAAGGGTCGCAACCCCGATGCTTATCGCGCTCTGATCGAAAAACTCGGTCTGCGCAAGTGATCGACGGGGTCGGTTCCCCATGACGCAACCGTGGCCGGTGCGACTTTGTCGCAGCGGCCACGGTTTTTCATTTGTAAGGAATAACCGTCATGTTCAATAAAGTGACAAAAACGTTCCAATACGGCCAGCACACGGTCGTACTGGAAACCGGAGAAATCGCCCGCCAGGCGTCCGGCGCCGTCGTGGTGTCCATCGAGGACACCGTGGTGCTGGCCACTGTCGTCGCGGCCAAGAAGGCCAAGCCCGGCCAGGACTTTTTCCCGCTGACCGTCGACTACATCGAGAAAGCCTACGCCGCGGGCCGTATCCCGGGCGGCTTCTTCAAGCGCGAAGGCAAGCCCTCGGAAAAGGAAACGCTGACGTCGCGCCTGATCGATCGTCCGCTGCGTCCGCTGTTCCCCGAAGGCTTCTACAACGAAGTCCAGGTTGTCCTGCACACGCTGTCGGTCAATCCTGAAATCGACCCCGACATCGCCGCCATGATCGGCGCGTCGGCCGCACTGGCCATTTCGGGTATCCCGTTCAATGGCCCGATCGGCGCGGCCCGCGTGGGCTACGTCGACGGCCAGTACGTGCTGAACCCCACCGCGTCGCAGCTCAAGCAATCCAAGCTGGACCTGGTCGTGGCCGGTACCGAAACCGCCGTGCTGATGGTCGAATCCGAAGCCGACCAGCTGTCGGAAGAAGTCATGCTGGGTTCGGTGGTGTTCGGCCATGAGCAGATGCAGGCCGTGATCAACGCCATCCATGAACTGGTGCGCGATGCCGGCAAGCCGGATTGGGACTGGAAGCCCGAGCCGAAGAATGAAACGCTGATCTCCGCCGTCACCGACGCCGCCAAGGATGGCCTGGTCGCGGCCTACCAGATCCGCGAAAAGCAGCAGCGCACCACCAAGCTGCGTGAAGTCTACGCCGACGTGCAGACCCAGGTGGCCGCGCGTGCCGCCGAAACCGGCGCCGGCCAGCCCGACTCCGTCGCGGTCGACAACATCCTGTTCGACCTGGAAGCGCGCATCGTCCGCGGCCAGATCCTGAACGGCGAGCCGCGTATCGACGGGCGCGACACCCGCACCGTGCGTCCGATCAGCATCCGCCTGGGCGTGCTGCCGCGCGCCCACGGCAGCGCGCTGTTCACCCGCGGTGAAACGCAGGCGCTGGTCGTCGCCACGCTGGGCACCAAGCAGGACGAGCAGATCATCGATGCCCTGATGGGCGAATATCGCGACCGCTTCATGCTGCACTACAACATGCCGCCCTTCGCCACCGGCGAAACCGGCCGCATCGGTGTGCCCAAGCGCCGCGAAATCGGCCACGGCCGCTTGGCCAAGCGCGCCTTGCTGAAGCTGCTGCCCGCGCCGGAAGATTTCCAGTACACCATCCGCCTGGTCTCCGAAATCACGGAATCCAACGGTTCGTCGTCGATGGCGTCCGTATGCGGCGGTTCGCTGGCCATGATGGACGCCGGCGTGCCGATCAAGGATCACGTGGCCGGCGTGGCCATGGGCCTGATCCTGGAAGACGGCAAGTTCGCCGTGTTGACCGACATCCTGGGCGATGAAGATCACCTGGGCGACATGGACTTCAAGGTGGCCGGTACCCAGCAGGGCGTGACCGCGCTGCAGATGGATATCAAGATCCAGGGCATCACCAAGGAAATCATGCAGGTGGCGCTGGCCCAGGCCCGCGAAGGCCGCCTGCACATCCTGGCCAATATGCGTGACGCCCTGAGCGCCTCGCGTGGCGAGCTGTCGGCCTTCGCGCCGCGCATGCTGACGATCAAGATCAACCCCGAGAAGATCCGAGACGTCATCGGCAAGGGCGGCGCCACCATACGCGCCCTGACCGAGGAAACCGGCACGCAGATCGACATCTCCGATGACGGCACCATCGTGATCGCCAGCGTCGACGAAAGCCAGGCCAAGGAAGCGCAGCGCCGCATCGTCGAACTGACGGCCGACGTCGAAGTCGGCCAGGTCTACGAAGGCAGCGTGCTGCGCCTGCTGGATTTCGGCGCCATCGTGCAGGTGCTGCCGGGCCGCGACGGCCTGCTGCACATCTCGGAAATCGCCAACTACCGCATCGCCAACATCAACGATGTGCTGAAGGTCGGCCAGAACGTCCGCGTCAAGGTCATCGAGGCCGACGACAAGGGCCGCCTGCGCCTGTCCATCAAGGCGATCGGCGGCATCGAAGCGCAGCAAGCTCCGCAGGGCGAGGCCGCCGAAGGCGTGCCGCAGTCCGAGCCGCAGCAGTAAGCGGCGGGAACAGGCGTCCGCTCGGCAAGAGCGGACTGCCGGTTCCGACGGATGGTTTACCCGGGAAACGGCGCCGCAAGGCGCCGTTTTTCTTTCAAGGTACGGTAAAGTGCATGCGCGGCGCGCCGGCGGGCGGCGTCGCGCGCATCGCACTGCATGACACAATTCACGCGGCTACATCGGGCAAACGGGCATATATGGCATGAAAAGGCGGGGGCGCGGGGCCTTGGCGATATTGGTGGCGAGCAGCATGCTCGCGGCCTGCATGTCTCCGCAATCGCCCTCGCGCGACGGCCGCCGGCCGGACGGGGAATCCATGTCCGCCGACCAGTTCATGCAGACGGACTTCAACCGTACCGTCACGCTGGAAATGCGCGACAACCTGAACAGCCTGTATTCCCTGGCCGACAAGCTTTACCGGCGCAATCCGCGCGAATGGCGCAAGGGCGGCATGGCGAACCAGGCCGCGGCAATGGCGCGGCTGCATGGCCTGATAGACAACCGGACGCCGCCCGCGCCGCTGTCCGGCCTGCGGGATATCCAGGTGCTGGCGGTTTCGCTGGATCCCGGCTTCCAGGGCGACCGGGTCACCGCCTTCATCTATGGCCTGGCAGATACCGTCATCGCTTCGCACAACGGAAAAACGCGCTTCTATGTGTCTGATGTGCTGGATGGCCAGCGCGTCTACAATGCGGCTCGTAACGTCGAGGCCGCCGCGTGGCTGCTGGCCAGCCGGCGAGATGGTGCCGGGCAGCCCTTGTTGCTGGCGAACGAGATCAGTCCGACCGCGACCAATCTCAGTTTCGAGCGCGAGTTCGGCGCGATCATCGGCAGGCTGGACCTGATCGCCAATTTGCTGGGGGAAAACGGCCGGCGTGTCGGCATCAATTACGCCCAGGGCCTGCTGTTCTTCAATTTTCTGCCGGTGCGCTAGGGCATCGGCCGGTGCCGCGCCGGCGCGGCCGATCCATCAGGAGCATAGCGTGATCGACCTGTCCGCCATCCAATCCGCGCACCTGCGTCTGCAGGGACAGGTGCTGAACACGCCGTTTTCGCATTCCCGCACCTTGTCCGACATGCTCGGCGCCGAAGTCTGGCTGAAGTTCGAAAACCTGCAGTTCACCGCTTCCTTCAAGGAGCGCGGCGCGCTGAACCGGATGCTGAACCTGGACGCCATCGAGCGCGCGCGCGGCGTCATCGCCGTGTCGGCCGGGAACCACGCGCAGGGGGTGGCGTATCACGCGCAGCGCATGGGCATACCGGCGGTCATCGTCATGCCGCGCTTCACCCCCACGGTCAAGGTCGCCAATACCCGCCGCTTCGGCGCGGAAGTGGTGCTGGCGGGCGACACCTTCGACGACGCCAAGGCCCACGGTTACGTGCTGGCGCAGGAACGCGGGCTGACCATGATCCATCCCTACGACGATCCTTACGTCATTGCCGGCCAGGGCACGATCGCGCTGGAAATGCTGGAGGCGCGGCCGGACCTGGACACGCTGGTCGTACCCATAGGCGGGGGCGGCATGATTTCCGGTATCGCCGTGGCCGCCAAGGCGATCAAGCCGGATATCGAGATCGTCGGCGTGCAGACCGAGCGCTTTCCTTCCATGTACGAAGCGACGCGCGGGTTGACGCTGCCTTACGGCCAATACACCATCGCCGAAGGTATCGCCGTGAAGTCGCCCGGCCAGCTGACCCAGGAGATCGTCGCCCGCCATGTGTCGCGCATCGAACTCGTCAGCGAAGGCGATATCGAGCATGCCATCGTGGTGTTGCTGGAAATCGAAAAGACCGTGGTGGAAGGCGCGGGCGCCGCCGGCCTGGCCGCCATGCTGCGTGACCAGGCACAGGGCGATGCCTGTTTCCGCGGCAAGCGCGTCGGCCTGGTCTTGACGGGCGGCAACATCGATCCGCTGATGCTGGGCGAACTGATCGAGCGCGGCATGGTGCGCGCCGGCCGGCTGGCACGCATCCGTGTCGACCTGCGCGACCTGCCGGGGGCGTTGGCGCATGCCACGGCGGTCATTGCCGACGCCCATGCCAACATCACCGAAGTGCATCACCAACGCGCGTTCACCGCCTTGCCGGTACGCAATGTGGAAGTCGACTTCGTGCTGCAGACGCGCGGCCCGGAGCACATCGTGGAAGTCATCGAACGCCTGAATGCAGTGGGATTCGCGGCGAGCAATCACGATCATTGACGTCACCGTCGACGTCACCATCGCGCCGCGCCGGGTCGTCGAAGCTGCCGTCCCGCTCCACCAGGCCGCGCAGCCGGTACAGGCGCTCGCGATGCAAGGTAACGGACAGCGGCTCCGGCTGCCTGCCGACCGCCGCCACGTCGGCGGCCGTGCCTTGCAGCGCCCGCAGCAGCGCATCGCGCGACGCCGGCCACCACTGCGATAGCAGGCGGTCGGGGTCGCAGGCGTCGGTTCCCAGCCGGCGCATTTCCGAGCGGTTGAAGTCTTTCATGTTCCAGGTCACCACCAACACCGCGGGCGCTTGCTGGTGCCCGCAGCGCGCCCGTTTCGCCAGGCCGGCGGCGATCACGTGGTGGTCCTTGGGGTCGCTGTAGCGCAGCCCGGCTTCGTAGGCCTGTACGTCGCCTGCGTCGGCGCCGGGGAATTCGCGCTGCATGTCCTCCCACAGCGCGGCCACGTCCGCGGGGGGCACTTTCCAGAGCCGCGCGGCGTTGCGGATCCATTCCTCGCCGATGCGCGCGCTCCACACCGGCAGGAAGACGCCGTCGCGCGCCAGGCGCAACAGCAGGCCGCGCAGGATGGACGACATCAGGACGCAGGCGTCCAGGACGACGAAGGGCGGCGGGCTGGCGGTGGTGGCGCGAAAGGGGGCTGGAGATGAAGGCACGAGGCGAGCGGGAGCGGCGTTGCGGGTCGGCCGATATCGTAGCCGCAATCCGGGTTTCTTTCTGACCGTGTCGGTTCGTGACTTCTCGACACGTAAGCTGTCTTCGGCGCTGCCGGGCTGTCGGAATCGCCGGGAACCTATGGTTCAATGTGCCTGCACGGGCGTGGCGCGGTTCCGGCCACGCCATTTCTTTGGCTCCGTTTTTCGATAGGTTTCCATGCACCGACGTTCACTGCTCAAAGCCTCCGCGGCCTTGGCGGCCTGCACGGGTTTGCCAGCCTCCTTCCTGCTTGCCTCGCGCGCTGTCGCGGACATTGCCGACGGCGAAGCCAAACCCTTCAGTTTCGAAGGATTGCAGGAGCGCGCCAGCAAACTGGCGACCACGCCTTATGTGGACACCCGTGAAGTCCTGCCGCCGACCCTGGCCAACCTGACCCCGCAGCAGTTCAATGCCATCCAGTACGACGCCGCGCATTCCCTTTGGGGGCGCAAGGGCCAGCTGGACGTGCAGTTCTTCCACGTCGGCATGGGCTTCCGTACGCCGGTGCGCATGCACAGCATCGAGCCCGGCACCCGCATCGCGAAAGAGGTGCACTTCCGGCCGGAGCTGTTCAATTACCAGAGCACCGGTGTGGATGTCGGCCAGCTCAAGGGCGACCTGGGGTTTTCGGGGCTGAAGGTGTTCAAGCAGCCGAATATCGACAAGTACGACATCGTCTCCTTCCTGGGCGCCAGCTATTTCCGTGCCGTGGACAACACTGGACAATACGGCTTGTCGGCGCGCGGCGTGGCGGTGAACACCTATGCGGGCACCGTCGAGGAATTCCCCGATTTCATCGAGTTCTGGTTCGAGACGCCGGCGCAGGATGCCACGCGCTTCGTACTGTATGCCTTGCTGGATGCGCCCAGCATCACCGGCGCCTATCGCTTCGATATCAATTGCCTGGCCGATCGCGTCATCATGGATATCGACGCGCACCTGACCGCGCGCCAGGACATCAAGCAACTGGGCATCGCGCCCATGACCAGCATGTTCAGCTGCGGCACCAACGAGCGCCGGATGTGCGACACCATCCACCCCAAGATCCACGATTCGGACCGTCTGTCGATGTGGCGTGGCAATGGCGAATGGGTCTGCCGGCCGCTGAACAATCCTGAGCACATCCAGTTCAATACGTACCTGGACAACAATCCGCGCGGCTTTGGGCTGCTGCAGACGGACCATGACTTCAAGTCCTATCAGGATACGGTGGACTGGTACAGCCGCCGCCCCAGCCTGTGGGTGGAGCCGACGACCGCATGGGGCGATGGCGCCATCAACCTGATGGAATTGCCGACCACTGGGGAAACGCTGGACAACATCGTGGCGTTCTGGAATCCCAAGGAGCCCGTCAAGGCCGGACAGTCGCTGCATTATGGCTACAAGCTGCATTGGGCCGCGCTGGCGCCGGTGCAGCCCACGCTTGCGCGGGTGTTGGCCACGCGCACGGGCATGGGCGGCTTCACGGAAGGCTGGGCGCCGGGCGAGCATTATCCCAATGTCTGGGCGCGGCGATTTGCCATCGATTTCATCGGCGGACCGCTGCAAGGCATGGACAAGAACGAGCGCCTGGAATCCGTGATCACGGTGTCGCACGGGCGCGCGCAGGACTTCCAGATCTTCGCGCTGCACCCGGAGGTCGAGGGCTTCCGCGCTATGTTCGATTGGTATCCGACCGACGACAGCACGGCGCCCGTGGAAATGCGCGGCTTCATCCGGCGCATCAGCGACAAGCAGGTGCTCAGCGAGACGTGGCTGTATCAGTATTTCCCGCCGCCTCCGGAGAAACGGCGGTATCCCTGACGCGCACGCCGGCAGCGTCAATCCTTATTGACCGCTGCCGAAGGTGAAGGGAGGCCTGCGAGCATATCGCTGGATGCGTGCTGGAACCGGTCTATCAGGAAATCCAGCAATGCCCGCACGCGGGGCGTCATGTACCGATTCCTGTGGAATACGGCATAGACCCCCGCCTCGTTTTCGATGAAGTCGGGCAAGACCGCCTTCAGCGTGCCGGCGCGTATATCCTGCGCCGCATCCCAGATGGTTTTGCGGGCAATGCCATGCCCCGCCAGCGTCCATGCGCGGGCCAATGCGCCATCGTTGGTTTCCCACGCGTTTTCCATCGCGACGGTATGGATTCTCTGCTTGCCTGTCGCCGCGAATCGAAATTCGTTCAGCGGCCCGGCTGCCGTGACGAGGACCACGAACCGATGTGCGGCCAGGTCTGCCGGGGTACGCGGCACGCCCTGCCTGGCGAGATATGCAGGGGACGCGCATAGCACCCGCCAGTTGGGGGCGAGCTTGCGAGCGACCAAGGTGTCGCTGTCCGGCTTGCCGAACCGGATCGCAAAATCCACGTCATCCTGCAGCAGATCCGATAGCGAGTCGGTCAGTGTCAGGGCGATCTTCAGTTCCGCTTGCGTACTGGCGAATTCTTCCAGCCATTCATTGAGCAGATGGCGGCCGAAATCGGCTGATGCCGAGATACGGATTTTCCCGCGTACGACAGCGTGGCTCGCGTGGAGCGCATCTTCGGCGTCATCGATCGCCTGCAGCGCAACGGCGCAATGCCGGTGGTAGAGCCGGCCCTCCTCGGTCAGGCGCAGCTGCCGGGTACTGCGATCGATCAGCTTTGTTCGAAGCGCAACCTCCAGCTTGGACAGGCGGGCGCTTGCCGCCGCTGGAGAGAGGCCGAGCTTGCGGCCGGCGGCGGAAAGGCTGCCAAGCGCCGCCGCCGCAACGAACAGGCGCATGTCCCCTAATCGATCAGTTGCCATTCTTCATGTGGATTTGAATCTGATTCAAATACTAGCTCAATTATCAAATCCGCATGTGCCGGCCAAACTCATGCCTCGCGATATTGCGCGGAAAGCGAGGCGAGAATGAACGATACGATGGACGAGCGTGGCGGTACGGTTGCGGAGGCGATCCAGCCTCGCGCCGACGTTGGGCGGCTGCCCATGGCAGGGTTGCTGGCGTTGACGATGGCAAGCTTTATCGCCACGGCGAATGAAACGGTGCCGGCAGGCCTGCTTCCGCAGGTTGCACAAGGATTTCACGTAAGCGAGGCGTGGGCCGGTCAGCTCGTCACGAGTTGTGCGCTCGGTTCGGGCATAGCGGCCATCCCTTTGACCGCGGTGACGAATCGATGGCGGCGGCGGCATGTGCTGCTGCTGGTGCTTGCGGTATTTTTTGTCTGCAATGCAATAACGGCGGCGTCCTCGCACTATGCGCTGACACTGTTTACGCGGTTCGTGGCGGGGCTTGCCACGGGGCTGGCCTGGAGTCTCCTGGCACCCTATGCACGCCGCATGGTTGCGCCGTCGATGCAGGGGCGCGCGCTCGCGGTGGCAATGTTCGGCATCCCTTTGGCGTTATCGGTCGGTGTTCCGTTGAGTGCCTGGCTCGGAAACATGATCGGCTGGCGCGGCGTGTTCGCCATCATGTCGGTCATGACCCTGGGGTTGATGGCCTGGGTTTTCCGGGAGGTTCCCGACTACCCAGGCCATGCGGCCGACAGCCGTTGGCCTCTGCGACAAGTCCTTGCCATTCCCGGCGTGCTGGCGGTGCTCCTGGTCGTTACGACGTGGATCCTGCCGCATTACGTTCTCTATACCTACATCGCCCCCTTGCTGGCATCCATGGGGCAGGCCGGCCATCTGGACGCCATATTGCTGATCTTCGGCGTGTCTGCCGTAACGGGTATATGGCTCGTCGGTTCGCTGGTTGACCGATGGTTGCGCTTCCTGGTGCTGACCGGATTGGGCGCCTTTGCCTTGGTTGCGTTTGCATTCTGCGTGGGAGGAATGCCGCTTTGGGCGATATGCGCCAGTGTGGCGATCTGGGGAATGAGCTTTGGTGGCGCGCCAACCTTGTTGCAGACCGCGTTGGCCGATGCAGCGGGCGACGCGGCCGACGTGGCGCAGTCCATTCTGGTGACGGTATTCAATCTGTCGTTCGCGGGTAGCGGGGTTATCGGCGGGATGCTGCTCGCATCCGACGGTGCGGGGTCTTTACCCTGGGTGGGGCTGCTGGTATTGACGATTGCTTGCTTCATCGCCTGGGGAGCGAATACCCATGGGTTCAAGCCCGGTCGGCGTGATGGCCCGGCGGTTCCCGCATCGCTCCCGCGGGCCCGACCGATGCGCCATTGAGGCCATTGCCGCTGTACCAAAGATGGTATACCGTAGCATACTAAGAAGCAGAACATGGCCGGGTCGACAGACACCGGTCTGCCCCAAGGTGATCGGAGACAACGATATGAAGCTGCCTTGCCGCCTGGTCCTGTATGCCGCGATGAGTGTCGTCCTGGCTCTGGGCCCGTACTGTGCCGCCCACGCCGAGACCGCGTCCGGCGGCGCCTATCCCAATCGGCCCATAAGGATGATTTCTCCCTACGAGCCGGGCGGTGGGGTCGACATCATGGCGCGGATGGTGGCGCAGAACCTGACCCGGGAGCTGGGGGTGTCCGTGGTGGTGGAAAACCGGCCGGGCGCCGGGGGTGTGGTGGGTACGCAGTCCCTGACGACGGCGCCGCCTGATGGCTATACCCTGATCCTGGATTCGCCTTCGCCCCTGGTGGTGGCGCCATACCTGATGAAGAAACTGAACTACGACCCGCAGCAGGACCTGGAACCCGTCAGCCTGATCGCCGACGTGCCGGCCGTGCTGCTGGTCAAGAACGACTCGCCTATCCACAGCGTCAAGGACCTGCTGGACCTGGCGCGCAAGGAACCCGGCAAGCTGACGTTTTCATCATCGGGGTTGGGCGGCACCGCGCATCTTTCCGCCCAGTTGCTGAAGGTGCTGTCTGGCGCGGACATGCTGCACGTGCCGTACAAGGGCACCGCGCCGGCCATCCAGGCCGTCATGACGGGCGAGGTCACCATGACCTTCGCCGATATGACGGCCGGCCTGGCTTTCGTCAAGAACCATCAACTGCGCGCCGTGGCCGTGACCACCCCACAGCGCAATCCGGCCCTGCCGGATGTCCCCACCGTGGCGGAAACCGTCCCGGGTTATGCGTCCAGTGTCTGGTACGGGGTGCTGGCGCCCAAGGGCACGCCCAGGCCCGTCATCGACAAGCTCAACCGCGAAATCGTCAAGTTCGTGCACGCGCCGGCCGTCCACAAGATGCTGGTCGACGAAGGCGCGGATCCCATCGGATCCACGCCGGAGCAGTTCAGGGATTTCATACGCGCCGAAAGCCAGCGCTGGGGTGACGTCATACGCAAATCCGGTATCCAGCCGCAATAGGCGATTGCCGCGGCGGATCACAGCGGCCGTGGCAGCGACATCGCAGCGACATCGTGGAGTCAACATGCTTCTGATCAACAATGAAGTGGTCGCGAAAGTGCTGACCATGCGCGAATGCATCGAGGCGCAGGAACGTGCCTTCGCCGGCCTGCTCACCGGCGCGGCCATCGGCCGGCCGCGCATCGATATGTACGTGCCCTGCGACCGTGACGACGGCTATTACCGTTGGGGCACGGTGGATGGCACCAGCGACGGCATCCTGGCGGTGCGATTGAAGTCGGACATCCTGGTCTGGCCGCGCGACGAAGGCGCTGGCGGCAGCGAGCAGAAATTCTGCATCGAACCCGGCACCTGGTGCGGCCTGGTGTTCCTGTTCAGCACCGGCAACGGCCAACCCCTGGCGCTGATGAACGATGGCCATCTGCAGCATATGCGGGTGGGCGGCGCGGCCGGCATCGGCACGCGCCTGCTGTCGCGCGAGAACGCGCGGGAGCTGGGCATCATCGGGTCCGGCGGCATGGCCCGTACCTTTCTGGAAGCGATCCTTGCCGTGCGCGATATCCGCCGCGTACGCGTCTACAGCCGGAATCGCGACAACCGCGAACGCTATGCCCGCGAGTGCGCCGAACAATTCGGCGTGGAGATCATCCCCGTGGACACGCCTCGCGACGCGGTGCGCGGCGCGGACATCGTCGCGACCTGCACCGACAGCATGAGCCCGGTGCTCGAAGCGGAATGGCTGGAGCCCGGCATGCACGTGGTGGTGCTCACGCCGCGCGAGATCGATGCGTCCATCATCCGACGCTTCGACGTCGCCGTGCAGCAGGGCAAGGAAGAATTGCCCATGCCGGAGACCGAACGCTTCCGCAAAGGCATCTCCGGCAGTCCGGGCGCTTACGTGGCCGGTACCGCCGAGGAACAGCAGCGCCTGCCCAAGCCGAAGAAATCCCGGCTGCCCACGCAGGATTGGCCGGTCTATACCGACGTGATTTCCGGCAAGGTGCCAGGCCGCATGCGCGACGATCAGATCACCTTCTACTACACGGTCGGCAACTGGGGCGTGCAGTTTTCCTCCGTCGGAGGAGTGGTGTACCGGAAGGCGAAAGAACAGGGACTGGGGCAGGAGCTGCCGCTGGAGTGGTTCATCCAGGACATCCGCAATTGAAGCTTGCGCAGGGTTGGACCATCTTGCGAAGACAAGGATTGTCGTCCGGACCGCCTCGCTCGATCGGCATCCATTGCAGGCCATTCCTTTGACGATTCACTACACTTTCCCTTCTTCGTAACGGATAAGGGAATCGACATGGCGAGCCTACTCCCCAATGGAAAACAGTACTTCACAAATAATAGTGGTGATCCGCTGGCCGGCGGACAGGTCTATTTCTATGTGCCGAATACGAACACGAAGAAGAACACTTATGGGGACCCGAACCAGACGGTCCTGAACAGCAATCCGGTTACCCTGGACTCCAGGGGAGAGGCCGTGATTTGGGGGGCGGGATCTTACCGCCAGGTGGTCTATGATCAATCCGGAAATTTGATCTGGGATCAGCTCACGGAAGATGCCAATGCTGGTGTTACCGGAGACATGATCGACGCTACATTCTCATCGGGCTCGGACTTTACGCCAGGAGTCACTACGACTCTGACATTGCCCGCTGTTTTTGGCAGCATTGAAAACATATGGGTCTTCTTCGACGGAATTTACCAAGGTGACGGCCAGATCGCATTGTTGGATGACTTCACCCTGACGTTCACTGACCCCATCCCGTCGGGGGTGTCGAAGATCGACGTCAAAGGCGGCACTACGGTGGCCATAGGCGTACCGTCCAGCGGGTCTGTGGTGAATGCCTCCGTGGCAGCGGCTGCGGGAATCGCTTTCTCGAAACTGTCATATATGCGAGAGGCACTTGGCGCCGTGGCCCGAGATGGTCGCGCTAAGTTGGACGACAGCATCTGCGTGAAAGACTTCGGTGCCAAAGGCGATGGCATTACAGACGATACAGCAGCGTTCCATGCTGCGATAGCTTTCCTCCAGCCACAGGTGACACAGCGCGGTGGTGCTTTATACATCCCGGCAGGCGTGTATAAGCTCACGGCCACGCTGGCGTTTAGCGCCTTCGACCAGTTGCACAACGTCGTTATTTATGGGGATGGTCCCGTCGCCACGACGTTGGATTTCTCGTCGTCCGCTCCCAACACCGACGCTGTCACCTTCGATAGTGGCGCGCATGTGGTCGTCCGAGATCTTTCGATCAATTCGGCAAAGCGCGACGGCTTGGTATTAGGCGTGGGCCTCACTCCTGGTGGGGGTGGCGGTACGACATTCGCGTCCATTAGTAATCTGCGCATTCAAGGTTCTGGCCGCAACGGATTGAGCAACACCAATAGCTGGATGTGTGACCTCACTGATTTGTGGGTGTGGGGCTCTGGCGCCGCGAATTTTGCCTTGAATGGATTCATTACTTCTCTTAGCGCGCGACGGTGCTACTCCAGCAACAGCGCGGGGGTAGGCTTCCTGATAAATGGAATGGTCTATTCGAATTTCCTGGACTGCGGTTCGGACACGAACGGGACGGTGGGATATGCAGTGTCCAACGTCCAGGGCGTTAGCTTCATCGGATGTGGGGCGGAGAATAATGGTGCGGATGCTTGGCGGCTAACCACAGGCAATGTCTCCGCAGGCTCACTCCCAAGCGCGTGCCAAGACATACATGGGTTGGCTTTCATCAGTTGCTACACCATCGGCAATTCGACATCAGCGACGGGTGCGTATGGCAGCTTCTTGGGGGCATACCCTGCAGACAATCGCCCCATTGACTTTAAGATCCTGGGCGGGAGCGCCTATCCTGCAGCTGGGGGAGATCGATCCTTGATTCTGACGGGGGCGGGTACGATCAATTGCCACAAGGAGCTTTTTCACGATGCCGCATTCTCGACCGTAGACTTCGTGAGCGCCGGAGCGGCTGTCACGAACCTCACCATGCTGGGAACCCGGGCGATAGCGCCGCTTTCCGCAGCCAGCCAATCGATCCCTAATGGCACGCTTACCCCAATGTCAATCACCAATATGTCCATCAATACCATGGGGGCGATTGTCGCGGGTGGCGCGATCGTCATCCCGAAGGGCGTGAATTTGATACGGGTTTCCGCGGGGGCTCAGTTTGTCGCCAACGTGACGGGAACGCGGCAGCTATTCATGTATCGGAACGGTGTTATTGAACTGGGAATGGCAGGCATGGCGGTAGGTGCATCAAGCAGCGGCCCGACCATCGTTAACACGTCTTCTAGTGTATTAGCGGTATCCCAGGGAGACACCATCACTTGCCAGGTATTCCAGAACTCTGGGGGCACTTTGAATCTGGCAGCTGGTAGCGCGACGTTTCTTGCGATAGAAGCAATTGGATAATGAGCCGAATTCTCTGGAATGGCCCAGGGTGGGCGGCGGGCCTGGATCGGCGCCGCGGCTCTCCGTGGGGAGGCCACGAACGAGTGTTTGGTATGTTCACGACGCCGGTGCCCGGAACGCGAGTGTGATGAATGCGAAAGGGCGCAGCCTACCCGGTTGCCAAAGCAGTGATGCGCTTCGTCAACGAGGTTGACTCGGTGCTTATTGTTCCACGCAGCAATTCTGCTTAAGCTATTGAATATTTCCAAGCAATCGCAATGATTTGAGTAGTACTGCATTTGAGGTTCTGCCCAAGGATCGATGGGCGTGGCTTTGCACCTGCATCCCAGCCGCATCATCCGCAGCCCGCGTTCATGAATTTCGATCTCCAGTCGATGGACCCCCGGTCCCTGCGCATGTTTCTCGCGCTGGCCGAAGAATTGCACTACGGCCGCGCGGCGGAGCGGCTGTTCATGTCGCAGCCGCCGCTGACCAAGGCCATCCAGCAGATGGAAGAGCGCCTGGGCGTGACGCTGTTTGACCGGAACCAGCGTCGGGTCCGGCTGACCATCGCCGGGACCGTAATGGTCGAGGAAGCGCGGCGTCTGCTGACGCAGACCGAGCTTTCCATCCGCGCCGTGCAGCGCGCCGAGCAGGGTAATGCCGGCAGGATACGCGTGGGCTTCGTCGCCGCCGTGCTGTTCATGGATATACGCGAGGTCATCCTGGGCCTGGAACGCAAGATGCCCGGCCTGGAAACCGTCTGGGAAGAAATGGGCTCGTCGGAGCAGATCCATGCGCTGGAGCAGGATCGAATCGACATCGGCTTCGCCCAGATATCGCAGGGGATGAGTCGCATGATGTCCATTCCGGTGGGGCGCGTGGAACTGGTCGTGGCCCTCGAAGCCGGGCATCCCCTGGCGCGGCGCCGCAGGATACGCCTGGCCGACCTGGCGGAGGACGCCTTCATCGCGATCCCGCGGCAAAGCGGCCCGAGCTTCCATGACCTGACCATCGCGACCTGCATGGGCGCCGGCTTCAGCCCGCGCATCGTCCACTATGCCAGGCACCTGGTATCGGTGGTCAGCCTGGTGGCAATGGGGCGCGGCGTGTCGCTGGTGCCGCGTTCGTTCGCGCGTGCCGGCGTGCCGGGCGTGGTGTTCAAGCAGATGGACGGCGCCACGGTGCTGGCAGAATATTCGGCGGTGTGGAATCCGGCGAATACGCTGCCCCTGCTGCCGCGCGTGCTGGCATTGCTGGAGACGCGTCAGCCAGGAATCAACCGCGCTTGACCAGCAGGCCGCCGTCGACCGGCAGCAGCACGCCGGTGATGTATTGCGCTTCGTCGGACGCCAGGAAAAGCGCGGCATTGGCGACGTCTTGCGCGGTGCCCATGCGGCCCATGGGGACCAGCGCATCCCGCTCCGCGCGGACCTGCTCGCGCGGCACGCCCCGCTCGCGTGCCCGCCGCTCGATGGCCATGGGCGTGTCGATCAGGCCGGGGAGCAGGGCGTTCGCGCGGATGCCGTGCGGCGCGTTTTCCATCGCCAGGTGCTGGGTCAGCGCATTGACCGCGCCCTTGCTGGTCTTGTAGGTCACCGTGGGCCGCGCGGCGAGCGACGCCGTGGACGACACGTTGATGATGCAGCCCGATTTCTGGGCGATCATCGTGGGCAGCACATGCTTGCAGGTCATGAACATGCCCTTCAGGTTCATATCCATGATGGCGTCCCACGCGGCGACGTCCAGCTCCGTGGTGCGGCGGTCGCCCGTGGAGCGTCCCACGTTGTTATGCAGAATGTCGATGCGCTGGTAGCGTTCGACGCAGGCCTGGGCGATTGCGCGGCAGTCTTCCTCCCTGGTGATGTCGGCTTGCAGGGTCGACGCACGCGCGCCGAGCCGGGTGACGGCTTGCAGCGTATCGTCGGCCCACTCCGGGTTGATGTCGACGATCAACAGCGTGGCGCCCTCGGCGGCGAAGCGTTCGGCTACCGCGCGTCCATTGCCTATCGTCCCGCCCGGCTGCTGCCCGCCGCCGACGATGATGCCGACCTTGCCGGCGAGCCTTCCCTTGTCATTCATGGCATTTCCTTTCCGATGCGGATTACGTGAGCCTGCGGCCGCGGTTCTTGCGGCAGCGTTCCCGGCGAGGGATCAGCCCATGGATACATTCCCGTCCTTGATGACCTTGCGCCAACGCGCGATCTCTTCATGGACCAGGCGGGCGAGATCGTCGGGCGTATTGGGTTTGTTAGTGACGCCTTCGCTACCCATGCGCTGCCTGAACATCTCGGACTGCGTGGCGGCGATGGCGGCGCGATTCAAACTGCTTATCACCGCAGGCGGGGTTCCAGCGGCTGCGAACAATGCGTACCAGACATCGGCGGTGTAACCCGGATAGGTCTCCGCGATCGTGGGGATGCCGGGCCAGTAGGGTGACCGCTCCGTGCTGGTGATGGCGATCGCCCGCAGCTTGCCGGCTTTCACCAGCGGGGTGACGGCGCCCGCGGTGCCGAAGAACATATCGATCTGGCCACCGACCAGGTCGGTCATCGCCGGGCTGGCGCCCTTGTAGGGCACGTGCGTCAACGTGACGTGCGCCATTTCCTCGAACAGTTCCGCCGCCAGGTGCACCGCGGTGCCATTGCCCGACGATCCGAAGGTCAGCTTGCCCGGATGCGCCTTGGCGTAGGCGGCGATGTCGCCCACGGTCTTGAACGGACTGTCCGGCCGGACCACCACGACGTTCGGCGCCTGCCCGACGATGGCGATGGGCGCGAAGGCCTTTTCGGTATCGTAGGGAAGCTTGGGCACCAGCGTGTCGTTGATGGCGTGGGCGGACGTGTTGAGCAGGATGGTGTAGCCGTTGGGATCGCTGCGCGCGACGTAGTCGCTGCCGACGACCGTGCCGGCGCCTGGCCGGTTTTCGACGATGACGTTGGTCTTCAGTTCCGTGCCGATGCGTTCGGCCAGCACCCGCGCCAGGGTGTCGGTTCCTCCGCCCGGGGGGAAAGGAACGATGAGATGTATGGGCTTGTCCGGAAAGCTATCCGCCGCCTGCGCGGCGACGGGAAGGACGGCAACGACGGAAAGGGCGGCTGCCAGGCCGAGGCCGGCCACCAGCCTGCGCTTGAGTGGCTTGTGCATGGTTGTCTCCGGTGTCTGTTTTTATGGATTGTTCTGGATTATTCGGACTTCAGGCCCAGCCGCTTGATGGTGCCTGACCAGCGCTCGTATTCCTTGCCGATGTAGGCATTGCACTGCTTCTGGTCCATGTTCATCGGCTCGGCGCCCTGGAAGTCCAGGCTCTCCTTGACCTTGGGATCCTTCATCGCGGCTTGCATCGCGTCGTTCAGCTTCGCCAGCACCGCGGGCGGCGTGCCTTTGGGGGCGGCCAGCACCTGCCAGGTTCCGGCGTCGAAGCCGCGCAGTCCGGGCACGCTTTCACTGAGCGAGGGGATATCCGGCAAGGCCTGCGACCGGTGGCCGGACGTCACGGCCAGGGCCTTGACCTTCCCTGCCTTGATGATGGGCAGGGCGCTGTTGAACGAGCCGGAATACATGAAATTGACATTGCCGCCGGCGAGGTCCGCCAGCGCCGGGCCGTTGCCCTTGTACGGCACATGCTGGAACTTCAGGCCCAGCCTGCCCGCGATGTCCATGGACACCAGGTGGTCGATCGAGCCATTGCCCGATGAACCCTGGAAGTACTTCGCCGGATTGCCCTTGACCGCCTTGTAGAAATCTTCCGCGTTGGCGGACGGATCGTTCTTGGCGACCAGCAGGATGAGCGGCACGGACACCGAGCATCCGGCGACGTCGAAGGCCTTGGTGGGATCGAGGTCGGCGCGGTTGAACAAGGCGGGCGCGGTGGTCAGCGAAGAGGTGCCGTACAGCAAGGTGTAGCCGTCCGGCTTGACGCGGGTCAATTCCTGCGTACCGATGTTGCCGCCCGCGCCCGGCCGATTCTCGATGATGACGGGCGTGTTCAGGATTTCGGAGACGCGCTTGAACAGGACACGACCGATGGCGTCGGTCGGGCCGCCCGGCGCGAAGCCGATCAGCAGCGTGATGGGCTTGCTGGGATAGGGGGCGTCGGCGCGCGCGGGCTGCGCCCCGGCGGCGAGCGCGATCACTGCCAGCCCGGCGGCGGCCCTGCTGGTCGCGCGTAGCGTCCTTCTTCTCATGCTCTGTCTCCTTGTTATGAATGTCGTGCGAGGCTGTTGGCCTCGTCTGGTCGTACGGTTCGGATGCTACTGCCAGGCGGCGGGGTGGGCGCCATTGGGGGCTGGGGGCAGCTCCCAATATGCGCGCGTGCGGGAAAGCTGCGCCACGGGTGGTAGCTGTTGCAGCACGCCATACGCCGATGTACGCGTCTCCAGCAGCGGCAGCAGGCCTTCGGCGAAATGCCGCCGCTCTTCGCGCGGCCTGTGTTCCGTTTCCAGGCCCAGGCTTTGCACCCACATCGACGTGCGCGTCAGCGATACCTTGACATGGTAGCTGCCGCCTTCCGCGGCGCGCCGCATCAGTGCCAGCATGACGCCAGCGGCGCCCAGATAGCCGGTCAAGTAGTCGTTCAGCAGATATGTGGGCACCACGCGCGGCTTGCCGCCCGCCACGCCTTCGCTGATCGCGATACCGGTGACGGTCTGGCCCAGCTGTTCGAAGCCCCCGCGTTCGGCCCAGGGTCCGCTGTCGCCGAAAGCGCTCACGCTGACGTAGATCACGCCGGGGCGTATGGCGGCGGCTTCCTCGGCGCCCACGCCGCGCCGCGCCAGGGTGCCGGGGCGCCACGATTGCACGACCACGTCGGCGCCGCCGATCAGTTCGCGCGCGCGTCGCAGGTCCGCCGCCTGCGTCAGGTCGAGGAAGGCCGAGCGCTTGCCGATATTCGTATCTATCGTCTGCCGGAAAGGGTCCTGGTTCATCGGCGGGGTGATGCGCAGGACCTCGGCTCCCTGTTCGGCCAGCGACCGGGCGACGACCGGACCGGCAATGACGTGGCCCAGGTCCAGGACCCGCAGCGCCGACAAGGGCCTGGCGCCGGGCCTGGGCGCTTCGGGTTCGCTGTCGGCGATCCGGGTGATCTCGATGACCGGTTGCCGTGCCAGCAGGGCGCCTTGAGGATGCCGCAGCCACTCCTCGGTGCTACGGGCATAGACGCCGGGCAGGCGCTTTTCCTCGAAGGCCGTTTCGAGGTCGTCGGCCTTCCAGCGACCAATGGCGCGGCCCAGCGCGGCAGGGGTGTTGGCGCAGTCCAGCAGTTCCAGCACGCCGTCGCGCAGGTGTGGATAGGAGCCGATGGGAAAGAACCAGCGCTGGTCCGCGGTTCGGTAGAAGTCGGCCTTGAGCTCGGTCAGCAGCGACAGCGCGGGGAGGCTGTAGCCGTTCTGGGTCTGGAAGTGGCCTGGGTTCAGGGATGCCGCGGCCTGCATCCAGTCGATGGCCACCGTCTGGCGCTGCCCGGTGGCGAGTTGCCACCATTTCTCCACGGTCAATGCATAGGCGCCGATCGCCGCGCCGGCAGACAGGGTGAGCGCGTGCGGCGTATCGAAGACCGGCGCGTCGCCATGAAAGCGCAGCCTCGCGGCGGGCGGTTCGTCCCAGGGCCGCTGCGCGCCGAGCAGGTCCGCGATGGCCTGGCAGGCGCGTTGGGATGGGTCAGGGGACACTGGCATGACGGCGCTCCTCGTTCTTCGAATAAGGAAGGGCAGTCTATAAAGCCGGAAAATCCACGTCCAACATATAATTTATAGTCCTGTGAGATAGGATCTATCTTAATGATCAACAGCCGGGTGCTGCGGCAATTCATCGCGGTCGCGGAGGAGCTGCACTACGGGCGTGCCGCGCTGCGCGCCGGCATCGCGCAGTCGCCGCTGAGCCAGGCGATACAGAAGCTGGAAGCCCACCTCGGCACGCCGCTGTTCGTCCGCAACAAGCGCTCGGTGGCCCTGACGCCGGCCGGGACCGTGTTCCTGGAAGAAGCCTATCAATGGCTGCGCTACGAAGAGGTGGCGATACAGCGCACCCGCGGCGCCAGCAGCGGGGAAACCGGACAATTGAGCATAGGCTTCATCGGCAGCGTGGGCTACGGCTTCATGCCGGAACTGATCAACCGGTTCCGGCAGGAGTTTCCGCAGGTGCTGTTGCGCGTCGTGGAGATGACGACCAAGGACCAACTGGAGCAGATCCAGGGACGCGCCCTGGATGTCGGCATGCTGCGCACGCCGCTGCCGGTCGCCGCGCCGCAGATACGGACCCGGGCCTACCAACGCGACAGGCTGGTGGTCGCGCTATCGGCCAGCCACCCCTTGGCCCGCCGCAAGCGCATCGCCCTGCGGCAGTTGGCGGGCGAGTCCTTCGTCTCGTTCTCCCGCGAGAAAGTGCCCGCCGCGCACGCGCAGCTGATCGCGGTCTGCGGCGCGGCGGGTTTCTATCCGAGCATCGAACAGGAGTGTTCGCAGGTCGCCAGCGTCATCTGCCTGATCGCGGCGGGGCTGTCGGTCGCGCTGGTATCGGGCAACCTGACGTCGCTGATCCACCCCAAGGTCAGCTACGTGCCGATCTCCGACCAGACGCCGTATCTCGACCAGGAGGTATCGCTCGCCTGGCGCGAGAACGACTCGAACCCGGCGCTGCACGCGCTGCTGGATGTTGCGCGTGCCATCACTCCAGCGTCAGGTTGAGCGATCTGATGGTGGCGCCATACTCCGCATATTCCCTGGCAAGCATGGATCCGATCGCACTGGGCGATGGGTCCTCGGTCGGTACATCGCCGCCAAGATTCGCGGCAGCCGCGGCGAACGTGGGATCCTTGCCAATGGCGATCAGTGTGCGGTTGAGCAGTTCCAGATTCGCGGGTGGGATATTCCGGGGCGCGAAAAGACCGTACCAGGTATCGATATTCATGCCTGGCACGCCTTGTTCCTGCATGGTCGGAATGGCGGGGTAGGTCGGCGAGCGAGCCTGGCTCAGGGATGCCAGCGGGCGCAGCCGCCCATCGGCGATGGGTCCCTTGCCGTCGACGCCGGTGATAAGCGCCCATTGCACATCGCCGGAATACAAGGCTTGCAGGGTCTCGGTCGTTCCCTTGTACGGGATGTTCAGGAACCGGGTGCCCGCCTTGATATTCACCATCTCGCCGGCAACATGCGAAATCGCCCCGACGCCTGACGAGCCGAAAGCGGGCACCGTCTTCTGTCCGCCCTTGCCGGCCGCCAGCAGGTCGCCCAGGGACTTGAACGGCGAAGCGGCAGGCACGACGAGCAGGAGTGGCGATTTCAGGACGATGCCCACCGGCTGGAGATCATTCATCGTGTACCGGACATTCTTGTTGACCTGCGGCAGCAGCGTGATGGGCCCGGAAATCGTGAAGACCAGTGTGTAGCCTTCGGGTGGCGAACGGACGACGTTCTGCACGCCTATCGTTCCCGCCGCCCCGGGCATGTTCTCCACGATGACCGACTGATGCAGCCGCTCACTCATCTGTTTGGCAAGCGCGCGGCCGACGATGTCAGTGGAGCCACCCGGCGGGAAGGGCAGGACGATTTTTATGGGCTTGTCCGGGAACGCGGCCATGGCCACGGAAGCGAAGGTGGGCGAGATCATCGCCATGCCCAACGAGAGGGACTTCAGTAATTGTCCGAATTTCATTTTGTCTCCTTTTGACCGTCGGGGCTCCTCTCACGGGAATCCTCGAATAAAGGTATAACATCATACCATTATACCGATAGGCCGCCGCTCCTAGGGAATTCCCGATTCTGCATAAACCTTGCTAATTTCTTTGAAAGGTATGACCATATGTCCTACAACGAATAGGAGACTTGGAATGGACCGCGCCTTGCTTGAGGAACTGGCGGATTACGCTCACTGCATCGATTACGCGCGGATACCGCCGTCCGTGACCGGACAAGCCATCCTGACCGTCGCCGATACGGTCGCTTGCATGGTGAGCGGGGCGCGCGCGCCGGAAATCCGGGCGCTGATGCGCTCTGAGCGGCAGCGTCGCGGGGTTGGAGACGTCGGGGTTGTCGGCAGCGCGGTGGATCTGCCGCCCGAGGGAGCGGCGCGCGTCAATGCCTACATGGGAGATATCCACGAGCTCAACGACCTGACGTGCGGCCATTCGGGCATAGGCAATGTGGCCGCGGCCCTCGCGATGGCCGAGGCCGTGAGCGCCACGGGACGTGAGCTGATCGCGGCGCTGGTCGCCGGCATCGAGGTCACGTCCCGCATCTATTCAGCGTTCTATCCCACGATGAAACCCTACACCGAGGTCGGCATGGTTTCGGTGGGACCGGCAGGCTCGGCGGGTGCGGCCGCGGCCTGCGCGAAGCTGCTTGGACTGGATGCCGAGCATACCCTGCATGCCATGGCGAATGCGCTGGCCCAGGCCGGCTGGTGTCCGGCGGAAGTGATCTTCGGCGATGGCGGCAGCGCCAAGCCCCTGTTGTTCGGCTCCATGCCGGCGGCGGCCGGCATCGTCGGCGCCATGCAGGCGCTGCATGGCATCACCGGGCCGGTGCGGATCCTGGAGGGGCCCATGGGCTACCTGCGGACTGTCGCTCGTTCCTACGATACGGAGCCGCTTACCCGCAGGGATATATGGTATCTGGAGTCGGCCCGGCGCAAGCTGCACGCATGCTGCGGCTACATGCATTCCGCGATCGACTCGCTCGTCGCCTTGCGACAGGAGGGCCTGCCCGTCGACCAGGTCGCCCGGATACGGGTGCATATGCCTTCCTACATCATTCCGGCAGTGTCCAAATCCAGGCCGCCCGCCACCGCCAACGAAGCACGATTCCACAGCCAGTACTGTCTTGCGCTGGCGTTGCTGGGTGAGGACATCATCCAGCCTGTCCACAGCGACGAATACCAGCGCTTCCTGACGGGCGGCGTCAGCGGACTGATGACGGGAATAGAACTGTGCGAGGCGCCGGAGTACAGCCATTATCACCAATCCAGGGTCGATCTCTTCGACGCCGATGGCAGGCTGCTCGTGCAGAGGGAGAACCAGGCGCCGAAGGGGTCGCCGCGCAAACCGATCACCTCGGACGAAGTATGGCAGAAGCTGCGCAGGCTTTGCACACCGGTCTATCCGGAATTCGACGTCGAGGCCTATACCGGGCGCCTGGAGGCGCTGCCGGGGGCGCGGGACACCGGCTGGATCGTGCGCGCCTTTCCGCGCGAGGTGCACGAATAGGCGCTCGGCAGTGTCCGTGGACGGCGAGGTCTCGCCGGGAAGCAACAGTCAATCGATAGGGAGGCACCGTGTACGACGATACGGCAACGACAGAGTCCCAGGCCCCGTTTCCGCTGATACGGGTGTTGATACGAAAGAAGAATGCCGTGGTGGTGCTGGCGACATTGGGCGTACTACTCATAGGCTCATGGGTGGCCTACCGCACCGGCATGGTGGATGTGTACGTCATCGCGGCCGTACTCGCGGCGGCTACGTACTGCGTGATGCGCGTACTGGTCGAGCTCATCGAGTTGGTTGCCGAGACCTTGATGCCTCGATAGGCGTTGGGCAACCCGGGCGCGGGCGCGTGGATGGAATATCAATCGGCGAGAAAAGGAAAGCGGGTGGACATGATCGAGAGTGACGTATGCGTGGTGGGTGGCGGACTGGCGGGCTTGTCCGCGGCGCTGATGGCGGCGGAAAACGGCTTGAAGGTGATTGTGCTGGAGCGCGATGAAGCAGAGGACTATCTGTGCAACTCGCGCATGACAGGCGGTGCCTTCCATATCTGCCTGACGGACATCCTGTCCGACGAGAGCGTGCTGGAACAGAAAATCCTGGGCGCGACCGAAGGCAGCGTGAACCCGGCGTTGGCGCGTGCCATGGCCGTGGACACCAAACGCGCGGTCAGGTGGCTGCAGTCGCATGGCATCCGCTTCATCAAGGGCGGCGCTGAAGCACATCACAATTTCGTGCTCTCCCCGCCTTCGCTACAACGGGTCGGCTCCGATTGGAAAGGGCGAGGCGGCGATGTGCTGTTGCGCACGCTTGGCGCCGAATTGGCGAAGTTCGGCGGGGCCATCCTGCGTGGCCATCGGGCCACGGAACTCGTGGTGGAAAACGGCCGATGCGTCGGCCTGCGGGGCAGCCGGGGCGACGATGCTTTCGAGGTTCGGGCCGCTACCGTCGTGATCGCCGACGGCGGTTACCAGTGCGATCCGGCGATCCTGCGCGAAGGAATTTCACCGGCGCCGGAGAAGCTGTTGCAGCGTAACGCAAAGTCCGGTCATGGTGACGGACTGCGCATGGCCAGGGCCGCGGGCGCCCAGCTCACCGAGCTGGTCGGCTTCTATGGCCACGTGATGAACCGGGACGCGCTGACCAACGACAAGCTGTGGCCGCTTCCCTGGATGGACAATATCGCCACGTCGGCGATCGTGGTCGACCGCCAGGGGAAGCGCTTCCTGGACGAAGGCCGCGGCGGC
The DNA here is from genome assembly GCF_002119685.1 of Bordetella genomosp. 8. Taxonomy (NCBI): domain Bacteria; kingdom Pseudomonadati; phylum Pseudomonadota; class Betaproteobacteria; order Burkholderiales; family Alcaligenaceae; genus Bordetella; species Bordetella genomosp. 8. Next base: position 4,590,078 of record NZ_CP021108.1, on the reverse strand, counting down.
GTGTACATCGCCAACGGGATCGCGGCCATGGAGGATCCACTGTCGGCGACGGTCATATTCGACCAGCCCCTGTGGGATGGCCCAGGCTCGTCCCGGTTCCTGCCGCCGAATCCGCACATGGAGAAGTGCGGCGGAACCATCGTCAGGGCAGCCACGCTGGGCGAACTCGCCCAGCGGCTCGGCTTGCCGGCGGAGACGTTGATGGAGACGGTGGCAGGCTATAACGCCGCCATCGGCTCGGGCGGCCTGGAATCGCTCGATCCGCCGCGCAGTGCGCACGCGTACCGCCCTTATGCCATCAACACCGGCCCCTTCTATGCAGTGCCGGTATGCGCGGGCATCACCTACACCATGGGCGGCATCGCAATTGACGAATGGGGCCGTGCCATGCGCGGCGATGGCTCGGTGTTCCCCGGACTGTACGCCGCGGGTGGGTCCACCGGCGGATTGGAAGGTGGCCGCAGCGTCGGCTATCTCGGCGGATTGGCCAAGGCGGCGACTACCGGCATGCGAGCCGGCCAGCATATCGCGCATCAGCGCAAAAACCAGGCGGTCGGCGCGGATGCGGCGTGAGGATGGATGGATGAACATCATGGAAGCGGAAGTTCTCGTCGTGGGGGGTGGGCCGGTCGGTTTGTCGTTGGCAGGAGATCTCGGCTGGCGCGGACGCAGGGCGGTGCTCCTGGAGCAGGGGGACGGCAGGATCGTCCAGGCGAAAATGGATGGCGTCGGTATACGGACCATGGAGTTCTGCCGGCGTTGGGGTATCGTCAATGATGTCGAATCCAGCGCCTACAACCGCCGTTACCCTCAGGACAATGTCTACCTGACGGCCCTGAACGGCTACGAACTGGGCAGGCAGGCCATGCCCGCCATGGCGGATGACCGGCCTCCGCCAGAAAGCCCGCAGAAGCGCGAACGGTGCCCGCAGAATATGTTCGACCCGGTCCTGCAGCGCTTTGCCGCGTCGCAGCCTGGTGTCGAATTGCGGTATGGCCATCGGCTGCTTTCATTCCAGCAGGATGCGGACGGCGTGACGTCCGATGTGCAGGATCTGCGGACAGGCCAGGTCAGCGCGTACCGCACGAAGTACCTGGTGGGCTGCGACGGGGGCCGCAGCACGGTGCGAGAGCAACTGGGCATAGGCATGCAAGGCAAGGGCGTCCTGACCCATACGACCAACGTCATTTTCAGGTGCGCGGACTTCAACGGCCTGCATGACAAGGCGCCAGGCTACCGCTACATGTTCGTGGGGGACGCCGGCGTGTGGGCGACCATCGTCGCGATCAACGGCAATGACCAGTGGCGTATGTCCATCATCGGCAACGCAAGGGAGCGGCACGACTATACGGACGAACAGCTCAAGCAGTTCGCCTACCGTGCCGTGGGCAAGCCCTTCGATCTGGAATTGTTGAGCGTCCTGCGGTGGACCCGTATCGAACAGGTCGCCGACAGCTACCGGCGCGGGCGGGTTTTCATCTGCGGCGATGCTTGCCACCTGACCTCCCCAACCGGTGGCCTCGGCATGAATACCGGCATCGGCGATGCGGTGGACCTTTCGTGGAAATTGGCCGCCTGCCTGGAAGGCTGGGGCGGCGAATCGCTACTCGAATCCTACGAGGTCGAGCGCCGACCCGTCGCGCACCGGATCACGCGCTTCTCGACCAGCAATCTGGAGGTCATGCAGAAGGTGCCGCATACCGCCATGATCTTCGCGGATGGTCCCGCGGGCGACGAGGCCAGGGCATCCGTCGGCAAGGCACTCGGCGACGGCCTGCGCAAGGAGTGGTTCTCCAAGAACATGCACCTGGGTAACCGCTATATGGATTCCCCCGTCGTCGTCTACAACGAGCCGGAGACCCCCGAGCAGGTGGAACGGGAATTTCTGGACGCGGTCAACTACCGACCGACGACCCGGCCAGGATGCAGGGCGCCGCATGTGTGGCTTGCGGAAGGCGTCTCCAGCCTGGATCTATTCGGCAAGGGATTCGTGTTGATGGCGGCCGCAAGTCGGCGCGACGAGGCTTCCACCATGGCCCGGGCGGCGCAGGAGGCCGGTGTGCCGCTCGTCGTTCATGAGATGAAGCACGAAGGCGTACTGGCGGCCTACCAGGAGCCGCTGGTGCTGGTGCGGCCGGACGGTCATGTCGCCTGGCGGTCCGGGACCGTGCCCCAGGACCCTGTCGGACTGATGCGCGGTGTGGCGGGCCAATAGCTATGAGCGGGCACGGGTGCGCCGGGGCGACTCCTTCTTCGATTCGCTGCGCAGATACTGATCCAGCCGCCGCAGGTGCGCACCCATCGCTGTGACGGCGGCGTCGGCATTGCGCGCGCGGATATGCTTGACCACCAGGCGCCTGACGGCGATGACGTCGCTTTTAGGCACGGGATCGACCTTGGCCAGCAGCGCGCGGCTGAGCTCGGACAGCGACTCCAGCAGCATGAGCAGGACCAGATTGTGAGTGGCCAGTGCCAGCAGCCGGTAGAACTCCGTGATGTAGCTGGTGCGTCGGCTGAAGTCGCCGCGCGCGGTCAGTTCCTCGATGTGATCGATATCCTGCTCCAGCGCGAGGAAGTCTTCTTCCGTTCCCCGCTCGCACGCCAGGCGGATTGCCTGCTCGGTCAACATGATCCGCGCTTCGGTAACGTCGTCCCAGGGCACCTGGCCGAGCATCACCATATCGCTGACGGCCTGCGTCACGATGCCTGAGTCCCGCTGGCAGATGAATGCGCCACCGCCCATGCCCTGCTGGCAATACACCAAGCCGGCGTTTTCCAGGCTGCGCAAGGCTTCACGGACGGCGGTGCGGCTGACCCCGAGCTGCTCCCCGAATTCGCGTTCCGGCGGAAGGCGATCCCCAGGTTTCAGCCTGCCCATGGCGATTTCGCGGCGGATCTGGTCGCAGACCTGTTCGAAGGCGCGCTTGGTCTTTATCGGTGCGAAGGAAGGCCCGCTCGCCTCTTCCGCCACGGCCGGCGCTCTACGCGCCGCCTTCATAGCTTTACTCATCGTCCTGGGTTCCAAAGCGATTCCAATATGGAAATGCCACTAGTAGCACATGTCGTACTTCGCAGCCATGGGAGATTATACCAACAATAAGGTACGACCATATGATGTATTATCGTCGTTTGGTTTATCAACTCGACAGGCGTTGCGGAGTGCTGGACAGGCAGGCCTGGAGACGGAGCGATGGAATGAGTGAAGAGACAAGCATGCAGGACGCGCGGGCGCGCCAGGACCTCAAGGCCGAGCTGGCGAAATTCAATTGCCGGGTGCACCAGCCGGACGATCCGCCCGTATTCACCCGCGAGCCGAAGTCGAGCACCCAGACCGTGCATTGGCGATGGGCCGACCTGCAACCCTTGCTCCAGCGCCTGGGGTCCGAGCTCGACATAGGTTCGGGCGGTCAGCGCCGCACGCTGCGGCTGGCCAATCCCGGGCTGCCTTATGGCACGACGCACACGTTCTGGGCGTCGATCCAGGTGATCCTGCCCGGTGAAATCGCCGCCGCGCACCGGCATACCGCGAATGCCTTCCGGTTCATCATGAAAGGCGGCGGCGCCACGACCACCGTCGATGGCGAGCGCTATGTGATGAACGAGGGCGACCTGGTTCTTACGCCGTCGATGTGCTGGCACGACCATGAATACCATGGGGATCAACCGATGGTATGGCTAGACATCCTCGACGTGTCCGTGATGCAGATGCTGCATGCCAGTTTCTTCGAAGCGCATGTTTCGGAACAGCAACCGGTGCTGCCCGTGCCGGACCGGTCCGAACGTCTATTCGGAAACGCCCTGATGATGCCGCCGGCGGTCGAGCCGACAGGGACGGGCGAGAATCCGCTATTGGTCTACCCGCGCGCGATGGCGCTCGAATCGCTGGACCGTATCGCCGTGCTGGGCAGCGATCCGGCCGACGACCTGATCCAGGAATATCGCAATCCCGTCAACGGCGGCCCGGCCATGCGGACGATGGACATGCGGCTGCAGCGGCTGCGCGCTGGTTTCCAGGGCGTCGCGCGCCGTCATACGGGAAGCAAGCTCTATTACGTCGTCTCGGGCACGGGCCGAACGGTCGTCGAGGGCGTCGTGTACGACTGGCAGCAGGGTGATTTCCTGACGATCAAGCCGTGGGCGTGGCACTCGCACGCCAATGCAGGCAATGGCGATGCGGTGCTGTTCCAGGTCAATGACTTCCCGGTCATGCAAAAGCTCGGCTATTACCGCGAAGAAGTCGCGCACGAACCTGTTTCCGTCTCCAAGGGCAACTGATAAATGAAGATCGCTTCCTTCAACGATTTCCAGGTGGGCGTTGTTACCGATGCCGGCATAGCGAACGTCACCGGCGCGTTGCCGGATTTCCTCGCGCGATTGCCGGGGCAACGCGTCAACTGGCTCATCGAGAACTGGACGGAATGCAAGGCAATGCTTGAGCAGGCCGCGGCCAGCGCACCCATGCACCGTCTTGCCGACGTGCAGCTGCTCGCCGCCAACCCAACGCCGCCGCACATCTTCGCCGCGCCGGCCAATTACCGTAAGCACATCGGCGAGCTGGGCGACCGCTCGGTCACGACCGGCGGCCGGAGCGCGCGGGAGCAGGGCTTTTTCCTGAAGGCACCGTCCAGCGTGGTGGGCGCAGGCGGTACGGTCTGGCTGCCGAAAGGCTCGAGCAGGCGCTTCGACCACGAGTCCGAGCTTGCCGTCATCATCGGCAGGACGGCCCGCGACGTCCCGCGGGCCAGCGCGCTCGATTACGTCTTCGGGTATGCCTGCCTCATAGACGGAACGATGCGTATCGAAAAAGGTTCGGGCGAAGAAGAACGCACGATGCGCAAGTCCTTCGATACCTTTACGCCCCTCGGCCCCTACCTGGTGACGGCGGACGAGATATCCGATCCGGGGAAACTGCGGAATCGCCTCTGGGTCAATGAAGACCTGCGCCAGGATGCCAACACCTCGGATCTGATCGTCGGCATCCCTGAGTTGATCGAAATGATCTCTTCGGTGCTGACGTTGCGCCCGGGCGACGTGATCGCGACCGGGACGCCGGAAGGCGTGGGACCAATGGCAAGCGGCGATACCGTCCGTATCGCGATCGACCAAGTCGGGGAAATGTCGGTGAAGGTGCGCGAGCGCGAAGCGGTCGCACCACGTCCTTATTGATTGGCCGGCTGGCTGGGGCGCCGCTGCTGCCCCGCCGCCAGATCCCACCATCCCGCCGGGGCGGATGCCGACCGGTAGGCCACTTCCGGGGGCAAGCCCGTGTCCCACAGATTCGCGCGGATGCGCCTGCAGGTGACGTTATCGGCGGCCTTGGACAGCAACCAGCGCAGAGGGGAAACCATGACTTCGGGCGAAAGCAGCGATTCGCGAGCGAGGTTGGGAATGTCCGGCACCATGGGTGTGTCCACGGTGCCACCGGGCACCAGGACGTTCGCGGTAACCCCGGAGCCGTTCAATTCACGTGCGAGAATCGACGTGTATGCCTCCAGGGCAGCTTTCGATGGACCGTATGGTCCCGAGCCATGGGCGAGCATATGGTCAAGGCTGGTGGTAATGGTGACGATCCGGCCCCATCCAGAGACGCGGAAGCGCCGGACCGCGGCGTTGATCAGGCGTATGGGGCTCATCGTATTGGCGTCGAACATGCTTTGCCAGGCGGAGAAGTCGATGTCCCAGACGGGCGGGGGGGCGGTCAGCAGATCCCTGGTATATATGGCGCGCCCGAGGCCGGAACTATTGATGAGCGTATTGGCTCGGCCGAATGCCTGTTCCGCTGCATCCAGCAAGCGCGGCGGCGAACCCGGGTCGGCCAGGTCCGCGCGCAGCAGCCTCAGGCGGACATGATGATCGCTCGCCATCGAATCCCTCAAGCCATGAAGCCGCGCGTCGTCGATATCGTTGGCGAGCACGTTGGCGCCACTTTCCAGCAATGCGCGCACCAATGCTCGACCGATTCCGCCCGCCGCGCCGGTCACGATCGCGCTTACATGATCCAGTTGCATGCCGCTCCCCACTCCTGTCAAAACTCATTTGTATGGTTGGACCATACTACATTATTATTCGACAAAGCGGGTACGTGTGCATAGACCGGACCAAGCGCATATCACCAAGGAGTAGAAAATTGCCATTGCTAGGAAAAACAGCCGTCGTGATCTACAGCAACTATCCGCCGGAATACCGTGAGGAGCATTGCAGGTTCCATTCCTACGAGCATCTGCTCGAACGCGTGAGCACCAAGGGTTTCCTGCGCGGGCGTCGACTGAACGCATTGGATGAAGGGTCGCCCTCCGCCTTCGCCTTGTACGAGGTGGCTGACAAGTCCGTTACGGTCCAGGGCGAATATATCGACAAGCTGAACAACCCCACGCCGTGGACGCAGAAATTCCGTCCGCTGGCCGACTACGCCAGCCGCACGCTTTGCGAAGTGGTGGCCAGTACGGGATTGGGCACCGGTTCACGGGCCATGACGGTGCGTTTCTCGCCCGCGGCGGGGCGGGAAGAGGTGCTCAGAGCCTGGTTGCTGGAGACGGTATCGAGCGAATTCGCATCCAGCGAGGGCCGGGTGGGCGCGCATTTCCTGGCGCGCGACCGGTCCATCGAAAGACCCATGACCGAAGAGGAGCGCATCTGCGCGCATGGCGCGGGTTCCGTCGAGTCGGATTGGATCCTGCTGGTCGAAGGATGGGACGAGGCCATGCTGCGGGACCTGGGCCGGGGCTTGCTCGGCGAGGAAAGCCTGGTATCGCATGGCGCGCGGCCTGGGGTGATCCTTGACTTCTATGGGCTGTCCCATGTGCTGACCCACGAAGAGATGGTCCGCAGCGGGGCCGTCGGCGCGACGCGATAAGGGGCCGCGGGCTGCACAGGCCCCGGTCCCTCCATTAAAAGATTCTGTTGGGAGACACGCATGAAATTTCCAAAACTGTTCGCTGCCCTGGCGGCATTCGCGGCGGCCACCTGTCTGGCGGGCGCCGCACAGGGTGCTTTTCCGGACAAGCCCATTCGTTTCATCATTCCATTCCCCCCTGGCGGGTCGACGGACACACTGGGCAGGATGGTGGCCCGGGGCATGAGCGACAAGCTCGGGCAGCCGGTGATCGTCGAAAACCTGGCCGGCGCGGGAGGCGCGCTTGGCGTGCAAAACGTGGCGAGGTCCAATCCTGAGGGATACACGTTGCTGTTTACGGTGTCCGGCCCGATTACGCTCATCCCGCTGGTGAACAAGGCGGTTCGCTACAAGATGGAAGACCTCGAGCCGATTGGCATCGTCGCGCACACACCGCTGCTGCTGGTGGTGCCGTCGGGCTCTCCGTGGAAGAGCCTGAATGACCTGGTTGTTGCCGGCAAGGCCACGAAGAAGGACAACTTCGCGTCGCCTGGCATCGGCTCGGTCACGCATGTGGCCAGCGAAACCGTGAACTTGCAGGCCGGTACCCAGTTCCAGCACATCCCTTACAAGGGTACGCCAGACATATTGATCGCGATGGCCGCCGGCGACGTGCAGTGGTACACGATCGCCGGTATCGATGGCAAGGGCCCCGTCGCGGATGGACGGCTGCGTCCGCTGGCGACCTTGAGCCTCGAACGATCGCCGAACTTTCCGTCGATTCCGACCATGCAGGAGCAGGGTGTCGCGGGCTTCGATATCTCAGCCTGGTTCGGGGTATTCGCGCCGCGCGAGATTCCGGCGCAGAACCGCGAGGTGTTAAATTCGGCGGTCAAGGCGGTGATGAACGATCCGGCCTTCGTCAACCGGATGAAAGAGTTCGGCGCGGACGTCAAGCCCGACGATGCGGATATCGGCAAGGTCAAGACCTTCCTGGGCCAAGAGCGGGCCAGCTATGAAAAGACGGTCAAGGCATTGAACCTGAGCCAGTGAGGCCGCGCGCTGACAACCAGGGCGTCCCCCTGGTACGACACGGTCCAGCACCGCGCGCGATGGCCCGCACCGGATGCGGGCCACCTTGATTCTTCAAGCGTCCAAGGCTATCGGCACTTCGTCCGCGATCATGTACTGATTCAGGGATAGGTCTATCAGCCTGGCGCTGCTGGCCTTGCGCTTTTCGCTCTGCCAACCCGGCGAGCGGATCGCGGCCTTGAGCGCATCCAGGCTGTCGAAGTGCAATTCGACGATCGCGTCGCAGGATAGTTGCCGACCGCTGGCGAGCGGTTCGGCGTGCGACACGTCGACAGGAAAGTTGGCGACATACTTGCGAAGTCCGGGCAGGACGCCCTTGACCAGTTGCGAGTGCACATCGAGCCAATAGGCGCGGAAATCCGCGACGGACTCGCCCGGGTGACGGTGGATCAAGCTGATATGTTTGACCATGGGTACCTCCATTTCAACAGGGTGGGAAGGCGGCGGCTGCCGACGCGCCGCGTGACAGGGGAACGGCTTCTACTGGCCGCTGATATTCAATTGCCTGATCAGCGTCGACCAGCGGGTTCGATGGCTCTCGAGCAGCGTGGAAAACTGTGCCGGAGACGAAGCGGCCGCGTGCAGGCCCATCGACGCCAACGCGTTCCGGTACTCCTCGTCGCGCGCCACGGTCGCCATCGCAGCGGCGAGTTTGTCGACAACGTCCTGCGATAACTTGGCCGGGCCGACCAGGCCAAAGAAGATCGGCACCTGCATGTTCGGCACGCCTGCCTCTTTCACGGTGGGCACGCCAGGCATGGCAGGCTCGCGGGCGTCGCCCGACACCACCAGGCCGATCAGCTTGCCGCCGCTCACCTGTGGAATGGCGATCTGCGCCGAGACCCATGCAACATCGACCTGACCGCCCAGCAAGGCCGAGATGCACTCCGCGTCGCTCTTGTAGGGGACGTGCAGCAGATCGGTCTTCGTCTCGGATTTCAGCAGTTCCCCGAGCAGGTGGGTCGATGTGCCGATGCCGCTGGTGCCGAACGATATCGAGCCAGGTTGCGCTTTCGCCTTCGCGACGAAGGCCTGGAGGTTGCGTACGTCCAGCCCTGGGCGCGCGAGCAGGACCGATGACGACAATCCTGCCAGGCTTACAGGCGTGAACGCCGTCGCGGGATCGTATGGGGGACTCTTCTGCAGATAGGGCGCGATGGTAAGTGGGCTATTGCCAGCCCATCCAAGGGTATAGCCATCGGGCTTGGCCCTGGCCAACTGGCCCAGGCCTATCATGCCGCCGGCCCCCGCCTTGTTTTCGACGACGAAGGTCTGGTGCAAGGATTTGGTGAGCAATTGCGCCGCGAGCCGGGCGGATTGATCCGTGCCTCCGCCGGCGGCGAACGGGACGATGATCGTCACGGGGTGGGTGGGATACTCCTGCGCGCCCGCGCCGGCGGAAATGACCGCGAGCGCGACGCCGATAGCTGTGAGCCTGATCATGATGTCTCCTATATAGTATTATGGTATGACCATAGGACTATATATCAGCCAGGTGCTTGCGGCAACGGCGCAAACGGCCGGCGCACCGGAGTCATCACCGGCGCGCGTCCGACATCCTGAGTGTCATAGACCGATGCTGTCCCGGTAGCCCTCAAGGTAAGAGCGCTCGGCGGATGAAGGCCGGTCCATGGCCCACATGGCCCGATGCCAAAAGGGATAGATGGCGCGGGGGCGGCCCGGCTTTTCTATGCGCGCCGTCTGCTCGGCGGAAAGCTGCAGGGAATCTGACGCGAGGTTGTCCGAGAGTTGCCGTTCATCGCGTGCGCCAATGACGATGGGGCCGACGCCGGGGCGTTCCCGCAGCCAGGCCAGCGTCACCTGGGGCACGGAGCGTCCGGTTTCCGCCGCGACGGCCTCGATCGCGGCGAGGACGTCGGCGTAGCGGTCCCAGTCCGTCACGTAAGGTTCACGCCATCCCTCGGCCGCCTGGCGAGTGCCTGCCGGCATGGCGCCGTCGCGCCTGGCCTTGCCGCCGAACAGGCCTTGTCCGAGGGGACTCCAGATCATCGAGGCGATCCCGAACTCACTGCCAGCGGTGATCAATTCATATTCGGCTTCGCGCGCCTCCGGCGTGTAGTAGATCTGGTGCGCAACCGGCGGCACGAATCCAGGCGATTGCGCCACCATGGCCGTCTTCGCGATGGCCCAACCGCTGTAGTTCGAAAATCCCCAATAGCGGATTTTCCCGCTCTTGACGAATCCTGACATCGTTTCGACGGTTTCCTCGATGGGCGTGACACCGTCCCATTGATGGACGAAATACAGGTCCAGGTAGTCGGTTCGCAGGCGTTTCAGCGTCGCGTCCAGCTGTCCGACCAGATGGCCGCGAGACGCGCCGCCGCCGTTCGGGCCATCGGTCATCGCGGATCGTCCCTTGCTGAAAACCAGAACCTGGTCCCGGCGGCCGGCCAGCGCTTCCCCGAGCACTTTCTCGGCGTCGCCCTTGGAATAGAGATTGGCGGTATCGAAGGCATTGACGCCGGCGTCCAGGGCCATGTCGATAAAGCGCCTGGCCTGCGCCACGCCGATGCCCCCCAATGCTTCGAAGCCATTGGTGCCGGAAAACGTCAGCGTTCCCAGCACGTATTGGGACACCATCAAGCCGGATTTACCGAGCGGGAGATACTTCATATCAAGCTCCTTCATTGGGTTGAATGGCACGGGTATGCCGATGCGGGCCCCCCGGATGAGCGCCGTGCCGTTCCCTCAACTTTCGCAGCTTGCCGCCGGGTTTTTAAGTTGAAGTTTTCGATGTCACTCATCTACGGCGTAGATAGCCGTGGTGGACAGCAACGCCTGCAGGAAGGTCGCAGGCGCGACGTCGAGCGCGTCGGCCTGCCGCGGTCCGGACGACCGGATATGGGTGACGACGAGTTCCCAGCAAAGCTCCTTGCCTTTCAGTGGAATGCTGGCCAAGCTGCCGCCGTGCCTGCCCACTATCGCCGCCGGCAGCAGACCCACACCCATGCCCTGGCGAATGAAGTCGATCAGGGTGTCGAGGTCGGCGACTTCCAGGGCCACCCGTCGCGCCAGGCCGGCCTCAGCGAACGCGCGGTCTACCAATCGCCGGGTCCCTTGGCCGGCGACGAAATCGACGAAGGGCTCGGTCGTCAACTGCTTCAATCCTATCGATTTCCTGGACGCCAGTGCGTGCGAGCGGGAGCATGCGAGCACCATGTCGTCACACGCGACGACATGTGCCGCGAGCTTATCGCCGCGTTCCTCGATCGGTATGATCGCCAGGTCCAATGCCCTTGATGCAATTTTCTCGTTCAGGTCCGGTGCGGCGCCCTGGATCAATTTGACTTCGATCTCCGGATGGTCGCGGTAGAACCGGGCGAGGAGCTCAGGGAGGTTGAGGAAGGGAGGCAGGCTTTGCACCGTACCGATGGAAAGCCTGCCTTTGCGCATGGCCTGGACGTCGGCCAGATCCATCACCGCCTGGTCCAGGATATCCAGCGCCTGGCGGGTTCGCTGGAGAAACGCCGCGCCCGCGGCGGTCAGGCTCACCTGCCGGGTGTTACGCAGGAAGAGTTTGGCCTTCAGCTCCTCTTCCAATAGCCGGATGGACGTGGATAGCGCGGATTGCACAATATGGCAGCGGTCCGCCGCCCGGGTGAAATTCGCTTCTTCGGCCACCGCAATGAAGTGGCGCAACTGCCTCAGTTCCACGGTTGGTTCCTGTTCTGCCGGCTGACCCCATGATGGGACGCCTGTCCAATTTTAGGTAAATGGTAATACCATAGTATGTTAACGTACGCGTGCCGTCAGGGGCACTGTGAGAGGCAACGAGAAATGAAGCAACTTCGAGTACCGGCGGTCTATATGCGGGGTGGCACCAGCAAGGGCGTCTTCTTCCTGGGTTCCGCGCTCCCCGCCGAACCCGACGCACGCGACCGGACACTTTTGCGGATTATGGGAAGTCCCGACCCTTATGGCAAACAGATCGACGGCATGGGTGGCGCGACGTCGAGTACCAGCAAGGTCGTGGTGATATCGAAGTCCCAGCGTGCGGACTGCGATGTGGACTATCTCTTCGGCCAGGTGTCGGTGGATCGACGTGTCATAGACTGGAGCGGAAACTGCGGCAACCTGACCGCGGCCGTCGGGCCGTTTGCCCTGCATTCCGGGCTCTTGCGCGCCACGGACTCGGGTACCGCGCTCGTGCGTATCTGGCAGGCGAACATCGGCAAGCGTATCCATGCCCATGTCCCGATAGACCAGGGTGAAGTGCAGGAACTCGGATCCTTCTATCTGGATGGCGTCGCTTTTCCCGCCGCCGAGATCCCGCTGGAGTTTCTCGATCCCGGCGATGCCGCGGGCGGCGCCATGTTTCCTTCGGGATCCAGGTTGGATACCGTGGCCCTGTCCGATGGCAGCTGGGTCGAAGCAACCCTCATCAATGCCGGGAATCCCACGGTGTTCGTCGCCGCAACGGCCTTGGGCTTGACCGGCACCGAAATGCAGGACGACGTCAACAGCGATGTCGCGCTCCTCGATCGTCTCGAAGAAATCAGGTGCAAGGCCGCGATCATGATGGGACTGGCCGAGGCGGGGGATGATGTGAGCCTGCTGCGTCCCGCGACGCCGAAGATCGCGTTCGTCGCCGCGCCGGACACCTATGTGGCGTCGGACGGCCGGGTGGTCAGGCGTGAGGATGTGAACCTGGTCGCCCGTATCGTGTCCATGAACAAGCTGCATCATGCGATGACGGGAACGGGCGCTATCGCATTGGCCGCCGCCGCCGCGGTCCCGGGCACGATCGTAAGCAGGGTGTCGATCGGCGCGCCAGGCGCGCCGATCGTCTTCGGCCATCCTTCCGGTACCTTGCGCGTCGGCGCGCAGTGCGAAAAGCGTGGTGGAGACTGGGTCGTATCCTGCGTCTCGCTGAGCCGCTCGGCAAGGCGGCTCATGGCGGGAGACGTGTTCGTGCCACAGGAGGCTTGACCGCGGTGGGCTGGCGGCGCCTTCGTGGCGCCACGTCGTCCGACCGCGGTCAATAACCCAGCGCCTTCAGATCGGCGAGCGTCTTCCTGACGATGGCGACGGTCTTCTCCCGCTCCGCGCCTTCCAGGTTCAGCCGCGGCGGTTTCACGGTTTCCGCCGAGCCCGACACGATGTTCTCCGCCAGCTTGATATGCTGGACCAGCTTGACCACCGTATCGAGATGGAAGAGCGGGATCAGCGCGCCATACAGCTTGCGCGCGCGTGCGAAGTCGTTTTCCAGCGCAAGGTTGAGCAGCTCCACCGACTGCCTGGGCAGCGCGTTGGCCATGCCGGACACCCAGGCCTGGGCGCCGAGCGCGACGCTTTCGACGATCAGGTCGTCCACGCCGCAGACGACGGCGAGCCGGTCGCCAAAGCGCGAGACCAGATCGGTGACGCGCGTGGTGTCGTACGATTCTTCCTTGATGGCCTCGATGGTGGGTTCGGCCAGCAGCTCGGCGATGACGTCGGGCACCAGGTCGACGCCATAGCCACGCGGGTTGTTGTACAGCAGGATCGACAGCCCGGACGCCTGGGCGACGGTCTTGTAGAAGGCAATCGTTTCGCGCGCGTCGGATTTGTAGGTCAACGCGGGAAACACCATCAGCCCGTCGACGCCTATCCGCTCCGCTTCGCGCGCGTAGGCAACCGCACGTTCCGTGCTGGTTTCCGCCAGGCCGGAGATGATGGGGACGCGGCCCTTGATCACTTCCTTGGCGGTCTTCAGGACGGTGATCTTTTCGTCCGGTGAAAGCTGGGCGTTCTCGCCCACCATGCCCATCATCACCACGCCGCTGACGCCGTTTTCCAGCAGGCGTTCCAGGCCCGCGCCGATCGCGGGGACGTCCAGCGTGTAGTCCGGCTTGAGCTTGGTGGTAACGGCGGGGAAGACCCCTTTCCAACGTATCGACATTGACATGCTCCTTTAAACGATATGGGGGATGGCGCGGAAGTGCGTCCGCGCCGGTCCGGATCACTCGACGGTAATGCCAAGCTCCTTGATCAGCTTGGAATACTTCGCATCGTCGCGCCGCAGGACCTCGCCGAACTGGTCGGGCGTCATCTCGACCGGTACCACGCCCATGTCCAGCATGCGTTTCTTGATGTCCGGCTTCATGAAGGTCTTGTTCATGGCAGCGTTCAGGCTGGCCACGATGTCGGGCGGCGTGCCCTTGGGGCCGAAGGCGCCGTACCAGATGGTCATCTCGTAGCCTGGGACGGTTTCGCCTACCGTGGGCGTATCGGGCAACAGCTCCGAGCGTTGGCCTTCCGTTACGGCAAGCAGCCGCAGTCGGCCGGCCCTGACGTGGGGCAGGGTCTGGGTGCCGGCGCTGATGTTCAGCTTCGTTTCACCGCTGACCGTCGACATGATGGCCGGGGCCCCGCTGCGGTAAGGCACGTGCGCCATCTTGATGCCCGCCAGCCGTTCCAGCAGCAGCACGCCGATGTGGTTGGTGCTGCCGGTGCCGCCGGTCGCGTAGTCGATCTTGCCCGGATGTTCCTTGGCGTAGGCGACCAGCTCCTTGATGTTGTGCACGGGAAGGCTGGGATTCACCACCACGGTCGTCAGGACATTGGCCAGGTAGGCGATGGGGGTGAAATCGTCGACGCCCTTGAATGGCGTCGACGGAATCAGTGTGGGATTGACGACGTGGTTGGTCATGGCGCCGATCAGCAGCGTGTAGCCGTCCGGTTTGGCCTTCGCCACGATGCCGGTGCCGATGTTGCCGCCCGCGCCGGAGCGGTTTTCCACCAGGAAGGTTTGCCCGTAGACCTGCGACAGGTCGGCCGCCAGTTCGCGGGCCAGGATATCCGTCGATCCGCCGGGGGCCGCCGGCACGATGAGGGTGACGGGCTTCTCGGGCCACGCGGCATGCGCCAGGGCAGGTGTCAGTACGGTCAGCCATAGGCCGACCAGCCGCTTCAATCCGGCTGTCTTCATGGTATTCCCCTTGTGTGTTTCCACTCGCGCGACACTGGCCGGCGGGGGCCGCATCCGCGCCGCGTCGAGTCATGCGTAGTACAAAGCCGATCGCATGTCCTTCATGTTAGGAATGTGACACCGGCGGGGAACCGGTTTTTTTGATCGCGCGATTAGGCGCAGCTTATGGCTCCGCCGTGGCGGCGTTCATTTCGTTGCGTAGCCGGACGAGGCTGGCGGCCAGGTGCTCCTCGGCGGGCAGGGGCTGGTCACGCGCCTCGGAGATGATGTGGATGGCGGGCAGCATCCACTGCAGCCGCAGGTCCAGCGTGGCGACGCGGCCGCGCACGCGGAAATCGTTGGCCACGTCTTCCGGCACGATGGAGACCATGCCGTCGTCGCTGGCGATCATCTCCTCGATGACTTCGGACGATTCGGTCTCGATGATCGGGGCGGGGGGCACCAGCTTGTGCTTGCGGAACTCCTCGTTCAGGCGCTGGCGCGTGGGCGTATCGGGCAAGGGCAGCAGCCAGCGTGCGCTCGACAGGTCCTTGAGCTGCACGTCCCGCTTGCCCAGGCGCGCGGCCAGCGCGGGGTGGGCCACCAGCGCCGGACGCTGCTCGTACAGTAGCCGATGGCTCAACCCGACCAGGTCGTCGTCCGGCGGTAGCCTGCCGACCACGCAGTCGACCTTGCGCTCGCGCAGCAGCTTGAGCAACTGGCGGGTATTGCCGCGATGCAGGGTCAGGCTCAGGTTGACCTGCTGGACCAGCGTACGGACGGTGCGGGCGAGCAAGGCGCTGGAAAGATGAGGAACCACGCCCAGGTTGAGATGGGTGCGATAGCCGGAGCTCATGGCCTGTACTTCGCGCTCCCAGAACTCCACGTCCTGGAGAAAACGGCGCGAACGCGACAGAGCCATGTTGCCCAGTTCGGTCGGGACGACACCGCGCGAGGTGCGCGAAAACAGCGGGCTGCCGAAGATGTTCTCGACCTCGGCCAGCGTCTGCGTCAGCGCCGACTGCGAAATACCCAGGGCGTCCGCGGCGCGCGTGACGGAGCCGTGCTCCGCGATCGCGATCAGCACGGAAAAATGGCGGATTTTCAGGCGCCGCACGAAGTTGAGTGCGCTGGGGTCCATGGCTACGCTCCTATAAGCGCTAGCTTATCCCACAATGAGAAGATCCGATGATGGGTAATAACCAGCCCACTATCGTAGATGTCCCATCGATAGATAAGAGTCTCGTAATGTCGGATGCCTTCACCACGCGGCCGGAGATCAGGGGTACGAACGGCGTGGTCGCCAGTACCCATTGGCTTGCCTCGCAGACCGCCATGAGCGTGCTGGAGCGTGGCGGCAATGCGTTCGACGCGGCGGTGGCGGGCGGATTCGTGCTGCAGATCGTCGAACCGCACCTGAACGGTCCGGGCGGCGAGGTCCCGCTGCTTTTCTGGAGCGAGGACGAAAAGCGCATGTGCAGCCTGTGCGGCCAGGGCGGCGCCCCCGCATTGGCCACCACCGACTATTTCCGCCGCATGGGGCTCAGCCAGATACCGGGCATCGGCTTGCTGCCGGCGGCGGTACCCGGCGCGTTCGGCGCGTGGCTGACGCTGCTGCGCGACTATGGCACCTGGGAGCTGGCGGACGTGCTGGCGCCGGCCATCGAATACGCTCGCGATGGCTTCCCTATCGTACCCAGGGTCTCGGCCTCCATATTGGCGGTGTCGCCGCTGTTTCGCGACGAGTGGACGACGTCCGGGCAAGCCTGGCTGCCGGGCGGCAAGGTGCCGCGGCCCGACCGCCTGATGCGGTCCACGGCCATCGCCGCGACCTATACCCGCATTCTGGTGCTTGCCGGGACGAAAGGGGGCGACAGGACGGGACGCATCGACGCCGCGCTGGACGCCTGGTATCGCGGTTTCGTGGCCGACGCGATCGATCGTTTCTATCGCGAGGAGCGAATCTGGGACACCACGGGGGAAAGAAACCAGGGCCTGTTGCGCAAATCCGACCTGGCGGAGTGGCGCGCAAGCTACGAAGAGCCGCTGACCGTGGACTACGGCGACTACACCGTCGCCAAATGCGGCACCTGGTCTCAAGGCGCGGTGCATCTGCAACAGCTTGCCATGCTGCGCGAGCTGAAGGCGGAACGCCATGACCCCTTGTCGGCGCCTTTCGTCCACACGATCGCCGAGGCGGCGAAACTTGCGTTCGCGGACCGGCTGGCCTGGTATGGCGATCCCGAATTCGTTTCGGTCCCGGTGGGTGATCTGCTCGGCACTGCATACGCCCGCGACCGGGCGGCGCTGGTCAACGCCGTCGCCAGCAGGGAGATCCGGCCTGGATCGCCGGGGGGTGCAATGCCCAGGCTGCCGGATCTGGGCATCGCCGAACGCACGCTGCGCGACGCGGATGTGCGCTATGGCGTGGGCGAACCGACATTCGCTCAGCTGCCGCCGCTGGACCGCTGGGCCGACGATGAAATCTTCGTCGGCGATACCTGCCATCTGGATGTGATCGACCGGCATGGCAACATGGTGTCGGCGACGCCCTCGGGCGGCTGGCTGGCGGCCAGCCCGACCATCCCTGAGCTTGGCTTCTCGATAACCACCCGGATGCAGATGGCATGGCTGGACGATGGCCTGGCGGGGTCGCTGCAGCCACGCAAGCGGCCGACCACGACGCTGTCGCCGGGATTGGCGTTGCGCGGAGGCAAGCCGTACATGTGCTTCGGCACGCCGGGAGGCGACCAGCAGGATCAATGGACGGTGGCGTTCCTGATCCGCCACATGCAGGGGATGAACCTGCAGGAAGCGATCGACTGCCCCGCCTGGCACATCGAGCATTTCGTGACGTCGTTCTGGCCGCGACCGGTGAAGTTGAACAGGCTGATACTGGAAGACCGCTTCCCGCCCGCGACGATCGAAGCCCTGCGCGCGGCCGGGCATGACGTCACAGTCGGGCCGTCCTGGTCGGAAGGCCGGATCACCGCCTGCACCCAGGAAATGCTTCCCGGCGGGCGCAGGTTGCTGAAGGCGGCGGCGAATCCGCGCGGCATGCAGGGCTACGCGGTGGGACGTTGATCGTCACGGGGCGATCGGCAAGACGCGCGGGCGGATATCGAAGGAGCAGTACGGATGCGTTGGAACAAGACTTTGACCATGGTGAACTGCCATGCGGCGGGGGAGATCGGCCATGTGGTGACGGGCGGCGTCATCGACGTGCCCGGCCAGACCGTGTTCGACAAGATGGTGTACTTCGAGGAGCACCGCGACGATCTCAGGCGTATCTGCCTGTTCGAGCCCAGGGGCGGCCCCAACCAGAGCGTCAACTTCGTGCTGCCGGCCACGGACCCGCGTGCGCGCATGGGGTACATCATCGCCGAGTCCATGGAGTACCCGGCGATGTCGGGGTCGAACACGATATGCGTGGCGACGGTGCTGCTGGAGACCGGCATATTGCCCATGACCGAACCCATGACGGAGATCATGCTGGAGTCTCCCGCCGGCCTGATCCTGGTGCGCTGCAAGTGCGCCGATGGCAAGGTGACCAGCGTCGAGTTCACCAATCAGCCGGCCTTCGCGAACCACCTGGACCGGATGGTCGAAGTGCCCGGTACCGGCAGCCTGAAGGTGGACGTGGGCTTCGGCGGCATGACGTACGTCATCGTCGATGCCGCCGCGCTCGGCTTTGGCCTGACGCCCGACGAAGCGCGGGACATCTGCGAACTGGGCCAGCGCATCAAGGCCGCGGCGGCCGAACAGCTGCCTTCGCCACACCCTCTGAACCCCCATATCAAGGGCATCACCCAGACGGAATTCGTCCTGCCGCTTCGCCGCGAGGCAGGCGTGCTGCGGGCGCGCAACGCGGTCGTCGTGTCGCCCGGACGCTGCGACCGATCGCCCTGCGGCACCGGCACGTCGGCCCGCCTGGCCGTGATGCATGCCAAAGGGCAGATCGCCGTGGGCGAAACCTTCATACACGAGTCCATCATCGGCACGGAATTCGAGTCCCGCATCACGTCGACGACCATGGTGGGCGATTACCCCGCGATCGGTTCGACCGTGGCGGGGCAGGCCTGGATCACGGGGATCACCCAGTTCGGCGTCGATCCGAGCGATCCCTTTCCGCTGGGTTTCACGCTGGCGGATACCTGGCAGGAAGCGGTGGATGACAAGCTCATCAAATCGCGGAAGTGAAACGATCATGTCGCGGGACAAGGATTCCAAGATGCTTGAACGAATCGGCTTCATCGGCACCGGCAGCATCACCGAGGCGGTGATACAGGGGCTCGCGGCTTCCCCCGCCAGGCCAGCCCAGGTCGTGGTGTCGCCGCGCAATGCCGAGACGGCAGCGCGGCTGGCCGCGCGCTACTCCTTTGTGCGCGTGGCGGCCGACAACCAGGAAGTGCTGGATGCCTGCGATGTCGTCTGCCTGGCCGTGCGTCCGCAGATCGCGCTGGACGTGCTGGCCGGCCTGCGTTTCGCGCGGCGCCACCATGTACTGAGCTTCATCGCGACGTTCAGGATGGACCGGCTCGCGACGCTGCTGCCGGGCGTGGCCCGTATCACCCGCCTGGCGCCGCTGCCCATGGTGGCGCGCGGCCTGGGGACGACCATCATCCATCCGGCGGACCCGCTGGCCGCGCGCCTGTTCGACCAGGTGGGCCTGGGCCTGGAAGTCGCGGATGAAGCCGCATTCGACGTGCTGTTTGCCGCGACGGCGCTCATGGGAAGCTTCTTCACCATGTTGCACACCCAGGACGAGTGGCTGCAGGCCCAAGGCGTCGAAGCCGCCACCACCCGCGCCTACCTGGCATCGTTCTATTCCGGCTTGAGCGCCGTCGCCCGGGACACCGATACGCCGTTCGCGGAGCTGGCCAAGGAGTTTTCCACACGGGGCGGACTGAACGAACAGGTGATCCAGGACCTGGCCGCGCAGGGCGCCTTCGACGCGGTCGGGCCGGCGCTCGACCGCATATTGCAGCGGATACGCAAGGCTTGAGCCGCCTGTTCAGGCGGCGAGCTTGCGGATGTCGTCGTACAGCGACCGGCTGACCCAGACGCCATGCGCGATGCTTTCCTTCCTGGCTTCGAAACGGCGCTGCGAGGGCAAGCGGGCGCCCTGGCCCACGATGGCGTCGAACAGCGCCTCCGCGGCGGCTTCGTTCTGGTCCGTCCTGCCGCGTCCCAACAGTGCGGGATCCAGCGCAATGAGCAGTTCGCCATGGAAAGGCGTGGCGACCGCACCGGCGTCGAAGGCGCGGGACTGCAGGCTGGTCAGGTCACCGATCAGCGGGCCGGCCAGCAGTTCTATCATCGTCGACAGCGCCGACCCCTTGTACGAGCCGAAGGTCAGCATCGCGCCGTCCAGTGCCTGGGCCGGGTCCGTGGTGGGGCGGCCTTCCTTGTCGAGCGCCCAGCCTTCCGGAATGGGGCGCCCCGCGCGGCGATGCAACTCGATTTCGCCGCGCGCGACCATGCTGGTCGCGAAGTCGAACACGTAGGGATTCTTGCCCGCGCGCGGCCAGGCAAATGCGAAGGGGTTGGTGCCGAAGACCGGTTGGGTGCCGCCGGCCGGCGCCACCCAGCTGTGGCTGGGCGTCATGGCGATGGCCGCAAGGCCATGGGCAGCGATCGCTTCGACTTCTGGCCACAAGGCCGAGAAATGGAAGCAGTCGTTGATCGCCATGGCGGCGATTCCATGCCGATGCGCCTTTTCGGCGAGATGCGGCAGCCCTTCTCTAAAAGCCAGCAGCGAGAAGCCGCGCCTGGCGTCGGCCTGGACGATGGCCGGCGCCGGGTGCGAGATTTCCGGCACGGCGGCGGGATCCACCCGGCCGGCCCGCATGGTGTCCACGCACATGAACAGGCGATACAGCCCATGCGAATGGCAGGCGTCGCGCTGGCCGGCGGTGACCGTTTCGGCGATCGCCGCCGCGTGTGGGCTGGAGAAACCGCGACTTGTCAGTACATCGAAGGACAGCTTGTAGACATCTTCCAGGGACAGGTGAACCGTATCGTCCATCGTGGCGCCTTATTCCTGGTCCATGACCTCGCAGGCGGCAAGCCGGGTGTCGTGGCGAGGGCGGCCCCATATGCCCGCTTCTTCGACCGCACGCGGCAGATCTTCCTGCAACATGAACCGTTGTTCGACCAATCGCCCTGCCGCTTGCGCGATCGCGTCGCGATAGCCCTGGGCGCTTCCAAAGCGGCTCAGGATGGAGGAACGAGGGTCGCCCGTCAAGCGCCGTTCGTCCGGCGTCTCGGGCAGGGGGATGTAGCTGCCGGTGGTCCCCAGCATGGCGCCGTTGCCGAATTCGCGCCTGCGCATGCTCCAGCCGGTATAGGTACCCAGTGGCGCCTGCACGGCGGGCGCGCGCACTCCGGCCAGGTCCAGGCCATCATGGTCCACCGCGGGCACCAGGGTCGGGTAGGACCGGCCCGGGAGCACGCGTGGTTGCGGATACACGTCGCCGTGATCCACGTCAGGCCCGAAATCGACAAGCTCCAGGGTGCTGGGAGAGCCCGGGATCATCTGGCCCGGGATCGCGGGGAACTGCGTCTTCCAGGTCTCGTAGTCACAAAGCGTGCCGTCGGCGCGCGTCGGTATGCGGCTGGGGGGCGGCGGCGTGCCGTGCGTTGCCCATGCGTCCATGCAGTCCAGCAGCGCGCGAAAGAAGAAGGACGTCGACACGCAGTTCTGGTAGTTCGTGCTCAGGCCCGCGCTGGGACGCATGGCTCCCGGCGCGCTGAAATGCTGGGAGGACGACCACATATACATGCGGACGGTATCCGGCTGCGCCAGGTCCTGGCCCTCGGTATCCGTGTGCGCCAGGCTGGCCCGACGATGCCAGTATTCCGACGAGCTGTCGGTGTGGATGACCAGCGGGTCGGTGTCCGGCCGCTTGAGTATGGCGTCCGTGCGGCCGCTGTGCACGTCCGTGCAGGCGGCGTACGAAAACGGAAAGCGGTCGGCCGGCGTGTCGTGGTTTTCGTAGTGCTGGCCCGGAAGCAGGGTCACGTTGGCGAAGCGCTGGTTCATCCACATCTTGCCGGCGCCGGCGACATGGGGCATGACGCCGTCGAAGACGCGCCGGTTGCGCGCATCGGCATTGAATCCGCCGTGGACGAAATCGCGGATGCAGCGGCCGGTCTGCGAGCGGCCCCAGGCGTAGGCCTTGGCCGGACGCGAGCCGCCCTGGCCCAGCGGGTTGGGTTGACCGGCCCGGTCCACGTCGTCGTACTTCAGGAAGCTGACGAAATCGCGTACTGCGACGTGGCCCAGCCCGAGCACGAGCGGGTCCTGGGCGCGGTAGCAGAGCTCGTAGATCCAGCCCGGTTCGAAGCCTGCGTGCAGCAGGATATGGTGCCGGGAGGCGATGATGGCTTGTTCGTCGCCCTGGCTGTCCACGCCCGTGCCGTTCTCCAATCGCGCATAGGCCCAGGCGTCTGCGGGTATGTCGTGGCGACGGGAGTGCGCGTAGCGGCGCCGCGTCAGCATGGCGTGCCGGGTATCGAGGTCGGATGTCGGATAGCTGCGCGTCGATGCCAGGCTGGACAAGGGATAGACGTAAGTGCCCGCACGCGTCGGCACGAACTCTGTCCGCACCCAGCCGACGATGGGCTTGCCGCCGTCGGTCGCGATCGGCGCATCCAGGAGCAGGCGGCCTCCGCCTGGCAGCAGGTCTCCCTGCCAGCCCAGCCACGCGACCGTATAGCCGCGCCGCATCAGGAAGCCGTTGCCGGCGTGCACCAGCGTGGCTGGCAGGTTGACCGGCGGCGCATCGTTGAAGAACTGCAGCGCGCGCTTGTTGCCGCGATTGCCGTAATCGAAGAAGAGCCGGCCGTTGCCCCGCGCCATGTCGCGGGGCTTGAGCAACTGGAAATCCGCGCGGTATGCCACCTGTCCGTTCGCGTCGCGGTCCGCCTTGTCCAGGTCCACGACATGGGCGAGGTCCGGCGCGTGCGGATCGGCCAGGAACTCGATCCGTCCGCTCAGCAGTTCATAGGCGCCGGTGTCCGCGAATTCGTGTCCGGCCGCGAAAAGTTGCCTATCGTTAAGGATGTACCGCAAGGAGGAGGGCATGCACAGGTCCAGTACAGGGTTGGCGTAAAGAGGCGGCGCGGCTCGTCCCCGTCATTCGGCCTTGATGCCGAATTCATGGATCAATCCGGTCCACACCTTGATGTCGTTCTTGATGCTTTCGGTCAGGGCGGGGCCGGCGATGCGGTAGATCGACAGATACTGCGCCTTGAACTGGGCCTGCAGCCGGCTGTCCTGCTGCGCGTCCTGCACCGCTTTCTCGATGACCTTGACCACGGCCGGATCCATGCCGGCCGGGCCGACCACGGCAGTCCAGGTCGGCAACGTGGGCAGGTCCAGGCCCTCGTCGCGGGCGCTGGGCACGCCGGGCAGTTCGGGTATGGCGCCGGCGCCGATGATCAGCAGGGGCGTGGCGGCGCCGGCCTGGAGCTGCGGCAGCGCCGGCCCGACCACGCTGGACATCAGGTCTGTCTGGCCGCCGATCACCGAGCTGAACGCGGGGCCGGAGCCGTTGAACGGGACGTGCATCAGCTTGATCCCGGTTTTGTAGGCCACCATCTCCGTGGCGAGGTGAGTGGAATTGCCGATACCCGCGCTGGCGAAGGTGTAGCGCCCGGGATGCTCCGTCGCCGCCTTCTTCAATTCGGCGAAGGATTTCAGGCCGCTGGCCTTGCTCGCCACGAGCACGAAAGGATTTTCGGCCACCCCGGCGATGTAGGTGAAGTCCTTGATCGGGTCGTAGGGCAGATGCTTGTAGAGCCCCGGATTCAGGGTCATGGGCGACGAACCGCTCAGGAGCAGGGTGTAGCCATCGGGCTTGGCCTTGGCGACGTATGCCGTGGCGATCACGCCATTGGCGCCGGGCTTGTTCTCCACCACCACGGATTGTCCGAGGGTTTGCGACATCCTGTCGCTGAGTATGCGGGCGACCGAGTCCACGCCCGATCCGGCGGATTGCGGAACGATGAGCCGGATCGGGCCCGTCGGGTAAGCGGCGTGGGCCTGGGCGGCGGCGAGCGACACCACCAGGCCCGCCGCGACGTTGGCGGCAAGACGTACGAACATCATCGATTCCCCTTGTGTGTTCATTTCCGTGTGGCGCCGCGCGTCAGGCCGATGCCGCGGCGGCTGCCCGCGATGATTCTAGGGATGCCTGCAAGCCGTCACAAATATGCAATAACGATGGGGCCATAGGAATTAACGATGGAATCGGCGATGTCCTGCATCGCGTGTTTTTCAGCGCCGGCGCGCGCTGCGACGAGGGGAATATGGACCTACGCCAACTGCGTTATTACATCCAGATCGTGGAGCTCGGCAGTATTTCGTCGGCAGCCCAGGCGCTGCACGTCGCGCAGCCATCCTTGAGCCAACACGTCGCCAACCTGGAGAACGAACTGGGAACGGCGCTGTTCCTGCGCCGGCATAACGGCGTACAGGCGACGGAGGCGGGCGAGGTGCTGTATCGGCACGCCAAGACGGTGCTGCGGCAAGTGGATGAAACGCGCGCCGCCGTGAAGGCGCAACGCGATACGCCCGCCGGCCAGGTGACGGTAGGCTTGCCCACCAGCACATCGCGCGTGCTTGCCATCCCGCTGATGCGGGCGGTCGCCATGCGCTATCCCGGCGTGCGCCTTAAGCTGGTCGAGCGATCCACCGCGGAACTGGCGGAAGCGGTCGCCGCGCAGAAGGCCGACCTGGGCATCTGCGTGGAGGTCCGCCCGCATGCCGGCATGCACATCACGCACGTGCTGGACGAGGAAATCATGCTGGTGGCCAGATCGGATCATCCTGGCCGCGGACCTATATCCATGGAGGAGCTGGTCGAGCTGCCCCTGGTGCTGCCCGGCTTTCCCAACTCGGTCCGGGTGCTGTACGAACAGGCGCTGGCGCGCGGCGGATTGCCCTTGCGCCTGGTCGCGGAAACGGCGTCGACCAGCATTTCGCTGGCGGCGGTGGCCGCCGGCATCGGCTATGCGCTGCAGCCCTGGTCGGCCACCCGGGGTTGGGGTACCGACGAAGCGAACGACTTCGTGCTGAGATCGCTCGCGCCCACGCCGCTGTTCAGGCGCATGTCACTGTGCATGTCACATAGTGCGTCCATGAGCCGCACCTGCCAGATCGTCGGGCAGACTCTGTTGGCGCTCATGTCCGAGCTGATCAGCACCGGTGCTTGGCAGGGGGTCAGGCCGGTAGTGACGGCGCCGGCCAAGGGCGTTGCCGTCGGCGAGAATAAATAACAAAAGGTCATACCTTTATCGGTAGGATGGAAGCGTCTGGTACGGCGCGGCGCGCGGTCGCGATGCCCGCGCGCATTTCCCTTTCATCTTCCGACAGGAGTAGACCGATGTCTGTCGAACCTAATCGTCGACGTGATTTCCTTGCTCAAACCGTGGCCATGGCGGGATCCAGCGTCCTGCCGTCCATGGCCGTCGCGGCGGCCGCCAATGATGGTCCGCCATCGAGCGCGAGCGGTGACAAACCGCGCGAAACGCCGACCGCGGCGACCGCCACGCGGCGGGGCCGGGGGCACGAGATCTTCAAGCCCGAGTATCGTTTCGGCCTGGGCGGAGTGCCGATAGGCAGCGAATTCGAAGTGGTGACGGACATGGATGCCCACAAGACGCTGCAGGCATCCTGGGATGCCGGCGTGCGCTACTTCGATGTCTCGCCCTGGTACGGACTGGGCAGCGCGGAACGTCGGTACGGGATGTTCCTGCACAACAAGCCGCGGGACAGTTATCTGATCTCGACCAAGGTCGGCAAGCTGCTGAAGGCATCGCCCAGGAATAACGGCAGGGAAAATTTCCCTTTCAGCGACTCACCGAACAACGTGGTGTTCGACTACACCGCCGACGGCGTGCGCCGTTCGGTGGAGGACAGCCTCCAGCGCCTGGGCATCGACTATATCGATATCCTGTTCGTCCACGATGTCTCCCCCGACAACAAGTTGCTGCCCAAACCCTGGACGGAGGAATTCGAGGTCGCGTTGAAAGGGGCATTCCCCGCGCTGTCGCGCATGCGCGATGAAGGCATGATCAAGGCCTGGGGTATAGGCGTGAATACGCCAGACCCGATCATGCGCGTGATCCGCGAGTCCGATCCTGACGTGTGCCTGCTGGCGTCGCAGTATTCCTTGATCGACCACGCCAACGCCCTGAACAATGTGTTCCCGCTGGCGCGCGAGCACGGGGTGGGATTTGTCGTCGGATCGTCGCTGAATGCGGGCTTCATCTCGGGGAGCGCCCGCTACAACTACGGCGCCAACCGCTGGAACATCCCGCGCGAGCATATCGCCAAGCGCGACCGCCTGCGCGCGGTGGCCAGCCAGTTCGGCGTCGACCTGCGGACGGCGGCGCTGCAGTTTTCCGCGGCGCCCGATGTGGCGCTGGCGCTGATCGTCGGCGCCCATACCGAAGCGCAGGCGCTGGCGAACGCCAGCTCGATGAAGGACACCGTTCCCGCCGCCTTCTGGGACGAGCTGAAAAGGCAAGGCCTGATCGAGCAGAACGCGCCGGTGCCGCAAGGGGGCAAAGCGGGCTGATAGGCCGGGGCGGCCTGCAGCGGTCGGCTGGTCGCCGCCCGGCGCGCGCATCAATTGTCAATCGTTCGTCAACGATGCCCAGTTGGTGCGCGCTCGAAAATGCTGCAGGCAGAACTCGATGAAGAGCTGCACCTTCAGGGAACGATGGCGAGCCTTGTGCGTCACGATGCACACATCGTCATCGAAGCCGAAGGCGCTGGCCTGGTAGTCCGCGAGCAGCGGTACCAGGCGCCCCGCAGCCAGGTCCGGGCCGACCATCCATGTCGGCAGCAGGACGATGCCCAGGTGCCTCAATGCGCCTTCCCGCAGCACTTCGCTGCCGTCGGAGCGCAGGCTTCCCGACACCGCTATTTCGGTCAATTCCCCGTCCTTGATGAAGCGCCACGCCGGACGCGGAACGTCCGAGCGGAAGGTCAGGCAGTTGTGTGCGGCTACGTCCGCGGGGCGTTGCGGACGGCCATATTTGTCCAGGTAGCGTGGGCTGGCGCAGACCGTGCGCGGGCTGGACACCAGCTTGCGCCTGACCAGGGAAGGGCTGGTGACGTCGCCCCAAAGGATCGCGACGTCGATTTTCTCCGCGACGAGATCGGTGGGGTGGTCGGAGAGTATCAGCTCCACGCGCAAGCTGCCGTGCCTGAGCAGGAACTCGGGCAGGACGGGTGCGAGGTGCTTGTTGCCGAAGGCGACGCGCGACAGGACGCGTAGCGTGCCTTTCGGCGTCGCCTGCAATTGCCCGATGTCGGCCTTCAGATCGTCCATCGCGCTCAGGATGGATTGCAGCCGCTCGTAGTAGAGCGCGCCCGCCTCCGTCAGCGACAGCCGCCGGCTGGTGCGGTTCAGCAGCTTGGCGCCGATCGAATCTTCCAGTGCATTCACCGCGCGGAAAACGCTGGCCGGTGCGATACCCGCCTGGCGGGCCGCGGCCGAGAAGCTGCCCAGTTGGACCGAACGGGCGAATAGCTGCATGCAGGCGATGGTGTCCAAGCGCGGCCTTTATCTTTTCAGAAATCGAAAAGGTAGTTTGCGCGGCGCCGGATTGTCAACGGAATGGGGGTCTCCTACCTTAGCGGCTACAAGATCAACACAACGGAGACAGCGATGGCGATCATGCCCGATGATTCCATGCAAAGCGTCAGCGGCCGCTGGGCCGGCTTCTCGAGTGGCCTGCGTTTCGAGGACCTGCCCGCGGCGGTCGTCGAGCTCGCGAAGGAACGCCTGCTGGACTGCCTGGCAACTTCCATTCCCGCCACGCAGCTTCCGGTGCCGACGGTGGCCATGGCGCTGGCGGCGCCGGGGGGCGGCCGCGCGACCATCATCGGACATGCCGGCGGTTTCGCCATGCCTGACGCTGCGTTCGTGAACGCCACCCTGATCAATGGCCGGACACAGGACGACGTCCTGTACAAATCGCATCCGGGGGCCGTCGTGGTCCCGGCCACGCTCGCATATGCCGAAGAGCACCGCCGCGGCGGACGCGACGTGCTGGCGGCGATGGTTGCCGGCTACGAGATTGTCGCGCGTGCCTATATCGGCGGTCCGGGCATGTTGCCGCGTTTTCGCGCCACCGGCGTGGCGGGGGCCATCGGCGCCGCTGCCGCGGCTGCCCGGGTCCTGGGCCTGGATGCAAGCCGTACGCGTGACGCATTGGGGTGTGCGGGCGTGTTCGCGGGCGGCTTCGGCGCCGGCTTCCTGACGGGCACGATGGACGTCAAGCTCAACGTCGGCATGGCGGCGCGTAATGGTACCTGCGCCGTCATGCTGGCGGCCGCGGGCGCCACCGCGTCGCCGCTCGCGTTCGAAGGCGAAGCCGGCTTCTACAAGGCCATGGCCAATAGCGCTGAAGACGCGCATCTGGCTGTGGCTGGCCTCGGCGACCGGCTGTTGATGGCTGAGACGGTGTACAAGGAATATCCGATCTGCATGTTCGTGCAGACACCCGTGGCGCTTGCTCTGGCGCTCGCGACCGCGCATCGCCTGGACCCTGGTGGCATCGACCACGTGCGCATCACTGTGTCGGATGCGACCTTCACCAATCCCGGATTCAACAATGCCGCGCCTTTCGCCAGCGCCCTGCATGCGAGGATCTCCGCCAGGTTCTGCGTGGCGGCCGCGCTGCTGGGGCGGCCGATCGACGAGTACGACTACTACGAAGAACTGCGCGATGAGGGCGTGCTGGCGTTGGCCGACAGGATCGAGCTGGTGCGCGACGGCCAGCGCGGCGACGAAGTTGATGTCGAAATCGCCATGATCGATGGCCGACATCTGCGCAGGACGGGGTCGGAGGGCGAGACCATGAGGCCGTCGCGGGAAAAGACGGAAACCAAGTTCAGACGCATCGCGGCGCCTGCCAGCCATGGACGGGCCGAGCGGATCATCGACATGGTGAGCAAGCTCGAAACCATCGCGGACGTCAACGAGCTGACCGCGTTGCTACGGCCGCCGGCGCCGTAGAAAGCCGCCGTGCCGCGGCCAGGTCGTCGAATGCATTATCTACAGGAGAGGAAGATGTACGGCTGGAGAGCGAAGATCGGGTTCATGGTGCCGCCCGGCGCCCCCACGGTGGAGGTCGAAATGCCACGCCTGGCGCCGCCGGGCGTGTCAGTGCATTTCACGCGCATGGACGCGTCCGAAGGCGTGGGCACGCATTGGGGGCAGGAAGAACGGAACCGCCGCCAGGCTGCCAGCGTGGATGAATGCGCGCGGCTGCTGGCGATGGTGCGGCCCGCGGTCATCGTCATGGCGCACACGGCGACCAGCTACACCATCGGTTCGGAGCGCGAGGCGGAAATCGCCGCACGTGTGGAGAAGAGCACCGGCTGCCGGTTCATCACCGCCTTCGGCAGCTCGCTGGCGGCGTTGCGGGAGCTGGGCGTGAAGCGTATAGGACTCGCCACGCCATACTCGGAGGAAATCACCCTGATCGGCAAGGCGCACCTGGAGCAGCATGGGATCAGCGTGGTGCGGTATGCGCATCTGCGGGATTGCCCCAACGTCTATGAGGAGACGCCAGAGCGCGCCTATACGGTGGCGCGCCGCGCCGATGGCGAAGACGTCGATGCGATTTTCCTCAGCGGCGTCGGGATGCCCACCTTGCCGGCCATCCAGCAGCTGGAGGACGATCTGAAGAAACCTGTCGTGTCGGCGGCAGGCTGCATGATGTGGAATGCCTTGCGTACGGCGGGCGTCGACCACCGGCAGCCCGGCTATGGCAGGTTGTTCGCCCGATAGCAGTCCGCATGATGTGGGCGCGCCCGCCGGCGGTGATCCGGAAGGCACCACTCGCCGACCATGTAAAACCATAATGTGGGAGAC
Organism: Bordetella genomosp. 8; assembly: GCF_002119685.1. Classification (NCBI taxonomy): domain Bacteria; kingdom Pseudomonadati; phylum Pseudomonadota; class Betaproteobacteria; order Burkholderiales; family Alcaligenaceae; genus Bordetella; species Bordetella genomosp. 8. Next base: position 4,560,344 of record NZ_CP021108.1, on the reverse strand, counting down.
ACGAATGAACCCTATGAATCGTCGCCGGGCCATGCAGGCGCTGGCGGGCGCCGTGCTGTTGCCCGCTTTCGCCCGGACCGCCAGCGCGAAGGCCTATCCCGACCAGCCGGTGAAGGTAATCAATCCCTTTCCGCCGGGCGGATCCAGCGACGTGATCGTGCGCGCCGTGACCGCAAAGATGAGCGAGTTCCTGGGCGGGTCCATGTATATCCAGAACCTGCCCGGCGCGGGCGGGACGATAGGTTCGGACCGTGCGGCAAAATCGCCGCCCGACGGCTACACGCTGCTGCTGTCCAACAACGCGTCACAGGCGATCGCGCCGAGCCTGTATGCGCGCCTGCCCTACGATCCCATAAAGGATTTCGATCACATAGGCTTGATCGGCACGCTGCCCAACGTTCTGTTGGTCGGGCCTGCCGTGAAGGCGACGAACTTCCAGGAATTCCTGGCTGAAGCGCATCAACGTTCCGCCACGCCCAACCCGATGGCCTACGGGTCGGGGGGTAACGGGTCGTCGCTGCATCTTTGCGGCGAGTACTTCCGGCACCTGACCGGCATCAACGCCCTGCATATTCCGTTCAAGGGCAATGCGCCCGCGCTGGTGGCCTTGCTCGGGGGAGAAACGGCATTCCAGTTCGACAACATCACCACGGCCATTCCGCAGATCCGCGCCGGTAAGGTGCGCGCGCTCGGGGTGACCGGCGCCAGGCGTTCGTCGGTGCTGCCTGACGTGCCCACCATGGCGGAGCTCGGCTACAAGGACTTCGTGCTGGGATCCTGGAATGGGCTCTCAGCGCCCGCCGGCACGCCGGCGGACATCGTCGATGCCGTGGCGAAGGCGCTGACCCGCGCGTTGGCCGATCCGCCGGTGGCCGCGCAACTGACGCAGTACGGCATGCAATTGCCCGATTTCCCGCCGTCCGGATACCGCGCCTTCGTCGAGTCCGAGATCAAGCGTTGGGGCAGCCTGGTACGGATGACCGGCGCGAAGCTGGACTGATGCCGCCCGGCCGCCCTGCGGCGCGGGCGGGGCGGTTCAGACCAGCTTCTCCATCGTGATCGGCAGATCGCGCACCCGTTTGCCGGTGGCATGGTAGACGGCATTGCCGATGGCCGCTGCGACGCCGACGATCCCAAGTTCGCCCACCGCCTTGCCGCCCAGTGCGGTGGCTTGCAAGTCCGGTACGCCCACCGAAATTGTGGTGATGTCCGGCACGTCGGCGTTGACGGCGACCAGGTAGTCCGCCAGGCTGGCGCTGACCACACGGCCTGTCCTCGGGTCGAATGCGCCGTCTTCCAGCAAGGCCTGACCCAGGCCCATGATCATTCCGCCCATCCACTGGCTGCGCGCCAATCTCGGGTTGAATACCCGGCCGCTGTCGAAGGCGCCCACCATGCGGCGCACGCGCACCGTGCCGAAATCCTCGTCCACGCGCACTTCGACGAACTGCGCGCTCCAGGCATGCGCGGACACGCCGCCCTCGGTCGGCGATACCATTTTCTTGAACGTGCGATTGGCCTGGTAACGGTCCTGCTGGCCCGAGCCTTCGGCGAAGGTATCGGCATCGATGTCGACCTTGTCCCGACCGGTGGCGCGAAGCAGGGCCCCGAATTCCATCGCCATTTCCGGCGTACGGCTTGAAAGGACCTTGCCGTCCGCCAGCACAAGTTCCGCTGCCCGTGCGTGCCGCAGGGGCGAGCGGGCGTCCGTCGCGGCGATGCGCAGCAGTTCCGCGCGCAGCGCGAGGGCGCCCTTGTGGACGGCGCCGACCAGCACATTGGCCAATTGCGAACCACCGGCCAGCGGCGCGAGCGGCAGCGAAGTATCTCCCAGGATGACGTCGATCTGCGCGCGAGGCACGTTCAAGGCGTCGGAGACGGTTTGCGAAAGAATCGTATAGGTGCCGGTGCCGAGGTCCACACCGGCGCTGCGGACTTCGATCCGGCCATCCTGGCGTAGCGTGATCCTGGCCTGGCCGGGCGTGCGGCGGACCGGGTAGGTACCGGTGGCCATGCCCCAGCCGATCAGTTCGCGTCCTTCGCGCATGGAACGTGGCTGCGGTGTGCGGCGCTCCCAGCCGAACGCCTGCGCGCCGGCGGCGTAGGCATCCTTCAACTGGCGCGTGGTCCATGGCACCTTGGCTTCGGGGTCGATTTCCGCATAGTTCTTCAAGCGCAGTTCGAGGGGATCGATCCCGAGTTCGTACGACAACTCATCCATCGCCGTTTCCAGCGCATAGGCGCTGGGGTTTTCACCCGGCGCCCGCAACCATCCGGGATTGACGGTATGCGCGCGCCGCAGGCTGTGGCGGGACGAGAAATTCGGCACCGCGTACATCAGCGGCGTCACGGCGTTGCATGGCTCCTGGTGGATATCCTCCATGGCGGTTTCATTCCAGCTGCGGTGGTGTATTGCCACCAGCGTGCCGTCGCGCTTCGCGGCCAGCGTCAGTTCCTGGTGCGTCCTGGGACGCCCGCCATAGCCCGTGAAGGTCTGCTGCCGCGTCAGGGAGGTCTTCACCGGGCGCCCCAGTGCGCGCGCCGCCGCGCAGGTGATCGCGACGTGTGGATGGGGCGAGACCTTGCTGCCGAAGCCGCCGCCGATGAAAGGCGAGACGACGTGGACTTTCTCCACCGGGATACCCATCCACTCCGCGATGACGGCCCCGGCGCCACCAACCCACTGGCTGGGCTCCCACACCGTGAGTTCATCCCCATGCCATGCGGCGATGCAGGCATGGAGTTCGATGGGAAGGTTGTACTCGCGTGGCGTGGTATAGACGCCGTGGACCCGGACATCGGCCTGCTGCATCGCGGCCTGGGCGTCGCCCCAGTTCACGTCCAGGGCCTCGACGGGCACCACGGGGGCCTGCGGGTCCGCGGCGTCCAGCACGGCGGTGGACGCTTCGTATTCCACTTCTATGAGGTGCGCGGCTTCCGTGGCTTGCTCCAGCGTTTCCGCGACCACGAATGCGATGTGCTGCCCGTTCCACAGCACCCGGTCGTCCTGCAGCGGCAGAAAGCTTTCGGTGGCGGCGCCGCCCTTGGTGTAGACAGTCGCCGGCAGGATGCGCGGCGCGTTGCCCGGCGTATAGACAGCCAGGACGCCGGGCGCCGCGCGCGCCTTGCTGGTCTCCATGCGGGAAACGCGGCCGCTCGCGATGGTGGACTGCACCAGGACGCCGTGGGCCAGCCCTTCGACTTGATGTTCGATGGCATAGGGCGCCCGCCCGGTGACCTTCAGCGTCCCGTCGATCCGCGGGGTGTCGGCGCCGAGCGCGCCGCCGGCGCCCGGCCCGGCCGACGCAGCCTCGGCTGTCGCGGGTGCCGAGGCTGCGAGCGCGACAGCCGGCAGTGCGCCTGATGTGGCGCCCGCGGCCAGGAGCTGGAGGACTTCCCTGCGATTGATCTGGACATCCAAACCGTGGTTCATGCGACCCTCCTGGCTTCCAGCAGCGCGCGCGTGACGACTCGCGGTAGAAGCGTGATTTTGTACGTATTGTGTTGCCTGGCGACCGCGCCCTCCGTGGCCCGGTTCGCCGCGGCCCGGATGACGCTTTCGGTGAACGGCTTGCCTGCCAGCTCGGCTTCGACCCCACGTGCGCGCCAGGGCTTGGTCGCGACGCCGCCCAGCGCGACCCGCACGTCCTTGATGGTTGTGCCGTCGCTTTCCAGCTCCACGCCGACCGCCGCGCTGGCGGCGGCGAATTCGTAGGAGGCCCGATCCCGCACTTTCAGATAATGGGAGTACCGCAGCGCGGCAGTAACGGGAATCTCGATGGCCGTGATGATTTCCCCGGGCATCAGGCTATTCTCGATATCGGGGGTACCGCCCGGTGTCTTGAAGAACTCGTCGGCGACGACCACCCGTTCCTTGCCCCCCTGTATGCGGATCCTGCCGTCGAAGGCAGCGAGCGCCGTGGCGAAGTCGCCAGGGTAGACCGCGATACAGGCCTCGCTGCCGCCCAGCACCGCATGATTGCGGTTGACGCCGTCGAGCGCGGCGCAGCCTGACCCGGGTACCCGCTTATTGCACGGCGAAGCGCCCGCCACGTCGCGGAAGTACGGGCAGCGCGTGCGCTGCAGCAGATTGCCTCCCATCGTCGCCATGTTGCGGATCTGGGCGGACGCCGCGCGTGCGAGGCTTTCCGCCAGTACCGGCGCGGCCGCTTTGATCCCCGGATGGTCGGCGACCGCGCTCATGCGTGCCAGGCTGCCGATGCGGATCCATTCGTCGCCGGCCTCGATGTAATCGAGGCCGGTGATCCGGGTAATGTCGACCAGGCTTGCCGGCCGCTCGACGTTGCATTTCATCAGGTCCACCAGCGTGGTGCCGCCCGCGAGGACGCGGGCGCCGCGATCCTTGAGCGCTGCCGCGCCGGCGACATCGGCGGCCCGGACGTATTCAAAGCTTCGCATGCGCGGCCTCCCCACCGAGGGTGCGGGCCGCGTCCTGGATGGCCGCGACGATATTGGGATAGGCGCCGCAGCGGCAGATATTGCCGCTCATGTATTCGCGGATATCGTCGGCACTGCCGGCATGGCCTTCCCGGATGCAGGCCACGGCCGACATGATCTGGCCGGGCGTGCAATAGCCGCATTGAAAGGCATCGTGCTTCACGAACGCGGCCTGCATCGCGTGCAGGACATCCGGGGCGTCGGCCAGTCCTTCAATGGTGGTGACCGGCAGCCCTTCTGCCTGCGCGGCAAAGGTCAGGCAGCTTAGCACCCGTTGTCCGTCCACGTGAACGGTACAGGCGCCACATTGGCCGTGATCGCATCCCTTCTTGCTGCCGGTCAGTCCGGCGTATTCACGCAGGGCGTCGAGCAGGGTTGTTCGAGGATCCAGCGGCAGCGACCTGTCGCTGCCGTTGATCCGCAATGTGATGGTTTTAGCTTGAGTCATGTGCGAGCCCACATAGTCGAGCCTGGGTGCGGGAATTCCAGGTCACCCACCGACTATATGTTGTGGCTTGCTCGATCAATGAGCCCGATCCTCTGCGATGATTGCCCGATCCTGTCGCGCCAGGTCAGCCGCGCTACGAGACCGACATCAGGGTCCGGACGTCGCGTATCGGCGGCTGGCCGAACTGCCGCCGGTACTCCCGGTTGAACTGCGTGCTGCTCTCGTAGCCCACCCGGAAGGCGACTGTCCCGGCGTCGGCCTGCTCCATCAACAACAGCCGCCTCGCTTCGTGCAGGCGCAGCTGCTTCTGGTATTGCAGCGGGCTCATGGACGTGATGGCGCGGAAATGATGATGGAAGGTGGAGACGCCCATGCCCGCCAGCGCGGCGAGCTCCTCCACCTTGATGGCCTGGGCATAGTTGTCCTTCAACCAATTGATCGCCTTGGCGACCTTGTTGCTCTGGGTGCCGAGCAGGACCGTCTGCCTGAAGCGCGCGCCCATCGGCCCGACCAGCAGCCTGTAGATAATTTCGCGCTGCAGGATCTTCCACAGGTATCCAGGGTTTCCCGGATAGGCGCACAGGTCCAGCGTCCTGCGTACGAGGTCGAAGATCTCGGGTGTCGCCGGTCCGGTTGCCATGGCCGAGTCCGGCGAGATGTCCCCCACGCCATGCAGTTCGATTTCGGCCAGCACTTCGCGGGCAATTTCCAGGTCCAGCTTGATAAGGACCGAGACGTAGGGATCCTGTTCGCTCGCGCCCAGCACTTCCGTCGTGGTCGGCAGGTGCATGGAGGTCAGCAGAAAGCGCGAGGCGTCGTAGAGAAAGACGGACTCGCCCAGCTGGACGCGTTTCCTGCCCTTCAGTATGACCGCCAGGCTGGGCTCGTAGAAGTAGCCCGTGGGCGGCAGGGGCGTATCGCGATGATACATGTGCACGCCGGGGAGCAATTGGGTCTCGGGGGGATGCGGGCTGATGAGGTCCACTGCGGCGCGCGCCAACTGCTCGCGTATCGGCGCCGTCTCGAGCAGCAGCCGGCTATCTTCCTCCGTCGTCACGTCTTGCATGGCAATTCCTTCTGGCGAGCCTGCTTTCAAGAGTATCAGGCAACAGGCCGGCAGCAATGGGCTAACGCGCAATGCCCGGCATCGGTAAGCTGTTGAACGTTCGATTCCTCTTGGATTTTGGCATGAAGACATGGTTCATTACCGGAGCCAATCGCGGGCTGGGGCTGGAGATCGGCAACGCCGCGCTGGCCAGCGGCGACAGGGTGGTCTTCACCAGCCGTAATGCCGACTCGTTGCTTGGGCGCTTCGCTGGTCAGGACCGGGCCCTGGCGATACCGCTGGACATGACCGACACGCAATCCATCGAGGCTGCGGTGGCCGACGCGGTGCGCCACTTCGGACGTATCGACGTGCTCGTGAACAACGCTGGGTATGGCCAGCTGGGCGCCTTCGAGCAATTGTCGGAGCAGGCCATTTCACGCCAGTTCTCGACCAATGTGTTCGGCACCTTCGCCGTGACGCGCGCGGTGCTTCCGTTGATGCGCGCGCAGCGTGCCGGCCACGTTGTGTCCATCACATCGATCGCCGGGCTTGTCGGGTTTGGCGGGTCTTCGATGTATTGCGCGTCGAAGTTCGCGATAGAAGGCTGGTCCGAAGCCTTGGCGCAGGAGCTGAAGCAGTTCGGCATCGTGACGACGCTGGTCGAGCCAGGACAGTTCCGGACGGATTTTCTGGATGCGAGCTCGGTGCGCTATGGCGATCTGGAGGTCGCCGACTATGTCCAGTACAGCGAGGAGAAACGTCGCGGGCTCGATGCGGTGAGTCACCGTCAATTGGGTGAGCCCCGGAAACTGGGCGCGGCAATCGTGGCCCTGGTGGCGTCGCCGCACCCGCCCTTGCGATTTGCTGCGGGTTCGGATGCTTACGAGGTCGTCGTGAATCGCGCCAGGACGCAGCTGGCCGAGGCCGAATCCTGGCGGCAGTTGTCGCTGTCGACCGATTTCGCATAGCCGTCGCGGCACGCAGGCTATGGTTGGGCATGCGCGCCTGGATCGGGCAGATGCTAAAGGCTACTCGGTCCTATAGGTCGCACGACGGCGCCGGTGCGTGTTCCCGTGCTGGCGCCGTCGCACCACGCCGCGACTCCGTTGACGAACACGCAGGAGATTCCCTTGGCCTGCCGGGTCGGCGATGACCAGGTGGCGGTGTCGGCGATGGTCTCGGCATCGAAGATGACGATGTCGGCGTAGTGCCCCGCTTTCAGCAGGCCGCGCTCGGGCAGGCGAAAGTATCCCGCCGTCATCCCGGTCATCTTGTGCACGGCTTCTTCCAGCGTGAACAGCTGCATGTCGCGGCAGTAGTAGCCCAGCACGCGTGGGAAGGTTCCCCACAGGCGCGGATGCGGCGCCGGATCGCTCGGAATACCGTCGGACCCTATCATCGTGCCGGGATAGGCAAGTATGCGTTCGACGTCCGCTTCGTCCATGATGAAGTAGATCGCGCCCGCCGGCTGCAGGGCGTCCACCGCTGCTTCCTGCGTCACGCCCATGTCTTCGGCGATCTTGTCCAGGTCCCAGCCCGCGTAATGCGGCAGCGGTTCGGACTTGGTGACGATGATGCGGCTGGATACGGCCAGGCGGTCCTTGCGCAGGATGGTCGAGCCCGCCACGTAGGGGTAGGCATCCAGCCGGATGGGCTGGCGTGTCGCGGCTTCGGCGATATGGGCCAGGGTCTGCACGGAACGGCCGTGGTTCCTGGGGCCGATCAGCTTGTGGTGGGAGACCAGCACGGGCGCGTCGCCAGCGGCGCCCACCGCGAAGGCCTCGTCCAGCGCGGCGAAGATCTGGTCGGCTTCGTCGCGGATATGGCTCGTGTAGATGCCGCCGTACTCGCGCAGCACTTGCGCCACGCCCATCAGTTCTTCGGTAGTGGCCGGCATGGCGGTGGGGTAGGCCGTGCCCGTGGACAGGCCGATGGCGCCGGCTTCCATCGCTTCGCGCAGCAGTGCCTGCATGTGCGCGATTTCGGCTTCATTGGCGGGACGGTCCAGGTCGTCCATGGCGGCGGCGCGCAGCGACGTATGGCCGACCAGGCACGCGGCATTGACCGCGGCGGGATCGCTCTCCAGCTTTTCCAGGTAGGCGCGGAATGTGGCGTAGGGAAAGTCGGCCGTATCCGTGCTCAGCAGATTGATGGGCGCGGGGACGTCCTTGCGCTTGCCCGGCAGCCAGGGCGCCTGGCTCAGGCCGCAATTGCCCGTGACGACCGTGGTCACTCCCTGGCTGAGCTTGGCCGGCATGCCAGGGTTGATCAGCAGGTAGCGGTCGTCGTGCGTGTGTGAATCGATGAAGCCCGGGGCGACGATCATGCCGCTGGCATCGACGACCTGGTCCGCCGTTGCGTCGGCAAGTTCGCCGATGGCGACGATGCGCTCGCCGGCGACGGCCACGTCGGCGGTAAAGCGCGGCGCGCCGGACCCATCGATGATCGTGCCGCCGCGGATCAGGGTGTCGTAATGCGTCTGGGCTGCACGGGTCATCGTTCTATCCGGAAAAGGGCGACGCCGCGGCTGCGGCGTCGATTGTTGAAAGGGGGCGGCGGTTCGATCAGTCCACGTGAACGTTCGCGTCCTTGATCACCTTCGCCCACACCGGGCGCTCCTCATGGGCGAGATCGAACAGCGCCTGGCGCGGCTTGATGGTGGGCACGTAGGCCAGGGTCTTCAGCTTCTGCTGAACTTCCGGTTCCGCCAGGGCCTTGTTGATCGCCGCGTTCAGCCAGTCCAGGATCTTGGGATCGACGCCCGCGGGCGCCACATAACCCGTCCATGCCACAGCACGGTAGCCCTTCAGGCCGAGTTCGTCCAGCGTGGGCAGGTTGGGCAGCAGGGGATCACGTGTCGCGCCGGTCACGGCCAGCGGAATGACCTTGCCCTGGTCGATGAATGTCGAGATCGACGAGATGTTGTCGAACACCAGGTCGGCTTCACCCCGCAACACGGCCAGGTCGGCCTCGACCCCGCCCTTGTAGGGGACGTGCATCATCTGCACACCGGCCATCGCGCCGAACATCGCGGCGCTCAGGTGGCCCGTGGTGCCGTTGCCGCCCGAGGCGTAGACCAGCTTGCCTGGCTCCTTCTTGCCCAGCGCGATCAGCTCGCTGACGCTCTTCACGCCCAGGCTGGGACGCACGGCCAGCACGTTCTGCACGGAACCGGTCAGGGCCACGGGCGCGAGCTGCTTGTCGGCATCGTAAGGCAGCTTGGCATACAGGGACTGGTTGATGGCCAGCGTCGCCACGTTGGCGTAGCCCAAGGTATAGCCGTCGGCCGGCTGGTTGGCCAGGTATTGGGTACCGATGATGCCCGAGGCGCCCACCTTGTTCTGCACGACGAAGCTGCCGCCCGTGTCCTTGCTGAGCACGGACGCCAGCAGGCGGGTCAGGATGTCCGGCGTGGTGCCCGTGTTGAACGGCACGATGATGGTGACCGGGCGCTCGGGGTAGGCGGCGTGGGCGGCGATCGGGAGTGCGGCGGCGATGCAGCCGGCGGTGAGAACGCGCGCGATGCGGCGGAAGTGCGAGAACGGCATGATGGATCTTTCCTTGGACTGTTATAGAAATTCTGGGTGGCGCGCCCCCAACGAATGGCGCGCCGGTAAAACACAAGGTGCTGCGAAAACCGAGGAGACGGACTTAACGGAAAATGCGGGAACAGGGTTTCAAATGGCCTCCTGCGCGATGTGCGCCAACAGCGGCAGGTCGATGTTGCCGCCCGACAGGACGATGAGCGCGTCCCTGCCTTGGGTGGATATGTGGCCGGCCAGCAAGGCGGCCAAGGCGACCGCGCCGCCCGGCTCGACCACCAGGCGCAGTTCTTCCAGCGCGAACCGGATGGCATCGATGACCTGTTCGTCGGTCACGGCCACGGCGGCGTCCAGGCGGCGGCCGTTGATGGCGTAGGGCAGTTCGGCCGGTATGGCGGCCATCAGCGCATCGCACAGCGTCTTCGCGCCCGGCGCGTTCGGCTCGCGCTTGCCGCTGGCCAGCGAGCGCACGGTATCGTCGTAGCCGGCTGGTTCGGCGGCTACCAGGCGGGCTTGTGGCGCCAGGGCCTGCAAGGCCAGCGCGCAGCCGGCGGCCATCCCGCCGCCGCCGCAAGGCGTGGCGAACAGGCCGAGGTTCTTCAACGCTTCCGGCGGCAGATCGTGCAAGGCCTCCAGCGCCAGCGTCCCTTGGGCGGCCAGCACGTCGGGATGATCGCCCGGCGGCACCAGCGTGGCGCCCGTCTCTTCCAGCAGGCGCATGCCTATGGTTTCCCGGCTTTCGCGCTCGCGGTCGTACTGCACGACCCGCGCGCCGTGGCGGCGAGCCTTCTCGACCTTGTTGGCCGGCGCATCCACCGGCATGACGATGGTGGCCGGCATGCCAAGCGTACGCGCGGCCCACGCGACGGCCTGGCCATGATTGCCGGTCGAATAGGCGACGACGCCGCGGGCGCGTTGTGCGGAGTCCAGATTGAGCAGGGCGTTGAAGGCGCCGCGGGCCTTGAAGGACCCGGTCACCTGCAGGTTTTCCAGCTTCAGCCAGACTGGCGCGCCAGCCAGCTCGTCGAGCTTGGGCGAACGCAGCAGCGGCGTATGGCGTACATATGGCCGGATGCGTTCGGCGGCGGCCAGCACGTCCTCGTGGCCGGGCACACGCAGGGTGCCGAGCATTTCGTGTTCGATGGTGGCGGGAAGGGCGGTCAGTTCCATGTTCGGTGTGGCGTCAAATCGGGTCGCTGCTTCGGCTTGGTGCGGTCCTGGCATTCATGCGCATTCATGCGCGACGATGCAAGCGGGGAGTTCGTCCCATCAGGACTTGCTGGGTTTCCAGACGGGTGGCGCGCTGCTGCCGACCTGTTCAACGATGCGGCCATAGGCCTCCGGCCGGCGATGCTTCTCGAAGTTGAAGATCGTGGTGCGTCCCAGTTCGCACATATCCAGATTGCAGTCCGCGACGATCAGTTCGTCGTCCCAGGTCGTGGCCATGGCGATGATCTCGCCTTGCGGGTTGACGATGATGGAATGGCCGAAGAGTTCGAAGCCGTCTTCCTTGCCCGCCTTGGCCACCGCCACGCCGAAGCAGGCGTTCTGGTAGCAGCCGGACTGTATGGCGAGCTGCGAATGCAGCACGCGCAGGTGGTGCGCCTCGAAGCCGCGATTGTCCTGGTTCACGGCCGGCGTGTTGTAGCCCAGCAGGACCAGTTCGACCTGCTGCAGGCCCAGCACGCGCCACGCTTCCGGCCAGCGGCGGTCGTTGCAGATCAGCATGCCCAGGTTGACGTCCAGGCCGGCCCTTCCGACCGGGGCGCGCACGACGGGAAAGCCCAGGTTGCCCACTTCGAAGTACCGCTTTTCCAGATGCTGCACCTTGCGGTGCGTGGCGAATTCGGCATGGCCGGGCAGATGGACCTTGCGGTACTTGAGGATGACCTCGCCGTTGGGCGCGATGATGACCGAGGTGTTGAACCGACGCTTGCGCACCACGCCCTGTTCGTCCGCTTCATGCGCGATTTCGGCATAGCCCAGGTAGATCGTCAGTCCGTAGCGGCGGATCGCATCGAACAGCGGCTGGGTGGCCGGCGACGGCAGGCTCTGTTCGTACCAGTGGTCGGCGTCGTCGAGATTCTCCGTGTACCAGCGCGGGAAGAAAGTCGTCAGCGCCAGTTCGGGGAACACGACGACTTCGGCGCCACGCTGATGGGCGCGTTCCAGCAGGCGCAACATGCGGCCTACGGCGACCTCGCGGCCTTCCGATTTCTGGATGGGACCCAATTGGGCGGCAGCGACCGTGACGGTGCGGGACATGGGGGTGTTCCTGTTTGGCGTTATGGCGTTGATGGCGTTATCGCGGTATCGCGTTATCGCCACGCAGGATGGAACAGCGCCGCGCCCCTGTAAATGCAAGGGTTAGCCCTGATGCGCTGCAGCAATCCCGCTCCCTGGGATTCGTAAGTCTTTGATAGATAGCTACATTTTCCCCATTCTTTGCAATCCGCGGGTAAACCCGGGTGCGCTTTTTGTTATAGGACCTGGGCAAATCCTCATGCGTGTCCGGCGATGGACGGGCCACTGCGGCAGGGCTCTACAATCCGCGACTGTTATTCGCTTCCGTTTACCCATGGCTGGACAAGCTCGCCCCGGTGCCGCGCTGAGCCTGCGGCAGATCGAGGTCTTTCACGCGGTGATGCTGACCGGCTCGCTGAGCGAGGCCGGCCGCATGCTGTTCGTCACGCAGCCGGCCGTCAGCCGCATCCTGGCGTCCGCCGAGAACCGCTTGCGGTATCCCTTATTCGTGCGGGTCAAAGGGCGCTTGCAACCCACGCCGGAGGCGCGCCGCCTTTTCACGGAATGCGAGCGCATCTTCGACCACGTTGGGCGTTTCAACGCCCTGGCCACGGGCCTGGGTGCGGGCGGCACGGGCACGCTGAGCCTGGTAAGCAGCCCCAGCTTCAGCGAGTGGCTGATTCCCCGCACCATTCAACGCTTTCGGGAGAAGTATCCCGGCACGACGATACGCTACCGGCCGCTGGCCTTCGATATGCTGTTGCCGCATATCCTTCTGGGCCATGCGGATTTCGGCATCGCATCCATGTCGCCGCCCGCCAATGCCAGCGTCGCCGCGGAAGAGATAGGCGAAGGCTGGCTGGGCTGCGCGATCCCGCATGGCCATCCGCTGGCGTCCCGCATGCGTATCCGCGCCGAGGATCTGCGTGGGCATCTATTGATCGGCTACGAGGCCGAGACGCCTTTCGGCCGCCTGGCCGCGCGTTTCATGAATTCGGGCGAGAGTCCTTTGCAGCCCGACATCGAAATCCGCGCCACGCCCGAGGCCCTGGCGCTGGTCCGGCAAGGCGTGGGCGTCGCGTTGATCGAGTCCTTCGGATATCACCCCGACTTCCAGCGAGACTTCGTATTGCGTCCCACGGATCCCGTGCTGCCGCACAAGATACAGCTGCTTCATGCGGCGAACAGTCCACTGTCGACGACGGCCCGCCGCTTCGCAACGGCCCTGCGGCAGGTCATCAAGGAAGCGCCGACAGCGACGCCCTGAATTAGAATGCCGTCCAAGGGTGATCATGCCGCGACGGCATGACAGGATACGCGCTGGTCGGGCCGCCACGCGGCTACATTGCGACCGTTATGAACCTCACCTTTGCCATCACCGCTGTTTCCGCTTTCTCTGATCAATTCTTCCCGGGGGACGCGTAATGCCCACCGAGCAACGCATCTCCGACACCTTCAAGGAATTCATCGCATCGGGCAAGGCCGGTGGCATCGTGCTGATACTGTGCACCGTCACATCGCTTGCCATCGCCAATTCGCCGCTAGGCGCCTCCTACCTTGCGCTGTGGCATTTCCCGCTGGCCGGCCTGAGCATCGAACATTGGATCAACGACGCGCTGATGGCGGTGTTCTTTCTGCTGATCGGCCTGGAACTGGAGCGCGAGCTCTATAGCGGCGAGCTGTCGGACCTGAAGAATGCGCTGTTGCCCATGCTGGCCGCCATCGGCGGCATCGTCGTGCCGGCGGCGATCCATCTGGGGCTCAACGGCGGCACGCCCACGCAGGCCGGCGCCGGGATTCCCATGGCGACGGACATCGCGTTCGCGCTCGGCGTGTTGGCGCTGCTGGGCAACAAGGTGCCCGTTTCGCTCAAGGTATTCCTGACCGCGCTCGCGGTGATCGACGACCTGTGCGCCATCGTGGTCATAGGAGTGTTCTACACGGCCAACCTGTCGGTGCCGTACCTGCTCGGCGCGCTTGCCGTGTTCGCGGGCCTGCTGGCCATGAATCGCCTGATGCGGGTGATGGCCTTGCTGCCGTATCTGGTCGGCGGTGCGCTGATGTGGTTCCTGATGCTCAAGTCCGGCGTGCATGCGACGATCGCCGGGGTCCTGCTGGCCTTCGCCATCCCGTATTCGGCCAGGCAGGACGATGCGGAATCGCCATCGCACCGTCTTGAGCATGCCCTGCACAAGCCGGTCACCTTCCTGATCCTGCCGCTTTTCGCGCTGGCGAACACAGGCATCGTGATCGGCGCCGGCTGGGCGTCGGAGCTGCTGAGTTCGAACAGCCTGGGGATCATGCTCGGCCTCGTCGTGGGCAAGCCCCTGGGCATTGTGCTGTTCAGCTTCATGGCGGTCGCGCTTGGCCTGTGCCGCCTGCCGTCCGATATCAGGTGGCGGCATGTGGTGGGCGCCGGCATCCTCGGCGGCATCGGTTTCACGATGTCGATTTTCATCGCCAACCTGGCATTCCCCGCCGATCCTGCCGCGGTCAACGCGTCCAAGATGGCAATCCTGCTGGCGTCCGTGCTTGCCGGTGGGCTGGGATACGCTTACCTGAGTCGGCAGCGTTAGCCCCCCAGCGGTCCCGCCGCTGGTGCGGCTCAGGCAGCGGCTACGTAGGCATCGTCCGGTCGCGCGAGCAGCGTGTGCGCATGGCCGGACATCCCCAAGGACGCATTGGCGGCGTTGCCGGTATCCGCCGCATCGATCCTGAATACGCTGACGACGCGTCCCAGCGTATCGGCCTGGTCGCGCAGGGATTGCGAGGCCGCCGCCGCCTGTTCGACCAATGCGGCGTTCTGCTGCGTGGCCTGGTCCATCTGGCTGATCGCGATATTGACCTGTTCGATGCCGGTACTCTGTTCCTGGCTGGCCGCCACGATCTCGTTCATCATTTCGGCCAACTGCCGGATGTTGCCGACCACTTCATCCATCGTGCCGCCGGTTTCAGCGACCAGTTTGTTGCCCGCGACCACATTGCTGACGGAGTCGTCGATCAGGGACTTGATCTCTTTCGCGGCCGACGCCGAACGCTGTGCCAGATTGCGCACCTCGCTGGCGACGACGGCAAAGCCGCGCCCTTGTTCGCCCGCGCGTGCCGCTTCGACCGCCGCGTTCAGCGCCAGGATGTTCGTCTGGAAGGCAATGCCGTCGATGACGCCGATGATGTCGACGATCTTGCGCGACGAACCGTCTATCGCGCCCATGGTCGAGATCATGTTCTTGACGACCGCGCCGCCGCGGGCGGCCACCTGGGAAGCGGAGACGGCCAACTGGTTGGCCTGCCGCGCGTTCTCCGCGTTCTGCTTGACGGTCGCGGTCAGTTCTTCCATCGACGCGGCCGTTTCCTCCAGCGATGCGGCCTGCTGCTCGGTCCGCGAGGACAGGTCGAGATTGCCGCTGGCGATCTCGGCCGAAGCGTTGTTGATCAGGTCCGTGCCGGACTTGACGTCACGGACGATCTCTTTCAAGCCGCGGTTCATCGTCTCCATCGCCCGTATCAGGTCGCCGATCTCGTCCTTCGACGTGGTGGCGATTCGCGCCGTCAGGTCGCCTTCGGCGGCGCGGTTCGCGACGGCGATCGCCGATCGCAACGGCCGCGTGATGCTGCGCGTAATGACGACGGCACAGGCCGCACCCAGCATGACGAGCAGGGCGCCGAGCAGCATCAATAACCCCATGCTGCGTTCGTTGGCGGCGGCAATGTCGGCCGAGATCGCATTGATCTGCTTGCGCTGATAGGCAAGGAAGGCTTGCACGCTTTCCTGATAGGCCTTGGCCGTGGGCAGGAAGGACTGCGTGTACGCGCGGTCCGCTTTCGCGGCGTCGCCGGCCATCTTCGCGGCCATGACATCGTTCTTCGCTTTCTGGTAGGCGTTGCGGCCATCCACCGACGCCTGGTAGAGCTTGCGCTCCTCGTCGTTGGAGATCAGTTCCTCCAGGCTCTTCAGCAAGGCGCCGCCCTGCTTGACGCTGTCCGCGATGACGTCCGCGAAGACGTCGGACAGGGTGCCGTCGGTACTTTTCGCGATCATCGCCGTGCGCGCGATCGCGGAGTAGATGAAGACGTACCAGTCGGCCGTGATGCGCTCCTTCGTCAACGGCTTTTCCATCATCAGCCGCGTCTCCGCCGCGTTATGGCGGGCCTCGATCAGGGCGAATGCGGTGGAGCCGATGGAAAGCGCGAGGACCAGCATGAAGCCGATCGCCAGGCGGGTGCCGATTCTGATGTTCGATAGGAAGTCCATGGTCGGCCTCTCCAAGCCCAGATAGAAATATTTCAAATAAATACAAATATGTCGCTTCCAGCGTGGAAATATTACAAATAATGATGCGACATCGTAGTTTTGATTCTACGTTAACTATCTGATAGAGAAAGGAAAGACTTACTTTATTGTCGCTTTGTAGAGACAAATGGGCGACTCTGGCTGTCTTCTTGCAACAGTAGGGAACGTTACAAATAGCGAGAAAGGTAGCGGCTGGCCGGCGTGGCGGATTGGAAGCGGCTTAGCCACAATATCGGCGCAGGCGCGGCCTGCTCAGCCACGAGCTTATCGGTCGGATAAGCGAAGCCGGGCCGTTAGTGGTCTTGTTCTATTCGCTTGGTGGAAAGCGACGAGTCTGCAGTAGCTTTGATCCAGCAGCCGCTTCAGGCTTTGCAGATGCCCTGCGGTTGATCGACTCGCGATGATATAAATAAATCTCGATATCCGCGAGCCAGATGGTCATTCCAAATCGGGGCGGCCAGGCACTTTCGATAAAAGGGTAGGTTGCCATGAGCGCTGCCCCGAGTACACCCAATCCAACACAGAACCTAATGGTGCTTATCCCCAGGAGCTTTTCGTCGTTCTCGGATGCCAGAGCGCGACGAAGGACACGGGATAGCGCCAGAACCGTGAGTGCAATTGGAAAGAAAGAAGCGATCGAATCAGCTACGACAGTGAACAAAAACCTGATTGGTAGAACGGTGGAGGCCAGAAGGATCCCTACCAAACCGAGGTAGACATAAGCGCGTTCCCGGTAGATCTTCATGTACATGCTTTGCAGTTCAATTTGGCGTTCGCCCAATATCAGCTGTCGCCGTCCTGGCTCGCGGCTTGGAATGCGTAACTGCAGCCCTTGCTCGCGAGCACGCCCAGAAATGCAGAAAGTTTGGGACCGCCCCGCGCTCCTAGCAAGGAAAAGCCTGTGGAAAGAATATAGCAGGTGACTGCTTCCCCGCTGTTCCATGACGAGCGCTCACCCGTCGGCCACGTAATCTCGATCGTAGTTGAGTTATTGATTTCCCGTCGGGATATAACGCTGGAGTTGGGGGGTAATGTGACGACCAGTTCCTGATCGCCGGCGGAGTCACGGCGGTCTCGTTGGAGGCTGATTGCATCGTTCGCGAGCGTGAAATACGTTGCGGACGAATTAATGCTATTGATGGCCAAGGCTTTGTCTCCTTCTGTCGATTAGTAGAGGTGCCGCTTTATTCACTACCTACGAGAAAATTTCGCGGCATGGGCTGCACAAATCGCTGTTCGAGGAACTCTCTCACGTATTCTTTCTTTTGTAAGAGCGTGGTGATTTTGGGTAGAAGGGCGGCTGTGAGGAGCGCAGAATTTTCTTCGTCTTGCATGCTCGCTCTTGATTCCACTAACGTAGGTCCTACGGTTTCACAGAACCAGATCAAATAATCGATGTATTTGGTCGTATGAACTCCGATGGCGATATGAGTGGAAATCTGGTTCTCCAGGGGAGTTGCTTCATGCCACCAGCCTCGAGGAATATAAATAAGATCTCCTGCGCGTATGTCCGCATCAAACAGCGGGACGATTGGACATTGCGCCTTGTGGTCTCTGCTGGTCTGGTGAGCGAGTGGAAGTATGTGTGTGGAGCCGTATATCCTCCATCGTTTTCGCCCGTGCAACTGGATCGCAAAGACGTCATGGGTATCCCAGTGTTTTCCAAAGGTACCAACACCGCCGGAACATATATATGCATTTGCCACTGCGCGTTCGCCAACGAACTCTGCTATTTCGTCGCATATGGTGCCAACGGAGGAAATCTTGTTATCCACGCGATTCATTACTATTGTTGCGCCCTCCGCGAACAAGCGCTGGATACGTTCAGCCATGAACCGGTATTTTGGCCCGTCTATATCGTTGTAGGGGCGCGCATACTCAGTTATAGGTATTACACCGTTCAAGAAAATTCGTACCGTCCCATCGCAGGGGTCGGCCCCGTACAGTAGGCTTTCAATGTCGGTTCGGGTCAGCAGGTCTGCGGCAAGCGCCATCTCTTGAATATAGAAATTGCGCTCAAAATAATCGCGGAAGAACTCATTCCGCGATATTCTCAGGTCGATTTTCCCCATGATCCTCGCCCCTCCCAAATAGCACTAATGTGCCATGACATCAGCTGGTTGAGCGCATTCGTAGCCACCGTGGGATTCCAGTTCCGCACCGAGGTTATGAACCCCGTAGAAGCATCAGACCTGGGGAAGTTATGCCTGGACGAAGCGGTCCGTGCAGCTGGGCGCGACGGCAATCCAGTCCCCCATATGGTGCGCACGTCCAGCCTGGTGCATAAGATTTTCTCGCGCTGGGCCGTCTTTTAGTCGTTTGTCACTGGCCGTCGTGGCTTCTAGACTCGCCGTTGCTTACTGGCCGCCGTCCGGCGCCAGCCCAACCGCGGAGTCAGAATATGCGTATCACCCAGCGATTGCTCGGCCTTGGCATCGGATTGTGCGCCGCGCTTTCCGCCCTGGTCCTGCCCGGCGCGGCCAGGGCGCAGGACGACTATCCGTCCCGACCCGTTCGCGCCGTCGTGCCTTTTCCGGCGGGCGGCATCAACGACATCATCGGCCGTGAGTTGTTCAACGCGCTGTCGGTGACGCTGAAAGGCAACATCGTCATCGAGAACAAGCCGGGCGCCGGCGGAACGATAGGCACCGTTTCGGCGCTCAACAGCCCGGCCGACGGCTATACCCTGTTGCTGGGCGCGGCCAGCACGATGGCGGTGGCGCCGCACCTGTACAAGAGCGCGGGTTACACGGCCAAGGACCTGATCCCGGTCGGCGGCATTGCTTCCGTGCCCAGCGTCATCATCGTGTCGGCCAATTCGCCCTACAAGAAGTTCGCCGACCTGGTCGCGGCGGACAAGGCCAAGCCGGGATCGCTGGACTATGGCTCGGCCGGCTTCGGCACCAGCCACCACATGCAGGCCGAGTTGCTGAACATCCGCGCGGGCACGCATTTCCGCCATATCCCGTACAAGGGCGGCGCCCCGGCCACGGTCGACCTGATCGGCGGCCAGATCGCCCTGCTCGTGGATCCGCTGCCCACCACGCTGGGCAACGTCAAGGCCGGTCGCGTGCGGCCTTTGGCGATCACGACGGACGTGCGCTCGGCCGCCTTGCCCGATGTGCCGACCTTGAAGGAACTGGGGGTCGACTACAATGCCAGCACCTGGTTCGGCCTGTTCGTGGCCGCCGGTACGCCGGAACCCATCGTCGCCAAATTGAGTGCCGCGCTGACCGCCGCGATGAAATCCCCCGAGCTGCAGGCCAAGTTCCGCGCGGGGGGCATCGATCCGCTGCCGATGGACCGGCAGGCGTTCACCCGCTACGTGCAGGAAGAGAACGTGACCTGGGCGGGTGTCATCAAGGACGCCCATATTGAAATGCAATAACGCCGGACACCATAACGACGTGGAGCAGGTTGTCGATGGCCTTTACGCGCAATCTGCCTTCCCTGTCGTCCGTCCGGTCGTTCGAGGCCGCGGCCCGTCATGGTTCCTTCACGCTCGCGGCCGATGAGCTGGCGGTGACGCAAAGCGCGGTCAGCCTGCAGGTGCGCAAGCTGGAAGCCTACCTGGGCAAGAAGCTGTTCGTGCGCCAGTCGCGCAAGGTGGAGCTCACGGCCGACGGCATCCAGTACTTCGAGGCGTGCCGCCGCGTGCTGTCCGACCTGGAGAACGCCACCCGGCAAATGCTGGATCGCGATCGCAACGAGGTGCTGATCGTGAGCACCATCCCGACCATTGGACAGCTCTGGCTCATGCCGCGGCTGGCGTCTTTCACCTCCACGCATCGCCATATCGAAGTCCGCGTGGTTTCCGATATCCGTCCGCTGGATATGCAGGCCGACGGCGTCGATATCGCCATCCGCGTCGGGCCCCTGGCGGGCCGCCATTATCCGCGCGGGCTGCCCGGAATCGACCTGACCCTGGTTCAGCGCTGGGATGGCATCTGCGCCGACTACCTGTTCGACGACGTGCTGGTGCCCGTGATGTCGCGGCGGCTGTACGAACAGGGAGGTCCCGTCGAGTCGCTCGCCGACCTGACCACCTTCCAGCTTATCCATACCGCCAGCCGGCCGAACGCCTGGCGCGACTGGTTGCGCGCGCAGGGCGCGTCGCTGCCGGCGCGCCGGCCGGGCCTGGACGTCGGCCACTTCTATATTGCATTGCGCGCCGCGCAGGAGCACAAGGGTGTCGCGCTGGTCCCCGACGTGCTGATCGATGGCTACCCTGGGCGCGGCGACCTCGTCGTGCCCTACCGGCCCGAGTGGCCCGTCAAGAGCGCCGGCGAATACTACCTGCTGACGCAGGACGTGTCGCTGGAGCGGCCCGCCATCCAGACTTTTCGCGCCTGGGTGCTGGCCGAAGCGCGCGCGTCCATGCAAGAGGCCGGCGAACGCGCCCTCGCCGATGCGCCGGAGCGCGGCTCATGATGCGCCCCTCTTCCCCTATCGTTGCGCGGGATCGAATCGGCCGGTCTGGTTCCGCGCGCGTCGTTTTCCAACTTTGACTCAGGAATGCATATGAACGGAATTCGTGTCGGCATCGCCGGTTTCGGCGCCATCGGCCAATCGGTGGCCAGGTCGCTGGACGCCGGTGCGGTGCCCGGACTTTCGCTGGCCGCGGTCGCGGTGCGCGATCCGCGCCGCCACGCCGCCTTCGAATGGAAGGGCCAAGCGCCGTTGTTCACCACGCTGGATGGCCTGGAGCCCCTGTGCGACGTGGTGGTGGAATGCGCCCCGGCAGCCGTGTTCGAGCAAGCGGTGCGCCCCATGCTGCAGGCGGGCAAGAAGGTCGTCGTCCTCAGTTCGGGCGCGCTGCTGTCGCACCCGGACCTGATCGAGCTGGCGCGCGCCAAGCACGGCCAGATACTTGTTCCATCCGGCGCCATCCTGGGGCTGGACGCCCTGACGGCCGCGGCGGAAGGCCAGATCCATGCCGTCACCATGATCACCCGCAAGCCCGTGCGTGGTCTGCTGGGGGCGCCTTACCTGGAAACGCACGGCATCGACATTTCCGGCATCACCGAGCCGACACTGGTATTCCGCGGATCCCCGCGCGAGGCGGCGGTTGGCTTTCCCGCCAACCTGAACGTCGCCGTCAGCGTCTCGCTGGCCGGTATCGGGCCGGAGCGCACGACCCTGGAAATCTGGGCCGATCCCAAGCTGGAACGCAATATCCATCGCGTCGAAGTTGATTCGGACTCCGCATCTTTCTCGATGGAGATCCAGAACATCCCGTCGGAAAATCCCAAGACCGGGCGGATCACCGCGCAGAGCGTGCTGGCGGTGTTGCGCAAGCTGAACGGCCCGTTGCGCGTCGGGACATAGAAGGGGCGGCGCGGGCCGTCCGCATCCCGCGGTGCCGACCGTCGGCCGGCCCGGCTGCTTCCGATCGGAAGTCGTCGGTGGTGCCCGAGACCGGAATCGTAGGTCCAGCGTTTATGCGGCTTTCAGCGCGGTGTGGGTATTTTTTGGGGAGCCATTAGGCGCCAAGAGCCGGTCAACTTGCTCGATAGGAATGCGGCCACACCCATTCAGGGCAAGCTTACCGCCTTTCATCAGAGCTCGAACTGTCGGACGGCTCAGGCCCAGCATTTCAGCCGCCTGGGTGATAGTCACTTGGCTCGGTCGGGGATGACGTTGCGCGTAGATTTCGACGGCACGCAAAGCAACGTCAAGATTCGCCAGGGAGTCGCTGTGATCAAGTGTCATTGCAAATCCTAGAATACCGCGCGGCAGTATTGGCCGCGCTGCGGGAGGCGCATTACACAGTCCGCAATCTCGCGCTCGGGAAAGATGGCAGTGGGACGCCGGAGGCTGCATCCCATTGCCACCAATTACCCGCGCCGTACTTTTCGTCGTAGTGCGCGGTTTTCTCGTTCTTGCGCTCGATATAGTCGGTGTCGGACATGCCCCACACCTCCATCGGCAGGGGATCGCCGGCGTCCAGTAGCCAGAAGTCCGGAAAGACCTGGTCTTGCCCTGAATCGAAGCGCAGTGGTTTGTCGAAGCGGCGCCCTTCGGCGACAAGGCTGGCCGCGGCGGCAGCCTCGTAACCAGAGTCGACTGGGATCCATTGCGGCGTCGTCAGCATCAGGGCGATGTCGTTGACTTGTGCGCGCAACGAGCCGCCCATGGGAGTCGGTACATCGGTCTGGACCATCGCCACGACCTGTTCGCCGGACATCCAGCCGTTGACCTCGATACGGAACTTGCGCTGCAGGACATCCCAGGCCTCGGGCGTAAGCGCGAGATGGGGGATGCCATGAAAGCCCGAAATCGGCAAGCGCTGCGCCTCCTCCATGCCGGCTTGATACTGGGCCAGGGGCGCGACCACAATGAGGCGTTGACGCCGATTCATGGCCTCCATTGCCTTGGCTTTGTTCAGGTCGGCTTGCCGCCCTGTTGCCGTCGGCGTGGAGATCAGCAGGTTGCCGGATAGGCGTACGCGGCCAGCATACGTTGCGGTGGCTACTCGAAGCAGGTGGTGATGCAGCACGCCGAGCGTCCGCTTGCCCTGCATCGCAGGCGCCCACACGTTAAAACCGGCCTGGGTCCATAGATAGTGCAACAGGCCAAGCAACGACATGCTCGCCTGGCTAGAACCTCGGCGCACGGATGACGCTTTCTGTTCTTTTGGCAGCTCCGGCGGGCCGTCTTCCGGAGCTGATGTCGGTCTTTGCTGCAGGCCGACCTTGAGTTTGATTTTCGTGTTGCCGTCATCCAGTTCCTGGACAACGCCGCGACGATAGGCGCCGAGCCCTGACATTCCGGGATCCACGCCGTAATAGACGCAGTCTTCGCTATGTTCCGGGCCGGTATCGGGGAATCGCGCTAGGTGAAAGCGATCCGAATTGGAACGGCTGTGAATCGAGAGGCGTTTCTCACCGAGGCCAGGACACAGGCAACGCACCTCGGCCTTCCCGTGGGAAAGCACAAGCACGCGCTTCCACGAAGCGGCATATTGTTCTTCGGTCTGGAATTCGGGGGAGTAGGCGCGGCTCGCGCCACCCACGGAGATCTCCGCTGGGTAAAGTTTGCGATCCATGGAAAGGTCCCAATGGCAAAGCATGTGTTTAGCTGCTAAACAGCCCATCCGAATCGGTGCGCTCCGCGGGGCGTGTTTAGCAGTTAAACACGGGCCTTTGATGTGAACGCCGATTCGGATGCCGCCTGCGAGATACCGCGACGCAGGCGGCGTCTTGCCGACTTGCACGGCACAGGTGCGTTGTTCTCCGAACCTGGTATTCGCCAGACACGTTACTCGCCACGTGAGGCATGAAGCTGTTGCTGGGGCGCTCGCGTGAAGGCGTTGCAGTCGGATTCCCGCATGTATCTGCTCGGCTTTCATTCGAGCGACCTGATTGCTGGCCGTCTTAACGGCGTTGCCACGGTGAGTCGTCGCTCTCGCGAGATCAATGTGCCTGTCAGGCTCTGCACCTGTCCGGATTTACTACGCCGACCTATTTCGATCGACGGGCTTCACGGGCCACCACTTGGCACACTGATTCTTGCCGCTTCTTTTTCGTCCAGGGCATGCGGCTATCTCCCGATCGCGGCGCTTCTCAGCGAACGCGGGACGTGTTGTGTTTCGTCGTGTTAAAGAGCCAACCCAAATTTGGGTGTTAGAAAGGATGATAACCCGTAAATAAACATTGTCAACCCAAATATAGGTTGTTAAGGGCGTGACTTAGCCCCAGATCGCATAGGGAACTGAATGACATTATTTGATTTATTCGAAATATTTGGTCTTAATATTGGGCCGCGCGTGCCGTTCTTATTTATGTCAAGGCAGTAGACCTTCGCTTTACCCGCAGCTTTACACACCTGTGGCGCGCTCCTATGCGTGGCGCTTGGTGTGCTCCCCCTTTTTCTCTTCGCTCTGCGATTCCGCTTGAAGGTATCGCTCGAGGTCGTTGAGCACAAGTCGTTGGAATGCAGGGCTCAATGATCGAAATTTAGCCAGGAGTTCACGCTCTCCTGCGGAGAGCCCCGCCGCATCGCCGATAGCCGGATCTACCAGCGCCGGTGGGCGTTCGGGGACCAGGTCGCGCACGCAGACCTGCCACAGATCAAAACCTAGGGCGCGCGCAATTTCGGCGATGCTGTCGACACCGGCGCTTCCCTGTGCGCGGCGCACGCGGTCCACAGTGGACCTCTTCAGCCGGCCACCACTTTTCTTTTCCAGGGCGGCATTCGAGAGCCCGGCTTTCCGCATAAGCCGGTCCACGTTAGCCGCGACAAGTTCACTAGCCTTTTTTGCCATACCGCACTATGCCGCGCGCTGATGGATAAATGTGGGTTGCAACAACCCATATATGGGTTAGAATATTCGCATGAGCGAACTTTCATTCTTTGCCTGTGTGCTCGCACGGCTTCGTGCGGTGCCCTATGCAGAGCTCCAATCGGTCGCGGACGCGGCCCGGGTATCTATTAGTCACCTGCGCAAAATCAGGTATGGAGAGGTACGGAACCCCGGTGTACAGACGGTCCAGGCGCTCCACGAGTATTTCGAATCAGTAGACGCACCGCGTGCAAATGAGACGGGCGGAAAAAAGTCTATCCGCTGACTCAATGGCGCGTCCATTTCGCATGCCGCAGCTGCGATGCCTTCTAGGAAGCTCGGCATGTGTTTAGCCGCTAAACCGGCATAGCCGGAGCCAGGCGGTGAGGAAGTTCCGATCTCCAGAGGATCATCCAATGAAAACCGTTGTCGTTGCACAGAACAAAGGCGGAGTGGGCAAGACCGCTACCGCTGCTCATATCGCATTTCACGCCGCGGAGGCAGGCCTGCGTGTCCTGGCCGTCGATCTCGATACCGGCAACTTGTCGAAGACGCTCGATAGGTACCGGCTGACCATTCCTGCCAGTTCCCTGTTCCTCGACACGCCGCCGCCGGCAGCAGCGTCTGATGATCCGATCGGATTGATCGCGGCCGACCATTTGCTTGCCAACGTCATCTATCTGCCGCTGGATCAGGCGCTCATGAATTACCCGGTAAATCTGCGGGTCTTCGAAGCGCAGGGCTATGACCTCTGCGTGATCGACACCCCCGCGAGCATCGGGATCGCGACGGTCACGGCTCTCCGCAATGCCGATGCGGTCATCAGCCCGGTGGAGATGGAGGACTACAGCATCGAAGGCATCAAGGGGATGATGCGCGTCATCCTCAATGCGCGGCAGCACAACCCGAGCCTTTCTTTCCTTGGGATCGTGCCGAGCCGGGTAGATAGCCGCAATCCGAGGCAGGTGCGCCACCTTGCTGCGGTTCGAAATACTAACGAAAAGCTGCTCGCCCCGGTAGTCATCGGCCTGCGCACGAGCGTCGCAGAGGCGTTGGCAAAGGGGGAGGCAGTCTGGAAGAGCCGAAAAACCTCAGCTCGCGCGGCCGGTGCCGAAATGCGCGCGCTCGGCGTGCATGTCCTCGACAAGATGGGGGTGGCGAAATGAGTTTAGCCGCTAAACCCGAAGGTGACGCTGGCATTGACCTGGCAGGACTCGGCGATCTGGCGTCCATGCTGGATGCACCGATACGTACCGCCGGCGAACCGGCCTACATCGATCCGGCCGTGATTCACGAAGACGAAGGGAACTCTCGGACGGATGAGAACCCCGGATTCAGCGCCGAGAGCATCGAGGAGCTGGCCGCGTCGATCAAGAAGAAGGGCATTAAGTCGCCGATTTCGCTGCGTCCTCATCCCACCATGCCAGGTCATTTTGTTATTAACCATGGGCACCGCCGTTTCCGCGCCGCTGGGGTCGCAGGACTGACGCAGGTTCCGGCATTCGTAGACCCGGACTTTGACGACATCGACCAAGTCATCGAAAACGTTCAGCGCGAGAATTTAACTGCGCGCGAGATCGCAGACTTCATCGGGCGCAAGCTCTCCGAAGGCATGACGCAGACGGATGTCGCCGGAATGCTCGGCAAATCCAAGGCCTGGGTGAGTCAACATGTTCGCATGCTCTCACTGCCTGACCCTGTCGCTCAAGCCGTGGTGACTGGTAAGGTCCAGGATGTCACATTGGCCAACGAGCTCGCCAGCGCCCACCGCGACGCACCTGCAGCGGTGGAAGCATTGTTGACCAAGACTGATGCGAAGCCCACGCGCACTGCGGTTAAGAATATCCGTAGAGGGGCGAAAGAGGCGAAACCAGTGCCTTTGCGCAAATCGGATCCGCAGGTGATGGCTTCCGCGCAAGCGGAGCTACAACGCAGGCGCGACAGGGAGGCACAGGTGCGTCGTGAGCAGGCGGACCCCGCGATGCGCCAGGAGGGCATCGACGCACTCTGGCGGCTAATCAAAATTGCGGAGCAGTACACGGGGCAAAGTAAGCGCGTCGCGGATTTTCTTCTCGCGTGGTGGAACGCGACCAGTTGCGGTGGCTTTGATCTCACGGACCTTTGGAGCGTGGACCACGAGATCGCGGACGACATGATGCGCGTGCTGTCTCTCATCCGTCAGACGAGAGCGTATCCAGACACGCTATCCCCCACGCTCCATGCGGCATTCAAGTCGCTCGTGATTAACAGGCGGCCTAACCTTGTCGATGACTAGTTGCGCGGCCGGCAGAAATTTATGGGCTAAATACAGGCTCTCGGCTACGAGGAGACACTTGGACTTGCCCACTGCTGAACCATAAGCCGGCCGCTAACCGCTGCATACCAATGCGCCTTGGCGATACCTCGTACCTAGAGCGGCTACGCCACTAAGGCAAGCTTCGTCTGTGCTTGTGTGACTATCCGGGCGCGCTCCAATGTGAGCAGAGTTTGTTTCGCCTCCAGCCCACCGGCATAGCCCGTCAAAGCACCCGATGACCCGATTACGCGGTGACACGGCGCGATGATCGAGATCGGATTGCGGCCATTGGCTGCGCCGACAGCCCGAACGGCAGTCGCATTGCCAATTCTCATCGCGATGTCTGCATAGGAGCAAGTTTCTCCGTAAGGAATGTCGAGCAACGCCGTCCAGACCTTCTTCTGAAACTCGGTCCCGTCGAAATCCAGCTGGAGGTCAAAACGATAGCGCTGACCAGAGAAATATTCTTCCAACTGTCTCTCTACTTCCAGCAGAGTTGGATCATCGCTCGCCTCATGCGTCGGTCCAAGCAGCACACGACCCGGGCGTTCGTTCTCCCAAAGGATGGCTACGAGTTTGGATGCCCTCGCCACCAGTGTGAGCGCCCCCACGGGTGATGGCATTGTTTTGCGCACGGTGTTCATGAGCCCTCCATCACTAAGGATATCCAAGGATTTGACTCGATAGCAGGCCCCTCGTCGCTTCGCCGTTCCACCTTCTCGATCGGTGTCGCACCGCTACCAAGTCGTTCCTTGGTCACGAGCAGGATCCGATTCGAGAGTTCGGGATCGTCCACGACTCGCGACATCGTGACCGCGCCGATCATCGAAATTAGCGTGAAGATCGCGGCGTCCTTTGCCTTGGAAGCGTCGCCCACTGGCATCCACTTGGCGATGATGTCCGTGAGCTTTTGGAAGCCATCGGATGCCGCCTTGCGCGTATCAGGATTGGAACGCACCAGTTCACTGCCCATAGCCACCAATGGGCAGCCTCCCAGCGTGTCGTCTCGGTATTCAGCTGAGAGGAAATCTTCCAGGTGCCTTAGAAAGGACTCAGCTCCACCTTCGGACGCGGTCTCGGCAGACTCCACCAAGACTTCCATGCTGGAAGCACAGGCCACCGCGACCAGTGCCTCCTTAGAGGGGAAATGACGATAAAACCCACCGGGAGTCAGTCCGGCCGCCGCCATGATCTCCGATATCCCGGTGCTTTCGATCCCTTGGCTTTTGAACAACCGCGAAGCCGAATCGACGATCCGGTTCCGGGTTTCAGCTACTTCAGCTCTCGACTTCTTCATATCTCGCTCCAGTAACCATGGCTGCTTAGCGCAGCGATGGCCGACCCTGCACGATGACGCTGGCAGTTAGATGGTCACAATTATCTAAAAAATGCTGTTTAGTGTCAAGCCGATATCTAAGCCGGTGTCCTGTAGGCAGAAACCAGCGCGAAATAGGAAGGCTCTACCGGAACACAGCATTGATAGTAATAAACCATACTCTAACCATTGCATTTTTAGAGTACGACAAGCATCATTACGTCCAGATAGCGTCAACCGATACTCTAACCGTTGGGCTGCGGCTGAACAGCACGTGAGCGCACGAAGGATCCAGAGACGTATCGCCAGCACCGTCTTCCTTGAACACGCAATGTCGACATCACCAAATTGAAAGAGGATCACCATGAAAGACAGCATCGAGCGGGTCGTAGAACTCCCATCCAGCATCCGAGTGCGGCCCGCCAAGCAGAGCAAGAGACTTCGCGCGACGTCGATCGTTGCGCTCACGGCGCTGGTGGCGGCTGGCGTCGCCTGGCATCTTTCCGAGTCATCAGCGGCAAATGCACCTGTCGCTGTAGCACTGCCGACCGTCTCGGTTGCGCTGCCGTTACAACGCAACATCGAGCCGCGGCTTGGATTCCTCGGTCAGTTTGCAGCGGTAAACCGGGTCGAACTCCGTGCCCAAGTCGGTGGAACGCTCACCGACATTCGTTTCAAGGATGGTGACGTCGTTAAAAAAGGGGACGTGCTGTTTGTTATTGACCCAGTTCCCTACGAGATCAAGCTCAGCCAGGCTACGGCACAACTCGCGACTGCCAATGCACGTCTAGAGCTCGCCACACGAGAACTGGTTCGCGCTCAGACACTTCAGCGCGGTGATGCGGGCAGTGCGCAGAACGTCGATCAGCGAGCTGCTGAAAAGCGTGAGGCCCAAGCCTCGGTGGACGCCGCCAAAGCGTCCATCCGCGATGCTCAATTTGATCTGGACCACACGAAGATCGCCGCGCCCTTCACCGGTCGGATCGGGACGCACCAAGTATCCGTGGGGAATTTGGTGGCTGGTAGCCGAGGAGCGAGTAGCCCGACAACGCTGTTGGCCACGCTGGTGTCGTTAGACCCCGTTTATCTGAATTTCGACATGAGCGAGGCCGACTACATGAGGTTTATGCGGTCGCAGCCTAAGGGGCAGGCACAGCTGGAGAACAAGGTCGAGATTTCGTTGAGCGATGAGAAGCGCTATGAGCGCGAGGGCAGGCTGAATTTTCTCGACAACACTTTGGATCGTAGCAGCGGCACCATCCACGCGCGAGCCGTGGTTTCGAATCCTGATCTACTCATGACGCCAGGTGCCTTTGCTCGTGTTCGCCTGCCTTACTCTGCTGCAGTCCCCGCTTTGTTGGTGCCGGACTCAGCTGTTCTGGCCGACCAATCCGAGCGAATGGTCCTGACGCTCGGGCCGGATAACACGGTGGTCCCCAAGCATGTCCAGCTCGGTGACCTGCGTGACGGATTGCGAGTTATCCAGGCCGGTCTCTCACCCACCGACAAGGTGATCATCGAAGGGATTCCCATGGCAGCTCCTGGCGCAAAAGTGGCGCCTCGGGACGGCGCCATCAAACTGGCATCGAGCCAAGGCTGAAGCGGAGCTCGACCATGAAACTCACTCATTTCTTCATTGATCGTCCTCGGTTCGCGACGGTGATCAACATCTTCGTGGCTTTGTGCGGCCTGGCGACGATGTTTTTTTTGCCCGTCGCTCAATATCCGGACATAGTTCCACCGACGATACAGATCACGGCGTCTTATCCGGGCGCATCTGCGCAGACGATCGCGAAAAGCGTCGCAACGCCGCTCGAACAAGCCATCAACGGCGTGGAAAGCATGGACTACATCAGTAGTCAATCGACCGGCAATGGTCAACTCACCATCACAGTGATCTTTAAGATCGGCACAGATCCCGACAAAGCGCTGCTGCATACACGGAGTCGAGTGGACGACACGCTGTCGCGCCTGCCCCAAGAAGTGCAATTACAGGGCGTTCAGGTCAAGAAGACGATTCAAGCGTTGCTCTTGGGTGTGCACATATATTCGCCTGATGGCTCGCGTAGCGCCGAATACATGTCCAACTACATGCTCGGGGTTCGAGACGAAATTGCTCGCTTACCTGGGGTTGCGGATTTCTGGACCTTGGGTGAGCGGCGGTATGCGATGCGAATCTGGGTCGATCCGGATAAAGCAGCGTCGTACAACATCAATGCGAACGAGATTCTGGCGGCCCTTCGCGCCCAAAATGCGCAAGTTTCGGCAGGTAGCCTCAACCAGCCTCCTGTGGCGAACGATGCAGCCTATCAGATAAACGTGGAGGCCCTTGGTCGCCTCTCAACGCCTGAAGAATTCGGCAACGTCATCGTCAAGTCGGACAAGCAGGGCCGGGTCACTCGGATCAGTGACATTGGGCGCGTCGAGTTGGGCTCGACCGACTATGGCTCCATTGCTTACGCAGACCGCAACGTTTCCGCTCCGTGGTGGGTCATCGCCACGCCGGGTGCGAACGTCGTTGAGGTGCAGCATGCAGTGTGGGACAAGATGGCCGAGCTCAAGAAGAGTTTCCCGCCGGGCATCGATTACATCAAAATCTACGATCCGACCAATTTTGTGACGTACTCGATCGAGGAAGTCATCCAGACCATCCTGGAGGCGATCCTGCTGGTTGTAGTGGTGGTGTTCGTGTTCTTGCAGAATTGGCGTGCGACGATCATTCCGGTTGTAGCCATCCCAATCTCGCTGATCGGCACATTCACTTTCCTCGCCTTGTTTGACGCATCGATCAACAACCTCTCGCTTTTCGGCCTAGTGCTTGCCGTGGGGATCGTCGTAGACGACGCGATTGTGGTGGTGGAAAACATCGAACGCAATATGGCGTTGGGTATGTCTCCGCGCGAAGCGGCTCATCGTACGATGGACGAAGTATCGGGTGCACTGATCGCTATCGCGCTCACGCTGTGTGCCGTATTCGTACCGGCCGCGTTCATCTCGGGCATCTCGGGGCTGTTCTTCAAGCAATTCGCGATCACTATCGCGGCATCAACCCTGATATCTTGCTTCGTTTCTCTCACCCTTAGCCCGGCGCTAGCGGCAGTCCTGTTGAAAGCCCATAAATCGGATGCTCACCATTCGAGCGGACGAGTCGCGCGTTTCGTGCAGCCAGCATTCGATCGCTTCAACTCGGGCTTTGAATGGCTATCCACAAAGTTCGGCCGGCTCACTGCGCGTCTCGTACGGGCGACAGCGCTGGTAGGTGTGGTCTACGTCGGCTTGATCGGTGCGACAGGGTTTCAAATGTCCCAGATGACCACCGGCTTCATCCCGGATCAGGACATCGGTTATCTCGCTGTGATTGTCCAACTGCCACCGGGCTCTAGCTTGGCGCGGACGGACAAGGTAGTGCGCGAAGTGAACGACATCGCACTGAATACCCCAGGCGTAAAACACACGTCCCCGACGGCTGGGTTCGATGTGGCTACGTCCACCGTGGCACCTAACGTAGGAACGGTATTTACCTCTCTTCCTTCTCTCTACGGTGAGCATATGCCGGGTGTGACGGCTGCCTCAATGGTTCAGACGTTGCGCCAGCGACTGTCGGTCATCAAAGACGCTTATGTTGCGGTCATACAGCCTCCAGCGGTGCAGGGACTGGGTGCCGCCGGCGGATTCAAGCTGATGCTGGAAGACCGTGCTGGCCTGGGACCTCATGCCTTGGCACAAGCCACTAATGCCTTGGTTGCCGCGGCAAACAAAGACAAGACATTCGGCGGCGTTTTCACGCTGTTCAACGCGGGCTCGCCATCGGTTTTCGCGGATGTCGATCGCTTGAAAGCTGAGAAAGTTGGTTTGACGACCACGGACGTCTTTTCAACAATGCAGCTTTATCTCGGCTCGCAATATGTCAATGACTTCAACTATCTAGGGCGCACCTATCAGGTCTTCGTTCAGGGCGATGAGGAGTTCCGTAGGACCAAAGAAGACATCGCACGGCTGAAAGCGCGTAATGCTAACGGTGACATGGTGCCTATCGGTACGGTTGCGACGTTCAGAGATGAGACTACGCCTTATCGGGTGCCGCGCTACAACCTGCATCCGGCATCTGAGGTCCTAGGCGCAGCTGCTCCCGGTGTCTCCTCGGGCACCGCGATGGATCGCATGGAACAGATCGCGAAGGAAGTTCTCCCGGCTGGCGTCACATATGAATGGACCGACCTGGCTTATCAGCAGAAGCAACATGGAACGCCGACACTGGTGATCTTCGCAGCCTCAGCCTTGTTCGTGTTTCTTGTGCTGGCCGCCCAATATGAGAGCTGGACGACGCCGCTCGCCATTGTGTTGATCGTGCCGATGTGTTTGTTGGCCGCCGCCGCTGGACTGAATATCCGCGGCATGCCAATCGACATCCTCGCTCAAATCGGCTTTGTAGTGCTGGTGGGATTGGCAGCCAAGAACGCTATCTTGATCGTCGAGTTCGCCAAACAGCGGCAAGAAGAGGATGGCGTCAAAGCCGAAGATGCGGCAGTGCATGCTGCGCAAGTGCGGCTGCGCCCGATCTTGATGACCTCCTTTGCCTTTATCGCGGGTGTGGCGCCGCTTGTAATAGCTCACGGTGCGGGAGCGGAAATGCGTCAATCGCTAGGAACCACTGTGTTCTTTGGGATGATAGGCGTGACGGCATTTGGCCTGTTATTCACTCCAGCCCTTTACACGATCGTTCGCAAGCTCGGCAACCGTACCAAGAAAGCATCCGATTCCTGGAGAGAAGCATGAAACGCTCAATTCAAATCGCTCCCAAAATGGCGCTGAGCAGCCTGTTGCTTAGTTTGATCCTTGCCGGATGTGCTGTCGGTCCGGACTATAAAGCTCCAGATACCAAGCTGATGCCGTTTCACAATGCTTCGCTTGTCTCCGCAGCGGGCTCATCCTCTGCTCCCGCGCTGGATCGTTGGTGGACTGGATTCGATGACCCGATGTTGGTGACGATTATCCAGCGAGCACTGGCACAGAACCTCGATCTGGCCGCTTCGATAGCACGTGTGAGTCAAGCTCGCGCCGTCGCATCTGGCGCTGGTGCGCAGCTGCTACCCACTGTCGATCTCGGCGGCTCAGCTAGTGCCACCCATCAGAGCTTACGTGGGCCCATCGGTACGATCGCGAGCGGTAGCCCCGGATTCAAACGAGACGTGCATGACGTCTCCATAGGTCCGGCGGCGAGCTGGGAGCTGGATCTCTTTGGAGGTGTACGGCGTGGCGCGGCCGCAGCGGAGGCCGAGGCGACAGCCGCAGAGGCCGACCAGGCGGGAACGCGAGTGATGGTCGCAGCCGATGCCGCCGACTCATACCTCCAGGTCCGGGGTTATCAAGCCCGCCTGGCCATCGCTCAAGAGCAGATAAAAGTGGATGAACAGCTCCTGCAGCTCGTTCAGCGCCGCTACGCCGCGGGTGCGGCGCAGGGTCTGGAAGTGGCGCAGGCTGAGGCCTTGTTGAAATCGGCCCGCGCGACTGTGCCTCCACTACGAATCGCGTTGGAGCAACAGTTGAATCGCCTGGATGTTCTTATGGGCGTGCAGCCCGGAACCTACGCCAAAGATCTAAGTCAAGCAAAGGCGATACCGAGCATTCCCGCGATTCCGGCCGACAGCGAGCCTGTCGAGCTGTTACGGCGACGGCCTGACATCATCGCGGCGGAACGGCGACTCGCCGCATCCAACGAACGAATCGGTGTCGCGATCTCTGATTACTACCCGAAGATTTCCCTGTCTGGACTCCTCGGTTTCGATAGCATGAGCGGCCATTTGTTTACCTCAAGTGCATTCCAAGCGGCCGGAGGAGTGGGACTGCGCTGGAGGCTCTTCGATTCTGGCAAGGTCGATGCCGAGGTCGCGCAGGCTCGTGGTTCGAATGCCGAGGCGCTAGCGGTCTATAAGCAGTCCGTCCTACGAGCAGCCGAGGATGTTGAAAATGCGCTGGTCGGCCTGAGCCAAACTCAGATCCATGTGGCGCAGCTGCAGGACCAGGTGGAGTCACTAGTCAGAGCACGGGATCTCTCTGAACGTGCATATCGTGCAGGTTCGATCACGCTCACCGATGTGCTTGATGCGGATCGACAGCTACTTGCGGCGCGTGACGAACTCGATGCCAATCGCGCTAATGCAGCTCGTGCAGCGGTCGGGGTGTTCCGGGCGTTTGGGGGCGGCTGGGAGTCGACAGTCGCTTTGGCGAAGAACATCAACTAGTTGGCCCGATCTGCGCAAAATCTCTCGCTTTTTTATCTGCTACTCGAACAGAGACAGACCTTGCATCATCACACATCTTTTCAGGAGAACGAAATGTCCAATGCTGTCGAGAATTTCCGCCAATTGCATCGCAACACCAGTCCGCTTCGGTTGCCAAATGCATGGGACGCTGCCAGTGCTCGCCTCTTTGAGAGCCTTGGCGCAAGTGCTATCGCCACGACCAGTGCAGGCCTGGCTTGGTCCCTCGGCTATCCGGACGGCCGGCTACTACCCATCGAGGAAACGGTGCACGCAGCGAGCAACATGGTGCGGATATTAGAAGCGCCGCTGTCCATCGACGTTGAAAACGGATACTCGGACGATCCGAAGAAAGTCGCTGAGAATGTGATGCGCCTGGTCGGTGTCGGTGTAGTCGGAATCAATATAGAAGATGGCTCGGACGATCCGGAACTGTTGGCTTTCAAGATCGATGCTATCCGGAACGCTGCGTCCAAAGCCGGCACAGATCTATTCATCAACGCGCGCTCGGATGTCTTTCTTGCAAATTTAGTCGAGCCCTCCAAACTTGTCGAGGAATCTGTTGCTCGAGGACTTCGGTATGCGAGTGCTGGTGCCGATGGATTGTTTCTGCCGGGAATCAAACAAGGCGATCACATCACTGCGGTTGTCGACCAGATCTCTTTGCCATTGAACACTATGGCCTGGCCAGGCTTGGGTGACGCAACCAACCTAGGTGAGCTAGGAGTGCGCCGGCTGAGCGCTGGCTCAGCGATTTCCCAGGCGGTTTGGGGGCACGCAGGGCGACTGGCCGAGGATTTTCTAAAGACTGGTCGATCCGATACGGTGTCGGAGGGCGCCATGGCCTATTCACAGCTCCAGGGCCTCTTTGCCTGAGAGTAGACCCCTGTTGTACAGAAACTTGCTGTGCGCGTCCAAGAAGCTTGGCTTCTTGGACGCTGTGCTGAAATCTTTCAAGCGTCGGCGCCGGCGTCGATGACTCTGGATTTTGACCGTGAGAACCTACTGTGTCCCCCGAAGAACTTGCCGCTAAGCACCCGCGGCTCTATCACATTACTTACCCTGAAGCCCTGACCAGCATCAGAGAACATGGGTTGCTTTCGACCAGCAGGCTGTTGACATTATTCGAAAGCTCATTGGAACGGCGCACGGTTATGGAGTCGCAGAGACGTGCTACAAGTCTTATCATCCGTCATCCAATCCATGGTGAAGCCAGGCTCACCGACAACCTACCGTTGAGCAGTAAAGCCTTGGCGAATTGCTTGGAAGATGGATTGACTCCGGCGGATTGGCTGCGCCTACTCAACCAAAGAGTATTTTTTTGGGTCGACGACAAGAGCGTCGATGTTCATTTGCGGGCAAGCATAAGGCTAGGCGTGAAGCGCGTCGTGCTCATGCTGGATACGTTAAGTGTATTACGCGCTTGCTGGGAGCGCGTGGAACTTTCTCCGATCAATACAGGCTCAACTCTCCGGCGGCCAGCTCGCCGAGGCCTAAGCACGTTTACTCCAGCGCAAAATCATAGTTTGAGAGAATGGCAAAAGCTGCGCGGCAAGAATGATCGCATTAAAGAACTTACCATCAAAGACGGCGTTTTCGACATCGCTGCACATCTGATCGGACACTACGCCTTCCCACATCTCGATCCCGATTTCGTGCCTATCAGATTGGAATAAGCTGGCTCGCCACAGTACCGAATTGTCAAACACGTTGCTTCCTTCAGCGACGTCTTTTCTTTCAGCGTACTGGTGGCGACGGCATCACTGTTGGTGGTCGGCGACGCCTCTCGTCGATGAGCCTCTTTTGTGTGTTTTCTTCACTCAATCCGATCGAGGTCCAAGAGGAACGTTCGGCTCTTTGCAGCATAGGCGGCGGTCCCCGCATGAAGGTTGGCGATTTCGTCAGCCGACAGCTCGCGCACGACTTTGCCAATGCCGATCACGAGCGAGCCATCGGGGATCTCACGGCCCTCAGGGACCAGGGCACCGGCGCCTACCAGACAGTTCTTTCCGATCTTGGCGCCGTTCAAGACGACCGCACCTATGCCTATGAGCGTACCGTCGCCGATCGTGCATCCATGAACGACAGCTTGATGGCCAACTGTGACGTTTGTGCCGATGTCTAGAGGATGTCCGGGGTCGACGTGCAGGACGGCCTGTTCTTGAACATTGGAGTTCTCGCCGATGATGATGGTGTCGTTGTCTGCTCTAATCGTCGCGCCTGGCCAAATACTGGCACCGCGAGCGATATGAACGTCGCCGATTACCACCGCGTTCTCGAAGATCATTGCGTCCGACGCGACGGCCGGCGACTTATCTTTGTAACGGTATAGCGTCATATCATTCTTCCTCATCTTCTGCATAGCAGGCTTTGGTAAGGTCCGCGAGCGATTTTCATGCGTGGTTCTTGCGTCGCTTCAAGAATTCGGACATCAACTTTTGTGGCTCACCTGCCTCGAAACACTCCAGCTGCGCCCTGATCCCAGCTACGCACGCATCGTCATACGCTTGCTGGCTTACGGCTCGGAGGCGTTGCTTGGTGAGTCGAACAGCAGTGCGGGGCAGCGTAGCCAGCTTACGAGCCTGCCGCATAGCGGTTTCCGCCAATAGTTCAGGCGATGTGAGTTCGCTTATCAGTCCCATTTCATAAGCGCGCTGTCCGCTGATCAGATCGGCCATGACCGACAACTGAACATTGTGAGTGTTGCCAATATGCAAGCTCATAAAGTGTGGACCGGTGATGCTTGCCAGGCCCACTTTGACCTCTGGCTGGCCCCAGCGGCTCTCCGGCGTGGCCACCCGCCAATCAGCGAGCAATGCAATGTGAAAGCCTGCACCCGCGCATACGCCATCAACCTGGATCACACAAGGCTTGTCGAGCTCACGAACAGCGTCATACATTCGCTTTTGAGCTTGCTGCCATGAGATGATGGTCTTCCAATCGATCTGTGCAGCCTCCTCGAGGTCTTGACCAGAAGAGAACGCGTTGCTTTCTGCTCCCTTGATGACGATGGCGCCCACGGAATCATCGGCATTGAATGCCTCTAGCCGCGCAATAAGCTCGTTGCGCAAAGAGGTCGTTATTGCGTTCATCCTTGCAGGCCGATTCAGCGTCAGAATGCCGATATCGTCAATCTTGGTCACCAGGACCTCAGCGGTCTTAGTAGTGGATTGAGTGACGGTAGCTGCCATCATTGATTCAGCTCCACCACGGCATCGACTGCGAGGACACCTTCGCCCGACGGCATTACCATAACAGGATTGATGTCGACAGATATCAGCGATTCTCTGCTGCCCGCGGCAAAATCGCCAAGCGCTACAGCTGCTTCTGCCAATGCTTGAACGTCGAGTGGGGGCTTTCCACGATATCCCTGAAACAATGGCGCTATGCGCAAACGGGCAAGCGCTTCGCGCGCTTGTTTGGCAGTGAACGGCGCCAGTAGCGTGACAGCATCTTTTCGAAGTTCCACGAGCGTGCCGCCGTCTGCAATCATAACCAGCGGGCCCAGCTTGGCGTCCACGGTCGCGCCTAGAGCAATTTCGTGCTCTCCCTTGACCATCTTCGCAACCAGGACTTGTGGCTTCGTGATGCCCATGTCCTTCAGCGCTGCAAAGCATGATTCGGCAGCTCGGCGCGCATCATCTGTGGAGCGAATGTGCAGATAGACCAGATCATGCTCGCTCTTGTGAGGAATGGATGCCGCGCATCCCTTCACTACCACCGGGACATTGCCTAGTTCATGAAATGCGGTCACTGCCTCGTCCGGAGAATTGCACAGAATATTCTCAACTACAGGTACGCCATGGTCGGAGATCAAGGAAAGGCTCCGATGCTCGTCTTGCAGTCCTCGTGGCAAGCCCATGATGGGTTCGATTACGCGGCTTTCCCGAAGCGCAGCTCGCAGCTGTTGATGTTTGGTGTATTGCTGCAATGCGCGGATCGCGTCGGCTTCGGTGGCGTAGACTGGTATATCGCGCGCGCTGAAGACGGCCCGAACATTCGGCTGGGGGGCGCTGAGTACCATAGGCTTATTCTGGGTACGTACAAACTCTGCCGCGGCGTCGGCGAACGTCTCCAGATCGTAGCCAGGCCCAGCCATGGGAACACTCACCATCACCGTATCCGCCTGAGAGTCCAGGCCGATCGCACTGAGCACGCGCGGGAACATAGTAGGATCACTTAGGACAGCAGCCGTCGTGTCAAGAGGGTTGTGCGCCGTGCCGAAATCCGGAAGGATGGCTGTGAGGCGCGTTTTTGTTTCGTCCGCTAAGTCGGCGAGTTCAAGTCCTTCACGCTCAGCAAGATCGGCAGTCATTACGGCAACTGCTCCACTATGGCTCATCGCAACTGAGCGTCCAGCCCCGACTGGGCGGTCACTTAGATAGAGTGGTGCGGCCAAGATAAAATCTTGGATATCACGTGCGCGCCAGATCCCGGATCTAGCAAGGAAAGCATCGATCGCGGCTTCGTTCCCCACAACAGCCCCAGTGTGCGAGGCCGCAGCAGACGCGCCCTTTGTACTGCCCCCACTCTTTAGCACTACGATGTAGGCGCCTCGTTCTTTCGCGATGCGTGCAGCAGAGGCTAGGCGGTGCGGTTCAGAGATTTGTTCGAGATACACCAATATGAGCTTGATGTCTTCGTCGCGCGCGACCGCTTCTGCCATCGCGCAAGCCCCGAGATCAGCATCGTTGCCGGTAGCGATGACGTAGCGCACACCCAGCCCTGCTTGGCGCAGTAGCGCAAAAGGCATCACACTTGCAGCACCGCTCTGGCTCACGATACCAATGGGGCCATCTTGGGCGGCCACGTCCGTGAACATAGTGCTGAAATTGAGGATCGTGCCATTCGAGAAGTTCGCCGTGCCTTGGCAGTTCGGCCCCATGAGCCGCATTCCCGATGCATTGGCGATCTCGACCAGGCGCCGTTCTCGTGCGCGGCCCTTTTCGCCCAGCTCGCCAAAGCCCGAACTCATCAACACCGCGGCCCTTACACCCATCTGGGCACAGCGCTCCACCTGATCCGCCACAGCATCAGTGCCAACGGCGATGACTACTGAGTCGGGGACGCTGGGCACATCCAAGATATCGCTGTATGCCCGATAGCCCTGGACCATCTGTCTACCGGGATTTACGGGATAGACATCGCCCCTGAACCCATACTTCCTGAGAAAATGTATTGGTCGGCCGCCAATTTTGTTCGGATTGTCCGAGGCGCCTATGATGGCGACTGAGTTGGGCGCGAATAGATATTCGAAGTTGTCGTTCATGATTCAGTCAACCGTCGCACCAGATTTGCGTACCAGGTCGGCCCATTTGGAGGTGTCCTTCTGAATTTGTTCATCAAAATCCTTTCGGCTGCCAGGCATCGGCTCGACGCCCAGCGCCTGTAATTGGGATTTGAAGCCGGGGCTGGCCAGAATGTGTTGTAGAACGTCGTGCAATTTCGAGAGAGCAGACTCCGGTGTCCCCTGCGGCGCGACCAGGCCAAACCAGCTGGTAGTCTCGAAACCAGGCATGCCCGCTTCGGCCATCGTGGGGACGTCAGGCAGTATCGGTAGCCGCTTGTCGCTCGTGACGGCAAGAGCTTTTAGCTTGCCGCCTTGAATCAATGGAATCGAACCAGAGATGACGTCGAACATCATCGTCACGCGTTGACTCATAAGGTCAGTCATGGCCGGAGCCGATCCCTTATACGGAATGTGCGAGATCTGAAATCGACCCATGTTCTTGAATTGCTCGCCCGTCAGATGAATAATCCCCCCGTTGCCACTGGAAGCGAACGTCAGTACGTTCGGGTTCGCTCTGATCGCATCAATCAGGTCCTGGAGGCTGTTGTAGGGGGCTTCCTTCGAGACTACAAGTACATTTGCAGCGGACGCCACAGTCCCTACTGGGGTGAAAGCCTTGAGTGGATCAATCTTCAGGCTAGACTTGTAAAGGGCTGGATTGATCGTCATGGTGCCGGTCGTCGCGAAGAAAACCGTATAGCCATCCGGCTTGGCGTTTGCGGCTAAATTTGTCGCGAGCACGCCTCCGGCCCCCCCCCGATTGTCGATCACAATTGAAGTGTTCAGCTCCTTACCAAGAGCCTGTCCGACGTGGCGCGCGATAGCATCAGTAGGACCGCCAGGCGGGAAAGGAACGATCATTGTGATCGGACGGTCTGGATAATCGGCATGAGCAAGGCCGCTCACGCTGAGTGCGCAAAGCGCCGTGGCTAGCCAGAGACGAGAGAGCATATGGTTCCCCTAAAGGTTCTCAGAATGTGCGTCACTATTGAGCAAAATGCATTGACGCTGTCAACGCATAGCGGAATCCAGCTTTCCTATTTCCGCAAGTCGCCCAAAATGGTGCAAAAAAACCCGGACTAGGTCCGGGTGATGTCTCGACAGACAGCTTGGGATAGAGAGAATTCGTCTAGTTCTTATCGACTCTCTAATCGACAGAGCACGCACGACCGATCAGTTCGGGTGCAAGACACCGCAGACGCGCTACGACGATTCGGGCGGCGCGGGAAATCCCATGGTGCTGCGTGGTTGCCAGCATTATGCGTCTGGGAATGTCTGGCTGGATAAGTTTAATAATGGAAAGGGCTCCATCCCGCACTTCTTCCGCAACTGCACTGACAGGAAGTAGTGTCATCGCGGCGCCCGAGGCTGCAACCTTCTTCATCACTGATAGCGACTCGGCTTCCATATGGACGTTGATGTGGATCTCCAAGCGTTTTCCAAGCTGGTCAAGTATCCTACGTAAGCCGCTTCCCGCTGACGGCAAGATAAGAGGAAGCCCACTCAACTCGGAAAACTGAATTGTTTGTCGCGCCGCGAATTTGTGGCGTGGGTCGCAAACAAGATATGTCTCGACTTCGCCAAGGAGATCTTCAGATGAAGGGCTGTCCGCTCCGTACCTGTTGATGATTGCGAGATCGACACGGCCACTTGATAGGAGGTCATCCAGTAGTCCACTTAGGCCTTCGACGAAAGACAGCCTGATCCCAGGTGTGTGAGCCTTCAAATCGTCAATCAGGCGTGGCACCATAATGTTCGCCAATGACGGGACGACGCCGATTTTCACGACGCCGGTAGGGACCACGGAGGCTGCTTTGACCGCATTATCTAACTGATAGGCGCTTTGCAGGAAGGACTCGATCTGAGGGAGAAGTTGTTGGCCAAACTCAGTGAGTACCATGCCCCGGCCAGTCCTCTCGAACAGGCGGCTACCCCATTCCTGCTCCAATTGAGTCAGATGGCGGCTCACAATCGATTGAGCCAAGCCGAGCGAAATAGAAGCTCGAAGTAACGAGCCGCCTTTCGCTATTTGGGCAACGATTTCGAGCTGCTTTACATTCATCTGCGTTCTCGCTTCAAGCAGAAATCGCGCTCGATCTTGCTGCAAGTGAATCCTGCGTGACTAGACGGCGCAGGCAAAGCCGGACCATAGAACTGTCTGGACAGTTCGCCAATTCGTAGTTCCCCTGATCCTCTCTGCGCCTCAGGCCTCTGAAGGGCGGCATATGACGACAATGTCCCGCCGAGCAGGAGATTGGACGCCTCTACCCGCCCACAGCGTCTAACAGACGGCGGGCCCGCCCGCTCAGTTACGGCGCACAGCCACGGCAATGTTGCGCTGGATTGGGGGAACGCATCTATCACATGATAGAGGTTGACGGGATCGTGCGCTGGAAGATAGCATCGCGCATCAGACCTGTAGATAGAATTTCCTCCTGCCACTTGCCGATCAGAGCGGGTTCGCTGTAAGCGAAGTCCGTGGTGAAAGTCTGTCGAAGGACGGAGGCGGTCCTTAACTATCTCCAATAAGTTTCAGGAAACTCGATGGGCCTCGTAACTCAAAAGAAACTTCTCACGCCAATTCGGATCGGGGCGATCACCCTAAAGCATCGCATAGTGATGCCCCCGTTGAGCCGACTGCGTGCCAACCCAGGGACCAGTATCCCCAGTGATCTCATGGCCGAATATTATGGCCAACGAGCTTCTGACGGAGGGCTAATCGTTACCGAAGCGACGGCAATTGCCGAAACGGGGCGAGGCTATTATCACGCCCCAGGTCTTTACACAGAGGCGCAAGTCGAAGGATGGAGACGTGTCACGCAGGCGGTGCATGCGAAGGGCGGGTACATATTCGCCCAGCTTTGGCATGCAGGTCGAACTTCTCATTCGTCAATTACTGGCGGCGCACAACCCGTCAGTGCTTCGGTGGATCCGACATATTGGGCTGATCCGAGCAATGTCGTCGACACACCAGAAGGCTTTCAGCAGGCGTCACCCCATAGGGCGCTAGAGACAGCAGAGATTCCAGAGGTCCTGGCGCAATACGCTAGCGCGGCAATAAACGCGAAGCTAGCCGGATTCGATGGTGTCGAAGTAATGGCCACCAATGGGCATTTGATCGATCAATTTCTTCAAGACAATAGCAATCGACGGACCGATCAATACGGCGGAACTATCGACAATCGATCCAGACTTCTATCTGAGGTGACCGAGGTTCTTGTCAACCTCTGGGGCGCTAATCGAGTTGGGGTACGGCTCAGTCCCAGCGGCACTTTCAATGGTATGGGTGATAGCAATCCGCGCGCACTTTTCCGGCACGTGGTGGAACGCCTCAATGCTTTTGGCCTTGCTTATCTGCACCTCATTGAACCTCGCATAAAAGGTACAGATCTGGTGATCCCGGATCAAGGCCCAATAGCGGCGAAAGAGCTTAGTCAGGTATTCAATGGGCCGCTCATCGCTGCCGGTGGATTCGAGCCGGACACAGCAGAGGATGCGCTCGCAAATGGCTATGCAAGCCTAATCTCCTTCGGTCGTCATTTCATCGCGAATCCAGACCTCCCTAGACGCATTGAGTTGGGCATACCGTTGAATCCCTACGATCGGAACACGTTCTACAGTTTCGACGCCAAAGGATATACGGACTATTTGTTTTATGACGAAACGCGTAAGTAATGCTCATGGCATGGCTATCACGTCCATCATGCGATGGACCGATCGCGGCTCTCCATTTCAGCGAGGAAAGAATGTTAGACCTTAGGCCCAACTGTGAATGCTGCGGGAAGGATTTGCCGCCGAGTGCGCTTGATGCCTTGATATGCAGCTTCGAATGCACAT
Source organism: Bordetella genomosp. 8 (assembly GCF_002119685.1). Taxonomy (NCBI): domain Bacteria; kingdom Pseudomonadati; phylum Pseudomonadota; class Betaproteobacteria; order Burkholderiales; family Alcaligenaceae; genus Bordetella; species Bordetella genomosp. 8. Next base: position 4,517,031 of record NZ_CP021108.1, on the reverse strand, counting down.
TCTGTCAGCACTGTTCCGTTACTAAGCTGCACGGATATTGCCCAAATTGCTCGGGCGATCTGAAGCGTCGTCCCACGCGGTCAGATGAGATGCTGAAAAAATTTCCTGCTTCCATTAAACGAATTGTCAAGCCAGATGCGTGTGAACAAGCAGAGTCGGGGGATTGACCAGCGACTCAGTGCCTCTGCAGGATCAAGCGCGAATCACGATTCTGAAGGGGCCTTTTTTTTTGGTCGAGCTCGGCGGGTCAGCGAGGGCGAAGCATCGGCACTGCTAGTATCTAACCGTGCGCCGAGATCTGCTGTAGCCCGGTCGTAGGAGTCCAAATCATAGGTCGCAGCCGCCACAACCAGTGCGCCAGTGATTGTCGCCAACAATTTATCTGCGGTTATCGGTTTGAGCCCTCCGGCCACCATCTTTTCATGGCACATTTTAAAAAAACGACGTACCTCAACTGCCACCTCTGGGGATAGGGACCGAGTCTCAGTACCCAGCACCGCACAAGGGCACATATGCTCAGTCGAGTGCAAAGTGCGCCGGAACCGCTGAACCCATGCTTCTATAGGATTCAGATTCAGTGCTAATTCTGCATCGATCGAGCTGCTAGCGTTGTCGGTGTATCGGCGAATAACTGCTGCAGCCAAATCTTCCTTAGTTCGAAAATGGTAGTGGACCGTGGAACTCTTGACGCCCACATCAGCGGCGATGTCGCGAAAACTGAACCCATTGAAGCCGCCAATTCTCATTCGCCGCTCAGCAGCGTCCATTATTGTGTATGGCATTTCACTCACGGTCACTCCAAAATCCAATCCGAGATAGGGCCTTCCGCATTTCGTGCAGGTTAGACATGCATGTATCAAGGAAGCATAACAGGAACCTATGTGTTGAGAAGGACGCGCGGGCCGGCATCCCGATATGCGCTAGATAAGCGGCGTAGGCGGCATCGGAGGCGCAAATCGCGAATCGCCTATCCGTCCGCAGCCCTCTTCTGGATCAACGTGATGGCGCTTATCGAAGCTAATAGAGCAAGCAGAGCGGATAAGGTCATTACCGACCGATAGCCGACCATGAATGCTTCATTGATTGCCACGCGTACAGCTGTGGCATCTGCAGTTGACATGCCCTTTGGCAACACGATCGCGGCAAGCTGGGATCGTTGCTGGAGGATGCTTGTTGCGACTCCGGGCGAGAGATGCAATTGGGCGATTTGCGTCTCGAGCATTGAATTGAACAAGTGCGACATGACAATACCGAATACAGCGATTGCCAGCGATGTTCCGACGCGTGAAGCTGCATTGTTGATCGCAGATGCCACACCAGAGCGCGTTGAAGGGACTGAGCTCATGACGGCAGTCGTAAGTGGAGCTACCGCTATGGACATCCCAAGCCCTAACAGGACCACGGCCGGGAAGACCCGCGTCCAATAGCTACCGGACGCCATCGACATGCCGAGCATAGCGAACCCAAACGCAGCGATAAGCGTCCCTGACGCCAATGGCAGGCGAGCGCCGCGCCGGCGGTACAGCCCGCCTGACCAGGGAGAAACTACGAACATGAGAAAGATGAAGGGTAGAAGGGCAGCACCCGCTGCTGTAGTTGTATACCCCTCTACCTGAATAAGATAGAGAGGAAGAAAGAATAGCGCTCCGCCCAAGGCTGCATATAAAAACAACGTCACGATATTCGTTCCGATAAACGTAATCGAGCTGAACAGAGATAGCGGCATTATTGGGGCAGGGTGGCGCCACTCTATGGTCAGGAAGACGGCGAGAAACGCTCCCGCCAGGCCGAGCGCGATGAGAACGTTCAGATTGTTCCAGCGCATTGCGGAAGCTTCCGTGAGACCAAATATCAAGCAAAACAAGCCCAGCGTGGCGAAGACTGAGCCAACCCAGTCTAGTCGCCCGTGCAAGGCATCACCTCTACTTTCCGGCACATGTCGCACAGATAGGTAGATCACGGCGACTGCCAGCGGAATATTGATGAGAAATGCAGCTCGCCATGAGAAGTACTGGACAAGCCAGCCTCCCAGGACTGGTCCGAGCGCTGCCATGATCGATGTAGAGCCGGACCAGACACCAATGGCACGGCCGCGACAAGCGTCATCGAATGACGCGTTGATGATGGAAAGACTTCCAGGCACAAGCAGTGCTCCACCGGCACCTTGCAGAGCCCGTGCAACAACGAGCTCGGGAACGCCTTGAGCATATGCGCACCATAGAGAAGATAGTGCGAAAAGACCGACGCCGACCAAGAATATCCGCCTGCGTCCGAAGCGGTCGCCGGCCGCACCGCCTACCAGGAGCAAGGAGGCCAACATGAGCGCGTAGGATTGAACGACCCATTGCAGATCGGTGAAACTAGCGCCTAGTGACTGCTGCAACGCTGGCAATGCCACATTCACGACCGTGCTATCGATGAATGCCATACTCGAAGCAAGGATGGTGGCCACCAGTACCCATGGTGCGCTACGTGGAGCGCAGATGGCTTGGGAACTCATGGAGCCCTGCTGCTATCTAGATGCTGCATTCTAGCGAGGCCTCGCGATCTGGCAAGATGTCCTAGGGGAAAGTACTGGAGTGCTCACCCCTAGGATCTTGCGACTCCCCTAGAGCTGAGTCAATCCGCCATCGACGACCAATTCGGTGCCCGTGATGTAAGAAGAGTCGTTGCTCGCGAAGAAGAGCACTGCCGCGGCAAGCTCTGAGGCTTCTCCGAATCGTTTAAACGGGATTTTCTCCTGCAATGCTGCTGCGACGCCGGATAGCTGTTCCTCCGTCAATCCCATCTTGCCATAGAACGGCGTGGAGACTGCTCCTGGGCTCACAGCGTTAACGCGGATGCCGCGTGGGGCAAGTTCCGCACCTAAGGTCCGGACTAGTGAACGCGCCGCTGCCTTCGTGGCGGCCAGTACAGAGAGCCCTGGCATGCCTATCACGTTTAGGAACGACGTGGTAACGACAATGCTGCTGCCTTGTGGCATCAACGGTGCGAACTTCTGAATCGTGAACAGTGTGCCGCTGAAGTTGAGTGCCAGGTTGTTGTTCACATACTCTTCGGTGATGGCTTCAAGAGGAGCTACCGTGCTGGCGCCGGCGTTTGCAAACAAGATATCGACCCGGCCGAATTTCTGCTCGATCTCTTTCGCCGCACGTTCAATATCAGAAACTCTTCTGATGTCTGCTTGAACGGCTAAAGCTGCATTCCCAAGCTCTTTGCTGGCCGCATCGAGGTGGTCCTCGCTCGAGCTTAGGATTACAAGCTGTGCCCCGTGAGCCTGGAACAATCTTGCCGTCTCCAGTCCGATGCCTGATGTGCCGCCAGTAATGACAGCAACCTTGTCTTGCATCCTCATTTTGATCTCCGATGAAATTGACGAAACACCTTGCGCTCTATCAGCTCGCGCGCCTTGCCGCCGGCGCCCCAGAAAGCGCCGGGCGGCACTCGATTGGTATGGCGGCTCGCCACCTGATTTCGCTGCCCACATCGCCACCGGCGCTGGGAGTCTACCCAAAGATAGAGGGTTGGCGGAATCGTAATCGAAGATATGGACATTCGTCTATCAGATGATAGACAATTCATGGATGGACGTTATCCGAGGCAGCATCGTCATCGATCGATCTGCCTTGCCTCATCCTGGAAGTCACCCATGAAACGACAGATCATTCGCGTTGAACCTTTGGCAACGTACTTGGACAACTACAAAGCGCCGACGTCGACTGTGACCCGTCACGGCGACACCATCTACGTGACGGGGGCACCTCCCTTTGATCCGGAGACGGGCCAGATCTTTCTGGGACCAATCGAGCGCCAGACAGAACTTGTGTTGGAACAGATGAAGCTGTGCGTCGAGGCAGCCGGTTCCTCGTTGGACGATATCCTCAAAGTCAATATCTATGTGACATCCGTCGACATGTTCCCCGCAGTGAACGACGTCTATCGACGTTATTTCCCCAAAGATCCGCCAGCGCGGATCTTCATCAATGTTCCAGCATGGAGCGGCGGATTCGATATTGAGGTCGACTGTATAGCGGCTGTATAGAGCAGGAGACGATCATGTTCTCGGTGTTGTTTGAGGTGAACCCGAAGCCTGACCGGTGGGACGAGTACTTGGCAAGCGCGAAGATGCTCAGACCAGAGCTCGAAGCAGTGGACGGATTCATCGACAACGTTCGCTACAAGAGCCTCACACGCGATGGCTGGATCCTGTCGCTGTCGACTTGGCGCGATGAAAAGGCGCTGGTGCGTTGGAGGACCAGGGCCCGTCATCACGTAGTCCAGATAAAAGGCCGTACGGAAATCCTGCTGGATTACCACCTGCGCGTCGGCCAGATCACGCATGACTCTCATCCACCGACCGAGCACGGCGTCAAGGAGCAGCGCCTGGACGAGACCGAAGTGGGCGAGGGCACCGCTATCGTACTGATCAGTGCAAGCCGCGATCCTGATTCGCTCAATTCCGTTGGTTCGGACGCGTCGGCTGCGTGGTTCGGTCTGAAAGCTAACACGGCCGGGCTTGCGTCCTGGGACACGTATGACGCAGTGCTTACGCCCGGCGACGTCGTCCTGCTCTCCGTGTGGAAAAACGAAGAGGCGGCTCGAGCGTTCGAACGCAACGTCCAGTTGCCTCGAGGGGGGCGCTTGCGACGCGTTCGCGTCATTCGTGACTATGGCATGTTCGATCGCCGAGAGGCGCCGCAGTATTACCCGAACGTTCCCGAATGAGTCTCGGCGTCGCGACGTCATCATCCTCGACGTATCGCTGCCACACCACTCTGCATCCGTTCGCGGCAGCTTCTGGAGGATATCCAGCGGTGTGCGACCTGGTCGAGTGTGACCCGCAGTTTTTTGCGTCGAACAAGACCGCACGAGGCGCGCGCCCTGTGCCTAATGCGGCCGTCTGTGATGCCCGTTGCATCGTTCGGCGCCATGCCCAAGAAGTCCCCGCGTCAATCGGATGAGCCCGCAGAGCATGTCTCTTATCCACAGCCACCATTCCTGCAGCGATCAATCCGCAGAAGGATGCAGTGGTCCGCTGCTGGGCGGGGTCGCTGGCAACAGGGATCCCCCTGGTGCGCAAAAAAAGCTTTGCAGTTTTAGATGATGAGTATTACCATTGCGTTTAGTGAATTGCCATCAGCTAAAGAATCGCGATCGAATCGGAAGATGTCGTTATGTGCAAGGCCGTCTTGGGCGGTCGACGCGTGTAGTGACCGTCCACTAGGACAGATTGACTGTTCATTCAATTCACAGCACGCCAGATCCTGTTGTGTCTCGATAGACCAAACACGGAAACGGTCAGAACTTCAAATTCTTGCTAAGGACCCTCGAAATGACTTTGTTCACCCATCGCCCGCCCGAAATTAGGCTCGAGAAAGAACGCACGGCGCTCGTCTTGGTCGATCTGCAGAACGACTTCCTCACTGAAGGGGGGAAGTATTACGTGCTGATCGAAGACCTGATGAAGCAGAACAACGTGAACGCCAATCTGGAGGCGTTACTTGAGGCTGCCAAGGAGCATGGCTACCCCGTGTTCATGTCTCCGCACTATTTCTTTCCTCATGACCATAAGGGCAAGACGCATCTGAGCCCTATGGAAGATCTTGCGCTGCATGGCGGCGTAGTGGCGCGCGAAAGTCCGCTTCATATGCATGACGTGCCTGGTGGCGGTGCAGACGTCCCTGATCGCTTCCGAAAGTACATGGAAGACGAGAACACGACTGTCGTGTCGCGTCACGTCACCTACGCTCCGACAAATGATCTCGCCTATATGCTGCGACGGCGAAAGATCGAGACAGTGATCATGGCAGGTCCTGTTGCGAATCTCTGCCTCGAAGATCACATGCGCAACCTCATACGTGACGGATTTCAGACTGTCATGGTCCGTGACGCGGTCGCCGCTGCTGCAAACGAAGAAGGCTCTGGCCTGGATGCAGCGATGATCAACTGGCGTTTCATGGCGAATGCTGTCTGGGATACGAAGAGGACCGTCGAACAGATGGCCGAAGCAGCTCAAACACCGAACGCTGCGTGATGTTTCTCACTTCGGCACAGGCGGGTTTCCTCATGAGAACGGTCGCTGCTGCCACCATGGCGCACAGACCTCGTCAGAGTTGGACCCGTCTCGAATCTCATCTCTAGCAATGGATTTCCGAGAGGATTTCCGATTTTCACAACAGGAGCTCCTAATGAGCAAACGCACTATTCTTGTCATCGGTTCGAACGCTACGCAACTCGAAGCGCAAGGCGGCGGCACAATTAAGATCGGACAATTTTTGAACGAAACCGCGGTTCCCTTGATGGCGCTGGTCGCTGCGGGATACGACTTCATCCTCGCCACTCCCACCGGCGAAAAACCTCATATGGATCAAGATTCCGACGCTTTGATCTATTTTGCCAACGATGACGATGCGCGTACCCGTGCTCGTGATTTCTTCAACAACAATGCGTCGATGAATGATGTGCGCACCATTCGCTCAGTCATTGAAGAAGGACTTGACCGCTTCGCAGGTGCCTTTTTCCCAGGTGGGCACGCACCCGTCGTCGATGTGATGCAAGATCCTGACGCCGGCGAAGTGCTGCGTTATTTCCATGCCCACAACAAGCCGACTGCTGCAATCTGCCACGGGCCGATGGGTATTTTGGCATCGCTAGACAATGCACGCGAGTTTCGCGCCGCTTTGATCGACGGCGACAAGTTGAAGGCACGTGAGCTGGCCAAGGGCTGGCAATATGCGGGCTACCAGATGACGGTCTTCTCGCGAAGCGAAGAAGCGTTCGCCGAAGAGAACGTCTTCCACAAGAAACTCATCTTCAACATGCCTGATGCGCTGGAAGCTGCTGGCGGCCATGTTGTCAACACTGAGCAGAACTTCACCTCTTTTGTTGTTGTCGATCGAGAGTTGGTGACAGCTCAGAATCCGATGTCGGATCATGAGCTTGCCGCTAAGTTCATCGAAATGCTTGGCACCGTGGCTTGACGACGTTGCGATGACGGCCTCAGTAGGCACAGAACAGGAGAAACATCATGAAGTTCACATCACTGGCAGCTGTTGCAGTTGCGGCGTTCGTGTCCGTAGCAACCGCGTATGCGCAGGACCCTGCGTCCTTTCCGCCTGCAAACGGCGGGACGTCGGTTTCTAATCCCGCAAGCCACTACGTCTTCACCGATACCGGTGCGCGGGGTGTCAACCCGAAGACAGGCATTCAAGTTGCCAATGTCTGGGGCGATGTAACGAAAGGAGCCCATGGTGCTTTCTTCCGCTTCGATCCAGGATTCGAGAGTCCGGTTCACACCCATACCTACGACTACTACGCGGTTGTTATCAAGGGCGACCTGGAAAACTACCAGCCCGGCCAGAAGCCAGAGAAGCTCGGACCTGGCTCTTACTGGTATCAACGTGGCAAACAGGCTCATACGACGGCATGCGTGTCCAAGGAACCATGCGAAATCTACATCGTTCAGGACAACAAATTCGACGCGCAGATTCCGCCCAAAGTCGAATAGGCTACTCAGTGCCTCTAAACGAGCACTGTCAGAAGAATCGTCAAGACATCATCAGCCGTGCCGCGCAGTGCGGTTGCTGTCGCGGGGCGTGCATGCTTGACACGACTTGATATCACGGCGGGTTGACCACCGCTGCCGGATTGCCGCGCTGGATTGCATTCAAACTCACCATCCATCAACTATCACCATCAATAGCGAAACCTAGTTGGAAATCATCATGACTACCGAGACTATCTCCGAGCAGAACAAGAAAATCGTAATTGCGTTTTATAAAGAGGCCCACTTCGACGGTGATGTCGATGGGGCCATCGCACGCTATGTCGGCGAGACCTATATCCAGCACACTCCGGCCGCAGAAGACGGCGTTGAGGGCCTGCGGGCCTACATCAATTCTTTTCTTAAATCCTTCCCGAACGCCAAAGGAGACATTCGGCGCGTCATCGCAGACGGTGACATTGTCGCGGTTCATGCTCACTGGACCGGCCTCGTGAGCCCGAACGGCGACGTCGGGGTCGACATCTTTCGAGTGACGGACGGCAAGCTGGTCGAGCATTGGGACGTCATCGAGCCGATCCCTGACACGTCGAAGAACAGCAACACGATGTATTGATACCTCCGCCGGGGGCCGCGTCGGCGGCCCCGTCCGGTATGTGGCCGTAGCGGAGAAATCGTCGTGACCATTCGCAATGCTGACTTGAACAATTCGCCGAAAACGGAGGTAGCGCCTACTACAAGCGCCAAGCTCGATTTCTATGAATGGCGCATCGTCGCCGTTGCCTTCTTTGTCGCGGTCTTCGGTTGGGGGACAGGCTTCTATGGCCCGCCCGTCTATCTGGAAGTTATTCATCAGTCACGGAGTTGGCCGATTGCGCTGATTTCAGGCGCCGTGACACTGCATTTCCTTGTTGGTCTCATCCTCATCCCGAATCTACCGCTCTTATATCGCCGCTTCGGGCTGCCACTCGTCACCATCGCCGGCGGCATCGTCATGGCGCTTGGGCTTTTAGGCTGGGCGTTGGCAAGCGCGCTATGGGAGCTCTACTTCGCCGCGTTGCTGTCTGGCGCCGGCTGGTCCGCGCTTGGCGCCGTTGCGGTGAATGCCATCGTTTCTCCTAAGTTTGCGGCGAAGCGCCCCTTGGCGCTTGGCATCGCATTCAATGGTGGCAGTGTGGGCGGGGTAATTTTCTCTCCGCTTTGGATCGCCTTGATCGATCAGATCGGCTTTCTCGCAGCAACTCTGGTAGTAGGGTTAGCAATGATCGGTACGTTTGGCGCGTTGGTCGCCTTCGTGCTGAAGCCGGCGCCCGAGCATCTTGATCAGTATCCAAGTAGCATTCGGTCCCCCGACGCTGATCGTCTCATCGATGAGCCTATTGGCGAAACCGCAGCATTCACTCAGCTCAAACTATCTCGTGACCGCGGTTTCTTGACGCTGTGCGTCGGGATGACGTTGGCGCTGTTCGCTCAAACTGGTCTTGTGGCACATCTCGTGTCGGTCCTAGCGCCTACGCTTGGCAGGCAAGGCGCTGGGCTCGCGGCCGGAGCATCCGGTGTTGCTGCTGTCGTAGGGCGGCTCGTGGTTGGCTCCCAAGCCTCTGGTAGATCGAACTGGCGCGCCATCGCATCTGGAAGCCTGGCAGTACAGGCCGTGGGATGCATTGTGCTGGTGCTCGCCCGCGGCAATCATTCTTCTCTCGCGCTAGTCGGTGTTGTGCTCTTTGGCCTAGGCGTTGGAAATGCAATCTCGGTTCCCCCCGTGATCGGGAACCTTGAATTTTCAAGCAAAGACGCAGTCCGCGCTGTTGCCCTCATCGTTGCTATTTCTCAGGGAGGCTATGCGATCGCCCCGGCGGCGTTTGGCCTACTACGCGAAGTTTTTTCAGATCAACTGATGTTCTTGACTGCGTCAGCGATCGAAGTCCTAGCGATCATCGCGTATCTCTCAAGCGGCCATAGAAAGAGTTGAGTGCTGGCCTCCAGTAGTCGAGATTCTCTGCCACAGAACGATGAGCGCATAGTAGAGGCTTGTTTTGATAAAAGTCATCATCTAAAATATAGGGGACGAGGATCGTTGCACTTGGCGCCGACGATGCCGCTCGTTTAGTTTCACAGGAACCGATCAATGAAGAAGTCGAAGGCTGAGACGGCCGAAACTCATAGACGCATCGTCGAAATCGCTGCTCAAGCATTCAAGCAGAAGGGAATCGATGCGACAGGCGTGGCCGAGATAATGGCCGAAGCCGGTTTGACGCACGGAGCGTTCTACCGCCACTTCACTTCCAAGGAAGCCTTGGTCGCCGAAGCAGCCGGAGCGAGCATGGATGTGTTTGTCCAAGCAGCTCAGTCAGCCGCCTCTAAGGGTTCAACGGCTTTTGTGAAGTATCTGCAGGGATATCTCACATCGGAGTTTCGGGATGGGGTATTGGGGGGATGCCCGGTGATCCAGCTGGGTAGCGAGCTGGCTCGTGCCGACACATCTGTTCGAGAGGGAATTGATAAGGGCCTGCAGCAACTCATTGACATCGCCGTGAACTTGAGTGAAGACAAGTCTCGTGCCTATGCACAGGATGACGCAATCTTCACGCTCTCGGCGTTGATCGGGGCGATAACGATGTCGCGGCTCATGGAAGATCCGAAGCTTTCCAAGCACGTTCTTGAAGTGACGAACCATCGCCTTCTGAAGCAATCTTCGAAGTCCGGCAGTGCAAAAGCGAGCCGCTAGTCCCGCAGAGCTAAGCCGCATGTAATACCGGCCGAAGAGCTGTAGCGAGTGTCCGGCGGACCCGCGTTCTGCTGTTGTGTTCGGGACGTGTATTCGTATCTCATCAAGGATTTCTATATGGAATCGGTCGTTAAGTGGTTCCACGCTGAAAAGAGCTTTGGCTTCATCATGCCCGAGGGCGGTGGTAAGGAGTTGTTCGCTCATTTCTCCGAGATTCTAGGCGGCGGCTACAAATTCCTCGAGGAAAACCAGCGCGTTAGCTATATTGCTGGTCAAGGCGCCAAGGGCCCTCAGGCGACGAAGATAACGCCGCTGTGAGCGCTGTTGCCGACGCACTGTGGGCGGCCGCTTGCGCCAAAGGCGCCCTCGTAAGAGGGCTTTTTCAGTGGAACCTAATCGAAGTGCCGGCCGGCGAGTGAAGAGCACATGAAGCTATGAGCGCAGCGGCGCTGCGCCTGATTTGCAAAGAACCTTCCAACGCACCTTTTCAACTGTGAGCGGGGTCTACCATCCTGCTAGGACGCCCTGTAGGCGACTTAGCAGCCTGCTGTGGTTCCCACTGGATTCCACGCGCACCTTGAGCTCCCGGATGAGCTTGTCTGTGATAAAAGTGGGGGGATCCTTTCTGCTCCATCAGATTTCGTTGGTGTACCACGCGCCTGAGGCTTTCTCTTGCCTCATGCAAGGATTTAGTGGTTCGATCAACATCAAATCGGAAGCGTGGCATGGCGCTCGCACTCCTGTCTAGCAGTTCTCAAGCGACTCTGGCGCCGAGTGGACGCTTGCCGGACGGATGGCTACCGCGAAAGCGGAGCAGAAACGCAGGCGCAACAGGGACGCACTGGTCCGCAGCGAGCCAGCGGATCCCTCGTTGCACCGGGAAGGCGTCGACGCACTCTGGCGGCTAATCAGGATTGCGAACCAATACACGGAGCGAAGCAAACGCGACGCGGATTTGCTTCTCGCTTGGTGGAACGCGACCAGTTGCGGTGGCTTCGATCTCGCGGACCTGTGGAGCGTGGATCGCGAAATCGCGGACGACATGATGCGCGTGCTGTCTCTCATTCGCCAGACGAAAGCGTATCCAGGCACGCTATCCCCCACGATCCATGCGGCATTCAAGTCGCTCGTGACCAGCAGGCGGCCGCACCTGGTCGATGAATAGTTCCGGTCGATGGGAATTTAGCGGCTAAACACTGGCTCGATGCTCATCGGAGGCGATCCCATGTTCGTAGACTTCCTCTTTCGCATCCTATTCCTCTCGCAATTGCAATCGGTTCGGCGGCAACGTTCGTGAGGGCCATGTCGTACCTGCTCGGCATTGGTGTCGCGCTCAATTAAGCAGCGTTGGTGTTCACCGGGGCCACAGCGGTAGAACAGCACCGAATGCCGGTCCTGCTTCGACGCCAGTGCACTGCGTGTATGCGTCTGAGCGCGTCCCTGCGCAGAACCGCGTCGTCTAGATCGCCTAGATGGATGAAGGTGGAGCAGCCTAAGAACCTATGGCTTTGTGCGTGACCGGCTTCGGCGACCACTTGGCTCACGGCGGTCGACCTGTGGACATCCGTTGGGAGCAGGAGTGCCGGAACAACCATAGGTCCCTGTCATTTGCCGACGCTAAGGAGAAAATCGATGCCTGGCGGACGTACTATAACGAGGATCGTCCACACTCCGCGCTGAAGTGGCAGGCACCTGCCGAATACGCGCGTTAGCGCTTGGCCGAAGGCCAAAACGCTGTCTCCAATGAGTCGGAAATTTAGGCTTCTGATCCGGACTAATTCGGGGTTGGGGTCATACGCCGAATTTCTCGAATTTAGATCGGGGTGGGTATGCATAAGCTTCGACGTCCCGCGCGGTGTGCTGTGCTGTTTGGTAACCAGAAAAACTCCGGCTACCAACCCAGTTCTTGACAGGCTAGCCAATGTCGGTCACATTGGTTTCAAGACTCAAGTACCGCGATTCTGTTCCGTCCTGCGCCCAAGCGCTCTACCGTTCATAGTCCTTTCCTTGGAATCCCGCTCGAAGGAGCATCCCTCCACCCCAAGGAATGACCATGCAGGCGTACATCTTCAAGTGGTTCTACTCCGCTCGGCGCTTCGGTTGCGGAATGCTGAGGTCCTGCTGCCACGGTCTGTTTGACGGCTGGGGGGTAATAGGAAGTCGTGGCGTTTCGACATCCTCGAGGAGCCGGTGCATGAATTTCATTATCGACGGAGGCGCTAAAGCCTCCGAGCCGATCAGAATTCGCGATCTGTAAAACTAAGCCCTCGATCGAGGGCTTTTTAATTGCGATCGACAACATTAGGAGCGACAACCATGGCGAAAGGCCAGATCCGCGGCAATCGAGAAGCGAAAAAGCCGAAGCAACCCCCCAAGCCGGCGCCTGTTCCGGCAACGGGCCCGCGCCCTTCTACCGGGGGCGAGCAATCAAAACCAAAGCAAAAATAAAGAACTCGGCGCGCTGGGATGACCGAGCGCCGGTCAGAAGCGAGCTATTCGGCGCCGAACGGCTTGCTCAACATGGGCGCAGCTTGGCAGAAGCCCAGAAGGTCAGTAGTCGGCCGTCTCGGGTATTGGCGCTGCGCAAACGCCTGGACAGCAACGCCGCCGCTCTTCTGTCAGCCTATCGTGAGAGCGCACAGGAACTCGAGAAGGGTCGCAGCGTGGAACCTGCGGCAGATTGGCTACTTGATAACTATCACGTAGTGGAAGAGCAGATCCGGCAGATTCGCGAGGATTTGCCTCCAGGGTATTACCGGCAGCTTCCTAAGCTTGCCAACGGTCCGTTTGAAGGCTATCCACGAGTGCTGGGTGTCGCCTGGGCGTTCGTGGCCCATACGGACAGCAACTTCGACCCGGAAATATTGCGGCGCTTCGTTTCTGCATACCAGGAAGTCCAGGCGCTGACCATCGGCGAGCTGTGGGCCATCGCCATCACTCTGCGTATCGTGTTGGTCGAAAACCTGCGCCGCCTCGCGGAGGAATTTGGTGCCGGCCGCGCGGCCCGGCAGGAGGCGGACAAAATCGCCGATGCCATGTTGCATCCGGGGGATGCCGGCGACTCGAGCGCGGCTCCAACTATCGATATCTTGAGGCACATGCCGGCGGCTCTGCCCGAGATATTCGCTGCGCAACTGAGCAAACGCTTGCGTGACCTGGATCCGCAGGAAACGCCAGTCTTGAGCTGGCTGCAAGGACATCTCGACGCGCAAGGCTCCACTATTGAAGATGTGGTGCGGCAGGCGCAGCAATGGCAGGGTGCAGCCAACGTCAGCGTGCGCAACGTGATTTCGAGTATGCGGCTCATCTCCGACATCGACTGGGCGGAATGGTTTGAAAGCGTCAGCCTGACAGACAGATGCCTTCGGGAAGCTTGCCCTTTTGCGGAAATGGATTTCGCGACGCGGGATCTGTATCGCAAGGGAATCGAGCAGCTAGCTCGTGGCTCGTCCATGAGTGAGCTCGAAGTGGCTCGGAACGCTTCGGCAATGGCAACAGCGGCCCTTGCGGAGCCTTGTGATTCCGACCGCGAACGTCGTGGCGATCCGGGCTTCTATTTGGTCGGCAGGGGTAGGACGGCCTTGGAAGTCCGCATCGCATATCGGCCGCCACTGCGCCTTCGCCTGGACCGTTGGGCGACGCGGTCGGGAATGCTGGGGTACATGGGCCTGATCGTTGTCCTTTCATTCGCCCTTGCCGGATTGGTGGCCTGGGTTATGGGAATCACAACGATGGGCGCGATGCCGTTCCTGCTCCTCGCGTTCCTGCCCGCCACCGAGCTCGCGACTGCCCTGGTGAATCGCTTAGTCACCTGGAAACTGGGCGCCGCCGTACTGCCAGGGGTCGATATGACTCGCAACGTACCCGGTGAGTGCCGGACTTTGGTGGCCGTGCCCATACTTCTCACCACCCAAGCCGCGTTGCTTGAGCAGGTGGAACAGCTGGAAGTCCTGTTCCTGTCCGGGGCCGGCGGCGACCTGGTGTATGCGTTGCTCACAGATGGCCTGGATGCGGAATCCGAGATCATGGCGGGTGACGAGGCGATGCTGCAGGCCGGCGCTTCGGCCATTGCGCATCTGAATTCGAAGCATGGCGCGGCGCCCGCCGGCAGCAGATTCCTGCTCCTGAATCGCCGCCGGCTCTACAACCCGCCCGAAGGCGTATGGATGGGATGGGAGCGCAAGCGAGGCAAATTGCACGAGCTGAACAGACTGCTGCGCGGCGCCACGGACACGAGCTATACGCCGATCGAAGGGTTGTCGCAGCGTTTATCGCCCGGCGTACGCTACGTCATTACGCTCGATGCCGACACACGTCTGCCTCGTGATGTCGCGGAAATGCTGATAGGCAAGATGGCACATCCGTTGAATCGGCCACGCTTCGACGCCGAGCGCCGACGAATCATCGAAGGGCACGCCATTTTGCAACCCAGGGTGACGCCATCGCTGCCGCGCCATCGGGAAGGTTCCATTTACCAACGCCTGTTTTCCAGTCCTGCGGGCATGGACCCATACGCGGCGGCGGTGTCCGACGTCTACCAGGATCTATTCGGGGAAGGTTCGTACGCCGGCAAGGGTATCTATGACGTCGATGCATTCGAAGAAGTGCTCGCCGGCCGCGTCCCCGACAACACGATGCTGAGCCACGATCTTTTCGAAGGCATATTCGCGCGGGCGGCACTGGCATCCGATGTGGAAGTGATCGAGGAGTTTCCGGCGCGTTACGACGTAGCCGTCCGCCGCACGCATCGATGGACACGCGGCGATTGGCAATTGTTGCCCTGGATATTCGGCCGCCGCAAACGCAGTGGTGCCTTGCCCAGCGCAGGTCGGGGAAAGATGGCGGACAATCTGCGACGGTCCCTGCTGGCGCCTGCAGGTTTCCTGGCGCTGCCGGCGATGTGGCTCTTGCCATTGCATGCGGCATGGACTGGTACTCTTTTCGTCTTGCTTTGCCAGGCAATCCCGGCATTGTTATCCCCATTCAGCTTCGCCACGGCGCGTCGCAGGGGAGTCGCGTTCAGCCACCGCACCGCGATATTTGCTCAGGACCTGTCCCAGGCTGGCCAGCAGGTCTTCGCGACGTTCACGCTACTGCCCGATACTTCGTGGCGAATGGCGGATGCCATTATCCGCACGCTTTGGCGCCTGGCGGTCAGCCGGCGGCATTTGCTCGAATGGACCACCGCGGCGCAATCGGCAAGCGTCGCCCGATCCGGCGTCGCCGGAATGTATCGCATGATGTGGCCCGGCGTGTTGCTGGGCATCTTCGCTTGCGTCGCGGTGCTCTGGATCCATCCGCTTGCATGGCCGCTGGTCACACCTTTTCTCTTGCTGTGGGCCTTCGCACCTCTTTACGCTTGGTGGATCAGCTGTGCGAGCGCGCTCCCGTCCCAGCTGCGTATCACCGAGTCGACCGAATTGTCGCTGCGAAGGACGGCGCGGCGCACCTGGCGATTTTTCGAAACCTTCGTCACACGCAACGATCATCTGTTGCCGTGCGATAACTTTCAGGAGACGCCCACACCCGTGCTAGCTCGCCGCACTTCGCCGACGAACATGGGGCTCTACCTGCTGTCCATCGTGGCGGCACGCGATTTCGGTTGGATCGGGACGCGAAAGGCAATCGATCGGCTGCAGAGCACCCTGGCCACGATGCGCAAGCTCGAACGCCACCGCGGACACTTCCTGAACTGGTATGCCACGGATGAACTGCATGTTCTTGCGCCAGCCTACGTATCTTCGGTCGACAGTGGCAATCTGGCGGGACACCTCATCGCGCTGGGCAATGCCTGCCGTGAGTGGAGAGAAAGCCCGTTCGGGCAAACCATGCGCCAAGGTTTGCAGGATACGATCGCTTTGGCGCGGGAGACCATTGCCGAAATGGCCATGGCAGGTAACGATCCGCTGCGTCAATTGACGCAAGCGCTAGACGAAATGGATGTGATGCTGTCCGACCGGCAGGACACCCGATCGTTGCTGCCCGCGCTGTTGCGTCTTGCGACCAAGGCTGGTCGCTACGCGCGCACGCTGGAGCTGGGGGGAGCCGACGGCTCGCCAGCTGACCTGACGTTCTGGACCGATGCGCTTGCCGCGGCAATTCAGGAGCATCGCGCGGACGTCGATGCATCGCGTCATCGAGGTGAAACCGACGCCCTGTTGCTGGCGATCGCGAGGGAAGCGCGGGAGATGGCAGTGGCCATGGAGTTCGGTTTCCTGCTTGACCCGGAACGCAAGCTGCTTTCGATCGGGTATTCGGTGGCGGAAAACCGGCTGGACGCGAGTTGTTATGACTTGCTCGCCTCGGAAGCCCGGTTGGCGAGCCTTTTCGCGATTGCGAAAGGAGATGTGCCCTCCAAGCACTGGTTGCGGCTGGGGCGGACTTTCACGCCGGTTGGCCATGGCTCTGCGCTTATTTCCTGGTCCGGCTCGATGTTCGAGTACCTCATGCCTTCGCTCGTCTTGCGAGCGCCCGTGGGAAGCGTGCTGGAGCAGACCAATCGCTTGATCGTGAAACGCCAGCAGCAATACGCGGCAGAGTTGGGTATCCCGTGGGGCGTGTCCGAATCCGCCTATAACGCCCGCGACATCGAATTCACCTATCAGTATTTCAATTTCGGCGTGCCTGGGCTTGGCCTGAAGCGCGGGCTTTCAGAGAATGTGGTGATCGCACCCTACGCCACGGGCCTGGCGACAATGATCGATCCGGAAGGCGCGCGTGTCAATTTTGCACGCCTTGCGCAACTAGGCGCCTCGGGTCGATTCGGCTTCCACGAGGCCTTGGACTTCACCCCCACGCGCTTGCGCGAGGACGAGGAGGTCGCCATTGTGCGCAGCTTCATGGCCCACCACCAGGGCATGACGATCGTCGCCATTGCCAACGCGGTGCACAATGGCCGCATGCGCGACCGATTTCACCAGGAACCGATGATTCAGGCCTGTGATTCGCTACTGCAGGAACGTGTGCCACGCGATTTGACGGTGTCGCACCCTCGCGCAGAAGAAGTGAGAACCTCTGCAATGCGCGCCGAGCGTTCGGGCAACAATGTCCGGCGATACTTTCAGCTTCCTCCCGGACCGCCACATACGCACCTGCTGTCCAATGGGCGTTACACGGTAATGCTCACCACTGCTGGGGGCGGATATAGCCGTTGGCGCGATAATGCCATAACCCGCTGGCACGCCGATCCGACGCGCGACGCAATGGGGTCACGGATATTCTTGCGTGATTTGCGGCTCGGAACGACGTGGTCGACCGTCCCGCACCACGAGGACAACAAGAGCACGCAGTGGCGCATCGAGTTCTCCGAGGATCGAGCGGATTTCACGCGGCGCGATGGGTCGCTGACGACGACGATGCAGATACTGGTATCAGGTGAAACCGACGGCGAAGTCCGCCGCGTTTCGCTGGTCAACAGCGGCCGCCGCGCACGCAGTATCGAGCTGACATCCTTCGCGGAGCTGGTCCTCGCGGCACCCGTGGCTGATCGCGCCCATCCCGCATTCTCCAAGATGTTCGTGGTAACCGAGTTTCTGCCTGAATATGGCGCTTTGCTCGCTACGCGCAGGCGACGCTCTCCCGAGGAGCCCGAAATCTGGGCGGCCCATTTCGCCGTGATCGAAGGCGAGTCCCTGGCGCCGGTTCAGTACGAAACCGACCGTGCCCGCTTCCTGGACCGCGGCGCGCACGACTGGCGGCCTGCCCCTCATACCAGCGTCGAGTCCCTTTCCAATACTGTCGGAACCGTACTGGATCCCGTCTTTTCCATCAGGCACAGGGTGCGGGTGCCTCCGGGCCAGTCTGCCCGCATCTCGTTCTGGACCCTTGCAGCGGATAGCCGTACTGCACTCCTCGACCTCGTGGACACCCACCATGACCGCAGCGGCTTCGAACGCGCCGAAACCCTCGCCTGGACCCAAGCCCAGGTGCAATTGCGGCATCTGGAGATGCATTCGGACGAGGCGGCGCTTTTCCAGCGGCTGGCTGCTGCGCTGATCTTTCCGGATTCACGCTTCAGGCCGCCCTCCGCTTCGATCATGCGTGGGGCAGGGAGCCAGTCAGGACTATGGGCTCATGGCATATCAGGTGATTTGCCCATGGTGCTTCTGTGTATCGACGACGTAGAGGATATGGCGGTCGTCCGGCAGTTGCTGCGGGCGCATGAGTATTGGCGCATGAAGCGACTCGCGGTCGACCTGGTGATCTTGAACGAGCGCGCTTCGTCGTATGTGCAAGACCTGCAGAATGCCATCGATACGGCGGTCCGCAGCAGCCAGGCGCGACCGCGATTCGGTGCGGAGCTCGCGAAAGGCGCGGTCTTCACGATGCGATCCGATCTCATGACGCCGGCCGGCCGGGAACTCTTCCAGTCAGTCGCCCACATCGTCCTTTGGGCGGCTCATGGGGTCGTTGCGGATCAGCTTGCACGCATCGTGGAATCGTCGCCCCGCGCGTCGGCGGCTCTTCCCGCCCAACAGTTCACCGAAGTGTCGCCTCCCGTCGCAACGGACTCAGAGCGCGAGTTTTTCAACGGGACTGGAGGCTTCGAGCAGGATGGCCGCGAGTACGTCGTTGAGCTGCAAGGCTGTGCCGTCACGCCCGCGCCGTGGATCAACGTCATAGCGAATCCCCGATTCGGATTCCAGGTTTCCGCGGAGGGCAGCGGCTATACCTGGGCGGAGAACAGCAAGGAAAACCAGCTGACGCCGTGGTCGAACGATCCGGTCCTGGATCCGTGCGGCGAGGCGCTATACCTGCGCGACGAAATGAGCGGCGAGTTGTGGACGCCTACCGCGCTACCTGTGCGCGGACAGGAAGCGTATGTGGCCCGCCACGGCTTCGGCTATAGCGCCTTCGAATATCGGCATGCGGAAATCGCCAGCACGCTGGTTCAATTCGTCGCACCCCAGGATCCTATCAAGATTTCGCGCCTCACGCTCGTCAATCATTCCACCCGCATGCGCCGTCTGTCGGTTACAGCTTACGTGGAATGGGTGTTGGGGTCTGCGCGCAGCGCATCGGCTCCGTTCCTGGTCACAACACGGGACGAAGCCACGGGGGCGGTGTTCGCGTCCAACCCATGGAGCCTGGACTTCGGGGGACGAACCGCTTTCGCGGACATGGCAGGGACTCAGGAAGCGCTGACCGCGGACCGACGCGAGTTCCTGGGGGACAATGGCGACCTTGCCGCGCCGCGGGCCTTGCAGGATGGGGAAACGTTGTCTGGACGCTGCGGTGCGGCGTTGGACCCTTGTGCCGCTCTACAGCGCACCCTGGTGATCGAGCCGGGCGCGTCCGTGGAGGTCGTGTTCTTTCTCGGTCAATGCGACTCACCCGAGAACGCACGCGAGCTTGTGTTGCGTTATCGCCGACGAAAGCTCGAGGCCGTACTGGACGAGGTTAAGTCGGGTTGGGCCGATCGCCTAGGCGCAATCAAGGTTAAGACGCCTGATCGCGCCATGGATGTCCTGCTCAATGGATGGCTGCTCTACCAGACTATTTCCTGTCGGCTGTGGGCACGTTCGGCGTTCTACCAGTCCAGTGGGGCATTCGGCTTCCGCGACCAGTTGCAGGACAGCATGGCACTGGCTTTTGCGATGCCGGAGTTGGGGCGGCGCCAACTGTTGCGAGCAGCTTCCCGACAATTCGTCGAAGGCGATGTGCAGCATTGGTGGCTGCCGGAATCCGGCAAGGGCGTGCGCACGCGCATCTCGGATGACCGGGTATGGCTGGCATACGCGGCGGCGCACTATGTCAGGCACAGTGGTGACGAAGCCGTCATGGATGAGCTTGTCGGCTTCATTCGCGGACCGGCGCTCGATCCGAGCGACCACGACGCGTTCTTCCAACCGACGCAATCGGACGAAAGCGCCGATTTATTCGAGCACTGCGCGCGCGGCCTCGACCAATGCATGGCGCTTACCGGCGTGCGGGGATTGCCTTTGATGGGCACGGGCGACTGGAACGACGGCATGAGCAGGGTTGGGCAAGCCGGCCGTGGTGAAAGCGTGTGGCTTGGTTGGCTATTTCGCCGTACGGTGGATTTATTCGAACCGATAGCTCGGGCGCGCGATCCCGTGCGTGCCCAGCGATGGCGCAAACATGCCGATCGGGTGGTGCAGTCCATCGAAGCTCACGCATGGGACGGCGAGTGGTACCGGCGCGCGACGTTTGACGACGGGACTTGGCTGGGCTCTGCCGCGGGTGATGAATGCCGCATTGATTCCATCGCCCAGTCTTGGTCGGTTCTGTCGGGTGCCGCGGATCCGCAACGTGCTCGGACCGCCATGGCCAGCCTGGAACAGCATCTGGTGCGCCACGACGATGGGCTCGCACTGCTGTTCTCCCCGCCATTCGACCGAACTTCCCACGACCCGGGATATATCAAGGGCTATCCGCCAGGTTTGCGCGAGAATGGTGGCCAGTATACGCACGCAGCGCTGTGGGCGGTCCTCGCCTATGCAAAGCTAGGAGAAGGCGACAAGGCCGCCGGGCTGTTCTCGATGCTCAACCCCATCAATCACACGCGAGCTCCGGCAGACATGAGGCGCTACAGAGTGGAGCCTTACGTCGTCGCAGCGGACGTGTATTCGGTGGCGCCCCATACTGGACGAGGTGGCTGGACATGGTACACAGGGTCGGCGGGCTGGATGTATCGGGCAGCTGTCGAGGGCATTCTGGGGCTGACGCGGAGGGGGATGGCCTTGCAGATCGAGCCGTGCTTTCCTGCGGCGTGGGAGGGCTTCGAAGCGGTCGTGCAGGTGGCCGGAACGGTGATTGAGTTGCGAGTGGAGAATTCGACCGGACTCGGGCACGGCGTTACATCCATGCTCGTGGACGGCGAGGTCCGACCTCTGAAACTGGGACCTGCAACGGTCCGCCTGGACGGCGGCCGGCATCGCGTTGTCGTCACCCTATGACTGTTGAAGAAGGGCTGGCGATGCAGCGTTAGGTTCCAACCCCTCCTCAACCCGCGCGAGACGTCGGAGATACTCGCCGAGCGTTGCGATACCAATCGCCGGCGGAAAATGGCCTCTTTCGTCTCCAGCTTCCGTCGCCCCCAAGCCGATGGACAAGGTCGCGAGGGGGGCGCGTTCATGCAGGCGATGAACGAGCACGCGCAAGTAGGCTCGTGGCGATTCGGCGTCCATCGAGATGATGCAAATCTCGCTGATGGCACCGATCTCAATATTTCCCGCCAGCGTATCCGGGTGCCGCGCATAGGTCGCCGTGCCGGCCGCAATGCCTCCCCTGTGCAGCAGCTGCACCAGCACGGTCGATAATGCCTCATCGAAAATCCCCCGTCCCGCGATGCACAGTACTTGAGCGCCGGTATCTGGCCGCGCATGTGCAGCGATGGCGCCGGCCGGTGGTATGGGTTGTGCGAGTTCGACGCAGCCGTCTAGGATATCGTCAAGGGTTTCCTTCATACGCGTCAGGCGCTCCGGTGGTATAACGCCGCGCAGCGCGTCGTTGCGTGCGAGACGCAGTCCCTCCACCAGGACGCCATCGTAATACTGCGCCAAGCTCATGGATTTCAACAGCTCTTCCGCCTGTTCTATCGCACTGTCCGGGTCGTCGGCCAGTAACCGTTGGTAGAAAGTGGTCGCCGGGGTGAGTGGAGGCTTGTCGCCGAACAGGATATCCAAGAACTGCAATTGTTCGACGTGCCTACCTAGGATGACCAGGCATAGCGTCAGCGGCGTCGACAGTATTAGGCCCACAGGGCCCCACATCCCACTCCAAAATATCGCGGCGATGATGACCGCCACGGGCGACAGTCCGGTGCTGCGGCCATACAGCCAGGGCTCCATGACCTGTCCCGCCAACAGATCCACCGCGAGAAACAGGCCGAGCGTCCAGAACAGCATGGACCAGTCGGGACCAGTCGCGGCTAGCGCGAGCGCCAGTATCGCCGCCATCCAGACGCCGATATACGGTACGAATCTGAGGCAGCTAGTGATTACGCCCAGGAGGATTGCGCCAGGAACACCGATGATCGATAAGCCGATGGCCACGACAAGGCCAGCCCCCAGGTTGATCCCGAACTGTGCGACGAAATACCGGCTCAGGCGATGTGCGGCTTCATCGAGCGCCGTGGTCGTCCGGTGCAGGTCACGTGTGCCGCACAACCGTATGAGCCGATCTCGCAGGTCCTCGCGCTGCAACAGGATAAATACAGTCACGACCAGCGCAATGCCGAGTGTCTCTAAGGGACCCAGGATCGGCGCGACCAGGCGCTGGGCGAAGCTGAGCGTCGAGAGCTCGGCAGGGTCCGCCTGCGTCGCTTTCGGAGCCGCGTTCGCGGCCGGACGAGCACGGCTGGATGAAACATCGGCCGAGCCGTGGCCGCCTCCTATCCGTTTTATCGCGGAGGTCGCGCCGGAGATCAGTCGGTCGGCGCCGCCGATAACAACCGCCTGGAACCGATCGACCTTTGATTCCAAGGCTGCCTGGTATTTCGGTAGCTCCGAGGCTAGGGAGCCGACCTGCGCGCCTATGATTCCGGCAACAGTGACGCTAAGCCCCAGCCCAATCAGCGCCGACAGAAGTACGGACGCATGCCGTCCCAACCTGGCGCGGCTGAGCAGGCCGACCAATGGCGCTATTAGGAAACTCAGTAAGATCGCGAGCGTCACAGGAATCAAAAGTTCCCTTCCGAAACGCAATCCGGCGATCACGATGACGGCTGTGACCAAGCCGGTCAACGTTCTTAAAAGAGAGGCTTCTGTGGCACCGAGTCTTGCAACCGGGGGCGGCGAGTCGGATGGCATCAATTTCGCATTCCTGTGTGGTATTGCCAATGGTTGAGCGCGCTACGAGCGGACGGTTCACGGTTGGTAAATCGACGGCTGTTCCAGATCTTGGACGCCGAAGCCTAAGGTGGAGATATCGTGTGGCTCGTCTGTATTCGCAGCAGGTGAAGACGGGGGCGTTGAAATGAATTTAGCCGCTAAACCGAGAGCGCTCCCGGCATTGACCTAGCCGGCCTTTGTTATCTTGCGTCTATGTTGGATGCCCCGATGCACGCCGCCGGCGAACGTACCTGCATCGGCCAGCAATGATTCACGAAGATGATGGGAGCTCCCGTACGCCGGCAATCCCGGATTTAATGCTAGAAGCATTCAGGAACTGGCGGTGTGCGTCAAGAAGAAGTGCCGCTGGCTGGTAGCGAAGGAAGGGGGGGCCCAATGGCGTTTGTCCGCCGGATTGGAGATCGTCGCCGTGAACGGCACTTCCTTGCCCGCTGAGCGGATGGGGACCTGTCTACCATGCCATAACGTACGTATGTAGGTATGGGTTGTGTTCTATCGACGCCGAACAAGGAGTGGCGATTTGGACGCACGCCCGAAGAGCGTAAGCGCTTGCATGAGGGCATGTCCTTGCTGAATTTAGGTTGCCTGGCAGTTTGGCGCTCCGTCGCTTGAGTTGGCGAATCATCGGCAACGTGGCTCGAAGGTGCATGCGCAGCTTGAAAGGGTTTTGGATTCTATGGCTAAGCCTGGCACGGTACGGCCTCTGAGGTGCTCCTGGTCGACGATGACGACACTGTGCGAAGCGTTACAGCTGAGATGGTCGGGATGCTGGGTCATTCCGTTCCTACCGCTGCTTCCGCGGATGAGGCGCTGGCATTGCTGGACTGCGATGGACCCGATGTGATGCTGGTTGACATTGGCCTTGACGGGAAGTCAGGTGTCGAACTAGCCCGAGCCGTTCGGCGTGACAGGCTCGAGATCGGCATCGTCTACGCCTCAAGGCAAGATACGCCTCCTGGTGCGCCGCCTGGTGGCACGCTCCGCAAGCCTTATCGCTCAATGGAGATCGCCGCAGTGCTTAAGCCTTTCCTCGATAAGATCTCATCGACCCATCGAGATAACGCTTGACGCAAGGCTGTGGTGGCCCCATAGTGATGATAGATTTTCAAGCGTTGTGATCGTTCGGTTGTGTCGAGTAAGTAGTTCGCCATCATTGTCCATTTACTCCTTGATCGTCTCTATTTCGGACGTGCGTCCGTATCTCATCAAGGATTTCTATATGGAAACCGGTATCGTTAAGTGGTTCAACGCTGAGAAGGGTTTTGGCTTCATCATGCCTGAGAGCGGCGGCAAGGATCTGTTCGCTCACTTCTCCGAGATTCAGGGCGGCGGATACAAATCGCTCGAAGAAAATCAGCGTGTAAGCTTCATCGCTGGGCAGGGCGCCAAAGGCCCGCAAGCCACGAAGATTACGCCCCTGTAAGTGCCGATGACCGACTAGTTCGGGTATATGGTGCGGAAAAGGCCCTCCTTGGAGGGCTTTTTTGCTTTTTTGCTTACTGCTGGGGTTCGCCGCTGTGCGCTGGGAGCTTCTCCGCACGCTCCGTAGTGGCGTGTTTGGCCAACCGCTTCGCGTCTAGGTTCTCTTAGCGGTCTCGGACCGTAGTCCTCCTCGTGGATAGGGTCTAAGTCGGAAAGAGTGCCAATGCTGGCCTTTGGCGCATATGAGCTCTGCCATTCCGGCCCTCTGATGCCCGCGGGTGGGCTTAGGACACCAGTGCAGACAGCTTCTTGATACATACCGGCTCACGTACATAACGGGCATGTTCGCATCCCGTTCCGGGCCGCCTCGAACACAGCTAGACGAGCGACGCACGCATATCGACGTCAGCCACCACGGGGTCGAAAGCGTCGCTAGACTCGGGCGCTGCAATCGCCGCAACGCCACGGTCAACGCCACAAGGCTCGAAGCCTAGTTCCGTAAGCAGTTCGACTATCATGAACAATACGAGACAGTCATTGTCTACGATTAGGACGCGTAAGGTAAGCACCGTACCACCATCGTGTTGGTTCAACGACTGTAGCAGCCGACGTCCGCCTTGGTCCGTCCCAGATATGTAATTATCGGGGTGGTGCTTTGCGCAGAGGCGGATGAGCATAGGCGGAAGCGTCCCATAGAGAATCACACGCTTTTACTTTAAACTTTTGGCGTGATGGGGACGAAACCGCGACTGGCGCCCGAGACCGAATATGCACCTCGCCAAGTTCATCGAGGAAGAGAAAGAAGCGATTGTGGAGCAGGCTGTAGAGTTCGCGCGCACGCTTACGGCGCTGACCTCGGCGAAGGAAGCGCTGCTCCGGAACCACATTCCAGCGATCTTGCAGAGCATCGCGGTTGACCTCAGGACGGATCAATCCGAGAGCGCTAGTATCGCGAAAAGCCGCGGGGAATCGGCTGCAGGATACCTTACCTTAAATAGCGGCGCCGATGAGCACGGCTTGCAGCGCGCGCAGGTTGGCTTGTCGCTAGAGCAGGTCCTGGCGGAATATCGCGCCCTGCGGTCTAGCGTACTACGGCTCTGGGCCACACATCATTCATTTGCCGAGCACGACATATCTGAAATTCAGCGCTTCAATGAGGCAATAGACCAAGCGATTGCGGAGTCTGTCCGGGCGTTCGTCGCCGAAACCGAGAAGCGGCGCGAGTTGTTCCTGGCAGCGCTTGGGCACGATCTGCGTGGTCCACTGAATGCAGTGTCGCTGACCGCCGGGGCTATCCGACACACAGGACCACCCGAAACGCATCGTTTCGTGGACGGTTATATCGCGGAGCGTGGCTAGGATGAGCCGCCTGCTTGGCTCGTTGCTTGATTACAACCTGGCGAAGTTGGATGGCCATATGGTCTTGGCGACGTCAATCGTGAACTTGGACCGAGAATGCGAAGAGGAGCTGGAGATGCTGCGCGCGGCGAATCCAGGCGCACGCATTGAGTTCGAGGTTGCCGGAGATTGTCGCGGGGTGTTTGATGAATCGCGCGTCCGTGAGGCCCTAGGTAATCTGGTCTCCAACGCCGTTAGGTATGGTGTGTCCTCCCGTCCCATACAAGTGAAAGTCACGGGGACGGACAATACCGTTGAGCTGGCTGTGACAAACGCTGTTGAAAGCGCGATTCCCGATACGGAACTGGCGCTGCTTTTTGAGCCGATGCGCCGTGGGGCGACAAATAGCAGTCGTGCCGAAGAAAGGGCGAGTTTAGGACTCGGGCTGTTTATCACCAAAGAGATCGCTCGAGCGCATGGTGGCGATGTTCGAGCGGTTTGTCGCGATGGGCTCGTTAGCTTTGGCATCTGGCTTCCCAAGACCAAAGCGCTTTCGGATCGCTTGTCGACGTAGGCGTCGGCTGAGGTTTAGGGAACGCGCGTAGGGCTACCTATAGTCTCGCGAATCGAGACCTTATCTCATCGCCGGCTGACCGCCCCCCATGTGGATAGCGATCTCCGATGCTCGCGCAATGGCCGACGATGGTTTTCGTATACTCCAGCAGTTCGGATGTGATTTTGCCTCCCGGGGGCAGTACGGCCGTGGCTTGGGCAATGACCTCGAGGTCGTCTGCGCACATCGTACGGAGCTCATCGTGGTGCTGCATACCTATTCCTTAGGATTGGCGCCGGCGGTCTTGACGACCAGCGCAGCAACCGACTGGTCGGCGGAGCAATGATCCAAAATCCCACATTACTGCTACGCCCGCAATTTGCCAATTCCCGGACGGGCCTTCTGGCAGGATCACGACCATGCGCTCGTCCACGTTCGGCCGGTGATCCTTGAAGAGCGGGTGCTGGTCGACGTTGATGGTCAGCATCGTATAGCCTCGATCCATGCGCCTGCTTGCTGGCGCCGCTCCCGCTTGGTCTCGCTGAGTACTAAATGTAATCATAAGACTCTGGGAGCCCTTCTTGCTGCGAAGGGTTTGCCCGTGTTCTGGTCGGGCACGGAGGAGCCGTGATTCTGGTCGAGGAAGGGCGACAGGGGACGACATTCAAACTGACAATGGACTTTTCCCCGTTCAGCGAAGGATTTTTGTGGGAGGTCACTAGCGCACATGCTGGTAGGCTTGACTTGACCATTGCATCAGCTAATCGGGCCTACGCATCACCGGCGAGCTGCTCTTTGGACGGTTTAGAGGCATTCAGACGAGCGGTTGCGGAGTACGACGCCCGGTCAGTTTGACTGTCGCTGTCGAACGCCTCGATGGCCCGAGGTGTTCCGGCAGCGAGCCGCTGGCAAGTCGCTCGCTGAACGAAGCGGGCATACGGATTGCTTGTCACTCTCTAGGTGCGCAACATTCTACAAGCGAGTTGTCAAAATATAAATCGCTTGGCAGTTAGTGGGTGCGTCATCACCCCGCCGGCGCGGAGGGGTGCGAACCGGAGGTACACCGATCATGCCAGAACAGCTTGTGGACGTACTAAACGACGCAGGTAGGGTGTTACACACCTATCGCATCACCCTCGCGACGCATGGGGAGACTGCCGACGACGCGGCTTACGTGACGAAAGCGCTGGAGGCCGCTGCAAGCGGTCATTTGGTTCCAGACGCTGAATTGGAAAGCCTGAGCGCCCGTATACATATCAGCCGCGGCGGTCAATTGGCACCCGAGGGCGACGAGATCGCGCCCGATTCGGAAACGAAGCAACGGTTGGAGCAGTCTGTTCGAGAAAGAGCGTATCTTCTCTGGGAACAGGCGGAACGGCCCGAAGGTCGTGCAGACGAATTCTGGTACCGAGCTCTTGATGAACACTTACGGGAGCGGGCGTATACGCTGTGGGTTCAAGCGGGACGTCCCGAAGGTGGGGCCGACCAGTATTGGCATCAGATCACCAACTTCCAATCACAATGAACTGTGGGGCGCCAAGTTCCATGCCGGTTGCCGAGCGGCGTTGCCATTCCAGGAGAAAGTCATCATGCAGCGGACCGCCATCTCTTCGATCTTCGCCGCGTCGCGGTATACCCTCGCAATCGTCTTGGTTGCCGTGGTGCCTTCCGGCACCATTTTGGCGCAAGGTGCACCGCAATCTATTACGGAGAAGCGCGTTGACGTAGTGCAGTTGGCGACGGGCTATCGCGCGTCCAAGCTCATGGGGTCCGATGTTCTGAGCGGTGAAAAGGACAAGATCGGAACCGTGGACGACATCATCGTCAGTCCCGCCAATCAGGAACCATATGCCATACTGTCGGTCGGCGGCTTTTTGGGCGTGGGCAATCGACTGGTCGCCGTACCGTTTAAAGAGCTTCATGTGGACGACAAACGGCTGCGCATGGACGGAGCGAGCAAGGATACTCTGCGCGCGCTCCCCGAGTTCCGCTACGTCAAGGACTGACGACCGGCGTGGGCGCTGCACGAAGAGAACAAAAACGAGGGTGACTTCCCAGCGGCCCTAATATGGGCTGGCTCGGCAAAACCGTTTTAGTGTGCGGGGCGCCAAGCGTTTTTGCGTGGATGAGCGTGAACCAGATCACGCATTTGAGCCACCTTTGGCGCCGCACGAGAGCGCGACGCGGGTGCGCAGGACCCCCACCAACGCCCCGCTAGTTCTATTCCATGGCAGACCCCTATTGGTTCGTTTTGCTGGGCGCGTTGCTTATCACCATGGTTTTGGTGGGCACGATACTCGCCCGGTTTTTGCTGAGCAGCGCGATGGTCTACCTCTGCCTGGGTTATGCGCTCGGCCCGGGCTGGTTCGGATTAATCGCGCCGGACCTGTTTCGGCATGCCGATGTTCTGAAGCGGGTGGCCGAAGCAGCCCTTCTCATCTCGCTATTCACCGTCGGCTTGCGGATGGGGGTCCCGATCTTTGATAGGCGATGGGTACTCCCGCTTCGCTTGGCATTTGTCTCCATGGCGTTCACGGTAGGGCTGATTGCCCTGGTCGGGGTATGGGGCCTCGGAATGTCGCTAGGGGAAGCCGTACTTCTTGGCGGCATCTTGGCACCCACCGATCCAGTATTGGCCTCTGGTGTGAAGACGGATCGAGGCCCGGAGCCGGATCACCTGCGCTTTAGCCTTGCCGGCGAAGGCGGTTTGAACGATGGCACGGCATTCCCATTCGTTATGCTTGGGTTAGGCTTATTGGGGCAGCACGAACTGGGTGGCGGCGCGTGGCGCTGGGTATTGATAGACCTGCTCTGGGGTACTGTAGGAGGCTTGGCCATAGGAGCTATTTTGGGGGCCATGATAGGCCGCCTGGTCGTCTACCTGCGTACGCGGCACCGCCAAGCCGTCGGGCTGGATGAATTCCTCTCACTTGGTCTGGTGGCCCTGGCCTATGGCGCCGCGCAAATCTGCGTTGCATCGGGGTTTTTGGCTGTGTTCGCCGCAGGACTGGCTCTGCAGCGTGTGGAGGAGCGGCCTAGCGCCGGAAGCGTTCCGCTCGGGATATCGAGGAGTACGGGCGAACACGCCGATAAGGTATTGGCGGCCCATTCACACTACGCCAGTGCCGCCATGACGCGCGCGGTACATGCCTTCAACGCGCAATTGGAAAGACTTGCCGAGCTCACCCTCGTGCTTCTCGTTGGTGCCATGCTGGCCTATGTAAGTCCAGAGGCCATGCCATGGTGGTTCACCCCGCTCTTCTTTGTACTCCTAAGGCCGGTCGCTGTCATTGCCGGCACCGCAGGCAGCTCTCACGATGGCTATCAACTTGCAATGATGTCTTGGTTTGGCATACGGGGCATCGGCTCAGTCTTCTACCTGCTTTTTGCGATTCGCCATGGCATCAGTACTGCGTTGGCACAGCAGTTAGCCACCATCACGCTTGTCACGGTCGCCGCGTCCATCATGCTGCATGGGGCGTCAGTGAGGCCGCTGATGAGGCGGTAATTTGCCCGCGTTTAGTCAGTCTGCTGGCAGGCGGCGCATCGACTACTTCGCCAAGCACGGTGTCTCTTTAATGATCCGCCGCGACTTCTGCGGTCGTGCACAGGATGAGGGAGAGCCGCCACGTCACTCAAGTGCAGTGTGTATGCGACGGCGAAGAGTATCTGTTTCAGTTGATCCTTAGGTATTCAACGAAAGCGGGCGTAGTGTGGATAGTGGCGTCCTGCCGAACTGATCCAAGAGGTGCGTATTATGGTCTTCCCCACACGCTTCCCGCCACCATCAACTCCCCGAGGCCCCCCGGGCCAGCAACCTCCTGCCACGCCGAAAGGGCCGCGGAACATCAAGGGGCCGGAAGAAGATGAAACCGATGCCCTCGAGCGACTAGAGGAGCAATTTTCGAAAATGCGCGGGAAGAGGGCTGGTCTGTCCACTTTCCGTCGCGTACGAGTTAGGGCTGATATCGAGGAAGAAATAGCCCGATCTGGCTCCTCTCTCGGTTTGGATGTGCATCGTGATCCGGTGCCCGGGGAAGAGCCCCAGCCGCCCAGTCCTGACAATCGGAGGCCACACGCCTCGCCGGGCTTGTCCCGTGGGCCTTTCCTACGCTAACGATGTCGGGCAAAGTCGTATAGCAGTTGCTCGGCGCCGCCGTCAGTCAGCTTACGTCAACGTATCGGAACAGCGCCGTGCGCTGAGTGACATTTAGGCGTTCTCTGGCTGATAGCGCTGTGGCAGTCGACAACGACGGCGGAAAACCAGATGGATCCGTCGGCGGACTGGCACTCAAATGGGCCGCAGGATCATTGCGAGTGGTCGGCGTGTTGCACCTTGCTGCGCCTTCCATCGGGTATCCTCGATATGGGCGGATCTAGTGTGATTATTGAATCCCTTGCCATCTCTGCCTCTCATCTTCAGCCTCCAATCCCATTTAATTGAACGGATTACGGAAAAGTCTTCAATTGACTTAACAGCATACGGGCGATCCAACGCTCGACATCAGGCTAGTTTCGTCGAGGTCGCCCGCGCCATCGACGCGAAGCATAGCGCAGAGGACGTAGCCAGCGAAGCGCTTCTGCTGGCAATCGAGATGCCGCGAAGCCGGTGTTGCGCCAGGTTCGACGACGCAGAGCTCCCGGACCGCCTTCCACGCCATTCTGTGCGATTTCCTGCGTTTTGGCTTCATCCCGGCCGTAGCACGAAGTCGTTGGCGTCCTGTACATCACTTCCGAGAACGAACTCATCGCGTACGACGAGCTCTTCGCGTCACGCTTGCCCAGGCGCCGCTCCATCTACGCGAAATTGTTAAAGCGGCACTGGCGCACAACGCTGCGGCAATCATCATGGCGCACAATCATCCGAGCGGAAACCCGGAGCCCAGCGGCGCTGATGTCACGGCGACCGGCGAGGTGAAGACTGCGCTGCAGCTGGTGGGCGTGACGCTCCCGGATCACCTCATTGTCGCAGGCAACGCAATCACGTCGCTGGCTGAGCGGCATCTCATGCCCTGATTGACTCGATGCCCGCGGCCTGGCGACAGGTCGGGTGCATCCTTGCCCTGCGCGCGCCAGGCGCAAGGGGCTTTCGCGGCATAAATCGCTCGCGTCGCTCGCTTTTTATTCCACGTCCCCTTGCGCCCAGCGCTTGTTCCGCAGGGCGCCAGTGCTCCCGTCCTGCCAACCGGCCAGGATGACTATCAAGGAGCACGACATGATGCAAGCTCAAGCTATCTCCACCACTGTTCGCCTCGTTCTGCACAGCGAACGCCTGACTTCCTGCCCAAGCACTTCGGGCAGCGTCTGATGCCGACCGGCGAGCTCGCCGTCTACGGATGGCTCGATCGTCTGTTCGAGGACTACCACGGCGGCTATTGGCACTACTACGAGATCCCCGGCAGTTTCTATATGGCGCCGACCGGCCATGACACGCTGCGCATTGTGTGGCCGCTGAATTGGTGCAATCGCACGATGTCGGCCGACGCGGCGGGTATCGTGGCCACCCTCTTCGCCCTGAGCGAGCTTTGCCAGCGTCCGCAAGGCGCCGACCTGGTCGACAAATACTGCGCCTTGCGCGAATTCGCCAGCGTTCACGCCGAGGCCTCGGCGATCTTGGCTGCCATCGACTGACGGCGGCGGGCCTGCTTCGGCGGGCCATTGTTCTTCGTGGCGGCGCTGGCGACCTTTGCTGCGATGCTCCTGCTAAGTGGCGCCGCAGGGCCAGGGCCCGCATGCGAACACCACCTTGCCAAGCCACACGTTTTGGGCGGTCTGCATTCCCGGTCAGTTTGCCACGTCGTTCTCGCGTTCAAGTGCGGCGCCGCGCAGGCTCCGCCCGCGCGGCTTGCGGCCCTGGGGCCGTCTTCGACACTTGAGCACTGCGCTGCGCCGTGTCCTCCAGTTCCGGGCATTCCCGCCCTGGCAACCGGAGAACATACATGGCCAAGACTAGCAAGGCACAACAGCGCAGATTCTTCAACTCCGCCGATGAACATCAGAAAGCGATCGTCGAGATTCTGCGGGAGCTGTCCCGAACCCATGGGCTGGACCGGACCTGGTCCGACTGGACCGAGATGAGTGCCTTGGCGCTGGCCAATGCGGTCGATCGTGCGCAGTTCGAAAGGCGCGAAAAGCGTTACCTGGAAATCGTAGGTCATTACCACAAGGAAGACCTGCAGCAACTGGCCAAGGCCTTCGCGCACCTGGTGCAGTGCTGGGAGCAACGGGTCGCCGCAGGCGAGTTTGGCGATGTGCTGGGAAGCACGTTCATGATGCTCGACATGGGTAACAGCGGTACCGGTCAGTTTTTCACGCCCTACGAGGTGTCGCGCCTCATGGGCGCAATCATCATGGGTGACGAACACGACCTGGCCAGTGAAGTCGGCCGGCGCGGATTCCTGCGACTTATGGAGCCGGCTTGCGGCGCCGGCGGCATGATTATCTCCGCCGCCCACGCGCTTCACGACGCCAGGATCAACTACCAGCGAGCCATGCACGTGATCGCGATCGACATCGATCTCCGCTGCGTGCACATGGCGTATCTGCAGCTCGCCCTGCTGCACATTCCGGCGATCGTCGTCCATGGCAACGCTCTCGGCGTCGAGGAATGGGAGCAGTGGTACACGCCGGCGCACATCCTGGGCGGGTGGACTGGGCGCTTGCGCCGGCGGGAGACCGAGGATGCGGCGCTTGCGTTGCTTGTCACCCCAGCCGGGGAGGCCGCGGTGCTGCCGGCCAGCCCTGGCGAGGTGGCCGCATCGCCCGCGATGTCGCGGGCGGCCGGACGGGCGGCGGCGGCCGGCCAGATGACGCTTTTCTAGCGCTCCTTCGGTCCCGACTGGGACCGAGCGCGGCCAAGCCGCGCAGGATCTTCCTGCAGTGCGGGCCGTCAAGCACTGCACGGCGCACACTGTCGCAGGCCTTGCGGCCCCGGACACGCCCGTCGCGGCGCGCGGCCTTGTAGCCGCGTCGGGCGTTTCAAGGGCTTTCGCGGCATATCCTCGTCCGCTGCGCGCACTGCGGTATTCCACGTCCCTTGACCGGCACCTCCCGGCCTGCGCCCGCATGCCCCGTGCAGTGCAATGCAGATCGGCTGCCATTGCTGCACGCAAAGGGGCCTTCTATGAGCCGTGTCGTCCTGGGCGATTGCCTGTCCGTTCTTCCCACCCTGCCTGATCGCTGCGTCGATCTCGTGTTGACCGACCCGCCGTACCTGGTGAACTACCGCGACCGCAGCGGCCGCAGCATTGCCAATGACAAGCATGACGAATGGCTGATGCCGGCCTTCGCGCAGATGTTCCGCGTCCTGCGCGATGATGCCTTCTGCATTTCGTTCTATGGCTGGAATCGCGTGGATCGATTCTTTGCCGCTTGGCGCGCCGCGGGCTTTCGCGTGGTCGGCCATATGGTCTTTGCCAAGCAGTACCAGTCCAAAGCGCGGTTCCTGGCTTATCGGCACGAATCGGCCTACTTGCTGGCCAAGGGTCAGCCGGCTGTACCGGCAGTGCCGTTGCCGGACGTGATGCCGTGGAAATACACCGGCAACCGGCACCATCCGACGCAAAAGCCCGTGGAATGCCTGGCGCCGCTGATCGAGGCTTTCAGCCGGCCGAGGGACATTGTGCTGGATCCGTTCGCAGGCTCCGGGTCGACGTGCGTAGCGGCCCGCCGGGCGGGGCGGCGGTTCTACGGCATCGAAATGGATCCGAAGTATCACCAGGCCGCGGTGCAGCGGCTTCAACTCGCCAACGCGGAGAGGATCGCAGCATGAGCCGGGCCAAAATCGCAAAGGAGGCCGGCTTGCGGGCCTTTCTTACGGGCTACGGTCGCCAGAATCGCGACGGCCTGGCTGCCATCGCCAACTATGGCGCCTGGGCGCTTTTGGCGGCACGTGAGAGCGAGCGCCGCATAGTGCGAGTCCTCGAATCGTTGCCGCTGGAGGAAGTGCAAGCCATTGCTGGATTGGAAATCGACCTCAACGCACTGGCTGGCCAGGTCCTGGACGAACTAGACGGGAAGTGATCTCAAGTGGTCTTTGCACTTGACAGCGCTGCGCATGCCGCTTCGCGTCGCGTGTCAGCGGCAGAGGCTGCTGGCGATCGGCGTCTGCGGGCTTGATGCCGTCGCTGCGTGGCCGGCCTGTCGCACTGGTGCTTGTGCCGAAGCTCCCGTGTAGGGCTGGGCGGCGTTGGTCGGGGGAAGGCCTGGGCGTGCCCCGCCGACAACGCCGGCGGGTCGGGCTGTCGCGCTGCGCGTCCAGCCTGGCTGCGCCAGTCTTGCCCCTGCGGGCTTCCATCCCATCACGCCTTCGCGCCTGACGGCGCTGCGCGCTGGCGCTTGCCGTCGGCCTTTGGCCGAGATTGACCCGCGCCGGGGCGCGGGTGGAGGCGCTCGCCGCGCGGCACGACTGCGCCTCTCTGGCCCTGTTCTCGCATGCCTGGCCTGTGAGTCGCAGAGCCCTGAAATCGCCGACTGTATCACTGCGTTCCTCCCTGCAAGGGGTTCGCTTCGCCAGGTGCTCACCCGTTCGGTGCTCGGCCTTCGGCCCGCGCGCCGCATGCGGCTTCCGCTCCTGCCCCTTTCCAGTCCTCTCTTCGTAATCCAGATCGGCACGGGCTCGGCGACTCACAGGACTGGCGGCAACAACCGCGAAGACAAAGTCCAGCGATTCCAGTCGTTCACGATCGGGCTAACGATCTTCAGGCCCGGTCAGCACAACAAACCACCTTTCGGGAGATTTCGACGTGAATGCCGTAGATCAAGCCAAGCAGCCGGCTCTCGTGACGGACTTCCACGAAGGTCAGCGGGTGACCTGGCGCATGCAAACGCGTGGCGACATACCCACTGCGCCCGTGAGCGCGGTCGTACGTAAGCTTGGCGATGCGCGCGTGCAGATCGAAGTCGCTGAAAGCGTGCGTTGCGAACGGATTCGTTCTTTTCTGTGGGTGCCGCCTCACACGCTTTCCCCGGGCGAGCGGGCCAACACCAAACCTGGGTCTATCTCAACTTCTGCAAGGAGCAGGGTCATGGCATCGGTCAACAAGGTCACTCTCGTCGGCAACCTGGGCCGCGATCCGAAGGTCCGCTACGGCGATGACGGAGGCGCGATCTGCAGGATTTCGCTCGCTACTACCAGCCAATGGACGGACAAGGGCACCGGCGAGGTCCGCGAAGAAACCGAATGGCATCGCGTCGTCCTGTTCAACCGGCTGGCCGAAATCGCCGGGCAGTACCTGAAAAAGGGTCTCTCCGTGTACATCGAGGGCCACCTGAAAACGAGTAAGTGGCAGGACAAGGCGACCGGCCAGGACCGCTACGCCACCGATGTAGTAGCTGACCAGATGCAAATGCTCGGCGGTGCTCGCCAGGGCAGGGCAGGGGCGGGCACCGATTCGCACAACAACACTCCGCCCGCCCAGGACGACGACCTGCCCTTCTGACCTGACTTGGAGCCAGAACCATGCATATCGCTCTCTACACCACCGCCGCCTGCGACGAATGTGACAAGACCAAGGCTGCGCTTGTCGCCCGAGGCATCCGCTTCACAGAGCGCAGCGCCGCCGAACACCAGTGTGCACTTGTCGCCAAGGGTTTTGACGGTCCTCCCGTCATCGCTTTCTCTGTGGAGTCAGAACTGGTCGCGTGGCAGGGATACCGCCAGGACCTGATCGACCTGCTGGCCGACCTCATCGAGTACGGCCCGCTTCCGCGACACGGGTTCCGGGACCTTTGTGACGCCCGCGACGCCGTGCTGACCCGCTTTCAGGCCATGCAGCACATTCGCGGCCATCAACTCGATGCGGACGAATTCTTTGCCGACCATGGCAAGCATCCGCTGTATCGCGGCGCGGTCCTGCTGGACTGGCTCGGCTACTAATCCGGCCATCAACGCTGGCCACCAAAGAGATCGCCCCTGATCGGCGGCAACCGACAGGGGCGCACATCCCAACCCACCCTGTTGCAAGGAGAACTGCGATGAACCACGACTTTATCAGATTGGCCAACGACGTGCGCCGCGCACACGCCCTTGGCATTGCCATCCGGCTTCCCGCCATGACGATGCGCGAGCTCTCGACGCTGATCGCGCTGCTGGCCGAGGCCCCCGCTTCCACCCTGTTGCACTGACCCGCTAACTCGATCCAGGAGAACATGCCATGAAACTCGATTCCAAAGAACTCGCCGCTGTACACGCCGCTGGTGTTCGCACCGACATTGCGTATTCGCAACTGCGGCTGAGCGCGCAGTACCAGGCCCGGCGATCTGTCGAAGGGGCGCACGACCCCGAGCTTCTGGAATTGAAGGCGCAGATAGCCGCCATCGGCGGGTTGCTGCACAACCTGGTCGTCGTCGCCACGGCGGACGGCTACTACGAAGTGTGCGCGGGCGGTCGCCGCTTTGCCGCCATCGGCCTGCTGATCGAAGAAGGTGCCTTCCCGGACGGCTACGGGGTGCCCTGCCTCGTCATCCCGGCCGAACACGCCCACCATGCCAGTCTCATCGAGAACGTTGCCCGCAAGGCCATGCACCCCGCCGACGTGTACGAGTCCTATGCCCGATTGCGCGCCGAGGGCTGGGCGGTTGACGCCATCGCCGCCGCGCACGGCGCGAGCGAGAAGGCCGTCAAGAAGCTGCTCGCCCTGGGCGGCGTGTCGCCCACGTTCATGGACCTCTTCCGCCAGGGCAAGATCGACCTGGACGAAATGCAGGCACTGGCATCGGTGTCCGATCACGCCCGCCAGGAAGCCGCCTGGAAAGCGGCCAAGCAAGGCTACTGCCATCGCCCGAGCCGCATCCGAGAATTGTTGGCGGAGACGGAAATCCGGGGCGACAGTGCGGTCGCCCGCTACGTGACCGTCGCCGCTTACGAAAAGGCAGGCGGCGTGGTGCGCCGCGACCTGTTCTGGGACGATGCGTACCTGAACGACCCGGAAAGGGTGCGCGACATGGCACTGACGAAGATGCAGCGTTCCAAGCTTGCCAAGGCCGTGGCCGGTGAGGGATGGGGTTGGATCGACTACGAGATTTCCTTCGAGCACAGCGAGCGCAAGCACTTCGGTGAAATCCAACGCGTTCACCAGGAACCGGACAAGGCCCAGGCCAAACAGCTGGCCGCGCTCATGAAAAAGCGCGACGACGCCCGGGCCAAGGTGCGAGAGCTTCTGCAAGCGGACGACCCGGACGAGGCCCAACTGGCGAAGCTGCGCGTCAATCTTGAAAGCTGGGAAGGTCAGATCGAGGGGATTCGCAGCAAACTGTACGACTATCCGGCCGACCTGAAGCCGCTGGCTGGCGTCATGCTGCACTTGGACTACCACGGGGACCTGAGGGCCACACGCGGTTTGATCCGCCAGGAGGACCGGGAAGCGGTCGCCGCCCAGATCCGCAGTACCGCCCAGGATGCGGGCCGCGACGCCGCGACCGTAGACCTGCCGCCCGTCAAGACGCGGCCGGTGCATTCCGAGGCGCTGACGAACCGGCTGCAAGCCCAGCGCGTCATTGCCTTGCAAGCGGAAATCATCCAGCGGCCGAATCTCGCCTTGTGCCTACTCATCGAGCAGTTGCTGGCCGAGGTCAACGATCCCATGGGTCGTGCCTACCAGACGCTCAGTTTTTCCCTCTCTGCCAGCAGTGCCCACGGAGACTTGGAACGCGTCGATGCCAGCATGGAAAGCGCACCAGCCTGGGAAGCGGTCCAGAAGGAAATGGAGCTGCACACGCGGGATGTGCCAGGGGACCGGCAGGCGGTGTTGCCCTGGCTGTTGGAGCGCGCTCAGGCGGACAACCTCGGCTTGTTGGGCGCTTTACTGGCTGCGACGATCTACCGCGTCCGGGACTACAGCCACTCGTCCGACACCCGCCACTTGGATCGCCTTGCCGGCGTGGTCGGCCTGGACATGGCCAAGTGGTGGTCGCCCACGGCACAGACGTATCTGAGCCATGTATCCAAGGACCGCATCGCCGCCGTAGTGGCCGAGGCGGTGGGCGAGGGTGAGGCCAAGCCGTTGTTGGCGATGAAGAAGGGGGAAGCCGCTGCCGCCGCCGAACAGCTGCTGGCGGGCAAGGGCTGGTTGCCCAAGGCGCTGCAAGCCCCGGCAGCCGACCAAAACGCCAAGGAGGACGAGTAGCCTAGGCCGGGAACAGATCCGCGTGGTGATCAGGAGGGGCGGCAGCGGTGAGCGCGGTCCCTGGCTGCTCATGCGGGACTGATCGGTAGGGCTCAATTGCTTGAGACCTACGTCAATGACGTATATAATTGACCTATGGAATTTATCGAGACCCCGGTTTTCACGAAGCTGATTACCGCGTTGTTGTCGGATGAGGAATATACCGGGCTGCAAAAGCTGCTGATTGAGAACCCCGAGCGAGGCGATCTCATCCGAGGCGGCGGCGGCATACGGAAGGTGCGCTACGGTCGGCAAGGTACTGGCAAGAGCGGCGGAATTCGGGTCATCTATTACTGGCTCAGCGAAGACCACCAAATTTACATGCTGGTGGCGTACCCGAAATCCAAGAAGGACAACCTGACACCTGACGAGATAGCCGTGCTGTGCGAACTGGTCAAGGAGCTGTGACTATGAAGAAGGACGACACTCTGTTTAACGAACTGCAGACCAGCCTGAAGCAAGCGGCGGCTATTCGCAAAGGGAAGATGCAGCCCTCGCGTGTGTTCAAGGTCGAGACGGTGGACGTCAAGGCGACGCGCGAGAAGACGCACCTGTCTCAAACGGAATTCGCAGAGGCGATTCAAGTCAGCGTCCGCACGCTGCAAAACTGGGAGCAGGGTCATCGCAATCCGACGGGGCCGGCGGTTGCTTTGCTGAAAATCGTGGCGAGCGCTCCAGATGTCGCCGTGCGTGCGTTGCGGGCGTGAACCCTGCACGCGTGGGCTGGCTCAAGCTCGCCCACCGGGCTGATTGAAGCGCTGCTTCCCGCGACGGGAGTCTCAAAAGCATAGGGCCGCCTTTCGGGCGGCCCTATGCTTTTGGCAGGCGGTGGTGTGGGGTGTGGCGTCCAACCCCACCGGCTGCGCCGGCGGGGCCGTCCTGATGACGCTGTGAACGTCCCCCGGACGTTCACCAGGCCCTTAAGGCCGCCGCCGCCGTGGCCGCCGTCGTCCCCCTTAAGGGCCTCACACATGACGCACCCTCGTGGGTGCGGTAGGTTTCTGTTTTATATATTTTTTCTTTCGAGATAGCTAATTATCCTTGTCTGACAAAGAACGGCTCTT
The DNA here is from genome assembly GCF_002119685.1 of Bordetella genomosp. 8. Lineage (NCBI taxonomy): Bacteria > Pseudomonadati > Pseudomonadota > Betaproteobacteria > Burkholderiales > Alcaligenaceae > Bordetella > Bordetella genomosp. 8. Next base: position 4,477,446 of record NZ_CP021108.1, on the reverse strand, counting down.
ATACGACGTTGATGCTACCAAGCCGCGCTTTGCGTGCCGATGGTGCGTTTACATTCGGGGTGCAGGCGCATAGATGTGGAGCTGACAACGGGACTTTCGAAGCTACGTGGACATAGCGTGGATCCCAGCGCGACATCGGCGGGTCATAAACGAGACAAAGGAGGATATGAGCGGACCTATCTCCTCCAAAACTCATTTGCATCGCCAGGTTCTCACCGGCTTTCTGGTAACATTGTGCTACCAGTGGCTGCACCGGGGGTACGCGAATATCTCTAGGGAGAGCGCAATTTCTTCCCCAGAGGCACCGTCCTTGGATGTCGCGGCGGCCAGCGAAATCGCGGCCGTCTTCGGCAGCATGCTTCCTGGGTCAACAAGCCAGGCATTTCCAGCATATACGCGCCCGGAAAGCGGCTAGGAAGGGGCATCGCGTTGGGTTCAAATGTGTATCGTTCAGATCTTGTTGTCGAGGATCAAGGAAGCGAGCTGAGGACGTGTCCCCCGACGCCGATAGGAATGACTTGCTGCTACCGGCAGGGGTGCCACGCTGTCCCGCATTATCAAGGGCCTAGCATCAGGCCCAGCTCATCCTCCACGTCACGGTTCAACCGCACTAAGACGCAAAGCTATCCACTTTTTTGCGATCGCTCCATTAACCCATAAAAAGACAAGAGACACATGACTACAGCAGAAGCCGCAAAGCAAGACACTGTTGGAAGGCAAGTTTTAGGTTCAGGCTTGACGGCGCCGTCCCCAGAGACCATCGGGCACCAATCTGCCACTATCCCCGTGGAAATCAGTACCCGCTTCCTTGAGCACTTCAGCGAGTTCATGTACTCGTCGCCGCAAAAAGCGTTTGAGGAGCTTATTTCCAACGGATGGGATGCGTTAGCGGACTATGTCGACGTTCGAATTCCGACCGATTTGGCTAGCCCGTCGGCGACGCTTAGCGTGCTCGACAATGGCGAATCAATGGACGAGGAGGGTTTGAGGCAGCTCTGGCACATCGCCTTCTCACCGAAGCGCAACACCCCGGTCAAATCCGGACGAAAGATCATCGGGCAGTTCGGAATTGGCAAGCTCGCCACCTATGTCCTGGCCAGCAAGCTCACCTATATCTGCAAGGCAGCGGACGGCAAGATTCGGCGCGTAACGATGGACTACGATGTCGTCGACCAAAAGAAGGAGGATGTCGAAGGCGGCACGGACAAGCTTATTAGTAACCTGAAGCTCGATGTCTATGAAGTGACTGAAGCCGAAGTGGAGGCCGCTCTACAGGGCGTATACGACGGACCGACCACCCTGAACCTCATCAAGTCGGGAATCCCGCGCCCGGCGGCAGCTCTCGGCGACGACGAGTTCGGGATGCCGGCCGATGTCTTCGCGAAGTCGACCAGAAATACATGGACTCTCGTTATTCTTTCCGGTCTGAAGCCTACCGGGCGCGAACTAAAGTTGGGTGTGCTTCGTCGAATGCTGCAGGCCGCGTTGCCCTTCCGAAGTTCGATAGCAATCTGCATCAATGGCGAACTGCTATCTTCGTCGAAGGTCGATTCTCCTATCGCGCATCAGTGGGCTATCGGACCGGATCTCACCTTCACATCTATCGACCTGGAGGAGGCGAACGCCGAAGATGAGATAGAAAAAACAACCATACCCCTGACAATTCATAGGGAGCCGTACCCATACGTTGAAATTCCTGGCATTGGCCAAGTTACCGGAACGATTACCCTTTTTGAGAACCAGATCAGCGGCGGGAAAAGCGATGATCGTGGCTCGTCGAACGGCTTTCATGTCAACGTCCTTGGGCGGTTGGTGAATCAGAATGACCCAAGCTTTGGCGAAGAGAATTTGAGCCATGCCGCCTGGGCGCGATTTCGGATGGCTATACGGGCAGATGGCTTAAATACGCTGCTTACGACGGACCGCGAGAAGTTCAAGGAGCGCCGTGAGCTAAAGGTTTTTCGCGCATTCTTGCGTCGCGCCTTTAACATGGCTCGTACAAATTACGACTCTGACGTGAACACGACCATGCCGGACGGCGGGGATGTGCTCGTGAAGTCGCTAGGCGTCATGTCACTTAGCCCATTGCGCAATGTCGTCACGGAAGCGTTGAAAGGCCAAACACCTATCCGGGATCTATTCGACGAAACAGGTATCCCTGACCGAGAGGCCAAGCTCCAATCTTGGCGGGTTAACACCTCTGAACATATCAAGAATGCATTGAGCGACGTCAAATACGAAGCCAGCGGCGACGAGGGCTTCGTCAAGTTTCGTCTCTCCGACAATACTATCGTTGTCAACAAAGATCATCCATTCGTGGCTGAACACTCGCGGACGAAGGCGGAAAAGGAGCTTCTTCGAACGATCGCGATGGTGAATCTGCTCAGCGATGTATATGCATTAGACATAGGTGTTGCACCGGCGGCATTGCAGGAGATCAGGGATTACCGAGACAGGTTGCTTCGCTTTCGCGCAATGCAGCAACGGCGATCAGGTACGTACATCGCCAAGCTGCTGCTCCAGATGCAAAACGACAGCTCAAACAGCAAACATCTTGAGGCTGTTCTCTCCGATGCGCTCCGCTACCTCGGCTTTCAGGTGCAAGACCTAGCAAAGTCGGGCGAGCCTGAGGGTGTGGCCAGCGCGTTTTCTACTCCATCCAACGCAGTTCCAACGGCCGAGAATCCGTATCCACCGCTGTATAGCTTTACTTTTGATGCCAAGTCTTCGAAGAATGAAGTAGCCGCAACTAACAACATCAATTTGGCCGGCGTCGTGGAGCACCGAGAGCGCTATAAAGCAAACTATGCTCTCGTTGTCGCGCCAGGGTTCAGTGATGGTGCCCTAGCGACCAGATGCGAGCAGCAAAAAGTGACTCCGATGATGGCTTCCGACCTTGGTAGGTTGCTGGAATATACGGTAGCCCACGGTGCCATTCCCGTGACCAAGCTGAGGGAAATTTTTGAACTGTATGATCCCGCGAAAGTTTCGGCTTGGGTGGCTGATCTGCAAACGTGGTTGCAAACAAAGCGGCCGCTGACTCTCGACATATTTTTGAAGGCTCTGGATAGCCTAAAGGGCCAAACGCCAGACGTGCTTCCAGCGGGAACCCTCGCGTACGCTTGTAGGACTACGCTAAAGGCGGTGACCGTTACTGCGGATGACGTGATTGCCCTAGCCCGTGGTTTATCGATATTGATCCCAGATCTAGTCGGTATTGATAACGATAAGATCGTCGTCAACGCAAGCGCTGACAGAGTTGCAGCGGCGGTGGCAACGCAGCTTGAAAAGCTTCATGACGGCGGGCCCGTAGAGGGAGGCGACGGTGCAGACTCGAAGCGAGATTAAACCGGTACATCCATTTCCTGCTCGGATGGCGCCGGAACTCGCCATTCGTGCGCTGCGTCGTCTTCCGGAGGGCAGTCGTGTGCTCGACCCAATGGCTGGGTCCGGCACAGTGCTTCGCCATGCCGCGGCACTTGGTCATGTAGCGATAGGACGGGACCTCGATCCTCTGGCTGTACTTATGACACGCGTGTGGAATACACCGTTCGACGTTGACAAGCTGCAGCGGCGGCTACGGGCCGTTAAGAAACGAGTTGCTGAACTTCCGGCTACGGTAAACCTCCCGTGGATTGACGACGACGATGAGACCAGCGCTTTTGTCGCTTACTGGTTCGGCGAACAGCAGCAAGAAGTACTGCGCCGCATCGCTTTCGTCCTCGCTGACCTAGGCCGCGGCAAACGGACTCAGGACGCGGAACTGGACATTCTGCGTGTTGCCTTGAGCCGCATCATCGTCACTAAGGATCAAGGCGCTTCGCTTGCACGAGACACCTCGCACAGTCGTCCGCACAGAGTTGCACTCAAGTCAGATTACGACGTTTGGGCGGGCTTCGAGCGGTCTGTACGTCGCTTACAAGGCATCCTAGAACAATCTCCACCTGAGGGCGGTGTCGAGATCGCTAGAGGCGATGCCCGCGCCCTTGACCTGACAAATTCAAGTGTAGATCTAGTACTGACCTCCCCGCCCTATCTCAACGCCATCGACTACATGCGCGGTCATCGGATGTCATTGGTTTGGCTCGGATACAGTCTTGGGGGCCTCAGGACGATCCGATCGAAAAGCATTGGTGCGGAAAGAGGTCCAGACGTGGGTTCTACAGCATCACTGTTCGACGATATCAGGGCTGATATGTGCGGTAGGTCGAGCTTGAGCGCCAGGCACGCGGCTATGGTTCGACGTTACGCGGAGGACGTTTACCGCATGATGTCCGAAGTCTCGAGAGTTCTGAAGAGCAAGGGACGCGCTGTTCTAGTAGTCGGTAACTCATGTTTGAAAGGTAGCTTTATAAAAAACTCTGCTGGTGTGGCGCGGGCCGGCAGTATGGTTGGTCTGAAGTTAGTGCGCGAGGTGGAGCGTGACCTGCCGGATCGAAGCCGCTATTTGCCAATGCCGTCACAGTCGCATGCGCCACTGGGTCGCCGCATGCGCACCGAATCAATTTTGACTTTCGTGCGGACATAACGCATTTCCTGTTGAACAACTGGAGGTGGCGTGGCTAAACGTACATTTGATCTTTACGCGGGCGTGTCTGGGCTTGACCTCGCGCAGGATTTTTTTGACCTCGGCGATGGCGTATTTCTGAGCCGAACCTATGCTCATCTCATGGCGCCGTTCGTTATGGCATTTAAGCGGCCGCCCGAGTACGATCAGCCTCACCCAGGCCCTTGGAAGCCCTTGGGCGGGGGATTTGCGTTTGACATTGACGCCGAGATCAAGATTCCAGCTGGTCTAGACTCGTGTTATGGGACGCAGACGGATGTCGCCCGCATGATTGGCGTTCTGTTTCGGCTTGGCGTGCATCCGGCTCTAAGGCTGCCTGCTTTCGCGAGTCACTCATTTTCAACTATGGCTGACCGATCTGAGGGGGAAAGCTGGCTTAGGCCAAACGAGTTCCAGCCCCGTTACTTTCCCCTCGATAGTGATTCCCATCAGATAGGGGCCGCCGAAGCGGCCTGGGTAGCCGAGCGATGGCGAACCGGCCTGAGACTGCAGAAAGAGAGCGCCGAATTCGCCCTCGCGATTGAAGCGATCGACGGAGGACAGTTCGTTCAAAAATCAGCGCTCGCCCTGATTTCTCTTTGGTCGGCGTTAGAGGCGCTCTTCTCACCCTCGACGTCCGAGTTGAAATTTCGAGTCTCAGCTTTGGTTGCGGCCTACCTTGAGCCACCGGGCCGATCACGTCACACAGTGCAGCGAGCCATTGCCAAACTCTATGACAAGCGGTCCGCTGCGGCACACGGCAAGCCTAAGCATCAGGCCGAGGACCTTTTGGAGACGTTCAATCTGTTGGCCCGGGTTCTTCGAAAGATCCTTGATGATCAAGCTGTACCCTCCAAGGAAGAACTGGAAAGCGCGCTTTTCGGCGCTGGGTCAACTCAAGCTTGCTGAGCCGCCGGGCATCTCGCAGGTATCAACTACAGACGGGATTGATGGTGATGAGTAAACCAAGTTCGATCGTCGTCGCTATTTTAGCTCAGTGACTGCTATTACTCCCCGAACACTGCCTGCTTTTCTTTGATGGGTTGACGTGCCTCGCGGGCTGCGCTCGAGTACGCCAAGCCAATGTCGAGCGCAGTGGTTTTGTCCTCGTGCCGCGCCACGGATCCCGGCAGTTTGTTGCGATTGTCGGTGTAAACCTCGACTTGATAGCGAGCTCTGGACAATGCCACGTAATACACGTCCTGCTTCGTGGTTCGACTGAAACTTTCCGCGTTCATTAGCACGCGATCGGCGGTCAGGCCCTGGGCGCTGTGGCTGGTCGTGGCGTATGCACGATCCAAGTGAAGCGGTGCAGATCTGGCTTCCAACAGTACAGTCCGTTCACCGGATTTCAAAGTCACTGACGTAGGTGTCACGGCTACGACCTCTAGCCGGGCACCGTTAACCAGGTCCCTCGCTGCGTCGTTGCGGGTTATCCGCACCCAGTCGCCGGCGGAAAGCTCCGCCTCTACTGGCTGGTATACGGATAGCTTGGCTGCGCGTGCAGGATTGAACGACGTCTGCGCGCCGGTCTTAATGCGTTCGATCGTCAGACGGTTTGTAGTTGCGTCCTGGCCGACGATCCGGTACATCTCGGCCTGCATTAACGTGCCGTTCAAGTAGTTGCGCTCGGGTTGGATAACGTCGCCGATGTGGTAATACTTGGCCTGCCGGCGCTCGGCTTGTGTGGTATCTCGACGCGTGAGCATCTCGAACGTAAAGCCGCAGCCAGAAAGTCCCAATGCTCCGTGTGCTGCATCGTTCAGAGCATTTCGTGAGTCGTTTGTTCCCGTGACTATAAGAGTTCCTCTGCGTTCCTCCGGCGTTAACGCAGCGTAGCGCTGCGCGACCTCTTCATAACGCTCGTTGTCGTCGGAAATCTGATGCACTGCTTGAAGCTTTGCATCTAGAACGCCGAGCGATACGGCGGCTTTACCGTTGGCAGCAAATTCAACAGCCTTCTTCAAGTGCGGATTCTTTTGCCGAACAATGTCCCCCATCAATGCTGTGGCCATACCTTCGTCCTGCAACTGATGAAAGGGGCGCCCTGCTTCGATGGCCTTTGTCTGGCCGGTGTCTCCGAGTAGCACAACGCGCGCGCCCGCGGCCTCGGAGCGTTGCAGCAAACGCTCCATGAGACGGGTCGGGACGACGCCGGCCTCATCCACGACAAGAACGGTCTTTTCATCGAGCTTGAATCGATCCTGGTTTCGAGCCTCCAGTACCGATGCAATCGTGTGCGCTTCTACACCCAGATCGCGTAGGGCGCGGATCTGCATCCCGTACGAGGCGACCGCTCGGACCGTATGACCTGATTCCTCGGCGATTTTCTTCACCTGGTCGAGCATGTGCGATTTGCCTGTGCCTGCAAGGCCTTGGACGCCGACAACACGATTGGATGTACTGAGGATCAGCTTTCCTGCCGCAACCTGTCCTGGTTTCAGAGAGCGCCCGGCAAGCGATGCCTGCGCAACGTCCGCGAGAAGTATCGGCACGACCTTGCCCCGCCCCTCCCGTTCGATCTGCAGGATGCGCTTTTCGCGCTCTCTCGCGGCCTGGGTTGTGTAATGCGGATCCGCTGGCACCAGCTCCCGACGGGCGATCGCGCGCCGTATCGCGCTGACTGCTTCCTTGTGGCTTTTTCCCGAGGTCATGAGCGAGCGGATCCAGGCATTTCGGCTCAGGACCTGGCCATCCTGCTGTGCTGAAGGTCGGTAGAGCTGGGTGCTGCGGATAAGTTGTCCTTTCTTTGTGAAAGTGTTGATAGCCCGCTGGACGTCGACAATGGTCACACCGGTACCACGGGAATGGTTCAGCGTAGTCTCCAGGAGAGTCTTCTCCCGCGTGACAGATTCACGCTCTGTAAGGTGCTTGATCGCCCAGCGTAGCGCCTCAGCAGCGATGCGCTCTCGGACTTGGTCGGCTGGCGATCTGTACTTGGATCCCGCTCCGGCGGGGCGTGACTCTGGACTACGACCAGAGACACTGGAATCGCCTTCCGTCGTGCCTTTCGTGTTGTCATGCTGTGACAGTTCGCCATGGCCATGTTCGCCGCCGAATTCCTGCTCCGAAAAATTTTCGCGTTCCTTCTTCTCTGGGATGAGATCTAGATCCATCTCCACGGCTTGTCGTTCCCAGTCCGCCTGGAGCGATTCACGCGACACTTCTGGCGTTTTCGCCTGGCGTGTGCGCAGCGTCACCGTTTGCTTTACACCATGGCTGGCACTACGCCGCGTTTCACCGATTTGGGCCAGTTCGGCTTCGATCGTCATCGACCGCTTGGAAAACGCCTCGATCTGCTGACGGGATATGTGAGCCAATTCGAAATGTCCTCCCTCGTGCCGCAAGGCGTACCCGGCCTTCTCGAGCTGCGTGGCGAGTTCGGCTTGATACACGGCGTCGAGAAGTTTTAGCGACCGGAAGATCTCCTCGTTACCCATGGCCGTCCAGCTTCCGTCCGCGCGTTGGGTAATGTTCATTACCAAGGCGTGGGTATGCAGCTGCGGGTCGGCCAGCGCGTCGCGGGACGGCCGCGAGGTCTCATGCCGCCATTTGGCGATCGCGGCATTGCCCGTGCGTTCGACCGACGTGCGGCCGTTTTCCTTGCGCCGGGCAAGCACCATTTCGGCTTCCAGAAACTCCAGCGCTCGCGTCACCGCCTGATCATGTGCCGCCAGGACTGCTGGGTCCTTGCCGACGAGCGCCTGGATGCTGACACTCTTCGGTGCCGAGAACGTCAGATCGAGGGCTGCGCGTGCATTTGAGTCCAAGCGCACCGAATAGGGAAGTTGGATCCCGGGCCCGAAATCACCGCGCATGGCGTCAGCGAACTGCGTCGAGTCGATCTCGCCCGTTAGGCCCAGCGCGGCGGCAGCCTTGCCTTGCCATTGCGCCGCGCCGCCTTCCCGGCTGAAATAGTCGTCCTTCTGTTCGGAGTAATAGTGCATGGCCTTGCCTGCACTGTGCCTGTGTAGGATCTTTCGGGAAATCATGCTTGCCTCGGATGTTTAGCGTTATCGGTGGCCTGCTTGGGCGAGGGTGGCGAGCCGTCCAGCACGAGTTGGCTCCGCAGGTTGGTTCCCATCGGGCCCACCCTGCTGGGTCGGATCCTCGGGGAAGTCGTCGATACTCCAGGCGCGAGGACCTTCGCCCGGCGTGTTCGCCGCGCCATGGGCGCCGGCACGCTTGGCTTCTACAAAGGCGGGAAGACGGTTGACGAAGTTCTGCGGGGTGAGCAGGAATTTCGAGATGGGGCGATCGCCGGCGAAGGCGACATAGCCCGTCAGGTCGGGCAGGGCCTGGATCTGAGCCGCGGTGACGACCCGCTCGGTCGAGCGTACGAGGCGTTCGGACGTGCTGCGCGAGCTTCCGGGATTCCGACTGTCGGTGTATTCAGGGCGCGCGACTTCGTGCTCGCCAAGCGCCTTGGACATTTCTTCCGCGGTCTCCGGATCGGTTTTGGATCCGCCCAGCACGACTAGCGATCGGAAACTCGCGCGCAGCGTCTGCGACATCTGCTTGCCGTAGATGTCGTCGAGCTGTGAGACCGACTGCAAGCCGGCCAGTGCGCGGCCGCCATTCTTTCGCCCTTTAGTCAGGAAGTCTTCCAGGGAGGCGAGCTTTTCCAACGACGCAAGTTCGTCGATGGTGAGCCACCAGCGCCGGGCCTGGTCTTCGGGCATCGACAGCAGGTGCGAGCAGAACACGTCGACCCAGGCGGAGAGCAGGGGTTTCATGGCGTGCTTCATGTCCTCGCGCCAGGTGATGAAGATGCTGCCCGTGCCCGAGTCCATCCAGTCACGGACGCTGAACTTGCCGGGCGGCATACTCATGTGCTCGGAAAGCTTATTGGAAAGAACGAATCGCGCGCTGGTGAGCGCCTTGCTGGCTTCGGACGATCCTGCGAAGAGCGATTCGGCCAAGGTGCCGCTCAGGAAGGTGCGCAGGTCTTTGTCGGAGGCGATGGTGCACCAGCGAAAGAGCTCCTGGATATCGGGCGTGCCCAGCTCGTACAGCTTACGTGCTGCCTCTCTCAGGAGCAGGCGGCCGAAACTATTCCATTCTTCGGCGTTGGCGTCGCCCCCCAAAGGCACGACGGAGAGTGCCAGGCGCTTCCAGTCGTATTCCGCCCGGACCTCGTTGAAGAAGGACCAGCCCTCGGAACGGGCATCGTAGGGATTAAGGATCACGTCATCGGGGCGGCCGAACTTGCTGTATAGGTCGCCATTGGGGTCGACGATGATCATCCGGTCTCCTCGTTTGAGCGCTGAGAAGACGAGTGCGCGTAGCAGCACGGACTTGCCGCTACCCGTCGCGCCGTTCAGCAGCAGGTGCAGGTTCTCGACACTCGTGGGCATCGGGACGCCGGCGATATCGACCTGCAGTTTGTGGGGTTCGGTGCAGAGCTTACGCAGCTTCTTCAGCGGCACCACCTCGGTACCGCGAATGTGCTTCTTGTAGCCCGCGCCGTCGTAGCCGTCGCTTTTGGCGTGTCGACGCAGCGAGAAAGCCAGGGCGATGGCCAGGAGCAGCCCGATGATCGGCGCGGCGATGAGGCCGGAGTGGTGGGGCGTAGCAAGGAGCCAGGCGGATACGACGCGCCAGTCGATCTGGTTGAAGGTCAGTCCGAAGAGAAAGCGCGCGGCACCGAACCAGGCCACGAGGGGAAAAAAGATCAGGGCGAACTTGATGATTCGCCGGCGTATGTCTGGTGCCATGCCTATCCTTGAAGAGATTTTGAGTTCGGCGGGCACAGGGACGGTGTCGACGTTTGTGTTACAAATGGACATCATCCGCGATGGTGAAATCCGCCGTTTAAATATGCAAAGGAGCCGCCCGTGTCACCAGCATTAACCGCCGTAATTTTTCACTGCGTCTTTAATCCTGATGGGTCGATTACCCACTACGGCCACACGTTCGAGATGAACGTGTTCGAATCAATGCCCAATCTCTACGCTGTGACGGTGGTTGAACGGCGATCTAGCGAGACCGTCAAAGTGCACGGTTGCTTTTTCATGGTGACCACTGCGACCCATGAAGACATTCGATTTGAAGAGGTCGTGGGCGATGCTTTTCGAAATGTGAGGGCGTTTAAAGCGATAGACGAGAAGCGCCTGCGGTTTAAGCCAGCGAGACTGGGCAATCTGGGAGGCGGACCACCCACCGAGAAAGAGATGCTGAGGGTGGCTCTCACGCAGTATTTGAAATTCGATACCACTGCCAAAGCGTGAGTTACTCCGTTCGGCCTGATGAATGGGCGGTGGGTCGTGGCGGTGTTATGGCGGGTAAATCGTCGATCAGCAACTGCCGGGTAAGGCCGTCCTGAATTCTTATTTCGCTAAAAGGCGTTCTTCTTGGCGAGTGTTGCTGGATCGGGAGTTGCATGATCACGATTTGCGGTTGTGGTGTGATGCGCTTTTTCATCTGGGGACCTTTGTCGCGGGTGGGGACTACCGGATAACAAAAACGAGAACGATGCTTAAGGCGGCCCCAAGAAATGCGCTGGCAGCACACCAGCCTGCCGTGAGCCATGCATTGCGCGAAGGGCCGTCCGAGATCGCATGGGCGGTCTTGCGCAGCTCACGATCGGCGGCGGCGATGGTGCGAGCGGAGTCCAGCAAGGCGCGACTCGCCTGCTCGGAGACCTGCAGGCTAGCTGTCGAAGCCGCTTGGCGAAGCGCGCTTGGCAGACTCTGGCACGCTTGCGCAACTTGTTCCAGGCGCGCCGTGAGCGCTTCGCTGCGTTCGGTGGCCTGCGCGCAGCTCTCCAGCATTTCCCGGTACAACAATTCCAACTTGCTGCGGGGCGGAGGAAGGTCGGCCTTCAACTCGGGAGGCATGGACGGTCTCTAGAGGAAGAGGGCGTTGAAGGCACGGCCCAGCTGCCGGTCCACCGGTCGTGCCAGCGACTGGAGCGCATGCAGGTCACTGAGGCGAGAGATGAGTGCGGTGTCAGTTCGATCGGCCTCGCGCAGTTGCTGACGGTAGTCGTTGCCGTCGGCCAGGACTTCCTTGATGGTCGTGCGCCGGTTGGCCAGCAGGTCGAAAACCTCGTTCTCGAACACGGCGACTTCTGGGTTGGCCACACACCCGCCGGCCTGCCGGGCATAGCCAAACATTGCGGCGAACTCGTCGATCACGTCGGCATCTACCCGGTTGAATACGAGACGCACCCGGTCCGCCGGTACGCCGATGGCGGCCAGTGCCTGGATGGTCTTGATCGTTTCCCGCTGCGCCTTGCCGGTGGACACCACGGGGAGGACGTAATAATCGATCTCCTGGTGCGCCTGGTCGTACTTGACCAGCTCGGCCAGGAAGTCCTCGATGTTGGAGGCGCCAACGTCGACGATGGCGGCGCTGGCCATGAGGAGCTTGCGGAACAGGCGGCCGAATTGCTCGCCGCGCAGCTGTTCCACGGTCAGGCCCAGGTCGGCCGCGCTTTCATTGGTCGATTCGACCGCAATGATTTGTGCCTCGGTGATCCTGGGCGCGAGAAGGTGGCTGGCGATGACGGTCTTTCCGACCGAACCGGAGTAATTCAGGACTGCGACTTTCATGAGGGAATGCTCCTATTTCCGCCGGCCGAGTTCGGCCAGCGCGTTCAGATCAGGGATGGTGTCCGCATCGCGCAGCTTGGCCAGGTCGGCTTTACTGGAGATGTGGGGCGCGGTTTGCGAATAGGACCTAAGCGGTGTCGGGCTATGCGGCTGGATGGGCGGGACAGGCGACGCTGCGCGAGTCAAGGCCGCCGCCCGCGCGGTGGATCCAGGCGTGGAGGCTGTGCCGGCGTTGCGGCGCCGCCACCGGTACAGCGCTTTACGCAGCGATTCCGGGGCCAGGGCAAGGCCAGCGTCTGTCAGCTGGTGCGCCATGGCAGCGTAGGACACGCCTTGGGTGGACAAGGAATCGATGGCAGGCATCAGGGCGCGCAATTGAGCGCGCCGCTGCGTCTTGCCGAGCTCACGAAGGCGCTTCTCGATGTCGCCGAGCGAAGGGAGCGAGGGATCAGGCGTCGTGTTCATTGGTTTCTCATGACGAGATGCCCAGCTTTGCCGGGCTGCTGACGGGGTTGACGGGAGGGGGAGCCGCGCCCGCTTGCGGGCGTGGGGGAACCCTCGCGGTTCCCCAGGGGGTCGGAAGCGCGGCCGCCTCGAGCGGCCGGCCAGGGGGGCAGCATGCCCCCGCGCTTGGGGGGCTACCTCTCCACCGCCCGACGGCGTTCGACGCCGGCGGGAAGGGGGACTGTTGCTATCCCGGTGGGACAGGGGTGAGTGCGCCCCGCGTTTGGGAGCGACGACGGTGTGCACGGGCAATCCAGGACGGTCTGCCGCGGCTGATGATCGATCCAACGGCGAGGACGCTGCGGCTAGAGGGGCGCGGCGGGGCGCAAGCCCCGATCGTGCCGGGGGGCTGCGTCTCCCCCGCCCGACGGCGCACCGCGCCGGTGGGAAGGGGGACATCAGCTATGGGTTCCAGGCCGGCGCCGCAGGCGGCGGGGCGCAGGGAGCGCAGCGACCGGAGGGTAGGCGGATCGGCCTTCGATTTTCGGCCGGTGTCTCGCGCGCGACCCTCTCTCAAACCCTTTAACCTGTAAAAACCTATAGGGTCCCGTTTTCGGGCCAGGCGGCGAGCCGTTTTCGGGCCAGGCGATTGGAAAAACGGGCTGGGCGCAGAGGAAAACCGGGCCAGGCCCGATTTCGGTACAGGCCCATAATTGGGCCAGGCGTCGGACCAGGTTGTGGATAACCGTCAGTTCGGTGGCAACTCCGCCGCGCGAAGTACGCGCGCCCGGAAATTTGGGGCTGGCTCATCAGGCTCCTGGTGCAGTCCCAGCGAATGCCCCTTCGCCACGATCCCGCTCCAACTGCCGTGCCAGGGTGTGCAGCCGTGTCTGGCGTCGCCCCGTTCCCGGAACACCCATAGTCGCCAGGACTCGAACCAGTTCGCGGAGCAACCGTCCTGGCCAGCTTTGGTGCGCCAATACGCGCTGAACGTCGCGGCAATGGCGTCGATCTTCTCGTCGCTCCAATGCGGCCGTTCGCGGCACGTCCAGGCGCGCCATCGATCGGGAAGCGTCCAGCCCTGCGGTAGTCGTGTGGCGCCAGCGCCGGCGGGCTCGCACGGAGACGCCCGTGGAGGGTGCGGGGCCTGACGTCTGGGGTGAGGCTGTGCTGTCGCTCGGAACGCGTCAGTGTCGTTCGTTGTCGCCGTGGCGAGATTGGACGATGTGACGTGACTGGCGCCGACGGACTCCGTGACTGTCGTGGAGGGCGCGTGCCCCATGGTCGAATACGCCGGCGTATCGCAGATCTCGGCGGATTCTTCGCCGCACGCCACGAGGTCGGCCAGGGGCGCCGGCTGTGACGGCAGCGTGCCTTCCGCCGCATCGGCGGGCTGGCCACCTCCTCCAACGTCGCCGCGATCGTCGTCCCCGGCCAGGTCGAGACCGCCCTGGTTCGCGTGGCCCTGCAGGTGGCCACCGGCATAGCTGGGCGCTGCCCCGAAATCGAGGGTGGGCACGGCATTCGGGCACAGCCGGTAGACGACACAGCTCCGGTTGCTGCCGGCACGCAGGCCGGTGTCCACAATAGCGCCCAACTCGCGCAGCCGGCCGAGTGCCTCAATGACCGTTTTGCGATTCAGGTGGGTGACCTTGGCCAGGTACTCGATCGACGCGAAGGCCGTCCAATCGGAGGCGTCATAGCGCACCAGGTGCGCCAGGCTCATCAGGACGGTCTTGGACGATGACTTCTGGACGTCTGCCCGTGTGGCCCATTTGGAAGCGTCAACGCTCATAGCGTCCCTCGTGTGGAATTCTTTTACCGGGTAAACGGTGCTGCCGACCGGCCCGGCGGGGCCGGCTGGTCACGAGGCGATCTCCTCGATGACCTCGGCGATGGAGCGACGCTCCCGCAGCGGCAGGCCATGTGCCTCGTAGAACTCGCGGCGCGCGATGAGCCACGCCTTGTAGGGCCAGCGGCGACGTTCGCCCCAGGGGTATGCCGCCTGGATGGCCAGGTGCGTCGTCTGCGGGGACTCGCCGGCGGCCTGGCAGCGTTCGTAGACCTGCTGCATGATCTTGTAAGCGTCGCTCACGCGCGTATTGCGCGACCGGTAGCGTCGTGCGCCAGAGCTCATGGGTGGGCTCCACATCGATGTCAGGCGAGCAGCGCGCGCCCTGGGTTGAAATAGACCTCGACCAGCTTGTAGTGGGCGAAGTAAAGCGAGATGTCCAGCGTGCTGTACAGAAATCGACGGATCGTATCGATGTCGATCTGGTTGCCCGCGGTGGACTGCTTCACCAGCAGCGCGACCCGATCGAAGGTGTCGCGCGCGCTGTTGGCGTGCGTGGTGGTCACCGAGCCCGGGTGGCCGGTATTGAGCGCCGTGAGGTATTCCCAGGCTTCCGAGCCGCGCAGTTCGGACAGGAAAATCCGATCGGGCGAGCTACGCATGCAGGCGGCAATGCAATCGGTCGCCGATATCTGCCCTTCGTCGGCCCCGTAGATCATGTGCACGCGGTTCGGATGGCGCGGCAGGAAGAGCTCGTGTACGTCCTCGATGGTGATGATCCGCTCGTGCGTCGGCACGCATTCGATCAGGCTGCGGGCGAACGTCGTCTTGCCGGATCCGGTCTTGCCGCCGATGATCATGTTGCGGCAATAAAGGACTGCCTTTTCCAGGAAGGCGCGGGTGTTGCGGCTATTTTTCAGCTCCAGCAGCTCCCTGTCCTGATCGCTCAACGCCGCGGCGTTCTCCAGCGGGCCACTCACGTCCTTCCAGTCCAGGAACGCCCCCTCGGCATCGAGCTCGTCCAGCGTCTTGACGACCGAGCTGTGCTTACGGATGTTCAGCGACAAGCTGCCGTCCAGAACGGCTGGCTGTTGGGCCACCTGGGCACGCTCGCCGTCGGGAAGCTTCAGCGACATGATGGGCGTGAAGTTCTTCTGATTGAAGCTCGCCATCGCATCGGTGAGTGCCTTCAGGTAGTCGACGGTCAGCTCTGGCGCGTCGTGCTGATACCAGGCTCCTTTGCGTCTGGTAAAGAGCACGCCGGGACGCGGGACCGTGATCTCGCGGATCTCGTCATCTTCCATATAGGCGGCGATGGGCCGCATCATCTGGCGCACGACCAGGGCGCGACTGGACTCTCGCGCTTCTTCGGGCGTGGAATGAATGTCGTTCATTGTCGGTAGGGAATTGAAAACGGACCCCGGGGGGCCGTTTATCGTGGAGGAGAAAGGCGGTGCTACTGTTGAACAGCGCGTAACTGGTATACCGAGCTGAAATCCAGGTCGCGCGCGGCGAAGATCCCGACACGGCCTCCCTGGTTGCGGTACAGGGTGGGCGGGATGTTGATCGAGTTGTCCAGCACGGTCGTCACGGCGTTCTTGGCGGCGTCGTCCGTGCTGTCGAAGCGGATCGAGCCGCTGTCGTTGTTGCCGCGCGAACTGGCCCAGGTGCCGAAGTCGCTGATGAGGCTTACCAGGATTGCTCCGCCGAAACGCTCCGCGAAGTGCGTGTCGATGTACCCGTTCAATCCAGCCTCGCCCAGCGCCCCCGTGCCTGGCGAATCCAGGTTGATGACTACGCCCTCGGGGGTTTCTAGACGGGACCAGACGACGCCGATGCGTGGCTGCCCGTGCGCGAGCACGCTCTGCTGGTAGCCGATAAAGAGCGTGCCTGGGTCGATCAGGGCGACGCGGCCATTGGTGGACCGGATTTCGTGCGTGGCGTAGCAACTGATCATGCCGGCCTGGGCGCTAACCAGCTTGGTCTCCATAGCGCAGTCGATCATGGTGCCCTGGGTAAGCAAGAAGTCCCGGTTCCCTAGCAGCGACGCCTTGGCTGCGGCGAGCTTGAGCGGTCGGAGTTTATCGGCCATCGGACCGCTGTCGGACTGCTGTGGGCGAGCAGCCGACGGCGGGCTGGCCGAGTCGCTCTTTTCTACCTTCGGACCTTGCAGGCCACTGGTGAGACGTCGTTTCGTGACATCGTCGATCTTTGGCCCGGCGACTGCCGCGAGCGACACGCTACCTTTCGGATCGGGCGTGGCCGCGACCATCGCCGGCACCGCCTCGGGTGGTTTGGCTTCCGGTGGCGGCGCGGCCGGCGGTTTGGGCAGCGACAGTTTCAGGCCAGGCAGCAGGTTCTCGATTCTCCCCTTTGGGGCGGCATCGGGTGCGGAGGCATCCTCTCCGCCGCGTGTGGCCATGGCCCGCCAGGTGACGATACCCAGCAACATGGTCGCGGCGACGAAAAGAAGCAGCATGAACGCCTTGGCGCCGGGTGCGATCGGTCGCGCCGACCCTTCCAGGTCCGGACGGCCGCGGCCCTCGACCTGTTCGGCCTCGATGGCAGCGACCGCGTCGATGGGTTTGCCCCTGGATTTGCTTCGCTTGAACCATTTCATTGACCAGGCTCCTCACGGATAACCCGCTCCACCGCAGGAGAGATCGTGCGCGTGGGCAGGCTGCGGGCTGGTATGGGCGAATCGTTGTGGATCGCCAGGACCTGGTTGCCCAGGCGAAGGTGCCATAACGCCGAGGTCCGGTGAAGAACGATGGTGTGTTCGTCGGCCATATGCCGGTTCGGAATGACTTCCTGGCCATCGGCGTCGACGAAGTACACCGCCGGCAGGTCCTGGCCAGGTGCGAAGCGCAGCCACGTCTGCGCGCCATCGTCCCAGGCATTGACGGGCGCGATCGACGTGTCGCCGTTCATCGTGTAGTCCGTCCAGTTTATGGCGCCTTCGGTCTTGGCCAACGCCCGCGCGATGAATGTCTTATCGTCGCGCACCTTTTCGCTGGCCTGCTCGTCGTCCGGATAGCGCAGCACCAGGCGGAAGAAGCCCTCGGAATTGGGCTTCTTTGCAGCCTTGGTGCCGGCGGATTTCTCCGCTTTTTCGTCTGACGGCGTCACGTACCGCAAGGAAAACGAATAGCTGCGTTTGTCGGTGATGTAGAGCAGGTTCGTGTCCGCCTGCTCCACGATGGGCTTGAGCAGCAGGTGGTTGCCGATCTGCTGAAACGCATAGGCTGCCCCGTCGCCGAAGGCATGGGTGACGTAGTGTTCGTCCTTGGCCAGTTCGATCTGCGTCGCGACACCCAGGGCCGTGTCCACTTCGATGACGTTGTCGGGGTCGTAGTTCGCCCATCGGATACGCGAATCCTTGGGCGAGGCGTGGGGATGATCCAGCGCCAGGGAAGGTTGCCACGCCGAACCCAGCGCCACGGCGCATATCGCCCCGACGATAAGCTTGACTGCGCGATTCATCGGTCGTGTTCCATGGCGTGTTCGGCAGCGTGGTGGTGCCCACGCGCCAGTTGATGTTCGTGCGCCTTGTCATGGCCGTGGCCGATTTCGGTGACCAGACCCACGCCGCCGACCGCCTTGAAGGGATAGTTGATCGTCAGCGACCTGTCGATTTCGGTCGACTCGAACGCGCGGACCAGTGAAGCACGGTTGTGTACGATGAGGTCACCCGTGTCCCGGTCAAGCTGGATGACACAATTGGGCGTGGTGCCGACGATCGGCCCCTCGTAATGGCGGCCATCGTCAGGTTGCCGGATCTGTTTGTCCTGTTCGCCGTAGAGCTCGACGGGCCGGCGTGCTTCGTTCGTGCGCATCTCGAAATGGCGTCCGATACGTTCCGCGGCCATGACGGCGGTGGGCAGCCGCAAGTCGGCGCGTTCATTCAGGTGATCCTTGCAGAGCTTGGCCGCGCCGTAGAGGTCATGCCGGGCATACCGTTCGATGTCGCGCAGGATTGCAACGCGCTCCGCATTGGTCAGCCGATCGGCGGTTTCCAGGCGACGGGCGAGCGCATTGACTTGGTTCTTGTCCATGGTGGTTACCTCACGGTTTCGATGTCGGTTGTGTAGCTCACGACTTGAAAGCCAAGGGGGTTGTCGCGCCCGACGCTCTCGGAGATCGGTGTATTGACGTAGTGATACGCAATGGTCGCGATGAACTGCTTCGATTTGGCCGGCGCGTTGTCGCCCTCTGTGGTCTGCGTGAAGCGCACCGTGGCGCTTTGCTTGGGGCCAAGCGTGATCGACCGGACGTGGATGACGACGCGGGTGTGATTGCCGTAGACCTTGTCCAGGCTGTCGTCGCCCTGGAATT
Organism: Bordetella genomosp. 8; assembly: GCF_002119685.1. Lineage (NCBI taxonomy): Bacteria > Pseudomonadati > Pseudomonadota > Betaproteobacteria > Burkholderiales > Alcaligenaceae > Bordetella > Bordetella genomosp. 8. Next base: position 4,458,773 of record NZ_CP021108.1, on the reverse strand, counting down.
TCTTGTAGTACGCCTTCTGCACGCTCGGGGCGCTGAAGAGCCCGCAGCGGTCATAGGTGTTCTGGATCGTGTACCAGTCGTAGCTTTCGCAGGCGAGCACGTACTGATGCAGAAAATAGCGATCCATGCGGTCGCCGTAGTCCTCCTGGGCGTCTCCCAGGCGGGTGATATGGTCGATTTGTCCTTTGGCGTTGTCGACACGCACTGCGTACAGGATCGGCGGCGTTTTGAGGGGGAAGATGGTGAGCAGCGCGCCGGCGGCAAGTGCTGCAATGACGAGGCCAGCGGTGGCGACGCGCCAAGCAGTACGCCGGGAGGAGAGCAGCTCGGTGAGTAGGTCTCTTTCTGCGCCTCGCGAGCGTTCTAGCTGGGCGTCGAGAGATAGGTTGGGATCGAGTTCAGACATCTCCGCCTCCGCTGGTTGCAAAGCGCGAAATGCCCGAGCGTACAGACGACAAAAGGCGAGCCGCGACGAGCGCAGCCGGAAGGGCGGCCTTCATGAGTTCTCCGGGAAAGACAGGCAGCGCCGGCAGAATGGGCGCTATGGAAGAAAGGGAGGATGCACAGCGGATGCTGCGCTGGAGGGGATAAAGCGAAACTCGCCGCGCCAGGGCGGCGAGTTATTCGGTGCTTGCGGTGGTCGATCCGTGCGTGAGATCGCCTATTGCAGATCACCCAGGCTGAATCGACGAATTTCTATATTGACTGTCGGCGCGAATTGATCAGACGAGTCGCCATGGCCCAGGTAACGTCAGTTGGTCCGTTCGTTCACGACAGTGATCAACGGCGCACGTTGTTGCTGAAAAGGCAGCGTGGACAGATGCATCTAGACGCCATCCATCAGAAAATTGGCAAACTGCTCACCGTTGATAAGCTCGAAGCCGAACTCGACCGCAGCCGCAACAGCCCCTGACGAGAACCCGCTCGTGGTGATCAGGATACCGCGGCTTTTTGTCCCCCCTCTGTTCGCGAGCGCGATGGCGCCGTAAAGTTCGCGCACAATCTCAGGCCCCACGGTGCGATGCTGTGCCCAGCATTTGCACTGGACGATCCACGATTGACTATCCTCGTCTACAGCATAGAGATCGACACCACCATCGCCATCCCTGTTTGCCGACTGATGGACGACCCTCAGTCCGCGCAGCGTCAACAGACGAAGACAGTCCTTTTCGAAGTCGAACCAGGCTGGTCGAGATCCGGCCGGGGCGGTCGATACCTCGTCGAAGATCATTCGCGACGCCGACCTGCTCCGATACGTCCGTATCCGCTCATCGTCGCCAGCATTACCCCTCTCGTGCGGACGAACGAAGGTGAAGCCTTCCGGAATATGCATTCCATATCTTTGAGCGAGGAATCGCTGCGCGGCCGACGCAGTGCTTGCTCGTCTAAGATGCGGTGCAACTGAATGCTTGGGACGGCCGGCGCTAGTTTCACCGACGGAAAAGCGGTCGGAGTGGGGAGTCGAATAACGCACCCGAGGAAGATAGATAACGGTTCGCACGTCTCTGCCCCGAATCCGACGACGCATCGGACGTACGTTGAAAAGACGTTCTCGTTGCTCGACGACTAGGAAGTCGCGAATGATCGCAGCGGCGATCAGCTTCAGACTAAGCTCCGCGTCAGTGTTCCACATGACCTCGCCGTCGTCCTCGCGTGGACGAATCAGGTGTGCTGATGCCGCTCTTGGCGGATCGCCTGTGATGCCGATGGCGACGTGGTGATATCGATCGGCTGAATCTAGAAAATGACAGGAGAATTCCCCATTGCTTTCGAATATCCTTGTCGCAACGAAAGGGCCGAAGTCCACCTCGACGCGAGCGCCCCACGGGATCGACCACTGCCTGGCTTCCTGGGCTTCACGAAGCATCTTCTGGATAGTGCCCTCCGCCTCGTCATAAGAGCATTCGAGCACCACATTCTGCAATGACTCGCAGATAACTCCCAATGGCACTGGGAAATCGTGGGGGGTCAGTCGCAAGCCGGCATCCAGTAAGTCCATTATTTCCAGGCCGCAACGCCAGAGCTCCTCGATGTCGTCGAGCGGCGCTTCCATGTCGATGGCTGCGGCTTTCATCTCGAGACCGTAGCCTGATGTGTTGGCCATCCAGGGGCGGTGAGAACCTGATCTGGTGATTCGAGCATCGAGCAGCGCGGCTTCGAACATGCCTTTAGCTGCCTCAGCCAGTACGTCATCCGCCGCATCATTCAAGATCTGCATAAATTTGTCTAGAAAGCAGAAGAGCGAGTAAGGGTCCTGGAGAACCGCGAAACACGCCTCGTACGAGGCTTGAGCACTCGGCTCCGGCCCAGCCATTCCGGCAAGCCAGCGACCGATGAGCGGTGCGCGCTTCACCAGCGTAGTCGCGCGCTCTTGCAGTGGTCCGGGCTCTAGCCACATGCCATCGGAATCCACGACAGGTCGGACATCGTCAAGCAACTGGCGATCAAGGATGGCCTGGACGAAACCGGCGGCCCGTCCACGGTTCCGTAGGGCCTGACGACCCCATGCAGCGCGTGCCCGATCTTTTGCATCAAGATCGTCGGCCCATGGTCCGTTGTGCGCCAGTTCAGCCCATGCGTCTGATGACGCATCCGGCCATATTGGTATCTCGACCCGCTCATCTCTGCTCACGACGTCATCGAGGCTAAATGGATCGAACCGCTCATGAATGTTGGAACGTGGGATTCCGGGAGTCAGGAATTCCCACTGAGCGTCCATCGCGCTGCTTGAGGGCGTGTCACTATTCATGCCCGCGTACAGATCGGCTTCCATCCAGCCCGAATGCTGCCCGTCTGGTGTGGCTACAGTCATGAGGAAACGGCCCTTCTGGCGAAGAGCCACCATGACGGCGTCCGTGCTGGAGCGAATCCAGCGTACATGTGGACGCGGATTCTCTGCCCGCGTCATGACCGTCAAGGAAAAAAACATCGATGGTGAATTATCCCATCTCCACCCGACTGCCGCGCATGCTTCGGCGCGACGGACGCGTTTAACAGCATCAGAATTGTGCGCGATAAAGATTATGCAAGGTACGCCATCCTCGCCCACCCAAGCGGGCCCGAAGAACCGCTGCCCGACCGTCGAGCCGATGAATTGCGCGACGAGTCCTTTCAAACCATCAGCGGCAATCGGCAAGGCGTTGGTCGCCTTTGCACGAGCGAATGGCATATCAGCTGTTTGAGCCTGACGTATCCTTTCGGGTCGGGTGAGTGTTACTGCATCGCGTTTGTCGTCGTCGTTCATGTTCGATGTCTGAACCGATTTGGCGTGATGTAATCATATGCTGCCGGCAGGCATTTTCTAGAGGTTTTGCCAGCGTCGCCCCACGGTGCTAGCAAAAGCCCAAGACTCGCCCACCGCTGCGAGCAACTATATGACCGCCGTGCATAGAAGTAGCCGTAGGCTTCGCGTAAATCGATCGCCGGCAACGGGTCGATTCTGTTGGAGAACTCGATGATTATTACCTCTAGGCCGTTCACGGGGGTACTTAACCATTGCCGAGGTCGCGATCGTCGATCTTGAACCGATCTGTGAGGCCGAATTTTTCGATCAAGCGAGCGTGACCGCTGGGGTCGACTTTTCTTAGCAGAATCAGTCGAAAGTGGCCGTCAGTCAGGCCTGTCTTTACTGATTCGCGGGCCAAGGGGTAAGGTTAAGTAAATCGACTGAAACTCGCCGTGCTTAGGCGGCGAGTGCCACAGCCGACGGTGGCGGGCGCAGGATCTAACTTAATCTTCGAAGCTGTCGTACTAGCTTTCGACGACCCAGTATTGCTTGATGGTATATCCCTTAGACGTTACCAGCGCGAGTAATTGCGACGGAACTCTTCGTCGCGCCGACGACGCTCTGTGTGGTCCCAGTCTTCTTGTCGGCGACCTGCTTCCTCTGATGGTGGGCTGCTCGACATGGTGTACCGAATCACTTTCGTAGGAAACACGAAACAGAGATTCCACAGCGGTCGCATGATCCACGTCCAAGTCGCGCGCGCGAGACTGATCCATTGAAATGGTGAAATGGACGGCGCGCCTGCGGCACCAGACTGCGCTGTCAGGCCCACGCTTTGTGCCGGCGTACCTTCATTAACAATCCTGGTTTTCTTGAGGGCCATGTGGTTCCATTCCTATGAATAGGAAAGTCGCGTTTAAATCTGCACCCGTATTCGTGGTTATTTTAGCCGATCCTGCCGACAAATGGCACTGAAAAGCCGCCTCCTTTTCCTCCAGTAATTTGCTGGGCGATTGTCGATACTTGTTCCAGCATAAACTTCGCGCCTGCTACGAAGATGACAAGAGCCGTCAACATCGAGAAGATATTGATCTGATCAGCTCCGGCAGTGGCGAGGAGTCCCTGCTGCAGCATGCCAAACATTCCGATGATGATGCTGAATATGACCATAAAGATCGCGCCATATATGGCGTAATAGAGAGCTTGATTCAGCCAGTGCCTGAAATATTCTTTGGTTTTATCAAATAGAAGGGCCAACAGGCAGGGTGGCCCCAATATGGCAATGATTCCCATGCCGGCCTTGATGGTCACCAGCACGATGATTCCCACCGCACTGAGAACGGCAGACACGACCGTAATAATCACCGAGACGACAACGAATGCGAGGGCGCGTGCGGCGTCACTGACGAACGACGGCGCACGATCGTTGATCTTGGTGCTTATCTCAGCGCCATTGTTTGCCGCGTCATCCAGCAATTGCGACGGTGTGGACGGGCCGTTCGTGAAGACGCTGGAAATTGCAGAAGGCAGATCGAGCAAGGTGCTGACGATCCGGGTTTGATACAGCCCGCCCGCACCGGCAATCGACACGATGACCGCAATTTCGACGACTTTCCGCAGAGCTGTCATCGCGGGGATGGGAATGGCTCCGGTGGCAATCAACCATCCAAACCAGACGAGGCTGATCGACAGGCATACGGTCACGAAGGGCAGTATGGCGGCAGTCACGGAGCTGACCATGGGGGTGACGACCTGTTCCAGCATGGACGTCACCGAAGCATCCATCCAGCGCGCGATACTGCCCAGGCTTGTGAGTTGAACCGCGCCGAGTGCCATTACTGCGCTCCGGGTAGCGGCGCACGGATCGCGTCGATGCTGAAGGACTGCGCGGCGAGCTTCTGTGCTTGCTGCTCCATGAGCGCTTTCTCAGCCTGCAACTGCCGGCTCAGGGCGTCGGCCCGCATCTGGTCGGCCTGGATGTTGGCTTGTTCCACCAGGAGCCTCGCCTGCAGGTCCGAGATGGCCTTCGGATCGGTGGTCAGGTTGATCTGCGACTGAAGGCTGTCGAGTTGCTGCAGGCGCGCCGTTGTGCCCGATTGCGCCGATTCAAGCAGCGCCTTGGTACGCACGGCCAGATCCTCTGCGCGCTGGTCCAGCGCCCGCCGGTCGACCATGTAGTTCCCGGACAGCCTCTCCTCGTTCAAGATGCGCTGTGTGGAGCTTTCGAGAGAGCCGAGGCTGTTGCTTCCCCGCCTCAAAATCGACTGCACATCGCTCGGCAACGTGCTGCGGATGGAGGGATCGTTCAGGATCTCCCCGAGATTACGCGTGCCAGTGATCGCCGCATAGCGCCGCTGGGCGCTTTCGAGCTGGTCCTTGAGGACCGCGATCTGCTCGGTGTATTTCGCGATGTCCTCGATGTGATTGAGGGCGTTTTGCGCGAGATTCGCCGCGTCCACGGTGGGAATCCCTGTGGCATGGACGGGCAAGGCCGCATTGGCTAGGAAAATCACCATCATGGCTTGGACGCAGCGCGTATGCCATGACGTGAGGCGCTTGCGTTGGTGGATCAGGGTGGCTTGCATTTCACGTTCTCCCCGCCTCTTTGGCGCGTTGAAGATATAGGGGTAGCCATTGGCTTGGGTCGGAACCACGCTCGGCCACAGCGGCCTCGGCGAGAGCCGCCATGTCGGTCGATCCGGAGAAGACCAGCAGCGCTTCCGGGCAGAGGCTCAGATCCAGTTCCGCGGTGACGGTCGACTCGCCTTGCTTGACGACGAATTGCCGAGAGAACTCACCCAGTTCGCACACCATCTTGAATTCGGCCGTGGTGAGCTTGAAACCGTCGATGTATTCCTCGGCCGTACCCTTCGGGTTCGCCAGGTACAGCGCGGTCGCCGATTGCTGGATGAGCGACCGTCCCACCGGATTGGCGAGGATCGCGTCGGGCTCCTGCGTGGCGAAGATGAATACGCCGTTGTCTTTCCGGATAGTGCGGCTTTCGTTCTGCATCATTTCCTGGAAGAACGGCACTTTCAGCGGATGCTGGACCTCGTCGAAGCAATAGACGAAGCGCCGGCCGTCGATCATCTGCCGGGTGCGGTACAGCAGGTACGTGAGCGCGGCATCCCGAATCGCGCCTTGCTCCAGGAACTCCGTCAGGTCAAAGCCAAACAGGTCTGCGTCGGACAAGTCCAGCTCATCGCGCGGGTTGTCGAAGACCCAACCGTTCTCATGCCCGTGACACCAGCGTTCCAGCTTGTCCCGCAGACTAAGCTTGCCGTCACGGCTGGGCGCGGCGGGCAGGAATTGCAAGAGCGTGGTCAGACGCCGATCCTTCATGTCGATGAAGTCCACGAGCTTTTGCACGGCGCCCGCGATTTCCCGCTGCTCGGTGAGGTTCGCGGTCTGTTCTCCCTCGGCTGCGAGCTGCACGGTGAGCTTGCGCATGAAGGCGACATTCCTGGGCGTGGGAGTCAGTTGCAGGTAGTTCCAACCGGTGGGCTGCCCCAGCTGCAGCGGGAAGTACTTGCCGCCCATGGCCATGATGGCGACCTGCAGCCCGCGGTCCTTGTCGAACACGGCGCCCGTGTACCCGAACTTGCGGGCCTGGGTGAGCAGATGACCCAGCAGGACCGTCTTCCCTGTGCCGGACTGCCCGATGATGGACGTATTGCCCAGGCGCCGCTTTCCCGTTTCATCCGCGTCGGCCAGCGATGCATGGAAGTTCAGGTAATAGGGCGTGCCGCCGGCGGTCTTCAACATCGTGACCGCGGGTCCCCAGGGGTTGCCGCTGGGCTTGCCGAACAAATAGTTGTGCAGCGATGAGAACGACAGGAAGTTCTGCGAGGTGATGGTGGCAGGCCTCGGGCGCCACCGCCAATTCGTGGGCAACTGCGCATAGAAGGCGGCGATGAGCGCCCGATCCACCAGGCGTCCGATGATTTCGCGGTCGGCGAGCGTGCTGATTACATCGGCGGCGTTGCGCAGGGTCTCTTCACTGTCCTCTCCGTATACGGCCAGGGTAGCGTGATGATCTCCCATCACGAAGGCGCCTGCGCGCAGCTGGTCGCGTGCCTTTTTCAGATCCGCGATCTGGGATTCTGAATAATCCTTGGAGTCCTCCAACCATTTGATCTGCCGGGTCAAGGCGGCCAGGCCGTCGGAAAGTGACAAAGTCCCGAAGGACTGGGTGAGCACGAACTCGAAGGGCAGCTTCATCAGCCGGTTCAGGTGCCCCGGCTTCGTGGCGTTGCAGTACTCGCGGATCTCGACCATGCAGAAGCGCCGCGACCAATTTGTGCCCCGCACTTCCGCCTGGTCTCCAGGGGAGGCGAAGAATGGACGCGCGGCCGGCAGATAGCTGGACAGCTTTGCCTCGAGTGCGGGGACCGGTTCGGTCTTGCCGTTGAGGAGAAAGCCAAAGAACTCCGCTGGCTCGGAGAAGCGGCCCGTGTAGCGTGTGGCGTCTGTCGGGTGGTCTGGGTCCGTCGTATCACGCTCGACAATCGAAAGCAGATCGGGACCATAGCGACGCAGGGCGCTTGCGAGTTTCCGATTGATGTCGTCCAACTGTTCGATGGCCTGCGACTGCCAGGCGTGTACGTCCCTGGCCGTGCGTTTCTCAAAGCGCGAGAGCATACGCAGCGCAGGGTCGACGTTCGCGCGAACGATCACCGTCAGGTACAGATCGTTGACCATGGGCGGCTTGCCGACGAAGGTGCGCCGATATGCGGCATCGTGCGATTCGGAGAACGCGTCGGGATAGGCGCTTTCCGGGTATTCCTGCACGCGCCGGCGCACCAGATGCGTCCACATGCCGAATCCGGCCGGAAAGCCTTTGATGATGTTGTTCAGTTCATCGAGCCAGGTACACAGCTCGTCGTCCGGGTAGCCTTCGAAGGTCCGTCCGCCAATTCGCCATACGGACAGGTACTCCCAGTTCTCGGTAACGATGATCGTCGGCGTGACATGGCGGGAGTACGGTACGAGCTTACCCATGTCGCGTTCGTGCCTGGGCGCCGTGGGGGAGGTGGTTGGCTTCATCGGTACCTTTGGGACGCCCACCGCGCCCAGGGGCGTCGCGGGCTATAGGCAAGAGGAGAGTAGGAGACCGCGCCCCAATACCGCCTGTTTGGTGCCAGGGCCTTGGTCTTGAGCCACAGTTCCCACGTCCAGAAGGCGCGATCGTCCTGCCGGCTGATGACCGCCATGACGGGGTAGAGGATGGGGAACAGCAGCCAGCCGTAGAGGGTGAACATGGCCACGATGACGACCAGCATGACCAGGCCGACGAAGGCGCGTGTCGGCACCCCGCCCTTGATGGTGGCGACCCGGGTCGCACCCTTGAAAAGCGGGTAATGGTTGGCCGGGACAGAGGACGCGGCGACGAGCGGCTGCGGCTCCTGGCGATTCTGGTTTGCCGGACGTTTCATCCGAACACCACCTTGATGATGCCGCCGGCAACGGCGCCCGCGAAGATCACGCCGCCCACCCACTGGTACATGGTGTCTTTGCGGATGATGTCCATCGAGTAGAGCAGGCCGACGATTCCGCCGGCGGACAGGCAGATGACGGGGATGATGATCCAGAGCCAGTCGTTGATGTTCTGCGCGTCGCTGGTCGCTTTCTCCAGGCCCTGGGCCATTGCAGGAGCGGGGGCGCCGAGGAGCGCCGCGACGGTTAGGGCGGCGGTCAGAACAAGCAGTAGGGTGGAGGAACGCATGAGAAGGGACTCCATGGCGGGAAGCCGCCTGATGGTGGATCGGCGGCGGGATGGGAGGAACGTGGTGCGGAGCCGGTTTTCGCCGGCGGTGTGCCGAAGCGGAGCCGCATGGGGTGTTTAGCGGCTAAACACCTGGCCGGGGGGACTCGGGGCCTGCGACCGGCCCGCGGGGACGGGCCTGCCAAAAACGCGCGGCGCAGGTTTCCCGAAGGCATCCTGCCGAGGCGCTTCGAAGGCGTCGGCGCGTGGCGAGGCGAATGCCCCGGGCTGCGCGGCCGACGCCGCCCCGCCGTCTTTGACGCCGGTCTCGGCGGCGGGAGCAGGAACAGGTACAGAAGTAGGGACGGGCACCCTGGCGATGGGCGGCACGGGGAGTCCCGCGCCGGCAATGACCTGGCTGACATAGCCGTTGGAGAATCCATCGGTCAGGTTGCCCGTGTTGTAGCAGCTGAAGGCCGCGTACAGCGTCAGCTGGCCGGCCCCGTACTGCCTGGCCGCGCGCTGGTAGCAATCGACGAGAACCCGCTGGGCAGCGGCCAGATTCGTGCACGGGTCGAAGATGGATTCGGGGGTGACTCCCAGCCATTTCCAGTTGCGCACGTTGATCTGTCCGTAGCCGACGTCGAAGTTGGCGCCCTGGCGGATCAGATCCCGAACGACGTTGATTGCTTCCTGGCGGGATTTCGGGCGGATGTTTCGGTGCGGCGAGGCATTCACGCCGATCACCAGCGGATCGAAGCCGGATTCGTGCCGGACCACGGCGCTCAGCGTCGAGATGTGGACGGCCGGCGCGCAGGCGCGGGCGAGCGTGGGAAAGTCCATCGCATCAATTCCCGCCGGACGAGCTTTCTTGCTGCGCTTGTCGGTCGGCCAGCGCCTGCTCGTACTTGGTCAGTTCGCTGTCGTAGTCCCTGGCTTCCACCCAATATCCGCCTTCTTCAGGCGTGCCGACGTAGCGCGGCAGCGTATCGCCGAGATCGGTGTAAGCGTTGCCGACATAAAGCGTGCAGTAGCCCGGTATCTGGTTGGAAATGTACGTCGGCCCAGACCCATAGTCGCCGCCATGGCCGGTACTGACAGCGAGCGCGGAGTTCAGGTACTTGGCGTCGCAGCGGCCCGCGCCGTTCGAGATTGCCTGGACCAGGTCGCTCATTTCCTTCGAGTCGTTGGATGCCGGACATTGCTTCAAAAAATCCCGGCGCGCGTCCAAGGTGTCGGAGAGCTTCTTCTTGTTGATTCCGAAGTATCGGGACAGTGCCGGGTCACACTCATCGGGCCGTTTGCCGCTGGAAAGGCAGAGCAGCGCCTCGCAAGCCAGACGGGTATCGCCGGTCAGAAGATCGACGTCCATGTCGGGCGTCTGCGCCAGAGCGGGATACAGGCCCGGCACGACGGTGAGAATGAAGAATGCCATAAGGCGTTGCAGAAAGGCTTGCATGGCCGGATTCCTGATTTACTGGCAGATGTCATAGCTGTTGGCACGGCCGTCCGTTTCCGCGACGACGCTGCAGTCGGTCACGGAGGTGATGCGAACGACGTGGGTGCCTGGCACGCAGAAATCGTTATCGCCGCCTGTGGAGCTGTCGCAGTTGCCGGAGATTTTGGCCGTCTGGCCGTTGTTGCCGAGCAGGCAATGCCCTGGCGTTCCTTTGTCGATCGAGGCGCCGGGCGATAGAAGCTGCCCCATCCAGATCTGATTACTGCCGCTGTCGCCGCCACCTTCTGTGGTGCCTGACGCATAGATGCAGTTCAAGGTGGCGGTCGGGCGATACAGCGTCACGCCAAACAGCGTTCCCTGCGCCACCTGCATCTGTTGGGCGATATTGCCCGTCAGATTGGAGGCGGTGCCCCGGTCGCCATTCTCTCTGCCGCGTGCGCTGGCGATGACCGTATCCACCACGCCGGCGGCGCGTGGGCGGGAACAACTGCTTTGCCAGGCGCCCCAGGCGTCGTATGCCACGTCATTGGCGTTGGCCTGCAGGATGTAGGCGGTGCGGTATCGCGTGCTGCCGCCGATGTAGCCTGCGGGGCAGGATCCGGCCTCCGATTGCACGACGGCGCGCCGGCAGCCGCCGAAGCCGGTGTGCCAGGCGTAGCCCGCGTTGCAACCACCCGGCGGCAGCGGCGCCCCTTGGTTGATCTGGATCACCATGTGGGTCAGGTCGGTCTTGAGCTGCACATCCGCCTGATTGCCGGCAGGCGCATTGGCGGCTTCGGTGTGGATCGAGGTGAACAGCATGGCCAGGGCGAGCAGGAGCGCGCCCCAGCGCCTGAAAGCGTCGGGCTTCATTGATTTCTCCGGAGGGAAAGGCGCCGCGGTAGCGCGCGGTGGCCTGTGGCTGGGCGGAACCCTAGCTCTTGCAGCCTTGGATGACGGCCGCGCGAGCGTTCAGGTCGCCAGGGGTAATGACAACGCGGTCGGCAGTGACGGCCACGCTCTGGGCCACATGCACGAAGCTGGATCCCGCGTTCTGGAAGTTGCCCGCGAAGGAGCCGTTGACCGAGACCGACCCCGCCGCGTTGACCGAGCCCGAGCCCTGGATGGTGCCGCCCACAGTGCCGGCGACATTGACGTCGGCGCCCGTGACCTTCACGTCCGCGGCCTGCAGCGAGACGTAGCGCCAAGCGGTCAGTCCGGGCGGGCAGACAAGTGGCGTGACGGCTGCGTTGTTGGGCAGGTTGCCAAATACGCCGGTGATCGTGTGGTCGGTCGCGGAGAACCAGGTCTTGTTCACGCAGACCGCGAGAAGTTTGTCGGCCGTCGATGCATACAACCCCTCCGGCTCGCACGCCGCGCCCGGGACGACGGCGGTATTGAGCAGCAAGCCTTTGTTGCTCTGGATGGTCTGGTCCACGGTCAGGGTGTTGTGCAGCGTGACGGGACGGGTCTCGCCATGGCGCACGAACTGGTTGAAGGGCGTCGCGTTCAGTCCGGCCGCAAGCACGGCATGGCCCGGTTGCGTGCCGAAGTCGAACCAGGTCCGCGGCGCGTTCAGGAGCGGTCCCTGTACATTGGCGCCGCCCAGGGCATCGTGGCCGCCATATCCGGCCGATGCGAGCAGCACCTGCCCCAGCAGGCTGGGGGAGAACTTGCTGCGCCGGCCGGCCGGAGGTGTGCAGGTGTCGTTCTGCCGCAGGCTCCGCTCGTCGCTGATGGGGTGGCAGGTGTACACGTAGGCACTGGTCTCGCAGGTGTCGCCCGGACACGCTCCCTGGCGCACCAGGGCGAAGCGGATGACATCGCCCAAAACGGGATAGCGTTGCGTGCTGGCCGGCAGCAGATTCAGCTTCACAAGATCGGCGACGCCGCCTCGCGCAACCTGTGCATCGGCCACACCGACCCAGCCGAGGTCGGGTGGCGTAGGGTAGATTCCTGCCGGGGCGCCGGTGGTGTCGACATTGTTTAACCAGGCCTCGTACTTGACCTGCAGGTCGACGACCGCGCCCCGGACCTGCATCAGATACCGGCCGGTATTGTCGGCGGCCGCGTCATCCAGCCGGCGCTTGATCTGACCCGCCGCGATGATGGAGGCCAGTGTGGTCAGCAGAATCGCGATGACGACCGTCATGAGCGCGAAGCCGCGTTGATGCGAGGCCGGGCGCGCGTGCCGCAATGGCGGTGGGGGTGGCGATTGGGATGGTGGTAGAGGCGGCATGAATCCCGGCCCTCCTGAACGCCCCGCACACGGGGCCTTGGTTGGTGAACACCGGGGATTACCTCGTGGCGAAGACGAAGGTGTTGGAGTCCCCCTTCGTGCACAGATTCTGCGCCGTGACGGGGTTGTAGCTGCCGGTGTCGTTGTTGTCCCCCAGGGCTTTGACGGTCGTGCCGTTCACGCTCATCGTTTCCGATACCGCGTTCAGCGTGGAGGCCAGGACGGGGCAGGCCTTGATGTTGACGTTGGTGAGCGTCAGCGAGAAGGCGCTACCCATCGCGCCGCCGCCCAGGGCGGCCGGCGCCAGGGAGATCGTGCCGTCGGTTCCCACGCCACTGCCGCCCAGGCGGTGCGAGACCGTCGTGTCCGTGACTTTGAACACCGAGGAATCCCGCAGCGCGGGGACGAGGTTCTGCTCGTTGCTGACGGCGGCGTAGGGCGTGACCGAATCGCCTTCGCCCAGCACGCGGGTGCGGGACATGAAGCGCTGCAGCTCGTCGGCCACCGCCGGCACGCGCATCTCGATCAGCATGCCTTTGATGGCAGGCAGGCCGATCACTGCGGCGATGATGATGATGACCAGGACGAGCGCCACCTCGCCCAGGGACAGGAAGCCGAGTTGATGGTACTTCGAGGGACGGCGGGCAAGGGTGCGCCCGCGGAGATTCTTGGACTGCGTGGGCCTCATGTAAGGGCTCCCATCCTGTGAATGTGCATGTCGATGAAAAGACCCCGCCGCAGCGAGGTCCAAAGGAAGGCAACAACCCGGTCTCGCGCCTAAAAGGCGCTGAGCATGGTGGCGTTGCGCAGATCGAAGATGACGGCGTAATGCAGGGCCATGATGGCGAAGAGGGCGAAGACCGAGCCCAGCAGCAGGACCCAGCGCAGCGCGACGGCGCGCGATTCGACTCGTTTCAGCATGGTCGTTTCCAGCCGGGCACGGGTCTTTTGCAGCGCCCCGTCCAGGCCGATCGCGCGCGTGAGATCCTCCAGGTACCAATAGAGCTCCTGGTCCATGAGGCCCACATCGAACACCGTGGCGCCCGCCCTGGAGTCCTCCAGCCGCAGCAGCATGGCCTGCAGGCGCTGCCCGAGCCATCGGGGCGCACCCGCGCGTTGCGATTGCAGCGCATCGCGTAGTGGCACAGCCACACCGGAACGCCGCTTGACGGCATTGGCCGCAGTGCTCACCACGGCGATGGCCTGGATATCTCGGTACAGGCGATACGGTCCCCAGCGATCCAGCCAGCGGCGCACTCTTCCGTCGAAATGCGGGAATGACAGGGCGAACAGGATCGAACTCCCTATCGTTGTGAGCCAGATGGCCGGCGCATTCGCGGCGATCCAGGTCGCCGAGCCGAAGAAGAGCCGGCTGAAGGGGCCGTACAGGTCGGTCGGAATGGCCGGGAAGGCGGCGAGCAGTTCCGGGCCGGTGTAGTAGGGCATCACCACCATGACGACGAGCCAGAGCAGCATTGTGGCCAGCAGGGCGACGAGCAGGGTCGATTTCAGTATCGAGCGCAGCTTTTCGGTGAGCAGGACCAGCTTTGCCAGGTCGCGGAGGCCGTCGGCGAAGATCGCATGGCCCTTCTCCTGCATCGCGGCGATCTCGCTGACTTCCCGGCGTGGCAGCGTGCCCGCGAACGTCAGACCCAGGTTGCCGCTGTCGTCGATCCGGTGCGCCCAGTACGCAGAGACGATGCCCCGGGCCGTCCGGGCGCCGTAGCGCGCCGCATCGGAGGCAAAGATATCCTTGACGGTCCGCTTGCCTTCGCTGTCCTCGATCATGTCCGCTAGGTATTCGTACCAGTCGGCGCGGCGCCGGGCGAAGCGCCGGGCGGCAAAGCCCACCCTGGTGAGCGCAAAAGGGATCCTCATTCGGTTCGGTCCTTGCCGTCCAGAGACGAGAACGTGACGAAATGCGGCTCGATGTCCCGCGGATCAATCACACCCAGGCTCATCTTGTAGACCGCGCATTCCATGGCGTTCTTGCCCGTCATGTCGGGATCGTCGAAGGGCGTGGTGCGGGCCGCCCGGTAGATCTGGTGCAGTCTCAGTTCATTGCCCGCCTTGATGGCAAGGAGCGCTTCCATATCCATGCCCGGCTCGAAGATCTCGGCCGCCACGGTCCGGCCGGCGTACCCGAAGAGTTGTGGCAGCCCTTTGCGCCGGCAGTGTTCGCAGCCCTGCGGGTTGCGGATGTGGACCCGGTCCTGGCCGATCCCGTACAGGCGCTCGATGCGGTCCAGGTAGACCTTCCACCAGGCCCCGCAGCGGTGGATGCCGATGCTGTCGGCCGCGCCCTCCAGGAGTGCCGCAGACGGCAGCGCGCATTTGCACAGGACGGGGAGCAGCGTCTGGTAGCACAGGAGCTTAAGCATCCCGGGCGAGCCCAGCACATCCCAGGGTATGCCGATCTGGACGGATGCCAGACGGTGCGGAATCGACATGACGCTGCCGACGTGGACCGTGGTGTAGCCGTTGCTGCCTGACTGGATGATGTCCTGGAATGCCAGGCCACTCAGCTTGTCGCGGATCTCTCCCAGCAGCACGTCGCTGGCTGACGAGCGCTTCAGGGCCATCAGCTTCGCCTGGTACGCCGCGTTGTCCGACCCGTCCAGGCTGCGCGAGATACTGGCCTGCAGGGCATTGGGGATCCGAAGTTCCACAGGATCCTCGATGGACATGATCTTGCGCGTATCCGGCAGGCCGCAGATCAGTTGCCCGAGCGTGGTGGTTTTGCCTGAGCCGGGCACGCCGCCCATGACGACGCCGCCGCCTTTGCTCTGCATGGCGCGCTCGAGCTGCTCGATCTGGCTGGGCAAGTAGCCCAGCCGCTGCAGGTCGACGGACTCCACCTTCGCCGAGAGGTCCAGGATACGCAGCGTGATCGAGGGCCCCGTGTCAGCGACAAACGAGCCCCAGCGCAGCATGTAGCTGTGATCGTCCACGACTTCATACAGCCTGCCTTGCTGCTCCTGGGCCACGTCGAAGACGACGCCATTGCCGCCATGCACATCCTGCCAGGCGACGCTCACCATCTCGATCATCCGCTTGGTCGGCATGGACAGATTGGGCGGTGTCACGTACTGGCCGTCGATAGTGGCGCTGACCTTGGAAATGGCGCTGTTGCTGTTGATATGCAGATGCAGGTCGCCCGCCTGATGACGCACAGCCCAGGCGACCAGGTCGTGAAAGCCCGTGCGTACCGCCGAGCGTCCGCCTGAACCGTTGTGGTAAGCGACCAGATCCTTGCCGTCCATGCGTTCGCGCACGAGGGTGAGCAGCACGACGGGATCCACCGTATACACCGCGATCGGGTGGCCGGCCTTGCTGGCCTGCCGGGCGCGCGCGAGTACGGCGCGAAAGATGTCCGTGTCCAGGTGGCCGCGCTTGGCGAGCACCGCGTATTGCTGCCCTTCGAGCTCGGCCACGCAGGCAGTCACCGCCGCATCCGGGCCGGACCAGTCGACCTTCAGCGTCCGAAAGGGCGGGTCGATGCCGGCGAGGTCCGCCATGGAGCCCAGGTCGCCGGCCGGCTCGTCCGCGGGCCTTTCTTCATCCTGGCTGACGACGCGGGCCGGACTCTCCGCCAGGAATGTGCTGGCGTGTTCGGTGCCGCCCTGATCGAAGAAGAGCGGGAAGTACTTCCGTAGCAGGGATTTCACTTGTGGACTCCATTCACGCAGATCGCCAGCGACCGTTTCTGCGTGTCGAGAAAATCGGCGCAGGGCGAGGCGATGCGCACCAGCCGAAGACCGGGATCCCTGCCGGCGAAGGGAACCGCCAGACCATCGCGGTAGAGGGTGTCCTGGCCATCGGCGGTCACGATGGCGGAGAGGCGCCTGCCCACGCCGACGATGCCTTTTAGCCGGGGGATGGGTGCTTCCTTGGGGCTGGCCGGCGGCGCATTGGGGGTAGGCGAGGCAGAAGCGGTTGGCGCGGACGCAGCGGATGGCGCCGGCAAGTGTCCCGGGACGTTGGCGACCGGGCGGGCGTCCTGCCGGATGCGCCTTTCGGCGTCGAGCGCGCGCTGCGCATCCACTTCGAGTAGCTCCCGGACGAGTCGGCTTTCGGGCGCGGCCGGTGGCGCGGGCGGGACATCCAGGTTCGACGCGTGCACGTACCCGGCGTACAGGAGGACCAGGGCGAGCACGGAAAACGGCCTGCGCGGTCGATGGCCCGGGCTCGCGCGTTCATCGGGCTTGGACATAGAGGGTTCCTTTCAAGGTGACCGCGAACTCACTCGTAGTGAGCCGCGGCTGCGCGTCGGGCTGGTGCCGGACCTGCAGCTGGACTAGGGCCGTGGCCGGAGGGAGAGCCAGGGCGTACAAGGACCGCAGCGGCGCATTGATGACAAGGCTGCGCATCGCCGGCAGCGCGATCGATGCAGGCCGGTCGATGGGCTGCTCCAGGCCGTTGGGCAGCTTGATGTTCGGCGGCCGAACGCTCACGGCGGTCGGCGCCGACAGCGAGAAGTCCTGCAGGGCGGGGCGCAGGGCCTGCCAGCTGGGCACCCAGGTGGCGTCCAGTTCCTGTTCGCTGGGTATCGCGTTCAGGTCCAGTGTCGCCGGGCGCTTTGCCGCGCCGGCCGGCAACGTCCATTGCACGACTGCCGTATCGATGTCATGCAGGGCGAACTTCCATCCGGTGGGCAGCGCGGCCTTCAGCGAGTGACTGTCGGCCAGACGGGTGCGCCGGTAGACGGCCGAGCAGGTGCCGGTGTCGGGCCGGCAGTCGACCTCGATCAGGAGCCAGCGGCCAGGATCGACGGGAGCCATCGCGATGCTGTTCAGGATCTGGTCCAGGCCCGATTCGCCGTCGATCCGCACGCTGCGCGACCAATCGGCGAGCGCCTGGCGCCACACCGCCTTGGCGTCGACGGCGTCCTGCATGGCATGTAGCCGTGCCTGCTCGCGTGCGGCGCGAGACTGCCACCAGGACGATGCGGCGTCCCAGGCAAGATATGCCAGAAGCAGGCCCAGCGCCACCCACCAGACCGGCGGCACCATCGAGAGCCGAAATGCGGCACGGCGCAGCGATGACTGCTGATTGGTCTGCGTCGCCAGTTGATTCAGCGCAAAGGGCTGTGCGCCGTCGGCCTCGGCGCCATGCACGACCACTTCGCCGTAACGCTGGATCAGGCTATCGAGCTTCTCCCGCGCGGACGGCACATCGGCAAGCACCATGTCGCCGCCGGCCTGGACCACGCCATCGACCACCACCGCGATCCAGACCTCACCGGAGGCCAGAGAGGCGTACGCGATCTGCGTCCCGTGCCGCTGGATCTGGGCGAACGCCGCTGCGGCGGAGTACAGGCGGGAGCGTGCCTTGGCGCGGCGCTCGCGACCGCTGGCCAGCAGCAAGCCGACTGCGGGGCTGCGCGGCCCGCTCTGCGTAAAGTGCGTGGCGCTGGCTTGCCGGGCCGCCCGCATCGCCGCGACGGTCAGGTCCTGGCCGAGGACCGTCTGCCAGGTCATGCCCAGCACGAGGGAGTTCGGCGTCCCGGGGATGGGGACGATTCGGTAGTTCTGTCGCCGCGCCACGGTCAGAATCCTTCTTCGGGAATGGCGCTCACGGCCAGCACCGTGAGCAGATCCTTCTTCTCGGCCGAGTCCGAGCCGCCCAGAGCGATGGGCGCGCGGTCATCCAGGCGGCGCCGGGTCGAATTGCCGGCCGACTGCGCGTAGCCGCCGATGACTGCCGGCAGACCGGGTTGCAGTTCGACTTCCTGGACCACGCCCTGTCCGCCGATGTCTGTCTGCTGAATGAAAGACGGGTTATCGGGCGAGCCGAACTCCTGCTTCTGCAGTCCGCCGATCAGCCGCGTGTCGTTGTACGAGATGGTCAGCAGGACGCGGCCATCGTCCTGCGCATCGGGGACGACGGTGAGGAAGGTTCCCACAGTCTTCTCGTCCTGCGTCACGGTGACGGTCGGTGCCGACGTGTCGGACGTGCTTTGCGTCTGCTGCAGGTCCTTCACGTAGCTGAACGTCTCGCTGGTGGCGTAGGTGGCTGGCCTGCGGTTGCGGGCGAGGATCGGGATGGTCGTATGACGCACCACCGTGCCGATTTGGGAGAGCGCGCTCATCAGCACGCCCGTCCCCGCGAAAGGCCCGCTTCCAACCGTGGCGCCGACGCTGCCTGGCGCCTGAGCGCTGTCCATCTGGGTGGCGACGCCGGTGGCCGTTGCCGCGTTCGCGCGGCCCAGGCTGTTGTAGATCAGATGCCAGTCGATGCCAGCCTGCGAGGTGTGATCGCGTTGGACGGTGATCTCTTCGAAGACCAGGCGGACGCGCCGCGACATGATGCGGTTCTCCTGGTCCAGGAAGGTGGACACATGATCAAGCGCATCCTTGGTATCGGTGACGACGATGCTATTGGCGGCGCCGTCGCCCGCCTTGACGACACCGGCCCGGGTCAGGAACTGGCTGACTTTGGTCAGGATGGCGTCGACAGGCTTGGCCTGGCCGGTCGCGGAGAACTTGGAGCGGCTTTGGGTGGCGAATTGGCCGCTGGAGCTGTTCGATGAGCCGGACCCCGTGAGACCGAGCTCCAGGCTCGATTCCGAGGTCAGGCCCAACGCACGGACGTAGAACGTGCGCGTCTGCGTCCGGTAGAAGCGGATCGCGCCGACCTTGTAGTCGTACCGCCAGTAGACTCCCAGCCGCAAGGCGATGGAATCCAGTATCGAGGCAAGCGGCGCCTGGCCGGGGGGCAGCGGATCCATCTTGACCCGTGCCGCGCCGGCGGGCAGGGCGGGACCCGAGACGCGATCGCTCTCGGGGATGGGCACAAGTGCCGGCACCAAAACATCCGTCGTCGTCGGCGTCGCGACCGATGCGTTGACGGGGTTCTCGCCACCCAGGCGGGGCAGGAAATAGTCACGGGGCAGCAGGGCATCGGGCGCGACCTGGGTCAGGATTCCGGTGGCAGCCTGGATCCGGTCGGCCAGCGTGGTGAGGTCGACCGCGCCCCCGGCAAAAAGCAGTGTGGTGTTCACATTGGCGCGCAGCGCCGGGGGAAGCGACACGTCACGGGCCAGCGGCTGCGCGCGGCCGGCGATCCACGGCAGGCCGACGACCTGGCCCTTGGCGCGGTCGGCGTCTTGGGCCTGCTCCTTGAATTGCTTGACGGCGTCGCGTCCGGATCCGCCCTGCGCGTCGGCGAAGTCGGCGATGTGCTGCGTGGATTGGAGCGCTGAGCAGCCTGCCAGCGCGGAGAGCGCGAGGATGCCGGCGGCGATACGGAAGACTGTCATGAAGTGTCCTGTCTGGGCCGCGCGCTACGGACGAGCCGTGGGCGACGCGGTCCGGTCGCAGCTTTGGTTGAACGGAATGATCCGAAGCACCTTGTTGGCGTAGAAGCACGGTCGCACCGGGGAATCGGTCAGGGCGATCGAGCTCGTCAGGGCTTGCGTGGCTTCCTCGAAGGAGGCAGCAGGGAAGTCGGCCGACGCCTCGATCGGCAGGTCGAAAGCCACTTCCCACTGCTCGGGGCCGAAAGTCCAGCTGGCGTCCTTTGCCCATCGGGCCAGCGCCTGCCGGACCGTCTTGTCCTGCGGGCCGAGACGCCAGATCCGCTTCACGACTATCGGCGTGGGCGGAAACTTCAGCGCGTCGACGCCGGTGGTGTCCACCGTCTTAATAGGCGCATCAGCCGCTGAAGACACGGGCGCGGACGTTTTTTGGTCGGGGCCGGTCTTGGTAGTCGAGTCCGCGGGGTTTTCGGCTGGCGTCGGGGTTGCAGGCTTAGCGGAGGACGCTGCCTTGCTGGCAACCGGCGGCGGTGGGGCAGTCTCCTGCGGCGTGCGCGTGTTGGGCTTACTGGGCGTATGCGGCACGCCCGCCTTGCTCGCGGGTGGCACAGGCTCTGCTTTCGCCGGCGCAACTGGAACCGGGATCGCAGGCGAGGCCGTCGATTTGGGCGCTTGGACTTCAGGCTGTGCCATCTTCGACGGGCCTTTCGAGGCAGCGGCCGGAGCCACTGGCGTTGGCGTCGGGGCTTTCGGTGCCAGTGGCGTCGCCTTGTCTGGTACTGCAGCAGGTGGCGCCACCTGAGACGACTGCGCGACGAGCGGGGCACCGTCGTACAGACGCGGATCCGCCCGATTGATCGGCACGCGTGGGGAATCGGCGGGTATGGGCGGCTTGGGCGGCGCGAAACCGCAGGCCGAGAGTAGGCAGGCCGCCGACAGGCCGGCAGCCAGGACAAAGACTTTCATGAAATCTCCGGGTAAAAGCGGACGGCCTGCGGCCGGTCAATCCGTGGCGGAAGGGCGCCGTTCAGGCGTCCAGGGCGCGTGGCCGAGGCGATCAAGTTCCTGACGGACGGCGCGCAGTTCGGCGGGAGAAGCTTGCTTGCGGGCGAGCAGCAGGAGCTCCAGCAGCAGCGGCGTCAATGCGGCGTCATCTGTTTCGCTTTCATCCCTGTCCAGCAGTGCCAGACGAAGCTGGGTTATTTGTTCGCCTATATGGTCCTCGGTGTCCAGCCGAAAGCGCAGGTACTCGGACAGCCGCAGGCCGATTTCCGCAGCGGCGGCGGTGTATTGCCGATACTTGTCGTCCGAAAGGCGAAAGCTGATGGCGCGTTCGAGCAAGGGGCGCATGCAGTCAGCACCGATCCACGACGATGCGACCCACCGCTTCCGCAAACGTTTGGCAGAAGACCGCACGACGGATGTGACGCTCCTTCTCCGAGTCGGTCCTGCCACGGCAGTGTTCGTCAAACCGCTGATCGCGAAATTCAGCCGCTGTAGTCCGGGGGGCGGTCTGTGCCCAAAGCCGCGCGGCATGTCGCGCCGCGCGTGCGGCAGAAGGAAAGTCGAAAGGAGCGTCCGCGCAGCATCCTGCGGGACCGTCTACGTATAGCGGATCCATGCGGTATCCCAGGGGTGACATAAGTTTTCCGCGATCCACGGCGCACAGCCCGCATGGCGAGCCAGGCGAGCGTGGCGAATGGCGGTCGTTACGTCAGGGTTTCAGAGGCTGGCCGAATGCGTGGTCTCGTGGGAGCATCCACGAGCCGCGTGCCCAGGCGCGAAGCAGCCGACGAGAAAACGTCGTCCGATTCTTGAGTATGCGCGGTTCGGCTTCAGAGCCGCGCAGCGATCTGTTCGGAGGTCTCTCGGTAGTAGACCTCCTGGAGTATCCGGACATCCTTGTGGCCGCTTATCTTGGCCAGGGTCATGACATCGACTTTCCGCGAGAGCCGTGTCAGCGCTTCTGCACGCGAGTCGTGAAAATGTAGGTCTTCAATCAGCAGCCTGTTCCGCGATTTGCGAAACAGTGCATCCAGGGACGCCGACGAGATCGTGAAGCATTTATCCCGGTTCGCGACAGGCTTCAGCAAGCGAGCCGCGTGACGAGTCAGCGGAATCTCGCGCGGCCGCCCGGTCAGATATTGCATCTTATGCTTGACCTTCGCGATCCGCCTGCTGAGGTCAAGCGTCGCGTTGCCGAGGTCAAGTATTTCTCCCGCCCGCATAGCCGATCGCAAACCGACGAGGAATGCCAGTGCGACCTCTTGGCTTTTGGTTTGCGGTGCTTGCCCGGTGCGATAACCGAGATCCCGACAGAGTCGTTTGACCTCATGGGCGTGCACCCGCCGCGTGCGAGGCGGTGCATCCGCCGCGATGCGCATCCCCTCGAACGGATAGTGGTCCATCCATTGCCATTCTTTCCGCGCGATGGAAAAGGCGTTGCGCAACCAATTGATGTCGCGCTGTACCGAGGCAGGGGACACCGGCCTGACCGACCGCCCATCCGGCGCGATGAAACCACGAAGACGGGTATCTCGCCAGGCGGCGAGATCCGGCGTCTTCACCGCTCCCAAAGTCTTGCTTGCCAGTGAAGGAAAGTCGCGGAGGAAAGCCTGGACCCGTAGCTGTTCGGCGCGGGCCCCCTGCTTCTGAACGCTGACTTCTTTCGCGTAGCGCTCAAGCATTTGCCGGACCGTGTACCGGTCGCCAGGCGGTGCGCCCTTGAGCTGCCGAAGTTCCACTTCCCTTGCCGTCGCCCAAGCTTTCGCTTCGCGCTGCGTGCGCAGGATTTTGGAGTCTCGTTCCCCTGCCACATAGACTTGCGCGCGCCAACCGTTCTTGTGCGGAGTTATCGATGCCATGGGGAGTGCTGTGCGTAAAAAATGGGGAGCACAGTGTACAAATCATGGCATCCGACGACAAATCCCGGTGGGATGCGGATGCGGTGCTTTCCACTTAGTTCCTTGATTTTCCGCGCCTTTCTAAACTGCGGAAAATTCTGGAAAGCCCTAGTGGTGCCCGAGACCGGAATCGAACCGGTACGGCCGATTAAAGCCGGAGGATTTTAAGTCCTCTGTGTCTACCAATTTCACCACTCGGGCAGGGCGCGTGCGGCGTGGGCCGCGCGCCGGAACGGGATTGTACCTGTCCCCGATGCCCAGCCGGCCTAGGCGTCCTGCTCCGCGCGCAAGGACCGCTTCGAAGTCGCTGTCGGCGTCGCCGACGCCCGGCTGTGACGCCGGCGATACCAGTGCGGTTGTTCGGCGGCCAGATTGTCCGCGAGGTCCGGCGTGCGTTCGTTCTCCAGCCGCTGGAACAGGTCCGTCAAGAACTCGATGAACAGCCGCACGCGCGGCAGCCGCCGCTGGTTGGATCGGTAAAGCAGATTGATGGGCGGCGACTGGCGCGTCTGCCAGTCGGTCAGCACGGGCACCAGCAGCCCGCGCCGCAGGGGCTCGCGGATGGACAGGTCGGTGAAGCGCGCGACGCCCTGGCCGGCGATGACCGCATCCAGGATGGCGTCGCGATGACTGCTGACCAGCCAGCCGTTCACGGCCACCGCTTCGCTGTGCCCGTCACGCTCGTGTTCCCAGTAGTCGATGACCGTGCCTTCGTGGTCGCGGAAGAGCAGGCATTGGTGCTGTTGCAGGTCGCGCGGCGACTGCGGCGCGCCGTGCCGCTCCCAATACTGCGGCGCGGCGCAGATCAACAGTCGCGTGTCGGCCAGGTGGCGGTGCACCATGCCGGGCTGCTTGGGCCAGCCGTACAGCACCAGGACTTCCGCGGTGCTGGCTTCCGGCGCAGTGACACGGTCGATATTGCGGATGTCGATGTGGATGTCCGGATAGCGGGCATGGAACTCCGGCAGCGCTGGCAGGATGGAGTGCTGGGAAAGGATCGGCGATGTGCCCAGCACCAGCGTGCCGCGCGGCCGCAGCGCGCCGCCGCGCAGCGCTTCGTCCGCGGCGCTCAGCTGTTCCAGCAACGGCTGGCAGGCATCGAGATAGTTGACGCCATCCGCGGTCAGGGTAAGCCCTTGGACCGTGCGGTCGAACAGGGCGACGCCCAGCTTCTGCTCCAGGGCGCCGACCAGGCGCGCCACCGCCGGAACGCTCACGTCCAGCAGGCGGGCCGCGCCGGTGAAGCTGCGTTCGTTCGCCGCGGCTATGAAGTATTCCAACGCGCGCAGCTTGTCCACGAACCTGGTCCCTATTTACGGCGACGACAGCGCATTAACAAAACGTTTAAGCGGATTTTAGCAATGTGAGAATTCCTGGCAGTCGGGGTCCTCCCTAAGATGCTCGCAAGACCAGCCAGGAGGACAGTGGTGATTACCATCGGCAGCGATATAGGGGGCACCTTCACGGATTTCGTGGAGGTCAACGAAACAGACGGGGAAATCAGGGTCTACAAGACGCTGACCACGCCAGACGATCCGTCGCGGGCGATCGAGCAGGGCGTGGCGGAGCTGGCGGGGGGCCGCGACGGGGGCATGGCGGCGGTGGACGTGATGGTGCACGGCACCACGCTCGTGATCAACGCCGTGATCGAACGCAAGGGCGCCAGGACCGGCCTGATCACAACGCGGGGTTTTCGGGACGTGCTGGAAATTGGCCGCGAAAAGCGCTTCGACGCCTACGATCTGCAGATCGAATACCCGCAACCGCTGGTGCCGCGCTATCTGCGCATGGAAGTGGACGAGCGGCTGCACGCCACCGGCGCGGTGGTCGCCGGCCTGGACGAAGCCAGCGTGCGCACGGCCGTGCAGGCGCTCAAGGATGAAGGTTGCGAATCCCTGGCCGTCTGCCTGTTGCACGCGTATCGGAACCCGGCGCACGAGCGCCGCGTGCGCGAGATCGCGCAGGAGATGATGCCGGATTGCCGGATCAGCCTGTCCAGCGACGTATTGCCCGAGATGAAGGAATACGAGCGGACCACCACCACCGTGGTGAACGCCTACGCCAAGCCGGTGGCGTCGCGCTATCTGTCCAAGCTGCAGGACCGCCTGCGCGGCAAGGGTTTCAAGGGCGAGATGCTGATGATGATGTCCAGCGGCGGCATCAATTCGGTGGACTTCGCCCGCGAGTTTCCGGTGCAGATCATCGAGTCCGGGCCGGCGGCCGGTACGCTGGGCGCGGCGCATTTCGCGCGGCTGGCGCAGCTGGACAAGGTGCTGGCCTTCGATATGGGCGGAACAACCGCCAAGCTGGCGCTGGTCGAGAACGGCCACGCGGCCCTGACCAACGATTTCGAAGTGGCGCACGTGCATCGCTTCAAGCCTGGCAGCGGCATCCCCGTGCGGGTGTCGGTGGTGGACCTGATCGAGATCGGCGCCGGCGGCGGCAGCATCGCGCGGCGCACGCCGGTCGGCACGTTGCAGGTCGGCCCCCGCAGCGCGTCGGCGGTGCCCGGCCCGGCCTGCTACGGGCAGGGTGGAACGGACCCGACGGTATCGGATGCCGACCTGGTGCTGGGCTATCTGGATCCCGCGCACTTCCTGGGTGGCCGCATGGCGCTGGACAAGGCGGCGGCGGAACGCGCGATAGACGCCACGCTGGCCAGCCCGCTGGGCATATCGACCGAAGAAGCCGCGTTCGGCGTGCACGCCATCGTCAACGAGAACATGGCGTCGGCGGCCAAGGCCTATGTCAGCGAAAAGGGCGAGAACCCCAAATCCTGCGCGCTGGTCGCCTTCGGCGGCGCCGGCCCGGTGCATGCCTGCGACCTGGCGGCCCGCCTGGGGATACGCACGGTGCTGATCCCGCCTCGTGCCGGCGTGGCGGCTGCCTTCGGCATGATCGTCGCGCCGGTGATGTACGCCGCCGTACGGTCGCGGCGCATGCTGTTCAAGGACCTGTCCGCCGACAAGCTGGACGCCGTGTTTTCCGAGATGTTCCAGGAATGCCGGGAACGGCTGCCGGGCACCGTCAATGCCGAGCAGGTGGAATACGAATACAGCGTGGACATGCGTTACCTGGGCCAGGGCTACGACGTAACGGCGACCTTCGCCAAGGATGGCGGCCACGAAGCGGTGCTCGCGGCCATCCGCGCATCCTTCGAGGACACCTACCGGCGTCTCTACGGCCGCATCTTCCAGGCCCTGCCGCTGGAGATCATGAACTTCCGCGTCACCGCGAGCGCGCAGCGGCGCATCGCTTCTGGGACGGGCGCGACACGGGCGGCGGAAGGCGACGGCAAGATCGGCACGCGGCGG
The DNA here is from genome assembly GCF_002119685.1 of Bordetella genomosp. 8. Lineage (NCBI taxonomy): Bacteria > Pseudomonadati > Pseudomonadota > Betaproteobacteria > Burkholderiales > Alcaligenaceae > Bordetella > Bordetella genomosp. 8. The sequence continues at coordinate 4,432,691 of NZ_CP021108.1, read as the reverse complement.
GCCTTCTGCACGCGCACCCGGCAATGGATGGATTTCGGCGTGCACCGGCGCGCCGAAATCGCGCCGGGGCAGCCGTTCCCCGGCCCGGCCATCGTCGAGGAAAACGAATCCACCACGGTCGTGCCCAGCGGGTCGCGCATCCACGTCGACGCGCACGGCAGCCTGATCATCGAACTCTCGCATCAAGGGGAAGCGTAATGAATGCGGATAACCGGATCGACCCCGTCACGCTGGAAATGCTGTGGCGAAGATTGATTTCCATCGTCGGCGAACTCGGATCGACACTGCGGCGGACGTCGTTCTCGACGGTGGTGCGCGACATCGGCGACTTCGGTTGCGCGATTTTCGATGCCGATGCCAGGCTGCTGGCGCAGACCCCGGCCAGCACGCCGGGCCTGTGCGGGCCGCTGGGAACCATGCTGCGCAATATCCTGGACCACTACCCCAAGGGCAGCTTCCAGGAAGGCGACGTGTTCATCGGCAACGATCCCTGGGCGGGCAGCGGGCACCACAACGACATCACCATCATGGTGCCGGTGTTCCATGACGGCCGGCACATCGCCTACGTGGTGACCTGCTGCCACCACGTCGATATCGGCGGACGCCGCGCCACCACGGAAAGCCGCGACAACTACGAGGAAGGCCTGCGCATTCCCATGCTCAAGTACTACCGCGCCGGCGTGTTGAACGACGACGTGCAGGCCTTCATCGCGTCCAACGTGCGCTCGCACGAGACGGTGCTGGGCGACCTGCAGGCGCAGGTGTCGGCTTGCCACGTCGGCGGCGAGCGCCTGTGCGATATCTGCGCCGAGATGGGCTGGGACGATCTTCAAGGGCTTTCCGACGAGATCGTCGTGCGCAGCGAAGCGGTGACCCGGGAGGAAATCAACCGGCTCAAGCCCGGCGTCTACACGCACGAAGCGAAGATAGACATCGTCGGCGGCGAGACGGTCATCATCCAGACCAGCGTCACCATCGGCGACGGGCGCATCGTGGTGGATTTTTCCGGCTCGTCGGCGCAGGTCAAGCCGGCCATCAATTGCACGTTGGCCTATACGTCGGCGTATACCTATTTCGGCGTGCTGTGCATGCTGAACCTGCCGGTGTCGATCAATGAGGGCACGCTGCGGCCCATCACCGTGGTGGCGGAAGAGGGCAGCGTCCTGAATTGCCGTTTCCCGGCGCCGGTGTTCGGCCGCACGGCCATCGGCACCTTCCTGCCCGATCTCGTGTACCAGGCGGTGGCCCCCGGGGCTTCCGATCGTGTCTGCGCCGGCGCGGGGGCGACGCCGATGTGGGGCCAGTACATGTTCGGCAAGCGCCGCGACGGCGAGAATTTTGCGCCATTCAATGTGTCCAGCGGCGGGCTGGGGGCACGCGCGAACAAGGACGGCGTGTCCTGCCTCGCATTTCCCTATAACGTGGGCAACACGCCCGTCGAGGTGATCGAAAGCGAAGTGCCAATGATCGTCGAAGAGCGGTCGCTGTGGGAAGATTCCGCCGGCCCGGGCCGGTTCCGCGGGGGCTTCGGTCAGAAATACGTGCTGCGCCTGCTGGACGGCGATCTCGGGCCGGTGGGCGAAGTCCTGGCCAGCTTCCGCGGCGGCCGCTTCGTCTATCCGCCGGAAGGCGTGCTGGGCGGCGGCAGCGCGCCGCGCGGCTTCCTGTCCATACGCGGCGAAAGCAAGGACGCCGGCAGGCAGATCACCTTGCGCCCCGGCGATCGTATCGTCAGCCATATTCCCGGGGGGGGCGGCTACGGAGACCCCAAGGAACGCAGCCGCGAAAGGGTGGAGGAGGATTTGAAGAACGGGCTGATCACGCCCGAGCATGCGAAGCAGTTCTACGGCTACGCGGCGTGACGCGCGAACGATGAACGGGCGGGCTCCGGCGGGGCCCGCCTTCCTTGCTTTCATCGCTTTCATCGCTGTCGTGCGTACATGCCATGCAGGACCACAACGTCATCAAGGGGAGTAGCAACATGAAGCGTTTCAGCTGCAAGAGCTTTTTCTCGGCCATCCTGGCCACCAGCGCGTTCGCGGTCGCGGCAGCGGCCACCACGCCGGCGCATGCCGCCTATCCGGATCGTCCCATCAAGCTCATCGTGCCCTGGACGGCAGCAGGCACGGTGGACATGGTGGGCCGGGCGCTGGCGGAAAAACTGTCCGACAAGCTGGGCCAGCCGGTGATCGTCGAGAACAAGCCCGGCGCCACCGGGCAGATCGGCTCCAGCGCGGTCGCGCGGGCCGAGCCCGACGGCTACACACTGCTGTTGATGTCGGCCACGGTGCACACCGTTTCGCCCAACCTGAAGCCCAGCTTTCCCTTCGATCCCATCGACGGCTTCACGGTGATTTCCGAAGTCGTCTCGTTTCCCTATGTGATGGTGGTTTCGGCGGAAAGCCCGTACAAGACCGTCGCCGACCTGGTCAAGGCGGCCAAGGAGAAGCCCAACGCCATCTCCTACGGGTCGTTCGGCCCGGGTAGCGGCCCGCACCTGATCAGCGAGCTGTTCGCGCTGTCCACCGGCACCAAGCTGCTGCACGTACCCTACAAGGGCGCGGCCCCCGCGATCGCGGACGTGATGGGTGGACAGGTCACTTTCTTCATCGATTCGCTGCCGTCGCCCTTGGGGCAGATCAAGGGCGGCAAGCTGCGCGCGCTGGCGGTCACCACGCTGGAACGTTCGCCCACCGTCCCGGATGTGCCGACCATGTCCGAGACCCTGCCCGGTTTCGAGGCCATCGCCTGGCTGGGCGTGGCCGCGCCGCCGAACACGCCGCCGGCCATCGTCGACAAGCTGTTCAAGGCCCTGGGCGAGATATCCCGCGACAAGGCCTATGGCGACCGTTTGCAAGCGGTGGGCCTGCAGCCCGTCGTCAGCAAGAGCCCGCAGGAATTCAGGACATGGCTGCTGGCGCAGAAACAGTACTGGGGCGACGTCGTCCGCAAGGCGAATATCCCCATGGTCGAATAACGCGACACCCCAGGAGACAAGCCGAATGACTGAACATGCTTCCAACAAACCCGCGCCGAACCTGCGCGATCGTCCCTACCGTGCGTACCGCATGCTGATCGGCGGCGCCTGGATGGACAGCGCCGATGGGCGCACCTTCGACAGCATCGACCCCTATACCGCGGCCGCCTGGGCCGGCGCGCCTTCGGCGACGGCGCAGGACGTGGACCGTGCCGTCGCCGCGGCGCGCCAGGCCTTCGAGCAGGGGGAGTGGGCGCGGGCCACGCCGGCCTATCGCGCCCGGCTGCTGCGCAAGCTGGGACAGTTGATCGAAGGCGACGTCCAGGAACTGGCCAACGTGCAGGTGCTGGAGAACGGCAAGCTGATCCGCGAGGTCCTGGGCCAGACGCGTGCGCTGGCCTCTTACTGCTATTACTTCGCCGGCGCGGCGGAAATGATGCATGGCGAGACCATCCCGCTGAGCGTGCCGGACATGTTCAATTTCACGACACGCGAGCCCATCGGCGTCATCGCCGCGATCACGCCCTGGAACAGCCCGCTGTCGCTGCTGTTCTGGAAGCTGTGCCCGGCGCTGGCGGCGGGGAACACGGTGGTCATCAAGCCTTCCGAGATCACGCCGATTTCGACGCTGATCCTGGCGGAGATGTTCGAGACCGCGGGTTTCCCGCCCGGCGTCGTCAACGTGGTGACGGGCGACGGCAAGGTGGGCGCGGCCCTGGCCGAGCATCCGGGCGTCGACAAGATCGCCTTCACCGGGTCGACGTCCGTGGGCAAGAAGATCGCGCACGCCGCGGCGGACCGCTTGGCGCGCGTATCGCTGGAACTGGGCGGCAAGTCTCCCAACATCATCTTCGAAGACGCCGACATCGACGGCGCGGTCAACGGGGTGCTCGCGGGAATTTTCGCGGCCACCGGCCAGACCTGCCTGGCGGGTTCGCGCGCCCTGGTCCATGCCGACATCCACGATGCCCTCACCGAGCGCCTGGTAGAGCGGTCGCGCCAGATCAAGGTGGGCGACCCGCTCGACCCCGGGACGGAAATGGGCACGCTGGCCTGCCGCGCGCAGTATGACAAGACCCGCCACTGGATCGACGTCGCCCGGAAGGAGGGCGCCCAACTGCTGTGCGGCGGCAAGCATCCGGAGGATCCGGCCCTGGCGCACGGATTCTTCATGGAGCCGACGATCTTCGGCAACGTGCGCAACGATATGCAGATCGCGCAGGAAGAAGTGTTCGGTCCGGTGCTGTGCCTGATCCCGTTCAAGGATGAGGACGAAGCCGTCCGTATCGCCAACGACACCCGCTACGGCCTGGCAGCCGGCGTCTGGACGCGCGACGTGAAGCGTGCGCACCGGATGGCGTCACGCCTGCGCGCCGGAACGGTGTGGGTGAATACCTACAGGCGCACCAACTGGGCCACGCCCTTCGGCGGCATGAAGGAAAGCGGCATGGGGCGGGAGAACGGCCTGCACGCCATCTACGAGTTCACCGAGACCAAGAGCGTGTGGATCGACACCGGCGCAGGCATCAAGGACCCCTTCAATCCACGCGCCTAGAGCCAGTCCGCCGATTCCGATACAATCCCGCCCGTGGAAGGTTGGCAGAGTGGTTGAATGCACCGGTCTTGTTCAATCGAGCGCCCACGGGGAAACCCGTTGGATGTAAGGAGTCAAATTCGGCGAAGCCCCTGGATGCTTCCGAGGTAACGCCGAGCGAAGATCGATGATGCTGATCATCGATAACGTGTAGAGACTTGACGGCTCCCACCTAAAGCCCCGCGTCGCGCGGGGCCATGGTGAAGGCAAAGTCCAGACCCGCAAACGATCCGGCCGCCCAGGCCGGATCCGGTGGCGAAAGCCATAGGGGCAAGGAAAACCGGCGGGGCTTCACGGCCCTCGTGAGTTCGAATCTCACACCTTCCGCCAAGTGAACGTGCCGTTGATGGCCTGCACGTTCTCCCTGCTGAAAAGCACGTCGAAGCGCTCGGGCGCGGTCAGCAGCATCGGGTCCAGATAACGGGTCGCGGCTTCGGGCGTCAGCAGTCCCAGTTCGATGCTCACTTCCTGGATAGTCTTGTCCTGCGCCGCGGCCTGCTTCGCCACCTGGCTGGCGCGTTCGTAGCCGAACAGGGCAGCCAATACGGTGGACAGGGCCAGGGATCCTCCCGCGTGGCGCAGGCATTCCTGGTGGTTGGCACGTATGCCCGCGACGCATCTGTCCGCCAGCAGCGGTACGCAGCGGGACAGCAGCGATATCGAATCGCTGACGCAATGGATGATTACCGATTCCCAGACATTCAGGTCCAGTTCGCCTTCGCATGCGCGGGTAACGGTTGCGTCGTTACCGAGGACGCGAAAATGGACTTGCATCACCATCTCCGGAATCACCGGGTTGATCTTGCCCGGCATGATGGACGAACCGGGCTGTACCGCCGGCAGTTCGATTTCTCCCAGGCCGGCGCGGGGCCCTGACGACATCAGGCGCAGATCGGCGCTCAGCTTGTTCAGCACGGTGGACGTCCCTTTCAGCGCGGCCGAGATCGCGATCCATACATCCGCGTTCTGCAGGCCGTCGAAAAGATTGGCTTCGCGATGGAAATGGCGTCCGGTCAGTGTCCGCAGGCTGGCGTAGACGGCTTCGGTATAGCCGGGCGCCGCGCCGAAGCCGGTGCCGACCGCCGTGCCACCCAGGGGCAGTTCCAGGCAGAGGTCGCGCACCCGCTGGATTTCGGCCAATTGCCGCTCTAGCGCGCTGCGGTACCCGCTGAACTGCTGCCCCAGCGTGACCGGCAGCGCGTCCTGCAGGCAGGTGCGTCCCAGCTTCACGACGTCGGCGAACTCGCTTTCCTTGTCGCGCAGCGTATTGCACAAGTCACTGACGCGTGTGGCGAGCGCTTCCAGCAAGCCATGCACGGTTATCTTCATTGCCGACGGAATGACGTCGTTGGTGGACTGGCCCAGGTTGACGTGGTCGTTTGGATGGACAGACGCGCGTTCGTCGCCGGCCGCCATGCGCCGGCTGGCCAGCCGCGCCAGCACTTCATTGACGTTCATATTGGCGGCCGTGCCGCCGCCGCCGTGATAGATGTCCACTGGGAAAGATGCCGGGTCCGGCTCGCGAAGGACCTCGTCGGCCGCCCACTGGATCGCCGCCGACCGTTGGGCATCCAGCGCGCCCACGCGTTCGTTCGCCTGTGCCGCGGCTTTCTTGATGGTGGCTATGCTGGCGACGAAGCCCGGTATGTCGGCGATGGTGATACCCGAGATCGAGAAGTTCTCGACGGCGCGGGCGGTCTGGATGCCGTAATCCACCGAGTCGGCCAGTTGCATGGAGCCCAGGGCATCGTGTTCGGTGCGCATGGCGGGGTGTGCTTGGTTCATCGTTCGTTCTGTTCCTGCGATAGGCGGGCGATCCCGCGCGTGGGCGGACTGTGGGCCGCCGACACGACGCGGAGCAAGAACTATGAGCCAGCCGAATGCCTTCCATTAATCGGGCGAATGTTGTTCGTCGTCGATGCTTACGAGCTCCTGCAGCCGCGGATGGATGGCGTCCAGCCGCTTTGGCAGCTCGGCGGTCAGCAAATCCCTGGCGATGCGATAGCACTGCGAGAACGTCTGTTCGTACTCGTTGCGGCGCCCCAGCAGGTAGAGCGAGCGTGTGCCCGGATTCCCACCCAGGAAATGCAGGCGCAGGCTCTTGGCATGGCCTTCGCCCTGCAGCAGGCAGAGCGGGGTGGTGATGGCCCAGCCGATGCCGGCGGCGACGATGGACGCCACGGTGTCCGCTTCGTCCAGCTCCAGGCGGTGCGGCACGCGCGCGTCGATGCGGCGCAGGAAACGGTCCACCTGCATGCCCAGATGCGATTGTCGGTTGAAGCGCACGATGGGCAGGCTTTGGGCCAGCTTGTTCAGGTCGCGTATGTTGTTCAGTTCGCCGGGATAGGACTTCGCCGTAATCACCAGGAACTGCTCCGACATCAGGCGCCGGCGCGACAGATTGTCGAAATCGTCCATGGCGTCGGTGGTCAGGATGATGTCGAAGTCCCGCGCCAGCAGGGCCTCGCCATGGTAGGGCGACAGCCCGCTGCGCACGGACAGCGTGGACGACTGGTCCAGCAGTTCGCGGATGAAGCTCGCGCCGAAGGTCGAGGCGAAGGAATCCACCAGGCCTACCCGCAGATCCGGCTTGATGCCGCGGCTGGCCTCTATGACCATGGCCTTGAGGCGGCTGGCGTCGGCTAGCAGTGCCTGGCTGCGATTGCGCAGGGCCAGGCCCGCGGCGGTCAGGGAAAGCGGCCGGCGCTCACGGTTGAACAGCACCACGCCGAACTGTTCTTCCAACTGGCGGATGCTCTGCGATACGGCGGACTGCGTGATGCCGAGGCGGCGCGCGGCATTCGACATATTCCTTTCTTCGGCGGCGGCGACGAAGATCTGCAGGTTCTGCATGTCCACCGGTTTGGCTGCTTGCATGGCGCGTCCTGGTCCGTGTTTTCCCTAGCACATCATCCGCGAGGAAATGGCAGATATTAAGTTTATCTAATACTAGGGAGGTATGTGTACGAATCAAGATTGTAGGTGGATATACTGCCTCGCATACCGAATCACGCGGTCTCGACGAGACAACATACAGGCGATGCGACGCGGTGCGCGTCGTCGACGGAGGTCAGGGGATATGGGCAGGATCAGCAGGCGCGCCATCGTCACGGGTGTGGCGGCCGCGGCCGGCGTCGCCGCGGTGGCGCGTGTGATGCCGGGTCGCGGCGCGACCGGACAGGAACAGGCCCGCCGTGTCCTGGTCATCGCCACGGCCAACGACATCAATAACCTGGATCCTCATACCAACGCCGACGAGCCGACCACCTTCCTGCTGCGCAACGTCTACGATGCCCTGGTTCGCGTCGAAGCCGACCCGCCGCGCATCGTGCCGCAACTGGCGCGCGCCTGGGAGGTGTCCGCCGATGGGCTGGAATATGTGTTCAGGCTCAATCCGGCAGCGCGCTTCAGCGATGGGTCGCCCGTGTCTGCGCACGCCGTGGCATATTCGATCGAGCGACTGCTGCGGATCAGGAAGGGCAACGCGTGGATGATCGCCGGCATCATCGAACCGGGCGGTGTGCAGCCCGTGGATGCGACCACCGTCCGTATGCGCCTGGCGCGGCCCTTTGGTCCGCTGTTGCAGGTGTTGCCGTGGATATGGATCGTCAACCCCGCGCAGGTCGAACCCAACAAGGGCAATGACGATGGGCAGACCTGGCTGCGCGCTCATCTCGCGGGCTCCGGCCCATTCCAGCTGCGCCGCGCCGAATCGGGCAATCTTTACGAATTGCGGCGTACCGCCACGGACTGGCGCGATGAATCAGGCAACGCCACCGGCGTCATCCTGAAGGTCGTCCGGGAAAGCGCCAGCCAGCGCCTGATGGTGCAGAGAGGCGACGCGCATATCGCCGTCAACCTGTCCAACGACGACATTGCCGCGCTGCAGGGACGTTCCCGCGTCAACCTGGTCGTCAAGCCCGAACTGCGGACCTTCATGTTTCGGATGAACACGAAGCACGGCCCGCTGGCCGACGTCGCGCTGCGCAAGGCGGTGAGCTGGGCCGTGGACTACCAGGCCATGCTGGACGTCGCGGTGTATGCACGTCCGGCGTACGGCCCCCTGCCGCAGGCCATGTTCGGCTTCGACAAGTCGCTGCCGCCGCGCGCGATGAACCTGGAGCGGGCGCACGAATACATGGCCAGGATCGACACGCGCGGCCAGCCGCTTGCCTTGCGGGCGGCGTACATCAGCGGTTATGAGCAGCAGCGGCGCTGGTGCCTGGTGCTGCTGGACAGCCTGAAGAAGCTGGGGATCACGCTGGATGTGCGGGCCATGACGTGGCCGGATCTGGTGGCCTCGGCGCGGCGCCCTGAAACATGCCCGGACTTCTTTTCGATGTTCACATCGGTGAACTACGCGGATCCGGCCGACGTCAGCTTCAACCACTATCACTCCTCGCGTGTCGGCAACTGGTCGAACCCGACCTACGCGAACCCGGCGGTCGACGCCTTGATCGAACGCGGAAGAAGCGAGCTCGATCCCGCCCGGCGGAACGAGATCTACATCGAATTCCAGCGGCGGGTGCTGGACGACTCGCCCGATCTGTTTATTTCGACCGACGTGCGCAAGCTGGCATTCCGGCGCAGCGTGCAAGGCTTTACCTATACGCCCATACGCCCGGGCGCGTTCGACCTGGCGCCGCTCTCGCTCGAGCCGGCGGACAGCGCGCAGGCTCGCGACGCCTGACAACGTCGCGGAACAACCCCAACGCCGCCACACGCAGCGTGCGCCCTGGGCTCCAGGGCACCCAATGACGGTAGAAGAACCATGTTGAGATTCACGGCCCGGCGCCTTTTGCTCATCGTCCCGATACTGCTGGGACTGACCGTCCTCGTGTTCGCGATCGGGCGCCTGCTACCCGGTGATCCGATCGCGTTGGCGGCCGGGCCCAATGCCACGCACGCGGATATCGAGCGGCTGTCGCGCGAGTTCGGGTTCGATCAGCCGGTCTACGTCCAGTACTGGCACTACCTGACCGGATTGCTGCGTGGCGACTGGGGGCAATCGATCTTCACCCGCCGCCCCGTGCTGGCCGACCTGATGTTGTTCCTGCCCGCCACGCTGGAGCTGGTGCTGGCCGCGCTGACGCTGGCGGTATTGATAGGCGTGCCGGCCGGCGTGGTCGCCGCCGTCTATCGCGACGAGTGGCCGGACTTCCTGACGCGCTTCGCCTGCCTGGGTGCGATCTCGATGCCGCGTTTCTTCCTGGGCTTGCTGCTGCAGCTGGGCTTCGCGGTCGCGCTCGGCTGGCTACCCTTGACGGGGCGGTTTCCCTTGACCATGGATCCGCCGCCCACCGTTACCGGCTTGCTGACGCTGGATGCCTTCATTGACGGGAACGGCGCGGCGTTCTGGACGGCGGTAAGCCACCTCGTGCTGCCCGCGCTGGCGACCGCGCTGTCACCCCTGGCCTCGATCGCCCGCATGATGCGCGCCAGCACGATCGAAGTGCTGCAGCAGGACTACGTCCTGACCGAAAGGGCGCTCGGCCTGAAACCGCGGCTGATCCTGTGCAAGTACGTGGCCAAGAACGCCTTTTCCGCGACCCTGACCGTGATCGGGCTGTACGTGGGCTGGCTGCTGGGCGGCACCGTCCTGGTGGAGACCGTATTCGATTGGCCGGGCATCGGCCTGTACGCCACCAAATCCATCCTGACGCAGGATTTCACCCCGGTCATCGGCGTCACGTTGATGATAGGCATGCTTTTCATCCTTGCGAACCTGCTCGTCGATCTGCTGTACGGCGCGTTCAATCCTAAGGTGCGGTACGAATGAATACGCAAACGATGGCAACCGGCGACGCCGGCGTGGCCCGACCCTCGGCGGGCCGTTGGAGACAGGCTTTCTACCGTTTCAACCGCAGCTGGGTGTCGTGGGCGGGCCTGGTCATCATCGGCCTGCTGTGCCTGGCCGCGATCGCCGGCCCGGCGCTGGCTCCCTATCCCCAGGACGTGCAGGGGGCGGTGCACACCGCGCTGCGTTTCCAGGCCCCATCGTGGCAGCACTGGTTCGGCACCAACGAATTCGGCCAGGACGTGTTCTCGCTGGTGCTGGCGGGCGCGCGGATATCGCTGGTGGCGGGTTTCCTGGTGGTGTGCCTGGGTGCGCTGGTCGGTATCGTGGTCGGCGGCATCGCGGGCTTCGCCGGCGGTTGGATCGACGAGATCCTGATGCGGCTGGTCGATCTGGTCCTGACCCTGCCGGGGCTGATCCTGGCGATGGCCATCGCGGCCGCGCTGGGCGCCGGCCTGGGCAACACCATCTTCGCCATCGCGCTGTCCTGGTGGCCCGGTTATGCGCGATTGGTGCGCGGCGAGGTCATCGCCCGCAAGGAAGAAATGTTCGTGCAGGCGGCCAGGGCGCTGGGCGCGAGCCCGGCCCGCATCCTCTGGCGCCACGTGCTGCCCAACGTGATGTCGCCCGTGTTGATCAAGCTGTCGCTGGACATGGGTTTCGCGATCCTGTCTGTCGCCTCGCTGAGTTTCCTGGGTATCGGCGTCAAGCCGCCGACACCCGAATGGGGGTCGCTGCTGGCCACGGCGCGCAACAACCTGCCGGACTTCTGGTGGACCGCCTTGTTCCCCGGCTTGTGCATCTTCTTCGCGGTGCTGGGCTTCAACCTGCTGGGCGACGGCCTGCGCGACGTGCTCGATCCGAAGTCGCGCCGCTGAGCCGCTGCCGCGCCCCTTACCTAGCCTGACACGACACTGCATATGGCATTCCTCGATATCCGAAACCTGCATCTGGGCATGCGCACGTATGCCGGCGAAGCGCATGTATTGAACGGCATCGACCTGTCCGTCGAGCGGGGCGAGATCTGGGGCCTGGTGGGCGAGTCCGGCTGCGGCAAGTCGCTGACCGGCCTGTCCGTCTCGCGCCTTATACCGTCGCCCCCGGCCCGCTACATGGATGGCTCCATCCTGCTGGACGGGCAGGATGTGCTGCAGGCTTCGGAGTCGACGATGCGCGCGCTGCGCGGGCGGCGCGTGGGCATGATCTTCCAGGATCCCACGACCAACCTGAATCCGGCGTTCCGCGTGGGGACCCAGCTGGCGGACGTGGCCTTGCATGCCGGCACGCAGGACCCCGCCATACTGGGCGTCGACGCGTCGGCCAATCGCGACGAGCGGCGGCATGCGGCGCGCAAGCTTGCCATACGCATGCTGGATATGGTCGGCATACCGGAACCGGAAAAGCGCGTGGACGATTACCCGCATCAGTTTTCCGGCGGCATGCGCCAGCGCGTGCTGATCGCCATGGCCCTGATCGGCCGTCCCGAACTGCTGATCGCCGACGAACCCACCACGGCGCTGGACGTGTCCGTACAGGCGCAGATCCTTGCCTTGATCCATCGCCTGGTGCGGGAACATAACCTGGCGGTGGTCTTCATCACGCACAACCTGGGCGTGGTCGCGCAACTGTGCACCCATGTGGCCGTGATGTACGCAGGCAATATCGTCGAGTCCGGGCCGGCGCGCCAGGTATTCCATCACCCGCGGCATCCTTACACGCAGGCCTTGCTGGGCGCCGTGCCCACGCGCGACCTGCGGCGCGGCGGCCTGGCCGCGCTGCCCGGCACCGTGCCTGACCTGCTGGATCCCCCATCCGGCTGCCGGCTGGCCCCGCGCTGTCCGCATGCCAGGCAGGAATGCGTCGCGGCGCTGCCGCCTGTCGTGCACGTGGGCGAAGGTCAGAAAGTGGCATGCGTGCTGGCTCAGGCCCCGCAGGCCGTGTCCCTGGAGGCAGCCCATGCTGCAAATTGAGCATCTCACCAAACACTATGCGCCGCCGCGGACGCTGTTGCGCCGACGGCCGGTCCCTTTCACCGCGCTGGACGACGTCAGCCTCACCATACAGAAAGGCCAGAGCTTTGGCGTGGTGGGTGAATCCGGCTCGGGCAAGACCACGCTTACGCGTTGCGTATTGGGCCTGGAGTCCTTGTCGGGTGGCCGCATCCTGTTCGATGGCCAGGACGTCGCGCAAGTGAAGCGTGGCGGCCTGCGTGACCTGCGAGCTCGCATGCAGATCGTGTTCCAGGACCCCTATGCGTCGCTGAACCCCCGCATGACGGTGGGGGAGATCATCGCCGAGCCGCTGCGCATCCATCGCGACAAGCTGCGCCTGAACGCGCGGCAGCAAACCGATCGCGTGCGCGAGTTGCTGCAGCTCGTGGGCCTGAACGCGGCCTACGCCAGCCGCTTTCCGCACGAATTCTCCGGCGGGCAACGCCAGCGCATCGGCATTGCGCGCGCCCTGGCCGCCCAGCCCGAGGTACTGATCCTGGACGAGCCGACATCCGCGCTGGACGTATCGGTGCAGGCCCAGGTGCTGAATCTGTTGCTGGACCTGCAGAGCCGGCTACAGCTGACCTACCTGTTCATATCGCACGACCTGGGCGTGATCCGCTACGTCTGCGATCGCGTCGCGCTGCTCTATCGCGGCAAGCTGGTGGAAGAAGGGCCGACGCAGCAGATTTTCGATCATCCCCGGGAGTCCTACACCCGGTCGCTCCTGGCCGCCATGCCGGGCATAGACCCCGACGCTTCTCCTTTTCATGGGCGGCAGGGCGGTGCGACCGAGGCGGCTGGCGCCCCCCGTTCCTGAACGCCGCTTCCGGGCGGCATTGAATTCGACGACTACGCAAGTGGGCATCATGGAAGCAAATACATCCAAGCAATCGAGCAAGGGCGGTGCGCAGCCCTCGGCGGTCAGCCGCGACACGTGGCGCATCGGTTTCGATATCGGCGGCACCTTCACGGACTTCGTGTTGTATGACGCGGCGGGCAGGACGGTGCGGCTGCACAAGCGGTTGACCACGCCGCACGATCCGTCGGAAGCGGCGTTGCTCGGCCTGAAGGAACTGGTGGACCAGGCCGGGATCGCCATGGCCGATGTGGGCGAAATCGTGCACGGGACGACGCTGGTCACCAATGCCGTGATCGAGCGCAAGGGCGCGCGGCTGGGCCTGCTGACGACGCAGGGCTTCCGCGACGTGCTGGAGATGGGCCGCGAGCAGCGCTACGACATCTACGACCTGTTCCTGGGGTTTCCGGATCCGATGGCGCCGCGCGACCTGCGGCGCGAAGTGCCGGAACGTATCGACCGTTCCGGCAAGGTCGTCCTGGCGCTCGACCGCGAGGCCGTGCGGCGCGAAGTCGGTCAACTGGTGGCCGAGGGGGTGGAAGCGGTCGCCGTATGCTTCATCAATGCCTACCGGAATCCGGACAACGAGCGTGCCGTAGGCGAACTGATCCGCGCGGAATTCCCGCAGCTGGCGGTGTCGCTTTCCTGCGAGGTGGTCGCGGAGATCTCCGAATACGAACGCGCCGTCACCACCTGCGCCAATGCTTACGTGCAGCCGCTGATGGATCGCTACCTGCGCAAGCTGGAAACCTCCCTGACGGCCGCCGGCTTTCACGGCACGCTATCGCTCATGCATTCCGCGGGCGGCCTGGTCTCTCTGGAAACGGCACGCACCTTCCCCATACGCCTGCTGGAGTCCGGCCCCGCCGGCGGGGCACTGGCGACCGCGCTGTTCGGTTCGCTGGCGGACAAGCGCGACGTCATCGCCTTCGACATGGGCGGCACGACCGCCAAGGCTTGCATCATCCGTGACCAGCGCGTGGACATCGCGCCCATGCTGGAGGCCGGCCGGGTGCACCGTTTCGGCAAGGGTTCGGGTTTACCGATCAAGACGCCGACCGTGGACTTGATCGAGATCGGCGCGGGTGGAGGCTCGATCGCCGCCATCGATGAAGTCGGTCTGCTGAAGGTCGGTCCGGAGTCGGCCGCATCCGATCCCGGCCCCGCCTGCTACGGCCTGGGCGGGACCCAGCCCACGGTCACGGATGCCAACGTGGTGTTGGGGTATTACGATCCTGGCTACTTCCTGGGCGGCCGCATGGCGCTGGACCTGCCCGCCGCGCGGCGCGCGCTCGAGACCCTTGGGACCACCCTGGACCTGCCCGTGCCCGAGGTGGCCTGGGGCATCCATACGGTGGTCGTGGAAAGCATGGCGGCGGCCGCGCGGGTGCACCTGGTGGAGAAAGGCCTGGACCCACGGCACTACGCCATGGTCGGTTTCGGTGGCGCGGGGCCCGCGCACGCTTGCGACGTGGCGCGCGTACTGGGCGTGCGCGAGGTCATCATCCCGCCCGCGTCCGGGGCGGCGTCGGCCCTGGGTTTCCTGACGGCGCCGATTTCCTTCGATCTGGTCCGCTCCCATCCGACCGTATTCGCGGCCGGCTTCGACGCGGACGGCGTGAACGCGACCCTGGACGCGTTGGAGCGCGAGGGACGGGAACGGCTGATGCAGGCCGGGGTGCCGGCTGAAGAGGTGGTGGTGGAGCGCAGCGCGGACATGCGGCTGGTGGGCCAGACGCATGACATTTCCGTCGACCTGCCAGCCCATGTGCTGACCGCGAGCGACCTGGACGAGATCCGGCAGGCCTTCACCGCCGCGTATTCCAGCCGCTATACCGCGGTACCTCCCGGCGCTCGCATCGAGGCGATCAATTTCCGCGTCCGTTTGCGTGGGCAGGCGCCGCTGCTTTCCCTGTCGGGCGCGGCGGGCGGCGCCACCGGCGCCAAGGTCAAGGGATCGCGGCCGGCGTGGTTTGGCGCGGGATACGTCGATACGCGCGTGTACGACCGCTATGCGGCGGCGCCGGGCGACGTCATCCCCGGACCGGCGATCATCGAGGAGCGCGAAGCCACGACCGTCATCGGTCCGGACGACACCGCGACGATAGACGGCAACCTGAACATCCGCATCACGGTCGCAGACTACAAAACGGCCGGTGAGCGTATCACCCCGGACATGCCGGTGGAGGAAGCGGCCGCCCTGATCGAGTCCGACCCGATCGCGCTCGAGATCATGTGGGCGCGGCTGGCGACGGTGGCCGAGGAGATGTGGACCACCGTATGCCGCACGGCGTTCTCCTTGGTGATCTCCGACGCGCAGGATTTCGCCTGCGAATTGCTGGACCCGCGCGGGGAGCCCATCGTTCACTCGCCACGCGCGATGCCGCTGTTCAATCTGGCGCTCCCGCGCGGTGTGCAGGCGCTGCTGCAAGCCTATCCCCCGGAAAGCCTGGTGCCCGGCGACGTACTGGTCACCAACGATCCGTGGCTGTGCGCCGGCCATCTGTTCGATATCGCCGTGGTTACGCCGGTCTTCCGCGACCGGGCCCTGGTGGGTTTTGCCGCCACGGTGGCACACGTCGCCGATATCGGTGGAACCAAGAATCCGCGCACCACGCGGGAAATCTATGAGGAAGGATTGCAGATCCCGCCGATGAAGCTGTTCGAGGCCGGTAGGCCGAATGCGGCCCTGTTCGCATTGCTGGCGCAAAATGTGCGCAATAGCGACCAGGTGGTGGGCGACGTGCATGCGCTGGTGGCCGCCAACGGTATAGGCGCGCAACGGCTGCTGGCATTCATGGACGATTACGGAATGCGAGACCTGCGGGCCCTGACAACCGTGGTCCAGGGGCGCTCCGAACGCGCCATGCGCGACGCCATCCGCAAGATACCCGATGGGGTCTACAGCGCGGAATCCTGGACCAATCCCATCGACGGCGAGCTGTGCATTCCGCTCAAGCTGACCGTGCGCGGCGATGCCATCGAGTTGGACTTCGAAGGCGCGCCGCCGCAGCTGGCGCAGGGCGCCTTCAACTCGACGTTGAATTACACGGCGGCACAGGCTACCTATCCGCTCAAGTGCATCCTGACGCCGCAGGTGCGTGGCAACGCGGGCTGCTACCGGCCGTTCACCGTCAAGGCGCCGGAAGGCTCGATCCTGAACTGCCGCCGACCGGCGGCCGTCAGCCAGCGTACCCGCACGGGGTGGTACATCGCGCCCAGCGTATTCCGTGCGCTGGCGCAGGCCGTGCCGTCGCAGGTCCAGGCCTTTACGGGCATCTCGGTCAATCCGCGGGTGTACGGGCGGGATGCCGAGATGCAGGCCTATTCCGATATGTTCTTCTGCGGAGGCGGGCAGGGTGGAAGCGCCAATGGCGATGGCAAGTCCGGCCTGCTCTGGCCGACGTCGGCCGCCAATACGTCGACGGAACTGTTCGAGTCGCGCGTGCCTGTCCTTATCCTGGAAAAGGCCTATGTCACGGATTCGGGCGGAGCCGGGCAGTACCGCGGCGGACTGGGCCAGCGGGTGCGCATGCGCAAGCTGCATGACGATGGCCTGGAGACGCTGATCTCCTTCTTCCCCGATACGGTATTGCAGCCCGGGCTGTTCGGCGGCAAGCCGGGCCTGCCCGGGTCCGGCCGCGTGATGGATGCCGCCGGTGCGACGTTGCATGATTGCGGGACGGGCAACCTGCTGACCTTGACCAAATCCTCCGAAATCGTGGAAGTGGTGCTGGCGGGGGGATCGGGGTTTGGCGATCCTGCGCAGCGCCCGCGTGCCGCGGTCGAGCGGGATATCGCGTTGGGACTGGTCAGCGAAGCTGGTGCCGCACGCGATTATGGCTACACCAGGTTGGCACAAACGGAGGCTGCCTACGATGAATGAACAAGTGGCGGTTTCCGAGCGCGCCCGCGCAATACTGCGTGATGTGCTGGTGTGGGACGCCCACGGCGGCTTCACGCCCAAGCCCGACCAGGACTTGTCGCAGTTGTCGCGTTGGGAAGAAGTCGGCGTCGACTTCCTGTCCATCAATGTCGGGTTCGACATTCACCCCTGGGAGCACACCATCCGGGTGCTGGCCGCCTATCGGCACTGGCTGGCGCGGCGGCCGGAGCGCTTCGTGATGATAGACGGCGTGGACGACATCCTGCGGGCGCGGCAGGAAGGCAAGCTTGCCGTGGCCTTCGATCTGGAGGGCGCGGTGTCCCTGGCGGGCCAGGTCGAGATGCTGGCGCTCTACCACCGACTGGGCGTGCGGCAGGCCCACTTCGTCTACAACCTGAACAACGATGCGGGCGGCGGCTGCCACGATGTCGATGTCGGCCTGACCGATTTCGGCCGTGAACTGGTCCGCGAGTGCAACCGCCTGGGCATATTGATCGATCTGTCCCACGTCAGTTATTCCACAAGCATGGACATCATCGCGATGTCCAGCCAGCCGGTGGTGTTCTCGCATTCCAATCCGAAGGCCCATACCGATCATCCGCGCAACATCACGACCGAGCAGATACAGGCGGTGGCGCGCCAGGGCGGCCTGGTCGGCGTGACGGGGGTGGGGCGTTTCCTCGGAGACCCCGAGGCGTCATCGGCGGCGTTCGTGCGGGCCATCGATATGACGGTGGAACAGATCGGTGTCGGCAGCGTGGCGATCGGGCTGGATTACACCTGGGCGCCTGGCGGGCCAGCACGCGCGCCGGCGTTCTGGCCGTCGCAGCACTACACCGGCAAGTTCGCTTACCTGGGGCCGCATCAATTGCCGGAGATCACGGAGCTGCTGCTGCGCCGGAACTATACGGAGCGGGACATCGCCGCCATCTACGGCGGCAACTACCTGAGAATCGCCCGCGCCGTCTGGAAATAGGCAGGCGGCGCGGGGGCCTCAATCCCTGTTTTTCCACAGCGTCCACAGCAGGGCGCCCAAGGCCACGCCGGCGCCGACCACGAGCGGCCGGTGTGTCGACGCCCACAGCGCGGCGCTATGCGACTGGGCCTGGTCGTCGAACGATCCGTGGGTGCCGTGCCTGCCGGACACCGGCCGCCAGAGATTGTCCACCCGCGTTGCCGGCGCCAGCGGCTTGCGACGCTGGGCCTCGTAGTTGGTGCGGGCCAAATACCAGTCCAGCAGTCCGGGGAAGAACTTGTTGGCGACGATGGCCTTGATCGAAGGCATGCCGACGTAGAGCTCGCGACGGCGATGGTGCGCGGCCCAGACGATGGCGCGCGCCGCGACCTCGGGCTGGAAGATGGGCGGCACCGGCTGCGGCGCGTAGGGCACGTGCGACTTCGCCCAGTCGAACTGCGGCGTGTTCAGCGCCGGCATCTGCACCATGGTCACGTGCACGCGGCTGCGGTCATGCATGAGCTCGCTGCGCAGCGAATCGGTGAAGCCGCGCACGCCGTGCTTGGCGCCGCAGTAGGCGGATTGCAGTGGGATGGCGCGATAGGCCAGGGCCGAACCCACTTGCACGATGGTGCCGCGATCGCGCCGACGCATGTGGCGCAGCGCGGCCATCGTGCCATAGACCTGGCCCAGGTAGGTGACCTCGGTCACGCGCGCGAACTCTTCGGGCGTCAGCTTGGAAAGAGGCGAGAACACCGTCAGCATGGCGTTGTTCACCCACACGTCGATCGGTCCCAGTTCGGCTTCCACCTGATCGGCCGCGTGGTGCATGGCCTTGGCGTCGCTGACGTCGACCGGGATGGGAAGGGCGCGCACGCCCAGCTTGCGTACATCTTCGGCGGCGGCGGCCAGGGCTTCGGCATCGCGCGCCAGCAGCGCGACGTTCGCGCCCCTGCGCGCGAATTCCAGCGCCGTGGCGCGGCCCACGCCGGCGCTGGCGCCGGTGATCACGACCGTGTGTATGGCATTTGTGCGTCGGAACATAGGCGACCTCCAGGTTTACTTGTCCTTGTTTCCGGGCAGCACGCTACCCAACACCTGTTTGGCCGTGTTCAACAGCACGTGGCCCTGGTCGGGGTCGCCTTTCATGAGCGTGGTGGCGAAGGCCTTGGCCTGCGCCATCGTGATGTGCGGCGGCAGGGGCGGCACGTTGGGGTCGCTCTTGACCTCGATGACCACGGGGCGGTCCGAAGCCAGGGCCTGGTCCCAGGCGGCGCCCATGGCATCGGCGCGATCGACGAGGATGCCCCGCAGGCCGATGGACTCGGCGAACTGGTGATAGGGCACGGACGGGATGTTCTGCGATGCCTCGAACTTGGGGTCGCCTTCCATGACGCGCTGCTCCCACGTCACCTGGTTCAAGTCGCCGTTGTTGAGGACCATGCAGATCCAGCGCGGATCGCGCCATTGCTTCCAGTACTTGGCCACGGTGATCAGTTCGGCCATATTGTTCATCTGCATGGCGCCGTCGCCGACCAGCGCGATGACGGGACGTTCCGGATAGGCGAACTTGGCCGCGATGGCATACGGCACGGCGGCACCCATGGACGCCAGTCCGCCGGACAGCGAGCACATCATGCCGCGCTGCACCTTCAGGTCACGCGCATACCAGTTGGCGACCGAGCCGGAATCGCTGGTCACGATCGCATTGCTGGGAACGCGCGGCGACAGCTCCCATATCGTGCGCTGCGGATTGACGCCGCCTTCCGCATCGGCCAGCGCGCGTTCCTCCAGCTTCTTCCACCAATCGGTGGTCCATTTGTCTATGGTTTCGCGCCACTTGTTGTCGGCGCGGGGTTGCAGCAGCGGCAACAGTTCGCGCAGCGTCTCCCGGCTGTCGCCCACCAGGTTGACTTCCATGGGATAGCGCAAGCTGAGCATGTCGGGCTTGATGTCGATCTGTACCCCGCGCGCCTGGCCTTCCTTGGGCATGAATTCGGAGTAGGGGAAGCCCGAGCCTATCATCAGCAGCGTGTCGCACTCGGTCATCAGCTTGTAGCTGGGCTCCGTGCCCAGCAGGCCGATGGAGCCGGTGACCCACGGCAGATCGTCGGGCAGGGCGGCCTTGCCGAGCAGGGCCTTGGCGACCCCCGCGCCCAGCCTGTCGGCCACCGCGATGATTTCGTCGGTGGCATGCAGGGCGCCGGCGCCGACCAGGATGGCGACCTTCTTGCCGGCGTTCAGTACTTCCGCGGCGCGGCGCAGGTCTTCGGGGTAGGGCACGGTACGCGGTTCGCGATAACCGACGCCGGAGTGGACGGTGCCGTGCTTGCGCGCGGGCTCCTCATACGGCAGGTCCTGCAGGTCGTTGGGCAGCACCAGCGCGGTCACCAGCTTCTGCCCGATGGCGGTGCGGATCGCCCGGTCCACCAGATGCCGGACCTGCGCGGGCACGCTGGCTTGCTGCACGAAGCCGGCGGCCACGTCCTTGAACATGGACACCAGATCCAGCTCCTGCTGGTAATGGCCGCCCAGCGCGGCGCGCGCCTGCTGGCCGACAATGGCAAGCACCGGCATATGGTCCATGCGCGCGTCATACATGCCGGTGATCAGATGCGAGGCGCCGGGGCCGGAAGTGGCGATGCACACCCCCAGTTCGCCCGTGAACTTGGCATGGGCGGACGCCATGAAGGCCGCCATTTCCTCGTGGCGGGCCTGGATGAATTCGATTTTCCCCTGGGCGCGGCTCAGGGCGCCGAATACGCCGTTGATGCCGTCCCCGGGATAGCCGTAGATGCGGCGCACGCCCCAGGCGTGCAAACGTTCGACGATGAAGTCTCCGACGGTCGTGGACATGGGCTTGCTCCGGGAAGGTGAACGCCCGGAATATCCATTGGCCGTGCGTTCGCGTCATGTGCGGGCGCGCGGCGGTTCATCCTTGGCCGTCGACGCCCTGATAGAAGCGTGGACCACGCAAGCCTTGTTCCTGTGCGCGTGCGTACGATGAGCAGAAGACCTTGCGCGCGCGGCGAGGCGCGCCTCGGGCGGGGCTGGGCTTCAGTCTTCGCGTGTCGCGCCGCACTGCCAGCACAGCGTGAATTGCGCTTCCGACCATTCACCGCAGGATGTACAACACCAGTTCGCCAGGGACTGGCCAGGTTCGCGCCAGCTGGCGTCGATGATGCGCGTGGCCAGTTCGAGATCGCGTTCGTTTTTCAGCCAGATCTCAGGTCCGCATTGGTCGACGGGAATCTCGCCGATCGCCCCGGTCAGATATTGATTGTGCAGCTCGCAGGCGATGCGAGCCTGCGCCAGCAGGTTCATCCAGTGCTGGGCCATCAGCAAATCAGGCGCGCGCGTGAGCCGGATCATGGGAACGGGAACCGATACAAGTGGTCGGAATGATAGACCAAGCTCGACCGCATGGCGTGGGTCGGCCGATGCCGCCCGTCTGGCTGAAGGCGCGCGTTCCCTGCACCATCAGCGGCCCGAGGCGCGATAATCGAAGTTTTCGTCCAGGACAAACCAGGAGCCCGCCTTATGCTCGCCGTTGAAATCTCCCGCCCCGGCGGACCCGAAGTGCTCGTTCCCGTCCAGCGGCCCACGCCCGAGCCCGGCCCTGGAGAGGTATTGATCAAGGTCTCCGCGGCCGGCGTCAACCGGCCCGACACTTTCCAGCGCAAGGGCAGCTATCCGCCGCCGCGCGGCGCATCCGACCTGCCCGGGCTGGAAATCGCCGGCGAGATCGTCGGTGGCGACGCGGCCATGGGCGGCTATGCCATCGGCGACAAGGTCTGCGCCCTGGTCGCGGGTGGCGGCTACGCCGAGTACTGTGTCGCCCCCGTCCAGCAATGCCTGCCCGTCCCGGCCGGCCTGTCGGAAATCGAAGCCGCCGGCCTGCCGGAAACCTATTTCACCGTGTGGAGCAACGTCTTCGATCGCGGCCATCTGGGCGCCGGCGAAAGCCTGCTGGTGCATGGCGGGGCCAGCGGCATCGGCACCACGGCCATCCAGCTCGCCAGCGCCATGGGCCACAAGGTCTACGGTACCGCCGGCAGCGACGACCGCGCCCGCGCGATCGAGAAACTGGGCGCCGCCAAGGGCATCAATTACCGCGACCAGGATTTCGTGAAGGAAGTGCTGGATGCCACCGGCGGCGCCGGGGTCAACGTGATCCTGGACATGGTTGCGGGGGATTACATCGCCCGCGATATCCAATGCCTGGCCGACGAAGGCCGCATCGTCCTGATCGCCACGCTGGGCGGCAACCACGGCAATGTCGATTTCGGACAGGTCATGCGCCGCCGGTTGACCATCACGGGCTCGACGCTGCGGCCCCGCCCGGTGGACTTCAAGGGCGAAATCGCCGCCCGCCTGCGCCAGCACGTCTGGCCGCTGCTGGAAAGCGGCAAGATCAAGCCCATCATCCACGCCACCTTCTCGCTGGAGGAAGCCGCCAAGGCCCACGCCATGATGGAAGCGGGCGAACAGATCGGCAAGATCATCCTGACCATCCAGCATTGACGCCCAGCCGCCGGGGCGTCGGGCAAGCCCGTGCCCCGGCCCACGGACGTCAAGTATCCCGATAGCCGCCAAACACGATACAATCGCGGGTTTGACCCGGATTTTTCCGGTGGCTGACCTTGAATCCCGTCGCGCGGGTCACCCGCGCGGCCAACCCTACCGCGACGCCCATAACGCGACGCCCATTACGCGACGCCCATAACGATGAGCACAGACGATCGCCGTGACACGCCGGCCGATGCCGCCAGCCAGACGCCCGCCGGCGCCGCCCGCGCGCGCCTCGTCCTGGGCAACTGGAAAATGCACGGCAGCCTGGCCGAAAACGCCGCGCTGCTGGATGCCTTGCGCGCCCGCGCCGGGGCCGGCACCTGCCAGGTTGGCGTCTGCGTGCCGTTTCCCTATTTGGCGCAGACCCAGGCCCTGCTCGACGGCAGTGCCGTTTCCTGGGGCGCGCAGGACATCAGCGTGCACGACAAGGGCGCCTATACCGGCGAAGTCTCGGCCGCCATGTTGAAGGATTTCGGCTGCCGCTGGGCCCTGGCCGGCCATTCCGAGCGCCGCGCCATGCACGGCGAAACGGATGAGCTGGTCGCGGAGAAGGCCAAGACCGCGCTGGCCGCCGGCCTGACCCCGGTCGTCTGCGTCGGCGAAACGCTGGCCGAGCGCGAAGGCGGCAACACGCTGGGCGTGATCGAGCGCCAGCTGGAACCCGTGCTGGCGCTGGGCGCCCAATCCCTGATCCACGTCGTGCTGGCCTACGAACCGGTCTGGGCCATCGGCACCGGCCGCACCGCCACGCCGGAGCAGGCGCAGGAAGTGCACGGCGCCATCCGCGTCGCGCTGCGCGGCCTGGGCGTGCCCGGGGTCCGCATCCTGTACGGCGGCAGCGTCAAGGCCGCCAATGCCGCCGAACTGTTCGCCATGCCCGATATCGACGGCGCCTTGGTGGGCGGCGCGTCGCTGGTGGCCGATGAATTCCTGCGCATAGCCGCAATCTAAGTTTCCGTCTGGAGCAAGTAATGTCTTTCATGCTTTCCGCGCTGATGATCGTGCAGGTGCTTTCGGCACTGGCCATCATCGTTCTGGTCCTGCTGCAGCAAGGCAAGGGCGCCGATATGGGTTCGGCTTTCGGCACTGGCTCCGCCGGCAGCCTGTTCGGCGCTTCGGGCGCGGCCAACTTCCTGTCGCGGACCACCAAATGGGCCGCCGTGGTCTTCTTCGTCACGACGGCCGGCCTGGCCTATGTCACCCACAAGGGTGTCGAACAGCCCACCACGCTGGATTCGGGCGTGATGTCGGGTTACCAGGCGCCCGCCGACAAGTCCGTGCCTCAGGCTCCGGGTGGCGCGTCCGTGCCGGCCCCGGCCACGCAGGGCGATGCGTCTGTGCCCGGCAGCGGCGTCCCGTCGACCGGCGGCGCCGCGCCCGCGCAGACCGCGCCGGCCAAGCCCGACGCGTCTGTGCCGCAAGCCCCCGCCGCGCCGGCCACGCCCGCCGCGCCCGTCAAACCGGCCACGCCGGCGAAGTAAGTCTGGTGCTATCCGCCCGGCGGCGTCACGTCGCCGGGCGTGCTAGAATCTCGGTCTTTCCACGCCCCGGATGGGCGGCATGGAGCCCCGGCTCCGAGTCGATCCCGGTGCGTCGCGAAACCTAGCCGACGTGGTGAAATTGGTAGACACGCTATCTTGAGGGGGTAGTGGCGAAAGCTGTGCGAGTTCGAGTCTCGCCGTCGGCACCAAGATCTGTTCAGAAAGTACAGTTCCAGATAGTCCCAGAGCGTACCGAACCCGCATGAGCATCAGCTTCCGCGGGTTTTTTGTTGCCTCCGAGGCGAGGTACCGCCGACCGATCCAGCCTTCGATCAGGCCAGCAGGCTCGCTTCCAGGATGTCCAGCGCTTCTTCGAATATTGCGTCTTCGATCGTCAACGGGAAAAGAAAGCGTACGACGTTGCCATACACGCCGCAGGTCAGTAGCAGCAGTCCGCTGCGCAGTGCCCGCTGCTGGAATGCACTTGTGAATTCCGCGTCCGGCGCGCCGGACGCGTCGTTGAACTCGACAGCCACCATGCCTCCCAGACCTCGTATCTCAGCGATCTGCGGGACCCGCGGACGCAAGGCGGACAGGCGCGTCTTGAGCCGGTCGCCCAAGGCCTGGGCACGCCCGGCCAGGTCTTCTTCGGCAATGACGTCCAGCACGGCATGCGCTGCCGCGATGGCCAGCGGATTACCCGCATAGGTGCCGCCCAGCCCGCCCGGCGCCGGCGCGTCCATGATCTCGGCGCGACCGCACACGCCGGATAGCGGCAAGCCGCCGGCCAGGCTCTTGGCGAAGGTCATGATGTCGGGGACCACGCCGAAATGCTCCATGGCGAACAGTTTCCCCGTTCGAGCGAAACCGGTCTGGACTTCATCCGCGATCAGGAGGATGCCGTGCTCGTCGCAGAGCGTACGCAGCGCCTGCATGAGCGCCGCGGGCACGGGGTTGAAGCCGCCTTCGCCCTGCACCGGCTCGATGATGATCGCGGCCACGCGGCTGGGCTCCACATCGAATTTGAACAGGCGCTGCAGGGCTTGCAGCGAGTCATCGGGCGTGACGCCCTGCAGGGCGTTGGGGAAGGGCACATGGTAGACATCGGCGGGAAACGGCCCGAAACCGACTTTGTAGGGCGCGACCTTTCCCGTCAGCGCCATCGTCAGCAAGGTCCGGCCGTGAAAGGCGCCGCCGAAAGCGATCACCGCCGGACGGCCGGTGGCTGCGCGCGCGATCTTGACGGCGTTTTCGACCGCTTCGGCGCCCGTGGTAAAGAAAGCGGTCTTCTTGGCGTGCGCGCCAGGACTCAGCGCATTGATGCGTTCGGCCAGGGAGACATAGGATTCGTAGGGAACGACCTGGTAGGCTGTATGCGTGAAGCACTCGAGCTGGGCGGCGACCGCCCGGGTCACCCGCGGATGGCGATGGCCGGTATTCAGGACGGCGATACCGGCGGCGAAGTCGATGTATCGGCGCCCCTCCACATCCCACAGTTCGGCATTCAGCGCCTTGGCCGCGTAGAAGTCACACGCGACGCCGATGCCGCGCGGCGATGCTGCCAGGCGCCGCTGTTGCAACGATTCGTTCTTCATCTCTGTTCCCTGTACGACAGTGGCCGGCGCCAGGGCTGGCGCCGATGAGCCGCGGCACCCGGGCCGCCATGCGGCATGCAGTATCATCCGCATTGGCCCCTGGCGGTAGAGCCATTCCTGGAAAGTTCATGGAACCACTTCGGCGCGAGGGCACGACTGCCGCCATTCCACCGACAACAGGGAGCACCGATTGGACGCCATGCTGAGCGAATGGTTGAAGGCCCAGATGGCGGAGCCTTCGAGCGAACCGGCCTATCGCCGGCTGGCCCGGCTGTTGCAGTCAGCCATCCTGGAAGGCCGACTCGCGCCAGGGCTCCGGCTGCCCGCCTCCCGTGTACTGGCCGCGGATTTGTCCATCGCGCGCAATACCGCGATCCAGGTCTACGAGCAGTTGCAGGTGGAGGGCTATGTGGAATCGCGAACCGGCAGCGGCACCTATGTCGCCGATACCAGGCCCCCCGTATCCCTGCCGGCGCGGGCACCGTTGCGCCGCCCGGCCAGCGGCATGCGGCGGCTATCGGAACGGGGCCGCCGTACCATCGAAATGGCCAGCGTGGCCCGCACGCAATGGGGCGCCTTCATGCCTGGCGTGCCGGACGTCACGGAGTTCCCGAGCCGCATATGGAGCCGGCTGCAAAACCGGATCTGGCGCCATGGCCGGCAGGAGCTGATGACCTACGCGCCGGGCGGCGGGTATCCGCCCTTGCGGCGCGCGATCGCCAGTTATCTGCGCGTATCGCGGGCGGCGACATGCGCGCCGGAGCAGATCATCGTCACCACGGGAATCCACCAATCCGTGGACCTGGCGATCCGTCTGCTGTGCGACGTCGGTGACGAGGTCTGGGTCGAAGACCCCTGCTACTGGGGTGTGCGCACCCTGTTGCTGTCGTCGGGCTTGAAGCCCGTGCCGATCGCCGTCGATGCCGAAGGCATGAACCCATCTGCTCGCCAGCTTGGCCGTCCGCCACGCCTTATCATCTGCACACCGTCACACCAGTATCCGCTGGGTTGCGTGATGAGCCTGCAACGCCGGCGCACACTATTGCAGTACGCCCGCATGCACGGCTGCTGGATCATCGAGGACGACTACGACAGCGAGTTCCGCTACGGCATCGGCCCTCTGGCGTCCTTGCAGGGACTGGACCAGGACGGACAGGTCATCTACGTCAGCAGCTTCAGCAAGGTCCTTTTTCCCGGCATGCGCGTGGGGTACATGGTCGTCCCGGAAGCCATCGCCGAGCTGTTCGCCAAAGGCATTGCCGAGCTATACCGGGAAGGCCAGATGATGGCGCAGGCGACACTGGGCGAATTCATCGATGAGGGCCACCTGGCCTCGCATATTCGCCGCATGCGCGCGCTGTATCAGCAGCGCCGTGACACCCTGCTTGCGGCGATCCGGGATAGTTACAGGGACCGGTTTCCGGTCCTAGGCGACGACGCCGGCCTGCACCTCGTGCTGGCGCTCCCCGGGATACGCGATGACAGCGACGTGGCGGGGCGCGCCGCGGCCGCGGGGATCATGGTGCGCGCGCTCAGCGGCTATTACGCTACGCGGCGCGGCGCGCGCCAAGGTCTCATCCTCGGCTATGCATGCGTACCGCAGGCCCGCATCCCTTCGTCGTTCGCGGTGCTCCGCGACGTGATAGATGCGGCATAGATGCGCCGCGAGGCAAGGGCTGCCCTCCGCAGGCCAGGCGGCGCCGATAGCGATGCGCTACTCAGCGCGCCCGTCGTCATCCGGCAGAAACGGTGCGAGCGCCGACACGGTGGCCATCACGTGCTTGCGCATCGTCGCTTCGCAATGTGCCGGATCGCCGCCGCGTATGGCGTCGATCAGTTCCTGGTGCGCCTCTCGCATGCGGACCGCGACGCGGCCGGGCTCTGAGGCCCACAGGCGCATGTAGGGCTCCACCACCGCGTGCAGGTCCGCGATCTGCTGTTGCAGCCTGGGTTGCCGACAGAAGCCGCACAGGTACTCGTGGAATTCGCGATGGGTGCTGGTCTGGTCCACGGCCGCGGGCGCGGTGCCGTCGAGTTGATCCAGCATGGCGTCGAGGCGGTGCAGTTGGACGGGGCCCATGTTCTCCATCGCGTTGCGCAATGCGAGGCCCTCCAGGACCGATCGTATCTGGAATACCTCCAGCATTTCGCGGCGATTCAGCCGGCGCACCACCGCGCTGCGATTGGTGCGTATCGTGACCAGACCTTCGGAGGCCAGGCGTCGCAGCGCCACCCGCACAGGGGTGCGGCTGATACCGATTTCGCCGGCGATGATCTCCGGGACGAGGCGGCTGCCGGGCCGCGCGGCTCCCTGCACGATCTGGCGTTGTATGTGCTGATACGCCTCCTCTTCCGCGTTCAACGCGCTTCTGGGCAGCAGCAGTTTTTCCATGTGGTCGCACCCTGGCGGTTTTCGTGCTAAAAACGGTAAAACTGGATACAGTTATACAGTTGTCCAGTTTTTCCTAGTATAGGCGGCGTCGTTGATAAACCGCCAATCGAACATGCAAGGGGTACACATGAAGAAAGCCGTATCGGGCCTGATGCTCGCTATCGCGTCAGTCCTGCCTAATGCCGGATGGGCTCAGCCCGCCTCCTGGCCAGACCGGCCGGTCAAAATCGTCGTTCCATTCCAGGCGGGATCCGCCACTGACCTGATCACGCGGCAAGTCGCGCTGGTGCTATCGCGGGACTTCGGCCAGCCATTCGTGGTGGAGGCACACCCCGGCGCCGCGGCCGCCATCGGAAGCTCCATCGTCGCCCGGGCCGCTCCGGATGGCTACACCTTGTTGATGGGGGGACCGGCGGCGGTCGTCACCAACCGGTTCACGCAAAAAAACCTTGGCTACGATCCTGACAAGTTCGAGCTTGTCTCCATGGTGGCCTACACGCCGAATATCCTTTTGACCACGCCCGGGCAGCCGTTCAAGACCCTGCCGGAGATGGTGGCTTACGCGCGCGCCCACCCGGGCAAGCTGACATACGCGTCCTTCGGCACCGGCACCACGTCCCATCTGGCCGGCGAACTGCTGAAACAAGCCACCGGCACCGACATTCTTCACGTGCCCTACAAAGGGGCCGGCGAAGCCATTCCCGCGCTGCTGGGCGGACAGGTAAGCCTGTACTTCGACACGATCATGACGGGACTGCCGCAGGTACGGTCCGGCAAGCTGGTCGCCCTGGGTATGTCCACCGCCAAGCGCTCCGATCAGGCGCCGGACATCCCCACCATCGCGGAACAGGGCTACCCTGGCTATGACATCGCGCCGTGGTATGGGATCGTGGCCCCGGCCGGTACGCCGGAACCGATATTGGACAAACTGAATGCCGCGATCAACAAGGCCCTGCAAAGCGGCGAGCTGCGGACCAAGCTCGCGGAGGCAGGGGCGGAGCCTTACGGTGGAAGCCGCGAATCCTTCAAGGAATTGATCGCCAAGGAAATCCCGCGCACCCGCAAGCTCCTGGAGCAAGCCGGCTTCGTCGACAAATGAGCTTGGCGTTCCAGGTCTGAGCCACCGTTCACGGCAGGGCGGGCAACCGCCTGGGCCAGAAGCCCGCAAGCACGAATGCCTTGCGGGCTTTTTTTGTTCAGGTCGCCTAATTCGAGGGCTGGTCGCTGCCCGTACGCTGTAGCCGCGTTTCGGATTCGATGAAGACGCGCTTGACCCGCCGGTAGCGCGACTTGATGCGCGCATCGATCAGGTCGAATATCTCATGCGCCTGTGCGCGATCCAGAGTGGGCGATAGCATCAGGCTGACGTTGACCAGTATGTAGTCCGGGCCCATATGCATGGTCAGGATTTCGTTGACGCGATCGACGCCAGGGGTTTCTTCCATCAGCGCCCGGACACCGTCCACCACCTCCGGCGAGGCGCTTTCGCCGATCAGCAGGCCCTTGGTCTCGCGGGCCAGCAATATCGCCACGGACGCGAGGATCACCCCGATGACGATGGACGCGGCGCCGTCATACATCATGTTGCCGGTGACCTCGCTCAAGGTGAGCCCCGCCAGTGCGAACAGCAGGCCCAACATGGCGGCGCTGTCTTCCAGGAGCACCGCGAATGCCGTGGGATCCTTCCCGGCTTCGACTGCTTCCAGATACCCCTGCTTGCCCTTTTGCCGCCTGAATTCCTTGAGCGCCACCAGCCACGCACTGCCTTCGAACAACATGCTCAGTCCGAGCACGATGTAGTTGACGACGGGGTCTTCGATCCGGACGGGCTCACGCAAGTGCCGGACGCCTTCGTAGATCGAGATGCCGGCGCCGAGCGAGAAGATCAGCAGCGCCACGATGAAGCTCCAGAAGTAGATTTCCTTGCCGTGGCCGAAGGGAAAGCGCTTGTCGGGCGGTCGCCGCGCCTGCCGCATGCCATACAGCAGGAATCCGCCGTTGCCGGTGTCCACCAGTGAATGGACCGCTTCGGACAGCATGGCGGAGCTGCCGGTGTACATGGCGGCGAACAACTTCGTCAGGGCGATGAGCAAGTTGCCAGCCAGCGCCACATAAATGACTTTCTTGCTGCCGGTAGCCATGAGTCTCCTGGGTATGAGGTCGGCGGGATAAGGTCGGGCTCGTCACCGTTCCGGGGCACAGCCAATTTCATTCCCAAGCGGGAACGGCGCTTCTGCGGGTTATCCCTAGGTGATCCAAACCCATCCAGGCCCCGTATGAAGGGACACGGCTTGGACAGGACAGGACAGGATAATGCGCGGGGACTCGGAAGGTGGCATCGGTGGCTGGACCACGTCGATACGGCGGTGGGTGGACACGCAGGCGCAGGGCGCGCCGGGCGGCGACCTGGATCGTATCGACGTGGCCCGGGCGCTGCCATTCCTGCTACTGCACCTGGCCTGCCTGGGGGTGTTCTGGACGGGCGTATCGCCGGTGGCGTTGGCGGTGGCGGCGGGGCTGTACGCGCTGCGCATGTTCGCCCTTACCGCCTTCTACCACCGCTATTTTTCCCACCGCACCTTCCGCACGTCGCGGCCCATGCAGTTCGTGTTCGCGCTCGCGGGCGCCGCCTGTGCGCAGCGGGGGCCCTTGTGGTGGGCGGCGCATCATCGTCACCACCATCGCCATGCGGATGACGCCCTGGATTTGCATTCGCCCATGCGCCACGGCTTCCTGTGGAGCCACATGGGCTGGTTCCTGACGCCGCGCGCTTTCGCCACCGACATGCAGCGCGTGCCCGATCTCAGGAATTTCCCCGAATTGCGTTGGCTGGACCGCTACGATGTCGCCGTGCCGGCGGTGTTGGCGCTGGGCTGCTATGCCCTGGGCGCCGCCCTTGAGCACTACGCCCCCGGCCTGGGTACCGATGGTCCGCAGATGCTGGTATGGGGCTTCTGCATCTCCACGGTGGCGCTATTCCACGCGACGGTGACCATCAACTCCTTGGCGCACCGTTATGGCAAGCGCCGCTACGATACCTCGGACGCCAGCCGCAACAACCTGTGGCTGGCGCTGCTGACCTTCGGGGAAGGCTGGCATAACAACCATCATTTCTATCCTGGCTCGGCGCGCCAGGGCTTTCGCGCCGGCGAGATCGATATCACCTGGTATGGCCTGCGGCTGCTGGCGGCCGCTGGACTGATCTGGGACCTGAAGCCCGTGCCGGCCTGGGTGCTGGCGCGCGCCAAGGAGTGAACATGCGCGTGGCCGTCATCGGTTCGGGCATCGCGGGTATGGTCTGTGCCTGGAAGCTGGGCCAGCAGCGCGACTGCGACGTGACGCTTTACGAAGCGAACGACTACCTGGGCGGACATACGCATACCCATGCGGTCGAACAGGATGGCCGCCAGTACGCGGTGGACAGCGGCTTCATCGTTCACAACCCGGTGAACTATCCCCGCTTCACGGCCATGCTCGACGAGCTGGGCGTGGCGTCGCAGCCGACGACCATGAGCTTCTCCGTCCACAAGCAGGCCGGCGGCCTCGAATACAACGCCACGTCGCTGGATGCGCTGTTCTGCCAGCGCCGCAACCTGGTGTCGCCGCGCTTCCTGGGCATGGTGCGGGACATCATGCGCTTCTACCGCGAGGCGCCGGGCTTGCTTCAGGGGGACGGGCCCGGCCCGACGTTGGGCAATTATCTCCACCAGCATCGCTACGGCGCGGCGTTCCGGGACGATCACCTGATCCCCATGGCGTCGGCCCTGTGGTCATCGCCGGCGGCTCGCATCCTGGAATTTCCCGCCCGCTACCTGGTGCGGTTCATGGCCAACCATCAGATGCTGCAGGTGAGCCAGCGGCCGCAGTGGCGCGTCGTCCAGGGCGGTTCCAACAGCTATATCCAGGCCTTGCGGCAGCGCTGGCGCGTGCGCGTGCGTCTGCAGTGTCCGGTCCGCGCCGTCGTGCGGCACACCGATTCGGTCACGGTCGTGACGCCCGACGAGCGCGACGCCTACGACCATGTGGTATTGGCCTGCCACAGCGACCAGGCCCTGGCCCTGCTCGCGGATCCCACGCCCGCCGAACGCGAGGTCCTGGGAGCGATCGCCTACCAGGACAACGACGTCGTGCTGCACACCGATGCCCGCGTGCTGCCGGGGCGCCGCAAGGCCTGGGCCGCGTGGAACGCCTATGTGCCGGCCGATCCAGGCGCGCCCTGTTCGGTCAGCTACTGCATGAATCTGCTCCAGGGCCTGGAATCGCGCCTGCCTTTCATCGTCACCTTGAACCGCGACGACGCCATCGATCCGGCGCATGTGCTGGCGCGCATGCGCTATCACCATCCTGTCTACACCGTGGCGTCGGTGGCCGCGCAGGCTCGCCGGCAGGACATCTCCGGCCACCAGCGTACGTGGTACGCGGGCGCGTATTGGGGGTGGGGGTTCCATGAGGACGGCGTGGCCAGCGCGCTCGACGTCGTACGGCAAATCCAGTCGCGGCCGGAGGCCACGGCGGCCGCGGCCAAGGTGGCGGCATGAAGAGCGCGCTTTATGAAGGCCGGGTCATGCACAAACGGCATCTGCCGCATATGCACGCCTTCGATTTCCGCATGGCGCAGCTCTATCTGGACCTGGACGAGATCGACGAGGTGTTCCGCGGACGCTGGCTGTGGTCGACCGACCGTCCCAACCTGGCGCAATGGCGGCGCGCCGATTATCTCGACGGTGCGGCGACGGACGGCGCCGCGAGCCTGTCGCTGAAGGACGCGGTGCGCGCGCGCCTGGGGCAAGCCATGGATAGCGTGCCCGCCGGGCCCATCCGGCTGCTGGCCCACGCTCGCTACGCCGGCCATGTGTTCAACCCCGTCAGCTTCTATTACTGCTATGAGGCCGACGGCGTCACCCTGGCCGCGATCGTCGCCGAGATCACCAACACGCCATGGAAACAGCGCCATTGCATCGTGCTGCCGGTCGACGCCGCCCGCAGGCGCGGAGAGTTCTACACCTGGGCGTTCGACAAGCGCTTCCACGTGTCGCCTTTCATGCCGATGGATTGCGCCTATGACTGGACGCTGACCGCTCCGGCCGAGGACTTGCGCGTGCACATGCGCGTCAGCCACCAGGACCGGGCGCAGTTCGACGCCCACTTGTATCTGCGGCGCCGGACGCTGGATGGCGCGGCGCTCGCCCGCGTGCTGTGGCGGTTCCCGCTGATGACCCTGCAGGTGATCGGTGCCATCCATTGGCAGGCGCTGCGCCTGTGGCTCAAGCGCAATCCCGTCTACGACCACCCCGGCACGCCGAACGGAGAACCCGAATGAAACCCATGACATCGTCCGATCATGCCGCCATCACGGCCGTGAGCCGCGTCGGCAAGGTCGATCGCCTGCTGCGCAAGCGCCTTTTCGCCGGGCTGGCGGGCTTGCGCCATGGTCGGCTGGTGATCCAGGACTGCCTGGGAAGCACCACGCTGGGTGACGGCGAGCCCACCGTCCACCTGGCTGTCGGCGATATGGCGTTCTATCGCCTGGTTGCCACGCACGGCAGCGTGGGGGCGGGCGGAGCCTACGGCGCGGGAATGTGGGGCTGCGACGACCTGGTCGGCCTGGTGAGCCTGCTGGTGCGCAACCGCGACACGCTGGACGATATGGAGTCGGGGCTGGCGCGGCTGGCCGCCTGGGTATTGAAGGCCTGGCATGCCGGCAACCGCAACACGCGCGCGGGCAGCCGCCGCAACATCGCCGCCCATTACGACCTGGGCAACGATTTCTTTTCACTGTTCCTTTCCCAGGACCTGATGTATTCCTCGGCGCTGTGGGAGGGCGCGGACGATACGCTGGAAGCCGCGTCCAGGCGCAAGCTGGACCTGATCTGCCGCAAGCTGGACCTGCAGCCCGGCGACCAGGTCATGGAGATCGGCAGTGGCTGGGGCGGCTTCGCCATCCATGCGGCGCGCCATTACGGCTGCCATGTGACGACCGCCACCATCTCGCAGGAGCAGCATGCCCTGGCGGTCGCGCGGGTGCGCGAAGCCGGCCTGCAGGATCGCGTCAAGGTGGTCCTGCGCGATTATCGCGACCTGCAGGGCCAATATGACAAGGTGGTCTCCATCGAAATGATCGAGGCCGTCGGCGCGCGCTTTTTGGAAGGTTACTTCCGCAAGATCTCCGACCTGCTGCAACCGCGCGGACGCGCCCTGGTCCAGGCCATCACGATCGAAGACCATCGCTATGCGCAGGCCCTGCGGTCGGTGGATTTCATCAAGCGGTACATCTTTCCCGGCAGCTTCATCCCGTCCATCGAGGCCATGTTGCGGGCCAAGACGCGGGCCTGTGACCTGGCGCTGGTCCATCTGGAGGACTTCGGGCTGTCGTACGCGCGCACCTTGCAAGCCTGGCGGCAACAGTTCCTGGCGCACCTGCCGCTGGTCAGGGCTCAGGGCTTCGACGAGCGCTTTTGCCGCATGTGGGAGTTCTACCTGGCCTATTGCGAAGGCGGTTTCCGCGAGCGCTCGATCGGCGTATCGCACCTGCTGCTGACCCATCCCCAGGCGCGCGTCGCGGGCGATCGCTGGGTACCGGAGCAGCCATGACGCCGCCGCAGCAATGGCTGGTCATCGTCATGTGCATGGTCGTCGCCATGGCCCTGGGATGGCGCTGGCAGTCCCGCCACCGCAATGCGGGGATCGTGGACGTCATCTGGTCGCTCGGGATGGGGGCCAGCGCGCTGCTGATCGCCGCGACCGGCCAGGGTTCGGGCATCGCCAGGATCTGCCTGGCCGTCATGGCCGGCGTGTGGGCGGCGCGCCTGGCATGGCATATCTGGCGGCGCGTGCGGCAGGAAGAGGACGGCCGTTATCGCGCGCTCCGCGAGCACTGGCATGGCCACCAGGGAAAGTTCTTCGGCTTGTTCATGTTCCAGGCGGGGCTCGTGGGTCTGTTCTGCCTGCCATTCCTTGCCGTCGGTGCGAGTCCGGCCGCGGGCATGCCGGTGGTCCTGGCGCTGCTGATCTGGGTCGCCGCGGCGGCGGGCGAGATCGTCGCCGACCTCCAGCTGGACCGATTTCGCGACGACCCGGCGAATCGCGGCCGGACCTGCCGCGACGGCCTGTGGCGCTATTCGCGCCATCCCAATTACTTCTTCGAATGGTGCCAGTGGTTCGCGTATGTGGCGCTGGCCTGGGGATCGCCGCTGGCCTGGCTTGCCTGGCTGGGGCCGGTGCTGATGTTCGTATTCCTGCGCTGGATCAGCGGCGTGCCCTATACCGAGAAGCAGGCGCTGCGCAGCCGCGGCGACGACTATCGCGATTACCAGGGCCGTACGCCGGCCTTCTTTCCCTGGTTTCCCAAATCCTGATTTCCATACGACGAGGCACGCCATGACGACAGCGACCCTGCAGGCGACGGAACTCGCCGCCGATCGTCCCGCGCCCGGACTGCTGGGGCTGGCCGAGCGCGGCCTGGTTCCGGATCCGCTCCTGCGCCTGGGCATACGCCGCCTTTGCGGACAGCGCCTGGCCCAGGAGTATGCGGGCGGCATTGAGGCCTGGACTGAGCGCGAACAGCAGCTCATCGCCAGCCTGCGCGAAAGCGCGGTCGCCATCCATACCGATGCCGCGAACGCCCAGCATTACGAGCTGCCCACCGAATTCTTCCAGCTCTGCCTGGGCGCCCGCATGAAGTACTCGAGTTGCTACTACCCCACGGGCGACGAAACGCTGGACCAGGCGGAGGAAGCCATGTTGCGCCTCTATGCGGAGCGGGCGGAACTCGCGGACGGGCAGGATATTCTCGAACTGGGTTGTGGCTGGGGCTCGCTGACGCTATGGATGGCGGAGCAGTTTCCGCACGCGCGCATTACCGCCGTCTCGAATTCCGTCACGCAACGCCAGCACATCGAGGCCCGTTGCCGCGAGCGGGGCTGGCGGCATGTCCGTGTGCTGACCTGCGACGTGAACGTGCTGTCGCTGCCCCACGGGGCCTACGACCGCTGCGTGTCGATAGAGATGTTCGAGCACATGCGCAACTACCAGGCCCTGATGGCCAACATCGCCCGATGGCTGTACCCCGCGGGCAAGCTGTTCGTCCATATCTTCGCCCATCGCGAACGCGCGTATCCGTTCGAGACCGCCGGGGCCGACAACTGGATGGGCAGGCATTTCTTCACGGGCGGCATCATGCCGGCGGCTTCGACACTGCTGCATTTCCAGGGCGACCTGCAATTGGAAGACAGATGGTTCCTGGACGGGACGCATTACCAGCGCACGGCCAATCACTGGCTGGCCAACCAGGACGCCCGTGCCGACCGGGCCAGGAAGGCGCTGGCTGGCGCTTACGGGCCGCTCGCGGGCCTGTGGCACCAGCGATGGCGCATGTTCTGGATGGCTTGCGCCGAATTGTTCGGCTATGACGATGGCCAGCAATGGGGCGTGGGCCATTACCTGTTCAGCCACCCGCGGGGAGAATGACCATGTTGCGCGCGCTTTGTGCCGGTATCGCGGGCCTGCTGGCGGGATGCAGTACCCCCACGCCCATGCCGCCCGTCAATCATGTGGACCTGCACCGCTTCATGGGGGACTGGTATGTCATCGCGCATATTCCCAGTTTTCCGGAACGCAATGCCTATGACGCGGTGGAAAGCTACCGCCTGTTGCCGGACGGCCGGATCCAGACCGACTTCCGGTATCGGGACGGCAGCTTCGACGCCAAGGTGGAAACCATGCATCCGGTGGGGACGGTGACGCCGGATACCGGCAATGCCGTCTGGGGCATGCAGTTCGTCTGGCCCATCAAGGCGGAGTACGTCATCGCGTACCTGGACGAGAACTACCAGACCACTATCGTCGGTCGATCGAAGCGGGACTATGTGTGGATCATGGCGCGGGTACCTTGCCTGCCCGACGACGTCTATGCGGGGCTGGTACGCAGGGTGAGCGAGCTGGGCTATACGGAACCGCTGCGCAAGGTGCCGCAGCAATGCGCGAAGTAGCGCCGTGACGGCCTGATCGACGCTCGGGTGACCGCGCGATGTGCGCATCCGCTATGCTCGCCTTCTCGATGCCGGTTTATGCCGCGCGCGGACGGCATTCCGCGCGCGCCGCCGGCCCCGCGGCGGACGCCGCGGAAACAACCGCAATCACGGAGCTTGCGACGGGTTTGAGAAACGCAGTGGATGACGTCGATCAGGGGTGTGCCGGGCAGCCGGATTGGGCGCCGCTGGTGCGCGCGGTCGCGCGCGATCGCGATCGTGCCAGCTTCATGTGTATCTACGACTATTACGCGCCCCGGCTGGGCCGCTACCTGGAAGGCCTGGGCGTGCCGGCCGGCCTGGCCGAGGAGCTGGTGCAGGAAGCATTGTTCAAGCTGTGGCAGAAGGCCGACCAGTACGATCCCGCGCGCTCGACGTTGAGTACCTGGCTGTACCGGATCACCCGCAACCTGTACATCGACCACTACCGGAACGAAAAAGGCTGGACGGCGGTGCAGGTGGTCCTGGATGAATTCGAGGCGACCGATACCAGCAGCGCGGAAGAGGAAGCCTCGGAACAGGCCTTGCGTGCCGCGCTTGCCAGCCTTCCCGCGCAGCAGGCCAGGATCGTCGAGATGTGCTATTTCCAGGCGAAGAGCCACGGCCAGATCGCGGAGGACCTGAGTATGCCCTTGGGGACGGTCAAGTCCAGCATCCGCCTGGCCTTCAAGAAACTACGTACGTTGTTGACGGATTGATGCCATGAAACCTCAACATCACTTGGATGACGCGACGTTGGTCAGCTACAGCGCCGGCGCCTTGCCCGAGGCCCTCTCGGTGGCCGTCGGCGCGCATCTGGAGATGTGTCCGCATTGCCGGGCGCGGCTGCGGCAAGCCGACGCCGTGGGCGGCGCGTTGCTGGAAGCGCGGGCGGGCGAGGGTAGCCCGGACGAAGCGGCTTCTTTGTTGAAGCCCCAGGCCCGCGCGGCCATGCTGCAACGTCTCGATGCCGACGGTTCGGGGATGCCGGCCGTTGCCGGACATGTCGTTGCCGGGCAGGTCGCGGGCATGGGAGCTTACGCGGCCGCGCCGGCGCAGGGCGACGAGGACTGCCTGCCCGCCGCCCTGCGCCCGTACTTCGGGACCCGGTACAGCGGCCTGCAATGGCGCTTCCTGGCGCCGGGCGTACGCATGGCCAAGGCGCGCGTGTCGCAGGGCCGGCTTTTCCTGTTGATGCTGTCGCCCGGCGTGCGCATGCCCGAACATGGCCACGGCAGCGCCGAGCTGAGCCTGGTGCTGCGCGGCGCCTACGAGGACCGCTTCGGCATCTTCCGCGCCGGCGACATCGCGGATCTGGACTGCGACGTGGAGCATCAGCCCATCGTGACCGACGAGGGCATCTGCATCACCCTGGGCGCCACCGATGCGCCCATCCGTTTCAAGAGCTGGGGGCTGAGGCTGCTCCAGCCCTGGTTCGGCATGTAAGGCCCTGGCTCGCGTGCTCCAGTCTATCGTTATGCCACAAGGCGGACGCTAGAGAGGCAGCCGCTGCTCGTGCTTGATTTCGCGCAGGGCCACGATGGTTCGCGTCTGCCGGATGCCTGGCAGATTGAACAGGAAACGGTGCAGGAAGCGGTCGTAGTCTTCCGGGCTTTCGACCAGTATCTTGAGCAGATAATCCGAATCGCCGGTGACGGCATAGCACTCGAGGATTTCCGGTGCGCTGCGTACCGTGCGTTCGAAGTTTTCCACGGTGTCCGAGGAATGCCGCTCCAGGCTGATCTGGGCGAACATGCAGCCGTGCAGGCCGACCTTGGTGCGATCGACCTGCGCGGCGTATCCCACGATCGTGCCATCCGATTCCAGCGCCTTGACGCGCCGCCACACCGGCGCGGCCGACAAGCCGACCCGGTCCGACAGCTGCTGGGCCGACGCCCGTCCGTCTTCCTGTAGGGCCTTCAGGATCGCGACATCGGTCTTGTCCATGGTTTTTCCGATTATTCCGGCTAAAACGAAACGTTCATTTCGCATTATAGGGAAAGCACGATCCAATAACGCAATAAACCCGCTGTCCATCGCTCCTATCATGTTGCGAGGAGGAGCAATCATGGACGGTACACCGATCGCGGAACTGGGGCTGGACCTGGACTACCGCTTGGAAGACAACTACACCCGCACGGAGGGACGCGTCTTCCTGACCGGGACGCAGGCGCTCTTGCGCATGCTGCTGACGCAGCGCCGGCTGGACCGCGAGCGGGGACTGAATACGGCCGGGTTTGCGTCGGGATATCGCGGATCGCCTTTGGGTGGCGTGGATATGGCCATGTGGAAAGCCAGGAAAATCCTGGACGCCAACCAGATCAGCTTCCTGCCCGCGATCAACGAGGACATGGCCGCCACGGTCATCATGGGTACGCAGCAGGCCGGCGTGCGCGCCGATCGCAAGGTGGATGGCGTCTTCTCCCTGTGGTACGGCAAAGGCCCGGGCGTGGATCGCGCCGGCGATGCGCTGCACCATGGCACCGCCGCCGGTGCGTCGCGCCACGGCGGCGTGCTGGTGGTGGTGGGCGACGATCACACCGCCGCGTCCTCGTCGATTCCGCACTCCAGCGAGGCCTCGCTGATCGCCTGGCAGATGCCCATCGTGCATCCGGCGTCGGTGGATGAATACGAAACCTTCGGCCTGTATGGTTGGGCGCTTTCCCGCCACGCCGGCACCTGGGTGGCGTTCAAGGCCGTGTCGGAGACAGTGGAAAGCGGGCAGTCCTTCCTGCCCGCGCCCACGCCGTCCTATTCCATGCCCGAAGATCCGGAATTGCCGGCGGAAGAACTGGAATACACGGCGCGCGATTTCCTTTCGCTGGCTGTGGAAAAGCGCATGAATACGCGCATGAAGGCCGTGCGCGCGTTCGTCGCGCGGCACTCCATCGACAAGCTGGTCTGCGCGGCGCCCCATGCGACGGTGGGGATCGTCACCGTCGGCAAGGCTCATCTGGATACGATGGAAGCGCTCGCGCGGCTCGGCATCGACGTCCAGGCGCCCGATGCGCCCGTGCGCGTCTACAAGCCCGGCCTGGCCTGGCCGCTGGACGCCGGCCGTTTCCAGGAATTCGCGCGTGGCCTCGGCCACATCCTGGTGGTCGAGGAGAAGAACACCGTGGTCGAGACGCAGATCAAGGATCTGTTGTTCAACCAGGCCGAGCGCCCCACCGTGGCCGGCAGGACCGGCCTGGATGGCGAACCCTTGATTCCTTCCGCCGGCCAGTTGCGTCCGTCCCTGCTGGCAGGTCAGCTGGCGGCCTGGCTGGCCCGCGCGGCGCATCGGCTGGTGAAGATCGACGCCGCGGCGTTCGCCTGTCCGGATGCCTTGTCCAACGAAGCCGACGGCATGCGTCGCCGTCCTTACTTCTGCTCCGGCTGTCCGCACAACACGTCCACCAAGGTCCCGGGAGGCAGCCAGGCCCTGTCGGGGGTCGGCTGCCATTACATGGCGGCGTGGATGGACCGCGATACCGCGGGCCTGACACAGATGGGCGGCGAAGGCGCGGACTGGATCGGCCTGTCGCGCTACATCGACACGCCGCACGTTTTCCAGAACATGGGCGAGGGCACGTATTTCCATTCGGGGTATCTGGCCATCCGCCAGGCGGTGGCGGCCCAGGCCACCATGACCTACAAGATCCTGTTCAACGACGCTGTGGCGATGACGGGCGGACAACCCGTGGACGGGCCACTCTCGGTGCCGCGGATCTGCCGGCAATTGCGGGGCGAAGGTGTCGAGCGCATCGTCATCACTACCGACGAGCCCGAGAAGTACCAAGGGGTGGACGTCGCGGGCGCCAGCGTGCACCACCGCCGCGAACTGGACACCCTGCAACGCGAACTGCGTGAAATGAAAGGCGTGACGGTGCTGATCCACGACCAGACCTGCGCCGCCGAAAAGCGCCGTCGCCGCAAGAAAAACGAATTTCCGGATCCGCCGCGGCGGATGGTGATCAACAGCGCGGTCTGCGAGGGCTGCGGCGATTGCGGTTCGACGTCAAACTGCCTGTCCGTGGTGCCCCTGGAAACGCCATACGGCCGCAAGCGCGCGATCGACCAGTCGAGCTGCAACAAGGACTATTCCTGCGCGGACGGGTTCTGCCCCAGCTTCGTTTCCGTCATGGACGCCAAGCCGCGCGCGAGCGGGGCGTCCACGCGCGACCGGGAGGCTTTGCAGGCGTCGATCGCCGCCTTGCCCATGCCTGCCATCGCGGCCGTGGAAGCGCCGTATCGCCTGCTCGTCGCGGGCGTGGGCGGCACGGGCGTCATCACCATCGGCGCGCTGGTCGCCATGGCCGCCCATTTGCAAGGCCTGTCCGCGTCGGTGCTGGACCTGACCGGCCTGGCGCAAAAAGGCGGCACCGTAATCAGCCATATCCGCCTGGCGCCGCGTCACATGGCGGCCGGCCCCGTGCGCCTGGACTGGCAGCAGGCGGACGCGGCCATCCTCTGCGATCTCGTGGCGTCCACGTCGGCCGACGCCCTGGGCGCACTGCGCCGGGGCGCCACGCGGGTGACGGTCAACACCTATGTCGCGCCCGTGTCCGAGTTCACGCGGAATCCGGATGCGGCCATGCGGCCCGAGGCTTTGCTCGCCAAGGTGCGGCACGCGGCGGGCGAGGACAGGACCGCCGCCATCGACGCGCGCGCGGCGGCCCTGGCCCTGTTCGGCGACAGCATCCTGGCGAACGTGTTCATGCTGGGCTACGCATGGCAGCGCGGCGACGTGCCCCTGACGCACCCGGCGCTGTTGCGCGCGATCGAGCTGAACGGCGTGGCAGTGGCTTCAAATCGCGCGGCGTTCGACGCCGGCCGCCTGGCCGCGCACCAGCCGCGGGCCTTGGGGGACGTGCTGCGCCCGCGCGAGTCGGTGGTCCAACTGAACCTGCCGGAAACCCTGGATGCCGCGGTGACGCGGCGCGCCTCGGAACTGGCCTCTTATCAGGATGCCCGCTATGCCGCCACGTATCGCGCGTTCGTGGACCGGGTCGCGGCGCGCGAACGCGAGTTGGCCGAACGCGCGGGCACGCGAACGTCGCCGCGCCTGGCGCTGGCCGTCGCCCGCAACCTGTTCAAGCTGATGGCCTACAAGGACGAATACGAAGTCGCGCGCCTGTACACCAACGGCGACTTCACCCGGCAGCTGGAAGGCCAGTTCGAAGGCGTGCCGGGCAGGGACTACCGATTGCGTTTCCACATGGCGCCGCCGATATTCGCACGCAAGGATCCCACGACCGGATCGCCACGCAAGATGACGCTGGGCCCGTGGACGCTGTCGGCGATGAAGGTGTTGGCACGCATGAAGGGACTGCGGGGAACGTGGGTGGACCCCTTCGGCCATACCCGCGAGCGCAGGATGGAACGCGAGCTGATCCGTCAGTATCGCGAGGTCGTCGAATCCTTGCTGGCCACCTTGAGTCCGGACAACCTGGATCGTGCCGTCAAGATCGCCGCCTTGCCGGAAAAGATTCGTGGCTATGGCCACATCAAGCGGGCCAGCGTGGCGCGCTATCGCGATGCGCTGGCGGCGCATAACGTTGAAATTAACTCAACGTTCTGGAATA
This sequence comes from Bordetella genomosp. 8, assembly GCF_002119685.1. Taxonomy (NCBI): domain Bacteria; kingdom Pseudomonadati; phylum Pseudomonadota; class Betaproteobacteria; order Burkholderiales; family Alcaligenaceae; genus Bordetella; species Bordetella genomosp. 8. The sequence goes on along the minus strand of NZ_CP021108.1, from coordinate 4,390,020 downwards.
CGTTTACAGAGACGCCACCGACGAAAGCGCCTACAGTCTCCTCTGCCATATAAAACAAATCGATTGCGGGGCCAGCTGCGCGAGTCGCCCTGGCGCGGCATCCCGCGGGGTGGAGACAAGCAATGACCCAGCTACGTCGACGCGGGGCGCTGGCCCTGGCGCTGTTTTCGTTCGCCTGCGCAAGCCTGTCCGGCGTACGCGCCGACGCCGCGTATCCGGATCGCGCGGTGCGCGTGATCGTGCCGTTCGCGGCGGGCGGTGGCGCCGACATCGTCGCGAGGCTGGTCTTCAAGGGAGTGGGCGAGCAACTGGGCCAGGCCTTCATCATCGACAATCGCGGCGGTGCAGGCGGGATCATCGGCACGGACGCGGTCGCCAAGGCGGAGCCCGATGGCTATACCCTGCTGCTGGGACAGAGCGGTCCCAACGCCATCAATCCGTCGGTGTACAGCAAGCTTCCATACGATGCGCGCAAGGACTTCGCGCCGATCACGCAGCTCACCCGTTACCCCTACGTCGTGGCCGTCAAGAAGCAATTGCCGGTGAACGACTTGAAGGAACTGATCGCCCTGGCGAAACGCCAGCCCGGGACGCTGACCGTGTCGACAGCGGGGCAGGGGAGTTCATCGCACCTGGCGATCGAGCTGTTCATGCGGCAGGCGGGGATCTCCATCAACCCGGTCCCGTACAAGGGCGCCGGTCCGGCCTTGCTGGACGTGGTCGGCGGCACCGTCGATATGACGTTCGGCGACGCGGCGTCCGCGTCCAAGCAGGCGCAGGCGAAGAACGTGAAGGCGCTGGCCGTCACGGGGGCGAAGCGCTCGCCGCTGCTGCCCGATGTCCCGACGGTCGCCGAGGCGGGCGTGCCGGGGTATGAGGCTTCAGCGTGGCACGGCGTGCTGGCACCGCGCGGCACGCCGGAACCGGTCATCCGCACCTTGCAGGAAGCGATCGCCAAGGTGCTGGCGGATCCCGCCCTGAAGGCGCGGCTGGCGGAGGACGGCATCGAGACGGTGGGAAGTTCGCCGGCCGACTTCAGCCGCGCGCTGCTGGCCGAGATCGACAAGTGGCATACGGTCGTGGTTGAGGCCAATATCAAGCTGGAATAGGCGAACGGCCATCGAAGGCCCTAGCCTAGCGCCGCTTCAGGCGTCGACCCAGCGCCTGCATGAAACTGCGGCATTCGTCGACCCGCGCCACGTAGGTCATCGCGAAATAAAGGACGCCATAAAGGCCCAGCACGACGATGCCCAACAGCACCGGCTGTTGCCACGCCAGCGTGATCTTCAGCGCGTAGGCGGCGGCGGCCGACAGGCCGGCGGCGGTCCATAGCTGCAATAGCAGCGCGCGTGGCAATCCCGTGACGCCTATCCGCGCATTCAAGGTGCGGCGTAGCAGGAACAGCTCCACCCAGGCCGCGACGCCGGCCGATGCGGTCAGGCCGACGGTGCCCCATTGGGGCGCGATGCCCAGTCGCGCTGGCAACACCAGGGCGCAGGCGAGGCCCAGCACGGTGGTCAGCAGCAGGCGGACCAGGGCGTATCGCAGCGGCGTGCGCGGGTCCAGCAAGGCGTAGTAGGTGGACGAATACAGGCGGCCCAGCGTGGACGCGAGCAGCCCCACGCCCGAGCCGGCGATGATGGCCCACACGAACACGGCATCGTCATGCGTGAAGCGGCCGGACTGGTACAGCGCCGCCGTGATGACATCGCCCAATACGAAGAAGGCCATCGCGGAGGGCACCACGAAGAATGCAATGCGGCGCATACCGCGATCCAGGCGGGAGCGCAGGGCTTCCCTGGCGTCCGTCGCGCCATCGTCGCCCAGCGAGCGCGCCATCGCGGGCAATTCGGATGCCGATATCGCCATGCCGAACAGGCTGACGGGCAGCATGTTGATGGAAGCGGCCGTGGTCATCGCGGCCATGGCGCCGGGACCCAGCAGCGTCGCGATGGCCTGGTCGACGTAGGAGCTGATCTGCACGACGCCCCGGCTGATGGCCACCGAGCCGAAATTGCGAAACACCTCGCGCACGTTGGCGTTGGCGCCATCCGGCCGCAGAGGCAGCCTGCCCGTCAGCCGCAGCACCGGCGGCAACTGGATGATGAACTGCAGCAGGCAGCCGAACGTCGTGCCCCATGCCAGCCATACCGCCAGGTCGGGCAGGCTCGAGTTCCGGAAGATCACCATGGTCGCGATCATGGAAAGATTCCAGATCACGGGCGCCGCATAGGACAGGAAAAACCTGCGATGGCTGTTCAGGATGCCCAGGCACCATGCCGAGCCCACCAGCAGCCCCAGGCCGGGAAACAGGATGCGCACCAGCAGGATGGTGAACTCGCGCTTTTCTCCCGTGTACCCCGGCGCGACCGCCCAGATGAGCCACGGCGTGGCCAGGATGCCGACCAATACGATCAGGGAGATCACCAGCGACAGCACGGCGGCGACGGCGCCGGCCACCCGGTCGGCTTCTTCCTGCCGGCCCTGGGCAAGCAGGCGCGCGTACACCGGGATGAAGGACGCGGAGAGCACGCCTTCGCCGAAGAGGTTCTGCAGGAAGTTCGGCACGCGCAGCGCCGAACTGAAGGCGTCGGCGATGTCCGACAGGCCGAAGTAATGGGAGAACACCCGCTGACGGACCAGGCCCATCAGGCGGCTGCAGAGGATGCCGGCCGCCACCATGATGGCGTGCCGCGCGCTATTGTCCTTCGCCATGAATGCGCCCGGGAAAGGCGCTGATTCTAGCAAGACGGGGCACATCGCGTGGTGGGCCACGCGGCAACGGGAAGGGCCTGGAGAAGACAGCCCGCTCCGGCGACAATGGCCGCCGTCACCCGACACCGGCGGTGCCATCATCGCCGCCCATATCGCCCACATTGCCAGCATGGGGATCATCCATCCATGTCCTTGCTCACCCTGGATCGCCTTTCTTCGGCACGCCTGTCGCCCGTCAGCCTGAAATGCCAGCCCGGCGAATGCCACGCCATCCTGGGGCCGTCCGGCTCGGGAAAATCCGTGCTGCTGCGGCTGATCGCCGATCTGGACCCTGGCGACGGCGAGGCCTCCCTGCGCGGCGTGCCCCGCTCGCGGATGTCAGGTCCGCAGTGGCGGCGAGAGGTCGTGTACTGCCAGGCCGAGGCCGGCTGGTGGCATGAGCGTGTCGCCGAGCACTTTCCCGACCGGGAGGCCGCGACCGCGGCAATGAGCCGGCTGGGCCTGGCCGCCGGCAAGCTGGACGCCATGGTGCATGAGCTGTCCACCGGAGAACGCCAGCGCTTGGGGCTGATACGGGCCTTGCTGCTGCGGCCGTCGGTGTTGCTGCTGGACGAGCCCACGGCATCGCTGGACGCGCAGTCGACGATGCAGGTCGAGCAGGAAATGCGGCGCTGCCTGCAGGATGGCCGTGCCGTGCTGCTGGTCACGCATAGCGCGGAGCAGGCGGAGCGTATGGCGACCCATTCCTGGCGCATGGAGCAAGGCCGCCTGGAGCGGCGCGCATGAATGTGATCTATCTGACGACCGCCGACCTGGCCTTGGCGGCAAGCCTGGTGGCGTTGGCCGCGCTGATCTCGCTGGGGCTGCGCCTGGCCTTGCATGGACAGGTGTTGTGGGCCGCGGCGCGGACGGTCGTGCAGCTGCTGCTGGTGGGCCACATCCTGCGGCTGGTCTTCGCGCATGCCTCGGCTGCGGCGACCATCCTGGTGCTGCTGGTGATGATGGCACTGGCCGCGCGTGAAGTTGCCGCGCGTCCGCGCGAGCGCATCGTTCGCCACGGCAATGGCATCGTGGCCGCGATCACGGTGATCACCGCCACGCTGGTGACGGCGATGTTCATCCTGCACACGGCGCTGCGCCCCGCGCCCTGGTACGACCCGCGCTATTCCATCGCGCTCGTCGGTATTGTCCTGGGCAGTGTGTTGAACGCCGCGAGCCTGAGCCTGGATACCGTGCTCTCCGGCGTGCGGCGCGAGCGCGCGGGTATCGAGGCAAGATTGGCGCTGGGCGCGACGGCGCGCCAGGCCTTTGCCGGCTTGCTCCGCGAGGCCGTGCGCCGTGGGATAGTGCCGACGATCAACCAGATGTCTGCGGCGGGAATCATCACCTTGCCGGGGATCATGACGGGGCAGATACTGGCGGGCATGGACCCCGTCGAAGCGGCCAAATACCAGATCCTGCTGATGTTCCTGCTGTGCGGGGCCAGCGCGCTGGCGGCGATGGGCGCGGGATATCTTGCGATGAAACGCCTGACGGACGGTCGCGACAGGCTGCGGCTGGATCGCTTGCGCGACAGGTAGGGCGGGTATCGGCAGACGCCGCGGTGGGTTGGGGCGGCGATGGCGGCCCCAACCCGCCGCAGTGCGCCTCACGCGCCCCTGACGACGTGCCGTGCGTCCGTCGCGCTCAGCCCTGGCCCTGGCCTTCCGCGGGCTTGGGCGCCTGACCCTTGCGCACCTTTTCCTCGATGCGCGCGCCGACATCCGCGTCGATTTTTTTCCAGTAGTCGAACGCGCGGCTCAGGACGGGTTCGCGCACACCGCCCAACAGGCTGCCCGACACCGTATCGACCAGCGCCGTGCGATCGGCGTCGCTGAATACCTCGCGCACCATGGTGCCGGCCTGGCTGAAGTCGTCGTCTTCGGCATGCAAGGTATAGGCGCTGCGCACCATTGCGCCGTCCGCTTCCCAGCCGTTGTCGACCTTGCCGGTTTCATCCGCCCAGGGGCGATCGCCGCTGTTGGGGACATATACCGGCGCCGCGCCCGTATGGTGGTAGGTCATGGGGCCATCGATCATGTAGGTGTTGACCGGCACCTTGGGCTGGTTCACAGGCAACTGGTGGAAGTTGGCGCCGATGCGGTTGCGATGCGCGTCGTTGTAGGCGAAGGCGCGGCCCAGCAGCATCTTGTCCGGCGACAGCCCGATACCCGGCACCGTGTTGCCCGGCGAGAATGCCGCCTGCTCGATTTCGGCGAAGAAGTTCACCGGATTGCGGTTCAAGGTCATCGTGCCGACCTTGATCAGCGGGTAATCCTTGTGCGGCCACACCTTGGTCAGGTCGAAGGGGTTGATGCGGTAGTTTTTGGCGTCGGCATAGGGCATGATCTGCACCGAAAGCTCCCAGGACGGACAGTCCCCGCGTTCGATGGCTTCGAACAGGTCGCGCCGATGGAAATCCGCATCGGAGCCGGCCATGGTGGCGGCTTCGGCATTGCTGAAGAAAGCCATGCCCTGTCGGGTATGGAAGTGGTACTTCACCCAGAAACGCTCGCCCTGCGCATTGACCCACATATAGGTATGCGAGCCGTAGCCGTTCATCTGCCGCCAGGTGCGGGGCAGGCCGCGCGGACCCATCAGATAGGTGACCTGGTGCGCGCTTTCCGGGTTGTTGGTCCAGAAATCCCACTGCATGTTGTTATCGCGCAGCCCGCGGTCCGGCAGGCGCTTCTGGCTGCGGATGAAATGCGGGAACTTCATCGGGTCGCGCACGAAGAAAACCGGCGTGTTGTTGCCGACCAGGTCGTAGTTGCCTTCAGTCGTGTAGAACTTCAGCGAAAACCCGCGCACGTCGCGCCAGGTGTCTGGGCTGCCTTGTTCGCCGGCCACCGTGGAGAAGCGCGCCAGCATTTCCGTCTTGGCGCCGCGCTGGAACAGGGCGGCCTTGGTGTACCGGGAGACATCCTCGGTAGTTTCGAACACACCGAAGGCGCCCGATCCCTTGGCGTGGGGTTGGCGTTCTATCGTTTTTTCGCGGTTGAAGTGCGCCATCTGTTCGAGAAAGTGCACGTCATGCAGCAAGATGGGGCCGTCCGGGCCCACGGTCAATGAATTGCGATCGCTGACCGCGGGCGCGCCCGTGGTGGTGGTCGATGGCGCGGACGTATCGAATGGCTTGTCGGTCATGGTGATCTTCTCTCCCTGTGCGGTTGGGCGCGTGCACGAAAAGCGGGGCACGCGCGAAAGCGGATGAGCACCAGGATAGCGTGCCACAGAGTCGGGACGCCATGCAATGACGGAGAAGCTTACATTTCGGCCAGGCGCGCGAGATCAGCAAGCAGGCCAGGACCGGTGGGTTGCCACCCCAATATGCGTCGCGTCTGCTGGCTCGATGCGGCCAGGTCCCTCGTGACGAAGTGGGCCAGCCAGCCGAAGCGCGCCTCGGCTTCCCCGGGCGCGACGGTTTCGACCGGCAGCGCCAGGCGGCGTCCCAGCGTTTCGACGATATCGCGCATGGCCACGCCTTCTTCCGCAACGGCGTGGTATTTCGCCCCGGGAGCGGCTTTTTCCAGGGCCAGTCGATACAGGCGCGCGACGTCGTCGACATGCGCCGCCGGCCAGCGGGCGCTGCCGTCGCCGATATATGCGAGGCTGCCGCGCTCGCGGGCCATGGCGATGAGGTAAGTGATCAAGCCCTGCCGTACGGTGTCGTGGACTTGCGGCAATCGTACGATTGAAACATTGACGCCCATCGCGGCGACCGCGGCGGCGGCTTCTTCGGACGCGGCGCGGGGGATGACGGACGAGCTGACCGTGGGGTCGTCTTCCATCGCGGCGTGCCCAGGCTCGGTGCGGGTCAGCGCGGTGCCGGAGGTGACGATCAGCGGTTTGGCCGTGCCGGCCAGCGCCGCGCCCAGGGTGTCGATAACCCGGCGGTCGTCTTCGCAATTGTCCTTGTACCTGGAGAAGTCGTGATTGAAGGCCAGGTGGATGACGCCGTCCGACCGGGCCGCACCGGCCCTTAGGCTGTCGGCATCTTCGAGCGACCCGCGATGGACGGTGGCGCCCGCCCCGGCAAGCGCCGCGGCCTTGCTGTCGGAGCGGCAGAGGCCAATGACCTGGTGGCTCGCCGAAATCAATTCCCTGACGACGGCGGAGCCGATGAAGCCGGTGGCGCCGGTGATGAAAATACGCATGGTGAAGCGTCTCCCGTGGATCGCTGGAGGGTGGATATGAGGGTGGGCACTGCGCCCAGGGAGATAGCCTGCACCCTGTGGTTATCCTGGTAAAGTAGTGGTGTTATCAGGGTATAAAAGCTAACCGGATGTCGATCCACAGCACTCTTCTGCGCGCGGCGGTTCTGGGTCCCGAGTCGTCGGGCCCGCCGTCGCGCGCCATCGCACCGAATCAGCTGGGCACGTACCTGAAAGACCGGCGCGCCAGACTGGATCCGGCGGCCTTCGGTTTCCCCGGCGGCCGCCGGCGTACGCCGGGCCTGCGGCGGGAAGAAGTCGCGCAACGCGCGAACATCAGCCCGACCTGGTACACCTGGCTGGAACAGGGCAGGGGCGGCGCGCCTTCCGCGGACGTGCTGGACCGGATCGCCGGCGCGCTGATGTTGACCGATGTCGAGCGCGAGCATCTGTTTCTGCTCGGCCTGGGTCGCCCGCCGGAAGTGCGTTATCGCAAGGACGAGGGCGTGACCCCGCGCCTGCAGCGCGTGCTGGACGCGCTCGATCCGAGTCCGGCGTTGATCCGCACGGCGACCTGGGACGTCGTGGCCTGGAATCGCGGTGCCACGGTAATGCTGACCGATTACGGCGCGCTGCCGCCGGAAGCGCGCAATATCCTGCGCATCGTGTTCCTGGACCCTCGCGCACGCGCGCTGCAGTACGACTGGGAAAGCGTCGCGCGTTTCGTGGTGGCGGCGTTCAGGGTGGATGCCGCGCGCGCGGGGGCTGCCGATGCGGTCGCGCCGCTGGTCGAAGACCTCTGCCGCCAGAGTCCGGAGTTCAAGGCCATGTGGCTGGCCAACGATGTACAGGGGCCGCACGGCGATGCCGTCAAGCACATCAAACACCCGGTGCTGGGCCCGCTCTCGTTCGAATATTCCGTTTTTGCGGTGGATGGCCGGCCGGACCTCGGCATGGTCGTCTACAACCCGGCGACGCCGGCCGACCTGGACCGGATAGCGGCCCTGATCGGACCGAGAGCCGCATGATCTAGCCCTGCCGCCCGGCTCCGCCCTTGCCTTGCTTGCGGTCCTGCAGCTCCGCCGCCACCGCGGCATGGTTGATCATGGCCACCAGCGAAATGCCGCCTATCATGTTGCCGAGCAAGGTCGGCGCGAAGAATCGCAGCAGGAAATCCCCGGGCGAGGCATGGCCCGTCATCACGGCGTACGCGGCCTCGACCGAACCCGCAATGATGTGCGCGAGATGGGCAATGCCGACGATGTAGCTGATGAACAGGATCGTCATCAGCCTGGCCGCGCGGGCGCTGGGCAACAACCAGACCATCAATGCGATCAACCAGCCGGCGAACACCGCCCGCAGCACCGTGGGCCAGAAACGTTCGGGCATCGCTTCGATCGCCAATGCCTGCAGGCTGCGGACGACTTCCGGCTCGAAGACACCGGGCACGAGCAATAGCGCCGCGAATGCGAAGGTGCCTGCCACGTTCGCCGCCAGGACGACGACCCAAAGCCTGAGCGCCAGCATGACGGTGCGGACGTCGCGATTCTCCAGGACGGGCAGCACGACGGTCAGCGTGCTTTCGGTGAACAGCTGCTGCCGCCCCAGGATCACGATGACGAAACCGGTGCAATAGCCCAGTCCGGCGACCAGGTGGCGCCAGGGCGCGTCGGGCATGCCCGCGGCCAGCACCGCCTGCACCAGGAAGGAAAACCCCATGGACAGCCCCGCCGCGAGCGCGGACCACGCCAGCGCCGGCACCGGGCGCCGCAGCGCGTGTTCGCCTTCCTCGCGTACGACTTCGTGGATGACCGGCGCCTGCGGGTTGGCATGCTGCGAAGCCTGCCCTTGCTCGTCGCGCGAAAGATGCGGCGAGTCCGCGCCGGCCTCGTGATGCGTCGCCATGCCGGCGATCTTCAATGTGCCGGGCGGGTGTTGCGCCGCATGGCGTCGTCGGGATCGGCGGAGTTGCTGTCGCCGAAGCCGGTGGTTTCGCCGCTTTCGCCGGGTGCGTACAGGGTGCCTGGATGCGGCTCGGACGGTGCGTTGCGTTGCTGGCGTCCCATCTGCTTCCTGGCCATGCGGTCGGCCAGGCCAGGCAGCAGCTTGAACATGGTGGTATTGATCACCGACATGCTGCCGACCTTGACCTCGCGATCGGGGCTGGTCGCCGCGTTCAGAATGGCGCTGGCCACCTTGTCCACCGGGATCATCGGGGTAGGCAGCTTGGCCACCTGGTCCATGTAATTGGCCGCATGTTCGGGGAAGGGCGTGTCCACGGCCGTCGGCTGGATGAGGGTGACCGACACTGGCGCCTTGTCCGCCTCCAGCTCCATGCGCAATGCATCAGTAAAACCTTTCACCGCGTGCTTGCTGGCGGAGTACATGCCCTGCAGCGGCACGGATGCGTCGGAGACCTCGCTGCCGACGTTGATCAGCGCGCCGCCGTGCGCCTTGAGCAGTGGCAGCGCCGCCAGCGATCCGTGCACCACGCCCCAGAAGTTGATTTGGAACAGCCGCTGGGCGTCTTCTTCCGGCGTTTCGTCCAGCCGGCCGTAGATGGACAGGCCCGCGTTGTTGACCCAGGTGTCGACGCGGCCATACTCGGCCATGGCGGTGCGCGCGACGCGGTCCATGTCCTCGCGTACCGACACGTCGGCTTCCACGGCGATGGCGTCGAAGCCATCCTTCCTGAGTTCGGCGGCAATGTGCTCCAGCGTGCTGCGGCTGCGCGCCGCCATGACCACGCGCGCGCCTTGATGCGCGGCCAGCATGGCGGTGGCCAGTCCGATGCCACTGGAGGCGCCCGTGACCACGATGACCTGTTCCGCGATCGGCTTGAGTTTGAGTGCCATGGCGTTCTCCCGTTTGAATGGCGGGGAGAAGCGCAATCGGCATGCCTTGCGTGCGCGGCTATTTGCCGTGTTGGTGATGATGGCTGGATCGCCTGCGCGAGCGCTTCTCGCGTTCGCCGCGGGTTTTCTCCAATCCGACCTGGAAGGTCTTGGCGGCCGCTTCGCAGCGCGCATGCAGGACGTCGAGTTCCTTGTCCGAGAGCTTCTCTATGCCCATGAACTCGTCTTCCGCGTTGGATGTCCGGATGAGTTCGTCGAGCTTGGTCTGCAAGGCGTGACCATCGCGATTCTGGGTGTTCTGGATCAGGAAGACCATCAGGAAGGTGATGATGGTCGTGCTGGTATTGATGATGAGCTGCCAGGTTTCGGAATAGTGGAAGAGGGGGCCCGTGGCTGCCCAGATGACCACCAGCATAACGCACAGCATGAACGTGTACGGGCTGCCGGCCGCGCGGGCCGTGGCATTGGCGAATTTGGCGAACAAGCGGTCCATGGTCGTCTCCCGAAGTGGCGGCCATGGTAGTGCAAACCAGATGCCTTGTGCTGAGCGGAAGCTTGCACCACGCACAAAAAAACGCGGCCGGGCGTGCTGCCGGCCGCGTTGGCACGATGGTGCTGTGCCGGGTGATGCTCGCTTGCGCCTATCGGGTCGCGTTGCCCGCGCCCAGCTCGGCGCCGGTCTCCGGATTGGACTCCGGATCGGAGGCCGTGCGTGCCACCAGGCCTTGCAGCGCGGTGACTTCGTCCTTCGCCAGTTTCACGCTCGCCATGCCGTCGCCATCCTGCGGACCGGCTTCGGCGGCGGTCGCCACGAACTCGAAGTTTTCGTCGCTGTTCCACGGGCCGCGCATATCGCCTTCGCCTTCCGACATATTGAAGTAGGTGTTGGCGAAGCGCGGGTCGGGGGGCAGCTTGCCCGGCGGGAAATTGGGCTGCATCGAGTACAACGCTTTTTCGAAGGACTTCTGGTGCGATACCTCGCGGGTCATCAGGAAGGTCAGCGCGTCCTTGACGCCGGGATCGTCGGTCACGTTGATGAGGCGCTCGTAGATGATCTTGGCGCGCGATTCCGCCGCGATGTTGGAGCGCAGGTCACACGACGGATCGCCGATCGAGTCGATATAGCCCGCATTCCAGAGTTGCCCGCCGGAGTTGGTCAGCGCCGGGCCGCCGCCGTAGAGCACCTGGGTCACGTGGGAGTCGTTGCCGGCGCCATGCAGCGCGCGGTACATCTCCGCTTCCTGGTCCACGGCTTCGGCCAGTTTGCCCTTCGCACCCTTGTTCAACATCGCGACCAGCGTACCGATGACCTCGAGGTGGCTGAGCTCCTCTGTGGCGATGTCGATGAGCATGTCCTTGCGGCCGGGATCTTCTTCGGCGACATATTGGGTGAAGTAGCGCATCGCGGCCGCGAGTTCGCCCTGAGGCCCGCCGAATTGCTCCAGAAGAAGATTCGCGAGGCCGGGATTGCCACCCGCGACGCGAACCGTGTATTGCAGCCGCTTGTTGTGAGCGAACATAAAACCTCCACGTTGGTCTGTGCCGCGAGCCCGCTGCTCGCGATCGGTGCTGCACAGAGCAACCCCTATACCCGGTCCGCATGCGTGCTCTGCGTTGTTCGCGACGTCAGCTCTGCGCTATGCGCGGTGTGGCCGAAGCCGTGCTCAGCGCTATCGTCGTATCGCCAAGTGGGCATAGGGATTGCATAACGTAGCCGCGAACCAGCGGGTCGCGTGGCATGACGCGAGGCGTCGGCCGAGCCCGGTTCGACACGCAACTCAATCCAATATCCGATCAAGTACAGGAGCACATTCATGGCTGCGAAAACCGTTGAAGATCTCTTTCTGCATGAACTGTCCGACGTCTACAGCGCCGAGAAGCAACTGACCAAGGCGCTGCCGAGGTTGGCGCGAGCCGCGACCCATCCGGACCTGAAGGCCGCGTTCGAGACGCACTTGCAGGAAACGCAGGGCCAGATCGAGCGTATCGATCAGATCGTCGAATCGGCCGGCCTGAAGCTCAAGCGCGTGAAGTGCATGGCCATGGAAGGCCTGGTCGAAGAAGGCAAGGAAATCATCGAAGAGGTCGAAAAGGGCCCGGTGCTCGACGCCGCCCTGATCGGCGCCGCGCAGAAGGTGGAGCACTACGAGATCGCCACCTACGGCACGCTGGCCGCGTTCGCGAAGCAGTTGGGCCATCAGGACGCCATGAAGCTGCTGCTGGAAACGCTGCAGGAAGAAAAGGCGACCGATGAAAAGCTGACGGTGCTGGCGGGCAAGGTCAACGAAACCGCCAAGGGCAAATAGGCGGGAGGACGTGGCGGGCTACCAGCGCAGCAGCCGGGGGCCCAGCAAGGCGCCCAGCAGTGCGGGAATCGCCATGCCCGCCACGTACCAGACCGCCCAGAAAGCCACGCCCATCTCGGGGCAATGCAGGCAGTAGGCGACCGTGGCGATGGCGCTGGCGAGCAGTCCCGCAATCGCGCCGGCCAGGCGCAACCGCGTGGGCGCCAGGCCTTTCATTGCCCAGAACACCGCGAGAAAGGTGGGGACCGACAACAAAGCGATGTTGAACGGGCATTTGCGCCACGTCGCCCCCAGGATCATGGGCAGGCGTTCAGGCGCCGGCGCCATGGCCAAGGCCAGCGCGGCCGCGACCCACAGAACGGCCAACGATATCGCCAGCAACTGCCAGCCACGGCCTGCCGGCATGCCGGGGCGCGACAGGCGCGCGGCCGTCATCAGGGCCGCCGCGGCGACGCATGCGGGAAAGGCCAGTTTTGCCCAGAACAGCGGCGTGACCAGCATTTCGCGGATGTCAGGGCGTATGCCGAAGACCATCGACATCAGCAGCACCGAGCCGAGTCCACCTAGCAGCACCGCCCAGCGATAGCGTCGCGCGAGCGCGCCGCGATCCACGGGCGCCACGTTCGCCGCGAGCAGCGAGATCATGTCATCGGTTTTCATAGCGAGCCTCTTATTTTCGCGGCCAGCGCCTTCAGCCCACGGTGCACGCCCACCTTGACCGCGGACTCGGACAAGCCTGTGAGCTGCGCGGTTTCGGCGACCGACAGCCCCTGTAATTTCACATGCAGGATGGGCAGCCGATGCCGATCCGGTAATTGCGCCAGCAGCTTGTCGACGTCGCGGCGCGCCTGCGTGGCTTCCTCGTCGGATTCCGCGAAGATGTCCTGCTGATCGTCCAGCGGTTCATGGCGTCCTTCGTGCCGGGACCGATGCCGCAGGTAGTCGGCGACCTTGTATCGCGCGATGGCGTGGGTCCATGCGGTCAGCGGCTGATCGGGCAGATAGGTATGGCGGCCATTATGCACGGCGATCAGGATTTCCTGCACGATGTCTTCGATGTCGTCCGGCAGCCGGTATAGCCGCTTGCGCAGGAACGCGCGCAGGTGGCTGCCTAGCGCCTGCAGGAAGGCATGATAGGCCCTGGCGTCGCCATCGAGCCCGGCCAGCAACAGGGCTCTGAGCTTGGCTTCGGCGGACTCCGGCGATCCGTTCTGCGCGGCTGGGTTCATGACGTGGAGACTGTTGCCTGGAAAGTTTGCGTGATTCTACGCGGGAGGTCGAAAAGGCGGGCGGCGGGAGGCTGACGACGTTCGGCGTGCATGGATAAGGGCGGATGGCTACCAACGCAGGTACTGCGGCGCCATGGCGGCGCCGATGCCCGCGGTCACCGCGATGGCAAGGACGTGCCAGACGCTCCAGAAAGACACCGGCATCTCCGGGCAATAAAGCGAATAGACGAGCAGGCCTTGCGCACCGGCCAGCACGCCCGCGCCGGCGCCCGCCGCGACCAGCCGGGTCGGGGCCAGGGTCTTGAGCGCATGCATGGCGGTGGCCAGCGATGGCAAGGACAGCAGCACGACCCAGGCGGTGGTCGTGCGCCAACCGACGCCGACCACCAGTTGCAGGCGATAGTCGGGTGGCGTCGCGGCCTGGAACCCGGCGGCGACCAGCAGCATGGTGGCGATCGGCGCCATCGCCGTCAGCCAGGCCAGCGCGGACGGCGCGCCGGGACGTGCGAGCCTTTCCGTGAGTTTCAGCGCGGCCGCGATGATGGCCAGCGGAAAGGCCAGCCGGATCCAGAACATGGAGGTCAGCAACTGTTCGGGCATATCGCTGCCGAAGCCATAGAGCGCGACGAGCAGCGCCGTGTTGCCGGCCAACCCCGCCATCAACGCACGGTTCAGGGTGCGCGGTACGGCATTGCGGGGGACAGGGGCGAGGTTGCCGGCCAGCCGCGTTACCAGGTCCTGGGTTCGCATGGCGGTTCCGTATCAGGACCGCGGCCGGCGATCGCCGAGCGCATAGTCGATGGAAATGCGGCCGGGCCCCCAGGCGGCGATGCCCAGCGCCATGGCGGCCCAGGTCAGATGCACCGGCCAGCCATCGGGCACGGTCAACTCGATGATGCAGGTCATCAGCAGCAGTCCGATGGCGGCGAAGCGGGTACCCAGGCCCAGCACCAGCAGGACCGGGAACATGACCTCGCCGCACCCGGACAGGAAGGCAAAGACCGCGGGCGCGGGGAAGGGGTAGGGGCCACCGGGCAGGTGCAGCTGGAATTCGTCGGTGAACAGCGTGATGGCGGTGTCGTTCAATTGCAGGAACCCCTGCCATTTGAGGATGCCGGATTTCCAGAAAGGCACGGCCAGGGCAATGCGCAGCAGCAGCTGCACGAGCCAGGGCTGAGCGAACTTCTCGATGCCGCGCCGGACCGCGGCGATCGCCGCGAGCAGGGCGGAAGCACGCCCATGGGCAGGGGGCGTGGCGGGGGCCTGTGGTGTGTCTTGCAGGGCTGCCATGTCGTCAATCTCCGTATTGGATAGCCGTGAATACCCCCGCGTTGATCATCCCCGCCAGATTGGCGGCAAGGTCGAACGCGGGCTCGGCATGGAAAGCGGCCGATGCCGCCAGGCCCAGCGTATTGCCGGCCAGCAGGCTATCGAGGAAAGCCGCGCCGCCGGGCGGCAGGCGGGTCACGATGACGTCGTGGGCGGGACGCGTGATCAGGGCGTCTTCCGGTTCGCTCGAACACAGCGGCGTGATCGGGCCTTCGGCCTTGTTCATGGTGAAGATGGACAGGGCCGGGTAGGGCGACCGCACGATGCGTGTGGCCGGGTGGGGCGCGAAGCGGAGTTCGGCCAGGGATGCCGGGTGGATGGCGGCAAGGCTGTCGGCGGCCAGCGGCGCCGCGTCGGCGGCGTGGTAGGCATCGAGCCAGGCGCGTTCGATACGCGCGGTGTCGGCCAGCCAAGGCATGTCGCGCGCATATTCGTAGGCGGCGATGAAGGCGGGAAAGTCCCGTCCATACTCGAATAGCAGGGGCGAGGCGGGCGGCGCGGCGCGCACGTGGAAGCGCGCCATGGCGCGGAAAAAGTCCACGCCGGTGATGCGCTGGACGGCCGGGTAGATGGCGGCCAGCGCATCGATCAGGCTGACGGTCACGTTGTTGCGGTATACGTTGTAGCGCTTCTCCACACCCTTGCCGGGCCGCGCGATCAGGTCCGCGGGCGGGGCGTAGCCGGGGTCGGTCAAGCCCGGCGCGAAAACGCCGGCATGGTCCGGGGATCGCGGATCAGCCCGCATGGCTGGCCTCCCGGGTGTATGCCGGTGCGTGAACCGACGTGCAATCCGACGCGTGAACCGCCATGATGTCGAGCGCCAGTGCCGCCTGCGATCGCAGCACGGCCCAGGTCGGCAGGTCGCTGTCCCACTCGACCAGCGTGGGGGTGGGGCCGATGCGCCCCAACACCTGGCGATACAGATCCCACACCGCGTCGGCGATGGGCCGGTCATGGCTGTCGATCAGCAGGATTTCGTTTTCGTCGTCGCGTTGTTCATCGTGGCCGGCCAGGTGGATCTCGCCCACGCGATCGAGGGGAAAGCCGTCCAGATAGGCCGTCGCGGAATAACCGTGGTTGGTCGCCGATACGAAGACATTGTTGACGTCCAGCAGCAGGCCGCATCCCGTGCGGTCGGCGACCGCGCGTATGAAGTCCGTCTCGCTCATCGTCGACGACGCGAAGGCCACGTAAGTCGATGGGTTTTCCAGCAGCAGGGGCCGGCGGATCGCATCCTGCACCTGCTCGATGTGCGCGCATACCTGATGCAGCGTCGCCGCGTTGTAGGGCAGCGGCAGCAGGTCGTTGAAGAAGCTGCCGCCATGCGTGGACCAGGCGAGATGCTCGGAGACCAGCAGCGGCTCGTAGCGCGCCACCAGGTCCCGGAAACGCGCCAGATGCGCGAGATCCAGCGGCTCCGGCCCGCCGATGGACATGCACACGCCATGCAGCGACACCGGATGCCGGTCGCGGATGGCGGTCAGCATCCGATGCGGGGGGCCGCCGGCGCCCATGTAGTTCTCGGCATGGACTTCGAAGAAGGCCTGTCGCGGGGCATCGGCGAGGATGGCCTCCAGATGTCCGTGCTTGAAGCTGGTGCCGGCAAGCATGGCACCGCCCTGCGTGGCGGGGCTTTGGGGACGGCCACGCTCGCGCGTCGCCGTCGAACCGGTAAGGGCGTTCATGGCCATCCCCGTTGCGCCTGCGATCAGGACTTGATGGGGGTCAGCGAGCCGTGGCCGCCGCCGGGCACCTGGATGCTGGCGCAGGTGCCGCCCTGCACGAACTTCCACGCGTTGCCCTGGAAGTCCATGGTCGACGTACCCTGGCACGTCGTTCCGGGACCGGCGGCGCAATCGTTCTGGCCCTTCAGGGCGACGCCGTAGCACTTTTCCTTGTGCGCGGCCACGGCGGCGTTGGCCTCGGCCTGCGTCAGCGGCGCGGCGTGGGCGATGGATGCGAAGATGCTGGCGACGGCGGTGGCCAGCATGGCGGACGTAACGGTGGTTTTTGCGGACATTCGAGCTCTCCAGTGGGTTCGATAAGCAGGTATCCGTCGCGGATACATAAGCTAGTTCGCCCGTGCTGGAGAGCCGGTTACAGGGAAGATGAAAAAAACGTCGGCGGAAACGGAGCTGTCAGGCGCAGCGGGCCATGCCGGCGTCCCGCCCGATGCCGTAGGCGCGCGCGAAATCCAGGGCCGGGATCGGCGGGCTGAACAGATAACCCTGGCCTTCGGCGCAGCCCGCCGCCAGGGCGTCGCGCTGCTCGCGGGTCTCCACGCCTTCGGCGATGGCATGGACGTTGAAGGCCCGCGCCATGTCCAGTACCGCCCGCACCACGGACGCGTCGCGTTCGGATTCAAGCATGCCATGGACGAAGGAACGGTCGATCTTCAGCCGGTTCAGCGGATAGCGCTTCAGCACCGCAAGCGAAGCGTAGCCCGTGCCGAAATCGTCGAAGGCGATGGATACGCCTTCGTCGTGCAGGCGGCGCAGCATGTCCAGCACCACGTCGTCGTGATCGAGCGCGATGTTCTCGGTGATTTCCAGTTCCAGCGCATCCGGCGGCAGGCCGTGGCGGTCGAGCGCCTGCAGGACTTCTCGTGCCAGGTCGCCGACGTGGAACTGGGCGCTGAACAGGTTGACGCCCATGCGAAAGCTCCGCGCCCCGGCGTGGCGCCAGCGTGCGGCCTGCGCGCAGGCTTCGTCCAGCACCCAGGCGCCGACCGACGCCGCCAGCGGACCGCCTTCCAGGGCCGGCAGGAAGGCGGCGGGCGCCAGCAGTCCGCGCCGCGGATGGCGCCAGCGGATGAGCGCCTCGGCGCCGACCAGGGCGCCGTCGCTCAGGCGCACCTGTGGCTGGTAGAACAGCACGAACTCGCCATCGGTGACGGCGCGGTGCAGCTCCATGCCATGCAGGCGGCGCGAAGTGGCTTCCATGCGCAGCGCGGGCACGAAGAGATAGGCCTGGCCGCGGCCCACCGATTTGGCCCGCGCCAGGGCCAGGTCGGCATCGCCGATCAGCTCCAGCGCTTCCTGCGCCTGCAGCGGCGCGACCGCCACGCCGCAGCTGGCGCCCAGGTGTACCTGCTGGCCTTCCGCCGTCACCGGCTCGGACAGGGCTGCCACGGCCTTGCTTGCGAGCGCCATCGCCGGCTCGCGGGCGTCGACGTCAGGCAGCAGGATGCCGAATTCGTCGCCGCCCAGCCGGGCGACGGTGGCGCCCGGTCCGGCCAGCGTTTGCAGGCGGCGGCCCGCTTCACGCAGCAACTCGTCCCCGACCGCATGGCCCAGCGTATCGTTGATGTCCTTGAAGTTGTCCAGGTCCAGCATCACCACCGTGGCCGCGCGCGGATGCGTCAGCGTTGCCTCGACCTGGCGGTAGAACTGATTGCGATTGACCAGGCCGGTGAGCAGGTCGGTGTGCGCAAGGCGGCGCAGGCTGTCTTCTTCGTGGTGACGCGCGGTCATGTCCTGCAGATGGGCATTGAAGGTGAGGCGGCCGTTTTCGCGCCAGCAGAACAGCGACAGCCCCAGCAGGAAGCGGCTGCCATCGCGGCGCCGGGCATGCAGCATGTCGGGCATGACCAGGTCTTCGACCGAGCCGGCGGCAAGCGCGCCCCGCACCAGATCGCGAAAGATGGCGGCGCTGTCGTCGGCCAGCAGCGTATCGAACGTCAGGTCCGGCGGCTGAGCATTGCCGCCGCCCGCGTCATATCCATGGAGCGCGGCGGCCGCGGCGTTCCACGAGACGATGCGGCGGTTCTCGTCGAACCATACGACGGCGGTGGGCGAGTCCTTGGCATAGGCGTCGAAAGGCCGACGGGTGGTCTCGGCGGATACCTCGATGCGGCGCAGCTCCAGGCGGTCGGCCGCCATCGTCGCGAGTTCGCGCAAACGCTGGCAGTCGTCCTCCGAAAAATCGTGATGAGGCTTGCCGTCGATGACGCACAGCGCCCCCAGGGCATGGCCTGACGGCGAGCGCAGCGGCACGCCGGCATAGAACCGCACACCGGCGGAGCCGGTGACGAGCGGGTTGTCGTGGAAACGATCGTCCAGGGCCGCGTCCGCCACCACCATGACGTCGTCCTGGTTGATGGCATGGGCACAGAAGGAAACATCGCGCGCCTTGTCGACGTCCTCGGGAATGCCGGTCTGGGCGGCCAGAAAGACGTGATCGCTGCCTATCATGTTGACGGCCGCCACCGGCATGCCGAACATGCGCGCCGCGATCTGCACGACCGGATCGAGGCTGGGCAGGGCACGCTCGCTGCCCAGGCCATATTCGGATAATGCCTGGAGCCTGGCGCCCTCCGCCGCAGGTATCTCGGGGCACTTCATCGGATTCTCCCTTGCCGTCCGCCGGCGCGCGAATCTGCTGCTTTATCTGGCCCTCTGCGGCGGGTCTCAATCACCGCAATTTCCTCTATTTATAACATCCGGTAACAGCGATGTGTAGCAAAGAGTAACCAACTGCCGCTTGTGGGGGCTGGCGAGGCAGGCGCGCGGCGGGGGGGGGCGCGGCGTCGCGGCGAAGATAGCCGGGGGCGACTCAGGGCCGGGCGGCACGGCCGGGCGACTGCGCCGACAGTTCTTTCTTCAGTCGCTCATACGCGGTATTGCCCAGTTCCACAGGCGCGGTCTGCCGTGTGAACTCGACGAACTTGCGGGCGTCGCCGCCGACGCGGGCGACATGATCCAGGTTCAGGATGAGCGACCGCGACGCCTGGAAAAATGGCGGAGCGGGCAGTTGCGGCCGCAGGCCGCTGAGCGTCGCATGAATAAGCTCCGTGGATCCGTCGGCGCAGCACAGCCTGACGTAATCGCCTTGCGCCAGGACCGCCGACAGCATCCTCATGTCTATGCGCCGCAGTCCTTGCCGGGTGCGCGCCAGCAGGTGACCCGGCGACGGCGTGTCGTCCTGGCGTGCGGCGTCCAAGCGCGGGACGGGCCCGGCCGCCTGGCGCAGCCGGGCCAGGGTTTGCGCCAGGCGGGGCGCGTCCACGGGCTTCAGCAGGTAATCGACGGCGGCGACGTCGAAGGCGCGCAGTGCATGGTCCGCATGCGCCGTCACGAAGACGACCGCGGGTGTCTCCTCCAGGGTTTCAAGCACATCGAAACCGGTGCCGCGGGTCAGGTCGATGTCCAGGAAAATGGCATGCGGCTTTTGCATGCGGATGGCGCGTCCGGCTTCGTCGCCGGTGGCCGCCTCGCCGACGATCGCGACGTCGGCATGGGTTTCCAGCAAGCGTCGCAGGTAGCGTCGCGCGGGAGTTTCGTCGTCGACGATCACGACGCGAAGCATGGCTCTCCCGTCATGTAGAGCCGGGCGACGGTGCGATCGGCGCGTTGCACCAGCGAAAAGCGGCTGCGGCCGGGATAGTGCAGGGCCAGGCGCTGGCTCAGGTTGCGCAGCCCCACGCCGTTGGAAGTCTGGGCGGCTTCGGCAGCGACGCGGCTGGCCTGGCCGGCGGGCGCCACGGCGTCGTGCGCCGGCGCAGGAGGCATCCCGCCCGGGATAGCGCCGGAGTCGAAGGGCACGTTCAGCATGCCGGGATTGTCCATCTCCACGATCAGGGCGTCGCCTTCCCGCCACGCCCGCAGATTGATGGAGAAGTGCGGCGTTTCACCGCGCATGCCGTGCTTGATGGCGTTCTCCGCCAGGCCTTGCAGCGTCATATGCGGGATACGGGCGTCCAGGGACGCCGGCTCGACTTCGCAGCGGTATTCGAACCGGTCGCCGAAGCGCAGGGCCTGGATGCCGATATAGGTTTCCAGGGCGGCGACCTCGTCGCGCAGGCGGCAGATGGCGCTGCCGCGCGCGTTTAGCGAGTAACGCAGGTAGGAGGCCAGGCGCCGCGTCATTTCCTCGGCGACGGCGGGGCGGTCGGCGATCTCCGCCACGATGGTGTTCAGGGTATTGAACAGGAAATGCGGCTCGATCTGCAGCTGCAGGTGTTCGAGCTTGAGCTGCAGCGCCCGCGTTTCGGCCTGCATGGTGGACATGCGCTGGGTGCGGGCGTCGAGTTCGGCGCTGACGCCGAAATACACCAGCGTCCAGATGGAAAAAATCCCCAGGTAATAGATGAAACCCATGGAAAAGCCATTGCGCGGCACATAGGTGACGGCGCTGGCGGGGAACAGTCCATGGATCGCATCGGCGATCAAGGCGTTGACGCAGGCGGCCGCCGTGCACAGCAGCGCCGCGATGGCGATGGCCTGCATCTTGCCGGGGCCGGGATGCCGCGCGTGGAAGATGGCGCCGGCGCTGGTGGCCAGGAATCCCAGGCTGTCCAACACCAGCGTCAGGACCAGCGACAAGCCGGCGTGGCCGAAGGCGCCCCAGCGGATGAAGAAGCCGATCGCGGCCAGGCAGAGCCAGCCGATGACCTGGGCGCGCCAGAAACGGGGGCCGGTTTCCCCTGCGCTCAATTTCCGGAAAGTATCCACCGTGTCCGTTTCCAGGAGGTTGTCGGGCGGAGGATCGGGGGGAAGCTACAACTGTGGAACAAATATGGCGTCCGCCGCGCGTGAAGGATAGCTGTCACCCCGCCATGCAACAAGTTTTTCCGCCCGGAGCCGGGTCGATCGGGTCTTTTTGCATGAAACCGCCACGTCATCAGGCTGTGTTCAGCTTCGCGTGAGAACCTACGGTTACGTGTTTACCCCAGGCAGGTCCCATGGCCACCCCGCAAGATCCCACCCCCGCTTCCACTCCAACCTCCACCCCGACCCCCTTGCCTCCGCTGCAGGGCGGCCAGCTCGTGCTGGCGACCCTGGCGGTGGCGCTCGCCACCTTCATGAACGTGCTGGATACGTCTATCGCCAACGTGGCGATACCGACGATCTCCGGCAATCTTGGCGTGTCCGTTGACGAAGGCACCTGGGTGATCACCGTGTTCGCCGCGTCGAACGCCGTCTCCATTCCCTTGACCGGCTGGCTGACCCAGCGGGTGGGGCAGATCCGCCTGTTCGTGGCGTCCATCGTGTTGTTCACGCTGGCGTCCTGGCTGTGCGGCATCGCCCCCAGCCTGCCGGTGCTGCTGTTCGCGCGCGTCCTGCAGGGCGCCGTGGCCGGTCCGCTGATCCCCATGTCGCAGGCGATCCTGTTGGGATCCTATCCCAAGGAGAAGAGCTCCATGGCGCTCGCCCTGTGGGCGATGACGGCTACCGTGGGGCCGATCGCCGGCCCGTCGCTGGGCGGATGGATCACCGACAGCTACAGCTGGTCGTGGATCTTCTACATCAATATCCCGGTCGGGATATTCGCGGCCCTGGTGACGTGGAGCATCTATCGTCGCCGCGAGACGCCGACACGCAAGCTGCCTATCGACCTGGTGGGACTGCTGCTGCTGATCACCTGGGTCGCGGCGCTGCAGATCATGCTGGACAAGGGACGGGACCTGGACTGGTTCAATTCGTCCCTGATCGTCGGGCTGGGCGTCACGGCGGTGGTCAGTTTCACCTTCTTCCTGATTTGGGAATTGACGGAGGACCACCCGATCGTCGACCTGCGCCTGTTCGCGCAGCGTAACTTCAGCGGCGGCACCATCGCGATTTCCATTTCATACGGGGTCTTCTTCGGCAACCTGGTGCTGTTGCCGCAGTGGATGCAGGAGTACCTGAACTACCGGTCCATCGACGCCGGCCTGGCGATCGCGCCGCTGGGCATCTTCGCGCTGGTGCTGTCGCCGATCGTCGGCAGGCTGCTGCCGAAGTCGGACGCGCGCATCATCGCCACCGTCGCCTTCATCTGCTTTGCCGGGGTGTTCTACATGCGGTCGTTCTACGTGACCGACATCGACGTCTGGCACCTGGTGTGGCCCACGCTGCTGCAAGGCATACCGATGGCGCTGTTCTTCGTGCCCCTGACGGCGATCATCCTGTCGGGACAGCCGCCGTCTCGCGTGCCGGCAGCGGCGGGCCTGTCCAACTTCGTGCGGGTATTCTGCGGCGCGGTCGGCACGTCGGTGGCGGGGACGGTGTGGAACAACCGCACCGTCCTGCATCACGAGCGCTTGACCGAGGTGGCCAATTCGACCAATCCTCTTTTCAGCCACGAGATCGAATCGCTGCGTTCGCTGCTGCACCTGGACACGCGGGCGGCGCAGACCTTGTTCGACGTGAACCTGAACGCGCAGGCGGCGATGATGGGGCTGAACGATATCTTCTACGTGTCGGCCCTGATCTTCCTGCTGATCATCCCCCTGATCTGGATCACGCGGCCGGCCAAGGGCGGCGGCGGCGCCGACGCCTCGGCGGCGCATTGACCTCGGCGGGCGGCGTGCGGGGGCGGCGCAGGGTGCCGCGCCCGGCGAACCGGCGTGCCGCCGCCTTATATCCAGGCCACGGCCTTGCCAATCTGTTCGCGGGCCTCGATGCGCGCGTGCCCCTTGGGAATGTCTTCGAACGCATAGCGGTCGGTGATCGCTATCGTCAGGCTGCCGTCCAGGATGGCGTCGAACACCGCGTCGGCGCGCCGCTGCACGGTGGCGGCGTCGGCCATATGGTCGGCCAGCCGCGGCCGCGTCAGGTATAGCGAGCCAGCCTCGCCCAGTTCATAGGGGTCCAGGTCCTTCACCGACCCGGAGACGTTGCCGTAGTTCACGATCAAGCCGCGGGTGCGTGCTGCGCGCATGCTGTCGCGCAGCGTCGCCTTGCCCAGGGAGTCGAACACCACGTCGACCCCGCGTCCGCCGGTCAGCGCCCGCACCTGGTCCGCGAAGCCGCCATCGGCATACGGCAGGGCCTTGTCGGCACCGCGTTGCAGCGCCACGGCACGCTTGTCGTCGGTGCTGGCGGTGGCGTACACGGACGCGCCGATGCGCCTGGCCATCTGGATCAGGATCTGCCCGATGCTGCCGGAGGCCGCATGGACCAGGCAGCTGCCGCCGCGCTCCAGCCGGGCCACGTCGTGGACCAGGTAATGGGCGGTGCATCCCTGGAACATGGCGGATGCCGCCGTATCGAAGCCGATGGCGTCTGGGATGACGGCCGCGAGGCGGGCCGGAATGGCGGCATATTCGGCGAAGCTGCCCCAGGCGATGCACCATGCCACGCGTTGTCCCACGGCGGGGTGCGTCACGCCCGGACCGGTGGCCACCACGACGCCCGCGCCTTCCATGCCCAGCGTGCAGGGGATGCGGACCGGATAGGTGCGCGAGTCCGCGTACTTGCCCTGACGGGTATGGATGTCCATGAAGTTGACGCCCGCGCAGGCGACCTTGACCAGGACTTCCCCCGCCTGTGGAGTGGGGACCGGCGCGTCGTCGCGCATCCGCACGACCTCGGGACCGCCGTAGGTGTCGATGGTGATGGCGCGCATGGTGGTGGTCATGGTGTGGGGGCTCCGTCGTTGGCGTTGGTCTACAGCAGCGCGGTAAGTTCGTCGATGGCGGGAAGCGTGTCAAGCGCGTTGACCAGGCCGGCGATGCGTTGCGCGGATTGCGCCGGCAGGCGGCCGGCCACGTTGGCGAAAAATTTTTCTTCGACTTCCTCGCGCGAAACCGCATTCTCCGGGCTGCCGCGGCGATTCCATACCTCGCGCGACAGCACGGCACCGGCACGGGTCAGCACCCGGACCGTGGCCGCGTGGCGGAAGGCCGGTCCCTTGCTTTCGATCCGCTCGTCCTCGAAAGGATGGATGCGCTGCATGAACGCAATCACCGCCGGGTCGCCGATGCGCGCGTCGTCGTAGTCGGCGACCGTCAGGCTGCCGCGCATGGCCAGCACGGACAGGCCGTAGAACAGGTTCATCTGCGCCGCCGTGACGCTGACGGGGCGGTAGGGCCAGGCGACATGGACGTAGGTCATATGGCCGCAGCCGACCTCGATGCGCTCGACATCGTCCGGACGCAGTCCGTGCGCGGCCTGCAGATCCTTGTAGGCATCCAGCGCGGCATGCATGCTGGTGACGTTGGGGTACATCTTGAAGCCGACCTCGCCGGCTTCCCATTGCGTGCCCAGGCCTTCCGTCAGCCGCTCGTTGCGGGGGGCCGTCGAAAAGCTGCTGAGGAAGCCGCCGTAGTCCGCTTCCAGGATGTTCTCGATACCCGTGAACCCGCGCTGCGCCAGATAGGCGGCATGGACGCCGCCTTGCGCCGCGCGTCCGGCATGCAGGCGCTTGACCATGGCGCCTTCCTGCGCCGCCATCAGGCCCGCCCCCATGGAGCCCGCGACGCCGAGGGCGTGCGTCATAGCGTCCGCGCCCAGGCCGAGCATCCGGCCCGCCGTCGCGGCGGCCACGAAAGTGCCGGTGACGCCCTGCGGGTGGAATCCGTTCAGGAACAGCCGTGTGGTGGCGGCATTGCCGACGCGGGTGCCGACTTCATAGCCGGCGACGATGGCCGCCAGCACTTCCCGGCCGCTCACGCCCGGCAGGGCCTGGGCCAAGGCCAGCGCGACGGGTACGGCCAGCGAGTTGGGATGCAGGATCGACTCCTTGTGGATGTCGTCCATCTCGAAGGCATGGCCCGCGGTGGCGTTGACGAGGACAGCCTGCGACACCGACGTGCGTGCTTCCGGTGCGCCCTGGTGGCCCCACAAGGATGCGACCGGATGGCCGCCTTCCGCCATCACCATGTCGGCGACGTGGCGCGTCCATGGCAGCGTTGCGCCATGCAGGCTTACGCCGATGCCGTCCAGGACGTGCAGGCGTATCTGTTCGACCAGCGCGCGCGGCAGGTCTTCGAACCGCAGGCTGGCGGCGAACGCCGCCAGGCGCCGGGTCGGCGAGGCGCCATCCTGCGGGTTGGCGGCAGCGGCGGGTCGTGTGGAAACGGGCGGGGTGATGTGCATGGGAATCCGTGTGTCCGCGTGGTGTTTGAGCATGGGCCGGTGTGGCGGGATAACGCGGCCTGCCTGGGTTTATTCGGGCTTGATGCCGGCGGCGGCGACTGCCTCGTGCCAGCGAGCCGTTTCCGTCTTGATGAACTGGCCCAGGTCGGCCGGCTTGACGGGCAAGGGGTCGTGCGCCGCCGCGGCGAGCGACGATTCGACGACCCTGGTGCCGGCCGCCTGCCCGAAGGCGGCGGTGAGCTTCTGCACGACCGCCGCCGGCGTTCCGAGCGGCGCCAGGACCGCGTTCCAGGCATACACCTGGAAGCCCGGCACGCCCTGTTCGGCCACGGTGGGGACGTTGGGCAAGCCCGGGTCGCGATCCAGCGTCGACACCGCTATGGCGCGCATCTTGCCCGCCTTGACGAGCGGCAACAGCGATCCGCCGGAATCGAACAGGGTCTGGACTTCACCGCCGATCAATCCATTCAGCGCGGCGGGGGAACCCTTGTACGGCACGTGGAAGGCATCGAGGCCGGTCGCCGACTTCAGCATTTCCATGGCCAGATGGGACGTGATGCCTATCCCGCCGGAGCCGAAGCGCAATTGGCCGGGATGCGCCTTGGCGTATGCCAGCAGTTCCGGCAGCGTCCGCACCGGCAGGTCATTGTTGACGACCAGGAACAGCCGCCCGCGAGCGATCGGAGCGACGGGCACGAAGTCCTTTGCGGTGTCATAGCTCAAATGCGCATAGAGCGAAGGATTGATGACCATCTGCCCCGACGTGCCGAACAGCAGCGTGTAGCCGTCCGGCTCGGCCGCCTTGACGAACTGCGCCGCCACGATGCCGTTCGCGCCCGCCTTGTTGTCGACGATGATGGGTGTGCCCAGGCTCTGCTGCAGTGCCGCGGCGTAGGCACGCGCGATGACGTCGGTGGTCTGGCCGGGCGGAAAACCCACGACGAAGCGGATGGGCCGGGCCGGCCAATTGTCGGCGGCGCGAGCCAGGCCGGGAAGAAACTGCGCGGCCGGGAGCGCCAGTGCGGCAGCCGCCGCCTGCAGGAAAGCGCGCCGCGTGGACGCCGGTTGTTCGTGGGCCGCCGATGCCGGGATGCCGGTCGATTCTTTATTCATGGGATGTCTCCTCTCTGGACCGGAATGCAGTCTAGACACCCACTTTCTGCCTGTCTAATATATTGAGCACCCTTCCGCAATACATGTTTTGTATGGAGCCGCCGCCGCCATGGACCTGCGTCATCTTCGTTATTTCGTCGTCACGGCGGAGGAGTTGCATTTCACCCGCGCGGCGCAGCGCATCGGTATCGCCCAGCCGCCGCTGACGTACCAGATCAAGATGCTGGAACGTGAACTGGGCGTGCGCCTGTTCGATCGGCAGCCCGGCAACGTGCGCCTCACCGAGGCCGGCAGCGTGCTGCTCGAAGATGCGCGCGAAATCCTGGATCGTGTCGGCAAGGCCGCGCTGCGGTGCAAGCAGAGCGCGCAGGGCCTGGTGGGGCGCATAGGCGTCGGTTTTACCGAATCGGCTTCCTTTTGCGCGGAAGTCACCACCGCGCTGCATCGATACCGGGACCGCTATCCCAATGTCGAGATGACCCTGGAGGAAAATCGTTCCGTGCAACTGGTGCAGTCGCTGCGGCAGGGCCGGATCGATATCGCTTTCGTGCGCCTGCCGATAGGCATGGACGATACGGTGCGCTTCCGGTTGATCTCGACGGAGCCCATGGTGGTGGCGTTGCCGCGCAAGCACCGCCTGGCGCGGCGCAAGGCCCTGGGCCTGGAAGAACTGAAAGACGAGCCGTTTCTGCTCTATCCGCGGGCGACGCGGTTCGGCCTGTCCGACATGATCGTCACGGCCTGCGAAGCGCTCGGCTTCAGTCCGAGGATCGTGCAACATGCGCCGCAGATTTCTTCCACCATCAACCTGGTGGCCAGCTCGCTGGGCGTGACGGTGGTGCCCGCATGCATGCGCCACGCGCGCATCGACGACGTCCGCTACGTACCGCTCAAGGAAACGGACTTGCGGGCCACGCTGGGCATCGCGTATCGATCGGGCCCTCTCGCGCCCGCGGTGGCCAATCTGCTGGCCATGGTGCAGACCACGCCTTATGAGGAAGCCGGCCCCGGCAGGCGCTCCGCCGGCAAGACATGATTTTTTGTCATGCGGCACCTGCGTTTATTTGGCTTGCGTCCCCTGCGATGTAGCCGGAATATTCGCCACGCATCACAACAATAACGATTCCGGAGACAGAGCATATGGACACCCACGCCCCCGACGGCGCGGCGCGGGCTGCCGCGCGCCCGCCCACCGCCGAAGCCGCGACACCCCCGTCATCCGCCGCCATGCCGGCCGCCGCATCCCACGACCCCGCCAACGATGAATACGCGCTGCAGGTCGCGGCGCGCCTGGATCGCCTGCCGTATTCGAAGACGGCCAAGCACTTCGTCTTCCTGATCTCGATCGGAGCGATATTCGAGCTGTACGACCTGTTCATGACGGCCTACATCGCGCCGGGACTGGTCAAGAGCGGGCTGTTCGCCACCAGTTCGCTGCACTTCTTCGGCCTGAGCGGCGTCGGCTTTTTCGTGTTCTGCACCTTCGCCGGGATGTTCGTCGGCACCATCTTCTTCGGCTTCATCGCGGACCGCGCGGGCCGCCGCGCGATCTTCACCGTATCGCTGGTGTGGTATTCCCTGGCAACCTTGCTGATGGCCTTCCAGCATACGGCCGGCGGCGTCGACCTGTTCCGCTTCATCGCGTCCATCGGCCTGGGCCTGGAGCAGGTGACCATCGACACCTTCATCCCCGAGCTGGTACCGCCAAATGCGCGTGGACGGGCCTTCGCCCTGTACCAGTTCATCGAGTTCCTGATCGTGCCGGTGGTCGCGTTGCTGGGATGGCTGCTGGTGCCGCTGCAGATATTCGGCCTGGATGGCTGGCGCTGGGTCGCCATCATCGCGTCGGTGGGCGCCTTGGCGGCCTGGTGGTTGCGTCGCGCGCTGCCGGAAAGCCCACGCTGGCTGGCGATGCACGGCCAGCGGGACCGTGCCGAGCGCATCATGCGGCAGATCGAAGCCAGCGCCGAACGCGAGCTGGGACATCCGCTGCCGCCGGCTCAGGTGCCGGCTTCGGCGCGCGTCGAATCCAAGGGACATTTTTCCGAATTGCTGCGGCCACCGCATCGCAAGCGGCTGATCGTCATGTCGGTGTTCAACCTGCTGGCGGTGATCGGCTTCTACGGATTCAGCGCCTGGGTGCCCACGCTGTTGATCGCCAAGGGCGTGGAGATCACCAAGAGCCTGCAGTATGCCTTCATCATTGCCATCGCCAATCCTTTCGGCCCGCTGCTGGGCCTGCTCGTCGCGGACCGCATGGAGCCCAAGTGGCAGATCGTTTGCGCGGGCGTGGGCATCGGCGCGTTCATGGTGCTGTTCGCCATGCAGGTCAGTCCGGCGGCGGTGATCGTGTTCGGCGTGCTGGTCACCTTGTCGAACAACTGGCTCTCGTTTATCTTCCACAGCTACCAGGCGGAGCAGTTTCCGACGCGCCTTCGCGGCCGCGCGGTGGGTTTCGTGTATGGCTGGGGGCGCGCCAGCGCCGCCATCGTGGGGCTGTTGATCGGCTTTTTCCTGGGCGTCGGCGGTACGCCCGGCGTGGCGGCCTTCATGGGCGTCGCCATGGTGCTGATGATCCTGGTCATCGCCATATTCGGCCCGCGCACCTTGCGCCGCCCGCTGGAGGAGATATCGAGCTGATGGATACGCACGACGAAGATCGACGCTGGATGGTGCCGGACGTCGCGCCGCTGATGGTGACGGGCGCCGGCGGCGTGCGGCTTGCGGCCTACGAATGGGGCAATCCGGATGGCAAGGAGATGCTGCTGATACATGGCGTGGCCCAGTGCCACCTGTGCTTCGCGCCGCAGATTGCCAGCGAACTCGCCAGCGAGTTCCGCATCGTGGCCGTTGATCTGCGCGGCCATGGCGCCGCCGACAAGCCGCAGGATGCCGCGGCGTACCAGCATCACAGCCACTGGGCGGACGACATCGCGGCGGTCCTGGAGGCCAAACGCTTGCGGCGGCCCGTGGCCGTCGGCTGGTCCATGGGCGGCCGCGTGCTGCGGCAATACCTGATGCGCCATGGCGACCGCGCGCTGGGCGGCGTCAACTTCGTCGGCTCGCGCGTGATCGAAGACGCACGCGCCGTCGGTCCGGCCACGCCCACGGCGCAGCGCGTGGCGGCGTCGACGGTGTCTCAGGAGGTCGAGCACACGATCGCCTTCCTGGATGCGTGCTACCACCGCCGGCCGGCCCGTAGCCTGTACGAGCGGGCGCTCTGCTACAACGCCATCGTGCCGGTGCCGGTGCGGCGCGCGGCGGCCGCCTGGCACACCGATCCGGTGGAGACCATCCAGGCGCTGCGCCAGGTGCGCGTTCCCGTCCTGGTCACGCAGGGAACGCAGGATGCCGTGGTGCTCCCCGAGGCCGCCCGCATGATCGCGGAGGCCATTCCGCACGCGCGCATATCCTGGTACGAGGACTGCGGGCATTCGCCGTTCCAGGAATTCCCGGACCGGTTCAACCAGGAGTTGGCGGCCTTCGTGCGCGGCGTCTGAGCCCTACGCCGTTGCCCACACCGGCTCGCGCTCGCGTGCCGCGACCCAGGCGGGCAGTTGCGAGCCGGGCATCGGCCGTCCGTACAGGTAGCCTTGCAACTGGTCGCAGCCGATGCGGCGTAGCGTCGTCGCTTCCTGTTCGCTTTCCACGCCTTCGGCCACCACGCGCAGCCCCAGTTCGTGACCCAGCTCGATGATGGCCTTGACCACGGCGATGTCCGCCGGCGCGTCGATCATGTCGCGCACGAAGGTCTTGTCGATCTTCAGGCGGTCCAGCGGAAAGCGGTTCAGATAGCTCAGGCTGGAATAGCCCGTGCCGAAATCGTCCAGCGACAGCCGCACGCCCAGCGAGCGCAGGGCGTGGATGGCGTCCAGGTAGCTTTCGGCCTGGCCCATCAGCACGGTTTCGGTGATTTCCAGTTCCAGCCATTCACCGGCGATCTCGTGCTCGGCCAGGCTGGCGCGCAGGGTTTCCAGCAGTTCCGGTTCGCGCAACTGGATTGCGGACAGGTTGATGGAGATGCGCAGGTTGCCCATGCCCTGGTCACGCCAGGCCGCCAGATGGCGGCAGGTTTCCTCGATGACCCAGGTCCCGATGGGAATGATGAGGCGGGTTTCCTCGGCGATGGGAATGAAGCGCGCGGGCGGCACGCTGCCCAGTTGCGGATTGGTCCAGCGCAGCAGCGCTTCCGCGCCCACGGTGGTGCCGGTGGTGGCGTCGATGCACGGCTGGAACACGAGCGAGAGTTCGCGATGCTCGACGGCGGTGCGCAGGCCGGCCTCGATCGCCAGCCGCATCCGCGCGCGTTCGGCCATGTCTGGCGAGAAGAACTTGAACTGGTTGCGCCCGCCGGCCTTGGCCTGGTACATGGCGGCGTCGGCGTTCTGCATCAGGGTGTCGATGTCGACGCCGTCATCCGGATACATCGCCACGCCCACGCTGCAGGACACCTGCAAGGTCACGCCGCCGATTTCGTGCGGCTCGCGCACCAGCGGGATCAGGCGATCGGAAATCAGTTGCTCGACGTCGGCGCGCGTGCCGACGTCGGCCAGGATGACGGTGAATTCGTCGCCGCCCAGGCGGCTGACGGTATCGCGCCCGCGCACCGCCTGCAGCAGGCGGCGCGAGACGGATTTCAGCAGGCCGTCGCCGATGTGGTGGCCGAGCGAATCGTTGATGTCCTTGAACCGGTCCAGGTCGATGAACAGCACCGCGCAACGCCGTTCGGTGCGCGGGCCATCGTCCAGCGCGCGCCCGAGTTCCTTGGTGAAGAGGGCGCGATTGGGCAGTTGGGTCAGCACGTCATGTTCGGCCAGGAAGCGGATGCGCGCTTCGCTCTTCTTGCGGTCGGTGATGTCGATGACGGTGCAGATATAGTGCGACACGACGGCGCCCTTGTCGCGCACGGCGTTCACCATCAGCCAGGCGGGAAAGTCGCCGCCCTGGCGGCGCCGTACCTGCGCTTCGCCGCTCCATGTGCTGGCGCGCTCCAGATTGACCGTCAGGTCTTTCAGCAGGGGTTCGCTGGCATTGTCGGCCACGATGAAGTCCGGCGTCTTGCCGACCACGTCGGCGGTGGAAAAGCCGGTCGACCGGTAGAAGGAGGCGTTGGCGCTGAGCAGGGTGCGGTCGGCGTCCAGGATAAGGATGGCTTCGGAGGAGGCCTCGAAGACCTTGGCCCAGAGTTCCAGGCGTTGCTCCATCAGCTTGATCTGGTTGATCGGCGTGAAGGCCGTCAGGACGGCATCGCGGCCCTGGAACTGCAGCCGCCGCGCCGACAGCATGGCCCAGGTGGGCTCGGCGCCGGCCTTCCACAGGACCTCGAATTCATCGACGGCATCATGGTCGGACAATTGCTGGAAAAAGCGGGCGCGCACGGCCGATTCCATGCCGTGCATCCAGGGATCCACCGTGCGTCCGCCCAGCCAGGCCAGCGCGGGTTGATTGGCGTGCAGCACTTCGTGTCCCGGCACCGCCGTGACCATCATCGGGACCGGGGTCGCTTCCACCAGCGATTGCTGGGCGGCGGCGGCGCGGGCCGTGGCGGCCAGCTCCTTCTGGACGTCGCGCTCGCGGTCCAACTGGCCCAGCATTTCGTTGAAGCCACGCACCAGCTGTCCGATCTCGTCCTGGCTGTCCCACGACGCGCGTTGTGTGTGGTCGCCGGTGCGCCTGACGCGGTCCATCACGCGTGCCAGGTGGCGGAGCGGGCGGGAGATCTGCTGGGCCACGAAATACACCATGCCCAGGATGCAGAACAAAAGGAACAGCGCCGTACCCAGGTGCAGCCACATGCGCGAGTACAAGGCGCGCACGCGGGAATGCAGCAGGGTATCCAGATAGTCGCCCGTGGTGAGCCAGACATCGCGCACGGACGCCACCACGTCGCGCTGCGCATTTCTGGCCAGGGCGACGTCGCCGCCATCCAGCGCGGCGCGCGCGGCCAGCCGGTAGCCGTCGATCGCCTCCAGCAGGCTATCCATGCCGGAGCCGATCGCGCGTCCCAGATCGCGATTGGCGGCCCGGCCTTCGGAAAAGTCGGAACGCAGGCCTTGCAGCACGGCGTCCAATTGCCCTTCCAGCAGCAGGTAGCGGGCGCGGGCGTCGTCGCGCGAGCGGATGGTCGCGTCGCCGCCGGCCAGCAGCTTGCCTATGCCATGCAGGGCATCCAGCAGCGCGGGATAGCGCAGGATGGACAGCGACATCGCGTAGTAGCTGTCCAGGTCCGGATCCAGGATCAGGTTGGACTGGTTGCCGATTCGCGTGATCAGGGCGCGGCTCGCGTCCACCGCGCGGTCGATGGGCGGCTGGCCGGGCTGCGGAGCGGGGTTCAGGCCGATCAGCGCCAGGCGCAGGTTTTCGTTCAGATGGGCGCTTTCCATGCGGGCGCCGTAGCGGTCCTGCGCGTCGGCCAGCGCGTCGGCGGTCCGCGCCAGCTTTTCCGGCGCGACGCCGTGTCCCGTGCTCGCCAGCGACACGTCGATCAATGCATCGCGCACCATCGCCACGTAGGCGCTGCCCAGGATTTCCTTGTTGGAGAAATCGATGGACAGGTACTTCTCGTGTATCAGGATGCCGCTGATGAAAACGACGGCGCTCAGGTCGAGCAGATAGATCAGCAACAGCTTGCGGCCGACCTTGAGTCGCGCCAGCAGGCGAAAAACGATATGACGCTTCATCCTTGGCCAAAAGCGCGGCCGGGCCGCGTTCCCCATGTTGGGCGCGATGTCGCGCCGCCGCTTGCCCCGCAGGACAAGGGGTTTTTGTACGTTTTGAAACCTTATGAGGCTAGTTATAACGCAGTGCGGCAAAGGGGGATAGCCGCGTGTCGGCCCTGTCGTGCGTTTCAGACAGTGGGCGGGGCGGACTGCACTATGTCGGTGCAGTCCGCGGCCTTGCGATGCTTCACATCACCAGGGAAAGGCCATAAGTCAAAACCAGGCCCATGACCGCCAGGATGGTTTCCATGAAGGACCAGGTCTTGATGGTCTGGCCCACGGTCAGGCCGAAGTACTCCTTGACCAGCCAGAACCCGGCGTCGTTGACGTGCGAGAAGAACAGCGAACCGGCGCCGATCGCCAATACGACCAGGGACAGGTGGTTGGGCGGCAGGTTGGCGGCCAGCGGCGCGACGATGCCGGCGGCCGTCACGGTGGCGACGGTGGCCGAACCCGTCGCCAGGCGGATGAACACCGCCACGATCCAGCCCAGCACCAGCGTCGACAGTCCCGTGGCGAGGGCGATCTTGGCGATGGCCGCGCCGGTGCCGCCGTCCACCAGGGCCTGCTTGAAACCGCCCCCGGCGCCGACGATGAGCATGACGCCCACCACCGGCAGCAGGCTTGCGGCGATCTTCTTGCCGAGCACCGAAATGTTGAAGCCGACCGCTGTGCCGAAGGTCACCATCGCCAGCAGGACCGCGACCAGCAGGGCGAACACCGGGTCGCCGATGAAGTCCAGCACATGGCGCGCCGGCGCGTTCTTGTCCATCCAGATATCCGCGCCGGCCTTCACCAGCATCAGCACGATGGGCGAAAGCAGGGTGATCAGCGTGACGGCGAAGGAAGGCGCGCGGGCCGCCTTCACGTCGGCATCCTCCACGCCCGTGCGGTCGTCGGCCGACACCGCCGAGTTGCGGTCGGAGCCGGTCACGGCCAGGCCCGCGCCGGCGGCGCCGATGGGGACCATGCGCGCGGCCAGCATGCCGAACAGCGGGCCGCCGACGGCGACCGTCGGGATGGCGATCAGCAGGCCGAGCGCCAGGGTCACGCCGACGTCCGCGTGCAGGATCGCGATGGCGGCCAGCGGGCCCGGATGCGGCGGGATGAACCCGTGCAGCACCGACAGGCCGGCCAAGGCGGGTATGCCCAGCCGCATGGCGGGTCCTTTCGACTTATGGACGGCCAGCATGACGACCGGAATCAGCAGCACCAGCCCGATCTCGAAAAACATGGGAATGCCGATGATGCTGGCCACCAGCGCCATTTTCCATGGCAAGGCGGCGGGGCGGCCCCGCAGGATGCGCTCCACGACCTGGTCGGCGCCACCTGAATCGGCCAGCAGCTTGCCCAGCATCGCGCCCAGCGCGATCAACACGCCGACGTAGCCCAGGACGCCGCCGACACCCGCTTCGTACGAGGCCGTGACCTTTTCCAGCGGGATGCCCGATCCGACGCCCACGAACAGCGCGCCGATGGTGAGCGCGATGAAGGCATGAAGCTTCAGCCAGACGATCAACACGACCAGGAGCACGATGCCGATCGCGGCGACGATCAGGACCTGGGTGTCGTGCGACGTCAATACGGTGGACGGGCTCATTGGTTTTCCTTTTTTTCCGTTGTCGTATTCAGGCCCAGCGTCTGGATGATGGTGTTGGCGATGGCGGAGGGCGCCGGTCCGATGTCCACGCGGATGGCGGGTTCGTCGGCCGTGGGTTCCTGCAGGGCGTCGAACTGGCTGTCCAGCAGGGTGGGGGGCATGAAGTGCCCGTGGCGGGCGGCGAGGCGGGCCGCGATGGTCTCCTTGGACCCGGCCAGGTACACGAACTCCACGCCATGGCCGCGCCGGTTGATGACGTCGCGATAAGGACGCTTCAGCGCCGAGCAGGTGATCAGCCCGTTTTCACCGGCATCGAGGCGCGCCTCGACCCACTGCGCGACCTTTTCCAGCCAGGGCGCGCGGTCCTCGTCGGTCAGCGGGTGGCCCGCATGCATCTTGTCGATATTGGATTGGGGGTGCAGGGCGTCGCCTTCTTCGAAAGGCCAATCCAGACGGCCCGAAAGAATAGCGGCCACGGTGGTCTTGCCGCAGCCCGATACGCCCATCAGCACCAGGACCACCGGTTTGTCGATGGAATTGGCCATGCCTGTACCCTCCTAGCATGTTGGTGTATCCCGCCTTCAGCTTGTGGTCAGTTGGGCGGGTTCCACAAAGGTTAGCTCATCTGTAGATGAACGGGCGAGCGAAGCAAGCGGCGAGCCCGGGCCTGGCCGTGGCTACGCACAGGGCGGCCGCGGCGGTCTCAGCGGCGGCGCCGCAGGCGATATGCGAGCGCGTCAAGCCGGCTGACGCCGGCTTTCTGGAATTTCGGTTCGAGCGCCAGGATGTCGCGTCGATAGATCAGTTCCGCCACGGAATGACCGGCGTACAAGGCCTGGACTTCTTCGTCGTCGACGCAGAAGGGCGGACCGTCCATCTCCGCTTGTGGGTAGTCCAGCGTGACGAGCAGGCCCTGGTAGTCGTCGGCGAGCTGGCCATAGATGTGGCGCACGTAGGGCTCGCGCATGTCGCGCGGCAGCGCGACCAGGGCGGCCCGATCGAAGACGCCGGCGCAGGCGCGCAGGGTATCGGCGTCGAGATCGAAGATATCGCCGCGGATGATTTCGATGTGGCCGGGGCCATGGCGCGAGTCGTCGCTGGCGCCGTAGTCGACGCTGTAATGCTCGCCCAGCGCGGACCGCCGCACCCGCGGCGCCAGGCCGTGCTCATCGAAGAATTGCTGCACGGCCAGCGGCGACAATTCGACGCCCAGCACGTGCAGGCCGCGCTCCGCGAGCCAAAGCATGTCCAGCGATTTGCCGCACAATGGCACCAGGACGCGGCTGCCCCGTGCGAATTCCAGCGTGGGCCAGAAACGTTCGAGGGGCGGCGAGATGCGGGTTTGATGGAAATGCGTGCGGCCTTCGCGCCAGCGCTCCAGCCAGAATTCCGGTTCCATGCGGCCTGCTCCTTTCATGCGATCCCGCGATTGTAAGGACAGGCCGCATGTTCGTCAGATCGTCGCCATGTCGATGACGAAGCGGTACTTCACGTCGCTCTTCAGCATGCGGGCATAGGCGTTTTCGATATCGTGCATATCGATCATTTCGACGTCGGCCGTGATGCCGTGCTCGGCGCAGAAATCCAGCATTTCCTGGGTTTCCGGAATGCCGCCGATCAAGGAACCGGCCAGCGAGCGGCGGCCCATGATCAGGTTGCCGACGTTGGGCGAAGGATGCGGGGTCGCCGGGATGCCCACCAGCGTCATGGCGCCGTCGCGCTTGAGCAGGGCCATGAAGGCGTCCAGGTCATGCGACGCGGCCACGGTGTTCAGGATGAAGTCGAAGCTGCGTGCATGCTGCGCCATGGCGCCGGCGTCGCGCGAAACCACGACCTCGTCGGCGCCCAGCTTGCGGGCTTCTTCGACCTTGGATGGCGAGGTGGTGAACGCGACGACGTGCGCACCCAGCGCGTGCGCCAGTTTGATGCCCATATGGCCCAGGCCGCCGACGCCGACCACGCCCACTTTCTTGCCCGGCCCGGTGTTCCAATGACGCAGCGGCGACCAGGTGGTGATACCGGCGCACAGCAGCGGCGCGGCGGCGGCCAGGTCGGCTTCGCCATGCCTGATCTTCAGGACGAAGTACTCATCGACCACCACGCTGGCGGAATAGCCACCGTAGGTGTTTTCGCCGCTGCCGTCCAGCCAGCCGTTGTAGGTGCCCTGGAATCCGTGCGGGCCTTCGCAATACTGCTGTAGCCCGTCGCGGCAGGAGGGGCAGGTGCGGCAGCTGTCGACCATGCAGCCCACGCCCACGATGTCGCCCAGCTTGAAGCGCGAGACGTCCTTGCCGACGGCGCTGATGCGGCCGACGATTTCGTGGCCGGGCACCGACGGGAAACGGATGCCTTCCCATTCGCCGCGCACGGTGTGCAGATCGGAGTGGCAGACCCCGCAATACAGAACCTGTATGGCGACGTCGTTGGGGCCGGGTTCGCGGCGTTCGATCGTCAACGGGGCGAGCGGGGTCGTGGCCGACTGCGCGCCAAAGGCCTTGGTGGTTTGCATGGTGATTCCTTCGAGTAATGCGCGTCCTCGTGGGCGGGCCGGGACCGGCCGGGCGCGGACGTGTAGGAGGGACAGCTCGGCGCCGCCACCTTCCGGATCGGGGTCCGGCAGCGCCGCGGCGACGCGTCGCAGGCAGTATAGGTAGCGCCGATTAGTGGGTCTATGCCCTAGAATTGGCATGGCCTACTGGCGAAATCCCATGAATCAACGTCCCAGCTTGACCGAATTGACCGCCTTCGCGGCGATCGTGCGCCACGCCAGTTTTCGAGCCGCCGCCGACGAATTGGGCATGTCCGCCTCGACGCTCAGCCACATGATGCGGGCGCTGGAGCAGCGGTTGGCCCTGCGCCTTTTCCACCGCACCACGCGCAGCGTGGCGCCGACCGAGGCAGGCGCGCGCTTCTTCCGCAACCTCTCGCCCATCCTGGCTGAGCTGGACCAGGCGTTGGCCGACGTCGGCACCCTGAGCGAGCAGCCGACCGGCAGCGTGCGGATCAACGCCGCCGAGCCGGCGGCGCGCATACTGATGGAGCGCATCGTTCCGACCTTCCTGCAGCGTTATCCGGGCATACACGTCGACCTGGTGGTCGAAGGGCGGTTGGTGGATATCGTCGCCGAGGGTTTCGATGCGGGCGTGCGGCTGGGGGAGTCGCTGCCGCGCGACATGGTCGCGGTGCCGTTCGGCGGCGATGGTCGCCTGGTGTGCGTGGCCGCGCCTGCCTATCTGCGGCGCGCCGGCACGCCGCGCACGCCGGATGAATTGGCCCGGCATCCATGCATCCGCTTCCGGCTGCCCAGCGGCAAGATGTACCGCTGGGAGTTCAAGCGTCACGGCCAGGAACTGAAATTCGACGCGGACGGCCCCATTACCCTGGACAGCATGGACCTGATGGTGTCCGCCGCGATCAAGGGCCTGGGCGTGGCCTTCGTCTGGGAAGACACGGCCAGGCCGGCCATCGACAGCGGCCAGCTCGCGACCCTGCTGGACGACTGGACGCCGCCCTTTGACGGCCACTACCTGTACTACCCCAGCCACCGGCTGGTGCCGGCGGGCCTGCGCGCCTTCGTCGACGTCATCAAGGACGTAGAGCGCGACGCGCGGCCGACGGCGGCGCCGCGGCCAGGCGCCAGCGCAGCAGATCGACCACCAGGAAGGCCAGGAGGCTGAGGCCCATCAGCGGCAGGCTCCACCCCAGCGCCGCGGCCAGCAGCACGGCGACGCCGCGTTGCCATCCCGGCAGGCGGCCCCAGGCCTGGGTGACCGTCAGCACGGGGGAGCCCGGCACGGGCCGGCGCCGCCACCACATCGCATAGCCCAGCACGACCATGGTGCTGAGGGCAATGCCGAAGGCGGCCATCAGCAACTGATTGGCCCAGCCGAACAGGATGCCCATATGCATGTCTATGCCCCAGCGGATCAGCTTGGCCACCAGCGGGAAGGTGGCAAAATCCGCGCGGCTGACGACGGACATGTCGCGGCCGTCGATGGCGACGGCGTCGACCTGCGTGGGCCAGGAGCGGTCGACTTCGCGCACCGTCCAGGCCTGGTCGGGCTTGCGCGGCGGACGGACTTCGATGCCGCTGGCGTCGATGCCGGCCGCGCGCGCCGTGGCCACCACGCGGTCGAACTGCGTTTCGTCACCGGACCGCACGGGCGCCGCCATGGCCATGGCCTGGCCGCCAGTCGCCATGTGTCCCATATGTTCCATGTGCGCCATGTGCTCGGCGTGCTCGCCGCCTGTGGGGGCCGCGGCGCCCGGTTTCAGGCTGGTGGCCAGGCCGGGCGTGAACCAGCCCAATTCCTGCCTCACGACGTTGATATTGCCGCCGGCCCAGCGCGACCACGTCAATCCCGTCGCCGACAGGAAGAACAGCCCGATGGCGATCCACAGGCCGATCAGGCTGTGCCAGCGCCGCAGGCGCGGCCGGCCAACGGCCGCGCCGGACCGGGCGGTCGCCAGCACTGCGTTGCGGCGGCGGCCGTAGGCCCATAGCAGGATCCCGCCCAGCGCGGCGAACCAGAGCCACGAAGCCGCCAGCTCGCTGTAGTTGCGGCCCAGGTCACCCAGCATGAGGTTGCGATGCAAGGTATCCAGCGTGGTGCGCAAGGGCAGGGTGCCGCTGGTGCCGTAGACGTTCAAGTCGCCCTTGACGGCCAGCGTGACCGGGTCGATGAATATCGCGCGATGTTCCGAATCCTGCAGCCCCGGCTGGGCGAACATGACGCGCGTGGTGGTGCCCGGCGCGGGGGCGGGGCGGATGGCGGCCAGCCTGGCTTGCGGACCGATCACCGCGCGTGCCGCGGCGATCTGTTCGGTCAGCGTATTAGCGGGACCGGTCGCGTCGCTGTACAACTGGTCCGCGTACAGGCGGTCCTCCAGTTGCGGGGTGAGCACGAACAGCGTCCCGGTCACCGCGGCAACCAGGATGAAGGGGCCGACGAAAAGGCCGACGTAGAAATGCAAGCGCGTGATGAGCGCCATCAATGCGGTGCCGGCGGCCGTACGGGGGACGCCGGCGCGCGCGGGCGCGCCGCGATAGGAAGTATCTGGCATGGGATGCACCTGTGCTTTGGGCAGACGAGCGCAGTCCCGCGCGTGCGCGGACTGCGGTGGACGCGGGGTATCGTCAGGCCAGGGGCGGTGCGCGCGAGCCCAGCGGCGGGCCGGCGGGCGGCAGGGGCGGCAGCTCGGCCGGCGCGACGAAGCGCACGGCTTCGTCGCGGACGGCCACCAGGAAAGGCGTCAGCGCCAGGGAAGGGAGATCCGCGGCCAGGTGGGCGGAGGCCCAGAACGGGCATTCGGCCCCGGCCATGTGGTTCGAGTCGGAATCGTGGTCATGCCCCGTATGTGCCTGCCCGCCTGTCACCAATTGCAGGACGGACACGGCGCCGGTGGACGTGCACAGGCTGATGCGCACCACGCCATGCCGCAGTGCGGCGGTGTCCGGCATATAACCCACCGGGATCATGGCACGCAGGCTGACCGCGAGCAGAAGCAGGCACAGCATCAGGCGTGTGCCGGAATCAGCGCGGAGCATCCGGGTGGGGTGGGGCATGGGAACGC
Organism: Bordetella genomosp. 8; assembly: GCF_002119685.1. Classification (NCBI taxonomy): domain Bacteria; kingdom Pseudomonadati; phylum Pseudomonadota; class Betaproteobacteria; order Burkholderiales; family Alcaligenaceae; genus Bordetella; species Bordetella genomosp. 8. Next base: position 4,349,588 of record NZ_CP021108.1, on the reverse strand, counting down.
ATTCTAGCAATCGCCGGGCCGCCACCGCTCGCCCTGGCGCGAGGCCGGCAAATGCAACCAGATCAACCAATGCTTCCAGAAAGCCGCGAACGCGCCGAATATCACGCAAGTCGCGAAATTCGCGTGACGAACGAGGACCCCTCGAGATCTGCGCGTAGGGCGTGGGGATTTGCTGTATCTTACGCGCCCGGTTGCGGTCACCGATCGCGCCGGCCGGTTGCGGCGACCAATCCAGGCACGATGCTTGCGTGCGTATTCCTTCGGTCGTGAGTCGATACCCGCAGGCGGGACAGCAGGAACATGGCGGACGCGCATGGGCGCGCACGGAGTAGTGGATATGGCAAAAATCATGGTGGTGGACGACGAGGCATCGCTCGCCAGGGTAGTGCACGATGCGCTCAGCGGCGCCGGCCACACGGTGTACGTCGAGAACGACGGTTTGACGGCGTTGACCAGGATGCTGGAAGTGCAGCCGGACCTGGTGGTATCCGACGTGATGATGCCGGGCATGGGCGGCGCGTCGCTGCTTACCGCCATGCGCGACAACGCCTATCTGGAAGAAGTCCCGGTCATCGTCATGAGCGGCTTGCCCGAAGAGTCCATCGTCAAGGCCTGCCCGCAGTATTCCGCCTTCATCGCCAAACCTTTCGACCTGACGCTCATGGTCGATATGGTGGATCGGGTGCTCGGCACGTCCATCTAGGGCGCCATGCCCGAAGGTGGTGCGCGGCGGCCCGCTTCCGGGCCTGTTCGCATGGGCTTGGTGCCTCCGGGAATGCCTCCCCACGCATCCGTCGTCCCGTTTTGATGAGTCCGTCGCCTCCTGGGTGCATAAAGGGGGCGGGATTGTGCGCATGCCCTTCCGGGCGTTATACCCGTGATGCATAAGAGACGAGAGGCCCGACCGCCACGCCGGTACGGGCCCGCGCAGCATTCGCGCAGCGGGGTCCCGCCGGGATCCCATCCAGGAGACCATCATGAACAGTCCAGCAGACTTGAAGACCCGTCCCGCCCTATCTCCGGACCTGGAGAAGTGGCTGTCGCAGCCTCGGCCCATGCTGATCGACGGGAAATGGGTGCAGGCCGATTCCGGCAAGACCTTCCAGGTGCATGATCCGGCCACCGGCGAGGTCATCGCCCGGGTCGCCGAAGGCGACAAGGCGGACGTCGACGCGGCGGTGCGGGCCGCGCGCCGCGCTTTCGAAAGCGGTCCGTGGTCGCGCATGACGGCGTCGGCGCGTGGCCGGATGATCCATCGCATCGGCGACCTGATCCTGCAGCATGCCGACGAACTGGCGGAACTCGAAGCCATCGACAACGGCAAGCCCAGGTCGGTCGCCCGCGTCGCCGACGTCGTGCTGTCGGCCGACATGTTCCACTACATGTCCGGCTGGGCGACCAAGATAGAAGGCAAGACCATACCCATTTCCGCCCTGGCGGCTCCCGGCATGGAATTCGTATCGATGACGCGTCCGGAGCCCATCGGCGTGGTCGGGCAGATCATCCCCTGGAACTTTCCGCTGCTGATGGCGGCGTGGAAGCTGGCGCCAGCCCTGGCCACGGGTTGCACCGTGGTGCTGAAGATCGCGGAAGAAACGCCGCTTTCCGCGCTGCGCCTGGGCGAGCTGCTGATGGAAGCGGAATTGCCGCCGGGCGTCGTCAATATCGTCGCCGGGTTCGGCGAGACCGCGGGCGCCGCGCTGGCGGCCCACCCCGGCGTCGACAAGGTGGCATTCACCGGGTCCACGGAAGTGGGCAAGCTGATCGTGCAGGCCGCTTCGCGGGACCTGAAGAAAGTCAGCCTGGAGCTGGGCGGCAAGTCGCCCAATATCGTGCTGGGCGACGCGGACCTGGACATCGCCATTCCCGGCGCGGCCGCTGCCATCTTCTTCAACCATGGGCAATGCTGCAATGCCGGCTCGCGACTGTACGTACAGCGCAATATCTTCGACAAGGTGGTGGAGGGCATCGCCGAACAGGCCGGCAAGATCACGCTGGGCCACGGCCTGCTCGAAAGCACCCAGATGGGGCCGCTGGTGTCGCAGGTGCAGTACGAGCGCGTGACGGGCTATCTGGAGTCGGGCAAGACCCAGGGCGCGCGTGCGGTTTGCGGCGGCAAGGGGCTGGGCGGCGGCGGATACTTCGTCGAGCCGACCATCCTGGTGGACACGAAGCCGGACATGAAGGTCGTGCAGGAAGAGATCTTCGGCCCGGTGCTGGTGGCGACGCCCTTCGACGAAGTCGACGATGCCTTGATCGCGCAGGCCAATAACACGGTCTACGGCCTGGCCGCCGGCGTCTGGTCGGGTAGCGAAGGCCGCGCCATGAGCATCGCCAACCGCTTGCGCGCCGGTACGGTATGGATCAACTGCTACCACGTGTTCGACGCCGCCTTGCCGTTCGGCGGCTACAAGCAGTCCGGCTGGGGTCGGGAAATGGGCCAGGCGGTGTTGAACAACTACCTGGAAACCAAGGCCATCACGACCCGGCTGTCGTAAGGGTAGTCGCAAGGGTTGTCGCAAGCGCTTGTCCTGAGGCGCCGTCATGCGTGGCGCCAGGGCGGGCGGATGCATAATGGCGCATTCCACGGGAGACCGCCATGTATGTACCGCCCGCCTTTCGCGAAGAAGACCTGCCCGCCATCCATCGCGTCATGCAGGAAGCGCGTCTGGTCCAACTGGTGACGGGCGGCCCGGACGGCCTGATGGCGACGCCGCTGCCCATGCTGCTGGCGGCGGGCGAAGGCGAGCAGGGTGTGCTGTACGGCCATGTGGCACGCGCCAATCCGCACTGGCGCACGCCCGTGGCCGGCGAAGCATTGGCCATCTTCATGGGGCCGGACGCCTACGTCACCCCCTCGTGGTATGCCAGCAAGCAGCGCGACGGCAAGGTCGTGCCCACCTGGAACTACATCGCCGTGCACGCGTACGGCCCGGTGGAATTCTTCGACGACGCGGAGCGCCTGCTGCGTGTGGTTTCCGGCCTGACGGAACATCACGAATCAAATCGTGAAACGCCCTGGGCGGTGTCGGATGCGCCGGCGGATTACATCGCCGCCATGCTGCGAGGGATCGTCGGCGTGCGCCTGCCTATTACCCGTATCGACGCCAAGCGCAAGATGAGCCAGAACCGGGTTCCGGAAGACCGCGCCGGCGTCGCGGCCGGCCTGGCGGCCAGCGACGACCCTGGCGATCGCGCCGCCGCGCGGGCGATGCCGGAATAAGCGGGTCCGCGCTGGCCCGACATCAGGTCTTCAGCCTGCCGGCCTGGCCGGCGCCGTCGCCCTGCCGGGCGCCTCTTGCGCGGGTTGGGCTTGCGCGCCGGTCGGCGCGGCCAGGGGCGAGGCATCGGCGGGCAGCAGCAGGCTGGCGCGCGGGTTGGCGATCTCGATGCCCAATTCCCGGAAGCGCTCCAGGATGCGCCGGTTGATTTCCCGCTGCACACCCCAGCGGCCCTTGTCGGTGCAGCGCATCTGCCCGGCCAGGGTCACCATCGAGCCATCCACCGAGTCCACGCCCCAGACCTCGATGTCGTTCAGGATCTGGTCCTTGAAATTGGCGTCCTCGCGCAGCGAAGCGCCGATCTGTTTCAGTTCGTTCACCACCGTATCGATATCGGTGTCGTAGGCGACGCTGATGCGCACCGCGGCGTTGCCGATGCCGCGGTTGGTATTGCTGACGGTCGATACCGAGCTGAAGGGCACGATATACAGGGCTCCGTCGCCGCCGCGCAGGCGCACCGTGCGTATCGACAGGTATTCGACGCTGCCCGACACGCCCGCGACGGTGACCCAGTCGCCCACGCGCATGGCGTTTTCCATCAGCAGGAATATGCCGGTGATGAAATCCTGCACCAGCTTTTGCGAGCCGAAACCCACCGCCACGCCGATGATGCTGGCGCCCGCCAGCAGCGGCGTCGTGTTGATGCCGATCTGGTTCAACGCGGTCAGCCCCACGACCAAGGCCACGACGACGAACAGCGCCGTGCGCAGCATGGGCAGCAGGGTGCGCAGCCGCGCGGCGCGCACGGCGTCGCCGCGCTGCGTCCAGCGGGCCAGGCGGCGTTCCACCGCGTACTGCGCGGCCTCCCAGATCAGGATGGCGATGATGATGGCGACCACGATGGTCGACGCCGCCGACGCCAGGCTGCGTCCCAGCGTTCCGCTGGCGAACCAGCTCAGCGCGTCCAGTCCCCAGGCCTCGAACAGGGCGACGATCGTGCACAGGATCAGGACTACCGACACCAGGCCCCGCGTCCACGGATAGTAGCGTTCCGTCAGGCGCGTGACGCCGCCGTTTTGCGTGCCGTCGCCGCCGCGGTCGCCTTGGCCGCCGGCTGAGAAAAGTCGGCCCAGGCTGCCCAGGATCAGGATGGCCAGCAGGCGCGCGGCCACCAGCACCACGGCCGACATCAGGATGAAATGGATCAGCTTGGGAAAGCCGTCCTGCACGCCCATGGCCCAGATCACCCAGACGCCCATGACCACCACGATGGCGATGACCGCCCAGGCGTCGGCCAGCCAGTTGCGCGCGACCGCCAGCGGACCGGTGGCATGCGGATCCGCACGCAAGGCGTCCCTTATCGGACGGCGCAGTTTCAGGATCAAGACGACGGCGCTCAGGTGGACGATCAGCGACACCGCCTTGAGAAACGCCATGCGCAGTGCCGGCGTGGTGCCCAGCAGAGGGATGGTGTCCGCGATGGCCACGCCGAACAGCGCCAGGCCGGCGATCCAGCGCACCGAGATCAACAGCAGGTGGGCCGTTGCGGGGCTCACGTTCAGCAGCCGCAATCCCTGTCCGGCCGGCGATACCAGCAGCCGTACCACCGCCATGGTCAGGCGCAGCGCCACGTAGGCCTGGATGAATCCGGTGATCGCTTCGCGCACCCGTAGATGGTCCACGGTCATGTAGCGCAGGGTCAGGCTGGCGCCGATGAAGAACAGCGCAATCGGCAGGATTTCCAGTATCAAGGCGCCGATGGCATAAGGCAGGTTGCTCAGGGTGCGCCAGTGATGGTGGGATTGCTGTTCCCACGAGGTGTCGCGCGGTTCCTGGGCCGTCGGCGGGGTTGCGTCGCCGTGCGTGGCGGCGGGCGGGGTGGCGCCGGCGGCGTTCTGCTTGCCCACCCGCACGGTTTCCACATGGTCCACGCCGTCGCGATGCGTCTGGATGATGGCCACGTCGTCGGATGGCGGCGCCAGCCCGGCCTGGGCCGCATCGGGCGGCGTGTCCGCCAGTGCCGTGTCTGCCCTTTGCTCTTGTGGGGGGCGTGCGCGTGCCGCGGCGGCGTCGCGCATCGCGAGCCGATGGGCTAACCGTTCGGTGTACCGTTCGGTGTGCCGTTCGGCGAACCGGTCAGCATGTTGCTGCAAGGCCTTCCGGGGGCGGCGCAGGGCCCAGTGCAATCCCCATTCCAGCAGCAGCCCCACCGCGAAGGCCGCGAGCAGGGCCATCGCGAGCAAGCCCAGCAGCCGCTGGCCGGCGTCGGTGGTCAAGGCACGCGAATTCGCAATCAGCAGGGGGACTTCCTTCAGGGCGTCCGCGGCCTCGCTCATCTGCGTGGCGAAGCCGTCCATCCAGGTATCCAGGCTGCGCAGCATGCGTGCCGTCAGTCCGTCGCTTTGCAGCGGCACGATGGTGTCGGCCTTCTCCTCGGTCGGCGGCGGGCTGCCCGCGGGGGCGGCCGCCGCATCGGGTGTCCTGGAGGCCGGAGATGCCGAGGTCGCCGAGGAAGCCGCGGGTGCCGCCGTCGTGCCGCCGGCGCCCGGCGCGGGCGCCGATCCCGATACGGTCGGGGCGGCGACGGCTATGGTGTTCAGCACCTTGATCAGCTCGGAACGCCGCACGTCGTCGCGCAGGATATCGATGGTGCGCCGGGCATCGTCCGGCGTAATGCCTTGCCGAGCGGCCGCCGCGTTCACAGCTTTGACGGTCTGCGCATCGTGCGACGCTGCCGGGACGGCGGTCTGCGCGACGGCGGCGCTATTGATGAACAGGGAAAAAAAGGCGCAGACCAGGCCTGCCTTGAAGAGTTCGCTCATGCGCATACCGGGGAGGCGGGCGCCGCAATGCCGGCGCCAGAGTCAAAAACCGAGCCGGCGCGCAAGCGCCATACCTGGGGATGCGTGCGCGGTGGGACCGCGCCGGTTCACGTCACCGCATCCATCGCCGTCGCGTCGTCCCGCGCACAGGCGTGTCGCTCGCCCCAATCTCGCAGGGCCAGCAGCACGGGCACCAGATCCTGCCCGCGTTCGGTCATGACATATTCCTGGTAGACGCTGCCATCCGTTGCCGGTCCGACCGCCAGGATGCCGCGGTCCACCAGCATGCGCAGCCGCGCGGTCAGGATGTTGCGCGGTATTCCCAGGCTTTTCTGGATGGCGTTGAACCGTCCGATGCCCTTGAAGGCGTCGCGCAGGATAAGCAATGTCCACCAGTCACCGATGCAGTCCAGTGTCCTGGCGATCGCGCAGGGCGAGGCATGTAGAGACTTTCTCTTCATCGATTTCTCCTTTGCGTGTGCATCGCGTGGATTGCCCCTTGACTTGTCGCTAGGCTTTTCGCGTGACTTATTGGCTGGCTTATCCCGCCGCTTGCCGTTTCGGAACCAGGCGCAGCAGGCGGCCTTCCGGGCCGTCCTCGATCACCCAGAGCGCGCCGTCCGGCGCCACGGCGACGTCGCGTATGCGTTGGCCCATATCCCACAGATCCGCTTCGCGCGCGCCGCCCTTGCCGTCGAACACGATGCGCGCCAGCGCGCGCGCCCGCAGGCCGCCGATGAACGCCGACCCGCGCCATTCGGGAAACATCGGTCCTTCGTAGAACGCCAGCCCGGCCGGGGCGATGACGGGCGTCCAATAGATCACCGGCGGTTCGAATTCCGGCCGGGTCGCATGGCGGGGAATCGGCGTGCCGTTGTAGTTGTCGCCGTTGGAGACGATGGGCCAGCCGTAGTTGCGGCCGGCGACGATCAGGTTCAGCTCGTCGCCTCCCATCGGGCCCATCTCGTTCATCCACAGCCGACCGTCCGGCGCGAAGGCCAGCCCGTAGGGATTGCGATGGCCGGTCGTCCATGTCTGCGCGCGCACGCCGCCCGACGATGCCCAGGGATTGTCGGGCGGCGTGCTGCCGTCCAGGTTCAGCCGCAACACTTTGCCCAGGGCCAGTTCGGGGTCTTGCGCGGTATCGGGCCGCATGCGGTCGCCCGACGTCAGGAAAAGATGCTTGCCGTCCGGCGCGAAGGCGATGATGCCCCCGGGTTGTCCGCCCGAGCCCTTGGGCGTCTGGCGCCAGATCACCGACAGATTCCGCAGCGCCGCCGCCCCGCCGCTTTCGTCCAGCACGGCGCGCGCCAGGGCCAGGCCGCTGCCGCCGGGCCCCGGTTCGAGATAGGTGAAATAGATGGCGCGGCTGGCCGCGTAATCCGGCGCCGGCACGACGTCCAGCAGGCCGTTCTGGCCACCGTACGCCACCTTGGGCACGCCCGACAGGGCGGTCTTGCGCCCGCGAGCGTCGACCAGGAACATCCGGCCGGGCTTCTCCGTGATCAGCATCCGCCCGTCGGGCAGGAAGGCGATCGCCCAGGGTTCGTCAAAGGTGGCGACAGGCGTGGCGACGAAGGGTTTGTCTGCGCGCGGCCTGATCTGGCCCGCGTTGGTTTCCGCCGCCGCAGGCAGCGCGATCGCCGCGCAGAACATCGCGGCGGCGGCCAATACGCCGGCAAGGCTGATGCGAGCGAACTGCATGCGTCACCTCCTGCTTGAGTCAACCGCCTGAATCAGATGTCTTTCGGCGTCGCGGCCCACGTCTCCATTCGCGCTTCATCGTACCCCCCCTGGGGGCGGTCCGGTCCGGGCCTGCGTGGCCCGGACCGTTGTTCATGCGCCCAGCGGCGCCACGTTCACGCTCTGCGCCAGCGCGTCCAGCGCCGCGCGCAGTTCGGCGTGTATGGGCACGCCGTTGGCCATGCGCTCTTCGTAGGTCCGGTGCGATTGTTCGCCCGGCAGGCGGATCTCGTCCCAGCCGGGCAGCATCGGCGACGATTTCATCTGGGCCCAGATGTCGTCGACCTGTTCCTCGAATTCGCGCAGCGGCATGAATGCTTCCACGTCCAGCGCGATCACGGTGTGGCCCGTATTGGTGGTCGAAGCGTAGTCCTGGTTGAAATCGACGACGTCCTTGCCGAAGGCCGCGCCGTTCAGCGTGCCGGCCAGCAGGCCGAACATCATGGCCAGGCCGTAGCCCTTGGCGCCGCCGATCGGCAGCAGGAACCCTTCGTTGGAACGCTTGGGATCGAGCAGCGGCTTGCCGTCGCGTCCCACCATCCAGCCTTCGGGCATCATCTCGCCCCGCTGCGCCTTGGCCTTGACCTTGCCATATGCCGCATTGGTCGTGGCCATGTCCAGCACGATGGGCGGGCGGGTATGGCCGGGCACCGCGATGGCGATGGGGTTGGTGGAAAGCAGCATCTCCGTGCCGCCCCAGGGCGGCATATGGTTGGCGCTGCCCACGGCCATATAGATGCCGACCATTCCATGCTCCAGCGGCATGCGGGCATAGATCCCGGCGGGGCCGGCGTGATTGCTCATGCGGGCGCCCACCCAGGCGACGCCGGTGTTGCGCGCCTTCTGCACCGCCAGGTCGGCGGCTTTCTTCATGATCAGGTGGCCGATGCCGTTGTCGCCGTCCAGCAGCGCCGAGCCGGCGCGCTCCTTAACGACGCGGATGTCGGGGCGCATATTCATGCCGCCCGCCCGGATGCGCTTGATGTACGGCGGCAGGCGGAAGATCCCGTGGGCATCCGCGCCGCGCGCATCCGCTTCGGCCATGATGCCGCCCACCACGCGGGCGTCGGCTTCGGGCATGCCCACGGCGGCGAGGGTGCGGGCGATGAAGTCCTGGAGTTGGGCGGCTGGCACCCGGGTGGCGGTCGCGGCGGCGCTGGTTTCTTGAGGCATCGAAAGTACAGGAACAAGGTCCTGCCATATCACTTTGAACTGGGGACTTGAAGTATATGTAGGCCTTCCTTGGGCGGCCAATGCCGTTTTCCTGTCCGGCTATAACAAACTGTTCTAGACTGAGGGAGCGGATTCCGTCCGCCGCCGCGCGCTGCCCTGGCCGCTACCGAGGCGGCGCGCCCGCCCGTGTGCCCCCTTTCGAGACCACCCGCGAACACCCGCATGAACCTGAAAGCCTTGCGCTATTTCGTCGCCATCGCCGACACGGGCAGTTTCACCGCCGCGGCGGCCCTGGTCCGCATCGCCCAGCCCGCGCTCAGCCGCCACGTGCGGGAACTGGAAAGCGAGCTGGGCGTGGCGCTTCTGCGGCGTAGCGCCCGTGGCGCCCTGCTCACGCAGGAGGGCGCCGCCCTGTGCGAGGCGGCGCGCCGCATCCTGGCCGAGGCCGAGCAGGTCAAGACGCAACTGACCGCCCGCGCCCAGATGGGCCAGTCCACCATCACGGTGGGTGCCTCGCCGACCCTGGGCCGGGTATTGCTGCCGGGGTTGTTCGAACGCTGCGACAGCGCCCTCGGAGGCTTTCGCATCGCGTTGCGGGAGTCCTTCACGCCGATACTGTCGGACTGGCTGGAGCGCGGCCTGGTCGACGTCGCCTTCCTGACCAACCCGGACGGCTCGCGCGATTTCGCCCTGCATCATCTCTATAGCGAGCCTTTCGCGCTGATCACCGCCGCGCCGCGCCGCTATCCTTCCACGGTCACGGTCGCCGAGCTGGCGGACATCCCGCTGCTGATGACCCGCTTCCATCGCAACCTGGTCGAACGCCAACTGGGCGTCGTCGGCGGGCGCCTGAACGTCCATGCGGAGATCGATTCGGTGGAGTCCATCAGCGAACTCGTCATGCAGGGCCGCTGGGCCACGGTCATGCCGGTGTCCGTGTACAGCCGCCAGCGCGAGGCGCGCACCGTGGCGCTGTCGGAAGTCAGCGGCGTGCAGCTCAACCGCCTGCTCATGCTGGCGGTGCGCCGGGACGGCGGCGCCAATCCGGGCATCGCCCTGTTCACCGAAATCGTCAAGGCCGAGTGCGCCGAACTGGTCGCCAAAGGCGTGTTCAGCTTCTCGGACGGTCCGCGCACGGAGCGTGGGCAACCGGATGGCGCCCCGCGCCGACGGCCGCCTGCGGCGCGCAAATAAAGCGTTGAAGCTTCGGCCTTGATATATCAAGCTTGGATACAATGCCGGCTTTGATCTGTCGGCGGCCCGGACGCCGCGCGCGGCGCGCGGCTGGATCGCGATCTGGAGAAGTCTCATGCGTAAACTCTGCCTGGCCATGACGCTGGCCGGTCTGCTCGCCAGCAGCGCCGCGATGGCGCAATCCACCCTGCGTATCGGCCTGCAGGACGATCCCGACGTCCTCGACCCGGCGCGCGCCCGCACCTTCGTCGGCCGTATCGTTTTCGCTTCGCTGTGCGACAAGCTGGTCGACATCACGCCCGACCTGAAGATCGTTCCGCAACTGGCCACGTCCTGGTCCACCAGCGCCGACGGCAAGACCTTGACGATGAAACTGCGCAAGGGCGCCGTCTATCACGATGGCGCGCCCATCGACGCCGCGTCCGTCAAGGCCAATCTGGACCGCGCCCGCACGCTGCCGGACAGCAATCGCAAGAGCGAACTCGTCACGCTGGCCAGCGTCGATGCTCCGGACGCCGAAACCGTCGTCCTGCACCTGACCGAGCCCGACGCTTCCCTGCTGTCGCAGCTGTCGGATCGCGCCGGGATGATGATCTCGCCCGCGTCCTTCGACAAGGATCCCGGCAGCAAGCCGGTCTGTTCCGGTCCCTACAAGTTCAAGGAACGGGTGCAGAACGATCGCATCGTGCTGGAGAAGTTTCCGCAATATTGGGATGCCGCCGACTATCACTTCGACCGCGTCGTCTTCACCCCCATTCCCGACACCACCGTGCGCGTGAACAACCTGCGTGCCGGGGACCTGAACATCATCGAGCGCGTGGCGCCCTCGGACGCCAAGGCGGTCAAGGACGACCCCAACCTGCGCCTGGCGCCGGTCACCGGCCTGGGTTACCAATCGTTCTCCTTCAACCTGGCCAACGGCGCCCGCGCCAATACCCCCTTCGCCAAGGACAAGCGCGTGCGGCAGGCTCTGGACCTGGCCATCGATCGCGACGCCATCAACCAGGTGGTGGGCGAGGGCATGTTCCAGCCCGCCTACCAGCCTTTCCCGCCGGCCAGCTTCGCCTATGACAAGCGCCTGGAGCGCAGCGGCCGCGATCCCAAGAAGGCCAAGGCCCTGTTGAAGGAAGCCGGCTTCGATCGCGTCAAGCTGGAGATCACCTTCGGCAACAACACCACGATGCAGCAGGTCTACGAGCTGATCCAGGCCATGGGCGCCGAGGCCGGCTTCGACATCTCCCTGCGTCCGGTCGAATTCGCCGCCTTGCAATCCGCGCTGGCCCGCGGCGACTTCGAAGCAGGGCAGAGCGGCTGGTCGGGCCGTGTCGATCCCAGCGGCAATATCTATCAGTACATGCACACCAAGGGCAGCCTGAACGACGGCAAGTTCAGCAGCCCCGAGGCGGACAAGCTGCTGAACGAGGCCCGCGCCGAGCCCGACGAGGCCAAGCGCAAGGCGCTGTACGGCAAGGTGATGGACATCATGCATGCCGAGGATCCCATCGTCTACCTGTTCTACCTGCCCTGGACCTTCGGCGTGCAGAAGAAGATCCAGGGTTTCGTGCCCTATCCGGATGGCCTGATCCGCCTGAAGGGCGTGACCATGGCCGCGAAGTGATCCGGCGGCGCTGCGCTCCGGCAGCGCCGTTTCCACCCCGTCGGTGATCGCCACGGCGATCGCCGCCCCTGTAACGTGTACGGCCGCGCCGCGGTGACGCGCGGGGCGGCCGGGAGACCGACATGATGTTCACCACCCGGCCGGAAATCCTCGGCACCTTCGGCGTCGTCACCTCGACGCACTACCTTGCCACCGCCGCCGGCATGGCCATGCTGGAGCGCGGCGGCAACGCGTTCGACGCCTGTGTCGCCACCGCGTTCGTGCTGCAGGTCGTCGAGCCCCATCTGGTCGGCCCGGCCGGCGAAGTCCCCATCGTTTTCCATTCCGCTGCCCGGGGCGGGGTAGAGGTGCTGTGCGGCCAGGGCACCACGCCGGCCGCCGCCACCCTGGAACGCTTCCGGGCGGAAGGGCTGGACCTGATACCCGGCAACGGCCTGCTGCCCGCCGTCGTGCCAGGTTCCTTCGACGCCTGGATGCTGCTGCTGCGCGACCACGGCAGCATGCGCCTGCGGGACGTGCTGGAACCGGCCATCTACTACGCGGCCAACGGCCACGCGCTGATGCCCCGGATTTCGAACACCATCGCCGGGCTGAAAGCCTGGTTCGAGCAGCACTGGCCCAGCACCGCCGAAATCTACCTGCCCAACGGCGCCGTGCCCGCCGCCCGCAAGCTTTTCCGCAATCCGCGGCTGGCGCAAACCTGGGAGCGTGTCCTGCGCGAGGCCGAAGCCGCCGGCGCCGACCGCCAGCGGCAGATCGAAGCGGCCCGGGACGCGTTCTACCGCGGCTTCGTCGCCGACGCCATCGACCGTTTCGTCCGCCAGCCCTGCATGGACGAAAGCGGCGCCCCCCACGCCGGCGTCCTGACCGCCGACGACCTGGCCGGGTGGTCGGCGACCTACGAATCGCCGCTGACCTACGATTACCAGGACTACACCGTCGCCAAGGCGGGCGCCTGGAGCCAGGGGCCGGTATTCCTGCAGACCCTGGCCCTGCTGAAAGGAGCGGGCCTGGACGCCATGGGCCCGTCCAGCCCGGAATTCGTCCATTGCCTGACGGAAGCGATGAAGCTCGCCTTCGCTGACCGCGAGATCTACTACGGCGATCCGGCCTTCGTCGACGTGCCCCTGGCGGACCTGCTGTCCGAGGCCTACAACGCGCCGCGCCGCGCGCTGATCGGCGAACGCGCGTCACATGAGCTGCGTCCCGGCGTGTTGCCCGGCTACGAAGCCCAGCATGCGCGCATGATGGAAGTCCTGAACCGCCTGTCCCGCGTCACGCAGGCCGGCGCCCCGACCAACGAGCCCACCATGGCTGACATGCGCGCCTCCGCCACGGTCAAGCGGGGCGACACGACCCATGTGGACGTCATCGACCGCTGGGGCAATATGGTCTCGGCCACGCCGTCCGGCGGCTGGTTCCAGTCGTCGCCGGTCATTCCCGAGCTGGGTTTCGGCCTGACCACGCGCGCGCAGATGTTCTGGCTGGAGCCCGGGCTGCCCGGCACCCTGGCGCCGCGCAAGCGGCCGCGCACCACCTTGACGCCCTCCCTGGCGCTGCGGGATGGCCGTCCGTATATGGTGTTCGGCACGCCCGGCGGCGACCAGCAGGAGCAATGGCAGCTGCTGCTCTTCCTGCGCCATGTCCACCACAGGCTCAACCTGCAGGAAGCGGTCGACCAGCCCATGTCGCACACCATGCACTTCCCCAGCTCCTTCTATCCGCGCGACCGCAAGCCCGGCCATCTGGCGGTGGAAGCCTCCTTCGGCAGGGAAACCATCGACGCCTTGCGCGACCGCGGCCACGTGATCGAGGAGGTGCCCGCCTGGTCCGTCGGCCGCCTGACGGCCGCCGCGCTGGACGCGGACGGCATCATGCACGCCGCCGCCACCCCGCGGCTGATGCAGGCCTATGCCGCCGGCCGCTGATCCCCGGGGAAGGCGGAAGTTCTGAGCCGCCGGCCGCGGCGTGACGGCGCGGCCGCCCTGGTTCCCGCCTTTCGGGGCCATTCCCACCGTGCCATTGCGGTCTCATGGCGTCTTGCCATTCGTGCCGCCCGGCCCGGCAAACGGGGACGCAAGTCTGGGGCAGCCTGCCGTTATGTTGTACAGACCCAACAGAGCCCAAGCCCAAAGCCGTGGTTTTGCGGCACGACCATAGCCAGTCCCCCGGATTTTTGATGCAATAGCGTCAACTTCCCTTCGCGGAGTTAGGGGGGCGGCAGGCTGGTGTGCTGGATTGCTGCTCTTGTCACTCAAATCAACGGAGATTTCTTAAATGAAAAAGACTCTGCTCGCTGCCGCCCTGCTCGCCGGTTTCGCCGGTGTTGCCCAGGCAGAAACGTCCGTGACCCTGTACGGGATTCTGGACACCGGTATCGGCTACCAGAACATTCGCGGCGTCGACGGTATCGACAAGCAGTCGAAGTTTGGCATGCTGAATGGCGTGCAAAACGGTTCCCGCTGGGGTCTGCGTGGTTCGGAAGATCTGGGTGACGGTCTGCGTGCTGTGTTCACGATCGAATCCGGCTTCAACTCCGGCGACGGCAACTCCGCCCAAGGCGGCCGCCTGTTCGGTCGTCAAGCCACGATCGGTCTGGCCAGCAACAGCTGGGGTCAACTGGACTTCGGCCGTCAGACCAACATCGCTTCCAAGTTCTTCGGTTCGATCGATCCGTTCGCTGAAGGCTTCGGTCTGGCCAACATCGGTACCGTGTTCAGCTCGTCCAACACGACGCGCTACGACAACATGGTCCTGTATCAATCGCCCGTGTTCGGCGGCTTCCAGGTTGGTGCTGGCTACTCGTTCAACATCGACGATACGAACACCGCTCAAACCGGTTTCAACACCAACAACAACCAACGCGCCATCACGACCGGTCTGCGTTACGTGAACGGCCCGCTGAACCTGGCCGCCGCGTATGACCAAGTGAACCGCAACTCGGCCGTCGCCGACTCCGCCGCTGGCGGCCCTGGCGGCGATCGCATCCGCGCCTGGTTGCTGGGTGGTGCGTATGACTTCGAAGTGGTCAAGGTCTCGGCCGCTTACGGTCAAACCAAGGGTGGCTGGATCCAGGCTACCAACCTGACCGGTCTGTTCACCAGCGGTTCGCCCAACCTGGGTGGCAGCGTCCTGCCCACCAACTCCTACAGCGACGACTTCAAGTCGCAGCAGTGGATGGTCGGCCTGTCGGCCCCGATCGGCGGCGCTACCAGCGTCTTCGGTTCGTGGCAGCGTGCCAACGTCAAGGACAGCAGCCTGTACACCAGCGGCACGTTCGCTGGCGAAGACAGCAACATGAACGTCTACTCGCTGGGCGTGACGTACGATCTGTCGAAGCGCACCAACCTGTACGCTCTGGGTTCCTACACGAACAACTACGGTTTCGTGGACGGCCTGAAGAGCACGCTGGTCGGCGTCGGTATCCGCCACCGCTTCTAAGCAATACACGGTACGGAGCGATCGGTCGCTCCGTACCGGATGCGTTTCGTCTGACCGGGATTCTTCCCGGGCGGCGTGAGCATATGGCCATGGCGGTTCATTCCGGCATGGCCTTTGAAAGCCACCCTTTGGGGTGGCTTTTTTGTTTGCCGCTTTCTTTGTCGTTTTGTTTTCTGTTTTGTTTTTTGCTATCGTTAGCGGCTCGGCGACAGTCTGTTTTCTCAGGCTTGTTTCCTCCGCCGAGCCTTGCCGCACGGCTCCGTTCCGCGCCCCTTTATTCCTCTCCTACGGCTACAGAGTTCAGCGGGAAGTAACGGCGCAAATGCTACAATCCTAAGGTTTGAGCATTTCACGGACGCGCCCCAAATGAACCTGCAACAGTATTTCCCCGTTCTGCTATTCATCGTTGTGGCGACGTTGATCGGTTTTGCGCTGATCACAGCGGGTTCGTTGCTCGGGCCGCGGCGTCCCTACGCGGAGAAACTCTCTCCCTACGAATGCGGATTCGAGGCTTTCGAAGACGCGCGCATGAAGTTCGACGTGCGCTATTACCTCGTCGCCATCCTTTTCATCCTGTTCGACCTGGAGATCGCGTTCCTGTTTCCGTGGGCCATCGCGCACGGGACTGTCGGTCTGGTCGGCTTCTGGACCGTCATGATTTTCCTCGCGGTCCTGACGGTGGGTTTCATCTACGAATGGAAGAAAGGCGCGCTCGATTGGGAATGATGCCTACCTGCTCATCTCCCATCCACGCCACCAGAGATCAAAATGGCTATTGAAGAAGGCATACACAAGCAAGGCTTCATCACCACGAGCGCCGACAAGTTCATCAACTGGGCCAAGACCGGTTCGATGTGGCCCATGACCTTCGGTCTGGCCTGTTGCGCCGTGGAAATGATGCATGCCGGCGCCGCGCGCTACGACCTGGACCAGTTCGGCATCATCTTCCGCCCCAGTCCCCGCCAGTCCGATCTGATGATCGTCGCCGGCACGCTGTGCAACAAGATGGCGCCGGCGCTGCGCAAGGTGTACGACCAGATGCCGGAGCCGCGCTGGGTCGTGTCCATGGGGTCCTGCGCCAACGGGGGCGGGTACTACCATTATTCGTACTCCGTAGTGCGCGGTTGCGATCGCATCGTTCCGGTGGACGTCTACGTCCCGGGCTGTCCGCCCACCGCCGAAGCGCTGGTCTACGGTCTGCTGCAAATGCAGAACAAGATTCGCCTGACCAACACCATCGCGCGTTGATCAGGCGTCTGCCTGCATTGCGTGCCACGGCTTACCTAATCGTTGAAGATGATGACCAGGCTCGAAACCCTGAAAACCAATCTGCACGCCGCGTTCGGTGAAACGATCGCGCTGACCGAGGCGCTGGGCGAACTGACGCTGGAAGTCCCGGCCGCCCAGTGGGAGTCGGTGTGCAACCGCCTGCGTACCGACGCCGGCCTGCAATTCGAAACCTGTATCGACCTCTGTGGCGTCGACTACCTGACCTGGGGCAACGGTACGCGCCCGGCGGCCGATGAGCGCGGCGGCACGCGTAGCCAGCGCGGCCGTTTCGCGGTGGCGATCCACCTGCTGTCGATCGCCCACAACTGGCGCCTGCGCGTGCGCACCTGGGCGCCGGACGACGATTTCCCCATGGTCGCCTCGCTGATCGAATGCTGGCCCGCGGTGGGCTGGTACGAACGCGAAGCCTTCGACCTGTACGGCATCGTGTTCGAAGGCCATCCCGACCTGCGCCGCATCCTGACCGATTACGGTTTCATCGGCCATCCGTTCCGCAAGGATTTCCCGCTCTCGGGCAATGTGGAAATGCGCTACGACCCCGAGCAGCGCCGCGTCATCTATCAGCCGGTCACTATCGATCCGCGTGAAATCACGCCGCGCGTCGTGCGCGAAGATACTTACGGAGCCGGTCGCTGATCATGGCAGAAATCAAGAACTACACCCTGAACTTCGGTCCCCAGCACCCGGCCGCGCACGGCGTGCTGCGCCTGGTGCTCGAACTGGACGGCGAAGTCATCCAGCGTGCCGATCCGCACATCGGCCTGCTGCATCGCGCCACCGAAAAGCTGGCGGAGCACAAGACCTTCATCCAGGCGCTGCCCTACATGGACCGCCTGGACTACGTGTCCATGATGTGCAACGAGCACGCCTACGTCATGGCCATCGAAAAGCTGCTGGGCATCGAGGCGCCGCTGCGCGCGCAGTACATCCGCGTCATGTTCGATGAAATCACGCGGATCCTGAACCACCTGATGTCGCTGGGTTCGCATGCGCTGGACGTCGGCGCGATGGCCGTCTTCCTGTACGCGTTCCGCGAGCGGGAAGACCTGATGGACTGCTACGAAGCGGTATCCGGCGCCCGCATGCACGCCGCCTATTACCGTCCGGGCGGCGTCTATCGCGACCTGCCGGACGCCATGCCGCACTACGGCGAATCCAGCAAGTATCGCGGCGATCGCGAAGTGCGCGCCATGAACGACGCGCGCTCGGGCTCGCTGCTGGACTTCATCGAAGACTTCACCAACCGCTTCCCGGCCTGCGTCGACGAATACGAAACGCTGCTGACGGACAACCGTATCTGGAAGCAGCGCCTGGTCGGCATCGGCGTGGTGACCCCCGAGCGCGCCAAGGCCCTGGGTTTCACCGGCCCGATGCTGCGCGGTTCCGGCATCGCCTGGGACCTGCGCAAGACGCAGCCCTACGAAGTCTACGACCTGCTCGATTTCGACGTGCCGGTCGGCGTGAACGGCGACTGCTACGACCGCTACCTGGTCCGCGTGGCCGAAATGCGGCAGAGCAACCGCATCATCCGCCAATGCGTGGAATGGCTGCGCAACAACCCCGGCCCGGTGATGATCGACAACCACAAGGTCGCGCCGCCCAAGCGTGCCGCCATGAAGACCAACATGGAAGAGCTGATCCACCATTTCAAGCTCTTCACCGAAGGTTTCCATGTGCCGCCCGGCGAAGCCTATGCGGCCGTCGAACATCCAAAGGGCGAATTCGGCATCTATCTGGTATCCGACGGCGCCAACAAGCCGTACCGCCTGAAGATCCGCGCCCCCGGGTTCGCCCATCTGCAGTCGCTGGACGAAATGACCCGCGGACACATGATCGCCGACGCCGTGACCGTCATCGGCACGCAGGACATCGTGTTCGGCGAAATCGACCGCTAGGGAACGCCGCACGACCTTGAAGAAGACCCGAACGGGCCTCTTGCATATTCCGGATTCAAACTATGCTGCTTTCCGAACAGGCTTACCAGAAAATCGACCGGGAGCTCACGAAGTTCCCGGCCGACCAGAAGCAGTCGGCCATCATGGCCGCGCTCGCCATCGCGCAGGACGAAAAAGGCTGGCTGTCGACCGAGATCATCGAAGACGTCGCCGTCTATCTGGGGGTGCCGCCCATCGCGGTGCAGGAAGTGGCCACCTTCTACAACATGTTCAACGTGGCGCGGACCGGCAAGCACAAGATCTCGGTCTGTACCAACCTGCCGTGCGCGCTGCGCGACGGTGACAAGGCGGGCGACTACCTGAAGCGCAAGCTCGGTGTCGACTACCGCGGCACCACCGCCGACGGCATGTTCACCCTGGTGGAAGGCGAATGCATGGGCGCCTGCGGTGACTCGCCGGTGCTGCTGGTGAACAACAAGCACATGTGTGTACGCATGACCGAAGCGCGGATGGACGAGCTGATCGACGGCCTGCGCGCGCAAGGAGAAACGGCATGAACGCGCCGGACCTTTATCGCAATTTCGCCCAGGGGCTGGACCCCGATCCCTTGCGCGACCTGTCGCAGTCGATGTGCCTGCATGGCCGCCATCTCCAGCCGCAGATCCTGGCCGACCTGGATGGCGCGAACTGGCGCCTGGAAGAATACGTCAAGCGCGGCGGCTACGAGGCCCTGCGCAAGATCCTGACGACCGGCATGAAGCCGGAAGAAGTCATCGCCGAGGTCAAGGCTTCGGGCTTGCGCGGCCGCGGCGGCGCCGGTTTTCCGACTGGGCTGAAGTGGAGCTTCATGCCGCGCACGTTCCCGGGCCAGAAGTACCTGGTGTGCAATTCGGACGAGGGCGAGCCCGGCACGTTCAAGGATCGCGACATCCTGCGCTTCAATCCGCATATCGTGATCGAAGGCATGGCCATCGCGGCCTACGCCATGGGCATCTCGGTGGGCTACAACTATATCCACGGTGAAATCTTCGAAGTGTACGAACGCTTCGAGGAAGCCCTGGAAGAAGCGCGCGCCGCCGGCTTCCTGGGCGACAAGATCCTTGGATCGGAATTCAACTTCCAACTGCATGCCTTCCACGGCTACGGCGCCTACATCTGCGGCGAAGAAACCGCCTTGCTGGAATCGCTGGAAGGCAAGAAGGGCCAGCCGCGCTTCAAGCCGCCGTTCCCGGCCAGCTTCGGCCTGTACGGCAAGCCGACGACGATCAACAACACCGAAACCTTCGCGGCGGTGCCCTGGATCATCCGCAACAGCGGCCAGCAGTACCTGGAAATCGGCAAGCCGAACAACGGCGGCACCAAGATCTTCTCGATCACCGGCGACGTCGAGCGTCCCGGCAATTACGAGATCCCCATGGGCACGCCGTTCTCCAAGCTGCTGGAACTGGCCGGCGGCATGCGCGGCGGCCGCAAGCTCAAGGCCGTGATTCCCGGCGGCTCCAGCGCCCCGGTGCTGCCCGCCAGCATCATGATGGACACCACCATGGACTACGACGCCATCGCCAAGGCCGGCTCCATGCTGGGTTCGGGCGCCGTGATCGTCATGGACGAAACGCGCTGCATGGTGAAGTCGCTGCTGCGCCTGTCCTATTTCTACTTCGAGGAAAGCTGCGGCCAGTGCACGCCGTGCCGTGAAGGCACGGGCTGGCTGTATCGCATGGTGAACCGCATCGAGCATGGCGAAGGCCGTCCGGAAGACCTGGATCTGCTCGACAGTGTGGCGGGCAACATCATGGGTCGCACGATCTGTGCGCTGGGCGACGCGGCCGCGATGCCCGTGCGCGGCTTCCTGAAGCATTTCCACGACGAATTCGCGTACCACGTCGAGCACAAAAAGTGCGTGGTCCCGCACTATCTGTAGGTCAGGAAAAAAGAATGGTTGAACTAACCGTCGACGGCAACAAGGTAGAAGTGCCCGAGGGCAGCATGGTGATGCATGCGGCCCAGAAGCTCGGGCAGTACGTGCCGCATTTCTGCTACCACAAGAAACTCTCCATCGCCGCCAACTGCCGCATGTGCCTGGTCGAGGTCGAGAAAGCGCCCAAGGCGCTGCCGGCCTGCGCCACGCCCGTGACCAACGGCATGGTGGTCTTCACCAACTCGGAAAAAGCCAAGGCCGCGCAGAAGTCGGTCATGGAATTCCTGTTGATCAACCACCCGCTGGATTGCCCCATCTGCGACCAGGGCGGCGAATGCCAGCTGCAGGACCTGGCGGTGGGCTACGGCGGATCGGCTTCGCGCTATCACGAAGAAAAGCGCGTGGTCTTCCACAAGGACCTGGGCCCGCTGGTGTCGGCCGAGGAAATGAGCCGCTGCATCCATTGCACCCGCTGCGTGCGCTTCGGCCAGGAAATCGCCGGCGTGATGGAGCTGGGCATGATCAACCGGGGCGAGCACTCCGAGATCACGTCCTTCGTCGGCCGTTCGGTGGAATCCGAGCTGTCCGGCAACATGATCGACCTGTGCCCGGTGGGCGCGCTGACGTCGCGGCCGTTCCGCTACAGCGCCCGTACCTGGGAACTGGCGCGCCGCCGTTCGGTCAGCCCGCACGACAGCCTGGGCGCCAACCTGGTGGTGCAGGTCAAGGGCGACGAGGTCATGCGCGTAGTGCCTTTCGAAAACGAGGCGCTGAACGAATGCTGGCTGAGCGATCGCGATCGCTTCTCGTATGAAGGCCTGAACGCCGACGATCGCCTGGAAACGCCCATGATCAAGGGCGCCGACGGCGAATGGCGCGCCGCCTCCTGGGCCGACGCGCTGCAAGCCGTGGCGCAGGGCCTGTCCCGCGTGCGCGACAACTTCGGCGGCGGCCAGATCGGCGCGCTGGCGGCGGAATACGCCACCACCGAGGAATACGCGCTGCTGGGCCGCCTGGTCCGCGCGCTGGGTTCCGAAAACATCGATTTCCGCCTGCGTCAGACCGATGCGGCGCTGGGTGCCGCGCTGGAAGGCACGCCCTGGCTGGGCATGCAGGTGTCCGACCTCGACACGCTGGACCGCGTGCTGGTCGTCGGTTCGGTGCTGCGCAAGGATCATCCCCTGATGGCGCAACGCCTGCGCCAGGCCGCCAAGCGCGGCGCGCAGGTCCTGCTGGTCGACAGCCTGGCGGACGATCCGCTGATGCCCGTCACCGGCCGGCTGACCGTCGCGCCGTCGGCGCTGGCGCGCGCGCTGGCCGAAGTCGCCGTCGCGCTGGCCCAGGCCAAGGGCGTGGACGTCCCCGCTGAATTCGGCGGCGTGGTGGCCGGCGAACAGGCCAAGGTCATCGCGGCCAGCCTGGCGTCGGGCAGCCAGACCGCGGTCCTGCTGGGCAATATGGCCGTGGCGTCGCCGCAGGCCGCGACGATCGCCGCCAACGCGCAGGCCATCGCCGGCATGCTCGGCGCGCGCCTGGGCTTCCTGACCGCTGGCGGCAACACGGTGGGCGGCTACTTGGCCGGCGCCGTGCCGGGCAAGGGCGGGAAGAATGCCGCCGCCATGCTGGCGGATCCCCTCAAGGCCTATATCGTGCTGCACGCCGAGCCGCTGCTGGACGCCGACAACGGTCCGCAAGCCGTGGCCGCGCTGCGCGACGCGCAATTCGCCGTCGCGCTGACGCCGTATCGCGCCGCCGCCCAGGAATGGGCCAACGTGATGCTGCCCGTCGCGCCGTTCACCGAAACCTCGGGCACCTTCGTCAACGCGCAGGGCACCGCGCAGAGCTTCAAGGGTACTGTCGTGCCGTTCGGCCAGACCCGTCCCGGGTGGAAGGTGCTGCGCGTGCTGGGCAACGTGCTGCAACTCGCCGGCTTCGAAGACGAAACGTCCGAATCGGTGCGCGACAGCGTGCTGGCCGGCGGCGTGGAAGGGCGCCTGTCCAACCGCGTCAATGCCGCGCCGGGCGTGGGCGCGACGCTGGGCGGGCTGGAGCGCGTCGCCGACGTGCCCATCTACCGTACCGATGCGATCGTGCGCCGCGCGCACTCGCTGCAGGCCGCGCCCGCTTCGCGTTCGCCTTCGGCGCGCATGAACGGCCAGACCCTGGCCAGCCTGGGGCTGACCGCCGGCATCAAGGTGCGCGTGCGCAGCGCCACCGGAATCGTCGAGCTGGAAACGGTGCAGGACGAAACGGTGGCCGACCGTGCCGTGCGGGTGTCCGCCGGCTTCGAACAAACCGCCGCCCTGGGTGGCGCATTCGGTGAAATCAGCGTGGAGCGTGCCTGATGGAATGGCTCAACACTTTGGAAAGCCAGGGCCAGGCGCTGCTGGGCGCAACTCCCTGGCTGGTGATCTGGACGCTGGTCAAGGTGGTCGTCATCGCGGTCCCCATCATCCTGTGCGTGGCCTACCTGACGTACTGGGAACGCAAGATGATCGGCTTCATGCACGTGCGCAGGGGCCCCAATCGCGTGGGCTACCGCGGCCTGCTGCAACCCTTCGCGGACGTGTTCAAGCTGCTCACCAAGGAAGTGGTGGTGCCGACGGAGGCCAACCGCATCCTGTTCATCCTGGCGCCGGTGGTCACGCTGATGCCCGCGCTCGCCGCCTGGGCGGTGGTGCCCTTCGGACCGCAGGTGGTGCTGGCCAACGTCAACGCCGGCCTGCTGTACATCATGGCCATCACGTCGGTGGGCGTGTACGGCGTCATCGTGGCAGGCTGGGCGTCCAACTCCAAGTACGCCTTCCTGGGGGCGCTGCGGGCGTCGGCGCAGATGGTGTCGTATGAGCTGGCCATCGGCTTCGTCCTGGTCACGGTGCTGCTGGTGTCCGGCAGCCTGAACATGAGCGAAATCGTGCTGGGCCAGACGCGTGGCTGGTTCGCGGACCACGGCCTGACCTTCCTGTCCTGGAACTGGCTGCCGCTGCTGCCGCTGTTCGTCATCTACGTGGTGTCGGCCGTGGCGGAAACCAACCGCGCGCCGTTCGACGTGGTGGAAGGCGAATCGGAAATCGTCGCGGGCCACATGGTCGAGTATTCGGGCATGGCCTTCGCGCTGTTCTTCCTGGGCGAGTACGCCAACATGATCCTGTTGTCGGCCCTGGCTTCGATCATGTTCCTGGGCGGCTGGACGTCGCCCATCGACGTGGCGCCGCTGACCTGGATACCCGGCTGGATCTGGCTGGGCCTGAAAACGTTCGTCGTAGTCTCGCTGTTCGTCTGGTTCCGCGCGTCGTTCCCGCGTTACCGCTATGACCAGATCATGCGCCTGGGCTGGAAGATCTTCATTCCGCTGACCGGCGTGTGGCTGCTCGTCGTGGCGATCTGGATGCAGACGCCCTGGAACATTTGGCGCTAGCGATAGGCAAAAGGCAGGATATGGAAGCGATCAAGGATTTCTTCGGCAGCCTCTTGCTGTCCGAACTGCTCAAGGGCATGCGCCTGACGGGCAAGTATTTCTTCAAGCGCAAGGTCACCTTGCGCTACCCCCACGAAAAAACCCCGGCGTCGCCGCGGTTCCGCGGCCTGCACGCGCTGCGCCGCTACCCCAACGGGGAAGAGCGCTGCATCGCCTGCAAGCTGTGCGAAGCGGTGTGCCCGGCGCTGGCCATCACGATCGAGTCGGACGTGCGCGACGACGGCAGCCGCCGCACGACGCGCTACGACATCGACCTGACCAAGTGCATCTTCTGCGGCTTCTGCGAAGAAAGCTGTCCGGTGGATTCGATCGTCGAAACGCACGTCCTGGAATACCACGGCGAAAAGCGCGGCGACCTGTACTTCACGAAGGACATGCTGCTGGCGGTGGGCGACCGCTACGAGGCGGAAATCGCCCAACGACGCGCCGAAGACGCGCCCTACCGTTGATGCCGGGTACGACTCCATGACTTTCACCACCTTTCTTTTCTACCTGCTGTCCATCGTGCTCGTGGTGGCGGCGTTCCGCGTGATCACGGCGCGCAGTCCCGTGACCGCGGTGCTGCACCTGATCCTGGCCTTCTTCAACGCGTCCATGCTGTGGATCCTGCTGGGCGCGGAATTCCTCGGCCTGCTGCTGGTCCTGGTGTACGTCGGCGCCGTGATGGTGCTGTTCCTGTTCGTCGTGATGATGCTGGACATCCGCATGACGGCGCTGCGGCACGGCTTGCGCACCTACCTGCCGCTGGGCCTGGTGATCGGCTTGATCCTGGTGCTGGAGATCTCCTTCGTGCTGGGTTCGACCTGGTTCAATGCGGGTCCCCCGGCCGCGGTGGCGGGCGATTACAACAACGCCCGCGTGCTCGGTACGGCCATGTACACGCAGTACGTCTACGCCGTGGAAGTCGGTGCCGTGCTGCTGCTGGTGGGGATGGTGTCGGCGATCGCGCTGACGCTGCGCCGCCGCCGCGACGTCAAGTACAACAATCCGTCGGAAGCCGTGCGCGTGCGCGCGAAGGACCGCTTCCGCCTGGTGAGCATGCCGGCGCAGAGCGAGCGCGCCCAGGCCCGCACCGCCGCCGCCGTTCCGGCCCAAGGAGAACAGAAGTGACGTTGACGCTGGCCCATTACCTGATACTGGGGGCGATCCTGTTCGCCATCGGCATCTTCGGCATCTTCCTGAACCGCCGCAACCTGATCATCTTGTTGATGTCCATCGAGCTGGTGCTGCTGGCCGTCAACATGAACTTCGTGGCCTTTTCGAGCTGGTCCGGCGATGCCGCCGGGCAGGTCTTCGTGTTCTTCATCCTGACCGTCGCGGCCGCCGAAGCCGCGATCGGGCTGGCGATTCTGGTGCTGCTGTTCCGCAACCTGAACACGATCAACGTCGACGAACTCGATCGCCTGAAGGGCTGACGGAGTCCAGGAATAACAATGTCTAGCTCTCCCAATCTCTATCTGCTCATCGCGCTGGCGCCCCTGGCCGGCGCCATCCTCGCCGGCCTGTTCGGCACCGGGTTCCTCGGCAAGCCCATCGGGCGGCGCGGGGCGCACGTCATCACCATCCTGGGCGTGCTGATCTCGACGATCGGTGCCTTCGTGGTGCTGGGCGACGTGCTGAACGGCCACACCTTCGACGGGAACGTCTACACCTGGAGCCTGATCGGCAGCACCCAGCTGAACATCGGTTTCCTGATCGACCCGCTGTCGGCCATGATGATGGTCGTGGTCACCAGCGTGTCGCTGATGGTGCACATCTACACCATCGGCTACATGGCGGACGATCCCGGCTACCAGCGCTTCTTCGCCTATATCTCGCTGTTCACCTTCTCCATGTTGATGCTGGTCATGTCCAACAACATGGTGCAGCTGTTCTTCGGCTGGGAAGCGGTGGGCCTGGTGTCGTACCTGCTGATCGGCTTCTGGTACACGCGGCCGACGGCGATCTTCGCCAACATGAAGGCCTTCCTGATCAACCGCGTCGGCGACTTCGGCTTCGTGCTGGGCATCGGCCTGCTGTTCGCCTACGTCGGCTCGATGCAGTACGCGGACGTGTTCAGCCAGGCCGACAAGCTGGCCGGCATGACCTTTCCGGGCGGCGACTGGAAGCTGCTCACGGTGGCCTGCATCTGCCTGTTCATCGGCGCCATGGGTAAATCGGCGCAAGTGCCGTTGCATGCCTGGCTGCCCGATTCGATGGAAGGCCCGACGCCGATTTCCGCGCTGATCCACGCCGCCACGATGGTGACGGCGGGTATCTTCATGGTGGCGCGCTTTTCGCCGTTGTTCGAGCATTCGGATACGGCGCTGTCCTTCGTCATCGTGATCGGCGCGATCGGCGCGCTGTTCCTCGGTATCCTGGGCATCATCCAGAACGACATCAAGCGTGTCGTCGCGTATTCGACCCTGTCGCAGCTGGGCTACATGACCGTGGCGCTGGGCGCATCGGCCTACCAGGTGGCGATTTTCCACCTGATGACGCACGCCTTCTTCAAGGCGCTGCTGTTCCTGGGCGCGGGTTCGGTGATCATGGGCATGCACCATGACCAGGACATCCGCAACATGGGCGGCCTGCGCAAGTACATGCCCATTACCTGGATCACCTTCCTGATCGGCACGCTGGCCCTGGTGGGCACGCCGTTCTTCTCGGGCTTCTACTCGAAGGAACACATCATCGAAGCCGCGGCCGCGTCCGAGATCTGGGGCGCCGGATTCGCGCACTTCGCCACGCTGGTCGGCGTCTTCGTGACGTCGCTGTATTCGTTCCGCGTGTACTTCCTGGTTTTCCACGGCAAGGAACGCTTCGATACGCACGGCCATGGCCATGCGCACCACGACGACAACCATGGCGCGGAAGCGCAGGTGCATGGCACGGCCGACAGCCACGGCCATGACGACCACGGCCACAGCGGCCCGCCGCACGAATCGCCCTGGGTCGTCACGCTGCCCCTGATCGTGCTGGCGATCCCGTCGGTGATCATCGGCGCGCTGGTCATCGATCCCATGCTGTTCGGCAAGTACTTCCAGGGCGCCATCACCGTGCTGCCCGACCATCCGGCCATGCATGAACTGGCCGAGGAATGGCACGGCTGGGTCGCCTTCGGCCTGCACGCCTTCACCACCACGGCCTTCTGGCTGGTGGTCGCGGGCGCGGTGGTGGCCTGGTACTGCTACCTGGTCAATCCCAAGGTGCCGGCGGCGATCAAGCGCAGCCTGTCGGGCGTCAACGTCGTCCTCGAGAACAAGTACTACGTGGACTGGTTCAACGAGCAGGTGATCGCCCGCGCCGCCCGCGGCCTGGGCCGCGGCCTGTGGCAGGCCGGAGATCGCGGCCTGATCGATGGCCTGATCAACGGCAGCGCCCGGCTGGTCGGCTGGGTGGCGGGCGTCAGCCGCTACCTGCAGTCCGGCTTCATCTATCACTATGCCTTTGCCATGATCATCGGGATCCTGGCCCTGGTGACTTTCTTCGTGCTGATTCCCCAATAAATGGCTAGCGAGATGGCATCCCATACTTTTCCCTGGCTTACCCTCGCGGTCTTCGTCCCCATCGTCTTCGGCCTGCTGGTGCTGGCCCTGGGCGGGGACAACAAGCGCGGACTCACGCTGTGGCTGTCCCTGATCGGCGCCGTGGCGGGGCTGCTGGTGACGATTCCCCTGTACACCGGCTTCGACGCGTCGACGGCGAACATGCAGTTCGTCGAAAACGTGCCGTGGATCAGCACCTTCAACGTCAACTACCACCTGGGCGTGGACGGCATATCGCTGTGGTTCGTGCTGCTGACCGCCTTCATCACGGTCATCGTGGTGCTGGCGGGCTGGGAAGTGATCACCAGCCGCGTCGCGCAGTACATGGCGGCCTTCCTGATCCTGTCGGGCCTGATGATAGGCGTGTTCGTCGCGCTGGACGGCCTGCTGTTCTACGTCTTCTTCGAAGCCACCCTGATCCCGATGTACATCATCGTGGGCGTGTGGGGCGGGCCGAACCGCGTCTACGCCGCGTTCAAGTTCTTCCTGTACACGCTGCTGGGATCGCTGCTCACGCTGGTGGCCTTCATCTACCTGTGGAACGCGTCGGGCGGCTCGTTCGACATCATGCAGTGGCACCAGCTGAAGCTGGGCATGACCCCGCAGATACTGGTGTTCGTCGCCTTGCTGGCGGCCTTCGCGGTGAAGGTGCCGATGTGGCCGGTGCACACCTGGCTGCCGGATGCCCACGTGGAAGCGCCCACGGGCGGCTCCATCGTGCTGGCCGCCATCATGCTGAAGCTGGGCGCCTACGGCTTCCTGCGCTTTTCGCTGCCCATCGCGCCGGACGCCTCGCACAGCCTGGCCGGCCTGATGATCGCCCTGTCGCTGATCGCGGTGATCTACATCGGCCTGGTCGCCATCGTGCAAGAGGACATGAAGAAGCTGGTGGCGTACTCGTCGGTGGCCCACATGGGCTTCGTCACGCTGGGTTTCTTCATCTTCAACACGGCCGGCGTCGAAGGCGCCATCGTGCAGATGATCTCGCACGGCTTCGTGTCGGGCGCCATGTTCATGTGCATCGGCGTGCTGTATGACCGTGTGCACAGCCGCCGCATCGCCGATTACGGCGGCGTGGTGAACACGATGCCGCGCTTCGTGACGTTCTTCGTGCTGTTCTCCATGGCCAACAGCGGCTTGCCGGCCACCAGCGGTTTCGTGGGCGAATTCATGGTGATCATGGGCGCCGTGCAGCACAACTTCTGGATCGGCCTGCTCGCGGCCACGGCGCTGATCCTTGGCGCGTCCTACTCGCTCTGGATGGTCAAGCGCGTGGCCTTCGGCGAAATCGCCAACGATCACGTGCGCGCGCTGACCGACATCAATCGCCGCGAATTCCTGATCCTGGGCCTGATGGCGATTACCGTGCTGTACATGGGGATCTATCCCAAGCCCTTTACCGACGTGATGCATGCGTCGGTGCAGGCCCTGATGCAACACGTTGCCATCTCGAAACTGTAAGCCAAGACAATGATGCACTCCTCACTCGATTTCGCGCTGGCGACGCCGGAGATCCTGCTGCTCGTTCTGGGCTCGGTGATCCTGCTGGTCGATGCGGTCAGCAATCACCCCACGCGCAAGATCAGCTACGTGCTGACCTTGGGCACGCTGGTGGTGCTGACGATCATTTCCCTGATGCAGTGGCACGATGGCGTGAAGGGCAGGGCGTTCGGCGGCCTGTTCGTCACCGACGACCTGGCGCACCTGCTGAAGGTCACGTCCTATGTGGCGGTGTTCGTCACGCTGGTCTACGGCCGCGTCTATTCGCAGTCGCGCGACATGCTGCGTGGCGGCGAAATGTACGTGTTGTCGCTGTTCGGCCTGTTGGGCCAGATGGTGATGATCTCCGCGGGCAACCTGATCACGGTCTACCTGGGCCTGGAGCTGATGTCGCTCTCGCTGTACGCGCTGATCGCGCTGCGCCGCGACGACGCCACGGCCACCGAAGCCGCCATGAAGTACTTCGTGCTGGGCGCGCTGGCCTCCGGTTTCCTGCTGTACGGCATGTCCATGATCTACGGCGCCACGGGCCAGCTGGACCTGGCGCAGATCGCCGCGGTCATCGGCGCCGGCAAGGCGCAGTATCTGCCGCTGGTGCTGGGCGTGGTCTTCATCGTGGCTGGTCTGGCGTTCAAGCTGGGCGCGGCGCCGTTCCATATGTGGGTGCCCGACGTCTACCACGGCGCCCCGACGGCCGTCACGCTGCTGCTGGGCGCCGCGCCCAAGCTGGCGGCCTTCGCGATCACGCTGCGCGTGCTGATCGAAGCCATGCACTCGCTGGCCGCGGATTGGCAACCCATGCTGCTGATCCTGGCGGTGTTGTCGCTGGCGGTCGGCAACCTGACCGCCATCGCGCAAACCAACTTCAAGCGGATGCTGGCCTATTCGACCATTTCGCACATGGGCTTCGTGTTGCTGGGCCTGGCGGCCGGCGGCCAGTCCCCGGCGGTGGGCTACGGCGCGGCGCTGTTCTACATCGTCACCTATGTACTGACGACCCTGGGCAGCTTCGGCATGGTGCTGCTGCTGTCGCGCGATGGTTTCGAGTGCGACAACATCGACGACCTGAAAGGCCTGAACCGCCGCAGCCCCTGGCATGCCTTCATCGTGCTGGTCCTGATGGTGTCGCTGACGGGCCTGCCGCCCACGGTGGGTTTCTACGCCAAGCTGGCCGTGCTGCAGCCGCTGATCCAGATGGGCCATGTCAGTATCGCCGTGATCGCGGTGATGTTCTCGCTGATCGGGGCTTTCTACTACCTGCGCGTCGTCAAGGTCGTGTATTTCGACGATCCCGTGGGCGACGTCCACCCGGTATCGGCTTCCTGCGTGCAGCGCGGGCTGATGTCGCTGAACGGCGTGCTGGTGCTGCTGCTGGGTATCGTACCCGGCGGCCTGATGGCGGCCTGCGTGCGCGCGGTGCAGACGTCCCTGGGCCTGTAAGCCAGCTCGCGGCCGGCCTCGTGCCGGCCGGCAGACTTGTCAAAAACCAGTACGGCGGCGCGCAATGCGCCGCCGTTCGCTTCAACCGGGCCGATGAATCAAACCCTTGCCGTCTGGCTGTTGATCGCGCTGGCGCTGGTCTGCGCCAACCTGCCGTTCCTGAACGAGCGGGTGTTCGCGCTCTTCGTATGGCGCCGGAACGGTGCGCCCCTGCCCAAGCCATTCTGGCTGCGCCTGTTCGAGCTCCTGGTGTTCTACCTGGTCGTCGGCGCCCTGGGGTTCGCTTTCGAGTCCGCGCTGGGCAATCGCTTCTCCCAAGGCTGGGAGTTCTACGCCATCGGCCTGTGCCTGTTCCTGGTGCTGGCGTATCCCGGCTTCGTCATCCGCTAC
This sequence comes from Bordetella genomosp. 8, assembly GCF_002119685.1. NCBI lineage: Bacteria > Pseudomonadati > Pseudomonadota > Betaproteobacteria > Burkholderiales > Alcaligenaceae > Bordetella > Bordetella genomosp. 8. The sequence goes on along the minus strand of NZ_CP021108.1, from coordinate 4,318,938 downwards.
CTGCTCAAACGGCGGCGCTCGCCGCGACAGGGCTGAACCAGGTCACGTAGACCCACCACGCGATCACGGCGGCGATCGCGATCCACACGATCACCACAAATACCGCGCCGGCCTTGCTGCCGGGGCGCGCCAGCCTGCGCGCGGCCCAGGCCTGCGCGCGTTCGCGGCTGTCCGCGCGCACCGGCGCGGGCAGGGCACGCAGGGTTGCCCAGATCAGGATCGGCACCAGTATCAGGTCATCCAGCAGGCCAAGCACCGGTATGAAGTCCGGTATCAGGTCGATGGGGCTCAGGATATAGGCGGCCGTCAGGATCGCCAACGCCTTGGCGTACCAGGGGGTGGCGGGATGTCGCAACGCGAACCAGACCGTCATCGCGTCCTGCCGCGTTCGTAGCGCCCACAGGCGCGTGATCTTCAGCCAACGCATTTCCGCCTCCATTCTGACGAATTTCTGAATGTCGGATGCGTGCGATTCGCCGCTGACATGTCGCTGAAGCGCCACATTGTGTGCTCCATATTAATAAATATTGTCCGTCTCACCGAGTTTGTCTATCATTCGGCACAAAGTTTCAAAATAAGAATCGTTGTCATTATCGTTAGCAACTCGGAGAAGCCCCTTGAAGCAGCAAGACTCGTATTCCTTGAATACGTTAACCCAGTCCCTGGCCGTTGCGCTGGCGAGCCCCGCGCTGTTCCTGGGGCAGCAGGCCGTCGCGCAGAACGCTCCCGTCACGGAAATGGCGCCCGTCCAGGTCGAAGGCGATTCCCTGTACGACGTACCGGTATCGTCTTCGCCGAAGTTCACGGCGCCCCTGCTGGATACGCCGAAGTCGGTGCAGATCATTCCGCAGACGGTGATCCAGGACAGCGCGGCCACTTCGCTTCAGGACGTATTGCGCAATTCTCCCGGCATCACCTTCGGCGCGGGGGAAGGCGGCCAGCCGCTCGCCGACCGGCCATTCATCCGCGGCAGCTCCTCGGGCAACAATATCTACGTCGACGGCATCCGTGACCCCGGCGGCCAGACCCGCGAAATCTTCAACGTCGAAAGCGTGGAGGTCATCCGCGGCGCGGACTCGGCCTACGGTGGCCGTGGCTCGGGCGGCGGCAGCATCAACCTGGTCAGCAAGAAACCCAAGCTGGGCTCCTTCGTACAGGCGGACGCCGGCCTGGGCACCGACGCCTATTGGCGCGGCACCGTGGACGCCAACTGGCAGTTCAACGACAACTCGGCATTCCGCCTGAACCTGCTGGACGGCAAGGGCAATGTCCCGGGCCGCAATGCCGTCGATTACGACAAATGGGGCGTGGCGCCATCGCTGTCCTTCGGCCTGGGAACGCCGACCCGCGCCACCTTCAGCTATTACCACTTCCAGTCCGACGGCATGCCGGACTATGGCGTGCCGCTGGCTACGAAGATCCCCGGCAAGCACACCAGCGACGGCATCCTGAACGTGGGCCGCAGCAAGTTCTACGGCGTGTATGACCGCGACTACGTGAAGAACAAGGCCGACATCGGCACGATCGAGCTGGAACATGACTTCAACCAGCACGTCACCCTGCGCAATGCCACGCGTTATGGCCAGACGCTGAACGACTACGTGCTGACCAACCCCGGCGACGGTGGCGCGGCGCGCTTCGACCCGGCCAGCGGCGAGTGGTGGATGCAGCGCGGGCTGAAATCGCGCTGGAACCAGACCACCATGCTGTCGAACGTCACGGAGCTGTACGGCAAATTCGACACCGGCTCGCTCAAGCACAGCTACGACGTCGGCGTCGAGTTCACCAACGAAAAGAACAAGAACGCCAGCTACAACGTGACGACGACGTCCGGCAGTTTCTGCCCGACGGTATTCCCCGCCGGATCCATGGACTGCACGCCCGTCTACCATCCGGATCCGCACGACAACTGGTCCGGCGATATTTCGCGCGGGCCCTTGAACAGCGACACCACGTCGAACACACGCGCCATCTATGCTTTCGACACCATCGAGTTCAACGACCGCTGGTCGCTGAACCTGGGTGGCCGCTTCGACAACTATCGCATCGACGGCAATTTCCTGCCGCGTGGCGCGACCAGCTCGCAGAGCACCAGCGGCAGCTGGAATATCTTCAGCTACCAGACCGGTATCGTCTACAAGCCCGCGCCCAACGGCAGCATCTATCTGTCGTATGCGACGGCGTCCACGCCGCCCACGGTCAGCGGCGGTGACCAGGAAACCCTGACTGCCGATACCGACAGCCTGGATCCGGAGAAGAGCCGTACCATCGAGCTGGGCACCAAGTGGGACGTGCTGAACGAAAAGCTGACCCTGACCGCGGCCATCTACCAGACCGACCGCAAGGATGCGCAGATCCAGGTGGACCCAGGCGTCTTCGAACAGGCGGGCAAGACCCGCGTGCGCGGGCTCGAACTCGGCTTTGCCGGTGCGGTGACGCCCAAGTGGAATGTGTTCGGCGGCTACAGCTACATGGACAGCGAACTGGTCAAGGGGGCCTACAACGGCGTGAACGAAGGCGATCCGCTGGCCAATACCCCGCGCAACAGCTTCAGCCTGTGGAATACCTACAAGCTGCTGCCGAAGTTCACCGTGGGCGGCGGCATCTATTACGTGGGCAAGACCTACGGCGGCAACCAGGGCGGCGGGGGCGGCGGCGCCAATAGCGTCTACATGCCGGCATACTGGCGCTTCGACGCAATGGCGGCCTATCAGGCATCGCCCAACCTGACCTTCCAGCTGAACGTGCTGAACCTGACGGACAAGGAATATTTCGCCCGGACCAATGGCGTGCATCACGCCGATTACGGTCCCGGCCGTCAGGTCATCCTGACCACGTCGCTGCGCTATTGATAGGGGGCGGGGACGGCTGCCGCGGCAGTCGTCCCGGGGCCGCCTATCCATGGCCGCGCACCGGGCCGCGCGGATCAGGCGATCTTGCCCTTGATCTTCAGCGCCCCCGCTTCACGCTCGGCCTTGATGGCCGCGACGGCGTCCCGCCAACCCTTCAAGGGATCGGCATTGGCGCCCAGCAGGGTGGCGATCGCCAGCATCGCGATGGGGCAGCGCTCCGACGCCACCAGCGGTCGGGTGGTCTTGTAGACCCGGTGCATCGCGGGCGCCTGCGCGCCTTCCCACAGGCCGATGGCAATGTCGTAGCCGCCGCGGTGCGTCCGTCGCTCGGGTCCGCGGAACTTGTTGGCCACCCAGTGCGCCTTGCTGTCCAGCGCCTTGCCCGCCACGCCCACCGCGAGGAATGGATGCAGCGCCATGGCACGGTCCATGTTGGCGTCCATGCTCGCGGACGCGATCGCCTCGACGTGTTGCAGGCAGGTGCACTGGTGGTGCCCGTAGTGCTCGGCGATGGCCAGCACCGCGTCGAACTTGCTGTACGACAGCGCCACATTCATGGCCGCCATCCCGGCGCTCAGCGCCGGACCGACGGCGGCGATGTTCGTGGCCACATGTCCGAATGCCGTCGCGGTGCTGGATGTCCAGTGCGAGATCTGCACCAGCAGATTGCCCAGCGATGGCGCCAGCGCCGTCTTCACGCCCAGGGGCATCGCGATTTTGGCCCCGGCCACGGCGGTGCCGTGCGCCGTGTAGCCCATCACGGATGCGGCGGCGGAAATCTTCTCGGCCCAGCCCTCGGGGGTCAAGACCACGGGCGCCAGCCCGGACAGCGCGACGCCGTTGTTCAGCGCTTTTTCCAGCCTTGGCGCGGTATGGCCCCTGATGGCAAGCTTGTTGTACCCCTTGACCGCCATTTGCACCGGGGCCTTGATAGGTCCGCTGCCGAAAGGCACCTGCGCGATCAGGGGCGCCCATTCGATCAGGGTGTCGATCCAGTCGCGCGCTTCCTGTTGCGGCAGCGGCCTGCCGTCGGCCAGGATGTCGAGCCCGTCCAGCATGGCGTTCATATACGTGAGCACCGTATCGAACATTTCCTGCCGCTTGTGCTCGTGTTGCGCGTGCTGCTTGCGAGGCGACGGCGGCAGATGGCTGCGGGCCTCCATCATCGCCTGCAGCTCGCGCCGCTTGTATTCCATCTGGTGTACGTTGGGTGGCATGGTCATCTCCTGCGGATCAGTGCGGCCGGCCAGGGCCTGGACGGGACGAAAGCCCTTGCATCGTCCCGGCGATCCATTCTGGGCGCGCGCCACCCGCGCGTCGTTCAGAAATCTCTAGGTCCGCGTGTGTATCCTGAAGTGGAGATGATTATTCAACGGCCCGGCGGCCGTGCGGCGCTCAGTGTTCGAACCAGTTGAGCACGCCGTCCAGTCCCGATACGTTCAAGGCGAAGCGCGTATGTTCGCGCACCACCGGCTTGGCATGGTAGGCGACCGAATACCCGGCCAGTCCCAGCATTTTCAGGTCATTGGCGCCATCGCCCATGGCGATGATCTGTTCGGCGGCGGCGCCATGGCGCCGCGCGAAGGCCTGCAGGCGTTGCGCCTTGCCGGCCGCGTCGACGATGTCACCCAGTACCCGCCCCGTGATCTTGCCGTCGACGATCTCCAGGGTGTTGGAATGCGCTTCGTCCAGGCCCAGGCGTTCGCGCAGCCGCTCGGTGAAGAAGGTGAATCCGCCGGATACCAGCAGTATTCTGATGCCGGCGTCGCGCGCGGAGGCGATCAGGCTTTCGGCCCCGGGATTCAGGCGCAGCTTGTCGCGGTACACCTGTTCCAGCGCTTGCGCCGGCTGCCCCGCCAGCAAGGCGACGCGGCGGCGCAGGCTTTCGGAAAAGTCGGTGATCTCGCCGCGCATGGCGGCTTCGGTGATGGCCGCGACCTTGTCCTTGACCCCGGCCACGCCGGCGATTTCATCGATGCATTCGATGTTGATCAGCGTCGAATCCATGTCCATGGCCAGCACCTTGCATTGCGACAGCGCGCTGCCCTTGGGCATGAAGGCGTAGTCCACGCCGGCGTTCTCGCACCAGGCGCGCACTTCCGCGCGGGTGGCGTCGTCGTGCTGGACATCCAGCAGCCGCGCGGCCGTGGCGCTCAGGCGCAGCAGCCCCTGGGCCTGCGACAGCGCGGCCACCTGTTCGCAATGGTCGGACGTCAGGGCAGGAGACTGGATGACGAGGTAGTGGGTGTTCATATGGGATCTGGATGGGATCTGGATGGGTCCTGGGTCATGCCAGTGCGCGCAGCACCGTGCGCACCGCGTCCACGCGCGCGGGAATCTGCTGACCCTTGATGTCGACGCGCAGCTTGTCCTGTCCGGCCAGCTTGATGTGCCGCTGCTTCTGCACCAGTTCGATGATGCGCATGGAATCGATGGGCGGGTTCGGTCCGAACTGTATCAGCGCCTGGGTCTCGCTGGCGTCGATCTTGATGATACCCAGCGCCTGCGCCGCCAGCCGCAGGCGGTGCGAGGCCAGCAGGGTCTGCGCCGACTCCGGCAGCTTGCCGAAGCGGTCGATCAATTCTTCCTGGATGCGGATCAGGTCGTCTTCGTCTTCCGCATGGGACAGGCGCTTGTATACGGCCAGGCGCGCGTGCACGTCGGCGCAGTAGTCCGCCGGCAGCAGGGCCGGCGCGTGGAGGTTGACTTCACAGGACTTGCCGAATGGTGCCTCCAGGTCGGGTTCTTCACCCGCCTTCAGCGCACGCACGGCTTCGTTCAGCATGTCCGTGTACATGGAGAAGCCGACTTCCTGGATGTTGCCCGACTGCGATTCGCCCAGGACTTCGCCGGTACCGCGGATTTCCAGGTCATGCATGGCCAGGTAGAAGCCGGATCCCAGTTCTTCCATGGCCTGGATGGCCTCCAGCCGCTTCTTGGCGTTGGACGTGATCGCGTCTTCGCCCGGCGTCAGCAGGTAGGCATAGGCCTGGTGATGCGAGCGGCCCACGCGTCCGCGCAACTGGTGCAGCTGGGCCAGGCCGAAGCGGTCGGCACGATGGATGACGATGGTGTTGGCCGTCGGCACGTCGATGCCGGTTTCGATGATGGTGGTGCACAGCAGGACATTGAAGCGCTGCTGGTAGAAGCCTTTCATCACCTGTTCCAGCTCGCGTTCGCCCATCTGCCCGTGCGCGACGGCGATGCGCGCTTCGGGCACCAGCTCTTCCAGGCGCGCGCGGCGGTTGTGGATGGTTTCGACCTCGTTGTGCAGGAAGTAGGCCTGCCCGCCGCGCTTCAATTCGCGCAGCAGGGCTTCGCGTATGGTGCTGCCGTCTTCGCGGCGCACGAAGGTTTTTATCGCCAGGCGCTTCTGCGGCGCGGTGGCGATGACGGAGAAGTCGCGTATGCCTTCCAGCGACATCCCCAGGGTGCGCGGGATCGGCGTGGCGGTCAGTGTCAGTACGTCGACTTCGGCCCGCAGCGATTTCAGGGCTTCCTTCTGGCGGACGCCGAAGCGGTGTTCCTCGTCGATGATGACCAGGCCCAGCTGCTTGAAGCGCACGTCCTTCGACAGGATCTTGTGGGTGCCGATGACGATGTCGACGCTGCCGCTGTTGATGCCCTGGATGGCCGCCGCGACTTCCTTGGCGGATCGGAAGCGGGACAGTTCCACCACGCGCACCGGCCAGTCGGCGAAGCGGTCGGCGAAGGTCTGCGCGTGCTGCTCGGCCAGCAGGGTGGTGGGACAGAGCAGGGCGACCTGCTTGCCGTTGGCCACCGCCAGGAAGGCCGCGCGCAGCGCGACCTCGGTCTTGCCGAAACCGACGTCGCCGCAGACCAGGCGATCCATGGGCTTGCCCGAGGTCATGTCCATGATGACGGCCTGGATGGCCGCGGCCTGGTCGGCGGTTTCCTCGAAGCCGAAGCCTTCGGCGAAAGCCTCGTAGTCGTTGAGCTGCAGCTTGAAGGCATAGCCTTCGCGCGCGGCGCGCTTGGCGTACAGGTCCAGCAGTTCGGCGGCGGTGTCGCGCACTTGCTTGGCGGCCTTGCGTCGCGCCTTGTCCCATTGGCCGGAGCCCAGCTGGTGCAGCGGCGCGGCTTCCGGATCGGCGCCGCTGTAGCGCGCGATGACGTGCAACTGCGAGACCGGCACGTACAGCGTGCTGCCGTTGGCGTATTCGAGATGGAGGAACTCCATTTCGCCTTCGCCCATGTCCATGTTGACCAGGCCGTGATAGCGCCCGATGCCGTGCTGCGCATGGACGACCGGATCGCCTTCGCGCAGTTCGGACAGGTCGCGCACCATGGCTTCGACGTTGCTGGCGCGTTCCTGCTCGCGCCGGCCGCGCCGGCTGACCGCCGCCTGGCCGGGGTACAAATCGTTTTCGGTGATGAAGGCGATGCCTTCGCCGGGTAGGCTGAAGCCCGATGTCAGCGGCGCCGCCAGCAGCGCCAGGCGCGCCGCGGAAACGCGGAAGTCTTCGATGGAGGCGGCTTCGAAATCGGGCGCCAGGTCGAATTCGGCCAGCATCTGCGCCAGCGTTTCGCGCCGGCCCGCGGAATCCGCGCACAGCAGCAGGCGCCACTTGCCGCTGTCGACCACCGCGCGCAGGCGGGCCACCGGATCGTCGGAGCGCCGCGTGACGGCTACGTCCGGTGCCGGGCCGATGTCCGGATGGCCGCGTTCGGCGGTCAGCGAAAGACGCTCGAAATCCTTCAACTGGCCGAACAGCGAGTCCGCGTCCAGGAACAGCGCCGATGGCGGCAGCACCGGACGTTCGCGGTCGCTCTTCAGGAAGTCGTAGCGGCTGCCGGTGTCCTGGGCGAAGCGGCGGATGGCGTCGTCGATGTCGCCTATCGTCACCGTGATGGTAGAGGGCGCCAGGTAGTCGAACAGCGTAGCGGTCTGGTCGAAGAACAGCGGCAGGTAGTACTCGATGCCGGCGAAGGCAATGCCATTGCCCATGTCGCGGTACGGCAGGGCACGCGAGGGATCGCCTTCGAAGAGCTCGCGAAAGCGCGCGCGGAAGCGGTTGCGCGCCTCTTCGTCCATCGGGAACTCGCGCCCGGGCAGCAGCTGCACCTGATTGACCGGGTACAGGCTGCGCTGGGTGTCGACGTCGAAGGCACGTATCGATTCGATCTCGTTGTCGAACAGGTCCAGCCGGTAGGGCACGGCCGAACCCATGGGGAACAGGTCGATCAAGCCGCCGCGCAGGCAGAATTCACCGGGCGCCGTGACCTGCGTGACGTGCGTGTAATTGGCCAGCGTCAATTGCGCGCGCAGGGCGGCTTCGTCCAGCTTGTCGCGCTGCTTGAACGAGAACGTATAGGCCGCCATGAAGGCCGGCGGTGCCAGGCGATACAAGGCGGTGGTCACCGGCACCGTCAGCACGTCCACGGACTGCCGCATCAGCGCGTCCAGGGTCTTGAGCCGCTCGGATATCAGGTCGTGGTGCGGCGAGAACGCGTCGTAGGGCAGCGTCTCCCAGTCCGGCAATTGGCGCACGCGCAGCTCAGGTGCGAAAAGCAGGATTTCATCGGTGAGGCGTTGCGCCTCCAGCGGGTCGGCCGTCAGCACGAGCAGCGGCCGGCGCGCCTGGCGCGCCAGGTCGGCCAATAACCACGCATCGCCCGAACCGGGAGGACGGGGCTGCGTATATCGGGTGCCGGGTTTCAGGGCCGCCAGGGTGGAGTCGGTCGACGGGACCAGCGGCGCCGCGGGAGTAGAGGGGAAATCTGCAGGCATGAGAAGGAAGATTATAAAATCTCCGGCCTATGTCTGCTTCCCTAATCGCGCTCGTTCCCGCCGCCGGCGTCGGCGCCCGCGCCCTGACTTCGGATCATGGCGGCGTGCCCAAGCAATACCAGCCGCTGGCCGGACTGCCCATGCTGCGGCATACGGTGCTTGCCCTGCTTGCCGATCCGCGCATACGCGAAGTGCGCGTCGCCGTTTCCGCCGGCGACGCCTGGGTGGAAACGGCCCTGGCAGGCTTGCCGCGCACCGTCTGGCGCCCCTGCGGCGGCCCGACGCGCGCGCGCACCGTGGCGCAGGCGCTGGCCGATAGCGGCGCGGCGGACGACGAGTGGGTGCTGGTGCACGACGCCGCGCGTCCCGGCCTGCCCGCGGACGTGCTGGCGCGCCTGATCGATGCGTGCCTGGACGATCCCGTGGGCGGCCTGCTGGCGCTTCCCGTGCGAGATACCGTCAAGGCGGGCGCGGGGCGCGTGGCGCGCACCGTGGATCGCCAGGAATTGTGGCTGGCGCAGACGCCGCAGATGTTTCCCGCCGGCCTGCTGCGCGGGGCGCTGCGGGATGCCGAAGATCGCGGCATCGACGTCACCGACGAAGCATCCGCCGTCGAAGCCGCCGGCCACGCGCCCTTGCTGGTGCCCGGCGTCATGCGCAATTTCAAGGTCACCTGGCCGGAAGACTTTGCATTGATGGAGAAATGGCTGTGAATGTACCCTTCCGTGTCGGTCAGGGCTTCGATGTGCATGCGCTGGTGACCGGCCGGCCGCTGATCATCGGCGGCGTCACCATCCCGCATACGCATGGCCTGCAGGGCCATTCCGACGCGGACGTCCTGCTGCACGCCGTCACCGACGCGGTGCTGGGCGGCGCGGCGCTGGGCGATATCGGTCGGCACTTTCCCGACACCGATCCGGCCTATCGCGGCGCCGACAGCCGCGTGCTGCTGCGCGCGGCCATGGCCAAGGTGCGGGCCGCCGGCTGGGTGGTGGTCAATATCGATGCCACGGTCCATGCCCAGGCGCCCAAGATCGGGCCGCATGCCGCCGCCATGGTCAGCAACGTCGCCGCCGATCTGGGCGTGGACGCGAGCGTGGTCAACATCAAGGCCAAGACCAATGAAGGCCTGGGCTACCTGGGCCGCAAGGAAGGAATCGCGGCCACTGTAGTGGCCTTGCTGGCGCGCGCGGACAGCGCGTAGGCGTCGGACTCGGCGGCGGGGGAACCAGGCGCAAAAAAACCGGGCTGGCGCCGTCGATCGCGGCACGCCGGCCCGGCCCGGGGTGTCGGCCAGTGCGGTGCTTACTTGCCCTGTGCCGTCAGCACCAGCGCGGCGGCATTGACCACCGACGCGATGCGCCCGACGTCACGCAGCTGTTCCACCGAATAGCCTTCCTTCTTCAGCAGCGCGTAGTGCGACTGCACGCAGAAATGGCATTTGCCCACGATGGAAGCCGACAGGGCGAACAGCTCGAAGCGCTTCTTGTCCACGCCGCCGCTGGTGGAGTAGGCGTTCATGCGCAGCTGGGCCGGCAGGCTCTTCAACTGGGCATCGTCCGCCATCTCTACGTAGGGATACCATACATTGTTCATGCCCATCAGCGCCGCGGCGGTCAAGGCGGCGTTGGCATCGGTTTCCGACAGGCCTTGCTTGAACGCTTCGATCAGGAAGGGACTGCGCGACGCGAATGCCGCCGCCAGGGCCGCGCCGACGGCGTCCGCCGCCGGCAGGGTGGACCGGGCAATCACGCCGTCCAGGTTCAGCCGGATATCCTTGGCCCAATCCGGCACTGCGTCCTTAATGGTTTGGATAAATTCCATAGTTTTTACCTATAGCGTGAAGCAGCAAAAGCCCGGCGAACCGGGCGATGGATATTACAGCGTGTCGCCGCCAACCTTACGGTTGCAGGGGCACAGCTCATCCGTTTGCAGGCCGTCCAGCAGACGCAGGACTTCTTCCGGGTTGCGGCCGACGTTCAGGTTGTTCACCGAAACGTGCTGGATGACGTTGTCCGGATCGACGATGAAGGTCGCGCGCAGCGCAACGCCAGCGCCCTTTTCGCGGACGCCCAGCTGGTCGATCAGGGCGCCGGTGGTGTCGCCGAACTGATAGTGACCCAGTTTGTTCAGGTCCGGGTGCTCACGGCGCCAGGCCAGCTTGACGAATTCGTTGTCGCTGGAACCGCCCAGGAGGACGGCGTCGCGGTCTTCGAATTCCTTGGCCAGCGAGTTGAAGCCGACGATCTCGGTCGGGCACACGAACGTGAAGTCCTTCGGGTAGAAATAGATCACCTTCCACTTGCCGGGGAAGGAGCTCTCGGTGATGTCCTCGAAGGCGGACACGCCGTTTTCTTCATGCTGGTTGAAGCCGGGCTTGACGCCTGTAACCTTGAAAGGCTCGAGTTTGTCGCCAACAGTTTTCATGTGGACTCCTTGCGTTTGCGTTTTGGGTGACTGAATACAGACAGGTAATTCTACGCTATTAGGTTTCACTGTCTAATTGAAAATTCCTAATGCGCGCTTTGGGCAATTCTATCCTCGCCGTCAGCCCACCCCCTGCGCGAGGCAGCATTTTCAGCGTACCTCCCACATGTTTCAGCAGGCGCTCGACGATGGCCAGCCCCAATCCCGCCCCGCTCACGCCGGTTCGGGCCGCCTCGCCCCGAGAGAACGGCCGCAGCAAGCGATCCACGTCGTCGGCGGCGATGCCGGGCCCGCGGTCGGACACTTCGATGGCGATGATATTGCCCTCCGATTGCACGCCCATGTACAGGTGAGCCTGGCCGTCGCCCGAACGGCCATAGCGACGGGCGTTTTCCAGCAGATTGCTGACGATGCGCTTGAGATCCAGCGCCGTGATCCGGGCCCGCAGGCCTGGCGTGATGAAGGCCTCGATTTCGCCGCCGGTGGACGCGGTGTGGCTGCGCTCCCGGTCCAGCAGCTCGCCCAGCACGCTGGAGACGTCGGTGGCCATCTGTGGCAGGGTGCCTGCGGGTCGCGCATATTCCATCAACTGCCCGATACTATGATCTATCTGGGCGAGATCGTCGTCGATCGCCTGCCGCGCGTCTTCCGACACGCCGCTCATTTCGATCTCCAGGCGCATGCGCGCCAGCGGTGTTCGCAGGTCGTGCGAGATGCCCGCAAGCATCAGCTCCCGGTCGGCCTCCGTCTGCCGGATGTCCTTGGCCATCCTGTTGAATGACGCGTTCAGGTCGCGGATTTCCAGCGGGCCGTTTTCGGGCAGGGGGGCCGGCGTTTCGCCGCGCGACAGCACCTGCGCGGCGCGGGCCAGCCTGGACAGCGGCCTGTTGACGAAGCCGACGCTGACGGCCGCGCCCACCAGCGAGAGCAGCAGGGCGGTCGCGCCCCAACCCAGCCATTCGATACCGCCCGTGAGGCCTATTTGTTCGCGCTCGAAGACCAGCCAGTACAGATCGCGGTCGATCTGGAAGCTGACCCAGAACCCCGGCACCTGGTTCACGCCCCAGGCGATCTGCGTTTCCGGTCCGAAGCGGCTGCGTATGTGGTCGGCAACCCGCTGCCAGTAGTCATCGTTGGGCAGGGGTTCGGCAAAGTCGGTGAGTTCGCGCGGGTAGACCTGAATACCTTCGTTGGTGGCCAGGTCCAGCAGCAGCTTGCTGCGTTCGTCCGCCTGCGAATAGACGAGCGCGGTGCGCGTGATATTGACGGCAGTGATCACCCGCTGCGCCATTTGATTGGCGCGCGGGCCCAGTTCCATGCTGAAGAAGACCTGCAGCCAGGCGCCGAGGCTGACCAGCATGAGCGTGGCCAACAGCAGAAACGTACGGCCGAACAGGCCCAGACGTATTCGCGACGTCATGGCTTTCAGGGCGCTGCGAAAGCGGAGCATGTTACGGCGTTCCTGCCCCGGGAACGATCAGGTTTCAGCTGCCACCGTCCGGCACGAAAACGTAACCCAGTCCCCAGACTGTCTGGATGAATACCGGTTTGGAGGGATTCGGTTCGATCAGTTTGCGCAGGCGGGAAATCTGTACGTCCAGGCTGCGATCGAACGCTTCATATTCGCGGCCGCGCGCCAGTTCCATCAGCTTGTCGCGCGACAGGGGAATCTTGGGATGGCGGGCGAACACCTTGAGTACCGAGAACTCGCCCGTCGTGATCGGCACCTGTTCGTTGTTGCGCGTCAGCGTGCGCGTGGACAGGTTCAGGATATAAGGCCCGAAGGCGATCGATTCGTTTTCCTGGCTGGGCGCGCCGGGGTGCTCTTCGGTGCCGCGGCGGCGCAGGATGGCGTTGATGCGCGCCAGGAGTTCGCGAGGGTTGAACGGCTTGGACAGGTAGTCGTCCGCGCCCATTTCCAGGCCGACGATACGGTCGATTTCCTCGGCCTTGGCGGTCAGCATGATAATAGGCGTGTTGTCATGCCCACCCCGCAGGCGACGGCAGATGGACAGGCCGTCTTCGCCGGGCAGCATCAGGTCCAGCACCAGGAGATCGAAATGCTCCCGTTGCCAGAGCTTGCCCATTTCCTTGGCGTCTTCGGCAACGAAGACATTGAAGCCCTGTTCCGAGAGATAACGCCGCAGCAGGTCGCGCAGGCGGGGATCGTCGTCGACAACCAGGACTTTGCGCGTCGGAGTGGTGTTTTGCGTATTCATGGCGGGAAATGTAACAGTGCCCGGAATGACCGGCTAGTGGGCGTTCACAAGATATTACACATTGGACAGGATGGTTGAAATCCCCCTTACAAACGAGGGCAAGTCTTTGGTATTACGTACAATTCCGCTATGAATCCCACCCTTTTGGCGCTTGAAACTTCTTCGTCCCGATGCAGCGTCGCGCTGCTGCGGGACCTCCCGGGCGGCCCGGCCATCGCCACCCTGGAGCACGAAGGCGCGCAGGAACATGCCGAGCGCCTGCTGCCCATGGCGCGCGACCTGTTGCGGGATGCTGGCCTGGAAGCGGGCGATATCCAGGCGGTCGCGTTCGGCCAGGGACCCGGCGGCTTCACCGGCCTGCGCGTGGCGTGCGGGGTCGCGCAGGGCATCGCCATGGCCCACGAACTGCCGGTGGTGCCCATCGTGTCGCATCTGGCCGTGGCCGCGCAGGTGCCCGCCAGGCCCGACCAGGCGATCGTGGTGGCCCTCGATGCCCGCATGGAAGAGGTCTATCTGGCCGTGTACCGGCGTGCGCAGGGCGCCGCCGACGACACGGCCTGGGAGGTGCTGGCGGCGCCGCTGCTGATCGCCGCGGCGGAAGTCGTGCCCTGGGTGGAAGCCCGGTTGCTCGATTGGCGGGCCCGTACCGGGTTGGCGCTGTCTCCCGTGCTGGCCGGCGACGCCTGGGACGCCTATGCGCGACTGATGGCGCCACATGCCGACTGGGCGCGCTACGACGCCATGCGGCCGCATGCCCGCGACGTTGCGCGGCTGGCGCTGATGGCCTGGCGCAAGGGCGACACGGTTCCGCCCGAGCAGGCCATGCCGCTCTACGTGCGCGACCGCGTGGCCTTCACCACCGCCGAGCGGTTGGCGGGCCAGGGCGGCAATCCCAAGGCGGCGCAGGCGCTGGTGCCTGACCAGGCGGCGCGGACGCTCGCGCCCGACCACGCCGCGCAGGCGGCGGCGTCGCACCCGGCGCCACCGCCGGCCGACGCCTTGCCGATCGAAATGTCGCCCATGACGGAACAGGACCTGGACGATATGGATCGCATCGAGGCTTCCGTGCAGGCCTTTCCGTGGACGCGCCGCAATTTCGCCGATGCGCTGGCGGCCGGCTACGATTCCTGCGTGCTGCGCCGGGCCGGCAGGATGCTGGGCTTCTGCATCCTGATGCATGCCCCGGACGTTTCGCATCTGCTGGTGGTCGCCATCGACAAGACCATGCATCGGCAGGGGCTGGGTTCCCGGCTCATCAAGTGGTGCGTGGAGCGCGCGCGTCAACGCGGCATAGGGGGTGTGTTGCTGGAAGTCCGGCCGTCCAATACAGGGGCGGTGGCGTTCTACGGACACCACGGTTTCCTGCGCGTAGGCTTGCGGCGCGGCTATTACCCGGCTGGCCGTGGCCGGCGCGAGGACGCGCTGGTGATGCAGAAGCCCGTTACCCTGGACGAGGTCGGCCATGGTTGATCCGACGGCTACGCCGGTCAAGCCGCTGGCGCTGAATCCGCTGCAGCGGGCCTGGCTGCGCGAGATCGGCATGGAAAAGGTGTGGCTGCGACAGGAATCGCCGCAGGCGGCCGGCGCCGATCCGGCGGTCGCCTCCGGCGCGCCGGGTGCTGCCGTGGCCGCTACCCGCGCCGAGGCCGCGTCGGCGCCCGCCGCCGGTTCCCGGCCCGGTACCGGTGCATCCGCCACCGCGGGCGCCGAGGCCGGCACCTTTGGGTCGGCGGCCGCCGGTCCACAGGCCGGTGCCGGTGCCGATGCCGTGGCAGCCGGCCCCGCCAGCCTCGCCGGCGCCGGCACGACCGGCTACCCCGGCTCCGGCGCGGTGGCCGCTGGACTCCCCGAGGCCGGCGCCCCGGCCACGGCTGGAGCCGGCACCGCATCCACGCCAGGGCGTCCGCCCGCGGCGGGGCCACAGGGCAGACCCCCCATGCGGCCCGGCAAGCCGTCGGCGGCTGCCGCCGCCAGCGAGCCCGCTCCGCTGCAACCACCGCCCACCGCCGAATCGCTGGCCGTGCTGGACATGTCGACCCTGCGTGAGCGGGTGCTCGAATGCAGGTCCTGCGGCCTATGCCAGGGACGCCGGCAGGCCGTGTTCGGCATGGGCGCCGAAAACGCGCGCTGGCTGGTGGTGGGCGAAGCGCCCGGCGAGCAGGAGGACAGGCAGGGATTGCCTTTCGTCGGCCGCTCGGGGCAATTGCTGGACGCCATGCTGGCGGCCGTGGGCATGAGCCGCGAGCGCGATGTCTACATCGCCAACGTGATCAAGTGCCGGCCGCCGGGCAATCGCAACCCCAAGCCTGAAGAAATCGCCGCCTGCCGGCCGTACCTGATGCGCCAGATCGCGCTGCTGAAGCCGCAGCGCATATTGGTGATGGGCCGATTCGCCGCGCAGACCCTGCTGGAAACGGATGCCGCCATCGGCAGCCTGCGCGGCCGCGTCCACACGCTGAAGACCGATGCCGGCGATATCCCCATGGTGGTGAGCTACCACCCGGCGTACCTGTTGCGCAGCCCCGTGGAAAAGGCCCGCGCCTGGCAGGACCTGCGGCTGGCGGCCGGCCTCTGAGCCCGGGGAGGGCCCACGCGGGCGCGCTCGGCGCGCCTCGCCGCCAGGGCGACCCGGCCGCTCAGTGGGCCTCGCCGCTCAGCGCCTTGCCGTGCCCTTCCTGGCCGATCTGGCCGATCAGCTCGGGACGTTCCTGCATGTTGCGGCGGCTCCAGCGCATGAATATGAGCATCAGGATCGCGACGATGGAACCGAAGATCACGATGATGATGCCGATGGGCAGGTTCAGCCACAGCAGCACCGTGTAGATCGCCACCATCAGCAGGATATTGAGCTGCTCGTTGAAGTTCTGCACGGCGATCGAATGGCCGGCGGACAGCAGGACGTGGCCGCGGTGCTGCAGCAGGGCGTTCATGGGCACCACGAAGAAGCCCGCCAGCCCGCCGACGACCAGCAGCAGTATGTAGACGCTCCAGGTGGACTGCACGAGCGGCATCAGCAGCACCACCAGCCCCATGCCGGCACCTACCGGCAACACGCTGAGTGCCTTGCGCAGCGGAATGCGGCCAGCCAGGATGGAGCCGATGACCGTGCCGACCGCGGCGACGCCCATCAGGATGGAGGCCTGGTCGAGCCGGTAGCCCAACTGGCTGCGCCCCCATTCGATGACGATCAGCTGCAGCGTCGCGCCGGCGCCCCAGAACAGGGTGGTGACGGCCAGCGAAATCTGCCCCAGCTTGTCGCGCCAGAGCACGCGTACATAGCCGCCGAAGGTGGAAATCAGGCGGACGGGATTCTTCTGTTGCGGCGGATACCGCACGTGGGTGTTCGGGATCACCAGGTTGCAGGCCGCGGCCAGCAGGTAGACGCCGGCGATCACCAGGATGGCGGCTTCGGCCGGGGTATGCACCAGCCTGCGGCTCAGGGGGTGGTGCAGGATGGCCTGCGAGATCTCCGGCGAAATCAGCGCGCCGCCCAATACGGTGCCCAGGATGATGGAGATCACCGTCAGCCCTTCGATCCAGCTGTTGCCCTTGACCAGCAGGTGGGGCGGCAGCATTTCGGTCACGATGCCGTACTTGGCCGGCGAATACGCGGCCGCGCCGACACCCACCATCGCGTAGGCCAGGCAGACCAGGTAGGTCTGGTGGACCGGGGCGAAGCCCAGGCTGGCATAGGAAAACATCAGCAGGCAGCCACCGACCTTCAAGGCATTGGTGGCGAACATGACGCGGCCCTTGGGATAGGAATCGGCGATGGCGCCGACGAAGGCGGCCAGCAGCACGTAGGCCAGCGCGAACGACCATTTCATGATCGGCGCCATCCAGTCCGGACCATGCAGTTCCTGGATGAGGGCAATCGCCGCGATGAAGAGCGCATTGTCCGCGAGCGAGGATAGCGCCTGCGCCGCCATGACCAGAAAGAAACCGCGTTTCAAAGAATAGTCCCCATTCACGTTGCCGGTCAGTATCCGGCAGTGGCCGCGCGATGAACAGGCCTGCGCCAAATAAAAGTGTCAGCGAGTATAGCGTCCGCCCCACGCGCGGGCGTTGAGAGCGGCGCCGGCGCCGTGCCATGCGGCGATGCGGCATGCGCCGCTCCGGCGGAACGCCGCGTCGCATGAGGACGCGCCGGGGAGCGCCGGCATGCGGGAGAGGCGGGCGGTGGGGTATCATAAGCCCCGAAAAAGCCGGTCCATCGAGCCGGCTCGTCCGCATCGGCCCCTCGGGGCCGCTTTGCAATGCGCGGCAGGTCCGTTTCAGCGCGTCCTTCAACCCTCCGGTCAGTCCATCAGATACTGTGCGTCTTACCCAGCTAAAACTCGCCGGCTTCAAATCGTTCGTCGACCCCACCGTTATTCCGGTCCCCAGCCAGTTGGTTGGCGTGGTCGGCCCCAACGGCTGCGGCAAGTCGAACATCATCGATGCCGTGCGCTGGGTATTGGGCGAGGCCAAGGCGTCGGAACTGCGCGGCGAGTCCATGCAGGACGTGATCTTCAACGGATCGGGGAATCGCAAGCCGGCGGCGCGCGCGTCGGTGGAAATGGTCTTCGACAATAGCGAAGGCCGTGCCGCCGGGCAGTGGAGCACCTATTCCGAAATCGCCGTGCGGCGGGTCCTGACGCGGGACGGCACCAGCAGCTACTTCGTCAACAACCAGCAGGTGCGCCGGCGCGACATCCACGACATCTTCCTGGGCACCGGGCTGGGCGCGCGCGGTTACGCCATCATCGGCCAGGGCATGATCAACCGCCTGATCGAGGCGCGCCCCGAAGAGCTGCGGGTCTTCCTTGAAGAAGCGGCCGGCGTGTCGCGGTATAAGGAACGGCGGCGCGAGACCGAAAACCGCCTGTCCGACACGCGCGAAAACCTGACCCGCGTCGAAGACATCCTGCGCGAACTGAACAGCCAGCTCGAAAAACTGGAAGCCCAGGCCGAAGTGGCGCGCGAATACCGCGAACTGCAGGCCGACGGTGAGCGCAAGCAGTACGCCCTGTGGTTCCTGAAGGAAACGGGCGCGCGCCAGGAACGCCAGAAGAAAACCCAGGAAATCGAACGCGCGCAGACCGAACTGGAAGCCGCGATCGCCGAATTGCGGGCTGGCGAAGCCGCGCTGGAATCGCGCCGCCAGGCCCACTACGCCGCCAGCGACCTGGTCCACACGGCGCAGGGTCAGCTTTACGAGGCCAACGCGCAGGTCAGCCGGCTGGAGGCGGAAATCCGCCACGTGGTGGAATCGCGCAACCGCGTCCAGGCGCGGCGCGAGCAACTGACCCGCCAGATCGAGGAATGGGACAGCCAGCAGACCCACTGCACCGAACAGATCGCCCAAGCCGAGGAAGACCTGGCCGCCGGCGCCGAGCGGGCGCAGGAAGCGCGCGCCATGGCGGAGGACGCCCAGGCCGCGCTGCCGGGGGTCGAGTCGCGGGTGCGCGATGCGGCCCAGGGCCGCGACGCCATGCGCAGCGCGCTGGCGCGCGTCGAGCAGGACCTGGCCCTGGTCGCGCAAAGCCAGCGCGACGCCGATCGCCAGTTGCAGGCGCTGGAGCAGCGGCGCGAACGCGTGCAGCAGGAAATGCGCGAGCTGCAGACGCCCGACCCGGCACGCATGGAAGAGCTGGCGGGGGCACTGGCCGCGGGCCAGGAACAGCTGGACGCCGCCCAGGAAGAACTCGCGACGCTGGAAGCGCGCCTGCCCGAAGCCGATGCCGAGCGTGGCCGCGCGCAGGCCACCGCCCAGCAGGAGGCGCAGGCGCTCGCGCGGCTGGAAGCCCGCCTGTCGGCGCTTGCCAAGCTGCAGGAAGACGTACAGAAGCAGGGCACGCTGGAACCCTGGCTGGCCAAGCATGAGCTGGCGGGGCTGGGCCGGCTGTGGCAGAAGCTGCATGTCGAACCCGGCTGGGAAACGGCGCTGGAAGCCGCCCTGCGCGAACGCATGGCAGCGCTGGAAGTGCGCAACCTGGACTGGGCCAAGGCCTTCGCCGACGACGCGCCGCCTGCCCGGCTGGCTTTCTACCAGTTGCCGGTGGCGGCGCCGGCCCCCGCGGCGCCGGCGGGGCAGCAGCCCCTGACGGCGCTGCTGCGCATCACCGATGGCGATCTGCGCACCCTGATGAACGAATGGCTGCGCGACGTCTACGTCAGCGACAGCCTGGGCCAGGCGCTGGCCGGCCGCTCGGCCCTGCCTCCGGGCGGCGCCTATGTGGTCAAGGACGGCCACCTGGTGGATGCGCACAGCGTGCGTTTCTACGCGGCGGATTCCGAGCAATCCGGCATGCTGGCGCGGCAGCAGGAAATCGAAAACCTGCAGCGCGAACTGAAGGCACAGCAGTTGATCGCCGACCAGGGCCGCGCCGCCGTCGCGCGCAGCGAGACCGCCTGGCAGCAGGTGTCGCAGGCCTTGGTGCCGGCGCGACAGCGCGTGGCCGAGGTCACGCGTCGCGTGCACGATATCCAGTTGGAGTATTCCCGACTGCAGCAGCAGGCGGAACAATCGGGTGAACGTGGCGCCCGCCTGCGCGAGGACCTGGCGGAAATCGGCGCCCACGAAGAAGAACTGCGCGCCGCGCGCGAAGACGCGGAAGTCCGCTTCGAAACGCTGGACCAGGAGCTGGCGGAGCACCAGACGCGCTTTGCCGACGCCGAGATCGAAGGCGAGACCCTGGCCGAACAGGCGGAAGCCGCGCGTGCCCGCCTGCGCGAACTGGAACGCGCGGTGCATGAATCGGAATTCGCCCAGCGCGGTATCGAGGCGCGCATCCAGGATCTGCGCCGGAACCAGCAACTGGCCGCCGACCAGAGCGCGCGCGCCCGGGCCGAGCTGGAACAGCTGCAGGGCGAACTGTTCGAACTGGACGCCTCGGCGTCGCAGGCCGGCCTGCAGGATGCACTGGAATTGCGCGCGGAACGGGAAGAAGCGCTGGCCCGCGCGCGTATCGAAATGGACAACCTGGCCGCGCAATTGCGCGGCGCCGACGAAGACCGCGTGCGGCAGGAGCAGTCGCTGGAACCGCGCCGTGCGCGCATCATGGAATTGCAGTTGCAGGAACAGGCGGCCCGCCTGGCCGAAGAACAGTTCAGCGAACAATTGAACGCGCGCGAAGTCGATCGCGAAGCGCTGGCGCAGTCGCTGGAATCCATGTCGGACGAATGGCGCCGCGCCAGCTGGCTGCAGTCGGAAGTGACGCGGATTTCGCGGATGATAGACAGCCTGGGTTCGGTGAACCTGGCGGCGCTGGACGAACTGACCACTTCCCGCGAACGCAAGGAATTCCTCGACGCGCAGCAGCAGGACCTGATGACCGCCATCGAGACGCTGGAGGACGCCATCCGCAAGATCGACCGCGAAACGCGCGAGCTGCTGCAGGAGACCTTCAACACCGTCAACGGCCACTTCGGCGAACTGTTCCCCCGGCTGTTCGGCGGCGGCGAGGCCAAGCTGATGATGACGGGCGATGAAATCCTGGACGCCGGCGTGCAGGTGATGGCCCAGCCTCCCGGCAAACGCAATAGCACCATCCACCTGCTGTCGGGCGGCGAAAAGGCGTTGACGGCGACGGCCCTGGTATTCGCGCTGTTCAAGCTGAACCCGGCGCCGTTCTGCCTGCTGGACGAAGTCGATGCGCCGCTGGATGATGCGAATACCGAACGCTATGCCAACCTCGTCAGCGCGATGAGCGAACAGACCCAGTTTCTTTTCATTTCGCACAACAAGATCGCCATGCAGATGGCGAAGCAGTTGGTCGGCGTTACGATGCAGGAGCAAGGCGTCTCGCGCATCGTGGCGGTGGATATCGATTCGGCGGTGCAGCTCGCGGCGGAAGCCGCATAACATGGTTAGAAGAGGCGTGGCCCCCAAAGGCGCGGAATTGATACATGAGTGATTTGCAGATCGGGCTGATCGTCCTTGGCGTCCTGCTCATCCTGATGGTGCTGGGTTTCAACTGGTGGCAGGATAGGCGGGTGCGGCGCAAGATGCAGGCGCACTTCCCCAGCAACGAGCACGATCCCCTGCTGGGGGCCGGCGCGCATGATGGCGGGACGCCGCATGGCGCTTCCCGCGGCGCGTCCGGTGCCTATACCGGGTCCACCGGGTCCAGCGGCTACACCGGTCATGCCGGGCAGCCGGATCCCGCCAGCCATGCCAAGCAGCCGTCGCAGCGTCGCGAGCCGGGACTGGGCGTCGGCGGTTCGGCGGGTGATGCCGCCTACCCCGGCGGCCATTCGGCGAGCCATTCGGCAAGCCATTCGGCGGCCCATTCCGCGGCTGCGGCGGCTACGCCCTCGCATCCGGACGGCGATGATGGCGATGAAGCCGATCCGGCGTGCGAAGTCGTGATCGAAATCACCTTCGCCGAGCCCGTGCGCGGCGGCGATCTGCTGCCCGTCACGCAAAGCATGCGCTCGGCCGGCCGCAAGCCCATGCGCGTGTTCGGCCAGACCGACGACCAGCGCCACCGCGCGCGGCTGCGCGGCGAAGAGCGCTACAGCTCCCTGCAGGTCGCCGTGCTGCTGGCCAATCGCACGGGCCCGCTGACGGCGATCGAATGGTCGCAGGCCTGGGCCCGCGCGCAGGATCTGGGCGAGCGTTTCGATGCCGCCATAGAAGGTCCGGATCAACAGGCGGTGCTCGAACAGGCGGCGCGCCTGGACGATACCTGCGCGGCGCTGGACACCCAGGTCGGCCTGACGCTGCTGCTCGGCGGCGCGCAGCCCGCCGCCGAAGTGCTCTCCATCGCGCGCGACCTGGGTTTCATCCATGACGGCCCGCGCGTGGTGTGGATGTCCGACATAGGGTTGCCGCGCTTCACGCTGACGCGCGGCGACGGCGCCGCCTTCGATGCCGGTGTCGGTGGCGTCGAGCGCTTGAACCTGCTCCTGGACGTGCCTTGCAGCCCGCCCGACGAGCGCGCCTTCGGCCGCATGGTCGATGTGGGCCGGCAACTGGCGCAGCGCCTGCGCGCCGAACTGGTCGACGACCAGGGCAAGCCGCTGGCCGATGCGTCCGTCGCCGTGATCGATGAGCGCCTGCAAGTCCTGTTCGGACAATTGGAGCAGGCCGGCCTGCGCGCCGGCAGCCCGCGTGCGCTGCGGGTGTTTTCGTGAAGGCAGGCAAGGACACCCGCGCCGCGCAGGAAGAAATCGCGCGGCTGCGCGTGGAAATCGAGCAGCACAATTACCGGTATTACGTCGAAGACGCGCCCAGCGTTTCCGATGCCGAATACGACGGCCTGATGCGCCGGCTGGAAGCGCTGGAAAAAGACCATCCCGAGCTCGTCACGCCGGAGTCGCCCACGCAACGCGTGGGCGCGACGCCGTTGGCGGCGTTCGGCGCGGTCACCCATGCCGTGCCCATGCTGTCGCTGGGCAATGCCTTCGACGAAGAAGAAGTCCGCGCCTTCGACAAGCGGGTCACGGACACGCTGCGGTCTTCCGGCCAGTTGGGGCCGACCGCCGAGCCCGACTATTTCTGCGAACTCAAGCTGGACGGGCTGGCCATCAGCCTGCGCTACGAAGACGGCAAGCTTGCACAGGCCGCCACCCGCGGCGACGGCCAGACCGGGGAAGACGTCACCGCCAACATCCGCACCATCCGTTCCATCCCACTTCAGCTGAAGGCGGGCGCGCCCCGCGTGCTGGAGGTGCGCGGCGAAGTGCTGATGAACCGCCGCGAGTTCGAGCGACTGAACGAAGCCCAGGCGGCGCGCGGCGAGAAGGTGTTCGTCAATCCGCGCAATGCGGCGGCAGGCAGCCTGCGGCAACTGGATCCCAAGATCACGGCGCAGCGGCCCTTGCGCTTCTTCGCCTACGGTTGGGGCGAGGTGCACGGGCTTGCGGGACGCCAGGCCGGCAAGTTCGACGAACCGGCGCCGGGCACCCGCGAGACTTCCACGCTGCCGCGCGAATCGCATGGCGCGATGCTGGATTGGCTGGCCGAACTGGGCCTGCCCATCAATACCCAGCACAACCGCAAGGCGCGCGGCGCGGACGGCTTGCTGGATTTCTACGCCCGGGTCGCGAAGCTGCGGCCCACGCTGGCCTATGACATCGACGGCGTGGTGTACAAGGTCGACTCGCTGCCGGCGCAGAAGGTGCTGGGTTTCGTGGCGCGGGCGCCGCGCTTCGCCCTGGCGCACAAATATCCCGCCGAAGAGGCCACCACCACGCTGCAGGATATCGAAGTGCAGGTGGGGCGTACCGGCGCGATTACGCCGGTGGCCCGCCTGCAGCCGGTGTTCGTCGGTGGAGTGACGGTCACCAATGCGACCCTGCACAATGAAGACGAGATCCGCCGCAAGGATGTGCGCATCGGCGATACCGTCATCGTGCGGCGGGCCGGCGACGTCATCCCTGAAGTGGTGGGACCGGTGCTGGAAAAGCGGCCTGCCGATGCACGCGAATTCAGCATGGTCACCGCCTGTCCGGTCTGCGGCTCGGCCATCGAGCGGCCGGAAGGCGAGGCGATCGCCCGTTGCACGGGCGGCCTGTTCTGCGCGGCGCAGCGCAAGCAGACGCTGCTGCATGCGGCCGGACGCAAGGCCCTGGATATCGAGGGGCTGGGCGAAAAACTGGTCGACCAACTCGTCGAACGCGGCCGGGTCAAGTCCCTGGCGGATATCTACAGCCTGACCGTGGAAGAGCTTGCCGGCTTGGACCGCATGGGCGCGAAGTCGGCCGAAAACCTGGTGCACGCCATCGACAAGGCGCGCAAGCCGACGTTGGGCCGCCTGCTGTTCGCGCTCGGCATCCGCCACGTCGGCGAAACGACGGCTCGCGATGTCGCCCGGCATTTCGGCGATATGGACGCCATCATGGATGCCAGCGAAGAGCAGTTGCTGGAAGTGGCCGATGTAGGGCCCGCGGTGGCGGCATCCATCCATCGCTTCTTCGCCGAGCATCACAATCGCGACATCGTCGAAGCGCTGCGGCAGCAGGGGGTGCATCCGGTGGCCGAAGCCGCCGCGCGTACCGGCGGCCTGTCGGGCAAGACCTTCGTCCTGACCGGCACCTTGCCGAACTGGACGCGCGAGGAAGCCACCAGCCATATCCTGGCCGCGGGTGGCAAGGTCAGCGGTTCGGTGTCCAAGAAGACGGCCTATGTCGTCGCGGGCGCGGAGGCCGGCAGCAAGCTGGCCAACGCCGAGAAGCTGGGTGTGCCGGTGCTGGACGAGGACGGGCTCAAGCAGTTGCTGGGTGTGAAGGATTGACCGGACCGACGCACAAAGCACAGCGAACGACGCACACCACTCGCGACAGTAAAAGCAAAGCCCCGCCGATAGGCGGGGCTTTCTGCTGACGGCGCGGCCGCAAGGCCGCGGCCTGGTCCGCTTACTGTACCTTGGCCTGCTCGCGCAGCGACTTCTGGTAGTTGGCCAGCAGTTGCTGACGCAGCATTTCTTCCAGTTGCGGGCGCACCTGATCCAGCGGCGGGAATTCCACCGGGCGGGTATCTTCCACCTGGATGATGTGCCAGCCATACTGGGTCTGCACCGGCTTGTCGGCCAGTTGACCCTTCTGCAGCGACGTCACGGCCTGGGCGAAAGGCGGAACGTAGTTGGTGGCCGGCGCCCAGCCCAGATCGCCACCCTTTTCGGCGCTGCCGGGATCCTTGGATTCCTTCTTGGCGGCGTCTTCGAATTTCAGCTTGCCGCTCTTGATCTGGGCGAGCAGGTCGTTGGCGGTCTTTTCATCCGAAACCAGGATGTGGCGGACCTTGTATTCCTGCTTGCCGGCCTGCTGTTGCTTGACCTCGTTGTATTCGTCCTGCACCTGTTTGTCCGTAACCGGATGCTTTTGCAGGTAGTCGGCCATCAGGGCGCGAACCAGGATGCCTTGGCGGGCCAGCTCGACTTCGGTCTGCACGTCCGGCTGCTTGGCGATGCCGGCCTTTTCGGCGGCCTGCACGAACACCTGGCGGTTGATCATTTCCTGCTTGACCTGATCGCGCAGCTGAGGCGAATCCGTCGCACCCTGACTGACGAGCAGTTTCACGAACTGGTCGAGGCTTTTTTGGGTAATGGGTTTGCCGTTCACCGTCGCCACGTTCTGGGCAAAAGCGGGGGCGGCAATCACGCAGGCCGCCACCAGCAGGATAAAGCGTTTCATGTAGGTCCTTTCAAGGAGTACGGGTTTCCAGCGCAAGCGCGTGGATGGGGTAGGGCATTAAATCATTCAAATGATCATACACCAGGCGATGTCGCGCCACGGGTGACAGCCCTGCGAATCGGGCGGATGTAATCCGCACTGTGAAGTGCGAAGCGCCGCCATGCGCGCCTGCGTGTCCCGCATGAAGATGGGAGTCGTCCTGTATGTCGAGCGCCACCGGTGCGAGTGCTTGCAAGCGTTCGCGGATGGTAGCAGCGACGTCGGTGATATCAGTCATGGAAAGTTAAGCAAATCTATTCAACGTTTACCGGCGTCGCCGCCGCTATCGTCGGGCGCTTCGCCCGCCGAGGGTTGCAGATGCCGCCCCAGCCACAGCGATTGCGCCAGGACGAAAACGATCATCAAGCCCATCAATCCGAACGCCTTGAAGGTGACCCATTCGGATTCGGAAAAATGGCCGGAGAACGCCACGTAGAGATTGGCCGCGCCGGCGATCAGGAAAAATACCGCCCAGGTGGCGTTCAGTTTGTCCCACACCGCGTCGGGCAGCGCAATCTGCTTTTCCAGCAGGCGGCGCACCAGATTGCGCTTGAATACCCATCGGCCGATCAGCAGCGCGCCGCCGAATAACCAGTACAGCACCGTGGGTTTCCATTTGATGAATACGTCGCTGTGCAGCCATAAGGTCGCGCCGCCGAAAACCACGATGACCGTCAGATTGATCCAGTGCATGACCTCGATCGGCCGCCCGGTCAGGCGCAGCCACAGGATCTGCAGGACGGACGCCGTTATCGCCACCGCCGTGGCCGTATAGATCCCGGCGTAGCGATAGGCGATGAAAAACAGCAGCAGCGGAAACAGGTCGAATAAAAACTTCTTCATTCTTCAGCAAATTCGGATTTCAATACCGGCGGATGCCATGACTGCCCGGAATTCCGGTCCGGCGAGCGGGTTCGGGCATAATCGCGCCCCATGTTAATCGAGTTTGATCATGCCGTCGTGACGACGCCCCGCGCGCAGATTCTGCATGGGGTGAGCGCGGTGCTGAGCGAACGCCGCGTCGGGATCGTCGGCCCCAACGGCGCGGGCAAGAGTACGCTGGCACGGCTGGTCAACGGTCTGGTGTTGCCCACGTCCGGCGCGGTGCGCGTCAACGGCCTCGACACCCGCGCCGCCACGCGCGAAGTACGGCGTGACGTCGGCTTTGTTTTCCAGAATCCCGAAAACCAGATCGTCTTCCCCATTGTGCGGGAAGACATGGAATTCGGCCTGAAGGCCCGTGTGGCGGACAAGGCGGCGCGGCAGGTCCGCGCGACCGCCCAGCTCGATGCCCTGGGCATCGGGCACCTGGCGGACCGGGCCAGCCACACGCTGTCCGGCGGCGAGCGGCAGTTGGTGGCGCTGGCTGCCGTGCTGGTCACGCACCCCAAGGTGGTGGTGTTCGACGAGCCGACCACGCAGCTGGACCTGCGCAACCGCAACCGGGTGCGCGCGGCCATCGGCGCCCTGGCCTGCGATGCCGTCGTGGTCAGCCACGACCTCGATCTGCTCGACGATTTCGATCGCGTGCTGGTGATCGTCGACGGGCGGGTGGCCGCCGACGACCGGCCGGCGGCCGCGTTGCGCTGGTACCGGGAGCATTGCGCATGATGGAGCCTCTATATGTAGAAGGCGATCGCTGGCTGCAGCGCATGCCCGCGCCCTGCAAGATGGTGGCGCTGCTGGTCGCCGGGGCGTTGCTGTTCCTGGTGCATCGCCTGGATGTCCTGGCCCTGGCCTGCGCCTGCGGCATGCTGCTGGTGGCGTTATCGGGCGTGGGAGCGGGCGCGCTATGGCGCCATGTGCGCGGACTCGTGGCGATACTCGCGGTGGTGGGCGCATGCACGGCCTGGTTCGATGGCTGGACGCGCGCGGCCGAAGTCCTGCTGCGCGTGTCGGCGCTGGTCGCCCTGGCCCTGGCGGTCACCCTGACCACCCGCACCAGCGACCTGATACGCGTCTGCGAGCAGGCGCTCCGTCCCCTGGACAAGCTGGGCTGGGTGGACGCGGAGCGGGTGGCGCTCGCGCTGGCGTTGACCTTGCGATTCATCCCGGAAATCTGGCGCAACTATCAGGAAATCCGTGAGGCGCAGGCGGCCCGGGGCTTGTCGCGCAATGCCCTGGCGCTGACCGTGCCGCTCCTGGTACGCACCTTCAAACGCGCCGAGGAAGTCGCGGACGCCATCGATACGCGCGGCGGCTGACCCGGATTCTTTCGACTTGCCTCAAGGAGAGCGCGCATGCGCACCCGCAATACCGTAACGGTCGCCTTGTTCGCGGCGTTCATCGTGGTGTTGAGCCTGGCCCCGCCGATACCGGTACCCGCGCTGCCGGTCCCCATTACCTTGCAGGCGCTGGGTGTCATGCTGGCGGGATGCATGCTGGGGCCGGCGCGCGGCACCGCGGCTGTGGCGCTGTATCTGCTCCTGGCCGCGATCGGCTTGCCCGTGTTGCCCGGGGGCCGTGGTGGCCTGGGCGTCTACGCGGGGCCCACCGGTGGATTCCTGATCGGGATGCTGGTGGGCGCCGCGCTGTGCGGCGCCATGGCGCAGCGCGTGGCGCTTTCCGGCGCCGGCACCGTGCCGGCCATGCTGGGATATTTCGCGGCCGCGCTGTGCGGCGGCCTGCTCGTCGTCTATGCCGTGGGCATTCCCTGGTTGGCCGCCATCGCAGGCATGACGCTGGGCAAGGCGGCGCTGGCCATGGCGGTGTTCCTGCCCGGCGACATCGCCAAGGCGGTGCTGGCGGCCGTGGTGACGCAGCGGGTGCGGCGGGTCTGGACCTTCTCCTAGGGTGATTACTTACCCGCGTCGGAGGAGGCGATTTGATACGGTTTTGAACCTATAATCCGTTTTTCTGTATAGCTTGCCGACCAAACCATATGTTGTAGCCGCCGGACGCGCGACATGCCGCCGGCTCTTTCCGGAGACTTCAATGATGCATCCCAAACATAAAACACGCATCGCGGCCGCGGCTTTGGCGCTGGCCCTGCCTTTGATGGCGCAGGCGCAGGTCAAGGTCGGCGTCACCCTTTCCAGCACCGGCCCCGCCGCGTCGCTGGGCATTCCGGAACGCAACACGGTGGCCTTGCTGCCCAAGGAAGTGGCGGGGCAGAAGATCGAGTGGATCGTGCTGGACGACGCGACCGACACGACGCAGGCCGTCAAGAACATGCGCAAGTTCGTCAGCGAGGACAAGGTGGACGTGGTCATCGGAAGCTCCGTCACGCCATCTTCGTTGGCGATGGTGGACGTGGCCGGCGAAACCAGCACGCCCATGGTCAGCGTGGCCGCCAGTGTCAAGATCGTCGATCCCGTGGACGGCCCGCGCAAGTGGGCGTTCAAGACGCCGCAGAACGACGCCCTGATGGCCGGCGCGCTGGCCGACGCGATGGTCAAGGGCAAGGTCAAGACGCTGGGCTTCATCGGCTTTGCCGATGCCTACGGCGACAGCTGGCTCCAGGAAATCAAGAACGCCACTGAAAAGAAGGGCATCAAACTGGTCGCCGTCGAAAAATACGGCCGGACCGACACCAGCGTGACGGGCCAGGTGCTGAAGCTGGTCAGCGCGCGTCCCGACGCGGTGCTGATCGCCGGCTCCGGCACGCCGGCCGCGCTGCCGCAGAAGGAATTGCGCGCGCGCAACTACGGCGGCCTGATCTACCAGACGCACGGCGTGGCCAACGGCGACTTCCTGCGCGTGTGCGGCAAGGATTGCGAAGGCATGCTGCTGCCCGCCGGCCCGCTGCTGGTGGCCGACCAGCTGCCGGACAGCAACCCGGTGAAGAAGTCCGCGCTGGCCTACGTGGCCGCCTATGAAAAGGCGCACGGCGCCGGTTCGGTCAGCACCTTCGGCGGCCATCTGTGGGATGCCGGCCAACTGGTCCTGGCGGCCGTGCCCGTCGCGCTGACGACGGCCAAGCCCGGCACGCCGGAATTCCGCGTCGCGATGCGCGACGCCCTGGAAAACATCAAGAACCTGGCGGCCTCTCAAGGCGTGTTCAATATGAGCCCCACCGATCACGCCGGCTTCGACGAACGCGCCCGTGTCATGGTCAAGGTGCAGAACGGCAAGTGGGTCTACCAGCCGGGACTCTGACCCGCCAACTTGATGCCGGCCGTTCCGCGCGCGACGCATGGCTCGCGCGCGGCGGCCTGACACGGTAAAGCCAACGATGGATTCCTCGATAGCGTTCATCCTGTTGCAGGACGGCGTGGTCAGCGGCTCGATCTATGCCCTGCTGGGTATGGCGCTGGTGCTGGTCTTCGCCGTGACGCGTGTGATCTTCATCCCGCAGGGCGAGTTCGTCGCTTTCGGGGCCCTGACGCTGGCCATGCTGGTGGACGGCAAATTGCCCGGCACGGTCTACTTGCTGCCCTTGCTGGGCGGCGTGGTGTTCCTGCTCGAACTGGGTCGCGCCTTGCGCCTGCGCAGCGGCGCCGCGCTGCCCAGGGCTTTCCTGGCCAACGTGGTGCTGCCGGCCGTGCTGTTCTGGCTGACCAGCCGCCTGACCGGCGCGGACACGCCGCTGTGGCGCAATATGGTCCTGACGCTGCTGCTGATCGTGCCGATGGGGCCGATGGTGTATCGCATCGTGTACCAGCCGCTGGCGGAAGCGAGCGTGCTGGTGTTGCTGATCACGTCGGTGGCGGTGCATTTCGTGCTGGTCGGCATGGGACTGGTATTTTTCGGCGCCGAAGGCTGGCGCACGCCCGCCTTCGTCGACGGGCAGGTGGACCTGGGCGTGACCATGTGGTCCGCGCAGAGCCTGTTCGTGGTGGCGACCTCGCTGGTGTTGATCCTGGCGCTGTGGCTGTTCTTCGGCAAGACGCTGTATGGCCGCGCCTTGCGCGCCACGGCGGTGAACCGGCGCGGCGCGCGGCTGGTGGGCATCAGCAGCACCATTTCAGGCAGCATCACCTTCACGCTGGCGGCCTTGATGGGCGCCATTTCCGGCATCCTGATCGCGCCCGTCACCACCATCTACTACGACACGGGTTTCCTGATCGGCCTGAAAGGCTTCGTCGGCGCGATCATCGGCGCGCTGGCCAGCTATCCGGTCGCGGCGGCCGGCGCGCTGCTGGTGGGGCTGCTGGAATCGTTCTCGTCCTTCTGGGCCAGCGCGTACAAGGAAGTGATCGTCTTCACCCTGATCATCCCGGTGCTGCTGTGGCTGTCGCTGCGCGGCGGCGGACATTCCGAGGCCGAGGAATAAGCCATGACGACGCAATTCGCCCGGCGCCTGCCTCTGCTGGTCTTCGTCGTGCTTCTGGCATTGCTGCCCATGTTCGCGTCGACGCCCGAATTCTGGATCACGCAGCTCAATTACATCGGGCTGGCCAGCCTGGTGGTGCTGGGGCTGGTGGTGCTGACCGGCGTGAGCGGGCTGACGTCCTTCGGGCAGGCCGCCTTCGTCGGCATCGGCGCTTACGCGACTGCCTGGCTGACCACCGCGCAGGGATGGTCGCCGTGGCTGGGACTGCTGGCCGGGCTGCTGCTGACGGGACTGGTCGCATGGATGCTGGGCGCCATCACGTTGCGGCTGTCGGGGCATTACCTGCCTTTGGGCACCATCGCGTGGTGCCTCGCACTGTTCTACCTGTACGGCACCGTGGACGCCTTGGGACGCCACGATGGCATCGCCGGCATCGCGCCGCTGACGGTCTTCGGCGTGTCGCTGGCCAGCGGCCGCCATATCTATTATCTGATCTGGATACTGGTGCTGGCCGCCGTGTGGGCCACCGGCAACCTGCTCGATTCACGTCCGGGCCGCGCTATCCGGGCCTTGCGCAACGGCGCCGGGATGGCGGAATCCATGGGCGTGGACACGCGGCGCTACAAGGTGATCGTCTTCGTGTACGCGGCCCTGCTGGCCAGCCTGTCGGGCTGGCTGTACGCCCATATGCAGCGCGCGGTCAGTCCCAGTCCGTTCGGCCTGAACTACGGTATCGAGTACCTGTTCATGGCGGTGGTGGGGGGCGCGGCCCATGTGTGGGGTGCGCTGCTCGGTTCGGCGATCATCCTGGTGTTGAAGGATCAGATCCAGAACGTGCTGCCGCGCTTGTTCGACACCACCGCGAACTTCGAGATGATCGTTTTCGGCGTGCTGCTGATCCTGATGCTGCAGTATGCGCGCGATGGGGTCTGGCCCATGGTGGCATCGGGCTGGCGGCGCCTGGCCGGCGGCAACGACAAGGCGCGCGGGCGCGCCGCGCCGCCCGTGGCGCCCGATCTGCCGCGCCGTTCGCGTCCGGCACCGGGGCAGGTGGTGCTGGACGTCGACGCCGTACGCAAGACCTTTGGCGGGCTGGTGGCGGTCAACGATATCTCGTTCAAGGTGCGCGCGGGCGAAATCATGGGCCTGATCGGTCCCAACGGCGCGGGCAAGAGCACGACCTTCAACCTGATCACCGGCGTGCTGCCCTGCACGCGCGGCGCGGTCAGCTTCCTGGGCGACCGTATCGAGCGGCTGTCGGCGCGCGAGATCGCGCGGCGCGGCGTGGGGCGCACGTTCCAGCACGTGCAGCTGCTGCCCGGCATGACGGTGCTGGAAAACGTCGCGCTGGGCGCGCACCTGCGTGCCGATGTCGGCGTGTTGGCCGGCGCCCTGCGGGCGGATCGCGCGGCCGAAGCCCGCCTGCTGCACGAAGCGGCGCGGCAGCTGCAACGCGTCGGCTTGGGCGACTGCATGTACGAACAGGCGGGCAACCTGGCGCTGGGGCAGCAGCGCATCCTGGAAATCGCCCGGGCGCTGGCGGGGGATCCGGTGCTGCTGCTGCTGGACGAGCCCGCCGCCGGGCTGCGCTACAAGGAAAAGCAGGCGCTGGCCGACGTGCTGGCGCAACTGCGCGAAGAGGGCATGAGCATACTGCTGGTTGAACACGATATGGATTTCGTCATGCGCTTGACCAATCACCTGGTGGTCATGGACTTCGGCACCAAGCTGGCGGAAGGCGTGCCGTCCGACATCCAACGGGATCCCGCGGTGCTGGAGGCCTATCTGGGCGGTCTGGACGACGGCGAGGCGACCGCGCCGGCCGCGCGCGGCGCCATGGCGGGGGAAGCGCGATGAGCGGGCAGCATCCAGCGTCGGCGCCGTACGCGGCGTCGTCATCGGCAACGTCGCCGGCATCGACATCGGCGGCCGCGGCCGGCGCCGCCCCGCTATTGCGCGTGGAAGGCCTGGCCGCCCGCTACGGCAAGGTCGGCGCCTTGTCGCCCGTTACCCTGGCGGTCTCGGCCGGCAGCATCGTCACGGTGATCGGCGCCAACGGCGCCGGCAAGTCGACGATGTTGAACGCCATCATGGGCGCCTTGCCCCTGACGGGACACGCCAGCGGGTCCGTACTGCTGGATGGGCAGGACGTCTCCGCCTGGCCCGTGGAACGACGCGTGGCGGCAGGCATGTCGCTGGTGCCGGAAAAACGCGAACTGTTCGCCAGCATGTCGGTGGAAGACAATCTGCTCCTGGGCGGCTTCCGGCGTTATCGCATGCGCGAGGCCGGCTGGCGAGCCAGCATGCAGGACGTCTATGAATTGTTCCCGCGCCTGAAGGAGCGACGCGCGCAACAGGCGGGCACCTTGTCCGGCGGCGAACGCCAGATGCTGGCGGTGGGGCGCGCGCTGATGGCCAAGCCGCGCCTGTTGATGCTGGATGAGCCCAGCCTCGGGCTGGCGCCGCGCATCGTCCGCGAGATATTCCATATCATCGCGCGGCTGCGCGAGGGCGGTGTGTCAATCCTGCTGGTCGAGCAGAACGCCCGCGCTGCCCTGCAGGTGGCGGACCAGGGCTATGTGCTGGAAACCGGAGAGGTCGTACTGTCCGGCGCCGCCGCCGAACTGGCGAACAATCCGCGCGTCGTCGAAAGCTATCTGGGCCTGGGCAAGGCCGGTTGAGGCGTCCCGATGTGGCCGCCTGGCCGGGGCGCCTGGCAGGGGGCGCCTGGCCGGGGGCGCCTAGCCGGGGGCGCCTAGCCTATCGCCATCCCTTCGCGCACTTCCTCCGGTGCCTTCCCCTGGCGGAACACATACCCCGTATGCGGGCCGTGAAACGTCATGCGCGCGCCGTCGCCCGCCAACCAATCGCCTTCCGGCAGACCCACCACCGTCGCCGCCGTATTCGCGGCCAGGAATTCCGCGATGCGCTCGTTGCGCGTTTCGCCCTGGTGTCCCGGCGGCAGCGCATTGTTGTAGTGCGGATTGATCTGGAACCCGACCAAGCCCAGCGCGTCGAACCCGCCCGGATCGACGATGGGCATGTCGTTGGTCGTGCACAGTGTCGGGCATGCCAGGTTCGCGCCCGCGCTCCAGCCCGCATAGGGCGTGCCGGCGCGCACGCGTTCCGCGATTGCCTGCAGCCAGCCGCGGCGGCGGCATTCCGCCACCAGTTGGAAGGTATTGCCGCCGCCCACCAGGATCAGCTCGTAAAGTCCGGCGGCATCGGCGTCCACGGTATGCGCGCCGGTGAATTCCCATTCCAGTGCGGCCAGGCTGTTCGCCACGTTGGCGGTGTAATCATCCCAGCTGTTGGTGACGGCGGCAAAGGGCACGAACAGGGTCCTGCGCCGTTCGCCGGCCAGCGCCCGCAGTGGGGCGACCGCATGCGTCAGGTAGCTGCCATCGGGCGAACGCGAATTGCTCAAGAGTAGAAGTTGCATGGACATCAGATGACAAGCTCCGCGACGAGTTTGGCGATCAGGGCGTTGGACAGCACCGTGGGCAGGCCGCTGGCGCGTCGCGCCGCGGCGCGATGCTCTTCGACGAAGCCCATGCAGTCCATCAGCAGCATCCGCGCGCCGCGATCGCGCAGCGTGCGCGCCGCCGCTTCCAGCGTGCGCAGATCATCATCGTAAGGCGAAGCGGCCTCGCACAGCGGCATCCGGGCCAGCATGGAAAACTTACCGGCCTCGCTGGCGGCCTGTTCCGCCAGCGGCACGATGATACCGACCTGGCGTTCGCCGGCCAACGCGGAGGCGGCCGGCGGCACGATACGGTCGGGCTCGACCAGCCAGGCGCGCCGTGTCGCCAGGCCATGGAATTCGCCAGTGCACAGCACCAGGATGACCGTGCAGCCGCTGGCCTCCAGTTCGGCGATCTTGCCCGTCAGCGCGCCCTGGATGGCGGCCTTGTCCAGGATGACCGAACTGCCGTCCAGCAGGCGCGTCACCAGCAAGGGCTGGCCGGGCCGCGGCGCGTAGCGCGATGCGATATCGCTGGCCGACAGGCCGTCCAGCACGCCGACATGGCGGGCCCGCACGCCGGCCGGCAGCGCCGCCTGCAGGATGGGGGTGATGTCGGCGCGCGGCGCCTGTCCGATGGTGATGGTGCCTAGCAAAGGATTGCCGTCCGTCATGTGTGCTCCTTGCGCGCGGGCTTACTGGCGCTTCTGCAGATGCGCCAGCGAGCCGTACATCGCCACCAGCCGGTCGTATTCGCCGGCATCATGGAAACTGCAGGTTCCGCGCGTGAATTCCTTGGCGACTTCCACGGCAAAGCGTACCGTGGCGGCGATGTCGGCTTCGTCGCTGGCGCCGGTGCCGCAGCCCGGCACGACGCTGATCGCCGAAATCGCCACGCCGACGGTGGGCGCCCGCGTCGCGACCGACGGTTGCAGGATGCTGTTCAGGTGGTACACGCCGTTGCCGTAGGGCGTGATGTCCTGCGTGGTGATGGGAAAGGTCACCGCCGGCCGCCCGCTGGTCATTTCCATGATGCGCACCAGGTCCTCCGACACGCGCAGGATATAGCCCTGCTTGACGGTGGGCGAGATCGCGTAGCCCTTGTGGTTCAGGATGCGGTTGCCCTTGGTGGTGTCGATCGACAGCACCGCGTCCATTTCCTCCGACACCTCGTTTTCGTTGAGGGTTTCGGTGTCCATGGGCGAATCCATGAAATCCACGGGCTCGTGCGGACGCGTCGGCGCGTCGGGACAGACGTGCGTGCTGATGACGACGTCGCCAGGCAGGCGGTCGCCCTGCGTGGCCATGTGCGCCAGCTTCAAGGCCGAGGCCACCGCGGCGATCGCGCCGTCGCCATCGGACACCAGGCCGATGCGGCTGGGGCGCGCGCCGATGCCGCCCAGGCGGCCGACGATGCCCAGCGTGGGCGCGGCGCCGCCATTCGTTTTGCCCTCGGTGCCCGGGATTTCGATGCGCACGAAGTCGGTCTTGCCCTTGGGACCGCTGATGGTCTTCACGGCGACCCTGGCGTGCGCGGCATAGGGCTGCAGCAGTTCGACGACCGTCTGGCCGCTGGCGTAGGCGCTGTCGAAGGCCTCGAAGACTTTGAGCGTATGGGTGAGACTCATATTGGATCCTTATTTTCCCTTGGCCTGATACTGGATCAGGGAATTGAAGAAGCTGTACAGCGCATCGCCGGCGATGGAGCCCGCGGCGAAGACCTCCAGGCTGTTGCGCACCTTGTCGCCCCACAGACGCAGCGCGATCACGCGCAGCACGATGCCGGCCAGTACCGCCCAGCCCGCCAGCGGATTGGCAATGAGCAGGCCGGTGGAGAGCAGCACGCCCAGCTGGCGGCGCGGGCCGCCCAGCCACTGGATCAAGGCGCCCGGGATTGCCCATATCAGCAACTGCATGGCCACGCCGGGCGCGACCCCTGCCTTGATGGTGGCAACATAGACCGCGGCGACGGGCGGCGTCAGGCCCTGGTCGAAATAGCTGTGATACGTGAAATACACCATGGGCATGCTGATGACGAAGGCCAGCATGCCGGCGGCCAGCTGCTGGCGCCGGCCATCGAGTTCGAATGCCGGATCCGCGCCGTTGCCGCGCAGCAGGTAGCCCGCCTTCAGGTCGTAGCCCATGTCGGCGAAAGCCGGGCCGGTGGCCGCGGCGAACCCGCACAGGATCACCAGCGCGACTGGCGGGAAGCCGATCAGCATGCCGACCAACAGCGTGATGAGGGCGACCGCGAAGGCGGGGAACCAGCCGGAGTGCATGGCGGCGATGCCGACCAGCAGCTCATGCACGAAGGCGGCGAAGGCGGCATACAGCACGAAGCCGATCAACATGGGCGTGGACATGCCGGTGTACAGGCCGCTGCCCAGCGCCAGGAGGGCGGCAAGCACGATGTAGGCGATCGCGCCCAGCCGCAAGGTGCGGCGCATGTCCTGGATCGTGCGGGTGGGTCCGGACGCCGGTTCCGCTTCGGCGGTGGCCGCCGCCGGCATGGCGTGGCTGTCCCCCGCCGGCGCGGCCGCCCGGTCATCGCCGCCGCGGGCGCGGATCTGCGCGATCACCTGGATCAGCGCGACCATGCCCGCGCCTATCATCAGGCCATGCGGGATATACAGGGCATTGATGTCCCATCCCATGATTGGCTTCGCATAGCCGCGTATCAGCAGCCCGATGCCGAACATCGTCAGCGCCCAGATATTGCCCAGGAAGGCCGTGCCGAACGCCGACATGGGGATGTGCAGCCAGGCGCCGACCAGGCCTACCCCTATGCCTGCCCCGAGCAGCCGCGCCTGCCGCCCGCCGGTGTCGCCAGCCTTGATCGCCTCGGCCGCCGCCACGCCCGGCGGCCATGCGCCCGCGGCGGGGAAGATGCGGCTATCGAACAGCCGGTACAGCAGGTAGCCATCCAGCAACATGGCCGCCGCCACGCCGACGAACATCGGCAGCACCAGGTCCGTGCGGCCGAACAGGTAGGGAATGGCGATGGGCAGCAGCAGGCTGTTGGCCGCGCCGAAGGTCGCCGACGAGATCGCGCTCTGCGCCAGGTTCTGCTCGTGTATCGAACGAAAGCGCGCGAACAGCGCCAGCGGTATGCGCGCCAGGATCATCGCCACCAGCGCGCCGATGATGGACGTATTGGGCGTCACGCCCAGCGAGACCAGCAACTGGATGCCGATGATGGCGCCGAAGACGCTGAGCAGCGCCAGCAATATGAACGTGCCGCCGCTGAACGCGCGCGGGTGAGAGACCGGTTGCCGCATGTGTATTCCCCTTGTGTTTATTCAGTGGTGGACTGCGCCGGCCTGCTCTATGTCGGCAGTTGTCGGCGCCATGGTTTGCCAGAATGCGTCGCCCGCGGCGCGGCCGATGGCCGCGACATCGCCGACCAGGCGACGGGCCAATGCGTCGATGAAGCCTGGCTGGTTCAGCGACGCCGGAAAGCTCAGGCAGAAGGCCAGGATTTCGCCGCTCTGCGGATCGTTGACGGTGGCGCTGACCGAGCCGACCCCGGCCAGGCTTTCATCCAGCGCCCAGGCCCAGCCCCGCGCCCGCACGTCGTCCAGCTGGGCGGCCAGCGCGGCCGCATCGGGCGGGGCGTGCGGCAGCACCCGCGCGTGGGGGTCGAAAGTGGCGGGATGCGCCCGGCGCGCCGTGTCGCCGTCCAGCCTTGCCAGCAGGGCGCGCCCGGTGGAACTGGCATAGGCCGGCAGCCGATAACCGGGCTGGGTCACCACGCGCAAGGGATGCGAACCGTGGAATGCGCGCAGCACCACGACGTCGCGCCGGCTTTCGTCCAGCACCGAGATATATCCCGTGTGGCCCGTATCGGCCACCAGCGCTTCCAGTGCCTGTTCCAGGCGACGGATCAGCGGGGTGCTGCCGCGCGCCTGGTGGGCGACTTCCAGCAGCAGCAGGGCGGGGCGGTATTTCAGCGTGGCCGCGTCGCGTTCCAGCAGGCCGCTTTCAAGCATCTGCTTCAGCAGCCGGGACGACGAACTCTTGGGCAGGCCCAGGTGCGCGACGACGTCCGTCACGCTGACTTCGCCGCCATGTTGGGTCAGCACCCGCAGCACCCTGGCCGCGTTATCGAGGACACTCATGAAGTCATGATCTGGTTCCAAAATATGGAACCGGGTATCGTTGTATGGAATCCGGCAATTCTAGTGCGATGGCCGCGCGGCGCGCCTACGGACTTTCCCGGGGGCGTTGCACCGCACCATCGAAGGCGGGGAAACGCGGCATTCTCAAATCGGCAACCCCAAACGGCCCAACGCTCGTAACATCGTCATCCTGGCGCACGCCCGCCCGGGTGGACGGGCATGCCGCCGCGCGTATGCTTTCGATATCCGCGCGCCGGCCGCGCCCGCCGTGATGGCTGCCAGGAGATGACCATGATGAAACACGAACTGAAGATTTCTTCGATGAAGGAGCAATGCTCCGAAGCCGAATGGGAAGCGCGCGTCGACCTGGCGGCCTGTTACCGCCTCATCGCGCACTACGGCATGTCGGACATGATCGCCAACCACATCTCCCTGCGCGTGCCGGGCGAGACGGGCGCCTTCCTGATCAATGCCTACGGCTTGCTCTATGAAGAAATCACGGCATCCAGCCTGCTGAAGATCGATCATCACGGCAATATCCTCAGCAAGCCGGATTTCGGCCCGCACCTGTCCTACGGCGTGAACAAGGCCGGTTTCGTCATCCACAGCGCCATCCACGAAAAGCGCCCCGAAGTGGATTGCGTGATCCATACGCACACCTGGGCCGGCATGGCCGTGTCGTCGCTGGCCTGCGGACTGCTGCCGCTGAACCAGACGTCCATGCGTTTCATGAAGATCGGTTATCACGACTACGAAGGCGTGGTGCTGGACCTGAGCGAGCAGGAATCGCTGTGTCGCGACCTGGGCCAGAACGAAGCCCTGATCCTGCGCAACCACGGCCTGCTGACGGTCGGCCGCAGCATAGGCGAAGCCTTCAACTGGATGCATCGCCTGGAAGTGTCCTGCCGTGCGCAACTGGCCGCCATGGCCTGCAACGCACCGCTGAACCCGGTATCCAAGGAAGTGATCCAGGCCACCTGGAACCAGTACCAGCCGGGTACGCGGCGTCCCTATGGCCAGATGGAATGGCCCGCGCTGCTGCGCCTGGCGGACCGCCTGGATCCTTCGTACCGCACATAAATTTTCAAGCAAGTAGTTCGGAGACCTCAATGAAGCAGTTCAAAGGCGCTGTGAAAGCGCTGGGGATGGTTGTCGCCCTGAGCCTGGGCGCGCATGCGGGGCTGGCCGCGGCCGAGGGCTATCCCGACAAGCCGATACGCCTGATCGTTCCCTATCCGCCCGGCGGCAATCTGGACATCACCACGCGGGCCATCACCACGGCCATGGCGCGCCACCTCAAGCAATCGATCGTGGTCGAGAACCTGGGTGGGGCCGGCGGCTCCATAGGCGCGGGCAACGTCGCCCGCTCCGCGCCGGACGGCTATACGGTGCTGTCCACCACCATCGTGCCGCTGGTCGTCAACCCGACGCTGGTGCCGGGCACCAAGGTCAAGCTCGGCGATTTCGATCCGGTCGGCATGCTGGCGGTGGTGCCCTCGGTGCTGGAAGTGAATGCCAAGAACAAGCACGGCATCAAGGACTTCAAGGGTTTCGTCGAGTTCGCGAAGGCGCATCCGAACGAGCTTGCGATCGCGCATTCGGGTACGGGTACGACGAACCACATCGCCGAACTGCTGCTGGAGCAGGACTTCGGCATCAGGATCAATCCCATCCCCTACAAGGGCTCGGCGCCCGCGCTGGCTGACATGCTGGGCAACCAGGTCGATGGCATGGTGGATCAGCTGACCAGTTCGCAGCCGCAGATCCAGAACGGCTCGCTGACCGCCCTGGCCGTGACCTCGGCCAAGCGGGTGCCTTCGCTGCCGAACGTGCCGACCGTGGCCGAGCTGGGCAAGCCGGATTTCGAGATGGTGACCTATTCGGCCTTGATGACGCCCAAGGGCACGCCCAAGGAAGTCCGCCAGGTACTGAACGACGCGCTGGCCAAGGCCGTCGCCGATCCGGAAGTGCAGAAGCAATTGGCCAACATCGGCTCGGAAGTGGTGCCGTCCACCATCGATCAGTCGGCGCAGATCTTCGCCAAGGAAGAAGCCAAGCTGCAGCCGCTGCTGACTTCGGGCGTGTTGAAGCCCGAGAACGCGCGTTGATGGAGGAACGGCCATGACCAAGCCCTGTTTGCCACCTCATCCCGAGTTCGAGCCGGTGCGCTTCAAGGTGCCGGCGGGCGCCTGCGATTCGCATGCGCATGTCTTCGGCCCCTACTCGACGTTCCCGCTCAGCGACGACCGCAGCTACACGCCGCCGGAAAACGCCGCCGAGCGCTTCATTGCCCATCTCGATCGGCTGGGCCTGACCCGCGGCGTGCTGGTGACGGCCAGCGCCCAGGGCGACGACAACCGCAACGTGCTGCAGGCATTGAGCGAGTATCCCGACCGCCTGCGCGCGGTGGGCGTGCTGCGTGGCGACATCCCGGAAAAGGATCTGGATGCGTTGGCGCAGCAGGGCGTGCGCGGCGCGCGCTTCAACCTGTTCAAGCGCGATGGCAAGGCGGTGTACCGCAACGGCGTCGGCATCGACGACTTCACCGCGCTGGCGCCGCGCCTGAAGGCGCGCGGCATGCACGCGCAGATCTGGATACATGCGCCGGACCTGCCGGAAATGGCGCCGACCTTGCTGGCGTCCGGGGTGGATCTGGTCGTCGACCACCAGGGTCGCATGAATGCGGCACGCAGCGTCGATGACCCGGGTTTCCAGTTCCTTTGCAAGCTGCTCGCCGAAGGCAAGGCGTGGACGAAGATATCGGGCGCCGACCGCAATACCGCGGTGGGTTCGCCATTCCCCGACATCGCGCCGTTCGCGACCTCCTTGCTGAAGGCCAACAGCGAACGCGTGGTCTGGGGCACCGACTGGCCGCACATCAACTACTACGAGCCGGCCCATGTGCCCGACGACGGCATCCTGCTGAACCTGCTGGGGGATTGGATGCCGGATGAAGCCACGCGCACGCGCGTGCTGGTGGACAATCCGGCGCGCCTGTATGGGTTCGGCCAGGCCTGAGCCCTGAACATGCGTCATGGAAAAAGGCAGCCGCGGCTGCCTTTTTTTGGTCCGCCGCCGGGTGGAACCGGGCAGTGGAGGGCGGAAGGCAGCAGGAGTCGAACCTACGTGGGAACGTCTGACGTCCCCAACCGGGTTTGAAGCCCGGCCGCACCACCGGGTACGGATGCCTTCCGGAAGCGCTAGATTGTACGAGATGCGGCGGGGCGATCGAAACCGGTCGCACCGCCGTCGGTGCGCAGCATATGCAGATCGCGCAGGCGGCGGGTGTAGCCGACGCGATCGAAATATTCCAGTATCTGTATGGCGCGCTTGCGCCCGAGACCGGTCGCGTCGCGAAAACACGCGGCGTTGATGCCCATGGGCGCGCCCTGCGTGCCGTCCCGCGCCAGTCGCGCGAACAGCTCGGCCAGCTCCTGGATCTTTTCGCGGTGATAGAACAGATCCGGTACGACCTGCGCCACGTCGCCGCGCCGCAGGAGCTTGCGCAGCACCTTGCGCACGCGGTCTTCCGCTTCGTTGCGCATGCGAGCCAGGTCGCGCACCCACGGCGGGTCATAGGCGCCCGCGTGCAGCAAGGGCAGCAGCGCTTGCGCGAGCCGGGTCTCATCGTCGTCGAACTGGACGGCATGGCCGGGAAGATGCAGCCATGGTCCGTTGCGGACGATCGTGCCGTCCTGCAGCAGGTCGGCGATCAAGGCCTGCCAGGGCGCCTCCGGCAAGGCGGGCAGGGCGATGCGCCGCAGCCGGCCCGCGTCAGCGCCCGGCTCGTCCGGCGTGTCCGCGTGCAATCTTTCCAACGCTGTCCGCACCGCCGCGCGCAGCGCATCCCAATGCGCGCGCAGGATCAGCGTGCGCGCGCCGTGGGTCGAATTCGCCGCGACCCACAAGGCATCTTCCGGGATGGACGTATCCTCCGCCGGGCGACCGGTCAGCCGCGTCAGCTGGCGGTCGTCCATGCCGACCGACGCCTGCGTCAACAAGGCATGCACGCCGCCGCCGTCCAGCATGGCGGCCACGGCGTCCAGCCAGGCCATGCGCCCAGGCGTGCGGCGCCGGCGGTCGGGCGCATCGGGATCGAGCACGCGTCCGCCGCCCAGGGTCTGGGTGGCCTGCGCATTGCGGACGATATAGCGATCGCCGGGCATCGCGCACACCGGGTGGTCGAATACCAGCTGGGCGCGCGCCACGGCCCCCGGCGCGACGCTGTCGGCCGACAGGGGCACGATGTGCGCCATATGGTGCGCCGCGCCCAGATGGACATGCACGGGCAGCCACGTCGTCGCGGCGGTGTCGGCGGATGCGAGCATATGCAGCTCGACGTCGACGTGCCGCGAGGGCACGAAACACCGGGCATCGGCAATCCAGTCGCCGCGCGCGATGGCGGATT
This sequence comes from Bordetella genomosp. 8, assembly GCF_002119685.1. NCBI lineage: Bacteria > Pseudomonadati > Pseudomonadota > Betaproteobacteria > Burkholderiales > Alcaligenaceae > Bordetella > Bordetella genomosp. 8. Next base: position 4,276,325 of record NZ_CP021108.1, on the reverse strand, counting down.
TGTCGATGCCCGCCAGATTCAGCGCGCAGCGTTGGCCCGCCTGTCCGCTGGGGCTCGGCCGGTTCTGCGCGTGTATGCTGCGTATCCGCACGGGCGTGCCCGCCGGCATCAACACCAGCGTGGCACCGTCATCGGAATTAAGCTGTACGCGCCCCGAATGCACGGTGCCGGTCACGACCGTCCCCTGGCCGGACAGGGTGAAGACCCGGTCCACCGCCAGGCGGAACAGGCCGCTCGCCCGCCGCGCGGGCAGGGCTGCCGCGGCCTGCTCGATATGCGCGCGCAATGCGCGCGTGCCCAGGTCCGCGGGGCTGCTGGCGTTGACCATGAACACGCGGGCCTCTCCCAGGAACGTTCCGGCAACCAGGCCCAGCACCTCCTGCCGTACCGTGTCGAGGCGGTCGGCGGCCACCCGGTCCACCTTGGTGATGGCGATCGCGCCCCGCGAGACGCCCAGCAATTGCAGGATGGCCAGGTGTTCGCGCGTCTGCGGCATGATGCCGTCGTCGGCGGCGATGACCAGCAGTCCGAAGTCGATGCCACCCGCGCCCGCCGCCATGGTGTGCACCAGCTTCTCATGGCCGGGAACGTCGATATAGCCCAGCACGTCGCCGTCGGGCAGCGGCGTGTAGGCATAGCCGAGTTCGATGGATATGCCGCGTGCCTTTTCTTCCTTCAGGCGATGGGTGTCCACGCCCGTCAGTGCGCGCACCAGCGTGGTCTTGCCATGGTCGATATGGCCGGCGGTACCGACGATCATGCCAGTGGATCTTCCAGCTGTGCGAGAAAGGCGGCTTCGTCGCGCGCTTCCAGGCAACGCAGGTCCAGCCACAAGGCGTTGTCGCCGATGCGGCCGATGACGGGACGGGGCAGGCCGCGCAGTGCCGCCTGCAGCGCGTCCAGCGCCCGTCCGGCGCGGCCCTTGCCCGCATGGCGTATGGCGTATCCATAGCTGGGCAATTGATCCACCGGCAAGGCGCCGCTGCCGATCTGGCTGGCCATGGGCGCGGCTTCGGCGGCATAGCGCTCGCCAAGCGCGCGCCGCAGCGCGGGCAGCATGCGTTCGGCCTGTTCCCGCATCTGCGCGGGCGGCCGCGTCAGCAGGCGCAGCGTCGTCAGCCTGTCGGCCAACAGCTCCGGCGCGCGGTATAGTGCCAGTACCGGCTCCAGCGCGGCCAGCGTCAGCTTGCCCACCCGCAGCGCGCGCTTGAGCGGATTCTTCTTGATCCTGCGTATCAGCTCGGCACGGCCGACGATCAGCCCGGCCTGCGGGCCGCCCAGCAATTTGTCGCCGCTGAACGTGACCAGGTCCGCACCGGCGGCGATGGTCTCGCGCACGGTGTCTTCACGCGGCAGGCCCCAGCGCGACAGGTCCAGCAGCGTGCCGCTGCCGAGGTCCACGGTCATGGGCAGGCCGGCCTGGTGCGCGATATGGGCCGCCTGCGCGACGTCGACGCTGCGGGTGAATCCGGTGACCGCGTAGTTGCTGCAATGCACCTTCATCAGCATGGCCGTGCGCGGCCCGATGGCGTTCTGGTAGTCGACGGGATGGGTGCGATTGGTGGTGCCGATTTCCACCAGCCTGGCGCCCGCGCGCTTCATCACATCCGGGATGCGGAAGGCGCCACCGATTTCCACCAGTTCGCCGCGCGACACGATGACCTCGCGGCGGTCGGCCAGGGAGTTCAGCATCAGCAGGACCGCCGCGGCGTTGTTGTTCACCACGGTCGCGGCTTCCGCGCCGGTCAGTTCGCGCAGCAGGCCTTCGACCAGATCGTCACGGTCGCCGCGGCCGCCGCTTTCCAGGTCGAATTCCAGGTTGGCGGGCGTGGTCAATGCGCGGACCACCGCCGCCACCGCTTCATCCGGCAGCAGCGCGCGGCCCAGGTTGGTGTGCAGCACCGTCCCGGTCAGGTTGAAGACGGCGCGCAGCCGGGGTTGCGCGGCGGCCTCCAGCGCGTCGCCCACCTGGCTGGCGACGGTTTCCGGCCTTACCGAGGCCGTCGTCAGCTCGCCCGCCAGCGCGGCCTGCCGCAGCGTATCCAGATGCCTGCGCAAGGCGGCGACCACCTGGGTATGTCCATGTCCTTGCAGCAAGGATTGCATGCACGCGGCATTCAGCAGGCGGTCCAGGGAAGGAATGCGCGCCGCGCCGGCCGCGGCCGCCTGGGGTTTTCCATCCGAGCCATCATTCGGCCCCTGAGCCGCCCCCTGGCTCGCCATCGCCGCGCCATTCGCGTTCATTCTTCCTCTTGCCATAAAAGCGGGTTGCCGCTCGCGCGGCCGTAGTCCGCTTCACCCATCAGCACGTCCAGCATCAGGCTCGCAAGATCGTCCGCCACCGGCTCGACGTTCATGTCCTTCTCCTGATAGAAGATCTTGCGATACGTCCGGCACTTGTCGCAGGATTCGGCCTTGATGGCTTCGGATCCACCGTCTATCGCGTGATACGCGATGCCTTCGGTGGACTCGCACTGGGTACATTTCACGCGCACCATATGCCATTCGCTGGCGCACAGCGAGCAGCACAGGTAGCGGTAGCCCTGGTATTGTCCGCCCACGCGCACCACGCTGGCCACGGGCAGGCTGCCGCACAGCGGACATACGCCGAAAGGGCTGACGACCGGCAACTGCGCGGCATCGAAGCGGACCGCCATATCGGTCCAGACGACCTGCAACGCGCCCATCACGAAGGGCGCCGCGGCGGCGTCGATCTGTTCTTCGCTTTCGTTCAGCAGGTTATCCGCCCACTGTTCGATGCCTTCGGGAAATTCTTCCAGCGTGGCCAGCGTCGCCTGGCAGGTTTCCACGGCTTGCGGCGGCACCTCGGGCGAGCGCGCCACTTCGTCCAGCAGTGTGCGCAGGACTTTCCGCCATGCGGGATCGCGGGGCCATCCCACCGCCTGCAAGGGCGGCATCCCATGCGCTTGCGCCAGGTCGATGCGCTCGGCGGGAGCCACCGCCGCGGCCGCATCCCTCGCGCCCAGGCTGGCAAGCACGCGGTGCTGCGCATCGGCCAGATGCGCCATCAGCAACAGGTAGTCGCCCACCGGGCTATCGGCGGCCAGCTGGCGCAGGCGCGCCGCGCGGTCGCGAAAGACGCTCTCCCGTGCGGGCAGCCGCAGCCGCGGCAGGGCATTGTGATCCAGTGCCTCGATCTCGCCGCGTTGAAGAATGCGTTGCACAACCAACCTCCGATCGGAAAAAGCCTGGGGAACGGTCGTCGGCCAGCGCGGCGCCGCTTAGGCGGGAGTCTACTTGCCCAGGGGTTCCTTGCGCACCTCGCGGAACCAGGCGCGGTGATGCTTCCAGGCCCAGCCCCAGGTGACCGTGCCGCGCATCATGGCGCCGATGGAGCCCTTGACCCAGATGCCCGCGTAGATGTGCACGACGATCGCGCAGATCATAACCAGCCCGCACACCGCGTGCACCACCGACGCCGCCCGGATGACGGTGATGGGGAAGTAGAAGGAGAAATACTGCCGCCATATGACGATGCCGCTGAGCAACAGGCCGATCATGCAGACGATCAGCACGTAGTACAGCAGCTTCTGGCCGCCGTTGTAGCGGCCGACCTCGGGCAGGCGGTCCTCGCGGTTGGTGATCACGTCGCGCCCGCGCTTGAGCCACTCCCGGTCGCGCGCTTCCATCTTGTTATGCCGCCACATGCGGGCGGCGAACCAGGCGAAGCACAGGAACATGAACACCCCGACGAAGGGATGCAGGATGCGCGTCCACGGGCCGCCGCCGAACAGGTTGGTCAGCCAGAACATCGCCGGATGGAACAGCGCCAGGCCCGACAAGGCCAGCAGCACGAAGCTGATGGCGACGATCCAGTGATTGGTGCGCTGCCCGGGCGTATAGCGCTGGATCAGCCTGTGGCCGTCGGGTGAGGTTTCACGGTCTTTCATGGCGCGCCTCCTGTCCGGCCGGCGAGCGGCCGCTGTGCGCCGGGCCATCCGGCGGCATGGCTTCGGCGTTGCGTTCGTCTTCCTCGTTGACTTCGTTCGGCCCCACGCGGACGTAGTGGAAGAAGCCCGCCAGCGCGGTCAGGGCGACGGCTGCCAGGCCCAGCGGCTTGGAGATGCCTTTCCACAGCGACACCATGGGGCTGATGGCGGGCTTGTCCGGCAGCCCGTGATACAGGCTGGGCTGGTCGGCGTGGTGCAGCACGTACATGACGTGGGTGCCGCCGACACCCGCCGGGTCGTACAGGCCGGCCTGGTCGAAGCCGCGCGATTTCAGGTCCTCGATGCGCTCGGCCGCGTGCTGCTTCATGTCCTCCTTGGTGCCGAACACGATGGCGCCGGTGGGACAGGTCTTCACGCAGGCGGGCTCCTGGCCCACCGCGACGCGGTCGGAACACAGCGTGCACTTGTAGGCCTTGTGGTCCTGCTTCGAAATACGCGGCACGTTGAACGGGCAGCCCGTCACGCAGTAGCCGCAGCCGATGCAGTTTTCTTCATGGAAGTCGACGATGCCGTTGGTGTACTGCACGATCGCGCCCGGCGACGGGCAGGCCTTCAGGCAGCCGGGATCTTCGCAGTGCATGCAGCCGTCCTTGCGGATCAGCCACTCCAGGTCGCCCTTGGGGTTCTCGTATTCGGAGAACCGCATTACCGTCCACGAATGTTCGGTGAGGTCGGCGGGGTTGTCGTACACCCCCACCGCCTCGCCGACCACATCGCGCAGGTCGTTCCACTCCATGCAGGCGCTCTGGCAGGCCTTGCAGCCTATGCACTTGCTGACGTCGATCAGCTTGGCCACGCTGCCGGTCACCGGCTCGCGCACGCCCGGCGGCGGCGTGGTGGTGGCCGAGCGGCGCTTGATATCCAGGGATTGCATACTCATCGCTCGGCTCCTAGGCTTTTTCCACTTGGACCAGGAAGGACTTGAATTCCGGGGTCTGCGAATTGCCGTCGCCCACGAAAGGCGTCAGCGTATTCGCCAGGAAGCCCGGCCTGGCCAGTCCGACGAAGCCCCAGTGGATGGGCACGCCGACGTGATGCACCGTCTTGCCTTCCACCGTCAATGGCCGTATCCGCTTGGTGACCAGGGCCACCGCCTTGATGTAGCCGCGATTGGAAGAGACCTTGACCTGTTGGCCGTTGGCGATGCCCAGGTCCTTGGCCAGCGCCTCGCCGATTTCCACGAACTGTTGCGGCTGCAGTACCGCGTTGATGCGGCAATGCTTGGTCCAGTAGTGGAAATGCTCGGTCAGGCGGTAGGTGGTGGCGACGTAGGGGAACTTGTCCACCGTGCCCATGGCCGCCCGGTCCGAGTCGAACAGGCGTGCCGCGGGATTGCTGGTGACGCCCTTGGCCTGCGGATACAGCGGGTTGTAGCCCAGCGGGTTCTCGAAAGGCTCGTAGTGCTCGGGGAAGGGGCCTTCCGCCAGGCCGTTGCGCGAGAAGAAGCGCGCCACACCCTCCGGGTTCATGATGAAGGGACCCATGCCACCGGCCGGGTTCTCATCCGCCTTGAAATCCGGGATGTCGGCACCGACCCAGGCCTTGCCGTTCCACGACACCAGGCTGCGGCGCGGATCGTAGGGCTTGCCCGCCGGATCGCAGGACGCGCGGTTGTACAGCACGCGGCGATTCGCCGGCCAGGCCCAGGCCCAGTTCAGGGTCTGGCCGATGCCGGTCGGATCGCTGTTGTCGCGCCGCGCCATGAGGTTGCCTTCCGGTCCCCAGGCGCCGGCGAAAATCCAGCAGCCGCTGGACGTGGTGCCGTCGTCGCGCAGTTCCGCGAAGCTGGCCAGTTGATCGCCGGCGCGCCGCAGGATGCGCGACGGATCCTTGGGATCGGCCAGGTCCGTGACCGCCTTGCCCGAGTACTCCTTGGCCAGTTCCTCGGCCGTCGGGCTTTCCGGATCGGAGTAGGGCCAGGCCAGGTTGACGATGGGATCGGGGTATTTGCCGCCCTCCTGCCGGTACAGCTTGCGCAGGCGGGTGAACAGCAGCGACATGATCTCGATATCGCTCTTGGCTTCGCCCGGAGGCTCGGCGCCTTTCCAATGCCATTGCAGCCAGCGGCCCGAGTTCACCAGCGCGCCGTTTTCCTCGGCGAAACAGGTGGTGGGCAGCCGGAAGACCTCGGTCTGGATCTTCGACGAGTCCACATCGTTGTGTTCGCCGAAATTGCGCCAGAACTCGGAAGTCTCCGTCACCAGCGGGTCCATGATGACCAGCCACTTCAGCTTGGAGAAGCTTTCGATCAGCTTGCCCTTGTTGGGGGCCGCGGCCAGGGGATTGAACCCTTGCGCGATATAGCCGTTCATCTTGCCCTGGTGCATCAGCTCGTACACCTGCAGCATGTCGTAGAGCCGGTCCAGCTTGGGCAGGTAGTCGTAGCCCCAATTGTTCTCGGGCTTGGCGGCGGCGCCCCACCAGGCCTTCATCAGGCTGACGTGGAACTTCCGGTAGTTCTGCCAGTAGCTCAGCTGGTTGGGGCGCAGGGGCTTGAGCGCGCGCTTGGCAATGTACTGCTCGAAATCCTGCTCGCTTTCCACCGGCAAGGTCATGTAGCCCGGCAGCAGGTTCGACATCAGGCCCAGGTCGGTCAGGCCCTGGATATTCGAGTGCCCGCGCAGCGCGTTCATGCCGCCGCCCGCGATACCGATATTGCCCAGCAGCAGTTGCACCATCGCGCCCGTGCGTATCATCTGCGAGCCGACCGAATGCTGCGTCCAGCCCAGCGCGTACATGATGGTGGCGGCACGGTTGCCGGTCGCCGTCGACGCCAGCATTTCGCACACCTTCAGGAACTTGTCCTTGGGCGTGCCGCAGACGCGCTCCACCATTTCCGGCGTGTAGCGCGAGTAGTGCTGCTTGAGCAGTTGGTAGACGCAGCGTGGGTGCTGCAGCGTCGGGTCGGTCTTGACGTAGCCGTCGTCGCCGCGTTCGTAGTCCCAGGTGGTCTGGTCGTAGGAGCGCTTTTCGGCGTTGTAGCCCGAATACAGTCCGGCGTCGAAAGTGAAATCCGAACGCACGATGAACGACATGTCGGTGTAGTTGCCGACGTAGTCGTGATGGATCTTGTCGTTGGAGATCAGGTAGTTGATGACCCCGCCCAGGAACAGGATGTCCGTGCCGGTGCGTATGGGCGCGTAGAAATCCGCCACGGAAGCCGAGCGATTGAAGCGCGGATCCACGACGATCAGTTTGGCCTTGTTATGGGCCTTGGCTTCGGTCACCCACTTGAATCCGCAGGGGTGCGCCTCGGCGGCATTGCCGCCCATGATAAGGATGATGTCCGCGTTCTTGATGTCGACCCAATGGTTCGTCATCGCTCCACGGCCGAACGTCGGGGCAAGACCTGCCACCGTCGGGCCATGTCAGACACGAGCCTGGTTGTCGAACGCCAGCATCCCCATGCTGCGGATGGTTTTATGCGTGATGTAGCCGACTTCGTTGCTGCTGGCCGACGCGGCCAGCATGCCGGTGGTCAGCCAGCGGTTCACCGTCTTGCCGTCGTCGGTTTTCTCGACGAAATTGGCATCGCGGTCCTGCTTCATCAGGCGGGTGATGCGCGACAGCGCATCTTCCCAGGAAATCCGCTGCCATTTGTCGGAACCCGGGGCACGGTATTCCGGGTACTGCAGGCGGTTGGGGCTGTGGACAAAATCGATCAGCGCGGCGCCCTTGGGGCAGAGCGTGCCGCGATTGACGGGGTGATCGGGATCGCCTTCGATGTGGATGATGCTGGCCGTGGCGTTCTTGGCGCCATCGCCAAGGCCGTACATCAGGATCCCACAGGCGACCGAACAGTAGGGACAGGTATTGCGCGTTTCGGTGCTGCGCGCGAGCTTATACTGGCGCACTTCCGCCATGGCCTGCCGGGGCGCTGCCCCGAGCAATGCCAGGCTGGAGCCCGCCAGCGTCGCACCCGTCACCTTGAAGAACTGGCGCCGGTTCATATTGACCATGGCTTTCCTTCGTGATGGTTATGTGCGGCGCAACATCCGTGCACGATCCATATGGCTCATGGGTGGGCCGTCTCGCCGCAGACGCGTTGCAGCATACGGCTGAGGAGCTGGTGCCGTCAAACTGCCGTCAAACAGCCGTCACCCTGTCGTGAACCTGTCTTTAACTCGCCGTCAGGCCGCCTTCACCAGGAAATCGAACAGATCGCCAGCCGCCATGCGCATGTGCGCGCGGTCGCGGGCGCAGACGTAGAACTGCCGCTTGGCCCAATCGTCCAACAGCGGCACTTTGACCAGCCCCAGCAGGCTCAGATAGGTGTCGGCGATGGGTTCGGGCATGACCGCGATGCCTAGGCCTTCGCGCACCATGCGGCAGCGGGCCTCGTAGTTCGCGACCTGTATCTTGACGTTCAGCGGGCCGGTCAACGTCGGGCCCACCAGCTCCATGAAGGCCTCGAAGGAATGCCGCGGAAAGTAACCCAGGAAGTCGTACTCGCGCGCCTGGTCAAGGTGCAGGGCGGGCGCGTCGGCCAGCGGATGGCCGCGCGGCACCACCAGGACCACGCGGTCGCTGCGATAGGGAAAGGAGACTACACCGGGCGCCGCGCCGACGGCGTGATAGATGCCGATGTCCACTTCCTGGTCGGTCACCATGCGCGGGATGTCGCCGCTATAGGCTTCCACCAGGTCCAGGCGCGACTTCGGGCTCAGCGCCTGGAAGGCGCGTATGTCCGACGGCAGGAATTCCACGATGGCGGAGCGGTTCGCGGCCAGCCGTATCTTCGGGATGCCGTCAGGCGAGAATTCCTCGCATAGCCCTTCCAGCGTGCGCACGCTGGTCAGGATGGCCTTGGCCTTGTGGTACAGCGCGGCGCCCGCGGGCGTCGGCTCCACGCCTCGATTGTGGCGCACCAGCAGGGCGGTGCCGATCTGACGCTCCAGTTCCGCGATACGCTTGCTGGCGGCCGAGGTGACGAGATGCTCGCGTTCGCCGGCCTTGGCCAGGCTGCGTTCTTCGACGGCGGCCACCAGCATCTGCAGGGCGGGTAGGTCTATCTTCATTGCCGAGGCGGCCCGCGGGTAGGCCGCGGGCCCAGGTTTCCATGGGCCCGAGTGTACCCGGGCCGCCCGGCCCGCCGCGCCTAGAAATCCACCGCCACGGATAGCTTGAGGGTGCGCGGGTCGCCCTGGATCAGGTATCCGCCGTTGGCCGACGTCCAATAGCGTTTGTTGGTGACGTTGTCCACGCCCAGGCGCCATACGACGTCATGCCGTTCGATCTTCATGGCGTAGCGCGCGCCCAGGTCCAGCGTGGTCCAGGGCTTGACCTTGAGCTCGTTGGCGGTGTCCAGGTACTGCGATCCGGCGCGCGTGACACGCCCCTGCAAGGTCAGCCCCGGCACCCAGGGCAGGTCCCATTCGGCGCCGAGCACGGCCGTATAGTTGGGCACTCCCACCGCCTTGTTGTCCTCGGTGGCCGCATTTCCCGTGTCGCGCTGGCGGGCATCGATATAGGTGACGCCGCTGATCAGCCGCAAGCCGCGCACCGGTTCGCCATAGACATTCAGCTCCACGCCGCGGTTGCGCTGTTCGCCGGCGACCGAAAAGATGTTGCTGACCGGGTCCGTCACCCCCACGGGCTGCTTGATTTCGAAGAAGGCCAGGTTCGCGCCATAGGATCCCATGTCCAGCTTGGCGCCGATTTCGTTCTGCTTGGACTTCGACGGCGCGAACACGGCGCCGCGGTTGATGGCGGTGGACGGCGCGGACGGACCCTGCTGCAGTCCTTCGATGTGGTTGTAGTACAGCGACAGCTGTTCCCACGGCTTGACCACCAGCCCATAGACCGGCGAAGTCGCCGTATCGTCGTAATGGCTGGTCTGCGCGCCGGTGTTGTAGTTGTAGCCGCTGACGTCGATCTTCTGGTGGCGCGCGCCCACCGTGGCGAAGACGCGGTCGTCCAGGAACGAGACCGTATCCGATACCGAAACCCCGGTCATGCGGGTGCGTCCCGTGACGCCGGGCGAGCCGAGATCCCCGCCGCCGCCAGTGGATGCCGGCTTGGCGACAGTCGGCGTGTCGTAGAGGTTGGTCGGAAACGCGGCCGACGTCTCGTAGGCTGCGCGTTTCTTCAGATACACGCTGGAGAATCCCAGGTTGACGGCATGCTTCAGCGGACCGGTGTCGAACTTGCCCCGCACGCCGAACATCGTGCCGACCGTATCCTGGTCGTAGACCGAATCCATGCGGCTGGCGGTGCCGGCGCCGCTCTCGCCCACCCTGAGCGACGAATACGAGCCGTCTTCACGTGCATGATTGCCGCCCACCGCCGCGTACGCCGTCCACCGGTCGGTCAGGTCGTATTCCGTACGCAGCATGCCGAAGGTGTTCTCCGTCATGGAGTACGTCCACGGCTGCGCATAATTGCGCCGCGCCGATGGGGGATCGGGGATGCCGTCGCCGATCACCTGGACCATGGGCCGGCCCTGGTCGGTGCGTTGCTTCTGATAGCCCACATCCAGGGACGCGCGGAAGCGGTCGCCGCGATAATCCAGGCCGACGGAGCCGAAGGTCATGCGCGTGCTGGCGTCGTCGATGCCGGTGTCGCCCTCGCGCTGCAAGGCGTTGACGCGGATGCCGAACTGGTTGCTGCTGCCCCAGCGGCGCGCGATATCCGCGCTCGCGCCGGCTTGCGACGACGTGCCGTAGTCCAGCGATATGCGGCTCAAGGGATCGTCGCCCGCGCGCTTGGGCTCGATGTTGACCATGCCGCCCACGCCCGAGCCGCCCGCGGGCACGCCGTTCAGGAAGGCGCTCGGCCCCTTGAATATCTCGATGCGTTCCGCGCCCTGCGGCGAAATGATCTGCCGCGGCATCACGCCGAACAGGCCGCCATAGGAGATGTCGTCGCCGTAGAGCTGGAAGCCGCGGATGACGTAGGACTGCGAGTCATTGCCATAGCCGCGCGTGACTTGCACCGATGGGTCGTTGCGCAATACGTCGCCCAAGGTGCGCGCCTGCTGGTCTTCCACCAGCTGCGACGTGAAGCTGGTCACGCTGAAGGGCACGTTGGCGGCGTCCTGTTCGCCCAGTATGCCCAGGCGGGCGCCTTTGGCGACCTGGCCGCCGGCGAAAGTGGGGGGCAGGACGTCGCCCTCGGTAATGGCGGTGCCGGTGACCGAGACCGGTGCCATGGTGGTCACGGGAGCGGCGCCGTCCGCGCCGGCCGGCGATGGGGGCGCTGGGGTCTGCGCCCAGGTCCGGGCGGGCAGCGTGGCGCTTGCCGCCATGGCGATGCAGGCCAGGCGCACGGCCAGGGTCAAAGGCTTGGGAGTAGGCATGGTGTCCCTTGGAGGATTTATGGCGGCCGGGCCCGCGAGGCTCCCGCCGCATGGATGGGATACATGCATAGGCATGCGAACAACTTCTTCGCAAACGTTACTGTTTAAACAAATGCGAAGCATTCGCATTATCAGTAATCTGCCCCCGACATGCAACTCGCGGCGTCGCGCGGATGCGACGCCGGCCGGGGACCTTATAAAAAAATCGCCCGCCGCGTGCGGTGGTCCACACGGGCGGGCGACGGGGCCTGCGCGGCGCCGGCGTTGCCGGCTCCGCTTCAAGGCACGATCAGACTTCCACGACGTCGGCGACGTCCTTGTAATCCTCGATCTTGTCGAAGTTCAGGTACTGGTAGATCTTGTCGCCGTTTTCGTTCACGACGCCGATATCGGCCATGTATTCCTCGCGGGTCGGGATGCGGCCCAGCTTGGAGCAGATGGCGGCCAGTTCCGCCGAGCCCAGGTACACGTTGGTGTTCTTGCCCAGGCGGTTGGGGAAGTTGCGGGTGCTGGTGGACATCACCGTCGCGCCTTCGCGGACCTGCGCCTGGTTGCCCATGCACAGCGAGCAGCCCGGCATTTCGGTACGCGCGCCGGCCGCGCCGAAGGTGCCGTAGTGGCCTTCTTCGGTCAGTTGGCGGGCGTCCATCTTGGTCGGCGGTGCCACCCACAGCTTGACCGGGATATCCCGCTTGCCTTCTAGCAGCTTGGACGCCGCGCGGAAGTGGCCGATGTTGGTCATGCAGCTGCCGATGAACACTTCGTCGATCTTGGCGCCGGCCACGTCCGACAGCGTCTTCACGTCGTCGGGGTCGTTGGGGCAGGCGACGATGGGTTCCTTGATGTCGGCCAGGTCGATCTCGATGACCGCGGCGTATTCGGCGTCGGCGTCCGGCTCCAGCAGCTGGGGATTGGCCAGCCAGGCTTCCATCGCCTGGATGCGGCGGCGGATCGAGCGCTCATCTTCGTAGCCGTTGGCGATCAGCCACTTCAGCATGACGATGTTGCTGTTGATGTACTCGATGATCGGCTCTTTGTTCAGGCGCACCGTGCAGGCCGCGGCGGAACGCTCGGCCGATGCATCCGACAGTTCGAACGCCTGTTCGCACTTCAGGTCGGGCAGGCCTTCGATTTCCAGGATGCGGCCGGAGAACACGTTCTTCTTGTTCTGCTTTTCGACCGTCAGCAGGCCCTGCTTGATGGCGTACAGCGGGATCGCATTGACCAGGTCGCGCAGCGTCACGCCGGGCTGCATCTTGCCCTTGAATCGCACCAGCACCGATTCCGGCATGTCCAGCGGCATCACGCCCGTGGCGGCGGCGAAAGCCACCAGGCCCGAACCGGCGGGGAAGGAGATACCGATGGGAAAACGCGTGTGCGAGTCGCCGCCGGTGCCGACGGTGTCGGGCAGCAGCATGCGGTTCAGCCAAGAGTGGATCACGCCGTCGCCGGGCTTGAGCGAGATGCCGCCGCGCGTGCTCATGAACTGCGGCAGCGTGTGGTGCGTCTTCACGTCCACGGGCTTGGGATAGGCGGCGGTGTGGCAGAAGGACTGCATCACCAGGTCGGCCGAAAAGCCCAGGCAGGCCAGGTCCTTCAGCTCGTCGCGCGTCATGGTGCCGGTGGTGTCCTGGCTGCCCACGGCCGACATGCGCGGCTCGCAGTAGGTACCGGGACGTACGCCCTTGCCTTCGGGCAGGCCGCAGGCGCGGCCGACCATTTTCTGGCCCAGCGTGTAGCCCTTGCCGGTGTCGGCCGGGCTGACGGGCAGGCGGAACAGGGTGGAGGGCGGCAGGCCCAGGGCTTCGCGGGCCTTGGCGGTCAGGCCACGGCCGACGATCAGCGGAATCCGGCCGCCGGCGCGCACTTCGTCGAACAGCACGTCCGACTTGACCTGGAATTCGGCGATGACCTTGCCGTCCTTCAGGGCCTTGCCTTCGTACGGGCGCAGCTCGACGACGTCGCCCATGTTCATCTGCGACACGTCCACTTCGATGGGCAGGGCGCCCGCGTCTTCCATGGTGTTGTAGAAGATCGGAGCGATCTTGCTGCCCAGGCAAACGCCGCCGAAGCGCTTGTTGGGGACGAAGGGGATGTCCTCGCCGGTGAACCACAGCACGGAGTTGGTCGCGGATTTGCGCGAAGAGCCGGTGCCGACCACGTCGCCCACATAGGCGACCAGGTTGCCCTTTTTCTTCAGCTGGTTCAGGAAGTCGATCGGACCGACCTTGCCAGGCTCGTCCGGCTCGATGCCGGGACGGGCGTTCTTCAGCATCGCTTGCGCGTGCAGCGGAATGTCGGGGCGGCTCCAGGCGTCCGGGGCGGGCGACAGGTCATCGGTATTGGTTTCGCCGGTCACCTTGAACACCGTCACGGTCAGGCTCTTCGGCACTTCCGGACGCGAGGTGAACCATTCGGCGTCGGCCCAGCTTTGCAGCACGGCCTTGGCGTTGGCATTGCCCTTGTCGGCCTTTTCCTTCACGTCATGGAAGGCGTCGAACATCAGCAGGGTGGTCTTCAGGCCGTTGGCGGCGATGGCGCCGACCTGGGCATCGTCCAGCAATTCGATCAGCGCGCTGATGTTGTAGCCGCCGAGCATGGTGCCCAGCAGTTCCGTCGCCTTGGCGCGATCGATCAGCGGACACGATTCCTTGCCCAGGGCCACGGCGGCCAGGTACGAAGCCTTGACCTTGGCGGCGTCGTCCACGCCCGCGGGGACGCGGTGGGTGATCAGGTCCAGCAGGAAGGCTTCCTCGCCAGCGGGCGGCGCCTTCAGCAATTCAATCAGGTCGGCGGTCTGCTGGGCCGACAGGGGGAGCGGGGGGACGCCCAGTGCCGCGCGTTCGGCGACGTGTTGGCGATAGGTAGCTAGCATGGAATGCCCTGGTCGTGGTTGGGGGGATATCGGCCGCGATTGTAGTAGTCATGGCGGCGCGCGGCAAGCGGTCTTATATCTTATATAAGAGTGTTGCGGCGACGTAGCAACGTCGCGCCGTGCAGTGTCTAATACCGGGGTTCCGGCCCGTATTTCGGCTGGCAGGGCTGCGGCACGGCGCCGTGGCCGAACAGCGAGGTATCCACCATGTCCGTTTCCTCCAGCACCCGGGTCGTGCTGGCCGCGCGCCCGCAGGGCGCCGTGCGCGCCAGCGACTTCCGCATCGAAACCGCGCCCCTGGCCGAACCCGCGGAAGGCGAGGTCCAGTTGCAGGTGCGCTATCTGTCCCTGGATCCCTATATGCGCGGCCGGATGGATGAACGCAAGTCCTACGCGCCGCCGGTGGCCTTGGGCAGCCCCATGGAAGGCGAGACCGCCGCGCAGGTGATCGCCAGCCGGCATCCGGACTATGCCGTCGGCGACATCGTGCTGGCGCGCACGGGCTGGTGCAGCCATGCCAATGTGGCCGCTCGCGGCCTGCGCAAGCTGGATCCCGCGCTGGCGCCCCTTACCACCGGCCTGGGCGTGCTGGGCATGCCCGGTTTCACCGCCTACAGTGGGCTGCGCTTCATCGGCCAGCCCAGGACGGGCGAAACCGTGGTGGTGGCGGCCGCCAGCGGGCCGGTCGGTTCGCTGGTGGGGCAATTGGCCCAGATCCAGGGCGCCCGGGCCGTGGGGATCGCCGGCGGCGCGGACAAGTGCGCGCACGTCAGGGATGAATTGGGCTTCGACGCCGTGGTCGACCATCGCGACCCGGATTTCCCCGAGCGCCTCGCGCAGGCCTGTCCCGATGGTGTGGACGTGTACTTCGAGAACGTCGGCGGGGCGGTGTGGCAGGCGGTGCTGCCCTTGTTGAACAAATACGCCCGGGTGCCGGTCTGCGGCCTGATCGCCCAGTATGACGGCGCCGCCGCGGACGGCCCCAACCTGCTGCCCGCCACCATGCGCGAGATCCTGTCGCGCAGCCTGACGCTGCGCGGCTTCATCAATTTCGAGTTCGCCGAGCACTTTCCCGATTTCCTGCGCGAAGTCGGCGAAGCCGTGGCCAGCGGACGCGTCCGCTATCGCGAGGACATCGTCGATGGCCTGGAAAACGCGCCGCGGGCCTTCATGGGCATGCTGAAAGGCGCGAACTTCGGGAAGCTGCTGGTTCGTGTTTCCTGACCGCCGCGCCCGGCGCGCGCCCGCCGGATCCATGCGCCCCATGGCCGGCCTGCGCGGCGCCGCCGTGCTGGCGGCGGTTTCCGCTTCCGTATGGCTGGCCGGCTGCGCGAGCGCGCCGCCGCGCAATCCGGAAGACATCTGCGCGATCTTCCGCGAAAAGGACGACTGGTACGAAGCCGCGCTGGACGTCCAGAAAAAATGGGGCGTGCCGGTGCAGGTGCCTTTCGCGATCCTGTTCCAGGAATCCGGCTTCCGCTACGACGCCAAGCCGCCGCGCGACTACCTGCTGGGCTTCATCCCCTGGGGCCGCGTCAGCTCGGCCTATGGCTACGCGCAGGCCAAGGACGAGACCTGGAGCGACTACGTGAAGCAGAACAACCGCTGGTTCGCCAGCCGCGACGATTTCGACGACGCCCTGGATTTCATGGGGTGGTACATCGACAAGACGCAGAAGCTCAACGGCGTGTCCAAATGGGACGCCTATGGCCAGTACCTGGCGTACCACGAGGGCTGGGGCGGCTATCGCGCCAAGAGCTACAACCGCAAGCCCTGGCTGATCGGCGTCGCGCGCAAGGTGCAGGCGCGCGCCGATCGCTTCCGCCAGCAATATGCCGGTTGCAAGGACGATCTCGACTCCGGCTTCTGGCCGTTCTAGGCAGGGTCTCCGACCGCCTGTGCGGCCCATTCTCATATGCGCCCGAGGGGGCGCCACGTACGATTGCCGCTGGATTATCGTGCTGTGGA
Source organism: Bordetella genomosp. 8 (assembly GCF_002119685.1). NCBI lineage: Bacteria > Pseudomonadati > Pseudomonadota > Betaproteobacteria > Burkholderiales > Alcaligenaceae > Bordetella > Bordetella genomosp. 8. Next base: position 4,260,214 of record NZ_CP021108.1, on the reverse strand, counting down.
ATTGAACGGAATGGCATCGGACAGACTGAAAGCAAGATGCGGCATGCTGAGAAGCCAGGTTGCGCCCGGCGACATCATGCTCAAACTATATTTCGACAGCGTCGTCGGCGATCCGATCGGCGCCGTCATCAGCGGGATGACCGGGTCTCATTATGTCCACGGCGGCATCGCCGGCAAGGGCAGCGTCGCCGGGCAGAGCAGCTTCATTTATGACGTGAATGGCGGTTTGCCGCACGATGGCAATGAAGGCCTTTATGGGCGGCGGCCCGTGCACATGCTGAAGCGCGACCTGATGGTCAATTCCAATCGCCTGGCGCCGAACATCTACAGGTCTACGCTGGAAAAGGACATGATCAGGGTCGGCTACCACGTTTGGCGGTGCAAGCGTAAGGACGTCGCGGAGCTCGTGCACAGGGAGGCGCCCGCTTTCGTGGTGCGTGGCACGAACGAAAGGTGGAAATACAATCTCGCGGCACTGGCCCTGGAAAAACGTTCGATCCTGAAGCACGTGTTCGGTCCCAGCGAGCAGGCTGAAGACAGCAGGCTCGCGACGGAGCGGGAGGTCATACGCGCGGGCGGTTCCTTCGTCGACGCGGCGGTCGCCGCAAAACGGATATTCTTTTGCACCGAATGGATCGCCTGGATGTACAAGATGGCGGTTTATAAACTCGCGCAGTCGAGCGTCCAGCCTTACGGGATGGATATGACGCTCGCAACCCATGACGCCGGCCCCGGCCAGCTCGCCCAAGCGCTGATCAATTCGCGCTGTTTCTCATTCGTCGGTGAAATCCTGCCTCGTCATTCCAACCCTTAGGCGTCCTCTTGCCCCGGCGCCGGAGCTGGGCGAGGCTGCTCCACCGCCGTTATGCCCGGCAGCAACGGCGCGGCCGGGGCGCTCACCAGCATGGTCGGTGGCTTGCCCAGGCCGATGTTGGCGGCAGCCAGGCGCTGCAGCACCTCGAACAACAATGCGCTGCGGGTGCCGTAGGCCTGGCGCGGCGAGCCGACGTAGCCGGTGGCGTTGAACACCAGGTTGCCGGCGTCGATACCATCCAGGAATACATTGGGCGCGGGCGTTTCCAGCACGTCCTCGTGATCGACGAACGCGGAGAGAATGATCTCGCGCGCCTTTGCCGCATCCGTGCTCAAGGGCATGGGGAGCTTGATCTGGACCAGCCCCAGCGGATTGGCATGGGTGACGTTGCGTACGGTCTTGGTGATGAACTCCGAGTTCGGCACGATCACCGTCGAACGGTCTCCCATCTGGATTTCCGTCGCGCGGACATTGATGCGCCGGATATCGCCTTCGACGCCGCCCAGCGACACCCAGTCCCCAACCTTGACCGGCCGCTCGGCCAGCAGGATCAGCCCCGATACGAAATTCTGCACCACCGCTTGCAGGCCAAAACCGATACCCACCGACAGGGCGCTGGCCACCCAGGCGATCCGTTCCAGTCCCAACCCCAGGGCGGACAGCGCCAACCCGACCGCGACGACCACCCCCACATAGCCGAACAGCGTGGTGGCCGAGGTCTGCATGCCCAGGTCCAGCGTCGTCGTCGGCAGATAGCGGGTGATCAGCCACCGCTTCAGGAGCCGGACGCCCAGCAGTCCGGCGAACAGCACCAGGAAGCCCTGCACCAGCGCGGCCGGGCGCAGCTGCACCTGCCCGATGGACAGTCCGTTCAGCAGTTGCTCGGCGCGCTGGAGCAGCTCCATCGGGCCTTCGGCGAACTGGCCCAGCACCATGATCAGTGCGATCAGGCCGATCAACAGACGCGCGAGGCCGGAGAGCACCACCGCGGCCTGGTCGCGGATGCGCGGTTCGTAGCCCCGTTCGTGCGCGTCGCCGTCGCGTGGGGGCGTTCCCAGCACGGACATGAAGAAGTCGTCGACCAGCAGCGCCAGCAGATAGGCGGAGCTCAGCACGATGAGCGCCCACACCACCTGCTTCGCGACGAAGTTGCCGAACGCCACGTAGCCGGTAAATACCGCAATCAGCGACCCCGCGGCCATCAGCCACGCGAGGCTGACCGCGATCAGCAGCCACAGGTGGCGCGGCGGAGCCTGTCCTTTTTCGGGATCGTGCAGCACCTTGCGGCGCGTGCGCTCCAATCGCACCAGTCCGACGACGATGACCACCACCAGCAGGACCGTCACCAGGCAATTGACCGCGATAGTCGTCGAGAGGCTGCCGTTCAGCGAAACCGGCAGTCGATCGAGCAGCCACACCAGGACGATCAGCGGACCCAGCACGTGCGGGAACCAGCGCATCTTCTTGGCGATCCGATCCGGGATGTCCGGCAGCCGCCACGACGGTCGCGAAGGCGACAGCAGCGCCAGCCCCAGCCCGGTCACGTAGCCGCCCAGGCACAGGATGCCGGCGAATCCGGATATCAAGGTTTCCAGCTCGTCCGGCAGCTGTCCCTGCCAATCCAGGCCGATGTAGAGCAATTGCCCGATCAGCCCGGGCGCCAGCGTGGCCGCCATCACGACGATCAGGGCATGGAAGGAACGGCGCAAGCGTCCCGCGGGGACCCGCGACGCCGTGAAACGGCGCATTTGCCGCGCGGCCAGCACGGTCAATCCCACGATGACCGCGGCCGCCAGCAGCAGGATGCTCCACACCCAGCCCGGAGTGCCGCCCAGCGCGGCCGCCAGTTCGTCCCGCAGGCTGGCCAGGCGGCTCATGTCGCGCGGCAGGTCGTTCCTGAAATCGTCGCGGAATTGCGCGCCCAGTATGGACGGCCGGCGTTCGCCCAGGCGCGCCTGGAACTGCGAGCGGCGCATGGTCGATATCGATTCGGCCGTCTGCACGCCTTCGACGGACAGCAGGCGCGCGAGCTTGATCTGCGCGTCCAGCGTCGATCGGGTTTTCTCCAGTTCCGCCCGCTGGGCGGCGATGTCGCGCGCCTCCTTGCCGGTGTCGGTCGAGGGGCCCAGTTCCGTCAGGCGCGCCTGCACCGAGGTCAGGATGGGCGCGAGCTTGTCGGCGATGCCGTCCGCCTTGGACTGGATATCGCTCGCGGCCGCCCGGCGGCGGAGCAGTTCGGCGTCATCGGTCTGTTCGGACAGGTTCTTGCGCAGCGCCTCCATGTCCTTGCGCGCCGCGTCCAGCGCCTTGTCTATCTCCTGCTGGCCATTGGGCGCCTGCGCCTGGACGGGCGTCCAGCCCGCCGCCAGGAACAGGCTCAGGCCCAGCAGAAGCGCCAGCAGTGGCCGCGCGGCGGCGAGTCGGAGCCAGGATCCCCGCGTGCGGGTGGCGCAATGGCGGGGCCGGTGATGGGGGGGCAGGTCGGCTGGAAGGAGTGCTGGGTAACGCATTGGCGCGGTGCAGGTTGAGGACGCCGAAGCATACCCCGCGGGCAACACCATGGCTGCAACAAAAATATGCCGGCGCCCCCGGGGAAATGCGCCGCGCGTCGTACCCTACACCGGCGCGTGCTGCGTCGTGGCTTGGCCGCGGCGTGCCTGTATGCCCATCGCCAGCAACAGAACGCCGCTTGCGATGGCATAGATGCTGATCATCCAGACCAATGCGAGCGCCCCGGCGCCAGGCACGATGACCACGCCCAAGCCGAACACGATGGACACCAGGCCCGCCAGCACCAGCAGCCAGGTGTGCTTGATCGTGTCGCGATGGCGCACGGCGACGACGATGTCCAGCACGCCCGCCACCAGGGCATTGACGCCCATGATGAGCACCAGTGCCAGCGCCGTGATGGCTGGCCACACGATGGCGATGATGCCGCAGGCGATCGCCACCAGTCCCAACAGGATGATCATCCACGTGTCGCTCGCGCGCGCCGGCGTCCCGCGGGCTCGCCATGCGCCGGCGACCGCGGCGATGCCGCCCAGCACCGCGTAGGCGGCGAACATCGCCACCAGGACCAGCAGCGTCAGTACCGGCCAGGCCAGCGCCAGCACACCGAACGCGATTCCGAGTACGCCGCGCACGACGAGTACCCACCAGGCATTGCTTATCACACCGTTCATGGTTCTCTCCTTGAAGCAAGGATTGCCGTCGACCGGATATGTCGGCGTGACCACGCTACCACATCGTTTCCCGCCTGCGTTCGTCCGCAACGTTTTGCGTTTGCCACCTGGCCGATACAAGCCCGGCCGGATCCTGCCTATCATTGATGGGTACACGGTTTGCTATCTAGCGCGCTTCAATGGAGACGCGGCAATGACACCTTACGATCTCTGGTATTGGGACGGTATTCCCGGACGTGGCGAGTTCGTCCGGCTTGCATTGGAAGCCGGCGGTATTCCCTATCGGGATCGGGCGCGGGAACCGGGCGGCGACGAAGCCATCGTGCGCGATATGAAGGCCCGCGATCATCATCCGCCGTTCGCGCCGCCTTATCTGGTGGGCGAAGGGATATCGGTGGGGCAGACCGCCAACATCCTGCTGTTCCTGGGCGAAAAACATGGCCTGGCGCCGCAGGACCTGGCCGGCCGGCTCTGGGTGCACCAGATACAGCTGACCATCGCCGACCTGGTCGCCGAAGCCCACGACGTGCATCACCCCATTGCGAACAGTCTCTACTACGAGGACCAGAAGAAAGAGGCGGCGCGCCGCGCGAAGCATTTCCGCGAGGAACGCATCCCCAAGTTCCTGGCGTGGTTCGAGCGCGTCCTGGTGCATGAGGGCATGTGGCTGGCCGGCGGTGAAAAATGGACTTATGCCGACCTGTCGCTGTTCCAGCTGATGGACGGGCTGCGCTTTGCCTTCCCCAAGCGCATGGCGGCGCTGGCGGGCCAGTATCCCAAGGTCAGGCGCCTTTACGAACGTGTGGCGGCCTTGCCGGAGCTCAAGGATTACCTGTCCAGCGAACGCCGTCTGCCTTATGGCGACGGAATCTTCCGGCACTATCCGGAGCTCGACGCCAGTTGATGCGCGTTTTCTCCCGCGCGTGATGCTTCCAGCGCCGCCAGCGATACGGACAGCTCGTCATATATCCAGTCGCGCAGCGCGGCCAGTGGCGGCCAGTCGGACAGCGCGGGGGGATACACCAGGTGATAGGCGCGCGCGCTTTCATATTCGATCGCGATGGATGACAGCCTGACCAGATGTCCGTCACGGAGCGCATCTGCCGCCAGCAGCTCGCGCACTACGGCCAATCCCAGTCCTTGCTCCGCCGCCGACAGGAGCAGCGCCGCGTCGTTGAAGACCGCGACCGGGGTGACCTTGCCGCGCTTGCCGCGTATGCCCGCCGCGGCGAGCCAGTGTTCCCACAAGCCGCTTTCCCCCAGCAACGGTTCGTGCAGGTAGTCCTCCGGCGTGGCGCCGGCCAGGCGGCGGGCGATGGCCGGGCTGGCGACCGCGATCATCGCCATCGACCCATCGAACAGGCGGTCGGCGACGACGCCCGGCCAGTTACCCAGGCCCTGCCGTAGCGCGGCATGGAAGCCGTCGCGCTGCAGGTCGACGACACGCTGCGAGGTCTCGATTTCCAGCGCCAAGCCGGGATGCCGCTGATGCCAGCGTCCCATGCGCGGCAGCAGCCAGCGCTGCGCGAACGAAGGCAACACGCTGATGCGCAGGCGCTGCTCCGTCGTGCCGGCCGCCGCCGCGGCCGCCTGCACGCCTTCGTCCAGCACGGCCAGGGCGCCTTGCACGCTGCGCAGCAGGGCCGCGCCGGCGGCGTTCAGCACCACACGTCTGCCACGTCGATCGAATAGCGCATGTCCCAAGCGTGATTCCAGCAGGCGGATCTGTTGGCTGACGGCGCTGTGCGTCAAGTGCAGGGCCTCCGCGGCGGCGCGCAGGTTCTGGCTTTCCGCCACCGCGCGAAAGACGGGCAGGGTGTTGAGGGGAAGGCGGCTCATGGTGGGGACTCAGGGGCGAGGTTTCACCGCTCGCATGGCTGGTAAGAATAACTATCCAGGCTTGCCAGAAATGATGGCTTCCTGTGGGTTGATTGGTTGAATATTCTAACCACCCTCATCAGGGAGCGCTCACATGTCATTTCGCCCCAACACCATGTCGGAGAAATCTGAAAAAGAAGGCGGGCTGTCCTCATCGTCCTGGAATACGGCGACCTCGAGGAACCGCCCCATCGGCGGCGGTGACTCCCAGGCGCCTGTTGCCGTACGCAACGGCTCGTGCAAACCCCTATCTTGTTCTCATGAGGAGCAACCCATGTCCGACAACGCTACCGCTGTGGCCGCCATTTCGTCCGCGCCCGTCGAGCGCGCCGGTGTATGGCGCGGTTTCCGCGCATTCTTCGCCGCCCCGTTCGTCGCGCTCTGGGAGAGCTGGTCGACCCCGGATACCTCGCTCAAGCTGCATCAGCTGACCGAAGCGGAGCTTCTTGATATGGGGGCTTCCCCGGACGAACTCGCCGAAGCCCAGGCCTTGCGCGAATTCGAGCAGCATCGCGCCTATGCCATGAGCCTTTATTACTGGTAGTTAATTACGGGTATTTAATTACTGGTAGTTAATTACTCGTAGTGGACTTACTTCGGTTTACTTCAGTCCGCCGATTATCGGCGCGCTTCAACCGAGATTCGCCACCCGTCCGCCGGCTTGCGGCGTCGAGCTATACGCCCAGTTCCACGCTTTCGCCTTCCGGCGGCCGGATATCGAAGGCGCCCAGGGTCATGGCGATCAGGGTGTAGTACCCCGCAATGCTCACCAGGTCGATCACGCCGGCTTCACCCAGCACATGGACTGTCCGGTCGTAGAGTTCCTGCGGTGTCCGGCGCGTCTGGTGCAGCACCGTCAGGAATTCGTGGACCAGCGCTTCATCCGCATGCGCATAGGGAATGGCCGTGCCGTCGCGCAGGGCGTTCACCATTCTTTCGTCCAGGCCAGCCTTGATGGCGCGCGGCTTGTGCGCCCACCATTCATATTCGGAACGCCAATGGCGCGCCATGATCAGGATCGCCCATTCCGACAGCCGCGTTGGCAGGCTGGTCTCGTAGCGGCAATACTGGCCCAGCGCCTGCGCATGTTCCGCCATGGCGGGCCGATGTAGCCACACCGCGAGCGGGCCGCGTACCTGCCCGCGAGGCCCGGAAGTGATCACGTCGTGGATGCGCTTCTGTTCGGGGCTCATCTGCGCGGGTTCCAGCAAAGGAACACGGGGCAAACGGGGGGTGCTCATGCGGGTCTCCAGGGCTGCACGTCTGGCGCCGTGGATGGAGCTCCCGGCATGCGGGACTGTCATCCCGGTGTCAAAACACAATGGCAGCGGGTATATCGGATCGACATTGTGGGGGCAGGCCGCCTACATCGATCTGAAACGGTGCGGCTTTCATCCGCATGGCCACACGCATCGCGAATTCCTGTGCTATAGTCGCGCCCCTTCGCTGCTGAAGCGAAGGGCGAGAAGAAGTCGGTACCCCTGGTTTGGCGGCATGGCCGTTGGATCGGGAGGGGCGGGGCAAGCGTAGTGCTGGCGCCGCAGTCAAAGCGGCAAAGCAAAATAAAGCGACGCTGATTTGACAGCCCCAAAAAAACGCTTCATAATCTCGTTTCTCTGCTGCTGACACAGCAACGACGCAAAGCAAATAGCGAAGCGGCGGTGCCAGCGAAAAAGCGGAACTGCTCTTTAAAAACTAAACAACCGATAAGTGTGGGCGCTTGATGGATGTAGGCGCACCTGAGCCGGTCTGGCGTGCGGACGTAACAGTTCGAGCGTAGGGCGGGCCAGGGCCGAAGAAATCAAGTGCTCACAGAAGTAAGTGTCAGGAATCAGATGGTCGCAAGATCGTCTGGGTTCTATCACTTCCTTTGAGAGCGCTAAGCGAAAGACAGTCCGGGTCGATGGACCTTGGGTTGTACGAAACAGAGATTGAACTGAAGAGTTTGATCCTGGCTCAGATTGAACGCTGGCGGGATGCCTTACACATGCAAGTCGAACGGCAGCACGGACTTCGGTCTGGTGGCGAGTGGCGAACGGGTGAGTAATGTATCGGAACGTGCCCAGTAGCGGGGGATAACTACGCGAAAGCGTAGCTAATACCGCATACGCCCTGAGGGGGAAAGCGGGGGATCGTAAGACCTCGCACTATTGGAGCGGCCGATATCGGATTAGCTAGTTGGTGGGGTAACGGCTCACCAAGGCGACGATCCGTAGCTGGTTTGAGAGGACGACCAGCCACACTGGGACTGAGACACGGCCCAGACTCCTACGGGAGGCAGCAGTGGGGAATTTTGGACAATGGGGGCAACCCTGATCCAGCCATCCCGCGTGTGCGATGAAGGCCTTCGGGTTGTAAAGCACTTTTGGCAGGAAAGAAACGGCGCCGGCTAATACCTGGCGTAACTGACGGTACCTGCAGAATAAGCACCGGCTAACTACGTGCCAGCAGCCGCGGTAATACGTAGGGTGCAAGCGTTAATCGGAATTACTGGGCGTAAAGCGTGCGCAGGCGGTTCGGAAAGAAAGATGTGAAATCCCAGGGCTTAACCTTGGAACTGCATTTTTAACTACCGGGCTAGAGTGTGTCAGAGGGGGGTGGAATTCCACGTGTAGCAGTGAAATGCGTAGATATGTGGAGGAACACCGATGGCGAAGGCAGCCCCCTGGGATAACACTGACGCTCATGCACGAAAGCGTGGGGAGCAAACAGGATTAGATACCCTGGTAGTCCACGCCCTAAACGATGTCAACTAGCTGTTGGGGCCTTCGGGCCTTGGTAGCGCAGCTAACGCGTGAAGTTGACCGCCTGGGGAGTACGGTCGCAAGATTAAAACTCAAAGGAATTGACGGGGACCCGCACAAGCGGTGGATGATGTGGATTAATTCGATGCAACGCGAAAAACCTTACCTACCCTTGACATGTCTGGAATCCCGAAGAGATTTGGGAGTGCTCGCAAGAGAACCGGAACACAGGTGCTGCATGGCTGTCGTCAGCTCGTGTCGTGAGATGTTGGGTTAAGTCCCGCAACGAGCGCAACCCTTGTCATTAGTTGCTACGAAAGGGCACTCTAATGAGACTGCCGGTGACAAACCGGAGGAAGGTGGGGATGACGTCAAGTCCTCATGGCCCTTATGGGTAGGGCTTCACACGTCATACAATGGTCGGGACAGAGGGTCGCCAACCCGCGAGGGGGAGCCAATCCCAGAAACCCGATCGTAGTCCGGATCGCAGTCTGCAACTCGACTGCGTGAAGTCGGAATCGCTAGTAATCGCGGATCAGCATGTCGCGGTGAATACGTTCCCGGGTCTTGTACACACCGCCCGTCACACCATGGGAGTGGGTTTTACCAGAAGTAGTTAGCCTAACCGCAAGGAGGGCGATTACCACGGTAGGATTCATGACTGGGGTGAAGTCGTAACAAGGTAGCCGTATCGGAAGGTGCGGCTGGATCACCTCCTTTCAGAGCAAGCGTTTGCGTTTGTTAAGCGGCCACACTTATCGGTTGTTGATGTAAGACTGGATCGAAAGCGGATCCGATGCGAATTGGGTCTGTAGCTCAGTCGGTTAGAGCACCGTCTTGATAAGGCGGGGGTCGTTGGTTCGAATCCAACCAGACCCACCAAGGTTTTATCTGGGGGTGTAGCTCAGCTGGGAGAGCGCCTGCTTTGCAAGCAGGATGTCATCGGTTCGATCCCGTTCACCTCCACCAATTGCCTTTTAATCAGGCGGGTGCAGCGTCGAAGGGTCCGCGAGAAAAAAGAGTTCAACGATCAGTGTTTGATCTGTTCAGGAAAGAGCAGATCGAATCTTGATCGTTGGGTTTTTAACTCGACAGTTTTACTCGTTCTTTAACAATCTGGAAGAAGCACAACGAGAAGTATTGGCGGTGTGTTCATCCCCTTTGATAGCGATATCGATGGGAAATGAGCGCGTCGTTGAATACGGGTTGTGATTGCATTAGTAGTTCAAACTCAAGTGAATTTGAACGGCACAAACGCAAAGTATCATGTCAGAGCAAGACGGTTGCTTGGGAAGTGTTCTATAGCCATTAGCGTTATAGGATCAAGCGACTAAGTGCATATGGTGGATGCCTTGGCGATCACAGGCGATGAAGGACGTTGTAGCCTGCGAAAAGCTGCGGGGAGCTGGCAAACAAGCATTGATCCGCAGATATCCGAATGGGGAAACCCACCGTCGCAAGACGGTATCCTGGGCTGAATACATAGGCTCCAGGAGGCGAACCGGGTGAACTGAAACATCTCAGTAACTCGAGGAACAGAAATCAACCGAGATTCCGAAAGTAGTGGCGAGCGAAATCGGAAGAGCCTTTACGATTTAGCGCGTTGTATAGTCGAACGGGATGGAAAGCCCGGCCGTAGCAGGTGATAGCCCTGTAGGCGAAATGCAATGCGTGGAACTAGGCGTAAGAGAAGTAGGGCGGGACACGTGAAATCCTGTTTGAAGATGGGGGGACCATCCTCCAAGGCTAAATACTCGTGATCGACCGATAGTGAACCAGTACCGTGAGGGAAAGGCGAAAAGAACCCCGGAAGGGGAGTGAAATAGATCCTGAAACCGTATGCATACAAACAGTCGGAGCCTCCTTGTGGGGTGACGGCGTACCTTTTGTATAATGGGTCAGCGACTTACATTCAGTGGCAAGCTTAACCGGATAGGGAAGGCGTAGCGAAAGCGAGTCCGAATAGGGCGATTCAGTCGCTGGGTGTAGACCCGAAACCAGATGATCTATCCATGGCCAGGTTGAAGGCACGGTAACACGTGCTGGAGGACCGAACCCACTAGTGTTGAAAAACTAGGGGATGAGCTGTGGATAGGGGTGAAAGGCTAAACAAATCTGGAAATAGCTGGTTCTCTCCGAAAACTATTTAGGTAGTGCCTCAAGTATGACTGCGGGGGGTAGAGCACTGTTATGGCTAGGGGGTCATGGCGACTTACCAAACCATGGCAAACTCCGAATACCCGCAAGTCCAGCTTGGGAGACAGAGCACCGGGTGCTAACGTCCGGACTCAAGAGGGAAACAACCCAGACCGCCAGCTAAGGTCCCGAATTATCGCTAAGTGGGAAACGAAGTGGGAAGGCTTAGACAGTCAGGAGGTTGGCTTAGAAGCAGCCATCCTTTAAAGAAAGCGTAATAGCTCACTGATCGAGTCGTCCTGCGCGGAAGATGTAACGGGGCTAAGCGATAAACCGAAGCTGCGGGTGTGCACCTTAGGGTGTACGCGGTAGGAGAGCGTTCTGTAAGCCTGTGAAGGTGACTCGTAAGGGTTGCTGGAGGTATCAGAAGTGCGAATGCTGACATGAGTAGCGATAAAGGGGGTGAAAAGCCCCCTCGCCGTAAGTCCAAGGTTTCCTGCGCAACGTTCATCGGCGCAGGGTGAGTCGGCCCCTAAGGCGAGGCAGAGATGCGTAGCTGATGGGAAGCTGGTTAATATTCCAGCACCATCGTACAGTGCGATGGGGGGACGGATTGCGGAAGATCATCAGGGTGTTGGATGTCCCTGTTGCTGCATTAGAGAGGGCGCTTAGGCAAATCCGGGCGCGTGACTCAAGGGTGTGGCACGAGCGAGCATGTCTCGCGAAGTGATTGGAAGTGGTTCCAAGAAAAGCCTCTAAGCTTCAGCTGTACGAGACCGTACCGCAAACCGACACAGGTGGACGGGATGAATATTCCAAGGCGCTTGAGAGAACTCGGGAGAAGGAACTCGGCAAATTGATACCGTAACTTCGGGAGAAGGTATGCCCCGGTAGTGTGAGGCGCCTGCGCGCTGAGCATGATGGGGTCGCAGAGAATCGGTGGCTGCGACTGTTTATTAAAAACACAGCACTCTGCAAAGACGAAAGTCGACGTATAGGGTGTGACGCCTGCCCGGTGCCGGAAGGTTAAGTGATGGGGTGCAAGCTCTTGATCGAAGCCCCGGTAAACGGCGGCCGTAACTATAACGGTCCTAAGGTAGCGAAATTCCTTGTCGGGTAAGTTCCGACCTGCACGAATGGCGTAACGATGGCCACACTGTCTCCTCCCGAGACTCAGCGAAGTTGAAGTGTTTGTGATGATGCAATCTACCCGCGGCTAGACGGAAAGACCCCATGAACCTTTACTGTAGCTTTGCATTGGACTGTGAACCGGCCTGTGTAGGATAGGTGGGAGGCGCGGAAACCGAGTCGCCAGATTCGGTGGAGCCGACCTTGAAATACCACCCTGGTCTGTTTGCGGTTCTAACCTTGGCCCGTTATCCGGGTTGGGGACAGTGCATGGTGGGCAGTTTGACTGGGGCGGTCTCCTCCCAAAGCGTAACGGAGGAGTTCGAAGGTACGCTAGGTACGGTCGGAAATCGTGCTGATAGTGCAATGGCATAAGCGTGCTTGACTGTGAGACTGACAAGTCGAACAGGTGCGAAAGCAGGACATAGTGATCCGGTGGTTCTGAATGGAAGGGCCATCGCTCAACGGATAAAAGGTACTCTGGGGATAACAGGCTGATACCGCCCAAGAGTTCATATCGACGGCGGTGTTTGGCACCTCGATGTCGGCTCATCTCATCCTGGGGCTGTAGCCGGTCCCAAGGGTATGGCTGTTCGCCATTTAAAGAGGTACGTGAGCTGGGTTTAAAACGTCGTGAGACAGTTTGGTCCCTATCTGCCGTGGGCGTTGGATACTTGACGGAGCCTGCTCCTAGTACGAGAGGACCGGAGTGGACGTACCTCTGGTGTACCGGTTGTCATGCCAATGGCATTGCCGGGTAGCTATGTACGGAAGAGATAACCGCTGAAGGCATCTAAGCGGGAAACTCGTCTGAAGATTAGGTATCCCGGGGCCTCGAGCCCCCTGAAGGGTCGTTCAAGACCAGGACGTTGATAGGTCGGGTGTGGAAGCGCAGTAATGCGTTAAGCTAACCGATACTAATTGCCCGTGCGGCTTGATCCTATAACCCTGATGGTTAGAAAGCACCATCCAAAGCAAGCGGCTTGCCAAAAGCCATGATGCTTGCGTAGTGCCCACGCGAGCGAGTCAACGCTCGCTGCAATGCAGTCTCAACCCGAATTCAGCAATACCCCCAATACCCTCAACCAGGCCGACAGCCCCCGCGCTGCCGACCCGGCGTGCTTCTACCAGATTGGCGTGTCGCGCTTCCAAGAGGACGCGCGCCGCGCAACCCTTTACGCCTGACGACCATAGCAAGGTGGTCCCACTCCTTCCCATCCCGAACAGGACAGTGAAACGCCTTCGCGCCGATGATAGTGGACGGACGTCTGTGAAAGTAGGTCATCGTCAGGCTCTTATCCCCAAAACCCCGCTGCTCAACGCAGCGGGGTTTTGCTTTTTATGCGCCTGAACAGTGCTGAGGATCTCAGGCCTTGCCTGCGCCGCCATCGACGTCGCCGTCCACGTCCACGTATAGCCAGACACCGTTTTCGCGAACGAAGCGGCTGACTTCGTGCATGCGCTGGCCCTTGCCCTGCAAACGGCTGCGCGCGACGAACTCGACCAGCGCATGGCGCTCATCCTGGACGACGTGGCGTTTGACCTCCAACCCCAGCCATTTCAAACCGGCAGGGTTGGGCTCGATACGTGGCGGCCGAGTGTCCGGATGCCAGGTGTCGCGCACATAGTCGACCAGGTCCAATACGTAGGCGCTATACCTGGAACGCATCAAGGCTTCCGCGGTGGGAGCTTGCAGATGCCGGGAGCCGTGATGCCACTGCCCGCAGCAGGCCGCGTAAGGCTTGCCGGTGCCGCAGGGGCAGGACTTTACAGGGTCGGCCACGTATTGCTCCATCGATGGTGAGCACGCAGTTTAGCCGCGCGCAAACCTCGGACACGCAAACCCCGCAAGCGAACCGCGGTTCAAGGCAATCGGGCCGACACCACCAGCCAGCGTCCGTATAGCGACTGGCGTGACGCCAGTTGCCGCCAATATCGGCTTTCTTCCTCGTTATCCGCGCGCCGTTGCTTGCCGCGGCCGTAGAGCAGGGCGGGTATGGCGACGAGGCGTTCCGCCCAGTGCCTGGGCTTGGGCTCGTCGACTTCATGCAGCGTGATGTCGACGAATCCATAATGCGACAGGAACACGTGCAGCTGGTTGAAGGACCACGGGATATACGTGATGTACTGCCCGGGCTTTTTGCCAACCGCGGCGCGGAAGCCGGAATGGAAGCCGCGAAACAGATACTGCAGGCGCGAGCTCATGTGCCACGTATTTGGCGTCGTGACGATCAGCGTGCCATCCTTGCGCAGGCATGTACGGAAACTTTCCAAAGCCACGCCGGGGTTGGTCAACAGGTGCAGGGCTTCCCCGCACACGACCGCGTCGTAGTGGTCCGCGGGCAGGGCGAGCGGATCATTCAGATCGTGTTCCGTGAAGCTGCGATAGCCGCTGTTCGGCACGGGTTCCTCATACAGGCAGACGCCGTCGATCTGCGGGCGCTTCTGGCCGCCCTGCCGTTGCAGGGCGCGACCCAGCCAGCCGTGCCCGCAGGGCGCGTCCAGCACGCTGCTGGCATCGCGTTCTTTCAGTATGGAAAGAACGACGGGGCGATAGGGGCGCATATTCATTCCTGGTCTAACTCCTTGCCATGCGCTTTCATGTTTCGACGACACGGCCGCCGCGCGAAGGGCGGGCCGGCTCCGATACCCTATGGGGTGTCGGAAGGTGGTCAGCTTAATGAAAGGAATGCTTCAGGAGAGCCAGGGTAGCGGAAGACGCGTGTAGCGATCGTCTCAATCTGTCAGGGAAAAGAAGCAAACTGGTCGTGCATGAGGACGTCCCAGGATGGACGCCCCGGGGCATTTAGCGCTCGCTTACGTTTTCAGGTAGCGCCACACCAATACGGTCCCGATCGCATAGAGCGTTCCCATGGTGCCGAAAGCCAGGGGAAGCGAAATGTGCCACTCGCCATAGGCGTGCAGGATGGTGCCCATAATCGCCACGCCGACCAGCACGCCGATCTGGCGATTGGCATTCAAACAGGCGGCCGCGATATTCGCATGCGACTGGCCGGCGATCTGCATGACCACCGCCGTCATCGCGGGAACCGCTACCCCCACGCCCAGGTTGATCAGGGCAACGATGATCGCGAAAAGCCAATAATCCGTCTCGGGCCGCAGTATCCATGCCGTGAGCACGCTGCCGACCACGCACAGGCCCAGGCTGCCGAGCAGGGCGGCGCGTGGCCCCAGGCGCGCGACCACGCGCGGAGCCGACAGATTTCCCAGCGTGAACAGCAACATGGTGGGCAGCAGTTGGCTGCCGGCGGCCAGCGGGCTGGCGCCGCGTGCCTCCTGCAGGAACAGGCTCAGTACGAACAGCTGGCCGTAGCCGCCGAAATTGATGATGAAGCCCAGCATATTGGCGGCTGGGAAGCGCGCCGTGGCGAACAGATCCCGCGGCAACAGCGGGTTGGCGCTGCCGCGCTCCCGTGCCACGAAGGCCCAGCCGGCCAGCAGCATGGCGCAGGCCGCGCTCACGATGGGCGCCGATGTCCAGCCGAGTACAGGGCCTTCGATCAGCGTGAAACTCAACCCGGCCAGCGCAGTCACGCCCAACAGGTGACTTGCGGCGTTCAGTGCGCGGAAATGCCGCGCGGAATGCGGGATGACCTTGTGCGCCATTGCCAGCCCGACCAGGCCGATGGGCAGATTCACCAGGAAGATGCTGCGCCATCCCAGGCGGTCTATCAGGATGCCGCCGATCAACGGCCCCGATACGCCCGCGATCGACACAATGGCGGACCAGAGCGCCAGCATCCGGCCGCGGACCTTGTCATCGGGATAGGCACGGGTCAGCAGGCTCAATGAGCTGGGCATGAAAAGCGCGGCGCCTATTCCCTGCAGGAACCGCGCGAGCACCAGCGTCGTGCCGTTGGGCGCCGCCCCGCATAGCAGCGACGCCAACACGAAAATGGTCAGGCCGGTCTGGTACACGTTCTTCGCGCCGAAGCGGTCGGCCAGGCCCCCGCCCACCAGCAGCATCGCGGCGAAAGTCAGCGTATAGCCGTCGACCACCCACACCAATCCGGACAGCGGGACCTGTAGTTGTTCGGCGATGTTGGAAAGCCCGACATTGACGACGGTCACGTCCAGCGTCGCCATGACAAAGCCCATGGCCAGGGTGACCAATGGCAGATAGCGGACACGGGGTTGAGGCGACACGGACAGGGCCGGCGATGGCATGAGTTGCGACATGGCGATTGGAACACGATCGACGTCGTTGCCCAGTTACTCCGAACGGTGCGGCGACGCGAATTCTCCTTAGGCGCGCATCATATCCCTGGAAACGACAATGCAAAAATACGTAGAATTGCGCCCAAGGAATGCAAAATTGCATCATCGTGGATTGGGACGACGCGCGTATCTTCCTGGCGGTGTATCGGGGCGGCACCCTGCGGGCGGCGGCCGCTGCGCTGCGCGTGGACCAGGCCACCGTGGGCAGGCGTCTGCGGGCATTGGAGCAATCCCTGCAGGCGCGGCTGTTCCTGCATACGCCGCGCGGCTATGTGCCCACGCGGGCGGGTGAACTGGCGATGCCGGCGGCGGAAGCCATGGAACATGCCGCGGACCGGTTGGAACGCCTGACGCAGGGTACGGATGAATCCGTGTCCGGCACCGTGCGTGTGACCACTTCCGATACGATGGGGCGCGGCTTTCTGATACGCGCCATCCAGCAGGTACGGGCAACGCATCCGCAATTGCGTGTGGTGCTGACAACGTCCACGCTGCTTAGCAATCTGACGCGGCGCGAGGCCGACATCGCGGTGCGGAACGTGCGGCCCGACAATCCCGATCTGATTTCGCGGCGACTGAGCAAGCCGGAATTGGGCGTCTACGCCAGCAAACGCTATCTGAAGGCCCACGGCGAGCCGCGTCGCGGCACGGCGTTCGAAGGGCACACGGTGATCGCTTACCAGCGCGCGGTGTTCGGCGCGCGCAGCGAGACCATTTGCGGTGAGGCTTTCGGCAATGCGCAGGTGGCGCTGGAGGTCAATTCCGGACTGATGTTGCTGGAGGCGGTGGCGCAGGGCATAGGCATCGCCGAATTGCCCACTTATCTGGGCGACGCCACGCCGGGCCTGGAGCGCATCTGGCCGGATTGCGGAGAGTTCTATGACGTGTGGTTGGTGATGCACGGCGACCTGCATCGCAGCGCGAGGGTACGCGCCCTTGCCGACGCCATCGTTGCCGTATTCGAACAGGCCGAAGAGAAACCGCCGCCTCAGCGGAGCAGGAGGCCGGGGCGAGCCGGCTTATCCACAAGCTGAGGTGTAACTTGGAAACTCACCTCAGCTGTCCACATTTACTGTGGACAACCATTTGGACATGTCCCGGACAAAATCAAAATGATGAACAATCTCAAGGAGATAAGGTTCCGGGGTCACAAAGGACGCAACAACATACCTGCACACTTCTTACAGATTGTCCAGTTTGACCTCGAAACCGCGGCGCGTCGCCGGACGCGCCATCATGGTCTCGTACCAGCGCTTGACGTGCGCGAAATCCGCCAGGTCGACCTGGTGCCGCTCATGCCGCCAGGCCCAGCCGACGATGGCGAAATCGGCCACGGAAATCTCGCCCGCGACGAACTCCACCTGCGCCAGCCGACGATCCAGCACGCCGTACAAGCGGCGCGTCTCGTCCACATACCGCTTTGCGCCGTAGCGTTTGTCGTCTTCGTTCTGCAGGCCGAGGAAGTGATGCGCCTGGCCCGGCATCGGGCCGAAGCCGCCCATCTGCCACATCAACCATTCCAGTACCGGCACGCGGTCGGCAAGTCTTGTCGGCAGGAACTTGCCGGTCTTCTCGCCCAGGTACAGCAGGATGGCGCCCGATTCGAACACGCTGATCGGCTTGCCCTCCGGCCCTTGCGGATCGACGATGGCCGGAATGCGATTATTGGGGCTGATGCGCAGGAAGTCCGGCTTGTGCTGGTCGCCGTTGCGGATGTCGACCGCATGGACGGAATAGGGCAGGCCCATTTCTTCCAGCGCGACGCTGATCTTGCGGCCGTTCGGGGTATTCCAGGTGTGCAGCGCTATGGTCATTGCGATGTCCTGCGATAGGTGTGCGGGGCTGGCCATGCGGTGGCCGGGAAAAGGCCCGTCGTCGACGGGCCTTGCGACAGACGGGCGGGATGGGAAATCAGGTGAGCGCCGGCGCGACGTAGCGCTGGAATGCCGGGCGGGTCTTCAGGCCGTCGTACCAGGCCTGCACATTGGGGGTGGCGGGCCGGCGGATGCCGTCCAGCTCGATAAAGCGGCGGCAATACGCGCCCAGGACGATATCGGCCAGTGTGAAGCCGTCGCCTTCCAGGTAGCGGCGTCCGCGCAGGTGTTCGTCCACCATCAGCCACAGCTTGCCGGCGTCGTCGGCGGATTTCTGGATTGCGGCCATGTCGCGCTTTTCCGGCGGCGTGCGCACCATGCCCC
Organism: Bordetella genomosp. 8; assembly: GCF_002119685.1. Taxonomy (NCBI): domain Bacteria; kingdom Pseudomonadati; phylum Pseudomonadota; class Betaproteobacteria; order Burkholderiales; family Alcaligenaceae; genus Bordetella; species Bordetella genomosp. 8. The sequence continues at coordinate 4,241,895 of NZ_CP021108.1, read as the reverse complement.
AGAATACGTTGCGCTCCACCGGCTGCAGCGTTGACAGCACCCAATCCATCCACCGGTCGACCGAAGCGCGGACCCTGGGCTCGCGCGGATAGATGTCGCTTTGCGGCGCGTACTGCATGGCCAGGTAGCGGAGTATGGAGTTCGATTCCCACAGGGTGAAATCGCCATCTTCCAGCGTCGGCACCTTGCCGTTCGGGTTCATGGCCAGGTAGTCCGGCTGGTCGTTGCGGCCGAAGTGCAAGCCCGCGTCGACACGGTCGTAGGGCAGCGATATCTCGTCGCAGCACCACAGCACCTTCTGCACGTTCACGGAGTTCGCGCGGCCCCAGATCTTGATCATCGAGATGTCCTGTTCGCTAGGAGGGATTGAGTGTGGTGATGCAAGTCGATCAATGACGCAGCAACAGCAGCGTCCACACGGTGATCATCGCCAGCAGGCCGATCCAGCAACCGGCCCACAGGCCCATGATGGGCCATTTGACGTCCATGGGGACGCGCGCCGGATCGACATGCGCGAGGTTGCGGTTGGCCTGCCCGAACAAGCCCTTGCGGGCATGCGGAAACAACAGCCGCAGGAAATAGTCCAGGAAGATCCCCGCCTGGATGGCGCGCGGGAACTGCCGGAAGGGCCGATGCTGCAGCAGGGGATGGCGCAAGGTGTCGTTGATGCGATCCAGCTTGAAGAACCAGATCGCGATCAATGAAACCACCGCCACGAAGAAGCACGCCGCGAAGATATTGAAGGCGGTTGTCAGCGCGATGACGTAGACGGACTGGCTCATGGTCAGATGACGTACATATCCACGTATTCGTGCACCGGCATGGCTTCGAGCTTCTGCTGGTCCAGCGAGACCTCCAGGATACGGTTCTGCTGCCGGGCCGGGAACTGGCGCGCCAGGTTGGTGCGGAACTTCGCTTCCAGCAACGGGATGCCTTCCTGGCGGCGGCGCTTGTGGCCGATCGGATATTCGCAGACGACTTCGTCCAGGCGGCTGCCGTCCTTGAACTCGACGGTCAGGGCATTGGCGATCGACCGCTTGTCGGGGTCGTGATAGTCGCGCGTGAAGGCGCTGTCTTCCACGCATTCGATCCTGTCGCGCAGCGCGTCGATGCGCGGATCGCGGGCGAAATCGTCTTCGTAGTCGGCGGCCGTCAGATGGCCGAAGATCAACGGCACGGCCACCATGTACTGGATGCAGTGGTCGCGGTCGGCCGGGTTGTTCAGCGGACCCTTCTTGTCGATGATGCGGATGCAGGCTTCGTGCGTACGGATGGTGATTTTCTTGATGTCTTCCGCCCGCTTGCCCTGCGCGGCCATCTGCTGGTGCAGCTGCATGGCGCATTCCACCGCGGTCTGCGAATGAAATTCGGCCGGGAAGGAAATCTTGAACAACACGTTTTCCATGACGTAGCTGCCGTAGGGACGCTGGAACTTGAAGGGCTGGCCCTTGAAGGACACGTCGTAGAAGCCCCAGGTCTTGGCCGTCAGCACGGACGGATAGCCCATTTCGCCGGTGCGCGCGATCAGCGCCAGGCGCACGGCGCGGCTGGTGGCGTCGCCGGCCGCCCAGCTCTTGCGGCTGCCCGCGTTGGGCGCATGGCGATAGGTGCGCAGGCTCTGGCCATCGACCCAGGCCAGCGACACGGCATTGATGATCTCGTCGCGGCTCAGGCCCAGCATTTCCGCTACCACGGCGGTGGACGCGACCTTGACCAGCACGACGTGGTCCAGGCCGACCTTGTTGAAGGAGTTTTCCAGCGCGATGCAGCCCTGGATTTCATGCGCCTTGATCATGCCGGTCAACACCTGGCGCATGGTCAGCGGCGGCTTGCCGGCGGCCACGGCATTGCGCGACAGCCAATCGGCCGTCGCCAGGATGCCGCCCAGGTTGTCCGAAGGGTGACCCCATTCGGCGGCCAGCCAGGTGTCGTTGAAATCGAGCCAGCGGATCATGGCGCCGATGTTGAACGCGGCCTGCACGGGATCCAGCTGGAACTGGGTGCCGGGCACCTTGGCGCCATTGGGTACGACCGTGCCGGGCACGATGGGACCCATCAGCTTGCGGCAGGCCGGGTATTCCAGGGCCTCCAGGCCGCAGCCCAGGGTGTCGATCAGGCAGTTGCGCGCGGTCTCGTAGGCCAGCGTGCTCTTGATTTCGTAGTTGAGGACGTAGTCGGCGATGTCGACCAGGACCTGGTCCGGATCCGGCCGGACGTTGGAGATGTGCGATGACATGATGGATGCTTCCGTATGCGTGCGGGCGGATTGATTACTTGCGCTTTTCGATCGGGACGAACTTGCGGTCTTCGGGACCCACGTAGTTCGCGGTCGGCCGGATGATCTTGTTGTCGACGCGCTGTTCGATGATGTGCGCCGACCAGCCGGCGGTGCGCGCGATGACGAACAGCGGCGTGAACATGGCCGTGGGCACGCCCATCTTGTTGTAGCTGACGGCGGAATACCAATCCAGGTTGGCGAACATCTTCTTGGCGTCCCACATCACGCTTTCGATGCGTTCGGCGATGTTGTACAGCTGCATGCTGCCGGTCTGCTTGGACAGCTTCTGCGAGATGGCCTTGATCACCTTGTTGCGCGGGTCGGATACGGTATAGACCGGGTGTCCGAAGCCGATGATCACTTCCTTGTTTTCCACCCGGCGGCGGATGTCGGCTTCCGCGTCGTCCGGCGTGTCGTAGCGGCTTTGCACTTCGAAGGCCACTTCATTGGCGCCGCCGTGCTTGGGACCGCGCAACGCGCCGATGCCGGCGGTGATGGCGGAATACATGTCCGAGCCCGTGCCGGCCACGACCCGGCAGGTGAAGGTCGAGGCATTGAACTCGTGTTCCGCGTACAGGATCAGCGAACTGTGCATGGCCTTGACCCAGTCGTCGCTGGGCTTTTCGCCATGCAACAGGTGCAGGAAATGCCCGCCTATGCTGTCGTCGTCGGTCTCGACGTCGATGACCCGGCCATTGTGGCTGTAGTGATACCAATAGAGCAGGGCGGATCCCAGGCTGGCCATCAGCCGGTCGGCGATGTCGCGCGCGCCCGGCAGGTTGTGGTCGTCCTTTTCAGGCAGCACGCAACCCAGGACCGACACGGCGGTCCGCATGACGTCCATGGGGTGGCTGGATGCGGGCAGGGCTTCCAGCGCCACCTGCAACTGCGCCGGCAGGCCGCGCAGCGCGCGCAGCTTGCGTTTGTACGCCTGCAATTCCGCCTTGTTCGGCAGCTTGCCATGGACCAGCAGGTAGGCGACTTCCTCGAATTCGCTGGTGTCGGCGATGTCCAGAATGTCGTAGCCGCGATAGTGCAGGTCGTTGCCGCTGCGGCCCACCGTGCACAAGGCCGTGTTGCCGGCGACGACGCCGGACAGGGCGACCGATTTTTTCGGTTTGAATCCCGGCTTCTGCTGTTCCTGGTCGGACGTGCTCATGTCTGCTCCTTTCCTGGGATGGTATGGCTGGGCCTCGTGAGCCCTGGGATGAAAAAGGCCCGTGCATGGCGGGCCCTTTTTTGGTTGCTGCGTGCCTGCTGCTTACTTCAGCAGATCCTTCACGCCGTCGCGCTCTTCGAGCAATTCCTTCAGCGTCAGGTCCATGCGTTCACGCGAGAACGCATCGATTTCCAGACCGGTGATGCGGGTGTACTTGCCGTTTTCGGTGGTCACCGGCACGCCGTAGATGATGCCTTCGGGGATGCCGTAGGAGCCATCCGACGGGATGCCCATGGTGACCCACTTGCCGTTGCTGCCCAGCACCCAGTCGCGCACGTGGTCGATGGCGGCATTGGCGGCGGAGGCGGCGGACGACAGGCCGCGCGCGTCGATGATGGCGGCGCCGCGCTTGCCGACGGTGGGGATGAAGACGTCACGGTTCCAGGCGTCGTCGTTGATCAGCTTGGCCAGGCTCTGGCCGCCGACCGTGGCGAAGCGGATGTCCGGATACATCGTGGGCGAGTGGTTGCCCCAGACGATCAGCTTTTCGATGTCGGCGACGGCCTTGCCCGACTTGGCGGCCAGTTGCGACAGCGCGCGGTTGTGGTCCAGGCGCAGCATGGCGGTGAAGTTCGCGGCCGGCAGGTCCGGGGCCGACTTCATGGCGATGTAGGCGTTGGTGTTGGCGGGGTTGCCGACGACCAGCACCTTGACGTCGCGCTTGGCGACTTCGTTCAGGGCCTTGCCCTGGGCGGTGAAGATCTGGGCGTTGACGGTCAGCAGGTCCTTGCGCTCCATGCCGGGGCCGCGCGGGCGCGCGCCGACCAGCAGAGCGATGTCGGCATCCTTGAAGGCGGTGCGCGGATCGCTGTGGGCGGTCATTTCCTGCAGCAGCGGGAAGGCGCAATCGTCCAGCTCCATCATGACGCCCTTCAGCGCCTTCTGGGCCTTTTCGTCAGGGATTTCAAGCAGTTGCAGGATAACGGGCTGGTCTTTACCGAGCATTTCGCCGGAGGCGATGCGAAACAGCAGGGCGTAGCCGATTTGACCGGCGGCGCCGGTCACGGCGACGCGCAAAGCGGGCTTGGACATGAACATTCTCCGTAATGAGTCGTCGAGAAAAAATCTCGCCGGACAGTGTAATCGGTCGGCGTGGCTGGCGGCATCATGCGTGTGACGCGGCTGCCGGCCCACGGGCGCGGCGGTCCAGCGCACGGCGGGGCGATGCCGGCGACCCCGTGGCAGTCCGGATGCTAAGGCGCGTTGACGTTTACGTCAAACGGGTCTTCTATAAGACTGGGCATCGAGGGGGATGGCCGGCGCGGCACCGGTGGGCCGCCGCAATCACGCCCGGCGTCCGTAATTCAGTGTGTGGAAATGTCCCAAGCGCTTTTGTATATCGCGGCGGCAAAAACGGAAGCCGCGTGTTTTTCCGATTGCCGGCGTTGCCCGCATTCAAGAACCCGTACTTGGGGTCGCTCCGGTAACTTCGCTTTGACCGTGGAGTTTCACGAGGCACCCGCATGATAGAAATGATCACGCCGCAGATTATTCGTTATCGCGGGCGGATCGGCAGGCTGATTGAAGTTGCATGGCTCCGCACGCGCCGCCTGTTTGAATGGGATAACCATTATGCGAAATCCACGGAAGTTTCTCGCTTTTCTGGCGTGGGCCCTGGTGGGTTTGCCGATGGCCGCACAGGCGGCGGGTGGCGGCAAGGACGGATCGCCAGGCCCGGAGATACCGATAGCCATTCGCGCCCACGTCGACAAGGCACCGCCGCCGGTGCCCGTGGGGAACAGTTTGGCCCGCGCGCGCTGTTTCAAGAGCAGCGTCGATTTCGACGAATACCAGTTTTGCTTCGTCGTGAAATACGACGGTTTGACTTATTGGCCGCTTTCCTTCGACGACAACCGCATGGCGGTGCTACTGGCGGGCTACGACGAAAGCGGACGATTGGCCAGAAAAGTCTATGCCTGCGGTACGCGCTATATCTGGTACATCACCGTCAACCAGGACAAGCAGACCGTCATCCTATGGGGGCAAGGGCCGAACCCTTCGGCATCGAATCCGACCGGCGGCGCGCAGGATCCCAGTACGGCCGCCGTGCCATGGCAAATGCTGCGAGATGGCGGCGAAACCTGCCCTTCGCATTGAGTTTTTCAGCAGAGTTTCGCCTGATCAAGGCGTTTTCAACGATGGGAGACAATCATGCAACGTATTCGTTTGGCGACGCGGATGGCAACGTTGTTGCTGGTGGCCGTTTTCATGTCCAGCATCAACGCGGTCGCCGCCGATAAGGCCGACAAGAATCCAAAGAACAAGTCCGCCGGCTATGTGCTTACCTGGATCAATACTCAGGCCAATACGATCACCCTGAACAGATCCTCGGTCACCTGCATGTACAACCCAGGCGACGCATCCATCCAGTTGAATACAGGCGTTCCGAAGCCGGAGACGCTTGAGGACAATAACGGCGTGGGTAATTGCCTGAATGCGCCGAAGATCGTCGCATGGACTGTCAGTACCAACGGAGCGTTGATTTATTTCAGGCATGAACTGGTATCGGGGATTGGCAGCTCCTGGATTACCCAGATCGTCGATACAAGCGGGACGGTGAAGTCGGCGACCTGTTTGCAGGCCAGCAACGAGAATGGGCATAACTGCCTGAATCAGGGGGTGACCAACGTCGTCGGTATAGACGTGGTCTTTTGATCGCGGGGCGGGGATTTTCACGATTCGCCGCCCGTCGCATGCCCGTCGTAGTGAACCGCCTAGCGGGCGGCAGGCCGAGCCGGACGACCCGGCTGCAGGTCTTATATAAGAGTAGACAGTGCAGGAGCGCTGTGCGACAATTCGGCGCCTAATTTCCGCATCGGGCTTCGCATCCGCGCTGCCCGTCCGGATCGCTCGCGACGCCCGTCTTATCGCATTCATGGTAGACCCCCGGCCCGAAATTTCTTCGCGCAACAGAGGCGCCGCCGGTTCCGGAGGCGCGAGTGCCGCTTTCAGTCCGCTGTACCGGCAGATCAAGGAATTGCTGGTGCAGAGCCTGGACCGTGGCGAGTGGAAGCCCGGCGAACTGATCCCCAGCGAAATCGATCTGGCGGCCCGTTTCCAGGTCAGCCAGGGAACGGTGCGCAAGGCGGTGGATGAACTCGCGGCCGAGCACGTGCTGCTGCGACGCCAGGGCAAGGGCACTTTCGTCGCCACCCATCACGAAGCCCGCGTGCGCTTCCGCTTCCTGCGGCTGGCTAGCGACGAGGGCGCGGAAGGCGAGGTCGCGGAAAGCCATGTGCAGGAATGCCGCCGCATACGCGCGACCGCGGAAGTCGCCCGGGCGCTGGAATTGCGTGCTGGCGAGACGGTGGTGGCGATCCGGCGCCTGCTGAGCTTCGGTGGCGTGCCCACCGTGCTCGACGACATCTACCTGCCCGGATCCACGTTCCGCCGTCTTACTCTTGAATTATTGACCGCCAACAAGGCGCCGCTGTACGGCTTCCTGGAGTCGGAATTCGGCGTCAGCATGATCCGCGCGGACGAAAAGCTGCGCGCCGTCGCCGCGACGCCGGAGGCGGCCGCCGCATTGAACGTTGCTCCCGGTACGCCGCTGTTGCAGGTGGACCGTACCTCGTACACCTACGGCGACCGGCCGATGGAAGTGCGGCGGGGCTTATACCTGACTGATCGATATCATTACCGTAATAGTTTGAATTGATGGGCTTTTTTCATCCGATTTGATAGCACCCCGTTACATGGGCGAAAATAGTCCGTTTTTCCCGCAAGGGCCAGGCACTCCCGCCGCTACGATTTTCTAGTTCCGAACCCCGAGGCCGTCATGTCCGACTCAGCTGCCAAGCCGCGTCCGCAGTTTCGCAACATCAACGTTTCCCAGATCCTCAGCTACCGGCTGCCCTTGCCTGGCAAGGTATCGATCCTTCATCGGGCCAGCGGCGCCCTGCTGTTCCTCTGTCTTCCCTTGGTCCTGCTGCCGCTGCTCGCGGCCAGCCTGGCCTCGCCGGAAAGCTTCGCGAACATCGCCACGATCACGGGCAACCCCATCGTCAAGCTGATCCTGCTGGCGCTGATCTGGGGCTACCTGCATCACTTCTGTGCGGGTATCCGCTACCTGATGCTGGACATGCACAAGATCATCGACAAGAGCCCGGCGCAGAAGAGCGCGGGCGTCGTGCTGGGGGTCAGCCTGGCGCTGACCGTGGTGTTCGGTCTCAAACTGTTCGGAGCCTGGTAATAATGGCTGTCACCAAGAATTATGGCGCCAAGCGCCTGGTCGTAGGCGCGCACTACGGCACCATGGATTTCATCGCGCAGCGCATCACCGCTGTCATCCTGGCCCTGTACACCATCGTGCTGCTGGTCGGCATCCTGGTCATGCCGGGCTTCACCTACGAGAGCTGGAAGGCGCTGTTTTCCTTCCACGTGTTCGCCTTGCCGCTGGGTCAGGTGCTGGCCACGCTGGCCTTCGTATCGCTGATCTGGCATGCCTGGATCGGGGTGCGGGATATCTGGATGGACTACGTGAAGCCGGTGGGCGTGCGCCTGCTGCTGCAAGTCCTGACCATCCTGTGGCTGGTGGGCTCGCTCGCTTACTTCGCGCAAATCATCTGGAGGCTCTAAGCCGTGGTCGCTGTCATGAATTCCTTGCCGCGCCGCCAATTCGATGTGGTGGTCGTCGGCGCCGGCGGTGCCGGCATGCGCTGTTCCCTGCAACTGGCCCAGGCGGGCCTGTCGGTGGCGGTGCTGTCCAAAGTGTTCCCGACCCGTTCGCATACCGTCGCCGCGCAAGGCGGGGTCAGCGCGTCGCTGGGCAACATGAGCGAGGACAACTGGTACTGGCACATGTACGACACCGTGAAGGGTTCGGACTGGCTGGGCGACCAGGACGCCATCGAGTTCATGTGCCGGGAAGCCCCCAGCGCCGTGTACGAGATGGAACACTTCGGCATGCCGTTCGACCGCAACCCGGACGGCACCATCTATCAGCGTCCCTTCGGCGGCCATACCGCCAACTTCGGCGAAAAGCCGGTGCAGCGCGCCTGTGCCGCGGCCGACCGTACCGGCCATGCGCTGCTGCACACGCTGTACCAGCGCAACGTTGCCGCCCGCACGCAGTTCTTCGTCGAATGGATGGCGCTGGACCTGCTGCGCAATGAAAACGGCGACGTGGTGGGCGTGACCGCGCTGGAGATGGAAACCGGCGAAATCTACATCCTGGAAGCCAAGGCGACGGTGCTGGCCACCGGCGGCGCCGGCCGTATCTGGGCCGCTTCCACCAATGCCTTCATCAACACCGGCGACGGCCTGGGCATGGCGGCGCGTGCCGGCATCGCCCTGCAGGACATGGAATTCTGGCAATTCCACCCGACCGGCGTGGCCGGCGCGGGCGTGCTGATCACCGAAGGCGTGCGCGGCGAAGGCGGCATCCTGCTGAACAAGGATGGCGAACGCTTCATGGAGCGCTATGCGCCCACGCTGAAGGACCTGGCGCCGCGCGACTTCGTGTCGCGTTCGATGGACCAGGAAATCAAGGAAGGCCGCGGCTGCGGTCCGGATGGCAGCTACGTGGTGCTGAAGCTGGACCACCTGGGCGCCGACACCATCAACAAGCGCCTGCCCTCGATCCGCGAAATCGCCATCAAGTTCGGCAACGTGGACCCGATCAAGGAACCGATCCCCGTCGTTCCGACCATCCACTACCAGATGGGCGGCATCCCGGCCAACTACCATGGCCAGGTCGTGTCGTGGGAAAACGGCGAATCGAAGATCGTCAATGGCCTGTACGCGATCGGCGAATGCGCGGCGGTGTCGGTGCACGGCGCCAACCGCCTGGGCACCAACTCGCTGCTGGACCTGATCGTGTTCGGCCGTGCCACCGGCAACCATATCGTCGACCAGCACCTGGATCGCCAGCACTCGCACCAGACGGTGTCGCCGTCGTCGCTGAATTACTCGCTGGACCGCGTGAACAAGCTGGAAACGCGCACCTCGGGCGAAAAGACCCAGGACGTGGGCAACGCCATCCGCATGTCCATGCAGCGCCACTGCGGCGTGTTCCGCACCCTGCAGCTGCTGAACGAAGGCGTGGGGCAGATCGAGGAACTGGCCAAGCAGGCGGACCATATCGCCTTCAAGGACAAGTCCAAGGTGTTCAACACCGCGCGCGTCGAAGCGCTGGAGCTGGCCAACATGACGGAAGTGGCGCGCGCCACCATCAAGTCGGCCGCCAACCGTACCGAAAGCCGCGGCGCGCATGCGTTGAACGACCATCCCACCCGCGACGACGAAAACTGGCTGAAGCACACCCTCTGGTATTCCGAGGGCAGCCGCCTGGACTACAAGCCCGTACAAATGAAGCCCCTGACGGTCGAGTCCTTCCCGCCCAAGGCGCGTACTTTCTAAGCAGGATGCCGGCATGAGCACCAAGCGTATCGTGAAATTCGAGATCTACCGCTACGATCCGGACAAGGATGAGCGGCCCTATATGCAGAAGCTGGAAGTCGAACTCCAGCCGACGGACAAGATGTTGCTGGACGCGCTGGTCCGCATCAAGAACGACGTCGACGACAGCCTCGCGCTGCGCCGCTCCTGCCGTGAAGGCGTGTGCGGTTCGGACGCGATGAACATCAATGGAAAGAACGGCCTTGCCTGTATCACCAACCTGCGTGAACTCAAGGAACCGATCGTCCTGAAGCCGCTGCCCGGCCTGCCCGTGATCCGCGACCTGATCGTGGACATGACGCACTTCTTCAACCAGTACCACTCGATCAAGCCTTACCTGATCAACGACACGCCGCCGCCGGAACGCGAACGCCTGCAGTCGCCGGAAGCGCGCGAAGAACTGGATGGCCTGTACGAGTGCATCCTGTGCGCGTGCTGCTCGACGTCCTGCCCGTCGTTCTGGTGGAACCCGGACAAGTTCGTCGGCCCGGCCGGCCTGCTGCAGGCCTATCGCTTCATCGCGGACAGCCGCGACGAGGCGACCGGCGAGCGTCTGGACAATCTGGAAGACCCGTACCGGCTGTTCCGCTGCCACACGATCATGAACTGCGTGGACGTCTGTCCCAAGGGCCTGAATCCGACGAAGGCGATCGGCAAGATCCGGGAACTGATGGTTCGCCGGACGGTCTAGCGATGAGCACCGGCGAGCCTTCCGTCGTCCATGCCGTCGCGTCGCGGCGGAAGGGGTAGTAACGTGGTCGGACTTACCGAACTGGAGCGCGCGCGCCTGCGCTGGCGGGCGCGGCGCGGCCTGCTCGAGAACGATCTCATCATTACGAAGTACCTGGACGCGTACGAGTCGCAACTGACCGACGCGGATGTAGCAGCGCTGACGCAGCTGTTCGAACTGGGCGACAACGACCTGCTCGATCTGCTGCTGGCGCGTAGTGAGCCAGAAGGTGAACTGGATACGCCAAGGCTACGCGGAATCATCGCCAAGATGCGCGAGCTGTAACTTTGAGAGGAATGTACGATGAAACAGTCAGACAAAAAGGCCACCCTAACGTTTTCGGACGGCAGCGCCCCGATTGAATTCCCGATTTACCAGGGTACGGTAGGTCCGGACGTCATCGACATTCGCAAGCTCTACGGCCAGTCCGGGATGTTCACCTACGACCCCGGCTTCATGTCGACGGCGGCTTGCTCGTCGGCCATCACCTACATCGACGGCGACAAGGGCGAGCTGCTGTATCGCGGCTACCCCATCGAGCAACTGGCGGTGAACTGCGACTTCCTGGATGTCTGCTACCTGATCCTGAACGGCGAGCTGCCCACGCCGGAGCAGAAGAAGGACTTCGATTCCCAGGTGACGCATCACACCATGGTGAACGAGCAGTTGCATTTCTTCCTGCGCGGTTTCCGTCGCGACGCGCACCCGATGGCGGTGCTGACGGGCCTGGTGGGCGCGCTGTCCGCCTTCTACCATGACTCGCTGGACATCACGAATCCTCAGCATCGCCATATTTCGGCGATCCGCCTGATCGCCAAGATGCCGACGCTGGTCGCGATGGCGTACAAGTACTCGCAAGGCCAGCCCTACATCTATCCGCAGAACGATCTGTCGTACACCGGCAATTTCCTGCGCATGATGTTCGCCACGCCGTGCGAGGACTACAAGGTGAACGAAGTGGTCGAGCGCGCGCTGGACCGCATCTTCATCCTGCACGCCGATCACGAGCAGAACGCGTCGACGTCCACCGTGCGCCTGTGCGGTTCGTCGGGCACCAATCCCTTCGCCGCGATCGCGGCCGGCGTGGCTTGCCTGTGGGGCCCGGCCCACGGCGGCGCCAACGAAGCCTGCCTGCAGATGCTGGAAGAACTGCAAGCCAATGGCGGCGTGGCCAAGGTCGGCGAGTTCATGGAGAAGGTGAAGGACAAGAACTCGGGCGTGCGCCTGATGGGCTTTGGCCACCGCGTCTACAAGAACTACGATCCGCGCGCCAAGCTCATGCAGCAGACGTGCAAGGAAGTGCTGGCGGCGCTGAACCTGGAAAACGATCCGTTGTTCAAGCTGGCCATGGAGCTGGAGCGCATCGCGCTGGAAGACTCCTACTTCGTGGATCGCAAGCTGTACCCGAACGTGGACTTCTACTCCGGCATCGTGCAGCGCGCCATCGGCGTGCCGACCGCGCTGTTCACGGCGAACTTCGCCCTGGCCCGCACGGTGGGCTGGATTGCCCAGTGGAACGAAATGCTGACAGATCCGGATTACAAGATCGGTCGTCCGCGCCAGCTGTTCACGGGTTCGCCTTCGCGCGACATCAAGCGCGCGAAGTAATGCGCGCGGCGCCGGTGCGATGCCGGCGCCGGCGGGCATGGTCCGCAGCCAGGAAAAGCCGCTATTCGCGGCTTTTTCTTTTTCCGGGGCCGGCGTCAGCGGGTTATCGGCATGACCGCGCCCCGTATGTGGGTGTGCTTCCAGTTTGCCGCGGACAGATTGGCCTCATGGAAGTTCGTGTAGCTGAGATCGGCGCCTTCCAGGTCGATGCCGGGCGCATGCAGATAGCGCAGGTCCAGCCCGCTCAAGCGCATGCCATGGCAATCCTTGCCCACCAGATTGGCGGAAAACAGCGCTGTTTCGATGGCCCAGGCGGGCAGGTTGTCGAAGGGCACGGCATGCCGCGGAAGATCTTTCGCCGGTAGCGCGCGCAGCCGTTCATGGCCGCTTTCGCTGCGCAAGGTGGTCTTCAGCCGCTCGAAGCCGCGGCTGGGCTCGGCGAAATCCAGGAAGGTTTCTTCGTTATCCGGAATCAGGCTGTACTGGTAATAGTCCTGGACGGCGTCGTGCACGCGGTCCTGCCGCTCTCCGGCGCGCAGCAGGAAGCGATGCAGATTGTGCCGGGCGGCGCCGTGGTCGTAAGGCAGCACGATATGCCAGCCCGGCTGGCTGCCCAGGTGTGGGTCCTGCATGGCCATGGCCGTGGCGTAGATGCCCCAGCTGGTCCATTGCAGCAGGGCCTCGCGGCCCTGCTTGCCGAGCCTGGCGGACTTCGCCACGGATTTGATGGCGCGTTCGATGTCGCGCAGGTTGGCGATGCTGTCGGTCTCGTCCAGGGGACGGTTGGCGCAGCATGGGAGTAGGGTGGCCAGGGAAAGTTGCATGATGGCGGGGCGCTCCTTTAGGCGGGAAGAGCGTCCTCGGTAGCGACGCGGGAGCGTGTCGTTCCGCGCGCGGCGGCGCGAGATTCAACGTCCGCGGCGTGTCAGCGGCCGATGCCGCGTGCCATCAGCACGGCGAACAGGGGCAGGAAACCCAGCAGGTGCGCCTGGATCATCACCCAGCGGCGGACACGCCTGATCTCACCATTGGTGGGCACGAAACCGGGCAGCATGCGGGCCTGGCGGCGCCATTTCAGGAAAGCCACGGTGGGCCGCAGCGACAGTACCGCAATCAGGACGAACAGTCCCATCTTGGCGTGGAACCAGGGATTGGGGACGTAGAAGGCCACGCCCTTGGCGCCGTAGAACAGGCGCAGCAGGCCGCTGGCGACGACGGCCAGGGCGCAGGCCAGATAGAAGCGGTCGTAATTGGCCAGGCGCCGTACCGTCGATGCCGGCATGTCAGGCCGCAGCAGCACCGCCTGCGCCGCCAGGGGAACGATCAGCGTGAAGATCGCCAGGAAGTGCAGCCAGGCGAGCAGGGCGTCGGTCAGCATGGTGGGCTCCTATCCGGATCGGGACCGGGGGGGCTGCCGCCCCGTGCCCCAAGGGGGGGGCGGGGCGGCAGCGGCAGGCACAGGGCGGCACAGCCACAGCCGGCGCGGGCGCCGCCCGCGCCCGGCTTCAGCCGCGCCTGGCTGCCTCGGCCGCTTCCTGTTGCGCATCGACCACCGCCAGCGCCGTCATGTTGACGATGCGGCGCACCGTGGCGCTGTTGGTCAGGATATGGACCGGACGCGCCGCCCCCAGGAGGATGGGCCCCATGGCGATCCCTCGGCTACCCGTCATCTTCAGCATGTTGTACGTGATGTTGCCGGTATCCAGGTTAGGCATGATGAGCAGGTTGGCCGGCCCCTTCAGCGAGCTGTCCGGGTAGGACGTCATGCGGATGGATTCGGACAGCGCCGCGTCGGCGTGCATTTCGCCGTCGACTTCCAGGTTGGGCGCGCGTTCCGCCACCAGCCGGCGGGCCTTGGCCATCTTGCTGGACGATGCCGTGTTGCGGCTGCCGAAGTTCGAATGCGACAGCAGGGCGATCTTCGGCACCACGCCGAAGCGCAGCATTTCGTCGGCGGCCTGGATGGTGATGTCGGCCACTTCTTCCGCGGTCGGGTCCTCATTGACGTGCGTGTCGGCGATGAACAGCGTCTGGTCCGGCAGCATCAGCACGTTCAGCGCGGCATATGCATGGGTGCCGGCCTTGCGCCCGATGACTTCGTCGACGTACCGCAGCTGGTTGTCGTAGCGGCTGCTGACCCCGCACAGCAGCGCATCGGCGTCGCCGCGTTGCAGCAGCATGGCGCCGATCAGCGTGTTGTGCTTGCGTACCATGGCCTTTGCGATGGCCGGCGTGACACCCTCGCGGCCGCGCATCTGGTAGTACGCGTTCCAGGTTTCATTGAAGCGCGCGTCGTCCTCGGGATCGACGATTTCGATGTTGTCGCCATCGACCAGGCGCAGGCCGAACTTGCGCACCCGCATTTCGATGACGGCAGGGCGGCCCACCAGGATGGGGCGCGCCAACTGCTCGTCGACCACGGTCTGCACGGCGCGCAGCACGCGTTCGTCTTCGCCGTCGGCGTAGATGACGCGCTTGGGCGCCTTCTTGGCCTGGTGGAACAGCGGGCGCATCAACTGGCCCGAGTGATAGACGAAGCCCATCAGCTTCTGGCGATAGGCTTCCATGTCCTGGATCGGGCGCAGCGCGACGCCGGACTCGGCCGCGGCCTGCGCCACGGCGGGGGCGATCTTGACGATCAGGCGCGGATCGAAGGGCTTGGGAATGATGTAATCGGGCCCGAAGCTGAGCTCCTGCCCGGCATAGGCGCGCGCGACTTCATCGTTCTGTTCGGCTTCGGCCAGTTCGGCGATGGCCTTGACGGCCGCCAGTTTCATTTCTTCGGTAATGCGGGTGGCGCCGGCATCCATCGCGCCGCGGAAGATGAACGGGAAGCACAGGACGTTGTTGACCTGGTTCGGATAGTCCGACCGGCCGGTGGCGATGATGCAGTCCGGCCGCGCCGCCTTGGCGATCTCGGGGCGGATTTCCGGATCCGGGTTGGCCAGCGCCAGGATCAGCGGCTGGTTGGCCATGGTGACGACCATGTCGGCGGTCAGCACGCCAGCGGTGGAGCAGCCCAGGAACACGTCGGCGCCCTTGACGACGTCGGCCAGCGTGCGGGCATCGGTGTGGCGCGCATAGCGCTTTTTGTTGGGCTCCATATTGGCCTCGCGGCCTTCCCAGATAACGCCGCGCGAATCGGTCACGAAGATGTTTTCCGGGCGGATGCCCAGCTGCACCAGCATGTCCAGGCAGGCGATGGCGGCCGCGCCGGCGCCCGAGCAGACCAGCTTGACCTCGCCCATGCGCTTGCCGACCACCTTCAGGCCGTTCAGGATGGCGGCCGACGAAATGATGGCCGTGCCGTGCTGGTCGTCGTGGAAAACCGGGATTTTCATCCGTTCGCGCAGCTTCTTCTCGATGTAGAAGCATTCCGGCGCCTTGATGTCTTCCAGGTTGACCCCGCCCAGCGTGGGCTCCAGCGCGGCGATGATGTCCACCAGCTTGTCCGGGTCGGTTTCCGCCAGTTCGATGTCGAAGACGTCGATCCCGGCGAACTTCTTGAACAGGCAACCCTTGCCTTCCATGACCGGCTTGGCGGCCAGCGGGCCGATATTGCCCAGGCCCAGCACCGCCGTGCCGTTGGTGATCACGCCCACCAGGTTGCCGCGCGAGGTGTACTTGGATGCGGCGTCATCGCCATCGGCGTGTATGGCCATGCAGGCCGCGGCCACCCCCGGCGAATAGGCCAGCGACAGGTCGTCCTGGTTCGCCAGCGTCTTGGTGGGCATGACGGATATCTTGCCCGGCGTCGGATACGCGTGATAGTCCAGCGCCAGTTTGGTAAGGGTTTCGTCCATTGCGGTGCAGCCTTCGAAGGGGATGGGAAAAACGGGTTATTTCATCAGAAAGCGTAGCCGGAAGCTTGTTGCAGCGCGGCGTAAACCGGCGTGCGCGCGGCGCCGCCCTGACCCGGCCCTGAACGGTATTGTCGTCGGGGCGCCACGAAAAACGCGCAAAATGGCGTGCCCGCCTTCCTCGCCTCGTTTTGCCTGGACCGCGCCACACGGGCGGTCATACAAAGCGCTATACTGCTTCGATACGGCTATCAAGGCTTGTACGTGCCTTCTGCCCCGCTATCCGCCAACCGGTTGAGCCGTGTCGCGGAAGGTTTTCCTGCATCGCAACGGGTGAAGCACCCGGTAAGGTGAAGCGTTATATGTCCACAGAGATCGAATCCAAGTCCTCCTCATACCTGTTCGGGAGCAACGCTCCCTACGTCGAAGAGCTCTACGAAGCTTATCTCGACAATCCGTCCGCGGTCGGCGATAACTGGCGCAGCTATTTCGATTCGCTGCAGCACCTGCCCGCCACGGACGGACAGGAAACCACCCGCGACCAGGCCCACGCTCCCATCGTCGCGTCGTTCGCCCAGCGCGCGCGCACCAACGGCTTCGTCCATCGTGCCCAGGAACCCGACCTGTCGGTCGCTTCCAAGCAGGTGTCGGTACAGCAGCTGATCGGCGCCTACCGCACGCTGGGTTCGCGCTACGCCGACCTGGACCCGCTCAAGCGCCAGGAACGCCCGACGATACCCGAGCTGGATCCGTCGTTCTACGGCCTGACGGAAGCCGACCTGGACCAGGTCTATTCCGCGACCAACACGTATTTCACCAGCGCCAGCACGATGACGCTGCGCGATATCCTCAAGAGCCTGCGCGACACCTACTGTCGCACCATCGGCGCCGAGTTCATGCATTGCTCGGATCCGGCGGTCAAGCGATGGATCGAGGAACGCCTGGAATCCACGCTCAGCTCGCCGCCGGTGTCCACCGAGCATAAGCGCCATATCCTGCAGCAGCTGACCGAATCCGAAGGCCTCGAGCGCTTCTTGCACACGAAATACGTGGGCCAGAAGCGCTTTTCGCTGGAAGGCGGCGAAAGCTTCATCGCGTCGATGGACGAAGTGGTGAACCACGCCGGCGAGAACGGCGTGCAGGAAATCGTCGTGGGCATGGCCCACCGCGGCCGTCTGAACATGCTGGTGAACATCATGGGCAAGATGCCCGGTGACCTGTTCGCCGAGTTCGAAGGCAAGCACGCCGAAGGCCTGACCGATGGCGACGTCAAGTACCACAACGGCTTCTCCAGCGACCTGTCGACGCGCGGCGGCCCGGTGCACCTGTCCCTGGCCTTCAACCCGTCGCACCTGGAAATCGTCAACCCGGTGGTGGAGGGCAGCGTCCGTGCCCGCCAGGAACGCCGCGCCGACCACGAAGGCAAGCAGGTCCTGCCCGTGCTGGTGCACGGCGACGCCGCCTTCGCCGGCCAGGGCGTGGTGATGGAAACGCTGAACCTGGCGCAGACCCGCGGCTACGGCACGGGCGGCACGCTGCACATCGTCATCAACAACCAGATCGGCTTCACGACGTCCGACCCGCGCGACTCGCGTTCGACGCTGTATTGCACCGACGTGGTCAAGATGATCGAAGCGCCGGTCTTCCACGTGAACGGCGACGATCCCGAAGCGGTCGTTTTCGTGACGCGCCTGGCGCTGGACTACCGCGCCCAGTTCCATCATGACGTCGTCGTCGATATCGTCTGCTTCCGCAAGCTGGGCCACAACGAACAGGACACTCCGTCGCTGACCCAGCCGCTGATGTACAAGCGGATCAGCCACCACCCGGGCACCCGCAAGGCCTACGCCGACAAGCTGGTGGCGCAGGGCGTGCTGACCGACGCCGAGGCCGACCAGCTGGTGAAGGATTACCGCCAGCTCATGGAAGACGGCCACCGCACCATCGAGCCGGTGCTGACCGACTACAAGAGCAAGTACGCGATCGACTGGTCGCCTTACCTGGGCGCCAAGTGGACCGACCAGGCCGACACCGGCGTGCCGCTGGCCGAACTGAAGCGTATCGGCGAACGCATCACCACCGTGCCGGAAGGCTTCACGGTGCACCCGCTGGTGAACCGCCTGCTGAACGACCGGCGCGCCATGGCGCGCGGCGAACTGAACCTGGACTGGGGCATGGGCGAACACCTGGCCTTCGCGACCCTGGTGTCGTCCGGCTACGCTGTGCGCATCACCGGCCAGGATTCGGGCCGCGGCACGTTCACGCACCGCCACGCCGTGCTGCACGACCAGAACCGCGAACGCTGGAACGACGGCACCTACATCCCGCTGCAGAACGTGTCGGAAGGCCAGGCGCCTTTCGTGGTGATCGACTCGGTGCTGTCCGAGGAAGCGGTGCTGGGCTTCGAATACGGCTTTTCCAGCGCCGAACCGAACACCCTGACCATCTGGGAAGCGCAGTTCGGCGACTTCGTCAACGGCGCCCAGGTCGTGATCGACCAGTTCATCAGCGCCGGCGAAGCCAAGTGGGGCCGCCAGTCCGGCCTGACCATGATGCTGCCGCACGGCTACGAAGGCCAGGGACCGGAACACTCGTCCGCCCGCATCGAGCGCTTCCTGCAGCTGTGCGCCGACAACAACATGCAGGTGGTGCAGCCCACCACCGCCGCGCAGATCTTCCATCTGCTGCGCCGCCAGATGATCCGGCCCTTCCGCAAGCCGCTGATCATCATGACGCCCAAGTCGCTGCTGCGTAACAAGGATGCCGGCTCGCCGCTGTCCGACCTGACCGGCGGCGGTTTCCGACCCGTCATCGGCGAAGTGGACGAAAACATCAAGGACGCGTCGGTCAAGCGCGTGCTGGTGTGCTGCGGCAAGGTCTATTACGACCTGGTCAATGCCCGCAAGGAACGGGGCCTGGACAACGTCGCGATCATCCGTGTCGAACAGCTCTATCCCTTCGCTCACAAGGCGTTCGAGACGGAACTGCGCAAGTATCCGAAGGCCACGGAAGTCATCTGGGTCCAGGACGAACCGCAGAACCAGGGTGCGTGGTTCTACGTGCAGCACCACTTGTACGAAAACATGGCCGAAGGGCAGAAGCTGGCCTATGCCGGCCGTCCCGCGTCGGCCTCGCCCGCCGTCGGCTACCTGGCCAAGCACCAGGAACAGCAGAAGGCGCTGGTGGAACAAGCCTTGGCGTCCAAGTACAAGGGCTTCATGCTGACCAAGTAAGCGCTGGCGCGACCAGCGTGCGTCCGCCGCGGCGGACGCACGCGCGTAGATCACACGAACATCACTTTACGGAATAAAAATGGCCCAAATCGAAGTCAAAGTCCCCCAGTTGTCCGAATCCGTGTCGGAAGCCTCGCTGCTGACCTGGAAAAAGCAACCTGGCGCGGCCGTTCAGGCGGATGAGATCCTGATCGAAATCGAAACCGACAAGGTCGTACTCGAAGTGCCGGCTCCGGCGTCGGGCGTGCTGGCCGAAATCGTCAAGGGCGACGGCAGCACCGTGACGTCCGACGAAGTCATCGCCAAGATCGACACGGAAGCCAAGGCCGCCGCCGCCGCGCCCACGTCCGCGCCCGCCGCCGAAGCGCCCAAGGCCGCCCAGGCCGCTGCCGCCGCGCCGGCCCCCGCGCCCGCGCCCGCCGCGTCGACCGCGGTCGCTTCGCCCGCCGCCGCCAAGATCCTGGCCGACAAGGGCGTTTCGCCCGAAGGCGTCGCCGGCACAGGCCGTGGTGGCCGCATCACCAAGGGTGACGCCCTGGAAGCGGGTTCCGCTCCCGCCGCCAAGCCCGCCGCCGCCGCGGCGCCCGCGCCGGCCCCCACCCAGCTGTCGCTGGACGGCCGCCCCGAACAGCGCGTGCCGATGAGCCGCCTGCGCGCCCGCGTCGCCGAGCGCCTGCTGCAATCGCAGCAGGAAAACGCCATCCTGACCACGTTCAACGAGGTCAACATGCAGGGCGTCATCGACCTGCGCAACAAGTACAAGGAGAAGTTCGAGAAGGAGCACGGCGTCAAGCTGGGCTTCATGTCGTTCTTCGTGAAGGCCGCCGTTGCCGCGCTGAAGAAGTATCCGGTGCTGAACGCCTCGGTGGACGGCAAGGACATCATCTATCACGGCTACTTCGACATCGGTATCGCCGTGGGCAGCCCGCGCGGCCTGGTGGTGCCCATCCTGCGCAACGCCGACCAGCTCAGCATCGCCGAAATCGAGAAGACCATCGCCGACTTCGGCAAGCGCGCTGGCGAAGGCAAGCTGGGCATCGAGGAAATGACCGGCGGCACGTTCTCCATTTCGAACGGCGGTGTGTTCGGCTCCATGCTGTCCACGCCCATCATCAACCCGCCGCAGTCGGCCATCCTGGGCATCCACGCCACCAAGGAACGTCCGGTGGTCGAAAACGGCCAGATCGTGATCCGCCCGATCAACTACCTGGCCATGTCCTATGACCACCGCATCATCGACGGCCGCGAAGCCGTGCTGGGCCTGGTCGCCATGAAGGAAGCGCTGGAAGATCCGCAACGCCTGCTGCTGGAACTGTAAGCCGCTCCGCGGTCCCGGCGGCAGCGCCGGGAACCGCGGCCAGGGCCTGGGCCAGATGCGCGCGCGTTTCGCGCCTTGTCGGGTCCGGCGTTACAAGTCCATCGCCTTGCGCTACACCCCGCCGGTCGGCCGGCGTCACGCCGGTCCGCACCGCACCAACTCGCGAGAAATCCATGTCTAAACAATTCGACGTCATCGTCATCGGCGCGGGCCCTGGCGGCTACATCGCCGCCATCCGCGCCGCGCAACTGGGCATGTCGGTCGCCTGCATCGACGCCTGGCAGAACGCGCAGGGCGGCCCCGCGCCCGGCGGCACCTGCACCAACGTCGGCTGCATTCCGTCCAAGGCGCTGCTGCAATCGTCCGAGCACTACGAGCAGCTGAACCACCACTTTGCCGAGCACGGCATCGAAGTCAAGGGCGCCAGCGTCAAGGTCGACACCATGCTGGGCCGCAAGAACTCGGTGGTGAAGCAGAACAACGACGGCATCCTGTATCTGTTCAAGAAGAACAAGATCACCTTCTTCCATGGCAAGGGCGAATTCGCCGGCCAGATGGAAGGCGGCTGGGGCATCAAGGTGACCGGCACGGCGCAGGAAGACCTGGTGGGCAAGCACATCATCGTCGCCACGGGTTCGGCGGCGCGCGCGCTGCCCGGCCTGCCCTTCGACGAAAAGAACGTCCTGTCCAACGATGGGGCGCTGGCGATCGGCGCCGTGCCCAAGAAGCTGGGCGTGATCGGCGCCGGCGTGATCGGCCTGGAAATGGGCAGCGTGTGGCGCCGCCTGGGCGCTGAAGTCACCATCCTGGAGGCCCTGCCCGAGTTCCTGGCGGCGGCCGACCAGCAGGTGGCCAAGGAAGCGCTGAAGGTATTCACCAAGCAGGGCCTGAACATCCAGATGGGTGTGAAGATCGGCGAAGTGAAGGCCAGCGCCAAGTCGGTGACGGTGCCTTACACCGATGCCAAGGGCGAGCAGCAGACCCTGACGGTGGACAAGCTGATCGTTTCGATCGGCCGCGTGCCCTATACCGACGGCCTCAAGGCCGATACGGTGGGCCTGAAGCTGGACGAGCGGGGCTTTGTCGCGGTCGATGCCGATTGCAAGACCAACCTGCCCAATGTGTGGGCCATCGGCGACGTGGTGCGCGGCCCCATGCTGGCGCACAAGGCCGAGGAAGAAGGCGTGGCGGTGGCCGAGCGCATCGCCGGCCAGCATGGCCATGTGAACTTCGATACCGTGCCGTGGGTGATCTACACCTCGCCGGAAATCGCCTGGGTCGGCAAGACCGAGCAGCAGCTCAAGGCCGAAGGCCGCGAGTACAAGGCCGGCAGCTTCCCCTTCCTGGCGAATGGCCGCGCCCGCGCGCTGGGCGACACCACCGGTTTCGCCAAGGTGATCGCCGATGCCAAGACCGATGAAGTCCTGGGCGTGCATATCGTCGGCCCCATGGCGTCGGAGCTGATTTCCGAAGCCGTGACCATCATGGAATTCCGCGGCGCCGCCGAGGACATCGCCCGCATCTGCCACGCGCACCCGACCTTGTCGGAAGCCGTGAAGGAAGCGGCGCTGGCCGTGGACAAGCGCACGTTGAACTTCTGATCACGCCGCCTTCCAGGCAGGCAGGGCGGATTGGCGACGATCCGCCTTTTTCTTTGGCTTCCGGGATTAGCCCATGAATGTCCGTGAGTATTACGACCACGCGCTGGCCGAGCGCGGCTACCAGTCCGATGCGGCCCAGGAGCGTGCCGTCGATCGGCTGCAGCAGTACTACGACGACTGGGTGGGTTTCAAGGCCCTGCGTTCGAACGCCCTGAAGAAGCTGCTGAACCGGCCCGACGTGCCGCGCGGCGTGTATCTGTGGGGCGGGGTGGGACGCGGCAAGAGCTTCCTCATGGACGCCTTCTACGCAACGGTGCCGGTGGTGCGCAAGACGCGCGTGCATTTTCACGAATTCATGCGCAGCGTGCACCGCGAAATGCAGGACGTCAAAGGCATGCAGGACCCGCTGGACGAAGTCGCGCGCCGCATCGCCAAGCGTTACCGGCTGATCTGCTTCGACGAGTTCCACGTGTCCGACGTGGCCGACGCGATGATCCTGCACCGGCTGCTGCTCAAGCTGTTCGAGAACGGCACATCCTTCGTGATGACGTCCAACTACGAGCCGGACAAGCTGTATCCGGAAGCGCTGTACCGTGAACGCATCCTGCCGGCGATCGCGCTGATCAAGGCCCGCATGGATGTGCTGAACGTGGATGCGGGCGTCGATTACCGCCGGCGCTCGCTGGAGCAGGTGAAGGCCTATCACACGCCGCTGGGACCGGAGGCGGATGCCGCCTTGCAGGCCGCCTTCGACAAGCTGGCCGACCGTCCGCCCGAAAAGCCGGTGCTGCATATCGAGCACCGGGAACTGCAGGCCAAGGCGCTGGCGGGCAGCGTGGTGTGGTTCGACTTCGCGACGCTTTGCGGCGGACCGCGTTCGCAGAACGATTACCTGGAACTGGCCAGCCGGTTCCAGGCGGTCATCCTGTCGGACGTGCCCAAGATGGCGCCACGCAACGCATCCGAGGCGCGCCGCTTCACGTGGCTGGTGGATGTGTTCTACGACCATCGCGTCAAGCTGATCATGTCCGCCGCCGTGGAACCGGAAGAGCTCTATACCGAAGGCTCCCTGGCCAACGAATTCCACCGCACCGTGTCGCGTATCCTGGAAATGCAATCCAAGGAATACCTGGATTCGGTCCGGCGCGATACGGTCGCGCTGTAAACTTGCCCTTTGCTTTTTTCCGTCCGCAGCCATGAATACCCGCGTCCTTACCGGCATTACGACCTCTGGCACGCCCCATCTGGGCAACTATGCCGGCGCCATCCGCCCCGCCATCCAGGCCAGTCGAGAAGCGGGCGTGGATGCGTTTTTCTTCCTGGCGGACTACCACGCGCTGATCAAGACGACCGAGGATCCGGGGCGCGTGGCGCGCTCGCGGCTGGAGATCGCGGCGACGTGGCTGGCGGCGGGGCTGGACCCGGAACGGGTCACCTTCTATCGGCAATCGGATATCCCGGAAATTCCAGAACTGTGCTGGCTGCTGACCTGCGTGACGCCCAAGGGGCTGATGAACCGCGCGCATGCCTACAAGGCGTCGGTGGACCAGAATACCGCCAAGGGCGTCGATCCGGACGATGGCGTCAGCATGGGACTGTTTTCCTATCCGGTGCTGATGGCGGCGGACATCCTGATGTTCAACGCGCACAAGGTGCCGGTGGGCCGCGACCAGATCCAGCACCTGGAAATGGCGCGCGATATCGCCCAGCGTTTCAACCACCTGTACGGCGGCGATTATTTCGTGCTGCCGGAGGTGGTGATCGCCGAGGAAGTCGCGACGCTGCCGGGCCTGGACGGCCGCAAGATGTCCAAGAGCTACAACAACACCATCCCCTTGTTCGAAGGCGGCGCCTCGGCGCTGCGTTCCGCCGTCATGCGCATCGTGACGGATTCGCGCCAGCCGGGCGAGCCCAAGGACGCCGAGAACTCACACCTGTACACGCTGTATCGGGCGTTCGCATCCGCGCCGGCGTCGGCGGAGTTCCGCCAGGCCCTCGAGGACGGCATGGGTTGGGGCGATGCCAAGCAGGCGTTGTGCGATCTGCTGGAACATGACCTGGCCGCGATGCGCGAACGCTATGTCGCGTTGATGGCGGCGCCGGAACGCATCGAAGACATCCTGATGGCCGGCGCGGAAAAAGCGCGCAAGCTGGCCGTCCCGTTCATGGCGCAGTTGCGCGACGCGGTGGGACTGCGCAGGCTGGGCGGGGGCAAGGCCCCCGCGGCGGCGGCTGGCGGCAAGAAGGCGGCCGGGCGCACGCCGCGCTTCGTCAGCTTCCGTGACCCCGACGGCAGTTTCCGCTTCCGCCTGCTGGGCGCGGATGGCGAAGAGCTGCTGTGCTCGGTGCCCTATGCCGACCCCAAGCAGGCCGGCGCCGCGATGCGCCGCCTGCAGGGCGAAGCGGCCTCGCTGCGCGCGGATGGCAAGACCTATGCGGCGCTGCTCGACGATACGCCCGTGGCATACGGGACGGAAGCCGACGATCCCGGGGCGCGCGACGCCAGGCTCGCGCGGACGCGTGAAGCGTTGAACGTCCTCGCGGGAGACGCGTAGCCCGGTACGGGTCTTTGCCGGAACCCGTAATTTCCTACGCTGACTCAGCTTGCCTCGATACGGCGCCCCCGCGCCGGTCTTACGGTATTCGGGGTGGGTCGGGTGGCAGTGAGTACGCAAGTAGGGAGCACGTGCGCGGTCGGCACCTTGCCAGGGCCGGAAGGGGCCGCGGCCAGGACGCCGGGCGCGGAGCCGGCTGGGGCCCTGGTATGCGAAACAACCCTCGCATTCGCCCAGGTTCGCGCGGCGGCCGGCGCGGCGCCATCCAGCGCGGCGCCATCCGCGGCGCCAGACCTGACGCTGGTGGATGCATGGAAGCTGCTTGCCGCCTCCCTGCCTGTCGCGTCGCCGGCGATGCCCACGTGGCCGGATATCGCCGTGCCGCCGGAGATCGCTCGGGATGGCCGGCAACGGATCGCCTACAGGACAGGCGTGGCGGCGGCGCGCGAGCTCGGTCTGGACACGCGCGAGTTCGATGCCGAAACGCTGATGGAACTCGGCCGCCAGACGGTGGCCGATCACATTCTGTCGGGCACGGCGGATGACATACTCATCGCCGTCGCAGGGCTGGAAGGGAAGATCGACGGCGCGGCATGGGCCTCGGGCGATCCTGAAAGGATCGCTACCGAGGTCGAGACTTATCTGCGGTCGGAATTCCAGGACGAGATCGATCTTTACCAGGCGCTGGATGCGCTCGCGGCGGAGCCGCCGCTGCTTGGGCGCCAGGCGTTGGCCGCGACCCTGTTGCGCGAGCAGGGCATCGATCCGGGCGCGCCCGTGGGCGAGCTTCACATGCACGCCCGCCATAGCGTGTCGGCGTCGTCGCCGCCCCTGCTGCGCCAACACAAGGCCGCGGACTACTACTTCAACTACGACAAGTTGAGCGCCGCGGATATTCGCGGCATGCGGCTCCGTGGCGGCGGCCGGCCGACGGACGAGCAGGCCACGCGTATGCTGCGCGCGCTGCCGGCATCGCTGGATGCGGAATTCCAGCAACGCTACGACGCGCATCGGGAGCGGACGGGGGCGCTGCTGGGGCAGTGGCTTTCCACCCGGCTGCGCCTGCATGCCAGGGAACATGGCATCGAACTGGCCGGCGCGACGGTGGCGGTGTCGCGGGCCACCAAGCGCTATTTCGTTCCAGGCGCGGGCGGGGGCATGGCGCAGTTCTCCAACGCCTATGGCAGCGTCGCCACGCAGGGTTGCCTGGTCGCCATGCAGGTCGGCACCCGATCGCATCGATGCTTCGTCTCCACGCGAACCGGCGCCGTGCACGTGTTGCCGGCGGGCCAGTCCTTCGAGGCCTGGCTTGCCGACCATCGGGAGCTCGCGTTCGACGATGCCGATGCCCGTGCGCGCCTGCCCGGTGGGGCGGGACGCTGGCTGCCGCGTGTGCATGTGCGGGAGGCCGCGTCCGGTCCGTCGGATTCCATGCGGGACTGGGCGGTCGCCATGTTCCGCGCCGAGATCGAGCGCGGCCGCGAAAGCGCCCGTGGGCAGACGGTGTCCGAGCAGACCATCGATGCCTTGCTGGACCAGATTCCTTTCCGCGCCATGATCGTGTCGCTGCGCAAGGGAGACATTCCCACGGCCATCGTGCAGGGTAGCCTGGATGTGCTGACCCTGCTGCCGCAGATCGGCATGGGTTTTCGGCTCGCGGGCGCGGCGGTGCGGTCCGCGAAGCCGTGGCTGTCGCTGGCCGCCCGCTTCGGCGGCATCGGCGCGCGCCAGGGCTGGCGTGGCGTTCAGCGCATGGCGGGACACCTGCCCTTGCTGCGCGAACGCCTGCGTACGCACATCGGCCGCACGGCGATGCAGGCTTTGGGGCATGTACGCCCACTGGATGTCACGCGCATCGCGCAGGCGATGCGCACCGCGGCGCCACGCTTGGCGGAAATGCTGGAAAGGATGGCGGTGCGCACCAGAGGCACGGCCATCCCCGACGGCGTATGGCAACTGGCCGCCGCGCGAGCGCCCGCGCCTGGCGTGTTCGCCGTGCCACCCGGGCCCGCCGCACGCATGGCCGGCGGCGCCGTGGCGCGGACCGCCGACACAATTGTGCCCTTGCCATCGGTGACGGCGCGCAGCTTGCAAGGGGGCACGCTGGGCCTGCTGCCGTACGGCACCCGCGGCACGTACACGCAAATGGACGCCACCGGCCAGCGCACGGGCGCGCTGCTGGTCGCAGACAGCGAAGGCTGGCTCTACCAGACCATGCCGCTCGCCAGCCTGGCGCGCTACCGGGTCGCGTCGCCCCGGCTGCGGCATGTCCTGGACAGCCGCCGCGCCGGCCCGGACGGCACCGTCACGGTGGATGGCCTGGCCTATGCCCGCCTCGATACCGATTACGTAAGGGTCGTGCAGGATCCCGGCGCATCCACGTCCACGCGGCCGATCTGGCGCGCCGTGGCGCCGGCCGGCGTGGTGCCCGACGTGATCGCTCACCGCCTGGTATATGACCACGCCGAAAGGCTGTGGCGCCAGGCAGCGCCGCCAGGACTGGCGGGTGGTGGGCCGTCGTGGAGCCGGCCCGGCGTACGGGGCCGTGGCAGGATCGCCGCCGCCGCCGCGGCCGACGTGTCCTTGCTGCCCGATGCCGTGCAATTGGCACGGCTGCGCCAGGCAATGATCGCGGGCATGTGCAACGGCACGCCGCAACAGGCCGAGCTGGTGGCGGTCTTGTTCGACCGCATCGCGGGTGACGACCGGGGCAGGGCGATCCTGAACGCGATGAGCGCCTGCCATGAGTGGCTGGGGCAGGCGCCGGAGATCGTGCTGCTGCCTGACCCGGCGATTCCTGGCGCCGTCCGGCCCGCGCTGGATCGTCCCGAGCCGGGCAGGACCTGGCACCTGGACCTGCAAGCGCTGAGATATGGCGACACCCAATCGGTCGTGCATGAGCTGGCGGCCGTCTACAACAACATGACCGGCCTGTTGCAGAACCAGGATCCCTTCGACGGCTTGCTGGCCGAGGCTCGGCCGCCGATGAACGCGCGGCTGGAAAAGGCGTGGGCCGAATGGCTGGCGCTTGATCCCATGTCGCCGCCAGACCTCATGCTGGACGGAGAGGTGGACACCTCGATCCCCACGCCCCGCAGGCTGACCGTGCGGCACCTGCGGCTGCAACTGCGCGAGATGGCCTGCTATGGCGGCCTGGACCGTTCGACGATCAAGGCTGTGCTGCGCAATCAGCACAGCCGGCTGGACCTGAAACTGAACCTCTCCCATCGGAACCTGGACAGCATTCCGCCGTTGCCGCGCGATATCAGTGTCCTGGATGTCTCCAACAACTTCATCAACGATTGGCGCAATCTGCCCGCCGGGCTGACGATCCTCGATGCGGAAGCGACCGGCATGCATAAACTGCCGGGCAACCTGCCGGCGGGCCTGAAGGAATTGAACGTAAGCAACAACCGCCTGGCGGACGCGCCGCTGATTTTTCCGCCGGGCCTGACGCGCCTGGGACTGACGGGCAACCGGCTTAGGGTCGCGCCTACCTTGCCCGACGGCTTGAAGGAACTGCTGATAGCGCATAACGACCTGCCTTCGCTGCCCGCGCAGCTTCCCGCGGGACTGGAGCTGCTGGATGCGTCCAGCAACGTCCTGGCCAGCCTGCCGGACAGCCTGCCTGCGAGCTTGCGCCTATTGCACGTATCGCACAATCGCCTGGAGCGGCTGCCGACGCTGCCTGACGGGTTGATCGAGCTCGACGTCTCCTGGAACAGCCTGGACGGCCTGCCGGACCTGCCGACGCACCTGCGCGTCCTGGAGGCTGGCGCCAATCGGCTGGAAAGCCTGCCCGCCGACCTGCCGCGCGACCTGGAAATGCTGATCGTTCCGCGCAACCGGCTCCAGCGTCTGCCGGACGAACTGCCGCGACGCCTGACCCTGCTCACCGCGCAGTACAACGCCATCGAGCTGTTGCCTAGCAATATCGTCGACCTGGCGTCCTGCACCATACATCTGGACGGCAATCCGCTTGCCCCCGGCACCATTCCCATCATTGCCGTCGGAAACGCCGGCCCGCGCATATTCTTCAATCCGGCCGAAGGGCAGCCGATGGGACGCCGACGCACGCTGGCCGAAGTCACCCGGGTTTGGTGGAGCGATCCGTCACAGGAGGCCCGGACCCGCTGGGATGCGATCGACCGGGCGCTGGGTTCGCGCGACGACGTCGTCGAATTCGCCGGGTTCGTGGACAAGCTGCGCATGACGATCAGCTTCCGCGACCCCGGGTTTCGCGCACAGGTGGAGGACTGGCTGACCGAGCTCTCGAAGCCGGAACGGCAGGCGCTGCTCGACGATACGCTGCTCGTCTGCAATGGGGCCACCCAGACCTGCGAGGACCGCATCACCGTCGCCTGGAACGATATGCAGAAGCTGCGCCGCAACGACGATATCCGACGGGGTCTGTACGACGAGCGGGTGCACGAAGCGGTCGACATCGCCCGCGAGATGTTTCGCATCGACGTGCTGACGGAGTTCGCCACCCGTCAGCAGCGCGGACGCACGGTACCGGATCCGGTGGAGCTGTACCTGGCTTATCTGGTGCGCTTGCGCGAGCCGCTGGACCTGACCACGGTCGCGCCCATGATGCGTTTCTACGAGCTTTCGCTGGTCACGCCCCATGACCTGGTCAAGGCGCGGGAAACCGTGCAGGTGCGCGAACGCGCGGACTTCGATATGTTCCTGGTGCTGGATTACGAGCCGTGGCAAACGCTGCTGAAGCGCAGGGACGCCGCGGCGTATGCGCGGGCACAGGAGGAAGCCGAACGGCAGTTGGCCGCCCAGTTCGATGGACTGCTGCAGGCGGCCGTCGACGGGCTCGGATTGGATCCCGCCGACGCGGCGCTGCTGGACAATGCGCGTGCCAACCTGGGGCCCGGCATCATGCGGCGTATCCGCTACGAGGCAATGCGTCCACTGTCGGAGCAGCACTTGTCGCAGCCGCTGTAGGCGGGCCGGCGACAGCCCCGCCGGCCCGCGCCTTCAGCGTTTCAGTTTGGCCAGCGCCTGCGCCATGGCGTCGGCCATCGCGCCACCGGCGGCTGCCGCGCCGCCGCCGCGGTTGTCCTGGCCGTTGCGGCGCGAGCGGTCGCCGCCACCCGGCTTGGGCGAACCGGCCGCGCGGTTGTCGGCGGCTCCGCCGCGCCGTGCCGGCGCGGCGCTGTCGTTCAGGCGCATGGTCAGGGCCACGCGCTTGCGGGCGACGTCCACTTCCAGCACCTTGACCTGCACGGTCTGCCCGACCCGCACCACGTCACGCGGATCCTTGACGAATTTCTCCGACAGCGCGGAAATATGCACCAGGCCGTCCTGATGCACCCCGATGTCGACGAAGGCGCCGAAGTTGGCGACGTTGGTCACGACGCCTTCCAGGATCATGCCTTCGTGCAGATCGTTCAGGGTTTCGACGCCTTCCTTGAACTGCGCGGTCTTGAATTCCGGGCGCGGGTCGCGGCCCGGCTTTTCCAGTTCCGCGAAGATGTCGCGCACCGTCGGCACGCCGAAGCGCTCGTCGGTGAATTCGGCGGGTGACAGGCCTTTCAGTGCTTCACGCTGGCCCATGACCTTGCGCACGTCGGACTGGATCTTCGCCAGGATGCGTTCCACGACGGGATAGGCTTCCGGGTGCACCGACGAGGCGTCCAGCGGGTTTTCGCCATTCAGGATGCGCAGGAACCCGGCCGCCTGTTCGAACGCCTTGTCGCCGAAGCGCGGCACTTTGCGCAACGCATCGCGCGAGGCGAATGCGCCATTGTCGTCGCGCCACGAGACGATATTCTTGGCCAGCAAAGAATTCAGTCCCGACACGCGCGACAGCAGCGCGGCCGACGCGGTGTTCACGTCGACGCCCACGGCATTCACGCAGTCCTCGATGACGGCATCCAGCGAACGCGCCAGCTCGCGCTGGTTGACGTCGTGCTGGTATTGGCCCACGCCGATGGCCTTGGGCTCGATCTTGACCAGTTCGGCCAGCGGATCCTGCAGCCGGCGGGCGATGGAGACCGCGCCGCGCAGGCTGACATCCAGGTCGGGGAATTCCAGCGCGGCCAGTTCGGATGCGGAATACACGGACGCACCTGCTTCGGAAACGACGACACGGGTCAGTCCCAGTTCGGGGAAGCGCGACATCAGCTCGCCGACCAGTTTTTCCGTTTCGCGCGACGCCGTGCCGTTGCCGATGGCGACGAGTTCGATCTTGTGCTTGGCCGCGATGGCGGCCAGCGCGGCGATGGAACCTTCGCGGTCGCGGCGCGGCTCGAAGGGATAGACCGTGGCGGTCTGCACGACCTTGCCGGTCTGGTCGATGGCCGCCACCTTGACGCCGGTGCGTATGCCGGGATCCAGTCCCAGCACGGCGCGGGGCCCGGCAGGCGCGGCCAGCAGCAGGTCCTTGAGGTTGGCGGAAAACACGCGGATGGCCTCGGCTTCAGCGCTTTCGCGCAGGCGGCCCACCAGTTCGCTTTCGAAGGCCGACAGCAGCTTGACGCGCCAGGTCCAGCGGCAGACTTCACCCAGCCAGCGGTTGCGCGGCGTGGCGTCGATGTCGAACAGCTTGGGGCCCAGCGCCAGCAGCCGCGCGATGCGCGCCACGCAGGGATGCGGGGTCAGGGCTTCCTGTTCCGCTTCCAGGCCCAGGCGCAGCTCCAGCACGCCCTGCTGGCGGCCGCGCAGCAGCGCCAGTACGCGATGCGAGGGCAGGGTGCGCAGCGGCTCGCTGAAGTCGAACCAGTCGCGGAAGTTGGCGCCTTCCGTTTCCTTGCCTTCGGCCATCTTGGAATAGAGCAGGCCGGTCGACCAGAGGTATTCGCGCAGGTCGGCCAGCAGGTCGGCGTTTTCCGCGTAGCGCTCCGCCAGGATGTCGCGCGCGCCGTCCAGCGCGGCCTTGGCGTCGTTGATCGAGGCTTCCGGATTCAGATATTGCTGCGCCAGGACGGCCGGGTCGCATGCGGTATCGGCCAGGATGGCTTCCGCCAGCGGCTCCAGGCCCGCTTCGCGGGCGATCTGGGCGCGCGTGCGCCGCTTGGGCTTGTAGGGCGCGTACAGGTCTTCCAGACGTTGCTTGGTGTCGGCGGTGGCGATTTCCTGCTGCAGCTCCGGCGTCAGCTTGCCCTGCTGCCCGATGGATTCCAGGATGGCGGCGCGCCGTTCTTCCAAGTCGCGCACGTAGCCGAGGCGGACTTCCAGATTGCGCAGCACGGTGTCGTCCAGGCCGCCGGTGGCTTCCTTGCGATAGCGCGCGATGAAGGGCACCGTGGCGCCATCGTCCAGCAATTCGACCGCGGCGGCGACCTGGTTGGGCCGTGCGCCGAGCTCGGTGGCGAGCTGCGCGATGATGCGGGCCTGGTCGACGGCGGGTGCGGTGGCGGACGTGGTAGCGGAGGTCTCGGGCATCTGTTGGGCGACAAAGAGGGAAAGACAATGAAAAACAAGCGCCGGATTTTGCCACAAGGGGCGGCGGTGAAAAAATGCGCCCTGGATGATTTTGTCCCCCTTTAATGGCGGGACGGCCCGCGGACGGTATGATTCCAGGCTGTTTCGCCACTTTGTTTTTCCATGCTGCATCCGGAGCTTGCCGAGTATTTCGCCGAAGACGGCCCGCTTGCGAAAGCGTCGCCCGGCTATCGCCTGCGCGCCTCCCAGGTAGAGCTGGCGCAGGCCATCGAGCAGGCCATTACGCACCGGTCCACCCTGGTGGCGGAAGCCGGTACCGGGATCGGCAAGACCTGGGCCTATCTGGTGCCGGCATTCCTGAATGGCGGCAAGGTCCTGATTTCCACGGGCACGCGCACCCTGCAGGACCAGCTGTTCAACCGCGACCTGCCCCGGGTGCGCGCCGCGCTGGCGGTGCCCGTCACGGCGGCGTTGCTCAAGGGGCGCGGCAACTACCTGTGCCACTATCACCTGGATCGGCTGTCGGGCGATGACCGGGCGTTGAAATCGCGTGCGGAAATCAGCCAGCTGCGGCATATCCAGCGCTTCGCCGCGCATACCAAGACCGGCGACCGCGCGGACCTGGCCCAGGTGCCGGAAGATGCCGATATCTGGCAGCGCGCGACATCCACCCGCGAAAACTGCCTGGGCCAGGAATGCCCGCGCATCCGCGATTGCTTCGTGGTCAAGGCGCGCCGCCAGGCCCAGGAAGCCGACGTGGTGGTGATCAACCATGCGCTGTTCATGGCCGACCTGGTGCTGCGCGAAGAAGGCGTTACCGACCTGCTGCCGGAGGCCGATACGGTCATCTTCGACGAAGCCCATCAGTTGCCGGACACCGCCACGCGCTTCCTGGGCAGCAGCCTGTCCACCCACCAGTTGCTGGACTTTGGCCGAACCGCCGAAGCCGCCGGCCTGGCCTATGCGCGCGAAGCCATGAACTGGGGCGAGGCGTCGCGCAAGCTGGAGCATGCGGCGCGCGAACTGCGCCTGTCATGCGGCGCCATCGAACACATGCCCGGTCGCAAGGCCAATTTCGAAGCCGTGCCGGACGCGGATGGTTTCCACGAGGCGCTGCGCAATCTCGACGCGGCCGTGCACGCGGTGACGCGCGGGCTGACCCAGGTGGCGGAAAAGCATCCGGACCTGGCGGCGGCGGCGCGGCAAGGCGCGGAAATCCTGTTGCGGCTCAAGCGCTGGGCACCGCCATCGCGGCCCGACGCGCCCGGGCAGCCGGTGGACGTCGCGGCCGGCTCGCGCAGCGGCGGCGCACCCGACAGCGCACCAGATAGCGCGGAAAGCGATGAAACCATCATCGCTGCCTGGTCGGCGGCGATGGCGGCTGGCGTGTCCGCCCTGGACAACACCGCGCACGCGGCGCAGGGCGCGACCGGCACCCCGCCAACGGCGGACACGACGGCGGCGGCCGCGCGGTTCGGCGCGACGTCCCCGGGCGTCACGCCACCGCTGGTCGACTGGACCGGACCCGCCGTGCGCTGGGTCGAACACGGCACGCACCACGTGCGCCTGCACGCGGCCCCCTTGTCGGTGGCCCAGGCATTTTCCAAATACCGCAAACCTGGCCAGGCTTGGGTGCTGACCTCCGCGACGCTGTCGGTGCATGGCGACTTCGGCCATTTCACGCGCCAGCTGGGCCTGGACGACGCGGCCACCGGCCATTGGGAATCGCCGTTCGACTACGGCGCGCAAGGCCTGTTGTTCGTCCCGAAGGACCTGCCGGAACCGCAGGCGCCGGGCTTTGCCGAACGCTTCGTCGCCACGCTGATGCCTCTGCTGCACGCCAGTCCCGGCGGTGCGCTGGTGCTGTGCACGACGCTGCGCGCGGTGGATCGCTTCGCCAATCTGCTGGCCGACGCCTTCGACGACGACGGCGTGGAATGGCCGCTGCTGCGTCAAGGCGAGGGCACGCGGCGCGACCTGCTGGAACGCTTCCGTACGCTGACGCATCCCGTGTTGGTCGGCAGCGCCAGCTTCTGGGAAGGCATCGACCTGCCCGGCGACGTGCTGACCCTGGTGGCGATCGACAAGCTGCCGTTCGCCCCGCCGGACGATCCGGTCATCGAGGCCCGGCTGCGCGAGTGTCGCGCGCGCGGGGGGAACCCCTTCGCCGAATACCAGTTGCCCGAAGCGGCGATCGCGCTCAAGCAGGGCGCCGGCCGCCTGATCCG
Source organism: Bordetella genomosp. 8 (assembly GCF_002119685.1). Classification (NCBI taxonomy): domain Bacteria; kingdom Pseudomonadati; phylum Pseudomonadota; class Betaproteobacteria; order Burkholderiales; family Alcaligenaceae; genus Bordetella; species Bordetella genomosp. 8. The sequence goes on along the minus strand of NZ_CP021108.1, from coordinate 4,207,528 downwards.
CACCATGGCGGATTGGGGCGTGCTGATGGTGGGTGACGTGCGCCTGGTGGAAAAGGGCTATGGCAAGCGGCTGTGGCGCGGGCTGCCGCCGTTTTCCCGCACGCGCGAACTGGCCGAGGCGGTGGCTTTCCTGGAACGCAAGTCGCACGAAGGCGCGTCGCCCAAGGCGGGCGCCGCGCCTGTGGACGCCGCATAAGCAAAACGCCCGCCAGTTGGCGGGCGTTTTCGTGAGCCTTGAGCCTTAGAACCAGCCCCAGGGATCCCACCAGTTCTTGTCCTGCTTGAACCCCTGAGCCGGGTACTTGCTGTTGGGGAAGTTGGTGTTCAGCACGCGCCGGGCGTCGGCTTCGAGCTGAGGCATCTTCAACTGCTCATAGGACTTGTACAGGATGTACAGCGCTTCTTCCGACCCCGATGCGCCCTGGAAGTCCGTAATCACCATCTGTGCGCGATTGGCGGCCGCCACGTAGGCGCCGCGTTCGTAGTAGTAGCGCGCCACGTGGACTTCGTTCATGGCGATGGCGTTCACCAGCCACACCACGCGCAGGCGGGCGTCCGGCGTGTACTTGCTGTCGGGATAGCGCTTGATCAGCTCGTTGAAGGCGTCATACGAGGCGCGCAGACCCTTGGGGTCGCGCTCGCTGGGATCCTGGCCGGTGATGTTCGTCATGAAGGCGCTGGCCGGCGTGAAGTTGATCAGCCCCTTCAGGTACAGCACGTAGTCCGTGCCGGGATGGTTGGGATACAGCTGCTGGAAGCGGTCGATCGCGGCCAGGGCCTGATCGTTGTCGCCATCCTTCCAGTTGACGTACGCCAGGTTCATCAGCGCCTGCTGCGCATAGACGCCGAAGGGGTAGCGGCTTTCGACGGCCGTCAGGCGTTCGCGGGCATCTTTCCAGTTGCCGGCGTCCATTTCCTGCTTGGCGTCGTTGTAGAGCTGTTCGGCGCTCCAGTTGGCGGTCTTGTCGTACTTGGTGCCGTTGGTGGCGCACGCCGCCAGCAGGGCGGTAAACACAAGCGCCATGCACAGGCGCGCGACCGACCCGAGGCGGGAAGCGGAAAACGGGAGGGCGGGGACGCGGGATGTCACGACGGTCATTTCCTTGGTGTTAGCATGGCTGGCTGCATCGATTATATGATTTGTCTCCATGTCCGAGTTAGCCGCCAGCGCGGATCTTCCCTCCGATGACGAACCGCAGATCCTGCGCGTCCCGGAAACCGTCCAGGCGGACCGGCTGGACAAGGTGTTGTCGGGCCTGCTGGCGGGGCATTCCCGCAGCCGCCTGCAGGGCTGGATAGAGGCGGGCTACGTGCAGGTGAACGGCGCGCCGGCCAAGGTGCGCCAGGCCGTGGGGCCGGGCGACCTGATCGCCGTCTGGGAGCAACCGGCGCCCGACGCCCTGGCTTTCGAGCCCGAACCCGTGGAATTCCGCGTCGTGGCGGACAGCCCGGCCTGGATCGTGGTGGACAAGCCCGCCGGGCTGGTCACCCACCCCGGCGCGGGCAACTGGACCGGCACCCTGCTCAACGGCCTGCTGTTCCGCTACCCCGAGCTGCGCGGGGTGGCGCGCGCCGGCATCGTGCACCGCCTGGACAAGGACACCTCGGGCCTGCTGGTGGTGGCGCGTACCGAACAGGCGCAGACTCACCTGGTACGGCAGCTGCAGGCCCGCTCCATGGGCCGCGCATACGTCGCCCTGGCGCATGGCTGGGTCCTGGGGCCCGGGACGGTGGACCGCCCCGTGGGCCGCGATCCGCGGGTACCCGTGCGGATGAGCGTGGAACGCCCCATCGCGGCCAAGCATGCCGTCACCCACTACAGCCCGGAAGCCAACGGCCTGGCCGACGGCGTTCGGGTATCGCAGGTGACCTGCCGGCTGGAAACCGGCCGGACGCACCAGATCCGGGTGCACCTGGCCAGCCTGGGGCATCCGCTGCTGGGCGATACCTTGTACGGCGGCAAGGCCATTGCCGGGGCGACCCGCCAGATGCTGCATGCGCGCGCCTTGCGCTTCGACGATCCCGCCGGCGGAGGCGAACGGTCGTTCGAGGCTCCGCCGCCCCCTGACATGGCAAGCACCTGCCAGGCCATCGCCTGGACCGATAGCGAGGAATAGAGTGGACTCACGCGCATCATCTCCCGGGCAGTCTGCGCAGCCGACTTCCCTGCCACGGGACGCCGCCAGCCTGCCGGTCGTGACCGGCCCGCGATGGACGGGCGTCCACTATTTCTGCACTACGCGCGAGGGCGGCGTCGGGACCGCGCCGCACGACACGCTGAACCTGGGCCTGCGCGCCGGCGACCGTCCGGAGGCCGTGGCGGAAAACCGGCGCAGGGTGCGGGCCATGCTGCCCGCCGATCCCCTCTGGCTGCGGCAGGTGCACGGCACGCGCGTGGTCGACGCCGACGGCTCGGAAGAGGACGCCGCCGAAGGCGAGCCGGCCGCCGATGCCGCCGTCACCATCGCGGTCGACCGTCCGCTGGCCATCATGGTGGCCGACTGCCTGCCGGTGCTCATCGCCGACACGGGCGGGCGTGCCCTGGGAGCCGCCCATGCCGGCTGGCGCGGCCTGGCGGGCGGCGTGCTGGAAAACACCCTGGACGCGCTGCGCCGTAAATGTCCCGCGGCCTCGGCCTGGCAGGCCTGGATAGGCCCCGGCATAGGGCCTGCGGCCTTCGAGGTCGGCGCCGACGTGCTCGACGCGTTCGCGCCCGCCGATGGCGGCGCGCGCGGCGAGGCGGCGGCGCTGTTCACACCGCGTCCGGGAGTGCCCGGCAAATGGCTCGCCGACCTGCCGGCCCTGGCCGAATTGCGGCTGCGCCGCGCCGGCGTGGCGCACGTGCATCGCAGCGGCCTGTGCACGGTGTCGGATGCGCGGCGATTCTTTTCCTATCGGCGCGATGGCGAGACCGGCCGCATGGCCCTGCTGGCCTGGCTGTCGGCACGCCCCTTCGAATACCCGCATTGACACTATCTGCACCGCAATGCACCATCCTTTTGAAAAGCGTCCATAACAAGGTGTCGAGGTGACTGCCCATCCATCCGCAGCATGGCCCGTCCCGGTGGGGGTCGCGCCAGACGTCCTGGCGCAGATCCAGGCGGACTTCTCCCGTGACTGGCAGCGTCTGGCCGACGATGCCCGCGCCGGGCGCCTGGAACCGCCGACCGACAAGCGTTTCGCCAGCGAGGCCTGGCGCCGCAGTCCCCATCATCTGGCCATGGCGCACGCCTACCTGCTGTCGGCTCGCGCCATGCAGCGCATGGTGGATGCGGCCGGCGTCAGCGAGCCGCTGCGCGACCGCCTGCGCTTTTCCATCATGCAATGGCTCGACGCCATCGCGCCGTCGAACTTCCTGGCCTTGAATCCCGACGCGCAGGAATCCATCGTCGCCTCGGCCGGCAAGGCGCTGGACGCGGGCTTGTCCAACCTGCTGGACGATGTGCGCAAGGGCCGCATCACGCAGACCGACGAAAGCCAGTTCGAGATCGGCGTCAACGTGGCGGTGACGCCGGGGCAGGTGGTATTCGAGAACGCGCTGTTCCAGCTGATCCAGTACACGCCGTCCACGCCTGTGGTGCATGAGCGGCCGCTGGTCATCGTGCCGCCCAACATCAACAAGTTCTATATCCTGGACCTGCAACCCGCCAATTCCTTCGTGCGGCACGCAGTGGACGCCGGATACACGGTTTTCATGATGTCGTGGCGCAATCCCGTGCCGGCGGACGACGATGGCGTCGACCGCGCGCAGTGGGCCGACTATCTGGAAAACGCCGTCCTGCCCGCCTTGCGCGTGGCCGGCGAGATCACCGGCCAGCCGCAGGTCAACGCCCTGGGTTTCTGCGTCGGCGGGACGCTGCTGGCGTCGGCGCTGGCGCTGGCCCACGCGCGCGGCGAACGGCCCGTCGCGGCCCTGACCTTGTTGACGGCCCTGCTGGACTTTCGCGATACCGGCGTGCTGAACGTGTTCGTGGACGAAACCCATGCCCTGCTGCGCGAACGCCAGCTGGGCGGCGGCGGCCTGATGTCCGGCCGCGAGCTGGCCACGACCTTTGCCTTCCTGCGGCCCAACGAACTGGTGTGGAACTACGTCGTCGACAACTATCTGAAGGGGCGCAAGCCGCCGGCCTTCGACCTGTTGTTCTGGAACGCGGACAGCACCAACCTGCCGGGGCCGTTCTTTGCCTGGTACTTCCGCAATACCTATCTCGAAAACAACCTGAAGGTGCCGGGGCGCTGCGCCGTGGGCGAGGTTCCGCTGGACCTGACGACGCTGGACATGCCGGCCTATATCTTCGGGTCGCGCGAAGACCATATCGTGCCCTGGACGTCCGCCTATGCGTCCACGCAACTGCTGCGCGGCACGCAGCGCTTCGTCCTGGGCGCTTCCGGGCATATCGCGGGCGTGATCAATCCGCCCGCGAAACAACGCCGCAGCTACTGGACGACCGATGCCCAGGCGGGCAGCCGGAAGAATGGCAACGGACACAGCGCGCTGCCTGGCGATCCTTCGTCCTGGCTGGCGCGCGCGCAGGAACACCCCGGCAGCTGGTGGCCCGACTGGGCGGCATGGCTGGCGGGACACTCGGGCCGGAAGATCAAGGCGCCGTCACGCGCGGGCAGTTCAACATACCCGCCTATCGAACCCGCACCGGGACGTTACGTGAAGGTCAGGGCCACATGAAAGTCAAAGGAGAACAGCGATGAGCGGAAAACTGGCATATGTGACGGGCGGGATGGGCGGCATAGGCACTTCGATCTGCCAGCGGCTTGCCAAGGACGGCTTCCTCGTCGTCGCGGGCTGCGGCCCCAGCCGCAACTACCAGCAGTGGCTGGACGAACAGGCGGCCCAGGGGTATACCTTCCATGCGTCCGTCGGCAACGTGTCGGACTGGGATTCCACGGTCCAGGCTTTTGAAAAGGTACGCGCCGACTACGGCACCGTGGACGTGCTGGTCAACAACGCCGGGATCACCCGCGACGGCCTGTTCCGCAAGATGTCGCTGGACGACTGGCGCACCGTGATCGACACCAATCTGAACAGCCTGTTCAATGTGACCAAGCAGGTGCTGGATCCGATGGTGGACAAGCAGTGGGGCCGTATCATCAACATCAGCTCGGTCAACGGCCAGAAAGGCCAATTCGGACAAACCAACTATTCCACGGCCAAGGCCGGGATACATGGCTTTACCATGGCACTCGCGCAGGAAGTGGCCAGCAAGGGCGTGACCGTCAATACCGTATCGCCGGGCTATATCGGTACGGACATGGTGCGCGCCATCCGTCCCGACGTGCTGGAAAAAATCGTCGCGACCATACCCGTGCGGCGCCTGGGCACGCCGGAGGAAATCGCTTCCATGGTTTCGTGGCTGGCGTCCGATCAATCGGGCTTCGCCACGGGCGCGGACTTTTCGTTGAACGGCGGCCTGCACATGCATTGAGCCGCATCCCTTAACCACCGATTTCTCACCATAAGTACAACACGATCGACCCAGCAGGGGACAGCCATGACGCAAGCCCAAGCAGGCGGCAGTACGCGCCTGATCAAGAAATACCCGAACCGCCGCTTGTACGACACGCAGACCAGCACGTACATCACCCTGGCGGACGTCAAGCAGCTGGTGCTTGCCAATGAGTCCTTCCAGGTCGTCGATGCCAAGAGCGGCGACGACCTGACCCGCAGCATCCTGCTGCAGATCATCCTGGAAGAAGAGGGCGGCGGCGTGCCCATGTTCTCGTCGAACATGCTGGCGCAGATCATCCGTTTCTACGGACATGCCATGCAGGGCATCATGGGCTCTTACCTGGAGAAGAACATCCAGGCGTTCATGGAAATCCAGGAGCGCATGGCCGAGCAGTCCAAGGGGCTCTACGGCAATCAGTTCGGGCCGGAGGCCTGGGCCCAGTTCATGAACGGCCAGGCCCCAATGATGCAGAACATGATGAACAGCTACATTGAGCAGAGCAAGAACCTGTTCGTGCAGATGCAGGACAAGATGCAGGACCAGACACGGTCCATGTTCTCCACGTTCCCGTTCCCCGGCGCCCCGCAGGGCAACCGCAAGTAGGCTGGTGGCGTCCGCCAGGCTGTAGCCTGGCCGGACCCTCCGCCAGCCTGCGGGGGGAACCCCGCAGGCATATCCAGGTCCTATCCGCAGCTCGTCGCTCCCGCGTCCGCGCCGGAGCCACGCCAGCCGTTGAACGTAAGCATGAAAACAGTTCTTGTTTGCATTCATGCTTGCTTTTGCCTATCCTTTCAACTTTACGGTTGCGTGACGGCGCGAGTACGCCGGAAGGAAAATTCGATGATCAAACATGCCCTCGTCCTGGCCGCCGGCCTGATGCTCTACGGCGTCGCCCATGCGGCCGAATATCCTATCGGCAAGCCCGCGGAAAAGGGTGGCATGGAAATCGGCGCGGTGTACCTGCAGCCCATCGAAATGGATCCTCCCGGCATCATGCGTCCGGCCAAGGACTCGGACATCCACCTGGAAGCCGACATCCACGCCACGGCGAACAATCCCACCGGTTTCCCGGAAGGCGAATGGATGCCTTACCTGGCGGTCAAGTTCGAGCTGCAGAAGGTCGGCAGCAATAACGTGCAGAAGGGCATGCTGATGCCCATGGTCGCCAACGACGGTCCGCACTACGGCGACAACGTCAAGCTGGAAGGCCCCGGCAAGTACAAGCTCAAGTTCCTCATCGCGCCGCCCACCGCCGACGCGCACAGCCATTTCGGCCGCCACATCGACAAGGAAACCGGCGTCGGTCCGTGGTTCGAGCCCTTCGAACTGGACTATGAGTTCGTCTTCGCCGGCACCGGCAAGAAGGGCGGGTATTGATGATGGCGCCTGCCCGCGCATGGCTGCCCGCGCTCGCGCTGGTCCTGCTTTCCGCGGCGGGACCCGCGGGCGCGGACGAGCTGCCGACTTTCCAGCTGACGTTCAAGCCGAACGGCACGTTCGAGCCGGCGCGGCTGGAAGTCCCCGCGGGCCGCTTCAAGATAGAGCTCAGCAACGAAAGCAATGAGCCCGTGGAATTCGAGAGCATTCCGCTGCGCAAGGAAAAAGTACTGGGGCCCGGCGTCAAGTCCTTCGTCGTGATCACCATTTCGCGGCCCGGCGAATATCCGTTCTTCGACGATTTCCACCAGGACGTCAAAGGCACGCTGGTCGTTAAACCCAAGGATTGAACGGGGCGCGCGCGCCCCGGCGGTGTCATGGAACAGGTTTCATTTATCGTTTGGCGCGAATCCGTGGAAGCCCTGCTGGTCGTGGGCATCCTCTATACGTGGTTGCGCGCCACGCCGGAAGGCCGGCGCGGCTTGCCCTATCTGTGGGGCGGCGTAGCGGCCGGCCTGGGATTGGCCGTGGCGCTGGCCCTGGTGCTGCTGGGCGTATCGTCGTGGCTGTCCGACACCGGGCAGGAGTGGTTCCAGGCCGGCATGGCGCTGGTCGCCTGCGCGCTGGTCGTGCAGATGGTCTTCTGGATGAAAAAGCACGGCCGTACGCTGAAGGGCGAGCTGGAAAGCGGCGCGCGCGATTCGGTGCGCAGCGACAACTGGTGGGGCTTGTTGATCCTGGTGATGATCGCCGTCGCCCGCGAAGGCAGCGAAACCGTGGTGTTCCTCTACGGCACGGTGTCGGCCGGGGCGGGAGGCGCCAGCGGCTGGCTGCTGGGCCTGGCTGGCCTGGCGGGGTTCGCCGTGGCCCTGCTGACCTTCTGGCTGCTGCAGCTGGGCGGCAAGCTGATCACCTGGCGGCGTTTCTTCCGGGTGACGGAAATCCTGTTGCTGTTGCTGGCCGGCTCGCTGCTGGTGGGCGGACTGGATCACCTGATTTCGCTGGGCGTCGTGCCGCCGTTGGTGGATCCCATCTGGGATAGCAGCTGGCTGCTGGACGACAGCAGTGGAATAGGCAAGGTGCTGGCCGACTTCGCGGGCTATCGCGCCTATCCCGCGCTGATGACGGTGCTGGTGTGGGTGGCGTACTGGATCGTCGTGTGGGCGCTGCTGAGCCGGGTTCGCCCGGCGGCGCCCCGCGCCAGCGCCGCCAACACGGCGTCCGGCACCACGGCCCCCAACGCGCGATAATGGCGCCCGTCTTTCGCATGGCGATGTCCCGCTCGCGGGCCGCGCCGGAATCCCGGGCATCCAAGAAGTATCTGTAAAGGTAATACCGATGGCTGTAGCAGTGGCGCGGACAACCGCCCGCGTGGCCGATTTCCTGCGTGACCATGCCCCTTTGCTGCGCAAGCTGCAGTGGGGCATCGTTGCGCTGTATGTCTTCCTGCTGATCGTGCCGGCCGCCATGCCGCTGCCGGACAACACCGCGTCCGTATTCAACAACCTGACGGTGGTGGCGCAGTTCGCCTTCTGGGGCATATGGTGGCCGTTCGTCCTGGTGTCCATGCCCATCATGGGCCGCGCCTGGTGCGGCCTGTTCTGCCCGGAAGGCATGCTGACCGAGTGGGCCAGCGAGCGGGGCAAGGGCCTGGCCATCCCGCGCTGGATGCGCTGGGGCGGCTGGCCCTTCGTGGCCTTCGCCCTGACCACCATCTACGGCCAGCTGGTCAGCGTGTACCAGTATCCGTTGGCGGTGCTGGCGGTACTGGGCGGCTCGACCGCCGCGGCCATGGTGGTGGGCTGGCGCTACGGACGCAGCAAACGGGTATGGTGCAAGTACCTGTGCCCGGTCAACGGCGTGTTCAACCTGCTGGCCAAGCTTTCGCCCTGGCATTTCAAGGTGAACGAGGAAGCCTGGCGGCACCCCGTCATACGCATACAGTCCGTCAATTGCGCGCCGCTGGTGCCGCTGCGCCACATGAAGGGCGCGGGCGATTGCCATATGTGCGGACGTTGCAGCGGCTACCGTGGCGCCATCGCCCTGACGCCGCGTTCGCCCGAAGCGGAAATCGTCGACGTGGCCGACGGCGATGTCTGGCAGACTGCGCTGGTGGTATTCGGCATGATGGGCATCGCCATGGGCGCCTTCCTGTGGAGCGCCAGCCCCTGGTTCGTGACGTTCAAGCAGGCCGCTGCCACCTGGCTGATCGAACGCGATATCACCTGGCCGCTGCTGGACAATGCGCCGTGGTTCATCCTGACGCATTACCCGGACGTCAACGACAGCTTCTCCTGGCTGGACGGCGCCAGCATCCTGTTCTTCATCGCGGCCACCACGGTGGTCGTGGGCGGGGCGATCTACGCCGCGCTGTGGCTGGCCGACCGCCTGCTGCCGGCGATGCCGGGCCGCACGCGCTGGGGCGGCGCGGGGCTGCACAAGCTGGCCCAGCCCCTGATCCCGGCCGCCGGCATCGGCGTTTTCCTGGGCTTGTCGGCCACCACCATCACGCTGCTCAAGCACGAGGGCGTGAAGGCGTTGTGGGCAAATCCCCTACGGTTCGCCCTGCTGAGCCTGGCGGTGGCGTGGACGCTGCGGCTGGCCTGGCGCGTCATTGCGCGCCGTACGCCGTCGCCGACGCGCAGGCTGGCGGCATGGCTGGTGTTCGCGGCCGGCCTGGCGCCGTTCTGCTATGCCTGGGTGCTGTTCTTCGTCACCTGGTAGCACGCTGCTCTGCCGTGGCGTAGTATGACGCGGATGAGAACCTATCGCTTCCGTATCCTGAATGTCTTCGCCGAAAGCACTTTCGGCGGCAATCCCTTATGCGTCTTCGAAGATGGCCGCGGCCTGAGCGACGATGAAATGCAGGCGCTGGCCGTGCAGTTCAACCTGTCGGAGACGACTTTCATCCTGCCGTCGGCATCGGCCAGCGCGCGCATGCGCATCTTCACGCCCGGCTACGAGATGCCGTTCGCCGGCCATCCCACGCTGGGGACGTCGCAGGTGGTGCGTGCCCTGGCGGGCACGGGCGACACGTTGACGCTCGAAACGCTGGCGGGCGTGGTGCCGGTGGAAGCGAGCGGCGATACCTGGACTCTGGCGGCGCCAGGCGGCGGCACGCCGCAGACGAACGCGCCGGTACAGCCCGCGGGTGCGATCGCCGCCAATGTCGGCTTGCTTGAAGACGATCTGCTGGCCCCGCCCGTCTGGGTGGACACCGGCGCGCACCAGTTGGTGGTGCCGTTGAAATCCGCCGACGCCGTGCGGCGCGCCCGGCCCGATGGCGCACGGCTCGCGCAGTGGGAAGCCGGCAAGTCCGGGCGCAAGGTCATGTACCTGTTCGCCTTCGACGGACGCGACGAGGACGGCGTCGAGCGCGTGGTCGCGCGTTATCTGTTTCTCAGTCCGGGGGGCGGGGTGGTGGAGGATCCGGGCACCGGTTCCGCGTGCGCCAACCTGGGCGGTTGGTATATCGCGACGGGCCGGGATTTGCCGCTGCGGGCAAGGGTCGAGCAAGGCGAGGCCGTCGGCCGTCCCTGCTTCCTGGGGCTGGAAGTCACACCCGGCCGGGAAATACGCGTGTCCGGCCGGGTGCTGGAACTGGGCAGCGGGACGATAACGCTGCCCTGAGGCTTACTTCTTCGAGGCGTCGACCTTCAGGTTGTTCTTGACCTGCTTGACGCCTTCCACGCCACGAGCCACGTGGGTGGCCTGGTCGCTCTGCGCGGAAGTCGCCACCGTACCGGTGAGCGTGACCACGCCGTTGTTGGTTTCCACCGCGATATCCAGGGCGCTGAGCGATTTGTCGGCCACGATGGCGGCCTTCACCTTGGTGGTGACGACCGTATCGGACGCGTATTCGCCCACGGATTGCTTGGGCTTGCCGTCGCTGTTCATATTGTCGGCCGCATAGGCGGCCGGCAGGGCGGCGGTGCTCAGGCCGAGGACGGCGGCGAGGATGATTTGACGAGTACGCATTAGAGTTCTCCTTGTGGGTTCAGCTGAGGTGTGGCCAGCGAAAACGCGGTCCCGTCCCGACTATCGTCGGAACACGCCGCCCAGGACGGACAGCAGGGCCAGGACCAGGAACACGATGAAGAGGATCTTGGCGATACCGGCGGCGCCGGCGGCGATGCCACCGAAGCCCAGCACAGCGGCGATGATGGCGATGACAAAGAAAACAGCGGCGTAATACAGCATGATTGCCTCCCGAGTCGGAAAAACGTCGGGATCGCACGGCGGTCCCGGCAGTGGCCACGATGCCGGACGGTGTGCCCTGGCGTTCGGGTTATGTGTACGCTACGTGGCGCCCACGGGGAGGGTCAAACCGGGATGTGGACAAATGTAAGCAGCATTGCGCTGCTCAGCGAATCCGCCGCAACAGGGCACCGCTGTTACAAATGCGCAACCCTTGGCGTTGTTTTGACGGCACCGAGTTACATGCCGCCAGGCGGCGTCAACCGGTGGCGCGGGTCTCCGCCACGCGCATGGCGATATGGGCCAGTGCTTCCTCGACCTGGTCGACCAGGATCAGGCACAGATCCCCGGCCTGGAGCCGCTCCAGCGCCGCGTCGATGGCGACGAATTCGCCATTGATCTCGGTCGAATAGCTGGTCCGGTTGGCGTTGCGCAGGCCTTCGCGCAGCAGCGCGATGACCTCCCCGTCGGCGCGGCCGCGCTGGCATTGGTCCTGGTACAGCAGCACGTCGTCGAAGGCCTCGCCCAGGATTTCCGTCTGGCGGCGGATGTCTTCGTCGCGGCGGTCGCCGGCGCCGCTGATCACCACCGACCGGCGCGTCGCCGGCATGGCTTCCACGGCCTGGACCAGCGCCCCGATCGCATCGGGATTGTGGCCATAGTCCGCGATGATGGTCGCGCCCCGGTAGTTGAACACGTTGAAGCGGCCAGGCGCCGTGGCGGCGTCGTTGATGAAGGTCTGCAGGCCCTGGCGGATCTGCGCCCACGGGGTCTCCAGTGCCCAGGCCGCGGCGATCGCGGCCATCGCGTTTTCCACCTGGAAGGCGATGGCGCCATCGCGCGTCAAGGGAATATCGGCCAGTGCGATTTTTTCCGTCCTGCCGTCCTGCGCCGCGACCAGGTGTGCGCCGTCGCGATAGACGACGCGGCCACCCTGCGCACGATGGGTGGTCATGCGTGGATGATGGCCGTCCAGCGCGAAATAGATGATCCCGCCTGGGCAGCTGGGTGCCATTTCCGCGACGATAGGGTCGGCCGCGTTCAGCACCGCATAGCCCGAAGGCTGCACGTACTGGACGATGACGCGCTTGACCACCGCCAGGTCCTCGACCGTGCTGATGTAGCCCAGGCCCAGGTGGTCGCCCATGCCGATGTTGGTGACCACGGCGACGTTGCAGCGATCGAAGGCCAGGCCTTCGCGCAGGATGCCGCCGCGCGCGGTTTCCAGCACCGCCGCATCGACGTCCGGATGCCCCAGCACGCTGCGCGCGCTGCGCGGACCGCTGCAGTCGCCGGTGTCGATGCGGCGCGGCCCGATATAGACGCCATCGGAATTCGTCATGCCGACGCGGGTGCCGTCCTGGCCGATCAGGTGTGCGGTCAGGCGCACCGTCGTCGTCTTGCCGTTGGTGCCGGCGACCGCGACCACGGGGATGCGCCCGTCTTCGCCATCGGCGTACATGTTCGAAATGATGGCTTCGCCCACCGCGCGTCCCTTGCCGAAGGACGGCGTCAGATGCATGCGCAGCCCGGGCGCGGCATTGATTTCGACGATGGCGCCACGTTGATCCTCCATCGGCAGGTGCATGGTTTCCGCGACCACGTCCACACCGCACAGGTCCAGGCCTATCATGCGTGCCGCGGTCACCGCCCGCGCGGCCAGCTCGGGATGCACTTCGTCCGTCACGTCGGTGGCCGAACCGCCGGTGCTCAGGTTGGCGTTGTTGCGCAGGACCACGCGCGCGCCGGTGGGCGGCACGGAATTCACGTCGTAGCCTTGCTTGGCCAGCGTGGCGATGGCGATGTCGTCGATGCGTATCTTGGTCAGGGATGTCGCGTGCCCGTCACCGCGCAAAGGGTCCAGGTTGACCTGGTCGATCAGCTCGCGCACGGTATGCACGCCGTCGCCGGATACCTGCGGCGGATCGCGGCGCGCGGCGGCCACCAGGGTGTCGCCCACCACCAGCAGGCGGAAGTCATGGCCGGGGATGTAGCGTTCGACGATGACGTCGCGGCTGATCTCCGCGGCCGCGGCGTACGCGGCCGTGATGCGTTCGCGGGTTTCGATATTGACGGCGACGCCGCGGCCCTGGCTGCCGTCGCGCGGCTTGACGACGACCGGGCCGCCCAGTTCCTGCGCGGCGGCCCAGGCGTCATCGGCGCTGGATGCGGTGCGTCCCAGCGGCACCGGCACGCCGGCGGCCGCCAGCAGCATCTTGGTCAGGTCCTTGTCCTGCGCGATGGATTCGGAAATCGCATTGGTACGGTCGGTTTCGGCGGCCTGGATACGGCGTTGCCGCGAGCCCCAGCCGAACTGCACCATGCTGCCTTGTGTCAGCCGGCGATAGGGGATGCCGCGCGCGACGGCGGCGTGGACGATGGCGCCCGTGCTGGGCCCCAGGCGGATGTCTTCATCCAGTTCGCGCAGGCGGTGCAGGGCATCGGCCAGGTCGAAGGGCGCGTCCTCGCGCGCGGCGAGGCACAGCTTCTCGGCCAGGTCGAAGGCCAGCCGGCCGACTTCTTCCTCGCTGTATTCCACGACGACCTGGAACACGCCCGGCTCGACGGTGGCGGACGTGCGGCTGAAGGTGACCGGGCAGCCGGCATGCGCCTGCAGCAGCAGCGCCACCTGTTCCAGTACGTGCGCCATCGATACGGTCCCCGCGTAGCCTTCGGGGCTGAGTGGGCCCAATTGCGGAAAGCGCGCGCGCAGGCGGGCTTCCATCGACGGCAGGCGCTCGATCGAACATTCCTGGTCGTCGCAGGCGACGATGGCCTCGATGGCGGTATTGCGGCTCCACAGATTGGGGCCGCGCAGTGCGCGTATGCGGGAAACTTCCATGCGGGTTCCTGTCGGTCGGCCCGCCGGGGCGGCGCCGCCATGTCCTCAGTGCTGTTGTATCCAGTGGCGCAACAAATTCAGGGAAGGCTCGGCGCTGCCTTCGTCGCATTGCAGGATGACGAGATCGCCGGGAAGCACGCTGTCCAGCACCGTGCGCATCGCGGTGGCGTGGTCCGGCTGATCCACGATGGCGGCGGTCCCGCCGCCTTGCGATGCACCTTCGCGCAACAGCGCCCGGGCCTGGCCCGCCGGCCGCTTCGACGGCACGGTGGCGTCGTCGTACAGCACGATTTCATCGAAGGCCTTGCCCAGCATGGCCCCTTGCTCCAGCAGGTCCTCGTCGCGGCGATCCTTGCCGGCGCCGTAGACGACACGGCGCCGCCTGGCGGGGAAGCGTTCGGCCGCGGCGATCAGGGCGCGCAGCGCGGACGCGTTGTGGGCGCCGTCCACCACCACGGTGGCATCCTTGCGTTCGACGGCCGTGAACTGCCACGGCGCATCCCCGCGGTCGATGTCGAAGGTTTCGATGGCGACGCGGATGATGTGCGCCGGCACGCCCAGGGCCCAGGCCGCGCCGACCGCCGCCAATACGTTTTCGACCTGGAAGTCGATGCGTCCACCCACCGTCAGCGGAATGGACGTCAATTCGCTGACCCGTTGTTCGCTGTTGCCTTCGGCCAGCACCACGTGGCCGTCGCGCACGTAGACCGCGCGCTTGCCCAGCGCCACATGCGACGCAATGGCGGGCAGGCGCGGATCCAGGCCGAAGAAGACCACGTCGCCATCGCACAGCGTGGCCAGTTCGACCACGCGGTCGTCGCGGGCGTTCAGGACGGCGGTGCCCGTGGGCAGCACCACGTCCACTTGCGTGCGCATGACGTTGTACATGCCGTCCAGGTCGCGGATGTCGTGTTCGCCCAGATGGTCGCCGCCATCGAGGTTGGTGACGATGCCCACCTGGCAGCGATCGTAGGCCAGGCCCTGGCGCAGGATCACGCTGCTGCCGTTCTCGATCACCGCGGCGTCGACCGAGCGGTTCATCAGCACCCGGCGGCCGGTGGCCCAGTCGCCGCGATCGCCTTTTTCAACCTGGCGCTGGTTGAAGTACAGGCCTTCGCTGCAGGCCAGGCCCACGTAGCTGCCGCCCAGCTGCAGCATGCGGGCGGTCAGCCGCGCGACCACGGTCTTGCCGTTGGTGCCGGTCACGCCGACGACCGGGATGCGGCCGTCTTCGCCATCGGGGAACAGATGATCGATGATGGCGCGGCCGACGGGACGCGGCTGGCCATCGGCCGGTTTCAGGTGCATCAGCAGCCCCGGACCGGCATTGACCTCGACGATGGCGCCGCGTTGTTCTTCCAGCGGGCGCGAGATGTCCTCGGCCACCAGGTCCACGCCCGCCACGTCCAGGCCGACGATGCGCGCGGCCAGCGTGACCGCGTGCGCGACTTCCGGGTGCACCAGGTCGGTGACATCGAAGGCGACGTTGCCGTTGCGCTGGATCAGCACTTCCTGTCCCGCCTGCGGCACGCTGTCGGCGGCCAGGCCCTGGCGGGCGATTTCCAGGCGGGCGGCCGAGTCCAGCCGCACCTTGTTCAGCGGGCAGTCTTCATCGCTGCCGCGTCGCGGGTCGGTATTGATCTGCAGCTCGATCAGGTCTTCGACGGTGTGGACGCCGTCGCCGACGATCCAGGCCGGTTCGCCGCGCGCGGCCGCCACCATGCGGTCGCCCACCACCAGCAGGCGGTGCTCGTTGCCCGATACGAAGCGTTCGACCAGGACGCCGTTGCCTTCGTCCTCGGCCACCGCGTAGGCCGCCTTGACCTCTTCATAGCTGTTCAGGTTGGTGAAGACGCCGCGGCCATGATTGCCGTCATAAGGCTTGATCACCACCGGCAGGCCGATGTCCTGCGCGGCCTCCCAGGCCTGTTCCTGCGATTCCACCAGGCGGCCTTCCGGGACCGGCACGCCGCATTCGGCCAGCAGGCGCTTGGTCAGGTCCTTGTCGCGTGAAATGCCTTCGGCGATGGCGCTGGTGCGGTCCGTTTCGGCCGTCCAGATGCGGCGCTGTCTCGCGCCATAACCCATCTGTACCAGGTTGCCTTCGAACAGGCGGATGCAGGGAATGTCGCGGTCGTCCGCGGCATCGACGATGCAGGCGGTGCTGGGGCCCAGGCAATGGCGGTCCACCATGTCCCGCAGGCGTCCGACGGTGGCGTCCACGTCGAAAGGGCGGTCTTCCATGGCCGCCATGACCAGCTCGCGCGCCTCGGCCAGCGCGGCGCGGGTGACGTCTTCCTGCCAGGCCCGCACGATCACCTTGTAGACGCCGCGCGTCGCGGTTTCGCGCGCCTTGCCGAAGCCGCCGGGCAGGCCGGCCAGGTTCTGCAGTTCCAGCGTGACGTGTTCCAGGATGTGCGCGGGCCAGGTGCCTTCGCGCAGCCGCTGCAGGAAGCCGCCGCGCACGCCCGGGCTGCAACGGTGCTCGATCAGCGTGGGCAGCCACGTCGACAACCGCTCGTAGAAACCGGGGATGGTGTTGGACGGGAAGTCCTCCAGTTCGCCGATGTCGACCCAGGCTTCCAGGACGGGGCGGTACGTCCAGATGTTCGGGCCGCGCAAAGCCACGACATCGAGAAATTCAATGTCTTTCTTTTTCATGTTCTAATTTGCCGAAAATTCCGATGGCGAACGGAAGAAATTCCTGGGCTTCGTACGGTTGGTGGGTTATGCCGTGTAGGTGTACGGTGCGCGGTTCGTCAGTGCCAGGATGCTCTGTGTATGCCGCCGATTATAGAAATATCGGTGAGCGGGCGGCGACGCGGATTCTATCCATGACGTCTATAGTGTTGCAAGGAAGGAACACGTTTTCAGCTTCGCGCCGAAATCGGGGTCCCGGCCTGCTGGTTCCGCCGCGGCTGTGAATACGTTTTCCATGAAGAAACCCGTTTTAGACTTCGTCCCGGACGGAGCCGCCCTGCCCGCCGATTGGCACGCCGACATGCTCGCCCAGCTGGGTGAGGGCGAGACTTTGCTCGCCTGGTTGGCGCTAGACCTGGATGGGGCGCTTAAGTTCCGCACCGGTATGGTTTTCGTGACCGACCGGAGCGTCGTCGCGCGCGAGCCGGGCGATCCGCAATGGCGGCGCTGGTCCTATGACGAAACGGAAAGCATGACGGTTTCCGACCACGCCGGCGCCGGCATGCTGGAATTGCAGGGCCCCGAAGCGCGCCTGGCCGTCTGGCGCTACACGCTGGGCCGCAATCCGGCGGCGCTGCGCCTGCGCGACGCCTACGCACGGCAGTTCGACGTGCTGCGCGGCCTGCGCGACGCGGGCGAGGCGAATCACCGGGTCTGCGCCACCTGCCTGGAACCGCTTACCGCAGAGCAGGACATCTGCCCCGTCTGCAACCCGCCGACGCCCGAACCGCCATCGACCTGGGCGCTGCTGCGGCTGTGGCGCTTTGCCGTGCCGTACCAGGTGCCGCTGTTCGTCGGTTTCATGCTGACGCTGCTGGCCACCGCGGCCACGCTGGTGCCGCCTTACCTGACCATGCCCTTGATGGACGAGGTGCTGATCCCCTTCCAGAACGGCGCGCCCATCGACGACGACCGCGTGGTGATGTACCTGTCCGGGCTGTTCGCATCGGCCCTGCTGGCCTGGGGCCTGGGCTGGGGGCGCACCTACATCCTGGCCTGGGTCAGCGAACGCATCGGCGCGGACCTGCGCACGACCACCTACGAGCATCTGCAGCACCTGTCGCTGGCGTACTTCGGCGGCAAGCGCACCGGCGACCTGATCGCCCGTATCGGCAGCGAAACCGATCGCATCTGCGTGTTCCTGTCCCTGCATCTGCTGGACTTCGCCACCGACGTGCTGATGATCGTGATGACCGCCGTCATCCTGATCTCGATCAATCCCTGGCTCGCGCTGGTCACGCTGATACCGCTGCCGTTCATCGGCTGGATGATCCATGCGGTGCGCGACCACCTGCGCCATGGCTTCGAGAAAGTCGACCGGGTGTGGTCGGAAATCACCAACGTGCTGGCGGACACCATTCCCGGCATACGCGTGGTCAAGGCCTTCGCCCAGGAAAAGCGCGAGGTGCGCCGCTTCCGCGACGCCAACCAGCGCAACCTGGACGTGAACGATCGCGTCAACACCGTGTGGGCGTTGTTTTCGCCGACGGTGACGCTGCTGACCGAAATCGGCCTGCTGATCGTGTGGATGTACGGCATCTGGCAGGTGTCGCGGCACGAGATCACGGTCGGGGTGCTGGCGGCTTTCCTGGCCTACATCGGCCGGTTCTACACCCGCCTGGATTCCATGAGCCGCATCGTGTCGGCCACCCAGAAGGCCGCGGCGGGCGCCAAGCGCATCTTCGACATCCTGGACCATGTGTCCAGCGTGCCGGAACCGCGCAATCCGGTGCGGGTGGACCGCGTGCGCGGCCGCATCGAGTTGCGCGACGTCGGTTTCCGCTATGGCAACCGGTCGGTGATGCATGGCCTGAACCTGTCGATCGAACCCGGCATCATGGTCGGCCTGGTCGGTCACAGCGGCTCGGGCAAGAGCACGCTGATCAACCTGATCTGCCGTTTCTATGATGTGACCGAGGGCGCGGTCCTGGTGGACGGCGTCGATATCCGCACGATGGGCATTGCGCAGTACCGCCGCAACATCGGCCTGGTGCTGCAGGAGCCTTTCCTGTTCTTCGGCACCATCGCGGAAAACATCGCCTACGGCAAGCCGGAAGCGACGCGCGAGGAAATCGTCGCGGCGGCGCGCGCCGCGCACGCGCACGAGTTCATCCTGCGCCTGCCGCACGGCTACGATTCCCTGGTGGGCGAGCGCGGCCAGGCCCTGTCCGGCGGCGAGCGCCAGCGGATTTCCATCGCGCGGGCATTGCTGATAGACCCGCGCATCCTGATCCTGGACGAAGCCACGTCGTCGGTGGATACCACCACGGAAAAAGAGATCCAGAAGGCGCTGGACAACCTGGTGCGCGGCCGCACGACCATCGCGATCGCGCACCGGCTCAGCACGCTGCGCAAGGCCGATCGGCTGGTGGTGCTGGACCGCGGCCGCATCGTCGAACAGGGTAATCACGAACAGCTGATGGCCGCCGGCGGTGCCTATCACGCGTTGTACCAGGCGCAGGCGCGCCAGGCCGAAGCCGATGCGGAGGCCCGTTCCAGCGAGGAGGATGACGATGACGATCTCGTCGCCGAGACCTGATTTCCAGCTGCGCCGCGATGCCCACGGCAGGCTGGTATACCTGGGCGCCGATGGGGGAAGCATCGTCGGCGTGGTGCCGGTGCGCGCCTTTCCGATTTCCGCGCCCGAAGGCGGCTGTTCGCTGGTCGATCCGGCCGGCCATGAAGTGGTGTGGATAGATCGCGTGGACGACCTGCCGCACGGCATGCGCACGCTGTTGCAGGAAGCGCTGAGCGCGCGCGAGTTCATGCCGCGCATCCAGCGCATCGTCGCGGTATCCGGGTATGCGACCCCATGCACCTGGAAAGTCCAGACCGATCGCGGCGCCACGGATTTCGTGCTGCGCGGCGAGGAAGACATACGCCGCCTGAGCGGCCACGCCTTGCTGGTGGCCGACAGCCACGGCATTCACTACCTGATCGGCGACCTGCGCGCGCTGGACAAGCATAGCCGCAAGCTGCTCGATCGTTTCCTTTGAAGCGGCCCGGTCCGCGTCCGCGCTACAGGGCCGCGTAGCGCCGCGCCGTGGTGAGCGCGCCGTCGCGCGCCAGGGCATCGCAAGCGCGCCGTAGCGCCGCCGCGAAGCGCGCGTCCGCCGCCAGTTCCGGCGGGAAGATCTCCGCGACCGACAGCAATCGGTCGACCAGGCCCTCCGCCCCCGGCGCCGCCAGCGCGCGCAGCCGGTCCGCCATGGGATCGTTCAACTCCAGCGCCGCGCCGCTTTCCGAACGTCCCGACAGGAAACGCATCCACGCCGCGATGCCGAGCGCCAGGCGATCCACGGCGTGGCCATCCCGCAGGCGGTCCGCCGCCGTACCCAGCAGACGTGGGGGCAGTTTCTGGCTGCCGTCCATGGCGATCTGCATGCAGCGATGCTTCAGGGTGGGGTTGGCGAAGCGCGCCAGCAGATCGTCGCGGTAGCGCGCGCGATCGAAGCTGGCGGGCACCGTCAGCGTGGGGGCGATGTCCTCGCTCATCATGCGATGCACCAGCGCATGCAGGTCCGCCTGCGCGACGGCCCGGTCCACCGTTTCGATATCGGCGAGCAGCGCCAGGTAGGCCAGCGTCGAGTGGATGCCGTTCAACATGCGCAGCTTGGCGGTTTCGTAAGGCGTGACGTCCTCGACCAGCAGCGCGCCAGCGTGTTCCCAGGCGGGCCGGCCGGCCGGAAAGCGGTCTTCGATGACCCATTGCCGGAAGCTTTCCGCGGGCACCGGCCAGGCGTCCACGCAGCCCAGCGCCGCGGCGGCCGCCTCGCGGTCGGCGTCCGTGGTGGCCGGCACGATGCGGTCCACCATGGTGGACGGGAAGGCAACGCTGCGTTCGATCCAGTCCGCCAGGCTGGCGTCCAGCGCGCGGGCATAGTCCAGCACCACGCGGCGCAAGGCCGCGCCGTTGTGGGCCAGGTTGTCGCAGGACAGGACGGTATAGGGATGGTCGCGGCGCGCACGCAGGCCGGCCACCAGATAGCCCGGCACGCTTTGCGGATGGTCGGGGTTGCGCAGGTCGCGGGCGACCAGCGGATGCGCGATATCCAGCCCGCCGGTGCGCGGGTCCAGGCAATAGCCTTTTTCCGTCACCGTCAGGGTCACGATACGGACGTGCGGGTCGCGCAGGGCATCCAGGACGGCGTCCTGCTCCTGGGTGGCCACCAGCATCCGCCGCAGTGCGCGCACCACCCGTACGCGTTCGCCGTCCGCATCGCGTATCAACACGCTGTACAGCCCGCCTTGGGGCGCCAGCGCGTCGCGGGTGTCCGGCCGCCGCAGCGATACGCCGCAGATGCCCCAGTCGCCGCCCGCGGCCAGCATGGCGTCTTCGGTGTACATGGCCTGGTGGGCGCGATGGAAGTTGCCCAGGCCCAGGTGGACGATGCCGATGCGCGGCTCGACCCAGGGCAGGGGCGACAGGTGCGCGGCCAGCGCCGGCAGGCGGTCCGGCGCGAGGCGGGGGAGCTGTTTGTCCATGCGTTTCTCCATAACTGGTATGGTAGTATCCAAGACTACGATCAGCAAGCCGGAACCGACATGAAAATCACCCACGCCGAGGTCATCGTCACCTGCCCGGGGCGCAACTTCGTCACCTTGAAGCTGGTCACCGACCAGGGCGTGCATGGGGTGGGCGACGCGACGTTGAACGGACGCGAACTGGCCGTGGCCTCCTATCTGAAGGACCACGTATGCCCGGTATTGATCGGCCGCGATCCGCGCAATATCGAAGATACCTGGCAATACCTGTACAAGGGTGCGTACTGGCGGCGGGGCCCGGTCACCATGTCGGCGATCGCCGCGGTGGACATGGCGCTGTGGGACATCAAGGCCAAGATGGCCGGCATGCCGCTGTACCAGTTGCTGGGTGGCGCATCGCGCGATCGCGTGATGGTCTACGGCCATGCCACCGGCCGTGATCTGGAAGAGGCGCTGGACAAGTATGCCGAGCATGTCGACCAGGGCTACCAGGCCATCCGCATCCAGTGCGGGGTGCCGGGCATGAAGTCGGTCTATGGCGTGACCAAGCACGGCGGCGCCTACGAGCCCGCGACCAAGGGCTGGCCCGAGGAGCAATCCTGGTCGAGCGAGAAATACCTGGATTTCATCCCCCGCCTGTTCGAAGCGGTGCGCGCGCGCTTCGGCTTCGATACGCATCTGCTGCACGATGTGCACCACCGCCTGACGCCGATCGAAGCCGCGCGGCTGGGGAAGTCGGTGGAGCCGTACCGGCTGTTCTGGATGGAAGATCCCACACCCGCCGAGAACCAGGAGGCTTTTCGCCTGATCCGACGCCATACGGTCACGCCGGTCGCGGTGGGCGAGGTCTTCAACAGCATCTGGGACTGCAAGCAACTGATCGAAGAGCAATTGATCGACTACATCCGCGCCACGCTGACGCACGCCGGCGGCATCACGCATATGCGTCGCATCGCCGACTTCGCGGCGCTCTACCAGGTGCGCACCGGCTGCCACGGCCCGTCGGACCTGTCGCCGGTATGCATGGGCGCCGCGCTGCATTTCGATTTGTGGGTGCCGAACTTCGGCGTGCAGGAATACATGGGCTATCCCGAGCAGGCGCTGGAAGTGTTTCCCCATGCCTGGTCGTTCAGCAAGGGGACCATGCATCCCGGCGAAGCGCCCGGGCTGGGCGTGGACATCGACGAAAAGCTCGCCGCCAAATATCCCTACGACCCGGCATACCTGCCGGTGGCGCGGCTGGAAGACGGCACGCTGTGGAGCTGGTAGAAAACCGGCAGTACCAAAAACAGAATGAACCTGGAGCAGACATGAGCACCATCACCAGCCACGCCCGGGCCGCCGACGCTCGCCAGGCGCCCACCGGCATGCTGCGGCGCGCCGCCGTCGCCTCGACCATAGGAACGGCCGCCGAGTACTACGATTTCTTCGTCTACGCGACCGCCGCGGTGCTGTTCTTCGGCAAGCTGTTTTTTCCGAGTTCCGATCCCATGGTCGGGACGGTGGCCGCCTTCGCGACCTACGCGGTCGGCTTCCTGGCGCGGCCGATCGGCGGCATCGTGTTCGGCCATTTCGGCGACAAGCTGGGCCGCAAGAAGGCCTTGGTGATCACCATCCTGATCGTCGGCCTGGGAACCTTCGTCATCGGCCTGATGCCGACCTACGAACGCATCGGCTTCTGGGCGCCGCTCGCCCTGGTGTTGATCCGCATCCTGCAGGGCTTCGGCGTCGGCGGGGAGCAGGCAGGCGCGGTGCTGATGACCGCGGAGTATGCGCCGCGCGCGCGCCGCGGCTTCTACGCCAGCTGGGTGCAACTGGGCGCGCCGGCGGGCTTCCTGATTCCCGCCGGCCTGTTCGCCGTGCTCACGTCCACGCTCAGCGAGGCGCAGTTGCTGGACTGGGGCTGGCGCATTCCCTTCCTGCTCAGCCTGGTGCTGGTCGTGATCGGGCTCTACGTGCGCCTGCGCATCGATGAATCGCCGGTATTCGACGAGATCCGCAAAACCAAGGCGGTGGAGTCACGGCCGGTGGTAGAGGTCCTGCGCACCTTTCCCGGCATCATCACCAAGGGCGTCTTCGCCAAGCTGGTGGAAGCCTGCGCCTTCGCCATGTACAGCACCATCGTGCTGGCCTACGGCAAGGCCAACCACTTGAACGATGCGTGGCTGCTGCAAGGCATCCTGCTGGCGGTGGGGGTGGAGTTGTTCACCATCCCCTTGGCCGGCTGGCTGTCGGATCGCTACGGCCGCCGTCCGGTCTACATGGCGGGGGCGCTGGTACAGGTGCTCATGGTGGTTCCCTTCTTCCTGATGTTGAACAGCGGCGACCGGCTGCTGACCCATCTGGCGATGATCCTGGTGCTGTCCGTGGGCCATGCGCTGTGCTACGCGCCGCAGGCTTCCATGTTTCCGGAGCTGTTTCCCACCCGCGTGCGTTGCAGCGGCATCGCACTGATATGGCAGATCGGGTCGCTGATCGGCAGCGGCATCCT
The DNA here is from genome assembly GCF_002119685.1 of Bordetella genomosp. 8. Taxonomy (NCBI): domain Bacteria; kingdom Pseudomonadati; phylum Pseudomonadota; class Betaproteobacteria; order Burkholderiales; family Alcaligenaceae; genus Bordetella; species Bordetella genomosp. 8. Next base: position 4,183,971 of record NZ_CP021108.1, on the reverse strand, counting down.
GGGCCTGGTGGCGGTCAAGATCATCCAGTCCAGCGGCGGCCACTACGCGGGGCTGGCGGTGTACATGCTGGTGCTGGGCGTCGCCTCGCTGGCGGCGCTGCGGCTGCTGCCGGAAACCGCGCCGGTCAGGCGCGGCGGCGCGGACCTGCAGGATTGGGGCCATCGTTAGACCTATACTCGGGCCTTGCTCATGAAACAGGACAGGCCCATGGCAGCAGCGCGCAGAAAGCCGGAAGGCGGCATGGCCGCGCTCGCGATGCCCGGCGACATGCCGGGCCCGGTGAACCAGCGCATCTACCGGATCCTGCGCGAGGCCATCGTCAAGGGCACTTTCCCGCCCGGCTCGCCGCTATCGGAAAAAGACATCTCCGAACGGCTGGGCGTATCGCGCCAGCCGGTGCGCGAAGCCTTCATCAAGCTGGGCGAGGCCGGCCTGGTGCAGGTGCTGCCCCAACGCGGCACCTTCGTCATGAAGATTTCGCCCCGCCGGGTGGAAGACGGCCGTTTCATCCGCGAAGCCGTGGAAGTCGCCGTGGCCGCGCGGGCGGCGCAACGCGTCACCCAGCCACAGCTGCATGCCATCGCCGGATTGCTGGACGGCCAGCGCCGCGCCGCGCGGGCGAACGACACGGCGTCCTTTCTGGACCTGGACGACGCTTTTCACCAGGCCATCGCGGCGGCGGCGGACTGCCCAGCGGTGTGGCAGACGATAGAAAACATCAAGGCGAATATGGACCGGGTCCGCTATCTGAGCCTGGCCGAAGTGTCGCCGCTGGACCGCCTGATCGAACAGCACGATGCGATCTACAGCGCCTTGCGCGACGGCGACGCGCCGGCCGCGCAGGCCGCCATGGCGGCACACCTGCGCGAATTGACCATCTCGTTCGAGCCGATACGCGCGCGCAACCCGGACTGGTTCGGCGCCGGGGACGACTGAGTTATTCGTCGGAACGCGCCATCACGCGATTGCGTCCGTGCCGCTTGGCGTTGTACAGCCCACGGTCGGCCGCGTCGATGATCTGCGTATAGCGGTCCGCCCGGTCGGGCACGGCCGTGGCGATGCCCACGCTGACCGTCAGCCATTCAGAGGTCGCCGAATCGCGATGCGGAATATGCAGGCCTTCGACGGAGCGGCGGATTTTTTCCGCCACCAGGCGCGCGCCGGACAACGGCGTGCCGGGCAGCACCACCGTGAACTCCTCGCCGCCGAAACGCGCGCACAGGTCGGTGGAGCGGTCGCAGCAACTGGCGATCGTGTGCGCCACCTTCTTGAGCACTTCATCGCCCGCCATATGGCCGTAGGCGTCGTTGTAGCTCTTGAAATGGTCGACGTCGATCATCAGCATGCTGATCTCGCTCTGCTCGCGCATGGCGCGTTTCCATTCCGCGCTCAGGTAGCTGTCGTAGTAGCGGCGGTTGGACAGTCCCGTCAGGCCGTCGGAATTGGTCAGGCGGCGCAGCTCCAGGTTGATTTCCATCAATTGCTGCTGGCTCTGCCGCAGCGCCTGGTATGCCTCGTCGCGCTGCTGCATCGCCAGATACGAGCGCGAGTGATAGCGGATGCGCGCCACCAGCTCGATGGTGTCCGGCAGCTTGACCAGGTAATCGTTGGCGCCCGCGCTGAAGGCCGCGCTCTTGACCTCGGCGTCTTCCTTGGACGACAGCACGATGATGGGAATGTCGCGGGTGGCGGGGTTCGCGCGGTAGGCGCGCACCAGCGTCAGGCCGTCCACGCCGGGCAGCACCAGGTCTTGCAGGATCACCGTGGGTCGCGTCTGGGTCGCGACGTTCAGCGCTTCCTGCGCATCCGGGCAGAAGTGGAAATCGATATTGGGTTCGTCGGCCAGCGCGCGTCGCACCGCCTCCCCAACCATGATCTGGTCGTCCACCAGCAACACCATGGCGTTCTGCGGTTTATTGTCGAGCCCGGCCACGTAGTCGATGACTGGTTCCATTTCTTGTTCCTTAGTGCGTCATGCTGGCTTGCGCGCGAAGTGCCTGGCGAGGCTTTCCGCGATACGGTGCAAAGGTACGATTTCCGATGCGGCGCCCAGTTCGGCCGCCGCCTTGGGCATGCCGTAGACAGCGCTCGTGGCGCGGTCCTGGGCGATGGTCAGGAAACCGTGGTCGCGCATCGTTTTCAGCCCGAGCGCGCCGTCCCTTCCCATGCCTGTCAATAGTACCCCTGCCGCGTCGCCGCGCCATTGGCGCGCCACGCTGTTGAAGAAAACGTCGATGGAAGGGCGGTACAGGCCTTCCACCGGTTGCCTGGTGTAGTTCAGCGTGCCGTCGCGCAGCAGTACCAGGTGGTCGTTGGTGCCCGCCAGCAGGACGGTCCCGGGCGCGGGCGTGTCGCCCGGCAGCGCCAGCCGCACCGGCATCGGGATCTGTTCGTCCAGCCAGCGCGCCATATCCTGCGCGAAGGTCGCGTCCACGTGCTGGACCAGGATGATCCCGGCCGGAAAATCGGCCGGCAGCGCCTTGAGCAGCAGCGCCAGCGACGGCGGGCCGCCCGCGCTCGCGCCGATGGCGACGAGCTGCCGCGGCGCGGTGGCCGAGACCGGCGGGACGGGGCCCTTCGAGGCGGGGCGCTGGCGGTCATAGGCCCCGATCAGCCAGCCGGCATTGCGGATCTTGCGCAGCAGCGGCGCCGCGGCGGACTGGGCGTCCCGGGCCCCCAGTGCGGGGATCTCGATGGCGTCCAGCGCGCCATGGCCCATGGCGTCGAAGACGCGCGACGTATTCTGGTCGACGTCGGTGGCGACGATGATGATCGCGCAGGGCGTGTCCGCCATGATGCGGCGGGTGGCTTCGCTGCCGTCCATCACCGGCATGGCGAGTTCCATCAGCACGATGTCCGGCCGCGCAGCCGCGCAACGTTGCACGGCCTCGGCGCCGTCGAAGGCGATCCACGCGACCTGCAGATCGGGGTCGGTGGCCAGGACCTGCCTGAGCACCTCCACCGCCGCCGGTTTGTCGTTGACGATGCCTATCTTCACGCGTCCGCCCGTCCTATCAGGTCTTCGACGGCATCCAGCAGCGCGTCGTCGTGGAAGCTGCTCTTCCCCAGGTAATAGTCGGCGCCGGCGTCCAGGCCCCGCTGCCGGTCTTCCGGCCGGTCCTTGTATGAAACCACCATCACGTGCATCGACTGCATCCGCGGATCCTTGCGGATCAGGGTGACCAGTTCTATGCCATCCATGCGCGGCATGTCCACGTCCGTGACCACCAGATCGAAGTGCTGGGCGCGCAACATGTTCCAGCCATCCATGCCGTCGACGGCGACCGCCACCTCGTAGCCGCGATTGCCGAGCAGTTTACGTTCCAGCTCGCGCACGGTCAGCGAATCGTCCACCACCAGGATCCGCTTGCGGCGTTCGGCGGTGCGCTCGGCGGCGGGTCCGTCAACGCGGCGCAGGGTACCGCCGGCGGCCTGCTTTTCGATGGTGCGCAGCATGTCCTCGACATCCAGGATCAGCACGGGCACGCCGTCCTCCATGACCGCGCCAGCCTGGATATCCTGGAGCTTGCCCAGGCGTGGATCGAGCGGTTGCACCACCAGTGTCTGCTCGGCGATGAAGCGGTCCACGGCGACGCCGTAACGGCGGCCCTGCGGATCGGTCAGCAGCACGACCGCCACCAGGTCGCCCAGCGCCGGTTGCCGCGCGTATTGCAGCACCTGGCTGGCGCCGACCAGGCCGATCTGCGCGCCGTCGTGGGTGAAGTGCTGCCGCCCTTCCAACTGCGCGATGGCGGCGCGCGGCAAGCGCAGCGTACGTGACACGTAGGCCAGCGGAAAGGCGTAGCGTTCGCCGGCGATATCGACGATCAGGCTGCGCACCACCGACAGCGATAGCGGCAGCTCCAGCGTGAAGCGGGCGCCCTGGCCGGGACGCTGCAATACGCGGGCGGTGCCGCGCAGGCGCCGCGCCATGTCGTGCACCACGTCCAGGCCCACGCCGCGGCCGGATATCTCGGTGACGGCCGCGCGGGTGGTGAATCCGGGCAGGAAAAGAAAGGCCAGCGTTTCCGTTTCGCTGAGCGCGTCGGCGGTCTGCCGCGTGGCCAGCCCGCGGCGGATGATCTCTTCGCGCAGGGCGGCGACGTCGATGCCGCGCCCGTCGTCGGAGACTTCCACCACGAGCATGCCGGCGCTGTGGCGTGCCTGCAGCGTGACGGTGCCTTCTTCACGCTTGCCGGCGGCGCGGCGCTGGGCGGGCATTTCGATGCCATGGTCGACGGCGTTGCGCAGCAGGTGCGTGAGCGGCGCGTCCAGGCCTTCCAGGATGTCGCGGTCCACGCGGGTGTCGGTGCCGACGATTTCCAGCCGCGCCTGCTTGCCCAGCGTGCGGGCGAGATCGCGCACCATGCGTGGCAGGCCCGCGACCGCGTCGCCGAAGGGGCGCATGCGGCATTGCAGCGCCGTGTCGTACAGGCGCTGGCCCAGGTCGCCGATACGCCAGCCGAATTGATCGGCCTGAGCCATGCGGTCGGCCAGCATGTCCTGGCAGGCGGCGGCGTGCTGGCTTGCCTGCTCCAGGGCGGCGAGGGCGGCGGCGTCGGCGCCGCCGGCGGCCACCGAGTGATGCAGGGATTCCAGGGCCTTGGCCAGGCCGTCCTGCATGCGCTTGAGGGGGAGCAGGGAGGCGGCGAAGGGCGAAAGGCGGTTGGCCTCGACCAGGGTTTCGCTGGACAGGCCCAGCAGCTCGTCCAGCGTACGCGCCGTTACGCGCAAGGCGCGTTCGGCAACCTGGCCGTCGCGTGGCGGTGCGCCGGGTGCCTCGGCGCCGGTGCCTGCCGGCCTGGCGGCGGGGTCGATGGTCGATGCCGGGATCGGCGCGTCGTTCGGGCCGATGGCCGGCACCGCGATCGGGTCGGTGATCGTTTCCGCGATCGGCGTCACCGGCGGTGCGGGCATCGGCGAGGGCACCGGTATCGCGTCTGGAGCCCCGAGGTGCGCCACATCCGCCGTGCCGGACCGCGGCGTCGGCGTGGGCGTCGCGGTTTCCGCGATGGCGCCGCCCTCGGGCGTCCCGCCCAGCGTATCGATGAAGGCCTGGGCGGCCGCGACGTCGGCCTGTGCATCCGCCGTCGGCATATGACGCAGCAGATCGGTCCCCCGCAGCAGCATGTCGATGGCGGCGGCATCCAGCGGCGCGCGGCCCTTCTGCGCGTCGACCAGGCAGTCTTCCATCGCATGGGCCACCCGCACCGGCCCATCCAGGCCGACGATGCGCGCCGCGCCCTTTAGTGAATGCGCCGCGCGCATGCAGGCGGCCAGGTGGTCCTGCGCCAGCGGGTCGCGCTCCAGGGCCAGCAATCCGGCATCCAGTACCTGGACCTGGACGTCGGCTTCCATCTTGTACAAGTCCAGCAGGGAGGCGTCGCGCAGGGAGTTGGGACTCATGCCAATTTCCCCTCGATCGCATGCGCCAGCCTGGTGGCGTCCAACATGCCGACGGCGCGGTCGCGGTAGTGCACGACGCCCGCCGCATAGTGGCCGCCGGCGAGCGTGTCGGGCAGGGGGCCGATGGCCGTACGCGGGTAGGGCTGTATGCCGGCCACTTCGTCGACCGGGCTGACGATGGTGCCGCCGCGCGTGGACAGGACGAGCATGCGCGGCGTGGCCTTGTCGGCGGCGTCCTCGCGCGGCGCCAGGTCGAGCAAGGCGGCCAGCGAAATGCAGGGAACCAGTCGTCCGCGGACATTGCACACGCCCAGGACCACGCCGGGCCGGCGCGGCAGGCTGTGGACAGGGCGCATGGGCGTGACTTCGGCCAGCGCCGACACCGGCAGCGCCAGCCATTCCGCGTGCAGGCGGAAGATCAGCAGCGAGGTCGTGTCCGTGCCGGTGGCGGTCGCCAACGCGTCGGGCCGCGCCCCGGCCGTGGTGACCGGCGGCATCGCGGCGGCGCCTGTCTGCAGGACCGCGGTATCCGCCTGCGCGCGATACAGCAGGTGCTTGGCCGCTTCTTCCTGCACCGGGCATTCCCGGCAATGGATATATTCCGCCAGCCGCGGGCAGGACCGGTCGCCGCGTACGCCGATGCGGTTCCAGCAGTCATCTATCGGCGCGGACTCCCGATCATGCATAGCCGTTTCCGTGACGCGCCGCGCGCGCTCTCAGTTGGCGGGCCGGTGCGACCTCGCCACGGGTTTCCAGCAACGAGGCCAGATGCAGCAGAGCCTGCCGATGCCCCGGATCCAGGTACAGCGTCTTGCGGTATGCCATCTCGGCCGCCGCCGGCTGGTTGGCCGCATCGGCCAGCAGCCCGATCAGATAATAGGCCGGCGCGGACGCGCCGTGTGCCTGGATGTGCGCATTGGCCGCGGCGCGGGCGTCGTCCAGCCGGCCGGCATCGGCCAGCGCCTGTATGTGTTCCAGCGAGGCTGTTCCGGCCGTGCCACGGTCGGGCATGGCACCGGGCCGCGACGCCGTTGCCTGTCCGTCACTCTTGTTTGCCGCGCGTGGCTCCGGCGCCTGCCCGTCGCCCTTGCTTCCCAGGCGGGGCTCCGGCGCCTGGGGCGCCGCGCAGGTCAGCGCGTACGGCCGGGTCCGTCCTGGAGCCGCGGGCGCTCGGACGGGCCGGCGCGGCGCGGCGCCGCGGCCGGCCGCCAGCGGCGCACGCTTGAGGTCCGCTGCCGGCGTGGCCGCCACGGCATTGCGAAATGCAAAAGCGCGCGCCGCGTCGATCTGCTTCAACCCCAGCCGGGTGAGCAGGCTGGCCTCGGCCGGTCCGACGAAGATCACGCCGTCCGTACGGCACAGCCGCCGCAGCACGCCCACCGCGGCCTCCTGCGTCGGATTGTCGAAGTAGATCAGCAGATTGCGGCAGAACACGAAGTCGTAGGCATCGGCCGGCAAGGCCAGCGCCGGATCCAGCAGATTGCCGGACTGGAAACGCACGTGGGCCCGCACGCGCGGGCTCACGGAATATCCCTGCGGCGTCTCTGCGAAGTGCCGCGCCCGGTAGTCCAGCGCCTCGCCCCGAAACGCATTGCGGCCATAGATGCCTTGTTCGGCGCGCGCCACCAGGCGGTCGCTGATATCCATGCCCAGCACGGCGAAACGCTGTGGATCGATGCCGGCATCCAGCAGCGCCATGGCGATGGTGTAGGGCTCTTCTCCGCTGGAACAGGGCAGGCTCAGGATGCGCAGGGCGTCGCCGTGCGCGGCGCGCTGGCGCGCCAGCAGGGCTAGCGTGTCCATCGACTCGGCATGCCGGAAGAAAGAGGTTTCCGGCACCACCACGGTTTCTATCAGCTCCTGCTGTTCCCGGACGGAGCCGACCAGCAACTGCCAATATGCCGCCGGATCGCCGCCCGTGGTGGCCTGGGCGCGTTGCCGTACCGCCCGTTCGACGGCGGCCGTGCCTATGGATTCCGCATCCAGTCCTATCCGCCGCTTGAGCAGTGCGCTGAAGTCGTCCATCGTCATGGCGCGGACTCCTGTCCCGCGGACCCGCCGACGGCCCGCGCGGCTTGCTGGAACAAGTGCTCGCGGACCCGCGCCGGCAGCAGGTCATCGACGCCGACCATCTGCACCAGGCCCTGTTCGTCGGGCCGCACGGGACCGAGATAACGCGCATCGGGATAGTCCAGGCCGCAGGGCACGAACTCGCCCTCGTCGTAGTGCACGGTCTGCGTCGCGTGCTCCAACAGCAGCCCCAGCAGCCGCGCCGGCGGCGTGGCCCGGTATTCCACTACCGCGATCCGCGTGCTGGCCCGCGCCGCCGAATGGCGTCCGGTCGCCAGCGCGCTGATATCGATGACAGGCACTGGCGCATCGCCGTACAGCAGCACGCCCGCCGCCCACGCCGGCGCGGCCGGCAAGCCCTTCAGCGGCATCCAGGGCAGCATGCGCACGATAGGCGAAGCCGGCAGGACGTAGCGGTCGCCCGCGATGTCGAAGCGCAGGAACAGCCGCCTGGCCCGCGTGCCGGTTTCGGCGCGTGCCGGATCGGTGTTTGCGCGCGTCGCGGCGGTAGCCATCACATCCTGAACCGCGTGACGCTGCCGCGCAGTTCGCCCGCGACCGTGTTGAGGTCATCAATGGCGACGCTGGACTGGCGCAGCGATTCCACGGTCTGCTGCGTGGCGTCGGCCAGCTGGCTCAGCGCCTGGTTGATCTGTTCGGCGCCCGTTGCCTGGGCCTGCATGCCTTCGTTCACCATCTGCACGCGTGGCGCCAGCGTCTGCACGTGCTGGATGATCTGGGCCAGCTGTTCGCCCACCTGCTGCATCTCGTTCACGCCCCGCCGCACTTCTTCGGAAAACTTGTCCATGCCCATGACGCCGGCCGCCACGGAAGACTGGATTTCCCGCACGATCTGTTCGATATCGAAGGTGGCGACGGCGGTCTGGTCCGCCAGCCGTCGGATCTCGGTGGCCACCACGGCGAAGCCGCGGCCGTATTCGCCCGCCTTCTCGGCCTCGATGGCCGCATTCAGCGACAGCAGGTTGGTCTGGTCGGCGACCTTGTTGATCGTGGTCACCACCTGGTTGATATTGCCGGCCTTCTCGTTCAGCACCGCCAGTTTCGCGTTGACCGAGCCGGCGGCGTCCATCACCGTGCGCATCGTGGTTTCCATGCGCGCCAGATCGTGATGGCCTTCGTCGGCCAGGCTGGCGGTCTGGTCCGCGGCGCCCGACACCTCGTTCATGGTCCGCACCAGATCGCGAGATGTTGCCGCGATCTCCCGCGAAGTCGCGCCGATCTCGGTAGTGGTGGCGGCGACTTCGGACGCCGTGGCCTGCTGCTCCTTGGACGTGGCCGCGATCTGCGTGACCGATGTCGCCACCTGGATGGCGGAGCGTTGCGCCTTGCCGACCAGATCCGTCAGTTCGTCTGCCATGCGGTTGAAGCCCGTTTCGATGGCGCCGAATTCGTCGCGGCGTCCCAGGTCCAGCCGGCTGGCCAGGTCGCCCTTGCCGAATGCCCCCAATACCGAGACGATGCGTTGCATGGGCCCGTTGATTGCCCGCATCAGCAGCGCGCCCGCCGCCACGGCCACGATCACCGCCAGCAACAGGCCGACGAGCATGATGGCTTCCGCATGGCGCAGGGCGGCCAGTATGTGATCGATGGCGTCGTCGGTGCGCTGGCGGTTCTCGGCCAGCATCTTGTCCGTCACCGCCAGGCCTTCCTTGAACACCTGCTGCAGCTGGCCGCGCAGCAGGTCGCGCGCGCCGGCCGCATCGCCGGCCTGCAGGCTGCCGAGTATCCGGTCCTCGATCTTGCGATAGGCGTCCAGCGCCCGCTTGAAGTCGTCATAGACCGCCCTGTCGTCGCCGATGAATGGCGTCGACTCATACCCGCGCATGTCGGCATCGAGCTGGCCCTGCGTGCGGGCGACGTCGGCGCGCACCTTGGAGACCGCGGCGGTGGCGGTCTGTTCGACCTGGGCGCTGACGCCTTCGCGCAGCACATCGTAGGCGTCGCGCCAGGTGTTGCGCATGTCCATGGCATAACGCAGCCCCGGCAGCGAATCCTGGTCCATGCCCTGCGCGTCGCGGTCCACCGCCAGCAGCCGCGTGTAGTCCACGATCACCATCAGAAGCATCACCGCCAGGATTGCGGCAAAGCTCGCATAAATGCGCCGTTTCAAGGATTGGTTCTTCATATGGACCGTACACCTTCGTTGGCAGGACTTTTGAATTTTGTCTTGATGAGCAGAGCCGACACAATACGATGCAGCAATGTGCAATATCAAGCAAACCACGGTCCTGGCGTCCCAGGACAGGTCATTTCAGCCCGCGCCGTTGTTTTTGAACGGCGTATGGGCGGCCAATTCTTCGCGATAGTCGCCCATGGCGGCGCCCTCGCGGTCCAGGAAGTCCGCGATGGCCGCCTCGAAGCGGCTGTCGGCAATCCAGTGGGCCGAGCAGGTGGGCTCGGGCAGCAGGCCGCGCGCCATCTTGTGTTCGCCCTGGGCGCCGCCCTCGAAGCGGTCGATGCCGTTGGCCAGGCAATACTCGATCCCCTGCACATAGCAGGTCTCGAAATGCAGGCCGGGGACGAAATCGTGCGTGCCCCAGTGGCGCCCGTAAAGGGCGCCGCCGTCGGTCATGTTCAGCGCGCAGGCGATGGGCACGCCGTCGCGATGGGCTTCGATCAGCACCAGGGCATCCGGCAAGGCGCGGTGTATGCGCTGGAAGAACTCCAGGTTCAGGTATGGGCTGGACCAGTGGTTGCGGTAGGTTTCCTGGTAGCAGCCATGGAAGAACCGCAACGCGGCATCGTCGATGTCGCCGCCGCGCCGCCAGCGGAAGCCGACGCCGGCGGCCGCCACTCGTTTGCGGTCCTGCCGCAGTTTCTTGCGCTTGTCGTGGTTCAGCGACGCCAGGAAGCCGTCGAAATCGCGATAGCCCTGGTTGCGCCAGTGGAATTGCACGCCCTGGCGGATCAGGTAGCCGGCTTCGCGCAGCGCGGCCGCATCCTGGTCGTTGGGAAACAGGACGTGCAGGGACGAGAGCTTGAGCCTGGCCGCCAGTTCGATGGCGCCGCGCGCCAGCGCGACGCGATCCTCGTGCGAGGCGGCCAGCAGGCGCGGCCCGGTCACCGGGGTGAAGGGCACCGAGCAGAGCAGCTTGGGGTAGTAGCGCAAGCCATGGCGGGCGAAGGCATCGGCCCAGAGCTGGTCGAACACGAATTCGCCGCGCGAGTGCGATTTGACGTAGAGCGGCATCGCGCCAGCCAGCGCATCGCCACGCCACAGGCTCAGGTAGAAGGGCGTCCACCCCGTATCGGGCGCCGCGCAGCCGGTCTCGTGCAGCGCGCTCAGGAAGGCATGGCGCAGGAAGGGCTGCGCTCCCGCCAGACCGTCCCACAGGGCAGGCTCCACGTCGCTGAGTGATTCGAGGACTTGCAGGCGGATATCGGCGGTCATGGCGGTAGGCATGGATGCCCGCAGTATAGGGCAGGGCCGGTCCCGCCCCCGCTTTTCCGTTACCCTGGCGGGATGAATGATGCCGCACCTCCCAACCCCGGGCAGACCGAGCTGCGCGCGGCCGCCCTGCGGGCGCTGGCGCTGCCGGCCTGGGAGCAGAAGCTGCGCCAGGTCGACGCCATGGCGCCGGATGCACCCGTCGACTGCATGGCCGTATTGCAGGAACCGCCCGACCTGCCCGGCCGGCCTCCGCGTCCCCCACTGGTGCCGCCCGCACAGCTCAAGCCGCGCCCCGTAAGCACCCTGGCCGGCAGGGCGGCGCTGATCCATGCGATCGCGCACATCGAGTTCAACGCCGTCAACCTGGCGCTGGACATCGTATGGCGCTTCGCCGGCATGCCGGCGGATTTCTACCGCGATTGGCTGCGCGTGGCCAAGGAAGAAGCCAGCCATTTCCAGTTGCTGAACGCGCACCTGGCCACGCTGGGGCACGGCTACGGCGACTTTCCCGCCCACAACGGCCTATGGGAAATGGCGGAAAAGACGCGCGACGATCTGGCGGCCCGCCTGACCCTGGTGCCGCGCATCCTGGAAGCGCGCGGCCTCGATGCATCACCGCAGATACGGGACAAGCTGCTGGCCGTCGGCGACGAGGCCGGCGCGGCCATCCTGGACGTCATCCTGCGCGAGGAAATCGGCCACGTCGCGGTCGGCAACCGATGGTGGCGTCATCTATGCGCCCTTCATGGCAAGGACAGCATCGCCTGGCATGCCGAACTGGCCGCGCGCCATGCCGCGCCGCGACAGCGCGGGCCCTTCAACCTGGAGGCCCGCCGCGCGGCCGGCTTCGACGAGGCGGAGCTTACCTGGCTGGTGGCGGCTCCGAGCCGGCCAGATACTCGATGATCTCCGGCACGGGGGCCTGCGCGATGCCGGCCTGGCTGGCCCGCGCATAGGTATCGCGTATGGCCTGGGCCGTGCCGTGCGGCGCGCCGGTTTCCTGCGCCATGGTGGTGTAGTACCCCATGTCCTTCAACGCGTTGGCGATGGAAAACCGGAAACTGCCCGTATCGCCGGATTCGATATAAGGGCGCAGCCGGCCCAGCACCACGCCATCGCCGCCGCCCTTGGCCAGGATGTCCAGCAGCACGGCGGAATCCACGTCGGCCAGCCTGGCGCACGCCGCTGCCTCTGCCAGCACCGCCGAAAAACCCAGCGACACATAGTTGTGCAGCAGCTTCAGCCGATGGCCAGAGCCGATCGGGCCCGCGTGCACGATGTTCTCGGCATAGGCCTGGAGCACCGGCTTGCAGCGTTCGAACAGCGCGGGATCGCCGCCCACGATCAGGTTCAGCCGGCCTTCGGCGGCTTCCTTGGGCGTGCGGGTCATGGGTGCGTCCAGGAACAGGCCGCCGGCCTTTTCCACGGCCTGGGCCACTTTCATCGTGGACGAAGGAATGGCGGTGGAGCAGTCGATCACCACCGTGCCCGCGCGCATCCCGGCCAGCACGCCGCCGGCCTTGAACAGGACGTCTTCGACTTCCGGGGTGCCGGTCACGCACAGGATGACCATATCGGCTTGCCGCGCCACGTCCGCCGCGGTCGCCGCCTTGGTGGCGCCGCGCGCCAGCAGGTCGTCCACCGGCTGGTTGCCGGGATGGTCCAGGAACACCAGCGGATAGCCGGCCTTGGCGATGTTGAACGCGATGCCGTGGCCCATCTGGCCCACGCCGATGATGCCGATACGGGTCTTGCCGGCTTCCGCCATGTCTGTCTCCGGTTTCAGGCCCGGCCCGCCAGCTCCTTCATTTCGGCCAGCAAGGTCTCGGGCACATTCACGCCCTGTACGTGCGCCTGCTGCTCCAGGCCGGCGCGGCGTTGCCCGGGCAGGCGCACGCCTTCGTCCGCGAGCATAGCCGATACCAGCGTATCGACGCGTTCCAGGTAAACGTCACGCCCCGCCAGCGCGCCCGGGTCGATGACCAGGAAGGCCTGGCCGATGCGCGCGCGGTTGCCTTGCTCGGTAAAGAAGGAATCCGCCTCGAAACCGAAATGCGCGCCGGTCAGCGCGCAGGCCAGCAGCTCGACGATCAACGCCAGCATGGCGCCCTTGGCGCCACCCATGGGCAGCATGCTGCCGGCCAGGCCTGCCTTGGGATCGGTGGTGGGCTGGCCGTCGGCATCCAGCGCCCAGCCCAGCGGGATGTCCTTGCCGTCGCGCGCCGCCACCATCAGCTTGCCGCGCGCGACTTCCGATAGCGACAGGTCGATCACCAGCGGCAGCGCGTCACGGCGCGGAAATACCGCCGCGATGGGGTTGGTGCCGAACAGCGCCCGCTTGCCGCCCCAGGCCGACATCGCCGAAGGCGAGTTGCCCATGGCAAGGCCGACCATGCCGGCCCTGGCCACCGCGTCCAGGTGGTAGGCCGCCACGCCGAAATGATGGCTGTTGCAGACGCCGGCGAAGCTCACGCCATGTTCGCCCGCGCGCTGGATGGCCTGCTCGATCGCCAGCGCACAGGCGCTGAAAGCCAGGCCATCGGCGGCGTCCACCAGTACCGCGCCACCGCGTTCGCGCGCGATGCGGGCGACCGCCTGGCCATCCGCGCGGCCATTGCGCAGGTGCGTCGCGTAGAACGGCACGCGCGATACGCCGTGCGACGCGATGCCCTGGCTTTCGGCGTAGATCAAGGCGCGCGCGGTGTCCGCGGCCATACGCGGGTTGGCGCCGGCCCCTTGCAGCGCCGCGGCCGCAAGATCGTAAAGCGCGTCAAGTTGCATCGTGGCCATGTCGATTTCCCGATTTCAATACTTCCGCTACGCGCTGCGCCACCATGTCGGAAACCCGTGTGTTGGCTTCCATGCTCAGCCCCGCAACGTGGGGCGTGAGTATAAGCCGCGGCGCATCGGCCAGGGGGCTGCCGGCGGGCAGCGGTTCGTCGTCGAACACGTCCACGGCGGCGCCGCCCAGCTTGCCTTCGCGCAGGGCCCGCGCCAGCGCGGCTTCGTCGACGATGCCGCCGCGTGCCGTGTTGATCAGGACGGCGCCGTCCTTCATCGCGGCGATGCGCGGCGCGTCGAACAGATTGCGCGTGCCTTCGGTCAGGGGAATATGCAGGGTGACGGCATCCGATCGCGCCAGCAGCTCGATCAGGGGCACCGGCGTGACGCCGCTCTCACGCCAGACGGGATCGTCGTCCGCCAGCATCGGGTCATGCGCGACGACCTGCATATCCACCCCGCGCGCCAGGCGCGCGGTCAGGCGGCCGATGCCGCCGAAGCCGACGATGCCCAGCGTGCGGCCATGAACCTCGCGGCCATTGGACATCGCCGGGCGCGGCCAGGCGCCTTGCGCCACCGCCAGGCTGCCGTGGTAGACGCCGCGTATCAGCACCAGGGCGCTGGTCACCACGTATTCCGCGACCGCGCGCGCATTGGCGCCGGTCGCGGGCAGCACGTGGATCCCGCGATCGCGGCACGCCACCACATCGATGTTGTCCAGTCCCACCCCCAGTCTGCCCACGGCCTTCAGCCCGCGCCCGGCCGCCAGCATCTCTCCATCCACGCGGGTGCGGTTGCGCACGATCAGGGCGTCGGCGCCGTCCAGGACCTTGAGCAGCTCGGCGCGCCGGTCCACCAGGTCCGGTTCGTACCGGACGTCGAAGTCGCGCCGCAGCAGGTCCACCGCCGGCGCGTCCATGAATTCGGAAATAACGATGTGCATAGCCTCGCTCGCACGACATGACGATGAAACCGGCGTCGGCGCCCATGCGCCCGCGCCAGCGTGACGGCGCCCATCCGGGCGGCTAGCCGACCTGGATGTTCGCTTCCTGTATCGTCCTGGCCCAGCGCGCGACTTCGCCCGCCAGGTACTGCTTGAACTCCGCCGGTCCGCGCGGACGCGGAATGAAACCCAGCTGCGTCAGCGCCTTCTGCATTTCCGGCTGCTGCACCTGCTTTTCGATGGCCTTGCCGATGCGTTCCACCAGCTTGGGATCGGTATGCGCGGGCACCATCACGCCGGTGAAGTTCTCGACGATCAGCTCCGGCAGTCCGGCCTCCGCCACGGTCGGTACGTTGGGCAGGTCCGGGCTGCGCTCTTTCGTCGAGACCGCCAGGGCGCGCAACTGGCCGCCTTTGACGTAGGCCAGCGATTCCGGATAGTTGGAGAAGATCACGTCCAACTGGCCGCCGATCAGGTCGGTCAGCGATGGCGCGCCGCCCTTGTACGGCACATGCAGCAGCTTGGTGCCGGTCAGCTGCTGGTACAAGGCCAGCGTCAGGTGCGGCGGCGTGCCGTTGCCGCTGGAACCGGCTGACAGGGAACCAGGCTTGGCCTTCGCCGCCTTGGTCAAATCGGCCAGCGTCTTGATGTCGCTCTTGGGGTTGACCACGATCATCATGGACGACGACGCCAATCCCGCCAGTGGGACCAGGTCGGTCATCAGGTCATACCCCGCCTTGCCCTTGAACAGCGTGGCGTTGGCGGCGTGCGACATGGTCATGGCCAGCCAGGTACACCCATCCGGTTCGGCCCGCGCCACGAAGGCGGCGCCGATATTGGCGCTGCCGCCGGGCTTGTTTTCCACCACCACGTTCCAGCCTTCGGATGACGATATGGCCTTGGCGACCTGGCGCGCCGCCACGTCCGTCAGCCCGCCGGGCGGGAAGGGCACGACATAATTGATGGGCTTGGAAGGCCATTTGTCGCCTTGCCCGTACGCCTTGAACGACGGCGCGGCCAGCGCCAGGCCTGCGGCGCCCAGCACGCCCAGGGCGGAACGGCGGCCAGCGGAAAGCGGCAGATCCGTGGATATGCGTTTCATGGTGTCTCCTCCGATAGGATGCGCCACCGTCCACGTGTGCGGCGGCGGCGCCGTGGCGCCCGGCCATCTGCGGGCCGGTGCGCCGGGAAGCGCCCGGCTTCAGGCGCTTTCGAACAGCCGCGTCAGGACGAATTCACGATGGCCCAGCGCTTCGGCCGCCGTCCAGCGGCCGTTGATGGTGGCCATCATGCATTCCAGCAGCTTGTCGCCGGCCTGGTCCAGGTCCATGTCGCGTTGCAGCAGACCCGACGTATCCACGTCGACGTGCTCGGACATGGTGCGCACGGTCCGCGGGTTTGCGCAGATCTTGATGACGGGCAGGATGGGATTGCCGATCACATTGCCCTGGCCGGTGGGGAAGAAGTGCACGGCATAGCCCGACGCGGCGCAAAGGGTGACCATCTCCGCGGCGGCCGACGATGAATCCATGAACCACAGCCCGCTGTGATCGGGAATCTCCGCCTTGTCGATCACGCCGTCGACGCGGCATTTCTTGCCTATCTTCTGGATGTTGCCCATGGCCTTTTCTTCGATCGTCGTCAGGCCGCCAGCGATATTGCCCTTGGTCGGCTGCGATTCGGACAGGTCGCTGGTCTTCCAGCGATCGATCATGGCCTGGTAGCGGTCGAACATGAACATGAAGCGCTCGCGCACCTTGTCGTTGGCGCAGCGCTCCGCCACGATATGCTCGCCGCCGGTCAGCTCGGACGTCTCGCCGAATACCAGCGTGGTGCCCAGGGGGTACAGCTTGTCGAAGGCATTGCCCACGGTGGGATTGGCCCCACAGCCTGAAGTCGTGTCGGACTCCCCGCACTTGGTCGATACCCACAGGTCGCTGATCGGGCATTCGGTGCGCTGCAGCGCTGTCGCATAGTGCACGAATTCCTTGGCGGCCTTGGACGCGCGCATGATGGTGTCATGGTCGCCGTGCAATTCGATGGAAAAGCCCGCGACGGGCTTGCCCGTCTTGGCGATGGCATCGACGATGCGTTTGGTCCAGCCTTCTTCGATGCCGATGACGACGACGGCGGCGACGTTGGGATTGCAGCCCGTGCCGATCAGCGTGCGGAAGTGCAGTTCCAGGTCTTCGCCGAACTGCAGGCGCCCATAGGGATGGGGCAGCGCCATCGTGCCCTTGATGTTGTTCGCCACGGCTTCGGCCGCGGCATTGGAAATGTCGTCCACGGGCAGCACGATCACATGATTGCGTACGCCGACGCGGCCGTTGTCGCGGCGATAGCCGCGGAAGGTGGTGGATGCGGAAATGACAGCCATGAATGTTTCCTTGGGCAGGCGTGAATAGGGAGGCGGGGCGGCTTACCAGCGCTTGGTCTTGATGTTGTGGACGTGCGCGTGCTGGCCCGCCTGGATGTCGGCCACCACCTTGCCGATGTCGACGCCGTACTTGAAGACCGTGTCGCCGGTCTTCATGTCTTTCATCGCGACCTTGTGCCCGATGGGAATGTCCTGCCTGGCCTTGACCTGGATGACCTTGTCTTCATCCATGATCCAGGCGTTCAGTTCCGTGCCCGCGGTTATCCCTTCCACCACGGCGACGGCCACCGTGTCCTTGGCGTCATGCAATACGGCATGAATCATGAGTCTCCTCCTGATGGCGGCGCGATCGCATGAATCCTGCGTCGCACTCGCTGTTGATCGTGGCGATGATCTTATTTTCGAATTTCATCCATGTCAACCAAATCATATATATGACTTGAGCGGGCGCGCGCCGGTCGGGTTGCCGGTTCCTCCAGCTGTTTTCAGGGGACGGAAATGAAAAACCGGACCCGATGGGTCCGGCGGGGTGGCATGGCGGCGTGCCCGGCTAGGCGCGGATCGCGCCTTCGGCCAGCTTGCGCTTGTACACCGGCAAGTCCACGCTGGGGCGGGGGGCAGACATCTGTGTCAGCAGGTCCGCCACGAAGCCGCGGTGATAGCTGTTGTGATTGACCACGTGCATCAGCATTTCACCGTTCGACATGCGCCCGGTGTTTCCGCCGATCAGGGAAAAATCCTTTTCCCGCGACAGGGAGTCATCCGTTTGCGTGGCCGCCCAGTCGATGTACCAGTCGTCGAGCTCCTGCTGCGCCCGCCACAGGTCCTCGATTTCCGGATGCGTGACCGCATTCAGCGCCGCTATCCCGTGTTCGCGGCCTTCGATATGGGCCTGCCATATCAGGTCCACCACATAGGTGTGGTTCAGCGACCGGGCGAAGTTCTTGAACAGGGACACCCGGTCCTTGTAGATCTCGTCGGACGGCAGCGCCATCACGATGGCGAAGGTTTCGCGATTGGCCCACCGCTTGTAGTCGGCGAGCATGCGGGCGGAGGCGGCATTCAGCATGGCGGTTTCCTGGCAGAAGTTCCGATGCCGGGCAGCATACGCCGGTGTAGCTGTACGGAAACTGTCAGCGCGCCGCGCGGCGCTGGCGCACCGCCCCGGCCAGCTGGCGCAGCACCGGCTCGGTCTGCGCCCAGCCCAGGCAGGCGTCCGTGATGGAAACGCCGCGCTGCAGCGGCACCCCGGGCTTCAGGTCCTGGCGGCCTTCTTCCAGATGGCTTTCGATCATGACGCCGACGATGCGGCGGTCGCCCGCCGCGAGCTGTGCGCCGACGTCGCGCGCCACGTCCACCTGCCTGCTGTGCGACTTGTTCGAATTCGCATGGGAGCAATCCACCATGACCTGCTCGCGCAGGCCGGCCTTCTTCAGGATCTGGCAGCAGGCGTCGATGCTGGCCGCATCGTAGTTGCTGCCTTGCTTGCCGCCGCGCAGGATCACGTGCGTATCGTCGTTGCCGCGCGTTTCGAAAATCGCCGCCATGCCCATCTTGGTCATGCCCATGAAGGCATGGCTGGCGCGCGCCGCCACGATGGCGTCCGCGGCGATCTGCACGCCCCCGTCCGTGCCGTTCTTGAAGCCTAGCGGACAGCTCAGGCCGGACGACAACTGGCGGTGGCTCTGGCTTTCCGTCGTGCGCGCGCCGATGGCGCCCCAGGCGATCAGGTCCGCGATGAACTGCGGGCTCAGCAGATCCAGGAATTCGGTACCTGTGGGCAGGCCCAGGCCGGCGATGTCCAGCAGCAGCTCGCGCGCGCGGCGCAGGCCTTCGTTGATGCGGTAGCTGCCATCCAGGCGCGGATCGTTGATATAACCCTTCCAACCCACGGTCGTGCGCGGCTTTTCGAAGTACACCCGCATGACGATCAGCAGGTCGTCGCGCAGCTCGTCCGCGGCGGCCTTCAGCAGCCGGGCATAGTCCATCGCCTGGTCGTGGTCGTGGATGGAGCAGGGGCCCACCACCACGACCAGCCTGTCGTCGCCCCCATGCAGCACGTTCGCGATGGCGCCGCGCGTGCGCTCCACCAGGTCCTGTATCGCCGGCGAGACCGGCAGCTCGTCCAGCAGCAAGGCGGGAGAAATCAACGGCCGTACGGCGCCGATGCGCACATCGTCGATGCGAGTGGTATCCAGGGTGGAATCGGCGTTGCCGACTTCACGGTCGTGTGCAGGGTCATCCAGGCGGTTCAAGGCTATCTCCAGGCGATAGCGTGATTATTGCACTGTCTATTGCACTGTCGCCTGACCGTCCGTGGAGCGGGTCAGGTTTTCCCACCGATCGATATCTTCCGACATGGCGGCCAGCTTCGCGCGCACCAGCGCTAGGGCGTCGCTGCCCAGCAGCAGGCGCGCGGGCGGATTTTCGCTCGCGATCAATTCCAGCATGGCGCGCGCCGCCTTTTCGGGATCGCCCAGCTGCTTGCCGCTTTTCTCCTCCCGCGCCTTGCGGATGGGATCGAAGACGGCGTCGTAATCGGCGATGGTGCGTGGCGTACGCACCATGGACCGGCCGGCCCAATCGGTCCGGAAAGACCCCGGTTCCACCGCCGTGACCAGGATCCCGAAGTCTCGCACCTCCTTGCCCACGGTTTCGGAGATGCCCTCCAGCGCGAACTTGCTGCCGCAATAGTAGGCAATCCCTGGCATCGTGATGATTCCGCCCATCGACGTGATGTTCAGGATGCGGCCGCGTCGACGCTGCCGCATATACGGCAGAACGGCCTTCATCATGGCGACCGCGCCGAACACGTTGACGTCGAATTGCCGGCGCATGTCGGACAGGGGCGATTCTTCCATCACCCCCTCGTGCCCATACCCGGCGTTGTTCACCAGCACGTCGATGGCGCCCACCCGGGCCTCGATATCCGCCACGACGCCATCGATGGCGTCGAAGTCGGTCACGTCCAACCGCCGGGCGATGGCAAGCCCGGGATGCAGCGTTTCGAACGCGCGGGCCGCGTCCGCGCTGCGCACGGTACCCACGACGCGATGCCCGGCTTGCAGCGCCGCGCTCGCAAGTGCGCGGCCGAATCCGCTGCTTACGCCGGTGATGAGGAGAGTGGTATTGGTAGACATTTGGCCTCCGGAATAGAAACAGTAAGTGCATAATAGTCATTCGTCGCCCAAAATTTGAGGCCATATTTTCTATGTTTATTGCCTATTTCTATTGCTCCTGCTGCCGTGCCGGCATGGGCGCGGCGGTGGCTCCGCGGCATGCCGGGCACTGACGTCCGGCGGCGCGCGGGCGGGCGCGCGTCCACGCGTCCGGGCACGCCTCCCGCGCCGCCGCATTCATGGCGGACCACACCCATGCATGCCAGGGCGATCTCGCTGCTGCGTGCCTTGGCGCCGGCCGAAGGCTATAACCTGACGGTCTTGCCCGATGTCCGCATCCTGCGGTCGGATCGTCCGCTGGCGAGTACGCCCGTCCTCTACGATCCCGGCATCGTCATCGTCTGCCAGGGCACCAAGCGCGGCTACTTCGGCGATCAGGTCTATGTGTATGACGAGCGGCATTACCTGGCGGTGTCCGTTCCGGTGCCCTTCACCATGGAGACCGACGCCACGGCACAGCGGCCCTTGCTCGCCATCTACATGCACCTGGACTTCGCGCTGGCGGCGGAATTGATGCTGGAGATCGATCGCCTGGGCGGCGCGCCGTCCGCCGGCAACCCGCGCAGCATGACGTCCAGTCCGATGGATGAGGATTTTTTCGCTTCGGTGCTGCGTCTGCTGGCGGCGCTCAGCCGCCCGCTGGAAGGCGAACTGCTAGGCAGGTCGCTGGTGCGTGAAATCTACTTCCGCGTGCTGACCGGTCCGCAGGGCGAGGCCATACGCGCCGCCCTGTCGATGCAGGGCCGCTTCGGAAAGATCGGCAAGGCCTTGCGCCGCATCCATGCCGACTACGCGACTCGGCTGGATATCCATGCGCTCGCGGCGGAATCCGGCATGAGCGTGCCCGCTTTCCATGCCAGCTTCAAGGCGGTCACCAGTACCTCGCCCATGCAGTACGTGAAATCGACGCGCCTGCATCAGGCCAGGCTGCTGATGGTGCGCGAAGGGTACACCGCCGCCGTGGCCTGCCACGAGGTCGGCTACGAAAGCGCATCGCAATTCAATCGAGAGTTCAAAAGATTGTTCGGCCTGACACCGGCGGCGGAGGCGCGCCGCATGAAAACCAGCTTTGCCCTGCCACCGGCCCATGCGCATGCGGTGTACGTGTCTTCGCATTGAAGTGCGGACAAACAGCTGCCTGTAGATCGCGAGATATACGAGATCGTGCTCAACGATTTTGGAAAAGTACGGTAGAACCAAAGATAGTTACCAAAAAGGCGGTGGCGACGTTATCGCGGTATTGCAAATGCCTGCGGAAAGGCTCACCTTTGGAGCCCTGCCTCATCGTCTCGCCGTCGTTCGCGGCCTGACGCCATCCAAGCTGCAGCGATCATCAGGCGCGGTGCCTCAAGGGGACATCCGCGCCGCTTCCTACGAAGTGCTTTAGCCGTTCGTCAGTGTTGTTCTCCTTGGGAGTCAGACAATGCAATGGCTTTTCGAAACGCTGCGCAAGTATCCCGAGCTCGCGATCTTTCTCACGCTAGGCGTGGGTTATTGGATAGGCGCCAAGAAGGTGAAGGGCTTCAGCCTGGGCGCGGTGACGGGCACCTTGCTGGTCGGGGTGCTGGTCGGGCAGCTCGATATCCAGATCGCGCCTATCGTCAAACAGGTCTTCTTCCTGCTGTTCCTGTTCGGGCTCGGCTACGGGGTGGGGCCGCAGTTCTTCCGTGGCATGAGAAGCGATGGCCTGCCTCAGGTCCTGTTCGCGGTCGTGCTATGCGTGCTATGCCTGCTCGCCACCTGGGGCACCGCGGTGGCCTTCGGCTTCGATGCCGGCACTGGCGCGGGCCTGCTGGCGGGGGCGCAGACCATCTCCGCGGTGATGGGCGTGGCCACAGACACGATCAACGGGCTCACCAAGGTCGACAGTGCCACGCGTGCCAGCTGGATCAACAGCATCCCGGTCGCCTATGCCGTCTGCTACATCTTCGGCACCATAGGCAGCGCATGGCTGCTCGCCAGCATCGGACCCAAGCTCATGCGCGTGGATCTGGTGCAGGCGTGCAAGGAGTATGAGGCGCAGATGTCCGGCGGACAGGACACGCTCGAGCTGTCCGGCTATCGCAAGTTCATCGCCCGCGTGTATCGCCTGGACCAGGCCGACCTAATCGGCAAGACCGTGGCCGATCTGGAGGCACGCTTCGGCGATGAGCGGGTCTTCGTGGAGCGTATCCGCCGTGGCGGCGACATCGTCGATGCCGCGCCGGACACCCCCTTGCAGGCCGGAGATATCCTCGGCCTGGCGGGTCGCCATGACGTACTGGTGCTGCACGGCGCCGCCAACGTCGGGCAGGAGGTCGAAGACCCCGATCTCATCAACCTGCCCGCCGAGTTGATCGAGGTCGTGCTCACCAACAAGGACATTGCCGGCAAGACGCTGCGAGAAATCGCGCAGTCGCCCGAGTCGTCGTTCGGTCGAGGCGTATTCCTGCGCAAGGTCGTGCGCGGCGGGCACGAAATGCCGGTCAACTGGGGGTTGAAGCTGGATCGCGGCGACCATCTGTTCATCGTCGGCGCCAAGCGCGACGTGGAGCGGATGGTGGACAAGCTGGGCTACGCGGATCGCCAGACCGATCAGACGGATATGGTCTTCGTCGGCTTCGGCATCGTCATCGGCGGCCTGCTGGGCTCGCTCGTGCTGACGGTGTCCGGCATTCCCATCACCTTGTCGACGTCGGGAGGCGCCTTGATTGCCGGCCTGATCTTCGGCTATCTGCGTTCCGTCCATCCCACCTTCGGCAGGGTGCCGGCAGCGGTGCACTGGTTCCTGACATCGGTAGGCCTGACGACCTTCGTTGCCGTGGTGGGTATTTCGTCCGGCCCGGGCTTCGTCGAAGGTTTCCGGCAGCTGGGGCTCAAGCTGTTCCTGGCCGGCGTGATCGCCACGTCCGTGCCGATGCTGCTGGGCGTTCCTCTCGCGCACTACGTGTTCAAGTTCCATCCGGCGATCGCGCTGGGCGTATGCGCCGGCGCCCGGACGACCACGGCCGCGATCGGCCAGATCACGGAAAGCGCCAAGAGCCAGGTGCCGGCGCTCGGGTACACCATCCCCTACGCGATAGGCAATACGCTGTTGATCATCTGGGGAATCGTCATCGTCATGCTGATGGCTTGATGTCATCCGGCCTGCCGACCCCTTCATTCACGACGCGTCACGCCACACCACGACGCGCCAGGCAGGGTCGGCTCGCCCAACGCAAACCTGTTCTTCGGAAACCATCATGATCTCCCAAGCGAAATCTGTTCTGCCGCCCATCCGTACCGACATGGCTTCGGCACTCAGGACCACGCGTTCCCGCCAGAAGGAACTGGAACAGCTGTCGCCCTTCGAGTTGAAGGATTTCCTGATCAACCTGGCGCGGGATCGCGAAAAGACTTCCACCGCGATCATGCTGAATGCCGGCCGCGGCAACCCCAACTGGATCGCCACCGAGCCCCGCGAGGCCTTTTTCCTGCTGGGGCACTTCGCCATGTGCGAGGCGCGCCGCGTGTTCGACTACGGCATCATGGCCGGCCTGCCGGCGAAGCCGGGCATCGCCCGGCGGCTGCGCGCGTTCATCCGCGAAAACAGCCATGCGCCGGGCGCGGCCTTCCTGGACAGCGTGCTCGCCTATGGGAAGAAGAAAGGCTTCGACCCCGACGCATGGATACACGAGCTGGTCGACTCCGTCGTGGGCGACAACTATCCCGTGCCCGATCGCATGCTGGTCCACACCGAACAGGTGGTGCACGACTATCTCATGAAGGAGATGTGCGATGGCCGACCGCCCAAGGGCAAGTTCGATCTGTTCGCCGTCGAAGGCGGCACCGCCGCGATGTGCTACATCTTCGACAGCCTGCAGCAGAACGGCTTGCTGAAGCAGGGCGACAAGGTCGCGCTTTTCCTGCCGACCTTCACGCCCTACATCGAGATCTCGCGCCTGGAGAGATTCAACTTCCAGATCGTGCCGATCAATGCCAGCAGCCTGCGCGCGGACGGCACGCACGACTGGCACTACCCCGCCGACGAAATCGCCAAGCTGGCCGATCCCAGGATCAGGATGGCGGTGACGGTCAATCCCAGCAATCCGCCTTCGGTGGCGTTCAGCCCGGTGGAGATGCGGCAGATCATCGGCATCATCAGGAAGAATCCCGACCTGATCCTGGTGACCGACGATGTCTACGGCACCTTCGTGCCCAACTTCCGCTCCCTGATGGCGGAGGTGCCGGCCAACACGATATGCGTGTATTCGTTTTCGAAGAATTTCGGGTGCACCGGCTGGCGGCTGGGCGTCATCGCGATCCACGAGAACAACTGCATGGACCGGCTCATCGCCAATCTGCCGAGCCGGGAACGCCGGCGCCTGCATGAGCGCTACGGCGCGCTGACGCTGGAACCCGAAAAGCTCAAGCTGATAGACCGGATGGTGGCCGACAGCCGCGACGTCGCCTTGAACCACACCGCGGGACTGTCGCTGCCGCAGCAGGTGCAGATGGCGCTGTTCGCCTTGTCGCACCTGCTGGATCGCAAGGACAGCTACAAGCAGCTCACCATGAAGCTCGTCCACGATCGCCGCGATGCCTTGTGGCGAGGCCTGGGCATTCCGCTGCCTCCCGAAGACAAGGAGCGCGCGTGGTATTACGTCGAGCTGGATTTCATGGTGTGGGCCCACAACACCTATGGAGACGAGTTCTGCGACTACATGCGCAAGAACTATGAGCCGGTCGATTTCCTGTTCCGGCTGGCGGAGAAATCCGGGGTGGTCCTGATGGATGGGGGCGGCTTCGGCGGCCCGCCCTGGTCCATACGCGCTTCGCTGGCGAACCTGAACGAAGCCGACTACGCGAGCATCGGCCAGGCGATGGTCGAGGCCGGCAACGAATACGTCGCGGCCTGGCAGGCCGGCGAAAAGGTCCAGTCCGGGCCTCACGGCGTGGTTCCCCAACTGGGTGTCGGCGGCCAACCCGCGCCCGCGGACCGCAAGGTCGCGTCGGACCAGCCGCAGCCCGAACCTGTGGCGACACGGTCGGCGAAGAAAACCGCAGGGAAAGTGTCGAAGACAGCGGTGAGAAAGACGGCGAGGAAATCCGCGAAGAAGCCGGCGAAGAAGGCCGCACGGTAGACGCAAACCGGGACATCTCGCCGGGGCGGGTCGCAGGATGCCGTTCCAGGCGGTCACGCACGAACAAAAGAAAGGCCGGTCTTCGAAGCTCGAAGCCGGCCATTGAACGTGCTGATCGTACTGATCTTCCTGCGAATCTGGTGGAGCCGGGGGGAATTGAACCCCCGTCCGCAAGCCCTCTGCAGGCAGTTCTACATGCGTAGTCGATCTATTTGGTTTTAACCCCGGACTTAGCCAACCGACAGGCCGGCCCGAAGCGAGTCATGTGATTTAAGTGTGAACCGTCAGACCCCAGTCCACACCGATTCTTTGTTCGATGACACTGCAGCGGTTCGGGGTTGCCCCCTAGGAAGTTTTACCTTCCTCCACCTGACCCAAAGACAAGTCAGTGCAGCGGCTCATTAAGCAGCTTTTGCTTGAGCGAAGAACGCGTCGTTGGCGTTTGTAGTGTTCCAGTGGATTTACGAGCTGACTGGTGCTCGGCATGCCCTGCACTGTTTCGCGACCCACGTCGAATCCGGATCGGCCCCAGTTGCCTTTCATTGTACTCTCAATGCGACCCTGCCGCCCGCCCGGTACTGGCTCAGTCCTGGCGGGCATAGGCCCGGTCTTCAACGAATATCGGGGCGGATCGCCGGTTTTTCAAGGCGTGGCGGGGCGGGCACGCACCGGCAGCACGCTTTCGATGGCGTCCCAGAGGGCGTCGGGCGTGTCGGCCCGTGCATCGGCTTCCCACAATGTGATGTCGTGATCGCCGCCCAGGTAGCCGTAGCCGGCGGCGATGGCGGGCATGCCGGCCGCGTGGGCGGCCTGGACATCGCGCAGGTCGTCGCCCACGTAGACGCAGCGGTCGGTGTCATAGCCGGCTTCGCGCGCCGCGTGCAGCAAGGGGTCGGGGTAGGGCTTGGAGCGCGGCGCGGTATCGCCGCATACCAAGGCGGCGGTTTCGTCCATCAACCCCAGGAATTCCACGATAGGCAAGGTCAGATGCGTCACCTTGTTCGTGACGATGCCCCAGGCGTGGCCGCGGCGTCGGATATCGGCCAGCAATTCCCGGATCCCCGGGAACAGCCGCGTATGTACGGTAGAGCTGGCGGCGTAGTCGGCCAGGAACAATGTCCGGGTTGCATCGAATTCGGGATGGTCCGGCATCATGCCCAGCGCCACGCGCAGCAGGCCGCGCGCCCCTTGGGACGCGACCGGGCGCAGCAGCTCATACGGCATGGGATCCAGGCCGCGCCGCTCGCGCTGTCTGTTCGCGGCGGCGGCCAGGTCGGGGGCGGTATCGGCCAACGTACCGTCGAAGTCGAACAGGATCAGGGCGCTCATTTGCGCGTCGCCATCAGGTAATTCACCGAGGCGTCCGGGGCCAGCGCATAGACCTGGGTCAGCGGGTTGTAGGTCATGCCCGAGATCTTCACCGGTTGCAACTGCGCCATGCGCGCGGCCGAGGCCAGTTCGCTGGGCTTGATGAAGTTTTCATAGCTGTGCGTGCCACGCGGCAGCAGGCCCAGCACGTATTCGGCGCCGACGATGGCGAACAGGAAGGACTTGGGATTGCGGTTCAGCGTGGAAAAGAACACCCAGCCGCCCGGCGCCACCAGGGCCGCGCAGGCGCGCACCACCGAGGCCGGATCCGGCACGTGCTCCAGCATCTCCATGCATGTGACGATGTCATACCGTTCGGGCTGTTCCTGCGCCAGCTGCTCTACCGCGACGGCGCGGTAGTCCACCTTCACGCCCGACTCCAGGCCGTGCAGCCGGGCGACCTTCAGCGACTTTTCGGCCAGATCGATGCCGGTGACGTCGGCGCCTTCGGCCGCCATGCTCTCCGACAGGATCCCGCCGCCGCAGCCCACGTCCAGGATCCGCTTGCCCGCCAGGCTGCCGGCGGTCTGCCGGATCCAGTCCAGGCGCAACGGGTTGATGGCATGCAGGGGCTTGAACTCGCTGTCCGGGTCCCACCAGCGCGCCGCCAGCGCGCTGAATTTATCCAGCTCGGCCTGGTCGGCGTTGGCGGGCAGGGCAGCGGTGGGTGTCAGCGTCATGGCAGGGGAAGTCTCGGGGTTTGCGACGGGTATATATTAGAGGGGCAAATAAAAAAAGGCCTCGCTTGCGCGAGGCCTTTCATTGTAGCGCCCGACTGGATTACTGACCGGCGCGACGGGTACCGACGATTTCGATTTCCACGCGACGGTTCTTCGCGCGACCTTCGGCGGTCTTGTTCGTGGCGATCGGCTGGGATTCGCCCTTGCCTTCCGTGTAGATACGGTCGGCGGGGATGCCCTTGCTCACCAGGTACGACTTGACCGAAGCAGCACGGCGCTGCGACAGGGCCAGGTTGTACTTTTCGGTACCGATCGAATCGGTGTGGCCGACGGCGATGATCGTTTCCAGATTGATGCCCTGGGCTTGCTGAGCCACTTGATCCAGCAGTTGGCGACCTTCCGGCTTCAGCGTCGACTTGTCGAAGTCGAAGAACGTGTCGGCGTTGAAGACCACCTTGGCGGCCATCGGCGTCGGGGCCGGCGCCTTGGGAGCAGCCTGCGCGACCGGCACACCGTCACAACCGGGGATGCCAGTGGCGGGAGTCCAGAACGCGTCACGCCAGCACAATTCGTTGGTGCCGTTTTTCCACACGTTGCCGAACGGGTTGCGCCAGTTGTCGACGGTCTGGGCCGAGGCAGCACCGGAGGCCGTAACGGCGGCAAACGCGAGCGCCAGAGCGAATTTGGAGGGTTTGTTCATGTTTCTCCTCGTTGAGCTTGAAGCTGGATAAGTGACTCGCAGCGAACCCCCGCCGCTATCAGGAAAACGGGGCCAGTATAGCAACGCCAAGAATAGGTTCAAAGAATTGCGACTGGGTTTCCTGCGTGCTGGAAACAATCTTAAGGCATTTGTCGTGCCCTGACCCGTGCATTCATGCCGGACTCGAGCATTTCAGCGCAGAGCGATCGCCCTATGTTGGTTTTTGGCAACAGGGGGCGACAGCCCTGTGTAGCCTTCGGATGAGCAAGCGCCGCGCCAGCTGTTCCCGAGCGCAATGACGCCGCGCGACCCGGCCTTGCGGGCCCGCAATGATAGAATTTCCTGTTTTCCCGGCGGGCATGCCGCGCGGCGCGCCATGCCGGCAACGGCCGCGGAAGGGTTCCAGCCCACAGGCCAGCCGCTGGGTTCGGCCATGGGGTCGGTCACTAAGTCGCCATGGGTCGCCACGGCCAGGGCTTCACTCGAGTCGCCACTTACTTATATATATGGATTCCTTCGCCAAGGAGACGCTTCCGGTATCGCTGGAAGAAGAGATGCGTCGCAGCTACCTCGATTACGCCATGAGCGTGATCGTGGGGCGCGCCCTGCCAGACGTGCGGGACGGGCTCAAACCGGTGCACCGCCGCGTACTGTTCGCGATGCACGAGCTGAACAATGATTGGAATCGGGCTTACAAGAAATCGGCCCGTATCGTCGGCGATGTGATCGGTAAATACCATCCCCATGGCGACCAGGCCGTCTACGATTCCATCGTCCGGATGGCGCAGGATTTCTCCCTGCGTTACATGCTGGTGGACGGGCAGGGCAACTTCGGCTCGATCGACGGCGACAACGCCGCCGCCATGCGGTACACCGAAATCCGCCTGGCCAAGATTGCGCACGAATTGCTGGCCGACATCGATCAGGAAACGGTCGACTTTGGCCCCAATTACGACGGCAGCGAGAAAGAACCCCTGCTGTTGCCGTCGCGGCTGCCCAACCTGCTGGTCAACGGCAGTTCGGGCATCGCAGTGGGCATGGCCACCAATATCCCGCCCCATAACCTGCAGGAAGTCATCGACGGCTGCCTGTATTGCCTGCGCAATCCCGAATGCAGCGTCG
The DNA here is from genome assembly GCF_002119685.1 of Bordetella genomosp. 8. Lineage (NCBI taxonomy): Bacteria > Pseudomonadati > Pseudomonadota > Betaproteobacteria > Burkholderiales > Alcaligenaceae > Bordetella > Bordetella genomosp. 8. The sequence continues at coordinate 4,154,830 of NZ_CP021108.1, read as the reverse complement.
ATGAGCTGATCGAGCTGATTCCGGCGCCGGACTTTCCGACCGGCGGCATCATCTACGGCCTGTCGGGCGTGCGCGAAGGCTACCGTACCGGACGCGGCCGGGTGGTGATGCGCGCCAAGACGCACATCGAGGACATGGAAAAGGGCAATCGCCAGGCCATCGTGGTCGACGCGATTCCTTTCCAGGTCAACAAGAAGACCCTGCAAGAGCGCATTGCCGAGCTGGTCAACGAAAAGAAGATCGAGGGCATTTCCGATATCCGGGACGAGTCGGACAAGGACGGCATGCGCCTGGTCATCGAGCTCAAGCGCGGCGAAGTGCCCGAGGTCGTGCTGAACAACCTCTATAAGAATACGCAGCTGCAGGATACCTTCGGGATGAACCTGGTGGCGCTGGTCGACGGCCAGCCGCGCCTGCTCAACCTGAAGCAGATGGTGGAGTACTTCCTGCAGCATCGCCGCGAGGTGGTGACGCGGCGCACGGTATTCCAGCTGCGCAAGGCGCGTGAACGCGGCCACGTGCTGGAAGGCCTGGCGGTGGCGTTGGCGAACATCGACGAATTCATCGCCATCATCAAGGCGGCGCCGACGCCGCCGGTGGCGCGGCAGGAATTGATGGCGCGCTCCTGGGATTCGTCCCTGGTGCGTGAAATGCTCACGCGCGCGGATGGCGACACGCCCGGCGGCATCGCCGCCTATCGGCCCGACGACCTGCTGCCCAGCTATGGCATGCAGGAAGACGGCCTCTACCGGCTCAGCGATACGCAGGCGCAGGAAATCCTGAACATGCGCCTGCAGCGCCTGACCGGCCTGGAGCAGGACAAGATCGTTGGCGAATACAAGGAAGTGATGGCTACCATCGCCGATCTTCTGGACATCCTCGCCAAACCGGAGCGTATTACCGTCATCATCGGCGACGAACTGCAGGCCATCAAGGCCGAGTTCTCCACCGCCGCCAAGGACGTGCGCCGTTCCGAGGTCGAACTCAACGCCACCGAGCTCGATACCGAAGACCTGATCACGCCGACCGACATGGTGGTCACCCTGTCGCATGGCGGTTACATCAAGAGCCAGCCCTTGTCCGAGTACCGGGCGCAGAAACGGGGCGGACGCGGCAAGCAGGCCACGGCCATGAAGGATGACGACTGGATAGACCAGCTCTTCATCGCCAACACGCACGATTTCCTGCTGTGCTTCTCCAACCGCGGCCGGGTGTACTGGCTGAAGGTCTGGGAAGTGCCGCAAGGCACGCGCACCTCGCGCGGCAAGCCCATCGTCAACATGTTCCCCCTGGCCGACGGCGAAAAAGTCAACGTGGTGCTGCCGGTCAAGGAGTTCAGCGACGATCACTATGTGTTCATGGCGACTTCGCGCGGTACCGTCAAGAAGACGCCGCTGTCCGATTTCTCCAACCCGCGCAAGGCGGGCATCATCGCCGTCGACCTGGATGACGGCGACTATCTGATCGGCGCCGACCTGACCGACGGCAAGCACGACGTGATGCTGTTCTCCGATGCGGGCAAGGCCGTCCGCTTCGACGAAAACGACGTGCGTCCGATGGGCCGCAATGCGCGCGGCGTGCGCGGCATGATGCTGGAAGACGCGCAGAACGTCATTGCCATGCTGGTCGCCGGCGACGAAGAACAGAGCGTGCTGACCGCCACCGAAAACGGCTTCGGCAAGCGTACGTCCATCACCGAATACACCCGCCATGGCCGCGGCACCAAGGGCATGATCGCGATCCAGACCAGCTCGCGCAACGGCAAGGTCGTCGGCGCGGTGCTGGTGCAGCCCGAGCACGAAATCATGTTGATCACGACCGGCGGGGTGCTGGTGCGCACCCGCGTCTCCGAAATCCGCGAGATGGGCCGGGCCACGCAGGGCGTCACGCTGATCAGCGTGGACGACGGCAGCCGCCTGTCCGGGGTGCGCCGCGTGGTGGAAAGCGATGCCGACCTCGACGTCGAGGCCGACAGCGAGGAAACCCAACCGCCGGCCGACTCGACCGACGGCGAGCAAGCGACTGAGCCGACGGAGGAATGATGGCGCGTCCCTGGAATTTCTCGGCGGGGCCTTCGGCCCTGCCTGAGCCCGTGCTGCGGCAGGCGGCCGAAGAAATGCTCGACTGGCACGGCAGCGGCATGTCGGTCATGGAAATGAGCCATCGCGGCAAGCACTTCGTGCAGATCTGCGACGAAGCCGAGCAGGACCTGCGCGACCTGATGGCCATTCCGGACGAGTACGCGGTGCTTTTCATGCAGGGTGGCGCGACGGCGGAAAACGCCATCGTGCCGATGAACCTGATCAACCATCGCGGTACCGGCGCGGCCGACTACGTGCTGACCGGCCAGTGGTCGGTCAAGTCGCAAAAGGAAGCGTGCAAGTACGGCGACGTGGCCGTCGCGGCCACCAGCGGCGTCGAGACCGTCCTGGACGGCAAGCAGCAGCAGCCCTGGACCTGGGTGCCGCCCGTGGACAGCTGGAAAGTCCGCAAGAACGCCGCCTACGTGCATTTCTGCAGCAACGAAACCATAGGCGGCGTCGAGTTCACCGATTGGCCCACCCCCGCCCAGTTGGGCGCGGATGACGTGCCCCTGGTGGTCGACGCATCCTCGCACTTCCTGTCACGTCCGCTGGATATCTCGGGTACGGGCATGGTGTACGCCGGGGCGCAGAAGAACGCCGGCCCGGCGGGCGTGACCGTGGTGATGGTGCGGCGCGACCTGATCGGTCATGCACTGCCCATCTGCCCGGCCGCGTTCGACTACGCCAATGTCGCGCCGGAACACTCGCGTTTCAATACGCCGCCGACCTTCGCCATCTATATCGCCGGCCTGGTGTTCAAGTGGATCAAGGCGCAGGGCGGCGTGCCGGCCCTGGAACGCGCCAATATTGCCAAGGCCGAACTGCTGTACGGCTATCTGGACAGCACTGCCTTCTATCGCAATCCGGTGCATGCTCCCGTGCGTTCGCGCATGAACGTGCCTTTCATCCTGAGCGACGAATCGCTCAACGACGCCTTCCTGAAAGGTGCCGACGAAGCCGGGCTGACCCAATTGAAAGGGCACAAGAGCGTCGGCGGCATGCGCGCGTCCATCTACAATGCGGTGCCGATGGAAGCCGTGCAGGCGCTAGTGTCGTACTTGAAGGATTTCGAGCAGCGCCATGGCTGATTCCCTTGCTGAAAAGCTGCGGCCCTTGCGTGAGCGCATCGATGCCCTGGACGCGCAAATCCTCGACCTGCTGACGCAGCGCGCCCGCGCCGCGATGGAGGTGGGCGCGGTCAAGCATGCCGAAAACGCCGACGGGCCGGTGCTGCGCCCGGATCGTGAAGCGGAAGTCGTCCGGCGCTTGCAGCAATTGAATGCCGGTCCCATCCCGCGCGAAGCCGTCGCGGCGGTGTGGACGGAAATCATTTCCGCCTGCCGTGGCCTGGAGCGCGGCCTGACCCTGGCCTATCTGGGGCCGGAAGGCTCCTATTCCGAGCAGGCGGCGCTCGAACATTTCGGCCACGCGGTGAACCGCCTGCCCTGTCCGTCCTTCGATGAAGTCTTCCGCGCGCTCGAAGCCGGCCAGGCCGACGTCGGCATGGTTCCCGTGGAAAACTCCACGGAAGGCGCCGTCAACCGTACGCTGGACCTGCTGCTGAACACGTCCTTGACGGTGATGGGCGAGCGATCGCTGGTGATCCGCCATTGCCTGATGTCGCAAAGCGGCACCCTGGATGGCGTGAAGGCGGTGATGGCGCACCCGCAGGCGCTGGCGCAGTGCCAGGTCTGGCTGGGCCGCAATTGCCCCGAACTGGCGCGCGCCGCGGCATCCAGCAACGCCGAAGCGGCGCGCGTGGCCGCGCAGGATCCCACCGTGGCCGCGATCGCCGGCGAATCGGCGGCGGATACCTGGGGGCTGCGCGTCGTCAGCGCCGGAATCCAGGACGATCCGCACAACCGGACCCGCTTCCTGGCATTGGGCTCGATTCCCAGCCAGCCTACCGGCAACGACAAGACCAGCCTGATCATGGCGGTACCTAATCGCGCCGGCGCGGTGTACGACATGCTGGCGCCGCTGGCCGAGAACAAAGTGTCCATGACGCGCTTCGAATCGCGTCCGGCCCGTACCGGCCAGTGGGAATACTATTTCTACGTGGACGTCCTTGGCCACGCGCAGGACCCGCATGTCGCGCGCGCCTTCGACGCGCTGCGCGCGCAAGTGGCTTACTTCAAACTTCTCGGTTCCTATCCCGCGCAATAAAGGGGCAGGCCGCCACGGCGGTCCGGCCCGGCCGGCCACCGCGGGCGGCGCAAGCCTGATCCGCTATGACAGACACCAACAACACCCTCGCAGCACCCGCCCACGTAAGCGCCATCGCGCCTTATCAAGCCGGCAAGCCCATCGAAGAGCTCGCGCGCGAGTTCGGCCTGGATCCAGCCAGCATCATCAAACTGGCTTCCAATGAGAACCCGCTGGGCATGCCGGAATCGGCGCGCAAGGCGATGCTCGCGGCCGCGACCTCGCTGGCCCGTTATCCGGATCCCAATGGCTTCGAACTGAAATCGACGCTGTCCCGCCTGTACGGCGTGCCGATGGAGTGGATCACGCTGGGCAACGGGTCCAACGATATCCTGGAACTGGTGGCGCTGGCCTTGCTGGAAAAGGGCGCGTCGGCGGTCTATTCACAGCACGCGTTCGTCGTGTATCGCCTGGCCACCCAGGCGCGCGGCGCACGCCACATCATGGTGCCGGCACGCGATTACGGGCATGACCTGGACGCCATGCTGGAGGCCATCGCCGACGACACGCGCGTGGTGTTCATCGCCAATCCGAACAACCCCACCGGCACCTTCGTGCCGGCGCCGCGCATCCAGGCGTTCCTGGAGCAGGTGCGCGCGCGCCACGGGCAGCGTGTCGTGGTGGTCCTGGACGAGGCCTACAACGAGTACCTGGATCCCGAGCAACGCTTCGACAGCGTGGCCTGGGTGCGCGAATTTCCCAACCTGATCGTGTCGCGCACGCTGTCCAAGGCCTACGGCCTGGCCGGCCTGCGGGTGGGCTTCGGCACCGCGCAGCCCGCGCTGACCGACCTGCTCAACCGTGTGCGGCAGCCTTTCAACGTCAATACGCTGGCCCAGGCGGCCGCCATCGCCGCGCTGCAGGACAAGGAATTCCTGGCGCGCGCCTACCAGCTCAACAAGGAAGGCAAGGCGCAGCTCTGCCAGGCCTTCGACGCGCTGAAGCTGCAATACGTCCCCAGCTACGGCAATTTCGTGCTGGTGCGGGTTGGCGACGCGGCGCGCATCAATCTGGAATTGCTCAAGCGCGGCGTAATCGTGCGTCCGGTGGCCGGCGACGGCCTGCCCGAATGGCTGCGGATCACGATCGGCCTGCCGCACGAGAATACCCGTTTCATCGAAGCGCTCACCGAAATCCTGCGGGCGCCATGACGGCGGCGCATGGGGGGACGGCATCGGCGCCGATACTGGTCCTTGCCGTCGTGGGCGTCGGTCTGATCGGCGGCTCTTTCGCCGCCGCGTTGCGCCGCGCGGGGCAGGTCGGCCAGGTGCTGGGCGTGGGCCGCAATGGCCCGACGCTTCAGCGTGCCCGCGAGCTGGGCCTGATCGACGAAGCGGTCGACGCCGCCCAAGCCGCGGCGCGCGCCGATCTGATCATGCTGGCCGCGCCGGTAGGCAGTTTTGGCGCCATCCTGGCCGATATGCGGGATCACCTGAAGCCGGGCGCCATCATCACTGACGGCGGCAGCACCAAGGCGCAGGTCGTGCAGGCCGCGCGCGCGGCGCTGGGCGCGCGCGCCGGATGTTTCGTGCCGGGCCATCCCATCGCGGGCGGTGAAAAAGTCGGGCCTGACGCGGCGGACGCGGGTCTTTATACTGGGCGCAACGTGATCCTGACGCCCTTGCCGGAGAACCGGGCGGAAGATGTCGCCCGCGTACGCGCCGCCTGGGAAGCCTGTGGCGCACGCGTGCTGGAAATGGACGCGGACACGCACGATCAGGTCCTGGCGTCGGTCAGCCATATGCCGCATTTCCTGGCTGCCGTGTACGTGGCGCAGGTGGCGCGCAGCGCGGACAGCGCGCAGCGGCTGGCGGTCGCGGGCAGCGGGTTCCGGGATTTCACCCGCATCGCCGCCGGCTCGGCGGAAATGTGGCGTGATATTTTTCTTTCCAACCGGTCCGCGATGATGGCGGAACTGGGGCAGGTGAGGGCGGTGCTCGACGAAGCCGAACGCGCCCTGGCCGCGGAAGACGGCGCCGCGCTGGAGCAGCTGCTGGAAGAAGCCGCGCGCTGCAGGCGTGGCTGGAAAGCGGGACATTGACGCGATCGTCGCTGCGCGCGCGACGCAATACGGTTTACGACAGGATACGGCTTACATGAGCGGACCTTCTTTTCTCGACCTGCCGCGCGCGACCCGGGCCCGGGGCACGGTGACCCTGCCCGGATCCAAGAGCATTTCCAATCGGGTACTGCTGCTGGCGGCGCTGGCCGATGGCACGACCAACATCACCGGACTGCTGGATTCCGACGACACGCGTGTCATGCTGGCGGCCTTGGCGGCGCTGGGTGTGACGCTGGACGAACAGGGTGATGGCCGCGTCACTGTGCGCGGCGCGGAACGCTTCCGGCAGCCCGCGGCCGAACTGTTTCTCGGCAATGCCGGCACCGCCGTGCGGCCGCTGACGGCCGCGCTCGCGCTCATGGGCGGCGACTACGGCGTTTCCGGCGTGCCGCGCATGCACGAACGCCCCATCGGCGACCTCGTGGACGCCCTGCGCGCGCTGGGCGCCGAAATCAGCTACGGCGGGCAGGAAGGCTATCCGCCCTTGCGCATCGGCACCGGCAGGCTGCGGGCACAGGGACCGGTGCGCATGCCGGGCGCGGTCTCCAGCCAGTTCCTGACGGCGATGCTGCTGGCCGCGCCCATCTACACCAACACGGTGGGCGAGCCGCTGGTCATCGAGATCGTCGGCGACCTGATTTCCAAGCCGTATATCGAAATCACCCTGAACCTGATGGCGCGCTATGGGGTGGTTGTTGAGCGTGATGGCTGGTCGCGTTTCACCGTGCCCGCAAGCTCCTCCTACCGCAGTCCCGGCCGCATCGCCGTCGAAGGCGATGCGTCGTCCGCCTCCTATTTCCTGGCGCTGGGCGCCGTGGGCGAAGGCCCCGTCAGGGTGCAGGGCGTGGGGCGCGACAGTATCCAGGGCGACGTGGCCTTCACCCAGACCCTGGAAGCCATGGGCGTGCACATCGAATTCGGCGGCGATTGGATGGAATCGCGAGGTATCTGCGTGGCGCGCGGCGAAAAACTGCGCGCCTTCGACGCCGACTTTAACCTGATCCCGGATGCCGCCATGACGGCCGCCGCATTGGCCCTTTTCGCCGATGGGCCCTGCCGCTTGCGCAATATCGGCAGCTGGCGCGTCAAGGAAACCGACCGCATTCACGCCATGCAGACCGAACTGGCCAAACTGGGCGCCGGCGTGGCGTCCGGGCCGGACTGGCTGGAAGTCACGCCGCCCGCGGCGGACGGCTGGCGCGATGCCGAAATTGGCACCTGGGACGACCACCGCATGGCCATGTCCATGTCCCTGGCGGCGTTCGGGCCGGCCAAGGTGCGCATCCTGGATCCCGGCTGCGTCAGCAAGACCTTTCCGACGTATTTCGACGTTTACGCCGAGCTGGTCGGCGGCGAGGAGCTGGTATGACGGATACAGGCGGTACGGCTTCGGATGCGGCTGCCGGGCAGGCACCGGCGGGGCTGGTGCCCGTGATCACCATCGACGGCCCGACGGCCTCGGGCAAGGGTACCGTCGCGCACGGCGTGGCGCGCCGCCTGGGTTGGACCGTGCTCGACAGTGGCGCGCTGTATCGCCTGACGGCGCTGGCGGCGCTGGAGCGGGGCATCGCCGCGGACGACCAGGATGGCCTGGCAGAGGCCGCCCGCACGCTCCCCGTCCGCTTCGAGGGCCAGCATATCTACCTGGACGGCCGCGAGGTCGGTTATGACATCCGGCAGGAGCAGGTCGGCAACCTGGCCTCGCGCGTGGCCGCCTACGGTCCCGTGCGGCAAGCCCTGCTGGACCGGCAACGCGCTTTTCGCCGCGGCCCCGGGCTGGTGGCCGATGGCCGCGATATGGGCACCGTCGTTTTTCCCGACGCCGGCCTGAAGATTTTCCTGGTCGCCGATGTCCAGGCACGGGCCGAAAGGCGGCGTAAGCAGTTGATGGAAAAGGGTATTTCTGCTAATCTAGAAGACCTTTTGCGAGATATGCGCGAGCGTGACGCCCGCGATACCCAGCGCGCGGTGGCTCCTCTGGCGCCCGCCGCGGACGCCGTGGTGTTGGATTCGTCGAAAATGACGGCTCAGGAAACGGTGCAAGCCATACTCGATCTGTGGAACGGCCAGCGTAGTGTCGCGGCCCGGCGGTTGCGATAAAGCGGTTGTGCCAACCGGTTGCATCAACGGGTGGCGGGTAGTACGCCGCACCGCCTTCCAGGAAGCAAAAGGACAACAGTCGTACACGTAGTTTTTTCCGGTGCCGCCGGGATATCGCTCCCAGATAGCGATGTCTCCGTCGGTTTTGTTCCACTCCGCTGGTACGGGCAAGCCGCGCTGGCGTGTATCTTTAACTGGGCCATCCCGGCCTATGGATTTCAACTCAATGTCTTCCAATCCTTCTACCGCTGTCCTCGACGCCATGGGCGGCGAAAGCTTTGCCGATCTGTTCGCTTCGAGCCTCAAGAGCCAGGACATGAAGTCCGGCGAGGTCATCAGCGCCGAAGTCGTGCGTATCGACCACAACTTCGTCGTCGTCAATGCTGGCCTCAAGTCCGAAGCACTGATCCCGCTGGAAGAGTTCCTGAACGACCAGGGCGAAGTCGAAGTCAACCCTGGCGATTTCGTCTCCGTTGCGATCGACTCGCTGGAAAACGGCTATGGCGACACCATCCTGTCGCGCGACCGCGCCAAGCGCCTGTCGGCCTGGCTGCAGCTCGAACAGGCCCTGGATAACGGCGAACTGGTCACCGGCACCATCACCGGCAAGGTGAAGGGCGGCCTGACCGTCATGACCAACGGCATCCGCGCGTTCCTGCCCGGTTCGCTGGTGGACCTGCGTCCGGTCAAGGACACCACCCCGTACGAAGGCAAGACCCTCGAATTCAAGGTCATCAAGCTCGACCGCAAGCGCAACAACGTCGTGCTGTCGCGCCGCCAGGTGCTGGAAGCCAGCATGGGCGAAGAGCGCCAGAAGCTGCTGGAAACGCTGCACGAAGGCGCGGTGGTCAAGGGCGTGGTCAAGAACATCACCGACTACGGCGCGTTCGTCGACCTGGGCGGTATCGATGGCCTGCTGCACATCACCGACATGGCATGGCGCCGCGTGCGTCACCCCTCCGAAGTCCTGCAAGTGGGCCAGGAAGTGGAAGCCAAGGTCCTCAAGTTCGACCAGGAAAAGAGCCGCGTCTCGCTGGGCGTCAAGCAGCTGGGCGAAGATCCGTGGGTCGGCCTGGCCCGTCGCTATCCGCAAGGCACCCGCCTGTTCGGCAAGGTCACCAACCTGACCGACTACGGCGCGTTCGTCGAAGTCGAAGCCGGCATCGAAGGCCTGGTGCACGTGTCCGAAATGGACTGGACCAACAAGAACGTCGATCCGCGCAAGGTTGTCACCCTGGGCGAAGAAGTCGAAGTCATGGTCCTGGAAATCGACGAAGACCGTCGCCGTATCTCGCTGGGCATGAAGCAGTGCCGCCAGAATCCGTGGGAAGAATTTGCCACGAACTTCAAGCGTGGCGACAAGGTGCAGGGCGCGATCAAGTCCATCACCGACTTCGGCGTGTTCGTCGGCCTGCCCGGCGGCATCGATGGCCTGGTGCACCTGTCCGACCTGTCCTGGACGGAAACCGGCGAAGAAGCCGTTCGCAACTTCAAGAAGGGCGACGAAATCGAAGCCGTGGTTCTGGGCATCGACACCGACAAGGAACGCATCTCGCTGGGCATCAAGCAGCTGGAAGGCGATCCGTTCAACAACTTCGTCGCGACCCATGACAAGGGCGCGGTCGTTCCTGGCACGATCAAGTCGGTCGAGCCCAAGGGCGCCGTGGTGACGCTGTCGGTGGACGTGGAAGGCTACCTGCGCGCGTCCGAGATCTCCTCGGGTCGTGTCGAAGACGCCACCACCGTGCTGAACGCCGGCGACAACATCGAAGCCATGATCGTCAACGTCGATCGCAAGACGCGTTCGATCCAGTTGTCCATCAAGGCGCGTGACAACGCCGAAACCGCGGATACGATCCAGCGCATGTCTGAAGCCAGCGCTTCGTCGGGCACCACCAACCTGGGCGCCCTGCTGAAGGCCAAGCTGGACCAGCAGCGCAACGACGGTTAAATCGTTGTGACCAAGTCGGAGCTTATCGCCGCCTTGGCGGCCCGCTATCCCACGCTGGCCGCCCGCGATACCGATTTCGCCGTAAAAACGATACTCGACGCGATGGCCCAGGCACTTGCCGCCGGCCAACGCATCGAGATCCGGGGGTTCGGCAGTTTTTCGTTATCGCGGCGTTCGCCTCGCATCGGCCGCAATCCGAAGTCGGGCGAACAGGTGCTGGTGCCTGGCAAGCAGGTGCCGCATTTTAAGGCGGGCAAGGAACTTCGCGAACGTGTCGACCTGGACGGCAGCGACGATGCATCGTCGAATGCCTCCGGCGACAACGTGGAAGCCTCGGTATCGAGCGTCGGTGCTCACGCCATGCTTTGATCCCGTGCCGCAGTCTGGTCACTCGAAATACCCTGAAAACCGCCGTTCACGGCGGTTTTTTTTGCCGCCGGGCGAAGCGCGCTTACAATTCCGGTACTGAACCCTGTGGAGTTTGCGCCATGCGCTATTTCGTCTGGGCGCTGCGACTCATCGTATTTGTCGCGGTGCTGATGTTCGCGCTCAAGAACACCAACCCCGTCCAGGTCAACTTCTACGGCGACTACATCATGCACGATGTACCGCTGATCGTCGTCATGCTGGTCACTTTCGTGGTGGGCGCCATATTCGGCCTGTTGCTGACGGTGCCCGCGGCCATGCGGCGGCGGCGCGAAGCCGTGCGCCTGCGCAAGGAACTCGATCGCGTGCAGGCGGCCATGAACAACCAGCCCGGCCAGCCCGTGAATGTGCCGCCGGAGGTCATTGCTCCCATGTCGCCCCTGTGATGCCGGTAGCCGTCCCGATTGCCGCGCCGCCGCGCGCATCTCAACCCTGCGAGGCCGAGCGCCGTGGATTTTGAACCCTGGTGGTTGATTTTCGTCCCCCTGTTGTTCGCGCTCGGCTGGTTGGCCGCGCGCTTCGATATCCGGCAGATGCTGTCGGAAAACCGCGTCCTGCCGGATTCCTATTTCCGCGGCCTGAATTTCCTGCTGAACGAAGAGCCTGACCGGGCCATCGACGCCTTCGTCGAAGTCGCCAAGCTGGATCCCGAAACGACCGAACTGCACTTCGCCCTGGGCAGCCTGTTCCGCCGCCGTGGCGAGATGGAGCGCGCCATCCGGGTGCACCAGAGCCTGCTCAACCGGGCTGACCTGCCGGTGGAAGAGCGCGAACATGCCCAGCACGAACTGGCCCAGGATTTCCTCAAGGCCGGCATGCTGGATCGCGCCGAGGCGGGATTCAAGCAACTGCGCGATACCCGCTATTCGCTACAGGCCCTGCGTTCGCTCATCCGGATCTACGAATCCGAGCACGACTGGCCGCGCGCCATCGATGCCGTGAAGACGCTGCGCGGCCTGGTGGATGAACCCGTGCCTCAGCTGGTGCATTACCACTGCGAAATGGCGCAGCAGGCGATGGCGCTGCAGCCTCCCAACCTCGACGCGGCGCAGGCCGCGCTCGACGCCGCCGACCACGCGGCCAGCATCGTCACCGAAGCCAGTTCGCCCAGCAAGGGATCGCTGGTCCGTATCGCCATGCTGCGCGCCCGGCTGGCGGCGTTGGAAGGCGACGCCAAGCGCGAGCGCCTGCACCTGGAATCCATCCTGACCGACGAGCCCGAATACTCGGGGCTGGTCGCGGAAGCCCTGCTCAACAGCTACCAGGCCAACCACGACGCGGCCTCTGCGCTGGACCTGCTGCAGAAGCAGTACGACCAGTTTCCATCGCTGGATCTGTTCAACGTCGTGTTCCGCGAGCTGCGCGCGCAGCGCGGCGCGGCGCCGGCGTGGGCCTTCGCCCGTTCGGCCTTGCGCCATCATCCCTCGCTGCTGGGCCTGGATCGCCTGCTGGAAGCCGAGCTGGCCGCTCCCGGCGGCGATGGCGAAGTCAGCCCGGTCCCCGGCGCCGACCTCAGCCTGTTGCGCAGCCTGATCCATAAACACACGCAGCGCCTGGACCGCTATGCATGCCGTTCCTGCGGCTTCCAGGCGCGACGCTATTATTGGCAATGTCCTGGTTGCAACGCATGGGAAACCTATGCGCCGCGCCGTCTGGAAGAACTGGAATGACCGCTTTTCCCGTTGGCGACATCTCGTGTCGCCGCATCCTTGTCGTGGGTGACGTCATGCTGGACCGCTACTGGTTCGGCGAGGTCGACCGCGTGTCGCCCGAGGCTCCCGTGCCCATCGTCCGGGTGGCGCGCCGCGAGGACCGCCTGGGCGGCGCCGCCAACGTCGCGCGCAACGTCGCGGCGCTGGGCGGGCAGGCCACCCTGATCGGCGTCATCGGCGCGGACGAAGCCGGCGAACGCATCCATGCCCTGGCGCATGATGCCGGCATCACGCCGGGCCTGGTGGCTGATGCGGGCCATCCCACCACCTTGAAAATGCGGGTCCTTGGCCGCCAGCAGCAGCTGCTGCGCGTCGATTTCGAGGAAGCGCCGCGGCCCTCCACGCTGGACGCGCTGGATGCGGAGTTCCAGCGCCATCTGCAGGACCACGACGTCGTGGTCCTGTCGGATTACGCCAAAGGGGCATTGGGCCGGGTCCAGGAACTGATTGCACATGCGCGCCGGGCGGGCGTGCCGGTGCTGGTGGATCCCAAGGGAGACCACTACGATATCTATCGCGGCGCCACGCTGGTGACGCCGAACCGGGCGGAAATGCAGCAGGCGGTGGGACGCTGGACGTCGGAAGACGACCTGGCCACTCGCGCCCAGGCCTTGCGCGCGGGCCTGCAGCTCGAAGCATTGCTGGTGACGCGGTCCGAACAGGGCATGACCCTGTTCACCGACGATGGCCGCGAGCATGTCGATGCCCAGGCGCACGAAGTATTCGACGTATCGGGCGCCGGCGACACCGTGCTGGCCACGCTGGCGGTGACCCGCGCGGTGGGCATGCCCTGGCCGCAAGCCATGCGCTGGGCCAACCGCGCCGGCGGCGTGGTGGTCGGCAAGCTGGGCACATCGACCGTCACCGCGAAGGAATTGGGAGAATTGTCATGATCGTGGTTACCGGCGCGGCCGGCTTCATCGGCAGCAATCTGGTCCGCGGACTGAACCGGCGCGGCATCCAGGACATCATCGCGGTCGACGACCTGTCGGATGGCGACAAGTTCGTCAATCTGGCGGATTGCCGTATCGCGGACTACATGGACAAGGACTACTTCCGGGAACTGGTCGGCCGGCGCGCATTGCCGAACATCCGCGCGGTGTTCCACCAGGGCGCTTGCTCCGATACGACCGAGCGCAACGGCAAGTACATGATGGACAACAACTACCGCGTCACGCTGGAGTTGTTCGACTATTGCCAGTCCGAATGCGTGCCTTTCCTGTACGCATCGTCGGCCGCCACCTATGGCGGGTCGTCGGTGTATGCCGAAGACCCCGTCAACGAACGGCCGCTGAACGTCTATGGCTATTCCAAGCTGCTGTTCGACCAGGTGCTGCGCACGCGCATGGCTACCCTGACGGCGCAGGTGGTCGGGCTGCGCTATTTCAATGTCTACGGGCCGCACGAGCAGCACAAGGGCCGCATGGCGTCCGTGGCTTTCCACAACATGAACCAGTTCCTGGCGGAAGGGCACGTGCGCCTGTTCGCGGGCTGGGACGGCTACCCCGATGGCGGCCAGAGCCGGGACTTCATCTCGGTCGAAGACGTGGTGGCGGTGAACCTGCATTTCCTGGACAACCCCAAGACCTCGGGCATCTTCAACTGCGGTACCGGACGTGCCCAGCCGTTCAACGACGTGGCCATGGCCGTGGTCAACAGCCTGCGCGAAGAGCGCGGCGAAGCGCCGTTGCCGCTGGAACAACTGGTCAGCCAGGGCTTGATCCGCTATATCCCCTTTCCGGACGACCTGAAGGGGCGATACCAGAGCTACACCCAGGCCGATACCAGCAGGCTGCGCGGTGCCGGCTTCGACCAACCCATGCGGGACGTGCAGACCGGCGTGGCGGAATACGTGCGCTACTGGCGCGCGCGGGGCTGAGGCATCCGCAGACGTCCCGCGCCGGCATCGTGGCGGGGTGTGGGTAGATACGCGGGTGGACCTTTCCGTTCACTCCCGCGCCGCCCCGGATAGCGGCGAGCGATGATGGGTCCGGCGTTTCAGACGCCGCCCATCAACGCCTTTACGCTGTCCGGAGGCTCCATGAATCCTTTCCTGTACAACCCCGTGGCGACTGTCCAGCCGCCCCCGTGCGGCACCGCGCCCGGTGCGCCCAGTTTGCCAGGCACGCCCGGCGCGCCTGCTGCGCGGCGCGGACGCTGGCCGAACGCGCTGGGCCGGCTGGCCCTGGCGGCCGGCCTTGCCCTGGCGGTCCTGCCGGCCCACGCGATGGACGTGAACAGCGCCAGCGTCGACCAGTTGCGGACCATCCGCGGCGTCGGTCCCAAGACCGCGGAAACCATCGTCAAGGAGCGTGAACGCGGCGGGCGTTTCGAGTCGATGGAAGACCTGTCCGATCGCGTGCGGGGCATCGGTCCGCGCAAGGCCCAGGCATTGCAGGCCGCCGGGCTCAGCGTGGGGCCAGGCACGGGAGCCGCTGGCGCGCGCCCGGGGCCGGGCCAGGGCGCCGGGGCCGGCGCGGGCGTCCGTCCCGCGCCGGGCGCGGCTTCCGGTGGCCGCACGGCCAAGGATGGGCCCGCGGCCCGGTCGCCGCAGCGCGGCCCGCGCTGATCCCCGGGAGCAGGCCTACCGCGTCCGCGGGACCAGGACCGCTCCCGCATTCCCGAGCTGATCCCCCGGGGCCAGGCCCACCCTCGCGTCCCCGGCCTGCTTCCTACGAGGGCGTGGGGGCTTTCGGGTCTTTCCCGGCCACGGCGTTATAGTTGACTCATGAACCAAGTCACCTATCCCACCGTGGAACAGACCGTCGGCAACACGCCGCTGGTCCGCCTGCAACGCATCCCGGGCGACGGCAACGCCGCCCGCGGCAACCTGATCCTGGCCAAGCTGGAAGGCAACAATCCCGCCGGCTCGGTGAAGGACCGTCCCGCCCTGTCCATGATCCGCCACGCCGAGGCGCGCGGTGAAATCAAGCCGAGCGACACCTTGATCGAGGCCACCAGCGGCAACACCGGCATCGCGCTGGCGATGGTTGCCGCCATGCGCGGCTATCGAATGATCCTGATCATGCCGGACAACCTGTCGGTGGAACGGCGTGCCGCCATGACCGCCTACGGGGCCGAGCTGATCCTGACGCCGGCCGACAAGGGCGGCATGGAGTACGCCCGCGACCTGGCCATGGCCATGCAGAGCGAAGGCAAGGGCAAGGTGCTGGACCAGTTCGCCAATCCGGACAATCCGCGCGCGCACGTCGAAGGCACGGGCCCGGAACTGTGGACGCAGACCGACGGCGGCATCACCCATTTCGTCAGCGCCATGGGCACGACCGGCACCATCATGGGCGTGTCCCAGTACCTGAAGGCGCGCAACCCGGCGATCCAGATCATCGGCGCGCAACCCGAGGAAGGCTCGCAGATTCCGGGCATACGCAAATGGCCGGAAGCCTATCTGCCGGCCATTTTCGATCGCAGCCGCGTGGATGCCTACGAGAATATCAAGCAGTCCGACGCCGAAGCCATGGCCCGCCGCCTGGCGGCGGAAGAGGGCATATTCGGCGGCATTTCCTCGGCGGGGGCGCTGGTGGCCGCGCTGCGCGTGGCCGAACGCGTGGAAAACGCCACCATCGTTTTCATCGTGTGCGACCGCGGCGACCGCTACCTGTCGACCGGCGTGTTCAACTGAGCGGACACTGGCTGACCTGATAGCACCTCGGCGGGTTGCGCCTCAGCCGGGCGCACCTCAGCCGGCCGCCCCTCAGCCGGCCGCCCCTCAGCCGGGCGCACCTCAGCCGGCCACCCCGCGACACCATTCATCCTGGCCTGGATGGCTGCTCCCAGGTCGGCGACCGATGTGGCGTAGAAGTAGCTGTGGTTGTACTGGGTCAGGGCGAAGAAGTTCACCGTGCCTGTACGGTATTCCGCCGTGCCGGCCGATTCTTCCGGCAGGTCGATGACGCCCAGCATGCCCTGCTGCCAGGCATTGTCCATCCCCGAGGTACGCGTCATCCCCGTCGTCATCCCCGTACCGCGCACGGTCGCGCCGGCGGCCTGCAATTGCGGCCAGGTATGGGTCGGCGCGAGGCCGCCGTCGACCAGCTTGCCGGCATCGGGCGGCAGCGCCACCGGCGCGAATACCGGCCGGCCGCGTTCCCAGCCATGCTCCATCAGGAAGTTGCCGACCGAGAGGATGGCGTCGCGCGGATTGTTGGTCAGATCGATATGGCCGCTGCCGTCGCCGTCCACGGCATAGCGCATGATGCTGCCCGGCATGAACTGCGGCATGCCGATGGCGCCCGCATAGGAGCCCTGGGTTTGCAGGTCCAACCGCCCCTGCATGGCCAGCGTCAGGAAATCCGCCAGTTGGGAGCGGAACATCTGCGCGCGTTCGGGCTTGGACGGGTCGGGATAGTCGAAGGCCAGCGTGGACAGGGCATCCAGCACGCGGAAATTCCCCATATTGCGGCCGTATAGCGTTTCCACGCCGATGATGCCGACGATGATGGCCGGCGGCACGCCGAAACGCTGGGCCGCCTGGTTGAGCGCGTCGGCGTTCTCACGCCAGAATTCCACCCCCCAGCCGATGCGCTTGGGCTCCACGACGCGAGAGCGATAGGTGATCCAACTGCGCACGACCTTGCGCCCAGGCGGCGGCGCGATCAGTCGCGCCACCGTGGGACTGTAGCGGGCGTCGGCCAGGGCGCCGGTCAGCTGGGGCGCGGGCAGGCCGCGTTCGGCGCTCAATTGCTGGATGAAGGCCTGCACATCCGCACGCATGGTCCCGTCAGGCGCCGCGACGGCGGACCGCTGTTCACTGTCGAGCACGGCGCCGCCTTCGCTGCCTATCGTCGAAGCCGAGCCCACGCCGGGCGGCGGCCCGATGCGCACGCGTGCCACCGAGCCATCCGCCAACATGCCGCGGGAGGCCGTTCCAGGCTGGGCGCCTGCATTCAGTTGGGTATCCGGATCCACGCGGTTCTGGGCGGAGGAGCAGCCCGTCAGTAGGGCCGCGATCAAGCCGAGTTGCAGTAAGTGCCGACAGGTGAACATAATCTTCCCATGGAGACCCTGTATCTTACCCACCCGTCCTGCCGCCTGCATGAAATGGGCGAATGGCATCCGGAATGTCCGCAGAGGCTGGATGCGATCTCGGATCAGCTGCTGGCCAGCGGCATCATGCCTTACCTGGACGTACGCGAGGCCGGCCCCGCGCCGCGCGTGGCGCTGCTGCGCGCCCACAGCGCCGCCTACGTCGATGCGCTGGCCGCGGCCAGTCCCGCCGAGGGCTATCGCGCGCTGGATCCGGACACCCAGATGAACCGGCACAGCTACGAGGCGGCGCTGCATGCCGCCGGCGCGGGCCTGGCGGCGGTGGATGCCATCATGGCCGGCGACGCGCCCACGGCATTTTGCGCGGTGCGCCCGCCAGGCCACCACGCCTGCCGGGACCAGGCGATGGGATTCTGCCTGTTCAACAACATCGCGGTCGCGGCCCATCACGCCATGGCGGCGCATGGACTGGAGCGCGTCGCCATCATCGACTTCGACGTGCACCATGGCAACGGCACGGAAGACATCTTCGCCGGCGATGCCCGCGTGCTGATGTGCGGCATTTTCCAGCACCCGTTCTATCCGAACACGGGCGAGCCGCCCAGCGCGGACAATATGGTCAATGTCCCTGTGCCCGCGTACACCGGCGGCGCGGAGGTGCGCGACATCGTCACGCGCGTCTGGCTGCCGCGGCTGGAGGCCCATCGTCCCCAGCTGATCCTCGTGTCGGCCGGCTTCGATGCCCATCGCGAGGACGACCTGGGGCAACTGGGCCTGGTCGAGGCCGACTATGCCTGGATCACCGGGCAGATCATGCAACTGGCCGATCGCCATGCGCGGGGCAGGGTGGTCAGCATGTTGGAAGGCGGCTACAACCTGTCTGCGCTGGGCCGCAGCGCGGTCGCGCATATCCGCGAACTGGCGCGGCTGTAGCCCTGCGTTCCGTCTGGTGAAAAGCGCGCGGGGCGCCGCCCTGCGCAAGGTTGTAGAATCAGGCGGTTCCCGCAGGGCGTCGCGGCTCTTCGTGCGGCGTTCAATTATTCGATTATCTCTGGAGGCTGCTGGATGAAGGTCCTGGTACCGGTCAAACGCGTGGTTGACTACAACGTCAAGGTGCGCGTGAAATCCGATCAAACGGGCGTCGACATCGCCAATGTGAAAATGTCGATGAACCCGTTCGACGAAATCGCCGTGGAAGAGGCCACCCGGCTCAAGGAAAAGGGCACTGCCAGCGAAGTGGTCGCGGTATCGTGCGGCGTGCAGCAGTGCCAGGAAACGCTGCGCACGGCGATGGCGATCGGCGCGGATCGCGGCATCCTGGTGCAGACCGACGCGGACCTGCAGCCCCTGGCGGTGGCCAAGCTGCTGAAGGCCCTGGTCGACAAGGAGCAGCCCCAGTTGGTCATCCTGGGCAAGCAGGCCATCGACGACGACGCCAACCAGACCGGCCAGATGCTGGCCGCGCTGCTGGACTGGCCGCAGGCCACCTTCGCCAACAAGGTCGAAGTCGCCGACGGCAAGGTCACGGTCACGCGTGAAGTCGACGGCGGGTTGGAAACGGTGTCGCTGAAGCTGCCGGCCATCGTCACCACCGACCTGCGCCTGAACGAGCCGCGCTACGTCACGCTGCCCAACATCATGAAGGCCAAGAAGAAGACGCTGGACACCGTTACGCCGCAGGACCTGGGCGTGGACCCGGCGCCGCGCCTGAAGACCCTGAAAGTGACCGAGCCGCCCGCGCGCAAGGCCGGTATCAAGGTGCCGGACGTGGCGACGCTGGCGGACAAACTGAAGAACGAAGCGAAGGTGGTTTGAGATGACGAGCCTGGTTATTGCCGAACACGATAATGCGCAGCTCAAGGGCGCCACGCTGAACACCGTGGCCGCCGCCGCCAAGATCGGCGGCGACGTGCACGTGCTGGTGGCGGGCGGCGGCGCGAAGGCCGTGGCCGACGAGGCCGCCGGCATCGCCGGCGTGTCCAAGGTGCTGCTGGCCGACGCGCCGCACCTTGCCGACGGCCTGGCGGAAAACGTCGCCGCGCAGGTGCTGGCGATCGCGAAGGATTACAGCCACATCCTGTTCCCGGCCACCGCGTCGGGCAAGAACGTGGCGCCGCGCGTGGCCGCCAAGCTGGACGTCGCTCAGATTTCCGATATTTCCGCGGTGGACTCGGCCGACACCTTCGAGCGGCCCATCTATGCCGGCAACGCGATCGCCACCGTGCAATCGGCCGATCCGGTCAAGGTCATCACGGTCCGCACGACAGCGTTCGACGCGGCCGCCGCGCAGGGCGGTACCGCGCAGGTGGAAACCGTTGCCGCGGTGGCGGACAGCGGGCTGTCGTCGTTCGTCGGCCGCGATCTGGCCAAGAGCGACCGTCCGGAACTGGCGGGCGCGCGCGCGGTGGTGTCGGGCGGCCGTGGCCTGGGCAGCGCCGAAAACTTCAAGATCCTGGATCCGCTGGCGGACAAGCTGGGTGCCGCGCTGGGCGCCTCGCGCGCCGCGGTCGACGCGGGCTATGCGCCCAATGACTGGCAGGTGGGCCAGACCGGCAAGATCGTCGCGCCCCAGCTGTACGTGGCGGTCGGCATTTCCGGCGCCATCCAGCATCTGGCCGGCATGAAGGACTCCAAGGTCATCGTCGCCATCAACAAGGACGCGGAAGCGCCGATATTCGGCGTCGCCGACTACGGCCTCGTCGGCGATCTGTTCACCGCGGTGCCGGAGCTGGTCAAGGCGCTTTAAGCTTTACTATAGGGAACCAGCCCCGACAGAACGGCCGTCCTCGCGTGGGGCGGCCGTTTTGTTTTTCTCGCTGGAAAAGGAGACGACATGACCTACCACGTGCCCCTCGCGGACATCCGTTTCACGCTCAAGGAGCTGGCCGGCCTGGATCAGGTGCTGGCGCTGCCCGGCTATGAGGAGGTCGGCGCCGATATCGCGGACGCCGTGCTGCGCGAAAACGCGCGCTTCGTCGAGCAGGCCGTGGCGCCCTTGAATCGCGTCGGTGACCGCCAGCCCGCCGTGTGGAAGGACGGCGCGGTGGCGACCCCGCCGGGTTACGTCGAGGCCTACAGGGATTATGCGCAGGGCGGCTGGCAAGGCCTGCTGCATCCGGTCGAGCGCGGCGGGCAGGGACTGCCCAAGCTGATCGCCGCCACCGCCAACGAGAACATCAACTCGGCCTGCCTGGCGTTCTCCTTATGCCCCTTGCTGACCGATGGCGTGATAGAGGCCTTGCTGACGGTCGGCAGCGAGACGCTGCGCGATGTCTACGTGCCCAAGCTGGTGTCCGGCACATGGACCGGCACGATGAACCTGACGGAGCCGCAGGCGGGTTCGGACCTGGCGCAGGTGGCCACCCGCGCCGTACCGCAGCCGGACGGCAGCTATCGGCTGACGGGGCAGAAAATCTACATCACCTATGGCGAGCACGATATGGCGGAGAACATCGTGCATCTGGTGCTGGCGCGCACGCCCGATGCGCCACCCGGGGTCAAGGGGATATCGCTGTTCGTCGTGCCGAAATTCCTGCCGGATGCCAATGACGCGCCGGGGCGACGCAACGACGTCTGGTGCGCGTCGCTGGAGCACAAGCTGGGCATCCATGGCAGCCCGACCGCCGTATTGCTGTACGGCGCCGGCAAGGGCGAGGCCGGCGAGGGCGCCATCGGCTTCCTGGTGGGCCAGGAGAATCACGGCCTGGAATACATGTTCATCATGATGAACGCGGCCCGTTTCGCGGTCGGCCAGCAGGGCGTGGCGCTGGCCGAACGGGCCACGCAGCAGGCGGTGGCCTATGCGCGCGAACGTGTCCAGGGCCGCGCCGTGGAAGGTTCCAGCGGACCGGTGACCATCGCGCATCATCCGGACGTGCAGCGCATGCTGCTGACCATGCGCGCGCTGACCGAAGGCGGCCGGGCGCTGTCCTACGTGACCGCCGCCGCGTGCGATCTGTCGCATCATCATCCGGATGCCGAGACGCGGGCCAGGAATCGTGCGTTCTATGAATTCCTCGTGCCCGTGGTCAAGGGCTATTGCACGGAGTCCGCTGTAGAGGTCGCATCGCTGGGCGTGCAGGTGCACGGCGGCATGGGGTATATCGAGGAAACCGGCGCCGCGCAACATTATCGTGATGCCCGCATCCTGCCCATCTACGAAGGCACCACGGCCATCCAGGCCAACGACCTGATCGGCCGCAAGCTGTTGCGCGACAGCGGCGCCACGGCGCGCCATATCTTGCAGGCCATAGGCGCCACCCTGGAGGAGCTGCGCGCGGCCCAGGCCGACGCCTCGCCGGAGGATGCCAAGGCCCTGGCGCTGATGCACGCCAACCTGGGTCGGGCGATGCAGGCCCAGCAGCAGGCCCTGGAGTTCATGGCGCGCACGGCCATGACCCAGGTGCGCGCCGTTTTCTCCGGCAGCGTGCCCTTCCTGATGCTCACCGGCGTGTTGCTGGCCGGATGGCAGATGGCGCGCGCGGCGCTGGCCTGCCATCGCCGTCTGCGTTCGAACGATGGCGGCACGGCGGAGTGGTCGCCCGAGTTCCTGCGCAACAAACTGGCGACGGCCACCTTCCATGGCGCGCATATTCTGCCCCGTGCCGTCTCGCTGTCCGCCGCGGTGCAGGCCGGCGACGTCGTCGACGCGTGCGCGGCTTACTCCGATATTTCATAACGTTATATGGATTTCGGCTTTTACCTCCTGCGGTTTGATGCAAGAATCACGCATCGGGAGAGCGCCGCGGACACGAACGGCGCGTCCCAACACGTAGCCGGGTTTTCCATGCCACATGCCATGCCACCGTGCCATGCGACCGGCATTCTTCACCTCTGGAAATAGGATCGAACATGGGACAACTACGCTTGGGCGATGAAGCCCCCGATTTCGAGCAAAAATCTTCCGTCGGCCCCATCCGCTTTCACGAGTACCTGGGCAACAGTTGGGGCGTGCTTTTCTCGCACCCTGCCGATTTCACGCCGGTGTGCACGACCGAACTGGGCTATACCGCGAAGCTCGCCGACGAGTTCGCCAAGCGCAACGTGAAGGTGCTGGCGCTGTCGGTCGACGCGGTGGATTCGCATAACAAGTGGATCGACGATATCAACGACACGCAGGGCACCAAGGTCAATTTCCCCATCATCGCGGATGACGATCGCAAGGTGGCCGAGCTGTACGACATGATCCACCCGAATGCCAGCGCGACGGCCACGGTACGCTCGGTGTTCATCGTCGACCCGGCCAAGAAGGTGCGCCTGATCATCACCTATCCGGCTAGCACCGGGCGCAACTTCAACGAGATCCTGCGCGTGATCGACTCGCTGCAATTGACGGACAGCCACAGCGTGGCCACGCCCGTGAACTGGGAGGACGGCGATGACGTGATCATCGTTCCTTCCCTGAAGGACGAAGAAGTCATCAAGCAGAAATTCCCCAAGGGCTACAAGGCGGTGCGGCCGTATCTGCGCATCACGCCTCAGCCGAACAAATAAGCGCCAGGCCGCATGGCCAAGGGCCGCGTCCTTCATCGAAGGCGCGGCCTTTTTCTTTCCAGGCAGCGTAGGGCGCCTACGCGCCGCGTGGCACGAAGACCCGGTCGCGCACCCACTTGGTGGCGATCCATTTCTCGCCTTGCAGCACCGGCGCGCCGGCATGCAGGGACGCCGGGTCGCCGGCCGCCGGATCGCCGGGCCGCACGCCAGTGCCGTATTCGAAATGCAGCGCATGGCCTCGCCGCGGAACCACCGACCAGCCGACTTCCGGAAACGTGGTCTCGCCGCCCGCCGGCACATCGTTCAGGTACATGATGAAGGTGCAGACGCGCTGGCCGCTGCGCGCGATGGAAGCGCGATTGGCCTCGTTCACCGGCATCAGGAAGTCGAAATGGGGCGTGCTTTCCGCGCCGGTGGGGTAGTGCAGGATCTGCAGGCCTTCGCCATGGTCCACGGGCCGGTCGATCAAGCGCGCGATACGCCGCTCGATGGCCTGGATCACCGCATTCTCGCCAGGCCGGAAGAACATGCCCCAACTGCTGCGGTGATCCTTCGCCACGTCCAGGCCGGTGATCGGATCCACGACCAGCGACGGCCGCAGGCGCGGGCGCGCGGCTGATATCAGCTGTTCGCATTCCTCATCCCCGAGCACGTTGGACAGCAAGGTCGCGGCAGGCCGCGACAGTCGCGCCAGCACGCGTACCCGGCGATCCTCCGTTTCCATCGTTGACGCTTCCCGTCGGGGGCGGCCCGCCGCAGGAGATGTCTCCGTCTCCAGCACGAGCTTGCCGTCAGGCAATGGGCCGCGATGCCGCAGGGCATGGATCACCGCGTTGACCATGGCGTTCGCGAGATCGGGCTGGGTGCCGTTCGACATCAGTTCGCGGACGATGTCGCGGCCATCGGCGCCGCGGTCCAGGTTGTGCGCGATCCAGTCGCGCACCGGATTCGAGAACTTCACGGTAATAGGCATGGGCGCGATCTTAGGCCGCGCACTGTGAACCGTGCTTGACGGTGCGCTGTCTGCGGCCTGAATGGATTGTGGCAGTGTCTTCTGCGCGTACCAATTGTGTAACGGTGGCGCAATTTGCGTATGGGGTAATGCCGCACCCAAAACAATCCCGCGCTTGGCCGACGTGAGCAGTCGGACCAGCAATCGCGCAAGCCACTGGACCAGGCAGCGGATCAACCAACCCGATATTGGTGAACATGGATCGTCGCAAATTTATCAAGTGGGGCAGCTTCCTAACCGTCTCCGTCGCCATGACGGGCACGCTTACCGCATGCGGTGGCGGCAGTGACGACGATGACGATGGCGGAGGCCAGGCCGGCAATGGCAACAACCCGCCACCCGATAACGGCAACCCGCCGCCGCCCTCCACCTCGTTCGCGCATGGGGTGGCTTCCGGCGATCCCAAGCCAGACAGCATCATCCTATGGACCCGCGTCGATGGCGACAACGGCACCGATCCGGTGAAGCTGACGGTGCAGATGGCCACCGACGACACGTTCTCCAAGCTGCTGGTGAACGACACGATAGAGGCCGATCCTTCATTCGACTACACGGTGCGGCACAAGGTGATCGGACTGGACCCGGCCACCAGCTACTTCTACCGCTTCGTCATGGGCGGCACCAACAGCACGACTGGCAGGACCAAGACCGCGCCGGCCGAAGGTGCCGGTGTCGCGCAACTGAAGTTCGGCTTCATCTCCTGTCAGGACTGGAACGCCAACCACTGGGCCGCCTTCAGCGAGATGCTGAACGAGGACCTGGATTTCGTGGTCCATCTGGGCGACTACATCTACGAGACGCTGCCCGCGCACGTGCTGACCGGGCAGACCGAAAAGGCCCACACCGCGTTGGCCCTGCCCAATGGCACCAAGATGGATGACGGTTCGGTCTACGCCACGACGACCGACGACTACCGCACCCTGTACAAGAGCTATCGCGCCGATCCGCGCCTGCAGGCCCTGCATGCGCGCTTCCCGGTCATCGCGATCTGGGACGATCACGAGTTTTCCGACGACGCCTGGCAGGACCATCAAACCTACACGCCGACCGACGACCAGACCGAGCACGTCGCGCGGCGCCGCAGCGCCAACCAGGCATGGTTCGAGTACATGCCCGCCGACGTCACGCTGGATCTGAGCAACCCGTCTTTCGAGAACATCCAGATCTATCGTTCCTTCACTTTCGGTTCTTTGGCCACGCTGGTCATGACCGACGAACGCCTGTACCGCGACGACCACGTCATCCCCGAATCGGCCGCTGGCGGTTTCCTGGGCAGCCGCTACCTCGTGTCCCGCGATACGCTGGCCGCCGCGGAACAGGCCAAGATCAGCGCGGGCGGCACGCAGTCCATGCTGGGCGCCACGCAACTGGCCTGGTGGAAGGACCAGATGCTGGCCAGCAAGGCCAGGACGGCATGGCGCCTGTGGGGCAACGAGGTTTCCCTGCTGCGCATGCAGGTCGACGGCCAGGAGGCTGTGGTGCAACTGGTCACCGACGCCATCGTGGCGACGGACCCGGGCGATCTGGCGCCGCTGCGCAACACTGCCATCCTGCCGGCAGTGCGCCAGGACATCCAGGCGATCAAGACCTCCGGCACGCTGCCGGGCGCCTTCACCGCCATACATGCCTTGTTCGACCATGCCTTCGGCGTCGACACGGTGAATGCATCGGTCGCCGCGATCAATGCGATCCTGCCGCCGGTTTCCTTCCTGAACGTCATCCTGTTCGACGCCGACCAATGGGACGGCTACAACAGCGAGCGCAAGGACATGATGGCCTTCCTGAAGAACAACGCGATCGCGAACGTGGTGGCCCTGACCGGCGACATCCACGCGTTCTTCTCGGGCCCGGTGATGGACGACTTCGATGCCACCACCCCGGTCCCGGTCATGGTGGACCTGGTGACGGCCGGCGTATCCAGCACGTCGCTGTTCCGCTTCTACGTGGATGAAATCCACAACGTGCCGTCGCTGGCTGGCCTGCAGCCGCTGGTCTACCAGAACGTGACCAATCGCCTGAACGGCACGATGTCCACCTACAACAGCTGGCTGAAGTACATCGACACCGACGCCCAGGGCTACGCGGTGGTCACGCTGACCGCCGACAAGCTGACCTGCGATTTCCGCAAGATGAAGCCGTTGGTCAATGGCGAGCTGCCGGCGTCGCCCGCCGTGGCCAGCACGGTGACTGTGACGGTCGATACCGGCGTCGCCGCGGTCAACGTGCCCACCTGAATTCCAGCATTCCCCTCCACGTCGTTCAAAAGGGAACAGACTCATGACCCTATCCAAGCAAACCCGGCGCGCGCCTTTCTATGCCACGCTGACCGTGATCGCGGCCTCGCTGGCGCTGGCCGGCTGTGGCGGCGGCGACGACGATACGTCCAGTTCGTCGGCCGCGCCCCCGAGCAACGATCCTCCCGTCGCCATGACCATGCAGGGCGTGGTCACCGGCTCCAGCTACACACCGGGCAGCCAGGCCAATCCGACCATAGATGCCGCTTATTTCCAGAACGCCAAGGTCTGTATCGACGCCAACGGCAACGGCAAGTGCGATGCGGATGAAAACCCGGTGGTGACCGACGCCAACGGCGCGTTTTCCCTGCAAGCGGCCGCCGTGGCGCCGCTGCTGGCCGACGTCGGCACGGACGCCACCAACACGGCCACCGGCGCCAAGGTTGCCAGACGCATGGCGCTGCGCGTATCGGCCGAGCAGATCCAGGACCAGGGCGCCGCCAAGATCGTCATCAGCCCCATGTCCAGCGAAATCCAGCGCATGGTCGAAGACGACAGCAGCAACTATGCGGCCGAAAAGGCCAACCTGGCCGCGCGGTTGAACGTGCAGCCGGCCGACGTCATCGTCGACGTGCATGGCACGCAAGGCGCGACGCGTACCTCGCTGCTGTTCGAGACTAACCAGCTCGGCAACCGCTACACCTACGCCACCACCAAGCTGGACCGCGGCGATCTCTACCCGGACGCACTGGCGGTCGCCGGCGGCGATCCGGAACTGACCAACAAGATCAACGTCACGCCGGATACTGCCACCACGCCGGAAACCCGCAAGCCCATTACCTTCCTGCAGGCGCAGCAGGCTGCCTTCAATGTCGAAGGTATCCCGCGCTACGACCACTTGTTCGTCCTGTTCCTGGAAAACAAGGGCTCCAACACCATCCTGAACCAGCCGTTCGCGCCCAAGATCGCCCAGTACCTGAAGGCCAACAATCAGCTGACCAACTATTTTTCGACGGGACAGCCGAGCGAACCGAACTATACGGCGGTCGGCGGCGGCGACGACTTCGGCATTACCGACGACTCGCAGTGGAACTGCAGCGCCACCGGTGCGAACGCCCCCAAGGACCCGCTGCCCACGCACGACAAGCCGGGCCTGGTGTCCTCGCCCTTCAGCGCCACCGCCAATTGCGACGGCACCAATCACAACATCACCGCGCCCAATCTGTTCACCGCGCTGGAAAGCGTCGGGATGAACTGGCGCGTGTATGGCGAGACCATGAATCCCGGCCAGGATCCGCGCACCGACAGCGTGGGCGATGCCGCGATCACGGGGATCGACAATGCCTATCCGAACGGCATCGGTAACGATCCCACGCCGATTCCTTCCGGTGGCACGGTGCCCTTGCCGGGAAATATGTACCGCACCAAGCACCATCCGGCCATGCCTTACCAGGACGCGCGCCTGTTGCCGGACTTCTTCTTCAGCAACCGCACGCTGGGCGGCGGGCAGTTCGACGCGAACATGAAGAACGGCACGAAGTATGTCGTTCCGGCCAACTACGATGCCGACCAGTTCGGCAAGGATCTGGAAAGCGGCGACGTCGGCGCGCTGAACTTCCTGATTCCCGACCAGTGCGACGACATGCACAGCACGACCGAGAAAACCACCAGCGGTGCGCTGACCACCGATTGCGCGGGCTCGGCCATCATCACGCGCGGCGACAACTACGTCGATTACATCATCAAGAAGATCCAGGCGTCGGCGGTGTGGAAGAATACCCAGCAGCGTTCGGCCATCGTCATCATGTTCGACGAAGCCACCGCCAGCAGCGGCTTCAATTCCTGCTGCGGCTGGAACGTCAGCAACAGCACGGTATCGCAGCCCCTGAAGGAAAACCCCGACGGCAGCTTCGCGCCCGACGCGTCGGTGGTGAACTACACCGAAGGCAACCATGGCCATGGAAATTCGATCTTCCTGATCGTGACCAACCAGCCCAAGGCGCCCAAGGGCGTGGTCGATAGCGACGCGTACAGCCATTTTTCCTTCGTGCGCACCATGCAGGACATGTTCCAGCTGGCGGATCCGGCGGTCGACGGCAGCTATATGAACCGTTCCAAGTACACGGAAAAGTTCATCGCCGAGCATCTGCAGATGCTGCCGGAGTTCGCCAACAGCGGCGACACGCACTTCGACGCGGTGCGGCCCATGAATCACGCGTTCGTGATCCCGGCCGATTATCGCCAGAAGCAGTCCACCGACGCCGCGACGGCGCCCCAGGTCGGTCCTGACAAGACGCAGGTCAGCGTGTGGGCGGTGAAGTAATGCGCAAGCGTTTCCTGGCCGCGACCGGCCTGTTGGCGATGGCCGCCGGCGTTGGCCTGGCGGCCGGCGCCGGCCAGGGCCAGGGTGACGCGCCGGCGGCGGACGCGGCGTCCGCCCCCTGGCACAACCCCGTGATCCGGCAGAAGCCGCTCAGCCTGGCCGCGCAGGTGGGCCAGAAGCTGTTCTTCGATCACGACATGTCGGGCTCGCGCAAGATTTCCTGTGCAACCTGCCACGATCCGAACTTTGCCTATGGCCCGCCCAACAACCTTGCCGCGCAGCTCGGCGGGCAGGCCATGACCCAGCGCGGGGTGCGCGCAGTGCCCTCGCTGCGCTACAAGGACAAGACGCCGCCATACTCCGACCTGCTGGACAACCCGGACGCCATCAGCGTGCCGGGCCCGGGCGGCGGCTTCGACTGGGACGGACGCGCGGCCAACCATGCCGACCAGGCCCAGGGCCCGCTGCTGGACCCGGTCGAAATGGCCAATGCGTCGGCCGCGGAGGTCGTCGCCAAGGTGAAGGCCGCCGACTACGCGCCGCTGTTCCGCCAGGCCTTCGGCGAACACGCCCTGGACGACACCGCCGCGGCGTTTCGCGACCTGACGGCGGCGCTGCAGGCCTTCCAGCTGGAGGACATCAGCTTCCGGCCTTACAACAGCAAGTTCGATATGTACACATCGAACAAGAAGGGCGGACAGCTCACCATCGCCGAACTGCGCGGGCTGAAGGTGTTCGCCGATCCGAACACCGGCAATTGCGCGTCCTGCCATTACCAGGGCGCCGGGTTCCGCGGCAGCAGCGCGCTGTTCACCGATTTTTCGTACGAGGCCATCGGCGTACCGCGCAACGACCTGCATGCGACCGCGCCGGGCGCCAACCATAACGACATCCCCGCCAACGACAAGGACGCGGGCCGCTTCGATATGGGACTGTGCGGACCGCAGCGGCCTGATCACAAGCTGGAGGAAGACGGCGCTCCCAGCCATTTCTGCGGCATGTTCAAGGCGCCAACGCTACGCAACGTGGCGCTGCGGCAGGCGTTCTTCCATAACGGCGTGATCCATACGCTGGAGCAGGCGATCCGGTTCTACAACACCCGCGACACCAACCCGGAGCTCTGGTACCCCACGTCCGGCGGCAAGGTCCTGAAGCCCGGCGACCCCGGTTACGACCCGGCCTACCCCAGCTATGGGCTGATCACGGTCCAGTACGCCAAGGGCACGGGCCACGTGGAGAAGTACAACGATCTGCCGCGGCGGTATTGGGCCAATATCGATACCCAGATGCCGCTGGACGGCCGGGCGGCAGGCTCGACGCCGCCCATGTCGGAGCAGGACGTGCACGACCTGATCTGCTTCCTGAATACGCTGACCGACGACTACCGGCCCGGCGCGGCGCCTACCGCGGCGCAGAAGGCCTGCATCGATTGAGGCCTGGCGGGCGCCACCGGTCAATCCATCTTGTGGAACAGCGCCTGTCCGTGTTCTCGCAGCAGGCTTACAAGCTTCTCCGCCGCGGGTGAAAGACTGACCTCCTTCGGGTAGGTCAGTCCGAAGTTGCGCACCAGCGTGGTCGTCGGCAGCGGAATTTCTCGCAGACGTCCGCGGCTGGCCTGGATGGTGCGCCGGGAGACGAAGCTGAGCAGATGCGTGTCGGCGATGACGTGGGGAATGAGCGGAATGGAGTTGGTCTCGATCTGCGTCTGCGGCGGCGTCAGGCCGCGCGATGCGAAGACCTGGTCCAGCCATACCCGGCTGGCCACGCTCACGTTGGGTAGCGCCCAGCGGTAGCGCGTCAATTGCTCCAGCGTAACGGGCTTGCGGGCGCGCAGGATGGGATGCCCGGCGCCCGCCGCCACGACCACGATGTCTTCCAGCAAGGTGTCGTAGACGAATTCGGCGTCGTCATGTTCGGGCACGAAGCCCAGCACGAGATCCAGATTGCCGTCGCGCAGTTCGATACGCGACTCGTAGTTCATGCGTATCGACAGCTTGAGCTGCACGTCCGGAGCCTCGCGCAGCAGGCGGCGCGAGATGGTAGGCAGCAGATACTCGGCGCCCAGCGGACCGCAACCCAGTCGCACGATGCCCGCTCGGCCTTGCCCGAGCGCAGCAACCTCGTCCCGCACGGCATCGGAAGCATTCAGCAGCGGCGCGGCACGCGCAAGCAGGGCCGAGCCGGCCGCGCTCAGGCGTTGCCCGCGGCCGACACGTTCGAACAGCCGCGCACCCAACGATGCCTCCAGGCGTGCGATGGCCTTGATCAGCGCGGGCTGGGAACGATGCACGGCGTCCGCCGCACGTCGCGTATTGCCGGCGTGGGCAAGGGCGACGAAGTACTTCAGATCACGCAGGTCCATGGGTTTGATATCCAGAAGGAATCAATTGATCAAAATTTTACAGTAGACCTGATCAATCGCCGACGCTGACAATGCCGTCAGTGCCTGGACCCCGCGCGCATCGACCGCCGGTCTTGCCACAGGGCCACCCCGGCCGCAAAACGACAACGAGACGGAGACGAATTTGAATTCATCGCCTAGCACCCCGGGCGGGCGCGGTACGCGCCCGGCCCGCATCGGACACATCCTGACATGCGCCGCCGCGCTGTGCCTGTCCGCCATGGCGCACGCCCAGGATGCCTATCCCACGCGTCCCATCACCTTGGTCGTGCCTTTCGCCCCGGGGGGCAACATCGACACCACGGCCCGCATCATCTCCGCCGAGCTGGGCCGCCAGCTCGGCCAATCCGTGGTGGTCGAAAACCGTGCCGGCGCGGGTGGGGTGATCGGTGCGACCTATGTGGCGCGCGCCAAGCCGGACGGCTATACCTTGCTGCTTGGCAACTCCGGTCCGAACGCGGTGGCCAACGCTGTCAGCAAACGCGTCCCCTACGATGGCGTTACCAGTTTCACGCCGATCGCCGCGATCACCACCAATCCGTCGGTGCTGACGATCTCAACCAAGGTGCCCGCGCGGAACTTCAAGGAATTCCAGCAATATGCGCTGTCGCAGCCGAATGGCGTCACGGTGGGCATCGCGGGATACGGTTCCTATACCCATCTAGTTGCGGCGCTGATCAACGACAGGGGCGGGCTCAAGGCCACCATCGTGCCGTACAAGGGCACCGGGCCGGCCGCGACCGACCTGATGGGCCAGCAGCTCGACGCCATGGTCGACCAGATCACCACGGCCGCGCCGCTGGTGCGCGATGGACGCGTCAAGGCGGTCGCCCAGACCGGCGAGCAGCGTTCGCCTCTGTTGCCCGACGTGCCCACGATGGCCGAGCAAGGCCATCCCGAGTTGACCTCCATCATCTACACCGGCCTGTTCGGCCCGGCCGGCATGCCAGCCGACGTCACCGCCAAGCTGGCGCACGCGATGGACCAGGTGCGCCGCAACGAGGGCGTGCGCCAGCGCTTCCAGGAAATCGGCGCCGACGTTTCCACCCTGACGACCGAGCAGTTCCCGGATTACGTCCGTGCCGATGCGCAGCGCTGGGCGCGTGCCGCGCAACAGGCGCATGTTTCGGTGGATGAGTGACGGTGGGACCGACGTCCGCGTTGGCCGTCTGCGACTGCCATATCCATATCAACGATCCGGCGTATGCCTATGTGGCAGGTGCGGACCTGCATCCGCCGCCGGCCACCGTGGCTGCGTATGAGCCTGTGCGACAGGCCTTGGGGATCGCTCGCGTGGTCGTGGTCCAGCCCTCGAGTTATGGCCTGGACAATCGGTGCACGCTCGACGCAGTACGGCGGTTCAACCACGAAGGCGTGGCGGCGCGTGCGGTGGTCGTCATCGATCCGGATATCGATGAAGGCGAACTGGCCGCGCTGCACCGGGCCGGCGCGCGTGGCGTCCGCTTCAACCTGCTGCGTCCCACACCCGTGTCGGGCGAGGCGTTGTCCAGGGTTGCGCGCCGAATCGCGGCACGGGGATGGCACGTGCAGCTGCATGCCGCCGCGGACACGATAGCGGCCATGGCCCCGGCGCTGCTGGACCTGCCAGTGCCCCTGGTGATCGATCACATGGGGCGCATGCCGTCCGAGGCATGCGACGCTCACCCCGCCATGAGCGCCATTGCGAGGCTGCTGAAGCGGCGCAACACCTGGATCAAGTTGTCCGGCCTGGAGCTGGACGGCGCCTCGCATGCGCCGGCTTACCGGCCGCAGGCAGCGCTTGCGCGCCGGCTCGTGGATATCGCGGCGGATCGCATGGTGTGGGGAACGAATTGGCCCCATCCCGCGACGGCTTGCCGCGGCGAGCCCATGCCGGATGATGCCGCGCTACTCGATTGGCTGTCCGCGGTGGCGCCCGACGCCGCGCTGCGCCGCGCCATCCTCTGGGATAACCCCAAGCAACTCTATGGTTTCGAGTCGGCCCATTCCGAGGCGGAAGGCCATCGCCAGATTTCTTCCTGAGAATTCCTCATGACCCATACCGTTTTCGTTACCGCTCCCAGGCTCGCGCAGGCCGGCGTGGACCTGTTGCAAGCCGCCGGCGCGCGTGTGATCTTCCTGCCCGATGCCGATGACGTCGCGGGCGTGCGTGCCATCATGGCTCGGGAGCCTGTCGATGCCGTCATATCCCGTACCGTAGCGCTCGACAGCCAGGCCATCGCGGCATGCCCGACATTGAAGGTCGTCTCCAAGCATGGCGTTGGGGTCAGCAATATCGATGTGGCCGCCTGCACCGAACGCGGCATCCCGGTCTATGTCACGCCCGGCGCCAATGCCCAGTCCGTTGCGGAAATGACCCTGGGCCTGTTGTTCGCGGCCGCGCGCCGCATCAACTGGATGGACGGCGAATTGCGCGCCGGCCGCTGGTCGCGTGCCCAGGATGGCCTGGAACTGCGGGGCCGCGCATTGGGCCTCGTGGGTTTCGGCCAGATCGGTCAGCGCGTGGCGCGCGTGTGCCTGGCGCTGGGGATGCGTGTGCATGCCTGCGATCCTGCGCTGCGCGGCGCGTCCAGTCCGGTTGCCGACGTCACGTTGTG
Organism: Bordetella genomosp. 8; assembly: GCF_002119685.1. Taxonomy (NCBI): domain Bacteria; kingdom Pseudomonadati; phylum Pseudomonadota; class Betaproteobacteria; order Burkholderiales; family Alcaligenaceae; genus Bordetella; species Bordetella genomosp. 8. Next base: position 4,121,226 of record NZ_CP021108.1, on the reverse strand, counting down.
GGATACGCTGGACGACATGCTGCCGCATTGCGACGTGCTCAGCCTGCACGTGCCGCTGAATGCCCATACCCGCAATCTTCTGGACGGTGCGCGCCTGGCGCGCCTGCCCAAGGGCGCCATCCTCCTCAATACCGCGCGCGGCGAAGTGGTGGACGAATCCGCGCTGGTGCAGGCACTGCAAACCGGGCAGCTCTATGCGGCCGGCCTGGACACCATGGCGGTCGAACCCCTGCCGCCCGACAGCCCGCTGCTGCAGTTGCGCAACGTGGTGCTGACGCCGCACGTCGGTGGTTCCACTCCGGCGGCGCTGGCGGGCATGGCCTCTGGCGCCGCCCGCAACGTGCTCGGCTGGTTGCGGGGAGAACCCGTCGATGCCGCGGCTTGCGTGAACGCGTCCGTGCTGGCGCAAGCCGCCGCACTGCGGGCCTGAAGCAGAGCACATTTTCTTCCCGAGATTTCCTGGAGCGATACATGACGCAAGCCCCCCCGAATTCCGCCGGCCTTTCGTGGCCTGCCGGCTACCGCATCAATCCGCGCGCGGCGGGCCCTGCCGCCGACATCGTCCAGGGCTTCCGCGGCCTGCCCGCGGCGGCCATCGGCGATTCCATGAGCCGCAACGTCGGCGCCTTTGGACTGCGCCAGTACCACGCGAGGCTGGATACGACGATATGCGGGCCGGCCTTCACGGTGCGCGTGCGCCCGGGCGACAACCTGATGATCCACAAGGCCTTGATGATGGTGCAGCCGGGTGACGTGCTCGTCATCGACGGCGGGGGCGACCTGACGCAGGCGCTGGTCGGCGGGCTGATGCGCACCACGTGCGTGGCGCGCAAGCTGGCGGGGCTGGTCATCGACGGAGCCGTGCGCGACCTGGTCGAGTGGGCCGAGGACGGCATGCCCATCTGGGCCCGTGGCCATACGCACCGTGGCCCGACCAAGGACGGTCCGGGAGAAATCAATGTGCCGATCACCTGCGCGGGTATGGTGGTGCTCCCGGGCGACCTCGTCGTCGCGGATGCCGATGGCGTGATCGCCGTGCGTGCCGAAGAGGCCGCCGATATCCTGGGGCGCACGCGCGCCCATCTGCAAAAGGAAGCCGCCATACGCGAGACCAATCGCGCGGGGACGGCGGATCCGGAGCGCTTCGATGCTGTGCTGCGGGCCAAGGGCCTGCCCGTCTGAGCAGGGCGAGGCATCGCCGGGCGCCGTTTGCCCCGGCGAAACCGTTACGATAAGGCCAGCGCCGCGGGTCCGCGGCCAACACGCGCCGGATAGAGCGCCAGATACAGACAGCGTGCAAACGCGCTGGAAAACAGGAGACAGCCCCTCATGGACCGACGTCATTTCCTCCAGGCTGCGGCGACCGCCACGCTGCTGCCGGCCACGCTCACGCCCGCGATCGCCAGAGCGCAATCAGCCGACTGGCCCAAGTCTCCCATCAAGCTCGTGGTGCCGTTTCCGCCCGGCGGCGGCACCGACACGGTGTCGCGGCTGATGGCGGAGAAACTGACCTTGCTGGACAAGTGGCAGGTCATCGTCGACAACCGTCCCGGGGCGGCCGGCAATATCGGCTTGGACCAGGTCTCCAAGGCGCGCCCGGACGGATATACGCTGGCCATGGCGCAGACGTCCAATATGGCCATCAATCCGGCGTTGTACGCCAACATGCCTTTCGATCCCTTGAAGGATCTGACGCCCATCGTCGAGGTCTGCGCGCAGCCCGTCGTGCTGGTGGTGCGCAACGAGTCGCCCTTCAAGACGCTGGCCGACCTGGTCCAGGCCGCCAGGCGTGAACCGGGCAAGTACACGGTTGCCCAGGCCGGACTGGGGACGGTGGGCCATTTGGCCGGCGAGATGTTGATACGCGTGGCCGGCATCGAGATGATGCAGGTGCCGTACAAGGGGGCAGGGCCGGCGATGACCGATCTCCTGGGCGGGCAGGTGGATACGTACTTCGGCAGTGCGGCGTCGGTGATGCCGCAACTGCAGGCCAGGAAGATACGTGGCCTGGCGGTCACGTCCGCGCGGCGCTTGCCCGGGCTGCCCGATTTGCCGACCGTGGCCGAACAAGGTTATGCGGATTTCGAAGCGACGACGTGGCTGGGGCTGGTCGGCCCGGCCGGCGTGCCTGCCAACGTCGTGGCGACCGTCAACGCCGCCGTCAATGCCGTTCTGGCGCGCAAGGACGTTGAGGATCGTCTGCTCGCCGAAGGCAATGCGCCGCTCGGGGGCACCCCGCAGGCGTTCGCGCAAGTGATACGGAGCGAACACGAGAAGTGGGGCAAGCTGATACGCGGCGCCAAGATTCAAGGTTGAATAGATAAGCGTGGCCGGTGGATATCGGCCGCTCGACATTGATCATGCCGTCGCTACTTGACATCATGGCGCTTGAACACACGGCATTCCGCCGACAGCGCCAGCAGGTTCGGATCGCGCTCCCGGTTGCGGGCAAATAACAGGGTGATGCGCTGGCTGGTCGCGTAACGCCGCGCCAGCGGGATCAGCTGGATCTGCGGACTGAACTCGGCGATGCGCCCGGGCAGCAGGGCATAGCCCATGCCGCCGCTGACCAGGTTGATCAGCGAGAAGATATCCCCCACCCGCATGGCGATGCGAGGCTGGAAGCCTGCCACGTCGAAGGCGTGGGTGAAGTCCTGATACGTTGCGAAGTCGTCGTTCAGGCTGACGAAGTCGGCGTCGCGCAACCCCAGCAGGTCGATCTCGCGATGTTGCGCGTAGGGCGATCCTGGCGGCGCGGCGAACCATATGTCGTCGTCGAAGACCGGCACCGGCTGCAGGTCTGACGGCGTATCGCGTTCGTGCAGCGCGATGACGATCGCGTCCAGTTCCCCATCGCTCAACTTGCGCAGTAAATCGCGATTGGAACCGAGCGTCAGGTCCACGTCCAATTCCGGACGCCGGGTTTTGACGCCCATCAGCAGGCGCGGGATCGTGTTCAGCGTCAGCGAGTAAAGCGCGCCTACTTTAAGGCGCGCGCCGCCCACGCCGGCCGCCTGCCGTGCTTTTTCGATGCCGCTCGCGCAGGCCCGCAGCGCGCGTTCCGCGTCCTCGGCGAAGACGTAGGCGGACGCCAGTGGAATCAGTTTCCGGCCGTCGCGGCGGAACAGCGGGCAGCGCAGGCCTTCCTCCAGCGAGTGCAGCGCCCGGTGCACGCTGACGACGCTCAGGTCGAGCGCCTCGCTGACGCGCGTCATATTGCCCAGCTCCAGGAAGCTCAGGAATATCTCCAGCTTGCGGAAGCTGACCTGCTCATCGATATGCACGGCCGGGCTAGTCATGTCCTTGGCTCCATTACCGTTTTTGCGTCTAGTTTATTACTTTAAAGGTAATAAAACGCCAGTTGGGTTTATTGAAGCGTCGACGCTTGCCACCTATCGTCTCCATACCCCTTGCGAATTCATGGAGCGACGATGCAAACAGCTGCCGCAGCGGATCGATGGAGCAGGCGTCGGGCGGAAAAACGCCGCCGCCTGGATGGCATCAGGCATCTGGCCACGGGCGCGGTGCTGCGCAGCGACGCCATCGTGCCGGCCCTGGAGGCCTTGATCGGCCCTGGCGACCGGGTGGTGCTCGAGGGCAACAACCAGAAGCAGGCGGACTTCCTGTCGCGCGCTTTGAGCCAGGTGGATGCCCGGAAGGTCCACGACATTCATCTCATCATGCCCAGCGTGAGCCGGCCCGAGCATCTGGACGTGTTCGAACGCGGCATCGCCCGCAAGCTGGATTTCGCCTTCGCCGGACCCCAGAGCCTGCGTATCTCGCAGCTGCTGCAGGATGGGGCGATGGAGGTGGGCGCGATCCACACGTATATCGAGCTTTACGCACGCCTGTACGTGGACCTGATCCCCAACATCGTCCTGGTGGCCGGCTACAGCGCGGACCGGCAGGGCAATCTGTACACGGGTCCCAGCACCGAAGATACGCCGGCGCTGGTGGAAGCCGCGGCATTTCACGATGGCATCGTGATCGCGCAGGTGAACGAGATCGTCGACGATGTCGCGGATCTGGCGCGCGTCGACGTGCCCGGCGACTGGATCGATCTGGTCGTCCAGGCCGACAGGCCGTTCTTCATCGAGCCGCTGTTCACCCGCGATCCGCGCCACATCACGCCCATGCAGGTATTGATGGCGATGATGGCGATACGCGGGGTGTACGAGCGCCATAACGTGCAGTCGCTCAACCACGGGATAGGCTTCAACACCGCCGCCATCGAACTGATCCTGCCGACCTATGGCGAGAAACTGGGTTTGAAGGGGAAGATCTGCCGCCACTGGACCCTGAACCCGCACCCCACGCTGATTCCGGCCATCGAGTCGGGATGGGTGGAGAGCGTGCATTGTTTCGGCGGCGAGCTCGGCATGGAAGCCTATGTGGCCGCGCGACCGGATATCTTCTTCACGGGCCGCGACGGTTCATTGCGGTCGAACCGGGCACTCTGCCAGTTGGCGGGCCAGTACGCGGTCGATCTCTTCATCGGATCCACGCTGCAGATGGACGGGCTGGCGAATTCCTCGACGGTGACGCGCGGCCGGCTCGCCGGCTTCGGCGGCGCGCCCAACATGGGCCACGATCCGCGCGGCCGCCGGCATCCGACGCCGGCATGGCTGGACCTGATCGAAGGGGACGACCCCTTGTCGCGGGGACGCAAGCTGGTGGTGCAGGTGGTGGAAACCTTCCAGGCCGGCGGCCGCCCATGCATCGTGGAGTCCCTGGATGCCGTGCAGGTGGGCCGCGAGAGCGGCATGCCGCTGGCGCCGATCATGATCTACGGCGACGACGTGACGCACGTGCTCACGGAAGAAGGCATCGCCTACCTGTACAAGGCCGGTTCGCTGGACGAGCGCAAGTCCATGATCGCGGCGGTGTCGGGCGTCACGCCCGTCGGCCTGACGCATGATCCGAAACGGACGGACGACTTGCGCCGTCGCGGCCTGGTCGCCTTGCCCGAGGACCTGGGCGTGCATCGCCACGAAGCGACGCGGTCGCTGCTGGCGGCAAAAAGCGTCGCCGACCTGGTGACCTGGTCGGATGGCCTGTACGACCCACCGGCCAAGTTCAGGAGCTGGTGATGGACGCGATATGCACCCAGACGCGCGCGCGGGATACCGCCGCCTACCTGGCCGGACAGGCGGTCGAGGCGCTGATCGACGAGGCCACGCTCGCGCCCAAGCCGGGGCTGGTGGACATCCGCAGCCGGGGCGCGCACAAGGATTTGAACTGGTCCCTGATGTGCCTGTCGGCACACACGCTGCGGCCCACCTTCCAGGCCTGCGCCCATGCGGTCCGCGATGCGGCCGATGCGCGTGGGCTCAGGCAGCGCATCGGCAGCCTGGGCCGCGCCGGTGAAGCGGCGATGCTGGCGGCCACGAAGGGCGTGAATACGCATCGGGGCGCGATCTGGGCCCTGGGCCTGCTGGTGACCGCAGCCGCATTGCCGGGCGGCTGGCGCGCGGACCGGATCTGCGCAAGCGCGGGTGCGCTGGCCCGCCTGCGCGACGACGGCGCGCCGGAACGCACCGGACACAAGGGCGAACGGGCACGACTGGCATACGGCGTCGGCGGTGCGAAAGGCCAGGCGCAGGCGGATTTCCCGCATGTGTTGCGGGTCGCCTTGCCGCAATTGTGGCGTTCACGTGCTCGCGGGGATGCCGAGAACGCCTGCCGCCTGAACGCGCTGGTGGCGATCATGGCGGACCTGGATGACACCTGCGTGCTGGCGCGCGGCGGGCGCGCGGCGCTGGCCTATATGCAACACGCGGCGGCCGAGGTCCTTGCGGCCGGCGGCGCCGGGCAAATCGGCGGGCGTGCCGCTTTGCGCCGGCTGGAACAGGGCCTGTTGGATATCCAGGTATCACCCGGCGGCGCCGCCGATCTGCTGGCCGCCGCCTTGTTCCTGGATCGGCTGGAGCGAGCGGGCGATCCGCCGTCGGCGTCTATCGAAAACGGAGCGATGTATGGAAGCAATGACTTTTGAATTCGAGGCTGGGCGGCCCGCGGCCGGCCGCGCCCTGGCCGGCGTTGTCGGTTCGGGCGATCTTGAGGTCCTGCTCGAGCCGGCCGTGGCGGGCAAGACCGTCGTCGCGATCACCACGTCGGTGGATGGCATGGCCGCGATCTGGAAGGCGGTGCTGGCCCGCGTGCTGCACGAGGCGCTGCCCGCCGCGATGATCGAGATCCACGATTCCGGCGCGACGCCCGGCGTCGTGCGCATGCGCCTGGAGCAGGCCTTCGAACAGCTTGCCGACGAGACGGGGGATGCGTGATGGATGCACAGGAAATGCTGGAGCGCGCCAGCTTTATCGAGCTGAGCGCGCGTGAGCGCGCCCGCGCCCTGCTTGATGCGGGGACGATGCGCGAGCTGATCGATCCCTTCGAGCGCATGATGTCGCCATGGCTGCCGCCGCAAGGCGTGGTGCCGCAAGCCGATGACGGCGTGATCGTGGCGAAAGGCCGCATACAGGGTCGATCCGTGGTGGTCCTGGCGATCGAAGGCGCGTATCAGGGCGGCAGCATGGGCGAAGTGGGCGGCGCCAAGATCGCCGGCGCGCTGGAGCTCGCGGCCGAGGATAACCGCGCGGGCATCGCCACCAGCGCCGTGGTGTTGTTCGAGACCGGCGGCGTACGCTTGCAGGAAGCCAACCTGGGACTGGCGGCCATCGCGGAGATACACGCGGCCATCGTGGACCTGCGCCGCTACCAGCCTGTGGTAGGCGTGGTCGCGGGCACCGTCGGTTGCTTCGGCGGCATGTCCATCGCCGCGGGATTGTGCAGCTATCTCATCGTCACGCGCGAGGCCCGCATAGGCTTGAACGGGCCGCAGGTCATCGAGCAGGAAGCCGGCCTGGCCGAATACGACTCGCGGGATCGTCCCTTCATCTGGGGGCTTACCGGTGGCGAGCAACGTTATGCGTCCCGTCTCGCGGATGCCTATGTCGACGACGATGCGGACAAGGTTCGCGAGCAGGTACGGGGCTGCCTGGACATGGGAAATCCCGCACGGTTCCGCAGCAACCGGGTCGACGACTTCCTGGCTTGCCTGGCGCGGGTCGACGCCACGGAACAGGCGCGGCCCGAGGCCGTGCGTGCCTTGTATCAGAAGGGGCTTTGATCATGCCGCATGAACAATCCCGAAGTGGGACTCAGGATCCTCGCCAGGACGGTGGCGTGGAATCGCGCGGGGCGCGCTGGCTGGCGGGGCTGGCCGGGTCGGGGCGGCAGCTTGCCGGTTTCGTGCCGTCGGTACGCGTGGTCGACGCATGGCTGGGAGGCGAACTCGCCCGCTATCTCGCCGTCGTGCCCGATGCGCGGAACCCTTTCCCGCGCGCCAGCAAAGGCGAAGTCGGGTTGCTGGAAGGATGGGAACTGGCGCGGGCGGTGCGTGAGGTCGTCGATGCCGACGCGGCGGGCCCGGGGCGGCGCCCCATCGTCGCGGTCATCGACGTGCCGAGCCAGGCCTATGGGCGCCGCGAGGAAGCCTATGGCATCCATCTATGCCTGGCCGGCGCCGCCGCGGCCTACGCGGAAGCCCGCCTGGCCGGGCATCCCGTCATCGGGCTGATCGTCGGCAAGGCGATGTCGGGGGGGCTGCTGGCGCATGGCTACCAGGCCAACCGTTTGATCGCGCTGGATGATCCTGGCGTGATGGTGCACGCCATGGGCAAGGAAGCCGCCGCGCGCGTCACGTTGCGCTCCGTCGCGCAACTGGAGGCGCTGGCGGCCACCATCCCGCCCATGGCATATGACATCGAAAGCTTCGCGCGATTGGGCTTGCTGTGGCGCGTGCTGCACGGGGTGCGCGCGGACGCGCCGGCACAGGAGGACTTCGCGGCCGCGGCCGCCGCTTTGGAGCAGGCGCTCGCCAGCATACGCGCCGACGCGGACAGCAGCCTTGCCTGCCGCGTGAACCCGGCCGGCCGCAAAATGTCGCATGACGTCCGGGCGCGCTTGAGGTCGCTCTGGCAGGACCGGTGACGTCATGGACGAGATGTCTTTTCCGCGGCCGCATGACTTGCTATGGCTGAGCCGGCCGCCGATGGGCGCGCTGCCAGGCTGGCTGCGCCTGGACTGGCCGGTGGTGGTGCGGCGCGATCATGGCCCGGGCCGTATTCCCATCGGGCTGCGCGGTGAGCAGCGTTCGCAGCGCCTGGCGGCGTGGACGGACGCCGGCGACGTGAAAGGGCGTGTCGTCCCGGAACAGCTGGCGCTGGAGGCACGCTTGCGCGGGCATGCTCAAGCCATGCTGCCGTGTCTGCTGGCGCTGGATGCGGTCGCGCCTCGCCTGGACGGAATGGGTGTGTCCTGGGGACCCACGGGCAGCGTGGGATTCGCGCTTGCGACGGGCGTGCCCTTGCTGCGTCCGGACAGCGATCTCGATATCCGTATCGACGCGCCTGCGCGCCTGGATGCGGACCAGAAGCAGGGCCTGGCGGAGCTCGCCCGTCATGCCGGCTGCCGGCTCGATATCCAGATCGAAACGGTGGCGGGCGGATTCAGCCTGGCGGAGTGGCTGGCCGATCGGGGCGAGGTGTTGCTCAAGACGAACCGGGGACCGGTGATGGTCACCGATCCCTGGAACCATCCCTGCAACCATCCCTGGAACGCTTGCCAGAGCACCGTCGCAGACGACCGCCCCGGCGGCCCCATCTCCGGCGGGGCGGCCGCATGAGCGTGCTGTACACCTTTCCGGGGCAGGGGTCGCAACAGGCAGGAATGCTGTCGCGCCTGCCTCCCGTCAAGCCCACCGACGACGCACTGCGCATCGCCCGAGAGGTGCTGGGCCGTGACCCGCTGGACATGGAAACCGAAGCGTCGCTCGCGTCCACGGTGTCGGCCCAGCTGGCGCTGTTGATCGCCGGTGTCGCCACGGCCGGCGCCCTGGCCGACCTCGGTTGTCGGCCGGATATGGTTGCCGGCATGTCGGTGGGTGCTTTCCCCGCCGCCGTGGTTGCAGGGGTGCTGCGTTATGAGGACGCCTTGCGCCTGGTCGACATGCGCGCACGGCTCATGCAGCAGGCCTATCCGGCCGGCTACGGCATGGTGGCCATCCTGGGCCTGGACGAATCGCAGGTCAGGCGCGCCGTGGCCGACGTGCACACTGCGGGGAATCCGGTCTATGTCGCGAACATCAATGCGGAACGGCAGGTCGTCATTTCGGGCGCCGACGCCGCCATGGCTGCCGTTGCGCAACGTGCCTTGCGCGCGGGCGCGACGCACTGCCCGCGCCTGGCCGTCAGCGTGCCTTCCCATTGCGAACTGCTGTGCGATGCGGCCGCAACGCTGCGGCGCTGCCTGGCCGACGTTTCCCTGCGACCCCCGGGAGTCGCCTACCTGAGCAGCAGCCTGGCGCGCGCGATCGCCGACCCCGATCGCATCGCGGAAGACCTCGCGACCAATCTGTGCCGGGAAGTGAATTGGCGGGACACGGCGCAACTGGCCTGGGAACGCGGCGCCCGCCTGGCGGTGGAAATGCCCAGCGGGGATGTGCTGACGCGCCTGATGATCCCCGCATTCGCCGAAGGTATGGCCGTCGCCTGTTCGGCAAACTCCCTCGAAACCATACGCGCCTTGTCCGTTCGCGAGCGCTGAAAGATATTTCCGTTTTCGCCTGTCCCGGCTTCCCATATGCCGGCTCAGGAAATATACAAACAAGCACTTTGTCGTTTGCCCCTGGGTCCGTCGACCGCACAATGCCGTTACACCGTGTGGCAGTCCCGGGCACCCCACGCGATCACGCCGACAGGCACCATCGCGGGAACGACAATATGAAAGAACACGACATTCGAAAGCGGCAATTCCTGAAACGCTCGATCGGCATGGCGTCGGCACTGGCGGCGACGCAAATGCTGCCGACGGCCGTCCGCGCGCAGGGGCGTCCCCTGGAATTGCTGAACGTTTCCTACGACCCGACCCGCGAGCTGTACGCCCAGTACAACCCCTTGTTTGCCAAGTACTGGAAGGCCAAGACCGGTCAGGACGTTTCCATCCGCAATTCGCATGGCGGCTCCAGCAAGCAGGCCCGCAGCGTCATCGACGGCGTGGATGCGGACGTCGTGACGTTGGGCCTGGCGCCGGACGTCGAGGCGCTGGTCACCCATGGCGGCCTGGTCAAGCCGGGGTGGGAAGACCGGCTGCCCGACCATGCCTCGCCGTATACCTCCACGATCATCCTGCTGGTGCGCAAGGGCAACCCCAAGGGCATCAAGGGCTGGGATGACCTGGTCAAGCCAGGCGTATCCGTGATCACCCCGAATCCGAAGACCTCCGCCGGCGCGCGCTGGAACTACCTGGCGGCCTGGGAGCATGCGCGCCGCCAGTCCGGTGATGCCGGCGCCAAGGCCTTCGTCGAAAAACTTTATCGCAACGTGCCGGTCCTGGATTCCGGCGCACGCGGTTCCACCATCACCTTCGCCCAGCGCGGCGTCGGCGATGTGCTCATTTCCTGGGAAAACGATGCCTTCCTGGCGCAGAAGGAGTTCGGCGCGGGGGAACTGGAGATCGTGGTTCCCAGCCTGAGCGTCCTGTGCGAGCCCACGGTGGCCGTGGTCGACAGGAACGTCGATCGCAAGGGCACCCGCGAGGTCGCGGAAGCCTATCTGAAGTATCTGTATTCCGACGACGCGCAGGACCTGATCGCGCGCAACTACTACCGTCCGATCGGCGAGAAGGCCAAGGCCAAATACGCGACGCAGTTCCCCAAGCTGGATTTGTTCACCATACGCGACCTGGGCGGCTGGCCCGCCGTGGACAAGCTGCATTTCGCGGATAACGCGTTATTCGACCAGATCTATGTCAAGCAGTAGTCGAGCGGCGTCGACCGCAATGGCCCTGTCCGTGGCCAGTCGCGGCCGGCGCGCCTCGCCGGCGCGGCGTGGCGCGCGCACGCCGCCCGTGCTGCCGGGGTTGAAGCTGACCCTGGGCCTGGCGCTGGCCTATCTTGGCGTGCTGGTGCTGCTGCCGCTGGCGGCCCTGGTCATCAAGGCCGCCGGGTTGAGCTGGGAAGCCTTTGTCAGCGCGGTCACGTCGCCGCGCGTGCTGGCGGCGTATCGCGTCACATTCGGCGCGTCGTTGGTCGCCGCCGTGGTCAATCTGCTGTTCGGCCTGCTGGTGGCCTGGGTGCTGGTGCGCTATCGCTTCCCGGGCAAGCGGCTGCTGGATGCGCTGGTCGACCTGCCTTTCGCGCTGCCCACCGCGGTCGCGGGTATCGCGCTGGCCGCGCTGCTCGGTCCGCACGGCTGGATCGGCGGCCTGCTGGCGCCACTGGGCATCAAGATCGCCTATACGCCGGCGGGCATCGTCGTTGCGTTGATTTTCATCGGCATTCCTTTCGTCGTCCGTACGGTGCAGCCGGTGCTGGAAGACCTGGAGGCCTCGCTGGAGGAAGCGGCTTCCAGCCTGGGCGCCACGCCCGTGCAGATTTTCATCCGCGTGATCCTGCCCACCGTCATGCCGGCGCTGCTGACCGGTTTCGCGATGGCTTTCGCGCGCGCGATCGGCGAGTATGGCTCGGTGATCTTCATCGCCGGCAATATGCCCATGGTGTCGGAGATCGCGCCCCTGCTGATACTCGTCAAGCTGGAGCAGTTCGACTATGCCGGCGCCGCGGCGATCGGCGCGGTCCTGCTGGGCCTGTCGTTCGCCATGCTGCTGGCCATCAATGGATTGCAGGCCTGGCGGCGCCTCGCGCATGGAGGACGGCCATGACGGCGCGGCGAGCGGATGCCACCGCCACGCATCGGGCGAGCCGTCGTGGCCGGGGCGGCCGAAGCGTGCTGATCGTCGCGGCGGTCGCGTTCCTGGCGCTGTTTCTGCTGTTGCCCTTGTGCGCCGTATTCGCCGAGGCGCTACGCAAGGGCCTGGGCGCCTACGCGGCCGCCCTGGTGGAGCCGGATACGGTATCTGCCATCCTGCTGACGCTGTTGACGGCGGCCATCAGCGTGCCGCTGAACATGGCTTTCGGCGTCGTCGCGGCGTGGGCGATCGCCAAGCATGAGTTCCGCGGCAAGTCGATGCTGGTCACCCTGATAGACCTGCCGTTCTCCGTGTCGCCGGTGGTGGCGGGCCTGTCCTACATGCTAGTGGTGGGCGCGCAGGGCTGGATAGGGCCATGGCTGATGGCGCACGACCTGAAGATCGCCTTCGCCGTGCCCGGTATCGTGCTGGTCACCACCTTCGTCACGCTGCCGCTGGTGGCGCGCGAACTGATTCCGCTCATGGAAGCCCAGGGTAGCGAGGAAGAAGAAGCCGCCATCGTGCTGGGCGCGCGCGGCTGGCAGGCGTTCTGGCGTGTCACGCTGCCGAACGTCCGCTGGGGCCTGCTATACGGCGTGATCCTGTGCAATGCACGCGCCATGGGTGAGTTCGGCGCGGTGTCCGTCATATCGGGGCATATCCGCGGCCTGACCAACACCATCCCCTTGCAGGTGGAGATCCTCTACAACGAATACCAGATCCAGGCCGGATTCGCCGTCGCGTCGCTGCTGGCCATACTGGCCTTGGTCACGCTGGCCATCAAAACCGTGGTGCAATGGCGGCACACGCATGCCCTGGCGCGCCAGGACGAGGGCGACGCATCGCCCGCCCTGGAGGCGCTGGCCGCGTCCCATCGCGACGCGCGCGTACGACGCGCCGCTGGTGCCTGAGGCGGACGGAATCTAGGAAATCACATGGATATCGAAATCAAATCGGTCAACAAGCGCTTCGGCAACTTCCAGGCCTTGCGCGACGTCGACCTGCACATCGACTCGGGTGAACTGGTGGCCTTGCTGGGGCCGTCCGGCTGCGGCAAGACGACCTTGCTGCGCATCATCGCCGGGCTCGAAACGCCGGACAGCGGCAGCATCTATTTCTTCGGCGAGGACAGCACCGGCGTGCACGTGCGCGAGCGCCAGGTCGGCTTCGTGTTCCAGCATTACGCGCTGTTCCGCCATATGACGGTGTTCGAGAACGTCGCTTTCGGCCTGCGCATCAAGCCGCGCGGCCAGCGTCCCGGCGAAGCCGCCATCAAGGAAAAGGTCCATGCGCTGCTGAACCTGGTGCAGCTGGATTGGTTGGCCGACCGCTATCCCGGCCAGTTGTCCGGCGGCCAGCGCCAGCGCATCGCGCTGGCCCGCGCCCTGGCGGTGGAGCCGCGCGTACTGTTGCTGGACGAGCCCTTCGGCGCGCTGGACGCCAAGGTACGCAAGGAGTTGCGGCGCTGGCTGCGTCGCCTGCATGACGAACTGCACGTGGCCAGCGTCTTCGTCACCCACGACCAGGAAGAGGCCCTGGAAGTGGCGGACCGCGTGGTGGTGATGAACGCGGGCCGCATCGAGCAGGTCGGCACGCCCCGCGACGTCTGGACCCATCCGGCCACGCCCTTCGTCTACGGCTTCCTGGGCGACGTCAACCAGATAGACGGTTATGCGGCGGGCGGACTGTGGCGCGCCAACGGCGTTTCGCTGCCCGCGCCGGCCTTCGACGGCACGGACGAACAGCGCGCCGTGGCCTATGTGCGCCCGCACGAGCTGGACATCCTGCCTTACGCCCCGACCGGCGAGGGCATGGCCGTCAAGCTCAATCACGCCTATCTGGCCGGCCCCAGCGCGTTCCTGGAGCTCCAGCGCGAAGACGGCGCATTGCTGGAAGCCCAATTGTCCGAAGAGGAATACCACGGCCTGGACTTGCGCGAAGGCGCGATGCTGCTGGCCCGTCCCCGCCGTGGCCGTATCTTTCCCGCCAGCAGGTAGACGCCATGGCCGATCCCGCGATCCTTTCCCGTTCCCACCCCGACATCGCGGGGCGTTGGTCCGAACTGCTGCAGCGGCTGTCCGATATCGCCGCGCACTATCCGGACGCGGCGCTGGCGTCATCGCTGGCCGCGGAAGACATGGTGCTGACGCATGCCATCCATACGGGCGGCGTACCGCTGGAAATCTTCACGCTGGACACCGGCCGCCTGCACGCCGAAACGCTGTCCATGCTGGACGTCATCGAGCGGCGCTATGGCCGCCGGCCCACCGTCTATCGGCCCATAGGGGAATCCGTGGATGCGCACGTGGCGGCGCACGGCGCCTTCGCCTTCTATGAAAGCAAGGAACTGCGCCAGGCCTGCTGCCATATCCGCAAGGTGGAGCCGCTGCGGCGGGCCCTGTCCGGACGCGGCGCCTGGATCACCGGGCAGCGGCGCGCGCAGGCCGCCACGCGCGGCAGCCTGCCGCAGGAAGAACAGGATCCGGTCTTCGGTCTCTACAAATTCAATCCGCTCGCGGCGTGGAGCGAGGACGATGTCTGGAACGCCATCCGCGCGCTCGACATTCCCTATAACCCGCTGCACGACCGGGGCTATCCCTCCATCGGCTGCGAACCCTGTACGAGGGCTATCCGGCCGGGCGAGGACGTACGCGCCGGGCGCTGGTGGTGGGAGTCGTCCGACAGCAAGGAGTGCGGGCTGCACGCGGGCAATCGCGGCGGTCCGCCGGAGGCACACGTCGTCCAGTTCGCCGCCCGCCGTCCCGGCGGGGCCGCCGACGGCAAGGCTTGACGAGACGCGCCGGCCCTTTATCGAACACCGCTCCATCCAAACGTCGTTCTACCGAAGCCACGAGACCCCTTATGTCCACCGTTCACACACGCAGCCATCTGGATTGGCTGGAGTCCGAAGCCATTTTCATCCTGCGCGAGGTCGCGGCCGAGTGCGAAAAGCCGGTGCTGCTGTTTTCCGGCGGCAAGGATTCCTGCGTGCTGCTGCGATTGGCGGAAAAAGCCTTCCGTCCGGCCCGCTTCCCGTTCCCGCTCATGCACATCGATACGGGACACAATTTCCCGGAAGTCATCCAGTTCCGTGACGCGCGCGCGGCCGAGCTGGGCGAAACCCTGGTCGTGCGCAGCGTGGAAGATTCGATCGCGCGCGGGTCGGTGGTGCTGCGCAAGGAAACCGATTCGCGCAATGCAGCCCAGGCGGTGACGCTGCTGGAGGCCATCGCGGAATTCGGTTTCGACGCCTGCATCGGTGGCGCCCGGCGCGACGAGGAAAAAGCCCGCGCCAAGGAGCGCATTTTTTCCTTCCGCGACGAGTTCGGCCAATGGGATCCCAAGAGCCAGCGCCCCGAGGTCTGGAGCCTGTACAACACCCGCGTGCATCGCGGCGAAAACATGCGCGTGTTCCCGATTTCCAACTGGACCGAGCTGGACGTGTGGCAGTACATCGCGCGGGAAAACCTGGCGCTGCCGTCCATCTACTACGCCCATCGGCGCGAAGTGGTGCGGCGGCGCGGCCTGCTGGTGCCGATCACGCCGCTGACCCCGGCGCAGGCGGACGAACAGGTGGAGACGCTGTCGGTCCGCTTCCGTACCGTGGGCGATATTTCCTGCACCTGCCCGGTGGCGTCCGATGCGGCCGATAACCAGGCCATCATCGCCGAGACCGCGCTCAGCGATATCACCGAGCGCGGCGCCACCCGCATGGACGACCAGACTTCCGAGGCATCGATGGAGCGCCGCAAGAAGGAAGGCTATTTCTGAACCGACCCTGACGCCTGGCCGGAGCACACGCACATGAACGCAGTCAACGATTCTTTCCTTCCCGCCGGCGAGACGGCGGTCATACGCCTGATCACGGCCGGTTCCGTGGACGACGGCAAGTCCACGCTGATCGGACGCCTGCTGTACGACAGCAAAAGCGTCTTCGCCGACCAGCTCGACGCCATCGCGCGGGCCAAGTACAAGCGCGTGGCCGGCGACGGCATCGATTTCGCCTTGTTGACGGATGGGCTGGAGGCCGAGCGCGAGCAGGGCATCACCATCGACGTCGCCTACCGCTATTTCGCCACGCCGCGCCGCAAGTTCATCGTCGCCGACGCGCCGGGACATGAGCAGTACACCCGCAATATGGTGACCGGCGCGTCGACGGCAGACGTGGCCATCATCCTCATCGACGCCACGCGCGCCGCCGACGGCAGGCTGCTGCCGCAGACCAAGCGGCACAGTACGATCGCGCGCCTGCTGGGCATACGCCACATCGTCGTGGCGGTGAACAAAATGGATCTGGTGGCCTGGGACCGCGCGGTATTCGACCGCATCCGCGACGCCTACGCGGACCTGGCGGCGCGCATCGGCATCCCCGACTTCCAGGCGTTGCCCTTGTCCGCGCTGAACGGCGACAACGTCGTGACGCCGTCCGCGCACACGCCGTGGTACGAAGGGCCACCCCTGCTGTCCCTGCTGGAGTCGCTGGACCCCGCCGTCGAAGCGGCCGACGCGCCTTTGCGCTATCCGGTGCAATGGGTGGTTCGCCATGACGGCAGCAGCGCGCAGGACTTCCGCGGCTATGCCGGGCGCGTCGCCAGCGGTACCCTGCGCGCGGGCGACGAGATCCTGGTGCAGCCTTCCGGGGTCGGCGCGCGCGTGGTGGGGATACGCGCGCACGATCGGGAACTGGCCAGCGCGAGCGCCGGCGATTCGGTAATCGTGGTGCTGGACCGCGACGTCGACGTGTCGCGGGGCGATGTGTTGTCGCATGCGGGCGCGGCGGTGCGCACCGGCAAGGAGTTCGATGCGGAAGTGTGCTGGCTCGATACGCAGCCGCTGAATACGGCACGCCGCTATCTGCTCAAGCAAGGCACGCGCTTGACCACGGCGAAGGTGCGCGAAGTCGCGACGCGCCGCGATATCCATGAACTGCGCGAGATCGATGGCGACGTCGGGACGTTGGCGATGAACGATATCGGCAAGGTCCGCATCGTGACGCGCGATCCGCTGACGCTCGATCGATATGACGACATCGCGGCCACCGGCGCCTTCATTCTGATCGACGAGTCCACGCATCAGACCGCCGCCGCGGGCATGTTGCGTTGACTTCGTCGACGTCCCGCGCGGGTCGTCCGGTGACGATCGCGCGGTTGTCGCGAACGGCCGCCGTCGGCGGCGGGCGGGGCAGGGGCGGCGGCCCCGCTTTTACCACGCCAATCGCCCGCAAAGCCTTATTTCATGCGGGTTTTGCGGTAAAGCGACAGTCCGCGTCGAGCCCCGGAAAATGCCGCCAACGGCCACTGGACTTGGGGTAAAGTGGGACGTCGCCGAAAAAAAGGCGGTAGGTGCTTGTCAGAAAATACTGTATGGATGTACAGTACTATTCATGGCACGTACCGATCATTCCGTTTTTGCCGGTTCTGGGTCCCCGGCTGCCGCCCCCGCCGCCTTGCGCGGTCGGGGTGCGGTTACTAATGTTCGGCACCGCTTCCAGCGCGACGACCGCAGTACCGCCGATCCGGCGGACGAACCGGCGCTGGCAGACGGGGCCACCCCCGTCCGGCCCATCCTTCCCATACGTCCCCTCCCGCCGGCCGACACCCCCAGCGGCATTGCCACCACCGTGGCGGTGGAGCAGGCCCGCAAGCTGATTTCCCGCAACGATTCGCCCGACGTGCCCTTCGACCGGGCAATCAATACGTACCGGGGTTGCGAACACGGCTGCGTCTATTGCTACGCGCGTCCTACCCACGCCTACCTGGGATATTCGCCCGGGCTGGACTTCGAAACCCGGCTGGTGGCCAAGGCCAATGCGGTGGATGCCCTGCGGGCCGAGCTTGCCCGCCCCGGCTATCGCGTCGAGCCGGTCAACGTAGGGTCGGCGACCGACGTCTATCAGCCCATTGAACGCTCGTGGCGGCTGACGCGCGGGGTGCTGGAACTGCTGCTGGAAACCGGCCATCCGCTGACGATCGTCACCAAGAACGCGCTGATCGAGCGCGACCTGGATCTGCTGCAGGCCATGGCGCGTCGCAACCTGGTGGCCGTGTATATCAGCGTGACCTCCCTGGACGCCGATATTTCCCGCACGTTGGAACCACGCGCCTCGGCGCCCTGGCGGCGGCTGGAAGCCGTGCGCAAGCTGGCCGACGCCGGCGTGCCCGTCGGCGTATTGGCGGCCCCGGTGATTCCCTTTGTCACCGACGAATTCCTGGAGCGCATCGTGCAGGAAGCCGCCCGCGCCGGCGCGTACTACGCCAGCTACACCGTCGTGCGGCTGCCCTGGGAGGTCAAGCCCGTATTCGAAGAATGGCTGCAGGCGCATTTTCCCGATCGCGCCGAGCGCGTCCTGCACCGCATCGAAGACATGCGGGAAGGCAAGCGCAACGATCCCCGCTTCGGCACACGCATGAAAGGCACCGGTATCTGGGCCGACCTGCTGCGCCAGCGATTCGATATGGCGGTGCGCAAGGCCGGGTTGAACCGGCAGCGCCTGCAACTGGATACCAAGCAATTCGTCCCTCCGGCCCCATTCGTTTCCGGGCCGGGGGCTGTCCGTGGACCTGCGCCGGTCAGGCAGCTGGGTCTATTCGATTAAGTTGTCTCCAAGGAGCACTCGCATGAACCTAGCCGCCGAACCGCAATTCCCTACCAAATGGCCGTTTCCGCCCGTGCCGCCCAGCCGGCGCGGACTGGGCCGCCTGGGCGGTGTCCTGTCCCGTTTCCGTCCTGGCCAGGCGCGGCTCCGTGGCATGGCCACCCAGGTCGGCCTGACCGGCCTGGCCGGCACGGGTGACGTTCCGGGCGGTCCCGCCACCCTCACGGTTTCCACCATCGGCGGCGTTTCCGTGGCTGGCGCTACGGCAGAGCAGGGCGTGACCGTACGCCAGATGATCGTCGACGTGCTCCTGGTAGCCATGTGGGGCGCCATGATCCCCGGGCTGATGTGGCTGGGCGCCGTGGCGGGATTCTGACCCAGCCGCTTACCTAAAGCACTGATTTCATGTAGAATGCCGGGTTTTGCCAAGTGTCATCCTCTGCGTGCGGCGCATCATGTTGCCATGATATGGGGAACTCTTACTGGGGACCCCCGTTGGGACAACCCCTATTGGGACCCCCCATACATGGCACTCCATAACATGGCACCCTCATAACAATCGCACGGCACGATGATTTCGGAGTTTTCATGAACCTTATCGCTGTCCTGGAACAGGAAGAGATCACCCGCCTGACCGCCGACAAGACGCTGCCGTCTTTCGCCCCGGGCGACACCGTGGTCGTCAACGTCAACGTTGTCGAAGGCACCCGCAAGCGTGTGCAGGCCTTCGAAGGCGTCGTGATCGCCAAGCGCAACCGCGGCCTGAACTCGGCCTTCATCGTTCGCAAGATCTCGTCCGGCCAAGCCGTGGAACGTACGTTCCAGCTGTATTCGCCGCAGATCGCTTCGATCGAAGTCAAGCGCCGTGGCGACGTCCGTCGCGCCAAGCTGTACTACCTGCGCGATCGTTCGGGCAAGTCGGCTCGCATCAAGGAAAAGCTGGTCAGCCGTCAGGCTGCCGCGCAATCGGCCCAGGCTGCCGAATCCGCGGCGTCCTGATCTCGGGGGTACCACCGGCCGGTCCGCCAGCCGGACCCCAGCGCCTCGCCGGCCGCCAGAAAAGGCACCCCCAAGCGGGGTGCCTTTTCGTTTCCGGGCACTGTTTCCGAATACTGTTTCCCACTACCGTTTCCGGATCCTGCTCACCGTCCCTGATCCATCCGCCACATGCCCGACCAGCCCGCCTCGCCACGTCCGCGTCGTCCCATCGTCAGGCCCGCCTTCGATGCGGCGGTGCAACCGTGGGTCGCGGCCAACGAAGGCTTGCGGGCCGTGCCGCCGCAGGCCTTGGCGGTGGATGAGCTGCGCCGGGTGCTGCAGCATCCGCGCGGGCTGCCGGCGCAACTGCCTTTGAATGGCGATACGCGGTATCCCGGCCGGGAAGGCGCGCCCGTACTGGCGGCCGTGCTGATCCCCCTGGTCATGCGCGAACCGGGCGTGACGGTCATGCTGACACAGCGCACCGCGCATTTGCACGACCATGCGGGGCAGATCAGCTTTCCCGGCGGGCGCATCGAAGAAACCGACGCCAGCCCCATCGCGGCCGCCTTGCGCGAAGCCCAGGAAGAAACGGGCCTGGCGCCGGATTGGGTGGATGTCCTGGGCACCATGCCGCCCTACCTGACGGCAACGGGTTTCTCCATCACACCCGCCGTGGCCCTGGTCCGCCCGGGTTTCGAACTGGTACCGGACCCTTTCGAAGTCGCGGAGATTTTCGAAGTCCCGCTGTCTTTCATCACAGATCCGGCGAATCATCGGCTGCACAGCGTGGAGCTGCCGGACGGGCGCGTGCGCCGGTATTACTCCATGCCCTGGGGCAAGTACTTCATCTGGGGCGCGACGGCCGCCATGCTGCGCAACCTGTACCACGTCCTGTGCGATCCGAACGCGCGGGATACCGCGCCGGAATAAGCGGCGGGATCAGCAATCAGTAGCGGGGCGCCGCGGCGTTCTCGTGCAGGATGCGCAGATACAGCGCATGGCGCGACGGATCGATCCGGCCTTGCTCCAGGGCCTGCAGGACCCCGCAGCCCGGCTCATGCTGATGGGTGCAGTTGTAGAACCGGCATTGCGCCGCATACGGCGCGAATTCAGGGAAGCCACGCTCGATATCCTCACGCGTCAGGTGTTGCAGGCCAAAGGCCTGGAAGCCCGGCGAATCGATCAGGTCGCCACCCTCCGGCAAGTGATACAGGCGCGTACTGGTGGTGGTGTGGCGCCCCATGTCCAGCGCGGCGGAATGCTCACGCGTGGCTGCATTGGCGCCGGGTATCAGGTCATTGAGCAGGGTTGACTTGCCCATGCCGCTCTGGCCCAGCAGCAGGCTGACGTGGCCGGCCATCTCCGGGTATAGCGTGCGTCGGGTGGCATCGGCGTCCAGGGCGCTGACCTCCAGCACAGGCACGCCCAGCCGCGCCAGCGGCGCCAGGCGCGCCCTGGCTTCCGCCAGCCCTGCCTGCAGGTCGACTTTGTTCAGCACGATCCGGGGGGCGATGCCGGCGCTCCAGGCGCCCGCCAGCGCGCGGCCGGCCAGGTCGTCCGAAAACGTGGGCACGACGGCGACGACGATGAACAGCTTGTCGACGTTGGCGGCGAACTGCTTGGCCCGCATGTCGTCTGACCGGTAGAGCAGGTTGCTGCGCGGCAGGATTTCCTCGATGGCACCTTCGTCCCGGCCCTGCGGCGCAATGCGGACGCGATCGCCGACCGCCGCCCCGGCCTTCTTTCCGCGCGGGTAGCATTGCCGCGACGTGCCGTCTGCCATTTCGACGATGTAGTGGCGGCCATGGGCCGCGACGATGCGGCCGTCGAGCAGGCCCTGCGTGTCCGGGTGGGCGTCATCCGTCGTGACGGCACCCTTGGGCCGGCCCTTGTCCGGCCGGGCGGCCGGCATGCCGTCCTGGCGACCCGGCCGGGCAGGGCGCTCGCGCCGGCTCATCGGGCGGCCATGCCCAGGTGCCGGATGCGCACCGCCGCCGGCGGATGGCTGTCATAGAAGGCGGAATGGACGGGATCCGGCGTCAGGGTGGCGGCGTTGTCGTCATACAGCTTGACCAGCGCCGACACCAGTTGCTTCGCCGAGCTCTGGCGCGCGGCGTAGTCGTCCGCCTGGAATTCATCACGTCGCGAATACCAGCTGGCGATAGGCGTGAACAGGAAGGTGAACACCGGCACGACCAGGAAGAACAGCAGCAAGGCCATGGCATCGTTGCGGCCGTCCAGGCGCGGCAGCACGCCCAGCTGTTCGTAGAACCAGGGCTGGCGCGCCAGCCATCCCAGCAGTGCGAAAAAGCCCAGCGCCACGGCGAAGCTGATCGCGATGCGCCGGGTGATGTGGCGGCGGGCGAAATGGCCCAGTTCATGGGCCAGCACGGCTTCGATTTCGTCGCCGTTCAGGCGCGCCAGCAGCGTGTCGAAGAAAACGATGCGCCGCGATTTGCCGAAGCCGGTGAAATAGGCATTTCCGTGCCCGGAGCGGCGCGATCCGTCCATGACGAACAGCCCGTTGATGGCGAAGCCGCAGCGTTGCACCAGTTGGCCGATGCGCTTGGACAGATCCTGGTCGGCCAGCGGCGTGAACTTGTTGAACAGTGGGGCGATCACCATGGGAAACAGCAGCAGCGTCAGCAGGCTGAAGCCGACCCACAGGCCCCAGGCCCAGATCCACCAAAGCGTGCCGGCCTTGCCCATCAGCCACAGGATGGCGGCGACCAGGGGCAGCCCGATGATGGCGGTGAGCGCCAGCCCCTTGATCGCGTCGGAGATGAACAGCGCCGGCGTCATCCGGTTGAAGCCGAAGCGGGCTTCCAGCCTGAACTGGCGCCACAGGGTGAAGGGCAACTCCAACGCGCCCAGCAGCAGGCCGGTGATGACCAGCAACAGCATCTGGTGCAGGAAATCGTTGTCGGTCAGCCAGCCGGCAAGCATGTCGATGGCCTGCAGCCCGCCCAGCAGGGTCAGGCCCACCAGAACGGCGGCATCGAATACCCGTTCGACGATGCCGAGCCGAACGCGGGCGACCGTATAGTCGGCGGCGCGCTGGTGGCTTGCCAGGCCGATCCGATCGGCGAATTCGGGCGGTACGCGGTCCCGGTGGCGGGCGACGTGGCGGATCTGCCGCGTGGACAGCCAGAGCCTGACGCTGATATCGACCAGCAGCAGCGCAACGAACAACAGAGTCAGCATGGGGAATCCGGGCTGGGAAACCGATATGAGAAAATCGGGTTTTCAAAAGGCGAATTATATGGCTCTGAACGACAACCGCCTGGTCTGGCTCGACATGGAAATGACCGGCCTCGATCCGGAAAAGGAACGCATCATCGAAGTGGCGGTGGTCGTGACCGAACCGGACCTGACCGTCGTGGCCGAAGGCCCGGCGCTGGCCATACACCAGCCCGACAGCCTGCTGGACGCCATGGACAGCTGGAACAAGTCCACACACGGCAAAAGCGGCCTGATCGACAAGGTCAAGGCGTCCACGATCACTGAGGCGCAGGCCGAGGATATCCTGATTGCCTTCCTGTCGCAGCACGTGCCGGCCGGCAAGTCGCCGCTATGCGGCAACACCATCAGCCAGGACCGGCGGTTCATGTTCCGCTACATGCCGCGGCTGGAACAATTCTTCCATTACCGCAACCTGGACGTCAGCACGCTGAAGGAACTGGCGCGCCGCTGGCGGCCGGACGTCTACAAGAGCTTCGAAAAGAAAAGCCGCCACGAAGCCCTGGCCGACATCCACGATTCCATCGACGAGCTCAAGCATTACCGCGAGCACTTCCTGAAGGTCTAGGGCTGGCGGCCGCCGAAGCGCAGCAGCGCCTCCGCGGCCAGCGGCCGGAAATGGGGCTCGCCATCATGGCCGGCCAGGCTGGCCAGGTGCGCTTCGGACGCATCGAACAAGGCCCAGTACAGGCGCCCGCAGAGCTCGCGCGCCGCGTGTCCCGGCCAGTCCGGCGCCAGCATGCCGGCGGGCAATTGCGGGTCGTGCAAGACGATCCGGCGCCAGCGATGCAGCAACAGCACCCGTGCGGCGAAGGCC
This sequence comes from Bordetella genomosp. 8, assembly GCF_002119685.1. Classification (NCBI taxonomy): domain Bacteria; kingdom Pseudomonadati; phylum Pseudomonadota; class Betaproteobacteria; order Burkholderiales; family Alcaligenaceae; genus Bordetella; species Bordetella genomosp. 8. Next base: position 4,097,845 of record NZ_CP021108.1, on the reverse strand, counting down.
GCCGCCGGCGCGCCGGCCCCGCCGTCTGCCAGGGTTTTTTCCAGCGGCGCGAACTGCTGGACGAATTCACGGTACTGCCCGGCCAGCTCCTGCAGATTCCAGCATTGCTCTGCCAGGGCGGCCAGGGGCAGGGCGCCCACGTCGGGCAGGTCGCGCGCGGCCAGGACCAGCGCCTTGTCCGGTATGCCCAACGATTCCAGGATGCTGCCGGCCGCGGCCGGCCGGGCGCGCGGATGGGCGAAGACGCCCGGCGCCAGCATCCCGTAGCCCTCCCATTCCAGCGCGCGCCGCAACTCGGTCCTTTCCGCCAGGCCGTTGCTGGTCATGCGCGGGATGAGCACCAGCGTCCATTCGCCGTCCCAGGGCGGCTCGACCGACTGGTAGATGCGCAGCGCGGCATGGGCGGTATTGCGCGCCCCCTGCGGCGATAGCCGATACAGGCTGCGGCGGCCCTGTCTTTCCGCATGCAGCCAGCCTTCCGCGACCAGCCGGAACACGCTGGTGCGCAGCAGGCGTTCATTGATGCCCAGCGGACGCAGCAGGGCGATGAGGTCGCCCAGCCAGATCGCCCCGCCGTGCGGCTCGATGGCGTCGCCCAGCAGGCTGACGCACAGCGACTTGGCGCGCGGCGGGTCCGCCTTGATCAGTCTGGCGGTAAGGCGTTCCAGCGCGGACGCGGCAGGGGCCATGGAGGGCGGAGGAGGCTATCGGGATGACGCGACATGATACATAAATCCAATGTGATACAGAAATGCGTTTGACAGACGAATTTCTGTATTAAATAATCGCCGTACAGCTTATCGGCATCAAGAACCGTTTGGCCTCCGCTCCGGCGGACGGCCCAGGCAGGAGACACATCATGGACGCGCACGCGCCTGAACCCATGGCGATCGCCGCCGGCGTCACCGACCCGGTGGAGGCCGCCTTCGAACAGCGCATCGACGCCGGCGTGCGCATCGAGGCGCGTGACGCCATGCCGGACGCCTACCGGCGCACCCTGGTCCGGCAGATTTCCCAGCATGCCCATTCCGAAATCGTCGGCATGCTGCCGGAAGGCAACTGGATCTCGCGCGCCCCGACGCTCATGCGCAAGGCCATCCTGCTGGCCAAGGTGCAGGACGAATGCGGGCATGGGCTGTATCTCTACAGCGCGGCTGAAACCCTGGGTACGTCGCGCGACGAAATGATCGCCGACCTGCACAGCGGCAAGGCCAAGTATTCGACCATCTTCAATTACCCCACGCTGACATGGGCCGACATCGGCATGATCGGCTGGCTGGTGGATGGCTCGGCCATCATCAACCAGATCCCGCTGTGCCGCTGTTCCTATGGTCCCTATGCCCGCGCCATGGTGCGGATATGCAAGGAGGAATCCTTCCACCAGCGCCAGGGCTACGACCTGCTGATCCAGATGTGCCTGCACGGCACGCCGGAGCAGAAGGCCATGTGCCAGGACGCCTTGAACCGCTGGTGGTGGCCCGCCTTGATGATGTTCGGTCCGCCGGACGCCGAATCGACCAATAGCGCGCGCTCGATGCGCTGGCGCATCAAGCTGTTTTCCAACGACGAGTTACGCCAGAAGATGGTGGACCAGACGGTGCCGCAGGCGGAATACCTGGGCTTGACTGTCCCCGATCCCGCCCTGCGCTGGAATGCGGAGCGCGGCCATTACGACTTCGGCGAAATCGATTGGGCCGAGTTCCGAGAGGTGCTGGACGGCCACGGGCCCTGCAATCGCGAACGCCTGCAGGCGCGCGTGCGCGCCCACGAAGAGGGCGCCTGGGTACGCGACGCCATGGTCGCCCACGCCGAAAAACAGCGCCAACGCAAGGCCGCCTGACGGCGCGCCGCCCTGCAACCCGAAGTGAGCACGCATATGGACGACAAGCACTGGCCTTTGTGGGAAGTCTTCATTCGCGGCCAGCACGGCTTGGCCCACAAGCACGTCGGCAGCCTGCACGCGCCGGACGCCGAAATGGCCCTGATGAACGCGCGCGACGTCTACACCCGCCGCAACGAGGGCACCAGCATCTGGGTGGTGCGGGCGACGGACATCGTGGCGAGCGATCCGGACGACAAGCAGGCCTTGTTCGATCCCGCGCGCGGCAAGGTCTACCGGCATCCGACCTTCTTTCCGATGCCTGACGAAGTCAAGCATATGTAGGCCACGCCATGGATCGCTGCCTGTTCGATTTCGCATTGCGCATGGGCGACACCACGTTGATACTGTCGCAGCGGCTGTCCGCCTGGTGCGGCCATGGTCCCATCCTGGAAGAGGACCTGGCCCTGACCAACACGGCGCTGGACCTGCTGGGCCAGGCGCGCCTGTGGCTGACGCTGGCCGGCGAGGCCGAAGGCGCCGGCCGCGACGAGGACCAGCTGGCCTATCTGCGAGACGCGCACGATTTCCGCAACGCGCTGCTGGTGGAGCGGCCCAACGGCGACTACGCCGACACCATGGCGCGCCAGTTCTTCTTCGATGCCTGGCATTACTTCCTGCTGGAGCGGCTGGTGAAATCCTCGGAGCCGCGCGTGGCCGCGATCGCCGAGAAATCGGTTAAGGAAGCGGCCTATCACGCGCGCCGTTCGGCCGATATCGTCGTGCGCCTGGGCGACGGCACCGATGAAAGCCATGAACGCATGCAGGCCGCGGTGGACCGCGTTTGGCCATACACCGGCGAACTCTTCGTCGACGACGATGTCGACGCGGAGGCGGCCCGCCGCGGCATCGCCTGTACCCTGGCGGAATTGCGCGCACCTTGGCTGGCCCAGGTGCAAGCGGTGCTGGAAGAAGCCACGCTCACCGTGCCGCGCGAGGATCTGGCCGGCCACCCGGCCTATCGCGGTGGACGCCAGGGCCGGCACAGCGAGGCCCTGGGGCCGCTGTTGGCGGAAATGCAGTTCCTGCAGCGCGCCTACCCGGGGGCCACATGGTAGCGACGGCAGACAGGATAGCGCTGGACCGTATCGCCCGTTGCCTGGACGCCGTGCGCGATCCGGAGATGCCGGCCGTGTCCATCATGGACCTGGGCATCGTGCGCGACATCGCCTGGGAAGGGCCGGACGAGGCGCCCGTCTGCGTCGTCACCATCACGCCCACCTATTCGGGCTGTCCGGCCATGCGTGAGATCACGCAGGATATCGAACGCGCCCTGCATGGGCAGGGCATTGCCGCCGTGGCGGTGCGCACGCGGCTGGCACCGGCCTGGACCACAGACTGGCTGACCGAGCGGGGGCGCCTGGCCTTGCTGGCCGAAGGCATCGCGCCGCCGGTGGAGCGCGCCATCGACGTCTCCGGCATCGCACGGCGCGCGGCGCCCGCCGTACCGTGTCCGCATTGCGGATCCGCCGACACGCGCATGCTCAGCGGCTTCGGCGCGACGTCCTGCCGCGCGCTGTACCGCTGCAACGCGTGCCGCGAACCATTCGATTATTTCAAGTCCCATTGAAGGCCCGGACGCCATGGCCAGTTCCTTCCATCCGCTCAAGGTCATCGACGTGGCGCGCGATACGCGCGACGCGGTGGTCCTGACCTTCGACCTGCCCGCGCCGCTGGCGCAGGACTTCGCATTCCGCCCCGGCCAGTACCTGACCCTGCGCACGCGGGTGGCCGGAGAAGAGCTGCGGCGCTCGTATTCGATCTGCTCCTCCCCGGGCGACGGTGCCTTGCGGGTGGCCATCAAGCGCGTGGATGACGGCGCATTTTCCAGTTGGGCGAACCGCGAGCTGCAAGCGGGAGCCGTGCTCGACGTGATGCCGCCCGACGGTGAATTCACGGTCGAGTTCGCGCCGCGGAACGCCCGGCACTACGTCGCGTTCGCGGTGGGCAGCGGGATCACGCCGGTGTATTCGCTGGTCAAGACCGCGCTGGCCACGGAGCCGGACAGCCGTTTCACCCTGTTCTATGGCAACCGCGCGTCATCGTCCGTGCTGTTTCGCGAGGCGCTGGAGGACCTGAAGAACACCTATATGGCGCGCTTCTCGCTATGCCACGTCATGAGCCGCGAAGCCCAGGACATCGAGCTGTTCAACGGCAGGCTCGACGGCGCCAAGGTGGAAAGCCTGCTGACCCAGTGGTTGCGCCTGCGCGACGTCGATTATGTTTTCCTGTGCGGGCCGCAAGCCATGGTGGAAGACGTCGTTCCCACGCTGCAGCGCCTGGGCTTTCCGCGCGAGCGCATCAAGTTCGAGTTGTTCGGCGCGCCGCGCGCGGCGCAGGGGCCGCGGTCGCGCGCGGCGGCTCCCGGGCAGGCGCAGTGCCGCGTCACCGTGATACAGGACGGCCACAGCCGCGGCTTCACCATCGACAAGAACCGCGACAGCGTGCTGGACGCCGCGTTGGCGCAGGGGATAGAGCTGCCTTATTCCTGCAAGGGCGGGGTCTGTTCCACCTGCCGCTGCAAGGTGGTGGAAGGCGAAGTCGATATGGATGCGAATTTTGCGCTGGAAGACTATGAAGTCGCCCGGGGCTTTGTATTGAGTTGCCAGAGTTATCCGGTCAGCGACACGCTGGTACTGGATTTCGACCAGGAAACCTGAGCGCGCCGGCTGAAGCCGGATCGGCCGCGCGCCATGGGGCGCCGCGCCGCTGGAAAATTATCGAGGAGACTACCGTGACCGCCGCTGCAACCCCGGATCTGAACGCCACCAGCACCACAGACTTTTTCGAACGCCACCGCGAGCTGCTCGACCGTGCCGTGCACGCCGCCGCGACCCGCGAATACTGGACGCCGTATCCGGAATCGCCCAGTCCACGCAATTATGGCGAGACCGCCGGCGATGCGGGCCGGCAGGCTTTCGAATCCCTGCGCGGCGCCGATTTCCCGCTGCGGGTCGCCGGCGCGGACCGCATGGCGGGCGGAGAGCGTTCGCCCTTCGGCTTCGACCTGCACATCAGCTATCCCCGCCTGAATCCCGAGCAACTGGTGGCGGCTTCCGGCCGTGCGCTGGAAACCTGGCGCCATGCCGGTCCGCGCGCCTGGGTGGGCGTGTCGCTGGAGATCCTGCAGCGCCTGAACCGCGCCAGCTTCGAGATCGCCCACGCGGTGCAGCACACGACGGGCCAGGGGTACATGATGGCCTTCCAGGCCGGTGGGCCGCATGCGCAGGACCGCGGCCTGGAAGCGGTGGCCTATGCCTGGCAGGAAATGTCGCGCATCCCGGAACAGGTGCTCTGGGAGAAGCCGCAGGGCAAGCAGGATCCGCTGCGCATGGAAAAGCATTTCACCCTCGTGCCGCGCGGCATCGCTCTGGTCATCGGCTGCTCCACCTTCCCGACCTGGAATGGCTACCCCGGCCTGTTCGCCAGCCTGGCGACCGGCAATACGGTCATCGTCAAGCCCCATCCCACGGCCATCCTGCCGCTGGCGATCACCGTGCGCATCGCGCGCGAAGTCCTGGCCGAGGCCGGCTTCGACCCGGACACGGTGCTGCTGGCGCCGCACGCGCTGGGCGACGATACCGCCCAGGTGCTGGCCACCCATCCGCGCGTGAAGATCGTCGATTTCACGGGCAGCAAGGCCAATGGCGAATGGCTGGAACAGCACGCCCGCCAGGCGCAGGTGTATACCGAGAAGTCCGGGATCAACACCGTCATCGTCGACTCGGTCGACGACCTGAAGTCCGTGGCGCGCAACCTGGCGTTTTCCTTGACGCTCTACAGCGGGCAGATGTGCACGGCGCCGCAGAATATCTTCGTGCCGCGCGACGGCATCCGCACGGCGCAGGGCCGCGCCAGCTTCGGCGAGGTCGCCGGCGCCATCGCCGACGCGTTGCAAGCCATGACGGCCGACCCGGCCAAGGCCGCCGACCTGCTGGGCGGGATCCAGAGCGACGCCACGATGGCGCGCATCGAAGAAGCGCTCGGCCTGGGCCTGCCCGTGCTGGCGCCCAGCCGCGCGATCGATCACCCGCAGTTCGCCGGGGCGCGCATCCGCACGCCCTTGCTGCTGCGCGCCGGCGTGCAGCATCCCGCCATCCAGCATGAATGGTTCGGTCCCATCGCCTTCGTGATAGAAACGGAGGACACCCGGCAAAGCATCGCGCTGGCGCGCGACAGCGCCATCGAGCACGGCGCGCTGACCATGTCGGCATACACGACCGACGCGGACACGGCCCGCGCGATACGCGATGCCTCGGAAGAGGGCGGCGTGGCCTTGTCGCTGAACCTGACCGGCGGCATCTTCGTCAACCAGTCGGCGAGCTTCAGTGATTTCCATGGCACCGGCGCGAATCCGGCGGCCAACGCGGCGCTGTGCGATAGCGCCTACGTGGCCAACCGCTTCCGCGTGGTGCAGGCGCGCTGGCATGTGTGAACGGGCGCGCGATCACGCGTCACGCGTCGCGCGACAATGAACGGACACCGCCGCGGACACACTCGCCAAGGAATACCATGACCTCGTACGAAGACATCCAATTCTCGCTGCAGGAAGGCATCGCGCGACTTACCCTGAACCGCCCGGACAAGCTCAACAGCTTCACTGCCCGCATGCATGGCGAAGTCGCGCATGCGCTGGACCAGGTGGAGCGCGGCAACGCCCGGGTCCTGCTGCTCACCGGTGCGGGCCGCGGCTTCTGCGCCGGCCAGGACTTGAGCGAACGCCGCGCCGCGCCGGGCGGGGCGCCGGTCGACCTGGGCGAGACCGTCGAAACCTATTACGCGCCGCTGGTCCGGCGCCTGCACGCCATGCCGCTGCCAGTGATCGTCGGCGTCAACGGCGTGGCGGCGGGGGCGGGCGCCAACCTGGCGCTCGCCGGCGATATCGTGATCGCCCGGGAGTCCGCCAGCTTCATCGAGGCCTTCTGCCGGCTGGGCCTGATTCCAGATACCGGCGGCACCTATGTGTTGCCGCGGCTGGTGGGACGCGCGCGCGCCCTGGGCATGGCCTTGCTGGGAGACCGCATCAGCGCGCGCCAGGCGGAGCAGTGGGGCATGATCTGGCAATGCGTCGCCGACGACGCCTTCGACGAGACCCTGGAGCGCCTGGTCCGTCATTTCGCCAGCGCGCCGACCAAGGGGCTGGCCTATACGAAGCAGGCGCTGCATGCCAGCCTGGACAACACCCTGGATGAACAGCTGGCGCTGGAAGTGCGGATGATGCGCGAGCTGGGCCGCAGCGAGGACTACGCCGAAGGCGTCGCGGCCTTCCTCGACAAGCGCGAGCCGCGCTTCAAGGGACGATGATGAAGGACACGCATCCCGAGGCGCCGGCGGCTGCCGCCGATCCACAGGCCCTGGCCGTCGCCGTCGCCGACGCCATGTACGCCGCCGACGCGGCAACGCGGGCGCTGGGCATGCGCCTGGACGCGGTCGGCCCCGGCCACGCCACGCTGACCATGCCGGTGCGCGGCGACATGTTGAATGGCCATCGCACCTGCCATGGCGGCTTCATCTTTTCCCTGGCCGACAGCGCATTCGCCTTCGCCTGCAATTCGCGCAACGTCAGCACGGTGGCGTCCGGCTGCACCATCGATTTCCTGGCGCCCGCGCGCGAAGGCGACGTGCTGACCGCCCATGCCCAGGAACGCTCGCTGGCGGGCCGCACGGGCGTCTACGACGTTGCCGTCAGCAAGCAGGACGGCCAGGCGGTTGCGCTGTTTCGCGGCCGCTCATACCGCATCAAGGGGCAGATCGTCGACGATCCGTCGTGCATATAAAACAGATAATGGAGACAACATCATGGCCACGCTCAGCAAGCCGGGACTCGATCCCATCGAACACGCCAGCCGCGACGAGATCCAGGCCCTGCAGCTGCGGCGCCTGCGGTGGACGCTGGCGCACGCCTACGCCAACGTGCCGCATTACCGCCAGGCTTTCGACGCGGCGGGAGTGCATCCCGACGACATGAAAGAGCTGGCCGACCTGGCCCGGTTTCCCTTCACGACCAAGCAGCATCTGCGCGACAACTATCCTTTCGGCATGTTCGCGGTGCCGCGCGACCAGATCGCGCGGGTGCATGCGTCCAGCGGCACGACGGGCAAGCCGACCGTGGTGGGTTACACGCGCGAAGACCTGGACAACTGGGCCAACCTGGTGGCGCGCTCCATCCGCGCGTCCGGCGGACGGCCGGGCGACGTGGTGCATGTGGCGTACGGCTATGGCCTGTTTACCGGCGGCCTGGGCGCCCACTACGGCGCCGAGCGCCTGGGCTGCACGGTCATCCCCATGTCCGGCGGCCAGACGGAAAAGCAGGTACAGCTGATCCAGGACTTCAAGCCGGACATCATCATGGTCACGCCTTCCTATTTCTGCTGCGTACTGGAAGAAATGGAGCGGCAGGGCCTGGATCCGCGGGCGTCCTCGCTGCGGATCGGCATTTTCGGCGCCGAGCCATGGACGGGCCGGTTGCGCGAAGAGATCGAGGTTCGCGCCGGCATCGACGCCGTGGACATCTATGGCTTGTCCGAAGTGATGGGGCCCGGCGTGGCGAACGAATGCGTGGAGACCAAGGACGGCCCGGTGATCTGGGAAGACCATTTCTATCCGGAAATCGTCGACCCCGATACCGGCCTGCCCGTGGCCGATGGCGAACCGGGCGAACTGGTGTTCACGTCGCTGACCAAGCAGGCCATGCCCGTCATCCGCTACCGCACCCGGGACCTGACGCGCCTGCTGCCGCCCACGGCGCGCAGCATGCGGCGCATGGGCAAGATCACCGGCCGCAGCGACGATATGCTGATCGTGCGCGGCGTCAACCTGTTCCCCACGCAAGTCGAAGAACTGGTCCTGAAGACCGGCAGCCTGGCATCGCATTACCAGCTCGTGCTGACGCGCAGCGGCGCCATGGACGAGCTGGAAATCCTCGCTGAGCCCCGGCCCGAGCTGGAAGGCATGGCGGATGGTGAAAGGGCCGAGCTGGCTCGGCAGCTGGCGCATGCCGTCAAGGCTCACATCGGCGTCAGCGCCGCGGTGCGCGTGCTGGAATGCGGACAAGTGGAACGGACCCTGACCGGCAAGGCGCGCCGGGTGATCGACAAGCGGCCCAGGTAGCGGGAGCTTGTCAGTCCAGGGTGCGGCGCACGATGCGCCGATACCATACATGCAGCAGGATGGCGGACAGGCCCAGCCCGAAAATCGCCATCAGCCACATGGTGCCGGCGCCCACCGGCGAACCCGGCAGCAGCAGCGTGCGCAGGCCGTCCAGGTCGCCGCGTGCCGGCCCGAAGCCGAACAGCCAGCCTCCGCCCAGCCCGAACAGCCCGAGCGCCGCGATCTGCAGCACCAGCGGCACCACCGCCACCTTGTAGGCGCGCAGCAGGTACGAGTTGATGCACTGCATGGCATCGCAAAGATGGAACAGCGGGATCACCTGGAGCAGTGTGGCCGCCACGGCCGCGACCTCCAGGTTGTCCGTGTAGGCGCGCAGGATCAGCGGCTTGCCGGTCCAGAGGATGACGGCCGTCAAGGCGGCGCCCGCCAGTCCCAGCGCCAGGCCCGCCATGCCGGTCCGATGGGCGAGGCGAGGCTGCCCGGCGCCGATCGCCTGGGCGGTCAGCGACGCGCTGGCCACGCCGATCGCCATGGGCATCATGTAGCACAGCGCGGCCAGGTTGGACATGATCTGATGCCCGCCGATCACGAAGGTGCCTTCGCGCGCCACCAGCAGGGCCATGAAGGTAAAGGCGCAGACCTCCACCAGGTACGAGCCGCCCATGGGCAGTCCCAGGCGCAGCAATTCCTTCTGCGCCGCCCAGGCCGGCCGGCCGATGCGCAGCTGGAAACGCTTGTAGAAGCGGTCGCGGCTGACGATCCACAGGCCCCCGCCCAGGCTCATCCACGAGACGACGGCGGACGCCAGGCCGGCGCCGGTGGCGCCCATCGCCGGCAGGCCCAGCTTGCCGTAGATGAACACCCAGTTGAACAAGGCCTTGAACACGATGGCGGCCAGGTTGATGCCCATGACCAGTTTCGGCCGCGACACCGCGGTGCCCAAGGCGTAGATGGTGCGGAACACCAGCGATGCGGGCAGCGCCAGGGTCAGTGCCTGCAGATAGCTGGCCACGCGCGCGCGCACGTCGGGCGCGACGTCGCCCGACATCGATAGCCAAACGTCGGGAAACAGCATCAGCGCGCCACCCACCACGGACAGGCCGATGGCCAGCCACACGCCCTGGCCCCACATGACGCCGACTTCCCGCATGCGTCCCGCGCCGTATTCCTGCGCCAGGATGGGAATCAAGGCATGGATGACGCCCATCAGCCCGACGAAGACGGTGATGTAGACCGAGGCCGACAGCGACATGGCCGCCAGGTCGTCCGGGCTGGCGTGGCCCGTCATGGCGGTATCCAGCACGCCGAAGGCGATGCCGGCCCATTGGCTGATCAGTACCGGCCAAGCCTGGCGCGCGATGGCGCGCACGGCGGCGCCGAAAGGCGCTTCGGTAGGCAGCGTATGGGTCATCGCTGGGTGGGCGGGACGCGCAGCAGGCGGAATACCTCGGTGCGGTCGGACAGGCGTCCGCCTTGCCACAGCACGTCGGCCCCGTCGCTGTAGGCGGCGGTGCCGTCGCGCAGGCTGCTGCGCGACGTCTGTTGCAGCACGAGCGTGCAGCGGTTGTCGTAGGGGAAATTCAGGTCGTCGAAGACCAGGAACGATGCCCGCTGGCCATTGCCCAGGCCCAGGCCGCGTACGCATTCGCCGGGGCGCATGTTGCGCGCCAGTGCCTCGGCCAGCTCGCCGGACACCTTGCGGTAGCTGCGTGCGTAGTCGACGGGCGGCTGCCACAGCAGCACCAGCAGGATCCAGGTGGCGGCCAGGCCGGCGGCCGACATGACCGTGCCGCGCCACAAGGCGGTCGGCCGCACGCGCAGGCGCCACGCCACCAGCAAGATCCAGCCCACGCTTACCGCCAGCGCCAACGCGACCGCGATCCAGGATATCTCGGGCACGTAGCCGGTGGTCTGGCGCTGGATGTTGCGGGCGATCTTGGCCGGAAAGCCGAAGTTCAGGGCCACCCATCCCAGCCATACCGTGGCGGCGGTCAGGGAAAAGCACATCACCGCGAACCAGTCCAGGGTATTGATCACCGCGCGGCGCAGCGTCGGCAGCGAAAACGCCGCCAGCACCGCGCAGGGAATGACCAGCAAAGTGAACTCGGCTTCAGAGGGTTCGTCGGTGAAGACGATCATGATCAGCGGGCACACCAGCAGGGCCAGCGGCAGCCAGACGTGCGGCGCGTAGCGCCATGCGCGCCAACGCCACAAAGCCAGCAGCGCCAAGGGCCAGGTCGGCCACAGGTACCAGGGCAGGTCGCGCAGCGTGCGCAGCAGGTCGCCCAGTTCCGGCAACGCGTAGTTGTCGATATTCCACAGCTTCCAGTTGCGGATCCAGTATTCGCTGACCAGCGTGGCGGGTATCCACCATGCCAGCATGATCGCCGCGCACAGGGCGGCGGCCAGCAGCAGCCAGCGGCGCCGGGCCCACAGTATGCTTTTGGGGTGGAAGGCCACCAGCGCGCCCAGCATGATGGGCAGCGCGCCGACCCAGCCGCGCACCAGGAAACTGGCGGCCAGCGCCACGCCTAGGCTGACCGCGCCCAGGCGCGGCCGATCGAGCATGCGTGCCAGGGAATAGAAGGCAAACGCCTGCGTCGCCATGATCGCGGGAATTTCCGAGGTTTCATGGACGCGCTGAAGGATGCCGACCGTGGCCAGCAGCAACAGCAGGGCGGCGTCCGCCAGCATGCGGCCGTAGTCGCGCACGGTGGGTTCTCCGCCGAAGGGCAGGGCCAGCGGTTGGGCTTCGGGGCGCCTACCCAGCAGATAGGTGCCGTACCACAGCGATGCGGTGGTGATGAAAAACCACAAAAGGTTGGGCAGGCGTCCCGCCGTGATGTCGCCGATGGCCGGACCGAACAGCCACATCGACGCGGCGCCCACCCAGGTGATGAGCGGGCCTTCTTCCGCATGGGCCAGATGGCCGACCTGCGGCAGCAGCCAGGTGTGTCCGCCGTCGCGCAGGGCCGTCAGCATTGTCGCCAGGCCCACCACGTCGTCGGTCTTCCATGGATCCCGCATGAACAGGCCGAATACGATGTAGGCGATCGCCAGCCCCAGCAGTACCAGCCGGGGCAGTTTGACGGTCGCCGGCGCGGTCAGCCGGGCAGGTGTGGTGCGGGATAAGGGGGACACGGAGCGTAATGTACCGGATAGATGGCCGTGGTTCTGTCTCGGGATGTATGGCGAGTCGAAAAGCGGCGGCAAAAAAAAGCAGCCCGCAGGCTGCTTTTTCGTACGCGCCGAACGGTCCGAACGGATCAGCCGGCGGTCTTGGCGGCGCCGGTGGTGCGGGCGAAACGGGCGCGGAATTTTTCAACGCGGCCGGTTTCGACGATGCGGGTCTGCGCGCCGGTATAGAAGGGGTGCGACTTGGACGACACGTCGCACTTGAACAGCGGGTAGGTCTTGCCGTCCAGGTCAATGGTTTCGCGGGTCGTGACGGTGGAACCGATGACGAACTTGTCGCCGGTCTGGACGTCCATGAATACCACTTCGCGGTATTCGGGATGGGTATTCTGCTTCATGGCTATTTCCTGAGAGTGCGGGTCGCCGGTGGGTGTGATCAAGGGCTGTGACCGAGATCAGCGATCTTGGCCTTGGTCCTGGGTCTTGGCCCTTGGTCCTGGGTCTTGGCCCTTGGTCCTGGGTCTTGGCCCTTGGTCCTTGGTCCTTGGTCCTTGGCCTAGTCTTGGTCGGGATCGGTCCCGAGCATCCACCACGTATCCAGAGAGAACTCGGCATTCTAGCCCGGATTCCGCCAAATCCGCAAGAAGTGGGCGCCGCGCCGCCCTGGGCGTTACATCCGTCCCTGTTCGGCCATCGACAGCGCGGCGCCGCCGGCGACGATCAGGTGATCCAGCAGGCGTACGTCGACCAGTGCCAGCGCCTGCCGGAGATGGCGGGTCAGGCGTTCGTCGGCATCGCTGGGCACCGCCAGTCCGGAGGGATGGTTGTGCGCCAGTATCAGCGCCGCCGCGTGGTGCCGCAGCGCGTCCCGCACGACCTCGCGCGGGTAGACCGAGGCATGAGCCAGGGTGCCGCGCGCCACCTCGCCGGTCGCGATCAGGCGCAGGCGGTTGTCCAGATACAGGGCGATGCAATGCTCGACTTCATGGTGCCCGAGCATCGCCACGCAGTATTGCTTGACACGCCCGGGCTGATCCAGCGCGCAGCTTTCCGTAAGCTCTTCGTGCATGGCACGGCGCGCCAGCTCCAGCACGCTCTGCAATTGGCAGGCCTTGGCCAGCCCCAGGCCGCGGATACGCACCAGGGCGTCGGCGCTTGCCCCGAGCAGGCCGCGCAGGCCGTCGAAATGGGCGAGGATTTCATGCGCCAGCGCGACCACCGGCCGGCCCGGCGTGCCGGTGCGCAGGACGACCGACAGCAGTTCGGCGTCGGTCAACACGGCGGCGCCGTGGCGCAGCAGGCGTTCGCGAGGGCGTTCGGCGTCGGGGACGGACGGCTTGGAAGCAGGCATGGATGGGCTCCTGGCGGGCGGGCTGGCGCGCTAAGACTAAAATGGCGGATTCACCCCATTACGGTGGCATATCTTGAGCACCGCTACGCCCAGCACGAACGTTTTTGTCCGTCCGGATTCCTACCTGACCCTGCATTACCGCATCGTCCTTGCCTCCGGGCCGGGCGAAGGTTCGGTCTTCGCGGATACCTTTACCGGCCGCCCGGCCACGTTGCAGCTGGGCATGGGCCAGTGGGCGCCCGGCATGGAAGCCGCGCTGCTGGACCAGCCCGAAGGCAGCGAGTTCAGCGTGACCCTGCCGCCCACGCAGGCCTACGGCGACCGCAATCCCGAACTGATCCAGCGCGTCAGCCGCGCCATGCTGGCCGAACACGCCGGCGCCGACGCCGCCTTCGAGCCGGGCGACCTGGTCGAATTCCAGGCGCCCAATGGCGGTCGCTACTCGGGTGTGCTGAAGTCGCTGGACGATGACGGCGCGCTGTTCGATTTCAATCACCCGCTGGCGGGCACCGCCCTGCGGGTGGATGTCCAGATCCTGGGAGTCCTGTGATGAGCGGCACCGTCGATACCGTCACCGCGCCGGGGGCCGAGGTTCTGCTGGCGCAGCCGCGCGGCTTCTGTGCCGGCGTCGATCGTGCCATCGACATCGTCGAGCGGGCGCTGGAACTGCATGGTGCGCCAATCTACGTGCGGCATGAGATCGTCCATAACCGCTACGTGGTCGAAGACCTGCGGCGCAAGGGCGCCGTCTTCATCGACGAGCTCGACGATGCGCCTCCCGGCGCAATCGTGGTGTTCTCGGCGCACGGCGTATCCAAAGCCATACGGGCCGAGGCCGAGCGGCGCGGCCTGCAGGTTTTCGATGCCACGTGCCCGCTCGTCACCAAGGTGCACGTCGAGGTCGCCCGCATGCGGGCCGCGGGACGCGAGATCATCATGATCGGCCACAAGGGCCATCCTGAAGTCGAAGGCACGCTGGGCCAGTCGCGCGACGGCATGTACCTGGTCGAAACGGTCGAAGACGTGCAGGCCTTGCGCGTGACCGACCCCGAACAGCTGGCCTTCGTCACGCAGACCACCTTGTCTGTGGACGACGCGGCGGCCGTGGCCGCGGCGCTCAAGGCGCGCTTCCCCGCCATCGTCGAACCGCGCAAGAGCGATATCTGCTACGCGACGCAGAACCGCCAGGATGCCGTCAAGGTGCTGGCGCCGGAGTGCGATCTGGTGCTGGTGGTGGGTAGTCCCAACAGCTCGAATTCCAATCGCCTGCGTGAAGTCGCGGAACGCAAGGGCGTCACCGCGTATCTGGTCGACGGCGCCGAAGGCATCGATCCGGCCTGGCTGCGGGGGCGCGAGCGCATCGGCATCACCGCCGGGGCGTCGGCGCCGGAAGTGCTGGTGCGCCAGGTGATCGACCGGGTAAGGGAATTGGGCGCGGTGTCGGTCAGGACCATGCCGGGGCTGGAAGAGAACGTCGCCTTCCCGTTGCCCAAGGGCCTGTCCCGCAAGACCGCCGACGCGGTTCCGCCGTCGCGGCCGGCAGGTTGAACGAGCCCGCACGAACATCGACGCCAGGAGTCCGCATGCAGCTATACAGCTACTTCCGCAGTTCGGCCGCCTATCGCGTGCGCATCGCGCTGAACCTGAAGGGATTGCCGTATGAATACGTTCCGGTGCATCTGGTCAAGGATGGCGGGCAGCAGCTCAAGCCGGAATACACGCGGCTGAATCCGCAGGCGCTGGTGCCGACGCTGGTCGATGGCGACGCCGTGCTGACGCAATCGATGGCCATCATCGAATACCTGGATGAAACCCATCCCCAGCCGCCGCTGCTGCCGGACACGCCCATCGCCCGCGCCCGGGTGCGCGCGCTGGCCCAGGGCATCGCCTGCGACATCCATCCGCTGAACAATCTGCGCGTGCTGCGTTATCTCAAGCGCGAACTCGATCTGCCGGACCAGGCGCGCGACACCTGGTATCGGCATTGGGTGGAAAGCGGCCTGCTGGCGCTGGAGCGCATGTTGGCGGATTCGCCGGACACCGGTGCTTTCTGCCATGGCGATGCGCCCACGCTGGCCGATGCCTGCCTGGTGCCGCAGGTCTACAACGCGCGCCGGCTGGATTGCGACCTTTCCGCCATGCCCACCATCGTGCGCATCGACGCCGCCTGCCTGGCCCTGCCGGCGTTCGCGCAAGCCGCGCCAGACGCGCAACCGGACGCAGCCTAGGCCCGCTGGTTTCAGGGCACCGGCCGGCCCTGGCGCCGGCGTCGGCCCGCCCGCTTCAGGTCACCGGCGCCGGATTGAACAAGGCCAGCGCATTATGCAGCCGCAGCGCTTCCGCGCGGCTTTTCTTGCGGCCGCTGGCCACGTCCAGCATGGTGTTGAAGAGTTCCCAGCCGATGTCGGCAATCGTCGCCTCGCCGGTCGCGATGCGGCCGGCGTTCACGTCCATCAGGTCGTGCCAGCGCCGCGCCAGGTCGTTGCGCGTGGCCACCTTGATGACCGGTACCTCGGCCAGCCCGTAAGGCGTGCCGCGTCCCGTCGTGAACACGTGCAGGTTCATGCCCGCCGCCAGCTGCAGCGTGCCGCAGATGAAGTCGCTGGCGGGCGTGGCCGTGTACACCAGGCCGCGGGTCGCCAGCTTTTCGCCTGGCGCCAGTACGCCGGAAATCGCCGAACGTCCGGACTTCGCGATCGATCCCATGGCTTTCTCGACGATGTTCGACAGCCCGCCTTTCTTGTTGCCAGGGGATGTGTTGGCGCTGCGATCCGCATTGCCGCGCGCGAGGTAGGCGTCGTACCAGGCCATTTCGCGTATCAGGGCTTGCGCCACTTCTGGCGTGGCGGCGCGCGCCGTCAACTGCGCGATGCCGTCGCGCACTTCGGTATTTTCCGAGAACATGACGGTGGCACCGGCGCGTACCAGCAGGTCGCTGGCATAGCCCACGGCCGGATTCGCCGTGATGCCGGAAAACGCATCGCTGCCGCCGCATTGCACCCCCACCACCAGGTCCGACACCGGGCATACGACCCGGCGGCGCGCATCCAGTATCGCCAGGTGGCGCTCGGCGGTGTCCATGATGGATGTCACCATGGATTCGAAGCCGACGTGGGCGTCATCCTGCAGCGTGACGGTATCGACGCGGTTGCCGCCGCCCGCGATCGGAATGCTGCCCGGCGGCATCAGCCGGTCGGGCTGCAGCTTTTCACAGCCCAGGCTGACCATCATCGCGGTACCGCCGAAATTCGGGTTGAGGGCGATATTGCGCAGCGTGCGGATCGGAATGATGGCGTCGGGCGCGTCGATGGCCACGCCGCAGCCGTAGGTGTGCTCCAGCCCGACCACGTCATCCACGTTCGGATAGCGCGGCAGCAACTCGGCGCGTATGCGCCGCACGGCGTGCTCGACCACGCCGGAGACGCACTGCACGGTGGTGGTGATGGCCAGGATATTGCGTGTGCCGACGGAGCCATCGGCATTGCGATATCCCATGAAGGTGTAGCCTTCCAGCGGCTCGGGCGCGGGCGGCACGCGGGTGGAGATGGGCAGCGCGTCCAGCGCGGGCGGGGCGGGCAGGGTGGTGACGCGTTCGTTCACCCAGCTGCCGCGGGGCAGGGCCCGCGACGCGTAGCCGATGATCACGCCATAGCGGACGATGGCGTCGCCTTCGCCCAGGTCGCGCAGCGCGACCTTATGGCCTTGCGGCACCGCTTCGCGCAGGACCAGGCCATCGCTGAAGGCGCTGCCCGCCGGCAGGCCACCGTCATTGACCACGATGGCGACGTTGTCGTCGTCATGGATGCGGATGTAAAGAGGCGCGAGGGAGTCTGGGGAAACGCGTAGTTCGGACATGGCGGTTCGGGAGCAGTCATGCGGGGCGCATGTTTGTCATCGTACAACGAGGTGGGCAAACTTGTCAGCCAAGTGACGGCGCCCAGCGAATGTGTGAGTGGGCATGTACACGATTGCCGCCAGGCCCTTGGTGTTGTACGATAACGTATAACTATCAACCGCCCCGCCAACTGTCCCGGTACGCGCACCCATGACCACGCCGCTAGAACTCAAGCAAATCATCTCGCAGGGCCTGCTGTCGTTTCCCATCACGGATTTCGACGAGCAGGGCGATTTCCGCCCCAAGACCTATATCGAACGCCTGGAATGGCTGGCGCCCTACGGCGCCAGCGCGCTGTTCGCGGCGGGTGGCACGGGCGAATACTTTTCGCTGGCGCCGGCGGAGTACGCCGACGTCATCCGGACCGCGGTCGAGACCTGCGCGGGCAAGGTTCCCATCCTGGCCGGGGCCGGCGGCCCCACGCGTACCGCGATCGCCTATGCACAGGAAGCCGAACGCCTGGGGGCCAAGGGCATCCTGCTGATGCCGCATTACCTGACCGAAGCCAGCGCCGACGGCATCGCCGCGCACGTGGAGCAGGTCTGCAAGTCCTTGAAGATAGGGGTGATCGTCTACAACCGCGCGAATTCGCGGCTCGGACCGGACCACCTGCGGCGCGTCGCCGATCGCTGCCCCAACCTGATCGGCTTCAAGGACGGCGTGGGCGATATCGAAAACATGGTGCGCGTGCGCCGTGCCATGGGCGACCGTTTCGCCTATCTGGGCGGCCTGCCCACCGCCGAGGTCTACGCCGCGGCCTACAAGGCCCTGGGCGTGCCGGTGTATTCGTCGGCCGTGTTCAACTTCATTCCCAGGACGGCGATGCAGTTCTATCGCGCCATCGCCAGCGACGACCACGCCACCGTCGGCAAGCTGCTGGACGAATTCTTCCTGCCGTACCTGGAAATCCGCAACCGCCGCGCGGGCTATGCGGTAAGTATCGTCAAGGCCGGCGCCCGCCTGGTCGGCCGGGATGCCGGCCCCGTGCGCGCGCCACTGACCGATCTGAACGAAGAGGAAAGCGGCGCGCTGGATGCCCTGATCAGGAAACTGGGCGCACAGTAAGGCGCGCGCTCACCGCTTGATGCGGTTCAGCGCCACCTGCCCCAGTACCGCGAGGTCATGGTCGCCCAAGCCCTGGTCGACGGCCTCGCGCATGCTGGCGGCCACGACCTCGGACAGCGGCAGGGCGGCGCCCGCTTCGCGCGCGGCCTCCTGCGCCAGCAGCACGTCTTTCAGGCCCAGGCGGGCGCGGAAGCTGGCGGGTTCATAGCTGCCCTTGGTCATCAGGGCGCCATAGCCGGTATGCAACGGCCCGGGCAGGATGGTGCTGGTCAGCAGGTCCACCACCGTGCCTGTCTCTATGCCGTACGCCTTGGCCAGCGCGGTGCCTTCCGCCAGCGCTTCCACCGCGCTGGTCAGGATGAAGTTCACCGTCAGCTTCAGGGCGTTGGCCTTGTAGGGCGCCTCGCCCAGCATGACCGTCTTGTGTCCGACCAGGCCGAACAGGGGTTCGGCGATACGTACCGCATCCGGCTCGCCCGCGACCAGCAGGGTGAGTTTGGCGGCGGCCGCGGCGTCGGGGCGTCCCATTACCGGCGCGGCGACGTAGCCCACGCCTTGCGCGGCATGGGCATCGGCCAGCCGCCGCGCGGCAGGGATCGAGATGGTGGCCATGTTGACGTGCACCGATCCCTTGCGCATGCGCGACAGCGCGCCGCCGTCCAGGAACACCTGGGCGACTGCCTGGTCGTCGGCCAGCATGCTGAAGACGACATCGGCCTCGCAGGCCTGCGATGGATCGTCGGCGATGCGCGCACCCAATTCGCGCAGGGGCGCCGCGGCTTGCGGCGATCTGTTCCACACAGTCAGGGCGTGGCCGCCCTTGATCAGGTTGGCCGCGATCGCGCGGCCCATATTGCCCAAACCGATAAATCCGATATCCATGACGATGTCCCAGGCAGGCGTGCCGCCGGTCAGGCGCCGCCCGTGTACTCCTGGCCCAGGTATTCGTAGGCTTCGGTATTCACATGGGAAACACGCCATTCCACCGGCTGGCGGTGATAGGAATAGGCCACGCGGCGGATCTGCAGCAGGGGTTCGCCTTCCGGCACGCCCAGCCAGGGCGCGTGCGTGGCGCTGGCGCGGCAGGTGCGCAGGCGTTCGTCGGTTGCGATGACGTTCACGCCGAACATGTCCTGGTACAGACTATACAAGGTGCTCGGGCGTTCGCGCAGGTGGCGTTCGGTCATCCCGGGAAAAAGGTTTTCCGGCAGGCTGACTTCATCTACCATCACGACCTCGCCGTGCAGCGACAGCACGTTGTTGAACTCGAAGACGTGGCTGCCCGACGGCAGGCCCAGCTTTTCGCGGGCCAGGGCGGAAGCCCGGGTGCGGCGGAAGCGCATCAGCTCGGTCGTGGGATAGGATTTCTCGCCATCCTGCCGCACGATGCGGAAGAACTTGAAGAAGTGCGAATTGCGCGTGTGCACGGCGACATAGGTGCCGCGGCCCTGGTGCCGGATCAGGATATTCTCGGCCGCCAGTTCGTCCACGGCCTTGCGCAGCGTTCCTATGGACACGCCGAACCGTTCGGCCAGCACTTTTTCGGGCGGGATGGCTTCGCCCTGTTTCCATTCTCCATGGGCCAGGGCGCCCAGGATGGCCTGCTTGATCTGCTCGTAAAGAGGACTGCCCAGCGGTACGGCCGACGACGGCGGATGATTCATATTGCTTCCAGGATGATCGCGCGGGATTACAGGCCCGCGCGCGGGCCAAAACCCTCTGGTCGGCATTATATATATGATTTATATGAATACATTCCAGGGCGCCGCCTGGGCGAATTATCCGTTGCCGCGAGGCCACGCGTTGGAAGGCGGACCCATGCCCGACCTGCGTGCCTTCAGCCCGCGCAGCAGTTCTTCCACGTAGGGCAGGAATTCCAGCACGATCGCGGCCAGCAGGACAAAGGCCACGTAGGCCGTGGGCAGCGCCCGCGCTTTCAGGCGCAATTCCCAGCGGGCCGGTTCCTGCCCCAGCCCGAACAGCGCCAGGAACTGCGGCCAGTGCAGGACGGCGACCAGCATACCCGCGGCCAAGGGCAGCAATTCCAGGAAGCTATGCACGTGCTGTTCGAACGGGCCGACGCGGCGCCGGCTGGCGGCATAGCTCACGTCCCATAGCGCGGTGGCTTCGTGCGCGATGAATGCCACGATCATCACCAGGAATACCAGCGCATTGATTTCCAGGAACAGGCAGGCCAGCAAAGGGATGCCGATCTCCGCGAACATCAGCAGGTGCAGCAGCGATTCTTTCGGGCCGGCCGTACGCGCGATGTGGGTCCGCCGATGGCATAGGTAGTCGGCGGTGCCCGCGGCTATCCACAGCGGCATGATGAAGTACATGAGGATGCGCAGCGCCGCCTCCGCGGGGTCGTGCATATTCGTGTCCATGGCATTCCCGGTGGAGATTGGTGTTCGGTGCCCAAGCGTGCAAGGCTTACCGCCGACGTACCCGAGCCGAAGCGCTGGCGCCAGTCCGGTTCAGCACATCTTCGGTTCAGCACATCTTGTGCCGCGCATGCCGCTTGCTGCATCCCTGCAAGTCCATTTACGGGTGCTCAGCAGCGCGCCGTGGCGCGCGCCATGCGCGTATCGCGCGGATGTCACACACCCGCGCCAGATGCCGATCCTCGGCCCGGCCGCCATCCCGTTTCGAAGGAGTTCCACATGAAAGCTGTCGTGTTCCATGCCATCGGCGACATTC
This sequence comes from Bordetella genomosp. 8, assembly GCF_002119685.1. Taxonomy (NCBI): domain Bacteria; kingdom Pseudomonadati; phylum Pseudomonadota; class Betaproteobacteria; order Burkholderiales; family Alcaligenaceae; genus Bordetella; species Bordetella genomosp. 8. The sequence goes on along the minus strand of NZ_CP021108.1, from coordinate 4,076,710 downwards.
GCCTGGAAGACGTGCCCGATCCCCAGCTGCGCGAAGAGACCGACGCCATTGTGCGTATCGTGGCCAGCGCGATCTGCGGCACCGACCTGCATTTCATCCGCGGCACCATGGAAGGCGTGAAGCCCGGGACGATACTCGGGCATGAGGGCGTGGGCGTGGTCGAGCAACTCGGCCCGGGCGTGCGCAATCTGCAGGTCGGCGACCGCGTCGTCATTCCGTCCACCATCGCATGCGGCTACTGTTCATACTGCCGCGCCGGTTATTACGCCCAATGCGACAACGCGAATCCGCACGGCAAGTCAGCGGGTACGGCGTTCTATGGCGGTCCCGACCAGGCCGGGGGCTTCAACGGCCTGCAGGCCGAGAAGGCCCGTATTCCCTATGCGCACGTGAACCTGGTCAAGCTGCCGGACGAGATCGATAACGACCAGGCGATCATGATTTCCGACATCTTCCCGACGGGCTACTTCGGCGCCGACCTGGCCGACATCGAGCCTGGACGCACGGTCGCGGTCTTCGGCTGCGGTCCGGTCGGTCAGTTCGCCATCGCGTCGGCCAAGCTGATGCACGCGGGCCGCATATTCGCCATCGATGCCGTGCCGGACCGGCTGGCGATGGCGCGGGCGCAGGGTGCCGAGACCATCGATTTCAATGCGGAAGATCCGGTCGAGACCATCAAGCGCCTGACCGGCGGCATCGGCGTCGATCGGGCCATCGATGCCGTTGGCGTGGATGCGGTACATGCGCACGAAGGACCGGCGTCGCAGCCTGAACAGAATGCGGCGATGGAAGCCCAGTCGCGGGAGATCGCGCCACATGCGCATCCGCACGACGGCAACTGGGTGCCCGGGGACGCGCCGGCGCAGGCCCTGAACTGGGCGGTCCAGGCGCTGGCCAAGGCCGGCACTTTGGCCATCATCGGGGTCTATCCACCGAACGACAACATCTTTCCCATCGGCATGGCGATGAACAAGAACCTGACGATCCGGATGGGCAACTGCAATCATCGCAAATACGTCCCTGTCCTGATCGAACTGGTGCGCTCGGGCCGCATCGATCCCTCGGCGATCCTGACCAAGCGTGAGCCGCTGTCGTCCGTGCTGGACGCATACAAGGCTTTCGATACGCGGCAGCCGGGCTGGATGAAGGTCGAACTGGCGCCCGTGGCCTGAAAACTTGGGACGCACGCATCGAGGAGAGCGATATGACGGTACGCATGGTGATGGGCCGCGCCCACGGCGGCGCGGGCAGGGGGCGAGGCCCCGCCGCAGGCTGGATCTGCGGCCTCGCGCTGGTGGGCGCGGCGGTTTGCGCCGCGCAGGCGCATGAAACGCCTCGATTGGTCGCACAGGCCACGCAGGGTTCCAGCGCGCAGACGGGTGGTTCGGGAGGTGGGCAGTTCAAGCATCCCGAGTCCGGCGCGACCAACCCCGCGGGTTCGAGCGCCGCGGGTCCGGGTGACGGCCAAGGGCAAGGCCGTGACGCGACCTCCACGTCAAAATCGCGTTCCGGCGCTGGCCAATCAGGCGGCAACGCCAACGATATGCAGGGGCATCACGGCAACGACACCCAGCCGCGCGGCAGCGGCACACAGGATTCCTCGGTCAAGGGGACCGTCGGCAACAGCGAGAGCGCCAAAGGCAGCGCGGCAAACAGCGACAAGGGGCCAGGCCATCGCGGCGCCGATACCCGGCCCGGCCATTGATCCGACACCGACGTCCTATTGCGCCCGCATGCCCGCGTAGTACCTGGCCAGTGCGGCCGAGTCCTCGGCGCTCAGGCGTTTGGCGATGTCGCGCATTGTGCCCAGGTCATCGTTCGCGCGCTGTCCGTTGCGGAAAGCATCGAGCTGCCCCGTGACAAAGGCTTCGGGCTGGCCGGCCAGGCGAGGCAGCATGGGCGCTTCGCCTTCGCCGTTGGCGCCGTGGCAGTTCGCGCATGCCGCCAACGCCAGGGCGTTGTCGCCGAATCCGTGCAGGCGCTGCCCGCGATCCTGCGGGTTCGCGACCGGCGCCTTGATCGCCGGCGGCGGCAGGCTGCCGTAGTAGTGCGCCACGGCCGCGATGTCCTTGTCGTCCAGGCCTTTGGCAATGCCCGTCATGATGGGATGCTGACGGGTCCCGTCCCGATAGTCGAGCAGTTGCTTGGCAACGTAGGCGGGCGGGGCGCCGGCCAGGGTGGGAAAAGGTGTGCCGGCCGCGGGCACGCCCTGCGCGCCATGGCATGAAGCGCAGGCCGCCACGCCGGCCGAGGGCTTGCCGGAATTGGCCAGCGAGGCATCGATAGGCGTGCCGGCATTCTGCGCGAGCAGTTGTTCCCAGCGCGCCTGCGGAAACGAGAAATCGGTCGCCGTGCGCGGTGGCGTAGGCGGCACCTGCGCCGCGCCGCCGGGAGCTCCAGGCGCCGCTGCCTGCTGCGCAGGCGCGCCCGGCGCCGACGCTTGCGGCGGCGTCACGGGCGCGGGTGCCGATGATCCAGCCACCCCTCCCGCGGGCGGGCCCGGCGGTTTCTCGCGATGCGGCGGAAGATGAAAAAGCCCCGATACGATCGCGACGAGCAGGACGAACGACCCGCCGACCGTCGTGGCGCCTTTCACGAGAGCGGCCACGTTGTGATTCATGTCTTCACCAACGGCCCGGGAGATTTCAGGTAGTCGCGCTTGATGGCGTCGACCATCCAGTACGCCGTGGCGCCCACCGTGCCCGTCGGGTTGTAGCAGGAGTTCTGCGGAAACAGGGAGGCGCCGGTGACGAAGACGTTGGGAACATCCCAGCATTGGCCGTAGCGATTCACCACGCTGGTCCGCGGGTCGTCGCCCATCGCCGCGCCGCCGGTCAGATGGGTGGACTGATAGCTGGCGGACGAATACGGACGCGTGCGCGGCGCCGGTTCCGTATGGATCACCCCACGCATCGCTTTGCCGATCTCATCGCCTTTCGCCGTCACGAAGCGCGACATGCGAATATCGTTGTCGGGAAAATCGTAGGTGATGCGCAGCAGGGGCTGTCCCCAGGCGTCCTTGTACGTCGGGTCCAGGTCCAGATAGCTGCCGCGGGTCGGTTGCGCCGATCCCGTGATGGTGATGGGGATCGCATGGTTGTAGTAGCGCTTGACCGTTTTCTTCCATTCGCTGCCCCAGGTCGGCGTCCCCGATGGCACCGGGTGGTTGCTGATCGGCGTGCCGCTGACCACCTGGATCTGGATGTAGGCGCCCCCGACGAATCCCAGCGGTCCGTGGTCGAAGTTGTCGGTACAGAAGTCGTCCATGGTCACCGCCACCGCGCCGGCGCCCATGAAGGGATTGATGGGCGTCTGCTCATCGAAGAACAGGCCCACGCCAGAGGTGGTCTGGTGCGTATAGTTGCGTCCCACCACGCCTTCGTTGGCCTTTGGGTCATAAGGCTTGCCGATATTGGACAGGAGCAGCAGGCGCACGTTGTTGATGCTGAACGCGCACAGGAACACCAGTTCGGCCGGCTGGAAGACTTCCTCGCCCGCTTCGTCGACGTAGGTCACGCCGGTTGCGCGTTTTTTGTCCTTGTCCAGCTCCACGCGCAGCACATGCGTTCCCGTGCGTATCTCGAAGGTGTCCAGCTTCATCGCCACCGGCAGCACGCAGACCTGTGGCGACGCCTTGGCGAAATGTTCGCAGCCGTAGTTCGAGCAGAAGCCGCAATACACGCAGGCATTCATGTGCAGGCCTTCGGTATTCACGTAAGGCCGGGTGCATAGCGCCGATGGCTGCACGTAGGGGTGGTATCCCAGCTTGCGCGCGGCTTCGCCGAACAGGGCGGGGGCGTAAGGCACTTTCATCGGCGGGTTGGGGTAGGGGTTGGATCGCCAGGGTTCGAATGGATTGCCGCCTTCCTGCTTCTGGCCCTTCAGGTTGCCGGCAAAGCCGGATGCGCCGATCAGCCTGTCGAAGCGATCGTAGTAGGGCTCGAGTTCTTCGTACGTGACCGGCCAGTCCTGCGCGGTGATGTCTTCGTCGAAGATCTTGGCGCCGTACTTCTGCGTGTAGTGCGATCGCAGCTTGAATTCGACCTCGTCGAAGCGATAGTACGCGCCTGACCAGTGATTGCCCGCGCCGCCCAGGTGCGTGCCGGGGTAGGCGAAGGCCCAGCGGCGCATGGGCAGCGCGGTCTGGTTGATGTTGTTCCGGAAGGTGTAGGTCTCGGTGGCGGCGTTCTGGTGCAATGCATGGCGACGCACATATTTGATTTCGTCGTGCACCATGGGGCCCTGGAAGTCCGGCGAAGGCCAGCGCGGCTGGCCGCGTTCCAGCACGACGACCTTCTGGCCGTTGGCCGCCAGCTCCTTGCCGATGATGGATCCGGTCCAGCCGCCACCGACGATGGCGACGTCGACCGCCGGTAGGGTGCGCGTCATGCGGCCTCCCCGGCAGGCCGGCCTTCCACCCGCATGTCGTGCATCGGGCTGTTCGCGATGGACACCGGTTCCCGTACGAAGGCGACGCCGTGCCGTTCGATGTCGTTGGCGTAGCTGGCGTAGGCGCCGGGGAACTGGACCAGCTTCCATCCCACCATGTCGCGGTTGCCGCCATGTATGGGGTCGCCGAAGAAGCCTTCGACAGTCGCGTCCATCAATGCGGCGAAGAAGACCGCGGACGGCAGCGGCGAGAAATCGAGCTTGCCGGTTTCCATGTTCCTGAGCATCTCGTCCTGCGCGGCCGGTTCCAGGTCGGCGAAGGCCTTCCCGCCCTGGCGTTGCGCGACTGCCTGGGCGAAGCGAGCGAGCCCGGTGCGGAACATCTGGGCCGGCGTATACGAGAGCTGGTAGCCCTGCTGCGGCGTGCCGGCCGCGAACGGTCCCGACTGGTAGAACTGTTCACCGGCGCCCCAGGCGCCCGCCAGCTGCTGGTCCATGAATACCGTCACGCCCGCTTCGCGCGCGCCGGGGCCGAGCTCGTCCGCGGGTATCAGGCGCGCCACGATGGCGTCCATCAGCGCGGCCTCATCCGTATTGAAGAACCGCCACGTGGGATTGGTGGCGGCGTGCGCGGCGGCGCTGCCCGCCTGCGCGGCGGCGCTGTCGGCCTGCGCCTGGGCAGGCTGTATCCGCCCTGTCAGCGCCGCGGCCGGCAATCCTACGGTGATTGCCTTCAGAACCTGCCGGCGCGACGCCGGATCGACTGGTTTGGGGTTCATGCGACCTCCGGGGGAAACGGGCTGCGCGGCTGCAACTGTTATGCCCGCCGGGCGCTGACGGTGATGCGAACCCGCTCCGAAGGAGATAGATGAGTACGGTTGGCAGCGTAGGCCTATCTGCCGTCGCGGCGCCATTCTTCGTAGAGCGCGGCCATCCTCTCCAAGGCGAAAGCCGCCGCGGCCTTGCGGATCTGGTGGCGTCCGCCTTCGAAGCGATGCGTCTCCGTGAACACGGCTGGATTCGCGTCCGCCGGGCCGGCCTTGAATATCCAGGCGTAGCACTGCGTTCCCGCCGGGATATCGCCATCGCTGCCATCGGCCAGGCCGGTGTTGGCGATCGCCACGTTGGCGGGACTGCGCTCGGCGGCACCCAGCGCCATCTCCCGGGCCACAGCCTCGCTGGTCAGGTTGTGCGTATCCAGGGTGCGCTGCGATACCCCGAGGCAGCGCCGCTTGGCGTCAGGCGAATATACGACGAAGGCACAATCCAGCAAGGCCCCCGCGCCGGGGATGTCGGCAAGCGTGCTGGCAATCAAGCCGGCGGTGCACGATTCCGCGGTCACCAGCGTCAGTTGGTTGTCGCGCATGAAGATGGCGACGCGGTCGATGGCGTTCATGATGTCGTCCTCCCGGTGCAGTCAAAGCAACTGACGGACCCAGGCGGACCGGGCGCGCCGATTGCTTACTGATGGGCTGTTGCAGCATCGTGGAAGGAGGCCGCCCATGGACATACAGTGGGACAACATCATCAAGTTCAGCATGTCGCCGCTGGAGATCGTGATCCGCGGCACCATGACGTACTGGTTCATCTTCACCCTGCTGCGCATCGCCGGCCGCCGCGACGTCGGATCGCTGGGCATCGCGGACCTGCTCGTCGTCGTCCTGATCGCCGACGCCGCCCAGAACGCCATGGCGGGCGAATACAAATCGGTCCCCGACGGAATGGTGCTGGTCGCCACCATCGTGCTCTGGAGCGTCTTCATCGATAGGGTGGCGTATACGTGGCCCGCCACGCGACCTTTTCTGCAACCCGGCAAACTCTGCCTGGTCAGGGACGGGCAGGTCCAACTGCGCACCATGCGGCGCGAAAGCATCACGCTTGAAGATTTGGAAAGTGAACTACGCCAGAAGGGCGTCGAAGACGTGGCGCAGGTGAAACTGGCTTATCTGGAGTCCGACGGCTCGGTCAGCGTGATCAGGAAGAAGGGGATGTGAAATTGCAAAGGCCAGAAAGCACAAAGGCCAACCCCATGGGGTTGGCCTTTTATATTCTGGTGCCGGCAATAGGAGTCGAACCTACGACCTTCGCATTACGAATGCGCTGCTCTACCAACTGAGCTATGCCGGCCCTCTTGTCTTGCAGTTGTCTTGCATATTTCCCGGGCTACCTGTCCCGGAAAAGACCAAGATCATATCAGAAATTTTGGATACAAGGAAAGCAGGCCCCGCCGATCCTACACGACCGGTCGCGGCGAGGCTCGGGGGTAATCCCTGATATGGAGCCTGTGATATATCAGAGTATTATCACTTGCGCTTTACTTTGATATCACGATGGCCAGCCCGATAACTTCCACCTCGTCCGACGACGGCGCCATACGCGGTTCCGATGGGGGCCGTCCGTCGTCCGGCGCGGCCCTGCGCGAACTCGCCTATGCCGAGATCAAGCGGCGCATCATTTCCTGCGAATTCCGGCCCGGGGAGGCGATCAACGAGTCTCAGGTCGGCACGCTGCTGGGCCTGGGGCGTACCCCCGTGCACCAGGCCTTGCATCGCCTCGAAAGCGACGGGCTGGTATCCATCCTGCCGCGCAAGGGCGTCCTGGTCGCGCCGTTGTCGTTGAACGAAGTGCTGGACATGATCGAAGTCCGCCTCACCAACGAGCTGCTGTGCGTCACCCTGGCCGCGGAACGCGCGCACGGCAGCGACATCCAGGCCATGCGGGACATCGTCGAACGCTCGGCGGCGCTGCTGGAGCACCGCGATATCAATGGCCTGATGCAGCTGGACCTGAAGTTCCACAACGCCATTTCGGCCGCCTCGCGCAATCGCGTCCTGGCCGAACTCCTGCGCGGGCTGCACGAGAAGCAGGCGCGTTTCTGGTTTCTCTCCTTGCAGGATCCGGTGCACCTGGCCAATGTCTACCAGGAGCACATGGCCGTGCTGGATGCGCTGGAGCGTCGCGACATCCCCGCCGCGCGCGAAGCCATCCGCGACCACATCGACGAATTCCGCAAGAACATCATCCGTTCCATTTGAGCCGGCCCCATGACGTGAGGGCCGCAGCATCACAAGAGGTTTAACGCCATGCCGCAATTGAATTTCCAGGTCGCCGGATTGGGCGACCGCACCGTCCTGATCGACCGCCTCGTGATCGCGGGTTGGGCGGGCCGCGATGAGTCGGCGGTGCAGCACCATATCCGCGAACTGCAGGAAATCGGCGTCAAGCCGCCTTCCACCGTCCCTTGCTATTACCCCCTGGCCGCCGCGCTGCTGACCACCGACGAGGAAATCGAAGTGCCACGCGCAGATTCGTCGGGCGAGGTTGAAGCGGTGCTGTTCTCCACCGAGGATGGCCTGCTGGTCGGCATCGGATCGGACCACACCGACCGCAAGGTCGAGGCCTACGACGTCACGGTGTCCAAGCAGATGTGCGCCAAGCCGGTCAGCCGCGAGCTGTGGCGCTTCGACGAAGTCGCCGGCCATTGGGACCAGTTGATCTCACGCACCTGGCGCGTGCGCGACGGCGAGCGTGCCCTGTACCAGGAAGGCCCGATGACCAGCCTGCGCGATCCGCGCGAACTGGCCGAAAAATACGCCGGCAAGGAAGGGCTGCCCGTGGGCACCGCCATGTATTGCGGCACGCAGACCGTGATCGGCCAGCTGGGCTATGGCGAACAGTTCGAGATGGAACTGCACGACCCCGTGTTGAACCGTACGCTGCGCCATGCCTATCGGGTGCGCGTGCTGCCCGTCACCGACTGAACCGGCCGTGCCGGAAAGGACTCCATGATGCAGACCATCAAGCCCATCAGGCAGGCGCAGGCCGATCTCCAGGCCGGCCGCATCACCAGCGAAAAACTCGTCGAGCAGTCGCTGTCGCTTATCGAGTCATACCGCCAGGCGGGCGGCGCGGCCTATCTGCACGTGGATGCCGAAGCGGCGCTGCAGGCGGCGCGCGCCAGCGATGCCGCGCGCCGGGCGGGCAATGTCCCATCGCCCATCGCGGGCTTGCCCGTCTCCATCAAGGACTTGTTCGATGTGCAGGGCCAGGTGACGTCGGCGGGCTCGCGCGCGCTGGCGGGGGCCGCGCCCGCCACGCAGGACGCCGCCGCCGTCGCGCGCCTGCGGGCCGCCGGCGCGGTGCTGCTGGGCCGCACCAATATGAGCGAGTTCGCTTTTTCCGGGCTCGGCCTGAATCCGCACTACGGCACGCCGCGCGCACCACACGATGAAGCGCGCGTGGCCGGTGGTTCCACGTCCGGCGGCGCGGTGAGCGTGGCCAAGGGCATGGCGGTGGCCACCCTGGGCACGGACACCGGCGGCTCGATCCGCATTCCGGCGGCGTTCTGCGGCCTGACCGGCTTCAAGCCGACCTCGCATCGCGTGTCGCTGCAGGGCGGTGTGCCGCTCTCGCGCACGCTGGATTCGGCGGGGCCGCTGGCGCGCACGGTCGATTGCTGCGCCATCATGGACCGCGTCCTCAGCGGCGAGGCTCTGGACGCGCGGCCGGCGCCGCTCAAGGGGCTGCGCCTGTACGTCACGCGCGATTTCGTTTTCGACGGCGCCGATGCCGCCGTGGTCTCGGCCTTCGAGGCAGCGGTCGCAAGGTTGTCCGGCCTGGGCGCGCAAATAGTGCCTTTCGATTTTCCGGAGCTGAAGGATATTCCCTCGATCAACGGCGGCGGCGGCTTTACCGCGGCCGAGGCCTGGCATTGGCATCGTGAATTGCTGTCCAGCCGGGGCGAGATGTATGACCAGCGCGTCGCCATGCGCATCCGCCGTGGCGAGAAGCAGTCGGCGGCGGACTACATCACGCTGATCGACGAGCGCGCGCGCGTCATGGCCGCGGCGGCGGACCGCCTGCGTGACGCCGATGCGTGGTTGATGCCCACGGTCGCGGTACTGCCTCCGCGCGTCGACGACCTGCAGGCGGATGAGGCTTTCTTTTCCGTCAATGGCCTCGTGTTGCGCAATACCAGCGTGATCAATTTCCTGGACGGCTGCGGGGTGTCGCTGCCGACCGGGCAGCCCGGTATCGGCCTGGCGGTCTGCGGCCTGCGCGGCGCGGACGCGCGGGTGCTGCAAGTGGCCGGCGCGATCGAGCCTGCGATGGCCGCCTAGTTCGCACTCTGGCGGCCGCGCCTGGCCGGCCGCACCTAGCCGGCCGCACCTAGCCGACCGCACCTGGCCGGTCGCACCTGGCCGGTCGCACCTGATTCGATTCAAACCCCCCGCCGCGGGGCGGGGCTTTTATCTCCTTACCTACGGAGCATACCCATGTCGTCCACCGTTACCCCGGCGCCGGGTGGAGCAGCCAGCGCGCCATTCCCGGCCGAGCGCGCGCTTGCCTATCGCAAGATCGCCGTACGCCTGATCCCTTTCCTGGTATTCCTGTTCGTGCTGGCGTGGATCGACCGCGTCAACATCGGCTTCGCCAAGCTGCAGATGCTGCAGGACCTGCAATTCAGCGAAACCGTCTACGGACTGGGCGCGGGCATCTTCTTCATCGGCTACTTCCTGTTCGAAGTGCCCAGCAACCTGCTGCTGGAAAAGATCGGCGCACGCCGCACGCTGGCGCGCATCACCATCCTGTGGGGCCTGGCCTCCATGGCGATGATCTTCGTCAAGACCCCGACGCAGTTCTACGTGCTGCGCTTCCTGCTGGGCGTATTCGAAGCCGGTTTCTTCCCCGGCGTCGTGCTGTACCTGACCTACTGGTTTCCCGCCGATCGGCGCGCGCGCATCAATGGCTACTTCATGACGTCCTTCGCCATCGCCGGCGTGGTGGGCGGGCCGATCGCCGGCTTCATCATGAGCGCGATGTCGGGTGTCGAAGGGCTGGCGAACTGGCAATGGCTGTTCGTGATCGAGGGCATCCCGTCGGTGCTGGCCGGTTTCGCGGTGCTCGCGTGGCTGCCGGAAAAGCCCGCGAACGCCAAGTGGCTGAGCGACAGCGAGCGTACGCTCGTGACGCGCGAGCTCGAGCAGGAAAGCCGCGATCCCGCCAAGCATTCGTCGCTGCGCGACGCTTTCAATGGCCGCGTGTGGCTGTGCGCGCTGATCTACTTCTGCATCGTCAGCGGCAACGCCACCATCGCATTCTGGACGCCGTCCATCATCAAGGAACTGGGCGTGCAGGGCAACTTCCAGATCGGCCTGGTGTCGGCGATTCCGTTCATCCTGGGCACCATCGCCATGGTCCTGAACGGCATCCATTCCGATCGCACCGGCGAGCGCCGCATGCACAGCGTGCTGGCCAGCATCGTGGCGGCGGCGGGCCTGGCCGCGACCGGCTACTTCCTGGGCAGCCCGGTCACCGCGCTGTATGCGCTGTCGTTCGCCGCCATCGGCATCCTGGCGGCCTTCCCGGTGTTCTGGTCCTTGCCCGCGGCCTTCCTGACCGGCACCGCGGCGGCAGGCGGTATCGCCCTCATCAACTCCGTCGGCAACCTGGCCGGCTTCGCCGCGCCTTACCTGATGGGTTGGCTGAAGGACAGGACCGGCAGCCTGGCGTCCGGCCTGTATAGCGTCGGGTTGATGGAGCTGTGCGCCGCGATCCTCGTGCTGCTGTTCATCAAGGTCAAGCGCGACACGCCGCGCGCGTGACGGCGAACGAAGCGGAGCCGGCGACCGATGGCTCCGCTTCTTCAGTAAGTGCAGCGCGATTTGCACACCCAAAAAAAATCGTGCTATAGTCTCGCTTCTCTAACAGGTCCCCGATAGCTCAGTCGGTAGAGCGACGGACTGTTAATCCGCAGGTCGCTGGTTCGAGCCCAGCTCGGGGAGCCAAATCTAGTTAGAGAACCAAGCAGTGATCAATTAAAGATCAATCAGTTAAAACCGCCCTTGCCGGCGGTTTTTTCTTTTGGGCGTCCCGGTGTGGTGTGACCAAATCCTGTGGCCAAACCCGCGAATACGGCGTCGGGCGAGGGCGATTCCCGCGCTTACTCGTCCGAGCTGGTTGCGGCCAGAAGCTCACACCGAGTGGCGCCTTGTCGCCGACAGTCTTCCATCGCGGCCTTGATCGCCTCAGCGCGGCTCGCCTTGCCCTTGGCAACACCAAGCACAGGTTTATCGATCCCTTCCACGGAGGCGGTCCAACCCTTTGGCAGATCCGTTTTGCGATTGGGGTCTCCCCAGTATTCGGGATCGCGCCGCGGTTTGGGTGTCGCAGCCGGTCCTTGGCTGGCCCAATCACAAAGAGGTGCAGGGGCAACCCCCGGTCCACCTGGATCCATACCGAGAAAAACTTCACCATTTCCCGCGCCGCCAGGACAGACGTGCGGTTCCGCCTGGGCTGCCGTCGTCATTGTCATCAGCGTGATTCCAGCAAATGCCAAGGCGTGCAGATGGCTGCTGAAACAACGGGGATGGATTTTCATGATGTCGCTCCAATCTGAAATTTCGCTTTTATCTTCGCACATTGCAATAGAGCGGATCGGAACTGCTGGATCGTCGATAACATTTTCGAGTACTTGTCGCCGTCGGCAGTCTTGCCATCGGCGATGCTCGCACTCGCTTTGCGTCCAGGCAAACATCGACCGTTGCAACGCCCGGTTCTTGGCATCGCGCAAAGCCCGCGTAAAATACTCGTTGCATTGCAGCAATTCTTGCTTCCGTGCTGCCACGGGCGCCCCCGTCTCTTCCTGCGGTCGCCCGAACCATCAACCCGGACCACTTCAAATGACCGCTCAGCCCGCCGTGCCGCATCGGCTAGGCCTTGTTCTCGTCGCGCTCGCCGTCGGCAGTTTCGCCATCGGCACCACCGAATTCGCCACCATGAGCCTGCTGCCGTATTTCGCGGCCAGCCTGGGCATCGATGCGCCGACCGCCGGCCACGTGATCAGTGCCTATGCGCTGGGCGTCGTGGTCGGTGCGCCGGTGCTGGCGGTGCTGGGCGCGAGGCTGCCCAGGCGTACGCTGCTGATCCTGTTGATGGGATTGTTCGCGATCGGCAACGGCTTGAGCGCCTTGGCGCCCAACTATCACGCGATGCTCGCGGCGCGTTTCCTGAGCGGCCTGCCGCATGGCGCCTACTTCGGCATCGCATCGCTGCTGGCCAGCTCGCTGGTGCCGGCCAATCGTCGCACGGTCGCGGTGGGGCGGGTGTTCCTGGGCCTGACCTTCGCCACCATCGTCGGCGTGCCGCTGGCCAACTGGCTGGGGCAGGCGGTGGGCTGGCGCTGGAGCTTCGCGCTGGTCTCGCTGCTGGCGGTGGCGACCATGACCAGCGTGCGCCTGTTCGCACCCCACACGCCGGCCGATCCCACGGCCAGCCCACTGCGTGAACTGACGGCCCTGCGGCGCGGCCAGGTGTGGCTGACGCTGGGGATAGGCGCCATCGGTTTCGGTGGCCTGTTCGCCGTTTATACCTACCTGGCGGACACGCTGACCGCCGTCACCCACGTGTCGCCGGCCATGGCGCCCCTGGTGATGAGCGTGTTCGGCGTTGGACTCACCGTCGGCAATATGGTGGTGCCGCTCTATGCGGACCGGGCCATCATGCGCACCGCGGGTTTGCTGCTGGTGTGGACCGCCGTGGTGCTGGCGCTGTTTCCCTTGATGGCCGGCAATCTCTGGCTGGTGATGTTGAGCGTCTTCCTGATCGGCCTGGGCGGGGCGCTGGCGACGGTCCTGCAGACCCGGCTGATGGACGTGGCCGAACACGCACAGGGACTGGCCGCCGCGCTGAATCATTCCGCCTTCAACACGGCCAATGCGCTGGGACCTTTCCTGGGTGGACTGGCGATCGCGGCGGGGTACGGGTGGACATCCACCGGTTGGGTGGGCAGCCTGCTGGCGATAGGCGCCATGCCGCTATGGTTGTGGTCCGTGACGCTGCAACGCCGCCGCCGTTCTTATCAACGCGTCGCGATGCGCGGATAGCGCCGCGATCCGGTTTTCCATTTCGCGGGCGCGCAGCTTCTCGCGCCACGCCAGCGCGCGCTGGCGCCGCAGCGTCGCGATCATGCGGTACTGGCAATCCAGCTGATGTCGCCATTCGGCGATAAGCCTGTCGGTCTTGCGCAAATCGATGTACAGCTGGTGTGGATCGTTCATTGGCCGGCTCCCCGTGGGCGACTTATCCGCGCGCAGCGCAAACAGTACGCCAGGAAATCCTGTCCGGCACGGGTGGAGTGCGCAGGGATGGCGCTTTTGGCGGTAGGAGCAGATCCCGCGGCGACCGGACGCACGTGGTGCGTCGCGGTGCCGCCAGTCCACGTTGTATAGTGCTGACGCGCCTGGCGGCACACCCTGAGTCAGCGCGTTTTAAGCTCCAGGTCGGACAGCGGGTGCGCGCGGCGGCAGGGCCGCGCTCCGCCCGGCGGCATCCGGCCGTAGAGGCATGTCGTCGGAGGAGGCCGATGCGTTTCGACCTGTTGTCGCTCAAGCTGTTCGTGGCGGTCTGCGAACACCTGAACATCTCGCGTGCCGCGGAGGCCGAAAACATCGCGCCGTCAGCGGTCAGCAAGCGCATCTCGCAGATGGAGGACATGCTCACGACGCCGCTGTTCCTCCGCAGCAACAAAGGGCTGGAGCTGACGCCGGCCGCGCATTCGCTGCTGAACCATGCGCGCGTGATCCTGCGCGATCTGTCGCAGATGGAAAGCGAGCTGTTCGATCACGCCGAAGGCCTGCGCGGACAGATACGCCTGCACGCCAGCCTCTCGACGATCGTGCAGTACCTGGCGAACGACATCCGCGACTTCCTGGCGCTGCATCCCGCGCTGCGCATCGACCTGCAGGAAAGCCTGAGTCCGGAAGTGGTCCGGGCTGTCGCGGAGAACGCCGCCGATATCGGTATCTTCGGCGGCAACGCCCTGGTGCCCGGCCTGCGCGTGTACCCATATCACAGCGACCGGCTCGTCGTTATCATGACGGCCGACCACGTGCTGGCCAAGGCGCGCAAGCTGACGTTCCGCCAGGTCGCCGAACATGAGCTGGTCGGGCCGCAACCCGGCAGCTATCTGAACTCGCTGGTCCTGCGGGCCGCGGCGGACCTGGATTTCCCGTTGCGCTTCCGCATCCGCGTGAACGGTTTCGAGCCTGCCCGCAGCATGGTGGAAGCGCGGCTGGGCATCGCCCTGGTATCCGAGCACCATGCCGCCCGCTATGTATCGTCCGGCCCGCTGGTCGCCGTGCCGCTGGACGAGGATTGGGCCATGCGCCACTGGAAGATCTGCGTGCGCGACGCGGAAACGCTGCCGGCGCCCGTGCAGTCGCTGATCAAGCATCTGAGCGAACACAGCGAAAGACCGCGCCCTTAGCGCGGGCGCCGCGCGATCCCCGTGCCGCGCTAGCCGTAGGGCAGGCGCAGCCCGGCGTCGGGCCACGCCATGCTGATCAACTGGCCCGTGCCCGACAAGGTAATGTAGGCCGTCCGGTGATCCGGCCCGCCGAAGCAGATATTGGTGACCATGGGATCGGGCAGCATGACCTGGCGCAGGATTTCGCCGGACGGCGCGATCACCGTGATGCAACCTGTCACCAGCGTACCCACGCAGATGTTGCCATGGGCGTCCACGGCCATGCTGTCCAGTCGCTGGTAGCCTGGCAGGGCGCACAGCAGGCGCCCGCCATTGGGAGAAGGGTAGGGATGCTTGCGCGGCCGGCCCGGTCCGTCCAGGTCGAATGCCCAGACGCGGCCGGTCTCGGTCTCCGATACGTACACCACCTGTTCGTCCGGGGACAGGCCGACGCCGTTGGCGGTGGTCAGCGGATACGCGACTTCCACGATCATGGAGCCGTCGGCCAGCGCGTAGTAAAGCCCGGCATGGTCCCGGTCGCGCTTGCGGTTCTTGCCGAAGTCGGTGAAATAGAAGCCGCCCTGGCTGTCGAACACCAGGTCGTTCGGCCCGCACAACGGCGCATCGCCGCAGCGATCGTACAGCGTGCGCAGCTCGCCCGTATCCGGGTCGTAGCGTTCGATGCGACCGCTGGTATAGCCGGGATGCACGCCCGCCCGCGTGCGGTTGTAGCCGGCGATGGTCTGGAACAGGAAGCCGCCGTTGTTGGCGATGTAGTAGGCCCCGTCCGGGCCCACGGCCAGGCCGTTGGGGCCGCCGCCCGTCTCGATCAGCACTTGGACATCGCCGTCGGGCGTGACGCGGCTGATCGTTTCGCGCTGGATTTCCACCAGCACCACGGAACCGTCGTCGCGCGCCACCGGGCCTTCGGGAAACATCAGCCCGCTGGCCATCACCGTGAAGTCGTCGGTCGCCGGGCTCATTGCTTGGGCACCTGCTGCACGAAACGATTGGTGTAGGTCGCGTCCAGGTCGATCCTGGCCGATGCGATGGCGGGATCGAAGGCGGCCAGGACATTGCGTACCGTGCGCGCGGCTTCGTCCGTCATCACGCCGTCCTGCGACAGGCAGGCGCGCATATTGGTGTAAGCCTGCGCGAAGACCTCCTTGTCCGCCAGGGCATATTCCGGCGGCACGGCGGCTGCCACCTGTTCGGGCGTGGCCTGCGCCAGCCATTGTTCGGCGCGCACGATGGCGGTGGCGATCGCCTGCACGGTGTTCGGATACTTATCGACGAAATCCTTGGTCGCGTAGACGGCGGCTTCGGGATAGTTGCCGCCCAGCGTCTTTTGCGTGGCCTCCGGGCTGCGCATCGCCGCCAGGGGAAACAAATCGCCGCTGTCCTGCAGGATGGTGGCCACCGGATCGTTGGACATCATGGCGTCCACCTGGCCACCGCGGGCCGCCGCCACCGCGCCGGAAGACGAGCCGACGCCGATGATGGAGACCTCGTCAGGCTTCACGCCGGCGCGGCTCAGCAGGTAGTTCACGCCCATGTGAAAGCTGGATCCCGGCGAGCTGACACCGATGCGCTTGCCCTTCAGGTCCGCATAGGACTTGATCTTGTCGCGGCTGCCCTTGGTGACGCCGAAGACGAAGCCGGGACAATTCGCCTGGATGGCGAAGGACACCAGCTTCTGGCCCTTGACCGCCATCGTGATGGTGTTCGAATACGCACCGGCGACGAAATCCGCGCTGCCGCCCATCAGGGCCTGCAGCGCCTTGGCGCCGCCGCTATACACGCCGATATCGACATCCAGCCCCGCCTGCTTGAAGTAGCCGCGACTGCTGGCGATGACGAAGGGCAGATAGGGAAAGCCCACGCCGGCCGCCGCCAGGTGCAGCTTGGGCTTCTCCGGTGCGTTCTGGGCCTGGGCGGCCAGTGGCGTACCGGCCAGCAATGCCAGCGAAACGGCGGCCGCGGCGTAGCGCATCATCATGTCGTTCTCCCTATCCTTGAATCACGTCCTGCCGTTGCGTGCCCAGTCCTTCGATACCCAACGTCACCACGTCGCCGGCCTTCAGGTACACCTGCGGATTCTGGCCCAGGCCGACACCCGGCGGCGTGCCGGTGGATATGATGTCGCCCGGCTGCAGCGACATGAACTGCGACAGGTACGACACCAGGTAGCGCACGCCGTACACCATGGTGGCCGTGCTGCCGTTCTGGTATCGATGCCCGTTCACCTCCAGCCACATCGGCAAGGCCTGCGGGTCGGCGATCTCGTCGGGCGTGACCAGCCAGGGACCGATGGGGCCGAAGGTGTCGGCCGACTTGCCCTTGGTCCATTGACCCTGGCGTTCCGCCTGGAAGGCGCGTTCCGATACGTCGTTGATCAGGCAATACCCGGCCACGTGCGCCATGGCCTCGCTTTCCGGCACGTATTTGGCCGGCTTGCCGATGACCACCCCCAGTTCCACTTCCCAGTCGGTCTTTTCCGAATTGCGGGGGATCTCGATGGGATCGTCGGGCCCGCTGATGGCGCTGGTCGCCTTCATGAAAATGATGGGCTCGGGCGGCACCGTCGCGCCGGTCTCGGCCGCATGGTCGGAGTAGTTCAGCCCTATGCAGATGAACTTGCCCGTGCCGCTGACGCAGGGCCCGAAGCGCGGCTTGCCCGGCACCAGGGGCAGGGATTCGGCGTCGATCTTCTTCAAGCGATCCAGGGTGTCGGGCAACAGCGCGGCGGCGCCGACGTCGGCGATGTGCCCGGACAGGTCGCGTATGCGGCCCTGCCCATCCAGCAGGCCCGGCTTTTCCTGTCCCTTGGCGCCGTAGCGTAGCAACTTCATTCTCAACTCCTGTGTGCGTGGAAAGCGCCTGGCGGCCAGGTGCCGCCGGCGAAGAACACGGTACGGCGCGGTGGCCGCTCAATAAGTGGCGCGGCCGCCGGACAGGTCGAAGACCGCGCCGGTGGTGAAGGAGTTCTCCTCGCTGGCCAGCCAGGCGATCATCGCCGCGGCTTCGTTCAGCTCCAGGAAGCGGCCGCGGGGGATGCGGCTCAGCATGTAGGCGATGTGCTCGGGCGACTGCTGTTCCATGGCGCCCGGCGTGCGCGCCACGGCCGGTGTCACGCAATTGACGGCGATGTCGTGCGCGGCCAGTTCCTTGCCCAGCGACTTGGTCATGGCGATGACCGCGGCCTTGGCCGAGCTGTAGGCCGCCGCATTCGGATTGCCTTCCTTGCCGGCGATCGACGCCACGTTGATGATGCGGCCGTACTTCTGCGCGATCATGATGGGGGTCACGGCACGGCAGCAATAAAACGTGCCGTTGATGTCGATGTCGATGACCTTGCGCCACTGGTCCAGCGGATACTCGGCCAGCGTGGTGTTGGGCCCGACGATGGCGGCGTTGTTGATCAGGATCTCCAGCTTGCCCAGCGCGCGCAGCGTGTTGGCCACGCCGGCTTCCACGCTGGCATAGTCGGCGATGTCCACGTGCTCGGTGTGCACCTCGCGGCCGGCACCGCCCAATTCCTGCTTCACCTTGGCCAGCGCGTCGGCGTTGACGTCCCAGATGGCGACGCGCGCGCCCGACTCAAGGAAGCGACGCACCACCGTCAGTCCTATGCCCTGTGCGCCGCCGGTCACCACGGCCACGCGGCCGGTCAAAGCGATCGAGTTCGTTTGCAAGATACGTTTCCTTTGTTGTGTTTTACATAGTTCCCGGCGGGCTACGCCACGGATGTCCAATGCGAGGGCAGGTGGCCCCGGCGCGGCTGTCAGGCGCTGGCGGCCACGGTCTGGCCAGCGACGGGGCGCCAGCGCATGAAGTGGTCTTCGAACAGCGAGACCGTGGTGTCCAGCACCAGCGCGAACACGGTCAACAGCAGGATGCCGGCGATCACGGAGTTGATGTCGAAGACGCCTTCGGCCAGCAGGATCAGGTAGCCGACGCCTTTTTCCGATCCCAGGTATTCGCCGACGACGCTGCCGACAAACGCGATGCCCACGGCGTTGTGCAGGCTGGAGAACACCCAGCTCATCGCCGACGGCATATAGACGTGCCGCATCAGTTGCCGCGAGCTGGCGCCCAGCATGCGGGTGTTCGACAACACCGCCGGGCTGACTTCGCGCACGCCCTGGAACACATTGAAGAACACGACGAAGAACACCAGCGTGACGCCCAGCGCGATCTTGGACCAGATGCCCAGGCCGAACCACAGGGCGAAAATGGGCGCGAAGATCAGCCGCGGCATGGAATTGAAGGCCTTGATGAACGGGTCGGTCACCACCGCCAGGAAGGGGTTCAGCGCCAGCCACAATCCGCATCCCAGGCCGAGTATCGTCCCGATGGCGAAGGCCAGCAGCGTTTCGATCAGCGTGGTGTACAGATGGATGAAGATCGAGCCGCTGGCGAACCAGGTCACGATGCGCTGCGCCACGCCCAGCGGATCGCCGAAGAAGAAGGGCGACAGCCATTGCTGGCTGGTCCCCAACCACCACAGGAAGACCGCGCCCGCCAGCAGCAACAGCCGGGTGGCGAGCACCAGGACACGGTTGTTCGGATCAAGAGCGAGCGCTGGCATAGCTTTTCAGGACCTCCCCTCTGAGTACTTCCCATATCTCGGTATGCAGCTGCAGGAAGCGCTGCGTCATGCGGATCTCGGCGACTTCGCGCGGACGCTCCAGGTCGATCTCGAATTCCGCGATGGGGCGTGTGCCGGGGCCGGCCGACAGCACGACGACCCGGTCGGACAGCGAAATCGCTTCTTCCAGGTCATGCGTGACGAACACCACGGACTTGCGGTCGGCCGACCACAGGCGCAGCAGCTCGTCCTCCATCAGGTGGCGGGTCTGGATATCCAGGGCGCTGAAGGGCTCGTCCATCAGCAGGATGCGCGGGTTCAGTATCAAGGCCTGCGCCAGGCCGGCGCGCTTGCGCATGCCACCGGACATCTGGTGGGGATACTTCCTGCCGTGGCCCGCGAGCCCGACGCGCTCCAGCCATTCGCGCGCGGACTGGAGCGCCTGCGCCTTCGGCGTGCCGTGAAAGACCAGGCCCGCGGCGATGTTGTCTTCCGCGGTTTTCCAGGGCATCAGGGCATCCACCTGGAACAGGTAGGATGCGTCCTTGTTCAGCCCCTGCGCCAAGGGCTCGCCGAAGATGCTCAGGGTGCCCGACGAAGGCCGCATCAGTCCGGCGGCGACATTCAACAACGTGGATTTGCCGCAGCCGGTGGGACCGACCACGGAAACGAACTCGCCGTCGCGTATTGCCAGGTTGACGTCGCGTACCGCGGTGTAGGTCTGGCCGCGGCCTTCGTTGCTGGCGAAGGTGCAGGTCACGCCATCGAAATGCAGCGCCTGGCGCACGGGAGCCGCTTGTCGGGACGTCGCATGCATGGATGTGTCGATACTGCGCAGCATGGCTCCTCTCATTGCTGTGTTTCCCCGGCCTTCTTCACGTAGCGGTTGTCGTAGGTGGCCGCCAGGTCGATATGCGCGGCGCCGATGGACGGATCGAAGGCCGCCAGTACGTCGCGCACGGTGCGCGCGCCTTCATCCGTGATGACGCCATCCGTCGACAGGCAGCGGCGGCTGTTCTGGAACGACCTGGCATACAGGTCCTTGTCGCCGACGACATACTCGGCCGGCACCGTCTCCACCAGCTGCTGCGGCGTGGCCTTGGCCATCCAGTGCTCGGCGCGCACGATGGCGTTGGCGACCGCCTGCACGGTGCGCGGGTTCTTGTCGACGAAGGATCTGGTGGCGTAGATGCTGGATTCCGGATAGTCGGCGCCGAAGACCTGCTTGTTGCCGTCGGCGCTGCGCATCTCCGCCAGAGGCTTGAGATCGCCGCCATCGACCAGCACCGTGGCGACGGGGTCGTTGACGATCAGCGCGTCGATCTGGCCCGCGCGCACCGCCGCGACCGCGCCGGCGGCCTGGCCCACACCTATGATGGACACGTCGTCGGGCTTCAGGCCGGCCTTGTGCAGGATGTAGTTGACGACCATGTGCGTGCTGGAGCCGGGCGCGCTAACGCCTACCCGCATGCCTTTCAGGTCGGCGGGCGTCTTCACTTTGTCGACGTTCTTCTTCGATGCGCCGAAGACCCAGCCGGGGCAGACCACCTGCGCCGCGATGGTCACCAGTTTCTGGCCCTTGGCCGCCATCGTCAGCGTGTTGGAGTAGGCGCCCGCCGTCATGTCCGTGCTGCCGCCCAGCATGGCTTCCAGCGCCTTGGAGCCGCCGGAGAACGCCGCGATGGTCACATCCAGTCCTTCATCGCGGAAGTAACCGAGCTGCCTGGCGATGATGGCGGGCAGGTAGGTAATGCCCGTGGATGCCGCGCCTATCTTGATTTCCTTCTTTTCCGGGGGCGTCTTCGTCTGGGCGGCGGCCGTGCCGCAGGCGATCGCGGCGCACAGCGCCACTGCCAACAGGCTCTTCATGTATGTCTCCTTTCTGTTTTTTATTTGCTCGTCGACGCCAGGCATCGCGGCGAGTAATGATGCATGCTGCGTCGGGGCCGTGGCGTGGTTTTTGGGAAAACCACCATCGCGATCCGCGATGGTGCCGCGCGGTTGCGGCCATCCATACGGGTGAACCCGGTATGATGGCCATACACCCTGCGGTACATCCACTGCGGTACGCCCCTTTCCCTACCCGTCACCCACCATGATCGAACGCATCCAGACCATCGACGCGCCGCTGCCCGCCGGGCATTACTCGCAAGCCATCAAGGCCAATGGCTTTGTCTTCGTCTCCGGCCAGTTGCCCTACGCGCCTGGCGGCGAACGCATCCTGCCGGATGGCATCGCGGCCCAGGCCAGGCAGTGCCTGGAAAACGTGCGCGCGATCCTGGAGGCGGCCGGCACGTCGCTGTCCAATCTGGTCAGCGTGCAGGTCTTCATTCCCGATGTCTCGCTCTGGGGCGAGGTCAATGCCGTGTACGAGTCGGTGATGGGCGACGCTCGGCCGGCGCGTACGGTGGTCCCCACTACGGCGCTGCACTACGGCGCGCTGATCGAAGTGAACGCGGTCGCGGTCTGTCCTTGACATCTGCGGGCACGCCCGACGCCCGTATAGGCGTCACCGTCTTGACCGGGTTCCTGGGTAGTGGCAAGACTACGCTGCTGAACCGCATGCTGCGCGACCCGCGGTACGCACAGGCGGCCGTGATCATCAATGAATTCGGCAGCATAGGCGTGGACCATCACCTGGTACGCCATGTGAGCGACAACGTCCGGGTCGTGGCGGGTGGCTGCATCTGCTGCGTGGTTCGCGGCGGCCTGGTCGATACCTTGCGCGACCTGTTCCTGCTGGCGCTGCGTCGCGCCATCCGGCCTTTCCCGCACGTGCTGATCGAAACCAGCGGCCTGGCCAGCCCCGCGCCCATCCTGTTCACGCTGCGTCACGAGCCATTCCTGGCTGAACGGTACGTCTACAACGGCACCATCGCCGTGGCGGACGCGCAGCGGGTCGCCGCGCAGATCGACGATGAAGCCGAGGCCGCGCAACAGCTTGCGCTGGCGGACGAGGTGACCATCAGCAAGGCCGACCTGGCGTCCGCTGCCGAACTGGAGGCGGCCCGCCTGGCCGTGTCGCAGGTCAATCCGACAGCCCGGGTGCACGTGCTGGACGCCGGCGGCGCCTTGCCTGACGGATTGCTGGCGGAGCGCCCGTACCGCGTGCGTCCGCCAGCCGCTGGCGGGGCAGGGGGCGCGTCGTGGCTGGCGGGGCATGGTTTCGGCGGCCAGCGGCGCGGTGGCGCCATGTCCGCGCGGACGCCCCACAATGTCGCGGTGGCGACGCTGGCGCTGCGGCCATCGGTGCCGCGCGCGGCGTTCGTGCGCGGGATCTCGGCCCTGCAAGCAGAACTCGGCCAATCGCTGCTGCGCATGAAGGGGCTGGTCCGCTTCGATGGCGATGTCGCTCCTAGCGCGGTGCATGGCGTGCATGACCAGCTCTATCCCATCGTGCCCCTGTCCGGATGGCCCGAGGGCAGGGAGGACGCGCGCCTGGTTTTCATCGCCCGGGGGCTCGCTGGCGCCGCGCTCGATGCGCGCATCCAACAGCATCTGGTCCCGGGGATTTTTCTCCTATGAAATCGTTAATGCGGGTATAATTTGTGGGTTCCTGCAGGCGGTTGGCTTGATCACAGACGGCCAAAGATGGGCATGCCCCGGTAGACTGTTGCGGTGTTTCGCGTGTTTCGCATGTATCACGCCCCGCTTTCGCCACTCCGTCGACACGCAGGGTTAAAACGGCAATAAAAAGACGCTCCGACAATCGGGGTAATGCCGGACGGCTCAGTTCACTTCTTAGATGCCGCACCAGGTATCCCCGCAAGGGCTACGCGGATACTGTCCGTCCGTCTCCGTTGCCAATTCGTTCCTTTCGGCATTTCCGGTTCGGGGTTGCGTTTGCATTCCTCGGCACCGCTTGGTATCGCAAACCAGCCTTCTTGGCCGAGGTTTTCTTGCTAGCGTTTTTCAGGTTCAAGCCGCGGTCAGCGGCTGCTTACGCACAGACGTGTATCGGTGTCGCGCAGGCTCGTGCCACATGGCAGAGTAGCGCGCGCGACTCTTCCCATGCATATGCCCGTGGTCATGGACACGTCCATGGTCAAGCCCATTCCGGCGGCGCCGTGCGTGCTGAAACCGCTGTGCATGCCGAAATGCTTACTCGGTCCGCAAAGCAAAAAAGGCTTGGCGGATTTGCCAAGCCTTGTCTGCGTACTGTTTGGTTGCGGGGGCAGGATTTGAACCTACGACCTTCGGGTTATGAGCCCGACGAGCTGCCAGACTGCTCCACCCCGCGTCTGGAGAAAGAAATATTACTTCAGTTTTTCAGCCTTGGCAAGTCGAAGGCCTTTCCAACCACGATGAATTGACATATCGATGAACGATAGCGAGGCAACCCTGGTGATAGAAACGGCGCTGTTGTGCGCGCCGCAACCCATGCCGCGTGGCGAGTTGCGCAGACTGTTTACCGACGATGACGGCATCGATAACGACCGTCTGGATAGCCTGCTGGAAAGCCTGCAAGCCGCGTGGAGAGATCGTGGACTGGAATTGATATCGCTGGCCGGCGGCTGGCGTTTCCAGAGCCGTCCCGCCATGCAACGCTATCTCGAACGCCTCAGCCCTGAGAAGCCTCCCAAATATTCTCGTGCCGTACTGGAAACCCTGGCCATCGTGGCATGGCGGCAGCCGGTGACGCGGGGCGATATCGAAGATATCCGCGGCGTGACGGTGTCGTCGCAAATCGTGAAGGCCCTGGAAGACCGCGGCTGGATCGAAGTCATCGGCCACCGCGACGCCCCGGGGCGTCCGGCGCTGTTCGGCACGACGCGCCAGTTCCTCGACGATCTCGGGCTGCGCGCGCTGGATGAGCTGCCGCCGCTGGAGCCGGGCGGCGCCATGGCCGCGCTGGAAGGGCTGGACCTGACCGGCGGCATCGCCGTCGCGGCCGATGTTCAACAGTCCGCCGACGGCGAGGCGGATGACCAGGCCGCCCCTCAGGCCAAAGCGCAAGCGGACACTGCGCAAGCCGACGCCGAACCTGAAACCCAAGCGGACGCTGTCCAGGCCGACGCTGCAGCCGAAACCCAAGCGGACGGCGTCCAAGCCGACGCCGAAACCGAAACCGAAACCGAAGCGGACGCTGCCCAAGCGGACGCGGAAACCGAAACTCAAGCCGATCCTGTTCAAGCCGACGCTGATACGGAAGGCCTGCAAACCGCCGCGGCCGATGTGCAGGCCGCCACCGGCCCCACGCCGGAGGAGCCCGAAATTCCCGTCCCCGACCACGACACCATCGAGCCTGGCAGCCATCGCCCGGAAATCACGCCGCCCGGCCAGCACCCCGAAATCGAGCCGCCCGGTGGAAGCCCCGAGATCGAACCCACCGATCCGAAGCCCGAAATCGAACCGCCCGTGCCCGGCCAGATGCCCGAGATCCCTCCTGGGCAGACCGACAAAGACAATGACGACGCGCCCGGCGCGCCGCGTAAAGAGTGAATTCTGGAGTAGTCCCAGTGAGTATCAATAAGAACGTGCAGGACGATGTCATGGATCAGCGTGATAAAGGCGGGGCAGTCACGCCCGGCGTTACGACGCCCGGCGCTACGACGCCCGGCGCACCCACGCAGGATGCCGGCGCTGGCGCGGCCACCGCGGACGCCACGCCGGCGCCGCGTCCCCGCGCTCGCCGCCCGGCGCGCGCCAAGACCGATCCCGCCGCCACCCCTCACGAGGCCACGCCGGTCGCCGACGCGGCAGGCAGCGCGGAGCCGGCCGGCGCCCCGCTGGAAGCCGCGGGTGAGGCGCAATCCACGGCACCCGCGCGGAAAACCCCGCGCAAGACGGCAACCCGCGTCTCCACGCGGACCCCGCGCGCCGCAAAGGCCGACGATGCGGCCGCCGGTATCCCCAGCGATGCGCCCCAAGCGTCGGCCGAGGGTGCCTCGCATGGCGCAGCGGCCGAGCAGGCCGCCGGCGATGCCGCTGCCACGCGATCGCCCCGCGTCCGGGCCCGCAAACCGCGTGCTTCGACAGGCGCCGACCAGGCCGCGCTGCCGTTGGACGTTCCGGCCGAAACCGCCGCGCCGTCCGCGACCGCGCAGCAGTTGGTAGCCGAGCCGCCCAAGCGGCCCCGCAGGCGCAAGACAGCGGAAGCCGCCGAAGCCGGGGATGGCTTCCAGGCCTCCACGGCCGGCGCCGCGGCCGCCCCTTCGGGCACGCCGCCCACCTCCCGCGACGATGCCCTGGCGCCCTACAGGTCCGAAAGCGGGTCGGCTGCTGCTTTCAACGCGCCGGCTTCTTTCAATGATGATGCCGCGCCGCAATCAGGCCAGCCCGACGCCGCATCGGCCAATATGAGCGTCGCGCCGGATGGCGACGCATCCGTGCCGGGCAACCGCGGCAAGGGTCGCAAGCTGCGCACGCCTTTCCGTCGCCGTCGTGGCGACGCCGTGTCGGGCGCGGAATCAACGGCGGAGGCCGGCGCGTCAACGCAGCCCCATGGCTCCGCCGCAGATACCGAAGCCGTGTCTCCGGGTAACGAACGGGAAGCCGAACAGGCCCTGGCCTACCTCGAAAAGACTGCCCGCATGGAGCAGCGCCTGAACAAGTACCTGAACAGCGAAGCCGTGATGCCCAAGCTGCACAAGGTGCTGGCCGACGCCGGCGTGGGCTCGCGGCGCGAAATGGAAGAGCTGATCGTCGCCGGACGCGTGTCCGTGAACGGCGAGCCTGCCCATATCGGGCAGCGCGTCGCCGCCGGCGACCAGGTGCGCGTCAACGGCAAGCTGATCACGCGCGTCAATACCCGCAAGCCGCCGCGCGTGATCCTGTATCACAAGCCCGCTGGCGAAATCGTCAGCCATGACGATCCGGGCGGACGCGCCAGCGTGTTTGCGCGCCTGCCCAAGCTGCGCACCGGCAAATGGCTGTCGGTGGGTCGCCTGGACCTGAATACGGAAGGCCTGCTGATTTTCACCACGTCGGGCGATATGGCGAATCGCATCATGCACCCCCGTTATGGCGCGGAACGCGAATACGCCGTCCGTGTCCTGGGTGAAATGGACGCCGCGCAGCGCGCGTCCCTGGTCGAAGGCATAGACCTGGATGACGGCAAGGCCGCATTCGGATCGCTGGACTACCTGGGCGGCGAGGGCAGCAACCGCTGGTATCGCGTCACGCTGAACGAAGGCCGCAACCGTGAAGTGCGCCGCATGTTCGAGGCGATAGGCGTGACGGTCAGCCGGCTCATCCGGACGCGTTTCGGCGATGTCGTCCTGCCGCGCAACCTGCGGCGCGGCCGCTGGGAAGAACTCGATCCCAATCTGGTCACCGCGCTCATGGTGCAGCTCGGCCTCCTGCGCGACGACGACGAAAGCGGCCGGCGCCCCAAGCAGCCGCAATCGCACGACAGCGCGTTGCCGCCCGGCTTCGGCACCTTGCAGAACAATGGCATGAACGGCGCCCGCATCGGCCGCCGCGGCAAGCTTCAGGGCGGAGGCCGCGCGGCCAAGAATCCGCTGGGCGGCATGTCCTACCCATCCGATCCCTTCGGCACCGGACTGCTGGTGACCGGCGGCTATGCCAATGGACATCCCATGGGCAATGATGGCGCGCCACGCGGCGGCAAGCAACGGCGCGGGCCGGGCAAGCGTCCGGGACAAGGGCAGGGCCAGGGGCCGGGGCAGGCCGCGGGCCATGCTCCCGGCGGGCAACATCAGGCGCGCGGGAAGTCCGGGCGCAAGGGCAAGCCAGGCGGCGGCAACGGCGCGGCGGCGAATGCCGCGGGAGCGAATCCTGGCAACCACGCAGGACAAGGGCAGGCCGGGCAGGGCCATCCTGGCGCGCCAGGCAAGGGGCCGCAGCGCGGCCGCCCGGGCAAGAATGCCGCACCCGGAAAGAATGCCGCTCCCGGCAAGAAGCGGGGCAATGGCAACGCCAAGGGGCCGCGTCCCGGCGGTGGCGGCGGTAGCGGTAGCGGCGGCGGCGGCGGCGGCGGCCGCGGCGACGACTGGCAGCCGCGTGGCGCGGCGGCCCACGAGTCGCGCCTGGGCGTCATCGGTGGAAGGGGCGGTCGCGGATCAAGGTAGGTAGCAGTCCGGCCCCGAATACGTAAACCCTGGACGCATCAGGCAATTTTGCCCAATTTGTGGTAAGATTGCTGGTTTCGTGGGGCGACCGCGCCGCGCGATAAAAGCAATAAAGAAGTGATCACAGCATCGGCGAGAGTGTTCGTGAACGCGTTTGCGAACGTGTTTGCGAAAATCTTCGCGAGAGTATTAACAAGAATGGGCTGGGCTTGCAGCCCATTTTTTTCGAGTATATGGCTGATTTATTCGCATTGACCCAGGAAGCGCTATCCGGCATGGACGTCGAACTCGTCGACGTCGAGCGGGCCGCGCTCGGCCTGCTGCGCGTCACGATCGACCGCCCGGAAGGCGTGCGCATCGAAGATTGCGAACAGGTTTCGCGTCAGTTGTCGCGGGTCTACGAAGTCGAAAACATCGATTACAAGCGATTGGAGGTCGGTTCGCCCGGCGTGGATCGCCCATTGCGCAGCGAAGCCGATTTCAATCGCTTCGCGGGGCAGCGCGTGGAAGTCAAGCTGCGGCAGGCCGTGGAAAACCGCAAGGTCTTTACCGGCACCCTGGTCGCGTCCGCGCAAGCGCCGGAGCAGGATCAGGGCAAGGCGGTTTTCGGCGTGGAATTTGAGGCAAAGAAGGACGATATCCAGGTGGTGAACTTTACGTTCGACGAAGTCGAGCGCGCCAAGCTGGATCCGGTCCTGGATTTCAAAGGCAAAAAGCGATGAGTCGCGAAATTCTTCTGTTGGTCGACGCTCTGGCGCGCGAAAAGAACGTGTCGCGCGAAGTGGTGTTCGGAGCGCTGGAAAGCGCGCTGGCTTCGGCCATGAAAAAGCGCTTCAAGGAAGACGCGGACATCCGTGTTTCCATCGATCGTGACAGCGGCAGCCATGAAGGTTTCCGTCGCTGGCTCGTCGTGCCCGATGAAGCGGGGCTGCAGGAACCCGACAAGCAGGAAATGTATTCCGACGCGCGGGAAGCCGTGCCCAATATCCAGGTCGGCGAGTACATCGAAGAACCACTGGAACCCATCGAGTTCGGTCGTATCGGCGCGCAGGCGGCCAAGCAGGCGATCCTGCAGAAAATCCGCGATGCCGAACGCGAACAGGTGCTGAACGACTTCCTGGAACGTGGCGAAACCATCGTGTCCGGCACCGTCAAGCGCATGGACAAGGGCGACGCCATCATCGAAACGGGCAAGATCGAAGCCCGCCTGCCGCGCTCGGAAATGATCCCGAAGGAAAACATGCGCGTGGGTGATCGCGTGCGGGCTTACGTGCTGCGCATCGACCATGCGGCGCGTGGCCAGCAGGTGATCCTGTCGCGCACGTCGCCGGAATTCATCCGCCAGCTCTTCGAAAACGAAGTGCCGGAAATCGAACAGGGCCTGCTGGAGATCAAGGCCGCCGCGCGCGATCCCGGTGTGCGCGCCAAGATCGCCGTCGTCGCCTACGACAAGCGCATCGATCCGATCGGCACCTGCGTCGGCATGCGCGGTTCGCGCGTGACCGCCGTGCGCAATGAGCTCGGCGGCGAACAGGTGGACATCGTGTTGTGGTCCGAGGATCCCGCGCAGTTCGTCATCGGCGCGCTGGCGCCGGCGAATGTCGAGTCCATTGTGGTGGACGAAGACAAGCACGCCATGGACGTGGTGGTCGACGAGGAAAACCTGCCGAAGGCCATCGGCGCGAAGGGCCAGAACGTACGCCTGGCTTCCGAGCTGACAGGCTGGCAGATCAACATCATGACGCCGGAAGAAAGCCAGAACCGGCAGGAAGTCGAACGTTCCGCCTTGCGTGGCACTTTCATGAGCAAGCTGGACGTGGACGAAGAAGTGGCCGACATCCTGATCGATGAAGGCTTTACGGGTCTCGAAGAAATCGCCTACGTGCCCATGCAGGAACTGCTGGAAATCGAAGCGTTCGACGAAGACACCATCAACGAGTTGCGCACCCGCGCGCGCAATGCCCTCCTGACCGAAGCCATCGCCCAGGAAGAGCGTATTGAAACCGCCCAGGACCTGCTCGAACTTGAAGGCATGACGCCCGAACTGGCCGCGAGCCTGGCGGAGCGTAAGGTGCATACCCGCGACGACCTGGCCGAGCTCTCCACGGATGAGCTGGCCGAAATCTCGGGCCTCGACGAAAGCCAGGCCAGCGAGCTCATCATGCGAGCACGCGCGCACTGGTTCGACGAGGAAAAGTAGTGGTACCGGGGGAAGGCCCCATCCTGGCGATCCAGCCAGGAGGCCTTCCCGAACTTGTTTTTTTGGATTGCGCCGAGTCATATTGTTATATCGCCGTACACAGGAAGAAAGCCTAATGTCGAGCAATACCGTCGCCCAGTTCGCTACCGAGCTGAAAATGCCTGCCAATGTGCTGCTGGACCAGCTGCGCTCGGCCGGTGTTGACCTCAAATCGGTGGACGATGCCGTCACCGACAGCGACAAGGCGAAACTGCTCGACTCGCTGCGCCGCGCGCATGGCGGGGCCGCCGAGGGCAAGAAAATCACGCTGACGCGTCGCCAGACGTCGGAAATCCGCCAGGCGGATGCCACCGGGCGTTCGCGCACAATCCAGGTCGAGGTGCGCAAGAAGCGTGTGTTCGTGAAACGCGATCCGGCCGAACTCGCCGCCGAAGCCGCCGCCGCGCGCGGCCAGGGCGATGCGGCCGAGCAACCCGCCTCGGCCACCGCACCCGCTGCCACGCCCGTGCCTGAAACGGCCGCGCCGGCCGCCAATGCCGCGCCCGTTTCCACGGCGGCCGCTTCCACGGCGGACGCTCCGACGGCGCCCACCGTCGAGACGCCGGTGGCGACGCAGGAACCCGTAGCCAGCGAGCCGGTCGTCGAAGCCAGCGCGCCCGCCGCGACCGAACCCCAGGCGCCCGCGCCTGTCGCCGAAGCGGCAACGCCGGCGCCGGCGGACGATTCCGCCGCCAAGCCGGACGTCGCCGAGCAAACCGCGACCGCGCAGGAACCGCAGGCCGCGCCCGTATCCATCCAGCCGGAACCCGAACACGAGGCACCCGTGGCAGCCGCCGCCGGCCCCGCCGCCGAGCCGCCGGTCGAAGCTGTCCCGCAAGAGTCCGTGAACACGTCAGATATCACCGCGGTTTCCGAAAAGCCCGAAACCGAAAGTCCCGTTGCATCCAAGGCATCGCCCGCTGCCGCGCCGTCGCCGGCCGGCCAGGACGATCGCCAGCGTCCGGGCATGCCCGTCGCCCCGAAGCCCACCGTGTCGAAGGGCCCGCGCCCTGGCGACGCCCGCCGTGGGCCGCCGCCCTCCGCCTCGCCCGCCCAGACGATGAGCACGGCACAACGCGACGAAGCCCGCCGTACCGCCGAGGCCGAAGCCGCCGCGCTGCGCGAAATGCTG
Organism: Bordetella genomosp. 8; assembly: GCF_002119685.1. Classification (NCBI taxonomy): domain Bacteria; kingdom Pseudomonadati; phylum Pseudomonadota; class Betaproteobacteria; order Burkholderiales; family Alcaligenaceae; genus Bordetella; species Bordetella genomosp. 8. The sequence goes on along the minus strand of NZ_CP021108.1, from coordinate 4,046,080 downwards.
AACCGTCCGCGCAAGGTGCTGCGTGCGCCCGAGCCGGAACAGCCCGCCGCGGCCGCTGCCGCCTTGTCGGGCACGCTGCACAAGCCCGCGGCCAAGCCCGGTGTCGGCGCCAAGAAGGACGCCAAGCCGGCGCCCGGTACCGGCACCAAGAAGACCATCAAGACTGCCGAAGTCTCGTCCACCTGGACCGACGACAGCGCGCGCAAGAAGCCGGCCGACAAGCCTGCTGGCGCGCCCAGCCGTGATGGCTGGCGCGCGGGTGGCAAGGCCGGTGGCAAGTCGGGCGGCCGTGGTGGCCGCAACCAGCAATCCGACCGTCGCGGCGGCTCGGTGGAACAAACGCCGCAGGAATTCATCGCGCGCGAAGTCCACGTGCCCGAAACCATCACCGTGGCCGACCTGGCGCACAAGATGTCCGTCAAGGCCGCGGAAGTCATCAAGCAATTGATGAAGCTGGGCCAGATGGTCACCATCAACCAGGTGCTGGACCAGGAAACGGCCATGATCGTGGTCGAAGAGCTCGGCCACAAGGCCATCGCCGCCAAGCTGGACGACCCGGAAGCCTTTCTGGACGAGACCGCGCCCGAAGGCGAGGAAGCTGAACTGCTGCCGCGCGCGCCCGTGGTCACCGTCATGGGCCACGTCGACCACGGCAAGACCTCGCTGCTGGATTACATCCGCCGCGCCAAGGTCGCCGCGGGGGAAGCCGGCGGGATCACGCAGCACATCGGCGCCTATCACGTCGAAACCGATCGCGGCATGGTCACCTTCCTGGACACCCCGGGTCACGAGGCCTTTACCGCCATGCGTGCGCGCGGCGCCAAGGCCACCGACATCGTCATCCTGGTGGTGGCCGCGGACGACGGCGTGATGCCGCAGACGCGTGAAGCCATCCACCATGCCAAGGCCGCCGGCGTGCCGCTGGTCGTGGCGGTGAACAAGATCGACAAGCCCGACGCCAATCCGGAACGCGTCAAGCAGGAACTGGTCGCGGAAGAGGTCGTGCCGGAAGAATACGGCGGCGACGTGCCTTTCGTGAACGTGTCGGCCAAGACCGGCGCGGGCATCGACGATCTGCTGGAAAACGTCCTGCTGCAGGCCGAAATCCTGGAGCTCAAGGCGCCCGTCAACGCCCACGCCAAGGGCCTGGTCATCGAAGCCCGCCTCGACAAGGGCCGCGGTCCGGTGGCCACCATCCTGGTGCAGAGCGGTACGCTCAAGCGCGGCGACGTCGTGCTGGCGGGTGCCAGCTTCGGCCGCGTGCGCGCCATGCTGGACGAAAACGCCAAGCAGGTGCAGACCGCGGGTCCGTCCATCCCTGTCGAAATCCAGGGCCTGACGGATGTGCCGGCCGCCGGCGACGAACTCATGGTGCTGACCGACGAACGCAAGGCGCGCGAAATCGCCCTGTTCCGCCAGGGCAAGTTCCGCGACGTCAAGCTGGCTCGCCAGCAGGCCGCCAAGCTGGAATCCATGTTCGACAACATGGGCGAAGGCACGCAGACCCTGGCGCTGATCGTCAAGACCGACGTGCAGGGTTCGCAGGAAGCGCTGGTCAACGCCTTGCAGAAGCTGTCCACCGAAGAAGTGCGCGTGCAGGTCGTGCACGCCGCGGTCGGCGGTATCTCGGAAAGCGACGTCAACCTCGCCATCGCGTCCAATGCGGTCGTCATCGGCTTCAACGTGCGCGCCGACCAGAGCGCCAAGAAGCTGGCGGAAGGCAACGGCATCGACCTGCGCTACTACAACATCATCTACGACGCCGTGGATGAGGTTAAGGCGGCCATGTCGGGCATGCTGGCGCCGGAAAAGCGCGAAGAGATCATCGGCCTGGTGGAAATCCGCGAGATCTACACGGTTTCCCGCGTCGGCAACATCGCCGGCTGCATGGTGCTCGACGGTGTGGTGCGTCGCGATTCGCAGGTACGGCTGTTGCGCAACAACGTCGTCACCTGGACCGGCCACCTGGATTCGCTGCGCCGCTTCAAGGATGACGTGCGCGAAGTCAAGGCCGGCTTCGATTGCGGCCTGACGCTGCGTGGCAACAACGACATCCAGGTGGGCGACCAGCTGGAAGTCTTCGAGATCAAGGAAATCGCGCGGACGCTGTAGGCATCGCGCGCTCAGTATGAGCCGTCATAAATCCAAAGCGATCCCCGGCCGCAACCTGCGGCTGGCCGACCAGATCCAGAAGGATCTGGCCGGACTGATCCAGCGCGAACTCGACGTCGCGCGGGCAGGGCTGATCACGCTGTCCGGTGTCGAGCTGTCGCCCGATTACGCGCACGCCAAGGTGTACTTCACCGTGCTGGGCGCCGAACCGGCCGTCGCCGAAGGCTTGCTCAATGACAAGGCGGGCTGGCTGCATTCGCAGCTGTACCGCATGCTGCATATCCATACCGTGCCGACGCTGCGGTTCTTCCATGACGAGCAGGTCGCGCGCGGCATCGAAATGTCGCAGTTGATCGATCGTGCTAACCAGCCCGGTTCCTACCGGGCAGAGCCCGACGAACCGGAAGACCAGTCCTGAGGGGCTGTCGTCACGGCGTTTTTCTCGGATAAGACGATGGCCAAACGACGCGGGCTGATGCTCGACGGTGTCCTGCTGCTGGATAAGCCCGAAGGCTTGTCGAGCAATCATGCCTTGCAGCGCGCGCGCCGCACGCTGGACGCCGCCAAGGCCGGCCATACCGGTACGCTGGATCCGTTCGCCACGGGCCTGCTGGTGTGCTGCATGGGCAAGGGCACCAAGCTGTGCGGCGTGATGCTGGGCGCGGACAAGGGCTATCGGGCCACGCTGCGCTTCGGAGAGGAAACCGACTCCGGCGACCTGACGGGTAACGTCGTGGCGCGGGCCCCGGAAGGTTTCACGGGGGTGGACGAGACCGCCTTGCGCGATGTGCTGTCACGTTTCCTGGGCACCATCACGCAGATTCCGCCCATGTATTCCGCCCTGAAACGCGACGGCAAGCCTTTGTACGAGTACGCGCGCGCCGGCGTGGAAGTGGAACGCGAGGCCCGACAGGTGACCTTGCATCGCGTCGACTTGCTGAGCTGCGACGGCATGACGGCGGAAATAGATGTGTTGTGCAGCAAGGGCACCTATATACGTACCCTGGCCCAGGACATCGGCCGGGCGCTGGGCTGCCATGCGCATCTGGTGGCCCTGCGCCGTACCCAGGTGGGTCCGTTCGCGCTGGATGGCGCGGTCACGCTGGATGCGCTGCAGGCCATGGCCGACCCCAAGCGGGCCTTGCTGCCCCTGAATGAATTGCCGGCGGGCCTGGCGCCCGCCTCACCTTAAAGGATCTTCTATGACTCGCGCCTTGCGCAACGTCGCCATCATCGCCCACGTCGACCACGGCAAGACCACGCTGGTCGACCAGCTGCTGCGCCAATCGGGCACCTTCCGCGAAAACCAGGCCCTGACCGAACGCGTCATGGACTCGAACGACCTGGAAAAGGAACGCGGCATCACCATCCTGGCCAAGAACTGCGCCGTGGAATACCAGGGCACCCACATCAATATCGTGGATACCCCGGGACACGCCGACTTCGGCGGCGAGGTCGAACGCGTGCTGTCCATGGTCGACGGCGTGCTGCTGCTGGTCGATGCGGTGGAAGGCCCGATGCCGCAGACGATCTTCGTCACGCGCAAGGCCCTGGCCCTGGGACTGAAGCCCATCGTGGTGGTCAACAAGATCGACCGCCCGGGCGCGCGCCCGGACTTCGTCATCAACGCGACGTTCGAACTGTTCGACAAGCTGGGCGCGACCGAGGAACAGCTGGATTTCCCGGTGATCTACGCGTCGGGCCTGTCGGGCTATGCCGGCATGACGGCCGACGTGCGCGAAGGCGATATGCGCCCGCTGTTCGAAGCCATCCTGCAGCATGTGCCGCAGCGTAACGATGACCCCAACGGCGCCTTGCAGCTGCAGATCATTTCGCTGGACTACAGCAGCTACGTCGGCAAGATCGGCGTGGGCCGCGTCAACCGCGGCCGCATCCGCAGCGGCATGGACGTGCAGTACCGTTTCGGCCCCGATGGCGAAAGCGGCAAGGGCCGCATCAACCAGGTTCTGAAATTCAAGGGCCTGGAGCGCGAAGTGGTCAGCGAGGCGGAAGCCGGCGACATCGTCCTGATCAACGGCATCGAAGGCATCGGTATCGGCGCCACGGTCATGGATGCGTCCTCGCCCGCCGAAGACGCGCTGCCCATGCTGCGTATCGACGAGCCCACGCTGACCATGAACTTCATGGTCAATACCTCGCCGCTGGCCGGCCGGGAAGGCAAGTTCGTCACCAGCCGCCAGTTGCGTGATCGCCTGGATCGCGAACTGAAGTCCAACGTCGCGCTGCGCGTGCGCGATACCGGCGACGATACCGTATTCGAGGTGTCGGGCCGCGGCGAACTGCACCTGACCATCCTGCTGGAAACGATGCGCCGCGAAGGCTACGAGCTGGCCGTTTCGCGGCCGCGCGTGGTGTTCAAGGAAATCGACGGCGTGCGCCACGAGCCCTTCGAACTGCTGACCGTGGACGTGGAAGACGCGCACCAGGGCGGCGTCATGGAAGAACTGGGCCGCCGCAAGGGCGACCTGCTGGACATGCAACCCGACGGACGCGGCCGCACCCGCCTGGAGTACCGCATTCCGGCGCGCGGCCTGATCGGCTTCCAGAACGAGTTCCTGACGATGACGCGCGGCACGGGGCTGATGAGCCACATCTTCGACGAGTACGCGCCGGCCCGCGAAGGCAGCATCGGCGAACGCCGCAACGGCGTGCTGATCAGCCAGGACAACGGCGAAGCCGTGGCCTACGCGCTGTGGAAGCTGCAGGACCGCGGCCGCATGTTCGTCAACCCCGGCGACGCGCTGTACGAAGGCATGATCATCGGCATCCACAGCCGCGACAACGATCTGGTCGTCAACCCCATCAAGGGCAAGCAGCTGACCAATATCCGCGCGTCGGGCACCGACGAAGCCGTCCGCCTGGTTCCGCCGATCCAGATGTCGCTGGAATACGCGGTGGAGTTCATCGACGATGACGAACTGGTGGAAGTCACCCCCAAGTCGATCCGCCTGCGCAAGCGCTATCTGACGGAAAACGAGCGCAAGCGCATGTCCCGCGCGGCTGCCTGAACGGCGCCGCCTCGCTCCCCAAAGCCTGCCTCTCGGCAGGCTTTTTTTTCGCGTCCCCCGCCATAGGCGGCGTAAGGGACACACGTCTGTGCCATATGTCGTTCCAAAAGGAACGCCTGTACCTAACAGGACACTGATCCAGCCCCTTCGGCAAGATCGCGTTCAGCTATTGCAGGACTACGAGAGCAAATGGAGACAGACATGAACTTTTGCAAACGGGAATTGGCAGCTCTCTCTTTGGTAGGCGGTGTACTACCAATGGCGGGGCTTGCCGCCGAACCACCGGGTGCGTATCCAGAGCGTCCCGTTACCCTGGTCATTGGCTTCACGCCAGGCGGAGGTACGGACGGATTGGCGCGCATATTGGCGAGATACCTCACAGATGAACTCGGGCAGAGGGTGCTCGTTGAAAATCGTCCTGGTGCTGCGAGCAATGTGGCGGCGGAACACGTGGCGCGCGCGACTCCGGATGGCTACACGCTTTACCTAAGTACCCGTTCGAATACGGTGCATAAAACCATGTACGAGCACCTTAAGTTCGATCTAAGCACGGACCTGGTCCCTATCGGGCTCCTCGCCACTGTGCCCAACGTTATCGTCACCGGGGAGCGCACGCCCATCAAGCATGTGAGGGACATCGTAGAGCTGGCGAAGACATATCCATCGACGGTAACCTGCGCATCTTCCGGCGTGGGGTCGACTGGTCATTTGTTGTGTGAACTATTCCAACGCGAAACCGGAACCAGCATGCTGCATGTAGCCTATCGCGGCAGCGCACCGGGCTTCGTCGACCTTATCGGTGGCCGCGTGGATCTGCTTTTTGGGGTATTGCCGGCCGCGCTGCCGCAAATACAGGCCAAGGCTGTCCGTCCCGTCGCCGTTATGTCGCGGCAACGCTCATTGGCGATCCCTGATGTTCCAACAGTGGAAGAGACCGGGGTATTAGGACTGAACCTGGATACATGGTTCGGCCTTATGGCGCCGGCGGGAACGCCGCCGCACGTAGCAAAGCGCCTGAACGATTCCATCAACGCAGTTCTATTGAACCCTGCATTACAGCAGGCGTTCACGGAACAAGGCTACGTAGCGCCGCTTCAACCGAATACACCGGATACGTTCGGATTTCTGGTGTCGCAGGAGATTCGGCTCTGGACAAAGATTGTCCGAGAGCGAAATATCAAGCCAAGCTGAGTGGCTCGAAAACGTTCTAGACAGCGCACGCGTGAAAGAGCCCGGCGGAATGCCGGGCTCTTTCCGATATCAATGATGCACGCGGAAGCGCTGTGCGTCGTCCATGAAGGCTTTTTCGTTGAAGGGCGCTTCGTTGGAACCGAAGGGCATTTGTGCGCGCAGCTTCCAGCTGGCGGGAATATTCCATTCCTTGGCCACGGCTTCGTCGATCAGCGGGTTGTAGTGCTGCAGGCTGGCGCCGATGCCGGCGTTTGCCAGGGTCGACCAGACCGACAATTGAGCCATGCCGCCCGCCTGCTCGGACCATACGGGGAAGTTGTCGGCGTACAGGGCAAACTTTTCCTGGAGGCCCTTGACGACGTCCTGATCTTCGAAGAACAGGACGGTGCCCGCGCCGGCGGCGAAGCTGTTGAGTTTCTTTTCGGTGGCGGCGAAGGCGTCGGCCGGTACGATCTTGCGCAGGGTATCCTTGGCGATATCCCACAGTTTGACGCTCTGGGCGCCGAACAGGATGACCGCGCGCGAGCTCTGCGAGTTGAAGGACGACGGCGTGTGCTTGATGGCTTCCTGGATCAGCGTCGTGACCGCTTCATGCGAGACCGGCAGGTTGCGGCCCAGCGCGTACTGGGTGCGGCGACGTTTCAGGGCCTCGAGGAAGGCGTTATCCATGGCAAAAATTCCTTATGAAGAGTGCGACGAATCGCATGTGCGCATGATCCCATCCCTGGCAAGCAGGTAAAGCTCATCCTGTAAGTCAGTAGGGTTTTCAGATAGGTGTCAGCAGATTTGCCTGTTCCTGGGCTGTTCGAAGCCGGTTCAGGCTGCCAGCAAGCCTTGCTTTTCGATGAACTTGACGATATCGCCCAGCCCGGCGCCGGCTTTCATGTCGCTCATGACGTAAGGGCGGGCGCCGCGCATGCGGCGGGTGTCTTCTTCCATGATCGTCAGCGAAGCGCCGACCATCGGGGCGAGGTCGGTCTTGTTGATGACGAGCAGATCGGACTTGGTGATGCCGGGGCCGCCCTTGCGGGGGATTTTCTCGCCGCCGGCCACGTCGATGACGTAGATCGTCAGGTCCGATAGCTCAGGGCTGAAGGTGGCTGCGAGGTTATCGCCGCCCGACTCGATGAAGACGATGTCGGCGTCGGGGAAGCGTCCCAGCATGCGATCAACGGCTTCCAGGTTGATGGACGCGTCCTCGCGGATGGCGGTGTGCGGGCAGCCGCCGGTTTCGACGCCCATGATGCGCTCGGCGGGCAGGGCGCCGGCGACCGTGAGCAGGCGCTGGTCTTCCTTGGTGTAGATGTCGTTGGTGATGACGACCAGGTCATACGTGTCGCGCATGGCCTTGCACAGCATTTCGGTCAAGGTGGTCTTGCCGGATCCGACGGGGCCGCCTATGCCTACCCGCAAGGGGGGATTCTTCTTGGTGCGCTGGTTCATGGGGTGCGATCCTGGTGTGCTATTCCGTAGCGTGTTGCCCGCCTGTCCTTACGAGCGGAACAGGCGCGAGTATTGGGTTTCGTGGCGTGCCGACAGGATGCCGAGCAGCGGTGAGAAGGTCGAGGCGTCGTCCTCGTTTGTGACCGCGGCGCGCCGCGCGGCGGCCTGGATGGCGCCGTGCAGGCCGAACAGGATGCGCTGGCCGGCGACCTGGCCGAGCGGCACGGCCTTCAGCGCGGCGGCCACCTGGTTTTCCGCCCAGGCGAACAGCCACGCGGTCAGGCAGTCTTCCAGCGCCGCGCCCGCGCGCTGCGCCGCGTAGGCGTAGGCCGTGGGCAGGCTCAGCGGCTGCATGTCGCGCAGCGCGGCTCGGCTTGCCGCGTCGCCCCATTCCAGTTCTTCCAGCAGGCGGGCAAGCGACCAGCCCATCTGCTCGGTTTCCTGGCGCAGTTCGGCGGATTCGCGCATGGCCAGCAGCCATGCGTTCAGGTCGGCGACGGCCTGGATGTCGTTTGCGGCCCAGTTGCGGAATTGCTGGCCGAGCAAGGCGGTTTCGCCTTCGGCGACGATGTCCAGGCCGTGGGCGATCCAGCGGCCCGCGTCATCGGCGTTGGCGATCACGCCGGCTTCGATGGCCGCTTCCAGCCCCTGCGAGTAGCTGAAGGCGCCGATGGGCAAGGCCGGCGACGCCAGGTGCAACAGGGCGATGAGTTCAGTGCTTGTGCCGGTGCTTGTGTTCATGGTCGTGGGCATGCTTGTGCCCGTGATCGTGGTCATGATCGTGGTCGTGGCCGTGGTCGTGCACATGCTTGTGGCCGTGCTCGTGGCCGTGATCGTGACCGTGCGCATGCTTGTGGCCGTGTTCATGATCGTGGCCATGTTCGTGCCCGTGATCATGTCCGTGCCCATGCTCGTGGCCATGCTCGTGGCCATGATCATGCGAATGCCCGTGCCGGTCCTGGTAAGCCTGCTGCGCCAGCGCGTAATCTTCCTCGAAGGTCTCGTCGTGCCCGTGCTTGTGCCCGCCGCCATACGCGCCGGCTTCCGGCTCGAACGGCGCCTCGATGGCCACCACGTTCAGCCCCAGGCGCAGCAGCAGGTCCTTCAATACGGGATCATGTTCCAGCTGCAGATAATCCGGTCCCACTTCCACCGGCGTATGCCGGTTGCCCAGGTGGTAGGCCGCCCGCAACAGCACGTGCGGATCCACGCAGGTTGCGCGCAGCACCGGCTGCGGCGCCGCGACCACGCGGACCAGCCCGCCATCCTCGGCCACCAGCGCGTCGCCGTCGCGAAGCACGGTGCCGCGCGGCAGGAACAGCGCGACTTCATCGCCGTTGTCCAGCGTGGCGGCGAGCCGGCTGCGGCTGCGCGACTCGAAGGGCAGCGTCAGCGTGGGCGCGCGCCGCAACAAGGCCTTGGCGACAGCCTGTCCGCGGCCCACGACTTTTTCTATACGTCTCATGCGAATCTGCACATAGGACGCGCCCCAGGATCAGAACAGGAAATAGCGTTGCGCCATGGGCAGCACCCGGGCGGGCTCGCAAATCAACTCCTGCCCATCGGCAAGGACGCGATAGGTTTCGGGATCGACTTCGATGTGCGGCTGCCAGTCGTTGTGCACCATGTGCGATTTGCGTACGCCCCGGATGCCATGGACGGGCACCACGCGCTTGGACAATCCATACCTGGCGGCGATGCCGGCCTGGTAGGCCGATTGCGATACAAAGGTCAGGGAACCCCGCGCCAGCGCGCCGGCACGCGTGCCGAACATCTCCCGGTAGTGTACCGGCTGCGGCGTGGGGATGGACGCGTTGGGATCGCCCATCAGCGCGGTCGTGATGATGCCGCCCTTGAGCACCATGTCCGGCTTGACGCCGAAGAAGGCCGGATCCCACACCACCAGGTCCGCCCACTTGCCCGGCTCGACGGAGCCGATCTCGTGCGCCATGCCGTGCGTGATGGCGGGATTGATCGTGTACTTCGCGATGTAGCGCTTGGCGCGCGCGTTGTCGGCGCGACCATCGCCGGGCAGGGCGCCGCGCTGCACTTTCATCTTGTGCGCCGTCTGCCACGTGCGCATGATCACTTCGCCGATGCGGCCCATGGCCTGCGAATCGCTGGAGATCATCGATATCGCGCCCAGGTCCTGCAGGATGTCTTCCGCGGCGATGGTTTCGCGGCGGATGCGCGACTCCGCGAAGGCGACGTCCTCGGCGATGGCGGCATCCAGGTGATGGCACACCATCAGCATGTCCAGATGCTCGTCGACGGTATTGACGGTGTACGGCCGGGTAGGATTGGTGGAAGAGGGCAGCACATTCGGCAGGCCCGCCACCTTCAGGATATCGGGCGCATGGCCGCCGCCGGCGCCCTCCGTGTGGTACGTGTGGATGGTGCGATGCTTGAACGCCGCCACGGTGCTTTCCACGAAGCCGCTTTCGTTCAGTGTGTCGGTGTGGATGGCAACCTGGGTGTCGGTGCGTTCCGCCACGTCCAGGCAGCAATCGATGGCGGCCGGCGTGGTGCCCCAGTCTTCATGCAGCTTCAGGCCGATGGCGCCGGCGTCGATCTGCTCCAGGAGCGGCGCGGGCTGGCTGGCGTTGCCCTTGCCCAGCAACCCGATGTTGATGGGCCAGCCGTCGGCGGCGGCCAGCATGTTCTCGATGTGCCAGGCGCCCGGCGTGCAGGTGGTCGCGGCGGTGCCCGTGGCCGGTCCGGTGCCCCCGCCCAGCAGGGTGGTCAGGCCCGACGACAAGGCCTCGTCTATCAATTGCGGGCAGATGAAATGGACGTGCGCATCGATCCCGCCGGCCGTGACGATCTTGCCTTCGCCCGCGATGATTTCCGTGCCCGGCCCGATGACGATGGTGACGCCAGGCTGGATGTCCGGATTGCCGGCCTTGCCGATGGCCTGGATGCGGCCGTTCTTCAAGGCGATGTCGGCCTTGACGATGCCCCAATGGTCCAGGATCACGGCGTTGGTGATGACGGTGTCGGCGACATCGGCGCCGATGCGTTGCGACTGGCCCATGCCATCGCGGATCACCTTGCCGCCGCCGAACTTCACCTCTTCGCCATAGACGGTGTAGTCGCGCTCGATCTCGATCAACAGTTCGGTATCCGCCAGCCGCAGGCGATCGCCGGTGGTGGGGCCGAACATCTCCGCGTAGGCGCGGCGGCCGATTTTCACGCTCATGCGTATGCTCCCGTCCTTACAGCTTGCCCATGACGCGGCCGGCGAAGCCGTACACCGCGCGTTCGCCCGCAAGCGCGACCAGTTCGACCGTGCGAGTCTGCCCGGGCTCGAAGCGGACCGCGGTACCGGCCGTGATGTTCAGGCGAAAGCCGCGCGCTGCCGCCCGGTCGAACTGCAGGGCGTCGTTGACTTCGTGGAAGTGGAAGTGCGAGCCGACCTGGATGGGCCGGTCGCCGGTGTTGGCTACCGTGACGGTAATGGTGGGCCGGCCGGCATTGAGTTCGATCTCGCCGTCGTCCACCAGCAGTTCGCCGGGAATCATCTTCGCGCTCCTTGGATCAAGCGTGGATCAGCGTGGCTCAGGCGGCCAGCAGCACGACGCCGTACAGCGCCACGCCCAGGCCCGCGATGCGCGGCAGCCACGCATGCGCGCGGCGCAGCGCCATCCCCGCGCCGATGCCGGCGCAATGCAGCCCTACCGTGGCGGCCATGAAGCCGGCGATATAAGCGGCCGCGCTGGCCGTCTCGGGTAGCTCGTAGCCATGGGCATGCCCGTGGAAGAATGCGAACAGCGCCGCGATGGCGGCGCCGGCCCATTCAGGCAGGCGCGCGCGCGCCGCCACCAGCAGGCCGAGGACCAGCAGCGACGCGGCGATCATCGGTTCCACCGCGGGCATGGGCACGCGCGCCAGGCCGAACAGCGCGCCCAGCAGCAGCACCGCTGCGAAGGACAGCGGCGCGACCCAGACACGGCGCGCCGTCATGGCGCTCCACATGCCGACCGCGATCATGGCGCACAGGTGGTCGGCGCCGCTCAAGGGGTGCAGCATGCCGGCCATGGCGCTGGACGCCATGCCGGCCGCCTCGGCGATATGCTCCTGCAGCGGATGGGCGGTGGCGGCTCCGGCCAGCAGCAGGGCGGGCCATGCGGCGATCGCCGCGATACGTGACGGGTGGTTCATCTCTTTGTGTTCTCCATCGGCTATGGGGAGCTGGGCGGCGCGCAGGCCGGCACGCTCAGACTATGGGGTTGTGTACCGTGACGAGCTTGGTGCCATCGGGAAAGGTCGCCTCGATCTGCACGTCGGGGATCATTTCGGGCACGCCTTCCATGACGTCTTCGCGGGTCAGCAGGGTGGTGCCGTAATCCATCAGTTCGGCCACGGTGCGGCCATCGCGCGCGCCTTCCATCAGCGCGGCGCTGATATAGGCAACGGCTTCGGGGTAGTTCAGCTTCAGGCCGCGCGCCTTGCGCCTTTCGGCCAGCAGCGCGGCGGTGAATATCAGCAGCTTGTCTTTTTCGCGGGGCGTCAGCTTCATGGCGGGTCCAGGGAATATTTCAGGTGGCCCAGAGGCGCAGGGGGCGGCCGGGCACACCGTGCACCAGCGGCCGCAGGCGCAGCCAGAGGGCGGCGAACAGATGGCGCAGCGGTTCGATATGCGTGGCCACGGCGCGTACGAGCAGCACGCCCGGTACGGGGCTGGTGGCGCCGGCACGCAGGCCGCTGTCGAAGGGCAGGGCTGGCGCCAACGCTTCCGCCAGGGTGGCATCGCAAGCGGCGCCTACGGCCCACAGCGTGCCATAGGCGGGCATGCCGGCCAGGCCCTGCGGCGCGGCGCGCAGGGATGCGCGCGCCGAAAGGCGCTGGCGTTCCGTCCACAGCAGGCGGCCAGCCCCGTCCAGCAGGCGGAAATCGTTGCGCACGTGGCCGGCGGACCAGGTCTCGCCCGACGCCTGCCGCCCCAGCAGGGCGGCGTCCCAGCCCAGCACGCTGGCTCCGGCCCCGACGCTGACGTCCATGCGCTGGTGCGCCTGGCTATGGTCGAAGTAGATGTTCTCCAGCGGCAACCAGTCCAGGCGCGCGCCATCGGCGACGCGGATGGTCAATTCCTGCCGCGACGGATGGGTGGGGTGGGCCTTGTACCACTTGGTCGCGCCGGGCGTGGTGATGACCGCGTGCGCATCGGCGTCCAGTTCGATGTCCAGGCGCAGGGTGTCGCCGCTGGCCAGGCCGCCCGGCGGGTGCAGCAGCGTCAGGTGGCAGATGCCGGCATCCGGCTCCGGATAAAGGGGTTTCTGGACGGTCAGCGGGCCGACGTGCCGGCGCCGGGCGAGCACGGTGCGGTCGTGGCGGCGCGCGAGCCCCAGGCCCAGGGTCGCCAGCCAGCCCCCCGTATGCGGGGCCTCCACGAGGGGGCTGAGGGCGTCCATGTCAGGGCGGATCTTGGATGGCAAGGCGGGTTCCAGGGCGCTGGCGCCTCGGACATGGTCACCGGCGCCAGTGGCATTCGCGCAACAGAATGCAAAACCCGTGCCATATCAGGCGCCGTGGGTTCGCCTCGTCGGGCTGGAAAACGCACCAATTCGACGCATATTAGCGCACTATATTGCAGCATTTATGCACCAAAATAACCCAATCGCGGTGGCGAACGCCATCCTTCGGTGCGCCGCGCGCGGGCCTACGCAGGCAGGGAAGGGGCGTACTGCTCGGGAGACAGGTAACGGGCGTGGAAGTCGACGATGCGGCTCACGACGATCTGCGGGTCATCCTCCACGATGAACAGCTCCAGGTCGTGGGCGCCTATCATGCCGTTGCTCAACACGGTCTTGGCCAGCCAGTCCACGATACCGTGCCAATAGTCCTTGCCCATCAGCACGATGGGGGCCGGCGGGACCTTGCCGGTCTGCACCAGGGTCAGCGCTTCGAACAGCTCGTCCAGCGTGCCGAAGCCGCCGGGCAAGGCGACATAGGCAAAGCTGTGCATGAAGAACGTCGCCTTGCGCGCATAGAAATACTCGAACATCAGGCTGATGGTCTGGTAGGCATTATTGTTCGCTTCGTGCGGAAGGACGATATTCAGGCCGACGCTGGTGCCGCCGGTTTCGAATGCGCCTTTATTGGCCGCTTCCATGATGCCGGGCCCGCCGCCGGCGATCACCGCGAAGCCGGCCCGGCTCAGGGCCGCCGCCAATGCTTCCGCCTGTTTGTAGTACGGCGATTCGCGGCTGATGCGTGCGCTGCCGAAAACGCTGACGGCCGGACCCAGATCCCGCAGCGCATCAGCCGCGGTCAGTATCTCTGACATAATCACCGGTATTTGTCTGCCGGCGGGAGTCTCCCTGCCATCTTCCTTTTTGACCATGAATAAAACCCTGTTGCTGGTTGACGGTTCTAGCTATTTGTACCGCGCCTATCATGCCATGCCTGACTTGCGTAACGCGCAGGGGGAGCCGACGGGGGCGTTGTACGGCGTCGTCAATATGCTTCGTAAACTGAAGCAGGATTACGACGCGCAATATGCGGCTTGCATTTTCGATGCCCGTGGCAAGACCTTCCGTGACGACCTGTATCCCGATTACAAGTCGCACCGTCCGCCCATGCCCGAGGACCTCGCGGTCCAGATAGAGCCCATACACAATGTGGTGCGTGCGCTGGGATGGCCGGTTTTCGCCATCGAAGGCGTGGAAGCCGACGACGTCATCGGCACGCTGGCGCGCATCGCCACCGAACACGGTATCGACACGATCGTGTCGACGGGCGACAAGGACCTGGCCCAATTGGTGGATGACCACGTCACGCTGGTCAACACCATGACGGGTGAGACCCTGGATCCCGCCGGCGTGGTCAAGAAGTTCGGCGTGCCGCCCGAACGCATCGTCGATTACCTGATGCTGATCGGCGACGCGGTGGACAATGTGCCGGGCGTGGACAAGGTCGGACCGAAGACGGCCGTCAAATGGCTGACCGAATACGGTTCGGTCGACAAGCTGCTGGAAGCAGCGGATGCCATCAAGGGCGTCGCGGGCAACAACCTGCGCCTGGCCGCGACGAATTTCCCGCTGACGCGCAAGCTGCTGTCCGTGCGGCGCGATTGCGATCTGAGCGGCACCATGTCCGGACCGGAAGCGCTGATCGCGCAGGAAGAAGACAAGGAAGCGCTGCTGGAGCTCTACGAGCGCTATGGTTTCCGGACCTGGCTGCGCGAGGTCAGCGGCGAAACAGAACGCGTCCCGACCGGCGATTCGCGCGTCGCGCCCGAACGTCCCGCCGCGCCCGAACAGGTGGATTACCAGATCATCACCGACTGGGCCGCCTTCGATGCATGGATGGAAAAGCTGCGCGGGGCGCCGCTGGCCGCCTTCGATACGGAGACCACGTCGCTGGACGAAATGCAGGCGCGCCTGGTGGGAATGTCGTTCTCGATCGAGCCTGGCGTGGCCTGCTATATCCCGGTCGCGCATCGCGGGCCCGAAGCCGGCGACCAGTTGCCCAAGGACGAGGTGCTGGCGCGGCTGCGCGCGTGGCTGGAAGACCCGGCCGTGCCCAAGTTGCTGCACAACGCCAAGTACGACGCCCACGTGCTGCGCAACGAAGGCATACGGCTGGCGGGGATCGCCGAAGACACGATGCTGCAGGCGTATGTGCTGGAGTCCCATCGAAGCGTCAGCCTGGCGGAGCTGGCGCAGCGATGGCTGGGCCGCAGCGGCATCACCTACGAACAATTGTGCGGCAAGGGCGCCAGCCAGATCTGCTTCGACGAAGTCCCGGTCGAGCGGGCCGGCCACTATGCCGCCGAAGACGCCGACTTCACGATCCAGATGCATCATCTGCTGCGTCCGCGCGTCAGCGCCGATGCCGGCCTGGAACACATCTACAAGCTGGAACTGCAGGTTTCCGAAGTCCTGACCGAAATCGAGCGCACGGGCGTGCGCGTCGACGCCGACGAGCTGATGCGGCAAAGCACGGCGCTGGGGCAGGAAATGCTGACCTTGGAGCAACGCGCCTACGAGCTTGCCGGCCAGCCCTTCAACCTGAATTCTCCCAAGCAGCTGGGCGAGATCCTGTTCGGCCGCATGCAGCTGCCCGTGGTCCGCAAGACGGCCAGCGGCGCGCCGTCCACGGACGAGGAAGTCCTGAGCAAGCTGGCCCAGGACTATCCGCTGCCCCAGGTCCTGCTGGAATACCGGGGCCTGTCCAAGCTGAAGTCCACGTATACCGACAAGCTGCCGCGCATGATCAACCCCGCCACCGGCCGGGTGCACACCCATTACGCGCAGGCCGCCGTCATCACCGGGCGGCTGGCCTCTTCCGAGCCGAACCTGCAGAACATCCCGGTACGCACGCCGGCGGGCCGCCGCGTGCGGGAAGCCTTCATCGCCGAACGCGGCGTGTTGATGTCGGCCGACTACTCGCAGATCGAGCTGCGCATCATGGCGCATGTATCGGACGACGAGAACCTTCAGCGGGCGTTCGCCGCGGGCGAGGACATCCACCGCGCCACGGCGTCCGAGGTGTTCGGCGTTCCGTTGGAGTCCGTCGCGGGAGAGCAGCGGCGTGCCGCCAAGGCCATCAATTTCGGCCTGATCTATGGCATGGGCGTGTTCGGCCTGGCGTCCAACCTGGGCATCACCCGAGATGCCGCGCAGGCGTATATCGATCGCTATTTCGCGCGCTATCCGGGCGTGGCGCAGTATATGGAATCGACGCGCGTGCTGGCGCGCGAGCAGGGCTACGTGGAAACGGTCTTCGGCCGGCGGCTGTGGCTGCCGGAAATCCGCGGCGGCTCGGGACCGCGCCGGCAGGCCGCCGAACGCGCCGCCATCAATGCGCCCATGCAGGGCACCGCGGCGGACCTGATCAAGAAGGCCATGGTGGCGGTCCAGGAGTGGATCGCGCGCGAAGGCCTGCTGTCGCGCATGATCATGCAGGTGCATGACGAACTGGTGCTGGAAGTCCCCGACCAGGAAGTCGACCAGGTGCGCGCCGAACTGCCCGGCCTGATGTGCAACGTGGCGCAGCTGCGCGTGCCGCTGGTGGCCGAAGTGGGCGTCGGCAAGAACTGGGAACAGGCGCACTAGCCCGGGTTCGGTTCGGGATCTGGGCCCGGGCCTGGGCCGGCGCGGGCGCCGGGTCCAGCGGGCAGGTTCTGGCGGGCAGGCGCGTTCCAGCACGCATTAAGGCAATGCGCGGCATAATCGGCGGGACGGCGCCTGGGCGGCGCGCCCCGCCGTGACGCACCATGTGCCCAACCCCAAAAGCCAGAGGATACCGCCATGAGTTTTTCGCCCGCCGCGGGCGCCGTGCAGAGCACCGCGATCCACACCAGCCCGCAAGGCCTGACGCACGGCCTGATCGACCTGCCCGTCAAGGACGGCACGGTCCCCGCCTACTACGCCGTGCCGGAAGGCAAGACCGATGTGCCCATCATCTGCGTCGTGCAGGAAATCTTCGGCATACATGAACACATCCAGGACGTCTGCCGGCGCCTGGCCAAGGAAGGCTATTTCGCCATCGCCGTCAACCTGTACGAGCGCCAGGGCGACGCGTCAACCTACACCGATATCCCCAAGCTGATCCAGGACATCGTTTCCAAGGTGCCGGACGAGCAGGTCATGGCCGACCTGGACGCCAGCGTGGCCTGGGCCGCGCAGCAGGGGGGCGACGCCGAACGCGTGGGCATCACCGGCTTCTGCTGGGGTGGCCGCATCACCTGGATGTACACGGCCTACAGTGCCAAGGTGAAGGCCGGCGTGGCCTGGTACGGCAAGCTCACGCAGGGCCATGGTCCGTTGATCAAGCGCAATGCGGTCGACGTCACCAAGGAACTGCACGGCCCGGTGCTGGGCCTGTACGGCGCCAAGGACACCAGCATTCCGCTGGAGGATGTGGAAACCATGAAGCAGCGGCTGGCCGAAGGCAATGACAACGCCAAGGCGTCCAGGTTCGTGGTCTACCCCGATTCAGGGCACGCGTTCCTGGCCGACTATCGTCCCAGCTATAACGAACAGGATGCGCAGGATGGCTGGCAAAGAATGCGCGATTGGTTCGCGCAATATCTGAAGTAATCGCGGTGCCGGCCGCCGGCGCGTCGAACTCAGTTCGACGCTTCGCGCAGGCGGCTGGGGAGCAGCTCGCCTTCCTTGGCCAGCACGGGATAGGCGGCGGCGCCGACCAGATACGAATTCACGCCTTTCACGTCGCGCAGGATATCCAGGTACATCTGGCCGATTTCGGCTTGTTCGACCTGGCCTGATTTGATCTTCTGCAGATGCGCTTCCGCCGCCTGGGCTTCCAGCGCGCGGAAGCTTTCCTTTTCGCCGGCCAGGGCGCGCGCCTGGCGCAGGTCCGCGTTGACGAACAGCGCCGCGGTGCGCCGTTCGTTGTTCAACAGCTGCCCCAACGATTCGTCCAGTTGTTCGCTCTGGTCCGGCGCCAGCTTCCAGCCCTGCTTGCGCAGGCGCGTGGCATGGTTCAACAGGCCGCTGTAGACGATGTCGGCGGCATGGCCGACATTGCTTGCGAAGGCCACGATTTCTTCCATGCGCTGGAGGTCTTCCTTGGTCATGCTTTCGCGATCCAGCGTCGCCAGGTAGAGCGTGATCGCCGTTTCCAGCTTGTCCATGGCGGCGTCCAGCTGCTTGGCCTGGGGCAGGCGGTGCCGGTTGTCGCGTTTGAAGCCCGCCCGCGCCAGCACCAGCAGCGTCTGCAGCATATCGGCCATGCGCAAGGCCTCGCGCGACGCGCTGCCGAGCGCCACCGCCGGGATATCGTGCGCCGACTCGTCCAGGTATTGCGGGCGGGCGGGGTCGTCCGGATCGATGCGCTTGGGCAGCCAGCGCGTCAACAAGGCGGCATACGGCACCAGCAGCGGCAGGAAGACCAGCGCGACGATCCCGTTGAACAGCGTGTGGAAATTGGCCACGGCACGCGCCGGGTCATCCGTCATGGCGTTCATCCAGCTGCTGACCCAGGGCAACAGGATCAGGCCGACCACCACGCCGGCCACGCGGGTCAGCATGTTCCCCAGCGGCAGGCGGCGCGCCGCCGGATCATCGCCCGTGACGCCTTCGATCATCGGATTGACGGCGGTGCCCAGGTTGGCACCCAACACCATGGCGTAGGCGGCTTCCGGGCTGACCAGGTGATGGGAAGCCATGGACATGAGCAGCACCACCACCGCGACGCTGGAATGCGCCGCCCAGGTCAGGACGGCGGCCACCAGCATGGCGGCCACGGGCTGGCTGGCCAGGGCTTGAAGCAGGATGCGCAGCAGCGGCGCGTTCTGGAAGGGCGCGAACAGATCCACCAGCGAATGCAGCGAGATCAGCAGCAGCCCGAGGCCGATGAACACGCGCCCCAGGTCGCGCGTGCGGCCGGGCGGGTAGCGGCGGAACATCCACACGCCGAACAGGATCAGGATGGGCGCCAGCGCCGTCAGGTCGAAGGACAGCAGCTGGACGATCAGCGTGGTGCCCACGTTGGCGCCCAGCATGGCCGACAGCGCCGGCACCAGGCCCACCACGCCGCCGGCCGCGAAGCCGGTGATCATCAGGCCCGTGGCCGTGCTGCTTTGCAGGGCGGCCGTGATGCCCAGTCCGGCCGCGAACGCCCGCAGGCGCGTGCCCAGCGCACGGCCCAGCACCGCGCCCAGGGCCGCGCCGAAAGCCCGCTGCACGCCTGTCTGGACCATATGGACACCCCACAGGAGCAGGGCCACATAGCCAGCGAAGTCGAGCAGGGTAAGGATTCCGGACATACGTCTGCGCAGGGGATAACGGTTGAATGACCGGCTGGGCAGCACGGGCCAGCCCCAATGATCGCATGGTTCCACGTCATGGGGACACAGACGATGAAAACGTTCTCATTCGGCGCGCAGGCCGTCCGGCGGTGGCGCCGGCATGTGCGTGCTGCCGCTGCCGATGATGCGCGATGAACTCGCCGCCGCGGCCACCGGCCTGGCCGGCGGGCGACCGCGGCGTCGCCGGATTACAGCGGCACGCGCTGCAGCGCCGCGATGCGTTGCTGGATGGGCGGGTGCGTGGCGAACAGCGCGCTGATGGCGCCGCCGCCAGTGATGCCGGACGCCTCGAAGGTCTTGGGCAGCGCGCCCGCCTCCAGGCCGCCGAGGCGCGCCAGCGCACGGATCATGGGGTCGCGTGAACTGAGCAGGTGCGCGGAACCCGCGTCCGCCCGGTATTCGCGCTGGCGCGAGAACCACGCCACGATGATGGACGCCAGGATGCCGAACAGGATTTCACAGACGATCACGGTCACGAAATAGCCCGGCCCCACGCCGCGCTCGTTGCGGAAGACCGCCTTGTCGATGAAGTAGCCGACCACGCGGGCCAGGAACACCACGAAGGTATTGACCACGCCCTGGATCAGGGTCAGCGTGACCATGTCGCCATTGGCGATGTGGGCGACTTCGTGGCCCAGGACGGCGGTGACTTCCTCTTCGGTCATGCTTTCCAGCAGGCCCGTGCTGACGGCCACCAGCGAGTCGTTCTTGAACGCGCCCGTGGCGAATGCGTTGGGCGCGCCTTCGTAGATCGCGACTTCGGGCCGGCCGATGCCGGCGCGGTCCGCCAACTGGTGCACGGTTTCCAGCAGCCAGGCTTCGTTCTGGCTGCGCGGCGCGTTCGGGTCGATGACGTGCGCGCCCGTGCTCCACTTGGCCATGGTCTTGCTCATCAGCAGCGAAATGATGGCGCCGGTAAAGCCCACGACCAACGAGAACACCAGCAGGGCATTGATGTTCAGCCCATTCGACGTCAGGAAGCGGTCGACCCCCAGGATGCGAAGCGTGGCCGACAGCACCACCATGACGGCCAGGTTGGTCAGCACGAATAGAACGATACGTTTCATGGTTTTTTATGATCCCTTTGCGAGCGATGTAGCTTGGACGGTCCCGGGGCGTCCAGGTTCCGCGGCGCGCGAGCATACCGCGGTCGGACCAGGGCCGTGCGGCATCGCGGCGCCGCGGGGCAGGCCGGCGCCGAGGCCACGGCGGAGTATAGTAGCGCTTCCTTGCAACCCGACGGTCCCGGTTCCATTCCATGCAGGCTCTCTGGATGCTGTTGGCGTCTCTCATGTTCGCCATCATGGGGTCCTGCGTGAAGCTGGCCACCGAGCACGAAGCCTCCCTGTCGCAGGTCGTGCTGTTTCGCGGCTTGCCGTCGGTCGTCCTGCTGCTGGCCTGGGCCCGGGCAGGGCGCCACTCCATCCTCCCCACCCGCTGGAAGCCCCACCTGTGGCGCAATCTGGCCGGCGTCAGCTCCATGTGGCTGGGTTTCTACGCGCTGGCGCACCTGCCGCTGGCCACCGCCACGAGCCTGTCGTATACCTCGCCGCTGTTCATCGCCGCCTGGATGCTCGGCTGGGGCGGGGCGCAGCGGGATATGGTGCGCATACTGTCGGTGGCGCTCGGTTTCCTGGGCGTGATCGCCGTCCTGCGTCCCAGCATCGGCCACGACCAATGGTTGGCCGCGCTGCTCGGCCTGACGGCGGGCGGCACGTCCGCCGTGGCCATGATGCAGATCCGCGAACTGGGCCGCATCGGCGAGCCCGAATGGCGCACCGTGCTGTTCTTTTCCTGCGGAGTGTGCATCACCAGTGTCGCCGGCCTCAGTGCCGAGGGCTGGGGAGACACCGATCTGCGGGGCTACACCGCCTTGACGGGCATCGGCCTGTCGGGACTGCTCGGGCAACTGGCCGTGACGCGCGCCTTCGGGCTCGGGTCCGCCTTGTTGACGGCGGCGCTGCAGTACACCACCATCATCTTCGCCGCCGTTCTGGGCATGGCGTTCTGGCAAGAGAACCTGGACGACATCGCCTGGATAGGCATGGGTTTGATCATCGCCGCCGGACTGTTGTCGATATGGCGGACGATGCGCGAGTCGCGGACCATGGCCGCGGCCATACGGGAGAAAAAAGCATGACCTCGACCCACCTGATGTCCGTTTCCGAACTGGCGGGCCGCCTGGACGACGCCGACGTGCGTGTCTTCGACGTACGGCATGACCTGGGCGATTTCTCGGCGGGGCGGCGCCAGTTCGAGGCGTCGCACATCGCCGGCGCGCGCTTCCTGGACAACGAAAAGGACCTGGCCGGCGAACATACCGGGCGCAACGGCCGCCATCCCTTGCCGGACCCCGCCGCGCTGGCCGGGCTGATGGCCGCCCATGGCGTGGGACCGCAAACCCTGGTGGTGGCCTACGACGCCAGCGGGGGACAGTATGCGGCGCACCTGTGGTGGCTGCTGCGATGGATCGGCCACGACCGCGCCGCCGTGCTGGACGGCGGCTGGCAGGCCTGGAATGCGGCGGGCCTGCCGGTGGCAAGCGGCGCGGCGCCAGCTCCGGCCCCGGCTGCCGGTGCGGCGCCACGCGCTGCGCTGGTCGACGCGGTGGATGCCGACGCCGTGCTGGCCAATCTGCGCAACCCTTCGTTTACCGTGGTGGATGCGCGCGCGGCGCCGCGCTATCGCGGCGAAGTCGAGCCCATCGACCCGGAGGCCGGACGCATACCGGGCGCCCTGAATCGTCCTTACACCGACAATCTGGACGCCGATGGCCGCTTCAAGTCGCCCGCGCAACTGCGCCACGAGTTCCTGGCGGTGCTCGGCGATCGCCCGCCGCGGTCCATCGTCCACCAGTGCGGCTCCGGGATCACGGCGTCGGCCAATCTGTTCGCGATGGAAGTCGCCGGATTGCCCGGGTCGCGTCTGTATCCGGGCTCCTGGAGCGAGTGGATCAGCGACCCGTCCCGGCCGCGGGAAAAGGGCTGACCCGCGACTTTATGGGGCGAGATCGGGGCCGATCGCAATCGCGATCTTCCCCCGCAAACCATTGTTCGGACTCTCCAGTCGGGCGTGGGCGAGCGGAATATCGGCAAGCGTATGGACGGCGCCTACGTGTGGCCGCAGTTGGCCGCGTTCTACCAACGTACTCAGTTCATCGAGCTTGCCGCGGTTTTGTCTCGTGAAGACGAAGTGGTAGCTCGCGTTCCTGGCCCAGGCCTGAATCAGGTTTTGCGGCTGCGCGATGTCCACGATCGAGACGACGCGGCCCAGTTGCGCCAGCGCGTCGGGGCTGCGGGCCAACGTGTTGCCGCCTATGGTGTCGAATATGACGTCGACGCCCCGGCCCGCGGTCTCGCGCATGACGGTGTCGACATAATCCTCGTTTTCGTAGTCAATCATCACGTCGGCCCCCAGGCTTCGGGCGAACTCGAAGTTTGCCCGGCGCACGGTGGTGAGCACCCTTGCGCCCACGGCTTTTGCGAGCTGGATCGCCACATGGCCGACGCCTCCGGCGCCGCCGTGGACGAGGATGGTCTCGCCTACTCTTAGCGCCGCGCGTACGATCAGTGCTTCCCACGCCGTCCCGCCCACCAGCGTCAGGCTCGCCGCTTCCAGATGGCTCAGCGAAGCAGGCTTTTTCCCGACGATGCTCGCGGCCGCGACATGGTATTCGGCGTAACTGCCAGGCCCATCGAAGATCTGCGGGGTATACCAGACTTCGTCTCCGGGGGAGAAGGTCTTCACGCCCGGCCCGACTGCTTCGACCACGCCTGATACGTCGTGCCCGGTAATGGCGGGCAGCCGCACCAGATCGGGATAGTCGCCACGTCGCACCTGGTAATCCAATGGATTGATGGAACTGGCGTGTACGCGGACCAGAACCTGGCCCGCCTGCGGGGCCGGCTTGGGCACGTCGCGCAGTTCGAACGATTCCGGGCCGCCAAATGATGTGAGCACTATCGCTTTCATTGCTATCCTCGTTTCTAAAAAAAGGGATATCGGGAATTGACGATATGTTGGGTTAAAAAAAGGGTGAAAAATGACCGGATCGACATTTAAGGCGCGATCCAATTACAGCGATTTTCCTATGACTTCGGCGAGCGCACGGATGGCTGCCTCGTTCCGTTTGTAGTACGTCCATTGGCCGATGCGCCGTACTTCCACCAGGCCCGCTCGCTGCAGCGTGGCAAGGTAATCAGACACCGTGGACTGCGACAGGCCGACGCCTTCCTGAATACTGCTGACGCAGACTCCCACCGTATGGACATCACCCTCGTCCTGCGGCGGAAAGTTCTTCGCGGGATCTTTCAGCCCTTGCAAGATGGCAAGGCGTGTACGGTTCGAGAGGGCTTTGAATATTTCGAGCAAATCCATGTCGCCATCATATCGGAATTCCCCGATATGTCAATACGGGGGCGCCATTGCGCAGCGTTTTGCGTCTGGCCGACCGAAAAGAAAAACGCCGGGGAGCCCCGGCGTTTTCCATGGAGATGCCTGCATCACGGATGCGGGTCGGTTTCCGCCATGATGCGCCGATACCATTCATGGAAGTGTTGCATGCCGTCTTCCATTGGGGATTGGTAGGGGCCGGCCTCGGAAATGCCGCGCTCCATCAAGGCCTTGCGGCCGGCGTCCATCCGTTCGGCGATCTCGTCGTCTTCCACCGCGGTTTCCATATAGGCGGCCTGTTGCGCCTCGACGAATTCGCGTTCGAAGGCGACGATTTCCTCCGGGTAGTAGAACTCCACCACGTTCAGCGTGTCCTGCGGCCCGCGCGGGTGCAGCGTGGATAGCACCAGCACGTGCGGATAGACCTCGATCATGTGGGTCGGGAAGTAGGTCGCCCAGACGGCGCCGAAATCGGGCGTCGCGCCTTGCCGGAAGTCCAGCACGCGGTCATGCCAGGCGCGGTAGACGTCCGACCCTGGATGGGCCAGCGCCTGGTGCACGCCGACGCGCTGCACGCTGTGCCAGGAACCGAATTCCCAGGCCAGGTCGTCGCAGGTGACGAAACGCCCCAGGCCGGGGTGGAAGGGCCCGACGTGGTAGTCCTCCAGGTAGACCTCGATGAAGGTCTTCCAGTTGTAGTTGCATTGGTGGATCTGCACGCGATCGAGCACGTAGTCGCCGAAGTCGAATTCGGGACGCCCGAACAGCCCGCCGATGTCCTGCAGAGGATCGCGCGGGCCTTCGAACAGCAGCCCGTGGCAATCACGCAGGCGAAAACGGTCCAGCTTGGCGCAGGGCGTACTGTCGAACTGAGGCGCGCCCAGCAGCTCGCCCTGGGCGCTATAGGTCCAGCGATGCAGGGGGCAGACGATGTTGCCCCCCGTCGCCCGCAGATTGCCCGCCGTATCGGCGCCCGTGACATTGCCCGCCACACCACCAAGCATCAAGGCCTGGCGGTGGCGGCAGACATTTGAGATAAGTTCTATACCCTGCGGTGTGTGGACAAGAGCACGTCCACCTTTTTCCTGGACCAGCGTACGCCAATCGCCAACTTCGGGAACCATTTTGCGATGGCCGACGTACAACGCGGATTGCTGGAAAATGATTTCCTTCTCGCGCTGCAAACGGGCTTCGTCAAAATAGGCGCTGACGGGTAGCTGGGTTCGAGCTGGCACGAATTGCGCCATCCGACCAATGTCGGTCATGATTCCCTCCGCTCGGATAAAAAAGCCAGGACGGCACGAATCCGTTCTGGCGCGAAGAAAAATCGGGCTGGCCGATCGAAATTTGATTGACCATTGTACCCCAGCCGCTACAAGCGTGCCCGCGAGCCATTTGGATGGAACCTTGCCCTTCCATGTTTCATGACTTATTGCGTGACGCCCCTGCATGGTCATGCCGCGGACCCACCCCGCACGGCCGTGGCCCGTTCGCTATCGGGCGTCCGGATGGGGAGGTGTTCAGGCAGCCAGGTCTGCGGGGAGGGCTCCCGACCCCGTGGTTCCCGATCTCGTACAATTCCAGGATTATTCACAGCAGTTTTATTCGGAGACACGCTTGGCCCCCTCGCAAGCCGATCCGCACGACATTTCTTCCACGACGACCGGACAGGCCGCGCCAGGCCGGGCCGCGTCCGCCTTGCCCCAGGACTTCGAAACAGCCCTGGCGCAACTTGAATCCCTGGTCGCGGCCATGGAGGACGGTTCCTTGCCGCTGGAAGAGTCGCTCGCGGCCTATCGGCGCGGCGTGGAGCTGACGCGCATCTGCCAGGAAAGACTGGCCCAGGCGGAACAGCAAGTCCGCGTGCTGGAAGGCGACCTTCTGCGTCCGCTGGATCCGGGCGCGCTGGATGACGAATCGAACGGATGAAGTACTCCCATCTCGCTTTCCAGGAATGGCTGGCCGGACGCGCCGAGCACATCGAACGGACGCTGGACGAATTGCTGCCGCCGGCCGACGCCGTGCCCACGCGCCTGCATGACGCGATGCGCTACGCAGTCCTCGGGGGCGGCAAGCGGGTGCGCGCGGCGTTGGTGTACGCCGCCGGCCAGGCCTGCCCGATCAGCGGCCATGCCATGGCCGTGGAAGCCTCGCTGGACCGCGCCGCTGCGGCGGTCGAACTGATCCACGCATACTCGCTGGTGCATGACGACCTGCCATGCATGGACGACGACACGCTGCGCCGTGGCCGCCCGACCACGCACGTGCAGTACGACGAAGCCACGGCCATGCTGGTCGGCGACGCCTTGCAGCCCCTGGCCTTCGAATTGCTGGCGGAGATGCCGATCGCGCCCGCGCTGGTGGTGCAGGCGACGCGGGCGCTGGCGCGCGCGTCGGGCAGCCTGGGCATGGCGGGCGGGCAGGCGATCGATCTGGAAAGCGTGGGGCGGCAACTGGACCGTGAAGCGCTGCAGACCATGCATGGCATGAAGACGGGCGCCATGCTGGCGGTCAGCGTGGCCCTGGGCGGTATCGTGTCGGGCGCCAGTTCCAGCGCGCGGCAGGCCCTGGATGACTACGCACAGGCCATCGGCCTGGCATTCCAGGTAGTGGACGATATTCTGGACGTGACGGCGGACTCGGCCAGACTGGGCAAGACGGCGGGCAAGGATGCCGCCGACAACAAGCCGACCTATGTTTCGCTGATGGGCCTGGAGCAGGCGCGCGCTTTCGCGCAGGACCTGCGCGAGGCTGCCCTGCAGGCCCTGGTGCCGTTGGGCGAAGGGCGTGCCCGGCTGGCGGAACTGGCCGATTTCATCGTATTGCGGGACCGTTGAGGCGCCTGGCGGCGCGCGCGGTCCACGACCTTGGTTGCGAAAAGCATGACCACTGAATTCCTGGAAGCCATCGATAGCCCGTCGGACGTGAGGCGGCTGGACCGGCGCTCGCTGAAGACGCTGGCCGATGAACTGCGCGCCTTCATCCTGACGTCGGTTTCCCGCACCGGCGGCCATCTGTCGTCCAACCTGGGTACGGTCGAACTCACGCTGGCCCTGCATTACGTATTCGATACGCCGCATGATCGCATCGTCTGGGACGTCGGCCATCAATCGTATCCGCACAAAATCCTGACGGGTCGCCGCGAAGGCATGGCCAAGCTGCGGCAGGCGGACGGCATTTCGGGGTTTCCGCGCCGCTGCGAATCGGAGTACGACGCTTTCGGCACGGCGCATTCGTCGACGTCGATTTCGGCCGCCCTGGGCATGGCCGTGGCGTCACGCAATGCGGGCATCGCGCGCCAGCACATCGCCGTGATCGGCGACGGGGCCATGTCGGCCGGGATGGCGTTCGAAGCCATGAACAATGCAGGCGTCACGCCGGGCATCAACCTGCTGGTGATCCTGAACGACAACGACATGTCGATCTCGCCGCCGGTGGGGGCCTTGAATCGCTACCTGGCCAGGTTGATGTCGGGCCGCTTCTACGCGGCCGCGAAGAATGTCGGCAAGGCGGTGCTGCAGCACGTGCCGCCTGTGCTCGAACTGGCGCGCCGATTCGAGGAGCATGCCAAGGGCATGGTGACGCCCGCCACGCTGTTCGAGGAATTCGGCTTCAACTATGTCGGGCCCATCGATGGCCACGACCTGGACGCGCTGCTGCCCACGCTGCAGAACCTGAAGGCCTTGCAGGGGCTGCAGTTCCTGCACGTGGTGACGCGCAAGGGCCAGGGCTACAAGCTGGCCGAGGCCGACCCCGTGCTGTATCACGGCCCGGGCAAGTTCGATCCGGAAGTCGGCATCGTGCCGGCCAAGGCGCCGTCCAAGCTGACGTTCACGCAGGTCTTCGGGCAATGGCTGTGCGATATGGCCGACCAGGATGAAAAGCTGGTCGGCATCACGCCGGCGATGCGCGAAGGCAGCGGGCTGGTGGAATTCGAGCGGCGTTTTCCGTCGCGTTATTTCGACGTCGGCATCGCCGAACAGCATGCCGTCACCTTCGCCGCCGGCCTGGCGTGCGAGCGGCAGAAGCCGGTGGTGGCGATCTACTCGACCTTCCTGCAGCGCGGCTACGATCAACTGATCCACGACGTGGCGCTGCAGAACCTGGATGTGACCTTCGCGCTGGACCGTGCCGGCCTGGTGGGCGCCGATGGCGCCACGCACGCCGGCAACTACGACATCGCCTTCCTGCGCTGCATACCGAACATGGTCGTGGCCACGCCTTCCGATGAGGCCGAGGCGCGCCTGCTGCTGACCACCTGTTACCGCCATGCGGGCCCGGCGTCGGTGCGCTATCCGCGTGGAGGCGGCCGTGGCGCCGCGGTCCCGGCGACGCTGGAAGAAGTGCCGCTGGGCAAGGGCGTGGTGCGCCGGAACGGCGCAACCATCGCCTTCCTGTGTTTCGGCACGCTGCTGCCCGCGGTGGAGAAAGCCGCCGAAGCGCTGGGCGCCACGGTTGCGGACATGCGCTTCGTCAAGCCGCTGGACGAAGCCCTGGTGCACGAACTGGCCACCGGCCATGATGCGCTGGTGACGGTGGAAGAGGGCGCCATCATGGGTGGGGCCGGCAGCGCGGTATGCGAAGCCTTGAACGCCGCGGGGATCAACCTGCCGGTGCTGCAGCTGGGATTGCCGGATCGTTTCATCGATCACGGCGAACAGCAGGCGCTGCTGGCCGGCGTGGGATTGGATGCCCCCGGCATCGAGGCCGCGGTGCGCGCGCGTTTCGCCGACCTGCTGGCGCGGCCGCTGGCCAAGGTGAACCGGGGCTGAGTGCGCGGGCGGGCAGGTAGCAGGCGGCGCGGGATTCCTTGACACCCGTAAGGGAAAAGGGTTTTCCCGGACGCTAACGTTGCGTTGGGCGATAATGCACGTCCATCGACATTTTTGACGGCGCTCAGGCAGACCGTTTGTCACAGGCCAGATCTATGAATTCCCCGATCGATTCCGCCCTCGTCATGCCGGACGTCCAAAGTTCGGCCGATACGCGGCACATTCCCATCCAGCGGGTGGGCATACGTGGCGTGCGCCATCCGATGCTGGTCCAGGCCGCGGATGGCAGCGCCATGGCCACGGTGGCCAACTGGACGCTGACGGTGGCCTTGCCGGCGGAAGAAAAGGGCACGCACATGTCCCGCTTCGTGGCGCTGCTGGAAAAATATCGCAGCACCCCCATGACGCCGGCATCCTTCCGCGCCATGGCGCGCGAAATGTTGCCGCTGCTGCATGCCGAGCGTGGCGACATCACGGCTGCGTTCCCCTATTTCATCAATAAGTCGGCGCCCGTGTCGGGGGTCCAGAGCCTGATGGATTACGAGATCCAGTGGGTTGCGCGGGCCGCCGGGGAACAGGTCGAGTTCGAACTCATCGTGCAGGTGCCGCTGACCAGCCTGTGCCCCTGTTCCAAGGCGATTTCGGAATACGGCGCGCATAACCAGCGCTCCCACGTGACGGTGTCCGCCCGCATCGGCGACGACGTCGGCGTGGAGGAAATCATCCGCCTGATCGAGGATGAAGGTTCCTGCGAAGTCTGGGGACTGCTCAAGCGCCCGGACGAGAAGTTCGTCACCGAGCGCGCCTACGATAACCCCAAGTTCGTCGAGGACCTGGTCCGCGACGTGGCGGCGCGGTTGTCGGTGCGCACCGGCGTCGGCGCCTACCGGGTCGAGGCCGAGAATTTCGAGTCCATCCACAACCACTCCGCCTATGCGGTCGTGGAAGGAGCGGGGCCGGCCGGCCTCTGAGCGCCACGGCGCCTGGCTGCCGCCGTTGCACGGGCGCGACGCGCCCGTGTGCGCTTGCACAATCGTCAGATTCGGGCGATAATCGACGGCTTTCCTGCTCGACCGTCCGTTCTTGTTTTCATTTTCGGGCGGCGGGCTGTCCCCCGGTTGATCCCAGGTTTGCTTACGGGTTTGCCTACTGGGTTTACCTATTGGGCTTGCCTACTGGGTTTGCCTACTCAGGGATCGGGATCCTTGGATCCGCGCCGGGACATCCACCAGGAGTTTTACCCATGCGTCACTACGAAGTAGTGTTCATTGTCCATCCCGACCAGAGCGAGCAAGTGCCTGCCATGGTCGAACGTTACCAGTCGCTGGTCACCGGCCAGGGCGGTACCGTCCACCGTCTGGAAGACTGGGGCCGCCGCCAACTGGCCTACCCGATCCAGAAGCTGGTCAAGGCCCACTATGTGTGCCTGAACATCGAATGCAGCCAGTCCACGCTGGACGAGCTGGAGCATTCCTTCCGCTACAACGACGCTGTCCTGCGCCACCTGGTCATCAAGACCAAGAAGGCCCAGACCGGCGCCTCGATCATGATGAAGTCGGTCGAGCGTGAAGAAGCCCGCAAGGCGTCCGCGGAAGCGGCTGCTACCCAGGCTGAGTAAAACCGCTCGAACGGTATAGACGGCAGGCCTGGCGGCCCGCCATACCGGCAACCCGGCCGGCAAGCGATGAATGAAACGGCATTAAGCGCGCAGGTACTCGAAAGGGAACCGTTGCGCCACACCCCGGCCGGCATCCCCGTGCTGGAAATGCTGCTGGAACATGCGTCGGAAGTGATCGAGGCAGGCCATCCGCGCCGCGTCGAACTGACGATACAGGCAGTGGCGTTGGGGGATCTGGCCTTGATGCTGGCCGATGTCCAGCTCGGCGATCCGCTGCAGGTGCAAGGCTTCCTGGCTCCGGTACGCCAGGGAGCGGTCAAGCTGAAGCTGCATCTCCAGCGCGTGACGCGGGTGGCGGCGGGGCAGGATCCGCTGGTGGGTTGATGCCGGGTGGTATAGCGGTCGCGGTACGGGAACGATGGAGCGGTCACCGCTCCGCTCAGGTAAAGATCAAGGGTCGATGACCCACACGAATAAAGAGGCACATCATGGCTTTCTTCGGTAAGCGCAAGGAAAAACGCAAATTCACGCAGCAGAACCCGCTGTTCAAGCGCCGCAAGTTCTGCCGCTTCACGGCCGCGGGCGTGGAAGAGATCGACTACAAGGATCTGGACACGCTGCGTGACTTCATCCAGGAAAACGGCAAGATCATTCCGGCTCGCCTGACCGGTACGAAGGCGCACTACCAGCGCCAGCTCGACACCGCCATCAAGCGCGCGCGCTTCCTGGCGCTGTTGCCCTACACCGACAACCACAATTGATCCGGAGATCGCGATGGAAGTGATCCTGCTCGAAAAAGTGCCCGGCAAGGGCAACCTGGGCGATAAAGTCCGCGTTCGCGACGGCTTCGCCCGCAACTGGCTGATCCCGCAGAAGAAGGCCCAGCGCGTCACGCCCAAGGTCCTGGAAGCGTTCGAAGCGCGTCGCGCCGAACTCGAAAAGGTCCAGGCTGAAAAGCTGGCGGCCGCCCAAGGCGTTGCTGACCGTCTGAACGGCCAGCAGATCAAGATCCAGCAGAAGGCCGGCGTCGACGGCCGCCTGTTCGGTTCCGTGACCAGCGCCGACATCACCGCCGCCCTGCACAAGGCCGGCTACGATACGGTGGAAAAGTCCAATGTCCGCCTGCCCGCCGGCCCGCTGAAGGCCATCGGCGAGTATCCCGTGCAAATCGGGCTGCATGCCGACGTGGTGGTGGAAGTCACCGTCGTGGTCGAAGGCGAAATGTCCTGATGGTTGCCGGGCCGGCGGCTACGGCTTTTGCCCAGTGACCGCCCTACGACGTGACGTGCCCCCACGCAGCGCCGGTCAAGACCGGCTCGCTGCCCCCCAGGGGGGCCCTTTTGCCTAGGGACGGCCCGGCGGCAAAAGAGAAGCCGGCTCCGCGCCGGCTTTTTTTATCTTCCTCTACCGAGCCCGCGTGACCTTGCCCGAACACGTATCCCCTCCGCCGGGTCTTCACGACTGGCTGGCGCGAGCCAGGCAGGCACCGCTGCCGTCGGTGGACGAAGCCACCGTCGACGGTGTCCAGTTCGTGGTCAAGTATCGCCGCCCCAGCGTGCGCGGCATGGTCAGCTACGCGTTGCGCTACGCGCGCGCGGCGATGCTGGCGGCCGGCTGCAAGGTGGTGCTGGGCGAATTCCCCAGCCCGCGGGTGCTTTTGCGGAATGGCGTCGATTACGAGGCCGAACGCCTGCGCCAGCTGCGCGCCGCGGATTGCCGCGTCCCCGACATCTGGTGGCACGAGCCCGGCCTGCTGGTGCTCGAGCACGTCGGCACCGACCTGAACGACCTGATACGCCATGGCAGCGATGAGTCCCGCGTGGCGCTCGCCGCCTGGGCTGGCCGCGACCTGGCGGAATTCCACCGGCGGGGCTTTTGCCACGGCGGCGCCCAGATCCGCAACCTGACCGTGCGCGGCGATGAGATGTGGCGCATCGATTTCGAGGAAAACATCGGCGAAGCTCTGTCCCGCCCGCTGGGGCAGGCCTACGATCTTTTCCAGATGGTGGCGTCGGTGGTCTCGATGCGCAAACTGCCCGCGGCGATCATGCCAACCCTGGGGCAGGTTATGCTGAAGTCCTACTTTGAAGTCAATCCAGATCCCGAAGTGCGTGCCCGCCTGCTGCGGCTGGGCCGTTTCCTGCGCGGGGTTGCCTGGCCGTTGCGACCGTTGCTGGGAGTGCTGCGGTCGCGCGACGTCCAGGGCTTTTTCCGCGTTGCGGATGCGTTGCGACCATGAATGAACCTTTGAATCCCCAAGCCGCCGACAACACGCTGGACTACCTGCGTGTCCCGCCGCACTCCATCGAGGCGGAGCAATCCGTGCTCGGTGGCCTGCTGCTGGACAACGCGGCGTGGGACCGCATCGCCGACGTATTGATCGAGGAAGATTTCTATCGGCACGATCACCGCCTGATCTGGCAGCACATCGCCCGCCTGATCGGCCTTGCCCGGCCCGCCGACGTCATCACGGTGCACGAATCGCTGGTCAGCGCCGGCAAGTCCGAAGACGTCGGCGGCATCGCCTACCTGAACTCGCTGGCCCACAATACGCCGTCGGCGGCCAATATCCGCCGCTATGCGGAAATCGTGCGCGAGCGTGCGACGCTGCGCAAGCTGGTCACCATCGCCGACGAAATCTCCTCGGCCGCCTTGAACCCGCAGGGCAAGGAAGCGCGCCAGATCCTGGATGAAGCCGAGTCCAAGGTGTTCAAGATCGCCCAGGAAGGCGCGCGCGGCGCCGCCGGCTTCCAGGAGATCCAACCCCTGCTGACCCAGGTGGTGGAGCGCATCGACGAGCTCTATCACCGTGATACCGAATCCGATGTCACCGGCGTGCCGACCGGCTTCACCGACCTGGACAAGATGACGTCGGGGCTGCAGCCTGGCGATCTGGTCATCGTCGCGGGGCGGCCGTCCATGGGCAAGACGTCGTTCTCCATGAACATCGGCGAACATGTCGCCATCGAGCAAGGCTTGCCGGTGGCGGTGTTCTCCATGGAAATGGGCGCGGTGCAGCTGGCGATGCGTATGCTGGGCTCGGTCGGGATGCTGGACCAGCACCGCATGCGTACCGGCAAGCTCATCGCCGAGGACTGGCCGCGCGTCACGCACGCCGTGCAGCTGATGCAGGATGCCCAGGTCTACATCGATGAAACCCCGGCGCTGAGCCCGATGGAAGTGCGTGCGCGGGCACGCCGGCTGGCGCGGCAATGCGGCCAGCTGGGCTTGATCATCATCGACTATATCCAGCTGATGTCCGGTAACGGCAGTGGCGAAAACCGGGCCACCGAGATCTCGGAAATCAGCCGTTCGCTCAAGGGCCTGGCCAAGGAACTGAACTGCCCCTTGATCGGTTTGTCGCAGTTGAACCGCAGCCTGGAACAGCGGCCCAACAAGCGTCCGGTGATGAGCGATCTGCGGGAATCCGGCGCTATCGAGCAGGACGCGGACGTCATCCTGTTCATCTACCGGGACGAGGTGTACAACCCCGATTCGCCGGACAAGGGCACGGCCGAGATCATCATCGGCAAGCAGCGTAACGGGCCGATCGGCACGGTGCGGCTGACCTTCCAGGGCATGAGCACGCGCTTCCTGAATTTCACGGCTGGGCCGCAGTACTGAGACCGGCTAGATCAGGAACTGCAGGGCCGGGATGCTGTGCGAGACCGCGCCCACCTTGCCAGGTATCAGGCCGCGCTCGACCATCAGTTGCGACACCGCGCCCAGGATGCGTTCGGTCGCGCCCATATGGGAGGCCACATACGTCCTGCCCGCGACGATCATGTCGTCGCGGGCCGGGGCGTTGTCCAGCAGGGCGATGGCGGTGTTCAAGGCACTGACGGCGTTCGTGGCACGCAGCACAGCGCCGCTGGACAGCGCGTCCTGCGTCGCCTGGGAGAAATTCCTGGCATGCGGTCCGACCACCACGGGGGTGCCAGCCATGCAGGGTTCCATCAGGTTCTGTCCGCCCGCGGCGCTGAAGCCGCCCGCGACAATGGCGACGTCGCTGGCGGCATAGTAGGTGAACAATTCGCCCGTGCTGTCGCCCAGCACGACCTGCGTGCCGGCGGGCAAGGGCTGCAACAGGTCCACGGCGCTGCGGCGCACCCAACGCAGGCCGCTGTGCGCCAATTGCGTGGCCACGGCATCGAAGCGGGCAGGGTGGCGGGGCACGATGACCAGCAGGGGCGTTTCGCTGGGCTGGCCGGTCTCGGCGCCCACCTGCCCGGCCTGTCCGGTCCAGCTGCCATCCCCGGCATCCCACGCATCTCCGGTAGACCCGGCGTTCCCGAGCTGGCCCGCATAGGCCCGCAGGAATGCGGCTTCTTCGCCTTCGTGGGTGCTGGCGATCACCACCACGCGCCGGCCCCACGTGCGGCGCCACGCACGCCCCAGGGCGATCTGGTCGCCGGAAGCCGCGATATCGAACTTGATGTTGCCGCACACCTGCACATTGCGAGCGCCGCATGAACGCAGGCTCGCCGCGTCCTGCTCGGTCTGCGCCAGCACGCGATCGAGCCCGGCGTAGGCGTCGCGCAGGACGCGGCCGGCATAGCGGCCCCGCCTGGCGGCGCGTTCCGACAGCCGCGCGCTGGCCAACACCATGGGGACGCCGCGCGCGTTCGCTTCATGGATCATGTTGGGCCACACTTCGCGTTCCAGCAGGATCCCGCAGGACGGCGCCACTTCTTCCAGAAAGCGCCGGCAGGCGCCCGGGGTATCGTAGGGTAGCCAGGCCTGGCGCAGCTGGCCCGCGTCGATGGCGGCGCCGTACAGGTGGGCGCCTTCGCGTCGGCCCGTGGCGGTGGTATGCGTCAGGACCACGGGCCAGCGGCGTTTCAGCAGTTCCTGCACCAGGGGCTGCGCGGCGCGCGTTTCACCCAGGCTGACCGCGTGTATCCAGACCGGCGCCACGCCGCTGGTCGGCAGGGCATAGCCGAAGCCGAAGCGCTCCCACAGGGCGGTGGCGTACAGGGAATCTGATCGGCCCTTGGCCAGCGCGCGGGCGGCAAGGGCGGGCGCGCAGGCGCGCATGATACAGGCGTAAGTGGTGCGGTTCATGCTGGCGGCCCCGGATTGCCCTCATGGGATGAGCGGGGTCCAGCATGCGCCGCGTGCATTTCCGGCGGTTTACAGCGGCATGTCAGCCACTTTACAGCCGTGTGTCCGGATCGTTACAGCGTGGCGCGCGTGTCAGTCGTCACCATGGCCATGGCCGTCGCCGTCGGGGGGACGCTTGGCGAAGCGGCCGGCCAGCATGGCGCAGACCATCAGCTGGATCTGGTGGAACATCATCAGCGGCAGCACGATGGCGCCCACCGCGTGGCCGGCGAACAGCACCTGCGCCATGGGAATGCCGCTGGCCAGGCTTTTCTTCGAGCCGCAGAACATCAGCGTGATGCGATCCGGCAAGCTGAAGCCCATCACACGGCCGGCCACCGCCGTGATCAGCAGCGCCACGGCCAGGATCACACCGCAGGCGACGATCAGGCCCAGCAACGCGTCGATGGGGGTGTTGTGCCACAGGCCTTCATTCACGGCTTCCGAGAATGCCGTGTAGACGACCAGCAGGATGGAGCCCTGGTCGACGATCTTCAGCAGCGACTTGCGCTTGTGCACCCAGGCGCCGATCCAGCGCCGCAGCATCTGGCCCAGCACGAAGGGCAGCAGCAGCTGCAGCATGATCTTGCCGACCGCGTCGAAGGACACCGGGGCATTGCCGGCGTTGACCACCACCAGGCCGACCGCCAGGGGAGTGATGAAGATGCCCAGCAGGCTGGACGCCGATGCGCTGCATACCGCGGCCGGCACGTTGCCGCGCGCCATCGACGTGAACGCGATGGCCGACTGCACGGTGGCGGGCAGGCAGCACAGGAACATGATGCCCAGATAGAGCTCCGGCGTGACCAGCGGCATCAGCACCGGCTTGAGCAGCAGGCCGATCAGCGGGAACAGGATGAAGGTGGTCGTGAAGATCAGCGTGTGCAGGCGCCAATGCGTGATGCCGGCGACGATGGCCTCGCGCGACAGGCGGGCGCCATGCAGGAAGAACAGCAGGCCGACCGCGATATTGGTGATGTTGTTGAAGATCGGCACGCCGCGGCCGTGCGCGGGGAAGAAGCTGGCGAGGACGACGGTGGTGACCAGGAACAGCAGGAAGCGGTCCGGCAAAAAGCGAGTGAAGCGGTTCATGAGCTGCGACGTTGAACGGTCATGCCATGCGCGAACCGCGCCAGCCGGCCGGGATGGAAAAATCAGACGGCGCTTATTGTAGACCGGACCGATCCGTGATTCTTTCAGTGCCCTGTCATGGCCAGCGCCAGGTCGAATGCAACGACCAGCGAGGTCGGATCGGCGACGCCCTGCCATGCGATGTCGAAGGCGGTGCCGTGATCGACGCTGGTCCGCACGAAAGGCAGGCCGACGGTGACGTTGACACCTTCTTCCACGCCCAGGTACTTGACCGGGATGAGGCCCTGGTCGTGGTATTGCGCGACGACGATGTCGAAATCACCGCGCCGGGCGCGCATGAATATCGTGTCGCCGGGCCAGGGGCCGCTGGCATCGATGCCTTCCTGGCGCGCGGCCTGGATGGCCGGCCCGATGACGTCGATTTCCTCGCGACCGAATTTGCCGCTTTCGCCGGCATGCGGATTCAGGCCGGCCACGGCCACGCGCGGCCGCGCGATCCCCATCTGCCGGCAGGCCGTATGGGCCAGGCGGATGGCGCGCAGTTCGGATGCCAGCGTAATGCGCGCGAACACGTCGGCCAGCGCCACGTGGATGGTGACCAGCAGCACGCGCAGCTCGCGGTTGGCCAGCATCATGGCGAAGTCCTGCGTGCCGCTGCGTTCGGCCAGGATTTCCGTGTGTCCCGGATAGTCGACGCCGCCCGCATGCATGGACGCCTTGTTCAGCGGCGCGGTGACGATGGCGCGGATGCGGCCGGCCAGCGCGTCGTCGATGGCGGCGCATACGTACTCGTAGGCGGCGCGTCCGGCCCGCGCGTCGACCTGGCCGGGTGGCAGGTCGGCGGGCAGGGGGGGATGGCAGGCCACGACCTGGATGACGCCCGCACGCGGCGCGGCGGGCCCGGGCGGGCTGGCGTGCCCGGCATCGCTGCCGTCGTTGCCGTCGCTGGCAGCGGTGGGACAGCCGGCCTGGACGGCATGCCCCGCGTCCGGGATTTCCTCGACTTCCAGCCGCGCGCCCAGCAGCTCCACCGCGCGCCGCAGGGCGCCGGCATCGCCGTAGACGATCGCCGGCGCGGCCAGGCCCTTTGCGTAGGCCTGGACGACGATCTCCGGCCCGATGCCGGCCGCGTCGCCCATGGTGATGCCGACCGGCAGGGGCTGTTTCATGCCCGCCTGCTAGAGCACGTCGCCGGCATAGTCGGCCAGCCTGGAGCGTTCGCCGCGCTGCAGGGTGACGTGGCCGGAGTGCGGCCAACCCTTGAAGCGGTCGACCACATAGGTCAGGCCGGAGCTGCCTTCCGTCAGGTACGGCGTATCGATCTGCGCGATGTTGCCCAGGCAGATGACCTTGGTGCCGGGGCCCGCCCGGGTGACCAGCGTCTTCATCTGCTTGGGCGTCAGGTTCTGCGCTTCGTCGATGATCAGGTACTTGTTGAGGAAGGTGCGGCCGCGCATGAAGTTCAGCGATTTCACCTTGATGCGCGAGCGGATGAGGTCCATGGTGGCGGCCCGGCCCCAGTCGCCGTTGCCGTCGCCGTCACCCATGTTGAGCACGTCCAGGTTGTCTTCCAGCGCGCCCATCCACGGCAGCATCTTTTCTTCTTCGGTTCCCGGCAGGAAGCCGATGTCCTCGCCCACGGGGACGGTGACGCGGGTCATGATGATTTCGGTATAGCGCTTGGTTTCCAGCACCTGCGTCAGGCCCGCCGCGAGCGCCAGCAGGGTCTTGCCGGTACCCGCCTGTCCCAGCAGCGAAATGAAGTCGCACTCGGGATTCATGAGCAGGTTCAGCGCGAAGTTCTGTTCGCGGTTGCGCGCGGTGATGCCCCACACATTGTTCTTGCCATGCGTGTAGTCGCGCAGCGTGGCCAGCACCGCCGTCTTGCCGCTGACTTCGCGCACCTGCGCGTACAGCGGCATCTGGCCTTCGAAATAGACGAACTGGTTGACCACGAACTGCGCGCACAGCGGCCCGCTGATGCGGTAGAAGGTGGTGCCGCCCTGTTGCCAGGATTCGACGTCCTTGCCGTGCTTGTTCCAGAAGTCCTCCGGCAGCTGCATCACGCCGGTGTAGAGCAGGTCGGAATCCTCGAGGACGTGGTCGTTGAAATAGTCCTCGGCCGCCATGCCCAGCGCACGCGCCTTCAGGCGCATGTTGATGTCCTTGGACACCAGCACGACTTCACGATCAGTGTACTTTTCCTGCAGGGCACGCACGACGCCCAGGATCTGGTTGTCCGCCTTGCCCATGGGCAGGTCGGACGGCAGGGTGCTGTGGATGGCCGTGGTCTGCAGCAGCAGGCGGCCGGCGGCGTCCTTGTTGCCCAGCGCGTTCAGCGCCAGCCCTTCGTCCAGCTTGACGGTGTCGCTGACCAGCGCATCCAGCGAGCGGCTGACCTGACGGGCATTGCGCGCCACTTCGGACATGCCTTTCTTCTGGTGGTCCAGCTCTTCCAGCGTCATCATCGGCAGGAAGATATCGTGCTCTTCGAAGCGGAACAGGGACGTCGGATCGTGCAGCAGCACATTGGTGTCCAGCACGAACAGCTTGCGGACGCCGGTTTCGGTGCGCACCCGGGTCTTGCGGGACGGCCCGGTCGCCGGGGTGGGCGCGGCACGCAGCACCGGCGCGGCGGCGGGGGCCGGCTGGGGTTGCGCGGTCACGGCCTTGCGGCCCGCTTCCTTGCGCGCGGGGGACTTGCGGGGCGCCAGGGCCTGCGGTTGGGGCGCGGCGATGCCAGCCAGCT
The DNA here is from genome assembly GCF_002119685.1 of Bordetella genomosp. 8. Lineage (NCBI taxonomy): Bacteria > Pseudomonadati > Pseudomonadota > Betaproteobacteria > Burkholderiales > Alcaligenaceae > Bordetella > Bordetella genomosp. 8. The sequence goes on along the minus strand of NZ_CP021108.1, from coordinate 4,006,800 downwards.
GGGGCTGGACGATTTCGCCTTCCGGCTCGTCGTCCTGCGGTTTGACCGCACGGGCGGCCGGCGTATTGCGGGCGGTTTCGCCCGAGGGGAAGGTCAGGATGGCGGCGGGACGGGTGGGCAACTTGGGAAGCGGCATGGAGTCACTCTCCTTTGGGGGCCGGCAATATCGCCTGACTAAGCAGGGCCCGCGGACGGGCCCCGGACTGCGTGAAATCGGTCAACCGATGCTCTTGGCGGCTTGCAGGACCTCTTTGGCATGGCCCGGAACCTTGACTCCGCGCCATTCCTGCACCAGTACGCCGTAGGCATCGATCAGGAAGGTGCTGCGCTCGATACCGCGCACCTGTTTGCCATACATGTTTTTCTGCTTGATGACCCCGAACAGGTTGCACACGGTTTCGTCGGGGTCGGCGATCAATGGGAAGGGCAATTCGTACTTGCAGCGGAAGTTTTCGTGGGATTTGAGGGAGTCGCGGGAAATGCCCACCACGACGCAGCCCGCGGCGAGGAAGTCGGCGTGCATGTCGCGGAAATCCTGGCTTTCCGTGGTGCAGCCGGGCGTGTTGTCCTTGGGATAGAAGTAGAGCACCACGGCGCGGCCGCGGCATTGTTCCAGGCTGATGGAGCCGATGGTGCTTTCAGCGGTGAAAAGCGGGGCCGGTTTGCCTATGATCGGCTTCATTCTTCGGATTCTCCGGTCGGAATCAGGGCGACGACGACGCGCCGTCCCTCCGACATCAATATGTTGTAGGTTCGTGCGGCTGCCTGGGTGTCCATGGTCTCGATGCCGATGCCCGCCTTCAGCAGGGGACGCAGGACGTCCGGCCGCAGGAAGCGCTGGCGGGCGCCGGTGCCGATGAGAAGGACTTCGGGGGCGTTGGGTGGTAGCGCGGGGGCGGTATCGGGCTCGTCCAGGAACGCGAGCGGATCGCTGACCGGTTCGGGCAGGCCCGCGGCCTGGCGCAAAAGCGCGGAAGTGATCTGGTCTGCGGCCTTGACCGGCCATTCGGCGACGGCACCTTCGGGTCCGAAGGAGACCGCGTGGGAAAAACGTACCAGGTTGACTTCGATATACCCGGGACCGTAGGCGGTCACGGTATTCAGTGCCGACGCAGGCTCAGTATGCAGCTTCAATAAGGACTCCGGCTTGTTGTGCGGATGATAGCGCATCGCAATGGGCGCATGTTGCGCGCTCAACACGGGGGAAAAGGGCTTTTTTGTCGCCATTTGCCGGCTTGCCCTCCATCGGCTAGATTATCGGGTTAGCCCCTAATTCCCTTCCCGCATCAAGGATTCCCGTCATGAGGAACTTCTCGCGCATCGAGCGCCTGCCGCCTTACGTTTTCAATATCACGGCCGAATTGAAAATGGCAGCACGACGCCGCGGAGAGGACATCATCGACATGTCCATGGGCAATCCCGATGGCGCCACGCCCCGGCATATCGTCGACAAGCTGGTCGAGGCCGCCAACCGGCCCGATACCCATGGCTATTCGGTTTCCAAGGGTATTCCGCGGCTGCGCAAGGCGATTTCCGACTGGTACCAGCGCCGCTACGCCGTGGATATCGATCCGGACAGCGAGGCCATCGTCACCATCGGTTCGAAGGAAGGCCTGGCCCACCTGATGCTGGCCACCCTGGATCGCGGCGATACCGTGCTGGTGCCCAACCCAAGCTATCCCATCCATATCTATGGCGCGGTCATCGCCGGCGCCAATATCCGCTCGGTGCGCATGACGCCTGGCGTGGATTTCTTCGAGGAACTGGAGCGCGCGGTGCGCGAATCCATTCCCAAGCCCAAGATGATGGTGCTGGGCTTCCCCAGCAATCCGACCGCGCAATGCGTGGACCTGGGCTTTTTCGAGCGCGTCGTCGCGCTGGCCAAGGAGCACGACATCCTGGTGGTGCACGATCTGGCCTACGCGGATATCTGCTTCGACGGCTATGTCGCGCCGTCCATCATGCAGGTGCCCGGCGCGCGCGACGTGGCGGTCGAGTTCTTCACCATGAGCAAGAGCTACAACATGGCCGGCTGGCGGATCGGCTTCATGGTCGGCAACCGCGAACTGGTGCATGCGCTGGCGCGCATCAAGAGCTATCACGACTACGGTACGTTCACGCCCATCCAGGTGGCGTCGATCGCGGCGCTGGATGGCCCGCAGGAATGCGTGAAGCAGGTCGTGGAGCAATACCGCAGCCGCCGCGACGTGCTGGCCCGTGGCTTGCATGAGGCCGGGTGGAACGTGGAAATCCCCAAGGCTTCCATGTACATCTGGGCGCAGATTCCGGAGCCTTACAAGGCCCAGGGTTCGCTGGAATTTTCCAAGCGCCTGCTGGCCGATGCCAAGGTCGCCGTCTCGCCGGGGATCGGTTTCGGCGAATACGGCGACGACTATGTGCGCTTCGCGCTCATCGAAAACGAGCAGCGCACGCGCCAAGCGGTGCGCGGCATTAAAGAGATGTTCCGCAAGGACGGATTGCTGAAGTAACCCACCCCCGAAGCGCTGCGCGCTTCCCCCTCAAGGGGGCGACGCCAGCGGACCGGGGGACCCGGATCCGCGGCGTCCAGGGGAGCGAAGACCGTTTTATGCGGCGGATGACGTAAGAGTTGATGGATAACTGAAAATGAATCCCATGAAGGTGGGCCTTTTGGGCCTGGGCGTGGTGGGCGGGGGTACCTTCACGGTGCTGTCGCGCAACGCCGAAGAAATCGCACGGCGCGCGGGCCGTCGTATCGAAGTCAGCCACATCGCCGTGCGCGATGCCGCCAAGGCGGTCAGCCGCGTGGGGGACGCGGCGGCGATCACCACCGATCCTTACCAGGTGGTGCGCAATCCGGAAATCGAGATCGTCGTCGAGCTGATCGGCGGCGATACCCTGGCGCGCGAACTGGTGCTGGAAGCCATCGCGCAGGGCAAGCACGTGGTCACGGCGAACAAGGCGCTGCTGGCCAAGCATGGCAATGAAATCTTCGCCGCGGCCTTGGCGCGTGGCGTGATGGTGGCCTTCGAAGCAGCGGTCGCGGGCGGGATCCCCATCATCAAGGCGATCCGCGAAGGCCTGACCGCCAACCGCATCGAATGGGTGGCGGGCATCATCAACGGCACCACCAACTTCATCCTGTCGGAAATGCGCACCCGCGGCCAGCCTTTCGCCGAAGTCCTGGCCGAAGCGCAACGCCTGGGCTATGCGGAAGCCGATCCCACTTTCGACATCGAAGGCGTCGACGCCGCCCACAAGCTGACGCTGCTGGCCTCGCTGGCCTTCGGCGTGCCGGTCCAGTTCGACAAGGCCTATGTGGAAGGCATTTCCGCGCTGGCGCAGGAAGACATCGCGCACGCCGAACGCCTCGGTTATCGGATCAAGCTGCTGGGCATGACGCGCCGCCGGCCGGATGGCATCGAGCTGCGCGTGCATCCCGCGCTGATCCCCGCCGAACGCCTGCTGGCCAACGTGGAAGGCCCGATGAACGCGGTGCTGGTGCGCGGCGACGCCGTCGGCCCCACGCTTTACTACGGGCAGGGGGCCGGCGAAGAACCCACGGCGTCCGCCGTGGTGGCCGACCTGGTGGACGTCACGCGGCTGCACACCGCGGATCCGGGCAACCGCGTTCCGCACCTGGCTTTCCAGCCGGATGCGATGGCGGACACGCCCATACTGTCGATCGACCAGGTGTCGACGTCGTATTACCTGCGGCTGCGCGTGGACGACCAGCCCGGCGTGCTGGCGGACATCGCCCGCGTGCTCGCCGAGCACAAGATCTCGATCGGCTCCATGATCCAGCAGCCTTCGCATATCGGCGGCGCGGACATCATTTTCCTGACGCATCAGGCCGTGGAAGGCGCGGTCAATACCGCCATCGGCCGCATCGAAGGCTTGCCCTTCGTGCGCTCGCGCGTCACGCGCATCCGCATGGAGACCCTGTCATGAAGTACGTATCCACGCGTGGTGGCATGGCGCCGCTGGATTTCTCGGACATCCTGCTCGAAGGCCTGGCGCCGGACGGCGGGCTGGCCATACCGCAAGTGCTGCCGCGGCTGTCCGCCGAGACCCTGCAAGGCTGGCGCGGCCTGCCTTATGCCGACCTGGCGTTCGAGGTGCTGCGCCTGTTCGCCGACGATATCCCGGCGGACGATCTGCATCGCCTGACGCGGGCCGCCTATACCGACAAGATTTTCGGCAGCGAAGATATCGTGCCGGTGCGGCCGCTGGCCGGAGGCATGAGCCTGCTGGGCCTGTCCGATGGCCCGACCCTGGCGTTCAAGGACATGGCCATGCAGTTCCTGGGCCAGGTCTTCGAATATGTGCTGGCCAAGCGCGGCACCACGCTGAATATCCTGGGCGCGACGTCGGGCGATACGGGGTCGGCGGCGGAATATGCGCTGCGCGGCAAGAAGGGCGTGGCGGTGTTCATGCTGTCGCCGCAAGGCCGCATGAGCCCGTTCCAGCGCGCGCAGATGTATTCGCTGCAGGACGCCAATATCCACAATATCGCCGTGCGCGGCGTGTTCGACGATTGCCAGGACATCGTCAAGCTGCTGGCCGGCGACCTGGATTTCAAGGCGGCCTGCCGCCTGGGCGCGGTCAATTCGATCAACTGGGCGCGCATCGCCGCGCAGGTGGTCTATTACATCCACGGATGGCTGCGCGCCACCACGCGCGCGGACCAGCAGGTGTCCTTCGCCGTGCCGTCGGGCAACTTCGGCAACATCCTGGCGGGCCATATCGCCCGCCGCATGGGGCTGCCGGTGCGGCGCCTGGTGCTGGCCACCAACGAGAACAACGTGCTGGAGGAATTCCTGCGCACCGGCGTCTACCGGCCGCGGTCCGCCGTCGACACCTATGCGACGTCCAGCCCGTCCATGGATATCTCGCGGGCATCGAACTTCGAGCGCTTCGTCTACGACCTGATGGGCGGCGACGCGGCGCGCGTCAAGGCCTTGTGGCGCGAACTGGCGGAAACCGGCCAGTTCGACCTGTCGTCGCTGCAGCCGTCCTTCGAAACCGACTATGGTTTCGTCGGTGGCGTCAGCACGCATGCCGATCGCCTGTCCACCATCCGTTCCACCTACGACGAAGCCGGCGTGCTGATCGATCCGCACACCGCCGATGGCGTCAAGGTGGCGCGCGACTACGTCGAGCCTGGCGTGCCCATGCTGGTGCTGGAAACGGCGCTGCCGGCCAAGTTTTCCGACACGATCCAGGAAGCCCTGGGACGTCCGGTGCCGCCGCCGGCGGGACTGGCGGACCTGGAGTCGCTGCCCCAGCGGGTCCAGGTCATGGAATGCGACGCGGAAGCCGTGAAGGCTTATGTGAAGGCGCACGCGCTGCTGTAGTGCGGTGCGGCCGGCCAGGTGTGGCCGGCCAGGTGCGGCCGGCTAGGTGCGGCCGGTCTGGCGTACGCGATGGGCGCGAGGTGAGCCATGGCGAAGGCAAGTGCGGGCATCCTGATGTATCGCGTATCACGGACGGTGTCCGGAACGGATGTATCGGTCCTGCTGGTCCATCCCGGCGGACCCTACTGGCGCGCCCGCGAGGCCGGCGCCTGGTCCATCCCCAAAGGGGAAATCGATCCGGGAGAAGACCCCAGCGCCGCCGCTGTCCGCGAGTTCCAGGAAGAACTGGGCAGCGCGCCCGGCGAGCCGCTCATCCCCTTGGGTGAAATCGTCCAGCGCGGCGGCAAGCGCGTGATCGCCTACGCCGTGGCGGGCGAGTTCGACGCCGCGACGCTGCGCAGCAATACCTTCGAAATGGAATGGCCCCCGCGCAGCGGCCGCATGCAGGTCTTTCCGGAAGTCGACCGCGCCGCGTGGCTGAGCCTGCCGCGCGCGCACGAAAAGATACTGGAGAGCCAGCGTCCGTTGCTGGACCGCCTGGCGCAATTGTTGAAGGGCTGAAGCCAGGCACGCCGCGTCCGCGCGATCGATCGCCGGCAATATGCTGGCCCGGCGCGCGCCGGCGAAGGCACGCGTGCGCGTTCAAGGATGTTCCGCGCGGCCCGTCCCAAGCAGGTCCCGGAGCAGTTCCATCAGCGCGGACCAGTGGCCGCCTGGCCGGGACAGCAACACGGTACGGCGGGCGATCATCAAACCGGCCACCGGTATGGGCATGATGAGCCCGGCCCACGGACGCAGGCTGTTGCTGGGCGCCAGCGCGACCAGGTCCGTGCTGGCCACGATGCCAAGTACCGCGTCGGACATGTATTCGGCTTCCACCATCACCGTGGGCTCGGGCAGGCCCGCTTCTTCGTGCAGGTGCGTAATGGCCTTGCGTGCCGCGCTCTCGCGGCTCGGCATGACCCAGGAATACGGCTGCAGCGCGGCCAGGCCGGGTTGTACGGTCTGGAAGACGGGGTGGCCGACGCGCGCGGCGACGCGCACGATGTCCTGGCCCAGCGTCAGGGCCTCGCAGCTGAACGTGGTTCCGGGCGCGGCCGGTACGACCGCGACGTCCAGTTCGCCGGCCTCCACCGCCATGTTCAGCGCATCGGACTTCCCGATGACCAGGCGCAGTCGCATCGCGGGCCGCCGGCGCACCATTTCGGCCAGCGCGCGTACGACGTCGCTGTCGCCGGCCGGATTGGTCAGCCCGATCCGCAGCAGGCCCGAATGGTGGGCGCGCAGGTCTGCGGATACCTTGGCCAGTTCCTCGTGCTGCAGGCTGAGACGGCGCGCGTATTCGTGGAAGACCTCGCCTTCGCCGGTCAGGCGGGCGCCATGGGCGCCACGCTCGAACAGCACGGCGCCCACGGAATCTTCCAGCCGCCGCAGCGCCTTGGTGATGGCAGGCTGCGTGACGTTGCAGGCGGTCGCGGCGCGGCCGAAGTGGTTGTGCCTGACCACCGCCAGGAAATACTCGATATCTACCAGGGAAAAGTGCAAGATCGCCGTCCGCGGCGCCACCGGGCGCCAGGACCGTATCTATAACCGATTCAGCCTTCGGTGCGCAGCACTTCCGGGTTCACGAGATGCGTGGGCGTGCCCGCGCAGAAGGCGTTGATGTTGTCGAAGGCCGTGCCGAAGTAGGCCTCGTAGTTGTCCTTTTCGACGAAGCCCAGGTGCGGCGTGCAAAGCGCGTTGGGCAGGCGCAGCAGGGGATGGTCCGCCCCCAGGATGGGTTCCGATTCGAAGGTGTCGACCGCGGCGTAGCCTGGCCGGCCGGCGCGCAGCGCGGCTTCCAGCGCGCCGGCTTCGATCAGCTCGGCGCGGCTGGTGTTGACGATCAGCGCCGTGGTCTTCATGCGCGCGAGATCGGCGGCGCCGATGGCGGCCTGCGTCGAGGGTCCCAGACGCAGATGCAGGGTCAGGACATCGCTGTCGGCGAAGAATGCTTCCCGGCTGGGCGCGACCTCGATACCGTCCTGGCGCGCCTGGGCGGTGGAGCCCGGGCCGCCCCACACCCAGACCTTCATGCCGAAGGCCCGGCCGTAATTGGCCACTTGCTTGCCGATGCGGCCATAGCTCCAGACGCCGAGGCGCTGGCCTCGTAGTTCCTGACCCAGCGTTCCCTGCCACAAGCCGGCGCGCAGGCGATTCGTTTCCGCGACCAGATGCCGGCGGCTGGCCAGCATCAGCGCCCAGGCCAGTTCGGCCGTGGCCGCGCCGGAGCCGGAGCCTTCGGCGACCGCCACGCCATGCGCGGTGCATGCCGCCACGTCCAGATGCGGTGCGACCTTGCCGATCTGGCTGATCAGGCGCAACTTGGGCAGGCGGCGCAGCAGGTCCGCGCCGACCTGCGTGCGCTCGCGCGTCAGGACGATGGCTTCGGCGTCGCGAAAGCGTTCGGCCAGCGCATCGACGTCCTTGACGTTGTCGTGGTGGATGATGACGTCGTGGCCGGCGAGCCGGGCAAAGCAATCGAGGCTGCGCACGCAGTCCTGGTAGTCGTCGGGGATGGCAATACGCATGGGGGCTGTCTCCACATCCTTCTGGGGCGAACACCGGCGGTCCCGCGTGCCGGCGAGCGGGCGGGCGTTCGTGGTAGGAGGCAGTGTAGAGGAGGGCGCGCCTTTCCGACGCCTGCTGTTTCCAGTCTGTGGAATTGCGGCGTGCCGCGCACCGGCGGATCGGCCCCTTGGGCCGTCATAGGAGGCGAGTGACGGCGCGAATCGCCGCGGCCTTGATACGCCGGCATTTATTGCGATAATCCGCGCTGGTTCGTACTGGACGCCCCGAGGGGCGCGTGGCCGTCATGTTCACTTACGGGAATATCCTTGCCGTCGGCATCGGCGCCGCCCTGGGCGCCTGGTTGCGCTGGGTGCTGGGCCTGTTCTTCAACGCCGGGGCGTGGCCCTGGGGAACGATGGCGGCGAATCTGGTGGGCGGCTATCTGATCGGCGTGATGGTGGCCCTGGTCGCCGGGCATCCCGACTGGCCCGCGTGGATACGCCTGATCTGCATCACGGGTTTCCTGGGCGGCCTGACCACGTTTTCGACGTTCTCGGCCGAAACCGTGGGTTTCGTTGAAAGGGGCGCCTACGCTACCGCGCTGCTGTACGCCGGCTCCAGCCTGGCGGGTTCGCTGCTGCTGACGGCGGCGGGCTTGTACACGGTACGCAGCCTGACCTGATCGCACGGCGCCCAGGCCCAGGCGCACGGAACCCGTCGATGCCAGGCACTATCGCGCCACGCCTCGGCGGCGTGGATGTTCCAGGATGACGGCCGCGGCGGCCAGGCCGCTGCGGATGGCGCCTTCGAGCACCCCGGGATAGCCGGTGTCGGTCCAGTCGCCCGCCAGCGCCAGCCCCGGCCACGGCGTGCGCGGCGCGGGGCGCCGCAGGCCTGGAACCGCCAGGAAGGTGGCGCGCCTGTCGATCAGCAGGGCGGACCCCGCGACAGCCGGCATCGGCGGCAGGCCCGCGCGGCCGGCATGTTCCCGGACCTGGTCGACCAAGGCGTCCGTGGCGACCTTCCTGTCCTGTCCGGCAAGCGCCATGGCCGCGCTGACGACGATCGTGATATCGGCGCCGCCTTGCGCCGGCACGCCACCGCGAACGCCCGCGCCAGCCTGCCCCGACAGCGCCGTTCGATCGAAGATCCATTGCCCATGGTGACCGCGCGCCGGCGCGTCGGCCAGCATCATCATGGGGTGCGGCAGGCGCCACGGCGCATCGAGCTTCAGATTGAGCGTGGCGATGGGCGCATGCGGCAGGGCGTCCAGGCCGATGGCCAGTTCCCGCGCCGGCCCACCCGCGAACAGCCGCGCGGCCGAGTGTGGCGGCACCGCGACCACCGCCGCGTCATAGCGTTCGCCATCGATGTCGATCCCACCGGCGCCGGGCGTCACCGCGCGCACGCTATGCCCATAGCGCATCCGGCAGCGATCGGCGGCGGCGTCCGGCCAGAGCGCCGACAGGTCCACGCGCGGCAGCAGCAGGTCGGTCGCCGCTCGCGGCCCGCCCAGGCTGTCGCGCAGGACATGGGCATAGAGCTGCGCGCACGCCTGCGATACCGGCGTGTTGAGCGCGGCCAGGCATAGCGGTTCCCACAACAGGCGCACGGCCCCGCGCGGCTGCCCATGGCGCCGCATCAGGCCGCCGACGGTCTCGCCCGGCGTCACCCGCCAGCCCGCGGCGCGCAACGCACGCATCAGCCGCAGGCTGGCCAGCCGGTCGCCCCAGGACAGTCCGCGCGCGCGCAACAGCGCCACGGCCGCGTGCCAGGGCGCCGGCAGCCGTGGCGCCGCCAGCCGGAAGCCGCCGTCCAGGGAAGCCAGGCACAAGGGCAGGCGCAGGAACAAGGTATCCGGGTCGCGGCCCAGGCGGCGCATCAGCGCCAGCGTATCGGTATAGGCGCCGAGCAGGATGTGCTGGCCGTTGTCCAGCGGCCCGTCGAAGATGGCCGCGCCTTCGTGCGGCGGATGCGGCACGCGGCGCGCCCGGCCGCCGGGCGTGTGGCCGCTTTCGTAGACGGTGACGTCGCAGCCGGCCTCGCGCATGGCCGTCGCGGCCGCCAGGCCCGCCCAGCCCGCGCCGACCACGGCGGCCTTCATCGCGCGCCTCGCGCCGCCTTCATCGCGACAGGCGGCGCACCAGTCCGCGTCCGCCACCCACCCAGGTGCGCCACGCCAGCAGCAGCTTGCGCAGCGGTGTCAACGATATGCGCTGGTGCAGCACCTGCCAGTCGTCCCGCTCGATTTCATCGAGCAGGGCATGATAGATCGCCGCCATCATCAGGCCGGGCCGCTGCTCGCGCCGGTCGACCTCGGGCAGCGCCGACATGGCTTCCTTGTACAACTCGCGCGTGCGCTTGGCCTGGAAGGCCATCAAGGCGCTGAAGTTGGGGGAATAGCGGCCGTTCAGGATGTCCGCCGCCTTGACCTCGAAGCGCTGCAGGTCGTCGATGGGCAGGTAGATGCGGCCGCGCCGCGCGTCGTCGCCGACGTCGCGGATGATGTTGGTCATCTGGAAGGCCAGCCCCAGCCGTTCGGCATAGACCAGCGTGGATGGATCGGTATAGCCGAAGATGGACGCGGACATTTCGCCGATGACGCCGGCCACATGCCAGCAGTACTTGCGCAAGCCCGGCCAGTCCAGGTACCGAGTCTGGTCCAGGTCCATCTCCATGCCGTCGACCACCGCCAGCATGCGGTCGCGCGGTATGCCGTAGGCCTGCAGATGCGGCTGCAGCGCGCGCGTCACCGGGTGTTCAGGCGCGCCGCCGTACAGGCGGTCGATTTCGGTGCGCCACCACGCCAGCTTGATGCGTGCCACCGACGCGTCGGTGGCTTCATCCACCACGTCGTCGACTTCGCGCCCGAAAGCATAGAGGGCCGTGATCGCGCGCCGCCGTTCGGGAGGCAGGAACAGGAAGGCGTAGTAGAAGCTGGAGCCGCTCTTGGCGGCCTTGTCCTGGCAATATTCGTCGGGAGTCATGTCAGCTGAAAGCGCGCCACATCATGACGCCCCAATCCCTCGCGCCCAGTTCAGGGCGATTCATGAACACGTCGTAGCGCGCGCGCTCGATGCGTTCCAGTATACGCAGTCCGCCCTGCACGACCAGGCGCAGCTCCAGGCCGATGCGGCCGGGCAGCCGGCGGGCCAGCGGAGCGCCGGAGTGTAACAGCGCCCGCGTGCGCTCCGTCATGTCGCGCATCAGCGATTCCCAGGCCGGCGTCAGCTTGCAGGTGGCGATGTCCTGCTCGGTCACGCCATGGCGGCGCAGGGCGTCCTGCGGCAGATAGACCCTGTCCTTGCGCCAGTCGATGTGTACGTCCTGCCAGAAGTTCACCAGCTGCAATCCGGAGCAGATGGCATCGGCGTCGCGCACGTTGGCCGCGTCGGCGGCGCCGTACAGATGCAGCATCAGGTGGCCCACCGGATTGGCCGAGCGCGCGCAATAGTCCAGCAGCGCGGGCTCGTCGGCGTAGCGCTTGACCAGCACGTCCTGCTCGAAGGCGGACAACAGGTCATAGAACGGCGTGATGGGCAACTGGTGGCTGGCGATGGTCGCCGCCAGCGGATCGAAGATCGCGTCCAGCCCGGGGTCGGCGACGGGACGCGCGCCCGGCTTGCCCTGCGCGATGCGGTGCAATTCCGCCCGATAGGCCGCCAGCCGCGCCAGGCGCTGCGCATCGTCGGCGCTGCCTTCATCGGCGATGTCGTCGGCGCTGCGCGCGAAGCGGTAGATGTCGCGCACCGGCGCGCGCAGGCGGCGCGGCAGCAGCAGCGAAGCGACGGGGAAGTTTTCGTAGTGATCGACGGCCATAGCGGCGGATGGTGGGCCCTGTCCATGCAATCGCGCATTTTATCGTTCGGCCGGGGCGTTGATTCCCGCCGCGAACACGTGGCCCGCACCCACGCTGCGCGGCACGTGCGGGCGGGCCTATCGGGTAGACTTGTCTGGCCTCAGGATAGCCGCAATGCCAAGACCGATTTCCGTCACCATCTCCGTTTCCGCGCTCGCGCACAATCTTGCCGTGGTCCGCGATCATCTGCGGCAGGCCGCCGCCGCGGCGTCCGCCGCGGACGGCACCCAATGGGTGGCGCCGTCCATCTGGGCGGTCATCAAGGCGCATGGCTATGGCCACGGCACGGCGCAGGGGGTGCAGGGCTTCGCCCAGGCCGACGGTCTGGCCATGCTGGACCTGGCGGAGGCGATCGAATGCCGCGAGTCCGGCTGGGCGGGTCCCATCCTGCTGCTGGAAGGCGTTTTCGAACCGGCGGATCTGGACCTGGCCGATCGCTACCGCCTGTCGTCCGTGGTGCATTGCCGTGAACAGTTGGACATGCTGGCGCATGCCCGCCCGGATCGTCCCCTGGACGTCTACGTCAAGCTCAACAGCGGCATGAATCGCCTGGGTTTCGCGCCCGACGCGTTTCGCGCCGCCCATGCGCGCGCGCTCGATCTGCGCAAACAAGGCATCCTGCGCGGCGTCGGCCGCATGACGCACTTCGCCAGCGCCGACGCGCCGGCGGGCGTGGCGGCGCCCATGGCGGTTTTCCAGCGTGTCGCGGGCGACCTGCCCGGGCCCGTCAGCGTATCGAACTCCGCAGCAACGCTGCGCTATCCGCGGATCGCGCTGGCGCGGCCGGGCGAGGAAAGCTGGGTGCGGCCCGGCATCTGCCTGTACGGCGCCTCGCCTTTCGCCGATGCCGATGCCGCATCCTTCGGCCTGCAGCCCGCCATGTCGCTGCGTTCCCGCATCATCGCCACGCAGGACCTGCGCGCCGGCGACGCGGTGGGCTACAGCGCCCTGTTCACGGCGGATGCGCCCATGCGTGTCGGGGTGGTCGCATGCGGGTATGCGGACGGCTATCCGCGCCATGCGGGCACGGGGACGCCCGTCGTCGTGGCCGGTACGCGCACGCGCGTGCTCGGCCGCGTTTCCATGGATATGCTGGCGGTGGACCTGACCCCCGTGCCGGCGGCCGGCATCGGCGCGCCGGTTTCATTGTGGGGCGCGGACGGTCCGTCGGTGGACGAAGTGGCGCAGGCGGCTGGCACCATCGGCTACGAGCTGCTGTGCGCGTTGGCGCAGCGGGTGCCCGTGCGCACCATCGCCTGATCCCAGCCGCGCTCAGTCCAGCCGGGCGCCCGACGTTTCGATCACCTTCTTCCACCGCGCGGCTTCCGCATCGATCAATGCCGCCATGGCCTGTGGCGTACTGCTTTCCGGCAGCACGCCGATATCCATCATGCGCTTGCGCACCTCCGGCGATTTCAGCACCTCCACCACCGCGGCGTTCAACCTGGCGATGACGGCCGGCGGCGTGCCGGCGGGCACCGTCAGGTAATTGACCGGCGCGGCGTCGAAGCCCGGCAGGTCCTTGGCGATGGGCGGGACGCCGGGCAACATGGGCAGTTCGAACGGCGTCGTGACGCCCAGCGCCTTCACCGCGCCGGACTGGATATAGGGCAGGTAGACCGCCACGCTGTCCAGCGCGATTTCCACCGTCCCGCCCAGTATGTCGCGCAAGGCGATGCTGGTGCCAGCATACGGTACATGGTCGATCTCCACGCCGGCCATGGCCTTGAACAGTTCGCCCGCCAGATGGCTGCTCGACCCGATGCCGGCGCTGGCGAAGCGCACCTCGTGCGGATGCGCGGCGGCGTACCGGACGAGTTCGTCGACCGTGGATACGGGCAGGCGCTTGCCGACGATGAGCACGCCCGGCACCACGGCCAGCTTGGACACCGCCATAAGGTCCTTGCGCGGATCGTAGGGCAGGCTCTTCATCAGATAGGGGTTGGTGATCTGCGGCCCCGGGGTGGTGTAGAGCATGGTGTAGCCGTCGGGCGCGGCGCGCGCCACCTGCGTGGCGCCCAGCGTCCCGCCGGCGCCCGGCTTGTTTTCCACGACTACCGGTTGCCCCAATACCTTGCCCAGGGGCTCGGCGACCATGCGCGCGGTCAGGTCGGCGCCGCCGCCCGGTGTGAACGGCACGATCATCCGCAAGGGATGGTTGGGGTAGTCCGACGCCGCGCCGGCAGCGGCCGCCACACCGAAAAGCGCCAGGCCCAGCATGGCCGTCCGCAGCAATGCCCGTTTTTTCATGTTGTCTCCTTTATCTCGATGCGGCATCAGCAGCGACGATACCGGCTTGCGGCGCCGCGCGCTGTAGCGCCGGGCACATAACAGCTTTGCGGTACCGGACAGTACCCGGGACGGGCCCGGTTTCCTAGACTGGCGCCTCATCGAGATCCCGGGGGACAGGCCTTGCAGCCGCTTCTATCGAATATCAAGGTGCTGGACCTGAGCCGCGTGCTGGCGGGTCCCTGGGCCAGCCAGATCCTGGCGGACCTGGGCGCGGACGTGATCAAGGTCGAACGGCCGGGCCGCGGCGACGACACGCGTTCCTGGGGACCGCCTTTCCTCAAGGACGCATCCGGCGACGATACCGCCGACGGCGCCTATTTCGTGGCGACCAACCGCGGCAAGCGCTCCATTACCCTGGACCTGCAGACCCCCGAAGGCCAGGACCTGGTCAAGGCCTTGTGCGCCGACGTGGACGTGGTGCTGGAGAACTACAAGGTCGGCACCCTGGCGCGCCTGGGGCTGGATTACGAGGCCTTGTCCAGGATCAATCCGCGCCTGGTGTATTGCTCCGTGACGGGCTTCGGCCAGACCGGCCCGCGCGCGGCGGAGCCGGCGTACGACTTCCTGATCCAGGCCATGGGAGGCCTGATGAGCGTGACCGGCGAACGCGACGACAAGCCCGGTGGCGGGCCGCAGAAGGTCGGTGTTCCCATCGTCGACCTGAGCACCGGCGTGTACGCGGCCCTGGGCATCGTTGCCGCGCTGCTGCGCCGCACACAGACCGGGCGGGGCGAATACGTGGACGTGGCCATGCTGGACGTGCAGGTCGGCCTGCTGGCCAACCAGGCGATGAATTTCCTGCTGGGCAAGCGCGTGCCGCGCCGCACCGGCACCGCGCATCCCAATATCCAGCCGCAGCGGACGTTCCATTGCGCCGACGGCGATATCGTCGTCGTCGCCGGCAACGACGCGCAGTTCGTCGCGCTGTGCGGCGTGATCGGGCAGCCGGCGCTGGCGAGTGACGAACGCTATGCGACCAATGGACAGCGCGTCAGGAACCAGGAGAGCCTGGATCCCATCCTGGACGCCATCTTCGCGCAGCGGCCGCGCGCCGACTGGCTGGACAGTCTCAAGAAGGCCGGCGTGCCCGCGGGCTCCATCAATTCCGTGCCGGAGGTCTTCGACGATCCCCAGGTCGTGCATCGCGGCATGCTGCGCCACCTGCCGCATCCGGTGGCGGGAACCGTGCCGCAGGTCATGAACCCCTTGCGCTTCGGCGGCGCGGAGCTGCGCGTGGATCGCGCGCCGCCGCTGCTGGGCGAACACACCGACGAAGTGCTGCACGAACTGGGCCTGGATGCCGCGCGTATCCAGGCGCTGCGTGCGCGCAAAGTGATCTGAGGCGCTGGCCGAAGACCCATCACCCCGCAGGAATACGCCACTATGAGCATGCCCGAAGCCCTGACCGGCCCCTACACCGCCCTGGACGTGACCGTCGACGACGGCGTCGCGGTCATCCTGCTGGCCAATCCGCCGGTGAATGCGCTGTCGACGCAGATGATGGACGAACTGACGTGGCTGCTGGACCGCATCTCCGAAACACCGGAGGTTCGCGCGGTGTTGCTGTCCGGCCAAGGCCGGAATTTCTGCGCGGGCGCCGACCTGAAGAATCGCGCCACCACCATCCAGGGCCCCGGCGACCTGCCACGGCATTCGCGCCGTACCCGTGAATGCTTCCATGCCATACGCGAATGCGCCAAGCCGGTGGTGTGCGCCATCAACGGCGCGGCCCTGGGCGCGGGCCTGGCCATCGTGGCCTCCTGCGACATCCTGGTCGCTGCCTCCACCGCCACGGTCGGCTTGCCGGAAATCAACGTCGGCCTGTTGGGCGGCGGGCGGCACGGCATGCGCCTGTTCGGCCATTCGCGCCTGCGACGCATGATGCTGACTGGCCTGCGCGTCGATGGCGACGAGCTCTACCGCCTGGGCGTGGTCGAGGCCGCCGTGCCGGTGGAGTCCCTGATGGACGAGGCGATGGCCCTGGCGCGCGAACTGGCGTCCAAGAGTCCGCTGGCGTCGATATTGGCCAAGCAGACGCTGAACGCCATCGAGGACATGAGCCTGCGCGATGGCTACCGCTACGAACAGGATATGACCGCGGCGATCGCCCGCACCGAAGACGCGCAGGAAGCGCGCCGTGCTTTTCTGGAAAAGCGTGCCCCGGTGTTCAAGGGCCGCTGACACCAACAAGGAGACATCATGAAAGGGCCGCTCGATGGCGTGAAAGTGCTGGACCTCAGCCGCGTGTTCTCGGGCCCCTGGGCGGGCCAGATGCTGGCGGATTTTGGCGCCGACGTCATCAAGGTCGAACGGCCCGGGCGCGGCGACGACGTGCGCCACCAGGGTTATCCGATGCCGGTCGATGGTCCCGCGTCCACCACGCCGCCGCACGAGACCTCGTCTTTCGTGGCGATGAACCGCGGCAAGCGTTCATTGACCATCGACATCGCGCATCCGCGCGGCCAGGAATTGGTGCGCCGCCTCGCGCTCGAGGCGGACGTGCTGATCGAGAACTTCAAGGCCGGGGACCTGCGGCGCTACGGCCTGGATTACTCGGCCCTGTCGGCGCTGAATCCGCGGCTGGTGTATTGCTCCATCACCGGGTTCGGCCAGGACGGCCCTTACAGCCATCTGCCGGGCTACGACCCGATATTCCAGTCCATGAGCGGGCTGATGAGCGTGACCGGCATTCCCGATGGCGAGCCCGGCGCGGGCCCGGTCAAGGTGGGCTATTCGGTCTCGGACCTGACCGCCGGCTTCTACGCGGTGTGCGCCATCCTGGCCGCCTTGCGTCATCGCGACCAGGTATCCAGCCAGGGCCAGCATATCGACCTGGCGCTGCTGGACGCGCAGATCGCCGCGATGTCCCACATCGGCATGAATTACCTGGCCAGCGGCCAGCAGCCGCCGCGCACGGGAACGTCCTCGGCGATCACCGCGCCTTTTCGCGCCTACGCCTGCAAGGACGGCCACCTGATGGTCGCGGTGGGCAATGACTCGCAGTTCAAATCCTTCTGCGACGCCATCGGCCTGCCCGAATTGGCGCATGATCCGCGCTTCGCCACCAATCCGCTGCGCGCGATGGCGCAGGCGGAGCTGTCCGCGCAAATCGAGCCGGCGCTGCGCGCGCGCACGGTCGCCGACTGGAACACTACGCTGGCGCGGGCCAAAGTGCCCTGCGGCCCGATCTACACAATGGAGCAGGTGTTCGAAGACCCGCAAGTCCGGCACAGGCGGGTGCTGGGACGCATGCCGCACCCTGGCCTGGGCAGCATGCCTTACATCCGCAACCCTGTTCATTTTTCCGGCACGCCCATCCAGGAAGGTTTGCCGCCGCCGATGCTGGGCGAACACACGGACGCCGTGCTTGCCGGCGAACTCGGCCTGAGCGCAAGCGACATCGCCGCGTTGCGGGCGGAGGGCGTCGTATGACCGCCGAGACCCATGCCGCCGACGCCGCATTGATCGAAGAGGTGCGTGACAGCGCGCGCGACTTCCTGCGTCGCCGCGACCAGCGGCAACGCAAGCGCGCGGCGGGCGTGCTGGATCGTCGTTATTGGACCGAGATCGCCGGCGTCGGCTGGCTGGGCATGTTCGTGCCGGAGGACCACGGCGGACTGGGCCTGGGTTGGCCCGCGATGGCCGCCGTCATGGAAGAAGCGGGGCGCGTCCAGTTGCCGGAGCCGCTGGTCGCCGCCGCCGTGCTGCCCGCCGCGCTGCTCCAGCGCCTGGCGCAAGACCACGATGGCGCGTCGGCCTGCCAGCGGCTGCTGGCCGACGTTTGCGCCGGCAGGCGCGTGACGTCGCTGGCGTGGCAGGAGGCCGACGGCCAGCTCGAGGCCGGCGAGGGCGCCGGCGCGTTCGGCGTCAGCGTGACCTGGCGGGAAGACGCCTACGTCCTGAACGGCGAAAAGCGCCACGTCATACCGGGAGACGGGGTCGACGGCTGGCTGGTGTCGGCCGATGGCGAACAGGAGCCCGCGCTGTTCTACGTGCCCGCGGATACGCCAGGCGTGATTGCCAGGCCCTACGTTCGCGCCGACGGCACGCACGCCTGCCATCTGTCCTTCGAGGCGGTGGCGCTGCCGGCTGACGCTTTGCTGGCCCGGCGCGGCGTGCTGGACGCCATCGATGCCGCGCTGGACCTGGGGCGACTGATGCAGTCGGCGGAAATGGTGGGCGCGGCGCGCCAGGTGCTGTCCGACTCCGTCGAGTACCTCAACACCCGGAAGCAGTTCGGCCGGCCGCTGGCGTCCTTCCAGGCCTTGCAGCATCGGGTGGTGGACGCATCGATGCAGGTGGAGCTGGCCGCCGCCAGCCTGCAGGCGGCGCTCAAGGAATTGCCGTCCGCGGATAAAGCCATGGCACGCGCGGCGGCCAGCCGCGTGAAGGCGCGCGCCGCGCGCGCCGGCCTGGAAGCCGCCCGCCTGGCGGTGCAACTGCACGGCGCCATCGGCTATACCGATGAATGCGATGTCAGCCTGTACCTGCGCGGTGCGCTGCACCAGGCCGCGTGGCTGGGCAACGCGACCGCCCACCGGCAGCGCTACGGGGCGCTCGCGCCACCCATACGCGACGGCGGCGCGCCGGCGGATGCCTTGCCCGAAGAGACGCCGGACATGTCCGCGCGACCGCGGGAAGCGGAAGCTCCGGAAGCCTTCCCGCGCGATGCCGACTGGAATGAAATGCCCGAGGCCGATTTCCGCGCCATGCTGCGACGCTTCTTCCGCGCGCACTATCCGGAACGCCTGCGCCATATGCCGCGTCGCCTGCACTGGGAAGAAATCAAGGAGTGGTATTTCACCCTGGCGCGCCAGGGCTGGATCGCGCCGTCGTGGCCGCGCGAACATGGCGGCATGGCCCTCGCGCCGGGCCGCCTGATCGCCTTCATCGAAGAGGCCGAACGCCATGGCGTGGCGCGCGCGCCCGACCAGGGGCTGGTCATGCTCGGTCCCATCCTGTTCCGCCATGGTACGCAGGAACAGCGCGAACGCTTCCTGCCCGGCATCCTTTCCGGCCAGGACGTATGGGCGCAAGGGTATTCCGAACCGGACGCGGGCTCCGACCTTGCGGCGCTGCGCTGCGCCGCCGTCGTCGATGGCGACGCCTTGATCGTCACCGGCCAGAAGACGTGGTCCACGCTGGCGCAGGACGCCACCCATATGTTCATGCTGGTCAGGACCGACACCACCGTCAAGAAGCAGGCGGGCATCAGCTTCCTGCTGGTGGACCTGCGCAGCCCGGGCGTCAGCCGCAGGCCGATCCGCACGCTGGCGGGCCACGAGGAGTTCTGCGAAGTGTTCTTCGACCAGGTACGCGTCCCGCGCGGCAACCTGGTGGGCGCGCTGAATGGCGGCTGGAGCATCGCCAAGGAACTGCTGGGCTTCGAACGCCTGTTCAGCGGCAGCCCGAAGCATGCGCATCATGCCTTGCAGCAGATCCATGCCCGCGCGCGGCAGCGCGGCCTGCTGGCCGATCCGGCGTTCCATGACCGCCTGACCGAGCTGCGGCTGGACGTGGCCGACCTGACCGCCATGTACGAGGGATATGCCGACATGGCGCGCGCGGGGCTGCCCTTGCCGCCCCAATTGTCGCTGCTGAAGATATGGGCCACCGAAACCCACGAACGCCTGGGGGCCCTGCTGATACAGGCCGCCGATGAATACGGCGGCGCCGCGCTGGACGATGACACAGGCGAAAGCCATGTGCTGGCGCCTTACGTCAATGCGCTGGCGGCCACCATTTTCAGCGGCACCAACGAGATACAACGCAACATCTACGCCAAGCACGTGCTGGGCATGGATGGCGCCTGAAACCATAAACACCATAAGCACCATAAGCCCGCAGGGCACGAGGAGACGAGTCCATGAAGAAACGCCGCGCCTTGCTGGCCGCCTTGCTGTCCCTGGCCGCGGTCCACGCATTCGCGGCCGGTGCGGCCGATGCGTGGCCCAGCCAGCCCATACGCCTGATCGTGCCGTATCCGCCCGGCGGTTCCGTCGACAACCTGGCCCGGCTGTTGGCGCCCACGCTGGGCCAGAAGCTGGGGCAACCCGTGGTCGTGGAAAACAAGGCCGGCGCTTCCGGAACCATAGGCGTGGACGCGACGGTGCGGGCCACGCCGGACGGCAGCACCTTCGGCTTCGGCGTCCCAGGCGCCATTTCCGGTTTGCCGCACGCCATGAAAGTGCCCTATGACGTCGGCGCGATCCGCTACGTGTCCCTGGTCGCGCGCATTCCGGTGGTCTTCGTCGTCAACCCGGCGATACCGGAAACGACCCTGCCCGCTTTCATCGCCGCCGCCCGCAAGGATCCCGGCAAGTACAACTATGGCTCGGCCGGCAATCTCACCACCCCGCACCTGGCTGGCGAACTGCTCAAGCAACAGACGGGCATACAGATCATGCACGTCCCCTACAAGGGCGCGGCGCCGGCGGTCACCGCGCTGCTTTCCAACGAAGTGCAGATGTTCCCCGCCGATGCCTCGGCTGTGCTGGCCTTGATCAAGGCGGGCAAGGTGCGCGCCCTGGCGGTGGGCAGCGCCGACCGCTTCGTCGGGCTGCCGGACGTGCCGACCACCAGGGAGCTGGGCCTGGCCGGCGTGGAGGTCGAATCCAACTATGGCGTCATTGCGCCCACCGGCACCCCGGCCGCCATCGTCGACAGGATGGCCCAGGCCATCGGGGAGTCGCTGCGGGACCCGGCGCTGCGCGCCAGGATCATCGAGCAGGGCGCGGTGCCGCAAGCCACCAGCCCCGACGAGTACCGCCAACTGATGGAAGCCGAATCGCGCAAATGGGGGGAGGTGATCCGGCGCGGCAAGCTGGGGCTGCAATAGGCCGTATAGTGTGTGCGCCTATTCCTACCGACAGCCACCATGCCTACGCCCAAAGCCGCGGGACCCAGCCTGGACCTGACCGCCGACCTGCACAAATGGCGCGCCTTCGTCGCCATCGCCGAGCTGGGCAGCATCACGCGCGCCGCGCTGCATCTGGACCAGGACCAGTCGGTGCTCAGCCGCCGCATCAACGCGCTGGAGCGCGAATGCAACGCGCGGCTGTTCAACCGCACTGGCCGCGGCGTACACCTGTCCGAAGTCGGCGAACGCCTGTTCCCGCTGGTGCGGGTATTGCTCGAAGACGCCGAGCGCCTGGAACTGGAAGTCAACGGCCAGGCGCGCGAGCCGGCCGGCGAGGTCCGGCTGGGCCTGTTGCCGTCCACCGCCCACCCGCTGATACGGCGGCTGTTCTCGCGTCTGCGCGAACACTATCCCAAGGTACATCTGCGGATTTTCGAAGGATCGAGCGGCCAGATAGAGGAATGGCTGACCGACAGCCGCGTGGATATCGCCATCCTGTATCGCTACGGTGAAAAGTGCCCGCCCGGCGAGACGCCACTGGCCTATGTGGAGTCCTATCTGGTGGGCGCGGCCGGCGACCCGCGCACCAGCGCGGGGGATATCCGCTTCGATGCGCTGGACGGGCTGCCTTTCATCCTGCCAGGCGCGCCCAACGGGCTGCGCAATACGCTGGACGGGCTCGCGCGCGCCCGCAAGATCGCCATCGCGCCGCTGATCGAGGCCGATTCGCTGCCCCTGATGAAGTCCATCGTCGAACACGAAAACATGTATACAGTGCTGCCGCTGCACGCTGTCTGGCAGGAGGTGCACGAAGGCCGCCTGAGCGTGGCCGCGCTGCGCGACCCGGCGCTGGGGCGCATCATTTCAATGGCATATTCGCGCAGCAAGGGGCCGGGCCGCACGGTCATGGAAGTCGCCGCGCAGATCGAGGCGCTGGCGCGCGAGATCGGTGGGGAAGGGGTCTGGCACGTCAGCGAGTGAGACCGCTGCAGCCCTCAGCCGCTGCAGCGCTTGAACCACCGCAGCCCTTGAACCGCTTTGGCCTTCAAACCGCTGCGGCGTCCTCATCGCCTCAGGCCCTCAGCCCTTCGGAAACCCGTACAACCGCGCCGGGTTATCCACCCACACCTTCTGGCGCAGCGCATCGCTGCCCAGCCAATCCCATGCCACGTCCAGCAAGGCATCGGCCGCGGGCGCCTTGTCGCCCATCCGCACATAGGGCCAATCGGACCCCCACAGCACCTGATCCGGATTGGCGGCGGTGAAGGCGTCGTGCAGATAGCGGGCGTCGGCATAATCCGGCGCCGTGCCCACGCGGCACAGCGTCAGCTTCATCCAGATGGCGCCGTCGGCGAGCAGGCCGCGCAGCAATTGAAACACCGCATCCTGGGGGCCACGTCCCGGCACCAGGCTGCCGAGATGGTCGATCACCAGCGTCAGCCCCAATCCCGCCAGCGCCGGCAGATGCCGCGTATAGACGTCGCATGGTGCCCATAACTGCGCGTGCAGGCCGTGTTGCTTCATGCGCGGCGCCAGCGCGGCGATCTGGTCGAAGCCGACGCTGCCGGGAAACAACCGTCCCGCCGGATCGCGCGCCTCGACGAAACGCAGGGCGCGCACGCCGGCCTCGGACCACGCCCGCAATTGCGCATCGCTGACTTGCGGATCGGCCACCGCCACGCCGCGCAAGCGGCCGGCGCCCTGCCGCAGCGCATCCAGCAGGGCCGCCGGCTCGGTACCGTAGGGGGCCGGCTGCACCAGCACGCCGCGCTGCGCGCCCAGGGTATCCAGCATGGACAGGTAGCGCTCGGCCGGCGCGTCCGGCGCGGCATAGGAAGATGGCTGTTGCAGCGGGAAGCGGTCGTACGGCCCGAACACATGGCAGTGCGCGTCGCAGGCGCCCGGCATCAGCACATGGCGCGGCCGCCCGGGCATGCGCGGCGTTTCGGTCCTGTCCGGGACATAGGCAAGCGCCTGGCCGGATCCACCCCGGGCATCGCCGGTACGCGGCGGGGTCGCGTCGCTCATGGGCGGTCTCCGCCGGCTTGCCCAGGCAAGCGCGGCAGCCGCGTCAGGGCCGGCTGGCCGGCTTCCATCGGTACCCGCAATGGATCGGGCGCATCGTCCGGCATGGGAATTTCATGGGCGTTCAAGGTCATCGATACCATCGTGTAGTAGCCGATGACGGCTGTCAGCTCCACCACGCCCGCCACGCCCCAGTGCTCGATCGCCTGCGCGTACAGCGTGGGCGCGACCTGACCGGTCTCCTGCAGCTGGCGGGCATATTCGTAGACGATGCCGTCGGCCGGCGTGTCGAAGGCCGGTGCGCGCCCGTCGCGGATCGCCTCCAGCGCCGCGACGGGGATGCCGGCATCGGCGGCCGCCTGGGCATGGATATGCCATTCGATCTGGCTGTTCCAGCGCCGTGCGGTCGCCACGATGGCCAGCTCGCTGACACGCGGCGGCAGGCTGGTGCCGAAGCGCAGCAGGGCGCCCAGGGCCTGCCAGCGGTCGGCCAGGTCGGGGTTGTGCAAGGCGGCGCGCAACGGGCCGACCAGGCGGCCGCGCGGGCCCGAAACGATGCGGTCGTAGACCTGTCGCTGGGCCGCGGTCATCGTGTCGGGAGTGGGGAAGGGGATGCGGCTCATGTGATGTCCTTTCGTATCGTCCGTTGTGTCGTCCGCTTCAAGCCGCCGCGTCGTCGGGTGCCGTACGCGCCACGGACGGACGCGCGCAGAACTCGCGATGCCACGTCGCCAACGCGGGATGGCCGTCGCGCCAGGGCAGGTCGGCGTAGCGGTAGTCCAGATAGGACAGGGCGCAGCCGATGGCGATCAGGCCCAGGTCGAAGCGCGTTTCCCGCAGCGCCGGCGCTTCCTGTTCCAGCGCCTTCAGCACCGCGTCCAGTTTCAAGGCGAAAGCGTCCAGCCATTCCGGCGTCTGCCGCGCCGGCGGCTTGTTGCGTTCCTGCCGGAACAGCAGCAGCACGTCCAGCAGGCCGTCGCCCAGGGCCTGGCGCCGCTCCGCGGTCAGGCGTGCCCGCGGTTCGGCCGGCAGCAGGCCGGCGCCCGCCAGCCCGTCCAGGTAGGCGCAAATCACGCGGGAGTCGTAGATCGCGGTGCCGTCGTCCAGGACCAGCGTGGGCAGCTTGATGAGCGGGTTGTCGCGCACCAGGTCGAGATTCGGCTTGTCCATCGCGACGGGCGTGCGGACGCATTGCACGCGGTCTTCGATGCCCGCCTCGTAAAGCACGATCATGACCTTGCGTACGAAAGGCGAACGTGGCGACCAATGCAGCTTCATGCGGATCTCCTGTAAACAGCGTTCTGGCGGTGGCGCACGTGTCAGTGCCCCTGTGGCGGCCGCACCGCGGGGTCGTCCGCGACATCGGGCGCCGCCATCTGGAAAAGATGGTCGGTGTGGGCATACCAGCCGGCGCCGTGCATGCGGCCCAGCAGCCGTAGCGACGGCGTATCCACGTAGTACTTGTCCGGATCCAGCAAGGCGTCGTCGCGCAGGTACATGGCGACCACGCGCGCCAATACGATAATCCGTTGCGGCGCGGCTTCGAGGATCTGCCACACCTGGCATTCCAGCGCGGCGGGGCTCTGCGCGATCCGCGGCGGGTTCACGCGCAGCGATGGCGCGGTGGTCAGGCCCGCCTTGGCCAATTCATCGACGTCCGCCACGTAGTCCAGGCTGGTGTGGGTCATCTGGGGCCCGAGACCCGCCGGCGCGACGTTGACGACGAATTCGCGCGTGGCCAGGATATTGCGCGAGGTGTCCTTCAACTGTCCGCCGCGCGGGCCTATGCCCAGCGCCACGATGGGCGGATCGCTGCTGACCACATTGAAGAAGGAAAACGGCGCGGCATTCATCCGGCCTTCGGCCGATTGCGTCACGACCCAGGCGATGGGCCGCGGCACCACCACGCTGGACAGCAGTTTGAAGGCATCCGCCGTCGCCAGCTCGCTGAAGTCGAAGTTCATCGCATTTCCCGCCTGGCGCGTCCGTTCATTTGGCCAGCAGGTCCAGCCTGCCCAGCAGCGCCCGCATGTCGGCGCGGTCCTTTTCCACATAGGCCTGCGCCTGGCCGGGCGACAGCGCCATCAGCTCCACCGCCTGTTCTTCCATCACCCGCCGGTAATCGGCGTCCTCGTTCACATCGCGCACGGCATCGCTCAGGCGCTGCACGATGGCGGGCGGCGTGCCGGCCGGCGCGGCCAGGCTGTACCAGGTGGCCGATTGCGCGCCGTGCACGCCAGCCTCGTCCAGGGTCGGCACCTGCGGCAGCAGCGGCGAACGCCGGTCGGCGGCATAGGCCAGCGGCAGCAGGCGCCCCTGGCGTATGAAAGGCAGGCTGGCCGAAAGATTCAGCACGACCATGTCCAGTTGCCCGCCGACGGCGTCGTTGATGGCGGGCGACGCCCCGGGGTAGGGGATATGGTTCAGTTGGACATGCGCGGCCTGCTGGAACAGCTCGCCGCCCAGGTGCGTGGCGCCGCCCACGCCCGCGGAGCCGTAGCTCAGCTTGCCGGGGGCGGCCTGGGCGCGCGCGATCAGGTCGGCAACGGTCCTGATGCCGCGCGTGGGATTCACGGCCAGCATGATGGGCTGTATGGCGACCACGGACGCGAAGGCGAAGTCGCGCACGCCGTCATAAGGCGTCTTCTGCATCAGCGGCGTCACCACGTGGCCCGCCGACGTCCCCAGCAGCAGGGTGTAGCCATCGGGCCTGGCGCGGGCGACGAAGCCCGTCCCTATCGACGCGCCACCGCCCGGCTTGCTTTCGACCACCACGGCCTGGCCCAGGCGCTTTTCCAGCCCGCGCGCCAGGCTGCGTGCCACGATGTCGGCCGGTCCGCCAGCGGCGTAGGGATTGACCAGCGTAATGGAGTGGGAGGGATAGCCGTCCGCGGCCCCCGCCGCGTCGGCGTCGGCCGGCCCGGCGGCGGACACGGCGATCGCGGCCAGCAGCGCCAGCGCAGATGCGGTTCGCACGTTGTCTCCATTGTCATTGTTATCTTGATGGAGGGCATGGTAGGCGGCGGGGCGCAGGCAAGCTATGCCCGGCGTGGCAATTCAGGTATGCAAGACGGTCGCGCGCCTACCCGTGCACCTACAGCATGATCGCGCCGCGCCAGACGCCGTCCTGCACCAATTGTCTTGCCAGTTGGACCAGCGTCACCCGGGTCGCGAGCGCGGAGGGCGACAGTTCGTCGTCGGAGAAGCTGGCCAGCAGGCAACGCCTGCGCATCGACGGATCCTCGATCGGTATCGCCCGCAGCAGCTGGTCGTCCGCCATGGTCTCGCCGTCCGGCGCCAGCATGGACAACACGGCGCCCGGCTGGACCGTCGCGCCCAGGCCCGCGCGCACCGCGCGCATCAGGCTATGGGCTCCCTCGATCTCCAGGACCACGTTGGGGCTGAGTTTCTCCGCGTTGAAGCTGGCCGTCATCAGGTCGCGCAGCGCGTGGCTGTTGCCGGGCATGATCAAGGGCAGGTCGCCGATCTGGCTGACCTTGACGCTCCTGGCCGTGGCCAGCGTGGGCGGCAGGCCGGCCAGGTCCTTGCGCGCCACGACGAACAGCCTTTCATCGACCAGCGGCGTCACGCTCCAGCGCTTGGGATCGTAGGCTTCGAAAAGCAGCGCCAGATCCAGCTGGCGTGAATTGAGCAGGGCGGCCAGGTGCGCGGTCAGGCCCTCGACGATCCGGACGCGGATGGCGGGGTAGCGTTCCCGCATGATCGACAGCAGCGGCACCGTCAGGACGGCCGCGGTGGTGGTGGCCATGCCTATGCTGACCTGGCCGGAAAACCTGCCTTGGCGGGCGACCGCCGCCGCGGTGTCGACCTGCCGCAGGATGACCTGCGCCTGGTGCCAGAAATCCAGTCCGGCTTCGGTCGGAAAGACCCCGGTCGAGCGTCGCTGCAGCAGCCTGGTCGCGAGTTCGCTTTCGAGCTGGCTGATCTGCTGGCTGAGCGTGGAGGTGGCGATACCCAGCTCCAGCGCCGCCCGTCCCATGCTGCTGAGCTCGACCACACGGACGAAGGATCGAAGTTGTCTGAGTTCCATGGAGAGATCGCCTGGTGCCTCGGCCGGGCTGCCCGGGCCGCGCAAGCATAGCATTCCAGGGGCCGCCGTTCATTTGCGCCGAACGGCCGTTTGGCCGGGCCGAATGCGCGTTGCGGGCGAAGCCGGCACACTAGCCGGCCTTGAGATAAATACAAAAAAAGGCGCCGGCGCGAACCTTTGACCGGAGACACCACGCAGCGTTTGCGAGGCGCTCGCGGCCATCGGACCGTCCCGGCGCAGAGACATCGATGGCATCGCAGACCAGACCCAGGGCACTCGAGCGCATTTTTTCCCTAGACGATTTCCAGCGGCAGGCGCGCCGCCGCCTGCCGCGCGCCGTCTACGAATACGTGGCCGGCGGCACCGAAGACACGCACACCCTGCGGGAGAACCGCGCGGTGTTCGAGGAGCATCTCCTGGTGACCCGCGTGATGCGCGACGTGTCCCGGCGATCCGTGGCCACCAACCTGTTCGGCGAACAGTGGTCGGCGCCTTTCGGCATCTGCCCCATGGGCCTGTCGGCGCTGGCCGCCTACCGCGGCGACGTTGCCCTGGCGCGCGCCGCGCAGGCCTTCCATATCCCCATGATCGTCAGCGGCACGTCGACGATACGCATGGAAGACGTCTACGCCGCCAACCCGGATGCCTGGTTCCAGGCCTACCTGCCCGGCGATATCGAACGCACGATGCCGCTGGTGGAGCGCGTGAAGGCAGCCGGGTACCGGACCCTGGTCCTGACCTTCGACACCTTCATCGGCGCCAGCCGGGAAAACCAGGTCCGCGCCGGGTTCACGACGCCGCTGCGGCCCAGCCTGTCGCTGGCCTGGGATGGGCTGTCGCACCCGGGCTGGCTGGCCAAGGTGTTCCTGCGCACGCTGCTGCGCACCGGCATGCCGCATTTCGAGAACTCCTTCGCGACCCGTGGCGCCCCGATCATTTCCGCGACCGCGATACGCGACCACGCGCCCAAGGACCATATGGACTGGGAGCGCTTTTCCCTGATACGCGAATCCTGGCGCGGCAAGCTGATCGTCAAGGGCCTGCTGCATCCCGAGGATTGCCGCATCGCCCGCGATCGCGGCGCCGACGGGATCATCGTATCCAACCACGGCGGGCGCCAGCTGGACGGCAGCCCGTCGTCGGTACGCATGCTGCCGGCCGTCATCGCCGCGCTGGAGAGCTCGGGCCCGCGCATTCCCGTGATGGTGGATGGCGGCTTCCGGCGCGGCACGGATGTCATCAAGGCACTGGCCCTGGGCGCGGATTTCGTCTTCGTCGGCCGGCCGTTCAACTTCGCCAACGTCGTCGCCGGCGAGGCCGGCGTGCTGCACGCCGCCAAGCTGTTGCGCGACGAGGTTTTCCGCGCGCTGGGGATGGTCGGATACAACGCCATCGCGGAACTCGCACATGCGCGCGACGATGGCGTCCTGCTTGCGGCCGGGCCGGCTGTCCGCCGCCTTTGAATATCAGAACAACACTACACACGGAGATGTTGAACATGAAGTTCCGCTTACCCCTGCAAGGCTTTTCGCTCAAGGCCGTGATGTTCGGCTGTTCGCTGCTGGCGGCTTCCGCCGCCGTGACCGCACAGGCGCAGTCCTCGGCCGCCGACAAGTACCCCGACCATCCCATCAAGCTGGTGGTCGGCTACGCGCCCGGCGGCGGCAACGATGTCGCCGCGCGCCTGCTCGCCAAGGAACTGGCGAAGATCATCCACGGCAACATCGTGGTGGAAAACCGGCCCGGCGCCGGCACCAATATCGGCGCGTCGTATGTCGCGCGCTCCGCGCCGGACGGCTATACGCTGTCGCTGTCGTCGACGGCGCTGGCGATCAACGTCACGCTGTACAAGAAGCTGGACTATGACGCGGTCAAGGATTTCGAGCCGGTGGCGATCTTCGCCGAGGCGCCCAACCTGCTGCTGGTCAATCCCAAGCTGCCCGTCAAGTCGGTCAGCGACCTGATCGCCTACGGCAAGGCACACCCGGGCAAGCTGAATTTCTCCTCTGCCGGCAGCGGCAGTACCCAGCACCTGGCCGGCGAGCTGTTCAAGAAGATCGGCGGTTTCGACGCCACGCACATCCCGTACAAGGGATCCGCGCCGGCGCTCACCGCCGTCATCGGCGGCGAGGCGGACTTCACCTTCATCAACATTCCCAGCAGCAAGCAGCTGATCGAAAGCGGCCAGTTGAGGGCCCTGGCGATCACCAGCGCCAAGCGCTTTCCCGCCGTGCCCAACATCCCCACCATGGAAGAAGCGGGCGTCAAGGGCATGAACGTGGCGACCTGGTATTCCATCGTCGCGCCCGCCGGCACGCCGCAGCCCATCGTCGACAAGCTGAACAAGGCGGTCAACCAGGCCATGACGGAGCCCGAGCTGCGCCAGCGCTTCGAAGACCTGGGCATGGCGCCGATGAACGAATCGCCGGCGTTCTTCAAGAAATTCCTGGCCGACGAGATCACGCGGTGGCGCGTCATCGTCCAGGAATCCCACGCGTCGGTGGATTGAGCGGCGGGGCGGGGCGCCAGCGCCCGACGGCGCCGGCCTGCCTCGCCTAGTTGTTACGAAACCCAAGACAGACGGTCCGGTTGGTGGTCTACTCGGTGCTTTGGCGGTATGCAGTGTGTTGTCGAGGGTAGATCATGAAAGATAAATGCGTGCTCATAACGGGCGCCACCAAGGGAATCGGTTGGGCGTTGACGCGCCGTCTGGCGGACATGGGTTGCCATGTCGTCGGCATCGCCCGCCACACCGGCGATGTCGATTTTCCGGGCTATCTCTATGCCTGCGACCTGTCGGACGCCGGCAAGACGGAAGAAACGCTGCGCGAAATACGCGACAAGTATCCGGTCGACGCCGTGGTCAACAACGTCGGCCTGGTATTGCCCCAGCCGCTGGGGGCCATCGAACTGGCGTCGCTGTACAACGTGCTGGACCTGAACGTGCGCGTCGCCGTGCAGGTTGCCCAGGCCTTCGTCGAATCGATGAAGGTGCGGCGCGCCGGCCGCATCGTCAACGTCGTCAGCCGCGCGATCCACGGCGGTTATGACCGCACCAGCTATTCCGCCGCCAAGAACGCCCTGGTCGGGTGTACGCGCAGCTGGGCACTCGAATTGGCGGAATACGGCATCACCGTGAACGCGGTGTCGCCCGGACCCATCGAAACCGAACTGTTCCGCGCCAGCCGTCCGGTCGGCAGCGATGCCGAAAAGCGCATCCTGTCGGGTATCCCGATGAAGCGTATCGGCGCGCCCGCCGACGTCGCCGCGGCGATCGCCTTCCTGCTGTCGGACGACGCCAGCTATATCACCGGCCAGATCCTGGCGGTGGATGGCGGCGGCAGCATCGCGGGGCGCTAGGCGCGTTCCAGGCGGCGCTTATCGGCCGCCGTCCTTCGCCATGCCGGTACACTGCCGGCATGGCCAAATCACGAACCGTCTACGTCTGCGCCGAATGCGGCGGCACCAGCCCGAAATGGCAGGGCAAGTGCCCGCATTGCGGCGCCTGGAACACCCTGTCGGAAACCCTGGAAGCCGCCGCCCCCGGGGCGGCCGCGTCGCATCGCTATGCGCCGTTGGCGGCGTCCAGCCCGGTGCGCAGCCTGGCCGAGATCGAAGCGCGCGAAGTACCGCGCCAGCCCACCGGACTGGACGAGTTCGACCGGGTGCTGGGCGGCGGCCTGGTGGCCGGTGCCGTCGTGCTGATCGGGGGGGACCCCGGCATCGGCAAGTCCACCTTGCTGCTGCAGGCCCTGGCATCGCTGTCCGAAACCGCCAACGTGCTGTATGTCACCGGCGAAGAATCGGCCGAACAGGTGGCGCTGCGTGCGCGCCGTCTGGGCCTGAGCACCGGCAACGTC
This sequence comes from Bordetella genomosp. 8, assembly GCF_002119685.1. Classification (NCBI taxonomy): domain Bacteria; kingdom Pseudomonadati; phylum Pseudomonadota; class Betaproteobacteria; order Burkholderiales; family Alcaligenaceae; genus Bordetella; species Bordetella genomosp. 8. The sequence continues at coordinate 3,975,968 of NZ_CP021108.1, read as the reverse complement.
AATCTGCTGGCGGAAATCCGCCTGGAAGCCATCCAGGCCGCCGTCACCGAGCAGAAGCCGTCCGTGGCGGTCATCGACTCGATACAGACGCTGTACAGCGGCGAACTCACCGCCGCGCCCGGCTCGGTTTCCCAAGTGCGCGAGTGCGCCGCCCAATTGACGCGGCTGGCCAAGCAGACCGGCATCGCCATCGTGATGATCGGCCACGTCACCAAGGATGGCGCGCTGGCGGGCCCGCGGGTGCTGGAACACATCGTCGACACGGTGCTGTATTTCGAAGGGGACACGCACTCGTCCTTCCGCCTGGTGCGCGCCTTCAAGAACCGCTTCGGCGCCGTCAACGAACTGGGCGTGTTCGCGATGACCGATCGCGGCCTGCGCGGCGTGGCGAATCCGTCGGCGCTGTTCCTGTCGCAGCACGATCGCCAGGTGGCGGGCTCCTGCGTGATGGTCACGCAGGAAGGAACGCGTCCGCTGCTGGTGGAAATCCAGGCCCTGGTCGATGGCGTGCAGGGTTCCAATCCCAGGCGGCTGACGGTGGGCCTGGAAAGCAATCGGCTGGCGATGCTGCTGGCGGTGCTGCATCGGCATGCCGGCGTGGTCACCTCGGACCAGGACGTCTTCGTCAACGCGGTCGGCGGCGTGCGCATCACCGAGCCGGCGGCGGACCTGCCGGTATTGCTTTCCATCATCTCGTCGCTACGCGACAGGCCCTTGCCGCGCGGCCTGGTCGCCTTCGGCGAAGTCGGCCTGGCCGGCGAAATCCGTCCCGCGCCGCGCGGCCAGGAACGCCTGCGCGAAGCCGCCAAGCTGGGCTTCAGCGTTGCGCTGATTCCCAAGGCCAACGCGCCACGGCAGCCGATCGAAGGATTGGAGGTATGGGCCGTGGATCGCCTGGAACATGCGCTGGACAGATTGAAGAACGGGTAACGTGCGACGGCCCCGGGCGCTGGCATCGCACTCGCATCGCGTGTGAGTGGCGTGTGAGTGGCGCTTGTGTCGCGCGGACACCGTCCGTTCTGTGTCGGCCTTTCAGCATGCAGACGGCAATTTGAAAGCGCGGCGAAGGAAAAGCCCGCCGCATCGTCCGCAACTATGTCCAAATCGCAGATCATGCAATTTTTTTTGCGTGTCGTGAAACCTTCGCGGGGGTGCTTGCTCCAAGGCTGTACGGGGATCACGGCAACCGGCCGTGCCCGTGGGATGAGGCCACGTGGCCTTGCTTAATCTGGAGTTTTTAAATGACGAACCGCTCCCGTATTGCTACGTTTTTGACCGCGTCCGCCCTGTGCCTGGGTCTGACCGCCGCCCCGGCGGTGTTCGCCGCCGACGCCGGCACCACCGCCAAGCCGGCCAAGACGACCACGCACAAGCACAAGGCCAAGTCGGGCACGAAGGCCAAGAAGTCGGCGACCCCCGCGACGCCGGCAACGCCCGCGGCCAAGTAAGCCAGGGCCCGTTCCCGCGCTGTGGCAGTCCCAGGGGCGAAGCTTCCGTGAGGGAGCTTCGCCTTTTTCCTTTTTTGCCTTAGCCAGCGAACTGTCAGGTTACGATAGGGTCATGCACGATACATCCGCCGCTCGTCCATACGCCGCCGCTCCCGCGGCCGTAGCCACAGGCCTGGCTTCCAACATCCGGCTGGGGGCGCGCACGCTGCTGCGCGACTGGCGCTCGGGCGAGTTGCGGCTGCTGCTGGTCGCGCTGATCGTCGCCGTGGCGGCGGTGACCAGTGTCGGCTTCCTGGCCGATCGCGTGGGTCGCGCGCTGGAGCGCGACGCCGCCCAGATGCTGGGCGGCGACATCGTGCTGGACGCCGACGAACCCGTTCCGCCGGCTTTCGAGCGCCAGGCCGTGGACCTCGGGCTGCGACTCGTCCACACCTATCAGTTTCCATCGATGGCGTCGGCCGACCAGGCGGCGCAACTGGTCTCGCTGAAAGCGGTGGACGAAGGCTATCCCCTGCGCGGCAGCCTGCGCACGGCCGTCGCGCCCGCCGGCGCGGAAAGCGCCACGCGGGGCATACCCGAACGCGGCACCGTCTGGGTGGATCCGCAACTGCTGGCCGCGCTGCGCCTGAAAATGGGCGACACGATCGCGCTGGGTGACAGCCGCTTTCGCATTTCGCGCGTCGTTACCTACGAACCGGATCGCGGTATGTCGTTCGTCAACCTGTCGCCGCGCGTCCTGATGCGCGCCGACGAGTTGCCCGCCACCGGCCTGCTGGCACCCGGCAGCCGCGTCGACTACGGCCTGCTCGCGGCCGGCGACGCGCCGGCCGTATCGGCATACAAGCAGTGGCTGGGCACCCATCTGCAACGCGGGCAGCGGCTGGCCACCGTCGAGTCGGGGCGGCCGGAAATCCGCCGGGTGCTGGATCGCGCCCAGCGCTTCCTGTCGCTGGTCGCCTTGCTCGCCGTTTTGATCTCCGCCGTGGCGGTGGCCCTGGCCGCGACGCGCTTCATGCTGCGGCATCGGGATGGCATCGCGGTCATGCGCTGCCTGGGCGCCACGCAAGCGCAGGTGACGCGCGTGCTGTCCGTCGAGTTCGTGCTTGTCGGCCTGGCCGGATCGGTGCTGGGCGGGCTGGCGGGCTATGTCGTCCATCTGGGGCTGTTGTCCATGCTGGGCCGCATGGCCGGCGTGGACCTGCCGCCGCCATCCGTCATCCCAGCCGCCCAGGGCCTGGCCACCGGCATGTGGTTGCTGCTGGGCTTCGCCCTGCCGTCCCTGGCCCAGTTGCGTCACGTCCCGCCCGCGCGGGTCCTGCGCCGCGATGCCGCCGGGGTGCGCATGGGCAGCGTGCTGGGCTATGCCGTGGGCGCCATCGGCTTCGCGCTGCTGATCTGGTGGTTCGCCGGCGACGCGCAACTGGGCGCGGTGGTGGCTGGTGGCTTCCTCGGCGCTTTCGCGGCCTACGCGCTGGTCGCCTGGCTGTGCGTGCAGGCCCTGGCGCGCCTGCGGCGTGCCGCCAACGGCATGCCGGCGCTGCGTTTCGCGCTGGCCGGCGTGGTGCGGCGGCGCGCGGCCACGGTCACGCAGGTGTGCGCTTTGGCCATCGGCCTGATGGCGCTGTTGCTGCTGGCCATGACACGCACCGACCTGATCGCCGGCTGGCAGCGCACGCTGCCGCCCGACGCCCCCAACCGCTTCCTGATCAATATCCAGCCCGACCAACGCGAGGCCGTCGCCGCCGCGCTGACGGGCGCCGGCGTCGCCGACGTCACGTTGTTTCCCATGATCCGCGGCCGCCTCGTCGCGGTGAACGGCCGGCAGGTGTCCTCGGCGGACTACACGGAAGATCGCGCCCGCCGGCTGGTGGACCGCGAATTCAACCTGTCGTACGCCGATCGCATGCCGTCCTACAACGTCCTCCAGTCGGGCCGCTGGATGGCGCCGGATTCGCGCGAAGTGTCCATGGAATCCGGCATTTCCCGCACCCTGGGCCTGAACATGGGCGACAAGCTGACCTTCGACATCGCGGGCCAGCAGGTCGACGTCACGGTCACCAGCATGCGGGGCGTGGACTGGGACACGATGCGGGCCAATTTCTTCGCCATGCTGTCGCCCGGCGTGCTGGCCGATGCGCCGCAGAGCTGGATCACGTCTTTCCGCCTGCCGCCGGGGCAGGCCGGCTTGCTGCCGGCGCTGGTCCAGCGCTTCCCCAACCTGACCGTGTTCGATGTGGACGCCATCCTGCGCCAATTGCAGGACGTGCTGGACCAGGTCGCGCAGGCGGTGCAGCTGCTGTTCGGCTTCACCCTGGCGGCCGGCGTGCTGGTGCTGACAGCGGCGCTTGCCGCCACCCGCGACGAACGCGTGCGCGAAGCCGCCGTGCTGCGCGCACTGGGCGCCACCCGGCAGCAACTGGCCCGCGCCCAGCGCATCGAGTTGCTGGCGGTGGGTGGGCTGGCTGGCGTACTCGCCGCGGCTGGCGCCAGCGCGGTCGCCTGGGCGCTGTCGCAGCGGGTCTTCGATTTCGACGTCACCTTCAGCCTGTGGCCATGGCTGGCAGGCGCCGCCGCGGGCATGCTGGGCGCCTGGGCCGGCGGCGCGCTGGCCTTGCGCGGCGTACTCCGCACGCCGCCACTGGTCACCCTGAGAGAAGCAACATGACTACCACCACGCGGGTCGAACCCATCTTCGAGCCCCTGGACCATACCCGCACGATTTTCGAGCTGCTGGGCGGCGAGGACGCCGTGCGCACCCTGGTCAACCGCTTCTATGACCTGATGGACATGGAAGAAGATTTCACCGCGCTGCGGGCGGCCCATGGTCCCAGCCTGGATTCCGCGCGCGAAAAGCTTTTCCTGTTCCTGTGTGGCTATTTCGGCGGGCCGGATCATTACGTCCAGCGCTACGGCCATCCACGCCTGCGCGCGCGCCACCTGCCGTTTTCCATCGGCGAGATCGAGCGCGACCAGTGGGTGGCCTGCATGGGCCGCGCCATGCAGGACCTGCAAGTCCCCGCGCCCCTGGCGGATCGTCTTCTCCATGCGTTCTATGGCACCGCGGACTGGATGCGCAACCGTGCCGGCTGACGTGCGCCGGCTGGCGTGGGATGGCACGCGCCCTGGCGCCATGTGCTTTGACGTGGCGCGCATCGCGCAGCCAGGCCCGGAACTTTTCGATCCCGGTCACTATGGCGAGCACGCCAGCACGGTACAGGCGGGCGGCCGCCAGGCCGCCTGGTTCGTGGACGGCGGCTTCGGCCATGGCGTGCTGCGCCATTACCGGCGCGGCGGCATGGTCGCGCGGCTGAGCCGGCAGCGCTACGTATGGCTGGGCGAGGCGCGCACCCGCTGCTTCATGGAATTCCAGTTGCTGGAATCCCTGGCATCGCAAGGCCTGCCCGTGCCCGCGCCCCTGGCCGCGGGCTATTGGCGGGTGGGGCGCCTGGGCTACGAGGCCGCCATCCTGGTGGCGCGCCTGCCGGACGTGCGGCCGTTGGCCGCCTTGCTGGACCAGCCGGTGTGGGACGTGGCGGCCGATGCCATCGCGCGCATGCACCAGGCCGGCGTCTGGCACGCCGACCTGAACGCGTACAACATCCTGGTGGACGCGCGCGGCAAGGCCTGGATCATCGATTTCGACCGCGGCCGGCAAGGCGGGGTGACACGCGCCGGCCAACGCCGCAACATCGAACGGCTGCGCCGTTCCCTGGAAAAAGTCGCCGGGGCGGCGGGGCTCGCGTTCTTCCAGAAATTGGACCATTCCTACAGAGAGCGAATGGCGCGGGCGCCGGCCTGACTCCCGCGGGAAAACGAATTATCATTTTGCCTTTGCGCGCGGGCACCGTCCCGCAATAATTTTCCTGGCAAGGGGCTCTGGGACATGGGTATCAACTCGGGTGCAATCGCGGGTGCACGCTACGCGGCGTTGGCTTTGGTGGCGCTGGCGGTGGCGGGCGCGGCCAAGGCGCAGGAAAACGTCGTCAACGTCTACAACTGGGCCGAATATACCGCGCCCGACACCATTCCCGGCTTCGAACGGGAAACCGGCATCAAGGTGCGCTACGACACCTACGACAACAACGACACCTTGCAGGCCAAGCTGCTGACCGGCAAGTCCGGCTACGACGTCGTCGTCCCGTCCACCCACTATGCCTCGCGCCAGCTGCAAGGCGGCCTGTTCCAGCCGCTGGACAAGGCCAAGATGCCCAACCTGCAATATCTGGATCCCGAGGTCATGGCCTTGGTGGCGCAGGTCGATCCCGGCAACAAGTACTTCGTGCCCTGGGGCTACGGCACCAATGGGCTGGGCTACAACGTCACCAAGGTCCAGCAGATCATGGGCAAGGATGCGCCGCTGAACAGTTGGGACATGCTGTTCAAGCCGGAAAATGCCGCCAAGCTCAAGGACTGCGGCATTTCGGTTCTCGACGAGGCCGCCCAGGTGTTCCCGGCCGTGCTGCACTATATCGGCAAGGATCCCAACAGCAGCAATCCGGACGACTACAAGGCCGCCTTCGAAGTTCTCAAGAAGATCCGCCCGTACATCCGGCAGTTCAGTTCGTCGGGCTATATCGATGAAATGGCCTCCGGCGATCTGTGCATGGTCTACGGGTTTTCCGGCGATGTCATGATCGCGCGCGACCGCGCCCGCCAGAACAAGCAGACCTTCGACGTCAATTACTTCATCCCGCAAGGCGGCGCGCCCGCCTGGTTCGACGTGATGGCCGTGCCCAAGGATGCGCCGCATCCCGAAAACGCGATGAAGTTCATCAACTACATCGAGACGCCGCAGGTGCACGCGGCGATCACCAACAAGATGTTCTACCCCAACGCCAACAAGGAAGCACGCAAGTACGTCGTCAAGGACGTGGCCGACAATCCCATGATCTATCCGCCGGCGGACGTTTCCAAGACGCTGTACGTCATCAAGGCGCAACCCATCAACATCCTGCGCCTGCAAACCCGCATGTGGGCCGAACTGAAGTCCGGGCGTTGAGCATCATGAATGACAGCCGTTACGCGGCCTCCCACGTGGCGGATTCCGATGAATTCGTGCGCGTGTCGGATCTGGTGAAAATCTTCGGCGACACCGTCGCCGTGCGCTCGGTGAATCTGTCTGTCCGGCGCAACGAGCTGTTTGCCTTGCTGGGCAGCTCGGGCTGCGGCAAGTCCACCTTGCTGCGCATGCTGGCGGGCTTCGAGGAAGCCACCTCCGGCCAGGTGCTGCTGGACGGCGAGGACATCACCGACATGCCGCCGTACCGGCGCCCCGTCAACATGATGTTCCAGTCGTATGCGCTGTTCCCGCACATGACGGTGGAAGCCAACGTGGCCTTCGGGCTCAAGCAGGAAGGCGTGGACCGTGCCGAAATCCACGATCGCGTGTTCGAGGCGCTGAACCTGGTGCAGATGGCCGGTTATTCGCGCCGCAAGCCGCACCAGTTGTCCGGCGGACAGCAGCAGCGCGTCGCGCTGGCGCGCAGCCTGGTCAAGCGCCCCAAGCTGCTGCTGCTGGACGAACCCATGTCGGCGCTGGACAAGCAGATCCGCCAGGCCACGCAGATCGAGCTGGTGCGCATCCTGGAACAGGTCGGCGTGACCTGCATCATGGTCACGCACGACCAGGAAGAAGCCATGACCATGGCCAACCGGCTCGCGGTCATGACGGAAGGCCAGATCGTCCAGGTCGGCACGCCGCAGGACGTCTACGAATTCCCCAACTCGCGCTTCGTCGCCGGCTTCATCGGCAGCACGAACCTGTTTTCCGGCACCATCGTGGTCGACGAGCCCGACCACGTCGCCATCGAGTCCGACCAGCTGTCGCGCCAGTTGTACGTCAGCCATGGCGTGAGCGAACCGCTGGGCATGCAGGTATACGTATCGATCCGCCCGGAGCGCATCGTGGTGTCGCGCGACCAGCCGGAAAGCATCTACAACTGGGCGCATGGCGCCGTCACCCACATGGCCTGGATGGGCAGCTACGCGCTGTACCACATCCGCCTGGATTCCGGCATGACGGTGGAAGCCACCGTGCCCCGGCAGGTGTTCGCGCAGGATGACGCGCCGGCCATCCACGAAGAAGTCTACGTGGCCTGGGACGCGGAAAGCGCGACGGTGCTGCCTTCATGAACATCATGCCGCTGCGTCGTTTGCTGCCGTCGCCGCGCGCGCTGGCCATCGTGCCGCCATACGCCTGGCTGGCCCTGTTCCTGCTGGTGCCGTTCCTGCTCGTGCTCAAGATCAGCTTCGCCGATCTGCAGTTCGGCGTGCCGCCGTATACGCCGCTGCTGGAGCTCAAGGACGAAGCGCTGAACTTCAGCCTGCACCTGCGCGGCTACGCGCTGCTGTTCACCGACAGCCTCTACCTGGCCACTTACCTGAGCTCGGTCAAGATCGCCGCCATCAGTACCCTGTGCTGCGTGCTGATCGGCTATCCCATGGCGTATTACATCGCGCGCTCGGCCCCCGCCACGCGCAATCTGCTGCTGCTGGGCGTGATCCTGCCGTTCTGGACCTCGCTGCTGCTGCGGGTCTACGCATGGGTCGGCATCCTGCGCAATGACGGCCTGCTCAACAAGCTGCTGCTGGCGCTGGGCATCATTTCGCAGCCGCTGGAAATCTACCGGACCGACCTCGCCGTCTACATCGGCATGGTGTATTCCTACCTGCCGTTCTTCATCCTGCCGCTGTACGCCAACCTCGTAAAGATGGACCTGCGCCTGCTGGAAGCCGCCTACGACCTGGGCGCGCGGCCCTGGCAGGCCTTCTGGCAGATCACCGTGCCGCTGTCGCGGCCGGGCGTGATCGCCGGCGCCATGCTGGTATTCATCCCGGCCGTGGGCGAATACGTGATCCCCGAAATGCTGGGCGGCGCGAATACGCTGATGATGGGCCGCGTCATGTGGAGCGAGTTCTTCAACAACGCCGACTGGCCCATGGCCGCGGCCGTCACCTGCGTGATGGTCCTGCTGTTGCTGGTCCCGCTGTCGCTGTTCCAGTACAACCAGGTCAGGCAGGTCGAAACGGGCCGGGAGTCCAGGCAATGAAGGGGCCTCATCGCGGCATGCGCGCGCTGGCGCTGGGGCTGGGCTTCGCCTTCCTGTATATCCCCATCCTGAGCCTGGTGGCGTTTTCGTTCAACGATTCGCCGCTGGTCACGTCGTGGTCGGGCTTCTCGTTCAAGTGGTACGGATCGCTGTTCCGCGACGACGCCTTGCTGGGCGCGGCCTGGCTGTCGTTCCGCATCGCCGCGCTGGCGGCCACCGCCGCCACCATCATCGGCACCTGGGCGGGCTACGTCCTGGCGCGCATGGGGCGCTTCCGCGGCTTTTCGCTGTATATCGGCATGCTGAGCGCGCCGCTGGTCATCCCGGAGGTCGTCATCGGCATCTCCATGCTGCTGATGTTTGTCGAAGTGCGCACCACCATCGGTTGGCCGGAAAACGGCATCTTCACCATCTGGGCGGGGCATACCACCTTCTGCATGGCATTCGTCGCCGTCATCATCCAGTCCCGCGTGCGCGACCTCGATCGTTCGCTGGAAGAAGCGGCCCTGGACCTGGGCGCCACGCCGCTGAAGGTGTTCTTCACCATCACGCTGCCCCTGATCGCGCCGGCGCTGGCGTCGGCGTGGCTGCTGGCCTTCACCCTGTCGCTGGACGACGTGATCCTGTCGTCCTTCCTGTCCGGCCCGGGCTACACCACGCTGCCGATCGAAGTGTTTTCGCGGGTGCGCCTGGGGCTGAAGCCCGAGGTCAATGCGCTCGCGGCGCTTTTCATTCTGATCGTCGGCGTGTGCGTGGTGGCGGCCAACCACCTGCAGCGGCGCGCCGCCTTGAAGGGGACCCAATGAAACAGACCGTACTGTACGGCCTCAAGCAATGCAGCACCTGCGTCAAGGCGCGTACCTGGCTGGACGACCACGGCGTCAAGCACGATTTCGTCGATTACCGCGACCACCCCGTTGCCGCCGGCACCCTCAAGCAGTGGGCCGAGCAGGTGGGGGGCTGGGAAAAGCTGGTGAACCGGACGTCCATGACCTGGCGCGCCTTGCCCGAAGCCCGCAAGGCGGCGGCCAGCGATGGCGAATGGCAGGCCCTGATCGCCGAGTATCCGGCGCTGGTGCGGCGCCCGGTGACGGTCACGCCGGATGGCGCCGTCAGCGTCGGTTTCTCGGAAAAGCGCTACACGGAACGTTTTGCCTGACACTGGAACCGGCGGCCCCATGCTGCCAGATTCGTTTTTCGATCGGGACGCCTGCCAGGTGGCCCGCGAGCTCATCGGCATGGTGCTGCGCCGCCGGCACCAGGGCCTGTGGCTGTCGGCGCGCATCATCGAAACGGAAGCCTATTACCTGCACGACAGGGGCAGTCACGCCTCGCTGGGCTACACCCATAAGCGCCGCGCGCTGTTCATGGACGGCGGCGCGATCTATATGTACTACGCGCGTGGCGGCGATTCTTTGAACATCAGTGCGGGCGGCCCGGGCAACGCGGTGCTGATCAAGTCCGCCCATCCCTGGGTCGACGCGGTTTCCGGCGAAGAATCGCTGGCGCGCATGCAGGCGCTGAATCCGGACGCCCAGGGCGGCAGCCGGCCGCCACAGCGGCTATGCGCGGGCCAGACGCTGTTGTGCCGATCGCTGGGCCTGAAGGTGCCGGATTGGGATGGCGGGCATTTCGATCCGGCGGTCTTCTTCGTGGAAGATATCGGTGCGCGCCCGCCCAGGCTGATCCGCACCGTGCGGCTAGGCATACCCGAAGGCCGCGACGCGCATCTTCCCTACCGTTTCGTGGATCCCGCCTACGCGCCGTTCTGCACCCGCAATCCGCTGCGGCGTGGGCAGGTGGCGGGGCGCGACTACGACTGGGTGACGCGGCAGGGGCGGCCTTGCAAGGGTCAGGCCTTGCGGTCCTGACCCTCTCCGGCTTTCTCTCGGCGCTCCGCGCTCTTTCCCCTGAGATCAGCGATTCTGTTCGGTCAACCGCGCACGCGCCTGGCTGCGCAGGACCAGCTTGGCCTTCATCCTGTGGTACTTGCGCAGGATGCGCTGGCGGTTCAAGGCCTTGCTGTAGGCGAATACCGGCACGGCCTGCTTGGAGCCGAATCCGTCGATCAGGTACAGGCCCGGCTCGCCGTCGGCATTCTGTCCAACGACCACGTTGCGGGCCGACACATCGTTCAGGATGATGTGGTGATCCGCCAGCGTGTCGAAGAAATAATCCAGCTCTCGGGCCAGTTTTTCGTCCAGGCCGCGTTCGCGCACGATCTGTTCGACCGTCGGCGCCAGGCCGCCCTTGCCGTCAGTGATTTTCTCGACCAGCAATCCCAGCCCCAAATCGGTCTGGGCCAGGCCCAGGACACGCGCCATGGGCACTTTCCAGCGGCCGGCGGCGGCGTTCTGGGCGGCGGTGTATTCGGCCAGCTCGGCGACGTGGTTGCGGTAGGCGCCTTCGCGCTGATGGTTCTTGCGCCAGCGGCGCAGGGGACGCGTGCTGAGATGTTCCGCCATGGCCGGGAAGTCGATCACCTTCACCAGCAGGGCAGGGTCGTAGGGGTGCTGATACACCAGCCGCTCGGCGCCCGAGGCGATGGGGCGCAATCCGGCCAGGTCCAACAGCCGGAATTGGGTATGCAGGTGCAGTTCGGCGGGCGCGGGTTGCGCGTGCAGCGGCACGGCGACGGTCTCACGCCGGACTGGCAGGGCGACGATGCTCATAGGAATGGCCTGGCTCGCTGTGGCTGTTCTGGTTTTGCTGCTGCCACAGTTCCATGACGAAAATTCGACGATGTCCGTAGTTTGACCGCTTGGAACCAGCGCGGAAAGGAAAACTTGGCCGATGTGGCGTACGCCCTACAATGCGGCCTGGGTATTCGGGGAGACCATGTTGCCGCAAAGCGACATTGTGCTATGGGTGTGGGCCGCGGCCGGAGCGGCCCTGTTTGCCGCGTTGGCGGCCGGGCTGGCGGCCTGGAATGCAGCCAGATCGAAAAAAGGGACCGACCATCTGACGGCGGTGCTGGCCGAGCAGGAACGACTGGCGGGCGCGCTGCGGGGGGAACTGGCGGAAGGCCAGCGGGCGCTCCGGGTGGAAATGGGCGACGCCATGCGCGGCCTGCGCCTGGAGCTGGGCCGGCATCTGGAAGAGCTGCGCAACGCCGTCGCGCGCGAGGCCCAGGCCTCCCGCAGCGAATCCGCCGAATCGCTGGGGCGATTCAGCACGGTATTCGGCGAGCAGGTGCAGCGCCTGATCGACATGAACGACCGTCGGCTGCAGGAAGTGCGGCAGACCGTCGACCAGCGCCTGACGGCGCTGCAGGCCGACAACGCCGGCAAGCTCGAAGAAATGAGGCGCACCGTCGACGAGAAGCTGCACGCCACCCTGGAGCAGCGCCTGGGCGAATCGTTCAAGCTGGTTTCGGAACGCCTGGAGGCGGTGCACAAGGGCCTGGGGGAAATGCAGACCCTGGCGTCCGGTGTCGGTGACCTCAAGCGCGTCCTGACCAACGTGAAGTCGCGCGGCACCTGGGGCGAGGTACAGCTGGCGCGCCTGCTGGAAGACAGCATGGCGCCGGAACAATACGCCAGCAATGTGAAACCGGTGCCCGGCAGCGATGCCATCGTCGAATTCGCCATCCGCCTGCCGGGGCGCGCCGATGACGGCGCGCCGGTGTGGCTGCCGCTGGACGCCAAGTTTCCCAAGGAAGAATACGAGCGCCTGCTGGAGGCCGAACAGGCAGCCGATGCCGACGCTGCCCGGGTGGCCGCCGCGGCGTTGTCCAAGGCAATCGAACTGCAGGCCCGCGCGATCTCCGACAAGTATGTCGCGCCTCCGCACACCACGGATTTCGCCATCATGTTCCTGCCCACCGAAGGCCTGTACGCCGAGGTCCTGCGGCGCCCCGGCCTGATCGACAAGCTGCATCGCCTGCGGGTGAACGTGGCCGGTCCGGCCAATCTGGCGGCGTTGCTGAACAGCCTGCAGATGGGCTTTCGCACATTGGCCATCGAGCGCCGCTCGTCCGAAGTCTGGCAGGTGTTGCGCGCCGTCAAGACCGAATTCGGCCGCTTCGGCGATGCGCTGGCCGGCGTCAAGCGCACGCTGGAGACCGCCAGCTCCAAGATAGGCCAGACCGAAACACGCACTCGCGCCATGCTGCGCAGCCTCAAGGCCGTGGAAGCCCTTCCAGACGACGCGGCGGTGGCCACCACGTTCGCCCAGCTTCCGGAAGACGCCTCCGCCGTGCGGGACGACGAAGACGCGCGATCGGCGTAGCATGCGGCCTTGCGCGAACTTGAAACCTATTTATCGAGTGCTCTCATGCTCAGCCAGCAAGAATTGAAGCAGCAGGCCGCCACGGCCGCCCTGGAAATCGTCGGCGAAGTCGCCGGCCCGGACGTCATCATCGGCGTCGGCACCGGCTCCACCGCCGACCTCTTCATCGACGGCCTGGCGCGGTTCAAGGGCCGCCTGCGCGGCACCGTGGCCAGTTCGGAACGCAGCGCCGCCCGCCTGGCCGCGCTGGGCATACCCGTGCTGGACCTGAACGACGTCGAGTACATGCCGATCTACGTCGACGGCGCCGACGAGCTCGATGGCCGCCTGCATATGATCAAGGGTGGCGGCGGCGCGCAGACCCGCGAGAAGATCGTCGCGTCCGTGGCCGACCGATTCGTCTGCATCGCCGACGAATCCAAGCTGGTGGAACGCCTGGGCGCTTTCCCGCTGCCGGTGGAAGTCATCCCCATGGCGCGCGCCGCGGTGGCGCGCAAGCTGGCCGCGCTGGGCGGGCGCCCGGCGCTGCGCGACGGCTTCATCACCGACAACGGCAACGTCATCCTGGACGTGGCGGGGCTGGACATCGTCGATGCGCCGGCGCTGGAACTGCACATCAACAACCTGCCCGGCGTCGTGACCTGCGGCCTGTTCACGCAGCCCGGCGCCGATATCGCGCTGCTCGCCACGCAGCAGGGGATACGGCGCCTGGTACGTCAGTAGTCGCCGCCCAGGCGCGGCCGCACCTGGGCCAGACCGCACGATTCATAATCCTGTCACATGGGAGTCATAACCTAGCCGACCGATGCGGCCTGGGGACTTCCGAATGGCGTTTCTTGGAGGCTCGCATGGCAATGGAACCATCGTTAACCCCGCAGGGAGCCCGGATGACCGAGCACACTAACAAACAATTCGATGCCGACCTGGAAGGCGTCCGTTCGCAGTTTCTGGCGATGGGCGGCGTGGTGGAAGCCATGATCCAGGACGCCGTCGATGCCTTGGCCAACGGCGACCTGGACCTGGTCGACAAGGTGCGCGAACGCGAAAAGGAAGTCAATCGCTACGAGGTCGACATCGACCAGCGCATCAGCCAGATTCTGGCACGCCACCAGCCGACGGCCATCGACCTGCGCATGCTGCTGGCGGTGTCCAAGATGCTGACCGACATGGAACGGTCGGGCGACGAGGCGGAAAAAATCGCCACCGTCGCGCGCCGCATTCACGACGGCGAAATCCGTTCCTTGCCGATGGTGGATCTGCGCCACATGGGCAACAGCGTCGGCTCGATGCTGCGGCAATCGCTGGACGCCTTCGCGCGGCTCGATCCGGTGCAGGCGGCCCAGGTCGTTCGCAACGACAAGGACGTCGACAAGGAGTGGAAGGCGGCGTTGCGCCAGCTGATTTCGTTCATGATCGAGGATCCGCGCACGATCACGCCGTCGATCGACCTGATCTTCATCGCCCGTGCGCTGGAGCGGATCGGCGACCACGCGAAGAACATGTCGGAACGCGTGATCTACATGGTCCGCGGCGCGGATGTGCGCCACACCGGCGCCAAGAACGCCGAGCGCCAGGCCCGCGGCGAAGAGGAAAGCACCGAAACCACGGAATAGGCCAGGCGCGAAAAAAAGCCCCCCGATGGCCGGAAGCTAACCAGCCATCGGGGGGCTTTTCCTTGCGCGCCGGCGTCAGGCGGAAGGCGGTACGAAGCCCTGCGCTTCGACGGTGCCGTCTTCGAACAGGAAGCGCTCCATCTGCTGCTGCAGGTACTTGCGGGCGCGGGCATCGGCCAGGTTCAGGCGGTTCTCATTGACCAGCCGGGTCTGGATGCCTTTCCATTCTTCCCACGCTTCCTTGGAGACCTCTCGCCAGATGCGCTGGCCGAGTTCGCCAGGGTAGGGCGGAAAGTCCAGCCCTTCGGCGTCGCGCTTCAGTTTGACGCAGTGAACGGTACGGGTCATTGGGTTTGCTGCCGTATAAAAGTTGGATTATCGATTTTACCGAAACGCGCCAGGCCGGTCGCTCGCCCAGCGGGCCGTCTCGTTGTCCTGCCCCTGTCCTGCTCTACAGCCGCTTGATGAACACCAGGCTGTTGCGCGACCGGTTGTAGTGCTGCTGCTTGTCGCGCGGCAGGTCGGCGATACCGCCCTGCACGAAGCCGCGCTTCATGAACCAGTGCGAGGTGCGCGTCGTCAGCACGAAGAGCCGCTTGGCGCCCAGTGCCCGCGCGCGCGATTCCATGTGGCGCAGCAGCAGCTCGCCTTCCCCCGAACTCTGCCATTCCGGATGCACGATCAGGCAGGCCATTTCGGCCATCTGGTCTTCAAGATAGGGATGCAGGGCCGCGCAACCGTAGATCACGCCGTCGTGCTCCAGAACGGTAAAGTTCTCGACGTCGCGTTCGATGGTGCTGCGGCCGCGCGGCACCAGCGTGCCGTCGGCTTCCAGCGGTTCCACCAGGCTCAGGATGGCACCCACGTCGTCCAGTGTGGCCGGCCGAAGGTCGTCCAGCGTATCCTCGACGACCATGGTGCCCACGCCGTCGTGGGTGAAGATTTCCAGCAGCACGCTGCCATCCAGGCCGAAGGGCACGACGTGAGCGCGCGCCACGCCGCGCTTGACCGCCTGCGAGCTGTACTTCACGAACAGCGCGGTGTCCTCGTCCAGGCCGCCCTTGGCCAGCAGCGCATCGGCATCCACGCGCGCCAGTTCGGTATCGATGCTGCCGTCCTCGTTGCGCACGCCTTCGGTGGTGGACAGGAAGATCAGCTTTTCCGCCCGCAAGGCCACCGCGACGCTGGTTGCCAGGTCTTCCATGGCCAGGTTGAAGGCCTCGCCGGTGGGCGAAAAACCCAAGGGCGACAGCAGGATCACCGACCCTTTTTCCATGGCGAAGCGCATCGCATCGACATCGATCTTGCGCACGTGGCCGGTGTGGCGATAGTCCACGCCATCGATCACGCCGGTAGGCCGCGCGGTGACGAAGTTGCCCGAGATGACGCGGATCTGCGAATGCGACATCGGCGTATTGGGCAGCCCCTGGCTGAAGGCCGCCTCGATATCCAGGCGGATTTCGCCGGCGGCTTCCTTGGCGCATTCCAGCGAGGCCGCGTCGGTGGGTGACAGCCCGCGATCGAACTGGTGGCTGAAGCCCTTGAGCCGCAATTGCTCGTTGACCTGCGGCCGCGAGCCGTGCACCAGCACCAGCCGTATGCCCAGCGCCGACAGCAGCGAGAGATCCTGCACCAGGGTGTTCAAGGCGCCGGCCTGGATCAGTTCGCCGCCGAACGCCACGACGAAGGTCTTGCCGCGAAACGCGTGCACATAGGGGGCGACTTCACGGAACCAGCGCACGAACTGCGCGGGGGCGAACTCGGGTGCTTCCAGGGCTGAAACGGTGTCTTGATCCAGGTCGGGCATGGTGCGTATGAGAGCCGGAAAACGGGGTAGGGCGGCCAGGCGTAACCTGGGTTGAATCGCGAAATTATAGTGACCGCGCTACAGCGTGCCCGGATAGGTTCCGCCATCCAGCACCAGATTCTGGCCGGTCATGAATCCCGCGCGGTTGCCGCACAGGAAGGCGCAGGCGTCGCCGAACTCCGCCGGGTCGCCCAGGCGCCGCGCCGGAACCGTCATCCGGCGCGCTTCCAGGATGTCCTCGACCGATTTTCCGGTCTTCTGCGCCGTCGCGATGGCGGTGCCGCGCAGGCGGTCCGTTTCGAACGGACCGGGCAGCAGATTGTTGATGGTGACGTTGTGCTCGGCGACCTGCCGTGCCAGGCCGGCGACGAAGCCGGTCAGGCCGGCCCGCGCGCCGTTGGACAGGCCCAGGTGGTCGATGGGCATCTTCACGGCCGCCGACGTGATGTTGACGATGCGGCCGAAGCGGCGCTGGATCATGCCGTCGATGGTGGCCTTGATCAATTCGATGGGCGCGATCATGTTGGCGTCCAGCGCCTTGATCCAGTCGTCCCGCGACCATTCGCGGAAATCGCCCGGCTTGGGGCCGCCCGCATTGTTCACCAGGATGTCCGGTTGCGGGCAGGCCGCCAGCAGGCGCGCGCGGCCCTCGGCGGTGGTGACGTCCGCTGCCACGGTCGTCACGGTGGCGCCGGTTTCCGCGCGGATCGCGGCGGCGGCTTCTTCCAGCGCGTCGGCGCCGCGCGCCGACATCACCACCCGCACGCCTTCGCGCGCCAGCGACAGCGCGCATGCGCGGCCCAAGCCCTTGCTGGACGCGCACACCAGCGCGGTACGGCCTTCGATACCCAGATCCATGTAACGACTCCCAGACGATGAAGCGGGTACCGGCGCTGACAGAAAGCTGAATTATCCGCTCGCAGCGCGCGTGACCCGGTGACCAAGGAAAAATTACCTAATTTTTAGAAAAAAAGGGTCGCAACTTGAAGTTTGCCCGTTAATATTTTGAAATACGCGCTGAGCACTTTTTGTCGACACGCAGGCACCCCTTCGGGTCCAACAATGATTCCAAGCCGACATGGAGACACGCCGTCGTCTGCGCGTCGGTAATTTCTCGAGGATACACGGCAGTGACGCAATCCTATTGGTTGACCCTGGATCCTGCTACCCGTGAGCTGCGTGCGGGATTCCGAGCCGCGGCGGCGGCGGAGCCCCCGGACAGCGACATGCTCCAGGCCGCCCTGGCGGCGCGCGGCTGGACACCGGATGCGCTGGATGGAGCGGCCGTGGCCGGCTTCCTGGCACGTTGCCAGGAAGCCGCGGCGCGCATCAGCGCCGATGCCCTGCGCGAAGCCGGCACCGCCGTGGCGGCTGCCTCCTCGGCCGTGCAGGAAGTATCCGGCGAGCTGGCGGCGATCGAGTCCAATGCCGCACGGCTGGGCGCCGCGCTGGAACTGATGGACAACCACGAGCCCGATGCCACGCCCGCCGCGGCGGACCTGGGCGACGGCGTGGTGGAAGCGGTGATCGGCGAGGTCGTCGACGGCGCCTTCGAGCTGACGGTCACGGAAGACAAGCTGCAGGTCTACCTGACCTTGCATCCCGCCCGTGGCGGCCGTGGCATCCAGCTGGGCGACGTGCGCACGGCGCTGACGCAGCAAGGCATCGTCTACGGGCTGGACGAGCAGTTGCTGCTGCAGACGGTCGAAGGCGGCGTCGCGGAAGACGTCCTGATCGCCTCGGGCATCCCGCCCAAGGCGGGCGCGCCCACCCGTTTCGAAAGCCTGCTGGCGCGCCACGCGGCCGCCGACGTGGACGAGAACGCCCTGGTCGACTATCGCTCCATGGGCAACCTGGTCCTGGTCAAGGCCGGCATGCCGCTGATGCGCCGGATTCCCGGCACGGCGGGGACCGATGGCATCGACGTCTATCGCAATCCCGCGCCCGCGCCGGCGCCGGAAGACCTGCCCTACGACGACAACCTGACGGGCGTCGTGCGCGACCCCAACGATCCGGACGTGCTGGTCGCCGCCATCGACGGCGCGCCTTCGGTATTGTCCTGCGGCGTATCGGTGAACCCCGTCGTCGAAGTCGACGCGGTCAACCTGAACTCCGGCAACATCAATTTCGAAGGCACCCTGCAGGTGCGCGGCGACGTGACCACCGGCATGTCGGTCAAGGTCAGCGGCGACGTGCTGGTCAGCGGCACCGTGGAAGCCGCCCACATCGACGCCGGCGGCAACGTGGTGGTCAAGGGGGGCATCATGGGGGCGGCCGAAGGCGCCACCACCGGCGAACCCACCACCCGCCTGGCGCAGGTGACGGCGCGCGGCTCGGTCAAGGCGCGTTTCATCGGCAATGCCTCGATCAATGCCGGCAAGGACGTCCAGGTCGAAAGCGAGATCCGGCAGAGCGAGGTGAACGCCGGCGATACGGTGACCGTGGGCGCGAAGGGATCCACGCAGGGCAACATCAATGGCGGGCAGGTGCGCGCGCTGCGCGGCGTACGCGCCGCCACGCTAGGCACCATGGCGGGCGTCAAGACTATCATCCAGGTCGGCGTCAATCCGCACGCGCAGGCGCAGAAAGAAGCCCTGCAGCGCACCCGCAAACGCCTGCAGGAAGAAAAGAGCAAGCTGGAGCAGTTGCTGATCTTCCTGCGCAAGAACCCCGAGAAAGCCGCCAACGGCATCGGCGAGCGCGCGGTGCAGACCCACGCCAAGCTGGTCAAGGACCTGGCCGGCGTGGATGCGCGCGAACGGCGCCTGTCCGCCGACGACACCGTCGCCGAGGACGCCGTGATCCATGCGTCGCGCAAGATCCATGGCGGCGTGGAACTGCAGGTGGTCAATCGCCATGAGTCCGTGACCGAGGACCTGCCCGGCGGCACGGCCAAACTATCGGACGGCAAGCTGATCATACGCTGAGCGAAAAGGGCGGTCCCGCGAAAACTATAATCGCGGAAATGACCGTCAAGCCTCAAACCCCCTCTCGGCGCGGCCGGGGCGCGCCCGGAGCGGGCTCGCCTTCCGTGCCCGCATCGCCAGCATCGTCCGCAACGGCGGCAACCGCCGCATCGCGCGCAAGCGCCGCGTCCGCGGCCAGGCCCGCCGCCACGCCGCGCGTCATCCCGCCCATCCGCTATCCCGAAGACCTGCCCGTCAGCGCGCGCCGCGACGAGATCGCGCGCGCCATCCAGGACCATCAGGTGGTGATCGTCAGCGGCGAAACCGGCTCGGGCAAGACCACGCAGCTGCCCAAGATATGCCTGGACCTCGGCCGTGGCCGCACGCGCATGATCGGCCATACCCAGCCGCGCCGCCTGGCCGCGACCTCGGTGGCGCGCCGCATCGCGGAAGAGCTGGACACCCCGTTGGGTGAAATCGTCGGCTACCAGGTGCGCTTCAACGATCGCACCGGCCCGAATGCCGCCGTCAAGCTGATGACCGACGGTATCCTGCTGGCCGAAACGCAGCGCGACCCCCTGCTCAAGCGCTACGACACGCTGATCATCGACGAAGCGCACGAACGCAGCCTGAACATCGATTTCCTGCTGGGCTACCTGAAGCGCGTGCTGCCGCGCCGGCCGGACCTGAAGGTCATCATCACCTCGGCCACCATCGACGCCGAACGCTTCGCCCGGCACTTCGCCGCCGAGCCGGAGCGTCCCGCGCCGGTGATCGAAGTCTCCGGCCGCCTGTACCCCGTCGAAGTCCGCTACCGCCCCGTGCGCCCGGAAGAGACCGAGGAAGCAGCCGCCTCCCGTTCGGCGCGCGAACGCGCCGGCGACGAAGAGCGCGACCTGGTCGACGCCATCGTCGACGCCGTGGACGAGTGCGCGCGCCACGGCCCGGGCGACGTCCTGGTGTTCCTGCCAGGCGAACGCGAAATCCGCGAGGCTTCCGAAGCGCTGCGCAAGCGCCATCCCGCGGCCACCGAGGTGCTGGCGCTGTACGCCCGCCTGTCGCAGGCCGAGCAGGAACAGATCTTCAGGCCGCGCGGCAGCGGCCGGCGCGTCGTCCTGGCCACCAACGTCGCGGAAACGTCGCTGACCGTGCCAGGCATCCGCTTCGTCGTCGACAGCGGCCTGGCGCGCGTCAAACGCTACTCCTGGCGCAACAAGGTCGAACAGCTGCGCATCGAGCCCATCAGCCGCGCTTCCGCCAACCAGCGCGCAGGCCGCTGCGGCCGCGTGGGTCCCGGCGTCTGCATACGCCTGTATGACGAGGCCGACTTCAACGCGCGCGCGCCCTTCACCGATCCCGAGGTGCTGCGTTCCTCGCTGGCGTCCGTGATCCTGCGCATGAAGTCGCTCAAGCTCGACGATATCGAGGACTTCCCCTTCGTCGAAGCGCCGCCGGGCCGCGCCATCGCCGATGGCTATCATCTGCTGCAGGAGCTGGGCGCGATCGAGCCCGTGCAGCGCGCCGAAGCGCAGGAGACCGACGCGCGCGACGACGCCACCGGCCCCGCCTTCGCTCTGACCCGCACGGGCCAGGAATTGGCGCGCCTGCCGCTGGATCCCCGTATCGGCCGCATGATCCTCGCGGCGCGCGAACACCAATGCCTGACGGAAATGCTGATCATCGCGTCGGCCCTGTCGATCCAGGACCCGCGCGACCGCCCCATGCAGGAAAAAGAGGCCGCCGAAAACGCCCACGCCAAATTCGCCGACGACAAATCGGAATTTCTGTCCTTCCTGAAACTGTGGCGCTGGTACGGCGAACAGGTGCAGCACAAGGCGTCCCAGCGCAAGCTGGTGGGCCTGCTGCGGCAGAATTTCCTGTCACCTCTGCGCCTACGCGAATGGCACGACGTGCATACGCAGCTGGCATCCGTGGTGGGCGAGCAGGGCTGGCGCCTGAACCAGACCGAAGCCACATTCGAACAGATCCACATGGCGCTCCTGAGCGGCCTGCTCGGCAATATCGGCTACAAGAGCGACGAGGGCGGTCATTACCACGGCGCGCGCGATATCCGTTTCCACATCCACCCCAGCTCGCGCATGGTCAAGAAGGCGGGACGCTGGATCATCGCCGCCGAGCTTGTGGAAACCACGCGCCTGTACGCGCGTTGCGTCGCGCGCATCGAACCCGCCTGGATAGAACGGGCCGCCGCGCACCTGCTGCGCCGCAACTGGTCCGACCCGCGTTGGGAAAAGAAAGCGGGGCAGGTCGTCGCCAACGAGCGCGCTACCCTGTATGGCCTCGTCATCTACGCCGGCCGCCGGGTGCACTATGGCCGCATCAATCCTCAGCACGCGCGCGAGCTCTTCATCCGGGAAGCCCTGGTGCCGGGCGAGATCGACACCCGCTTGCCCTTCGTCGCGCAGAATCGCCGCCTGATCGCGGAGATCGAAAAGCTCGAGCATCGCGCCCGCCGGCCCGACATCCTGGTCGACGAGGCGCTGATAGAGGCCTTCTACGATCGCCAGATACCCGCCGGGATGAGCCAGACCGCCACCCTGGAAAAGTGGTACGCCGGCCTGGACAAGGCGGCCGCCGACGCGCTGCTGCTGACGCGCGACGCGCTGATGCGCCACGAGGCCGCGGGCATCACCACCGAGGTCTTCCCCAAGAAGGTGGAGTGGCAGGGCGTCACCATGGCGCTCGACTATCACTTCGAACCCGGCTCGCCGCGCGACGGCGTGACGCTGGCCGTGCCGCTGTTCGCGCTGAACCAGATCGACCCGCAGCGCTGCGAATGGCTGGTGCCCGGCATGCTGAAGGAAAAGGTCCAGCTGCTGCTCAAATCCCTGCCGCAGAAGATCCGCCGCCACTGCGTGCCCTTGCCCGACTATGCGGCCGGCTTCTACGATCGCTGGTTCGATCGCCTGGGCGACCCGCAGCAGGGCCTGCTCGATGCGCTGGCGGACGACATGTGGCAGCAGGTCAAGGTGCGTCCGGCGCCTGCCGACTTCAAGCTGGAAACCTTGCCGCCACACTTGTTCATGAACTTCCGCGTGGTGGACGAGCACGGGCGCATGCTGGCCGCCGGCCGCAACCTGGCGTCGCTGAAGGCGGAATTCGGACGCCAGGCGCAGGCCGATTTCCAGCAGCTGGCCGCGCGCGATACGCAGGTGGCGCAAGCCCTGGCCCAGGATGGCCTCACGACCTGGTCCTTCGGCCCGCTGCCGGAAATCATGGAAATCAAGCGCAAGGGCCAGTCCGTGATCGGCTATCCCGCCTTGGTGGACCGCGGCACGCATTGCGACCTGGACGTCTTCGACGATCCTGACGAAGCCCGCAGGCACCACAAGGCCGGTCTGCTGCGGCTGTTCCGGCTGGGGCTGCGCGAGCAGATCAAGTTCCTGGAAAAGAACCTGCCGGACCTGACCCGCATGAGCATGCTGTTCATGCCGCTGGGCAGCCAGGAAAGCCTGCGCGACCAGATCATCGATTGCGCGCTGGAACGGGCCTGCCTGGCCGAACCCTGGCCGGTCGACCAGGAAGCGTTCGAAGCCCGCCGCCTGGAAGGCAAGGGCCGCCTGGGCCTGTTGGCCCAGGAAGTGGCGCGGCTGACCGCCGCCGTGCTGACGGAATGGGCGGCCCTGCAGCGCAAATTGCCGCAGGCCAAGAGCCACGCGGCCGCCTATGCCGATCTGCAGCAGCAGATAGGCGCGCTGGTGCCGCCCAGCTTCCTGCGCGACACGCCTTACGCGCAGCTGGCGCATTTCCCGCGCTACCTGAAGGCCGCCGTCGCCCGCGTCGACAAGTTGCGCGCCGATCCGGCGCGCGACCAGCGTCTGATGGCCGACATGGCGCCCTTGCTGACGCAATACCAGCGCGCCCGCGCCGCCTTGAAGGGCGCGGCCGATCCACGGCTGGACGAATTCCGCTGGCTGCTGGAAGAACTGCGCGTGGCGCTGTTCGCGCAGGAACTGCGTACGCCCGTGCCGGTGTCGGTCAAGCGCCTGCAGAAGTCATGGGAATCGATGCGCCGCTGAACCGGCGTTGCCGCCGGGGCGCCGCCCGGCCGGTCAGATCCAGACGAAGGCGCCGACCACCAGCACCACCAGGCCCCACTTGATGGCCTTGTAGAGCGGCCGGTTCCAGGCCTTGAAGCGCTTGCGCACCTGGTCCAGGCGCCAGTGCGCATGCGTCAGGCGGTTGATCGCGCCGGTCTTGTCGCCTTCGTCGTTCGGCGAACTGGCGGCGGACATCACCACCTTGCCGAACCAGCTGTTGAAGGCCTCGGCCCAGCGCCAGCGCAGCGGCCGTTCTACGTCGCAGAACAGGATGATGCGGTTCTGGCCGGACTGGTTATGGGCTTCGTGGATATAGGTTTCGTCGAACACCACGCCTTCGCCATCGCGCCAGCTGTAGCGTTCGCCATCCACGTCGATATAGCAACGGTCGTCGTTGGGCGTGGCCAGCCCCAGGTGATAGCGCAGCGAACCGGAAAAGGGATCGCGGTGAGGGTTCAGCTTGCCGCCATCCGGCAGTTCGGCGAACATCGCCGCCTTGACCTTGGGCAGGGTCTTGAGCAGGGCCACCGTGCGCGGACACAGCGCTTCGGCCGACGGGTGGCGGGCGTCGTACCACTTCAGGTAGAAGCGCTTCCAGCCGTATTTGAAAAAAGAATTGAAGCCGATGTCGTCGTGGCGTTCCGCCGCCTTGATGCGCCGCAGTTCGGCCATCTGCAGCGCCTCGTCACGAATGATTTCCCAGTTGTCCTGGAGCACCTGCAGTTCCGGGATTTCACGGGTCGACACATAGGGCGTCGTGGGGACGCGCGAGACCAGCACCATGAAGGCGTTGACCGGGGCCAGCAGCACCGAATGGTCCAGGAACACGCGTGACCAGGCCAGGCGCACGCGGCCGCGATAATGCCCATACAGGATGGACGCCAGCCAGATGCCGGGGATCAGCCATTTCATAGCTATTTCTGAGCGTCAGACGCGGAAAGTATCGGGTAACCGCCTATTCTTGCACAGCTGGCGTCGGGATGGCACCCGCGGGCGGGCGGAATGTGCCGCGGGACGGTCCGTCAGGGCGGTCCGCTGAGTACAATCGCGGTCATGTCAGAAGAAGCCGTCATCGCCCCGTCCCCGTTTGTCCATCTGCGCGTCCATTCCGAGTTTTCGGTGGTGGACGGCACCGTCCGTATCTCCGACCTCGTCAAGCGCGCGGCCAAGCTCGGCCAGCCCGCCGTCGCGCTGACGGATTTGTCCAACCTGTTTGGCCTGATCAAGTTCTACAAGGCCGCGCGCGGCGCCGGCATCAAGCCCGTCGCGGGCTGCGACATCTGGCTGACCAACGACGACGACCGGGACAAGCCGCACCGCATGCTGGTCCTGGTGCGCGACCGCGAGGGCTACCTGCATCTTTGCGAGTTGTTGTCGCGCGCGTACCTGACCAACCAGCACAAGGGCCGCGCCGAAGTCCGGCGCGAATGGCTGCAACAGGCCACTGGCCTGATCGTGCTGTCGGGCGGCCGCGCCGGCGACGTCGGCCAGGCGCTCGAAACTGGCAATGCCGCGCAGGCCGAGGCCCTGGCGCGCCAGTGGGCCGCGGCTTTCCCGGATGCCTACTACATCGAACTGCAGCGTGCCGGCATGGATGGCGACGAGGGCTATGTCCAGGCCGCCTTGCGCCTGGCGGGCGCCTGCAAGCTGCCGGTGGTCGCCACGCATCCCATCCAGTTCCTGGACAAGCATGAATTCCAGGCCCACGAGGCGCGCGTCTGCATCGCCGAAGGCGAAATCCTGGCGAACCCGCGCCGCGTGCGCCGCTTCACCGCCGACCAGTACATGCTGGACAGCGACGAAATGGCGCGGCGCTTCGCCGACGTCCCCTCGGCGCTGGCCAACAGCGTGGAAATCGCCCGCCGCTGCAACCTGACGCTGGTGCTGGGCAAGCCGCGCCTGCCGAATTTCCCGACGCCGGAAGGCGTGACCCTGGACGACTATCTGGTCCAGCTGTCCGAGCAGGGCCTGGAAAAGCGCCTGCTGTTCCTGTTCCCCAACGAAGAAGAGCGCAACGCCAAGCGCGACGCCTACTTCGAACGCCTGCGCTGGGAGTGCAAGACCATCATCCAGATGGGCTTCCCCGGCTACTTCCTGATCGTGCAGGACTTCATCAACTGGGGCAAGAACAACGGCGTGCCGGTGGGACCGGGCCGGGGCTCGGGCGCCGGTTCGCTGGTCGCGTACGCACTGGGCATCACCGACCTGGATCCCATCCGCTACGACTTGCTGTTCGAGCGCTTCCTGAATCCGGAGCGGGTATCCATGCCCGACTTCGATATCGACTTCTGCCAGGACAACCGCGAACGCGTCATCGATTACGTCAAGGAAAAGTACGGCCGCGATGCCGTCAGCCAGATCGCCACCTTCGGTACCCTGGGCGCCAAGGCGGTGGTGCGCGACGCCGGCCGCGTGCTGGACATGCCTTACCTGTTCTGCGATGGCCTGTCCAAGCTGATCCCGTTCAACCCGGCCGATCCCTGGACCCTGGAACGCACGCTCAAGGACGAGCCCGCCTTCAAGGAACGCTATGAGCAGGAAGAAGAAGTGCGCGGGCTGGTCGACCTGGCGCAGCCGCTGGAAGGCCTGACGCGCAACATCGGCATGCACGCCGGCGGCGTGCTGATCGCGCCCGGCAAGCTCACCGACTTCTGCCCGCTGTACTGCCAGCCCGGGCAGGAAAACAGCGCGGTATCGCAGTTCGACAAGGACGACGTCGAAGCCGCCGGCCTGGTCAAGTTCGACTTCCTGGGCCTGCGCAACCTGACCATCCTGGATTGGGCCGTGCGCTACGTGCGCCAGTTCAACGAGGGCAAGCGCGACTTCGACATCATGGCCGTGCCGCTGGACGATCCCGCGGCCTACAAGGTGCTGACCGACGCCAACACCACCGCCGTGTTCCAGCTGGAATCGCGCGGCATGAAGGAGCTGCTGAAAAAGCTGCGGCCCAATACCTTCGAAGATGTCATCGCCATGCTGGCGCTCTATCGCCCCGGTCCGCTGGAATCGGGCATGGTGGACGACTTCGTCAACCGCAAGCACGGACGCGCCCCGGTCGACTATTTCCATTCCGACCTGGAGGGTACGCTCAAGAGCACCTACGGGGTCATCGTCTACCAGGAACAGGTGATGTTGATCTCGCAGATCTTCGGCGGCTACTCGCTGGGGGGCGCCGACCTGCTGCGGCGCGCCATGGGCAAGAAAAAGCCCGAGGAAATGGCCAAGCATCGCGAACTGTTCCAGCAAGGGGCGGCGGCCAAGGGACACGATCCCAACCTGGCGGTCAAGCTGTTCGACCTGATGGAAAAATTCGCCGGCTACGGCTTCAACAAGTCGCACTCGGCCGCCTACGCGCTGATTTCCTACCAGACCGCCTGGCTCAAGGCCTACCATCCCGCGGAGTTCCTGGCCGCCACGCTGTCCTCCGACATGGACGACACCGACAAGGTGCAGACCTTCTGGCGCGACGCCAAGGACAACGGCGTGGAGGTGCTGCCGCCGGACGTCAATGCGTCGGGCTATCGCTTCGAACCCGTCGCGGATGAGCGCACGGCCAAGGGCCTGCCGCCCCGCACCATGCGTTATGGGCTGGGCGCCGTCAAGGGCACCGGCCAGAGCGCCGTGGAAGACATCGTCCGCGCCCGCCAGGAAGGCGGCCCGTTCCGCGACCTGTTCGACTTCTGCCGCCGCGTCGACAAGCATTCGGTGAACCGCCGCACCATCGAAGCCCTGATCAAGGCCGGGGCCTTCGACGGCATCGAACCCAACCGCGCCGCGCTGCTGGCCTCCGTGCCCACCGCCATGGAAGCCGCCGAGCAGGCCGCGCGCAGCGCCAACCAGGTATCGCTGTTCGGCGATGACGACGGCAGCGACGTCGTCGCCAGCGAATTGGCCAAGGTGCCGCCCTGGAACCTGCACACCCGCCTGACCGAAGAAAAATCGGCGCTGGGCTATTACTTCAGCGGCCATCTGTTCGACGCCTGGCGCGATGAGGTCCGCCGCATCGTACCCATGACGCTGGCGCGCCTGGAACCGCAGCGCGAGCCGCAGTGGATGTGCGGCGTGCTGTCGGGCGTGCGCGCCATGATGACGCGGCGCGGCAAGATGGTCTTCGCGGTGCTGGACGACGGCACCGCCCAGGTGGAAATCTCCATCTTCAACGAACTCTACGAAAAGCACCGCAACCGGTTGCGCGAAGACCAGCTGATCATCGTTCATGGCAAGGTCAGCAATGACGAATATTCCGGCGGCATGCGCATCGTCGCGGAATCGCTGTTTGACCTGCAGTTGGCGCGCGAGGCCCGCGCGCGGTCGCTGCGCATCCGCCTGAACGGCAATGCCGACGCCGAGCACCTGCGCAAGCTGCTCAATCCCTACCGTGCCGAACCGGAAAACGGCATCCCCGGCACGCCGGTGGAAGTGATCTACACGCGCGGCAATTTCCTGTGCACGGTGCGGCTGGGCGAGGATTGGCGCGTGCGCATGGCCGACGCGCTGCTGGACCGCCTCAACGAATGGACCCGTCCGGAGGGCGTGGAGATCTCCTACTCATGACACCTTTACGCATCGTCCATTCCGAGGCCGCGGTGGCGTTCGGCGGGCAGGAGCATCGCATCTTCAAGGAGATGATCGCCATGCGCGAGCGTGGCCATCACATGGAGGCCATCTGCCAATCGCGCGCGCAGCTGGTCAAGCGGCTGGGCGACGAGGGCTTCAAGGTCCATCAGGTCGATATGGACGGCGTGCCGAATTACTTCAAGGGCATCGCCGCCATCCGCCGCATCCTGCGCGAAGGCCAATTCGACGTGCTGAATACCCACAGCCGCCGCGACACCGTGATCGCGGCGCCGGCGGCGCGCATGGCCGGCACGCCGCTGATCGTGCGCACCCGCCATCTGGCCAGCAAGGTCGGGTCGATGTGGTCCTACACCATACTGCCGCATCGGGTCACCACCGTCAGCGACCATGTGCGCGAGTACCTGATCACACGCGGGGTGCCGCGCGAACGCGTCGCGACGCTGTATTCGCCCATCGTGCCGCCGCCGCCGATCGAGAAATCCACGCTGCGCGACGAACTGAACCTGGCCGAAACCGATATCGTCGTGGGCTGCGTCGCCGTCATGCGCCCGGCCAAGGGCCATATCGCCCTGATCGATGCCATGCGGCCGCTGATGGCCACGCGGCCCAATCTGCACCTGGTGTTCGTCGGCAGCGGTTCGCCCACCTTCGAACGCGTGCAGGCTTACATCGGCGAACTGGGCCTGGAGTCGCGCATCCACCTGATGGGAACGCGGCGCGACGTGCCCAACCTGCTGGCCGGCTTCGACCTGTTCGCGCTGGCCACCGAACAGGAGGCGTCCGGCACCGTGTACGTCGAGGCGCAGGCCAGCGGCCTGCCGGTGGTGGGTACCAATGTGGGCGGCGTATCTGAAATGTTCCGCGATGGCGTCAGCGGCTTCCTGGTGCCGTCCAAGGACCAGGCCGCGCTGACCGAGGCGCTGCGCCGCCTGATCGACGATCCGGCGCTGCGGCGCCAGATGGGCGACGCCGGACGCCGCATGATCCGCGAAGAAGGCATATTCTCCCCGCAGCGGCTGGCGGAACGCACCGAGATCATCTATCGCAAATGGCTGGCGGAGCGGCGGCGATGAAGCCACAGGCCCTGCGTCGCGCGCACAACGTGCCGGTGCTGATGTACCACCACGTCACGCCGGCGGGCGGCATGATCGCCACCACGCCCGCGCATTTCGAAAGCCAGATCGAACGCCTGGCGCGGGACGGCTACACCGCCCTGACGGCCGATCGTTTCGCCGCCCACCTGGCCGGCGAGCCGGTGCCTGAAAAGTCCGTGCTGATCACCTTCGACGACGGCTATCTGGACAACTGGGTGCACGCGCATCCCATCCTGCATCGCTACGGCATGCACGCAGTCATGTTCATCGTCACCGGCTGGATCGGCGACGGTCCGGCCCGTCCGGTGGCGGGGCAGGCGGGGGCGCCACCCGTACCCGACCATGCGGCCTGCAAGGCCGCGATCGGCGACCAGCGCGCCGACAAGGTCATGGCGCGCTGGAGCGAGATCGAAGCCATGCGCGCGGCCGGCAGCTTCGAGTTCCACAGCCACACGCACACGCACACGCGCTGGGACAAGGTCTGTGGCGACGATAGCGCGCTGAAGCGCGACCGCATCGCCGAAGAACTGCGGC
Source organism: Bordetella genomosp. 8 (assembly GCF_002119685.1). Taxonomy (NCBI): domain Bacteria; kingdom Pseudomonadati; phylum Pseudomonadota; class Betaproteobacteria; order Burkholderiales; family Alcaligenaceae; genus Bordetella; species Bordetella genomosp. 8. The sequence continues at coordinate 3,946,648 of NZ_CP021108.1, read as the reverse complement.
AGTCGCGCGCCGTGCTGGCCGACCGCCTGGGCGAGCACAGCCCGCACCTCTGCTGGCCGCAAGGCTATTTCGACACCGATTACCTGGAGGCCGGCCGGCAGGCGGACTTCCGTTATTTCTATACGACCGATGCCCTGGGCCAGAACCTGGCCGGCGGCGATCCTGAACACATCTACCGTTTCGCGGTGCGCGACCGGCCTGGACGCTGGCTGGCGCGGCGGCTGTGGCTGGGCGGCCATCCCTTCTGGGGGCCGCGCTACCACGCCTGGAAGGCCTGGAAACGCCGTCTCAGGGGACGCGCATGAAACTCTCGGTCATCGTCATCACCAAGAACGAGGCGGCGAATATCGTTGCCTGCCTGGACTCGGTGGCGTTCGCCGACGAGTTCATCGTGGTCGATTCCGGCAGCACCGATAACACCGTCGAATTGGCGCGCTCCATGGGCGCGACCGTGGAACAGACCCACGATTGGCCCGGCTTCGGCCCGCAGAAAAATCGCGCGCTGAACCTCGCCGAAGGCGAATGGGTGTTGTCCATCGACGCCGACGAACGCGTCACGCCGGAACTCGCAAACGCCATCCAGCAGGCCATCGCGGCGCCACAATTCGACGCCTACGAAATCGCCCGGCTGTCGGATTTCTGCGGCCGCTTCATCCGCCACAGCGGCTGGTGGCCCGATCACGTGCTGCGCCTGTTTCGCCGCGGTGCCGCGCGCTTCAGCGACGCGGCGGTGCATGAAAAGGTGGTGCCCGCGCAGCCTGGCGCCATCGGCCGGCTGGAGGGACATTTCCTGCACTACCCGTATCCCCACCTGGATGCCCTGGTCAACAAGGTCAATCGCTACTCTTCCGACGCGGCGGCCATGATGCACGCGCGCGGCAAGCGCACCGGCATCTTCGGCGCGCTGGGGCATGGCTTCTGGACCTTCATCCGCATCTATGTGATCCGGCGTGGGTTTCTCGATGGCCGCCATGGGCTGGTCCTGGCGGTGACGGCCGCGGCGGGCAGTTTCTTCCGCTATGCCAAGCTGATGTTCCTCTCCGAAAACGCGCGCCGCGACGGCGCTCCCCGTCCTTGAAAATCCTTTACACGAACTTCCATCCGCGCAATGGCGGGGGGCACGTCACCTACATCATGAACTTGGCGCGCGGCCTGGGGCACGCGCACGACATTACGGTCGCCACGCCGGGCACCAGCCGCTTGTACCGCTATGCCGGGGAGCTGCCCGGCGTGCGCGCCGTGGATATTCCCTTTCGTTCGCGGGCGGCGGCGCTGTTCGGCGAGTCGGCGGCCTTGCGGCGCCTGATCCGCACGGAACGCTACGACCTCATCCATGTGAACGGATCGACGGACCACCGGCTGGCGATGATCGCCACCCTGGGCATGCGGCGCCCGCCCATCGTCTTCACCAAGCACAACGATCTGCCGCTCGATACCGTGGGGCATCGGATGCGCGCGCGCTTCGGCACGGACAGCGTCATCGCGGTCAGCGAGTTCGTCGCCGGCCTGTTGCGGCGCTCGCCTTATGGCCGGCTGCCCATCGCCACCATCCGGCACGGCATCGACACGGACTATTTCGCGCCGCCGTCCGATGCGCTGCGCCCCGCCTTGCGCGAAAAATACTTCGGCCCCACGGCCCCCGGCAAGATCCTGTTGGGCAGTTCCGGCGGAACGGACTACGACAAGGGCTGGCTCGATCTGCTGGCCGGCCTGGCGCAGCTCGGGCCCGACGAACGCCAGCGGTTCCGCGTCCTAGTGGCGGGCGACCCGCCCAATGACGAGAAGATGGCGCGCGTGCGCGCGCTGGGTGTGCAGGACCAGGTGGTATTCCCCGGCTTGCTGGACGATGTGCGACCCGTACTGGCCGCCTGCGACGTCGGCTTCGTGCTGTCCTACCGCGAGGCCTTGTCCTTCGCCTGCCGGGAGACCATGTCCCTGGGCCTGCCGGCGCTGGTATCGAATGCGGGCGGCCTGCCCGAAAACGTCAGCGACGGCCACGACGGCTGGATCGTTCCGGCGCGCGATCCGCGCGCCATCGCGGAGGTGTTGCGCGGCATGCTGGCCGATCCGTCGCGCGTGCTGTCCATGGGAGCGGCGGCGCGCGAGAAAAGCTTGCGCGAATTCAACCTGTCCACCTTCGTCGACGCGACCTTCGATGTCTACCAGGCGGCAGTGCGGGGCCAGCGTCCGAACCTATAATCGCCGCCATGGCTATCCCCATCCTCATGTACCACCAGGTCGGCCCGCTGCCGCCGCGCGACACGCCATACCGCGGCCTGACCGTCGACACGGCCGACTTCAAGCGGCAGATGTCCTGGATGCGCCGTCTCGGCTACCGCGGCCTGTCCATGCGCGAGCTGATGCCGTACCTGCGCGGGGAGCGCAGCGGCAAGGTGTTCGGGATCACCTTCGACGACGGCTATCGCAACGTGCACCGCAACGCGCTGCCCGTGCTGGCGCAGTACGGCTTTACCGCCACCAACTATTTCGTCGCCCGCCAGTTCGGCGGCAGCAATGTCTGGGACCACGCGCAGGGCGTGCCGCCATCGCCGCTCATGACCGCCGCGGAAATGCGCGAATGGGCGGCTGCCGGCAACGAGGTCGGCTCGCACACCCTGGATCACGTGCACCTGCCGCAACTCGCGCCCGACGAGGCCCGGCGCCAGATCGGCGCCTCGCGCCAGGAGCTCGAAGACGCGCTGGGCGGCCCGGTCACGGCATTCTGCTATCCGTACGGCGAATACAACGAAGCCGTCATGGCCATGGCGCGCGAGGCCGGCTACGACAACGCCACGCTGACCAAACGCGGCCTGGCCAATGCCAAGGACGACCCGATGGGATTGCCGCGCGTGCTGGTGGCGGGCTCGACGGGCTTGCTCTCCTTCCTGCGCAAGACCCTGACGTCCTCCGAGGACCGCAAGCGCCGCCGCTGGTAGGCGTGGCGCCGCGCCGGCGTCAGGCCGAGGGCGCGGTCGCTGCTTTCAGGCGCGTCAGCCACGCGATGGCGTGTCCGCGATCGGGGCCGCACATGTCCGCCGCCGGCCGCAGGCCACCGCAGAAGTCCGGCCGTTCCGGTTTCCCGAACACCGCGCAGCGCATGTCGTCGGTCAATTGCGCGCAGCGGACGCCAGCCGGCTTGCCCGCGGGCATGCCCGGCAGCGGACGCGTAATGGACGGCGCGATGCAACAGGCGCCGCAGCCCGGCCGGCAGGAGACGGGGGAGGCGTCCATCAGATCCAGCCCCGCAGCCAGTACAGGAAGAGCCCCGTGTACTCCTTGATGATGGAGCGGCTGCCGTCGAACGCCCGCTCGTCCGGCAGCCAGGGCGAAATCCGCGGCGAGGCCGGCAGCTCGATCTGCGGTTGCGATGGCGCGGGAATTGCCGTCACGCCCTGTTTGCGGAAGGCCGCCATCGCGCGCGGCATATGCAGGGCCGAGGTCACCAGCAGCACCGTGCGGATGTTGTGTTCCTTCAATTGGCCTTCCGTCAGGATGGCGTTCTCATACGTCGTGCGGCTGTCGTTTTCCAGGATCATCGCGCTGCGCGGCACGCCGGACTGGCGCAGCGCGTGGGCCATGCCCTCGGCTTCGCTGACGTCGCCGCTCAGGGCGCCGCCCGACAGGACGATCCTGGGCGCCCGGCCGGCGTCGTACAGCTGTTCGGCGGTCTGGAAGCGCCGGATCGCGGTCTCGCGTTCGTAGGGCAGGAACCAGTTCGGACGGTCGTTGGCGATGTTGCCGCCCAGCACCACGATGGCGTCGGCGGTCGGCAGTTCCGCCGGGGACCGGTAGGGATATTCGCTTTCCAGGATGCCGCCCAGCCACAGCGTGGTGGCGGGCAGGGACCAGGCATAGGCCCAGGCCGCCCCGATCAGCGCCAGCGCCAGGCCGGTCTTGCGCCAGCGCAACAACGCCAGCACCACGCCCAGGCCCGCCAGCGTCAGGCACAAATACAGGGGGATGATCAGATAAGCGAGAAGACTGACGATAGACATACCGCGACAATTGTTCAGGCCGGCGCCGCGCCTGTCAATTCATGCGGCGTCCGGCCGCCCTTGTCGGCATTCTCGGCATTCAACAGCGCTTCCGCTTCGCCCAGGACTTCCTGCACGCCCGGCCAGCCCTGGTCGGAACCCAGGCAATGCGCGGACGCCGACCACGGGCCGGTGCGTTCGCGCTGCGTGACCCCGAACAGCGTGATCTGGCGCGCCCCGGTGGCTGCCGCCACGTGCGACACCCCGGAATCGTTGCATATGACCAGCGCCGCGCGGGTGGTCAGCGCGGCATAGGCGCCCAGACCCAGGGCCGGCAGGAGCAGGGCGTCCGGCGCATTGGTGCGGGCGGCCTCCACTTCGGCGGGGGGCGGGCACATGGCCACCCGGACGCCGCGGGCCTGCAATGCGCGGGTCAGCTCGGCGTAGCCGGGCCACACCTTGTTGCGGCCCCGATGCAGGCCGGTTGCCGTCGGCGCGATCAGCACGAAGGGCGCCTGCCCCAAGCCCGCGCCATCCAGGGTGGCCTGCGCCTGCGCATGGTGCGCGGCGGTCAGGGCCAGCCCGAGCTCGGCGGCGGGCGCCGCGTCGCCGGCGGGCAGCCCCCAGCGCAACAGGGCCTGCCGCGCCAGGTAATACCAGGACTCCACCGCGTGCAGCGACGCGCCGGGCTTGTCCACCGGCCAGCGCAGCAACAGGCTGCGGCCGTCGTCACGGTAGCCGGCCACCGGCAGGCCCGCCAGCCGGAAGGCCGCCGCGCTGGACAGGGAATCCGGCAGCGCCAGGGCCACGCCGCCCCTGCCGGCCTGGCGCACATGCTGCCGCACGGCGCCGCGGTCCTGCCAGAGCGCGCCCCGCATGGCGATGAAGTCGTCCTGGCCGGCCACGCCGGCAAGCAGGTCCCTGGCCCAGGGGCGGGCGCACAGGACGAGCGGCAGCCCGGTGCCGCGCAGCAGGCGCAGCGTAGGCAAGCTCATGCAGACATCGCCTACCCAATTGGGCAGCCGCACATACAGACGTGTGATGGATGGCATAAAAGAGGTAATCAGCAATGTGAAGAACACCGCAACCGCCCCGGGCTGTCATGCGGCCGACGGTACAATGCCCCGCACGGATTGTATAAAAGCGAGAGATTTCTTGGATTCTGCCAATCGCACCAGGCCGTCCGGATCGCATCCGGTCAAGGCTGTGCTCTGGAAACGTATTTATTCGCGCGTCGGCACCCACTGGAAGGCCCTGGTCCTGGCGGTCCTGCTGATGGCGGGCGCCGCCGGCACCCAACCGACGCTGGCCGTCATCATGAAGCCCCTGCTGGACGACGGCTTCAGCGGCGCCAAGCCCTATTATGTCTGGGCCATCCCCCTGGCCGTGGTCGGGCTCATCTTCCTGCGCGGGATCTGCAATTTCTTCAGCGACTACCTGCTGGCCTGGGTGGCCAACAACGTATTGCGCGGTATCCGCCAGGAAATGTTCGACCGGCTGCTCGGCCTGCCCGACGAACAGTTCAAGCGAGGCGATACCGGCCGCTTGCTGAACCGCTTCACCATCGATGCCGGCAACGTCACGGGCTACGCCACCGACGTCATCACGGTGCTGGTGCGTGAAAGCCTGGTCGTGGTGGCGCTCATCTGCGTGCTGCTGTACATGTCCTGGCTGCTGACGCTGATCATCCTGGTCATGCTGCCGGTCTCGGTGCTGATCGCCCGCGTCTTCATCCGCCGCCTGCGCAAGATCAACCGCGACACGGTCAACATGAATGCCGAGCTCACGCGCGTGGTGGGCGAGGGCATCGACGGCCAGCGCGTCATCAAGCTGTTCGACGGCTACGAATACGAACGCAGCCGTTTCGGCTACGTCAATTCGCGCCTGCGCCGCTTCGCCATGCGTAGCGCCATCGCGGACGCCGCGATGACGCCCCTGACCCAGGTCTGCATCGCCTTGTCCGTCGCCGGGATCATTGCCGTCGCGCTGGGCCAGGCCAATGCCGGCACGCTGACGGCCGGCAGCTTCGCCGCCTTCATGGCCTCGCTGGCGCAGCTGTTCGACCCGGTCAAGCGGCTGACCAATCTGGCCGGCCGCATGCAGCGCATGCTGGTTTCCGCCGAAAGCGTGTTCACCTTGATCGACGAAGTTCCCGAGCAGGAAACCGGTACCCTGGCGCTGCCCGAGCCGATACGCGGCCAGGTCGAATTCAGCGGCGTATGCCACCGGTTCCCCGATGCCGCCCGCGACACTGTCAGCGATGTCTCGTTCGTCGTGAACCCCGGCGAAACGGTGGCCCTGGTGGGACGATCCGGCAGCGGCAAGACCACGCTGGTGAACATGCTGCCGCGTTTCGTCAATCCCACCGCCGGCCGGATAGCCATCGACGGCATCGACATCCAGGATCTGAGCTTCGGCAGCCTGCGTTCGCATCTGTCGCTGGTCAGCCAGGACGTGGTGCTGTTCGACGACACCATCGCGGTCAACGTCGGCTACGGCGCCCTGGGCCAGGCCAGCGACCAGCAGGTGCTGGAAGCCCTGGAGGCCGCCAACCTGCGCGATTTCGTCGAAGGCCTGCCCAAGGGCATACATACCCCGGTCGGTGAAAACGCCGCCCGCCTGTCCGGCGGCCAGCGCCAGCGGCTGGCGATCGCGCGGGCGTTGATCAAGAATGCGCCCATCCTGATCCTGGACGAAGCCACCTCCGCCCTGGATAACGAATCCGAGCGCCAGGTGCAGGCTTCGCTGGAGCGCCTGATGAAGGGGCGTACAACCCTGGTGATCGCCCACCGGCTTTCCACCGTGCAGAACGCCGACCGCATCGTGGTCCTGGACGCCGGCAAGGTCATGGAGCAGGGTCGTCACGAAGAACTGCTGGCGGCCAACGGCTTGTACGCCTCGCTCTACCGCATGCAGTTCCGCGACACGGAATAGCACTGGATATCGCCGAGCCGCATCGGACGCTGCCGGGCTCGTCACTAAATGCGACAAGCCTGGTCCTGATGGATAGAATGACGGTCGCGCGCAGCTCCCCTCCTGTCCAACCGGCGGGGCGAGCGGATACTGCCGCCCCAACCGAGTCAGGATAGTCGTCATGAGACGAATCGCGGCGGCCTTTTTCTTCGCTTGTCTTTCCGTGCTGACCGCCACGGCGCACGCCCATGCGCGGTTGATGGAAATCGTGCCGGCGGACGGCACTGTCCTCGTCGCACCGCCCCGCGACCTCATCCTGACCTTCAGCGAACCGGTCACGCCGCTGGTTCTCACCCTGCTGGGCCCCGGCGGCCAGACGGTGCAATTGGACCAGGCCGAAATCCACGACACGACACTGTCCGTGGGGGTGCCCCCGCAAGCCCCGCTGGGCAGCTATCTTTTCAGCTGGCGCGTCGCGTCCGCCGACGGCCATCCGGTGGGCGGCACCCTGAACTTCGTCGTGGGCTCCCCCGATCGCCAGGCCCGCGCCGCCGCACCGCCTTACCACGCGCCCTTGCTCTATCCGGCCATCATCGTGGTCTCGCTCGCGCTATTGGCGGGCCTGATGTTCGGCATCGGCGGCGTGGCCTTCGATGCCTGGGCGGCGCAATACGAAGCGGGCAGCTGCCGCAAGCACCTGCCCGCGCTGCTGGTGGCGGCCGTCGCCGCGCCGGTGTCGCTGGGCCTGCAAGGCCTGGACGCCCTTGGTGCGCCCTGGTCGGCCGTGATCACGCGCGCCTGCTGGAGCGCGGCCATGAGCACTTCCTATGGCGCGCTGGTGTGGATTGCCGAAGCCGCCGTGCTGATCGGGCTCTTCGCCTGTGTCGTCGCGTCGGCGCGTTGGCGCCGTGGGCTGGCGTCGCTGGCCATGCTCCTGCTGGGCCTGGCGCTGGCGTCCAGCGGGCATGCGGCCACGGCCACCGATGGCAGTGCCTCGCGCATCGTCGTGTTCCTCCACGTTCTTGCGGCCTCCGCCTGGCTCGGGGCGCTGGCCTCCCTGCCGGTCCTGTTGCTGGCGGGGTATGGCGAAACGCCCTTGCGCCGCTTTTCCCGGGCGGCGCTGGCCATAGTCGTCCTGCTGGTCGCCACCGGCCTGGTGCTGGCGTGGTGGCAATTGCGGGAGCCGGCGGATTTGTGGCGTACGTACTTCGGCAGGGTGCTCCTGGCCAAACTGGCGCTCGTCGTGGCCCTGTTGGCGCTGGGCGCGGCCAACCGATGGCGATGGACCGCCGCAGCCTTGCGCGGGAACCTGGATGCCCTGCGTGCCCTGGTCCTCAATATACGATGGGAAATCGCGCTTGCCCTCGCCATCCTGTTTGCGGTGGCGCTGTGGCGCTTCGCCCCGCCGCTGGCCGAGCCGCAAGCCTTGTCCATGCCGGTCCGTCACGACACCGTGTCGCTGCGGGGCGCGGGCGGCGCGGGAGAGGCCCACGTCGTCCCGGACCCGAACGGCCATGCGCGCGTGACCATCGCCATCACCGCGAATGATGGCAGTCCGCTGCAACCCAGGGAATTGACGACGACCTTCTCCATGCCGAGGATAGGCATCGAAGGCATCGTTCGACCGGCCCGTCCCGCGGACGGCGACGCGCGCGGAGCGTGGATCGTCGACGACGTTCCCCTGGTCATCACAGGAGAATGGCGTATCGTCGTCCAGGCCCAGGTGCCCGGGCGCGGCGGCATGTTGCTGGAAGGGCATACCCATATCGACGCGGCTCGCCAGACGGCCCGCTGATCCATCGCGCCGGGATGGCCGATAATCTGGCCGTCAATCACGGTGGGGAAGCCAGCCTCATGTCGAACACCCAACAAGACCTGCCGACCGACGCGGCCGCGGTCCTGGAATTCTGGAAGGATGCGGGCCCGCGCAAATGGTTCGCCAAGGACGCCGCATTCGACGCCGCGTTTTCCGAGCGCTTCGCGGCATTGCATCTGGCGGCCGCGCGCCGCGCCCTGGATCATTGGGCGGCCACGGCCCCGGGGGTGCTCGCCCTGCTGGTCCTGCTGGATCAATATCCCCGCAACGCCTATCGCGGCACCGCGCACATGTATGCCACCGATCCCCTGGCGCGATTCTTCGCCAGGCAGGCGGTGGAACAGGGACTGGACAGGCAGGTGGAAGCCGGGATGCTGGTCTTCTTCTATCTTCCATTCGAGCATTCGGAAGACCCGGACGACCAGGCACTCTCGGTGCAACTGGCGCAGCGCCTGGATGCACGCAGCAGGGATTTTGCCATCCTGCACCGCGACATCATCGCCCGTTTCGGCCGGTTTCCCCATCGCAACGCGCTGCTCGGCCGCGTTTCCACGGCGCAGGAACAGGCATTCCTGGAGCAGGGCGGTTTCGCCGGCTAGCGCGGCCGTGCTGGCCGGCTCCCCGGCCCGACGTCAGATCAGGATGAGGTCGTACTGTTCCTGCGTATAGGTCGCCTCGACTTCCAGCGACACCGTCTTGCCCACGAAGTCTCCCAGCATCGCAAGGTGCTGGCTTTCTTCTTCCAGGAACAGGTCCACCACCTGTTGCGAAGCCAGGATACGGAATTCCTTGGGATTGAATTGCCGCGCCTCGCGCAGGATTTCACGCAGGATCTCGTAGCAGATGGTGCGCGCGGTGCGCACGTGGCCGCGCGATTGGCAGGTCGGGCATGATTCGCACAACTGGTGCGCCAGCGAATCGCGCGTGCGCTTGCGCGTCATCTCCACCAGCCCCAGCTGCGTGAAGCCGTTGACCGTCATGCGTGTGCGGTCGCGCGCCAGGGCCTTGCGCAGTTCGGCCAGCACCGTTTCGCGATGCTCCGTGTCTTCCATATCGATGAAGTCCAGGATCACGATGCCGCCCAGGTTGCGCAGCCGCAGCTGCCGCGCGATGGCCTGCGCCGCTTCCAGGTTGGTCTTGAAGATGGTGTCGTCAAAATTGCGTCCGCCGACGAAGCCGCCCGTGTTCACGTCCACCGTGGTCAGGGCTTCGGTCTGGTCGACGATCAGGTAGCCGCCGGATTTCAGGTCCACGCGGCGCGACAGCGCCCGCTGGATTTCATCGTCGACATTGGCCGTATCGAACAAGGGACGCTCCCCGCTGTAGTGATGGATGCGGTCCACCACCGAAGGGGTATACACCCGCGCCCACTCCAGCAGGTCGGCGGTCGTGGTGCGCGAATCCACGCGTATGGTCCCCGTGTGGGGGCCCACCATGTCGCGCAGCACCCGCTGCGCCAGCGTCAGGTCCTGGTGCAGCACGGTAGGCGCCGGATGGCTGCGGGCAGCCGCCTGCACGCTACTCCACAGCTTGCGCAGGTAATCCAGGTCGGCGCGAAGTTCCTCGTCCGTGGACCCCTCGGCCTGGGTGCGGACGATGAACCCGCCTTTTTCGTCTTCCGGCATCAGGGCGCTCAGGCGTTCGCGCAACTGCACCCGTTCGCTCTCCGAGTCGATCTTCTGCGAAATGCCGATATGCGGATCGTGCGGCAGATAGACCAGCATGCGCCCGGCCATGCTGATCTGGGTCGACAGCCGCGCTCCCTTGGTCCCCAGCGGATCCTTGATGACCTGCACCATCAAGGTCTGGCCTTCGAACAGCAGCTTCTCGATCGGTGTGGGCGTCAAGCCCTGGCTGCGTTCGGTGCGGTTCTCGCGCAGGTCGGCGATGTGGATGAAGGCCGCGCGTTCCAGGCCGATATCCACGAAGGCGCTCTGCATGCCAGGCAGCACGCGTACCACGCGGCCCAGATAGATGTTCCCGACGTGGCCCCGCTGGATGCTGCGCTCCACGTGCAGTTCCTGCACGGCGCCCTGCGCGACCACGGCCACGCGGGTCTCGAACGGCGTGACGTTGATGAGGATGTCTTCGTATACGTCAGGATGGGTGGCGGACATGGCTGGCTTTATGGTCTGTTTGAATGCATGGTGCCGAAGCGCGCCGGAGCGCTCAACTCTTGCACATCAGCCGAAGTCTATCCATAAAGCAGCGCGCCGGGCGCGATTACCTGTGTCGCCGGCACGTCGCGAATTCCTGTGCTATAGTCGCGCCCCTTCGCTGCTGAAGCGAAGGACGAGAAGAAGTCGGTACCCCTGGTTTGGCGGCATGTCCGTTGGATCGGGAAGGGCAGGGCGGGGCAAGCGTAGTGCTGGCGCCGCGGTCAAAGCGGCAAAGCAAAATAAAGCGACGCTGATTTGACAGCCCCAAAAAAACGCTTCATAATCTCGTTTCTCTGCTGCTGACACAGCAACGACGCAAAGCAAACAGCGAAGCGGCGGTGCCAGCGAAAAAGCGGAGCTGCTCTTTAAAAACTAGACAACCGATAAGTGTGGGCGCTTGATGGATGTAGGCGCACCTGAGCCGGTCTGGCGTGCGGACGTAACAGTTCGAGCGTAGGGCGGGCCAGGGCCGAAGAAATCAAGTGCTCACAGAAGTAAGTGTCAGGAATCAGATGGTCGCAAGATCGTCTGGGTTCTATCACTTCCTTTGAGAGCGCTAAGCGAAAGACAGTCCGGGTCGATGGACCTTGGGTTGTACGAAACAGAGATTGAACTGAAGAGTTTGATCCTGGCTCAGATTGAACGCTGGCGGGATGCCTTACACATGCAAGTCGAACGGCAGCACGGACTTCGGTCTGGTGGCGAGTGGCGAACGGGTGAGTAATGTATCGGAACGTGCCCAGTAGCGGGGGATAACTACGCGAAAGCGTAGCTAATACCGCATACGCCCTGAGGGGGAAAGCGGGGGATCGTAAGACCTCGCACTATTGGAGCGGCCGATATCGGATTAGCTAGTTGGTGGGGTAACGGCTCACCAAGGCGACGATCCGTAGCTGGTTTGAGAGGACGACCAGCCACACTGGGACTGAGACACGGCCCAGACTCCTACGGGAGGCAGCAGTGGGGAATTTTGGACAATGGGGGCAACCCTGATCCAGCCATCCCGCGTGTGCGATGAAGGCCTTCGGGTTGTAAAGCACTTTTGGCAGGAAAGAAACGGCGCCGGCTAATACCTGGCGTAACTGACGGTACCTGCAGAATAAGCACCGGCTAACTACGTGCCAGCAGCCGCGGTAATACGTAGGGTGCAAGCGTTAATCGGAATTACTGGGCGTAAAGCGTGCGCAGGCGGTTCGGAAAGAAAGATGTGAAATCCCAGGGCTTAACCTTGGAACTGCATTTTTAACTACCGGGCTAGAGTGTGTCAGAGGGGGGTGGAATTCCACGTGTAGCAGTGAAATGCGTAGATATGTGGAGGAACACCGATGGCGAAGGCAGCCCCCTGGGATAACACTGACGCTCATGCACGAAAGCGTGGGGAGCAAACAGGATTAGATACCCTGGTAGTCCACGCCCTAAACGATGTCAACTAGCTGTTGGGGCCTTCGGGCCTTGGTAGCGCAGCTAACGCGTGAAGTTGACCGCCTGGGGAGTACGGTCGCAAGATTAAAACTCAAAGGAATTGACGGGGACCCGCACAAGCGGTGGATGATGTGGATTAATTCGATGCAACGCGAAAAACCTTACCTACCCTTGACATGTCTGGAATCCCGAAGAGATTTGGGAGTGCTCGCAAGAGAACCGGAACACAGGTGCTGCATGGCTGTCGTCAGCTCGTGTCGTGAGATGTTGGGTTAAGTCCCGCAACGAGCGCAACCCTTGTCATTAGTTGCTACGAAAGGGCACTCTAATGAGACTGCCGGTGACAAACCGGAGGAAGGTGGGGATGACGTCAAGTCCTCATGGCCCTTATGGGTAGGGCTTCACACGTCATACAATGGTCGGGACAGAGGGTCGCCAACCCGCGAGGGGGAGCCAATCCCAGAAACCCGATCGTAGTCCGGATCGCAGTCTGCAACTCGACTGCGTGAAGTCGGAATCGCTAGTAATCGCGGATCAGCATGTCGCGGTGAATACGTTCCCGGGTCTTGTACACACCGCCCGTCACACCATGGGAGTGGGTTTTACCAGAAGTAGTTAGCCTAACCGCAAGGAGGGCGATTACCACGGTAGGATTCATGACTGGGGTGAAGTCGTAACAAGGTAGCCGTATCGGAAGGTGCGGCTGGATCACCTCCTTTCAGAGCAAGCGTTTGCGTTTGTTAAGCGGCCACACTTATCGGTTGTTGATGTAAGACTGGATCGAAAGCGGATCCGATGCGAATTGGGTCTGTAGCTCAGTCGGTTAGAGCACCGTCTTGATAAGGCGGGGGTCGTTGGTTCGAATCCAACCAGACCCACCAAGGTTTTATCTGGGGGTGTAGCTCAGCTGGGAGAGCGCCTGCTTTGCAAGCAGGATGTCATCGGTTCGATCCCGTTCACCTCCACCAATTGCCTTTTAATCAGGCGGGTGCAGCGTCGAAGGGTCCGCGAGAAAAAAGAGTTCAACGATCAGTGTTTGATCTGTTCAGGAAAGAGCAGATCGAATCTTGATCGTTGGGTTTTTAACTCGACAGTTTTACTCGTTCTTTAACAATCTGGAAGAAGCACAACGAGAAGTATTGGCGGTGTGTTCATCCCCTTTGATAGCGATATCGATGGGAAATGAGCGCGTCGTTGAATACGGGTTGTGATTGCATTAGTAGTTCAAACTCAAGTGAATTTGAACGGCACAAACGCAAAGTATCATGTCAGAGCAAGACGGTTGCTTGGGAAGTGTTCTATAGCCATTAGCGTTATAGGATCAAGCGACTAAGTGCATATGGTGGATGCCTTGGCGATCACAGGCGATGAAGGACGTTGTAGCCTGCGAAAAGCTGCGGGGAGCTGGCAAACAAGCATTGATCCGCAGATATCCGAATGGGGAAACCCACCGTCGCAAGACGGTATCCTGGGCTGAATACATAGGCTCCAGGAGGCGAACCGGGTGAACTGAAACATCTCAGTAACTCGAGGAACAGAAATCAACCGAGATTCCGAAAGTAGTGGCGAGCGAAATCGGAAGAGCCTTTACGATTTAGCGCGTTGTATAGTCGAACGGGATGGAAAGCCCGGCCGTAGCAGGTGATAGCCCTGTAGGCGAAATGCAATGCGTGGAACTAGGCGTAAGAGAAGTAGGGCGGGACACGTGAAATCCTGTTTGAAGATGGGGGGACCATCCTCCAAGGCTAAATACTCGTGATCGACCGATAGTGAACCAGTACCGTGAGGGAAAGGCGAAAAGAACCCCGGAAGGGGAGTGAAATAGATCCTGAAACCGTATGCATACAAACAGTCGGAGCCTCCTTGTGGGGTGACGGCGTACCTTTTGTATAATGGGTCAGCGACTTACATTCAGTGGCAAGCTTAACCGGATAGGGAAGGCGTAGCGAAAGCGAGTCCGAATAGGGCGATTCAGTCGCTGGGTGTAGACCCGAAACCAGATGATCTATCCATGGCCAGGTTGAAGGCACGGTAACACGTGCTGGAGGACCGAACCCACTAGTGTTGAAAAACTAGGGGATGAGCTGTGGATAGGGGTGAAAGGCTAAACAAATCTGGAAATAGCTGGTTCTCTCCGAAAACTATTTAGGTAGTGCCTCAAGTATGACTGCGGGGGGTAGAGCACTGTTATGGCTAGGGGGTCATGGCGACTTACCAAACCATGGCAAACTCCGAATACCCGCAAGTCCAGCTTGGGAGACAGAGCACCGGGTGCTAACGTCCGGACTCAAGAGGGAAACAACCCAGACCGCCAGCTAAGGTCCCGAATTATCGCTAAGTGGGAAACGAAGTGGGAAGGCTTAGACAGTCAGGAGGTTGGCTTAGAAGCAGCCATCCTTTAAAGAAAGCGTAATAGCTCACTGATCGAGTCGTCCTGCGCGGAAGATGTAACGGGGCTAAGCGATAAACCGAAGCTGCGGGTGTGCACCTTAGGGTGTACGCGGTAGGAGAGCGTTCTGTAAGCCTGTGAAGGTGACTCGTAAGGGTTGCTGGAGGTATCAGAAGTGCGAATGCTGACATGAGTAGCGATAAAGGGGGTGAAAAGCCCCCTCGCCGTAAGTCCAAGGTTTCCTGCGCAACGTTCATCGGCGCAGGGTGAGTCGGCCCCTAAGGCGAGGCAGAGATGCGTAGCTGATGGGAAGCTGGTTAATATTCCAGCACCATCGTACAGTGCGATGGGGGGACGGATTGCGGAAGATCATCAGGGTGTTGGATGTCCCTGTTGCTGCATTAGAGAGGGCGCTTAGGCAAATCCGGGCGCGTGACTCAAGGGTGTGGCACGAGCGAGCATGTCTCGCGAAGTGATTGGAAGTGGTTCCAAGAAAAGCCTCTAAGCTTCAGCTGTACGAGACCGTACCGCAAACCGACACAGGTGGACGGGATGAATATTCCAAGGCGCTTGAGAGAACTCGGGAGAAGGAACTCGGCAAATTGATACCGTAACTTCGGGAGAAGGTATGCCCCGGTAGTGTGAGGCGCCTGCGCGCTGAGCATGATGGGGTCGCAGAGAATCGGTGGCTGCGACTGTTTATTAAAAACACAGCACTCTGCAAAGACGAAAGTCGACGTATAGGGTGTGACGCCTGCCCGGTGCCGGAAGGTTAAGTGATGGGGTGCAAGCTCTTGATCGAAGCCCCGGTAAACGGCGGCCGTAACTATAACGGTCCTAAGGTAGCGAAATTCCTTGTCGGGTAAGTTCCGACCTGCACGAATGGCGTAACGATGGCCACACTGTCTCCTCCCGAGACTCAGCGAAGTTGAAGTGTTTGTGATGATGCAATCTACCCGCGGCTAGACGGAAAGACCCCATGAACCTTTACTGTAGCTTTGCATTGGACTGTGAACCGGCCTGTGTAGGATAGGTGGGAGGCGCGGAAACCGAGTCGCCAGATTCGGTGGAGCCGACCTTGAAATACCACCCTGGTCTGTTTGCGGTTCTAACCTTGGCCCGTTATCCGGGTTGGGGACAGTGCATGGTGGGCAGTTTGACTGGGGCGGTCTCCTCCCAAAGCGTAACGGAGGAGTTCGAAGGTACGCTAGGTACGGTCGGAAATCGTGCTGATAGTGCAATGGCATAAGCGTGCTTGACTGTGAGACTGACAAGTCGAACAGGTGCGAAAGCAGGACATAGTGATCCGGTGGTTCTGAATGGAAGGGCCATCGCTCAACGGATAAAAGGTACTCTGGGGATAACAGGCTGATACCGCCCAAGAGTTCATATCGACGGCGGTGTTTGGCACCTCGATGTCGGCTCATCTCATCCTGGGGCTGTAGCCGGTCCCAAGGGTATGGCTGTTCGCCATTTAAAGAGGTACGTGAGCTGGGTTTAAAACGTCGTGAGACAGTTTGGTCCCTATCTGCCGTGGGCGTTGGATACTTGACGGAGCCTGCTCCTAGTACGAGAGGACCGGAGTGGACGTACCTCTGGTGTACCGGTTGTCATGCCAATGGCATTGCCGGGTAGCTATGTACGGAAGAGATAACCGCTGAAGGCATCTAAGCGGGAAACTCGTCTGAAGATTAGGTATCCCGGGGCCTCGAGCCCCCTGAAGGGTCGTTCAAGACCAGGACGTTGATAGGTCGGGTGTGGAAGCGCAGTAATGCGTTAAGCTAACCGATACTAATTGCCCGTGCGGCTTGATCCTATAACCCTGATGGTTAGAAAGCACCATCCAAAGCAAGCGGCTTGCCAAAAGCCATGATGCTTGCGTAGTGCCCACGCGAGCGAGTCAACGCTCGCTGCAATGCAGTCTCAACCCGAATTCAGCAATACCCCCAATACCCTCAACCAGGCCGACAGCCCCCGCGCTGCCGACCCGGCGTGCTTCTACCAGATTGGCGTGTCGCGCTTCCAAGAGGACGCGCGCCGCGCAACCCTTTACGCCTGACGACCATAGCAAGGTGGTCCCACTCCTTCCCATCCCGAACAGGACAGTGAAACGCCTTCGCGCCGATGATAGTGGACGGACGTCTGTGAAAGTAGGTCATCGTCAGGCTCTTATCCCCAAAACCCCGCTGCTCAACGCAGCGGGGTTTTGCTTTTGGAATTCACTTTTCCGCACCTCGCGCCGCCGGTCCGGCGCGTGAAGTGCGATAATCCGCGCAGGCGCGCAACGAGCACGCGCTCGCGGTCAGCACGACGCCAGACGACAGAAAATAAGTGGATGAGCAATGATCGAAATAGATCAAACCGCAGTACCGCGGAAGCAGAAGTTCTATCAGATTCTCTATGTGCAGGTGCTGGTCGCCATCGTCATCGGCATTCTTCTCGGGTACTACAAGCCTGACACCGCCGAAGCCATGCGGCCACTGGGCGACGGTTTCATCAAGCTGGTGAAGTTGATCATCGCGCCGGTGATCTTCCTGACCGTCAGTACCGGCATCGCCGGCATGAACGACCTCAAGCGTGTGGGCCGCGTCGCGGGCAAGGCCTTCATTTACTTCCTCGTGTTCTCCACCATCGCATTGATCGTCGGCATCCTGGTCAGCCACCTGGTGCAGCCGGGCGCGGGCATGCATGTGGATCCGCGCACGCTGGACAACAAGGCCGTCGCCGACTACGTCACCAAGGCCCACGACACGACCGTCACCGGCTTCCTGATGAACGTCATCCCCAGCTCCCTGGCCGGGCCGTTCGTCACGGGCGACATCCTGCAGGTGCTGTTCGTCTCGGTGTTGTTCGGTGTGGCGCTCGCCCTGGTCGGCGAACGGGGCAAACCGATACTGAATCTGCTGAACGCGCTGGCCCATCCCATCTTCAAGATGGTGGCCATCCTGATGCGCGCGGCACCCATCGGCGCCTTCGGCGCGATGGCGTTCACCATCGGCAAGTATGGGATCAAGTCGGTGATCAATCTGGCAGCGCTGGTCGGCACGTTCTACGGCACGGCCATCCTGTTCGTGCTGGTCGTGCTCGGCGCGGTGGCGCGCTACAACGGCTTTTCCATCATCAAGCTGGTGCGCTACATCCGCGAGGAATTGCTGCTAGTTCTGGGCACCAGCTCTTCCGAAGCCGCGCTTCCCAGCCTGATGCAGAAGATGGAACGCGCGGGTTGCTCGAAGTCCGTGGTGGGGCTGGTCGTGCCCACCGGCTATTCGTTCAACCTGGACGGCACCAACATCTACATGACGATGGCGGCGTTGTTCATTGCCCAGGCTTGCGATATCCATCTGTCGCTGGGTGACCAGATCCTGCTGCTGCTGGTCGCCATGCTCAGCTCCAAGGGCGCGGCGGGCGTGACGGGTTCGGGTTTCATCACCCTGGCTGCCACATTGTCGGTCGTGCCCAGCCTGCCGGTCGCAGGCATGGCGTTGATCCTGGGCGTGGACCGCTTCATGTCCGAATGCCGCGCGCTGACCAACCTGGTCGGTAACGCCACGGCGTCGGTGGTGGTGGCCCGTTGGGAAGGACAACTGGACAAGGAAGCCCTGGATGCCGCGCTGAACGGGCGTCCCGCGCCGGCGTCCACACAGATAGCGGAGCCCGCGGCCGTAGGCCGCTGACGATTTCGAATCGCGGTCCACATGCCTCGATGCCGTAAGGCGTCGAGGCATTTTGCTTATCAGGGCAGGATGATGTCGACCCGCCTTAGCAGCGCCGCAGTTTCGAAAAGAGGCAATCCCATCACGCCGGTATAGCTGCCTTCGATACGTTCGATGAAGGCGGCCGCCAGGCCCTGTATTCCATATGCGCCGGCCTTGCCGTAGGGTTCGCCGCTATCGCAATAACGTGCGATTTCATCGGCCTCCAGCGTCCGCATGCGCACTGTCGTGATCGACACCTTCTCATGCAGCCGATCGTGTGCGTACAGCGCGACGGCGGTATGGACTTCGTGGCTGGAGCCCGACAGGCGTGCGAGCATGCGGATGGCGTCGTCCCGGTCCGACGGTTTGCCCAGCACGTCGCCATCCAGGATGACGGTGGTATCGGCGGCCAGCAGCGGCCGGGGCGGCAAACCCTGCTCTTGGCGGTAGCGTTCCCCACGCACGGCTTTTTCGCGCGCGGTCCGGCGGACGTAATCCGCGGCCGGTTCGCCGGCATGCCGGGGCTCGTCTTCGCCCGGCGGCGCCGGGACGTCGAGTACTCGATGCACCAGGCCCATTTGCTTGAGCAATTCGCGGCGGCGCGGGCTGGCCGACGCAAGATACAGGCGAGGATCGGATCGGGATTCGAGATAGGAATCGGACGGCATGGCGTGCAGGCAGGGGCGTGGGCAATGGATGGCGCGGCGACAGGACCGTCGTGGCGACGCGTGGATAAAAGGGGGCCGCTCAGGCCCGATGATACGGGTGATTCGACAGGATCGCCCAGGCTCGATAAAGCTGTTCGGCCAGCAGCACGCGAACCATGGGGTGTGGCAGGGTCAAGGATGACAGGCGGATCAGCCCGTTGCAGGAGGATTTCAGCGCCGCATCCATCCCGTCGGGGCCGCCGACCAGGAACGCGACGTCGCGCCCTTGCCCGCGCCATTGCTCCAGGTTCTTGGCCAACGCCGCCGTGGTCAGGTCGCGCCCGCGCTCATCCAGCGCGATACGCAGCGCGCCCGCGGGGGCGGCTGCTTCGATGCGCCTGGCTTCCGCGGCCATCATCTGCGCGGGCGTCTTGCCGCTGGTCCGAGGTTCGGGCTTGACCTCGCGCAACTCGAGCGCGCAATCGGACGGCAGGCGGCGGGCGTAGTCATCCCACGCCGTTTCCACCCACGCCGGCATCCGGTTTCCGACCGCGATGACGATCAGCTTCACGGCTTCAGGATCCGGACCGCGGCAGCGGACTCATCGCGTGCTGGACTCGCGCTCAAATATCGTCTTCGTCGTAAGTCGCGCCGGACATCACCGTGCGCGAGGATTCCGGCAACAGCTTGACGCGTACCGGCTTGCCGCCCCAGATTTCTTCAAGGTTGTAGTACTCGCGGATCGCGGGCTGCATGACGTGGACGACGATGTCGCCCAGGTCCACCACCACCCATTCGCCGGTGTCTTCGCCTTCGACCGTGACGGTCAGTTTCAGGGCGCGGCCACGGTTGGCCACGCTGGACGCCAGGGCACGTGTTTGCCGGTTCGACGTTGCGCTGGCAATGACGACGCGATCGAACAGGCTGGTCAGATGGGTGACGTTGAAGACCTTGATATCTTGCGCCTTGACGTCCTCGAGGGCGTCAATAACGGCGCGCTGCAATTTCTGTATTTCCATGGTCGCAACTATAACCCCCGGTCGTGGGTTTAGGGCGAGGCGGTGCCGTCACATCGTTGGAAAGCAGCCACGGCCTAGTCACGGTAGAGCTGATGGGCCCCGATATATCGGCACACCGGCTCCGGCAATAGGTCATCGACCGGCAACCCGCGTGCCAGGCGCTCGCGGACAGCGGATGCGGAGACAGGCATTTCGGCGAAGGGCAGGGTTTCGACCTGGCGCCCCAGTGCGGCCAGGTGCTCCCGCAGGTCCGTCGGGGGATCCAGCGGGGTGCCGGGACGCACGGCCACGGCCAGGTCCACCCGGTCGACGATGATGCGCCAATCGCGCCATGTGCAGAAATTGGCCAACTGATCCGATCCCAATAACCAGACGTAGCGCGGCCCGCGCGGCAGGGCGCTGACGGTATCCACCGTATACGTCGGGCCGCCGCGGTCGATTTCCATCGTGTTGAGCACGATGCCCGGCTCGCTGGCGATCGCAAGGCGAACCATTTCGCAGCGTTGCTCGGCAGTTGCCTGCAGCGGTTGCCGCTGCCACGGCGCGGCGGCCGGGATCAGCTGGACCTGCGACAGGTGGAGTTCGCGCAGCGCAGCACGCGCCAGCGCGATATGGGCGATATGGATGGGATCGAAACTGCCGCCGAGCAGGCCGATGCGGTTCAAAGCCAGTCCCGGGCCACGAGAAATCCCGCCAGCGCGGCCTCGGGCGTACCGGGCTCAGGCTTCCAGTCGTAGCGCCAATTCGCAACCGGCGGCATCGACAGCAGGATGGATTCGGTGCGTCCGCCGGATTGCAGGCCGAACAGCGTTCCGCGGTCGTACACCAGGTTGAATTCAACGTAGCGTCCGCGCCGATAGGACTGGAAGGAACGTTCCCGTTCCCCGTACGGCTCGTCCTTGCGCAGCTCCACGATGGGAACGTAGGCATGCAGGAAGGCGTCGCCGACGTCGCGGACCAGCGCGAAGCAAACGTCGAAACCGGGTTCGGCCAGGTCATCGAAGAATATGCCGCCTATGCCCCGGGTCTCGCCCCGGTGCTTCAGGTAGAAATATTCGTCGCACCATTGCTTGAAACGCGGGTAGTAGTCGTCGCCATGCGCGGCGAGCGCATCCCGGCAGGTGCGGTGGAAGTGACGTGCGTCGTCTTCGAAGGCGTAGTAGGGCGTCAGATCCATGCCGCCGCCGAACCAGTAGGCCGAGCTTTCGCCGCTATGGCGCGCGGGCGCGACGAACAGGCGCACATTCATGTGCACGGTCGGCACGTAAGGATTGCGCGGATGCAGCACCAGGGATACGCCCATGGCCTGCCAGGGTCGTCCGGCCAGGTCCGGCCGCCGTGCGCTGGCCGAGGGTGGCAGGTTGCTGCCCAAGACATGGCTGAACAACACCGCGGCGCGCTCGAACACCTGGCCGCCTTCCAGCATGCGCGAAACGCCGCCGCCGCCTTCCGGCCTTTCCCACGTATCGGTGCGGAATGCCGTCCCATCCAACTGTTCCAGGCTCGCGACGATGCGCGCCTGCAGGTTGGCGAAATAGTCTCGCGCCGATTCGACGGCGGATTCGAAGGGCAGGGAGGCGGGTTCGGCGTTCATTCAGGTATTTGCCTTGGGTTTGGGCGGTACGCGTTTCAGGGCGCGCCAGCCGATGTCGGTACGGTACTGGCGGCCGTCGAACGCGATCCGGTCCACGGTTTCGTATGCGCGCTCGCGCGCCATGCGCACCGAATCCCCGAGGGCCGTCACGCACAGGACGCGACCGCCTGTGGTCTTGATCTGATCGCCGTCCAGGCGCGTGGCGGCATGGAAAACCATGCAGTCGGCGGCGTCCTCCGGCAAGCCGGAGATCACGTCCCCGGTGCGAGGCGTACCGGGGTAATTGTGCGCCGCCAGCACCACGCCCAGGGCGGTGCGCCGGTCCCAGACGATGTCCGCCTGGTTCAGCGTTCCGGCAATCGCATGTTCCACGACATCGACAAAGTCGCTTTTGATCCGCATCATGATCGGCTGCGTTTCCGGATCGCCCATGCGGCAGTTGTACTCCAGGACCTTGATGGGCCGGTCCGGATCGTCGCCGGGCGCGATCATCAGGCCGGCATACAGGAAACCGGTATAGGGCAGCCCGTCGCGTGCCATGCCCTGCACCGAAGGCAGGATGACTTCGCGCATGATGCGATGGTGCAGTTCCGGCGTGACGACCGGCGCCGGCGAGTAGGCACCCATGCCGCCGGTGTTGGGGCCCTGGTCGCCATCCTGCAGCCGTTTATGGTCCTGGCTGGTCGCCAGCGCCAGAACGTTGCGGCCGTCCACCATCACGATGAAGCTGGCTTCCTCGCCCAGCAGGCACTCCTCGATCACCACGCGCGCGCCCGCCTCGCCCAGTGAACCGTCGCCCAGCATGGCGTCCACCGCTTCATGCGCCTCGTCGACGGTGGTGGCGACCACCACGCCCTTGCCGGCCGCCAGGCCGTCGGCCTTGATGACGATGGGCGCGCCTTCCTGGTCGATATACGCATGCGCGAGTGCTGGATCGGTGAAGGTCTGGTAGCGCGCGGTGGGAATGTTGTGCCGCACCATGAAGGCCTTGGCGTAATCCTTCGAGCTTTCCAGCTGCGCCGCCGCCTTGGTCGGGCCGAAGATCTTCAGCCCCCGGGCGCGGAATACGTCGACGACACCCGCGGCCAGCGGCGCTTCCGGGCCTACCACCGTGAGCGATATGCCTTCGCGCTGGACGAAGTCGGCCAGTTCGTCGGCGTTGGTCAGCGCGACATTCTGCAGGCTGTCGTGCTGTGTGCCGCCATTGCCGGGTGCCACGAATACTTTGTGCACGCGCGGCGACTGCGCCAGCCGCCAGGCGAGGGCATGTTCGCGGCCGCCCGAACCGATAACCAGGAGTTTCATAATGGATGGGATAGGTAGAAAAACATGCATGGACCGGCGGGCGGCCCGTGCGCAGCGAGCCGCTCGAACGGCGCCCGGCATGATGTAACCCGCCCGAGGCGGGTCCCGGAAGGATCAGGCGTCGGTTTCATCGAGGACGGCCGTGGTGTAGACCTCCTGCACGTCGTCCAGTCCTTCGAGTGCGTCGAGCAGCTTCTGCATCTTGACCGCATCCTCGCCGGTGAGCTCGGTTTCGTTCAACGCCTTCATGATGACGCCGTCCATTTCCGCCTTCATGCCGGCCGCTTCGAAGGCCTGCCGCACGGCGGCATAGTCGGCCGGCGCGCAGATGACTTCGATCACGCCTTCGGCATCCGTCATCACGTCTTCGGCGCCGGCTTCCAGCGCGGTTTCCATGACCTTGTCTTCCGGCGTGCCGGGCGCGAAGATGAATTGGCCGCAGTGCTTGAACATGAACGCGACGGAGCCTTCCTGGCCCAGGTTCCCGCCGTTCTTGGCGAATGCATGGCGCACTTCGGCCACCGTGCGGGTGCGGTTGTCCGTCATGCAGTCGACGATCACCGCCGCGCCGCCGATGCCGTAGCCTTCGTAGCGGACTTCTTCGTAGTTGTCGCCATCCGCGCCGCCGGCGCCGCGCTGGATCGCGCGCTGGATGTTGTCCTTGGGCATGTTGGCGTCGGTGGCCTTGTCCCAGGCCAGCCGCAGGCGCGGGTTGCTTTCCGGATCGGCACCGCCCGCCCGCGCGGCAACGGTGATTTCACGGATGATCTTGGTCCACAGCTTGCCGCGCTTGGCGTCCTGGCGGCCCTTGC
Organism: Bordetella genomosp. 8; assembly: GCF_002119685.1. Classification (NCBI taxonomy): domain Bacteria; kingdom Pseudomonadati; phylum Pseudomonadota; class Betaproteobacteria; order Burkholderiales; family Alcaligenaceae; genus Bordetella; species Bordetella genomosp. 8. The sequence continues at coordinate 3,922,903 of NZ_CP021108.1, read as the reverse complement.
GGTGCTGAATATTGGCCCATTTACTGTGTCCGGCCATGGCTTTCCGAATAAGGTTGAGGCAAAGACGGCCATTTTACCGTGCCGTCCCCGCGCGGTGCGGCCGACGTGTTGCGTGCTTGCACGGTGCGGCGGAGAATGCCCGGGCGGCCGGCGCCTCGGCCGCGCCAAATTCAACGGGAGACCGCCATGCCAGATACCGCCCCATTGCTGCCCGTCCTGCGTGTTGCACGGCACGACGGCCAGGATCTGGGCCTGCTGCCTGGCATGGCCAATCGGCACGGTTGCATCACCGGCGCCACCGGCACCGGCAAGACCGTGACGCTGCAAGTGCTGGCCGAGCAGTTCTCGCGCATCGGCACACCCGTGTTCCTGGCCGATGTCAAAGGCGACCTGACCGGCATTTCACAGGCCGGCGCGTCCAGCCCCAGGCTGCGCCAGCGGCTGGACGCGCTGGGCCTGGACGAACCCGCATGGGCCGCCACGCCGGCCATCCTCTGGGACGTCTTCGGCCAGCAGGGCCATCCCGTGCGCGCGACCGTTTCGGACCTGGGGCCGCTGCTGCTGTCGCGCATGCTGGAGCTCAACGACACGCAGGAAGGCGTGCTTTCCATGGTCTTCAAGGTCGCCGACGACGAAGGCCTGCTGCTGCTGGACCTGAAGGACCTGCGGGCGATGCTGCAGGACGTCGCCGACCGCGCCGCGGAACTGAAGACGCGCTACGGCAACGTGTCGGCCGCGACCGTGGGCGCCATCCAGCGCGGATTGCTGCGGCTGGAGTCGCAGGGCGCCGACGATTTCTTCGGCGAACCGATGCTGGACATCGCCGACCTCATGCGGGTGGACGGCGAAGGCCGTGGCGTGGTCAGCATACTCGCGGCGGACAAGCTGATGCAGGCGCCTCGCCTGTACGCCGTATTCCTGCTCTGGCTGCTGGCCGAACTCTATGAAAAGCTACCCGAAGTCGGCGATCCGGAACAGCCGCGCCTGGTGTTCTTCTTCGACGAAGCACACCTGCTGTTCGAGGACGCGCCCAAGGCGCTTCTGGACAGGGTCGAACAGGTCGTCCGTCTGGTCCGGTCCAAGGGCGTCGGCGTGTACTTCGTGACGCAGAACCCGCTGGATATTCCGGAAACCGTGCTGGGACAACTGGGAAATCGCATCCAGCACGCGTTGCGCGCATTTACGCCGCGCGACCAGAAAGCGGTGCGTACGGCGGCGCAGACCATGCGGCCGAATCCGCAACTCGACCTGGAGCAGGCCATCACGGAGCTGGGCGTCGGCGAGGCCCTGGTGTCGCTTCTGGACGAAAAAGGACGCCCCGGCGTGACGCAGCGCGCCTGGATCGCGCCGCCCGCCAGCCGCATCGGGCCGGCCACCGCCGCGGAGCGCGAGGCCCTGCGCTCGGTGTCCCCGGTGAAAGGAAAATACGAGCAGGCGGTCGACAGGGACTCCGCTTACGAGGTCCTGGGTCGCCGCGCGGCCGGGCCCGCCGAACCGGCGGATGCGCCCGCCCGGCCGGCCGGCGCGCCCGGCGTTCCCGACGCGGCAGGCAAGGGCGGCGGGGTGATGGACGGATTGAACGACGTTCTGTTCGGCTCCACCGGTCCACGCGGCGGCCGTCGGGACGGCGTGGTGCAGACCATGGCGAAAACCGCGATGCGCTCGGTCGCGCGCGAATTGGTGCGTGGCGTGCTCGGCTCTCTGCTGGGTTCGCGACGCCGCTGATCCTGTCCCGCCCCGCGGTTTGTTCGATAATGGGCGGGCATGACGATATCGACGGACATCAACGACAACACATGGATATGGAGGCTCGGCGTGGCTAAGAAACACAAAATCGCGGTAATCCCCGGCGACGGCATCGGCAAGGAAGTCGTCCCGGAAGGGCTGCGCGTGCTGGACGCCGCCGCGGCGAAGTTCGGCATCGAGTTCCAATGGGACCACTTCGACTGGAGCTGCGACTACTACGCCCGGCATGGCAAGATGATGCCGGACGACTGGGCTGCCCAGATCGGCGGTCACGAGGCGATCTTCTTCGGCGCCATCGGCTGGCCCGACGCGGTGCCGGACCACGAAGCCCTTTGGGGTTCGCTGTTCCGCTTTCGCCGCGATTTCGACCAGTACATCAATCTGCGCCCCGTCCGCCTGATGCCGGGCGTGGTTTCGCCGCTGGCCAACCGCAAGCCCGGCGACATCGATTTCTTCATCGTCCGCGAAAATACCGAAGGCGAGTATTCCAATAGCGGCGGCAAGCTGTTTGCCGGCACCGAACGCGAAATCGTCATCCAGGAAAGCGTTTTTACCCGGGTCGGCGCTGAGCGCGTACTGAAGTTCGCTTTCGAACTGGCGCGCAAGCGCGGCAAGCACCTGACGGCGGCCACCAAGTCCAACGGCATTTCCATTTCCATGCCGTGGTGGGACGAACGCGTTGCCGAAATGGGGCAGCGCTATCCGGACGTGCGCTGGGACAAGTACCACATCGACATCCTGTGCGCCCACTTCGTCCAGCGGCCCGACATGTTCGACGTGGTCGTGGCATCCAACCTGTTCGGCGACATTCTGTCCGACCTGGGCCCGGCCTGCACCGGGACCATAGGCATTGCGCCGTCCGCCAACCTGAATCCGGAACGCAAGTTCCCGTCCCTGTTCGAGCCGGTCCACGGGTCGGCGCCCGACATCTACGGCAAGGGCATCGCGAATCCCATCGGGCAGATATGGAGCGGCGCCCTGATGCTGGATTTCCTGGGTTATCCGGAAGCCTCCGCCGCGGTGGTCGCGGCGATCGAGGACGTCCTGGCGAACGGGCCGCGCACGCCCGATATGAAGGGACAGGCCAGCACGCAAGACGTCGGCCGCGCCGTCGCCGAGCGGCTCGCCTAGAGGCTTGCCGGCCGCTGATTGCCGCCGGCTGCCATGACGCGACGGGGACTGCGCAGGCGGTCCCCGCAAGCAAATGTAAACATTGGCCCTGAGGATGTTCCCAAGCCCATGCGCGACGATACGTGCTATGGTTGGAGTGTCCCTTTTTTTGCTGCGGCATAGAGGCCGCAGCATCCCGTCCAGGGCCTGGAAGTTTGTAAATTCCCACGGATTTTCAAACTATTGACGCCCCCGGGAAGGTATAGTTTAACTACGGCCGAGCGCGGATTTCCGTGCTGCGTCCCCGGTACTCCCAGATCGCGCTGTACATTTTTGTACGTTTGCGCCCTCACGTTCGAGTTTGGCATTGTTATCTTCCACAAGTTTGGCTGCCGACAACGCGGATTCCCTGGTTGCGGGGAAGGCGCCACTGCTTCCCGAAAGCGGTAGCGTTGCTGTCGCCGACGATGGCACGGTAGGTGATAAGCCGCTTGACCGGTTCTGGCGCAAGTTCTACGCGTTGTTCCGCAGCCGTCGCATGCAGCACAATCGCCACCTGTGGCCCTATGTGTCCATCGGGCGCGACGAACAGGGCGCGATCAATACGTTTTCGGCCTTCCGCCACGCCGTTCCGGTGACGCCGCTGCAAAACGCGTTCGACGAACACCATGACACGGTGCACGTGATACTGAGCGGCCCGTCGGTCGGGGAAATCCAGTACGACAAGCTGCCGATCCAGGCGGCCATGGGCGTCAATGGCTCGATTTCCCTGGCGCGCCAATTCGACATCCCGTTCCGCTACTACTGCGTGATCGACCAGAATTTCGTGCGCCGCCGCATCGACCTGATGCGTGAGGTCGTCGAACGCGATCTGACCTTGTTCGTCACGCCGGATGTCCTGCGCTACATGGTCCAGGGCATGCCTTGGCCGGAACGTTATCGCTGCCGCGTCTGCGTCATCGAAGTCGTTTCCGAACGCGCCTATCTGCCGCATTTCAATCCCGAAGAACTGTCCGCCATGGCGCAGGCCAATCCGGCGCTGTCGCTCTTCGATTCGCAGCGTTCGCTGGGCTATAGCTTCGACCTGGCCAGCGGAGTGTTCGATGCCGACACCGTGGCGTATGCCGCGCTGCAGATCCTGGTTGCCGGTGGCGTCGGCCGCATCTACATGCACGGCCTGGACCTGGGATTCTCCGGCGCGCGCCGCTTCTACAAGGAAGCCCAGCCGGAAAACAGCCGCCTGGTGCGCAATTTCGATCGGCTGATCGAACCGTCCTTCTCGCATGCGGCCGCCTTGCTCAAGGCGCGCGGCGTCGACGTGTTCAATCTTTCGCTGAATAGCGCCTTGTCGGATCGGATCATGCCCAAACTGGACTGGCGCACGCTGGTTTCCTGAGCCAGCCGCCATGAAAAAGGCCCCCGGTGGCGTGCAGCAGGCTGCATGCGACCGGGGGCCTTTTCCTTATCGCGGTGGCGGTGCCAGACTTCCGTTGCTCAGTGCGCGCCGGCGGCGGCTTCCGCCGCGCCCGTATCCTTGGCGCGCGTCGGGCGTGCAAACCACACCAGCCCGGTCAGCAGCAGGAACACGATGGCCGAACCGTAGAAAACGTCCAGCGCCGACATCGTGAACGCCTGGGTATCCAGCATGCCGTTCAAGGTGTGCAGCGCCTGGCTCGCCGACATGCCCAGCGTCGACAGGCCGTGCATGATCTGGTCGTAGGCCTGTGAACCGGGCACGGCCGTTTCGGTCAGCCGCGCATGGTGCAGCGTGGCGCGGTTTTCCCACAGCGTCGTCGCGATGGATGTGCCGAAGGCCCCCGCGGTCAGGCGGCAGAAGTTGGACAACCCGGCGGCGGCCGGGATGCGCCACGGCTCCAGCCCCGACAGGGTAATGGAGGTCAGCGGCACGAAAAAGGCCGCCATGGCCGCGCCCTGGATGATCGTGGGGATCATCAACGCACCCATGTCGGTCTGCGGCGTGAAGCTGGCGCGCATGTAGCAGACCAGCGCGAAGACGCAGAAAGCGAAGGTGACGATCTGCCGCGGATCGCGCGTGGCCAGCATGCGGCCCACCACGGGCGTCAGGAGGATGGCCAGTATCCCGACCGGCGCGGTGACGAAGCCGGCATCGGTCGCGGTGTAGTTCATATTGCTTTGCAGCCACAGGGGCAGCAGCACGACGTTGCCGAAGAATACGCCGTAAGCGATGGCCAGCGTCGCGGCGCCTATGGTGAAGTTGCGTCCCTTGAACAGGCGCAGGTCGACGATGGGATGGCTTCCCGTCAGCTCCCAGATGATGAAGAACACGAACGCGATCACCGTGACCACGGCCAGCCCGATGATGGTCGGGCTTTGGAACCAGTCCAGCTCCTTGCCTTTGTCCAGCATGATCTGCATGGCGCCGACCCATATCACCAGCAGCACCAGGCCGACCTTGTCGATGGGCAGTTTGTGGGTGACCGATTCACGGTCCTTGTAGATGCGCCAGCTGAACCAGGCCGCGATCAATCCCACCGGGACATTGATATAGAAAATCCACGGCCAGGAATAGTTGTCGGATATCCAGCCCCCGAGCAGCGGCCCCGCTACTGGCGCCACCAATGTCGTCATCGACCAGACCGCCAGCGCCATGCCTGCCTTCTGCTTGGGAAAGCTGGCCAGCATCAGGGTCTGCGACAAGGGAATCATCGGGCCCGCCACCGCGCCCTGCAGCACGCGAAACGCGATCAAGGCTTCGAGCGTCGGCGCGAAGCCGCACAGCCACGACGCGATGACGAACAGCAGCGTCGACGTCACGAACAGCCGCACCTGGCCGAAGCGCTGTGTCAGCCAGCCGGTCAGCGGCACGGTAATGGCATTGGCCACCGCGAAGGACGTGATGACCCATGTGCCCTGGCTGGTGCTGACGCCCAGGTCGCCAGAGATGGTCGGGATGGACACGTTGGCGATCGACGTGTCCAGCACATTCATGAACACCGCCGTGGACAACGCGATGGACCCGACCACCCGCAGGCCGCCTTCCAGGGGAGGGTAGCTGGCGGGCCGCTGCTCCGCCGGGGCGGCCGGCGCGTCGGCGCGAGCGGTGTCGGCGTTGCTGGCGGGATTCATTGCGCGAGGTTCTCTTTGACGATTTTCTGGATCATGTCGTCGACCTGCTTGTGGTCGGGCTCGAAGGCCTTCGTTTCCAGCGCCGGCTGCGCGCGCGCCGTCTGCTCCGTGACCGCCGCGCCATCTTTCTTGCTGAGATCGACTTCAACGTCCATGGAAAGGCCGATGCGCAGCGGGTGCGCTTTCAGTTCCTGTGGATCCAGCGCGATGCGCACGGGCACGCGCTGCACGACCTTGATCCAGTTGCCGGTCGCGTTCTGCGCCGGCAGCAGGGCGAATGCGCTGCCCGTGCCCGCGTCCAGGCCGATGACCTTGCCATGGTAGGTGACACTGCTGCCGTACAGATCGGCCGTCAGCGTGGCCGGTTGACCCACGCGCATTTCGCGCAGCTGGCCTTCCTTGAAGTTGGCTTCCACCCAGACCTGGTCCAGCGGCACGACGTTCATCAAGGTGTTGCCCGGCGCGACGCGCTGGCCGACCTGCACGCTGCGTCGCGCCACCATGCCGGTGACCGGCGCCGGCAGCACGGTGCGCGATTGCGCCAGCCATGCGTTGCGCAGCTCGGCTTCCGCTTCGCGCACGTCAGGATGGTTCTCCACCGTGGTGCCGTGCGTCAGGGCCTGGTTGGTGGCCAGTTTGGCCTTGGAAGCCTCCAGCGCGGCCTGGGCCTGCGCCACGCCGGATTCAGCGGACTTCAGCGTCGTCTGCGCATGCAGGATTTCTTCGCCGCTGACACCGCCCGACTTGGCCAGCGTCTGGCGCCGCGCCAGGTCGCTGCGCGCTCGCGTCAGGTCGGCCTGCGCGCGTTCCAGGTCGGCCTTGCCCACGCCGACGTCGGCCGCGAGGGCATCGTTCTGCACGTACAGGGTCCGCACCTGGCGCACGGTCTGCGCCAGCTTGGCTTCGGCCTGGCGCAGGGCGATGTCGGTATCGGACGGGTCCAGGCGGACCAGCGGGGCGCCCGCTTCGATCGTCTCGGTATCGTCCGCTTCGATGGCCACCACGGTGCCGGGCACCTGGGGCGTGATCTGCACCAGGTTGCCATGGACATAGGCATCGTCCGTGCCTTCGAAATGCGAGCCGACCAGCCACCACCAGACGCCGTAGGCGATGGCGATCAGCACGAACACACCCGTTGCGATCAGCATCAGGCGCTTGCGTTTGGGATTGGAAGTTTGAGGAGCGTTCATTACGTCGGTCCGATATTCTTCAATGGGTGGTGTTCGAGGTGTCCTGCTGGGCGATTTCCGCATTGGCGGGCGCCGGTACATAGCCGCCGCCCAATGCATTGGCCAGCTCGGCGTCCAGCTTGTAGGCGCGGAAGCGCAGATCCGTTTCCAGGCGCGCCTGCGTCAGCACGTCGTTCTGCGCGACCAGCACGATCAGGTAGTTGCCCAGTCCCGCCTTGTAGCGGTTCACCGCCAGGTCGTACGCCGCGTCGATCGACTGGCGCGCCTGGCGCTGTTCCACCGTTTCGCGATCGAGCAGTCGCAAGGCATCCAGCGCATCCGCGACCTGCCGGACGGCGTCGAGTACGGTCTGGTTGTAGTCCGACACCGCCAGGTCGGTGTCCGCACGGCGGCCGGCCAGGTTCGCGTTTAATTCGCCACCATGGAATATCGGCAGCGAGATGGCGGGGCCGATGTTGGCCGTGCGGCTGGCGGCTCGCAGCAGATTGTTGGTGCCCAGCGCCTGGAAGCCGATGAAGGCAGTGATGTTGACGTTGGGATAGAAGTCCGCCTTGGCCACGTCTATGGTCTTGCGGGCGGCTTCCGCGCGCCAGCGGGCGGCGACGACGTCGGCGCGATGGCCCAGCAACTCCAGCGGGACAGAAGCGGGAAGGCCGCCCGCCGGCACGGTCAGGTTGGCTTCCTGCAGGCTCTGGCCGCGGGCCGGGCCCGCGCCGGCCAGCGCCGCGACCTGGTTGCGCAGTTGTGCCAGCGTGGTCTCCACTTGCGTTGCCTGCACCTTGGCCGAGGCGAGCTGCGATTCCGCCTGCTTGACTTCCACCTGGGTGTCCAGGCCGGCACTGAAACGCTGCCGCGTGATGGACAGGGCTTCGTCCCGCTGCGCGATGATGCGTTGGAGCACCTTGCGCTGCGCGAAGGCATTCTGCAGGCTCAGGTAGCTCTGCACCATGGCGCTGGACAACATGGTGCGGGCCGCCTGCCTGTCGGCCTCGGCCGCCTGTTCGCGCGACAGCGCGGACTGCAGTGCCGAGCGGTTCTTGCCCCAGAAATCCAGCTCATAGCTGAAATCCAGTCCCAGGCGGTTGTCGCTTTGCACCGATCCCGCCAGCGGTTCCGGATAGATGTACGTCTTCGAGATATGTTCGCGCTGTAGCGAATAATCTCCGTCCACGCGGGGCAGCAGGGGAGCGCGGGCGCCGCTGACGGCGGCATTGGCCTGCGCCAGCCGGGCCTGGGCCGCGCTGATGGATGGATTGTTCGCCAATGCTTCCTGCACCAGCGCATCCAGCTGGGGATCGCCGTAGCGCTGCCACCACTGCGTCGTCGGCCAGGCGGCGGCCTGGTCCGACAGGCCCAGCTTGTGCTCCGTAAGCTCGGCCACGGGCGTGGGACCTTTCTCCATGAAGGCGCAACCGCTCAAGGCGATCACCAATAGCAAAGTAGACAGGCGTTTCATAGCGATTAGCAGTGGGGGCCGACGACGATGGAAAGCTGGACAGGCGTTTCGCGGCGAAGAAACGGGTGTAAGCGGGTTGTCATTTGATTGATCAGTTATTAATTGACTAGACAGCTAATTAGGCGAAAAAAACGGTTTCCCATGCGTCAGCCCTTGGGCGGCGGCACTGGGGCGGAGCCGTTGGCCAGCATGCGGCGCAGGAAATGGGTCAACAGTTCGACCTCATGTTCGGAGAACCCGCGCAGATAATGGTTAAGCGTGCGGGCGATGTTCATCGGGATCTCCCGGACCATGGCTTCGCCTTCTTCCGTCAGCTCGATCTTGATGACCCGCCGATCCTGCTCGCTGCGCTGGCGGCGCAGCAGTTTCTTGGCTTCCAGCCGGTCCAGCGTGCGCGTCATCGCACCCGTATCGACTTCGTTCAGGCGGGCAAGTTCAGCGGCGGTATCGGCGCGCCCCAGTGCCACCATGGCGACGGGACGCCATTGCGTTGCCGTCAGGCCGAGCGGCGCCATCTCCTGGTCCAAGGCCCGATTCAGGGAATTGAAGACCAGACGGATAAGGTAACCGGGGTTGTCCTCGACCCGGGTGCGGTCGCAGCGGTAAGGCGGCGATTCGTCTGATGGGGCAATGGGTTCTGTGTTCATGGCAAACAAGTTAACTGCCTAGACAGTTATTGTCAAGTTAAGTTTTCTGACGAAAGGCTGACTGCCGGGGCCCGGCGTTGGCGCGGGCCGGTGTAGCGCGCGGAGCAGGGCGGCGCATGACCGCCGCGCGCCAGAAATGCCGTGCAAAGACCCGGCGCGGCCACATAAAATCCCGGCATGAATTCCACCGTCGCAACATCCGCCGCGCCCGCTTTCTCGAATCGTGCCGCGGGATTTTCCCTGGCCGCCCTGGGCGCCATCCTGTTTTCCGGCAAGGCCATCGTCGTCAAATTCACCTACGAATACGGCGTGGACGCGGTCACCTTGATCGCATTCCGCATGCTGTTTTCGCTGCCTTTCTTCGCGTTCATTGCCTGGCGGCAGTCGCGCCGGGCCGTCCGGGGCGAGATTCCGGTGTTGACCCGCAAGGAGTGCTTCAAGGTCGTGCTGCTGGGGCTGATCGGCTATTACCTGTCGAGCTTTCTGGACTTCCTGGGCTTGCGCTATATCAGCGTCGGGCTGGAGCGGCTGATCCTGTTCCTGGCGCCTACCCTGGTGTTGCTGATCACGGCTTTCTGGCTCAAACGGCCCATTGCCGGCCGCCAGTGGCTGGCCTTGCTGCTGTCCTATCTGGGCGTGGTGCTGGTTTTCGCCCATGACATGGCGCAGACCAGTGGCAGCGCGGTGCTGCTGGGGTCGGCGTTCGTTTTTGGTTCGGCCTTTTCCTATGCCTTGTATCTGATCGGTTCGGGCGAACTGGTCAAGCGGGTGGGGCCGATGCGCCTGACGGCGTACGCGATGTCGGTGTCCAGCATCGCCTGCCTGCTGCAATTCTTCATGGTGCATCCGCCCGGCGTGCTGATCCAGCCGCCGGGCTTCTACGGCCTGTCCCTGATCCACGCCACCGTCAACACGGTCCTGCCGGTGTTCATGATCATGGCGGCCGTGTCCCGTATCGGCCCCCCACTGGCCGCGCAACTGGGCATGCTGGGCCCCGTATCGGTACTGTTCCTGGCATTCTGGTTTCTCGGCGAGCCGGTCACCGCGTGGCAACTGGCGGGCACCGCCTTCGTGCTGGCGGGCGTGTTCGTGCTGACGGCCCGCCGCCAGGCTGCATCGAAGAACAATTGACACTGCGCGCGGCTGCGACGCGCATGGATGATTCGACTCTTACCCACGACGAACACAAAGAAGGAGCGTTGTATGGCCAGCAATACTGTCAAGGCAATCCAGTTGGAGGCCCACGGCGGCCCGGAAGTCCTGAAGTTGGTTGACGTGGAGGTGCCCCCGCCCGGTCCCAACGAAGTGACGGTGCGCCAGCACGCCGCCGGCTTGAATTTCATCGACATCTATTACCGGACCGGCCTGTACCCGCACCCGCTGCCGCACGGCTTGGGCTTCGAAGGCGCGGGCGTGGTGGAAGCGGTCGGTAGCGAAGTCACGCACATCAAGAAAGGCGACCGCGTCGCCTACGGCCAGAGCCCCCTGGGCGCTTACGCCGAAATGCGCAACGTGCCGGCAGCCAATGTGGTCCAACTGCCCAAGGGCATCGGCTTCGACGAAGCGGCGGCGATGATGCTCAAAGGCCTGACGGTGCAATACCTGTTCCGCCAGACCTACCGTCTGCAGGGCGGGGAAACGATTCTGTTCCACGCTGCCGCCGGCGGCGTGGGTCTGATTGCATGCCAATGGGCCAAGGCCTTGGGCGTCAAACTGATCGGCACGGTGTCCAGCCCGGAGAAGGCCGAACTCGCGCGCGCGCACGGCGCGTGGCAGACCATCGATTATTCCCGGGAAAACGTCGTCGAGCGCGTGCTCGAATTGACCGGCGGCAAGAAAGTGCCGGTGGTCTATGACGGCGTCGGCAAGGACACCTGGGAAATCTCGCTGGATTGCATCGAACCGCGCGGGCTCATGGTCAGTTTCGGCAACGCGTCCGGTCCGGTCAGCGGTGTCAACGTCGGCATCCTGAATCAGAAGGGTTGCCTTTACCTGACCCGGCCGTCCCTGGGCCTGCACGTCAATACGCCCGCCAAGCTCAAAGCGGCTTCTGACGAGCTGTTCGGCCTGGTGCTGAAGAAGAAGATACGCATGCGTATCGACCAGCGTTATCCCCTGGAAGAGGCAGCCGAGGCACAGATGGCGCTTGCGTCGCGCAAAACCACGGGTGCGACCGTGCTCACGCTGGATAACTGAAACAGGCAGCGCTGAAGTGCGGGCACGCGATTAACAGATGCTCGCACTTTCTGCACATCCGGTCACCGCAACCGTGTCCCGCGTTCGATAAATTGGCCATGTACATCACGCAAGGAGATGACATGACTCTTAAATTGAGCGCTATATCGTTGGCCGCGGTTGCCATTCTGGCGGGGTGCTCTTCGCCCTCGGTCGTGAACACGCGGGACGGTTCGCAAATCGTGACCCCGGACAAGCCGGAATACGACAAGAAGTCGGGCATGTACCAGTACGAGCAGAACGGCCGCGACGTCCAGATCAACAAGGACGACGTGAAGTCCATCGAGCAGGTCAAGTAGGGCCGGCCTGCGGATACAGCCCCGCGCTATCTACCCAAGGTATGTACCATCCGGGAAACACCATCCGGGAAAACAAAACCGGCGCCTCGGGCGCCGGTTTTGTTTGATGTCGTGGGAATCTATTGCGCGTCGCCGTGCTCGCGGTGGTAACGGGCGACCATTTCCACTTCATTGCGCGAGCCCAATATCACGCTGACCCGCTCATGCAACTGGGTCGGTTCGATATCCAGAATGCGCTGCGTGCCGTTGATGGAGGCGCCGCCAGCCTGTTCCACGATCAGGCTCATGGGATTGGCTTCATACATCAGGCGCAGTTTCCCCGGCTTCGACGGTTCGCGCGCATCCCAGGGGTACATGAAAACGCCGCCTCGCGTCAGGATGCGATGGACGTCGGCCACCATGGAAGCCACCCAGCGCATATTGAAATCCTTGCCGCGCGGGCCCGCTTTGCCGGCCAGGCAATCGTCGACATATCGTTTCACCGGTGGCGCCCAATGGCGCATGTTCGACATATTGATGGCGAACTCCTTGGTGTCGGCCGGAATCTGCATGTTTTCATGCGTCAATACCCAGGATCCCATTTCGCGGTCCAGCGTAAAGCCGATCACCCCGTTGCCGACCGTCAGCACCAGCATGGTCTGAGGCCCGTAGACCGCATAGCCGGCGGCGACCTGCCTGCTGCCGGCCTGCAGGAAGTCTTCTTCCGTTACCGGCTGGCCATGCGTGTCATGCGGCGCCTGCAGCACCGAAAAAATGGTGCCGATGGACACATTGACGTCGATATTGGACGAGCCATCCAGCGGATCGAAAAGCAGCAGGTATTCGCCCTTGGGATAGCGGTTGGGAATCAGGTGGATGGTTTCCATTTCTTCCGAAGCCATGGCGGCCAGGTGCCCACCCCATTCGTTGGCTTCGAGCAGGATCTCATTGGACAACACGTCCAGCTTCTTCTGGACTTCACCCTGCACATTCTCGGATTCCAGGCTGCCCAGGACCCCGCCCAACGCGCCTTTGCTGACGGCATGGCTGATCGCCTTGCAGGCGCGCGCCACCACTTCGATAAGCAGGCGGACTTCCGGGCCGACGGCCTGGGCTTCGCGCTGCTGCTCGACTAAATACTGAGTCAGGGTTTTACGTTTCAAAAGGTTCTCCTCGAACACACGATTTTCAGGCAGCCAATTCCAGCGCCTTGGATACGATTTCGCTCACGTTGCGCGACAGGCCGTCGTGCGCCCGCACCGCCTGCAGCGCTGTCCGCATCGGCTCCCGCAAGGACGGCACGAAGCGCGACCAGTTGTCCATGGCGCGCGCCAGCCGGGCAGCGACTTCCGGATTCAATGCGTCCAGCGCCAGCACCTGTTCCTGCCAGTAGCGATAACCTGAGCCATCGGCCGCGTGCAGGCCGCGCGCATTATTCAGGCAGAACTGGAATACCAGCGCGCGGGCGCGATTCGGATTGCGCAACGTAAAGGCGGGATGTGCCATCAGGCCACGCACCGTGTCGACCGTGGTGGCGCGTGCGGTGGCCTGCAGCGCAAACCATTTGTCGATGACCAGCGGGTCATGTTGCCATTGTTCGTAGAAGTGGCTCAGCGTGCGCGTCGCGACGTCTTCGTCGCCGTAGTTCACCAGGGCCGTCATGGCCCCCAGGCGGTCGGTCATGTTGCCCGCCTGTTCGTACTGCTCCAGCGCCCATTGCGCGGCCTGCGCATCGCCACTTGCCAGCAGTTGACTCAAGGCCATGTTTTTCAACGCGCGCTTGCCGGTGGGTTCCGGCGCCGGGCTGTAGGGGCCCGGCGTCTGGCTGTCGGCGAACGCCGTGCGCCAGAGTGGGGCCAACTGCGTGCCGATCTCATCGCGCAGGAAGTCGCGCGCGGCCGCCAGCGATGGCGGGTCCATGGCGGTCATGCGTTCCGCCAAGGTCTTCTCGGAAGGCAGGGATAGCGCGCGGGCGCGATAGGCGGCGTCCAGCCGCGGATCCTCCAGCAGCGCGCGCCAAGCGGCGATGAAGGCGGGACTGCTCTGCAATGGCGCGCCCGCCTGCCGCGCCGCGGTCAGGCGCAGGATCTCCCGCGTGGCCAGTTCCTGGCCGGCTTCCCAGCGTGCGAACGGGTCCGTGTCGTGGGCCGACAGCAGGGCCAGTTCTTCATCGCTCCATGGATATTCCACGATGACCGGGGCCGAAAAGCCGCGCAGCAGCGATGGCACGGGCGCGCTGGGAATATCCTCGAATACCCACTGTTGGCGCTCCTGCGTCAATTCCAGCAGTACCGTCTCGCTTTCCATCCCATCCACGCGCAGCGTGATGGGTTGTCCGTCGCGGCCGAGCAGACCCATGGCGAACGGGATATGAAAAGGCTTTTTGCCGCCAGCGGGGGGCGCGGTTTTCTCCACCCCTACCGGGGCGCATCGCTGCGACAGCGTCACCGTGCAGCGCCGCGCGTCCGCGTCATACTGCAGGTCCACCGCGACGCGCGGCGTGCCGGCCTGGCTGTACCAACGCCGGAATACCTGCAGATCGCGACCCGGATGCTGGCGGCTATATACGGATTCCATGGCGGCGACAAAATCGTCGCAGGTCACGGCCTGGCCGTCGTGGCGGCGGAAATACTCGTCCATGCCCGCGCGGAATCCGGCTTCGCCCAGCAATGTGTGCTGCATGCGGATGACTTCGGCGCCTTTCTCATAAACCGTGGCGGTATAGAAGTTGCCGATTTCCTGGTAGCTCTCGGGGCGTATCGGGTGTGCCATCGGCCCGGCGTCCTCCGGAAACTGCGCGGCGCGCAGCGTGACGACATCGTCGATGCGTTTGACCGCGCGCGCGCTGGCGGCCGCCTGCGCATCCATGCCATCGGCCATCACGTCGGCGCTGAACTCCTGGTCGCGGAATACCGTCAGGCCTTCCTTGAGACTGAGCTGGAACCAATCGCGGCAGGTGACGCGATTGCCGGTCCAATTATGGAAATATTCATGGCCGATAACGGCTTCGATCGCTTCGTAGTTGGCGTCGGTGGCTGTGTCGGGATCCGCCAGGACATACGCGGCATTGAATATGTTCAAGCCTTTGTTTTCCATGGCCCCCATATTGAAATCGCGCACCGCGACCACCATGAATCGATCCAGGTCCAGTTCCAGGCCGAACCGGCGCTCATCCCAGCGCACCGACCGCACCAGCGACTCCAGCGCCCATTCGGTCTTCGATTCCGAGCCAGGATCGCTATAGACCTGCAGCAGCACCTCGCGCCCGGAGGCGGTCTTCAGTCGCGTTTCCCTGTGGGTCAGGCGTCCGGCCACCAGCGCGAACAGATAGCAAGGCTTGGGAAACGGGTCTTCCCACACGGCTTCGGCGCGCCCATCCGGCAGGGTGCGCTGCTCCAGCAGGTTGCCATTGCTGAGCAGCACGGGGTATTCGCTGCCCGCGCGCAAGGTAACGCGGTAGCGCGACATGACGTCCGGACGGTCGGCAAACCAGGTAATGCGCCGGAAGCCCTCCGCCTCGCATTGCGTGAAGAAGTTGCCACCGGACACGTAAAGACCCATCAAGGTCGAATTCGCCGACGGCCTGCAGCGGCTGACGATTTCGATGGTCGCGCTGGCGCCCAGGTTGGGCAGCGTCAGCATATGTTCGTCCACGCTGTACTCGCCGTGCCCCAGTGCGCGGCCGTCCACGGCCACCGAAACCAGTTCGAGCTCGCTGCCGTCGAGCTGCAGCGGTTCGCCTTCGTGGCCGGCGCGGCGCCGCACCGCCAGCCGGGAGGTGACCGTGGTCGCGTCCGGATCCAGATCGAACGCCAGCGCGACCTCCGGGATATCGAACGGGTAGGGCTGGTAATCCTTGCGGTAGACGGTAATGGAGCTTTCGGTACGCATGGCCTGGCCTGTCGTGATGGGTTGGACGTTATTGTAGGTCGGGCTTGCGCCGCGCCCTTGCCGCAAGCCGCAAAACTTTGCTTCCGGTTTCCTGTCCAACGGGATGGACAGCCATTATGATGCTTGTCCGAGACCGACGACGCCTCGCCGTTTCGCAGGAGATTTCATGTACCGAGCCGATTCATCCCGCATCCGCCGCTTTGCTCAGGCGTTGGCCCTGCTGCTGCTGGCGGGCCTGGTTGCCGGATGCGCGACCACACCTACCGTATCGGCGCGAGTGACGTCGTTCCAGGATTGGCCAGCGGGCGCGACGGGCCAGCGTTATCGTTTCGTGCCGGCCGACCCCAGCCAGAATAACAACCTTGAATACCAGAATTTCCAGGATATGGTGCGCAGCGGCATCAGCCCGACCGGACTGGTGGAGGCGCAGGCGGGGCAGCCAGCGCGCTTCGACGTGTCGTTCAAGTATGGCGTGACGCAGACGCAGGTAAATGTCCGTCGTCCCGTCGATCCTTACTTTTATGGCGGCTACGGCCCGGGTTTCTATGGTGGCCGTTATTGGGGTAGCCCGTGGGGGCCGGGAATGTGGGGGCCCGATTGGGTGGATATGCCTTCGGTGGCATACCGCAATGCCTTGACGGTGGAAATACGCGATGCGAGCCAAGGTGGCAAGGAAGTCTATCGCGCCACCGCCTACAGCGTATCCGGCAACGACCGCTTGCTGGCGGTGATGCCTTATCTGGTACGCGCCATCTTCGATAATTTCCCGGCGAACAATGGTTCGGAGCGGGAAGTACGCTACACAATGGGCCGTTAGGGCGAAGACGCGAGGGTGGCCGCGCCGGCGGCAAGGCCATAAGGCACCGGCACGTGTTTATTCCGCGTGAAAGAAAAAGCCCCGCGCTGTCGCGCGGGGCCGGGAAGGCAAGGCAGGAATCGTTAATCGAATCGTCAGCCTGCGAAACGACAGGAACGGTTCCGTTATTGAATGAGAAAGCTCTCGCGCGTCGCGCCCGCGGCTTCGGCCGCGGTGAGCCAGCGCGGCGGCTTGCCCCGGCCGCTCCAGGTTTCCTTGGTATCGGGATGACGGTATTTCGGCGCGACGGCGCGCTTGGCTGGCGCGGCGGCTGCGCCCGGGGTGCTCCTGCGGGCCGGGCCCCGGCGCGTGGCGGGCTTGCCGAAGGCAGTGGCGATTTCTTCGGGCGTGATGCTGTATTCACGCATCGAACGAATGATGGAGGCTACAACGGGCTTGCGACGCTTCATCTGCAGCGCCTCAGACTTTTTGCGTAGCTTGTCGATCTCTTTTTCGATCCTGGCTTGCTGCGCGGAGTAGGTCTCTCTTGGCATGGTATATCGTTCCTTATTATGGAATTTGATTTTCCGTCCCGATTATAGTTATTTTGTCGACAATAGCATAAAACGAGTTGGGGATAATCCCAGGAATTCTTGAATCTATTTGTTTCCGATGAACTCTCCTTCCACTCCCCCTTCGTCATCCACCCGCGTGGCGGCAATCCAGATGGTGAGCACGCCCATGGTCAGTGAAAATCTGGATGCTGCGTCCCAATTAATCGCAAAAGCGGCCGAATCCGGTGCCCGATTAGTCTCATTGCCGGAATATTTCTGCTTCATGGGACAAAAAGATCACGACAAGCTGGCAATTCGCGAAACCGAGGGCGCCGGCCCGATACAGGAGTTTCTCGCGGACCAGGCGCGCGGCCACGGTATTTATCTGGTTGGCGGAACGATGCCCTTCATCAGCCCCGACGCGGCGCGTGTCTACAACACCTCGCTGGTATATGGGCCTGATGGGAAAGCGTTGGCCCGCTACGACAAAATCCATTTGTTCAATTTCCGGCGTGGCCAGGAATCGTATGACGAGTCGATCGCCATACGGCCGGGAACCGAGGTGCGCACGGTGGATACGCCCTTTGCCAAGGTGGGCCTGTCGGTCTGTTATGACTTGCGGTTCCCGGAGTTGTATCGGGCGCTGGGCCAGGTGGACCTGATCGTCGTCCCCGCCGCGTTCACCTATACGACCGGCAAGGCGCATTGGGAATTGCTGCTGCGTGCGCGCGCCGTCGAAAACCAGTGCTACGTGCTGGCGCCCGCCCAGGGCGGTGTGCATCCCAACGGACGCCGTACCTGGGGGCATTCCATGCTGGTCGATCCCTGGGGCGAGATTGTCGACGTTCTCCCGGAAGGGCCCGGCGTGGCAGGGGGTAACATAGATCCCGCACGGCTTTCCGAGGTGCGTACAGCTCTGCCCGCGCTGCGCCACCGCGTCATGTAAATCCCGAGAGTTGCCGAAATGAAAATAACCGACCCTGACATCCAAGCCCTGGCGACCGCCAAATCCGTCTTGCTCGACCCCTGGGGATTGAGCGAAGCCGACATGGCGCGCGCGCTGGGCGAAATATTCACGCACAAGGTCGATTACGCCGATCTTTATTTCCAGTACACGCGCAGCGAAGGCTGGAGCCTGGAAGAGGGCATCGTCAAGACCGGCAGCTTTTCCATCGGGCAGGGCGTGGGCGTGCGCGCGATCAGCGGCGAGAAAACCGCCTTCGCCTATTCCGATTCACTGTCTCCCGACGCCTTGCTGTCCTCGGCCCGCGCGGTGCGTGGCATCGCGCGCCAGGGCGCCGGCAAGGCCAAGGTGCGCGCGCAGGGCGCGTCGATGGCCCATGACCTGTATCCGGCCGTCGATCCCTTGCTCACCCTCAGCGCGCCCGACAAAGTGGCCATGCTGGAGCGCATCGAACGCATGGCGCGGGCGCGCGATCCGCATGTCATACAGGTCATGGCGGGCTTGGGCGCGGAATACGACGTCATTCTGGTGGCCGGAAGCGACGGCCGGCTGGCTGCGGACGTACGGCCTCTGGTACGCCTGTCGCTGACCGTTATCGTGGAACGCGATGGCCGCCGGGAAATGGGCCATGCCGGGGGCGGCGGCCGGTCCGGCCTGGGCTATTTCACCGATGAAATCATGCGCGGGTATGTCGAACATGCCGTGCACGAGGCCCTGGTAAACCTGGACGCGCGGCCCGCTCCGGCGGGTGAAATGACGGTTGTGCTGGGCTCCGGTTGGCCCGGTATCCTGCTGCATGAGGCGGTAGGCCATGGGCTGGAAGGCGATTTCAATCGCAAGGGTTCCAGCGTTTTCGCCGGACGCATCGGCGAGCGCGTTGCTTCCAAGGGCGTCACGGTGATCGACGACGGCACCTTGCCCGACCGCCGCGGTTCGCTCAACGTGGACGACGAAGGCAATCCCACGCAACGCAATGTCCTGATCGAGGACGGTATCCTGCGCGGCTATATGCAGGACACCATGAACGCGCGCCTCATGAAGACGGCCGCTACTGGCAACGGACGGCGCGAATCGTTCGCCCATTTGCCCATGCCCCGCATGACGAATACTTATATGCTGGGCGGCGATACCCCGCCGGAAGAAATCCTGGCGTCGGTGAAACGTGGGCTGTATGCCGTGAATTTCGGCGGCGGTCAGGTGGATATCACCAGTGGCAAGTTCGTGTTTTCCGCCTCGGAAGCCTACATGATCGAAAACGGCAAGATCAGCTATCCGGTCAAGGGCGCCACGCTGATCGGCAATGGCCCCGACGCCATGACCCGCGTCAGCATGATAGGCAACGATATGCGGCTCGATTCCGGGGTCGGTACCTGCGGCAAGGAAGGCCAGAGCGTCCCGGTCGGCGTGGGTATGCCCACGTTGCGCATGGATGGCCTAACCGTGGGGGGCACGGCTTGAATCCGGCTTTCCGCCATGACCTCCGGCGGTTTTTGTGCTAGGATTTGCCGCCATGTCATTCTGCGCGGCAAAGCCGCACTTTTCATGACCTTCGCAAGCAACCACCGCCTGGGCGGCTCCGCCGCTCGATTTTATTTTTATGGCTTTCCGATGCCGCTGGCGGAGGAAGGGTTGCGCGCAAACTGAAGTTAGCGAATCCCCTCAAAAAAGCCGCCAGCGAACTGGCGGCTTTTTTCATGTCCGCCAGCCTGGCAACGTACCCCAGGAAGGAGCACCACCGTGTCGCACAATACCGACGACTTGCGTATCCGAGAAATCAAGGAATTAACGCCGCCCGCGCATGTCATGCGCGAATTCCCCTGCAGTCAGTCGGTGTCGGACACCGTTTATTCGGCGCGCCAGGCCTTGCATCGGATTCTGCACGGCATGGACGATCGTCTGGCCGTGGTTATCGGGCCGTGCTCCATCCACGATCCCAAGGCAGCGATCGAATACGCCGGCAGGTTGAAGCCGATACGCGATCGGCTGAAAGGGGACCTGGAAATCGTGATGCGGGTCTATTTCGAAAAGCCGCGCACCACCGTCGGCTGGAAGGGTTTGATCAACGATCCCGATCTGGACGGCAGCTTCAACATCAACAAGGGCATACGCGTCGGACGGGAATTGCTGTTGGAAATCAATACGCTGGGACTGCCGGCGGGCTGCGAATTCCTGGACATGATCACGCCGCAATATATTGCCGACCTGGTTTCCTGGGGGGCGATCGGCGCCCGCACCACGGAAAGCCAGGTCCATCGGGAATTGGCATCGGGCCTGTCATGTCCGGTCGGTTTCAAGAACGGCACCGATGGCAATGTCAAAATCGCGGTCGACGCAATCAAGGCGGCCTCACAGCCGCACCATTTCCTGTCGGTCACCAAAGGCGGGCATTCCGCGATCGTTTCGACGGCCGGCAATGAGGATTGCCACGTCATCCTGCGCGGTGGCAAAACGCCCAATTACGACGCCGCCAGTATCGACGCGGCCAGCCAGGACCTGGCGAAATCCGGTTTGGCGCAGCGGCTGATGATCGATACCAGCCATGCCAATAGCAGCAAGAATCCGCAGAACCAGCCGCTGGTCGCGCGGGATATCGGTCGCCAGATCGCCGGCGGCGACGCCCGTATCGTCGGCCTGATGGTCGAAAGCCACCTGCTGGCCGGACGCCAGGACCTGATCCCCGGAAAACCCTTGACCTATGGGCAAAGCATCACCGATGGCTGCATCGATTGGGATGCCTCCGTGGAATTGCTGGAAGGCCTGGCCACCGCGGTGCAGGAACGCCGCCGCGCGACCATCAGCGGCAAGTAGCCGGTGCGGATCCGCGCCGGATGGCGCGGCGTAGAATGGCGGAATCTCCGGTTCGGATAAAAGCGGTTCGGATAAACATATGAACGACTTGACCGATTCCTCGTGGTTGCGGCGCCCCGTGCCGGCGGCGTGTCTGGATGCCCTGCGCGCGGTCGTCGGCGACCGGCTGTCGATGGCGCAGGCGGTGCGCGAGCACCATGGGCATGACGAATCGCCGTACCCGGACGTGCTGCCGGACGCGGTGATCTTCGCCCGGACCACGGAAGAAGTCGCGGCAGTGGCGCGGATATGCAACGAGCATCGCGTGCCCATCGTGGCCTACGGCGCGGGATCCTCGCTGGAGGGGCACCTGCTGCCGGTCCAGGGCGGAATCACGCTGGACCTCTCGGGCATGAATGCGGTATTGGCCGTGCATGCCGAGGATTTCACCGCGACCGTGCAGGCCGGGGTGACCCGCAAGCAGTTGAACGAACACCTGCGCGACAGCGGCCTGTTTTTCCCTGTCGATCCGGGCGCCGATGCCAGCCTGGGCGGCATGGCGGCCACGCGCGCGTCCGGCACCAATGCGGTCCGCTATGGAACCATGCGGGAAAACGTGCTGTCGTTGACGGTCGTTACCGCCGACGGGCGCGTGCTGCGCACGGCGAGCCGGGCGCCCAAGTCATCCGCGGGCTACGACCTCACGCGCATTTTCGTCGGTAGCGAAGGCACGCTGGGCCTGATCACCGAGGTGACGGTCAAGCTGTATCCCCAGCCCGAAGCCGTTTCCGCTGCGGTCTGCAATTTCCCCACGCTGGGCGATGCCGTGGACAGCGTCATCGAGATCATGCAGGCCGGCGTACCGGTGGCCCGCGTGGAATTCATGGATGAATACGCGGTGCGCTCCGTGAACCGGTATAGCAAGCTGGAATTGCGCGAAACGCCGCTGTTGCTGTTCGAATTCCATGGCAGCGCCGCCGGCGTGCAAGAGCAGGCGGACCTGGTACAGGCCATCGTCCGCGACCACGGCGGGATGGATTTCGAATGGGCCAACCGTCCGGAAGACCGCAGCCGTCTATGGGCGGCGCGCCACAACGCCTATTTCGCCGGCCTGCAATTGCGGCCCGGCTGTCGCGCCAGCACCACGGACGTCTGCGTGCCAATTTCCGCCCTGGCCGATTGCGTGCGGGAAACCGCGCGCGACCTGGCCGATGCGCCTTTCCCCTTCACCATCGTCGGCCATGTCGGCGACGGCAATTTCCACGTGTTGATGCTGCTGGACCCCGATAGCCAGGACGAGTGGGACGCATCGGAGCGCATCAACCATGCCCTGGTTCACCGGGCCATCGCGGCCGATGGCACCTGCACGGGCGAGCACGGCATCGGCCTCCACAAGATGGGATACCTGCTGGAGGAGCACGGCCAGGACGCCCTGGCCCTGATGCGCAGCCTCAAGCATGCTTTCGACCCCAACAATATCCTCAACCCGGGCAAGATTTTCCCTTGGTAGCAACCGCGCAACGGCGTTTCCTGCGTTGGGGTAAATCCCTGACTGTGCGATCGCCGCGCGCGCGCTATCTTTGAAGCATGAATACCCTGGTAGAGACCGATCTCACGGATGCGCAGGCGGCGCCCCCGGCGGTGCCGGAGCTGGTGGCCGCGCTGCAGGCCGTCCTGCCGGCGCATTGCGTGCTGTATCGGGAAGAGGACATGCGACCCTATGAGTGCGACGGTTTGTCCCTCTATCGGGCCTTGCCTGCCGTGGTCTGCCTGCCGGAGACCGAAGCCCAGGTGCAGCAGGTCATGCGTGTCTGCAACCGTCTCAGCGCGCCCGTGGTGCCGCGCGGCGCTGGCACGGGCCTGTCGGGCGGGGCGATGCCGCACAGCCAGGGGGTATTGCTGGGCCTGTCGAAGCTGAACCGCGTCAAGCGCATCGACCCCGACAATGCGCTGGCCGTGGTCGAGCCCGGCGTGCGCAACCTGGCGATCTCCGAGGCCGCCGCGGCCTATGGCATGTACTACGCGCCCGATCCATCCAGCCAGATCGCCTGTTCGATAGGGGGCAACGTCGCGGAAAATTCCGGCGGCGTCCGCTGCATGAAGTACGGGCTGACCGTGCACAATATCCTGCGCGTCCGCGTGGTCACCATAGACGGCGACGTCGTCGAACTCGGCAGCGAAGCACCGGACTCGCCCGGCCTGGACCTGCTCGCCGTCTTCATCGGTTCCGAGGGCATGCTGGGCATCGTCACTGAAATCACGGTCAAGCTGCTGCCCAAGCCGGTCTGCGCGCAGGTGGTGCTGGCCAGCTTCCCCAGCGTCGAGGCCGCCGGCAATGCGGTCACGCGGGTCATCGGCGCGGGCATCATCCCGGCCGGGCTGGAGATGATGGACAAGCAGGCCACCCACATGGTCGAACCGTTCGTGAAGGCCGGCTACGACATGGACGCGCAGGCCATCCTGTTGTGCGAGTCGGACGGCACGCAGGAAGAGGTCGCCCACGAAATGGCGCGCATGGAAGCGGTGCTGCAGGACGCCGGCGCAACGCGCCTGCAGGTGTCCACCTCCGAATCCGAGCGACTGCGTTTCTGGGCTGGCCGCAAGAATGCCTTTCCGGCGGCCGGCCGCGTATCGCCGGACTATTACTGCATGGACGGTACCATTCCGCGACGACATCTCGCGCGCGTGCTGAACGCGATCGAACAAATGGAAGACGAGTTCGGGCTGCGTTGCGCCAACGTGTTCCACGCGGGGGACGGCAATCTGCATCCGCTGATCCTTTTCGATTCCAACAAGCCGGACGAGACCGAGCGCGCCGATAAATTCGGCGTCGCGATACTCGAACTGTGCGTACAAGTAGGAGGCACCGTGACGGGAGAGCACGGTGTGGGTATGGAGAAAATCAATCAGATGTGCGTGCAGTTCTCGCGCGAGGAACTGGATACCTTCCTTGCGGTCAAGCGGGCCTTCGATCCGCACTGCCTGCTCAATCCACAGAAGG
This sequence comes from Bordetella genomosp. 8, assembly GCF_002119685.1. Classification (NCBI taxonomy): domain Bacteria; kingdom Pseudomonadati; phylum Pseudomonadota; class Betaproteobacteria; order Burkholderiales; family Alcaligenaceae; genus Bordetella; species Bordetella genomosp. 8. The sequence continues at coordinate 3,899,140 of NZ_CP021108.1, read as the reverse complement.
TGATTCCCACCCTGGCTCGATGCGCGGAGTACGGCAAGATGCACGTACATGGCGGCGAGCTCCGATTCCCGGATCTGTCCCGCTTCTGATCACAGGGTAGTCATGGATTTCGTCCTGTCGGAATTGTGCGACCAGGTCATGACGGCGCGCGCCGGGCACAAGCCGCTATTCATCTGCGGCGGCGGCAGCAAGGCTTTCTATGGCAATCATCGGCCGCTGCGCCCGGAAGACGGGCACTGCCTGCTGGACGTCACTGCCTACCGGGGCATCGTCAATTACCAGCCATCGGAGCTCGTCGTGACCGTGCGCGCCGGCACGCCGCTGCGCGAGCTCGAAGCCGAGCTGGCCGCGGAAGGCCAGATGCTGGCCTTCGAGCCGCCGCATTACGAGTCGTCGGCCACCGTGGGCGGCTGCGTGGCCGCGGGCCTCGCGGGCCCGCGCCGTATGGCGGGCGGCGGCGTGCGCGACTTCGTGCTGGGCGCGCGCGTGCTCGACTCCCATGGCCGTGTCCTGAGTTTCGGCGGCGAGGTGATGAAGAACGTCGCCGGCTATGACGTATCGCGCCTGCTGGCGGGATCGCTCGGCATCTTCGGCGTGCTGCTGGAAGTCTCGTTGAAGGTGCTGCCACGTCCCGTTGCCGAAACCACGCTGATGCTGCCGGCGACCGAAAGCGCCGCGCTGTCCTCGTTCGCCACCTGGCGACGCCTGCCCATGCCAGTGTCCGCCGCGTGCTGGGTACCCGACGATACCGCCGATAACGGCCATATCCGGGTCCGCCTGTCGGGAGCGCCGCCCGCCATCGACGCGGCGCGCGTGCGCATCGGCGGCGAGCCGCTGGATGAGGACCAGGCGCAGGCATTCTGGTCCTCGGTTCGCGAACAGACACACGCATTCTTCGACCGGTCGCGGCCCTTGTGGCGTATCGCCGTGCCGCCCGCGACGGCGCCTCTGCAGCTCGGTCCCACCCTGATCGAATGGGGCGGCGGCCAGCGCTGGCTGAGCGGCCGGTACGACGCGGCGTCGATACGCAGCGCCGCGCAGGGCAGGGGGGGACACGCCACCCTGTTCCGTGCCGCCCTGCGCGAGGACCTTCCCGTCGACGGGGTATTCCAGCCCTTGTCGCCCGGCATCGCGATACTGACTCGACGGCTGAAACAGGAGCTCGATCCTTCCGGCCTGTTCAATCCGGGCCGGCTGGTGCTGGAACTATAGGGACATCATGCAAACCCAAATCGCTTCCTGGGCGCGCGATACGGACTATGGCCGCGAGGCCGACGCGATCCTGCGCCGCTGCGTGCATTGCGGTTTCTGCACCGCCACGTGTCCCACCTACCAGGTGCTGGGCGACGAACTGGACAGCCCGCGCGGCCGCATCTACCTGATCAAGCAGATGCTCGAAGGCGCCGAACCCACCCAGTCCACGCAGCTGCATCTGGACCGCTGCCTGACCTGCCGCAATTGCGAGACCACCTGCCCGTCGGGCGTCGAATATGGACACCTGATCGACATCGGTCGTGGCCTGGTGGAGCAACGTGTCAGCCGCCCCTGGGGCCAGCGCATCAAGCGCACGCTGCTGCGCAAGGGCCTCACCTCACGCTGGTTCGCGCCGGCGATGCGGCTGGGCAAGGCCTTGCGTCCGCTATTGCCGGCCGCCGTGCGCGCCAAGGTGCCGGAGGCGCGCGCCGTCGGCAGCGTGCCGGACGGCCGTGGCCATCGCCGCCAGGTGATCATGCTGTCCGGTTGTGTGCAGCCGTCCATGATGCCCACCATCGATGCGGCCACGATACGGGTCCTGGACGCGCTGGGCATAGGCACCATGGTGCTTGCGGAAGGCGGCTGCTGCGGCGCCATCAACCTGCATCTGGACGACAGCGAAACCGCGCTGGCGCAGATGCGCGCCAACGTCGACGCCTGGTGGCCGCTGGTCGAGAGCGGCAGGGTGGAGGCCATCGTGATGAACGCGTCGGGTTGCGGCGCGATGGTCAAGGAATATGCGCATCATCTGCGCAAGGATCCCGCCTACGCCGACCGCGCGGCGCGTATCGTGTCCATGGTCCGCGACGTCTCGGAAATCGTCGCGCCGCATGCGCGCGAACTGCGGGATCGCTGGGCGCACGTGCCCATGCGGGCGGCCTTCCATCCGCCCTGCACCCTGCAGCATTGGCAAGGCTTGCGGCCCCTGGTCGACACCTTGCTGGCGGACCTGGGATTCGAACTCCAGCCTTTCGCGGACCGGCACCTGTGCTGTGGATCGGCGGGCGCGTATTCGGTCATGCATCCCGAAATGGCGAGATCGCTGCGGGATCGCAAGCTGGCCGCGATCGCACCGGTGGGGCCGGATATGATCCTGTCCGCCAATATCGGCTGCATCACGCATCTGCAGAGCGGCACCGCCACGCCCGTGCGCCACTGGATCGAGGTGCTGGACGAGCGGCTGCGGACCGCCCGCCCCGCCGCCGACGCTACTCCACGGCCTTGACCATATCCTCGATGACTTTCTTGGCGTCGCCAAAGACCATCATCGTCCGGTCCATATAGAACAGTTCGTTGTCCAGGCCGGCGTAGCCGGCCGCCATGGAACGCTTGTTCACGATGATGTTGCGCGCCTTGTAGGCTTCCAGGATGGGCATGCCGGCGATCGGCGACTGCGGATCGTTCTTGGCGGCGGGATTGACGACGTCGTTCGCGCCCAGCACCAATACGACATCGGTCTGGCCGAACTCGCCATTGATATCGTCCATTTCAAACACCTGGTCGTACGGCACCTCGGCCTCGGCCAGCAGTACGTTCATATGGCCCGGCATGCGGCCCGCCACCGGATGGATCGCATAGCGCACCGTTACGCCTTTCGCCGTCAGCTTCGCCGCCAGTTCCTTCAGCGCATGCTGCGCGCGCGCCACCGCCAGGCCATAGCCCGGCACGATGATGACGCTTTCCGCGTTCGTCATCAGGAAGGCCGCATCTTCCGCGCTGCCTGACTTGACGTTGCGCTGCTGCGTCGCCGCGCCGGCATCGGCGGCGCCACCACCATTGCCGAAGCCGCCCAGCAACACGTTGAAGAACGAGCGGTTCATCGCCTTGCACATGATGTACGACAGGATGGCGCCGGACGATCCCACCAGCGAACCCGCGATGATCAGCATGGGGTTGTTCAGCGAGAAGCCGATGCCGGCCGCCGCCCAGCCCGAATAGCTGTTCAGCATCGATACCACGACCGGCATATCGGCGCCGCCGATCGGGATGATGATCAGCACGCCCAGCACGAAGGCGATGACGGTCATCACGATGAAGGGCGTCCAGCCTTCGCTCACGACGAAAGCCACCCCGAAGGCCAGCATGATCAACGCCAGCGCCAGGTTGACGAAGTGCTGGCCCGGAAACACCACCGGCGCGCCCTGGAACAGGCGGAAGCGGTACTTGCCAGACAGCTTGCCGAAGGCGATGACGGATCCTGAAAACGTGATCGCGCCGACGAAGGTGCCGATAAAGATCTCGACGCGGTTGCCCATCGGCAGGGCGGTGCCCATGGGCGCGATGCCGAAGGCGTGAGGCTCGGCGACCACGGCGACCGCGATCGCGACCGCCGCCAGGCCTATCATGCTGTGCATGAAAGCGACCAGCTCGGGCATCTTCGTCATCTCGACGCGGCGCGCCATGATCGTGCCCGCGGTACCGCCGATCAGCAGGCCCAGCAGGACCCAGCCCAGCCCCAGGCCGGCGATGCCGGGACCCGCCAGGCCCACGATCAGCGCGCCCGTCGTCACCACGGCGATCGCCATGCCCGCCATGCCGAAGGCGTTGCCGATGCGGGACGTCCTTGGATGGGACAGCCCTTTCAGCGCCTGGATGAAGCAGATCGATGCCAGCAGATAGAGCAGCGTAACGACGTTCAGCGAGATCATCGCGTCTCCTTCTTTGCCGCCGTCGTGGCAACAGCCGTCGCGCCGGAGGCGGGGCGCTCCTTCTTCTTGAACATCTCGAGCATGCGCCGTGTGACCAGGAAGCCGCCGAAGACATTCACCGCGGCCAGCGCCACGGCCAGCACGCCCATGCCGCGCGCCAGTCCGCCTTCGGTCAGGCCGGCGGCCAGCATGGCGCCGACGATGATGATCGCCGATATCGCATTGGTCACCGCCATCAGCGGCGTGTGCAGGGCCGGCGTGACGTTCCAGACCACGTGGTAGCCCACGTAGACCGCCAGAACGAAGATGATCAGGTTGATCAGGGTAGGACTCAGGGCTTCCATTCAGGACCTCCGAACCACGTTGCCGGCTTCGCAGACCAGGCAGGCCGCGACGATCTCGTCTTCGCGCTGCATGGCCGGCGAGCCGTCCTTGTCCACCAGCAGCTTCAGGAAATCCATCACGTTGCGCGCGTAGAGCGCGGACGCGTCGGTGGGCACCAGCGCGGGCAGGTTGGTCAGGCCGACCAGCGTGACGCCATGCTTTTCCACCACCTGGCCTTTTTCCGACAGGGGGCAGTTGCCGCCGCGCTCGACCGCCAGGTCCACCAGCACCGAGCCGGGCTTCATCGCCTGCACCGTTTCCGCGGACACCAGCGTGGGCGCGGGCCGTCCGGGGATCAGCGCGGTCGTGATGACGATGTCCGCCTGCTTGCAGCGCTCCGAAACCAGCGCGGCCTGGCGGGCCATCCAGGCAGCCGGCATGGGGCGGGCATAACCGCCGACACCCTGCGCGATCTCGCGTTCTTCATCGGTCTCGAACGGCACGTCGATGAATTTCGCGCCCAGCGATTCGACCTGTTCCTTGGCGGCGGGCCGCACGTCGGAGGCTTCCACCACCGCGCCCAGGCGCCGCGCCGTCGCGATGGCCTGCAGGCCGGCGACGCCGGCACCCAGCACCACCGCGCGCGCGGCTTTCAGGGTGCCGGCGGCGGTCATCATCATGGGAAACAGTCGGCCGTAGTAGTGGGCGGCCAGCAGGACCGCCTTGTATCCGGCCAGGTTGGCCTGCGACGACAGGACGTCCAGGCTTTGCGCCCGGGTGATGCGGGGCGCGGCCTCCAGGGCGAAGCCCGTGACGCCGGTCGCCGCCAACCGGGCGAGGCCCTCGCTGTCGTAAGGGTCCAGCATGCCGACCAGGATGGCGCCAGGCTTGAGCGCTCCCAGGCCGCCGGCGTCGGGCATGCGTACCGTCAGGACCATGTCGGCGCCCAGGGCGTCCGTCCTGGAGCCGGCGCTGGCGCCGGCCGCCTCGTATGCCTGGTCGGGATAACGCGCGGCGTCCCCGGCCCCGCGTTCCACAATGACGGAATTGCCGCCCGCCACGTACTTCTTGACGGTCTCGGGTGTCGCCGCCACGCGGGTTTCCCCCTCCAGGGTCTCTCGCGGTATTCCGATACGCATGCGTTCTCCTCGTCGGATATCGGGCCGCTGACACTTATACACGACTTGCCCGTCCGTGGCCTCAGTGAAACCACCGGGTAAAATGCGTCTTATGTCCTCCACTGCTCCAACCAAAGGCCGCGTCGTCGTCGGCATGTCCGGCGGCGTCGATTCTTCCGTGACGGCCTGGCTTCTCAAACAGCAAGGCTACGAAGTCATCGGCCTGTTCATGAAGAACTGGGAAGACGATGACGACTCCGAGTATTGTTCGACGCGCCAGGACTGGCTGGACGCCGCCAGCGTCGCTGACCGGGTGGGCGTCGATATCGAAGCCGTGAACTTCGCGGCGGAGTACAAGGACCGCGTCTTCGCCGAATTCCTGCGCGAATATTCGGCGGGCCGCACGCCCAACCCCGACGTGTTGTGCAACGCCGAGATCAAGTTCAAGGCTTTTCTCGACCACGCCATGAGCCTGGGCGCGGATCTGATCGCGACCGGCCATTACGCCCGCGTGCGGGCCGTGGAAACCTCGGACGGCGCCCGCTATCAGTTGCTGAAAGCGTTGGACGGTACCAAGGACCAGAGTTATTTCCTGCACCGGCTGAACCAGGCGCAGCTGTCCCGCACCATGTTCCCCCTGGGCGAGATTCCGAAGACCCAGGTGCGCCGCATCGCCCACGAAATCGGCCTGCACAACGCCGCCAAAAAGGACTCCACAGGCATCTGCTTCATCGGCGAGCGTCCTTTCCGCGAGTTCCTGAACCGTTATCTGCCGACGGCGCCCGGGCCCATCCTGACGCCCGAAGGCCAGCGCGTGGGCACCCATACGGGCCTGTCGTTCTACACGCTGGGCCAACGCAAGGGCATAGGCATAGGGGGCGTCAAGGGGCGGCAGCGCGATGACGGCACCGCCGAAGCCTGGTATGCCGCGCGCAAGGACCTGCCGGGCAACACGCTTTATGTCGTACAGGGCCATGATCATCCATGGCTGCTGTCCGGCTCCCTGGCCGCGCAGGACGCCAGCTGGATCGCGGGCCATCCCCCCGCCAGCGGGGACTATGCCGCCAAGACTCGCTATCGCCAATCCGATGCCGCATGCACGCTGCGCGGCGCCGAAGGCGGGGCTTTCACGCTGGACTTCCCGCAAGCGCAGTGGGCCGTCACGCCGGGCCAGTCGGCTGTGCTCTACGACGGTGACATTTGCCTGGGAGGCGGTATCATCGCGTCCCAATGATCATAACGATGGGAGCGGGACGTGGATATTCCGATGTTGATTTGCCTGTTGCTGCTGGGGGCGGGCGCAGGTTTCGCGGCGGGCTTGCTGGGGATAGGCGGGGGCATGGTGCTGGTGCCTTTCCTGACCATGATCTTCGGCTGGCAAGGCATGGACGAGGATCTCATCGTGCACGCCGCCATCGCCACGTCGATGACGTCCATCCTGTTCACCTCGATTTCCAGCGTGCGGGCCCATCATGCGGCGGGCGCGGTGATCTGGCGCATCGCGTTCGCCATGGCGCCCGGGCTGATCGTCGGCGGGCTGCTGGCGGGCGGCGCCGTATTCGCGGCCTTGCACACCGGCTGGTTGTCAGCCTTCTTTGCCGTCTTCGTGTTGTATTCCGGCTACTCGATGCTGCGCAACACCAAGCCCAAGCCCTCGCGCCAGATGCCTGGCGTCGTCGGCACGTCCACCGCCGGGGTGGGCATCGGCTTCATTTCCGGATTGGTGGGGGCGGGCGGCGGCTTTCTGTCGGTGCCCTTCATGATCTGGTGCAACGTGCCGCTACGCAACGCGGTCGCGACGTCGGCGGCACTGGGCTTTCCCATTGCCCTGGCCAATAGCACCGGCTATGTGGTGTCGGGGCTGCGCGAAGCCGGCCACACCCCGGGAATGCTCGGCTATATCTACTGGCCGGCGCTGCTGGCGCTGGTGTGCACCAGCGTGTTCACGGCGCCCCTGGGCGCTCGCGCCGCGCATACCTTGCCGGTCGCGACGGTCAAGCGCATCTTCGCCTATCTGCTTTTCGCCCTGGCTATCTTCATGGCCTACAAGGCCTGGCGCGCGTTCAGCTGAGACCGCGGGTGCCGTTCACGCCGGGGTGGGCGGCGCCGTATCGATGAAGGATTGCCGCGTCGACAGCTTGTCGAACAGGCGGGCCAGGTTGGCATGGCCCGCGCGCCAGTCCAGGTCAGGGAAGCGCAATACCAGGTAGCCCAGGGCGCAACCCACCGCGACATCCGCCAGGCTATGGTTGATGCCCATGCAATGGGCATGCTCGCCCAGGCTCTTGTTCATCGCGTCCAGGCTGGCGTTGATCTTGCCGTACTGGCGGGCGATCCACTCGTCGTTGCGCACGGCGTCCGGACGCTGCCTTTCCTTGACGATCCCCACGGCGGCATCCAGCACGCCGTCGGCGATGGCTTCCCAGCATTTCACGGCGGCGCGTTCGCGGCCGGACTGCGGAATCAGCCGGGCAACAGGGGAAAGGGTGTCGAGATACTCGACGATGACGCGGGAATCGAACAGCGCGCCGCCGTCTTCCATGACCAGGCAGGGCACCTTGCCCAGCGGGTTGTATTGCTGGATCTTCGTCTCGGCGGACCAGACGTCCTCGAGCTCAAAGCGGTAATCCAGTTTCTTCTCCGCCATGACGATCCGTACCTTACGTACGTACGGGCTAGTAAGGGAGCCTATCAGTTTCATGGATGCACGGTCATAGTCGGAAAGCGGGCGGCAGTATAGCAGGATGATGCCACGGCAGAACGCGGCTGACGCGCCCGGCGGGCCGCGATAAGGGTGGCGGAACCGCGGATGATAAAATCGCGCCGCTTTTCCGCGGTTTTCAATACTCGATCCGGTTCTTTATCCTGCTCATGCATATAGCCCCCGCCCTCAGTTCGCTCAATGCGCTTTCCCCCCTGGACGGCCGATACGCCTCGCGCGGCGATGCCCTGCGCGGACTGTTGTCCGAAGCCGGTTTCATGGCGCACCGCGTCGAAGTGGAAGTGGCCTGGCTGGCAGCCCTGGCCGACGCCGGCCTGCCGGAGTTGCCGCGCTTTTCCGCCGATGCCCAGGCGCGCCTGCGCGCGATCGTCGACGATTTCACCGAAGCGGATGCCGCCCGGATCAAGGAAATCGAGCGCGTCACCAACCATGATGTCAAGGCGGTGGAGTACTGGCTGAAGGAAAAGGTCGCCGATCACGTCGAGTTATCCCGGGCCGCGGAGTTCATACATTTCGCGTGTACTTCGGAAGATATCAACAACACCTCGCATGCGCTCATGTTGTCGCGCGCGTGCAACGGTGTTTTGGTCCCGACCCTGCAGAAAGTGCGCGACAAGCTGGCGGCGATGGCCGTCGCCCATGCCGACCAGCCCATGCTGTCGCGCACGCATGGCCAGCCCGCCAGCCCGACCACGCTGGGCAAGGAGTTCGCCAACGTCGCGGCGCGGCTGGGCCGGGCGCTGGATGCCATCCGCGCGGTGCAGCCGCTGGCCAAGCTCAACGGCGCCACCGGCAATTACAACGCCCACCTTTCCGCCTATCCCGAAGTCGACTGGCCGGCGTTCAGCCAGCGCGTGCTGCAGGGGCTGGGACTGACGCAAAATCGCCACACGATCCAGATCGAGCCGCATGACTGGATGGCCGCCTTGTTCGACGCCGTGGCGCGCGCCAACATCATCGTCCTGGATCTGGACCGCGACGTATGGGGCTACGTGTCGCTGGGGTATTTCAAGCAGCGCCTGAAGGAAGGCGAAGTCGGGTCGTCGACCATGCCGCACAAGGTCAATCCGATCGATTTCGAGAACTCCGAAGGGAACATCGGCCTGGCCAACGCCATGTTGCGCCACCTGGCCGACAAGCTGCCCGTCTCGCGCTGGCAGCGCGACCTGACCGATTCGACGGTGCTGCGCAATCTGGGCGTGGCGTTCGGCTACTGCATGGTGGCATGGGACGCCTGCCTGCGCGGCCTGGACAAGCTCGAGGTCAATAAGGCGGCGATCGACGCGGACATCGACGGTTGCTGGGAAGTCCTTGCCGAGCCTGTCCAGACGGTGATGCGCCGCTACGGCCTGCCGCAACCGTATGAGCAGTTGAAGGCGCTGACCCGAGGCAAGGGCATTACCGAGTCCGCCCTGCGAGAGTTCATCCAGGGCCTTGCTTTGCCTGAGGACGCCAAGACCCGCCTGCTGGATATGACGCCACGTTCCTATATCGGGCTGGCGGCCGAACTGGCCCGGGCATTGTAAAAAAGACAATCCTCAGTGCAAAGGCCGGCAAGCTTGCCGGCCTTTTTGTTTGCCTGGCCGCCCATGATGTCCAGGGGCGTTGCATTTCCTAAAGGCTTTGTGTCTGTGCGATTCGCCAGGAATGGCGCTATTTCACCACGTCCCCATTTCTACGACCACCCCGGGCGAAGCCCCTTCCCAGGGAAAGCAGGGCTGAACGACCCCAGGCACGCGGCTTGCGATACCCCCGGCAACAACCTGTTGGGCGATACGCAATGGAAGTTTTCGCAAAAACCTTCAACGCTTGGGGCGCCACCCTGACCGTGGATCCGGATGGGCAAGGCCGATACAGCTGGAAGATCCTGATCGAGGACCGCCGACTCGGTGAGCCGCGCGTGCAGTGCATCGAGTCTCCCGTCGGCTTTCCGTCGGTCGACGAAACGATCCTGGACGGCCGGACTGCACTGGAAGAGCTGGAGCCCGCTCCCTTCCCGTCCGATACCTGAAGCATTTCCCGCGCCGGCCCGCTGCGGACGAGCCGGCGCATACCTTTGTCCTGCCTTACCGCCTTAGCTACCCAAATTGGAGAAGAAAATGAGCGCCATGATGTGCCTTCCTTGCCAGAGCATTACGCTAGCCACGCCCGGACTGCAGGCCCACCAGAATCTGGTGCATGAAGGCTTTGTGCGCCCCACGGAAAAGCGCCGTGAAAACCATCGCGAAGATCGCTTTCGCTGCTCTTGCTGTCATACCCAATGGATCCGCGAAACGGATCGTTGGGGTATGGATTTGGGTTTTCGCCTGGCGCCGATCCAGGGCGGCGCCAAGCCGCAATATACGCCCGCCGAAAATACGCCGCGTGCTGGCGTGAGGGTTTATCAGGTGCCCGCGTCGAATCCGGCTTTGTATTGAATTCAGTGCAATTCAGTATCGTGGCGCGCCGCGTCGTAGCCTAAAAGCTGCAATGCGGCTTCGTATGCTGGAGTATCGGCGCACAGGAAAACGGCGATGTCTCCTGGATTGATATTGTCCAGGACATCGCCGATTTCTTCCACGGCCCTCTCCGGGCTGCTCACGGCTGTGGCGTGGATCTGGCCGCCCGCCTCGACCTCCGAGCGCGGCACGATATCGGCGATTACGTCCAGATCGGGCGGGCTGACCACGACATAGCTGCGGATGAACTCGCCATCCAGTGTCGTGCGCAGGACAATACCGGAGGTGAGGTCGCCGGTGTGGGCGCTGATAATGCTCATGATTAACCTTTTATCGCCATGGCGGCATTATGGAGTGGGGAGGCGGCGTATAAGGTGCACGCATGTTGCGGATAAGCGGAGTCGCATTTATGCCGCAAAGTGCGCACCCGCTGCACAGCAATTCCCATTCGTTCCTTCTTCACAATGTTCATGTGCAACGCTGCGTAAGAGCAGCGCGGCCTTATGCGCTGCGATGTAGCAATTGGTTTCATATCCCACCGTGGACGGGGGAAAATGTTTTGACTTAAATGAACGTCCCGTTCATAGTGTCGTTGAGGTTTTCAAGCAGCGCGATCTGTGTACAGTTCAGAGTTCTTCCCGGTCTCCGCTATTGTTCTTGGCCCTAGCTTGAATCTCTCGTATCCCGGGCCTCGTGCCCATTGTAAATGCAAGGAAATTCGGTATGGAAACCGGCGTCGTCAAGTGGTTCAACTCTGAAAAAGGTTATGGCTTTATCACCCCCGAGTCGGGCGGTAAGGACCTGTTCGCGCACTTCTCCGAAATCCAGGGCAACGGCTTCCGTTCCCTCGAAGAGAACCAGCGCGTGCAATACGAAGTGGCCACCGGTCCCAAGGGTCCGCAAGCCACGAAGATCAGGGTCATGTAATGCTTCGGGCATGAATTCTTGACCAGAAAGCCCCGCCTAGTGCGGGGCTTTTTGTTGCCAGGCTCCTTGATTCCTGCACCCGTTCCTCCGCGATAATGTGCTCTTCGGTCGCGTAAGGAGCGCGGAAATGATGACAAGCGGCACCTTGGGGGCGGCCCTGAGCACCGCTATCTGGTCAGCCATCGCGGGCGCGGCCTGGGCGGGTACCGCGGCGCGGCTGCTGCGGCATTCGCGCTTCGCGCGCGTGCGCGTTGGCCTTGCCAACGCATCGGGATGGTTGATGATCGTGATGATCCCGCAAGGGCTGCGATTGTGGGGACCGCCATCGCTGGTGCAGCGCTTCCTGCCTCATACGCTGACCGTGATCGAACTGAACCTGCTGGTGCGCATTGCCGCGGTGTGCGGGTTGCTGGGCATCTTCGTGGCCATTCTTTATCGCAAGCTGGACAAAGCGATCTACCCGGGACCGCAAGGCTAGGGCGTGGGCAAAGGGCGTGGGCAAACAAAAAGCCCCCACGCGGAGGTGGGGGCTTCTTGAGCATTCTTTGGTGGCGCATCCCTGATTCGAACAGGGGACCTGCGGATTATGATTCCGTCGCTCTAACCGGCTGAGCTAATGCGCCTTAAGGAAAGAACGCGATTCTAGCATGGTGATCCGCTGGTTGCCAAATCGCGCTCACGCATCCCGTGCCAGCCGCAGTCCCGAGAACTGCCAGCGCGCATCGGGCGGGAAGAAGTTGCGGTAGGTGGCACGGATATGCGACCGTGGCGTGGCGCAGGATCCGCCGCGCAACACATACTGGTTGCACATGAACTTGCCGTTGTACTCGCCGACGGCGCCGGCCGCGGTCGCGAAACCGGGGTAGGGCTCGTAAGGGGTGGCCGTCCATTCCCAGACGTCGCCGTACATCTGCAGCGGCACATTCGCCGGGCCGGCCGTGGCGGCGCTCGGGTGGAAGTGGCCGGACTCCACCAGGTTCGCCTGCGTTTCCATGGGATCGATCGCTCGCGCGACCTGCTCCCATTCGGCTTCCCTGGGCAGGCGCGCGTCGGCCCAGCGGGCGTAGGCGTCCGCCTCGAAATAACTGATGTGGGTAACAGGGGCGTGCGGGTCTATCGGTTCCATGCCGCGCAGCGTAAAGGCCTGCCATTCGCCGTCGACGTCTTCCCAGTACAGCGGAGCCTGCCAGCCCTGCGTTCGCACGGTGTCCCAACCCAGCGACAGCCAGAGCTCCGGGCGGGTATAGCCGCCGTCCTTCATGAAGTCCAGGTATTCACCCTGTGTGACGGGGCGCCGCGCCAGCTTGAACGGCCGCAGCAGCACCTGGTGCGCGGGCGTCTCGTTGTCGAAGCAGAAGCCCGCGCCTTCATGGCCCAGCGACACGATGCCGCCGGGATGGTCCAGCCACGTTTGCGGCGTGACCGCGACCAGCGGGGCGCCGGTCGTCCTGGGCGCCACCGTTTCGGTGTAGGCGGGCCGCAGCGCGTTGCATGACAGCAGGTGCTTGACGTCGGTAAGGATCAATTCCTGGTGCTGCTGCTCGTGGTGCAAGCCGAGTTCGACCAGCGCGGCGATTTCCGCGTCGTGGCTGATGCGAGGAATCAGCCGCGCCATGCCCGCGTCGACGTGCGTGCGATAGGCGAGTATGTCCTGCAGCGGTGGCCGCGTCAGCAGGCCTCGCTGCGGGCGAGGATGCCGCTCGCCGATGGCGTTGTAGTACGAGTTGAACAGGAAGCCATAACGCGGATGGAAGACATCATAGTCCGCCAGGTGCGGCTGCAGCAGGAAGGTTTCGAAGAACCACGTCGTATGCGCGAGATGCCATTTGACCGGGCTGGCGTCCGGCATGGACTGGGCCTGGCAATCCTCGGCGCTCAGCGGTGCGGCCAGCGCCCGGCTGGCGTCGCGCACCGTCTGGTATTGCGTAAGCAGGAGATGGCTGCTCTGGTCCGTCGAATGTTTCGTGCGCGTCGCGATTTGAGGTGTATCCATACTATTTCGTGCGTTGCGGCAATGGGTTCAGGCGCGGGCACAGAATACCGCGAACCATTCGCGCGCATCCGTCCAGTAGCGGATCTGGCCGAAGCCCGCGCGCGCCAGCATTGCCTTAAAGGCGTGCGGCCGGTACTTGTACGAATCCTCGGTGTGTATGTTTTCGTCCTTCTCGAAGCGCCGTTGCCCGCCGGGCCACGTGACCGTCGTCGCGACGCGGGCGCGCAGGTGCATCTCCATGCGGGAACGCGCTTCGTTGAAGCAGGCCACATGCCGCCACTGCGTCAGATCGAAATCGGAGCCCAGGATCTGGTTGACGTGGCGCAGCATGTTCAGGTTGAAGGCCGCGGTGACGCCTACCGCATCGTCGTAGGCGGGTTCGAGTATCTCGCGCGCCTTGACCAGATCGACGCCGATGATCAACGCACCGTCGACGCACTGGCGGCGGATATTGGCCAACAGGTCGGCCGCTTGTGCGGGCGGCAGGTTGCCGATGCTGGAGCCCGGATAAAAGAATGTGCGCTGCTCGGGGTGGACGTCGTCCGACAGGGTCAGGTCATTGAAGAAGTCCATGCCCAATGCGGTGATGTCCAGCTCCGGATAATGATCCGCGATACGCTTGACGGCGGCTTTCAGGTAGTCGACAGAGATGTCGATGGGCACGTAGTGCGTGGGGTGCATGTGGGCGAGCAGCCGTTCGGCCTTGGCGCAGTCGCCGGCGCCCAGGTCGATCAGGGTCCGCGTCTGGCCGGCATGCCCCACGATCTCGGCCGAATGGCGAGCGAAGATCTCGTTCTCGCAGCGGGTGGGGTAGTACTCGTCCAATAGGGTGATGGCCGTGAACAGGCTGGAACCCAATTCGTCGTACAGGAATTTGGGGCTGATTTCCGCCTGAGGCCTCGCCAGTCCTTCGAGCAACTCTTTTCTTACCGTTTCGGTGTTCTCGACATGGCGCTGGTGAAAGCGCGGTTCCGCGGATCGTGCCTCTGGTGCCGCGACGGACGTGGCGGTTTCGGGCAGGGAAGGGGACGAATACGAGGGAGAACGCATGCGAAGTCCTTGTCGGAAGCTGATGCCGGCCAAGCTCGATCGTGAGCAACCCTCGTTCCCAGAGGGGGCGTGCCGGATATGTGGCATTACTGTCGCGCTGAAATAGCGCTTTACCCATCGTTGCGATTGCAAAGGGCTCTGGCCATCGCCAAGCTCGACAATGGGACATACGGTACGCCGTCCCCTTTGTCACCTGCAAGGGTTTTTTCCAAGGAGAGACCATGAACTCGAACTCCCATAGCGCAGAACTCCTGGCAAGCAAGGACAGGGTAACCACCAGCCTGAGAGAGCTGATGGCGGGAACGGAGGAATTGCTCCGCTCCACGGCCTCCTACACCGGAGAAGAAGTCGAGCGCGCCCGCCAACGCCTGAAAACGCAGCTGGAAAACGCGCGCAGCATGGCGGGATCCTGGGAAAGCACGGCCGCCGAGCGCTATCGCGTCGTCGCCGATGCCACGGACGAATACGTCCACGAAAATGCCTGGAAGTCGATAGGGATCGCCGCCCTGGTGGGCTTGCTGCTGGGCGCCTGCCTGTCTTCGGGCGGCGATCGTCGTTGACGTGATCGCCGCCCCGACCACGAGACGTCATCATGCCTGTGATACTGGTCGCACGATTCGAAACCTTGCCCGACGCCGCCAGCGCTGCCCATGCCCTGGTGGGTGAGGGCTTTCGCGAGGACGCCGTATGCGTTTTCCGCGCCGCGGAGGGCGAGCGCTGGCCCGGACAGCTCGTTCATGTCGCCATGGCGCGGGCGGCGGCCCTGGGCGCGGCGGGCGCTTCGATAGGTGTCGCCGCCGCGGTGGCCATGAACGTGCCGGACGCCTACATCGTCCTTGTGGCCGCGGTGGCCGCCTTGTTCGGCTACCTGCTGGCGACCTTGTTCACTCGGCTGGAACGTCGTGGATACAGCGATGGGCGCTTGCCTACGCAGGCGGCGTTCGTCGCCGTGGTCACCCAGGCCGGGCAGGAAGACAAAGGCGCCCAACTGCTGCGCGATGCTGGCGGGCGCAGCATGGAGCGCCTGCGTCAACGCCATATCGTGGCGGATTTGATCCGAGGCCGCGAGGATATGCAAACCTCCCTGCGGACCGGATTTCCGATTTGAACGGATACGGGAGACTACGATGAAAGCCGGACGCACTGACGAACACGACAAGCCAGCGGATGCGCAGGCCACCGATCAACCACAATCGAAGGGCCGCGAGGGGCCGCAGCGCGTCGCGCATGAGCTGGACAAGCAGCAGGATTGGGACAAGGCGGCACAGGACCGCGGCTATCAGCCCGGAGACCAGGGTGGGTACAAGGGGGACTACGACCAAGGCAAGTACGAGACGCGCGATTTCGGCTTTCCGAAGAAAGAAGACTCCGAGCGCCGTGTCGGCTCGCGCCAGGCCGCGCCGTCTGAAGCGACCCCGGCCGACACCCGTAAAAAGTAGCGGAGCCGGCCGCTTTCCCATGCGCGGCGAGTCCGCGTTCCCCCAGACCTGCCAGGACTGAAACTACAGCCGCCCCGATCGATGCGGACAAGACGGGGCGGTGCTTGCATCGTGCCGCATAAAAAGAAAAAGATATGAAACGGTTATGGCGGGCCGGCTGGCTCGTGGCGGTTGTTTGCATCCTGGGCGCTTGCGCCACCGTGCCTGATACCAGCGACGGCGCGATGCCACGCGACCAGATACGGATTGCGACCGATTCCGGCTGGCTCAGCTATCAACGCAGCCAGGCCGTCGTCAAGGGCCTGGAAAAAGCAGGGCCCCCGTCCACTCGGCTCGAGCCGGGCGACATGGACGCCGAGACCGCCGGCTTCCTGCTGCGCCACTTGCAGGTGGAAGAAGCCATCAGCGGCTCGCCCCTGACCGCCGACAACAGCGTCGAGCTATTGGCCGACGGGCCGAGCACCTACCGCGAAATGCTGGCCGCCATACGGGGCGCACGCCAGTACGTGCACATGGAAAGCTATATCTTCGACGCCGACGAGGCGGGGCAGCGGTTTTCGGACGCCCTGATTGCGAAACGGCGTGAGGGCGTGCCGGTCGCGTTGATGGTGGATGGCGTCGGTACGCTTGGCACCCCCAAGGCCTTCTTCGATCGGATGCGGGACGCCGGCGTACAGGTGGTCGTCTTCAATCCCATCAATCCCGCCGAGGCCCGCGCGGGATGGTCGCCCAACAATCGCGATCATCGCAAGCTATTGGTGGTCGACGGCAAGACCGGATTCCTGGGCGGCATCAATATCAGCGGCGTGTACGAGTCTTCGCCGTCATCGGGCTCGTCGGCTTCGATACTGCGCGGAAGCTCGGCCGATGCGGACAATGCGCCGGACCCGAAGGAGGCGCCCTGGCGGGATACGCAGATACGCGTGCGAGGACCTGCGGTGGCCGAGATCGAACGCGTCATGCAGGCGGGCTGGGAAGCCCAGCATGGTCCACCGCTGGACCCGCGCGAGTTCTATCCGCGGGCTGAGCGCCAGGGCGATCTGCTGGTGCGCATCATCGCCAACCGCCCCGGCGATCGCGATGGCTATACGCTTTACCTGACCTTCATGTCGGCGATCCAAAGCGCGCAGCGGTCCATACATATCACGATGGCGTACTTCGTTCCGGATCCGGCATTCGTGCGTGCGCTTGCCGACGCCGCCCGCCGCAATGTCGACGTGTCGATTGTGCTGCCTGGCTTCAGCGATTCGTCGCTCGTTTTCCACGCGGGGCGTTCGTACTATTCCGAGCTGCTCGAGGCGGGTGTAAAAATCTACGAGCGGCGCGACGCGCTTTTACACGCCAAGACCGCGGTGATCGACGGCGTCTGGTCCACGGTGGGATCGAGCAACATGGACTGGCGCAGCTTCGCCCTGAACTACGAACTGAATGCCGTGATCATCGGCCCGCGCTTCGGCCAGCAAATGGAAGGTCTCTTTGCCGACGACGTGGCGCACGCGCAGCGCATCGATCCGGATGCGTGGAAAGACCGCGGCATCCGCGATCGATTCATGGAGTCCATTTCCAGGATGTTCGAACGCTGGCTTTGAAAAACCGGCCGGTGCGTTTGAACAATGGGAAGCCGCTTCGAAGCAAGCGGAACAAAGAAAAGAAAAACGGCCAGCGCGATGCTGGCCGTTTTTGCATGTGGGACAGGAACCGCTTACTTGCCGTAGCGGGTCTTGGCGTCGGCCATGCAGGTGTCCTTGGCATTGCCGGACAGCGTGTCGCACTTGGCCTTGGCGACGTCGTAGTCGTTATCACGCTTCTTCTTGGTAGCGTCGTGGCGCGCTTCGGATTGTTCCTTCGCCTGCTTTGCGTCGGCCTTGGCATTATCGCGCGTGGCCTTGGCTTGCTTCTGGCACACGTCCTTCTGATCGCCCTTCAAGCCATCGCACTTCTTTTCGTCGGCGCGGTACTGCGCGTCGATTTCCTTGTTGGTCATCGGCGCCTGCGCTTGCGCGTATGCGGTGAAGCTGACGGCGGGGATGCTCAAGGCAATGGCGCTCAGCGAAAGTTTGATCACGTTCATGATGCTTACTCCTTTGTTTATATCAGGCGTCTGCCCGGTCCACGATTGGACCTGGTTGCTGTACAGCAAGCGGTGTACCTGAGCATCAACCGAAGGATGGTTGCTCATGGGCATAGGGTTTGCTGTATGAGGGGTCCAAACTCGCCACACTTGATAGGAGAGCAGAATGAAGATCAGCCGACTCACCTCCATGTTGATTCTTGCCGCCGCCTGCGGCTCCGGTGCCGCGATGGCACAGCAGAACGCGCCGACCACGCCGTCGACGACGCCCAACGATACAACCGCGACGCCGCCCAACAACGACAAGGTGCCTCCCGGCACGCCCGCGCCCGCGCCGTATGCTTCGCAACCTTCCGGCACCGCGCCGGTCAATCGCGACACGTCGGGCAGCGACCTGCGCAAGGAGAAGGAGCCGCGCCTGCCCTCCGACATGAAGAACACCAACGTGTCGCCGACGCAGGGTGGCGGTGCGCCGTACACCGACACGGGCAAGCGTTGATCCGCCGTGTGCCCTGCGGTGCCGTCGGCAGCGCAAGGCATTGAAAACGGGGCGCCACGGCGCCCCGTTTTCATTTGCCACGCGACGTCGCGACGAGATGACGACGCGACGTGAGGCCCTGCGTCGCCAGTTCAGTACTGGCGGCGCATGTCCGCGGGCGGATACTTCAGTTGTCCGCGATACTTGGAGACCGTACGGCGCGCGACGACCACGCCCTGCTGGCCCAGCAGGTGGGCAAGATCGACATCCGACAAGGGCGTCGCAGCGTCTTCGCCATCGATCATTTCCTTGATCAGCGCCCGCACCGCAGCCGCCGAGCAACTGCCGCCCGTATCGGTATAGAGTTCGCGCGAGAAGAAATGCTTGAACTCGAAAATGCCGCGCGGCGTTGCCATGTACTTGTTGCTGGTCGCGCGCGAGACGGTCGATTCATGGATCTCCAGCTCGTCCGCGATCTCTCGCAGCATGAGTGGGCGCAGGGCGATTTCGCCATACTCGAAAAACGTCTGCTGCCGCAGCACGATGGCTTCGGCAACGCGCTGGATGGTGCTGTAGCGTTGTTCGACGTTGCGGATCAGCCAGCGGGCCTCCTGCAGCTCCTGCGCCATGGGCGAGCGGTCGCTGTAGCGCGCGGTGCGGAACAGGTCCGCGTATGCGCGATGCAGGCGCGCGCGCGGCATCGCTGCGCGATTGGGCGTGACGATCCATTGGTTGTTGAACTTCTGCACCACGACGTCGGGCACCACGTAGCTGGAGTCGTCTTGCGCGTAGCGCAGTCCAGGACGAGGGTCGAGCCGACGGATCAGCGCGCAGGCTTCGCGCATGGCGTCGTCGCTGCATTGGCAGGCGCGCACCAGGCCCGAGAAATCGTGCTTGCCCAGGCGCTCCAGTTCATGCTCGACGATGTGCAGCGCCAGGTCGCGGCCCGGGGTGTCGCCATCCATCGCGATGAGCTGCAGCTTCAGGCATTCCGCCAGGTTGCGCGCGGCCAGGCCGGGAACATCCAGCTGTTGGACCAGTTTCAACGCGACTTCCCATTCTTCGCGCTCCGCAGGCGGGTCGAATACGCCTTCGCCCGCGAGTTCGGCCAGGTCCGTGCGCAGGTAGCCTTCTTCGTCGAGTCCTTCGATGATGTATTCCGCCATCAGCCGGTCGCGGGGCGCCAAACGATAGCTGCAGAGTTCGGTGGATAGGCGGTCGCGCAGATCCTCGGTGCTGCGCGCCCACTGGCCGACGTCGCTGTCACCGTCGCCGGAAGCGCGAGCAGCCGGGTAGTCGCCTGAATACTCGGATTGCATGTCGGGCAGCTCAGGCAGTTCGATCACAACTTCCGGCGGTGCCTCGGTGATCGCGGGCGCCTGCAGCTCGGCCGCGCTGCCCAGGTTGTCGTTCAGCACGGCGTCCGTATTCGAAGCCGTGCTGCTGGCGGCGTCCGAGCCTGCCGTGTCGTCGTCGCCTTCTTCAAGGAATGGATTGGTTGCGAGCGCTTGCTCGATTTCGCGGGTGAATTCCAGCGCGGACATCTGCAGCAGTTTTACCGATTGCTGGAGCCGCGGCGTCAGGCTGGTCTGCTGACGCGCCCTGAGTTCGTACGTGGCTTGATGTGCCAATTGCTGTCTCCGTTTGACTGCGGGGATGAAACGTCCATCCCATTCAAGAAGACAAAAGCAAAGTACATGCCAACTTTTTGTCAGTGGCTGTGCGCGTGCGCGCGTTTTGGCAAGCCCGCGTATTCATTGGGTTTTCGAGGCACGCCGTATGCTGACCCCAGATAGATGCGCGCGCTACCGGCGCGTGAGGGTAGTTTCTTGCCAGACGGAATTACCAGCTCATGTAAAAGTTCCAGGCTGGTGGGCTGGCCTTACGGTTTAGTGCAGGAGAGCAATATGGATCATGGCCGTGACACCGTCCCGCCGGCCCGCGCCGCCGCCGCGGGATCGCCCGCCGAAACCCGCATCGTGGGTTCGGCGAAGAAATCCAGTGCCGGGCCAGGCCCCGAGATCATGGCGGCCTCGACGCTGGAAGGCAACGATGTCCTGAACCTGTCGGGAGAAAAGCTCGGCACATTGCAGGACATCATGATCGACGTACCCACCGGCCGCATTGCCTACGCCGTGCTGGTGCGAGGTGGCGTCATGGGGATAGGCGACAAGCTGTTCGCCATTCCCTGGGGCGCGCTGGCCCTGGATACCGACCGCAAATGTTTCCTGCTGGATATCGATCTGGAGCGGCTGCGCAATGCAGCCGGTTTCGACAAGGACAACTGGCCGAGGATGGCCGACCCGTCATGGGCCGCCGGTATCCACGAATACTACGGGCAGCCCCCGTACTGGTCCTGACGCCGCTCAGCCTGTATGGGCCGTGGCGCCGCCGTCATAGGTGCCCAGCCTGTTGTACAGCGTCTTCAGGCTGATCCCCAGCGTGCGGGCCGTCAGCCGTTTGTCGCCCTGGTGGTGGGCCAGCGTTGCCAGGATCAGTTCGCGCTGGGCCTGCAATAGCGAGGTACCCACCGCCATCTTCAGCGTGCCTTGCGCCACCTGTGCCTTGGGCTGGCGGCGCGACAGCGCGGGACCGGTCACCTCCACCACGTTGTCGGCCAGGATGTAGGCGCGATGAATGGTGTTCTTCAATTCCCTGACGTTGCCCGGCCAGTCGTAGCCTTGCAGGGTTTCCATCGCGCGCTTGGAGAAGGTCTTGCTGGTGCCTTCAGCGGCATTGAAACCGTCCAGGAACCGCTGCGCCAGATAGGGAACGTCTTCCAGCCGCTCGCGGAGCGGCGGTACCCGCAGCGGTACGACGGCCAGGCGGTACAGCAGGTCTTCGCGGAAACGGCCTTCGTTGACAGCCGTGTAGGGGTCGCGGTTGGTGGCCGCGACGATGCGTACGTTGACGCGCACCGGCTGCAGGCCGCCCACGCGGTGAAAGGTGCCGGTCTCAAGGACGCGCAGCAGTTGCACCTGCATGTCCAGCGGCATCTCCGTAACCTCGTCGAGGAACAGGGTGCCGCCGCTGGCGTGTTCGAAATATCCGATGTTCTGGGCAATGGCGCCGGTGAAGCTGCCTTTTTCGTGCCCGAACAGTTCCGCTTCGATCAGGGAAGCCGGGATCGCTCCGCAGTTCACCGGCACGAAGGGCTGGTCCGAACGGGTGCTGCCGCCATGTATGGCCCGAGCGACCAGTTCTTTGCCGGTGCCGCTTTCGCCGACGATCAGCACGCTGGCGTCGGTGCCGGCCACTTTGTCGATCTGCTCGGCCAGCTTGCGCATGGCGTCGCACTTTCCCATGGACGCAGGATCGGGAAAAGCGGCCGGGTCGGCACGGCCTCCAGGGCGCGCTGCCGCGCCGGCATTGGGACTTCCCATTTCCTTGTTGGCTCGTTTGGCTGCCGGGCGCCGGGTGCCGGCGCCCGCGATATTGTTGGGCTGCATATCTGATGATCCTACTTAGCCGGAATACTCGCCGTTGCAAGCACTTGAAAGTAGATGAAAATCTTAGCTATCTGTACGAATTGTTTACGTTTCGGTATAACGGCCCACGATAAGCTTCGGGGCCGAGATTGGCCCGCATTATGCACCGCCATCGCTCTTAAACGCGATACGGCTCACGCCCGGCGGAGGCTAGAATAAAAGACTCGCGGCGCGCGCATTGCGCCCCAGGCTTTTATAAACCAGAAAGAAAGCGAACTTCACGGAACTGCGCATGCCACATGTTTTGATCGTCGATGACGAATCGCCAGTGCGGACGGCGCTGGCAGAGATCGTCAAGGACGAAGGGTTCACCGTAGCCCAAGCCAGCGATTTGCGCGAGGCGAAGATCCAGATCCTGCGCCAGTCGCCGGACCTGGTGCTGTCCGATCTGCAATTGCCCGATGGCAGCGGCCTGGATATTTTCCAGGCCCTGAGCTCGCCCAACGTCGATGTCGTCTTCATTACCGGCCACGCCAGTGTGGAAAGCGCGGTGGATGCCCTGCGGCTGGGCGCCATCGATTATCTGCTCAAGCCGGTCAATATCCAGCGGCTGAAAATGGTGTTGGGGCGCATGCCCCGCAACGCCGACCTGTCCCCGTGGGGCGGCCCCTTCGAGGACGAAGATCGTTTCGGCAAAATGCTGGGTCGGTCGCAGCCCATGAAGCAGCTCTACCGTCAAATCGCCAAGGTGGCGCCCACGGAAGCCACGGTATTCCTGATGGGCGACAGCGGCACCGGCAAGGAATTGGCCGCCCAGGCCATCCATGAGCTCAGTGGAAGGAAGAAGGGCCCTTTTCTGCCGGTCAACTGCGGCGCGATTTCGCCCAACCTGATCGAAAGCGAAATGTTCGGCCACGAGCGCGGCAGCTTTACCGGGGCCGATCGCCAGCACAAGGGTTATTTCGAACGCGCGGCCGGGGGCACGCTGTTCCTGGACGAAATCACCGAAATGCCCATCGACCTGCAGGTGAAGCTGCTGCGGGTATTGGAAACCGGCTTGTTCATGCGGGTGGGCACGAACCGGGAGATCGCCAGTGACGTCCGCGTCGTGGCGGCAACCAACCGCAGCCCCGAAGAGGCCGTTGCCGAAGGCAAGCTGCGCGAAGACCTGTACCACCGACTGAACGTGTTCCCGGTGGAATTGCCGCCCTTGCGTGAGCGGGGCGACGACGTCATCCTGATCGCCCAGCGCTACCTGGACATGCTCAACAAGGAGCGGGGTGCGGACAAGAAGTTCGCGGTGGATACGCTGGAAAGCCTGCGCAATCACAGCTGGCCCGGCAATGTGCGGGAGCTCAAGAACTACGTGCATCGCGCTTTCATCCTGGCCGACGACAACGAAATCCGCGCCGGGATCGTGCCGCTGCAGATGTCGCCGGAGAAAACCGCCACCGGGTCGCAGATCACGGTGCCGGTCGGCGTGCCGCTGGCCGACGCGGATCGGCGTTTGATTTTCGCCACGCTCGAGCAATGTGGCGGTGTCAAGAAGCATGCCGCGGAAATACTCGGCATCAGTCTGAAGACGCTATATAACCGGCTCGAAGAGTACGCCGCCGCCGGACACTTTCCCAAGGTGAACGGCGAGGCCGCCAAGTCGGAAGCGGTGGGCCGCCCCGTCAAGTAAGTCGCGGCCAGGTCCTGGCCGGATAAAAGGTCGCGGCCGAGTCCCGGCCTGATAACGCCAATTGCTGGCAAGTCCCCGCCCCGGCCTGGGCGATTTTCGCCAGGCCGGGCTTGGACCTCACCCGCCGTTGCGGGTGGGCTCGGGGCGGGTGTGGGCCAGGCCGGCTTCCTCTTCGCCGACAATCCGGTCGATCGCGATATCGTCGGCCACCGGGCCGTCCGGTTCGCCTTCCACGTCGGCGCGGTCGCCGGTGCCGGTGGAATCCGTGTCGGTGTCCGGCGCGCCGGGGCCCAGGTCACTCGCGGAATCCGAGGAGTCGCTCGGACCCAGCGCGCGGTTGCCGTGGCCGGGCAGGGAAGCACCGGCCAGATCGGCGTCGGGGTTATATCGTGTTGCCATGAAAGTCCTCCTGATGCGTCGAACCGCGGCGTGGTGACGCCGCGCATGGCGAGCTCGACGCAAGCACTGTGCCCTGCCGCCGCGGACCGGTGACCCTGTCCCGGCGCGCTTCGTTCGGCGGCGTACAGCGGGGTCGGGCCGCCGGCAGGGCGCCTGCAGGGGCGCCTGCAGGGGCGCCCGCAGGGGCGCCGACCCGGGCGATCAGGCCGGCACTGCCTCGGGGGGACTGTCGGCCAGGGCCTGAGCGGTCGTAATGTCCTGGGCGGGCTGGAAGGAGTCCGCGCGCGCCATCGCCCAACCGGTCTCGAATACCTTGTGCCGGAATTTTCCTTCCAGCAGTTCGCCCGGTGCCAGCTCCGGGAAGATGGCTGACAGCAGCCGGACTTCCGACGGTGAAATGCGGCGCGCGATGTGATGCGGCCGCAGCGCCTTGGGATGCGTCAATCCTGCCGCCCCCAGCAGTTCGGCCAGTGCGTGCAGCGTATTCGCGTGGAAATTGGCCACGCGCTGCGCCTTGTCGGGTACCACCAGCGCGCGTTGCCGGACCGGGTCCTGGGTGGCAACGCCCGTGGGACATTTGTCGGTGTGACAGGACTGCGCCTGGATGCAGCCTATCGCGAACATGAATCCGCGCGCCGCGTTGCACCAGTCCGCTCCCAGCGCCATGGTTCGCGCCATGTCGAAAGCCGTGACGATCTTGCCGGACGCCCCGATGCGGATGCGATCGCGAAGGTTCACGCCCACCAGTGTGTTATGTACCAGGCGCAAGCCTTCGCGCAGGGGCGTGCCGACGTGGTCGACGAATTCGGGCGGCGCGGCGCCGGTACCGCCTTCGGCGCCATCGACGACGATGAAGTCTGGCGTGATGCCTGTTTCCAGCATGGCCTTGACGATGGCGAACCATTCCCAGGGATGGCCGACGCATAGCTTGAAGCCTACCGGCTTGCCTTCGGACAATTCGCGCAGCCTGGCCACGAAGCGCATCAGGCCGATGGGCGAATCGAAGGCGCTATGTCCCGCTGGCGAATTGCAATCCTTCCAGGGCGCCACGCCCCGTGTCGCGGCGATTTCGGGCGTGACCTTGGGGCCGGGCAGGATGCCGCCATGGCCCGGCTTCGCGCCTTGCGAGAGCTTGATCTCGATCATCCTGATCTGCGGATCGCGCGCATTGCGGATGAATGCCTCCGCCGAGAAATTGCCTTGCTCGTCGCGGCAGCCGAAATAACCAGAGCCGATATTCCAGACGAGCGCGCCGCCCGGCTTGCGGTGATAGGGGCTGATGCCGCCTTCGCCCGTGTCGTGCGCGAAGCCGCCGATCCGGGCGCCTTCGTTCAAGGCCGTGATGGCATTGCCGGACAGGGCGCCGAAACTCATGGCGGATATATTCAGCGCGGACATGGAATACGGCTGCTTGCAATCCGGCCCACCGATGGTGACGCGGAAATCGCTGTCGGCGACGTGCGTCGGTGCCAGCGAATGGTTCATCCATTCATAACGGTCGTTGTAGACCTCTTCCTGCGTGCCGAAGGGTCGCTTGTCCACCTGCTTCTTGGCCCGCTGGTACACGATGGAGCGCTGCGCCCGTGAGAACGGCGTGGCGTTGGTATCGTCTTCCAGAAAGTACTGGCGGATCTCCGGCCGTATGGCCTCGAACAGGAAACGCAGGTTACCCAGGATAGGGTAGTTGCGACGTATGGCGTGATGCGTCTGCACCATGTCGTAGATGCCGAGGACCGCGAGCGCGCACAGCGGGACGGCGGCCCATAGCCATGCCAGCGAGGACAGCGCAGCCAGCACGCCCGTGCAGACCGCGCCGGCCAGGACGAGTGCCAAAGTGGAGAACCTGATGGCGAACCAGGACATTTTTTTGCTTCCTGACGGATATCGGCCGCCTGCTGCCGGCCGCGGGATCGAAACGCGGCTCACCATAACAGAAAGCCGTGTCCGCCAGGCGTTTCAACTTAAACGCCACGCCAACGCCGCCAGGGTGACCAGCAGGACGGGTACGGTCAGGACCACGCCGATGCGGAAGTAATACCCCCAGCCGATATGCATGCCCTTGCGCTCCAGGACATGCAGCCACAACAGCGTCGCCAGGCTGCCTATCGGGGTGATCTTGGGCCCGAGGTCGCTGCCGATGACGTTCGCGTAGATCATGGCTTCGCGCACGGCGCCCGCCGCCGACGCGTCGGCGATGGACAGGGCGCCCACCAGGACCGCGGGCAGGTTGTTCATGACCGAAGACAGCGTGGCGGCGGCGACCCCGGCGCCGAATGCGCCGCCCCAGACGCCGCCCTGCGCGCACCACGACAGGAAACTGGTCAGGTACGCCGTCAGGCCCGCATTGCGCAGCCCATAGACGACCAGGTACATGCCGAGCGAGAACACGACGATGTGCCAGGGGGCATGGCGCATGATGCGCCGGGTGCCGACGATATGGGTGCGCCCGGCGACGAGCAGCAGCCCCAGGGCGCCGCAGGCGGCGATGGCGCTCACCGGTATTCCCATGGGCTCCAGTATGAAAAAACCGGCCAGCAACAGGGCCAGCACGATCCATCCGGCGCGGAAGGTGGCCGGATCGCGTATCGCGCTGCGCGGTTCGGGAAGCTGGCCGTCGTCGTAACGGAGGGGGATGGCCCGCCTGTACACCAGGCCCAGCATGGCGAGCGAGGCCGCCACCGCCGCGAAGTTGACCGGCACCATGACCGATGCATATCGCGCGAAGCCGATGTCGAAGAAGTCCGCCGAGACGATGTTCACCAGGTTGGACACGATCAGCGGCAGGCTGCCCGTGTCGGCGATGAAACCGGCCGCCATCACGAAAGCCAGCGATGCACCCGCGCCGAAACCCAGGGCCAGCAGGACTTCCATGACGATGGGCGTCAGGATCAAGGCGGCCCCGTCATTGGCGAAGAGGGCGGTGACCATCGCGCCCAGCAGCACGATCAGGACGAACAGCCGCCGGCCATGGCCGCGGCCCCATTTGGCCACGTGCAAGGCGCACCATTTGAAGAAGCCCGCCTCGTCCAGGATCAGGCTGGTGACGATGATGGCGATGAAGGTGGCCGTCGCATTCCAGACGATGTGCCAGACCTCGGCCACGTCGCCGATATGCACCACCCCCAGGGCCAGCGCCAGGACCGCGCCGCCCGCGGCGCTCCAGCCCACGCCCAGGCCGCGCGGCTGGATGATGACCAGGGCTAGGGTCAATATGAAGATGCAGGCTGCGATCATGGCGGGGTGGCGGGCAGTATGTGAAAGAAAGCGGTGGAGTAAGAGGCGGGCCGTATCGCGTGTGTGCGAATGCTGGCGGGACAGCGCCGCGGCGCTAACGCACGCCGTGGGCTTCTATCCATGCGACCAGCGCCGAAATCGTCACGACCGACACCAGCGTCGACAGCAATATGGTTCGGGACGCCAGGCGGGCATCGCGCCCATACAGTCGAGCCAGGATGAACGGACCGGTGCCTATGGGCAGGGCGGCCATCAGCACGGCCGTCCAGGCCCATACCGGCGGCATGGAAAACACGCCGAAGGCCAGCAGGGCTGTCACGGCCGGCTGCACCAGCAGCTTGGCGGTAACGACGCGCGCGACGGTGGCGCCGTCCGCGCCGGCTTCAGCCTGCGCCAGGAACAGGCCGATGGCAATCAGCGCGCAAGGGCTCGCCGCATTGCCCAGCAGGACCAGGAACCGGTCGACTGATTCGGGCAGCGGGACGCCCGTGACCGACCAGGCGAAGCCCAGCAGGGGCGACGCCACCAAGGGGTTGCGTATCAGCGCGCCGCCCACCTTGGCAAAGGTCTTGCCCATATGCTGGCCCTGCCGCTGGTCCGCTTCGATCAGCGCGATGGACACGCCGAACAGTACGCAGGCGGTCATCAACGTCGCCACGATGACGGGCGCCAGGCCTTGCTGGCCGAACACCACGAGGCATAGCGGGATGCCCATGAAACCGACGTTCGCGTAGGAGTTGCTCAGGGCCTCGATGCTGACGTCGGTCAATGGCGTGCCCTTGCCGCGATGCGCGATCAGGGCGATGGCGAAAGCCGCGGCGATGCCGCCGATGACGGACAGCGCATAGCCCGCATGCGCCACCTGGTCCCACGTCACTTGCGACATGGCGCGGAAAAGCAGTGCCGGCAACGACAGATAAACGACGAAACGGTTCAGGACGTCGCTTGCCGACGGGCCCATCAGGCCCCTGCGCGCGGCCAGCCAGCCCACCAGGATCAAGGCGAATACCGGCAGGGCGGCGGTGGCAACGGCATGCATGTGGAATATCGGTGAAAAAAGGAGCCCATTCTAAAGCCACCGGGCGGTCTGGCACCGTCGTGCGATTTGCCTCGACGCCCGGCGCTGGCGAAAATCAGGGTTTTGTTTGCAGGAAGGAAAGCAGTATGAGCCAGCCATCGATCACCGTCGTCGTCGGCGATTGGACGCGTCTGCGGGACGATGCCGGCGCGGTGCGCCACGCGGTATTCGTCGTCGAGCAGAATGTGCCGCCGGAAATAGAGATGGACGAATACGACGCGGTTTGCGTGCACGCGCTGGCCTACGACGCGGACGGGGCGGCGCTCGGTACAGGCCGGCTGCTGCCCGATGGCCATATCGGCCGCATGGCGGTGCACCGCCGTGCGCGAGGCATGGGCGTGGGCGCGCGCCTGTTGCAGGCCCTGGTGGAGGCGGCGCGAGCAGGCGGCCACCGCAAACTGATGCTGAACGCGCAGACCCATGCACGGGGCTTCTATGAAGGCCAGGGCTTCGTGGTGGAGGGCGACGAGTTCATGGAGGCAGGTATTCCGCACGTGGCCATGGTCAGGACGCTTTCCGCCTGAGCAGGCTTGCACCCGCCAGGGTGCGGCAGGCAACAAAAAACCCCGTGAACATATGTCTACGGGGTTCTCGGACTGCCATTCGAATACTCAAATATTCGAACTTCTGGTCTTTCTGACTTTCCGAATCGATCGCTGTCGATCCTTGATCCGATCATCACGACGTTTCCGCCGTGACTACTCGAGATCGGGGTGGTGCCCAGGAGAGGACTCGAACCTCCACACCTTGCGGCACATGGACCTGAACCATGCGCGTCTACCAATTCCGCCACCTGGGCCCGATTCATACGCTGCCAATCAAACACCGTGGCAACGAAGAGGCGCGATTATGCACACTTTTTCCATGCGCCGCAAGTCGACGGGAAAAGCCTGGGCGGAAAAACAAAACCCCCGATGCGTTTCCACATCGGGGGTTTGCGAAT
Source organism: Bordetella genomosp. 8 (assembly GCF_002119685.1). NCBI lineage: Bacteria > Pseudomonadati > Pseudomonadota > Betaproteobacteria > Burkholderiales > Alcaligenaceae > Bordetella > Bordetella genomosp. 8. Next base: position 3,869,912 of record NZ_CP021108.1, on the reverse strand, counting down.
TCGTGGTGCCCAGGAGAGGACTCGAACCTCCACACCTTGCGGCACATGGACCTGAACCATGCGCGTCTACCAATTCCGCCACCTGGGCACTGTATTTTCGTTAGAATACCGCTTTTGCACAGTACCAGGCTGGAAGCCGAAGCGCTTTGCAAAAACCGTATCTGTGAAACACAGAAGCTGCGCATTATAAACAGGAATTTCGACTTTGGCAAAACGATCGAGCGACGACGCCGCTAACAAGAACAGACCCACGGTCGTGCCAGAGGCGCCACCCGATTTCGATCCCGACGTCCCTAGCCGCGAAGCCATACTGCGCGCCTTGCGCTCCGCCGGTGCGCCCTTATCGCCGGCGGAACTCGCGGAGCGCATGGGTGTCACCCGGCCTGAGACCGCCGTCGGTTTCGATCGCCGCCTGGCCGCCATGGAGCGCGACGGCCAGCTGCTGCCGAATCGCAAGGGCGTGCTGTTGCTGGCCACCAAGCTGGACTTCGTGGCGGGCAGGGTGCAGGGGCACCGGGACGGCTTCGGCTTCCTGGTCCGCGACGATGGCGGACCGGATATCTTCCTTTCACCGCGCGAAATGCTCAAGGTGCTGCACGGCGATCGCGTGCTGGTCAAGCCCAGTGGCGAGTATCGCGGCAAGCCCGATGGCACCATCGTCGAAGTCATCGAACGCCGCACCAACAAGCTGGTGGGTCGTTTTCTGCATGAGCATGGCCTGTCCATCGTCGTGCCGGAAGACCAGCGCATCAAGCACGACATCCTGATCCCGCCGAGCGATACCAATGGCGCGCAACATGGCCAGGTGGTGTCGGTCGAGATCATCGAGCAGCCGACGCGGCACACGCAGCCCCTGGGGCGCGTCGCCGAAGTCCTGGGCGAGATCGACGATCCCGGCATGGAAATCGAAATCGCGGTGCGCAAGTTCGACGTGCCGGTCGAATTCACCGAAGCCGCGCGCAAGCAGGCGGCCCGCCTGCCGGATGCCGTACGCAAAACGGATCTGAAAGACCGCGTGGATCTGCGCGACGTCCCGCTCATCACGATCGACGGCGAGGACGCGCGCGATTTCGACGACGCGGTGTATTGCGAAGCCGTCGAGCTCGGTTCGGGGCAGCGCAAGCGGCCGGCCTGGCGCCTGCTGGTGGCCATTGCCGACGTCAGCCATTACGTACGCCCCAACGACGCGCTGGACGACGACGCGCTCGAACGCGGCACCAGCGTGTATTTCCCCCGGCGTGTCATTCCCATGCTGCCGGAGACCCTGTCCAACGGCCTCTGTTCGCTGAATCCGCAGGTCGACCGGCTGGTGCTGGTCTGCGACATGGTCATCCCCGCCAGCGGCGCCAAGGCCGGCACGGTTACCGCCTATCAGTTCTACAACGCCGTCATGCATTCGCATGCGCGCACCACCTATACCAATATCTGGTCCGCGCTGCAGCAGCCCGGCGGCCCGACGGCGGCCGCGATGGCGGGCGTCATGCCGCAGGTCCAGAACCTGTACGAGTTGTACCAGTTGCTGGCGCAGGCGCGGCGCAAGCGCGGCGCCATCGATTTCGATACGGTGGAAACCAAGATCGTATGCAACGAGCTGGGCCGCATCGAGCAGATCGTCGGCGTCGTGCGCAACGATGCGCACAAGCTCATCGAAGAATGCATGCTGGCGGCGAACACCTGCGCCGCGGATTTCATGGAACGGAGCAAGCATCCCGGCCTGTACCGCATCCATGAAGGTCCCACGCCCGATCGCTTGCAATCGCTGCGCGAATTCCTGCGCACGCTGGGATTGACGCTGGGCGGCGGCGACACGCCGACGGCCAAGGACTACGGCGAATTCCTCGACAGCGTGCGAGGGCGTCCCGATTATCCGCTGCTGCAGACCATGTGCCTGCGCTCGATGCAGCAGGCCATGTACAGCCCGGAGAACGTCGGCCATTTCGGATTGGCCTATCCGGCGTATACGCATTTCACCTCGCCCATCCGGCGTTATCCGGACCTGCTGACCCATCGCGTCATCAAGGCCTTGCTGGCGGGCCAGCGCTACGTGCCATCGCTGCACGACGAGCCCGTGGTGATCGGCCGTGCCCACAAGGAACACGAGCATGCCATCTGGGAAAAGCTCGGCTTGTTGCTTTCGTCCAGCGAGCGCCGCGCCGACGATGCCTCGCGCGACGTGGAAGCCTGGCTGAAATGCTGGTTCGTCAAGGAACGCGTCGGCGAAGACTTCAGCGGCACGGTCACGGGCGTGGCCAGCTTCGGCATCTTCGTCACGCTGGATACGCTCCATGTGGAAGGCCTGGTCCACGTATCGGAACTGGGCGGCGAGTACTTCCAGTTCAACGACGCGCTGCACGAGCTGCGCGGCGAACGTACCGGCATGCGCTACCGCCTGACCGACAAGGTCCAGGTGCAGGTGGCGCGCGTCGACCTGGAAGCCCGCCGTATCGAGTTCCGGCTGGTCAAGGGCACCAGCTTCGAGTCGCTGCGCAAGGCCGCGCAACGCGGGCCGGAAGAACCGCCTCGCCGCATCAAGAAGGCCGCGGGCGCCAAGCCCAAGGCCCTGAAGGGCCAGACCGCCAAGGTGCGGCGCGCGGAAGCCAAGAAAGCCGACCGCGTCGCTGCGCGGCAGGCGCAGGCTTCCACCCAATCGGCCGCCCGCAAGCGCCGCTGAGCATGGTCCCGCCCGAGCCGGGCGGGTAGTTACAAGAGAGGTATTTTCATGGCGTCGACCCAGGTTCTGGCAGGGTTCCACGCGGTGGTGGCGCGCCTGCGCCACGCGCCGTCCTCGATCAAGGAAATTTACGTCGAAGCCTCGCGGCGCGATAAACGCATGGCGTCGCTGGTGGAGCAGGCCGGACAGGCTGGCTGCAAGGTCCACCCGGTGCCGGTGGAGCGGCTGGAAGGCCTGGCGCGCGGCACCCGGCACCAGGGCGTCGTCGCCCTGGCCGAGCCTGCCCAGTTGGCCGCGGACATCGACGACGTGCTGGACGTCATTGAAGAGCCCGCATTCCTGCTGGTGCTGGATGGCGTGACGGACCCCCACAATCTGGGCGCCTGCCTGCGTACGGCGGACGCCGCCGGCGTGCATGCCGTCCTCGCGCCGCGCGACCGCGCGGTCGGCCTGAACGCGACCGTGCAGCGTGTCGCCTGCGGCGCGGCGGATACGGTGCCGTACATCATGGTCACCAACCTGGCGCGCTCCATGCGGGCCTTGAAGGATCGTGACGTGTGGCTGGTCGGTACCGACGACCAGGCCACCACGCCCATGCACGGCGTGGATGCGCGCCGGCCCATGGCCTGGGTGATGGGCGCGGAAGGCGAGGGCATGCGTCGGCTGACGCGCGAAACCTGCGACGAGCTCGTGCACATACCGATGCTGGGCTCGGTGGAAAGCTTGAACGTCAGCGTGGCAAGCGCCGTCTGCCTGTACGAAACCGTGCGCCAGCGCCAGGGGTAAAATCCCCGGTCTTCCCCGAATTCGGCGCGCGCGATCATGGATAAATCCGGCTTCACCACCACCATTCTTCATTCCGATCGGCGCGATGACGTCGAGCACGGGGCCGTCCACAAGCCTATCCATGTGTCTTCGGAGTACGGCTATGCCGATGCGCGTGAGCTGGCGGCGGTGTTCCAGGGCAAGGCCGGCTATACGTATGCGCGGCAGGGCACGCCCACCACGGCGGCGCTCGAGTCCCGCGTCACCAAGATGGAAAAAGGCGTGGCGAGCGTCAGTTTCGCCACCGGCATGGCGGCGCTGGCGGCGGTCTTCACGACGTTGCTGCGCGCGGGCGACCATCTGGTGTCCAGCCAATTCATCTTCGGCAATACCAACAGCCTGTTCGGAACGCTGGTCGAGCTCGGCGTGGAGATTACCTTCGTCGACGCCACCGACGCCGAGCAGGTGAAGGCGGCGTTGCGTCCCAATACGCGCATGGTGTTCGTCGAGACCATCGCCAACCCGGGCACGCAGGTCGCCGACCTGGTCGCCATCGGCACGCTGTGCCGCGAGCGCGGGCTGGTCTATCTGCTCGACAATACCTTGACGTCGCCATGGATGCTGCGCGGCATGGACGTGCAGGCATCGCTGGTCATGAATTCGCTGTCGAAGTACATCGGTGGCCATGGCAATGCGCTGGGCGGCACGATCACCGACACGGGCCTGTTCGACTGGTCCGGCTATCCGAATATCTTCGAATCCTATCGCAAGGGCCCGCCGACCGGCTGGGGATTGCTGCAGATCAAGAAAAAAGGGCTGCGCGACATGGGCGGCACCTTGGCGGCCGACGCCGCGCATCGCATCGCGGTCGGTTCCGAAACATTGGCCCTGCGTATGCGCAAGCACTGCGACAACGCGCTGGCGCTGGCGCGCATGCTGGAGGCTCATCCCGGCGTGGCCAAGGTGTTCTATCCGGGCTTGCCGTCGCACCCGCAGCATGCGCGCGCGGCGGAGCTGTTCGATGGCTGCTTCGGTGCCTTGATGGGCGTGGAGCTGGTGGACGGCATCGATTGCTTCGAATTCCTCAATCGCCTGCGGGTCGTCATCCTGGCGACGCACCTGGGCGATACCCGGACCCTGGCCTTGCCCGCTGCTCACACCATCTATTACGAAATGGGCGCGCAGCGGCGCGCCCAGATGGGCATCGCCGACAGCTTCATACGCGTATCGGTTGGCATCGAGGACGAAGAAGACCTGCTGGGTGATTTCGATCAGGCGCTGCGAGCCTGTATGAACACCTGAGCCAGGAGCTCCGCAATGCTGATTCAAATCTCCGAAGTCTTCACCAGTGCCGAGGCCGCGGAAATGCGGCGGCGGCTCGAAGCCGCCAGTTGGGTCGATGGCAAGGTCACCGCCGGCCACCAGTCGGCGCAGGTCAAGCAGAACCGCCAGTTGCCGGAGAACGATCCGCTGGCGCAGGAGATGGGCAATCTGGTCCTGCAGCGGCTGGCGCGCAACCCGCTGTTCATGGCGGCCGCCTTGCCACGCAAGATCTTCCCACCGTTGTTCAACCGTTATGAAGGCGGCGAGAATTTCGGCTATCACGTCGATAATGCGGTGCGGCCGATTCCGGGCAGCGCGGATCGCGTGCGCACCGATCTGTCGGCGACGCTGTTCCTGTCCGAGCCCGATAGTTACGACGGTGGCGAGCTGGTCGTCGATGACGTCTACGGCCCGCGCAGCGTCAAGCTGCCGGCGGGCCATATGGTGCTTTATCCAGGCACCAGCCTGCATCGCGTCAACGCGGTGACGCGTGGCGCGCGCATCAGTTCCTTCTTCTGGCTGCAGAGCCTGGTGCGCGAGGACGCGCAGCGGTCGCTGTTGCTTGAGCTGGATGTCGCCATTCAAAGGCTGACGCAGGACGTCAAGGAACATCCTTCGCTGGTGCAATTGACTGGCGTTTATCACAATCTGCTGCGTCGCTGGGTCGACGTGTAGCATCGCGACGCAAAGCAAGTAACTACGCGGGTTTTCGGCCGATTTTTTCTTGACAGCCTTGTGTCGCCGGTGCCTAATACGCCTCTACGTCGCTCCTGGTTTGCCCGCGTCAACGCCGGCAGGATCATGGGCGGCGTAGCAATTTAAGCGTCGCGGTTTGTCATGCAAACCGTTCAAGAAGAAGTCGTTCGAATGTCTTGCCGGCCGCCGCGCGGTCCCCAAGGCACCATACCTGTGAGGGGTAATCCTGCATGAACAAAACTGAGCTCATCGACCACATCGCCAGCAAGGCCGATATTTCGAAGGCGGCCGCGGGCCGTTCGCTCGACGCCTTGATCGGCGCAGTGAAGTCGACGTTGAAGAAGGGCGGCACCGTAACATTGGTTGGTTTCGGCACGTTTGCCGTGTCGTCCCGTGCAGCACGTACCGGTCGCAATCCGCGCACCGGCGAAAGCATCAAAATCAAAAAGGCCAAGGTGCCGAAGTTCCGCGCCGGCAAGGCCCTGAAGGACGCAGTCAACTGATCGATTACTCGATCATGATCGCCCGGCGGCACGGATATCACTGAACGCATGGCAGGCAGCGGCCGCGTGCGTTGTTGCGGATGACTCGTTTGCGGCCTTGCCGGGCGATCGCTATAATTTGCGCTTCGCGGCTGGCTCCGCGATGGCATCAAGAGTGGCCCCACTCGATACGGGGTGCTTAGCTCAGCTGGTAGAGCGGCGCCCTTACAAGGCGTAGGTCGGGGGTTCGAACCCCTCAGCACCCACCACTTCAAGCCAGTCCCCCTACAGCGTCGCCTCATAGATCGCCAATGCGTCCGCCTCTTGCAGCGGCCGCGGGTTGTTCACCAGCAGGCGCTGTTGCAGCATCGCGTCGGAGGCCAGGCGAGGCAGGTCGGCGGCGGTGACGCCGACGTCGCGCAGGCGGCGCTCGATGCCTGTACGGTCGATCAATCCATCCAGGTGCGTGATAAAGGCTTCGGTCTTCGCCTTCGCGATGTCCGCGGGCGTTCCGGATGCCACGGCCGCACCCGGCGTCACCATGTCGGCCAGCTCCGCGTACAGCGGCGTCGCGGCCTGCGCATTGAAGCGCAGCACCGGTATCAGCACCAGCGCATTGGAATGGCCGTGCGGCACGTGGAAATGGCCGCCCAGCGGGTAGGCCAGCGCATGCACGGCGGCAACGGGCGCGTTCGAGAACGCCTGGCCGGCCAGCGTGGCGCCCAGCAGCATGGCCTCACGCGCCGCGCCATTGTCCGGCTGTTCGCAAGCCGTGATCAGGTTTTCGCTCAGCAGTCGCAGCGCCTGGGCGGCCAGCATGTCCGACAGCGGGTTCTTCAGGCGCGCCGACGTATAGGCCTCGATGGCGTGCACCATGGCGTCTATGCCGGTGGCCGCCGTGATGGCGGCGGGCAGGCCGATGGTCAGTTCGGCATCCAGCAGCGCCAGATCCGGATACAGCACGGGCGAGACCACACCGCTCTTCGTGGTTTCGCCGGTGGTCACGATGGATACGGCCGTGGCTTCCGAGCCGGTTCCCGCCGTCGTTGGCATCAGCACCAGCGGCAGGCGGGGGCCTTGCACGTTGCCCACGCCATACATTGCTTGCAGCGGCTGCTCGCTGCCGTTCAGCACCGCGATCAGCTTGGCCACATCCATCGACGAGCCACCGCCCAATCCCAGCACGACCTGGGCACTACTGTCGCGTACGCGTCGTGCGCTGGCCAGCACCACGTGTTCGGGCGGATCCGCCACCACGTCGTCCACCACCGTCACCTCCCAGCCATGCGCGGCCAGGCTGTCCAGCGCCGGCCGCAGCAGGCCGCTGCGATGCAGGAACGCGTCGGTGATCACGGCGATGCGCGCGGCGGCCGGGAAGCGCTCGCGCAGGATCTGGCCCAGGCGCCGCGCGGCGCCGTATTCCGCATGGATGCTGGGCACCGTGTTGAAAGTGAAGGTCATCATCATTGTCTCCGGCCGGTGGGTGCGACGCGTCGGTATGCGCGCTAGCCCGTGTCTGCTTCACCATGCCGGCCTCAATTTATCGCAGGTCTTCGGAACGTGCCGATCCAGAGGCCCTCCCTAAGCCTGGTCCCACAGGCTCGAATGATTTTGCGAATAATTCCTATTTGAGATAGCATGTCGGACTCATTCCGAGCCGCGCATGCCGTCGGCGGCTCGCGGTTCAACTCAAGACAGGGCATCGGGCTGGTTCATGCCTAGCAACAAACGAAGCAGTTGGTCCACATCGTCGAATTCTTCCCTGGGCGTCAGGCTGGGAGCGGGAATCGTCGTGGTGGCCGTGCATGCCGTGGTCGCGGGAGCCATGCTGTCGACCCAGGAAGTGGTGCCGCTTCCGCCGGAAAGCCAGCCCATCATGGTCAGCGTGGTGGAAGCGCCTATCCCGCAGGTTGCGAAGGCGCCCGAGACCCCCGAACCGCCCAAGCCCGAGGTCCAGCCACCCACGCCGCCGGAGCCGCAGGTCCAGCCCCAACCCGAACCGGACCCGACCCCACCGGAAAAAGCCGAGCCCGAACCGGAGCCCGAGCCCGTTATCGAAAAGCCGGTCGAGCCCGCGCCCAAGCCCAAACCCAAGCCCAAGCCACAGCCCAAGCCGAAGCCTCAGCCGGTAAAGGAGACGCCGCCGCCCAAGCCCGTGGAGCAGCCGCCGGCACCGCCTGTGCCGCCCACCGGCGCGCCCGATGGGGCCACGACGACCCAGGCCCCGCGCCAGGGGCCGCCGCGCGATCAGCCCGAGACCGTCTCCAATATCGAGTACCTGGGAGCGGGGCCGTCCGCGGTCTATCCCATGGCGTCGAAGCGGCGCCGGGAAGAAGGCCGGGTGACGGTGCTGGTGGTCGTCAATCCCCAGGGCGTGATCGAAAGAGCGACGGTCGTGTCGTCTTCCGGTTTCCCCCGATTGGACGAAGCCGCGCTCGACGCCGTACGCCGCGTCCGATTCAAGCCCTACACGCGCAACGGCGTCGCCTATACGGTCCAGGCACGTATTCCGTTCGATTTCAATATAAGGAACTGAGATGTCCATCGCACACCACATCGCCATGGTGCTGGCGCAGGCCACGCCCGCCGCGCCGGCTGCCCCCGGCGCCGGGCAGGCCGCCGGGACGGCGCTGCAGGCGCCGGCCATGCAGGGGGCGGCCGCGCCGCTGCCGACGCCCGACATGGGCATCATGCATTTCGTCGCGCAGAGCGATGTCGTCGGCAAGACGCTGTTCGTCATCCTGCTGCTGATGTCCTTGATCACCTGGTACCTGATCGTCGTCAAGGCGATCAACAGCGCCATGATCCGCAGGCGTTCGCGAGATTTCCTGAACAAGTTCTGGAGCTCCAGTTCGCTGGAGCAGGTCGAAAACGAAATCGCCACGCACGGTGCGCGCGACCCGTTCTCGCACCTGGCCTCCCACGCCATGCACGCGCAGGCGCACCATGCGAAGTACGGCGCCGTGACGCTTTCCGAGGCGGGTTCCAACGGCGAGTTCGTGACGCGCACGATGCGCAAGGTGATCGACGAAGAAACCGCCAAGCTCGAAAACGGCCTGACGGTACTGGCTTCGGTAGGGTCCACCGCGCCTTTCGTCGGCCTGTTCGGCACGGTGTGGGGCGTCTACCACGCCCTGGTGGGCATCGGCATGGCCGATGGGGTCACCATCAACCGTATCGCCGGCCCGGTGGGCGAGGCGCTGATCATGACCGGCCTGGGCCTGGCGGTGGCGATTCCGGCGGTGCTGGCCTATAACGCTTTCGTGCGCAAGAACCGCGTTTTCCTGTCCCGGCTTGACGCCTTCGCGCACGATCTGTTCGCCTTCCTGACCACGGGTCAGCAGGTGGCCCTGTCGGACGGCAAGGTTCGGGCGATGCGCCGCACCGGCGCGCATCCCGTGCGTGGGAGCGAGTAAATGGCTTTCGGCGGATTCGACAACAAGGGTTCCGGCGGGCACGCGATGTCGGAAATCAACATGGTGCCGCTGATCGACGTGATGCTGGTGCTGCTGGTGATCTTCATCATTACCGCGCCGCTGCTGGCCCATTCGATCCGGATCAATATGCCGCAGGTCAGCGCAGAACCGGTCAAGGAAGAGCCCAAGACCATCGATCTGGCGATCGACGCCAATGGTCAGCTGTTCTGGGACGATCAGCCGGTCCTGGAAGCGGAGCTGGCGAATCGCTTCGCGGCGGCTGCCGGCGGGCAGCCTCAGCCTGAGCTTCGCATCCGGGCCGACCTGAATACCCGCTACGAAACCCTGGCGAAGGTCATGGGCGCGGCGCGCCGTTCCGGCTTGGGCCGTATCGGTTTCGTGACCACCCCCGCGCCGGCCACGCCGGCAGGCGCCCCCGCCCAGGGCGCGGCGGCGGCGCCCGCCCGTTGATTGACGAAATTTTTCGTATCGCCGGCCCGGAACCTTGACGCGTTGCGGGTCGGATCGCGCTAGAATCGCGCCATGCGAGTACTCGTAATCGAAGACGACACAACCCTGGGCCATGCGCTGCAGGAGTTTCTGGCCGACCAGGGGTATGCGGTCGATTGGCTCACCGACGGCGACAAGGTTCTGGGCGCCCTGGCGGGCCAACCTTACGATCTGCTTCTGCTCGATCTCAACCTTCCCGGCATGAGTGGCCTGGACGTCCTGCGCCAACTGCGGGCGGACGGCAACCAGGTACCGGTGCTTATACTCACGGCGCGTGACGGTCTGGAAGACCGCGTGGCCGGGCTGGACGCGGGGGCGGACGACTACGTCACCAAGCCCTTCGAACTGCCCGAACTGGCCGCCCGGGTGCGAGCCTTCTTCCGACGGCGCAGCGGGCAGGCGCAGCCGCTGATCGAAGTCGGCCCCCTGGTTTTCGATACCGTCGGGCGCGAAGTCCGCGTCCACGGCGAACGCCTGTCGCTTTCCGTGCGTGAACTTTCCGTCCTGGAAATGCTGATGGCGCGTGTCGGTCGCGTCGTCACCAAGCGGCAGATCGTCAATTCCTTGTCCGCCTGGGACGCCGATTTCAGCGAAAACGCGGTGGAAGTCTACGTGTACCGCCTGCGCAAGCGGCTGGAAGGCACGGGCGCCAGTATTCAAACCGTGCGCGGCTTCGGCTACCTGCTGGATGTGGAAGCGGCCTGAAAGCCGGCTTCCGCGCGGTGACCAAGAAGCCCGGGCGGGGTCTTCCGGCCGGGTTTGCCTACGAACATGACCGTGGATATCCCGTCCGACCGTACCCGTAGCAGCCCGCAAATCCAGCGCTCGTTCCAGTCTGGTCTGCTTCTTCCCCGGGGATCGCTCGCGCGTTACTTGGTCGTGCGGCTGCTGCCCGCCATCCTGCTGCTCGTCTTGCTGGACCTGGCCCTGACATGGGTCATGACGCACAAGATCGACATGACCCTCTGGGAGCTGGAAGATTTCTTCCTGCTGATGGTCGTCGGCCAGATCATCCTGATGTCGCTGTTTGCCTGGGTGGTCGTCCATGGTGTGCGGTCCGGGCTGCGGTCCGTCAACCTGCTGTCGGAAGAGATCCGGCAGCGCTCGATCGACGATATGCAGCCGCTGGAGGTCGCCGGCGTCCCGGCCGAAATGGAGCCCTTGGTACTGCATACCAACGATCTGCTCGCGCGCCTGGATTCGTCCCTGGCGGCGCAGCGCCGCTTCATCGGCCACGCCGCGCATCAGCTGCGCACGCCCTTGAGCGGGCTGCGCCTGGAATCGGAATTGATGCTCGCCCGGCCGTTGCCGGACGACGTGCGCGCCCGCGCCGAACGTATCAAGGCCGTCAGCGATCGCATGATCCGCCTGGGACAACAGTTGCTGGTACTGGCCCGTGCCGATCCCAATGCCCGTCCGCAGGACAGCTTCGTGCGGATCGACCTGTGCGAATGGGTGCGCGCCAGCGGGGCGGAATGGATACCGCGGGTACGCGCCGCCCAATTTGAACTGGACCTGAATGCGCCGGAGGTGCCGGTCTGGGTCGACGCCGATCCGCTGCTGCTGGATGAACTGCTGGGCAATCTCATCGACAATGCCCTGCGTTACGGCCCGCCCGGCGGGCGAATCACGCTGACTGTGGGCAGCAACCCGCCCAGCCTGACCGTCATGGACGACGGGCCGGGCATCCCGGTCGAGGACCAGGACCGGGTGTTCGAAGCGTTCTACCGATCGCCCGCCGCGACCGCGGGCGGTTCCGGCCTGGGCCTGGCCATCGTCCGCGAAATCGCACACGCGCACGGCGCGTGGTGGAAGCTTTCCAGCCGCCCCGAATTTCCGGGCACGCGCCTGACCGTGGTGTTTCCCGGTCCTCGCAAAGGCGCTCAATTGACCCGACACGACATTCACGTATGACGACCGGAACCGCAAGCGCGCCCAACCTGGCGGCGCCGCACACCGTGCCTTCCTCCAAGGCCGCCTTGATGATAGGGGCGCTGGGGGTCGTCTACGGCGATATCGGCACCAGCCCGCTCTATACCCTACGCCAGTGCCTGGTGGGGTATGGCGACCTGCAGCCCGCCCACGTGCTGGGCGTGCTCTCCATCCTGTTCTGGATGCTGATGCTGGTGGTGTCGTTCAAGTACGTCACGTTGGTGTTGCGGGCCGACAACCGGGGCGAAGGCGGCACGCTGGCCCTGCTGGAGCTGGCCATACGCGGCAGGCAGGGGAAGGTGAGGGTGCTATTGATCGCCCTGGCGATTTTCGGCGCGGCCTTGTTCTACGGCGACAGCATGATCACACCGGCGATTTCGGTGCTGTCCGCGCTGGAAGGCATCAGCGTCGTCTCGCACCGCTTCGAACATTGGGTGGTGCCCTTGTCGCTGGTCGTGCTGATCGGCCTGTTCATGGTCCAGTCGCACGGCACGGGCGTGATGGGTAAATTGTTCGGCCCCATCATGGGATTGTGGTTCGCCACGCTGGCGGTGCTGGGGGCATGGCAGATCATCCAGACGCCGGCCATCCTGCACGCCTTGAACCCGATGTGGGGCCTGAACTTCGTGATCGAATCGCCGCGCGCCAGTTTCGTGCTGCTGGGATCGGTGGTGCTGGCCTTGACCGGCGCGGAAGCGCTGTATGCCGATATGGGGCATTTCGGCCGCGGCGCCATCCGCCGCGCCTGGTTCTGGATGGTCGCGCCCGCACTGACGCTGTGCTATTTCGGCCAGGGCGCGCTGCTGCTGCGCGATCCCAAGGCGATCGCCAATCCTTTCTTCCTGCTCGCGCCGGAGTGGGGTGTCGTGCCACTGGTGTGCCTGGCGACCGTGGCCACGATCATCGCATCGCAGGCAGTCATTTCCGGCGCCTATTCGATGACGCGCCAGGCCGTCCAGCTGGGCTACTGGCCGCGCATGGAAATCCTGCACACCTCCGCGATCGAAAAAGGCCAGATCTACCTGCCGCAGGTCAACGCGCTGCTGCTGGTCGCGGTGCTGGTGCTGGTGGTGGTGTTCCGCAGCTCCGACAACCTGGCGGCGGCATATGGCTTCGCCGTGACGGGCACCATGCTGACCACGTCCGTGTTGCTGCTGTCGCTGATGTCGCGCGCCGCCGTCAGCGGACCGCGCCGCGCGATGTGGTGGGCCATACTGGGTTTCCTTCTGGTGTTCGACCTGCTGCTGTTTTCGGCCAATGCGCTGAAAGTGCACGAAGGCGGCTGGCTGCCGCTGCTGGTCGGTATCGTCGTGTTTATGCTGATGATGACGTGGCGGCGCGGCCGTTATCTGCTCAGCCAGCAGCAAAAGCGCGACCGGCAGCCGCTCGGCGAATTCATGGAGCAGCTGGAGCAGTTCCCGCCCGCGCGTGTGCATGGCACCGCCATATTCATGACGATGAATCCGGGCAATGTGCCTCCCGCGCTGCTGCACAACCTGAAGCACAACAAGGTGCTGCACGACCATGTCGTGTTCCTGACGATACGCAGTGCGGACGTGCCTTATGTGTCGCCGGAAGAACGGTTCTCGCTGACCAAGCTCAGCGCTTCCAGCTGGCAGGCAGTGTTGACCTACGGCTTCAAGGAAGAGCCCGACGTTCCGGACGCGTTGCGGGAAGTGGCCGAGGCGTATCCGGAAGTCGACCTGGAGCCGATGCGCACGTCCTATTATCTTTCGCGGCAGACCGTGGTGGCCGCCAAGCGGCCGGCCATGCGTGGCTGGCGCCGCGCGGTGTTCGCCTTCATGGCGCGCAACTCCACCCGCAGCACCAAGTTCTTCAAGATTCCGCCGAACCGCGTGGTGGAAATGGGCATGCAGGTAGAACTCTAGCGTCGAGGATACGGGTGTCCTCGGATCGGGACACCCGCGGATCCGGGCGGGCGGCCAGCCCTTCGCCGGTCCGCCGGTGTCGCCCCCTTGAGGGGGAAGCGCGCAGCGCTTCGGAGGTGGGCTTATTTTTTTTCGTCTTTCAGCTGCGGCAGTGCGGCGCCCGGGGACGGAGCCAGCAGGCCGGCCTTGACGTAGGTAAACAGCTTGTCGCGCGTATCGACGATATCCAGGTTGCGCATGGTCAGCTGGCCGATGCGATCCTGCGGCGAGAACACGGATTCGCCTTTTTCCATGGTCAGGCGCTCGGGCTTGTAGGTCAGGTTTTCCGATTCGGTATTGACGATGGAGTAGTCGTTCCCACGGCGCAGCTCGATCGTGACTTCGCCGGTGACGGCGCGAGCCACCCAGCGCTGGGCCGTTTCGCGCAGCATGATGGCCTGCGGGTCGAACCAGCGGCCCTGGTACAGCAGGCGGCCGAGCTTGCGGCCATTTTCGCGATACTGCTCGATGGTGTCTTCGTTGTGGATGCCGGTGACCAGGCGCTCGTAGGCGATGAACAGCAAGGCCATGCCCGGGGCTTCGTAGATGCCGCGGCTCTTGGCTTCGATGATGCGGTTCTCGATCTGGTCGCTCATGCCCAGGCCATGGCGCCCGCCGATGCGGTTGGCTTCCAGCATCAGCGCAACCGGGTCGTTGTACTCCACGCCGTTCAGCGCCACCGGGCGGCCTTCGACGAAACGCACGCTGACTTCCTCGCGCTTGACGTCGACGTCGTCGCGCCAGAAGGCGACACCCATGATGGGCTGCACGATGCGGATGCCCGAATTCAGGTGTTCCAGGTCCTTGGCTTCGTGCGTGGCGCCCAGCATGTTCGAGTCGGTGGAATACGCCTTTTCCGCCGACATGCGGTATTCGAAGCCGGACTGGCGCATGTACTCCGACATCTCGGCGCGGCCGCCCAGCTCATCGATGAAGGCCTGGTCCAGCCAGGGCTTGTAGATCTTGAGTTCGGGATTGGTGAGCAGGCCGTAGCGATAGAAGCGCTCGATGTCGTTGCCCTTGAACGTGCTGCCGTCGCCCCAGATATTGACGTTGTCTTCCTTCATCGCGGCCACCAGCATGGTGCCCGTGACGGCGCGGCCGATCGGGGTCGTATTGAAATACGTGATGCCGGCGGTGGAAATGTGGAAGGCGCCGCTTTGCAGCGCGGCGATGCCTTCGGCCACGAGCTGGCTGCGGCAATCCACCAGGCGGGCCTTTTCGGCGCCGTACTGCATGGCCCGGCGCGGGATTTCGTCGTAGTCGGGTTCGTCCGGCTGGCCCAGGTTGGCGGTATAGGCAAAGGGCACCGCGCCTTTTTCGCGCATCCAGTGAAGCGCGGCGCTGGTGTCCAGCCCGCCTGAAAACGCGATGCCGACCTTCTGGCCGACGGGGATGTGCTGAAGGATGGTTGCCATTACGGTGTCGCCTGGGTGGAGAAAACCCGTGATTTTACCGCTTTTGGCGCCGGCGAGACGGGCGTTGCCGTCAGGCCGGTCTTGCGCCAACATGGCACTTTTTCCGCGAGGAAGGCA
Source organism: Bordetella genomosp. 8 (assembly GCF_002119685.1). NCBI lineage: Bacteria > Pseudomonadati > Pseudomonadota > Betaproteobacteria > Burkholderiales > Alcaligenaceae > Bordetella > Bordetella genomosp. 8. The sequence goes on along the minus strand of NZ_CP021108.1, from coordinate 3,854,654 downwards.
TGGAACATCTATCGCAGGGCGCACCGGACGGATCGACGGCGATTCCGGGGACATCGACCGATGTGTTGCTGCTGAAGCTGGCCGGCCGCCGCCTGACCGGCGCGCAACTGGCCGCGCTGGCGGGCGAACTGGGGGCGGGTGCCGCCGATGGGCCGCTCGCCGTGCAGGGCTACGCAGGCGTGGATACCGAAGAAACCTACGTGTACTGCCGTTTGTCCGCGCAGGGACGCGGGCCTGGCGCGGCGTTGCTGGCCCGCGCGCGGCGTGCATTTCCGGACGCCGCGGCTCAGTGGCTGCGCAGGGTGTCGGATATCCCGGGCGCGTCGGCGGGCAAGGCCGCGCCGTGGCACTACATCGTGGAGACCGACGTGCTGCCCGAGGCGGACCAGGATCTGAACGATTGGTACGACAAGGAGCACCTGCCCGGCCTGGCCGGCGTCCCCGGCACGGTGCGCGCGGAGCGCTTCGCGTGCGACGAGGGCTCGCCCCGCTACCACGCCTGCTATGACCTGGAAACGCGTGAAACCTTCGGAAGTCCGCCTTGGCTGGCGGTCCGGGCCAGCGCGTGGAGCGACCGCGTGCGGCCCTCGTTTCGCAATACCAAGCGAACCATGTTCAGGGCGATCGCAAGCTAGGCCGGCTGGGCGGGCAGCCTGGGCCGCCGCATCAGGACAGGCGGCCCAGCAGCAGGAATTCCATCAGGGCCTTCTGCACGTGCAGTCGGTTTTCCGCCTCGTCCCAGACCACGCTTTGCGGGCCGTCGATGACGTCGCCGGTGACTTCCTCGCCCCGGTGCGCCGGCAGGCAGTGCATGAAGACCGCATCGGACGCGGCCACGGCCATCATGTCGGCGTCCACGCACCAGTCGGCGAAGGCCGCGCGGCGCTGTTCGTTTTCAGCCTCATAGCCCATGCTGGTCCAGACATCGGTCGTGACCAGGTGAGCGCCGCGGCAGGCTTCCATGGGGTCCTTGAACTGCCGCAGCACCGTCGCCGGCGGGGTGCCGATGCGCACGGGGTCGAGTTCGTATCCCGAAGGCGTCGACACATGCAGCGTGAAGCCCAGCATTTCCGCGGCCTGCAGCCACGTGTACGACATATTGTTGGCATCGCCCACCCAGGCCACGGTCTTGCCGCGGATGGGGCCGCGGTGTTCCACATAGGTGAAGATGTCGGCCAGGATCTGGCAGGGATGATATTCGTTGGTCAGGCCATTGATGACCGGTACGCGGGAATGCGAGGCGAACCGTTCGATGCGGGTCTGCTCGAAGGTGCGGATCATGACGATGTCGACCATGCGCGAAATGACGCGCGCGGTGTCCTCGATCGGTTCCGCGCGCCCGAGCTGGGAATCGTTGGACGTCAGGTTGATGACCGATCCGCCCAGTTGGTACATGCCGGCCTCGAAGGACACGCGCGTGCGCGTGCTGGCCTTTTCGAACACCATGGCGAGCGTGCGATCGTGCAGCGTCATGTGCGGTTCGTAGCGCTTGAACTTGTCCTTGATCAGGCGAGCGCGATCCAGCACGTAGTCGATTTCAGCGGCGGAAAAATCACGGAACTGCAGGAAGTGGCGCAGGGGGCCGTTCTGGGTGCTTGCTGTTGTCATGGTCGGTCTGCACATCGTTGGTCCCGCCCACTGGCGGCGGGGCGCCTCATTATGCCCGTTCTTTTTTAAAAAACGACGGTCACGGCGGAGATGCGTGGAAAAGCGCGGGAAAACCGCAAGAATGCCAGCTGTTCGACCGCGAGGCGATTGGCCGAATACAATGCTGCCAAGCATCAATCATATACAATCGGCATCGCGACCCGGGTGTCGCGGCTGGTCACCTGACGGCGCGCCGCGCCCGTCGCCGACAGCAGAACCAACGGTATTCCGCGTGCGACAAATCGTTATCCTCGGTGTTACGGAAGAAGGCCAGCGCTTTCGACCCAGTGATTGGGCCGAGCGGCTGGCCGGCGTCATGGCGCAATTCCGGCCCCCGGGCAGTGCGCCCGCCAGCCCGCTTTATTATTCGCCCTACGTGTTGCCCGTCATCATCGATGGCCACAGCAGCGTCGTCGTGGACGAACGCCTGCGCGATCTCGAACCCCTGGCCTGGAAGTTCGTCATGGACTTTGCCAAGGACAACCGGCTGAAAACCGAGGAACGCGAAATCGCCCATCCGTCGTGATGGGGATTCCGCCGTCCCGATGCTTATTCCGTCACGGGCGTGATCACCTTGCCGGTCCGCAGGTAAGCCTGCAGATTCTCGATCATCAGGTTCTCCATCTCCCGGCGCGTCTCGTACGTCGCACTGCCGATATGAGGTAGCAGCACCACGTTGTCGTTTGCCTTCAGCGCATCCGGGACCTTGGGCTCATGCTCGAACACGTCGAGCGCCGCGCTGCCGAGCTTGCCGGATTGAAGCGCTTCGACCAGCGCGGTTTCATCGATGACCGGGCCCCGCGCGATATTGATGATGGTGCCTTGCGGACCCAGCGCTTCCAGGACTTCCCGCGAAATCAGGTGGCGCGTGCCGGGGCCGCCCACCGTGGCCACGACCAGGAAATCGGCCCATCGCGCCAGCTCCACCAGCGAGGCTTCGTACGCGTAGGGGACGTCGTCGCGTTTGTTGCGGCTGTGATACCGCACGTCCATGTCGAAGCCGGCACCGCGCCTGGCGATGGCCTGGCCGATGCGGCCCAGGCCGACGATGCCCAGTTTTTTGCCGCTGACCCGGCTGCCCAGCGGAATGCTTCCATGTACCTGGCCCCATCCCCCGGTGCGTACGAAGCGATCGCCGTAGGCGATGCGGCGGGCGGAGGCGATCATCAGGCCCCAGGCCAGATCGGCAACGCAGTCGGTCAGTACGTCAGGCGTATTGCTGACCTGCACGCCGCGGCGTTGCGCGGCCTGGATGTCTATCGTTTCGTAGCCGACCCCCCAGCTGCATATCGCCTTCAGGTCCGGCAGGGCGTCGATCATCTCCGCCGTGCAGCCGAAATTGGCGGAGGTGACCAGCACATCCACACCCTTGCCGTGTTCGGCCAGGGCGGCCTTCCTGTCCGGATACTTCCACAGCTCGACGACGTCGTAATCCTGCGCGAGCCGTGCGTTCGCGGTGGGAGAGCCGGCATACGAGCCGACCTGGATGATGCGATGCTTGGTGGTCATTGAGTACGTCCGATGGGGACGCCCGGTCCGCTAGTCGCCGGGCGCCTGGAAGCGGGAGCGGCTAATTTACTCCAACTTGATATTGCTCTTGGCGATCACGTCCTGCCAGCGCTTGACCTCGGCCTGCTGGAATTTCGTGAAGGCCTCGGGGCTGTCGGCGACGACTTCGAAGCCCAGGCCATGCAGTGTTTTTTCCACCCCGGGATCCCGCAGCGTTTTGCGCAGGCTGTCGGACAACTGGCTCACGATGTCGGCCGGCGTCGCGGCGGGCACCGCGAAACCCTGCCAGGAGTACACGATCATGTCCTTCACGCCTGCCTGCGCCATCGTCGGGACGTCGGGCAGGTCCGGGATACGCTGGTCGCCTGTCGTCGCCAGGGCCTTGAGCTTGCCGGCCTTGATGTGATTGAGCACGGCGCCCAGGTTCTGGAACGAGACATTCACCTGATTGCCCATCAGGTCGCTGATGGCCGCGCCGCCGCCTCGGTAAGGGACGTCGACCCCCGAAGTATCGGTTTTCTGGCGGAACAGCACCGCCGACAGGTGATCCGACGAGCCGGTGCCGGACGACGCGTAGGACACCGCGCCCGGATTCTTCCTGGCGTAAGCGATCAGCTCGGCCACGCTCGCGGCGGGAAAGTTGGGCGATGCCACCAGCACGTTGGGATTGCGCACCGCCATCGTCAGGAATTTGAAGTCCTTGCTTGGGTTGTACGACAAGTCTTTGTACAGCGCCTGGTTGATCGCGAAGGTGCCGATGGAACCGACCATCATCGTGTAGCCGTCCGGCGTTGCGCGCGCCAGCGCCTGGGCGCCGATCGAGCCATTGGCGCCGGGCTTGTTTTCGACCAGGAAGGTCTGGCCGAGCAGCTTGTTCATGCCCGGCAGGACGGCGCGCGCCGTGATGTCCGAGGATCCGCCTGGGACGAAGGGGACGATGACGGTGACCGGTTTGTCGGGATACTTGGCGGCGGCGGGAAGGGCAGCGGCAAGCGCAAGGGCGGCGGCCGCCGCGATGGCGCGCAAGGGCGAGGTCATGGGTTGTCTCCGGTTTATGGTGAAGTCGTCGATGTCCGCAGCGAGCCGCGGCTTCACTTTTGTCAGTTGTCCGACTACCTGCTTGTAAAACAACTATATGTATTGGACCGCTATATGTCAACCAAGTATACTGCCCGCACAGCGGAGGCCCGGGCGCCATTGCGTTGCCGTACCCGCCTATTTCTACGCCAGAGGAGTAGCACCATGAAGACCACGCCAGTAACGGTGGACGACCTGCGTCGTTCGGTGATCGCGGTACCCCCGCTTGCCCGCGACGCCGATCTCAGCCTGAATGCGCATGCGAACAAGGCCCTGCTGCGGCATCTGGAAGACGGCGGCGTACGCAGCATCATGTACGGCGGTAATGCGAACTTCTATAACGTGGCGGTCAGCGAGTACGCGCGCATCCTGGATTTCCTGGCGGAACAGGCTGGCCCGGACACCTGGATCCTGCCTTCGGCGGGCCCCGACTATGGCAAGTTGATGGACCAGGCCGCCATCCTGAAGGCGCGCGACTTTCCGACGGCTATGCTGCTGCCCATGTCCTTTCCCTATACGGACGCGGGCCTGGCAGATGGTGTGCGCCGCTTCAGCGACACCATATCGCGCCCGGTGGTGGTGTATATCAAGGCGTCCGACTACATTGCGCCGTCGACGCTGGGACGCCTGGTCGAAGAAGGCCGCATCGCGGCCGTCAAGTACGCGGTGGTGCGGCAGGACCCGCTGCAGGATCCCTATCTGTCCGCCTTGCTGAAGGCGGTCGATCGAAGACTCGTGGTCAGCGGCATTGGCGAGCGGCCGGCCATCGTTCACTGCCGTGACTTCGGACTGCAAAGCTTCACGTCGGGTTCGGTGTGCATCGCCCCACGCGGCTCCATGCAACTGCTGCGGCTGCTGCAGCAGGGCCGCTTGCCGGAAGCCGAACGGGTGCGGGCCGCCTATATGCCGCTGGAGGATTGCCGCGATGCCATCAGCCCCATCCGTGTCCTGCACGATGCGGTCACGCTCGCGGGCGTTGCCGATATGGGCCCGATGTTGCCCTTGCTGACCGGCCTGACCCCGGCCGAGCGCGAACGCGTGGCGCCTGTCGCGCGCGCCTTGCTGGCCCGCGATCGCGATGCGCTCGCGGCCTGATCGATCGGCCGAGGATTCCACGGCCGCCGGCACGGGCGATGGCGTACGATGGGTTCTGGATCAAAAGGAGAGCGACGTGTCCATCAAACAACGTCCGCACGATGCGGACGGCGCTCGTCAGGTCGATGTCGTCGTGGGTATCGATAGCGCGCGTATGCTGGATCGCGGCCAACGCGTGCGCCTGGGCGACCAGCTGTACGGACAGATATTCGATCGCATCGCATCGGGCGATCTCAATGTTGGCGACAAGCTGCCGTCCGAGCATGAAATCTGCGAACAGTTCGGCGTGTCGCGCCCGGTCGTGCGCGAAGCGCTGCTCAGGTTGCGGGCCGACGGACTGGTCAGCGCGTATCAGGGCCTGGGCACCTTCGTCATCCATCAGCCCGCGCCGCGCCTCAAGACCTTTGGCGACGTACAGAACGTCGGCGCTTACCTGCGCGCGCAGGAGGTACGGGTCGCGCTGGAAGGCGACGCCGCGCGCCTGGCGGCGCTGCGCCGCACCGACGAACAGTTGAAGAGGATCGTCGAGGCACACAAGGCTTTCGCCGACGGCTTGGCACAAGGCCAGGTGTCCGCGCAGCTCGACCTGGCCTTCCATGCCAGCATCGCCGAAGCCAGCGGCAACGATTTCTTCCCTGGCGTGCTGGAAACGATCCATGAATCCATCCAGGGCTTCATGCGCTTGTCGCTGAACCTGACGCGCACCGGTTCACGGCAGCGCGCGGAGCGCGTGATGGACGAACACGCGAGCATCCTCGCCGCCATACGCGAGCAGGACGGCGAGCGCGCGCGCACCGCCATGCAGTTTCACCTGGGACAGGCGCGCCATCGCCTGGTGGATCGCGAACGCGATTGAAGGCCCGGGGCCCGGGGCCCGCGGCCAGCGGCCAGCGGAATCGGCGGCGGTCCTTGCGAACGCTGCACCATAAGAGAGGAGACAAGGAGTGGCAAGCGAACAAACGGCAGGCTTCCGTGCCTCGCCGCGATCGGTACGCGAGCAGATCGTGCTGGTGCTGACAGCCTGGGGCATGCAGCCCGACCTGGCGGATACCGCCGCGGCGCTGATGGCCGAAACCGATGTTCTGGGTATCGATTCGCACGGTATTTCCATGCTGCCCAGTTATGAGGACAAAGTGCGAGCGGGCACGCTGGCGATCGACGCGCGTCCAAGGCTTGTGCGCGATGGCGTGGCGTCCGCCTTGCTGGATGGCATGGGCGGACTGGGTTATCCCGTGGCCGCGCAGGCCATGCACCTGGCGGTCGACAAGGCGTTGAGCCATGGCGTGGGCGCGGTGGCCGTGCGCAACTCCCACCACTTCGGCGCGGCCGGCGTCTACGCCCGCATCGCCGTGCGGCGTGGCGTCGTGGGACTGGTGACCAGCAGCGCCAACGGCATCATCATGGTGCCGACCGGCGGCGCCATGCCCATGTTGGGCACCAACCCCATCGCCTTCGCCGCGCCGGCGGCGCAGAACGAGCCCTTCGTGCTCGATATGGCGACGACCACGGTGGCCGCCAACAAGGTCAAGGTGTACGACTTCAATGGCAAGGCGCTGCCGCCAGGCTGGGCGATCGACGGGCGCGGCGAGCCGGTCACGGATGCGGCGCAGGCCATGGCCTATATTTTCACGCACCCGGAAGGCGGGCTCACGCCGTTGGGCGGCACGCCGGCCATGAGCAGCCACAAGGGATATGGCCTGGCGATGATGGCGCAGATCCTGGGCTCGACGCTGAGCGGCAGCGGCTTCGCGGCGCTGCATGCCAGGCGCCGCGGCCCGCGCGATCCGGACAACATCGGGCATTTTTTCCTGGCCTTGAATCCGGATGCGTTCCGCGATGCCGGATCCTTCGAGGCGGACCTGGATGACATGATCGACGCGATGCATGACACGCCGCGGGCTCGGCCCGACGTGCCGGTGCTGGTGGCCGGCGAACCGGAAGCGCAGGCACGTATCCATCGCGAAGCGCACGGCATACCGATCCCACCGGCCCTGGACACGCGGCTGCGCGACATCTGCCAGCGGTGCGGCGTCGGCTACGTGCTGGAGCCGTCGGTACAAGGCTGATGAAGGAAGACCCTCTCCGCCGGCGGCGCGCGCCGGTATCCACGGCGTAGCGCTCGCGCGGCCGGCACTATCAGGAAGACCAGGATGACCTCACCCATACCCAATCGCTTTCGCCAGCGCATCCTTGCCCGCGAGACCGTCATCGGTTTCTGGATGAGCATGGCCAGCCACATCACCGCCGAACTGGCCGGGCTGGCCGGCTATGATTGGCTGCTGCTGGACGGCGAGCATTCGCCCAATGACGTGCCCATGTTCCTGCAGCAGTTGCAAGCCTTGCAGGGCAGCGAATCGGCGCCCGTGGGGCGGCCGACGATCAACGATCCCGTGGAGATCAAGCGGCTGCTGGACATAGGCTTCTACAACCTGCTGATTCCCTTCATCGAATCCGCGGACGAGGCGCGCCGCGCGGTGGCCGCTACTCGCTACCCGCCGGCCGGCATGCGCGGCGTAGCCGGCCTGCAACGCAGCAACCGATTCGGCACGGTGCCGGACTATCTGCAATCGATCAACGAGAATATCTGCGTGCTGCTGCAGATAGAAAGCCGCCCGGGCATCGAAGCGGTCGACGATATTGCCGCCGTCGAAGGTGTGGATGGGATTTTCATCGGCCCTTCGGATCTGGCGGCGGCGTTGGGGCATATCGGCAATCCATCGCATCCCGAAGTCCAGGCCGCCATTCGCCATCTGTACGAACGCGCCAGCGCCCACGGCAAGGCCGTCGGCATACTCGCCCCGGTCCCGGCGGACGCGAAACGGTATCTGGACATGGGGATGCACTTCGTGGCCGTCGGTACCGACCTGGGCGTGTTCAAGCAGGCGACCTTCGCGTTGCGGGACGCGTTTCGATAGGGCGGCGTGGCTGGAACAAAAAAGGACGCCTTGCTGGCGTCCTTTTCTTTTTGCCGATGGAGACCGGCGGCGCTGCGGATCTTGCGCGTAGGCCGGCACCACCCCAACGAAGGGGCGGCTATCCGATCAGAACAGGCGTATCAGGCCAGCGCCTTGACGGCGGCAGCCAGACGGCTCTTGTGGCGAGCAGCCTTGTTCTTGTGGATGATGTTCTTGTCGGCGACGCGGTCAATCACGCTGGTCGCCTTTTGCAGCACAGCGGCAGCAGCCGTCTTGTCGCCGGCTTCCACGGCCTGGCGAACGCGCTTGATAGCGGTGCGCAGCATGGAACGCAGGCTGGAATTGTGCTTGTTGCGCTCCACCGATTGGCGGGCGCGCTTGCGGGCTTGGGCAGTATTGGCCATGTAGAGTCAGTTAGAAATTCGGCAAAGCTCAACATTTTAGCAAGCTCGCGCCGAAAAGCAAGCCTGACGCGTGGTTTCGAGCCTAGCGTTACGTCTGCACGACGTCTATGGTGACCAGCCACGGCGTGTAGCGCCGTACATTGATCGGCACGTTCTGTTCCAGCGTGTCCAGGGTGGCGTCGGTGTCATCCAGCGGGAACTGGCCCGTGACGGGCAGGCCACCCGCCGCCATCGATACTCTCAGGATGCCCCCCCGGTAGGGGCGTAGCGCCGCAATGACGTCCGCCAGCGGGCGGTTGCGAACCGCGATCCAGCCGGTTTCCCAGGCCGCGTCGGCCAGCAGCTCGGCCCTGGGCGAGTCCACGCGCGCGTCGTCGAAGCGCGCGCCCATGCCGGCGCCGATGACGCCGCGCGTTTTTTCCAATGTCTGGATTTCGACTTCGTGCTCATGCACGACCACCAGCGAACGCCTGGCCTGCTGGCGCACCATGAAACGCGTGCCCAGCGCCCGCACCGTGCCCTGGTCCGTGGTGACGACGAAGGGGCGGTTGGGATCGCGGGCGACCGAGACGGTGATCGCGCCTTCGAGCAGGCGCACATTGCGTTGGGTGCCCGCGAAATCCAGTTGCACGCGTGAACGCGCATCCAGCAGCATCTGGCTGCCGTCGGAGAGCATATAGAGGCGTCGTTCGCCCGTGGCCGTGGCGGCGTCCGCCGTCAGGTTGTGCAGTGGATAGATTTCGTTCAGCACCGCGGAGCCCACCACCACGGCGGTCACCGCGGCGGCGCCGCTGGCGACGAAGCGGCGGCGCGCCGGGTTGACGGGCGTGGGTGGCAGCGCCGGACGTGGCGTCGAACGGTACGCCGCCATCGCGGGCGTCAGGGGCGGCCGGCTGTTCGACGTGGAAAATCCGATGGGATAGAAGTCGCTGAGGCGCCCGAAGGACGAACCAAGCGCCGACGTCAATTGCTGCCAGGCGCTTTCGTGCATGGGGTTCTGCGCGCGCCATGCCAGGAAATCAGCGTAGTCGGACTGCGACGCGCGGCCCGAACGCAGCAGCAGCAGCCAGTTTACGACCTGGTCTGCGACGGGCGTCGATTTGTCCGGGGTGGCGTCCTGATCCAAAGTGGCTTCCAAAGAACCGGCGTCCGGTAGCCGGCGAGGGTGTCGAATTGTAAATATTAAAGCGTTTTATCAAGAAGAGGGGCAATTTGCCAGTGAAGTAAGCAAAAAATCCGGCGAGCGCGCGGCGTCCAGAGGGCGCTCGGGCCTTTGGTGACCTGCATGGACTACACCCGCGCGTCCATCAAGCGAGTTAAGCCTTGCTCTGCCGCCGCATGCGAATTCCCGCCGATGTCTTGTGGATACAACATCGATGCTCAGGCGGCCTTGGCGGACGCGTTGGCCGGGCGCCGGCTGAAGTCGCGCGGGCGGAAACCGCACAGGAACAGCACGCCGAAGTAGGCAGCGCCGCTCGCGGCCAACACGGTGGCCAGCAGGGCGACGCGCGTCCAGCTGCGCCCCTGCAGGGCAATCCAGTCGAGGCGGGCGTCGGCGTACAGCAGCACGACGCCCAGGGCGGCCAGCGCGGGCAGCAGGCGCAGCAGGAACGGCAGCCAGCCGGGACTGGGCCGGTAGACGGCGCGCCGGTGCAACACCGCCAGCAGCAGCAGGGCGTTCAGGCACGCGCCCAGGCCGATGGCCAGGGCCAGGCCCGCGTGCGCCAGGCGGGGCACCAGCAGCAGGTTCAGCGCCTGCGTGGCGATCAACGCTACGACGGCGATCTTGACCGGGGTGCGGATGTCCTGGCGGGCGTAGAACCCCGGGGCCAGGATTTTCACCGCGAGCAGGCCGATCAATCCGACGGAATAGGCCATCACGGCCATGCGGGTTTGCAGGACGTCGTGCGCCCCGAACGCCCCATAGTGGAACAGGGTCGCCACGACGCCGTCGGAAAGCAGCGCCAGGCCGAGCGCGCCGGGCAATCCCAGCAGCAGCGTCAAGCGCAGGCCCCAATCCAGCAGCGCGCTGTAGGCGACGGCGTCGTTGCGCGCGTTGGCGGCGGAAAGGCTGGGCAGCAGCACGGTGCCCAGCGCAACGCCCAGCAGTGCGGTGGGAAACTCCATCAGCCGATCCGCGTAGGACAGCCACGTCACGCTGCCCGGTGGCAGCCAGGTGGCGATGTTGGTATTGATCAGGAGCGAGATCTGCGCTACGGACACGCCAACGATGGCCGGCAGCATCTGCTTCAGGATCCGCCGGACCGTGGGATCCGACCAGGCCTCCCGCACGCGCAGGCTATAGCGGGGCACCAGGCCCAGGCGCGCCAGTGCCACCCACTGGATAGCCAGTTGCAGCACGCCGCCCGCCATCACGCCTATGGCCAGCGCATATACCGGCGGGTGGTAGCGGGGCGCCAGCCACAGGCAGGCCGCGATCATGGACAGGTTCAGCAGCACCGGCGTGAAAGCCGGCACCGCGAAGCGACGCCAGGTGTTCAATACCCCGGACGCGAACGCCACCAGGGACATGCAAAGGATGTACGGGAACATCATCCGCGTCATCCAGACCGCCGCGTCGAAGGCCTGCGTGCCGGCTTCGCCGCGCAGGCCGCTGGCCATCGCGGTGACTACCCACGGCGCCAGTGCGATGCCGACCAGGGTCAGCAGCATCAGCGCGCAGGTAAGCAGCAGGGCGACCCGGTCCAGCAGGGTGCGGACGTGTACGTCCCCGTGCTGCGTGCGCACCGTGCCCAGGATGGGCACGAAGGCCTGCGCGAACGCGCCTTCGGCGAACAGCCGCCGCAGCAGGTTGGGAATGCGGAAGGCCACCCAGAACGCGTCGGTCAGTGGCCCGGCGCCAAAGGCGCGGGCTATGAGCACGTCGCGAATCAGGCCGGCGATACGGGACAGCAAGGTGAAGCTGCTGACCGTGGCGGCCGATCGCAACAGGCTCATGGTGCGGACGGTGAGGACGGACGGGCGTTGCGGATCTGGCCCGGTATCACTTGGGCGGCATGCGGATGGCGCCGTCCAGACGGATGGTCTCGCCATTCAGCATGTCGTTGGTGATGATGCTGTGCACCAGCCTGGCGTAGTCTTCCGGCCGGCCCAGGCGGGCGGGGAAGGGAATGCTGGCGGCCAGCGAATCCTGCACTTCCTGCGGCATGCCGAAAATCATGGGCGTGCCGAAAATGCCGGGCGCGATGGTCATGCAGCGTATGCCCACCTTGGCCAGGTCGCGGGCGATGGGCAGCGTCATGCCCGCCACTCCCGCTTTGGATGCCGCGTATGCGGCCTGGCCGATCTGGCCGTCGAAAGCCGCGACGGATGCGGTGTTGATCAAGACGCCGCGCTCGCCGGTGGGTTCCGGCTCGTTGGCCGTCATGGCCTGCGCGCAGAGGCGCATCATGTTGAAGCTGCCGATCAGGTTGATCCCGATCACCTTCTGGAACAGGTCCAGGGCGTGCGGACCGTTCTTGCCGACGATGCGGCCCGCCGGCGCGATGCCGGCGCAGTTGACCAGGCCGAACAGCGGGCCGAGTTCGGTGGCCGCGTTCACCGCGGCCTGGGCGTCGGCTTCCTGGGTGACGTCGCAGTGCACGTAGCGCTGGCCGAGTTCGGCGGCCAGCTTGCCGCCTGCTTCGTCCTGGACGTCGGCGATGACCACGCGCGCCCCGTTGGACACCAGCATGCGGGCCGTGCCCGCGCCCAGGCCCGAGGCGCCGCCGGTGACGATGAAGACCTTATTGGCGATTTCCATGATTCGCTAGGCTGCCTGGTGAGCTCAGTTCTGGAGAGCGGCGAACAGTCGCGCGCGGATTTCCTCGACGGCGCCGACGCCGGAGATCTTGCGGTAGCGCGGGGCGCTGGCGTCGGTCTTCGCCCAACCGGCGTAGTAATCCACCAGCGGACGGGTCTGCTCCCGGTAGACGGAAAGGCGCTTGCGCACGGTTTCCTCGCGATCGTCGTCGCGCTGGACCAGCGCTTCGCCGGTGACGTCGTCCTTGCCTTCGGCCTTGGGCGGGTTGAAGCGCACGTGATAGCTGCGGCCGCTGGCAGGATGCACGCGGCGTCCGCTCATGCGCTCGATGATGTCTTCTTCCGGGACTTCGATTTCGACGACGTAGTCCAGCTTGACGCCGGCATCCTTCAGCGCGTCGGCCTGCGGGATCGTGCGCGGGAAGCCGTCGAACAGATAGCCGTTGGCGCAGTCGGGCTGCTGCAGGCGGTCGCGCACCAGTCCGATGATGATTTCGTCGGAAACCAGGCCGCCCGCGTCCATGATCTTCTTGGCCTCGAGTCCCAGCGGGGTGCCGGCCTTGACGGCCGCTCTCAGCATGTCGCCCGTGGAAATCTGCGGTATGCCGAAATGCTGGGTGATGAAACCCGCTTGGGTGCCTTTACCGGCGCCAGGAGGGCCGAGCAGGATGAGACGCATAGAAGCTCCTGATGAGTGTCATTTTTGTGCTGGGCCCGATTATGCCGTATCACCCGCGGGGCCTGCCCACGGGTGGGACAAAGGTCGAACCCTTATAACCGATTTGCGTATACCGCACGCACCCGTTCCAGGTCGGCCGGGGTATCGACGCCGGCCGCCGGCGCCTGCGCCGCCTGGTGGATCAGGATGGTGTAGCCATGCTCGAGCGCGCGTAGCTGTTCGAGCGCTTCGTAGCGTTCCAGCGTGCCTTGCGGCAGGTGGGGGAAGCGGCGCAGGAACTCGGCACGATACGCATAGAGGCCTACATGGTGCCATGCCGGTAGCCCCTCCGCCATACGCCTTTCGCCGTCCGCGAGCGCATCGCGCGCCCAGGGAATCGGCGCGCGGGAGAAATACAGCGCGCGTCCATCGGCCGCGCAGACGGCCTTGACGATGTTCGGGTTGAACAGGGACGCGGCATTCGCCACGGGCGATGCGCAGGTGGCGATGGCGGCGTCCGGACGCTGCGCCAGCAGGCGCGCGACGGCGTCGATCAGCTCCGGTTCGATGAGCGGCTCGTCGCCTTGCACGTTGACGACGATGGCGTCGTCGGGCAGGGCCAGCAGGTCGACGGCTTCGGCCAGGCGATCGGTGCCGGTGGCGTGATCGCCACGGGTGATCAAGGCCTCATGTCCGTGCTGGCGCACGGCGTCGGCCACGCGGCTGTCGTCCGTCGCCACGAGGACGCGGCTGGCACCGGACAAGGCGGCGCGTTCGGCCGTGCGGACAACCATGGGTTTGCCGCCGATATCGGCCAGGGGTTTGTCCGGCAGGCGCGTGGACGCGGCGCGCGCCGGGATCAATGCGATGAAGTCCACGATGCCGTTAGCTGGGATCGGCGGCGCGCTCGGCCTCGAGCGGCCGCGCTTCGCTTTCCAGCATGACCGGAATCCCGTCGCGCACGGGATAGGCCAGGTGATCGGCCTGGCAGACCAGTTCCGCCTCCTGGCGGTCGTGGCGGAGCGGGCCCTTGCAGATCGGGCAGACGAGTATGTCGAGCAGGCGGGATTCCATGGGCGGATTTTAGTGGAGTTTTGCCGCCGGGCGGCAAGCGGGTTACTGGCGTGGCGCGGACGCGGCCTTGGCGCCGGGCGCCGGCAGCCGTTCGGCGATGCGGTCGAAGAAGGCGGGGTCGGAAAAGTGCGGTGTGACGGGCACCGCCCACAGCCGGTTGTCGCCCAATCCGCTGCATTTCACGGCGTCCTTCGCGGTGACCAGGATAAGGCCCGTCTTGACGGATGCGAAGGGCGATCTGGCATAGCTGTAGTGATCGGGCAGGGGGACCGTGGTGTTCAGCGATACGCCCGCGGACCTGAGCGTGGCGAAAAAGCGCTCCGGATTGCCGATGCCGGCCGCCGCCGCGATGCCGGCGCGCCCATACTCCGCCTGCAGCTCCCACAAGGTGCGCAAGGTGCCCTCGCGCAGGTTCCAGGCCGCGCCTGGCTCCATCCACATGCTGACCCGGTAAGGCTTCCCGGCCGGCGCCGGGGCCATGGCCACCGGGCCATCCACGTTCGTCACCACGGTATGCACTTCGCGCAGCCTGGTCGCCGGTTCGCGCAGGGGGCCGGCGGGCAGCAGGCGGCCATTGCCCACGCCGCGTCCGTCCTGGACCACGATTTCGACGTCGCGCGCCAGCGCCAGGTGCTGCAGTCCATCGTCGGATACGATGACGTCGACATTGGGGAAGGCGCTCAGTAGCGTGCGTACCGCGCGTGGCCGGTCGGGATGGATGCTGACGGGCGCGTTGGTCGCATGCGATATCAGCGCGGGCTCGTCGCCGAAGCGCTCCGCCGCCAGCTCGCCCTGGCCGGTACGGGGATGGTTGCCGATCTTCACGCCGTACCCGCGGCTGACCACGCCCGGCGTCCAGCCGCGTTCGCGCAGGGCCTGGACGAGCGCGATGACGACCGGGGTTTTCCCCGTGCCTCCCACATAGATGTTGCCGACCACGATGACGGGCACCGGGGGGCGGTACGATTTCAGCCAGCCGCGCCGGTAGCAGGCGCGCTTGGCCTGGACGGCGAGCAGGGTCAGGAAGGAAAGCGGGCCGAGCAGCCGCGCCAACCAGCCGCCATGCTGCCATTGCGATTGCAGTACTTCTCGAAGCCCCTGGCTCATCGTGCGAGCTGCGTGGCGAAATTCACCCTGGCGATGCCGGCCAGGCGGGCGGCTTCCATCACGTTCACGACGGTCTGGTGGGTGGCCAGCGCATCGGCGTTGATCACCAGTACAGGGTCGGCCTTGCCGGCGGCCGCGCGGCGCAGCGCGTCGGCGATATCGTCGGTGCCGGTGGCTTCCAGCAGCGTGCCGTCCAGGGCGTAATGGCCGTCCTGGCTGATGGCGACTTCGATCGGCGCGGCGGCGCGCTGGTCCGCGGTGGCCTGGGGGAGGGTGACCTTCAACTGGCTGAACCGGGCGAAAGACGTCGTCGCGGCCAGGAAGATCAGGATGACGAGCAGGACGTCGATCAAGGGGATCAGGTTGATCTCCAGCTCGTCCTGCCGGCGCTGATTGCCGAAATTCATGCGAGCGGGTCCTGCAGCGCGGCGCCGCGCGGACTGAACAGGTTTTCGTCCTCATCGACGCGCCGGCGCGCCGGCACCGTCGCCGGTGCCGTCAGGACGCGCGCGGTGCGCGACGCCGCGTTCTCCAGCTGGTGCATGTAATCGTCGACGCGTCCCCGCAGGTACCGATGGAAAATCATGGCCGGAATGGCGATCAGGATGCCGAACCCGGTGTTGTACAAGGCCACCGATATGCCATGGGCCAGTTGCGCGGGATCGCCACCGGTCGGTGAATAGGAGCCGAAAATATCGATCATCCCGACCACGGTACCGAACAGTCCCAGCAGCGGGGCGACGACGGCGATGGTGCCGATTGCGCCGATGTAGCGATTCAGGTCGTGCGCGACCGCGCGGCCGGTGTCTTCCACGGCGCCGCGCATTTCTTCGCGCGGCAGGTTGCGCTGGCGCAGGACTTCCGCCAGCACCCGTCCCAGGGGTGAGTTGCGCTCCAGCCGGGCGACCGCCTCGGGCGTATCCTGCCGGTTGCGAACCATCTCCAGCACCTGCGTGACGAGGCCGGCGGGCGCAATCTGGCTGCGCCGCAGCGAAAACAGCCGCTCGATGATCAGCGCCAGGCAGAGTACGGAAGTGGCAAGCAGGGGCCAGATCGGCCAGCCCGCATCACGAAGGACGGACAGCAAGAAGGAACTCCAGAGGTCGCCGCGCCAGCGCGGAAGAGGGGCGGATGGCCCGCGCCGAATCAGCGCACTGTAACGGGCCGGGACCGACCCTGGCAATAGCCGGCGACGGGCCGAACTATCCACAATTTTTGTGGATAATTCTGTGCAAAACCCCGGCGGACGGCCCGGATTGCCGGGCTTTGCTTCGGCATCGCCCGGGGCGTGCACAAGGGCCAGAAGTCGGGGATTGGCCATTTTTCCATATTTTTCAATAGGTTGCGAGCGGGTGTTAAAGCTGAGGCCGACGTGGTGTAAAAAATCGACGCCCAAAGGGCGCCTCCCACGTATTTATGCGGCCTGTGGACAGGTTTTGCCCGGAAACCCTTATGACAATTGAATTTCAAGTTAAAGAGCCTGTGTTTTCCGGGGAAATCGTGACGGTCGGCCAGCTCAATCAGGCGGTCGGCCAGCTGCTGGAGCGCGGGATCCCGATGCTGTGGGTGCGGGGCGAGATTTCCAATTTCACCCAGGCTGCGTCGGGCCATTGGTATTTCACCTTGAAGGACAGCCGGGCCGCGGTGCGCGCCGTCATGTTCCGCAGCCGGGCGATGGCGGTGGGCTTCGTGCCCCGCGCGGGCGATCGCGTCGAACTCCGCGCCCGGGTCGGCCTGTATGAGCCGCGCGGCGACTACCAACTGCAGGTCGACGCCATGCGGCGCGCCGGGCTGGGCGACCTGTTCGAGGCATTCCTGCGCTTGAAACAGAAACTCGAATCGGAAGGACTGTTCCTGCCGGAACGCAAGCGCACGCCGGTCGCGCGGCCACGTGCCATCGGCGTGATCACTTCGCTGCGCGCGGCCGCGTTGCGCGATGTCCTCTCGGCGTTGGCGCGCCGCGCGCCGCACGTCCCTGTCGTGCTTTATCCGGCGCCGGTGCAGGGCGCCGACGCGGCGCCACGGCTGATCGCCGCCCTGGCCGCGGCCAATCGACGCGCGGAAGTGGATACCGTGCTGCTGGTGAGAGGCGGCGGCAGCATCGAGGATCTGTGGAGCTTCAACGATGAAGGCCTGGCGCGCGCGGTCGCGGACAGCGCCATCCCGGTGATCAGCGGGGTGGGGCACGAAACCGACTTCACCATCGTCGATTTCGTGGCGGACGTGCGCGCGCCGACCCCCACGGCGGCGGCCGAGCTGGCCTGCGTACCGCGTCTGGACCTCTACAACCAGGTGATGCGGCTGGCGGGCTACCTGGTCCGCGCGCAGGAAAGGCGCCTGGAACGGCTGGCACAGCGCCTGGACAGGGCGACGGGGCAACTCACGTCGCCCGGCCAGCGGCTGGCGCACCAGCGCGAACGCCTGGCGACGTTGCGGCATCGCCTGATGAGCGCCTGGGCCGCGCCGCAAGCCAGGCGGCGCGCCCGCATCGACCTGCTGCTGGCGAAGGTCTTGCATCGGGGCCCCGATCTGGAGCGGGCTCGTGATCGCTTGCGCGATCGCATGCGGCGGCTGCAAAGCGCGCAGGGCCGACTGCTTGAGCAGCGTCGCGCGCGCCTGGAGTCGTTGGCGACCCAGCTCAGGGCTTTCGATCCCCAGAATGTCCTGGCGCGGGGCTATTCGTTGGTTCGGGACGAGCGCGGCAATGTCGTGCGCGACGCCGCCGCGCTGGTGTCGGGACAGTCCCTGCAGGTCCGGTTCAGCCAGGGCAGCGCCGACGTCACCGTGCTGCGGGCGCGCCGGACGGACGCCTGAGCATCGCCTTGCTGGCCGGCGCGATGCGGCGCCGCGGCATCGGCCATTAACCCGCCGATTCACCCGGGTTAATGCGCCAGTGAGGAAAGTGCCGATACAATCATTGGCTCGATCGTGCTCTCAACGAAGAAGGAACCCGAATATGGCGCACACGCTTCCCCCCCTGCCGTACCCGATGGATGCCCTGCAACCGCACATCTCCAAGGAAACGCTGGAGTTCCACTACGGCAAGCACCATCAGACCTACGTCACGAACCTGAACAACCTCATCCCCGGCACGGAATTCGAAAACGCGCCGCTGGAAGAAATCGTCAAGAAGTCCTCGGGCGGGATCTTCAACAACGCCGCCCAGGTCTGGAACCACACCTTCTACTGGAACTCGCTGAAGCCCCAAGGCGGCGGCGCGCCCAGCGGCAAGCTGGCGGACGCCATCAATGCCAAATGGGGCAGCTTCGATGCGTTCAAGGAAGCATTCAACAAGTCGGCCGCCGGCAACTTCGGTTCGGGCTGGACCTGGCTCGTGAAGAAGGCGGACGGCTCGGTGGATATCGTCAACACCAGCAACGCCGCCACGCCGCTGACCACCGCGGACAAGCCCCTGCTGACCTGTGACGTGTGGGAACACGCCTACTACATCGACTACCGCAACGCCCGTCCCAAGTACCTGGAGAATTTCTGGAATCTGGTGAATTGGGACTTTGCCGCCAAGAACCTGGGCTGAATTGCCCGGTGACCGGAAAAGCCGCTGCCTGCCGCAGCGGTTTTTTTTTGGTGGGAGTTGAATCTGTGTAGGAAAAGGTGAACCGACGCGACCGGGTGCCGACCGGGATGGTGGTATGGTTACGCCCTTGTCCCGCCCACGCCCGTCTCTTTGATGTCCGAATCTTCGCCTTCCCGCCTGCGGGGCATGTACGCGCGTTTTCGGCGCGTCATGCGCCGCAAGATGCATCAGGTCCTCCGTCTTTCACGCAAGTCGGTGGAAATGGGATTGCTGCTGGGCGGGGCCGCGCTGGTGGCCCTGGTATCGCTGGGCTTTGCCCAGATGGCCGACCTCGCCTTGCGCTGGAACGCGGCCTGGATCGAACGGTCCGGCTGGCTGGCTTTCATCCTCTTGCCCTTCGGGCTGGCGGCGATACGCTGGCTGACCTTGCGCCTGGCGCCCAATGCCTCGGGCAGCGGCATCCCGCAGGTGATAGGCGCGCTGTCCTTGCCGGCGGGCCCCAGCCAGTACAGCCTGGTGTCGATAAAGCAGACCGTCTGGAAGATTCCCCTGACGTTCCTCGGGCTGCTCGCCGGCGCTTCCATCGGCCGAGAGGGGCCATCGGTGCAAGTGGGGGCCGCGCTGATGCTGGCCTGGGGCCGCTTCTGGAAGAACCGACGCTTGCCTCTGCGCGGCTTCCACAATAACGAACTGATCGCGGCCGGCGCCGCCGGCGGACTGGCGGCGGCATTCAATGCGCCCCTGGCTGGCGTGATTTTCGCGATCGAGGAATTGGGCCGAGGCACCGCGCTGCGTTGGCAGCGGGTGGTGTTGATCGGCGTGCTGGCCTCGGGCTTCATCGTGGTCGCGCTGTCCGGGAACAATCCCTATTTTGGCGTGTTCACCGGCAGCACCGTCGCCAACATGGTGGGTTGGGTGTTGGCATGCGGTGTGGTCAATGGCATCGTCGGCGGCATATTCGGCCGGCTGCTGGGCAAGGGTCCCACTGTCCTGGTCCCCGCCAGATGGCGCGCGGCCGTGCGGGCGCATCCCGTCGTGACAGCCTTCGTGCTGGGTCTGGGGGTGGCCGCGCTGGGCGCTCTCATGGGCGGAGCGACCTATGGCACGGGCTACGGGGCCGCCGCGCAATTGCTCGCCGGGCACGAACTGGAGCAGCATGGTTTCGGAATCGCCAAGGTGGCGGCAACGCTGGCGTCATACTGGGCCGGGATCCCAGGCGGCATCTTCACGCCGGCGCTCACCGTGGGCGCCGGAATGGGCGAATCGATCTGGCGCCTGATGGACGGCGCCGTCGACCAGCGTGTGCTGGTGCTCATCTCGATGGCGGCTTTCCTGGCCGCCGCCACGCAGGCGCCGCTCACCGCCAGCGTCGTGGTGATGGAAATGACGGGCAGCCAGCCCATGCTGTTCTGGCTGCTTCTGGGTTCCCTGACGGGTTCGCTGGTGTCGCGGCAATTCTGCCCGCATGCCTTCTATCACCTGGCTGCCGGACGTTTCCGCCGCCAGGCCATCGTGGAGGCGGGCCGGGCCGCCCAGCAGGCCTCCGCGCCGACCGGTTCGTCCAGCCCTTAGACGCCGTCCATGGCATGGACATCCCGCCGCATGGTTCCCGGTCGCCTCAGGCGCCTGGGCTACCATTTCGCTTCTAACTTCCAGAGAGCGAGACATGACCGAGCAAGCCTTTATCTGTGATGCCATCCGCACCCCCTTCGGTCGCTACGGTGGCGCGTTGTCTTCCGTGCGAGCGGACGATCTGGCCGCCGTACCCATCAAGGCCTTGATGGCGCGCAATCCGGGCGTGCAATGGCAGGAACTCGACGACGTCATCTTCGGCTGCGCCAACCAGGCGGGCGAGGACAACCGCAACGTGGCCCGCATGGGGCTGCTGTTGGCGGGCCTGCCGGTCGAGGTGCCGGGCGCCACGGTCAACCGCCTGTGCGGATCGGGGCTGGACGCCCTCGGTAGCGCCGCGCGCGCGATCCGTGCCGGCGAGGCCGGTCTGATGCTGGCGGGCGGGGTCGAAAGCATGAGCCGCGCGCCGTTCGTCATGGGCAAGGCAGAGAGCGCGTTCTCGCGCAATGCCGCGATCTACGACACCACCATAGGCTGGCGCTTCGTCAACAAGCTGATGAAGGCTCAATACGGTGTCGATTCCATGCCCGAAACGGCGGAGAACGTCGCCACCGAATTCAAGATCGGCCGCGAAGATCAGGATCGTTTTGCCCTGGCGAGCCAGGAAAAGGCCGTGAAGGCACAGCAGGCCGGCTACTTCGACGCCGAGCTGACGCCTGTTTCGGTTGCCCAGAAGAAGGGCGACCCTATCCCGGTCGGCAAGGACGAGCATCCGCGCGAAACCAGCATGGAAGCCCTGGCTCGCCTCAAGGGCGTGGTCCGGGAAGGCGGCACCGTGACGGCGGGCAACGCCTCAGGCGTCAATGACGGCGCGGCGGCGCTTCTGCTGGCGGGTGAAGGCGCGCTGCGCCGCCACGGCCTGACGCCGCGCGCCCGGGTCGTCGGGATGGCCACGGCCGGCGTGCCGCCCCGTATCATGGGGATCGGTCCGGTCCCCGCCACCCGCAAGGTCCTCGCCCTGACGGGGCTGAAGCTGGACCAGATGGACGTGATCGAACTGAACGAGGCCTTCGCTGCCCAGGGGCTGGCGGTGCTGCGCGAACTGGGCATCGGCGATAGCGATCCCCGGGTGAATCCGAATGGTGGCGCAATCGCCCTGGGCCATCCGCTGGGCGCCAGCGGTGCCCGCCTGGCTACCACGGCCATCAACCAGCTGGCCCGCACCGGTGGCCGCTACGCCCTCTGCACCATGTGCATCGGCGTCGGTCAGGGTATCGCGGTGATCCTGGAACGGGTGTAAAAAGGGCGGCCGGCGGGTTTTACCCGCCCGCTTTTCGATTCCGCCGGTATTATCGGGCCGACCAAGCCCGATTATCGGCAGAAAAAAAGCGAGCAATGGCTGCTCGCTTTTTTATTATGTATTCTTCTCGGTACATTTAAGGCAGGCCATCGATTTTCTGTCCGGTACTGATTCCATGGCTGGCAAACCAACCTTGCGCCATTTCCAAGGCATAGCGGACCGGTTTCCGGGAACAATGGGTATCGTCGGTTTCGGGTGCCATGTCCTCGATATTGGCGATGGTGCCATCATCGGCGATGAAAGCGATGGACAGGGGCAGGGGCGTGTTGTGCATCCAGAAGCATTGCCGGTCAGGCCGCTCGAACACGAACAGCATGCCGTCATTGCCCTCGAGCTGCTTGCGGAACATCAGTCCCCGTTCGCGGGTCTCGTCGGTGTTGGCGACCTCGGCTTGGATAACGTGTATGCCCGCCGACAGCTGGGTCTTGGGAAGTACCGGTTGCGCTTCGGAGAACTGCTGGGCCCAGGCCGGGCCTGGGAGGGCGCTGGAGACCAGCGCGGCGATGGCGAGGAAGGCGGCGAGGGCGGCCTGACGCCCCTTCATTTGGTATTTTGCTTGCAGCAAGACAGCACCGTTATGCATGATGGCTACGAAAGGAGTACGCAAAAAAGGCGGGGCGTCAGCCGCCCCGCCTTCGTATGGTACTCGAAGACGCCTACAAGCCCACGACTGATCGCTCAGGCCGCGGTAATGTTCAAGGCCTGCTTGCCCTTGGGTCCCTGGATGATCTCGAATGCCACCTTTTGGCCCTCTTTCAGGGTCTTGAACCCATTCATCTGGATGGACGAGAAGTGCGCGAACAAGTCTTCACCGCCGTCGTCGGGAGTGATGAAACCGAATCCCTTGGCGTCGTTGAACCACTTCACGGTACCCGTGGATTTTGGGTTGTCCCCTTGGACAGCGGTTGCGGTCGTATCAGACATGCGGACTGCCTCTTGAATCATATGTTGACAGAAGGGCTCCCCGGCAGGGCCGTCTCCCCCCCTTTTTCCAAGGCTAACAAACAGTTGAAAGCACTTAGAATCCTCGGATAATGCGCTGCTTTTCTTTAGCACGTCAAGTATGGAAACTACGCATTTCGACATGTAAAAATACCCGGTTTTCGATACCGGCATTTCTACCGTTAAATAAAATAGCCGCCGCTATGAGCACAAGTACGGATACTCAGCATGATCTGGTCGTGGAGAAAGAGAGCGCGCGTACGGCGCCGCCCCCCATGTACCAGGTGGTATTGCTCAATGATGACTACACGCCGATGGAATTCGTCGTCGGCGTCCTGCAGAAGTTTTTCGGCAAAAGCGAGGAAGAAGCGACCCGCATCATGCTGCAGGTCCATAACGAAGGTCGCGGCGTCTGCGGTGTATACCCCCGCGATATCGCCGCCACCCGCGTGGCCCAGGTAGCCCAATATGCGCGTGCCAAGCAGCACCCCTTGCAATGCGTGATGGAGCCTCTTTGAGTGAAGTGCCCGGCAGGTCCGGGCTGATAAATCAATAAGCAGTGCCAGACCGGCGGCCGACCGTGGCATAAACGGCGCCCCGGCACGTAGTCGACACTTGGGAGAGGGGTATCGTGGAGCAGCGCACGCGCGCCCGCCGTATGGCGGGCGTGGCCATTGTGGCCGTCGTCATTATTCTGGCCGCCGTATGGCTGGTTCATCATTTCTCTACAGGGAGTGCGCCGCCCCCTGACAGCGCCGCCCAGGCGGGCGCAAGCGCCGCCGCCGGTTCGACCGCAGGCGGATCGGCACCCGCCGGAAATGCCGGCCCCGCAAGCAATACCGCCAGCAATACCGCCAGCTCCCAGGCTCCCGCCACCGCGACGGTTGGCGCCGATCCCTTTGCCGGCTTGAATTGCGGCGCCCGCCAGTACCAGGGCAGCCTGGCGCTATCCATCACACTCACCCAGCCTGTCGACCGCAAGAAAGACCTGGGCCGATACCTGCAGGTGATCGACAGCGGCGCCGCGCCATCCGCGGACCAGTCGTCCGACGATAGTGCGGCGAAAGGCGCGTCGGCGCCGTCCCGCGCCATCGAGAAGGGCGACAGCAGCGTATCCGGCAAGCCGGTGCAGGGCAGCTGGGTCGTGGGCGATAACCCGCGCGTCGTCTACTTTCCCTACGTCCAGCCGCAGCGTCGCTACACCGTCAAACTGGCGGCCGAACTGCCCGCCGCCGACGGCGCCACCCTGGGGCAGAGCGCGCATTGTCAACTGGACACGGACGCGATGCCGCCGGCCTTCTACTTCGCCAGCCGGGGCGTCGTGCTGCCGGCGGGGCAGAACGGCGGCTTGCCCGTCGCCACGGTGAACATGCCGGAAGTCGACGTGCAGTTCCTGCGTATCGCGCCCGAACATGTGCCCGCCTTCTTCGACATCCTGCTGGGCAGCCGCCGTGGCGATGGCGATCAGGCGGATGACGACGACCAGGATGGGGGCTACAACAATTCCGTATCCATGAAGGGTGCCGTCAGTAGCTGGGACCTGGATCGCCTGAACACCATTGCATCCAGCGTGTACCAGGGCCGCTTCCTGACCGATGACAAGCCCAATCGACGTCACGTGACCTTCCTGCCGGTCGAGAACATCAAGGAACTGCAGGAGGCCGGCATTTATGTGGCGGTGATGAGCGAACCGGGACGGTTCCGCGGCGAATACCAGACCACCTATTTCTACGTCAGCGACATCGGCCTGCATGCGCGTCGCTACGCGGACCGCATTGAAGCGTTTTCGGTATCGCTGCGATCGGGCGAACCCATCTCGAACGATACCGTCGAGTTGATCGATGGCGCCGGCAAGGTGCTGGCCAAGGCGAATGCCGATGCCCAGGGGCATGTGCGCTTCGATGGGGATTATGCGCGCGCCAGCGTGCTGCGCGCGACGCGCGGCAAGGAGATGACAGTATTGTCGCTGGCCGAGCCCGCGCTCGACCTGTCGGAGTTCGATATCGGCGGGCTGCCTTCCGTGGAAAACAGCTTGTTCGTGTACGCCGGCCGGGACCTGTATCGTCCGGGTGAAACGCTGCAGGTCTCGGTATTGGCGCGGGACGCCGACGGGCGCATGCCGAAGGCCGCGCCATTGACCGCCACGCTGAAGCGCCCGGACGGCCGGGTGGTGCAGACGGCGCTCTGGCGCCCCGATCCATCGGTGCAGGGCTATATCCAGCATGCCATCGAATTGCCGGCCGACGCTCAGACCGGCACGTGGCTGCTGGAAATGCGCGTGGACCCTGGCGCGCGCAACGCGGATGCGACGTGGGCATTCCATGTCGAGGAATTCCTGCCGGAACGCATGAAGCTGGTCTTGACCGCGCCGGACGGCGCGCTGCCGGCCGGAGAGTCGCTGCATGTGGATGTGCAGGGCGATTATCTGTACGGCGCGCCGGCCGCCGGCAATCGCCTGCTCGCGAATTTCACCGTGCGCCGGGACCGTTATGCCCTGGCGGCCCAATGGCCGGGCTTCATCTTCGGCGACGTGGCCGACGACAAGCTGCGGCACTACGAAGAGCTGCCGGAATCGCAGCTGGACGATGAGGGCAAGGGCGCGATCGACGTCGATCTCTCGGGCCAGAAAGCCAATTCCCCGCTGCAGGTGCGGGTGTCGGCCAGTCTGCTGGAGTCGGGCGGGCGGCCTGTCGTCCGCTCGATCACGCGCTCCATCTGGCCCGCGCCCGTGCTGATCGCCGTGCGTCCGCTCTTCGACGGCGATGTGGCGGCGGAAAATACGCCTGCGGGCTTCGAGGCTATACGCGTGGACGCCAACGGCAAGGTCCAGCCGCTGGCGCAGGCGCAGATGCGGTTGTATCGCGAAGAGCGCCAATACTACTGGCGCTACGACGAGCAGCGAGGCTGGAACAGCGGCTATACCGAAACCGAGGAACTCGCCGATTCGCGCCTGCTGTCGCTGGCCGGCCGCGAAACCTTCAACGTGCCGGTCGGCTATGGCCGCTACCGCCTGGAAATTACCGACCCCGATACCGGTCAGACCTTGCGTTATCGCTTCTATGCGGGTTGGGGTGCCCAGGGCGACGAGGCCGCGGGCAATCGCCCGGATCGCGTGCGCATGAAGATGGAAGGCCTGCCCGCCAAGCCTGGCGATACCGTCAAGCTGACCCTGACGCCGCCGCATGACGGCCATGCCCTGATCACCGTCGAAGGCGACCGCATGCTTTGGTCCAAATGGGTCGACGCCAAGGCCACGGGAACGGAGGTGGACATCCCCGTGGATCCGTCATGGAAGCGCCACGACCTGTACGTCGGCGCCGTGGTCTTCCGGCCAGGCAGCCAGGGCGACCGCGTGACGCCCGCGCGGGCGGTGGGCCTGGCGCCGCTGCCACTGGACACATCGGCGCGCAAGCTGAACGTATCGTTGCAGGCGCCGGCGAAGGTCCGCCCCGAAACACGCGCCACCGTGCGGGTCAAGGTGGATGGCGCGTCCAATACGCAAGCCACCGTGACCTTGTCGGCGGTCGATGTCGGCATCCTGAACATCGACAATTATGCGACGCCCGACCCCTATGGGTTCTTCTTCGGCAAGCACCGTTACGCGCCGGATCTGCTCGATATGTACGGCAAGCTGATCGAGAAAATGGACGGCACCAAGGGCCGCTTGAAATGGGGCGGCGACGCCGCGATGCGCGGGGATAGCCGCAACCTGCCCAAGAAGGTGAAACTGGTCGATCTGTTCTCCGGTCCGGTGAAGCTGGATGCCAAGGGCGAGGCGGAAATCCCGCTGGACATCCCCGACTTCAACGGGACGCTGCGGCTGATGGCGGTGGCGTTCACCGGTGACACCTATGGCAACTCGGACGCCGAGATGATCGTTGCCGCGCCTGTGGTGGCCGAATTGAGCACGCCGCGCTTCATCACGCCGGGCGACCAGGCCGCCATCGCGCTGGACGTCACCAACCTGACCGGCCGCACGCAGACCTTCGCGGTCACCCTGCAGGCGCTCGATCCGCTGGCGATCGCCGACGGACAGCCGCGCAACGTCACGTTGAAGAACAAGCAGCGCACGACCCTGCGCTATACCGCCACGACCACTGGCTCCTATGGGCTGGGGCTGATGCGGCTGTCGGTGTCCAGCCAGGGCGGGGCGGATGCGGTCAATATCGTGCGCGAGTCCGTTTTGCAGATCGAGCCCGCTCAGGCGCCCGAACGCCAGGTGCGCCGGCTGCGCCTCATGCCGGGCGAAACGGTGCGCCCCGATCCGGCCTGGGTTGCCGGGTACTACCCGGATTCCGCCACGGTCAGCCTGACCGTTTCCGACCGGCCGCCCTTCAATGTCGAACGCATCGTCGCCAATCTGTTGACGTATCCGTATGGCTGCACGGAGCAAACCATCAGCGCCGCCATGCCATGGCTGTTGATGGACGCCGATACGGCGCGCACCTACGGCGTCAAGGATTTCTCGCCCGCCGCGCGCCAGGATCGCGTCGACAGGGCGCTGCAGCGCCTGTCGGGCATGCGCGGCAGCAGCGGCGCGTATTCCCTGTGGGGCGGGCCTTCCGGCAGCCGCGACGTCTGGCTGACCGCATATGCCGTCGGCTTCCTGCAGGATGTACGCGAACGTGGCTTCAGCGTGCCCGATGCCACACTCGATCGCTCGCGCAACTGGCTGCTGCAGCAGGTGCAGCAGGCGCCTTCGGGCTTCGGCACCTGGTCGGCGGTACTGCGCGCCGCGGTGCAGAGCGGCCGTATCCCGGCCGACGCGCAAAGCGTGCTGCGCGACGATCATCGCCGCTTCGCCGGACTGGCCGCGGCATCCCTGGTACTGGCTCGCGACGGCAAGGCACCCCTTGCGACCGTGCGCCAGCTGTTCGACAACTACCAGGTGCGCGCCCGCTCGCCACTGCCGCTGGTGCAGCTGGCCGCGGCCTTCAAGCTGATGGGCGACGCCGATCGCGAACGCGCGGCGCTGGACGCCGCGATGAGCCGTCCCTACGGCGTCGGCACGGCGTTCGGCGGCGTGGACGAGTGGATGGGGGACTACGGCAGCGCGGTGCGCGACCTGGCCTTGTCCTATGCCTTGATGCAGCAGTACGACCTGCGCCACGAGCGCCGCGAAGTGCTGCTTACCGACCTGGCCGCGCGCCTGAACGGACGGTCGTATTTCTCGACGCAGGAAGGAATGGCCCTGCTGCTGGCGGCGCGCGCCAGCGGCGTGGCAAGCTCCGGTTCCTGGGAGGCAACGTTGTCCAGGGGCACCGAGCGTACGGTGCTGCAAGGCGCCGACGACCGCACCATACCCCTGGCCGCCGCCGATCTCGCCACCATGCAGCTTGCCAACAGCGGCAGCCGCCCGGTGTTCGCGGAATTCGATATCCAGGGCAGCGCCACGCAGCCGCCGGCGCCGCGCGCCAACGTCATCCGTCTGCAGCGCAAGTGGTACCGCCCCGATGGCACGCCGTGGGACGGCGGCGTCCTGCGTACCGGCGACATGCTGGTCGCCTGGATACGGGCCGATGCGGGCCGCGCCATCCCGGATGCCCTGGTCACCGACCGGGTGCCGGCCGGACTGGAAGTCGAGAACCTGAACCTGTCGCAGAATCCGGACATGAACGATTGGACCATCGCGCGACACCGAGTGGCGGACGCGTTGTCGGATCCGCGCGTCAAGCACACGGAGTTCCGCGATGACCGCTATGTCGCGGCCGTCGCGCTGGGCCAGGGACCGGTCGACATCTTCTATCTGCTGAGGGTCGTGACGCCGGGCAAGTACGCGGTGCCATCGATCGTGGCCGAGGACATGTATCGACCCGAAGTCCGTGGCGTGGGCGAGTCATGGGGCAACATCGAGATCCGCGACCGCGGCGCAGCGGGTCCATGACCATGCCGGATGGCGCGCGCCCCGGCCGTGGCGGGGCCAGGGGCGGGCGCACTCGCTGGCGGCGTGCCGTGGCTGTCGCCACGGTGCTTGCCATCCTCGTTGGCGTCGCGGTGCTCGCGCTCGATCGCAAATATCCCTTGCCGCCGCCGTACGCAGATGGCGCTGTCGTGGTGGCAGCCGCCGACGGCACGCCGCTGCGCAACTATCCCAGCCGCGACGGGATCTGGCGCTATCCGGTGCGGTCGGGCGACGTTTCCCCGATCTATCTGCAGACGCTGCTGGCGTATGAGGATCGCTGGTTCTATTGGCACCCCGGCGTCAATCCCGTCGCCATGGCGCGCGCCGGATGGCAATGGCTGGCGCATGGACATATCGTGTCCGGCGGCTCGACGCTGACGATGCAGGTGGCCAGGCTGATCGATCCGGCGCTGGCGGGACGTCCCTCGCGCAATATAGGCGCCAAGCTGCGCCAGGGTTTTCGTGCGCTCCAACTGGAAATGCACTACAGCAAGGATGAGATCCTTGCGATGTATTTGAGCCGCGCGCCCATGGGCGGCATCGTCCAGGGGGCCGAGATGGCCGCCCGCCTGTGGCTGGGAAAGTCGGCGCGCGACCTGAGCGCGGGCGAGTCGGCCTTGTTGACGGCCTTGCCGCAGTCGCCTTCGCTCTTGCGGCCCGATCGGCATCCCGAGCTGGCGCGCGCCGCCCGCGACAAGGTGCTCGATCGCATGGCCGCGCTGGGATACTGGAGCCCGGCCCAGGTGGCGGACGCCCGGATGGAGCCGGTCATGGCGCCGCCGCTGCGCGCGCACTGGCTCGCGCCGCTGGCGGCGCAGCGCCTGCTGCGCGAAGCCGCCGCGACAGGCGGGCCGGCATGCGCCACGTGCGAGGCCGGGGCGGCCGGCACGCAAGCGCGTCACTCCGGACAGGTCATCGCTTCCACCATCGATGCCGAATTGCAGGCCCGCGTCGAACAAATGCTGCTGGATCGCGTCGACGCGCTGCCCCCCAAGGTTTCCATGGCGGTGCTGGTCATGGACAACGACAGCCTGGCAGTGCGTGCCTACGCGGGCTCGGCGGACTACAGCGACAATACCCGATACGCGCACGTGGATATGGTCAGCGCCGTGCGGTCCCCCGGCTCGACCCTGAAACCCTTCCTGTATGCCATCGCGCTGGATGATGGCCTTATCCATTCCGAAAGCCTGCTGCTGGACGTGCCCATGTCCTTCGGCGGTTATGCGCCGGGCAATTTTCAGGCTGCATTTTCCGGCCCCGTCAGTGTTGCGCAGGCATTGCAGCGTTCGCTGAACGTGCCGGCGGTCGATCTGCTGGACCGTGTCGGCCCCACGCATTTTGCTTCGGTTATGCTTAGTGGCGGCGTCCGTTTGCGGATGCCGGCCGGTGCGTCGCCTAATTTGAGCTTGATTTTGGGCGGTGGTGGCACCACCTTGGAAGAACTGGTGGGCGCTTACCGTGCGTTGGCGCGTGACGGCCTGGCCGGGCGACCGCGCCTGGAGGCGCGGCAACCCGTGCAGGAAACGCGCATGATCAGTGCGGGGGCTGCATGGATCGTGCGGGATATCCTGGAAGGCGGCGGCCACCCGGACCGTCCGTTTCACCAGGGTGGTGCGCCGGGTAAGGCCTTGGCCTGGAAAACCGGCACCAGCTTCGGGTTTCGCGATGCCTGGGCGGTAGGCGTCACGGACAGCTGGACCATCGGTGTGTGGGTTGGCAGGCCTGACGGTACCCCCAATCCTGGATTTTTCGGCGCCAACGTGGCGGCGCCGTTGCTGCGGGACGTTGTATCCGCATTGCCCGAGGGCCCGCCGCGCGTGCGCGTCAGGCCTTCCAGCGTGCAGGCGGTCGTTATTTGTTGGCCGCTAGGTAGTCGTTTTGAGAATATGGGCGCCAGGAATTGTCCCGAACAACGCCTGGCGTGGGCTTTGAACAACACCGTTCCTCCCTCGTTCGCGGGATATGCGAATCCCGATCAGGCCCCACTACGGGTGCTGGGTCTGGCGGATGGCTCGGTATTACGGCCGATTCCCGGTCGACGTCTGATCGACGTCGATGTGGACACGGCGGGGGCGCAAGGTGATGTATGGTGGATGCTGGACGGCCAGGTCCTGGGACAGGGCCAGGCCGGTCATCCTTTCAAGGTGTCGTTGGGGCGCGACGGTCGGTATACGCTTACGGCAATGGACAGCCACGGCCGTTACGATCGGATCGAATTTGAAATCGCTGGCGTTACGCCCCGATAGGCATAGAATATGAATTGTGTTTTTGTCCGCTTCGATGCGTTATGGAGGAAGCGTGATTTCCCAAGAGCTTGAAGTCAGCCTGCATATGGCTTTTGTCGAGGCCCGTTCGGCCCGGCACGAATTCATCACAGTAGAGCATCTACTGTTATCGCTGCTCGACAACGCTTCCGCGGTGGAAGTGCTGCGCGCGTGCGCCGCCAATCTGGATGACCTGCGTCGCAACCTGCGCCAGTTCGTCAACGAGAACACTCCGGTGATTCCGAGCGGTGCCGAAGTGGATACCCAGCCCACGCTGGGCTTCCAGCGCGTGATACAGCGCGCGATCATGCATGTTTCCGCCGGTGGCAGCGGCAAGAAGCCCGTGACCGGCGCCAATGTGCTGGTCGCCATCTTCGGCGAAAAGGATTCGCACGCGGTCTATTACCTGCAACAGCAGGGCGTCACCCGCCTGGACGTGGTGAATTTCCTGTCGCATGGCATCACCAAGCAGCCCCAGGTCGAATCGGCGGCGTCGCAGAAGGAGCAACAGCCGAATCCCGAGGAACAAGGCGAATCGCGCCAATCCCCGCTGGATCAGTATGCGACCGACTTGAACGCGGCCGCCCTGGCGGGCCGCATCGATCCGCTTATCGGGCGGGAATCGGAAGTCGAGCGCGTCATCCAGGTGCTTTGCCGCCGCCGCAAGAACAATCCCTTGCTGGTGGGCGAGGCCGGTGTGGGCAAAACCGCGATCGCGGAAGGGCTCGCATGGCGGATCACGCGCGGCGAAGTCCCCGAAATCCTGCAATCCGCGCAGGTTTATGCGCTGGACATGGGCGCCTTGCTGGCCGGTACGAAGTACCGCGGCGATTTCGAACAGCGCCTCAAGGGCGTGCTCAAACAGTTGCGCGGCAATCCCGACGCGATCCTGTTCATCGACGAAATCCACACCCTGATCGGCGCGGGCTCCGCGTCGGGCGGTACGCTGGACGCGTCCAACCTGCTCAAGCCAGCCCTGTCTTCCGGCCAGCTCAAGTGCATAGGCGCGACCACCTACACGGAATACCGTGGCGTGTTCGAAAAGGACCATGCGCTGTCGCGCCGGTTCCAGAAGATCGACGTCAGCGAACCCAGCGTCGAACAGACGGTGCAGATCCTGCGCGGGCTGAAGACGCGCTTCGAAGAACACCACAACGTACGCTATTCGGCGGCGGCCTTGCTGGCCGCGGCCGAATTGTCGGCGCGCCATATCAATGACCGCCATCTGCCGGACAAGGCCATCGATGTCATCGACGAGGCCGGCGCCGCCCAGCGGCTGCTGCCGCGTTCGCGGCAGAAGAAGGTCATCGGCAAGGTGGATATCGAAAACATCGTGTCGAAGATCGCGCGCATTCCGCCGCAGTCGGTGTCGAACGACGATCGCAGCAAGCTCGCCACGCTGGACCGCGACCTGAAAACGGTCGTCTTCGGCCAGGATGCCGCGATCGAAGCGCTGTCCGCTTCCATCAAGATGGCACGTTCCGGCTTGGGTAAGCCCGAAAAGCCGATTGGCGCCTTCCTGTTCTCCGGTCCGACCGGTGTCGGCAAGACCGAAGTCGCACGGCAGCTGGCCTTCACGATGGGCGTCGAGTTGCTCCGCTTCGATATGTCGGAATACATGGAACGACATGCCGTGTCGCGCCTGATCGGCGCGCCGCCTGGATATGTCGGTTTCGACCAGGGCGGCCTGCTGACTGAAGCCATCACCAAGCAACCGCATTGCGTGCTGCTGCTGGATGAAATTGAAAAGGCCCATCCGGACGTCTTCAACATCCTGCTGCAGGTCATGGACCATGGCACGTTGACCGACAACAACGGACGCAAGGCCGATTTCCGCAACGTCATCCTGATCATGACGACCAACGCGGGCGCGGAAACCTTGAACCGGCCGTCGATAGGCTTCGCGAACGCGCGTGTGGTCGGGGATGAAATGGCGGAAATCCGGCGCATATTCACGCCCGAGTTCCGCAACCGCCTGGACGCCATCATCCCGTTCGCGCCGCTGTCCCGCGAGATCATCCTGCGGGTGGTCGACAAGTTCCTCATGCAACTGGAAGACCAGTTGCACGAACGGCGTGTCGACGCGGTGTTCACGGATGCGTTGCGCGAACACCTGGCCAAGGAAGGCTTCGATCCGCTCATGGGCGCCCGTCCCATGCAGCGGTTGATCCAGGACACGATACGCCGGGCCCTGGCGGACGAGCTGCTGTTCGGCAAGCTGGTCGACGGCGGCACGGTCACGGTCGACCTGGATCAGGACGGCAAGGTCGCGCTGACCTTTGGCGACAAGCCGGCCTCGGACGCGCCTGATGCGCAGGAAGTTGCGTTGGCGGATTAATGGCCTCGGAACACCCGCTCATCTCCTGCGAAAACTGCGGCAGTGTTTATCGCCGCCAGGAGTTGGGCCAGGGTGAAGTGGCGAGCTGCGGCCGCTGTGGCACCGTGTTGTGGCGCTACAGCGGCTTGCAACCTTCAGGGTGGCTGGCGCTTGCGCTCGCCGCCCTGATTACTTTCATCATTGCCAATGCCTATCCCGTGGCCATCATGCGGGTACAGGGCATGGTCCAATCCGCTTCCTTGCCGGATGCCGTCTTCGTGACCTGGGAACAGGGCCATGAGGTCGTCGCCATCATGACCGGGCTCGCAGGCGTGGTGCTGCCGCTGCTGCAGTTGATGCTGCTGCTATGGGTGCTGTATCCGCTGTCCATGGGCGCGCGGCCGCGGGCGTTCGGCTTTACCACCCGATTGCTTGGCATGCTGGCGCCCTGGAGCATGGTCCCCGTGTTCGTCCTGGGTGTGCTGGTGGCCGTGGTCAAACTGGCCGGCATGGCGTCGGTTACGCCCGGCCTCGGCATGCTGGGCTTCGCGTTGCTGACGGTGCTGCTCACCATGCTGGGACGGCTATCGGCGCAGTCCTTGTGGCACTACGCGGAACGGGCGGGTGTCGTTGAATCGCATAACCCCCGTCCGACGGCGGATGAAGCGCTGGCGGGATGCCATGTTTGCGGGCAGGTCCAGGCGCTACCCGTGGCGCAGGCCGAGCACATCCATCACTGCCTGCGTTGCGAGAACCCGGTGCATCTGCGCAAGCCGGACCATCTGGCGCGCACCTGGGCATTGCTGATTGCCGCGGCGATTCTTTACATCCCCGCCAATGTGCTGCCTGTCATGAATATCGATTCCCTCCTGGGCGATAGTGCGCACACCATCCTGGGCGGTGTGATCGAGCTCTGGCAGACGGGGTCCTGGGATATCGCCCTGATCGTCTTCGTGGCCAGCGTGATGGTTCCCCTGACCAAGCTGCTGGCACTCGGCGTGCTGGCATGGCAAGTGCAGCGGGGCAGTGGCAACAGCCTGGTCCAGCGCACGCGCCTGTATGGGATGGTCGAATTCAT
Organism: Bordetella genomosp. 8; assembly: GCF_002119685.1. NCBI lineage: Bacteria > Pseudomonadati > Pseudomonadota > Betaproteobacteria > Burkholderiales > Alcaligenaceae > Bordetella > Bordetella genomosp. 8. The sequence goes on along the minus strand of NZ_CP021108.1, from coordinate 3,820,436 downwards.
CGGCCAGTGGTCGATGCTGGATGTATTCGTCGTGATCCTGCTGGCTGCGCTCGCGCAATTCCAGGGTCTGATGACGATCAGCGCCGGACCCGGTGCTGGCGCCTTCGGCATGGTCGTCATATTGACCATGCTGGCGGCGATGAGCTTCGACCCCAGGCGCGGATGGGATCGCGCGCCGCGGGGCCGTGGCACGGCGGCGGACGCGGGATCGGCGCCGACGCAGGCTGTGCAGGTTACGGGAAGTGCGACGCGCGGGCCCGCCGTGGACCATGCCATTCGAAAACAAGAGGAATAAGGAAGCAGCAGCATGTCCGACCCAGCATCGTCCGGAGACAATCAGCAGATCCGGACTCCGGTGGTCAACCGGCGCAAGCGCCGAATTTCGTGGATCTGGCTAGTCCCCTTCGTTGCCGCCATCGCGGGCTTGTCACTGGTGGCACGCACCTGGTTCGAAACCGGACCGACGGTGACCATCACCTTCAAGACGGCGGAAGGCCTGGAAGTCGGCAAGACGCAGGTGCGCTACAAGGACGTCAACATCGGTACGGTCCGCAGCATACGGCTCAGCGAAGACCGGGCGAATGTCATCGTGAAGGCCGAATTGGTCAAGGACGCGGCCAGTATTGCCCGCGAAGGCACGCAGTTCTGGGTCGTGCGGCCGCGCCTGGGCGTCAGCGGGGTTTCCGGCCTGGGCACGCTGCTGTCCGGCGCGTATATCGGGGTGGATGCCACCACCGGCAAGGATGCCAGCGGCAAGCCGCTGCCGGACGAGGAAAAAACCGAGTTCGTCGGCCTGGAGACGCCGCCCGAAGTGACGCACGACCGTCCCGGCAAACGATTCACGGTGCGGACCACGGACCTGGGGTCGCTGGACGTCGGATCCCCCGTGTATTACCGCCGCATCAGCGTGGGGCAGGTGATCGGCTATCAACTGGACCCGACCGGGCACTTCGTCAACATCCAGGTTTTCGTCGACGCGCCGTACGACAAGTTCGTGATGGCCGATTCGCATTTCTGGAATGCCAGCGGGGTGGACTTCACGCTGAATGCCGACGGCTTGAAAGTCCGCACGCAGTCGCTGCTTTCGGTGGCCGTGGGCGGCATCGCCTTCGCGCAATCGGACGACAATCCCAGCGCCACGCCGGCCAAGGCCGACAGCGTGTTTACGCTTTATGGCACGCAGGCCGCCGCGGAAGCGACGCCGGATGGCGATCCTTTCCCCGTGGTCATGCGTTTCGATCAGTCCATACGCGGGCTGAGCGTCGGCGCGCCCATCGACTTCAACGGGATCCAGCTGGGTCAGGTCGATTCCATCACGATGGACTTCGACAGGAATTCCAAGCGCTTCTTCGCGCTGGTCCATGCCAATCTGTTTCCGCAGCGCCTGGGGCCCGTTTACGAAAGGGTGAAGGAGTTCTCCGAGCAGGAAGACAAGGAAGTGGATGGCACCAAGGTGATCCACCCTGGCGGCCGCCTGCTGGGGGCGATGGTGCAGCATGGCTTGCGCGCGCAATTGCGTAGCTCGAACCTGCTGACGGGCCAGCTGTACGTGGCGCTGGACGTGTTCTCCAATGCCAAGCCGGTCAACTTCCAGATGCAGACGCCGGCCGATATTCCGACGCAGCCTGGCAATCTCGACCAGCTGCAGCAGCAGATATCGAACATCGCCACCAAGCTGGATAAGATCCCCTTCGACAGGATAGGGATGGATCTGCAGCGCACGCTGGAAGGCTCGGCGCGCCTGATGACCAAGTTGGACAAGCAGGTGGCGCCACAGGCCGAAGCCCTGTTGAAGCAGGCCAACAAGTCGCTGGCGGATCTGGGCAATCTATTGGCGCCCGACTCGGCCTTGCCGGTCAACGCCCAGCGCGCGATGGAAGAACTGTCGCGGGCGGCACGGTCGCTGCGCGCGCTGGCGGATTATCTGCAGACCAATCCCGAGGCGCTGCTGCGCGGCCGCGGGCCGGATCCGCTGCCTAATTACGGTGCCACCAGGAGCCCACGATGAATCGCGCCTTTGGACTTTTGCTCGCACCCGCCCTGATCGCGGCGGCGCTGGCCGGGTGTGCCGCTTCGCCGCCGGTCAACTACTACACGCTGCTGACGCCCGAAACCGCGGCCCCGTCCGCGCCGCGCGATGGCCGGCCGGCGTACCTGTTGGAGGTCCTGCCCGTGACGGTGCCGTCGCAGGCGGACCAGCCGCAGATCATGATGCGGCAGTCGGATGGCGCGGTGTCGGCGTATTACTCGGATCGTTGGACGGCGCCCTTGCCGGACGAAATCCGTGGTGCGTTGGCGTACAACCTGGTACGGGACCTGGGCGTGCTGGACGTGCAGACCCTCAGCGCCCCCAGCGATGCCGCCGTATGGCGGGTCCAGGTGGATGTGCAGCGCTTCGACGCCGCCGCTGGTGGGTCCGCGGTGCTCGACGCCACCTGGCGGGTGCGCCCCGTCAACCTGCAGGGCCGCGGGCTGCTGTGTCGCAGTGTGATCCGCATGCCGCTAGGCGGGTCGTCGCCCGGCAGCGCCGTGGCCGCGCAGCAAAGGGCGACCGTGGCGCTGGCAGCCACTATCGCCAGCGCGATCCGTTCCGGCGGCGCGCAGGCGACCGCCGCCGATACGGCCGTGCAGCTGCAGGGCTGCACGAACGCCTGAGACGCCGCCGGGCCACCGCGTGGGGGGCCAGGCAGGGTGCGACACGGCGTGTGCACGCGTCCTCGGTAGATGCAGGAAAGCGAGTAGAATCTAGGGGTTAACCTTAATATTTACCAGGGTATAACCCGCCTATCATCGCGGTGAACCCGGGCGGCCATCCTGCCCCGGCAAGCCGCGTTCCGTCCAGCGGGGCGGCGGGCAGCTCCCTATATTCCAACAGCGTTCCAACAGCGAGTACCGAAGCAGCATGGGCACCACCACTCTGGGCGTCAAGGTAGACGAAGCATTGCGCGACCGTCTGAAAGACGCCGCCTCCAAATTGAAATGCACGCCCCATTGGCTGCACAAGCAGGCCATCGTGGCTTACCTCGAGAGAATCGAGCGCGGCCAGCTTCCCGCCGAAATCGCGCATTTCACCGGCGCCGACACCACCGTCGAAGAAGCGGAGCTGCAACCGCTTGCCCAGGTACCGCCGTTTTTCGAATTCGGGCAGGACGTGCAATCGCAGTCGGTGCTGCGCGCCGCCATCACTGCCGCTTATCGCCGTCCCGAGCCGGAATGCGTCCCGCTGTTGCTGGGGCAGGCTCGTATGCCGCACCCCGAAAAAATCCACGCGATGGCCGCCGGCCTGGTGCAGTCCCTGCGCGACAAGCGCACGGGCGGTGGGGTGGAAGGGCTGATCCAGGAATTCTCGCTTTCCAGCCAGGAAGGCGTGGCGCTGATGTGCCTGGCCGAAGCCCTGCTGCGTATTCCCGACCGTGCCACCCGCGACGCGTTGATACGCGACAAGGTGGCTCGGGGGGATTGGCGGTCCCATGTGGGCGAATCGCCGTCCCTGTTCGTCAACGCGGCGACCTGGGGATTGATGCTGACCGGCAAGCTGGTGGCCGTCAACAGCGAACAGTCGCTGTCGCGCGCATTGACGCGCCTCATCGGCAAGGGGGGCGAGCCCCTGATCCGCAAGGGCGTGAATATCGCCATGCGCATGATGGGCGAGCAATTCGTTTCCGGCCAGACCATTTCGGAAGCCCTGGCCAACAATCGCAAGATGGAAGCCAAGGGCTTCAGCTACTCCTACGACATGCTGGGCGAGGCGGCCACCACGTCGGCCGACGCCGACCGCTACTACGCGTCGTACGAGCAGGCCATACATGCCATCGGCAAGGCCGCCGCGGGACGCGGGATCTACCAGGGCCCTGGCATATCGATCAAGCTGTCCGCCTTGCACCCGCGCTATTCGCGGGCGCAGCGCGATCGGGTCATGGCCGAACTGTTGCCGCGGGTGCGCTCGCTGACGCGCCTGGCCAGGAGCTACGACATCGGCCTGAACATCGACGCCGAGGAAGCCGATCGCCTGGAGATCTCGCTGGACCTGCTGGAAGCGCTTTGCTTCGACGCGGAACTGGAAGGCTGGAACGGCATCGGCTTCGTGATCCAGGCCTATCAAAAGCGCGCGCCTTTCGTGATCGATTATGTGGTCGACCTGGCGCGCCGCAGCCGGCATCGCCTGATGGTGCGACTGGTGAAGGGCGCCTACTGGGATAGCGAAATCAAGCGGGCACAGGTCGATGGCCTGGAAGGCTATCCCGTCTATACGCGCAAGGTCTATACGGACGTCGCCTACCTGGCATGCGCGCGCAAGCTGCTGGCCGCGCCGGAAGCGGTATTCCCGCAGTTCGCCACGCACAACGCGTATACGCTGGCGGCGATCTATCAGCTCGCCGGCCAGAACTACTATCCCGGCCAATACGAGTTCCAGTGCCTGCATGGCATGGGCGAATCGCTTTACGAAGAAGTCGTCGGTCCGGTGGCGCAAGGCAAGTTGAACCGTCCGTGCCGCATCTATGCGCCGGTCGGAACCCACGAAACCCTGCTGGCCTATCTGGTGCGACGGCTGCTGGAAAACGGCGCCAATACGTCTTTCGTGAACCGCATAGGCGATGAAAGCATCTCCATCGACGAACTGATCGAGGACCCGGTGGCGGCCGCATCGGCCATCGTCCCGCTGGGCGCCCCGCACGAAAAGATCCCGCTGCCGCGTGAACTCTATGGCAGCGTGCGCGGCGGCGCCCGCGCCAATTCCCAAGGGCTGGACCTGAGCAACGAGCACCGCCTGGCATCCTTGTCCGCGGCCTTGCTGTCGAGCACCGCGACCGCGTGGCGGGCGCATCCGACCGTGGGCGCCATCGCCTGGGACGAGGCACGCGCCATGCCCGTGCGCAACCCGGCGGACCACCGCGACGTCGTGGGGCACGTCATCGAGGCATCCGAAGCGGAAACGCAGGAAGCCCTGCGTCGTGCGGGGCAGGGCGCTTCCATCTGGCAGTCCACGCCGGTCGCGGAACGTGCGCTATGCCTGCGCCGCGCCGCGCAGATGCTGGAAGAGCAGATGCAGATGCTGCTGGGATTGATCGTGCGCGAAGCCGGCAAATCCCTGCCCAATGCCATCGCGGAAGTGCGCGAGGCGGTCGACTTCCTGCGCTATTACGCCGAACAGGCCGAGCGCGAATTCGACAATGCGACCCATCGACCGCTCGGCCCGGTCCTGTGCATCAGTCCGTGGAATTTCCCGCTCGCCATCTTCACCGGCCAGGTTGCCGCGGCGCTGGCGGCGGGCAATGCGGTCATCGCGAAGCCTGCGGAACAGACGCCGTTGATCGCGGCGCAGGCCATCGCCATCCTGCGCGCCGCCGGCGTGCATGAAGACGCCGTGCAGCTATTGCCCGGTCGCGGCGAAACCGTGGGCGCGGCGCTGGTCGCCAGCCCGGACATCCGCGGCGTGCTGTTCACCGGTTCCACCGACGTCGCGCGACTGATTTCGCGCAGCCTGGCCGACCGCCTGGATGACGCCGGCAACACCATCCCGCTGATCGCGGAAACCGGTGGCCAGAACGCCATGGTGGTGGATTCGTCCGCCTTGACCGAACAGGTCGTGTACGACGTCCTGAGCTCCGCTTTCGACTCGGCGGGCCAGCGCTGCTCGGCCCTGCGCGTACTGTGCGTGCAGGAGGACAGCGCCGACCGCGTGCTGGAAATGCTGCGCGGGGCGATGGCCGAATTGCGGGTCGGCAATCCCGACCATCTGTCGACGGATATCGGCCCGGTCATCGACGGCGAGGCGCGCGAAGGCATACAGCGCCATATCGACACCATGCGCAACGCGGGCAAGACGATTACCCAGCTGCCGCTGCCGGCGACGTGCCGCAACGGTACTTTCGTCGCGCCGACACTGATCGAGATCGGCAGTGTCCGCGAGCTCAAGCGCGAAGTCTTCGGGCCGGTGCTGCATGTGGTGCGCTACAAGCGCGATCAGCTGGACCGGCTGCTGGACGATATCAACGCCACCGGCTACGGACTGACCTTTGGCGTGCATACCCGCATCGACGAAACGATCGGCCATGTGACCTCCCGCGTCCATGCGGGCAATATGTACGTGAACCGCAACATCGTGGGCGCCGTGGTCGGCGTGCAGCCTTTCGGTGGAGAAGGCTTGTCCGGCACCGGGCCCAAGGCCGGCGGACCGCTGTACCTGTACCGTCTGCTGTCCGTGCGGCCGGCCGGGCTACCCGTGGCGGGCAGCGCGTCGGCGATGCCCGTGGTGCTGACGCTGCCCGGACCCACCGGCGAAGCGAATACCTATCGCCTGGAGCCCCGCGGCACCGTGCTGTGCGTCGCGGCCTCGGAGCAGGGCGCGCGCGCGCAGTGGGCAGCGGCGCAGGCCACCGGCAATCGCGTCCTGTACGCCGACAACGACGTCGCGCGCCAGCACGCCCAGAGCCTGCCGCCCGCACAGCGTGACGGTGTGGCTTTCATGCGTGACGAGGAGGTCGAAAGCGCGGATTATCAGTCGGTGCTTTTCGAAGGCGATAGCGACGCGTTGCGCGTCCTTGCCGCGCGCGTGGCGACGCGGCCAGGGCCCATCGTCTCCGTGCAAGGCCTGTCGTCCGACGCGGTGGCGCAAGGGCAATCCTATGTGCTGGACCGCCTGCTGGCCGAGCGCTCCATCAGCGTCAACACGGCCGCCGCGGGCGGAAACGCCAGCCTGATGACCATAGGGTGACGTAATTTCCACGCCCAGGCCGGGCGTCGCGTTGAAAAAGCGAAAGCGCCGGTGTGTTTCATCAGTGTATCGATGAGACACACCGGCGCTTTACTTGGCATATGCTTCCGGATGATCCACGGCGGGGAATGCCGGCAAGCACGGGGAGGGTAATCGCCAATACCTGCCATACGTGGTGCCATCGAAAATTCCCTGCCATGGGCAAATAAATATTAAAAGGCACGGGTCGCGTCATCCGCGAATCATGCCTGCAAGGACGGCGGGAAATCCTCCCGCCCGATCTCTGAGCCTTATCCTACGAGGAGGAAATGATGGGCTTCAAGACAACGATACGTTCGCTCACCGTGGCTGTCGCCGCCGGATTCTGCGTGGCCGGCGCCGCGCACGCGGCGGACCAGGAGGTCAAGCTGGGCTATGCCGGCCCGCTGACGGGCCCGCAGGCGCACTACGGCCAGGACATGCAGAATGGCCTGGTGCTGGCCATCGAGGAAGCCAACAAAAAGGGCATCAAGCTCGACGGCAAGACCGCCAGGTTCGTGCTTATTTCCAAGGATGACCAGGCCGACCCGCGCACCGCCGTCACGGTGGCCCAGCAACTGGTCGACGAAGGCGTCGATGGCGTGCTCGGACATTTCAATTCCGGCACCACCATTCCCGCATCGCAGGTCTACCATGATGCCGGCCTGGTGCAGATCGCCATGGGCACCGCCCCGGAATACACCAACCAGGGCTACGACAACACCTTCCGCATGATGACCAGCGACACGCAACAGGGTGCTGCTGTCGGCGAATTCATGGTCAAGGATCTGCATGCCAAGAAGATCGCCATCATCGACGACCGCACGTCGTATGGGCAGGGCCTGGCGGACCAGGTCGACAAGGCCGTGAAAGCCGCGGGAGGCCAGGTCATACGCCGCGAATACACGACGGACAAGGCCAACGACTTCACGTCCATCCTGACCAATATCAAGGGCGTCGCGCCGGATGCGATCTTTTTCGGCGGGCTGGATGCCCAGTCCGGCCCGATGAAGCGCCAGATGGCGACCCTGGGCATGAAGATGCCCTTCGTGTCCGGTGAAATGACGCGCAGCGAAACCTTCCTGAAGCTCGCCGGCGATGCGGCGGAAGGTACCTACGCGTCCCTGGCGGGCGTACCGCTCGAACAGATGGCTGCCGGCAAGGCCTTCGCCGCGGCCTACAAGGCTCGCTTCAAGGAAGATCCCGGCGTCTACGCGCCGTACGCCTACGACGGCGCGTGGAACATGATCACGGCCATGGAGCAAGCCAACTCCGCCGAGCCGCAGAAGTATCTGCCCATGTTGCGCAAGCTGCACCGCAGCGGCGCCACCAGCCAGAACATTGCCTACGACGCCAAGGGCGACCTCAAGGAAGTGTCCGTGACCGTCTACCAGGTCAAGGACGGCAAGTGGGAAATGGTCAAGACCATGGTGAGTCAGGCGCAATAACGCGCCCAGGCCCGGCGCGACGCCGGGCCCGTCCCCGCCTTCGCGGGGCGTATCCGGCGCGGCTTCTCCTGTCCGCGCGATTCATGTTTCACCTGGCATTCCATGGATATCTTCATACAGCAACTTATCAACGGCCTGACCCAGGGTAGCGTCTATGCCCTGGTCGCGCTGGGCTATACCATGGTGTATGGCATTGTCGGCCTGATCAATTTCGCTCACGGCGACGTGGTCATGGTGGGCGCCATGGTGGCGACTTCCGTGGCCCTGGCGCTCGTGGGCGCGAATCCCGCGATGTCCCCCTGGCTCGTGTTGGGCGCGGGCGTGGTCTGCGCGGTACCGATCTGCATGGCCCTGGGCTGGCTGGCGGAAAGAGTCGCCTACCGCCCCTTGCGACGGGCGCCGCGGCTGGCGGCCTTGATCACCGCCATCGGCATATCGATCATCCTGCAGAACGTGGCCATGATGGTGTGGGGCCGCGACTACGCGCATTTCCCCCAGATACTCGAGCCGCGTGTCTTCCAGATCGACGGCGCGCGCATCAGCACGCTGCAGATCGCCATCATCGTCATCGCGGCGCTGATGATGGCGGGGCTGTTGCTCCTCGTGCACAAGACCCGGCTGGGCACCGCCATGCGCGCCACCGCGCAGAACCGAGAAGTCGCGGGCCTGATGGGCGTGAACATCAACACGGTCATATCCGCGGCTTTCCTGATCGGGTCCGCGCTGGCGGCAGTGGCCGGCATGATGGTCACCACCTACTACGGCGTGGCGCACTATACGATGGGCTTCATGCTGGGCCTGAAGGCTTTTACCGCCGCGGTGCTGGGTGGCATCGGCAATCTCGCGGGCGCGATGTTCGGCGGCATATTGCTGGGCGTGATAGAAGCGCTGGGCGCCGGATACATCGGCGACCTGACCGGCGGCTTCATGGGCAGCAACTACCAGGACGTTTTTGCCTTCCTGGTGCTGGTGCTGGTGCTGATTTTCCGTCCCTCCGGTTTGTTGGGCGAACGCGTGGGAGATCGCGCATGACAAGTATCGCTACACGCGGCCGCATATCGCCGGCCGCATGGATGGGTATGGCGTTCGTCGCGATCGCGTTGGCCGTGCTGCCCTTCGTATTGGGCATGGCCGGCCAGAGCTGGGTGCGCATACTGAACTTCGCGTTGCTGTATGTAATGCTTTCGCTGGGCCTGAACATCGTGGTCGGCTTCGCGGGCCTGCTGGACCTGGGTTACATCGCCTTCTATGCCGTGGGCGCCTATACCTGGGCCTTGCTGGCGTCGCCGCACTTCGGCCTGCATCTGCCGTTCTGGGCGATCCTGCCGCTGGGCGTCGCACTGGCCTGCCTGTTCGGCGTGATGCTCGGCGCACCCACCCTCAGGTTGAGGGGCGATTACCTCGCCATCGTCACGCTGGGGTTCGGTGAAATCATCCGCGTGTTCCTGAACAACCTGAACGCGCCGATCAATATCACCAACGGTCCGCAAGGGGTCAACCGCATCGATCCTTTCCGTGTGGCGGGCTTTGCCTTCAACCGTACCGAAACCTTGTTCGGCATACGTGTGACCGGGCCGGAAAAGTACTATTACCTGCTGCTTCTGCTAACCCTGTTGATCGTTTTCGTATGCCTGCGCTTGCAGAACTCGCGCATCGGCCGCGCATGGGAAGCCATACGCGAAGACGAGGTCGCGGCCAAGGCCATGGGGATCAATACGCGGAACATCAAGCTGCTGGCCTTTGCCATGGGCGCTTCGTTCGGCGGTGTGGCGGGCGCCTTGTTTGCGTCGATGCAGGGTTTCGTCAGCCCCGAGAGCTTCAGCCTGACCGAGTCGATTTCGGTGCTTTGCATGGTTGTGCTCGGCGGGATGGGCCATATCCCCGGCGTCATCCTGGGCTCGGTCATCCTGGCCGTATTTCCGGAATTCCTGCGCGCCGTCATCGTGCCGGCACAGCAGGCGATTTTCGGCGGCGTGGTCGTCGATCCGGAAGCCATACGCATGCTCCTGTTCGGCCTGGCCATGGTTTGCGTGATGCTGTTCCGGCCCGCTGGCTTGTGGCCGTCTTCGGTGCGCAAGCGTGAACTCAGCCGTCAGGCACAGGGAGGCCAGGCATGAATGCTACCTTGCTCGAAGCCCGTGGATTGGGCAAGCGCTTTGGCGGGCTGCAGGCGCTGTCGGACGTCAGTTTCGACATCCTCAGCGGCGAGATCTACGGATTGATCGGCCCCAACGGCGCCGGCAAGACGACCTTGTTCAATGTGCTGACGGGCCTATATGTGCCGGAAGACGGGCAGTGCGTGTTCGCCGGCGAAAACCTGGTGGGCGCGAAACCGCATGAGATCGCCGCGCTGGGGCTGGCGCGCACCTTCCAGAACATACGCCTGTTCGCGAACCTGACGGCGCTGGAGAACGTCATGATCGGCCGCCACGTGCGCACCCGCGCCGGTCTGCTCGGCGCCGTGTTGCGCAATCGTCGCACGCGCCGCGAAGAAGCCGATATCGAAGCACGTGCCCACGCGTTGCTGGAATACACCGGCATCGCGGCGCGCGCCAACGACATCGCCAAGTCGTTGTCGTACGGCGACCAGCGCCGTCTGGAGATCGCTCGCGCGCTCGCTACGGAACCCCGGTTGCTGGCCTTGGACGAACCCGCGGCCGGCATGAACGCGTCGGAAACCGTCGTGCTGCGCCGGCTCATCGAAAAGATCCGCGCCGATGGCGTAACCGTGCTGTTGATAGAACACGATATGAAACTGGTGATGGGGCTGTGCGATAGGGTGCTGGTCCTGGAATACGGGAAAGTCCTGGCGATGGGCAAACCGGCGGATGTCCAGCGCAATCCCAAGGTGATCGAAGCGTACCTGGGCGTCGGCGCGGCGCAGGAGGCGGCGGCATGACCCAGACTCCTTTGCTGGAACTGCGTGACCTGCAAGTGGCCTACGGCGGTATTCGCGCGGTACGCGGCGTCAACCTGGTGGTGAATCCGGGCGAACTCGTCTGCCTGATCGGCGCGAACGGCGCGGGCAAAAGCTCGACCTTGCGTGCCATCTGCGGCTTGATACCGGTGGCCGGCGGACAGGTGCTGTATCAAGGTGCGCCGATCCAGGGAAGACGTTCTCACGAACTGGTGCGCGAAGGCCTAGTGATGGTGCCCGAAGGGCGCGGCATTTTCGGCCAGTTGACCATAGAGGAAAACCTGGCGATGGGGGCATACGTGCGCCGCGATGCGGCCGGCGTACGTGCCGACCTCGACAGGGTCTTCGAGCAGTTCCCGCGCTTGGCCGAAAGGCGCAAGCAGGCCGCCGGCACTTTGTCGGGCGGCGAGCAGCAGATGGTCGCCATGGGACGGGCAATGATCGCCCGTCCCAAACTGCTGCTGTTGGACGAGCCGTCCATGGGGTTGGCGCCGCTCATGGTCGAAAAGGTGTTCGAAGTCGTTTCCGCCATCGCTGCCGAAGGCGTGACAATCCTGCTCATCGAGCAGAATGCCCGGCTTGCGCTGGAATACAGCCAGCGGGGCTACGTCATGGAGTCGGGTGAACTGACGCTGTCCGGCGTCGCGAGATCGCTGCTGAACGATCCCAAGGTGCGCGCGGCATACCTGGGCGAGCTGGAAAACGCCTGACGCCCGGCCCGCCGCGACGGCGGCGCGGCCTCAGCCCTGCACCGCCTGGATCACCAGCAGATAGCCATCCAGGACGATGATCCCGGCGGTTGCGGTCACCGCCAGCACGCACCAGATGCCGCGCAGGGCATACGCTCCCATCACGTCGCGCCGCACCGCCAGCATGACCAGGGGCACCAGCGCGAAGGGCAGGGCCAGGCTCAGGATCACCTGGCTGATCACCAGCAACTGGTCGGGGTTCTGTCCGCCGGTATAGGCAAGCATGCCCAGCGCCACGGTTCCCGCGATGGCCCGGGTCACCAGGGCCCGCTTCCGGTCCGACCAGCCGCCGGTGCTGAATCCGTTGGACAACACCTTGCCCGCCAGCACGCCAGTGATCGTGGAGCTTTGTCCTGCGGCATACAAGGCCACGGCGAATACGATCGCGGCGCCGATGCCCAGGGTTTTGCCGATCACGGCATGGGCCTGGTCCAGGCTGGTCACTTCAAGGCCGTTCCCGGACAGGGACGCCGCCGCGACGATCATGATCGCCGCGTTGATCAAGGTCGCGATGCCCAGCGAGATCACGGTGTCGCTGCGGGCGACACGCATCGCCGCGTCGCGCAGCGCGGAAGGCAGGCCGCGGCCGCGCTCGGCCAGTTCGCCGGAGTGCAGATACAGGTTATGCGGCATCAAAGTGGCGCCCACGATGCCCAGGGCGATCAGGAAGCCTTCCGGCGCCCGCAAGGCGCTGCCCGGTTGCGCCGCGCCTTGCGCAACGGCGGTCCACTCCGGATTGGCACGGAAGAGCAGGTACACGAACGACACCGATACGATGGCCAGCAAAATGGCGATGATCCGCTCATGGCGCTCCGCGTTGTTGCGGGCGAACAGCAACACCGCGTAGGTGCCGGCGCCTGTCATGGCAACACCTGCCATCAGCGGAACGCCAAGAAGCAGGCGCAACGCGATGGCGCCCCCGATCAGCTCGGCCAGCGCCGTGGCCAGGATGGCGGCTTCACCGGCCAGCCAGGCGGCTCGCGCCAGCGGACGCGGCAGGTAGCGTACGGTCAGCGCGGCCAGGTCCTGGCCGGTGGCCAGCGCCAGGCGGGAAACGAGAATCTGGAAACCCAAGGCCAGGAAGGCGGCCACGAAGACGACCATCAGCAGGTGATAGCCGAAGCGGCTGCCGCCCGCGATATCCGTGGCCCAGTTGCCCGGGTCGATATATCCCACGGCCACCAGCAGCCCGGAGCCGACCAGCCGCCGCAGCCCGGCCGGCACCTTGCCGCCTTGCTGCAGGGCAGCCTTGCCGCCCGCAATCGCGTAAATCAGCTCGGTCATGGTGCTTCCTTTGTGAGAATGGTTCTTATTGTCTAGACTGCTGGCCTGCTGGTCAAATAAATTGATACTAGAACTCCGTTAGCGATTGCCTATCGGTGACGAACCAATGATCGGGGCTATCGCAGAACTTATGCCCGGCCTACACCGGGAGCGTTGTAGGGGTTTCAGGAAACCACCGAAGACCGTGCGGTATAACGGTCGGACACTTTCCGCTCGGAGCCCGCATGACCACGCTTTTTTCGCCCGTCTCGCTGGGACGGCTTCAGCTCGCGAACCGCATCATCATCGCCCCCATGTGCGAATACTCCGCCGAGGACGGCAGGGCGACGGACTGGCACATGATTCACCTGGGCCATCTGGCCTTGTCAGGCGCCGGGCTGCTGTTCACCGAAGCCACCGCGGTGGAGCCGGGCGGCCGCATCACGGCTTCGGACCTGGGATTGTGGGATGACGACACCGAGGCCTCCATTGCCAAGGTGATGAACGCCATACGTCGCTACTCGACCATCCATATGGGAATGCAGTTGGCGCACGCCGGCCGCAAGGCCTCCAGCCGCGTGCCCTGGGAGGGCGGCAACCAGGTTCCGTCGACGCAGGGCGGATGGATATGCGATGCGCCTTCCGCGGTGGCCTACAAGGAAGGCGAAGAGCCGCCGCATGCCTTGGATCGCGCCGGTTTGCAGCGGGTCAAGGACGCCTTCGCCCAGGCCGCTCGCCGCGCCGACCGGCTGGGATTCGACACGGTGCAATTGCATGCCGCCCATGGCTACCTACTGCATCAATTCCTGTCGCCGCTCGCCAACCATCGGACGGATGAATACGGCGGCAGCCTGGAAAACCGCATGCGCTTTCCGCTGGAAGTCTACGATGTCGTGCGCCAAGCCTTCAGCGCCGACAAGCCCGTCGGCGTACGCGTGTCGGCCACCGATTGGGTGGATGGCGGATGGGATATCGAACAGACGGTCGCGTTCGCGCAGGCCTTGAAGGCGCGCGGCTGCGACTACATCGACGTTTCGTCCGGCGGCATGTCGCCGGCCCAGAAGATCGCGCTGGGGCCGGGCTACCAGGTGCCGTTCGCCGAACGCGTCAAGCGCGAGACCGGCCTGCCGACCATGGCCGTGGGATTGATCACCGAGCCGGAGCAGGCGAACGAGATCATCGAGCAGGGGCAGGCGGATATGGTATCGCTGGCCAGGGGCATGCTTTACAACCCCCGCTGGCCTTGGCACGCGGCCGCGGAACTTGGACAGCATGTGCATGCGCCCAAGCAGTACTGGCGTTCCCAGCCGCGCGAATTGAAAGACCTGTTCGTCGACGCCAACTTCGGCCAGCGATAAGGGCGCCGGGCGCGCTAGCCGCGCCCTGTGCTGCCGAAGCCGCCGGCGCCGCGGTCGGAGGCCTGGAAATCTTCCACGACCTCGAACGCCACCTGCGCCACGGGCACGATCACCATCTGCGCCAGCCGGTCCATCGGCTGCAAGGTGAAAACCGTGCCGCCGCGATTCCAGGTGGATACCATCAGCTGGCCCTGGTAATCGGAGTCGATCAAACCCACCAGATTGCCCAGCACGATCCCGTTTTTGTGGCCCAGTCCGGAGCGCGGCAGGATCATCGCCGCATAGCCCGGGTCGCCGATATGGATGGCCAGCCCGGTCGGCACCAGCGCGGTGGCGCCGGGCTCCAGTGTCAGCGGGCTTTCCAGGCAGGCGCGCAGGTCCAGGCCGGCCGCGCCTGGCGTGGCGTAGGCGGGCAGGAATTCACGCATGCGTTCATCGAGGATTTTCAGGGCGACGGATTTCATTGGATAGGATGCGGAAAGACAGCGCCGTTCGCGCGTAGCGGCGGCAGGGGGATCAGCGGCCCGTATTACCCGGGCCGTTCTTGGAGATGGTGGTCAGGGGCGGCAGGGACGCCAGCGGCTGCCCGGCGCGTTTGCGCTGGCTGCGCGCCGCGCGCCAGAGCAGGCCGGCGAAAATGACCAGGAAAGCGACGGGCACCAGCTCATGCGGATCGAATCCCGGCCGGCGCAGGGCCTCGAACAGCATGCGCACCGCCTGCCATCCAATCGCCAGCGCGACGATGGTCACGGCGAAAGCGCCGCGACGTGTGGATGCGCGCGTTGCCAGCGTGGCATTGCGCTCCTGCGCGGCGCCTGCGGGCGGCACTGGGGGCGCGGCGCCCGAGGGGGGCACGGGCGGCACTCGGGGTGCGGCGCCTGTGGGCGTGCCGGACAAGGGATCGCGCGTCTTCGCCACCACCTGGCCGGGCGCCGCCTGGCCGCGGTTGATCAGCTGTTCGACATAACGAACGTAGTCGCCGTCCTTGGGCTCGCCATCGATCGCCATGCGAACTCCTAACGGCGCGCCCGACGGCCCGCGGCCGGCACGCGACGCTTGCGCAGCACCATGCACAGCAGCCAGACGCCCAGCAGGATCGAGATGCCCGTGCCTATCGCCATGCCGATGTGGCTGGCGCCCGAAATGTCATCGACGTTGCGCATCGTCAGGTAGCCAGGCGCCAGCATGGCCGGCACCCATAGCGCGGCGGACAGGATGTTGGCCGTCTGGAACCGGGCGTGGCTCATGCCCATGACGCCCGCGACGGTGGGAATGGTGCTGCGTATGGGACCCATGAAACGACCGGCCAGCACGGACGCAAAGCCATAGCGCGAGAAGAACAGCCGCGCGCGCGCCACGGCGGGCCGATGGTTGCTGAGCGGCCAGCGGCGCAAGACGCGCGGGCCCACGCCGCGCCCCAGCCAATACGAGAAGGCATCGCCGACGATGGCTCCCGCGATGCCCCAGATCAATATGGTGGCACCATCCAGCGAGCCGCTGCCGACCAGCCCGCCGGTGATCAGCATCAGCGCCGTGGCGGGCACGAACAAACCGAGGATGACCACCGATTCCGCCATGGTCAGCAGGGCGGTGACGGGTCCCGCCCATTCCTGGTTGGTCTCGATGAAGCTTCGAATCTGGTCGACGAATTGGTCCATGCGCGCCCCGCCATTTGGATGCGGTATCTTACCTTGTGCATCGGTGACCGCGCGGGGCGGCGCCGGCATCCGTCCAAAGGAATGATAAGCAAGCATGGATTCATTGACGCACGTCGTAATGGGGGGCAGTATCCAGGCCGCGCTGCTGGGCCGCGTCCAGGGACGCAAGGCCTTGCTGTATGGCGCCGTGCTGGCCACCTTGCCAGACCTGGACGTCTTCGTGCCGTACCCCGATCCCGTCTCGCTGATGACATACCATCGGGGATTCTCCCATTCGGTCTTCGTATTGACCGGCTTGGCGGGCTTGCTCGCCTGGCTGGTGCGGCGCCGCTGGCCAGACGCGCCATACAGCGCGGGACGTCTATTCCTGACCCTATGGCTGGTACTGATCACGCATCCGCTGCTGGATGCCATGACGACCTACGGGACCCAGCTGTTCTGGCCCTTGCCGCTGCAACCGGTCAGCATTTCCAGCATCTTCATCATCGACCCGGTCTTCACGCTTCCCCTGCTGATCGCCTTCCTGGCGAACCTGGCCTGGGGCGAGCGTATCAGTCGCCTGCGGGGCGGGGCGCTGGGATTTGCCGCGGCCTACCTGGCGTGGACGCTGGCCGCCAAGAACCTGGTGGAGCAACATGTCCGCACCGCCCTGGCGGCGCGAGGCGAGCAGGCTGTCGCGCTGTTCTCCGCGCCCATGCCTTTGAACAGCCTGCTGTGGCGCGTCATTGCCCGTGGCCCGGACGACACGTATTACGAAACCGTGGCCAGCGTCTTCGATCGTGGAGAGCCGGAGCAACTGCGCCAGCCGCTCAACCTGGGCCTGCGCCGCGAAGTCCCGGCAGACCCCTTGCTGGCCAGGCTGGAGTGGTTCACCGGCGGATGGCTGCGCTACGACGCGATCGGTGAAAACCTGGTCGTCACGGACCTGCGCATGGGGATGCCCGGTTATTACACCTTCCGTTTCGTCATGGCGCAGGGGGCGCCGCAATCGGGATGGCGCGCGGTGCTGCCCAGCCGTTGGCCCAGCAGCCGAGGCGGTTGGCCGGAACTGCGGCAGATCCTGGCCCGCATCGTCGAGCCTCATCCCCCCTTGCCGCTGGATGCCTGGGCGCGCCGGACGGTCCAGCCCGAATGACCGGCCGCCGGGTCAGCCCGGCAGGCGAGCCGCGATTTCGGCGACGAGACGCCGGGCGGCGTCCAGCTTGGCGGCGGGGGGCAGGGGATGGGCGCCTTTATCGTCGAACAGCACGAGCTCGGTATCGTCCAGGTCCATCACGCGATGCGCCAGGTTGCCGACCAGCAGCGGGATACCCTTGCGCAGGCGCTTGGCCTCCGCATGGCGTTCCAGATCCTGGGTTTCCGCCGCGAAGCCCACGCACCAGGGGCCGTCGGCCAAGGCGGCGACTTCGGCCAGGATGTCGGGATTCGGCTCGAATTCGAGCGATGGCGCACCACCCCCCGTATCGTTTTTCTTCAGTTTCTGGTCGCTGGCATTCTTCACGTGCCAGTCGGCGACCGCAGCCACCGCGATGAACACGTCCGCCTGTCGCGCTTGCGCCATGACGGCTGCATGCATCTGCCGCGCGGTCTGTACGGGATGGACGTCCACCCCGCGTGGCGCGGGCAGCGATGTCGGTCCCGAGACCAGGGTGACGCGGGCGCCGGCTTCGCGCGCGGCGCGGGCGATGGCATAGCCGGTCTTGCCCGACGAACGATTGCTGATCACGCGCACCGGGTCGATGGGCTCCACGGTGGGGCCGGCGGTCACCAGCACGTGTTTGCCCGCCAGCGTCTTGGGCTGGAAGAAGGCGATGACGTCGGCCAGGATTTCATGCGGTTCCAGCATGCGGCCGTCGCCGATCTCCCCGCAGGCCTGGTCGCCCGCGGCGGGGCCCAGGATCTCGATACCGTCCTCGCGTAACTGCTGGGCGTTGCGCTGCGTGGCGCGGTTGGCCCACATTTCGCGGTTCATCGCGGGGACGATCAGCAGCGGACAGCTACGCGCCAGGCACAGCGTGGACAGCAGGTCGTTGGCCATGCCATGGGCCAGCTTGGCGATGAAATCGGCGCTGGCCGGCGCCACCAGCACGGCGTCGGCGCCGCGCGTCAGGTTGATGTGCGCCATGTTGTTGTCCATGCGCGCATCCCATTCGCTGACGTAAACGGGCCGGCCGGACAGGGCCTGCATGGTGACCGGGGTAATGAAATGCGTGGCCGCCTCGGTCATGACCACGTCGATGGCGGCGCCTTGTTCCGCCAGCCGGCGCACCAGCTCGGCGATCTTGTAGCAGGCGATGCCACCCGACATGCCTAGGACGATACGTTTGCGGGCGAGATCGAGCATGGGTAAACCGCGGTTGGGAATGATCGGCCCATTATGCGCGACCAGGGCCTGTTAACGCCAGGACGGGCAGGGATGTCGCGTGCCAGCGCGGTCTGCGGGCGGTTCGGGGGCCCGGCCTTAACCGGGTTTGCGCATCCGCAGCAGTTCGTCCAGGACCAGCAGGATAGCGCCGCAGGTGATGGCGACGTCGGCCAGGTTGAAGGCCGGGTAGTACCAATCTTTCCAGTAGAACAACAGGAAATCGACCACATGGCCGTAGGCCACCCGGTCGATGACGTTGCCGATCGCACCGCCCATGATCATGGCCAGCGCCAGCGCGAAGCGGGGTTGGGCCCGGCGGCCCTGGCGCGCCAGGATCCAGGTAATGACGATGGCCGCGCCTACGCCCAGCACGGTAAAGAACCAGCGTTGCCAGCCGGCTTCCGTCGCCAGGAAACTGAAGGCGGCGCCGCGGTTGTACACCAGCGTGAAGTCGAACACGGGCAATATGTTGACGCGCTGCCCGTACGTGTAGCTGGTGTTGAAATACAGCTTGGCCGCCTGGTCCAGGACCACGATGACGGCCGCCAGCACGAGCCAGAACGCCAGCCCGCGGCCCTGGGCGGGTTGTGCCGTGGGAGCCGCCGCCACGCGATTCCCGGCGTCAAGCATGGTCGCGTGCCTCGCCGGAGCCGAACAGGTTGCTCACGCAGCGTCCGCAGATTTCCGGATGCTCCGGATCCGTGCCGACGTCGGCGCGCCAATGCCAGCAGCGCTCGCACTTCCTGTGGGACGACGGCACGATGGCGATCTGCAGTTCGCCCGTACCCGCATGCACGGTGGCGCGCGACACGATCAGGACGAAGCGCAGGTCGTCACCCAGGCTTTGCAGCGCGGCCAGGTCATCGCCGGAAGCGGTAATGTCGATTTCCGCCTGCAGCGAGGAACCGATCCCGCCGCCGCTGCGCACTTCTTCCAGCTTGCGCATGACTTCCGCGCGTATCGTGCGCAGGCGGTCCCATTTCGCCGGCAACGCGTCGCCTTCCGCCAGCGGCGGCAGGGACTGGAATACTTCCGTGAACACCGTCGCGCGCGATACATCGGCCTGATGCTTGAGCGCGCTGGCGGTCAGTTCCTTCCAGGCTTCCTCAGCGGTGAAGGACAGCACCGGGGCCATCAGCTTCACCAGGGTCTGGGTGATCTCCAGCAGGGTGCTTTGCGCCGACCGGCGCGCCAGGCTGGTGGCGCCTGTGGTGTACAGGCGGTCTTTCAGCACGTCCAGATAGAAGGCGCCCAGGTCTTCGGAGCAGAAGTTCTGCAGCCGCGAGACCGCGGGATGGAAATCGTATTTCTCGTAGCAGTCGACGACTTCCTGCTGCATGCGCGCCGTCATCGCCAGCGCGTAGCGGTCGATCTCCAGGCGTTGCGCATAGGGCACCGTCATGGAAACCGCATCGAAGTCGGCCAGATTGGCCAACAGGAAGCGCAGCGTATTGCGGATGCGGCGATAGCTTTCGACCACACGCTTGAGGATTTCATCGGAAATCGACAGCTCGCCCGAATAGTCGGTAGACGCCACCCACAGGCGCAGGATTTCCGCCCCGAGGGAATCGGACACCTTCTGCGGGGCGATGACGTTGCCCACCGACTTGCTCATCTTGCGGCCCTGGCCGTCGACCACGAAACCGTGGGTGAGCAGCGCGTTGTAGGGCGGCCGGCCATACAGCATGCAGCCGGTCAGCAGGGAAGAGTGGAACCAGCCGCGATGCTGGTCCGAACCTTCCAGGTAGAGGTCGGCCGGCCACGCGAGTTCTTCGCCGTGCGATCCGGATTGCGTGGCGTCCTTGCCGCCCAGCACGGTGAAGTGCGTGGTGCCGGAATCGAACCATACGTCCAGGGTATCGCGGCTCTTTTCGTAGAGGTCCGCCTCGTCGCCGAGCAGCTCGCGCGGATCCAGCGATTGCCAGGTCTCGATGCCGCCCTGTTCGACGCGCCGCGCGACTTCTTCGAGCAATTCCACCGTGCGCGGGTGCAGCTGCCCCGTTTCCTTGTGCACGAAGAACGCCATCGGCACGCCCCATTGGCGCTGGCGCGACAGGGTCCAGTCCGGTCGGTTCGCGATCATCGCGTGCAGCCGGGCCCGACCCCAGGCGGGGTAGAAGCGCGTGGCGTCGACGCCGGCCAGCGCGGATTCGCGCAAGGTAGGTCCGCCTTCGCGCGGCGTGATGTCCATGCCGGCGAACCACTGGTTGGTGGCGCGATAGATGATGGGCGTCTTGTGGCGCCAGCAATGCATGTAGCTGTGCTTGTGCTTTTCGCTATGCAGCAGCGTGCCGGCTTCGCGCAGGGTTTCGACGATTTTCGGATTGGCGTCCCAGATGCTCAGGCCGCCGAACAGCGGCAGGGTGGATGCGTAGCGTCCATCGCCCATTACCGGACTGAGCATGGCGTCATCGGTCATGCCGTGCGCCTTGCAGGAGACGAAGTCCTCGATACCGTAGGCCGGCGCCGAATGCACGACACCGGTGCCGGTATCCAGCGTGACGTAGTCGCCCAGGTAGATGGGCGACAGGCGATCGTAGCCCGCATCCACACGCGCCAGCGGATGATGGAAGCTCAGGCCCGCCAGGGCTTCGCCGCGGGTGGTGGCGATGATCTCGCCTTCCAGCTCCCAGTGCTTGAGGCAGCTTTCGACGCGTTCCGTCGCCAGCAGCAGCAGCGAGCCGGTGGCCCGTGGCGCGGACAGCCGCACCAGCGCGTATTCAATATCGGGATGCAGGTTCAGCGCCTGGTTGGACGGGATCGTCCAGGGCGTCGTCGTCCAGATGACGATGGCGCCGTCGTCCACCGACGGCAGGCCGAAGGCGCGGGCCAGGCCGGCCTTGTCGGCGAAGGGGAAAGCCACGTCCACCGCCGGGTCGACGCGATCGGCATATTCGACTTCCGCCTCGGCCAGCGCCGAGCCGCAGTCGAAGCACCAGTTCACCGGCTTCAGGCCGCGGAACACATAGCCCTTTTCCATGATGCGCGCCAGGGCGCGGATCTCGTTGGCCTCGTTGCGATAGGCCATGGTCATGTAGGGACGGTCCCACTGGCCCAGCACACCCAGCCGCTTGAAGTCCTTTTTCTGCCGCTCGATCTGTTCCAGGGCATAGGCGCGTGCCTTGGACTGCATTTCCACCACGGGCAGGTTCTTGCCGTATTTCTTTTCGATCTGGATTTCGATCGGCATGCCGTGGCAGTCCCAGCCCGGCACATAGTGCGCGTCGTAGCCGGCCATGTTGCGGCTCTTGACGATCATGTCCTTCAGGATCTTGTTGACCGCGTGGCCGATGTGTATGTCGCCGTTCGCATAGGGCGGGCCGTCATGCAGCACGAAGCGCGGCCGGCCTTTGCTGGCGGCTCGGATGGCCTGATAGACGTGGTTTTCCTCCCATTCGGCAATCCATGCGGGCTCGCGCTTCGCAAGGTCGCCCCGCATCGGAAAGGAGGTATCGGGCAGGTTGAGCGTCTTTTTATAGTCCATGAACGGCAAAATAGGCGCGCGCGTTTCGCGCGTCTTCGGCGATGGCGGCTGTCAGGGTGGGGAGGTCGGGGAACTTTTCTTCGTCCCGCAGCTGTTGCAGGAACTCGATCCGTACGAGTTTACCGTATGCATCCAGGGCGGGGACGTCCAGCACATGGGCTTCCAGCAGCACGCGGCCATGGTTTTCCACGGTGGGCCTGACCCCCAGGCTGGCCACCGCCGGCAGGGGGGAATCGGCCAGGCCATGCACGCGTACCACGTAGATGCCGGAACGGGCCGCGCAGCGTGGCGTCACCCGCACGTTCAAGGTCGGATAGCCCAGCGTGCGGCCGAGCTTGCGGCCGTGCACCACATGCCCGCTCAGGTGATACGGGTGGCCCAGCAGATGCTGCGCGCGCGTCAGGTCGCCCACCGCCAGCGCGGTGCGCACTTCCGAGCTGGAAATGCGGTGGCCGTGGGCGTCGGTGATGTCTTCCAGCGTTTCCACCTCAAAGCCATGGGCCTTGCCGGCCTGCCGCAGCAATTCGATATCGCCGCTGCGCTTGCGGCCGAACCGGAAGTCGGGGCCGACCAGGATCCAGCGCGCGCCCAGCCCGCCCACCAGCAGGCGCTCGATGAAGGCGTCGGGCGCCATATCGGCCAGCCGCGCATTGAAGCGTTCGACGACGACCTGCTCGATGCCGCAGCGCGCCAGCGCGTCCAGCTTGTCGCGCAGGCCGGTAATCCTGGTCGGCGCCAGTTCCGGACGCTGGTTCAGCGCGGCGAAATATTCGCGCGGATGGGGTTCGAAGGTCATGACCGCCGGCACCAGGCCGCGGCCGCGGGCGGCGGCGCGCACGCGCGCCAGCATGGCCTGATGTCCGCGGTGGACCCCGTCGAAGTTGCCGATGGTCAGGGCGCAGGGACGACGGGCGCCGGGCGGGGGAAGGGAACGGAAGATATGCAGCGCGGGTTTCACGGACGAGAGTTTACAATTTTGCCCAAGCTTGCTCTTTTTCCTGTGGAACCTCTATCTTGGCAGCTTCATCTCCGGGCCGGCGGCGGCTCGTCATACTCATTTCGGGCCGCGGCAGCAATATGCAAGCCCTGGTCCAGGCCTGCCGCCAGGAAAACTGGCCGGCGGATATCGTCGCGGTCATCGCCAGCCGGCCCGATGCGGCCGGCCTGCGCTGGGCCGGCGAGGCCGGCATCCCGATCGCCTCGGTTTACCATCGCGACTACGCCGGCCGCGAAGCGTTCGATGCCGCGCTGGCGGAAGAGATCGATCGGCACCGGCCCGACTATGTGATCCTTGCAGGTTTCATGCGGGTGCTGACGCCGGGCTTCGTCAACCGCTACGCGGACCGGCTGGTCAATATCCACCCCTCTCTGCTGCCGGCGTTTCCCGGACTGCATACCCACGGGCAGGCGCTGGCCACCGGCGTGCAGGTGCATGGCTGCACGGTGCACTTCGTCACGCCGCTGCTGGACCACGGCCCCATCATCGCGCAGGGCTGCGTGCCGGTGCTCGGCGGGGATAGCCCGGAGAGCCTGGCCGAACGCGTGCTGGCCATCGAGCATCGGGTGTTCCCCGCCGCCGTGCGCTGGCTGGCGGAAGGCCGCGTCAGCCAGACGGCGGATCATCGCGTGGTCGTGCAGGGCGACCCGCAGCGCCTTTACATGTGGTCGGCCGGCAACGCGCCGGCGGATTGAAGCAACTTTTATCGACGGGCCCAGGGCCCGCCAGGGAAACAACATGAAGAAACCGCAGCGCGCAGGCGCGAAACCCCCGGCGCAGCGTGCGGGTGGGGCGGATCGCCCGCGCCCATCGTTCGCCGCCGTCCGCTTGGGCCAGGTCCAGCAGGTGCTCGGCGAAATGCTGCAGTGGGCGCACCCCGCGGATGGCGTGCTGACGCATTGGCTACGGGCGCATCCCGCCCTGGGCGGTCGCGACAGGGCGGAAGTGTCCGAGGCCGCCTATGACGTACTGCGCAATCTGCGGCGCTATCGTCGGCTGTCCGAGACCGGCGTGGGCGCCGCCGCGCGGCGCCTGGCGATACTGGGACTGGCGGCCACGCTGGGGCGCGAATACCTGCGCGAAGCGCTGGCGCCGGAAGAAAACGACTGGCTGGATCATGTGCTGCGGATAGACCCGGCCACCCTGCCGCGCGCGGTGCGTGCGAGCCTGCCCGATTGGCTCGACGAGCGCCTGGGCGCCTACGAGAATGCCGACGCCCTGGCCGATGCCTTGAACCGCCCGGCGCCGCTGGACCTCCGCGTGAACCCCTTGAAGGCCGATCGGGATGCCGTCCTGCGCAGTTTGAACGACGGCCCCGCCGCGCGTTACCAGCCCAGTGCCATGCCGTTTTCGCCCTGGGGCATCAGGCTGCAGGGGCGTCCGCCGGTGAACCGCTGGCCGCAGTTCGAGGCGGGCGACATCGAAGTCCAGGACGAAGGCAGCCAGCTGCTGGCGCTGCTCGTGGCGCCGCGCCGCGGCGAGATGATCATCGATTTCTGCGCCGGGGCAGGGGGCAAGACCCTGCTGCTGGGCGCCTTGATGCGCTCGACGGGTCGCCTGTACGCCTTCGACGTGTCGGCGGCGCGCCTGGCGCGCGCCAAGCCGCGCTTCGCCCGCAGCGGCCTGTCGAATGTGGTGCCGGTCGTCATCGACAGCGAAAACGATACCCGGGTCAAGCGCCTGGCCGGCAAGGCCCAGCGCGTACTGGTGGACGCGCCATGCAGCGGCATCGGCACCCTGCGGCGCAATCCCGACCTGAAATGGCGCCAGCATCCCGAGGCGCTGCAGGAACTGGGCGTGCTGCAGTCGCGCATCCTGAACGCCGCGGCCCGCTGCGTCGCGCCGGGCGGGCGGCTGGTGTATGCCACCTGCAGCCTGCTGCCGGAAGAAAACGAGGCGCAGGCAGAGGTCTTCCTGGCGACCCATCCGGAATTCGAGCAACTGGATGCCGCCGCGTTGATCAATGCGCGCTGCGAAGGCCTGGACCTGAAGGGGCCATATATGCAGCTGCGGCCGGACGTGCACGGCACGGACGGGTTCTTCGCCGCCGTGTTCGAGCGCCGGAAGGGGCCTGCCGCCGCCGCGCAAGCCGGCGCCGCGGCCGAGGCGGATGCCACCGCTGCCGGGCAAGCGGCGGAGCCCGAGGGCGCCGGTGCCCTTGCGGACGATCCGGTCCAGGCGGACCTGGAACCCGAGGCGGGGCAGTCCGCCGTCAACGACGGGACGGCTGACGCGCCGTGACCGTCACGGTTCCCTGAACCGACCGGGTGCCCAGCTCGCGCGACTGGAAGAATATCTCCCAGCCCACGGTCTCACTCCCCAGTTGCGGCCCTGCATGGTAGAGCACGCGGGTGACGGGTACCTCGACGTTCCGGCACTTGGCCGGCTTGTCGGCCTGGCCGGTCGTCGTATTGATGACCAGCTTGCCCTGCGTGGGGCGCGTCTTGATTACTACGGGCGGCGCACGCAGGGCGCGGCAGTCCGATCCCTGGATTTCATAGTATTCCGCGAGCACGGTGGTGCTGCCCGCGCCGACCGTCCAGCTACCGCGCTGGGCGCCTTCGGCGTGGAGCACCCCGGGCAGGCAGCACAGCAGAGCAAGGGATGTGGCGGAAAAGTAACGTGGCAGCGGCCCGCACGCCCCTGCGCTCCGGGATTGCCCAAGGGCGGCGAGGGTGGCAATCAAGGCGGTCCGGAGGCCGCGGATCGGCCTGGTCGTTGAAAAAGCGGTCAAGATGAGCACAGAAGATGGGTGGAAACAACGACTTTGCAGGAATTTCAAGTGTGTTTGGTCAAATCAGGATGCTGTCATAAGGGCGCAAGGTACGCTAAACTCGCTGTGTAGCTTTAACCCGAGGTATTTACGACCTATATGGATCACCTTCTTTCCTTCGCCGCAGGCGGTTTCCTGCAAGCTTCGTGGTGGCAGATCGTTGTATTCACGCTGGTGGCCACGCACGTCACTATCGTAGCAGTCACGGTTTTCCTGCACCGTAGCCAGGCCCACCGCGGGCTGGACCTGCATCCGGCGGTCATGCATTTCTTCCGCTTCTGGCTGTGGATGACCACCGGCATGGTGACCAAGGAATGGGTCGCCATCCATCGCAAGCATCACGCGAAATGCGAGCGCGAAGGCGATCCGCACTCGCCCATGCTGTTCGGCATCTGGAAGGTGTTGTTCCGCGGGGCCGAGCTGTATCGCGAAGAAGCCACCAACGCCGAAACCATGGCCAAGTTCGGCCACGGTACGCCGGACGATTGGCTCGAACGCAACATCTACGCGCGCCACAGCCTGCTGGGCGTCATGATCATGCTGGCCCTGGACATCGCCATGTTCGGCGCCGTCGGCGTGACGGTGTGGGCGGTGCAGATGGCCTGGATTCCCTTCTGGGCGGCGGGCGTCGTCAACGGCATCGGCCATTACTGGGGCTATCGCAACTACGCCAGTCCGGACACCAGCACCAACGTCTTCCCCTGGGGCATCGTCATCGGTGGCGAAGAGCTGCACAACAATCACCACGCCTACGGCACGTCCGCCAAGTTCTCGGCCAAGTGGTACGAGTTCGACATCGGCTGGGGCTATATCCGCATCCTGCAGTTCGTCGGCCTCGCCAAGGTCAAGAAGGTCGCCCCCAAGCTCAAGCTGGAATCCGACAAGCCCATGGTGGATCTCAGCACGCTGCAGGGCGTGATCACGCACCGCTACGAAGTCATGGCGCGCTACGGCGACATCATCAAGAGCGCCGCGCGCCAGGAACTGGCCAAGCTCAAGACCTCGCGTTCGCCGGACAGCGCCGAATGCCGCTGGACCACGCTGCGTCGCGTTCGTCGGTGGTTGCACCGCTCGGAAGACGCCTTGCAGCCTGAACAGGTCGCGCAGGTGGATCAGGCCATCGCCGGCAGCCAGTCGCTCTCCACGCTGGTGCAGATGCGCCGCGAGCTGGGCCGTCTGTGGGAAAGCTCCAGCGCCAGCAGCGAACAGTTGTTGCATCACCTGCAGGCCTGGTGCCAGCGCGCGCAGCAGAGCGGAATTGAAGGGCTGGAGCAGTTCGCCGACCGACTCCGCCGCTATGCGGCATGATCGATAAGTTAAATCCCGAACAACGCGCCGCCGTTACGCTCGAGCCGCAGCATGCCCTGGTCCTGGCCGGGGCAGGCAGCGGCAAAACGCGTGTATTGACCACGCGCATGGCGTGGCTGATCCAGAATGGCCTGGCCAGCCCTTATGCGCTGTTGGCTGTCACCTTCACCAACAAGGCGGCGCGCGAAATGCTGGCACGGATCACCGCGATCCTGCCCATCGATACGCGCGGGCTGTGGGTAGGCACCTTTCACGGCCTGTGCAATCGCTTGCTGCGCGCGCATCATCGCGACGCGGGCCTGCCTCAGGCCTTCCAGATCCTGGACACCGCCGACCAACTGGCGGCGATCAAGCGCCTGCTCAAGGCCAACGGTATCGACGATGAAAAATACCCGCCGCGCGACGTGCAGCGTTTCATCAACGGTGCCAAGGAAGAAGGCCAGCGCCCCGGCGAACTCGAAGCCTGGGACAGCCATCGGCGCCGCCTGATCGAGATCTATCAGCTGTACGAAGCGCAGTGCCAGCGCGAAGGCGTGGTCGATTTCCCCGAACTGCTGTTGCGTGCCTACGAACTGCTGTCGCGCAACGCGCCAGTGCGTGAGCACTACCAGCGCCGGTTTCGCCACATCCTGGTCGACGAATTCCAGGACACCAACACACTGCAGTACAAGTGGCTGCGGCTGCTGGCCGGCGGCGGCGCGCATATCTTCGCCGTCGGCGACGACGACCAGTCCATCTACGCTTTCCGCGGCGCGAACGTCGGCAACATGGCCGACTTCGAACGCGACTATGCGCATGGCACGGTCATCCGCCTGGAACAGAACTATCGTTCCTACGGCCATATCCTGGACGCCGCCAACGCGCTGATCGACCATAACAGCGGGCGACTGGGCAAGAACCTATGGACGGAGCAGGGCGAAGGCGAGCCCGTGCGCGTCATCGAGCAGCCGTCCGACGGCATGGAAGCACAGTGGGTCGTGGACGAAATCCGCGCCCTGGTCAACGACGGGCGGGCGCGCCGCGAAATCGCCGTGCTGTATCGAAGCAACGCGCAATCGCGCGTGCTGGAACATGCGCTGTTTTCCGCTGCCATCCCCTACAAGGTCTATGGCGGCCTGCGCTTTTTCGAGCGCCAGGAAATCAAGCATGCGTTGGCCTACCTGCGCCTGATCGCCAACCCGCATGACGATACGTCGTGGATGCGGGTAGTGAATTTCCCGGCACGCGGCATCGGCGCTCGCACGCTCGAACAGTTGGCGGATGCCGCACGCGCGCACGACACGAGCCTGTACGGCGCGGTCGCCCGCGTGGCGGGCAAGGGCGGCGCCAATCTGGCGCAGTTCGCCGCGCTGATCGGCCGCATGGCGGACGACACGCGCGAACTGCCCTTGCCGGAAATGGTCGAGCACGTGCTGGAAGCCAGCGGGCTCATCGAGCATTACCGTGGCGAAAAAGAAGGCACGGAGCGCATCGAGAACCTGAACGAACTGGTCAACGCCGCGGCGGTGTTTTCGACCGAGGAAAATTTCGACGGCTTGCCGGCGGGCGTGGCTGCTCAACGCGAACCGATCCCGGGGCCTGACGCCGCGGGGGCGACGGATCCCGCGTTTGCCGCGCCGGCGGAAAACCTGACGCCGTTGGCGGCCTTCCTGTCCCACGCCGCGCTGGAGGCGGGCGACAACCAGGCCCAGGCCGGCCAGGACGCCGTCCAGATGATGACCGTGCACGCGGCCAAGGGCCTGGAATTCGACGCGGTTTTCATTACCGGGCTCGAAGAAGGCCTGTTCCCGCACGAAAACAGCGTGCTGGAACAAGCCGGCCTGGAAGAAGAACGCCGGCTGATGTACGTGGCGATCACCCGGGCGCGCGAACGCCTGTACCTGAGCCTGGCGCAAAGCCGGATGCTGCACGGACAGACACGCTACGCCATGCGTTCGCGCTTCCTGGGTGAAATCCCCGAACAGCATCTGAAATGGCTGACCCCCCGCGCCACCATGGGCGACGAGTATGGCGCCGCCAACAGGGATTGGCGCGGCGCCGACCGTGATGCCTTCGGCCGCAAGCCCACCGGCACCATTGCGCCACGCCAGCCGCGCGGGGTGGCGTCGGGCGTGACGGTTGGCGATCGTCAGTACCGGATCGGGCAGGGTGTGCGGCACGCGCGTTTCGGCGACGGGACCATCATCGGCCTAAGCGGCAATGGCCAGGACGCGCAAGCCCAGATCCAGTTCCGCGATGTAGGTCCCAAGACGCTCGCGCTCGGCATTGCCAAGCTGGACGTGATCGCCGGCTGAGTCGGCCTCAGCCGGCGTTCCTCAGCCGGTTTTCTTCAGCCGGCGTTCCTCAGGCCGATTTCTCGACGGCCTCGATGGCCTCCTGCAGCTCCAGCCACTGCTCTTCCAGTTCGTCCATGCGCTTGGCCAGTTCGCCATGTTCGCTCATGACCTTCTGGCGCTCGCCGCGGCGGGCGTCGGAATACAGATCCGCGTCGGCGATCAGGGCGTCCAGCGTGTCCAGGCGCTTGCGCAGGGTCGCCATCTCGGCATCCACCTTGGCCACCCTGCCTTCCAGCGGCTTGCGCGCGGCCGCGATGCGTTGGCGTGCCTCGGCTTCCTGCCGGCGCTGTTGTTTGCGGTCGGCGGGCGCCGCGGCGTCCGTGGATGTACGAGAGGCTTCGGCTTTTTCCTGGGCGCCGCGTGACGCCAGCCAGTCGCGGTAATCCTCCAGGTCGCCGTCGAATTCGCGCACCGTGCCGTCGGCCACGATCCAGAAGTCGTCCACGGTGGTGCGCAGCAAATGCCGGTCATGCGAGACCAGCAGCATGCTGCCGGCGAACTCCGCCAGCGCGGCGGCGAGCGCTTCGCGCGTTTCGACGTCCAGGTGGTTGCTGGGTTCGTCCAGCAACAGCAGATTCGGCTTCTGCCAGACGATCAGCGACAGGGCCAGCCGCGCTTTTTCGCCGCCCGACATCGGACCGACCGGTCCCGTGACCGCATCGCCGGAGAATCCGAACCCGCCCAGATAATTGCGCAGCTCCTGTTCGCGCGCTTCCGGCGCGATGCGGGCCAGGTGCAATAGCGGCGTGGCGTTCAGGTCTAGCATGTCGAGTTGATGCTGGGCGAAATAGCCGATGGACAAGCCGCGCGATGCGCGGCGCTCGCCGGCCTGCACGGGCAGGGTTTCGGCGATCGTCTTGACCAGCGTGCTCTTGCCCGCGCCATTCGCGCCCAGTATCCCGACGCGGCTGCCGGCGCGCACCATCAGCGTCACATCGCGCAGGATGTCGACAGGGTTGCCTGCCGCGTCGGTATACCCGGCACTGAGCTTTTCAAGGATCAGCAGGGGATCCGGCATGTGGTCCGGCGAAGGAATGCGGATATCGATGCCCGCTTCCGCGTGCAAGGGCGCCAGCGTCTGCATGCGCGCCAGCGCCTTGACGCGGCTCTGGGCCTGCTTGGCCTTGGAAGCCTTGGCCTTGAAACGGTCGATGAAGCCCTGCAGGCGCGCCGCTTCCCGGGTCTGCCTTTCATGGGCGATGCGGGTTTGGCGCAGGCGTTCCGCGCGCTGTTCCAGGAAATCCTGGTAGCCACCGCGGTAGCGGACCAGCTTGCCGTGGTCGAAGTGCAGGATGGCCTTGGCGGCGGCGTCCAGGAATTCGGTATCGTGCGAAATCAGCAGCACCGTGCCTGGATACGCCGTCAGCCACTTTTCCAGCCACAGCATGGCGTCCAGGTCCAGGTGATTGGTCGGCTCGTCCAGCAACAGCAGGTCCGATGGCGCCATCAACGCGCGGGCCAGCGCCAGCCGCATGCGCCAGCCACCGGAAAAACTGGCGACCGGCTGCATCCATTCGGCGGGCTTGAAGCCCAGGCCGGCCAGCAACTGCTCGGCGCGCGACGGCGCAGTCCAGGCGCCGGCCTCGATCAGCGCCGCCTCCGTCTCGGCGATTTCCGTGCCCTGGTTATCGTCCAGCGCCGCACGCCTGGCCTGCAGGGCGCGCAGCGGCACGTCCCCGTCGATGACGAATTCGCGCGCGGGCCGGTCATCGGCGTGCAATTCCTGTTGCACGCTGGCGATGTGCCAGTCGGGCGGCATGGTCAGGTTGCCGGCGTCCAGGTCCAGCGCGCCTGTCAACAAGGCGAATAATGTGGATTTGCCGGCGCCGTTCTTGCCGACGATGCCGACACGCTCCCCGGGATTGACGACGAAGTCCGCGCCGTCCAGCAGGATTTTCGTCCCGCGGCGCAGGGTGATTCCGGATCCGCGTATCACGGCGCCAACTGCTCGCGCGTCAGCAGCATGATCTGGTCGGAGGCTTCCGACGAATCCAGCCACACCGGGTCCAGATCCGGGAACGCCGCTTCGAAATACTCGCGC
Organism: Bordetella genomosp. 8; assembly: GCF_002119685.1. Lineage (NCBI taxonomy): Bacteria > Pseudomonadati > Pseudomonadota > Betaproteobacteria > Burkholderiales > Alcaligenaceae > Bordetella > Bordetella genomosp. 8. The sequence continues at coordinate 3,789,006 of NZ_CP021108.1, read as the reverse complement.
TCGTGGCCGATCTCCAGCACCAGGATGCCCTTGGGCGCCAGATGCGACGGCGCTTCGGCGATGATGCGCTTCACCAGATCCATGCCATCGTGGCCGCCGGCCAGTGCCATATGCGGTTCGTGCCGATATTCCGGCGGCAGCGCGTCCATGGAATCCGCGTTCACATAGGGCGGATTGCAGATGATGACGTCGTACTGTCGCGCCGGCAGTTTCTGGAACAGATCGCTGCAATGCAGGGAGATGCGGTCATGCAGGTTATAGGCGCTCACGTTCTGCATGGCGACTTCCAGCGCGCTGGCCGAAATGTCCACGCCATCGACATGCGCGAAGGGGAATGCGAGCGCCGATAACACCGCCAGGCATCCGGAGCCCGTGCACATGTCCAGCACATAGGCCACGGTCTCGGGGTCGGCGACCCACGGCGACAGGCTGTCGTCCAGCAGTTCGGCGATCGGCGAGCGGGGCACGATCACGCGGTTGTCCACATAGAAGCGGCGTCCACGCAGCCATGCCTCGTTGGTCAGGTAGGGCGCGGGCAGGCGCTCGGCCACGCGCTTGTCCAGCAAGGCCAGGACCTGTTCACGCTCGTCGGGCAGCACGCGGGCTTCCAGGAAGGGTTCCAGCGTGTCGAGCGGAAGGTGCAGGGTGTGCAGGACCAGGTAGACGGCTTCGTCCCAGGCATTGTCGCTGCCATGGCCGTAGCTCACCTGCCCGGCATTCAGCCGCGAGACGCCGTAGCGGATCAGGTCGCGCACGGTCTGCAATTCGGAACGATTGGAAGAGGGCATTGGATCCGTTAGGCCCGCAGCAGCAGGTTTTCAACCGTGCGGCGGTAGATATTCTTCAAGGGGGTGAGCGAGTCGAGCTCGACGCGTTCGTTGACTTTATGGATGGTGGCGTTGCACGGACCGAACTCGATGACCTGCGGGCAGATCTTGGCCAGGAATCGGCCATCGGAGGTGCCGCCGGTGGTCGACAGCTCGGTTTCCAGGCCGGTTTCGGCGCGGATGGCGTCGGTGAGCGCGGTACTCAGCGCGCCCCGGGGCGTCAGGAAGGGTTCGCCGCCCAGCTGCCAGTCGATGTGGTGATCCACGCCATGCTTGTCCAGCACCGCCTTCACGCGCGATTGCAGGCTTTCCGGCGTGCTGGCGGTCGAAAAGCGGAAGTTGAACAGCAGCACGGCTTCGCCGGGCACGATATTCGTCGCGCCGGTGCCGGCCGACATATTCGAGACCTGGAACGTGGTCGGCGGGAAGTATTCGTTGCCCTGGTCCCATACGATGGACACCAGTTCGGCCAGCGCAGGGGCGACGTCATGCACGGCGTTGCGGGCCAGGTGCGGATAGGCCACATGCCCCTGGATGCCCTTGACCGTCAGCCGGCCCGACAGCGAGCCGCGGCGGCCGTTCTTGCACATGTCGCCCAGGCGCTCGACCGACGTCGGTTCGCCGACGATGCAGTAGTCCAGGGTTTCGCCGCGCTGCTGCAGCCATTCGCAGACGCGCACGGTGCCGTCCACCGACGGGCCTTCTTCATCGGAAGTCAGCAGCAGGGCGATGGAGCCATCATGTTGCGGATGCGCGGCCACGAATTCCTCCACCGCCACCACGAAGGCGGCGATGGAGCTTTTCATGTCGGCCGCGCCGCGGCCATACAGGAAACCGTCGCGCTCGATCGGCAGGAAAGGATCGCTGTCCCACTTCTCGCGAGGTCCGGGCGGCACCACGTCGGTGTGTCCGGCGAACACCACCAACGGCCCGGCGCTGCCGCGCCGTGCCCAAAGGTTGGTCACGTCATTGCAGACGATGGTCTCGCAGCGGAAGCCGGCGCGCTCGAGGCGCTGCGCCAGCATCTGCTGGCAGTCGAAGTCCGCCGGCGTGACCGAGGGGCGAGCGATCAGGTCCTTGACCAGATCGAGTACGGCGGTCGCGGCCATTACGCCCTCAGCAGATCGTTGATGCTGGTCTTGGCGCGCGTCTGCGCGTCGACACGCTTGACGATCACGGCGCAGTACAGGCTGTGCGAGCCGTCGGCGGACGGCAGCGAACCGGGCACGACGACCGAACCCGAGGGAATCCGGCCGTAGGTGATCTTGCCCGTGGCACGATCGAAGATCTTGGTGCTTTGCGACAGGTACACGCCCATCGACAGCACCGAGTTTTCCTCGACGATCACGCCTTCCACGATCTCGGAGCGCGCGCCGATGAAGCAGTTGTCCTCGACGATGGTCGGGTTGGCCTGCAACGGCTCCAGCACGCCGCCGATGCCGACGCCGCCGGACAAATGGACGTTCTTGCCGATCTGGGCGCAGGAACCCACCGTGGCCCAGGTATCCACCATGGTGCCTTCGTCCACATAGGCGCCCAGGTTGACGTACGACGGCATCAGCACCACATTGCGGCCGATGAAGGCGCCGCGGCGCGCCACGGCCGGCGGCACCACGCGGTAGCCGCCGTGCTGGAAGGCGGCGTTGCCGTATTCGGAAAACTTCAACGGCACCTTGTCGTAGAACTGCAGCGGGGACTGGCCCATGACGGCGTTGTCCTGCAGGCGGAACGAAAGCAGCACGGCCTTCTTGATCCACTGGTGCACGATCCATTCACCCGTCGCTTTGTCCGCCACCCGCAGGCGTCCGGTGTCCAGTGCATCGATGGTGTGTTCGACCGCTTCGCGGACTTCGGCGCTGGCATCGGTGGCCGTCAGGGATGCCCTGGCTTCCCAGGCTTGTTCGATGGTGGTTTGTAGGTCGAGAGTCATGGTTCTTGGCTGTTGTGGGGTTAAACGGAAGATTTGACGAAATCGGCGATGCGTTCGGCGGCATCCACGCATTGCCCCTGCGGGGCGACCAGTGCCATGCGGACGCGGTTCACGCCGGGATTGCGGCCGTGGGCATCGCGCGCCAGATAGCTGCCCGGCAGTACCGTGACGCCCGTGCGGGCGTAGAGATCGCGGGCAAAATCGGTATCCGGAATGGGTGTCGCCACCCATAGGTAGAACGACGCCGCGGGGCGCGTCACGTCCATGGCGCGCTGCAGGATGGGCACCACTGCGTCGAATTTTTCGCGGTAGAGACGGCGGTTTTCCCGCACATGCGTTTCATCGGTCCAGGCCGCGATGCTGGCAGCGGTCACGACGGGGCTCATCGCGCTGCCGTGGTAAGTGCGATAAAGCAGGAAGCGGGCGACCAGCGCGGCGTCGCCCGCGACGAAACCGGAGCGCATGCCGGGCACGTTCGAGCGCTTGGACAGGCTGGAAAACGCGATCAGATTGCGGAAATCCGTGCGTCCCAGCGCATGCGCGGCCTGCAGGCCGCCCAGGGGCGGTTGGGTTTCGTTCAGGTAGATCTCGGAATAGCACTCGTCGGACGCGATGATGAAGCCATGGCGGTCGCTCAGTTCGAGGATCTCGCGCCAGTCTTCCATGGACATCACATTGCCCGCCGGGTTCCCGGGCGAGCACACGTACACCATGCGCGTCTTGCGCCATACGTCCGCCGGCACCTGGCTCCAGTCCGGGCTGAAGTTGCGCGCCGGATCGGCATTGACGAAATAGGGCCGGGCGCCGGCCAGCAGCGTCGCGCCTTCGTATATCTGGTAGAACGGGTTGGGGCAGACGACGATATCGTCGCCCGTCGGGTCGATCACGGTCTGCGCGAAGGCGAACAGCGCTTCTCGCGATCCGAGCACGGGCAGGACCTGGGTCTCGTGATCCGGCGCCGGTATGCCGTAACGCTTGGCCAGCCACTGCGCGATGACCTCGCGCAGGCGGGCTTCGCCCTTGGTGGTCGGATACGAGGCCAGGCCGCCCGGCAGGGCCTGCACCATGGCTTGGGCCACCCGGGCAGGGGTGTCGTGCTTGGGCTCGCCGATGGACAGATTGATCGGTGCGAGCCCGCTGGGAGGCGGGCCGGCGTCGGCCATCAGGCGGCGCAGCTTTTCGAAAGGATAGGGGTGTAGAGCGTCGAGGCGGGGGTTCATGGGGCGCGATTTTAACAAGCAAGCTACAATACCGGGCTCCGCTTGCGAAGGTGGCGAAATTGGTAGACGCACCAGGTTTAGGTCCTGACGCCGTAACAGGTGTAGGGGTTCGAGTCCCCTCCTTCGCACCAGAACGCTCCGCCATGGGTAGCCACCCATGGCGGGTCACAGGGCAGGTCACATGGTGGGTTCAGCGTGGCTTAGCGCCAATTGCTGATTTTGGGGGCAAGCGCGGTTGACCGGGTAAAAATATCCCGATTACACTCGCTCGGCGAGATATTCAAGCGACGCGGTCTAAGTTCTCTGTCGCCGTCAAAGGTACGCCAAAGGTACTGTAGTTGCCGATTTCCCATCCTTGATAATCTGGCGCCTCTCCTTTATTCATCAGCACAGGTGGTGCAAATATGGCAACGGGCATTGTCAAGTGGTTCAACGCGGAAAAGGGATACGGTTTCATCGTGCCCGACGATGGCAGCAAGGATCTTTTCGTGCACTTCTCGCAGATCCGCACCGAAGGCTACAAGACGCTGCAGGAGAACCAGCGCGTCACCTATGAGGTCGGGCAGGGCGCCAAAGGCCCCGCCGCCATGAATATACAGATTCTCAAGTGAGATGAACAAAACGGCGTGCCCAGGGCACGCCGTTTTTTTATGGCGGGCCGCCCAGCGCGGGCGGCGCCGCGTGGCGGTCACGCGTCAGTGTGCGCCGCGATCCTTGGCCTCGGCGTGGGGCGGGACCAGCAGCCGGTCCACATAGGCGATCCCGATCGCCGAAAGAATGAAGACGCAGTGGATGATGGTCTGCCACATCACGCCGGTTTCGGTGAAGGTGACTTCAGGCTTGCCCAGTCCCCCGGCTTCGATGAAGGTGCGCAGCAGGTGGATGGACGAAATGCCGATGATCGCCATCGCCAGCTTCACCTTCAGCACGCTGGCGTTCACATGGCTTAGCCATTCTGGTTGGTCGGGGTGTCCTTCCAGCCTGAGGCGGGAAACGAAAGTCTCGTAACCGCCGACGATCACCATGACCAGCAGGTTCGAGATCATGACGACGTCGATCAGGCCGAGCACGATCAACATGATCTGCTGCTCGCCGAACGTGGTCGCGTGGCTGACCAGGTGCCACAGTTCCTTGACGAACAGCAATACATAGACGCCTTGCGCCACGATCAGGCCCAGGTAAAGCGGCAACTGCAGCCACCGGGAACTGAAGATCAGGGCGGCCATGGTGCTCAGGCGGGGACGGGTATCGCCAGGGGCGCGTGCTTGCATAGGAAAAGGCGGGGAAGCCCAGGTAATGACAGAGTGGGAATTCTATCAAGCTGACATTAAGCTTTCCGACCTGCGCGCGGGGGCTCGAGTTGCATTATTGGCGATCGGATCAACGCCCACGCTTATCCGTCCCCGACCCCGCGGGCCGGCTTGGCGGGCACAAATGAGTTTCCGGTAAAATGACCGGTTGATTCCCATCTTCCCTTCACTCGCAAAATAGGTCTTTTCTAATGCAGCCTGTGGTTGAAACCCTCTCCGGCCTGAAGCGCCGCGTCGATCTGTCCGTGTCCGTCGCGGACATCGAAAAAGAAGTCCAGGCGCAGCTGAAGCGCGTCGCGCGCACCGCCAAGGTGCCCGGCTTCCGTCCCGGCAAAGTGCCCATGGCCATGCTGGAGCGCAGCCACGGGCCTGGCATCCGCTACGACGTGATCAATACGCAGGTGGGTCGTGCATTCGAACAGGCCATCGATTCCGCGAAGCTGCGCGTCGCCGGCGCGCCCTCCATCGAGCCGAAGACCGAAGGCGTGGGTGAAGACGCGCTCGTGTTCACCGCCGATTTCGAGGTCTATCCCGAAGTGGCCGTCCCCGACCTCGCCAGCCTGTCCGTCACGCGCTACGACGCGCCGGTCACTGACGCCGAAGTCGACCAGACCATCGACGTCCTGCGCAAGCAGCGCGCCAATTACGAAGCGCGCGAAGGCCGCGCCGCCCAGGATGGCGACCGCGTCACCCTGGATTTCGCCGGCACGATCGACGGCGTGCCGTTCGACGGCGGCAAGGCGGAAGACTTCCCCTTCGTGCTGGGCCAGGGCCGCATGCTGCCCGAATTCGAAGCCGCCGCGCAGGGCATGAAGGCTGGCGAAACCAAGGTTTTCCCGCTGAGCTTCCCGGCCGACTACCAAGGCAAGGAAGTCGCGGGCAAGACCGCGGAATTCACCATCACCATCAAGGAAGTGGCCGAAGCCTTGCTGCCGACCGTGGATAGCGAATTCGCCAAATCGCTGGGCCAGGCCGAAGGCGACGTCGATAAGCTGAAGGCCGACATCCGCAAGAATGTCGAGCGCGAAGCCAAGACCCGCCTGCTGGTGCGTACCAAGAACAGCGTGATGGACGCGCTGGCCGAAGCGGCCAAGTTCGACGTGCCGGCCGCGCTGGTCGACAGCGATGTCAGCAGCCGCGTCGCCGCCGCGCGCGAAGAACTGAAGCAGCGTGGCCTGCCCAACGCCGACTCGGTGCCGATCCCGCCGGAAGCCTTCAGCAGCGAGTCCGAACGCCGCGTGCGCCTGGGCCTGTTGGTGTCCGAACTGGTCAAGGAAGCGCAACTCCAGGCCAAGCCTGAGCAGGTTCGCGCGCGCATCGAAGAGTTCGCGCAGAATTACGAAGAGCCGGCCCAGGTGGTCAGCTATTATCTTTCCGACCGCCAGCGCCGCGCTGAAATCGAGGCCCTCGTGGTGGAAGACAATGTGGTTTCCTATGTGCTCGACAAGGCCAAGGTCACGGACGAGCAAGTGCCTTTCGATCAGTTGATGGGGATGGCTTGATGAATAGATTTACGGATTTCTATGCCTCCATGTACGGCGGCGAGTCCGTGACGCCGACCGCCCTGGGGTATATCCCCATGGTGATCGAGCAGTCCGGGCGCGGCGAGCGTGCGTACGACATTTATTCCAGGTTGTTGCGCGAGCGAGTGGTGTTCCTGGTCGGACCGGTGAACGACAACTCCGCCAATCTCGTGGTGGCTCAGCTGTTGTTCCTGGAATCGGAAAATCCGGACAAGGACATTTCCTTCTATATCAACTCGCCGGGCGGTTCGGTCTATGCCGGCATGGCCATCTACGACACGATGAATTTCGTGAAGCCGGATGTCTCCACGCTGTGCACCGGCCTGGCGGCCAGCATGGGCGCATTCCTATTGGCGGCGGGCAAGAAGGGCAAGCGTTACTCCTTGCCCAATTCCCGGATCATGATTCACCAGCCGTCGGGCGGCGCGCAAGGCCAGGCCAGCGACATCCAGATCCAGGCTCGCGAGATCCTGGACCTGCGCGAACGCCTGAATCGCATTCTGGCGGAGAACACCGGCCAGCCCGTCGAACGCATCGCCCTGGACACGGAGCGCGACAACTTCATGTCCGCGGAAGATGCTGTATCGTATGGCTTGGTGGACAAGGTCCTGGCCTCGCGCTCCGAGGATCGCTGAGGCGTCCGCGGGCCTGGTTCCGAACCGCCGCTATTTCGAGCCAGCGTAGGATGGGTGGCGCGCGCAGGCGCGGCATCCATCGTCACCAGAGATATATATGCCTGAAAAAAAGGGATCGGCAGACGCGAAGGTGCTGCATTGCTCTTTCTGCAACAAGAGCCAGCACGAAGTCCGCAAATTGATCGCGGGGCCTTCCGTGTTCATCTGCGACGAATGCATCGATCTTTGCAACGATATCATTCGGGAAGAAGCGCAGGCGACGGCGCGCGCCGCTATTCGCTCGGAACTGCCTACCCCGACTGAAATCAAAAAATTCCTGGATCAGTACGTCATCGGCCAGGACACGCCCAAGCGTACGCTGGCGGTCGCTGTGTACAACCACTACAAGCGCATCCGCCACGGCGAACTCAAGGGCGATGAGGTCGAGCTTTCCAAGAGCAATATCCTGCTCGTGGGACCGACCGGTTCCGGCAAGACGCTGCTCGCCCAGACCCTGGCGCGCATGTTGAACGTGCCCTTCGTCATGGCCGACGCCACCACGCTGACCGAAGCGGGCTACGTCGGCGAAGACGTCGAAAACATCATCCAGAAGCTGCTGCAGAACTGCAACTACGAGGTTGAGAAGGCGCAGCGCGCGATCATCTACATCGACGAAATCGACAAGATTTCGCGCAAGTCGGATAACCCCTCCATCACACGCGACGTGTCCGGGGAAGGGGTGCAGCAGGCCTTGCTCAAGCTGATCGAAGGCACGGTGGCGTCGGTGCCTCCGCAGGGCGGCCGCAAGCATCCGAACCAGGACTTCGTCCAGGTCGATACCACCAACATCCTGTTCATCGTGGGCGGTGCCTTCGACGGGCTGGAAAAGGTCATACGGGACCGGACGGAAAAATCGGGTATCGGGTTCTCGGCCGCGGTTCGGGCAAAATCCGAGCGCGGCGTCGGCGAGCTGTTCAGCGAAGCCGAGCCGGAAGACCTGATCAAGTTCGGCCTGATTCCGGAATTGGTCGGCCGCCTGCCCGTGGTCGCCACGCTGGACGAGCTGGACGAAGCCGCGCTCGTGCAGATCCTGACCGAACCCAAGAACGCCCTGGTCAAGCAGTTCCAGAAACTGTTCGCGATGGAAGGGGCGGAACTGGACGTTCGGCCGGGCGCCTTGCGCGCCGTCGCCCGCAAGGCGCTCAAGCGCAAGACCGGTGCGCGCGGCCTTCGGTCCATCCTGGAATCCGCCTTGCTGGACACGATGTACGAACTGCCTTCCCTGGGCAATGTCAGCCGCGTCGTGCTCGAGGACAACGTAATCGAAGGCGACGGTCAGCCTTTGCTCATCTATGCGGACGATGCCGCCCAGGCATCCAAGCCGGAACGGGGCGAGGTCAGGGACGCCGCCGCGTAATCGGAAAACCCGTCACGCGTGACGGGTTTTTACCGTTTTTGCGGTCGCCGGCCGGAAACTTGATTTTTCGGCTATTGTTCCCATATCAGACGTAACTGACGATAGACGGGATTGCTCACTGACTCCGCCGCATCGCCGCTACGTAGATCATCCCAAGGAATCTTTATGTCTGGCACTCAGACCCTGCCTTCCGAACCCATCGACCTGCCGTTGCTGCCGCTGCGCGACGTCGTGGTGTTCCCGCACATGGTCATCCCGCTTTTTGTCGGACGCCCCCGCTCCATACGCGCCCTCGAGGTCGCCATGGAAGCCGGTAAAAGCATCATGCTGGTCGCGCAGAAGTCGGCCGGCAAGGATGATCCGTCGCCTGAAGACGTCTACGAGATCGGTTGCGTGGCGGGCATCCTGCAGATGCTGAAGCTGCCCGACGGCACCGTGAAGGTGCTGGTCGAAGGCGCGCAGCGCGCTCGCATCACGCGCGTGGACGACGTCGAAACGCACTTCACCTGCGAAGTCGTGCCCATCCAGCTCGACCCCATCCAGGGATCCGAGACGGAAGCCCTGCGCCGCGCCATCGTGGCCCAGTTCGAGCAGTACGTGAAGCTCAATAAGAAGATCCCGCCCGAGATCCTGACGTCCCTGGCGGGAATCGACGATGCCGGCCGGCTGGCCGACACCATCGCGGCGCACCTGCCGCTGAAGCTCGAGCAAAAGCAGAAGATGCTCGAGATCTTCGGTACGGCCGAACGCCTGGAAGGCCTGCTCACGCAGCTGGAAACCGAAATCGACATCCTGCAGGTCGAGAAGCGGATCCGCGGTCGCGTGAAAAAGCAGATGGAGAAGAGCCAGCGCGACTACTACCTGAACGAACAGGTGAAGGCCATCCAGAAGGAATTGGGTGAAGGCGAAGAAGGCGCCGACATCGAAGAGCTGGAAAAGAAGATCGTCGCCGCGCACATGCCCAAGGAAGCGCGCAAAAAGGCCGATGCCGAGCTCAAGAAGCTCAAGCTGATGTCGCCCATGTCCGCCGAAGCGACGGTGGTGCGCAATTACATCGATACCTTGATCAATCTGCCATGGCGCAAGAAGAGCAAGGTCAACAATTCCATCGGCAATGCCGAAACCGTCCTGGACGATGACCACTACGGTCTCGAAAAGGTCAAGGAACGCATACTCGAATATCTGGCCGTGCAGCAACGCGTCGACAAGGTCAAGGCGCCGATCCTCTGCCTGGTCGGCCCTCCGGGCGTAGGCAAGACCTCGCTGGGGCAGTCGATCGCCAAGGCCACCAACCGCAAGTTCGTGCGGATGGCCCTGGGCGGGGTGCGGGACGAAGCCGAAATCCGCGGTCACCGTCGTACATACATCGGCTCCATGCCGGGCAAGATCCTGCAGAACATGAACAAGGTCGGCGTGCGCAACCCCTTGTTCCTGCTGGACGAAATCGACAAGCTGGGCATGGATTTCCGTGGCGATCCGTCGTCGGCGCTGCTGGAAGTGCTCGATCCCGAGCAGAATCACACGTTCCAGGATCACTACGTCGAAGTCGACTTCGATCTGTCGGACGTGATGTTCGTCGCGACCAGCAACACGCTGAATATTCCGCCGGCCCTGTTGGACCGGATGGAAGTCATACGCCTGTCCGGCTACACGGAAGACGAAAAGGTCCATATCGCCAGCGACCACTTGATCCCCAAGCTGTTGAAGAACAACGGCCTGAAGGAAACGGAGCTGACGATAGACGAATCGGCCCTGCGCGACATCGTGCGGTATTACACGCGGGAAGCGGGCGTCCGGGCGCTGGAACGCGAGATCGGCAAGGTCTGCCGCAAGGTCGTCAAGCAATTGCTGACTGAGCGCGAGGGCAAGCCTGCCGCGGATGGCAATGGCACCGCCAGCGCCATCGCGGTGACGTCGGAGAACCTGAACGATTACCTGGGCGTGCGCCGCTACAACTTCGGTATGGCGGAAAAGGAAAACCAGGTCGGGCAGGTAACCGGTCTGGCGTGGACGGAAGTGGGCGGCGATCTGCTGACCATCGAAGTCGCCGACATGCCCGGCAAGGGCGCCATCCAGCGTACCGGCTCGCTGGGCGACGTGATGAAGGAATCGGTCGAAGCGGCTCGCACGGTCGTGCGTTCGCGGGCGCGTCGCCTGGGGTTCGCCGACAGCGTGTTTGAAAAGCGCGACATGCACGTGCATGTGCCCGAAGGCGCGACGCCCAAGGACGGTCCGTCCGCGGGTATCGCGATCACCACCGCGATGGTATCCGCGCTTTCCGGTATTCCGGTGCGTGCAGATGTCGCGATGACGGGCGAAATCACGTTGCGTGGCGAAGTGCTTGCGATCGGCGGCTTGAAGGAAAAGCTGTTGGCCGCGCACCGTGGTGGCATCAAGACCGTGTTGATCCCGGAGGAAAACGTCAAGGATCTGGCCGAGATCCCGGATAACGTCAAGAACCAGCTCGAAGTTGTGCCGGTTCGCTGGATCGACAAGGTGTTGGAGCGCGCGCTGGAGCGCATGCCCGAGCCGATCTCGGAAGAAGACGCGAAGGACAAGCCGATGGTGACGCCCGCGGCGTCGTCGCCGGAGTCGGTCGATCCCGTGATCAAGCACTGAGCGCGGTCGCAAAAGCTCGAAGAAAAGGCCTGGAGCGTGAGCTCCAGGCCTTTTTGCTGTCGGCGCGCCTTACTGCGGCGCCTTACTGCAGCGGGTCACTGCAACGCTTGCGTGCGGATCAATCCGACCGCGATACCTTCCAACGCGAATTCTTGCCCAGGGCGCACCAGGATCGGTTCGAACTCGGGGTTTTCCGGCAGCAGCTCGATACGGCCACCCTGGCGGTGCAGACGCTTGACCGTAACGTCCTCGTCGATACGGGCGACCACGATCTGGCCGTCACGGGCTTCGCTGGCTTTCTTGACCGCCAGGAGGTCGCCGTCCAGGATGCCGACGTCGCGCATGCTCATGCCGCGGACCTTGAGCAGGTAGTCCGGGCGTTGGGCGAACAGGGCCGGGTCGACGCCGACATCGCGTTCGACGTGTTCGGCCGCCAGGATAGGGCTGCCCGCCGCCACCCGACCGACCAGTGGCAGCATGAGCTGCGACAGCGAAGGGATGGGGAGCATGGCCTGGCTGCCTTCGGCGCGGGCGTCTTTCAGGCGGATGCCGCGCGAGGCGCCGGCGGTAAGCTCGATCGCGCCCTTGCGGGCCAGGGCTTTCAGATGGTCTTCCGCCGCGTTGGGCGAACGAAACCCCAGGGCCTGCGCGATCTCGGCGCGGGTGGGGGGGAACCCCGTGCTGGCGACCGCCTGGCGGATCAGGTCAAGTATCTGCTGCTGGCGTTCGGTAAGTTTGCTGGCCATTGGGCGTTCCTGTTCCCTGTATGGATATACAGGTTCGAATTTTGGGGGACGCAGCTTGAAAACGCAAGGGGGGCCGGCCCAATCGTGGGCAATTGGCTGGCAATAGGCGCACAAAAAGACAAGGGCCCCCGTAGGGGCCCTGCAATGCCGTAAACCGGGAAGCGAGAAATTCAGGCTCGGGGTCCGCTTGGGGGCCTCAGCCCTTCAGCACCTCGGCGATGCCCTTGGCCACGGTGTCGATGTTCTGGCTGTTCAGCGCGGCAACGCAGATCCGGCCGCTGGAAACGGCATAGATGCCGTGTTCTTCGCGCAGCCGGTCCACCTGGGCCGAGGTCAGGCCCGAATAGGAGAACATGCCGCGCTGCTGCAGGACGAAGTCGAAATTCTGCTTGGCGCCCTGTTCCTTGATCTTGTCGACCAATTGACGGCGCACAAGGCGGATGCGATCGCGCATGCCGGCCAGTTCCTGTTCCCACAGGGCAAACAGTTCCGGCGTATTCAGCACCGTCGACACGATCGTGCCGCCATGGGTGGGCGGATTCGAGTAATTGGTGCGGATGACGCGCTTGAGCTGGCTGAGCACGCGGGTGGCTTCGTCCTTGCTGCCGGCGACCACCGTCAGCGCGCCGACGCGCTCGCCGTACAGCGAGAAGGACTTGGAGAACGACGAACTGATGAACATCGTCATGTCCATGCCGGCAAACAGACGCACGACCGCGGCATCTTCCTGCAGGCCAGCGCCGAAGCCCTGGTAGGCGATGTCCAGGAAGGGCACGAGATCGCGTTCCTTGACGACATTGGCGATCTGCTGCCACTGCTCGGCGGTGGGGTCCACGCCCGTGGGGTTATGGCAGCAGGCGTGCAGGACGACCACGCTGCCCGCGGGCATGGATTTCAGGCCGGCGAGCATGCCTTCGAAGTTCAGGCCATGCGTGGCCGGATCGTAATAAGGATAGCTTTCGACCTGGAAACCGGCCCGTTCGAACAGGGCACGGTGGTTTTCCCAGCTGGGATCGCTGATATATGCCTTGGATTGCGGCAGCAACTGACGCAGGAAGTCCGCACCGATCTTGAGCGCGCCGGTGCCACCCAACGCCTGCGCCGTCAGTACGCGCCCTTCCGCCGTCAGGGGCGAATCGGCGCCCAGGAGCATGGCCTGCGCACCCTTGTTGTAGGCGGCGATGCCTTCGATGGGCAGGTATCCGCGCGCGGCAGCCGCTTCGATGCGGGCGATTTCGGCCTTGCGAACCGCGGCCAGCAGCGGGATGCGCCCGTTATCGTCGTAATACACCCCGACGCCCAGGTTGACCTTGCCCGGCCGGGTGTCAGCGTTGTACTGCTCATTCAGCCCGAGTATGGGGTCGCGCGGGGCCAATTCGACGTTCTTGAAAAGGGTGCTCATCGGATCGCAAAGGGTACGCAAAAGGGTAGGTGGACGCAGCCGGATATGCGGCGGATAATGGGGGGTTTACCCTGAGACAGTCTAGCATGACCGACACTGGATTCGTCGAATTTCCGGATAGTCCTTTTCAGCTCTATCAGCCGTATCCGCCGGCTGGCGACCAGCCTGGCGCCATAGGAGCCCTGGTGGATGGCGTGCGGGACGGCCTGATGTACCAGACTCTGCTGGGCGTCACCGGCTCCGGCAAGACCTACACGATGGCCAACGTCATCGCCCGCCTGGGGCGGCCGGCGCTTGTGCTCGCGCCGAACAAGACACTGGCGGCGCAGTTGTATGCCGAAATGCGCGAGTTCTTTCCCAAGAACGCGGTCGAGTATTTTGTTTCGTACTACGACTACTATCAGCCTGAGGCCTACGTGCCGACGCGCGATCTGTTTATCGAAAAGGACTCGTCCATCAACGAGCATATCGAGCAGATGCGGCTGTCGGCCACGAAAAGCCTGCTGGAGCGCCGCGATACGGTCATCGTCGGCACCGTGTCGTGTATTTACGGTATCGGCAATCCTGGCGATTACCACGCCATGGTACTCATCCTGCGCGCGGGCGATCGCATATCGCGGCGCGAGATCCTGGCGCGCCTGGTGGCGATGCAGTACACGCGCAACGATGCGGACTTCACGCGCGGGGTGTTTCGGGTGCGCGGCGAAACCATCGACATCTTCCCGGCGGAAAGCCCTGAACTCGCCTTGCGCGCGACGCTGTTCGACGATGAAGTCGAAACGCTGGAATTGTTCGATCCATTGACGGGCAAGGTGCGGCAAAAGGTGCCGCGCTTTACGGTCTATCCCGGATCGCACTACGTTACGCCGCGCGATACCGTGCTGCGGGCGATCGAAACCATCAAGGAAGAGCTGCGCGAGCGGCTCCAGTTTTTCACCTCGCAGAGCAAGCTGGTGGAAGCCCAGCGGCTGGAACAGCGCACGCGGTTCGATCTGGAAATGCTGCAGGAGCTGGGGTTCTGCAAGGGCATCGAAAACTATTCCCGTCATTTGTCCGGCGCCGCCCCGGGCGAGCCGCCGCCCACATTGATCGATTACCTGCCCGCCGATGCGCTCATGTTCATCGACGAAAGCCACGTGACGATCGGCCAGCTGGGCGGGATGTACCGTGGCGACCGCGCGCGCAAGGAAACCCTGGTGCAATATGGGTTCCGCCTGCCTTCCGCCCTGGATAACCGGCCGCTGCAGCTGCAGGAATTCGAAGCCCGCATGCGCCAGTGCGTATTCGTATCCGCGACGCCGTCGAATTATGAACAGGAGCACGCCGACAACGTGGTCGAGCAGGTCGTCCGGCCCACCGGATTGGTCGACCCCATCGTGGAGGTACGCCCCGCGCGTACCCAGGTGGACGATCTCCTGGGCGAAATCAAGCTGCGCGTGGCCCAGTCCGAGCGCGTCCTGGTGACCACGCTCACCAAGCGCATGGCCGAAGACCTGACGGACTTCCTGGCCGAGCACGGAGTGCGGGTGCGGTATCTGCATTCGGATATCGATACGGTGGAACGGGTGGAAATCATCCGCGACCTGCGCCTGGGCACCTTCGACGTCCTGGTCGGCATCAACCTGCTGCGGGAAGGCCTGGATATACCGGAAGTGTCCCTGGTCGCCATCCTGGACGCCGACAAGGAAGGCTTCCTGCGGTCCGAGCGCAGCCTGATCCAGACCATAGGCCGGGCGGCGCGCAATATCAACGGCAGGGCCATTCTCTACGCCGACCGGGTCACGGATTCCATGCATCGCGCCATCGGCGAAACGGAGCGCCGGCGCAAGAAGCAGGAGGAATTCAACCTGGCCCACGGCATTACCGCCCGAGGCGTGCAGAAGGCCGTCCGCGAACTGATCGACGGCGTGGTGGCTCCGATCCAGCACCCCACGATCGAGGATGCGTTGCCGGCGGAGCTGTTGACGGACGAAAAGGCGCTGGCGCGCGAAATCCGGCGCTTGGAAAAGTCGATGATGGACCATGCGCGCAACCTGGAATTCGAACAGGCCGCGGCGGCGCGAGATGCCCTGAACGCGCTCAAGGAACGGGTGTTGCTGGATGGCGCGCGTTAAGCCTGGCGCTCGGCGCCAGGTGTCGTACCACAGTCACGCCGTGGCAATAAGTCTGACATCTTTGCGTGTTGCGGCGCCGCGTCGGCGGGCATTGAATTGGGGCCGAATACTGGCTTAGGTAATATCAATCGGTTTATTAGATTTCCGCTATAAGACCCTAATTCGAATGGATTTTTTCGCTGCCCAGACGGCTGCGAAGCCTATGGGTTTCCCAGAAAAAAAGCTTGCCTAATTGCGGGTTTTCCCGCAGACTGTTAAGCATGATGACCAAGGTACTTTTCGTTTGCATGGGCAACATCTGTCGCTCGCCGAGCGCAGAAGGCGTGTTCCGCCGGCTGGTGAATGATGCCGGTCTGGGCGATGTCGTGCGGATCGATTCCGCCGGTACACATGCCTTTCACATTGGTGAAGCGCCCGACGCCCGGGCCCAAGCCGCCGCCCGAAAGCGCGGCTACGAGATCACGCATTGCGAGGCGCGTCAGGTCACGCCCGACGATTTCCGTGAATTCGATCTCATCCTCGCGATGGACTGGGAAAACCTGTCCGCGCTGCAGCAGCAGTGCCCCAAGGCATATCAGCACAAGCTGATGTTGCTCATGCGGTTCGCCAACGAATTCGAAGAAGCCACGGTGCCGGATCCGTACTATGGCGGCCCCGAAGGGTTTGGCAAAGTGCTGGATTATCTGGAAGACGCCTGTCAGGGCGTCCTGGAATTGGTGCGCAAGCGCGCTACCCAATACCAGGCTGCATAGCCTCCGGGCGGCGCTGTTAATTCGGCCGCTCCTGCCCGTCTACGGGCGGCTCGGGTTCTTCGGGTCACTCTGTCGACCCGTCCAGCTGAACCGCACGCGAACGCCGCGTGCGGTTTTGCATTGGGTTTTGCGTTTCTTCGCCACCGCATCGTTTCCTCCTGGGGGCTGCTCATCCCTACCGGCGGCAGGGTTTCATAGCAAATTAGTCGGGAATAGGCTATACTTGAGGCAATTACTCAGGTATTGCGCCCCCGGCCGTGCCGGGCCTCTGGCTATACAGGAAACCTTGATATGCGGCTGACTACCAAAGGACGTTTCGCCGTGACCGCCATGATCGATCTTGCGATGCGTCAGCATAGCGGGCCGGTCACGCTGGCGGCCATCAGCCAGCGCCAAAACATTTCCCTTTCCTACCTCGAACAGCTGTTCGGCAAGCTGCGCCGCCACGAACTCGTGGATAGCGTGCGCGGACCGGGCGGCGGTTACTCGCTGGCGCGCCTGGCGCGCAACGTCACGGTGGCCGACATCATTTTCGCTGTCGACGAACCCCTGGACGCCACCAGCTGTGGCGGCAAGCAGGACTGTAGCAGCGGCAAGGACGGCAAGTCCGGCAAGTGCATGACGCACGAGCTCTGGGCCACGCTGAATCGCAAAATGGTGGATTACCTGGATTCGGTGTCGCTGCAGGATCTGGTGGATCAGCAGCGCGTGCGCCAATTGCAGGAAGCCAACAATCAGGCGCAGAACGGCACGGTGCGCGTCAACCGCATGACGAACGGCGCCGGCGTGGCCACCGCATGTTCCGGCAACGCCGCGGCGCAGCCCGGCGCGTCCGCCACCGTATAAGAAAACCAGGAGCTGTACGACATGACTACCCGTCCCATTTACCTCGACTATTCCGCCACGACGCCGGTCGACCCGCGTGTAGTGGACAAAATGGTGCCGTGGCTGTACGAGAACTTCGGCAACCCCGCGTCGCGCAGCCATTCGATCGGCTGGGAAGCGGAGGACGCGGTGGAACGCGCCCGCGAAGAAGTGGCCAAGCTGGTGAACGCCGACCCCCGCGAAATCATCTGGACGTCGGGCGCCACGGAATCCGATAACCTGGCTATCAAGGGCGCGGCGAACTTCTACAAGGAACGCGGCAAGCACATCATCACGGTCAAGACCGAGCACAAGGCCGTGCTGGACACGACGCGCGAATTGGAACGCCTGGGGTTCGAAGTCACGTATCTGGACGTGATGGACAATGGCCTGATCGACCTGGACGTGTTCAAGGCCGCGCTGCGGCCGGATACCGTGCTGGTATCCGTGATGATGGTGAACAACGAAATCGGCGTCATCCAGGATATCGAAACGCTGGGTGAAATCTGCCGCGAGCGGAACATCATTTTCCATGTCGATGCCGCGCAGGCGACCGGCAAGGTGGAAATCGACCTGCAAAAACTGAAGGTCGATCTCATGTCGTTCTCGGCGCACAAGACCTACGGTCCCAAGGGCATCGGCGCGCTGTACGTGCGTCGCAAGCCGCGTGTGCGCATCGAAGCGCAGATGCACGGCGGCGGCCACGAGCGTGGATTCCGCTCGGGCACGCTGCCTACCCACCAGATCGTCGGCATGGGCGAAGCCTTCCGCCTGGCGCGGGAAGAAATGGGTACCGAAAACGAGCGCATCCGCATGCTGCGCGATCGCCTGTGGTCTGGCCTGTCGGAAATCGAAGAGGTCTACCTGAACGGCGACATGGATCGCCGCGTGCCGCACAACCTGAACGTCAGCTTCAACTATGTCGAAGGCGAGTCCTTGATCATGGCGGTCAAGGAACTGGCGGTCTCCAGTGGATCGGCCTGTACCTCCGCCAGCCTGGAGCCGTCGTACGTGCTGCGCGCGCTTGGTCGCAACGACGAATTGGCCCATAGCTCGATCCGCTTTACGATCGGCCGTTTCACCACCGAGCAGGAAATCGACTTCACCGTCGACCTGTTGAAGAAGCGGGTTGGCAAGCTGCGCGATATGTCGCCGCTTTGGGAGATGGCCAAGGATGGCGTCGACCTGAACAGCGTGCAGTGGGCCGCGCACTGATATCGAAGATAGTCCGGTGCCGGCCTTCCGGCACGAACCAGTACGAGTTGCCTTCGCCTGGCGAAGGGGAGAAACATCATGGCATATAGCGAAAAGGTTCTGGATCACTACGAAAACCCGCGCAACGTCGGTTCTTTCGAGAAAGGCGACGAGTCCGTGGGTACCGGGATGGTGGGTGCGCCCGCCTGTGGCGACGTGATGAAGCTGCAGATCAAGGTCAACGCCAGCGGCGTGATCGAAGATGCGCGCTTCAAGACGTACGGCTGCGGTTCGGCGATCGCGTCGAGCTCGCTGGTGACCGAATGGGTCAAGGGCAAGACGCTGGACGAAGCGATGAACATCCGCAATACCCAGATCGCCGAAGAACTGGCGCTGCCGCCCGTCAAGATCCACTGTTCCATCCTGGCGGAAGACGCCATCAAGGCGGCCGTCAAGGACTACAAAGAGAAGCACACGCGGAGCTGATATGGCTGTCACTCTGACCCCCCAAGCGGCAAACCACATCAGCCGTTATCTGCAGCGCCGCGGCAAAGGGTTGGGCCTGCGCCTGGGCGTCAGGACAACCGGCTGTTCGGGCATGGCCTACAAGCTGGAGTATGTGGATGAGCCCGACGCCGCCGACCAGGTGTTCGAAAGCCATGGCGTGAAGGTGTTTGTCGATCCCAAGAGCCTGTCGTATATCGACGGCACTGAACTCGACTACGCGCGTGAAGGGCTGAACGAAGGGTTCAAGTTCCACAACCCCAACGAAAAGGCGACCTGCGGCTGCGGCGAGTCTTTCACGGTTTGAATTCCGCGACCGTGGACGACCATTTCTCGCTGTTCGGCCTGCCGTCGCGTTTCGACATCGATACCACGCAACTGGAACAGGCCTGGCGCGAGGTTGCCGCGCGCGTGCATCCGGATCGCTATGCGACCGCATCGCCTGCGGAACGCCGTGTCGCCATGCAATGGGCGGCGCGGGCCAACGAGGCTTACCGGCAATTGCGCGATCCCTTGCTGCGGGCCCGTTATCTTTGCGAACGGGCCGGTGTCGACCTGCAGACGGAAAGCAATACGTCGATGGACGCGGCGTTCCTGATGCAGCAGATGGCCTGGCGCGAAATGCTGGATGACGTTCGCGAGCAGGGTGGCGCGGGGGCGGCGGCCGCCGCGCTCGATAGCGAGCTGCGTGAAGCGGAGGCCGCCTTGCACCAGCAGGTCGGCCGGCTGCTGGACCAGCAGGGCGATGCCGCCGCGGCCGCGCTCAAGGTGCGCGAATGGATGTTCGTGCGCAAGATCAGCCAGGAACTGGCGCAGGCTGCCGGCTAGGTGTGGCCGGCCAGGTGCGACCGGCCAGGTGCGGCCGGCTAGGTGCGACCGGCCAAGTCACAGGGCCTGGACTCGTACTACACGTTCCCGGGCTTTCTCCGCCTACAATCGCCGCCGTCGGCCGGGGTCGCGCCGCAACTCATAAATCGATAGAACCCAACCATGGCTTTATTGCAGATTTCAGAACCGGGTGAATCGCCCGCGCCGCATCAGCGCAAGCTGGCGGTGGGGATAGACCTGGGCACGACCAATTCGCTGGTGGCGACGGTGCGCAGCAGCGTGCCCGAGGTTCTGCTCGATGAGTCCGGGCGTGCGCTGCTGCCATCGGCGGTGCGTTATTTCAGCGATCGCCAGCCGATCGTGGGGCACGATGCGCTGGGTGCGCAGGCGGAAGATCCCAGCAATACCATCGTGTCGGTGAAGCGCTTCATGGGCCGTACCACGGAGGAAGCGCGCGCCTCGGGCAGCGCCTATGACTTCGTGGACGCGCCCGGCGTGGGCACGCCAGGCACAGAAACGTCCGGCGCGGGAGCGTCCGGCACCGTCCGGCTGCGCACCGCGCATGGCGACCTCACGCCCGTGGAAGTGTCTTCCCATATCCTGGCGCGACTGCGCAGCCGCGCCGAAGCGGCGCTCGGCGATGAACTGGTGGGCGCGGTCATCACCGTGCCCGCGTATTTCGACGATGCCCAACGGCAGGCGACGCGCGATGCCGCCAGGCTGGCCGGGCTGAACGTGCTGCGCCTGCTGAACGAGCCGACCGCCGCCGCCATCGCCTACGGACTGGAAAATGCCGCCGAAGGAGTCTATGCCGTCTACGACCTGGGTGGCGGTACCTTCGACGTATCCATTCTTCGCCTGACCAAGGGTGTGTTCGAAGTCGTTGCCACAGGGGGCGATACCGCACTGGGCGGCGATGACTTCGACGCCCTGATCGCGCAGCGGGTCACCGAGGCGGTGGCGGGGTCGGCTGGCTGGTCCCGCCATGATCGCCGCGCGCTGCTGGTGGCCGCGCGCGCGGCGCGCGAGCGCTTGTCCGATGCCGATGAAACGCTGGTCAGCTTCCAGCTGCAGGACGGCACCGCCGTGGATGTGCCGCTCACCCGCGGGCAGTTCGAAACCATGGCCGCGCCCCTGATCGAGCGCACGCTGGATTGCGCGCGCCGCGCCTTGCGGGACGCCAACCTGCAGCCGGCGGACGTGCGGGGCGTGGTGATGGTGGGCGGCGCCACCCGCACGCCGGTCGTGCGCCGCGCGGTCGGCGAGCTGTTCGGCCAGCCGCCGCTGACCGATCTGGATCCTGACCAGGTCGTGGCCCTGGGCGCTGCCTTGCAAGCCAACCTGCTGGCGGGCAACCGCATGGCGGGAGAAGACTGGCTGCTGCTGGACGTCATTCCGCTGTCGCTGGGCCTGGAAACCATGGGTGGGCTGGTGGAGCGCATCATTCCCCGCAACAGCACGATACCGGTGGCGCGGGCCCAGGAGTTCACGACGTTCAAGGACGGTCAGGGCGCCATGAGCATCCACGTGGTGCAGGGCGAGCGGGAACTGGTATCCGCATGCCGTTCGCTGGCGCGGTTCGAATTGCGCGGGATTCCTCCCATGGTGGCGGGCGCCGCGCGCATCCGCGTGACCTTCCAGGTCGATGCGGACGGGCTGCTGGGCGTCACCGCCCGCGAGCAGACCACGGGGGTCGAAGCCTCCGTGACGGTGAAGCCGTCGTACGGGCTGTCCGACGACGACATTACCCGCATGCTGGCCGACAGCATCGACCAGGCCGACGCGGATGCGCGCGCGCGCATGCTGCGCGAGCAGCAGGTCGAAGCACGCCAACTGGTGGAATCGGTGCGCGCGGCCCTGGCCGTCGACGGCGACTTGCTGGACGATGGCGAACGCGCACACGTGGACGAAGCCCTGGCGCGCGCCGACTCGGTGCGCGACGGGGATGACCTGGAGCAGGTGCGCGCCGCCGTCAGCGCGCTGTCCGAAGCGACAGACGCCTTCGCCGCCCGCCGCATGGATCGCAGTATCCGCAAGGCCTTGTCGGGCCGCAAACTGGATGAACTGAGCTGATGGTCCGCGACCCGCGGCCTTCGGGCGGCGGGGCGGACCCAGCAAGACACCTTTCCTATCCCATCATGCCGAAACTGACCGTATTGCCGCATCCCGATGTCTGTCCCGAAGGAAAAGTCATCGAGGACGCGCCCAGTGGGGTTTCGATCTGTCGGGTCCTGCTGGATCATGACGTCGAAATCGAGCACGCCTGCGAGCTGTCCTGCGCATGCACGACCTGCCACGTCGTCGTCCGCCAGGGCTATCAATCGCTGGAAGAGGCGAGCGACTCGGAAGAGGACCTGCTCGACAAGGCCTGGGGCCTGACGTCGACCTCGCGCCTGTCCTGCCAGGCCAGGATCGCGGACCAGGATCTGACCGTGGAAATCCCACGCTACACGATCAATCACGCCAAGGAGAACCACTGATGAAGTGGACCGATGTGTTCGATATCGCCGCGGCGCTGGCCGACGCGCATCCTGACGTCGACCCCAATCAGGTACGGTTCACGGCGCTGCGCGACATGGTAATGGCGCTGCCGGGATTCAACGACGATCCGGGACGTTGCGGCGAGAAGATCCTGGAAGCCATCCAGCAGGCCTGGATCGAAGAGCAGGACTGACGGAACGGCGTCACGTCGATCGCGGGGCAGCGGCGGTATGATCCGTAGCTGCCCCGTTTACATTGTGCGTTCGTTCGCCTCCACCCGCCCATGACCGCTCCCATCCTGCACTTCGGCCTGGCCGCGAACCGGCTGCATCACGAGACTCCCGATGCCGTGCTGTTCGATTGGCTGAGGGCCTGTTCGGCCAGCATCCGGGAGATGGGCGTGCATCTCTACACCGTGGGCCGCACCCACGACGCAATCACGCGCGAAGGGATGCTGCAGGGCTATGCGGGATTGATACGTTATCCCTACGGCCGCGAAGGCGGCCTGATGAAGCTGGTGGCGCGCGTGACGGAAGGGCGCGATGGCACGGTGCCTTTCGACGGCGCCATCTACTTCATCGATCCGGTGGATCCATCATCCGTGTTTCCGGAAGCGCAGGCGCTTAAACGCCAGTGCGTGACGCACGGCAAACCTTTCATTTCCACCCTGGCCGGGGCGCGCGAATGGATGGAAGTGGAGCGCCTGCACGCGGGCCTGGCCCCAGATCCGGCGGCGGCGGAGCTGTTCGATTTTTCGGCGCAGACGCTGGCGCTGGTCGCCCATGACGCGTTGAAGGACGAAATGGTGGCCTTCGCGGACCAGCACTTCGACCTGCTGTCACGCTTCAGGCGGCGGGTCGCCACCGGCACGACCGGGGGACGCCTGAACGATCTGGCGTGGTCGCGGGGCTGGCCCCGGGACAAACCCTGGACGCATCGCTACCTGAGCGGCCCGCTGGGGGGCGACGCCCAGATCGCCGAGCTGGTCCTGGAGCGGCAATGCCAACGGGTCATCTTTTTTGAAGACCCGCACGTGGCGCGGCAGCACGAGGCCGATATCCAACTGCTGGAACGCGCGGTGCGGGTGGTTTCGCGGGTGGCGTCCTGCGCCACGTCGCCAGCGGTGGCGCGCCGCTGGGCGCAGGCGGTGCTGGTGCGCGACGCCGCAGCCGGCGCCGCGTAGCGGCGAGGCCCGGCGCCATCGTGGCTGGTCCTCGCGCCTGATCGTCGCGCTTAATCCTCGCGCTTAATCCTCGCGCTTAATCCTCGCGGCGCAGGTGCGGGAACAGGATGACGTCGCGAATGCTGGGACTGTCGGTCAGCAGCATGACCAGGCGGTCGATGCCGATGCCGCAGCCGCCGGTGGGCGGCATGCCGTATTCCAGGGCGCGAATGTAGTCCGCGTCGTAGTACATGGCTTCTTCATCGCCGGCATCCTTGGCTTCCACCTGGGCGCGGAAGCGCTCCGCCTGGTCTTCCGGATCGTTCAGCTCCGAAAAGCCGTTGGCGATCTCGCGCCCGGTGATGAACAGCTCGAAGCGT
This sequence comes from Bordetella genomosp. 8, assembly GCF_002119685.1. Lineage (NCBI taxonomy): Bacteria > Pseudomonadati > Pseudomonadota > Betaproteobacteria > Burkholderiales > Alcaligenaceae > Bordetella > Bordetella genomosp. 8. The sequence continues at coordinate 3,765,119 of NZ_CP021108.1, read as the reverse complement.
TCGGTGATGCCCGGACGCGTATCCGAGGCGCGCGCCAGCGGCGAAACTTCCACCGGGTAGTCGATGATGTAGGTCGGATTCCACAGCAAGGACTCGGCGGTTTCCTCGAACAGCGCCAACTGCATTGCGCCCAGGCCGGCGCGCGCCAGCGGCGGCGCGTCGACGTCGACCTTCAGTTTCCTGAGTTCGGCGCGTACGAAGTCCGCGTCGTCCAACTGGGCCTGGGTGTACCCCGGCGCGTACTTCAGGATGGCTTCGCAGATCGTCAGCCGGTCGAAGGGCCGGGACAGGTCCAGTTCGCGATCCTGGTAGGTCAGCACGGCGCTGCCGGTGGCGGCAATCGCCGCCTGGCGGATCAGTTGTTCCGTGAAGTCCATCAACCACCGGTAATCGGTGTAGGCCGCGTAGAACTCCATCATGGTGAACTCGGGGTTGTGGCGCGGGCTGACCCCTTCGTTGCGGAAGTTGCGGTTGACCTCGAACACGCGGTCGAAGCCGCCGACGATCAGGCGCTTCAGGTAGAGCTCGGGCGCGATGCGCAGGAACATTTCCATGTCCAGCGCGTTGTGATGCGTGACGAAGGGCTTGGCCGACGCCCCGCCCGGAATGGGATGCAGCATGGGCGTTTCGACTTCGTGGAAGCCGGCATTCAGCATGTACTGGCGTATCGCGCCTATCGTCTTGCTACGCGCCTCGAAGGTGCGTCGCGTGGCGTCGGTCATGATCAGATCGACGTAGCGCTGGCGATAGCGCAGCTCCTGGTCGGCCACGCCGTGGAACTTGTCGGGCAGGGGGCGCAGCGACTTGGAAAGCAGGCGGGCCTGCGACGCGTGGATGGAAAGTTCGCCCTTGTTCGTCTTGAAGACCGAGCCTTCGACCGCGATGACGTCGCCGATATCCCACTGCTTGAAGGCCGCGTAGCTGTCGTCGCCCAGTACGCCGCGGTCCAGGTAGATCTGGATGCGGCCGCTGGCGTCCTGCACCGTGGCGAAGCTGGCCTTGCCCATGACGCGCTTGAGCATCATGCGGCCAGCGACCTTGACCACCTTGCCCATCGCGGCCAGGGCTTCCTGGTCGGTGTCGTCGTAGGCCGCGTGCAGGTCAGCGGCGCGGGCGTCGGGCGTGAAGTCGTTCGGAAAGGCGGGGCCGCTTTCGCGCAGTTTGGCCAGTTTGGCTCGCCGTTCGGCGATCAGGCGGTTTTCATCGCGGCCAGCCAGGTCCTGCGCGGTGGGAGCGGTCGAAGAGTCGGTCATGGTACGGATCAGTTGTAATTGCGGATGTCGTCGATTTCGGTGTTGCCGAAATCGTCGCGTTCCAGATAGGCGGCAATGCGCGCGGCGACGTCGGCCGGGGCGGCTAGCTTGCCGCTGGCGTGCAGGTCCTGGAAGCGCGGCAGGGCAGGGAAGGCGCCTGGGTTGCTGCCGCGGATGACGCCCTGCATGTCGGTATCGACCACGCCCGGCGCCAGCGAGACGAAGCGGGCGCCATGGGCGTCGTGTTCCTGCTTGGCGACGCGCGTGTACATGTCCAGTGCGGCCTTGGTGGCGCAGTAGACGCCCCAGCCGGCGGTCGGATTGCGGCCGGCGCCGGAGGAAATGTTCAGCACGCGGCGGTCGGCTTGCAGGTCGCGCGTCGCTGCCAGGAAGCGCGAGGTCAGCAGCATGACCGCCACGACGTTCAGGTTCAGGGCCTGGTTGATGGCTGCCGCGTCGTCCAGGGTATCCACCGAGGCGACGGGGTTCACGGTACCGGCGTTGTTGATCAGCGCATAGCGCTTGGCGTCGCGCGGCAAGCCAGCGGCCACGCGTGCCGCGACCGCGGTCGCGGCAGCCGTATCCGCGAGGTCGACGGCGATCTGTTCCAATTCCACGCCCTGGGCCGAGGCATGGGCCGCCAGTTCGGGATCCTGGCGCCGCGCCAGGGTGATCAGGCGCGTGCCCGGCTGGGCCAGCTGACGCGCCAGTGCGGCGCCGATGCCGCGGGAAGCGCCGGTCAGAACGACTACGGATTGGGTCATGGAATGGCCTTTATGCGCGAACGTCGATGTTGGGGGGCTTGCTGATCGTCAAACGGTAAATCGGAAGAAACGTCGGAAGAAACGTCAGACGCCCTGTTTCAGGCTGGCCTGGATGAAAGGATCCAGGTCGCCGTCCAGGACTTTCTGCGTATTGGAGATTTCCACGTTGGTGCGCAGATCCTTGATGCGGCTCTGGTCCAGCACGTAGGAGCGGATCTGGTGGCCCCAGCCGACGTCCGTCTTGGAGTCTTCCAGCTTCTGCTGTTCGGCCATCCGGTTGCGCATTTCCAGTTCGTACAGGCGCGACTTCAGCATCTGCATGGCTTCCGCGCGGTTGCGGTGCTGCGACCGGTCATTCTGGCATTGCACCACGATGCCGGTGGGCATGTGCGTGATGCGGACCGCGGAGTCGGTCTTGTTGATGTGCTGGCCGCCGGCGCCGCTGGCGCGGTAGGTGTCCACGCGCAGGTCGGCCGGATTGATCTCGATTTCGAAGGAATCGTCGATCTCCGGATAGACGAAAACGCTGGCGAAGGAGGTATGGCGTCCGCCGGAGGAGTCGAAGGGGCTTTTGCGCACGAGGCGATGCACGCCGGTCTCGGTGCGCAGGTAGCCGAAGGCGTATTCGCCTTCCACCTTGATGGTGGCCGACTTGATGCCGGCGACTTCGCCTTCCGATTCTTCCAGGACTTCGGCCTTGAAGCCTTTGCGTTCGCAGTACTTCAGGTACTGGCGCAGCAGCATCGACGCCCAATCCTGGGCTTCGGTGCCGCCGGCGCCGGCCTGGATGTCCAGGAAGCAGTTCAGCGGATCCGCCGGATTGGCGAACATGCGGCGGAATTCCAGGCCTTCGAGTTTTTCCTGGAAGGCGTCGGCGTCCGTTTCGATGGACAGCAGCGTGGCGTCGTCTTCGTCGGAGGCGGCCAGTTCGAACAGTTCGGCGGCGTCCGCCAGCCCGCTGCCCAGCGCGGACAGCGTCTGGACGACATCTTCCAGGCTTTTCTTTTCACGGCCCAGATCCTGGGCGTGCTTGGGATCGTTCCAGACGTCGGGGTTTTCGAGTTCGGCGTTTACGACTTGCAGGCGTTCGGACTTGGCATCGTAGTCAAAGATACCTCCGTAGCGCCTTTTCGCGCTCCGCGTAGTCGGCGAGGCGGGCGGCGATCTGGTTCTGGCGTTCGGCTTCCATGATGGGTCCTGGCTGCGACTCTGGACACAGAGTCTGGCTGAATTTCGAAAACCGAACATTTTAGCCTGCCTTGGGGGCCGGGCGCAGCGGTTTTATTCAGGTTTTAGTCAGCAAGGCCGACTAGCCTGCGGGGGTTTACAAGCCGGCCACGCCCGGCGCGACGCGACGCGCGCGCCCGGGCGATCAGCGAGCTGGCCTTTACATAACCATCCGCAATGGAGGAGACATGGAAACCGTCATGACACCCGGCGCTTCGGCGCCCGCGACCAGCGCAGAAGATCCGCTCTACCGTAAGGTGACCTTGCGGCTGGTGCCTTTCCTGGTGCTCTGCTACGTGGTCGCCTACCTGGACCGCGTGAACGTGGGTTTCGCCAAGCTGCAGATGCTGCAGGACCTGCAATTCAGCGATACGGTCTACGGACTGGGCGCGGGGATTTTCTTCCTGGGCTATTTCCTCTTCGAAGTGCCCAGCAACATCATCCTGCATCGCGTCGGCGCGCGCCGTTGGATCGCGCGCATCATGATCACCTGGGGCATCATTTCGTCCGCGATGATCTTCGTGACGACGCCCGGCATGTTCTATCTGCTGCGCTTCCTGCTCGGCCTGGCGGAAGCCGGATTCTTCCCGGGCATCATCCTGTACCTGACCTACTGGTTCCCGCACGCGCGCCGCGGCCGCATCACCACGTTTTTCATGACCGCGGTGCCTTTGTCGGGATTGATCGGCGGTCCCATTTCCGGCTGGATCATGCATACCTTCCACGGCGACCATGGCATGGCCGGCTGGCAATGGCTGTTCATCCTGGAAGGGCTGCCGTCGATCGTCATCGGCCTGGTCGTGCTGTGGTACCTGGACGACCGCATCAGCCAGGCGAAATGGCTGACCGAGAGCGAGCGCGCGACGCTGGCCCGCAATATCGAGGCGGAAGAGAAAACCAAGCAGGATCCGCCGATCCGCGAAGCGATGACCAAGCCGCGCGTCTGGGCCATGGCCAGCATTTACTTTTCCTTCGTCATGGGGCTGTACGGCGTGGGTTTCTGGATGCCTACGCTGATCCGCAATACCGGCGTGCAGGACCCGCTGATGATCGGGCTGCTGACCGCGGTGCCTAACCTGTTCGCGGTCATCGGCATGATCCTGATCGCACGCAGTTCGGACCGCCAGCACGAGCGCCGCTGGCACCTGGCGATTCCTTCGCTGATCGGGGCGGTGGGGCTGGTGGTATCCGCCATGTATAGCGGCAATACCTGGATCGCCATCCTGGCGCTGACCGTGGCGAACGTGGGCATCTGCACGGTGTTGCCGCTGTTCTGGAGCCTGCCCACCGCCGTGCTGGGCGGGACGGCGGCCGCCGCGGGGATCGCGCTGATCAATTCGGTGAGCAACCTGGCGGGCTTCATCAGCCCGTATCTGGTGGGCTGGCTGAAGGACACGACGGGTTCGACCAACAGCGGTATCTACGTTTTGGCCGCCTGCCTGTGCGCGGGCGCGCTGATCGCCCTGGCCCAACCCGCCAAGCTGGTGAACCGTTAGGCGGCCTTCATCAAGCCGCGTGTTCGACCACCAGTTGCACGGACACGCGGCCGTTCCAGACGTTCTGTTCCAGCCGGTAGGCCACATCCACCGTTTCCGGCAACAGGCGCGTCTGGCCGAACCAGATGGCGTCGAAGCGCTGGTGGCCGCGTTCCAGCGTCAGCTTCAGGTGCTTGTCGCCCAGCAGCCGCTGCGCGCGGATCTGGAACGTGTCCAGGAACAGCGGCGCGGCGAAGCCCGAGCCCCAGACCTGCTGTTGCAGCAAGCCGGCAACGTCGGCGTTGGCATAGCCCGATTCCAGCGAACCATCGGTCTCCAGCACCGGCTCGAAATTGTCCCGCCCCGTCAGTTCGCGCACCGCGGCTTCGAAGGCCGGCGCGAAGCGGGGGAAGTCGCTCCGGCCCACGGTCAGCCCCGCCGCCATGGCATGGCCGCCGAACTTGCGGATCAGCGTGGGGTCGCGCTTGGACACCAGATCCAGCACGTCGCGCAGATGGACGTCCGGGATGGAGCGGCCCGAACCGCGCAGTTCATCCTCGCCCGCGGGCGCGAACGCCAGGGTGGGGCGCCAGAATTGCTCCTTGAGGCGTGAGGCCACCAGGCCGACCACGCCCTGGTGCCAGCTGTCGTCATAGACGCAAACCGTGGCGCCGGCGGCCGCTTGCGCATCCTGCATGGCGGCCATCGCCTGTTCGCGCATCGTTGCTTCGATCGTGCGCCGATCGCGGTTGATGATATCCAGTTCGCGGGCGATTTCCAGCGCGCGCGCTTCATCGTCCGTCGTCAGGCATTCGATGCCCAGGCTCATGTCGGACAGGCGGCCTGCGGCGTTGATGCGCGGCCCCAGCGCGAAGCCCATGTCGAAGGCGTTGGCCGCGCGCGGCTCACGGCCGGCCACGGCATACAAGGCGCGCAGCCCCGCCTGCATGCGGCCGCTGCGTATGCGCTGCAGGCCCTGCGTCACGAGCAGGCGGTTGTTGGCATCGAGCTTGACCACGTCGGCCACCGTGCCCAGCGCCACCAGGTCGGACAGGGCATCCAGGCGTGGGCCGCCGTCGGGCGGATAGACGCCGCGGCGGCGCAGTTCCGCGCGCAGCGCCAGCATCAGGTAGAAGATGACCCCCACGCCGGCCAGGTTCTTGGATGGGAAACCGCAGCCCGGCTGGTTGGGATTGACGATGGCCAGCGCGTCGGGTAGCCGCTCGCCCGGCAGGTGGTGATCGGTGATCAGCACGCCTATGCCGGCGGCATTGGCGCTGGCCACGCCGTCCACGCTGGCGATGCCGTTGTCCACGGTGACGATGAGGTCGGGCTTGCCGGCGTGATGATGGCAGGCTAGCTCCACCACGGCGGGCGACAGGCCATAGCCGGTTTCGAAGCGGTTCGGGACCAGGAAGTCGACGATGGCGCCCATGGCGCGCAACGCCCGCAGCCCCACGGCGCAGGCAGTGGCGCCGTCGCAGTCGTAGTCGGCCACGATAAGCAGGCGCAGCCGCCGCTGGATCGCATCGGCCAGGATCACCGCCGCCTGGTCCGCACAGGTCAGGTGGGCGGGCGGCACCAGCGCGGGCCAGGCCAGGCGGGTCTGGTCGGGATGCGCGACGCCGCGCGCGGCCCACAGGCGCGCCAGCAAGGGATGGATGCCGGCGGCTTCCAGCATGCGGCAGATGGATGGATCGCCGGAGCGTACGGTCAGACGGGGGGAGACCACCAGGCCCTCCAGGATTGTTCGCGCGCCGGCAGCCAGCGCAGCAGCGGATGGCGTGGCCGCAGCGCCAGGGTGGCGCGGCGGTCGCGTCCCAGCAGCGTCAGGTTCAACGCTTCCAGCGGATGGCCCTGGGCGTCGGCCAGCGGCTTCAGTGTTTCGGCATCCAGGCGTTCGATGGCCTGCAACCACGCCGCCCAATCCTCGGCCTGGGACGCCGCGAGCAGGGTCCGCGCGGCGGGTGGCACGGCGGCGGGGGCCGAAGCCGCCGGCGTTGCCGGCCAGGGCAGGGCGCCGCCGTAGAGCCAGATGCCGTTGACCGGCAGTTGGCCGCGCGCCATGCGCTGCTCGTTGACGGGATGGTCGTACCAGGCCATCTGTATTTCATTGAGCAGGCGGCGCCAGGGGCGGGCCGAGGCGTCCTGGGTCCACCAGGTATTGAGCGGCTGGCCCGCCACGACGTCCGGGCTGGCGCTGGGCAGCGCCATGCCGGCCGGAATGGCGACGCGCCAGCGATATGGGCGCAGTGGGATGGCGTCGAATGGCGTGCCGTCGAATAGCGGGCGCGCGGACTCGAACAGGGCCGCGCCTTCGGCGGCGGTCACTTCCAGCGCCTGCGCGGGCACCAGGCTGGCGCGGTCGGTGCCCAGGGCGATGTGGGCAAGGTCGGCAATCCAGACCGGCTCGCCGGCGGAAGATCCGGCAGCCGTCGCGGATGCGGGAGCGCCCACGCCTTCGTCGCCCGACGCCGGATGGTCGTCGCCTTCGGTCGCCAGCAACGGCCCCAGGCCGGCGCCCATGGGCTGTCCGGCGGCCGGGCGGAAACCCGCCTGCTCCAGCCGCCATGCTTCATAAGGAGTGCAGCCGTGGTCGTGGGGATCGAAGGAAGCCTGCCGGCCGGCGCCAAGGCGCATCCAGGCGTACAGGGTCGGGGCCACCGTGGGCAGCCGCTTGGCCAGCTCCGCGGCGATGGGCGCGCTGGGGGGCAGCACGCCGGGAAGGACGATTTGCATGGCCGGGATTGTAGTGCGCCCGGTCGCGGGGCCGTTAATGCCATAATGCGCGGGTGCTGAAAATACCTTACGAATTGTGGATAGGCGCCCGCTATGCGGGCATGGCCCGCATCCGTCAGCGTCGCGGGCGTCGCGACCGCTTCATATCGTTCATCGCCGCCAGTTCGATGGCGGGCATCGCCCTGGGCGTAGCCGCGCTGATCATCGTGCTTTCGGTGATGAACGGCTTCCAGAAAGACGTGCGCGACCGCATGCTTTCGGTGCTGCCGCACATCGAGCTGTACGTGCCGGGCGGCAATCCCGAGAACATCCTGAACCAGTGGCAGGCCCTGGCCAAGGCGGCCGAGAGCAACAAGGAAGTCCGTGCGGCGGCGCCTTTCGTCGCGGCCCAGGGCATGCTGGTGCGTGGGCAGGCGCTGCGCGGCGTGCAGGTGCGCGGTATCGATCCGCAAACCGAAGGCCACGTGTCGGATATCCCGCGGCAGATGGTGGCCGGCAAGCTCGATGACCTCAAGCCGGGGTCGTTCGGCGTGGTGTTGGGCCGCGACCTGGCCTCCGACCTGGGCCTGCAGGTGGGCGACACGGTGCTGCTGCTGGCGCCGCAGGCCTCCATCAGTCCCGCCGGATTCGCGCCGCGCATGCGCCAGTTCACGGTGGTGGGGGTGTTTTCCTCCGGGCATTACGAATACGATTCCTCGCTGGCCTTCGTCGACGATCAGGATGCGGCCAAGGTGTTCCGCGACAGCGGCACCGCCGGCGTGCGCCTGCGCATCGACGATATGCAGCGCGCGCCGCAGGTCGCCGCCGAGCTGGCCAGGCAGTTGCCGCCCTACGTCACCGCCAGCGACTGGACGCGCAACAACCGGACGTGGTTCGCCGCGGTGCAGACCGAAAAGCGCATGATGTTCCTGATCCTGGCGCTGATCGTCGCGGTGGCCGCCTTCAACCTGCTGTCGTCGCTGGTCATGGCGGTGAAGGACAAGCAATCGGATATCGCCATCCTGCGTACCCTCGGGGCCAGTCCCGGCGAGGTCGCGCGTATCTTCCTGGTGCAGGGGGCGCTGATCGGCATCGTGGGCACGCTGCTGGGCGTGGTCGGCGGCATGCTGATCGCCTACAACATCGAGACCATCGTGCCGTTCATCGAACGCCTGCTGGGCATCCATTTCCTGCCGCGGCAGATCTACTTCATCAGCGAACTGCCGTCGGATCCCGAGATGGCCGACATCGTCACCATCGGCGTGACATCGCTGGTGCTGTCCCTGCTGGCCACGCTATACCCGAGCTGGCGCGCGTCGCGCCTGCAACCTGCCCAGGTGCTGCGCCATGACTGATTACGCGCTGCATGCCGAAAACCTGACCAAGGTGTACGACGAAGGTCCCGCGCGCATCGAGGTCCTGCGCGACGTCAGCGTGTCGATCCGGCGGGGTGAAATGCTGGCCATCGTCGGCGCGTCGGGCTCGGGCAAGAGCACGCTGCTGCACATACTCGGGCTGCTGGACGTGCCGAGCCACGGCACCGTGATGGTCGACGGCGTCGATGCCGCCGGGCTGGCGGAGGGCGCCAAGAGCGCGCTGCGCAACCGCGCGCTCGGCTTCGTCTATCAATTCCATCATCTGCTGGCGGAGTTCTCCGCGCTCGACAACGTGGCGATGCCGCTGATCGTGCGGCGCATGGACCGCGACGCCGCGCGCAAACAGGCGCAGGCGGTGCTCGAACAAGTCGGCCTGGCGGCGCGCGCGTTGCACTTTCCGGGGCAGTTGTCCGGCGGCGAACGGCAGCGCGTGGCCCTGGCCCGGGCGCTGGTCACACGGCCGGTCTGCGTGCTGGCGGACGAACCCACCGGCAACCTGGACCGGAATACCGCGCAAAGCATGTTCGAATTGCTGGTCCGCGTGAACAAGGAATCGGGTACGGCCTTTGCTATCGTCACGCACGACCGCGAACTGGCCAGCCGCGCCGACCGGCAACTCGCCATGGAGCAGGGCCGTCTGGTGTAGCGGCAAACGGGCACCAGGAGTCCCCATGCTGATCGACACCCACTGCCATCTCGATGCCCAGGAGTTCGACCAGGACCGCATGCAGGTCGTGGCCCGCGCCGTCGAAGTTGGCGTGCGGGCGGTGGTGATCCCGGCCGTGGGCCGTGGGAATTTCCAGGCGGTGCGTGACTTGGCGCACGCCATGCCCGGCGGCGCCTATGCCTTGGGCATCCATCCCTTATTCGTGAACGCGGCCTGGGATGACGATCTCACGGCGCTGCGTGACGCCGTCGAAGCGGCGATGGACGATCCACGCTTCGTCGCCATCGGCGAAATCGGCCTCGATTTCTTCGTCAAGGAAATCGCCAGCGGCGAAGCCCGCGACAAACAGGAGCGTTATTACGCCGCGCAACTCGACCTGGCGGCCGAATTCGGCCTGCCGGTGCTGTTGCATGTCCGTCGATCGCAGGACATCGTGCTCAAGCACCTGCGCCGGCAGCCGGGCGTGCGTAGCGGTATCGCGCATGCCTTCAACGGCAGCGAACAGCAGGCGCGCGGTTTCGTCGACCTGGGCTTCGCGCTCGGGATAGGCGGCGCGATGACTTTCCCGCGGTCGCTGCAGATACGCCGGCATGCGCAGCAACTGGGATTGGAACATCTGGTCCTGGAAACGGATTCGCCGGATATCCCGCCGGCATGGCTGCACGAGCCCGATCGCCGCAACACGCCCGCGCAAGTCGCCGGCGTGGCACAGGCGCTGGCGGAACTGCGCGGCACCGATGCGGCGGCGGTGACGGCAGGGACGGCGGCAACCGCCCTGCGGGTATTGCCCCGCCTGGTCCCGGTCGTCGCCTGATCCTCCCGGATTCCAACGGAATTTGGAAAAAACATTCCCGCTTATGCGGGTTTATACCTAGTCCTTGGCGGCGCAGAATGCAGTTCATGGGGAACAGCAACGGACGCCGCGAACCACGCTCACGGAGCAAAAACGGTGTCCGGCCCTTCCAACTAACAGGACCAGGAGTACCGTCATGAAGATCAAGACCATCGCCACCGCCGTCATTCTGTCGTTTGCCGCCATCGGCGCCGCCCAGGCCCGCACCCCGCGCGGCGATACGGACAACCAGCCCTTCCAAGGGACCTACGGCCAGGACCAGGCCAGCGCCAGCCGCGCCCAGGTGCTGGCTGAACTGGAGCAAGCCCGCAGCGCCGGCTTGACTGGCAACAACGGTGATATCGACAACGCGCCCTTCGTCGCCCAACAGGACAGCGGCGTGACGCGCGCGCAGGTGGCCGCCGCCGCGGTCGACCATGCCGGCAGCAGCACCGACATCGCCTTCGGCGACATCGACAACCAGCCGTTCCAGGGCGCTTGATGCGCCTGGTGGGGAACCGGTCTGGCGGATGAATGATCGCCAGGCGCTTCCCTGACCGTCCGGCTCGCTTTCGGGCCATGCGTGTTTCGTAGTACGTGTGGCCAGGAAGTCCTGGCCATGCGGATTTGCTGTCCGCATGGTTGCCCCGGTGAGAGGCGGGGTTGCTGTGTAGTAGCCCTCTCGTGCAGTACCGGCCCCGCGCAAGCGGGGCCGCCTTTTTTTGCGCGCTGCCCGCACCACGGCAGCAGTGCGTCGTTTCCATCCTGTTTTCGCTTTTCGAGCGCGCCCGCGCGGCTAGCATGCTTTCGGTTCGCGGGAGACGGAATGGAAGGGCGTCTGGCCATGCTGGTATTCATCGCGTCGATCGCCGGCGTGCAGACTATGGCGGCGCTGCCTTCCCCGCCTGTGCGCTGGGTCTTGGGCTGTCTCGCCGGCTCGGCCTTGGTGCTGCGGTGGCGTCTACGCGCGACCTCATCCGGCCACCCGGCTTGTGCGCCATGGTTGCGCGCCGCCCTGTTATGCGCTTGCACCGGCGGTGCTGGCGCGCTGTATGCCATCGAACGAGCGCAATGGCGCCTCGACGACGCCTTGCCGCCCGATCAGGAAAACCACGTGGCGCGCGCGACCGTGCGCGTCGTTTCGCTGGTGGAGTCGTCACCCGATGCGCTGCGCTTCGACGCTGAAGTCCTGGCTTCGGCGCCGGCGGCGTTGCCACGCCGGCTGCGGGTGTCATGGCCCTTGCCGATCCATGGCGACGCCAGTGTGTCGCGTCCGGTGATTCCGGGACAGCACTGGAAGATGGCGCTGGTGCTCAAGCGTCCGCATGCATTGCAAAACCCGCACGCGCCCGACGGTGAAGCGCGCATGTTCCAGCTCGATGTGCGGGCCACCGCCACCGTGCGCGGCAAGCCGCAAAGCGTGCTGGACGAAGGCTATCGCTTCGGGATGATCGGCATCCATCGCGCGCGGCATACATTGCGGCAACGCATGCGGTCGCTGCTGGGCGACACGCGTCATGGCGCCGTGGTCATCGCGTTGGCCTTGGGTGACCAGGCCGGCGTGGCGCGCGACGATTGGCGGGTCTTCAATGCGACGGGTATCACGCACCTGGTTTCCATCAGCGGCCTGCACGTGACGCTGGTCGCGGGCATGGCAGGCAGCGCGGTCGCGTGGGGTTGGCGGCGTGTGCGCTGGCGCGGCATGTGCCTGGCGGAGCGTATGCCCGCGGCGCTGGCCGGCATTGCGGTAGCGCTGTTCATCGCGTGGCTGTATTGCCTGATGGCCGGGTGGGGCATCCCCGCGCGGCGCACCTTCTTCATGTTGGCGGTGGCTGGCGGGTCGGCCTTGCTGCGCCTGCCCCTGTCGCGCGACGCCGTGTTGCTGTTCGCGGCCTGTGTGGTCGTCGCCTTCGATCCCTGGGCGCCGATCGCGCCGGGGTTCTGGTTGTCGTTCGGCGCCGTCGTCGCGGTGCTGGCGTGGGGGCATGGGGCGCGCGACGCTGACCTTGTCGGCCCCGGCAATGCCGAGCGCGGCGCGGGCGTATGGCGTTGCCGTCAATGGCTGCGCAATTGCGCGCGGGCGGGCCGGCTGCAATGCGTGGTCACATTGAGCCTCACGCCGGTACTCGCATTCCTGACGCAGCAAGTGTCGATGGCTTCGCCGCTGGCCAATGCGATCGCCATCCCGACGGTCAGCCTGATCGTGACGCCGCTCGCCTTGTTATGCGCGGCCCTGTGCGCGCTGGCGGGCCTCGTACCTGGCGCGATCGGTCCGGCGGCGTGGGCGGGGGCGAGCGCGCAATCGGTATTCGGCCTGGTGATGCGCTGGATCGATAGCCTGGCGGCACAGGGGTGGTCCGTATGGGACGTGGCCGCGCCGCCGCTGATCCTGCTCGCCCTGGCCGCGATCGGCATCGCATGGGCCTTGCTGCCGCCGGCCATGACGTCGCGCCGATGGGCCTGGCTGCTGATCGTGCCGGCGTTGTGCTGGCGGCCGGCCCGTCCGGCGGAAGGCGAATGGCGGTTGACCGCGCTGGACGTGGGGCAGGGCGGCGCGGTGGTGGTGGAGACCGCCACGCATGCCCTGGTCTTCGATAGCGGTCCCTTGCACCGCAACGGTACGGACGGCGCGCAACGGGTCTTGTGGCCTTATCTGCGGGCACGCGGCATCCGCCGCATCGACACACTGGTCATCTCCCATGCCGACGATGATCACGCCGGGGGCCTGGATAGCCTGCTGCGCGCAGTGCCGGTGGACCAGGCCTATGCGTCGTTCGATGTGGCGCGGCGCGTGCGGCGGGACGCCCGCCTGCGCGGATTGGCGGACGAGGCACCGTTGCCGGCCGTATCCGGCCCTTGCGAGGCGGGCCAGGCATGGGAGGTGGACGGCGTGCGTTTTGCTTTTCTGCATCCGCGGGCGCCGACAGCTGCCCGCGAGGCGGCGCGTCCACGCAAGGCCCGGCGGGGGCGTGCCGCCGGTTCGAACGCGGACGGCTGCGTCCTGCTGGTGGAAGGGCGGCATCACCGGGCGTTGCTCCCCGGGGACGTGGGGGTGGCGCAGGAGAACGACTTCGTCCTGGCCCTGCCGCCCATCGACGTGATGGTGGCGCCGCATCATGGTTCGAAGACTTCCTCCGGCGCCGCGCTGGTGGAGGCGTCGCAGGCACGCCATGTCGTCGCGCAGGTCGGCTACTCGAACCGCTTTCAGCATCCGGCCCCGGCCGTGGAGCGGCGCTGGCGGCGCGCCGGGGCATCATTCTGGCGCACCGATCATCATGGCGCGGTGATCGCGACTTCGGGCGCGGATGCCTTGGTGGTCCGGTGCCAGCGCACGCTGGGGCGGCGGTACTGGCATGCGGCCATGTAGCGCGACGGCGTGTCGCGGCCTTGCGATAACATGGTTTGTCCTGCCGTCCATCCGGAGCACCCATGCAGACCCCCCGCCTAGATTTCGTGACCTGCGCCAGCCCGGCTGGCATGCACCGCATGGCGTACTGGGAATGGGGCGATCCAGAAAACGACAAGGTATTGCTGTGCGTGCATGGTCTCACGCGTACCGGTCGCGACTTCGACACCCTGGCACGGCGGCTTTCCAGTGAATATCGCGTGGTGTGCCCGGACGTGGTGGGGCGGGGCGCTTCGGATTGGCTGTTGAACCCGGCTTACTACACCGTGCCGCAGTATGTCGGCGACATGGTCACCTTGCTCGCCCGCCTGCGCCCGGCCACCCTGCACTGGGTGGGCACATCGATGGGCGGCCTGATCGGCATGGTCCTGGCCGGCTCCGCGACCATGTCGGCGCGGGCTCGCGCGGCCGGCAAGGCCGGCGGCGGTCCGTTGCAGGGGCCGGGATTGCGTTTCGACAAGATGATCCTGAACGATGTCGGGCCGCGCCTGGCGCCCGACGCCCTGGCGCGCATCGGCCAGTACGTGGGGCAGGGCCAGGAATTCGGCAGCTTCGAAGAGGCCGTGGCCTACCTGCGCCAAGTGTCGGCGGCGTTCGGCGACCATACGGATGAGCAATGGCGCGAGCTCGCCGCCCATGTGTTCCTGCGGCGCGGCGACCGTTGGGTCAAGCACTATGACCTGGGGCTGGCCGTCCCCTTCGCGGTCCAGGACGGCGCGGCGCTGGCGGCCGGCGAGCAGGTGCTTTGGCATTCCTATGAGGCCATCGATTGCCCCATCCTGGTCCTGCGCGGCCAGCATTCGGACCTGTTGAGCGCCGAGACCGCGCGCGAAATGGCCCGTCGCAACCCCGCCGCGCGCGTCGTGGAGGTGCCCGGCGTTGGCCATGCGCCGACCTTGATGGACGACGGGCAGATCGAACCCGTCGCCGCTTTTTTACGCGCCTGACTGACACACCCTGGCCGGCCGCCTACAATACGGTCATGGGACTCTCAACCGCACATAACGTCGATCTGCATTGCCATTCCACCGTTTCGGATGGCGTGCTGTCGCCCCGCGACGTCGCCTTGCGCGCGCGGGCCAACGGCGTGGACGTCTGGGCGCTCACCGATCACGACGAGATCGGCGGGCTGGCAGAGGCCGCCGACGCGGCGCGGGAAGCGGGCCTGCGGTTCGTGACGGGAGTGGAGATTTCCGTCACCTGGGCCAATCAGACAGTGCATATCGTCGGCCTGGGATTCGACCCCCTGAACCAGGCTTTGCGTGACGGCTTGCGCCGGACGCGAGCCGGCCGGGCCGACCGGGCACGGCGCATAGGCGAAAACCTGGCGCGCATGGGTATGCCAGGCGCGTTTGAAGGCGCCTTGCCCTTCGCCGGCAATCCGGAGCTGATCAGCCGCACGCACTTTGCCCGCTATCTGGTCGAGGCCGGGTTCTGCCCCGACGTCCAGACCGTCTTCAACAAATACCTGGGCGACGATTGCCCGGGGCAGGTGGCGATCCAGTGGGCGACGCTGGCCGATGCCGTGAGCTGGATCCACGATGCGGGCGGGCGCGCCGTGGTGGCTCATCCGGGCCGCTACAAGTACACGCCCCTGCAAACCGCGGCCCTGTTCGATGAGTTCCAGGCCTTGGGCGGCGAAGGGGTCGAAGTCACCACCGGCAGCCACAATTCCGACGAATGCCGCCGTTACGCCGATGTGGCGCGGGAGCGCTCGTTGCTGGCTTCGCGCGGGTCCGACTTCCACAGCCCCCATGAAAGCCGGGTCGACCTCGGCAGGCTGCCGCCTCTGCCCGCTGATCTGAAGCCGGTCTGGCACGACTGGTTCTGACAGCATCTCGCGGCGGCCCGCCCCGGGCCGCCCAGGCAATCGAATCCGCCATGAACAAAGCATTTGTCAAAGAGTCCGACCAGGACGAAGACGACGATATTCCGCAGGCCCAGGCGCTACCGCCCGGCACGCGCAACTACATCACGCCGCAAGGCTATGCGCGGCTGCGCGATGAGCTTACCCACCTGATGAACGTCGAGCGGCCGTCCGTCGTCCAGGTCGTCTCCTGGGCCGCCTCCAATGGCGACCGCTCTGAAAACGGTGACTACCTCTACGGCAAGAAACGCCTGCGCGAGATCGACCGCCGCATGCGCTTCCTGACGCGGCGCCTGGATATCGCGGAAGTGGTGGATCCGGCCGTGCAGCCCAATCGGGACCAGGTGTTTTTCGGCGCTCGTGTGCTCTATCTGGACAAGGCCGGGCAGGAGCATGAGGTCACCATCGTCGGGGTGGACGAGGCCGAGCCGCTGGCGGGCAAGATCAGCTGGATATCTCCGGTCGCCCGGGCGCTGCTCAAGGCCAGGGAAGGGGACACCGTGACGCTGCGTACGCCCGGCGGGGTGGAAAGCCTGGATATCCTGGAAGTCCATTACCCGGAAGCCGGCTAGGCGCACCGGCAAGGCAGGGTGGGGACGGCGGACAAAACCGTCCCGGCGCGCCGGAAACGCCGGCCGTAACGGGTAAAATCCAGTTTTTGCCCTTCCCACTACGGCGCCCGCATCGTGTCCATCGTTCAGTACCTCCCCGGCTCGTCTGTCCTGTCCAACTTTCGCCGTGAGCGCGTGCTCGCCCAACTGAAACAGGCCGGGCTGCCCGTCGCGGATGTCTCCGCCCGCTACGAGCATTTCGTGCTGTGCGATGCCCCGTTGTCGGCGGCGGACCAGCAAAGGCTGGCCGACCTGCTGGACTACGGCGATCCCTATGAAGGCGCCGAACCCGCCAAGGCCATGGTGCTGCGGGTCATTCCGCGGCTGGGCACGATTTCGCCGTGGGCCAGCAAGGCCACCGATATCGCCCATAACTGCGGGTTTTCCTCCGTACGCCGTATCGAACGCGGCGTGCGCTACATGCTCACGCCGGAGCGCGGGCTGCTCGGCGCCAAGTCCTTCGACGACGCCATGCTGGCGCGCGCGGCCGCCTGCCTGCACGACCGTATGGTGGAAACCGTGGTCGACGCCCAGTTCGATGGCCAGGCCCTCTTCGCCGCGGTGGAAGGCCGTGCCATGCGCACCGTGCCGGTGCTGGCCCAGGGGCGCGCCGCGCTGGAGCAGGCCAATACCACGCTGGGCCTGGCGCTTTCCGACGACGAAATCGAGTACCTGGCGGAAGCCTTCGCCCGGTTGGAGCGCGATCCCACCGACGTCGAGCTCATGATGTTCGCCCAGGCCAATAGCGAGCATTGCCGCCACAAGATTTTCAACGCCCAGTGGGTCATAGACGGCCAGGCGCAGGACAAGACGCTGTTCGGCATGATACGGGCCACGCACGCCGCCCAGCCCGGCGGCACCGTGGTGGCGTATTCCGACAACGCCGCCATCATGGAAGGCGGCATGGCGCAGCGCTTCCACGCGGACGCCGCCGGCACATCGGACGACGCGCTGACGTACCGGCGCCGGGACGCCGTCGTCCATACGCTGATGAAGGTGGAAACGCACAACCATCCCACCGCCATTGCACCGTTCCCTGGCGCATCCACCGGCGCCGGCGGGGAAATCCGCGACGAAGGCGCCACCGGGCGTGGTTCCAAGCCCAAGGCCGGGCTGACGGGTTTCACCGTCTCGCATCTGCGTTTCGACGATGCGCCGCAGCCCTGGGAAAGCGATCATCACGGGCTGCCGGACCGCATCGCCTCGCCGCTGTCCATCATGATCGACGGCCCCTTGGGCGGCGCCGCGTTCAATAACGAATTCGGCCGGCCCAACCTGCTGGGTTACTTCCGGACTTTCGAGCAGACCGCGGGCGGTACGCGCTGGGGATACCACAAGCCCATCATGATCGCCGGCGGCCTGGGCAGTATCGATGCCGGCTTGACCCACAAGGAAAAGATTCCGCCCGGCGCCTTGCTGATCCAGTTGGGCGGCCCCGGCCTGCGTATCGGCATGGGCGGCGGCGCGGCGTCCAGCATGGGCGTCGGCAGCAATAGCGCCGACCTCGATTTCGATTCGGTCCAACGAGGTAACCCGGAAATCGAGCGGCGTGCCCAGGAAGTCATCGACCGCTGCTGGCAGCAGGGCGGCAACAATCCCATTCTGGCCATCCATGACGTCGGCGCTGGCGGCTTGTCCAATGCCTTCCCCGAACTGGTCAACGATGCGGGCCGCGGTGCGGTCTTCGACCTGAAGCGCGTGCCGGTGGAAGAGTCCGGCATGTCGCCGGCCGAGATCTGGAGCAACGAATCGCAGGAACGCTATGTCCTGGCGATCATGCCGGACGACCTGGCCCGCTTCGACGAAATCGCGAAGCGCGAGCGTTGCCCCTACGCGGTGGTCGGCGTGGCCACGGAAGAACGGCAACTGCGTGTGGTGCAGGGCGAAGGCCTGCCGGGCGTCGATCCCCAGGGGCAGGCCGCGGGGCCGGTGCGCCCGGTGGACGTGCCCATCGACGTCATCCTGGGCAAGCCGCCACGCATGACGCGCGACGTCCAGCGCCTGCCCGGCGTTGCCGAGCCGCTGGACCTGGCCGGCATCGAGTTGACCGAAGCTGCCTATCGCGTGTTGCGCCACCCCACCGTGGCCAACAAGACCTTCCTGATCACCATCGGCGACCGCAACGTCGGTGGGCTGTCGTCGCGCGACCAGATGGTCGGTCCCTGGCAGGTGCCCGTCGCCGACTGCGCGGTCACCTTGTCCGACTACGAAGGCTTTCGCGGCGAAGCCATGGCGATGGGCGAACGCACGCCTATCGCCATGATCAACGCGCCCGCGTCGGGCCGCATGGCCGTGGCCGAAGCGCTGACCAATCTGGCGGCGGCCGACGTACGCCAGGTCGAACACATCAAGCTGTCGGCGAACTGGATGGCCGCCTGCGGCGTGGCCGGCCAGGACGCCGCGCTGTACGACACCGTGTCCGCGGTCAGCGAGCTGTGCCAGACGGTCGGCCTGTCCATCCCGGTGGGCAAGGACTCCTTGTCCATGAGGACCTCCTGGTCGCAGGACGGGGAGCAGCGCCAGGTGGTCTCTCCCGTTTCGCTGATCGTCACCGCCTTCGCGCCGGTCGAGGACGCGCGCGCGAGCCTGACGCCGCGCCTGCGCACCGACGCGGGCGATACCGTATTGATCATGATCGATCTTGGCCGCGGCCTGCATCGCATGGGCGGCTCCATCCTGGCGCAGGTGTACAACCAGGTTGGCACGGAAGCGCCGGACATCGATGTGCCGCAGGACCTGCGGGCCTTCTTCATCACCATACGGACGTTGGCCGAGGCCGGCACGCTGCTGGCCTATCACGACCGCTCCGATGGCGGCCTGTTCGCCACGATTTGCGAAATGGCCTTCGCCGGCCATACCGGCGTGTCTGTCAACCTGGACATGCTGACCTTCGATGCCAACTCCGCCGATTGGGGCGATTACAAGATCCGTCCCGAGCAGGTGGCCGTGCAGCGCGAAGAACTCACGCTCAAGGCCTTGTTCTCGGAGGAAGCCGGCGCGGTCATCCAGGTGCCGGCATCCCAGCGCGATGCCGTCATGCAGGTGCTGCGCGGCGCCGGCTTGTCCAAATTCGCCCATGTCATCGGCGGCCTGAACAACAGCGATGAGGTCGAGTTCTATCGCGATGGCCGCAAGATCTGGGGCCAGCCGCGCGCCGAACTGGGCCGCGCGTGGAGCGAGACCAGCTATCGCATCATGGCGCGGCGGGACAACCCTGTCTGCGCGCAGGCCGAATTCGACGTGTGGCAGGACAAGGAAGATCCCGGCTTTACGCCGCTGGTCACCTTCGACCCCCAGGAAGACGTGGCGGCGCCCTACATCGCCACCGGCAAGCGTCCGCGCGTCGCCATCCTGCGCGAGCAGGGCTGCAACAGCCAGGTGGAAATGGCCTGGGCCTTCGACACCGCCGGCTTCGAGGCGGTCGACGTGCACATGACGGACCTGCTCACCGGCCGCGTCGACCTGCGCACCGTCAACGGCATGGTGGCCGTGGGCGGTTTCAGCTATGGCGACGTCCTGGGCGCCGGTGAGGGCTGGGCGCGCACCATCCGCTTCCACAATCAACTGGCCGACCAGTTCGCCGCGTTCTTCGGCCGCCAGGATACCTTCGGCCTGGGCGTGTGCAACGGCGCGCAGATGTTCGCTGCGCTCGCCAGCATGATCCCTGGCGCGCAGGCCTGGCCGCGCTTCACGCGCAACCTGTCGGAAAAGTACGAAGCCCGCCTGGCCATGGTGGAGATCGCCGAATCGCCCTCGATTTTCTTTGCGGGAATGGCGGGTACCCGTACGCCCGTGGCGGTTGCGCATGGCGAAGGCTATGCGAACTTCGCGCGGCAGGGCGATCCGGCCAAGACCATCGTCGCGGCGCGCTTCGTCGACAATCGCGGCGCCCAGACCGAAACCTATCCCTATAACCCCAATGGCAGCCCGGGTGGCATCACCTCGGTTACCACGCCGGACGGGCGCTTCACCGCGATCATGCCGCACCCGGAGCGGGTCACCCGCAACGTCATGATGTCCTGGGCGCCGGAAAAATGGGGCGAGCGCGACAGCGGCGGCGCGTTCAGTCCGTGGATGCGGGCCTTCCGCAATGCCCGTGTCTGGATGAAGTAATCTAAAGGAACTTCCATGAACGCACGAGTCCCCGATTCCGCGCATTCCGGTCCCATCGATCCGCAGGCCCTGCAGGCCTATGTCGACCAGAAATGGGACCACGAAATCCTGCCGGCGCTGACCGACTACATCGCGATCCCCGCCAAGAGTCCCGCGTTCGACGCGGACTGGGAAGCCAATGCCTATATCGAGCGCGTGGTGCGCGATGCCGCGCAGTGGGTGGAGGCGCAGAAGGTTGGCGGCCTGAAGCTGGAGGTCGTGCGCCTGCCCGGCCGCACGCCGGTAATCTTCTTCGACGCGCCCGCGACGCGTGCGGACAACGGCGACACCGTGCTGCTGTACGGCCACCTGGACAAGCAACCCGAATTCTCCGGCTGGCGCGCCGGGCTGGGCCCGTGGACGCCCAAGTATGAAGACGGCAAGCTGTATGGCCGGGGCGGCGCCGATGACGGTTACGCCATCTATGCGTCCCTGACCGCCATCCTGGCGCTGGACAAACAGGGCATTCCGCGGCCGCGCTGCGTCGGCATCGTCGAAACCTGTGAGGAATCCGGCAGCTATGACTTGCTGCCCTATGTGGATGCCTTGCGCGAACGCCTGGGCAATGTCGCGCTGGTGGTCTGCCTGGATTCCGGCGCCGGCAATTACGACCAGTTGTGGATGACGACGTCGCTGCGCGGTATGGTATCGGGCACGCTGGAAGTGCAGGTGCTGGACGAAGGCGTCCATTCCGGCGATTCCAGCGGCGTCGTGCCCTCCAGTTTTCGCATCCTGCGCCATCTGCTGGATCGCCTGGAAGACAGTGGCACCGGCCGCCTGCTGCCGCAGAGCTTCCATTGCGAAATCCCCGCCGAGCGCATCGAGCAGGTCCATGCGACGGCCAAAATATTGGGTGACGAAGTCTGGCGCCGCTTCCCCTGGAGCTGCGGCGCCGACGGCGGCTTCGTGCTGCCGATGACGACCGAGCCGGAAGAAGCCTTGTTGAACCGCACGTGGCGGCCCACCTTGTCGGTCACGGGCGCCGATGGCCTGCCGCCGCTTTCGAACGCGGGCAACGTCCTGCGTCCGCGCACCGCGTTCAAGCTGTCGCTGCGCCTGCCGCCGCTGGTCGACGCGGTCGCCGCTGCCCAGGAGCTGAAATCCCTGCTGGAGCGCGACGCCCCGTACAACGCCAAGGTCATCTTCAAGCCCAGCGAAGGGCAGGCCACAGGATGGAACGCGCCGGCTTCGCAGCCGTGGCTGAGCGCGGCGCTGGACGCGGCGTCCCAACAGTACTACGGCGCACCCTGCGGCTATATCGGCCAGGGCGGCACCATCCCCTTGATGAATACGCTGCAGCAAGGCTTTCCCAAGGCGCAGTTCATGGTCTGCGGCGTGCTCGGCCCCAAGTCGAACGCGCACGGGCCGAATGAATTCCTGCACGTGCCGTATGGCAAGAAGCTGACCGCCGCTGTGGCGCAGACCATCGCGGCCATGCCGGCGGCCTGAGCGGTGCCGGTGTCAGCGGATGCCGCCATCGCCGCCACCCAGGCGTGGCTGGCGCGCGCCGTCATCGGTCTGAACCTCTGTCCCTTCGCCAAGGCCGTGCATGTGAAGGGACAGATACGCTATGTCGCCAGCGCGGCCGCCGATGCGACAGCGGTCGCCACCGATCTCGAAGGCGAACTCCGCCTGCTGGCCGGCAGCGATCCTGTAAGCATCGATACGACGCTGCTTATCCTGCTGTCCGCCCTGCGGGATTTCGCCGAGTACAACGATTTCCTGACCCAGGCCGACCGTATCCTCAAGCGACTGCGTCTGCGAGGCGTCCTGCAGATCGCCAGCTTCCACCCGGACTACCAGTTCGCCGACACCGAGCCGGACGATATCGAGAACTGCACGAATCGCTCGCCGTATCCCATCCTGCACCTTCTGCGCGAAGACAGCATTGCGCGGGCCGTGGATGCCTATCCGGATCCTGACGATATCTACGAACGCAATCAGGACACCATGCGCCGCCTGGGATGGGAAGGCTGGCGCAAGCTGATGACGGGCGAATAGGGCAGGCCGCTACCGCCGCCGGGCGCTCAGGACGACTGGGCGGCGGCGCCGGCCGTGGCGGCCGGCGCGAAGAAGCGCGCTTTCAGTTCATCCAACCCGATGCGCTCCAACATGGCATTCAGCCGTTCGCTTGCCCGCCGTTGTGGCGAATTCTTGTGCTGGGCAATGATCAGCTCGTTTTTCATCGAGTGCTCCCAGCCGACCAGTTCCGTCACGCTGACCTGGTAGCCATGGGCTTCCAGTTGCAGGCAACGCAGCACGTTGGTCACCTGGCTGCCGAACTCCCGCGTATGCAGCGGATGACGCCAGATTTCCGAAAGGGGGTCGCCCATGACGCTCTTCTTGTTCCGCCGCAGCACCGACGCGACTTCCGCCTGGCAGCAGGGCACCACCACGATATAGCGCGCCTGCTTGCGCAGCGCGAAGCGGATGGCGTCGTCCGTCGCCGTGTCGCAGGCGTGCAGGGCGGTCACCACATCCACCGACGCCGGCAGTTCGGTCGATTCGGTGGCCTCGGCCACCGACAGGTTCAGGAAGGACATGCCGCCCGCGAAGCCCAGCCGCTGCGCCAGTTCGCGCGTATGGCTCACCAGCGCCTCGCGCGTTTCGATGCCGTAGATATGCGAGCCGTCTCGCAGATCCTTGAAGAACAGGTCGTAGAGGATGAAGCCCAGATAGGACTTGCCCGCGCCGTGGTCGACCAGCGAGATATCGCGGCCTTCTTCCTTGAGGCTCTTGAGCAGCGGTTCGATGAACTGGAACAGGTGATAGACCTGCTTGAGCTTGCGCCGGCTGTCCTGGTTCATCTTGCCGTCGCGCGTCAGGATGTGGAGCTCCTTCAGCAGCTCGATAGACTGGCCGGGGCGGATTTCGTAGGTATTGGACATGTTGCGCGGAAAGACAAGCCGGCGTCGCGCGCCGGCACGGGCTCATTTTACTTGGCGGGATTCCTGGTCCCAATAATAAGGGACGCAACTTTGAAAGCCTGGGAAACGCCCCATTTACTTCGCCTCTCCGTCCCTTGCGCTTTCCGTATGGCAAGGCGAATATAGCGGGCGGAGTTCCGCGTGCGTAGTGTTGTCACGCTACCGGAAGCGCGTGTATCGCGCTCGTCGGCCTGGCTTACCCGGTCCGGCCGGCCGCGGATGGTCCCATCCCTGGAGAAAATCGTGCCTCGCAAGACCCCCATCGAGAATTACCGCAACATCGGTATCAGCGCGCACATCGACGCTGGCAAGACCACGACCACCGAGCGCATTCTTTTCTATACCGGGGTGAACCACAAAATTGGCGAGGTGCACGACGGCGCCGCCACCATGGACTGGATGGAGCAGGAGCAGGAGCGCGGCATCACGATCACGTCGGCCGCGACGACCGCCTTCTGGCGTGGCATGGCCGGCAACTATCCCGAACACCGCATCAACATCATCGACACCCCGGGACACGTGGACTTCACCATCGAAGTCGAACGCTCCATGCGCGTGCTCGACGGTGCGTGTATGGTCTACGACTCGGTGGGCGGCGTGCAGCCGCAGTCCGAAACCGTCTGGCGCCAGGTCAACAAATACAAAGTCCCGCGCATCGCGTTCGTCAACAAGATGGACCGTGTCGGCGCGGACTTCTTCCGCGTGCAGCGGCAGATCGGCGAACGCCTGAAGGGCGTCGCGGTGCCCATCCAGATTCCGGTCGGCGCCGAAGACCATTTCCAGGGCGTCATCGACCTGGTCAAGATGCAGGCCATCATCTGGGACGATGCCAGCCAGGGCGTCAAGTTCCAGTACGCCGACATCCCGGCCGAGCTGCGCGAGCAGGCCCAGGAATGGCACGACAAGATGGTCGAGGCCGCCGCCGAGGCCAACGAAACCCTGCTGGACAAGTACCTGGGCGGCGAAACGCTGACCGAAGACGAAATCAAGCAGGGCCTGCGCTCGCGCACCATCGCCAACGAGATCGTCCCCATGCTGTGTGGCAGCGCCTTCAAGAACAAGGGCGTGCAGGCCATGCTGGACGCCGTCATCGATTACCTGCCGTCGCCGGTGGACGTGCCCGCCATCAAGGGCCATGACGATCACGACAAGGAGATCGAGCGCCATCCCGCCGACGATGAAAAGTTCTCGGCGCTGGCCTTCAAGATCATGACCGACCCCTTCGTCGGCCAGCTGGTGTTCTTCCGCGTCTATTCCGGCGTGGTGAATTCCGGCGACACGGTGCTGGTCTCCAGCAAGGGCAAGAAAGAACGCCTGGGTCGCCTGCTGCAGATGCACGCCAACGAGCGCAAGGAAATCAAGGAAGTGCGCGCGGGCGATATCGCGGCCGCGGTGGGCTTGAAGGACGTCACGACCGGCGACACCCTGTGCGATCCGGCGCAGGCCATCGTCCTGGAAAAGATGATCTTCCCCGAGCCGGTGATCTCGCAGGCGGTGGAGCCCAAGACCCAGGCCGACCAGGAAAAGATGGGCGTCGCCCTGAATCGCCTGGCCCAGGAAGACCCGTCGTTCCGCGTCCACACCGACGAGGAATCCGGCCAGACGATCATTTCCGGCATGGGCGAATTGCACCTGGAAATCCTGATCGACCGGATGAAGCGCGAATTCGGTGTCGAAGCCACGGTCGGCAAGCCGCAGGTCGCGTATCGGGAAACCGTGCGCGCGACCGCGACCGATGTCGAAGGCAAGTTCGTCAAGCAGTCGGGCGGTCGCGGCCAGTACGGCCACGCGGTCATCACGCTGGCGCCGAACGAGCCGGGCAAGGGCTATGAATTCGTCGACGCCATCAAGGGCGGCGTCATCCCGCGCGAATACATCCCTGCCGTCGACAAGGGCATCCAGGACACCTTGAAGTCCGGCATCCTGGCGGGCTACCCGGTGGTAGACGTCAAGGTCACGCTGACCTTCGGTTCGTACCACGACGTGGACTCCAACGAAAACGCCTTCCGCATGGCGGGCTCCATGGCCTTCAAGGAAGCCATGCGGCGTGCCAAGCCGGTGCTGCTGGAGCCCATGATGCACGTCGAAGTCGAAACCCCCGAGGACTTCATGGGCAACGTCATGGGCGACCTGTCCTCGCGGCGCGGCATGGTGCAGGGCATGGACGACATCGCGGGCGGGGGCGGCAAGCTGGTGCGGGCCGAAGTCCCGCTTTCCGAGATGTTCGGCTACTCCACGACGCTGCGCTCCCTGAGCCAGGGCCGGGCGACGTACACCATGGAGTTCAAGCATTACGCCGAAGTGCCGCGCCAGATCGCCGAGGAAGTCATGGCGTCCAAGGGTGGCAAGTAATCGGGACGGTGGCGCCGGGCCAGATCCCTGGCCCGGCCTGTCGGACGCCGGCGCGGTTCCCCGGCGGGGCCGCCCGGCGGGTGTTGCGCGGGCGCGCCGCGCGTATAACCGCATACCGCGGTATGTTAGGGGTTACACCTAGAAATTCCAGACGGAACGCGTATAATCTTGCTTTGCGCCCGGAGTTTCCCATGCGTCTCATCCAAACCGCGCTCACCTTCGACGACGTTCTGTTGGTGCCCGCGTTCTCCCAGGTGCTGCCGCGCGACACGTCGCTGGCCACCCGCCTCACTCGCAACATCACCCTGAACATTCCGCTCGTGTCCGCCGCCATGGACACCGTGACGGAGTCGCGCCTGGCGATCGCCATGGCACAGGAAGGCGGGATCGGCATCATCCACAAGAACCTGACGGCGGATGAACAGGCCCGGGAAGTCGCCCGCGTGAAGCGGCACGAATTCGGCATCGTGATCGACCCGATCACCGTGACGCCGCAGATGAAGGTCCGCGACGCGATTGCCCTGCAGAAGCAGCATGGCATCTCCGGCCTGCCGGTGGTGGAAGGGCGCAAGGTGGTCGGCATCGTCACCAACCGCGACCTGCGCTTCGAGACCCGCCTGGACGAACCCCTGCGCACCATCATGACCCCGCAGGAACGCCTGGTGACCATGCGCGAAGGCGCCACGCTGGACGAAGCCCAGCACCTGATGCACAAGCATCGCCTGGAGCGGGTCCTGATCGTCAACGATGCCTTCGAATTGCGTGGCCTGGCCACCGTCAAGGACATCGTCAAGAACACCGCGCATCCGCAAGCCAACAAGGATGCCCTGGGCCAATTGCGCGTCGGCGCCGCTGTCGGCGTGGGCGCGGGCACGGAAGAACGCGTTGAAAAACTGGTCGCCGCCGGCGTCGACGTCATCATCGTCGATACCGCCCACGGCCATTCCCAGGGCGTGCTGGAAGGCGTGCGCTGGGTCAAGAAGAACTACCCCAAGGTCGACGTCATCGGCGGCAATATCGCCACCGCGGAAGCCGCCCGCGCCTTGCTGGAATACGGCGCCGACGGCGTCAAGGTCGGCATCGGCCCGGGCTCCATCTGCACAACGCGCGTCGTTGCCGGCGTGGGCGTGCCGCAGATCACCGCCATTTCCGACGTCGCCAAGGCGCTGGAAGGCACGGGCGTCCCGCTGATCGCCGATGGCGGCATCCGCTACTCTGGCGACGTCGCCAAGGCCCTGTCGGCCGGCGCTTTCGCTTGCATGATGGGTGGCATGTTTGCCGGCACCGAAGAAGCCCCGGGCGAAGTGGTCCTGTTCCAGGGCCGTTCGTACAAGTCGTATCGTGGCATGGGCAGCCTGGGGGCGATGGCGGATGGCTCGGCCGACCGCTACTTCCAGGATCCCGCCAACAACGCCGACAAGCTGGTGCCGGAAGGTATCGAAGGCCGCGTCCCGTACAAGGGCAGCGTGCTGCAGATCATCTACCAACTGGCCGGCGGCGTGCGTGCCTCCATGGGTTATTGCGGCTGCGCCACCATCGACGAGATGCGCACCAAGACCCAATTCGTGCAGATCACGTCCGCGGGTTTCCGCGAATCGCACGTCCACGACGTGCAGATCACCAAGGAAGCGCCGAACTACCGCGCCGATTGATATCCGGCGCACCGCCATGCAGCATCCGCGCACCGGAGGAAGCCCGCTTCCCGCCGGTGCGCTTTTCTATTTAGAGCCAACCATGCACCAGCGCATTCTGATCCTCGATTACGGTTCACAGGTCACCCAGCTTATCGCCCGCCGCGTGCGCGAAACCGGCGTGTACTGCGAAATCCACCCCGGCGACGTCGGCGACGATTTCGTGCGCGAACAGCAATCGCAGGGGCTGAAAGGCATCATCCTGTCCGGCAGCCACGCCTCGGCCTATGACGAGGGCTCGCTGCGCGTGCCGCAGGCCGTGTTCGAAGTCGGCGTTCCCGTCCTGGGCATCTGCTACGGCATGCAAAGCATGGCGCAGCAACTGGGCGGCAAGGTCGAGTGGTCGGACCATCGTGAATTCGGCTACGCCGAAGTCCGTGCGCATGGCCACACGCGCCTGCTGACGGATATCGAGGACTTCACCACGCCCGAAGGCTACGGCATGCTGAAGGTCTGGATGAGCCACGGCGACAAGGTCACCCAGCTGCCCCCGGGCTTCAAGCTGATGGCCTCCACGCCGTCCTGCCCCATCGCCGGCATGGCGGACGAAGAGCGCGGCTTCTACGGCGTGCAGTTCCATCCTGAAGTCACCCACACCATCCAGGGCAAGGCCCTGCTGGAACGCTTCGTTCGCGATATCGCGGGTTGCCAGGGCGACTGGAACATGCCCGACTACGTCTCCGAAGCCGTGCAGCGCATCCGCGAGCAGGTCGGCGACGACGAGGTCATCCTGGGCCTGTCCGGTGGCGTCGATTCGTCCGTGGCCGCGGCCTTGATCCACAAGGCCATCGGCGATCAGCTGACCTGCGTCTTCGTCGATCACGGCCTGCTGCGCCTGGACGAAGGCAAGCAGGTCATGCAGACCTTCGCCGAAAACATGGGCGTGAAGATCCTGCACATCGACGCCAGCGAACAGTTCATGGGCAAGCTGGCGGGCGTGTCGGATCCCGAGGCCAAGCGCAAGA
Source organism: Bordetella genomosp. 8 (assembly GCF_002119685.1). Lineage (NCBI taxonomy): Bacteria > Pseudomonadati > Pseudomonadota > Betaproteobacteria > Burkholderiales > Alcaligenaceae > Bordetella > Bordetella genomosp. 8. Next base: position 3,736,836 of record NZ_CP021108.1, on the reverse strand, counting down.
TCATCGGCCGCGAGTTCGTCGAAGTCTTCCAGGCCGAAGCCGGCAAGCTGAAGGCGGCCAAGTGGCTGGCGCAGGGCACGATCTATCCCGACGTCATCGAGTCGGCCGGCGCGAAAACCGGCAAGGCCGTGGCGATCAAGTCGCACCATAACGTCGGTGGGCTGCCGGAAACGCTGAACCTGAAGCTGCTGGAGCCGCTGCGCGAATTGTTCAAGGACGAAGTGCGCGAACTCGGCGTGGCGCTGGGCCTGCCGCATTCGATGGTGTATCGCCATCCGTTCCCCGGGCCGGGGCTGGGCGTGCGTATCCTGGGCGAGGTGAAGACCGAATACGCCGACCTGCTGCGTCGCGCGGACGCGATCTTCATCGAGGAATTGCGCAGCACGCTGGATCCGGTCAGCGGCAAGTCCTGGTATGACCTGACGTCGCAGGCCTTCGCCGTGTTCCTGCCGGTGAAGTCGGTGGGGGTGATGGGCGATGGGCGGACGTATGACTATGTCGTTGCGCTGCGCGCGGTGCAGACGTCGGACTTCATGACCGCGGATTGGGCGCCGTTGCCTTATCCCTTGCTGGCGAAAGTCAGCGGGCGGATTATCAATGAGGTGCGGGGGATCAATCGGGTTGTGTATGACGTGAGCAGCAAGCCGCCTGCGACGATTGAGTGGGAGTGATTTGACGTCCTTCGAGGACTATCACTAGCTATCGAAAAACTGCCATGACGTATTGATCTAGAACAAATACGTCACGGCAGCAACAGCTCGCCGCGACAGCGCGCGGCAGCAGTGTGTCTTGGGAGATTGGTCGGCAACGAGGGGTGTCAATTTCGTAGGGAAAATGTTTTCTACGCGCTCCGTTACATCGTCAATATGATTCACCACGCCATTAATTGGTCTCGACACCGGCCGCCTCGGCAAAACCCGTTTCACCGCTGCGAATGCTTCCAGTTCCTCAATGTGATGCCAAAGTACTTGGTGAAGGCGCGGCTGAAAGCTGTGCTTGATTTGTAGCCGACGTTTCGTGCAATTTCGTCCGTTGAGACACGAGCCTTCCCAAAGTCGTTCGCCGCGAGTGCCATGCGAATATCCAGCAACAGTCCCATTGGGGAACAACCGAGCTTATGTTGGAAACGACGGAGCAAGGTCGCGCGCGATACCCCGCAATGAGCGGCGAGATCGGAAAGTGTCCAGGATTCGGAAGGTTCAGCAAAAATGCCTTCGAGCGCGGGGACTAACTGTTTGCATCCTGCGACCGCTATTAAACCTGTAGGGGGTTCCTCTACCTCGCTCAGCGCACGGAATAACATCACAAACAGGGCAGGTGCTAGGACGTCAAGGTTGTACGGCGGCCCTTCTTCATTCGTACGCGATTCTTCGTGAATAATCTTCACGAGGCTTCTTAGCTGACTGGTAGTAGCGCTCATCGCATCGGACGATCGCACGATCAGACTTTCGGGCAGATATTTGCGGACAAACGCACCGTGCGGGTGGGCTATGTTCAGGCGACCGCAGATTATTTCCGTATGACTCGGCTCGTCTGTACTCGCTTCGGGACTTGGAACCCGCCGTGTCCGTCGTCTGGTAGAGGCGCGGTCATGGACTTGACTGCGATCATACAAACGATGTGGTGTCCCATGCGGAAAAAGGGCAATGTCGCCAGAATATAGAGATCGCAATTCCGCATTCGGGTACTCCAATGCCGCGTAGCCGTTGAGGATAATGTAAAACGGAATTTCGCCCGGTATCGCCAGATCGAACCCTATCTGCCAATGATTTCGGTACGATGTTCTGGCACCAAAGAACCCGCGTATCGCTAGTATTCCAAGTAGGCGGCTAAGCCAGTCTGATTGAAGCGACACGCTTTCAGTCATCCAAGAAAAATGTGGAAGGCGCCGCCGTTGAGGCGGCACGGATTCATCAGGAATATCGTTGAAATATCTTGGAGATGATCTTCCATTGACCATCGATTTTGAGAAGAGAAAGAAAGTCGTGGAAGCTGGCCCCCATAACGTCGTTCTCCATATCGACTCGGACTACTGCAGCCGTGGGAGCAATAGCCAAAATATCCAGGCGGCTGCGAACGTTTGGCGAGGCCCCCAGCGACTTAAAGAAGCTCGCAAATACCGGGGTAGCGGGGCCTTGAAGTAGGTCATTGCCGCTGTAGCCCCACATCACTGAGTCTTTATGAAAGGCTCGCTCGATGCCGGCGATGTCTCCGGCGCGGTAGCCGTCGATGTACGCCTGTGCGGCCTCAATTACGGCGTCGTACTCACTTGTAGCGATTGGTTTGATGTGCGAAGTCATAGTCATTCCTTGAAAATTTCTCGGTGAAGTCTGGGATCGATGGGTGTCGCCGAACCGAGCAGCGCGACCACCTCAATGCACGGATGAAGGTCTTTTTCGGAGCTGAAGCGATGTCGGCGGGCTCCTTGGTCCCTGCATGATGTTATTTATATGCGCCAAGCATACATCATTTCGGCTTGATTTACATGCTTGGCGCATATAAAATTTCTGCATGAAAGAACGCAAGATCGAGAACGTTGTGGGTGCGCTGGCTTTGGCGCTGTCCGACCCCTTGCATGTCGATACGCAGGCGCAGGCCCCCGAGCCCGGGCCAGCCGCTGCCGCCATTGCATTGATAGGCCATGAGCCGGGGCTTGCTATTGAGCAGCTTCGCCGCGCTTTGCGTCTCTCACATCCTGGGGCAGTTCGTTTGGTAGACCGCCTTGCTAAGGACGGTCTTGTCGAGCGCCAGGCCAGCTCTGAGGATCGGCGCGCTGTGGCTCTGCATCTCACACACGCGGGAGAGGCAAGCTTCGCCGCCATACTGGATGCGAGGCAGAAAAGCATCGCGTGCGCCTTGAAGTCGCTGAGTGGCGAAGAGCGAGAAATATTTGGTCGCTTAGCCGAGAAGCTATTGGGAAGCTTGATACAGAACGTGGATAAGGCCTACCAAGTGTGCCGTTTGTGCGACCGGAAATCATGTGACGCCTGTCCAGTCGAGGAGGCGTTGGAGAGTGACTGAAGCGCACGCCGCACTGTGAGTCCGAAAGCCCACAGCCGTTTCTGAAAGGCATGGATCGGTCACACGTTCTGCCTCGATGAGGTGTTCGGAATGGCTGGAGGCCGGGCCGAGTGAACGATCGACCTTGAATTCGAAGAATTTAGAGAGCGAGAGGAGGGATTGACTATGGAGTTGCGCCATCTTCGCTGCTTTCTTGCTGTTGCCGAAGAGCTTCACTTTGCTCGTGCGGCCGAACGGCTGCACATCGAACAGTCCCCGTTGTCCAGAGCAGTTAAGGAATTGGAAGCCGAGTTGGGTGTGCAGCTTTTCGTGCGAACCACCCGAAGTACCGGATTGACGCGAGCCGGAAAACTGTTCTTGGAGCACGTTCCGCGTGTCTTCGCAGCGTTGCAGCAGGCCCGTGACAGCGCTAAGGCTGCTGTCAATGGCTTTCATCACCAACTGCGTCTCGCGATTTCTGATGGCATTCCGCCGTCACGTTTTTCCACGTTCTTAGCGCTGTGCCGAGAGGAGGACCCGGAAATAGAGATACGGCTATTCGAGGTTCCGTTAGTGCAGCACATCAAAGGACTGCACGATGATCTTTACGACTTGGGCTTTGCTCGATCGAATCATGTAGACGATGGCCTCATCGCCGAAGCTGTTTGGGATGACCTACTAGTGGTTGCCGTGCCTGCACGGCACCCGCTATTGATGTACAAGCGCATCCCGCTGGAGGAGGTTTTGGGCCACCCGCTAGTGCTCGCGGATCCTCAGGCTTGCGAAAGGACAAGCACACTAGAACCGCCTGCAACGGAAACATCTGCTGCATTACAAGGCATCGATGTTTCGGAAGAAATTGAACCATGAAAAAGCTCATGCTTTTTTTACTTGTGGTGTTTTCTGGCCGCGTGCAGCAAGGCTGAGCCTACAGAGACGGTAGAAGTGCTTGCCGGTAGTCCAGACAGACTGCAGCGGCTACGACAGCAGTGCAAAGCTGACCGTACTAGGTAGGCGACGATCTATGCAATCCCTTTAACCACGCGGGTTTGCGAGACCTGTTGACAATCGAGTGGGAGTGATTTGACGTCCTTCGTGGACCTCGATGCTGACCGACGCTGCACTGCACTCTGCTTCGGCAGGTGTGGCGGGTCCGAGGGGCATCGGAATCAGGCTTCTGGCCGATGGCAGACTACCTCGACGTTGTGGCCGTCCGGTCCGATGACGAAGGCGGCGTAGTAGTGCGGGTGGTAGTGCGGCCGCAGTGCGGGAGGCCCATTGTCTTGACCGCCAGCCGCGATGGCCGCCGCGTAGAACGCATCCACCTGGCTGCGGTGCTCGGCGGCGAACGCGAGGTGCAGCGGCGTCGGCTTTTCAGCGGTCGCGTAGATCCACAGTGAGGGCTTTCCGCTCATTCCAAGCCCTGAGCCATGCGGGCCCCGCATGGCGATCGTTACGCCCAATGGCGCCAGAGCGCGAAGAAAAAACGCCTCCAGGCTTTCAGGGTTGCATGAGCGTATGCCTATGTGGTCAAACATGAGCTTCCATCCTCGATCGTGTGGGTTGCGACAGGTGGCATTCGGCTTCTGCGCACGCGATCGTTTCCAGTGTACCCGGCTGTGTGACGTGGTGTAGGCGTAGCCCGATGACGGGGACCCTTTACTGTTCCATCACGGCCTGTGGCGTGTTCCGGAAGCTGATGGCCATACGGTTATAGGTATTCATCAAGCCGATGGCGATGGTCAGGTCAACCAGTTCGCGTTCGTTGAACACGGCGCGGGCAGCCTCGTAGGCGGCGTCTGGCACGCCGGTCTGCGCCACCAGCGTGACCGATTCAGCCCACGCGAGTGCCGCGCGCTCGCGGAGGTCGAAGAGATCACCGCCTTCCCGCCACGCTTGCACCAAGGCGAGTTTCTCGACCTTTACGCCTTTTGACAGCAGGTCGCGCGTATGCATGTCCAGGCAATATGCGCAGTTGTTGATCTGCGAGACGCGCAGGTAAGCCAGGTCGACGAGAACCGGCGACAGGCCGCTTTGCATGACGTAGCCGTAGACGCCGCCGAGGGCTTTGACGCCCGCGGGCGAAATCTGTGCATAGTCGAGGCGCTTGCTCATGATGTGACTCCTGGAGCGGGGTTACTTGAGGGGAGTAGTCAAGGTTTTGTCGTCGCTGTCCGCGACGAACACGGCGAGCAACTTTGCGGGTCTTGTTGCGCTCGCGTTGCGGCTTATACGATGAACGGCGCCGGGTGTCTCGAAGAAGCTCTCGCCGGCATGGTAGACACGCTTCGGCCCGTCATCGACCTGTGACTCGATCTCGCCCGACACGACATAGGCATAGATGAAGGCCGAGCCTGCATGCCGGTGCGCCAAAGACGCTGCCCCGGGTGCATAGTCGACGACGACGGCGGTCAACGACTTGCCCGGGATATTGGGAATGGCGTGCTGGAAGTTCGGTGTGACTGTGTCAGTCCCGCCGTGCGCCAAGGCCGGCACGGCGATGCCAACGGCCATGGCTGTGCAGGCGGCTCTTGCGATGGATTGAATGTTCATTGAAATCCGGCTCCTTTGCGTTTCTGCATTGTCGTGTCACATGCGCGCACGCAAAAGCACCAGGAGTGAACATTTTCACTGTACCAAGAAGCGGTGGCAAAGCAGATCTCGCGGGTCCGTCAGTGGTGCCCACGAGCGATTTCCTGCAGGCGGGAACAGTTGGCTGGCAGGGTTCTTTCATCCAGATTCGTCACGCCGAGCAGTAGCCCCTGCTGCCTCTTATCGCCCATGTACCAAGGTGAAAGCGGCACCGGCGCCAGCCCGAAAGCGCGCGCTCGCGAGGCGATATCGACGTCCGATGCGGATTGGGGAAGCGCGACCACGACGGTCATGCCGGCGGCGGCCTGCACCCTGAGTGATTCCGAGGCCTGTTCCTTCAGACAACGGACGAGCGCTTCCTGCCGCGCGGCGTAGAGGCGTTTCATTCGACGCAGATGGCGCAAATAGTGTCCCTCGTGCATGAACTCGGTGACGGCGTGCTGCACAGGCGCGGCCGGGGCGGGGGACAGGCACGCCGCGACGTCGTCGAAGTGGCGTGCCATGGCCGGCGGGACAATGAGAAACCCCAGGCGCAGCGCCGGGTTGATCGTTTTGCTGAAGGTCCCGGCGTGCAGCACCCGCCCGTCCTGATCCAGCGAGGCCAATGCCGGCGCGGCCCGTCCTTTCAGCTGCAACTCGCCGAGATAATCGTCTTCGACGATCCAGGCGTCGTGTCGTCTGGCCCAGCCGAGCAGTGACATCCGTCGGGCGAGGGACATCGTCATCCCGAGCGGGGCCTGCTGGCCCGGCGTCACCACCGCGAGGACGGCTTCGGGGGCGATCCGGATGCCTGCGTCGACATCGAGCCCGTTCGTGTCCACCGGCACGCCCGCCACGGTCATTCCCGCCAGCCCGAGCGCCGTACGCGTGAGCGGGAATCCGGGGTCTTCCATCCAGGCTTGTCCGCCTTCCACGCGCAGGGCACGAATCGCAAGATTGAGCGCGCCGGAGAAACCTGCCGTGATGAAGACCTGGGACGGGCTGCATCGAAGCCCGCGTGAGACACCAAGATACGCCGCGATCTCCTGTCGCAAGTCCGGTTCGCCACGGGGATCGAGGTAGCCGACCGGAGTTGCCGCCGCGCGGCGCGCCGCGCGCGCCTGTATGCGTGACCAGAGCTTGAATGGAAAGGCGTCCTGGGCGGGCACACCCATTTGAAATGCCAAAGGCGCCGCATTGAAGTCGTAGAACAGATCAGGCAGCGGCGGCGTCTCGGGCGACCACCCGGTCGTCGCTGGCGAGGGCCGCGCGGCGACTCGGGTGCCTGCCGCGCCCAGGCCGATCGCGTACTGCTCGTCGATCAGACGTTCATAGGCGGCCCGCACCGTGCCCCGGGACACCCCGAGCTGGGCGGCCAGATCCGACCAGGAGGGCAGCCGCGCGCCGGCGGCAAGCTGGCCCGACCCGATCGCGTCTCGAATCGAGCCGTAGATTTGCGCCGACAGAGAAATACGCCCGGAGCGGTCGAGGCCGACGGAAAGCTTGCTCATGGACGCGATAGTACATTCGGATTGTTCAAACTTGGGTCTTTTGCATGACCCAAGGGCAGCGTAACTTTGCCGGTGTGGCGCTGCCGGAGCATTCCCATGCGATGTCTCCGGACCAGGCGGCGCCCTCCGGAAGTCCAGCGTGTCGCGGAAACCGACCGCTATTCATCGCTCGAGGCACCTGATGAACCAGGATAAAGAAACACCGGCGAACGACATGGCCGGCGTCATCATTCCCGACAGCCGGCTGGCGCGCGAGGCCGCACAGCTCATCCGCGACACCGAAAGCGAATTGCTTTTCAACCACTCGACACGGGTCTATCTATGGGGCGCGCTGCTGGGGAAACGAAAGGGTGTCGCCTTCGATCCGGAGCTGCTCTACGTTGCGGCCATGTTCCACGATATTGGCTTGACGTCAGCCTATCGCGAAAGCGGATTGCGTTTTGAAGTTGACGGCGCCAACGCGGCGCGCGATTTTCTGCGCAGTCATCACGTCGACGAGGCGGATGTCGCGAAGGTATGGAGCGCAGTTGCGCTCCATACGACGCCGGGCATTCCCGAGCACATGCACGGCGAAATCTCGCTGGTGCAGGCCGGAGCGGGGATGGACGTGGCGGGACGGGGCTTTGACGACTTTACCCAGGAACAGCGCGCGGCGGTCATCGCGAGATTTCCGCGCGGCGCTGATTTCGCGGACAGGATGATCGATGCCTTTTACGAAGGCATGAAGCATCGCCCGGGCACGACGTTCGGCACGTTCAACGACGATTTCCTGGCATACAAGGACCCGGACTTCGAGCGCGTGAACCTGTGCGGCATCATTTTGAGTTCCCCGTGGACATTTCCCACTCACTGAAGAAGTCCCATGTCTCGTCGCCATATCCAATCGTTCGTTAATAAACCGAGCCGGCTCTTGCTGGTATCGATCTCCATCGCCGCTACCTCGCTGCTGACCGCCCAGACGGCGTTATCTGCCAGCAGCCAAACGGCGACGCCCGATGACTATTTCCACACGGGTGCAGGCGCCCGATACCTGCGGCGGGCTGATTCGGATCTCACGATCGAACCCTTGCGCGGAGACATCTCGGTGGTGATGGGCTCCGGTGGCAACATAACCGTTCTGTCCGGCAAGGAAGGCAAGTTCCTCGTCGACGCCGGCATCAGCAAGTCGCACGAGAAGCTGCGGGCCGCATTGGACAATATCAGTTCATCACCGCTGAAGTACGTGGTGAACACGCACTGGCATTGGGATCACACCGATGGCGACGGATGGATGCATGCGGCGGGGGCCACCATCGTGTCGCACGGAAATACGCTGAAGCACCTGAGCGAAAAGACACACGTCAATGCATGGAACTGGACCTTCTATCCCGTTCCAGTGGAAGCGCGGCCGACGCTATTGGTCAATCACAAGAAGACGTTCACGTTCGCAGGAACCGAAATCGACGTGGAAAACTTCGGCGGTGGGCATACCGACGGCGACCTATGGGTTTATTTCAGGAAGGCTGACGTACTCGCGTTGGGAGACACCTTCTGGAACGGTTTCTATCCGTATATAGACAATGAAGACGGCGGCAACATCGACGGCGCGATCCATTGGGCCAACGAGGCTGTCGCGCGCACGACGGAGCACACGATAGTCATTCCCGGTCACGGGCCCGTCGGCACGCGCGCTCAGCTGATCGAATTCCGGGACATGCTGGTCGCCGTCCGCGACAACGTGGCCGCGCTGAAACGACAGGGAAAATCGCTCGACGAAATCGTCGCCGCCAAACCTACGGCCGCTTTCGACGCCAAATGGGGCAATTTCGTGTTCAACGGCGATCAATTCACGAAGATGGTGTACGCGGGTCTATAGGCGGGTCCGGCGAGCTCTTTCAGTGCGCCGATGCGGGGTAGACCGGAATCGCGGCGTAGCCTCGGGAGTCATGCGCCGGAACTGGATGTACTTGGGGCAATTTTTCGCGAATGGCTCTGATGAGCGCGATATCCGTGTGCACCTCAGCGTCCTTCTCGCCGATCAGCCAACGCCGCATCCAGGGCTTCTCCGCAGGGATATCGATGCCTTCCATTTGGAACACCAGATCGCCTGACCCGTATCTCGACTCGGCCAAATCAGAAGTATAAACTTCCGGCCTATTGGAGACAGCGTTTTAACCGTTGGCCGAATGCTGGCGCGCGTATTCGGCAGGTATCTGCCGCTTCAGTCCGGAGCGGGGAGGAGCCTCGTTATAGTACGTCCGCCAGGCGTCAATTCTCCCCTTGGCAATCCGCTTTTGATTGTCCTGATAGCCTTCACGACACGACATCAAGTGCACGTGCAGGTATTCATAATGCACCCTAGTGTGCGCGCTCTCATGGGTGCGCATTATTAGGGCGTCGCTGTCGCGCTGTTATGCTCATAGCGATACCGCGATCGGACATCATCACCCGTGCGGATGTTTTGGTTACGCCTATGTCATAGCGATTCTTCAGGTTGTCCGCCAGTCCAAGGCGCTGTCGGGGCTTCAGAGCCTTTTTGCCGGTTATAGAACGCGGCCTCGATAACACACATCTCGCGGTAAAGCTCAGGCACCGGCGTGCCCAGCTCGCCCCGCTTCAGCGACGGCAACTCTGCTCGGTGTGCTTCGATTTCTTTACAGTTCAGCCGCCATTCCGTCTTGTGAAATCGGATTCGCTTTGTCTAAAATTCACGTCGCGACAAAAGATTAGGGCAGGCTCATGCCCAGCAAAGGCGGTCGACGCACCCCATTGATTGGACTGTCGTGCAGTTGCAACGCCTCACATAGGAGCCAGTTCGATCGAGATAACTCAAATGAATGTTGTATTAGGTGATCAAGATTTGTTTCGGCAACATGCTTTAATCGCCTATCAGCGGATCAAGCGATGATTGATTGACTAAAGGTGAAAGGGTGATTATCTTTCCGCTGGCTGGCTTACCTCATCTGTAACTTTGGTCGCATTTTTGAATTTTGCAGTTGCGGACGATGGGACGGCGCCGACCCGGGAGAATGGTCATGACGGTCAAGCGATTGCTGCTTCTTAGCGGCCAAATGCGGTCTGGAAAAAGCTCGCTCGCACAGGTGCTTAAGGAAAATTATAATTTTCAAGGCATTAGCACCAGTGGGTATCTCAAGAGTCATATTCACCCAGCGAGCGGTGACGTCACGCGTTCGTGGATGCAAAATCTCGGCGATCAGCTAGACCAGGAAACCGATTTTGCATGGGTTGTTGACTCGGTCGCTATTCCTGCAATGGAGGCAGCGCCCGCAACTGAAAGCTGGTTGATCGACGCAGTCCGAAAGCCACGCCAAGTCGAGCACTTCCGGGCGTGGTCTCCCTACGCTGTGCGGCATGTTCACCTTTACGCACCAGAGTCGATCCTGCAGGTCCGGTATGCAGCGGGGCTTTCGGCGGGCGACCCTACCTATTCGTCCGCGATTGCACACCCGAATGAAGTGGCCGCCAGTTCGTTAGGTGTCTTTGCTGACCAAACTTTCGACACTTCGCAAGCTTCGGCGTTGGAGATCGCAAAGCAGATCATTCATCTTTGGAGAGCCTGACCCATGCATAATCGCCAGATCGTGGTCATCAGCGGAAAGACGTGCAGTGGCAAGACAGGGCTGGCAAATCTCCTCGAAAGGGAGTTTCACTTCCGGGTAGTGCGTACCAGACAGGTATTGGCCAAACTCGATAATCCGGAAAAATTCTGGGATGACAGGCAGACATTGATCGCGCGTGGCGTGACAGCCGACAAAGCCACCGATTCAAAATGGTTGCTTCACGCGACCCAAGAGGTTTTGAGGGGACTGGATCCAGACAGATCGATTGTTGTTGACCATCTCAGCACTCCTGCGCAAGTCGCCCAATTTCGGAGGGTTTTCGGAGAGGACTTGATTCATGTGCATCTGTATGCGAGCAACCAGACACTGCAGGAGCGCTACGCACACACGGAGGGACAGCGGGAAGGCGCGCCCGCGTATGCCGAGATCGACCACCTGAAGGACGAGGAGGACATCCGCGCACTCAAGGACGATGCTGATGTCCGTATCTACACCACGCGGTCTGATGCAAGGGATACGCTGGTCCGGGTGGCTGCCCGCTTGCATCTCTATACGCCTCCCGAGATTCGTTGTGTTGACGTTCTGATTGGCGGTCAGTATGGAAGCGAAGGCAAAGGTAATGTTGTTTCTTACCTCGCTCGCGAATATGACGTCATAGTGAGGGTTGGCGGTCCAAACGCAGGGCATACGGTCGCGAGCACGCAGGGACCATACACCTATCACCACCTGCCTTCCGGTGCGCGCGACGTTGACAGTCGCTTGTTGCTTGGTCCCGGCATGACAATTCGCCTGAAGGGGCTCTTTGATGAGATCTGCGACTGCAATATTGGGCCGGACCGGCTTTTTATAGACCCGCAAGCTACTATCATCGAAGATGAGGATGTCGAGAGAGAGGGAGCGCATCTCGTTTCGACGATCGCATCGACAGGTAGCGGCAGCGGCGCGGCGACAGCGCGACGTATATTGAGCCGTGGAAAGTCGAATTTTCGTATGGCCAAAGACGTTCCGGCGCTCGCACCGTACGTGGGTACGAAAGGTAATTACCATGGTACGACTGCAGACAGGCTTGAGGAGGCTTACCGTAAAGGACAATCTATCCTGCTTGAGGGTACCCAGGGGAGCGGGCTGAGTCTTTTCCATGGGACCTACCCGTATGTGACCTCACGCGATACCAATGTCGCGGGGTGTCTTGCCGAGGCTGGCATTTCCCCAAGCCGGGTACGGAAAATCCTGATGGTGATACGGCCGATGCCGATCCGGGTGGGCGATCCTGATGGCGACCAAGGACATACATCTGGTCCTCTGAAGCACGATACAACGTTTGACGAGATTGCCAAACGTGCAAAGCTTGACGCAACGGCGTTGCATCGGGCAGAAAAGACTTCCACGACAAAGCGGAAACGCCGGGTCGGATGGTTTGAGTGGGAGCAATTCCGGAAGGCTTGCGCGCTGAATGCTCCGACAGATATCGTCTTAACCTTCGCAGACTATCTCGACGCTAGTAATCGAAACGCGCGGCGTTTCGAACAGTTGACCCCTGACACCATCAAGTTCGTGGAGGAGCTGGAGCGGGTTTCGCAAGCTCCGGTTTCCCTTATTAACACGCGTTTCCCTCGGGAAGAGGATGGTACCGAAGATCTGCGCTCGCTAATTGATCGACGAAACTGGATGGCACGTACCCACTCAAAATAACAGCATGGAAATAGATAAACTGATTGAGTTGTACCCGCGGCTATATCACATGGCGGAGTGCGGTACATGGGAGAGTATAAGCGCGCGCGGGCTGCTAAGCGCAAGTGCTGTGCTGGACTACTTTCAATTAGAAGGTGATGACCGGGCACCCTACGAGAGCATGCAGCGTCCGAGAAAAATGGAAGTGCTTGCTAAGCATCCGGAAGGAATTGTGCTCCGTGATCAAAAACCGATGCCTCGAAGCCGGCTTTTGGCCGCTCTGCAGGACGGGATTACCCCGGAAGCGTGGTACCGCATGATCAATGCCAAGGTTTTCTTTTGGGCGACACGGGAGAGATTGATAGGTTTGCTCAATGCGAGAGACTATCGGGCACTTGAGCATGATGTGTTGACAATCGATGCGGCTTCGTTCATCCGCCACTACAGAGATCGAATATGGCTTTGCCATATGAATTCTGGCAACACGTGGCCGGTACCCCACCAGCGCGGGACGGATACGTTCCGTCGGATTGCTGACTATCCTGCGAAGGCTTCGGGAAAGCCAGTTAAGCCGGTGGCAGAACTGGTGGTCGATCAAAGCGTACCGGATATCGCACGCTATGTGATCGAAGTGCATCGAATGAGGGGCGAGGAGGTGCTCGGTCGGATACTGTAACCTTGACCGGCGTGGTCCGTATGATACGAATCCGCTTAAGATACGCGCGACGCGGTTGCATGTCGACCCCAATGTATTCGATGGGATTCAAGCCGGAAATGCGGGATGACGCGAGATTGTGTAATGACAGGCGCCACCGTCGTGTTGGGCTGAATGATGGTGTGCGCTAGTGCGCCTTTGTGCTTGTTGTCAAATACTCGCGTCTCCTTCATCTCCGTGCTCAAAGTCGTTTCCTCGATTACGACTGCGCAGGATTTTAATCGGTCAGCACATAAACGTACTCATAGCTGACGAAATACGCGCTCTTCTGCTGGCAGCGCACTGTCCACGCTGGATGCCGTGGCAATCTGGCTGTTGAGCCGGATTGGTCGGACGAGAACCACCGTACGTTCGGCCGTGCCACCTGCATCGGGCGCTCCCCGGATCGGCTTGAACCTCCATTCTAGCTGGACGCATGGACGTCTTGCGACCCCACAAGTACCCGAGCACCGAGTTAGAAGTAACGTGCTTGACTGGTCCGCGCTTCTAACGACCATCGATTTCCGTTTCGACCTATAAGCAGTACTCCCACTACATCGGAAGCCATGGAGCTAGCGCAATGCCGCATGCAAACGTAAAGCTGACTCGTCAAGCGAGACGAAAGAGAGATGAGACCGTAGCTGCCTCGGTCTTCGAACTAATGAGCGACAAGATCGTTGGCGGCTGTCTACGAATTGATGAGTTGATGGATAGTCGGGCGCAGCACCTTCGTAAGATGGCGGATGAGATCGAGGCAGACCAATATCTTTGGAACCCTACGTTGATCGCTGCGATCGTTCGTATGGTTGCAGCAGAACCGATGCGCTTCCCGGACCTCCCGTGGTCGCGTCCCTTCGCTATTTTGCTTTTCGAAGGTGAACCTGACTTCGAGCCACCAGTACGGTCCGCGGGAGCTATTCCGAAAATTTCACGCGCTAATGTCAGATGGGCGTTCTTCTTGTTGGTCGTGGAGTACGGCATCTCCAAGAACTTGGCGCGCGAGCTAATTGCCAAACGGTGCGACGTTTCCACTGAGGCTATTGAGAATGCCCTTGGAAAACACATGCGCAAGTATTGCGATGGTGTGTTGGCGCAAAAGATCCCTGATCCCCGCCTGAAGGGCTGAAACTTGGCAAGAATTCTCCTGAGTTGTTTCCTAGAAAAATTCGGTGCTAACCACTTTAATGCACATCAGGGCCGCTGTAGCACTCGGCAGACGTGTAGGAGACCAGGTGAGTGAAATTAAGCCGCTGATCACGATCAGCACAGCAGTGAATATCGATGAAGGCGCGTTCGATGTGGTTTCAAAGGTCTTGCATGACAATCAAGGGATAGTGTCAGCTGTTTGCATACTTGCGACGGCAGTCATTCTCTATATGACAGTAAAGGTCATCTTCCGTAGCCTTATTTCAATACTCCAGGTCGTTGCGCAGATGAACAATCAGAATGCAACTGAGCCCAACCGTCGCTGTTAGGCCCTGCGTAGGTTGTGTGCGATGCTACTGACGCTAGGTTCGCGGATCGTATGGGCCCCAGCCCAAGGATTCTGCAAGCGCCGGTCTCCTGTAGGTTGGAGAGCTGGTTTCAGCGTGACCCACGTCGAATCGGTAGTAGCCGGACCTGCGTTTCTTGTGGGCCGCTTCAAGATGAACGGTCCAGTATCTCAAGTGTAGCTTGTCGCTCCATCCACCATGAATCTCCTTGAAATCGGCCATGCCGACCGCGCCTTACCAAACTGGAGTAGATAGCGGTGGATCCGTACTTCCACCTGCATATATACCAATTCGGTTCTGTTCGCGCCGTGCCTGGATTGGCTCCCGCCTCCCGCTGTCTTTCATTCCCATCGAGCTGGCCCGCTCATCTGTCCCGCAGGACTGATCTGTGCGCACTCTCAGGATGACATGAAGCACCCTCCAAGAGAGCCACGCCGCCGCGTCTCCCTCGCGTTTTGTGTTCGCGAGAACGGCGAGCTCTTTCAGTGCGATCGTAAGCTCCCCCACTGCGTAGACATCAGCCAGTAGAATTTCGGGGCCTCCAAGAGTCGGAGACTCCCTTGAAGAAAAGCAGGTTTACAGAAAGCCAAATCGTTGCGGTGTTGAAGGACGCCGTGCGGTCGGACCGCGCCAGGTTGGCCGCTGCCTAGTTGATGTCCGCATTGCCCATATCGACGAGCGACGAGCGCTGACCCAGCGCCATGCTAGGTCGGTGAAATACAATCCCGCCACCCGCCGCGATGATTAGGGCCACCGCGTCGCTGGCGTCGATCACCACCGAGGCATCGGGGCTCAGCTCAACCAGCCGGTAGCCCATACTGAAGGGCCAGCGCAATGGCTGTCCCGAAGTGGACGAGTTCGACGATGGTATCCGCTATGCGGAGCGCCACGTCATCGATCTGCTCAGCGCGACGGCGCCCGGATTCGCCAGGAAGTATCCGTGTTCGCCCGGTGTAACTTCTATGCCGGGATGACGCGGTTCAGGCAGGCCAGCCTGTCAGAGCGCGCCTGGCCGATTCTTCCAGTTGTTCCTTGATGACGCCATCCTGTGCCTGAACGGCGAGTCCCAATGCAATCATATGAAGATACGCCGCCAGCGCCCCTGGGTCGGCGCTGGGCGATAAGTCGCCATCCGCTTTCGCCTTCTCGAATCGTTCCGTCAGTGCTTCCCTGGTTCGATGTCGTTGGGCAGCCGAGGCGCGGGGAACATCGTCGTTGCCGACGCCGGCTGAAAGTCCGGATTGAATCAGGAAACAACCCAGGGGTTCGTTCGGGTCGACGAGCCAATCGATGGTGTCGAACAGCATTCGCTCCGCAACTTCGCGCGCGGTTGCTCCAGCCAGAACATAGTCCCGGCGCGCGGTTCGTCTACTGCGATACTGCGCCAGAACCGCGTCAAAGAGTCCTCGTTTGCTTCCCCAGGCCGCATAGATGCTGGGTGAGTTGAGTCCCATTGCCTTGGTCAATTCGGCCATGGATGCTCCTTCGTATCCGTGGAGCCAAAAAACTTCCATTGCCCGATCCAGAACCTGTGCTTCGTCGAAGATTCGCGGCCGCGCCATCTGAGGATCCTATCAATTTTGATGATCATTACATAATTCTCTTGCCTGGTCAGGTGCGGCAGGTTATGTTATGAACGTTACAAAACTGGAGCGGTTCATGGGTACGTCTTCGAAGGGCAAGGTCGCGGTCGTCACTGGTGGCGCCACTGGCATCGGGTTCGGGATCGCGCGGCAACTCGCGGAAGATGGGGCTACCGTTTTTATCAGTGGACGCCGGAAGGCTGAGCTCGACAAGGCAGCAGCGGAAATCGGCAGCAATGCTGTCGCCGTACAGGCGGATGTCGCCAAGCCCGCCGACCTGGATCGGCTCTATGAAACGGTGCGCGCGCACAGCGGCCGGCTCGACATCCTGGTCGCGAACGCCGGCGTGCAGGTCAAGCAGGGGTTGGGCTCGATTACGGACGACGCCCTGGACTTCCAACTTGCCGTCAACTTCAAAGGCACGATTCATACCGTGCAGCAGGCGCTTCCTCTGCTCACCGATGGCGCATCGGTCATTCTGGTGTCCTCGGCTACCGCATCAAAGGGATTGCCCGAGCGCACCGTTTACGCCGCAACCAAGGCCGCCATTCGCAGCTTCGCGCGAACCTGGGTCACTGAACTGAGGGACCGTCGTATTCGGGTCAATGTTGTCAGCCCGGGCCCCGTCGAGACGCCCGCGCTGGCGGCTGCGCTGACAGACGCGAAAGCAATGCAGGTGTACAAGGAGAGGATCGTCGGCGCCGTTCCCTCAGGGCGTATGGGGCAGCCAGAAGAAATGGGAGCTGTCGTCGCCTTTCTGGCATCCGACGCGGCGAGCTATATCAATGGGGCGGATATACAGGCGGACGGTGGTTTCGCGCAGGTTTGAGCCGACGCGGAAGGTGTTGTCCGCAGCCGATACCGCCCTGGGGACGCCGGGCAGCGTCGAATTCGGGATCATCCGCGGCTAGCGTGCATTGTCCCGCGCGCTGTCGTATTCCGCTTGAGCGCGTTCCAGTTGGGGTCCATAGGTCAGCGCCCAATCATAGAGCGCGGCGAAAGGCGGTTGGAGCGACCGTCCGAGCGGCGTGATCGTGTATTCGACCCCAACCGGCGTCGTGGGCAGCACTTCTCGCCTGACCAGGCCGTTTCGCTCCAGGCGCTTCAGCGCATCGGCGAGCGCCTTGTGCGTGATGCCGTCGAGACGGCGCATGATCTGGTTGAAGCGTGACGGCCTCGAGCAGAGAACGGTCAGGATCAGCACCGACCATTTGTTGGCGATGTGCTCCAGGATAGGCCGCGTCCTTTGGGCATCAATCAGCGCTTCGTCCTCGACGCAATGTTCCATCTGGTGCGCCGTGCTTGGCTGGGCCGGTGACTGCGGGAGAGTGTCAGGCATAGGTTTACTTAGTGATATCTAGGCTATATATAGTGCGTAATTGACCGTAAGTATAATCTGTATATCATGAGCCTCATCAATTTCAGACGAGGTTCCTATGAGCAAACTGGCGAACAAGGTTGCCGTCGTGATCGGCGGAGGCAGCGGCATTGGGGGTGCCATCGCACAACGGTTCGCGGCCGAGGGCGCGCAGGTCTACGCAACCAGCCGCGCGGCCACGGATAGCGTTGCAAAACCGTCACCGCAACAGGGCGAAGGCAGCATTCGGACTATTCGCGCCGATGCCGGCAGCCTCGTCGATCTTGAACAGGTCTTCGCCAAGGTCCGCTTGGAAGCAGGGCGGATCGACGTGCTGGTGTTCAATGCCGGCATTTCGGAATTCGCGCCGCTGGGCGGCATCGACGAGGATCATTTCGATAGGACCTTCGGCCTGAACGTTCGCTCGCTGGTTTTCGCCGCGCAAGGCGCCGCCGATCTCATGCCGGCGGGTGCGGCGATCGTGCTTATCGGCTCAATCGCCGGCGCGATCGGCACAAAAGGTTATGGCGTCTATGGCGCCAGCAAGGCCGCGGTGCGTTCCTTCGCTCGCACGTGGGCGAACGAACTTGCGCCCAGGGGCATCCGCGTCAACGTCGTCAGTCCTGGGCCGATCGATACCGCGATGTTCGCCGCCGTCTCGGACGAGGTGCGCGATACGCTAACCGAACTCATCCCGCTCGGCCGCCTGGGCAGGGCTGAGGAGGTCGCCGCCGCGGCGCTTTTCCTTGCAAGCGACGACAGCAGTTTCACGACTGGCGCTGAACTGGCCGTTGACGGTGGGATGGCGCAGGTTTGAAGGGGGCCACTGAGCGAAGTGACTTCGCTCAATGGCAGAAATGTCAGCCAGGTCCATCGCTCGCGGCCGCAAGAAGCGGGACGACGAGATCGCTGATCGGGGTAGGGATACCGTGCAATCGCCCCCGTCGCTGCACGACCCCGTTTCGGCAGTCCCATTCAAGCGGGCGGTCAGCCTGCCGGTCGGCGAGTATCGAAGTGCCGAGGTCGGCCGGGTAGCCTTGGAAGGCGTCTACGATCTCTTGCGGAACCTCGTCGCCCAGCGTCGCACCCTCTGCCCGGGCAACCTCAAGACATTCCTGCAAATACGCGAGTGCCAACCCGGCAATGTCGGCACGGGAATACATGCCAGCGCGACGCCCTGCGAGTACCATCAAGCCGGCGACCGCGTTCTGTAGAAGCTTGCGCCACGCGACGGACTTGAAGTCCGCCACGACGTCGACTGAACACCGGGTGCCTCTCAAGGCCGTCTGGACGATGCTGCTCCCTGGCGTGTCTGGCAATGTAATCCGCGCCTTGGCCCGCAGCCAGACCGAGGCGTCGTGCTCGCGTTGAGCAGGAAACCACACCACCGAGGGCAGGACTGCGCTACCAGGCACATATGGGGCAAAGAGCGTTTCCTGTTCAACGCCGTTTTGCAATACGCAGACCACGGTCCTGTTTCCGCACAGGGCAGAAAGCCACGATGCTGCGGCGTCCACCTGTGTGGACTTCACCGCGACAAAAACCAGGTCGAACGTTGCTTTAACGTCGGCCGGATTGGTGCGCACGGGTCCCGGTACCACGATATGACCGCCGTCGAAGCGCAGTTCCAGGCGTTCGTGCGCCGAGCGGCCGAAAATGGCGGGTGTGCGCCCGGCCTCGTGCAGGGCCGCCGCCACGGTCGTACCGATGGCCCCGGGCCCAATCAGGGCGATGGTTGGATTTTCTGAAATCGTCATTTAGCGTGCCGTCCCAATTGCGTTGAGTGTGCCGATGCCTGCAAACACTTTAGCGATGAAATCCATGAATACCATGGCGCGCCTGGGCAAAAGGCGGTTCGCCGCATACAGAATCTGGATCGGTACGAGCGGTGCTTCGTAGCCGGGCAGCACCCGTTGCAGGTTGCCGCTGGCCAGCCCCGCCTCGAACAACCATGCCGGCCCGTAGGCGACACCGACGCCGGCATCGACCGCTTCCTGGACCGCTTGCGGCGAGTTGACCCGAAGTCTTCCCGAGACGGGAATGTCGCCGTCCCGGAAGTGCCAGCTGCTTCCCGACGATAACAGCGTGTAGACGATGCAGTCATGCGTGCGCAGATCGGCCGGCTCGCGCGGCACACCATGACGGGCAAGGTAAGTGGTGCTCGCGACGCATATACGCTCGAACTGTCCAATGCGGCGCGCGCGTAACGCGCTGTCCTCGAGATGCCCGATGCGGATCGCCAGTTCCGCGCCTTCGTCGACGAGGTTGACATAGCGATCACCAATCTGAAGATCGAGCGCAAGGCCGGGGTACCGCGCGAGGAACGCCGGCACCTGTGGCAGGACGAAGGTGTGCGCCAATGCGGTTGGACATGCGACGCGCAGCAGGCCGGTGGGCTCGGCCTCGTCGCGCAGGGAGGATTCCGACTCCGCAACCGCGTCGAGTATCTGGCGGGTTTCTGCGTAATAGCGCTCGCCTTCGGGGGTCAGCGTAAGCCGGCGCGTCGTACGAAGTAACAGCCTCGTTTGCAAATGCTCTTCCAGCGCGGCGACATACCGGCTCACATTGGGCTGGCCGAGGCCCAGGTCCCGCGCCGCCGCGGAAAAGCTGCCTGTTTCCACGGCTCGCACGAAGCAGGTCATCAGCAGGAAGCGATCCAAATCAGCCCTCTATTCATGCAATTCAGGCATGAATTATATGTCGCTATCGAGTCTTATCCTATCTGGGGCATGGGTTCATCCTGCGGACTGGGCCAGCCGCGCATCCGCGCGCTGGCATCGTTCACTCAGGAGCACCATCATGTCCCGTCTGCAAGGCAAACGCACCCTCATTACCGGGGGCACCACCGGTATTGGCCTGGCCACAGCGAAGCAATTTCTCGCGGAAGGCGCGCGCGTCGTCATCACCGGCAACAACCCCGATAGCATCGCCAGGGCGCGGGCGGAGCTAGGCCCCGACGTGCTCGCACTGCGTGCCGACTCCGCCGACGTCGCGGCGCAATGCCAGCTTGCCGAAGCCGTCAAGGCGCACTACGGCCAGCTCGACGTCGCTTTCCTCAATGCGGGCGTTTCGGTCTGGCAACCGATCGAGGCATGGACGGAAGATACGTTCGATCGCTCGTTCGCCATCAACGTCAAGGGACCGTACTTTCTGATCCAGGCGCTGCTGCCGGTTTTTTCCAATCCTGCGTCGGTCGTGCTGAACACGTCGATCAATGCGCACGTCGGCGCGGCGCGTTCATCGGTGTATGCGGCGACCAAGGCGGCGTTCCTCAACTTCTCCAAGACGCTGTCGAGCGAACTGCTGGATCGCGGTGTGCGCGTCAATGCGGTCAGTCCCGGCCCGGTCGAAACCCCGCTGTACGATAAGCTCGGTATTCCCGACGCTTATCGCGACCAGGTCAATCAGGACATCGTGCGCACCATCCCGTTCGGCCGTTTCGGCAAGCCAGACGAAGTGGCAAAAGCGGTGATCTATCTTGCCTCCGACGAATCGGCCTGGACGCTTGGTGCGGAGCTTGTCGTGGATGGCGGCAGGCTGTTGAATACAGCCAACTGACGGTGCTAGAGGGCGCCCGCCGCAATCGCATCCGCGAGACGCGGGAAAATTGCCTTGAAGCCGAGATCGTCGCGAATGCGGCGACAGTCGAGTAGCGCATCGAATGCCGCGCCACGTTCGGCCGCCGATCCGTCCGGCGGCGTGGCGCCCACCGCCGCCAGTAGTTCGGCAATCTCGGGCGCGTCGTCGTCGGCCACGTTATAGATGCGATACGTCGGGTCCGGCTTGTCGAGCAAGCGCATCACGGCCTGGGCGATGTCCGCGTGGTGGCCGATCGACATCCGCTGAGTTGGCCGCCATCCCTGCATGTGGGGCACGATTTCCGCAATATGCGGATCGCCGTCGCCGTAGACGAAGGGCAGACGCAGCACGCGCACATCCAGGTGTTCCATACCTAGAAGAAAGCCCTCGGCGGCCAGCTTGCTCACCGGATAGGCGACCGTCGGCGCGCAAGCGTCGTCTTCCGATGCAGGGCGTCCGCCGGTTGAACCATAGACGAGGCCTGTGCTCAGGAAAACGAACCGCTTCACGCCGGCGTCGCGCGCGGCGACGGCAAGCGACTGCGTTCCCAGATCGTTGACGCTATGAGCTTGCTCCGGCGTCGCACCGCGAAAGAACGCCGCGCAGTGGACGATTGCATCCGCGTCGCGCACCGCCGCACGCAGCGAATCGGGATCGAGAAGGTCGCCTTCGATGAGCTCGACCTGATTCGTGTTCAGTTCAGCCGCACGAGTGCGGTCGCGTATCAGGGCACGCACGCGGTCGCCGCGCTGTACCAGCCGTTTGACGAGGCGGCTACCGACTTTTCCGGTTGCACCGGTCACGAGAATTGTCATGCAAGGCCTCCAGCCAAGGTGCGAGATACGCAAACTGTATCGGGCTATGGCGGGCATGCATTGGAAAAAACGGACAGGGCGAGCCCGCGTCGTGCGACGGCCAGGCGTCGTCTACTATAAGGCCATGCATCCCGTTTCCATGTCGCGCAGGCACCCCATGTCCTTTATCGAATCGATGATCGTCGACGAATGCGTTGCGAACGAGTCGATGGTAGCGATTCCTCGTCCGGAGGTGCATCTCGTCGTCAGGGTGGGAGCTTCGGCCCAGCGAGGATTGGACATGCATGTGCTCGGCGCCCGTCGGTACGTCACGCGCAAGACTATTCGCAAGGGGCAATTGACTGTCGTCGCGCGTCTTCAATTGGGAACCGCCGCCGCGGTGCTCGGGATGCCGGCATCCGCGGTCTCGGGCCTTATCGTGCCGGTCGAAGACGTCTGGGGCGCAAGTGAAGCGCGAGCGATATACGACCAGCTTGCCTCGGCGGCTAGCCCCAACGACGCTGCGCGTATTCTCGAACGCGCGATTGCGGGACGGTGCTTGCCCGACCGGCCTCCTGGCGATCGCACGTTGCTCGTGCGCGAAGCCGCAAGAAAGTTGCTCGACGCCAATGTGTACGAGGTTGCGGCCGGCCTCGGCATCAGCGAGCGGCATCTGCGGCGCGTGTTTATCGAAGCGGTTGGCATGAGCCCCAAGATGTTCTCCAGGCTGAGGCGGTTTTCGCGTGCGACCGACCTGGCGCGTGCGGACCGCCGCACGAACTGGGCGAGCATCGCCGCGGAAGCCGGGTTTTACGATCAGGCCCACCTCATCGAAGAATTTCGCCACTTCACGGGTGTGACGCCCGAGGCGTTTATTCACGAAATCAGCGTCGCTCATGACCGAAAGCTAGGCCCGTTGGAGGTCTTTCATTGGGTGGAATATTGAATGGACAGGCTGGAAGCGATGGCTATCGTGCTGCTCACGGTCGAAAAAGGTAGTCTTACCGCGGCCGCAAAGGCCTTGAATATGCCGCTGCCGACCGTTAGCCGGAAGGTCACGGAACTCGAAGAGTACCTCGGCACGAAGCTGCTGCATCGTTCGACGCGCAAGCTGACCTTGACCGATGCCGGCCAAGCTTATGTCGAGTCGGTCAAACGTGTCATGGAAGACATCGAGGAAATCGAACGAGCTGCGGCTGGCGAGTACAACACTCCTCGGGGAGAACTGGTTCTCACCGCGCCAGTGCTGTTCGGCCATATGTATATCTTGCCCATTGTCACCGACTTCCTGGCTGCCTATCCCGAGATCAACGTGCGGTTGGTTCTCTCCGATCGGAACCTTCATATCTACGATGATCACGTTGACATGGCAGTCCGCATCGGCATCTTGCCGGACAGCAACATGATCGCAACCCGTGTTGGCGCGATGGATACACTGGTGTGTGCTTCGCCGGACCTGCTTGCTGCGCACGGCAAGCCAAAACGCCCGAGTGACCTGGAAAAGCTTCCATGCGTTGTCTTCGCTGGCCCTTCCACCGCAACATGGTGGTTTCGGGATCCGGCGACCAAACGTGATTTCAGCGTCAACATCATCCCGCGCCTGTCGGTGACCACCGCCGAGGCCGCGGTACAGGCGGCGCTCCGTCACACCGGTTTGACGAGGGTGTACCGCTACCACTGCGATGCCGCGCTCCGCGCAGGGGAGCTTGTCCACGTCCTTCCGAAGTTCGATGTCGAGTCGATACCTGTGAGTCTCGTCCATGGGGAGCGCGGGCTGTTGCCGCTCAAGATGAGAGTCTTCCTCGACTTCGCAGTCGACCGGTTGCGGTCGGCGATGTCCGAGCTGGGTGGGGCCTGACGGGCCTCCGCCTTGCCGAATGCGCTTTTTTCCAGTTCCTTAATACTTTCATTTGATGGAATACTGGTTCTCAAAATTGACTAATTATTGTCTTGAATGGAAGTCTGTACTATTTCTCCTACCGAAGCCACGGTGGCTCGGATTAACGGAGAAATCTCATGGCCCGCCTTGCAATCCCCTCGAAAGAAGCCGCTCCCGCCAAAGCGCAACCGATCCTCGCGAACTACGAAAAAGTTCTCGGCGTGATCCCGAACTTCTTCGCCCTGATCTCGAAATCTCCTGACGCCCTGAAGGCGATCGCCGACATGCACGGCGCACTCGGCAAGAGTCTCGGCCACAAGACTCGGGAACGCATCCACGTGATGACCGCCGAAGTGAACGGCTGCAACTACTGCCTGTCGGCGCACACCTACCTCGGCGCGAAGCTGCAGGGGCTGACGCCGGAAGACATGGAACTCAATCGTGACGGTCATTCGACCGATCCCAAGGCCGACACGGCGCTGCAGTTCGCCTACAAGATCGCCACGTCGCGCGGTCACATTGAAGACGCGGATATCGAAGCAGTGCGTGCCGCGGGTTACACCGACGAGCAGATCGTCGACATCGTCGCCGAGACCGCTTTCAGCTTCATCACCAACCTCTTCAACAACACGTTCAAGACCGACATCGACGCGACGTTCCCGCCGCGTCAAACCAGGGCCCGTCAGGCCGCCTGAAGTCCGGGGGGAGGGCGTCATATGAAGCGTCCGGCTACCTGGTCTCGAAGGGTTGCTCCGTTCTGACCACGCGCAATTCTCCATGCGCGCGTTCGTCAGCGGCGTGTACGGGCTGTGCTCAAGCCGCTGCGCTGTCGCGATGCGAGACGGCGTCGTACCAGCGGCGAAGGGAAACTTGGCCAGCCGCGCGTGATGTCTGCGAATAGATTCTGCGCGCGCCGCGTGCTGGATCTCGTCGACCACGGCGGTCGCCTCTTTCTCGCCGCTGCCGTAGTGAACCAGGACTTGCGCTCCTGCCACGGCCAGCATTAAGGCTGTGGCCCGGCCGATACCGCGAAGCACCTTTGTCATTCCCGGCGCGGAACCGCCCAAACATCACCTTGACAGGTAGTGGCATATGCAATCAAATTCCTGTTTGTTGGCGTATGCATGCATTCCCACGTGGTTATCGTTCGCGTATGCCTTGCAGCAACCCCCATTGGGTGACTCAGGAGGTGCGTGATGCCTTACCTACAGCTGGACGTGAACGACAGCTATCCCGTCGACGTCAAACAGAAACTCGCCAGGAAGATGGCGACGACCTACGCCGATCTCATGACGGTCGATATCCGCCGCATCAGCATCGCAATCAGGGAGGTTGGCGAAGGTGGCGTTTGGCGGACGGTGGACGGCGAGGCCGTCCCGGTCTCCGTCCTGATGTGCGACATCCGCAGGGGGCGACCGTCGGAATTGCGGATGGAAGTTGCGAAGGCCCTGTGCGCCGATTGCATCGCTATTCTTGGCCTGCGGGAAGACCGGCTGAACGTCGAGTTCACGCAACATTCCGGCGACGAGATGTACCACCCGACTTTGGGTGGCTTCAGCCCTGAGTGGTCGGAGAACGAGGCCTAGGCGGTGCGGTCATCAATGTAGCCGCCCCGCGCCGCCCGAGGTGCGCTGTATCGCCTGCGGCGGCTGTCCGAATGCGCGCAGAAATGCCTGTCGCATGCGCTCGCGGTCTCCGAAACCGGTTTCGCGCGCAATCACTTCGATCGGGTGACGGGTGGTCTCCATCATCAACCGGGCGGCTTCGACGCGAAGACGCTCGATAGCCTTGGCGGGCGATTGGCCTGTCTCTTCCCGGAATACGCGGCTGAACTGACGAGGGCTCAGCCGCGCGACTTCGGCCAAGGACTCCACCGACAGATTGCTGCCAAGGTTCTCCCGGGCATGAGCCAGAGCCAGCTGGACCCGATCGGATTTCGCGTCCAGTTCGAGCAGTGCGGAGAACTGTGATTGGCCGCCGCCACGACGTTGATACACCACGAGCTTGCGCGCGACCATGCGGGCCGTCTCCAACCCGAAGTCCTTTTCTACGATTGCGAGTGCGAGATCGACGCCCGCCGTCATGCCCGCGGAAGTCCATATCTGCCCATCGATCACGAAGATGCGGTCCTCGTCGAGCAATACCTTGGGATACTGCTTTCTGAATGCTTGCGCATGGAACCAATGCGTCGTCGCGTGCTTGCCGTCGAGCAGGCTCGCAGCGGCCAGGACAAACGTGCCAGTGCAGATGGAAGCGACCCGCCTGCTTTCATTGGGCGCATTGTGTATGTAGTCCAGCAGGCTGGCCGGGGGCAGGCGGCAGTCATTGTCGCCGGCCACGATGAGCGTGTCGTACGCCGAGTCCCGAAGCCGATCCGTATTGACGGAAAAGCTCTGGGACGTCATCACGGGGCCGCCATCCTCCGACACCAGCCGAAAGTGATACGTCCTTTCCCCGCGCAAGAGATTGGCGTATTCGAACACGCTCGCCACGGCGAGGCCGAGGGCCTGGAAATTCGGATAAACGACGAGTCCGATGGTGTGCATGACGATGCTATACAGGGTTGTCCTGATTCGTTGAACATATCATGAAAGAGATACCGCGACGGGTACGCTCGTCGCAGAGATAGCGGTCAGGGGCAATGACCTGAATCATTGCATATACGTCATTGAGGAAGCGGGGAGGTGTGGTCAGAATGACATCCAGCCCGGCACCCTGTCGGATGCACCCGTCAACAAGGAAACCACTCATGACCTCCTCCAGCACCACCCACAAAGGAACTGCGCTGATTACCGGCGCCTCCGCCGGTATCGGCGCCGTATACGCCGACCGTCTCGCCAAGCGTGGCTACGATCTCATCCTGGTCGCGCGCAATGCCGAGCGGCTCTCGGCGCTGGCTTCGCGGCTGGCCGCGGAAACCGGCCGCTCCATGAGCGCCATCCCCGCCGACCTCAACGACAAGGCCGATCTCGCGAAGATCGAGAGCATCCTGCGCAATGACAAGAGCATTACCTTGCTGGTGAATAATGCCGGCGTCGGCTCGGTCGCTTCGATCCTGAACAGCGATGCCGACGAGATGGAAGCGATGATCGACTTGAACATCACCGCGTTGACGCGCTTGACCTATGCCGTCGCACCCGTCTTCGCCGCCAAGGGTTCGGGCACGATCGTCAACATCAGCTCGGCTGTCGGCATCGCCGTGGAGGCCCTGAACGGCGTCTACAGCGCGTCAAAGTCCTACGTCCTGAGCTTCGGCCACGCACTTCAGCGCGACCTGGCGGATAAGGGCGTGCGCATCCAGACCGTGCTGCCGGCCGCGACCGCCACCGAGTTCTGGGATGTTGCCGGCTACGCCAAGCAGAAGGAAGCCGCGAGCACGATGACGGCCGAAGACCTGGTGGATGCCGCCCTGGCCGGCCTGGACCAGGGTGAACGGGTGACTATCCCAACGCTGCAAGATGGCGACGACTGGACCCGCTGGGAAGCGGACCGCCGAGCGCTGGCGCCGAAGTTCGCCAATGCCAGGCCCGCTCCGCGCTACCGCGTTGCTGCCGCCAAGCCTTGACCTGTATCCCTTCCCAGGTGGCGACACACTGTCAAGCGGCCAGCGCTGACCTTACGGTTGCCCCGATCATGGGCGGCTACCTTCCATGTGCGCTGCTTCGAACTGCTCGATCGCGTGACAGATCTCGGCCGGGGCGTCCTCCTGCACGAAATGCTTGGCGCCGGTCAGAACGTGGACCTCCGCGCCGGGGAACTCGGTTTCGAAGCGTTGCCGCTCGCTATCTCGAAAGCCGGGGTCGTTGTCTCCCCAAAGAATGAGGACGGGCTTGTCGCGCAGGCGCGCCAGGCCAGCCTCTACCTCGGAAAGGAAATCGCGGCTTTCGGGAATCTCTTTGGCGAACTGCGAGTGGGGAATACGCGAGGCCGGAGTCGGATAGGGCCTTGCGTAGGCCGCCTTTTCGGTCGATGTCAGCCTGCGTTTCGTGGACATCGGTACGAGGAACCGGGTGAGCGCGTTGTAGCGGACGATCAGGAAGCGGCCCAGTCCGCCGCCGGTAAGTCGAGACCAGTTCTCGATGTGCTTGATCCCGTCGGCGGGCCACGCCCAGGTGTTGCAGATGATCAGCTTGTCGATGAGGTCCGGCCGCAGGCCGGCGAAACTCAGCCCGATCGGGCCGCCCCAATCCTGCACGACGAGGCGGATGTCCCTCAGGGACAGGGCGCGCACCAGGCCCTCCAGAACCGTCGCGTGCTCCCTCGGCTTGAAAGTGAAGCCGGGTCGGGCCCGGCTCAACCCGAAACCCGCATGGTCGAAGGCGATGCAGCGAAAATGTGGGGCGAGCCTGGTGATGATATGCCGGTAGAGAAAGGACCAGCTGCCATTGCCGTGGAGCAGGAGCAGGGTAGGTCCGCTGCCTTCATCGACATAGTGGATGCGATTGCCGTCGATATCGATCCAACGGTTCTTGAAGGGAAAGAGCGTCTGGTCGAGCCATGCCGGGACGGCGTCTCGATCTTCGGTCATGTCAGCCATCTTTGAAGCGCTCCTCCCAAGCTTGCGGGTTTGTCCCTTAACATCAATACTGTACTGTGTCGTACTTGTAGTACGCTACCGTAGCGTATCGATATTGTCAATGAGGAAGGTGAAGGTGGCTCAGATTGCAGACAAGCGGGTGGAGCGCTCCAAGGCAGCCGTATTGAGCGAAACCTATCGGCAGTTGACGCAGAGCGGGATCGGCGGCGTCAGCATCGACGAAGTGTCGCGCGTGTCCGGCGTTTCGAAAACGACGATCTACCGGCACTGGCCTTCGCGCGCTGCCTTGCTGATCGATGCCTGTTCCAGGCTGGGGGACGTACCGCCGCCACCGGACACGGGCACTTTGCGCGCCGACCTGCACGCTCTTGTGACGAAGCTCGCGGAACAGCTTCAGTCCGCCGCATGGGCCACGGTCTATCCGTCGATCGTCGACGCGGCGGAGCGCGATCCGGAAATCGCCGCGCTGCAGGCCGGACTGCATAAGGCCTTCATGGCGCCGTTTCACGCGGTCGTCGAAATAGCCAGGGACAGGGGTGAGGTGCAGCCGGAGAAGCCAGCCGCCGACCTGGTCGCGGCGGTGGTTGGGCCACTATTTTTTCGGCGCTGGTTTTCCAAAGAGGCGTTCGATGACCGCTTTATCGAAGGCATCGTCGATGCCGCGGTCGAGACCGCTCTCGGCCGCTAATCAACGCATGATCGTGAAGCACGATGCCGATATCCTGCACCAGAAGCCGGCTCATGTTGCGCTCGCTCATGCCTATGCGCGTCGCCCAATCGCGTTTTGTGGACTTGTCCGCAGGATCGGCCAATAACATTTCCGCGAGTCGGCGCAAGCGCGGATCCCGGGGCATAGGCAAGTGAAGGTCTTCCACGGGAGCCGCCGCCAACTCATCCAACAACGCGCGATCGGCCGGGGGACATGGTCCACATCGTTTATCGCTCTCAGATCGGTGGTGGCAATGCGGGGCATGATGCGTATGAAGCGTCCGATCGGCGCTTATAAGTTGGCCTGATTGAAAAATATTATGGCCAGATTGCACAGTGACGTCCAATTGACCTGTCGGTATCGTTCGATTGAACCTGTTTCGAAGGAGCATTCCGGCATGTTGATGGACGTCTCGAAGTTCCCCTTGGTCTGGATGGAATTGAACGCGCCTGGCCCCGATCCCGGGGCCTCGCCTTTTGCCGAGTTCGAGGCATTGCTCGCCAGAAAGGAAGTCTTCGTTCTGCTCAATGACGAGGGGCTTGATAGCGGTGCACCCGAACATTCGCCGGAAGAAATGAAGCAGGCCTCGCTTTGGATGAAGCGCCACAAAAGCGAATTGCGGGCCTTCGTCAAGGCAGGGATCTACATCGAACCGAATGCCGCCAAGCGCTTGGCGACCAAGGCATTCGCCCTGGTATATGAGAAATTCTGGGGCTATCCCATGCTGACCGTTGAGACGAAAGATGAAGCGCTGACCCTGGCCCGGAAGTTGTTGGAAGGCTAGCGTACGGATACGCAGAGGAGGGTGCTATTTCTTTCAAGAACTGGGCTTTATCGAACGAATCGACATGCACCTTACCGCGGCTTGGATTGGGATCGACAGCGGGGCGGAAAATATCAATTGGGGACTCAGTCGCCTTGGAAGACAGGCAAACGTCCTTGCGCCTGCGCATTCAGTCCCTCGACGAAATCCCTCGTGCGATAAAGCGCGCTGTACTGGGCCCCAAGCTTCGCAAAAGCCTGCGCCTCGCTATTGTCGATCGCCAGGTGCGCGGAGCTTAACGTTGCTTGAACGCCGAGCGGCGCACAAGCGGCCACTTTGTTCGCTATTGCCACCGCACGCTCCAACGTTGCCTGCGGGGTATCCGCGATCTCCTGGATAAGACCCATCCGCAATGCGTCGCTGGCGGTCCAATGGTCACCGGTAAGCATGTAGCGCATCGCGTTGCTCCAGCCAGCCTCGCGCACGAACCGGATGGTCGATCCGCCGCCTGGAAAGCGGCCATGCGTATTCTCGTCCTGGCCAAAATCGGTATTGGCCGCCGCTACTCGGATATCCGCGGACAAAAATAATTCGTGGGCCATATTCCAGGTATCACCGTGAACGGCGGCGACAACTGGCTTCTTGCGTTGGACACCGTAGTTCAAAGGATTAACGACGTGCGTGAGGCCGGCCAGTGGTCCGCCGGTATTGGCAGCGGCCCTGTAGGCTTCTACGTCGATGCCTTGGGAAAAGCCGTCACCGTGACCAAACAATATGGCCACGCGTAGTGACGGATCGTTGTCATAGTCGTAGAGCGCCTTCGCAAGTGCCTGGAACATTGCCGGGTCGATACGATTTCCGGCCTGCGGGCGATTGAGACCCAACAACGCAAGCTGGTCCCTGCGGGCGATGGTTATGCGGGAGTCAGCGTTGATTGGTACTTCGGCAAGCGTCGTGGGCAGTGGGGCCGTGGCGGACGAACTTGCCTGTCCGCCAGCTTGGGTGTGTTGTCCTGACTCATTTCCCAGGGCAGATGTCGCTGCGACAAGCGCCGGAACCGCCGTCGCTATCGTCGCCGCTCTTTTCATCAAATCTCGGCGCGCAATGAAGTGTTGGTTATCCATAAGGTCTTTTGCTCGGGTGGGAGGGTCTTGACGGTCAGGCGTTGGCCGTCGTTACGGGCCGCTTGCGCCGGATCAACTGGCGGAGAGAGAGCGCGTGTAGAACGAGGGAGGTGGGGACGGTAAAAGCGGGAATGATGGCGGTGGGATATGCGCCGGTCAGAAGATTGGGGTTATCGAAAGCAAGGTGCTGCAGCGGTCCAGGCGAAGTAAGTGCGCCCAAGGTGACAGCGATCACAAGATCCGAAATGCCGATGAAGTTCCAGAGCAAGGCAGATCTGATGCTGCCCGGCTGGCCCTTCGCCAGCAGTATCGCGGTTGGCAGGGCGAGTAGCCCGGTGATCACGTCGCCAATCCCTGCGGGGATTGCAAAGGCACCGGGTGCGTTGCCGGCAAACCAGTCAACCAGGAACACGCCCCCGATCACCCTATACGCTTGCAACCCTACAAGCCAACTCGGCGGCATGGCATCCAGTATTAGACCGATGCGGCTCGAGCGCCATAGAACAGCGATGACGGCAGCCGTCGGGACGATGATCATCAGCGGCAGCAAAGGTATAGAGGTTACGCCTGGTAGCAGGAGACCCTTGGCGACGATCGTCCAGGCGGCCCCATGCCAAATAGTCAAAGGAACGGCGATCGCCGCCCAGGTCCGACGGCGTTCCAATTCCGTCAACGATGTGTGCGATAACGCCATCCAGGCGCCGGAAAGCACGATCAAATGCACGGCGAACCGCGCGACGATCACCGATATTCCCGACCTTTGAAGTCCCGGCGATGCAACGAGTGCGAACAGCCAGATGAATGTAAGCAGCCCCGTGCCGACAAACGCGCCAAGAGGACGAAAGAGGCCGGAAGCGGTGCGTGATTGCAATTTGAAGACTCCTTGGATATGGACAGGAGGGCAATCACCCTCGCAGCGCTTTGCCGTTAGTCGGTCGGCACGCTGTTCGTCATGAAGTGCGCCGACCATGTAGTTAATCTTATAATAAGAGTGACTGGGGAGCAAGGGATTCAAGGTCGTGTATCTCTTATAATTAGAGTATCAATCATCAGTCCGCGAGGGCTTGGGACCGATCTATGCGTTCAAAAGGTTTTGATGGAATGGTGTGTTCGATCGCCGGTGTGATGGCGGCGATCGGCGATCGTTGGGGCCTTCTGATTCTGCGGGATCTTGTGTTCGGCCTCAGCAGGTACGACGATCTTCGTCGGTCGTCTGGCGTAACCAACGCTACGTTGAGCGATCGACTCAAACATCTGGAGGCGAACGGGCTTATCGAGCGACGTCGCTATCAGATGAACCCAGAGAGATTCGAATACCTACTCACCACAAGCGGCAGGCAGATTGCGCCGATCATGGTGCTTCTCTCCAAGATCGGGGATCGCTTAAACCTTTCCGGCGCCGCCGCTCCACCACTGAAGTTCGTGAACCGGCGAACAGGTGCCGACGTCCAATGGACCTTCACCGACCTGAGCACGGGAGAACCGGTGGCAGGTCAAGATATCGCGATCGAAGAGGGGCCTGGCGCGGACGACCTGATGCGGTGGCGGCTGTCTCATACCGATCGACGTTATGAGGGTGGCGACCCAAAAAGTGCTCTGGTTGGATCCAATTCCCGTACGAAGCCCGCCGCGAACGTCCCCAGCACGCTGCCCGCCCGGCGCTTGAAGGGCAAAAGCTGAAGGTCCTTGGCAGGCGACGCGCAGCGGGCCGTGCATGCAAGGGGAGCTGGTGTCCAGTCTCAGTTAGTACAATCTCTTCGATGGCATCCCTTCATGGCCTGCCGCGCACTCTCCAAGGAGCAGGATTTCCCATGAACGAGCTGCAAGCGAGCGCGGCATCCATCGCCAGCAAACTCAAACAGCGTGGGCACACGCTGGGCACGGTCGAAAGTTCGGCTGGCGGGCTGATCGCTGCCAGCCTGTTGGCAGTGCCGGGGGCCTCGGCGTATTTCATAGGCGGCGCCATTGTCTACACCGCCCAGTCGCGGCACGCGCTGCTCGACCTGCCGTTGACGCTGCCGGATGGGATGCGGTCGGCAACCGAAGACTACGCGGCCTTCCTGGCCGAAGGCCTGCAGCGGAAGCTGAATACGACCTGGGTGCTCGCTGAAACCGGCGCAAGCGGACCGAGCGGGAATCGCTATGGCGATGCCCCCGGGCATGCGTGCCTGGCCGTGCGTGGTCCGCACGGCGCGACGCTCACCGTGGAAACGGGCGATACGGATCGCGGGCGGAACATGCAGGTGTTCGCCGCCGAGGCCCTGCGCCTGCTGGACCAGTTGCTGGACAAGCCAGGCCCACTGCTCGGCTAGACGCGGTGCCGGGGACTTGCGCCCGCACCGGCTTTAGGATTACGATCATAATATTAAAGTATGATCGTAATTCAATAGTTGTCCCGGCTTGGGATCGCCACGCCGGGACGCGCAGATATGGGGCCATGTCATGCAGGGAAACTCCGAGGCAAACAACACAGCCACGGCCGACGCGCTCGCATCGCTGGGCGTCGCGGCGGCCGCCCAGGCC
This sequence comes from Bordetella genomosp. 8, assembly GCF_002119685.1. Classification (NCBI taxonomy): domain Bacteria; kingdom Pseudomonadati; phylum Pseudomonadota; class Betaproteobacteria; order Burkholderiales; family Alcaligenaceae; genus Bordetella; species Bordetella genomosp. 8. The sequence goes on along the minus strand of NZ_CP021108.1, from coordinate 3,703,488 downwards.
ATACGCAAAGGCGAGATTTCTTCCGAAAGGTATGCAGGCGCGCTATTGCAGCGGGTTCGTGATCACGCGGATCTGAACGCGTTCATCACCATCGACGAAGTCGCCGTGCTGGAAGCCGCCAGGCAGGCAGACAGAGACAGAGCCGCCGGCGCCATGGCGCCGCTTCTTGGCGTGCCCGTTGCCATCAAAGACAGCTATCTCACCGAGGGACTGCGTACTACCCTCGGTCTCGCGGCGCTCGATCGCTTTGTGCCGGAGCACGACGCCGACGCGGTTCAGGCAATCAAGGATGGTGGCGGTATTGTGTTCGGCAAGAACAACCTTGTGGAGATGTCCTTCGGGCTGACCGGTCATAACGAAGCCTATGGTCAAGCCAGAAACCCCCACGATGTGAATCACGTCTCGGGTGGTTCTTCCGGTGGCGGCGGGGTCGCTGTGGCCGCTCGCCTGGTGCCGGCGGCATTGGGAGGCGACACCATCGGATCCGTCCGTGTGCCGGCTTCGCTATGTGGCGTGGTCGGCTTCAAGCCCACCACCGGACGTTGGCCGCGTAGTGGCGTCGCGCCCATTTCCCACACGCTCGACACCACCGGTGTGTTTGCTCGGCGTGTGGAAGACTGCATCCTGATAGATCGCGTGGTTACGCGTGACGAGACCCCCGACGGCAGTACTCATTCCGATTTGAAAGGCGTCACGCTGGCCTATGCGCCGCACCAGTTCCTGGAACTGGCGGCGCCCGAAGTTGCCGCGCGCTTCAAGGAAACCGTTTGGCAACTGCGCGACGCTGGCGCGAATGTGGTGGAGGTCGACCTGGGGCAGGATTTCTCCGAGCGTGCCCTGACCGCGACCTGGCATATCTTCTTCCGTGAGACCAAGGCGGCAGTGGAGAAATTCATACGCCAGAACAACGTCCCCGTCACGTTCGACGGGATCGTGGACGGCTTGAAGCCCGGACTGAAAAATGTATGGACTCGATTCGTGCTGCCGAGCGGGCAAGGCTACATCTCCGATGAGGAGTATCGCCATGCGCAGGGGAGGGAACGCGCGGAAATCAAGCGCCGGTATGCCGAAGCGTTCGCAAGGACTGGCGCGGCCGCGCTGATACTGCCCACTACGCCGTCCACCGCGCCGATGATCGGACAGGAAGACAAGATCATGTTGGGTGGCCAGGAGACCAGCCAACTGGTATTGGCCAACAACACGATTCCAGCCAGTGCGGCGGGCCTGCCGGGTGTCAGTCTTCCAATTGGCGAATCCGAGAAGGGCTTGCCCATCGGTCTCGAATTGGACGGCCCTTACGGGCGCGATCGGTCGCTGCTATATGTTGCACGCCGCGTGGAGGCGGTGGTGGGCACATTGCCGTCGCCCATCTGACTGTGGCACGGAATCGAAGGTACACACGTTTCGCGGCCCTGGCGGGCTGCACTGCCTGAAGGATTAAAATGTCCAAGCCCACTTATGAAACCACCACGATCGCGGTCGAGCACGTCCGCATTCGTTCCAGTCATTCATTCTCCGCGGTCAAGGCCAGGCTCGAAGGCTTGGTGAGTCGGATCGACGATGGGATTTTTACCTTGCTGCGTTATGGCGAAACCGTGCGCGCGCTCAAGGAACTGGAGGCGCTGCCCGCGCTCTCGATCTTTGGATTCCGGGATCATGGCGCACTGCTGGGCATCGCGGGGCCGCGCCGTCTTGCGATCCAGTATGACATCGGCAATCCATTGACGGCATCTAAAATGACGCGACATCGGATTGCGGCCGGTCTTTATGCTCCCATCCGAGTCCTGCTTAGCGAGGACCATGAAGGCACTGTGTCCTTCGAGTACGATCGTCCCGTGTCGATGTTCGGACAATTCAATAGTACGGAGATCGATGCGGTGGCGGTGCAACTGGATAAGGATCTGCGGGCGGTGTTGGAAGAGGCTGCGTCCTGAAGAGAGTTCAAGCTCATGCGTTTTGAAAAAGGCCACAAGGAAAATACGCGCAGACGCATCATCGATGTCGCCGCGAAGAAATTCCGACGGGATGGTATCGCGGCGTCAGGCCTGGCCGGCATCATGTCCGCGTCCGGATTGACCAACGGGGCTTTTTACCCCCATTTCGAGTCCAAGGAAGCGTTGGTCAAGGAGGCGCTTTCCAGCGCATTGCAGGACCAGCAGGATGCGTTGACGAATGAGGATACGGGGGCGGCCGATATCGAAGACGCCATTCGGCGTTACCTCAATACGTCTCACCTGGTCGGGTATGAGGAGGGCTGCCCGTCCGCGGCGTTGTTGCCCGAGATCGGCCGTCAGCCTGAAACGACCAGACAGCGATACGAGCAAGCCGTTCTCGCTTACGTCGACGGCCTCGCCGGTCTGCTTCCCGATCCGAAGCGCGCCAAGCGCCGGGAGCAGGCGATTGCCATTTTTGGCCTCATGGTCGGGACGCTACAGATCGCGCGCGCGGTGTCGGATCACAAGCTTGCGGAAGCCATCCTGGAGGGAGGCGTACAGGCGGCGTTGACGTTGGCGCACCCCTCCGGTCCGCCCGGTAAAGTCCCGCCTGGATCCTCCAAATCGGTACAGCCCTGAGGCCGGGACGTGGCGGTCGTGCCCAGGCGGCGAGCGCGACCAGAAAGGCGGAAGCGATCACTGCCCAGCCGGCGCCGAACGGTCGAGCCCGGCGGTCCGCTGTTCGATGGCGTGGATGACCGCCACCATGTCGATCGCGCCATGCCCCAGCGCTTCGGTTTCCCCATAGAGCGCATGACAAACGTCCAGCAAGGGCGAGGCAATGCCGACGTCGCGCGCCGCCTCCGCCACCAGGCGGCTGTTCTTCAGGACGTCGGTGATGGCGGCCTGGACCGAGAAATCCTGCGTGACGAGCTTGTCGATCTTGACGCGCGAGACGTTGCTGGCCATCGGCCCGGCGTTCAGGGCCTGCGCGAATTGCGCGAGATCGATGCCATGGCGCTGCGCGAAATGCGTGGCCTCGGTCAAGCCGGTGACCATGGTGATCAGGAAGAGATTCACCGCGAGTTTCATCGTCAGGGCGCCCGGGACCTTGCCGCAAGTGATGGTCTCGCGGCACATCGGTCGGACCAGCTCGCGGACCGTCTCGACGTGCTCCGGCGGCCCCGCCAGCATGACGACGAGCTGCGCGTCTTCGGCGGGCTTGCGGGATCCCGAGACGGGCGCCTCCACGTAGTCGCCCTGGCTGGCCGCGATATCGTCACCCAGGGAGCGCGAGTAGCCGGGCGAGGTCGTGCTCATGTTGACGATCAGCCGGCCGGCCACACGTTGTTCGAACCGCGGCGTCCGCCGGGCAAGGACTTCATCGATGGCCGCTTCGTGCGCCAGCATCAGGATGACGATGTCGCATTTGGAGAACAGCGCATCCACGCTTTCGGCGACCGTGGCGCCGGCGGCGCGCAGGGTGTCGTACTGGTCGGGGGAGCGACTCCAGACGGTGAGCGGGGCGCCGCTCCTGGCCAGATTGACCGCCATGGGCGTTCCCATGACACCCAGGCCGATGAATCCGATGGATTTATTCATGGACGGGAGCTCCGCAAGGTGTGCGATTGGCGACGGGAAGAACGTTCACGAATCGAATGGACGATGACCAGGACGTCGTGCGTGCGCGCCAAGCGGCACTGATCGGCTTCCGCGTAAGAATAGCCCAGGCCGAGGTCCTCGAACAGCGTGACGGAAAAGGGCGTATTTGACGCCGCATGGGAGTGGCCTGACCTCAGGCGGGATGGATATTCGTTCAGCGCGCCGACAGGGGGCGGGATCGACATATCGTTGTCGTTCAGGATCACTGGCGACAACTGTTGCATCTGTGGACGTAACCGCGGCGCCTCCGGGAACGAAGAAAGGGTGGTACGACCCATTCAACCTCCCGGAGACCCATATGCTGAAAGAGTTCAACGTCGCAGAGAAAGGCGCGGGCCGCTACTGGCCCCTGGCGATCCTGCGCTGGGTGATGGTGCTGATCTTCATCTCGTTCGGCATCCAGAAGTTCACGCCGCAGTCGGCGCAGGGCATCGCCCAGTTCATCGTGAACAGCCCCTTCGTTTCCTGGCTGCAGGTCTTCGGCATACGTGGGGAAGCGTATCTGCTGGGCTCCATCGAGCTGGCGACGGCGGCGCTGCTGGCCCTGGGCGCGTACTTCCCCTTGTTGTCGGCCTTGGGCGCCCTGATGGGAATAGGCACTTTCGCCATTACCTGGTCTTTCTTTTTCACGACGCCGGGCGTGGTGAAGTGGAGCTTGTCCACGGACCCGATCGCGTGGAACCTGACCGGCGAGTTTCTCTATAAGGACATCGTGCTGCTGTGCGTGTGCCTGGTCCTGTTCCTGGCGTCGCTGCCCGGGACCAGGTCGGGGCCGCGGACGCAGTGAGCCGCGCGGCGCGCCTTTTGCCAGGCGCGCCGCGCCGTCAGGAGTGCGCGTCCTGTCGGCCTGCTGGCGTCGCGGTCAGGCGTCCCCATGCCGCCAGCGCGGAGCGCGCGATTTCCTCCAGGATTGCCCGATCTGCGCCATCACGCGCCTGTATCGACATGCCCTGCTGCACGGTGACGTAGAAACGCGCCAGTTTGTCGACGTCGGTCCCAGAGGGCAATTCGCCGGTTTCGATGCCCTTCGCCAGGCGGGCGGCCAGGTCCGCCGTGTTTTGCAGGCGCTTGCGGGTCAGTTCCACCCGTAGCGCCTGGTTGCCATCCGTCGAATGCAGCGCCGACAGCACCACCAGGCAGCCGCTGGGCTTGTCGGGGCGGCTGAACTTGTGCGCTGTTTCCATCAGGAAGCCCTCGATAGCGCCATAGGCGGTGTCCGCTTGGCTGATCGCCGCCCAGATGTCCGCGCCGTCGGTCTGGACGTAGCGGGTCACTGCTGACCGAAACAGCTCCTCCTTGGAACCGAAGGCGGCATACAGGCTGGGCGCGCCTATCCCCATGCCCTTGGTGAGGTCGACCATCGAGGTGCCCTCGAACCCTTGCTCCCAAAAGATTTCCATGGCGCGGTCGAGCGCCTGCTCCCTGTCGAATGCCCTTGGGCGACCTCGGCCGGCCATGGCTATCCTCCGTTATGTAGTGAACGATATAGATTTCGCTTGACTAGAAATTCGGTCTTCCTATTATATAACGATCACTTCAAAAATGGAGGTGAGTCTCATGTCTTCGCTTCAAGGTAAACGTGCTTTCATCACCGGCGCCAGCCGCGGCATCGGTGCCGCCATCGCCCGCCGGTTCGCCGCCGACGGCGCCGCCGTGGCCATCGGCTACGAGCGCTCGGCCGATGCGGCCAATGCCATCGTCAAGGAAATCGAAGGCACGGGCGGTCGCGCCGTCGCCGTCCAGATGAACGTGGCGGACCCGGCGTCGATCAAGCAGGCGGTCGATCGCGCCGCCGCCGAACTCGGCGGCCTGGACATCCTCGTGAACAATGCCGGCATCATCCGGTACGGCACGGTCGAGGATGTGACCGTCGAGGACATCGACGCCATCCTGTCGGTGAACGTCCGCGGCGTGATCCTGGCGACGCAGGCGGCGCTGCCGCATATGTCCGAGGGCGGCCGCATCATCTCCACCGGCAGCAACCTCGCCGAACGGGTGCCCGACGCGGGCAAGGCGTTGTACTCCGCCAGCAAGGCCGCGCTCATCGCCTGGACCAAGGGCACCGCCCGCGATCTCGGCCCGCGTGGCATCACCGTCAACCTGGTCCATCCCGGTTCGACCAATACCGATATGAATCCGGCCGATGGTCCCCAAGCGGAAGCGCAGCGGCAGCGGATGGCGATCAAGGAGTATGGCCGGGTGGAAGACGTCGCCGCGCTCTATGCCTTCATTGCCAGCCCTGAGGCGCGGTCGGTGAACGGGACCGGCTTCACCGTCGACGGCGGAGCGAACGCGTGACGCGCGCTGGCGACCGTTCCCAGCGGATGCTGGTCCAGGCCCTGTGGCTGATGGCGCCCACGACGACAATCGTCGTCGGCGCGGAGCTAATCGTCGTGGGGCTCCTGCCCCTGATCGCACAGGACCTGGGCATTCCGCTCGCCCAGGGCGGCAACTGGCGCATGCCGTTCATGGTGCTGGCGGTGGCTTCATTGCTGCTGGCGCCTGTCATCGCGTTGCTGTTCCCCAAGGTGCCCAAGGCCGATGCCCTTGGGTTGGCCGGCCAGTTGCGCCTGCTGCGCCAGCCCTTGTTCCTGGCACATCTCGCGTTATCCGTGGCGGTGTTTTCGTCGATGTTTTCGGCCTATACCTACCTGGGCGCCTGGGTCGAGCGGACCTTCGGCCTGTCGCCGTCGAGCGTCGCGTTCACGCTGTTCCTGTTCGGCGTGGCGGGCCTGCTGGGCAACAGCTTGGCCGGGCGATATGCGGATCGCGCAGTGCTGCGATCGACGGCCGTTGCGATCATCGTACTGGTCGCCGGCGTCAACCTGGCCGCGCTTGCCGGCGGTTCGATGGCGATGGCGGCCGTGCCCATGTTCCTCTGGAGCGTCAGCCAGACCGCATTGGTGACGCTGGGGCAGGTGCGGGTCACGCTGGCGGGCAAGCCAGCTCCACCGTTCGCGATGACCATGAACATCTCCGCCGCCAACCTGGGCATCGCGTTGGGCACGCTGGGCGGTGGCGGCGTGATCGACCGTTTCCAGGTCGGCGCGATCGGTCTCGCGCCCATCGGCTTCGCCATCGTCGCGTTGCCGTTACTCGTCCTGGTAGGTCGTGGCGTGGCGCCCAGCTTCCAGACCCCACAGCGACGTTGATGTGGTGAGGGCACAAGTGGGATGACATGCTGCTTGGCTGATGGGGCATTACCGATCGCTTGCAGAAAGCACTTATATGCCCTTATTATTGCCCTACTTATCGGGAGACGTTCACGCATGAACCAGAACAGCCTCATGCCAGGGCCGTGCAACAGCACTGCCATCCGCAAGGCAGCACGCCATCTGGGACGGTTCTACGACTTGTGCATGGCGCAGACCGGCGTGCGGATCACGCAATACGCGATCCTGAATCTGCTGGCCACCCGCGGCGCGCTGACGATCGCGGAGCTGGCCGAAATCCTGGTCACCGACAGGGCGACGATGGGGCATAACATGCGCCCACTCGAACGCGATGGGCTGATCCGTATCGCCGTGGGCAAGAATGACCGCAGAGAAAGGGAAATCACCTTGACGGAAGCGGGGCGGGCAAAGGAAGCCGCCGGCAGGATCGCCTGGGAAGGCGCGCAACGTCGATTCGAAGCGGCGTTCGGTAAGGAGGACGCGCTGGCGATGCGCCGGGTCATGCAGCGGGTGACCACCCTGGATCTCGAACGCCCCGAGTAGCGAATCCAAGCAGACAGGTTCAACGCATCGGATGACACGCCCGCGTCGTCAGGATGCCTCCAATATGGGCATATAAGGCTATATGTATGATGCGAAAGCTTTTTGCGCAGGGCGTGTTCGGTTTGGTCGTCGCGGCGATGTCGGCAGGCGCCGCCGTCCACGCCGGGGATACGGCGACGGCCGATCGTGAGGGTGTACGAGTGCTGTTCCTGAGACAGGTCGAGGCGGAGAACGCGCACGATATCGCCAAGTTGGATGGCGTCCTGGCCGACAGTCCCGACGATGGGTCATCCCCCGTGTCCTTCGTCGCGCGGGCCTACGAGTTCTGGGGCAAAAAGGCCGTCATGCAGCATTTTGAACAGACGTTCAAGGGAACATGGCGGCTCGATCCCGACATGTCGCGTGCCCGTGTCGTGCCGCTCGGCGCGGACACGACGCAGATATACGTACCCACCAAGGTGACGCTGGGGGCGCCCGGCCAGGCGCCTGTGACCGCCACCTACCTGATCAACGAGTTCGCCGTACGCACCGCGCGAGGCTGGCGGTTCACGGCGATTCTTCCGCTGCCCGCTCAATAGGAGAAGCAAGATGAAAATGTCAGTCAAGGGCACGTTGTGCCGTGGATTCGCCTGCGCGGCGCTGCTGGTGTCTGGCGCCGGTGTCGCTGCCCCGACTTTCACCGAGACGGATCGGCGGGAAGTGCAGCAGGTGTTCGAGCGCCAGGCGCAAGCGGCGACCCGGCACGACCTGAAGGCATTCGACGCGGTTTTCGCGGGGCCGAACGATCTCGGCGACCCGGTGGTGTTCGTCGCCCGGCCATACCAGTTCTGGGGAAAGCCGGCGCTCATCGACCATTTCCGCGAAACCTTCAAGGGGGTTTGGAAGTTCGAACCCGATATGAGCAAGCTGCGCGTGATTCCCCTGACGAGCGACGTCGCCCAGCTCTACGCGCCCACGCAAATCACATTGGGCCGCTCGGCGGCCGATGCGCGCACGGCGCCATACCTGGTCTACGAGGTCGCGGTACGAACCGCGGCTGGTTGGCGGATTGCTTCGATCGTTCCCATCGCGGCGCAGTGATCGTCGCACGCAGGAGTATGTCCATGAAGGCAGCTGTGTATTATGAAAACGGCCCACCAGATGTGTTCCGCTATGAAACGGTCGATGAGCCCACGTGCGGCCCGGACGACGTATTGATAGAGATACAGGCGATCTCCGTCGAGGGCGGGGACCTGATCAATCGGGAAATGCGCCCTCTGGCGCGTGTTCCGCATATCGTGGGTTATCAGTGCGCGGGAATAGTCAAGGCGGCGGGCAGGAACGTGCGAGATCGTCAGCCGGGGGATCGCGTCGTGGCGGTCCTGTCATGGGGATCGCATGCGCAGAGGGTGGCCGCGCCGGCCGTGGACACTTGGTTGATTCCCGAAACGCTCGATATAGCGGTCGCGGCCGCGGTGCCCGTCGCGTGGGGCACCGCCCATGAGTGCCTCTTCGATGCAGGAAACCTCAAGAGCGGGCAATCCGTGCTGATTCATGCGGGAGCCGGTGCGCTGGGGCTGGCTGCCATCCAATTGGCGCATCGCGCCGGCGCCACCGTGTACACGACCGCGTCGGATGACGCACGGCTCGCACGCCTGCGGATTTATGGGATGACGGCCGGCATCAACTACGTCAAAAGTGATTTCGTGGCGGAAGTCGCGAGGCTGACGGGCGGACGCGGCGTGGATCTCATTGTGGACAGCATCGCCGGGAGCACTTTGGTGCGAGGCGTCCAGGCCTTGGCGTACAAGGGGCGCATCGTTACGGTCGGCGTGTCCGGCCGGGACCAGGACAAGCTGGATCCGGTCAGCTTGTGGCGGGGAAACCAAAGCGTGCATGGCGTGTTCTTTCCTTCGCTCCTGGACAAGGAGCACGCTCGGGTCCACGCAAGCGTGCAGAGCTTGTTGGAGCGTGTCGCGACAGGGGAACTGAAGGTCGTGATCGACAAGACCTTTCCGCTGCAGGAAGCCCAGGCCGCGCATTCCTACGTGATGTCGAGACAGGTTTTCGGCAGGGTAATCCTGCGGCCCTGAGCCCATGGGTCGCGTGAGCGAGCCAGCCGGTCGCGTTCACGCGTACCGCTCATGGGCTTGAAGCCGGAAGGCGCCGACCAGGGTGACGAGTTGGGCGGCCTGGGCGTTCAGGCTATCGGCCGCGGCGGCGGACTGTTCGACGAGCGCGGCGTTGCTCTGGGTGACATGATCCAGTTGCGTGACCGCGATGCCGACTTGCGAAATGCCTTGCTCCTGTTCGCGCGTGGCGGTACCGATTTCTCCGACCAGGCTGGCCACATGGCGCACCTGCTGTACCACGTCGCTGATGATCGATCCCGCACGGCCGACGGTTTCGCCCCCGTTGCGCACCTTGTCCACGCTTTCCGTCACCAGGCCGGCGATTTCGCGCGCTGCCTGGGCGGAGCGCTGCGCCAGCGTGCGCACTTCGCTGGCCACCACGGCGAAGCCCCGACCTTGCTCGCCGGCGCGAGCCGCTTCCACGGCGGCGTTCAATGCAAGGATATTGGTCTGGAACGCGATGGAATCGATGATGCCGATGATGTCGCCGATCTTGCGCGAGCTCGCCGAGATTTCGTCCATGGTCTGCACCACTTCCATCACTGCCTCTCCGCCTTTGCCGGCCGCCTCGCTTGCCTGTGCCGCCAGGGAAGACGTCATGAGAACCGTATCGGCGTTCTGGCGAACCGTCGATGCCATCTGCTCCATCGCGGAAGCCGTCTCTTGCAGGTTCGCCGCTTGTTCTTCCGTCCGCTGGCTGAGATCGGCATTGCCCGCCGCGAGCTGGCCGGTGCCGGCGGAGATCGACTCGCTGCCGCGCCTGACTTGATCGACGATATCAGCCAGCTTGTGCCGCATCGATTCGATGTGCGCGAGCAGGCTCGACTCGTCACCCTTGCGCAAACGTATGGCGAGTGAAAGATCACCTTCGGCGAGCTGCCGCGCCACCGCGGCAGCGTAGGCCGGTTCGCCGCCCAGTTGGCGCAGGACCTTGCGGATAATGGCGATCGCGACCGCGGCGCCGAAGACGGCGGCGAATATCGCGAGACTGGTCATGATGCGCACAGCCAGGCTGACGACCGTTTCCGCGTCACCCGACACGGCCAATGCCTGATCCTGCTGGTACGCCGCCATTTCGTTCAGGACGTTCAGGTAGTTCGCCTGGGCGGCGGGCATTTCCTTCAGGAGCACCTCGGTGGCGACGGGGATGTCGCGCTTGCCCGCATGGACCATGGCCTTCGCCAGCAAGTCGTCATAGACGGGCCGGGCGGAATCCAGCCGCCGCACCAGTTCCGCTGCTTGCGTATCGAGCGCCCGGTCCGCCAATTGCGCGGCGGCGGCTGCGGCCTGGCGAGCCAGGTCGGCTTGGCGGCCTTCCATCTTGGCCAAGGTGTCGGGATCGCTCGCCAGGAGCAGGTCGCGCACGATCTGCGAACGAACGCCGATCCCATCCTTGATCTGCTGCACATAGATCAGGTTGTCGATCGGCACATTGGCCAGGAGGTTCACGTCGTCCTTGATCGCGCTCAGGTAATGCCTGGCCAGGATGGACGCTCCGCATCCCAATAGGACGACCACCGCGAAACCCGTACCCAGCAGAAGTCCGAAAGACAGTCTTCTCTTTTGCATCGTGCGCGCCGGTTCAAAGTTTTCCTCGCCGTCAGCCGTCCGTCGGCTGACGCCCATCACTTGTAGTTCGGCGGCTGGAATGTATTGGTTACAGGAAAGCCTTAATTTTTTCGCCGGGACTCATCCAAATGCGACGCCGGTCAGCTTTTCGGAAAGCACCCACAATCGTGCCGCGTTCTCCATGTCCAGCGCTTGCCGCGGAATCTTCGCCTTGGCCGGGAATCCGCGTGTTTCGGCCAATCTTGCGGGCCCGTAATACACGCCGCCTTGCGCCGCCGGTGACGTCGCCGCGTAAAGCGTTGGCAATGCCCCCAGGGCCGCGGGCTGGAACAGGAACCAGAGATATTTGCGCACCAAGGCGACAGCGCTGTTCGGGCCGGTCCCGTTAGGCAGCAGATCGGTGCGGGAAATGCCTGGGTGGGCCGGGATGCTCGCAATGCCCCAGCCCGTCGCATCGCTGCGCCGCTGGAGTTCGAGGCCGAACATAAGGCAGGCGAGCTTGGATTGCGCGTAGGCCTGCATCGGCTTGTACGTCCGTTCGGCTTGCAGATCGTCGAAATGGATCTCGCCGTCGCGGGCGGCAATGCTCGAAAGCGTCACGACGCGGGGACTTGTGCTATTGCGCAAAAGCGGCAGCAGGTGTGCCGTGAGTGCAAAGTGCCCCAGGTAGTTGATGCCGAACTGCAGCTCGAAGCCGTCGTCCGTGGTCTTGCGCTGCGGCGGTGTCATCACGCCGGCGTTGTTGATGAGGATATCCACGCTATCGAGCCTGGCACGCAGTCTTGAACCAAATGCGTCCATCGAACCCAGGCGAGCGAGGTCGAGTTCCTCGAAAAACACGGTTGCCTCGGGCGCATTTCGGCGCACGTGTTCAACGGCCGCGCGGCCCTTGGCCGGATTGCGTCCCGCGATGATGACGTTCGCGCCGGCACGGGCCAGCGCGAAGGCATCTTCGAGGCCGAGGCCGCCGGTACCGGTAATAATGGCCGTACGGCCACGTTGTGATGGTATGTCCGCTGCAGTCCAGTGGGTCATGATTCCTGCTCTTGAGGCTGATATTTTCTGCACCAAGTGCATATATTTATGCACTTGGTGCAATTTTGCAAGGCAAATCTAGGTGACATCGAGAACCGCTGACGATCAACCCGCGCGTCGAGGGCTACGCGAACAGAAACAACGCGAGACGCGCCTGCGCATTGCGGAAACGGGCCTGAAGCTCTTTCTGGCCCATGGCTACGAAGGGACAACGCTCGACGCGGTTGCCGAGGCGGCCGGCATCTCTCGGCGTACGTTCTTCTCATACTTCAGGTCGAAGGAAGACATTCTGCTCGCTTGGCAGGAAGGCGCATGGGACGCGATGCGAGCAGATCTATTGAAAGTCTCTCCCGACGAGGCGCCGCTCGATGCCGTGCGCAAAACGCTGATCGATCACGTTTCGCGCTACGACTCGGAGAAAATGCGCGCGATCGACCGCGTGATGCGCGCGAGCGAAACGCTCAAGGCCCGCAAACAGGCGGAATATGCGGCACAGGAGGACGGGCTGCACGCAACGCTGTGCGAAGTCTGGCGCCAGCCACAACGACGGCAGGCGCTGCGTATCGTCGCGATGGTCTCCATCGGCGCGATGCGCCTGGCCATCGAGGCCTGGGGAAACCAGAGCGGCGAGCGGCCGATCACCGCGTTCCTCGAGGAAACCTTCGCGGCGCTGAAGGTTGCGGTCGAATGACATGTGCCATCCGGACCTCACGATGAAATCAAAAGCGTTCGACCCACGGCCGGACCTCGATTTCCCAGGACCAGGCGCTACGGTGCTGGCGAAGCAGGTCGACGTAGGATTGAGCGATCGCGTCCGGATCGAGCGTCGAGTCGGCAGCGTCCACACGTTCGCTTGAACGAACGGAGCCATCGATGACGAAGTGGGCGACGTGGATGCCTTTGGGCATCAACTCCCGTGCGGCGCTCTGCGCGAGTCCCCGCAGTGCGAATTTGCCCATCGCAAAGGGGGCTGACAGGGCGAAGCCTTTTACGCCCGCGGTAGCGCCGGTCAGCAGGATCGCACCCTTGCCGGCGGGCGTCATGCGCCGCGCGGCTTCCCGCACGGTGTAGAACGCGCCCATTGCCGTCACCGCGACGGCCCGCTCGACTTCGCCGGGGTCCAGATCGGCGATCGGGCCGCGCACCCGGCCGCTCGCGTTGTAGACCACGATCTCAGGCGCGCCGATACGCTGTTCCGCTTCGGCAAACAGTTGCTCGACCTGGCGCGGATCCGCCGCATCGACGGCCAGGGCGGTGGCCCCGGTGCTTTCCAGCAGCGGGCCGAGCTTGTCCACATTCCGCGCTGCCACGACGACGGGAAGGCCCGCGGTCGTCAGGAGTCGCGTCAGCGAGGCGCTGATACCTGAGCCGGCGCCGATGATGAGTGCGTTGCGATAGGGGATATCCGTCATGGTTGGCTACTCCGGTTCGTGTCGGCGACAGGTGCATCACGAGCTGCATCACGAGCCGTAAATGTGTCACGGGTCCTAGTTGACACGCAAGCCATCGGCCAACCACGTCACGACGCTGGCCACCTTGGGCTGCAATTGGCGGCCGACCGGCCACACCAGGTTCAATGGCAGGCCGTCGGTGGTCAGCTCCGGCAGGATGGCGACCAGTTCGCCGCTTGCGAGCTTTTCCTCGACCAGCCATGTCGCCAGCTGCGCGATGCCGCAGCCGGCCTGCACCGCGGACACCTGGGCTTCGCCGCTGCCCACCACAATGTGTCCCTGCATCGTCCGGCGTTCTACGGTGCCGCCGGCATGGGCGATGAGCCAAGGGCTGGTGCTGCCATCGGCGCGGCCATAAAGCACCGCGGCATGACCGGCCAGCTCATCGGACGAAGCCGGCGTGCCGTGCTGTGCCAGGTACGACGGGCCGGCACAAAAGATCAGTCGCTCCCGGCCCAGATAGCGATGACCCAGCGCGGGCGGCCAGCGTTCCGGGCCGCCGATACGCACGGCCAGATCGATGCCTTCCTCGATCAGATCCACAAAACGGTCGGTGAAGGACACGTGGGGGTGCAGATGTGGATGACGTCCGATGAACGCCAGGAGCAGCGGCCAGACCCGCATTCTTCCGAAGGCGGCAGGCGTATCCAGGCGCAGTCGGCCCACGGGTTCGGTGCGCTCCGCCGCCAGCACCGACTCGGCTTCCGCCAGATCGGCCAGCACGCGCACGCAGGTCTGATAGAAGGCGGCTCCGGCATCGGTCAGGGCCAGCTTGCGGGTGGTGCGGTCAAACAGGCGCACAGCCAGGCGCGCTTCGAGACGTGCCACGCTCTTGCTGACGGCGGAATTGGTCAGGCTGAGGCGTTCGGCGGCTGCGGTGAAGCTGCCTGCCTCGACGCTGGCCACGAAGGCTCCGATACCCTTCAGGCGCTCGGCAGAAAACATCTGATGACCTTGAATCTGGACTGAAAGTCCATAATATCTTGAATAAACTCCATCAATAATAGTTTTATTCTCCAATAGACTTTGCTCCCGCTTCTCGATTCATGCTGGAGCCCCTTCCTGATGTCCACTTTGGCGGTCCCTGGTGACGCGGTTGCCTCCGGGCGCGGCGCCTTCTCCATTTTCATCCTTGCGGTGGCGGCCTTCGTCATCGTCACCACCGAGTACCTGATCGTGGGCTTGCTGCCGGCCTTGGCCCGCGACCTGGGCATCTCGATATCGCTGGCCGGCCAACTGGTCACGCTGTTCGCCTTTACGGTGATGCTGTTCGGCCCGGTCTTGACCGCGCTGCTGTCGCACGTCGATCGAAAGCGGCTGTTCGTCGCCATCCTGCTGGTCTTTACCGCCGCGAACGTGCTGGCGGCGCTCGCCCCGAACATCTGGGTGCTGGCGCTGGCGCGTTTCATCCCGGCGCTGGCGTTACCGGTCTTCTGGGGAACGGCCAGCGAGACCGCGGGACAACTCGCCGGGCCACAACGCGCCGGGCGAGCGGTTTCCCAGGTGTACCTGGGCATTTCCGCTGCGTTGCTATTCGGTATCCCGCTAGGCACGCTGGCGGCGGATGCCATCGGGTGGCGTGGCGCCTTCTGGGGGCTGGCGGCGCTGTCGCTGGCAATGGCGCTGCTGATCGCCATTTTCATGCCGACACTGGCCCGGCCGCGGCGCTTGCGCCTGGCCGAGCAGGCTCGCATCCTGAAAGACCCGCACTTCATCGCGAACGTCGCGCTGTCGGTCGTGGTGTTCACAGCGATGTTCACCGCTTACACCTATCTGGCGGACACGCTGGAGCGCATAGCGGGCGTGGCGCCGGCGCACGTAGGCTGGTGGCTGATGGGTTTCGGTGCCATCGGCCTGGCGGGTAACTGGCTGGGCGGGCGGCTGGTTGACCGGCGGCCGTTAAGGGCAACGCTGGTCTTCACCCTGCTGCTGGGCCTGGGCATGGCCGCGAGCGTGCCGGTCGCGCATACGCTGGGTCTGCTGGTGGTCGCGTTGGCGGTCTGGGGCGTTGCCTACACCGCGCTGTTCCCGGTCTGCCAGGTTCGGGTGATGAAGGCCGCTTCCCACGCCCAGGCGCTCGCGGGCACACTGAACGTGTCGGCTGCCAATGCGGGCATCGGGCTGGGTGCGATCGTCGGCGGACTGGTCATCGCGCAATGGGGCTTGGGTCGCGTGGGTTATGTCTCCGCCGCGATTGCCATCCTGGCGATGTTGATGGTGCCTTGGGTCGCGCGCTTGGCGTCGCAGTCCGATCAGGAAGCATGACGTTCGACCAGGAGCCGTTGCCGGATGTAGCGATTCAAAGGATCTGCATAGGTCCGCGCGACCACCGTGCTCAGGCCGACGGAAAGCAGCAGGTAGCCTGCCAGGAGCCCCATTTTCTGGTCTCCCAACACGGTGGAAGGCGGCGCTATCGTTCGTAATGCCCCCAGCACGATCAGGTGGAACAGGTAGAGTTCATAGTTCAGTCTGCCGAGTGCTTCCAATGCGGCGGACGCATGCGTGCGCTGGATCCTTGTTTCGTTCGCTCGACCCTGCATGGCCAGGAGCAGGACCGCCGTGCCGAAAGCGATGGCCGTGACACCTAATACATTGCTATCCCGGATGGGCCAGGCAAGGTAGACAGCCGCCATGCATGTCGCCGTCACCCATGTCGCGACGCGGCGCGCGCGGCCATCCCATTCGAGCCGCCTGGCGAGCAAGGCCGCGCAGCAGCCCATGGCGATTCCATCGAAACAGGCGAAATACGCGTAGAGATAGCCGCCTTCGTCGCCCTGATGGAAAAGCCGATAGATCGGACCCACGGCGATGCATGCGAGCCATAAGGCAAGAAGCCGCGATTCTCGTCGCAGTATCAGGCAGAGCAGCGGAAACGACAGGTAGAACACTTCCTCGACGGAAAGCGACCACAACACACCGAGCGCATAGTTGGTCCAGCCATGCGTACCCACCAGCACGTTCATCCAGAATGTCAACGACGCCAGGTTCACCAGCCACAGCGAGACCGGCACACCGTTCGGCGCATGATTCTGGAAGATGGCGATACCACCCATCGCCAGCGCGTTCACAACGATCAACAGCAGTAGCAGGCACGGGACGATGCGGGCGATCCGCAGGGCGTAGAAGCCCCTGGCGTCGACAAGGCCGGGTCGGCGCCACCGGCGCATCGTATGGGTGGTGATCAGGTAGCCGGAGATCACGAAAAACATCGTGACTCCGTAGTTGCCATTGCGCGCAACGGCCCGGACGGCTTCCCATCCGATTACGCGCGACAGGAACGTGTCGTCGAGCCGATAGGCGATATTGAAGTGGTGGAACAGCACGAGCAGGATGGAGATGCCGCGCAGGAGATCGATCTTCCTGTTCCGCTGGTCGTCCGGGCTCATGCCGCGCTCGTGGCCCACTGCACGAATGCCTTGCCTGCTTCGCGCAGAACCGCCTCCCGCCTGTCCATCTTGACGCCCGGCGCATCGTAGTAGACGGCGACGAGCAAGGGCGTGCGCCCGGGCGGGCGCACGAGTGCGTAGTCATTGGTTTCGTTGTCGATGTTGGTTCCGGGACGATCGGCGGCCTGCCAATCGGCTGGCAGCGCCGCGCGGATCCGATTGAGGCCCGGCTTGCAGTCGGCCATCCCGCGTTCCAGCGTCGCGCGAGAGTTCGTGCTCAGGACATCGCCGAGCAGCAGGCCTTGCGCCACGGTGGCGATGGCTTTCGGCGATGTGGTGTCGAAGGCGCCGTCCGCGCGGTTCGAGTCGGGTTCATAGCGATCCGAGCGCGTGACGGTGTCGCCGAGGCCACGTACGAACCGGGTAAGCCCGGCAGGGCCGCCGGCACTGCGCATCAATAGGATCGCGGCCGTATTGTCGCTTTCCACCAGGACCGCGCGGCAGAGTTCTTCGATCGACATCGATCCACGTCCGACGTTGGCCTTGGTTACGGGCGACGTGAAAATCAAGTCCTTTTCCGTGTAGCGCACGAGGCGGTCGAGCCGCTCGGCGCCGCCATCGACGCGTTGCAGTACCTGCGCGGCGAGTAATCCCTTGAAGGTGCTGCACATCAGGAATCGTTCGTCGGCGCGATGGGCGAGGGTGCGGCCCGTAGCGGTATCGACCGCGAAAACACCAAGGCGACCGCCGTTACGGCGTTCGATATCGGCCAGCGCCGATCCGGCTGCATGGACGTCGCGGATCGCACCCATGCCCGCGAGCAGCGGCAATCCAATCAATAGTTTTCGGCGGAGGAGGGAAGGAGTCACGGTCGGATCCGATATGGGCTTGAAGAAAGGCGGTGAGCGCGGTGGACAACCAACCGGGTCGTCATCGGCACCGGGATTCTAAAGGGCTTGGTCTTGACAACGCAGCTATGGACCTCTATTCTGACTAACAACTGTTAGGTAGGTAATGGAATGGCTCTTTGCCAACTTGCCCGGAACGGGCGTCAACCAGGAGAAAACCGGTGCCAGGTATTGCCAGGAATGTCGAGAAGGACGAGCCGCTGATGACGGTTCATGATTTTCCCAAGGGTCCATATCCCACGCGTGTGCGCATCGCCCTCGCGGAAAAGAATCTGCAGGACCGTGTGCGATTCGTGATGGTCGACCTGTACAAGGGGGAGCACAAGGATCCGGAATTCATGGCGCGTAAAAACTATTCGGGCACATTGCCGGTGCTCGAGCTTGCAGACGGTACCTGCATTGCCGAGTGCACCGCCATCACGGAATATCTTGACGGACTGGACAACCATCCCACGCTCACCGGCAGGAGCGCCCTTGAAAAAGGCATCATCCATATGATGAACAAACGGGCCGAGATCGAGTTGCTCGATGCGATCAGCGTGTACTTCCATCACGGCACCCCGGGGTTGGGGCCCAAGGTCGAGCTGTACCAGAACCCTGAATGGGGAATCAGGCAGCGCGACAAGGCCTTGCGCGGGATGCATTACTTCGACGCTGTGTTGAGCAAGCAGCCTTATGTGGCAGGCGCGGAGTTTTCGATGGCCGACATTACCGTGATCGGTGGCCTGGTCTTTGCCAGGATCGTCGACCTGCCCGTGCCCGCCGAATGCACGGCCTTATTGGAATGGTACGAGCGCATGAAGCAGCGCCCCAGCGTACACCGGCAGCCCGCATTTTCGGATATCGCGGTCGGCTAGACGCGGTCGGCCTAGACGCGGTCGGCCTGACGTGACCGGGGCAGGCTGCCGACGACGGAATGTGCGAGCGATAGCGGGTTATATACTGCGCTTCGTCAGTACGTTCGTCGAGGTGGAATCGTGGCGATTCAAGCAAACAATAGCTCAAGTGAGCGCATCCTGTCGGTCGCGAAAAAGATCGCGCAGGCGCATGGCTATGGTGGCTTGAACCTTCGCAGCCTGGCTGAGGAAGTGGGCATCAAGGCGGCAAGTCTCTACCATCATTTCCCGAGCAAGGCGGACCTTGCCGCCGCCGTCGCCAGGCGTTATTGGGAAGACTCGGCGGCGGCGCTCGAAGCGCTGTCGACCAGGTTTCCCGATCCGGCCGACTGCCTGCGCAAATATCCGGAGACATTCCGCAAGTCGCTGGAGAACGGCAACCGCATATGCCTGTGCAGCTTCATGGCCGCTGAATACGATGATTTGCCCGACCTGGTCAAGACGGAAGTCCAGGCGTTTTCCGACGTCAACGTTGCCTGGCTTGAGAAGATGCTTGTGGCAGCGGGCATGGGCAATTCCAGGGAAGCGAAGAAAAGAGCGCGTGCCATATTCGCCGCAATCGCGGGCGCGCAACTGATGGCGCGCGGCCGTTCCGACATCAAGCTGTTCGACGCGTTGATCGATGGCTATCGGGCGGCTGGGTTGTTGCCGGCCTGAAGGAAAAGTGAAGACTCCACCTCCGATAGACAAACCCGACATGGACTGGAATGATCTGAGGTACTTCTTATGCGTGGCCCGCAGCGGAAGCCTGACGCAGGCAGCGGGCGAACTGGACGTCAGCCAGTCCACGGTCAGCCGTCGCATCGGGGAGTTGGAATCGAGCCTGGGGATCGTTCTGTTCGCCAGGAGTCAGACCGGCTATCTGCTGACCGATGAGGGGCGCGAGGTGTTGAGGCACGCCGAACAGGTCGAAGACAGCGTCATGGCACTGGAGCGCGGGGCGGCGGGCATCGACAAGATGCCTGTGGGCACGGTCAGGCTGGCGACGTCGGAGAACCTTGCGACCGATCTCATCATCCCGGCCATGCCCGCCTTCAAGGCGCGATATCCCGGCATCTGCATCGAGATCATTACCAGCACGGTCACCGCCGAACTCGGTCGCCGGGAGGCGGATATTGCCTTGCGCGTGATCCGTCCCGCACGTGGCAACCTGAAAGTCAGGCGCGTTGGCCACATGACCTATTCGGTATACGGTAGTCGCGGATACCTGGACGACCATCCGCCTGTCGAAGGCGAGCCGCTGGCGGGACGCCACTTCATTGCCTGGGACGAGAGCCATGCGCACCTGCCCGCGGCGGCCTGGCTGGCGCGCGAGCATCCGGCCTGCCGGATCGCGCTGATCACCAGCAGCCTGCCCGCCCAGATCGCGGCGGTCCGGGCCGGCCTGGGATTGGCCGTCATTCCTGATTTCCTGGCCGTGGACGACGACTTCGTGCGCGTCGTCCCGCCGGAGCAGGTGTTCAGCAACGAGTTATGGCTGGTCACCCATGCCGACCTGGCGGCATCGGCGCGCATACGGGCAGTGGCCGATTTCCTGGCCGATCAGGTGGTGAACGCCAACCCCCGGCTCGCCGTGGCCCGCTAGGAGGCGGACGCCATCTTGCCGCCCCAAAGATCGACGGGGCCGAGACGATCGGCGCCCTGGGTGGCGAGCATCCAGCCCGGGTATTCCGGGGGCAACTCGCTGACCGCATCCAGTTGCCGGATTTCCTCTTCGCTCAACGTGATATCGACCGCGGCGATGTTGTCTTGCAACTGGCTGAGGCGCTTGGCGCCCACCAACACCGACGTGACGACAGGCTTGGAGAGCAGCCACGCCAGCGCAATCCGTGCGGGGCTGCAGCCGTGGGCTTCGGCGATGGGCCGCATCACGTCGATGACATTCCATGCGCGTTCCTTGTCGACGATGGGAAAATCGAATCCCGTGCGACGCGAGCCTTCCGGCGATTGGTTGTCGCGGCTGAATTTTCCGGACAACAAGCCTCCGGCCAAGGGGCTCCAGACCAGCAGGCCCATCTTCTCCTCTTCCAGCAACGGACCCAATTCACGCTCCAGGTCGCGGCCTGCGATCGAGTAATAGGCTTGCAGCGTGTTGAAACGCGCCAGGTTCAGGCGGGCCGAGATTCCAAGCGCGGTCGCGATGCGCCAAGCCTGCCAGTTCGACACGCCGATGTAGCGGACTTTGCCCTGGCGGATCAGGTCGTCCAGCGCGCGCAGCGTTTCCTCGGCCGGGGTCAGGGTGTCCGTTGCATGGACCTGATAGAGATCGATGTGGTCGGTCTGCAAGCGCTTGAGGCTGGCGTCGACGGCATCCATGATGTGGCCGCGCGACGCGCCGACGTCGTTGCGGCCGGGACCCATGCGGCTGTAGACCTTTGTGGCCAGCACATAATCCTTGCGCGGGATGCCCAGGTTCCTGAAGGACTGGCCGAGCGTGCTTTCGCTTTCACCGCCCGAATAGACGTCGGCGGTATCGAAGAAGTTGATTCCCGCGTCGATACTGGCCTTCACGAGTTCATCGGCGCCGGCCTGGTCGACGCTGCCGATATGCTGGTATACGCCGCTGCCGCCGCTGAAGGTCATCGTGCCCAGGCAAAGCCGCGACACGAGCAAACCGGTATTGCCCAAGGTTTGGTATTTCATTTGCGCTCCTGGAGAGAACCATGGTTCGGTCCTTTGGTTTCGCCGCCTGTTGGCTCGGCTGGGCGCCAGTGTGAGGTTTGCGAGAAAAGAAATAAAGATTGTTTATTGAGGGATAATTTTCTGTTTTTAGAAAGTGCGCGGGCGCCGTGCGTTCTATGCGCCCCATGGGCCTGGGCGAAGCGGCTGACCATAAGCGCCCGGCGCCTGGTTAAAATTTTGGTGAAGTTTATGTTCAGCGCGGTCGCAAGGGCATAATCGTTCGAAGAACGGCAAGCCGACGAGGAGTTGCATGCGACTGACGATTTCTACCCTGGACGATGCCGACGGCCTAGCCGACCTTGTCAATCAGGCATATCGCGGCGTTTCGTCCGGCGGTTGGACGACCGAGGCGGGACTGATACAGGGACGGCGCGTCGACCAGGCCGCGCTCGCCAGGATGATCCAGGAAGGGCAGACGACCATCCTGATCGCCAGAGACCCGGACTCGCATCGGATTCAAGGGTGTGTCGCGGTCCGCCCAATGGATAAGGACGAGTGGTATCTGTCGATGTTGGCGGTCAGCCCGGCCTGCCAGGCCGCTGGCATAGGCAAGTCGCTCATGGCCGCCGCCGAATCCTTTGTTGGCGCGCAGGGCGCGGTTTGCGTGAAGATATCGGTCATCAACGTTCGGGATAGCCTGATCGCCTGGTACGAGCGGCGAGGTTATGAACGAACCGGCGAAATCGAGGCTTTCCCGTACGACGACCCCAGCGTCGGCGTGCCGTTGCGGGACGACCTGACGCTGGTCACCCTGCGCAAGATGCTGCGATCGACGCAAGCCACGCAGGGACGGGCCTAGCCATGACCGATGGCAAGCGTGTTCTGGTCTTGGGCGCGACGGGCGGCATCGGCGGCGAGGTCGCACGGCAATTGCGGGATGTGGGGTGGGACGTACGCGGCTTGCGTCGCAACCAGTCCAGGGGCGACGCGGAGCGAGGTATCGAGTGGATCGCCGGCGATGCGATGAAGCGCGATGACGTTATGCGTGCCGCCGAGGGCGTGTCGGTGATCGTGCACGCGGTGAATCCACCGGGGTACAGGCGTTGGGCCGAACTCGTGCTGCCCATGATGGACAACACCATCGCGGCGGCGCAGGCCGAGCGGGCGACCATCGCCTTGCCGGGTACCGTGTACAACTTCGGGCCCGATGCATTTCCATTGTTGAATGAGCACTCGCCGCAGCATCCGGCGACACGAAAAGGCGCGATACGCGTCGAGATGGAGGCGCGCATCCAACGTGCGACCCAGTCGGGTGCGCGCGGCTTGATTGTGCGTGCGGGAGATTTCTTCGGGCCAAGGTCGGGCAGCAACTGGTTTTCACAAGCCTTGGTCAAGCCGGGCCGGCCCGTGAAGAAGATTACCAACCCTGGCACGCCGGGCGTCGGGCATCAGTGGTCGTATCTGCCCGATGTGGCGCGCGCCATGGTCGAACTGTTGGAGCGGCGCGATGCGCTCGATGCCTTCGCACGCTTTCATATGGGCGGGCACTGGGACGAGGACGGCACGCAGTTCGCCGCTGCCATCA
The DNA here is from genome assembly GCF_002119685.1 of Bordetella genomosp. 8. Lineage (NCBI taxonomy): Bacteria > Pseudomonadati > Pseudomonadota > Betaproteobacteria > Burkholderiales > Alcaligenaceae > Bordetella > Bordetella genomosp. 8. Next base: position 3,680,613 of record NZ_CP021108.1, on the reverse strand, counting down.
AGCGGGTGGTGGCGAAGCGCACAGGCCGGGAGCCGAGTGTTGCCAGCCTTCCCTGGTGGCTGTTTACGCTGGGGGCGCCGTTCAACGAAACATTCCGCGAAGTGAAGGAGCTGCGTTATCTGTGGCGCACGCCACTGCGTATGGATAATGCCCGGCTCGTGGCTATGCTCGGTCGTGAACCGCGCACGCCGCTCGACGAAGCGATCGAAGCGACGCTCCAAGGGCAGGGGTGTCTACGGTGAGGCTCAGGCCGGCGCGGACTGCCGCAATGTCCTGACCAGCAGCGCCTGCAAGCTGTCGACGGCCTTTGAAGCGCGCGATTCGCGGCTCCTGTAGACCGCCACTTCCATCGGTTCGAGCGGGCCCAGGTTTTCGTCGCGCCCCAGGATGCGCAGATGCTTGGGGGCGCTGCATTGAGTCAGCGCCGCCACGGCGAGTCCGCTTTCGACCGCGGCAATCTGCCCTGCAAGGCTGGAACTGTTGTAGACGACTTTGTACCGCCGTCCCTGCTGCGCGAGCGACTGGATCGCGCTGCGCCGCGCGAGACTTGCGCTTTCGTAGACGGCGATCGGCATGGGGTCGCGGCGCCACAACTCGAATTGGGGAGCGCCCACCCAGACCATGGGTTCGTGGAATAGCAGTGTCCCCCGTCGTCCGTGATCGCGCGACACCAAGGCGATATCCAGCTCGCCGCCTGCGATGCGCGGAATCAGGGAGGTCGATTGCTCGCAGACCAGCTCGATTTCCACGCCGCTGTGTTGCGGCGCGTATCGCCGCAGCACCGGTGTCAGGTATCTTTCGGCATAGTCGTCGGGTACGCCGAGCCTGACCTGGCCGGTGAGCTGCTCTCCTTGCAGGGCGATATGCGCTTCCGCGTGCAGGTCCAGTATGCGGCGAGCATAGCTGAGCAGCGTCTGGCCGTCCGGCGTGAGCTCCAGCTTGCGGGAGCCACGATCGATGAGCCGCAGCCCCAGGGCGCTTTCCAGCTTTTTCAGTTGCATGCTTACAGCCGACTGCGACCGGTGGACTTCGGTCGCCGCGCTCGACAACGATCCGGCGTCGACCACGGCCACGAAGCATCGCAGCCAGTCCGTCTGCAGATTGCGCTGATCCATGTTCGATACTTTCGAATTTCGAATGGTTGAACTGCGAATTATGCGCTTTCCATAGGTTCCAGGCACATGGAAACTACCGGGCATGAACACGAACCAGCGGATAGTGGAGACCAGCGCGGGCCTTGCGGCGCCCCGAACCTGGTCGGGTGCGCAACTCTTCGTACTCGGGAATGCGCTGCTCGGGACGATCGGCGTCTTCGTAAACGAGGCCCGGGCCGATCCCCTGACGGAAACGTGGTTCCGCTGCGCGTTTGGACTGGCCGGAATGACTGCGTGGATGGTGATGCGCGGGCGCGCCCGCCATCTGCTGCCGACCCGCATGACCGTCGCTTGGATACTTGCCGCCGCCTCCTTGATGGTCTTCAGCTGGAGCCTGTTCTTCACCGCCATCGACCAGCTGTCGGCAGGCGTGGCGATCGTGCTATGCAATATGCATCCGATATGGGCGCTGCTATTGGGCGCTTTATGCCTGAAGGAATCGCCAGGCAAGCGCCGCATGGCCGCGGCTGGCGCGGCGATGATCGGCCTGGTGCTGGCGGCGGGTATCGCCGAGCATCCGACGGCCGGCATCGATGATCAGGCGTATTGGGTCGCCGTGGCCTTGTGCCTGGTGGCCGGGTTCTGCATGGCATGCGTGACCATCATCGCGCGCCGGTTGATCGGTCTGCCGGCGGGCGTCCTGGCGTGGTGGCAGTGCGCCATCGGCGCCGTCACGCTATGGGTCTGGCCGGCCCAGCATGGCTGGCCGGAGTGGGGCGAGCCGTGGGCATGGCTCGCCGGGCTGGGAATCATCCACACCGGGCTGGCGTATACGCTCATGTATAGCGGCATGGCGCGTCTGAAGACGGACCGCATCGCCTTGTTCCAGTTCGTGTATCCCGCGGTCGCGATCGTGATCGACTGGATCTTGCTGGGCCAACGCCTTAGCGGGATGCAGCTGACGGGCGTCGCGGCAATCGCGGTCGCGATCTGGTTCGCGGAGCGCGCGCCGGCGCATATTCCCGAACCCGGCGGCCGAGCCTAGAGCGCCACCGCGCGCACGCGCAGCGGTGTCGCGTCGGTATAACGCTGGACGTCCGCCATCACTTCGGGTGATTCCGGCGAATTGAAGGAGGCCTCCATGGCCGCTTCGTTTTCGAAGACGCATTCGCAGATGGCCAGGGTGCCGCTGTGCGCCACGGCGGGATAGAAGGCGCTTGCACTGATCAATCCGTGCCGCTGCCATGACTTCATGACCAGGGGCAGGTGATGCTGGATGTAGTAATGGCGGTCGAAGCGGGTTTGCGGCGTACCCCGATAATAGACATAGACGACGACGGGGGTGTTTTCAGCGTTCATTGGTGTAGGCTCCCGAAATGGCGCGGCCTGCCCGGCTCGGCGCATCTGCCGTCGCGCCGCTGCGCCGAGCGAATGTGGTGCCCAATATCGAGCCCGCGCCCAGGCAGACCGCGATGCAAAGAATCGCGATCAGGAAGGCATGAGTAATGCTCGCGGGATCGTGCCGCGAACCCAGGACGGTGTAGAAGACCCCGCCGATCACGGCCACGCTGAGCGCCGTGCTGACCTGCAGGGTCGAGCTCGCGATGCCGGCGATCATGCCGGAGTAAGCCGGGGCCACCCGGCTCGTCACCAGGCGCATGAGCGTCGGCATGCCGAGCCCTTGTCCGAAGCCGATGGCGAAGAGAATGGCGCCCAGCAGTACGGAGGCGGGCGCCATCCCGGTGGGTGTGCCGACGACCAACACGGCGAGCGCGACGAAGCCGGCGGCCTCCAGCCCCAATCCGATGGGGTTGACCCAGTCGCCCAGAACGCGCCTGAAGGACGGCGTGGCCAGCGGACCGAGCAGGAACCCCGCGCCGAACGGCAGGAACACCAGCCCCGCGTCCAGCGCGTCCACATGCAGCGCATTCTGCAGGTACACCGATAACAGCAGGAAGAAGGCGGCGATCGAGTAGAAGAGCAAGGCGATCACCAGGGCCCGGCCCAGGCCCGGCGCCCGCAGCGCCGTGGGGTCCAGCAGGGGAGAGCCGCCTTGACGAGCAAGCCGGGCCTCATAACGCCAGAACAGCCATGCCAGCATGGGCGCGGCGACCAGCGACACCCAGGACCACAAAGGCCAGCCTGCCTCTCGGCCTTCCACCAGCGGTACGATCAGCGCGCCCAGCGTGGCCATGGACAGCAGAATGCCCACGGGGTCGAGCTTGCTGGCGTGGGGCGCACGTGTTTCCTTCAAGACCCGGATGCCGAACAGGATGACCAGCACCGCCACCGGCAGATTCACCAGGAAGATCGCACGCCATCCCAGGCCGAACAGGTTCAGTGAAATCAGTATGCCGCCCAGCGCCTGTCCGATGACGGACGCCAGGCCGAAGACGGCACCGTAGAGGCTGAGCGCGAGCGGTTTTTCCCGTTCGGGAAAGATCGCCTGGACCGAGGCAAGCGCCTGCGGCGCCATGATTGCCGCGGTCACGCCCTGCAAGGCCCGTCCGGCGACCAGCGACCAGGGAGACCAGGCGAAGCCGCACAGCACCGACGCAGCCGCGAAGCCGGTCAATCCCAGGAAGAACATGCGGCCGCGGCCGTACAGATCGCCCAGGCGTCCGCCGGTGATCAGCGTGACGGCATAAAGCGCGGCGTAGGAAGAAATCACCAACTGCTCGGCGGACGATGACGTTCCGAGGTCCGCCTGTATCGAGGGAAGGGCGACATTGACGATGAAGAAGTCCAGCGGCGGCAGGAAGGAACCGACCAGCAGGACCGCGAACATTGCCCAGCGGCGATCATGGTTGGGGGGTAGGTGTTGTGGTGACATAAGCGCCTTTTTTAGGAACTGTTTGGTTCCAAAATGGGTAAAAAAAATTGAGGTCAGTTGAGGACGAGCATCGCGTTTTCGATGATTTCGGTCATCTCGCTTTCCGACGCGCCGGTCTTTCCGAGCACGCGCATTCCTTGTATCTGGCAAACCAGGAAACGCGCCATGGCCTGCTCGTCGCCTTCGCGGATTTCGCCGTTCGCCTGGCCGCGAACGATGGCGCCGGCATAGAGCTGCTGGATCCGGCGGAACATGCGACCCGTGCGTTCGGCGATATCGGCGTCATGCGCGGCCTGTTCGACGGCCATGGCCACGACCAAGCAGCCGCGACGCCCGGCCGCGTCGCAGGACAGGTGTACATAGCGTCGCAGCGATGCACGTATGGCTTCCTTGACCGAGCCGGGCTGGGACAGGAGATCGGCGGTTTGCTTGAGGCCGTCGGCCATATACACATCGAGGGCGGCCAGCAGCAGGCCTTTCTTGTCGCCAAAGGCCTTGTAGATGCTGCCTCGCGACAGCCCGGTGCCCTCGATCAGGTCGGGCAGGGAGGCGGCTTCATAGCCGTGGTTCCAGAACACATGCATCGCGTCGCGCGCGGCCGCGTCGAGCTCGAATTCGCGGGGGCGTCCGGGGGAAGTCTGTGGTGCCATGGTTGTTCGACCGATCATGTCGCTATTTGGAACTGAATGGTTCCCATATTAGCGCCGAATCTCACTCGGGGCAAGTCGTGCGTCCGGGCGGCGCCATTCACCGTTCCAGCGGAGGCGGGACGAGATCACGGATGTGGTTTACTTGCGGCTCTCGCGGAGGAGATAAAAAATGAAAAAACGCCAGTTCCTTACTTCTGGCCTGGGGATGGTCGCACTCGCCATGACCCCTGTCCTGGCTCGGGCGCAAGCCGTGGCCCAAAGCCCGAACCCGTCGCCAAACCAAAACCGGACGCCAGCGTTCCCGCCGTTCAAGACCGCCACCATCGTCGTCGGCTTCGCCGCCGGGGGCGCATCGGACGCCGCGGCGCGCATCATAGCCAGGAAGCTTACCGACGACCTGGGGATACCCGTGGTCGTGGAGAACAAGCCCGGCGCGGGTGGCAACATCGCCCACCAGTATGCCGCCCATCAAAGTCCTACCGATGGCAGCAGCATTCTGTTCGGCTCGGTCGGCCCCCTGGCGATCGCGCCGCACTTTATGCCCCTGCAGTACGACCCGGTGAAGGACCTGGCGCCCATCACCATGGGCGTGAACTTTCCCAATGTGCTGGTCGTCAACAGCAGCCTGCCCATCAAGACGTTCGCCGAGTTCATGGCCTATGCCAAGGCCAACCCGGGCAAGATCGATTTTGCTTCCACCGGCCACGGGTCGGCCTCGCATATGGCGGGTGAGCTGCTGATCGATATGGCGAAGGTGGATATCGTGCATATCCCCTACAAGGGCGGCGCGCCGGCCTTTCAGGACCTGATGGGCGGCCGTGTGGCGGCGTATTTTTCCACCTTGGCGACGGCCCAGCCCGGCATCGATGCCGGCAAGCTGGTGCCGCTGGCGACCACCGGCCTGAAGCGCATGGCGGCCCTGCCCGACCTGCCGACCATCGCCGAGACCTACCCTGGGTATAACGCGACGAATTGGTACGCCTTCGTGGCCTCTTCCAAGGTACCCGTCGCGGTGCTCGACGCCTGGAACGCCGCACTGGTCAAGGTGCTGAAGTCCCCCGACGTGGTGGCCGCGCTGGACAAGCATGGCTTGCCACCGGCGCCGGGTAGCCGGCAGGAGCTCGCCGAGGAAATCGCCCGCGAGTCGGCGATGTGGGGTCGTGTCATCCGCGACCGCAATATCAAGCCGGCATGATCAAGCTGGAATGAGCGGGCAGCCCGTCAGCGCAGGTTGGTGCGGGCCAGTTCCACCAATTCGTCGCCGCGCCCGCTGAACACCGCGCGCAGCATGTACAGGCTGAAGCCCTTCATCTGCGCGTAGTTGATGGACGGCGGAATGGCCAGTTCGTGCTTGGCTGTCACTACATCGACCACCGCCGGACCGGGGTGGGCGAACGCTGCTCGCAGCGCGCCTTCCAGTTCGTCGGACTCCTCGACGCGTACGGACCATATGCCGGCGCCCTTGGCGATCTGCGAAAAGTCCGTCTTGGACAGATCGACGTTGGTGTCCAGATACCCCGCGGCCTTCAGCTCCATCGAAACGAAGCCCAGCAGGCTGTTGTTGTAGACCACTACCTTGATCGGTAGTTCATGCTGCACGGCCGTCAACAGGTCGCCCAGCAGCATGGACAGGCCGCCGTCGCCCGACAGGGATACGACCTGGCGGGCCGGATGCGCGGCCTGCGCGCCCAAGGCCTGCGGCATGGCGTTGGCCATCGAGCCATGGTTGAACGAGCCGTGCAACTGGCGTTGGCCGTTCATCGTCAGGTAACGCGCGGCCCATAGCGTGGGCGTGCCCACGTCCACGGTGAAGATCGCGTCCGGCGCGGCGACCTGGTCGACCAGGCGGGTCAGGTACTGAGGGTGGATGGGGCGGCCCGGCGCGGAGGGCGTCGCCAGGCTGTCCAGGTCCTTGCGGGCGTCCGCGTAGTGCTTCAGGGCGTTGTCCAGGAAGCGTCGCTGCGTCTTGCGCTGCACGCGCGGCAACAAGGCGGCGACGGTCTCCTTGACGGTGCCGACCAGGCCCAGGGTCAACGGGGTCCGGCGCCCCAGTTGCGCCCCCCGGTTGTCGACCTGGATGATCTTCGCATCGGGCGGGTAGAACGGCCGGTAGGGGAAGTCGCAGCCCAGCAGCAGCAGGGTGTCGCAGGACATCATGGCGTGATAGCCGGAGCTGAAGCCGATCAGCCCGGTCATCCCGACATCGTAGGGATTGTCGTACTCGATGTAGGGCTTGCCGCGCAGCGCATGGACGATGGGTGCGCCCAGGGTGTCGGCGAGCGCGACGACTTCATCGTGCGAGCCGGCCACGCCGCTGCCGCACATGATCGTCACGGCGTCGGCGTCATCGAGCAGGCGCGCGAGTTTGTCGATTTCGGTATCCGGCGGGGTGATGGCCGGAGGCGCCACCGGCGTCCAGGCTGGCGCGACATCCGGGCCTTCGCTCAGTGCGACGTCGCCTGGAAGGACGATGACGGCGACCCCGCGCTCCTGCAAGGCGGTGCGCATCGCCCGTTCCAGCACGCGCGGGAACTGCGAGGCGTTGGTGACCAGCTCGACATAATGGCTGCATTCGGCGAACAGGGCCTGCGGGTGCGTTTCCTGGAAATAGCCCAGGCCGATTTCCGTGGAGGGAATATGAGCCGCGATGGCCAATACGGGCTGGCGGTTGCGATGGCAGTCATACAGGCCGTTGATCAGATGCAGGTTGCCGGGGCCGCAGCTGCCGGCGCAGACGGCGAGCTGCCCCGTGGATGCCGCGTCGGCGCCCGCGGCGAAGGCGGCGGCTTCTTCGTGCCGGGTATGCATCCATTTGATCGACCCCAACTGGTCCAGGCTGTAGGCCAACCCGTTCAAGCTGTCGCCGGTGACGCCCCAGATTCGCTGCACGCCCGCGGCGGCCAGGGTTTTCGCCAGATAATCCGCTATCGTCTGCTTGGCCATCGGTGGTTCTCCGGATCGGTGCGGTAGAGCAAAAATAGTAGCGTATTGTGTGCTGGCGGCGAGGCATGTGAGCGATATGGATACAAAGCGTCAGAACGCGGCCGTCGGCGATTGGTTGAGGATACGCCGCGATCCGGAAACCGGCATCGAAAGCGTGCACGCGCATTTCCGCGGCCATGCCTACGACCCGCACGATCACGACGAGGTGTTGGTGGGCGTCACCCAGCAGGGCGTCCAGCGCTTTCGGTGCCATCGACGGACCCATACAAGCACGCCTGGCCGCGCCATCCTGATCGAACCCGGCGCCGTGCACGACGGCCATGCACCGGAGGACAGCGGTTTTACCTACGCCATGTTGTACTTGCCGCTGCCTTGGCTGGCCGATTCGATGCAAGGGCTGGCCGGGCTGAAGCTTTCCGCGATCCAACCTGCTTTTCGCAGCACGCTGGCGGATGACACGGCGTTGAGCGCCGCGATACAGCAGGCCTTTGTCGCCGTGCATCACGGAGAAGGGCGGCTGGCGCGCGACCAGGGCCTGGACCGCATGATGAGTCTCCTGTGCGGGCAGTGGTCCACGCGGACGACGCCGGCGCGGGGCGGCTCGACGGCCGGAATGGACCGCGCCAGGGATTACCTCCACGACCAGATGGGGCGGGATATCGGTCTGGACGAACTGGCCGCCCACGCCGGGACGGACCGATTTCGTTTGACTCGCCAGTTCAGGCTGGCCTTCGGCTTGTCGCCCCACGCCTACCTGGTGCGGCTCAGGTTGCGCAGAGCACGGGCCTTGCTCGCGCTAGGCCTGGCGCCGGCGCAGGTGGCCATGGATGTCGGTTTTGCCGATCAAAGCCATCTGGGCCGCTGGTTCCGCCGCGCCTATCGGCTGACGCCCGCGGCATACCAGCGACAGTGCACAAACGTTCTAGACTGAGTGTCTGCCGCCGCCGATCATGCCTGTCTGGTCCCGCATGATTGGAGTCCCGAGTGTTCGATACCAAGGTAGCCCTCATTGTCCGCAATGACCTGGCGATATGGCAAAGACTGAACGTGGTGGCGTTTCTGGCCACCGGCATCGCGTCGGCGGCGCCGGATGCCATGGGCGAAGCCTATATCGATGCGAACGGCTATCGCTACGGAAACATGCTGGGCCAGCCCATGCTGGTTTTCGAGGCGGATCTCGCGGGCCTGCGAGCGGCGCACCGTGTGGGATTGGAGCGGCAGGTGACGATGCTGCCCTATGTGTTCGCGATGTTCGCAACGGGGCACGACGAGGCCAATCGCCAGGCGTTCCTTGCCGAGGATCCGGCCAATCCGGACCTGGTGGGCCTGGCGATACGAGGACCCAGGAAGGCCGTGGATAAGGCCACGAAGGGATTGGCCCTGCATCGCTGAGACCGGCCGCGCCCGCGACCCGTCTACTGTTTCTTTCGGTCGCGGTCGACGGCAGCCTTTTGTTCGAGGTCGTTCAGGTAGGCACACATCATGTCGGCCATTGCGTCGGCATAGGTCTTGATCTCCGCCGGGGTGCGCGGCGTCTCCGAGAACTCTTTCCCCACGGTAGTGAGCGTCGTGGTGATCAGGTCGCCGGCCAAGGTGCGTGTTTTTCTTGTTGCCCTGGGCAGCGCCTCGCGCATGAAAGCCTGGAAGGTTTTTTCTCCCGCCGCCTTGGCGGCCCTTGCCTCGGGCGCGTCGCGATAGAGCGGGGCGGCGTCATTGAGGGCAACCCGCATGTCCGCTTCCTCACATTCCGAACGGATGAAGGCGTGGACCAGTACACGTAGCCGTTCGAGGGGCGATTTTCCGGCATCCTCCAGGATGCCGCACAGCAACTGCGTGGTCTGCTGCCATTCGTCGACCTGCAGGCGAAAAAGGATCGCCGCCTTGTTGGGGAAGTATTGATATAGGGAGCCCACGCTGACGCCGGCTTTCTCAGCCACGCGGGCGGTCGTGAAGCGGGCAGCGCCTTCCTTTGCCAGCACCTGGGTCGCGGCTTGAAGGATCGCCGCGACCAATTCGGTCGAACGGGCTTGCTGGGGCTGCTTGCGGGAAGCGATCTGCGGACGGCGGCTGGTCATGGTGGCGTGAGAATGAAGGTCCGGTATGTATGCGATCAATTATTCGCATCTTTATCCAGGGCGTCAATTTTTGCGTGGGCCCTGTCGAGGGCACGGCAGTGCCGGAAAAATGCGAACTCCAATGCGAATGGTGAATGCGACTATTTGATCGTATGCTTTCGATGAATGCGACGAAGCCGTCGCGTTTACCTCCCCGCCGCGATACAGCGGCGTACTGAACCCGTAAACACCATTGGAAACTGTCATGACGTCAACATTGACCGATAGCCCCCTGGCGGCGCTGCTGGACCGCCTTTTCAAGCAGGCCGACGAAGCGGCCAGCCCTGCCTTGGACGGGATTTCCCGCGAAGAACTCGGCCGCATGATGCGCAGCAAGACGGAATATCTGGCCTTCTATGGACAGCTGAAGGATTTCTGGCTGCCCGTGTCGCGCGAGACCGGCAGGCTGCTCTACATGCTGGCGCGCAGCGCCCGTGCGCGCAGCGTCATCGAATTCGGCACGTCGTTCGGCATTTCGACCATCCACCTGGCTGCGGCCGTGCGCGATAACGGCGGTGGCCGCGTGATAAGCAGCGAGTTCGAACCGTCCAAGGTGATTCGCGCAAGGCAGCATCTGGTGGAGGCGGGCCTGGCGGACCTGGTGGAAATCCGTGAAGGCGACGCCCTGAAGACCTTGGCCACGGATCTGCCCGACAGCATCGACCTGCTGCTGCTGGACGGAGCCAAGTCGCTTTATGGCGACATCCTCGATCTGGTCGAGGCAAGGCTGCGACCGGGCGCGCTTATCGTGGCCGATAACGCGGACTACAGCCCCGATTACCTGGCGCGCGTGCGCGCCCCGGGGAGCGGGTACCTGTCCCTGCCTTTCGGCGAGGATGTGGAATTGTCCATGCGCCTGGACTGAATCGCATGAACCAGGAGCGCTCTCTTATCGCCAGGCACGGCGCAGGCGGTACCGCGCCGTTGTCGCGGGCTGCCTGTTTTCCGCGGCATCGGGCCTGGTTTATGTGGCTTCGCTGGCCTTTGTCGCGGAGCCCATCGCATCGGTGTGGGTCGTTGCCTGCGGCCGCGTCCTGCTGGCCCTGGGCGAGAGCCTGATCGCCACCGGTTCATTGGGCTGGGCGCTGGGGCTGGTCGGTCCCGGCAACGCGGGCAAGGTCATCGTCTGGATAGGCATCGCGATTTATGGCGCCTATGCCTTGGGCGCACCGCTAGGCGTCGCCGTGAACGAGCAATGGGGATTCATAGGCGTGGCTGTCGCGGTCATCGTGATTCCGCTGCTGGCGCTGGCCGCCGTGGCGCGGGTTCGCGCCGTGGCGCCGTCGGCCACCCGACGTACGCCGTTCTACAAGGTGCTGGGCGCCGTGTTCTGGCCCGGCATGGGATTGGCCCTGGCCAGCGTGGGCTTCGGCCTGATCACGGCCTTCATCGCCTTGCTGTTCGTCGCCAGGGACTGGGGGAATGCGTCGCTGGCATTCACGGCTTTCGGCCTGGCCTTCATTCTTGCACGCGTTTTCTTCGGCCATTTGCCCGACAAGCTCGGAGGCGCCAGGGTGGCATTGGCAAGCGTTGCCATAGAAGCGCTCGGCCAGCTGCTGATCTGGGCCGCCGATACGGCGTCGACCGCCTATCTTGGAACGGCGCTGACGGGTTTGGGCTATTCGCTTGCGTTTCCCGGCTTCGGGGTGGAAGCCGTGCGCAGGGCGCCGCCGCGTCCGCCCTGGTCGTCGCCTGGAAGCTGGCCTTCACGCGTCGGGCAACGCCGTAAGACTTGTGGCGAAGGCGGCCTGGACGCTTTGCTTCCAGGCCGTGCCGGCACGCCGCCGGCGGGACGCCGTCAGTCCGGGTTCATTGCGCCGTAGATCGCATCGTACGTGGCATCCCGTTCGGCCCAGCGCCTGGCGAGATCGCGTTCGAGCAGGAGCTCGCCGCGAGGATGATCCGCGCGCTCGAGCATGCGCATCACCTGCGCAATGTAGTCGCCTATCGGCATGGCGCGCGGATCGCTGGCCTGGCCCGCGCCAGTCAGCTCCGTTTGCACGTAGGGCGGCGAAAGCTCCAGTACTTCCACCGGCGTGTTGCGCAGCTGGTGGCGCAGCGAGGTCAACCACGAGTGCAGGAAGGCCTTGCTGGCGCAATACGTCGGGAAGCTGGCCAGTGGCACGAAGGCCAGCGCCGAACTGGTCGCCATGATGGCCGCGTGCGGCTGCCGCCTTAGCAGGGGCAGGAAGGCCGCGGTGACGCGCAGCACGCCCAGGATGTTGGTGTCGACGATCGCTTCGGCGTCGGTGGCATTCCAGGCATCCGAGGCGATGTCCTCGGGCCGCGATATGCCCGCATTGGCGATCAGCACGTTCAAGTCCGGATAGCGCGCGCGGACATGTTCGGCAAGGCCGGGCAGGGCGGTTGGGTCGGACAGATCCAGCGGCAGGCCGACGATACCGGGACGGCTGGCGGCGATCTCGTCGAGCAAGGCGCGTCGACGCCCGGTGACGATTACGCGGTTACCGCGGTCATGAAACGCCTCGGCCAGTGCGCGGCCGATACCGCTGGTGCCGCCGGTTATCAGGATGGTGTTGCCGGTCATCTTCATGGTGTTGCCTTTCCATCAGGGTGTGGGCGAAAAGGCGACGGCGACCGTCATGACGCCGCACCCGAACGACGCCGAACCGCATCCAAGCGGGGCGTGGCGCCGCTCCACCGCGGGGCGGCAGGATAGGCGAGAGCGATCGAACGGATGGAGGATAGAGGGCATTGCCGTGCGCCTGTGCTTCCGAGATCCCTCTGCTGAGGCCCACTCGGTATCGGGCGCGTTGGATGACGATAACGCCTGCGGCAATGCCATGGAGATGGCTGCGGATCGAACGTTAACGGCGCGCGGGCACGCCGTCAACCCGCTTGCGATTCGCGGGCAGCCGTAGCGGGCGCCGGTGTCTGCATCACCGATGCCACGAAGTCGGAAAACGCACGGGCCTTGGCCGTGGCCAGGCGGCCGGTGGGAAATACGGCCCAAAGGTCGATGTCGGGCAGGGACCATTCTTGCAGCAGCCGCAGGACGCTCCCGTCGGCAAGCTCGGGCGCGAACATCCAGTCCGACACGATGGTGAGACCCATGTGCGCGAGTACGGCCGTGCGTATGCCTTCAGCGGCATTGAAGCGCGCCCGGCCTTGCACCAGCACGGAGACTTCGGCGCCATCGCGGCTGAAATTCCAGACATTGCTCAGTTGGCTGAACACGAGGGTCTGGTGATCTGCCAGATCGGCGGGCACACGGGGCGTGCCCGCGCGGGACAGATATTCCGCGGTCGCCAGCACCGAGCGACGCGATGATGCGAGCTTGCGCGCCACGATGGCGGAATCGGCCAGCACGCCCATGCGCAGCGAGACATCGATGCCTTCGGCGATGAGGTCGATGGTCCGATCGTCCAGCACCACGTCGATATCGAGTCCGGGGTGCGCGTCGAGGAAGCGGGGCAGGTGGGGCAGCACGTGGAGCCGCGCGAATGTTGGCGCGGCCGAGATGCGCAGACGGCCGGACAGGCCGGCGCCGGCACCCCGCGCGGCAAGTTCGGCTTCATCCGCCTCTTGCAGGGCCAGCCGCGCGCGCTCGTAGAACCGCAGCCCGGCTTCGGTGGGCGTCAGCCCGTGGGTGGAGCGCAGCAGCAGCTTGACCCCCAGCCGCTGCTCCAGTTGCGCGACCGTCTTGGACACCGCGGGCTGCCCGATGTCCAGGACGCGTGCGGCGCCGGAGAACGAGCCCGTTTCCATGACGCGGACGAAGTGGGTCATCGCGGTAAGACGATCCATGGTTATTCCCACCCGGAATAAATGATATCGACGAATGATATCTGCCATTCCAAGTAAAGGATAGCCAGAATCTTGCCATGCCATCGACGTGCCGAGGAGGCGCGCCAGGCCAGACCACCCTCTCGGAAAGGAAACAACCATGTCCCGCTTCGACCGTTACCGCGATGCCTACCCCAATGCCCGCCTGGCGCGCTCGCCGGAAGGCGTGCTGGAGATAGCCCTCCATACCAACGGCGGCAAACTCGTCTTCAACGGCCACACGCATGAACAGTTCGTCGACCTGTTCCATGACGTCGGCAGCGATCCGGAGAACCGCGTGGTGATCCTGACCGGCACCGGCGACGCCTTCATGGACGAGATCAGCCCGGAAGGGTTCGATTTCTTTACGCCGCGCGGCTACGACAAGATCTACCGCGAGGGCAAGAAGGTCCTGATGAATATCCTCGACATCGAGGTGCCCGTGATCGCCGCGTTGAACGGTCCGGTGCTGCTGCATTCGGAATATGCCTTGCTCGCCGATATCGTCCTCGCCACGCCCGAGACCGTGTTCCAGGACAAGCCGCATTTCGACTTCGGCATCGTGCCCGGCGACGGCGTGAACCTGCTATGGCCCGAAGTGATCGGCAGCGTGCGCGGCCGCTACTTCATCCTGACGCGCCAGCGCCTGGACGCCCGTACCGCCCAGGAGTGGGGCGCGGTGAACGAAGTCGTTCCGGCCGACCGCCTGCTGGCGCGTGCGCGTGAGATCGCGGCGGAATTGGCGAAGCTGCCGCCACTGACCAGCCGCTACACCCGTATCGCGCTGACCCAGAAGTTGCGCCGGATCGTCGACGAAGGCGCCGGCTACGGACTGGCCCTTGAAGGCATCAGCGCCGCGGAAGTCGCGCGCTCCTTCAATCCGTCCGCCTGACGTGGCCGCGCTGCCGGAGTCGCCGGCAGCGCCGAACGCCAAACGCCGATCCCGGACTTTTCTCCCACTTTTTCTGCAAAGGATTTTTCCATGTCGCTCCAGGACAAGCTCGACGCCTTCAAGGCGGACTTCCAGGCTGGCAAGCCGCCTTACAACGTACCGCCCGCCGTCATCGAGACCATGCATCGCGCCACGGCCGAACTTATCGCCTCCGGCGCTGCCCGGCGGGCGCTCAAGGCCGGCGACCGCGCGCCTGGCTTCACGCTGATCGATCCGAATGGCCATCCCGTGTCTTCGGCCGAGCTGCTGGCAAAAGCTCCCTTGGTCGTGACCTTTTACCGCGGGGTGTGGTGCCCCTACTGCAATATGGAGCTCCAGGCCCTGCAAGCCACCCTGCCCGAGATCGAAGCGGCCGGCGCCAGCCTGGTTGCGATCTCGCCGCAGGTGGCGGCGAACAGCCGCAAGTCGGTGCGCCAGAACGCGCTGTCCTTTCCGATTCTGTCGGATGCGCATAACGACGTCGCGGCGTCCTTCGGCCTGCGCTTCGAATTGCAGGATTACCTGGTGGAGCTCTACAAGTCCCTGAAGAACGATCTTCCCGCGTTCAATGGCGATCCGAGCTGGACGCTCCCCATGCCGGCGCGGTACGTGATCGCTCCGGACGGCACGATCGTTTATGCCGAGGTGAATCCGGACTACACCCGCCGGCCCGACCCGTCGGAAATGCTGCCGGCCATACGCAAGGCCGCCGGCCACACGGTCTGATCCGCACGCGCATCGCCGCCATGGGGCGGCAAAGGAGCACGCATGTCCCGTACTTTCCTTATCACCGGCGCCACCAGGGGCATCGGCCTGGCGCTTACGCGTCGCCTTGTCGCAGGCGGACATCACGTGATCGGGCTGGCCCGCAGCGCGCCGCCGGATTTCCCGGGCACATTCGTCGCCGTGGATCTCAGCGACGACGATGCGACCCGGAATGTCCTGTCCGACCTCTCGCAACGCTACGTGCTGGATGGCGTGGTGAACAACGTCGGCCTGGTCCGTCCAGCCTTGTTGGCCGATGTCGATCTGGGCGCAATGGCCGATGTCTTCCGCGTGAATCTGCATCCCGCGGTATTGACGGCGCAGGCCGCATTGCCCGGCATGCGGGAGCGACGCTGGGGCCGTATCGTCAATATCTCGAGCCTGACCATCCTGGGCATGCCCCAGCGCACGGCCTACGCCGCTATCTGGCGGGCGTGCCCATGGGCCGGTTCGGCAATCCGGACGAAATCGCCGGCACCATCGCGTTCCTGCTGTCGGACGATGCGGGTTTCATGACGGGGCAGACCCTGCACGTGGATGGCGGCGCATCACTGGGGCGGGTGCACTTCTAGGCGCGATGGCCGGCACCCGCGATGATCGTCGATCGTCGCCGGAGTGCCGCGCGGCGTCAGGATGCCTTCGCCGCCTTGGCGCCCAGGCGGGCCTGGAACTTGGCCATGTCGACGATCGCCCGCCGGTGGGTCGCGCGAGCGATCAGGTCCATGCCGTCGGAGGCTTCGATCGCGAAGTGCAGAATGCGGTCTTCGATCGCGGTCAGCGTGCAGGTGACCGTGGCGGTGAAGCCCAGCGGCGTGGCCGCCAGGTGGTCGATGCCGATGTGGATACCCACGGATCCCTGGCCCGGCTGCAGCGACGGCGCCAGGGACTCGATCGCGCATCTTTCCATCAATCCCACCAGCGCGGGCGTCGCCAGGACCGCGAAGCCTTCGTTGCCGTATTCCTCGGCGCTCAGGGCGGTGTCGACCTTGACGGTGAGGGTGTGGGTCATGCCGGTTTCCAATGCCATTTCTTTCCCTTGTCGTTGCGTCATGGACGCTCGTTGTCGGTGTTGAGCCTGCTTTTCAGTCGACGGACGCGCCGGAGTCGGCGACCACCTTCTTCCACTTGGCCAGATCGGCGATCTCGACCTGCTTGAATTGTTCGGGCGTATCCCCGATGGTGAGCAGGCCCAATTGCTTCAATTGCGCTTGCAGCGAAGGGTTGTCCAATGCCTGCCGCAAAGCCTTGTTCAATTTGTCGATGACGGGCTGGGGCGTGCCGGCCGGCGCCAGCCATCCCGTCCAGCCGCTGATTTCGTAACCCTTGACGCCCTGTTCGTCGAAGGTCGGAATGTCGGGCTGCGTGGGCCATCGTTGCAGGCTGGTGATCGCCAGCGGCCGCACCTGCTGGGTCTGGATCAGGGGCGTCATGCCGTTCAGGTTCCCGAACATCATCTGCACGCGGTTGGCCAGCAGGTCGACGATGGCCGGTCCGTCGCCGCGATACGGCACGTGCACGATATTGATGCCGGTCATCGTGCGCAGCATCTCGCCGGACAGGTGGGTCGTCGTGCCGCTGCCGCCCGATCCGTAGTTGAGTTTGCCGGGCATCTGCTTCGCCAGGGCCAGCAGTTCCTGCAGGGTGTGAGCCGGGACGTTGGGATTGACGACCAGGACGTTGGGCGTGGTGGTGACGCGGGAGATCGGGCTGAAATCCTTGATCGGGTCGAAGTTGACGTTCTTGTAGAGATTGGGATTGATCGCCTGGGTGCCCAGCGTGCCGTTGAGGATCGTGTATCCGTCGGGCGCGGAGCGCGCCACGTATTCCGTGGCGACGTTGCCGCCCGCGCCGGGCCGATTCTCGACGATGATGTTTGCATTCATGTCCTGGGCGACGACCGTGGAGATCAGCCGCGCGATGACCGACGCGCCTCCGCCGGCGACGAAGGGAACGATGAGCCGGATCGGCCGGTCCGGAAACGAGCCCTGGGCCAGCGATAGCGCCGGCCCGGCCATGGCGAGGGCGGGGATGCCCATTACGAAGGTGCGTCGGTTGATAGTCATCATGAGTCCCGAAAGGTAGGTCCAGCAATGATCAGATCTTCACAACGAGTGCATCGACGATCACCACGCCTTCGCCGTCGCGACGGACGATCAAGGGGTTGAAGTCGATTTCATCCACCAGATCCTCCAGTTCCGATGCCATGAGGGCGATACGTTCGATGGTTCGATAAAGCGCCGGCGAGTCCCACGCCGGCCGGCCGCGTACGCCATGCACGAGCGCGGCCAGGCGCGTTTCATTGCAGAGACATTCGGCTTCCCGCGCGTCGAAAGGCGCCAGGCGGAACGAGACGTCCTGCATGACCTCGGCCAGCGTTCCTCCCGGCCCGGCCATGATGGCCATGCCGAGTTCGGGATCCTTGACTCCGCCGACGATGACTTCGCCCGCGCCGCTTACCAATTCCTGGACCAGCACGCCGTCGACCTTCACGTCGTCGGCAAGGCCCGCCGTATTCAGCAGCCGTTCGGCCGCCGCCCTGACGCTGTCCGCATCCTTCAGGTTCAACACGACGCCGCCGATCTCGGTCTTGTGGCCGATCTGTGCCGATTGCAGTTTCAGTGCGACCGGAAAACCGATCTCGCGGGCGGCGGCTTCAGCCGTATCGATGTCGTGCGCCAGCGTCTGCCGTGGAAATGGCAGGTCCCAGATGGCGCATAGCGTCCGGGCCTGATGTTCCGCCAACTGCCTGGTGGCGACCTGCGACAGGAAATCGCGTGCCTTGCGCCGTCGCTCGGTGCTGGCGTCAGGCAGTGCCGCTGCCGCCGCCGAACGGTGCGCGCCGTATTCATTGAAGCGGCGCAGCGCGCTCATGGCCGCGGCCAGGCGCTGGGGGGAGGGAATCACCAGTATGCCGCTCTCGCGTAGCAGGTCCTGGCCCGGTCCGTCGGGCGCCGTCCATGTCACGACGGTGGATGGCAGGTAGTTTGCCGAGGCCACGATCTGGCGCGCGTAGTCCACTCCGCTCTGGGCCACGGCGGGTCCGACCACGGCGATCAGGGTGTCGTAGCTGCCCTCGGCGCCGACGATATGCGCGGTATCGGTGAACAGGGCGCGGTTGCCCAGGTTCGCCGTCGTCATGTCGATCGGGTTGGCAAGGCTGGCGATGTCGGGTAGGGTGGCGCGCAGCTTCTCGAGCGCCGCGGCGCCTGGGGAGGGCAGGTCGAACTGCTCGCGTTCCAACGCGTCGGCCATCAGCACGGCGGTCCCGCCGGTGCCGGTGATCGCCACCGTCCGCGTACCGATCTTCCGGCTGCGTGGCGATGCGAAAGCCTGCGCGTAGTCCAGCAGCGCGTCGACGCTGTCCGCTTCGATCAGGCCTTCCTGGCGGCAGAACGCGGAAAACACCGCGCCATGCCCGGCCAGGGCGCCCGTATGCGATGCCGCCGCCCGCATGCCCGCCTTGCTGGTCGCACCCTTCAGGATCACGACCGGCTTGCGCAACTCATGGGATCGACGCGCCAGGCGCCGCAGCGTCGCCGGATCCCGTATGCCTTCGATCGCGCCGGCAATGACCCGCACTTCCTCGCGTTCGAGCAGGGCGAGCCCGCAGTCGGCGAAGGTCAGGTCGGCCTCATTACCGGTGGTCAGCAGATGAGCGAAACCCATGCCGCGCTCCAGGCCCAGGCCCATCAGGCCGAAACCGACCCCCGAGCTCTGGCTGACCAGGCCGATGGTTCCGCTGCGGAAGCCATCGAGGGCCTCCAGCAGGGGGTTGAAGCCGACCACGGTGGCCGTACCGAGGTTGACCGTGCCCTGGTTGTTCGGACCCAGGATCCTGAGGCCGGCGGCGGCGATTTCACGCATCTCGGCCTGGGCGGCCATGCCTTGCGCGCCTGTTTCGGCGAAGCCGGCGCTGATCACCACGGCGGCGCGGACGCCTTTCGATGCGCAGTCGCGCAGCGCCGGAAGAACGTGCGCGGCCGTCGTCACGACGATGGCGCAATCGACGGGGCCGTCGATCTCGGCGACCGATGTGTGGCAGGTCAGGCCATCGACGACGCCGCCTCTGGGATTGACCGGATGGATCGCGCCGCGATAACCATATTTCCTGAGGAACTTGAGCGGCTTGGCGCCGATCTTGTTCGGGTCGGTGGATGCTCCGATGATGGCGATGGACGCTGGCGTAAGCAGCGGAGACAGGTCGACGATCGGGGGGGCGGTCGCCCTGTCATTCATGGCCGGCGTCCCGCTTCTGCAGCATCGCCTTCAGGCCACCTTCGGCGATCTGTCGCTGGCGAGCCTCGCGGTCGCCCGCCGGCTTGGACATATTGGTCGAGATCATGACCTCGGTGTTGAAATCGAGAGCGTTGCGCAGCCCCATGATTTCGAATGTCTTGTTGATCGTGCGCTTGTTCAGCGCCAGCGCGACGGCGGGCACTTTCGCCAGGCGCCGCGCATATTGCCGGACGCCTTCATCGAAATCCTGGGCGGGCCAGACCCGGGTGACGATGCCGATCCGTTCAGCATGGTTGGCGTCGATGGTGTCGCCGAAGAAGAGCAGTTCCTTCGCGCGCTTCATTCCCGCTACCCAGGGCATGAAGAGCCCGGGCGGACCGGATATGCCGCGTATTTCCGGTTCGCCGAAGGTCGCCGTATCGGCCGCGATCGTCAGGTCGGCGGCCAGCGCGAGGTCGCAGCCGGATCCCAGCGCGTGTCCATTCACCGCCGCGATCACGGGCTTTTTCAGGTTCCACATCTGCGTGCACATTTCCAGGCAGCCTGTCAGGTGCCAGCGCCAACCCGCGACCGTGTGGTCCCATGGATTCACCGCGGCGTCCTTGAGGTCCACGCCGGCGCAGAATGCGCGGCCGGCGCCCCTGACCACGACCACCACCGTGTCGGCATCGGCCTCCGCCTTCGCCAGCGCGGCGACGAATTCCGATTTCATCTCGCGGTTGATGGCGTTCAGTACCCGCGGGCGATTGAGGGTGACGGTGCAGACACCTTGCTCGACTTCATACAGCACGACCGGGTCGTTGGACATCGGCTTCTCCTGTGGGTCGTTATGCTCAAGAATTACTCTGATTGTTAACAATGCCACGGCTCTGGGGATAGCTTACCTGCCCACTGCACAGAAATGGCGCTTTTTCAGCGCGCTATCGTGGTGCATTTGAAGGACGCGGTGCGGCAACTGCGGTATATTGTTAACAATCTGGGTCTGCGGCGACTGTAGGCGCCGCTACCGGGCTTGTCAAGCAATAATGGCGTCGGCCGGCCCGGGACCGGGCCGGGCGTCTGGAGATGAATCGCTGTGCAGGAAGCAGAAACCACACTCGCCGCAACGGGCAAACGCAGCCTCGACCAGGCCGCTGCCGACACCCTGCGGCAAGCCATCCTGACTGGCGCGATCGCGCCCGGCAGCCGATTGACGGAAACCCGGTTGGCGGAGCAGATGACGCTGTCACGCGGCCCGATACGCGCGGCACTGCACAAGCTCGTCACCGAGGGCCTGGTGATCCAGCAGCCCTATGTGGGATGGCGCGTCATCAGCCTGAGCGTCCAGGATGCCTGGGAGATTTCCACCTTGCGCGCCAACTTCGAGGGGCTGGCGGCGCGACTGGCCGCCGAGCGCATCGACGACCACGGGCGCGAGCGGCTGCAAGGCGCGTACGATCGCTTGGTCGCCGCCGCCAGTCAGGCCGATCACGCCGCATTGATCGACGCGGACCTGGCGTTGCACAAGCTTGTCGTCGATCTGGCCGGGCATAGCCGGCTGGCGCAGCACTACGCACCCGTGACGCACCAGATCCGTCTGTACATCGCCGCCACGACGGGGATGCATCACATGGCTTTCGATTCCGTGTGCGAGGCACACTGGAACATCGTGGAGTCCATCCTGCAGGGCATGGCGACCGAGGCGGGCGCGCTTGCCAGCGCGCATTGCTACAACAGCGGACGGAAGCTGCGCAATCTGCTCGAACGCGGAGAATGATGGTCCGGCTTCAGATCGCCGCGTGCCGCAGCAGTTTGGCGAGCTCGGGCGCG
Organism: Bordetella genomosp. 8; assembly: GCF_002119685.1. Lineage (NCBI taxonomy): Bacteria > Pseudomonadati > Pseudomonadota > Betaproteobacteria > Burkholderiales > Alcaligenaceae > Bordetella > Bordetella genomosp. 8. The sequence goes on along the minus strand of NZ_CP021108.1, from coordinate 3,659,452 downwards.
GTCATGAAGGAGACGCCATGCGTCGCGGCATATTCCCGGGCCGACGGTGAAACTTCCCCTAGCGCGACGTAGATGGCTTCGCGCGCTTGCCGGCGTTCGCGGGCCGCTTGCAGGGCCCGGACAGGTTCGACACCCGTACGGGCGGCTTTCCAGCGCTGCGCGCTGAGCACGGCGATGTGGTCGCCTTTGCTCAGGACGAAGTCGGCGCCGGCGCCAGGATAGGTTTCCACCTGGCAGCCGTCACGTTCCAGGCCGGAACGTATGGCGGCGGCGAAGGCGGGCCAGGACATGGCCGCGGCCGCCGCCGCGATGGCTTCCACGCGGCTATCGGACGGCGTGCGCAACTGCCGCCAGCCGGCAAGGAAAGCAATCACCACGAAGGGAATGGAGGCGAATACGCCGATCGCCCAGTACTCGCGCGGCAGGGCCGCGACGGCGCCGACGAGCAATGCGGCGGCGATCCCCGCGCTCATCCACCACGGAGAGCGCAGCAGCACGCCGAAAATCGAATTCCTGGAGGGTTTGAACCTCATGCTTCGGGGGCCTGGCCGACGACGATGCGGACGTCGCCGCAAGTGACGGTTTGCCCGGCGCGGATCTTGGCGGTTTTGCGCGTTTCCAGCACACCGTCCACGCTGACCCTGCCGTCCGCGACCAGTTGCTTGCCCGCGCCGCCGCTATCGCAGACCCCTGTTACCTTGAGCAGGTGGTTCACTTCGATAAAGGGGAGGCCGGGCGCGAGTTCGAAATCTATCGTGGGCATTTGAGGCAGGGGTAAGAGTGGCGACCGACCCAGCCTTCCGCCGAGTACGGGGTACTCGAGCGCGGCGGCGTCGGCGCGTGGTCAGGCCTCACTGTAATGCAAACACGGGCGGCGCAGGGCACCGCCGGGCGCGAGCCGCCGCATCAGGAGCGGACGCGGCGATCGAGCAGCAGCGCGATGCCTTCCGCGGCGCCGGCCAGCAGGCCTATGCCCCAGATGGCGCCGGCGCCCAGTATGCCGGCCCCCATGGCGCTGCCGATGGAAAATCCCAGGTACATGGTCGACGTGTTCAAGGCGAGGGCAAGCGATGCCTGGGCAGGGCCGCCGGCGGCAATGAGGCGCGCCATCTGGGCCGGAAAGAAAGCCCAGACGCTGAATCCCCATGACGCGACGCCGAGCAGGACCGGAATCGCGGCGACGCTGGGAGGCAATCCTGTGGCCAATGCCAACGCCCAGAACGAAAGGCCCAACACGATCAGGGACAGCCGCACCACGCGATCGGAGCCGAGCCTGTCGTTCAACGCTCCGCCTGTCGTCACGCCCAGTGCCGCGGCCAGCCCCCACATCGAGACCGTGGCGTTGATCCCCGTCGCGCCATAATTCAGGACGCTGGCCAGATAAGGCGCGATGTAGGGGTAGACGGCATAGGCGCCGATGGACCAGAAAAGGCTGACCGACAGCAGCCGCAGGATCGCGGGTTGCCGGATGACGGCGACACGCTGGGACAGGGTTGCGACGGGGATGCCCGCGCCGGCATCCCTGGCGATGCCGGCCATGATCCCGACGATGGCCGCCAGGCTCATGGCGCCGACCGCGAGGAAGGTGGCGCGCCAGCCGAAGACATGTCCCACGACGCCACCCAAGGGCAGTCCGAGCGCGATCGCCAACGTCATGCCGCCGCTCACGATGGCGAGCGCGCTGCCGCGTTTGGCTGGCGCCACGATGACGCCGGCGAGTGCGTTGGCATTGGGAACGTACAGGCCGGACGCCACTGCCATCATGACGCGCGCGGCCATCAGCATCCCGAAGCTGGACGACCACGCCGCGAGCAGATTTCCCACGGCAAACAGCGACATGGCGAGCAGCAGCGTGCCACGGCGCCTGAACCGGCCCGTCAGCACCGTGGATATCGGCGAGCTCAAGGCCATGGTCAGCGTGAATACCACCACCAGCAGCGCGACGTGCGGCACCGTCATGTGGAAGTCGGCGGCCATCGTCGACAGCAGCGGCGCGATCATGAAGCCTTCGGTGCCTATGGCGAAGGTGCCCAGCGCGAGGAATGCCGCCGGTACCAGGGTGGCATCCGGCGCGGCTTGCGGACGCGCCGCGCTGCAAGCGACATCCGCGGTGCAGGATTGAGAGGACATGGCAACTTCCTGTGTTGCACGGCGCTGGCCGATATTTGCCCAGCGCCGGCGTAGCGTTTCGGTCAGACCGGAATCGGGTTGTCGACGATGCTCTGGTTGAACGCATGCACGAAGGCGTGTTCGCCTGATCCCGGGTTGTCTCGCAAGGCCCTGATGCCTTCCACGAAGACTTCGGGCGCGTCGGTCGCCAGCCCCTTCATGGTTTCGGCGATGAAGGCATCCAGCGGCATGGCGCGCGGGTCCCCGCTCTTTTTGATCAGGTCGGTGTCGACCCAGGGCGGCGCGATTTCCTGCACCGTTACGCTGGTGTCGCGCAGCATGAAGCGCTGCGACAGCGCGTAGGAGTGCAGTGCCGCCTTCGACGCGGAGTAGACGGCGTTCGTCGCAATGGGCACATAGGCCAACACCGACGTGTTGTGGATGATGGTGGCGCGAGGCTGCGCTTTCAGGTGTTCGATCAGCGCCGACGTCAGGCGGATAGGACCGAGCAGGTTGGTGTCCAGGATGCGGCGCGAGGTGGTGTCGTCGACCGCGGCGGCGGCGTTGTCGAAGGGCATGATGCCCGCGTTGTTGATCAGGACGTTGAGCCCTGCATACCGGGCGATGAGTGTCCGGGCGACGCGTTCGATATCGTCGGCATCGGCGATGTCGAGCTGCACGCCCTCCATGCCGGGATGGGCGGCCGTTATCTCGTCGAGCAGCGCCTGGCGGCGCCCGGCGATGACGACTTTATTGCCCAGGGCATGGAACGCTTGCGCCAGGCCGCGGCCGATGCCGGACGTACCGCCGGTGATCAGGATGGTGTTGTCGCTGAGCTTCATGTGGATGTCCTTTAGCGGAGTAGATAGGCGCCGAACGGTTCAGGCACCGCGCATGTCGTCACTTTGCCGTAGTTTCAGGTCGGCTCAAATGTCATTGAAACGGCAATTAAGGACATGAATATGTGTGGCGTTCCAGAAATCCGGCTTTTACTGCCTGCTTTGCAGTATCCTGGAGGCACATATCCAGCATATCGAGACACGCATGCGCCAGATAGGGTTGATCCTGGAGGACGGCTTCCAGCTCATGGGTTTGTCCGCGATCGCCGCCTTCGAACTCGCCAATGGCGAACTCGGCGACGACGGTTATCGGCTGACCATACTTTCCGAGGCCGGCGGCATCGTTCGATCCACCATGAGCGCGGGCATCGAGTCGGTGCCCTTCGGGGTGATGCCCGACACACTGATCGTGGCGGGCGAGTTGAAGCCCGGGCCCGTCGCACCTGGCGTAAGGGCCTATCTGGTCCGCGCCGCGGTAGAGGCGCGGCGGATCGCCGGCGTATGCACGGGCGCTTTCGTGCTGGCCGAGGCCGGGCTGCTGAATGGCCGCACCGCCACCACGCATTGGGCGCATGCCCGACGCCTGCAGGAACGTTTCCCCGAGGTGCGTGTCGACGAAGACCGTATCTTCATCCGGGATGGCAATATCTGGACGTCGGCTGGAATGTCGGCGGCGATCGATCTGGCGCTCGCGTTGATCGAGGACGACCATGGCGCGGAACTGGCGCGTCAGGTCGCGCGCAAGCTGGTGGTTTACCACCGCCGTCCGGGTGGGCAATCGCAGTTCTCGGCCCTGCTGCAGATGGAGCCTCGTACCGACAGGGTGAAACGCGCCCTGACCTATGCGAAGGAGAATCTCCGCAACGCGCTCAACGTGGAAGAATTGGCACAGGCAGCCAGCCTGTCGCCACGCCAGTTCAGCCGCGTCTTCCGCGAGGAAACCGGCCAGTCGCCGGCCAAGGCGGTCGAGCTTCTGCGGCTGGAGGCTGCCAGGGCGATGCTGGAAGACGGCCGGCATTCCATGGACGTGGTGGCGCGCGACACCGGCTTCGCCGACCGGGACCGGATGCGCCGTGCTTTCCTCAGGACCTATGGGCAGCCGCCGACGGGGTTGAAGCGCAGCCTCGTGCTCATGGGCAGTCAGCCGATGGTGTGAGGCGCACGGAACTATATCGGGTATGCATCGATGACATCGCGTACCCGCGCGAGCACGGCCTGCAACTCGTCCAAGGGTACGGAACCCAGACCCAGCCGCAGCGCCTGCGGTGCGTGGCGGGTGGTCGCGTAGGCTTCCGCCTTTGACACCGCTATCTGCCTTTCGGCCAGCGCCATAACGATGCGGTCCGCGCGCAGGTCGGGTGGCAGGCGCAGCCATACGAACAGCGCGTTGGGGTGGGCGGTCATGTCCATGCCCGCGAACACCTTGCGAGCGACGGCCTGGCGCAGCCGTGCCCCATGGCGATGCTCGGATTCCAGTCGCTTCACCGTCCCGTCCTGCATCCATCGCGTGGCCATGGCGGTGACCAGGCTGGGCAGGCTCCAGTAGCTGGCACGGATCTGCGCCTTGATGCGCATCGCCATCGATGGCGGCGCGACCACGTAGCCGAAGCGCAGGCCGCTGGCCAGGCTTTTCGACAGACTGGAGACGTAGACGGTGCGCTCGGGGGCTAGCGTCACCAGCGAAGGCGGCGCGTTGCCGGCGAGATAGGCGTAGGCGGCGTCCTCGACGATCAGGCAGTCGTGCCGCCTGGCGATCTCCACCAGCCGTGCGCGCTGGCGCGCGGTCAATACCCAGCCCAGCGGATTGTGCAGTGTCGGCATGGCGTAGATCGCGCGTACGGGATGGCGGCGGCACAGCGCGTCCAGGGCCTGCGGGTCCGGACCCTCGGCCGCGCCCGGCGGTGACGCCGGGACGGGCTTCAGCACCAGTTCGTGCGCTTCGGCCAGCATCTTGAATCCGGGATACGTCAGGGCGTCGACGGCGACCATGTCATGCGCGCGCAGCAATGCGCGCACGGCGATATCCAGTCCCTGCTGCGCACCGTTGACCAGGAAAACGCATTGCGGGTCCGCGCGGATGCCGCGTTCCCTGGCCAGGAAGTCGGCCACGATCTGCCGCTCGTGGCGCCGGCCCCCGGGCGGTTGCTGGTGCATCAGCGCGGCCAGGTCGCCGCTGCCCGCCAGCTCGCGCAACATGCCGCGCAACAAGTCGGCCTGGCCCGGCCAGGTCGGGTGATTGAAGGACAGGTCGGTGGCGGCGGCGCTCAGCCGGGCTTCGTCGCCTGGGTCCCAGTCCCGCTCCCGCGGCCGGTCGCGCACGAAGGTGCCTCGTCCCGTTTCGCCTATGACCAGGCCCATGTCCTTGAGCCGCGCGTAGACCTTGCTGGCCGAGGCGATGGCCACGCCATGGCGGGCGGCGAGTTCCCGGTGCGTGGGCAGCGCCGCACCTGGCGCCAGCCTGCCGTTCCGGATGTCGGCCGCCAGTTTCTCGATGATGGGCGAGAGGGGGGAAGGGCGCATGCAATGTATCTAGGACAATTTTTTGATTGTTCCAATTTAGGCGATTAGCCTGCGCGTAGGAAGAGGAACACGCCTTCATGACTACAGCCGCCATACAACTGCCCGTATTGGAATACCTGCAACGCCAGCTCGACGGCACGCTGCCGGACGGCGCGACGACGCATATGCGCTATCCCACCGCGATCTCGCGGTTGCTGGGCCTGCGTATCGTCGCCATCGGCGTAGCCACGGCAACCCTGGAACTGGATGCGGACGCCACCCGCCACGGCAATCAGCAGGGCACCGTCCACGGAGGGTTGCTGTGCGAACTGGCCGACGCGGCCATCGGCACGGCGCATTCGACACTGATGGATCCGGGTGAGAGCTTCACCAGCATCGATCTGAAGGCGACCTTTCTTCGCCCGGTATGGCAGGCTCGCCTGGTGGCGGAGGCCTGGACGGAGCACCGGGGCAGGACGATCAGCCATTACCGCTGCGATATCCGGCGGGACGACGGCAAGACCGTGGCAAGCATCGCCAGCGCCGTCATGACGCTGAACGGAGATCGTGCCCAGGGCCGGTGATACCGTGGGCGCGGGTGCGTCGGTCAGCCTGGCACCGTGAACCGTCCATCCGGGTACTGTTCGCAAATGAAGTCGACGAAGGCCCGTACTTTCGGGCTCTGCAGGCGCCGGGACGTGTGCAAGGCCCAAAGCTCGACGTCGTCGCCCGTGATTCCCCATGACACCAGCTGGCCGCTTTCCAGCATGCCGCCAATGATGGATTCGGGCAGCATGGCGATGCCCGCGCCGGCGGCGATCGCATCGCGGACCGTCAGCAGGGAAGACAGCCGCAAGACCGGTTGAGGCGCGACGCTGAGCTGCCCGTTGCGCAGCGTCCATACTTCTCCGTCGCGGTGGCTGGTCATGACGACTGCCGGAACGGGCAGGGCTGGCGCGCCGCGGCTCCTGGGCTTGCGGATGGATGGCGCGGCGGCCAGCACCAGCCTGTCTCTGGCGAAGCAGCGTCCGACCAGGGTGCTGTCCTTGCCGGGATTGGCGCGGACGGCCACGTCGAAATGATCGTCGACCAGATCGACGAAGCGGTCTTCGGCGACGGCTTCGACCTGCACGTCGGGGTATAGCGCGACAAATCGGGCGGCGAGCCGTCCCAGCGCCACTTGCGAGAACAGGATGGGCGCGGCGATGCGCAGCCGGCCGCGCGGCGTTGCCAGTCCTTCGCGCGCCGCGGCCGCCGCTTCCGCGACTTCATGCATCGGTCCTTCCGTCCGGGCCAGCAGCATCTGTCCGGCCTCGGTCAGCTCCAGGCTGCGGGCGCCGCGTTCGATGAGCCGGATACCCAGCGAGTCTTCGAGATCGCCGACGCGCCGCGATAGCGTGGCCTTGGACCGGCCGCTGGCGCGGCTGGCCCGGCCGAAGCCGCCATGGGCGGCGACCAATTGGAAATCCGCCAGGGCGTTCAGATCCATGTGTGTCTCGTTTTTGATACGGGCTGTCTATATTTTATGGTCTTTGTTTTGATTCTGAAACTGCCTATCGTGTGACCTATGCGATACGGAAGTCGCCAACCTGACGACTACCCCCTATCGACTTTCCAAATGGAGCCAATCATGAGCATTCTCGTCACTGGTGCGTCCGGCACCGTAGGTTCACAAATCGTCCGGCGTCTCGCCACGAGCGGAGTGGAGGTGAAAGCGCTGGTCCGTACGCCAGGGAAGGCCGCCCTGCCTCCGGGTACACAGGAAGTGGTAGGCGACATGAGCAGTGTCAAGGCAATGCGTGCGGCCTTGTCTTCCGTGCGCACCCTGTTCGTGCTGAACGCGGTGGCCGCCGACGAGGTCACCCAGGCGCTGGTCACCTTGAACCTGGCCAGGGATGCGGGCATCGAGCGCATCGTGTATCTGTCGGTCATCCACGCCGATCTCTATACCAATGTGCCGCATTTCACGGGCAAGCATACGGTCGAACGGATGATCGAAACGCTCAATCTGCCTGCCACCGTCCTGCGGCCGGCCTATTTCATGCAGAACGACGAGCGCATCAGGTCCGTCGTTGAAAGCTACGGCGTCTATCCGATGCCGATCGGCAAGGCAGGCGTGAGCATGGTGGATGTGCGCGACATCGCCGATGTGGCGGCGGCCGAGCTGCTGGCGCGGCACCATGCGCCCGTCGCGCTGCCGGCCCGTACATTGGAGGTCGTGGGGCCGGAGGCCCTGACCGGGCAAACCGCCGCGCAGGCGTGGAGCGAGGCTTTGCACCGTGATGTCCAATACGGGGGCGATGACGTCGATGGCTTCGAACAGCAGATGGCGGCCTACGGGCCTGATTGGCTGGCCTACGACATGCGGCTGATGATGGACCGCATCCAGCATCACGGCATGCACGCTGGCGCGGGAGCAGTCCAGAGCCTGGAAAAGCTGCTTGGGCGTCCCTTGCGCACCTATCGCGACTTTGTCCGGGAGACGCTGGTCGACAAACCGTGAGCGCCGGGTCGGCACGATGCCGGTCCCGACTCCGGTTAACCTTGGACCAGCATCGACCGACCGGCGTCCCTTGCGCCGATCACAACCACGGAGAGGGCCATGTCACAGCAGAATAAAGCAGTCCTGCAGAATGCCAACGCAGCAATCACCGTCGGCGACATCGAAGGATTCCTGTCGTTCTGCGTCGACGACATAATCTGGACGACGGTGGGGGGCGAGAGCTTGCACGGCAAAGAGGCGGTCCGGCAATCGATGCTGAAGGAGTACGCGGAGCCGCCCAAATTCACCGTTTCGCATCTGATCGCGGAAGGCGACCACGTGGTGGCGCTAGGCACCATCGTTTCCAGGGGCAGCGACGGCCGGCTGGTCAATAACCGCTACTCCGACGTCTGGCGCTTTCGCGATGGCCGGATGGCCGAGCTGAATGCATTCGTCATCGAATCGAACTAGCAAGGACACGTCTTATGAACGCCGAGGTCGAAGCCTTGCTGCGCGACGCCGCGCAGCGGGCGATTGCGTACGTCGGGGCGGTGCGCGACCGGCCTGTGGCCGTATCGGCCGAGGCATTGCAAGGCCTGGAGGCCTTCAGGCACCCGCTTCCCGAAACGGGTGTCGATGCGCGCGAGGTCCTGCGGCTACTTGATGAAAGCGGCTCGCCCGCGACGGTCGCGACCGCCGGCGGACGCTTCTTCGGCCTGGTGGTCGGCGGCGCGCTGCCGGCCACGGTGGCGGCGAACTGGCTCGCGACCGCATGGGACCAGAATGCCTGCTTTCGGCACACATCGCCGGTCGCCGCGACGCTGGAAGACGTGTCCTTGCAATGGATGGCCCGGATGTTCGGCCTGCCCGCGGATGTTGGTGGCGCATTCGTTACCGGCGCATCGATGGCGAATTTCGCCGCGCTGGCGGCGGCCCGCCATGCGCTGTTGTCGCGACTGGGCTGGGACGTGGAAGCTCAGGGGCTCTACGGCGCGCCGGAGATACGCGTCATCGTCAGTGAAGAGACGCACGTCACGGTGGGCAAGGCCCTGGCGCTGCTGGGCCTGGGCCGCCAGCGGGTCACCGTCGTGCCCACGGATCGCCACGGGCGCATGCAGGTCAGCCGATTGCCGGCGCTGGACGACCGCACCATCGTATGCATCCAGGCGGGCAATGTGAACACCGGCGCCTTCGATCCGGCCGATGAGGTCTGCCGTATGGCCCGGCAGGCCGGCGCCTGGGTACACGTGGACGGCGCCTTCGGCCTTTGGGCACTGGCCAGCGACAAGTTCGACACCAGGACACAGGGAATCGCACTAGCCGACTCCTGGGCGACCGATGGTCATAAATGGCTCAACGTGCCTTATGACAGCGGCATCGTGCTGGTGCGCGATGCCGCGGCGCTGCGCGCGGCCATGTCGCTGAATGCCGCATACCTGGCGCAAGACGGCGCGGAACAGCGGGAGCCATCCCACTACACGCCGGAATCGTCCCGGCGCGCTCGCGGGGTGGAGATTTGGGCGGCGCTGCTGCATCTAGGCAGGCAGGGCGTGGCGGGGCTGGTGGAGCGCACATGCGGCTACGCCAGGGTGTTCGCACAGGGCCTGCAAGCGGCCGGTTTCGAGGTGCTGAACGAGGTCGCGCTCAACCAGGTGCTGGTCAGCTTCGGCTCGCCCGCGGTCACGGCAGCGGTGATCGAAAGACTGCAGGAGGAGGGCATATGCTGGTGCGGCGGCACGGTCTGGCAGGGCCGTACCGCGATGCGCATCAGTGTCTCCAGCTGGGCGACCACCGAGGCCGATGTCCAGGCCAGCCTGCAAGCCATGGTGCGTGCGGCGAAAAAAACCGTTGACGGACGTACCTACTAGTTGGTAGTCTACGGCCATGGTCACTCAGAACAGCACCTTCGACGAAATTCTGCGTTGCGCCCGCGCCCTTATCATCGCGGGCGGGTACAACGGCTTCAGCTATGCCGACATTTCAGAAGTCGTAGGCATACGCAAGGCCAGCATTCACCATCATTTTCCCAGCAAGGTCGATCTGGTCCGCACGTTGTTGCAGCGCTATCACGAAGAAGCCGAAGCCGGTATCGCCGCGATGCAGCAGCACCATCCCGATCCCGTCGATCAGTTGCGGGCGTATACGGGCTATTGGGCCGCATGCATCGGGGATCCCACCAGCGCCTTCTGCGTGTGCGCGTTGCTTGCGACGCAAATGCCGGTGTTGCCGCCGGAGATCGCCGTGGAAGTACGCGGGCATTTCCGATTGCTGGCCGGATGGCTGACCTCCGCCCTGGAACAGGGCGCGCAGCAGGGCAAGCTGGCGTTGCGCGGTAGCGCGCAGTCAGAGGCCGAAGGTTTCCTGGCGGCGGTACACGGCGCCATGCTTTCGGCCCGCGCCTATGGCGATACGAAGGTGTTCAGGGTCGTTACCGACCCTCTCATAGAAAGGCTGACGGCCGGGCTTGCGGCCGAAGCGCCCACCAAGGCTTCCTCTGCCACGCAGAAGAAGCAAGCAGGTTCGAACAGGCGGTAGAAGCCGCCCACGTCGTCTGGCTCTGGCGGGGCGCGCCGTCCGAGCCTGTTTTTTCGCGCCAGATAACTACCTACTAGTAGGTATAAGGAGTCAGCATGTTCAAGCAATTCGTACGCGGCCTGCTCACCGCCGCCGTCGTCAGCCTGCCGCTCACGGCCGGCATCGCTTCGCCCGCATACGCACAGAACGCCAAGCCGGAACCGGTGCGCGTCCGTGGCGATATCGTCGACTTCAGCGGACAGGCCTTGAAGGTCAAGACGCGGGAAGGCCAGACCGTGGACATCGCGCTTGCGCAGGGATGGATGGTGTCGAGCGTCGCCCGCGCGGCCATTACCGATATCAAGCCGGGCGATTATGTGGGCATTGCTTCCTTGCCGAACAAGGACGGCGGCGATGGCGCGCTGGAAGTCCTGATCTTCCCGCCCGCCCTGAAGGGTACCGCCGAAGGCAGCTACGGCTGGGACTTGAAGCCCAACAGCACCATGACCAACGCCACGGTCGCGGATGCCGTCAAGGGCGTGAACGGACGCACCGTCACGGTCTCCTATCACGGCAAGGAGAAGAAGATCGCCATTCCGGAAGGCACGCCCGTCGTGACGTTCGCGCCCGCTACCCAGGCCGACCTGAAGCCGGGCGCGGTTGTCTTCGTATCCGCCACCAAGGCCGCCGATGGCGCACTCAGCGCGCAGCGCGTGGTGGTGGGCACCAACGGCGTCGTCCCGCCGATGTAAGCCATGAACAGGGATAAGCGAGCTTCCCAGCCCATGCCGCGCGAGCGAACCGTGCTCGTCCGGCGGCATTCCGTGGCCACGCGCCTGACGCATTGGCTGAACGTGTTGTGCCTGGGCTTTCTGCTTTTGAGCGGACTGCAGATATTCAATGCCTACCCCCAGCTGCATTGGGGCCAGTATGGCGCCGACGACGATCCGGCTTTCCTGAAAATCGGGTCGACCGACGACGGCGGCACGCCGCACGGCTTCCTGAAGATCGGCAGCCTGTCCGTGTCCACGACCGGTGTCCTGGGCGTCTCGAAGGTGGATGGAGAATTGGCGTCGCGCGCTTTTCCCGCCTGGCTCACGCTGCCGTCGTACCAGGACCTGGCCCTTGGACGGCGCTGGCATTTCTTCTTCGCCTGGGCTTTCTTTCTCAACGGCCTGGTCTACCTAGCCTGGGGCGTCCTTAGCGGTCATTTTCGCCGTGACCTGGCGCCCAACCGGCATGAGCTGGCGCCCCGGCATCTTTGGCGGGAGATCATCGACCATGCCCGCCTGCGCTTCCCGTCCGGTGAGGCAGCCAAGCGCTACAACGCGCTGCAGAAGCTGACCTACATCGTCGTGATCGGTGGTCTGCTGCCCTTGATGGTGCTGACGGGTCTGACGATGTCGCCGGGTGTGGACGCGGTATTTCCGATACTGCTGGACATCTTCGGTGGCCGCCAATCCGCCCGGGCGCTGCACTTTATCTCGGCATCGCTGATCGTCCTGTTCGTCGTCGTGCATGTGGCCATGGTCGTCCTGTCGGGACTGTGGAACAACATGCGTTCGATGATCACGGGCCGCTATGCCATTCGCCAGCAGGAGCCAGACGCATGAACAAGCTGACACGCCGCCGCTTTCTGTTCGGCGGCACGCTGGGCGCCGGCGCGCTCGTCCTGAGCGGTTGTGACGCCGCGGTACAGGACGATGGTGTCGCGGGCCTCATCCGTTCCGCCGAGCAGCTGACAATGAAAACGCAGCGTCTGCTGCAAGGACGCCACGCGCTCGCCCGCGAGTTCTCGGAAGCCGATATCTCGCCGTCGTTCCGCGTGAACGGCACGAGCGCGCCGGACAGCGGGGAGTATGCGCGGCTGCTGGAAGGCAACTTCGCCGATTGGCGCCTGAAGATCGACGGTCTCGTGGAGCGCCCGCAGGAGTATTCGCTGGCGGACCTGCGCAAGATGCCGGCCCGCAGCCAGATCACGCGCCACGACTGCGTCGAAGGCTGGAGCGCGATCGCCAAGTGGACGGGTGTTCCGCTCGCGACCGTCCTGGCACCGGCGGGACTGAAGCCGAACGCGCGCTACGCCGTTTTCCATTGCGCGGATGAATTGGAGAAGACGCTGGATGGCAGCGGGCGCTATTACGAAAGCATAGACCTTATCGATGCGTATCACCCGCAGACGATATTGGCCTATGCCATGAACGACCAGGATCTGATGGTGGGACATGGCGCGCCGCTGCGTCTCAGGGTCGAGCGGCAGCTGGGCTACAAGCAGGCCAAATACATCACGCGGATCGAGATCGTGGACAGCTATGCCGGCTTGTGGGGCGGCAATGGCGGTTATTGGGAAGACCGGGGCTACGAGTGGTACGCCGGAATCTGATGAAAGGAAATGAGATGACTGACATGCAAATGGGCTATACCGGCCCCAGCCAGGAACAATGGCTGAAGACCTATTACTTCATTCGCGCCGTGGTATCGGCGGTGTGGGTGGCTGCCGCGTTCACCGTGGGGCAGCAGTCTCCGGGAATCGCAGCAGTGCTGCTGGTCCTGTATCCGGCCTGGGACGCCCTGGCGAACTACTTCGATGCGGCGCGCAGCGGCGGCCTGGGCAGGAACCGCACGCAGGCCATCAACGTCGCCGTCAGCGTGGTGACGACGATCGCGGTCTTCGTCGCGTTGCAGATGACGACGAACTCGGTGCTGGCGGTGTTCGGCGTATGGGCCATACTGGCCGGTTTGCTGCAACTGGGCACCGCTGTGCGGCGCTGGAAGCGCAGCGGGGCGCAATGGGCGATGGTCCTGAGCGGCGCGCAGTCGGCGCTTGCCGGCACCTTGTTCATCCTGCAGTCGCGCACGCCTACGCTGGCGTCGATGTCGATCACCCGGGTCGCCGGCTACGCCGGCGTGGGCGCGGTGTATTTCCTGGTGTCGGCGATATGGCTGTTCGTCAGCCTGCGCCGCAGGGCCGCCCAGGCCGTTTGATGCGTTTGCCAGGGCGGCCGCGCGTGGAGGCTCAAAGCTGCGCTTCGATGGCGGCCTTGTCGATGACGGAGCGCACGTCGAAAATCCGGCCGTCCCGGAATTCGTAGAAGGCGTGCTCGCGGAACGACACTCGCCGCCCGTTCACCGGAAGCCCCATGAACACGGCTTTCGGCGTAACGTCGAAGCGCAGCCTGCACGCGACGCGTGGCGGGTCGACCAGCAGCCTCTCGATGTGGAAGCGCAAGTCCGGTATCTGTTCGAGGTCTTTTTCGAGCATGGCGCGATAGCCGGACAGGCCCAGCGGCCGGCCATTGTGCCAGACGTCGTCATGGACGTAGCGCCCCAGGCTGGTCCAGTCCTGCCGGTTCAGGCAGGCGATGTAATCGGTATAGCGTGCTTCCAGTTCGGTCTTCGTCATGCGACGCTCTCCCGGGCCTGGGCGTCGCCGAAGAAGTCGAGCAGCGCCGCCGTGGCGGCCGCGGGCTGTTCTTCCGGGATGAAGTGGCCGCAGTGGGTGATGAGCACGCCTCGCACGTCGTCGGCATAGGCGCGCAGCGGACCGGCCATGTCGGGAATGGAGCCTTGGTCGGCGCTGACCGCGAGCAGCGGAATTTGCAATCGGCCCTTGCTGTTCAGTTCGCGGTTCTGCCGCGCGGACAGGTGCGCGGCGCGGTAGTAGGCCAGGCCGGCGCGCAACCCGCCTTCCTTGGTGAATAGGCGCAGGTATTCGGCCATGTCGGCTTCAGTGAAGCTTTGCGGGTTCGCAGCCTTGCGCCGCAGGAACCAGTCCAGGTAGATCTCCTCCTTGCCCGTGATCAGCGATTCGGGCAGGTCCGGCACCGCATGGAAGGCGAAGTGCCAGGTGCGCCAGGCGCGATCCGGCGCCGCGGGCAGGGCGTCGGGCAAGGTGATCCCCGGAATGCCGGCGTCGAACAGGGCGAGCCGACGGACCTCGTCGCCGAACAGCATGGCGTAGGGGTAGGCGACCCATGCGCCGACATCGTGCGCGGCCAGATGGTAGTGACGCAGGCCCAAGACGGCGAGCAGGCCATGCAGGCGCTCGGCCAGGGTCCTGGTGTCGTAGCCTTCCAGCGGCCGGTCGGAATCGCCCTGGCCGGGCAGGTCAGGCGCGATCACGTGATAGCGTTCGGCCAGGGCCGGAATGACTTTGCGCCAGGCGTACCAGCTCTGTGGATAGCCGGCGACCAGGACCACTGTGTCCCGCTCGCGATCCCCCGCTTCGACGTAGTGCATGCGGATGCCTTCCACGGTTTGGAAGCGATGGCTGTAACCCTCGAACCGGGGATCCGGCAAGGAGGCCGGCCCGCAGTCCAGGACGCGGGCGGAGGCGGAAGCAGTCGTATTCATGATGGAACTCCTGGTGGTTGGCCTAGCAGCCGCATGGCTTCGTCCGCCGCGCGGCGCATTTCCTTGGCTGTGCGCCCGGACTTGCCGATGACGCGGAATCCCTGCAGGACGGCGAGCAACACGCTGCTCATGGCGGAAACGGATATGTCGGCCGCGATCGAGCCGTCGCGCTGTCCTTCCCGCAGCAATGTCCGCAGCAGGTCCTGGATGCGCCGCAGGCTGGCTTCGATGCGGGCGGCGACGTCCGCATCGAAGGTGGACAGGACCGTGGCGCTGCCGACGACCAGGCAGCCCAGCCGGCCTTGTTCGCCCTGTGACGAGTCCGCGTAGAAAAGCAGTACTGCCCGGATCTTTTCGCGGGCGTCGGGCTGGAGATCCAGCCTGCGCCACAGATCCTGGCCGCGCTCGTCGACATAGCGATCGAAGGCGGCCAGGAACAGGCCGCGCTTGTCCTGGAACGCCTTGTAGATGCTGCCGGCGGTAAGGCCCGTCGCATCGCTGAGGTCGGTAATGGAGGTCGCGTGATAGCCCCGCTCGCGGAAAATCCGCATGGCGCCGTCCAGGACGGCGGCCATGTCGAATTCCCTGGGGCGGCCCGGCGAACGTGCTGGGTTGGGCGGGATGGATGCCGATATCATCCGCGCATTATAGGAAATGATCGTTTCCTAATAAAGGGGCAATAATCTGGGAGTCGATTCTGTCCCTTCATCGTGCATTGCTCTGCCTTATGAAAATTTCCGAAAGCCTCGCGTTGGCATCTTCCCCAACCCTCGTCGGTTGCGCCGGCTGGTCGCTATCGTCGCAGGACCAGGGCACCTTCGCTTCGGAAGGTAGCCACCTCGAACGCTACGCACGTGTCTTTCCCTGCGTGGAAATCAATTCTTCCTTCTATCGCTCGCATCAGGCGCAGACCTACGCTCGGTGGGCGGACAGTGTTCCGGACGCCTTCCGCTTCAGCGTGAAATTGCCCCGGACCATCACCCACGATGCGCGCCTGCAGCGGTGCGAAGGATTGTTGCGTGCGTTCCTGGACGAGGTCGCGGCGCTGGAAAAGAAGCTGGGCTGCATCCTGATCCAGCTGCCGCCCAGCCTTGCGCTGGAAGCGCGGCAGGCCGGGCGCTTCCTGTCCGTGCTGCGCAGGCACACATCCGTGCCGGTCGCGTGCGAGCCGCGTCATCCCAGCTGGTTCACGCCGCGTGGCGCCGATCTGTTGCGGGGCGCCCAAGTGGCCTGCGTGCGGGCGCATCCATCGCCGGTGCCCGGCGCCGACCCGGTGGGCGATCCGTCCTTGTTCTATATACGGCTGCACGGGGCGCCGGATATGTATTACTCGGCGTACGACGAGACGTTCATCCAGGCGGTCGCGGCGCGTGTGGACGAGGCGCGCGCGCAGCACAGGCTTGTTTGGTGCATCTTCGACAATACCGCGCGCGGCGCGGCGATTCCGAATGCCCTGGCGCTCATGCGGTCGCTTTCGACGCGTCCCAGGCCGACATGATGCGGCTGACGGCTGCATCCATGACGGCGTGCCGCACGCCATCGCGCGCCAACGTGGACAGGCCCGTCAGGAAGGCGTCGAACACCGTCGCCAGGCCGCGCACGTCGGTATCGGACCGGAGCTCGCCGCTGTCCACGCCGCGTTGCACGCAGGCGGCGATACCGGCCCGGGTTCGCGCGCGCGAACGCGTCAGCGGCGCGGTGACCTCCGCATTTTCCGGCGATGTCGCGCTCATGGCGCCCAGGCCGGCCATGCATCCCTTGGGATGGCCGCGTTCGCACTGCATTCTGGCGGAACGGCGCAACGCGGTTTCAATGGCGTCGCGCGGAGGCAGGCTGTCGTCCCAGAGGCATTCGGTCACCTGGGCATAGGTCGCCAGGTAGCGCCGCGCGCATTCCTGGAACAGCGCTTCCTTGGAGCCGAAGGCGGCGTAGAAGCTGGGCGCCGAAATGCCCTTGCCCATGCCCGCCTTCAACTGGGCCAACGAGGTGGATTCGTAGCCATGTTCCCAGAAGATATGCATCGCCTGCTCGACCGCCTGGTCACGATCGAAGGTGCGGGGGCGTCCCATGATCGCCATGTCTTTATCCTCTCATTACCGTACTTATTATAGCAAACGGTATATAAGTCATTGACGGCCCGGGCAGGGTTCAATTAATGTATCGATTGATATATATCACGGGCCCGGGATGGGCGGGAGAGTGGCATGGAAATCGGAATGATCGGGTTGGGCGCCATGGGGCGCGAACTGGCGCGCAACCTGGCCGCGGCGGGGCATGTGGTGAAGGCCTGGAACCGCTCCGGTGGGCAGGTCGAAGGCGTGACCATGGTGGACACGCCGGTGCGGGCGCTGCAGGCGGACATCGCCTTCACCATGCTGTCCGACGACGCCGCCATCCGCGCGGTGCTGCTGGATGCGGACCTGCTGGCGCAGGCCAGGCGAGGCCTGGTGCACGTGGTCTCGTCGACGATTTCCGTCGCGTTCGCCAAGGAGCTGATGCGGCACCACCGGGAAGCTGGCATCGACTATGTCGCGGCGCCGGTGCTCGGCCGGCCCGACGTCGCGGCCAAGGGCGAGCTGAACATCCTGGCCGCCGGCGCTCCCGCCGCGCTGGACAAGGCAAGGCCGGCGCTGGAAGTCATCGGCAAGCGGATCTGGGAGATGGGCGAGCAGCCGCCCATGGCCCATGCCGCCAAGATCGCCTGCAACATGATGATCACCATGGCGATCGAAGCCATGGCCGAGGCCGTCGTGCTGACCGAGGCCAACGGGGTGGAGCGCGACCGTTTCTTCGAACTGATCCTGAACACGCTGTTCGGCAGCCGGTCCTACCAGGTGTATTCCGCCAACATCGCGCAGGATCGCTACGAGCCGGGATTCAAGGCTTCCCTGGGACTGAAGGACCTGCGGCTTGCCGACGCGGCCGCCGGCGAACTGGGCCGCAGCCTGCCCATGCTCGATGCCGTGCGTCGCCAGATGGCCGAAGCAGTGGACGCCGGCGGCGCCGACAAGGATTGGTCGGTGATGGCCGAATACACGATACGCACGCCGATCCCGCGCCGGTAGGCACGCGGACCATCGACGCCATCGATCGTCCTCCCTGATATTTTTCATTTCCGGCGATCGCCGTTCCCGCCTAGCCTTACGTCGCCGCCGCATGCCGCGCCAGGCCCGGTCATCGGGTCGCGCTCACGCGGCGAATGCCATGACAACAAGGAGACGACGATGGCACCGGACAACAGGGCGGGCCCGCCCATCGTTTTCGTCCATGGGTTTTCGCAAAGTCACGAAAGCTGGGAAAGGCAACTGCGGGACCCGAAACTGCTGCGGCGTTTCCATCTGGTCGCGTACGACCTGCGCGGGCATGGCGCGTCGGACAAGCCCCTGGTGCCGGAAGCCTATAAGGACGGACGCAAGTGGGCGGATGACCTGCACAGCGTCATCGAGGCCACCTGCAAGTCCAGGCCTTGCCTGGTGCCGTGGTCGTATGGGGGCCGGGTGGTCAACGACTACCTGACCGTGTACGGGGACGGGGAGGTGAGCGGCATCAACTACGTCGCCGCAACGTCCACGGGCGACCGCAGCACGCTGGGCCGTTCCTTTGCCTTGCTGCTGGACATGCTTTCGGACGATCCCGCCAAGGCGCAACGCGGCACCGAAGCGTTCCTGCATGCATGCTTCGAGAAGCAGCCCACGCCCGAGGCCATGGCGGAGATGGTGCGCTTCAACAATGAAACGCCGGTGGCGGTGCGCAAGCTGCTGGGCGGCCGGCCCGCGGATTACGACGCCGCCTTGCGGCAAGTAAAGGTGCCCGTGCTGGTGACCCACGGCATGCACGACCAGATATCCGCCGTGGCCATGAGCCAGTACACGGTCTCGAAAATCCCGCAGGCGCGGCTGTCGCTGTATGAGGACGCCGGCCATTCGACCTTCTATGAGGACGCAAACCGCTTCAACGGCGAACTGAGCGCCTTCATGCGCGCGAGCGCAGGTGGTTGAGGAAGGCCGCGAAGGTGGGTGCGTGATGTGGGTTGCGAGGGTAGTACAGGCAGTGTCCGTCGAAGGGCGGGCTGAAGTCGCGGAGTAATGGCGTGAGCGCACCGGATTCGAAGTAGGGCTCGACGTGGTTGGAGGGGACGTAGCCTATGCCCAGCGCGCGCAGTGCCGCCAGGACGATCAGGCTGAGGTTGTTGCAGATCAATGGTCCCCGCGCGTCTATGGTGATGCCGCGGCCATCGCGCTCGAATCGCCAGCGATGGATGGCGCCGCTGGACAGCCGCTGGCGTATGCACCGATGGGCCAGCAAGTCATGCGGCTGCGCCACGGGCGGCCGGTCACGCAGGTAGGCCGGCGATGCGAAGGCCACCATCGCGACCGGTGGTCCGATCGGTATGGCGACCATGTCGGGCGGCACCTGGTCCCGGAAGCGGACGCCCGCGTCGCAGCCGGCGGCCACGATATCGACCAGCGCATGATCGACGCGGATTTCGAATTCCACATCGGGATGCATGGCCTGGAAGCCGGCCACGGCATCTTCGAGCAGGAGCCGGCCGCCGTATTCCATGGTGCTGATGCAGATGCGTCCAGTCAAGGTGTCGCCGATGTCGGCGAGCTCCGTGAATGCCGCATCGATGCTGGCGATGGCCGGCGTCAAGCGCTGCGCCAGGCGTTGCCCCGCTTCGGTCAGCGCCACGCTGCGCGTGGTGCGCTTGACCAGGAGCGCGCCTATGCGTGCCTCCAATCCTTTGATGGTGTGGCTGAGCGCCGAGGGAGAGACCCCCAATGTGAGGGCGGCGCGCCGGAAGTTCAGGTGCTCGGCCACGCGGAGAAACGCGGTCAGCTCTGCCAGCGTCGGCTGTTTCATGGCGACCTTCCAATTAGTGAGCGTTGCTCAACAACCTCTGAATTGATCGGCTGATTGTATTGCCGTTGTGCATCTAATAGATTGCACAGAGCAGGCCGCGGCGCAACCGTCGTCGGTCGCGAGAGCCTGCGCGCTGCATGTGGCGGGCAGATCGGGCTCACTGTCCCACAATCAAAAAGAGGCATATCGAACGTGAAGAACATACTCATTACGGGCGTGTCGAGCGGGCTCGGCCGCGCCATGGCGCACGCAGCCTTGGCCAGGGGCCACCGGGTGATCGGCACCGTGCGCCAGGATGCGCAGCGGCACGCGTTCGAAGCGCTGGCGCCGGGCCGCGCGTTGGCAAGATTGCTGGACGTGCGCGACACCGCCGGCATCCAGGCCCTGGTGCAAGAGTTGGAAGCCACGCTGGGGGCGATCGACGTGCTGATCAATAACGCTGGCTACGGCCTGGTGGGCGTCCTGGAAGAACTAGACCTGGAGGCGCTGCGCCAGCAATTCGAGGTGAACGTCTACGGCCCGGTCGCATTGATACAGGCGGTGCTCCCCGGCATGCGCAAGAGGCGCGCGGGTCACATCGTCAATGTGTCGTCGATGGGAGGCATGGTGGCGTTTCCCGGGCTGAGCGCATACCACGGCACCAAGTTCGCCCTGCTGGGCATGACGGACTCGCTACGGCAGGAAGTGCGAGACCTGGGCATCCACGTAACGGCCATACTGCCCGGCATCTTCAGCTCGGACTGGTTCAGCCGGTCGCAGCAGAAGGCCGATCATGCGATCGACGACTATGACGCGGTGGTGAACGCCACCCACGATTTTGCATTCGGCGATCCGGCGGCCCTGGGGCGGGTCATGGTCGATGCCATCGAAATGAATCATCCTCCCGAAAAGCTGCTGATCGGGCCCACCGCGGTGCGCCTGGTCACGGCCGCGCTGGCCGACTGGCAGGCAGAAATCGCGCGCTGGGAAACACTGTCGCATGCGGGCGGCCAAGGTTGAGGCGATACGCGGATTGTTGATAAAGGAGGGGCTCATGATCGTGCGCAATATCCGGTTGGCCGCGCTGGCCATGGCTTTATCCGTGGCGTCCGCCGATGCGGCTCATGCCCGATCTCCGGCACCCAATCAGTTGCTGGGCGCCTGGCGCATGGTATCGGCACAGCTCGATCCCGACGGCAGGAACTTGCCGGCCTATGGAGAAAAGCCCAACGGCCTGCTCGTTTTCACTTCCGATATGCGTTTCATCGAAGTGCTGACGGACGCCAGTCTGCCGCCATTCGCGTCCAATGCCCGCGGGAAGGGCACCGACGCCGAAAACCGCGCCGCCATGGCAAGCGGCATAGGCTTCTTCGGCACCTATACGGTCGACGGGAACGGCGAATTCAGCGGCAACCGCGTGGAGGGTTCCACCTTTCCGAATTGGGTGGGCAGTGTGCGCACACGCCAGGACCTGACCCTGAAGGTGGCCGGCGACCACATGGCGGAGGATTTCCAGCGTCCGGATGGGACCAGGATCCGCATCCGCTGGCAGAGGGCGAAATAGTCGGCGCGGGTCCGCCGGTTGCTGTGACGGGCAGTCGGCATGCTTACGAGCGTGCATGTTGTCAGCATTGGAGACCGTCATGAGCGATATACAGAAGCCGAAACCACCTTTCCCGGATCAGCAGCAACAACAAACCCCCGGCCGTACGGCGCCGATGACGCCGCAGCCGGATCATGGCGAAAAGTCGTATCGCGGCTCCGGCCGCCTGGCGGGCAAGGCCGCGATCATCACGGGCGGGGATAGCGGTATCGGCAGGGCGGTGGCGATCGCGTACGCGCGCGAAGGCGCGGATGTGCTGATCGCTTACCTGGACGAAGACGAAGATGCGCGCGAGACCGCCCGTTGGGTGGAGGAAGCCGGCCGCAAGGCCGTGCTGTTGAGCGGCGACATCAAGGACCCGGCGCATTGCAAGGAGATCGTCGAGCGCGCCGCGCGGGAATTCGGCCGGCTGGACGTGCTGGTCAACAATGCCGCCTACCAGATGACCTACCCGTCGATCGAGGACATCAGCGACGAGGAATGGGACAAGACCTTCGATACCAACATCGGCGCCATGTTCCGCATCACACGCGCGGCGATGAAGCACATGAAGTCCGGCGCGGCCATCATCAACACCACGTCGATCAACGCCGACAAGCCGAATCCGGGGCTGCTGGCCTACGCGGCGACCAAGGGCGCCATCCAGAACTTCACCGCCGGGCTGGCGCAGATGCTGGCCGAAAAAAACATACGCGTGAACTGCGTGGCCCCCGGCCCGATCTGGACGCCTCTGATCCCTTCCACCATGCCGCAGGAGAAGGTGGAGCAGTTCGGCAGCCAGGTGCCCATGAAGCGGCCCGGCCAGCCCGCCGAGCTGGCGGTCGCCTATGTGATGCTGGCTTCGGACGAGGCGAGCTATATCTCGGGCGCCACCATCGCGGTCACCGGCGGGGCACCCATCCTCTGAGCGCGGCCGGGGCGCCGGCGCGGATCCCATTGTCTTGCCGTCGCGGAAAATGAATCCGCGACCTGCTGCTTTATCCCCGCCCGGCGAACCCCTAGAGTGACAGCCTTCGCAAGCAATTTGAAAGGAATGCCATCATGGCTACACGCGACGTCGTCACTCCTCCCCAGGCCCATGCCCTGTATGAGCTGCACCGCTATTCCCCCGCCATCCGCGCCAACGGGCTGCTCTTCGTGTCCGGCCAAGTCGGCAGCAGGCCCGATGGTTCGCCAGAACCCGACTTCGATGAGCAGATCCGTCTGGCGTTCCGGAACCTGAACGACATCCTCGCCGCGGCCGACTGCAGTTTCAGCGACGTCATCGATGTGACGGTGTTCATGGTGAATCCGCACACCCATTTCGAACGCGCCTGGGCGGTAGCGGCGGAATACTGGGGCGACGCGCCATATCCCACGGCCACCGCCGTCGGCGTGACGTGGCTGTCCGGTTTCGAGTTCGAAATCAAGGTGATCGCGAAGCTGCCGCAGGGCGCCGGCAACTGAAGGGCATACGCGGTCTCGGTTGCCAGCCACGCAGCCTGAGGTTATGATTGAGCAATCACTCATTAATCGGACCGGAATGGCACGTCCCCGCAGTCAGGACAAGCGTGAGGCGATCCTCGCCGCCGCGGCGCAGGCTTTGGCTGTCGACGGCCCGGGGGCGACGACCGCGCGGATCGCACGTCTGGCGGGGGTGGCGGAAGGAACGGTCTTCACGTACTTCGCCAACAAGGATGTCCTGCTGAACGAGCTTTACCTGCACCTGAAGTCGGGCATGCGGGAGGCGATGCTGGAAGCCTTCCCGCGCGGTGCGTCGCTGGAGCGGCGGGCCCGTCATGCCTGGAATGCCTACATCGACTGGGGCCTGGCGAATCCCGATGCCCGGCAGGCCTTGCGTCAGCTGAGCATCAGCGGTCGTATCGACGAACGCAGCCGGCTGGCGGGGTCGCAAGGCTTCGGCGAGATCGGCGCGATGATGCGGGAGCGCACCGGCGGCGGCGAGGGCTTGTCGGCGGATCAGCTGCAGGCCTACCGTTCGGCGTTGTTTTCCTCGCTGGCGGAAACCACGATGGAATACAGCGCCGACGATCCGGACAGGACGGCGTTCTATCGGGACCAGGGCTTTCGGGCCTTGTGGGCGGTATTGAAGGCGCATTGACGCCGTATCCAAAATCGGCGGCGGGCTATCCCACGATGGCGTTCGTTTCGGGTCATCCTATGCGGACGCGTCAACCCGCACAGTGGAATGTTTTATTAATGAGTGAGTAATCAACCATTTATTTTCCGACACTGTCAGGAGTCAAGCATGTCCAAAGTCTGGCTACTCACCGGCGCCGCGCGCGGCCTGGGACGTTCCATCAGTGAAGCGGTGTTGGCGTCGGGCGATCGCCTGGTCGCCGGCGCCCGCGATCCCTCGCGCCTGGCGGATCTGGTCGCGCGCTACGGCGACCGTATCCGTCCGGTCGAACTCGATGTGAAGGACGCCGACCAGGCGCAACGCGCCGTGGCGACCGCGCTGCAGGCCTATGGCCAACTCGATGTATTGGTCAACAACGCGGGCTACGGCCACGTCGTGCCGTTCGAACAGATGGACCCGGAAAGCTTCCGCGACCAGGTGGAAACCAATCTGTTCGGTGTCGTCAATCTGACGCGTGCCGTGATTCCGCCGATGCGCGAGCGTCGCGCGGGCCACATCTTCCAGGTTTCTTCCGTGGGCGGCCGTACGGCCACGCCCGGCCTGTCGGCGTACCAGGCGGCGAAGTGGGCGGTAGGCGGCTTCAGCGACGTCATCGCGAAGGAAGTGGCCCATCTGGGTATCAGGGTCTGCACGCTGGAGCCGGGCGGCATGCGTACGGACTGGGCCAATACCGCCAGGCCGCCGGCCGGCGCCAGCCTGGGGGACTATGAGGCATCCGTCGGCCGCGTCCTGAAGGTGTTCGGTCAGTATGCGGGCCACGAAGTCGGCGACCCCGCCAGGATCGCCGACTTGATCGTCGAGCTGTCGCGCCGTGACGACCTGCCGCTGCGCCTGTTGCTGGGCGGCGATGCGTTGTATGTCAGCGAACAGGCGGAGACGGAACGCGCCAGCGAAATGGCCGCATGGCGCTCGACCACGCTGTCGACGCATTTCCCCGGCGCGGAGCTGCCGGCGGGCCTGGACGAGTTGAAGAAGTTCAAGTAAGCAAGCCCGCCGTCATGGTCGCGCGGATGCGCTTGTCCGGCTAGTCCAATTCGAGCACCACCTTGCCGGTCGCACCGCCGCCGCGCACACGCGCGTGCGCGGCTTCGGCCTGGTCCAGCGTAAAACGCTGCTCGTCCATGCGCGGTGTCAACTGGCCAGCTTCGGCCAGTTGCGCGGCTTCGCGCAGGATGCGACCGTGCGCGTCCCGTCCTTCGCCGGTGATCAAGGCGCGCAGGGTAAAGACGCCGGCGTAGCGGGCGGACCGGAACGAGAGGGGTGCCAGGGAATAGCTGCCCCAGCCCAGCGAACTGGTGACCCGTCCGTGCACGCGCACCGCGTTGAACGCCGCGTCCAGCGCGCCCACGCAGTCATAGACCACGTCGAAGCCCCGGCCACCCGTCCATTCCTGGACGTAGGCATCCACCGGCGTATCGCGGGCGATGGGCGTGACGCCGATCGAGCGCAGGTAGTTGGCCGAGCGGGCGCCGTCCACGCCATGGACTTCAGCGCCTCGTGCGCGCGCCAATTGCGCGGCGACGTGGCCGACGCCCCCACCCGCGCCGATGACCAGCACTTTTTCACCGGGCTGCACGGCGGCGATATCGACCATGCCTTCCCAAGCCGTGATGACGGCCAGGGGCAGGGCGGCGGCCTGGCGCATGGACAGGTTCGCCGGCTTGTGGGCGAGCAGCCGGGCGTCGACGGCGACGAATTCCGCCATCGATCCCTGTACGCCGGCGACGCCGCCGGCCATGGCCCAGACCTCATCGCCGGGCGCGAATTGGCTTACGCCGGGGCCGACCTTTTCGACGATGCCGGCGAGGTCCATGCCGAGTATTGCGGGCAGCGGATGTTGCGCGTGCGCGGCCGCACCGGCGCGGATTTTCAGGTCGAGCGGGTTGACCCCGCTGGCCAGGATGCGCACCAGCACTTCGCCGGCGCCTGGGGTGGGAAGGGGTGTGGGCTTCAGTTGAAAGGGCGCGTCGGGAGCGTTTACCCAAAGTGCCCGCATGGTCGGGGTGGTCATGCGTGTTCTCCAGATCCGTGGCGCTGGCATACGCCGCGCCGTCCGTGGAAGACACTCTAGGCTTAAAGGAAACGTATGTGTATCCTGAAAGTCGACTGGAATCCATGCAAAATTGCATGGGCGGGAAGGATAGAGGCCTGGGCCGGGGCATGAGAGGAAAATGGCGATGGACTGGAGCGACTTGCGGATATTCCTGGCGATTGCGCGAGAGGGTAGCCTGGGGGCCGCCGCGCGGGTGCTCGGTCAGACCCAACCGACGATGGGCCGGCGCCTGAAGTCCCTGGAACAACAGGTGGGGCATGTGCTGTTCCAGCGTACGCGGCATGGCTTCGTGCCCACTGACGAAGGCCACGCCTTGCTCGCGCATGCCGAAAGAATGGAAGCGGAAGCGCTGGCGGCCATGCGCGAACTTTCGGGAGCCGAGACCCAGCTATCGGGCCTGCTGAGAGTGTCCTGCTCGGACTGGTTCGGCTCGCTGCTTCTGACGCCGGTGATCGCCGAGTTCAGCCAGCGGCATCCGGGCGTGACCATCGAACTGTTGACCGATCCGCGCTTGTACAGCTTGCCGCATCGCGAGGCCGACTGCGTCATGCGCATCCTGCCTTTTGAGGACCCGGACGTCGTCAGCAAGAAACTGCGGCGCACGCAGTACGCGCTATATGGCCGCGCGGGGCAATGGCGCGCGGCGCCGGGGGGTGGGCAAGGATGCCGCCTGGTGTTGATGGATACCGCGTTCGGTAACATGCCCGACGTGGCCTGGGTGACACGCCTGCTGCCGCATGCGACCGTGGCCGCCCGCGGCAACAGCCGGGAGGCGCAGGCGCGCCTGTGCGCCTTGGGCGTGGGGCTTGCGGTGCTGCCGCGACCGCTGGGCGATGCGACGCCGGGAATCGAACCCATCGACCTCGGTGAACCCCCGCCGTCGCGCGATACCTGGTTGGGCTACCACCGCGATATGCGGCGCCAGCCACGCCTGAGCCGATTCGTCGAATTGGTCAGCGACAGGCTTTCGGATGCGGCGGTGCGGGGCCCGCGGCGTTGAGGCCGCGGACCAGGGCGGCCGCGGCCGTTTCGGCTCAGGCCGACGCGCCCACGCCGTCCAGCGCCTGCATCGCGTCATCCGGCAAGCGCAGTTGGGCCGCTGCCAGGTTTTCGCGCAGGTGGACCACCGACGAAGTGCCCGGGATCAGCAGGATATTGGGCGAGCGGCGCAGCAGCCAGGCCAGTGCCACCTGCATCGGGGTGGCGTCCAGGTGCCTGGCGACATCCGACAGGATGGACGACTGCAGCGGGCTGAATCCGCCCAGCGGAAAGAAGGGCACATAGGCGATGCCCGCGCGGGCCAGATCGTCGATCAAGGCATCGTCCGCGCGGTGCGCCAGGTTGTACAGGTTCTGCACGCATACGATTTCGCAGATGCCGCGTCCCTGCGCGACCTGCCTGGCGGTGACGTTGCTCAGCCCGATGTGGCGCACCAGCCCCTCGCGCTGCAGCTCCGCCAGCGCGGAGAGCGGCTCCTCGATCGAGCCTTCCGCGGGGCCGTGCGTGTCGAACATCACGCGCAGGTTCACCACATCCAGGACGTCGCGGCCCAGGTTGCGCAGGTTGTCGTGGACCGCTTGCTGTAGCGCCGATGGCGAGAACGCCGGCAGCCAGGAGGCATCGTCGCCGCGCCGGGCACCGATCTTGGTGACGATGAGCAGATCGTCCGGGTAGGGCGCGAGCGCTTCACGGATCAGTTGATTCGTGATGTGCGGGCCATAGAAGTCGCTGGTGTCGATGTGGTCCACACCGGCGTCGACTGCTTCGCGCAACACGGCCAGGGCCGCGGTCTTGTCCTTGGGTGGGCCGAATACGCCGGGACCGGCCAGTTGCATGGCGCCATATCCCAGGCGTTTGACGGTGCGTTGGGCCAGGGTGTAGGTGCCGGCTTGATCGATGGTGGGCATGTTGGAATTCCCGTTGAATGGATCACAGCTGCAAGATAGCCAATCCACGACCGCGTGATAATCCCATACAATCGAAACGGCTTGTGCGGAATAGCGAACAATCCACGGAGCGGCTTGGCAGCGCGGGGCACGGCCGGATCGGACAAGGGGGCGGACATTGAAGGTCGACCTGAATGACTTGAATGCCTTCGTGGCGGTGGCGCGCGCCGGCGGCTTTCGCGATGCGGCGCGCCTGAACGGCGGCAGTGCTTCGGGCCTGAGCGAAGCGGTGCGGCGCCTGGAAGCACAGCTGGGCGTGCGCCTGCTGAACCGTACGACCCGCAGCGTCGCGCCCACCGAAGCGGGCACCGGCCTCCTCGACCGCCTGGGCCCCGCGCTCACCGAGATGGAAGCCGCGCTGGATACCGTGAACGGCTTCCGCGACCGGCCAGCCGGCACCTTGCGCTTGAACGTCCCCATGAGCGTGTCACGGCTGGTGCTGCCGGCGATCGTGCCGGCTTTCCTGAAGGAGTACCCCGACATCCTGCTGGACGTGGTCGCGGAAGAAAGCTTCGTCGACGTGCTGGCCGCGGGCTGCGACGCCGGCATACGCTACGAAGAGCGCCTGGAGCAGGACATGATCGCCGTGCCGATCGGGCCGCGTGTGCAGCGCATGGCGGCGGCCGCGGCGCCGGCCTACCTGGAACGCCATGGGCGTCCACGGCATCCCCAGGATCTGATGCGGCATGCCTGCCTGCGCGGACGGTTTCCCAGCGGCATGATGCCGCCCTGGGAATTCGAACGCGACGGCGAAACCGTGCGTGTGGAGGCGACGGGGCCGCTGATCGTGCGGATAGGCGGCGCCGTGGACCTGGCGGTGGATGCCGCCGTCGGCGGCAGCGGCATCGTCTACCTGTTCGAGGACTGGCTGCGGCCCCACCTGGATTCGGGCGCGCTCGAACCCGTGCTGAAGCCATGGTGGCCACGGTTTTCCGGGCCGTTCCTGTACTACCCGGGCAGGCGCCTGATGCCCGCGCCGCTGAAGGCCTTCGTCGATTTCATCAAGCGCCCGGCTTTTTCCGGAACGAAATAGCCAGGCGATTGGTCGCGTCCATCAGGCGTAGCGCCGCGCTCAGGCCCGCTTGCGCGGCGCCAGGGTCGAGATCGGGACTGGCGCGCGGTCTTTTTCCGGGGTGCGGTGATAGCGCCGGGCGAGCGCCAGGAAGGCCGCCAGGGCGCTGGAAACATAGGCGTCCTTGCGGCGGATGAACAAGGTTTCGGCCCGGGCCTGGTCGGTCGGCAGGCGGTGTATCGCCACGCGCCCGGCCTGGAAGGCCGATGCCGCGATGCCCTTGGGCAGCAGCGTCACGCCGACGCCGGCCGCGACGCAGCCGAGGATGGCGTCCAGCGAACCGAACTCCAGCGGCTGCGCGGCGACGACACCCATGCTGGCCAGCAGCGTGTTCAGCCGCTGCCGGTAGGAACAGCCCCCGCCGAACACCACGGTCTTGAGTTCGACGATCCTGGCCAGGTCTTTCATCGATCGCACCGCGGGGCTGCTGACCAGCACCAGTTCTTCCGTGAATATGGTTTCCTGGTGTACGTCCGGGTGGTTGACCGGGCCGCTGACGAAGGCGCCTTCCAGCCGGCATTCCACGACGTCGCGCAGCAGGCCGGCGGTCGTGCCGGTATTGAGCGTAAGCCGTACGGCGGGATAGCTACTGGCGAACTCGATCAACAGTGGCGACAGGCGCAGCGCGGTGGTCGTTTCCAGGCCGCCCAGCACGAGCGCGCCGCCAGGTTCACCGTCGTCCCTGGCGGCGGACCCGGCTTCCGC
The DNA here is from genome assembly GCF_002119685.1 of Bordetella genomosp. 8. Taxonomy (NCBI): domain Bacteria; kingdom Pseudomonadati; phylum Pseudomonadota; class Betaproteobacteria; order Burkholderiales; family Alcaligenaceae; genus Bordetella; species Bordetella genomosp. 8. The sequence continues at coordinate 3,630,295 of NZ_CP021108.1, read as the reverse complement.
CAGCAGCCTGGCGATGCGCGCGACGAAGGGCAGCAGGCGCTGGCCCGCCGGCGTGATCGTGACGCCGCGGGCATGGCGCTGGAACAAGGGCACGCCCAGTTCGTCTTCCAGCGCGCGGATGCGGGCCGTGACGTTGGATTGCACCGTATGCAGCTCGCTGGCCGCCTTGTTCATGCTGCCGTGCCGGGCGACGGCGGCGAGGGTTTCGAGGTCGGCTACGTCCATGGCTGTCCCTGGGGTCTTGTGGTGTCCGCTGTTTCGTTGAGTCTTTCCAGCGTAGCACGGCTATCACCAAAAAGAATAACTGTTATCTGATCAATTCGCTTCTTGAGATAGCTGCGGCGGCGTAAGCTGCTTCCAACGAACAGCCAGGAAAGCATCATGGGCAAGGCAATGGCCGCTATCTCCACCACCGGGCCGCGCGCCGTCGGCGCGCGATGGGCGACGCTGGCCGGGTTCTGCGCCAGCCTGGTCGGCATCGGATTGGCACGTTTTGCCTACACCCCCTTGCTGCCCGCGATCATCGCCGCACATTGGTTCGACGCCTCGGTGGCCGCCTACCTGGGCGCGGCCAATCTGGCGGGCTATCTGGCGGGTGCGCTGCTGGCGCGGCCCATCGCCGCGCGCTTGCCGATCGCGGTGACCTTGCGGGCGATGATGGTGCTGGCGACGATCGCGTTCTTCGCCTGCGCCTATCCGCTTTCCTTTTCCTGGTTTTTCGCCTGGCGCTTCCTCTCCGGTCTGGCGGGCGGCGCGTTGATGGTATTGGCGGCGCCCACGGTGCTGCCGCTGGTGCCCGCTGCCCGGCGCGGATTGGCCGGCGGCGTGATCTTCATGGGCGTGGGTGTGGGCGTGGCTGCTTCAGGGACCCTGGTGCCCTTGCTGCTGCGGGATAGCCTGCAGGATACGTGGCTGGGCCTGGGCGTGCTGTCGCTGGTGGCGACGGCGATCGCCTGGCAAGGCTGGCCGTCCGGCGCGACAGCCGCGCCCGCTGGCGACAAGCTTACGAGCGGCGCCGGCAGCGGTGCGGACAACGGTTCCCACATCGGTGCCGCCGGCGCGGCGCCTGCCCGCGCCGCGCATGGCGCGGCCCATCCCCCGATCCGGCATCACCGTGTGCCGCGCGTCGTGTCCCTGCGCGCCTTGTACGTCGAGTACGCGCTGAATGCCGCCGGCTGGGTGCCGCACATGATTTTCCTGGTCGACTTCGTCGCCCGGGGCCTGCGGCAGGGGCTGCAGGTCGGCGCGCAGTACTGGGTGCTGTTCGGCATCGGCGCCACGGTAGGGCCGGTCCTGGCCGGCGCCCTGGCGGACAGGACCGGATTCGGGCGCGCGCTGCGGCTGGCGTTCACGCTGCAGGCCGTGGGCGTCGTGATTCCGGCGCTGGGCCTGGGCGATGGCTGGCTGATGGCGTCCAGCGTGGTCGTCGGCGCCTTCGTGACCGGGACGGTGCCGCTGGTGCTTGGCCGCGTCCACGAACTGCTGGCGCATCACCCCGCGCATCGCAACCCGGCCTGGCGCACCGCGACGGTGAGCTTCGCGTTGTTCCAGGCGGTGGCGGCCTATGCCTTGTCCTACGTGTTCAACCAGAGCGGCGGCAATTACATCCTGCTGTTCGTCATTGGCACGGCGTCCATGGTGCTGGCGCTGGCGATCGATCTCATCTGGGGCCGGCGCGGTTGAGCTGCACCGCGTCGACGTCATAGGTGAAAAGCCATTCGTAGCGTTCGCGCACGCGGTGCTCGTTCCATTCGCGCTCGACATACGCCGCGGCGCCCTCGGCGTGGGCCAGGGCAGGATTGTGGAAGCGGCGCGCGTTTTCCGCGGAACCCCGCACCACGCGTGTCGTGCGCTCCTTGCGCAGCGACTCATAATGCGCCAGCGCGTCGGCGGGATCGCCGGGCAGCTCCGCCAGGCAGCGCGCCAGGATGTAGCCATCCTCGATCGCCATGGCCGCGCCCGACGCCAGCATGGGCAGCGTGGGATGGCAGGCGTCGCCCAGCAGCGTGATGCGCCCCTGGCTCCATACCGGCAGCGGTTCGCGCAGCATGAGCGCCCACTTGTAGGGCTGGTCCAGTGCGCGGATGAGCGTGTGCACGTCCTCATGCCAGCCCGCGAAATCCCTCAGGCATTCGTCGACCGAACCTTTTTGCGTCCAGGATTCCACCTGCCAGTCGTCGCGTTCCAGGATGCCCACGAAATTGACCAGTTCGCCGCGCCGCAGCGGGTAGTGGATGACGTGGGCGCCGGGCCCCACCCAGTTGACCGCATAGGGTTCGCGCAGATGCGCCGGCAGGCGCGCCGCGGGTATCACCCCGCGCCACGCCAGGGTGCCGGAAAACGTGGCGTCGTCGGTGCCGAACAGGCCGGCGCGTATGCGCGAATGCACGCCGTCGGCGCCGATCAGGACGTCGCCCCGCCGCGTGCCGCCGTCGGCCAGGGTGACCGTGACTTTGCCCCCGTCGTCGCCCACGTCCTCGCTTCCGTCAGCGCCCACGCCCTGGCGCGCGGACACGACGCGGGCATTCAATTCGATGGCCCGCGGATCCAGCGCCCGTACGGCGTCGACCAGGACGGCATGCAGATCGGCGCGGTATAGCGTCAGGTAAGGGTAGCCGTAGCGGCCGATGGATTCGGCCCCCAGGTCGAACAGGGGCCAGGTCTGTCCGCTATTCCACAGGCGTATGCGCTTGCCCGAGGCCGTGCTGGCCACGCGGCCCAGCGCGTCGCCCAGGCCCAGTTGGAACAGGGCGCGATTGGCGTTGGCACTGAGCTGGATGCCGGCGCCGAGTTCGCGCAACTCGGTCGCTTGTTCCAGCACCCTGACGTTGAAGCCGCGGCGCAACAGCGCCAGCGCCGCGGTCAGGCCGCCCAGGCCGGCGCCGGCGATCAGGATCCGTGGGGAATTGGCGGTAGTGCCTGGCATGTGATTTGTCTCCTTGGGTAGCGCTGGACATCGCGGGCCGCGGACGGCCCCCGTGTTGCGTATCGGTGCGCCTGACGATAACCCAAGTGTTCGCCGCCGTGGCGACGGCCGAAGCGCCGCGTCAGGGCGGCATCGGGGCGGCATCAGAGCCGCATCACGGCCGCATTTTCTGGCGTTCGCTTTCGTAGGTGTCGTAGCTCGTGGTCTGCAGGCAGCGTTGCCGCTCCTGCACATCCGCCAGGAACCGGCATTGGTTCTGGTGCGAACCCTGGACGGCGTAATACGCGTCCTTCCAGGTGCATGCAGTGGTGAATGCCAGGGCCGCGAGGCCCATGGACAGCGATATCGAATGGCGGAAACGCACGAGATGTCCTTCAGCTTGGGAAACCACGCGACGGCCGTCGCGTGGCGCTGCTTTGGGCGGACCAAAGCAGCGCGGTCAGTCCCCGCCGGCCGGCATGGGTTCCGCGGTCGCGTCAGCCTATCGAGGCGAAATACTTCGCTGGCGGTTTGCCCACCGCTTTCTTGAACATGGTGATGAAGGCGGTGACCGACTCGTAGCCCAGTTCTTCGGCTACGCGCTGGACGGATAGGCCGGCCGCCAGTTCCCGCATCGCGACGATCAGGTGCAGCTGCTGGCGCCAGCGGCCGAAAGTCATGCCGGTTTCCTGGCGCGCCAGCCTTGCCAGCGATCGCTCGCTCATGGCGACCAGGTGGGCCCATTCCGCCAGGGTGCGGCGGTCCGCGGGGTTGTCGGCCAGCATCGTGGCGATGCGCCGCATGCGGGGTTCGTCGGAGATCGGCAGGTGCAGGCGTTCCACCGGCATGACCGCCAGTTCTTCCAGCAGCAGGGCAGCCTTGCGGCCGGTGCGGCTTTCAGCCGGATAGTCCGGCGGCTGGTCCGCCATGTCCAGGATCAAGGCGCGCACCAGCGGGGAAATCGCCAGCGTGCAGCATTCGCCAGGCAGCGGGGCCGCGCCGGGTTGGACGTACAGGTAGCAGATACGCGCGTTCGGGGTGGCGCGGATGCTGTGCGGCATCATCCCGGGCACCCATACCGCATAGCGTGGTGGCACCATCCAGACGGCGCCGGCGACTTCGCAGGTCACGCCGCCTTCCATCGTCAGGATCAGTTGGCCCTGGCGGTGGTGGTGGACCGGGATTTCGCTGCCGTGATCCGCGGCTTCCAGCCGCATCCCGGCGACCGGGCCGGCGCCATCCAGGCAGAAGTTGATCAGCAGGTCGTCCAGGAGCATGTTGAGGTTGTCAGGTTTTAGAGATTTATTGGCATAGTAGCTAAATTCCTAGTAAGGGTTTACGCGTATGGTTGCGGTCTGGTTCCATTTCCTTTTTATTGCTATCCCATGTCTACAGAAACGGTACGCCTTCCCGTCGCAAGGCCGCTTTTGCTGCTCACAGGCCTGCTGCTGATCGCCTGCGTGCTGCGCGCGCCGGTGACCGGCGTCGCGCCCATGCTGGACATGATCCAGGCCACTTACGGATTGACGCGCGCCCAGGCCGGCCTGCTCACGACCTTGCCGTTGGTGGCGTTCGGGGTGATCTCGCCCTTCGCCGCGTCGTTCGCACGCGCCCAAGGCATGGAACGGGCGTTGTTTGGCGCGCTGCTGGTCATCGTGGGCGGCGTGATCGTGCGCTGGTGCGGCCCTTTGTGGGCGCTGTATGGCGGCACGGCGATCATCGGCGTCGGTATCGCGGTGGCCAACGTGCTGCTGCCCAGCCTGGTCAAGCGCGATTTTCCTGCCCACGTGCCTGTCGTGACGGGCATTTGCGCGCTGATGATGGGCGGCGTCGCCGCGGGGGCGTCGGCATCGGCGGTGCCTCTGAGCCACGCCTATGGCTGGCAGTCCGCGCTGGGCATGGTGATCGTCCTGCCGCTCATCACGCTGGCCATCTGGAGCACGCAGCTGGGTGCGCATACCGCACCCGCGCGCGGGACCGCGGCCGTTCCGCATGGCGGACGCGTGTGGCGCTCGCCCATCGCCTGGCAGGTCACGCTGTACATGGGCATCAACTCGCTGCTGTATTACATTCTGGTGGCCTGGCTGCCCAGCATGTTGAACGAGCACGGCTACAGCGAGGCGCAGGCCGGGTCTATGCATGGCCTGATGCAGCTGGCCTGCGCGCTGCCCGGCCTGGTGTTGGGGGCGCTGGTGGCCCGCATGCATAACCAGAAGGCGATTGCGGTGGCGGCGGCGCTGGCCATGGGCGTCGCCCTGCTCGGCTTCATCTACGCGCCGGGCTGGTCCACGGTCTGGGCCATCCTATTCGGCGCGGGTTCCGGCTGCGCGATCATCCTGTCATTGATGTTCATGAGCCTGCGCGTCGTCCATGCACACCAGGCGGCCTCGCTGTCCGGCATGGCGCAAGGCGTGGGTTACCTGCTGGCGGCGACCGGTCCGACGCTGGCCGGGCGCGCGCACGACGTGGCGGGCAGCTGGGATGCGGTGATGGCGGGCGGTGTCGTGCTGGCCATCGTGATGGCGGTGTTCGGCGGGCTGGCGGGCCGGGCGCGGCAGATGCCCGCGGGCTAGGTGGCTGCCGGCCAGGCCAAAGGCAACCGCTGAAAGCGGCGGGCTTGGCCCCACGGCAGCGCGCGGGCCGGCAAGGCCGCCGGCGCCGCGCCCGCCCTAAGTGGCAAGCTCAGTTCGCGCCGGCGGTCTGCGCGCGCCGGGGCAGCTTCCAGTTGGGACGCACGAAATGGCAGGTGTAGCCATTGGGAATGCGCTCCAGATAGTCCTGGTGTTCCGGCTCGGCTTCCCAGAACGGCCCGGCTTCCGCGACTTCGGTGACCACCTTGCCCGGCCACAGGCCGGACGCATCGACGTCGGCGATGGTGTCCTCGGCCTCGCGTTTCTGTTCAGGACTGGTGTAGTAGATCGCGGACCGGTAGCTGGTGCCGACGTCGTTGCCCTGGCGATTGCGCGTGGTGGGGTCGTGGATCTGGAAGAAGAATTCCAGCAGCTGCCGATAGCTGGTCCTGGCCGGGTCGAAAATGATTTCGATGGCTTCGGCATGCGTGCCGTGATTGCGGTAGGTGGCGTTGGGGACATCGCCGCCCGTATAGCCCACGCGGGTGGAGAGTACGCCATCGAAGCGGCGTATGAGGTCCTGCATTCCCCAGAAGCAACCCCCGGCGAGTACAGCGCGTTCCTGGTTCATCAGATGTCCTCCACTTGATCGAGATAGGCGCCGTAGCCTTCCGCTTCCATCCGGTCGCGGGGAATGAAACGCAGCGCCGCCGAATTGATGCAATAACGCAGGCCACCGCGATCGCGCGGGCCGTCGGGAAATACGTGGCCCAGGTGGCTGTCGCCATGGGTGGAACGGACTTCCGTACGGATCATGCCGTGCGAGCTGTCGCGCAGTTCATTGATATTGGTCGGTTCGATGGGCTTGGTGAAACTGGGCCAGCCGCAACCCGATTCATACTTGTCGGATGACGCGAACAGCGGTTCACCGGACACGATATCCACATAGATGCCCGGTTCCTTGTTGTCCAGGTATTCACCGGTGCCCGGGCGCTCGGTGGCGCTTTCCTGGGTGACCCGATACTGCTCGGGCGTGAGCCGCGCGATGGCGTCCGGATCCTTGATGTAGCTGGGCATTGTGCGCTCCTTGGACAGGGAAGTACGACTAAATGGGGGAATCCGGCCGCGTTTCAACCCCTGCCACGCTCGGATGCCCAGGGCGAGTATAAGTTCCGCCGCGGCGGCCACAGGTCATATCCCAACGGCTGATGCGGGGGCTCCGGGATGGACGATAGGGGGGACTGCGTTATACCCTTCCAACGCCGGCCGTCGGGCCGCATGCCCGGCCCGCTCGCGGGGAGCCGGTCATCATCCTGACATCGCCGCGGCCGACCATGTGCGGCCCGGCTCGGGCCGCGCAACCGTGTTCCAGGCGCCGTGCGATCCACGCGCGCACTGGACTGTCTTCCCACTTATGCAGAGGGCTTCAATGAGCACGATCAAGACCAAGGACGGTACCGAGATCTTCTACAAGGATTGGGGGACAGGACAGCCCATCGTTTTCCATCATGGCTGGCCATTGAGCGCCGATGATTGGGACGCGCAGATGCTGTTCTTCCTGCATAAAGGCTACCGCGTGATCGCTCATGACCGTCGCGGCCATGGTCGTTCCTCGCAAACCGCGACGGGCCACGAAATGGACACCTACGCCGCCGACGTCGCCGAACTGGCGGCGGCGCTGGACCTGCGCGACGCCATACACGTGGGGCATTCGACCGGCGGCGGGGAAGTCGCGCGTTACGTGGCGCGGCATGGCAAGGGCCGCGTGGCGAAGGCGGTGCTGATCGGCGCGGTGCCGCCCGTCATGGTGAAGAGCGACAAGAACCCCGGCGGCTTGCCGCTGGAAGTCTTCGACGGCTTCCGCGAGGCGCTCGCGGCGAACCGCGCGCAGTTTTTCCTGGAGGTGCCCACCGGGCCGTTCTACGGCTTCAACCGCAGCGGCGCGAAGGTATCCGAAGGCGCGATCAGGAACTGGTGGCGACAGGGCATGATGGGCGCGGCCAATGCGCACTACGACTGCATCAAGGCGTTCTCGGAAACCGACTTCACCGAGGACCTGAAGCAGATCGACGTGCCGGTTCTGATCATGCATGGCGATGACGACCAGATCGTTCCCATCGCAGATTCGGCGCTGCTGAGCGCCAAGCTGGTGAAGCACGGCACGCTCAAGGTCTACAAGGGCTATCCGCACGGCATGTGCACCACGCACGCCGATGTCATCAACGCCGACCTGCTGGCCTTTATCCAGGAATAGCGGGCGTCATCGGGCGCGGCGCCGGGCTTTGCCGGGTGGCGCCGCCACCTGGGGCCGCCGGAAACAGTCGGCGGCGTGGTCGTTGACGATGCCTACGGCCTGCATCCATGCATAGACGATGGTCGGGCCGACGAACTTGAAGCCGCGGCGCTTCAGCTCCTTCGATATGGTTTCCGACAGGGGCGAGGACGCCACCCATGACTTGCCGTCGTTCTGTATCGGCGCGCCGCCGGTGAAGGACCAGCAGAAGTCGGCGAAGTTTTCTCCGTTGCGCTGCATGTCCAGGTAGATGCGCGCGCCGGCTATCGTGGCCAGTATCTTGGCGCGGGCGCGGATGATGCCCGGGTTGGCCATGAGCCGCTCCACGTCGTCGTCACCATAGCGCGCGACGATGGCGGGATCGAAGTTGTCGAACGCGTCCCGGAAAGCATCCCGCTTGCGCAGGACTGTGATCCAGGACAAACCGGCCTGGAAGCCTTCCAGCATCAGCATTTCCCACAGCATCCGGCTGTCGTGCTGCGGGACGCCCCATTCCTGGTCATGGTAGTCGCGCATCAGGGCATCGTTGTCGGCCCAGCCGCAGCGGTGGGGATGGGGCGTCGTCATGGCGGGCAAGTCCGGTTCGGTGAACCGGCGCATTGTAGCGGCAGGGCGGCCTACGCCGTCGCCGCCGCGCGCGGACGCGGCCTGCCGCTGTCGGCCCCGTTGATCAGGAGTTGGCCGAGCTGCGAGACGTCGGTCGTCGTCAGCTGGGACAGGATGTCGGTGACGACGTCCGTACTGGCCGACGCCGACATCGCGGCCATCGCGGCCATCGCCCTGTCAGGCGCGGTTTGCGCCGGTGCCGGGGGGCGCGGCGACGTCGGTGGAGCCGCCACGTAGGCGGGTTGATGGCCGGAGCCGATGGACGGGATGCTCACGATGAACTCCTGGGGTCGAAGGAGTCGCGTGAGTACGAGCGCCACGACGGCGGTTCCTGTCCGCGCGCACCGACCCTGAGCTCAACAGGGATTTCCCTAATATTTACTGCAGCGCAAAATATACTGGCCGCCTCGACTTTTCCTACGATCGCGGTGCCGTGGATCCTGCTGGTTCGCTCGCGCCGGCCGTCTCATGACTGCTCCCACTACCAATGCACAACTCGGCCGGGCGGGCCTTTACCTGCTGCTGGCTGGCCAACTGCTGCCCATGATCGATTTCTCCATCGTGAACGTCGCGCTGGACGCGATGGCGCGCTCGCTGCACGCCAGCGAAATGGAGCTGGAGTTGATCGTCGCCGTCTATGGCGTGGCTTTCGCCGTATGCCTGGCGATGGGCGGACGCCTGGGCGACAACTATGGTCGCAGGCGCGTGTTCTGGTGGGGCGTGATGCTGTTTACCGTGGCATCGCTGCTGTGCGGCCTGGCAGGCCAGGTCTGGGTGCTGCTGGCGGCGCGCGTGCTGCAAGGGGTGGCTGCCGCGCTGGCGGTGCCGCAGATCCTGGCCACCATACATGTGAGCTTGCGCGGGCAGGAACATTCGCGCGCGCTGGGGTTGTACGGCGCGGTCGGCGGACTGGCCTTCGTCGTCGGGCAGGTGCTGGGTGGGCTGCTGGTGTCGCTGGACGTGGGCGGCCTGGGCTGGCGCAGCGTGTTCCTGATCAATCTGCCTATCGGCCTGGTCGTGATGGCCTGTGCGCGGCGGCTGCTGCCTGAAACGCGATCGTCGCACCCCGCGCGCATCGACTGGCCCGGGACCTGGCTGCTGGCCATCGTCATCCTCTGCCTGCTGATTCCCGTAGCCCTGGGGCCGGTGCTGCATTGGCCTTGGGAATACCGCGCGATGCTGGGCGCGGTGCCTTTCCTGCTGTATGCGCTGTGGAAGGTGGAGTTGCGGCAGGAACGCCGCAAGGCCTTCCCGCTGCTGCCGCCATCGCTGCTGCGCCTGTCCAGCATACGTTTCGGCCTGTGCATCGCGGTCCTGTTCTTCTCCAGCTGGAGCGGCTTCATGTTCGCGATGGCGCTGACGCTGCAGGCGGGCGCGGGGATGTCGCCGCTGGCCTCGGGCAATACCTTCATCGCGATGGGGACCGCCTATTTCGTCGGTTCCCTCATGACCAACAGGGCGGTCGTGCGCTTCGACAAGGCGCCGGTGCTGGTGATCGGCTGCCTGATCCAGATGGCGGGCGTGCTGGCGTTGCTGTTTACATTCCGTTCGGTGTGGCCGGAGCCCACGGTGCTCAACCTGATGGCCGCGACGATCCCGATCGGCTTTGGCCAGGCTTTCATTGTCGGGTGCTTTTTCCGCATAGGCCTGTCGGAGGTGCCGCCGGAGCACGCCGGATCGGGCAGCGCGACGCTGTCCACGGTGCAGCAGAGCGCGCTGGGCCTGGGCCCGGCGATTTCCGGTTCGGTGCTGACGCATTTCCTGAACGCGCCCGGCGGGAACTACCTGGAAGGGGCGTCGGGCGTGCTCACCATGGAGTTCGTCGTGGTCGGCCTGCTGGTGCTGTGCACCGTGGCATACGAATGGCGGCGCCGTGCGCGGCTGGCCGCGCTGGCGACCTCTGCATAACACGGCGCCGATACCGTAGAGCAGAGGGGCGGAGCAGGGCGGCACGGTCCCCGCCATCGGCCATAATGCGAACCTCGCAAAGACTGGCATCCTGGAGGGGACCATGTACAAACAATTGATTGCCGGCGCAACGCTGGCGGCGGCCGCCCTGGCCGCGCACGCCGATTATCCCGATCACGCCATCCGCATGATCGTGCCGTTTCCGCCCGGGCAGGCGACCGACATTTTCGCGCGCGCGCTGGCGGAAAAGCTGGGCGCGGAGCTGAAGCAGCCCATCATCGTCGACAACCGGGCGGGCGCGGGCAGCAACATCGGCATGGCCCAGGCGGCGCGTTCGCCCGCCGACGGCTATACCCTGGTCATTGCCGGCAGCGCCGCGGCGGTCAACCAGACCTTGTACAAAAAGCTGGACTACAGCCTGGCGAACGATTTCGCGCCGGTGACTGGCGTGTTTTCCGTGCCCTTGATGTTCCTGTCCAATCCGCAATCGGGCATCAAGACCTTGCGGCAACTGGTGGAGCGCGCCAAGGCCAAGCCAGGCGAGCTGGCCTACGCCAGCGCCGGCATCGGCGGCACCCAGCACCTGTCGGCCGAAATGTTCAAATCCGCGGCGAACATCGACATACGCCATATTCCGTACAAGGGCAGCGGGCCCGCGCAGGCGGATTTCCTGGGCAACCAGGTGCCGCTGATGGTGGATTCCGTGACGGCCGGGCTGCCGCATGTGCAAAGCGGCAAGGCGATCGCGCTGGCGGTGACGACCGCCAGGCGCCTGCCTCAGCTGCCCGACGTGCCGACCGTCGCGGAATCCGGCTATCCCGGATTCGAGGCCATAGGCTGGGCGGCGGTGCTGGTGCCCAAGGATACGCCGGCGCCCATCGTGGATTTCCTCAGCCAGCGCATCGGCGCCATCCTGAATTCACCCGCCATGCAAAGCTATCTGCGCGAACGCGGCGCCGAACCCATGGCCATGACGCCGGCCCAGACGGGCGCGTTCGTCAAGGGCGAGATCGCCAAATGGGGCGCGGCGGTGAAGTCCTCGGGCGCCGAAGTGGATTGATGTCCCGCGCGCTTGCGGCGGCGTCGATGTTTCTGTACAAAAGCGGAAAGCTATACGAAAGCTAGAGCCTGGGTACAGGCCATCACGCAGCAATATCGCCGGGAGACGCGATGCAGCTGGTGCTGGAAGGGATTCAACGGCAAGCGGGATCACAAGTCCTGCTTTATCCGATGAACCTGGCTCCGAAACCCGGAGCCATGACTGTCCTGCTAGGGGTTACCCAGGCGGGCAAAACCTCGCTGATGCGCATCATGGCCGGCCTGGACCGGCCTACGCAGGGTGCCGTCCGCGTGGACGGCGTCGACGTCACCCGGGTATCCGTGCGCGAGCGCAACGTCGCCATGGTGTACCAGCAGTTCATCAACTATCCGTCGATGAACGTCCACGACAATATCGCTTCGCCCTTGAGACTGCGCCGCGCCCAGGGGGTGGACGAGCGCGTGCGGGCCATGGCGGCTCGCCTGCACATCGATCATCTGCTGGATCGTTATCCGGCCGAGCTTTCCGGCGGCCAGCAGCAACGCGTCGCGTTGGCGCGCGCCCTGGTCAAGGACGCCCCGCTGGTCCTGCTGGACGAGCCCCTGGTCAACCTGGACTACAAGCTGCGCGAAGAACTGCGCGATGAACTCACCGAGCTGTTCCAGGAAGGCCGCGCCACGGTGGTCTACGCGACCACCGACCCCGCGGAAGCCTTGCTGCTGGGGGGCCATACCGCCGTGCTGGACGCGGGCGAACTGCTGCAGTACGGCCCGACCGCCGAGGTCTTTCACCGGCCCCGTTCCATACGCGTGGCGCGCGTATTCAGCGATCCGCCCATGAACCTGCTGCGCGCGCGGCGCGATAGCCGAGGTTTCGTGCTGGAAGACGGCACGCGCGTCCCCAGGGACCTGCCGGCGGGCGTCGATGCCGCGGGCGAGATCACGGCCGGCTTGCGCGCCGGCGCGCTGCACCTCCAGGAAAGGCCTGGCTGCGTGTCCGTGCAAGGCACCGTCAGGCTGGCCGAGATATCCGGCTCGGATACCTTCGTGCATACCCGTACCGTGGCGGGAGACCTGGTCGCCCAACTGACGGGTGTGCATCGCTTCGGACTGGAGCAGTCGATACGCCTGTATTTCGATCCGGCGCAGACCTACGCCTTCGATGCCGCCGGCGCGCTGCTGGCGGCGCCCGCCTATGGTGGCGCCACGGCGGCCGCGCCGGCGGGAGCGCGCTGATGGCGAGCATCGAGCTGGATCTCTCGCACGCCTATGTGCCACACCCGCGGCGGGACGAGGACTATGCGCTGCTGCCCTTGCAATACACCTTTCGCGACGGTGGCGCCTACGCCTTGCTGGGACCGTCCGGCTGCGGCAAGACCACCTTGCTGAACTGCATATCCGGCCTGCTGCGCCCGTCCGCGGGCAGCGTCCGCTTCGATGGCCGCGACGTGACGGACCAGACTCCGCAGCAGCGCAACATCGCCCAGGTATTCCAGTTCCCGGTCGTGTACGACACCATGACGGTGGCGCAGAACCTGGCCTTTCCCCTGCGCAATCGTGGGGTGCCCGAGTCCCGCGTGCGCGATCGGGTGGGGCGGATCGCCGAGATGCTGGAGCTTTCCGCCGTGCTGGACCGGCGCGCGAGCGGGCTGGCGGCCGATGCGAAGCAGAAGATATCGCTGGGGCGCGGGCTGGTGCGCAGCGACGTGTCGGCCATCCTGTTCGACGAGCCGCTGACGGTCATCGACCCCCACCTGAAATGGGAGCTGCGCCGCAAGCTCAAGGAGATCCACCAGGAATTCAAGTTGACGCTGGTCTACGTCACGCACGACCAGACCGAGGCGCTGACCTTCGCCGACCAGGTGATGGTGATGTCGCGCGGCAAAGTGATGCAGGTCGGCACGGCCGACGATCTTTTCCTGCGCCCGGCCCATGCCTTCGTCGGTCACTTCATCGGTTCGCCGGGCATGAATTTCCTGCCGGCATGCCTGGAAGCGGGCCGCGTGCGGGTGGGTACGCGTACGCTGGGCGAGCCCCCCGAGGAGCTGGCCGGCATGCTGCCCGCGTCGGGCGCGTTCACGCTGGGCATAAGGCCGGAGTTCGTACGCCCCTGCGCGCCGGATACCCCGGGCGCCTTGCCGGTATCGGTGACCCGCTTGCAGGACATCGGCACCTATCTGCTGCTGACCGGCGCATTCGAAGGCCATGCCCTGCGCGCGCGCCTGCCGCTGGACGGCGGCCACGCCGCGCCGATGGCGGGCGGCGGCGCGCTGGATGGATACGGCCTGCCCGCGGCCGGGGGGACCGCGTGGCTGTCGATACTGAACCCGTACAGCCGTGCTTATCCGGCGGAGGAGCAGACGCGATGAAACCGGTCAACCATAAGGCCTGGCTGCTGGTGTTGCCGGTGGTGGTGTGCGTGGCCTTTTCCGCCATCCTGCCCTTGATGACCATCGTCAACTATTCGGTGCAGGACATCATTGCGCCGGACCGGCGCGTGTTCGTCGGCACCGAATGGTTCGCCTCGGTGTTGCAGGATCCGGAGCTGCACAAGGCCTTGTGGCGCCAGATCGGCTTTTCGCTGGCCGTGCTGGCGGTGGAGATTCCGCTGGGGATACTGCTGGCCCTGTGCATGCCGGCGCGTGGCTGGCAGGCGTCCGCCGTGCTGGTCATCGTGGCGCTGTCGCTGCTGATCCCCTGGAACGTGGTCGGCACGATATGGCAGGTGTTCGGCCGCACGGATATCGGGCTGCTGGGCGCCACCTTGTCATGGCTGGGCGTGGACTACAACTACACCGGCGACGACGTGGACGCCTGGATCACGGTGCTGGTCATGGACGTCTGGCACTGGACCCCGCTGGTCGCGCTGCTGTGCTATGCCGGCCTGCGCGCCATACCGCCGGCCTACTACCAGGCCGCGCGCATCGACGGCGCCTCGCGCATGGCGGTGTTCCGCTACATCGAGCTGCCCAAGATGCGCGGCGTGCTGATGATCGCAGTGTTGCTGCGCTTCATGGACAGCTTCATGATCTACACCGAACCTTTCGTCCTGACGGGCGGCGGGCCGGGCAACGCCACGACCTTCCTGTCGCAATACCTGACGCAGAAGGCGGTGGGGCAATTCGACCTGGGGCCGGCGGCGGCGTTTTCCATCGTTTACTTCCTGATCATCCTGCTGCTGTGCTTCGTCCTGTACAACTGGATCCAGCGGGCCGGCACGTCCGGCGCCTTGGACGAGGAGAGCGACCATGCGTGAACAGCCCATCGTCTGGCGCAGCGTCTTCCTGATCCTGTACCTGCTGTTCGCCATCCTGCCGCTGTACTGGATGCTGAACATGTCGTTCAAGGACAATACCGAAATCGTCGGGGCGCTGACGCTATGGCCGCGCGAATTCACCCTGCGGCACTACCAGACCATCTTCACCGATCCGGCCTGGTACTCGGGCTACATCAATTCGCTCATCTACGTCGCGATCAATACGGCGATCTCGCTGGCGGTGGCGCTGCCGGCCGCCTACGCGTTCTCGCGCTACAGCTTCATCGGCGACAAGCATGTGTTCTTCTGGCTGCTGACGAACCGGATGACGCCGCCAGCGGTATTCCTGCTGCCCTTCTTCCAGCTGTATACGTCGCTGGGATTGATGGACACGCACATCGCCGTGGCGCTGGCGCATCTGGTGTTCAACGTGCCGCTGGCGGTCTGGATACTGGAAGGCTTCATGTCCGGCGTGCCGCGCGAGATCGACGAAACCGCCTACGTGGACGGCTATTCCTTTCCCAGGTTCTTCCTGACGATTTTCCTGCCGCTGATCAAGGCCGGGGTGGGGGTGACCGCGTTCTTCTGCTTCATGTTCAGCTGGGTCGAACTGCTGTTGGCGCGCACGCTGACCTCGGTCAACGCCAAGCCCATCGTCGCCACCATGACCCGCACCGTATCCGCCGCCGGCATGGACTGGGGCGTGCTGGCCGCGGCCGGCGTGCTGACCATCGTGCCCGGCGGCATCGTGATCTGGTTCGTGCGCCGCTATATCGCGAAGGGCTTCGCGATGGGCCGGGTGTAGGAGTACGCCATGTTCGACTGGATGGTATGGACCACGCCCGTCGCCGTGTTCTTCGGCTGCGTCGTGCTGATGCTGGCGGGCATGACCGTGTGGGAGCTGCGCTCGCCGACGCGTCTGCGCAAGGGCTTCCTGCCGATCGCGACGACGCGCGGCGATCGCCTGTTCATCGGACTGATGTGCGCGGCCTGGGTGAACCTGGCCTTCGTCGGCCTGGGCGAACGCTTCACCGCATGGTTTTCGCTGGACGAGCCGCCGTCGGTGTGGATCAGCTTCGTCATTTCCATGCTGGTACTGGCGCTGGTGTTGCGCAAGGGATAAGCGGTACCCCCGTTTCAAGGACCACGGCCATCGCCTTTCCCGGCCGCGTCCGCAGCACAACAGGGAAGGGCCTATCGAGGAGACAGCTCATGAAATTGCGCATGCATGCCGTGGCAGCCGCCATCGCCCTGATCGGGGCGCCCGCCGCCTGGGCCGGCGAACCGGAGGCGCGGAAGTGGATAGACTCGGAGTTCCAGCCCTCGACGCTGTCCAAGGACCAGCAGATGGCGGAGATGAAATGGTTCATCGATGCGGCGGCCAAGCTGAAGGCCAAGGGCGTCAACGAAGTGAACGTGGTGTCGGAAACCATCACCACCCACGAATACGAGTCCAAGACGCTGGCGCGCGCGTTCGCGGAGATCACCGGGATCAAGGTCAACCACGACATCATCCAGGAAGGTGACGTGGTGGAGAAGCTGCAGACTTCCATGCAGTCGGGCAAGTCGATCTACGACGGCTGGATTTCCGATTCCGACCTGATCGGTACGCACTACCGCTATGGCGCCATCCTGCCGCTGACGGATTACATGAACGGCGCCGGCAAGGAGTACACCAATCCCGGCCTGGACCTGAAGGATTTCATCGGCACGCGCTTCACCACCGCGCCGGATGGCAAGCTGTACCAGCTGCCCGACCAGCAGTTCGCCAACCTGTACTGGTTCCGCGCGGACTGGTTCGCCCGCAAGGACCTGCAGGACAAGTTCAAGGCCAAGTACGGTTACGACCTGGGCGTGCCCACCAATTGGTCGGCCTATGAAGACATCGCGGATTTCTTCACCAACGACGTCAAGGACCTGGACGGCAAGCGCGTCTATGGCCATATGGACTACGGAAAGAAGGACCCGTCGCTGGGCTGGCGCTTTACCGATGCCTGGCTGTCGATGGCCGGGACGGCGGACAAGGGCCTGCCCAATGGCATGCCGGTGGATGAATGGGGCATACGCGTGGCGGATGACAAGTGCACGCCGGTGGGCGCGTCGGTGGAGCGTGGCGGCGCCGCCAACAGTCCCGCCGCGGTATATGCCCTGACCAAGTACGTGGACTGGATGAAGAAATATGCGCCGCAGCAGGCGATGGGCATGACGTTTTCCGAATCCGGACCGGTGCCCGCGCAGGGCCAGGTCGCGCAACAGATCTTCTGGTACACGGCGTTCACGGCGGACATGACCAAGAAGGGACTGCCCGTGGTGAATGCCGACGGCACGCCGAAATGGCGGATGGCGCCTTCGCCCTACGGTCCGTACTGGAAGGAGGGCATGCAGAATGGCTACCAGGACGTGGGTTCATGGACTTTCTTCAAGTCCACCGATCCCAACCGCATGGCGGCCGCCTGGCTGTACGCGCAGTTCGTCACGTCCAAGAGCGTGTCGCTGAAGAAGTCCATTACCGGCCTGACCTTCATCCGCGACAGCGATATCCATAGCGACTTCTTTACCAGGAACGCCGACAACTACGGCGGCCTGATCGAGTTCTACCGCAGCCCCGCGCGGGTCGCCTGGACGCCGACCGGCACCAATGTACCCGACTACCCCAAGCTGGCGCAGCTGTGGTGGAACAACATTGCCACCGCCGTAACGGGCGAAAAGACGCCGCAGCAGGCCATGGACAGCCTGGCCAGCGAGATAGACCAGGTCATGGCGCGGCTGCAGCGCGCCGGCATGGCGCAGTGCGCGCCCAAGCTGAATCCGCGCAGCGACCCGTCCAAGTGGCTGTCGGACGAGCACGCGCCGTGGAAGAAGCTGGCCAACGAAAAGCCCAAGGGCGAAACCATCGCCTATGACAAGCTGCTGCAGGCCTGGAAGGAAGGCAAGGTGCGTTAGCCCGAAGCGATGGCGGCGCCGGCCATGGTCCGGCCCGCTATCCTTGCCCCCATCCTGCATCCCGATCATGCGTCCCCGCCCGGGATCCGGGGATTGCGTCCGGGGCTGGATCCCGGCCCGCATCCCGCGGTCCGTGCGAGCTCAACGTCCTGGCGCAGCCGCCGGACCGCCGAGCTGTTGCACGGCGGTGGCTATCCACTGCAATTGCACGCCTTTGCGCGTGTCATAGTCGGCGTTCGTGTAGCCCCACCAATCCCAGCAGCCCCCGTAGTTGCCGGTGAAGGTTTGCGTTTGTGGATACAGTATGGCAACGCGGAAGGTCGCGGCCCAGCGATCGAAGCCGGATACCTTGGCGAAAAGATCCTTGATGGCGGTGTAGTTCTGGTTGCACCCATGCAGCGCCACCACCAGCCCGCACGCTTGATCGTTCCCGCAGACTGCCGGCGTGTACAGGTAGGCCCAGTTTTCCATATAGGCGTTTTGCGGCAAGTTCGAGAACGTTACCTGCTGCAGCGTTCCCGGACCGAAAGATCTGACTTTGCCCGCATCGATTTCGGGATACAGGTGATCCAGTATGGCCTTGGCGGCGTCGAAGCCGCAGTGTCCCAGATAGGGCGGGACCGATGTCTTGCAATCGTCCGGCGAGGTCGGCGGGCCGCCGCCGGCCGGCGCGCTGGGTGGCGCCAGCGCGGTGGGGAAGGTGTGCCCGAAAGGCCGGTCCTTGTCGTCCGTGATGGACAACCCGGTCAGCCCCGCCTGCTGTTTCAGTTCGGTGTAGTACGCCACGGCCGACTCGGCGACCGCCGGCAGGACGACTGTGTCGTAGGTCCCGTGCAGCATGTACACGATGCCGTTCTTCAGTTTGTCCAGCGGACCGTTGCTGCCGTCCTGCGATCGCTTCAGCGTCGTCGCGACGAAGCGGCCGATATCGGCGGACGAGGGCGCATCCTGTGCCATACAACGTTGGATCATGGTATTCATGCTGTCTTCGGCGCATTGGTACGGCCCGCCGGCAAGCACGCCGGCACGCGCGAAGAGGTCCGGATAAGCGATCTGCGCCTGCACGGCCATGTACGCGCCGGACGAGATGCCCGCCACGGCGATGCGGGTGGCATCGATGTTCAGCGGCGTAACGGCAACAGCGCGGGTGGCGGCACCGGCCGGTTGCGCGGCGCCCTGGCCCAGGGAAACAGCGGGTTGCGCCAGCATGATGCCGGCCGCAAGAATCGATATGCCTTGCCGAACGATATTCATCGGACGCTCCTGTGACGATCCGGATTGCGGATAGTCTATGCGTCCTTGCTTCTTCGTCAGGGCGTATTCATACGCCGATACAGTAAGTTTCGCTGGCCGGGGCGGCGGGCACTAGCGATGTTCCGTACGGTGCACCTGGAAGTGCTTCAGCCTGTCCCAGTCCCAGTCTATGCCCAGGCCGGGTTCGGCGGAAGGAATGGCGCGGCCCCGTTCCACGCGCATGCCGGTGGCGGTGACCATGTCGAGCTGCGGAATGTACTCCAGCCAGCGGCTGTTGGGCACCGCGCAGCACAGCGCCACATGGATTTCCATCAGGAAGTGCGGGCATACCGGGACGTTGTACGCTTCTGCCATGTGCGCGACCTTGAGCCACGGCGTGATGCCGCCGATGCGGCCGACGTCGACCTGGACGATGGTGCACGCGCCGGCCTGCAGGTAATCCTTGAACTGCGACACGCTGTAGAGCGATTCACCGACGGCGATGGGCACCGTGGTGGACGCGCACAGGCGGCGGTGCGCGTCGACGTCGTCGGCATGGATGGGTTCTTCGAACCAGGCGATGTCCAGGGCCTCGAAACAGTGTGCGCGGCGTATGGCCTCGCTCAGGTTGAAGCCCTGGTTGGCGTCGGTCATGACGTCCCAGCCGGGCCCGACGGCGTCGCGCACCGCCGACAGGCGTTGCATGTCTTCCGCCACGTGCGGACGGCCGACCTTGATCTTGGTGCCGCCAAAGCCGGCTTCCTGGGCGCGCAAGGCTTCGTCGACCAGTTGCGCTTCGTCCAGGTGCAGCCAGCCGCCTTCGGTGTAGTACATCTCGATGCCATCCTTGGCGCCGCCGGCGAGCCTGTGCAGGGGCAGGGCGGCGCGGCGCGCGCGCAGGTCCCACAGGGCGGTGTCGATAGCGGCCAGGGCGATGGACGTGAGGGCGCCCACCGTGGTGGCGTGCACGCGGAAAAACAGATCGCGCCATAGCATTTCGATGTCGTCCGCGTCGCGGCCGATCAACAGCGGGGCCAGGTGGTCGTCCAGCAGACGCGCTACCGACGAGCCGCCGGTGCCGATGGTGTAGCTGTAGCCCGTGCCCACCATGCCGTCGGCATCGCGGATGCGGACCATGGGCGTTTCCTGGCATTCGAAACTCTGGACGGCGTCCGTGCGTTTGACCTTGGGTTGCAGATTGACGAGCAATATCTCGACGGCAACGATGGCGGCCATGCGTGCTCCTGTTGTAGGCCCCGATGGGAGCGCCTAGCCACTGGCGCGGACCGGCGCGGGGCTTCATGCCGGGCAATACGTCTGTGATATATTTTTTTGCGCAGGCGACCGGGTGCTGCCCGATTCTGTCGTGGCGCTTCAAGCACGGTAAATCAGGGATTACCCGGCCGCGCGCAGCTTCATAGGCCCGTCCATCGCCACGGACGGCTGAACCGTAGAAACGCTACAGAGGCAATGACATGTCCATCGCGGCCATCGTCGGTGCGGGTCTGGTGGGGCAAGGCTGGGCGATCGTGTTCGCGCGCGCGGGCTGGCAGGTCCGGCTGCACGACGTGGACGCCGATCGATTGCCGGAGGCGCGCGACCTGATCGAGCGGCAGCTGCACGCCTTGCAGGCGCACGGCCTGCTGCAGGATGCCGCCGGCATTGCCCGGCGCGTGGAAACCGCGGTGACGCTGGAAGCCGCCCTGGCCGGGGCGGCATACGTGCAGGAGAACTCTCCCGAGCGAGTCGACGCGAAACGCATGCTGTTCGCCCGCATGGATGCGCTGACCGGCCCCGATACGATATTGGCCAGCTCGACGTCCAGCATCCCCGCCAGCCTGTTCACCGGCGACCTGGTGCATCGCGAACGCTGCCTGGTGGCGCATCCCGTCAATCCCCCTTATCTGGTTCCGGTGGTGGAGATCAGTGGCGCTCCCTGGACGTCCGCGCAGGCGATCGCACGCACGCGGGAGATCCTGAATGCCGTCGGGCAGCGGCCCGTGGTGGTGCGCAAGGAAATCGAAGGCTTCATCCTGAACCGCTTGCAGGGCGCCTTGCTGCAGGAGGCCATGCGGCTGGTGCGCGATGGGGTCGCCAGCGTGGAAGATATCGACACCACCGTGAAAGACGGCCTGGGGCTGCGTTGGGCCTTCATGGGGCCGCTGGAAACCATAGACCTGAATGCGCCCGAGGGCATCGCCGATTATTGCGCGCGCTACGGCGCGATGTACGCCTCCATCGGCGCGTCGCAGGCCGAAGCGCCGGCCTGGGATGCCGCGCTGCTGGAAACGCTGTCGCGCGAGCGGCGCGCGGCGCTGCCGGCGGACGAACTGGCATCGCGCCGCTTCTGGCGCGACGAACAACTGATGCGCTTGATGCGCCACAAGCAGCGGAGCGGAGACGACGAGGGCTAGCGCAAGGCAAAGGCGATCATTACCTGTGCGGTGACGGCCGCACGCTCAGCGCAGCGCGCGATCGTCGATATTGAGCCTTTCAGAGAAAAAATCCAGGAAGGTGCGGATCTTCTGCGGCATGCCTTTGCGGCTCAGCACCATGGCGGTGGCGTGCATGGACGGGCTTTCCCAGTTTTCCAGCACGCGCCGCAGGCGGCCGGCGCGCAGGTCGTTGCCGCACATCAGATTGGGCAGCATGCACATGCCGACATGGCCGATGGCCATTTCGCGCGCGATCGAAATGTTGTTGACCACCACCTTGCCATGGATGGTGGCGAAACGATGGGTGGCCTGGTTGCGCAGCGTCCAGATGCCATCCACGCGCTGTTGCGCGGTGATGATGCAGTCGTGGCGGTGCAGGTCGTCCACCGCCAGGGGCACGCCGCGGCGCGCCAGATACTCCGGGCTGGCGTAGACGCCGCGCGTCAGCGTGGCCAGCCGCCGGTAGATCAGGTCCGTATCCTTGATCGGGCCGAGCTGTATCGTCAGGTCGTAGGGTTCTTCGCGCAGGTCGACGGTGCGGCTGTTGACGTCCACTTCCAGTTCGATTTCCGGGTAGGCCTGCACGAACTCGGCCAGCGCCCGGCCTATCCAGGACATGCCGAAGTCGATCGGGATGCTGACGCGCAGCACGCCGCGCATCTCGGTTTGCAGCGTGGCCGATTCGTTGCGCGCCTGTTCGACTTCATCGACCACGCGGCGGCAATGCTCGTAGAAGCGCGCGCCTATTTCGGTGGTCGTCAGCTTGCGTGGCCCTTTCTTCAGCAGGGCCGTTCCCATATCCCTTTCCAGGTCGCTGAGTTTGCGGCTGATCGACGATTTGGGCAGGCCCAGTTCGGCGGCCGCGCGCGAGATGCTTTGCGCGTTCACCACTTCGTAGAAAAGCCGTAGCGAGTTGAGATCGAGCCTTTCTGCCATGACACCGCGATGGGGTTGTGGAGCCAAATGGAGCAAGCCGTACGGCCGACTCGCTATGCGGATAAAGCTGCCGACCGGAAGCGGCAAGCGGATGAGACCACAAAATGCCGCAGCGCAGCGTTCCAGCACTGGAACGCCCGTCCCGATTCCGTAGCTATTCTGAACGGCGCGCCTATCCTACCATTCACTCACTCACCGGACGCCGGCGGCCGCGCCAGCGATCACGGGAGGCAAAAATATAACGGAGACTAGGCATGAACGGACGCGCACTATCGCGCCGGGCGCTGCTGCGGACCGCGTCGGCTTTGGCGCCGGCGGCCATCCTCGGGATGGGGTCCTGGATCAGTCGACCCGCACGCGCCCAGACGCCCCTGAAATGGGCCAACCTGACGCCGGGATTCACGACGCTGCTCACCGACTACATAACGGCGAAGCAGCTCGCCAAGGCGAATGGCCTGGCCCTGGGGAAGCCCACCTCGTATACCTCGGTCAGCACCTACTACAACGATTTCGTCGCCGGCAATTACGACGTCTGCATCGGGAGCTGGGATACCTTCGCATCCCGCTACCTGGCTGGCGTGCCGTTGCAGTACGTCTGCTCGGTCACCACGGGCAACATGATCAATATCGTGACCCGCGAGCAGGCGGTGCGCACGCTGCGGGACCTTCAGGGAAAGACACTGGCCGCGCCGCAGTCGACGGGCACGTACAGGATGATGCGCGCCATCATGCAGGAGATCGACGGCATCGACCTGGAGAAGGTTGCCACTGTCCAGAACGTCGACAACCCCGCGGCATCCGTCACCCTGGTCATGGCCAATCGCGCCGACGCCGGCCTGACCTGGGAGCCGAATGTGTCGATGGGCCTGCAGCGCGTGCCCGACATGCGGGTGCTGTATAGCGCCGGCGTGGCCTTCCGCCAGAAGCTGAACCTGGACCTGCCTTATTTCGGCGTGGCGGTGCGCAAGGATGCGATCGCGCGCGATCCCGGGTTGGTGGAACGGTTGAACCGGACCTTCCAGCAAAGCATCGAAGGAATCATGGCGCACACGGACGAGGCAGTGAAGATCGCGGGCGCCAATTCGGGCACCTCGCCCGAGGTGCTGAAGACCGCCATCGAGTCCCGGCGGATGGAGTTCAAGCACGCTTCCATGCAAACGGAAGCGGGACGCCGGTCCATCCTGGTGGCGAACGAATTCCTGCAGCGCAGCGGCGCCTTGCCCAGGATCGTCGACGGGGGGTTCTTCGCGTCATGAATCCAGCCGACATCCCCGCCGTACGGAGCGCGAAACCCGTGTCCCGCCATGCGCCCATGACCAGTCGTACGCCCATCCCGCCCAGGCCGGACAAGCGCGGCGGCCGCGACCGGCGCGACCTGAAGGCCTTGATCTGCGTCGTCGTGCTGCTGCTGGTGGCGATGCAGGTGGCCAGCAACTATGTGCCCGACTACGTGATGCCGTCGCCGGAGGCGATCGCCAAGGCCCTGGCGGGCCTGTTCGGCACCGATCTCTTCCATGTCGCCGTGACGCTGGCGCGGCTGGCCGCCGCCATCGTGTTTTCGGCGCTGGCCGGGGTGATCATCGGCTTGCTGATGGGGACGTCGCGGCGCATCGGCCCCTATCTGAAGGCCGTGGTGATCATCGATACCGGGATACCCGCGTTGTCATGGATGCTGCTGGCGGTGTTCTGGTTCAAGGATCCGGAAGCGCGGATATTTTTCATCCTGGCCGTCATCCTGATGCCGTTCTATGCGCTGAACGTGTACGAAGGCGTGCGGGCCTTGTCGACGGAATGGGTCGACATGCTGGAAAGCTTTCGTCCTTCGCGTTGGCAGATGCTGCGCTTCCTGGTGGCGCCGCACATCATCCCGTACATCTTCCTGACCACCAAGTCGGTGATCGGCTATGCGATCCGGATGGTGATTTTCGCCGAGCTTGTCGCGTCCGCCATCGGCATAGGCTCGCGCATGAGTTTCGCGCAGTCCACTTTCCGCATCGACCAGGTGATGGCCTGGACCTTCCTGCTGGTGATGCTGAACCTGGTATTCCAATGGCTGGCCGGCTGGGCGGAACGTCGCTTCCTGGGCTGGCGCAAAGAGGCACAGGTGCGCTGATGAATCCTGACCTGAACACCATCATTGCCCTGCGCGATGTCGTCAAGCGCTTCGGCAGCCACACGGCCATCGACCATCTGACCATGGAAGTGATGGAAGGCGAAACGGTGGCCCTGCTGGGCCAGACCGGGGCCGGCAAGAGTACGGTCATGTCCCTGCTGATGGGAACCTCCGTGGCCGACGCCGGCTCGGTACAGGTGGCCGGCGTGGATCCCGCTGAGGATTTCGAGGCCTTGCGCGGCAAGCTGGCCGTGAGTTTCCAGACCGATCGCCTGCTGCCGTGGCGCACGGCGCAGGAGAACGTCGAGCTGGGGCTGCTGCTGCTGGGCGTGCCGAAAAAGCAGGCCCGCCAGCGCGCGCGGGACTGGCTGGCGCGCGTCAAGTTGCAGGATGCCTGCGAGAAATACCCGGTCGAGCTGTCGGGCGGCATGCGGCAGCGCGTGTCGCTGGCGCGGGCGCTGGCGGTCGATCCGGCCCTGGTGCTGCTGGACGAGTCGTTCAGCCAGCTCGATCACGTGACCTCGCAGACGCTGCGGCGCGACTTCGCGGAGATCGTCAGGGAGCAGCACAAGACCTGCGTGTTCGTCACCCACCGCATCGAGGACGCGCTGGAGATCGCCGATCGCATCCTGGTGCTGGCGGCGCCGGCGCGCGTCGCCCTGGAGCTTTCCATCGACGCACGGCAGCGCGCCGACCCGGCCTGCATGGCCGACATGCACCACTTGATAGAACGGGCCATCGGCGGCGATTCCGCGCCACAGGAGGCGCCGTCCACCTATAACCACACGCATTGAACAGCGAGTATCCGATGAAGACGAACACCGAAGACATCATGGTCGAGCGCGTCGAAGGCTGGTTGGAAGTCACCTTGAATCGCCCGGAGAAGATGAATTCCCTGCGCGAGCAGACCGCGCAGGAAATCATGGACGTACTGAACGAGGCCGAGGCGGCGCGCGACGTGGCCGCGATTCTTCTGAAAGGCAGCGACAAGGCCTTCTGCACCGGCATCGACACCAGCGAATTCACCATCGGCGACAACGAGTATTTCGACTTCTACCGCAAGCGGCGGCGCCAGCGCAAGGTCAACCGGCTGTTCCGCGAGTTGCCCGCGTACTCCAAGCCCATCATCAGCGTCATCGAGGGCTATGCGCTGGGCGGCGGCCTGGAGCTGGCCCTGGTGTCGGACATGATCGTGGCTGGCGCCAACGCGAAGTTCGGCCTGCCCGAAATCCGCCTGGGCATGATGCCAGGCGGCGGCGGCACGCAGACCCTGCCGCGCCTGATCGGGCCCGCGCTGGCCAAGGAGCTGATGTGGACCGGCCGGCGCCTGGCTGCCGCCGAAGCGCGCGAATATCGCCTCGTCAACCACGTTACCGAGGCGGGCCAGGCGCTTGAAAAGGCGCGCGAGCTGGCACGCACGATAGGCGGCAATGCGCCGCTGTCGGTGATGTTCACCAAGGCGATGATCGATCGGGGGATGGACCTGCCCCTGGCCGAAGGCATGGCGGCGGAAGGGGATGCTTCCTTCATGCTGTATTTCACGCGCGACCGCGCCGAAGGACTGTCGGCCTTCCGCGAGAAAAGAACGCCGGATTTCCGAGGAGAGTAAGAGCATGAAGAAGAGGGATATGGTGATCGCCGGTTATGCGGAGACGGCGGTGGGGTTCAAGACGGGGCGCAGCGCCTACGACCTGGCCGGCGAGGCCCTGGACCAGTTGCTGGAGCGTACCGGGATAGACAAGAACGAAATCGACGGCCTGTCGGTGACCACCGCCTTGTCCGAGGCCCAGAACCCGTTCTTCGCGGTGTACATGACCGAAGCCCTGGGCTTGACGCCCACCTGGCTGAACTATGGCGGCATGGGCGGCTGTTCCGCCACCGGCGGCGTGGCGCGGGCCATGTCGGCGATCCGCGATGGCATGTGTTCCCTGGCCGTCGTCATGTCGGCCGACGCGCCGAGCAGCGACTGGCGCTCCAACTATGGCGCGTATCGGGGCGAATTCCAGGACCCTCCGGGCGTGCAGGGACCGCCGGCCAGCTTCGGCCTGCTGATGAGCCGCTACATCCACCAGTATGGGCTGGACCCGCAAGCCCTGGGCAAGATCGCCGTGACGCAGCGCGCTCACGCCTTGCACAACCCGAACGCGCTGAAGAAGTTCCAGAAGCCGCTTTCCATGGAGGAGTACATGGAATCGCGGGTGATCGCCGATCCGTTGCGGGTACTGGACAGCGTGATGTTCTGCGATGGCGCGAACGCCTTCATCGTGACCAGCGAAGCCAACGCCAGGCGGCTGGGGCTGAAGAACATGGTGTATCCGGTGGCGTATGGCGAAGTCACCAATTTCAACGGCTCGGATCCGCTGGCCGATATCACGCACACGGGCTTCAGCAAGATCGGGCCCGAGGTCCTGCGGCGCGCCGGGCTGAGCCCCCGGGACGTCCGCATGTTCCAGCCCTACGACGATTTCACCATTGCCGTGATGATGCAATTCGAGGCCTTCGGCTTCTGCGAGCGGGGGGAGGGGGCGGCGTACACCCTGCGCACGGACCTGTCCTTCGAGGGCGACCTGCCCCTGAATACCGGGGGCGGCCAGATTTCCGCCGGGCAGCCGGGCCTGGCCAGCGGCGGCTTGAACCTGGCCGAGGCCGTGCGCCAGATGTTCGGCGAAGGCGGCAGCCGGCAGGTGAAGGACCCGGGCAACGCCCTGGTCACCGGCATAGGCGTGATTCCCTACGGCCGCAACTGGGGCACCAGTTCGGCGATGGTACTGGAGGCATGAAGACCATGAACGACAACACAGCCACGAGCACCCCCACGCGTCCCATCCCCAGGCAGGGCGTCTATGTCGATACCCAGCCGTTCTGGGAAGGCATCGCGCGGGGCAAACTGGTGCTGCAATACTGCACCGTCGCGCGGCGCTTCCAGCACTATCCGAAGCCGGTCAGCAGCTATACGGGGCGCCGCACGCTGGAATGGCGCGAGGTGTCCGGCAAGGGCGCCATCTATGCCGCCACCGTGGTGCGCATACCCGGGCCGGGCGTGGAAGGCCGCATCCCCCTGTGCGTGGCCACGGTGGAACTGGACGAAGGCGTGCGCATCATCGCCAACGTGCTGAACTGCGCGCCGGGCGACCTGGCCGTGGGCAAGCGCGTCAGGCTGGCCATCGACCATCTGGCGCCCGACCATCCCTATCCGGCGTTCGAACTGGAATAAGGCAAGATCATGCGGCTAGAACAATTCCTGGCGGCGCATGCGCTGCGCTTTCCGTCGAAGACGGCGGTGAAATGCGGCAAGCAGTCCCTGACGTACGCGGAGCTGCTGGCGACCTCGCGCTCGCTGGCGGCCGGCATGCGCAGGGCGGGGGTGGGGCCGGGCGATCGCGTGGTCGTCTACCTGCCCAACTGCGTCGAGATCGCGCAGGTGCTTTATGCCGCCTTCTGGCTGGGGGCGCTGGTGATACCGGTGAACACGCGCAACACGGTGCGCGAACTGGCGTACTTCGCACGGGACAGCCAGGCGCGGATGCTGGTGTTCCACGCCGACGACGCGGCGAACATCGACGCGGTGCAGGAGGAGTTCAGGGGTCTGTTGCGGGTCGTGGTCGGCGATGGCAGCGGTCACACCGATGGCGCCGATGGTCCTGGCCAGGGCGCCGGCGACGCAGCCGGCCACGCGCAATCCCTGGCCGCGCTGATGCGACCCTCCGACGAACGCCTGCCCGACCCGCCGCTGCATCCCGACGACGCCATGATCATGTATACGTCGGGCACGACCGGGCAGCCCAAGGGCGCGATCCTGACGCATGCGAATTTCGTCATCGGCAATGCCTTCGCCAATGCCGTGGAGTGGGGCATCACGGCGCAGGACGTCTTCCTGGTCACGACCCCGCTGGCGCACCGCACCGGCCTGGCGCGCCTGATGAATTCCATGGGCCTGGGCGCGACGCTGGTGGTGATGGAACGCTTCGACGCGCAGCAGGCGGTCGACACCATCGAGCGCGAAGGGGTGACGGCGGCAGGCATGGTCCCCACCGTCGCGCGTATGCTGATGCCGGTGCTGGAGGAACAGGCCGCGCGCTGCGCCAGCCTGCGCCACATCATCGTCACGGGCGAAGCCTTTCCCGTCGAACTGAAGCGCCGGATGATAGAAAAGCTGCCGCGGGCGCGGCTGCATTCCTTCTTCGCCATGACCGAGGTCGGCTCGGTCACCGTGCTGAATCATGAAGAACAATTCACCCATCCCGGGTCGGTGGGACGCGTGTCGCCCGGCGTGGAGGTCAAGCTGGTCGACGACCGCGGGCAGCAGGTATCCGTGGACGACGTGGGCGAAATCCTGGTGCGCGCCGGCGAGGCCGGACGCTTCACGACCATGCGCGGCTACTTCGGGCGGCCCGAGGCAACCGCCGAAACCATCGTGGAAGGCTGGGTGCATACCGGCGACATGGGCCGCTTCGACAGCGACGGTTACCTGTATATCGTCGATCGCAAGAAGGACATGGTGCTGAGCGGCGGCTTCAACATCTACACCAAGGAGGTCGAGCAGGCGTTGGCGGAACATCCGGCCGTGGCGGATGTGGCGGTGGTGGGCGTGCCCGATTCCATCTATGGCGAGGCGGTGGCCGCCTTCATCGAGCTGCGTCCCGACGCGGCGCTCACCGTGGAGGCCATCCAGGCCCATGCGCGGGAACGAATCGCCAGCTACAAGAAGCCCAAGCATGTGTTCTTCGTCGAGACGCTGCCCAGGAGCGGCGTCGGCAAGGTGCTGAAGCGGGATCTGCGCGAGATGGCCCTGGCCCGACTGGTGCGGGCGGCATGATGCTCAGGGCGGAGACACCGGAACAGGCGGCGTTCCGCCTGGAAGTACGAGACTGGCTGCGCGAACATGTGCCGGCATCGTTGCGCCACGCGACGTTCCGGCCCGCCCCCGACGAAGCCATGCAATGGTACCGGACGCTGTCGCGGCGTGGATGGATCGCGCCGCATTGGCCGCGCGCGCATGGCGGCATGGGCGCCACGCCGATAGAGCAGCTAATCCTGATGGAGGAGATGGCCATCGCGGGTACGCCGGACATCCCCACGCAGGGACTGAACCATATCGGCCCGCTGTTGATCGCGCGTGGCACGCCGGCCCAGCAGGCGCGGCACCTGCCGGCCATCCTGGCGGGCGATACGATCTGGTGCCAGGGCTATTCCGAACCCGGCGCGGGATCGGACCTGGCGAGCCTGGCGACGCGGGCCGAGCCGCGCGACGGCAAGCTGGTGATCAACGGCCACAAGATCTGGACCACCTGGGGCCACCATGCGGATTGGATGTTCGCCCTGGTGCGCACCTCGAAGGAAGGCAAGCCTCGCGACGGCATCACGTTCGTGCTCATCCCCATGGATACGCCGGGCATCCGGCGCCGCCCCATCCGCACCATCGCGGGCGACGACGAGTTCGCGGAAGTGTTCTTCGACGATGTCGCCGTCCCGCTGGAAAACGTCGTGGGCGAGCTGAATCGTGGCTGGGACGTGGCAACCGTCGTCTTGAGCGAGGAACGCCTGCGGATCGGCTCGCCGGCACAGGCGCTGCGGGCCCGCGAGCGCTTGCGCATGATGCTGCGCGCGACGCCGACGGATGACGTGCCGGCTTGCCTGCGGGAAGAAGCCGCGCTGGCCGAGGTGGAGGTACAGGCCCTGTGCGCTGCCTACCTGGAAGCCGCCGAGGCCGGGGGCGCGCGGGAAGGCGGCGTGGACAGCGCCTACCTGAAACTGCTGGCCACCGATACGGTGCACATGCTGCTGGACCTGGCGCGACGCGTGGCCGGTCCCGCGGCGGCGTTGCGCGACCCCGTGCGTCATGGCGACGACCTGCTGGAGGCCACGCAGATGTTCCTGCAGGCGCGCAGGCTGGGGATCTATGGCGGCAGCAGCGAGGTGCAGCGCGGCATCATCGCGACACGGGTGCTGGGCTTGCCGCCCGCGGGGAGCAAGGGATGAACAACGACTTCGCCGAGCAATTGCGGATGATAGGCGAGAGCGCCGCGCACTATGCTGCGTCGCGGGCGGGCCCCGCGGCCGCGCGGGCGGTCCATGAAGGCCGCCCGGCCTGGGATAGGGCGGCCTGGCGGGACATCGCCGGGCTGGGATGGTTCGGGATCGCCGTCCCCGAGGAACGGGGTGGCCTGGGATGGTCCGCGGCGGCGGCCGCGATGGTGGCGCAGGAGGCCGGGCGCGCGCTGATGATGCCGCCGGTCAACACGGCCATGGCCGTGGCCGGCGTCCTGGCGCATGGCGGCGAAGCGGCCCAGGCTGTTCTTGCCGAGGTGCTGGTGGGTGAATCGCTGGTCGTATCGGCCGCTGTTGCCAGGCGACAGCATGACGACTGCGTCGCCATGCTGGTTCCGGATGCGGGCGCGGCGACGCACTGGCTGCTGGCCACGGGCGAGGGCGACGCTTTCGAGGCCAGGCTGCTGCGCAGGAATGCGCCGGGTACCCGGCATGAGCCGCGAGTGGCGGTCGACGGGAGCGAGCTGGCCGATATCCATATCGACGCGGCGGCTTGGCGGGAAGCCCCTGTGATGCTGCGTGGGGCTCCGGGCATGCATGCGTGGCGGCAGGGCCGCCACCTGTCATGGTTGCTGGACGCAGCCTACTTGAGCGGCCTGACGGAAGAGGCATTGAAGCTGGCGTTGGACTACATGCGCCTGCGCAGGCAGTTCGGCGTGCCCATAGGCAGCTTCCAGGCGCCGCAGCATCGCGCCGCGATGTGCCATGTCGATAGCAGGGCCAGCCGCGCCCTGGTGTTCGAGGCCGCGCGGGCATGGGGAGGTGCGCGGGAAGGCTGGGCGGCCGCGGCGGCCCAGCATCGTGCGGCGGCGTCCGCCCTGCGCGTGACCGAGGAGGCCATCCAATTCCACGGCGCCATCGGTTTCGCGGACGAACACGATGCCGGGCTGTATCTGAGACGGGCGATGACCGTGGCCGCACGCCATGGACGGGACGTACGTCGGGTGCTGATGGACGTCAGGCCACCGCCCGGCGCCGGCGGGTAGCCGACGCGGTCCAGGCGAACAGGTGGTTCTCGTAGTCGCGGGCTTCCTGCTCGGCGGCACGCCGGTCCTCCGGACATTCGACCGGATCCGTCGCGTCCGCGGTGGATGCGGCGTCAGGGATGACGGCTGGATGCACAAGCACGCGGACGAACCGCACCATGGTATCGAAAACACGCTGCCATAGCCCGACCGGCTGGCGTGGATCCGCCGTGCCGGGCGAGGGTGGGTCGATGCGGGCGTCAGTGCCCGCGTCGGTGCCCGCGTCAGTGCTTGCATCAGTGCGTTCGGGAATCGCGCGGCGCTGCCGGCCGCCAGCCGCCGCGCTGGCCGGCGGTACTTCCATGACCGACCGATCCTCCGGGCCGTGGCCCGTATGGCAGGGCGCGACGAGGGTCCCGTTCAACGGCAGCCTCATGCGATCCACGACGACCCGCGCCTTTGCCTTGTCGGCCGTCGTAGGGTCGCATGCCGGATCGAGCGGGTCCTTGCTGAGCGTGTGGACCAGCCGTTCGTATGCCAGCGTGCCTTGCAGATCCGCGCCACGTATCTTGCCAGCGGCGTCGGGGCGGACATCGTTGAGCGGCTTCATCGTGTAATAGCACTGGGTGGGGCCGGCGTTCCGGTCTGAGGCCATGCCGTCGCGGCGGAATCGGCCCTGGGGCGCGGGCAGTGCGGCGGGCACGGCGTCGAACGAGGCGGCTGCATGGGCAGGTTCGAAGCCGTGCCCGGCTGGCACGAGCGGAGCAGGGTTCGCGGGGATCGCGGCGGCGCCGAAGGCAAGCGTTGCGGAAATGCTCACTTGTGACTCCTTACAGTGGTCAGTGGCGACGGCTGAGTGCGGGACCCTCCTTTTAAGTTCCTGTATACAGGGGCGGTACGATAGGCGGGGTATTTCGCATGCGGCAAGGAGTCAGCTGTGCTGATCGTCGAGGATCTGTACAAATCGTTCGCCACCGCGCAAGGGCCTTTGCCGGTGCTGCGCGGGGTGAACCTGCGGTTGGATGCCGGCACCAGCCTGGCCCTGACGGGAGAATCCGGCAGCGGCAAGAGCACGCTGCTGCACCTGGTCGCAGGCCTGGAGACGCCGGATGGCGGACGCGTGCTGGTCGACGGCGTGCCCTTGCATGCCCGTGGTGAAGCCGGCCTGGCGCAGTGGCGCAGGACAGGCATCGGCCTGGTCTTCCAGCAGTACAACCTGATCGGCAGCCTGGACGTATCGAGCAACCTGGGTTTCCAGGCGCGTCTGGCCGGCCGCCACGATCCGGCCTGGATTGCGCATCTTGCGCAGCGGCTGGGCTTGACCGCGCTGCTGTCACGCTATCCCGAACAGCTTTCCGGCGGGCAGCAGCAGCGCGTGGCGATCGGCCGCGCCTTGGCTGGCCGGCCGGCGCTGGTGCTGGCCGACGAGCCCACCGGCAGCCTGGACGAGGCCAGCAGCGACGCGGTCCTCGACCTGCTGCTCGAGCTGGTGCGCGACGCGGGCAGCGCCCTGTTGATGGTGACCCACAGCGCGCGGCTCGCGGCACGGCTGTCGCACCAGCTGAGGCTGCACCTGGGCCAGGTGTGCGATGACGGCGCGCCGCGGCGGGCGATATCGGGCGATCCGCGATGAAAGCCTTCCTGTCATGCATGCGGGCCCTGGCGAGCCATTGGCGCCGCCACCCGTTGCAGTGCGCCAGTATCGTCTGCGGGTTGTGGCTGGCGACCGCGCTGTGGAGCGGCGTGCAGGCTTTGAACGCGCAGGCGCGCCAGGATTACGCGCGCGCCGGCGCGGTGCTGGCGGGTCCGGCGCAGGCGCAATGGCTGCCGCGGCGCGGCGGTTATCTCGACCAGGACGTGTACGTGCGGTTGCGCCTGGACGGCTGGCAGGTATCGCCGGTACTGGAAGGACGCCTGCGCTTCGCCGGCGATCCGCCCGTGGCGCTGCGCGTGCTGGGCATCGAGCCCTTGAGCCTGCCCACCGGCAGCGTGGTGGGCGGTCAGGCCATCACCGCATTCGACCTGGGCAGCTTCATCGGGCAGCCTGGCCAGGCCTGGGCCGGGCCGGACACCCTGCGGCGGCTGGCGATGCGGGAAGGCGACCAGCCTGTCACGATGGACGGCGAACGGCTGCCGCCGCTGCGGCTGCAGCCGGGGCTGGCGCCAGGCATCCTGGCGATGGATATCGGCCATGCCCAGCGGCTGCTGCACGCGCCCGGCAGGCTGTCGCGCCTGCTGCTGCCCGGCAAGGCGGCGCCGGCGGTGCCGGCGGCCTGGGCGGACGTGCTGGCGCCGGCGCCCGACGCGGAAGATCGCGACGACCTGGATCGCCTGACCGCGAGCTTTCACTTGAATCTGGCAGCCCTGGGGATGCTGGCCTTCATCGTGGGCCTGTTCATCGTGCATGCGTCCATCGGCCTGGCCTTGGAACAGCGGCGCGCGCTGCTGCGGACGCTGCGCGCCCTGGGGATCAGCCTGCGCATGCTGATGGCGGCGCTGTCCCTGGAGCTGGGCCTGTTCGCGGTGCTCGGCGGCCTGGCCGGCGTGGCGAGCGGCTACCTGCTGGCGGGCCTGTTGCTGGGCGATATGGCGGCCAGCCTGCGCGGCCTGTACGGCGCGGAAGTGGCCGGACGCTTGAGCCTGCCGGCGTGGTGGTGGCTGGCCGGCGTGGGCATGACGCTGCTGGGCGCCTTGGTGGCCGGTGCGGGCAGCCTGGTACGCGCCGCGCGCCTGCCGCTGCTGGCGGTGGCGCGTCCCCAGGCATGGCGCGCGGCGCAGGCCGCGTGGGAGAAACGCCAGCTACTGGTGGCGGGCCTGTTGATCCTGTTGGCGGGGGCCTGCGGCATCTGGGGAGACAGCCTGGCGAGCGCGTTCGCCATGCAGGCGGCAATCCTGCTGGCGGCCGCGCTGTTATTGCCGTCCGTGCTGGACGGCATGCTCGCGTGGAGCGCGCGGCGCGCGCGCGGACCGCTGGCTTCCTGGTTCGTCGCCGACAGCCGACAGCAATTGCCGGCCTTGAGCCTGGCATTGATGGCCTTGCTGTTGGCGCTGGGCGCCAGCGTCGGCGTCGGCAGCATGACGGACGGATTTCGCAAGACCTTCGTGGGCTGGCTGGACCAGCGGCTGTCCGCCGATATCTACCTGAATCCGCGCGATAGCGCGCAGGGCGTGGACGCGGTGGCGTGGCTGCGCGCACAGCCCGGCGTGCGCGCCGTGCTGCCGCAGTGGCGCGCGACCACGCACGTGCGTGGCTGGCCGGTGGAGTTGCAAGGCGTGATCGATGATCCCGAGACCAGGCGCCAATGGCCCTTGCTGGAACGGACGGCCGACGCGTGGGAGCGGCTGGCGGAGGGACGTGGCGTGATGATCAGCGAGCAGCTGGCGCGGCGCCTGCGTCTGCGCCTGGGAGACCGCCTGGCCCCGTTCGGACCCGCGGCCGGACCGGGCCAGGCGTCGCCTACCTATACGGTGGGCGCAATCTACGCCGACTACGGCAATCCACGCGGTCACGTGCTGATGCAGGCCGACGCGCTGCGCGGCCAGCTCGCGCAGGCGGCCGTGCGCAGCGTCAACGTCTACGCGGCGCATGACCGCCTGCCCTCGTTGCGTGCCGCATTGGAACAGCGCTATGGCGCCGACGGCATGCAGGTGGTGGACCAGGCATCGATCAAGCTGTGGTCCACGCAGGTGTTCGAGCGGACCTTTGCCGCCACCGGTGCGTTGAACGCGCTCACCTTGGGCGTGGCGGGCATCGCCCTGTTCATCAGCCTGCTCACCTTGAGCCAGAGCAGGCTGGCGCAACTGGCGCCGTTGTGGGCCCTGGGCGTCGCGCGCCGCAAGCTGGCCTGGCTGGCGCTGGGCCAGGTACTGACGCTATCCGTGCTGACCGTGCTGTGCGCCATGCCGCTGGGTGTGTTGCTGGCGTGGACGCTGGTGGCCATCGTGAACGTGCAGGCCTTCGGCTGGCGGCTGCCTTTGTATGTGTTCCCGGCGCAGCTGGCCGGCCTGGCGGCCTTGGGCCTGCTGACCAGCCTGCTGGCCGCGGCATGGCCGATCTGGCAGCTGCGGCGCCGCCAACCGGCCGATCTTCTGAGGCAGTTCGCCCATGAGTCCTAGCATCGTCACAACGTGCTCCAAGGCGCTGGCCGCGCTGCTGGCGGCGGCCGCGCTGTGCATGCTGGCGGCGTGCGATGATGGCAAACCGGCCGCGTCCGGCGCGGGCTATGCCGGCCTGGGCGCCGAGGCAGCCGCCTATGCCCAGGTGCAACGGGGCAAGCCGTTGCGCTTCCCGGCGGACCATGGGCCGCATGACGGTTATCGCATCGAATGGTGGTACGTCACCGCGGATCTGCGGGATGAGGACGGCCATGACTGGGGCGTGCAATGGACGCTGTTCCGTTCGGCGCTGCGTCCGGGCGCGGACCAGGCGGGATGGGAAAGCGCCAACGTCTGGATGGCGCACGCGGCCTTGACCGATGCTAACGCCCATCAGTTCGCTGAAAAACTCGCGCGCGGCGGTATCGGCCAGGCAGGCGCGCAGGCCGCGCCTTTCCGTGCCTGGATCGACGATTGGTCGCTGCAAGGACCGGACATGGATAGCCTGACGATGCAGGCCCATGGCAAGGACTTCGGCTATCGGCTGTCCCTGCGCAGCCAGGGGCCGCTGGTGCTGCACGGCGACGCCGGCTACAGCGAAAAGTCGGGCGAAGGACAGGCCTCTTACTACTACAGCCAACCTTTCTACGCCGTCAGTGGCGAGATCGAAAGGGCCGGCAAACGCCATCGCGTGCAAGGCCGCGCCTGGCTGGACCGGGAGTGGAGCAGCCAGCCGCTGTCAGCCGATCAGCAGGGCTGGGATTGGTTTTCCCTGCACCTGGCCGACGGCGCCAAGCTGATGCTGTTCCAGGTGCGCCAGCAGCAGGGCGCGCCGTATCGCGCGGGTACCTGGATAAGCGCGGACGGAAGCGCCACGCCGCTGCGCGGCCAGCAGATCAGCCTGGATCCACTGGCATGGACGCGGCAGGACGACGGCCGCGAGCTGCCGACCCGCTGGCGGGTCAGGGTGGCGGGCTTGCCCGCGGGTCCGGTGGACGTGACGGCAGCTGCCGTGCAGCCGCGCGCGTGGATGGCGACGTCCTTTCCGTACTGGGAAGGGCCGGTGCGATTGGCCAACGGCGGCGGCCAGCCGGGCGGGACCGGCTATCTGGAAATGACCGGCTATTGATTCCGACGGCTGTCATACCGGCTGGCTACAGTACGGCGCGAAGCCGCCAGGCCGTGCACGAACATGCGGGCATCCGCGGGCCCGTCGAAGAGCTATTCAGGCTTGATGCCTGCCTCCTGTACGACACGCTTCCAGCGCGCGGCTTCTTCGGTGACCAGCTTGCCGTAGCCGGCACTGTCGCGATAGGCGTTTTCCGCGCCCTGGCCTTTCAGGCGTTCCATCAAGGCAGGATCCTGCAAAGCCTTGCGCGCGGCGGCGTCCAGCGTTTGCAGGACTTGCGGCGGCGTGCCGGCCGGCGCGTGCAGGCCGACCCAGCCGAATACGGTGGCCTTGGGATAGCCCAGTTCGGCGACCGTGGGCACGTCCGGCAACAGGGCGATGCGCTGCGGGCTGGTGACGGCCAGGGCCCGCAGCTTGCCAGCCTGCACTTGCGGCAGCGCGGCGGGCAGCGAAGGCGTGGCGACCTGCGCTTCGCCGCTGACCGCGGCCATCAGGGCGGGACCCGCGCCCTTGTAGGGGATGTGGGTCCATTTCAGGCCGGTTTCCAGGCGCAGCGCTTCGCCGGCCAGGTGCAGCGGTGAACCTATGCCGCCGGA
This sequence comes from Bordetella genomosp. 8, assembly GCF_002119685.1. Taxonomy (NCBI): domain Bacteria; kingdom Pseudomonadati; phylum Pseudomonadota; class Betaproteobacteria; order Burkholderiales; family Alcaligenaceae; genus Bordetella; species Bordetella genomosp. 8. The sequence continues at coordinate 3,593,226 of NZ_CP021108.1, read as the reverse complement.
ACTGAAGTTGATCTTGCCGGGTTCTTTCTCCGTGAGCGCGATCAGCTCCTTCAGCGAGTTCGCTTTCAGCGCGGGATTGACCAACAGCACATGCGGCACGGTGACGAACAGCGCGACCGCCTGCAGATCCTTGACCGGATCGAAAGGCATGCTGGGATAGAGACTGGGCGCGGTGGCGACGCTGGCGTCGCTGACCAGCAGCGTGTAGCCGTCGGGCGTGGCGCGCGCCACATAGGCCATGGCCGTCTGGCCGCCCGCGCCGGCCTTGTTTTCCACCACGATGGATTGCCCCAGGATGGGCCCCATGGCCTGCGCCAGGTTGCGCGCGATGACGTCGGTGGTGCCGCCGGGCGGGTAGGGCACCACCCAGGTGATGGCGTGGTCGGGGTAGCCGGCGGCGTGGCCGGCCTGCGCGCCAGCCAGCATGGCCAGCGCCGCCAGCCAGCGCAGGGCGCGTGGCCGCTTGCCTGATGGAGGTCGGTTGAAAGACGCGCGAGCGGGCGTGCGGGGTGCGGCATTGGTCATGAGTGTCTCCTTTCTTGTCTGGCCTGCTCCGGTCGCATATATGCCGCCGGATTGTGATGTGGCCTTTCTTCGCCGATTATCTGCCTGGCTCGGCAACCTCGTACATCAATGCATAGATGCCGCAGGCTTCTTCCGTCCAGCCGGCGGCTTGCAGTGCCGGCGTGGCGAAGAGATCGGCGCGCAGGGCATGCAGGTCTTCCGGTCGCGTGGCTTCGATGAAGACCACGTGCTCGACCTTGGCGTCGCCCACGCCGGTCACGCGCACGGCATCCATGCGGGCGCGGACTTCCGGCGCGGCCTCCAGGCTGTGCGCGCCGACGATGGCGTGCCGCGTCATCGCTTGCCGCAGGCTTTGCTCCAGCCAGCCGTGGGCGGCGGTGCTGTCCGCGCCGGCGCGCAGGCGCAACCGCAGACTCAGGGTCACCGCGCCCAGGCCGCGGCCATGCGTGGCGCGTACGCGGAAGGTGTTGCGCGCGACGTTGGAAAATCCCGCGCGGATACGCTTGGACTGGTCGCTGATCTTGCCGACCAGGCTCAGGTAACCGTGGCTGGCCAGCGCATCCGGCGTGTCGGCTTCGAACAGGGTCAGATAGCGCGGCGCGCCTTCCAACGCCTGGAAGCGCCGCGCGCGGCGATAGCCACCGATGTCGATGCGTTCGGGCATATGTTCGACGATGTACCAGGCGTCGGTTTCCTTGTCCAAGGCGGGATCGACGTCTATCCACAGCGCGAGCGCGCCGCTTCCTATCATTGCTGCCATTGCGATTCCTATCGGTAGTTTCTTTTGGCGGCTGCGTTCAGTCGACCTTGATCCCTGCTTTCTTGATCAGCGCCGACCAGCGCGCGTAATCGTCGCGAATGATGCCCGCGAACGCCTGCGGTGGCGTGTAGGTGGTCTCGGCGCCAACGGCGGCGAACTTCTGCTGGATGCCGGAATCGTCGGTCGCCTGCTTGAGTGCCTGCGCCAGTCTGTCGATGACGGCCGGCGGCGTGCCGGCCGGCGCGAGCACGCCGTTCCATGTGGTGACGACGACGCCCGGCAGGCCGGATTCCTTCACCGTCGGCAGGTCGGGCAGCGCGGGGGAGCGCTTGTCGCCGGTGACCGCCAGCGCATGCAGTTTGCCGGCCTTGATCAGCGTGATGGCCGAAGGCAGGGTGGCGAACATGGCATCGACGTGCCCGCCGCTCAGGTCCACCAGCGCGGGGCCGCCACCCTTGTAGGGAATGTGGGTGACCTGCACCCCGGCCTCGCCCTGATAGAGTTCGGCGGTCAGGTGGTTGGTGCTGCCCAGGCCGGAAGAAGCGAAGGTCAGGCTCTTGGGCTTGGCCTTGGCCTGCGCGGTCAGGTCGGCCAGCGTGGCCGTCTTGACGTTGGGGCTGACGACCAGCACGTTGGGGAACTGCGCGACGATGGAGACCGGCGCGAAGTCCTTGGTCGGGTCGTAAGGCAGCGTGCCATACAGCGTCGGGCTCATCGCGATTTCATTGGTCGTCCCCAGCAGCAGCGTGTAGCCGTCGGGCGCCGAATGGGCGACGAAGGCCGCGCCTATGGTGCCGGTGGCGCCGCCGCGGTTTTCCACGATGACGGGCTGGCCCAGCGTGGTGGACAGCTTTTCCGCGATGGGTCGCGCGATGATGTCCGCCACGCCGCCGGGCGGGAAAGGCACGATCAGGTGGATGGGCTTGTCCGGATAGGACTGCGCCGATGCCGCGATGGGCAGCAGCAATGCCGCCGCCAGCCACGCGGCGCGTTTGAACACGGGTCCCCTCATGTCTGTCTCCTTTGTTGGCGATGACGCCGGTCTCGATGTTGTTGTTGCTTTGCTTGCGTTCAATCCGGCGCCAGCAGCGGCGTGAATTCGCGCAGGTCCTGGTATTCGTCCAGGCGAAGGACGGCGTCGCGCAGGGTGTGCGCCCGCATGTGCCCCAGCACGGGTTCGGCATAGCCCAGGAACTTGGCGGTCAGTGCTTCGTCGCTCAAGGGCAGGCGCGGATGGCCGGGCGGGTACGGGCACAGGCGCAGCAGCACCTGGCCATCGCGCGGATGGAGTTCGATGCCGCCGCCAGCGGCCTGCGGCCAACGCGTATCCAGGTCGGGGTCCTCTTGCAGCTCGACCTTGCCGAGCAGGCCGCGAAGGACCGGGTCCCGCAGCACGTGATCCTGGAACTGGGCGTCGCCGCAGGCGCCATCGCGCAGCGCCACCGCCGCGCAGAAATAGAAGCTGTGCTGCGCGCTTTCGATGCCGGCGGGATAGCGGCGGTCCGGGTGCGCCGACGGCGTACGCAGGGCGAAGCTGGGCAGGCGCACGACGATGCGCTCGATGGCATCGAAGGCCGGCAGGCCCTGCCGATGCAGATCGATCGCGGCCCATACCGGCGCGGATGCCGTGGCGACCACGGGGTAGGGCTTGATGCTGGTTTCCAGCAACCGGTAACGGCCGTCGAAGGGGCCGGTCAGCGCGGCGGCATCCAGCTGTTCGCCCGTCTGTCCGGCCACGGTCGCGGCCCAGCCGTTCTGGCCTTCCACCAGCGCCAGCGGGCCGGTCATGCCGTGGCCCGCCAGCAGCGCGGCTTCCACGCCGGCCTTGGCGACCCAGGCTTCAGCCGTGGCCTTGATCATGGAGATGGCGCCGCTTTGCAGTTGCGCCAGCGTGTTCTGGTGGCTGCCCGCGATGGCCATGGCGTGCGCCGTGCCGGCCGCGTCCAGGCCCGCCAGGCGTGCGGCCAGCGCCGCGCTGGAAAACTGCGCATTGGTGCCGTGGTGCCAGCCACGCCGCCACAACGAAGGTTCGCCCGCATGATCGGCCAGGCGCAGATGCACCTCGTACGCGGCCACCAGCGCGGCGATCAGCGCCTTGCCGCCCCGGCCCTGGCGTTCCGCCATCGCCAGCGCCGGCGCCAGATTGCCGCTGGGATGCGCGGGATCGCGGCCGAAGTAATAGTCGTTGCAGTCCAGATAGCGCAGCAGGCCGCCATTGACCAGCGTGGCCAGTGCCGCGGAAGTCCGACGGCCGCTGCCGATCAGCGTGGCCTGCGGCGCGCCGCCCGCGTCGTCCGCGTAGCGGCGCAGCGCGACGGCGACGTCGCTGTCCATGGCGCCGAAGGCGCAGCCCAGCGTGTCCAGGATCAGGCGCTTGGCGTAGTCGATGACCTCGTTCGGCAGCGCTTCGTAGCGGACGTCATGGACGAACGCCGCCAGCTGTTGCAGTACGGTCGGGGCGGAAGGCGCGGCCATGGCAATCAGAACGCGAAGCGGCTGGAGCCGCCATCCACGGGGATGACGGTGCCAGTGACGTAGCGCGCCTGGTCGGATGCCAGGAACAACGCCACCGCGGCGATTTCCTCCGGTTCGCCGAAGCGGCCCACGGGGATTTCCGCCTGGGCATACTCGCGCTCGCTTTCGGGGGTGGGGTAGCGCTTGGAAATCTGTTCGCTGCGGATACGGCCCGGCTGCAGGCAGTTCATGGTGACGCCGTAAGGCGCGACTTCACGCGACAGCCCCTTGGACCACACGTGCACGGCGGCCTTGGCGGTGAAGGCGGCATTCAGCATGCGCGGTTCGGACGTGCCGGTGAAGGTGACGATGCGGCCCCAGCCGTTCTGCTTCATGCCGGGCACCACGGCATGCGTCAGTTCGCGGATGCGGAAGAAGTTCAGCAGCATGCCTTCGTGCCATTGGTCGCGCGTGGCTTCGAAAGGGACGGGGCGGCTGGCGCCGGCGGCATTCATCAAAATGTCGACGCGGCCCAGCAGGCGCTGCGCTTCCGCGGCGACGCGGTCCGGGGTGGCCTCGTCGTAGAAGTCCGCCGCCAGGGGAATGATCTTGCCGCCTTTGCCCTGCCTGGCGACCTGTTCGGCGATTTCCGCGGCGCTCTGTTCGACCAGCTCGACGCGCCGGGCCACCGCGACCACGTTGGCGCCGGACAGGGCCAGCATGCGCGCCGTCGTGCGGCCGATGCCTTGGCTGGCGCCCGTGACCAGGGCGGTACGTCCTTCGAAATTCAGTTCCATGGTGTCTCTCTGCCTGGAAGGTTGGGCCGGCGGTGCCGGCGTAGGGGCGTTGCGAGGCGCCGCGCCCGGCGTTATTCTTTTGTCTCATTGAGTGAGACATATGTCCGTTTAGTGATAATTCTGCGGGAGGCCGATACGTCTTGTCAACGCCAAGCGCTTATCGGTGTGCGGGCGGGGTGGGCTTCCGGGGGCGGGTTCTACAATGCCGCCCGAACCATCAAGGCATGCGGAGCACGATGAAAGCGAAGACGACGGCGGGCGATACGGCGGGGTCAGCAGCGGGGGAAGCCAAGGAAACCAGCACGGTCAAGCGCATCCTGCTGCTGCTGCAGTGCCTGGTGGACCATCCCGGCGAATCGGCGCAGGCGCTGGCGTATCGCCTGAATCTGCCGCGCAGCACGGTGCATCGCCTGCTGGCCACGTTGCGGGACAACGATTACGCCGGCCATGAGGCCGGCGGCACTTTCGGCCCGGGGCTGGAGATCTATCGCATGGCCGCCAAGCTGGGCGGCCACATGCCGTATCGGCGGCTGGCCGAACCCTATCTGCAGCGCTTGTCCGAACGTTTCCACGAGACGTCTCTGCTGACGTTGCTGGAGCGCCGGCAACTGAAGATGTTCCACGCCGCCAGCGGATCGCCCGACGATCCCATGCGCTACAACATCCGGCTGAACGTGCTGGAGCCCCTGGTCTGGGGCGCGACGGCGCGCGTGATCCTGGCCCATCTGGGCGCGGCGGAAATCGACGCGGCGATCGCGGCCAGCGGCCCGTCGCCGGTGCAGGGCCTGGCGCCCGACCCGGCGGAGATCACGGCCGCCCTGGAACGCATACGCATCGACGGCCATGCCGTCACGTATTCGCACCGCACGCCCAATACCGTCGGCGTGGGCGCGCCATTCTTCGACGCGGAAGGCCAGGTGGTGGGCAGCCTGGGATTCCTGATCCCCACCTTCCGCTGGGAGCACGCGGACGTCGAGGGCATCATCGCCGCCTTGCGCGAAGCCGCCGGCACCCTGTCGGCGCAATTGGGGTATCGGGCGCCGCAAGCGTCCTGACGCGGCGGCTGATCGGATTATCCTGATTCCGGAGCAGCTGTTTTCGCGCGGACGCGCTTTTTCCATCGGCCGCGCGGCGGACATAATGCCGCCCATCATCCTGAAGCAGAGGTCATCATGAAAGCCATCGTCTACGACCAGGCCGGCCTGGAGCCGGAAGATCCCCGCGCGCTGTACGACGCAGACGTCGCCGTGCCCACGCCGGGCACCCGCGACCTGCTGGTGCGCATCCACGCCATCGCCGTCAATCCCGTCGACACCAAGGTGCGGCGCGGCATGGCCCCGGACGGGCAGCGCATCCTGGGCTGGGACGCCGCCGGCGTGGTCACCGCCGTCGGTGCCGGCGTGACGCTGTTCAAGCCCGGCGACGAGGTCTTCTACGCCGGCTCGCTGGTGCGCCCCGGCTGCAACGCGGAGTACGCACTGGTCGACGAGCGCATCGCGGGGCACAAGCCGGCCACCCTGGACTACGCCAACGCGGCCGCGCTGCCTTTGACCGCGATAACCGCCTGGGAATTGCTGTTCGATCGCCTGGGCGTGCCCGAAGGCGGGGGCGCGGACCAGAGCCTGCTGATCGTCGGCGGTGCCGGAGGCGTGGGCTCCATCCTGACGCAGATCGCCAGCCGGATGACGCGCATGACCGTCATCGCCACCGCGTCCCGCCCGGAAACCCAGGACTGGGTGCGGCGCCTGGGCGCGCACCACGTCATCGATCATCATCGGGGCCTGGTGGAAGAACTGAAGCGCGTCGGCGTTCCCGAGGTCACCCACGTGGCCAGCCTGACGCATACCGATACCCACTATTCGCAACTGATCGAAGCGCTGGCGCCGCAGGGCAAGCTGGGCCTCATCGACGATCCGGCGACCTTGGACGCCGTACCGCTGAAACGCAAGGCCATCTCGCTGCACTGGGAGCTGATGTTCACCCGTTCGCTCTTCCAGACGGGCGACATGATCCGCCAGCACGAAATCCTGGAGCGCGTGGCGCGCCTGGTGGACGACGGCACGCTGCGTTCGACGCTGGGCGAGCACTTCGGCCGCATCGACGCGGCTAATCTGCGCCGTGCTCATGCGGCGCAGGAAAGCGGCAAGGCGCGCGGCAAGATCGTGCTGGAGGGCTTCGGGGCCTGATGAGCCGGGCCTGGCCGGCCCGGCCGACAGATTGCCGAACAGGCCTAGAATGACGCTCATGGGCGGCTCGGGCCGCCGCTGCCGAACCGGAGCAGCCTATGAGTTTTTCCAGCGATATCGAATACGTGCCCGTCGAAGGCGAGGTGCGACAGTTATTCATCCTGCTGCATGGCGTCGGCGGCACGCCCGCGGACATGCGCGACCTGGCGGCCGCGGTGCGCCGCGCCTTTCCGCAATCGGCCATCGTGGTGCCGGCGGGTTTCGAGCCCTATGACGGCGCGGGCGAGGGTCGCCAGTGGTTTTCCACGCGCGGCATCGACGAACACAATCGCCCGGCGCGCGTGGCATCGGCCTTGCCACCCCTGGTGGAATACATACGCGCCGCGCAGCTGCGCTTTCATCTGCTGCAGACCGACACCGCGCTGGCGGGGTTCTCGCAGGGCGCCATCATGGCGCTGGAAGCCACCGCCGCGCACGACGGCCTGGCCGGCCGCGTGCTGGCGTTTTCCGGGCGCTATGCGTCCATGCCGCAAAGCCCGCCGCAATACACGACCATCCATCTGCTGCACGGCGCCGACGACAGCGTCGTTCCGGCCGACCACGCACGGCTGGCGCAGGCGAGGCTGGATGCCTTGCATGGGGATTCCACCATCGACATCGCGACGCGGGTGGGGCACGAGCTGCATCCAGCGCTGATCGAACGCGCGGTGGTGCGGCTGCAGACCTGCGTGCCGCTGCGCAGCTGGGAAGCGGCGCTGGGCCTGAACCAGGCGCCGCCGCCGGGGACGGTGCTGCATTGAAGGCACACCAGCGCCGCACTCGCGCGGCGCTAGTGCCGCGTGGTGGGTTCGTCCGCCGTCTGCCAGCCCCCGCCCAAGGCCAGGAATAGCGTGATCTGGTCGTTGGCCAATTGCGCCTGCGACGCGGCCAGCGCGCTTTCGTTGCTGGCCAGCGTGCGTTCCGCATCCAGCACGGTCAGGTAATCCGTCTTGCCGTACTGGTACAGCATGCGCGCCTGCCGCGCGGCTTCGGCGCCCTGGTCGCGTGCCGCGCGCAGCGACGCGTCGCGGTCCAGTTCGCGGGCGTAGTTCTCCAGCGCGCTTTCGGTTTCGCGCAGCGCGTTCAGCACCGTGGCGTCGAACCGCGCATACGCGGCGCGCGTGCCGGCTTCCGCTTCGGCGATACGCGCCTGTACCGCGCCCGTATTGGGGATGGTCCAGGAAATCAGCGGGCCGACGCTCCAGCTGAAGGTGCTGGCGTTGCCGAAATATTGCGCCGGGCCCGCCGAACCGGCCGACAGCCCCAGCGTGATCTTGGGATACAGATCGGCCGTGGCCACGCCGATGCGCGCGTTGGCGGCGGCCAGGCTGCGTTCGGCCTGGCGGATGTCCGCACGGCGCCGCAGCAGGGCCGCGCCGTCGCCTACCGGAATGGGCTGGCGCAGCGCTGGCACGGCGGCGCAGCCGGCCAGCTCGGGCGGGAACTGGGCCGGCGTATCGCCGGTCAGCGTGGCCAGTTGGAATAAGGACGTGCGGCGCTGCGCCTGCAGCGGCGGCAAATTGGCGCGCAGCTGCTCCAGCTGGCTGCGCGCGCGGGTCACGTCCAACGTGGTGCCGCGGCCCAGCCGCTGGAGCCTTTCGGTGGCCTGCACCGATTCGTTCTGCACGTCGACGGAATGCTGCGCCGACGCCAGCTGCATGCCGGCCGCGCATGCCGTGGTGTAGGCGCGTATGGTCTGCGCCGCCACGGCCGCGCGGGTCGCATCGTAGGCGGCCTGGGCCGCATCGCGATCGGCGCCCGCGGCCTCGATGGCGCGGCGGATCTGGCCCACCAGGTCCACCTGGTAGGAGATGCCCGCGCTGCCGCTGTAGGACCAGGCATTGGGCGGCCGATAATCGGGCGCCAGTTCCTGGATGCCCGACACATGCCCATACGTGGGCGAGGCGTTCAATGTCGCGGACGGCCGCGTCTGCGCCTGCGTTTCGCGCAGGATGGCATCGGCGCGTTCGAGATTGGCGGCGGCGACCCGCAGGTCGGTATTGGCGTCCATGGCCTTGGCGACGAGCGCATTCATGGCCGGATCGTCGTACAGCCGCCACCATTCGCCCGGTACCGCATTGGCCTGGAAAATCGCGCCACTGCCAGCGCTACTGAAAGGCGCCGACGCCGCCGGGCGTTCCGCAACGGCCGCATCCGGCACGTGGTAGTCGGGCCCGACGGTCGTGCAGGCGGCCAGCGTGGCCGCCGCGGCCGCGGCAAGGACGAAGCGTATGGCTTGCATGATGTCGTCCTCAGAACCCCTGCAGCGCCAGCTTGTCGCCGCCCACCAGCGACACCGTCGCTGTCTGGCCGGCGACCAGGCGCACGCCGTTGGGCACGTCGTCGATCTGCACGCGCACCGGGATGCGCTGGGCCAGGCGTACCCAATTGAAGTTGGGATTCACATTGGGCAGCATGTTGGCGGCGCTGCTGCGGTCGCGATCGGCGATGCCCATGGCGATGCTTTCGACGTGGCCGCGCAGCGTGCGCGGTTCGCCCATCAGCGCGATGGTCGCCACGTCGCCTTCATGGATGCGCGGCAGCTTGGTTTCCTCGAAATAGCCTTCGACGTAGAAGCTGGCGGAGTCCACCAGCGCCATCACGGGCCGGCCCGCCGCGGCATAGGCGCCGACGCGCAGGTCCAGGTTGGTGACACGGCCGTTCGTGGCCGCGACCACGCGGCTGCGCTCCAGGTTCAGGCTGGCTTCGTTCAGGGACACCTTGGCTTGCGCCAGCGCCGCTTCGGCCTGCTCGACGCGGGTCTGGCTCTGCTCGCGTATTTCCGCGGACACCAGTTGTCCCAGTTCGCGGTTGCGCCGCGCGTCGCGGTTCGCCTGCTGCAGCGCCACCGTCTGCGATCCGAGCGCGGCCTTGGCCTGGTCATAGGCCAGCTGGAAGCGGGCACGGTCGATTTCGAACAGCACGTCGCCGGCCTTGACGTCCTGGTTGTCATGCACCGGCACGGCGGTGACCAGGCCGGACACGTCCGGCGCGACCTGGACGACGTAGGCCTTGACGCGGCCGTCGCGTGTCCACGGCTCCAGCTCGTAGTGCGCCCACAGGTGGCGGCCGGCGATCACGGCGGCGACGACCAGCAGGGCGGTAACGGCGAATCGTGCCCATGCGAGCGGGCCAGGCAGGGAAGGAACCTTCATGACAATCTCGAAAAAACGTGCGGTGAGATCCAGACCACGCCGTACAGCAGCACGATGTACAGCGCCAGATCGAACAAGGCGGGATGCCAGACCAGCCGGTAGATGCCGGTGAGCGCCAGCAGGCGTCGCACGAACCACGCGACGCCCAGCGTCAAGACCGCCAGCACCAGCAGCCAGGGCATATAGATCCCGTAGAGGCTGACTTCACCGATCATGACGCGGCTCCTGGCTGGGCACCCGGCACGGCGGCGGTCGCGGTCGAGAACGCCGGCACGTAGTCGGATGCCTGGGGAAACAGCCCGCGCCTCAGGCCGACCAGCGCGACGATGGCGCGTTCGCGCGCCGAATTCGCGGGGGCGCCATTGACCCGTGCCAGGGCCTGATCGAGGCGCGGCAGGAACGTATCCGGCATGGCGTTGCGTCCGCGGATGCGGCCACGGAACCACTCCGCCAGGCAGGAAAGCACCGGCCGGATCGCCGCATCCGCGACAGGCAGTTCGCGGCGTGCGCGCTGCAGTTCGGCGATCTCGTTGCCCACGCGCAGGTCCAGCAGGGTGTCTTCTTCCACCGGCGCGTCGTTGATACCTCGCGCGGCCAGACGGGTGTAAAGCAGGCCGATGCGGTCCAGCATGCGCACGGTGTAGCTGTCGCCGGCGGGCGGACGGTCGGCCGCCGCCATGGCGGCCAGCTCGCGCCAGTTGGCCGCCTGGATGCGGCGGGCGCTGTATTCGCCGCTGATACGGCGCAGCAAGGCCGCCACCACGGCCGCGCTGCCCACGCCGATGATCTGCGCGATCATCGTGTCCATGAAGGACACCAGGTCGGCGGTGTTGGTATCGTGCAGCGCCAAGGTGCCGGAAAATCCGAAGAAAACCGCCATCGCCTTGCCCGTGTGCGCCGGACGCGCGATATAGACGCCGCAGACGAAGCACACCGGAAACATCGCCAGCGCCACCATTTCGAAGGAGTGGACAGCGGGCAGCACGACCAGCAGGTAGAGCGCGGATATAGGAATGGACACGACCGTATAGACCAGGAACTGGCGTATGCCCGGCACCGGGTCGTCCTGTGAGGCGAAGAAGCAACTGAATATCGCCGCCATCATGGCGGCGGTGGCGCCATTGGTCCATGCCGTGCCTATCCAGAAGGCGCAGACCACGCCGATCGCCACGGCGGCGGAAACCGACGACAGCAGGGCGATGCCACGATCGTGGTGCAGGGCGCGATTCGACGTCGCCGCGTGACGCGACATGCGGACCGGGGCGCCCGACAGGCCGGCCTGGATGTCGCGCCGCAGCGCGAAACCGCGTTCGCAATGGCCGATCAATTCGCGCAGCCGCGCCGCCAGGCTGACCAGCAGCAGATCGTGCCAGCCCGCGCCGGCGTCGATCTTGGGCGCCAGCTCATCCGCGCGCGCGCGCAGCGCCGCCGCCTGGGCGGGATCGCCGCGCCGCCCGGCTTCAACCCAGGCGGAGACGTCGTCCAGCAGCGCGGGTAGCGCGGCCGGCAGCGGACGTCCCGAGGCGCGCAGCGCCCGCAGCCGGTCTTCCAGCGACGATACCGTCGGCGTCAGGGCCGCCATGCGGTCCTGCATGGCGGTTACCGAGCTTGCCGTCCAGCGGATATTGCCGGTGTCATAGGGCACGTGCGTCGCCAGCAGGCGCAGCTGGGTAATGTCATTGGCCAGCGCGCGCCGGTCCTTGGCGCTTTGCGTGGCGGTGTCGCCGCGCAGGGCATCCTGCACCCAGAGCCGGGCGTCGCGCAGCGTCTGGTCCAGCTTGCCGATCACCGCGCCGCCGATGCCGCGGGGCAGGATGAGTACATGCGCCAGCATGGCGCAGAGGATGCCGGCGGTGATCTCTTCCACCCGCGCCAGGCCGGTATCGAACACCGTTTGCGGCGCCGTCACGCTCGGCAGGCCTATCATCGCGGCGGTATATCCAGCCAGCATGAACAGATAGGAGCGCGGCGTGCGGTCCAACACCGCCAGGTACAGGCAGACGCCCAGCCATAGCGACAGGGCCAGCACCATCAGCACGGGATAATTGGCGAACTTCGGCACCAGGTAGACCATTGCCGCGCAGCCGCAAAAGGTGCCGCCCAGCCGGAATATCGCCTTGGAGCGCACCGCGCCGGCCCAGGGTTGCGAAACGATATAGGCGGTCGTCACGGCCCAGAACGGGCGCGGCAGGTCGATGACCATGGAAAGATAGAGCGCCGCCATCGCGCCGATATAGGCCTTGACGGAAAACAGCGTCTCCTCCGCGGTAGGCAGTTTCATTGCCCACGCTCCCGCCGGACGGCACTGACCGGAATGGGTTCGATGTGCGCGAGCGAGACCTTGATGCTTTCGAATACGCGCACGCAAGCCTCGGCATCGGCCGCGTCCACGCCGCGGAAGACCTGGCGGCGCAAATGCACCAGCATCTCTTCCACGCGGGCACGCAGGGCGTGGCCGGCCTGCGTCATGTGCAGCGTCTTGGCGCGGCGGTCCAGCGGATCCTCGCGCCGTTCCAGCAGGCCGGCGGCTTCGAGCTGATCCACGAGACGTACGACCGAAGGGCCTTCCACGCCCATGGCGTCCGCCAATACTCCCTGGCGCACGCCGTCGCCCAGCCGGCCCAGCCAGATGACCGGCCAGGCAGTGGCCTGCGACAGGCCGTAATCGGCCAGGGCTTTATCCGCCGCGGCGCGGTAGGCGCGGTGCAGGACCAGCAGGTGGCTGGTCATCGCCGCGAGGCAGGCATCGGTGGGCTTTTTCATGAAAAGGATTATATGTTAATTAATAGTATCCTATCTATTTTGACGGCGGTCCGCGCATGGGAAACACTTTTCCACGATCAGGCTTGTTCCTGGCGGGGCCGCACGCTACTCCGATCCGGAGCGCATGCGGCGGGCCTGGAGTGTGCAGAAGGGCGGCGGCCCCGCCGCTTCAGTCGGCGACGAGCAGCGCGACCGGAAAATCGGCCAGCGCCTCCGCCAGCGGCAGGATGCTGTCGGCGCCGACGCGGCGCTCGCGGCCGCTGAGCGCGTCGCGCAGCGTCGCGCCCGCGTAGCGGTGCGGCAGCACGACGGCCGTCGTGTCCCAGAAATCGCCATCGATACGCGGCAGGGCGGTGGACGGGCCGGAGGGGTCGTCGCCCGCTTCGCCTCGCAGGCCCAGGCTGCACAGACGCGGCGCCAGGACGAACACGCAGCGGTCTTCCAGGCAACGCAGGAAAGCCAGGATATTGGCGCCGCGCGATCCCAGGATGGGCAAGGGCACGTAATTGCCGTCGGCGAAGATATCGGCATAGTCGCGCCGCGCCTGCAGCGCGCCGCGCACGATGGCCTGCTTCAGCCGGCCATCCCGCCAGTTGGCCAGCAGCGCGTCCGGATCGTCCGCGTCGCCGGCCTCCAGCGCGGCCATGCGGGCGGCATAGTCAACCGGCGCGCGGTTGTCCGGATCGACCAGGCTGAAATCCCAGAACTCGGTGCCCTGGTACAGGTCGGGCACGCCCGGAACGGTCATGCGCAAGAGCGTCTGCGACAGGCTGTTGACGGCGCCGGCGGGCGCGATGCGGTTGGCGAAGGCGGCGATCTCACGGGCCGGGGAGTCAGGCTCCGTGGCGGGCTGCAGCAACTTGCGCAGCACGTCCTCGCAAGCCGCTTCATAAGTGGCGTCCGGCACCACCCAGCTGGTGCGCAGCTTGGCCTCGCGCAGGGCCTTCTGCTGCCAGGCCGACACGCGGTCGCCGAAGGCCTGCAGGCCTGCTTCGTCGTCCGGGGCGAGCGCGAGCGGCCAGGCGGCGACCAGGGTCTGCAAGAGCATGTAGACGTCGCCCGGATGTGGCGACAGCGTGCCAGCGCCGCTATACGTGGCCGGCACGTGCCGGTTCATCCAGTCCAGCACGGTGTCGGCCCACTGCGCGGATACCTCGCTCAGCGCGGCGAGGCGCGAGCGGGTGTCTTCGCCGCGCTTGTGGTCGTGCGTGGCGGTGGCGACCATGGCGTGGGGGAAATGCCGGCCACGCGACGAGCAGCGGCGATGAAAGACATCCGGCGCCATGCAGAACAATCCGGGATCGGCGCCCACCTCGTTGCGCGACAGCAGCCTGCCGTAGCGGTAGAAGGCGGTATCTTCCAGCGATTTGGCGGTCAGTGGCGGCGTCAGTTGCTGAAAGCGGCGTACGGCCTCCCGGCGCGCCAGGCATTGCTCGGGCGGGAAGTTCTCCGGCGCTTCCCCGCCCAGCCAGCCGGACATCAGCTCCAGCAGCGGACCGTCGTCGCCGTCGCGGTCCAGGCGGATGCGGGCATGGGCCTGGGTGGCGGCGTGCTCGAAGCGCACGCGGTCCATATGATGCCAGCCGCGTTCGTCGGCATAGATGCGGTACACCGGGAACACCGACAGCAGTTCCCAGAGCACGCGCTGGATGGCCGATTCGCCCCAGTCGCGCGTGCGCAGGTCCAGCCGCGCCACGCGATGCAGCGCGCGCGCCGCCGCCAGGCGTTCGGCGGGGAAGTGGCGCAGCATCATCAGGTCGCGGGCCTCGTTCGCGATGGCGGTGAACGGGCGGGGATCGCCGGATACGCTTTCCCACAGTTCGGTCAAGGTTTGTTCGCCGCTGGGATCATGCAGCACCGCGCCGACCTGACTCATGAAGTCGTAGCCCGTGGTGCCGTTGACCTTCCAGCGGTCGTCCAGCGTCTCGTCGTCGGCCAGGATCTTCTCGATGACCAGATACGGGTCCTGGTCGCGCAGCTGGGCGGGGCGGCGCTGCGCGCGCTCGTCCAGCGCGGCGCGCAAGCGTTCGCAATAAGCGATGGGATCGCTCAAGCCGTCCACGTGGTCCACGCGCACGCCGTCGATCAGGCCTTCTTCGTAGAAGCCCAGGATCATGGCGTGCACGGCGTCGAAGACCACGGGCTGGTCCACGCGCACGCCTATCAGGTCGGTAATCTCGAAGAAGCGGCGCCAGTTGATTTCTTCCGGCGCCGCGCGCCACCACGCCAGGCGGTAGTGCTGGCGCTCCAGCAGGGCATGCAGCCGCTCGCGGCCGGCATCGGTCGCGGGGTCGAAGTCCGCCAGGGCGCCGGCATCGCGTGGGCCGCCATCGTCCAGGCTCGCCGGATCCAGCGGATAGGGGGAACCGTGCACATCGACGTAGCAGCGCTTCGTCCGGGCGTCGTAACGCAGGCCGATGTCGCCCGCGGCCAGCGCTTCGCCATAGGGTTTGCCCAGGAAAGGCGCGAGCACCTTATCGTGCATGTCCTTGTCCGTGCTGTCCCAGGTAATGTCGAACCATTCCGCATGCGGACTGCCGCGGCCCCGCTCCAGCACGCTGCGCCACCACGGGTTGTCCGTGCTGGTCGCCATGTGGTTGGGCACGATGTCGACGATCAGGCCCAGCCCGGCCTCGCGGGCCGTGGCGGCCAGCGCGCGCAGCGCCGGCTCGCCGCCCAGTTCGGGGTTGACCTGGGCGTGGTCGACGACGTCGTAGCCGTGTTGCGACCCGGGGCGCGCCCGGGTGATCGGCGAAAGATAGAGGTGGCTGACGCCCAGGCGGGCGAAATAGGGCACGTGCTCGCGGGCATCGGCCAGGGTGTAGCCCTGGTGCAGTTGCAGCCGTACGGTTGCGCGGGGCGCGGTCATGGTTTGCTCCGGGTATCGGCTACGGCGTCGGCGCGGCGGCGCACGGCTTCGCTTTCGAACAGCCGGGCCGCGTCGGCGCCCAGGCGCCGACGCCAATTGGGATGTTGATCGATGGTGCCGGGCAGGTTGGGCTGCTCGTTCAGTCCCAGCAGGTCTTCCGTGGGGACGACCATCAAGGGGGAAGGGGTATGCGAAACGAAACGCAGGACGTCCTCGATGGGCGCTTCTTGCGGCGGATCGTGCGGGGCGTCGTCCGGCGCGCAGCCGGCCTGGCGCATGGCATGCCACAAGGCGCCGCGATCGCGTGCGCGCTGCTGGTGCAGGCCGTCTTCGGTTTCGTCGTCGCCCAGTAGTTGCAGGCGCGCGCGCCATCCGATGTCGGTCCCTGTCCACCAGCCCGCCACGGTGGGCAAATCGTGCGTGGTGCTCAGGGCGATGGACGACGGGGACCAGGCATTCGGCGGCATGAAGGGCGTGGGATCGCTCCACCCGGCGCGCTGGAACCAGAGAACGTCCATCCCCAGCATGCCGGCGCGCTCGATGCGCTCGTTGAAACCCTCAGGCACCGTGCCCAGGTTTTCGCCGACGACGACGGCGCGATGCCGCCAGGCTTCCAGGGCCACCAGCCGCAGCATGTCCTCCAGCGGATAACGCAGGTAGGCGCCGTCCTTGGGGGAGGCATCGCGTGGTACCAGCCACATGCGGGCCAGGCCCAGCACGTGGTCGATGCGCACGCCGCCGGTATAGGCCAGCGACGCGCGCAGCATTTCGCGGAAGGCGGCATAGCCGTTCAAGCGCATCGAGCGGGGTGAAAACGCGGTCAACCCCCAGCTCTGGCCCAGGGGGTTGTAGACGTCTGGCGGGGCGCCGGGCGACAGGTCCGACAGGATGTCGGTCTGCCGGCTCCAGGCGTGGCTCCCGCTGGGATCGGTACCCACCGCCAGATCGCTGATCAGGCCGATGCGCATGCCGGCATCCAGCGCGGCGCGCTGTGCCCGCTGCAGGCCGCGCGCGGCCAGCCACTGCAGGAAGACGTGGTAGGCAACCTCCTTGTCGTGGGCGTGGGCCCACGTCTTGACCCCGTGTCCCGTGGGATCCCGCAGGTCGGCGGGCCAATGGCGCCAGTCGGTGGCGTCGCCCAGGGGAGGCAGGTGGCGCGCATGCAGGGCTTCGAAGCGCGCATGGCTTTCCAGCGCTTCGCCCCCGGCCGCGCGGAAGGCGTCGAAATCGGCATGCAGCGCGGCTGTGCCGTCGGTGCGGAAGTCTTCGTAGAGCTTGCGCATCAGTTTCATGCGCAGGCGCGCCACGGCCGGCCAGTCCACCAGGGGCAGGCCGTCCAGGCGCATGATTTCCTCGCCCAGGTTCAGGGCATTCATCGCCGCGCCGACCGCCGGCTCGCCCAGCAGCTGGCAGGGGTCTGCGTACAGGCTGTTCAGGAACAGGCGGCTGGATGGCGCGTACGGGCTGTAGCGGCTGGGATCGGCGGCGAACATCGCATGCACCGGACTGATCGCGATGGCTTCGGCGCCGCGCCCGGCTGCGGCTTCGGCCAACTGCGCAAGGGCGGTGAAATCGCCGATGCCGGCGGCGCGCGTCGCCTGGCCGTCGTGCGCGCGGCGCAGGCTGTACAGCTGCACGGCCACGCCCCAGGCGCGCGGCGTCGAGGTTTCCAGCACATCGCCCACGCTGGGGCAGCGCCCTGGCGCCACCGCCAGCGTCCATTCGCGGCCATCGCCGCGCAGGCGGTAATAGCCCGGGGTATCCAGCACGGGCAGGTGGGCGTCGCCACCGTCCATGCCATGCGCGGTGAGCGCGCGGGTTTCGCCGGCTTCGTCTATCAGTTCGAAATGCATGTCGCGCACGCCGCGCAGGACGATGGGCGCGCCGGCGTCGACGATCCTGAAGCCGTCGTGCTCGCCGCTTTCTTCCGCCAGCCTGCCTATGCTGTCCTTGATCTGCGGCAGGCTGCCGGCGGGCAGCTCCAGCGCGTGCAGCAGGGTGCGGACGACCTCTTCGCGCACCCGCTGGGGGCGTCCGCGGGCATCCTTCCAGTCCACGGCGATGCCGGCCCGTTCCGCCAGCAGTGCCAAGGCCTGTGATTCGTCTTCCGGTATGGCTGGGGCATTCATGCCAATTCCTTCAACAGGGCGACCGTCACGCCGTGCTGCAGCAGTCCATCGCGCAGCGCGCGGCCGGCGCCGGTTTCACTTTCGAACAGCAGCGTTTCATCGCCACGGTCTTCCTGCAGCCAGTCCGGCCGCACGTCCACCGTGCCCAGGTTGACGTAGATCGACAGGACCGCGCCATCGCCCAGCAGCCATTGCGCCACGACGGCCCGCAGTCCCAGGACGTGGGCGCCCAGCGAGTGCGCGCCATCCAGGCGCGGCACGACGACGCGCTGGCGCAGCTGCAGCAGCGCCTGGTAGTAGTCCAGCCATTCCGGATCGGCCGGCGCCTGGAAGGGATTGGAACGCGTATAGGTGGCCTCGTCGTTCGGATCGGGGATGCGGTCGCGTGTCTCCGGATGCGCGAACGCACGGAATTTCTCGAACTCCTTGCGGCGGCCGTCGCGCACCGCCTGCGCCAGCTTGGCGTCGCCATGGCTGGTGAAGTACAGGAAAGGCGCGGTCGATCCGCGTTCTTCGCCCATGAAGATCAGGGGAATCTGCGGCGCCAGCAGCAGCAGCGCCACTGCCGCGCGCACCGGCCGGGTATCGTTGCGGGCCAGCGCCAGCAGCCGTTCGCCCATGGCCCGGTTGCCGGTCTGGTCGTGGTTCTGCAGGAACAGCACGAAGGACGTCGGCGGCAGGTGCGCGCTGGGTTCGCCGCGTGGGCCGCCGCGGTGCTCGGAAGTCTCGCCCTGGTAGATGAAGCCATCGCTGAGCGCGCGGGTCAGCCGTTGCGCGGGATGTGAGGCATAGTCGCTGTAGTAGCCTTCGCTTTCGCCGGTCAGCAACTGGTGCAGCACGTGGTGGCCGTCGTCGTTCCACTGCGCCTGGTAGCCGTTTTCCAGCGGGTGGACCTGGTTGTCGTCGTTTTCCAGCACCAGGTGCACGATGCGGTCGGCAGGCAGGTGGGTGCGCACGAAGCCGGCCATTTCCTCCAGCCAGCCCACGTCCTTGATGGCGTGCACGGCATCCAGCCGCAGGCCGTCGAAGCGGAATTCGTGCAGCCAGTAAAGCGCGTTCTCCGCAAAGAACTGCCGCACCGCGCGGCGGCGGAAGTCGATCGCCACGCCCCAGGGCGTATGCACGTCGTCACGGAAAAAATCGCTGGCATAGGCGGACAGGTAGTTGCCATCCGGCCCGAAGTGGTTGTAGACCACGTCCAGGAACACCATCATGCCCAGCCCGTGCGCGGTATCGATCATGCGCTTGAGCTCGTCGGGCGTGCCGTAGGCGCAATCCGGCGCGTAAGGCAACACGCCGTCATAGCCCCAGTTGCGCGGGCCGGGAAAGTCGGCGATGGGCATCAGCTCGACCGCCGTGATCCCGAGCGCCGCCAGCTCCGGCAGTTTGGCTTCGATGCCGGCGTAGCCGCCGGCCAGGCCGGCGTGCAGCTCGTACAGCACGGTTTCGCGCCACGGCCTGCCGCGCCATCCGGTGTTGGTCCAGGCGTAGGAGTCCGGGGCGGTGACGACACTGTCGTCATGGACATCGCCGGCCTGCAGGCGCGACGCCGGGTCCGGCACGCTCAGCTCCGGCCCGACGCGATAGCGGTAGCGGGTGCCGGGCGGGCAGGGGGTCTGGATTTCATAGAAGCCATCGCCGACGTCGGTCATGGGCAGCGGTTCGCGATCGGCGATTTCCAGCTTGACGCCTTCCGCGGCGTTGGGCGCCCAGAGCCGGAACCGTGTCAGGCCGTTCGCCAGATGCCAGGCGCCAAAGCAGGGCAGCAGTCCGTGCGGGCCGCCGGCTTCGTTGGATGAGCTCGCATTCGGCCGCGCCGTGGCGCCGTCGCGATGGTCCGTGCCAACGGATGTGTTGGTGCTAGTCATGCGTGCTCCCTGCTGCGGGGGTACCCGCTTAATAGTGCGATTCCATGCGCGTGCACGGTCACATGGTGGCCGTGCACATTGTGTTCAGGCACCTCCGGCCGTGTGGAATCGGCCAGCATGCGCCATGTCATGTCGGGCGGCAGCGTGAAGGAAACGTCGACGTCGCTGCCGTTCATCAGTGTCAGCGTGACGTCGAAGCCGTCATGCGTGCCGATGGCCCTGCGCAAGCCCAGGGCCCGGCCTTCCGGGTCGTGCCAGGCCTGCTGCGTCATCGGATCGCCGTTCACGTCGAACCAGGTCACCCCAGCCATGCCGGGCGCGACTTCCTGGTGCGCATTCATGTAGCGGGTGCTGCGCAGGCTCGCGTGCTCGCGCCGGCAGGCGGCGATGCGCGCCACGAAAGCGGTCAGGTCGCGCCCTTCCTGCGTCCCCGCCAGCTCCCAGTCCAGCCAGGAAATCGCGTTGTCCTGGCAGTAGGCGTTGTTGTTGCCGTCCTGGCTGTTGCCGAACTCGTCGCCAGCCAGCAGCATGGGCGTGCCGTAGGAAAGCAATACGGTGGCGAGCATGGCGCGCTGCAGGCGCCGCCGCACGTGCTGGATCTGCGGGTCGTCGGTCGCCCCTTCGGCGCCCCAGTTGCGGCTGCAGTTCTCGTTGTGGCCGTCGCGGCCGTCTTCCAGGTTGGCCTCGTTGTGCTTTTCGTTGTAGCTCACCACGTCGCGCACCGTGAAGCCGTCATGGGCGGCGACGAAATTCACCGATGCCCATGGACGGCGATGGCGCCGGTCGAACAGGTCGCTGGAACCAGCCATGCGCTCGGCCAGGTGGCCGCGCTGACCGGGATCGCCGCGCCAGAAGCGGCGCACCGTGTCGCGGAATTTGTCGTTCCACTCGGCGAAGCCGGGCGGATGCTGGCCCAGCTGGTAGCCGTCCGGGCCGATGTCCCAGGGCTCGGAGATCAGTTTCAGTCGCGACAGTACCGGGTCCTGCAGGATGGCGTCGAAGAACCCCGAGCCCGGATCGAAGCCCGTGCCTTCGCGGCCCAGCGTGACGCCCAGGTCGAAGCGGAAGCCGTCGATGCGATACGACGTCGCCCAGTGCCGCAGGGAATCCAGCACCATCTGGAGTACGCGCGGGTGCGACAGGTTCACGGTGTTGCCGCAACCGGTGTCGTTGATGTAGTAGCGTTCGTCGCCCGGGATCAGGCGGTAGTAGCTGGCGTTGTCCAAACCGCGCCACGACAGCGTGGGTCCGAGTTCGTTGCCTTCGCAGGTGTGGTTGTAGACCACGTCCAGGATGACCTCGATGCCCGCCGCCTGCAGGCGGCGGATGGCCATGCGCAACTCGTTGGGATCGCCCTGCGGCAGATAGGCCGGCTCCGGCGCGAAATACGATAGCGTGCTGTAGCCCCAATAGTTGCTCAGCCCTTTTTCCACCAGGAATTTATCCTGCAGGTAGGCATGGACCGGCAGCAATTCGATGGCCGTCGCGCCGACCTTGTGCAGGTGATCGATGAAGCGGGGGTCCGACAGGGCGCTGACGGTGCCGCGCAGGTGCTGCCAGATATCGTCGCGCCGCATCGAGACGCCGCGCACGTGGGCTTCGTAGATGACGGTGTTTTCCCAGGGCGTGCGCGGCGAGCGCGTCTCGCCCCAGTTGAAACTGTCGTCCGTCACCACGCCCTTGGGCATGGCCGGCGCGCTGTCGCGCCGGTCCGGTGTCAGGTCGGCACGGGCGTGGCCGGTGCGGTAGCCGAACAGGGCGTCGGTCCAGCGCAACGGGCCGACCAGCTGCCGCGCGTAAGGATCCAGCAGCAGCTTGTGGGGGTTGAAGCGGTGGCCGTTCTTGGGGTCGTAAGGGCCGTAGGCGCGGTAGCCGTACACCAGTCCCGGCGCGGCGTCCGGCAGATAGCCGTGCCAGACCTCGTCGGTGCATTCCGGCAGCGGCATCCTGCGGATTTCCTTGCGGCCTCGCGCATCGAAGATGCAGAGGTCGATACGCGTGGCATTGGCCGAAAAGACGGCGAAATTAACGCCCAGCCCATCGCTGCTGGCGCCCAGGGGATAGGGCAGGCCAGGCGACAGCCGGTCGGGTAGCGGACCTGGCATGGGGGATCTATCCTTGCAGTTCGAATATCACCGTCGCCAAGGGGGGCAGCGTCAACGACAGCGACTGGGCCTGCCCGTGCGAGGCGATCTCTTCCGTATGGCGGCCGCCGCCGTTGCCCACGTTCGACCCGCCGTACCCGCCGGCATCCGTATTCAGCCGTTCGCGCCACCAACCC
Organism: Bordetella genomosp. 8; assembly: GCF_002119685.1. Lineage (NCBI taxonomy): Bacteria > Pseudomonadati > Pseudomonadota > Betaproteobacteria > Burkholderiales > Alcaligenaceae > Bordetella > Bordetella genomosp. 8. Next base: position 3,571,400 of record NZ_CP021108.1, on the reverse strand, counting down.
GGACGCGGTACGCCGATCCGGTAGTCCTGGCGGGGCACCGGCGTGAAGTTGGACACCGCCAGCACGTGGCGATCGCCATCCTTGCGCATATAGGCGAAGACGCTGTTGCCCCTGTCGTCGCCCACGACCCACTCGAAACCGCTGGGGTCGCCGTCGTGCCGGTGTAGCGGCGTAAGCTCGCTGTACAGGTGGTTCAAGTCCCGCACCAATTGCTGTACGCCGCGATGCAGGCCGTCGTCCAGCGCGGGCCAGTCCAGGCTGGCGTCGTGGTTCCACTCGCTCGACTGGGCGATCTCGCCGCCCATGAACAGCAGCTTGCGGCCGGGGTGGGTCCACATGAAGCCGTAATAGGCGCGCAGGTTGGCGAATTGCTGCCAGCGGTCGCCCGGCATCTTGTTCAACAGCGAACCCTTGCCGTGCACGACCTCATCGTGCGACAGGGGCAGGATGAAGCGCTCGGAATACGCGTACACCATCCCGAAGGTCATGTCGTGGTGATGGTAGCTGCGATACACCGGCTCGTGGTGCATGTAGCGCAGGGTGTCGTGCATCCAGCCCATGTTCCACTTGTAGGTGAAGCCCAGGCCACCATCTTCCGGGCGCGCCGTCACGCCGGGCCAGGCGGTGGATTCCTCGGCCACCGTGATGGCGCCGGGGCATAGCTTGGCAACCGTGGCGTTCATGTCGCGCAGGAAATCCACGGCTTCCAGGTTTTCGCGGCCGCCGTAGCGATTGGGTATCCATTCGCCGGCCTTGCGGCTGTAGTCGCGATACAGCATGGACGCCACGGCATCGACGCGCAGCGCATCCACGTGGTAGCGGCGCACCCATTCCAGCGCGCTGGCCACCATGAAGTTGCGCACCTCGGTGCGGCCCAGGTTGTAGATCAGGGTGTTCCAGTCCGGATGGAAGCCTTCGCGCGGGTCGCTGTATTCGTACAGCGCGGTGCCGTCGAACTGCGCCAGTCCATGGGTGTCGGTGGGGAAGTGCGCCGGCACCCAGTCCAGGATCACGCCCAGCCCAGCCGCGTGGCAGCGGTCGATGAAGCGGGCGAAGTCGGCGGGTTTGCCGTACCGCGCCGTCGGCGCGAAGACCCCCAGCGGCTGGTAGCCCCAGGACCCGCCGAAGGGATGCTCCATGATGGGCAGCAGCTCGATGTGCGTGAAGCCCATGTCCTTGGCATACGGCACCAGGCGGTCGCCCAGTCTTTCCCAGACGCTGTCTTCGCTCTCGCCGCCGCGCGGCAGCCAGGAGCCGGCGTGGACTTCATAGACCGATATCGGCGCATCGGGCGCCTGGCGCGCGCCGCGGGCCGCCATCCATGCGTCATCGGTCCACGTGAAATCGTCCGGCGCCGGCACCACCGACGCGGTGGCGGGCGGCACTTCCGTCTGGCGTGCCAGGGGATCGGCCTTCAGGGGCAGCAGGTTGCCGTTCGCGCCCACGATCTCGTACTTGTAGCGCTCGCCGGCCTGGAGCCGGGGGATGAACACTTCCCAGACGCCGGCGCTGTGCCGCAGGCGCATGGGATAGCGCCGGCCGTCCCAGGAAGTGAAATCGCCGACCACGGAAACGCGTCGCGCATTCGGCGCCCACACGGCAAAGCGCACGCCTTCCACGTCCTGGACGGTGGTCACGTGCGACCCCAGGCAATCGGCCAGGGACTCATGCCGGCCTTCGCTGATCAGGTACAGGTCCAGGTCGCCCAGCAGGGGCCCGAAGGCGTAGGCGTCCTCGGTCTCCTGCACGGCCCCGCCCCAGTCGATGCGCAAGCGATAGGCGTCCGGCTGGCCGAGCGGAAGATCGCCGGCGTCGACGACGAAGAAGCCTTCGCGGACGTGCTGGAATTCGAGCTCTTCCCGTGTGTCGGCGCGCAGCAGCACGATATGCCGCGCGTTCGGTGCGAGCACACGGACCACCGTGCGGTCGCCCTCCCGATGCGGGCCCAGCACCCCGAAGGGATCGGCATGCCAGCCCGCGAGCAAAGCGTCGATGTCCCGATGCAAGGCATCGGGTATGGGTACGGAGGTAGAGGCTGACGTCATGTTGGTTCCGGTGTTCCTATTCTGCGTTGGCGGGCCCGGAAGCCGTATCCGGGGCCAGCACGCGGTCCGCCAGCGCGGCCAGGCCGTTCAGGGGGATGCTGACCCAGTCGGGACGGTGGGCTGCCTCGTACGCGATTTCATAAGCGGCTTTTTCGATCAGGGCCAGGTCGATGAGCGGGTCTTCCTGGTCGTCGTCCATCCAGCGCGGCTCGGCGTTGCGCGACACTTCGCGGTACGCCGAAAGGAAGGCCTGATTGGCGACCTCGCGGAAGTGCACGATCAGGCCGCGGCGGCGATCGCGCAGGACGACATCGGCGGGCTGCGCTTCGGCGGCCTTGGCTTCGGCGTCACCGAAACCGTTGGCCACCGTGGCGGCCGCGTAGTCGAACGACCGCAGCAGGCCGGCCACGTCGCGCGCCGCGCTGCTCTTGGCACGGCGTTCTTCCAGCGAGCGGGCCGGTTCGCCCTCGAAGTCGATGATGTAGGCATCGCTTTGCGCCACCAGCACCTGGCCCAGGTGGAAGTCGCCGTGGATGCGGATATGCCGCGTGCCGATCTCGCTCTGGGCCAGCGTCTTGATTGCTTCGACCAGTTCGTCGCGCAGCGAGATCAGGCGCTGCGCCTTGTCGGCGCAAGCCGTTTCCAGCTTGCCGATGTTCTCCTTCAGCAGCTTCAGCCCGCGATCCAGCATCGCGGTCACATCCGCCGCGCGCTTGCGCGCATCGGCGGCCGTGGCCTTGTGCGGCTCGAAGGCGGGATCGTCGCTGTCCTGGGCGAGTACCGCGTGCAGCTCGCCCAGGCGCTTGCCGATGGCGGAGGCAAAGGCGATATAGCCCTTCAGGTCCTCGGCGTAGTCTTCCGCGCTTTCGGGCGTCAGCGCGCCGGCTTCCAGCGTGCGCTTAAGGTATTCCAGGGTCCAGCCCCAGGCATCGCCCTGGTTGGTGATGACCGAGTGCATCAAGGCCAGCGTGTGCGGCGTGCCGTCTTCATTGATGCGGACGATCTCGCCCAGCAATTGGGCGCTGTTGGTGTAGCCGGCCTGCGTCAGCCGGCGGGTCATCTCCGCTTCCGGATGCACGCCCGGCACGATGTGGCGGATCAGCTTCAGCATCGCCACGCCGCCCACCGTCATCGAGCTGTTGGACTGCTCGCCGGTGAACCAGGTGATTTCAGGATCGGGCGGCAGATCCAGGGCGTCCAGTCCCGGTTCGCCGCGGAAGTGCAGCACGCAGGGCGGATTGGCGCGCGGCACCGGCAGCTCGAGCCGCTGGCGCAGTCCGCGCACGAGCGCATGGATGAAGGTAGGCAGCGTGTAGGCATCCGTCAGCATGCCCATTTCGGCGGCGCGGCGCACGCGCGCCAGTGCGTACTGCTGCGCCATCGGCGGCAGCGTCTCGCCCCAGATCAGCGCCACCGGCAACAGGAAACGTGCCGGCTTGCCGTCGAAGTCCATCTCCAGCTCGGCGATGAAGCATTCGAATTCCGTGTCCTTCAACTGCACGGCGTAGGCAGCCTGGGCGAAGTTGACCTTGCGATCCTTGGGGAACCAGCGCTGGCGCGCCAGGTACAGGGGCAGCACGTCCTGGCGCAGCGATCGCACCGCGCCTTCCGTCAGGTCGTAGCCGGTACGACCCCGCAGCACCAGGGTGTAGTACTCCGGCATCTGTTCCGGATGCGTCGCGTGCCAGGAAGGCGGCGATGCCACGGTGCTCAGTTCGAACCAGTAAAAGCCATAAGGCGGCAGCGTCAGCAGGTAGGGCAGTTCGCCGATGGCGGGGAAGGGCGTGCCGCCCAGCAATTCCACCGGCACGCGGCCGTTCATGGCGGACAGGTCCAGTTCCACCGGCTGCGGCGCGCGCGACAGGTTGGCCACGCACAGGATGACGCTGTCCTCGTATTCGCGCAGGTAAGCCAGGATCTTGCGATTGCCCGGAAACAGGAAACGCAGGGTGCCGCGGCCGAAGGCGCGCGTCTGCCGGCGGGTGGCCAGCATGCGGCGCGTCCAGTTCAACAGGGAATGCGGATCGCGCTGCTGCGCTTCCACGTTGACCGCTTCGTAGCCGTACAGCGGACCCATCAGGACCGGCAGGGGCAGGCGTTCCGGATCGGCACGCGAAAAGCCGCCGTTGCGATCGGGCGACCACTGCATCGGAGTGCGCACGCCGTCGCGATCGCCCAGGTGGACGTTGTCGCCCATGCCCAGCTCGTCGCCGTAGTAGATCACCGGGGTGCCAGGCATGGACAACAGCAGGCTGTTCATCAGTTCGATGCGGCGGCGGTCGCGCTCCATGAGCGGCGCCAGGCGCCGTCGGATGCCCAGGTTCAGGCGCGCGCGGCGGTCGGCGGCGTAGACGTCCCACAGGTAGTCGCGTTCGCTGCTGGTCACCATTTCCAGCGTCAATTCATCATGGTTGCGCAGGAAGATGGCCCACTGGCAGTTTTCCGGGATGTCCGGCGTCTGCCGCATGATGTCGGTGATGGGAAAGCGGTCTTCCCGCGCGATGGCCATGTACATGCGCGGCATCAGCGGGAAGTGGAACGACATATGGCATTCGTCGCCCTTGCCGAAGTATTCCTGCGCGTCTTCCGGCCACTGGTTGGCTTCCGCCAGCAACAGGCGATTGGTGTACTCGGCGTCCAGCGTGGCGCGGATTTTCTTCAGGACGTCATGCGTTTCCGGCAGGTTCTCGTTGTTGGTCCCTTCGCGTTCCACCAGATAGGGCACGGCATCCAGGCGCAATCCATCCACGCCCATGTCCAGCCAATAGCGCATCACGCCCAGCACTTCTTTCAGCACCTGCGGATTGTCGTAGTTCAAGTCCGGCTGGTGCGAATAGAAACGGTGCCAGAAATAGGCGCCCGCCACGGGGTCCCAGGTCCAATTGGACTTTTCCGTATCCAGGAAGATGATGCGCGTGCCGGCGTAGGCTTGGTCGTTGTCCGACCACACGTAGTAGTTGCGGGCCGCCGATCCAGGCTTGGCACGGCGGGCGCGCTGGAACCAGGGGTGCTGGTCCGAGGTGTGATTGACCACCAGTTCGGTGATCACGCGCAGGCCGCGCGCGTGCGCGGCGCGTATGAATTTGCGCACGTCGGGCAGCGAACCGTAGTCTTCGTGCACGCCGCGATAGTCGGCGATGTCATAGCCGTCGTCGCGCCGCGGCGACGGATAGAAGGGCAGCAGCCAGATGGTGTTGACGCCCAGCTGCGAGATGTAGTCGAGCTTCTCGATCAGCCCCGAGAAGTCGCCGACGCCATCGTTGTTGGCGTCGTAGAACGACTTCAGGTGCAACTGGTATATGACCGCGTCCTTGTACCAGAGCGGATCATCGCGGTCGGGGGTATTGACGGTGCTGTCGGTCATGGTTTGCTTCGCTTGCGTGTCTCTGTTGTTTTCACGGGGCCGCCCGACTCGGGTGAATCAGGCCATGCCCGCGACCCGCCAGATCCGGTACGGCTGCCCCGGATGCAGATGTATGGTTTGCTGCCTGCCTTGCCAGGACTGGCGGCTACCGTCGACCAGATCGTCGGCATGAAGTGTGCCGTGATCCGGCAGCCCGAACTCCCACAACGGCAGGTCCACCTGCGCGGTCTGCGCGTTGTGGGGATCCAGGCTGATGGCCACGAGCACAACGTTATCGCGTTCCGCCGTGGCCTTGGAAAAGAACAAAACGTTATCGTTGAACGCACTGTGGAATCGCACGCCCAGGTGCGTATGCAGGGCGGGATTGGCGCGCCGTATCGCATTCAACTGCGTGACTTCGCGCACGATATTGCCGGGCCGGTCATGGTCCCAGACGCGGATCTGGTACTTCTCCGAATCCAGGTATTCCTCCTTGCCCGGCACCGGCGAGGCTTCGCACAGCTCGAAGCCGTTATAGACGCCCCACAGCCCGGACAGCGTCGCGGCCAGCGCGGCGCGTATCAGGAAGCCGCCGCGCCCCGAGGTCTGCAGGAAGCGCGGATTGATGTCCGGCGTGTTGACGAAGAAATGCGGCCGGAAGAATTCCGCGGGCGGCGCGGCATTCAGCTCCGTCAGGTATTCCGTCAGTTCCTGCTTGGTATCGCGCCACGTGAAGTAGGTGTACGACTGGCTGAAGCCGACCTTGGCCAGCCGGTACATCATCTTGGGCCGGGTAAAGGCTTCGGACAGGAACAGGGTTTCCGGATGACGGCTCTGCACGTCGGCGATCATCCATTGCCAGAAGGGCAGCGGCTTGGTGTGCGGATTGTCCACGCGGAAGATGCGCACGCCCTGCGCAACCCAGAACAGCACCACGTCGCGCAATGCCCGCCACAGCCCGGCCTGGCGCGAAGCGCCGGCCTGCGGACCATAGAAGTCGACGTTGACGATGTCCTCGTATTTCTTGGGCGGATTCTCGGCATACTTCAGCGAGCCGTCCGGGCGCCAGTCGAACCATTCCGGGTGCTCTTTCAGCCAGGGGTGATCGGGCGAGCACTGGATGGCGAAGTCCAGCGCGATCTCCAGTTCATGGCGATGCGCCGCGTCGATCAGGCGCTTGAAATCGTCCAATGAGCCCAGCTGGGGATGCAGGGCATCGTGGCCGCCTTCCTCGGCACCGATGGCGTAGGGGCTGCCCGGATCGTCGGCGCTCGGCGTCAGGGTGTTGTTGCGGCCCTTGCGGTTGCGCCGGCCGATGGGATGTATGGGCGGGAAATACAGCGTGTCGAAGCCCATGGCGCGTATCCGCGGCAGCTCGCGGATGACGTCGTCGAATGTGCCGTGGCGCGCCGGATCGTCGGTCTGCGAGCGTGGGAAGATCTCGTACCAGCTGGCGAAGCGCGCCGCCGGGCGGTCCACGGTGACGGCGTATTCCACCGGGGTGGTGGTTTCGAAGGGGCGCGCGTCAGCCTGGCGCATGGCCACGGTGGTTTCCTCGGCAAGCAGGACAGCCACCTGTTCGGGCGTCGGCGCGGCGAACACTGGCGGCGGCGGCGCGTCGGCCTTGCGGCGCCCGCGCCGGGGCGCGGGCGCTTCGGGTTCATGGCCCAGCACCCGCAAGGCGTGCCGCAGCGATTCCGCGGCGGGCGTGTCGGCGGGCAGGCGTTCGAGCGCGGCGGCGATGGCCTGGCGGCCTTCGGCCGTCTCCAGCGCGATGTCCACGCCCGCCTGATGCTTCTTGGCATAACCCTCCGTGAAGGAATGCCAGGTGTCGGACCATGCCTGCACCACGAAGTAATGGCGGCCATTGCGGCGCGGCACGAACTGGCCTTGCCAGCGATCGTTGTTCAGCAGCGTCATGGGCTCGCGCCGCCATCCGCGTTCGTCGGCGGCGCGCCACAGCAGGGCGACGGCGATGTGCTCGTGGCCATCCATGAACACGTCGGCTTCCACGTTGACAGGCTCGTCCACCACGCGTTTCACCGGGAAGGCGCCATCGTCGACCGCGGGCGTGACACGCTCGATCGCCGCTCGGGGCGCCCGCATGGCCGCGGTCACGGACGTGCGCCCTTCGTCGGACGCCGGCATGCGTACCGGCGGCAGCCGGCTGGCGCCCAGCCGCACGACGGCGCCGGGCGCCAGGCGTTCGGGCAGTTCCGTGGCCGCCTGATCGGCTTCCCACATGTCCAGCCTGGCGTAGGTGTCCGGCAGGCGGCTGGCCAGCGTGTCCCAATCGATGGGGGCGTCGTGGTGATCGTCGGGGTTCAGCACCACAAGCCGCGCTGGCGCGCGGCCATTGCCGGGCAAGGCGTAGGGGTGGCCGTCGCCGCGGAACAAGGCGGTGACGGGCGACAACGGCCCGAGCAGGCTGCGCAGCGGTCCTGTCGCGCCCGCGGTGCGGCTCAACCACTGGTTCACCAGCGAAATATCCCCGTGGAGGGTGGGGTGGGGGCCGCTATCCGGGACATCGTTGGCGCGCCGCCGGGAACCCCGCGCGGACGGCGCCCCGTCACGGTTGGCGGGGTTGGCCGCGGAGGCCGAAGCTTCTCCATACCAAAGGTCGGGATTGCCGTCGCCGCCATGCGGTTCGATGGTTTCGACGGCGCTGTCCTCGAAGCCCATCGGCACGAAGATCCCGGCGTCGCCCACCACCGCGGCGGTCCAGATCGCCCGTGCGGCGTTCAGATAGCGCCCATGCGCGTCGTCGCGCCAGGCCGCCACGCGTTTGGCGTAAGGCGCTTCCGCGGCGGCGATGACGGGGGCGATCAGGCGCAGGCGCGTGTACTCGTCCATCAACCAGGGCGAGCGATAGTCCCACCACGGCAGCGAGGAAAACACGCCATCGAAGCCGGCGCCGGCCAATTGGCCGGTCTGCGCCGGGTTCAGCCCCGGCGTCCATGCCAGGAAGCGGGTATCGGGACGCACCGCCCGCACGCCTTCCATCAGATCGCGCCATTCCGGGGCGTTCAGTCCGTGCGGCGACATGCAGCGAAAGCCCGCCACGCCATTCTGTACCCACAGGCCCAGGCGCTCGACCCAATCGGCGATGAAGCCTTGGGGCGCAGCGCCGCCTTCGCGGCGCAGCGGCAGGGCATGGCGCTCTTCCAGCGGCTTGCGCGGATCGAGCAGCGCATCCACGCCTTCGGGATGCTCGTACCAGTCCGGATGCGCCTGCGCCATCGCGCCGTCCGCCGCCACACGGTCCAGTACCAGGTCCACCATCAGCGCCAGCCGGTGTTTGTCACATAGCGCGGACAAGGTGGCCAAGGTTTCGTCCAGCGCCAGCTGGCCCAGCGCGGGATTCAAGCGCCCGGGATCGCTGGGCACGTAAGGATTGCCGGCAGGATCGGGCGCGCCCAGGGGCGCCACCATCAGCGTGTCGAATCCCAGCGCCTTGGCGCGCGCGCATATCGCCGGCCAGCGCCCGGCGGCATTGTTGGAAAGCGGACCGGCGAGCACGGGATGGACGTAATAAATGCGCATTTAGGGCTCGTAGAGTGTCTCGTTGATCGATAGGTGACGGGCACGGCCGCGGGCCGCGGCTGCGGCATCGCAAGCCAGAGGCCCGGACGCGGCCATCGCGTCGCAAGCGCAAGGCCCGGACGCGATGGTGGGTTGTCGTCGACGATAAGCCGGTCGGATTGCCGTTCGCCTATCCGTGCGCTGCGGACGGCAATCCGCCAATGGCGCGCAGGCAGCTCCACCGTTGGCGGAGTGGCCCTATCCACCAATTGGCGGAGTCCCTCAAGCAGCGCCGGCGGTCAGCGCGCTGGGCGCGGCGTCCTTGCCGGATCGACCGCCGATTCCGACCACGGCCAGCGGGCGCGCGGCGGCGGTGACCTGATCCAGCAGGGAAGGCCGGATGGGAGCGGGCACGGCGGCAGGCGTCTGCTGGACGGCATCGTCCGGCATCAACGACCGATACAGGCTGTCATAGCTCGGGACGACGCGTTCCCAACTGAAATCGGTGGTCATGGCGCGGTGGCGCATCGCCTGCCAGATGGCGGGGCGGCGGTACAGGCTGATCGCACGCGTAATGGCGCCGGCCATGGCATCCGCGGTTTCGCCGTCGAACAGCACGCCCGTCGCGTTGCGCATGGCATCGCGGCCCGCGCGCACGCCCGGGTCCGTAATGGTGTCCGCCATCCCGCCGACACGCGAGCCGATGGGTATGGTGCCGTAGCGCATCGCGTACAGCGGCGTCAGCCCGAAGGGTTCGAAGCGGCTGCCGTGCAGCAGCATGTCGCCGCCGGCGTGCAGGATATGCGCGGTTTCTTCGTCGAAGCCGATGCGCGCGGCGCAGCGGCCCGGATAGCAGCGCTGCAACTGGCGCAGCGCCGCTTCTATCCATTTTTCGCCCTGGCCGAGCACGGCAACCTGCAGGTCGGGATAATCGTCCAGCATGCGGGGAATGGCCTGTACCGCCAGGTCAGCCATTTTCTGGCTGGTCAGGCGGCTGCCCATGACCAGCACCGGCGCACGCGGGTTTTCCGTCAGACCGAAGTGCCGCTGCAGACGCACCTTGCAGCGCGGCTTGTTGTCCATATTGGAAGCGCTGAAGGCATAACCGTCCAGGTGGACGTCATTGGCGGGATCCCATTCTTCCGGATCGATGCCGTTCGGCACGGCCAGCAGGTCGTGCAGGCGCGTCGCCAGCACGCCTTCCAGCCCGCAGCCGAAGCGTTCGGTCAGGATCTCGCGCGCATAGGTGTGGCTGACCGTGGTGATGCGGTCCGCGTGCCGGATGCCCGCTTTCAGGAAGCTGAGCTGGCCCCAGTACTCGATGCCTTCCACCGTCAGGTGGCGCGGGTGGATGCCCATGGCGTCAGCCATATGCATGGGGTACACGCCCTGGAAGGCCATATTGTGGATGGTGAGCACCGTGCGCACGTTGATGCCCTTGTCACGCACCAGCATAGGCACCAGACCGGTGTGCCAGTCGTGCGCATGCACAATATCGGGGCGGGGGATGCGCGTGGTGCCGGCGGCCACGCGAGCGGCGGCGTGCGCCAGCGCCGCGAAGCGGATGCCGTTGTCCTCGTATTCGCGGCCTTCCGCGTCGGTGTACAGCGTGTCGCGGTCGTACAGCTTGTCGTTCTGCAAGAGCAGCACCGGCACGCCGCCCAGCGCCGGGCAGATGCCGTGTAGCAGCCGCGCTTCGCCGCCGGGCAGGCGGCGCAAGCGGGCGATTTCCCTGACCTGCGTCAATTTTTCGATGGTGCCGCGATAGGCGGGCAACATCAGCGTAATGGCCGTGCCGCTTTCGTGAAGGGCGCGCGCCATGCCGCTGACGGCGTCACCCAGGCCCCCGGTCTTTGCCAGGGGAAACGCTTCCGACGTAACAGCCAGGATTTTTCGCGACACGATTACCTACTCCAATGAAAACGCGTCCGGATAAAAAGTTGGGACGCGCCAGGCGAAGACAACGGGGAGGCCGGGAGACGGCGACGGGTAACGATTGCTACTGTCTCTCGCGTAGAAAATGACACGCAACGTAATTTCTATACGCGATGCTTCGCTGCTATCCGCAACCGGCTCGGGACCGGATGCATGTATCTTGGCAAGCAGCGTGCCCAAGGTGATGGGAACGGGGAGTCAACAGCTATTTTGCTCATGGTCAGCCTGCCACGATGTGTACTTTGGTAACCCGTGCGGCCACTTTCCGGCTTGCGGCTTGCTTCGCGCCGGACGGGCGCCTTGCCCGGGCAGACTAGCTCGGCCAACAGGCGGACGCCTTGAGGTTGATCAAGAGCTCGATCATGCGTGGCGACGCGCCCTGGCCATCGCCCCAAGCAACACCGCACTGTGAACTTCATGGATTTGATCGTCGCACGACCCGAAGGCCTGTATTGCCCACCCGGTGATTTCTACATCGACCCCTGGCGGCCGGTCGAACGCGCCATCATTACGCATGCGCATTCCGATCACGCACGCGCGGGCCACGCCCATTACCTGGCGTCGGCGGCCGGTGCGGGCGTCTTGCGTGCGCGGGTCGGCGACGTCGACCTGGATGCCATGCCCTACGGCGAAACGCGTGTACATAACGGCGTGCGCATTACCCTTTTTCCCGCCGGGCATGTTTTGGGGTCGGCGCAGGTGCGGTTGGAGCATGGCGGCCAGGTCTGGGTCGCGTCGGGCGACTACAAGCTGCAGGAAGACGGCACCTGCGACCCCTTCGAGCCCGTACCGTGTGACGTCTTCATTACCGAATCGACCTTCGGCCTGCCGGTCTATCGCTGGGATGACGTGGCGCAGGTGCGGGCCGACATCAATGCCTGGTGGGCCGCCAATGCCGCCGAAGGCCGGGCGTCGATCCTATATTGCTATGCCTTTGGCAAGGCCCAGCGGATCCTGCATGGGCTGGATGCGTCGATCGGGCCGATCGTCGCGCATGGCGCGGTGGAAGGGCTGAACCGGGTATATCGGACATCCGGCGTCGTCATGCCGCCCACCATCACCGTGTCGGAGATCGCCGATCCGGCGGATTTGCGCCGGGCATTGGTGTTGGCGCCGCCGTCCGCGCGGGGTACGCCGTGGACCCGGCGATTCGGCGAGCACGCCGACGCATTCGCCAGCGGCTGGATGCGCTTGCGCGGCGCGCGCCGCCGGCGCGGCGTGGATCGAGGGTTCGTGATGTCCGACCACGCGGATTGGCCGGGCTTGGGCAAGGCCATCCGCGCCACGGGCGCCGAGCGGGTCATCGTTACCCATGGCAGCGTCGCCGTCCTGGTGCGCTGGCTGAACGAGCTGGGCCTGCGCGGGGAATCCTTCACCACCGAGTACGGGGCGGAGGAGGACGAGGGTGGTCCGGACAAGGAGCAAGGCGCCACCAGGGCCGACGCAAGCGACGAAGTCGCCTCGGACGGCGCGGAGGCCGTGGCATCCGCTCAGGCGGCAAGCGAAACGCGGGCGCGATTGCCGTCCGACCCGGATGCCGGCGATGACCCGGAGGACCCGGCCTCGTGAAGGATTTCGCCGATCTCTATACCCGGCTGGATGCAACCACGTCCAGCAACGCCAAGCTGGCGGCCATGCGCGATTATTTCCGGGCCGCCCCGCCGGCCGACGGCGCCTGGGCCGCCTATTTCCTGGCGGGCGGCAAGCCGCGCCAACTGGTTCCGACCAAGGTACTGCGGCAGTTCATCACCGATGCCGCCGGCGTCCCGGAATGGCTGTTCGAAGAAAGCTACCAGGCCGTCGGCGACCTGGCCGAAACACTGTCGCTGCTGCTGCCCGACCCTGGAGTCTCGGATACCGCCAGCCTGACGGAGTGGGTGGAGGAACGGCTGCTGCCGCTGCGGGGCCTGCCGCCGGCCGAAATCGTCCACCGCCTGAAAGACCTGTTCGCCCGCCTGGACCAGCACGGCCGCTTCGTCTGCGCCAAGCTGATGACCGGTTCCATGCGCGTGGGCGTGTCCAAGCTGCTCCTGACCCGGGCCTTGGCTGAAGTCGCCGGCGTCGAAACCCGCCACATGGCGCAGCGCCTGATCGGCTACACCGACATCGGCGCCCGCCCGCAGGCGGAAGTGTTCCAGCGCCTGCTCGAACCCGTCACGCACGAAGGCCAGGCCCGCCTGGACGGGCAGCCGTATCCGTTCTTCCTGGCCCATCCCCTGAACAGCGATCCCGCTGCCTTCCCGGACCTGCTCGGCCCGCCATCGGGCTGGCAGATCGAATGGAAGTGGGACGGCATCCGCGCTCAGTTGGTGCGCCGCGCCGAACAGACCTGGGTCTGGTCGCGCGGCGAAGAACTCGTCACCGAGCGCTTTCCGGAGCTGCTGCGCCTGGGCAACCGCCTGCCGGAAGGCGCCGTGCTGGACGGCGAAATCGTCGTCTGGAAAGAGGACAGGGTGCAGCCCTTCGCCCACCTGCAACAGCGCCTGGGCCGCAAGTCGGTCGGCGCCAAGCTGCTGGCCGACGCGCCCGTCGTGCTGCTCGCCTACGATCTGCTGGAACTGGACGGCGAAGACCTGCGCGGCCGGCCGCAGGCCGAGCGGCGCGCCATGCTGGAACGGCTGGCTGCCGGCATCCAGGATCCCGCGCTGGTCCTGTCGCCGCTGTTGCATGGCGCGGATTGGCAGGACCTGGCGCGCCAGCGTGAAGCTTCGCGGGCCCTGGGCGTGGAAGGCATGATGCTGAAGGCCGCGGACGCGCACTACGGCGTCGGCCGTACCAAGGAAAGCGGCGTCTGGTGGAAATGGAAGGTCGATCCGTTTTCCGTCGACGCCGTATTGATCTACGCCCAGCGCGGCCATGGCCGGCGGGCCAGTCTATATACCGATTACACCTTCGCCGTCTGGGACGCGCCGCCGGAAGCGCCGGAACGCCGGCTGGTTCCCTTCGCCAAGGCATATTCCGGCCTGACCGACCAGGAAATCCGCCAGGTCGACGCCATCGTGCGCAAAACCACCATCGAGAAGTTCGGCCCGGTCCGCAGCCTGGAACCCACACAAGTATTCGAACTCGGGTTCGAGGGCATCGCACGCAGTGCGCGGCACAAGAGCGGTATCGCGGTGCGCTTCCCGCGCATGCTGCGGTGGCGGCAGGACAAGACGCCGCAGGACGCGGATACCTTGGAGACGCTGGCGGCGTTGTTGCCAGATGTGTCGCGCGAGGGCGCTTGACGATGTCGGGGTCGCGGCCCCATTCCTGCCAGTCGCGGCTGATTCCGAAGAACAAGTAAGGGGATTAGGAATAGGGACAAGCTCATCGATCATCCGGCGACGTCAATGACGATCTTCCCGTACGCACCTCGATCCAGATGATCGAAAGCCGCTGAAAGATCGGCGAACGGATAGCGCGTATCAACGACCGGCCTGATCCCGTTCAGGTCTACCGCGCGGACCAGCCGCTCCAGGGCCTTGCGGCTGCCGGTCCCTATCCCATGTATGGTGACGTCCTTGATCATCAATGGCATTGCCGGGGCACTTAGATCGAAACCGTCCAAAGCGCCGATCTGGCATATGTGCCCGCCCACGGCCGCGACCTGTACCGCCTTGCCGAGATGGGAGCCGCCGATCACCTCCAGAACATGGTCGGCACCGCGATTCCCGGTCAGCTGGTATATCGCCTCCACCCAGTCTTCCCGATCGCGGTCGACATAATGATCCGCGCCCAGGGCCCGCGTGCGGGCTTCGTTGCCGGAATTGCCGGAGACGATGACCTGCGCGCCATGCGCTTTGGCGATCTGCAGGCCGAATAGCGCTACGCCGCCCGTGCTGGGGATGAGCACGGTGTCGCCAGCCCGCACGCCGGCGCGTTCGACCAGTGCGAACCATGCGGTGACGCCGGCGCAGGGCAGGGTGCAAGCCTGCCAGTCGGCGAGCGTTTCGGGAGCCCGCACGAGCCAGTCTTCGGGCAGGGCGACATACTCGGCCAAAACCCCCGGATAGAAGCCTCCCAGTGTGCGATACCCCGGGGTGCGCGCGTCGCCAGGCCGTAGCCCGTCTATCCAGTCCGGCGTGAATTGGGAGATGACGCGGTCACCCACAGCGAAGCGGGTGCTTTCCCCGCCGAGTTGCACGACCTGTCCCGCCAAATCTGAGCCCGGCGTGAATGGGAAGCCAAGCGGCAGGCCGCGACCGGACTCGATGACCATTTTGTCGCGATAGTTCAGGGCCACGGCCGAAACCTTCACCAGAACCTGCCGCGGCGCTGGATCGGGCATCTCGACCTCGCGCAGTTTCAGGTGGTCTCGTCCGAGTGCGTCGATTTCCCAACGCCGCATCGTAGTGCTCATCGTTTATTCCTGGTGGGTGTGTTTTCGTATTCGCGTAGCCCGGGGAAGGGCACGCGCCGGAATTATGAGCGGCCGGACTGTAAACAATAATCCCCTACAATCGGCATGATCTGTTGCGTCGGGAGGACACAATGACGGGGGCCGAATTCGCTGAGCTGAACGCGTTCGTGGCGGTCGCGCAGGAAAGGAGCTTTCGACGTGCGGCCAGGCAGCTTGGCGTGTCGCCCTCGGCCTTGAGCCGGACCATCCGTTCCCTGGAAGAGCGGCTGGCAGTCAGGCTGCTCAATCGCACCACCCGCAGCGTGGCCCCGACCGAGGCCGGCCAGACGCTGTTCGAGCGCTTGCGACAGGGAATAGGCGCGATCGAGGGGGCTGTTCGCGATAGCGCAAGCCATCAGACGCGGCCGAAGGGCGTCGTTCGGATCAACCTGCCGCAGATAACAGCGCATCTTGTCGTGCTGCCTGAACTCAAGGCGTTCACGAGAGCCTATCCGGACGTCGAGCTCGATCTGGTCGTCGACGACAACATGGTCGACGTGGTCGCCAAGGGATTCGACGCTGGCGTTCGTGTGGGCGCGGCGCTGCACCAGGATATGGTCGCGGTGCGGCTGACGCCGGATCTGCGGATGGCCGTCGTCGGTGCGCCGGCCTATTTCGCGCAACGGCCGCCACCCGATACGCCGCGGGACTTGCGGGATCATCGGTGCGTGACCTATCGGTGGGACGATACGGGCGCGCTTTATCGCTGGAATTTTGTTGGCCCGGACGGGCCGCTGGATGTCGAGGTCCGCAACGTGCTGACTGTCAACGATTCGGACATCCTGCTTGCGAGTGCGCTGCAGGGCGCTGCTCTCGCTTTTCTGCCTGAAAGCTTCGTGGCGTCCTTCCTGGAATCGGGGCAATTGATCCGCGTCCTGGACGAATGGTGCAAACCATTTTCAGGCCTCTATATTTATTATCCCGAAAGGGCCTATACGCCCGCACCGCTCAGGGCCTTCATTGATTTCTTCAGGCTGGACGGTTCTGGCGCCGCTGGCCCAGGCTGATGGCTCACGCGGGGCTGCGTTATCGGGGCGTGGTCATCAAACCCGCGACCACCTGTCTCATCCATTCATGCGACGGCACATCATTCCACCGGGCGTGCCAGACCATGTTGTAGTGCGATTTGGGCAATTGAAAGCCCAGTTCAAGCACATGCAGCGGATGAAATTGCGCGACATACGTGGCCAGCCTGCGCGGCATGGTCACCGCCAGATCGGTCTGCAGCAGTATCAACGGCACATGGCTCATGCTGGAGACGTACAAGTCGAAGCGCCGCTGGTGGCCCAGCTTGCGCAGCCATGCGTCCACCTCGTTGTCCTTGCCGAACATGTCGGTGGTGGTCACGAAGCGCAATTTGCAGAAGGTGCCCGGGGTAAGTTTTTTGCCCGCGAAGGGATGGCCCCGCCGGAGCAGGCAGACACGATCGTCGTCATAGAGCGCGTGCGTGCGGAACCGCCCACCGACTTCTTCGAAGCGGCCTAGCGCGATATCGATGGAGTGATCTTCCAGCTGCTTTTCCGGCAAGGCCACGCCTTGCATATTGACGAAGCTGAACCGCACCTGCGGCGCGTGGCTGTCGCAATAGCTGCGCAGGCCCGGCGCGAGCATCCATTCGATGGTGTGGCGCGCGGCGATGCGAAATGTGCGGGATGACTTCAAGGGATCGAAAGCGCCGCCGTCTTCCATGATGCCGCCGATGGCGGCTAATGCTTCCCGAACGACGGGGCGGATTTCCAGCGCGCGCGGGGTAGGGACGAGCTGCCGCTTTATCAGGACGAACAGGGGATCGGCCAGCAGGCGGCGCAATTCGGCGAGCTTTCTGCTGATGCCCGGCTGGGTCGTATGCAGTCGCGCCGCCGTCTCCGTGGCGCTGCGCGTTTCCATCAGCAGTTCGAAAACGGTCAGCAGGTTCAGGTTGACCTTGCGCAGCGTATCCAGTTCCACGATGGCCGGAGATCCATATCAAAAAAGGCATTATATGTTCCGGATAAATCATTTGATGATATGAGCTGCCGCCTCTACGATTTGTACCGATCCTGTAACAAGGCAGAGTTGGAGAGCATCGATGAGCAGGCAGCAAGTGACACCGTTTCCCCTTTACGAGATCAGCGGGGCGCCGCTGGAGCGGGGGCGGTCCTATGGCGAACAAGCCAGGAAGCGCATCGCCCGCTCCATCGAGCACTACAGCGAGCAGGCCGCGCGATGGAAGCTGGAACGCAGCGAGATCGACAGGATTATCCATAGCTATATCCCGGCGGTGCGCAAGTTCGACGAGAACTACCTGACGGAGATGCAGGGCATCGCCGACGGCGCCGGCGTGCGCCTGGAGGACATCTTCCTGCTGAACGCCCGTACGGAAGTGATGAAGCTGGCATTCAAGCCGGAGCTGCGCGCGCGGCTGCTGGGCGAGACCAACGATGGCTGCACGTCGGTGAAGGTGATGCGCGAAGCGACCGCCGACGGCCGGCTGATCCACGCGCAGAACTGGGACTGGAAGGAAGAGTGTTCGGAGACCGGCGTGGTACTGCGCATACTGCGTGACGACGGCCCGAACGTGCTGACGTTTACCGAAGCGGGGATGCTGGCTCGCTCGGGCTTCAATTCGGCCGGGATTTCGATCACGGGGAATAACCTGGAGTGCGACCGCGATTACCGGCAGATCGGCGTGCCGCTTCCCTTGATCCGCCGCAAGGCCCTGGAAAGTCCGTATCTGGCCTGGGCGCTGCACGCGGTGTACGCGACCCCGAAGACGGGTTCGAACAATATGGCGGTCTGCCATCACGAAGGCATCGCGATCAACTTCGAGTGCGCGCCGGACGAGACGTTCCAGCTCCTGCCGGAAAATGGCCTGCTGGTGCATTCGAATCATTGGCTGAGCCCGATCGCCCTGGGCAAGCTGAAGGATACGGGTATCGCGTTTTCGCCGTGCACGCTGTATCGCGAGCAGCGCGTGCGGGATCTGCTGACGCCGGATGTGGGCCGCATTACCGTGGATTCGGTCAAGCGGGCGCTGCTGGATGATTTCCAGTCGCCGTGGTCGGTGTGCCGGCCGCCGCGCGGGGATTTCGGGCGGGATACGCGCAGCGCCACGGTGTCCACCGTCGTCATGCAGCCTGCGCTGGGCGTGATGGAGGTGGCCAATCTGCCGGCGCTGGATCCCACCTTCGCCAAGTACGAACTGCCGCAGCGCCAGCGCTAAGAAATTTTCCAGAACATCACAGGGGAATCAGCCATGAAAAAGGCCTTCAAATCCAATCTGCCGCACGGCGGCGTGTTCGCGGGCAAGTTCGTCCGCATGACGGCGGCGCTGGGACTGGCGGCGGCCATCGCCACGCCGGGCATCGCCACGGCGCAGGACGGCGACAAATATCCTTCGCATGCGATCCGCCTGATCGTGCCTTTCGCGGCTGGGGGCGGCACGGATATCCAGGCGCGCATCGTCGCACAGGAAGTGGGCAAGGTGCTGGGCCAGACCATCGTGGTCGAGAACCGGCCCGGCGCCGGCGGCGGCATCGGCGCGGCCTTCGTGGGCCAGGCCAAGCCGGACGGCTATACCTTGCTGGTGGGATCGACCGGCACGCACGGCGCGAACCAGTTCCTGTACTCCAAGCTGCCTTATGACCCGGTGAAGGACTTCACGCCGATCACGGTGCTGGCGACTTTCGACAACGTCGTCGTGGTGCCGGAGTCTTCCAGGATCCAGACCTTGAAAGAGCTGGTGGATACGGCCAAGGCCAATCCGGGCAAGCTCAATTACGGCGTGACCACGGTGGGCAGCTCCGCCCACCTGGCGGTGGAAAAGTTCAACCGCGATGCCGGCATCAAGGCCAGCGGCGTGCCGTACAACGGCGCGGGCCAAGCCACGACGGACCTGCTGGCCGGTCGCCTGGACTATATGCTGGACCTGGTCGGCACGCAGATCGGCAACATCAAGGCCGGCAAGGTGCGGCCCATCGCCACGACGGCGCTGAAGCGCAATGCCGTGCTGCCCGAGGTTCCGACCATCGCGGAATCCGGCTATCCTGGTTTCAGCGCGGTGGGTTGGGTAGGCCTGTTCGGGCCGGCGGGCATGCCGCAATCGACGGTGGATACGCTGTACAAGGCCATCGAGAAAGTCTATGCATCGCCGGATTTCCAGGCCACCATGCGCGCGCGTTCCTTCGATATCGCCAATATGCCGCCCGCGGAGTTCGACAAGTTCCTGGTGAACGAACGCCAGAAGTGGGGCACCGTGGTGCGCGAATCGAACATCAAGCTGGATTGAGCAAATCGTCAACGATCATCGAGGATCAAGGATGAGACAAACGACATTTCCGGAAGCGATGCGCTGCGTTGTGCTGATCGGCATCGACTTCGATGGTCCCAGCCACGAAGTGGGGCGCGGGATCGCGCCGCTGGGCAAGCATTCCTGGGGAAATTACTCCGCCCGTTGCGGCGTGCCGCGGCACATGGAAATGCTGGACCGCCACAACATCAAGGGCACGTTCTTCGTCCCGGGCTATGACGCCGAACGGCATCCCACGACCATCGAGGACATCGACCGCAACGGTTTCGAAGTCGCCGCGCACGGCTATCTGCACGAGGCCTGGGAACTCAAGGCGGAGGAAGAAGAAGCCCTGCTGCGCAAGACCGACGGCATCCTGCGTGACATCATCAAGAAGCCCGTGCTGGGCTGGCGCTCGCCGTCCGGCCGCAAGAGCGACAAGACCATGAAGGTGCTGAAGTCGCTGGGCTATATCTACGATTCCAGCGACAAGGACTACGACCGTCCGTACCGGCTGCGCTTCGGCAAGACGCAGGACGACGTCATCGTCGAACTGCCGAACAACACCTACAGCCTGGACGATTTCCCGTTCTACAAGTTCAGCTATACGCCGCCGTCGGAAGTGCTGGCGCAATGGAAGTCGGAGTTCGATGCGATCTATCGCAACGACAGGTTCTTTGTGATGTCGCTGCATCCACGCGCGGGCTGGGGCTCCGGTACGCCGTCGCGCACCAAGACGCTGTCCGACCTGATTGCCTATATGAAGACGCACGACGGGGTGCAATTCATGGAGTCGCGCGCTTTCGCCCAATGGTGCCTGGACAACAGCAACAATCTTGAAGAGGTGTCGTTCGCATGAGCACGTATACATGGCCCCATGGCGCCCGCGCGGTCGTTCTGCTGACCGTGAACTTCGACGCCGAGTCCTTCGATCTGAAGGAAGTCCCCACCGAACGCATGTTCGGCCGCTATTCCTATGGCCGCTATGCGGTGCGCGCGGGCTTTCCGCGGCTGGTGGAATTGCTTAAGAAACACGACGTGCCGGCGACTTTCTTCGTGCCGGGCACGGATGCCCGCCGGCATCCCGAGCTGATCCGCGAGCTGGTCGCCAACGGCCATGAGATCGCGGCGCGTGGCGTGGATCTGGAGAACTTCGCGACGCTGGGCGACAAGGAAACGCAGGTGTTGAAGGCGTCGCGCGACATCCTGGCGGACGTTGCCGGCGTGGCGCCGCAGGGCTTCCGCGCGCCGGGCGGCGAGTTGTCGTCCAGGACGCTGGATCACCTGGCCGATCTGGGCTTTATCTACGACGCCAGTTTCCAGGACGCCGATTATCCCTACGTGTTCGGCCTGTCGGGCGACAAGAAGGTGGTGGAGCTGCCATCGACATTCGCGCTGGACGATGCGCCGGTGTATTCGGCGCGCCATACGCATGCGCGTCTGCAGACGATCTGGCGCGATGAGATCGCGGCGATGCATGCGGAAGGTACGCTGATTCCGCTCACCTTGAACCTGCGCGGGGATTTCGGTTCGACGCGGGCGGCGCGTATCGCGGTGCTGGATACCTTGCTGACCGAGATCAAGCAGCTGGGCGACGTGCGCTTCATGACCTGCCAGCAACTGGCCGAACATACGCTGTCACTGAACCTGGCGCCGGAGCCGGATCCCCATCGCGCGCACGCCGAGACGCTGGCGAACACGGTGTACCGTGGGGATCTGGCGATCCGGCCGCTGTAGTCGTCGCTGGCGCTACCAGGGCAGCGTCTTGCCGTGCCGGTCGATGTAGCGCAGTCCTGGCCGGCCGGCATGGTGCTCTACCGTGTCGACCACCAGCGGGATGCTTTCCGAGACGTCCAGGGCGGCGTTGCTGCCGCCCATCTCGGTACGCACCCATCCGGGCGCGACCAGTAGCAGGGCTTGCGTGCCGCCGGCATGGCGCGACGCGTAGGCCTTCATCAACATGTTCAACGCGGCCTTGCTAGAACTGTACAGCTCCCAGAAGCCTTCGTTGTTGGTGATGCTGCCCAGCTCCGAGGACATGACCGCGATGACGCCATCGCGCGCAACCATGTCCTGGAAGACTTCGATGACCCGCATGGGGCTGAGCGCGTTGGTCAGCATCATGTCGATGAAATCCTGTTCGTCGACTTGCAGCGGGGTCAGCTCGTTCGCCTTGCAGATTCCCGCATTGACGAAAAGGGTGTCCAGCGTGCGGCCTTGCAGGCGAGCGTGCAGTTCACGTACCGACGCCAGGTCGGTGATGTCGACGGACTGGATTTCCAGCTCACAGACGCTACGTTCGCGCAGGGCTTCAAGTTGCGGAGACTGGCTGCGCGTGGTGGCGATGACGTGCCAGCCCTTGCCGCAGTATTCCTCGGCCAGCGCCAGGCCCAGGCCGCGTGACGCGCCCAGAATAAGTACGGTTTTCTGATCGGCCATTGAAAGCTCCTTGTGTTGTGTCCGTTGTCATTGGAGCACTCGGAGCGTCGTGCGTACACGGCCTGGATGTCAATGGATTATTGACTCGAAGTAAGCAATTCACTGCCGGGCACGGCCCTTGCTCCACCGTGACCCGAAGCCTGCCATACGTAGCGGGCAACCGAGAAAGGAGAGCGCCATGCGAGGCATTCTGCTCTGGCTGTTGGGGATCCCCATCCCGGTCATCATTCTGCTTTGGCTGTTCCACGTCATTTAAGCAGTCTGCACGGCGCGGAACAGCGTCGAACTGGCGGCGGTTGGAGGCACCTCCATCCGCCGCTATCCAATTCCCGAATCGCGGACGTGACCTAGCGGATCTCCGGATAGCTGCGGTCGCTATCGTGGTCGAGCAGTACGTCGTAGGCACGCGGGTCCGCGGCCGTGAAGCGCGCGACGTGCGCCGCGCGCAGCAATTCCCTGGTGCCGGCGTCGGCGTGCATGCCGAGCAGCGCGGCTGTCAGGCGCTCGGACGTCGCGGGGTCGACATCCTGTCCGCTGACGAGCAAGGGATTCGGCGTCCAATCCGTATATCCGATCGCGCGCAGGCCCTGTAGCGCGTCTGCGTCATGCACCCGCAGCAGGTCCAGATACCACCCGTCCACGGCCGTCAGGTCGATTTCGCCATCGCGCAAGGCGCGCAGCAGGCCACGTGGGTTGCCATAAGGACCTTTGACTTCCTGGAATAGGGAGCCCCCGTGCGCCGCCGCATGGCGGGCGAGCAGGCGCCGGGGCGCGTTCCAGCCGGACTGGGAGTCGCGCACCATCCACCCGTAGCGGCTTCCGAACGTATCCTCCAGCCGCTGCCAGGGCGCATCGTCCCGCACCAGGAAGGCGCTGCGATAACGCGCCTGGTCTTCGTATCCGGGCAAATCCGGCACGACGGCGGCCACCGCCGTATAAGCCTTGCCGCCGCGCAACGCTTGCGCGAACGGCCAGCCGCACATGAAGGCGCCGCACAGGCCCGGCCGCGCCCAGAGTTCACCGATGGGCGTCGGCCAACCGTGTTCGACAAAGGTCACGTGCAGGCCCGCCCGCCGATGTGCCTCGGCCAGCAGCGCATGCCACGCCGTCTTGGCGGACGGCGCGACGTCGTACATGCGGGTCGATGCGATCAAAGGCGTAGCGGTCATGGGGGGCTCCCGGTGTGTTCGATCAGGCGTACTTCAAGGTCTGCCCGATACCGAGTCGCTTGGCCTTGTCCAGCATCGCCTGCCCCAGCGCGATGTCCGTCGTCGACAGGCCGCGATGCCAGAACAGGATGGTCTCCTGATCGTTCTCGCGTCCCGGCTTCAGGCCGGCCACGATCTGGCCGATCTCGGCGTGCAGGTTTTCCTGGGTGATGCGATCGCTGTCCACATGGGCGCGCAGCGAACCGAAGGGCAGGCCCTTGCGGCACTGGCCCCAATCGTCGACCACCACCTTGGACATGATGTCCGTCAGCGAAAGTTCGACCGCGCTCATGGTGCCGTAGGGCATGACCAGCGCGCCCGGCTTGATCCATTCCGTCTTGAGCAGCGGCGTGGGCTTGGGCAGGCGCGAGGCTTCGACGACGATGTCGGCGTCGCGCACGCAGGATTCCCAATCTTCCACCACCTTGACCGGCTTGCCCAGGTCGCGCGACAGGCGATCGCCGAAGGCCTGGCGGCTTTCGGGACGGCGCGAGTGCACGCGGATCTCGTCGAAATTGAAGATGCTGTCCAGCAGGCGCACGTTCCAGTACGAGGTGCCGCGCGCCCCGATGTGGCCCAGTATCTTGCTGTCGCGCCGCGCCAGGTGCTTGGCGCCCAGCGCGGTGACCGCGCCGGTGCGCATGTCGGTGATCGCAGTCGCATCGACGATGGCCAACGGCTTGCCGGTGACCGGATCGAACAGGTTCAACAAGGCCATTTCGGATGGCAGGTCGACCTTGTAGTTGTCGACGAAATCGCTGACCACCTTGACGCCGGCCACGTGCAGCGGCTCGATGTAGCCGCGCAGCACGTTGAAGTGGCCCTTGTCCGAGGATTCCGGCACCAGGTGCACGCGCGGCTCGATCACGGTCTTGCCCAGGCCCTGCGCGCGCAGGGCGCCTTCCACCGCGGCCAGGATTTCGGCATCGGTGATGTTCAGGGCTTTGACGTCGGGCCCGTTCAGGTAGGTAATGTCGATGGACTGCATGATGTCTCCGGACTTACTGGATAGGCTTGATGCCCGCCGTCTTGACGATGTCCGCCCACTTGCGGGACTCGTCCTGGATCATGGCGGCGAAGGCTTGCGATGTAATGCTGGAGGGCTCCACGCCCTGGTCTTCGAACTTCTGCCGCACGGCGGGATCCTTCAGAACGGTCGCGACGTCCTGCGCCAGCTTGGCCAGGACGGCGGGCGGGGTCTTGGCGGGGGCGACCAGGCCGTACCACGACGTCACGTCGAAGCCCGGGTAGCCGCTTTCCGCGACAGTGGGGACGTCCGGCAACTGCGGCAGCCGATGCGGTCCGGCGACGGCCAGCGCGCGCAGCTTGCCGCTGCGGATGAAGGGCAACACGCTGGAAACGCCCGCGAACATCATGTCCACGTTGCCCGCGACCACGTCGGTGACGGCGGGCGCCATGCCGTTGTACGGGATATGCATGGTATTGATGCCGGCGGACTGGTTCAGCAGCTCGCCTGCCAAATGCGCGCCGCTGCCGGCGCCGGGCGAGGCGAAGTTCAGCTTGCCCGGCTTGCTCTTGGCGTATTCGATGAAGGACTTGAAGTCCTTGGTCGGCAGGGCAGGGTTCACCACCAGGATGTTGGGGGACGTCGCCAGCAGCGTGATGGGTGCGAAGGCGTGGGCCGTGTCGAAATTCAGGTTGGTGTAGAGCAGCGGGTTGACCGTCAGGTTGCCGGCCGGCGCCAGGCCCAGCGTGTAGCCGTCGGCGGCGGCGCGGGCAACCTGGCCCATGCCGAGGTTGCCGGAGGCGCCGGGGCGGTTTTCGATGATGACCGGCACGCCCCACATTTCGTTGAGCTTCTGCCCGACGATGCGCGGAATGGCGTCGGCGACCCCGCCCGCGCCGAAGGGCACGATGATGGTCACGGGCTTGGAAGGATAGGCATCCGCCGCGTGCACGGACGCGGCGGATGCCGCGATGAGGGCGCCGGCGGCAAAGGCCGCCAGGCGCAGGTTCAGAGACAGTTTCATGGTATTCCCCTTGTGTGTGTGTCTACTGCTGCTTGATGCCGGCCGTGGCCGGCCTGATTAACGATCCAGCATGGGCAGGTCCAGCCCGGCGTCGCGCGCGCAGGCGATGGCTTCTTCGTAGCCGGCGTCCGCGTGGCGCATGACGCCCGTGGCCGGGTCGTTATGCAGCACACGCGCGATGCGGCGATCCGCCGCTTCGGTGCCATCGCACACGATGACCACGCCGGCGTGCTGCGAGAACCCCATGCCGACGCCGCCGCCGTGATGCAGCGAGACCCACGTCGCGCCACCCGCGGTGTTCAGCAAGGCATTCAGCAAGGGCCAATCGGACACCGCGTCCGAGCCATCCCGCATGGATTCGGTTTCACGGTTCGGGCTGGCCACCGAGCCGGAATCCAGGTGATCGCGGCCGATGACGACGGGCGCGCTCAGTTCACCGGTGCGGACCATTTCATTGAAGGCCAGCCCCAGCCGCGCGCGATCGCGCACCCCCACCCAGCAGATGCGCGCCGGCAGGCCCTGGAAGGCGATGCGTTCGCGCGCCATGTCCAGCCAGTTGTGCAGATGCTTGTCGTGCGGGATCAGTTCCTTGACCTTGGCGTCGGTCTTGTAGATGTCCTCCGGATCACCCGACAGCGCGGCCCAGCGGAACGGGCCGATGCCTTCGCAGAACAGCGGGCGTATATAGGCCGGCACGAAACCGGGGAAATCGAAGGCGTTCTCCACGCCCATTTCCAGCGCCATCTGGCGGATGTTGTTGCCGTAGTCCAGCGTCGCTGCCCCGCGTTCCTGCAGCGTCAGCATGGCGCGCACATGGCCGGCCATGGATTGCTTGGCGGCGCGCACCACGGCATCCGGCTCGGTGTTGCGGCGGGCCTTCCATTCTTCCATCGTCCAGCCCTGAGGCAGGTAGCCGTTCAAGGGATCGTGGGCGGAGGTCTGGTCGGTCACGCAATCCGGCGTGATGCCGCGTTGGACCATTTCCGCCAGCACGTCGGCCGCATTGCCCAACAGGCCGATGGACACGGCCTTGCCCTGGGCCTTGGCCTGCTCCAGCAGGCCCAGCGCTTCGTCCAGGGTTCTGGCTTTCACATCGATATAGCGGGTGCGCAGGCGGAAGTCGATGCGCGACTCGTCGCACTCCACGGCGATCATGCTGAAGCCGGCCATGGTGGCGGCCAGCGGCTGCGCGCCGCCCATGCCGCCCAGGCCGGCCGTCAGGATCCAGCGGCCCTTGGGATCGCCGCCGAAATGGCGATTGGCCACGGAATAGAAGGTTTCGTAGGTGCCTTGCACAATGCCCTGGGAGCCGATGTAGATCCAGCTGCCGGCCGTCATCTGGCCATACATCATCAGGCCCTTGCGGTCCAGTTCGTGGAAGTGTTCCCAGGTGGCCCAGTGCGGCACCAGGTTGGAGTTGGCCAGCAGCACGCGCGGCGCGTCTTCATGGGTCTTGAACACGCCGACCGGCTTGCCGGATTGGATCAGCAGCGTTTCGTCGGGCTGCAGGCGGCGCAGCACTTCCAGGATCTTGTCGAAGGACGGCCAGTCGCGCGCGGCGCGGCCGATGCCGCCGTACACCACCAGTTGATCCGGGTGCTCGGCCACTTCCGCGTCCAGGTTGTTCTGGATCATGCGATAGGCGGCCTCGATCAGCCAGTTCTTGCAGCTCAGGGTATTGCCGCGCGGCGCGCGGATCTTGCGCGACGGATCGATGCGGGAGTTTTGCGTAGCGGTCATGGCTGTTGATCTCCGGAAATCTTGGCGGGGGCGGGGCGCGTGGGCATGACGGCATGGCCGGTCAGGCGGTAGCGGTCGCCGGGATGGATAAGGCGGGCGTAGGTGACGACGTGCTCGCCGGACCAGGTGCGGCGCAGCACCTGCAGGCAGGCTTGCGGGCCTTTCAGTCCCAGCCAGCCCGCGACGCGGGTATCGGGAAGAATGGCCTCGATGGTGTGTTCGACGGCGGTCAGCGGCGCGACGCGGCTCAGGTAGGCATTGGGCGTTTCGCGGCTGAAGTCCTGCTGGATGTAGTCGGGGGCGACGCGCGGGTTGACGTAGCGGTCTTCCAGCTGCACCGGCACTTCGTTGTCCAGGTGCAGGATCAGCGAGTGGTAGACGGATTTGTCGATGGACAGGTCCAGCGCGGTGGCGATGGCTTCCGGCGCGGTGACGCGCTCCAGCTGCAGCACGCGGTTGGAATAACGGTGGCCGCGCTGGGCGATTTCCTCGGCGATGTTGCGGACTTCCAGCACGGGCAGGGCGGGTTTCTGTTCCGCCACGAAGGTGCCCAGGCCCTGGCTGCGGACCAGCATGCCTTCCTGGGTCAGCTCCAGGATGGCGCGGCGCGCCGTCATGCGGGAAACCTCGAACTGCGCCGCCAGCTGGTTTTCCGAGGGGACCTGGTCGTTCACCGCCCACTCGCCGGCTTCGATCTGCTCGACGATGTGCTGCTTGATGCGGGCGTAGGGAGGGAGCGGGAGGCTGGTGGCAGGCATGGGCAAAACTCTAACTTGAATATACAAGTATAGGCAAGTACCATCCGGCTATGGAAAACCCGAGGATGGCGGAATCGCGTCGATGCGCGATAAAGCCCCATGCGCTGGAAGACGACCCCATGACCATAGAACAGAGCCAGGACGCCCTGATCGTCAATGCACGTATCGCCACCTTCCGTGACGCGGGCCCGTACGGCATACGCGACGACGCCGATGCGATCGCCATCCAGGGCGGGCGTATCGCTTGGATAGGCCCGGCAGCGGATGCGCCCGCCGGCGCGTGGACGGATCCCGCGGGCCATCCGGGCCGCCTGATCGATGCCGAGGGCGCCTGGGTCATGCCCGGCCTGATCGATTGCCATACGCACCTGATCTATGCGGGATCGCGCGCCAGCGAATTCGAGATGCGCTTGAATGGCGCCTCCTATGAAGATATCGCGCGTGCCGGCGGGGGCATCGTTTCCACCGTGCGCGCCACGCGGCAGGCGGGAGAGGACGGCCTGATCGCGCAAGCCTTGCCGCGCCTGCGCGCCTTGTTGCGCGAGGGCGTGACCACCGTGGAGATCAAGTCCGGCTACGGCCTGGACCGCGACACCGAACTGGCCATGCTGCGCGCGGCCCGTGCCCTCGGCGCGAGCCTGCCGGTGACGATACGCACGACTTTCCTGGGCGCGCATGCGCTGCCGCCCGAATATGCCGGCCGTGCCGACGACTACATCGACTTCGTCTGCACCGACGTGCTGCCGGAGGCCGCGCGCCTCGGGCTGGCGGACGCCGTGGACGTGTTCCACGAAAGCATAGGCTTCGATGCCGCGCAGACGGAGCGCGTCTACCGCACGGCGGCATCGCTGGGCCTGCCGGTGAAGGTGCATGCCGAACAGCTGAACCTGTGCGGCGCGGCCGCGCTGGGCGCGCGTTATCGCGCCTTGTCGGCGGATCATCTGGAGCATCTGGACGAAGCCGGCGCGCGCGCCATGGCGGCGGCGGGGACGGTCGCGGTGCTATTGCCCGGCGCGTTCTATTTCCTGCGCGATACGAAGGTGCCGCCCATCGATCTGCTGCGCCGGCACCAGGTGCCCATGGCGGTGGCGACCGACTGCAATCCCGGCACGTCGCCGTTCTCGTCCTTGCTGCTGATGCTCAACATGGCGTGCACGCTGTTTCGCCTGACGCCGGCGGAGGCGCTGCGGGGCGTTACCCAGGCCGCGGCGCGCGCGCTCGGCCTGCAGGACGAGATCGGCACCGTGACGCCGGGCAAGTGGGCCGACCTGGTGTTCTGGCGGGTGCCGGAGCTGGCGGAGCTGTGCTACAGCCACGGCGCGCACCGGCCGGCGCGTATCCTGCGACGCGGCGTCGAACAGAGCGTGTGACGGCGCCGCCGGCCGCGATCAGTCGGTCTGCATATGGCCGGTCTTGACGATCTGGCCCAGGCGCTCGCGTTCGTCCCGGGTGAACTGCGTGAAGGACGCCCGCGTGCCGCCGCCTGCGTCCTGGCTGCTGCGCTGTAGCGCCTGCTGCACGTCCGGCGTTTTCAGCGCCGCGTTCACGGCGGCGTTCATCTTGTCCAGGATATCGTCGGGCGTACCGGTCGGCGCCAGCAGGCCGGCCCAATGCACGATGCGCAGCGTTGGCAGGCCTTCTTCCGCGGTAGTCGGGATGTTGGGCGCGCTGGCCATGCGCTTGTCGCCGGTGATCGCCAGGCCCTTCAGCTTGCCGCCCTTGATCAGGGGCAGGGTGGCGACGCTGGCTTCGGAGGTCGCGTCGACCTGCCCGGCGACCACCGCGGTCACGCCTTCGCCCCCGCTCTTGTAGGTGATGGGCTCGACCTTCATGCCGGTGGCTTCGCGCAGCATTTCGGCGACGAACTGCGGCGCGCTGCCATTGCCGGCGGTGGAGAAGGTGATGCGACCCTCGTGGTTCTTCCTGGCATCGTCCAGGAATTCCTTCAGGTTGCTGGAAGGATTGGCGGCGCTGGTGACGATGACCGAGGGAGTCACGGTCATCAGCACGACAGGCGTCAATTCCTCGTCCTTGTACGGCTGCTTGGGGTGGATCAGGCTGTTGGTGATGACGCTGTTGCCGCCCACCAGGAAGGTATAGCCATCGGGCGCGCTATGCGCGACGTGGGCCGCGCCGATGGCGCCGCCCGCGCCGGGGCGGTTTTCGACGATGATCGACTGGTGCAGCTGTTCGCTGACGGATTTGGCGACCAGCCGCGCGGCCAGGTCGATGCCACCGCCCGGGCTGAAGGGCGCGACGAAGGTGATGGGATGGCTGGGCCAGTCCGCCGCCATGGCGGCACCGGCGGCCAGGCAGGCCGACAGCGCGATGGCGAGGCGGGTGCGGCGGCGCGGGAATGCTGTTGTCATGATGATCTTCCGTTGTCTCGTCTTGTCGTTTTTCGCGGCGTCTGCTGGCGTCTCGCGTCGCGAGCACCTGGCGCCGATGGAAAGATCCCCCGCACGGATTGTGCCTCTTTCGAGACATAAGCGAAACGGGCCGCTCATCCTGGTGCTGTGGATGCCAGTATGCGACATGCCGGTGTGCGCTATTACGGTACGGGCGCTCGGCTGGGTAGCCGCCAGGCGGCGGCGTATAGTGCCAGCTGCCTCGCGCGTCCCTCCGGAACCACGTCAGTCCATCGCCCCATGAGCAGCTCCACCACGACATCTTCCACCGCCGATACCACCCTGTTGGAGCAGGGTTCGGACCACTGGATGCGCAACCTGGCGGTATGCGTGTTCGGTTCCTTCACCACCATCATCGGCATGACCTTGCTGCTGCCCTTCCTGCCGCTGTATGTGGAGCAGCTGGGCGTCAAGGATCATGCGGCGATCGTGCAGTGGTCGGGGGTGGCCTTCGGCGCCACCTTCTTCACCGCCGCGTTGACCGCGCCGTTGTGGGGACGCCTGGCCGACCGCTATGGCCGCAAGCTGATGCTGATACGCGCCAGCCTGGGGATGTCCATCGCCATGTCGCTGATCGGCATGGCGGAGAACGTGTATCAACTGGTCGGACTGCGGCTGCTGGCCGGTTTGCTGGGCGGCTATGCGTCCGGCTCCATGGTGCTGGTGGCCACGCAGACGCCCCGGCATCGCACCGGCTGGGCGCTGGGCATGCTGTCGTCCGGCATCATGGCGGGCAACCTCGCCGGACCGTTGATCGGCGGGGCTCTGCCGCCGCTGATCGGCATACGGGCGACTTTCCTGGCGTCGGGCGTGCTGATTTTCGTGGCCTTCCTGGTGACGACTTTCCTGATCAAGGAAGAGCACAGGCCCCGGCCCGCGAAGTCGGCCGACAAGCCCAAGGGCGGCCTGGCCGCCGTTCCCGACAAGGGGCCGCTGCTGGCGATGCTCTTCACCGGCATGCTGCTGATGCTGGCGAACATGTCGATCGAGCCCATCATCACGGTGTACGTGGCGCAGTTCGCCGAGCCGCGCAACGTGACGATGGTGGCTGGGCTGGTGATGTCGGCGACGGCGCTGGGCAGCATCCTGTCCGCCTCGCGCCTGGGCCGGCTGGCGGACCGGGTAGGGCACTGGAACGTGATCGTCGCCTGCCTGCTGGTGTCGGCGCTGCTGCTGATCCCGCAGGCCTTCATCACGGCGAGCTGGCAGCTGGTGGTGCTGCGTTTCCTGATGGGATTGTCCCTGGGCGGGCTGCTACCCTGCATTGCCTCGGTGATCCGGCATAACGTGCCGGAGCGCGTGGCGGGGGGCATGCTGGGGTATTCGACATCGGCGCAGTACGTGGGCCAGGTGGTAGGGCCGCTGGCGGGCGGTTTCGTCGGCGGCCATTTCGGCATGCGTTCGGTGTTCCTGGGCACCAGCCTGTTGATGGCGCTGGGCGCCTTGTACAACCGGGTGGTCCGCATGCGCAGGGCGCATCGTTAGCATCGCCGGCGCCGCGCGCCGGATAGCCCGCGGCTGCACCGTCCACGCCGCGGTGCGGGTGGAATACCCGCATATCCCCGTCTTGTTTCCCTGGTTATCCTCCGGATTCGGCGCTTCGGCCCGGACGCGCGATCCCTGCGGTCGCGCGATTAGAAAACCAAGGAGACAGACACATGAGCCGTGCTTTCAATCGCTGCTTCGCAGCGCTGTTCGCCACCGCCGTCCTGGCCGCCGCACCCGCGGCGCGGGCGGCCGATGCGTGGCCCGACAAGCCCATCACGCTGGTTTCGCCCTATGCGCCGGGCGGTACCACCGACGTCCTGGCCCGTCTGCTGGCGACCCGCCTGCACGACAAGCTGAAGCAGACCGTCGTGGTCGAAAACCGCGCCGGCGCCGGCGGCAACATCGGCACCGCCTATGTGGCCAAGGCCAAGCCGGATGGCTATACCTACCTGCTGGCGGCCAGCGGTCCCATCGTGATCGCCGGCACGCTGTACAAGTCGCTGCCCTACGACCCGGCCAAGGACTTCACGGAAGTCGCGCCGCTGGCGCGCACCAGCTTCGTGGTCGCGGTCAACGCGAAGTCGGGCTTGAATTCCATCAAGGACGTCATCGCCAAGGGCAAGACCGGCGACCTGGTCTTCGGCTCGGCCGGTTCCGGCACGCCGCAGCACATCATCGGCGAAATGTTCAACACGGCGGCGGGCACCAAGATTCGCCACATCCCGTACAAGGGTTCCGGGCCACTGCTGAACGACCTGGTCGGCGGCCAGGTGCCGCTGGCCTTCGAGAACCCCTTGCCCATCATGCAGCAGGTCAAGGCCGGCAACCTGAAAGTCCTGGCCGTCACCGGCGCGCAGCGCTCCGCCGCCTTGCCCGACGTGCCCACGCTGGCCGAAACCGGCATCAAGGGCGTCGACGCGCAGCCCTGGTACGGCCTGCTCGGCCCGGCCGGCATCCCCGACGCCATCACCAGGCGCATGAACCAGGAAGTACAGGACATCCTCAACGCCCCCGACGTCAAGGAACAGCTCGCCACGCTGGGCGTGGAGCCCATGCACATGACGCCGGCGGAATTCCATTCCTACGTGGTCAAGGAAATCGGCACCTGGGGCAAGGCGGTGAAGGCGTCCGGGGCGACGGTGGATTGACCAGGGTCGCAGGTGCACCGCTTCGGGCCGTACGGCCTTGAGCATCAATGCTTAGGGCTCAGTGTTCGCTGGGCCCTTTTCC
Organism: Bordetella genomosp. 8; assembly: GCF_002119685.1. Taxonomy (NCBI): domain Bacteria; kingdom Pseudomonadati; phylum Pseudomonadota; class Betaproteobacteria; order Burkholderiales; family Alcaligenaceae; genus Bordetella; species Bordetella genomosp. 8. The sequence continues at coordinate 3,538,645 of NZ_CP021108.1, read as the reverse complement.
TTGGCGTTGAATCTCGGTAGCGCCTGATCGGCCTACTCTCGGAACCGCAATCCTCGTGCTCAGACTGAGGGAGATTATTCTTTTTGATTTGGTTGTCATCCAGTGATCATATCGACGACCGGACCCTCGCCTGGACACCTTGTTATTACTCGATGGCGAAACCTTCGTCGCAGATGTTGCGGGCAAGGCGTGGGTCAAGTTTGAGGTCAAGCGAGTTCGAGCCTGCCGGCACAGGCCGCACGGGATCAAATATTCATTGACGCTTCATGATGAAAATGGCGAGCGGATGCTTGGGTTCGACAATGCGCATCCCGTCAAGGAGGGCGGAGGTCCTGGCGCGCGAACGCGTATCGAATACGACCATAAACACAAATCCAGCCGCGTGCGCTTCTACACATATATGGACGCAGCTACTTTGCTCAGCGACTTTTGGACGGAGGTTGAGATGACGCTGCGCGACAGGACCCCCTGACATGAAAATGCTCAAAATCGGTATCGCGTCGCTTGAGCAGTACAAGGCCAGGACACTCGCTATAGCCAGGGGCGAATACCGGCCGAGCGCTGGCGAGCCCAAAGTCTGGTTCCAATCCATGGAAAGCCTTGCTCAGGTCTTGTCCGACAAGAACCGGGCACTGCTCGCCCTCATTGCGCGGACAAAACCCGCATCGTTGAATGAACTTGCCAGCAAAAGCGGCAGGGCAAAATCAAATCTTTCCCGTACGTTGCGGACCATGGAACAGTACGGATTGATCTATTTCGAACAAGGTCCAGGCCGTCAGTTGGCACCCCGATCCAATTACTGCGGAATTTCCTTTGAAGTGTCGTTCTGATACGGACCAAGCCATCTATGCCAGGGGCTTCAGCTCACCCAGTACCGTGGGTATCAGCTCCGATACCGTGGGATGGATGTGCACGGTGCGCTGCAGGGTGGTGTAGGGTGCCTTGCTGGACATGACGTCCAGGATGCCGTGGACGGCTTCGTCGCCGCCGGTGCCCAGGATGGCGGCGCCCAGGATGGCCTTGGTTTCGGCGTCGACCACGACCTTCATGAAGCCTTCGGTCTCGCCCTTTTCGACGGCGCGGCCGACGCGCGTCATGGGGCGGATGCCGACCAGCGCGGGGCGGCCGGTGGCGCGCACCGCGGCTTCGGTCATGCCGACCCGGCCCAGGGGCGGGTCGATGTACAGGGCATAGCAGGGCAGGCGGTCGCTGACGCGGCGCGGGTCCTGGTCCAGCAGGTTCGCCGCGACGATCTCGAAATCGTTGTACGAAGTGTGGGTGAAGGCGCCGCGCCCATTGCAATCGCCCAGGGCCCAGATGTGCGGCACATTGGTGCGCAGTTCGTCGTCGACCACGATATAGCCGCGCGCGTCCATCTTCACGCCGGCGGCCTCGAGCCCCAGGTCGGTCGTATTCGGCACGCGGCCCACGGCCATCAGCACGTGCGAACCGATGATGGGGCCCGGATCCTGCGAACATGACACGCGCACGGCCGCGCCGTCGGGATGCGATTCGAAGCGTATGCATTCGGCGTTCAGGTGCACGCGTATCCCTTCCTTTTCCAGGATCTTCAGGATGGCGTCGGATACATCGGGATCTTCCCGCGAGATCAGGCGCGGGCCTTTCTCCACCACCGTGACCTCGGCGCCGAAGCGCCGGTACATCTGCGCGAATTCCAGGCCGATGTAGCTGCCGCCTATGACCACCATATGGCGCGGCACGCTGTCCAGTTCCAGCAGGCTGGTGTTGGTGAGCAGGGGGATATCGTGCACGCCCGGCATGTCCGGGATATTGGCGCGGCCGCCCACGTTGATATAGATGCGGTCGGCCGATAGGCGCTGCCCATCGACCTCGATGTCATGCGGGCCGACGAATCGCGCCTGGCCTTGCAGCACGGTGCATTTGTCCATGCCGCGCAGCCATTTTTCGACATTGCCGCGCGCGCGCATGACGACTTCGTCCTTGCGCGCCTTCAGGCGCGTCGCGTCGATGCCGACCTGTCCCGGCAAGGTGACGCCGAAGTCCGCGGACCGCCGTGCCAGATGCGCGGCGTAGGCGCTGGCCACCAGCGTCTTGGTCGGCATGCAGCCCGTGTTCACGCAAGTGCCGCCGAAGTGCTTGCGTTCGATGAGCGCGACGCGCTGGCCGGCCTCGGTCAGGCGTCCGGCGAGCGGCGGCCCGGCCTGGCCGGCACCGATGATGATGGCGTCGTAGCGGTTGCCCGGCATCGTTGCCGTCTGCGTGGCGGTGGTCGGCTGGGAGGGGGCGTTCGTCGGCTGCGTGCTCATGGCATGACCTCACTGTGCGCGCCGCGCCAGCGGCGATGGACGGAAGCCGGTCGGAAGGGCGTTACCCTGGCACCGGCGATCCAACACTGTAAACGCTGGGCGTGAATGAAGAAACCGCCGGTCCGGGGTCGGGGCTTGTCAGCTCGATGTGCGCCGGATGCGGGCATACTTGGCAGATACCGCTGACCGGCGGGCAGCGCGACCGGACGACGGCGCGCCTTGCCGGCCGCGCCTGGCCGGCCGCGCCTAGCCGGCCGCGCCTGGCCGGCCAGGCGTTACCGTGGAAGAACGTGGAAGAGGCGGCCGTATCGCCGCGTATAGGGAGCAAGTCCGGAACATGTCCACCGATCATCGCCGCCGCGAATTCTTCCGCAAGTCGGCCCGCGGCGCGGGCGCCGCAGCGGCCTTGTCGATGTTTCCACCAGCCATACGCAAGGCGCTCGCCATCGAGGCGGACCGTCGCACCGGCACCCTGCGCGACGTCGAGCACATCGTCGTCCTGACGCAGGAAAACCGCGCCTTCGACCACTATTTCGGCACGCTGGCCGGCGTAAGGGGCTTCGGCGACCGCTTCCCCATTCCCGTTGCCGACGCCCCCGGCATGCAAGGCAGGACGGTCTGGTACCAACGCCACGACGGCCAGCCGGCGGGCCTGCCGGCCATCCTGGCGCCGCAGCACAACGACACGGCGGTGGATTTTCGGCTGATGCGCACCGCGGGTACGCCGCATCTTTATCCCGATGCGCAGGATGCCTGGGATGGCGGACGCATGACGCACTGGCCGCAGTTCAAGAAGAACGCGTCCATGGTCTATTACGCCCAGGCCGACCTGCCTTTCCAGTTCGCGCTGGCAAACGCCTTCACCGTGTGCGATGCCTATCATTGTTCACTGACGGGGGGGACCAATCCGAACCGCTGCTTCATCTTTACCGGCACCAATCACGGGCGGGACGATCCTGCCAGGCCGGACATCTACAACGGCCCCGCGCTGGACAACAGCTACAACACGCTGAAGAAAGGCGCCCACAAGGACGGCTACACCTGGATGACCTACGCGGAACGGCTGCAGGACGCGGGCGTCAGCTGGCAGGTGTACCAGGACAACGAGTTCGAGTTCTACGCGCTGAATCCCTTGTTCGGCTTCAAGGCCTTCCGGCAGGCGCACGCGCGCAGCGTACCCGCCGTGCTGCCCGAGCGCACGGAACGCGAACGCGCGCTGTACGAAAGAGGCATACGCACGCGCAACCTGGACGCGCTGCGCGCGGACGTGATGGCGGACCGCCTGCCGCAGGTTTCCTGGATCTGCGCGCCGTCGTCGGCGTCAGAGCATCCGCAGCCGTCCAGCCCGGCGCAGGGTGCTGCCTATACCGCGCAGGTGCTGGATGCATTGACGGCGAATCCACGCGTGTGGAGCCGCACGGTGCTTATCCTGAATTTCGATGAGAACGACGGCTTTTTCGACCACATGCCGCCACCCGCGCCGCCGTCGTACGCGCGCACGGCCGGCGGCACGCAGGCGCTCGACCCGCAGGGCGCCAGCACGGTGGACGCCAGCGACGATTATCTGGGTGACGATGTGGGCGGCGTGCAGTCCACGCTGGCCTATCGCCATCATCCCTACGGCATGGGACCGCGCGTACCGATGTATGTGATCTCGCCCTGGAGCCGTGGCGGCTGGGTGAATTCGGAGGTGTTCGACCACACGTCGGTGCTGCGTTTCATCGCACGGCGTTTTGGCGTCGATGAGCCCAACATCAGCCCCTGGCGGCGGGCGGTCGCCGGCGACCTGATGTCCTGCTTCGATTTCGCCACGCCCAACCAGGGCGGCTTGCCGGCGCGGCTGCCGGACACCGCCGCGCTGGATGGGCGCAGCCGGTCGCTGTCCGGCACCACGGTGCCGATCGCGCCGGCGGCGCCCGAGCTGCCGGTGCAGGCCGTGGGGACGCGGCGCTCGCGCGCCTTGCCTTACGAGCTGCATGTGGACGACGAGATGGTGGAGAAGCGCCTGCGGCTGCGCTTTTCCAACACGGGTGGGAGGGCCGCTGTTTTTCACGTCTACGACATCCACCGCCTGGACGCCCTGCCGCGCCGCTATACCGTCGAGCCGGGCAGGGCGCTGGAAGACGTCTGGCTGCCGCTGCCGGACGGGCGCTACAGCCTCTGGGTGCTCGGCCCCAACGGCTTCCACCGGCACTTCGCCGGCACCCTGGCATCGCCACCCGCGCCCCGGCTGCCGATAACACGCGTCCGCTACGCACCCGCCGAAGGCGCGCTGGTGGTGACGGTCAGCAATCCATCCGAAGCCGGCCTTGCGGTGACCGTCACCGACAACGCCTACTTCGGTGGCGCGGTGAAAAGCCAGGACATCCCGGCGGGCCAGCAGGCCGAATGGCGATGGCCGCTGGCGGCGTCGCATTGCTGGTACGACTTCACGCTCGGGGTCGGGACGGCTGGCGGGACCGCCGGCCAGGGCTACGCCAGGCGGTTCGCCGGCCGGATGGAAACCGGCGCTCATGGGATCTCCGATCCGGCGATGGGCGGACCGGCGCAGGGCGGCTATGCGGCCCTGACCTGATCGGGCCCCGACGCGACCGAGTGTGCCATTCAGTTAATCCTTCGCAGCAAGAAATTATTGTTTAACGATAATTTTCTTGCTAAGATGCGTCCGCGTTGGGCAGTTGCCGCAGGGACTTCGGATGGCTTATCCGCCACCCGCGGTCGGCGGCTACACCCAGCGCCACGTCGCCAATCTTCGAGAGGTTTTCCCATGACCCTGTTCAACCGCGCGCGCGGCCGCCGCAGCCTGACATCCGACCGCCTGGCCGACCTCAGCCACCGCATGGCCGGCCTCACCCTGGTGGTAATGGCCGCTTTGCTGGCGCTCAACATCGTCAACTGGATCTATCCCCCTTATGGCCCGCACGGCTATGGCTTCAGCTTCGGCATGACCTCGCGCTGGCTGTCGGACGGGTCGCTGGACCTGGCGCAATTCCCGGTGTGGCAGACGATAGGCGCGATGTTGATCACCAGCGTGCCGCTGCTGGTGCTGATGCGCGGCCTGGCCCATCTGCGCGCGCTGTTCCGCGACTATGCCCGGGGTGCCTACTTTTCGATGCGCGCCGGACGCCATCTGGCCGCGGTCGGGCGCTGGATCGCGTTGTGGGTGGTGGTGCAGTTCCTGACCGAGCCGGTACTGAGCATATGGCTGACGATACGCGCCGAACCCGGCCACCACATCGTCGCGCTGTCGCTGGACGCATCGGCGCTGGTGGCGTTGTTCGTCGCCGCATGCATCGCCATCATCGGTCGCATCCTGCAGCGCGCGTCCGAGGTCTATCGCGAAAACCAGCAGTTCGTCTAACGACCAGCGACGACATACACCCCACGGCAGGACTGCAATGCCCATCGTCGTCACACTGGACGTCATGCTCAGCAAGCGCAAGATGAAGTCCAAGGACCTGGCCGCCACCGTCGGCATCACGGAACAGAACCTGTCCCTGCTGAAATCCGGCAAGGTCAGGGGCGTGCGCTTCGACACGCTGGAAGCGATCTGCCGCGCCCTGCGGTGCCAGCCCGGGGATCTGCTGACCTACCAGGACTCCGAGGAAACGGACACGCCGTCGGCCGGGGAATAGGCGGCCGGCGGCCGGCGCGTCAACCTTCGCAATCGGCCCAGCAATTGGGCGTTTCATACAGCCGCACGCGGGCCAGCCGCAGATCGCCGCCGAACTGCCGGTGGTAATGCGGACGCAGGATGTCGAAGGCGATGCGCGCCAGGTTCTCCACCGTGGGAATCCGGTCCAGCACCACGGTCTTGTGCCCCGGCAGGCTGTCCAGGAAGCCGCGCACGGCGGCATCGCCCGCATACACCAGGAAAGCGTGGTCCCAATGACCGACCAGGTGTTCGTTGGCGATCGCCTTGATGTCCGAGAAGTCCATCACCATGCCGTTGTCCGATGCGCCGGGCGCATCGATGACCTGGCCTTCCAGCGTGACCTCCAGCACATAGCGATGGCCGTGCATATTGCGGCACTGGCTGCGATGGTCCGGAATGCGATGGCCGGCGTCGAATTCCAGCCGGCGGGTGACGGAAATCGTGCCGGGTGCCGGGCGCGTGGGGCTGCTCATGGAATGCCTATGTATTTATGGGTTTGCAGGCTCAGGCGCCATTGCGGATGCTGCTTGCAGTACTCGACGATCGCCTGCGTGTGCGCCGTGCGTTCGGGCCCGTCCATGGGCTGCAGGAAGAAGTGCTCGAACTTCAGGCCGGCGAAGGACTCCGGCCGCGCGTCGGCCTGCGGATAGACCAGCTTCAGCTCATTGCCGGCGCGCAGCAGTACGGGCGCCTTGCCCTTGGGGCTGACGCAGATCCAGTCGATGCCTTCCGGCGGCACCATGGTGCCGTTGGTTTCGATGGCGATCGTGAAGCCGCGCGCGTGCACCGCGGCGATCAGGGCACGGTCGAGCTGCAGCAGCGGTTCGCCGCCCGTGAAAACCACGTAGCGGAGGGCGCTGTCGGGACCCCATTCCGCGGCCAGCGCATCGGCCAGCATCTCGGCGCTGGCGAATTTGCCGCCGCCGGGGCCGTCGGTGCCGATGAAGTCGGTGTCGCAGAAGGTACAGGCGGCGGTGGCGCGGTCGCTTTCGCGGCCGGACCACAGGTTGCAGCCGGCGAAACGGCAGAAAACCGCGGCTCGTCCCGCCTGCGCCCCTTCGCCCTGCAGGGTCTTGAAAATTTCCTTGACGGCGTAGGTCATGAAAACAGCGGGTCTGTAAAACCCGCTATTTTAGCGTGCGGCGGATTTTTTGCCGCCGGGCCGCCCCAAGGCAAAAAGGGCCCCCTTGGGGGGCAGCAAGCCGGTTCACCGGCGCGGCGTGGGGGCATTTTTTACCGCCCCGGCTTCAGCCGGCGAAGAACGCGAACCGGATGACGAACAGGGCGGCCACCAGCCAGGTGGCCGCGTGCACCTCGCGCGCCTTGCCCGTGAGCGTCTTGAGCACGACATAGCTGATGAAGCCGAAGGCCAGGCCGTTGGCCACCGAGTACGTGAAGGGCATCACCAGCGCCGTCAGGGCCGCGGGCGTGGCTTCCGACACTTCGTTCCAGTCGACTTCGATCAGTTCGCGCATCATCAGGCCGGCCACGTAGAGCAGGGCGGGCGCGGTGGCGTAGGCGGGCACCGATCCCGCCAGCGGCGAAATGAACAGGGCCGCAAGGAAGAGCAGGGCGACGACCACGGCGGTCAGGCCGGTGCGGCCGCCGGCCTGCACGCCGGACGCGCTTTCCACGTACGCGGTGGTGCTGCTGGTGCCGAGCGCGGAGCCCGCCACGATGGCCGCGCTGTCGGCGAACAGCGCGCGGCCCAGGTTGTTGGGCTTGCCTTCCGGGATCAGCCCGGCCCGCTTGGCCACGCCGATCAGCGTACCCGTGGCGTCGAACACTTCGACCAGCACGAAGACCAGGATGACATGGAAGAAGCCGCTGTTCAGCGCGCCGGCGACATCCAGCTGCATCAGGGTCGGCGTCAGGCTCGGCGGCGACGAGAACAGGCCATGGAAGCTGTTGTAGCCCAGCGCCATCGACAGCACCGTGACGACCAGGATGCCGATCAGGATGGCGCCGCGCACGCGCAGCGCATCCAGCGCGGCGATGATGAAGAAGCCCAGCACGGCGAACAGCGGTCCATGCGTGCGCAGGTCGCCCAGGCTGACCTTGGTGGCCGGGTTGGCCACCACGATGCCGGCGTTCGACAGGGCGATGATCGCCAGGAACAGGCCTATCCCCGCCGCGATGGCGCTGCGCAGGGATTGCGGGATGCCCTTGATCAGCCATCCGCGCACGCCGGTGACGGTCAACAGCAGGAAGATCAGGCCGGAGATGAATACCGCGCCCAGCGCCTGCTGCCAGGAGTAGCCCATGGCCTTGACCACGGTGAAGGCGAAGAAGGCGTTCAGGCCCATGCCGGGGGCCATGCCGATGGGCCAGTTGGCCAGCAGCCCCATGACCAGGGACCCCAGCGCGGCGGCCAGGCAGGTGGCGACGAACACGGCGTCGCGGTCCATGCCGGTGGTCGACAGGATGTCGGGATTGACGAAGATGATGTAGGACATCGTCAGGAACGTCGTCAGTCCCGCGACGACTTCCCCGCGTGTCGTCGTCCCATGTTCCGTCAGTCGGAATAGTCTCTCCAGCATTTGCTTCTCCCAGGCGGTCCCGTCGTCGTCGCGGGGGTTATCGGCCAAGGCGCGAACATACCATTTCCGACGGCGCAGTAAACTTGCGGCCATGATCATTCTCGGCTTTGAAAGCTCCTGCGACGAGACCGGCGTGGCCGCCGTCTGCACCGAACGCGGCTTGCTGGCGCATGCGTTGCACACGCAGATCGCCATGCATCAGGAATACGGTGGCGTGGTGCCCGAACTGGCGTCGCGCGACCACGTGCGGCGCGTGGTCCCGCTTACCCGCCAGGTCCTGCGGGAAGCCGGCCTTGCGGTATCGGATATCGACGCCGTCGCCTACACGGCCGGTCCGGGCCTGGCCGGCGCCCTGCTGGTGGGCGCCAGCGTGGCGCAGGCCTTCGCCTGGGCGCGCGACCTGCCGGCCATCGCCATCCATCATCTGGAAGGGCATCTGCTGTCGCCCCTGCTGGCGGATCCGCGTCCGGAGTTTCCCTTCGTGGCGCTGCTGGTATCGGGCGGGCACACCCAGTTGATGCGCGTGGACGGCGTGGGGCGCTACACCTTGCTGGGCGAGACGCTGGATGACGCGGCCGGCGAAGCCTTCGACAAGTCGGCGAAGCTGCTGGGCCTGGGTTACCCGGGCGGTCCGGCGCTGGCCAGCTTGGCGGAGCAGGGCGATCCGGCGCGTTTCGAGCTGCCGCGTCCCATGCTGCACAGCGGCGACCTGGATTTCAGCTTCAGCGGCCTGAAGACGGCGGTGTTGACGCGGGTCAAGGCCCTGCGGCAGGCCGGTGGCGAGCCGGACCCGGCCGCGATCGCGGACCTGGCCGCCGCCACGCAGGCCGCCATTGTCGACGTGCTGGCCGCCAAGGCGGCGAAAGCCTTGAAGGAAACCGGCCTGCGGCGCCTGGTGGTCGCGGGCGGCGTCGGGGCAAACAAGGCCCTGCGCGAGCGGCTGGCGGCCTCGCTGCCGCGCCTGAAGGCGCAGGCCTATTTCCCGCCGCTGTCGTTATGCACGGACAATGGCGCGATGATCGCATTCGCCGCCGGCGAGCGGGTCAAGGCGGGATTGGCGGTGCTGGACCGTGGCAGCCATGCGTTTACCGTACGGCCGCGCTGGGACCTGGAAGAGGTCTCCGTGGCGGCCTGACAACAGCCGCGCTCAGTTTTTCTTCTTTTGCCCGATCCGCGATTCCGTACCGTTCAGCAGGCGGCTGATGTTGGCCCGATGGCGCAGGATGAGCAGGACGCTGATGACCGTGATCGCCACCACCAGCGGCGGTTCGGCGTACCAGGCCAGGTTCGATCCGAACAGGTAATACACCGGCGCGAACACCGCCGCGACCAGCGCCGCCAGGGACGAATAGCGGAAGAACACCGCGATGATGATCCATGTCGCCACCGTGGCCAGCGCCAGCCAGGGGGAGACCGCGAACAGCACGCCCAAGGCCGTCGCCACCCCCTTGCCGCCCTGGAATTTCAGGAAGACGGGGTACAGGTGCCCCAGGAAAACCGCCACCGCCGACAGCGCGATCACGTTCCACGTCACGCCCACCGGGCTGCCGATGCGTTGCACCAGCCACACCGCGAACCAACCCTTGGCGGCATCTCCCAGCAGGGTGAGCGCGGCGGCCGTCTTGTTCCCGGAGCGCAGCACATTGGTCGCGCCGGGGTTGCCGGACCCATAGGTACGCGGATCCTGCATCCCCATCAGCCGGGTGACCACCACGGCGAAGGGGATGGAGCCGATCAGATAGGCCAGTACGACAAGCCCGACGTTGTAGGCGATGGGGTAGTGGGTCTGCAGCATGGGCCTTTACGCGAAGAGAAACAGGCGCGGATTCTACCGTGGTGCTGCCGCGCCGGCTGCCTACAGTACAATTCGACGCGACCCGCCGCCATAATTTTCTTTTCGACGCAGAATGCGGATTCTGGTTTCCAACGATGATGGTTATTCGGCGCCCGGCCTGCTGGCGCTCGTGGACGCCTTGCGGGGATTGGGCGACCTGACCGTGGTCGCGCCGGAGGTCAACCACAGCGGTGCCTCCAATTCCCTGACGTTGAGTCGTCCGCTGTCGGTACGCGAGGCCGCCAACGGTTTTCTCTACGTCAACGGCACGCCGTCCGATTGCGTACACGTCGCCCTCACGGGCGGCCTGGTGGACGCGCGTCCGGATCTGGTCGTCTCGGGCATCAACAACGGCGCCAACATGGGTGACGACACGCTGTACTCGGGCACCGTGGCCGCCGCCATCGAAGGCTATCTGTTCGGCATTCCTTCCATCGCGTTTTCCCTGCATGAAAAGGGCTGGGCCCACCTGGACGCCGCCGCCGCCATGGCGCGTCGGGTGGTCGAGCACCACATCGCCCATCCGCTGCCCGCGACGGTGCTGCTGAACGTGAATATTCCCAATCGGACCGAGCAGACCATGCAGGGCATGCGCGTGACGCGACTGGGCAAGCGCCATCCTTCCGAGCCCGTGGTGCGCACCACCACGCCTTACGGCGATACCGTCTACTGGATCGGGCCGGCCGGGCTCGCGGCGGATGCCGGCCCGGACACGGATTTTCATGCGGTGGCCGACGGCGCGGTATCGATCACGCCCCTGCGACTGGACCTGACGCACCAGGCGATGCTGCCTGAACTGCGCCACTGGGCGGAGCCTCTATGCGCAAAAGGGTAGACCCGGAACCGATTCCGCCCGCGAGCCCGCCCGTCAGGTCGCGCGCCGGCGGGTACCAGACCGGCAACCTCGGGCCCGGCTATACCGCCACCAACAGCAACACACGGATTTCCGCGGCGACGTTGCCGCGCACGCCGCCGACGCTACCCGGCGGCGCGCCGGCGATACCCAATACGGCCGGAAACCTGGGCCTGAATTCGGAACGCCTGCGCCGTGCGATGGTGCAGCGACTGCGCGACCAGGGCATTACCGACGATCGCGTGCTGAACGCCATGGACGCGGTGCCTCGCCACCTGTTCGTCGACCAGGCCCTGGCCAGCCGCGCCTATGAAGACGCGGCGTTGCCGATCGGGCATTCGCAGACGATTTCCCAACCTTGGGTGGTGGCGCGCATGATCGCCGCCGTGTGCGAAGATCGCGAGCCCACCCGCGTGCTGGAAGTCGGCGCGGGCTGTGGCTACCAGGCCGCGGTGCTGGCGCAATTCATCCGCGACGTGTACGCGATCGAACGCATACGCGGACTATACGAACTGGCGCGCGGCCACCTGCGGCAATTGCGTTTGACCACGCGCGTGCGCCTGACCTATGGCGACGGCATGCTGGGTTTGCCGAATACGGCGCCTTTCGATGCTATTGTGGTGGCCGCCGCCGGCCTGGCCATCCCGCAGGCCTTGTTGTCGCAGCTTGCGCCGGGCGGCCGGCTGATCGCGCCCGAAGGCGGTTCCGACCAGCGCCTGGTGCTGGTGGAGCGGACCGGGGCGTCCAGCTGGAAACGCGTGGAACTCGAAGCCGTTCGATTTGTCCCGCTAAGGGCCGGCATACAATCGTGAGCTACCAGGAGAATCATATGCTCGACGGGCAGTTGCAACTGACCGCCACCGAATTCCCGGGCGCGCCTGCCGCGCGCCCGTCCCGCGCCCTGTTCTGGGTGGGATTTGTCTGCCTGGTCCTGGCGGGCTGCGCCTCGCGCACCGAGCGCGCGCCGGTCGTCGACCTGAATACCACGCCCGCGCCGTCGACCCCGGCTGTCTCGGGGGCGACCTACGTGGTCAAGCCCGGTGACACGCTGTACGGCATTTCACGCGCCAATGGCGTCGACGTCGACAGCCTGAAGCGCTGGAACAACCTGGCCGATTCCAACCATCTGGCGGTGGGGCAGGTGTTGAAATTGTCCGCGCCGGCGGCAGGGGCGGCGACCCCCGCGGCGGGTGGCGGCAAGCCCGCGCCCGCCACGCCGGTCAAGCCGGCCGACACGCGCATCGAACCCACGCCGCTGCCGCCGCCGGGCGAGCAGCCGACGCAAGCCCCGCCCACGCAACAGCCGGCGACCACCACGCCGCCGGCAACGACGCCCGCGCCGGTGCCGGCCGAAACGCCCAAGCCGGCCCGCGCATCGGATGCAGGGGTGATCAACTGGGGCTGGCCCGCCCAGGGCCAGGTGATCGCGACCTTCAACAACAGCACCAAGGGCGTCGATATCGCCGGCAATCCCGGGGATCCAGTCGTGGCCGCCGCCGACGGCAAGGTGATGTACAGCGGCAACGGCGTGCGTGGCCTGGGCAATCTGATCATCGTCCAGCACACCAATGGCTTCATCACCGCCTATGCGCACAATCGCGCGCTGCTGGCCAAGAGCGGCCAGGAAGTGAAGAAGGGCGCCAAGATCGCGGAAATCGGCCAGACCGACGCCGCGTCGCCGCGCCTGCACTTCGAGATCCGCCGCCAGGGCACGCCGGTCGATCCCCTGCAATACCTGCCCCAGCGCTGATCATGACGCCCACCCTGGTCTTCGATCTGGAGACCCTGCCCGACGTGGCGGGGCTGCGCCGCCTGAATGGCTGGGGCGCCGACCTGCCCGACAGCGAAGTCGCCGAGCGCGCCTTCGCCGAACGGCGCGAGGCCACCGGCGGCAGCGATTTCCTGCCGCTGCATCTGCACCGCGTGGCCGTGATCGGTTGCGTCTTCCGCGACGACCAAGGCTTTCGGGTGCGTACGCTGGGCAAGCCGGACGACGACGAACCCGCGCTGCTGGCGGGCTTTTTCAAAACGATAGAGCGCTATACGCCCAAGCTGGTCAGCTGGAACGGTTCCGGTTTCGACCTGCCCGTGCTGCACTATCGCAGCCTGATCCACGGCGTGCCGGCGCCGCGCTATTGGGACCAGGGCGAAGACGACCGCGAATTCAAGTTCAACAACTACATCGGCCGCTACCACACCCGCCACGTCGACCTGATGGACGTGCTTGCCAAGTACAACGGCCGCGCCAACGCGCCGCTGGACCAACTGGCCAAGCTGTGCGGATTCCCGGGCAAGCTGGGCATGGATGGCGGCAAGGTCTGGGATGCCTGGAACCAGGGCAAGGCCGATGAAGTCCGCGCCTATTGCGAGACCGACGTGGTCAACACCTGGCTGGTGTACTGCCGCTGGCGTTTCCTGCGTGGCGAGCTCGATGCCGCTTCCTACCAGGAAGAAATCGACCTGGTGCGCGATACGCTCGCGGCCAGCCCGGCGCCGCATTGGAAGGAATACCTGGCGGCCTGGGACCAGGAGCGGGCGGCCCCCTGAGCCCGATCGGGCGCAATCGACTGAAACAGACAGGGCCACGCGCGAAACCGGCGCGTAATCGGACCCCCATGACAATGGTCTCGCACTCTCACTCCCTAGGAGACCTCTCATGTCCCGATTCGCCATTCGTCCCGTCGTCGCCAGCCTGGCGCTTGCCGTCGCTGCCGGTACTTTCGCCGGGGCTGCTTCCGCGGCGCCGGACGCTTCCTCGTCCGCGGCGCAGCCCAGCACGGCGCAGTCCGGCGCCAGCCATTCCGGCAAGAGCGCGGACGGCCGTCGCTTCCACCACATGCAAGACATGCGTGACGCCCTGTGGGTGCCTGGCGTGGGCCCGCTCGGCAAGAAGGAAGTCACGGCGCTGAAGCTGGATGCCAACCAGCAGGCGCTGTTCTCCGCCGCCCAGCAGGCGCAGCAGGACTTCGGCAAGTCCATGCGTGAGGGCATGGCCACCCGGCACCAGACGCTGGACCAGCAACTGCAGGCCGGCAAGCTCGATCCCCATGCCTTGGCCGACGCGCAGGCCCAGGCCCGGCAGCAGTACCAGGGGCGAGCCGATGAGGTCCGCCAGAAATGGCTGGCCGTGTGGGACAGCCTGAACGACGGCCAGCGCCAGCAGGTGACCCAGTTCGTCAAGGATCGCCAGGCGCGCATGCAGGAGCGCCGCGAGGAGCATCGCAAGGACGGCCGTCCGGGCGCCGAACGTCGCCCGGCCCCGGCCGCGCCGTCGACCTCCAGCTAAGCCCTTCCCGGGGGCGCCGGCTGCACCTTGGCCGGTCGTTCCTGGTGGCGGGTACCCGACGCCCGGATCCGTATGCACGGATCCGGGCGTTTCCCTTTCTTGGGGCGTCGCGCGCGCAGGCTTGCGGGGCGTGTTTCGCACTGTTGTGGTGCCGGTTTCAGTACCACACAACGTCCGTTTACGTATTCTTCAAGGTGTGAAAAGTTGGCACGGATTTCGCTTTGATGGGGGAGAAGCCGAGGAGGTGCGGCTATCCCGATGCAAATGGGGTTGGCCGCGGCGGTTTCGTAGTACCTGTCATTTCCCGCTGCGCCATGACCGGCGGGTTCGCCCGCCGGATCATGCCCATATACACGCATCACTGAGACTAGGATCCTTGCCATGAAGAAGACGCTGCGCGCAGTCCCCTTTGTACTTGCCACGTGTTTTGCCGGCGCGGCCCATGCCGACCCGACCGATCTGGGTGCCGGTTTCTCGCTGAGTGGCAACGCCACCATTACCAACGACTATCGTTTCCGTGGCTATTCGCAGACCGATTTCCGGCCGGCGGCTCAGTTGGGACTGGACCTGACGCACTCGTCGGGCTTCTACCTTGGCAACTGGAACTCGAATGTTTCCAGCACCCTGTACAACGAGGGCAACCTCGAAATGGACTTCTACGGCGGCTGGCGCGGAGAGGTCTACAACGGCTTCGGCATCGACGTCGGCGCGCTGCACTATTACTACCCGGGTTCGTCGTCTCCCAAGGGCGGCAACTACAACAATACCGACCTGTACATCGCCGGTACCTATGGCGGCTACTCCCTGAAGTACTCCTACACGCCCAGCGATTTCTTCAGCACGCCGAATTCGAAAGGGACGTGGTACCTGGATGCGTCGGCCACCTGGGACCTGGGCGACGGCTGGGGCCTGGTGGGCCACGTGGGCTACCAGAAGCTGAAGAACCAGGTCGATACGGATGGCGACGAGCTGGGCCACTACGTGGACTACAAGCTGGGCGTCACCAAGGACATCAAGGGCTGGGTGTTCGGCCTGGCCGCCGTCGGTGCGTCCAAGGACAACTGGTACAGCACCAAGTACGACCATCCCGCCGGCCGGCTGGGACTGGTCGCATCGATCTCCCGCACGTTCTGAGCGGGCGCGCCACCGGCGCGACCGTCGCATTGCATACAAAAGCGGCTTGACCGCGCTCCCAAGGGGAAACGTCCGCCATCCGGCGGACGTTTTTTTTTTCGCATGAAAGCCGCCCCAAGGCGAAAAGCTGCAGAACTTCTACAATGCCGGGCTGTTCTCATGAGATAGCCGATGTCCGAAGTCCTGAATATCGAATCCCTGGACCTGGAAGCCAGGGGTATCGCCCGCCGCGAAGGCAAGGTCGTATTCGTCGAAGGCGCGCTCCCCGGCGAGCGCGTCACCGGCGAAACCGTGCGCCGCAAGCCGTCCTACGATATCGCCCGCACGGTGGAGGTGCTGCGTCCCTCGTCCCAGCGCGTCACGCCGCGCTGTCCGCATTTCGGCGTCTGCGGCGGCTGTGCCATGCAGCACCTGGAGCCCTCGGCCCAGGTGGCGATCAAGCAGCGCTCGCTGGAAGACACGTTCTGGCATGTGGGTAAGCTGCGCCCGCAGCGCATCCTGCCGCCGCTGCATGGACCCACCTGGGGCTACCGTTTCCGCGCGCGGCTTTCCGTGCGCGTGGTGCCCAAGAAGGGGGGCGTCCTGGTCGGCTTCCACGAGCGCAAGAGCAGCTACGTCGCGGACATGCGGGAATGCCACGTCCTGCCGCCCCATGTGGCGCGTCTGCTCATGCCGCTGCGCGCGATGATCGGCGCCATGTCCGCGCCCGACCGCATGCCGCAGATCGAGGTGGCTGTGGGCGACGCCGCCACGGTGCTGGTACTGCGCCACCTGCTGCCCCTGACGCCGGGCGATATCGACATCCTGCGCGCCTTCGCCCGGGAAAACGGCGTGCAGTGGTGGCTGCAGCCCAAGGGGCCGGACACCTGTCATCCGCTCGAAAGGGAGCACGCCGAAACGCTGGCCTACACCTTGCCGGAGTTCGGCCTGCGCATGCCGTTCAAGCCCACCGATTTCACGCAGGTCAATCACGCCATCAACCGTGCGCTGGTGTCGCGCGCCTTGTCCTTGCTGGAAGCCCGGCCGGACGATCGTGTCGCCGACCTGTTCTGCGGGCTGGGCAATTTCACGCTGCCCCTGGCCACGCGGGCGCGTGAGGCAGTCGGCGTGGAAGGCAGCAAGGCCTTGACGGATAGGGCGCACGAAGCCGCGACGCGCAATGGCCTGGGCGACCGCGTGTCCTTCGCCACCCTGAATCTGTTCGAGGTCGACGTGCAGTGGCTGCGCGGCCTGGGCCATTTCGACCGCATGCTCATCGATCCGCCGCGCGAAGGCGCGCAGGCCGTCGCGCAAGCGTTGGCGCAACTGTCCGCCGCCGAACGGCCGCATCGCATCGTGTACGTGTCCTGCAACCCGGCCACGCTGGCGCGCGACGCCGCCATCATGGTGCACGAGGGCGGCTACAGCCTGCTGAGCGCCGGCGTCATCAATATGTTCCCGCACACGGGGCACGTGGAATCCATCGCCGTGTTCGAGTCGGGGGATGCGGCGGCCATCGAGGCGGCCCAGCGCCAGGCGGCGGAAAAACGCCAGGAAGCCGCACAGGCCGCGGGCGAAGAGAAGGCTGCCTGAGAGCAGCGGCCGGGCCAAACCGCAGGCCGCCTGAGCGGCAACCTGGACCAAACCGCAGGCCGCCTGAGCAGGGCCTGCTGCCAAACAAAAGGCCGGCTGATCGCCGGCCTTTGTTCGCTGCCCGCTGCCGGGCGCGTGGCGTCCGTGTATCAGGCGGACGTCTGCGCCAGCACCCGCTGCGCTTCTTCGCGCACGCGCTGCGGCGCGGTTCCGCCAATGTGATTGCGCGCCGCGACCGAGCCTTCCAGCGTCAGCACCTGGTGTACGTCGTCGCCGATGGACGCGTGGTAGGCCTGGAGTTCCTGCAGCGTCAGGTCGGCCAGGTCGCAGCCGCGCAGTTCGCAGTCGCGCACCGCATGGGCCACGACCTCATGCGCGTCGCGGAAGGGAATGCCGCGCTTGACCAGGTAATCGGCCAGATCGGTCGCGGTGGCGTAGCCCTGCAGCGCCGCGGCGCGCATGTTTTCCGCCTTGACCTTGATGCCGCCCGCCATGTCGGCGAAGATCGTCAAGGTGTCGCGCAGCGTGTCGGCCGTATCGAACAGGCCTTCCTTGTCTTCCTGGTTGTCCTTGTTGTAGGCCAGGGGCTGGCCTTTCATCAGGGTGAGCAGGGCCACCAGATGCCCATTGACCCGGCCGGTCTTGCCGCGCGCCAGTTCGGGGACGTCGGGATTTTTCTTCTGCGGCATGATGGAGCTGCCGGTGCAGAAGCGGTCGGCGAGGTCGATGAAGCCGACGCGCGGGCTCATCCACAGGACCAGCTCTTCCGAAAGACGCGACACGTGCGTCATCACCAGCGCGGCGGCGGCGCAGAATTCGATGGCGAAGTCGCGGTCCGACACGGCGTCCAGGGAATTGCGGCACACGCCATCGAAGCCCAGGGTGGCGGCGACGCGTTCCCGGTCGATGGGGAAGCTGGTGCCGGCCAGCGCCGCGGCGCCCAGGGGCAGGCGGTTCACGCGGCGGCGGCAGTCCTGCAGGCGTTCGGCGTCGCGGCCGAACATTTCGGCGTAGGCCAGCAGATGGTGGCCGAAGGTCACGGGCTGGGCCACCTGCAAATGGGTGAACCCGGGCATGATGGTGTCGGCATGCTCCAGCGCCACAGTGGCCAGGGCATGGCGCAATTGCCGCAGCAGGTCCAGCGCGACGTCGATTTCGCCGCGCAGCCAGAGGCGGATGTCGGTTGCCACCTGGTCGTTGCGCGAACGGCCGGTGTGCAACCGCTTGCCGGCGTCGCCCACCAGTTCCACCAGGCGCTTTTCGATGTTCAGGTGGACGTCTTCCAGGTCCAGCAGCCATTGGAAGCTGCCGGCGTCGATTTCCGACAGGATCTGCGCCATGCCGCGTTCGATGTCGGCCTTGTCCTGCGCGGAAATGATGCCCTGGGCGGCCAGCATGTCCGCATGGGCAAGAGAACCCTGGATATCGTGGCGCGCCAGGCGCTGGTCGAAATCCACGGACGCCGTATAGCGTTTGACGAGATCGGAGACCGGTTCGGAAAACCGGGCGGACCAGGCTTGCGCCTTGTTGGCGAACTGGTTCTGAGAGGGGGAGGAGGGCGTCGACATAGTGATGGGGATTATAGAGCCCGCCGTGCGGCCCGGTGTCATAATCGAACCGGCCTGGCCGCCCGATGGTGAGATAATCGGTATACGTTCCAACGGCTGTGCCGGCCGCCGCGCCGGCGTTCCGCCACCCTCTCTACGGAAGCAACTCCATGACCGCACCCCGCGTCGCGATCGCCCAGATCAATTCTTGTGTCGGAGACATCTGCGGAAATGCCGAACGCGTCCTGCAGGCGGCTCGCGAGGCGCACCGGATGGGCGCCGACATACTGCTGACGCCGGAACTCGTACTGACGGGCTATCCGCCGGAAGACCTGCTGCTGAGGCCGCAATTCGTCTGCGAGCAGCAGCAGCAACTGGATGAACTGCGCCGCGACCTGGCCGAGCTCAAGGGCCTGCACGTGGTCGTCGGCCACGTCGACGGCGACACCTGCGGCGCCAAGGCCTACGCCTTCGCGGACCGTACGGGCCGGCACGTGCTGTACAACGCGGCCTCGGTGCTGCTGGACGGCCGCGTGCTGGGCACCTACCGCAAGCGCGAACTGCCGAATTACTCCGTTTTCGATGAGCAGCGCTATTTCATTGCCGACGGCAAGCCGTTCACCTTCGACGTCAAGGGCGTGCGCTTCGGCGTGGTGATCTGCGAGGACATCTGGTTTCCGCATGCGCCGCAGGCGGCGCGCGAAGCCGGCAGCCAGGTGCTGCTGGTTCCCAATGCCTCGCCGTTCAACACCGGCAAGCAGGCGCAGCGCATGGAGGTCGTGGCCGAATGCGCGCGCCTGAGCGGCGGCGCGGTGATCTACGCCAACATGGTGGGCGGCCAGGACGAACTCGTCTTCGACGGCGCGTCCTTCGCGGTGGACGCGCAGGGGCAGCCGCGTGCGCGTCTGCCCGAGTTCGAGGCCTGCGTGCATGCCGTGGACGTGGGCGCGGACGGCAGCATCACCCCCGTGGATGCGCAGGCCGACCTGCGGCCCAGCGATCCGGAAGAGCAGGTCTGGAAAGCGCTCGTGGTTGGCGTGCGCGACTACCTGGGCAAGAACCGCTTTCCCGGCGCCATCATCGGCCTGTCCGGCGGCATCGATTCGGCGGTGGTGCTGGCCATCGCCGTCGACGCCCTGGGCGCCGACAACGTGCGCGCCGTCATGATGCCGTCGCGCTACACCGCCGATATTTCGCAGACGGACGCCGCCGACATGGCCAAGCGCCTGGGCGTGCGCTACGACGTGATCGCCATCGGTCCCGTCGTGGAAGGCTTCGAATCCGCGCTGGCGCCGCATTTCGCCGGCATGGCGCCGGACGCCACGGAAGAGAACATCCAGGCCCGCGTGCGCGGCACGCTGCTGATGGCGCTGTCGAACAAGACCGGGCGGCTGGTGCTGACCACCGGAAACAAGTCGGAGATGACCACCGGCTACTGCACGCTGTACGGCGACATGGCGGGCGGCTTCGCGGTGATCAAGGACGTACCGAAAACACTGGTCTACCGCCTGGCCAATTGGCGCAACCGCCAGAAGGAGGTCATTCCCGAGCGCATCATTACCCGGCCGCCTTCGGCCGAACTGCGGCCCGATCAGGTAGACCAGGACAGCCTGCCGCCCTACGACATCCTGGACGGCATCGTCGAGCGCTATATGGAGCGCAACCAGTCCGCCGCCGACATCGTGGCCGCCGGTTTCCCCGAGGACGCGGTCGAGCAGGTGGTGCGGCTGATCCGCGTCAGCGAATACAAGCGGCGCCAGGCACCCCCCGGACCCCGTATTACTCCCAGGGCGTTCGGCAGGGATTGGCGCTATCCTGTCACGAACGGCTTCCGGGAAACGACCTGACCCCCGCCACCCATTCGTCATAAATAAGAATCGAGGACTGCACGTGAAACTAGTTACCGCCATCATCAAGCCCTTCAAGCTGGACGAAGTCCGCGAAGCCCTGGCCGACGTCGGCGTCAGCGGGCTGACCGTGACGGAAGTCAAGGGTTTCGGCCGCCAGAAGGGGCATACCGAGCTCTATCGCGGCGCCGAATACGTCGTCGATTTCCTGCCCAAGATCCGTGTCGAGGTCGTCCTGCCGGACGAGATGGTGGATAACGCCATCGAAGCCATCGTCAAGGCCTCGCGCACGGGCAAGATCGGCGACGGCAAGATTTTCGTGACCGCGGTCGAACAGGCCATCCGGATTCGCACGGGCGAATCCGACAACGACGCCCTGTAGTTGCAGGGATACGGGAGTACCTCACATGGTTGACCTTGCCAGGATAGGCGCCGATCGGGCCGTGCGGGAGTTGTCCGGATGGTCCGCCGTCGCCGGTCGCGACGCCATCGCCAAGACCTTCGTGTTCGGCGATTTCGACGCCGCCTTCGCTTTCATGGCGCGCGTGGCGCTGATGGCGGCCAAGATGGACCATCATCCCGAATGGTCCAATATCTACAACCGGGTCGAAGTGGTGCTGGCCACGCATGACGCCGGCGGCGTGACGTCGCAGGACGTACAGATGGCGCGCTTCATGGACCTGCTGGTGGGGTCGTGACGTCCCGGCAAGGCGGGCGCTAGCGCTTGTCGTCGCGGGCCTGGTGCAGGGCCGCGTACTCCTTGAAAATCGATTCCGTGATGTTCTGCCGCGCATGTTCGCGGCGCTCTATCATGCCCACGGCCCGGACCACCGGGCCGATATCTTCCGGCAGGTCCCATACGCGCAGGTCCGGCGCCGTGCGCCACTGCGCCCACATCAGTTGCGGCAGCAGGCTGACGCCGACTTCCTGGCGCACCAGCTCCACCACGGTTTCGATGGCGTTCAATTCCAGGAAGTCGTGCACATGCACGTTCATCCGCCGCAGCACGCGGTCGATCTGCAGGCCGGTGCGCTGGGTACGGTCGAAGCGCAGGAAGGGGTTGCGTTCCAGCAGCTCGCGCACGGTCTGGCCGGCCGCCGTGGGCGACGCGAGCGCCACCAGCGGTTCTTCATGCAGCGGGGTCCAGCGCATGCTGGCCATGCGGCGGCCCGATTCCACCACGAAGGCCGCATCCAGGTCGCCGCTTTCCACCTTGCTGGCCAGCTCGCCGGATTTGCCGGTGAACAGGCGCACGTCCAGGCTGTCGTGCCGGCGCTTGAGCTGGGACACGACCTTGGACAAGGCGCCCATGCAGGACACGATGGCGCCGAAGGCCACCGAGCCGGCCAACTGCCCTGGGCCGGGCTTTTGCGGCAGGCGCATGCGGTCGTACAGGTCGAGCAGTTGCTTGACTTCGGGCAGCAGTTCCCGGCCGGCGGCGTTCAGCAGGGCCAGCCGGCCGCTGCGGTCGAACAGCTCGCGGCCCAGGTCTTCTTCCAGCGCCCGCATCTGGAAGCTGACGGCCGCCTGGGTCAGCGCGACGCGCTCGGCGGCTTCGGAAAAGGAGCCATAGCGGGCGACCGCCATGAAAGTGCGGAGGAAACGGACGGTGCTCATGGTTGCGGTGCCGGTGATGCCGCGGTCGCCCTAGGGTATGCCCTGAGACACCGTTCGACCGGTGTCGCGACGCACGAGCGGAGCCATCGACTCATAAAAAAATCTTTTGTGACTCGAAAAAAATTCAAATTGATCTAATTAAACCACGCGTGTACCTTGCACGGTTTGCGTCCCCGCCGTTCTACCGAGCCATCGCCGACACCATGAAGAGCTTCCTCTGGGAAAACCCGTATCCGACCATCCGCGCGCCGCAGTTCGCGCGCAATTTCGTGTCCACCTCGCATCCGCTGGCCGCGCAGGCCGGGCTGCGCATGCTGCTCAAGGGCGGCAGCGCGGTGGATGCCGCCATCGCCGCGGCCGCGACGATCACGCTGACGGAGCCGGTGTCCTGCGGACTCGGCAGCGACTGCTTCGCCATCGTGTGGGATGGCAAGCAGCTGCAGGGCTTGAATTCCTCGGGCGTCGCGCCGGCCGCGTGGAGCGTGGACTACTTCAAGAATAAGTACGGCACGGGCGCCAACGGCCTAGCGAATCAGCCCAAGCGCGGCTGGGATAGCGTGACCGTTCCGGGCGCCGTGGCGGGCTGGGCGGCCTTGCACGAGAAGTTCGGCAAGCTGCCCTTCGAGCAGCTGTTCGAACCGGCCATCGAAATCGCCGAGCGCGGCTACGCCGTGCCGCCTATCGTCGGCCGCAAGTGGGCCGCCGCCGTGCCGGAGCTGAAGGACCAGCCCGGCTTCGCGCAGACCTTCATGCCGAACGGCCGCGCGCCGCAGGTCGGCGAGCATTTCCGCATTCCGGATGCCGCCTGGACGCTGCGCCGCATCGCCGCCAGCAAGGGCCGCGACTACTACGAAGGCGAGATCGCCGAAAAACTGATCGCCTTCAGCAAGGAGTGCGGCGGGGCGATGACGCTGGACGACCTGCGCAACTACAAGCCCGATTGGGTCAAGCCGATTTCGCGCTCCTACCGCGGCTACGAATTGCACGAGATCCCGCCGAACGGGCAGGGCATCGCCGCGCTGATCGCGCTGGGCATCCTGGACAAGTTCGACGTCGCCGGCCTGGGTGTGGATACGGTCCGGTCGCAGCATCTGCAGATCGAAGCCATGAAGCTGGCGTTCGCCGATCTGTACAAGTACGTGGGCGACCCGCGCAGCATGGAGGTCACCCCCGAGCAGATGCTGGACGACGCCTACCTGGCGTCGCGCGCCAAGCTGATCAGCATGGACCGCGCCACGCATTTCTCCGCGGGCCGTCCCCATGCGGGCGGCACCATCTATATGACGGCCGCCGACGAAAGCGGCATGATGATTTCCTTCATCATGTCCAACTACATGGGCTTCGGCTCGGGCGTGGTGGTGCCGGGCACCGGCATCAGCCTGCAGAACCGCGGCGTCGGCTTCTCGATGGATCCCAAGGCCGCCAACGTGGTCAAGGGCGGCCATCGTCCCTTCCACACCATCATCCCCGGTTTCCTGACGCGCGGCGGCAAGCCGGTCATGAGCTTCGGCGTCATGGGTGGCGACATGCAACCGCAGGGCCACCTGCAAACCGTGGTGCGCATGTTGGACTATCATCAGAACCCGCAGGCGGCGTGCGACGCGCCGCGCTGGAAGGTCAACCGCGACTTCACCGTGGATCTGGAAGCCACGATGCCCGCCAGCACGATGGAAGGGCTCAAGAGCCTGGGCCACCAGCTGAAGAGCGTCAACGACCCCTACATGGATTTCGGTTCCGGCCAGTTCATCTGGCGCATGTCGGAAGACGACAACGAACTCGGCTACGTCGCCGCCAGCGACAGCCGGCGGGATGGACAGGCGGTGGGTTTCTGATCGTATGCATGCATGTGCACTGACAAGGGGATTGCAATGAAGAAACTGGGTTCCGTGATCAGCGCCGCCGTGCTGGCGCTGGCGGCCGGGTCCGCGGTGGCGCAGGAACTGCGCATCGGCCTGCAAGAAGATCCGGACGTGCTGGATCCCGCGCGCGCCCGCACCTATGTGGGCCGCATCGTGTTCACGTCGCTGTGCGACAAGCTGGTGGACATCGATCCCAAGCTGCACATCGTGCCGCAGCTGGCGACGTCCTGGACCTGGAACGCCGACAACACCGAGCTGACCATGAAACTGCGCGGCGACGCGCTGTTCCATGACGGCAGCAAGTTCGACGCGGCGGCGGCCAAGGCCAACCTGGACCGCGCCCGCACGCTGCCCGACAGCTTCCGCAAGGGCGAACTGGCGTCCGTGCAGGACGTGCAGGCGCCGGACGCGCAGACGCTGGTGCTCAAGCTGAAGCAGCCGGACGCGACCCTGCTGTACCAGCTGACCGACCGCGCCGGCATGATGATGTCGCCGGCCATCTTCAACGACAAGGACACCAACGCCGTGGGCCGCAAGCCCATCTGCTCCGGACCCTACAAGTTCGTCGAACGGGTGCAGAACGACCGCATCGTCCTGGAGAAATTCGACAAGTACTACGACGCCAAGTCGTACCAGTTCAGCAAGATCACTTTCCTGCCGATTCCGGATACCACCGTGCGCCTGCAGAACCTGCGCTCGGGCGGCCTGGACATCCTGGAGCGCCTGAATCCGTCGGATGCGCCGGACGTCAAGAAGGACGGCAACCTGCATTTTTCATCGGTGGCGGGGCTGGGCTTCCAGGAAATCGTGTTCAACCAGAACAACGGCGAACGGGCCAAGAACAATCCCTTCCGCGATGAGCGCGTGCGCCAGGCCTTGAGCCTGTCGATCGACCGCGACGCCATCAACGAAGTGATCGGCGGCGGCATCTACGAACCGGCCAACCAGGCCTTCCCGCCGGCGAGCCCGTATCACAGCGATAAGTTCCCGGTGCCCAAGCGCGACGTGGCCAAGGCCAAGGCGCTGCTCAAGCAGGCAGGGCTGACGCAGGTGAAGGCGGAACTGGCCTTCGGCAACAACACCACGACGGCGGCGATCGCCGAAATGATGCAGGCCATGGCGCGCGAAGCCGGCATCGAACTGAGCCTGCGGCCCACCGACTACGCGGCGCTGCTGACGCAGATGCGCGGCGGCAACTTCGAGGTGGCGCTGCGGGGCTGGTCCGGCCGGCCCGATCCGGACGGCAACGTCTATCCCTTCATCACCTGCAAGGGTGCGCTGAACGACGGGGAATACTGCAATCCCAAGGTGGACGAGTTCCTGAACGAGGCGCGCAAGGTGCCCGACGAAGCCAAGCGCAAGGCCCTGTACGAGCAGGCCGAGGCCATTATCCAGAAGGAAATGCCCGACGCCTTCCTGTACTTCCAGCCATGGCCGTTCGCCATGCAGAAGAAGGTCAAGGGCTTCCTGCCTTATCCTGACGGCATGATCCGCCTGAAGGGCGTCACCTTCTCGAACTAAGGCGCTTCCGGCTCTGGCCGAGCGGGGTTTCCGGGACGTCCTGTCCCGGCGCTTCGCTCTTTATGTTTTCGGCGGTTTTTCTTCATGTTCAAACTTATCCTGCGCCGTGTGCTGGTGGCGATTCCGACGCTGATCCTGGTGTCGATGATCGTCTTCCTGCTCCAGAAGCTACTGCCCGGCGACCCGGTACTGACCCTGGCGGGCGAAGAACGCGATCCCGCCGTGCTGGATTACCTGCGCGACAAATACCATCTGGACGATCCCTTGCCCGTGCAGTACGTGGCCTGGGTCAAGCAGGTCGCCACCGGTGACCTGGGCAAGTCCCTGCGCACCGACGTGCCCGTGACGTCGCTCATCGCGCAGAAGCTGCCGGTGACGCTGCAGCTGGCCGCGATGGCCATGATCATCGCGCTGCTGGTGGGCATCCCGATGGGCATCCTGGCGGCGGTCAAGAAAGGCAAGTTATTGGAGTACGGCGCCAATGTGGCGGCCCTGTCGGGCATGTCCATACCCAATTTCTGGCTGGGCATCATCCTGATCATGGTGGTGTCGGTGCAGCTGCGCTGGCTGCCGGCGTCGGGCTATGTCTCGCCATCCGAGAACTTCTGGCTGTCCATGAAGACCATGATCATGCCGGCCATCGTGCTGTCGACGGCGCTGGCCGCCTACCTGATGCGGCACACGCGGTCGGCCATGCTGGAAGCGCTGGGCGCCGACTACGTGCGCACCGCGCGCGCCAAGGGCGTGTCGCCGCGCAAGGTGGTGCTGCGCCACGCCTTGCGCAATGCGCTGATGCCCATCGTGACCCTGGTCACGCTGCTGTTCGGTGAATTGATGGCCGGCGCGGTGCTGACCGAGCAGGTGTTCACGATTCCCGGCTTCGGCAAGCTGGTGGTCGACGCCGTGTTCAACCGCGACTACGCGGTGGTGCAGGGCGTGGTGCTTTGCGTGGCGGTCGGCTTCATCGTGATGAACCTGGTGGCCGATATCCTGTACATCGTCGTCAATCCCCGTCTGAGGCACTCATGAGCGCTACACCTGCCGCCATCGCCGGCGGCGCGACGCCCAGGCGCACCAACCGGGCCTGGGCCAAATTCCGCCGCAACCGCATCGCCATGATAGGCGCGGCCATCGTGCTGTTCTTCGTCGTCGTGGCGATCCTCGCGCCGCTGCTGGCCAACCACGATCCTTTCCAGACCAGCTTCACGACCATCCGCAAGCCGCCGTCGGCGAACTTCTGGCTGGGCACCGATGAGCTGGGCCGCGACATCTATACGCGCATGCTGTTCGGCGCGCGCGCATCGCTGATGGCGGGTTTGGCCTCCGTGCTGATCGCCATGATCGTCGGCGTGCCGTTCGGCCTGTTGTCCGGCTACTTCGGCGGCTGGGTGGACAGCTCGATTTCGCGCGTGACCGAGGCGCTGCTGGCGATCCCCTTCCTGATCCTGGCAATCGCGCTGGCCGCCTTCCTGGGCCCCAGCCTGATCAATGCGATGCTGGCCATCGGCGTGTCGGCCGCGCCCAAGTTCGTGCGCCTGGCGCGCGGACAGGTGCTGGCGGTCAAGAACGAAGACTACGTGGCCAGCGCGCGGGCGCTGGGGGCGTCGGATACGCGCATCATCGTGCGCCACATCCTGCCCAACATCATGCCGCCGCTGATCGTGCAGGCCACCATCACCATCGCCACGGCCATCATCGCCGAGGCCAGCCTGTCCTTCCTGGGCCTGGGCTTGCAGCCGCCCAATCCGTCCTGGGGTTCGATGCTCAACACGGCCAAGAACTTCATGACGCAGGCGCCATGGATGTCGATTTTCCCCGGCTCCGCCATCTTCCTGGCGGTGCTGGGTTTCAACCTGTTGGGCGATGGCTTGCGCGACGCCCTGGACCCGCGTCAGGAGAAGTGAGCGCGATGCAAGCGATGGAATCGAACCGCGTCGTTGACGTCAACGACCTGACCGTGCGCTTCAAGACCCACGACCGCACCGTCGAAGCCGTGCGCAACGTGTCCTTCCACGTCGATCGCGGCGAAACGTTGGCCATCGTCGGCGAATCCGGGTCGGGCAAGTCGGTGACCTCGCTGGCGCTGATGCGGCTGGTCGAATACGGTGGCGGCAGGATCGTCAACGGCTCGATCCGGCTGCGCCGCCGCAACGGCGAGATGCTGGACATGACGGGTGCCGACGAAGCGACGCTGCAGCGCGTGCGCGGCGCCGACGTCGCCATGATCTTCCAGGAGCCGATGACGTCGCTGAACCCCAGTTTCACGGCCGGCGTGCAGATCGCCGAGGCCCTGCGGCTGCATCAGGGCCTGGACGCCGCGGAAGCCCGCGCCGAGACGCTGCGCATGCTGGAGCGCGTGCGCATTCCGGAAGCCAAGTCCGTGCTGGACCGCTATCCGCACCAATTGTCCGGCGGCATGCGCCAGCGCGTGATGATCGCCATGGCGCTGTCATGCAAGCCGCAACTGCTGATCGCCGATGAGCCCACCACCGCGCTGGACGTCACCATCCAGGCGCAGATCCTGCAGTTGATACGCCAGCTGCAGGAAGAGATGAACATGGGCGTGATCTTCATCACGCACGACATGGGCGTGGTGGCGGAAGTGGCCGACCGCGTGCTGGTCATGTACCGCGGCGACAAGGTGGAAGAGGGCGGTTCGGACGAAGTCTTTGCCCATCCGCGCCATGCGTATACGCGGGCGCTGCTGTCGGCGGTGCCGCGCCTGGGCGCCATGCACGGCACGGACGAACCGGCGCCGTTCCCCTTGCTGACCGTCAGCGACGTCGAGCAGGGCCAGTCGACGCCCGCGCCCGAGCGCCGCGTGGTGGAAAGCACGGTGCGGCGGGAAAACGGCCCGGTGCTGAAGGTGCGCGACCTGGTCACGCGCTACGACATCGCTGGCGGCATCCTGGGGCGCGTGCAGCGCCGGGTGCACGCGGTGGAAAAGGTCAGCTTCGATCTCTACCCGGGCGAGACGCTCTCGCTGGTGGGGGAATCGGGCTGCGGCAAGACCACGACCGGTCGCTCGCTGTTGCAGTTGGTGCACAGCCAGGGCGGCACCATCGAGTTCGACGGACGCAACATCGGCGCGCTGCGCGGCGCGGCCATGCAGACCCTGCGCCGGCACATCCAATTCATTTTCCAGGATCCCTTCGGTTCGCTCGATCCGCGCATGACGGTGGGCGATTCCATCATGGAGCCGCTGCTGATCCACGGCGTGGCCAGGGGCGCGAAGGCGCAGGAGCGCGTGCGCTGGCTGATGGACAAGTGCGGGCTGGTGCCCGAAATGATAGGCCGCTATCCGCACGAGTTCTCCGGTGGCCAGCGCCAGCGGGTGTGCATTGCGCGGGCCCTGGCGCTGAATCCCAAGGTGGTGATCGCCGACGAATCGGTGTCGGCGCTGGACGTCTCGATCCAGGCGCAGATCGTCAACCTGCTGCTGGACCTGCAACGCGAGCTGGGCGTGTCTTTCCTGTTCATCTCGCACGATATGGCGGTGGTCGAACGCGTCAGCCATCGGGTGGCGGTGATGTACCTGGGGCAGATCGTCGAGATCGGTCCGCGCCGGGCCATCTTCGAGAATCCGCAGCACCCGTACACCAGGAAGCTGATGGCGGCGGTGCCGATCGCCGATCCGCAGCGGCGCCATCGCCAGCGTTCGCTGCTGGTCGACGAGATCCCCAGCCCGGTGCGCAAGGTGGGCGACGAGCCCGTGGTCGCGCCGCTGGTCGAGGTGTCGCCCGGCCACTTCGTGGCGCGGCATGCGGTCGGAGCCTATCCCGCCATGTAGGCGGGGTGTGGCGCCGGCCCGGCCGCGGCCGGCGCGGGGGCGTCGCGCCCCGGCATGGCGGGAACATTGGGCAGCGACCACGCCGGATTCGGTTCGACCCGATAACCCATGGCCTCGATGCGCTTGAGCAGCGGCTTGAGCGTGGCCAGGGACGTGGCGACGGCGTGGTCGACTTGCTGGAAGCCGGTGTCGGGCCGGGGCATGAAAAAGATGATCGGGTAATCGATGGCGCCGAAGGCATAGCCGCCATAGTCGGCGTGCATGACCACGTCTCCCCCCGGCGCCTGGCAGGCGCGGTTCAGCTGCTGCCGCACGCGCAGGACAGCATGTGAAATATTGCCCAGGTGCGGGTCGCCCAGCAACGCCGCCATGCGTGCCGGTTCCAGCACCGGCGGCAGGATGAGCCCGGCCTGCAGCGCGCGGCTTGCCACCAACCCGTCCGGGCGCCGCGAAGCCGGCGCGGTCAGCGTGGCGTTCAGCGGCGCCTGCCTGTCGTTGATGCCAGGCGACCGCAGGGTGCCGTGGGGAAACAGGCACCACAAATCGTAGTCGCCGCAAACCGCCGACCTGAAGCCGGCCGCGCCATGGGTGGCGGCGAGCCGCCGCCCCGGGTTGGCCAGGCCCTGCACCGGCTCCAGCCCCGCGGTTTGCATGCCAGGCTGGGCCCGGCCTTCATGGCCGCCGGTGGTCCCGGCGGCGGGCCTGGGATAGCAGATGGCCCAGTGGCGGCAGTCGAGCTGCTTGACGAGTACGAAGGTGTGCGGCGCGTGCCCCGCGCCGGGCGCGGCCTGGACGGTCAGCAGGCGGCCGCCATGCCCGCGTACGGTGAACTTTCCCAGCCTGCGCAGGGTTTCCATCCGTGCCGACGAGATGACCAGCGGCGTGGGCCGCGCGCCCGCGCGCAGGGCATCGGCGACGGCCAGGCGCTGTTTGTCCAGCGCCTGGCTGGCCTTGGTGAACCGGTGGTCGGCGGGCACGAAGCCCGCCATCGGCCCCCAGTCGCAGGTCTTGGCCTTGATGTGATAACCCTTGGCCGCATAGCCTTCGAGCAACAGGTCGGTGCACAAGGGGTTGAGCCCGCGCGAGGAAATCACCATGCGGTTCGCGCGGCTGACCTCTTTGAAGGCTTCGATATGGACGGCCGGAAAGCCGGCGGTGGCGTCGTACTGGGTCGGAGTAGGCATGAGGCGAGAAAGTGGGCGCGGCTCATCGCCCGCGCCCCTGGCTGCCGGGGCGGGAGAAATGGCTGACGCGATCAGGTCCGGCCTACATGCTCGGGTAAAAGCCCGGCGCTATGAATCAGAATTTTCCTTGCATCATTTCCCGGCCTTCCGACGGCGATGGGCCGGCTACAGCGCCTGGACGGCGCGCTGGGCATCTTCCAGGGCACGGCTGCGTTGGTCCGCCCCCATTTGCAGGCCTTCGGCGACGATGACCTCGGGCTGGGTGATGCCGATGAAGCCGAATACCGTGCGCAGGTAGGACTCGGCATGCTCGGCCGCCGCCGCGGGCGATTCCGGACCATAGGCGCCGCCGCGCGCCAGCGCCAGGATGACGCGCTTGCCGCCGGCCAGGCCTTTGACCCCGTCCGCGCCATAGGCGAAGGTCTGGCCGGGCACCAGCAGACGATCGATCCAGGCTTTCAATTGGCTGGGAATGGTGAAGTTGTACATGGGCGCACCCACCACGACGATGTCGGCCGCCAGGAATTCGTCCAGCACCGCCTGGCTGGAAGCGACGGCACGCGCGCTGTCGGGCGTCGACACCACCATGGGGTGGCTGGAAGGCAGGGTGGCCAGGGACAGATGGGGGAGTGGGTCGGCGTGGAGGTCGCGGCGCGTGATTTCCAGGTCGGGTATCGTATGGCGCAGCCGCTGTACGATGGCATCCGACAGCGTACGGCTGACGGACTGAGGCGCGGTGATGCTGGCGTCGATGTGCAGAAGCTTCATGATGCGGCGTAATCCATGGTTTCGGTGGCCGCATGTTCGGCCTCCGGGCCTGGCGCCACAAGAAGGCACTTTTTTTATACCGAGGTACATGGATGTGACCGACCCCACTGCTGATCATGATCCCAAGGTTTGCGAGAAGATCTCCGGCGTGCTGTCGCGCGTCGCCGACCGCTGGTCCATGCGCGTCATGGGATGCTTGCGTAATGGGCCGCGCCGGTTCAGCGAAATCAAGCGCATCACCGACAGTATTTCGCAGCGCATGTTGACCTTGACCCTGCGCAACCTGGAACGCGACGGCCTGCTCAAGCGGACGGTGTTTCCCGAGGTCCCGCCGCGTGTGGAGTACCAATTGACCGAAATGGGCGCATCCATGCTGGCGTCCATCGATCCGCTGGGCAGCTGGACGATCAACCATCTCGATGAGATCGAGGCGGCGCGCAGCGATTTCGACCAGCGCGGAACCGACGACGCCAGCCCCGACTCCGCGTCGGAGGCCTACGTGTCCAGGGTGCATCGCATCCAGTGACCCGCGCATGGCGGTATCATGCCGGGCTTCACAGGCGGACAAGACATCCATGGCATTGCGCGCGACCATCTACAAGGCGGACCTGAACATCGCGGACAACGATCGCCGGTATTACGGCAGCCATGCCGTCACCGTCGCCCGGCATCCGTCGGAAACCGATGAGCGCATGATGGTGCGCATGCTGGCCTATGCCTTGAACGCCGATGAATCGCTGGCCTTCACCAAAGGCCTGAGCGAAACGGATGAGCCCGACGTCTGGCGCAAGGACCTGACCGGCGCCATCGAGTTGTGGATAGAAGTCGGGCAGCCCGACGAGCGCCGTATCCTCAAGGCCTGCGGGCGCTCGGCGCAGGTGCTGGTCTATTGCTACGGCGGCCATGCCAGCCAGATCTGGTGGGACGGCATACGCGACCGCGTCTCGCGCGCGCGCAACCTGAAGGTGATCAATCTGCCGGCGCAGCAGACGCAGGCGCTGGGCGAACTGGCCGAGCGCACCATGTCGCTGGACCTGAACGTGCAGGATGGCGAGGTCTACGTGACCGCCGCCGCCGGCAGCGTGGTCGTCGTG
The DNA here is from genome assembly GCF_002119685.1 of Bordetella genomosp. 8. Lineage (NCBI taxonomy): Bacteria > Pseudomonadati > Pseudomonadota > Betaproteobacteria > Burkholderiales > Alcaligenaceae > Bordetella > Bordetella genomosp. 8. The sequence goes on along the minus strand of NZ_CP021108.1, from coordinate 3,506,256 downwards.
CCGGAGACCTGGCGCGAGTGACCGCAGGCTGGAATAGGAGGGATTCCGGCCCTTTGTTCCCCTGCTAGCGACCGGCCCGGGCGGCGCTATGATCCGCCCATTGCAGAGCACGCTGGCGCCCCTGCCCATGCAGCGGGCGCGAATCGGCCGTGCCTTCCGTGTAAAGGATCGGGTATGGGCAATTTCGGTTTGCAGGACATCGCCAACGCCACCGTCGGCTTGTTGAACGGGCGTCCGCAGGACAAGGCCGCCGATCATGGCGCGTCCGGCGATGGCGGGGTGGCCGGCGGCTTCGACCGGTTGTTCAAGCATGCGGCCGGCAGCGGCGCGGCGAACGGGGCCGCGTCATCAGGCGCGTCGGGCGCGGCCGGCTCGGGCAACCGGTACAGCATGGCCGACCCCGAGCAATGGGCGGCGGCGCACGGCGCTCCCGCCGGCGGCCCCGGCGCCAAGTCCGCCGCGGCACAACAGTTGTCCGACTATCTGTCCATGCCCTTGAGCAAGCGCATGTTCTACATGATGCTGGCCAGCATGGGGATCAGCCAGGAACAGTACGACGCGATGTCGCCGGAAGACCAGGCGAAGGTGGCGGCGCAGGTCGCGCAGCGGTTGAAGGAAAACGCCGAAGCGGGAAGTGCCACGTCGCAGCCGCAGCCGCAGCCGCAAGTGCGGCAGGGCGGGGACGCCGACGCCGCAAGCGCCGCATCGCAGCCGCGGGCGCGGCGCGACGAGGATGCGGCAACCGCGGGCGTTTGACTTTCGCTAGGCGGGCCGGCGATCGCCGGCCTTGTCCCAGAACCCGGGCATGAACCCTTCCGCCACCAGCAAGGGCTGTCCGTGGCGCCAGAACACCGACCGCCGTGCCAGGATGCGCGGTTCGCGGGACGCCTCGCGGGATCCTGTCTCGGCGACGACCGCGCGCGCGGTGGCGTAGAAGGGCACGCCCGGCGCCAGGCGGCGGCATTCGAAGGCCGTGCGGCGCACGGTGCGGTCGTGGTACAGCATATCGGCCAGCGGCCGGGTGCGCAGGCGGCGCATGCCCTGCCATATGCCGCGCGAGGCCTCCAGCGGGGTCAGGCTGCGCGCGGCCACGGCGTCGATGCCATCGACCGACATCAGGACTTCGCGCACCCAGACCATCGCGCCGGGGCGCAGCCGCATGGCCAGCGCTTCGTCAGCGGGCGCGGCCTGCGCGTACTCGGCCAGCACACGCAGGCGGAATTCGCCCAACTGGCGCAGGCCGGCGGTCAATGCGCCGGGGCGGAACAGCCAGAATTTCTGGGTGGAGGTGCAGGAGGGTAGGGGGAGCGGCGTCCAGCCGCGACTGCCGGGGTGAGGAATCTTCATGGCGACGTATTATCCCGCAAGCGCGTTGCTGCCGCTGCCATCGACGGAAAGCAGGCGACTCCCCGCCAGTGGCCATAGCGGTCAGGCAGCCGGCACCGCGCCGCCGCCGAGGGCATGGCGGCCAGCTCCAGGCGGTTGCGCCGGGCCGCACGTCCAAAGCCGCTAGAATGTCGGCTTTCACGACGCGCTCCATGGAAAAAGTACGTATCTCCAAGCTCATGTCGGAACGCGGCCTGTGTTCCCGGCGCGAGGCCGACAGCTATATCGAGCGTGGCTGGGTGCGCGTGGATGGCGTGGTCGTCGCCGAACTGGGCGCGAAAGCCTACCCCAACCAGGTCATCACGCTGGAGCGCGCCGCCCAGGCGCGGCAGCAGGAGCGCGTGACCATCCTGATCCACAAGCCCATGGGCTACGTCTCCGGGCAGGCGGAAGACGGCTACCAGCCCGCCGCCGCCTTGATCGATTCGCGGTCGCGGGCCGCCAACGACCGTTCGCCGCTGCGTTTCGATCGCGCCCACCTGCGCGGGCTGGCCGTCGCGGGCCGCCTGGACATCGATTCCACCGGCCTGCTGGTGCTGACGCAGGACGGCCGCATCGCCAAGCAGTTGATCGGCGAGGATTCCGGCATCGAAAAAGAGTACCTGGTGCGGGTGCAGGGACGCCTGGGCGAGCAGGGCCTGGCGCTGCTGAATCACGGCCTTTCGCTGGACGGCAAGGCATTGAAACCCGCCAAGGTGTCCTGGCAGAACCAGGACCAGCTGCGCTTCATCCTGAAGGAAGGCAAGAAGCGCCAGATCCGCCGCATGTGCGAACTGGTGGGGCTGAAAGTGATAGGCCTGAAGCGCGTGCGCATCGGCCGCGTCATGCTGGGCGACCTGCAGCCGGGCCAGTGGCGCTATCTGCGGGAAGACGAGCGCTTCTGATCGCCTTGCGTGGGCGCGGTGGCCACCTCAGGCGGACGCGGTGGCCATATCGTGCACGTGCGCCAATAGCACCCGCAGGAAGGCCGTGGCGGCCGCGCCTGGCGTACGGCGCGGATGTGTCACGCACACCACCTGGCGCGTCAGGCGCGGGCGCACGATGGCATGGGTGCGCACGCGCCCCAGGGCGATTTCGCTGGTCACCGCGATCTGCGGCAGCACCGACGCGAAGTCGCTGCCGTGCACCAGTTTCAGGATGGCGCTGATCGAATCGATTTCCACGGTGGGCGCCAGGTCCACGTCTTCCGCCTGCGCGAAGCTTTCGATGATGCCGCGCAGGCCATGCTGGCGCGTGGGCAGCACCAGTTTCAATCCCGCCAGGCGGCGCAGCGGGATTTCGGCCGGCAGGCCGGGATGATGGCTGCCCGTGACGAGCACCAGGTTTTCCTCGGTAATCGGTTCGGTGGCCAGGGCCAGCGGCCGGCGCGGCTTGTTGATGACCGCGGCATCCAGCTGCCCCCCGGCCACGGCGTCGATCAGGCCGCCGCTGTAGCCGTCGACCAGCGCCAGCGCCACCTTGGGATGCATCTGCGTGAAGGCCATCAGTGCATCGACCATGACGCCCTGCGCGATGGTGGCGATCATGCCCACGCGCACCTGGCCGCTCAGTTCCGCGTCCGTCTGCATCACCTGTTCGCGTGCGCGGGCGAAATCCGCGAGCACCGGCATGAAGATCCGGTACATCTGCCGCGCCTCCGGCGTGGGCTGCATGCCGCTGGAGCTGCGCACGAACAGCTGGCGTCCGGTCTCCTGTTCGAGCTTGGCGATCTGCATGCTCAACGCCGGCTGCACGATATTGAGCCGCCGCGCGGCGCGCGTCACAGAGCCTTCCTCGTAGAGGCAGACGAAATACTGGATCTGGCGGAATTCCATCGCCTTGGGCTCCGTATCGTTCCGTGATCCATCATTCAGAATGATGGGAGGGATAATTTAATATTAATTGACCTGATGTTACGCGCTTCCTAAACTTTCTCCAACCGGTCCGCACGAGACCGCGACAAGGAGACAGGATTCATGCAGCCCATGCCGATACACGGAGAGGCGTACGACGCGCCGGAACTCGCGATCGCCGACATCCAGGCCTGGGCCACCTCCTTTCCGGTGCCGCCGGCGCACAGCGTGCGCCTGGGCGTGGGCCGCACGCTGAAGCGCGATGCCGTGGTCGTGAAGGTGACGACCGCGGGCGGCCTGGTGGGATGGGGCGAATCGCATCACGGCCGCGCCCATTCCAGCATCGCGCATTTCGTCAATCACGGGCTCCGGCCCATGGTGCTGGACATGAACGCGGCCGACGTCAACGGCGTCTGGCAACGTGTCTATACGCGCCAGCTTGCCAGCCACGGCATCGGCGCGGGCTGCGCCATCGCCATGAGCGGCATCGATATGGCGCTATGGGACATCCGCGCCCGGGCGGTCGGCTGGCCTCTATATCGCCTGCTGGGCGGCGCGGCCCGGCGCATTCCTGCCTATGCCGGCGGCGTGGCGCTGGGTTGGCAGGAGCCGGCCGCGCTGGTGGAAGAAGCCGGCACGCACGTGCGCGCGGGCTACAAGGCCGTCAAGCTGCGGCTGGGCGATTCCGTCGCCCGCGATATCGCCCGCGTGCAGGCCGTGCGCGAGGCCTTCGGCGCCGATCTGGCGATCCTTGCCGATGCCAATGCCGCCTATACGCTGGACGATGCGCGCCAGGCGATACCGGCCCTGGACGCCCTGGGCGTGGGCTGGCTGGAAGAACCTTTTCCCGCCCATGACTACCGCAATTACGAACGCGCCCGCGCCTTTGGCCGGATCGCCTTCGCGGCGGGCGAAAACCACTACACGCGCTTCGAATTCAGCCGGTTGGTGGATGACCGCGTCGTCGACGTCCTGCAGCCCGATCTGTCCAAGACCGGCGGCATCACGGAAACCTTGCGCATCGCCGCCCTGGGCTCGGCCTACAAGCTGAAGGTGCATCCGCATTCCTCGATGACGGGAATCAACATGGCGGCCACCCTGCATGTGCTGGCGGCGCTCGACCACGGCGGCTATTTCGAAGCCGACGTATCGCGCGGCAATCTTTTTCGCGACGCGCTCGTGGACACGCCTTTCGCCATCGGCGAAGACGGCTGCGTGGCGCCGCCATCCGGGCCAGGCATCGGCGTGGAGGTCGACGAGGCTTTCCTGTCGGCGCATCCGCCCATCGAAGGACCGGCTTACGCCTGACGCAGTTTTATCCAAAAAAAACGAGGAGACCTGGCATGCACGCATTCCGGTTCGCGGCGCGCCGCAGCCTTATGTTGACGTTGACCGCGGCCCTGCTGGGCGCGAGCCTGGTCATGGCGCCGGGCCGGGCGCTGGCCCAGGATGAATCCTATCCTTCCAAGCCGGTGCGCATCGTGGTGCCGTATCCGGTGGGCGGCTTCAACGACACCCTGGGGCGCCTGGTCGCCGCCAAGCTCGGACCGAAGTGGAAGCAATCGGTCATCGTCGAGAACAAGCCCGGCGGCGGCACGGTGATCGGCACGCAGACCGTGGCGATGGCGCCGCCCGATGGCTACACGCTGCTGGTGGTGCAGTTTCCATTCGCTTCGAATCCTTCGCTGTACAAGCTGCCATACGACACCGAAAAGGCCTTCACGCCGGTGATCCTGGCGGGCCGGTCGCCCATGATGCTGGTGACGCACGCGGGCAGTCCCCTGCGCAGCCTGAAGGATGTGCTGGCGGCCGGCAAGGCCAAGCCCGGCGCATTGAACTACGGGTCGTCGGGACCGGGCTCATCCAATCACCTTGCGATGGCCTTGTTCGAGAACATGTCCGGCACGCGCATGACGCAGGTGCCCTACAAGGGCAGCACGCCCATGCTGACCGACCTGGCCGGCGGCCAGGTCGATGTGGCCATGGACCTGCTGCCCAACGCGCTGCCTTTCCTGAAGTCCGGCAAGGTGCTGCCGCTGGCGGTGGCCAGCGCGAAGCGTACGCCGCTGATGCCGGACCTGCCGACGTCGGCCGAAGCGGGCCTGCCGGGCTATGAGGTCGAATCCTGGCACGGCTTCGTCGTGCCGGCGGGCACGCCGACGGCCATCGTCGACAAGCTCAACCGCGACCTGAACGAGGTGCTGGCCATGCCCGACGTCAAGGAGGCCTTCGCCCAGCAGGGCGTGGTGCCGGACGGGGGTACCCCGGAAGCCTTCCGCGGTTTCATCGCGAAGCAGGTGGCCTTGTGGAAGAAGGTCGTTCGCGACGGCCATATCACTGTCGAATGAAGGGGCGCGGGAACATGGAATCCAGGCAGGCGAACAATCTGATCGAGGGGCAATGGCGGCCCGCGCAAGGCGGCCAGTGGGGCGACAGCCTGAATCCCGCGGACGGTAGTGCGCTGGGGCGCTATGCCGCGTCCGGGCGCGTCGACGCCGATGACGCGATCGCCGCCGCGCGCCGCGCTTTCGACCAGCCCTCGTGGGCGCAGAACCCGCGGCTGCGGCAGATGGTCATGCTGCGCTGGGCCGATGCGATGGAGGCTCGCGCCGACGCGCTGGCGCGGCTGCTGACCTTGGAAAACGGCAAGGTGCTGGCGCAATCGCGTGGCGAGATCGCCGGGGCGGTATCGGAGATCCGCTATTACGCGGGCCTGGCGCGTTATCTGCCCGGCCATGTGTTCGAGGTCGAGCCCGGCGCGTTTTCGACGCTGTTGAAGGAGCCCGCCGGCGTGGCCGGCATCATCGTGCCGTGGAACGCGCCCGCGGTGCTGTTGATCCGCTCGCTGGCGCCGGCGCTGGCCGCGGGCTGCACGGCGGTGATCAAGCCGGCGCCGCAGACCGCGCTGCTGACCGCCGCATTGATCGCCGCGCTGCATGAAGCGCCCGGCCTGCCGCCCGGCGTGGTCAACCTGGTCAGCGAAGCGGGGCATGCCGTGGCCGCGCGGCTGGTGGAATCGGCGGACGTGGACGTCATCAGCTTCACCGGTTCGAACGCGGTCGGCCAGCGCATCATGGCCGCGGCCGCGCCCACCATGAAAAAGCTGTCGCTGGAACTCGGCGGCAAGTCTTCCTGCCTGGTGTTCGAGGACGCCGACATCGCCACCGCCGCATCCGCGCTGGCCGCGGCGGCCACCATCATCAGCGGCCAGCAATGCACGGCCGCGCGCCGGGTGCTGGTGCATGCGCGGCACTACGACGCCATGAAGCAGGCCTTGGCCGACGCCTTGCGCGCGCAGCGGGTCGGCCCCGGCCTGTCCGAGGGCGCGAGCATGGGGCCGCTGATCGACGTGGCGGCGGCGGAAAGCGTGGGCGCGCGCATCGCGCAGGCCATGGAGGCCGCCGACGAAGTCGTGTTGCGTGGCGAGCGCCTGGGCGGCGCCCTGGCGGGTGGCGCGTTCCTGAGCCCCACGCTGGTGGCGCATCGGGACACGCAGGCCTTCTTCATCCAGGAAGAGATTTTCGGGCCGCTGGTGGTGATCGAACGCTTCGAGGACGAGGCCGAGGCCATCGCGCGCGCCAACCATTCCGAATACGGCCTGTCGGCCAGCGTATGGACCCGCGACGGGGCCCGCGCGTTGCGCGTTGCCCGCGCGCTGAAGAACGGCACGGTGTGGATCAACGAACACAACAAGCTGTTTGCCGAAGCCGAGACCGGCGGCTACCGGCGCAGCGGCCTGGGACGCCTGCATGGCTACGACGCCCTGATCGATTTCCAGGAAATAAAGCACATCTACCAACAGGTGGGGGTCGCCTGATCGCGGGCGATGACGCGAGCATCGGTCGACCGATGCAGCCATAACGAGGAGGGACGAATGCAAAACAGGAATTTCGCGCGCCGCCGCGGCGCATTGCTGGCCATGGCAGGCATGGCCATGGCCGCCGCGCTCGGCAATGCGCCGGCCGCCGCCGCCGACGTGGCCAGTTATCCGGACAATGCGATGCGCATCATCGTGCCGTATACGCCCGGGGGCTTCAACGACACCATGGCGCGCGTGCTGGGCAAGAAGCTGACCGAAGCTTGGCACCAGCCTGTCATCGTGGAAAACCGGCCCGGGGCCGGCACCGTGGTGGGCACCGAAGCGGGCGCCCGCGCCACGCCGGACGGCTATACGCTGGTGGTGGTGGGCTTCCCGCTGGTGGTGAATCAATACATCTATTCCAAGCTGCCGTACGACACGCAACGCGACTTCGTGCCGGTATTGCTGGCGGGCGAGACGCCCAACGTGCTGTTGGTGCGCAGCGAATCGCCCATCAAGTCGCTGCCCGACCTGGTGGCCAGGGCCAAGGCCGACCCGGGCAAGATGAACTACGCGTCCGCCGGCAACGGGACGTCGCTGCACCTGGCGATGGAGTACTTCAAGAACGTGACCGGCACGGACCTGAACCAGATCCCGTACAAGGGCAGCGCGCCCATGGTCACGGCCCTGCTGGGCGGACAGGTCGACGTCATGTTCGACAACCTGCCCAACGCCTTGCCGCAGATCAAGGCGGGCAAGATGCGCGCCCTGGGCATCACCACGGCCAAGCGCCTGCCGTCGGTGCCCGACATTCCGACGGTGGCCGAACAAGGGTATCCCGGATTCGAGGTCTCGGTCTGGTATGGGTTGGCCGCCCCGCGCGGCACGCCCAAGCCCATCATCGAAAAGCTCAACGCGCAGTTGAACAAGGCCTTGCGCGACGATGACGTGAAGTCGGTGTTCGAGGCGCAGGGCGTCCAGATACTGGGCGGATCCACGGCCGACTTCGATAAGTTCTTTCAGGCGCAGGACGGCAAATGGGCGCCGGTGATCAAGAAGGCCGGCATCCGGGCCGAATGAGCGCAGTACGATGACCCTGACCACCCTGGATCCCGATACGTCCGCCGCGCCGGCGCCGGAGCGGCGCCGTCATCTGGGCCGTGCGACAGCGCGGGTCGAAGACCGCGCGCTGCTGACCGGCCGCGGCGGCTACGGCGACGATGCGGCGCTGCGGCCCGGTACGCTGCACGCTGCGGTGGTGCGTTCGCCCCACGCGCATGCCCGGCTGCGGGAGGTCCGCGCCGCGCGCGCCGAAGCCATGCCCGGCGTACGCGCGGTGCTGACCGGCGCCGACGTGCGGCGTTGGTCCAAACCCTTCATCGTCGGCGTAAAGCAGCCCATGGACTTGTGGGCGTTGGCGGTGGACAAGGTGCGCTACGTAGGCGAGCCGGTGGCCGTGGTGGTGGCGGAAAGCCGTTACCTGGCGGAAGACGCGGCCGAACTGGTGGAAGCCGAGTACGAGCCGCTGGGACCGGTCACCGACATCGAAAGCGCCATCGAACCCGACGCGCCCGTCCTGCACGAGCAGGTGGGCAGCAACGTGGTCAGCGACCGCAGCTTTCGCTATGGCGATCCGGACGCCGCGTTCGCGGCGGCGCCCAGGCGCATCGCGCTGACCTTGCGCTATCCGCGCAATTCGTGCACGCCCATCGAGACCGCGGTGGTCGTGGCGCAGTTCCTTTCCGAGCAGGACGGCTACGACGTCCAGTCCAACTTCATGGGGCCGTTCTCGCTGCACACGGTGATGGCCATGGCCCTGAAGATACCGGGCAACCGGCTGCGCCATCGCACCTTCCCCGATTCCGGCGGCAGCTTCGGCGTCAAGCAGGCGGTGATGAGTTCGGTCGTGCTCATGTGCCTGGCCGCGCGCAAGGCCGGCGCGCCGGTGAAGTGGGTGGAAGACCGCCTGGAGCACCTGGCGGCCGCCACATCGGCCACCGCGCGCCTGTGCCATGCGGAAGCGGCGGTCGACCATGACGGGCGCATCCTGGCCCTGTCGCTGGACCAGTTCGACGATTGCGGCGGCTACCTGCGCGCCCCGGAGCCCGCCACGTTCTACCGCATGCATGGCTGCCTGACCGGCGCCTATGCCATCGAACACCTGCGCGTGCGCAACCGCGTGGTGCTGACCAGCAAGACGCCCACCGGCCTGGTGCGCGGCTTCGGCGGCGCGCAGACGTATTTCGTGCTGGAGCGACTGGCGCAGCGCATCGCGGTCGAGCTGGAGATGGATCCGCTGGATGTCTACCGGCGCAACTTCATTCCCCGCGACGCGTTTCCTTACCGCGCCGCCGCGGGTGCGCTGATCGATTCCGGCGATTACCAGAAGGCGCTGGAGCTGGCCGTGCGCGAGGGTGGCCTGGATGAGCTGCGCGCCCGGCGGGCAGCCGCGCGTGTGCAGGGACGGCTCTACGGCATCGGCTTCGCGGCCATCGTCGAGCCGTCGATTTCCAACATGGGCTATATCACCACGGCCCTGACGCGCGACCAGCGCGCCAAGGCCGGCCCCAAGAACGGCGGGATCGCCGCGGCCACCGTGGCCATCGATCCGCTGGGCGGCATCACCGTCACCGTGGCGTCCTCGCCGGCGGGGCAGGGGCATCGCACGGTATGCGCCCAAGTGGCCGCGGAGGTCTTCGGCGTGGCCATCGAAGACGTGATGGTGAACGTGGAGTTCGACACCACCAAGGATGCCTGGTCCGTCGCCGCCGGCAACTATTCCAGCCGTTTCGCCGGCGCGGTGGCGGGAACGCTGCACATCGCCTGCCAGCGCTTGCGCGACAAGCTCGCGCGCATTGCCGCCGCGACGCTGGGGTGCGAACCGGACGACGTGGTGTTCGAGGACGGCAAGGTCTATCCGCGCCATGACCCGGCGCGCGGCCTGCCGTTCGCCCGCTTCGCCGCCGGCCCGCACTGGGCGCCCGGCTTGCTGCCCGCGGGCGAGGCGCCGGGACTGCGCGAGACGGCGTTCTGGACGCCGCCGCAGCTCACGCCGCCGGACGACGACGATCGCATCAATACGTCGGCCGCCTATGGCTTTGCCTTCGACATCTGCGCCGTGGAAGTGGATCGCGACACCGGCCGGGTGCGGATCGATCGCTACGTCACCACGCACGACGCCGGCACGCTGCTGAATCCCGCCCTGGCCGATGGGCAGATACGCGGCGCCTTCGCGCAGGGCCTGGGCGCGGCGTTGATGGAGGAATTCCGCTACGGCGGCGACGGCAGCTTCCAGTCCGGCACGTTCGCCGACTATCTGGTGCCGACCACCTGCGAAGTCCCCGAGCCGGTGATCCTGCATCTGGAGACGCCCAGCCCCTTTACACCGCTGGGCGCCAAGGGCCTGGGCGAGGGCAACAACATGAGCACGCCGCCCTGTATTGCGAACGCGGTGGCCGATGCGCTGGGCTGCGAGGACATCGAACTGCCCTTGACGCCGGCGCGCGTGATGGCGCTGATCGGCATCGACGATCCGCCACCGTCGGCGGCGGTCGCCGCGTCGCTGGAGGCCGCGGGCGCCTTGGGCGCACAAGGCGAGGCAGGCCGCCCGGACGGGACGGCCCAGGGCGCCGCCGACGGCACGGCCGTCGGCCGCATCGGCGGCGATGCCAAGGGCAAGGCCTTGTCCGCGCGCGGCGAGATCGCGTTGTCGGCCACGCCCCAGGCCGTCTTCGACGTGCTGATGGATCCCGCCGCGCTGGCGCGCGTGATTCCCGGCTGCCATGCCTTGGAAGAGATCGGGCCGCACCGCTATCGGGCCGACGTGACCGTGGGCGTGGGCATGATCAAGGCCCGCTACGCCGCCGAGGTGGCCCTGAGCGACCTGGACCCGCCGCATCGCCTGCGGCTGGCGGGTTCGGGCCTGTCGAGCATGGGGGCGGCGCAGGGCAGCGGCGTGGTGTCGCTGGAACCGCGCGATGGCGGCTGCCTGCTGCGCTACGACTATGAAGCCCAGGTGTCCGGCAAGGTCGCGGCTGTGGGCGGCCGCATGCTGGAGGGCGCCGCCAAAATCGTGTTGCGCCAGCTCTTCGAACAACTGGGCCGGCAGGCCGCCGGCGGCGCGGCAGAGGCGGCGCCGCGACAGTCCTGGCTGCGCTGGCTGCTGCGTCGCCTGGGAGTATCGCGATGAAGCCAGCTGCTTTCGACTACCTGCGCGCCGACAGCGCCGACGAGGCCGTGGAGCTGCTGGGCAGGCTGGGCGAGGACGCCCGCATCCTGGCCGGCGGGCAATCGCTGATGGCGGTGCTGAACATGCGCCTGGCCCAGCCGGCCGCGTTGATCGATATCTCTCGTACGGCGGACCTGGACTACGTGCGCGCGGACGGCGGCGTGCTGGCGGTGGGCGCCGCCGCGACGCAGGCCAGCGTGGAGTGGCGCGCGAAGCTGGCGCACGAGGTCCCGCTGCTGCAGCGGATATTCCCCCATATCTCGCACTTCCAGATCCGCAATCGCGGCACGGTCTGCGGCTCGGTGGCCCACGCCGATCCCAGCGCGGAACTGCCGCTGGCATTGCTGGCGCTGGGCGGCGAAGTCGTGCTGCGGCGGGCCGCCAGGAGGCGCACGGTGGCGGCCGAGGATTTCTTCCAGGGCATGCTGATGACGGCGCGCGCGCCGGACGAGCTGCTGCAGGAAGTGCGCTTTCCGCTGGATGTCGCCGGGCAGCGCTGCGCCTTCACGGAGTTTTCCGCGCGCCACGGCGATTTCGCCATCGTCGCGGTGGCCGCCGTGGCCGGCCCCGGCGAGCTGCGCCTGGCCGTGGGCGGCGTGGCGGATCGGCCGCGGCTGGCGTGCTGGCCGGCCGATCTGCGCGGCGCCGACCTGGAAAGCGCGCTCAACGATTTCGCCTGGCAGCTGGACGCGCAGGGCGACGCGCATGCCAGCGCCAGCTTTCGCCGCCACCTGGTGCGGCGGCTGGGCGCGCAGGTGCTGCGCGAGGTCACGGAGACAACGAACACATGAAGCAGATAGCCCGCGACAGCCTGCACACGGTGCGGCTGCAATTGAACGGCGTCGAGCGCGGCGCGGCCTGCGCCGCGCGCACGCTGCTGTCGGATTTCCTGCGCGAAGGCCTGGGTGCGACGGGCACCCACGTCGGCTGCGAGCACGGCGTCTGCGGCGCCTGCACGGTGCAGATCGACGGCGTCGCACAGCGTTCATGCATGACCTTGGCGGTGCAGGCGGAAGGTCGGCACATCGACACGGTGGAAGGCTTGTGCGATGCCGACGGGCCGCTGTCCGACCTGCAGGCGGCTTTCCAGCGCCACCACGCGCTGCAGTGCGGTTTCTGCACGGCCGGCATCCTGATGTCCTGCGACGACTACCTGCGGCGACGTCCGGATCCGACCGAGGCGGAAGTGCGCGAGATGCTGTCCGGGCACCTGTGCCGATGCACGGGCTACACGCCCATCGTCCGCGCGGTGCTGGAAATCGCCGCGCAACGCGGTGCGGCCCAGGCTGCCAACGCGGCCTCCAACGCCGCCTCCAACGCCGCGTCCCCCATCTCCGTCACGTCGTCCACGGGATCCTGACATGCTCGACCTGGGAAGAACTTTTCTGCAAAGCGTGGAGCGCAGCCCGCACGCGCTGGCGCTGGTCGACGGCGACCTGCGCCTGGACTACGCCGCATGGCATGGGCAGATCGCACGCACGGTCGTGGGGCTGAGGCGCTTGGGCCTGACCCACGGCGATCGCCTGTTGTCGGTCCTGCAGAACCGCCACCAGGCGGCCACGCTGCACTGGGCCTGCCAGTTCATGGGCGTCACCATGGTGCCGCTGAACTGGCGCGCCAAGCCGGAGGAAGTCGATTACTGCGTCACGGATGCCGAGGCCAAGGTGGTGTTCTTCGAGCCGGCCAGCCAGGGGGCCGTGTTGGGCAGCGTCGCCGCGCGGCCGCTGCCGCGCATCGCCGTGGGCCTGCCGCCTGACGCCGCGTCCCAAGACGGCGCCGGTGCCGTACTGGCCTGGGACGAGCTGCTGGACAACACCGGCGCCGCCCTGGAGCCCGAAGCGCGGGCCGATGATTTTTCGCTGATGCTGTATACGTCCGGCACCACCGGCAAGCCCAAGGGCGTACCGCGACGTCACCGGCAGGAACGCGCCGCCGCCCTGGCGCACGTGGCGCAGAACCTGTATGCACGCGGCGAACGTACACTGGGCGTCATGCCGCTGTACCACACCATGGGGGTGCGCTCGCTGCTGGCCATGGCCCTGGTCGACGGCGTCTTCGTCTGCATGCCGCGCTTCGATACGGCCGGCGCGCTCGCGCTCATCGAACGCGAACGCCTGACCTGCCTTTACCTGGTGCCCACGCTGTACCACGACATGATGGTGCAGCGCGAGCGGCAGGGCGGCGGCACGGGGCCCGGCCCCGACCTGGCGTCCGTCGACAAGCTGGGCTTTGCCGGCGCGCCCATGCAGGACGCCTTGCTGCAGCGCCTGCGGCACGCCTTCGAGCCGCGCCTGTTCGTCAACCACTACGGATCTTCCGAGGTCTACACCTTCTCCATCGACCAGGATGCCCTGCGCAAACCCGGCAGCGCCGGTCGCGCCGGCATCAACACCCGCCTGCGGGTGGTGCGGCTGGACGCACGCGGCGCGCATGACGTCGCCGCCGTGGGCGAAGAAGGACAGATCATCGTCGACCTGAGCGGCGACGAGGCCTTCGAGGGCTATTGGAAGCGGCCGGACGCCGACGCCAAATCCTTGCGCGATGGCTGGTACTACACCGGCGACATCGGCTACCTGGACGCGGACGGCGACCTGTTCGTGACCGGCCGCGTCGACGACATGATCATCAGCGGCGGCGAAAACATTTCGCCCGTCGACATCGAGTCCGTGATCTCGCTGTGCCCCGGCGTGGCGGAAGTCGCCGTCGCCGGGCTGCCCGACGAACGCTGGGGCCAACGCGTCGTGGCCTTCGTGACGCGCAGCGACGCGCGTCCCGCGCTGGACGCACAGTCCCTGGACGCCCACTGCCGGCAATCGGACCTGCCCAACTTCAAGCGTCCGCGCGAATACGTCTTCGTCGCCGAGATTCCCAAGTCGCCCGTGGGCAAGATCCTGCGTCGCAAGCTGGCGGCAGGCGAATACCAGGCCCTGGGTACGCCGTGCGGCCCGGCCGGCACGGCCCCCTCCAACCCTGCCCGAGAAACATCATGAGCACCAGCGCATCTTCCATTCCGGCATCCGGCGCGCCCTTCAAGGACCTGCGCCACTGGCTGGCCCACCTTGCGAACACCGGCCGCATGGCGGTCATACGCGAAGGCGTGCCGCTCGAGCACCGCCTGGCGGCGATCGCCAAACGCCTGGACGGCAAGCAGGCGGCTTATTTTCCCAAGCCGGACGGGCATGCGGTGCCCGTGGTATCGGGATTCATGGCCCGCCGCGCCTGGATCGCCGAAGCCATCGGCGTACCCGAATCCCAGTTGCTGCGGCGCTTCCGCGACGCGGCCGAACATCCGGTGCCGTGGCAGGAAATCCCGCAGGACCAGGCGCCGTGCCAGCAGGTCGTGCACCGCGAACGCGCCGTCCGCGACATCCTGCCCATTCCCACGCACAGCGAACACGACAACGGTCCCTACATCACCGCCGGCCTGGTCATCGCGCGCAATCCCGCGACTGGCGCGCAGAACGTGTCGATACACCGCATCCAGGTACACGCGCCGACGCGCATGGCGATCCTGATCCTGCCGCGCCATCTGTGGGCGTTCTACAAGGAAGCGGAAGCACGCAAGCAGCCGCTGGAAGTGGCCGTGGCCATCGGCGTCGATCCCCTGACCATGCTCGCTTCGCAGGCCATCGCGCCGCTGGACAGCGATGAAATGGAGATCGCCGGCGCCCTGCACGGCGCGCCGCTGCGGGTGGTCAAGTGCCGGACCAACGACGTACGCGTGCCGGCCGACTGCGAGATCGTCATCGAAGGCCGCATCATGCCGGGCGATCTGGAGCTCGAAGGGCCATTCGGCGAGTTTCCCAAGTACTACAGCGCGCGCGAGCAGCGCGAGGTCATCTCGGTGGACGCCATCACGCACCGCCGCGATCCCATCTACCACACCATCGTGCCGGCGGAGATGGAGCATCTGCTGCTGGGATCGATCCCGCGCGAGGCGACGCTGCTGGCGCATCTGCAGCGCAGCTTTCCCAATGTCCTGGACGTGCACCTTGCGATAGGCGGAGTGGGGCGCTATCACCTTTACGTGAAGCTGCGCAAAACGCATGAGGGCCAGCCCAAGAACGTGATCTGCGCCGCCTTCGGCGCCCACTACGACATCAAGCAGGTCATCGTCGTGGACGACGACGTGGAAGTGCACGATCCGCAGCAGGTGGAATGGGCGGTTGCCACACGCTTCCAGGCCGACCGCGACCTGGTGGTGATACCCGGCGCGCAGGGCTCCGTGCTGGATCCTTCCACCACGGTCGGCTGGAACCCCGCCGATGGCGAGACGGCGCCGGCCCACCTGCAGGGCATCAGCGCCAAGATGGGCCTGGACGCCACCCGGCCGGTGGTCTATCACGAGCACGTGTTCACCAAGGTGCGCGTGCCGGGCGAGGACGACGTGGACCTGGCCGTGGAAATCGATACGGCCGCGCGCGTGGATTTCGCCGCGGATGGTGCACGGCAATGACGCGACGGCTGATCGTCGCGATCACGGGCGCCAGCGGCGCCGTGTATGGCGTGCGCCTGCTGCAGGTGCTCAAGGCCATGCCCGGCTGGGAGACGCATCTGGTGATGTCGGCCTCCGGCGCGCTGACTGCGGCGCAGGAACTGGATATGCGCCGCGGCGACATCGAAGCCCTGGCCGACGTCGTGCACAGCGTCAAGAACATCGGCGCGGCGGTTTCCAGCGGATCCTTCCGTACCGCCGGCATGGTGGTCGCGCCATGCTCCATGAAGACGCTGGCCAGCGTCGCCCACGGGCTGGCCGACAACCTGGTCAGCCGCGCGGCCGACGTCGTGCTGAAGGAGCGCCGCCGGCTGGTGCTCATGGTGCGCGAAACGCCGCTGAACCTGGCCCACTTGCAGAACATGACCGCGGTGACGCAAATGGGCGGCATCATCCTGCCGCCCGTGCCCGCTTTCTACGCGCGGCCCACGTCGATCGACGACATGGTCGATCATACGGTGGGCCGCGTGCTGGACCTCTTCGACATCGAACCCGCCGGCCTGGTGCGGCGCTGGGAAGGATTGCGTCCTTCCCGCGACGCCAGCGATGCCGCGGATACCGCCCTTTGAACATCCCACGAATCAGGAGATTGCCCCGATGCCGCAAATCAACCATCCCGCCCACACGCTGCTCGATACGTTCGACGGCTTCCAGGTCCACGTCGACGCCGTCCGGGCACGTGCCGACATCGTGCTGGAGCGGCCGCCGTTCAACATCATCTCCATGCCCGAACGCGACCAGTTGCGGCTGGTATTCGAGGCCCTGGATGCCGACGACCGCGTGCGCGTCATCGTGCTGCGCGCCGTCGGCGATCATTTTTCCAGCGGCGGCGACATCAAGGGCTTCCTCGAAGCCTCGCCCGAGCACGTGTCCAAGCTGGCCTGGAACATCGCCGCGCCGGCCCGCTGCGCCAAGCCGGTGATCGCCGCCAACCGCGGCTACTGCTTCGGCGTCGGTTTCGAGATCTCCCTGGCCTGCGATTTCCGCCTGGTGACCGACACGACGCAATACGCGTTGCCGGAACAGAAGCTGGGCCAGATTCCCGGCTCCGGCGGTTCCGCCCGCCTGCAGAAGATGGTGGGCATCACGCGTACCAAGGACGTCGTGATGCGCTCGCGCCGCATTTCGGGCCAGCAGGCCTATGACTGGGGCATCGCCACGGAAATCGTGCCCAACGGCGAACTGGAAGCGGCGACTGACCGGCTGGTCGCTGAACTGGTGGGCTTCTCGCCGCTGGCCCAGCGCACCGCCAAGAAGCTGCTGAGCGACACCGAGGACGCCTCGCTGTCCGCGTCCATCGAACTGGAAGGGCATTGCTATAGCCGCTTGCGCAGCAGCGACGATTTCCGCGAAGGGGTCGAAGCCTTCCACGGCAAGCGCGCGCCTACCTTCCGCGGCAGCTGAGCAGGGACATCCGACGGCGCACGCCGGGCGCGCGCCGTGATCGCCAACGAAGAGGAAGACCTGAATGCCCGTGGAATCGGCCCTGTCCATCGCCGACCTGGCGGACGCCGCCCGGCGCCGCCTGCCGCCCAGCATCTATGGCTACGTCAGCGGCGCGAGCGAGGATCACGCCTCGCTGCGCGCCAATCGCCAGGCCTACGATTGCTGGCGTTTCCTGCCGCGGCCGCTGGTGGATGTGTCGGCGCGATCGCAGGCGGTCGAGCTGTTCGGCGTGCGTTATGGGTCGCCGTTCGGCATCAGCCCGATGGGCGTCGTCAGCCTGTGCGGCTATGACGGCGACGTGGCGCTGGCGCGGGCGGCGCGCGACGCGCAGGTGCCCTTCGTGCTCAGCGCGGCGTCGACGACGCCGCTGGAACGTGTCGCCGCCGCCAATCCGGACATGTGGTACCAGGGTTACCTGCCCGCGAATCGCGAGGTCATCGGGCCCCTGCTGCAAAGGCTGGAACGGGCGCGTGTACCGGTGCTGGTGGTGACCGTGGACGTGCCCATCGCGTCCACCCGGGAAAACGAACTGCGCAACGGTTTCAGCATTCCGTTGCGGCTCAGCCCGCGCCTGTTGTGGGGCGGGGCGATCCGCCCGCATTGGGCACTGCGGACCTTCGCGCGCACCTTGTTGCGTCAGGGCATTCCGCATTTCGAGAACTTCACCGCCGAACGGGGCGGGCCCATCGTCACGGCGGCGCGCGGCGACCATCGGGCGGGACGTGCCGCCATGACCTGGCAGGAAATCGCCTGGATACGCGAACGCTGGAAGGGCCGTCTGCTGGTCAAGGGCGTGCTGCGCGCGCAGGACGCGGCGACCGCGCGCGCCATCGGCCTGGACGGCATTTTCGTATCGAACCACGGCGGGCGGCAGTTGGACGGCAGCGTCGCGTCGCTGGACGCGCTGCCCGCCATTGCCGCCGCCGCGCCCGGGCTGACGTTGATCCTGGACGGCGGCATCCGCCGCGGCACCGACGTGCTCAAGGCGCTGGCGCTGGGCGCGCATGCGGCCTTCGTCGGCCGGCCGGCCCTGTACGGATTGGCCGCCGGCGGGCAGCGCGGCGCCGCGCATGCCCTGGCGTTGTTGCGGCGCGAGATCGACGTCGACCTGGCCTTGCTGGGCTGCCCCGACGTGGCGGGCCTGGGGCCGGACTTTCTTTGCCGCGCGGATGCGCCGGCGGCCGCCCCCGCGCGATTCCACGGAACACCGATAGAGGAGACAACATGACCCCCAAGCAGCCCGCATCCCGCACTGGCGGCCAGATCCTGATAGATGCGCTGCGCATCCACGGCGTGGACACCGCCTTCTGCGTACCCGGCGAGAGCTTCCTGGCGGCCATCGACGCCTTCCACGATGCGCGTGACGCCATCCGCCTGGTGGTGTGCCGGCAGGAGGGCGGCGCGGCCCATATGGCCGAGGCGCACGGCAAGCTGACCGGCAAGCCCGGCATCTGCTTCGTGACCCGCGGCCCGGGCGCCACCAATGCCAGCATCGGCGTGCACACCGCGCGGCAGGACTCCACCCCGCTGATCCTGTTCATCGGCCAGGTCGCCCGCGACTGCATGGGCCGCGAAGCATGGCAGGAAATCGACTATCGCCACATGTACGGCCACATTGCCAAGTGGGTGGACCAGATCGATTGCGCGGCGCGCATACCGGAATACATCAACCGCGCCTTCCACGTCGCAACATCGGGGCGCCCGGGTCCGGTGGTGCTGGCATTGCCCGAGGACATGCTGGCCGAAAGCGCCGTCGTCGCCGACAGCCCGCCTTTCCAACGCGCCCAGGCCAGTCCGTCCGCCGATGCCATGCAGGAGATGGCGGCCCGGCTGGCGCAAGCGCGCCGTCCGCTGGCGATCCTGGGCGGAGGGGGCTGGACGCGCGCTGCCAGCGACGACCTGGCGGCCTTCGCCACGGCCTTCGACCTGCCGGTGGCGTGCGCCTTCCGCCGCCAGGACCTGCTGGACAACCAGCATTCCCACTACGTCGGCGAAGCGGGCCTGGGCATGGACCCGCGCCTGGCGCAGCGGATCAGGGACGCGGACCTGATCCTGGCCATCGGCGCGCGC
Organism: Bordetella genomosp. 8; assembly: GCF_002119685.1. NCBI lineage: Bacteria > Pseudomonadati > Pseudomonadota > Betaproteobacteria > Burkholderiales > Alcaligenaceae > Bordetella > Bordetella genomosp. 8. Next base: position 3,487,000 of record NZ_CP021108.1, on the reverse strand, counting down.
CTGGGCGAGACCACCACCAACGGCTACACCTTGCTCAACGTGCCGCGCCCCGCGCAAAGCCTGATCCACGTTCATGCGGATCCGGAAGAGCTGGGCCACGTCTACCATGCGGATCTCATCATGAACGCCGCGATGCCGGCCTTCGCCGCGGCCGCCGCGGCCTTGCCAGCGCCGGCGGCGCCCGCCCCGTGGCGGGCGTGGACGCAGGCCGCGCGCGCCGATTACCTGGACAATCTGCAACCCGGCCCGATGCCCGGTCCCGTCGATATGGGCCGCGTCATGGTCCACCTGCGCGAGCAACTGCCGCCCGACACGATCGTCAGCAATGGCGCCGGCAATTACACCCTGTGGGTGCAGCGCTTCTACCAGTACCGGGGCATCCGCACGCAGCTGGCGCCCACCAGTGGCACCATGGGCTACGGCATGCCGGCGGCGGTGGCGGCCAAGTTGACCCACCCCGATCGCACCGTGGTGTGCTTTGCCGGCGACGGGTGCTTCCTGATGAACGGGCAGGAGCTGGCCACCGCCGTGCAGTATGGCTTGAACATCCTGGTGATCGTCGTCAACAACGGCATGTACGGCAGCATCCGCATGCACCAGGAACGCCACTATCCGGGCAGGGTGTGCGCCACCGAGCTGCGCAATCCCGACTTCGCCCGGATGGCGCAAGCCTATGGCGCATATGGCGAGGTGGTCGAGCGCACGGAAGATTTCCCCGCCGCGCTGGCGCGCGCGCGCTCGGCCGGCACGCCCGCCTTGCTGGAGCTGCGCGTCAGCCAGGACGCGCTATCCCCGCGCCTGACCATTTCCGGCCTGCGCGGCGCGGCCGCCGGCTGAGGCCTTCATTGCGGCAAGGGCAAAGCGGTCTGGTACTTCACCTGCTTGAGCGCGAAGCCCGAACGGATGTTCTTCACGCCCGGTATGCGCGACAGGTCGCTGACGATGAAGCGTTCCAGCCCGCGCATGTCCGGCACCACCACGCGCAACAGGTAGTCGGCGTCGCCCGTCATCAGATAGCACTCCATGACTTCGGGGTAGGCAGCCATCGCCTGCTGGAATCGCTCCAGTTCCGATTCGATCTGCTTCTCCAGGCTGACCTGGATGAACACGTTCAGGCTCAAGCCCAGCGCCAGCGGGTCGGCCAGCGCCACGTAGCCGCGGATCACGCCGGCCGTTTCCAGCGCCTTGACCCGCGCCAGGCAGGGGGACGGCGACAGATGGACGCGTCGCGCCAGTTCCACATTGGTGATGCTGGCGTCGGTCTGCAGGACCTCCAGTATGCGTCGATCGATGGCATCCAGGATGGGTGTCGGCATGAAATGCCTCCTTGGCTATGCATGGCAGCATTTTATGCCGTCTGGCGGTGCCCGGGGCGCTTATTTCAATGCCCTATGCCGCGCCGCCGCGTCTAGCATGATGACGGGTAATTGAGTCCTACATCACCCGATGGCGTGGCAAGGGAGACCGGCATGTTCGACACCGATATGGCGCAATGGGCGCAAACCGCGGAAGGCGGCGCCGCTGGCGGCGCCCGCATTCCGCAGGACAGCGATCCCGTGGAAACGGCCGAATGGCGCGACGCGCTGGCCGCGCTGGTCGCGGCGGAAGGCCCCGATCGCGCCGCCTTCGTGCTCGAACAGCTGCTGGCGCACGCCGCCCGGCTGGGCGTGCGGGGCCACGGGCCGGTGGCCTCCGCATACCTGAACACCATCCCCGCGGACCAGGAACCGCCGTTCCCCGGCGACCTGCGCATCGAAGAGCGCATCGCCTCCATCAACCGCTGGAACGCGCTGGCCATGGTGGTACGCGCCAACCAGGCGCATGGGGAACTGGGCGGGCACATCGCCAGCTATGCGTCGGCCGCGGATCTGTTCGAGGTGGGCTTCAACCATTTCTGGCGAGCCCCCACGGACGGCCACGGCGGCGACCTGGTGTACATGCAGCCGCATTCCGCACCCGGCGTCTATGCGCGCGCGTTCCTGGAAGGCTTCCTGGGCGAGCCGGACCTGGCACACTTCCGCCGCGAGATCACGGCGGCCGAACATGGGCTGCGCGGACTGTCTTCCTATCCGCATCCCTGGCTGATGCCGGACTTCTGGCAGTTTCCCACCGGGTCCATGGGCATCGGTCCCATCAACGCCATCTACCAGGCGCGCTTCATGCGCTACCTGGAGCACCGCGGGCTGGCCGCGCCTTCGGACCGCAAGGTCTGGGGCATCTTCGGCGACGGCGAGATGGACGAGCCCGAATCGGTCGCCGCGCTGACCCTGGCCGCGCGCGAACGCCTGGACAATCTGGTGTTCGTCGTCAACTGCAACCTGCAGCGCCTGGACGGACCCGTGCGCGGCAACGGACGCATCATCGACGAACTGGAAACGCTGTATGCCGGCGCCGGCTGGAACGTCATCAAGCTGCTCTGGGGCGCCGACTGGGATCCGCTGCTGGCCCGTGACGCCACGGGGGCGCTGGCGCGCGCGTTTTCCCATACCGTGGACGGCCAGTTCCAGACCTTTGCCGCCAAGGATGGCGCCTACAACCGCCGCCACTTCTTCGACCGCGATCCCGCGCTGGCGGCCCTGGTCGCGGATTGGTCGGACGAGGCCATCGACAGGCTGCGCCGCGGCGGCCATGACATCGCCAAGATCCACGCCGCCTATCACCGCGCGGTCCGGCATGCCGGACAGCCGACGGTGATCCTGGCGCAGACCAAGAAGGGCTACGGCATGGGCGAGGCGGGGCAGGGCAGGATGACCACGCACCAGCAAAAGAAGCTGGACGTGGAAGCGCTGCTGGCCTTTCGGGACCGCTTCGCCTTGCCGATCAGCGACGCCGATTGCGCGGCGCTGTCCTTCTATCGCCCCGACCCGGAAAGCGCCGAGATGCGTTACCTGCGCGCGCGCCGCGCCGAGCTGGGCGGCTGCGTGCCGCGCCGCCGTTCGGCCGCGCCGTCGCTGCCCGCGCCGCCGGCCGAGGCCTGGGCCGCCTTCGCGCTGGCGCCGCGCGGCAAGGAAATGTCCAGCACGATGGCCATCGTGCGCATGCTGACGGCCTTGCTGAAGGACGCCGATATCGGTCCGCGCATCGTGCCCATCGTAGCCGACGAGGCACGCACCTTCGGCATGGCCAACCTGTTCCGGCAGATCGGGATCTATTCCTCGCAGGGCCAGCTCTACGAACCCGAGGACATCGGCTCGGTGCTGCATTACCGCGAGGCGCACGACGGCCAGATCCTGGAGGAAGGCATCACCGAGGCCGGCGCGCTGTCGTCGTGGATCGCGGCGGGTACGAGCTATTCGGTCAACGGCCTGCCCATGCTGCCGTTCTACATCTACTACTCGATGTTCGGGTTCCAGCGTGTCGGCGACCTGATCTGGGCGGCGGCGGACCAGCGTACGCGCGGCTTCCTGGTCGGCGCCACGTCGGGCCGCACCACGCTGGGCGGCGAAGGCCTGCAGCATCAGGACGGCAGCAGCCATATCGTGGCGGCGACCATCCCGAACTGCCGCGCCTACGATCCCGCCTTCGCCTACGAGGTCGCGGTGATCGTCGAAGCCGGCCTGCAGCGCATGCTGCGCGAACAGCGCGACGAGTTCTACTACCTGACCGTGACCAACGAAAACCTGCCGCAGCCGGACATGCCGGACGGCGCCGACGTGCGCGTGGGCATCCTGCGTGGCATGTACCGCCTGCGGCCGGCCGATGGCGAGCCGGCCATCCGCCTGCTTGCCGCGGGCGCCATCGTGGCCGAAGCGGTGATCGCCGCCCAACGCCTGCGCGACGACCATGGCATCGCGGCCGAGGTCTGGAGCGTGACGAGCTTTTCCGAACTGGCGCGCGACGCCCGCACGGTGGAGCGTGCGCGCCTGCTGGGCCAGGACACGGCCCCGTCCTGGATCGAGTCGCAATGGCGGGCCTCGCCGCTGCCGACGCTGGCCGCCAGCGATTACGTGCGGAATGTCCCGGAACAGATACGCCCATGGGTCGGCGCCCCTTACCGCACGCTGGGCACCGACGGTTTCGGCCGCAGCGATACGCGGGCCCGCCTGCGCGACTTCTTCGAAGTCGGCGCCGACTGGCAGGTATTGGGCGCGCTGGCGCTGCTGGGGCGCGACGATGACGCGGCGGCCGTGCGCGATCGCCTTGCTGGCGGGCGCGCCAGCGACTACCGCCTGGTGCCGCCTTGGGAACATTAACCCTGCGATAAGTAGGGCCGCATCAGCTATTTCAGTCGGTTTCAGCCCCGATGGCAGGCAAGGGCGCTGCGCTACCCTTACCCTGGCGTGACCACTCGTGCTGCAGCCGCTCGGTCAGGAACTCGACGAATATGCGGGTCTTGACGGGCAGCAAGCGGGTTTCCGTCACCGCGTATACGGGAAAGGGCCCCACCTCCCAGTCCGGCAGCACGCGCTGCAGCCGGCCGGCCGCCACTTCCTGGGACGCGCTGACGTCGCTCAGCACCGCGATGCCCGCGCCCAGCGTCGCCAGCCGCCGTAGCATGCTGGCGCTGTTCAGCGAGAAGCGCTTTCCCGGATGGAATTCGATACGTTCGCCGTTCCTGTGCAGCGGCCACGGCGTCACCCGCGCGCCCAAGGTCGCGCGGAACTCCATGCACTCATGTATCGTCAGATCGTCGGGCTGCCTCGGCACGCCGCGGCTGGCCAGGTATTCCGGCGAGGCGTACAGGTAGACCGATATCGAGCCGAGCAGCCGAGCGATATGGGTGGCCGATTGCCGTTCGCCGATCTCGATGGCGACGTCGCAGGACAGGAAGACCTTGCCCGCGTGTTCGGGGGCCGCCATGTCCAGGTGGAAGGTGACGTCGGGGTAGCGGCGCGAGAATGCCATCAGCGATTCGGCCAGGAAGTCGGTGCCGAAGTCCACCGGCATGTTGACGCGCAGCGGCCCGGCCGGCGTACTGGCCAGGCCCTGGATTTCCTGGTCGGCGATCTGCGCTTCGGCAACGATGTGCTGGCAGCGTTCGAAGTAGCGCGATCCCGCGTCGGTCAATTCGACCTTGCGGGTAGTGCGGCTGAGCAATTGCACGCCCAGCGACCGCTCCAGTTCCGCCACCTGGCGGGACAGGGTGGACTTGGGGATGCCGAGGACCAGGGCGGCGCGGCTGAAGCTCTTCGCGCGCGCGACTTCGACGAAGAGCTCCATGGTTTGCAGGCGTTTTGTCATGGCGTGATTTTCCACCGATTGTCTCACCAGTGGAACTATGTTTTCGTGGCCCCGGTCTTTGTTACGCGGATGGAATAGTGCAAAATCTGGGCTTTTGCAATGCAGCAACGCGGGCACGGCCTGCCGCCGGCCGCATTGCCGTGACAGTGACGACGGTCGGCGTTCGCCGGCCGCCTCCAGCAGGAATCAGGAAATGCATCTTATGAACAAGAAGACTGCCGGGCGCGCGGCCGCGGCGGCCGCGGTTGGCGTGCTTGCGCTTACGCTGGCTGCTTGCGGCAAGAAAGACAACGCAGCGGCCACCGCATCCAAGCCTACCGTCGGCGTGGTGACCCTGAAGGCGCAGCCGGTATCCCTGACCACGGAACTGCCCGGCCGCACCTCGCCGTTCCGGGTCGCCGAAGTGCGCCCGCAGGTGAACGGCATCGTCCTCAAGCGCCTGTTCACGGAGGGCGGCACCGTCAAGGCCGGCCAGCAGCTGTACCAGATCGATCCTGCCCTTTACCAGGCCACGCTGGACAGCCAGCGCGCCGCGCTGGCGCGTGCCGAAGCCCAGGTCAAGACCGCAACCCTGCTGGCCGAGCGCTACAAGCCGCTGACGGAAACGCGCGCCATCAGCCGCCAGACCTACGACGACGCGGTGGCGTCGCGCGACCAGGCCAAGGCCGACGTGCTGTCCGCCAAGGCCGCCGTCGATACCGCCCGCATCAACCTGGTCTATACCAAGGTGCTGTCGCCCATCGAAGGCATCATCGGCCGCTCCAATGTGACGGAAGGGGCGCTGGTAACGGCCAACCAGACCAACGCGCTGGCCTCCATCCAGCAGATCGATCCCATCTACGTCGACGTCGTGCAGTCCAGCGTGCAGCTGCTGCGTTTGCAGGATCAACTGGCCAAGGGCGAAATCAAGCGCGCCGCCGGCGAGCAGGCCGCCCAGGTCGGCCTGACCCTGGAAGACGGCACGCAATACAACCATGACGGCAAGCTGCAGTTTTCCGAAGTGACGGTGGACCAGAGCACCGGTTCGGTCACGCTGCGCGCGGTGTTCCCCAATCCCGAACACCGGCTGCTGCCCGGCATGTTCGTACGCGCCAAGCTGGTCGACGGCGTGGCCACCGAAGGCCTGTTGGTGCCGCAGCGCGGCGTGTCGCGCAACCAGCGCGGCAGCCCCATCGCCTACATCGTCGACGACCAGGGCAAGATCCAGACGCGCGACCTGGTCACCGACCGCGCCATCGGCGCCAACTGGCTGGTGACGAGCGGCCTGAAGCCCGGCGACAAGGTCGTGGTCGAAGGCGTGCAGACCATACGCCCTGGCATGGAAGTCGCCCCGCACGAGGTCAGCGCCCAGCCGGCATCCCCGGCGGCGGCCCCGGCCGCGCCGGCCCAGTAAGGCCGGCAAGGAGTTTCAAGCATGGCTAAGTTTTTTATCGAAAGGCCGGTTTTCGCCTGGGTGATCGCCATCGTCATGATGCTGGCGGGCGCGCTGTCCATCCTGCGGCTGCCGGTGTCCCAGTATCCCGCCATCGCGCCGCCGTCCATCAGCATCCAGGTGAACTACCCCGGTGCCTCGGCGCAGACGGTGCAGGACACGGTAGTGCAGGTCATCGAACAGCAGATGAACGGCCTGGACAACCTGGAATACCTGAGTTCGGAAAGCGCGGCCGACGGCAGCGTGACCATCACGCTGACCTTCGGGCAAGGCACCAACCCCGACACCGCCCAGGTGCAGGTGCAGAACAAGCTGTCGCTGGCGCAGCCCCTGCTGCCGCAGGAAGTGCAGCAGCAGGGTATCCGGGTCACCAAGGCGACCAAGAACTTCCTGCTGGTGGCGGGCTTCATCTCGACCGACGGCAGCATGACGCGCGCCGACCTGGCCGACTATGTGGCGTCCTATGTGCAGGATCCGATCAGCCGCACCAGCGGCGTGGGCGACTTCCAGCTGTTCGGCTCGCAATACGCGATGCGCATCTGGCTGGATCCCGCCAAGCTGCTGAACTACAACCTGACCACCATCGATGTGGTCAACGCGATCTCGACGCAGAACGTGCAGGTGTCCACCGGCCAGCTGGGCGGCCTGCCGGCCGTGCGCGGCCAGGACCTGACGGCCACCATCATCGGGCCCAGCCGGCTGCAGACGGCCGATCAGTTCGCCAACATCCTGCTCAAGGTCAATCCGGACGGCTCGCAGGTCCGCCTGCGCGACGTCGGCAGCGTCGCGCTGGGCGCGCAGAGCTACACCATCGACAGCCTGTACAACGGCAAGCCCGCGGCCGGCCTGGCCGTCAAGCTGGCCAGCGGCGCCAATGCCCTGGACACGGCCGAAGCGATCCGCCACACCATCGACGGCCTGAAGCCCTTCTTCCCGCCGGGCATGGAGGTGGTCTATCCCTACGACACCACGCCTTTCGTCGAACTGTCCATCGAGGACGTGTTCAAGACCCTGGGCGAAGCCATCGTGCTGGTGTTCCTGGTCATGTACCTGTTCCTGCAGAACCTGCGCGCCACGTTGATTCCGACATTGGCGGTGCCGGTCGTGCTGCTGGGCACCTTCGGCGTACTGGCGGCATTCGGCTATTCCATCAATACGCTGACGATGTTCGGCATGGTGCTGGCCATCGGCCTGCTGGTGGACGACGCCATCGTGGTGGTGGAAAACGTCGAGCGGGTCATGGCTGAAGAAGGGCTGACGCCACGCCAGGCCACGCGCAAATCCATGGAACAGATCACCGGGGCGCTGGTGGGCATCGCCATGGTGCTGGCCGCCGTGTTCATTCCCATGGCCTTCTTCGGCGGCTCCACCGGGGTGATCTACCGGCAGTTTTCCATCACCATCGTCTCGTCGATGGCCTTGTCGGTGCTGGTCGCGCTGGTCTTCACGCCGGCGCTGTGCGCGACGCTGCTCAAGCCCATCGACAAGGACCACCACGAAGCCAAGACCGGCTTCTTCGGCTGGTTCAACCGCGCCTTCAACCGCGGCAGCCACGGGTACGCCAATACCGTCGCGCGCGTGCTGAACCGCACGCCGCGGCTGATGCTGATCTACGCCTTGATCGTGGCCGGGATGGTGTTCCTGTTCGCCCGCATCCCGACGTCCTTCCTGCCTGACGAGGACCAGGGCATCCTGTTCGTGCAGGTCGCCACGCCTTCGGGCGCCACGGCCGAACGCACGCAGGCGGTCATCGACCAGGCCACCAAGTACCTGCTCGAAAACGAGAAGGACACGGTGGCGTCGGTGTTCTCCATCAACGGTTTCAATTTCGGCGGCCGTGGCCAGAACGCGGGCATGATGTTCGTGAAGCTGAAGGACTGGGGCGACCGCTCGGAAGCGAGCCGGAAGGTGGGCGCGCTGGCGGCGCGCGCCTCCGGGTATTTCGCCAAGAACATCCGCGACGCCCAGGTTGCCGCCTTCCCGCCGCCGGCCGTGCTGGAACTCGGCAACGCCACGGGCTTCGACCTGATGCTGGTCGATCGCGCGGGCCTGGGCCATGATGCATTGCTGAACGCCCGCAACAAGCTGCTCGGGGAAGCCGCGAAGAGTCCCATCCTGGCCGGCGTGCGGCCCAACAGCGTGGAAGACGCGCCGCAATACCGCCTGAATATCGATCGCGAGAAGGCGCGCGTGCTGGGTATTTCCATCCAGGACCTGAACAGCGTGCTGACCACGGCCTGGGGCTCCAGCTACGTCAACGATTTCATCGATCGCGGCCGCGTCAAGAAGGTGTACGTGCAGGGCGTGCCCAGCTCGCGCATGCTGCCCGACGACTTGAACAAGTGGTACGTGCGCAATGCGCAGGGCGATATGGTGCCGTTCTCGGCCTTCGCCTCGGCCGAATGGAGCTACGGCCCGCAGAAGCTGAACCGCTACAACGGCGTGCCGGCCTATGAAATCCTGGGGCAGCCCAGCCCGGGCCACAGTACCGGCGAAGCGATGGCGGAAATGGAGCGCCTGGCCGCCACCATGCCGCCCGGCATCGGCTACGAATGGACAGGCCTGTCGTACGAAGAGCGGCTTTCCGGTTCGCAGGCGCCCGCGCTGTATGCGATCTCGCTGATCGTGGTGTTCCTGTGCCTGGCCGCCTTGTACGAAAGCTGGTCGATACCGACGGCGGTGATGATGGTGGTCCCGCTGGGGATCATCGGCGCGCTGGCGGCGACGCTGTTGCGAGGGCTGTCCAACGACGTCTATTTCCAGGTGGGCCTGCTGACGACGGTGGGGCTGGCGGCGAAGAACGCGATCCTGATCGTGGAATTCGCCAAGGAGCACTACGAGTCAGGCGCCAGCCTGACCGAAGCGGCGATCCATGCTGCCCGGCAGCGCCTGCGACCCATCCTGATGACGTCGATGGCCTTCATCCTGGGCGTCGTGCCGCTGGCCATCGCCAACGGCGCGGGCTCGGGCAGCCAGAACGCCATCGGTACCGGCGTGATCGGCGGCATGCTGACGGCGACCTTCCTGGCCATCTTCTTCGTGCCGACCTTCTTCGTGGCCATGCTGCGCCTGTTCAAGGTCAAGCGGCATAGTGAACGCGGCGATCCGCACGATCCCAACGATCCGAAACACCGTTCGGTTCCGTCCGTCCCGGAAGGGGGACACGCCGAATGACGACCACGAGAATGACAACGACGCTGCGTTTCTCCCTGTCGGCCGCCTTCGTGGCGGCGCTGGCGGGCTGCACCCTGATGCCGGACTATGAACGTCCCGCGGCGCCCATCGACGCCGCGTATCCCAGCGGTCCGGCGTACCGGTCGGCCAACCAGGCGACCGTGCCCGCGGGCGGTGTCGCCACGTCCGACGTCGGCTGGCGCGAGTTCTTCACGGACCCGCTGTTGCAGCAGCTGATCACGCTGTCGCTGGAGAACAACCGCGACCTGCGCGTGGCCGCGCTCAACGTCGAGGCCGCGCGGGCGCAATACCGCATCCAGCGTTCCGAGCTGTTGCCGACGGTGGCGGTGGGCGCGCAGGAAACCGCGCAGCGCACGCCGGCCGATCTGTCGCGCAGCGGCAGCGCGGTGACCAGCCGCACCTACCAGGTGGGCGCCAGCATCTCTTCCTGGGAACTGGACCTGTTCGGCCGCATCCGCAGCCTGAACGAGCAGGCATTGCAGCTGTACCTGGCGCAGGACGAGACGCGCACGGCCACGCAGCTGTCGCTGGTGTCGGAAGTGGCGACGGCCTACCTGACCTTGCGCAGTGACCAGGAATTGCTGCAGCTTACGCGCGACACCTTGAAGAGCCAGCGCGACTCCTATGACCTGACCAAGCAGAGCTTCGACAACGACATCGCCACCGCGCTGGACCTGAGCCAGGCGGAGGTCTCGGTGCGCACGGCCGAACGCAACCAGGCCCAGTTCGAACGCCAGGTCGCGCAGGACATGAATGCCCTGGTGCTGCTGCTGGGCAATCCGCTGCCGCAGGACGTGCGGGCAAGACTGGAAACGCCGTCGGCATTGAACGATGCCATGATGCCGACGACCTTGCCGGCAGGGATGCCGTCCGAACTGCTGGAACGCCGCCCTGACATCCGCGCGGCGGAACATCAGTTGGAGGCCGCCAACGCCAACATCGGCGCGGCGCGCGCGGCCTTCTTCCCGACCATCTCGCTGACGGCCAGCGCGGGCACGGCCAGCGCCAGCCTGGGACGCCTGTTCGACGGCGGGCAGGGCGTATGGAGCTTTGCGCCGCAGATCGCGGTGCCGATCTTCGCGGGCGGTTCGCTGCAGGCCAACCTGGATCTTGCCAAGGTGCAGAAACGCATCGAGATCGCCAACTACGAACGCGCCATCCAGTCGGCCTTCCGCGACGTGGCCGACGCGCTGGCGGGACGCGGCACGATCGACGACCAGATCCGCGCGCAGCAACTGCTGGTGCAGGCCAACCAGCGCGCCTACGACCTGTCGCAGCAGCGTTTCCGGCAGGGCGTGGACAGCTACTTGAACGTGCTGGATTCGCAGCGTTCGCTATACGACTCGCAGCAGGTGCTGGTGCAGACGCGGCTGGCGCGCCTGACCAATCTGGTGGATCTGTATCGGGTGCTGGGTGGCGGCTGGACGGAGCACACCGTCCAGGCGCAGCAGGCGCCGGCGCAGGCGGGCCAGGCGCCGGGAACCGTCGTTCAATAGGAGCCGGAAGGAAAGCGCTGGCGCGCCTCGCCAGGGGCGCCGGCATGGCGCTGGCAAAGGCGCCAGCATGGGCGCCAGGCATGGGATGTCGGCGTCAGCCTTCCGCGGAATCCAGCGTGTAGCGCGCGCGCTCGTCCTGCGCTAGTTGCTGCGTCAGCCAGGGCATCGCCTCTTTCAGTTGGGCGGCCAGCGTCCAGGGCGGGTTCACCAGGAACATGCCGCTGCCATGCAGGCCGAAACCGTCCGCGGCCGGCTTCCTGACCGAGAGCGACACGTGCAGCCAGCGCTTGCCGGCCTTCTCCAGCTGGCGTGGCAGCTCCAGCGATTCCCGCCGCTGCACCTGCGGATACCACACGGCATATACGCCGGTGGCGAAACGCTTCAAGCCTTCCTTCAGGGCCAGCGCGACCCGCCGGTAGTCCTGCTTGTCTTCGTAGGAAGGATCGATCACCACCAGTCCGCGCCGCGGCGGTGGCGGCAGCAGGGCCTTCATGCCCTCGAAGCCATCGGTGTCATAGATGGTGGTCTGGCGCAAGGCCAGGCCGCCTTGCTTTTCCAGATTGGAGACCAGCACTTCCGCTTCGGTCGGATGGGCCTCGAACAGACGCAGGCGGTCGTGCTCGCGCAGCGCATCCAGCGCCAGCCACGGCGAGCCGGGGTAATGGCGCAGCCTGCCGTCGCGGTTGTAGTCGCGGACACGCTCCAGGTAGCGGGCCACCAGGGGCGGGGCATCGGCGGACTCCCACAGGCGGCCGACACCGTCGGCGAATTCGGCGTTCTTGCTGGCCCAATCGCTGTCCAGCCGGTACAGGCCGGCGCCGGCATGGGTATCGATCACCCAATAAGGCGCGTCCTTCTGTCCCAGGTAGTCCAGCACGTGGATCAGGATGGCGTGTTTGAGCACGTCGGCATGGTTGCCGGCGTGGAAGGCGTGGCGGTAGCTGAACAAGGCGGGGGGCTCCGGGGCTGGCGTGCCGTTCAGGCATCCGGCCGGATGGCCGCAAGTTCGTCGGTGAAGATGCCGTCCACGCCCCAGTCCAGCAACTGGCGCGCGCGCGCCGGATCGTTGACGGTCCAGGCCGTCAGCCGGTATCCCGCCGCGTGCACCATCTTGACCAGCTCCGGCGTGACGTCCTTCTGGTTGACGTTCAAGGCGATGCAATCGTGCTGCACGAGGCGGTCGCGCCAGTCCATGGGGATCTGCTCCACCAGCAGCCCGCGCGGCAGTTGCGGCGCCGCCACGTGCGCGGCGGCCAGGGCCACCTCGGAGAACGACGACAGCAGCGGGGGCACGGCCGCATCGCGCCAGAGCTCGCGGACGGCCAGCGCCACTGCGGTGCCCGTTTCGCTGTCGCGGCCCGGGCAGGGCTTGATTTCGACGTTGCTGGCGATGCCCTGTTCGATGGTGTAGCGGGCGACTTCCTCCAGCTTGGGTATGCGCGCCCCGGCGTAAGCGGGGGAATGCCAGGCGCCGGCATCCAGCGCGGCGAGTTCGGCGTAGGTCATGCCGCTGGCCGGGCCGTGTCCGTCGGTGGTGCGGTCGACGTCGTCGTCGTGCAGCAGGATCAGCGCATTGTCCTTGCTGAGCTTCACGTCGTATTCGAACATCCGGTAGCCGTGCCCTGCGCCGGCGCGCATGGCGGCCATGGTGTTTTCGGGCGCCAGCTTGCCGCCCCCGCGGTGGGCGATCAGGCGGGGATAGGGCCAGGCGGGAAGGGGAGTATCCATGACAGCGGTTCCTGTGCGATTCGTCGGCGCAATGCGCCAAGGATACCGCAGCGGATCACCCCTGCCGGAAGTGTTAAACTCCAGCGCGCTGATCCGGTACTAACCGTCAAGAAAGCGAGGCGAATCCGGTTCGCTTTTTTTTTGCGCCGGGCATGTGCTTTCACATGCGTTTTCACACGTCCGCCGCTACAGGGACCACATGTTCGATTTCATCCGCAACCATCAGCGTTGGATGCAGTTCATCCTGCTGATCCTGATCGTTCCGACCTTCGCCTTCTTCGGCGTGCAAAGCTACAGCAGCTTCATGTCCGAAGAGCCCAAGATGGCGACGGTGAACGGCAAGCCCATCACCCAACGCGAATACGACCAGGCCCGGCGCGACCAGCTGGACCAGTACCGGCAGATGATGGGCGCGCAATTCGACCCCGCGCTGTTCGACACGCCGGCCATGCGTGAACGGCTGCTGGATCAGCTGATCAACCAGCGCCTGCTGGCCGCCGCGGCCGCCGACAACCGGTTCTCCGTATCGGACGAGACCCTGCGCAATACGATCGCGTCGAATCCCGCCGTGCAGGACAACGGCAAGTTCTCCCCGGAACGCTACCGCGCCGCGCTGGCCGCGCAAGGCCTGACGCCCGCCGCCTTCGAAGCCGGCCTGCGGCGCGACCTGGCCGTGGGACGGGTGCTGGATCCGATCGCGCAGTCGGCCCGCCTGCCGGCCGAGGTGGCCGCCTCCATCGACCATGCCTTGACCGAGACCCGCCACGTGGCGACGCGCCGCTTCGCCGCGGCCGACTACAAGGGCCAGGTCCAGGTCAGCGACGCCGATATGCAGAAGTGGTACGACGACAACAAGCAGCAGTACCAGGTGCCGGACCAGGTCCAGGCCCAGTACGTGGTGCTGGATGAAGCCGCCGCCAGCGCCGGCATCAAGGTCAGCGATGACGACATCGCCAAGTACTACGAGCAGAACAAGAGCCGCTTCGGCCAGCCCGAACGCCGCCGCGCCAGCCACATCATGATCAAGCTGGCGGCCGACGCCAGCGACGCGCAGCGCAAGGCCGCGCGCGCCAAGGCCGACGACATCGCCAGGCAGGCCGCCGCCAATCCCGGCGCCTTCGCCGACCTGGCCAAGAAGTATTCCGAGGACGCCGGTTCCGCCAGCAAGGGCGGCGACCTGGGCTGGATCGGCCCGGGCATGCTCACGCCGTCGCTGCAGAAGGCCATCGACGGCTTGCGGAAGGGGCAGGTGTCCAGTGTGATCGAAAGCCCGTTCGGCCTGCACGTCGTGCAGCTGACCGACCTGCAGCCGGCGCAGACCAAGCCGCTGGCGGAAGTCCGCGACCAGATCACCGAAGAAATCCGCAAGCAGATCGCCGCGTCGCGTTTTTCGGATATGGCCACCAAGCTGACGTCCCTGGTCTATGACCAGCGCGACAGCCTGCAGCCGGCCGCCGACGCGCTCGGCCTGAAGATACGCCAGGCGGGGGGCATCACCCGCACCGGCCTGCTGCCGCAGGACCAGGCTGGCGCGGGCGCGGCTTCGGCCAGCCCCGATTCGGCCCTGCTGGACAACCCGCGCGTGCGCCAGGCGCTGTTCAGCCCCGAGGTCCTGCGCGACAAGCAGAATTCCGGTGTGATCGAGCTTTCCTCCGACACCATGGTGGTGGTCCGGGTCGCCGCCAATACGCCGGCCCACGTGCCGCCGCTGGATCAGTTGAAGGACAAGATCCGCCAGCGCCTGGTCGAAACGCGCGCCTCGGACGCCGCCGCCAAGGCGGGCCAGCAGGCGCTGGAAGCCCTGCGCAAGAATCCCGCGGCCCCGGCCGACGGCTTCGGCAATGCGGTGGATGTGTCGCGGCAGAATACGCAGAACATGGCGCGCCCGGTGCTGGACGCCGTCATGCGGGCGCCGGCCACGCCGTTGCCTTCCTACGCCGGCGCGCGCGATGGCGATGACTACGTGGTCGCGCGCATCGACAAGGTGGAGCCCGGCAAGACCGACGCGGACGCCCTGGCCAGCCTGAAGCAGCAACTGTCGGGCGCCTGGGGCCAGGCTGAGAACGAAGCCGTGCTGAAAATGCTGCGTCAGCAATACAAGGTGGAAATCGCGCCCGAGGCGCAGCGCGTCCTGCAGGGCGGCGACACCGAGCAGCAGACGGGCTGATCGCCGGGCGCGGCGGGATCCAGGCCCGCCGCCCCGACCATCGTCGGGATCGCCGTCCCGATGGCAATCCCGATTACTTCAACATCGGTTCCAGCCCACCCCATACGTTCTCCAGTAGGCGCGGCTGCCCTTGTTCGTTGGGGTGTATACCGTCCGGCTGGAACATCTCGCGATCGGTGGCGATGCCATCCATCAGGAAAGGCACCAGGCCGGCGTTTTCCGCCGCCGCCACCTTGACGAACAGTTCACGAAACTGATCCGCGTAGGCGCGGCCGTAGTTGGGCGGTATCTGCATGCCCACCAGCAATACCTTCGCGCCCGCCTGACTGGCCTGCCGCGCCATCGCCGTCAGGTTCTGCTCGGTCATGGCCAGCGGCAGGCCGCGCAGGGCGTCGTTGGAGCCCAGCTCCAGGATCACGATCGCCGGACGCTGCTTCAGCAAGGCGGGCAGGCGTGTCAGGCCGCCGCTGGTGGTATCGCCGCTGATGCTGGCATTGGCCACCGACCAGCCGGGATATTCCTGGGCCAGGCGGCGCCCCAGCAGCGGCACCCATCCCGTGCCCCGCGCGATGCCATACTCGGCGGATAGACTGTCACCCACCACGAGTATGGTCTTATGCTCGCCGGTGCCATTATTGGAACCAGCGGGGTTTGCGGCGGTCTGAGCGTGGGCACTGGCCGCCAGCAGGGACAGGATGGTCGCGAACAACAAACGGATGAGCGGGCGCATGGATACGGGTAATGCGATAGAGGTGCGGGGATTGGGCAAGCAGGTCGCCGACGCGGGCGGCACGCTGGCCATACTGGATGGTATCGATTTTACGGTCCCGGCCGGGACGGCCCTGGCGATTACGGGCAGTTCCGGTTCGGGTAAATCGACCCTGTTGGGACTGCTGGCCGGCCTGGATGTTCCCAGCAGCGGATCGGTCACGTTGGCCGGCCGCGATCTGTTCGCCCTGGATGAGGACGGACGCGCGCGGCTGCGCGCCAATCATGTGGGCTTCGTATTCCAGTCCTTCCAGCTGCTGCCGAACCTGACGGCACTGGAAAACGTCATGTTGCCGCTGGAACTGGCGGGCCAGCCGGCGCGCGAGGCGGCGCGCGCCATGCTGGAGCGCGTCGGCCTGGGCGACCGCCTGCATCACTATCCCAGGACGCTATCGGGCGGCGAGCAGCAGCGGGTGTCCCTGGCACGCGCCTTCGTGGTCCGGCCAGACCTGTTGTTCGCCGACGAGCCCACCGGCAGCCTGGACGCGGCCACCGGCGAACGCGTGATAGACCTGATCTTCGAATTGCACCGCGAACACGGCGCCACGCTGGTGCTCGTGACGCACGACCCCGGGCTCGCGGCCCGCTGCGAACGTCAGCTGGTCCTGGCGGCGGGAAAGGTGGTCACGTCCGCGTGACGGGGGCGATGTTCTGGTTATGCCGGAACAGATTGTGCGGATCGTAGCGGCCCTTGATCGCGCGCAGCCGGGTGTAGTTGGGTCCGTAGGCGGCGCTGATGCGCGTGGATTCTTCTTCCGTCATGAAATTCACGTATACGCTGCCCAGCGCGAAGGGCGCCGCCGCGTCGAAGAACTCGCGTGCCCAGCCTATGCAGGCTGCGTCGTCCGTCGGGCTCTCCCAGCGCGAATGCACGTTGACGATGAACCGTGCGTTGCGGTTCGGATAGGCCATGGCGTCAGGCGGTATGCGGCCGGCATGGCCGCCCAGCTGGCCCAGGAAGATTTCGCATTGCGGAGAAGGCAGCCGCGATGCCGAATCGATCAGCGTGTCGAACAGGTCGTCCGACAGTTCGTCGAAGTCATGCGACTTCCAGTAGTTGCGCGCGCCCGGCGTCAACAGTGGGTCGAAAGCCTTCTGCCAGGCGGTATAGGGCATGGCGCCCAGATGCTCGCCATACGCCGTGCCGAACTGTCGCACGGCCTCCGTCACCAGCTCGCCGTTCTGCACGGGCCCGCTATAGCAGACCGCGAAGACGATGACCGGCTGGCCGTGCGTTTCCGTCGGCAGGAAGGGCAAGGGCGGCGCCTTGCGCAGCACCGCCCACACGGTCAATTCTTCCGGCATGGATTGCGCGGCGGCGCGATACGCCCGCAGCGCCTCGCGCGCCTGCGCCATCGGGAAAACGACCAGGCCACCGTAGATCTGCGGCCCCACGGCGTGCAGCTGGAATTCGAACATCGACACCGCGCCGAAATTGCCGCCGCCGCCGCGGATGGCCCAGAACAGGTCTTCATGCGTGTTGGGACTGGCCCGGATGAGCTCGCCATCGGCAGTGAGCACGTCCGCGGCGCGCAGGTTGTCTATCGTCATGCCATAGCGGCGGCTCAGCCAGCCGAATCCGCCGCCCAGGGTCAGGCCGGCAATGCCGGTGGTCGAATTGATGCCCACCGGCGTCGCCAGGCCGAAGGCCTGCGCTTCGTGGTCGAAGTCGGCCAGCGTGGCGCCCGGTTCGACCCACGCGTGCTGCGCGGCGGGGTCGATACGGATGGCGCGCATCGGCGACAGGTCCATCATGAGGCCATCGTCGCAGATCGCGCTGCCGGCAATGTTGTGGCCGGCGCCGCGTATCGTCAGCGGCACGCCGTGTTCGCGTGCGAACAGGATCGCGCGGCGGATGTCGGCGACGCCGGCGCAACGCACGATGGCGGCCGGACGCCGGTCGATCATCGCATTCCACACCTTGCGTACTTCGTCGTAGTCGGGATCCGTGGGAAGAACGACACGGCCGCGTGTGTTGGCCTTGAGGTCGTCCAAGGCGGTGCTGGACAGTGTGAACATGAATACCCCCTTCGACGGGGCATGGGTATGCCCCGCGCGCGTTGCCGGCGGGGCGCGCGGGCAAGGAGCGGCCGGGCGCCGATTGGGGGCAACGCGGTCACGCCGGCCGGGCCGCGTTGCGCGCGCCCGGCGGTTCCGGGCGCTGTTTCTCAGGCCCGCGGCGGCGATTCGACCGGCGGCGTACCCTCGTGGAAAAGGGTGCGGATCTGCGTGCGCAGCTCGGGCGTATCCGAGTGGTGGTGAACCGCGCAGGCGTGTTGTACGGCAGCTTCCAGCAGTTCGTCATCGCTATCGGCCGATAGCGCGACGGTGCAATGGCTGTCGCTGGGGAACTCGCGGCAATCGATGTATTTGCGCGTCATGGTGTGCTCCTCCGTACCTGGGCCGGGGCTCGTGCGCGCCTGGGACAAGCTGCCCGGGCATGCCGCCGCCCGCATTCAATCCTTCGGCCGGCAGATGCTTGGGCCGGTAGATTTTTTCGGCCAGTATAGGCGCGCGGCCAGCCGCCGGATGGGCTGGGGCGGGCTGCTACCGCAAACGGAGCAAACCGCTCAGCGCAAGCTGGTTCCCGCCGCCAGCCGTGCGCGGCGCCATTCGAGCACGCCTATCGTGATGCCGCTGCCGCAGATGATGGCGATGCCCAGCCAGGTCAGCGCATCGGGAAACTGACCCCAGATCAGCCAGCCTGTCGCGGTGGAACTGACGATCTGCAGGTAGGAAAAAGGCGCAAGCGTGGATGCCGCGGCCTTGCGGTAGGCGGCGATCTGCAGCAGGTGTCCCACGCAGCCGGTGACGCCCGTGGACGCGAGCACGAACCAGTGCAGCGGGTCCAGCTCCCGCAACGCGGGCAGCCCGGCGGGTATGGCATAGGGCAGGGCGAAGGACAGCACCACCGTGCCCACGCCGCCGCTCCATATGATCGACGTCAACGGGTCGTCGGCGGCGACGCGTCGGCTGGCGATGTATTGCACCGAAAAACAGAGCGCGCCGGCCAGGCCGAACATCGTGCCGGCGGGATCGAGTCCGCCCCCCGGCCGGATCACGATGATCACGCCCAGGAAGGCGACGCCGGCCGCCACCCAGCGCGAGAGGCGCGGCGGTTCGCGCAGTACCCAGGGCGCCAGCAGGAGCACGATCAGGGGCGCCAGGAAATTGATGGCCGTCGCCTCGGCCTGCGGCAGGTGGCTCAGGGACGTGAAGAAGAACAGGGTGGCGCAGAGCATGGCGCCGCCGCGCAGCATCTGCTCGCGCGGGCGGCGGCTGGCCAGGATGCGCCATCCACGGGCGGGCACGATCAGCGCCAGGGCGACCACCAGGTGCGCGGCGTAACGGACCCACGACAGCAGCAGCATGGGCACGCCCGCGGCCATGACCCACTTGCCGCTGGCGTCCAGGGTGGACAGGACGCACATGGAAAGCAGCAGCAGCGCGATGCCCAGCACTGGGTGCGCGGACACGGGCAGCGGCGCCGCCACGCGCGTCGGCGGGCGGGCGTGGGCGTCTTGCACCCGTGACGACATAAGCCTCCATCCTCCTCTTGCTGAGCCACGATGCGCCTCGGCGGGCGCCTCAGGCGGTGGTACGCGCCGGCCGCGCCGCGCCTCGTCGCCTGCGCCGGGCTTGCGGCGCCTGGCCGGCCGCGCCTGGCCGGCCGCGCCTGGCCGGCCGCACCTGGCCGGCCGCCATGATACGCTCACGGCGATCAATTTTCCTGATGGCTCGCCTCGCCCGCCGTTCATGATCGACCTGCGCAACATAGAAACCTTCTTCTGGGTCGCCCGCCTGGGCGGCTTCCGCGCGGCCGCGGAGAAGCTGAACGCTACCCAGCCGGCGATTTCGCAGCGCATTGCGTCGCTGGAATCCGGCCTGGGCGTGCGCCTGTTCGAGCGCGACTCGCGCGGCATCACGCTGACCGCCAAGGGCTATGAACTGCTCTCGCATGCGGAGCGCATGCTGCAGATGCGCGCCGACATGCAGCGCGCGGCGGCGGCGCAGAATGTGATGAGCGGCACGCTGCGCCTGGGCGTGTCGGAAAGCATCGTGCACACCTGGCTGCCCAGCCTGATGGAATACATGCACGAGGCCTATCCCGCCCTGATGGTCGAAATCCAGGTGGACACCAGCACCGCCTTGCGCACGCAATTGTCCTCGCACCAGATCGACCTGGCCTTCCTGCTGGGCCCCATGGACGAACCGCGCGTCGAAAACATCCATCTATGCCGCTATCCGCTGGCATGGATCGCCAGCCCGCAGCTGAAACTGGGGCGTCCGCCGATCTCGCTCAAGCGCCTGGGCCGCTGGCCCGTGATCACCTACACCTCCAACACCGACCCCCACCGGGCGGTGCGGCGCATCCTCATCGAAGGCGGGGTCCAATCGCCCCGCATGTACGGCAGCTCCGCGCTGAGCGTGATCGTGCGCATGACGCTGGACGGCATCGGCACCGCCGTCATCGCCCCGGTCATCCTGGGCCGCGAGCTGGCCCAGGGCCTGCTGCAGATACTGGACGTGCAGGCCCCCGAACTGCCGCCGCTGAATTACACCGCCTGCTGGATGCAGGGTCCCGACAGCCACGTCGCCCGGACCGTGGCGCAGGCCGCCCAGTACATCGCGCGCGAGGATGCCGCCCGCGCGGGTGGCGGCTCGCTCACCCTCGACCCGGCGCCGATGCCCGTGCCGGGCCTAGGGATTACCCGGCGTCGGGCGGCCAAAGCCGCAAAATGACGCGAGGCCGTCAGAGCCGTTTTTCCCCGTAAAAACAGGGCTTCGACGTCCCCTGATAAGAAATTGTGATCGCGGTTCATCGGAACATGTGATTGGACAGTGCGACGGGCGGTACGGTGCAATGCGCCATCAGATAAAAACGCATGATTCACACGGGGAATCGAGATGTCCGCTCTTCCGCAACAATCCGGCGCCACCGCGCCGTCGGCGCCTTATCAGGCAAGGCTGGACGCGCGCTCCGGCGCGACGACGAGCCCGACCGCCAACGTGGCGCCAGGGCATGTCCAGGCCAACCTGGCCATCCTGCCCAAGGCGCTGGCCGACGAATTCCTGCGCTTCTGCCTGCGCAATCCCAAGCCGTGCCCCATCCTGGCGGTCTCCGAGCCGGGCGATCCGTCCTTGCCGGAGCTGGGCGTCGACATCGACATCCGCACCGATATCCCGCGCTACCGCGTCTGGAAGGACGGCGTGCTCGTCGAAGAGCCGCTGGACGTGCGCCACGTCTGGCGCGACGACCTCGTGTCCTTCCTGATCGGCTGCTCCTTCTCGTTCGAGGAAGCCATGCTGGACAACGGCCTGCCGGTGCGCCACATCGAACAGGGCCGCAACGTGCCCATGTACCGAACCAACGTGCCGACGGCCGCCGCCGGCCGTTTCTCGGGACCGCTGGTGGTATCGATGCGGCCGCTCAAGCCGGCCGACGCCATCCGTGCCATCCAGGTCACCTCGCGCTTCCCGTCCGTGCACGGCGCGCCGGTGCATTTCGGCGACCCGGCCGCCATCGGCATCGCCGACATCAACAAGCCCGATTACGGCGATGCCGTGGATATCCGCCCGGGCGAGGTGCCGGTGTTCTGGGCCTGCGGCGTCACGCCGCAGTCGGTCGTGGCCGCGGTCAAGCCGGAATTCTGCATCACCCATGCCCCCGGCCATATGCTGGTGACCGATCTCATCAACAGCCGCGTCGCGGCCTTGTGATCCCACACGCGTGACGGCGATCGCCGCACGCGCCGCAACCTTTTTTGAAAATGCGCGCCCCGCGCCACGCCATCCGAGCGGCGCGGGCGGGCACACCGTTCGATCCCGCGATCGTCCGGCATCCCGGCACTCGTTACCGATTCTGTCAGGGTTTGTTCGGGCGGCTTTGCGGCGACGCAGCGGATAAGCTTGCTGTCGGCAGTTTCCCCTTTTTTGAAGTTGTCAGATCCTCAGGAGCAAACAATGAAATTCAAGCTGATCGCGAGCGCCGCCGCGTGTCTCGCGCTGACGTTCGGGCAGCCCGCCGCCGCACAGGAAAAGACCGTGCGCATCGGCGCGATCTATCCGCTCAGCGGCGCGCTGGCGTCCACCGGCGCGGAAATCAAGGCGGCCATCGAGCTGGCCGTCGACATCATCAACAACCCGCATCCCGAACTCAAGGGCCTGCCCCTGGCGGAAGGCGCGGGCCTCCCCAAGCTGGGCGGCGCCAAGATCGAAGTCGTGTTCGGCGATTCCCAGGGCAAGCCGGAAGTCGGCCTGGCCGATGCGCAGCGCCTGATCCAGCAGGAAAAGGTCGTGGCGCTGACGGGCGCCTATCAGTCCGCCGTGACCAAGACCGCCAGCCGTGTCGCCGAGCAGGCCGGCATTCCGTACCTGAACGGCGAGTCCAGCAGCCCGGACCTGACCGAGCGCGGCTACAAGTGGTTCTTCCGCACGTCGCCCACCGACGACACCTTCATCGAAAACATGATGCAGTTCCTGGACGGCATCAAGGACCAGCCGACCAAGCGCATCGCGGTGGTGTATGAAAACACCGACTTCGGCGTCAACACCTACAAGGCCCTGGAAAAGTTCGCCAAGCAGTACAAGCGCGACATCGTCGCCAACATCGCCTACACGGCGGGTTCGGCCTCCGTGACGTCCGAAGTGCAGAAGCTGGCCAATGCCAAGCCCGACGTGGCGATCTTCGCCAGCTACACGTCCGACGCCATGCTGTTCGTGCGCACCATGCGTGAAGCCAAGTACGCGCCGCCCATCTTCCTGGCCAACGACGCGGGCTTCATCGATTCGCGCTTCGTGCAGGAAGTCGGTTCGCAAGTGCAGGGCGTGCTGACGCGCGACGTGTGGAGCAACGACATCGCCGCCACGCTGCCGATCCTGAAGAAGGTCAACGAGCTGTACAAGGCCAAGACCGGCAAGGAATTGAACGGCAACAACGCCCGTTCCATGCAGGGCGTGCTGGTGTTGGCCGACGCCATCAACCGCGCCGGTTCCACCGATCCTGAAGCCATCCGCAAGGCGCTGGCCGCCACCGACCTGAACGGCAACCAGATCGCCATGCCGTGGTCCGGCGTGAAGTTCGACGACAAGGGCCAGAACAGCAAGGGCGCCGGCCTGATCCTGCAGATGAAGGGCCCTGGCTACCAGACCGTGTGGCCAGCCAACTTCAACGCCGACAAGTCGCTGCCCGCGCTTCCCTTCACCTGGAAGTAATCGGCCGGCACGCTGGCGCAACGCAAGACGCGGCGGGTCCGCTGGGGCCCGCCGCAGGAGTCCCGCATGTTTGAAGCGCTTTACGCCGGGCTGTTCAACGGCCTGATCTATGCCGCCGTGGCCGTGGGCCTGGCGCTGATCTGGGGTATCACGGACGTCATCAATTTCGCCCATGGCGAATTCCTGATGCTGGCCATGTACGCCGCCTACTGGTTCTTTACGCTGGGCCACGTGGACCCGACGCTGTCGGCGCCGCTGGTCGCCATATTGCTGGGTTTCGTCGGCTTCCTGACCTACGCGCTGATCATCAAGCGCTTGCAGAAGGGGCCGCCGATGGCCATCATCCTGGCCACCTTCGGGCTGGGCCTGGTGCTGCGCCAGCTGGCGTTCATCGCCTTCACGCCGGACTACCGCAACCTGCCCGACACGATGGTGTCCGGCAGCGTGACCCTGGCCGGGATCTCGATCGGACGGCCGCAGGTGGTGACGGGCCTGGTCGCGTTGCTGGTGGTGATCGCGCTGTTCGTGCTGGTCTACCGCACGCGCTGGGGCCACGCCCTGCAGGCGGTGGCGGAAGACCGCGAGGTCGCGGCGCTGGTCGGCATTTCGCCGGACCGCGTCAACGCCCAGGTCTGGATGCTGGGCAGCGCCGCGGTCGGCCTGGCCGGCGCGCTGCTGACGACCTTCTTCTACGTATTCCCTTCGGTGGGCACGGTGTTCGGCCTGCTGGCCTTCGTCGCGGTCTGCATGGGTGGCTTCGGCTCGCTGCCGGGCGCCTTCATCGCGGGCATCCTGATCGGCATCATCGAGGCGATGACGGGCTACTTCGTGGCGCCCGCGTTGAAGACGGTGTCGGTGTTCATCCTGTTCATTCTGGTTCTCTGGTACCGGCCGCGCGGCCTGTTCGGGCGGTGGTGATATGAATCCCGTAAAACAATTGGATATGACCGCGGCGATGCCTGCCAAGGCGAAGCATTCCCGCGCGCCGCTGGTGGCCGCTTTCGTGGTGGCGCTGCTGTTCGCGCTGGCGCCGCTGTTCATCAAGGACCAGTTCACCATCCAGGTGCTGCTGCTGGTGTTGATGTTCGGCGCGCTGGGGGCGGCCTGGAACCTGGTCGGCGGATTCCTGGGCCGGATCTCCTTCGGCCACGGGGTGTTCGTCGGCGTCGGGGCCTACACCACCATCCTGCTGCTGCATCACATGAAAGTGACGCCGCTGCTGGGCATACCGGCGGGCGCGCTGGTCTCGGCCATCCTGGCCTGGCTGGTCGGCGGCCCGACGCTGCGCTTGTCGGGCCACTACTTCGCCATGGCGACGATCGCGTTGCTGCAGATCGGCCTGCTGCTGATGATCAACTGGGACTGGGCGGGCGGCGCGGTCGGTGTGGAAGCGCCTATCGGCGATTCGCCGCTCATGCTGCTGTTCCGCACCAAGACGCCGTATTACTGGATCGCGGTGGCGCTGGCGCTGCTGACCTTCCTGCTGACCTATTTCCTCGTGCACTCGCGCACCGGCTTCTACTGGCGCGCCATCAATGGCGACGAAGCCGCCTCGCGCAGCCTGGGCGTACCGGCCGATCGCTACAAGATGCTGGCCTTCGTGCTGTCGGCCGCCGTCACCGGCGCCTGGGGCGGGTTCTTCGCCATGTATGTCGGTTTCATCGATCCGGAGTCGACCTTCAGCCTGACCATGTCGGTGCAGGTCGTGCTGGTGGCCATCCTGGGCGGCGTCGGCACGCTGGTGGGGCCGTGGATAGGGGCCGCCGTGCTGCTGCCGCTGTCCGAAGGTACGCGTGTGATGTGGGGCAGTTCCGGCCTTGGGCTGGACCTGCTGGTATTCGGTTTGGCCATACTGCTGGTGACCATGTTCCTGCCTGGCGGCCTGATCACCTTGAGGGGGCGCCGTGGCTCTGCTTGAAGTCAAACAACTGACCAAACGCTTCGGCGGGCTGGTCGCCAACAAGGACATCAGCCTGGACGTGCAGGCGGGCGAGATCGTCGCCATCATCGGTCCCAACGGTGCCGGCAAGAGTACGCTGTTCAATGGCCTTGTCGGGCATCACGCGCCGACCTCCGGCACGGTGACCTTCAATGGGCAGTCCATGCTGGGCCGCAAGCCCGAGCAGGTGGCCGCGATGGGGCTGGTGCGCACGTACCAGATCCCGCGCAACTTCGGCCAGATGACGGTGCTGGAGAACACCATGGTGGGCGCGCTGCTGCGGCATCCGCGCCTGAACGACGCGCGCGAGGCCGCGCAGAAAGTGCTGGAGCTGGTCGGCCTGGCCGACCGCGCCGACGTCAAGGCGGCCGGCCTGAACGTGGCGGGCCAGAAGCGGGTGGAGCTGGCGCGCGCGCTGGCCACCGAACCGCGCATGATGCTGCTGGACGAGGTGGCGGGGGGCCTGAATCCCACCGAGGCCATCGCGCTCAGCGAAATCCTGCGCCGCATCCATGGCGCCGGCGTCACGCTGATCATCGTCGAGCACGTGCTGGAAGTCGTCATGCGCCTGGCGCAGCGCGTCCTGGTGCTGAACTTCGGCCAGACCATCGCGGAAGGCGCGCCGCAGGACATCGTCCGCGATCCGGCGGTGATCGAGGCTTATCTGGGGAGAAAGCACCGTGCCTGACGCGATGCTCAAGGTAGAGGACCTGCACGTGGCCTACGGCGGCGTGCAGGCGGTGCGCGGGATCTCGCTGGAGGTGCGCCCGGGCGAGATCACGGCACTGCTCGGCGCCAACGGTGCCGGCAAATCCAGCACGCTGGCGGCCATCGTCGGCACCGTGCGTCCGGCATCCGGACGGGTGTACTTCGAGGGCCAGGACATCACCGGCACGCCCCCGGAAAAACTGGTCAAGCGCGGCATCGCGCTGATTCCGGAAGGCGCGCGGGTCTTCGCCCGCCAGCCTGTCGAACAGAATCTGCGGCTGGGCGCCTACACGGTTCCCAGCGACGCGGTCTACCGGCAGCGGCTGGAGCACGTCTATGAAGTGTTCCCGCGGCTGAAGGAGCGCCGCACGCAGCTGGCCGGCACCATGTCCGGAGGCGAACGCCAGATGCTGGCCATCGGCCGCGCGCTGATGAGCGGGCCGCGTCTGCTGCTCGTCGACGAACCCAGCCTCGGCCTCTCGCCCTTGCTGGTCGAGCAGGTGTTCGACGCGCTGGCCGCGCTGAACAAGCAGGAAGGCCTGTCGGTGCTGCTGGTTGAACAGAACATGAATGCGGCACTGGACGTGGCGACGCGGGCGTATGTGATGCAAAGCGGCGCCGTCGCGCTGTCGGGCGAAGCGGCCGAGCTGGCCGCTTCCGACGAGGTGCGGCAAGCGTATCTGGGCATGTGATCGGAGGTATCGCGGCCGCCGCGCGTTGAAATTACGTTGTTTTTAGGAAACGTTCCTATGCGTCCCCTTTATGTTCGTTTATCGATTTAACGGGGACGGCGATCTGTGTTGCGACTACAATGGGCGCGACCACACGTGAGGAGCAGTTCGAATGCAACAAACGCCTACCCATGCTTTGCCGTCGTACCTGAATCCCGAAGACCTCGGCCCCTGGGGTATCTATCTGCAACAGGTGGACCGGGTCACGCCCTATCTTGGGGCGCTGGGCCGTTGGGTCGAGACCCTGAAGCGTCCCAAGCGCGCGCTCATCGTCGACGTACCGGTTGAGCTGGACAACGGCCGCATCGCGCATTTCGAGGGGTATCGCGTCCAGCACAACACCTCGCGTGGGCCGGGCAAGGGGGGCGTGCGCTTCCACCAGGACGTCACCCTGTCGGAAGTCATGGCCCTGGCGGCCTGGATGTCCATCAAGAACGCGGCGGTCAACCTGCCTTACGGCGGCGCCAAGGGCGGGATACGGGTCGACCCGCGCGGCCTGTCCCAGGCCGAGCTGGAACGCATCACCCGGCGCTACACCAGCGAAATCGGCGTCATCATCGGGCCGTCCAAGGATATTCCCGCGCCCGACGTGAATACCAACGCCCAGATCATGGCGTGGATGATGGACACCTATTCCATGAACGAGGGCTCGACGGCCACCGGCGTGGTCACCGGCAAGCCCGTGGCCCTGGGCGGCAGCCTGGGCCGCGTGGAAGCCACCGGGCGCGGCGTGTTCGTGGTCGCCTGCGAAGCGGCGCGCGACCTGGGCTTCGACGTCAACGGCGCGCGGGTGATCATCCAGGGTTTCGGCAATGTGGGCGGCACGGCGGCGCGCCTGTTCCACGGCGTCGGTGCCAAGATCATCGCAGTGCAGGACCACACCGGCACCATCTATAACGAGTTCGGCCTGGATGTGCCGGAACTGCTGGTGCACGTCTCGCAGAATGGCGGCGTGGGTGGCTACGAGAAAGCCCAGGCCCTGGATCCGGCGGACTTCTGGAAGCTGGAAACCGAATTCCTGATTCCCGCCGCCCTGGAAGGGCAGATCAATGGCGCGAACGCTGCGGGAATCAATGCCAAGGTGGTGGTGGAAGGCGCCAATGGCCCGACCACGCCGGACGCGGACGACATCCTGTTCGACAAGGGCATCCTGGTCGTGCCCGACGTCGTGGCCAACGCCGGTGGCGTGACGGTCAGCTATTTCGAGTGGGTGCAGGATTTCTCCAGTTTCTTCTGGACGGAAGACGAAATCAATCACCGCCTGGAGCGCATCATGCGCGACGCCTACGCCGCCGTGTCGCAGGTCGCGCGCGAGCACAAGGTGACACTGCGCACCGCCGCCTTCATCGTGGCGTGCACGCGCATCCTGCAGGCGCGCCAGGTGCGCGGCCTGTACCCCTGAGCGCCTCTGGCGCCGCCAGGCGCCACCGTCGTTCGCCAGCAAAGCGGCCAGCCTCAGCGCTGGCCGCTTTGCTTTATATCAAGCCCGGGCGAGTTTCCTGTCCAGATAGTCTATCTTTGTGTCGACCAATATCGCCGCAACGACATGCCGCTCGCATCGGGTTCCTAGGGGATATCCCGCATTAGCCCGGAAAACAGGGCTGCTCGCAGCCTACTTTGATCGTATGAAATTGACTATCTGGTCAATTTTATTTAATCTGGTCACCATGCCGGAGCCGCCCCCGCGGCCAGGAAAAAACCGACCATGGAGTCCAAGTAATGGCAATCGCCCGTCATCCGCGGCCCCCCGAACTGGCCAACGCCACGCTCGAGGAAATCGAGCAGAAGTACATCGCCCGCTTCTCCAACCGCGTGCCGGATTGGAATGCGTTCGAAGACGCCAAGATCGAAGGCTACAAGCGCGCCCAGCATCGCTTCATCGGCGCGGGCGGGTCGGGCAAGGTCGGCGATACCACCGTGATCCCGGCGCGCGGCTTCACGCTCAGCATCATGTTCGTCAACCCGGGGCAGGGCAACGCCGCCCATACCCACGAGGTCGAGGAAGTGTTCTTCGTGCTGCAGGGGTTCCTGGATGTCTTCATCCAGGAAGAGGGCGGCGAACCGCGCTGGACGCGCCTGGGACCGTGGGAATGCATCGCGTGTCCTCCCGGCGTCATCCACGGCTACGAGAACCGCAGCCTGGAGCCGGTGTACTTCCAGGTCATGCTGGGCCGCGCCCGCCCGGAGACCATGGGCTATGCCGACGACGAGCTGTTCAAGCGCCGTTCGGCCCACCTGGACTCTGCCCACCTGTCCTGACCGGGGCGGGCCGGACCGCATTCTCGTCTAGAATGGCGGCACGTCGATGCCCGCATCGACGCCGCCCGTCTGGCCGCACGATCGCGCTATCCCAAGGTCCGTGCAGGCCCTGCGTGAGCCACCCGTCGGGCACATGGGAGTCGTAAGCAATCCCATGCCGCCAGGCCACCGAACAAGATCACCACGACGCCGACATGAGCTCCCAAGACGCACCGACCGAGGCACGCCCGCCGCGCGACAAGACGCGGCCGGTGGTGCGCCGTGAAAGCTCGCGCAAGACGCGAGAAACCATCATCCAGGCCGCGCTGGCGGAGTTTTCCAGCAAAGGCTACGACGGCGGCCGGGTCGACGAGATCGCGCTGCGCGCCGGCATCAACAAGAACGTCCTGTACCACCACTTCGGCAACAAGGACGACCTGTTCACCGCGGTGCTGGAATACACCTACGATTCCATACGTTCGCACCAGAAGGACCTGCAGATCCGCGGCATGGACCCGGTCAACGGCATGCGGCGGCTGGTCGTGTTCACGGGGCAGGTGTGGGTGCGCTTTCCGGAGTTCCAGCGCATCCTCTCCAGCGAAAACCTGAACCAGGGCAAGCACATCGTCACGTCCGCGGCGATCCGCGAGATGTACAACCCGCTGCTGGACACCATACGCGACCTGCTGCAGCGCGGCCAGCACGAAGGCCTGTTCCGCGAAAACATCGACGCGGTCGACCTGTATATCTCCATCACGTCGCTGACCGCGCACTACGTCAGCAACCGCTACACCTTCGAGGCCATCTTCGGCCAGCGCTTGATGACGGCGCAGCGTATCAAGCAGCGCCTGGATCACGCCGCCGAGATGGTGCTGCGTTATCTGCGGCCCGACGCCGCCGATGCGGCGGGTGGCGGCGCCGCCCAGGCCGCGACGGCCTGAACGGCATACACCTGCTCAGATCACCACGCCGGCCACTCGGTTGCGGACGGCGCGCACGATGGACAGCGCCGCCAGCATCGAGGTCTTGGGATTGTCCGGCAGCGTGACGCCGGCCGTCTGGATGTCGAGGTCGCCGAACTCGCCCCGCGCGATGATGCGATGGTTGTTGCGCTGCGCGGAGGGATCGGCCACCAGCGTCACGCGCGTACGGTCCAGGCCGATGCCGGCCAGGCCGACCATGGCGGCCACGTTGGCGTTCTTGGGATAAAGCGCCGCGGCTTCGCGCGCCGTGCCTTCGAAGAACACCGTGGGCTCGGCCAGCGCGTCCAGATCCAGCTTCTGTTCCGCCGCCGTGCCGCGCCAGCCCGCGGGCGCCTTGCGGCCGATGTATTCCACGGATTCCAGGCCCTGCTGGCGCGCCGCCGCCAGGGCGTCGATGCCGGCCACCGCGCCGGGCACCAGCGTCAATTGCGCCCCGCCTTGCAGGGCCGCCGCTTCCAGCGCTTCGACCAGGCCGTCCTGGCTGAGCGCGCCCACCGAGGCGACGATGACGTCCACGCCGCGCGTCAGGAACTGCGGGACGGTGCCGGTAACGGCCTGGTGCCCCGCGCATTCCAGCGCGAAATCCAGCGGCGTATCGATGTCGCCGACCTTGCCGACGACGCGCGCCTGGCCTTGCAGCCTGGCCTGCGTTGCATCGACCAGTTCGGGCGGCACGATCACGTCGGTGATGCGCAGGCGGTCGTCGTCCGCCAGGGCGCGGTGGACGTGCCCGCCCATCGCGCCGAAGCCGATCAGGGCGATGCGGCGCGGCGCGCCGCGCGCCGCCTGGCCGTCGCCGCCGCTACCCACGGTCCTGCTCCAGCTTGCGCCAGCGCGAGAAGCGCCGCTCGATCAACTGCACCAGCTCGGTCAGCGCGACGCCCAGCACACCGATGACGATGATGGGCACGAACAGCTTGGCGGTGGCGAACAGGTTGGCGTAGTAGACGATCATGCCGCCCAGGCCCGTCTGCGCGGTCAGGAACTCGGCGACGATGATGCCGATGATGGCCTGGCCCACGGTCAGGCGGATGCCGGTCATGATGAAGGGCACGGCCGACGGCAGCAGGATCTTGAAGAAGATCTGCGGCCGCGTGGCGCCGTAGGCCTTGCCCACTTCCAGTATGGAGCCGCGCACGTCGCGGATCCCGGCATAGGTGTTGATGATCACCGGGAAAATCGCGTTGGACACCAGGATCACGATCTTGCCGGTGGTGTCCAGGCCCGCCCACAGCATGATCAGCGGCACCAGGGCGATACGCGGGATGGCGTAGAAGGCGTTGACGAAGGGATCGATGATGTATTCGAACAGCCGCGACTGCGCCATGGCGATGCCCAGTATCACGCCCGCCACCACGCTGATGGCCATGCCGATGACGAAGGGATACAGGGTCGCCATCAGGGCGCGGCCCAGTTCGCCGCTGTTGGTGAGCTCGACGGCCGCCGCGAAGATGCGGCTGGGCGGCGCCAGGAACAGCGGGTCGATCTTGCGTCCGAAGTATTCCCACAGCAGCAGGAAAACCGCCACCGACAGGCAGCGGACGATGTTCGGATGCGAGACCCACCATTTCGGGCCGGCCGGGCGCGTTTCCGCGGCGGAGGGCTTGGATGCGGTTGCGGCGGAACTCATTGCGGACTCTCCATCAACATGCTGCGCAATTCGTGGCGTGCGTCGCCATAGGCGCGATGGGCGCGCGGGTCGCCGCCCAGCCGTTCGTCCTTCAGGGGCGAATCGACGATGGCCTTCAGCCGCCCGGGGCTGGGCGTGAACACGAAGATGCGGTCCGACAGGACCAGGGCTTCATCGATGCTGTGGGTGACGAACATGACGGTGGTGCCGATGTTGGCCCAGATCTTCAGGAAGTCTTCCTGCAGCTTCTCGCGGGTCTGCGCGTCCAGCGCGCCGAAGGGCTCGTCCATGAACAGCACCTTGGGCTGGCGCATCAGCGCGCGCGCGATGGCCACCCGCTGCTGCATGCCGCCCGACAGCTCATGGGGATAGTGCGACGCATACTTTGTCAGTCCAACCAGCTTGAGCAGCTCCATGCCGCGTTCGGTGCGCTCCTTGAGCGGCACGCCGTCCAGCTCCAGCGGAAAGCCGACGTTGGCAATGACGCTGCGCCAGGGCAGCAGGCCGAAATGCTGGAACACCATACAGGCATCCTTGCGCGGCCCGTTCACCGGCTGTCCGCCGATGGAGATGGAGCCTTCGGCCCATTGCGTGAGGCCGGCGGCGATGCGCAGCAGGGTGGTCTTGCCGCAGCCGCTGGGCCCCAGCAGGGAGATGAATTCACCGCGTGCGATGGTCGCGTCGACCTTGTCCAGCGCGACGATGCGGCGCGGTTCGCCGCCATTCTCGGTGTCGCGCACGAAGTAGAACTTGCTCAGCCCACGGATATCGACCATGGGCGCGCCGGGCGCGGGCATGGGCGCGGCGGCGCTGCCGGCGGTGACCGCCGCGCTGCCGGTGAACATGGTGGCGCCGGCGGTCTTCAGCATGGAAAGGCTACCCATGTCATTTACCTCCGACTTCCTTCAGCGCGGCATCGATGAAGCGGTAATCGAACAACTGCGCGGGATCGACGTCCGCCTTGAGCATGCCGGTGCTCTTGAAGATGTCCAGGGTGGCCGCAACCTGTTCCTTGGAAATGCCGCCGTTCACGCCCCACACCTTGTTGCGGTTCAGCTCCTGCACGACGTCGGTCGCCAGGCCCTTGTCCAGGTCCGGGTAGCGTTCCACCAGGATCTGCACGGCCTCGTCGGGATGATCCATGATGTAGCGGGACGCCTTGATGCCGGCCAGCGTCAGCTGCTGCAGCTTGGGCTTGAGCGCCGGATCGTCGATGCGATCGTTGCGCACCAGGTTGTAGACATAGCCGATCTGCGGATAGGCCGAGCCCATGCTGACCAGGATCTTGATCTTGCCCGTCCGCACGCCGGTGACGGCGCTCAGGGTGTTGACCATGCCCGCCGACGCCCGTCCGGCCATCAGCGCCTGGACGATGTTGGCGTGGCCGCCGGAAACGGCGATGAAACGCACCTTGGAGACGTCCACGCCGTTCTTGCGGAACAGCAGCTTGCCGAATTCTTCCGGCGGGCCGCCGGGGCCCGTGCCCGCGAAAATCTTGCCCTCGACGTCCTTCATGGTGTTGATGTCGCTGGACACCACGAGTTCGTAATCGTTGATGCCTTGCCAGGTACCGATGGCCTTGAACTTGGCGCCTTCGCCAGCCGCGGCGAAGGCATTGAAGGCGCCGACGATGGCGACGTCGCCCGTGCCCGCGAGCAAGGCGCGCACGGCGTTGGAATCGCCGCTGACCTGGATGGCTTCCGCGTCCAGCCAGCCTTTTTTCTGTGCCACCAGATAGGGCAGGGCCAGCGTGGCGGAAGAAGTCGGGAAGACGAGCTTGAGCTTCTCGGCAGCCGCGGCGCTGCCGCCGGACGCCACACCCACGCAGATCGCCGCGCTCAACAGGGCGCGCTGCAGGAAGGTTGCGGTTTTCATATACCCCTCGTGATATCGATATGAACTTGGCCGCCCCTGAACCTGCGGCGGTGTCGAAATTATTGACTACATGGTTAATCAACACAAGATTTAAAGCCGGCTTGCCATGCAGTGTTTACCCTGAGATAGGCGTACAACACCTGGGAGGCGAGGGGGTTTTATTGACTGTACGGTCAAGGTAATTTAGAGTTCACGGCTTCCAGGAAACCCCGGAGTAGGCTGCAATGGAGATGACCGGCGAACAACGCATTCCCGCGCCGCGGGATGCGGTCTGGGCCGCGCTGAACGACCCCCAGGTACTGAAGGCCTGTATCCCGGGCTGCGAATCGATAGAACGGCAGGGCGACAACGAATACCGCGTCAGCATGCTGGCGGCGGTGGGACCGGTCAAGGCGCGTTTCCAGGGCCGGCTGGCCATCCATGACAGCGACCCGCCACGCGGCTACGCGCTGTCGTTCGAAGGTTCCGGCGGCGCGGCGGGATTCGGCAAGGGACAAGCCACGGTTGCACTGGCGCCGGCCGACGATGCGGGTTCGCCGGGCACCCATTTGACCTACACGGCCAGCGCCGAGGTCTCGGGCAAGCTGGCCCAGGTCGGCTCGCGCCTGATCGACGGCGTGGCCAAGCGGATGGCAGCGGAATTCTTCTCGCGTTTCAAGGGCAGTTTCGGACCGGCCGCCGACGTCACCGATGGCGCCGGGCCGGCCCCCGTGCCGGCGCGCGCCGCCCCGGCACCTCAAGCAGCGGGACGGACGCTGCCCGCGGCCGTCCAGGCCGGGCAGGACAGCGCCGCTGCCGGACTGCCCTCCCGGAATATCTACAAGGAACTGCGGGTCTGGCAGACGATCGCGGTCGCCGCGATCGCCGTGGCCTGCCTGGCGATCGGCTACATCGTCGGCGCGCATTGAGCGCCGGCCGGGACGCGATCCCGGCGCGGCGCGCCAGCCTGCCGGCCGCCCTCAGGCGGCGCTCGCCTCGTCCATCTGCTGCACCAGCCGTACGGGATCGACCGGTATCGCCGTCACGTGGATGCCGAAATCCGACAGCGCGTCGTCGATGGCCGATGCGATGGCGGACGTGACCGGGATGGTGCCCACTTCGCCCACGCCCTTCACACCCAGCGGATTCGCGTCCGTCGGGCTTTGCGTGAAGATCAGTTCCAGGCGCGGAATCTCGGTGGACGTCGGCAGCAGGTAATCGGCGAAGGTCGTCGTCAGCGGCTGGGCGTTGTCGTCATAGCGCATGTATTCGAACAAGGCATTCCCGATGCCATGTACGATGCCGCCGTGTATCTGGCCTTCGACGATCAAGGGATTGATCAGCCGCCCGCAGTCCTGCAGCGCGACGTAACGCAGGATGGCCACGTTGCCGGTATCGGGGTCGACCTCGACTTCGCAGGCATGGCAGGCGTTGGCGTAGGTCATGGCGTCGGGCTCCCAGCACACCGTCGCTTCCAGCCCCGCGCCGGTATCGGGCGGCAGGTCGTAGCCGGGTATGCCGCGCAGCGTGCGCGCGATCTGCGCCAGCGTGACGAATTTCTCGGGCTGGCCGCGCAGCCGCACCTTGCCGTCCAACAGCTCCAGGTCCTGTTCGTCGGCCTTCAATACGTGGGCGGCGACCTTGCGCGCCTTTTTCTCGACCTGGCGCGCGGCCAGCAGCATCGACGAGCCGCCCGTCACGGTCTGGCGGCTGGCGAAGCCGCCGATGCCCATGGAAATCGCCGACGTATCGCCGGTCAGCACGTTCACGTCGCCGACGGGCACATGCAGGACGTCGGCGACGATCTGGGCCATGGCGGTACGCAGGCCCTGGCCCATCGCCATGGCGCCGGTCGCGGCGCTGATGTGGCCGGTCGCCGATATGCGCACGGACGCCGACTCGAAAGGTCCGCGCCCGGTGCCCTTGACGGCATTGGCCAGCCCGATGCCGATATGGCGGCCCTGGGCGCGGGCCTCGGCCTTGCGGCGCGCGAAGCCGGCATAGTCGATGGCGCGCAGCACGGTGTCCTGGCTTTGCAGATAGTCGCCGGTATCCAGCGTGATGGGCTTGCCCGAACGCTGTTTGAGCGGCTTCACGTAGGGCAGCTTGTCGACCGTGACCAGATTGCGCCGCCGGACTTCCGCGCGGTCCAGTCCCATGCCCTGCGCGATGCGGTCCAGCAGGCGCTCCATGACGAAAGCGCCCTCCGGATAGCCCGCGCCCCGCACCGGGATGGTGTACACCTTGTTGGTCTGCGCCACGACGGCGTCGACGTGGAAGTTGGGCACCACATAAGGCCCGGTCACGCCCGTCACCGCGTTGTAGGGGCAGTTGATGCCCTGGGGCGTGTAGGCGCCCTGGTCGTGCACCATGCGGCCGCGGATCCCCAGTACGCGGGCATCGGCGTCCACGGCCACTTCCACGTCCCAGTACTGGTCGCGCTCCTGGATCGAGCACAGGAAGTGTTCGGCGCGGTCTTCTATCCATTTCACCGGCTGGCGCAGATGGAACGCCGCCGCCGCGATGGCGATTTCCTCGGGATAGATCAGGAACTTGGCGCCGAAGCCGCCGCCCACGTCGGGCGCGATCACGCGGATACGCGTCTCGGCCACGCCGAGCAGCTCGGCCAGGGTGAATTGCAGTTCATGCGCCATCTGGGTGGAAGACCACACCGTGAGCGTGTCGCGCAGCTCGTCGTATTCCGCCACCACGCCGCGCCCCTCCATCGGATGGGCGCCGCCGCGGTGCTGGTGCAGGGAATCCTGGAACACGTGCGCGGCTTGCGCGAAGGCCTTGTCGCAGTCGCCGTAGGCGACGGTGAAACGCGTCAGCGCATTGTCGGGGAACTCGGTGCGCACGCGCGGCGCCGCCGGGTCCAGGGCCTGCCGGCAATCACCGACCGCGGGCAGCGTCTCATAATCCACCTGCACGTCGCCGGCGCCGTCCTCGGCGGCATAGCGGCTGGTGGCGATGACCAGCGCCAAGGCTTCGCCGACGAAGCAGACCTCGTCGGGCGTCAGGACGTAAGGCGTGATGCCGGCCGGCAGCGCCGTCGTGGGAAAGCCCAGGGGCATGCGCAGGTTGGTCAGGTAGCGCGCCATCTCGGCCGCCGTGATGACCGCCACCACGCCTTCGCGCCGCAGCGCCGCGGCCGTGTCGATGCCGCGTATCCTGGCGTGCGCATGCGGGCTGCGCACGAAGGCCGCATACAGCCCCCCGGGAATGTCGACGTCGCCCACGTACTTGCCCTTGCCGCGCAGCAGGGGGCCATCCTCGACGCGTTCCACGCGGTCGCCTATCCTGCCGCCGGTTCGCGTACGCGCGGCATCGCCGGGCATGTCGGTCGCGGGCGCGTCCTTGGCGGCGCGCGCGGCGCCCGCGCCGCCGGCATGCTCATCGAAGCGGTACATCGGGTTCATGCTGCCTCACTCCGCTGGCGGCGCAGCGCTTCCATGGCCGCGGCCACGATGTTCTGGTAGCCCGTGCAGCGGCACAGATGCCCGGACAGCGCGTCGCGGATCGCCGCTTCGTCGGCGTCCGGCTGCTCGCGCAGCAGCTCGGTCAGCGTCATCAGGATGCCCGGCGTGCAGAAGCCGCATTGCAGGCCATGCAGGTCGTGGAACGCCTGCTGCAAAATATTGAGCCGGCCTTGCTCTTCGAGCGCTTCGACGGTCCGCAATTCATAGCGTTCGGCCTGCCGGGCCAGCATCAGGCAGCTGCGGGCGCTGTGGCCGTCCACCAGCACCGTACAGGCGCCGCATACGCCATGCTCGCAGCCCAGGTGCGTGCCGGTCAGGCCCAGTTCGTTGCGCAGGCAGTCGGCCAGCGTGGTACGCGATTCGACGATGGCCGGACGCTTTTCGCCGTTGACGCGCAGCACGATGGGGTGCAGCGCATTCCTGGGGTCGTGGTTCGCTGCCTCGTTCGTCTGGTGGTTCGCTTCGTGGTTCGCTTCGTTCATGTCGTGCTTCCGTGCGTGCCGGCGGCGCGCGCCAGGGCGTGTTCCATCGCCTCGTGCAGCAGGCGCGACGCCAGCCGCTGGCGATACCAGGCCGGGTAGGCGGGATCTTCCAACGCATCGCACAGCCGCGCCTGGTCCGCCGCGGCGCGCAGCGCGTCGCGATCGCCATTGCCTTCCAGCAGCAGGCGTTCCGCCTCCGGCAGGCGCACCGGCGCCGGACATACGCCGCCCAGGGCCAGGGCCGCGCGGGTCAGCCTGCCACTGCCGTCCCGTTCGACCAGGGCGCTGGCCGACGCCACGGCGAAATCGCCATGGCGTCGCGCGTACTCGACGAAATGCCAGCCATGTCCCTGCCGCCAGGGCCGCAGGCGGATTTCGGTCAGGAGCTCGTCGGCCGCCAGGCTGGTCGTCATCAGTCCCAGCCCGAATTCGCGCGCCGGTACCTCGCGGCGTCCGCGCTGGCTCTGGATGACCATGTGCGCGTCCAGCAGGACGCACATCGTGGGCAGCTCGGCCGATGGGTCCATATGGCACAGGCTGCCGCCGATGGTGCCGCGATTGCGCGTCTGCCGGTGGCCGACGTTCAGGATGGCGGCATGCAGCACCGGCAGGCGTTCGCGCACCAGCGCCGAAAACTCCAGGTCGCGCTGTCGCGTCATGGCACCGATGGCGATGTCCTCGCCTTCCTGGCGGATATAGCTGAGCCCTTCGACGCCGTTCAGATCGATGACGTCGTCCGGCATCGCCAGGCGCAGGTTCAGCATGGGCATCAACGACTGGCCGCCGGCGATCACGCGGGCGTTGGATGAACCGGCTAGCAGTCTCAGCGTGTCCTGCACCGTGCCGGGCAGGTGCAGGTTGAAAGGCGCGGGCTTCACTTCGATCCCTGGCTAGGCATATGGAAGGACGTTAAATCTTGGTCAGGTCCAGCGACGATTCGGCGAACAGTTCCTCGGGCGCCACCTTGCGCGCCGATAGTCCCTGTTCGTGGTGATAGCGCGTGAAGGTTGCCAGCACGTGCTTGTTGGCCTCGAAGCCGTAGCTCCAGTAGTCTTCGCCCATCAGCTTGCGCGCATCGTCGAATTCGGCCACGCCCCAGGGCAGGCTGTTGAACAGGTGGCCGATCTGGCCGAGTTCGTACATCGCGAATTCCTTGGCCTTGATGAAGGCCTTGAAGATGCTGACCGGCAGCCAGGGATGCTGCTCGACCAGCGACCGGCGCACGCCGATCACATGCATGGTCGGGAAGATGCCGGTGCGCCGGAAGTAGTCGGCCTCGGTCTCGCGGTAGTTGGGGAACAGCCGGTCGATATTGGGCGCCCCTTTCAGGAAACAGGAAGGCGCCCGCGCGCTGATCAGGCCGTCCAGCTCGCCGGCTTCCAGCATGCCCGACAGCGTCTTGTCGTCCGGAATCTGCTGCAGGTCGATGTCGTCGGGCAGCTTGATGGGCGCGCGCTCGCCGCGGCCCGCATCTTCCAGGCCGCCGCGGCGCCAGTGGACCGAGGCGGGCTTCAAGCCGAAGTCGTCCTGCAGGATGCCGCGTATCCATACGTTGGCGGTGATCTGGTATTCGGGCAGGCCGATTTTCTTGCCGGCCAGGTCGGCGCCGCTGCGGATGCCGCGGTCGGTGCGGACATATACCCCGGAATGGCGGAACAGCCGCGAGACGAAGGCGGGGATCGCCACGTACTCGTTCTGCCCGCGCGAGGTCATCATGGTGTGGCTGCTCAGGGACATCTCGGTGATGTCGAACTCCTGGAAGCGGAAGGCGCGGTGGAAGGCTTCTTCCGGCTCGACCGGCACGCCGATGATGTCGCAGCCTTCGACAGGCGCGCGACCGTCCAGCACCGCCCGCGTGCGATCGTAGTCGCACACGCCCAGACTCAACTGCAATTTGGCCACGATGGATCTCCAGATTCCGAACAGGTGTAAGGGGGGCGGGCGCCGGCTAGCGTAGCGTCTGGCGCGCGCGGTCTTGGGTATCTTGGGTGTCTTGAATGAAGGCCATGATTTCCCTGCCCAGCCAGTCCTCGCCGGCATTGAAGTGCGCGATGATGGACGTATGGTTGTGGCCGCGCGCGTAGGCCATGCGCGGCGACCGCCGCTTGGCGGCGGCCAGCCGGTTCGCCAGTTCCAGGCAGTACAGGTCGATCAGGGGATTCTCGTATTCCGCGTAGGCCACCATGGTGGGCGGGCTGTGCGCGCCGGCATGGGTCACGGCCGATACGTCGTCGTAGCGCGCGGCGTCGGTGCCGTAATAGGCTTCGACCTTGCGGGCATTGGGATTCTCGGCGATGTTTTCCGCGCGCACGCGGCCGCTGACGACGATCAGGCCGGCCAGGCCATGGCCGTCCGCGGGCTGGTGGCGGCCGTCGTAGGCATACGACGCCGCGTGCGCCGCGCCGGCGGAATGTCCCATCAGGTAGATGCGTCCGGGGTCGCCACCGTATTGGCCGATGTTCTCCCGCACCCAGGCAACCGCCCCGGCGACGTCCTGCGTCCCGCTGGGATAGGTATGCGCGGGCGCCAGGCGATATTCCATATTGACGCCGACGCAGCCCTGGCGCGCGAAGTAGTACAGCACGTTGGCATAGACTTCCGGGCTGCGGTCGCGATGGCCATCGACGAATGCGCCGCCGTGCACGAACAGCACCACAGGGCGCGATCCCGCGTGTCCGGGGGTGTAGATGTCCAGCACCTGGCGTTCGTCCTGGCCGTAGGCCAGATTGCGCACGACCTCCACCCCGTGCTTGGGCGCCGCCGCCAGGATGGGGCTGTAGGCGTCGACCATGCGGCGCACATTGGCGGCGACGTCCTGGCCCCAGCGCGGGCCGATGTCGGCCAGCAACTGGCGCAGGGAGTCGGGGATGGGCGGGGCCTGTTCCATGTCAGGCCACCGGCCGGATGCCGATGAACTTCATCTGCGAGAGCTCTTCCATCGCATAGCGCACGCCTTCGCGGCCGAAGCCCGATTGCTTGACGCCGCCAAAGGGGTAGGTGTCCAGCCGGAAGCGGCTGGCTTCGTTGACCCACATCGATCCGACGTCGAAATCGTCGGCGAAGCGCAACGCCCGCGCGATGTCGCGGGTGAACACCGCACCCTGCAGGCCGAAGGGGGAATCGTTGGCCAGCCGCAGGGCTTCCTCGACATCGGCGGCGCGTTCGACGACGACCAGCGGGCCGAATACCTCGTCGCACCACAGGCTGGCGCGACGCGGGACGTCGACCAGGATGCCCGGGGTGACCATGCAGCCATCCTGGCGCGGTTCCAGCGCATAACGGCCGCCATGGGCGACGGCATCGCGCGCCATGGCCATGACGCGATCGGCCTGGGCCAGGGACACCATGGGGCCCAGGTCGGCCTTGGCATCGTCCGGATCGCCCGCGCGCAGCGCGGCGGCGGCCTTGACGAAATGCGCCAGGAATTCCTCGTACACGCTGGCCGCGACGATGACGCGCTGGGCGGACACGCACTGCTGGCCGCTGGCTTCGAAGCCGGCGGCTGCTATGCGGGTGGCGGCGTCCGCCAGGTCGGCGTCATCCAGCACGACGTTGGCGGCGTTCGAACCCAATTCGGCGACGAACTTGCGCGCCCCGGCGGCGCGGATCAGGGCTTCGCCAGCGCGCGTACCGCCCGTGAAGGTGACCACCGACACTTCCTGCGCGCCCGCCAGGGCCAGGGCAGGCCCGCGGTCGCCGGTCACCACGTTGAACAGTCCCGGGGGCAGGCCCGCCTGGATGAACAGTTCGGCCACCTTGAGCGCGACGCGCGTACCGGCCGGATGCGGCTTGACCACGACCGCGTTGCCCACGGCCAGGGCAGGAGCCACTTTCTGTATGAGCAGGTTGATGGGCGCGTTGAAGGGCGTGATGGCGGCGACCACGCCATAAGGCACCCGCCGCGTCAGGCCGATGCGGCCGGCGCCGGCCTGCGTGACATCGAGCGGCAGGGATTCGCCGCCGAAG
The DNA here is from genome assembly GCF_002119685.1 of Bordetella genomosp. 8. Taxonomy (NCBI): domain Bacteria; kingdom Pseudomonadati; phylum Pseudomonadota; class Betaproteobacteria; order Burkholderiales; family Alcaligenaceae; genus Bordetella; species Bordetella genomosp. 8. The sequence continues at coordinate 3,445,808 of NZ_CP021108.1, read as the reverse complement.
GTCTGGGCCTGCGCCACGGTGGCGCGAATGAACTGGGCGGCCCGGCCGACCTCGAAGGTCGCGGCCCGGCGCGGCTTGCCGATGTCGCGGATGATCAGCGTGACGAGCTCGGCGGCATGGGCTTCGATGGCTTCCGCGGCCTTGGACAGCCAGCTCATGCGGTCGGCGACGGGCAGCTTGCGTGCGGCCTGGAAGGCCTGGGCCGCGTCGCTCACGGCCTGCGCGACGACGTCGGCCGGGGCATCGATCAGGTCGCCCACGGACGATGTATCGATGGGAGAAACGAAGGGCAGCACATCGCCCGCATGGTCCACGCTCGCGCCGTGGATATAACTCTGGATCTTGGCCACCCGAACCCCTTGCCATGTGGTCTGGACGCCGCTCGCGGGCGCCTGTCTATGGGCTCGAATGTTTAACTAGTTGGTCAACGATGTCAAGGTGGGAAAGGGATTACCCTAGGGTCTGCCGGACCCCAAGTGTTGTGGACAGGACGCCGCGCGCGATTGCGGTGTGCGAGGCGGTCGCGCGAATAACCTTCAAGGTAACCAATTGGTCAACTAGACCGCAGGGCGGCAGGTGCCGCCCGCGTTCAGTTGCGTGTGGGGATGAACTCCGGCCGCAGGATGCCGACCAGGTCCTTGTAGGGAATCGACAGTTCCGGTTCGCCGTAGGAGTAGGGCGCGATCGAATAGGCGTCGTACTTCACCACCATCCCGTCCCGCGTCAGCGCGAAGTTGTCCGTGGGTTCGTAAGGCCACATCTTGTCGTAGGCGGCGGGATCGCGCTTGTAGTCGTCGTTGGTCTTCAGCCAGCGGGCGTGCGCGGCTTTCAGTGCCTCGACATATTGCGGACCGCGGCCCGGCAGGATGGCTTCGCCCAGGGCGAGCACCCGTCCCTTGCTGCGCTCCCAGTTCATGTATTGGGTGGCCGGTATGGGATGGGCTGCACCGGTCACGTATTGGCCGGTATGCAGCTCGATGGCAATGATGTCGCCGACCGTGTCCTTGACGCTGGCCTTGAACCAGGTCTCGTCACGCGGCTGGGCCGTCTGGAAGAAATACTGCGCGTATTCGTTCAGCGTTTCGTACTGGCCGCGGCGGTAGCGGTCCAGGCCGGTCATGTAGGCCAGCACGTGGTCCACCAGGGCGGTCAGCTTGGGGATGCCGGGAAAGGCGACGGAATCGACCTCGATGCGAGGGCAACCGCCGCTGCAGCCCGGCTTGGTTCTGGTCCACTTCACGCTCTCGACCTTCACGTCGCCGGCATCGGCGGCCGGGGCGTTCGCCGACGCCAGGCTGATGTCCGCGGGGGGCGAACTGCCGCAGGCCGCCAGCAGCGCCAGCGCGCACGCCATGATGCCACCCGCGGCGCCGCGCGCCACGCGGGCGGTCCAGGGCCGGCCCCGCCTTGCCGGCGTTGCGTTTCGATGGATGGGGATGGCGGGACTCGGAAAGGGCATCATGGCTCCGGTGGATCTGTTCGCGGCGGGACGTCTCATGGCACCTGCGTCAGCCAGTCCTCGCTGGCGAAACGCTCGCGCGCCTGGCGGTCGGCTTCGGCGAGTTCGGCATCGGTGATCGCGCCGGGGCGCAGGCCGTGCCGTTCCTGGAAGACTTGGATCATGCGGTCGATGATCTGTTCCCTGGGCATGCCGGTCTGCGTCAACAGGGGATCAACGCGCTTTTTCGCGCTGGTCGTGCCTTTGTCGGACAGCTTCTCACGCCCGATGCGCAGGACCTGCACCATCTTGTCGGCGTCGATGTCATACGCCATGGTGACGTGATGCAGCACCGCCTGCCCGCGCCGCGCCTGGGCCGCGCCGCCGATCTTGCCGCCATCGGACGTGATGTCGTTCAAGGGCTGGTACCAGGCCTTGATGCCCAGCGACTGCAGCGCTTCCAGCGTCCATTGGTCCAGGAAGGCATAGGACTCCTGAAAGCTCATGCCCTGGACCAGCGAGAGCGGCGCGTAGATCGAATACGTGATGGTGTTGCCCGGTTCGACGAACATCGCGCCGCCGCCGCTCACGCGGCGCACGACCTGCACGTCATGGCGGCGCGCGCCTTCCGGATCCACTTCGTTCTTCAGCGACTGGAAGCGGCCGATCACCACGGCGCGCGCGGCCCATTCCCAGAACCGCAGGGTAGGGGGACGGCGTCCGGCGGCCACCTCGTCGCACAGCACCGCATCCAGCGCCATGTGCTGCAGGGGCGTGCGCGGGCCTTCCCGGATCAGCCGCCAATCGTGGTCGCGCCAGTCCGTGCGTGTCATGCCAGCGCCCTCCGTACCGCCACCGCCACGGCTTCGGGCGTGAACCCGAACATTTCCGTGCCGCGCGGCAGGGCCAGCGCCACCGCCAGCGCGATTTCAGCTTCGCTGGCACCGGCGGACAGCCCGGTCAGGGCCCGGTCGATCTCCGCCAGCGCCTCGGGCGGCTCCAGGAAAAAGTCGCCGCTGATGCTGACCTGAGACAGCGCATCGCCGTCGACTTGCACATCGGCCACGACGAGCTTGCCGCCGGGCACCTTGTATTCGCCATGCATGGGAGATTCCTCTCAACGAGCGCCGTCCGCCGTGGCGGCGACGCGTGCGTCGATGTTAAGCCATGCCCGGCCTTTACGCTTTGCATGCCCCCGCGCGGCGCGGCCATGGCCGCCAGTTCAGCGTCACGCCCGCTACCGCCAGCAGGATCAGCGAAATGCCCAGCGCCTGGGCCAGATCCAGGCGCTGTCCGAAGAAGGCATAGTCGACCAGGATGGCCACGGCGGGATAGATGAACGACAGGGCGGCCAGCATCGACGTGGCGAGCTTCTGGATCGCCGAATAGAGCAGGATGTACATCAGGCAGGTATGCACCACGCCCAGCACCACCAGGCAGGCCCACTGTGCGGGCAGGGTGGGCAAGGCGGAAAAATCGGCCAGCGGCGCCAGCATCACGATGCCCACGACCGCCTGCACCAGGGCCAGCAGATGCGGCGGAATATGCGCCAGACGCTTGATGATGATCGCCGTAACGGCGTACAGGGCGCCGGCGCCCAGGCCCAATGCCAGGCCCAGCAAGTGGCCCTGGCGCGGCGTTGCCTGTTCGCTGCCCAGGTCCAGCAGCAGCAACAGGCCGCCGAACGCCACCACCGACCAGGCCACCTTGCCCAGGCCAGGGCGTTCGCCCAGAAAGGCGGCGCCCAGTCCCATCAGAAAGAAGGGCTGGAAGTTGTAGACGGCGGTCGACAGCGAGATGGACGCCAGCCGGTAGGCGGAAAACAGCAGCACCCAGTTCATCACCAGGGCGGCGGCCGCCGCCACCGCCATCAGCAGGCTCGCGCGGTTGAAATAGCGCCGCGACAGCAGGCCGGCCGCCTGGCAGTAGACCAGCAGCGCCAGGGCGCCGAATACGCAGCGGAAAAACACGACATTGAAGGGCGCCTGCCCGGAGGCCAGCACGAAGTAGCCCAGCGTGCCGGACATGGTCATCGCCGTGCTCATTTGCACGACGCCCATGCGTTCGTTTGGTGTAGCCATGATGGCGATCCTCGGTGTATCGCGTCTGCGATTCGCTATGCCCTGGTGGTCGGCGCCGTCGCGCGGGCTTGCGCGGCAGGCCGCTTCGAAGTAAGTTCCAGGACAAATTATCCCAGCCGGATCAGACGATTTACATGGTTTGATTGCGGAATTTTGAGCGCCAGGGCTGCATTACGGAGGCAAAAATGGCAGTTTCCCTTAATAATCGAGATGTCGGCCTGGACGCGGTCGACAGGCGCCTGATCACCTTGCTTTGCGCCAACGCGCGGGCCCCGGTCGCCGAGCTCGCCAGGGCGGTCGGCATGTCCTCTCCCAGCGTGGCCGACCGCCTGCGCCGCCTGGAGGAATCCGGGGTCATACGCGGCTACACGGTGGATATCGATCCCGAAGCACTGGGCTACGCGCTGCAAGCCATCGTGCGGGTGCGGCCGATGCCGGGCCAACTGCGGCATGTGGAAGCCCTGCTGAAAGAGATTCCGGAGTTCATCGAGTGCGACAAGGTGACGGGCGAGGATTGCTTTGTCGCCCGGGTGGTGCTGCGGTCCATCACCCATCTGGACCAGATCCTGGACCGCGTCACGGAATACGCGGAAACCAACACCGCCATCATCAAGGACGCCACCCTGCGCCGCAGGCTGCCGCCGCTGGCCTGATGGCGGCCGGCTACGCCTGGGACAGCGCGTGCGCGACGGCCAGCAGCCTGGCCTCGGACAGCGGGCGGCCTATCAGCTGCGCCCCGATCGGCATGCCGTTGCCGTCCGTGCCGATCGGCACGCTCAGCACTGGCAATCCCAGATAGTTGAAGGCGCGGGTCAGGCGGGTGATCGCCGCGACCACGCCGAAGACGCGACCCTTGCCTTCCATGTCGGCTTCCGCGCGGGTAGGTACCTGGATCGGTATGGTGGGGCAGACCAGCACGTCAGCCTGCGCCATGGGCCCGGACAACCATGCTTGCACGAGCTTCGCGCGCGCCAGCAAGGCCTCCGCGTAGCGCACGGCGGGAATGTGCAAGCCGGCCTCGGTGCGCGAATAGACCGCTTGCGAATAACGTTCCGGCGTGCGGCGCATCCATTCGGCATGGATGGTCGCGCCCTCGACCTTGGCGATCACGTCGCCCATCGCATAGCAGGCCGGCAAGTCGTCGAAGCGGGCGCGACCGCCCGCGTCGAACATGCTCGCGGCGCCCTTCATGAACGCTGCCAGGGCATCGGCGATGGCGTCGTCATAGGGTTCCAGGCCGTCCAGCAGCGCCACTCGCGTGCCCGATGCGCCGGCCGCGATCGCGGCCGCGTAGTCGGGCACCGGCGCGTCCAGGCTGGTCGGGTCGGCCGCGTCATGACCGGCCACCGCCTGCAGGATCAATCCGCAATCCAGCGCGCTGCGCGCCAGCGGCCCGATGCAGTCCAGCGACCAGGCGCGTGGAAAGCAGCCGCGCCGCGACACCAGGCCGTAGGTGGTCTTGAGTCCGTAGACGCCGTTCATGGACGCGGGTGTGCGGATCGAACCGCCGGTGTCGGACCCCAACGATCCGTACACGGCGCCGGCGGCGACCGCAACCGCCGATCCGCTCGACGAGCCGCCCGCGATGCGCGCGGGATCGTGTGCATTGCAGCAGTCGCCCCAGTGCGGGTTCTGGCCGGTCGGGCCCGATACCATCTCGTTGAGGTTCAACGGGCCCAGGTCGACGGCGCCGGCGGCGTCCAGCCGCTGCAGCACCGCGGCGTCGGCCTCGCCAGGCGTATCGGGCAGGACCTTCGAGCCCACCGTCATCGGCAGGCCCGCGCGGGTGTAGCAGTCCTTGTGCGCCAGGGGGATGCCGTGCAGCGGGCCGCGCCAGCGGCCCTGCGCCAGCTCGCGGTCGCGTTCGCGCGCCTGCTCCAGCGCGCGCTCCGCCCAGATGGCGATGAAGGGATTGAGCACGGGCTGCACCTCGGCCGCCCGCGCCAGCGCCTGGCGCGTCAAGGCCTCGGCGCTGATTTCGCCACGCCGGATCAGCGACGATACGTGAGCCAACGATGCATGACTCTGGCCCCGGGCATGCGCAGGAGATGCCGACGCCGATGCGGACACGAATTCCGCCGTGGATGCCGATCCCGACCCCGGCGCCGCGCCGGCCACGGGATCGGCCGCCATCGCATCGCGCATGCGCATCATCACCCCGGGGTAATCCTGTGGATGCAATCCCGGCGTCAGCCGATCCCGCACGCCTTCGCGCACGGCGTCATTCAGCCGCAACACTTCCGCGGCCACCTGGCCGGGATCCGTGCGCGATACGAGACCGTGCAGCCGGGTTGTCATGGCCGCCACGGCCGCTTGCATTTCCGGCAGGCCATCGCCGCCGGCTTCAACAGGTCGGTTCATGCTTCGATCGTCATCGGGTGATGTCTGGGGTGATGGCAAAGCAGCTCCGCTCACGCCGAGCAGGCCGCCACGATGGCGGGAGCGATCGCGGCCGGCTTGTCCGCCGGCCCGTAGCGCCGTATCGGCAAGCCGTCGCGTCCCACCAGGAACTTGGTGAAGTTCCACTTGATGCCCTGCGTACCGAGCAAGCCCGGCCGTTCCCGCTTCAGCCACCGGTACAAAGGGTGCGCATGCTCGCCGTTGACGTCGATCTTGGCGAACAGCGGAAAGGTCACGTCATAGTGCAGCGCACAGAAGCGCTTGATCTCCGCCTCGTCGCCCGGTTCCTGGTGGCGGAACTGGTCGCAGGGAAAACCCAGCACCGTGAAGCCCGCATCGACATGTTCGCGATAAAGGGCTTCCAGCCCCTCGTACTGCGGCGTGAAACCGCAGCGCGACGCGACGTTGACGATCAACACGACACGTCCGGCGTACTCGCGCAGCGAGCGCTGCGCGCCGTCGATGTCGACGGCGGAAAAATCGGCAAGAGTGGCCATGGCGGCTTCCGGCATCATCCACAGGGAAGGGCGATTGTAGAGGCACCCGAAAGCTTGCCCGGAAAGCAGTATCGTTGCACGCAAAGACAAGGAGGAGGCGCCATGACCCCGCCATCGATGACGGACCGTCTGGAAGCCATGCTGGCCTCGGGCCGGGATGACAAGCTGTTGCGATATACCCTGGGCAAGGCTTACGCCGAAGCCGGCGATTTCGACAAGGCCTGCCTCCACCTGGAGACGTCGGTCGCCTACGACCCCGACTACTCCGTCGCCTGGAAATGGCTGGGCAAGGCCCGCCTGGGCAAGCAGGACAGCGAGGGCGCGCGCGAAGCTTGGGAACGCGCATCCGCCGTCGCCAGCGCGCACGGCGACGCGCAGGTGGTGAAGGAAGTCACGGTGTTCCTACGCAGATTGGATCGCTAGGCGCAAGTCGAAGTGTTGGAAGGACGTCACACCACCCATGCCACCCGCGTAGGTTTGAGCTGCAAAACGAAAACAGATGTGACCGCTGCGTGGCCGCTGGAACATCGATGCCCAGAGGCCGCCGCGTGCCGTGCCGTCGCACGGTCAAACCGTGAAACACGCGCCGCCTCGTACCATGTTGACGCTCTGGTTGTCCCGGATTTGTAATGCGCTGGGATAAGTACGGCCAGACGCAATGGGATACTTGATGGATCTACGTCCGCCCTTCTTCAAAGGGGCATCCACCAGTCGCAAGTCGACGCATGGTGCGCTTACTGCTTTATGGCAGTCGGCCGAGATGCCCGAAGAAGCGCTGGGCTATGTCGATTTGCCGGGCGCCGATCCTGTGCTCCCATCTTCGTTTTCCGTCGGCATGGCGGCCCAGTGCAGCATGGCGGCGGCGGCGCTGGCCGCTGGCGAAATCTGGCACATGCGCGGCGGGCGCCGGCAGCGGGTGTCGGTGGACATGCGTCACGCCGTGCAGGAAACCCGCGGCTATTTCACGCTGGATGGCGTACAGCAGAACGCCTGGGACAAGATCACCGGTGTCTACCGCTGCGGCGACGGCAACTGGGTACGCATCCACGCCAATTTCGAGCATCACCGCGATGGCGCGTTGGCGCTGCTGGGCTGCCCGACCGGCGCCACGGTCGAGCGTCGCGCAGTGGAACGCGCGCTGTCGCGCTGGAGCGCGCTGGAATTCGAAGAAGCCGCCGCCGAGGCCGGCCTGGTGGTCGCGGCCCTGCGCACCTTCGACGAATGGGATCGCCATCCCCAGGGCATCGCGGTGTCCCAGCTGCCGCTGGTCTCGATCGAACGCATAGGCGATGCGCCGGAACGGCCGCTGCCGCGCTACGGCAACGATCCACGTCCATTGCAGGATATACGGGTGCTGGACCTGACTCGCATCATCGCCGGGCCGGTTTGCGGACGCACGCTGGCCGCCTACGGCGCCGATGTCATGCTGATGAACTCCCCCGAACTGCCCAACATCAACGCCATCGCTGAAACCAGCCGCGGCAAGCTTTCGGTGCTGGCGGACCTGGAAACCGCGACGGGCCGCATCACGCTGGGCAACCTGCTGCGCAGCGCACACGTGTTCGTGCAAGGCTACCGGCCCGGCGCGCTGGAGTCGCAAGGCTTCGGTCCCGAGGATGTCGCCCGCCTGCGTCCCGGCATCGTGTATGTGTCGCTGTCCGCCTATGGCCACGTCGGGCCCTGGGCGCGGCGCCGCGGCTTCGATTCCCTGGTCCAGACGGCCAGCGGCTTCAACCACGCCGAGGCGCAAGCCGCGGGGCAGGAAGCGCCGCGGCCCATGCCGGTGCAGATATTGGACTACGCCAGTGGCTATCTGATGGCTTTCGGCGCGCAGGCCGCGCTGGCGCGGCAGGCGACCGAAGGTGGCAGCTGGCACGTGCGCGTGTCGCTGGCGCAGACGGCGCGCTGGCTCAGGAGCCTGCCCCGCGTACCCAATGGTTTCACCTGCGCCATGCCGCAGCTGGATGCATATCTGGAAGAAACCTCGTCGGGCTTCGGCAGGCTGGTGGCGGTCCGCCACGCGGCGCGCTTTTCGGCGACGCCCGCGAAGTGGGCCCGGCCGTCGGTGCCGCCGGGCACCAATCCGACCGTCTGGCCCTTCAGCTAGCGGGCGGGGCGCAGGCGGGCGGATCGACGGATTGCGGCGCCGCACGTTGGCAGGGCATCGGGCGCGCAGTAGACTTGCGGCCCGGCGCCCAAGGCGCGTCATCCATACAGGTCCCGCCATGTCCACTACCATCTATCACAATCCGCGCTGCGGAACGTCACGTACGGTCCTGGAGATCCTGCTAGAGGCCGGCGTCACGCCCACCATCGTCGAATACCTGAAAACGCCACCGTCACGCGATACCTTGAAGTCCATGATCGCGCAGGCGGGAATCGGCGTGCGCGACGCCGTACGCGCCAAGGAGCCGGTTTACCAGGAGCTGGGCCTGGACGCGGCGGACGTCGGCGACGAGCGCCTGCTCGACGCGATGATGGAACACCCCATCCTGATCAACAGGCCATTCGTAGTGACGCCCATGGGCACGCGCCTTTGCCGGCCGGCCGAAGTCGTGCGCGAGATACTGCCGGCCTGATTCACTGCTGCGCATTCCCACGCCGCCACTGCCGCAGCGCGTCCAGGGTGTTGGCGACGTGGTGCTCCGGATTGCTGTCCGTATAGGAATAGATGACCTTGCCGGGCGGCACGATCACATAGGAAATGCGCTGCGCCCGCTCGGGGTTGCGGTCGTGCACCGCATCGTAGGTCTGCATGATGCGCTGGTCGGCATCGGCCGCCACCGCGAACTTGCTCTGGCAGGCGCTGACGGAAAACCGCTGCAGCACGTCGATGCCGTCAGCCGAGACGCCGACCACGCGCGCGCCCAGTTCGCGGTATTGATCCGTGGCTTCCGCGAAGTCATGGGCTTCCACGGTGCAGCCCGCCGTGAAGGCGGCGGGGTAGAAGTAGAGCACCACCGGCCCTTCGCGCAGGGCCTGCGCCATCGAGAACTGGAAGACCTGTCCTCCCATCGCCGCCGACGTCGAAAAGTCGGGCGCCGTCGCCCCGACGGGCAGGGCCCCCCACGCCATGGGCGCGGCGGCAAGGGCGGCTAGCAGGGACAGCGCGGCAGCGGGTTTTCTCATGGCGACCTCGGGGTGGCGGAAGATGCGTATTATCGCTGCGCCTCGCGTATCTGCTGCTGGCGCGCCTCGCGATGCGCGCTCTGCCTGCCCTGGATCTCGCGTTGCTGCGCGTTGTCGTGCCGGGAAATCTCGCGTTGCGCCTGGCGGCTTTGATTCTGCCACTGTTGGCGCGATTGCTGTTGTTCCCGCTGACGCAGGCGTTCCTGCTGCTGCATCTGCCGCTGTTGCGCCGCCAGCTGCTGCGTCACCGCGCGCTGGTTGCGGTCGTATTCCTGCCGCACCGCCTGCTGCCGTGCGTCGCCCTCGCGCTGGTTGGTCCGTTGCAGTTGCTGGCGATTCTGCTGCTGCTGTTGTTGCTGGCGGAGTTGCTGCTGCTGTTGCTGTTGCTGCTGCAACTGCTGCTGGCGGAATTGCTGCTGCTGCTGGTCCTGCTGCAACTGCTGCTGGCGAAACTGCTGCTGCTGGCGCGCGTCGTTCTGCAACTGCTGGCGGTACTGATCGCGCTGCGACTGCTGGCGCTGGTCGAGCTGCTGTTGCTGGCGCTGCTGGAATTGCTGCTGTTGCTGTTGCTGGCGCTGCTGCGCCTGCTGTTGCTGCAATTGCTGCTGCTGCCTTTGCTGTTGCTGGCGCAACTGCTGCTGGTACAGGCTGTCGCCAGGCTGCGCGGGCTGCTGCAACTGGCGTTGCTGCAGTTGCTGCTGGTCGCCTCTATCCTGCAACTGCTGTTGCTGCAATTGCTGCTGCATGCGCAGTTGTTGCCGCTGCGTCTCCTGCTGCTGCTGGAGCTGTTGCGGATACGTCGGGTAGGAAGGACTGGTCTGGGCCACGCGCTGCGCGTCGCCGGTGCGCTGGCGCAGTTCCTGGCGCTGCATGGCGGCCTGGCGCTCCTGGCCCTGCAGGCGCTGGTCCAACTGGCGTTGTTGCCCTTCCATCTGCCGGGCCTGGCCGTTCTTCCCCGGCCATTGGGCACCCGGCCATTTGTTGTCCGCGCTGCCGGCAGGGTGCGCGAACGCGGCCTGCGGCGGCCGGCCCTGGTTCACGGACATGTACTGCTGGCGGTCGCGGCCGGCGTGGCGGTCCAGGTCGGTCTGCGCGCGCAGGGGTGGAGCATGTCTTTCATGCTGCGCCGCCAGCTCGCGCGCATCGGGCCCCCGGCGCAGGCCATTCGGGCCGCCGTAGTAGCTCACCCGCGGGCCTTGCGGCGGCGGCAGGGAAACGGGATGGCTGTACACGTAGCGCGACTTCCCCGGCACGATGCGCGTGACTTCCCGGTTGTAATAGAAGTGGCGGTCGCGCCAGTAGCCTCCGACGTAGCCGCGACCCGTATAGCCATAGCCGTAGTCGATACCGCCGTAGTAGCCCACGTGGGGGCCCCAGTAGCCGCTGCGCCAGCGATATACCGGCGCCGCATACACCCAATACCCGGGCGTCCACAGCGCGCCGACGAAAGGCGCGAGCATCCAGACGCCAGGCACCCAGTAGAAGCCGTAGGCGTTGCGGGCCCAATACCCCGGCACCCACATGTAGCCGTCGCCGGGCGAGGGCGGCTGCTCATAGGCCGGCAAGGGGGGAGGCGGCTCGTTCGAGCTATCCAATACCGCCAGATTGGCATCGGCCGGATCGCCGCCCGCCGCCGCGCCGTCCGCGGCATAGCCCTGGTCATCGCCGCCGTACTGCGCGGGATATTGCGTGGGATCCTGGGCGGCCTGGTCCGGCGGCGCGCCGGTCGAATACTGCACGGAACCGTCAGGCCCCGCGTCCGCCGGAACGGATGACGAATAAGTCGTTTGCGCGCGCAGTGGCGTCAGGCCTGACATGCTGGCGGCAACCAGGAGCGCCCCGATTGCCAGACGCCGGATGCGCGGAGGATAGATCGTATCCATGACACCCCCACATCGTTCATGCGTCTCGTCAATAACCGTAATAGTAGTGGTAGGGCGCGGGGTAGTAATACACCGGCGCCGGCCGGTGGTAATAGGCCGGCCGTGCCGGCACCACCACGCAGCCACTCAAGGTACTGGTCACCGCCAAGACTGCAAAGAGCTTCTTCATGCCTGACTCCTGTAATGCACCGCGATGCGGTACACGGAATCAGTGTAGATATGCTGTCTGGATACGGACGGCTTTGAAACCGTTTTGAAATGGGCGCGGGGTTACGAATTCCTACGCTGCGTACAGCGTGTGTCCTACAGGCATGCAAGTGCTTCCAGGCGTGAGCCAGATGACAGGAGTAAAAGCAAGACGGCCCCGCGCGGATCGCACGAGGCCGTCGAAATGCCACCCCCGGAGGGGCCGAAGCCGCCCCTTCAGTTGAAGCGGCCCCCCGCGCCGCCGACGCTGAAGCGTCCGGCGCCCATCATCGCGATGGCGATTGCCGTGAACAGGTACATGCCTTGCAATTCCAGCTGCCAGCCGCCCTGGCCATTGAGTTGGAACAGCTGCCCGCTGTGGACCAGCGAGAAAGCCACCAGCATGTTGATGGCGATGATCAGCGCGCCCAGGCGCGTGAATATGCCGGCGATGATCAGGATGGGCGCGACCACCTCGCCGATGTAAACGAAGTAGGCGATGAAAGAGGGCAGGCCATGCGCCTGCACCATCCCGGCAATGCCGCCCACGCCGTGGGTCATCTTGAATATGCCGTGCAGCAGGATAAGAACGCCCAGCACCAGTCGTAGGATAAGCTTGGCTGCGTCGTCATGTCGGGTCATCGTTTTGTTCTCAAGGTTGATGTGGGGGGAAGCAATCACCGAGGCCCGCAAGGGTTTGCACCGGGCGCCGGTACAAGCCCCGCAATTATGGCAAATCTTTCCGTCCTGATCAGCATCGCGGGTGCTATGGGCGGATCAGCGTGGATTTTCCAAAAAGGCTCTCGACCAGATCCACCACCACTTCCGCGGTCTGGTTGCGCATGTCCCTGGCCGGATTCAGCTCCATCAGGTCCAGCGATCCCAGGCGGCCGGTGTCGGCGATCATCTCCATGCACAGTTGCGCTTCCCGGTAGGTCGGGCCGCCCAGCACCGGCGTGCCCACCCCCGGGGCCACCACCGGATCGAGGAAGTCGGCGTCGAAGCTGACGTGCAGGTGGGTGTCCTCGGTGAGGTCCGCCAGGGCCATCTCCATGGTCTGGCGCATGCCGTTTTCATCGATATAACGCATGTCGAAGACCTTGATCCCGAGCGCCCGCAACTGGCGCTTTTCTTCCGCGTCGACGCTGCGGATGCCGATCTGCCGGATGGCCGCGGGGTCGGGCACGGCCGGGTGGATATCCGCCAGCCGGGTCAGTTCATCCGGGCCGTCGCCGCACAGGCAGGCGATCGGCATGCCGTGGATATTGCCGGTCGGGCTGATCATATGGGTGTTGGCGTCGGCGTGTGCGTCCAGCCACAGCACCATCAGCGGCTTGCCGGCGTCGCGGCAATGTTGCGCAATGGCGCTGATGGAGCCGATCGCCAGGCAATGATCGCCGCCCAGCAGGATCGGAAAGCGCCCGTTGCGCCGCGACGTCAGCACCGCCTGGTAGACCGCGCGATTCCATTGCACGACCTCGTCCAGGTTGCGGATGCCGGCCGGTGCCGCGCTGGCCGGATTCGGCGGCCCCGCCAGGTTGCCGGTGTCGTTGACCTCGAGTGCGTGCCGCGCCAACGCCTGCTGCAGGCCGGCTACACGCAAGGCCTCCGGCCCCATCGACGCGCCGCGTATGCTCGCCCCGACATCGGTCGGCGCGCCGATGAGATCGATCGTTTCCTTCATCGTCTACTCCTGAAACGTCCCGCCCGCGGCTAAGATGCGAAGGGTAACGCCATATCGCCATTCTGGCAGGACATCGTCATGATCCTAATCGTATACGCCCATCCCTATCCGCGGCATTCCCGCACCAATCGTGCCATGCTCGCGGCGCTGGACGACGTGCCGGAAGTGCGCGTGCGCTCCCTGTACGACCTGTACCCGGACTTCCACATCGACGTGGCGGCCGAACAGGCGGCGCTGGCCGACGCCAGCGTGGTCGTGTGGCAGCATCCCCTGCATTGGTACGGCGCGCCGGCGCTGTTCCGGCAATGGATGGACAGGGTGCTGGAACACGGTTGGGCGTATGGCGTGGACGGCGCCGCCCTGCGCGGCAAGGCCCTGATGTGGGCCGTGACGACGGGCGGCGCGGCGGACGATTTCGCGCATTGCGCCGACGCCGACCTGGGCGTACTGGCCCAGCCCCTGCGCAGCGCCGCGGAGCTGTGCGGCATGCAATGGCTGCCGCCCTATGCGGTGCATGGCGCCGTGACGCTGGACGCCATGGCGCTGGCGACGGTGGCGACGGGCTACCGCGACGTGCTGGCGCGCCATGCGGCCGGTACCGCCGCGGCCAGCCCGGCCAGCCCGGCCAGTCTAGCCAGCCCCGCAAGCCCGGCCATGACGGAGGCCGGACATGGATAAGGCGTTCCTGCTGGAAGTCCTGGAGTACCTGGCCGCGGCGGTCATCTTCGTACCGCTGGCGATGCGGGCGCGCATGGGTTCGGTGTTGGGATACCTGATCGCCGGCTGCGTCATCGGGCCCTGGGGCCTGCGCGTGGTGGAAGATCCCGAGCAGATCCTGGGCTTTGCTGAAATCGGCGTCGTCCTGATGCTGTTCCTGATCGGGCTGGAGCTCGACCCCCGGCGCCTGTGGCACATGCGCGTACCGGTTTTCGGCGGCGGCGCGCTTCAGGTCGGATTGTGCGGCGCGGCATTGGCAGCCTTCATGGCATGGCTGGGCCTGGCCTGGCCGGTGGCGGCGCTGGTGGGTTTGACCCTGGCGCTGTCGTCCACCGCGGTGGCGATGCAGGCCATGGGCGAACGCAGCCTGCTGCAGACGACCCTGGGCGAAAGATCCTTTTCGGTACTGTTGTTCCAGGACCTGGCGGCCATTCCGCTGATCGCCATGATTCCCCTGCTGGCGGGCGGCCAGGCCGGCGAAGGCGGCGACAGCATCGGCCTGGCGACGCTGAAGATCGTCGCGGCGGTGGCGGTGGCGGTGGTGGTGGGCCGCTACCTGGCGCGGCCGCTGCTGCGCTTCGTGGCCCGTTCGGGCCTGCGCGAAGTCTTCAGCGCGGTGGCGCTGCTGCTGGTCATCGGCGTGGGTGAGCTGATGGAACACGCCGGTCTGTCGATGGCCATGGGCGCCTTCCTGGCGGGCGTGCTGCTGGCCAGCTCCGAATACCGGCATGCGCTGGAAAGCGATATCCAGCCGTTCAAGGGCCTGCTGCTGGGCCTGTTCTTCATGGGCGTGGGCATGTCGATCGACTTCGGCACGCTGCTGCAGCGTCCGCTGATGATCCTGGGCGTGCTGGCGGGCTTCCTGGTGTTGAAGTTCGCGGTCCTGTACGCGCTGGGCCGCCTGTTCGGCGCGCAGCGTGGCCGTTGCCTGATGTTCGCCACCTTGCTGGGGCAGGGCAGCGAATTCGCCTTCGTGGTGTTTTCGACGGCGCGCGCGGCCGACGTGCTGCCCGAGGACTGGTCGCGCGTGCTGACCCTGGTGGTGGCGCTGTCGATGGCGGCGACGCCGGTGATCCTGGCGTTGCTGGACGTGCTGGAACGCCGCCAGCCCAAGAGCACGCGGGCCACCGACGAGATCGAGGACGACGGGGCGCGCGTCATCATCGCGGGCTTCGGCAGGTTCGGGCAGATCGCCGGGCGCCTGCTGCTGGCCAATGGCGTCAAGGTCGTGATCCTGGACCACGATCCGGACAACATCGATACGGTGCGCAAGTTCGGCACCAAGGTGTTCTATGGCGATGCCACGCGGTCGGACCTGCTGGAAACGGCGGGCGCGGCACGGGCGGAAGTCATCGTCAACGCCATCGACAGCGTGTCCGACAGCCTGCGCCTGGTCGATGTCGTGCAGCGCGACTTTCCCAATCTGCGCGTGGTCGCGCGGGCGCGCGACGCCGTGCATTACTTCCAGCTGCGCAAGCGCGGCATCGATATGGTCGAGCGGGAATTGTTCGAGTCGTCGCTGCTGGCCGGCCGGCGGGCGCTGGAGGCGCTCGGGATGGGCGCCTACGAGGCCAAGGAAGTGGCGGACGCCTTCCGCATCAACAACATCGCCATGCTGGAAGAGACCGCGCCCCGGTTCGAGGACGACGGCTTTCGCATCACGGTCGCCCGGCGTGCTCAGGATACGCTGGAAAAATCCATCTCGCGCGACCGCGAATTGTCGCGGGTGGCGCACCGCGTGCCATGGGGCGGCGAAGCCGAGCCGCAACGGCGGGAGCAGGACCAGGCAGCCTGACGGTCGCTGGCGTAGGGATCGCGCGGCGGCCGTGCGCCGCCGCGGCGTGCTCAGGTGCCCTGGATGCGCTTGCCGCTTTCCTGGTCGAACCAGTGCAGGGGGTGGCGGCCGTCCGGACCGATGTTCATCTGGTCGCCAGGCTTGATGATCGCTTCCTGCAGCTGCCGCGTGGTGCAACGCACGACGATGTCCGCGTCGCCGCAGCGTCCGTGGACCAACTGCTCGGATCCCAGCGTTTCCACCATTTCGATCTCGACGCGCATGCCGGGTGCGTTGAGCACCATGTGCTCAGGCCGCACGCCCAGGATCGCGTTGCGTCCACGCACCGCCGAAGGAACGTCGGTGGGCGCGATCGCCAGGTCCAGGCCGGCGGTGGTCTTCAGCGTGCCGTCACCCTGCACGTTGACCGGCACCAGGTTCATCGGCGGCGATCCGATGAAACCCGCGACGAACGTGGAGGCAGGGCGCTCGAAGACTTCCATCGGCGTACCGATCTGTTCCGGCACGCCCTTGTTCATGACGATCATGCGGTGGGCCAGCGTCATCGCTTCCACCTGGTCGTGGGTCACGTACAGGCTGGTGGTGCCCAGGCGCCGATGCAGCTTCAGCAGTTCCAGGCGCATCGCCACGCGCAGCTTGGCGTCCAGGTTGGACAGCGGCTCGTCGAACAGGAACACCTTGGGTTCGCGCACGATCGCGCGGCCCATCGCCACGCGCTGGCGCTGGCCGCCGGACAGTTGGCGCGGCCGCCGTTCCAGCAGATGGCCCAGCTCGAGGATCTGCGCGGCGGCTTCGACGCGCTTGCGGATCTCGTCCTTGGACATCTTGCGGATCTTCAGCCCGTACGCCATGTTCTGGAACACGCTCATGTGCGGATACAGGGCGTAGTTCTGGAACACCATCGCGATATCGCGCTCGGCCGGCTCCAGGTGGTTCACCGTCTTCCCGTCGATCTGGATTTCGCCGCTGGTCACGGTTTCCAGCCCCGCCACCATCCGCATCAGCGTGGATTTGCCGCAGCCTGACGGGCCGACGATGACGACGAACTCGCCATCGGCGATGTCCACGTCTATGCCGTGGATCACCGGGATGTTGCCGGCGTAGGTTTTCTTGACGTTGCGAAAGCTTAGAGTAGCCATGTGAAGATTCGGTGAGTTGCGGCGGCGATCACTTTTCAGTGTCCACGAGGCCCTTGACGAACCACTTCTGCATCAGGATCACGACAAGCGCGGGCGGAAGCATCGCCAGCATGGCCGTGGCCATGGTGATGTTCCATTCCGTGACGCTGTCGCCCCCGCTGACCATGCGCTTGATGCCGATCACGATGGGGTACATGTCTTCCTGCGTCGTGATCAGCAGCGGCCACAGGTATTGGTTCCAGCCGTAGATGAACTGGATGACGAACAGCGCGGCGATGCTGGTGCGCGACAGCGGCAGCAGCACGTCCCGGAAAAAGCGCAGCGGGCCGGCGCCGTCGATGCGCGCGGCTTCCACCAGTTCGTCCGGCACGGTCAGGAAAAACTGGCGGAACAGGAAGGTGGCGGTGGCGGACGCGATCAGCGGCAGCGTCAGGCCGGCGTAGCTGTTCAGCAGCCCCAGGTCGGCGACGACCTTGTAGGTCGGGGCGATGCGGACTTCCACCGGCAGCATCAGCGTGACGAAGATCATCCAGAAGAAGAACATGCGCCCGCGGAAGCGGAAGTACACCACCGCGAAGGCGGACAGCAGCGAGATGAGAATCTTGCCGATGGAAATGCTCAGCGCCATCACCAGGCTGACCCACAGCATGCGGCCCACCGGCGTGCCGCTGGAACCGCCGCCGGATCCGGCGAACAGCGCCTGCAGGTAGTTCTCGACGAAATGCGAACCGGGCAGCAGCGACATGGGCGCGTTGGCCACTTCCTGCGCCGTCTGGGTGGAGGCGACGAAGGTGACGTACAGCGGAAACGCGACCACGGCCACGCCGCAGAGCAGTATCACGTGGGCCAGGATATCCAGCCAGGGTCGGCGCTCAACCATAAAGCCTCTGTGTCAGTACTGGACCTTGCGGTCGATGTAGCGGAATTGGATGACGGTCAGCGCCACGACGATGACCATCAGCACGACCGATTGGGCGGCGGAAGAGCCCAGGTCCAGGCCGCGGAAGCCGTCGCTGTACACCTTGTAGACCAGGATGGCCGTCGATGTGCCAGGGCCGCCCTGCGTCGTGGTGTCGATGACCGCGAAGGTGTCGAAGAAGGCGTAGATGACGTTGACCACCAGCAGGAAGAAGGTGGTCGGCGACAGCAGCGGGAAGACGATGCTCCAGAACCGGCGCGTGGGGCCGGCGCCGTCGATCGCCGCGGCTTCGATCAGCGAGCGCGGGATGGATTGCAGTCCGGCCAGGAAGAACAGGAAGTTGTAGGAGATCTGCTTCCACACCGAAGCGATCAGCACCAGCGTCATGGCCTCGGTGCCGTTCAAGCGGGGGTTCCAGGCGACGCCCATCCTGTTGAGCGCGACGGCCAGGATGCCGACCGCGGGCGAGAACAGGAACAGCCACAATACGCCTACCACCGCGGGCGCCACGGCATACGGCCAGATGAGCAGGGTCTTGTACAGCCCGGCGGCCTTGATGACGCGATCGGCCATGACGGCCAGCAGCAGGGATACCGACAGGCCGACCACCGCGACCAGGATCGAGAACACCGCGGTGACCTTGAACGAATCGATGTACGTGGCCTGGCTGAACAGGTCCTTGAAATTGGAAAGGCCGGCAAAGGTGGAAGACAGCCCGAAGGGGTCTTCGACATGCAGCGATTGCCACATCGCCTGCCCGGCGGGCAGGAAGAAGAACACTACCGTGATGACGAGCTGCGGCAACAGCAGCAGGTAGGGCAGTAGCTTATGGCCGAAGACGACGCGTTTTTCCATGTTTGCCAGCGCATGCGCGCGGGATGGCCGCGGACGCATCAAAAACGTGAAACATTTCAGGCGGGGCGATTCCCGAGGGAATCGCCGGCGGACTAGCCTTCGTTGGCACAGGGTTCCAAGTCGCGTCTTGGTCGCGACTTGGTCCTACATCAGCCTGAAAAGGGCGCTACTTTACACTTTTTTCAAACTTCTCGAGCAGGTCGTTGCCGCGCTTGGCGGCGTCCTTCAGGCCGGCTTGCGCACCGACCTTGCCGGAGACGATCTGTTCGATCGTGGCGTCCTCGATTTCACGGATCTGCGGCAGGTAGCCCAGGCGCACGCCGCGCGACTGCGCGGTGGTCTCGACGTTCAACTGCTTGACGCCGACGTCGGTGCCGGGGTTCTGGTCATAGAAGCCCTGTTTCTGCGTCAGTTCGTAGGCGGCCTTGGTCACCGGCACATAGCCGGTCTGCTGGTGCCACTTGGCCGCCACTTCGGGGCTGGACAGATACTTGAAGAACTTGGTCACGCCCTTGTAGGTGTCGGGCTTCTTGTTGCCGAAGACCCACAGCGACGCGCCGCCGATGATGGTGTTCTGCGGCGCACCCTTGACGTCCGAGTAGTACGGCAGCGTGGAGATGCCGAACTTGAACTTGGCGTTCTTCATGATGTTGGCGCGCAGGCCGCTGGAGCCGGTGATCATGGCGCACTTGCCCGAGATGAACAGGGCGTTGGGATCGTCGCCGCGCCCGCCGTACATGAACTCGCCGTCCTTGGCCAGGTTGGCCAGGAATTCCATGTGGCGCACGTGCAGCGGCGAATCGATGGCCAGGCGCGCGTCCAGGCCGCCGAAACCGTTGTCCTTGGTGGCGTAGGGCACGTTATGCCAGGCCGAGAAGGTTTCCAGCTGGGTCCAGGACGGCCAGGAGGTCGTGTAGCCGCACTCGACGCCGGCGGCCTTCAGCTTCTTGGTGTCGGCGGCCAGTTCTTCCCAGGTCTTGGGCGGTTTTTCCGGGTCCAGGCCGGCCTTCTGGAAGGCGTCCTTGTTGTAATAGAACACCACGGTGGAGCTGTTGAACGGCATCGACACCAGCTTGCCATCCGGCGACGAGTAGTAGCCCGCGACGGCGCCGATGAAGTCCTTCGGGTTGATGGGATCGCCCACTTCCTCGGACATCTGCTGCACCGGCTTGATGGCGCCCTTGGCGTACATCATGGTGGCGGTGCCCACTTCGAATACCTGCAGGATGTCCGGCGCATTGCCCGCGCGGAAGGCCGCGATGCCGGCGTTCATCGATTCGCCGTAGTTGCCCTTGTAGACCGCCTTGACCTGGTAGTCGGGATTCTTCTTGTTGAAGTCGTTGACGATCTCGTTGACTCGATCGCCCAGCGCACCTTCCATGGAGTGCCAGAACTGGATTTCGGTGGCCGCATTGGCCGAGGTGGCGGCGAATGCGGTGAGCAGGGACGCCGCGACGAGCGCGAGGCGGTGGGAGCGCATGGATGGATTCCTCCGTGGATTACGTGGCCGTGGCCCGGATAGGGGCAGGCAGCCCGACACCATATGAATTGTTTGTGACGAACTCGTGACTGTTACACCGCGCCCCCTCACTGTCAAATAGGAGTTGTCCTACGCCGCCGCGTCGGATGGAACTGCCGTCTACAATCCTTCCATGGACAAAAATCTGCACATCGCTTTCATCGGGGGCGGGAATATGGCGACCGCCCTGGGCGCCGGACTCGCCGGCAAGATCTGCCCGCCCGAAAACTTCCACGTGGTCGACATCAATACGGATGCCCGTGCGGCCTGGGCGGCGCGCGGCGCCACCGCGTCGGCGACGCCGGACAGCCGGCTGGAGCAATGCCAGGTCTGGTTCTATGCCGTCAAGCCGCAGTTCATGCATGAGGCGGTGACCACGTCGCGGCCCTTCCTGCGCGACGGTACGCTGGTGATCAGCGTGGCGGCCGGCATACGGGGCGACGTGCTGGCGGGCTGGTTGGGCGCGACCGCGCCTTGGCCCAAGCTGGTGCGGTGCATGCCCAACACCCCCGCGCTGGTCGGCGAAGGCGTGACCGGCATGCTGGCGATGCCGGGCGTTACGGATCAGGAGCGGCGCCTGGCCGAAACCATGCTGGCCTCCGTCGGCAGCGTGGTGTGGGTGGCCGACGATGCCGCCATCGATGCCGTGACGGCGCTATCCGGCAGCGGCCCAGCCTATGTCTTCCGATTCATCGAGGCGCTTATCGAAGGGGGCCAGCGGGTCGGCCTGAATGCCGAGCAGGCGCGCGAGCTGGCGCTGGGGACCTTGTCCGGCGCGGTGCGCCTGGCGCGCGAGTCCGATGATCCGCCGGCGGTGCTGCGCGATCGCGTGACGTCCAAGGGCGGCACGACGGCGGCGGCCTTGAAGGTGTTCGAGGAAGACGACTTCATGGGGCTGGTCAGCCGCGCGATGCAGGCGGCCGCGCAGCGTTCGCGCGAACTCGCGGACGAGTTCGGCAAGGCCTAGGCGGGTTCCAGCGCGTAGGGCAGGGGTTCCACCCGGATCGCCGGCCCGTCCGCGCGGCCCAGGCGCAGGTCGCCGGCCGGCAGGCTGCTCAGCGTGGTCTCGAACAGGATCGCGGCGTCCGGCGTACCCGCCGCCGTGGCCGCATCGACGACCCGGCCACAGGGCTCGCCCGGTTCCCGGGCGTCGTAGACGTCCGCGCCCGGGGCGATCGCGGCGCCATCCTGTCCCGCCACGATCCCGTACGCCATGCGCCGCTTCACCGTGCCGCGGTAGTGGCTGCGCGCCACGACTTCCTGGCCCGGGTAGCAGCCCTTGGTGAAGCTGACCCCGCCGATCAGGTCCAGATTCACCATCTGCGGAATGAACAGGTCCTGTATCGGCGTGCCCACCCAGGGCAGCCCGGCGGCCAGTTCGTCCGCGCGCCAACGCTGTGCGTCCCCGGCCGCCAGCACGTCGCGCAGCGCGGGGCCGGCCTGGCGTTGTTCGTCCGTGGCCACCCACCACCAGCGCAGCCCATGCGCGGCCGGCGCGGCGATCCAGGTTCCGCTGGGCAGTTCGACGCGGCGCCAGGCCTGCCGTGGCAGGGCCCCCCCAGCGGCGGCCTCGACGCCGGCCGGGTCGCCAGCGGTCCACACGCCGGCCACGTGCGCCGGCGTGACCGACAGGGTGACCTTGGCGCGCAGCACGAACATGCGCAGGCGCTTGAGCAAGGCTTCGGCGACGTCCGCGCGTACCAGCGCATGCCAGCGTGGCGCGCCGGCGTCGTCCGGTGCGGCGGCCGCGCGCCACATCACCAGCGTCGCCAGCAATCGGCCCTTGGCGGTGCAGTAGCCGGCCAGCGCCGCCGAGTCGTCCGTCAGCCCCTGGACGTCCTGGGTCAGCTGGCCGTGAAGGAAATCGATGACGTCCGCGCCGCCGGCCGAAATCAGTCGCAGCTCCGGCAACTCGGCATGGTCGGCGATGAGGGAAGAGGGGGGCAGGTCGGTCATGGAATGCAAGGAAAGTTGGCCGCGGTGGCACGGGATCCGAAACACCCATGATACCGCCCGCCGCCCGTGGAATGTCTCAGCCATGAATCCTTTAAACTGCTGGATCTCATGAAGAAGCGATCCGCCTTAACCTTCTTTCTCGCGTTTCTGCTCGTCGTCGTGCTGGCCGCGGCCGCGGCTTGCGGCAGCGCCTGGTACTGGATGCACCACACGCTGCGGCTGCCTGCCGAGCGCGTGGATTTCGTCGTCGACCCCGGCAGCAGCCCCCGCACGGTGGCGCGCATCCTGAACGGCGCCGGCGTGCCGGTGTGGGAAGACGGCTTCGTCTGGATGGCGCGGCTGACCGAGCGGGACAAGCTCATCAAGGCCGGCGGCTATCAGGCAATCCAGGGCGACAGCCCCTGGCGCCTGCTGGAGCGCCTGGCGCGCGGCGACATGACGATGCGCCAGATCACCTTCGTGGAAGGCTGGACCTACAAGCAGATCCGCCAGGCCCTGCGCGAAAATCCCGACGTCAAGCAGACGCTGGGCGGCGTGGACGACGCCGAAATCCTGCGTCGCCTGGGGTCGGACGCCTCCAGCCTGGAAGGCCTGATCTTTCCGGACACCTACGTCTTTTCGCCCGGCAGCACCGATTTCGACCTGCTGCGCCGCGCCTACCAGGAAGGGCAGCGCATCCTGGCCCGCACCTGGGCCGAGCGCGACCCGGGTGTGCCGCTGGCCACGCCCTACGAGGCCCTGATCCTGGCGTCCATCATCGAAAAGGAAACCGGCGATACGTCCGACCGCACGCGCATCGGCGGCGTCTTCGCCAACCGGCTGCGCGAAGGCATGCCGCTGCAGACCGATCCCACGGTCATCTACGGCATGGGCGACAGCTATCAAGGGCGTATCCGCCGCCGCGATCTGCAGACGGACACGCCATGGAACACCTATACCCGTCCCGGCCTGCCGCCGACGCCGATCTCCAGCCCCGGCCGCGCGGCGCTCCTCGCCGCCGTGCGGCCGGCGCATCACAATTTCCTGTACTTCGTCTCGCGGGGCAATGGCACCAGCGAGTTCTCCGCGACGCTGTCCGACCACAATCGCAACGTCTCGCGCTACATATTGGGCAAGGATCGCGCGCCATGACGATACGCGGCAAATTCATCACCCTGGAAGGCGTGGACGGCGCCGGCAAAAGCACCCATACGGAGTGGCTGGCGGACACCCTGCGCGGCCACGGGCTGTCGGTGGTGACGACGCGAGAACCGGGCGGGACGCCGCTGGGCGAACGCCTGCGCGATCTGGTGCTGCATGAGCCCATGAGCCTGGAGACCGAAACCCTGGTCATGTTCGCGTCGCGCTGCGAGCACGTGCGGCAGGTCATCGAGCCCGCCCTGGCGCGCGGCGACTGGGTGGTCTGCGACCGCTTCACCGACGCTACCTATGCGTACCAGGGCGGCGGCCGGCAATTGGGCGTGGACCGCGTGGCGGTGCTGGAGCAGTGGGTGCACCCGGGACTGCAGCCGGACCGCACCTGGCTGTTCGACGTGCCCCTGGAGGTCGCCCGCGCGCGGCTGGCCGATGCGCGCAGCCCGGACCGCTTCGAAAGCGAAGGCGCGGCCTTCTTCCAGCGCACCCGCGACGTCTACCTGGCGCGCGCCGCGCGTTTTCCGTCGCGCATCCATATCGTCGACAGCGCCCGCGATATCCCGGCGATACGCGCGCAGCTCGGCAGCGAGATCCGCGACCTGGTGGAAGCGTCGCGATGAGCCTGGCGCAATTCCTGCCCTGGCAGACCGACGCCGCGCGCGCCTGGCTGGGCCAGCGTGAGCGGTTTGCCCATGCCTGGCTGATCCATGGGCTGGCGGGCATCGGCAAGCTGCAGTTCGCCGCCGCCGCCGCCGCCAGCCTCTTGTGCGAATCGCCTCGCCAGGGGCTGGCCTGCGGCGCATGCGCGGCCTGCGGCTGGGTAGCCAGCGGCAATCATCCCGACCTGCGGCGCATCCGCCCCGAGGCCATCGCGCTGGAAGAGGGCGCGGAGGCCGCCGCCGAATCGGAAGACGCCGAGGCCGCGACAGCGGCGGGAAGCGGCAGCAGCAAGCGCGCGCCTTCCAAGGACATCCGGGTGGACCAGATCCGCGGATTGGAATCCTGGTTCAATACCGCGACGCATCGTGGCGGCTGGCGGGTCGCGCTGCTTTATCCCGCCCAGGCCTTGAACGTGATTTCCGCCAACGCCTTGTTGAAGGTGCTGGAGGAACCTCCCGCGCATACCATCTTCCTGCTGGTGGCCGACGCGCCGGACCGGCTGCTGCCGACGCTGCTGTCACGCTGCCGCCGGCTGCCGCTGGCGACGCCGGCGCCGGAACAGGCGCTGCAGTGGCTGGAAGCTCAGGGCGTGCGCGATGCCGCGTCCTGGCTGGCGGCCGCGGGCGGCGCGCCCTTGGGCGCGCTACGCCTGTCGCAAACCGAGGAAAGCGCCTGCCCACCCTGGCTGGAGCAACTGGCGGGGCCGTTGGCGCAGGGGCAATCGCCTGACGTGGGCGCCCTGGCCGACCAGTTGGACAAGCTGCCAGCGGCGCAATGGATAGACGCGCTGCAACGCTACTACGTGGACCTGATGCTGAATGGTGCCGGCGCCCCATCGCGCTATTTCCCGGCGCTGGCGGCCACATCGGCACGGACGGCGGCGCGCGCCGATGCCGCCAGGCTGGCCGACACCGCGCGCTGGCTGACCCGCCAGCGGGCCCTGGCCGGCCACCCCTTGAACGCCAAACTATTCGCCCACGCCGCCTTGCAGCGCGTGGTGCTCTCCTGCCAGGCCTGAGCCATGTACGTCGATTCCCATTGCCATTTGAACTTCCCCGAGCTGGCGGAAAACCTGCCCGATATCCTGGATCGCATGGCCGCCAACCAGGTGACCCACGCCCTGGTCGTCAGCGTCGCGATGCCGGATTGGCCCGGTTTGATGGAATTGGTGAAGCCGCACCGCAACCTCTGGGCGTCGGTGGGCGTGCATCCGGACCATGAGTCGACGCAGGATCCGTCATCGGACGAATTGGTGGCGCTCGCGGCGGACGCCAAGGTCGTCGCCATCGGGGAGACCGGGCTGGACTATTACCGCCTGAGCGAACCCCTGGAATGGCAGCGCGACCGCTTTCGCACCCACATTCGCGCGGCCAGGGACGCGGGCCTGCCGCTGATCATCCATACCCGCTCGTCCGCCGAGGACACCCTGCGCATCATGCGCGAGGAGAAGGCGGAGGAAGTCGGCGGCGTGATGCACTGCTTCACGGAAACCTGGGATGTCGCGCGGGCGGCAATGGACCTGAACTTCCATATTTCCCTGTCCGGTATCGTCACCTTCAAGAACGCCGCCGTGCTGCACGACGTCGCGGCGCGCATGCCGCTGGACCGCCTGCTGATCGAAACCGATTCGCCCTATCTGGCGCCGGTCCCGTACCGGGGCAAACTGAACGACCCGTCCAAGGTCATCCACGTTGCTGAAAAGATCGCTGACCTCAAGGGCCTGGCGGTGGCCGACGTGGCGCACGCCACTACAGAGAATTTTTTCCGGCTATTCAATAAGATAGAGCGGTAATCTCGAATTTGCTTTAGGTATTAGCGGCCTATGCCGCCGCCCATGCGGCAATGGCGGCCGGGGGCACGTCCCATGCGCCAGCGCGCGCCAGCGGACCGTCCGCTTCCTCAGAATCTGCTTTCATTTCTGCCTATAAGGAGCTGATATGAAAAGAAAATTTGTAATGGCGCCTGCCGTGGTATCGGCCGCGATGCTTATGGGGCTGGCCGCGCCCGCCGTATCCCACGCCGAAAATCCGGCCAACGCACCCATCATCGTGGCCAACGATCGCGCCGACGACATGCGTGCCCTGCTAGGCCAGGGCTGGAATCCGAACACGCGCATCAAGGGTCAACCCGCCATCATGCAGGCGGTCCGCGACGGCGCGTGGCGGGTGTATGACGTGCTCGCGGCCGACAGGCGCACCGACGTCAATGCCGCCAACGACCACGACGAAACGCCGTTGATGTACCTGGCGATCCAGGGGCAGATCGACCGCGCCAAGGCGCTGATCGCGCGTGGCGCCCAGGTCAACCGCCTGGGCTGGACGCCGCTCCATTACGCCGCTTCCAAGGGCCAGATGGATATGGCCAGGCTGCTGCTGGCCCACAAGGCCATCGTCAACGCGCCCGGGCCGGACGGTACGACGCCGTTGATGATGGCGGGGCTTTCGGGCAGCCGCGACATGACGGACCTGCTGCTCAAGGCGGGCGCCGACCCGACCATGCGCAATACCCAGGGCCTGGATGCGGCCGCCTGGGCCGAATCGGCCCAGCACAAGGACCTGGCCGCGGAACTGCGCCAGGCGTCCTCGGCCCGGATGGCGGCGTTGCGTGGGGCAGGCGGTGGCGCCGGAGGTGGCGCTGGGGGTGGCATGCCTGCCGGCGCTCCCGCGTTCACCATGCCCTCCGCCCCGCCGGTGACGACAGGAACCACGCCGCCCCCCGCCCAGCCCGGCGCGGTCGACCCGACCCCGCCCACGCTCAAGGGCGTGGAGGGCATACGCCTGGATCCCGATGCCGGCACTCGGAAATAGGGAAGGCCGGCACTCTACCGGCCCAACCCCGGACAGGGGTGTCGCCCGACATCCCAGTCTAGGGTAAACCCGATTTATTTGATATTTCGTTGATAATTTATCAACGAAATATTAGTATCACGCCGTGATCGCATCGCGGTGTGCATGTGCGCGCAGATCCTCCGGCCCGGGCCGGGGCTGTGTGGACGGAATCGCCGCTGCGTGGCGTCCCTTCGTTTCCCCACAGGCCTGCACATGAGCGCTACCCACGCCCCCAAGTCCCTGATCGCGGCTTCATCCCATCTCGTGTCGGACCGCGCGCCCGACCTGTCGGCCGTGGAGTTCGGCCTGATGATCGCCGGGCATGCCTTCAACCGCTGGATCGTGCGCTGCATGGCGGCCGCCGGCCTGCCCGACCTGACCTCGATCGACGTGATCGTCCTGCATCACGTGTATCACCGCCAGCGCGGTAAGAAGCTGGCCGATATCTGCTTCACCCTGAACATCGAAGACACCCATATCGTCAACTACTCGCTCAAGAAGCTGGAGCGGCTGGGCGTGGTGCAGGGGCAGCGCAGCGGCAAGGAAGTGATCTATTCCGTGACGCCCAAGGGCAGCGAGATCATCGGCCGCTACGTCGAGGTGCGCGAACGCTGCCTGATCGACGGCTTGCCCGCGGCCAGCAGCGGCCTGGAGTTTTCGCAGGACCTGGCCAACCTGCTGCGCGGGCTGTCCGGCGTGTACGACCAGGCCGCGCGCGCGGCCACCTCGCTCTAGCGCCGGCGCCAAGGCAGACGCGGCATGGAACCACGCGCGGTAGTCACCTGCGCCCGCATATTTTCCGCAACACCTAACCTTTCGGCGGGGCCTGTCGCGCCCCGGCAAACAGCATAGGAATCGCTATGAAGTGGCAATTCTGGGTAGACCGTGGCGGTACGTTCACGGACATCGTGGGCCGTCGTCCCGACGGTTCGACCACCACCATCAAGATGCTTTCCGAGAACCCGGAGCAGTATCGCGACGCGGCGGTGGCCGGCATCCGCAAGCTGCTGGGCCTGGCGCCGGGCGAACCGGTGCCCGCCGATCAGGTCGACTGCGTCAAGATGGGCACCACGGTGGCCACCAACGCCTTGCTGGAACGCAAGGGTGAACGGACGCTGCTGGTGACCACGCGGGGATTCCGCGACGGGCTGCGCATCGCCTATCAGAATCGTCCACGGCTGTTCGACCGCAACGTCGTGCTGCCGGAAATGCTTTATGACGGTGTCGTCGAAGCGGACGAGCGCATCGCCGCCAACGGCGACGTGGTGGCGCCCCTGGACGAAGCCGCGCTGCGGCGCGACCTGCAGGCCCGGTATGACGAAGGCATGCGCGCGGTCGCCATCGTGTTCATGCACGCCTGGCGCGAGCCGCGGCACGAACAACGCGCCGCCGAACTCGCGCGCCAGATCGGCTACACGCAGGTCTCGGTCTCGCATGAGGTCAGCCCGCTGATCAAGTTTGTCTCGCGCGGCGACACCACGGTGGTCGACGCCTACCTCTCGCCCATCCTGCGCCGCTACGTCGAACAGGTCGCCGGTGAACTGCCGGGCATACGCCTGATGTTCATGCAGTCCAGCGGCGGCCTGACCGATGCCCACCGCTTTCGCGGCAAGGACGCCATCCTGTCCGGCCCGGCCGGCGGCATCGTCGGCATGGTGCGCACCAGCGAACTGGCGGGCTTCAAGCAGATCATCGGCTTCGATATGGGCGGCACGTCCACCGACGTTTCGCACTATGCCGGCGAGTTCGAACGCGAATTCGAAACCCGCGTGGCCGGCGTACGCATGCGCGCCCCCATGATGAGTATCCACACCGTGGCCGCCGGCGGCGGATCCATCCTGCACTTCGACGGCGCGCGCCTGCGCGTGGGCCCCGACTCGGCCGGCGCCAATCCGGGGCCCGCCAGCTACCGGCGTGGCGGGCCGCTGGCCGTGACGGACTGCAACGTGCTGCTGGGCAAGATCCAGCCGGACTTCTTCCCCAAGGTCTTCGGCCCGCGTGCCGACCAGCCGCTGGACCGCGACGCCGCGGAGCAGGGCTTCCGCGCGATGGCGGCACGCGTCAAGGCGGAAACCGGCCGCGACATGACGCCTGAGCAACTGGCCGAAGGCTTCCTGGAAATCGCCGTGGGCAATATGGCCGAGGCCATCAAGCGCATTTCCGTGCAGCGCGGCCATGACGTGACCGAATACGCCTTGACGGTCTTCGGTGGCGCCGGTGGCCAGCATGCCTGCCTGGTGGCCGACGCCCTGGGCATGACCACGGTATTCGCGCATCCGTTGGCGGGCGTCCTCTCGGCCTATGGCATGGGCCTGGCCGACCAGACCGAGATGCGCCAGAAAACCGTCGAGAAAGTGCTGGACGGTGACCTGTTCGCCGCCCTGGGCACGGAGCTGGACGCGCTGGCCGGCGACGCCGTCGCCGAGCTGCGGCGCCAGCACGTCGCGCAGGACGCGATTTCGGTGCAGCGCCGCCTGCACCTGAAATACCGTGGCACCGATACCGCGCTGGAAGTGCCCTTCACGTCTGTCGACCAGGCGCGCGCCGATTTCGAGGCCGCCTATCGCCAACGCTATTCCTTCCTGATGCCCGGACGCGAACTGGTGGTGGAAACCATCTCGGTGGAAGCCACCGGCGGCGGCGAACCCGTGACGGAGGCCCCCGTGCAGGGGCACCGCAACGGACCGCTGCAGGCGCGCCGCGTGGTGCGCATGTACAGCGGCGGCGCCTGGCGCGATACCCCGCTGTACGTACGCGACGACATGATGCCGGGCGACCGGGTCGACGGCCCGGCCATCGTTTCCGAAAAGAACCAGACCACCGTCGTGGAGCCGGGCTGGCGCGTGGAATTGACGCCGCGCGACCATCTGGTCCTGCGGCGCTTCGAAGCGCGGCCCCAACGGCGCGCGGTGGGGACCCAGGCCGACCCGGTCATGCTGGAGGTGTTCAACAACCTGTTCATGTCCATCGCCGAGCAGATGGGCTATCGGCTGCAGAACACCGCGTACTCCGTCAACATCAAGGAACGCCTGGATTTCTCCTGCGCCATCTTCGACGACCGGGGCAACCTGATCGCCAACGCGCCGCACATGCCGGTGCACCTGGGGTCCATGGGCGAGTCCATCCGCACCGTGATGACCGCCAACGAAGGGCGCATGAAGCCGGGCGACGCCTATGTCGTCAATGACCCCTACCATGGCGGCACCCACCTGCCGGACGTGACCGTCATCACGCCGGTATTCGACCGTGCCGGCCGCGACATCCTGTTCTACGTGGGGTCGCGCGGCCACCATGCGGACATCGGCGGCACCACGCCCGGGTCCATGCCGCCCGATTCGCGTACCGTGGAAGACGAAGGCGTTCTTTTCACGAACTTTCAACTGGTGCGCGACGGTGAATTCCGCGAGCGGGAGGCCCGCGCCATCCTGGGTTCGGGTAAATGGCCGGCCCGCAATCCCGACCAGAACATCGCGGACATGCGGGCGCAGATCGCCGCCAATGAAAAAGGCGTGCAGGAGCTGCTGCGCATGTGCGACCACTTCGGCCTGGACGTCGTGCGCGCCTACATGGGACACGTACAGGACAATGCCGAAGAGGCCGTGCGGCGCGTCATCTCGGTGCTGAAGGACGGCAGCTACGAGTATCCCCTGGACAACGGCGCGGTGATACGCGTCGCGGTACGGGTCGACCGGGCCGCGCGTAGCGCGGTGGTGGACTTCACCGGAACGTCGCCGCAGCTGGACAACAACTTCAACGCGCCCGGCGCGATCGCCGTGGCGGCCGTGCTGTATGTCTTCCGCACCCTGGTCGACGACGAGATTCCGCTGAACGCCGGTGGCCTCAAGCCACTGGAGATCATCGTGCCGCAAGGGTCCATGCTGCGTCCGAACCCGCCCGCGTCGGTCGTCGCGGGCAACGTCGAGACGTCCATGTGCATCGTCAACGCCCTGTACGGCGCGCTGGGCGTACTGGCCGCCAGCCAGGGCACCATGAACAACCTGACCTTCGGCAATGCCCGCTACCAGTACTACGAGACCATCTCCGGCGGCACCGGCGCGGGCCCGTTGCGGGTGGACGCGCCCGCCGATACCAGCCAGGGCTTCGCGGGTCAGTCGGTGGTGCAGGCGCACATGACGAATTCGCGCCTGACCGATCCGGAAGTGCTCGAACTGCGCTTCCCGGTGCGGCTGGAGTCGTACGAGATCCGTCATGGATCGGGCGGCAACGGGCGCTATCGCGGCGGCGATGGCGGCATCCGCAGGCTGCGCTTCCTGGAACCGATGACGGCGGCGATCCTGTCCAACAACCGCCGCTACGCGCCGTTCGGCCTGCACGGCGGCGAGCCGGGACAGGTCGGCCGCAACTACGTCGAACGCGCGGACGGCAGGATCGAGCCCCTGGGACCGCAGGACAGCACCGAGCTCCAGCCTGACGACATCTTCGTCGTTGAAACACCGGGAGGAGGGGGTTTCGGCAAAATTTAACGGGGCCGAAACATATCCGCACGGATACGGACGGTTGTGCTGCGTTAACATCCTCTGCTTCGGCGTGCCGCCAACCGTGGCACGCCTCGCAGCCCGTATCCCGGGCGCAGCTCAACAAAGGAGAGTCGAACATGCTCAATAAGAAATTCGCCGCGATGATGGCCGGGGTGTCGGTTGCCTGGTTCGCCATGGCCACGCCCGCCGCCGCGCAGAGCGGCAAGGACCGGGAACTGGTGGTGGCCACGGATACGGCCTTCGTCCCCTTCGAGTTCAAGCAGGGCAACACCTACACGGGTTTCGACGTCGACCTCTGGGCTGCCATCGCCAAGCAGCTGAACCTGAAGTACAAGCTGCAGCCCATGGACTTCAACGGCATCATTCCGGGCCTGCAGACCAAGAACATCGATGCCGCCCTGGCTGGCATCACCATCCGCGACGACCGCAAGCAGGTGATCGATTTCTCCGATCCCTATTACGAAAGCGGCCTGTCCATTCTGGTCAATGCCGACAACAGCAATATCAAGAACGCCGCCGACCTGGGCGGCAAGACCGTCGCCGTCAAGACGGGCACGGCCACCGTGGACTACATGCAGAAAAACGTCCCGACCGCCAAGCTCAAGCTGTTCCCGAACATCGACAACGCGTATCTGGAACTGGCCACCGGCCGGGTCGACGCCGCCGTGCACGATACGCCCAATGTCCAGTACTACGCCAACACCGCCGGCAAAGGCCGCGTGAAGGTCGTCGGCAACGTCAAGAGCGGCGACTTCTACGGCATCGCCTTCCCCAAGGGCAGCCCGCTGGTCGCCGAGGTGAACAAGGCGCTGGCCACCCTGAAATCCAACGGCGAGTACGACGCCATCTACGTCAAGTGGTTCGGCAAGAAGCCGCAATAAACCACGACCCGGCGGGTCGCCGGGCGCCTCGTGCGCGCATCTTTCCAGCGACCCGCTGATTCTTCCGATTCACCCGCCGCGGCTGCGCCGCCTGCCTCGATCGCTACGCCGATCGCTGGCGCGGGTTCCTATCTCAGGGGAAACATGTGAATTTCGATTGGTCCGTGATCTGGGCCGCCTTGCCCAATTTGCTCGACGGAACGGTGATGACGATCAAGATCACCGCCTGGGGGCTGATCGGCGGCTTCCTGCTGGGCGCGCTGGCCGGGGTCACGCGCGCCTACGCGCCGCGCTTCTTCGCCATCATCGCGCTGGTCTACGTCGCCGTGATCCGCGGCACGCCCATCGTGGTGCAGGTGATGTTCATCTACTTTGCCTTGCCGCTGATCGCCAAAGGCCTGCGCATCGATGCCGAGTTGGCCGCCATCATTACGCTGATGATCAATTCCGGCGCCTATATCGCCGAAATCGTGCGCGGCGCCTTGTTGTCCGTACCCAAGGGCCTGAAGGAAGCCGGCCAGGCCATGGGGCTGCCGTTCCACAAGATCCTGACGCACATCATCGGGCCGGTGGCGGTGCGCCGCATGATTCCGCCGCTGGGCAACCAGTGCATCATCAGTCTCAAGGACTCTTCGCTGTTCATCGTGATCGGGGTGGCCGAGCTGACCCGCCAGGGACAGGAAATCATGGCCAGCAACTTCCGCGCTGTCGAAATCTGGTCCGCCGTCGCGGTCATATACCTGATCATCACGGGCCTGATGGCCGTGGGTCTGCGGATCGCCGAAAAGAGGATGCGCATCCTATGAGCATGGTTGAATTCAAGAACGTCATCAAGCGCTTCGGCGCGTCCACCGTCCTGAACGGCATCACCCTGAACATCGAGGCCGGCGAGGTCGTCGTCGTGGTGGGGCCTTCCGGTTCCGGCAAGTCCACATTCCTGCGCTGTATCAACGTGCTGGAAACCATCGAGGACGGCGACCTGCTGGTCGACGGGCTCAGCGTCAAGGGCGATACCGCGCAGATCCGCGAGATCCGCCGCGAGGCGGGCATGGTCTTCCAGCAGTTCAATCTGTTCCCTCAGATGACCGCGCTGGAAAACGTCATGTTCGGTCCGGTCCATACCCGCGGCATCGCGCGAGCGCAGGCGCGGCAGGAAGCCGAGGCGCTGCTGGCCAAGGTCGGCCTGGACCAGCGCATGGGCCACTATCCGTCCGAGCTGTCAGGGGGCCAGCAGCAGCGCGTCGCCATCGCCCGCGCGCTGGCCATCAAGCCCAAGCTGATGCTGTTCGACGAGCCCACATCCGCCCTGGATCCGGAGCTGCGCCATGAGGTCCTGAAAGTGATGCGCGACCTGGCGGAAGAGGGCATGACCATGGTGGTGGTCACCCACGAAATGGAGTTCGCCCGCCGCGTCGGCAGCCGCCTGATATTCATCGATGGCGGCAAGGTGGCGCATGACGGTTCGCCGGAAACGCTGCTGTCCGATCCGCCCAGCCAGCGCCTGAAGGATTTCCTGCAGCACGTCGCCTGACAGGAATCCCGATAACCAGGCGTTCCATTGCCAAGCCGCCTCGACTTCGACCTCGAGGCGGCTTTTTTCATTTCACCATGAGAGCAACGCGGGGCGGAGGGAAATGACCTGGATTCAATTCCCTCAAGGCTCGTAAGAAATTTTGTATGTATTGCCTGTTCGCTCGATATGTGCAAATCCAAGTTCGCCGAGGTGCATGCCGGCGATAAGGAGCTTATCTGAACTTACGATATCCAATAGTCGGGATCGTGTATTGGCAGAAAGAATCGGGTCTTGGTCAAATGCAATGGATACGTCAGGACGGGCAATCTGGATTTGAGGGAAATGGACAATATCTCCCCATACCAACAGACTTCGATGATCGGATTCGATGCGATACCCGGAATGTCCAGCGGTATGCCCGGGTAGAGGCATCGCACTGATGCCGGGAAGAACTTCGTTATCGCTAAATGTGCGCATCCTTGCCCGATATTTATCGAATACTTCTCGAGCAAAAAGAAAATTCCCGCGCGCACGCTCACTTGCTCGACTCAGATTCCCATCGTCCTCCCAG
Organism: Bordetella genomosp. 8; assembly: GCF_002119685.1. NCBI lineage: Bacteria > Pseudomonadati > Pseudomonadota > Betaproteobacteria > Burkholderiales > Alcaligenaceae > Bordetella > Bordetella genomosp. 8. The sequence continues at coordinate 3,411,524 of NZ_CP021108.1, read as the reverse complement.
AAGGAAACCTCATGCTGGTGCACGACCAGCTCCGCACCGGGGAAGGCGACCTCTCCCGACGAATCGATCAGCCCTCCAACGTGATCGGGATGCGCATGGGTCAGAAGAATCGTATCAATGTCGCAAGGCTGCACCCCAGCAAATGCAAGGTTCGCTTTCAGCTTGCCTCCCCACTGTTTGAATCCTCCCGCACCCGCATCAATCAGGATCGTGCGGCCACGACCTCGGACCAGGTAGCAATTGATGTGAATAGAAGATGGACCGTTCACGCCTGCGTCTTGCTGCAACTTTGACGCATCCTCCGGGCTGATATTGGAGAGAAAATCCAGGCTCGCGGAAAGGTATCCATCACTGATTGCCGTGATCGAAAACTCTCCGATCTGCTGGCTCGGGAAGCTCATGTTAGTCATAGTCTGGATTCAGTTTCGGGAAGCTGTGCCGTCATCGCTTCGTAGAGATAGACACCTTCCGGAAGTCCCTCGCTTGGATCAATGGAGCGTGCTTTCGCCAGCCACCGATGTTCGGGGAATTTTTCCAATGCGACAGCCTGCATCGGGAGGGGCACGAGGCCCATTTCGACCAGCGGCTCGGGGCCGACCGAACTGGCCAGCAAGTATTCGCCGTCACCGATGGCCGGAGCACGGTCAAGGCCTTCATACAGATTGCGGTGCCAATCTGTAATGTGCTGTTGCCAGCGCGCGAAATTGCCACCGCCTTTCTGGCGATATTCATCGCCCTGGAGAATATCGAGGCTATCAATCGTATGAATGGCGAAGTAGGTCGGGCAACCCGAACTCAACGCCTTGAAGCGCTGCGAGGTATGGAATCCACTTACGGAAATGAGTGCTGGCAACTTCTCCAGGCTATAGAAATCGTTCCATTCCGCTTCGGTGGCTGGATCGGCAAAGCTGCATTCGACTGTATAGATCATCGGATCACGACCGGGAGCCTGACGCCCCACGAATCTCTTTGTTGATGTTTAGTCATGGTATGTCCTTGAAGTCAGCGCATAAAACGATTTTTCGGTACGCTTCAGTGATAAAACATCAAGGTAAAACGAATGCCGAGGCCAGAACCTGCCGCGCTCATGCGCCGAAAGATCCCCAGCAACACGGCCCTGATGGCGTTCGAGGCAGCTGCCCGTCATGGCAGCTTTGCCCGCGCAGCGGGGGAACTGTCTCTGACCGAAGGGGCCATCAGTCGGCAGATCGGCAGGCTGGAAGCATTCCTCGGTGTCACGCTGTTCGAGCGCATCGGCAACCGGGTCCGACTCCTCCCCAATGGGGAACGCTACGCGACTCAAGTGCGTGAAGTGCTCGACCGACTGGATCGGGACAGCCAGTACCTGATGGGGCAACCTCCTGACGGGGCAAGCCTGGACATTGCCACCATCCCGACTTTCGCCATGAGATGGCTGATTCCCCGTCTGTCACGATTTCAGCGGAAGTACCCGAACATCACGGTGCACCTCGCCGAGCGCATGGAACCGTTCGTCCTGGCCGGAAGCGGATTCGATGCAGCAATCCATTTCGAGCACGCCGCCTGGACAGGCATGCGGATGCACCGCCTGCTCAATGAGGTGTTGGTGCCGGTGTGCCACCCCACGCTCGTGAAGGGAGGTAAAGGGGCAGCCACGTTGGACAGCCTGCCACTTCTACACCGACGGCAGAACCCCGAGGCCTGGCAACGCTACGCCCAAGAGACTGGCATCCTGCTGGCCAATCCCGCGATTGGCGCGCGCTACGACCTTCATTCGATGTTGATCGAAGCGGCGCTGGCCGGTCTTGGCGTGGCCCTGGTGCCGCGCCTCTACGTTGAAACGGAATTGGCATCTGGCCGATTGGTCGCACCGTGGCCGGAGGGCAACACGATCGCCAAAACCTTCTGCCTCTTCCTTCCCGAGCCGATCGAATTGAGCGGCGAACCGATACGAGCGTTTGCCCAGTGGGTGCTGGACGAAGCGAAGAACACGACAATGGCTGATTCATAGCCTTCTGCCCATAGGACAGCCGATCCACAGCAGACATTTTTCATGCCGTCCACGCGCCTGGTGGGAGTGGTGTCAGATTCTTCGCATTCTGCATAGTGTGGAGGACCCGCACCATATGAGCCTCCAGCCCTATAGACGGATTTCCTCGCATGCCTGGCCATCACCTCTTCAAGCCCCGCCTGACCACCACCTTTCCTGTTTCCTCGCAGCCTGCCACCGCCTTCCCCGTTTCGCGTCCTGCCAGGGCGTTTCCAACATCCGTGCGCACGGCGTCCGCGCGGCCGGACAGGTATGTGTCCAGCACGCACTATGGCCGTTATGTCCTGTGGCAGGGCAGAAGGAATACGGAACTGGTGATTTCCTCCCACGGCAGCCATGTCGTGGAAGACCGCAGAAGAAGGCACATCGTGCCGCCGGGCATGGCCCTGCATTTTTACGGACCCGACTACGCGGCCATCAAGACGTGCCTGGTCGACCAGGCCTTCATACGGGAGCAGGTCGCCGCGCGCCCCTACGAGATTCGTTCATCGGGGCATAGCTACCTGGATTATGAGCTGAGCAAGATCCAGTCACGGCCCGCGGAAGGAAAGGGCGAGAACTACAACCACGTCATCGAGTGCCTGCCGCGCTACGATCTTGTCACCATCGAACAACTGGACGACAACGGGCCCCACGAGCACATGCTGCTATCCGAGCTGCTCGCGCACCTGCGTTCGCAAGGCCATGGGTACACGAAAGTCCATTGCTTTTTCTGCAGGTCGCTGCGGGACCGCGATCTCCGCCGATATCCGGCCCTGCAGCAGTTCGTCAGGCCGCCATACATGGTGCGATGACAAGGTACGCGCTGACCCGATCAGCCCTTCACCCGGACGATCTTCTGCACCTGCGGCACATGGCGGATCGCGCGGATCACCTGCGCCAGGTGCTTGCGGCTATCCACCTGCACGGTGACGTGCAGCGACACCGTGGCCACCGCGTCGTCATGCATGGTCACGTGCACGATATTGGCGTCGGTCGCGGTGATTTCCGCGGCCAGCCGGCCCAGTACGCCGCGTTCGTTGCGGGTCACGATGTCCAGGCGCGTGGACAGGTGCTTGGCGGTTTGCGTATCCCACGCGACACTGATCCATCGTTCCGGCTCTCGCGCCCGCTGGCGGATGGCCACGGGGCAGTCGACGGTATGCACGACCAGTCCGTGTCCCAGCCGCATGCCGGCAATGATGGGATCGCCGGGCAGCGGACCGCAGCACGGCGCCAGTTGCACCGCCTGGCCTTCGTTGCCCTGGATCAGGATGGGCGCGCTGCGTGCGGCGGTGATTTCGTCCACCGCTGCGGCGGTGGTGGCGATCAGTTCGTGTTCCGGCGCGAAGCGCCGCGCCACCACGGCAGCCAGGCGCTTGCCCAGCCCGATATCGGCCAGGATTTCGTCGCGCGAGCTGGCGCCGGTGCTGCGCGCCAGTTTTTCCCACTCGGGATCGTCGGCCGGCGGCAGCGACAGATGCAGTTCCTGCAAGGCCTGCGTCAGCAAGCGTTCGCCGAAGGCGACCGACTCGGCATACTTGACCGTGCGCAGGTAATGGCGGATTTCCGAACGCGCGCGGCCCGTGCGTACGTAATTGAGCCACTGGGCATTGGGACGCGAAGCGGGCGACGTGATGATTTCCACCGTATCGCCGCTGGATAGCTCCGTGCGCAGCGGAATGAATTCGCCGTTGACCTTGGCCGCGACCGCCTGGTTGCCGATATCGGTGTGGATGGCGTAGGCGAAGTCCACGGGCGTCGCCCCGCGCGGCAGCGAAATGATCTTGCCGTGCGGCGTGAATACGTAGACCGCGTCCGGGAACAGGTCCACCTTGACGTGTTCCAGGAATTCGCTGGAATCCCCGGTCTGGCTCTGGATGTCCAGCAGCGATTGCAGCCATTGGTGCGTGCGCTTCTGCAGGTCGTTCAGCGAGACATCGGCGCTCTTGTACAGCCAATGCGACGCGACGCCTTCTTCGGCCACGTGATGCATGTCGCGGGTACGGAACTGGAACTCGACGGGCGTGCCGTAGGGCCCGACCAGCGTCGTGTGCAGCGACTGGTAGCCGTTCACCTTGGGAATGGCGATGTAGTCCTTGAACTTGCCCGGCACCGGGCGATACAGCTGATGCAACGTGCCCAGCGCCAGATAGCATTCCGGCAGGGTGTGCACGATGACGCGGAACCCGTAGATGTCCAGGACTTCCGAGAAAGTCTTTTTCTGGTCCACCATTTTCCGGTAGATGCCGTACAGGGTCTTTTCGCGGCCGCTGACTTCCGCCTCGATGCCGGCGGCGGGCAGGGCGGCGCGCACGGCGTCCTCGATCTTGCTGATGACTTCGCGGCGGTTGCCGCGCGCCGCCAGCACGGCCTTGTACAGCACCTGGTAGCGGTTGGGATACATGGCCGCGAAGCACAGGTCCTGCAGCTCGCGGAACAGCAGGTTCAGGCCCAGCCGATGGGCGATGGGCGCGTAGATTTCCAGCGTTTCGCGGGCGATGCGGCGACGCTTTTCGGGGGCCACGGCATCCAGGGTGCGCATGTTGTGCACCCGGTCGGCCAGCTTGATGAGGATGACGCGGACGTCGCGCGCCATGGCCAGCAGCATCTTGCGGAAGCTTTCCGCCTGCTGTTCGGCCTTGGTGGCGAAGTCCAGGCGGTCCAGCTTGGACAGGCCGTCCACCAGCTCGGCGACTTCAGGGCTGAAACGCTCGGCCAGTTCGTGCTTGGTGACGCCCTGGTCTTCCATGACGTCGTGCAGCAGGGCCGCGGACAGCGCGTTGGCGTCCAGCTTCCAGCCCGCGCAGATTTCGGTGACGGCGATGGGGTGGGAAATGTAGGGCGCGCCGCTGGCGCGGAACTGCCCCAGATGGGCCTGGTCGGCGAAGCGATAGGCTTCGCGCACCCGCTCGACGTCCTTGGGCTCCAGGTACTTGCCGATGATCTCCGTCAGCGGGGCCAGCGATGCGACGGGGGCTGAGGCCGGCGTTTCCGCGGCCTGCTGGACCGCCGCCGCGATAGGCGAAGGCCCGGCCTTACCGGATTTTCGCCCGGGCCGGCGGCCCAGGCGGGAGCCCGCGCGCAGCGCGGCAAGCAGGCCGGTAGAGGCGGATTTCAGTGCGGGGAAGGCCATGCGCCACCTCCCGACCGCGCTCAGGTAGGCACTTTCCGCAGCATTTCAGCGCCGGTCATGCCCTTGGCGATCTCGCGAAGCGCCGTTACCGTGGGTTTGTTCTTGCTATCCAGGCGGGGAGCATGGCCCTGGGCCAGTTCGCGCGCGCGGTAGGTGGCGGCCAGGGTCAGCGTGAAACGATTCGGAATGTTGTTCAGACAATCTTCGACGGTAATACGGGCCATAGTGGTCACCTGAAATACGACAATTGATGGAATACCGAAGGTTGCGCCCTGGACTCAGTGGGGCGCCGAGATACCCAGTTGGGAAAAAAGCTGAGCGTGGCGGACGGCTTGAGAGGAGAAACGCAACCTGGCCGCATTGACAATCTGTGTCAGCTCTTGTAATGCGACGCTAAATTCTTGATTAATAATAACATATTCACATTCGGGCGCGTGGGCGATTTCGCCCCCGGCGGCCAGTAGCCGGCGCGCGATAACCGAATCCGAATCCTGGCCCCGCGCCTTCAGGCGGCTTTCCAGTTCGTCGATCGACGGCGGCAATATGAATATGCCGATCGCGCCCGGAAACCGCTGGCGGACCTGGCGGGCGCCTTGCCAATCGATCTCCAGCAGCACGTCGTGGCCGTCGCGGGTGCTCTGCGCGATGCCATCCACCGGCGTGCCATAGAAATTGCCATGGACTTCCGCCCATTCCAGCAGGGCGTTGTCCTCGCGCATGCGGTCGAATTCCGCGACGCTGACGAAACGATATTCCCGGCCGTCCTGCTCGCCGGGCCTTGGCGGCCGAGTCGTGCACGAAATGGACAGGCGGATCGCCGGATCCCGGTGCAGCAATTCGCGCACGAGGCTGGACTTTCCCGCGCCGCTGGGCGCGACGACCATAAAAACGTTTCCAGGCGTAGCGGGGGTTCCGGAGACAGGCATTTCTATCGGCGTTTCGGTGGCATGGCGCGCGCGGGATGTAAAGGATAACAAATCGTCGCAGCGTGGTGCCTTGGAGTAGGATGCCCGGTATTTTCCTACAGGAGACTGAGATGAATCCGAATGGCAGGCGCGGTGAAGGAAAGGTTGCGATCGTGACGGGCGCGGGCAGCGGCATAGGAAGGGCCGTCGCGCTGCAGTTGCTGGCCGAAGGCTATCGCGTCGCCCTGGCGGGACGTCGCGCCGATGCGCTGGAGGAAACGCGCGCGGCGGCTGGCGCCGATGCGCGGCAGGCGTTGGCGGTGCCGACCGACGTCTGCGACGAGGATTCGGTGCGCAATCTGTTCGAGCAGGCCAAGGCGGCGTTTGGGCGCCTGGACGTGCTGTTCAACAATGCGGGCCGGGGCGCGCCGGCGGTGCCCATCGAGGAACTGCCGGTGGAGACCTGGCGCAGCGTCGTCGATACCAACCTGACCGGCATGTTCCTGTGCGCGCAGGCGGCGATCCGGATCATGAAGGATCAGCAACCGCGCGGCGGCCGCATCATCAACAACGGATCCATCTCGGCGCACACGCCGAGGCCGTACTCCATCGCCTATACGTCGACGAAGCACGCCGTGACCGGCCTGACGAAGTCCATCTCGCTGGATTGCCGCCAGTACGATATTGCCTGCGGCCAGATCGATATCGGCAACGCGGCGACGCCCATGACGGACCGCATGGTGGCGGGGGTATTGCAGCCCGACCATACCGTGCGCCCCGAACCCCGCATGGACGTGGCCCATGTCGGCGAGGCGGTGGCGGCCATGGCGGCCCTGCCGCTGGATGCCAACGTGCAGTTCATGACCATCATGGCGACCAAGATGCCGTTCCTGGGTCGCGGCTGACGCGAGGGGAAGACGGTGCTCGCCACCGGCAGGGCCGGCGGCGGGATCCCGCTATCGGGCGTTCGACGCCACGGCCAGCCCGGCGGCCTCGCCGGGGGTGATGTAGCGGCGCGCGCCGTTGTAGCGCTTGGACCAATAGGCGCTGTCCAGCGTATCGATGCGCACTTTTTCGCCACGCGTCGGCGCGTGCACGAATTCGTTGTTGCCGATGTAGATGCCCACGTGGGACGTCTGGTTCTGGCGGCGGATGCCGAAGAACACCAGGTCGCCGGGCTGCAGCTGGGCGGTTTTCACCGCGCGGCCTTCGGCGCGCTGGTCGCGGGCGCGGCGCGGCAGGTCCATGCCGGCCACTTCCTTGTAGATGAAGCTGACCAGGCCGCTGCAATCGAATCCGGTATCGGGATCGTCGCCACCGTAACGGTAGCGGGTGCCCAGGGCGTCCAGGCCGGCGGCGACCACGCGCTCGCGCAGCGAGGGGACGGTGGGCAGGTCGGTCGGGGAAAGCCCCTTCAGGCTGGGTATGGCGTCTGACGAAATCATCGCGCCGGCGGTGCCGGGCAGGCTGGAGAGGGCGATGGTCAGTAGGGCGGTGGGAAGGAAAACTCGAGAAAAGGTAAAGCGTCTCGTCGGCGGCGTCATAACTTCACTTCAGAAAATCGGAGTGGAATGGCGTGGCTTCAACTGCGTTCAAGCCGGCGGATGCGGAAATAGTTCGCGAATCGGATTGTACAACGGAAATAATTCTTACATCTGCGGGGAATATCTTGCTATCTCGCGCATCCTGGCGGCAATTGGTGACAACCCTCCGGCCCCTTGAAATCCGTCCGTTACAGCGGCCGGAATAAGGACTGATTCCCTTATTCCTGGCCGCTTCGACGGGTCGATCGCAAGGCCATCGGCTTACCGCCGGTGGCGCGCCGCGGGGTTGTCGGGCCACATGGGAAGTTTGCGTCGGCATGCGCAAAGATTGCGGAAAAAGCGCGCGCGTTCGCATATAAATCCCATCAAAAGCTGGCGCGCAGTCCCACCATGACCGCGCGTCCGCCTTCCGGCGCAATATCGCGGAGGACGGACGTCGCGTAACGGATCTCCTGGTTGGTCAGGTTGGTGCCGCGCAGGTAGGCCTGCCATTGCGTCTTGTCGACGCGGAAGCTGTAGGTCAGGTCCGCGTCCAGCTTGTAGTAGCCGGCGGTGCTGTCGTCGTTGTCCGGATGGCGATGCTGGGCAAAGGCCTTGGTGAAGGACACGCCGGCGCCCCATGCGCCATGGGTGTAGTCCAGCCCGAAACCCAGGCGCAGCGGCGGGATGCGCGGCAGCGGTTCTCCCGTGTCGCTGTTGCGGGCGTTGGTGTAGTCGCCCGACAGCAGCAGATCCAGCTTGTGCGCGCCGCGGTCCAGGACCCGGAAGGTGCTTTCCGCTTCGAATCCGTAGAAATCCGCCGGCACGCCGCGGTAGACCGCTTGCGACAAGGCATCGTCGGTGCCGCGCGGCACGATGTCGCCGTCGTCGTCGGTGAACAGCCCGGTGTTCACCTCGGTGATGTAGTTGCGGAAGTGGCTGTAGAACACGCCGATGCTGCCATGGTGCGGCCCGTCCTTGAATCGCAGCCCCAGGTCGCCGGAGAACGAACGTTCCTTGGACAGCGAAGGGTCGCCGATCATGTACTGGCCGGTGGCGTCGTGCGGCCCGTTGGCATAGAGCTCGTAGAAGGTGGGCGCCCGTTCGGTATAGGAGGCGTTGGCCGCCAACGACCAGACACTGTCCAGCTTGTACACCGCGCCCAGCGCCAGGCTGCCGGCCGTGAAGTCGCGCTTGGACGCGGCGTCGAACTTGTCGATGCCGCCGGCGGAGGGGGACAGGCGCGTGTACTCGACGCGGCCGCCCAGGCTCAGGTTCAGCCTGTCCGTCACATCCCACTGTTCGACATCGAATAGCGCGAAGGAATCGGTGGCGGTGGTCGGCACCAGGCTTTCGTCGCCCAGCGCGGAAAAACGCGTCTGGCTGACCTGCAGGCCGAGCGCGCCATGCAGCGGACCCAGGTCGCGATGCTGGGCTTCGACGCGGGCTTCGTAGCCGTGGTTCTTGAACACGGTGCCGGTGACGCCGTCATCCACTTCGCGGTGCGTGTAGTCCGTGTACGCGAAGTCGAACTTCAGGCTTTTGAACGGACCGTCCAGGTCGTCGATCTTGCCCGTGGCGCCGAAGCGTTCCTGGCGCATCTTCAGGCGGACGGTGTCTTCCGCCACCGACCCATAGTCGGAGTCGTAGCCGCTGTAGGAAATGCCCGCGTAGCCGCTGTCGCCGGTCCATGCCATGCCCACGCCGCCGCCGTGCACCGAGCCGTCGCTGTTGGGCAGCCGACCGCGTGGCTGGTCCGTGTCCGGGTCGTCCTGGGCGCGCAGCGCGGGCGATCGGGCATAGCCCGGGATGCGCAGCTCGTCGGTCTCGCGGCCGTAGGCGTCGGCGCGGATGGCGAACCTGCCGTCACCGCCTTCGACCTGGACCGCGCCCGAACGGCTGTTGTTGGCGCCACCCCAGTCGCCCTGTGCTTGTCCATGGATGCCCTGGACCGGCTCGGTCGGGATGCGGTCGTCGATGACGTTGACGACGCCGCCCACCGCGTTGCCGCCATACAGCAGGGCCGCCGGTCCCCGGACGATTTCGATGCGGCTGGCGCTCATCGGGTCCAGCGGCACGGCGTGGTCGAAGGACAGCGAGGATGCGTCCACCGAGCCCAGGCCGTTGTTCATGATGCGGACGCGATCGCCGTCCATGCCGCGAATGATGGGACGCCCGACCATGGGGCCGTAGGTGGTGGTGGACACGCCCGGCAGGCCGTTCAGCGTCTGGCCCAGCGTGTCGGCGCGCCGCAGGTCCAGGCCGGTTCCTTCCAGGACGGTGGTCGGCGCGGCGATCTCGGCGCTGCCCAGCGGGTTGCCGGTCGTGATGACGGTGGGGAGCGTCACCGTCGGCGGTTGCGCGCCGGCGCTGGCGCCGGCCGCGGGCGTGTTGGCATCCTGGGCGCGTGCCGCCGGCGCGGCGCAAATGGCCAGCGTGGCGCTCAGCGACAACGCGAGCGGGAAGGCGTGGGAATGTTGAGACATGGTTTTTTCACAGGCAAAAAGAGGTCGTGCCGGACCGGGGAACGGTCAGGTGGAAGCGATATGGGCAGGTGTGGCGGCCGGGGACTCGGCGCCCCGGCGGCGCCGCGCAGGTGGGGCCGCCCCGGCCGGCCCGAGGAGGCCGGGCGGCGCAGATCGGGCGGCGCCGATCGGGCCGCGCCGGCTTGGCGTCAGGCGGCGCCGCCGGGTTCACGCCCCGGCGGCGCGCGCGCCAGGATCCATGGCGCTTCGACCGCCAGGCGCATGGCCAGCGGCAGAGGGCTGGGGGAGTCCGCCGGCGCCGGCGCATCGCCGGTGAACGCCATGCTGGGCAGGACGTGATCCAGGAATTGCCATTCATCGCACACATGGCAATGCGCCGCGGCGCCATGCTGGTCGCCGAACGTGGCGCCGGCTTCCGCGCGAGGTTCCCGTGCGGGCGTGGCGATGACCGCGCCCGTCCGCGGCGCGAGGTGCGACATCGCATGCAAGGTCGCGCCCACGGGCGCGACGATCACCGTCAGCCATAGCCATAGCAAGGCGGCGACGCGCACGGTCGGACGCCTTGCTGATGACATGAACGGACTGGGCGCCAGCGGCAACTGCTTTCCCCGGATGATTTGGAAGAGGGGGCTTGTACAGCCGGCGATGCTTTTTCACCCTCTTATGTAATGATATATTATTTCATATCAGATCCGGGAGAATTCTGAAGTACTCCTTGCATGCGGCACGGCCCGCCGGTATGGTGCGAGCCCATGATCGTGCGCCCAAAAACTGGTTGGTTCCGTATGTTGTTCGCCTGGGAAAACTCGGTGCAGAACACCATCCTGGTCCCATTGGCCATCATCTTCGCGTTATCGCTGGCCGCCCTGTGGGGTTACCGAAGCAGCGACGCCTTCCTCTTTTCGTTGAGTCCGGTGCCGTTTTCCCTGATCGGCGTGGCGCTGGCAATCTTCGCCAGCTTTCGCAACAGCGCCTGCTACGAACGGTACTGGGAAGGACGCAAGCAGTGGGGAACGCTGACGTCGACCACGCGCGACCTGGCACGCTTTGCCGTCACGGTACCCGGGCCGGGCGATCAGGATGCCCGGCAGGTGGTGGCGCTGCTCACCGCCTTCGTGCAAGTGCTCAAGCATCAGCTGCGCGATTCCGATCCGGCGCAAGACCTGCGCAAGCTCGTCGGCGAGACCCAGGCCGCCGAAATCCTGGCGCGGGCCTATCGCCCCCACGGCGTTCTGTTGCTCGTCCAGAGGCGAATCGTCGCCTGGCATAGGGAGGGGCGCATCGGTGACGTTCTGCTGGCCTCGGCGTTGGCGCATCTGGACACGCTGACCCAGGCGTCCGGTGCATGCGAGCGCATCCGGACCACGCCGGTACCGTATCCCTACGAAGTCCTGCTGCACCGAACCACGTATTTCTATTGCGTGCTGCTGCCCTTGGGGCTGGTGGAAAGCGTGGGATGGGCGACGCCTGTCATCGCCGTGTTCATCTCCTACGCTTTCATGGCGCTGCACACCATCGCCGGCGAGCTGGAAGATCCCTTTGGGCAGGACGCCAACGACCTGCCGCTGGATGCGCTGGCCATCCATATCGAACGCTCCTTGCGGGAAACCGTGGGCGACACCGAACTGCGCGCCGTGCCGGTTCCCGACGCGCGCTATCGCCTGGACTAGACGTCGCTTCCCGATTCCAGGTCAGTCTTCAGTCCACGATACGCCGGTCGATCATCGCCTGAACCACAGCACCGAAAGTATGCATGCGACCGCCAGCAGCAACCCGGCCGCCGCCGCGAGCAGGGCGCTGATCTCGGTATCGCGCCGCTCCAGCGAAAACCGCGTGCTCAGCTTGCTGTAGACCTGGCTCAAGTCGGCGGCCGAGCCCGCCTGGAAATACTCGCCGCCGGTCAGCTTGGCCACCGCCCGCAAGGTGGTCTCGTCCAACTGCATGAAATACGACCAGCCTTCACCGCCTACGGTCGAGCCTTGCTGCGTGCCGAAGCCCACGGTGTAGATGCGGACGCCGCGCTTGGCGGCCATGCGCGCGATCTCCATTGGATCGGGGCCGGTCGTGCGTCGGCCATCGCTGAGCAGGATGATCGCGCCGTTACGGTATGAGCCAGGCTCTCGCGACGGGCGCTCCTGCTCGCGCTTGAGCGCATCGCTGGCGGCGTCGGCGTTGCCCAGCGGCGCCGCATAGGGGCCGAAACGCGACGCCGGATCGTTCAGCAGCAAGGCATCGAACTCCGTGCGGTCATCGGGAAACAAGGTGGCCAGCGCCACGATCAGGCCGCTGCCGGTGGCCGTGCCGCGTTGCAGTTCGAAGCGGTCGATGGCATCGAGCATGTCCTGCCGATTGTCGGTGGGCGGTTGCACCACGGTGGCCGCGGCGGCGAAAGCGACGATGCCCAGGCGCACGCTGGCCGGCAGTTCCTTGATGAAATTGCGCGCGGCCTCTTGCGCGGCGGTCAGCCGTGTCGGCTGCACGTCGGCGGCTTCCATGCTGCGCGACACGTCCATGGTCAGCACCAGCGTCAGCGTATCGGCGGGCAGCGTGACGGTGGCGGCGGGACGCGCGCATGCAAGCAGGGCCGCGCCCAGCGCCAGCCAGAAAAGAAAAGGAGGGACATGTCTTCGGAGCCGCTGGCCAGGCCCCATTGCGGTGCGCGCGAGCGCCAGATTGGGGTAGATCACGGCCGCTTTCTTGCGTCGCGCCAGCACGTAGAAGTAGGCGGCGGCGAGCAAAGGCAGCACCAATAGCAGCCAGAGCAATTCGGGCCAGAGAAACCTCATGCAGTTCTCCTTGGCGCATGGATGCGACGATGGTACTGTACCTCCACGACGAGGCGGAATTCCGGTGGCAACGATGAAAAGGGTTGCGATATACGGATGGGTAGCGGCGGCGGTCGCGGTGGTTTTCGTGGCCGGCCTGGGCTCAGCCTGGCTGATGCAACCCAAGCTTCGTCCGTTGACGCAGAAGGACATCGACGCCGCTGTCCTGCATACCCTGGAAACCAAGAGCCTGCCTTCGCGCACCGCGCGCGCCGCCGAAGCGGTGCGGCCGTCGGTGGTGGAGATCATCGGCTATCCGCAACTCGACGAGAAGACCGGCGCCGCGCCAAACGACAAATCAGCGGACGCCGGCAAGCCTCCGGGCCAGGACGCGAACAAGCCGGATGCGGGCAAACCCGGGGCCGGCACGCCGGACGGCAGCAAGCCGGAAGCGAACGGCCCGGGGGCGAATGCGCCAGGGGCGAACGGCCCGGACGCCGGCAACGGCCCGCGCGCGGACGCGACCCCGCCGGGCGCCGCGCCGAAAGGCGACAAGCCGGGCACTGACAAGCCGGGCACCGACAAGCCGGGCGCCGACAAGCCCGGCGACAAGGACGACCCCGAAGACAAGGACGAAGCCGTCAACATCGGCTCCGGCGTCGTCATCACCGATCAGGGCGTCATCCTGACCAACTTCCACGTCATCGCGGGCGCCCGCCGTCTCAAGGTGCGCTTCTATGACGGCCACGAATCGGAAGCCACGGTCGTCGGCGCGCAGCCCGAGAAGGACCTGGCCGTCATTCGCGCGGCGTCGCTGCCGGACGATCTGCCGGCCGCCACGCTGGGCTCCAGCCGCAACCTCGCGCCCGGCGACGAGGTCGTCGCCGTCGGTTTCCCTTTCGGCATCGGCCCATCCGTCTCTTCCGGCGTGGTGTCGGGCCTGAACCGCCAGTTCGTGTCCCCGGAGAGCAAGCAGGATCTCGACCATCTCATCCAGTTCGACGCGGCCGCCAACCCCGGCAATTCCGGCGGCCCGCTGGTGAACATGGACGGCGAGGTGGTCGGCATCGTGACGGCCATCCTGAACCCCACGAACAGCAAGACTTTCCTCGGCATCGGCTTTGCCACGACGATCGAAAGCGCGGGCACGGCCGTGGGCATTTCTCCTTTCTGAAGGCGGAGGCGTATGAACGATCTACCCATGGGCGCGGCGGACAGCGCCAACCTGATGGAACGCCTGCTGTATGAGGTCAAGCGGGTGGTCGTCGGCCAGGACCACTTCCTGGAAAGGGTGCTGGTCGCCATCCTGGCGCGCGGGCATCTGCTGGTGGAAGGCGTGCCGGGCCTGGCGAAAACCCTTACCGTCAACACGCTGGCGCGCACCATGCGCGGCTCCTTCAAGCGCATTCAGTTCACCCCGGACCTGCTGCCCGCGGACCTGGTGGGCACGCGCATGTACAACCAGCGCACCGGCGAGTTTTCCACCGTGCTCGGGCCGGTCTTCGCCAACCTGCTGCTGGCCGACGAGATCAACCGCGCGCCGGCCAAGGTGCAGAGCGCGCTGCTGGAAGTCATGCAGGAAAGGCAGGTGACGATCGCTGGCGAGACGCACCCGGTGCCCACGCCTTTCCTGGTGATGGCCACGCAGAATCCCATCGAGACCGAAGGCACTTATCCCTTGCCCGAAGCGCAGATCGACCGCTTCATGATGAAGGTGCTGGTCGGCTATCCGACGGAAGAGGAAGAAGTCGTCATCGTCAACCGCTTCACCGGCGCGTCGATCGGGGTGAATCCCGTCGCGACGCCGGCGCAACTGGCGCGACTGCAGGAGGAATGCCGCCGGGTGTACGTCGACCCCGGGCTGATCCAGTACGCGGTCCGCGTGGTGGCGGCCACGCGCTCGCCGGGACGCTTCGGCCTTGCGGACATGGACCGCTACGTCTCGTTCGGCGCGAGCCCGCGCGCGAGTCTCGGCCTGATCGAAGGCGCGCGTGCGCTGGCCTTCCTGCGCGGCCGCGATTACGCCTTGCCCGAGGACGTTATCGACCTGGTGCCCGACGTGCTGCGCCATCGTCTGGTGCTTTCCTACGAAGCGCTTTCCGACGGGGTGACCGCCGACCAGCTCATCGTGCGTATCCTGCAGGCCATGCCGGCGCCCGAGCGCCCATTGGAATCCCATGTTCGGGTGGCGGAAGCCTAGCCGGCGCGCCCGGGGCGCCGATGGCGCGGCGTCGGAGGCGCCGGGGGACGGCGCGTCCGGCAAGGCGCCGGGCGATGGCGCGGCCGCCGTCCGCACGCGGCGCGCCGACGCGCTGGTGCGGCGCCTGGAATGGACGGTCATCCGCCGCCTGGACGGCCTGCTGCAGGGCGATTACCACACGCTTTTCCGCGGCTTCGGCATCGACTTCGCCGACCTGCGCGAATACCAGCCTGGCGACGATGTGCGCTACATCGACTGGAACGTCACGGCGCGCCTGCAGACGCCGCATGTACGCGAATTCCAGGAGGATCGCGAAATCGCCGCCTGGTTCCTGCTGGACCTGAGCGGCTCGGTGGATTTCGGCTCCGGCGACGTACGCAAGCGCGCCTTGCTGGGCGATTTCACCGCGGTCATGGCGCGCCTGCTCACCCGCCATGGCAATCGCGTCGGCGCCATGCTGTATTCCGGCGCACAGGGCGCACGGCCGGCGGTCGTGCCGGCGCGGGCTGGCCGCCGCCATCTGCTGCACCTGCTGGACTGCATGCATGCGGCGCCCGCGGCCGCGCGGGGCGAGACGCGGCTGGCCGATCTGCTGGATCATGCGCGCGGCGTCGTCAGCCGGCGGTCGGCGGTGTTCGTGGTTTCCGATTTCATCAGCGCGCCCGGTTGGGAAACATCGCTGGGGTTGCTGGCGCGGCAGCACGACGTGGTCGCGGTGCGGCTGGTCGATCCGTTGGAATCGGCCTTGCCGGACCTGGGGCTCGTGGTGCTGCAGGACGCGGAAACCGGCGAACAGCTGCTGGTGGATACCCACGATGCGTCGTTCCGCAAGCGTTTTGTCGAAGCGGCGGCGGCGCGTGAGGCCGAGCTGCGCGACGCGTTTGCGCGAGCCGGCGTGGCCTGCCTGTCGCTGGGGACCGACGAGCGATTGGATCTGGCCCTGCTGAAGTTCGCGCAGCAGCGCCGCCGGCCGGGTGGCGATGCGAAGGGCGCCGATGCGCCAGTGGCCGAAGTGGCCGGCGTCACGCCGGCCCGTTCGCAGGAGCATCTGCGCGCGGTCCTGATGACGAACAGCGGCGCGTCCAAGGGGCCGGCCGCCAGGCGCGCGAGCGCGGTGCGGCGTCAACCATGAAACGGTCGTAAGCTGCGATGAATGCCATGCCCACCATCAGCTTTATGTGGCCCCGCATGCTGTGGCTGCTGGTGCTCGTGCCGATATTGCTGCTGCTTTACGTGTGGCACGATCGGCGCCGGCTGCGCGCGGCGGCGCGCTATCCGGCGTTGAAGATCACCGGGCTGCGCGTGCAGGGTGGGGCGGGCTGGCGACGGCATTTTCCCGCCGCGCTGATACTGCTTTCGGTGACCGCGCTGCTGCTGGCGGTGGCGCGTCCGCAGGCGCTGATGATGTTGCCGTCGCGGCTGCAGACCATCATCCTGGCCATGGATGCTTCGGGCAGCATGCGGGCGGAAGACATCAAGCCCAATCGCATCCAGGCGGCGCGGCAGGCGGCCAAGCTGTTCGTGCAGTCGCAGCCGGCGGATGTGAGCATCGGCGTGGTCGCCGTGGCGGGTACGGCTTCCGTGGCGCAGGCGCCCAGCCGCCGCAAGGAAGATGTCGCCGCCGCGCTGGATCGCCTGCAGCCGCAGCGCGGCACGGCGCTGGGCAACGGCTTGATCATCGCGCTGGTCACGCTGCTGCCCAAGGCGGGCATCGACGTCGATCGCTTCATGAACGAGAGCATGAAGGAAGACAAGGCCAAGCCGCCGCAACGGTCGGAAGGCGCGCGCGCCGCGCCGCGCGGCCCGGCGGACCAGGCGTCGAATGGGCTGGGGTTGCCGCGGGAAAGTCCGCCGTCGGCGTCGACCCCCGACAACTCCGGCGCCATCGTGCTGCTGTCGGATGGCGAGAGCAACACGGGTCCCGAAGCCATCCAGGCCGCGCAGGTGGCCGCCGAGCACGGCGTGCGCATCTACACGGTGGGCATCGGCACGCCCGACGGCGTGGTCATCACCGTGGACGGCTGGTCGTCGCGCGTGCGGCTGGACGAAGCGGTCCTGAAGAAAGTCGCCGACACCACTGGCGGGGAATACTTCCGCGCGGAAGACGCGGAAGGCTTGAAGAAGGTCTACGGCATCCTCAGCGCGCGGCTGGCCTTCGACAAGCAGGACATGGTCGAGATCACGGCCCTGTTCGCCGCCCTGGGCGCGCTGCTCGCTGCTTGCGCGGGGCTGGTGTCGCTGTGGTGGTTCGGGCGGGTGCTGTAGCCTCGGGCGCTTCCCTTCATGCGTAGCATCGCGCCGTGCTGCGCGGGGCGCATTTCAAAACACTTTGCCGCGGATTAACACCCGCCATTCGCGTCGCTGGATATCCTGATGTTGTGATGCGTCCGGATCGAAGGGGATGCGGGTGGGGACCTGGGTATATGGAATAGACCGGCTGCGCGGGCGACGCTTGCGCGCGCTGGGGTGGCTTGGCGCAGCGCTGCTTTTAACCACTGCGTCTGCATCGGCACAACGGCCGCTGCGCCATGATGAAATCCCGCTGGGCGAGGCGCCCGGGATCGTATCCATAGAACAGCTCTTTCCCAACTTTGGGTGGTGGCATACATGCTCGGGTTCGGTGGTCTGGCAAAGCACGGACAAGCAGAATCCATCATTGACGCATGACTATATCTTGACGGCCTATCACTGCGTCTCCGGCTCCGTGCCGATCGCTGCGTCAGACGACAAGTGCCTCGATGCGACGACGAATTCCCATATCAAGGACCTTCGCATCCGCTATTTGAACGACACGCGCCAACAGAGCGTGGCGATTTCGCGGATTTGCAGGCAACCGGACACATCGGCTGGATATGGCAGCGACGTGCTGCTGATGATGACCGAAGCCAAGGCGGCGCGGACCGAGCCGTCGGAGTTGCTTCCAATAGCGCGTGTGGACTTGAACCCCGGCAAAGACGCCGAAAATACCTGGCTGTATGGATATGGGGGTTCCGCAACACGTCGGGATCCATACCCGCTGACGAGAGGCGTGGTCGCCTTTTCGTCCATGGGCAGGGTTGTGGACGGCGAGGGTGGCACAGGAGTCCAACTGATCGGGCCGCCAGTCACGTCGATGTTGTCCGGCGCGTCGGGCGGACCGCTTGTATACCGCAGCAGATATCTGCTCGGTATTCAGTCCACATCCACCGTTGAGGAGTCTGCCCTGGGAAAATCCACTCCGGGCGTACTCGTCACATCGCTTGTGGATCCGCTGTGGGTGCAGAGGATTACTTCCAGTGTTTTGATTACGGCCCCGGTGCCTGGAACCTATTTGTTCGCTGGAAAGCCGGCCATCCTGAACGTGAAGGGCAAGGGACCGCCCGGCGCTTTTATTACGGCGTGGTTGGGCGATCTCGATTGCTATGGACCGGACGGTGAAAATATACCGGTCGGTCCGCAAGGAGACTGGGCCTGCCAGATATCGACTGATTTCATGCCCGGGCCCGGGTCGCCGGATTCAGAAGGCGAACTCACGGCCGCGATAGTCCCCGATGCGGGCCAGGAGATCGTCGCGGCAGATTGGGTGTTTCTTCCTTATGGAGACGTGGGTGCCGTGAAATTCACGGCACCGACTACGACATCAGGAAACTACCATCGAGACGGTACACACCTTGTGCTGGACAGGTTCTCTGTCCTTGGAACTGGTTCGGCAGCGTCGATCATCGAGATCGGTACAAGCTTGGCGGACACGCTGTCGCAATCCGTGCCCATCTGCAATTGGCTTGGGCCAGACGGCTTGCGGAAATGGGTGTGTCCGCTCCCTGTTGCCCGCGATGGCCAAGCGTATAGGCTGACAGCCGTACAACGGTTTCCGGACGATACAGCCGCGGGGGTGAGCAATCGCACCGCGCAAGCCGGGTATAGCGCGTATGGGGGGCCGGTTGCGCCGATCAGCATTCTTTCTCCGCACGATCACGACAGCGTGTCGGAGCGATTCATGACGCAGCTTGTTGGGCAGTCCGGAGCCGATAGCCAGGCGGAGTTGTCGGATTCGATCTTTGCTCGCGTGGACGTACAAGATAGTTCGTCTCGGAGCATAGCGATGTACGTCGTGGAACCCACGCCATTATGGGCGAGCCAATTCACAAATGGCGAGCAGACGGGCTTTCACCAGATACATATCGATCTTCAAGCAGGGACAGAGTTTGCCGTTTCCGCGCCACGCGGCAAGGATGACGGCGCATATCATCCCGAAGATATCGTGCACGTTTCCGGGACCGGATCGCCAGGATTCACGGTTTCCATAAGCGACATCACCAAGGACGACGCGCCTTATTCCGGAAACTACACCTGCAAGATCGATGTGAAGCCGGACGCTTCGTGGCAGTGTCCGGATTTCACCGACAAGACACCCGGCACCTATGTGATGACGGTGAAGCTGCTTGCTCCGACGAATCCCGCTGAATGGGTGGATACGATCACCCGCACCTTCGAGATCGGCAAACCCGTGGACGTGAGCAATGTCCAGGACGGTGATGTGAAGGAAAAAGGGCTGTTCGTGGCGCAGGGACCTGGCCAACCCTGGGGGAAGTTGAAGATCAGTGACCAAGGGTCGACGCTGGCGCAATCACGAGCGAACCTGGCCACCGATACCGCGCTATGCACCAGCGGCGACGTGACGGTGAACGCCACCGGTTACTGGCGCTGCGGCGTGCTGGCGACGGAAGAGGGCAAACACACGTTGACGGTGAAGGAGTACATCGACGGCCGGTACTTCAACACGGAATCCCGTCAGTACAGCGTGACGGACAATAACAACAACAAGGACAGGAACAAGAACAACATCGACGACCCGAAGGACGGCGGCATGACCGGCGGCGGATCGGGTGGCGGTGGCGGCGGCGGAGGAGGAGGCGGTGGCGGAGGGGGCGGTGGCGGTGGTGGAGGCAACGGCGGCAACAACGTCAACTTCGGCGGGCATCAAGGTGGCGACGGTGGTGGCAACGGCGGCGGCGACACCTCGCATCTCTGGCCGCCAGGCTACGACCTGAAGAACGGCAATCCGCAGGGCCGTGGCGGCGGCGGGCCGGACGGTGGCATCGATATTCCTATCAGTCCAAGCACCGGCGCGTGGCGTTCGCCCTGGCTGCCGTTTCCCCCGGGCGGCCAGTACACGGTGAACGCGCAGATCTATCGCCAGGGGCAGCCGGTGGGCGAGCCGGTGACCCGGCATTTCTACGTGGCGGTGGAGATCGAGCAGAACGCCCAGCAGCTGGCCCTGGTGCTGCACCAGTCGCGCGCGATCGTGGGCAGGGCCTTTCCCGGCGCGCGCGTGGAGGTGACGCGCGGGAACACGACCTTGTGCACGGTGGATCCGGTGCCGGTCACGGGCGACTGGTCATGCGGGCAGTATCCGACCGACCAGTTAGGCACCTATGCCGTCACGGTGACCCATACGCTGTCTGGGGTACCGACCAGTTCGAACGCAGTCCAGGTGACGGTGGGCACCCCGGCGGCGGTGATACAGGTGCCCGCGGAGTACGCGAACGTGACCAGTGGGACCTATGGGGTCTCGGGCACGGGCGAGCCGGGGGCGACGGTGGTGCTGGACAGTACGCAGGCGCCGGCAGGCGCGGCAGGCCTGCTGCAATGGGCGTTGCAGGTGCAGCCCGACGGCACGTGGCAGTCGCCGCAACTGGTGCCGGTGGCCGGGGCCTACACGGTGACGGCGACGCAGTACATCGGCCAGGTGGCACAGGCACAACCGACCACGCGCGACTACACCGTAGCCCTGGCGCCGACGCAGGTGTGGTTGCCGACGCCGAACGCCACGGTGCCGGCGGGATTGCTGACGGTGCAAGGCAGCGCGCAGCCGCTGGCCACGCTGTCGCTGGTCGATTGCAATGGCGGCGCGCTGCCCGGTTGCAGCGGCGGCTTCGCGATCAGGCGCACGCTGCAGGCGGACGGAAGCGGCCAGTGGTCCACGCGCTACCTGTCGGTGCCGGGCGGGCACAGCGTGACGGTGCAAGCGTCCACGGCGGGCATCCAGGCAGGCTCGCCGGGCACCGTGATCTACACCGCGCAAGGAAGCGCGGCGGGCGTGACGATCGCCACGCCGCAGGGCGGCGCGCAGATCCTCAATTCGTCGTACACGATAGCCGGCAGCGGCCAGCCGGGTGCGTATGTCAGCGTGTCGGGACCCGGCTTGCCCACGCACGCGGACATTCCGGTGGACGACAAGGGAGCCTGGTCCACGACCTACATCTCGCGGGCGGGCAGCTATACGGCGACGGCCACGCAGGCCGGTCCGGACGGCGGGCCGGCCTGGCGCAGCAGCTATCCGGTGAGCTATACGGTCGCCGCCGTCGCGGCGCCGGCCAATGTCAGCATCCTGGAGCCGACGCCAGGCGCCACGGTTGGCGCGTTCTCGCCGGTCGGCGGCGGTGGCCAGCCGGGCGCGGTGGTGACGCTGTCGGGGCCGGCCAACAATGCGTGCTACACGACGGTGACGCCACAGGGCACATGGCAATGCGGTCCCTACGCCTTGGCGCCAGGACCCTACTCGGTGACGGCCACGCAATGGATCGGGAACCAGATCGCCGGCCCGGCGGTACAGCGCGACTACGCGGTGGGCGCGCCCGCGGCGCCCGTGCTGATCTCCGAGCCGACATCGGGCCAGGTCGTCGGCGACGTGGTCTACACGATAGCGGGCACGGCGGCGGTGGGCGCCAGCGTCACGGTGCGCGGCCTGGGCCTGCCGGACGTGGGCCCGATCGCGGTGCGCCCCGATGGCACGTGGTCCGCCGCCTACCTGGCCAGGCGCGGCAGCTATACGGTGATGGCCAGGGAATCGATCGATGGCGAAGTCGTCGGCCGCAGCGATCCGCTCAGCTACAGCGTGAGCACGGATGCGTCGGCGCTGACGATCGTGTCGCCGTGGGAGAACCAGGCCATCGATCAATCTCCGTACTCGATCAGCGGGCAGGGGCAGGCCGGCGCGACGGTGACGCTGAGCGATCCGAAGGGTGGCTCGCCATGCCAGGTGGCGGTGCCGGCGAGCGGGCTATGGTCATGCGGTCCCTACGATACGGGGCCGGGCGCCTATTGGGTGCAGGCCACGCAGTCGATGATGGTCGGCAACATGGCACGGCAGGTGGGCGATGGCGTCACGCGGCACTACACGGTGGTGCGGCAGGCGCCGCCCAGCCCCACGCTGGCGGCGGTGGTGATCGGAATGCCGACGGTGGGCGCGACGGTTCAAGTGCCCTACACGGTATCGGGCACGGCGGAGCCTGGACTGCAGGTGACTGTGACGGGCAACAACGGCTTGCCGCCGCATCCGGATATCGATGTGCAGCCCGACGGCAGCTGGTCGACGGTGTACGGCCTGGATACGCCATGGCAGGGCAGCTTCACCATCACGGCGACGCAGTGGCTCAACGGCCAGGCGCAGGGCTCGTCGGATCCGCGTTCGTATCAGGTGCAGCCCGCGCCGGTGGTCATCGTGAGTCCGGCGGGCGGCGCGACTGTGGATGTGCCGTACACAGTCAGCGGCACGGCGCAGGCGGGTACGACGGTGACCTTGAAGGAGGCCAGCGGTTTGCTGCCCACCTATCAGCGGATTCCGGTCAATGCGCAGGGGGCCTGGTTCCAGCAATACGGCAGCGGCACGCCGCCGCGCGGGGATTTCACGCTCACGGCCACGCAGTACGACCCGCAGGGCGCGCAGGTGGGCACGGCATCGGCGCCGGTGTCCTTCCACGTGGGCGGCAATGCGAGCGCGAGCATTACGCAGCCCCGTGAAGACGCCGTGGTCTATCTGCCGTACACGGTCGCTGGCGCGGGGACGAACGGCGATACGGTGCAGGTGGCGGTGTCGGGGCTGTCGCCGCGTCAGGCGCTGGTGGACAGCCGCGGACAGTGGTCGCTTCAATACACAACGCAGGACGACCCGAATCCGGCTGGTCCGCGAACCGCGGTGGCCACGGAGTTCTACGGCTCGCAGCAGGTCGGCCCACCGACGGAGCCACGGTCGTTCACGCTGGCGACGAGCGCGCCGCCGCCAGCGGTGATCGCCAGCCCGCGCGACGGACAGGAGTTTCCGTGCTATGGCGGCAACTACTGCCTGTACTACCTGGTCGAGGGTACAGGGACGCCGCATGCGCAGGTGCAGGTCAGCCAGACCGGCGGCTCGGGCGGACCGGTGACGGTGCAGGTCGACGACAGCGGCAACTGGCAAACCGATCCCGTGTTCCAGCCGCCCTATCCGCCGAACGGGCAGAACTGCTATTGGAGTTCCTATGACTGCAAGAGCGGTCCGGGCACGATCACCGCGACGGAGTACTACGGCGGCCGGAAGATCAATGATGCTTCCGTGACGATCTACGGCGTGGTCCGGACCAACGTCAAGAGGTGATGCATGGCAGCGTGGGGAAGAGGGACTGGCGTCGTGATCGCCTTGGCGTGGCTGGTTCTCGGCTGGTCCGGAGCCAGCGCCGCGGCCTCGGACCAGCCGAGAGCGCGCCCGGAGCGCGCGTCCGCGGCGTCCGTCGCGTCGCAGAAGACGGGACCGGAGTCGCGGGAGGCTACCTACAGCGTTAAGTTCATCAACAACGGGCCGGCGAACATCACGATCGATCATACGGATGACGGGTGCATGCATGACGCGGGCCCGGGCTCGATCTATGTGCCTTCGTACGGTTCCACCAGCATCAGCCTGGTGGACAGCAATCACTTCCACATCATCCACAACTGCACCGATCAGCCGAAATGGGTGAAGTGGACGGTTCATGCCCAAACGGAAAACGGACAGACGAATCCGTATCCCCTGATGTTCAGGCACGATCTCTTCAAGGTAGGCGTGGCCGCCTGCAACCTGGGATCATGGTGCACGACCATCCAGGGCCCCCAGGGCACATCGTCCGGAAACGGCCTGGTCACGAGCGCGAACTGCGGCACGTGGGGTTGCCTGAACGAATGGGTCCCCGAGCTGCTTCCGGGCGTGAGCGACAGCATCACCATCTACTTCGACGGCAGCTACGACGGCAAGAAGCAGCCGGCCGTGATCACGTGGCCGGGCCAGCACAGCGCGATCCATGGCGACGATCCCGCCAATGTGGCCATCACCGGCACGGCGTCGCCGCAGACGCAAGTCACCGTGAGCGCCAATGGGCATGTCGAATCTCCCTGGGCCGACAATGGCGGCAACTGGACGACCGATACCGCCTACCACTTCACGCCCGGCCAAGTGTATTCGGCGACCGTCACGTCGACGGTGGAAGGCACTTATACGTCGACCTTCATTTCCGTTCCGGCCGTGGTGATCAACGGGCCGCCGTCCCCGGTGACCTGGACCAGCGATCCCATCACGGTGACCGGGACCGCGATGCCCGGCGCCACCGTCGTCGTCCGGTCGGATCCCCACGATACCGATGCGCCGACGTGTTCCGGCGTGGCGGACCCTTATGGAAACTGGTCCTGCGGATTGACGGACCTGCTGGCGGGCAATGACTACGACCTCGCCGCCTGGCAGCAGGGCCAGGTGAACGACAGCAGCGGCAACTGGAGCTGGCTGGACCCCATGCAGGCGCAATGGCCCCTGCATATCGATCCCATCCCTCTGGCGATCCTCAGTCCGCCCAATGGCGGCCATATCGATGGCGACACGCCGCCGAACTGGGCGGTCAGCGGGACGGGTACGCCCGGCGGACAGGTGACGATAGACACCGACTTCAGCAAGACGCGGCCTGTCATCGCGCTGATCGGCCAGGATGGCACCTGGACGACCGGTCCGGTGTTCCTCTTCCCGCCGCCGACAAGCTATATGGTGCCGGCGTTGCAGACGGTCAATGGCAAGCCGGCGCCCAGCAGCAGTACCACGTTTGCTTCATGGCCACGCCTGAAAATCAGTTATCCCACATCCGGCGCGATGCTGCCGTCGGGCCAGACCAGCCTGCTGATGACCGGCACCGGCATGCCTTCGGCAAGGGTGACGCCGGGGCCCCTGACGCCGCAGAATGGCGCGAGCGCCTGCGCGTCCGCCACGATCGCCGCGGATGGCTCATGGTCCTGCCTGATCCAGAATCTGACCCCGGCCTCCTACGGCGGGAGCGTACAGCAGTCCTTGTTCTCGCAAAGCGATCCCGCCGTTCCGCTGTCCTTCGCCGTCGCGCAACCGCTGGGCATCGACCAGCCCGGCGCCGGCCAGTCGTTTCCGCCGCAGACGACGGCCGTGCGATTGGCGGGGCGCGGCCAGCCCGGGGCGTCGGTGAAAGTGGCGGTGCCGGGCGCCGCGCCCTGCGGCATCCAGGTGGTGGGCAGCGACGGATCCTGGTCGTGCCAGGTGGCGGGCTTGCGCTACGGCCAGCCGTATACCGCCACGGTCACGCAGGGCAGCAGCGATGCGATCCAGGGCGCGGGAAGCTGGATCGACCCCGGCGTGCAACGCCAATTCTCGATCGCCGATTTCAGTGCGCTTACCATCGCGGCGCCTGTCGAGAACCAGGTGTTCGCGTCCGCGACCACCGCCATCACGGCTTCCGGAACCGCGCAGCCGGGCGCCACCTTGCAGGTCGGCGTCCCCGGCGCCCAGCCCTGCGCGCCGCAGACGGTCGGGCCCGCGCCCGGCAACTGGCAGTGCCAGATCGCGGGGCTGCAGCCCGGCGGCTCTTATCTGTTGACGGCGACCCAGACCTTGCAGGGCGTGACGGATGATCCGCAATACGCCGATTTCACGGTCGCGACGCCGCTGGTGGTATTGCTGCCGGCGCCGAACCAGGTGCTGCCCGCCGCCGATACCACCGTGGACGTCAGCGGCACGGGCCAGGCCTTTGCCAGTATCGCGGTCACGGCCGCGCCCGCGCAGCCGTGCTCCACCACCGCGGATGACAAGGGCAGATGGGCGTGCACGATCACGCGGCTGGTTGCGGGAACATCCTATACCGCGAACAGTGTGCAGAGCGGGCCTGGCTGGCAGGATCCGCCGGTGGGCCGACCTTACTCGGTTGCCGCCGCGACGGGCATTTCCATCGGCAGCCCGCGCGATCAAGCCGTGGTGTCCAGCAACAATCCCGTCGACGGCATCCAGGTGCGCGGAACGGGCCAGAGCGGCGCGGTGGCGAAGGTCGTGGTGGGCAACGACGCGCTGGCGCCCATCGATATCGTCAACGGCGTTTGGGCGACAGATCGGGTACCGCTGGTTAGCTATGGCGTGAACGGCGTCCGCCTGTCGATCACCGCGACCGAGTACGTGGACGACAAGCCCCAGGGCGCGGCCACCGTGACGGTCGACGTGGCAAAGGTGGCGACCGTGGACAAGCCGCGCGATGGCGAGGTCATACAGGACATCGGCGACGTGACGGTCAGCGGACAGGGGCAGGAGGGCGCCAGGATCAACGTCGATATCGTGGATGGCGCGCTGGCCGCCAATCCGAAGAAAGGCTGCGCCGCCACGGTCGCCAATGGCGCGTGGTCCTGCGTGTTGAACGGCATCATGCCATCGTCGTCCTATACCCTGAGCGTGCTGCAGTCCGGGCAGGCCTACGACTGGTCGGATCAGCCTGTTGGCCGCGAATTCAAGACGCGGGCCGCGCTGCCCGCCATGTTCGGCAACCCGGCGCAAGGGGCCGGGCTGCTTGCCGACACACCCTACGATGTGTCCGGGACGGGCGAGCCCAATGCGCAGGTCTTCCTCAAGCTGATGGGCGTGCACGACCTGGGCTTCAGCGTCGTGGAAGGCGGCGGCAAGTGGGTATTTCCGCATCTGTTGTCCAGCGGGCCGGGCTGCTACAGCCTGACCGCGACGCAGGTGCTGGATGGCTATCCCTTGGACCAGGCGTCCGTGCAATATCCGGTCGGCGGCGCGACCTGTCCTGGCAGCGCCGTGTTCTATATCGCCTGGCCCATGGCGGATCAGGTGCTGGTCGGGCAATCCTATGTGGTGCGCGGCTACGGCGTTCCCGGCGCGACCGTGACGCTATCGGGCGGGCCGCAGTGCCAGGTCCAGGTGCAGCCGGATGGGTCGTGGTCGTGTGGCCCCTACACGGTGACCGGCGCCGGCGCCTACAGCGTGGCCGCGCAACAGACACAACCATCCGGCTCGACCGCGGTGAGGCAGTTTGCGGTCCTGCAGCCGGTCGCGATTACGTCGCCAGCGAACGATACGGTGATGTACTGGACCAACCGCAACCCGCCGCCACCCATCGGCGTATCCGGTACCGCCGCGCCGGGCGCCTTGCTGGAAGTCAGCCAGATCGGCGGCAGCGGCGCCACGCAATACGTGACGGCCGCGTCGGACGGTACATGGACCACGAACGCGGTCTTCCTGCCGCCTTCGCCATTCGACGCCGGGGCGGATTGCGGCATCTGGGGCTGCAAGGGCGCACTGGCGACGATACGCGCGCGCCAGATCTATGGCGATGGGCCGCAGGGCGATACCCGGATCACGATATATGGGGAGTACTTCGTGAGATCGAGGAACAGATAGATGGCGGATGAGCACCGCGCTTGCACGAAGACTTGCGCGGCGTGAAGCGCCGCCGTCCCGGGATCGCAGGCGGCAGCATGTCCGATGCGGCATTATTCAAAAAAAATCGCCCATCGCGTCCACCTGAATCAACACCGTAGAGGTGGCCAGGCGCTAAGCGACGGAAAATCTGTGGCTTATGAATTCAAAGAGGCGTAGTGTGAACAACACGTCTACACCGAAGTTGATGCCGAGGCCTACATAGACCCGCTGCGCATGCGCAATGGAGAACGGTATGGATACCAGTGTCCGATCGACGGTCGCGTACAAGGGCAACGACCGGCTGCTGTTCGGCATCATCATGGGCGTCATCGCGTTCTGGCTGTTTGCCCAGACGACGCTGAACATCGCGCCCGACATGCGGCGCGACCTCGGCATGGACGCGAGCACGATGAACGTCGCGGTGGCCATCACGTCGCTGTTCTCCGGCATCTTCATCGTGGTGATGGGAGGCCTGGCGGATCGCGTCGGCCGGCTCAAGATCACCCGCATCGGATTCTGCCTGAGCATTGCCGGCTCGCTGCTGGTCGCCATCACGCCGCAAGGGCCGCTGGCGGCGCCGGTCATGCTGTCGGGGCGCGCGCTGCAGGGCTTGTCGGCGGCGTGCATCATGTCGGCGAGCCTTGCGCTGGTGAAGGCGTACTGGGAAGGCGCGGAACGCCAACGTGCCATCAGCATGTGGTCGATCGGATCTTGGGGCGGCTCCGGGCTATGCGCGCTGTTTGGCGGCTTGATGTCGCAGCATTTCGGCTGGCGCTCGATCTTCTGGGTGGCGATCGCGGTCAGTGCGCTTGGCCTGTGGATGATACGCGGCACGCCCGAGAGCAAGGCTGAAACCAGGCCGGATTATAGGTTCGACCTGTTTGGCGTGCTGACGTTCATGGTCACCATGGTGGCCTTGCAGGTGCTGGTCACGCAGGGCAACAAGTTGGGCTGGACAAGCACGGTCAGTCTGGGGCTGCTGGTGGTGACGGTGGTGTTCGGCTGGCTGTTCTTGCGCATCGAGAGCAAGGCATCGAATGCGTTCTTCGATTTCAGCCTGTTCAGGAATGCGACCTACACCGGTGCGACGATTTCCAACTTCCTGGTCAACGGAACGGCTGGCACGTTGATCGTGTCGTTGCAACTGCTGCAGATCGGCGGCGGCATGAATGCCCAGCAGGCGGGCTTGCTCACGCTGGGTTACGCGATTGCCATCATCGCATTTATACGCGTGGGCGAGATGTTGTTGCGGCGCTTCGGTCCACGCAAGCCGATGATCTGGGGTTGCGTGATCACGGGCCTGGCAATCCTGTTGTTGTCGCCCGCCCAACTGCTGTTGTCGCATTACAAGGTCTTCGCCATCTTCGGCTACACCTTGTTCGGCATAGGCCTGGCCTTCTACGCCACCCCTTCGACCGACGCGGCGCTGTCGAACCTGCCCGCGGCTCAGGCGGGATCGGGCGCGGGTATCTACAAAATGGCTTCGTCGCTCGGTAGCGCCTTCGGCGTCGCGATCTCCGCCGCCATCTTCACCGCGCTCAGCGGCGACAACGGGAGCATGAACTGGCTGGAAGGACTGATCACGTTCAGTGGCCGCCAGGATAATGTGGCCGTCCGGCAAGCCGCCATGGTCGCCCTGGGCTTCAACGTCCTGATGGTCTTGATAGCGATCTTCTCGATCATGCTCACGGTGCCCAGGGGCGCAAGGTCGCAGACCTGAATTTCCGACTTTCATTCCAGGCCCCGGCCATTCCCAAGGCGCGGTTCCCGTCAGGCGTCATTCTCCTTCCAGGAGCTGTCATGAATCCACTCACACAAGCGCTTGGCGGAGCCGAGCCCACCCTGGTGTCCGACCTCGAGGCCCTCTACAAGGATCTTCACCAGCATCCTGAGTTGTCGATGCAGGAAGTCCGCACCGCGAAGATCGTGGCCGACACGATGCAGTCGCTGGGCTATGAGGTGACGCGCAACGTCGGCGTGACCGGCGTGGTCTGCGTGTTGAGGAACGGCGTCGGCCCGACCGTGATGTTGCGCGCGGACATGGATGCGCTGCCGATGGCGGAGAACACCGGGCTGCCCTATGCCAGCACCGTGACGGCGCGGGACGCGGACGGTATGGAGGTCGGCGTCGCGCATTCCTGCGGCCACGACATGCACGTCGCCTGGATGATCGGCGCGGCACGCATCCTGGCGGCGAATCGCGCCGCCTGGCAGGGCACGCTGATGATCGTGTTCCAGCCAGGCGAGGAAACGGCCGAAGGTGCGCAGGCCATGGTGCGCGATTGGGGCGAAGGCCGCTTTCCCAAGCCTGACATCATCCTGGGCCAGCACGTCATGGTGGGGGCGGCGGGTACTGTGAGTTACCGTCCCGGCGTGACGCTGTCCGCCGGAGACAGCCTGAAGATCAAGCTGTTCGGGCGCGGCTCGCACGGGTCACAGCCGCAGACCTCGATCGATCCGGTCATCATGGCCGCCGCGACCGCGCTGCGCCTGCAGACCATCGTCTCGCGGGAGATCGCGCCGACCGAACCGGCGGTACTGACGATCGGCTCGCTACAGGCAGGCACCAAGGAAAACATCATCCCTGACGATGCGACGATCAAGCTGAACATGCGCACCTTCAGCGACGACACGCGCGAGTACATGCTCAAGGCGATCCGCCGCATCTGCTGCGCCGAATGCGAGGCTTCCGGCGCCGAGCGGCCGCCCGAGTTCAACACCATCAACAGCTACCCGCTGACCGAGAACGATCTGGTCGCGACGGAGAAGGTGGCGCAGGCCTTCGCCAGCCAGTTCGGCGAAAATGCTTCGTTGGCGCCGCGCGCGGCGTCGGCGAGCGAGGATTTCAGCATCTTCGGCCGCACCTGGGGCGTCCCATATGTGTTCTGGTTCCTGGGTGGCACCGACCCGGCGACGTACGCGCAAGCCGTGCAGGAAAAAGCGGTCAACAAGATTCCCAGCAATCACTCGCCCAAGTTCGCGCCGCAGATCCATCCGACGCTCGAGACCGGGCTTGAGGCCATGCTGACCGCGGCCGCCGCGTGGTTGTGCCCGCCGCAACCGCTGGAGGAAACGAATAGGTGACTGCCCAGGAGTTGGTTGCCGAGAGCCTGAACGGGCATCGGCTGTTCACGGCACTCGATCTGGCGGGTACGTTCGCCTTTGCCATCAGCGGTGCCGTCGCGGCCAGGGACCGCGGCCTCGACTGGTTTGGCGTGGTCGCGATAGCGTTCGCGGTCGCTTGCGGCGGCGGCGTGGTGCGTGACGTCTGCATCGGCGCGGTGCCGCCGGTCGGGCTGACCGATTGGCGCTATCTGGCCGCCGCCCTGGCGGCCTCTTTGCTGACCATCTCCGCCCATGCGATGGTCGTGCGCATTTCGCACCCGGTCATCATTTTCGACTCCATCGGCCTGGCACTTTTTGCCGTGACCGGTGCGCAGAAGACAATGATCCTTGGCCATGATGCGGAGGCGGCGGTGTTGCTGGGCGTGGTCACCGCGGTGGGCGGCGGCGTCGTGCGTGACGTGCTGCTCAATCGGGTGCCGATCATCCTGCGGCGTGAGATCTATGCGTCGGCGGCGCTGGTAGGCGCTGCCATCGAGGTGGCGGGGGAACGCCTGGGATGGTTGTCGATCGGACGGACCTGGGTTGCCGTGGCGTCCTGCTTCGCCTTGCGTTGCCTCGCGCTGCGGTACAAGTGGAGCCTGCCGCGTTTTTCCGGCGGCGACGACAGCCCTTAGGGCCGGCCCCGCCCGGTGGCACGGTCATCGCCTTCGAAATCGCCACGGGAACAGGGCGCCAGACGCTGGGGGCCTGGGCGCCTTTTTCCCCGCCTTTTCCCCCGCTTTACTCGATGTTCTGCGCCTGTTCCCGCATCTGTTCGATCAGCAGCTTCAAATCCATCGCGGCGCGGGTGACGTCGACGCTGCCGGCCTTGGAGCCTAGGGTGTTGGCTTCGCGGTTCATTTCCTGGAACAGGAAATCCAGGCGCTTGCCCGCGCTGCCGCTGCCGCCGGCGCGCTTGCCGGATTTGCCGTCACCGCTGCCGCCGGCCTTGTCGTCGGCCAGGATGTGGACCAGCTCGGCCAGGTGCGAGCGCAGGCGCGAGAGTTCTTCGGCCACGTCGATGCGCATGGCGAACAGGTTCGCTTCCTGCGCCAGGCGTTCGGTCAATTCGGGGCCGCTGATGTGCGTGAAGCCGCCGGGGAAGGCGGCTTCTACGGTTTCGCGCAATTTGTTGGCCAGCTTTTCGCGATGGTCGGCCAGCAGTTGCGGCAGATGCTGTTCGACGTCCTCGACGATCTTCTGTATGCCCGTGGCGCAGTCGCGCATCATCGCGGCCAGGCGTTCGCCTTCGCGGACCCGTGCGTCCTGCAGTTGCGCCAGCGCTTCGCGCGCGGCCTGCATGCCGGCCGCGCCCCAGGCCTGCGGATCCAGCGCGTCGTTGTTGCGCTGGCCGGGCCAGTTGAAGAGTTCGACGAGGCGCGGCGCCTCGGTCTCCGGCAGGATCTGGCGGGCGGCCTGCAACTGTTCGGCCAGGCGCTGCAGCCATTGGGTGTCCAGACGATCCAGGTCGGCGGCGGCATTGCGCGTGTAGCTGACGCGCACTTCGACCTTGCCGCGTCCCAGGCTGCCGGTCAGCAGTTCGCGCAGCGGCGCTTCCAGGTGGCGCAGATCGTCCGGCAGCCTGAAGTACAGGTCGAGGAAACGGCTGTTGACGCTGCGGAATTCCAGCGACAGCGAGCCTTGATCCAGATCGGCGCGGGCGCTGCCGAAGGCCGTCATGCTACGTATCATGGTTGATGCATCCTGATTGAGGCGTCGCGAAGCGTACGCATGCCGGCAGGATAACCCGAAGGCGGGGCGGCCCGTACAATCCGGGGCGGCGCCGCTACGCCGTTTTGAATTCCCACCGACTGGAGATATCCGTGACCTCATCCGCATCCTCCCCGACGCGCCATTCCGGCCGCGCGGCCGATGAACTGCGACCGCTGGCGCTGACGCGCGGCTTTACCCGCTATGCCGAAGGATCGGTGCTGATCAAGGCGGGCAATACGCATGTGCTGTGCACGGCCAGCGTGCTGGACAAGGTGCCGCCTTTCCTGAAGGGCCAGGGGCAGGGCTGGGTGACGGCCGAGTACGGCATGCTGCCGCGCGCCACGCACACGCGCGGCGACCGTGAGGCGGCGCGCGGCAAGCAATCCGGCCGGACCCAGGAAATCCAGCGACTGATCGGCCGCAGCCTGCGCGCGGTGATCGACATGACCGCGCTGGGGGAACGGACCGTGCATATCGATTGCGACGTGCTGCAGGCCGACGGCGGGACGCGCTGCGCCAGCATCACTGGCGCCTGGGTGGCGCTGGCCGACGCGGTCGCGCTGCTGATGAAGCGCGGCGATTTGTCGGCGAACCCCTTGCGCGATCACGTCGCGGCGGTGTCCGTGGGCATGGTGGATGGCCGTCCGGTGCTGGACCTGGACTACGAAGAGGACTCCGGCTGCGATGCGGACGTCAACGTGGTCATGACAGGCGCGGGCGCATTCGTGGAAGTGCAGGGCACCGCCGAGGGCGTGGCGTTCAACCGCGCCGAACTGGACGCGATGCTGGCGCTGGCCGAACATGGCATCGGCGGGCTGGTACAGGCGCAGAAGCAGGCGCTGGCCTGAAGACGAGCGGTGGCATGTCAAGAAAATGCCACTTCACCGCAACATAATCCCTACCGAATGTTTTTGCCCGCGAGGGCGCGTAGGTAGGATGTGATGCGGAACAAATTGAGTGTGAACCTGGCGCTGACGATCGTGCTGGCGCTGTTCGTGACGCTGTTCGTCGCGGCGGGCGCGGCGGCGATCGCCTTGCTGCGCGAGAACCGCGCGTGGGTAGAGGAACTCGGGCGCGACAATATCGAGCGCGCCAGCGAACTGGGCAACGTCAGCAGCGCGGTGTTCCAGGCCCGTGCCGCGCTGGTGGACGCCAAGACCTATATGGAAGGCGGCCGTATACCGGAGCGCGACCAGATGGTCGCGGTGGTCGAGCGATTCCTGGGCGATGCCCGCAAGGGCGTCGAACGCTTGCAGGCGCTGCCCTATGCCAACACGGAAGGCAAGCCCCTGTACGACGCCGCCTTGCAGGCCTACGCCAGGCTGGTCGACGATTGCCTGACGCCCATGCGCAAGGCCATCCAGGGCTTCAATGGCGTGGAGGTGAACCGGCTGAACGACCAGGTCCTGCCCGCGGCCGCAGAAGCCTACGTCAAGGCGGAAAGCGCCTTCCAGCGCTACACGCGGGCGCAGGGCGCCGCGGCCATCGCCGAAGTGGCGCATATGCAGGACGCCGCCGTCTACAGCGCGGCCGGCCTGGCCTTGTTCGTGCTGCTGCTGGCCGTCGGCATCCGCGTCGTGCTGCATCGTTCGCTGTTGCGGCCGCTGCGCGAGGCGGGCGGCCATTTCGACCGCATCGCGGATGGCGACCTGACGCAGCCCATCGCGGCGGGCGGGCGGAACGAGATCGGCATCCTGTTTTCCGCCATGAGCCGCATGCAGGGCGGCTTGTCCGGCGCGGTCGGCTCGGTACGCCTGGCGGTGGACGATATCCATTCCGATATGCGCGCGCTGGCCGCTGGCGGCGTCCAGCTGTCGGCGCGCACCGCCGAACAGGCCGGCATGTTGCAGGAAACGGCGGCCGGCATGTCGACCCTGGCGGTCACGGTGAACGCCACCTCGGAAAACGCCGAGCGCGCCAGTGCCCGATCGCAGCGCGTCGAGGCGCTGGCCGAGCAGGGCGCGCAAGCGGTGGACCGAGTGGTCGCGCGCATGCAGGATATCGCCGACAGCGCCCGCCGCATCGGCGATATCGTCGGCGTGGTCGACGGCATCGCGTTCCAGACCAATCTGCTGGCCTTGAATGCCGCCGTGGAGGCCGCCCGCGCGGGCGAGTCCGGCCGCGGCTTCGCGGTGGTGGCGGGCGAAGTGCGCACGCTGGCGCAGCGCAGCGCCGGTGCCGCGCGCGAAATCAAGTCCTTGATCGCCGGCTCGGCCGATCACGTGGATGCGGGCGTGCGGGAAGTGGGCGCGGCCGGGCAGACCATAGGCGATATGCGCGTCGCGGTCGCCCAGGTGACGGCGCTGGTGCAGGAGATATCGCAGGCCGCCGCGGAACAGGCAGCCGGTATCGGCGCGATGCACGAAGCGATGTCGGGCCTGGACCGCAATACCCAGGAAAACGCCGCCCTGGCGGAAGAAACCGCCGCGGCGGTGGCGGCCTTGGAAGGACGCGCCGAACGCCTGCGGCAAGCGGTGGAAGTATTCCGGCTGGCCCCCGTCGGCTCGGTGGATACCGCGTCAGCCGCCGGGCGCCAGGTAAGGCTCGACGACGAGCGGCACGTCTCCATGCTTGACCTGGTGCTTGACGCGGGCGGCCGCCGAAGCGATGTCTTCCGGGCGGATGCGCACGCCTGACTGGGGCGAGACGTACAGGGCGCCGATGCTCAGCGTGACGAAGGGGAATGACCGCATGACCCCATAGCGGTCTTCCGCTTCGATCCCGCCGCGCGCGCGGCCTTCGTCGTCATACAGGTCGATCGCGTTGCGATTGAAGTCGTGGATGATGCGTTCGGCGCGCTCACGCCAGTCGGCGCTGCGGAACAGGATCACGAAATCGTCGCCGCCCACGTGGCCGACGAAATCCCGCTGTGGATCGCAGTGGTTGCGTATGACCGTCGCGCACAGCTGGATCATGTCGTCGCCGCGCCAGTACCCGTACACGTCGTTGAACGGCTTGAAGTGGTTCAGGTCGCAATAGCCGGTCACGAACTCCACCCCGCCTTCCAGCAGGCTGCCGATATGCTGGCTGATGGGGATGTTGCCGGGCAGGGAGGTCAGCGGGTTCGCGTAGCGCGCGGCTTCGATGCGCATCTCGGTGACCGAGCGCACCAGGGCTTCGCCCGTGCCCAGGCCGTCGTAATTGCCGTCGCGGGTGATGATGAACCCGTCGACCAGGTAGCGCTGGTCGTCCGATACCAGCACGTGGCTGAGCTGGTCGATGGAGGCATGCACGTCCACCAGCACCGGTTCGCCGTTCATGAAGGTGGTGCAGCCATCGCGCCCGAACAGCTCGCGCGTATAGCGCTGAGCATAGCGGTCGGTGAAATCGCGGCGATTGATGATGCCCAGCGGCCGGTTGTCGTCGTCGACCACGGCCACGGCGTGCAGCGATTTATGTTCGTCGAACAGCCGGTGGACGTCGTCGTTGGTATGGCGGCTGGGCGAAACCGAAGGCGCCTGCACGCGCAGCGTGGCCGCCGTCGCGCCCGGGACGCGCGCCGCGCCGCGCGCGGGAGCACGTTGCTCCAGGACCTGGCGCACCTGCGGCGCCACATCGCCATGCGGGCGCGCGGCGGGATAGCCCAGGAACCAGCCCTGGGCGTAGCGGATGCCCAGGTCGCGCACGACGGCCAGGTCTTCCGCGGTTTCGACACCCGCGGCGATCGTCGGCGTACCCAGGCATTGCGCCACCGAGAGCACGGCGCGAACCAGTTTCTGCCGCCGCTCGTCCTGCGCGATGCCATGGAAGAAATAGCGGTCTATCTTGACCAGGTCGGGCTGCGCCTCGGACCACAGTTGCAGGCTGCCATGGCCCACGCCGTAGTCGTCCAGCGCCAGCCGCATGCCATGCGCGCGCAAGGCGCGCAGGATGCGGGTCAGCACGCGCATGTCCGGAAAGGCCGGATCGTGCTCGGTCAATTCGATGATGATGCGCCCCGGGTCCAGGGCGCAGCCGTCCAGCAGGCGGGCCGGCATCGATTCGCCCCATTGCATCCAGAAGTGCAGCAGGGCCGAGGCCGACATGTTCAGGAACAGGTTGCTGCCGGCCGGCGCCTCGGTGTCCTGGAAGGAACGCATGCCACTGGTGGCGCTGGCGTGTTCGACCAGCGGATGCACGCCGCGGCGGCGAGCTTCGCCGAACAGCGCCTCCGGCATGTGGAATTCGCTGTCGACGGGGCCGCGGATCAGGCTCTCATAGCCGTAGACGCGGGTGTTGGTCAAGTCGACCACCGGCTGGAATAGCGCGCTCAGGCGTCCCGATCGCAGGATCTCGTCCAGCAGGCCCAGGGGAGACAGGACGGCGGGAGCGCCGGCAGCCGGGAGAGCGGAAGGAACGGACGCGTGCATGCTTTGGCACCGGGTGGAGACCGCCTAATGGTGAGCGGCGCATATTGCGCAGGCGTTTCAATCTGTGTCTTGCCGCGCGGGCGATACACTACCAGTTTGCTTTGCCACCCGCATCGTTGGTTACAAATCCCATGGCTTCAGACTCAGTACCCGGCCTAGGCCGCGTGGTGCTCGCTTCCGGCAATGCCGGCAAGTTGCGTGAATTCTCCGCGCTGTTCGCGCCGCTGGGCATCGAATTGATACCCCAGGGCCAGTTGGGCGTGCCCGAGGCCCCCGAGCCGCATTGCACTTTTATCGAGAACGCGTTGGAAAAGGCGCGGCATGCCAGCCGGGTGACCGGCCTGCCGGCCCTGGCGGACGATTCCGGCCTGTGCGTCGATGCCCTGGGCGGCGCGCCCGGCGTCTACTCCGCCCGCTACGCCAGCATGAACGGCGGCGAGAAGTCCGACGCCGCCAACAACGCCCTGCTGGTTCGCGAGCTGGCGGGCCAGCCGGACCGGCGCGCCTGTTATATCGCCGTCCTGGCCCTGGTGCGCGCGGCCGACGACCCCCGGCCCTTGCTGGGCGAGGGCGTCTGGTATGGAGAAATCGCCGAGGCGCCGCGCGGCGAGCACGGTTTCGGCTATGACCCGTATTTCCATCTGCCCGACCTGGGCAGGACGGCCGCCGAACTGGCGCCCGCCGAAAAGAACGCCGTCAGCCACCGCGCGCAGGCTTTGCGCGAGTTGATGGCCAAGTTGCAGCGCGCGGCGCGCTGAACGCGCCGGCCAACGCGATACGCCATACGCCATGCCCATCACCATTCCGATCCGGCCGGCCGGCGCCGCGCCCACGCCCGGGCGCGCCAGCGCGGGGGCCGGGCTCATGCGCCCCGGCCTGACCAGCCTGCCGCCCTTGTCCGTTTACGTGCATGTGCCGTGGTGCGTGCGCAAGTGCCCCTATTGCGACTTCAACTCGCACGCGGCTGACGGCGAGATCCCGGAACGCGCCTACCTGGACGCCCTGCGCGCCGATCTGGAGCAGGCCTTGCCGCAGGTCTGGGGCCGCCAGGTGACCTCGGTGTTCCTGGGAGGCGGTACGCCCAGCCTGCTGTCCGCCGCAGGCCTGGACGAATTGCTGGCGATGCTGCGCGCCTACCTGAACCTGTGGCCCGACGCCGAAATCACGATGGAGGCCAATCCGGGCACCGCCGAGGCCGGCCGCTTCCGGGACTACGCCGCCAGCGGGGTGAACCGGCTGTCGCTGGGCATCCAGAGCTTCGACGACGCGCAGTTGCGCGCCTTGGGCCGCATCCATGACGCCGGCCAGGCGCGCCGGGCCATCGCCATGGCGCAGGCCGCGGTGCCCCGCGTCAACCTGGACCTGATGTTCGCCCTGCCGGGGCAGACGCTGCAGGCCTGCCAGGCCGACGTCCGTGTAGCCCTGTCCCATGGCACCGAACACCTGTCGCTGTACCACCTGACGATGGAGCCGAATACGGTCTTCGCGAAGTTTCCGCCGGAGCACCTGCCGGATGACGATACGGCCGCCGCCATGCAGGACGAGGTGGAAGCCCTGGCCGCCGAGGCCGGCCTGGCGCGCTACGAGGTGTCCGCCTACGCGCGGCCCGGCGCCCGCTGTCGCCACAACGTGAATTATTGGGAATTCGGCGACTATCTGGGGATCGGCCCCGGCGCGCACGGCAAACTTTCATTTCACGACCGTATCCTGCGCGAAGCCCGTACCCGCAATCCGGAACGCTGGATGGCCGCCGCGGTGGCGCGCGACGGCTCGCACATTGCCGAGTCGCGCGAAAGCACCGCGGATGAGCTGCCTTTCGAGTTCATGCTGAACGTCCTGCGGTTGAAGGAAGGCGTGCCGGCGACGTATTTCGCGGAGCGCACCGGGGTGTCGCTGGCGGCCATCGCGCACCAACTGGAGGCGGCCACGGGCAAGGGTTTGCTGGACGCGGACCCGACCCGGTTGAAGGCAACGCCTCGCGGTTGGGCGTTCCTCAACGACCTTCAAGCACTGTTTTTGAACTGATGCACCAGAGTGGTTCTTTTCATGCTTCGTGTTTTGCACATAATTGGTGCATTATCCCGGGATCGGTCCGGCGGCGGGCCGATCTCCCCGGGATTCCCATGTGAAAACATGGCATGGATGTTGCTTTTTAGCCGAGTGCCAGTCGAGTTGCAGCACTCGACCCTTTATCAACGGAGATGACATGGCAAGTCCTAAAGAAGTCCTAAAACAGATTGCTGACGCGGAAGTCAAGTTCGTCGACTTCCGTTTCACCGACACCGCCGGCCGCGAGCACCATGTGTCGGTGCCGTCCCACGTGATCGATGAAGACAAGTTTGAAAGCGGCCACGCCTTCGACGGCTCCTCGATCCCGGGCTGGAAGGGCATCGAAGCCTCCGACATGCTGCTGATCCCGGACGCCACCACGGCCCGGATCGATCCGTTCATGGAAGAAACCACCCTGATCCTGACGTGCGACGTCGTCGAACCGTCGGACATGAAGGGTTATTCCCGTGATCCCCGCTCGCTGGCCAAGCGCGCCGAAGCCTACCTGAAGTCCTCCGGTATCGGCGACACCGCTTACTTCGGTCCGGAACCGGAATTCTTCGTGTTCGACGGCGTGACGTGGAACACCGACATGTCGGGCACCTTCGTCAAGATCAAGTCGGAAGAAGCCCCCTGGTCCACCGGTGTGGAATTCGAAGGCGGCAACCTGGGCCATCGTCCGCTGGTCAAGGGCGGCTATTTCCCCGTGCCCCCGGTCGACTCCTTCCAGGACATGCGTTCGGAAATGTGCCTGCTGCTCGAACAGCAAGGCGTGCCGGTCGAAGTGCACCACCATGAAGTGGCCGCGCCCGGCCAGCTGGAAATCGGCACCAAGTTCAGCACGCTGGTCCAGCGCGCCGACTGGAACCAGGTCCTGAAGTACGTCGTGCACAACGTGGCGCACGCCTACGGCAAGACCGCCACCTTCATGCCCAAGCCCGTCGTCGGCGACAACGGTTCCGGCATGCACGTGCACCAGTCGATCTGGAAGGACGGCCAGAACCTGTTCGCCGGCAACGGCTACGCCGGCCTGTCCGAATTCGCGCTGTACTACATCGGCGGCATCATCAAGCATGCCCGCGCGCTGAACGCGATCACCAACCCGGGCACGAACTCCTACAAGCGTCTGGTTCCGCACTTCGAAGCGCCGGTCAAGCTGGCCTACTCGGCGCGCAACCGCTCGGCTTCGATCCGCATTCCGTACGTCGGCAACCCCAAGGGCCGCCGTATCGAAACGCGTTTCCCGGATCCCCTGGCCAATCCGTACCTGGCTTTCTCGGCGCTGATGATGGCCGGCCTGGACGGTGTCCAGAACAAGATCCACCCGGGCGACCCGGCCGACAAGAACCTGTACGACCTGCCGCCGGAAGAAGATGCCAAGATCCCGACCGTCTGCTCGTCGCTGGACCAGGCCTTGGAAGCGCTGGACAAGGATCGCGAGTTCCTGACGCGCGGCGGTGTGTTCACCGACGACATGCTGGACGGCTATCTGGCGTTGAAGGAGCAGGAAGTGCAGCGTCTGCGCATGACGACGCACCCTGTCGAATTCGACATGTACTACAGCCTGTGATCGCCGGCTGAGTTCCCGGGGGCGCGCAGGGGCGGACCGGGGCACCGGTCCGCCTGTACACCGCCCCGGGTGAAGACGATGAATGTAGAAGCCTTTGAACTGCTCGCGACATCGGTACTGCTGGTTAACGAGCGGGGTTGTATCGAATACGCGAATGCGGCGGCCGAGGATCTGCTGGGCCGTTCGCGTCGCCAGCTGACCGGCCAGCCGGCCGAGACGTTGTTCGACGACCGCGAGGCCATGCAATCTTCGATCGATCTGGCGAAGGCCGGCAATGTTGCCGACGTTCGCCAGATGACGTCGCTGCGACGCGGAGCCGAGTCGGTCGGCGTCGCGGTGACCACCGTTGCCTTGATGGGCCAGCCCTGGCCCGTGCTGATCGAGGTGCGCGAAATCGAATTGCGGGTGACCGCCGACCGCAATCACCGGCTGGTCGACGAGATCGAAACGCACCGGCAGTTGCTGCGCAACCTGGCGCATGAAGTCAAGAATCCGCTGGGGGGCCTGCGTGGCGCCGCCCAATTGCTGGAAGGCGAACTGCCCGATCCGGCGCTGGCGGAATATACCCAGGTGATCATTTCGGAGGCCGACCGCCTGCAGGCGCTGGTCGACCGCCTCATCGGGCCGCAACGCGTACCCCTGAACGCGCGGGCGGTGAATATCCACGAAATCTGCGAACGCGTCAGCGCCCTTATCCAGGCCGAGTTCCGTGATGGCCTGACCATCGTCCGCGACTACGATGCGTCCATGCCCGATCTGCAGGGCGACGCCGCGCGCCTGATGCAGGCCGTGCTTAACGTGGCGCGCAACGCGGCGCAGGAATTGTCCATCCAGCCGGCTGGCGGTGACGCGCCGCCGCCGCAGATCACGCTGCGCACGCGCGTGGCGCGGCGGGTCATGCTGGCGCATCGCCAGCATCGTCTGGCCGCTGTGCTGTCCATTATCGATAACGGTCCCGGTGTGC
The DNA here is from genome assembly GCF_002119685.1 of Bordetella genomosp. 8. NCBI lineage: Bacteria > Pseudomonadati > Pseudomonadota > Betaproteobacteria > Burkholderiales > Alcaligenaceae > Bordetella > Bordetella genomosp. 8. The sequence goes on along the minus strand of NZ_CP021108.1, from coordinate 3,370,267 downwards.
CGGAACACATCCGCGACCGCATTTTCCATCCGCTCGTTACCGCGCGTCCCGGCGGCACGGGCCTGGGCCTGAGCCTTGCCCAGGACTTCGTGCAGCAGCACGGCGGCATCATCGAATTCGAATCCCGACCCAGGCACACTGAATTCCGCCTGGTCCTGCCGATGGAATCCGCATGAAACCTGTATGGATCGTAGACGATGACCAGGCAATCCGCTGGGTCCTGGAAAAGGCCCTGGCGCGGGCCGGCATCAACACCCGCAGCTTCTCCCAGGCCAACGACGTCCTGACGGCGCTCGAAGGCGACGAGCCGGCGGCGCTGGTATCGGACATCCGCATGCCGGGCGGCAACGGCCTGGACCTGTTGAGGCAGATCAAGGAGAGCCATCCCGCGCTGCCTGTCATCGTGATGACGGCCTTCGCGGACCTGGACAGCACCGTGTCGGCCTTCCAGGGCGGCGCGTTCGATTACCTGGCCAAGCCTTTCGACGTCAATGAAGCGGTTTCGCTGATCCAGCGGGCGGCGCAGGAGTCGGTGGACGGGCAGGATGGCGAGACCTCCGGCGCGCAGGCCGAATCGGGCGAACGCTGGATGATGACCCAGTCGGCGTCGCCGGCCATGCAGGAAATCTTCCGCGCCATCGGGCGCCTGGCGCAGTCCAAGGTGACGGTCCTGATCACCGGCGAATCCGGCACCGGCAAGGAACTGGTGGCGCGGGCGCTGCACGGCCACGGCGCGCGTGCCAAGGGCCCCTTCGTCGCCTTGAACGCCGCGGCGATCCCGCGCGACCTGTTGGAAGCCGAATTGTTCGGCCACGAACGCGGCGCCTTCACCGGCGCCAATACGCTGCGCCGCGGACGTTTCGAAGAAGCCCATGGCGGCACGCTGTTCCTGGACGAGATCGGCGATATGCCGATCGAACTGCAGACGCGCCTGTTGCGCGTGCTGGCCGAAGGCACGTTCTACCGCGTGGGCGGCGCCCAGCCCGTGCGGGTGGACGTGCGCATCGTCGCGGCGACCCATCAGCCGCTGGAACAGCGCGTCGAACAAGGCCTGTTCCGCGAGGACCTGTTTCACCGCCTGAACGTCATCCGCCTGCGCCTGCCGCCCTTGCGCGAACGCGTCGAGGACATCCCCGCGCTGGCGCAGCACTTCCTGACCTTGAGCGCGCGCCAGCTGGGCGTGTCAGCCAAGCGGCTGACGCCCGAGGCGCTGGCGGTGCTGACCCAGTTCGACTTTCCCGGCAACGTGCGCCAGCTGGAGAACTTCTGCCACTGGCTGACCGTGATGGCGCCGGGCCAGACCATCGAGCGCGCCGACCTGCCGCCGGAAATCCGCGCCATGGAAGGCGGCGCGCCGTCCCAGCCGGGCTTGCCGCAGGCGGCCACGCCGCGCGTCGTCTCCGCGATACCCGCCACGGCGGGCGCGCCGGCGGCGGACGCCACGCCGCAGAACTGGCAGGAATCGCTGTTGCGCGACGCGCAGAACCGGCTGGATCGCGGCGAGCCGGCGATCATGGCGACGCTGACGCGGCAGTTCGAGCGGATACTGCTGCAGACGGCCCTGCAGGCCAGCCGCGGGCGGCGTGTCGAAGCCGCGTCGCGCCTGGGGATCGGCCGCAACACCATCACGCGCAAGCTGCGCGATCTGGGGATGGAAGACGAATAGCGGTCGCCGGCGGGACGGCGGGCGCCGTCCGTCGCCGGCTTCAGAATAATCACCTTCTCGGTCGGAACCGCGGATGCCAAGATGCGCGCCGCTTCCCCAACACCACCGACCAGTATGAGAAGGACATGCCTATCCGTTTGATGCGCAAGGGCTCCGCGCGAGTCCATATGTTCAAGGGCGCCAGCTTCGTCGAAGACCGCGGACAGTATTCGCCGGCGCTGCGATCGGCGCGAACCAACTGCTACCACTTCGAGGACAGTTCCGTGGGCGCCCGGCCACTGGTTCTCATCGGGACCCTGACCGAAATCAGCGATTTCCTGGCGAACGAGTCGCGATATGGCATCGTGAACAATATCCAGGGCCTGCCGCATATTTACGTCAAGGTGGCGCGCTACCGGGCCATGGAAAGATTCAGCGATCTTTCTGCCGCACGGGCATTGGCCGCCGGCGCCAGCGATACCCTCAAGACCATGGCGGGCATCGTCGCGGACCTGGTCGTGGCCCAGGCCACCGGCATTGCCGGCCGCATGGGCGCGGGCGCCACGCTGGTGGATGCCTTCAAGGGGGCGGCCGATACGGTCATGGCCGTCGATGGCGCGCGCGGCGCGTTCCGGGCCATCTTCGGCATGGGCGGGACGCCGGCGGCGGCCGATGCCCGGTTCTACGTCGAATTCACGCCCATCAAGGGGGACGGGACGGAATGGCTGGGATGCCATCGGGTGAACTTCGCGGCCAACAACGTGGTGCAGGCGGTCGCGATATCGATGCGCAAATGCCGTTGATCGGGTTGGCCGTGGCCGCTTCTGTCTACCCGGCGGCCGGCGCGTCCACCAGGCTGCCGCGCAGGCGCGGCGATTCCAGCTTCTTCAACCACCACTTCAGCGCCTCGCCCTGCGCCGGCGCGCGCCAGGCGCAAGCCAGGCGTTCGTGCAGGTCGCCGTCGCGGGTGGGCTTTGCCACCAGCAGCCCCTGGTCCAGGTACGGCGCGGCAAGCATCCTGGGTATGTAGCCGCAGCCCACGCCCCGGATCTGCGCGTCTATCTTGGCCTGCATGGTGGGCATGACCACGCGTTGCTGGGTATCCAGCAGGTTGCGCGTCAAGGGGGGCAGGGCGCGCGACGTATCGGCCACCACGACGGCGCAGTGCGCGCCGATGTCCGCCGGCCCCAGCGGCCCTGTGGCCTGCGCCAGCGGGTGGTGAGGCGCCACGCAGAAAAGCATGTGCACCTCGCCCAGGGGCTGGGTGGCGAAACGCCCCGGCGGCGCCAGCGCCGCATCGCCGCCGATCAGCAGGTCCGCGCGCCCGCCCGCCAGGGTGTCCCAGGTGCCGCTCAGCACTTCGCTGGTGAAGCGCAGCTTGGTGGTGCTGTCCAGCGTCTGGAATTCTTCGATCAGGTCGTACAGCGGCGGCCACGGCAGCACGCCGTTGACGGCGATGCGCAGTTCCAGCTCCCAGCCGGTCGAGATCCGGCGGACCCGGCGGGTCAGGTCTTCCAGCGATTTCAGCAGCAGTCGGCCGTCGTCCAGCAGGGCCTGGCCGGCCGGCGTCAGCACCGCGCGATGGCCGCTGCGATCGAACAGCAGCACGTCCAGCCGGTCTTCCAGGCCGCGGATGGCGTAGGTGACGGCCGAGGGCACCTTGCCCATTTCGCGCGCCGCCTTGGCGAAGCTGCCGTGCCGGGCGATCGCGTCCACCAGCAGCAGCAGTTCGGGGGTGATCAGGGCGTCGGAAGGCGGTGGCGTAGGGGAGGCAGGCATGGTGGAGGTCATTCAAATTTATTGAATGATGTCTTCAAAGCGGCTCAGCCGCAAGCCCGGCGCGGGCGCCCACAATGACGTTCATCGACAACGTACACAAGGAGTTCCGCCATGCTTACCCTGCGACGCAGCGAAGAACGCGGCCACGCCGACCACGGCTGGCTGAAGAGCGCCCATACGTTTTCTTTCGCGAACTACTACGACCCGCGCCATATGGGCTTCGGTCCGCTGCGCGTGATCAACGACGACCACATCGCGGCCGGCCGCGGCTTCGGCACGCACGGGCATCGCGATATGGAAATCCTGACCTACGTGCTGGACGGCGCCGTCGCGCACAAGGACAACATGGGCAATGGGTCGACCATACGTCCGGGTGACGTGCAGCGCATGAGCGCCGGACGCGGCGTGCTGCATTCCGAATTCAACCCGCAGCCCGACCGCGGCACGCATCTGCTGCAGATCTGGATCGAGCCCAATGCCGTCGGCATCGACCCGGGCTATGAGGAAAAGCGCTTCGAGGAAGCCGACAAGCGCGGACGCCTGCGCCTGGTGGCATCGCCCGACGCGGCGGACGGTTCCGTCCTGATCCATCAGGATGCCCGCCTGTACGTCGGCCTGTTCGACGGCGACGAAAGCGCCACGCTGCCCCTGCCTGGCGGACGCCGCGCCTGGGTCCACGTGGCGCGCGGCAAGATCACCGTCAATGGCCAGGCCCTGGTCGACGGGGACGCGCTGGCGGTGGAAGACGAGGCCGGCATCTCGCTGGAAAAGGGCGAGGGCGCCGAAGTGCTGGTGTTCGATCTGCCCTGATCCCAGTCCCGCCATCCCGCCCGTCCCGCGCTCCCGCGGGGCGGGCGGCGCCCCACACCCGCGCGCCGACCTGGCGTATCGTGATCATCGTTCCCGGATGGAGAAAACCATGTCCCAGCTCACGCCCCCGTTTCCCGCATCGGTCGAAACCGTGGTGATTCCCCGCACCAGCGATATCGGCAATTTCGAGGTGCGGCGGGCCTTGCCGTCGCGCGAGCGCCGGACCGTCGGTCCCTTCGTATTCCTGGACGAGATGGGTCCCGCCATGCTGCAGGCCGGCGTCGGCATCGACGTGCGGCCGCATCCCCACATCGGCCTGGCGACCGTCACCTACCTGTACGAAGGCGCGATCATGCATCGCGATGGCGCGGGCAACGTGCGCACCATCCTGCCGGGCGAAGTGAACTGGATGACGGCCGGGCGCGGCATCGTGCACTCCGAACGTTCGTCCCCCGAAAGCCGGACCCAGCCCCAGCGCCTGGCGGGCCTGCAGTCCTGGGTGGCCTTGCCGGCCAGCCTGGAGGAAACCGATCCCGGCTTCGTCCACTACGACCGCGACGCGCAGGCGGTGGCCGAAGGCGAGGGCGTGCGGGCGCAGATCGTCGCCGGCTCGCTGTTCGGACAGACATCGTCGGTGCGCACGCTGTCGCCGCTGTTCCTGGGCGACGTCGCCCTGGAAGCCGGGGCGCGCGTGCAGCTGGACCCGGAATACGAGGAACGCGCCGCCTACATCGCCCGCGGCGAAGTCGAGATCGACGGGCAGCGTTTCGAGGCGGGCCGCCTGGTCGTGTTCGCGCCGGGCAAGGCGGTGACGCTGAAGGCCGCCACCGCCGCGCGCGTGGCGCTGCTGGGCGGCGAGCCGCTGGACGGTCCGCGTTATCTGTGGTGGAACTTCGTTTCCAGCCGCCGCGATCGCATCCATCAGGCACGCGAGGACTGGGAGCGCGATCGCTTCGGCCAGACCGTGCCGGAAGATACGACGGAGTTCATCCCCGCGCCGCCCTGGGCGCCGTTGGCGCCGCTGCCCGGGAGCCGCTAGCCGGCTAGGACCCCGTGCGCAGCGCGCCGCGCGCATAGGCGGCGGCGCGGCGTTCGGCCAGCGCCTCGCGGCGGATGAAGTCCGCGACGAAGGGCGAAGCCGGATGGTGGCGCAGGTTGTAGGGCGTGTCCCATTGCGCGACGCGGCCTTCGCTCATGACGCCGATGCGGTCCGCGATGGCGAAGGCTTCGGCCTGGTCATGGGTCACCAGCACCGCCGTGTGGCTGGTCTGCTTGAGGATGTCGCGCACCTCGAAAGCCAAGCGTTCGCGCGCGTCGGCATCCAGGTTGGAGAACGGTTCGTCCAGCAGCAGCAGATCGGGCGAGGGCGCCAGGGCCCGCGCCAGCGCCACGCGCTGCTGCTGGCCGCCCGAGAGCTCGTGCGGATAGCTGTCGCCCGCCTGCGCCAGGCCCACCAATTCCAGCATCTCGGCCACGCGCCGATCCTGCGCCGCCCGCGCCATGCGGCGCAGGCCGAAGGCGACGTTGCGGCGCACGTTCAGATGCGGAAACAGCGCATAGTCCTGGAACATCATGCCCACGCGCCGTTTTTCCGGCGCCACGCAGTGCGCGGGGCTGGACAGCACGGCGCCATCCAGCAGGATGCGACCATCCACCGGCGGCTCGAAACCGGCGATGGCGCGCAGCACGGTCGTCTTGCCGCAACCGGACGACCCCAGCAGGCAGCCGATATGGCCGCCGGGCAAGGCCAGGCTGAGTCCGTCCACCACCCGGCGGGTGCCGTGCGGGGTGTCGTATGCCAGGCTAAGGCGTTCGAGTTCGAGTGCCGCGGTCATGCTGTGTATGCCGTCATGGTGTAGAGCTTCGTCCGATTGCCGCGTGGCGTCGCGGGCGCGCGGCGTGCGTCGGCGCCCGTTCCTGGCCGCGTGCCAGCAGGATGACCGGGATCAGTCCCGCGGCGACGATGGCCAGCGCCGCCACCGCGCCTTCCTCGTAGGTGCCTCGGGCCGCCTCTGCGTACAGCCAGGTCGCCAGGGTGTCGAAATTCATGGGCCGCAACAGCAGCGTGGCCGGCAGTTCCTTCATGGCATCGACGAACACCAGCAGGGCGGCCGAGGCCATCGCCGGGCGCAGCAGCGGCAGATGCACGCGCCGCAACGTTCCGCCCGCGGTTTCGCCCAGCAGGCGCGCGGCCTGTTCCAGCGACGGCGGTATGCGCGCCAGGCCGGCTTCCAGTCCACCCGAGGCGATGGCAAGGAAGCGGATCGCGTAGGCGCAGACCAGCCCCGCGGCAGAGCCCATCAACACGAGTCCACCGGTGCCCACGGTGGCCGACAAGGCGCTGTCGACCAGGTTGAAGGGCGTCAGCAGCCCGATGGCCAGCACCGTCCCCGGCACCGCGTAGCCCAGGCCGGCCGCGCGTGCATAAATGCCCGTCAGGCGGCGCCGGCCGCTTTCGCGGACGGTCCGCGCCGCCCAGGCGACCACGATGCCGCATGCCAGCGTCAAGACGGTCGCCGCCGCGGCGATTGTCACGGTATTGCCGGCGGCGGCCAGCAGCTGTCGCGATACGCCGCCGACCAAGTGCACTCGCTTTTGCGTTTCCCACAGCAGGTACAGGGCGGGCGCGACGAAGCCCAGCGCGACCGGCAGCGCGCCCAGGCCGGCGGCCAGGGCCGCATGCCATCCGTGCAGGCGCACCGCTTGCATCGGCCGCATGCGCTGCGTGCCCGCATAGCGTTGACGGCGGCGCCCATGGCGCTCCAACAGGATCAGCGCGACCACGATGGCCAGCATGGACAAGGCGATCTGCGCGGCCGAGGCCAGGTCGGAGCGGGTGACCCAGGTGGTGTAGACGGAGACGGTCAGTGTCTGCACGCCCAGGAACTCCGACGCGCCGATGTCGTTGAGCGTTTCCAGCAGCGCCAGGCTCAAGCCCACCGCGATGGCCGGGCGCGCCATGGGCAGGGCGACGCGCCAGAACGCGGCGTAGCGCCCGGCGCCCAGGGTGCGCGCGGCTTCCATGACGTTGGCCGCCTGCGTCATGAACATCGCCCGGGTGGTCAGGTAGACATAGGGATACAGCGCGCAGCCCAGCACGAAGATCGCCCCGGGCAGGGACCGCAGTTCCGGCAGGCGGAATTGGCGCGGATTGTCGTAGCCCAGGAGCGCGCGGATGGCGCCCTGTATGGGCCCGAGGGGATGCAGCAGATCCAGGTAGGCGAAGGCGACGATATAGGTGGGCACCGCCAGCGGCAGCAGCAGCGCCCAGCTCAGGACGCGCCGTCCGCGGAACTCATAGGCGCTGACCAGCCAGGCGCTGCCGGTGCCCAGCACGGCCGTCACCACGCCCACGCCCAACAGCAGCAGCCCCGTGTTGGCGGCCGCTTGCGGCAGGACGTATTGCGCCAGGTGCGGCCAGTGGCCGGCATCGCCGCCCCAGGCCTGCCACCCCAGCGCCGCCAGCGGGGCGCATACCACCAGCGCGATCAGTGCCGCGCCCCAGGACCAGGCCATCAGTTATCGAAGCCCACCTTGTCGACGAGCTCGCTCGCTTGCTTGCGGTACTTGGCGATCTCCGCCACGGACAGGGAGTCGACCTTGAGCGGACCGAAGCTGGCCACCACCGGGTCCAGCTTGACGCCTTCACGGACCGGGTACTCGTAGTTGGCCTGCGCGTACATGGCCTGGGCCGGCGCCGACACCAGGTATTCGAGCAGCTTGACGGCTTCGGCCTTGTGCGGCGCGTGTTTGGCGACGGCGGCGCCGCTGATGTTCACGTGCGTGCCGCCGTCCTTGGCCTTGGCGAACGTCGGGCGCACGACCTTGATGGCGTCGCCCCACTTGCGTGCGTCCGTGCCGGGCTCGGCGTTTTTCATGTGGCCGACGTAATACGCGTTCGCGATGCCGATATCGCAGATGCCGCCCAGGATGTCGCGCGCCACGTCGCGGTCGCCGCCGGCCGCCTTGCGCGCCAGGTTGGCCTTGACGCCGCGCAGCCATTTTTCCGTGGCCTCGGCGCCGTCATGCGCGATCATGGCCGCGATCAGGCCGGTGTTGTACGGGTGCTGGCCGGCGCGGATGCACACCTTGCCCTTCCACTTGGGATCGGCCAGGTCTTCGTAATGGAAGCTGCTGACGTTCAGGTCCTTTTCCGCGTACAGCACGCGATCGCGCAGCGACAGCGCATACCAGCTGCCGCCGTTGCCGCGCAGGTTGGCGGGCACCACGGATTCCAGCGCCTTCGACGGCGCGGCCTGGGTGACGCCGCCATCCACCAGGTCCAGCAGATTGCCGATGTCCACAGTCATCAGCACATCCGCGGGCGACTTGTCGCCTTCCGCCTTGACCCGTTCGAGCAGGCCGTCCTTGACGAAGACCGTATTGACCTTGACGCCGCTTTCCTTGGTGTATGCGTCCAGCAGCGGCTGGATCAGCTTGGGCTCGCGCGTGGTGTAGAGGGTGACCTCCCCGGCGGCCAGGGCCGGGGTGGCGTAGGTGGCGCCGGCAACGCAGAGCGTGCCCAGGATCTTGGACAAGGTGGAACGGTGCGGTTTCATGGTCAGCTCCGGACTAGCCCCGGCGCCCGCGTGGGCCGGGAGGCTGTTAACGAAAATTATTCTCAGTCAGAGGCTGGGGAAGATAGCAAGAAATCCCTATTTGTTCAACTTTATGTAAGGTGGCGAGAGAGCCTTAGCGGTTGAGCCCGAGCGCGGCCGCTTCGTCCACCAGGCAGCGCCGGAGCTCCGCCGCCGGCGGGCTCATGCCGCGATGCCGCGGCCACACCAGGCGCAATGCCAGGTCATCGACGCGCATCAGGCGGATGGCGGCCAGGCCCTGGCGCTGGGCGTAGACCGCGCCCAGGCTTTCGACGATGGCGATCCCGACGCCGGCCGCCACCAGGGCGCACGCGGCGGACGATTGCATGACTTCCACCGTGGGCATATGCGCCAGGCCCGCGGCTTCCAGCGCCCGGGCGGTGGCGCGCCCGGCCGGCAGCGCGGCACCCAGCACGATGGCGGGTTCCCGCACGGCTTCCCGCAGGCTCAGCCGCTTGCGCGCCGCCAGAGGATGGTCGGGGCGCAGGATGCAGAACAGGCTGAGCGTGCTGAGCACCTGCATATCGACTCTTTCGTCGGGCGACGGACCGATGATGATGCCCAGGTCGATGCGATGGTCCACCGCCATGTCGACGATTTCCAGGGCGGTGCCGGCGCGCACCGTCACCGCTACGTCGGGGTAGCCGCGTCGCAGCCGCGCCAGCGCAGCCGGAAACAGGCTGGATGCCGCGATGGCCACCGCCCCGATCGCGAGGCGCGTGGCGGAGCCGTGGCGGATGTCTCGCGCCAACCGGTCGACGGCTTCGATGCCCGTCAGTGCGTTGAGCACTTCCGGCAACAGGGCGCGGCCCTGGCTGGTCAGTTGCAGGCGGCGGTTCTCGCGGCTGAACAGCGCGAATCCGAGGCGCGTTTCCAGGTCGCGCAACAGGGCGCTGGCGGCCGGCTGCGCCATGTGGATGGACGCCGCGGCCGCGGTGACGGTCTCGTGCTGGTACATCGCGCGCAGCAGCGCGAGTTCGCGGCGGTTCAGCATGCGTGGCTCACCATAAGAAATTCATATGAAACCAGACCATCCAGCTATTTGACCACGGGTATGGTGGCTGGGACACTGGCATTCCCCAACAACGCCGCGCAACCGCAGGCACAGATGGCAGCCAACCGCATCGTTTCCGTGCAGTGCATACCCATGCGCCTGCCGTTTCATCACTGGACCTCGCCGCCGCTGTTCGCCGGGCGCCCGCGCGACAGGCTCGATAGCGCGCTGGTGCGCGTGGAAACCGCGGATGGCACAGTGGGCTGGGGCGAGTCCTACTGCGTCGAGCCGCGTGCGATTGTCGCCATATTCGAAACCCTGATCGCGCCGCTCGCGCAAGGCCGGGACGCCGGAGACGAAACGCTGCTGCCGACGCTACGGCGCACCTTGCACAACCTTGGACGCTCGGGTCCCGTGCTGCACGCGATCGCCGGCCTGGATATCGCCCTGTGGGATCTGCGCGGCAAGCGCGCGGGCGTACCCGTGTATCAGCTTCTGGGCGGCCGCCAGCGTCCCCGCATAAGGGCCTATGCATCGCTGCTGCAGTACTACGGCGATGCCGCCCTGCTGGACCGCGTGGTGACGCAGGCGCTGGAGGAGGGCTATACCGAGGTCAAGCTGCATGAGCGCACGGTCTCGGCGGTCGACGCCGCGCGCCGGGCCGCCGGCGCGGGCGTGCCGCTGATGGTCGATACCAACTGCGCCTGGCTGCCCGAAGAGGCGCCAGCGGCGATCGCGGGCATGGCGGCGGCCGCGCCGCTGTGGATAGAGGAACCCCTGTGGCCGCCGGAAGACCACGACGCGCTCGCGCGCCTGCAGGTGGACAGCCCGGTGCCGCTGGCTGTCGGCGAAAACGCCAGCAGCGCGTTCGAGCTCACCCGGCTGGTCGACCGGGAGGCTTGCAAGTATGTGCAGCCCAGCGTGATCAAGCTGGGCCTCAGCGAGGCCTGGGCCGTGTCGCGGCGCTGCGAAGGCCGGGCGACGGTGTGCGCGCCTCAAGTGGCTTTTTTCGGCCCGGGCTTCCTGGCCAGCCTGCATCTGCTGGCGGCGCAGCGCGCCGAGGCCTCGCTGGAAAGGCTGTATGTCGAGCTTGCCCACGTCCCTTACGGCGCGACGGTACCCGTGCATGCGGGGTGGGTCGACGTGCCCGACGCTCCCGGCCTGGGCGCCGAACCGGAAGCCGATCTCGCGGCCGGGCTGTATCGCTGAGCGCCGCATCACGTGCGCGGCGTGGGGCATGCGCCGCCGCGACCAAGGGCCTTGGCAGGGCCAGGGCCTGGAAGTCCCTCAGGAAGTCCCATACATAGAACAGGAGACAGGAATGGATTTTTCGCGCAGGAAATGGCTACGCGGCAATGCGTGGGTGCTGGCGGGCATGGCGCTGCCCTGGGCCGCGCGGGCACAGGGCGGCGCCTATCCGGACAAGCCGGTGCGCCTCGTCGTCCCTTATCCCCCAGGCGCGGCGACCGATACGCTGGGCCGTTTCGCGGCGGAGGTGTACGCGAAGGCCTACGGCCAGTCGTTCATCGTGGAGAACCGCAGCGGCGGCGGCACGGTGATCGGTACGCGGGCGGTGGCGACGGCTCCCGCGGATGGCTACACCCTGGGCATGGTCGACACCGCCTTCGTCATCAATCCGGGCCTGCTGGGCAGCCGCCTGCAGTACGACACCGCCAAGGACTTCGCGCCCATCTCGCTGATGGCGACCGCGCCCTTCGTGCTGGTCGTGCATCCTTCCGTCAAGGCGACGGACATGGCGTCGTTCATCGCACTGGCCAAGGCGGAGCCCGGCGCATTGTCCTTCGGTTCGGCGGGCGTTGGCAGCGCGCCGCACCTGGCCGGCGAGCAGCTGCGCCAGCAGGCGGGAATCAAGGTGATCCACGTGCCATATCGCGGCGGCGGCACGGTGTTCACCGACCTGCTGGGCGGCCAGATACAGTTTGCCTTTGCCACGGTGCCCACGCTGCTGGAGCACATCAAGGCGGGGCGCCTGCGCGCGCTGGCCGTCACCAGTCCGGCGCGCGTGGCTGCCTTGCCCGATGTGCCGACGATGGCGCAGGCCGGCTATCCCGGCATCGATACGGAGCCCTTGTTCGGATTGGTCGCGCCGGCGGGCGTGCCCGCCGCGATCGTGGACAAGCTGGGCGGCACCATCTCGCTGTCGGCCAGGCAGGGGGAATTGCGCGACAAGCTGTTGTCGCTGGGCTTCGTGCCCGTGGGCAGCACGCCGGCCGAGTTCGCGACGCGTATCGCCGCCGACATCGCGAAGTGGAAAGACGTGGTGCAGCGCGGTGACATCAAGCCGGAGTAGGACAGCGCCTGGGGGTTCCGGTTATAAGAAATCAGCCGAAACCATGGGAACGGTTATTTGCTTACAACCAATCAGTCTCGATAAAGGGGCCAAAACTGCCTCAGTTGAGAACCTTTATCATCGGAAACAGGTAAAATCGGGTAATCCCTCACTTGTTGGACGGCTCTTTTTTCCCCGTCCGGCGGCCGCGCCCATACTCGACGCTGCCGCGTGTCATCTTCGATCACCTATGGCAGCCTTCAACACCGAGCGCGTCCTGAGCGTGCACCACTGGAACGACACCCTGTTTTCCTTCAAGACCACCCGCGACGCGGCGTTACGCTTCCATAACGGTCACTTCGTCATGATCGGCCTGGAAGTCGAAGGCAAGCCTTTGCTGCGCGCCTACAGCATCGCCAGCGCGAACTACGAGGAAAACCTGGAATTCCTCAGCATCAAGGTGCCCGATGGCCCCTTGACCTCGCGCCTGCAGCACCTGAAGGAAGGCGACACCATCCTGGTCAGCCGCAAGCCGGTGGGCACGCTGGTGGTCGACGACCTGAAGCCGGGCAAGAACCTGTACCTGTTCGGTACGGGAACCGGCCTGGCGCCGTTCATGAGCATCATCAAGGATCCGGACGTCTACGAGCGCTTCGAAAAAGTCGTGCTGGTGCACGGCGTGCGCTGGAAGAGCGAACTCGCCTACGCCGACTACATCCAGAATGAACTGCCGGCCAACGAGTTCTTCGGCGACATGGTCAACGGCAAGCTGATCTACTACCCCACGGTCACCCGCGAACCGTTCCGCAACCAGGGCCGTATCACGGAACTGGTGGAAAGCGGCAAGCTGTTCGAGGACATCGGCCTGACGCCGCTGCATCCCGACAACGACCGCGCCATGATCTGCGGCAGCCCGCATATGCTGGCCGACATCAGCGCCATGCTGGACAAGCGCGGCTTCACCGTGTCGCCGGGCGTGGGCCAGCCGGGCGACTACGTGGTCGAACGCGCTTTCGTCGATAAGTAGATCGGGTCTACTCAGGCTCGATGCCGGCCTGCTTGATGATGGTCTGCCACTTCTTCGATTCGGCCTTCTGGAAGGCCGCCAGCTCCGCCGGCGTGGACGTCTCCGCTTCGGTGCCGGTGGTGGCGTAGAACTGCTTGGCGGGGGCGCCTTCGGTGGCCTTGGTCAGGAGCGTGTGCAGGCGCTTCACCACGTCGGCCGGCGTGCCCGCCGGCGCATAGGCGGCGAACCAATAACCCATTTCATAGCCCGGCACGCCCGATTCCGCGATGGTGGGAACGTCCGGCGCCAGCGTCGAACGCTTCAGCGTGGTCACGCCCAATGCGCGCAGCTTGCCCGATTGCACTTGCGGCAAGCCGGTGGCCATGTCGGTGATCATGGTGCTGATCTGGCCGCCCAGCAGATCGGTCAGGGCCAGCGGATTGCTCTTGTAGGGCACGTGCAGCAGCTTCACGTTGGCCATCTGCTGCAGCAGTTCTCCCGCGATGCGGCTGCTGGAACTGCCGCTGCCGAAGCTCAGCTTGCCGGGCTCCTTGCGCGCCATGGCCAGGAATTCGCCCACGGTCTTCGCCGGAAAGGACGGGTTCACCACCATGATCTGGCTGCCTTTGCCCAGCAGTGTGATGGGTTCGAAATCCTTGACCGGGTCGTATTGCAGCCGCTTGTACAGATGCTCGTTGGCGGCGTGCGTGGTGTTGGTGGTGATCAGCACGCGATAGCCGTCGGGCTTGGCCCGCGCCACGTCCTGGGCGCCTATCATCGCGCTGGCGCCCGGCTTGTCCTCGATCACCACGGCGGTGCCCGTCTGTTCCGTGACCCCTTGCGCCAGGGCGCGGGCGATCTGGTCGGTGGCGCTGCCGGCGGCGAAGGGCACCACGAAGGTGATGGGGCGGCTGGGAAATTCGTCGGCGGTGGCCGCCAGCGGCACGCATGCGGCGGCGAGCCAGGCCGCCCAAACGGGCAGGGCGCGGATTTTCATCTTTTCGTCTCCTCGATTATTCGCGGTGTTTATACGGCGGGTGGCGTGGACGCGCACCGCGCCGCCGTTCTTCGCGGCCACTATAGGTAGCGGTCGTTGATCCGTAAAATAGAAATAGCAAATCGATTGATAGATAGACCGGATCAATCCACCGGCCGTCGGTCCGGCATGGCCCGGCGTGAAGTAATCCTCCCGATTGCCACATCGAGCGGGACTTTCACGGTAGCCTATGGCTGATTAAACTTCGATAGAAGTTTTCCTATGTCTTTTCGCCTCGGAGCCGCCCCATGAACAAGCAAATCATCCACACCCAGGACGCCCCCAAGGCCGTTGGCCCCTACTCGCAGGCCGTGGCCATCAGTGGCTCCAAGACGATCTACCTGTCCGGGCAGATCGGCCTGGAGCCGCATAGCGGCGAACTGGTGTCCGAAAGCTTCGAGGGCCAGGTCAAGCAGGCCTTCGCCAATATGCTCGCCGTGGTGCAAGCCGCCGGCGGCGCCAAGGAAAATGTGGTCAAGCTGACCTTGTTCCTGACCGACCTGGGCAAATTCGCGACCGTCAACACCATCATGTCCGATGTCTTTCCGGAACCGTACCCGGCGCGCTCGACCGTCGGCGTGGCCAGCCTGCCCAAGGGCGCGCAATTCGAAGTGGAAGCCATCGTCGTCCTGTAGGCACGGCCACCCGCTGTTCCCACGCTGATCGCCAGCCACGTCCCCATGCCTGCCGCCACGGCCCCGGGCAAGACACGCGCCGCCGTCGCCAAAACGCCGGCGGCGCCCGCCGACGCCACGACGCGGCGACTGCACGCGCTGGGCCTGGTCGAGCCGGCCGACCTGATCCTGCACCTGCCGCTGCGCTACGAGGACGAGACCCGCATCACGCCGATCGCGGCGCTGCGTCCTGGCTACGCGGCGCAGGTGGAAGGCGAGATCACCGGTAGCGAAGTGCAGTACCGGCCGCGCCGCCAACTGACGGCCAAGATCGCGGACGACAGCGGCGAGCTGCAGCTGCGCTGGCTCAATTTCTATCCCAGCCAGCAGCGCCAGCTGGCCGTGGGCCGCCGGCTGCGGGCGCGCGGCGAAGTGCGCGGCGGCCTGTTCGGGCGCGAAATGGTCCATCCACGCATGGCTAGCGCCGACGCACCGCTGGCCGATGCGCTGACGCCGGTCTATCCCACCACGGAAGGTCTGCCGCAACCGGTGCTGCGCAAGGCCATCGCGCAAGCCCTGGCGCAGGCCGACCTGGCCGATACGCTGCCGGCGGCGGTGCGCGAGCGGTACGACCTGGCGCCGTTCGGGGAATCGATCCATATCCTGCATGCGCCGCCGCCCGGGGTGTCGGAGTACGAACTGGTGGAACGCGCCCATCCGGCGTGGCGCCGCATCAAGTTCGACGAACTGCTGGCCCAGCAACTGTCGCTGGCCGCGGCGCGGGCGGCGCGGCGCTTGCACAAGGCGCCGCCGCTGCCCTTATCCGGCGATGGACAGGGCCTGACGGCCCGGCTGTACGAGGCGCTTCCGTTCGCGCTGACCGGCGCGCAGCAACGCGTGGTCGCCGAAATCGCCGCCGATCTGGGCAGGCCTTTTCCCATGCACCGCCTGCTGCAGGGCGACGTCGGCAGCGGCAAGACCGTGGTCGCGGCCATTGCCGCGGCGCAGGCGATGGAAGCGGGCTTCCAGGTCGCCATGATGGCGCCCACGGAAATCCTGGCCGAACAGCATTTCCGCAAGCTCGTGGATTGGCTGGAACCGTTGGGCGTGCGCGTCGCCTGGCTGAGCGGCAGCGTCGGCGCCAAGGCCAGACGCGAGGCCTCGGCCGCCGCCGCCGACGGCAGCGTCCAGCTGGTGGTGGGGACGCAGGCGCTGATACAGGACAACATCGCTTTCCATCGCCTGGGGCTGTCCATCGTCGACGAACAGCATCGCTTCGGCGTGGGGCAGCGGCTGGCGCTGAACCGCAAGGGCGAGACCGCGCGCGGACGCATCGTGCCGCATCAGCTGAACATGAGCGCGACTCCCATCCCGCGCACGCTCGCCATGACCTTCTTCGCCGACCTGGACGTGTCGGTGATCGACGAACTGCCGCCCGGGCGCACACCGGTCGTCACCAAGCTGGTTGCGGACGCCCGCCGTGAAGAAGTCATCGCGCACATCGCGCAGGCCGCACGCGGCGGGCGGCAGGCCTATTGGGTCTGTCCGCTGGTCGAGGAAAGCGAAGCGCTGGAGTTGCAGACCGCCGTGGATACCTACGAGGCCATGCGCGTCGACCTGCCCGACCTGCGCATAGGCCTGGTGCACGGACGGCTGGCCCAGAACGAGAAGGCCGAGGTCATGCAGGCCTTCCGTGAAGGCCGTATCGACGTGCTGGTGGCGACCACGGTGATCGAGGTCGGCGTGGACGTGCCGAATGCTTCCCTGATGGTGATCGAGCATGCCGAACGCTTCGGCCTGGCCCAGTTGCACCAATTGCGCGGCCGGGTAGGGCGCGGCACCGCCGAATCGGTCTGCGTGCTGCTGTACCAGGCGCCCCTGTCGCGCATCGCGCGCGAACGCTTGCGCGCCATGTTCGAAACCGCCGACGGTTTCGAGATCGCGCGGCGCGATCTGCTGCAACGCGGGCCGGGCGAATTCCTGGGGACGCGCCAATCCGGCCTGGCGCTGCTGCGTTTCGCCGATATCGAACTGGACGCGGCCATCGCCGAACAGGCCCGCGAGGCCGCGGCCTGGCTGCGCAAGGACCACCCGGACGCCGTACAGGCGCACCTGGCGCGCTGGATGCGTGGCCGCGAAGATTTCCTGCGTACGTGAAGATCGAGACCAACGAGCCGCGCAGCCGGCCATATATGGAAGATCCACCATGACCCTTACCGAACTCAAGTACATCGTCGCAGTGGCGCGCGAGCGCCATTTCGGCCGCGCGGCGGAAGCCTGTTTCGTCAGCCAGCCGACGCTGTCGGTGGCGATACGCAAGCTTGAGGACGAACTGGGGGTCACCATCTTCGAGCGCGGCGGCGCCGAGGTGGGCGTGACGCCCATCGGTCAGCGCATCGTCGCGCAGGCGCAGAAGGTCCTGGAAGAAAGCGCCAGCATCAAGGAGATCGCCCGGCAGGGGCACGACCCGCTGGCGGGGCCCTTGCGCGTGGGCGTGATCCACACCATCGGTCCCTATCTGCTGCCCCGCCTGGTGCCGGTGCAGATCGAACGCACGCCGCAGATGCCCTTGCTGCTGCAGGAGAACTTCACGTTGCGGCTGGTCGAGCTGCTGCGCCAGGGCGAGATCGACTGCGCCATCATGGCGTTGCCGTTGCCGGAGGCCGGGCTGGTCATCCAGCCGCTGTACGACGAACCTTTCCTGGTCGCCGTGCCCAAGGAACACCCCTGGGCGGATCGCAAGGCCATACCCGCGCAGGACCTGAAGCAGCAGACCATGCTGCTGCTGGGCAGCGGCCATTGCTTCCGCGACCAGGTGCTGGAGGTCTGTCCCGAGCTGTCGCGTTTTTCCGCGGCCAGTGACGGGATCCAGCGCACCTTCGAAGGGTCCTCGCTGGAGACCATCCGTCATATGGTCGCGGCCGGCATCGGGATCACGGTGCTGCCGGTGACGGCGGTGCCGGAGAATCCGCCGGCCGATAGCCTGCTGCGCTACGTGCCGCTGGAAGCGCCGGTGCCGGACCGCCGTGTCGTGCTGGCGTGGCGCCGCAGCTTTCCCCGCCTGGCGGCCATCGAAGCGCTGGCCCAGGCGGTGTATGCGACGCCCATGCCGGGCGTGCGCATGCTGGAAGGCGAGGCCGCCGCGCACCAGGACTAAAGCGCGGCGGGATGCGCACGGCGCGCGGCCCGGGTAGGCCAGCCGGTCTTGCGTTCCATCGTGTCGTAGCCGCTGTCTTCGCTGGGTGCGACGGTGGACGCGCGGTCGCTGTCCTGACCGCTGCCGTCGGCAATATCGCCGACAGCGTGAACATCGCCGACGTCGTTGATATCGCTGACATCGCTGACATCGCTGATGGTGGCGTAGATCCCTTCCGGCGGATACCGGTAGGCGCTGGCGTCGACGGCCGGAGCCGCCGCGGCGCGGCGCTGGCCGAGTAACCCGCGGGTCTTGGCATAGCCGTCGGCCCCCACCGACTGCGTCGACCAGGCGCTCGCGCGCACGCCACCCCGCTCCAGCGAGGCGGTCGCCGGGACCGCCGCCCACAGGCGCGGCATCGCCAGGCGCCGGGACGACTCGCGCGGCAGGCGGCGCGCGAGGGCGTTCAGTTCATCCCATATACCCGTTTCCTCCAGGATATGGTCCACCGCGCGCTCGCGCCATGCGGCCGTGATCGCGCCGGGCAGGAATCGCGCGACGCCCAATACCTTCATGCCATCATCCAGCCGGGCATGCAGTCCCGAAATCTCATGGCACAACCCGCGCGCCAGGTCCTGCGCCAGGTCATAGCCATTGGGTGTGCGCAGGAACCGCGCACCCATCCGTATGCTCGCAGCCCGCGCGCCATGCTCGTGCGCAAGGCGCCCGAATATCGCCGCATCCCTGACCAGTTGCTGCAGCGTGTCGGGCAGGGAGCCGTTCGCGGGGAGCATGTCCGGCTTGTCCAGCAGCGTTTCCAGGGCGCCCGTGCGTTCGAACAGCCTGGGGCCGAAGTCCGCCATCAGCGTATCGCACAACGCGTCCATGCGCTGCGTCGCCTGCGACCGCGCCGCGCGAACCAGATCTTCCAGGAACGCATGCATGCTGCGGTCCGCGCTTGCGGGCAGCCCCGTGCCCAGCGCTTGGATCAAGTCGCCCAGCTCGGCGTCGCCGATCTCCCGCAGCGCGGCGTCCAGGAGCATCGGCGTTTCCACCTTGTCGACCAGCATGCCGATACGCTCGCGCAGCCCGTTTAGCTGCAGAGCCAGCGCGGCGCCGGCGACCGCACCACCGGTCGCCCGCAGCGATGCACACCATGTCTTCAGGTAGGGACCGGCATCGCGCCTGGCCGATGCCGCGCGTATCGACGACCAGACGCCGGCCAGCAACGGGTCGCTTTTGGCGGGCGCGGCGCCATCCGCGACCCCGGCGGTCAGTCTCCCGGTCCCGCGGACGCGGGCGTGCAGGGCGCCCATGTTCAACGCGCGGAGTTGGCGGTCCTTCAGGCGCAGGGTCTCGCGGTCGACCAGGCGGCGCCATGCCGCCGGCGCGGCATCCCCATACAAGTTGCCCAGCGCGGCGCGGGCTTCCCGGAGCGCTTCCAGCTTGTGTGGCGACAAGGGCTTGCCGTTCGCGCGCCCCGGCGTCCAGCAGCTTCGCGATCGCGCGTTGCGCCTGCTTTTGCGGTTTACGCACGTGCTTCGCGTAGGCATCGGCGCGCCGCGCCGCACGGGCCTGGTAGGTCCTGGATGACAGGCGCGCGCCCCGGGCCGCCGCGGTGGCCAGCGGCTGGCTTGCGGACGCATCGTCGCCGCTGCCCGCACGGTTGTTCTTGTCGTTCCGTGCTCGCCTTTCTCCGCGCAAGCGATAGGTTTCACCCAGGATGCCGGTTTCTTCCAGTGCATCGATCATCAGCGATTGCCGCAGTTCGTCGACCTCCGCCGCGGATGCGTGCTCGGCCACGCGGTGCTGGTCCAGCGCCCGCTGGATGTGCCCCGCGATCTGGCGCAGCGGCACCCGCAGGTTGCGCAGCAAGGGAATGACATGAGGCGGCGGCTCGGCCGTGGTGCCCAGGACATCATTGGCCGCGTGCTCGAGCAGCATGCGCACCGTTTCGGCCGGCGTCGCCTGGAGCAGGGGTTCCGGGCTGCCCTGCGCCATACCGCGGTCATGCCAGCGCTGGATGCTGGCATGCAGCAGCGCGGCTTCCTTGAACAGGGGCGCCTGCGCCTCGCCCGCCCATGCCGGTACCCGCGAACGCAATTGCTCGCGCAACAGCTTGGTGGCGGCCCCGGCCATTCCGTCGAGCAGCTTATCGATATCGGCTGCCAATCCGCGCCGCGCGGCGGCGGGATCGCGGTCGTAGGCCTCGGGGCTGTTCGCGGCCAGCCAGAAATCGAGCCAGCGCTTGTCCGCATGCAGTGCGGCGCGCAAGCCGAGCGGGCTGTCGCGCTCCGCTTTAAGGTCGCGCAGCAGCCCGCGCAGCATCGCGTCGCCCGCCGCCGTCGTGCGGTTCGCCTCGTACATGAGCTTAATGGCTGGATAGAGAAAATCTGCCGGGTCCTGGTCCTGCGGGCGCAGCATATTCATGCGGGCCAGCAGGCCCATCAGGTCCTGGACCATGGGCGCGGACGGCGACACGCGGCCATTGGCTGCCAGGTATGGGGCGCAGATGCGCCGGACCGGGGTGGCGGTCGCTTCGAGGGCGGTGGCCGTTTCCATCGCGCCGCGTATGGCCGCCGACGCGGCGCCCGCCTGGCGCGGGCGACCCGATGCATCCTGGCACGATGGTTCCTGACCCAATGGTCCCTGCCGCAGCCTGATCAGGCTCTTGAAGCGGCGCCTGGCCTGTCCCGGGCTGGGGTCCGGCAGGTATGCGCGCACGGTGCGGTCGAGCAGTACGCCGCGCAGCGAATCATGGATCCGCGTCTGGGCGCGCAGGCGTATTTGGTCGCGGTGCAGCCGGGCCAGTTCGTCGGCGCCTGGCGGATGCCGCGCGTCCGCGCACAATTGCCTGGCGGTGGCGGCCAGGCGCTGGCGGCACCGCGCCGCCTTGTCCGCGCGCGCCTCGTGCTCGCCGCGCACCAATGTGTAGGGCGCAGGGGTGTAGCGCGCATGGGCGGGCGCGCCCGCTGTCCATGCCCGTATACGCCTGGACAGACCCTGGACCGCCGTGAATGCCCGTCCGTGCGGACGGCCGACGGGCTGGATGGAAAGGGAGGAGGTGACTAGCGAGAGGGGAGCCGGGCCGGCTCCGGTGATGGGGGGCATGATGTGACGTTGATGCTTGCAAATCGCGCAGCAAGTCTAGGCACGTCGTCGCCGCCTGACCATAAGCGGCGGCGCATGCACGCCGGTGATTCGCCGACTGGCCCTGTAGGGCGAGCCCGACCGGACTCGCGGACGTGGACCGCCACGCGGCGGGAATCACACCCCCGGCGCTCCAGGCGCCGCAGGCCTCGACCATCCTCAGGGCCGCGGCTGGGCCATGGGCGGTATGCGGCGGGAGGGCGCGGGTATACGCCAGGCCGAGCGGCGGCGCAGGGCGTGCAGTATCTTCAGGCCTTCAGGCCAGGGGCCGTAGCCGGCCTCCGCGTTGATGTGGCCCGCGCCGGGCAGCACCACCAGCCGGCTGCCCCAGTGCCGGGCGAACTCGCGGGCGCGGGGCAGGGAGCAATAGGGGTCGTTATCGCTGGCCACCACGACGCTCTGGAAGCCCAGCGGCCGCAGCGTGATGGGCGCGAAGGCGGCCAGGACGGGCGCGGCGCCTTCCCGTTCGATGTCGGCGGGGGCGACCAGCAGCGCGCCGGCCACACGGCCATGCAAGGCGGGCGGCAGGGCGGCGGTGGCGACGCAGCCCAGGCTGTGCGCGATCAGCAGGGCCGGCCACGGCGCGGCTTCCACGCAGGCCGCCAGCGCGGCGTTCCAGTCCCGCGGATCCGGGTTTTCCCAATCGCGCTGGACCACGCGCTGGGCGTGCGCCAGGCTGCCCTGCCACAGCGTCTGCCAGTGATCGGTGCCGGAATTCTTCCAGCCCGGGACGATGATCGGTTGAAATCGCATGCGCCGATCATGCCGGGCCGCCTTCATTGCGCAAACAACTTAATTTCTGTTTGGTTATATGGCTTCCGTTATATAAACGGAGTCGGTGAAATCGTGCATTACTTCGTTTAACGGGAGCCGACCGATATTTGCGGCACGTCCCTGGATGGCCCGGATCCGGTCTTGCTTTACGGTATCCTTTGGACCCTTCCGGCGGCCGATGGCCGGCGGAATCGCCCTGGAGGACCACAAGTCCGCCATTTGGCATGGAGAGCAACAGGAGATGAAGATGAAAAAACACCATCAAACACCCCATCATTTGGCGTCCGCGGCCGCGCTCGCACTCGCATTGGCGGCCGGGATGGCCATGCCCGCACACGCGCAGACGCTGAAGATCGCCGCCGTGGGCCCGACCACCGGGCCTGTCACGCAATACGGCGACATGGTCCGCGAAGGCATCTATACCGCCGTCGAGCAGGTCAATGCGGCGGGCGGCGTCAATGGCAAGAAGCTGGAAGTCGTCGTGGTCGACGATGGCTGCGAGCCCAAGCAGGGTCCGACGGCGGCCAACCGGGTGGTGAACGAACGCATCGGATTCGTGGTGGGCCCGGTCTGCTCCGGCGCCAGCATCGCCGCCGCGCCGATCTACGAGCAGGAAGGCGTGGTCATGATCACGCCGTCCGCCACGGCGCCGGCGCTCACGGACGGCAAGAAGTACAACTTCATCTTCCGCACCATCGGCCGCGACGATCAGCAAGGCCCGGCGGCGGCCGCCTATATCGTGGACAAGTTCAAGCCCAAGAAGGTCGCCGTCCTGCACGACAAGCAGTCGTATGGCCAGGGCATCGCCACCTCGGTCAAGAGCCAGCTCGAAAAGGCCGGCATTCCCGTCGCCGTGTTCGAAGGCATCAACGCCGGCGACAGCGACTATTCGGCGGTCATCACCAAGCTGAAAAGCGAGAATGTCGACTTCGTCTACTACGGCGGCTACCACCCCGAAATGGGCCTGTTGATGCGCCAGGCCGCGGAACAGGGCCTGAAGGCGCGCTTCATGGGACCGGAAGGCGCCGGCAATCCGGACATCAACGCGATCGCCGGTCCGGCGGTGGAAGGCATGCTGCTGACGCTGCCGGCCGACTTCTCGCAGGATCCCAAAAATGCCGACCTGGTCAAGGCGTTCAAGGACAAGCAGCGCAACGCGGGCGGCGCCTTCCAGCTGACGGCCTATACGGCCACCATGGCCATCGTCGACGGCATCAAGGGCTCGGGCTCCACCGATCCCACCAAGGTCGCGGCGTGGCTGCACAAGAACAGTATCGATACGCCCATCGGCAAGGTATCGTGGAACGCGCAAGGCGACCTGAACAGCTTCGCCTTCCAGGTCTACGAATGGCATAAGGACGGCACGCACACGCTGGCGAAGTGACGCCGCGCCGCGCGGCTTCGGCGGGTGGGCGTGCTCGCCGTGCCGCGTACAGGAGGTTTTCACATGAGTAGCGGTGATGCAGTATCCCCCATCGTCCGGCCCGACTTCATGCCGTACGAAGCGTTCGACAGCGCGTCGTCGGCTGTCGAACGCCTGATCGAAATCTACGAGCGCAATACCGCCTTCCTGCGCGCCGGATTGCAGCGCGTGACCCAGGGCGATGACCTGCATGGCGTGCGAGTGCGCGCCTGCTATCCCAGCGTGCGCATCGCCGTCCATACCTACGATCAGGTGGATACCCGGCTGTCGTACGGCCATGTCGCCGAGCCCGGCGTGTACCAGACCACGATCACGCAGCCGCGGCTGTTCAAGGACTACCTGACGGAACAGATCGGCCACCTGTTGCAGAATCACAAGGTGCCGGTGGAAGTGGGCGAATCCAACGTGCCCATCCCGCTGCATTTCGCCTTCGCCGAAGGCGCGTATGTCGAAGGCGAACACCTGGAAGCCCTGAAGCGCCCGCTGCGCGACATCTTCGACGTGCCCGACCTGGCCATCACCGATGACGCCATCGTCAACGGCACCTGGTACGGCCGCGAACACGAACCGCGTCCGCTGGGGCCCTTCACCGCGCCGCGCGTGGACTACTCGCTGCACAGGCTGCAGCACTACACGGCGACGGCGCCCGGGCATTTCCAGAACTACGTCCTGTTCACCAACTACCAGTTCTACGTCGATGAATTCTGCGCACGCGCCCGCGCCATGCTGGCCGCCGGCGAAGGCGACTACGAGGCGCTGATCGAGCCCGGCAACCGCGTCATGCGCCGCGGCGAACCCATCGCCACGGATGCCGCCGTCGGCCGCCTGCCGCAGATGCCGGCTTACCACCTGACGCGCGCCGATCATTCCGGCATCACGCTCGTGAATATCGGCGTCGGGCCGTCCAACGCCAAGACGATTACCGACCACATCGCCGTGCTGCGGCCACATGCCTGGCTGATGCTGGGACATTGCGCCGGCTTGCGCACGTCGCAGCGGCTGGGCGATTACGTGCTGGCGCATGGCTATGTGCGCGACGACCACGTGCTGGACGCCGACCTGCCCACCTGGGTGCCGGTCCCGCCGCTGGCCGAAGTGCAGGTCGCGCTGGAACAGGCGGTGGAGGAAGTCGCCGGCCTGTCGGGTTGGGAGCTCAAGCGCATCATGCGCACCGGCACGGTGGCGACCATCGACAATCGCAACTGGGAATTGCGCGACCACACCGAGCCGGTCCAGCGTTTCGCCCAGTCGCGCGCGATCGCCCTGGACATGGAATCCGCCACCATCGCGGCCAACGGCTTCCGCTTCCGGGTGCCCTACGGCACCTTGCTATGCGTGTCGGACAAGCCGTTGCATGGCGAGTTGAAGCTGCCGGGCATGGCCACGGCTTTCTATCGACGGCAAGTGGGCCAGCATCTGGAAATCGGCATACGCGCGCTGGAGAAGTTGCGCGAGATGCCGCCGGAACGCCTGCATTCGCGCAAGCTGCGCAGCTTCATGGAGACGGCGTTCCAATAAGGGCGGGCCCGGCGTCTATCCGGCACCGTTCGGCGTCGGCCTGTACCCGCACCGGCGTGCCGGCGGGCAGCGCCGTCAAGGCTTGCCAGCTGGCGTCGTCCACCACGGCGATCGGCACCTCGATGCCATACAGCTCGGACGCCACGATGCATCCCAGCGCGACGATCAGGTCGCGTTCGCGCATGATGATCGCGGCGGGGCCGGTGCCGTTGCGGATGGCTTCCGCCAGTACGCTGCTGCTGGAACTGGATCCCTTGGCGCGGGCCATCAGCAGGCAGGTCCCTTGCAGTGACGCGCCGAACTGCGGATGCCGGGCTTCGATGATCGTGCCAGCCTGGGCGTCGTAGCCGCCCCAGAAGCTGAGCGGCTCCTGCAGCGCCAGTACGCCGCCATGGCCATCGCCGGGCACGACCGTCACGGCGGAATAGTCCGGCGCCGTGGATGCGGCGGATGACGCGGCGGACGATGTGGCCGATGACGCGGCGGATGATGTGGCGGAATCAGGCTTCATCGAAACACACCTTGCCGGCCAGCGCCGAACGCACGCATTCGCGCAGGCTGCCGTAGGCCACCTGCACACCGATATTGGCGGGCGCATAGTGCGCCCATTTGCCGGAGTTGGTCATGACCAGGCCGGTGGTCTGGCGCATGACGGGTGTGATGTAGGTACAGGTGTCCGTGACGAACTGCACGCCCGCGGCGCGCAGCCGCTCAGCCTGGCCGGAGGTTTCCAGTTCCCACAGGATATAGCGGCTGGTATTCACGTAGAAGTCGATGGCGCAACGCGGGCCGTCGCCAGTCTGTTTGCTGGCGGTCGGTCCGTGCCCTGCGTGTTCCATCCCAGTCGGTCCGTTTCCTGCGTGTTCCACGCCGGTCGGTCCAGGTCCTGGCGCCGGCTGGCAAAGCAGCCGTTCCAGCGCCGCGCACTCGGCCAGGGAAAAATGCGGCGTGCCGACGCTGACCGCCGCCAGCGGGGCGCCGGGGGCTGCCTGGTTCAGCGTTTGGCGCACGGCCCGCAGATCGGCGCGCGTGACGCCGATGGTCGCACCAGCCGCACGTCCGCCCAGGGCCGCTTCCAACGTGGGCGCTTCGGGCGTGATCCCCACCGCATGGAACAGCGCGATGGCGCCGCTGGAGGCCGCGGCCGCGCCCAAGGCCTTGAGCTCGTCTTCCGTGGTGTCGGGCGGCAGGCCCGTGATGGCGGGAATGGCGCCGCCCGCGCGCTTGCCCACCAGCAGGCCCAGCGCCGCGTACCAGATATCGCGGCTGGCCGGATCGCGCGGAAAGTCCTCGTCCACCGCGAAGACGATGCCGGCATGGCGGTTTTCCGCCAGGTGCAGGCCGCAGCGTGGCGCCCGTCCGGTCAGCGCGGCGCACAGGTCCATGAAGTCGCCATAGCGATTGGTGCGCGCACCCAGCACGGAATTGGCGAAGACGATGGCATTGGACTCGGCCCAGGCGATCTGCTGTCCCAGGCGCGGCCGGTTTTTCAACTGGTAGGGCGCGCAGGTAAAGCTGGATTCGCAGCCCAGCTCGATATGGGCCTGCATCAGACGCGTGCCCGCGCTGCGCAGCGCGTCGTCGCCACGGAAAAGTTCGGGATGGATAAGGTCCATGGAGCCGACGTTCAAGGTGGTGGGCACCACCACCTTGCCGCCGCCTTCCACCAGCTTTTCGACGAAGTCCAGGCTGGCCTGGCCGTGGTACAGGCAGCCGTCGATGTGCGCGCTGTCGATGTCGATCAGGCTGTCCGCACCCATGACTGCCGCCGAGCGCACCAGTATCCGCATGGCCAGTGCGGCGGCGGGCCCGCGTTCGCCCTGGAGCAGGGCCTGGTCGTAGTCGGAAAGCGCGATCACGGGTCTTCCTTGGGCGGGCGGCATGGGGATAAGGGGGGATTGTAGGCGAGCCCACGCGGGCGGGGGTGTCCTGGCCGGTGCAATCCGTCCGTGCCGGGATCGCCGCCGCGCTGCGAGCCGTGCGCCGAATTATCTTAAAAAAAGAACGTGGATCGCAGTAGCATCACATCTGAAGAATCAGGAACATCGGATGGAAATCGCCGAACTGGAAATTTTCCGCGCGGTGGCTCAGGAACAGAGCGTGACGCGCGCGGCCAGGCGCCTGCGCCGCGTGCAGTCGAACGTGACCACGCGGGTCAAGAACCTGGAGGAAGACCTGAGCACGACGCTGTTCCAGCGTGGAGGCAGGCGCATGCTCCTGACCCCGGAAGGGCAGCGGCTGCTGGAGTACGCCGATCGCATCCTGGCGCTGGCGGCGGAGGCCCGGCAGGCCGTGCGCGACGAGGCGCCGCGCGGGCCCTTGCGGCTGGGCTCGATGGAGGCCGCCGCCGCCAGCCGCCTGCCCGGCGTGCTGGCCAGCTTCAACCGCAAGTGGCCAGCGGTGCGCATCGACATAAAGACCGGCACCACGCAGGCTTTGGCGGACGCGGTCGGCGCGCACCGGCTGGACTGCGCCATCGTCGCGCATCCGGCGGGCGGACGGCCGCAACAGGCGGATATGGAGCGGCTCGGCCCCGGCCTGGAGGGCCATTACCTTTTTTCCGAACGCTTGCTGCTGGTCGCGCCGCCGTCGCACCCGCGCATCCGGCGCGCGCGCGATATCCGCGTGCGCACCATCGCGGCTTTCGCGCAGGGATGCACCTATCGCAATTGCGTGGATGACTGGCTGGCGCGAGACGGCGACAGCCTGGACGGCTGGGGCGTCCTGGAGCAGGGCTCGTATGCGTCCATCTTGGCTTGCGTGATGGCCGGTACGGCGGTGGCGGCGGTGCCGCAGTCGGTGCTGGACATGCATCCCGCCGCGGCCAGCGCGTCGACGACCTATCTGCGTTCGGTCAACAGCTTCCTGATCCGGCGCGCCGGATTCGGGACATCGGCCTACAAGGCCTTGTATGACGAGATGCGCCGCGCCGCCGATTGAGGCTGGGCGCGGCTTCCGTTGCGATCGTGCCGGCGGGCCGCCGGCATCCTGCCACACCCTTGAAGGAGCATATCCATGGCTGCCCGTATCACCACCCCGCTGGCCGAACGGCTGGGCATCTCCCATCCCATCATCCAGGCGCCCATGGCTGCCGTGGCGACGCCGGCGCTCGCGGCCGCGGCCAGCAATGCCGGCGCCCTGGGGTTTCTCGGCGTGGGCGCCATGACGGCGCAGGCCGCGCGCACGACGATCGGCGAGATCCGCGCGCTGACGCAGCGGCCCTTCGGCGTCAACGTCTTCTGCCACGCGCCCGCGGTCGCCGACGCCGCCGTGGAGTCCGCCTGGCTATCCTATCTGGCGCCGGTCTTCCGTGAATTCGGCGCCGAGCCTCCCGCGGCCTTGAGCGAGATCTACAAGAGCTTCGTGGAGGATGACGCCATGCTGGAGGCCTTCCTGGACGAGCGGCCGGCCGTGGTCAGCTTCCATTTCGGCCTGCCGGATGCCGCGCGTATCCGCGCGCTGCACGATGCCGGCATCTACCTGATGGCCACGGCCACCAGCGTGGAAGAAGGGCGGCGCGTGCAGGAGGCCGGTATCGATGCCGTGGTCGCCCAGGGCTATGAAGCGGGCGGCCACCGCGGCGCATTCGATCCGGGCGCACCCGACGAACGGCTGGGCACCCTGGCCCTGACGCGCCTGCTCGTGCGTCACCTGGACGTGCCCGTGGTGGCGGCCGGCGGCATCATGGATGGCGCCGGCATCGCCGCGGTACTCGCGCTGGGCGCGCAGGCCGCGCAGTTGGGCACGGCCTTCGTGTCTTGTCCCGAGTCGTCCGCCGACGCGGCTTTCCGCGCCGCGTTGGCCGATCCGCGGGCCATGACGGCCATGACCACCGCCATATCCGGCCGTCTCGCACGCGGACTCCACAACCGGCTGATGCGCCTGGGGGAAGCGCCGGACAGCCCTCCGGTCCCGGATTATCCGATCGCCTACGACGCCGGCAAGGCGCTGCATGCCGCCGCCAAGGCGCGCGGCAACAGCGAGTTCGCCGCCCAGTGGGCGGGGCAGGGGGCGCGCCTGTCACGCGCCATGCCGGCTGCCGAGCTGGTGCGGACCCTGGCCACGGAGCTGGAAGCATCCACGCCGGGCACGGCCGGGCATGCGTCGCGCCGCTAGGCGCGCTGCCCTACGTATCGAAAGTCGTGCGCTAGGCGCCGCCGTCTTCGGCGTCGAAGTGCCCAAGCAGGTTGCGCAGCAGCGGTCCGATGGCGCGCAGTTCGTCGTAGTGCGCGGACGACAGGGCGTCCAGCTTGTCCTGCGCCCCTTGCGTCAGGCCGATATGGACCTTGCGCCTGTCCGTCTCGTCGGGCCGGCGCTCGACGAGACCCATGCGTTCCAGGCGGTTGATCAGTTCGCCGGCGCTATGCGGCCGCAGCAACAGCCAATCGGCGACTTCGCCCACGGTCATGGTTTCGCCGGAGGCCGCCTTGATGGCCAGCAGGGCCTGATGCTGCTGCGGCGTCAGGCCACAGCCGGCGGCCGCCGTTTCGCTGAAGGCCAGGAACTGGCGCAAGGTGAAACGCAATTGCGCCAGGGCGACGAAGTCCGCTGGCTGCAGCGTATGGTCCTTTCCATCGGCACCGCGGCGCGAGGAAAGCGCCGGACTGGGGTGGGGAGGGCGCGACATCCCGCTATGGTACCGCGTGGCCGTAGGGGAACCCCTACACGAACTGTCCCGGAAATGCCGATAGAGGGTGCGCCCCCAAATGCGCACAATGCGTATGCCTGCGGTATGCATTGCGCGGATCTGGCCGCGCGATGTGTGCGCGAGACGCGGTGCGCGCCGCCAGGCCAATGACATCCACCCCACGGGACCGCCATGGACAGCCTACAGACCGAAATGCTTGCTCACTCAGAATACGCCACCGGCCATGCGGCCTGGCGCGACACCACGTCGCGCGCCGCGCCGGCGGCGCGGCCGGCATGCGACGGCTGCGGTGCGCGGCGCCTGTGCCAGGCTGCCCAGCTTTGCCGTGGAGGCGCCGAACGTCCGGTCGCGCTGCCGGTCTGCTCCCGCAAGGTCAGCGCGGGCGAGGCGGTGTTCCGCGCCGGCGACGCGCTGCGCAACCTGTACGTGTCCCGCGCCGGTACCTGCAAGACCACCCGGCTGTATCGCGACGGCCGCCAGCAGATCACCGGCTTCCCGCTGGGCGGCGATTTCCTGGGCATGGACGCGATCGCCACCGGCCGCCACGAGACCGAGGCCATCGCCTTGGAAGACATGGTGGTCTGCGTGTTGCCCTACAACGAAATCGATGCCCTGGCCGACGAGTTCAGCGACGTGCGCCGCAATATCGAACGCATGCTCAGTCGCGAGATCGTGCGCGAATCGCGGCTATTGATGCTGATGGGCAATCTCAGCGCGGAAGAACGCGTGGCCGCGTTCCTGGTGGATCTTGCCGACCGCTATGCCGAGCGCGGCTATTCGCCGGTCGCCTTCACATTGCGCATGAGCCGTGAAGAAATAGGATCCCACCTGGGCATGAAGCTGGAAACGGTCAGCCGCATGTTTTCCCGCCTGCAGCAGCGCGGCCTGATCGCGCTGCATGGCAAGGAAGTCCGGATACAGGATATGGACGCGCTGCGGTTGGTGTAGGCGCTGCGTCCGCATACAGGCGGTTTTCAGCGCCGGCCCGGTAAAGTCCGCGCCGGAATCCGCTGAGGGCCGCATCGTTCCAGTCGACTCGACGCCTGCCGGCGTGCGAAATCGGGGTGCTCGCCGTCATCGGGGCTTGCAGCAACCGTCCCGTCTCTCTTCCGGCATGTCGACCCCAGCGAACGCCGCGGCCCCAGCCGCCCCCTCGACCCTCGCAAGCTCAACGTCCGCATCGCCGCTCGCCGGCGAACAATGGCTGGCGCTCGGGCGCGCGCTGCACGGCGCGGGCCGTTATGGCGAAGCCGTCAATGCCTTGCAGCGCGCCGCCGCGCAGTTGCCCCTGGACCTGGAGGTGTATCGCGCGCTGGTCGCGTCCCTGGACGCAAGCGGGCAGGTCGCGGACGCCGCGTCCGCGCGCATCGGCATCGACGCCATCGAGCGGCGCCGCGCGGTGGACCTGTTCGAGATCGGCCGCGTCTACGCCCGCCACAAGCAATGGGACGCCGCCGGCCATTGGCTGGAACGGGCGTTGATGATCGATCCCGCGCTGCACGCGGCGCATATTTGCATGGCCTGGGTGCTGCGGCAGCTGGGCATGCGCCATGGCAGCGGCCGGCAGGCCTGCCGCGCGTACCGCGGACAGGCTGCGTTCGCCTCGGCCAGGCGCACCAGGCGGCGCACGGTGCTCATCGTGTGTTCGAGCGGCTTCGCCAACGTGCCTTTCCGGCACCTGGTTCCGCCGGCCTTGAATCGCGTCGTACGCTGGGTGATCGACCTGGGCGTCGTCGGCATAGGCTGGGGACGCGCCCGCGCGCTGCCGCCGTACGACATTGCCTTCAATGTCGTGGGCGACGCCGACCTGGGCGCGTTCTGCCGCGCCGAGCTGGCGCAGTTCGCCGAGTCGTCGACGGCGCCCGTCCTGAACCAGCCGGCGCGCATCGAACGCACCACGCGCGAACGTATCCAGGTGCTGCTCGATGGCATAGCCGGGATATACGCGCCGAAGACCTGCCGCTGGCCTGGCGCGGGCGGTGCGGCCGAAGGCTTGCACGCCGCGATCGCCTCGGCGGGGATGGACTATCCGGTCATCACGCGGCCGGCGGGCGAGCATGGCGGCAAGGGCGTCGTCCTGATGACGTCGCCGGCCGATACCCTGGCGGAGCCCCCGACGGGCGACATGTACCTGACGGCGTACCACGAGTACCGTTCCGCCGACGGCTACTACCGCAAGTACCGCGTCATCTTCATCGACCGCGAGCCCTATCCCTACCATCTGGCGATAGGCCGGCAGTGGCTGCTGCATTATTTCTCGGCCGACATGCTGTCCGAGTCCTGGAAGCTGGAAGAAGAACGCCGCTTCCTGGAGGATCCGCGCGCGGCGCTGGGCGGGCCGGCCTGGGACGCGCTGCGCGCCATCGGCGTACGCATGGATCTGGATTACTGCGGCATCGATTTCTCGCTGCTGCCGGACGGCCGTGTGCTGGTCTTCGAAGCCAACGCCACCATGCTCGTGCATCCCGAAGTCGAAGACGACGGCCTGCGTTTCAAGAACGCCTACATACAGAAGATTTTCGATGCCCTGGACGACCTGATGCGGCGTCGCATCGGCGCCTCGGCTCAAGCCGCCCGCACGTAGTCGGGATAGCGCCGGCAGATATCCTCGACCTGGTTCAGCGTGCCGGAGAGGTGTTCGCGCAGCGCCTGCTGGGCGCGCGGGGCGTCGCGCGCGACGATGGCGTCCAGCACGCGCTGATGGTCCTGCAGGATGCGCTGCGCCTTGCCGGTTTCGGGCAGGTGCAGGCGGCGCAGCCGGTCCACGTGGCCGCTGTAGCGTTGTTCCAGTTCCCACAGCTGCATCATGCCGGCGGCCTCGTGCATTTCGCGGTGGAAAGCCTGGTCGGCGGCGATGAATTGCGCGTACTCGTTGGCCTTCAGGCTGGCGCGCTGCATGTCGATGTGGCCTTGCAGGCGGGCCGCCAGCAACGGGTCGTCGCGCTGCGCCAGCACATGGACGATTTCCAGTTCCAGCGAACGGCGCAGGAAGTGCGCCTGGCGGGCCGCGGCGATATCGATGCGGCTGACTTCCGTCGTGTGCTGCGGAAAGATGTCGACCAGGCCTTCTTCGCTCAGCCTCAACAGCGCGTCGCGGATGGGCGTCTGGCTGAGTCCGAAGGCTTCGGCCAGCTCGGGGCGGGGCAGGACCGTGCCGGGCGCCAGCTCCAGCGACACGATCAGTTCGCGCAGTTTCTCGAACACCTGGGGCGCCGCATGGCGGGAGCGGTCCAGGCGCAGCGTCGATAGGGTTTCCGTCAGGGACATAAGCGTTACACCGGTGAGTACGGACGCGTTGCCGCGCCGGCCGGCATCAGGATACAAACCGGAGCGGAATTGTAGCGGCAGGGCTGCGTTGACATACTAATACATTAGTGTTTCAATGCGGCCGAGACATAAGCTTGCACCGTCCTATCCGTGTTGCGCGACCCGACAGGGCAGCACACACTGGATTTCCGCGGTGGGCATCAGACGCCACACTCGGCCCGATAACCCTTAAATACGAGTGGAATCCATGACACGTACTTACGAGAGCCTGCGCAGCGCGCGCTGGATGGCCAAGGACGACCTGCGCTCCTTCGGCCACCGTTCCCGCATGATGCAGATGGGCTACGGGCCGCAGGATTGGGAAGGCCGGCCCATCATCGCCATCATCAACACGTGGTCCGACCTGCAGCCCTGCCACATGCATTTCCGCGAGCGCGTGGCCGACGTCAAGCGCGGCGTGCTGCAGGCCGGCGGCTTCCCGGTCGAGCTGCCGGCGCTGTCCGTGTCGGAGTCCTTCGTCAAGCCGACCACCATGCTTTACCGCAACATGCTGGCCATGGAGGCGGAAGAGCTGCTGCGCAGCCACCCGGTCGACGGGGCGGTGCTGATGGGCGGTTGCGACAAGACCACGCCGGGCCTGGTCATGGGCGCGATCAGCGCGGGCCTGCCCTGTGTGTACCTTCCGGCCGGCCCCATGCTGCGCGGCAACTGGAAGGGCAAGGTGCTGGGTTCCGGTTCGGATGCCTGGAAGCTGTGGGACGAACGCCGTGCCGGCAACATCAGCAAGGTCGAATGGACCGAGGTGGAAGGCGGCATCGCCCGCAGCTACGGCACCTGCATGACCATGGGCACTGCCAGCACGATGACCGCCATCGCCGAAGCCATAGGCATGACGCTGCCCGGTGCTTCGTCGATACCGGCCGCCGACGTCAGCCACATGCGCATGGCGGCCGAGTGCGGGCGCCGCGCGGTGGAAATGGTGTGGGAGGACCTGACGCCGCAAAAAGTCCTGTCGGTGGCGTCCTTCAAGAACGCCATCAACGTCGCGATGGCCATGGGATGCTCGACCAACGCCATCATCCACCTGGTCGGAATGTCGCGACGCGCCGGCTGTGCGGTGGGACTGGACGATTTCGACGCGGCCAGCCGCAAGGTGCCGGTCATCGCCAATATCCGGCCCAGCGGCGACACCTATCTGATGGAAGATTTCTACTACGCCGGCGGCCTGCCGGCGTTGATGAACCGGATGAAACAGCATCTGGACCTGTCGGCCATGACGGTCAACGGCAAGACGCTGGGCGCCAACATCGAAGGCGCCGAAGTCTACAACGACGACGTGATCCGGCCGCTGGACAATGCCATCTACGACGAAGGCGCGTTGGCGGTGCTGCGCGGGAACATCGCGCCGGACGGCTGCGTCATCAAGCCCAGCGCCTGCGCGCCGCGCTACCTGCAACACACCGGGCCGGCGCTGGTCTTCGACGATTACCCCAGCATGAAAGCCGCGGTGGAAGACGAAAACCTGGACGTCACGGCCGACCATATCCTGATCCTGCGCAACGCCGGGCCGCAAGGCGGCCCCGGCATGCCGGAGTGGGGCATGCTGCCCATCCCCACCAAGCTGGTCAAGCAGGGCGTGCGCGACATGCTGCGCCTGTCGGACGCCCGCATGAGCGGCACCAGCTACGGCGCCTGCATCCTGCACGCCGCGCCCGAGGCCTATATCGGCGGCCCGCTGGCACTGGTGCGCACCGGCGACATGATCACCGTCGACGTGCCGGCGCGCAGCATCCACCTGAACATCAGCGACGAGGAAATGGCCGCGCGCCGCGCGGCCTGGAAGCAGCCGCCGCGCCGCTACGAACGCGGCTACGGCTGGATGTATTCCAAGCACATCCTGCAGGCCAACGACGGCTGCGATTTCGATTTCCTGGAAACGGAGTTCGGCGCGCCGGTCTCCGAGCCCGATATCTACTGAGGAGTACCTCGTGCCGCAACTCAACCCCGATACCAAGGCCAGGCTGGAGCAGGTCAGCACGGCCACGCTGTGCACGGCGCTGTTCAAGCGCGGCCTGCGCAACCAGTTCATCCAGAACGTGCACCCCTTGAACGGCGACCTGCCGAACATGGTGGGCTTCGCCTTCACGCTGCGCTATATCCCGGCGCGCGAAGACCTGAACCACATCAAGGTGTTCGAGGATCGTACCCATCCGCAGCGTGTCGCCGTCGAGACCTGCCCGGAAGGCGCGGTGATGGTCATCGACAGCCGCGGCGATGCGCGCGCCGCCTCCGCCGGGTCCATCCTGGTGACGCGCCTGATGAAGCGCGGCGCGGCCGGGGTCGTGACCGATGGCGGCTTCCGCGATTCGCCCGAGATCGCCAAGATGGGCTTTCCGGCCTATCACCAGCGGCCTTCGGCGCCGACCAACCTGACGCTGCACCAGGCACTGGATATCGACGTGCCGATCGGCTGTGGCGATGTGGCGGTGTTTCCTGGCGACGTGGTGGTTGGCGACGGCGAGGGCGTGGTGATCATCCCCGCCGACATCGCCGATGAAATCGCCGCGGAAGCGACGGAAATGACCGCGTTCGAGGACTTCGTCACCGAGCGCGTTCGCGAAGGCGCCTCTACGCTGGGGCTGTATCCGCCGACCGATCCCGCTTCCCGCGAGGCCTTCGCCGAATGGCGCAAGGCGCGGGGCCGCTGACGGGCCCGTCCGCGTAACAACAACAGAAAACGATACACAGGAGACAACCATGATTTCGCAAGGACGCAAGGCGCTGGCCGCCTTGTTGGGCGCCGGCTTGCTGGCAACCTTGAACGTGACCGCGCAGGCGGCTGACTGGCCGCAGCAGAAGCCGATTTCTTACGTGGTGCCGTTCACGCCGGGCGGTTCGACGGATGTGGTCGGACGCGTGATCGCGCAGAAGCTGTCTGAACGGCTGCATCAGTCGGTGGTGGTGGAGAACAAGCCGGGCGCCGCCGGGGCCATCGGCGCGGCCTACGTGGCGAAAGCGCCGCCGGATGGCTATACGCTGTTTGGCGGCACGATCAGCACGCATGCCATCAATCCCAGCCTGTACAAGAACCTGAGCTACGACCCGGTGAAGGACTTCGAACCGGTGTCGCTGGTGGCGACGCTGCCCAATGTGCTGCTGGTCGATCCGCACCTGAAGCTGAAGTCGGTGGCCGACCTGATCGCCTTGTTGAAGAAGGATCCGACCAAACGCACGTTCGCCTCGTCCGGCGCCGGCACGTCCACGCACCTGACGGGCGAGCTGTTCGCGCAGACGATAGGCGTGCCGCTGACGCACATCCCCTACAAGGGCACGCCGCCCGCGATGGTGGACGTGTCGTCTGGCAACGTCACCTTCATGTTCGACCAGATGACGGCCGCCTTGCCGCTGCTGCAGCAGGGCAAGCTGCAACTGCTGGCGGTCACCACCGCCAAGCGCATCGCGCTGGCGCCGGACGTGCCCACGCTGCAGGAGGCCGGCGTACCGGGGTTCGACGTGTCGTCCTGGCAGGCGGTCTACGCGCCCAAGGGCACGCCCAAGGCCATCGTCGACCGCCTGTCCAAGGAGATCGCCGCCATCCTGAAGGAACCGGACGTGCAGGAAAAGCTCGGCAAGACCATGGGGATGGATCTGGTCGGCGGCTCGCCCGAGCAACTGCGCGACCTGATGGCCACCGAAATCCCGCGCTGGGCCGAGGTCGTGAAGAAGTCGGGCGCGAAGGTGGAGTAGGCGGGCCGGATTTCCCGCCTGCCCACACCCCTGATCCCTACTTGACGAGAAAGCCCGCGCCGACAGGATCGTCGCGGTCCACCGTCCAGCGGGCCGTGCCCAGGATGCTGGCCGTGCCCTTGACGGTGGGACGCACGGCGCGGGTGCCGTTCAGGTCCACCGTGCCGAGCAGGCAGCCTTCGAAGGTGCCGCTACCCAGCAGGCCTTCGGACAGGATGGGCTGGTTCAGGCCCATCTTTCCGCGCGCTTCGAACATCGCCATCATGGCGCTGGTGCCAGTGCCGCCGGGGGAGCGGTCCAGCTGTCCCTGGCTGAACACGTGCACGTTCTTGTAGAAGGCCCCCGGTATGGTGGCCGGATGCCAGAACGTGATGTAGTTCAGGTTGTTGATGTGAGGCTGCGTCGGATGCTGGATGCGATGCTTCGCATTCAGCTGGTCGCGCACCGCGAGTCCCAGGCGCGACAGTTCGCTGCCGTTTTCCGGCGAGATCCGCAGCTTGCTTTCGGTCAGGTCGACGATCCCGAAGTAATTGCCGCCCCACACGATGTCGGCCTTCAACTCGCCATATCCCGGCACCGTCACGGGCAGGTCCTGCGCGGCGACATAGGCGGGCACGTTCTCGAAGCGCGTCCACAGCACTTCGTCGCCTTCGGACTTCACTTCCGCCACCACCAGGCCGGCCGTGGTCTCGAAGCGGATGCGCGTCATGCCATCGTCGCCGCGCTTGACCAGGCCCAGGGCCACCATCGCCATGGCGACGGCGATCGTGCCGTGGCCGCACATGTGCGAGTACTCGGTGCCGTCGATATAGATCAGGCCGGCATCGAAATCGGGCGACGACGGCGGCGTCAGGAACACGCCGAACATATCGCGATGGCCGCGCGGCTCGCGCATCAGGGCCTTGCGCAGCCAGTCGTAGTTGGCTTCCAGGAAGGCGCGCTTTTCCAGGATGCTGGATCCGGCGGGATAGGGAATGCCGCTATGGATAATGCAAAGCGGTTCACCTTCGGTATGGGTATAGATGACATCGAACACGTCTTGCTTGCGCATGACTGATACTCCCGGCTTCAAGGAAAGGGATGGGTAAGTGAAAAGGCGTAGCGTCGCGGGCCCGGCGGCCCGCGGGTATCAGCGGGGTTCGGACAGCATGTCCAGCCCCACGGTCAGGTCCAGGATCACGATGGCCAGGAAGGCCGCGACGATGGTCGCGCCGGATACGGCGGCGATGGTCGGATCGATGGTGTATTGCACGTAATTGAACAGCTTGACGGGTATCGTGTTCAGGTCCGCCGTCGTATTGAAGATCGACAGCTCCACGTTGAT
The DNA here is from genome assembly GCF_002119685.1 of Bordetella genomosp. 8. NCBI lineage: Bacteria > Pseudomonadati > Pseudomonadota > Betaproteobacteria > Burkholderiales > Alcaligenaceae > Bordetella > Bordetella genomosp. 8. The sequence continues at coordinate 3,332,508 of NZ_CP021108.1, read as the reverse complement.
GAACGACGAAATGAAGGCGAAGATCGCGCCCGTCACCAGTCCGGGCCGTATCTGCGGGAGCAGCACCAGGAAGAAGGTCTGCAGCGGGCCGGCGCCCAGGTCCGCCGAGGCTTCCTCGAGCGCGCGCTGTTCGGGCGTCAGCATCGCCAGCACGCTGCGCATCACGAAAGGCAGCACGATGACGGTATGGCCGACCAGCAGGGCGGTGAAGCTGCGCGTCAGGCCGATGGACGAGCCGAACTGCAGCAGCGCCGCGCCCAGCACCACGTGCGGCAGCACCAGCGGGGACATCAGCAGCGCGGATATCGCGCCCTTGCCGGGAAAATCGTAGCGCGCGACGGCCAGGGCCGACGGTATCGCCAGCGCGATCGCCACGGCGGTGGCGGCGCAGGCCAGCATCGCGCTGGTGAAGAACGCCGACAGATAGCTGGGGTCGCCCAGGAACTGGCGGTACCACTGCAATGTCCAGCCTTGCGGCGGAAAGGCCAGGTACGACGTGGCCGTGAAGGAAGCGCCCAGGATCACCGCCAGCGGCAGCACCATGTAGGCCAGCAGGATCCAGGACAACAGGCGTATTCCGATCCGCGCGATCATCGCGTACTCCTTGCGGGCTGGCCGACGCGGCCGGCCAGGGCCACCAGCGCCAGCGAAAGCACCAGCAGCACCACGCTCAGGGCGCCGCCCTGGTGGACGTTGAAGACGCTGCTGTACTGCTGGAATATCAGTACCGACAGCACGGTGACGCGTCCGCCCGACAACAGCGCCGGCGTCACGTAGGCGCTGACCGCCAGGGTGAAGGCCATGATCGCGCCGGCGGCCACGCCGGGCAGGGTGAGCGGCAGCGTCACGTGCAGGAAGGTCTGCCAGGGTGTGGCGCCCAGGTCGGAAGAAGCCTGCTCCAGGCCCGGATCGACGCGTGCCAGCGTATTGCCCACGGCCAGCACGACGAAGGGCAGCAGGATGTAGACCATGCCGATCAGGATGCCCAGTTCGGTGCCCAGGAAGCGCATGGGCCGTTCGATCAGCCCCAGCCCTTGCAGGGTATCGTTGACGATACCGTTGCGGCCCAGCATGACCATCCAGCCGAAGGAACGCACGATGTTGCTGGTGAACAGCGGCACCACGAGTATGATCACGCAGATGCGACGCCAGTGGCGCCAGCGCACCAGCCGCACCAGGTACCACGCCAGCGGATAGCCCAGCAGCAGGCACACCAGCGTGCTGCCCACGCCGATGCGGAACGTGGTGGCGATGACGTCCCAGTGGTACGCATCGGCCAGCACGTTGACGTAATAGGCCAGCGTGAAGCCGCCGCGCGCGGGATCGAAGACGCTGGCCAGCGCGACGACGCACAGCGGCGCGACGAAGAAGGCCGCGAACAGCGCCAGCGGGACGCAGAGCAGGGCGGCGGGCGTGCGCAGCGAGCCGGTCATGGCTGCTCCGCGATCAGGTGGACGCGCGCGGGATCGAAGCTCCACGTGCGGACGCCGCCAGCCGTCAGGCCCGGGCAGTCGCCCGGCAGGCGGGCCTGCAGCATCTGGCCGCCGGCGTCACCCAGGACGGAGGTGTGGCTGCCCACGCGGATGACGTCGGTGACGGCGGCCTTGAACCGTACGTGGCCGGCGGGCGCGTCGACGCCGTCGGCGACGTGCAGGTCCTCCGGCCGCAGGACGGCGGTGCCGCGCGCCGGCGCGCCGGGCGCGACGGGCGCCAGCAGGCCAGCCAACGATTCCAGCGCAATGCCGTCGGCGACGCGGGTGCAGGGCAACAGATTGGCGTCGCCGATGAATTCCGCGACGAAGCGGGTCGCCGGCGCCCGATAGATCTCCGGTCCGGTGCCGACCTGTTCGATGCGGCCGGCATTCATGACGACGATACGGTCGGCCATGGTCATGGCCTCTTCCTGGTCGTGCGTCACGAACACGAAGGAAATCCCCAACTGCTCCTGCAAATGCTTCAATTCCAGCTGCATGCGCCGCCGCAGCTTCAGGTCCAGCGCCGACAGCGGCTCGTCCAGCAACAGCAGCCTGGGCGCGTTGACGATGGCGCGCGCCAGCGCCACGCGCTGCTGCTGTCCGCCGGACATTTCGCGGGGATAGCGGGCGTCCATGCCCGCCAGGCCGACCATCTCCAGGGCCTGGCGCGCGCGCTGCGCGGCTTCGGCCCGGCTCGTGCCGCGCCGCCGCGGGCCGTACGACACGTTGTCCAGCACGGTCATGTGCGGGAACAGCGCGTAGTTCTGGAACACGGTATTCAGAGGCCGCCGATGCGCGGGAAGGCGGCTGACGTCCTGGCCTTCGATCAGGATGCTGCCCGCGTCCGGTGCCAGGAATCCCGCGATCGTACGCAGCAGCGTCGTCTTGCCGCAGCCGCTGGGACCGAGCAGGGCGATGAACTCGCCCTGCCGCACCTGGAGATCGATATCGTCCAGGGCGGCATGGCCGCCGAAACGCTTGCGTACGCCACGGATGTCCAGCAGGACCGGCATCTTGGTTTCCCCGTTCTTTTGCAAAACATCTGCTCCGGATCAGCGCTTGCGGGCGACCTGGCGGTTCCAGGCGTCGGTGATTTCGGCGCGGCGCGCGTTGACCTCGTTCCAGTCCAGCAGCTGCAGGTCCTTCACCGATCCTTTTTCGCCCCAGGGCAGCTTGCGCGCGGCGTCGGGCGGCAACTGCACGCCCTGCACCGACGGGCCCAGGTAGAGACGCGTCGCCAGGCATTGCGATGCCTCGGCGGTCAGGGCCGTATCGATGAATTTCTGCGCCGCGGCCTTGTGGGGCGTGCCCTTGACCAGATGCAGCCGCGCGTCGGTGGCCCATACGCCTTCCTGCGGCACGGCGAAGCCGATCGGCAGTTTCTTGTCGATCAGGTCCCAGGCGCCGACGTTGAAGTGCGCGCCGATGACGGCTTCGCCCGACTGGAAGGCGTTGGTGGCCGCGCCCGAGCTGTCGAACAGCAGGGCGGTATCCAGCGCCGCCAGGCGCTTGTAGACCGGCTCCAGGTTGGACGGATCGACGCCCCACACCTTGGCCATGAACAGGATGAAGGGCACGCCGGACGAGTTGGACGGCGACGGGATCGCGATGGCGCCGGCATATTCCGGCTTCCACAGGTCCTTCCAGGTCTTGGGCGGCGTGCCGATTTCCTTGGTGTTGTAGGTCAGGCCCAGCGAGTAGTAGCCCGTGCCCACCGCATAGGTGGCGCCCTGGCCGCCGTAGATGGCCTGTGGCAGCAGGTGTTTCATGTTGGGAATGGCGGCCGGGTCCAGCGTGTCCAGCACGCCGGCGGCCTGCGCCAGTTCGCTGATGCCGCCGTCCATCCAGGCCACGTCGATGGTGGGCGCGTTCTTCTGCTGCTGCAGCTTGGACAGCGTCGTGGTGGAGGTGCCGATCTCGGGCGTGACCGCGACGCCGGTCGCCTTGGTGTACGGATCGGCGACGCAGGCCTTGAAGGCGTCGCCCCAGTTGCCGCCGTACCAGGCCACGGTGATGCGTTCGGCGGCCGCGGCGGGCTGCGTCATGAAGGCGGCGGCGATGGCGCCGGCGAGCAGGGCGTTGCGGATCTGTCGTGCCATGGCGATTTCCCTTGGAGTGGTGCCCGGGCGGGCCGGAGCTTTTGTGTGTCGGTGTCCGGAATAGTGCGCCCCTAGGGGCAAACCGGGATTGAAATGTCTGGTCAGAAACTTGAATAATTGCGTCATCATGCCAGCTCCAACCTGCGATTCCTCCGTGGACGCCGTGCCGCCTGCGGGTAAACCAGAACTCTCCGTGGGCCTGGTCCTGCTCGACCAGTTCACGCTGGCGGCGTTTTCCGGCTTCGTCGACGCATTGAGGCTGGCGGGCGACCACGGCGGCAAGAGCCGGCGCATCCACACCACCTGGCGCGTGATGAGCTGGGACGGCCTGCCGCGCTCGGCCAGCGCCGGCTTGTCGCTGGCGGTGGACGGCGGCCTGGTCGACGACCTGTCGGGCCTGGACTACGTGGCGATCTGCGGCGGCAACGATTATCCGAACGTGAACCTGCCGCCGGTGCTGCAGCAGTGGATCCGCCGCGTGGCGGACAGCCCGGTGCGCATGCTGGGGATCTGCACGGGTACGTTCGCGCTGGCGCAGGCCGGGGTGCTGGGCGCGCGCAGCGTGTGCGTGCACTGGAACGTGCTGGACGCCTTCCGTGCGCGCTTTCCCGGCGTGCGCGCCGCGGTGGACCGGTTGTTCATCGACGAAGGCGACCTGATCACCTGCGCCGGCTCGACGGCCGCCATCGACCTGGCGCTTTACCTGGTGGAGCGCCACTGCGGACGCGACAAGGCGCAGCAGGCCGTGCGGCACATGATGCTGCAAGGCATGCGGCCGTCACGCGTGCCGCAGGCGCATTTCTATTCCGACGTATCGGACATCGGCGACCTGCGGGTGCGGCAGGCGGCGCATTTCATCGAGCAGCGCATCGACGACCCGCCATCGCTGGATGCGATCGCGCGTTATGTGGGCGTCGGGCGGCGACAGCTCGAACGGGCCTTCCAGCAGGCGCTGGGCCTCAGCCCCATGGTGTTCCAGCGCAACCTGCGGCTGCAGTACAGCCGTTGGCTACTGGAAAACAGCCGGCTGCCAGTCACGCAGGTGGCGCTGGATTGCGGCTTCGCCGACGGCGCGCACTTCTCGCGCGAGTTCCGCGGGCGCTTCGGCATGACGCCGCGCGAGTATAAGCAGCAGGCATCGCGCGCGTGAGCGGCGAGCCGCCTGGCGCGCCACCGTTCGGCCTCAGGACGGCACGATGCCCGCGGCCTCCACGTAACCTTTCCAGCGCGCCTTGTCCGCCTTGACGAAGGCGTCTATTTCCTTGGGCGTTGCGGGTGGGTAGGTCAGGAAGCCCTGTTCCCGATAGGTCTTCTGGACGATGGGCTTGTCTATGGTCTTCTGGAATTCCTGGTTCAGGAAGTCGACGACGTCCGTCGGCGTCTTGCGCGGCGCGAATACGGCGTGCCAGGTGACGATTTCGTAGTCGCTCTTGACCACGCTGGCGATGGTGGGCAGGTTGGGGGCCCAGGGCAGCGGTTCGTTGCTGGACACGGCCAGCGCCACCAGCTTGCCGGACTTGACCAGCGGATCCACCACGGACCAGGCGTCGATGTGGAACGTGTTCCGACCCGCCGCCAGGTCCGACATGGCCGTCATGTCCTTGTAGGGCACGTGCAGGACGCCGGTGGCGCCTATCTTCCGCGTGAAGATGGTGCCCGCGATATGGCTGGACGTGCCGATACCGTAGGAGCTGAAGCTGCAGTCCTTCTGGTGCTTGCGCAGGTAGTCGACGAACTCGTGGGCGTCCTTGATGCCCAGGCCCGCATTGGCCACCAGCACCAGCGGCAGCTTGGCCGTACGCGAGACCGCGGCGAAATCGTTGTCCGGGTCGAAGGGCAGTGTCTTGTAGACGTAGGGGTTGATGCAGAAAGGCGTTGCCGTTGAATACAGCAGCGTCGCGCCGTCGGGCCGGGAGACCGCGACCTGCCGGGTGCCGATATTGCCGGCGGCGCCGGGCTTGTCCTCGACGATGAACTTGCCGCCCAGGCGCTCGCTCACGTCATTCACCAGCAGCCGGGCGATCACGTCCGTGCTGCCGCCGGCCCCGTAGGGCACGATGACGGTGACCGGGCCGCCGGGATAGCCGCCGGGCTGCGCCAGGGCGTAGCGGGGCAGGGCAGCTGCCCCGCACAGGCCGGTCAGGACTTTCAAGGCATTGCGACGCTGCATATTCATGGATTTACTCCAATAGTTGTGGTCGCGTCCGATCCCTTATTCACGGTTCCCGGCGGGCAGCCGGGTTTCCGCATCGGACGGTGCAAGGCAAGTGTCAGCGCGCCTTCCAGTGTTCGTAGGCGTCGCGTGCCTGGTACCAGCTGCCGATGGCGAACAGGAACCAGGTATTGCCGAAATAGAACGGGTGCCCGGGAATTTCCCCCATATCGAAAGCATTGATCGGTTCGCCGGATGCTTCGGCGATCTTGCGGCCCACACTGTGGCCCAGGTAGCTCATCATAGCGACACCGCTGCCGTTGCAGCCCAGCGCATAGTGCAGACCGTCCGCGCCGCCGATATGCGGCATCGAATCCAGCGTCATGGCCACGTTGCCGCCCCAGCTGTGGGTGATGCGCGTGCCCGCCAGTTGCGGAAACCGTTTCAGCATCGCGCGGTGAAGCAGGCGCGCGGTCGTTTCCTCGCCGGTCGGGGTGAAGCGGGCACGGCCGCCGAACAGCAGGCGCCGGCCGTCCGGCGACAGGCGATAGTGGTTGACCACCCGGCGAGATTCGGAAACGGCGCGGTTGGTGGGCAGGATATCGGCCGCCAGATCGGGCGGCAGCTCCTCGGTGGCGATCATGTAGGTGGCTATGGGCACGACCTTGCGGCGCAGGTCGCCCACTTCCTGACCGGTGTAGCCGTTGGTCGCGATCACCACCTGTTGCGCGCGCACGGTGCCGCGCGCCGTGCGCGCGTCGTAGCCGTCGCCGGTACGGGCAATGGCCGTTACCGGCGTATTGCCATGGATGCGCGCGCCCGCCTGCCGCGCCGCCGCCAGCATGCCGCCATAAAGCTGCGCGGGATGCAGATGGCCGGCATGTTCGATCAGCGCCGCGCCATGGTAGACGTTGGAGCCGATCTCGGCGTGCAGCTGTTCGCGCGGGATCATGCGGGCATGCGAGTCGGTGCAGGCATTGAGCTGGTCGATGCGCGCCTGCCAGGCCTCGTAGTGCTGCGGCAGCCACATCGTGGTCAGCCGGCCGGTCTTCTGCCACCCGCATTGGATGCCATGCCGTTCGATCAGCGATTCGACATAGCGCATCGACGCGGCGGCGTCGCGCAGGCGGGTCGCCAGCCGCGCTTCGCGCTGTTCCGGGCTTTCGCCGACGGCGGCGAGTGCCTTCTTCTGTACATTGACGCCCCCCGACATCTGCCCGCCGGAGCGTGTGCTGGCGCCCTGGCCCGGCCGGCCGGCTTCCAGCACGACGGCGTCGATACCCGCCTCGCGCAAGGTCAGCGCGCAGCAGATGCCGGTATAGCCGCCGCCGACGATGACGACGTCGGCGCGCGCGGGCAGGGCGTCGTCGCCGGGATCCGGCGGTTCATAGGCTTCCCACCAGTAAGGGCGGCGTTGGAAATCGGGCGCGAAAATATCCGTGGAGCTGGGCATGGCGGTCCGCGTATCCCGTCGTCAGGCCGCCGCCTTGGCGGGGATGGTTTCCAGCGCGGGCAGCTCGGCGTAACGTTCGCTGAGTTGCCGATATATCCGTTCGATATCAGCGGCCCCGCCGTCCCTGGGCGGCTCGGTACCGGCCAGCGCGGCGAACATCTGGTGCTTGACGAAATGCCGCCAGCTGATCGGCAGCGCGGCCATGATGCGCGTCATGGCGTCGTAGCGGGCGCCGGTCCAGATGCTTTCGAAGCGGAAACGGCCCGGACCATAGTTGAAATGATCGGCCGTCGCGGTGCTGTCCCCGCCGCGCGCGGCCGCGCGCAGTTCGCGCGTGGCGGCTTCGTCGACGGTCAGGTCGTCGCGGATCGCGACGCCATAGGCCTCGCGGGCGCGCCGCGGCGACACGAAGCCGGAACGCACGTCTTCCAGCACCTTTTCGACGGGACGCTCGAGAGGATCGCCGTAGCCGCCGCCGGCCGGGCCTTCCAGGCGGATGACGTCGCCCGGGGCGCAGTTGACGAGGTCGCTGTTGCGCAGCTCCTCGGCCGCCGGCGTATCGGGATTCTTGATGAAGCGCGAATTGGCGCCGGCCTTGCCGCCGACCACGCCCCAGGCGGCAAGCTCGGAACGGTTGCGGTTGCGCGCCGTGACCACGCCGTTGGGTGCCAGCACCTTGAATTCCATGGTCGCGGCGTTGCCGCCGCGCAGCCGGCCGGCGCCGCCCGTGTCCGGTACCAGGCCGTAGCGGATGATCTCGATGGGGACTTCGGCTTCGTTGATTTCCACCGGCGTGTTTTTCAGGAAGGCGTTGTTGGCGCCGCAGCCTTCGACGCCATCGTATTCCGGGCCGCCGCCGGCGCCGCCACCGCAGGGGCCGATGGAGGACAGCACCTGACGGCCGCCACGCGTGGTGGTCTTCACGTTCAGCAGCGTGGAGCCGCCGGCGGGGCAGGCGGGCAGACGTTCCGGCAACGCGCGGTTGAAGACGCCGAAGGTGCAGGCCTGGATCACCGCCGCCGTCAGGCTGCGCATGCCGACGGCCGCGGGGGCCACCGGATTGACGATGGAGCCTTCCGGCAGCACGGCGCGCATGGGCCGCACCGAGCCGGCGTTCAGCACATTGCGCGGCGCCAGGGTGTGCATCACATAGATCAGCCCGACGGTGATGACGGAATGATGGCCGTCGCCGCCGGTCGGCACGTTCAGCGACGACGCCACCTGCGGATCGCTGCCCGTGAAGTCCAGTTCCAGTTCGTCGCCGCGCACGCGCAGCGTGATGTGGATGCGGCAGGGATAGCCGTTCACCGAGTCCTCGTCGGCGAACTCGGAAAACTCGTAGTCGCCGTCAGGGATGTCGCGGATCAGCGCGCGCGTCTGCTGCTCGGCGTAGTCCAGGATGGCTTCGGCGCCCTGCATGAATTCCTCGACGCCGAAGCGGTCGATGATTTCGTGCACCTTGCGTTCGCCCACGGTCAGCGCGGCGATCTGCGCGTTCAGGTCGCCGTGGTTCTGGTCCGGCATGCGCACGTTGACCTGCATGATGCGCAGCAGTTTTTCGTCGAGGACGCCGTCGCGCATCAGCAGCATGGGCGGAATGCGCAGGCCTTCCTGGTGCACTTCGGTCAGCGTGCGGGACAGGGACGCGGGCACCGCGCCGCCCATGTCGGTATTGTGGATGTGGCTGCCGACGAAGCACACCAGCCGGCCATCGCGGAACACCGGCTTCCATACGTGCATGTCGGGCGTATGGGTGGCGACGTAGCCGCTGTAGGGGTCGTTGGTCAGGTAGATGTCGCCTTCGCGGTAATCGTCGAACATCTGGATCACGCGGCCGTAGTCCAGGCCGGTGTACCAGGTGGCGCCGAAGGTCTTGGGCGAGGCGAAGGTCTTGCCGGCCGGCGTCATCAACTGCGCCGAGAAATCCTCGGTTTCCTTGACGAAGGTGGAGTACGCCGTGCGCATCAGGGTATAGCCCATGGCCTCGGCGGCGGCGGTGCAGTGGTTGGCCAGGACCTGCAGGCGGAAGTTATCCACGGTCATGATGCGTCTCCTTCGAAAGCGATGCGCAGATTGGCATATTCATCGACATGGCATACGTGGCCGGCGGGGATGACGGTGGTGCAATCGTCCTGCGTGACGATGGCAGGTCCGTCGAACCGGTGCCCGGCGGCGAGCGCGCCGCGGCTGTACAGGTCCACGTCCTGGAAACCGCCGTCCAGCCAGACGCGCACTTTGCGTTCGGCCTTGGGCGTGCCGGGCCGCAGCTCGTGGCGGGGGAAGCGCGGCTTGTCGCTGTTGCCCGAGATCACCACGCGCAGGCTGACGACCTGCACCGGGGCCTGTTCGTCGGCGTGGCCGTACAACTGCCGGTGCGCGTCGTGGAAGGCCCGCGCGACCGCCTGGATGTCGGCGCTTTCGATGTGCGCGGGATCCAGGACGGTATCGATTTCGTAGGATTGCCCGCGATAGCGCATTTCGGCGGAGTACACGTATTCCGCGCCGTCGACGTGGCCTTGCTCGTGACGCAGCCATTGCTGGGCGCGCTCGCGCAGCGTGGCGAATTCCTGCCGCACGCTTTGCAGGTTGTCCGGCGTCAGGTCGGCGTAGACGGTTTTCAGGAAGTCGCTCTTCAAGTCGGCGATCAGGCCGCCCAGCGCGCTGAGCGTGCCGGGCGAGGGCGGGACGACGATTTCCTTGACCTTGATTTCCCGCGCCAGGAAGCATCCCAGCATGGGGCCGGCGCCGCCGAAGGCCAGCACGGCATATTCGCGCGGGTCTATGCCATAGCGCGACACCAGGCCGCTGACCTCCGTATACATGCCCGACACGGCGATCTGGATGATGGCCTCGGCGGTTTCCTCGATGCCGCGGCCCAGTTGGCCGGCCAGTTCGCCGACGGCCTTGCGCGCGGCTTCGACGTCGACTTCGACGGCCTTGTAGCCCAGGTCGGAATGGCCGACGAAGCCGCAGCAGACGAAGGCGTCCGTGATCGTGGCGCGCGTGCCGCCGCGGCGATAGCAGGCGGGGCCAGGCCGCGATCCGGCGCTTTCCGGACCCACCTTCAACACGCCCAGCGGATCGACCCAGGCGATGGAGCCGCCGCCTTCGCCGACGGAGGACACGGAAACCGAAGGGATATAGATCTGGAAGTCGCCGATCAGCTCGCCGACGCCGTACTGCGGCTTGCCGTCGATGATGACGGCGATGTCCGCGCTGGTGCCGCCGATGTCCAGGCTCAGGCAGCGCGGGATGCCGGCGGTGGCGGCGACATGGCTGGCGCCGATGACGCCAGCGGCGGTGCCGGACAGGATCATCTGCACGCAGTCGCGCTTGCCCTGTTCGGCGGTCATCACGCCGCCGTTGGACTTGGTCAGGCGCGGTTCCGGCTGCACCCCGGCGTTCTTCAGCGCGGCTTGCAGCGAGCCCAGGTAGTGCGCGACGCGCGGCTGGACGTAGCCGCCGATGACCGCCGTGATGGTGCGTTCGTATTCGCGGATGATGGGCCAGGTTTCGCTGGAGCAGGATACCGGCAGCTCCGGCGCGATGGCCGCGACGATGTCCCGCACGCGCTGTTCGTGCGCGGGGTTGCGGTAGGCGTGCAGGAGCGATATGACGATGCCTTCGGCACCGGCGTCCCGCGCCGCCTGCACCGCGCGCTCGACGCTGGCTTCGTCCAGCGGCTTGCGCACGGAGCCGTCCGGCGCCATGCGCTCGGCAATGCCGAACACCATGCTGCGCTTGACCAGGGGTTCCGGCCGCCGCGACAGCAGGTGGTACATGTCCGGCGTCTTCAGCCGAGCCAGTTCCAGCACGTCGCAGAAGTTCTCGGTGGCGAACAGCGCCAGTTTCAGTCCCTTGCGCTGGATGACGGTGTTGATGCCGACCGTGGTCCCGTGGGTGAAGTAGCTGATCTGCGCCGGCTGGATGCCGTAGCGCTCGCCCAGCATGCGCACCCCGGCGATGACTTCCTCGCCCGGCTGGTCCGGGCGGGAGAAGACCTTGAGACTTTTGATATCGCCGGTGTCTTCGTCGAATACGGCGAAATCGGTGAAAGAGCCGCCGATGTCGACGCCTACTCTGTAGCCCATGCTGCCCCCGATCTGTTGCGGAACACCGTTGCCTGCTTGCGGAGAGGTGCAAGCAGGGCTACAATGTTCACTAGATGAACAACCATTTCATGCAGTGGTCAAATGAATGATAATAGGTCGGTCCAGAGGTGTCTAGCCATCCTGCGCGGTTTTCGCGGGGGACCCGGGCAATCCCTAACCGCGCTGTCCAAGGCGGTCGATCTGCCGCACTCCACCGTCCTGCGCCTGTTGAACACGCTGCAAGGGGAGGGCTATGTGCGCAAGGAAGGCACGCTGTGGTCGCTGACCCCGCAGCTGCTGGAGATCGGCTTCGCCGCGCTGGCCAATACTGGCGTGAACGAGTTCATCCAGTCGTCGCTGCAGGCGCTGGCCAACCGCTGCAATGGAACGGTGAACATCGGCGAGAAGGGGCGCGACGAAGTCATCATCATCGCGCGCGCCAGTTCGGATTCGGAGCGCCGCAAGATCGTCGTGGTGAACCTGCGCGTGGGCAGCTCCATGCCGGATACCAGCGCCCTCTATCGGGCGCTGGACATGGCCGAGGATTCCTGGGCCATCGCACGCTACACGGATCGCAAGGTCACGACGCTGGGCATCCCGCTGTTTTCCGGGCAGTCACGCAGCCTGTCGCTGGGATTGTCCGTGAACGACGATGAATACCCGCTCGAAAAGATAGAAGGCGAATTGCTCGCCATCCTGCGCGCCGAACGCGACCAGATCCGGCGCCTGATGCGGCTGGGCGAGGTGTAGAGGCCAGCCGCCCCGGTCGCCTCGGTTGCCTCGCTTGCCTTGGCCGTTTCGCGCTATTCCGCGGCGTCCAGCGGATAGAAACACGCGACGCGGCGGTCGTCGCCGGCGGCGTGCCCTGCCAGTTCGGGGATGCGGGTGGCGCAGTCCGGCCGCGCCCGGCCGCAGCGCGGGTGGAAAGTACACCCGGACGGCAACCGGGTCGGGGCGGGGATTTCGCCGGTGATCTTCGCCAGCGCGATGCGCGCGCGCGGATCGGGCACCGGCGACGAGTCGCGCAGCACGCGGCTGTAGGGATGCCGGGGGGCATCCAGCACCTGCCGCGTGGGTCCCTGCTCGATGATGCGGCCCAGGTACATGACGCAGACGGTGTCGCAGAAGTGGCGCACCACGCCCAGGTCATGCGACACGAAGACGAATGACAGGCCGCGCTCGCGCTTCAGGCGTTCCAGCAGTTGCAGGATCTGCGCCTGCACCGACACATCCAGCGCCGATACCGGTTCGTCGGCGACGATGAGCTGCGGGTCCAGCACCAGCGCGCGCGCGATGCCGATGCGCTGGCGCTGGCCGCCGGAGAATTCATGGGGATAGCGGTCCAGCGCGGACAGCGGCAGGCCGACTTCCTGGATGGTCTGCGAGATCTTGGCTTCTATCCGGGCGGCGTCGCCCATGCCGTGCACATGCAGCGGTTCGGACAAGGCCTGGCGCACGGTGCGGCGCGGGTTCAGGGACGCGTAGGGATCCTGGAACACGATCTGCATGCGTTGGCGCAGGGCCCGCATCCGCGCGGCGCCGGCCGCGCCCACGTCCTGGCCATCGAAGTGGACTTCGCCCGAATCGCGTTCGATCAGGCGCAGCAGCAGGCGCGCCACCGTCGACTTGCCGCAGCCCGATTCGCCGACCAGGCCCAACGACTGGCCGCGGCCCACGTCGAAGGACACGCCGTTGACCGCGTGGACCGTCTGCTTGCGACCGCCCAGCAGGCCGCCGCCACTGTGGAAATGCTTGACGAGGCCGCGCACGCGTAGCAATGGGGCGTCGTCGTTCGCGACGGCGTCCCGGCCGTCCCGCACGGGGAGATCGATGTCGTTCATGATTGTCCTTCCGATGGCGCGCGCACCAGGCAACGCACCTGATGCGAGCCCTCTACCGTTGCCAATGTCGGGCGCGTGGTCTCGCAGCGCGCCTGTTTCAGCGGGCAGCGCGGCGCGTAGGCGCAACCCGCCGGAATGCCGGTGATGGGCGGCACGCTGCCCGGGATGGGGTCGAGCGCGTCGGCGTCGGCATCGACGCGCGGCATGGCGCGCAGCAGGGCTTCGGTATAGGGATGGGTGGGACGGGCGAACAGGGTGTCGACGTCGGCGGTCTCGACGACCTCGCCGGCGTACATGACGGCCACGCGGTCGGCGATCTGCGCCACGACGCCCAGGTTGTGGGTGATGAAGACCACCGCCATGCCGCGCGCCGTCTTCAGGTCGGCCAGCAGGCTAAGGATCTGCGCCTGGATGGTGACGTCCAGCGCCGTGGTGGGTTCGTCGGCCAGCAGCACCTTGGGCTTGCAGGCCAACGCCATGGCGATCATCACGCGCTGGCGCATGCCGCCGGAGAACTGGTGCGGGTAGTCGTCGTAGCGGCTGGCCGCCGCGGGGATCTTGACTTCCTCCAGCGCCTGCAGGGCAACGTCGCGCGCCTCGCGCCAGGAAATGCGGCGATGCTGGCGGACGGCTTCCGCAATCTGGTCGCCCACCGTCATCGTCGGATTCAGCGACGTCATCGGTTCCTGGAAGATCATGGCGATGGCGTCGCCACGCAGGCGCGCCATTTCCTTTTCCGGCAGGGCCGACAGGTCCTTGCCTTCCAGCAGCACCTGTCCGCCGCCGTGGCGCGCGCCGGTGGACGGCAGCAGCCGCAGGATGGACAGCGCGGTCACGCTCTTGCCGCTGCCCGATTCGCCCACCACCGCCAGCGTTTCGTTCCTGGTTACCGACAGGGAAACGTCGCGCACGGCGGCATGCCAGGTGCCGCCTATGCGGAATTCCGTGCGCAGGCCGCGCAGCTCCAATACGGCGTTCGTGGTGGTCATGAGTGCTCCGAGCGCAGCTTGGGATCGATGGCGTCGCGCAGCGCGTCGCCCAGCAGATTCAGGGCCAGCACCGTGAGCAGGATCGCGACGCTGGGGAATACGGTCAGCCACCAGGCATCCAGGATGTTCTCGAAGCCTTCGCGGATCATGCCGCCCCAGGTGGCGGCGGGAGGCGGCACGCCCAGGCCGATGAAGCTCAGCGAGGCCTCGGTGCGGATGGCGGACGCCATCCACAGGGAGCCCAGCACCACGACGTCGGAAATCATGTTCGGCAGGATGTGCACGCCCATCAGGCGCAGCGGGCCATAGCCCAGCGCGCGTCCCGCCTCGACGAAATCGCGCTGTTTCAAGGCGATGGTTGGCGCGCGTGCGACGCGCACGAAGGGGGCGATTTCCGTGATGGCGATGGCGATGATCAGGTTTTCCAGGCTGGCGCCCAGCATCGCCGCCACCATCAGGCCCAGCAGCAGCGTCGGGAAGGACAGCAGCACGTCGACCAGGCCCATGATGAACTGGTCGACCAGCCCGCCGACATAACCCGCCAGGATGCCCAGCGACGCGCCGATGCTCATGGCGATCAGGATGGCGACGAAGCCCACCAGCAGGGACACGCGGGCGCCGTAGATCAGTCGCGACAGGACGTCGCGGCCATAGCTGTCGGTGCCCAGCCAGAACTCCGCCGACGGCGGTTCCAGGCGGTAGGCGATGTTCTGCTGCAGTGGGTCGTGCGGCGCCAGCCATGGTGCCAGTATCGCCACCAGCGCGATCAGCACGAGCAGGCCGATGCCCACCCACGACAGGCGGTTGCGGCGCAGGGCCAGCCAAAGCGCGTTGGGGCGCGCGGCGGTCGGAGCAGGGGCGGTGACGGCGCTCATTTGTATTTCACCCGGGGGTCGACCATCCCGTACACCAGGTCGGTCAGCAGATTGACGAAAATGACGCAGGCCGCGAACACCACCATCAGGCCTTGCAGCAGCGTGTAGTCGCGCGTGTTCAGCGCGCCCAGGATCAGCTTGCCCAGGCCCGGCCGGTTGAAGACGATTTCGGTCAGCACCGAGTTGCCGATCAGCGTGCCGAAATAAAGGCCGACGACGGTGACGATGGGAATCAGCGCGTTGCGCAGGCCGTGGCGCAGCACCAGGCGCAGCGGCCGCACGCCCTTGGCGCGAGCGGTGCGCACGTAGTCCTCGCCCATCACGCCCAGCATGGACGACCGCGTGACGCGCATGACGTAGGCGGTCATGATCAGCCCCAGGTTGAAGGCCGGCAGCACCAGCCCGCGCAACTGCGCGGTCCAGTCGCCGGCGACCGTGCTGCCGATCACGGGAAACCATTGCAGCTGGATGGCGAAGGCCAGCAGCATCAGGATGGCCGAGACGAAGGCGGGAAAGGACAGGCCCGTCAGCGAGAGTACCCGGCCCAGGTAATCGGGCCAGGCATTGCGCCGCAGCGCCGCCCAGATGCCCAGCGGCAGGCCGAAGACCACGCCGATCAGGATGGACGCCGCCGTCAGTTGCAGCGTCCACGGCAGCACCAGCGCGACTTCCTGCAGCACGGTGCGGCCGCTGGCCATGGAGACGCCGAAATTGCCCGACAGCATGTCGCGCAGGAAATGCAGGTATTGCGTCTGCACGGGCAGGTTCAGGCCCAGCCGCTCGCGCAGCGCGGCCAGCGCCGCGGCGCTGGCCTGGTCGCCCAGCATGACCGCCGCGGGATCGCCGGGCACCAGCCGCACCAGGACGAACACCGCCGTCAGCATGGCCAGCAGGGTGGGGATCGCCAGCAACAGGCGTTTGACGGCATAGCGCATCATGATGGGGCTCCCTGTACGGTGCTTTGCGCCGCGCCTTGCGTGGATGCCGGCACCTTTTCCGGCGCGGGTTTCGGCGCGCCGGTGACCCAGGGCGTGCCGGCGTCCTTGGGCGCGCCGGGCATCAGGCGCCGCGCGTCCAGGTTCTGGATCGCGCGGGCCGTCTTGCCGGTCAGCACCAGGTCGGCCAGCGCCGCGCCCACCACGGGCACCAGCTCGAAGCCGTGGCCGGAATAGCCGAAGGCATGGAATACGCCCGGCGCCCCGGGCGATGGACAGACCACCGGCAGCAGGTCTTCCGTCTTGGCCTCCAGGCCGGCCCAGACCCGCACGATGCGTATGTCACGCACCGCGGGGAACAGGTCGGTGGACGCTTTCGCGCCCTTGGCCAGCACGCCCATGCGCGCGGTGGAGGTTTCCTTGTCCAGGTCCGGTATGCCCTGCAGCCCGCCGCCGATCACCAGCGTGCCCTGGTCGGACTGCTTGAAGGACAGCGAGCGGCCCATGATGGAGACGACCGGCTTGATGAAGGGCCGCAGGCGTTCGCTGACCATCATCATCGAAGACTTGGTCGCCAGCGGGATGTCGTCGCCGACCAGTGCCGCCATGCGCGCGCCCCAGGCGCCGGCCGCGTTGACGATCGCCGGCGCCGTCCATGTCCGCGCCGCGCCGTCCGGACCACTGTCGCCCACCACGCGCCAGTCCGCGCCTTGCCGCTCGATGGCGACGACGCCGCAGTGCTCGACCAGTTCGACGCCCGCCTGCATGGCGCTGCGACGAAACGCGCGCAGCGCGCGATGCGGATCGGCGGCGCCGTCGCGCCGGGCGATGGAAGCACCGACGCAGTGGGTGCTGAGCTCCGGCAGGATGCGCCGCAGTTCGTCCGGGCCGACGATTTCCTCATGCGTGTAACCGGCCGCGCGCAGGCCGTCCACGCGGGTCTGCAGCTTGGCCAGCGCGTCCGGATGTTCGGCCACGCAGACCTGGCCGTTCGGGTGGAAGCCGCAGTCGTCGCCGACCAGCCCTGCCATGTCGTGCCACATGTCCATGGCCTCCAGCGACAGGTCCAGCTCGCCCAGGTCACGGTTCAAGGTGCGCACGCCGGCCGCGGTGGCGCCGGAGGCATGCCGGCCGACCCAGTGCTTTTCCACCACCACCACGCGCGCGCCCCGGCGCGCCAGGTGCATGGCGGCCGACAGGCCGTGCAGGCCGCCGCCGATGACGATCGCGTCGTAGACTCGATTGCTCATTTGGCGGCGTCCCCGGTGTCCAGGCTGGCGAGTTCGCCCAGCGTCAGCGGCTTGAGCGGCGGGCGGATGCGGTAGAAACCGACTTCCGCCACGGGACGCTGTTGCTGCTCGGCCAGGATGTGCGCAATGGTGTAGCCGCATTGGCGGCCCTGGCAGGGGCCCATGCCGGCGCGGGTGAACGATTTGATCTGGTTGGGACCGGGTTGGCCCAGTTCGGCGGCCTTGCGGATATCGCCCGCCGTCAGCTCCTCGCAGCGGCAGACGATGGTGTCGTCCGACGGCGAGAAGACGCCGGGCCGGGGCGGATACATGGCGTCGAGCATGGGGCGCAGGCGCAGCATTTCCGCCAGCGCGCCGCGCAAGGGCGCGGCCGCCAGTTCGGCTTCCGGCTGGCTCAGCCGGCCGGCGCCCAGCAGCATGCCCACCGCGCTCAGCTGGCCGCGCGCGGTGGCCGCGGTGGCGCCGCCGATGCCGGCCCCGTCGCCGGCCACGTAGACACCCTGGCGGCTGGTCTGCCCCCAGGCATCGAGGACCGGCGTCAGGCAGGCCTGCTGCTCGTTCCAGGCAAGCTTGCATTCAAGCGCGCGGGCCATGTGGATGGACGGCACGACGCCTTCATGCGCCAGCAGCACCTGGGCATCCTCGCGCACGGTGCGGCCATGCCTGGTGACGTATTCGATCTGCTGCAGCCGGCCGTCGCCCAGCGCGCGGAAGCCGCGCACGCCGCGCAGGCGGCGCACGCCGGCCTGCCGCAGTTCGCGCAGCCAGCGCAGGCCCTTGCCGATCTCGCCCGCGCGGCGCAGCGCGTCGGCAAGGTAAGGCAGGGCGCGGCGAAAGCCATCCGGCGGCGACGTATCCAGCCAGCCGGCGATGCGGCCGCCGGCACGCAGCAGCTGCGCCATGTACAACAGCACCAAGGGGCCGCTGCCCACCACCCAGACCGGCTGCGCGGGCACCTGGCGCGCGGTCTTCAGCAGGATCTGCGCGGCGCCCACGGTCAGCACGCCGGGCAACGTCCAGCCGGGAAAGGGATTGGGACGCTCCTGCGCGCCGGTCGCCAGCAATATCTGCCGGGCGCGCACCACTTCGGCCTGGCCCGCGCGCGTCATGTAGACATGCCAGTCGGGCTCGATCTGCCAGACCTGGGTGCCGGGTTCGTAGACCGCGCCGCAACGGCGGAAGGACTCCGCCAGCGGCGCGCCGGCGCGGTATTCGTCGCCCAGCAATTCGCCCATGGGCGTGGCGGCCACGGTTTCGACGGCGCGCCAGATCTGGCCGCCGGGGGCGGGTTGTTCGTCCACCACCAGCACGTTCATGCCATGCGCGCGCAGGCGGATGGCGGCGCTCATGCCGGCAGGGCCGGCGCCGACGATCACTGCATCGAATTCACGGATCATGGCAGCACGCTCCGCTTGCCGAACTGGCGTTCTATCCGCATGCCTTCCTGGACCGTGACCAGACAGGTCTGGGTGGAGGCCACGCCGTCGACGATGGCCAGGCAGTCGAAGCACACGCCCATCATGCAGTAGGGCGCGCGCGGGCTTTCCTTGACGGGCGTGGTGCGCGTGGCGGCGGTATCCTGCCGCAGCAGCACCGCGGCAACGGATTCGCCGGGCTCGGCGGACACGGCCGCGCCGTCTATGTAGACTGTCAGCGCCTGCGCGCCGGGTTCATGCAGCTTGCGAAACATCGAAGCGCTCATGGTGAAAAGCATCCAGAGTGGCCGGCAGCGCGCCGTGATCCAGGGCACGGGCCAGGGGCCCGGCATGGAAAGACGCCAGCGTGACGCCGGAATGACAAAGCGCGGTCCACGCGCCGGAATACTGGGCCGACCCGGCATATACCGGGCGGCCGTCGGGAGTCATGACGCGCAGGCAGGACCACTGCCGCACCAGGCGCGCGCCGGCCAGGTCGGGCAGCACGCGCAGGGCCTTGCGGCTCATGCGCGCGGCGGCGTCGGCGGTGGTGTTGAGGTCGTAGCCCACTTCTTCCTGGGTGACGCCTATCATCACCGTGCCTTCGCCGGTCTGGCGCACGCCGCTGGCCGGCAGCGGCAGCATGGGCGCCAGGCGTTCGGTGACCAGGAGCTGCCCGCGCTGCGGCCGCAAGGGGACGTCCAGGCCGACCATGCCGCCCAGCGCGGCGGAGCCGAGGCCGGCGGCGATGACGACGTTGGCGGCCTCGTAGCGCTCGGGGGCGGCGCCTTCGCGTCCAGCGGCGGCAATCACGGCGAAACCGCCGCCGGCCAGCGGTTCGATGGCCGTCACCGGCCGCCGGCTGTACAGCAGGCCGCCCCGGCGCAGATACGCCGCCTGCAGCGCGGCCAGCAGACGCAGCGGATTGACGTGCGCATCGCGGTCGCAGAAGCTGGCGCCGGACACCTCGCGGCCCAGCCGCAAGGTGGGAAAGCGGCGCGTGAGTTCGCCGGCGTCCAGCATTTCGATGGAGGCGGGCAGTTCAGGGGTATTGGCGTCCCAGAGCCGCATGCGCGCGGCGCGATCCTCGAATTCGTGCTGGCCCAGGCAGAAATGCAGGCCGCCGCGATTCTCGTACTGCAGCGTCATGCCGGTTTCGCGCTCCAGGTCGCGCGCGAATTCCGGCCACAGCCGGCCGGCCTCATGCGACAGGCGCTGGTAGGGAACGTTGCCGTAGCCCTTGCCCTGTACCCACACCAGGCCGAAGTTGGCCTTGGCCGCGCGGTAGTCGGTATCCGCGCCGTCGAGCATCAGTACGCGGCGGCCCAAACCGGCCAGGCCCATGGCGATGGCCGAGCCGACCATGCCGGCGCCGGCAACGATGAAGTCGTAGCTGCGATTCATGCCCGGTCTCCGGAATCATGCGGCGGTGGTGCGGTTAAGCTATAACCTTCGACTGGAATCGGCTGCATGGATTTCTTACAGGTTATGGGGGCAGGGGAATGAGCCAGCGGCTGAATCTGCGGCAAATCGAAGCGTTCAAGGCGGTCATCGAACATGGCACGGTCAGCCAGGCCGCGACGGTGCTGGGCGTGTCGCAGCCCGCGGTCAGCAAGCTGCTGGCGCACCTGGAAGCGGAGACCGCGCTGCATCTGTTCGACCGCGTGCGCGGCAAGCTGGCCGCGACGCCGCACGGCATGCGGCTGTACGAGGAGATCGATCGCATCTTCACCGGCTTGCGCCAGGTCGAACAGGCGGTGGACTCCATACGCCGCGACGAGCAGCGCACGCTGTTCGTCGGCGTGTTGCCCGCGCTGTCGGGGTCGTTCATCCGGCGCGTGACCATGACCTTCCTGCGGCATCATCCCGACGTCCGCGTCAACATCCAGACGCGCGGCTCGCAGTTCCTGGCCGACTGGCTGGCGACCCGGCAGATCGACGTGGCGCTGGTGGGCAGCCGCGTGGACAATCCCTACATCGACCGCGAGCCCATGTTCCAGCAGCCGCTGATGTGCGCCTTGCCGGTGAACCACGAATTGACGCGCAAGCGCGTGATCCGGCCGCGCGACATGGCTGGCCTGCCGTTCATCGCGTTCGGCAGCGACAGCCAGACCCACCAGCTGGTGCGATCCGCCTTCGAGCAGGTGGACGTGCCGCTGAACGTCGTGCTGGATACCAATACGGCGCCGACCGCGTGCGAGTTCGTGGCGGCGGGCCTGGGCGTGTCCTTGTTTCATCCGCTGTTTGCCGATGGGTTTCAAAATCGCCTGGTATTGCGGCGGTTCGAGCCGGAAGTGATGTTCCACTTCCAGCTCTGCACGATGCATGCGTCGCGCAACGCCGGCCTGGTCGAAGGTTTCGTCGAAGCCGCGCGCGAGGTCGCCGCGCAGGTGCCGCGCGACCTGCGCCGGGCTATCGCTTGACCGTGGTGGCCTCGGTGACCGGCGGCTGGAGATTCAGCGCGCCCTTCAGGGTGTAGCCGTAGTCCACCCCATTGCCGTGGGCCCAGACCTGCTTCAACCCGAACAGGGGGATCGCGCAGACGTCATTGTGGATCTTGACCTGCGCGTCTTTCCACAGGGCCAGCTGCTTCTTGGCGTCCGGCTCCTGGCGCGCCGCGCGGATGTCGGCATCGGCCACGGAGCAGTGCGAGAAGTTCGACTGCGCGGCCGGCGCCCCGATGGCGGCCGACGAATCGTAGAACTCGCTCAGGTAGGCATCCGCATTGGGGAAGCGCGCCGCGCCGTAGAACACCAGGGCGCTCTGGTCCTGGCGGCTCTTGGCCTGGTAGGTGGCATGGTCCACCACTTCCATGTCCAGCTTGATGCCGGCCTTGGCCAGCTGCGCCTGGACGATTTCCATGATCGGCTGTTGCGCCGAAATGTTCGACACCACGGATTTGATCTGGATGCCGTTGGGGAACCCGGCCTCGGCCAACAGCTGCTTGGCCTTGGTGACGTCGTAGGTGTAGGCGCCGGCGCTGCAATCCTCGCCCAGATAGCCGTTCGGAACCACCGAACAGCCCTTGTCCGCGACGTCCTTGCCGGCGTAGCGCACGATCTCGTCGACGTTGACGGCCGCCGCGATGGCCTGGCGCACCTTCAGGTTGTCCAGCGGCTTGATGGTGCGATTGATGTGCAGGGTCCGGAATTCGGCGGGATCGAAGATATCGACCTTCATGCCGCGCTTCTGCGAACGTTCCACCCAGCGCTGCTCGCGCTTGCCTTGCATGATGTCGATCTCGCCGGACGTGAAGGCGAGTTCGCGCGCGCTGTCCGACGGAATCATGCGGTAGACGATGGCGCCGACCTTGGGCTTGCCGCGGAAGTAGGCGTCGTTGGCCACCAGCTTCACGTATTGCTGCGTGACGTGTTCGGCGAAGGCATAGGGACCGGTTCCGATCGGGCCGGCGCCGAATTTGTCGCCCAGCTTTTCAGCGGCCTTCTTGCTGACGATATTGCCGCCGTGATAGTTGGACACGCGCCCCAGGAAGGCCGCGTCCGGATACTTGAGCGTGACGCGCACGGTGTAGTCGTCGACGGCTTCCACCTTGTCCAGCAGGTCGAAGGTGGACGCGAAGCTGGAACGCTTGGGATCGGCCGCGCGTTGCAGCGAGTACACCACGTCCTCGGCCTTCAATTCGCCGTAGCCGCCGTGGAACTGCACGCCCTTGCGCAGGTGGAACGTCCAGGTCTTGCTGTCGGGCGATGCCTCCCAACTGGTGGCCAGGTCAGGCTCCAGCGCCTTGGGATCGGCGCTGCCCGGCGGGAACTGCACCAGCGCGTCGAACATTTCGGACGCCACGCCCTTGTCCACCGTGGACGTCGCGCGGTGGGGATCCAGGGTGGCGTTATCGGCGGCGCCAGAGCTGATGCGCAGCTCGGGCCTGTCGTCGGCGCGTGCCGGCGTGTTCGCGGTGGCACCCAGCGCCAGCAGGGCGATGGCCAGGACGGACAGTGCAGGACGTTTCATGATTCCCCTTGGAAGCGGCTAGCGGTCACTAGACGGTACGCAAGGTAGTCCGGGCCCACCCATAGCGTCAAAGTCCTTCAGGGACTGAAGCTATTCCTGTGGGTTATAGGGCGGCATGCCGGTGCGAGGCCGCTCCTGGGAGTGCGGGACCGTGTTCATCTCGATGTAATGGTTAATACCGACGGGCCGCGGTTACAAATTAATGGGTCTCACACCGCATAGCGTGCCACCGCTTGCGGGTCGAAGGCGTATCCCCAACCGGGACCGGTGGGTACCGCGACGTTGCCGTCCGCGTCCAGCTGGATGGCCTGGCCATACAGGGGCGCGAACCAGGGCATGTGCTCGACTATCAGTGCGTTGGGCAGGGTCGCGGCCAGCGACAGGCTCATTTCGGTGAACAGGTGCGGGGAAATCGGCGTGTTGAAGACTTCCGCCACATGCGCCACCTTGAGGAATTCCGTGGGGCCGCCCATGCGCTGCAGGTCGGGCATCAGGATGTCGGCGGACTTGCGTTGCAGCATGTCCAGCATGCCGAAGCGCGCGTATTCGCTCTCGCCGCTGGCGATGGGGGTGTCCAGCGCGGCGGCGACGGCGGCTTCGCCGGCGTGGTCGTGGTAGGGCACGGGCTCTTCTATCCAGCCCAATTCGAATTCCTCCAGCCGCCGGCCCAGGCGGATCGCGCGGTCGGCGGTGAACTGCTGGTTGCAGTCGGCCATCAGGCGCACGCCGGGGCCGATGGCCTGGCGGACGGCGCGCACGCGATCGACGTCTTCCTGCATGGCGGGCTTGCCCAGCGACATCTTCATGGCGCGGTAGCCGTCCTTGACGAAGCCGGCGGCTTCGGCTTGCAACTGGTCGATAGTCGATGACAGCCGCAGGCTGCCGCTGCGATAGATGGGCAGCGTGTCGCGGCAGGCGCCGATCAGCCGGCTGACGTTCAGGCCGGCCTGCTTGCCGCGCAGGTCCCACAGCGCCATGTCGATGCCCGACATGCCGACCACGGTGGCGCCGCGATGGCCCAGGAAGGCGATGTCCGCCCAGGCGCGTTGCCAGAAGGCGGCGCTCATCGCAGGATCCAGGCCGAGCACCAGGGGTTCCAGGCTGCGCAGGGTTTCATGCAGCACGGACAACCGGTGCCCGTTGAGCGTGAAGACCATGCCTTCGCCCGTGGCGCCTTCATCGGTATGCAGGGTGACCAGCACGCAGTCCGCCGTCTTGATGACGATGCGGGCGCTGGGGATGGGCGTGGGCAGCGGAATGCTGACCACCTTCAGGTCCAGGTGGGTGATTTTCATATGAGGATGCGGTGAGCGTTATTCGGGTACCACCCCGGCGTCGTGCAATATCGGCCCCCAGTAGGCGATATCGGCCTGCACGACCTTGCCGAATTCTTCGTTGCGGCGGCCGTCGGCGATTACGCCCAGCGCTTCCAGCCGCTTGCCCACCTCGGGCATGCGGACGATCGCGGACAGCTCGCGTCCCAGGCGGTCCGCGATGGCTGGCGGCGTGCCGGCGGGCGCGAAGATGCCTTTCCAGGCCACCATCTCGAAACCGGGCAGGCCGAGGTCGGCGACCGGACGGACGCCGGGCAGGGCGGCCATCTCGGTCTTGCTGGTCACGGCCAGCGCCTTCAGCCGTCCCGCCTTGATCAGCGGTTCCGCCACCGGGATGACTTCGAAGGCCATGTCCAGGCGCTTGCCCATGAGGTCCGTCATGACGTTGGGGCTGCCTTTGTAGGCGATCTGCCGCATCTGCGTATGCGTCATGCTCATGAACAGGGCGGCCGACATGTGGTGGAAGCTGCCATTGCCGCTGGTGCCGTAATTCAGCGTATCGGGCGGCTGCGACTTCGCCTCGTTGATGATGTCCTGCACCGAGTTGAACTTGCTGTCGGGCGGCACCACCAGCACGCAAGGGCCGCGATCGACCATGACGATGGGCGTGAAATCCTTGCGCGGGTCGTAGGGCAGCTGCTTGTAGACGAACAGGTTGGAGACGTTGGTGGTGGTGTTGCCCGCCAGCAGCGTATAGCCGTCGGGTTTGGCGCGGGCCACCATCTGCGAGCCGACCATGCCGGATACGCCGGCGCGGTTTTCGATCAGCACCGGTTGGCCCAGCCGTTGGGACAGCAGGGGCGCGAGGATGCGCGTCACGGTGTCCACGCCGCCGCCGGCCGTGTAGGGCACGACGATGGTGATGGGTTTGTTCGGATAGTTGTCGGCGTCGGCGGCGTTGGCCGTACTGGCAGCGGACGCCGCGCACAGGGCCGTCAGCGCGGCGAGTATTCGGCGCGTGGGTATGCGCATGGGTTGACTCCTCTCGTGTTGCCCGGACTGTGGCCGGGCTCTTGTCGCCAGGGATTATGTCGCCGGCGCGGCGCCGTCGGATGGGCATCTGATCGATATCAGTTATGCTTGATCCCGATATCAGGCAAGCGGTCAATCACGCCGCGGCAGGTGTGCGGGACAGGACAGGATGACGCCATGGATCTTCGGCAGTTGAACTATTTCGTTGCCGTGGCCGACGCCGGCAGCTTCACCCGCGCCGCCATCGCGCTCAATCTGGTCCAGTCCACGCTGAGCCACCAGATCGCCATGCTGGAAGCCGACCTGGGCCAGCGGCTGCTGGTCCGCAACGGCAGGGGCGTCACCCCGACCGAAGCCGGCGCGGCGTTGCTGTCGCACGCACGGGCCATGCTGGCATCCGCCCGCAAGGCGCGAGATGAATTGCGCGACCTGCACGGCAATCCGTCCGGACGGCTCGCGGTGGGGCTGCCTTCGCAGGTGGCGCTGTCGATGGCCTCGCCCATGGTGGCCAGGATGCGGCAGCGCCTGCCGCGCGCCCTGGTCGCGATCTCGGAGGGGCTGAGCCTGCATCTGCGGGAGCTGCTGATCGAAGGGCGACTGGACGTCGCGCTGCTGTACGACCCGCCACCGTCGCCGCAACTGGCCTACCGCACCCTGACGCGCGAAAGTTTCCTGCTGGTCGGACCCGCCAGCGCGCCGGCCTTGCCCAAGCGCGTTTCGCTGGCCGCGTTGGCGGGTTACCCCATGGTGCTGCCGGGCCGTTCCAATGCCATGCGGTCGCAGGTCGACGCGGCCTTGGCGCGGCGCGGCATCGAACTGAACATCGTCGCCGAAGCCGGGGTCGTCCTGACGCTGCTCGAACTCGTCAGCGACGGCCTGGGCTACACCGCCGCGCCCGCCAGCATGCTGCTGCACGGGGGCAAGCGCCTGCGGCTGCAGACCGCGCAGATCGGCCCGCCCGCCATCCGCAATCGCCTGGTGCTTGCGACACCCAAGGCACGCGCGGAAACGCGTCTCGTGCGCGAATTCCTGGCGATCGTGCAGGAGCTGTATCCGGCTGAAAGCGGGCGCGAAGGCGGGGCCACAGCTGCTACGATGCGCAGGCTCGCCGCACGCAGCCAGCAGCGGTCGCGCGGATAATCACGATAAGGAGACGGGCATGGACATGGGCATCGACAGATTGCGTGGTTTCATCGCGGCCGCGACGCGGCGCGCGGACGCGCATGGCGCCGGCGGGATGCCCGGGCCCGAGCTGCTGGCGGGCTTTCGCGATCTGGTCAGCCATGACGACTGGCTACCCGCCGATTGCGCGGTGCCACATGCCGAACACTACCAGCAGTACCTGCTGCACTGCGATCCGCTCGAGCGTTTCTGTATCGTCAGCTTCGTGTGGGGACCGGGCCAGAAGACGCCGGTCCACGACCATACGGTCTGGGGCTACGTCGGCATGCTGCGCGGCGAAGAGATCAGCCAGCGGTTCGAGCGGACGGCAGACGGCAGGGCGTACGTGGCAGCCGGAGATGCCGTGCGCCTGACCCCGGGCACAGTCGAAGCCTTGTCGCCCGCCGAAGGCGATATCCATCAGGTGCGCAATGCGCATGCCGATCGCGTATCGATCAGCGTACACATGTACGGCGCCAACATCGGCGCGGTGCGCCGCAGCGTGTTCGATCCGGCGTCCGGGGTGGCCAAGCCCTTCGTGTCGGGGTATTCGGCTGCGCAGGTACCGAACATCTGGGACAGGTCCGCGCAGGTCAGGGCAGGTATCGGCATGGTCGGATAGCGCGCTTCCCGGCGCGTCCGGAGCGCCGTGGCGTCGTGGCGTCGCGGCCCGGCAGGCGGCATCGTCGCGGCGGCATCATTGCCGCTGGCGCTGTTGTTTTCTTGTCGCGGCTGGCGGGCTGACAGCTGGCCGTCATCCAGGCGCTCGAGGCAGGTGCTAGCATCCCCGGCGATCGAACAAGGCTGGAAAGCCGGAGGGGAGCGAGCATGAACCGCGTCTATCGCCGGGTACGGAACGCGAAGTCAGGTGCTGTGCAGGTGGCGTCGGAAGGCGCTCGTTCGGTATCGACCTTCACTGGCGGGGGGCGTGCGCTCAAGCCCATGGCGGCGGTCTTGATGGCACTGGGCATGACGGCCATTGCCGCACCCTGCGTCGCGCAAAGCGCCGCGCAGGGGGGCTCGGTCGGCAGCGATCGTAGCGGCATGGGGGGCGCGGGCAATGGCGAGGGCGGCGGCGCGCGGCTGCTGTCGGGAAGTTCGTCCCCGACCCCGATAGCCGGCACGCCCGCCTCGAACGGAGTCGGCGGCGCCGGCGCGAGCGGTACGGACACCGGTTCGGGTGTGGCCGGCGCGGGCGGCGGCGGCGGCGGCCTGGCAACCGGGCCAAGCCCGCTGTTGGTCGGTGGCCAGGGGACGGATGGCGCCTCCGACTCGAGATTGCCGGGAGGCGGCGGGGGCGGTGGCGCCGCCGTTTTCGACAATTCAGCAATTAGCATCGACGTGCCGGCGGGTTTCCAGCTCGTGGGTGGCGCCGGCGGCGCCGGCGGCCCTCCCACGGTCGGCAGCGGCGCGGGAGGGGCTGGCGGAGGCGGCGGCGGCGCGGGCGTCATCGCCGGTGATCCCAACGTGACGGTCCAGGTCCTGTCAGGCGGTAGCGTGACGGGCGGCGCCGGCGGCGCCGGCGGGTCGGGCGAACCGGCATTCCAATCGTTCGGTGGTGGCGGCGGCGGCGGCGGCGACGGCCTGGTGCTGACCAACATAGCATCCCGCACAATCAACCATGGGGTAATCACGGGCGGCGCCGGTGGCGCCGGCGGCAGCGCGTTCAGCACCGGGGGCGGCGGGGGCGAGGGCGGCGATGGCATACGTATCCTGGGTACCGACAGCTCGGTGCAGAACGATGGCGTGATCACGGGCGGCAGGGGCGGCGCGGGCGGCACCGCGGCTGGAGGCAACGGCGACGACGGTGTGGGGGGCGCGGGCGTGCGCGCGATTGCGCCTCGCTTGTTGGTCACCAACTCAGGCGCGATACGCGGCGGCGACGGCACCGGCAACGGCGCCGCGGGCGCCGCCATCGTCGTGCAAGGGACGTCCGGGATCGACAATGCGGGAGAGCTGTCCGGCGGCGTCACGACCGGCGGCGGGCGAGCGCCCGCGGTGATCTTCAATGGCACCAACAACCAGCTTTTCCTGGAGGTCGGCTCCCTGGTGCGGGGTGCCCTGCAGGTCAATAGCGGGGCAGTCGCGCAGGTGACCGCCGAAACCAACGTCGCGCTGGACGGCGCCCTGTTGAATGGTGGGTCGCTGACCTTACTGCTGCCGACAGGAAATACGCTGGACCTGGGCAATACCATCCTCGGAGCAGGCACGGTCAACGCGTCTGGCGCGGGCACGGTGGCGTTGAAGGGCGCCAACATCAGCGGCACGATCGATTTCGCCAATTCCGGAGGCGTAGGCCTGGCGGGCAACATACAGACGACAGGCAGCCAGCACTACGCGAGCGCGGTCGCACTGGACGCCGCGACCACGCTCTTCAGTACGGCCGGCTCCCTGACGCTGGACGGCGGGATCGATGGCGCCAGGTCCTTGAACCTGTTTGCATCCGGCACTGTGACCGTGGGGGGCGCGATAGGCGGCACAGTGCCCTTGACCGCGCTGACGGTCAATGCGCAGGCGCTCGCGGCAAGCGGCAGCATCGACGCCGGTGCGCTGTCGATCACCACTTCGGATGACCTGACGCAGCAAGGCGCATATACCGTTACCGGCAATGCCAGTTTCAGTGCCACCGGTGGCGATATCACGTTGACGAATGCCGGCAACCACTTCGGCAGCGCCTCGCTGATTGCCGCCGGCGACGCCACGCTCGTCGCCTCGGGCCCGCTTACCATTTCCCTGGCGAGTGTCGGGCAGAACCTGTCCGTGTCGACCACGGGCGGCACGCTCACCCTGCCCGCCGGCGCTACCACAGGAGCGGGTTTCATCCACCTGAGCGGCGACCAGATCCAGACCGGCCCGCTGACGGCCAACGAGGTCGAATTGTCGCCGTCGTCCGGCATGTCGCTGAGCGGCGACGTGACGTCGTCGACGGCGCTGGTGCTGCAGTCGCCCGGCGCCGGCGCGATTACGCAGACCGCCGGCAGGATCTTCGCGAGCACGCTGCAGGCCGACCTGGGAGGTGGATTGACCCTGACCTCGGCGGGCAACATCATTTCGAACATTGGCGACATCACGGCGCAGGACGTCGCGATCGCCAGTACGGCTCCGCTGACGGTCAATGGCACCGTCAACGCGCGCTCGCTTGTGCTGGCCGGCGCCCAGGGCGTCACCATCACGGGCAATGTCACCGCCGATACCGCACAGATAGGCGCCGGCACGACGTGGACCGTGGGCGCCGGCGCGACGACGGGCTCGCTGGTCGCCGACACGGCCGTCGACGGTACGCTGCGCTTCGATCGTTCGGACAACGTGTCGTTCGCCAACGTACTGACCGGCAACGCGACTGGCCAGCTGATACAAAGCGGCGCGGGCAAGCTGGTGTTCGACGGCGATGGGTCGGCCTTCGACGGCAACACCACGGTGCAGGCCGGCGGCCTGGTCGTCGGGAGCACCGCGGGCAGCGGCGCCGTGCTGGGCGGCTCGGTCACCGTGGGCAGCGGCGCCTCGCTGGGCGGGCACGGCCGCATCGCCGGCAATGCGGCGCTGGCCGGCGGCGCCGTGCTGTCGCCCGGCAATTCCATCGGCACGCTGACCGTGGACGGCAACTTTTCCATGGCCAGCGGCAGCATCATGGACGCCGAACTCGGGGCCGCCGGCAATGGCGACAAGGTGGCCGTGGGCGGCGACCTGGCGCTGAACGGCGTGACGCTGAACATCAGCGACGCCGGCGGCATGGGCCCCGGCGTGTACAACATCTTTTCGTATGGCGGCTCGCTGACCGAAACCAACGGCGGGATCTTCTTCGGCAGCCAGCCCGCCGGCCACACATTGCAGCTGCAAACGCTGACTGGCGACAAGCGCATCAATATCGTCGATGCCACCAACACCACGCTGCAGTACTGGAACGCCAATCACCTGGCCGATCCGACGCGTATGGGCGGCGGCAGCGGGACCTGGAGCGTGACGTCGCCGGTATGGACCGACGCCAATGGCAGCGTAACCGGCGCCATGACGCCGCAACCGGGCTTCGCGGTGTTCGGCGGCGCGGCCGGCGTGGTGACGGTGGACGGCACGGCGGGCGCGGTGGTCGCGAGCGGCATGCAGTTCCTGAGCGACGGCTATCGGGTCGACGGCGCGCCTGTCACATTGGTGGGCGCCGCAGGGACGCCCGTGATACGCGTGGGCAACGGCAATGCCACCGGCGCCGGGTACGTCGCCACCATCGATTCGGTCCTGGCGGGTGTGCAAGGCCTGAACAAGATGGACGCCGGCACGCTGGTGCTGAACGGCCTGAACACGTATAGCGGCGGTACAACCATCAGCGGCGGCGCAATCGCGGTATCGGATGACCGCAACCTGGGCGACGCCAGCAATGGCGTGAGCCTGCAAGGCGGGAATCTGCGCATTACGGGCACCGCGTATACGGCGACCAGCCGCGCCTTGACGCTGCTGCCCGGCGGCGCGGTGGATGTGGCCGATGCGGGTAACGTGTTCTCGTGGAATGGCGCGATCAGCGGAACGGGCGCGCTGGTCAAGCAAGGCGCCGGCACGCTGGTGCTGAACGGGACCACCACCTATACCGGCGGTACGACCGTTGCGGCAGGCACGCTGCAAGGGAATACCGCCACCCTGAAAGGCGATATCGTGAATCACGCCGCGCTGGTCTTCGCGCAGGACACCGACGGCAGCTACACCGGCACGATGTCCGGTACCGGTTCGATGACCAAGCTCGGCGCCGGCGCGCTGACCCTGACGGGCGCGAACAGCTATACCGGCGGGACCACGGTCAGCGCCGGGACGCTGGTGGGCAGCGGTACCAGCCTGCAGGGCAATATCGTCAATAACGCGACGGTGATCTTCAATCAACCGGCGGACGGCAGCTATGGCGGCGTGCTTTCGGGCAACGGCAGCCTGCTGAAGCAAGGCGCCGGCACGCTCGCGGTAAACGGCGACAGTGGCGCGTACGCCGGCAGCACGCAGCTGCTTGCGGGCGGCCTGGAGGTCAACGGCCGGCTCGGCGGTACGTTGACCGTCGACAACGGTACGACGCTGAGCGGCACCGGCACGGTGGGCACGACGTCGATCGCGTCCGGCGCCACGCTATCGCCTGGCAATGCCGACGCCCCTGTCGCGACCCTTACCGTCAACGGCAACCTGAGCTTCGCGCCGGGCTCGACCTACAGGGCAGATACCACGGTGGCCGGCGCGCATGACAGCGTGCATGTCACGGGTACCGCCCATCTGGCCGGCTCCGTTGTGGATGTGGGCGAGAACGGCACGTACACCGCTTCCACGACGTACCGGCTGCTGACGGCCGATGGCGGGGTGAACGGC
This sequence comes from Bordetella genomosp. 8, assembly GCF_002119685.1. Lineage (NCBI taxonomy): Bacteria > Pseudomonadati > Pseudomonadota > Betaproteobacteria > Burkholderiales > Alcaligenaceae > Bordetella > Bordetella genomosp. 8. The sequence continues at coordinate 3,301,163 of NZ_CP021108.1, read as the reverse complement.
CAATTCGATTCGGTGTCCAGCAACCTGGCGTTCCTGACGCCATCGCTGAACTACGACGCCAACAACGTCGATCTGCTGATGCAGCTCAAGCAGGACGGCACCGGAGCAAGCATCGACTTCGCAGATGCGGCGCGTACGCGCAACCAGCGCGCGACAGCCAACGGCTTGCAGAGCCTGCCGGCGACAAGCGCCCTTTATACGCGTGTACTGAACCTGCCCGAGGGCGCGCCGCCGGCGGTGTTCGACTCCCTGTCGGGCGAGATCCACGCAAGCACGACATCGGTGCTGCTGGGCGTGGCGGACAACGTGGCGACGCTGCCGCTGGCGCATCTGCGCGCCAACCTGGATGCCGGGCAGGCGGCCGGCGCGCCGACCGCGCAGCTGGGCGCTGGCGATGCGTCGGCGATGCCGCGCGCGGCGGCGCAGCCGGTATGGGCGCAGGTGTTCGGCAACTGGCGCACGCTCGATGGCGACGGCAACGCGGCCAAGGTGAAGGATACGGATTCCGGCCTGTTCGTCGGCGCCGACCGCGGCGTGGGCAACGGTTGGCGCGTGGGCGGCGCGCTGGGCTATACCGACAGCGACATCGACGTGCACCAGCGCGGATCGACCAGCGATGTGGACAGCTACAGCGCCACGGTCTACGGCGGCAAGGCCTTCGATGCGGGGGCCGGCAAGATCAATCTCAGCGTCGGCGCGGGGTACACCTGGCACGACATACGCAGCAAGCGCGACGTGAATGCCGCGGGCGCGGACCAGGAGCTGAAGGCGGACTATCGCGCGAGCACCGCGCAGGTGTTCACGGAGCTCGGTTATGCCATGCCGCTGAACGAACGCGTCACCCTGGAGCCTTTCATCGGTGGCAGCTACAGCGATCTGCGCACGCGCGGTTTCGCGGAGTCGGGCGGCGATGCGGCCTTGAGTGGCGACTCCGCAAGCAACAAGGTCGCCGCCACCACGCTGGGCTTGCATGCCCGCATGACGTTCGACAGCGCGGGCGCGCAGGGCAGCCTGCATGGCACCTTGGGATGGCGTCATGCGTATGGCGATGTGACGCCGGACACCACCATGGCGTTCGATGGCGGCCAGCCGTTCACGGTCGCCGGCACACCCATCGCCCGCGACGCGGCGTTGCTGCAATTGGGTGTGGAAATGGCGGTATCCAGGAGCACCACCGTGGGCGTGGCGTACGGCGGGCAGTTCGGCGATGGCAACAAGCAGAATACCGGCACGCTGGATGTGCGCTACCGCTTCTAGCCACCCGCCACGCGGGCCGCTTCAGTAAGCGACGCGATAGCGTTCGAGGGCGGCGAGGTCCGGTTCGATGCCGATGCCGGGCGCGTTCGGCAGGGTGATCCAGCCGTCCTTGTTCGTGGCTTGCGACAGGGTCCACACGGCTTCGCGCAGCGGGTTGGGATTGGCGTCGACTTCGACCATGCCCTCCGGACCCAGGGCAGCGCGCAGATGCATGGACGCGGCCAGGCCGATGCCGCCGCCCAGCCAATGCGGACAGAAGGTCAGGCCGGCGATCCGCGCATAGCGCGCCACCGCCATGCAGCCCGAGATGCCGCCCCATTTGCCGACGTCGGGCTGGACGAAGCGCAGGTGGCCGTTGTCGATGGCCGCCTCGAATTCGGCCTGGCCGCGCAGGTTTTCGCCGGCGGCCAGCGCCAGCGGCGTGCCGCGCGCCAGGCGGCGCCAGTCGGGGAGCGACTCGTCGGCGGCCATGGGTTCTTCCACCCAGTACGGGGCGAAGGCTTCCAATGCCGCCAGGCGCTCGGCGGCCACCTCAGGATCCCAGGCCTGGTTGGCATCGACCATGATGCGCGCGCCCGGCCCCAGCGCGTCGCGGATCTCGCGAAAGTTGGCAAGATCGCGAGCCGGTTCGAATCCGACCTTGAACTTGAACGCAGCATAGCCTTCGGCCTGTTTCGCCATCGCGGTGTCGGCCACCTTGTCCGGGCCGATGCCGCTGGCGTAGGGCAGCACGCGCCCGTCGGCCGTATCCGCGCTGCCGGCGGCGGCCGCCAGGGTGCGCCACAACGGCTGGCCGGCGCGGCGCGCCCGCATGTCCCACAAGGCCTGGTCGACGGCGCCGGCGATCTGCGCGAAGGGGCCCGGTTCGCCGGCCTGGATCGCGATACGGCGCAGCCGGTCGCCCAAGCCGCGCCACACCCCGGTGGGATCGTCGCTGGGCATGCCGATGAGCATGGGCGCCACCATGTCACGCGCCAGCCGCGCACGGTGTTCCGCGCCAACCGGCGGGAAATTGCAGAACACTTCGCCCCAGCCCCAGGCGCCATCGGCGGCGGCGACACGCAGGAACACCGCGGGCCGGTTGCTGAAACTGCCGACGGCGGCGCGCACCGGGGTCGCGATGGGCGCGCGGAACACATGGCATTCGATGTTTTCTATCGTCATTCAGGCTTTTCCTTCATCGGGCCTTTTCGTTCGACATGGTCTTCAGTCCGCCTTGATGCCCAGATCGCCGGCAACCTTGCCCCACTTCTGCAATTCGGCGGCGATATACCGGCGGAAGTCCTCGGGTGTGCCGGCATCCGGCACCAGGCCGGCCTCCATCAGCTTGGCGTGCACGTCCTTCTCGGCCTGCACCTTGTTGATGGCGCGATTCACGCGATCGACGATGTCGGCCGGCAATTTCGCGGGGCCGGCCAGGCCCTGCCAGGCCACGACTTCGAAGCCGGGCAGCTTGGCGGCCTCGGCGATGGTGGGGATATCGGGATACTCGGGCACGCGCTTGAGGCCGCCGACGCCCAGCACCGCCAGCTTGCCCGCCTTGACCTGCTGCATCATCGTGCCCTGGTCGGCGAAGATCATGTCGACGTGGCCGGCGACCAGGTCGCCCAGCAGGGCGCCGGTGCCCTTGTAGGGAACGTGCAGCATCTTGGTCTGCGTGCGCGCCTCGAACAGCGCGGCGGCCATCTGCTGCATGCTGCCGGTGCCCGAGGATCCGTAGCTCAAGCTGCCCGGATGGGCCTTGGCGTAGGCGATCAGATCGGCGGCGCTGCGCGCCGGAACCTTGTCGGGATTCACGACCAGCACGTAGTTCACCACGACGGTCTTGGTAATGGGCGCGAGCTGCTTGAGCGGATCGAAGGGATTGTTCTTGTAGATCACCGGGTTGATGGCGAAGGTCGCGATATTGCCGACCAGCAGGGTGTAGCCATCCGCGGGCGCCCGCGCCACGGCCTCCGTGCCGATGATGCCGCTGGCGCCGGGGCGGTTGTCCACCACGACGCTCTGGCCCAGCTCCCTGGCCAGGGCCGGCGCGACGATGCGCGCGTACGCATCGACGGCGCCGCCGGGCGAAAAGGGCACGACCAGGCGGATCGGCTGGCTGGGCCAGGTGTCCGCGGCGGTTGCGGGCCGCGGCGCCGTGGCCAGCGTGCCGCACATGGCGAGCGTGGCGATGGTGCCCAACGCACGCCTTCTCCAGTCGCGAGGGGAATCATGCCGGGCGCTGCGCATTGGATGGTTCATTGAAGTCTCCTGTTTATTGTCGTTGGTGCGGCGCGATATCCACGCTGCCGGGTAGCCTGCCTGGGTGGATCATCGGCGGCAACACCGCAAGTATCACATGCGCGTCTATGATGTACCGGGCGCCACCGCCGGCGCGCGCCAACCAAGCCAACAGGAGACGAGCATGAAAGTCCAGGGCCAGTGCCATTGCGGCGCGATCAGGTACGAAGCGGAAGTCGACCCGGCCGCTGTCTCGATCTGTCACTGCACCGACTGCCAGCGTATGAGCGGCAGCATCTTCCGTGTTTCCATCCCAGCCCCGGCCGAGCATTTCCGCATCGTCAAGGGCGAACCGCGCCGTTACATCAAGACCGCGGATAGCGGCGCCCGCCGCGTACATGCCTTCTGCGAACACTGCGGATCGCCGGTCTATTCGAGCGCCGTCGACAATCCCACCAGCTATTCCCTGCGCCTGGGCGCGCTGGACCAGCGCAACGAACTGGGCCGGCCCAGCAAGCAGATCTGGGCCAGGCGCCGCGTCGACTGGATGCCGCCGCTGGAGGACGTCCCGGCGGTAGAAGGCCAACCCTAGTGGTCGAAATGCAGGCGCAGGAAGGCGCGGCCGTCCCGCCTGCCGGTGGTCAGGCGATCGGCCAGGCGCCGTAGCAGGACCGTGGATACACCGCGCAGCGTGCGGTCCAGCTCGGCCTGGAATTCCTCGTCGCTGGTGTCGAGCAGGGAAGGCGATACCGGCGCGGCGGCGCCCAGCTGCAAGGGCTCGCCGGTGTAGGTGAGCTCCACGTCGAAGTTGTACTCGTCGAAACTGCCGCGGATGGCGGTGACCGTGCGGTTGCCGCCGGCCGCCATGATGGCTTCCGCCGCTTCCAGGGCGGCTTCGGCGGCGCGCTGCACGGCATCGCGCCGCGCGCCCCAGCGTGCGCCCGACGCTTCGACGAAATCGACGATGGCCGTGCCCAGGTCCAGCGGCGTTCCGCCGGCGTCTTCGGGCAGCGGCGAAAGCTTCTTTTCGGCGCGTTGCGATACGCCCAGGCGGAACAGCAGGTTCAACAGGGTGGCGACCACGCCCGCCACCACCACGCCGCTTTCGGCCAGTATGCGTAGCGAGGCCGGCGCCTGTTCCGCCACGTCCGGCAGCAGGATCGTCCCCACGCCGGCGACCAGCGACAGGCCGACCATGAAGGTGCCGCGCGCATCCATGGCCCGCGATGCGATCAGCTCGATGCCGGACACCATCAGGTAGGCGGCCGCATAGGTTTCCACCGCGCCCACCACCGGCGTCGGAATCAAGGTCAGGGCGACGGTGGACTTCGGCAGGAAGGCGACAAGGGCCAGCAGTCCGCCCGCGACCAGGCCCGCGTAGCGCGTGGTGGACCGGCTGATGTGGCACAGCGCGATATTGGCCGACGAGGTGGCGCTGGGCAGGCCGCCCATGAAGCCCGCCAGGATGTTGGAAAGCGACCCCGCGCGTATGCCGCCGCTGACGCGCCGCATATCGGGGCGGCGCCAATCGGCGTCATCCATTTTGCTCATCAAAACGACTGTACCCAATGTGTCGAGCTGCACCATCACGGCCAGCAGCACCACTGCGACCAGCACCGCGGGATCCAGGTGCACTTCCGGCACCGGCACGCTGGGCAGACCGAAGTAGGGCGCGTTTTCCAGGAGTTCGCCGCCGCTCAGGCGCCCCAGGACGCCGGTGAGGATGATGCCGGCGATCAGCCCGGCCAGCAGCGCGAACAGCTTGGTGCGGCGCGATCCCCATACCGACAGGGCCACGATGACCGCCAGCGTGGTGCAGCTGATCAGGATATCCTGGCCATCTATCATCAGGCGCGAGCCGCTGATGGCCTTGGCCGGCGCGAAGCCTGTGGCATGGCGGAAGGCCGGCTCGATCAGGGAAATGCCCGTCACGCATACCACCACGCCAGCGATGGTGGGCGGAAAGAAAGCGCGCAGGCGCGGAATGGCCTGGCCCACGAGCAGTCCCGCGACGCCATTGGCAAGACCGATGGCCGCCAGCACGCCGCCGCCCTGCACGGCGATCACGGACGCCGCGGCGATCATCACGATGGGGTCGGGCAGATGGATGATGAGCGCGCCCGCGCCCAGCTTGCCGCCGTAGGCCTGCAGGATGGTCGCGATGGCCATCCCAAGCACGGTCGCCGTGACGAGGCTCTGCGTGGCTTCCTGCGTAAGATTGGCGATGTGCGCGGTGGCCAGCACGTAGGCCACGAAGGCCAGCGCGGTGGCAGTGTGCTGCGCGGCCAGGCCCAGCAGCGTGCCCACGGGAGGCCGCTCGTTGACGGCATACATCAGGTCGGGTGGCCGGCGATTGATCTGAACGGGCGGCAGGCGCAGGAGCGTTCGCAATGACATGGCGGTTTGGCCGACCTTCGGGCATGGCGCCCGTGTTTATTCAGGTTTTGGACAGGCTGCTCAGCCCGTATTATCAGTAAAACCCCGTCCGTTGGCGAGACGGGTCTTCGATGATGTCAGGGCAGGGAGCGGGGGATGCGCGAACCGGCGGGCGCCAGGCTCGGCCTGGAGATGGAAATGGTGGTGGTTCGCCGCGGCAGCGGCGCCAGCCATGCGGCCGAGCGATATCCCCTGGCGCTGGCCGCCATCAAGCGCGGGCGCGGCGAGGACATTCGCCTGACCATGGTGGGCGACCGCGCCATCGGCGCCACCGGGCCGCTGGGCGAAAGCGGTTTCGACAACGGCTACAACCTGCTGGAAACGGCCTTTGCGCCGGTGGCGGGTGGCCCCGGCGGCCTGGACCGCCTGGCCGCGGCGGTCCGCACTGAACTGGCGGACGTCCGCGAGGCGCTGGGCGCCGAGGATGCCGCGGTGCTGAACGCCGCCGAACATCCGGCCGCCGCGCTCGATACGGAGCACTACCTGCGCATGCGCGTGCCGCGTCCCATCTACGCCGAGCTCGTGCGCCATCGCGGCTGGCTGCATCGGATCGGCATCGACGCCAAGGCACAGAATGGACCATGTACCGCGGTGCCGGTGGCAAGCGCCGCGCGCGCGCTGAACGTCATCGTCGCGCTGGCGCCGGCCTTCGTCGCGCTGTTCGCCAATAGTCCCTTGCAGGATGGCCGCGTGACCGGCCTGAAGGAAAACCGCATGCTGCTCTGGGACCGGATGTTCCGCCATGCGCGGTTCGCCGGCGACCACCGGCTGCAGCAGCCGCCGGAACGGCCGTTCGCCGACCTGGGCGATTACTTCCGCTGGATGTTCGCGCCCGATACGGTCAGCCGTGGCCTGCCGCTGGCGCTGGACCAGGGCGACGATGAATACAAGTCGGCGGCCAGCGTGTACCTGGACGGCCATCCTTCGCTGGGCCGTTTCCTGCGCGCGCCGTCATGGATGGGACGCCGCGCCGACAACGGCGCGCCCGTGACGCTGAAACCGCATGCCGGGCACTTCGAGTATTCCCAGTTCGCGCATTTCCTGGATGCGCGCTATCGCTACAGGCTGGCCAGCCGGCCCCCGTTGCAGGACCTGCTGTCGGCCTGGGAGCGTCCCGGGGGCATCGAGGCGCTGTATGCCAGCCTGGGCGTGGATGGCTATATCGAAGGACGCGCGCCCGGCGCGGTGTTTCCCGATCGGCAGCTATGCGACGAAGCGGGCGTCGAGGTCGCCGGGCGCGCGCCGATGGCGGCATCCGCCCTCCAGCTGGGCGTGCTGCGCAACCTGGACGCGGCGGAAGACCTGGTGCGCGACTGGGGGTGGCTGCGCTTGCGCGGGATGCGCACGACAGCCATCCGCATGGCCCTGGAGGACGACCGCGTGCGCGCGCTGGCCGCCGACGTGCTGGCCGTCGCGGGGCAGGGCTTGCCGCCCGCCGAACGGTCCTGGCTGGCTTATGCCGACCATGTGCTGGCCAGCGGGCGCACGGGCGCGGATCGGCTGCTGGAGCTCTGGACGCGCACGCCGGGCTGCGTGGCGGAGAAACTGCGCGCGGTTTACGCGTGGCGGGCGCTTTGCGTGCCCGGCGCCTGAGACTGGAATGCCTGAGGCTGGGGTGCCTGAGACTGGATGCCGGGCCCGCCCGTTCAGCTTCAGCGACCCTCGTAGACCTCGTCGGCCGCCAGCAGGATATCGACAGGCGGATCGAAGCCGATGATGCGCGCGGTCTCCAGGTTCAGCGCGATCTTCGCCGGGTCTATCCATATCTGGTTCAACTGCCGCGGCCGCGCGCCATTGAAGATGCGCGCGATGGTCTCGGCATAGAACAGGCCGACGTATGAATAATCCGCCTGGGCCAGGCTCATCAGGATGCCTTTCCTGACTTCCTCGGACCCGAGCATGGAAAAACTGGGCACCTTGGCCTGGCGCAGTATCCGCGCGACGTCGGCCACGCTGTCGGGCGTGATGCCGCGGTGTACCGTCACGTAGACCGCGTCCACCTGCGGCGCGACTTCGCGATAGCAGGCCAGCGCATTGCGCGTGGCTTCTTCCTGCGGGATGCCGTTGGCGCGCGCATTGCAGCCGCGCACCGTGAAGTGCAGCTCGCGCGCCACCTGTTCGACGGCATCGACGGCGGCGTAGGTTCGGCCTTCCGGGCTGTCGTCGTACACCAGGCCCAGGGTCTTGAAGGGCACGATGTCATGGAACAGCCTGACCTGGCGCTGGTAGCGTTCGGGCTGCACGCGTGCGTGCAGATTGTCCAGGCCGCTGTCCTGCGCACTCTTGACGATGTGCGCGCCGACGGCGTCGCTGGTCGATGCCACCACGGTCGGCACGGGAGCACCCAGCGTCGCCATGTCCTGGCCGGCCAGCGTGCCCATGGCGATGATCAGGTCGATATCGCCGCGTTGCCGGAGACGGTCCTGGATGGCCTGCCGCACGGCGGGGCGCTTGCTGGCGTCGAAGTTGCCGGGCTGCCACCAGGCGTCGGGGACGAATTCCAGCACGTCGCTGCGCGCATGGTCGGCCAGGAACTGCCAGATCTGGTGGCCGCTCAGGCCTTCCGGTATGGCCGGGACCGTCATCCAGCCCAATTGCTGCAGGCCGGCGACGATCACGCGCAAGGTGCGCGGGTATTCGCTGTAGTCGCCGCTTTCGAAATAGCCCAGGCGCCACTTGCGGCCGTCCGCACGCGGCTTCAGCGTGGTCGGGAAGACCTGCGCCGCCGCCTTCGCCGACGGCGTGGCCGCGGCCGGGGATGGCACGGGCGTCGGAGACGTGGCGGGCTGGGCGCCGACGGCTTGGGCCAGCACCCAGGACATCATCAGGCAGAGCAGGCGTTTCATCATGGACGGCGTATCACGATCAGGGTGATGTCATCGGTCTGCTCGACGTTTTTCGCAAAAGCGTGGATGTCGTCCAGCAGGCGTTCGGTCAGGCGGGCGGCGTCGGCGCCCGGGCGGGCCAGCGTGTTGATCATGCGCTCGGCGCCATAGTGGCCGCCCAGCGCGTTGGTCGCATCGGTGACGCCGTCGGTATAGCCGACCAGCGTTTCACCGTCGTCCAATTGCGCCGTCAGGGTGCGATATTGGAGGTCTTCCTGGACGCCGCACGCCGGACCGCTGCGGCCTTCCAGCAGGCGGACGGTGCCGTCGGCACCGACCAGTACCGGCGGCGGATGCCCCGCATTGGCCCACTGCAGCTCGCCGGTGTCCAAATCCAGGACGCCCAGCAGCAGCGTCACGAACATCAGGTTGGGATTGTTCTCAGATAGGCGATTGTTGACGCGCGCCATGATGGCGGCGGGATCGGTCTCGTCTTCCGCGGTGGCGCGGATCAGCGTGCGGGTCACCGCCATGAACAGCGCGGCCGGCACACCCTTGTCGGACACATCGCCGATCGCCAGGCACAGCTTGCCATTCGGCAGCAGGAAATAGTCGTAGAGGTCGCCGCCGACCTCCTTGGCTGGCTGCATGACGGCATACAGGTCGGCGCGCTCCAGCACCTCGGTCTGCAGCGGCACGGGCAGCAGGCCCAGCTGGATGGCGCGTGCGATGTTCAGTTCGCTTTCGAAACGTTCGCGGGCAGTGGTTTCCTGCATCAGGCGCGTGACGTTTTCGCGCAGGCGCTTGTCCATGAACAGGAAAGACGCGGCCAGGCGGCCCGTTTCGTCGTGGTACCGCCGGGGCAGGTCGGCGATATGCGCTGGTACCGCCGAAGGCGCGGTCAGGTCCTGCCTGGGCAATTCGCGCGCATAGCGCGTCAGCGTGCGCAAAGGGCGCACGATGTGCGCCGCCACCGGCCACGCGCACAGCAGCGCCAGCAACAGCGTCAGGCCGAAGATCATGGCCTGCCGGTTCAGCACGGCCGTCGCCGGCGCGGCGAAGTCGCGTTCGGGCACCACCGCGACCACCGTCCAGCCCAGCGGCTTGAAGCGCAGGGCTTCGATGTGCTGCGCATCGCGGCCGGCATCGAAGGCGATGACCTGCGTGGCCTCGGTGGCCGTCACCCCGCGCAGCAGCTCGCGCAGGGTCTTGCCGCTGCCGATGTCGCGTGTATCGAGCAGCCCGGCGGCGCGCGCCGGCGGCGGCACAACGGTTTCATCGTCGTCCGCGGTAATGAAAACGAAACCGGAGCGTGCCAGCGTCAGGCGCGACAGGGTATCGCGCAGGGCGCTACGCATCTGCTCGCGGCGGGTATCGACCTGTTCGATGACGTCCTGCACGCTGTCGCTGATCGCGATGACCCAGTCCCATGGGCGGAAGTACGCAAAATAGGCATAGCGCGGCTCGGCCTCCTGCGCGCCGGCCGGCCATCGGTAAATGGCGAAACCGTAGCCGGACGTGTGGCTTTCCTCGTAAAGCGCGCTGGCCAGCGGGCGGCCCTTGAAATCCGTGATGCCGGACAGGTCGCCATCGATCATGGACGGATTGCCGCTGGCCAGGACTTGCCCTTGGGCGTCATAGATGAAGGCGTAGCTGCGCTGGCCCAGGTTCAGGTGGTTGACCCAGGCGCGCGCCATGCCCTTGGCCGCGCCCAGGCCGACCACGCCGCGATCCGCCATGTCGGCGTAGCCGGCCAGCACCGAGGCCACGATGTTGCCGGTTTGCAGCAACTGGCGGCGACCGTTGCGCACCATGCTGACCTTATCGTCGAGCAGGGCGGACCAGCGCGCTTCGATGTCGCGCTGGATCAGGTCCATGATGTTGCTGACCGCATGCTGCTCGCTGGCGGATACCGTACGCGTGACGTCGCGCCGGCTGGTCAGCATGATGAAGGCCGCCACCACCAGCAGGATCGCGACGACCAGTAGGAAGATCTTGCTGCGCAGGGAACGCGAGAACATGGGGCGCCGGTGGAAAGATTGTGATTGCACCCCAAAAAACTGATGCAAAACTCGACAAGTGTAAATAAGATTCAACGCGTTGTGTGTGTCAGTTTTGCGTGCCGTTATTGGCCTTGGGAATCATCGATGCGCGAGCCGCTGCAGCGTGTTTTGGACGGCCTGCGTCGTCACCCCGTACTGGAAGTCACGCTGGCCTGCCTGGCCGTGTTGCTGCTGGCGCAAGCGCTGATAGGCGCCTTGAGCCTGTCCGCCCTGAATCGGCTGATCGCGGATACCACGGCCGACCGGGTCGAAGTTGCCGCGCAACAGATTGCCGGCAATATCGAAAACGGCTTGCGTCTGGGCAAGCCGCTGGCGCAGTTCTTCGGCTTGCGGCAGTTGCTCAGCGAGGGCACTCACGATGCCGGCGACATCGTCGGCGTGGGGGTGTGGCTGCCGGATGGCGACGGGGTCGCGGCGGTGGGCGAGCCGGCCGGCGCGGCGGCGCTCGCCCGCGCCTTGTTCCAACCTTCGTCCCTGGCTTTGCCGGAGGGCGTCGCGCGGCGGCCTTCCGGCGCATTGATGAGTACGGCCGACGGTACGCTCACCGTCGCGGTGCGTTTGCGGGGCGACGGCGCGGCGGGCGCCGACACGACGGGCGGCGATACGTCAGGCGCGCTGGTGGTGTCCGCCAAGCGCGACAGCGCCGCCGCGCATGCCATCCTGCTGCGCAACCTGGCCGTGCTGCTGGCCGTGACAGCCGCGGTGGGCTTGGCGCTGGCAGCCGTCTTCCGCTACGTCGTTCCGCTCAACACCCTGGTGGCGGGCGGCCGGTCGCGTTTCGTCGTACCGCTGGTCGCGCTGGTACTGGCGCAGGGCATCTATGCCGCCTATACCGTGAACGCCTTCCGGACAGGCTGGCTGAGCGTCACGCGCGGCAACGTCGCCGTCCTGGCCGAAGGCCTGCAACACGACCTGGATCGCATCCTTGGCTACGGCATCGACCTGGACAAGCTGCGTGGCATCGAAGCGCCGTTCCAGCGGCTCGCCGCGACCTTTCCCGCGATACGCGAGATCGACCTGGTCGCCGCCGACGGCCGCACGCTCAATCGCGCCGATGCCCGCGGCAGCCTGCCGGCGGCCGACGCGCCGTCGAAGGCGGTTGCCGATGACCTGACGCTGGTGCTGCCGCTGGGGCGGGGCGCCTCGCGTCCGCAAGCGCAAGGCAGCCTGGTGGTCAGGCTGTCCGAGGATGTGCTGGCGCGTGGCGTGCGCAGCCGCATGCTGGATGCGGTGACCGTCGTCGCGGTCGCGCTGGTCGCGGCGGTGGAAATGCTGTTGCTGCTGTCGCTGCTGCTGAATCGCGGCTTCCGCATGCCAGGCGAGGACGCCGCGCCGGCGGGCTTGCGGAATACCTCCGACATCGGCCGCATCGCCCGGCCGGTCATGTTCGGCTTCCTGTTCGCCTGGGCCATGCCCTTGGGGTTCCTGCCGCTCTACGCCCGCAGCCTGCCCACGGGCGGCCTGGCGCTGCCCGCCAATCTGCTGCTGGCACTGCCGATTTCGGTGGAGATGGGTTGCGGCCTGTTGACGGCCTTGCTGGCGGGCCGCCTGACCGATCGCAAGGGCTGGCAAGTGCCGGTCCTTATCGGGCTGGGCGTGTCCTTCGCCGGCATGCTGGCCTGCGCGCTGGCGGCCAATCTGCCGATGTTCGCCGCCGCGCGCGGGCTGGTCGGGCTGGGCTACGGATTGGCCTGGATGGGACTGCAAGGTTTCATCGTGACACGCAGCAGCCCGATGTACCGCGGACGCAATATGACCAGCGTGATCGCGGGATTGTTCGCCGGGCACCTGACCGGCGCCGCGGTTGGCGCCATGCTGATGGAACAGCTGGGTTTCCGGCTGGTGTTCGGCATCAGTGCCGTGATGATGATGGTGCCGGTCCTGGGTATCCTGGTCCTGATGCGGCCGTATATGCAGCGCGCTCCCCTGACGGTCCGGGCGGACCCGCCCCGGCCCTTGGCGCGCGCCGCGCGGCTGGTCTTCACGCGCGATTTCGGCCTGCTGCTCCTGGGCAGCGTCATTCCGTTTTCCATCGCGCAGGTCGGCCTGCTGTCCTTCGCGTTGCCGCTCTACCTGGAGGCCGCCGGCGTGGCGGCATCAAGCATCGGCCGGGTGCTGATGATCTACGGCTTATGCGTCATCTACATCGGGCCTATGATGGGCCGCCTGGTCGACCGGTCGCCGTCGAAGAAAGGCTGGATCGTGCTCGGCGGCCTGATCGGCAGCGTCGGCATGCTGGGGCTGTACTTCAACAGCGGCCTGCCGGCCGCGGCGCTGGCCGTGTTGTTGCTGGCGCTGGCCAGCTGTTTTGCCGGCGCTTCGCAGTCGCCGTACATGCTGGCGCTGCCCGACGTCCAGGATTATGGCGCCGCCGGCGCGACCAGCGTCATGCGCGCGGCCGACAAGCTGGGGCAGATGGCCGGTCCGCTGATGGTGGGGGCGCTGTTCGGCACCGCCGGCATGGGCGCCAGCCTGGCCATTACCGGTGTGGTGTATCTGGCGGCAACCATGGTCTTTTTCATTTTTGCTCCAGGTCGTCCGGCCCGGCCATGGGCACCGGTATGACGGGCACGCGCGGCGTCAGCGACGTCAGCAGTTCCGCCGCGATGGTCCCCATGTGCCGCGCCACTTTTTCCACCGGCAGCTCCGGCGTGCCCCACAGCACGACGGGCGCGCCGATGGCCACCGGCGGCAGGCCGGTCAGGTCCACCGGGATCAGGTCCATCGTCACCGCGCCCAGCGTGGGGGCGATATGCCCGTCGACCAACACCGGCGTTCCCGCGGGCGTGCGGCGCGGATAGCCGTCGCCATAGCCGCTGGCCACCATGCCCACGCGCATGGGCGCGGCCGCGACGATGGACCCGTTGTAGCCGAGCCGCTCTCCCTTGGCGACGTCGCGGATACCGATGATGCGTGTATGCAGCGACATCGCCGGTCGCAGTCCCAGCGCCGGTCCATCGATATCGGGCAGCGGGCTGGCGCCATACAAGGCGATGCCCGGCCGGACCCAATCCGTCGATCGCGCGGCGTCGGGATGGCGCAGCAGCGCCGCCGAATTGCAGAAGCTGCGCGGGCCCGGCAGATCGCGTATCAAGGCCTGGAAGCGCGCGTCGGCCTGCGCGATGCCATCGGGTTGTTCCGCGCGGCCGTAGTGGTTCAAATGGGCGATGCCCGCGATGCGGCCCTGGCGCGCCAGTACCGTGCAGCGTCGGTAGGCCTCGGCATATCCGGCGTCGTCGAAGCCGGTGTAGCCGATATCGCCCGCGTAGCGCAGCCAGATCCAGGGTGGCGCGGCGCGGGAAGGGGCGTCGCCCAGCCAGTCGATGGGCCTGTCGTGCGACAGGGCCAGGTGCAGGTCCGGCAATGCCAGGCGTTGCGCTTCCTCCGCGTCCAGCAGCCCGCCGAGAACCAGCAGCGGGCCGTTCCAGCCGGCGGCGCGGCAGGCGCGCGCATCGGCCAGTTGGCTGACGGCGAGGCCGTCGGCGCCTGCCAGGCCGGGCAGTACACGATGCAATCCGTGGCCGTAGGCGTCGGCCTTGACTGTGGCCCAGATGCGTGCCGCCGATGCCGGTCCCAGCCGCGCGCGCAGCGCGGCCAGGTTGTGGGCGACCGCGGCGGCGTCCACCCGGGCATGCACGCGCAAACCGATGGCGTTGCCGTCCATGGCGCTAGCCGTGGCTGGCGACCAGCGTCAGCCGGTTCCAGCCATCGTCGCGCCGGTAGCGCAGGTCTTTCAGGTAGTGGCGCATGAGCCGCACGCCCTGGCCGCCGGGCATGGCTTCGTCCAGCGTCCGGGCCAGCGGGGCCGGCGACCACGCCGTCGGATCGTAGGGCCGGCCGTTGTCGGCGATCTCCAGGTACAGGTCGTCGCCCAGGCGGCGGTAGGCCAGCACCACCGCAGGCGCGGCGGCGGCCGCCGCATCCGTCGGGGTGCTCGCGGCGTCGGCCTCGGTCGCGCCGAAGGCGTACGACAGCACATTGGTCAGGGCTTCGTCCATGCCGAGCGTCAACGCGAACCGGCTGCGGGCGGGCCAGGACTCGCGGTCGGCGATCGCCTCCAGCCATTGCATGGCGGGCCCGACGGAATCGTGGCCGGGCACGAGCCGCAGCGTATCGGAAGCTTCAGCCATGGCAATGAGCAATAGTATGATTTCGCATGATCCGGGCGGCATGCGGCGCGCGGCGCCAATATCGCGATTATCCATCCAGGAAGTGCAACCCATGACTCTCGCAATCGAAAAGGTCGGTCCCGCGCTCGTGGTGTCGCCGCAGGGCCAGCTCAATAGCGCCAACGCCGCGTCGGTCGAATCGGAGTTGCTGCGCCAGATCGACAACGGCGAAAACAAGGTGGTGCTGGACCTGTCCAGCCTGGATTACATCTCCAGCGCCGGCCTGCGCGTCATGCTGCTGGCCGCCAAGCGGCTGAAGCAGAAGGGCGGGGCGCTGGCGCTGTGCAGCATCCAGCCGCACGTGCGCGAGGTTTTCGACATCAGCGGCTTCCTGTCCATATTGACCGTGGTCGACGCGCGCGACGACGCGTTGGACCTGATGGCCTAGCGGGCGCCGACCGACACGCATCTGTCACGGCAACATGTAACAGAAGTATTCTGAGATAATGGCGGCCCGCCCAGCAAACAGCGCAGCTACCCCCGCCCCATGTCCGCCCTGATGCAGTTCCTCGCGCGCCGCCTCGCCGCGGGCATCTTCCTGTTCGGCCTCGGCGCGGGCGTGCTGGTCGGCGCCGGTGCGACCACGTTGGCGAGCATGTCGGTGCAATTCACCATATCGACCCAGTGCAACGTGCGCAGCGCGGCCGAGTTTTCCGCCGCGGCGACGCCCAGCGTTTCCTGCCTGCACGGTGAGCCCGCGAACGTCCTGCTCGTCGACGATGCGCCCGTGATCGCCGCCGCGGATACCGGAAGCGAAAGCGGCCCGGCGCCCGCCATTCCGAACGCCAGGCGACAATTCTGGGTTGTCACGTTCTGACCGGCGGCGCCCGCTTCAGAAGTACACGGTGGCGGTGACGGTATCCGCATAGGCGCCCGGCACCGGATCCGTCTGCGCCTGGACGCGTCCGTACACCGTCACGGATTGGCTCGCGCCCGTACCGGTGTTTTCGAACATGGCCGTGCCCGCCGTCCCGTCACCCCACGGAATCGAACGGCTGCTGTCCGTGTAGAGCTGATAGCCCACCGTCTGCGTGCCGCCCGCTCGCAGCATGCGGCGGTTGGTGACCGTGCCGTTGTAGCCGCCGTTCAAGGCGATCCGGTACGCATCGCTGTTCGTGCATTGCACGTTGAGCGTGCTGACCGCGTCGACTTGCCGGTTCAGGAGACCTTGCGTGCCGAAATTCATCGGCGTGGCGGATATCGTGCAGTCGTTGATGACGTTGGCGGTGATCGTCGGGGTGAACGTGCCGCCCGCGGCCAGGGACGCGCAAGTCGGCGCGCCCAGCAGGTAATAACCGTAGTTCACCGTCGCCACGCCGCCGAAGCTCTCGGTGTAGGCGGTGGTGGCGTTGTTCACGGTGGGCACCGTGAACTGGTTGCCCAACACCTGCGCGTTCACCGTCACGTTCGCCGAGGCGCTGGTACCCAGCGCCGGCTTGGCGAGCGTCACCGAGATCGGCGTCGTGGAAGTCGCCGTCGAGCCCCACAGTGGACTATAGGCGGTGTTGCCTGCCACGCGGTATTGCAGGCGATTGCCGCCATTGCCCAAGGTGCGCGGATTCTGGCTGATCGATGCGCTGCCGGTGCCCAGGTTGACGCATACCAGCGCGTTGGGGACCAGGCTCACCACGGTCCAGTTGCACGTCACCGTGAGGGTGGCGGTGGTGCTGACAGGCGCGCCGCGTATGGGGCTGACGGCCGGAAACGTGATGGGCGTCATCGCTGCCGAGCACGTCTGCGCGTCGGCCGGCGTGCTCCATATGTAGAGCGCCACGATTGCGCTTAGCAGGAAGGCCAGGCGGCTCATGGCGACACCCTCGGACGCCGGACGCAGGTCAGCGGGCCGATGGTGGGCAGCGAGCCATCGGCAGGGCGGCGGTACGTGAAATCCACGTCGCATTGGAATTGCCTGCCTTGTAGCCGCAGGCGGTTGTCGGCTCGCAGGTGGTCGACGAAGGTGATGCCGTCATAACCTACGATGGTGTCCTTGCCGCTCGGCTCGTGATGCACGCGCGTGCCGACCGGTAGCGCCTTGCCGTCCTGATCACGCAGCACGATGGACGCGGCCGCATAGCGGCTCAGCGCGAATCTGGCGGTGACGCCCGAATACGCCTGGGGCACCACGTCCATTTCGGTGGCTTCCACGCGTGTGTCGGGCGGCAGCTTGAGGCTGTCGATGGCGATCTGGTTGTTCTGATAGGCATTGAGATTGGGCACCAGCAGGTAGCCGTCGCTGCCGGTGGCGCCGATCACGCGGTTCTGGCTCAAGACGGGTACGCCGCCGATGCCATCGGTGGAAACGAGCGCGAAGCCGTCATAGATCTGGCGCGATGCCTCCACATGGCCGCCCATCAGGACGATCCCGCCGTTCAGGTCCAGCGATGCATCGCTGCGGCCGTCCAGGTTTTGCGCGGTCGCCGTGACCTGTCCGTAGCGGCCCAGATATTGCGCCCAGCCTTGCTGGTAATCGATGGCGCCGGTACTGCCGGCTTGCGCGCCCCAGCCCCAGCCGCCGCCGTAGTCGGGCGTGCGCACGGCGCCGGCGGTATAGGTCGAACGGCCGTTCTGTTCGCCGGCATTCAGGCTGGCCACCGTGTTGTCGCCCAAGCCGATGCTCAGGCTCAGGAATACGCCCGTATTCGTGGAGTCGCTGAAATCCTGGAAGGCGTTCACATTGAACGTGACCTGGTTGCCCAGGTTCACCGCATACGAGATCGATCCTATGTCGGACTTGCTCACGCCGGGATAGCCCAGGCCGATATAACTCAGCGAAACCGTCTGCCGCTTGCCGATCGGGATCGAGAACGTGATGCGGTCATCGACGTCGGGCGTGGGCGTGCCGTCGCTGGACGCGAGGTCGCCGTAATTCCCGATCTTGCGCAGCGTGCGGATGTCGAAGGAAAAATCCGGCCGGATGTACTGGTAGCCTATGCCGGCCTGTGCGCCGTCCTGGCGGCCCGCGCTGACGGAAAGCGAACCATCCACCACCCCGTCCGTGCCCAGGCGGATCAATGCACCCGCGCCGGCGTTGTACACGCCTGGCGTCGTTTCGGCGTGGCCTTCGACGGTCAATGCATCGCTCACGCCGTAGCGTCCCGACAGGCTACCCGCTGGCGAGCTGTCGTAGTCGAAGGAACGCAGGCCGTAATCGCGGCGCAGGAATCCTGCTTCCGCGGAATAGCTGGACAGGCCTTGCGCCAACAGGCGCGAATCGATGTAGATCGGCAGCGATGTCGATACCGGACGACCCAGGGCGTCGCGGGTGACGATGCTGGCCACGCCGGCCCCGGTGATGCCCGGCACGTTGTTCACCACGAAGGGGCCGCCTGGCACGTTGCCGGAATACTGGCGGACGTTGTTGATGTAGACGTCGATGGCCGAAGGCACCACGGCCGTGCCGCTCAGCGCGGGCAGCGGGAAGGTGACCAGGTCGGGCCGCAGGCCGAAATTCCGCCTCCACTGCAGGCCGCCCATGCGCACCGAGCGAGACCAGGGTAACGATGACGATATGGTGTCGCCGAGCTGGGTGGTGCGCAGCGTGGCCGGGTCCGAATGGGACCACGAGGTGTCGTAGCGGACGTAGTCGCGATACGGGCCGTACAGGTAGGCGATGCCCGTGTTGCTCAGGACGCCGCGCGGGTCGAAGTAGCGCTCTTCGCTCCACACAGCCAGACTGTCGTTGGTGCCGGTCTGGCCGTAGGCGTCGTAGTTGAGCAGCAGCCCGCGGCCGGACGCCGCCGGCGCGGCGGGCTCCAGTCCGCGAGTGTCCAGGCTGTAGGCCTTCAGCAGGCTATTCGGGGCCTGGATGTCCACGGTCTGTTGTCCCGGGTTGTACCGATAGCGCAGTCCCGCGATCGCGTCCAGCGCGATGTCGCGGTCGCGCGGCGCCGTCGCCGAGCCGGTCAGCAGGCCCAGGCTGCCCAGGTCCTCCGGACTGATGAACAGGCGGCCGTTCAGCTCGCGAAAACGCGATATGAGCGTGGTGGCCTGGCCGTTGATATTCACGGAAAGATAGACCTCGTGTGCCGCCGGCGAGGACGGCGATTGGGCGCTCGCCGGGATGCATGGCATCAGGCAGATGATGCCCAGAAGGCAGGGCAGCCATCGGCCCGACGACCAGCGCGCGGCGACGCGTAAGCTGGGCGCGGGCAGGAGCCGGGCCGACACGTCAGCGCGCGGATGTTGTGTTTACGCTGGCTTCCACCGGGTTGGCATTGACGCGCGCGCGCAACTGCACGGGGCTGGAGAGTGCGGCGCCGCCATCCAGCGGCAGGTTCCAGCGGCGCGCTCGCCCAGCCAATGCATAGCCCAGCAAACCATTGTTGATGTCGTACGTGCGGCCGCCGCTGCGCAATTGCACCGCGCTGATCTGTGCCCGCCGCGTGCCGCTATTGACGGCCTCGAGCGACCATCCGCCGGCCTGCTTGCGCAGCGACCACGTCAGCGCCGGCTGCCCGTCGGCGGTGCTGCCGACGAAGACCGGAATCGAGTAGCGCAGCCGGACCGTGACGCCGCTGGCCTGCGCCTGGTCCGGCGGCGCTATTTCGTCGACCAGCACGCGATACGAGTGTTCCGAGGCGACCGGCCCCGTCGCGGTGCGCAACAGCCGGATGATCTGCTGAGCGCGAGGCGCGATTTCGATCAGCGGGGGGCTGGCGATCAGGTCGCGCGCCGGCGTGAGCACGTCCTCCCCGTCGGCCTGGTCCCAGTCGAAAGCCCGTACCTGCCCGTACAGCGGCTGGTCGCCTTCATTGACGAGCGTGAGCGCGGTGGCCGTCTCGTCCGGTCCCAGGCTGACCGTGATGGGCGATATCTGCAGGTTCGCCGCGCGGACCGGTATGGCTGCCGGCAGCAGGCAAGCCAGCATCATGCAGGCGATCCGTGGCCAGTTCGTTCGCGAGCGCAGGGTGGTCGGACGGGTGGCGGAAAAACCGTCGGAAGCGAAACCGGACATGGGCCGCATCGCGGGGCGGCCTAGAAGTACACCGTCGCGGTCACTGTCGTCTGGTAGGTATCCGGCGCCGGCGTTGCCTGCGCCGGCACCTGGCCATAGACGGTCAGCGTCTGCGCCGTTCCAGTCCCTGTGCCGGCCACCGTGTCGGTGCTTTGCGTATTGCCCCAGACCGTCGTGCGCCCGGCATTCTGGTACAGCTGAAAGCCCACCGTGGTGGCGGTATTGCCGGTCCGGGTGCCGGCCAGCAGGCGGGCAGCCACCGAGGATCCGGTCACCGTGCCGGCATCGAGGCCGATGTTGTAGGGCGTGGTGTTGGTACAGGTGACGCTGAGCGTGGTGGTCTGGTTGACCGCGGCAGCCAGCACGCCGGTGGAGCCGAAATTCAAGGGCGTCGCTGCAATGGTGCAATTCGCCGCGATGGTCAGCGTGACCGCGAAATTCGCCGTGGCGGTACCGTTGGTGTAGACGGCGGCGAAGCTCGCGGCCGGAACGGCGGAATAGAGGCAGGCGACCAGGACGATCGCGGCTTTGCGCACGGGCTTCATGGCTGTCTCCAGGCGGTGGATACGCGCCGCGCCAGTTCGCCTTGTTTGGCTGGTCTCGCGGCTGCCGGCGCCCTGGATCGGTATGAAGGCGGGTCGCCTGATCCGTAATTTGTCACCGACCAGTGCCGCAATTCACAACAAATTGCTGCCGAATCGACACTAAACAGCTCACAGTGAAACTACAAATTACGGTTCTAGACGGGGCATGTGGGCGACCGTTTACAAATTGAGATTGTACTTGATTGCATACTATTGCAGATGCCTGCTCTGCATTACGACCGCATTATGCTTTCGCGCGGTGGGATCCTCCATGGACATCCAGGCACCCTAGCCGATAAGCTTCGGCGACTTATGTCAGGAGGAGAAAAACCAATATGACCAGCGAAAACAGCCAGGACTTCCTGCCGCATGATGCGGCCCGTGCCACCCTGGTGGGCAGGGTCTGGCGCCCCGCGCCGATCGACGGCCCCAGCATCGTGGCCGTGCGCAACGGGCTGGTATTCGATATCACGGCGACGGTGCCCACCATGGCCGACCTGCTGGATCATCCGGATCCGGCCGACGTCGCCCGCTCGGCGCCCGGCGAATCCCTGGGGCCGGTCGGCCCGTTGCTGCAGGCCAGCATCCGCCACGGCGGCGGGGACGCCGCCGCGTCGCCGTCGGCCATGACCTTGCTGGCGCCCTGCGACGTGCAGGCGATCAAGGCCTGCGGCGTCACCTTCGCGGTCAGCCTGCTGGAACGGCTGATCGAAGAGCGCGCGGGCGGCGACCCGGGCGCCGCGCAGGCCATGCGCGCGAACCTGCAGGAAACCCTGGGCACCGACCTGCGCGCCATCAAGCCCGGCTCGGAAGGGGCGCTGCGCCTGAAGGAAACCTTGATCGCCAAGGGGGCCTGGTCGCAGTACATGGAAGTCGGTATCGGCGTCGACGCCGAAGTGTTTTCCAAATCGCAGCCCATGTCGGCGGTGGGTTTTGGCGCCGAAGTCGGGTTGCTGCCGGCCTCCGAGTGGAACAATCCCGAACCGGAAATCGTGCTGGCGGTGAACAGCCGCGGCGAAACCGTGGGCGCGGCGCTGGGCAACGACGTCAACCTGCGCGACATCGAAGGCCGCAGCGCCTTGCTGCTGGGCAAGGCCAAGGACAACAACGGGTCCTGCGCCATCGGGCCGTTCATCCGGCTGTTCGATGCGCACTATGGCATCGACGACGTGCGCGACGACAGCGTGTCGCTGCTGATCGAAGGGCGCGACGACGGCTTCGTGCTGAACGGCGTCAGCCACATGCGCGAGATCAGCCGCGATCCCCTGGAACTCGTGGCGCAGACCTACGGCCGGCATCACCAGTATCCGGATGGCCTGATGCTGTTCCTGGGTACCATGTTTTCTCCCATCCAGGATCGGGGCACCCCGGGCAGCGGCTTCACCCACAAGTCGGGGGATCGCGTCACGATTGCATCCCCCGGCCTGGGCAAGCTGCTCAACACCGTTGAGAAATGCACTGAGATCCCACCCTGGACGTTCGGCGTGCGCGCGCTGTACGCCAACCTGGCGCGGCGAGGATTGCTGCGCTAGGCGCGACCGCGGCCGGCGCGTCGTTCGAGACAGCCGCTGCAGCCGCGGACAGGCGCTGCTCGCGCCCTGACTGAAACCTGAATAAAAACATGCCCTTACGGGGCATGGTGTTTGCTGGCAGCGCGCGGAATTTTCCGCGTTTTTGGATGCAGCCGGCAGACGTATGGGCGATGAGTCAGGTATTCGATAAAGCCGCGGTCCTTTGCGTCAAGCTCGTCCTGATAGCGACGGCCGTGCTGCTGGCCGTCACCATCGCCGTCGTTGTGTGGCAGATGAACGCGCCGGTCGCCGCGGGCGTGTCCGTGGCGCAGCCAATACCGTTCAGCCACAAGCATCATGTGGGCGACGACGGCATCGATTGTCGATATTGCCATGTGTCCGTGCAGACGTCGGCGTCCGCCGGCATGCCATCGGCTGAAATCTGCCTGACGTGTCACTCGGTGCTGTTCAAGGACGCACCGGTGCTGGCGCCGCTGCACGCCAGCGCGGCCACGGGCGTACCCATACATTGGAATCGGGTGTACGACCTGCCGGATTTCGTGTACTTCGACCACAGCGTGCACGTCGCCAAGGGCGTGGCCTGCGTGACCTGCCATGGCCGCGTCGACCAGATGCCGCAGCTCGTGCGCAACCAGCCCCTGGAAATGCAATGGTGCCTGGATTGCCACCGCGCACCGGACAAAAGAGTCGGGCCGCCCGACCAGGTTTTCGTCATGCGTGACCCGCCCGCGCTTTCGGAAGACGACGTCGCTTCGCTGCGGCGCATCTTTCATTTCGAAAGCGAGGAAAGATTGACCAGTTGCACGACCTGCCACCGCTGACCATGGACATCGACCGCATCATCCACATTGCGCGCATCGATGCCGAGCCCTCGGCCGCGAAGGCGCCCCACGCCGGTCCTTCCGACGCAGCCCCGCCAGCCGACGGGCCCGACGATCCCAGGCGCCGCGACCTGCTCAAGTGGATGGCGGCGTCCAGCGCCCTGGCGGCGGCGGGCTGCAGCGGGCCACCGTCCGAAGCCATCGTGCCCTATGCGCACATGCCGGAAGGCGGGCCGGGCGATGAGCCCGTGTTCTATGCCAGCGCGGTGACGCGCATGGGTGTCGCGTTGCCGGTGCTGGTGGAAACGCACATGGGCCGGCCGACCAAGATCGAAGGCAATCCTGGGCATCCCATGAGCGGCGGCGCGACCGATGGCTGCGCGCAGGCCGCCATCCTGCAGTTGTGGGACCCGGATCGCTCTCGCAGCGTGATGCGCGGCGACGCCATCGCCGATTGGCCGGCGGCCAGGGATACGTTGATCGACAGTCTTGCGCGATCCGTGGCCGACGGTGGCGCGGGCTTGCGCATACTGACGGCGAGCACCACGTCGCCGACGCTGGAGCGCCAGCTGGATGCCGTCGCGTCCCGCTTTCCGCGCATGCGGCGGCATCGCCACGATCCCACGCATGACGCGGCCGCGGAGGAGGGCGCGCGACGCGCCCTGGGCTATCCGGCGCGGGCCGCATATCGCCTGGACCGGGCCCGCGTCGTGGTGTCGCTGGGCGCGGATCTGTTCATCGACACGCCCGCCGGCGTCCGCTATGCACGCGATTTCGCCCGCGGACGCGGCGACGTCCCTGGGGCGGACGGCGCGGCGCAGCGACTCAGGCTGTATGCCTTGGAATCCATGCCCGGCCTGACGGGGGCCATGGCGGACCAGCGGTGGGCGATGACGCCGGCTGCGATGGGCGCCTTGCTGCGCCGGCTGGCGCATGCCCTGGACGTGCCGGGCGCGATGCCCGCGGGGAAGGGCGGCAGTGCATGGGAGGCCAGGCTGGGCGCGGAATTGCGGGCGCATGCCGGATCCGTGGCCGTCGTGCCAGGGTGCGTGCTGTCGCCGGAGGACCATGCCGTGGCGTGGGCCATCAACGCGCATCTGGGGGCGATCGGCCGGACCGTCATGCCAGTGGCCGTGCGGTCCGTGCCGGGCATCGGTTCCTTGATCGCCGACATGCGGGAAGGCCGTGTCGATACGTTGCTGATCGTCGACACGAACCCCGCGCATGACTTTCCAGATCGGAAAGCCTTCGCCGATGCGCTGCGACATGTGCCCTTGTCGCTGCACATGGGGCTGTATCGCGACGAGACGGCGCGAGCGTGCGCCTGGCATGTGCCGCGCGCGCACGAGCTGGAAAGCTGGAGCGACGCGCTGGCCTGGGATGGGACGCCGACGATCATGCAGCCGATGATCGCGCCGCTGCATCAGGGGGTGTCGCCGCACGTGTTGCTGCAGCTGCTGGTGGATGGCAGCGAGTCCGGCGCGCACGATGCCGTGCGGGAGACGTGGCGGGCGCGTTGGGGGCAGGCGGACTTCGACACACGTTGGCGCCAGGCGCTGCGCCGGGGCTATGTGGACCAGGACCATGAGGCGGCGCCGCCGCGCGGCCCGGGCATGACCGGCGGTGCCGCCATGCCGCATGGCTTGGGCGTCGCCAGGCATGCGCCGGACTCGGTGGAGACGGCGAACACGCCGAACACGCCGAGCACGCCGAGCACACCGGAGGCACCGGACGCACCGCACGCGCTGGTGGCGCAGTTCCTGCCGGATCCCTACCTGGGCGGCGGCGCGCTCGCCAACAATGCCTGGTTGCAGGAGCTGCCCCGGCCCTTGACCCGGCTGACCTGGGACAACGCCGTCCATATGTGCCCCGCAACCGCGCGCGCGCACGGCGTGGTTTCCGGCGACGTGGTCACGCTGACGGCGTCGCATGGCGCCACGCTGGAAGGCCCGGTCCACGTGCTGCCGGGACACGCGCCGGACGTGCTGACCCTGCACCTGGGCTACGGACGCCGCCAGGCGGGACGCGTCGGCGACGGTGTCGGCTTCGATGCGTACGGGCTGCAGGCCCTTTCCGATGAGGGAGCGCCTCTGCCCACGGTGCCCGTGACCCTGGCGCGCACCGGACGCACGCACCGCTTCGCCTCGGTGCAGACCGAACTGTCCATGCATGGCCGCGACATCGTGCGCGTGGAAGACCTGCGGTCGCCGCCGCACCGGGCCGAAGAACCCCGGCCTTCGCTCTATCCGGAGGTCGAGTATCCCGACTATGCCTGGGCGATGACGATCGACCTGGACAAATGCATAGGCTGCAATGCCTGCACGGTCGCCTGCCAGGCTGAGAACAATATCCCGGTGGTCGGTGCGGAAGAAGTGCGCAGGGGACGCGAGATGCACTGGATACGCGTCGACGTCTACTTGCAGGACAAGGAAACCCTGTTCCAGCCCGTGCCTTGCATGCACTGCGAAAAAGCGCCATGCGAACCGGTGTGCCCGGTAGGCGCCACGGTGCATGATTCCGAGGGATTGAACGCGCAGGTCTACAACCGCTGCGTGGGCACGCGCTTCTGCTCCAACAATTGCCCGTACAAGGTGCGCCGCTTCAATTTTTTCCAGTATTCCGATCGATCGGAAGCGTCGGCCGCGCACCAGAATCCGGACGTCACGGTGCGCCAGCGCGGTGTAATGGAGAAGTGCACCTATTGCGTCCAGCGCATCAGCCGCGCCCGGATCCAGGCGCAGAAGGAAGACCGCACGCTGCGCGATGGTGAAGTCGTGACCGCCTGCGAGGCCGTCTGTCCCGCCCAGGCCATCGTCTTCGGCAACCTGAACGACCCGGCCAGCCGTGTCAATGCGTCGCGCCGCTCGCCACGCGCCTATGCGCTGCTGGAGGAACTGAACACCCAGCCACGCACGCGCTACCTGGCGCGGCGGCGCGATCCCGATGCCGAGCTGGAGACGGATGATGCCTGATACCTACGGCAGCATCACCGACCGCATCTCTGGCATCGTGCTGGCCCGGCGTCGCGCGGGCCCCATGGGCGCGCGCGGCGGCTGGCGGCGGCACTGGCGCTGGCGCGCCATGTTCCTGGCAACCTTCGCCGCCACCCTGGTTTTCCTGGGCGCCAGCGCATGGCTGTTCACCGTGGGCGTGGGATTGTGGGGAGTGAACATCCCGGTCGCCTGGGGCTATGCCCTGGGCAACTTCGTGTGGTGGATAGGGATAGGCCATGCCGGCACGTTCATCTCCGCGGTGTTGCTGTTGCTGCGCCAGCAGTGGCGCACGTCCATCAATCGATTCGCCGAGGCCATGACGCTGTTCGCGGCGAGCATCGCCGGCCTGTTTCCCATCCTGCACCTGGGGCGGCCCTGGTTCGCCTACTGGTTGCTGCCTTATCCCAATCGCATGGAGCTATGGCCGCAATGGCGCAGCCCGCTGGTGTGGGACATCTTCGCCATCAGCACCTATCTGCTGGTGTCGCTGATGTTCTGGTACGTGGGCCTGCTGCCGGACCTGGCCACCTTGCGGGACCGTGCCCGCACGCGCGGCAAGCAGATCGCCTACGGCCTGTTCGCGCTGGGCTGGCGCGGCGACGCGCGCCACTGGGCGCGCTACGAAAGCGCCTATCTGCTGCTGGCCGGCCTCGCCACGCCGCTGGTGGTGTCGGTGCATACGATCGTGTCGCTGGACTTCGCCATCGGCAATACGCCCGGCTATCACTCCACCATCTTTCCCCCGTATTTCGTCGCGGGCGCGCTGTACTCCGGGTTCGCGATGGTGCTGACGCTGGCGATCCCGCTGCGGCATTTCTTCCGCCTGCACGACCTGATCACCGACCGCCACCTGGCGCTGGCGGCCCGCGTGCTGCTGGCCACGGGCGCCATGGTGGCCTACGGCTACGTCTCGGAGGCCTTCATGGCCTTCTATGGCGGCGACGAATTCGAGATCGCGATGACCGTGGATCGCTGGACCGGCGCATACGCGGCGGTGTACTGGGCCATCATCGTCTGCAACGTCCTGATCCCGCAGCTCATGTGGAGCCGGCGCGTGCGGCACAGCGCGACATGGCTGTTCGTCATCAGCATCGTCATCAACCTCGGCATGTGGATGGAGCGTTTCCTGATCGTCGTGCAGAGCACGCATCGGGATTTCCTGCCTTCCTCCTGGGGCTTGTTCGTGCCCACCGCCTGGGACTGGATTTTCCTGTTCAGTTCCATGGGTATGTTCGCCTGGCTGTTCCTGCTGTTCCTGCGCTTCCTGCCCATGATATCCATGGCGGAGGTGCGTGAGATGGAATACGAGGAACACGGCGCCGCCGCCGCGGATCAAGGCGGCAATGATGGGACGGCGGCGCGCCCGCCATCCGTCGGGAGGCCCTCCCCATGAAAGCGCGGTTGTACGGCCTGATGGCGGAGTTTCGCCAGCCCGATGCCCTGGTGGCGGCGGCGCGCGAAGTGCGCGCGCGGGGCTTTCCGCAAGTGGACGCCTACGCACCTTTCCCGGTGCCGGATCTGCCGGAGGCCGTAGGCTACGCTGGCAGCCGCGCCGTCCCCTGCGCCACGCTGGCCGGCGGGATCGTTGGCGGGACAGGCGGATACTTCATGCAATGGTATGCCGCCACCCAGTCCTATCCGATCAACGTGGGCGGGCGGCCGCTGCACAGCTGGCCGCTGTTCATCCCCGTGAGCTTCGAATTGACGATCCTCTGCGCGGCGATCTGCGCCGTCGTGGCGATGCTCTGGGCCAACGGCCTGCCGCGCCTGCATCATCCCGTCTTCGCGACGCCGGACTTCGACCTGGCCAGCCGGGACCGGTTCTTTCTATGCGTGCGGCTGCCCGACGCATGCACGGAGGACGATCCGATCTACGGCCGGGCCTGGGCGATCCTGCGGGAGTCGGATCCCATCGCCATCCGGGAGGTGCCGGCATGAGGTGCGGCGCAGGCTTTCGGAATGGACCGCGCGTCGTCCTGCGAGGCGG
This sequence comes from Bordetella genomosp. 8, assembly GCF_002119685.1. NCBI lineage: Bacteria > Pseudomonadati > Pseudomonadota > Betaproteobacteria > Burkholderiales > Alcaligenaceae > Bordetella > Bordetella genomosp. 8. Next base: position 3,273,319 of record NZ_CP021108.1, on the reverse strand, counting down.
CCTGGCGGCAGCTTTGCTCGTGGTGGGGCTGGCGGGCTGCGAACGCGCCGCCCAGAACATGTACGACCAGCCGCGCGGCAAGCCGTATCGCGCCAGCCCGCTGTTTCCGGACGGCGCCATGTCGCGCACGCCGCCGGCCGGTACGGAGCCCTACGCGCGGGGCAGCCTCGCCGAGACGTCCAGCGGGCGGGAAGGCACCGAACAGGTGGCCCGCGACGCGCGGGCGCAGGTGGCCGACGCGATGCCCGCGCCGGTCACGCCGGCGATGCTCAAGCAGGGGCAGACGCTGTACGGCGTGTACTGCCTGCCGTGCCACAGTCCGGCCGGCGACGGCGATGGCCGTATCGTCGAGCGCGGATTTCCGGCGCCACCCACGTATCACAGCGACCGCTTGCGTCAGGTGCCTGACCGGCACATCTACGACGTCATCAGCAATGGTTATGGCGTCATGGCGTCCTACGGTAATCGCATACGCCCGGAGGATCGCTGGGCCATCGTCGCCTTCGTGCGCGCCTTGCAGCTCAGCCAGCATGCCGCCGTGGCGGACCTGCCGGCCGACGTGCGGCAACGCGCGCAAGCCGGCCTCGCCGCGACGGCGCCGGGCGGGTCGCCCGGCGGCCGGGCCGGCGATGCCGGCAGCGAACCGGGAACTCCGGGCGGGAGCGCGTCCGGCGCGGGTGGTCGTAACGCAAGGGCAGGGGGCTCTCAATGAACCGACGATATCCGCGCATTCCACACATGCAGTCGATCAAGCGACAAGGCGTGGCGCCGCTGGCGGCGGGCGCCGTGCTGCTGGCGGTGGCGGCCCTTGGGGCCTTGCTGGATGCGCGCGGCTTCCTGGCGGCGTGGCTGGCCGCGTGGTGGTTCTGGGCCGGCCTGGCGCTGGGCGCGCAGGCGACCTTGTGGCTGCACCGCCTGACCGGCGGCAACTGGATCGCCCCGGTTGGCGCGGCGTTGAACGCCCTGCGCGCCGCCTTGCCCGCGGTGGGCCTGCTGGTGCTGCCCGTGCTGGTCTGGCAGCAGCCGCTGTACCCCTGGGCGCGAGCGGACTGGGTGGACACGGCCAAGGAGCCAGCGTTCCGGCAACTGTGGTTCAGCTCGCCGGGCATGGCCTTGCGCGTCATTGCCTGCGTCGTGCTATGGAGCGTGCTGGCGCGGGTCGATGGCGCGGGTAGCAAGTCGTCCCGACGGCAGGGTTATGCCGCCGCGGGCCTGATCGCATATGCATTCACCATCAGCCTGGTCGCCGTGGACCTGTTGATGTCGCTCACGCCGGCGTGGTATTCGACGGCGTTCGGCTTCGTCGTCCTGGTGGCGCAGCTCAAGGCGGCGATGGCGGCCGGCGCATGGGCGGGCGCGCGGCACGCGCCGGCGCCCTTGCGCGGCGACCTGGGCAACCTGCTGATGATGTATGTATTGACGTGGACCTATCTGGCCTTCACGCAGTTCCAGATCATCTGGGCGGAAAACCTGCCCGCGGAAATCTCCTGGTACGTGGCGCGCCAGGGTGGGTGGGCCTGGATGGCCATTCTGCTGGCCGTCTTCGGTTTCGCGGTGCCTCTGGTCGTCCTGCTGTTTCGCACGTTCAAGCGATCGGCGGTGTGCCTGCGCGCGCTGGCGGCCTTGCTGCTGGCCGCCTCCGCCTGCGAAACCGTGTGGTGGGTATTCCCTTCGGCAGGGGCGGCATCGAAAGGGCATCCGCCAGACGGCCCGGTCAGCTGGCATGCGGCGTGGATGCTGTTGCTTCTGATCGCCGGCATGGGCCTGATCGTCCGCGCCGCGGCCGTGCTGTTTCCCACCGTGATCCATGGCGCGGCGCCGGACGCGCGGGAGCAAGCCCATGCGTGAGGCCTTGCGTGATGGCATCGACGTGCGGCGTGTCGTTCGCATCGGCCTGGCCGGGCTCGCGGTGCTGGTGCTGGCCGTGACGGCGGCCATGCTGCTGGCATCGCGATGGGACGAGAACCGCCATCCAGGCAGCGCGGGCTCGCCCCGAGGCTGGATCGCCGGCCCCATGCTGGAAACGCGCCCGCAGGCCAGTATGGCGCAATACCTGGAGGGCAAGCGCACGTTGACGGACAGCTATGCGTGGATCGATCGCGGCGCCGGTATCGCGCGCATCCCCGTCGAGGAAGCCATGCGGGCAGTGGCGGAAGGAGCTCGCCCATGACGCCATTTCGTGCGCTCGGTCTTGCATGTTCCCTGGGGCTGTGCGCGGCGCTGTGCCTGACCCGGCCGGCCGCCGCCGGAGCGCCCCCGGATGCGACGGCGCTGGCTTTTCAGCAGCATCCGGGCCGCGCGATCCCGCTCGTCCAGGGCCTGCGCGACCAGGAAGGGCGCGCCGTGGACATGGCCGACTACCTGGGCAAGTGGCCCGTCATCCTGGTGCTGGGCTACTACCATTGCCCGATGTTGTGTTCGACGCTGATGGACGCCGTCCTGGAGCGCGTGCGGGGCATTGGCGTGCCGTTCACCGTCGTCTCGGTCAGCATCGATCCCAGCGAAACGCCGGCGGACGCGGCGCGCAAGTATGGGTATTACCGTGGCCTGATGGATGCCGGCGCGGCTGGCGGCACGCCGGCTCTTCATCTGCTGACCGCATCGCCGCCGGCCATCGCGGCGCTGGCCGACGCCGTCGGCTTTCCTTATCGGCGTGATGCGGATACCGGCCAGTTCTATCATCCGGCGGGCTTCGTCATCCTGACGCCTGGCGGACGAATCTCGCGCTATTTCCTGGGGCTGGACTTCAGTGCGCGAGACGTGCGGCTGGCGCTGGTGGAGGCGGCCGGCGGCAAGGTCGGGGGCCTGGCCGACCAACTGGTGCTCCTGTGTTCCCACTACGATCCGGCCACGGGCCGCTACAGCGTCGCCGCGATGGCGATGGCGCGTGCGGCTGGCCTGGGCGCGCTGGCCGCCTTGCTCGCCGGCTTGCTCTGGCTGCGCCGCCGCAACGTCCGGAGGCCCCACGCATGAACGGCACGCCGCCGCTTTACCACGGCGCGGGCGTCGCCTTGATGCCCACGGAGGCGTCCTCCATCGCCGGGCGCACGGATGCCTTGTTCTTCACGCTGCTGGGCGTCTCGACCTTGATGGCGCTGCTGATCACCGTCGTGGCCGTCGTGTTCTGCATCCGCTACCGCAAGGGTTCCAGCGCGCGCCGCGATAACGCCCCCGACCATGCCAACGGGCTGGAATGGACCTGGACGATCGCGCCGCTGCTGGCCTTTATCGGCCTGTTCGCGTGGGGCGCCTACGACTATGCCACCCTGACGCGGCCGCCGGCCGACGCCATGCCGGTGTACGTGGTCGCCAAGCAATGGGTCTGGCAAATACAGCACGCCAACGGCGCGCGCGAGATCGATGAATTGCACGTTCCGGTGGGCCAGCCGGTGCGGCTGCTGATGAGTTCGCAGGACGTCATCCATAGCTTTTATGTGCCCGAGTTCCGCATCAAGCAGGACGTGCTGCCGGGCCGCTACACCAGCATCTGGTTCACCGCCACGCGCGCGGGTACCTACCATCTGCTGTGCGCCGAATTCTGCGGTACCGATCACGCGACGATGGGCGGCGGGATCGTCGCCATGCCGCCCGAACAGTTTTCGCAATGGCTGGCGCGCGGCAAGGATGGCCCGGGCCTGATCCAGCGCGGCTACCAGCTGTTCCGTGAACATGGCTGCGCCGGCTGCCACGATGCACGCTCCACCGTCCACGCGCCGGACCTGGACCACCTCTTCAGCCGCCGCGTCTTCCTGCAGGACGGCCGGATGGTGGTCGCCGATGAAAACTACATCCGCGATTCCATCGTCGAGCCGCGCAAGGACGTCGTGGCGGGCTACGCGCCCATCATGCCATCCTTCGCCGGCCAGTTCAGCGAACCGGATCTCATGGCGCTGGTCGCGTACCTGAAGTCCGATCGTCCCAAAGAGGCACAGACGCGATGAGCGAATCCACGACTTCCCCCACGCCGGGCGCCGCCGCGCGCGCCGCGCCGCGCGGATCTGCGCCCGCCCCGCGCAATTACCTGACCGACGGCTACAGCCTGCGTTCCTGGCTGCTGACCGACGACCACAAGCGCGTGGCGATCCTGTACGCCATCAGCATCACCGCCTTTTTCGCCCTGGGCGGCGCCGCGGCGGCCCTGATACGCCTGGAACTGGTGACGCCCCAGGCCGACCTGGTCAGCGCGGATACCTACAACAAGCTGTTCACCGCGCATGGCGTCATCATGGTGTGGATGTTCCTGATCCCGTCCATTCCATCGGTGCTGGGCAACTTCCTGGTTCCCATCATGGTGGGGGCGGAAGACATCGCCTTCCCGCGGTTGAACCTGCTGAGCTGGTATCTGTATGCGGTAGGCGGGCTCTTCACGCTGGGCGCATTGGTACTGGGTGGGGTGGATACCGGATGGACCTTCTACACGCCGTTTTCGACGATGTTCTCGCACAGCAATGTAGTGGTCACGCTGTTCGGGGTGTTCATCGTCGGGTTCTCGTCCATCCTGACGGGCCTGAACATCATCGTCACCGTCCACACCATGCGCGCGCCGGGCATGGGCTGGTTCCGCATGCCCCTGTTCGTGTGGGCCAACTATGCCACCAGCATCATCCTGGTGCTGGCGACGCCGGTGCTCGCCATCACCTTGCTGCTGCTGGCGGCGGAGCGCGTGTTCGGCATCGGCTTCTTCGACCCGCAGCTGGGCGGGGACCCCTTGCTGTTCCAGCACCTGTTCTGGTTCTACTCGCACCCGGCCGTCTACATCATGGTGTTGCCGGCGATGGGCGTCGTGAGCGAAATCATTCCCTGTTTCACGCGCCGGCGCATCTTCGCTTATCGCAGCATGGCCTACGCCATCCTGAGCATCGCCGTCATCGGCTTCCTGGTGTGGGGCCACCATATGTTCGTCAGCGGACAGTCGGTGTATGCCAACATGACGTTCTCGCTGCTGAGCTTCATGGTCGCGGTGCCTTCCGCCATCAAGGTGTTCAACTGGACGGCGACCCTGTACAAGGGAACGATCACCTTCAGCGCGCCCATGTTGTATGCCCTGGGTTTCGTGGGCCTGTTCATGCTGGGCGGCCTGACAGGGCTCTTCCTGGCCACGCTCGCCATCGATGTACACGTCACCGATACGTATTTCGTGGTGGCCCATTTCCACTACATCATGGTGGGGGGCGCCGTCATGGCCTATCTGGGCGCCGTGCATTTCTGGTGGCCGAAGATCAGCGGGCGGCTGTATCCCGAAACCCTGGGGCGCATCGCCGCCATCACCATCTTCGTCGGCTTCAACCTGACGTTCTTTCCGCAGTACATCCTGGGCTACGACGGCATGCCGCGCCGTTACCATACCTATCCACCCGAGTTCCAGGTGTTGAATATCCTGTCCTCCACCGGCGCGGCGGTGCTCGCGGTCGGCTATCTGCTGCCATTCTGCTATCTGTTGTGGTCCTGGTTTCACGGGCGCCCGGCCGGCGCGAATCCGTGGGGGGCCAGCGGCCTGGAATGGCAGACGCGGTCGCCGCCGCCCAAGAAGAACTTCGACGCTCCGCCCAACGGCGAGCACGACGTCTACGACTATGCGGGACGGGACGCGTGATGAACGACGTCACGCTGGATGCGCCGGATACGCTGCGCGCCTACCAGGCCCGGCTGGGGATGTGGGTATTCCTGGCGACCGAACTCATGTTCTTCGGTCCCGTCTTCCTGGGCTACGCCGTCGGGCGGCTGCATATGCCGCAGGCGTTCGCCTCGGCCGCCCGGCACACCGACGTGCTGCTCGGCACGCTGAATACCGTCGTCCTGCTGAGCAGCAGCGCCGCCATTGCCCTGGCCACGGAATGCCAGCGCAGCGGCGCGGGGCGGCTGGCACGCCGCCTGTTGTGGGTCACGGCCGCGCTGGGCGCCGCCTTCCTGCTCATCAAAGGCTACGAGTACGGCAAGGACGTGCATGAAGGACTGTGGCCGGATGCGTCTTTCCATCCGGCCGACATGCCGGATGCGGACGGCGGGCGCCTGTTCTTCTTCCTGTACTTTTTCGCCACGGGACTGCATGCCATTCATCTGGCCATCGGCATCTGCCTGGTGCTGCTCGTCGCGCGCCAGGCCAGCAGCATGGCCGCCGTCCCGGTCATGCGCCGCCTGGAAACCGTGGCGCTGTATTGGCACTTCGTCGACGTGGTGTGGGTGTTCCTGTTTCCCATCCTTTACCTGGCGGGGAGGGCATCGTGACGGAACGCGCGATCGATGCGGAACTGCGGCGACGGATGTGGCGGGTGGCCGCGGTCTGGCTGGCGCTGGTGTTGTGCGTCGTGCTGACCGTGGCCACCGCCTATATTCCGCTGGGTCCCGCCAATATGGCGATCAATATCCTGATCGCCGCGATCAAGGCCATCCTGATCGGGGTGTTCTTCATGCACCTGGCCAGTCCTTATGCCGTGCCGCGCATGGTGTGCATCGTCGCCGTGGCGATGCTGGTGGTCATGTTCGCCTTGAGCGGCGTGGATTTCTACACGCGGGACGGCAAGTCCGGCCGCCCGCCGGCCGTCGCCTCCTAGCGGGCCGACGACGTCAGGCGCCGGCGTTCCGCTTTGAAGTTAACGGTGTTATCATTGCTCGTCCGCCATCCATCGACGCCGGGGCGTCCGATGGCGGGGAGCCCGCCATGCAACTGAACCAGACCCATGATCCCGACCGCCGCAGCTGGGTCGACAGCGCGAACCGGCCCGGTACGGATTTTCCGTTGCAGAACCTGCCCCTGGGGGTCTACGCGACCCGGGACAACTCGGCGCCACGCATCGGCGTCGCGATCGGCGATTGCGTGCTCGACCTGGCGGCCACGCGCGACCGGGGGCTGCTGGACGTCGACGATGCCACCGCCAACGCCATCCGCGAGCCCCGGCTGAACGCCCTGATGGCCTTGGGACAGGGGGCCAGCTCGCGGTTGCGGCGCGCGGTCTTCGAACTTCTGTCGACGCGCAACCCGACCCCGGCACGGGCGGGGGAATGCCTGCTGCCGATGTCCGACGCGCGCATGCAACTGCCGGCGGCCGTGGGCGATTTCACCGATTTCTATACGTCCGTCCATCACGCCACCCGCGCGGCGCGGGCCATGCGTCCCGGCGGCGAACTGGCGCCGAATTTCCGCCATCTGCCCATCGCCTACCACGGCCGTGCGTCGTCCCTGGTGGTGAGCGGCACCGATTGCGTGCGGCCCAGCGGCCAGACCGGGCCGGACGCGGCGGGCGCTGTCTATCGGCCGTCCGCTGCGCTGGATTTCGAGGCCGAGATTGCTTGCTTCGTCGGTCCGGGCAACGCGCTGGGCGTGCCGGTTGCGCTGGACGAATCGGCGAGCCAGGTCTACGGCTTGTGCCTGGTCAATGACTGGTCGGCGCGCGACATGCAGCGCTGGGAGGCTCTGCCGCTCGGGCCCTTCCTGGCGAAGAGCTTCATGACCAGCGTGTCGCCCTGGGTCGTGACGCTGGAGGCGCTGGCGCCGTTTCGCACCGCGCCGCCGGCGCGCGCGGCCGACGAGCCGGCGATCAGCCCGGCCTTGACGTCCGCCAGCCATGCCGCCGACGGCGCCATCCGCATCCAGTTGCAAGTGTCCTTGTCGACTGCGGCGATGCGGCGCCAGGGCAGGGCGGCGGAAGTGATCGCCAGGCCCGGTTTCGCGGACCAGTACTGGACGCTGTTCCAGATGCTGACGCATCACGCCAGCAATGGCTGCAATCTGCGGCCCGGCGACCTGATATCCAGCGGTACGGTATCGGGCGCGGATGTCGTCGATAGCGGCTGCCTGCTGGAGCGCACCGCCAACGGCACCATGCCGCTACGCCTGGAAAACGGCGAGTCGCGGGGATACCTGGAAGACGGCGACGTGCTCGCGCTGCGGGGCCGCTGCGAACGCGAGGGTTATGCCGGCATCGGCTTCGGCGTGTGCGAAGGCGAGATCGTTCCGCGCGCCACCGATCGCGGGCCCTGACGCTACTCCAGCACCAGGTTTCTTTCCCGCACGACTTTCTGCCAGCGCGCGGCGTCCTTGGCGATGGTCGCGGCGAAATCGGCGGTGGTGCCGGAATAGGCCTGCGCGCCCAGGGCCGCCATTTTTTCCTTCACCTCCGGGTCGGCGGCGATGCGTGCCAGGCGTTGCGACATATCCTGGATGACGGCATCGGGAACGCCGGTCCTGGCGAACACGCCCCACCAGCCCGGCACGGACAGGTCTTCGATGCCGAGTTCCCCCATGGAAGGCAGGTCGGGCGAGGACGGCACGCGCTGCGCGCCGATCACGGCCAGCCCGCGCACCTTGCCGGTATCCATCAGCGGCTTGGCCGTCAACGGGTCGACGAAAATGGCCTGCACATTGCCGCCCATCAGGTCCGCCACGGCGGGCGCCGAGCCGCGATACGGCACATGGACCATGTTGATGCCGGCGGCGGAGTTCAGGACTTCGCCGCTCAGGTGGGACGTACTGCCCACGCCGAACGACGCGTAGGTCACCTTGCCGGGATGGGCCTTGGCATAGGCGATGAACTCCTTCATGGTCTTGGCCGGGAAGGCGGGGTTGACGACGAAGACATTGGGCGCGGTGGCCACCATCGCGACGGGCCGGAAGTCCTTGGCCGGGTCGTAGGGCAGGCCTTTGTACACCGCCTGCAGGCTGTGCGAGGAATTGTCGTACAGATAGGCGCAGCCATCGGGCGGGTCGCGCAGCAGGGCCTGGTAGGCGATGACCGATTTCGCGCCAGGGCGGTTTTCGATGATGACCGGGATCTTCAGTTCGGCGCCCAGCTTGCTGCCGATCAGGCGCGCCGAGACGTCGGTGCCGCCGCCCGCCGCGTAGGGCACGTAGAGCCGGATGGCGGCGCAGTGCGGGGCATCGGCGGCGGCCGCGGGTTGGCTGGCCTGGGCCGCGAGGGCGCCTGCAACGGCCAGGGCGGCCAGGGTGGCCCGCATCGTTTGCTTCATCATGGTTGTCTCCTCCAGTGTCATTGTTTTATGCGGCCTTGGCGCCTTGTACCAGCCGGACCGGTGCGTCCGGCGGCATGGGAGGCGGCGATGGGGACAGCGTCGGGTCGGCCACGAACATGCCGCGCCGGGCGTATTCGCGTATCTGGCCATCGCTCATGCCCATCATCGCCAGCACTTCGGCATTGTGTTCGCCGCGGAAGGCCGGCTCGCGCGGTTCGGCCGGCAGGTCGTCGTCGGAAAACCGCCAGGGATGGCCATGCAGCTTGTAGCGGCCGCCCCGGCGGTCGGAGACGGTACGCACGGCGCCCCAGTACTCGCCCCATTCGGATTCGCACAGTTCCTTGGTCGAACGCACCTGTCCGATGGCGATCTTGGATTCGTCCAGCTGGGCGTCGAGCGCCCCCAGGTCGCGGAAGGTCAGGATCCAGGTCTGTATCAGGGCGTGCAGCTCCCCATAGTTCTGCCGGCGCAGCTCCGGCGTGGCGAACCGCGGGTCCCGCGCCAGGTCCGGGCGGCGCATGGCGCGCAGATAGTTCGGAAAGGTCAGGCTGCCGACCAGGCTCTGCGCCGCGACGAAGCGTTCGCCGCCGGGGCCAGTGAAGAAGGGGCCGTCGGTCGCCCCGAGTATGCCGGGTTCGGCGCCCGTATCCACGCCCTCGATATCCAGGTGCGCCCGTTCGTTGGTCGACAGCAGGACCGCCGCCATGGCGACATCGATGTATTGCCCGCGTCCCGTCTTTTCGCGCTTGGCCAGGGCGGCCAGCACCGCGATGGTGGCCTGCAGGCCGGCATACACGTCGGCATGCGACAGCGCGTCGGTCTGCGCCTGCGCCAGGTTGGCGCCGAAGTGGCGCAGCGAATGGTGGGTGAAGCCGGATTCGGCCTGCACCGTCGGGGCATAGGCCATGCGCGACGCCCACGGACCGCCCTGGCCGTAGCCGGTGATCGATACGTAGATCAGGCGAGGATTGCGTTTCGACAGCGAGGCGTAGTCCAAGCCGAAGAACTTGAGCGTGCCGGCGCGGAAGTTCTCCACCACGATGTCGGCGTCGTCGCACAGGCGCGCGATCAGCTCGGACGCGCCCGGCACGTTCAGATCGACGCTGATGTTGCGTTTGCCGATGTTCTGCTGCGCGTAGTAGCCGGACATGCCGCTGCCCGACGGCACCGCGCCGCGCGACACGTCGGGGCGCGGCGGCTCGATCTTGATCACGTCGGCGCCCAGGTCGGCCAGCGTGCGGCCGCACAGGGGGCCGGCCAGCACGCGTGAAAAATCGACGACCTTCAGGCCGGAGAGTGGACCCGTCATGTCATTTCCCCTCGAAGATGGCCAGCCCGGGGCCGTTGGCGCGGAAGGACTTCAGGCCTTCCTTCAGGTCTTGCGAGGCCCATATGCCTTTCTGTTCCTCGAACATGGCGCGATCGGCCGCTTCGACGCCGTCGTTGGCAGCGATCAGCGCCAGCCGCTTGGTGGCGGCGTGGGCGACGGTGGGGCCGTTGGCCAGTTCCTGCGCGATGGCCAGCGATGCCGATTCGAGTTCGTCGTCGGCGACCACCAGGTTGATCAGGCCCCAGCGCTCCAGCGTGGCGGCGTCGTAGCGGCGGCCCAGCATGGACATCTCCTTGGCGCGCGCCATGCCCAGGCGCTGCACCTGGCGCTGGATGCCGCCCATCAGGGGATGCAAGCCCAGGGCGACTTCGACGGAGCCGATCTTGGCCGACTGCGCGGCGACGATGTAGTCGCAGGCCAGCGCCAGTTCCAGTCCGCCGCCCAGGCAGACGCCATGCACGGCGACGACGATGGGGATGGGCAGGGTTTCGAACGTGCTCAGCACCTCGATCGGGTCGAGGCGCGCGCGCCCTTCGCGTTCGATGCGTTCGTCGAACAGGTCGACGTCCGCGCCGGCGGAGAAATGGCGCAGGCCGCTGCGCAGCAGCACGGCGCGCTGGCCCTGGTCGACCGCCTCGCGCAGCCTGGCCATCAGCGCGCCGCTCAGCGTCGGGCCGGACAGGTTGTAGGGACGGTAATTCATGGTCAGCACGGCGACGTTGCCGCGTACTTCCCTGTGGACGATATCTTCCATACGGTGTCTCCGGGTGGCGGTGGGCCATGCAGGGTCGCGGGCCGCCGGCGTTTTAAAGTTAACAGCATTAACTATGGCGGATGATAACACCGTTAACTTGAGCTGCAAGTCAGGGTAAGTACGCGGGCCCGCGCAATGCGGGCGATCGCGGCCGTGGATAAAATGCAGCGCGGATTACAGTCGAGCGATGGTCAGACAGAGGAACGCCCAGTTGGCAAAGAAGAGCAGCAGCGCCGCGCCGGCGCCCTATCATCACGGAGACCTGCGCAGCGCCCTGATCGCCGAGGCGCGGCGCGAGCTGGAGACCGCCGGCGTCCACGACATGAGCCTGCGGCAGCTGGCGCGGGCGGTGGGCGTGTCCGAGGCCGCGCCGTCACGCCATTTCGACGGCAAGAAGGGCCTGTTGGCGGCCATCGCCGCCAGCGGCTTTCGCGACCTGATCGTGCTGCGCAGGCAGGCCCTGGCGCAGGTGGAAGGCAGCCTGGCGCGCGCCTACGAGATGATGCGCATCTACGTCCGCTTCGCGCAGGACCACAAAGGCCTGTTCGACCTGATGATAGGGCCGCGCATACTGGGCAAGACCGAGTATGCGGAGCTGGCCGAAGCCAGCAACGAATCCTTCGAGCTATTCGCGGCGTCGGTGCGCGACTATGCGCGCGACCACGGCTGGACCGCGGCCGACATGACGCTGGTGACCCACGCGGCCTGGTCGGTCGAGCACGGCCTGGCGACGCTGATCATCGGCGACCGCATGAATGCCGAGGACAGGCCGGTGGACGTCGAGCAGGTGATCCACTTCTCGATGTCGCTGCTGTTGAGCGGCATCGCCGCCGGCCCCCGGCATGCTGGCGATATCATGACGCGGCTTGCGGTAACTGCCGAGTGGCCGCGGGCGGCGGGTCGTAAGCGCGCACCGGCGGCGTCGGCCCATCGTAGCGGCGGGCCTGCACGGCGGTAAGCTGCCCCGTGCAGCCCTGCGCCAGCGCCGACGTGCCCACGTCGCGCGTCAGCACATTGGGATTGCCGTGCATGCAGAAGGGAAGTGACGAAGCGTCCGGTTCCGGCGCCGGGTCGTACCAGGCGCCGGTGGGCAGCCGGACCACGCCGGGCCGCACGCCATCGCTGAGCGTGACGCAGGCCAGGCAGCGACCGCGTTCGTTGTAGAGCTCGACGATGTCTCCTTCGCGTATGCCCCTGGCCTGCGCGTCGTCCGGATGCATGGTGCAGACTTCGCGCCCGCGGCGCTTGTTGGCGGCGCTGTGGGCACCGAAATCCAGTTGGCTGTGCAGGCGGGTCGCCGGCTGGTTGGCCACCAGGTAAAGCGGATGGTCCGCGCTGGGTGCGTCGCTGGCGGGCAGCCATGCGGGGTGCCCGGGACAATCCGTGTAGCCGAAGCCCGCCACCACGGGCGACGCTATCTGTATGCGGCCGCTGGGCGTGGGCAGCGGTTTTCCCGCCGGATCGTCGCGGAAGGCGCGCAGGATGCCGCCGTCATCGTCCTGCTGGGGCAGCACGAGTTCGCCGCGCGCCCAGAAGGTGTCGAAGTCGGGCGCATCCAGGCCCCGCTCCTGCAGCGCGGCGCGCGTGCGTTCGTACAGATGGCGCAGCCACTGGCCGCTGGTGCGGCCTTCGGTGTAGGCCTGGCGGGTGCCCAGGCGTTCGGACAGGTCGGTGAAGATGTCGTAATCGTCGCGCGCCTGGCCATGCGGCGGCGCGATCCTGTGCATGGCCACCATCAGCGGATCGGTCGGCGCGGCGCCGATATCCTCGCGTTCCACAGTCATCGTGCAGGGCAGCACGATATCCGCATGGCGCGCCGTGGCCGTCCAGCCCAGTTCGTGCACGACGAAGGTATCCAGCGTGCGGAATGCCCGCGCCAGGCGTCCCAGGTCCTGGTGGTGATGGAAAGGATTGCCGCCGGCCCAGTAGGCCAGCCGGATATGCGGATAGGCGTGGCGCTTGCCGTTGTAGTCGAACGGCTCGCCGGGATGCAGCAGCATGTCGGCGATGCGCGCCACCGGAATGAAGGCCTTTACCCCGTTGGTGCCCTGCGGCAAGGCGGCGATGGGCACCGCGTTCATGCGCTTGCCGTAATGCGCCAGGGTACCCAGCGCATAGGCATAGCCACCGCCCGGCAGGCCGATCTGGCCCAGCATGGCGGCCAGCACCGCGCCCATCCATACCGGCTGTTCGCCGTGTTCGGCGCGTTGCAGCGCATGGGCAACGGTGACCAGCACGCGCTTGCCGGCCAACGATCGCGCCAGGTCTTGGATGGCGTCGGCGGGCAGGCCGCAGATGGGCGCCGCCCATGCGGGCGTCTTGGGCACGCCATCGGCGCGTCCCAGCAGATAGGCTTCGAAGGTCTCCCAGCCGTCGCAGAACTCCGCCAGGAATCCGCGGTCGTGCAACCCTTCGGTGGCCAGCACGTACGCCAGCGCCAGCATCAGGGCGGTGTCCGTGCCCGGCACGATGGCCAGCCATTCGGCGCGCGACTCCAGCGGCATGTCGCCGCGCAGCGGGCTGATCGAGACGAAGCGGCAGCCGCGCGCCGCGGCGCGGGCCATCGACTCGCGCTCGATGTGGCGGCTGATGCCGCCGCTGGCCACGCGCGAGTTCTTCAAGGCCATGCCGCCGAACGACAGCACCACGTCGGTGTGCGCGACGACCTGCTCCCACGTGACGTTGCGACGCGCCACGTCGTCCATGCTGCCCAGGATGTGCGGCAGGATGACCGCCGAGGCGCCGGCGCTATAGCTGTTGACCGAACGGACATACCCGCCCAGCGCGGTGTTCAGGAACCGGTGGACCTGGCTCTGCGCATGGTGGAAGCGGCCGGCGCTGGACCACCCATAGGAGCCGCCGAACACCGCCTCCGGGCCATGGCGGTCGCGCACGCGCACGAGCTCGGCGGCCAGGCGGTCCAGCACTTCGTCCCAAGGCATGGCGACGAAGTCGTCGCGCCCGCGACGGTCGTCGGGTCCTGGACCGCGCTCCAGCCAGCCACGCCGCACCATGGGCGTGGTGACGCGCGCGCGATGGCCCACGGCATCGGTCAGGTTGTCGATCAGCGGATTCGGATCGGGGTCGCCGGGGTGCGGGCGCACGGCCAGGGCGCCATCCCGCCAGGCAGCCTGGAACACGCCCCAGTGTGCGCTGTGCGGCCGCATCGTGGCCAGGGAAGGATCGGATGGGGAGTCAGGTTTCATCGGCGTTCAAACGGTGTTCGGGCGGATTCCATCGTCGTCCAATCGATGTTCGATCGGTGTTCGATCGGTGTTCCATCGGTGTTCCATCGGGGCGTTCATTCGGCGTGACCGGTGGCGACGGGCGCGCCATCCTGCACGCACCATTCGCTCCAGGAGCCAGGATACAGCGCGGCGCCCGCCAGGCCGGCGATTTCCATGGACAGGAGGTTATGGCAGGCGGTGACGCCGGAGCCGCATTGGCTGATCAACCGGTCCGGCCGGCGTCCGCCCAGCAATGCGGCGAAGGCGCCGCGCAGTTCGTCCGGCGCACGGAAACGTCCCGTGGCATCGAGGTTGTCGCGGAACAGCCGGTTGCGCGCCCCAGGGATGTGGCCGCCCACGGGATCGATGGTTTCGTTTTCGCCGCGGAAGCGATCGGGCGCGCGGGCATCGACCACCAGCCGTTCGCGCGTGCGCAGGTTGTCGCGCACATCCTGGTGCGACACGGTGCCCACCAGCGGCGTGCCGGCGCGCAGATTGCCGGGCGTGGGCGGCACGGCCGTGGCCGCGCCGGTCATGGGCAGGCCGGCGGCCGTCCACGCGGCCACGCCGCCATCCAGCACGGCGACGTCCCGATGGCCCAGCCAGCGCGCCAGCCACCACAGGCGTGCCGCATACATGCCGCCGGCGTCGTCATAGGCCACGAGCTGGGTGTCGCCATTCATGCCCAGCGCCGCCAGGCGCCCGGCCAGGGCCGCGCGGTCGGGCAGCGGGTGCCGGCCGTTGCGGCCGGTGACGGCGCCGCTCAGGTCGTGCTCCAGATGCAGATAGTGCGCGCCGGGCAGATGGGCGCGTTGGTAGGCCTGGATTCCCGCGTTCGGGTCCATCAGGTCGAAGCGGCAGTCGACGACGAGCAGGCGAGCATCGCTCCGCGCCTGCAACGTGGCCAGGTCCTGGGCGGAGATCAGGGTATCGAATGGCATGGGTCCACTATCCTTCGCGGCGCTATGCGCCGATCTGCTTCAACAGGTCGGGGGTGGCGACGCTACGGTATTGCGCGATGTCGCGGTCGATATAGGCGGTGAACCGATCCAGCGGCAGATCGCGCTCGACCGCGGCGTCGCGGCGGATGACCTCGCGCACCTGCGGATCGGCCAGGGCCTTGCTCAGATGGGCCGACAGTATGCGCAGGACATCCGGCGGCGTGCCGGCCGGAGCGGCCAGGCCGTACCACTGCGTCAGGGTCATATCCACGCCCAGCTCCTTGAAGGTGGGCACGTCGGGCAGGCTGGGATTGCGGTCTTCGCCGGACACTGCAAGCAGGCGCAGCGCGCCCTGGCGTACCTGCGGCATCAGCGGCGACGCGGTGGCGAAGAACATGTCCACCTGGCCGCCCAGCAGGTCGGTGATGGCCGGCCCGGAGCCCCGGTAGGGAATGTGCAGCAGTTTCAGCTTGCCGAGCTCCTTGACGCGTTCCATGCCGATGTGCGCGGCGCCGCCGGCGCCCGTGGAGGCGAAGGTCATTTCCTTGGTCTTCGCCGCCGCCAGCAATTCGCGGGCGGTCTTGTACTTCGCGTTCGGCGCGACGAACAGGCCGTGCGGGGCTTCCAGGATCAGGCCGATGGGCGCGAAATCGTCAGGCACCTTGTAGGGCAGGCTCGCGGGCTTCAACGCCGGCGACACCGCCAGGTTGCCGCTCATCGCGAGCAGGATGGTGTAGCCGTCCGGCGGCGACTTGGCGACCAGCCCGGCCGCGATGTTGCCGCCCGCGCCGGCCTTGTTCTCGACCACGACGGTCTGCTTCAGCGTGCGGCCCATGGCGGTGGCGATGAGGCGGCCGTACAGGTCGCCGCCTCCGCCGGGCGGGAACCCGACAGCCAGCGTGATCGGCCGTTCAGGGAAGGCGGTCGCCGCCGCGTTGGCGCGCGACACGGAAATGCCCGCGCCGAGCATGCCCGCGGCCCCCAGCGCGCCGCTCACCAGCAGGCGCCTTCGGGCCGGTGATAAGGCCGGATGATCCTCGTCCATGGTGTCGTCTCCTCTTTATGTTTTATGTCAGGCCCGCAGCCAGCCCGCTGCTTCCTGCTGTTCCAGCATCCGGTCCACGGACGCGCCGCACTGGCCCAGGTAGCCCGCTGGATCGGTAAGGCGACGGATTTCATCTTCGCCCAGCAGGCCGGACAGCCCCTTGTGCTGGCGCATGGCGTCGGCGAAATCCTGCTTGTGCGTGATGCCGTGCATGGACGCTTCGTATATCCATTCATGCGCGGTCTGCTTGCCGACCCGATTGCTCAATTCGAGCATGACCCGTTCGGACAAGAGATAGCCGCGCATCAGCTCCAGGTTCCGGGCCATGCCCGCTTCGTCGACCCGCAATCCGGCCAACAGGTTCTTCGCCTGGAACAGCATGGCCCCCGCGATGATGCAGCACTCGGGCATGGCCTTCCATTCCATCTTCCAGGCGATGCCGTCGCGCTCGCCTTCCTGCACCATGCCCTCCAGCATCAGGGTCGCGCTGTAGCGCAGCGGACGCGAGAGCGCCGCGAGGTTTTCGGCCGAGGTCGGATTGCGCTTGTGCGGCATGGTCGACGAGCCCAGCTTGCCGTCGGAGAAGGCCTCCTCGACCTCGGCGATCTCGTTGCGCTGCATATTGAAGAGTTCGTTGCCGATCTTGGACAGCGTGGCGCCTATCATGGCCAGCAGGTTGGCGTATTCGGTGAAGCGGTCGCGCGCCGAAGCCCAACTGATGGACGGCGCGGCCAGGCCGAGCTTGCGCAGCGTGCGCGCTTCGACCTCGGCGGCCTGTTCGCCCAGCGATGCCTGGCTGCCCACCGCGCCCACCACCATGCCGACCAGCACGCGCGATTCGCATTCCTTCAGACGCTGGTGGTGCCGGCCCATCTCGTCCAGCCACACGGCGCATTTGTGGCCGAAGGTGATGGGCAGCGCCTGCACGCCGTGGGTGCGGCCGACCATGGGGGTGTCGCGGTGCGTGCGCGCCAGTCGCGCCAGTTCCCTGCCGACCGCCTGCACGTCGCGCAGCACCACCGCATGGACTTCCTTCAGCTGCAACGCCACGCCGGTATCGACCACGTCCTGGGTGGTGGCGCCGTAGTGCACCCATTCGCCGTTCTCCGCGCTGCAGCAGGCCTGCAGCTGCCTGAGCGCCGGCACCAGCGCATGCTTGATCCGGCGGATCTCCGCGGACATCTTGCCGATGTCGATGTTCTGCACCTTGGCTTTTTCGGCGATCTCCCGCGCGGCGGCTGCCGGGATGATGCCCAGCTCGGCCTGCGCAGCCGCCAGGGCGGCTTCGAAGTCCAGCCATTTCTGCACGCGATTCTCCTCGGAGAAGATCGCCCTTAGTTCATCCGTGCTCCACAGATGCTGGAGCGATTGCATGTCGAATACTGAAACTGGCATCGTCGACCTCAAGGAAAAAGAAGTTGGAAAGGGCGGGAAAGCATCAGGCCTGGCGCGTGGCGGGCAGGACCCGGCCGGGGTTGAAGAGGCCCTGGGGATCGAGCGCGGCCTTCACGCGGGCCATCAGATCGACGGCCACCGGCGACTTGTGCCGCAGGAAGGCGTCCTGCTTGAGACGGCCTATGCCGTGCTCGGCGGATATGGACCCGTTCATGCGCGCGGCGATGCCGTGGACGATGTCGTGGATCTCCGGCGCACGCGCGCGAAACGCCGCGTCGGCCATGCCGGCGGGCTTGCTCTGGTTGTAATGAAGATTGCCGTCGCCGACGTGGCCGAAGCAGACGATGCGTATGCCTGGCACGGCGTCGCGCAGGGCCGCGTCCGCGGCGTCGATGAAGGCCGGTATGGCCGTGACGGGTACGGAGATATCGTGCTTGATCGACGGGCCGTGCAGTCGCTGCGCTTCCGGCACGTGTTCGCGCAAGGCCCAGAATTCCTGCGCCTGGCGGCCGGATGCCGCCAAGGCCGCATCGGTGGCCAGCCCCTGTTCGAGCGCGCGTGCCAGGACGTCTTCCACCGGCCCGGTCGGGTCCAGGGCGGCCGAGGTCTCGGATACGTCGAACAGCACGGCCCAGGGATAGCCGCCTTCCAGCGGATCGCGCATGCCGGCGGTCGCGTGGGCCAGGACCTGGTCCAGCGCTTCGCGCCCCAGCAGTTCGAAAGCCGTCACGCGCTCGCCCACCGCGTCGGTCAGCATCGCCAGCAGGTCGACCGCCGCTTGCGGCCCGGGCAGCGCCACCCAGCCGGTGACCGTCTGCCGCGGCATGGCGTAGAGCTTGAACGCGGCGGCGGTGACGATCCCCAGCGTGCCTTCGGCGCCGATGAAAAGCTGCTTGAGGTCGTAGCCGGTGTTGTCCTTGCGCAGCGTGGTCAACGCGTCCAGGACGCGGCCATCGGCGAGCACGACCTCCAACCCCAGCGCCAGGTCGCGCGTATTGCCGTAGCGCAGCACCTGCTCGCCGCCGGCGTTCGTCGACAGCGCGCCGCCTATGGTCGCGCTGCCTTCGGAAGCCAGGGAAAGGGGAAACAGCCGGCGGTATTCGGCCGCGGCCTGTTGCGCGGCGAGTATGGTGCAGCCGGCTTCCAGCGTCATGCTGTTGCCCGCGGGATCGACGTTGCGCACGGCCGCCATGCGGCCCAGGCTGATGACGATTTCGCTGCCGGACTCGTCGGGCGTGGAGCCGCCCACCAGGCCCGTGTTGCCGCCCTGCGGCACCAGCGGCACGCCGGCCTGCGCGCAGAGGCGCACGACCGCCGCGACCTGCCCGGTGTCGGCCGGCCGGACGACGGCCCGCGCGATGCCGGGATAATGGCCACGCCACTCCGCGACAAAAGGGGCGGTATCGGCCGCCGTGGTCAGGACGTGGGCATCGCCCACGACGGCCGCCAGGGCGGCCAGCAGGGAAGAAGGTTGTTCGGCCATGGCGGGTGTCTCGCTTGCCGCAGGCCGCTCGGGCCCCGCTGCAAGCGATACTTGTCTCCTGATGCGTACAGGGCGATCGTAGCGATACCGCACTGTCGTTTCATTGGTTAAAATAGGTTTTATTGAACGAAAATATAGGAGCAGGGATTCAACGTGTCAAGCAAAAACATCCCTACGCCGCCCGTCGGCGTGCTGGAGCGCGGCATCAGCATCCTGGAAAGCTTCGGCGCGGACGCGTTGCAGCTGTCGCTGGGCGAGCTCGCCGAACGCACCGGGCTGGACAAGGCCACGCTGCTGAGGCTATTGGGCGTACTGGTGCGCGCGCGCCTCATCCACCGCTTCGAGAGCGGCAGCTACGCGCTGGGACCGGCCACGCTGCACCTGGGGATGCTCTATCGGCAGACGTTCGACGTGGGCGCGCGCATCCAGCCGGTGCTGCGCAATGTGATGCGGCAGACCGGCGAAACCGTGGCGCTGTACGTGCGCAGCGGCGACGAGCGCATCTGCCTGTACCGGGAGAACACCTTGCAGGAGGTCCGGCATCACGTGGAAGTGGGCACCAGGATTCCGCTGAAGGATGGCGGATCTTCCGCGCACATCCTGCTGGCCTTCACGGGCGGCGATACGCCGCAGGCGAAGACCATACGCGAAAAGGGCTACGCGATGACGCGCGCCGAACGCGTCGCCGAGATGGCCTCCGTGGCGGTGCCGGTGTTCGAGGCGGACGGCACGTTCATCGGCTCGATGGTGGTGCTGGGACTGGCGTCGCGCCATAACCAGCAGGCGCAGTTGAAGGCGGTCGACATCGTGCGCACCGAACTGGCCGCGCAGGGGTTTACGGCGGCGGTTCCGCGCTGAACCCCAGCCGCCGTCGGACGACGGCGGCGGACGCTACACGGTGAATAGGGCCGGATCGGGATCGCAGCGCTCGGCGTCATGCGCCGGATCGGCCAGGCGCGCGCACCAGGTGGCGATCGCCGTGGCCGCGCGGTCGTCCATCGCGGGCGCAAAAGCCCGCATGCGAGCCAGCATCCCGGCCCAGTCATAAGGCAACTCCGGATCGCCGCGCCGCAACTCCCGCAGCGCGCTCAAGCGGCGTCCATCCCGCATCGACAGCGTCACGCGCCCGGGCCGCTTGCGGGGGAACACCTGCTGGAACCGCTCGTCGGTCTTGACTGTGATCCGCTCGGCCAGCGCGAGCAAGGCGGTTGAATCCAGGTCCGGCGCTTCCATGTCCTCGATGGTCAGGGTGCCCGTCATCAGCACGCGCGCCACGACGTAGCGCAGGCAGAAGGCCGCCTCGGCCGGCTTGGCAGGCCAGTGCACGCCGGCGATCTTCAGGGCGTGCGGGAATATCGTCACCTCGACGGCGGCGATGTCCTCGGGTCGCACGTCATGCTCCCGAAGCAGTTGCTGGGCCGCGTCCAGCGGTGTGAACAATTGCGCGCAGCAGGGCCAGGCCTTGATGGTGGCGGTGTTGATGCGCTCCGGCGCGTCGCATGCGCCGTCCAGTGCGGCGATGTCTCCATCGCCGGCCAGCAAGGCATACATGCCGCGCTTGCCGGTGAAGAAGGCACGTGCGCCAGGGAATCCCGCCTGGGCGGCATGGGCCGCCGTCAGTCCATTGCGTACCGCCATGGCCGGATGCAGCGATTTCGATTCGTGCGCATTGTCGTCCACCAGCTGCCACAAGCCCGCGGCCTGCGTGGCGGCGATGCCCAGCGCGTGGTGCAGCTGCTCGGCGGGCAGCCCCAATGCCACGCCGGCGGCCGCGGCGGCGCCCAGCGCGCCCGCGGTCGCGGTGGCGTGGAAGTTGGCCGCGTGCCGCGTGCCCAGGGCCTCGCCCACGCGCAGCGACACTTCATATCCCGCGATGATGGCGTCGGCCGCGCGCCGTTGCGTGATGTGCCGTTCGGCCGCCAGGGCGAGCACGGGAGATACCGCGACGATGGCGGGATGCAGCATGGCCGCGCGATGCGCGTCGTCGATCTCGCGCAGGTGCGCGATGCCCGCGTTGGCGAACGCGGCCGCCATGGCGTTCATGCCCGCGCCGCTCCCGCCGCCTTCGCCGGCGTATGTGGCGCCGAACACCGCCGCCGTGCCGGCGCCAGGGTGGCACCGCAGCGCCAGTCCACGCAGGCGGCTGGCCGCGTCCAGCGGCATGCCGGACCAGCCCGCGGTGTACCAGTCCAGCAGGGCCTGCGCCAGGCGCTGCCGCGTGGCCGGCGGGATAGGGCGGGTCTGCAGCGACAGGACGTGCCGGACCAGCGTATCTTCGGGTATGGGATGCATCGCGGCGGTATTTCGTAGAATGAAATTGATTTCATTCTACGAAATAGCTATGCCGCCGTCCAGATGCCGTGCTTCATAGGCCGCCGTCCAGATGCGCGCCAGTCTCCTCACACGTAGCAAGGCCCTTCGATCAGCGGATGCGCCGCCAGGAATGCCGCGTCGATACGCAGGCCTATGCCCATGCCTTCGTGCGGCTGCACGCAGCCATTGTTGTCCAGCGTGTAGGGCGCCCGGTCCATCATCTCGTCGCGGAAGGGGTTCAAGGCGGTGACGTCGGCCTCGAAATACCCGGGGTTGTCCACCGCGCACAGGTAATGAATGGAATTCGCCATATTGATGGCCGTCGCCGAGGTGTGCGGATTCACCGACAGCTTCAGCGCGGCCGCCATGGCGGCCACCCGCATCGCTTCCGTGATGCCGCCCACCTTGGACAGGTCGGGCTGCACATAGCCCACGCTGCCCGATTGCAGCAGGGGACCGAACTCGTAGCGGGTGTAGTGGTTTTCGCCTGCCGCCAGCGGCACGCGTCCCAGCCTGGCGGCGGTGCCGTAGGCTTGATGGTCGTGGGCGGGAAAGGGTTCTTCCAGCCAGATCACCTGGCATTCCTCGTAGGCCGGCATCACGCGGCGCACATCCTCGATGCTGTAGTTGGTATTGGCGTCGACCAGGATATCGATGTCCGCGCCTACCGCCGCCCGCACGGCCTGCACACGCGCGATGTCGCGCGCCGCCGTGTCGCCCACGCGCAGCTTCAGCGCACGATAGCCTTGTTCCACCAGCCCCAGGGCTTCCTGCGCCAGGCTTTCCGGCGCCTGCCAGCCCAGCGCGATGCCGCCCGCGTAGGCCTTGATGGGCTTGGCCGCGCCGCCCAGCAAGCGGTACAGCGGCCAGCCGGTCAGCTGGCAGCGGATATCCCATAACGCCAGGTCCAGTCCGCTCAAGGCCAGTGCCGATGCGGCGCCCATGCCATGGCTGGCGAATTGCATTTTCAGCACGCGCGCGGTGACGCCGCTGACGTCGCGCGGGTCCATGCCCAGGACCAGTTCACGGATGGTGGTGTCGATCAGCCTGGCGATGGCGCCGGGGCAGCGCCCATGATGCGCTTCGCCCCAGCCGGTGACGCCTTCATCCGTGTCCACGCGCACGAGTACGGCGTCGCGCTTGACGCTGCGGCCTATGCCCAGCCGCACGGATTTGTTTTCGGGCACGGGAAAGGAGATGGGTACGGCCTTGATGTCGGTGATGCGCATTTGTCGTCCTCTCTGGTGGATATCGTATGGGGCGTGGCTGGCCTAGGCGCGGCCGGCCAGGCACGGCCGGCCTAGGCGACTTCCGCTTTGTTCACCCAGTTCACCGGCGCCTCGCCACGCAGGATGCGCAGCATTTCGTCCACGGCGCCACGGCTCATGCGGCGCATGCTGGCGGTGGTGGAGCCGGCCATGTGCGGGGTCAGCAATACCCCGGACTGTTGCAGGATTTCCGCGTCCGCGGGCAGCGGTTGCACGTCATGGACATCCAGCGCGGCGCCGCCCAGCCGGCCTTCGCGCAAGGCCGCCAACAATGCGGCGCCGTCCACCACGGGACCGCGCGACACATTGACCAGAAGCGCACCCGGCCTGGCCAGCGCCAGCGCCTGCGCGTCGATCAATCCGCGCGTCTGCTCGTTCAAGGGGCAGGCCAGCACGATCACATCGGCCTCGCGCATCAGCGTGGCCTTGTCGACGGCTTGCACGCCGTCGGGCAGGGTCTCCGGACGCCGCGTCAAGCCCAGTACCCGCATGTCCAACGCCCGCGCCAACGTGGCCAGGCGGCTGCCGATCGCGCCCACGCCGACGATACCCAAGGTGGTGCCGGCCAGCTCGTCGCCGCCTTCGCCGTAGGCGCGCGACGGCGCCCAGCCCTGCGTGCGCAGCATGCCGTCGACCTGCGCCAGGCGCCGCCGCAGATGCAGCATCGCCGCCAGGCAGTACTCCGCCACCGCCGCCGTATTCGCCCCCGGGATGTTCGCCACCGGCACGCGGTGACGGTTGGCGGCGTCCATCGGAATCATGTCCAGGCCGACTCCATGGCGCACCACGCCCTTCAGATGGGGCGCGTGTTCGAAGATATCGGCGGGCAATGGATTGCGCACGATGATGCCCACGGCATCCGCGGCGGCGGCGTTCAGCGTGGCGGGCTTGGGGTCGGCCGCCACGCGCACGGTCGCGTGTTCGGCCAGGCGGGCGTGTTCGTCGGGATGGATGGCGCTGGTCAGCAACACGATGGGTTTGGCGTTCATCAGGACTCGCTTGCAAGAATCGGATTGCGCAGCGCGCCCAGGCCCTGGACTTCGGCGATCATCGTCGAGCCGGGCCGCAGCCATGCCGCGGGTTGATGGGATATGGCCACGCCGGCAGGCGTGCCGGTGGCTATGATATCGCCCGGATCCAGCGGCATCTGGGTGGACGCATAGGCGATGAGCTCGGCGATGCCGAATACCAGGTCCGCGGTATTGCCCGACTGCCGCACCTTGCCTTCCAGCGTCAGGAAGACGTCAAGCGCATCCGGCGCGGGAACGTCGTCGGGCGTGGCGATCCACGGGCCGCAGGGGCAGAAGGTGGGCTGGTTCTTGCCGCGCACGAAGGCCTTGTCGGCCCGCACCATATCGCTGGCGCTGACGTCGTTCAGCGTCAGGTAGCCGGCGACGTGCTCCATGGCCCGCGCCGCGTCGATGCGTAAGGCCGTGCGGCCGATCACCACCGCCAGCTCCGCTTCGTAGGTGACGTTGCCCACGTCAGGCGCCAGGCGCACCGGGTCGCCGGGGCCGATCACCGTACGCCCCGACTTGATGAAGATCACCGGCGTTTCGGGCGGCGGCATGCCGCGTTCCTTCAGGGCGTCGTGGTAGTTGAAGGCGGCGCCGACGATCTTGCCCGGACGGGGCAGCGGCGCCGCCAGCCGCGCGCCCGACAGCGGGACGCGCGCCGCCGCCGGGAAAGCGCGCTCGCGCAGTTGCGCCGCCAGCCGCTCCAGGCCCATCTCGACCCAGGACTGCATGTCGGGCGGCAGGGCGGCGGCCCACGCGTCGTTGCCGGGCAGGGTCACGTCCACGACGCAAGGTTCGCCGGCTCGCTCGTCGATGAACCCCGGGACCACGCGGCCATCGCCGCGATAGAAGGAAACGAATCGCATAGGGATCTCAGGCCACCCGGTAACGGTCGAGCACGTCGCGCTTGACCTCGATGCCGAGCCCCGCGCCGGTCGGTATGCGCACCACGCCACGCTCCTGCACGATGGGCTCGACGGTCAACAGGTCGCGGAAGGGGTTTTCGCACTGCTCGAATTCCAGCAGCGGCGGCATCGGCCGGAAGCTGGGCGGCTGGTCGGGCAGGGCGGCCAGGAAATGCAGCGTGGCCGCCAGGCCGATCGCCGAACCCCAGGCATGCGGCACGCATTCCACGCCGTGCGCCAGCGCCAGGGCGGCGATCTTGCGGCATTCGCTGATGCCGCCCGCCGCGCACACGTCCGGCTGCACGATGTCCATGGCCTTGCGGGTCACGATGTCGCGGAAGCCCCAGCGGGTGAATTCGTTTTCGCCGCCGGCCACCGCCATGTCCAGCGCCCGCGTCACTTCCACATACCCGTCCAGGTCTTCCGGCGAGATCGGTTCCTCGAACCATTCGACGTTCAGCTGCTCCAGCTCGCGGCCCAGGCGGATGGCGGCCGGCACGGTGAAGCAGTGGTTGGCGTCCACCATCAGGCGGATATCGTCGCCGATGGCTTCGCGCACGGCCGCCACGCGCTGGATGTCCAGCTTGGGCGAGCCCAGGCCTATCTTCATCTTGATCGCCTGGAAGCCCTGGTCGACGTACTCCCTGGCTTCTTCAACGGCTTCTTCGATCAGGCGATCCATGTCGATGAAATACAGCCCCGTCGCATAGGACTGCACTTCGGTGCGGTGCGCGCCGCCGATCAGCTTGTGGACGGGCTTGCCGCAGACCTTGCCGATGATGTCCCACAGCGCGATATCGATGCCGCTGAGCGCCGAGATCGCCATGCCGGAATTGCCGTAGTCCTTGATGCGGTTGTACAGGTCTTCCCAGATCACTTCGACGTCGAAGGCGTCGCGGCCGACGATGCGCGGTCCGTATTGCGATTCGATATAGGCGCGCGACACCTGCGCGGGGCCGTAGCACTCGCCCCAGCCGACCACGCCGTCGTTGGTCTCGATCTCGACGATGCAGGAGCCGCGCGTCTTGTACAGCCAGCCGCGCGAGGACGTAAAGGGCCGTTCGACGGGCGCGGCCACCACGTGGCAGGTCACTTTCTTGATCGTGCTCATTGTTTCCTCATTGCGGCTTGAATACCTTGGAGGCCACGCTGTTCAGCGTGGCCTGGACGTTGCGGACTTCGTCATCCAGGGCCTGGCCCTTCATGTCGTCCACCAGGAAACCGTTCTGCTGGGCGAAGGCCTTGAATTTTTCGCTCTGGATGGCCTTGGAGAAGATATCCACCAGGCGCTTGCGCACCTCGGGCGACACACCAGCCGGCGCCACGACGTAGGCCATCTGCACGAGCGGCCCGTAGGGATAGACGTCGTAACCTTTTTCCTTGAACGTGGGGACGTCGGGATAGACCTGCAAACGATCGTTGCCGAAGACGCCGATGGGCCTGACGTAGCCGGCGTCGATCTGCGGCTTGCTTTCCGATGGCTTGAGCACCGCGCCCTGGATCTGCTTGCCGGCCAGGTCGGCGATCACGCGCGAACCGCCGGGGTAGGGCACGTTGACGTAGCCCACGCCGGCGGCGCGCGCCGTCATCTCGGCAAAGATGTGGTTGAGGTTGTTGGTGCCGGGCGTGCCGATGGAAACCTTGCCGGGGTTCTGCTTCATGTGGGCCAGGAATTGCTCCAGGTTGGCCGGGCCGTCCTTGGGCACGAGCAGCATCAGCGGGTCGGTCGATACGCGGGCGATGTGGGCGAACTGTTCATTGCGCAGCGGGGTCAGGTTCTGCGCGATCTGCGCCAGCGTCGAGCTGGTGCCCATGCCGACGACGTAGCCGTCGGGCGCGGCGGCGACGACCTTGCCCAGGCCGATCGCGCCCGTCGCGCCGGGGGCGTTTTCGACGACGACGGTGATCTTCTGCTGTTCGCCGATGATCTGCTGCAGCTCGCGCGCGGCGATGTCGTTGGAGCCGCCCGCGTTCCAGGGAACGATGAAGCGGATGGGGCGATCGGGGAAGTCGTCGGTTGCGGCGGTGGCGGCCGTTACTGCGCAGGCGCAGGCCAGGGCGCCTGCCAATCGGGTTAGCAAGGACATGCGGGTCTCCTCCGTATGAGCGCCGTGGACGGCGCGTGGCGTGGCTCTCTGGCCGACGTTTCCAAGGCATACTATCATTCGTTATAACAAATAACAATCGCCGTTTCGGCTGAGGACGACGGCCCGTCGCGAGGCGAGCGCCTGGCGGTCCGAGGTGCGAAAATAGGCGGGTTCAACGATCCAGGAAGGGTGGGAGATGTCCCCAGTCAAAGCCGCCGGCGCGGCATCCGGCCAGGCGCGCACGCCCGTGAAGCCGGCGACGCTGCAGCCGATCGAGCGTGAAACCTTGTGGGATCGGGCCTATGCGGCGCTGCGCGAGGCCTTGCTGTCCGGCCGCTACGAACCCGGCCACCGCATCCTGTTGCGTGACGTCGCGGCGGAGTTGGGCATCAGCCTGACGCCGGTGCGCGATGCGGTGAACCACCTGGTGGCCGAACGCATCCTGCGGCGCGGCACGGGCGGCCAGGGCGGCGGCGCGGTCGTGCCGGAGGTCGACGCGACCCAGCTGCACCAGTTGCTGATCATGCGGGCCGAACTGGAAGGCCGGGCGGCCTACGAAGCCGCCGCCCACGCGACGCCGGAGGACATCGCGACGCTACGCGGCCTGCTGGCCGACATGAAGCGCCTGATCGACGTGGACGGACACCAGGGTTACCTGGAGGTCCATCGCCGCTTCCACTTCCATATCTATGCCCTGAGCGGCATGGACATCATCGAGGACGCCATCGAAACCCTGTGGCTGCGCTGCGGTCCGGTCCTGAACCTGGTGCTGCCGGAATACGTCCCGTACCTGAAACGCATGGACTACCACGCCGAAGCCGTCGAGGCCCTGGCCCGCAACGACGCCGACGCCACGGCGCGCGCCATCCGCTGCGACATCCTCGAAGCCGGCCACTATATCCAGGCGCTGCTGCGGCGCGGGCAGGCGTAGCGGCGCCGCGTATGGCAGCAGCGTTTCGACCGAATTGAACGAATCGAACGATTCGTATAAAATTCAAGCCAAGGATTGCCTGGAGGCAGAACCATGCTGACATTCACCGCCAACGATGCCAAGACCCGCTTCGGTGAAATGCTGGATCGCGTTCAACGTGAACCCGTGCAGGTCACTCGCCGTAACCGAGTAGTGGGGGTGATGGTCTCGCCCGAAGACTACGAAGCGATGCGCCAGTTCTATGCCAACCGGCTGCGCGGTACCTTGGCCGACACGGCGAAGTCGGCTGCGGAAGCCGGACTGACAGAACAGGAACTGGAGCGTCTGTTGGCGGATGAAAGCTGATCACGTCGTCATTGACACCAACGTATTGATCAGCGCTGCGCTTGCTCCCGCCTCCGCCCCGGCCAGGTTTGTCGATTGGGCATTGGCGCATGCCACTTTGCTGTTTTCGCCAAGCACGTTTGAGGAATTGCAAACACGGCTATGGCGGCCTAAGTTCGATCGCTATCTGACCTTGGAGCAGCGGCAAGCCATCTTGCACGACCTCGGCGCCGTGGCACTTTGTGTAACGCCGGCGAGCTCCGCACGCGTTTTCAGCCGCGATCCTGATGACGACAAGTTCATTCACTTGGCGCTTGCGGGCAACGCGGCATGGATAGTGACCGGTGACCAGGACCTGCTCATTCTGGAGGCCGTCGAGGGCGTCCAGATCGTCACGCCCGTCCAGGCATTGAATAGGCTTGCTGGCGGGTCCTGACTTCAGCCAGAGTCGATTTTCAGGACCTGACCGCGTCGCTACGTGGCGAACCCTGGGTCCAGCCGGTGGGCCAGGCGCAGGCAGGCCGCCCAGTCCTTCGCGCCGGCGGCGGCCGCGTCTTCGAAGGTGACCTGGGTGACGCCATAGGCGGCGACATCGTCGGGGATCAGCGTGACTTCGGCGCCGCCGGCCAGGGCGGCGATCTGGCCGCGGCAGGCCATTTCCAGGAACTGGTGTTCGACCATCGCTTCGCCCAGCGTGCGGCCGCAGACGAGCGCGCCGTGGTTGCGCAGCAGCGCCACGCGATGCGGACCCAGGCTTTCGATCAGGGGCGCGCGCTGCGACATATTGAATTCGAAGCCGCCGAAGGTGTGATACGCCAGCCGCTTGTAGAACTTGACGGCGTGCTGGTTGACCATCAGCAGGCCGTGCTTCTGCGAGGACACACCCATGTTGGCGGGGGTATGGGTGTGGAACACCGCGTGGATGTCAGGACGCGCCTGCAGGATGCCGGCGTGGATGACCAGCGCGCCGGCCCGCAGCGGCGGGCCGTCGTGCAGCGGCGTGCCATCCAGCGAATACTTGCGCAGCGAAGAGGCCGTCACCTCGTCGAACATCTCCGTGCCCTGCTTGGTCAGCAGGGCGTCCGGCTCGCCGGGCACGCGCACCGAAAGATGGTTGTAGGTAAGGTCGTTCACGCCCAGGTGCGCGAGCACCCGATGACATGCGGCGAGTTCGATCCGGGCCTGTTTTTCCGCGTCGGATATCGATGACATGGTGTCTCCAATGGTTGGGCCTTCCAGCGCGAGCCGGAGACCTGGTTGTCGCCGGCTCTGGCCGATATCGAGGTCAGTCGCGACTTTGTACCATCGAAGCGCGGAATACCCCGCGGAATATTTCCTTCGGAATCATCCATCCGGCAGCGCCCGCCTGTTGCGTGGGATCCGGCAGGATCAGTTGCAAGCCGTAGGGGCGGCGCCGTCTATTCGCCGTCGGGCTCGAGCAGCCGCGCGGCGCGCAGCGTCGGGGCGGCGCCGGCGCGGTGGTAGCCGATGACGCTGTTGACGCTGGCGTGGCCGGTCATCGCCATGACCTCGGCCAACGGCACGCCCTGGCGTCCCGCTTCGGTGACGAAACCGGCGCGCAGGCTGTGCGCGGCGTAGCGTTCGTCCAGGCCGGCCGCCGCGCAACGCTGCTTGACGATGCGCCGCACGGCTTCGCCGGTAAGCGCCTGGTCGCATACCGTGCCCCCGCGGCGCACGCGGCGGAATATCGGCCCGGCCGCGATGCCGGCGGCCCGCAGCCAGGCGTCCAGGGCCTGCGCCGCGCGGCCCGCCACCGGCTTGTACATGTCCGCATGATCCGCGCCGTCCTGCCTGGTCTTGGACTGGCGCAGCACATAGACATACCCGTCCTGCGTGCGCTGCAGGTGCTCCACGCGCGCGGCGACGATCTCGGACCGCCGCCGTCCGCCGCTGGCCCAGCCGAACAGCAGCATGGCACGGTCGCGCAGCCCGATCAGCGACTCGTCGCAGGTGTGCAGCAGTTGCTCCAGGGGCTCGCGCGTCAACGCGGGTTTCTTCGATGGCCGCACGCCGCGCCTGGCGTAGGCCGCGCGGGTGCGCGCCAGCAGGGTCTGTACGGCCCGGCTGCGGCAGGGATTCGGCAGATCGCGTGTGCGGTGCGCTTCGGAAAGTACGGCCAGGCGGTGCTGGATGGTGGACAGCGCCAGAGGACCGGTCCTGGCCTTTACCCGCAATCCGACCAGCGCGGTGTCGATGTCCGGCGGCAGTCCGTGCGCCAATCCGTGCTCGGTGGCATGCTGCACGTGATCGGTGATGAACAGCACCACCGTGCGTACCGGCACGGGCAGGCTGAACGGGGCTCCCAGGCGTTGCTCGTGCCAGGCCGCCAGATAGCGAACCGCGGCGCGGTATGAGGCGACCGTGTGCGGCGACGCACCTTCGCCCAGCAGGGCGCGGACTGCGTTCGCGCTGCGAGGGTCTTGTCCCCATTCGTAGTCGGACAAGGCCGCATGATCGTTCTTTATTGGCGTGCCGCGCATCGGCAATGCTTCCCCGTGCGGTGTGAAGATGGAGATCAGCCCTTGCCGTCGGATCGACGCGCATCGCGCGGCGGCTGCGGGCTGTTCGCCGGATTGGTGTCCAGCTTGCTGATGCTTTCGATACCCGCCTGCGTTCCCAGCGCGGACAGCTCCGCCACCACCGCATCGGCGGCACGCTCGCCATAGACTTCCTCTTCGTTCACGTACACCGTGAACACCCGCTGGTACTTCGCCTGCTTTTCCGGATTGCGTATGGTGTCCAGCGTCCATTGGTAGAGCGGGTAATCCTGCGTGCCGTCCTTTTCCGCCTGCTTGACGTATCCCGCGAAGGCGTCGTACTGCGACGTGATCGTCGCATGGTGCGTTCCCAGGACATCGCGCAGCCTGGCGAGCGCCGGCGTATCGCGGCCATCGCGGTAGGCGTCGGCCAATTCCTGCGTCACGTTCATCCGCACCTGGTACTGCCACTTGCTTTCCATGGATATTCCTTCATTGCCGAGGTTCAGCCGTCCGGCCATCTGGTGCCCGCCCGGTCCCGGCCGCAAAACGATAATCTCGCCGGCCGCGACGGTTTCTCCTGTCAACGCCGTAATGTTGACCTGATGCGTCACCAGGATCAGGGTCGGCCCCTGCCATGTATCGATGAAGCGTCGCAGCGCGGCCGTCTGGGCGTCGCTGTCGGCGGACGTGCGGAATTGCGAGTTCAGCACGGCCAGCGGGTGGACCGGGCCCATATCCAGTAATCGGGCGGTCTCCATGGTGCGGCACCATGCGCTGCTGTACACCGCGCCACCGACGCCACGGGCCTTCAGCGCCTGGCCCGCGCGCGCGGCTTGCTCGCGGCCGGCGGCGTTCAGGTTGCGCTGCGTACTGCAATCGTTCAAGCGAAAGCCGTCCGGGTCGCCCACGCCGGGGGCTTCCGCATGTCGCATGAGCGCTACCGCGCCTGGCCGCGACAGGGCTGTCCAGGCGTCCTCATCGGCATGGGCAAAGGCGCACAGCAGAAGGGAAGCCATGAAAAAGAGCCTTCTGACCATGGTGTCCTCCGATCGTTGGCCCGATGGGGCGGGTGATGCCGTGGCGTCGATTGTACTAAGGGGCTTCACGAAACCGGCGACCGGCACGGACGAAGTGACGCGTGCGGCGTGCTGCGCGCTGGCGGTCACTACCGCGCAACGTAGGTCCAACGCGGTTTTGCGGATACGCTCGCGGGTTTACCACGCCTCCGCATAGGCCTGCCGGCGCAAATCGGCCGCGGCCTCCAGCGCGCCATCGTGATATCGCACGGCCTTGATGGAGCCAAAGTAGAAGGGGTGCAGCGAATCTTCCACCACCTGGACGCCGGCATCGCGCAACAGGCAGACCGTTTCCCGCGGGAAGCCCGGTTCGCACATGAGCTGGCCATCCCGGCCTATGCTCCAGCGGGGCAGGTCCAGCGCCTGGGGCAGCGATATGCCGTCCAGCAGCACGTTGGAGATGCATTGGACGCCAGTAGTGGTCTGGCTGACGCCGCCGGGCGATACGGCGTAGAGCGCCGGCCGGCCATCCTGGAACACCATGTAGGGGTTCAGCGTATGCACGGGCCGCTTGCCCGGGGCCAGCAGGTTGTGGCGCGCGGGATCGATGCTGAACTCGCTGAGCCGGTTGTTCATCAGGATGCCCGTCGCGGGATCCACGCAACCGCTGCCGAAGGGCTGGAAGACGCTTTGCAGCATCACCAGGCCGTTGCCCTGGCGATCGGCGAGCACGATGCCCGCGGTGTCGCCGGGTTCGCCGCGCATGGGGCCCGGGACTGGCGTGGCAAGCACGTCGTCGCGCCATGGCCAATCCGCCTGGTCGTCGGCAACGCGGTCGTGCAGCCGGGACAGGCATGCGCGGGCGTTCATGACCTGCGCGTACAGCCGTTGCGCCCGCGGCAGGTGAAAGCTGCTTTCCAGTCTTGCCAGCTGCGCCAGCATGAGGACGCCGACGGAGTTCGGTGGCATCACCAGTGCTTCGAGCCTGCCGTATCGCTGCCTGACGGGTTCGCTCCAATCGGCGGCGACGCGACGCAGGTCCTCCTGTTGCAGCAGGCCTCCGGTTTCCGCCGCGAAGGCGCATAGGGCGCGCGCCACCGGGCCTGCATAGAAGCCTTCTTCCCCCTGAAGCGCGATGTGTTCCAGGGTTGCCGCCAGCGCGCGCTGGGGCCAGGGCGTGCCGGGCCGGCGGTCGGCGCCCTCGGCCTGGAACGCGCTGTCGAAGCCGGGCTGCGCGCGCACCTGTGGCGCCACCAGCTCCAGATTGCGCGCGATTTCGCTGGAGAACGCCGCGCCGTCGGCGGCGAGTTCGATGGCGTCCTCGAACAGGGATCGCCATGGCCGGCGCCCATGCGCACGATGCGCCTGGGCCCACAGGCGCACCAGGCCGGGAACGACCCAGCTGCGCGGTCCGCGCGCATCGATGGCATGCCCGAAAAGGGCGGGCGTGGCGCGGCCCGGCGCGATGCCCGAACCGTTCAGCGCGCGTGTTGTTCCGCTGGCGGCATCGTGCAGCAGCAGCATCCCGCAGCCGCCCAGCGAGGTCGCGTGCGGCAGCACCACCGTCAGCACCGCGGAAGCCGCGATCATCCCGTCGACCAGCGAGCCGCCGCGTTCCAGCTGCGTGCCGGCCGCGCGCGTCGCAAGATGATGTCCGGTCACGACGCCATGGCGGCGCCCGTACAGGCTGGCGCGCGGGCGCGCGGCTTCGGTCATCGCGAGGGCCTCATCGCAGATATCCCGCCAGGAAGGTGCCGGCGAAGCAGCCCAGGCCGCAGGCCAGCGGCAGCCACCAGGAGATTCCGGCAATCGGAGCGCCGCCGGCCCCCCGATGGTCCGCCGTGGAGACGCCCGCCGGAAAGGAGCCCGCCCGAACGGAATCGGCAGGGGGCAATTCCGCCGAGGGCCCGGCCAGCCGCTTCTGGACGTTAATGAAGAAGCGCTCCGAAAACTTGCGCGCCGCGCCGTCGATCAGGCGACTGCCCAGCTGCGCGAGCTTGCCATTGATCGTGGTTTCGGCGGAATACGCCAGCAGCGTGCCGCCCGGGATGTCGCTGAGGGCGATATGGATGCGCCCCTGGGCCGAACCCGCCATGCCGCCATTGCCGGCGCCGACCAGCACGTACGATTCCATATCGGTTTCGATCTCGCGTTGGAACGTGACGTCGAACGTGGCGCGCACCGGCCCCACGGCGCTGACCAGCGTCGCCGCGTAGCGGTCGCCTTCCACCGCCTGCAGCGCCTTGCAGTCCGGTATCGTCGCGCGCAGGAAGTCGGCATCGGCCAGCATGCGCCACACCGTGGCGCGGTCCGTGGCCAGCGTCTTGCTACCTTCTATCAGCATGGCTGTATCCCGTGTCCACGTGTATGCCGGCCAGCGCCAGGCCGCGATCGGCGATGCGCATGCGGTTGTTCAGCGAACGGAAACGCCCGAAGCTCCACACCACCAGGGGGCGTGCGAAGTCCAGCGCCGTCGGCCACTGGCGTGTGAAGGCGTCGTAACGGCAAGCCCAGGCCTGGGTGCGGTCGCTGATGAAGCGCACGCGCTTCTCCCATGCCTGCAACGCGGCGGGTACGTCGGAGGCGTCGCGCACCAGGGTGGCCAGCGCCAGCGCGTTCATCAAGGTCAGGCCCGCGCCCTGGCCCAGGGTCGGCGGCAGGCCGTGCGCGGCGTCGCCCAGGATGGCGACATTGCCCACGGCCCAGCGTGGGCAGCTGACCACGCCATAGGGATATTGCGTCGCGGGTGCTTGCGCGAGCACCTCGAACAGGGGCCGCAGCAGGGGAAACCGGCGCGACCAGTCGGCGACGTCCAGCGGCAGGCGCGCCGCGGCCGTGTCGGCGGCGGGCGCGACCATGTAGACATAGGTATGGTCCGGCCCGGCGGGGGTGACGCCTATGCGGCGGTTGCCCGACCAGTGCTCCACGGTCTGCAGCTCCCTGGTGAATTCGCGTGACTCGATCAGGAAGCGGTCTATCAGTGTTGGCAGTTCGGTGAAGCCGCCGCCGATCCCGAGCGACTCGCGTACCGCCGAACGTACCCCGTCGGCCGCCAGGATAAGGTCGGCGCGATGGCTGCCGTCCTTCGTGTGCAGTTCTCCGGCCCCGGCGCCGGTGACGCGCGAGCCGGTCAGGATTTCCACGCCGCTGTCGCGGGCGACGTCCCGCAGGCCTTCGATCAGGGCCTGGCGGGGAAAGGTGTGGACGCGCGACGCGCCGGTCAGCTGCCGTTCCTGCTTGACGCGGCCATCGGCGAAGCGTATCTGCGCGCGTTCCAGCTTGGTGCCGCGCGCCTCGATGCGCCGCATGACGCCCAGGTGCTCCAGGACCTCCAGGCTGTTGTTCTTGATGTAGATCCCGGCGCCGATTTCGCGGATCTCGTCGCCCTGCTCATGGACGCGGACGCGCCAGCCCTGGCGGGCCAGCAACGCGCCGGCGGCCAGGCCGCCGATACCGCCTCCGGCAATTTCTGCGGTGCGTGTCATGCTGTCCTCACTCGATCTCGACGACCATTTCCAGTTCGATCGGCATGTTGAACGGCAGCGCCGCGAAACCCACCGCGCAGCGCGCATGGATGCCCGCGGCGCCGAACACGGCGGTCAGCACGTCGGAAGCGCCGTCGATCACTTCGGGCTGGCGGAAGAAGTCGGGCGTCGAAGCCACCATGCCGAACAGGCGCACCACGCGCTTGACGCGCGACAATTCGCCGATTTCGGCCTTCAGCGACGTCAAGGCGCTGATGACGGCGTTGCGTGCGCCGGCCTTGCCTTCTTCGATGGAGACTTCGCCGCCCAGCTTGCCCTTATGCGTCTGTTCGGCGCCCTTGAAGGTGCCATGGCCGGCCACGAAGACCAGCTTGCCCGTGGTGACCGCGCCGGCATAATTGCCGACGGGCTGCCGGCGCTCCGGCAGTTCGATGCCGAGCTCGGCCAGGCGGGCTTCCGGCGTGGCGCCTTTGAGCGAGTTGAAGGTTTCGATGGACATGGCGGTTTCCTAAGGGTTGGATGATGGGTTGGATGCCGGCTTCGTCGCGGCGTCGCGTTCGCGCAGGAGGCGCAACTGCGTGGCCGCGCCGGAGGTCAGCAAGGCATGGATGGAGAACTCGTCGCGCAGACGTTCCGGATTCATTTCCAGCAAGGCCTGGCGCTCGTCGGGCGCCAAGGTGTAGCCGTCGCACCAGGCTTGCGGGTCGTCCAGGTAGCGGCGCGCGCTGTCGGGGTCGCTGCGCAGGCTGTACAAGGCCTGCACCAGCGGCACGCGCCGCGGCGGCAGCGCGGGGTAGATGAGGGGGTCGGTTGCGGCGGTCTCGGTCAGGTCCCAGGCCAGCACGCTGTAGGTGTGATGCCAGGACGGTTCGAAGGTGGAGATGAAAGGCTTGCGATTGCCCATCGCGCCCGCCGCGATCAGCGGCGCCCGCAACTCCAGGTTTCCCGTGCGGTCGAGCGCGGCATCGTCCAGGGCGAGCAGGGCGGTCAGGTTGCCGGCGCACATCTGCTCATGGAGCTGCCTGTCGGTGCCGACGTCGGGGTGCGGATAGTGCACGGTGCCCGGGTAGTGCGACAGGCCGCCGCTGGCGATCAGCAGCGCGCGGCGTCCCATGCGGGTGACGGCGCGTTGCAAGGCCTGGCCGAAGGCATGGCAGCGCAGCGCCGACGGCTGCGGCGGCACGTAGGCGTTCACGAAGATAGGCGTCAGCGGGACATCCCTGCCGAAGCCCATGAAGTCATAGGGAATCGTGAAGGCGGTCGGCAGCTTGGCTGCCAGGGTGAAGGCAAGGTCGAAGCCTTCTTCTTCCATGGCGCGCACCAGTCCGTAGCCCATGGACGGGTCCAGCGTCCAGTTGCCGCGATGCTTGTGCATGCCGTCCGCGCTGGCGGCGGCATGGACGCAGAAGGCCGGCACCGAATGCGTCACGAAGTGATCGCCGTGGTCGTTGGACAGCATGATGATGCAGTCCGGCCGCAGCGCGCGCAGGCGCTCGCCGGCCTGCGCCATCGCCGCGCGGACGCGTTCGACCTGGTCCAGGTCTTCGGTGTCCGGACGCGACAGGAATTGCGGCGCGTGCGGCACGCAGGCCACGCCGACGATGCCTGCTTGCTCGGAAGGATTCATGTGGATTCCTCTATGGTGGTCTGGATGGCGGCGACGATGCCCTGGTAGCCGGTGCAGCGGCAGATGTTCCCGCACAGCTGCTCCCGTATGCCGGCGGGGCAGGGGGCCTGGCCGCGCGACACCATGTCGTGGGCGGTGATCAGCATGCCCGGCGTGCAGAAACCGCATTGAAGGCCGTGATGACGATGCATGGCGTCGCGCAGGCGGTGCGCCAGATCGTCGTCCAGGCCTTCGGCCGTGGTGATGGCGCCGCCGCCGCAGCCCGCGGCCAGCGTCAGGCAGGCGCGCACCACTTCGCCATCGACGATGACGTTGCAGGCGCCGCAGACGCCGTGTTCGCAGCCCAGATGCACGGACGTCGTGCCGGCCTGTTCACGCAATGCGTCCGCCAGGCTGGCGTGAGGCTCGACTTCCAGCGTCACGGCCTTGCCGTTGACCAGCATGTCGACGTTGATGCGGCTTTCAGTCATGGCGATACTCCAGCGCCTGTTCGATGGCGCGGATCAGATTGACGGCATGGCGGTAACGTGCGACGGGTGTTTCGTCCGGCAGCAGGGCGGCGATTTCGTCGGCGGCCTGCCGCGACAGCTGGCCGGCATCCGGCCGGCCCGCGTCGAGCAGCGCGGCGCACCCGGCCAGTGCACGGGGCCCGGTGGAGGGCGCCATGATCCAGCAGGACCACTGTCCCGAGGCGCGCCGCAAGGCCACCGCCGACGTCGTGGCGTATTCGCCCGCCCTGTGCATCAGCTTGGATCGGCCCCAGGCGCTCAGGCCGGCATGATCCGCGTCCAACGCGATGCCCGTCAGCAGTTCGTCGATCTGGATATCGGTGGTCAACGGTCCCAGGATGAAGTCGCGCAGGGCGATGTCGCGCCGGCCGCGCCGGCTGCGCACCTCCACGCGGGCATCCAGCGCCGAAAACAGCAGCGGCCAGTCGCCAGCGGGATCGGCGTGCACCAGGCTGCCGCCCACGGTGCCTTGCGTGCGCACGGCGGGAAAGGCAATCTGCGCGGCATGCGCGGCCAGCAGCGATGCCAGCGGCGTATCCGGCGCGCCGCGCGCCAGGTCCGCATGCGTCGTCATCGCGCCAATTGAAATGCCATCTTCTGGAATGCCATCGTCGCGTGCTTGCTGCCCGCGCAGCGTGGGTACGCGCTTCAGGTCCAGCAGCACGGCCGGCCTCGCCAGGCCGTAGCGCATGGTCGGCAGCAGGCTTTGCCCGCCGGCCAGGATCTTGGCATCGCTGCCCAGCGCCGCGAGCGTGTCCAGCGCCTCGTCCAGCGACGCGGGCGCGCGGTAGTCGAAATAGGGGAGTTTCATCGCGCCTGCTCCCCGGCCAGCCATTGCGCCAGCAGGTAGTCCGGTTCGATCGGCGTGCGGTCCACGGCCACGTCCCGTTCGCGCAGCGCGGCGCGTACCGCATTGGCGATGGCGGCCGGCGGCGGCACCGAGCCGCCTTCGCCCATGCCTTTGACGCCAAAGGCGGAGAACGGCGAAGGCGTGCAAAGGTGAATGATCTCCATGGCCGGCACTTCCATGGCGCTGGGCACCACGTAATCGCCGAAGGTCACCGTCTGCGGCTGCCCGTCCTCGTTGTAGCGCATGGCCTCGTACAGCGCCTGGCCTATGCCCTGCGCGACGCCGCCGATCACCTGGCCATCCGCGATCAGGGGATTGACCACGGTGCCGCAATCTTCCACCACCAGGTAATCGGTGATCTCCACGAAGCCGGTATCGATATCGACTTCCACGCGCGCCGCATGCACCGCGTAAGAGAACGTGCCGGTTTCCACGCTGGGCCGGTAGAAGGCCTGCAGCGACATGCCCGGCTCGATGTCCTTGGGCAGCTTGTGGATCTGCACGGTGGAAATGCGCGATATTTCCGCCAGGCTCAGGCACCCGTGCGCGCCGTGCAGCGCCGCGCCGCGCAGTTCCAGGGCTTCCGGCGCATCGCCCAGGTTGGCCGATGCGATGCGGCGCGCCTTTGCGATCAAGGCGTCGCAGGCCTGCGCCACCGCGCCACCGCCCATGACAATGGATCGTGACGCAACCGTACCCATGCCGTAAGGCGTGGCGGCGGTATCGCCCTGGCGTACGCGGATATCGCCGATGGGTATGGCGGTGATCTGGGCGGCGATCTGCGCGTAGCTGGTGGCGTGGCCCTGGCCATGCGCCAGCGTGCCGACGTCGATCTCCAGCGTGCCGTCGCCGTTCAGGATGACCCGCGCGGCCTCGTGCCCGTAGACCGTGGGTGATCCACGGCGAAACCATTCCTCCGAGCCGTGTCCCGCCTGCTCGACCAGCATGGCGTAGCCGATGCCGGCACGGCGGCGCGCGCCCGCGGGCTGGCGTTCGTGCCAATGGGTCCGCACATGGCGCGCCGCTTCATCCACCGCCTGGCCGTAGTCGCCAGAATCGTAGGCCAGCCCGGTCGCGGTGACGTAGGGCATCTTCTCCGCCGCGATCAGGTTGCGCCGGCGGACCTCCACCGGATCCATGCCGAGGTAATGCGCGACTTCGTCGACGATGCGCTCCATGGCGAAGCAGCCGCCCGGCCGGCCCACGCCGCGATAGGGGCCGACCGGGCTCTTGTTCGTGTAGATGCTGACGGCCTGGTAGCGGTAGTTGCGGATGTCGTAGGGCCCCAGCATGACATTGGCGGCCATATTGGCCTCGATCGCACCGGTGGACGTCTTGGCGCAATACGCGCCCGCGTCAACGATGAATGTCGCGTCGATGGCATGGATGCGGCCGTCATCGTCGAACCAGGCGGCGATGTCCTGGTCGTGCTGGCGGCTGTGGTTGCTGGCGACGAAATGCTCGTAGCGGTCTTCTATCCAGCGCACGGGCCGATCCAGCTCCATGGCCAGCGCGGTCAACAGCACTTCTTCCGGGTATAGATTGCTCTTGGCGCCGAAACCGCCGCCCACGTCGGGGACGATCACGCGCAGGTCGCTTTCCCGCAGGCCCGGTATCTGCGCGGCGATGAAGCTGCGTATCAGGTGCGGCCGCTGCGTCGACAGATGCACGTGCATGGCGCCGCTGGCCTTGTCGCGATAGGCCAGGCAGCCACGGCCTTCCAGCGGGCTGGCCAGCACCCGTTCCATGGCGAAGCGGCGTTCGATGCGATGCAGTCCCGCGCCGTCGCGCGCCGCGGCTTCGATGCGGTCGAAGTCGCCTATCGTGCGCGCCGCGCGCATGATCAGGTTGGACTGCAGGTTTTCATGCAGCGGAATGCCCGGATGTTGCCATTCCGCGCGGGCGTGAAGCACCGGTGCCAAGGGTTCGATATCCAGCGTAAAGGATTCGGCCCAGCGTTCGGCCTGGGCGCGCGTGGGCGCCATGACCAGCGCCACGGGTTCGCCCACGAAGCGCACCTTGCCGGTGGCCAGGAGCGGGTAGGGCGCGCCATGGAATCCATCGCGCAGCAGCTCGGCCTTGATGGGCAGGGCGAGTCCGTCGAAGTGCCGGGCCAGCCGGATGTTCCCGGCGGGAACGTCCTCGCCCGGATGCACGGCCTTCAGCACGCCGTGCGCCACGGGGCTGCGCACGAAGGCGATTTCCAGGCAGTCGCGCACCGCGATGTCGGCGATGAAGGCGGCGGCGCCGGCCAGGTGGCGCGCGTCCTCCCTGCGCGGCACGCGTGCGCCGATGATGCCTGTTGCGGTGCCGGCCTGCTGTGCCGGTGCTTCTACGCTGTGCATGGGCTTACTGGTCCACGGTGACGTTGCCGGCCTTGATGATGGCGATCCATTTCTGGCTATCGGCCTTCATGCGATCGGCCAATTGCTGCGGCGTGCCGCCGGTGGGAACCAGGCCCAGGTCCAGCAGCCTTTTCTGGATGTCCGGCCTGGCCAGGATGCGATTGACGGAAGCGTTCAACTTGTCGACGACGTCGTCGGGCGTCTTTGCCGGCGCCAGCAGCACGAACCAGCTGGCCATATCCGTATCCGGCAGGCCGAACTCCTTCAGCGGCGGCACGTCGGGCAGGGTGGGGAAGCGCTTCGGCCCGGCAATGGCGAGCAGGCGGATACG
The DNA here is from genome assembly GCF_002119685.1 of Bordetella genomosp. 8. Lineage (NCBI taxonomy): Bacteria > Pseudomonadati > Pseudomonadota > Betaproteobacteria > Burkholderiales > Alcaligenaceae > Bordetella > Bordetella genomosp. 8. The sequence goes on along the minus strand of NZ_CP021108.1, from coordinate 3,232,669 downwards.
TTGACTGGTGATCTGCGGTTGCGCTGGAGCCAGGTTTTCGAACGAGTAGTCGACTTCGCCCGAAGCCAGCGCCACCACTTCGGGTCCGCTGCCCTTGTACGGAATATGCACGCCTTTCAGGTGCTCCACCTGGTTCAGCCACTCGCCGGCCAGGTGCAGCGTGCTGGCCGTGCCCGCCGAACCGAAGGACAGCTTGTTGCTGTCGGAACGCTGATGCGCGATCGAAAGAAACTCCGTCACGGTCTTGGCCGGCATGGTGGGGCCGACGACAAGGAAGGCCGGCACGTCCACGAGCCCGATGACGGGCCGCAGCGAGCGGGCCGCGTCGTAGTTGAGGTTCTTGTACAGATAGGCGTTGTTGACGACGGACGTGGTGGCCAGCAGCAAGGTGTGGCCGTCCGCGGGCGCATTGATCACGAAGCGCGTAGCGATCTGGGTGCTGCCGCCCGGCTTGTTTTCGACGATGAAGGCCTGGTGGTATTCATCGTTCAACTGCTGCGCCACCACGCGGGCGACGATGTCCGACGCGCCGCCGGCCGCGAACGGCACGACGATGGTGACCGGGTGATCCGGATAGGCGGCATGCGCGGCACCCATGCCGCTGGTGATCGCCGCCGCCACACACGCCGCGCGGACCACCGCGGCGACCCTGAGCATGCCGCCCAGCTTTGGAATACTGATCATTAACTTCCCCTTGAAGTATACGTTGAGTCTATAAAGTATACGAAAAGGGAGAATAATATCTGAGCGTGCTAGCATGTCAAGAAAAATCTGGCTCACCGTGAGTCGCGATATTCGGAAACTCCATGGCAACCATCGCTGAAGGCCCGCGGTCTTCAACCGTCGGCGCGGAACCGCGCGCCGCGCGCTTACCCAATGTCTATGAGGCCCTGTTCGAACAGATAGTCACCGGCAAGCTGCGCGCGGGGGAGCGCCTGTTGATCGACGAACTGGCCGAACGGTTCGGCGTCAGCAAGATCCCGGTGCGTGAAGCCCTGAAGGCGCTGGAAGCAAAAGGCTGGGTGGAATCGGCGCCACGCCGCGGCACCTATGTGCGTCGTCTGTCGATGGGCGAACTTCACGAACTGTTCGAGCTGCGGCAGATCATCGAGCCGGAGATCACCGCCATGGCGGCCCACCGGCGTCGCGCCAACCATCTGCAGCAGTTGCTGGCGCTGGTGGAGGAAGGCGAGCGAGCGGTGGACCTGAGCGATTTCGTCACCAGCTCACGGGTCAATTCGCAGTTCCATACCGTGATCGCGCAGGCCGCGGATAACGCGCTGGCGTTCTCGGTGATCCAGGAGCTGGAACTCAGGCTGTGCCGTTATTTCTTCGTCGCCGAGTGGGAAGAGCGCAAGGAATCCATGCGCCAGCACCAGCGGCTGTACGAAGCGATCCGCGCGCAGAACGCCGACGAAGCGCGGCGCCTGACCATTGCCCACCTGCGGCATACCGAGGCCATGGCGACACGCTCCATATCGGCGCAGCGCACGCCGGAGCTGGCCGACTGACCTTAATCGCCTATGGTGTTGCGGAGGACGCCCAGTCCTTCGATGCGCGCGCTGACGACGTCGCCCTTGCGCAGATAGCGGGGCGGCACCAGGCCCAGCCCCACGCCCGAAGGCGTGCCGGTGGCGATGATGTCGCCCGCTTCGAGCGTCATGCCGGCCGACAGCTGCGCGATGATGTCGGGGATCTTGAACAGCAGATCCGCGGTGTTGGAATCCTGCCGGCGCTCGCCGTTCACATCCAGCTGTATTGAAAGCGCATGGGGGTCGTCGATCGCCTGCTTGTGCACGATGCATGGCCCCATCGGGCAGTGGCTGTCCAGCGCCTTGCCCTTGAACCATTGACCATGTGCTTTCTGCAGGTCCCGCGCGCTGATGTCGTTGATGATGGTGTAGCCGAATACGTGGTCCATCGCCCGCGCGGCGGGAATATTGATGCCCGCTTTTCCTATCACGACACCCAACTCGACTTCGTAGTCCAATTCGCGCGTGACATCCGCGTGGGCGGCGATGGCCGCGTCCGGCCCGATCACGGTGGTCGGCGGTTTGGTGAAGACTTCGATCACCTTGGGAAAGTCATGCGGATCACGTCCGCGTGCGCGATTGCCCTCCACAATATGCTCGCGATAGTTGCGTCCGATGCAGAAGATATTCTTCGCAGGCCGGGGGATGGGCGCGAGCAGCCGGGTATCCGCCAGGCGCGCGGTGTAGGCGGCATTGCCGGCCTGTTCGCGCAAGAGCCTCTCGACCTCGCGCAGGCCGTCCGGGCCCAGTGCGATCAGGTCGCCGACGTCGCTGGGAGCGGTGGAATCATCGGCATGACGCCATGCGGATGTGAGGTCGAACAGGGTATCCGGATCCAGAAGGACGCCCAGGCGATGGGATGAACCTGCAAAGGTGACGAATTTCACGATGGTCCACGGGAGTAAGGGATCAGCGAATAAGTATACTATTTATCTTATAAGTATACTTAATGGCCGGTTCGGGCCCGCGCGCTGTCCAGGGATCGAGGCCTCCGACCTTGCCGTCGGACCGCGGATGAGCTGGAAGCCCGCGCCATTCGTGGGCCTTGCCAACGGCGGCCAGCACGCGCGAGGAGCAAGGAAAAGCGACGTATATACTGGTTATCCATACAGTATCGACCGACGCCGATGTCACGCTATCCAGCGCTCTTCCATAAAGAGCTTCGCGCATTGTGGGATGCGAATCCCTGTCCCGAAGTACGTCGGCTGCTTTGGGAAATCGCGCGTCTGCATGGCCGGCTGGTCGACGCCTACGATCTGATCGGACGACTGCGCGAGCAGCAGATCGATTACCAGGCGTCGATATGCCTGATGAATATGCGCGTCGTGCTGGAAGCCGAGCCTTCGGTCAGGCGTGAACTGGCGATACGCCAGCGCGACGCCGCACGTCGGGAGGCTCAGCCCAGGCCGGTCATCAGCACCGTCATGATGCCGCCCATCGAAGGTCCGCCTTGGCCTTACCCGCGCCAGCTCAGGACAAAAAAGCGCAGCCGGCGGTAAGGGCCGGGCGCCAGGCTTCAGCTGACACCCGTCGGCCCTTCGATGATCCTGCGCACCTTCTTGACCAGATCGTCCGGCAGATAGGGTTTCTGGATCACTTCGAATTCGGACCCGCCCATGTCCGTGCGCTCGATCGAATTGTCGGCGTATCCGGTGGTCAGCAGCACCTTGAGCCCGGGCATCAGTTGCCTGGCTTCCCGTGCAAGCATCACGCCGTTCATGCCGCCCGGCATGATCATGTCAGTGAACAGCAGGTCGAACGAGCGGGCGGTTTCCAGTATCCGCAGCGCTTCCCGCGCGTTGCGCGCCACCTCCACGCGGTAGCCGTAATCCTGCAGTACGGCGCGTCCCAATTCGGCCACGTCGTCGCGGTCTTCTACCAGCAGGATGGATTCGGTGCCGCCTTTCATCTGACCGGCCGCGGCCTTAGTGCGGCTTTCGGGCGCGCGCTGCTCCGCCGGGAAATAGAGCGCCACGGTGGTGCCCACGCCTTCTTCGGAGGTGATCCTGATGCTGCCGCCGGATTGCTTGACGAAACCATAGACCATGGACAGGCCCAGGCCCGTGCCCTTGCCGACGTCCTTGGTGGAGAAGAACGGGTCCAGTGCCCGCTTGCGTATGGCTTCCGGCATGCCGTGGCCGTTGTCGGCGATCTCCACGCAGACATAGCGGCCAGGCAGCAGCCCATCGTGGTTGCGGCTGGCTTCTTCATCCAGGATGACGTTGCTGGTCGTGGTCAGGATATGCCGATCCGGCATCTGCGCCACCGCGTCGCGCGCATTGTTGTAGACGTTCAGTAGGGCGACTTCCGCTTGCGTGCTGTCCACGCGCACGTTCCACAAGTCGGGCGCCAGCCGGTGTTCGGCGTGCACGTCGCCCAGCGTGCTGTCCGACCAGAGACTGGAAGAGCGGATCAGGGTGTTCAGGTTGATGACGCGGCCTTCCAGGTTCTGCTTCCTGGAGAACGCCAGTAGCTGCTGGGTCAGTACATGAGCCGCCTTGGCCGCGCGGCTGGCGTTGTCCACGCTGCGCAGCACCCGTTGCGTGTCGACGGCGTCCTTGTCCACGCCGCGCCGGACAAGCTCGATATGGCCCAGCATGACCTGCAGCAGGTTGTTGAAATCGTGCGCGATGCCGCCGGTCAGTTGCCCCAGGGCCTCCATTTTCTGTGCCTGGCGCAGCGCCTCTTCAGCATCCCGGCGCCGGCTGATGTCCAGCTGGGACGCGAAGAAATACGCCAGCTTGCCGGCCTCGTCATAGACTGGCGAGATGAAAAGGGCGTTCCAGAAGCTGGAGCCGTCCTTGCGATAATTGATGAGCTCCAGCGAAAGCTCGCGCGCATTGGCGACAGCGTCGCGGATCTGCGAGACGGCTTCGGGATCGGTTTCGGGGCCTTGCAGGAATCGGCAGTTGCGCCCCAGGATTTCCTCCGCGGCATACCCCGTCATCCGGATGAAGGCCTGGTTGGCGAAAACGATGGGATTGTCTGGCTGCGCGGGGTCGGTCACCAGCATGGGCATGCGCGTGGTCTGTACGGCCGCGAAAAAAATGTCCTTGCCGGGGGGGATCGTCTTGCCGATCTTGCCCTCGATCGGCGTATGGTCCTTTTGCGCCATGATCATCGAACTCCAAATATCGCCGGCAGAGCATGCAACTTGCATGCCCGGCGGCCGGCACGCGCGATGCTGCGGATCTGCGACCGCATATAGCCGGGAGCCATCATGCCGACATTGAAAACCATCGCCGAGTTCGACCACCAGGTGACGGGGGTGACCGTCACGCCGGACGGCCGGATATTCGTCAATTTTCCGCGCTGGACGGAGGACGCCCCGATATCGGTGGCCGAAGTCCTGCCCGATGGCGGGCTACGGCCTTACCCGGATGAGGAATGGAATGCCTGGCGCAACGAAACCGCCTTCGAGAAGTCCCTGGACCAACATTTCGTCTGCGTTCAGGCCCTCTATGCCGATGGGCGCGGATCATTGTGGGTAGTCGACCCGGGCGCGCCCGGCAACGAGCGCGTGCTGCCGGGCGCGCCCAAGCTGGTCTGCATCGACCTGGCCAGCGATCGCGTGCGCCGGGTCATCCCCGTGCCGCCGGACGTGGCCAGGCAGGGCAGCTATCTGAATGACATGCGCTTGAGCCCGGATGGCAAAACAGCCTATCTGACGGATTCCGGCGCCGAAGGCGCCATCGTCGTGGTCGATGTGGAAAGCGGCGTGAGCTACCGTACCCTGGCAGGCCATCCGTCGACCCAGCTGGAGAAGGACGTCATCGTCGAAGTCGACGGCGCGCCCCTGCGACGACCCGACGGCCGCCAGCCGATGTTCGCTTCCGACGGTATCGCGCTTTCCAACGACGGCGCCACGCTGTACTGGCAGGCCCTGACCGGGCGCAGCCTGTATTGCGTCGATACCGCGCTGCTGGGCAAGGACACGCCCCGGGAACGGCGCGAGGCCGGTGTGCGCAAGCTCGGCGAAACGCATGTCAGCGATGGCCTGTTGATGAGCGGTCGCGACACGCTGTACCTGACGTCGCCGTCGGACAATGCGGTCACGCGCTGGACGGACGGCAAGGTCGAACGCTTGGTGCAGGATGCGCGGTTGCGCTGGCCCGATACCATGGCGGAAGGGCCTGACGGCGACATCTACGTCACCGCCTCGCATATCCAGGACACCTATTGGTTCAAGCCCGGCGCGCCGGCGGCCGTGCGCACCGCCTTGTTCTGCTTTTCGCCGGAAAGCGCCGGCTGATCGGCGCGGCTCGCCTCCGCCAGTTGCCGCAGGATCTGGATGGCGGCGCGAGTCACGCGGGTGGAGGGCCGGGCGATGGGGGTGGCCAGCACGATGCAGCTGGAGATCGGCGCGGGGCCTATTCTCGACGCCTGGATGTCGCCACCCGCGGCATAGGCCGCCAGGGCGCCTTGCGGCAGCACGGTATGGCCGATGCCGCGGCGGACCAGCGTCATCAGGGTCTGCGCCGAGCCGATCTCCACGATCGGTTGCAGGAACAGGCCGTAGGGCTTCATCACCGTATCCAGCAGGACGCGCAGCGCGTTGGGCTCGGGCGGAAGAATCAGCGGATGGTCGACCAGCGTGCGCGCCCGCACCCGTGCCGGCAGGCGGGGCCCGCTGCCCGCCGCGACCAGGAAGAGCGGTTCGCGCAGCAGCACCTCGCAAGCGAGCTGGGGCGACGCGGGCGGATCGAACAGCAAGGCGGCGTCCAGCCTCCCGGCAATCAACCATTCGCGCAGATGGATGGTCAGGCCTTCCTGGACCGACAGCGCGACACGCGGGAATTCCTTGCGGAAGAACTGCACCAGCGGCAGCGTCAGGGAGCGGGCCAGGCGTGGCGGCAGGCCGATGTCGAGGCGTCCGGTCGGCTGGGCCTGCAGGTCGACGAGCTGGTTCCTTGCCTGCTGCGCCAGGTCCAGCATGGCGCGTGCATGGGGCAGCAGCGCCTGGCCGGCTTCGGTGGGCGCGACGCCGCGGCCGGTGCGTTCCAGCAGGCGCTGCCCCAATTCCAGTTCCAGCAAGGCGATCTGCCGGCTCAGGCTGGGCTGGCTGAGGCCGACCTCCGCCGCGGCGCGGGTGAAGCTTCCCGCCTCGCAGACGCGCACGAAGTAGTCCAGCCGCTGTATATCCATGCCCTTGCTCGCTCCAGTCATAGAAGAACCGCATAGCTGATATAGAACGCCATGCGGTTTTTCTTTCGCAGAATACTCGCCACAATCGAGCCTGGAAAGATCAGGTGGGCCATGGACGAACAATTCGACGAGCTATCGACGCCGGACGCGCGTGCGGCGCCACGCTGCCTCGCGCCGTTGTCGACGGCGACGCCGGCCATGCAGGCACCGGCGGGATCCTGGGACTGTCACGCGCATGTGCTGGGGCCCTTCGATCGTTACCCCCTGGTGCGGGACCGGGCGTACACGCCCGAGGAGCATACGCCCGGCGCCTATGCGGACCTGCTGCGCGTGCTGGGCCTGGCGCATGGCGTCCTGGTGCAGCCGAGCGCGTGCGGCACGGACAACAGCCTGCTCGTCGATGCCTTGCGATCGCGGGGGCCGGCATGGCGGGGCGTCGCGGTGCTGGATGCGGACGTCGACGATGGAAGCATCGCGGCCTTGCACGACGCGGGGGTGCGCGGCTTTCGCATCAACCTTCTGTTTCCTGGCGGGCCCGGCCTGGAGACCCTGGAACGCACGGCGTCGCGGGTGGCCGGATTCGGCTGGCATGCGCAGCTGCTGGCGGACCTGCGCACGCTGCCCGATATCGCGTCGCGGCTGGATCGCCTGCCCGTCCCCGTCGTGCTGGATCACATGGGCCACTTCCCGGCGGAGCTGGGCACGGACTGGCCCGGTTTCCGGATGCTGCTGCGGCGGCTGGAAGCGGACCGGACGTATGTGAAGCTGTCCGGCCCCTACCGGCTGTCGCCACGCGAGGATCACATCGACGACGTCGCGCCGATCGCCGGCGCGCTGATACGTGCCGCGCCGGACAGGCTGGTGTGGGGCAGCGACTGGCCGCACGTGGGCCTGTTTCGCTACATGCCCGACACGGCGGCGTTGCTGGACGGCTTGTCCGCATGGTGTCCCGACGAGGCCACGGTGCGCCGGATCCTGGTGGACAACCCCAGGCAACTCTATTTCTAAACTGACGGGAATCAACGATATGTCGCAGCGGTCGGTCAGGTTCTACAGCGATGGATTTCAACTCGCCGGCACGGTAAGCCTGCCGCCGGATTATCGAGAAGGCGAAAAACGTCCGGCGGTGCTGATCTGCCATGGCCGTTTCGCGATCAAGGAGTGGGTGCCGTCCCGCTGGACGCCTCACTTCCTGGAGGCGGGCTATGTCTGCATGGTGTTCGACTATCGCAACCTGGGCGAAAGCCAGGGCACGCCCGGCCGCATCATTCCGCAGGAAGAGGTCAGGGACGTCAGGAACGCCTTGACCTTGCTGCAATGCCAGCCTGAAGTCGATCCCGCGCGTATCGGGCTGCTGGGCTGGGGCTTGGGCGGAGGCGTGGCGGTAACGGCCGCGGCGGAAGACGACCGTGTCCAGGCCGTGGTGTGCGCGAGCGGCGTGGCCAACGGCCGGTGCTACGGACGCGTCGGGATGACGGACCAGGCGTGGTCGCGGCGGCAGGAGGAAATACGCATGGATCGCGTGCGCCGGGTCATGACGGGCGAGACCGGCCGGTTGCCGCGCGCGGAGATCCTCGGGCGCGACAACGAGACGCAGGCGTCGGACCATCAACATCAGGGTTGGCTGGACAGCCTGGTGGCGGCGGTGGGCGCGGAACGCGCCGCCGACCCCGCCAAACTGGGGATACCCAGCGAGATCACCATCGAATCGATGGACGCGCTCTACGACTTCGCGCCCGATGCGCAGGTCCACCGCATCGCGCCGCGGCCGCTGCTGGTGATCCATTCCCGGCTCGACCACGAGTTTCCGTTCGCGCACGCGCAGCAGCTCTACGACCAGGCGCAGGCGCCCAAGACGCTGATCGCGGTCGAGGATGCCGGCCACCTGGACTGGATCGATCCGGCCCATCCCACGCAACAGGTGTACGTGCCGCGGGTGGTGGCCTGGATGCGGGAGCAACTGCCGACGGGGCCGTCCGCGAACCGCGCGCCGTGAGCCGTATGTAGATCCGCCGCCCTCGCGCGGTACGACAAGGGGAAAACATGAAATACGCTCGACGCTTTGCCTGGACCGCCGCGCTGGCGGCCCTGGCCATGCCATTCGCCAGTCCGGCGGCAGCCGATTATCCGGACCGCCCGATCACGCTCGTCGTTCCCTTCGAGGTGGGCGGCCCGACGGATATCCTGGGCCGCATCATCGCCGACACCCTGGGCAAGAAACTCGGCCAGACCGTCATCGTCGAAAACAAGGGCGGGGCAGGGGGCGCGATCGGTTCGCAATTGATCGCCAACAGCAAGCCCGATGGCTACACCATCGGCCTGGCGACCATCTCCACCCATGTGGTGAATCCCTCATGCAACAAGCGGTTGCCCTACGACCCGATCAAGAGCTTCACGCCGGTTGCGCTCGTAGGCAACATGCCCAACATCCTGGTGGTCAGGCAAGGTTTTCCGGCCGACAACTTCCAGGACTTTCGCAAGGTGCTGGCGAACGGTTCGGACAAGTACAACCTGGGCACCGCCGGCCCGTGTTCCTTCGGCCACGTCATGCTGGAGCATCTGAACGATCAGCTTCGCACGAATATCGTCCACGTGCCTTACCGCGGTTCGGGGCCTGCCTCCACCGATCTGCTGGCCGGCTCGCTGGACATGATGATGGACATCTATCCGCTGTTTGCCGCGCATTTTGCCTCGGGCAAGCTGAAGCCCCTGGCGGTGGCCTGGTCCAGCCGCCTGCCGGCCTTGCCCGATACCCCGACGTTCGCGGAACTGGGCCTGCCCGACATGGGCACGACGTCCTGGTACGGCGTGGTGGCGCCGGCTGGTCTACCCGCGGATCGATTGCAGGTGCTGTCGGCGCGGATAGAGGAAAGCCTCAAGGACCCCAAGCTGCTGCAGCGCTTTGCCGAAGCGTACATCTTCCCAGCGCCACCGCAATCGCCAGAACAATTCAAGACCTTCCTGGCCGATCAACTGAAGAAGGAATCGGCTTTCATCGACGCTCGCCAGATGGGGCAGAACGGGAAGTGACCGAGGCAGCGCGCTGGCGCTTGGGCGTCGAGCCGGAGGCGCGCTTGCCGGCCTGATCGTGCGAGCCGAACAGCGATCCGGCGCGCAGCATGGACACGAATTCTGCGACCGCGGGCGGCAGGCTCTTGCGCTGGCGGATGAACAGGCACATGCGCGCCGATTCCAGGACGGGGTTGCGGGTGCGGATCGCCACCAGCTTGCCGGCGCGGATTTCTTCCTGCACCGCCGTGGCCGACAACAATACGGCCCCATGGCCGGCGACCGCATAGCGCTTGAGCGCCGCGATGGAATTGGTCGAGAACATGGGCGATGCCGTGACGTGCTCGACTTCCGCGGCGGCGTCGATCAGTTGCCGCTGGCCGAAGACCACCGTCATCATGCCGACGGCGTGGGCCAGGGCGTCGCGCAGCATCAGCGGCGCGCGCATGGCGGCCAGCGGATGGTCCGGGCTCACGACGATGCAGATGGGCAATGGGCAGGACGCCACGATCTCGATCGCGGGATCGTTGGGTGGGGCGAGGGCCACGCCCATGTGCGCGCGGTCTTCCGCCACCATGCGCACGGTATCCACCGCGCCCGCCAGCGTCAGCGTGATTTCGATGCTGGGGTACTTGCGGCAGAAGGGATCGATGACCGCGTCCATGACGTGTTCCATGGCGCCTTCGCCAAGCGCGATCCTGACGTGGCCGCGCTGCAGCCCATTGAGCTGGGCCAGCTGCGCCAGCAGCGTCTCTTCGCCCGACCAGCGTTCCCGGCAATGCGCCAGCAGCAGCTCGGCGGCCTCCGTGGGCGCCACGCCGCGGCCGCGGCGTTCGAGCAGCTGCGTTCCCAACTCTTCTTCCAGCAGTTGCACCTGGCGGCTGACCACGGACGGTTCGACGTCCAGGCTGTCGGCCGCGCCGCGTACCGAGCCCACGGTCACGACCGCATGGAAGTAGCGCAGGCGGCGCTCGCTCAAGCCAGTGGCACGCAACATGGCATCTCCAGATCGATGTTGCCTAAAAAGCAACGAAATTATATCAACGTGATCATTGTTCGCTGTATTCGCGTCCGCAATACTACACACGTCTTCAAGCACCTGAACGCTCTCAAGGGGAAGCAGATGTACCTGCGCATCAAACGCGGCCTGGGTGTACTCCTGGCCACCTGCAGCCTGACGCTGGCTCATGCCGCCTGGGCGGAATTTCCGGAAAAGCCATTGCGGCTCATCGTCGGCTACGTGCCGGGCGGGTCGGCCGATTCGATCGCGCGCCTGTTCGCGCAGGAGCTCGGCGCCAGGCTGAAACAGCCGGTCATCGTGGAAAACAAGCCGGGCGCCAGCGGCAATATCGCGGCCACCTACGTGTCGCGCGCGGCGCCGGACGGCTATGTGATGTTCCTGGGTTCGAACGCCACGGCCACCAACATGACGCTGTACAAGAACCTGACCTATGACCTGGAGCGCGACCTTGCGCCGGTGGCCCTGCTGTCGCGCTTTCCGAACGTCGTTGCGGTGAGTCCCAAGCTGCCGGTGAACAACATCGGCGAATTCATCGCCTACGCCAAGGCGCATCCCGGCGCGATCAATTTCGCTTCGTCGGGTTCCGGTTCGTCGACCCATCTGGCGGGAGAACTGTTCGCGTCGATGACCGGCATCAAGATGACCCACGTCCCGTACAAGGGCAGCGCGCCCGCGCTCACGGACATGATGGCCGGCCAGGTCGACGTGATGTTCGACAACGCGCCGTCCATCTATCCGTATGTGAAGAGCGGCAAGGTGCGCGGCCTGGCGGTCTCCAGCGTGCAGCGCCAGGCATTCGCGCCGGACCTGCCCACCGTGGCCGATACGGTGCCGGGTTATGAGGTGACATCGTGGTACGGCTTGTTCGTTCCCGCGCATACTCCGGATGCCGTGGTCGAGAAACTCAACGGCACCCTCAACGACATCCTGCGCGAGCCCACCGTGCGCGAGAAGCTGGCCTTCATGTATGCGGAGCCGGCAGGAGGCTCCGTGGCGCAGTTCAAGACCTTCGTCGGCCAGGAAATCCAGCGCTGGGGCGCCCTGGTCAAGCAGTCGGGCGCGCACGTGGATTGATGGCCACCCTGACATGCGCGCACTGATACCTCCGCACGCGGCTTACTTCGCCGGCCTGAGCGTGGCGGAACTGGCCGCACGCCTGCGCCGCCGCGAGACGTCCAGCGTCGAGCTGGTCGGCGAAGTACTGGAGGCCATCCGCGGCGCTCGCTTCGACCTGAACGCCTGGACCTGCGTGGATGGCGATCATGCGCTGCGGCAGGCCCGCGCGGCGGACGAGCGCCTGGCTGCCGGCGACGACGCGGGCCCGCTTCACGGCATACCCGTGGCGGTGAAAGACAATATCGACACGCTGGGTCTCGCGACGACCTACGGATCCGCGCACTATGCGGGCTGGATGCCTGCCGCCGATGCCGCGTGCATACGCAATCTGCGCGATGCGGGCGCCATTGTCGTGGGCAAGACACTCACGCATGAGTTCGCGTACGGATCGACGGGCGACCGTTCCCTTCAAGGCGCGGCGCGCAATCCATGGGATATCGGGCGCATGACGGGAGGTTCCAGCGCTGGCAGCGCCGCCGCGGTGGCCGCCGGCATGGTGCCGCTCGCGGTGGGCACCGACACCGGTGGGTCCATCCGCATTCCGGCCGCCCTGTGCGGGGTGGTGGGCCTGAAGCCCAGTCATGGCGCGGTCGCGACCCAGGGCGTGTTTCCGGTGTCGACGACGCTCGACCACGTCGGCGCGATCGCGGGTTCGGTGGAAGATGCCGCGCTGCTGTTGCGCGCGTTGCGCGGCGACAAGTCGGTAGCCTACCGGACAGGGTCGCCGCCCGACGCATCGTCGCGCCGGCGGCCGCGCGCCGCATGGCTGGGCGACGGCGGCTTCGGGCCGGTGGACCCTGCCGTGATGCGCCAGGCCGCGGACGCGGCGACGCGCTGGTTCGGCGGCGTGGCGGGGCTGTCGTCCGATACGGGTCGCGGCGGCCTCGTGGACGCCGCCGCCGTCGTCGCCGGCCACGCCGCCGCGCTGCATCGCTGCATGCTCGTCATTCAGCAGGCCGAGGCCTACGAAACGCACGCGGAACGTCTTGCCCGGGAGCCCGGGAAGTTCGACCCCGAAGTGCGCCAGCGCCTGGAAGCGGCCGGCGGCGTGTCGGGCTGGGAGTATGTGCGCGCGCAACGGGAGGCCGTCGGCCTCAGGGCGGCGATGGACGAGCTGTTCCTGCACTACGACGTCCTGCTCATGCCCGCCGTTCCCGTTCCAGCGCCCGCGCTGGACGAGCGCGGCACCCGCGTCGGCAATATCGAGGTCCCGACCCGCGAACTTCTGCTCAGCCTGACCAAGGCCTGGAACCTGGTGGGTGGCCCGGTCATCAGCATGCCGGCCGGCCTGGTCGGCGGCCTGCCCGTCGGCCTGCAGATCATCGGACGTCGGGGCCATGACGACATGCTGCTGGACGACATGATCGCCACCATGGCCGCGTGATCCCCGCACGCGGCCGCACTATCGCCAACTGGGAGTTCTCTTGAAAGCATCACTGTTGCGCCAGCGCCTGAAAGGCTTGCTGGCTGGTCCTTCCATCGTCGCGGCGCCGGGCGCCTTCGACGCCTTGTCCGCCAGGCAGGTGCAGCAGGCCGGTTTTCCGGCCGTCTACCTGGGCAGCTATGCCGTCTGCGCCACGCTGGGCCTGCCGGATGTGGGCCTGCTGGACCTGACCACCCTGGCCGCGCGGCTGCGGTCGGTGTGCGCGGCGGTCGACGTGCCCGTGATCGCCGACGCGGAAAACGGCTTCTTCGATGCCGCCGGCATACGCCACGCCATCCAGGTGCTGGAAGGTACCGGGGTCAGCGCGATACACATCGAGGACCACGTCAGCGGCAAGCATACCGACAGGCCGCGGCGGATACTTTCCACGCCCGAGATGGTGGCGAAGATCGAAGCGGCGCTCGATGCGCGTACCGACCCGGATTTCCAGATCATCGCGCGCACCGATGCCATGTGGGCGAACGGCGATCTGGACGATGCCGTGGCGCGCATGCGGGATTACGGCGAAGCAGGCGCCGATGCGGTGATGCCGAGCCATATGGGGGCCGCCACATTGAAGGGGGTGCGCGAGCGGTTGGCGGGCAAGGTGGTGTTGGTGCATCGGCCGCCCGCCTCGGTCATGGACGAAGAGGAGGCCGGCGCCAACCTGGTGGTCTACCACGACCTGTGCCTGCATGCGGCATACACGTCGGTCGGGCAGGCACTGGAAGCGTTCGCCGATCGAAAGCATCTTCCCGCGGCGTCGCAGCCGGGGTCGAACCCTGGGTCGCACCCGATGTCCGCGCCGCTGGACGGCCTCCTGGGCTACGACGCCCACAACGCGCGTGCCGCCCGCTACGGGCTGCCGCGAAGCTGACGCGAACAACGGAGCAATCGAATGAACAGACAGACGTATCGTGTGGCAGTGATTCCCGGCGACGGCATCGGCATGGAAGTCATGCCGCAGGCGCTGCGCGTGCTTGAAGCCGCGAACGGCCGCCACGGCATCGACATCCGCTACGAGCACATCGAATGGGCCAGCTGCGATTACTACCTGCGGCATGGCCAGATGATGCCGGACGACTGGCGCGACCAGTTGCAGGGATGCGACGCCATCCTGTTCGGCGCCGTGGGCTGGCCCCAAAAGGTGCCGGATCATATTTCGCTATGGGGCTCGCTGCTGAAGTTCCGGCGCGACTTCGACCAGTACATCAATCTGCGGCCGGTGCGGCTGTTCGATGGGGTGCCTTCCCCGCTGGCCGGCCGCAAGGCGGGCGATGTGGACATGCAGATCGTGCGCGAAAACACCGAAGGCGAGTATTCGTCCGTCGGCGGCGTGATGTTCGAAGGCACCGACCGGGAGTTCGTGACGCAGGAGGCGATCTTCACGCGCAAAGGCTCGGAGCGGGTATTGCGTTTCGCCTTCGAACTGGCGCGCCAGCGCGCGCGGCGTCGCGTGACGGTGGCCACCAAGAGCAACGGCGTCGCCATCAGCATGCCGTGGTGGGATGCGCGCGCGGCCGAGGTCGCCGGCGGCTATCCGGACATCGCGTGGGACAAGCAGCATATCGACATACTCTGCGCGCGCTTCGTGCTCGACCCGACCCGCTTCGACGTGGTGGTCGCGACCAATCTGTTCGGCGACATCCTGTCGGATCTCGGCCCCGCTTGCACCGGCACGATAGGGATCGCGCCATCGGCCAATCTCAACCCGGAACGGCGTTTTCCATCGCTCTTCGAGCCCGTGCACGGCTCGGCGCCCGACATCGCCGGACGCGGGGTGGCCAATCCGGTCGGCATGATCTGGTCGGCGGCACTGATGCTGGATTTCCTCGGACGGGGGCAGGGGCCATGCCGGGCGGCGCACGATGACATCGTTGCGGCGATCGAGCAGCAGTTGCGCGCGGGGCCGCGCACCGCCGACCTGGGCGGATCGGCGTCCACCGACGAAGTCGGCCGGTTCATCGCGCAACAACTGACGTAGCCATGGGCTGGCCCAGCGGCCGCGTGCGCATGCCGGGGGCAAGGCGGGTCCACGGCAGTTCCGCTGGATCCGCCAGCATCGGCCCTGGCGCCTTCGCCACCAGGATCGCCTCGGCGATGGGTTGGAAATCGGCGCGGAAGTGCACCGAGCTTTTGTTGACCAGTATGCGCATGGCCTCGGGCTGTATGCCGGCCATGCGATACAGGTTGCGGTCGATCATCTGCGCCTTCTGGCTGCTGACCGCGATGGATACGCCCTGGATGCGCAGCAGGGCTACCGGTCCCACATTGATGGACATGCCGTGCATCATGGGGCCGTCGTAGCGGCAGTCGCCCGCGGACAGGTTCATGACTTCGTATTCGCCGTGCAGCGGCGTGTCGCCCGGCGTGCCGGAGCGTCCGCCGAGCGCCAGCGTGATGCGGGCGCCGACTCCCGCGCGGTGCGCGGCAGCGGCGGCCTCGGGATCGCAGATCAAGCCTGCCGCCGCATCCCTCGCGTCATGCGCCAGGAGCGCGCGCACCATTCCCATGGTGTCGGACGTGCCGCCCGCGCCGGGATTGTCCTGGGTGTCGGCGATCACGACCGGCCGCCGCGCATCGCTCGATAGTTCCAGCGCGCGCCGTACCGCGTCATCGGGTGTCAGCAGGGGCACCGCCCATTCGGCTTCCTGGGCCAGCATGCGGTCGCGCAGCGCCGTGACGGCGGCGCTGACGGCTTCGGCGTCGTCGCCGTAGCCCCAGACTACCGGGCCGCAGCCGGGAAAGTCCGCGGCGGGAAATCCTGGCGTGAAGGACAGCGAATGGACGGCGCCGGATTCCAGCTCGGCCAGGTATTCGTACATGCCCCGCGCGGGCTGCACCAGGGTGCACATGCCGTTGATCGGAATCAGGAAGGGAATGCGATGGTCGGCGCGGTGCAGCGGCCCCCGCAGGGCCCGTTGCAGCAGGGCCTCGGCGCGGGCGCCCGTGGCCGCCATATCGACGTGGGGATAGGTGCGGTAAGCCACCAGGCCGGTGGCGCTGGCCAGCATCAAGGGCGTGACGTTGGCGTGCAGGTCCAGCGAGGCCACGATGGGCACGTCGGCGCCCACGATATCGCGCAGACGTGCCAGCAGGACGCCTTCGCCGTCGTCCGCGTGCTCCGCCACCATGGCGCCATGCAGGTCCAGGTAGACGCCATCGGGCTTCAGGCGCGCGGCGGCCTCCAGGATCTCGCCGGCGATGCGTTCGTAGGCGTCTTCCGTGACGTGGGCCGAAGGACTGGCCGCCGCCCAGATCACCGGCAGCATCCGCAGGCCGCTGTCCTGGGCGGCCTGGATGAAGCCGCCTATCGGGATGTTGATTTCGCGCAGGTCGTATATCGCCTCGCCGCGCGTCAGGGGAGGGTGGCCTTCGCCGTTGACGAAGCTGGAAAACCCGGCCTTGGCCGGCGCGAATGTATTGGTTTCGTGCTGAAAGCCGGCGATCAGGATGCGCGCTGACACGTTGGACTCCGATGTACTGGGCGAGGCCGCCATGTTCGGGGGCCGGCATGACGCGGTCAATGATCGGGACGTGTCGGTATTGTTGATCTGAGGGCAACGGGCTGATTTTCTCGATCAGGTGGACTGGCCGAGGTTCGTTGCGGATTATCGGATCGGCGTCGAGCCGGATCCGGGGCCTGTCGAGGATGAATCCGGGCACGCATGAATTTTTGAATAATTTTCAGTTAACGACTGTTACGGAAAACGTAATAAGAATTAAGTAAAGTGCGACGGCTTTTGACTCAGACCAATCCTACTCAGGAGTATCCATGTCTTTTCGCGGATTGATCGCTGTACTGCTGCTGTCCACCCTTGCTGCCTGCGCCAATATGAATGGCGGCAATGGTGAGGACAAAATGAGCATGAACTATCTCAAGCAGCATCTGGTCGTCAACAAGACCACCAAGGCCGACGTCCTGCAGATGTTCGGCGAGCCCAGGTACAAGGACGAGCAGCCGGATGGCGCCGATTACTGGTCGTATAGCGAAGACCAGATCAACGGCAAGGATTATCTCGGCGAGGCCTCGAAGTATCTGTCCGGCATGGCCGGTTCGTTCGGCAGCGCGGCGGCGCAATCCCAGCAGCGGAAAACCGATCGGGATCTGAACATTTTCTTCAATGCCAAGGGCACGGTCCGAAACTTCAATGCGTCTGGCCGCACAGGCGCCGGCTCGTGACGCAAGCCCCGCGGCGCTTCTGGTAATCCCGGATATCGGATTTCCCGTCGCCGCCGCGACGGAATTATTCGTTTTTGCGGCCATTACTGGCTTCCTATACTTCCCCTCGAACCGCAACCAAGGGGAAACGCATTCATGGAAATGCAAGTTGAACGCACTCGGGATCTTGCCGAAGGCGAGGAAGTCACCATACTTGACACATCGGCGCCAGGCCGTCCATTGGTACGCGATACGCCGCTGAGCGGACCGATCGTCTGGGATCGCGACACGCTGGCGGCGGACGACGGCATCATCCATATCGACGACGAAGCCCTTGCCGAAATCGACGCCTTCGTCGAATCGCTGCGCCGCAATCCGCTGCCCACCCTGCTGCTGACGCCATCGGATTTCGCCATGCCGCGCTGCGTGGCCATGATGCGGCGTGCCCGCGATATCCTGCAGGACGGCGTGGGTTTCGTCATCCTGGACAAGGTGCCGGTGCAACGTTATTCGCTGGAAGAAAACCGCGCGATCTACTGGATGCTGGGCCAGATGGTGGCACGGCCGGTGGCGCAGAGTTTCGACGGCAAGATGATCTACGACGTCAAGGACCAGGGCCGGGCCTACAGCACGTCGGTGCGTGGCGACACGACCAGCAAGGACCAGAACTTCCACACGGACAACAACTACAACCTGTGCCCGCCGCATTATGTGGCCCTATTCTGCCTGCATCCGGCGATGGCGGGCGGCATCAACAGCATCGTCAGCTTCTATTCGGTCTATAACGAGATGCTGAAACGGCATCCCATCGAGCTGGTCGAGCGCCTGTACCAGCCTTTCCTGGCGAACCGGCAGCGCGAACATTATCCCGGCGATCCGATGGTGCTCAGCCGGCCGCTGTTCACCTACGACGGCGACTGGCTGAATTGCAAGCTGTCGCGGCATCAGACGCTCAGCGGCTATCACCTGGCGGGGCAGGAGCTGGATCCGCTGGGCTTGCAGGCCCTGGACGCGCTGGAATCCATCATGCGCGAGGAACGCTGGAATCGCGAGTTCTTCTTCGAACGTGGCCAGATCCAGATCGTGGACAATCGCCGTTGCGGCCATCGGCGCACGGGCTTCGTCGATTATCCGGAGCCCGAGCGCAAACGGCATCTGCTGCGGCTGTGGCTGCGCGACGAGGGACGGCGCTCGTATCACGGATAAGACGCGGACGACACGCGACCGAACACGCGGCCGATCGCACGGTCGGCCACGACAAGCTGCATACGCCCGCCAGCGGCGAAGGCGAGGGGACATGGACACCGGCCTTCCGGACAACGATACAAGGGGTACTCCATGGATATTTCATGCGCGATGCGCGGCGTCGGCGCGCGCCTGCTTGCGGCGTTCTCATTGATCCTTCCCTTGGGATGGGCGGGACTGGCGCATGCCGGCGCCTATCCCGAGCGACCGATCAAGATCATCGTGCCGTTCACGCCGGGCGGTACGTCGGACGTGCTGGCGCGCACGCTGGCGGAACAGATGACGCTGGACCTGGGTCAGCCGGTCGTCGTGGAAAATCGTCCCGGCGCCGGCAGCGCGCTGGGTACGGGCGTGGCCGCGCGCAGCGCGCCGGACGGCTATACGCTGTTGATGGGATCGAGTTCGGCGCTGGCCGTCAATCCGGCCTTGCAGGATGACCTGCCCTACGACGCCGTGCGCAGCTTCATGCCGATCTCGCTGGTGGCGGGGATCCAGAACATCCTCCTCGTCAACCCGTCCTTGCCGGTCAAGAACGTGCAGGAGCTGATTGCCTACGGCAAGACGCGCAAGCTTTTCTACGGCAGCGCGGGCACGGGATCGTCGCCGCATATGTCGGCCGAGCTGTTCGAGTCCATGGCCGGCATCGAGATGACGCACGTGCCGTTCAAGGGCGGCCCGCAGGCCGTCAGCGAGGTTGTGGCGGGGCGGGTCGACCTGATCTTCGACAACATGCCCACGGCCGCGGCCATGGTGAAGTCCGGCCAGCTGCGCGGGCTGGCCGTGACGGCCGCGCATGGATCGCCCATGGTCCCGGAGATTCCCACCGTTGCCTCGCAAGGCCTGCCAGGCTATGACGTGACGGTCTGGTATGGACTGGTCGCGCCGGCGGGCACGCCGCCGGCCATCGTGGAGATGCTCAGCAAGGAGACGGCGAAGATCCTGGCGCGCGACGACGTGCGCCAGAAGCTGGTCGCCATCGGCACCGAGCCGCAAAGCATGACGCCGGCGGCGTTCGGCGAATTCATGGCGGGCGAGCGCGCCAAGTGGGCGCAAGTGATCCAGAAGGCGGGGATTCGCACCGCCGCCCGCTGACGCCGGCCAAGGGCCGCTGCGCGCACCGATGCCGGCTGATGCCCGCCAGGGCCGCCGGCATCCGGGGGCACCGGCGGATGACCGCTCACGCCAGCGGCGTCGTCTCGCGCGGAAAGTCGCTCAGCTCCGCCGCGAGCAGCGCGACCGCCGTCACCAGCGGGCTGGTGTTGCCCCGCTGGTGCACGGCGACGAATTCGAGGCGGGGAAAGGCCGGTGCGGTATCCAGCACCGTCAGCAGCCCGGCCAGCACTTCATTGCGGTGCGAGGCCCGATGCAGCAGCCCCACGCCCAGCCCGGCCGCGATGAGCTTGGCGGCCACCCCCATGTCGCTGCAGGAAATCAATGGACTGTATTCCACCCCCGCCGCGCCGAACCATTGCGCGATCGCAGGGTAGTGGGGCGAGGCCTGCGACAGCCCGACGATGGGATATTGCGCCAGGTCCGCCGGCGTCAGCGTCGGTTCCGCCGGCAGCTCCAGTTCCGGCGACGCCATCCACACGAATTCGTCATGCCCCAGCGAAACGGCTTCCAGCGTGGGGTCGGTGATGGGCGCACCGGCGAACGCGATATCCAGTTCGCCCGAGCGCACCATCTGCAGCAAGGGCGCGGTCAGCCCCAGGCGGATTTCGAAGCGGACGCGGGGGTAGCGCGCCCGGATCGCCGCGATCAGCCGTGGCAGCCACGTGTGGGCGATGCGGCCGGCCACGCCCATGCGCAGCAGGCCGGTGATGGCTTCCGGCTCGCCCAGGTGAAAGCTGATGCGTTCGGACAGCGCGATGATCTGCCTGGCCCAGGGCAGGATTTCCTCCCCCTTGGCGGTGAGCTGCAGGCCGTGATGGGAGCGCTCGAAGAGTTCGACGCCCCAGGTGGTTTCCAGTTCGCGTATGCGCGTGGAGATCGTGGATTGCGTCGCGTGCAGGGCCTTGGCCGCGGCGGCGAAGCTGCCGAGTTGCGCCACGCGTGCGAATGAAACGAGCTGCCGGATGTTCATCGCCGCAGTGTGGCCCGTCGGCACCGTGCCCACAATCGGTGGAAGCACGGTGTCCTGACCGTCACGCGCCGGATGAGGTCGGGAGGTCGGCGGAGGCCGAGCCGCTCAGCGGGTCGTCGTCAGGTCGCCGCGGCCGCGCTGCGATTCCAGGTTGTGGACGTGCACGTGGTGGCCGGCCGCGACCGCCTCGGACAGGCGGCCCACGACAACGCCGTACTTGACGATTTCCTGCCCCGCGTCCAAGGCCCGCAGCGCGATCTTGTGGCCGTAGGGCACCGGTTCGGCGACGTCGACCATGCCTTGCACGCAGCCGGCCAGTTGAACCGACGCCGCCGCCAGCACGTCCGCGCCCACCACGGTGCCGACGTTGTCGTCACGATGGACGACCCAGATTTTCGCGTCCGCGCTCATACGGATTCTCCTATGCGGCTGATGGCGGTTTCCGTTTCGCCCAGGACTTCGCAGCAGGTCGGCTGGCCGTTGATGATGGCGGCCATCGCGTCCCAGACCTGCGTTCCCGCTTCTTCCAGCGAACGCCCGTGCAGCAGCACGGCGCTGAGGTCCACGTCGATGTGGTCGGCGAAAGTGCGGCAGGTGCGGTCGTTGCCGCAGATCTTGACCGTGGGGGATACCGGGTTGCCGATGGAATTGCCCACGCCGGTGGCGAACAGGATCAGGTGGCAGCCGCCCGCCGCCAGGGCGGTGATGTTCTCGGTCGCGGGCGCCGGCGCGTCCATCAGGTACAGGCCGGGGGCGGACGCGGCCTGGCCGTAGCCGAGCACGCCGGCGATGGTACGGCTGCCGGTCTTGCAGATCGAGCCCAGCGATTTTTCCTCGATGGTGGTCAGCCCCCCGCGGATGTTGTCCGGCGCCGGGTTCGTCTTGTTCAGGTCCACGCCGGCGCGGCGCGCGATGTCCTCGTATTTGCGGATGGTGACGTCGATGCGTTCGCGCACGCCGGCGTCGGCGGCGCGCGCGCCCAGCGCCGCTTCGCCGCCCAGGCATTCGACCGGTTCCGAGAAAATCGCCGTCGCGCCCTCGTCGACTAAGCGGTCCGTGACCAGGCCGATGGCCGGATTGGCCACCAGCCCGGAGGTGGTATCCGACCCGCCGCATTCCAGCCCGATGACGAAGTCGGCGATGCGTGCCGGCTCGCGGCGCTGGGCTTGGGCCTGCACGCGCCACTGCTCCAGCAAGGCCAGGCCGCGCTTGAACAGCGCGGGCGTGCCGCCTTCTTCCTGGATGCCCATGACCTCGCAGGGCGTGCCGGCGGCGCGGATGCCTTCGTAGACGCGGGTTCCGGCGACCCGTTCCAGGCTGACCACCAGGGTCGCGTACACATTTGGGTGGCTGCCCAATCCGACCATGGTGCGTATGGAAAGGGCGAGATCCTCGCCCAATTGCCCGCGGCCGTAGAGCGGGGTGATGGCCACGCAGTCGGGCAGGGCCGCGGCCAGCCGGCGCGCGACGGGATTGGCGGCATCGGTGGCGGCGACCACGGCCAGCAGGTTGCGTATGCCGCGGCGCCCGTCGGGGCGCGTGTAGGCGGTCAGTTCAGTCATGGCGATCCTCGAATGGACAGATGTCCGGGCACGCGGCCGACGGGGCATGGCGTTCGGCCGCCCCGCGCAGTTCGTCGACCAGCTTGGCGGGCAGGGGTATGCCCGTGGCCGCGCGTTCCGCGGCGATCTGGCGGCGGCGGTCGCCGGGCAGCCGGATGGGTTGAGCGGGGTCGGCCAGCGGCGCGGCGCGCGTGCGTGCGCACAGCACATCGATGCGCGCGATGTATTCGTCGCGATCCATGAGCGCGTCGGGATGGATGGCCATGAAGCAATGCGGAACGCCCGCCGGCTGGCCGTCCTGCGCCGCCTGCGATCCCACCTCGGGCGCCATGGCGCCACCGGCCAGTACGCTGTTCAGCACTTCCAATGCGACGATCAGGGCATACCCCTTGGCGCCTCCCATGGGCAGCACCGAGCCTTTCAGCGCGGCGGCGGCCTCGGTCGTGGGCCGGCCTTCCGCGTCCAGCGCCCAGTCGGACGGTATGGGCTGGCCCAGCAGGTCGGCCAGCAGGATGTTGCCGCGCGAGCTGACGCTGGTGGCCAGGTCCACCACCACGGGTTCGCCGCCGGTCGGCGCGGCGAACGCCAGGGGGCTGTTGGTGAAGAACGCCCGCTTGCCGCCCCAGGGCGCCACCGTGGGCTCGCCGCCGGACGAACACAAGCCCATCATGCCCTGCGCCGCTGCCTGTTCGCAGTACCACGCGGCGTAGGAAAAATGATTGCTGGCCCGCACCGCCACATAGCCGATGCCGTGGCGGCGTGCGCGCTCGATCGCTTCGTTCATGGCCATATGGCCGGCCACCGGACCCAGGGCGTTGTCGCCGTCGACCACGGCGGTGGCGGCGAACTCGCGCACCACGCGCGGCCGGGCCCGTGCGTTGATGGCCCCTTGCGCCAGCCGGCGCAGATAGGTGGGCAGGCGCGCCATGCCGTGCGTATCGACGCCATGCAGGTTGGCCGCCACCAGGCAATCGGCGACCAGCACCGCATCCGGCGCCGGGACGTGCAGGGCTTGCAGCGCGGCGACGCAGAAGCCGTGCAGGCGCGCGGCGGGATAGAGCGTGGCGCCCGCCATCAGAGTTCCTGCACGCCGGCGCTGTCGGCGATCGCATAGCCCTTCGCACCGGCTTCGGCGGGGCCGGACATGCGGCTGAAGAACAGGATGCCGTCGCAGGGCGCGTTCAGGCTCTCGGATTCCTCCAGCGTGTAGGGGTCCACCACCACGCCCAGCTTTTCGCCTTTCTTCACCCGGCGGCCCAGGTCCTCGACCCGGTTGGCCAGGGAAATGACGTAGCCGCCGCGCGTCGGATTGGCTTCCTTGCGTTCGCGGCGCGTGAACAGGTGCTGCTTGCCCTGCAGTTCGGGCTCGCCTTCGAGGATGCCCAGCGCCTTCATCTGGTTGCGCAGCCCGCGCACCACGCGCGCCTGGAATTCCTCGGTCATGGGGCCGCTCATGTAGGTGCCGCCGATTTCCACGCCGGCGGCGGGACGGCCGGTGCTGTTCAGGTAGCCGACCGCGGTGGACGGCGGCAGGAAATTGACGTGCACGACGCCGGTGCCGAAGACGCGGCACAACTGCAGGCTGGCTTCGCGCACCTCGCCGGTGGCATCCTCGTTCAGGTCGGCACGTTGATGGATGCGGCCGCCCTGGCCGCCGGAGTGCATGTCGCACAAGGCATCGACGTGGTCCAGCACCTGGTCCGTCAGGACGCGGGCGATCATTTCGGTGACCGACCCGCGCGCATTGCCCGGAAAGCAGCGATGCAGGTCGGTGTTCTCGCGCTGTTCGGCGCTCTCGCGGCGGAAATCGGAAAACGCCAGCGGATTGCAGACGGGCAGGATCACCAGGGCGCCGCGCATCGCGGCGGGATCCGTCTCGCGCCAGAGCTGCAGCGCCGACAGCAGCGGCATCGCTTCGTCGCCGTGCACGTTGCACAGCACGGCGAAGACCTTGCCGGGCCGGGCGCCATTGATTACGTGGACCGGGACGGCGAGGTCGCCGCGCAGGGTGCGGGTGACGTGCAGCAGGGTGGATGCGCGTTGGCCGGGCGCGACTTCCAGGCCGGCGATGCGTAGGACATTGTTGTCGGACATGGTTTTTGCTCTCTCCAGTTTCAATTGACCACGGCGCCGGAGTCGCGCACCGCCACGCCCATTTCCTGGATCAGTGACGCCATGCGCGTGGTGAACGCTGCGGGACTCATGTCGACCGGATCGGCGCCGACGCTCTCGTAGAAGCGGCGGGTGTCCGGTTCCTTCAATATGCCGCTGACCGCGGCGTTGATGCGATTGACGATGTCCGGCGGCATGCCGGCCGGCCCGAGGATGCCGGAGTACAGCACCATGTCGAAACCCGGCAGGGTCTTGGCGATGGGCGGCACGTCGGGCAGCGTGCTGTTGGGAGCGGTCGACGTCACGCCCAGCGGGCGCAGCTTGCCGGACTGTATCTGCGGCAGGGCGGGCGGCAGCGCCGAAAACGTCGCGGCGGCCTGGCCCCCGAGCGTCGCCATCACCGCGTCCGCGCTGCCCTTGTAGGGCACGTGGACCATGTCGATACCGGCCATGCGTTTCAGGGTCTCGCCGGCCAGGTGCAGGATGGTGCCGTTGCCGGACGACGCATAGTTCAGGTAGCCGGGCTTGGCCTTGGCCAGGGCGATGAGTTCCGCCAGCGTGGTCGCCGGGATGTCCGGCCGGACGACGAAGGCCAGCGGCGCCGCCGCCAGCAGGGAGATATCCGTGAAGTCCTTGTCGCTCTTGAACGGCAGGGTCTTGTACAGCGTGGCGTTGATGGCGTGCGTGGTGACGTCGGCGAAATAAAGCGTGTAGCCGTCAGGCTGCGCCTTGGCGACGATGCTGGCCGCGATGGTGGTGCCGGCGCCGGGCCGGTTTTCGACCACCACCGGGGTTTTCAGGGCATCGGTCAGCTTCTGCGCCCAGAAGCGTCCCATGACGTCGGACACGCCGCCCGGCGGGAAGGGGATCAACATCCGGATGGGACGGCTGGGCCAATCCTGGGCGGCCGCGGGCGTCGCGCCCAGCGCGGCGGCGACGGCGATGGCGGGTAGAAGGACCTTGACGAGGTCGGCGAGTCGGGCAGCCGGACGGATCGATGCGCCCAGCGGGGCGGACGAGCGAATGAAGGAGCCGAGTCGTGCGGACCGGCGGATGAACGGATACACGGTGCGGACGAACGTCCGCCCGCACGCGCCCAGGCGGGCCGCGGATAGCAGAACCATGACACTTCCCCTTGAAGTTGCGCCAGCGGCCCTTAGGGCTCATGTATTTGGCGGTTTCATTCTGCGGCGGGGCAGGTCATAGATCAAATGATTAATTTCGATGCGGGATATCGATGGAAGTTATATCCGGCCGTGGGGCGTCATTACACCGGTCACACTCGTGGCGCCCGTGTGCCGGGCGCCAGGCCCGTGCCGGCACCCAGCCGGTGCGGGGCGCCCGCCCACGCGCGGCGCGCCTAGCTCGCGCGCGGCGGCTTGCGCTTGCCCTGGTCGGCGTATTCAGCCGCCAGCATCTCGGCCAGCCGGGTCGCGGCGGCGGACCGGGTGCCGTGCCGGCGCCACAGGATCGCCGCGCGCCGCCGGGGCACCGGCTCGGTCAGCCGCACCGCCCGCACGCGCCGCGTGTCGCCCACGGCGCCTTGCGGCAGTACCGTGGCCAGGGCGGTATCGCGTATGGTCGCCAGGATGGGATCAATGGCATTCATCTCCAGCACGACATGCGGCGTCGCGCCGATGCTGGCGAAGTAATCGTCCAGGTACGAGCGCGCGCCGAATTCGGGCGTCAGCAGCACCAGCGAAAGTTCGGCCAGCCGCTTCATGGGGATGCTGCGCCGGCCGGCCCAGGGATGGCGGGCGCCCACCACCAGCACCAACGCCTCGTCGAACAGGGTCTGCGCCTCGATCTGCGCGTCGTCGGCCGGCTCCAGGTAGCCGATCGCGCAATCCAGCCGGCCGCCCAGCAGCTCCTTTTCCATGTCATGCCGCGAAAGCTGCCGCGCGACGATGCGCACGCCCGGATAGCGCGACGCGTAGTCGGCGAAGACCGCCGGCAGCCGCGTGTTGGAGAACGAATGGAAGACGGCGACCGACAGGCTGCCGCGTATCAGGCCTTCCAGCTCGTGCACCGCCATGACGCCGGCGGCGACATCCTGCAAGGCTTGCGCCGCATGGACGCGAAACACGTCGCCCGCCGGCGTCGGTTCGGTGCGGTTGCCGCGCCGCTCCAGCAGGCGGGTGCCGAGCTGTTCTTCCAGTTGCTGGATCTGGTGCGACAGGGTGGGCTGCGTCACGTGCAGGCGTTCGGCTGCGCGCGAGAAGCTTTTCGCTTCGCAGATCGCCAGGAAATAGCGGAGGTGTCGAAGTTCCATGCGGATCCAATCCGAGGGGCACGCCGCGGCCGCGGCGTGCCGTCATGGTACCTCCGCGCCCGTCAGTCGACCTTGATGTTGGCGTCCTTGACCACCTTGGTCCACTTCGCCAGTTCGTCGGTCAGCGTATTCTCGAAGTCCTGTGGGGTGCCCGGGGACACGTCGGCACCCAGGGACAGCAGGTTCTTCTTCACGTCCGCGCCTTGCAAGGTCTTGACCAGGGCGCCGTTCAATTTCTCGATCACGGCGGCAGGCGTGCCGGCCGGGCACAGGATGCCCGTCGAGGTGCTCGCCTCGAAGTTCGGCAGGCCCGATTCGGCCACGGTCGGCAGGTCGGGCGCCACAGAGGAACGCGCCTTGGTGGTCACGCCCAGCGCGCGGATCTTGCCGGTCTTGACCAGCGGCATCGAAGTCGAAAGCTGGTCGAAGCGCAGGTTGATCTGGCCACCCATCAGGTCGGTCAAGGCCTGCGAGCTGCCCTTGTAGGGCACATGGACGAACTTCGTCCCGCTCATGCTTTCGAACAGCTCGGCGCTGAGATGGCTGGCGGTGCCCGTGCCGTCGGAGCCGAAGGTCAGCTTGTCCGGATGGCTTTTGGCATACGCGATGAATTCGCCCAGGGTCTTCACCGGCAGGTCATTGTTCACGACCAGGACGAAAGGCACGCGGGAGATGGGGCCGGCCGACACGAAGTCCTTGACGGGGTCCAGCTCCAGTTTCGGGTTCAAGGCTTTCGACGTCGCAAGCACCCCCGTGGATCCGAGCAGGCAGGTGTAGCCGTCCGGCGCGGCGCGCGCGACATACTGCGAACCGATCACGCCGCCGGCGCCGGCGCGGTTTTCCACGATCACCGGCTTGCCCAGCGCTTCGGACAGGCCCGTGGCGACGTTGCGGGCGGTCGTATCGATATTGCCGCCCGGCGCGAACGGCACGACCAGCTTGATCGGCTTATCGGGGTAATCGGCGGCATGGGCCGCGATCGGCAGCGCCAGCAGCGCCAGCAGGGAAGAGAGTGCGGTGAAGGGTTTCATTGTTATCGTGAGCCTTGTTCGAAGCCGTACAGCGTTGCAGGATTGGAAACCAGGATCCGTTGCCGGAGATCCTCCTCGGGTACCCAATCGCAGAATTGATCCACCAGGGCGCCGTCGTTGGGGACGACGCTGGGCGGAAACAGATCCGGGTGTGGCCAGTTCGTGCCGAACACCAGGCGATCCGGACGCGCGTCGATCAACGCGCGCATCGGTTCGATCATGTCGGTGAAGTCCGGCGCCCCGGACTTCGACCTGCGATACCAGCTGGACAGCTTGCACCAAACGTCGTCGCGCTGCCGCAGCAGGCGCACCAGGGTCTTGAACCCCGGATGTCCGATGCCTTCATCGCCCTTGATGCCGCCGAGGTGATCGATGACCAGCGGCACCGGCGTGTTCAACAGCGTCTCTTCCAGCGCGGGCAGCTCGTTCGCGGAACGCAGATGCACCTGGATGTGCCAGTTCATCGGCTTGACCCGCGCGGCCAGGACGCCGATCGCGTCCGTGCCGCCATAGCCTTTCACACTGGTCGACACACGCACGCCGCGTATGCCGCCTTCATGCAGCGCCTCGAGCTCGGCCTGGGATCCCTGCGGCGCGATACCAGCCACGCCGCGCGCGCGGTGTTGCCCCAGTTTCCTGATCGCGTCCAGGGTGGGACGATTGTCGAAACCGTAGATACTGGCGTTTACCTGCACCGTCCGCTCCAGCCCGACCGTCGCGCACATCTGCTCGTACTGCTCGATCGTGGCGAGGCCAGGGGTGTACGAGCGGTTGTCGTTCAGCGGATACTGGGCGGGGTCCTCGAACACATGGCAGTGGCAGTCGGTGGCGCCCGCGGGCAGGCGGTGCCGGGGTGTTTGCGGATGGGGGTCTTGTCTCAGGCAGTTCGGTATCGAGTTCATACAAGAAGTTTGGGGCCTTGACGGACAACGCGCATTCGGTTTCGCCGAACAGGCGTTCGCCATGTTTGAAGGTGCGGCGCCGCGGCGCCGCGCGTAACATCCTGCGGACGGCCCATGGAAGGGGGGAATGCGTCATGGATTACAGCCTGCGGGATCTGAAGTTCTTCGAGACGGTGGCCGAATTGGGCAATATCGGGCGCGCCGCCGACATGCTGGGGCGCAGCCAGCCGGCCATCACCAAGTGCATCCAACGGTTGGAAGAGTCCATCGGCGGCGAGCTGTTCGTGCGCGCGGGGCGCGGTATCACCTTGACGCCGGTGGGCGAACTGCTGTTGTTCCGCTCGCGCCAGCTCACCAGCAAGGCCGCCGAGATCGATCGCGAGCTCAGCGATTTCGCGCAGGGCAACGGCGGGCATGTGCGCATCGGGAGCGGTCTCGTGTCGGCCGACCAGATCGTGCCGGACCTGTGCGCGAAAATCCTGGCAGGCAGCGTCAGGACGACGTTCGAGATCGTGGTCGACTCCAACATCCCCTTGCGCGAGGATCTGCGCAACGGCTCCATCGATCTGCTGCTGGGCCTGCTGCCCACCGCGGATCCGGATTTCACCAGCGTCGCCATCGCCGAAGAGGTGGTGGTCGCCGTGGCGCCGAGCTCGCATCCGGTCTTCGCCGAAGCGGACCCCACGCTGGAAACGCTGCTGCAGCATCCCTGGGCGCTGCCGTCGGAAAAGCTGCCCAGCCGGCAGTGGCTGGACGCCGCCTTCACGTCGCGTGGCTTCCGCCGGCCCACGGTGCTGCTGGAAACCAATGCGCCGGCGCTGCTGCCGCGCGTGGTCTCGGACGCGGGGCTGATCGGATTCCTCCCGCGCCGCGTGCTGCGGCGCGAGCATGCTTTGGATCTCCGGGAGATTCCCATCGGCGAAACCACTTTCAGCCGCCAGTTCGGCGTGTCGTATCGACGGGCCGGCCTGCTTTCGCCCGCTGCCCGCCGCATCGTGGACATACTCGTCAGCGTCGGGCCGGCGATCCTGGCGGACGTCTGATCCGCCGCTCGATCGGCCGAACCATCCGCCGCTCAGTCCGCCGCGGGAATGCGCGCATCCTTGATGACCTTGGCCCATTTGCCGCGTTCTTCGATCACGAAGTCGCCCAATTGTCGCGGCCCCATGACCCAGGGTTCATAACCCTGTTCCAGCAGCTCCTTGCCCACGTCCGGGCGCTGCATGATCTCGACGATATCCTTGCTCAGCGTGTCGACCACGTCCGGCGGCGTGCCGGCGGGCGCGAATACGCCGAACCAGGTGGAGGCGTTGAAGCCCGGCAGCGTTTCGCTGATCGCCGGCAGTTCCGGGATGGCCTTGGAGCGTTCCGCGCTGGCGACCGCGATCGGCCGCAAGGTGTTGTTCTTGATTTGCGGAATGACCGCGCCGAGTCCCGTGAACATGATCTGCACATGGCCGGACACCAGGTCCACCATGGCTTGCGCGCTTCCCTTGTAGGGCACGTGCACGATGTCGATGCCGGCGCGCGACTTCAGCAGTTCGCCGGCAAGGTGGGGTGCGCCCCCGATGCCCGAGGATCCGAAGTTCAGTTTGCCGGGGTTGGCCTTGGCGTAGGCGATCAGTTCGGCGACGCTGTGCACGGGCAAGGCGGGATTCACCACCAGCACGTTCGATCCGACCGCGACCATCGCGATCGGCGTGAAGTCCTTGACCGGATCGTAGGGCAGGCGCTTGTACATGCTGGGATTGATGGCCATGGTGCCGGTGATGCCCGAAAACAGTGTGTAGCCGTCGGGCTTGGCATGGGCGGCCATCTCCGCGCCGATGATCGTTCCGCCGCCGGGCCGGTTGTCGACGATCACGGCCTGGCCCAGCATGGCGCCCAGGCGCTGCGAAATGATGCGCGACACGATGTCGGCGCCGCCGCCAGGCCCGAAGGGCACGATCATGCGGATCGCATGATCGGGATAGGCGGCGCCGGCCGCGGGGACGGCCCCGAACGTGGCGCAGGCGAACGCCCACGCCAGCAGTGCTGTTCTCATGTTTGTCTCCTGCGCGGATGCGGACCTCTCGGCGGGTCCGTATGTTTATTCCGTATGTTCAGCCCGTATGTTCAGCCCGTATGTCCAGCCCGACGTTCAACGTCGGCGCGGCGTCAGCGCCCGCGCCAGTTCACCGACGTCGGGCAAGGTATCCAGCTCGGCGATCATCGCGACGGTGTCGTCGATCTGGCCGGGCGAGAACAGCGCGTGCGTGCACTCGACGTATTTTTCCTTCTGGTCTTCCCAGGACGCCGGCATTTCCGGATAACCGTTGGCGTGAGAGCAGGCCCGCTTCAGCTCGCGGCCATCCTTCAGGCGTATGGTGATGCGCGATTCCGCCCAGTTCACGCCGTTCTCGCCCCATTGGCCGCGGTGATGCTTCAGGTCGTCCGGCTGCGTCACCGTGATGCGCTTCATGAAGCCGCGCACCTCGGGATCGGCGATACGCGCGTCCGCGTATTGCGCGATGCCGACCTTGCGGTCCAGGAAGGCGACCGCCATCGTATAGGGCAGGCAGAACTTGGCCCGATGCTCGTCGGATGGCTCCGCATAGGGTGCGATCGCGACGCATTGCGGCGTGCATTCGTAATGGATGTTTTCCACGTCCTCGGGCCGCAGCCGGTGTTCGTCGGCGAGCGCGATCAGGCCGTCCACGCCCGCGCCGGGCGCGGTGGAACCCGGGTGCATGCGCAGCATGGTCGTGTCCTTGCCGACTTCCAGGTCCCGGCCCAGGCCTTCGGTCATCAGGTGCAGGCGGTATTGACCCACGCCGTTGTAGGAATCGGCCAGGCCGTAGCGCTGATGGCCTTCGCCACCTTCGTCGGAACCCTCGATGATGTCGGGATCGACCACGAAGCCCTCACGCGCCAGCATGGCCGCGAAAATGCCGCTGCGCACGCCGTGGCCGACGTGATAGGCCTTGCCCATGGATCCCACGTTCTTGCGCACGCCCGATCCCGAGGACGCCATGATGCCCATGGCCATGCGGGTCTGGCGCACGTCCAGTCCCATCATGCGGCCGCAGGCGACGGCCACGCCCTGGCCGCCCACGATGCCGATGGGATGCCAGCCCTTGTCCAGCAAGGTGGGGCGCAGGCCTTTCGCGATGCGGCTGGTCACCTCGAAACCCAGAACGAAGGCTTCCAGCATCCGGGCGCCGGACAGGCGTAGCGATTCGGCCATCGCCAGGCAGCCGGGCACCAGCACGACGCTGGCGTGTCCCACGCCGCGCGTGTAGTCGTCGTACTCCAGCGCGTGCGCGGCGACCCCGTTGACGAAACCGGCCACGGGCGCGGACGTGCGCTCGTCGCGGCCGATCAAAGTGACGGAGGGATGCCCCCCCATGTGACGCGCGACATTGGCCGCCATGATGCCGGCGGGATGGTGGGCGCCGGCTACCATGATGCCTATCGTGTCGAAGAATTTGGTCTTCGCGGACCGGGCCAGGGCAGGGGTCAACACCCCTGCCGGCGTTTCGATGGCGAAGCGAGCCAACTGCTCGGTGACACCCACGGTTCTGTCTCCCACCTGTTATCGAGTGAGGCGATTATGCGCGGTGCGATCCGGGCGAATCCAATCGCTAATTCTTATCCACACATTCGTTTGATTCATGTCCGCCGGCGGGCGGACAGATCAACGATGTGCGGATCTGGCACCCTGGAATCCGGACACCTCGGTGTACTGCTCCAGTTTGCCCGACGACGCGAGCCAGTGGCTGAAGGCGGTCAGCAGCGGTCGGGCCTCGTCGTGGGCCAGGGGGACGCCCAATGCGTATTGTTCCTTGCCCCAATCGTCGGGAAGCAGCCTGGCATCCGGCATGGAAGCCGCAAGCTTCAAGAGGATGGCCTTGTTGGTGGCGAATCCGTCCAGGCGCCCCGCCTGGAGCAAGGAGGCGGCGCTGACCAGATCATCCACGGCGACGACCTCGGCCAGGGGAAACAGCTTGCCGAACTCGGTGCCCGTGGTGCTGCCTTTGCTGAAGCCGATCCGGTAGCCGCGTTCGTCCAGCTCGGCGAGTTGGTGCAAGGCCGACGCCGCCGGGGCCAGTATGCTCTTGCCAACTTCGAGCAATACCGGCGCGAAGCTGATGAATTGCTTGCGCGCCTCGGTGGCGTTGGTGAACATTAGGTCGATGTCCTGTGCTTTCATGGCGCTCAGGACGTCCGCATTGCTGTCGAAGATGCAGGGCGAGAAGGGCAGTTCCAGCTGTTCCGCCAGGCATTGCCCGATCAGGTAGCCGACGCCGCGCGGCTCCCCCGATGCGCGGTCTTCCACGTACGACGACGGGCTGCCCCGGTATAGGCCCAGCCGCAGGACGCCCTTGGGCGCGACGTGGTGGCGGTAGGCGTCTCGATCGGCGGATTGGAAGGCTGTCGTCATGGAGTCTCGTCCGTGCAAGGCCGCCGCGGCGCGTTGCGTGCGCGGTTGACGGGGCGTCCGCGGCAGTTGGTTGTTCGAAACCGCACGGCTCGAGTGTGCACGCCCTTGGCGGGCCGCGCATTCGGCGTGGCCGAAGTCCTCTTCGCAGCCAGCAGAGGCCATGATGCAAAGGCAGGAAGGGCTGGAGCTAGAGCGCGATCGCGCCGCGCCATTCGTCGGTATGCGCGAGCGCCCTGGCGACCTGCGTGAGGACCACGCGCGTCGCCAGGCCGGCGGGCGACAGCTCGTCATCCGACACGCAGGCGAGCACGCAGCGCCGTCGCATCGCGCTATCTTCGATAGGCAATGCGCGCAATGCGCGAGCGCCTTTCGAAGTGCCGTTCTGGTTGAGCATCGACAGCGCCGCTCCGGGCTGGATGGTCGCGCCCAGGCCGGCATTCACGGCATGCATGAGACTGTGGGCGCCCTCGATCTCGATCGCGATGTTTGGCGTCCGATCGAAGGCGCTCAGACTTGCGGTCAACAACTCCCGCAAGGCGTGGCGCGCGCCGGGCATGATCAGTGGCAAATCCCAGATCTGGCTCATGCGCACGGTCCTGGCATTCGCGAGCGCGCTGGGAAATCCGGGCGCGTCGAGCCGCGAAATCAGGAACAGGCGCTCATCCACGATGGGCGTATTGCTCCATCGGCTGTTCTGCGAACCGTCGAAAACCAGCGCGAAATCCAATTGGCGGGCGTTGAGCAGGCCGGTGAGATAGCTGGTCAGCCCTTCCACCAGCTTGATCCGGATGGACGGATAGCGCTCGCGCATGGCATTGAGCAGGGGCACCGCCAGGACGGCCGCGGTGGTGCTGGCCATGCCCACGCTCACCTGGCCCGAGAAACGGCCTTTCTGGGCAATGGTGGCCGCCGCGTCGACGCCGCGCAGGATCACCTGGGCCATGTGCCAGAACTTCAGTCCGGCTTCCGTGGGGAAGACACCGGTGGACCGGCGCTCGAGCAGGCAGGTCGCGAGCTCGCTTTCCAATTGGCCGATCTGCTGGCTCAACGTGGACGTGGCGATGCCGAGTTCGCCCGCGGCGCGGCCCATGCTGCTGAGCTCGACGACCCGCACGAACGACCGAAGTTGTCTGAATTCCATGTCGCGAGAGTGTAGTGGGGACCGTCGCAGCCTGGCCTGCTGCGCCGCATGATACCCGGACCCCCACGTGCGCGGGCAGGGGGGCGCCACCCCTGCGCGATGCGATCGCCATTCGCTCGCGCTGAAGAACTCTTTGGCCTGGCCGAATGCGGCCTGCGCCGGGAAGCCGCAGAATCGCTGCACTTCCACGGACCGATGACGCGGCCTGGAAAGAATGCGGGTCCGCTGGAAGTGCCGGAAACCGAAAACTATAACGGAGACACGGATGACCAGTCATCTGAAGACGCGCCGTATGCTGCTGGGTGCGATGGCCATGAGCGCCGCATTCGGCACGTTGAAAATGGCCCGCGCGGCCAACTATCCAACGCATCCAGTCCGCTTTGTGAACCCCTTCGCGCCGGGCGGCTCGGCCGACGTGCTGTCGCGCCTGATGGCATCGAAGATCGGGCCGCTCATGGGCGGCAGCCTGTTCGTCGAGAACGTGAGCGGCGCCGGTGGCACGATAGGCAGCGACAAGGTCGCGAAGGCCGACCCGGACGGCTATACGCTGCTCCTGAGCAACGTCGCGCCGCTCGCGATCGCGCCGGCGCTGTACCGTAACCTGGCTTACGACCCCGTGCGCGATTTTTCGCACGTTGCCTTGTTCGGCCAATTCCCGAACGTCCTGGTGGTCGGACCCAGGGTCCAGGCCCACGACTTCAAGGAATTCATCGCCCAGGGCAAGGCCCGCCAGGGCAAGGACAGTTATTACTTCGGTTCCGCGGGGAACGGCTCGTCGCCGCACCTGTGCGGCGAATTGCTGAAGATGAAGACGGGCATTCATGCGGAACACGTGCCGTATCGTGGCGCGGGACCGGCTTTGGTCGCCGTCATGGCCGGCGAGCTCGATTTTCAGTTCGAAAACATTTCCACGGCGATTCCGCAGATCAAGAGCGGAAAGCTGCGCGCCTTCGGCGTGACCAGCGCGAAGCGCAACGCCGCGCTGCCGGACGTGCCGACCATGGGCGAATTGGGCGTACCCGAATTCGTGGTGGGCGCCTGGTATGGCCTGGCCGGACCCAAGGGCTTGCCGCCCGCGATCCATCAGACCCTGGCCAAGGCGATCGCCCAGGCGCTCGCGGACAAGGAACTGCAGGCAAGGCTGGTTGAGCTCGGCGTGGATCCGCCGGAGGCATTGCCCGACAAGGTCAACGCGTTCATCGCCGCCGAAGTGTCCAAGTGGGCGGACGTGGTGAAGAGGAGCGGGACGACAGTGAACTGACGCGGCGGCTAGCTGACTCGGGGTCGGGCTGATTTCAGGTTCTTGGCCGAATTCGCGGCCGTTATAGGCGTGATAAATATACTATGTATTAGACGCTACATATAATGTAGGATATATGCCAAGTCGGCCATGCTATGGCGGATAAACTTTCCTTATCGCACCTTATTTGGTTTTTGACGCGCGTGGCGATCTGCGCCGCCGCGCCCCGCCGTTTCAGGAAGAGAATCCCATGGCCATCACAGAACTGGACGTCCATGCCGCCGCCGACGCGCTGCTGCGGGAAGGCGAGCGGCCGACGATCGAACGGGTGCGCCTGAAGCTCGGACGCGGTTCGCCCAACACCATCACGGGTTTCCTGAATTCCTGGTTCGCCGGGTTGGGCCAGCGCCTGGCCGGCGGTGGCCATGGCGGCTTGCCGGATCCCGTGGCGCGGCTGTCGCAGGAGCTATGGCGCGCCGCGCTGGCGCAGGCGCACGAGCAGGTGGCGGCGGGACAAACCGAAGAAGCGTCGCGGCTGGCCGCCGAAGCCCATCGCCTGGCGACGCTGGAGCAGGCGCTGGCGCAGGCAGGGGAGCGCCTGCGGTCGCGCGAGGCGGACCTGGAGCTTGGCCTGCAGGCCTTGCGCCAGCAATTGGCGGCGGCGCAGGATGCGGCCCGCGACGCCGGCGACGCGTTGCGATCCGAACGGCGCAAGGCGGCCATGGCCGAGGAAGCCGTGACCCAGGCGCGCGCCGAGGCCGAGGCTTTGCGTGCCCAGCTGGTCGACGTGCAAGGCCGTCAGGCCGATGCGCTGGCGCAGGCCCAGGCGCGGCATGCCGCGCAGGAGCGACGCTGGTTGAACGAGCTGGATGCCGAGCGGCAGGCGACCAAGCGGTTGACGGCGGAGATCGAACGCGCGCGCCAGGCCGCGGAGCGGGACCGGCAGTCGGCGGAGCGGGAACGCGAGGCGGCGGAACGCGAACGCCTATCCCTGGACCAGGAAAGGCAGGCCGCGGAACGTGCGCGAGGCGAGATGCAGGCGGCGATCGCCGCGCTGCAGGGGGAATTGCGCCAGGCGCTGCGGGGCGAAACGTCGCTGCGCGCCGAGCTGGCGGCGACGTCCGCCAGGCTGGAGGCGGAACAAGCGGCCGCGCGCGCCGCGGCGGCCGTCGCCGATACGCGCGAGGCGGAACTGCGGCAGTCGCTGGCCGAGCTATCGGCGCGGCTGGCGGGCAAGGACAGGCAACTGGACGCGCTGGCCAGTTCGCTGGCGCCGCGCCGCGCCGGCCGTCGCGGGGAGACGTCCGCCTGAGGCGTGCGCGCGGCGTTCCTACTGGCGTCCTTACCAGCGTCCCTACCGGCGTCCCTACCGGCGTCCCTACCGATGCGTGATGAACTTGGTGACCAGGTAGCCATCGAAGGTCTCCGCGCCGCCTT
This sequence comes from Bordetella genomosp. 8, assembly GCF_002119685.1. NCBI lineage: Bacteria > Pseudomonadati > Pseudomonadota > Betaproteobacteria > Burkholderiales > Alcaligenaceae > Bordetella > Bordetella genomosp. 8. The sequence goes on along the minus strand of NZ_CP021108.1, from coordinate 3,195,813 downwards.
CGCTGCCGATGCCGCTGTCCTTGACGCCGCCAAAAGGCATTTCCGCCGCGCCGCTGCCGTAATGGTTGATATTGACCATCCCGGCTTCCAGCGCGTTCGATGCCTGCGTGGCGGTGCGTAGCGACTCCGTGAAGATGTATGAACTGAGCCCATAGGGCAGGGCGTTGGCCAGTTGTATGCCGTCTTCGAACGTGTCGAAGGGCGCGATCGGCGCGATGGGCCCGAAGGGCTCTTCGTGCATCAGGCGCGCATCGGCGGGCAGGCCGGCGACGACGGTCGGCGCGAAGAAGGAACCGCGCGTGCCGACGCGCGAGCCGCCCGTGAGCACTTCCCCCTTGCGCTGGCGGACGTCGTCCATGAAGCTTTCCATGGCGGCGACGCGGCGGTCGTGCACCAGCGGGCCCATGTCCACGCCCTGGTCCAGGCCATCGCCGACCTTCAGCGACGCGGTGATGTCGACGAAGCGCGCGACGAACTTGTCGTAGGCCTTGCGCTGCACGAAAAAGCGCGACGGTGAAATGCACACCTGGCCCGCGTTGCGCATCTTGAAGCGGGCCAGGATATCGGCGGCACGGTCCAGGTCGGCGTCGTCGAACACCAGGACGGGCGCGTGTCCGCCCAGTTCCATGGTCATGCGCTTCATATGGCTGGCGGCCAGTGCCGCCACCTGCTTGCCGACGGCGGTCGAGCCGGTGAACGAGACCTTGCGGACGATGGGCGAGCGGATCAGGTAGCTCGAAATATCCGCCGGGACGCCCCAGACCAGGTTCAGGCAGCCGGCCGGCAAGCCGGCGTCGTGCAGGGCGCGCACCAGGGCGATGACGCCGCTGGGGCTGTCCTCGGGGCCCTTGATGACGAGCGTGCAGCCGCTGCCCAGGGCCGCGAATACCTTGCGCGATGCCTGGCCGATCGGGAAGTTCCACGGCGAGAAGGCCACGCAGACGCCGACCGGCTCGCGCACCACGAACTGGCGGACGTCGGCCTGGCGGGGAGGGATGACGCGGCCATAGACGCGGCGGCCTTCTTCGGCGTGCCAGTCGGCATGTTCGGCGCTCTTGTCGGTCTCCGCCAGCGCTTCGGACAAGGGCTTGCCCTGGTCCAGCGAAATATTGCGGGCGATGTCCTGGACGCGCTCGCGCAGCAGGTCGCCGGCCTTGCGCAGGATCGCGGAGCGCTCCATGGGGGAAGTGCGCTTCCAGGTCTCGAAGGCTTTTTGCGCCCCGGCCAGGGCCTGGTCCAGGTCCTCGGTGGTTGCATGGGGCAACTGGCCCAGGATTTCGCCGGTGGCGGGATTGGTGATCGACTGCGTGGCTCGCCCTTCGGCGGAGATAAAGCGGCCGTTGATGTAAAGGGCGGGTTGTTCGTACATCGTTGTCTCCTGTTGTTCCGCAGCGCCTGCGATGCGACGGCCCATCGTATCAGCGGCATGGCGGCGCCGATTTCCTTTTGGGAACGCCACTGTTCTCGTTTGGAAAAAGCGGCGGCCGGCGTTCCGGCGGCCGGCGATCCGGCGGCTGGCGTCCATGACTCTGCTCGCTGCCCGCCGACTCTTGCCCGTCGGAGAACTGCGATGTTCCAAAATTTCAATGCAGTCCGCGCCGGGCTGTCCATAATCTCTCCTGGCGCCTGATACGCAAGACAGGGCGCCACGGACGCCGCCATCAGGCCGGCGCCGCATAACCAGAACAAAATGGAGACACTCATGGGCCCGTCCCGGACGCTCAAGCATTTTCTTGCCGCCGTGGCGGCGCTGGCCAGCCTGGCATCGGCCGCACCGGCTTCGGCCGATTACCCGGACCGTCCCGTATCGGTCGTCGTCGGTTTCCCGGCCGGCGGATCCGCCGATCCCTTCGCGCGCCTGTTCGGCCAGGAGCTATCCAAGAAGTGGGGCCAGCCCGTCGTCATCGAGAACAAGGCCGGCGCCAACGCCTTGATCGGCACGAACTACGTCGCCAAGGCGCCGCCGGACGGCTACACGCTGCTGGTGGCCCTGGGCAACCACACGATGAACCCGGCGATGTACAAGGGCATGCAGTTCGATACGTCCAAGGACTTCGCTCCCATCGCGCTGCTGGCGCTGGCGCCCAACGTGCTGGTGGTGCGCGACAGCTTCCCCGCGAAGAACTTCCAGGAGTTCCTGCAAGTGCTCAAGCAGAATCCCGGCAAGTACACCTATGCGTCGTCGGGCAACGGCGGCACGCCGCACCTGGCGGGCGTGCTGTTCAGCCAGAAGACCGGCACGTCCATCCTGCACGTGCCGTACAAGGGCGCCGCGCCGGCGATCGCCGACCTGATGGGCGGCACCGTGGATATGTCCTTCGCCACCCTCAGCTCCGCGCTGCCGCAGATCAAGGCGGGCAAGATCCGCGCGCTGGCCATCACCTACGACAAGCGCGTGCCGCAGCTGCCCGACGTACCGTCGCTGGACGAACTGGGTGTGAAGGGCGTGAACATCGCCACCTGGTACGGATTCCTGGCGCCGGCCGGCACGCCGCCCAAGGTCGTCGAGAAAATCCATGCCGACCTGGCCGAGATCGCGGCGCGGCCCGCCGTGCAGGAACAGCTCACGACCATGCTGGGTTCGGTCATCATCTCCGAAGGTCCGAAGCAGTTTCAGCAGCGCATCGACAAGGAGCTGGCCGAATGGGACGTGGCGATCAAGCAGGCCGGCGTGTCGTTGAATTGAGTTTCACCAGGGAGCAACCCGCGTGTCCATCCTCCAGTTCCTGACCAAAGTGCATTTCGACTACGGCAGCCGGCGCGAATTGCCCGGCGAGCTGGCGCGCAATGGCGTGAAGCGCCCCATGTTCGTGACCGACAAGGGGCTGATCGCGGCCGGCGTCTTCGCGATGGCGACCGAGCCCCTGGACGCGGCCGCCACGGGCGGTCGCCCGCTCGCCGTGTTCGACGACACGCCGGCCAATCCGACCGAAGACGCGGTGGAAGCCGGCCACGCCATGTTCGTGCGCGAGCAGTGCGACGGCATCGTGGCGATCGGCGGGGGCGCCTCGCTGGACCTGGCCAAGGCCATCGCCGTCATGTGCGGCGATCCGGCGCCGTTGTGGGAGTACTGCAATCGCCACGCCAAGCCGCGCCCGGTGGCCGATACGCCGCCGCTGGTCGTGCTGCCCACCACGTCGGGCAGCGGCAGCGAAGTCGGCCGCTCGGCGGTGATCATTTTCCGCAACGGCATCAAGGCCGGGGTAGGGTGTCCGAACGTCGTCAAGGCGGCGATCTGCGATCCCGAGCTGACCCTGGGCCTGCCGCGCTACATGACGGCCGCGACCGGCATGGACGCGTTGACGCATTGCGTCGAAACCTTTTGCTCGCCCACCGTGAATCCGCCGGCCGACGCCATCGCGCTGGACGGTCTGAAGCGGGTCTACGCCAACATCGAACGCGTCACCGAAGACGGCAGCGATCGCGAAGGCCGCTGGCACATGATGATGGGCGCGCTGGAAGGCGCCATCTGTTTCCAGAAGGGGCTGGGCGCGGTGCATTCCATGTCGCATGCGCTGGGCGCGCTGAACCATCACCACGGCACCCTCAACGCCATCCTGCTGCCGCACGTGATCGGCTACAACCGCGAGTGGCTGGCGGACAAGCTGCCGCCGCTGCGCCTGGCCATGGGCCTGCCCGCGGACGCGGACCTGCGGCAGGTCTTCCTGGACCTGAATGCGCGCCTCGGGCTGCCGGCCGGGCTCAAGGCGCTGGGCGTGGAGGAAAGCATCTTCGACGCCATCGCCGACGCATCGCTGGCGGACAATGCCCACAAGACCAATCCGCGTCCGCTGGACAAGCAGGATTACCTGACGCTGCTGCGGGCCGCGTATTGATCCACGCCATGCGCATGCCGACAGCGCGTGCCCCGCATGCCGGCCGCGGACGCGCATCCCGCGGCGCCGTGCGTATCCGGCCGCCGCGCTATGCCGCGGGCCGCAGCACGTCCACCAGCTCGTCGACCGCCTTGTCGCGGTCCCGTATGTGCCGTACGCAGATGTAGAACTGCCGTTCGGCCCATTCGTCTTCCAGCCGCAGCCATGCCAGGCCCATGTCGACCAGGTATTTGCTGGCGATCGCCTCCGGCAGCACGGCCAGGCCCAGGCCTTCCTGCACCATGCGGCAGCGTGCCTCGAAGTTGGACACCTGCAAGCGGACGTTCGGCGGCCGCGACACCGACTGGTCCACATAGGCCAGGAACTGGTCGAAGGAGTGGCGCGGAAAGTATCCCACCAGGTCGTAGTCGACCGCGTCTTCCAGGTGGACCGCCTGGCGCCGGGCCAGGGGATGGCCCAGCGGCACCACCAGGCCGACGCGATCGCGGATATAGGGATAGGACAGGACGCCGGGCGCGGGATGGCGGCCGTGGTAGATGCCGATGTCGGCCCGGTCTTCCACCACCATGCGCGGGATCTCGTCGCTGTAGCACTCCAGCAGGTCCACGCTGACCCTGGGATTGGCCCGCAGGTAGCGGCCGATCTGCGCGGGCAGCATCACCAGGATGGGTGAGGGCACGCTGGCCAGGCGGATCTTGGCCATGCCGTCCACGGCGTAGCCTTCCACGGCCGCTTCGGCCAGTTGCAGGCTGCGCAGGATGGCCTTGGCGCGCTGGTATAGCAGCATGCCGGCGGGCGTCGGTTCGACGCCCCTGCCATGGCGGTGCAGCAGGACGCGGTTCAGGTGCCGTTCCATCTCCGCGACGCGCTTGCTGGCCGCCGACGTGACCAGGCTTTGCCGCTCGGCCGCCTTGGACAGGCTTTTTTCCTCCACCGCCGCGACGAATATCTTCAGGGCTGGTATGTCCAGGCCACTCATTTTTTGCTCCCCCGATGTGCCGGTGCAGATGCCGGCAAGGCCGACAAGTGTAGCGTCCGGCCCCGCCGAGGGCTTACGGCGCGGCGCCGTCGGCACGCCAGGCCGACAGCGACGATTCGATTCGTTCGATTTCATCGGGCGTCATGCCGGCCTGCTCGTAGTAGCGGCGGCGTTGCGCGACCACCGCGCGCACGCGGTCCAGGATGGAGCGCGCGGCTTCCTCGCCGCGCAGGCCGAAGCGGCGGTATTCGGTCAGGCAGTTCTCGAAGGAGCTCAGCCGTCCCTGCGCGCCGACGTGCAGATAATGCCTGGCCGAGCCCTCCTGCGTGGTGACGTCGAACAGCGGCGCGAGCCGGTAGGTATCGGCGTCTTCGTCCTTCAGGAAGCCGATGTTCTTGAGGTGGTCGTCGGTGTTGTGGACGGCCACGTTCAGCATCATGCGCGCGTACAGTTCCTTCAGGTCGTGTATGGGATTGGACGACACGCGGCGGACCACGTCCGCCAGGCGCGCATAGGAGTAGGTCGCCTTGCCGCGCGGACCGTCCAGCTCGCGCTTGCCGATCTGTACCGATGGACTGATCAGCGCCGCGCCGCTCAGGAAATGGCGGCGCGCGACCACCGGCCCGGTGGCATCCCTGGCCGGCAGCAGGCCGCGGTCGAAACGGTGCGTCAGCAGTACCGCGCCCAAGTGCGTGTCCACCAGCCGGATTTCCGGCACGCTCAGGCCGATGTCGCGGGCCATGCGCAGATTGGCGTATTCCACGCGCTGCCGATCGTAGGATTCGCCGCGGCGCGGGAATTTGGCGATCCACATTTCGCCGCGATCGTCGCGCACGATGGTCTTGGGACGCGCGCCGCCGATGTCCCACGAACTGCCCAGCAGGTCGCGGTACAGGCCCTTGGGCTTGATGCCCTGGTCGATATCGGCGATCAGGTCCGTCAGCGATTCCACCTGCGTGATTTCAGGCAGGCGGTACACCTTGCGCATGTTCGGCGTCAGCAGCCGGGCGCTGAAGAAGAGGGCGCCCACGCCCATGCCGCGGCCTTTCAGCAGGACCTCGTCTTCCGGCACGCGGGCGCCGGCGTTGTCCATGCGCATGACGTTGCGGCCCCAGGCGTCGGGTGCGGCGTCGAATATCGCGCCCAGGGTTTCATAGCGGCTGGTGGTGCTGAAGGTCGTGCTGGTGTCGATCAGGGGCAGGTTCAGCGGGTCCAGCGGGAAGGCGCGCGGGTCGTTCACATAGGACTGCACATAGGTGAACTGCGCGAAGAAGCGGTCCTCGCCGGCGTCGTCCAGGGTGAGCAGGCCGCACAGCACGGCTTCGCCACGGATGTCGACGTAGACGTAGAGCTCGGCTTCCACGGCTTTGTCCTTGCGGTTCTTCATGGGGCCGTCGCGCTATAGCTTGGCGGGGTCGGCACGGTGTGCTTGCGCGGCCTTGCGGGAGCCGCGGGCCGGCCGGCGTACGGCATCCAGGCGCAACCCCACCTTGTCCTGCAGCGGATCGGCCAGCGCGAAGACCTGGTCGCCGAAGCCGTACTGGAGCAGGGCTTCCACCAGCAGTGCCGCCGAGACGCCGCCATCGCCTTTTTCCAGGCGCACGATCGTCGAGCGGGATACGCCCAGGCGCCCGGCGAGTCCGGCTTCGGTCTCGGCGCGGCGCAGGCGGGCGGTGCGCAGGTTGTCGCCGAGGCGGGCGAGCGCGTCGGCGGCATCGAAACTGGGTTCGATCTTCTTTTTCATGACTCAATAATAGTACTTTTTAAGGCCCAACGTACTATTAATGAGGCACCTTCCGGGGAAGCGGGGCTGGCTGCGAAACCGGGGCGAATTGTACTATTAATAAGTCATTAATCAGGATAATGATTCATTAACGCAGAGATAGTCCGTCAGCCGCGCCATCATCAGGTCGCAAGCGTCGATCTGCGCAAGCTCGACGTATTCGTCCGCTTTGTGCGCGACCTCGATGCTGCCGGGGCCGCATACCAGCACGGGCGTGTCGGTCCATTGCTGGCGGAACAGGCCGCCCTCGGTGCCGAAGGCAACCTTGGTGCGCGCCGTGCCCTTGGGCAGCAGCGAGGCCAGCAGGCGCACGGCGGGCGTGTCCTCCGCCGTGGACAGGCCGGGGTAGGCGTTGACGATGTCGACCTGGGGCGGCGCGGCGTCGGGCAAGGCCTGGGCTTCCCGCATCCTGGCCTGCGTACGTTCCAGCACACGGGCCAGGATGTCGGCGGGATCGTCTTCCATCACGTTGCGGATCTCGAAGTTCACTTCGCATTCCTGCGGCACGATGTTCAGCGCCGTGCCGCCGCGTATCGTGCCCGCGTGGATCGTCGAGTACGGAATGGCATAGCCGTCTTCGCGCGGGCCGCTGGCGCTGAGGTCGCGCTGCACGTCGCGCAGGGCGGCCACCAGGTCGGTCGCCGTGTGGATGGCGTTGACGAAACGCGGGGCCAGGCCCGAGTGGCCCGCCTGGCCGCAGCACAGGGCGCGGTAGGCCGCCTTGCCCTTGTGGCCGGTGCCGATTTTCATCAGCGTGGGTTCGCCGACGATGACCAGGGCAGGCGCGGGGCGCATGTCCGCCAGGGCGCGGATCAGGTGGCGCACGCCGACGCAGCCGATTTCCTCGTCGAAGGACAAGGCCAGGTGCAGGGGGCGCCGCAGGGGACGGCGAGCGGCGTGGATCATGGCCATGACCGCGCAGGCGACGAAGCCTTTCATGTCCGCGCTGCCGCGTCCGTACAGGCGGCCATCCTTTTCCGTGGCCTCGAAAGGCGGCGTGGTCCAGGGCTGGCCCTTGGTGGGAACGACGTCGGTGTGGCCGGAGAGCATCACGCCGGGCAGGTCGCGCGGCCCGACGGTGGCGAACAGGTTGCAGCGGCTGGCGTCGTCCGGGTCCGGGACCAGCATCGAATCGATGCCGGCCGCGCCCAGCAGCTCGCGCACGCGCGCCATGAGGTCGGCATTGGGTGTCAGCGTGACCGAGGGAAAGGCGATCAGTTCGCGCAGCAGGTCCAGGCTGGTGGTGGGGGCGGGCTTGCTCATCGATAGGCTCATGGAGTGTGGGTCGGGGCGATGCGCGCTCATCGCGGCGGCGGCTCGCCCTCGCCCGGGATATAGGGATCGAAAAAGCTGCCCGCGCTCATGCCCGGTATGTACTGGTCCGAGATGTACGAGCGGCAGCGCTGCATGAAGGCCTGCGTCAGGCGCGAGGGCTTCAAGGGCTTGTAGGTGGCCAGCCCCAGCAGCATGGGCCGATGCTCGCCGGCCAGGCGCAGGCGCACCAGCCGCTTGCCGTCCAGCGACTGGGTGGATTTCGGGCGCACGTTGAACAGGGCGTAGCCGATGCCGTTGGCGACCATGGAGCGGACCACGTCTTCCGAGCGCGAGCGCGCCACGACGTTCGGCTCCAGGCCGGCCTTGGCGAACAGCGACATGAAGTACTCGCGGCTCATGGGCAGGTCCAGGAGCACCATGGGTTGCGCCGCCAGTTCGTCCAGCGTGACGGCGATCTGCTGGGCCAGGGGGTGCAATTCGCTGACCAGCACGTGCGGCGGCAGATGGGCCAGCGTTTCGAAGTTCATCTCCTCGCCCAACTGCAGGTCGTAGGTGATGGCCATGTCGATTTCCAGCGTATGCAGGCGGCTGATCATCTCCTGCTGGTCGCCTTCGACCATGTGCAGCTCGACCTTCTCGAAGGCCCGCGAAAACCCGTAGATCACCTCGGGCGCGATCATCGCGGCCAGCGGCTGGAAGCAGCCGACCCGCAGCACGCCCTGCAGGGTGTCGCTCGACACCGAGGCGATTTCGTACAGGCGCGACGCGCGCTCCAGCAGTTCCTCGCATTCCTGCATGACCTGCGCGCCCAGGATGGTCAGCGCCAGCCCCTTGGAGGGATGCCGCACGAAGAGCTGGACGCTCAGTTCGGTTTCGATATGGGCGATAGCGGCCGAGATCGAGGGCGGCGAGATGTGGATCTGGGCGGACGCCGCGGCGATGCTGCCGTGCTTGGCGGTCGCGACGAAGTACTCCATCTGGCGCAGGGAAATGCGATTGAGCATGGTCCGGGTCTAGGCAACGGGAACGGGCCGACCCCCGGGATCGCCGGGCGCATCGCCGGGGTTCGAAGGCTCAACCTTACCAGCGATGCGCGCCTGCGCCATGCGGGGATCGCGCCGACCCGCGTTCAGAGGTCGCCCGGCACGCCGAAACTGGGCGCGGCGCGCGGATCGCGGGCGCGCGTGATGTAGTCCTGCACCTGCGGCTCGTAGACTTTCCAGGCATCGTAGAGCGCCTCGATGGGGCCGGTTTCCATCCAGTCCAGCCGCAGGTCGACGATGGGCCATGGCAGGTCGGCAACCACCATCAACCCCGCCGAATGAACCGGACCTTCCTCGCCGCCGGCGGCCTGGCCGGCCAGCATGGCCTGCATCAGCCGTTCGGCCAGCGAGCCCTGGGCCTGTTCGAAGGCGGCCAGCATGGCCCGCGGCACGTCCAGCGTGGCCAGCATATTGCCCGCGCAGGCGGCATGTTCGCCGGCAATGCTGGAGATGGTGCCCAGGCAGCTTGCGCCGGTATGGATCGCCGGCGCGTGCGTGGCATCGATGGCCATGAGCTGGCGATAGTCGATGTAGGGACGCTGCAGCAGTTCGTCCAGGGCCTGTTGCGGCGTGCGGCCGGCCTCCATCAGGTCCAGGGCGGCCGGGCCCAGCGCCGGGTCGGTGATGTTCTGGCTGACCGCGGCGCCTACGCCGGCGCGCGCGCGGATACAGCGCGACGCCACGGCGGGCGACGACGACGAAACGGCCGCGCCGAACTGGCTCGAGCGCGGGCAGCGCGCGATGATGGAGAAGGTCATGTGGGAACCCCGGTGGCGTCAGTCGGGAATGACGGCGGTGGCGTCGATTTCCACCAGCCATTCGGGACGGGCCAGCGCGGAAACCACGATACCCGTCGACACCGGGAACACGCCCTTGAGCCAGCGGCCGACCACGCGGTACACCGGCTCGCGATAGCGCGGATCGATGATGTAGATGGTGATCTTGCAGATGTGTTCCAGTTCGCCGCCGGCTTCCTTCAGCAGCATGGCGATGTTGGACATGGCCTGCTCCGCCTGCCCGGCCGCGTCGCCGATGCAGACGCTTTCCGAGGTGTCCAGGTTCTGGCCGATCTGCCCGCGCAGGAATACGGTGCTGCCGCGCGCGACCACGGCCTGGCACAGGTCGTTGTCCAGGTTCTGTTCGGGGTAGGTGGCCTTGGTATTGAAGGTGCGGATGCGGGTATGTTTCATGGCGGCGTCTGCGAGTGTGCGCGCCCGGGACGGGCGACGGCGGAACGGGCGGCGGCGCGCGAGGGCGCGCGGCCTGGATGGACGCCATGGTCGAACGGACCGGCGGCCGCGCCTATTTGTATTTTCCGGCGGGCCAACTCGGAATTTCCGAGCATGCCAGGCGCGCGTCAGGAAATGCGAGCCATGCGTAAGGAAAAGGCGACTTGGTCGCCGGAAGGGCCTCTCCCATCATTAGCCGCATCCAAAACGATTTTCAAAAGGGGCGGCATATGTCCAATACGCGGGAATATCCCCGTTTCCGTTATGACGGTTCCGGAGACCTCGCTCGCATCGGCCTGATCTACATCGCGTCCAGCGTGGTCATGGAAGAAGAGATGTGGGCCATGTCGGCGCCAGGCGTATCCACCCACACGGCGCGCGTCAAGCTGCCCAAGGTCACCGTCCAGGGCATCGAGGAAATGATGAACGCGCCGGAACTGGAGCTGGCGGCCCGCATGGCCGCCGCGCCCCCCATCGACGTGCTGCTGTTCGGTGGCACCAGCGCATCCTTCCTGCACGGCACGGCCTACGACCGCGCGCTGACGGAAAAGATGCGCCAGTGGGCGCCCCAGCCCAAGATCACCACCGCCTCCACCGCCACGCTGGCGGCCCTCCAGAAGGTCAAGGCAGGCAAGGTCGCCCTGGCGACGCCGTACGTGTCCGAAATCCACGAGCGTGCGATCCGCTTCCTGGAGGAAAACGGCCACCAGGTCGTGAAAAGCAATCACCTGGGCATTTCCAGCGACCACGCCTTGGCGGAAGTGTCCCTGGAACAGGTGTACGACCACGTGCTGTCGGTGGACCATCCCGATGCCACGGCGATTTTCGTCTCCTGCACCAATTTCAGGACGGTGGGCGCGATCGAAGCGCTCGAACAACGGCTGGGCAAGCCGGTCGTGTCGGCCATCCAGGCATCGTTCTGGCACTGCCTGGAACTGACCGGCGTCGCCGGCGCGAAACCGGGTTACGGCTCGCTGTTCGAAGGCAGGATCGCGGACGGCGGCAGGGATTGAAGCGGGGCCCGCATGCGCGGGTACCGTCAGACCAACAACAGGCAGCAAGGGGAAACCATGAAACTCGATCGTCTATTGAAAGCCGCGGCGCTGTTCGCCACGATGGCCGTCACCGCCGGGCCGGCGCCGGCGGCCGCCGAAAAACTGGTGCTGGGCAACGAGGGCAGCTATCCCCCGTTCAGCATGGTGAACGCTTCCGGCGAGCTGACCGGACTCGAACCCGACCTGGCTCGCGAGATGTGCAAGCGGATGAACGCGGATTGCGAGATCGTCGTCATGGACTTCAAGGGCCTGATTCCGGCCTTGCTGCAGAAGAAACTGGATGCGGTGGTCAGCCAGACCAAGCCCTTGCCGGAACGCAAGGAGAAAGTGCTTTTCGGGCGTCCGGTGCTCTTCAATCCGGATTCCTACGTGATCCCGGCGAACAAGAACTACACCTTCACGAAGGAAGGCCTGAAAGGCTTGCGCATCGGCCTGCAGCGCGGGTCGGCCCAGGCCAAGTATGTTTCCGAGCAATTCGGCGAGGCCGTGCAGATCGTTTATTACGACAATCCCGACCAGATTCGCCTGGACCTGGCCAGCGGGCGCCTGGATCTGAGCCTGGGACCCAAGATCAGCTGGACCAACGAATTCCTGTCCAAGCCGGCCGGCAAGGATTGGAAATTCGCCGGCGGCGACCTGTGGACGGGCGGCGGCGAGGCCGGGTCGAGCTGGATTACCCGCAAGGACACGCCTGAGTTGCTGGCCCGCATGAACCAGGCGCTGGACAGCATCATCCGCGACTGCACGTTCACCAAGCTGCGCAAGAAATACATGCAAGTCGAGCTGTTGCCCGAAGAAGCGGCCTGCCGCTGACGCCGGCCGGCCGGGGGATGTTCGCCATGCCTTCGATGGGCTTCGTGCAACAGCTGGCGATAGGCGCGATGATGACCGTGAAGGTTGCCGTCTGCGCCTATCTGCTGGCGCTGGCGATCGGCACGGCTTTCGCGCTGGCGACGCTGCGCCCGCGTCTGGTGACCAGGCTGGTGTGGCGCGTCTACGCGTCCATCTTCACGGGCGTGCCTTCGCTGCTGGTGGCCTTCCTGTTCTATTACGCCGGTCCCGAAATGGTGGCCGGCCTGCTGGGGCCGGTCGAAGTCACCCCGTTCATGGCGGCGGTCGCCGCCCTGGGCATGGTGTACGGAGCCTATCTGGCCGACCTGATACGCGCCGCGATCCAGAATGTTCCCCGCGGGCAATTCGAGGCCGCGCAGGTGCTGCTGGTGAAGCGTCCGGCCATCCTGCTGCATGTGATGCTGCCCCAGGTGTTGCGGCTGGCGCTGCCCGGCATGACCAATACCTGGATCGTCGTGTTGAAGGACACCGCCCTGGTCTCGCTGATCGGGCTCAAGGAGATCATGGCCTACGCCAAGCTGGCCTCCGGGGTCACCAAGGAGCCGTTCATCTACTTCATGCTCGCATCGCTGTTCTTCCTGGGCATGACCTGGCTGACCTACGTGGTCGCGGCGCGTATCGAGTCGAACACGGGACGTGGGGTGCGGGCCTTGCCCGCCGCCGCGCCGCGCAAGGGCAAGGCCGATGCACTTTGATTTCCACGTCGCCTGGGACAGCCTGCCCAAGCTGCTGGCCGGGACTGCCACGACCTTCATCGTGCTGCTGCCGGCCCTGGCGCTGGGCCTGCTGATCGCGCTGCCGGTCGCCCTGGCCAGGTTCAGGCCGGGGCCGCGCGCCGGTATCGCCGGCGCATATATTTCGTTCTTCCGCGGCGTCCCCAGCCTGGTACTGCTCTATCTGATCTATAGCGGCCTGCCGCAGTTTTCCATCGTGCGGGACACGTTTCTGTGGTCCCTGTTTTCCAACGCCTACGTTTGCGCGTGGTTGGGACTGGCGCTGACGCACTCCGGATTCATGGCCGAGATCATATGCGGGGGCCTGGCCGCGATACCCGCCGGTACGATCGAAGCGGCGGGGGTGCTGGGATTGACGCCCATGCAGATCCTGTTCCGCCTGAAACTTCCCATGGCCGCGCGCTTCGTGCTGAAGGCGTACCAGAATGAGCTGCTGATCATGGTGAAAAGCACATCCGCCGTCAGCGCGATCACGCTGGTCGACCTGACCGCCGCCGCCAATACCGTTTTCGACTACACCTACGATCCGTTCACGCCACTGGTGACCGCGGCGGCGATCTACTGGTGCATTACCAACGCCATGCGCTTGGGCTTCGCCGCGCTGGATCGGGCCCTGAACCGCCACCTGGCGCCTGCCTAGGCCGGCCGCGCTCGAATCGGCGGCACCTGGGCGGGTGCCGTCGAGCGCGATAGCAACACCTGGAGTGAACCGTGGACGCCACCAACTCGAATGTCTCGAATGCCACCGCCTCGAATATCGCCGCCTCCGGCCGCGGGCCGCGCGCCGGCGCCGGTTCGGCCCCGGCGATCTCGATTGCCGGCCTGAACAAGTACTACGGATCCTTCCATGCGCTGCGCAACGTCGACCTGCGCATCGACGTGGGTGAAATCGTCGTCCTGTGCGGTCCTTCCGGATCCGGGAAGTCGACGCTGGTGCGTTGCATCAATCACCTGGAGCAGCACGATTCCGGGGATATCCACGTCGGCGGCGTCAAGCTCACGCGGCGCGCCGAGGACGTGGAGAAGGTTCGGCGGCAGCTCGGCATGGTGTTCCAGAGCTTCAACCTCTTTCCGCACATGACCGTGCTGGCGAACTGCACGTTCGCGCTGCGGCTCGCGAAGAAGCTTCCCGCGAAGCGCGCCGAGAGCATCGCCATGGAATACCTGGGCAAGGTCAACATCGCCGAACAGGCGGCCAAGTTTCCGGCCCAGCTCTCCGGCGGACAGCAGCAGCGGGTCGCGATCGCGCGGGCCCTGTGCCTGGAACCCCGCATCATGCTGTTCGACGAACCGACCTCGGCGCTGGATCCGGAGTCGGTGCGGTCGGTCCTGAACATCATGGAAAGCCTCGCCGACACCGGCATCACCATGGTTTGCGTCACGCACGAATTGGGGTTTGCCCGCAGGGTGGCGGATCGTTGCGTGTTCATGGAAAGAGGCGAAATCATCGAGTCCGCACCTGCTGAACAGTTCTTCGGCGCCCCGGCCAGCCAGCGCCTGCAAGGCTTCCTGGACCAGGCCTTGTGACCGCCTGCGGAAGCGGACCGCCGCGTCGTCAGGAAAGTTGAGCCATCCCTATGGAAAAGGCGACTTGGTCCGGGCGGGCGCTCTGCCGCATCATGGCCGCAGCCTAGCGAACGACTTCCAACGCCAATCACTTCACCGGGCCTATTCCAAGGGGCATGCAATGATTCGAAAACTTTTGTCGGTCGGTATTCTTGCCAGCACGCTGGCGGGCAGCGCGGCGTGGGCCCAGGATGCCCTGGTCGTCAGCACCTGGGGCGGCAGCTTCCGCGATTTGATCGATGAGAACATCGGCAAGGAGTTCACCCGCCAGACCGGCGTGCCGGTCAAGTACATCACCGGCGGGACGATAGACCGCCTGAACAAGGCCAAGCTGGCGACCAAGCCGGAAAGCGACATCACTTTCACGACGTCGCATATCGGCTGGCTGTACGTCAACAGCAACCTGTACGAAAAGCTGGACACCAGCAAGCTGAAGAATTATTCGCACCTGGTGGACCGCGCCAAGATCAGTCCGTACCACATCGGCAGCTGGGCGTACGTCTACACCATTGGCTACCGTCCGGAGCTGGTGCCGTCGAACATCAAGTTCGACAGCTGGAACGACCTGTGGAATCCGGCGCTGAAGGGCAAGCTGTCGGCCCCCGATTTCGATCCCAGCCACATCATCACCGTCGCGGCCATGCTGTCCGGCGGCGACGCGGCGACCTGGCAGAAGGGCGAGGACAAGCTGAAGGCGCTCAAGCCCAACTTCAAGGCCTTCTATACCAATGACGCCAACAGCCAGCAGCTGATCGCCACGGGCGAGACGCCGGTGCAGGTGCTGCTGTCCATGAATGCCTATTACATGATCGGCCAAGGCGTGCCCATCAAGGTCGCGATGCCCAAGGAAGGCGCCGTGCTGGGCGTGGACACGATGGGCATCATGAAGGGCAGTACCAAGACGGACCTGGCCTACAAGTTCATCGATATCGCCCTGTCGCCGGAAGTGCAGGCCAAGATCGTGGCCGCCAAGAAGGCCAGCCCCGTGGTGGACAATGCCAAGGTGTCGGCCGAGGACGCCGCCTTGCCCGGGGTGTTCACCACCAAGGAGCAGTGGGACAAGCAGGCCATCGTGATCGATGACAGGCTGCGCGCCGAGAAGACCGCCGAATGGCGCAAGTGGTTCACCGAAAACATCATGAACTGAGCGCCGCCGGCGCCACACCCCGCGTCGCGACGGGCAGTCTGCCGCCGCGGCGCGGTCGTTTTTGAGCCGCGCGCGGGCGCCCATGCGGTCCGCGCGGCAGGCTTCGGGCAATACACGTAGACGGAAAAGATCGATACATGGACAAGCGTTCCGGGCTAAGGGGATGGCTGGTTTCCCCCGCGAGTGTCATCGCGCTGTGCATCGTGGCGGCGCTGATCACGGTGTTCCAGTTCAGTTTGCGCACCTTCATTCCGGGATCGATGGACGTGGGCGGCCTGACGCTGGCCAACTTCACCACGCTGAACAAGCCGATCTACCTGGACGCGTTCGCCAACACGCTGCTGCTGAGCGTGGAAACGACGATCTGCTCCCTGCTGGTGGCCTATCCCCTGGCGTACGCGCTGGTGCGGGTGCGCAACCGGGTGCTGAAGTCCTTCATCCTGATCGTGGCCATCACACCGCTGTTCCTGGGCGAGATCGTGCGCACGTACTCGTGGATCATCGTCCTGGGGAGCAATGGCTTCATCAATACGATGCTGCGCAAGGCCGGCCTGATCGATATGCCGCTGAACCTGATGTTCAGCCATCTGGGCGTGCTGGTGGCCCTGGTGCACGTGACGATCCCGGTGGTGGTGCTGATGCTGGCGACGGCGATCTCGCACATCGATCGGGACTATGCGAAGGCCGCGCAGAGCCTGGGCGCCGGGCCGGTGCGCACTTTCCTGACCGTGACGCTGCCCTTGTCGATGCCGGGCATCCTGGCCAGCGTGACGACGTCGTTCGCCTGGACGTTCAGCGCGTTCGCGACGCCGCAGATGATAGGCGGCGGCCGCGTGCCGACGGTCTCGACGCTGGTCTACCAGCTGGGCTTTTCGTCGATGAATTTCCCCCTGGCCGCCAGCCTGAGCGTGTCGGGCCTGGCGCTGACGGTGGTGTCGCTGATGCTGCTGGGGCGGATGACGCGGCGGTTCAGGGCCATACAGGTGCATTGACATGAAGAAACGCAATACCGTGCCGATGTGGATGCGCGTGGGCGCGCCGCTGCTGATCGTCCTTATCCTGGCCTTCATCCTGCTGCCGGTGGTGGTGGTGACGCTGGCGTCCTTCAACGACAAGGCGCTGCTGACGTTTCCCCCGCAGAACTGGTCCCTGCGCTGGTTCGAAAGGGCTTTCACCTACCCGGATTTCCGGGACGGCTTCCGGGCCAGCATGGTGGTGACGCTCTGGGCGTCGCTGCTGGCGCTGGTGATCGGGACGGCGCTGGCGATCGCCGTGAAGCGGCTGGAGTTTCCCGGGAAGAATGCCCTGCAGGCGGTGTTGCTGTCGCCGCTGGTGATCCCGCATTTCACCCTGGGACTGGGCCTGCTGATCCTGGTCGCGCAGCTGAACCTGGACCGCGGCTATGGCCTGGTGATCCTTTGCCACGTCATGCTGGTACTGCCTTTCGTGCTGCGCAGCGTGTACGTGTCCATGGAGAACCTGGATGCGCGCCTGGAGCAGAGCGCGGCCAGCCTGGGGGCGTCGCCGGTCCGGGTGCTGTTCACGATCACGGTGCCCCTGCTGGCGCCGGGCCTGTTCGGCGGCTGGCTGTTCGCCGCCATCATGTCGTTCAGCGAGTTCACCGCTTCCCTGTTCGTGACGACCCAGAGCACGCAGACCTTGCCGGTGTCCATGTACAACTATGTGCGGGAATTCGCCGATCCGACCCTGGCGGCGCTGTCGGTGGTGTACATCTTCGTGACCGCGGCGGTGCTGGCGGTGGCGAATGGCTTCCTGGGATTGGGGAAGGTGCTGAACATCGAGGAGCCGCGCTAACCGCGCTAACCGCGCTGAGCGGCGGCGCGGCGCCGGCGGGGACACCCATCGGCGGCCGCGCGAGGCCCAGGCCTAGTAGCCGCGCGCGGGATCGATGCGGTTGAGCGGATCCTGGCCGTTGGAGACGCGCACGATGTTCTCGGCGATCTGCATGGCCGCCGACGCGGGAATGGCGACGGACGCCAGGTGCGGGGTGATCAGCACGTTGTCCATCTTCCAGAGCGGGTCGTCCGCGGGCAAGGGTTCGCGTTCGAAGACGTCCAGCGTGGCGCCGGCCAGGTGGCCGCTTTGCAGCAATTCGGTCAGGGACGCTTGGTCGACCAGGGCGCCGCGCGCGACGTTGATCAGCGATGCGCCGCGGGGCAGCTTGCGCAGGCGCTCGCGGGTCAGCAGGCCGCGCGTTTCCGGCGTCAGCGGCAGCATGACGACCAGGATTTCAGCCTGGGACAGCACGTCGTCCAGGGTTTCCATGCCCGAGTAGCACTGGACGCCGTCGATCTGGCGCGGGCTGCGCGACCAGCCCAGCACGGTCAGGCCCTGGCGTTGCAGTTCGCGGGCGGCATACGCGCCCAGTTCGCCCAGTCCGAGGACGGCGACGCGGATTTCCTCCGGCGAGCGCGGGTGCCGGTAAGCCCATTCGGCGCGCCGCTGTGCCTGTTCGAACCAGGGGATGTCGCGAGCGTAGCGCAGGGTGGCGAACAGCACGTAGCCGGCCATCATGCGGCCCATGTTGGGGTCGGTGATACGGGTGATGGGGATGCCCGCGGGCAGGTCCCCGCGGCCGACCAGGGTATCGACGCCAGCGCCCAGGTTGACGATGAGGCGCAGGCTGGACATGCGGTCGAAGAAGCCTTCCGGCGGCTTCCAGGCCAGGGCGTAATGCACGTCGGCGGGATCGGTGACTTCGCTGGCATGCAGGACGCGCAGCCTGGGCAACCGGGCCCGCAGCGCGGACTTCCAGACGTCGAAGCTGTCGAACTCGCTGTAGAAAACCAGGGAGCCGGAGCATTCCCCATTGTTGATGGCAGTCATAGGACGGTGCTCGGTCTGGGTCCAGGCGGGTGGGTTCAGGCTTGCGCGGGGCGGCGGATCAGGCGCGCCATGGCCTCGATGGCCAGTTCATAGCCCTCGGCGCCCAGCCCGGCGATGACGCCATCTGCGGCCTTCGAAATATAGGAGTGGTGGCGGAAGGGCTCGCGCTTCCAGATATTGCTCATGTGGACTTCGATGATGCGGCCGGGAAAGGACAGCAGGGCATCGAGCAGGGGGATGGACGTGTAGGTCAGGCCCGCGGCATTGATGATGACGCCCTGGGCGTCGCCGCGCGCTTCCTGGATCCAGTCGATGAGCTGGCCTTCATGGTTGGACTGGACGAAATTCAGGGCGATGCCGAGTTCGGCGGCCTTGTTTTCGCAGCGCTGGCGCAGCATGGGGAAGCTTTCGGAGCCGTAGGTCTTGTTGGCGTCCAGGCCATAGAGATTGGCGTTGGGGCCGTTCAGGAACCACACCTTGGTGAGGTTGCCGGCGGAAGGAATGGCGGAGGCGGTCGCGTTCATGGTTGCGTTTCCGGTAGTCAGGCGTCGCGCGGCGTGGTGGCCTGCATGGCGGGCAGTTGCACGATGGCGTCGAACCAGCGCGCGGTTTGCGGATGGGCGGCGCGCCAGTCCAGCTCCGCGAAGCGAAAGTCCAGGTAGCCCAGCGCGCAGCCCAGGGTGATTTCACCGATGGTGGGCCGTTGCACGGCCAGGGACGGGGCCTGCGGTTCCAGTTCGTCCAGGCTCGCCTCGACCTTTTTCAACTGCGCCGCGCGCCAGTCGGACCATTGCCATTCGGGCGGCCGGGCGGTGGTTTCGTAGCGGGCCAGGAGGGCCGCGTCCAGCAGGCCGTCGCCCAACGCCTGCCAGGCCAGGGCACGCCAGCGTTGCGCGCCGGCCGGCGGGAACAGGTGATCGTTGCCGGCCAGGTCGGCGATGTATTCGCAGATGACGCGGCTGTCGTAGAGCGCGGTGCCGTCCGCCAGGATCAAGGTGGGGACCTTGGCCAGCGGATTGTGGGCCGCGATGCGGGCGTCGCGCCGTATGGGATGGGCGGCGCTGTCCAGCAGGGCGATGCGGTCGACGATCCCGCACAGGTGCGCGCAGGCCATGACCTTGCGCACGTAGGGCGAGGTGGGGGCGTAGAAAAGTTGCATGGGGCGTTGTTCCGGGGCAGCGGGCACGGCGGCCATCAGGGCACCAGCACGAGTTTGCCGAAGACCTCGCCGCTTTCCAGCAGTCGATGGGCATCGGCGGCCCGGGCCAAGGGCAGGCTGGCGTGCAGTTTGGGACGCACCCGGCCGTCTTCGACCAGGGGCAGGACGTGGCGCACGATCTCGATCGCCATGCGGGTTTTTTCGGCCGCCGTCTGCGGACGCAGGGTGGACGAGTGCAGGCTGAGCTGTTTCTGCATCAAGGTCAGCAATTCGACGTCCACCGACGATCCTTGCAGGAAGGACAGGCTGATATGGCGCCCGCCGAAGCCCAGCGCCTGCAGGTTGCGGCGGACGTAGTCGCCGCCGACCATGTCGAGCACGACGTCCACGCCGCGTCCCCGCGTGTGATCCTGGCAGGCGGCGACGAAATCGGTGTCACGGTAGCAGATGGCGTGGGCCGCGCCCAGTTCGCGCAGCGCCGGCAGGCGTTCGGCCCGGCCGGCGGTGGCGATGACGCGCGCGCCGGCGGCGTGGGCCATGCGTATGGCCAGCGTGCCGATGCCGCCGGCGGCGCCGTGCACCAGCACGGTTTCGCCCATGCGCAGCCGGCCCAGCTCGAACAGGTTGTGCCAGACGGTGAACAGGCCTTCCGGCAGCGCGCCGGCCGCGAGATCGTCCAGGTCGTCCGGCACGGGCAGCGAGTGGTCGACGCGGGCCACGCACCAGGGCGCGTAGCCGCCGCCCGGCAGCAGGCTCATCAGCCGCCGGCCTTGCAGCGTGGAAGGCACGCCGGGTCCGCACGCGGCGACTTCGCCGCAGGCTTCCAGGCCCAGGACATCGGTGACGCCTTCCGCCGGCCGGGACAGGCCCTGGCGCTGCATGATGTCGGGCCGGTTGACGCCGGCCGCGCGTACGCGCAGCAGGACTTCGCCGGGACCGGGGGCGGGCACGGGACGTTCGGCCAGGGCGAGTACGCCGGCGTCGCCCGGCTGGGTGGCGATGACGGCCTGCATGGTGCGGGGAATATCGGTCATGGGTTCAGGCGGAGGCATTGAAGACGCTGATTCCTTCATGGGGCAGCACCAGTCCCGCCACCGCGCCGACCGGCCACCGCTGCATGGCATCGAGTCCGGCGCTGCGCACCATGACGCGCTGGCGTCCGGCCACGGGGATATCGACGTCGATGTAGGAGTCGATGTGGTCGCCCTGGAAGACGTGATTGACGACGGTGCCGCTCAGCACCGAATTGCCGTGCAGGCTTTCCAGGGTGATCTGCTCGGGACGCACGTAGACGTCCAGGCGGCGCCCTTCGTGCGAGCCGCCGACCAGGCGTTCGCGCGGCACGCGGATCAGGCCGGCGCCCAGGCGCAGGTGGATGCCGTCGGAATCCGCGCCGTGGTAATGGGCGGGCAGGATATTGACGTCGCCCAGGAAGGATGCCACGAAGGGGTCCTGCGGATCGCGGTAGAGCTCGCCCGGGCTGGCGATCTGGCGGATGACGCCGGCCGACATGACGGCGATGCGGTCGGACATGCTCAGGGCTTCGCCCTGGTCGTGCGTGACGAATACGGTGGTCACGCCCAGCCGGCGCTGTATGTCGCGGATTTCAACCTGCATGGCGCCGCGCAGGCTTTTGTCCAGGGCCGAGAACGGTTCGTCCAGCAGCAGGACCTTGGGCCGGATCACCAGGGCGCGCGCCAGCGCGACGCGCTGCTGCTGGCCGCCGGACAGTTCGCGCGGCTTGCGTTCGCCCAGCCCGTCCAGCTTGACCAGGGCCATGACTTCCTTGACGCGCTCGGCGATTTCCTTGGACGGCACGCGCCGCATGCGCAAGCCGTAGCCGACGTTGCGCTCGACCGTCATATGCGGGAACAGGGCGTAGTTTTGGAAGACGATGCCGATCTCGCGCTGGTAGGGCGGCAGGTCGGTGACCAGTTGGCCGTCGATGAAGATCTCGCCGTTGTCGGCGTCGGCGAAGCCGGCGATCAGGTTCAGCAAGGTGGTCTTGCCGCAGCCGGATGGGCCGAGCAGGGTCAGGAATTCGCCGCGCCGGATCTTGATCGACACGTCGTGCAGCACAGTCTGTTCGCGGTATTTCTTTACCACTCCTTCCAGACTGACCGCGCAAGAGGGATCCGGAAGAGAGGGGCTGTTCTGCATGGCGGGGGCAATTTAGACACGATGGATGGGGAAAGAATACGGGAACCGCCGGACGGCGGCCCTTTGTGGATGCTGAGGCCGTTCATCGGAAAAAACGAAAGCGGGGCGCGCGCCCCTGCCATTTGCTTTTTCCTAAGTCCGGCGTCCGAAAATCGAAGTTATCAAGCCCGGGGATCTGGCTCACACTGCGTCCCATCCATGAGTGAGTGAAGGAACTCCAAATGTCAGTCGAAAAAACCAATACGCTGGTGATCGGCGCCGGTCAGGCCGGCATCGCGATGAGCGAGCACCTGGGCAGGATGGGTATTCCGCACATCGTGCTGGAACGCAAGCGTATCGCCGAGCGGTGGCGTTCCGAACGCTGGGACTCGCTGGTGGCCAATGGCCCGGCCTGGCACGACCGCTTCCCGGGCCTGAAGTTCGGCGACGTCGCGGCCGACGTCTTCCCGCCCAAGGAACGCATGGCGCAGTACTTCGAGGACTACGCCCGGATGATAGAGGCGCCGGTCCGCACCGGCGTGGAGGTGCTGAAGGTCACGCGCAACGAGAAGCGGCCCGGTTTCACCGTGACGACTTCCGCCGGCGTGATCGACGCCCGCCACGTGGTGGCGGCGACGGGCGCCTTCCAGATTCCCAGCTATCCCAGGATCGTGCCGGACAGCGCCGGCATCCAGCAGCTGCATTCGTCGGCCTACAAGAATCCCGGCCAACTCGCCGAAGGGGCCGTGCTGGTGGTGGGCGCGGGCGCGTCCGGCTCGCAGATCGCCGAGGAATTGCGCCAGGCCGGCCGCACCGTCTACCTGTCGGTGGGCGAGCACTACCGGCCGCCGCGCTCGTATCGCCAGCGCGATTACTGCTGGTGGCTGGGCGCCCTGGGCATGTGGGACGAGGTCAAGAAGAAGCCCAAGCGCGAGCACGTGGCCTTCGCCGTCAGCGGCTACGAAGGCGGCAAGACGGTGGACTTCCGCCGCCTGGCGCACGCCGGCATCACCCTGGTGGGCATCACCAAGGGCTACGAGAACGGCACTCTGACCTTCGAGGAAGGCCTGGCGGCCAACGTCGCGCAAGGCGACGCGGACTATTTCGAGGTGCTGCGCGAGGCCGACGCCTATATCGAGCAGAACGGCCTGGACTTGCCGCCGGAGCCGGAAGCCTGGAAGCTGCTGGATGACCCGGAATGCCTGACCCACCCCATCCTGGCGCTGAACCTGGCGCAAGCGGGCATCCGGAGCATCGTCTGGGCGACGGGGTTCAAGATGGACTACTCGTGGATGGAGATCGACACCTTCGACGAGAAGGGCTACCCCATCCACAAGCGCGGCATTTCCATGGAAAAAGGCATCTACTTCCTGGGGCTGCCCAACCAGACGAACCGGTCGTCGTCATTCATCTGGGGCGTCTGGCATGACGCCAAGTACATCGCGGACCACATCGGTATCCATATGGATTACCTGGCCTACGACAAGACCTGAGCAGGAAGTCCAGGGCCGTGGGTGAAAGCGGGCAGGCGGGAAGGCCGGCCCGCGGCCGGCTGCCATGCGGTGCCGGCCGCGACCGCGGCGCCCCTTATTGCGGCGCGATCTTGGCTTCCTTGATCACCTGCGCCCATTTGGCGGTTTCGGATTTGATGAAGGCCGCGAATTCTTCCGGCGTGCCGCCCGCCGCCTGGCTGCCGGTATCGACGATGGACTTGGCGACCTCCGGATCCTTCAGCACCGCGTTCAGCTCCTGGTTCAGGCGGTCGATGATGGGCCGCGGCGTACCCGCCGGCGCCACGATGCCTTGCCAGTTGTAGGATTCATAGCCCGGTAGCCCGGCTTCCGCCATGGTCGGCACGTCCGGCAGCACCGCCAGGCGCTTGGCCGCGGTGACCGCGATGGGGCGCACTTTGTTGCCCTGGATGGCGGGCAGGGCGGCGTAGCCCATTTCGAACATCATGGTGATGTGCCCGCCCATCAGGTCCGTGGACGCCAGGTTGCCGCCCTTGTAGGGCACATGGGTGATCTCGATGTGCGCCTGTTCGGCGAACATCTCGCCGGACAGATGGTGGGCGCCGCCGACGCCGGAAGAGCCGAAGGTCAGCTTGCCCGGCTCGGCCTTGGCCAGCGCGATCAGCTCCTGCAGGTTCCTGGCCTTGACGGTGTTGTTGACGCTGAGCACCAGCGGGCTGTTTTCGATCAGGATGACGGGCGCCAGATCCTTGACGGGATCGTAGGGGATGCTCTGCATCAAGGTGGGATTGACCGACAGCGGCGCCAGGTTGCCGGCGCCTATGGTGTAGCCGTCGGGATTGGCCCGCGCGATGAAGGCCGTGCCCACCACGCCGCCGGCGCCTGCCCGGTTTTCCACGATCACCGTCTGCTTGAGCCGCGGTTCCAGCTTGGCGGCGATGAGCCGCATGCGCGTATCCGCGAAGCCGCCGGGGGCATAGGGAATGACGATGGTGACGGGCTTGCTGGGATAGTCGCCGCCGGCTTGCGCCATGGCCGGCACGCCCGGGATGAGCAGCGTCGCCACGAGTCCCGCTGACGCGAGGACGCGCGTTGCATATGTCTTCATGGGATATCTCCGTTTTGATTGTCGATGCATCGGGCGGTCTTGATCGTCGGCCCGTACGATCGCGATTGTGCCTGGATTATGGAGACGGCGCTTCAGCCAGCCGTCAGCTGCGGCCGCCGGCACCGGGTTTGCTGGAGACGACGCATCGCCGGCCACGCCGGCGTGGCTCGTAACCCTTACCTCGATGGAGTATGCAATGGCTGAGGAACTGAAAGACGTATCCGTGGCGATCCTGGCGGTCGACGGCTTCGAACAGGCCGAACTGATCGAACCCTGCAAGGCGATCGCGGCCGCGGGCGGCCGGGCGGTGATCGTGTCCAACACGCTGGAGCCCATCCAGGGCTTCAAGCACACCGACAAGGGCGACACCGTGAAAGTGGACCTGACCTTCGTCGACGTCGACGCCGAACCGGACAAGTTCGACGCCGTCATGTTGCCTGGCGGCGTGGTCAATGCCGACGAGATCCGCCGCCATCCGAAGGCGCAGGATTTCGTGCGGCGCATGGATGCCGCGGGCAAGCCGGTGGGCGTGATCTGCCACGGGCCCTGGCTGCTGATATCCGCCGGATTGGCGAAAGGCCGCACGCTGACCAGTTGGCCGTCCCTGCAGGATGACCTGCGCAATGCGGGCGCGACCTGGGTGGACAAGGAAGTGATGGTCGACCGGAACTGGGTCAGCAGCCGCAAGCCGGACGACCTGCCGGCGTTCAACCGTGAATTCGTCGCCCTGGTGGCGAAGTCCGCCCACGCCCAAACGGCGTAATGAGACGGCGCGCGCATGCCGCGTGTAGGCAGCGTGAAGGCCGCGTTAAGACCACGTGACGGCCGTGTGATCAGACCGCGTGATCTCAGGCGCCGGCCAGCGCTGTCCCGGTGCCGGCCACGCGGGCGCCGCGCGCGGTCCCCCGGCCGCCCGCGGGACCGCGCTTCCTGGCGGGCTTGACGGTCGCGTCCGCCGGCACGCGACCCTTCTCCCGCAACTGCTTTTCCTTCCGGGGCGTATTGGCCGGCCGTTCGTCCAGGGGCATCTCGGGCTTTTCCGCCACGCCGGCCACGCGTTCGGCCTGCGACGGCGGGGCGGACAGGAAGTGCAGGAGGCGCCTTTCATCGGCGTTCAAGCCGCGCGGGATGGACGGCGCGGCGCCGTAGCGCGGCATGTCGCCGGCCAGATAGGCTTCCAGGATGCGCGGATGGATGTAGCACTGCCGGCAGACGGTAGGCGTGTTGCCCAGGCGCTTGGCGACCGCCTTGACCACCTCCACCACATTGCGCTTGGCCTCGGTCTGGGTTTTCCACGACCGTTTGCTGAGCTCGGCGAGCGCCAGCACGGACCCTGCCCAGGTGCGGTAGTGCTTGGCGGTGAAATCGGCCTGGCCCGCTTCGCGCAGGTAGTCGTTGACGCAGCCGGAATCCACCGTGCGCACCTTGCCGTCCGCTTCCCGATAGGTGAACAGTTCGTGCCCGGTGATTTCCATGCAGCGTTTCACCACCGCGGCGATGCGGCGGTCGTGCACCGTCACGTCGTGCTCGACGCCGCTCTTGCCCTTGAAGCGGAAGCGGATGCGGCTGCCGGCGATGGTGGTATGCCGGCGGCGCAGCGTGGTGAGGCCATAGGAGCCGTTGGTGCGGGCGTAGGTGGATGAGCCGATGCGTATGAAGGTGGTTTCCAGCAACCGCACCACGACCGACACCACCTTGTCGTGCGTCAGGCCGGACGTGCGCAGGTCGCGTTCGACCTTGCGGCGGATGCGGGGCAGGGCGGCGGCGAAGGCGGTCAACTGCTCGTATTTGTTGGCGTCGCGCACCGCGTGCCAGGATGGGTGGTAGCGGTACTGCTTGCGCCCGCGGGCGTCGCGGCCGGTGGCCTGGATGTGGCCGTCGGGATCCGGGCATATCCAGACATCCGTGTACGCCGGCGGGATCACCAGCGCGTTGATGCGCGCGATGACGCCGGCGTCCCGGATGCGCTTGCCCTTGGGATCGAAGTATTCATAAACGTCGCCCGAGATGCGGCGTGTGATGCCGGGTCCGCGATCGTCGACGTAGACCAGGCCGGCGACTTCGCAGCAGGGGCTGGCGGCGGGCGGGGCGGCGTCGTGGTCTCGGGCGGCGCTCGTGGCCGGTGGAGGGGCTGCGGTCTTCTGTGCGGTCGGCATGATGGATTCCAGCTAGGCAAGCCGCCTGCGCAAAGGCCGTGCCCGCCAGTCAGGCGGGTGTTGCATTTCTCCATCGCACCGCACAAAAAGTCGGGTCCGTCGCAGGGGATATGGATGTCAGGCGACATCTGTCAGGTACTATAGATTTCAATTGACATCTATACAGGTCGTTGACCCTATCGATGTCCTCACATCAATCATGGCGGCCGGCCTGCTGGAACCCGGTTTCGCCGGCCTATCAAGGACTTCGCGGTGAAAACGCTCTATGTAGGTACCCTGGCCGCCGCGGCGGCCGTCGCTGTGGTCACGGGCGCGAGCTATCTGTGGTCTGGCACCCCGGCCGTGGCGGCGGCGCCGGCCGCCTTGCCCGAAGTGACCGTGGCGACGCCCCTGGTCCGGCAACTGGATAGCCGCATGGGCGCGCTGGGCCAGTTCTCGGCGGTGAACCAGCTGGAATTGCGGCCACAGGTCGGCGGCACGTTGACGGGCATTTTCTTCCGCGATGGCGACGTGGTCCAGAAGGGCGCCTTGTTGTTCACCATCGATCCCAAGCCCTATGAGATCCGCCTGGCGCGCGCCAAGGCGCAGCTCGATACCGCGCGGGCACGGCTGGCGCTGGCCGACAGCGAGCTGCGGCGCGCCGTCGCGCTGGAGCAGGGTGCCGCCGGCACGGTCCAGAACTCGGAACAGCGTCGCGCCGACCGCCAGGTCGCGCAGGCCGCCATCGCCGCCGCCAATGCGGAAGTCGACGACGCACAGTTCGACCTGGACCGTTGCCGCATCACCGCGCCCTTTACCGGCCGCATCGGCAATCACCTGGTCTCGGTCGGCAACCTGGTCGCGGGCAGCCGCGCCGCCAGCAGCCCGACGACCTTGCTGGCCACGCTGGTCTCGCTCGATCCCATCTATCTGAACTTCGACTTGAGCGAGGCGGACTACCAGAGCCTGTCGCGCTATCGCGCCGACCATCCGGGCCAGGCATCCGACGCCATCGAGCTGGCGCTGGGCGGCGACAAGGCGTATTCCCGGATCGGCAAATTCGACTTCATCAACAATGTGCTGGACCGCGCCAGCGGGACGATACATGCGCGGGCCACGGTGCCCAACGCCAGCCTGCGCCTGACGCCGGGCGAGTTCGCCCGGGTGCGCGTGGTGGTGGACCAGCCCACGACGGCGCTCCTGGTGCCCGATGCCTCCGTGCTGCCGGACCAGTCCCGCCACATCGTGCTGGTCGTCGCCAAGGATGGCACCGTCACGCCCAAGGGCGTGCAGGTGGGCGATATCAGGAGCGGCCTGCGGGTCATCAGAAGCGGGCTGGCGCCCGACGACCAGGTGATCGTCGGCGGCTTGCCGTACGCCACGCCGGGCGCCAAGGTCGCCACCAGGACGGCGGCGATCGAGCCCACCGCGGACCGCAGCGAGGATTGACGCCATGCGCATCGCACACTTCTTCATCGACCGGCCGCGGTTCGCCACCGTCGTCAGCTGCTTCCTGACCTTGCTGGGCCTGGGCGCGATGTTCGTCCTGCCCGTCGCGCAATACCCGGAAATCGTGCCGCCCACCGTCCAGGTGAGCACCTCCTATCCCGGCGCTTCCGCCGAGACCATCGCGCGCACCGTGGCCACGCCGCTGGAACAGCAGATCAACGGCGTGGAGGACATGCTCTACATGAGCAGCCAGTCGACCGGCGACGGCAAGCTGACCATCACGGTGACCTTTCGCATCGGTACCGACCTGAACGTCGCGCAGAACCTGACGCAGAACCGCGTGCAGAACGCCCTGCAGCGCTTGCCGGAGGACGTGCAGCGCCTGGGCGTGCAGGTGCGCAAGGCCACGCCCAGCATCCTGATGGCGGTGCACGTGTTTTCGCCGGACGACAGCCGCGACACGCTGTACCTGTCGAACTACGCCACGCTGCATATCAAGGACGTGCTGGCGCGCATCCCCGGCGTCGGCGATGCCCAGTTCGTGGGCGGCCGCGAATATGCCATGCGGATATGGATAGATCCGGACAAGGCCGCCGCCAAACAGCTGAACGCCAGCGAAATCCTGGCCGCGCTGCGCCAGCAGAACCTGCAGGTGTCGGCGGGCGTGCTGAACCAGCCGCCGACGCCGCGGCCCGAGGCCTATCAGCTGAATGTGGAAGTCCTGGGCCGGTTGGCCACGCCCGAGGAGTTCGCCGACATCGTCATCAAGTCGGACAGCCAGGGTCGCGTCACGCGCGTGCGCGACATCGGCCGGGTGGAGGTCGGCGCCGCGGACTATGGGTCGACCGCGTTCATGGACCGCAGCGACGCGGCGGCGATGTTGATCTACGCCCAGCCGGGCGCCAATTCGCTCGACGTCGAGCACCGCGTGCTGGCCGCCATGCAGGACCTGAAGAAGGATTTCCCGCAAGGCGTGGACTACAAGATCATTTATGACCCGACCATCTTCATCGGCAAATCGGTGGACGAAGTGGTGCAGACCATCCTGGAAGCCATCGTGCTCGTGGTGGCCGTGGTGTTCCTGTTCCTGCAGAACTGGCGGGCCACCATCGTGCCGGTGGTGGCCATTCCGATTTCGCTGCTCGGGTCCTTCATCGTCCTGTATGCCTGCGGCATTTCCTTGAACAATCTTTCCCTGTTCGGGCTGGTGCTGGCGGTCGGCATCGTGGTCGACGACGCCATCGTGGTGGTGGAGAACGTCGAGCGCAACATCCACGCCGGCATGTCGCCCTACCAGGCGGCGCATCGCACCATGGACGAGGTCGGCGGCGCCCTGGTATCGATCGCGCTGACGCTGTGCGCGGTGTTCGTGCCGGCGGCCTTCCTGGGTGGCATTTCGGGGCTGTTCTTCCGGCAGTTCGCCATTACGATCGCCGCGTCCACGATCATTTCCTGCGTGGTGTCGCTGACCCTGAGCCCCGCGCTGTGCGCGGTCCTGTTCAAGCCGCACGATGCCGCGCGCCGTTCGCGCAACCCCGTGCGGCGCATGCTGGACGCCGGGTTCGGCAAGTTCAACCGCGGCTTCGACCGCCTGTCGATGGGCTACGGCAACCTGACCCGCCGGCTGGCGCGGGTACTGGGGCTGGTGCTGGTGGTCTACATCGGCCTGATCGCCCTGACGGGCGTGCAGTTCGCCCGCACCCCGACCGGCTTCATCCCCGAGCAGGACCAGGGCTACCTGATCACCATCGTGCAGTTGCCGCCGGGCGCTTCCCTGGACCGTACGGAAAAGGTCGTGCGGCAGGTCATCGACATCGCGCTCGCCACGCCTGGCATCGAGCATGCGGCGCCATTCGTCGGCCTGGACGCGACCACCAACACGGTGGCCTCGAACTCGGGCACGGTGTTCACCGGCCTGCCTTCGCTGTACAGCCACGACATCAAGGGCGTCAACGCCAATACCGTGCTGGCCGACCTGCGCAAGCGGCTGTCGGTGATCAAGGATGCCTATGTGCTGACCATCCCGCCGCCGCCGGTGCAGGGGCTGGGCAATTCGGGCGGCTTCAAGATGATGATCGAGGACCGCGCCGGCCTGGGGCCGCAGGCCCTGGTCGAGGCGTCCAGGAAACTGGTGGCGGCGGCCAACCAGGATCCGGCGCTGTCGCGCGTGTTCACGCTGTACAACGCGGGTTCGCCTTCGATCTTCGCCAACGTCGATCGCGTCAAGACCGAGAAGGTCGGCCTGCGGCCCACGGACGTGTTCTCCACGCTGCAGGTCTACCTGGGTTCGCAGTATGTGAACGACTTCAATTACCTGGGGCGCACCTATCAGGTCATCGCGCAGGCCGATGGGGACTTCCGGCGCAATGCGCAGGACATCACCCGTCTGAAGGTGCGCAACGATGCCGGCGATATGGTCCCGCTCGGCACCGTCGCGTCCATCGAGGATCGCACGATTCCCTATCGGGTGCCGCGCTTCAACCTGTACCCCGCGGCGGAAGTGCAGGGCACCGCCGCCCCTGGGGTGGCGTCCGGCGTCGCGCTGCGCCGCATGGAGCAACTGGCCCGGGAAGTCCTGCCGCGCGGCATGGATTTCGAGTGGACGGAGCTGGCCTTCCAGCAGCAGCAGACGGGCACGTCCACCGTGCTGGTCTTTGCCGCGGCCGCGCTGTTCTGCTTCCTGGTGCTGGTGGCGCAGTACGAAAGCTGGCGCCTGCCGCTGGCGATCATCCTGATCGTGCCGATGTGCATCCTGGCATCGGTCACCGGCTTGTCGCTGCGCGGCATGCCCATCGACATCCTGGCGCAGATCGGCTTCGTGGTGCTGATCGGCCTAGCGGCGAAGAACGCGATCCTGATCGTCGAATTCGCCCGCCAGTACCAGGACGAGGAGGGCGCGTCGGCGGTGGAAGCCGCCGTGCATGCGTCGCGCACCCGGCTGCGTCCCATCCTGATGACGTCGCTGGCCTTCATCCTGGGCGTCGCGCCCTTGACGCTGGCGATCGGCGCGGGCGCCGAAATGCGGCAATCGCTGGGCACGGCCGTGTTCTTCGGCATGTTGGGCGTGACCGTGTTCGGGCTGCTGTTCACGCCGGCGTTCTACATCTTCATCCGCAAGTTCGGCCGCCGGAAAGCGGCCGCGCCGGAAGACAGCTTCACGCCCGCCAGCCAACAAACCGTCGAACGATAAACGGATAGACCATGGATGACTTCGCGCCGATGACCCATCAAACACACGCGCCGCGCGGGACGCGGCATGCCGGCCTGGCGGCCACGGCCCTGGCGGCCGCGCTGGCCCTGGCTGGCTGCGCCGTGGGCCCCGATTATGCCCGGCCCGACACGGCGCTGGCGCCGTTCCACACCCAGCTCCAGGTAGCGCAGCGCGACCAGCATGCCAGCCCGCCGCCGCTGGATCGCTGGTGGGAAGGTTTCGACGATCCGCAACTGGTCGGGATCGTGCAGCGGGCCCTGGCCCAGAACCTGGAACTGGCGGCCGCCCTGGCGCGCGTCGACCAGGCTCGCGCCAGTGCCCAGGCCGCCGGCGCGGCGCTGCTGCCCACGCTGGACGCCAACGCGTCGGCCACCGCCTTGCGCCAGAGCCTGCAAAGCCCGTTGGGGACGCTGGCCAGGGGGCTGCCCGGCTACGACCGCAACCAGCGCGAATATACGGCCGGCGCGGCCGCTACCTGGGAGATCGACCTGGCCGGCGGGCTGCGCCGCAACGCGGCCGCCGCCCGCGCCGAGGCGCAGGCCGCCGAAGCCGGCCAGATCGGCACTCGCGTCACGGTGGCGGCCGACGCCGCGGATGCCTACGTGCAGATCCGCGGCTACCAGTCCCGCATCGCCGTGGCGCTGGACCAGATCGATACCGATAGCCGTCTGCTCGACCTGGTGAAACTGCGCCGCCAACTGGGCGCGGCCGACGATCGCGAGGTGGCGCAGGCCGAGGCGCTGCTGCGCCAGGCGCGGTCCACCGTGCCGCTGCTGCGCATCGGGCTGGAGGCGCAATCGAACCGGCTGGACGTGTTGCTGGGCGTGCAGCCGGGCACCTACGCGCGGATCCTGGAGCAGAAGTCGGATATCCCGGCCGTCCCGGCGATGGCCGACGCCGGCAGCCCCGTGGACGTGCTGCGCCGGCGCCCGGACGTCATCGCGGCCGAACGCCTGCTGGCGGCGTCCAACGAGCGCATCGGCGTGGCGATTTCCGATTACTACCCCAAGGTGTCGCTGTCGGGCGTGCTGGGCTTCGACAGCATCACCACCAATGGCATGTTCCGCAACCGCTCTTTCCAGCCGCTGGGCACGGCGGGCTTGCGCTGGCGCATCTTCGACTTCGGCAAGGTGGACGCCGAGGTGCGCCAGGCCAAGGGCGGCTATGCGGAAGCCTTGGCGGTGTACCGGCAGACCGTGCTGCGCGCGGCCGAAGACGTCGAGAACGCCGCCACGCTGCTGAATCAGTCGCAGGTGCGGCGCCAGGAGCTGGCGGCCGAAGTCGACGCCCTGACACGCGCCAGGGAATTGTCCGAAAAGGCATACAAAGCCGGCGCCATCACCCTGACCGACGTGCTGGATGCCGACCGGCAATTGCTGGTGGCGCGCGATAACCTGGATGGCGTGCGCGCCGAATCGGCGCGCGCGGCGGTCGGCGTGTTCCGGGCGCTGGGCGGCGGCTGGGACGCCGCGCCGGCCGGGGCGACGGACGCGGTGGCCAGCAACGATCGGCCTCGTTGACGCATATCAATGGGGGCGGCGCCGGGTGCCGATAAAGTGGGTCTTCCCCAAGGAGGACATCATGTATCGACACATTCTGGTTGCCGTCGACGGCAGCGTCACTTCCGAACGCGCGCTGGATCATGCGATTTCGCTGGCGCGCGCCGAGGACGCGCGCATCCTGGCCGTCTACATCGTGGAGTATCCCAGTTCCATGTATTCGTCGGCCTTCATCGACGTCGAGCCTTTTCACGACGCCATGGTCGAAGAAGCGCAGTCCGTGCTCGACGTGGCCCAGAACAAGTTCCGCGACGCCGGTGTGAAGGGCGCGGTCAAGATGGTCGACGCGGGCGTGCTCAGCGGCACGATCGCCGAACAGCTGGCGGACACGGCCGTGGAAGCCGGCGCCGACCTGGTGGTCATGGGGACGCACGGCCGCCGCGGTTTCCAGCGGCTGATGCTGGGCAGCGTCGCCGAAAGCTTCGTGCGGCTGTCGGCGTGTCCCGTGATGCTGGTGCCGCACAAAGAAGCCAAGCCGGCCGCGGCCTGACCGGGAATGCCCGCCGGTATTCCCAGGGGGAGCGGCCATGTCCATCAGAAATCTACATGCATTGTTCCGGCCGGGGTCGGTCGCGGTCATAGGCGCGTCCGAGCAGCCCTATACGGTCGGCGCGCACGTGCTGTCCAACCTGCTCGCGGCGGGCTACGGCGGCGCCATCCACACGGTGAATCCCAAGTACTGCGTGGTGCGGGGATTGCCTTGCCATCCCGACGTGGCCAGCCTGCCGCAGGCGCCGGACCTGGCGGTCATCTGCACGCCCGCGGCGACGGTCCCGGCGCTGATCGAGCAATTGGGCGCCAAGGGCACCAAGGCGGCGGTGGTCCTGAGCGCCGGCCTGTCGGCCGCGGCGCCGGGCGGCGGCACGCTGCGCGACGCCATGCTGCGCGCGGCGCGTCCCTACCTGCTGCGCATACTCGGGCCGAACTGCCTGGGCCTGCTGGTGCCGGGGCTGGGCCTGAACGCGAGCTTCGCCCCCGCCATGGCGCTGCGCGGCCACCTGGCCTTCGTCTCGCAGTCCGGCGCGCTGGCCACCGCGGTGCTGGATTGGTCGAACAGCTGCAACATCGGCTTTTCGCATTTCATCACCCTGGGCGACAGCGCCGACGTGGACCTGGGCGACGTACTGGACTACCTGGCCGATAGCGCCGACGCCAATGCCATCCTGCTGTACGTCGAATCGGTGACCGTCGCCCGCAAGTTCATGTCGGCGGCGCGGCGTGCCGCGCGCAACAAGCCGGTGGTGATCGTCAAGTCGGGCAGGGTGGCCGAAGGCGCGCGCGCCGCCGCCACGCATACCGGCGCCCTGGCGGGGTCGGACATCGTCTACGACGCCGCGATCCGCCGCGCCGGCATGCTGCGCGTGGATACCACCGATGCCTTGTTCGACGCCGTCGAAACCCTGGCCCGCGCGCGTCCGCTGCGCGGCGACCGCCTGGCGATCCTGACCAACGGCGGCGGCGCGGGCGTCATGGCGACCGACGCGCTGGTGCGTGGCGGCGGTACCCTGGCGACGCTGGACCCGGCGACGATAGAAGCGCTGAACGCGGTGCTGCCCGGCACCTGGTCGCATGGCAATCCGGTCGATATCGTCGGCGACGCACCGGTCAACCGCTATGTCGATGCCATCGAAATCCTGCTGCGGGACCGCGGCAGCGACGCCGTGCTCTTCATCCATGCGCCGACCGCCATCGTCCCCAGCGAGGATATCGCGGTGGCGATGCAGCCGCATATCGTCGGGTCGTCGCGCAACGTCTTTTCCAGCTGGCTGGGCGGCGATGCGATATTGCATGCGCGCAAGCGCTTTCGGCGGGCCGGTATCTCCACGTACGACACGCCCGAACAGGCGGTCGGCGCTTTCCTGGACGCGGTCGAATACCGCCGCAACCAGCGGCTGCTGATGGAAACGCCGTCGACGGATGCCGGCCCGCCCGCCGGCGACACCGCGAAGGCGCGCGCCGTCGTGGCCGGCGTACTGTCGGCGGGCCGCGCCATGCTGACCGATGACGAGGCCAAGGCGGTGCTGTCCGCCTACGGCATCCCGGTGGTGCGCAGCGAGATCGCCGGCGACGCCGGGCAGGCCGCCACCCGCGCGGCCGCGCTGGGATATCCCGTCGCATTGAAGATCCTGTCCTCGGCGATCTCGCACAAATCCGATGTCGGCGGCGTCGCGCTGGACCTGGAAAGCGACGAGCAGGTGCGCGAGGCGGCCGATGCCATGCTGCGCCGGGTCGCGCAGCTGCGGCCCGACGCGCCCGTCCAGGGCTTCATCGTGCAGAAGATGCTGCGCCGTCCGCAGGCGCACGAATTGATCGTCGGCGCTTCCGTGGATCCCGTGTTCGGTCCCATCGTGCTCTTCGGCCAGGGCGGCACCGCCGTGGAGGTGGTCGCCGATCGTTCGGTGGGCCTGGTGCCGCTGAACGAGCCGCTGGCGCGCGACATGGTGTCCCGCACCCGGGTGTCGGCGCTGCTGGCGGGTTATCGCGATCGTCCAGCCATCGATCATGCGGCGCTGTACCGCGTGCTGATCCAGGTATCGCGCCTGATGTGCGACATTCCGCAGATCGTCAGCCTGGACATCAACCCGCTGCTGGCGGACGCGGCGGGCGTCATCGCCGTCGATGCCCGCGTGAGCGTGGCGCAGTACGCCGGCCTGGCTTCCGACAGGCTGTCCATCCTGCCTTATCCCGTCGAACTGGAAGAGCGCATGCAATGGGGCGACGGCACGATCCTGATCCGGCCGGCCCGTCCGGAAGACGAGGCGCTGTACACCCGCTTCCTGGCGGCCCTGACGCCCGACGATCTGCGCCGGCGCTTCTTCGGCTTGATCGGCCAGTTGCAACAGCGAGATCTCGCACGGATGGCGCAGCTCGATTACGACCGGGAAATGGCTTTCCTGGCCGTGCGCAAGGATGCCGCCGGGGCGGACCAGATCATCGGGGAGGCGCGCGCGGTCGCCGATCCGGACAAGGCGTCGGCCGAGTTCGCGCTGATGGTTCGATCCGATTGCAAGAACCGCGGCCTGGGAACCTTGCTGCTGGCCCGCCTGGTGCGCTACTGCACCGGGCAAGGCATAGGGGTGTTGGGTGGGATCGTCATGGCCGACAACGATGCCATGCTGGAAGTCGCCCGGCGCTGCGGCTTCAGCGCCGAGCCGCACGGCATGGGGTCGGAAGTGCGCGTGCTGCTGGCGCTGAACGGCGATGAAGACCGGGCCGCGCCGGCCGCGCCGCTGGCCACGAACCCCACGAACCCCACGACCGCCGCGCGCACCGCGCATATCGGCTGAACAGGTGCCGATGAAATCATATGGGTCGAGGTCGGGCGCGCGCTCGCTTAAAATCGCCGCCAGGCCCCGCATAGCGGCCGGCGCATCCGTCGACGGTGCCGCCCGGGGGCGTTTGATTTCGTTCAACCAACCCTCCCGGCAGTCCCGACGCCATCGCATGAAAGACCACCTGCTGGAAAGCCAGACCCTGGACTGGCTCATACGATCGGCCAAGGAAGCCATCGTCATCACCGACGCGCAAGGCCGTATCCTGATCGGCAACAGCGCCACGGCACGATTGTTCGGGCATCCTGTCGACGGACTCGGCGGCGTGCGGCTGAACGATATCCTGCCCGACGTCACCCTGGGCGAGCGCGTTGGCGACGGCGACCCGGCGGCCGGCGACCCGGCCGAGGTCCTCGAAGTGGCCGGCCGTCGCGCCGACGGCAGCACGCTGCCGGTGGAAATCTGCATCTCGCCGCTGGCCACGCACTGGGGCCTGAAGCTGCACATGATCAGCATCCGCGACATCCGTGCGCGCAAACAGGCGGAACAGGCGGTGCGGGACAACGAAGCACGCCTGCGCGCGGTATTCGATACCGCCGTGGACGCCATCGTCACCATCGACGAGCAGGGCCGCATCGAACGCTTCAATCCGGCCGCTGTGCGGGTATTCGGCTACACCGAGGATGAAGTGATGGGTCGCAACGTGTCCATGCTGATGCCCAGCCCGTACCGGGAGATGCACGACCGCTACCTGGACAACTACCTGGACACGGGTGAAAAGAAAATCATCGGCATCGGCCGCGAAGTGCTGGGCATGCGCAAGGGCGGCGCCGTGTTCCCGATGGACCTGGCGGTGGCCGAAATGCGGGTGGGGGATCGTCGCATGTTCACCGGCATGGTCCGCGACATCACCGAACGCAAGCGCGCGGAGGCACGCTACGCCGAACTGCTGCGCGAAGTCACCAGCGCCAACGAGGAGCTGACCAACTTCGCCTACATCGTCTCGCACGACCTGAAGGCGCCGCTGCGCGGCATCAGCTCGCTGGCCAACTGGCTGGTGGAAGACTACGCGGACAGGCTCGACGACGAAGGTCGCGAACATCTGCGCCTGCTGGTGGGCCGCGTCCATCGCATGAGCGGCCTGATCGATGGCATACTCGAGTACTCGCGCATCGGCCGCATCAAGGAGGCCCGTGTGTCGGTGGATCTGGATGTCCTGGTGCGCGAAATCGTCGATCTGCTGGCCCCACCGCCGCATATCGAGGTGCGCGTGGAAGACCCGCTGCCGGTCGTCCATGCCGACCGCACCCGGATGCAGCAGCTCTTCCAGAATTTGCTTTCAAATGCAATCAAATACATGGACAAGCCGGAGGGCGTCGTCCGCATCAGCTGCGAGCCTGCCGGCGAGCGGTGGCGTTTCGCCGTGGCGGACAACGGCCCGGGCATCGAAGAACGCCATCATGAACGGATTTTCCAGCTGTTCCAGACCCTGGCGCCGCGTGACCGCATCGAAAGCACTGGCGTCGGCTTGACCTTGGTCAAGAAAATCGTCGAAATGTACGGCTCCGAGATCTACGTACAATCCGTCCTCGGCGCCGGGACCACATTCTCGTTCACCCTTCCTATCCTGGATGCGAACCCGACGCCGGCCGAACCGGAAATGCCCTCATGAAAACCACGACGAGTCCCATACTGCTGGTCGAAGACGATACGGTCGACGCCATGACCGTCAAGCGGGCGCTCAAGGAAATCAATGTCGCGAACCCGCTGGTGCGCCGGGAAAATGGCGAAGAAGCCATCGAATACCTGCGTGACGCGGGCAACGAGCGCCCTTGCATCATCCTGCTGGACTTGAACATGCCCGTGATGAACGGCATCGAGTTCCTGCACGTCATCAAGGCCGACGAGCAGCTGCGGCGTCTGCCGGTCATCGTGCTGACCACATCGGAAGAGCAGCAGGACAAGATCAACAGCTTCAACATGAGCGTGGCCGGCTACATCGCCAAGCCGGTGGACTACCGGCAGTTCGTCGGCGTGATGCGATCCATCGATCTTTACTGGACCATCAGTGAACTGCCGTAGCCGGCGCGGACGATAGCAGGGCCGATATGGGCAAGCCACGCATCCGTATCCTGCTGGTGGAAGACGATGTGGTCGACCGCATCGCCTGCCGTCGCGCGCTGGCGGCGGATCAGAGCCATCAGTTCGACATCGTCGAGACCGAAACCGCGCAGGACGCGCTGCAGCGCCTGCGTTCGGAAGACTTCGACGCCGTCCTGCTGGATTACCGCCTGCCGGACCAGACCGGACTGGAGTTCCTGGCCGCGCTGGCCGATGGCGCCGGTGAGGTTCCGATCCCGGTGCTGGCGCTGACAGGCGAGGAAAGCGCGACCGTCGCCGTGGAGATGATGCGCCATGGCGCGCGCGACTACCTGTATAAGGACCAGGACCGCCATTACCTGCCGGCCTTGCCGGCCGCCATCGAACGGATGCTGCGCGGGCAGCGCCTGCTCGAGGACAAGCGCCAGGCCGAGGCCATGTTCCGCACGCTGGTGGAACAGACGCAGGCCATCACCTACGTGCGCGAACTCGGCGCGGAGGGCGCGTACCGCTACGTCAGCCCGCAGGTGCGCACGCTGGGCTACACCGCCGAGGAATGGCTGGCGGACCCGAGCCTGCGCCTGTCCGCCATCCATCCTTCCGACCGGGCGCGTGCCGTGGCGGCGATCGCCGGCAACCTGGCCCAGGGCACGCCCATGCGGCTGGAATACCGCCTGACGGGCAGGGACGGCCGCGAGCGCTGGTTCCGCGACGAGGCCGAGGTCGTGCGCGACCCGGCCGGCCGCAAGCTGTTCCTGCAAGGCATCCTGATCGACATCACCCAGGACAAGCTGGCCGAGGAAACCTTGCGGCAGTCGCGCGAGGCGCTGCGGCGGCTGGCGGCGCACCAGGAAAGCATCAAGGAAAGCGAGCGCAAGCGCATCGCGCAGGAAATCCACGACGAACTGGGCGCCCTGTTGACGGGAATCAAGGCCCACGTGTCGGTATCGGCCGAACGCATCGCCCAGGCCGGCGGCACGCCCGATCCGCTGCTGGTGGAAGCCGCCAGGCTGACGGAAGAGGCGATCCAGGCGGTGCGCCGCGTGATCAATGACTTGCGTCCCAGCGTGCTGGACCAGCTGGGCGTGTGGGAAGCCATCGCCTGGCACGTCAGCCAGGTCGAGAACCGCTTCGGCCTGGTATGCGATTGCATCATCGCGCCATCGGCATCGGTGACCGAGGTCGACGCCGACCGCAGCATCATGTTGTTCCGCATCGTGCAGGAATCCCTGACCAACGTTGTCCGACACGCGGACGCGTCGCTGGTTTCCGTGCATGCCGCGGTCAAGGACGGCGTGGTGCTGCTGGAGATCTGCGACGATGGCAAGGGCTTCGCCGACGAGCCGCCGGCGGAGGGCCACTCCTGGGGCATCCAGGGAATGCAGGAACGTACCCGCCATTTCGGCGGCCAGTTGACGGTGTCGAGCACGGCGGGGCGCGGCACGCGCGTGGCCCTGCGATTACCCCTGGCGGATAACGATGGCCGGTGAACATATCAAGGTCCTGCTGGTCGACGACCATACCGTCGTGCGCAACGGCGTGCGGCTGATGCTCAGCTCGGCCGCCGATATCCAGGTCGCCGGCGAAGCGGAAAACGCCAGGCAGGCGCTTGAACGCGTCAAGGAACAGGAATTTGACGTCGCGCTGATCGATATCGCCATGCCGGGCAAGAACGGCCTGGACCTGTTGCAATCGCTGCGCGCCGAACGGCCCGGGTTGGCGGTGCTGGTGTTGAGCACCTATGCCGAGGATATCTACGCCGTGCGCGCCCTGAAGCTGGGGGCCGCCGGTTACCTGACCAAGGACAGCCCCACCACGACCCTGATCGAAGCGGTGCGCAAGGCCGCGGCCGGCGGCAAGTACGTCAGTCCGTCGCTGATGGAGCGGTTCGCCATCATGATGGCGGGCGGCAGCGCGGCCACGCATGAGACCCTGTCCAACCGCGAGCTCGAAGTCCTGAAAATGATCGCCAAGGGCGAGAGCCTGGCGCGCATCGCCGAAGTCCTGCACCTGAGCCCCAAGACGGTCACCACCTACCGTGCGCGCATCCTGGAAAAAATGGGCGTGCGCAGCAATGCCGAACTGGCGCGCTACGCCGCCGAGAATGGCCTGCTGATGTAGCGCGGGCTGGCGGCGCGGACAGGTGATACGGATTCTTGATGTGGACTACCGCGCCGCCGGCGGCCTGGCGGTCGCCGGCGGCGTCT
Source organism: Bordetella genomosp. 8 (assembly GCF_002119685.1). Taxonomy (NCBI): domain Bacteria; kingdom Pseudomonadati; phylum Pseudomonadota; class Betaproteobacteria; order Burkholderiales; family Alcaligenaceae; genus Bordetella; species Bordetella genomosp. 8. The sequence continues at coordinate 3,155,656 of NZ_CP021108.1, read as the reverse complement.
TGGTGACGACCAGCCCCTGCCGCGTCGCGCCTTCGGTGATCGGCGTGTCGACGTAGCGGTTGGCCGCCAGGTACATCGTGACCGTGCAGCCCACCAGGGCGATCGCGGGTCCCGCCATCAGGATCCAGGGCCAGGGCTCGCGGTACCAGGGGCGGGCAGGTGCGGCGGCGGTGGCCTCCGCCTTGTCCACCGCCTTGGCCATTGCCTGGTGCACCGCGAGGCCCATTGCGTCATCCGTTTTCATTTCCCCTCCCAAGGCAGGCCCGCTAGCGCGGAATGAAAAAACTGGCCGGTTCGTCCGCGCGCACGACCGATCCGTCGGGCGCGGTACCGGCCGCGTGTATGACGATGCGATGCGCGCCGGGCTCGGCGCCGGTACCCGGCGCACGGGCCACCGCCGCGATCATCTTGTTGTCCAGGGCGTCGACGTGGACGCTGGCCGTGCCATCCGGCGCCGTGACCACGATGCCTTGCATCCCGTCGGCGGACAAGGCCACCTGCAAGGGCAGGTTGGACGTATTGATGAATTGCAGGCGATACACGTTTTCCACCAGGCCGCCGGCCACCTCGCGGCCCAGTACGCCGCGGTCGCGGATCACGTCCATGCGCAAGGGCTGGCGCAGCCACAGCGCGCCCGCCAGTGCCAGCACCAGGGCGGCGAGCAGCGTGCCGTACACGGCGGTGCGGGGGCGCAACAGGCGCCGCAGGGCCGCGCCGCGCGATATGCCTTCCGTCATCACGCGTTCCGACGCATAGCGGATCAGGCCGGGCGCATAGTGCATTTTCTTCATGACGTCGCCGCAGGCATCCACGCAGGCGCCGCAGCCTATGCACATGTATTGCAGGCCGTCGCGGATGTCGATGCCGGTGGGGCACACCTGCACGCACCATCCGCAATCCACGCAGTCGCCCAGGCCGTGCGCGCGGGCATCGACGTGCCGCGAACGTCCGCCGCGCGGATCGCCACGGCCTCGGTCATACGCCACCACCAGCGTATCGCGGTCCACCATCACGCTCTGGAAGCGGGCGTAGGGGCACATGTACTTGCATACCGATACGCGCAGGAAGCCCGCGTTGCCCCAGGTCGCCAGGCTGTAGAACACGATCCAGAACCACTGCCAGGGCCCCAGCTGCAGCGTGAACAGGTCGTGCGCCAGTTGGCGGATGGGCGCGAAGTAGCCGATGAAAGTGCTGCCGGTCCACCAGGCGATCGCCAGCCACAGCAGGTGCTTGCAGGCCTTGAGCCGCAGCTTGCGCGCCGACCAGGGCGCCTGGTCCAGCCGCTGCCGGGCCGACCGGTCGCCTTCGATCCGGCGTTCGATCCAGGCGAAGATCTCCGAATAGACGGTCTGCGGACAGGCGTAGCCGCAGAACAGCCGGCCCGCGAGGGCGGTGAACAGGAACAGGCCCACGGCGCTGATCAACAGAAGGATGGCCAGATAGACCATGTCCTGCGGCCATAGCACCATGCCGAACAGGTAGAAGCGCCGCGCCCCCAGATCGAACAGCACCGCCTGCCGGCCGTCCCATTGCAGCCAGGGCAGCCCGTAGAACAGGGCCTGGGTCAGGAACACGAGGGCGACGCGCCAGCGCGCGAAGGTGCCCGTGACGGCACGGGCGTAGATCCTGGCGTCGACCGCCGTCATGGCTTGCCCGACGCCGGGGCGCGGGCAAGGTCGCCGGCGTTACCGGCAGCCGGGGCCGCGTCGACGCCACTGGCGTTTCCATTGGACTGCCGCCATACCCAGGCCGTCAGGATGCGGATCTGCGCAGGCGTCAGCACGCCTTCCTGCGCCGGCATGCGGCTGTCGCGGCCGTTCAGGATGGTGGCCTCGATGGTGCGCTGCGAACTGCCGTACAGCCAGACGTCGTCGGTCAGGTTGGGCGCGCCCAGCGCCTGGTTGCCCTTGGCATCGACGCCGTGGCAGGCCACGCAATACGTCGCGTAGGCGTCCTTGCCGTTGAAGATCCGCGAACGGTCCACGCCCAGTCCCGACAGCGACCGTACGTAGTCGGCGATGTCGGAGGCGGTGCGGGCGTCTATCGTTCCGCTCCACGCCGGCATGACGCCGTGCCGGCCCTTGGTGATGGTCTGCAGGATGGTCTCAGGCGCGCCGCCATACAGCCAGTCGCCGTCGGTCAGGTTGGGAAAGCCGGGTGCGCCCTTGGCGTCGGAACCGTGGCATTGGGCACAGTTGTTCAGGAACAGGCGCTGGCCGATCTCCAGGGCACTGGTATCGCGCGCGATCTCCGGCACCGGCATGGCCTCGTAGCGTGCGTACAGCGGCCGCGTGGCGGTGTCCTGCGCCTCCTGCTGCCTGCGCACGTCATCGGCGCTGGTATATCCCAGCGTGCCCGCGTAATGGCCCAGGCCGGGAAACAGCAGCAGGTAGCCGACGGCGAACAGGCACATCAGCAGGTACATCACCGTCCACCAGCGCGGCACGGGATTGTTGAGTTCGGTCAGGTCGCCGTCCCACACGTGGCCGGTGTCGGCGGGCTGGTTGGCGTCTTTTGCCGCTGGGCCGCCCCGAGGCAAAAGGGCCCCCTCGGGGGGCAGCAAGCCGGAGGCGCGGCGTGGGGGCGCATTACTCCGGCCCAGCCAGCGGCGCTGGGTGTACAGCAGCCATAGGCACCAGACGATGCCCAGCATGGCGACGATACCGACGAAATAGCCCCAGAAAGGCGTGGTGAAGTCACTCATGGGGACGTCCTTTGCCGGCTTGCGGGGCGTGGAATTCCTCCGGCAGCGCGAAGGGGATCAGCGCGGATGCGTGATTGGCGGGCTGGCGCGCGCGCGACCACGCCCAGGCGATGATGCCCACGAAGGTCGCCATGGAGATGGCGGTGACGATTCCGGTCAGGTAGGCCATGGTTACTTCCCCGTGCCCGGCGCGGGCGCCGGCATGTTCTTGCGGGCGGCCAGGCCCAGCCCCTGAAGGTAGGCGACCAGCGCGTCTTCCTCGGTCTTGCCTTCCAGCGCCCTGGGCGCGTCGGCGATGTCCTGGTCGCTGTACGGCACGCCCAGCTGGCGCAGGGCGCGCATGCGGGCGGCGACGTTCTGTCCGGCCAGCGTGGCCGTGCGCAGCCATGGGTAGGCCGGCATATTCGATTCCGGCACCACGGCGCGCGGATCGCGCAGGTGTTCCCGATGCCAGGCGTCGGAATAGCGTTCGCCCACACGCGCCAGGTCGGGGCCCGTGCGCTTGGATCCCCACAGGAAGGGATGGTCGAACACCGATTCGCCGGCCGTCGAATACGGGCCGTACCGCTGTACTTCGGACTGCAGCATGCGCACCTGCTGCGAGTGGCAGCCGACACAGCCTTCGCGGATATAGACGTCGCGGCCCATCAGGCGCAGCGGGCTGTAGGGCTCGATACCCGCTTCGGCCTCGGTGGTCGAATGCTGGAAGAACAGCGGAATGATCTGCACCAGCCCGGCCATCGACACGACGACGATGGTGGCGATGATCATCAGGCCGATGTTCTTCTCCAGCGTGTGGTGCGAGAAGAAGGATTGCTTACCGGGTGTCATGGTCGGCCTTTCAAGCGGGAGTGGCGGCGACGGCGGGCTCGCCGCGCGGCAGCTCGGCGGGCGTGGCAGCGGCGTCGGGAATGGCGGGATTTACCGGGGAAGCCGAGCGCACCGTCATCCAGGTATTCCAGGCCATGACCAGCACGCCGCCCAGGAACAGCGTCCCGCCCAGCAGCCGGATCAGGTAATACGGCACGCGCGTTTTCAATTCCTCGACGAAGCTGTAGACCAGCGTGCCGTCCGGCGCGGTGGCGCGCCACATCAGGCCCTGCTGCACGCCGGCCGTCCACATCGCGGCGATGTACAGCACCACGCCCAGCGTGGCGACCCAGAAGTGCAGCTCGATGGCGCGCACGCTGTACATGCGGTCCCTGCCGTACAGCCGCGGGATCAGGTAGTAGAGCGAGCCGAAGGTGATCATCGCCACCCAGCCCAGGGCGCCGGAATGCACGTGCCCGATGGTCCAGTCGGTGTAATGCGACAGCGCGTTCACGCTGCGGATCGACATCATCGAACCTTCGAAGGTGGCCATGCCGTAGAAGGACAGGGCGGTCACCAGGAACTTCAGGATGGGGTCGGTGCGCAGCTTGTGCCAGGCGCCCTGCAGGGTCATGATGCCGTTGATCATGCCGCCCCATGACGGCGCCAGCAGGATCAGCGAGAAGGTCATGCCCAGCGACTGCGTCCAGTCCGGCAGCGAGGTATACAGCAGGTGGTGCGGGCCGGCCCACATATAGGTGAAGGCCAGTGCCCAGAAGTGGACGATGGACAGGCGGTAGGAATAGATGGGGCGGCCGGCCTGTTTGGGCACGAAGTAGTACATCATGCCCAGGAAGCTGGTGGTCAGGAAGAAGCCCACCGCGTTATGGCCATACCACCACTGCACCATGGCGTCCTGCACGCCGGCGTAGGCCGAATAGGATTTCCACATCGTCACCGGCAGTTCGACGTTGTTGACGATGTGCAGGATGGCGATGGTCAGGATATAGGCGCCGAAGAACCAGTTGGCGACGTAGATATGGCGGATCCTGCGCTTGACGATGGTGCCGAAGAACACCACGGCGTAGGCCACCCATACCAGGGTGATCAGGATGTCGATGGGCCATTCGAGTTCGGCGTATTCCTTGCTGCTCGTCAGGCCCATGGGCAGTGTGATGGCGGCGGCCACGATGACGGCCTGCCAGCCCCAGAAGGTGAATTCGGCCAGCCAGCCGCAGAACAGCCGCGCCTGGCAGGTGCGCTGGACGACGTAATAGGACGTGGCGAACAGCCCGCAGCCGCCGAAGGCGAAGATCACGGCGTTGGTGTGCAGCGGACGCAGGCGGCCGTAGCTGAGCCAGGCGGTGTCGAAGTTCAGGGATGGCCAGATCAATTGCGCGGCGATCACCACGCCGACGGCCATGCCGACGATGCCCCAGACGATGGTCATCAGGGCGAAGCGCCGCACGACGCCGTAGTTGAAGGTTTCGGCTGTCGCCGCCGGACTGTCCCGCATGGTTTTCTCCCCCTGGTTCGCGATGGCGCCATGATGGTGCAGCGGCATGCGCTGCCGCTTGACATCGATCAAGAGGAATGCGTCCCGATGAGCAGGTGGTGCGTGGAAGGACGCGGCTGTGGCGGGAAAGCGTCATTCGCCATCCGGCAGCTTGCCCGCCGTGGCATCCGTTTCGTCGTATTGGCCGCTGAGTACGGCCCAGGCCAGGAAGCCGCCGATGGCGGCGACGAACAGCAGGGACAGCGGCAGCAAGAGCAGCAGGATGCTCATGAAAGCTTCACCGGGACCTTGGCGTAGGCGTCGTCGCGCGCCGGACCTGGCAAGTCGATCGTGGCGCCGTCGGCTACCGCCGCCCAAGGCGTGGGCGGGGGATCATCGGGCGTCGCGGTTCGTGCGGGCCAGCGCCGGCGCAGGCCCCAGGCATTCAGGGCGACGGCCAGCGACGACGCCAGCATGGTGATCGCCGCCAGCCAGGGCGTGACCCAGCCGAAGGCGGCCAGCGGCATCATCAGCAGGTGGAATGCCGCGCTGCCGTACAGGTTCTGCATGGCCTTGCGCGTGGCCAGGGCCTGGATGGCCTGGATGACCTTGAGGTCGGCGCCCTGGTTATCCGGCAGTCCACCCAGGACGGCGTCCGCGCTGGCCATGACGGACGGCACCGACATCGACATCGCGCAGGGACAGCTGATGACCAGCATGGCGACGGTCACCGGCAGGAAGCGGTCGGCGTCGATCCAGATCCAGGCCACCCCGGTCACGAACGTGGCGGCCAGCTGCAGCGTGCAGAAGAGCGCCGCGCGCCGGTCCGCGTACAGCGTCAGCAGCGAACGCAGGCGCCGCAGGCGATCCTGGCGGCCGGCATGGCGCGATTGCCGGGCGCACAAGGCCAGGTAGCGCGCGGTGAGCAGGAAGGCGACGAACATCGTCACGGAATCGAAGTACACGTTGCCCGCGCCGACGATGGTGGCGTGGACGCTGGGCAGGAAGGCGGCCGCCATGCCGATGGCCACTGGCAAGTCCATCCCGACACGGCCCTGCCACAGCCGCAGGGCGGCGCCGCGCCACAGCGGCCAGGCGGAATAGGCTAGCACCGGCACGGTCAGGACCAGGCTGGTCCAGTTCATCAGGCCGATCGCCCAGTCCAGCGTCGCCAGATTGCCGGCGGCCAGGCCGTCGTGGCGCACATAGGCGGGCCAGGCCAGCATCATGACCTGCATCATCACCAGCCAGGCCAGTCCCAGCCGCAGCAGGGCGTGGCGGCGCGCGCGGCGGGCCGCCGAGGGCAGGCCGGCGGGCAGGGCGAAGATGGAGTATGGACGCATGGCACGCAGGGTATGCCCGACGCCGCGCGCGGGGTTTGATGCAGGTCAATGGCCGGGCTGCTTGCGCGAGCACCAGGCGTCCCGGGCCGATCAGCGCGGCGGCGCATAGCCGACCGTGTGTCCCTGGGCCATGTCCGACAAAGCCCGGGTCAGGCTCAGCGCATGATCGAACGGCGGGGCCCGATGCGTGCCGTCCAGGATATCGTCGCGCAGGGCGGCATAGACGCCCGCCACGTTCACGGCGGACACGGGCAGCACCGACGGCGGCAGCGCGAATTCGTCATCATCCACATACAGCGCAAGCCTCGATGCCTGGAATCCGCGCGGCCCGCCGCCGCGCAACACCATCGTGCCTTTGGTCCCGGTCACTTCGAAAATGAAAGGCCACTCACGCTCTCTCGCGCCGGCGACTTCGATACCGAAGGGCGCGCCGCTCGCGAGCCTCCCGGTGAACAGGGCGTGTTCCGCAACCTCGCGCCGGGCTTGCGAGCCGTCCGGCATGGTGACCACGGGATACAGGGTCGACAACTGCGCGCGCGCTTCCGCGATCGGGCCGAGCAGGGCCTCGACGAGGTCGAACGTGTGGCCGCCATGGATCGTGTACACGTTGACGCCCGAGGCCGGGTCTTCCATATAGGCGGCCTCGTCGACGACGTTGGGGTTGAGGGCGATCGTGGTCGAGACCACGCGCGCGCTGACGACGCGGCCGATGCGTCCGGCCGCGAGCTGCTCGCGCGCGGCTTGCACCGCGGGCGCGAAGCGGGCCTGCAGGCCGATCGCCACGCGCCGGCCGCCGCGCGCCGCATCGTTTGCCGCATCCGCCATGATCGTCGCATCCGCGACATCCGTTCCCAATGGCCACTCGCTGAGGACATGCTTGCCGGCGTCCAGCGCGGCCATCACAAGGCCACGATGCAGGGGCACGCGGACCGAGACCGCGACCACGTCGACGTCCGGCGAACGGACCATCGCCAGGGCGTCGCCGAAGGCGAGCCGGGCGCCAAACGCATGGGCGGCGTCATCGGCGCTGGCCTGGTGACTGGTCGCCACGGCTTCCAAAACCAGGCCTTCGGTGCCTTGGATGGCCGGGACATGGGACTCGCGCGCCCATCCGCCCTTGGCCGATGCGCCGATAAGACCGATGCGAAGGTGATTCGACATTTGGGAATGCTCCGAAAGAGAAGTTCGGATACTGTATTGCTGTTGATATGTCGGAAAAACCTTCATATGACCAAAACAGTCGTGCAAGCGGTGCAGCAATCGGGTGAGGGTGCGGCCTTGGTGGAAATGCTGGCCTTCATCGCCGTGGCCGAGGAACTGTCCTTCACGCGGGCTGGACGCCGGCTCGGCCGTGACGCCACGGTGCTCTCGCGCCGCGTCGCCGCGCTGGAAGCCCGCCTGGGCGTCAAGCTTCTCCGGCGCACGACCCGCGCGGTGTCGCTGACGGAGACCGGACGGACCTATCTCGAGCGTGGCCGCGCCATCGTCGCCGCTCTGGACCATGCGGATCGCGAAGCGGCTGGCCTGTCGAGCGGCGAGCCGTACGGCAACCTGCGGGTTGCCCTCCCAGGCTACTTCGGGCGTCGGTGGGTGTGGCCGATCGCCAGCCGCTTCGCGGCGGATCATCCGCACGTCACGCTGGAGCTGAGGTTCGAGAACCGCTTCGTCGATATGATCGCCGAGCGCTTCGACGTCGCTGTTCGCCTGGGCGATGTCGCCGACGCACGCCTGGTCGCGCGCAAGGTGGCGCCGCGGCCGCGCTTGCTCTGCGCGTCGCCGGAGTATCTGCGTCGACGCGGAGCCCCTGTGCTGCCTGGCGATCTGGAACACCACGCGTGCCTGGTCTTTCCCGACGTGCCGGGACCGAGGTGGGAATTGCGCGACGGCGAGGGCAAGGTCCATCGCGTGAGCGTGAGCGGGCCCGTGCAAAGCGAGGACGTCGAAGCGCTGTTGGCGGCCGCGTGCGACGGTCACGGCATCCTGCTGACGTCGGAATGGGCCGCGGCGGACGCGCTGGTAGATGGGCGGCTGGTGCGGGTCCTGCCAGGCTGGCACACGCCGGATTCGGGCGCCATCCATGTCGTGACGCCGACTTCGCAGGACGAGACGGTGGCCACCCGGGCATTCGTCACCTGCCTGGCGCAGGGTTTGGCCCGACAACCCTGGCTGACGCGCTGACGCTCGAGGTGGCGCCCACGCGCGCGGGCACGGGCACGGGCCAGGGCCGATGGGCGACTAGGTTTCCACATGGCGTTCGCGCAGGATGCGCACCAGCGACGCCAGGGCCGCCGATACGCGGCGGCGCGACGGATAGTAGAAATAGAATCCCGGAAATGAGGGCGTCCAGTCTTCGAGCATCCGCACCAGCGTTCCCGCGCGCAGATGCACGTCTGCCTCGTGCTCCAGTACGTAGGCGATGCCCAGGCCGTCCAGCGCCGCCTGGAGCATCACATCGGGTTCGTTGGTGAGCAAGGGCCCGGTCACCGCTGCCCGGATCGGGCGGCCGTTCTGCTCGAATTCCCAGGCATACACGGCATCGGCGGCGACCATCCGGTAGTTGATGCAGCGATGTCCCGCCAGGTCCCTGGGCTCGCGCGGTGGCGAGCGCCGCTCGAAATAAGTGGGGCTGGCCACGACCGCCATGCGCAGCTCGGGCCCGGCCTTGAACGCGACCATGTCGTCGGCGAGCTTCTCGCCCAGGCGGATGCCCGCGTCGAAGCGGTCGGCGACGATGTCCCGGAATCCGTACTCGATCGATACCTCCACGCGCGCATCGGGGTGCCGGTCGGCGAACGATCCGAGCACCGGCCGGATCACGGCTTCATAGGCCTGCCGCGTCGCCGTGATGCGTACCGTCCCCGTGACGTGGTCATGTTGCTGTGCCAGGCCGTCGAGCGTCTCCTCGATGGATGCCAGCGCGGGTGCGAGCGTGCGCAGCAGCCGCTCGCCCGCTTCGGTCGTGGACACGCTTCGGCTGGTCCGGTGCAGCAGCGGGATACCCAAGCCTTTCTCGAGTCGCTTGATGGTGTAGCTGAGCATGGAGGTGGATATCCCCAGCCGCGCGGCCGCTCGCGTGAAGCTGCGCAGCTCGGCCACGGTCGCGAATGCTGCGAGGTCGGGCAAGGAGCGGGATCCGATCGCCTGATCCGTGATCGTTCTACCAGATTTCATGGTCCATCAAAATTGCACTGGATGATCGAATGATCGTGGCCACGTAGGCTTGGAGTCAAGCCGCGACCCGCGGCGTCGAATAAGGAAGAACGATGCTTGATGACAATGCTGTCTGGCTGATCACCGGATGTTCCAAAGGGCTCGGGCTGTCGATCGCTCGCCAGGCGCTGGAAGCCGGGTACCGTGTCGTGGCTACCGCCCGCGATGCGGGTAGCCTGGCTGGGCTGTCAGAGCGGTATGGCGATCGGGTGCTCACGGCGAGGCTCGACGTCACGGATCCTGGGCAGATCCAGAGCGCCGTCGCCCTGGCGCACGAATGGCTCGGGCGAATCGATGTGCTGGTGAACAACGCGGGAGCCGGCTATTTCGGGGCGATCGAAGAGGGCGAGGACGCCGGGGTGCGCGCGGTATTCGAAACCAACCTGTTCGGCCCGCTCAATCTCGCCAAGGCGGTGTTGCCCGGAATGCGCGCGAAGCGCTGCGGACATATCGTCAACATCAGTTCGATCGGGGGCTTTGTGACCTATCCCGCCGTGGGCTACTACCACATGACCAAATTCGCCCTGGAAGCCATGTCCGAATCACTGGCGAAGGAAGTGGCCCCCCTGGGCGTCCATTCGATGGTGGTTGAGCCCGGGGCGTTCCTGACGGATTTCAGGGGGCTTGCCCCGGAAAAGCAACCCGCGACGCGGATAGCGGACTACGCGGACACCGCGGGCAAGGCGCGGGACGCGATATTCGAGGCCCATGGCAAGCAGCAGGGCGACCCGGACCGGGCCGGCCGTGCCATCATCGACGCGCTGCGCTCGCCGAGTCCTCCGCTCAGGCTCCTGCTGGGCGGCGATGCCTTGGACCAGGCGCGGGCGCGCCTGAAGGAGCTGTCGCAACTGATGGACGAGTGGGAAGCCACGACACGCGGCACGAGCTTCCAATAGGTAGCCATGCCAGCCCTGCGTTAAGTCCCTATAAAGGAGATATCTGATATAAGTGCCGGGTCCGGCTCCGGCGAAATACGGCCCGCACGGTTGTCTCTTAGAGGTTGTTTCGCCACCGGTTCCCACGGAGAAGCGACATGACACAAGAGCGAGAGCCCCGCAGGCGTTTCCTGCAGCAGGTGTTGGCCATCGTCCCGGCCTCGACGTTGGCCGCTGGCGCCGCGGTCAGCCAAACTGGCTGCACCAATCAGCCGGCGCAGACCGCCACGGCGGCGGACGCGCATCCCCCCAAGCCCTACAGCCCGACGTACTTCACTGACGCGGAATGGAAATTCGTCACCGCCGCGGTGGATCACCTGATTCCCGCGGACCAGTACGGGGCCGGCGCCATCCAGGCAGGGGTTCCGGAATTCATCGACCGGCAGATGGAAACCCCATGGGGCCACGGCCAGTTGTGGTACATGCAAGGCCCGTTTCATCCCGACGTCGTGCCCGAGCTGGGCTACCAGATCAACCAGACGCCGCGCGACGTCTATCGCCACGGTATCGCCGCGTGCGATGCTTGGTGCAAGCAGCAGCACGGCAAGGCCTATGCCGACCTGGACAAGCCGCTGCAGGAGCAGATCCTGAAGGATCTCGACTCGGGCAAGATCGCATTCGACGACGTGCCGTCCCGCACCTTCTTCAATTTCCTGCTTTCCAACACCAAGGAAGGCTATTTCGCCGATCCCATCTACGGCGGAAACAAGCAGATGGCAGGGTGGAAGATGGTGGGTTTCCCGGGCGCCCGCGCGGACTTCGCGGACTGGACCGACCAGCCCAACGCCAAGTACCCGTACGGGCCTGTGTCCATCTCCGGAGAAAAGGGCTGAGCGATGGCGATCAAGCGAGATAAAGTCGATGTGGTGCTGGTCGGATTCGGCTGGACCGGCGCGATCATGGGACAGGAGCTGACGGACGCCGGCCTCAACGTCCTGGCGCTGGAGCGCGGCCCCATGCGGGATACGCCGACCGACGCGCAATACCCGAAGGTGATCGACGAACTGGCGTACTCAATACGCGGCAAGCTTTATCAGGAACTGGCCAAGGAAACCGTGACCATACGCCACGGCGTGAATGACCTTGCGGTGCCCTATCGGCAACACGGTTCCTTCCTGTTGGGCAACGGCGTGGGCGGCGCGGGCTTCCATTGGAACGGCATGCACTACCGTGCACTGCCCGAGGAATTGCAGCTGCGCACGCGCTACGAGGAACGCTACGGCAAGAAGTTCATTCCGGAGAACATGACGATCCAGGATTTCGGCGTGACCTACGAGGAACTGGAACCGTTCTTCACCCAGTTCGAGTACGTGTGCGGCACGTCGGGCAAGGCGGGCAACCTGCAGGGCAAGATCGTACCCGGGGGGAATCCCCTCGAAGGTCCGCGCAGCAAGGAGTATCCGGTGCCGCCGCTGCCCAACACCCTGGGCGCCCAGCTATTCGAGAAGGCGGCGCGCGATGTCGGCTTCCATCCCTATCCGGCGCCGGCCGCCAATGCGTCCGAGCCGTACACCAATCCCTACGGCGTGCGGCTGGGGCCCTGTAATTTCTGCGGTTTCTGCGAGAACTACGGCTGCTATATGTACGCCAAGGCGTCGCCGCAGACCACCATCCTGCCCGTCCTGCTGAAGAAACCGAATTTCGAACTGCGCGCGAATTCGCACGTGCTCAAGGTCACGCTGGATTCCTCGGGCAAGAAGGCGACGGGCGTCGTCTATATCGACCCGCAGGGACGGGAGGTCGAGCAGCCCGCCGATCTGGTGATCCTGACCGCGTACCAGATGCACAACGTGCGCCTGCTGCTGCTGTCGGGCATCGGCAAGCCGTACGATCCCGTCACCAACGAAGGTACGGTGGGCAAGAACTACGCGTATCAGAACAACGGCTCGGTCAATGTCCTGCTGCCCAAGGGCACGCAGCTCAATCCCTTCGTCGGCACCGGGGCGGGCGGCGTGTCGATGGACGACCTGAATGGCGACCAGTTCGATCACGGTCCGCTGGGCTTCGTTGGCGGCGCGTCGATCCGGCATATCCGCTATGGCGGCCGGCCCATCGCGCAGACGCCCACCATGCCCGGCGCGCCGCGCTGGGGCAGCGGCTGGAAGGCGGCCGTGCAGGATACCTACCAGCGTTATATGAGCATCGGCATTTCGGGATCGGTGATGTCCTACCGCGATGCATATCTGTCGCTGGATCCGACCTACAAGGATGCGTTCGGCCAACCGCTGTTGCGCATGACCTTCGACTGGCATGACAACGAGTTCGATACGATCGACTACCTCGGCAAGCGTATGGACGAAGTCGCCAAGGCCATGAACCCCGAAAAGCACTTCGTCGCGGTGCGCAAGAAGGGTTCGCACTACGACACCCGCGTCTACCAGAGCACGCACAACACGGGCGGCGCGATCATGGGAACCAATCCCAAGGAAAGCGTGGTCAACCGGTATCTGCAAAGCTGGGACGTTCCCAACGTCTTCGTGATGGGCGCCTGCCTGTTCCCGCAGAACATGGGCTACAACCCGACCGGCGTGGTGGCGGCGCTGGCCTACTGGTCGGCCCATCATATCCGCGAGCAATACCTGAAGAATCCCGGCCCACTGGTGCAGGCGTAAGGAGGGGTCGACATGATGAAGCCATATCTCATCGCCGCCTTCAGCCTGGCGGCTAGCCATGCATGGGCCCAGGCGCCCGCGGCCGGCAATGCGGACGCGCAAATGATCAGGCAGGGCGAGTACCTGTCGCGCGCGGCCGATTGCGTGGCCTGCCACACCGCGCCGGGCGGCAAGCCCTATGCGGGCGGCCTGCCATTCGAGACCCCGATAGGCACGGTGTATTCCAGCAACATTACGCCGGACAAGGACACCGGCATCGGCGGCTACAGCTACGAGGACTTCGACCGCGCCTTGCGCCATGGCGTGGGCAAGGGCACCGGCAACCTGTACCCGGCCATGCCTTATCCCTCGTACGCCCGTATCCAGCCCGATGACGTCAAGGCGCTGTACGCGTATTTCATGCACGGCGTCGCGCCGGTCAGCCAGCGGAACAAGGATACAGATATTCCGTGGCCGCTATCGATGCGCTGGCCCCTGGGCATCTGGAGGGGGCTGTTCGCGCCGGATGTCGCGAGCGGGCCGGTTCCCGGCGCCGGCCAGCAGGCGGCGACCGCCGGCGACGCCGAGGTGCTGCGCGGACGCTATCTGGTCGAGGGCCTGGGCCACTGCAGCGCCTGCCATACGCCGCGCGGCTTCGCGCTGCAGGAAAAGGCATCCACCGACGCCGACGGTCCCGCGTTCCTCTCGGGCGCCGTCGTCGACGGTTGGCTGGCAAAGGACCTGCGCGGCGATGTCAATAGCGGACTGGGCGGATGGAGCAAGGAAGACATCGTCGCGTTCCTGAAGAGCGGCCGCAACGCGCATTCCGCCGCTTTCGGCGGCATGGCGCAGGTGGTGCAGGACAGTACGCAATACATGAGCGATACCGACCTGAACGCCATCGCGGCCTATCTGAAGACGCTGAAGCCCGCCGGCAAGGAAGGGACGCCCAAGCTCGCCTACAACGAGGCGACGGGCCAGGCCTTGCGCACGGGCGGCGACAAGAGCGATGGCGCCATCACCTTCCTGAACAACTGCGCGGCCTGCCACCGTAGCAGCGGCAAGGGCTACGCGGAAACCTTCCCGCAGCTGGCGCAGAGCTCGACGGTCTTGAGCAAGGATCCTGCTTCTTTGATTCATCTGGTGCTCAAGGGCGCGCAGATGCCGGGCACGCGGTCGGCGCCCACGGCGTACGCGATGCCCGGCTTCGACTATCGCCTGACCGACGGCGAAGTTGCCGCGGTGGTGACCTTCGTGCGCAATAGCTGGGGCAACCAGGCACCCGCGGTCAGCGCGGATCAGGTCGCCAAGGTGCGCAAGGAGGTGGGGGCGGAGCCCGCTCCGGTGAGATAGCGCCAGGCCCGGGGGCCAGGCGGCAGCCGCCCGGGAATGACGGGTCCGGGTCTTCTGCTAGGATCAGGCTCCCCGGCAGCCCGTCGGCAGGTTCGATGCCAGCCGGACGGCGCCGCCCCGTGGCCAGGACGTCCACCCGCACCGGAGCACCATCCATGGAGCTGCGCCAGATCCGCTATTTCGTCAGAGTGGTCGAAGTCGGCAGCATGAGCCGCGCCGCCGCGGACCTGGGCGTCGTGCAATCGGCGCTCAGCCAGCAGATCAGCCGCCTGGAAGGGGAGTTGAGCGTGCGCCTGCTGACCCGCACGCCGCGTGGCATTACGGCCACGCAGGCCGGCCTGGCATTCCTGCCGGAAGCCCGCCTGATCCTGCGCCATGCCGAACAGGCGCGCCGCGCGGCGCAGTTGGCGCGGCTGAGCGGGACGGCCAGCGTGGGACTGGCGCCGACCACGGCGTCGGTGCTGGCGCTGCCTTTCATGCGGGCCATGCGCGAGCGCTATCCCGACGTGCGCCTGCACATGGTGGAAAGCCTGTCCGGCCATCTGGCCGACATGCTGGAGCGCCGGCAACTGGACTTCGCCATCCTGTTCAACGTCGACGTTTCCGCCAAGTGGAACGTCCAGCCGCTGATCGAAGAAAAACTCTTCCTGGTGCAGTCCACGCGCAATGGCGCCCCCCATGCGGCGGGTCCGATCACGCAAATGTCCGCCTTGAAGGACATACCCGTGATCCTGCCGACGGAGTCGCACGGCCTGCGCAACAAGATAGACGCCGCCTTCCAACGGGCCGGCGTCAAGCCGATGGTGGTGGCGGAAATCGATTCGCTGGCAATGTTGATGGAGTCGGTCGACGCGGGCCTGGGCGCCACCATCCAACCCAGCGCGGCGGTACGGCGCTACCCCGACGCGGCCGAACGCTTCGCGCTCAGCGAGATCGACGACCTGCAGAACCGCCACGTCAACGTCCTCTGCAGCCTGGCCGACGACGAGCTTTCGCCGGCAGCCCTGTGCACCCGCCTGGTACTGACACACTGCGTGCGCACGCTGGTGCAGGAGCAACGGTGGCCCGACGCCTGCCTGTCCGATCAGTTTTCGTGATGCCCCTATACGATTCCATGACTGTGCAAGCCTGGACCGGCTAGTTAGAGTGCCCCACATCCGCGGCGTCAGGATCGCGGAATCCAACAAGGGGATGTCATGAAACGTATGCTTTACGCAGGGTGGGCGGCCGTCATCTGCCTGGTCTCGGGGTTAACCCCCGCCATCGCCCAGGAATGGCCGTCGCGTTCGATCCGGCTGGTGGTGCCGTTCGCCGCCGGCGGTTCGGTGGACGTCACGGCGCGCATCCTGGCCAAGGGCCTGGGGCCGCGGCTGGGCCAGGCCATCGTGGTGGAGAACCGCGCCGGGGCTGCCGGGTTTCCCGGCACGCAGAACGTGGTGAAGTCGGCACCGGACGGCTACAGCATCGTGATGGCCAGCGCCGGCATCATCTCCATCGGGCCCTATCTCTACAAGAACATGCCCTTCGACCCCATCAAGGACCTGGCCCCGATCACGCCGGTGGTCGACGGCGTCAACGTCCTGGTGGTGCGTCCCGACAGCCCGGCGGCCACGGTCCCGGCCTTCATCGACATGGCCAGGGCCAAGCCCGGCAAACTCAACTTCGGCTCCTCCGGCGTGGGCGCGTCCGATGACATGGCGACCCAGCTTTTCATGTCGCTGACGGGCAC
Organism: Bordetella genomosp. 8; assembly: GCF_002119685.1. NCBI lineage: Bacteria > Pseudomonadati > Pseudomonadota > Betaproteobacteria > Burkholderiales > Alcaligenaceae > Bordetella > Bordetella genomosp. 8. Next base: position 3,139,486 of record NZ_CP021108.1, on the reverse strand, counting down.
CCGCATGACCAACATTCCCTATAAGGGCGGCGGTCCGGCCATGGTGGACCTGATCGCCGGCAACACCGACTTCATGTTCTCGGCGGTGGCGCCGGCGGTGGCCCAGATCAAGGCCGGCCATCTGCGCGCGCTGGGCGTCACGTCCTCGCAGCGCCTGGAAGTCCTGCCCGACGTGCCGACGATCGCGCAGGCCGGCGTGCCCGGCTACGAGTCGGTGGCCTGGTACGGCCTGTTCGCGCCGGTCGGGACGCCGCCCGCGGTGATCGACCGGATCAACAAGGAAACGGCGGAAGTGCTGAAAGACCCGGACGTGCGCCGGCAGCTGATCGATGCCGGCCTGCTGCCGCACACCAGCACGCCTGGCGAGTTTGCGAGCTATATCGCCGGCGATTCGAAGAAGTGGGCCGAGGTCATCAAGGCCAACGGCATCAAGGTGGAGTAGGGGATGGCGCAGCACTACCTGGACAGGCTGGCGGATTTCATATGCGACACGCGTCTGGCGGACCTGGACGCGTCCACGTTGCGGCATGGCCGCTGGGTGATCGCCGATACGCTGCCCGTGGTGGCGTCCGGCATGCAGCTGCCGGAAATGCGGGCGTTCGCCGACGCCCACCTGGCGCAGGCCGGGGCCGGGCGCGCCTGGGTATTGGGCACGGGCCGGCGCGCCGCCCCGCTGGACGCGGGCCTGCTGAATGGCAGCGCCGGTTGCTGGCAGGAGCTGGACGAAGGCAACCAGTTCGCCAAGGGGCATCCCGGCATCCAGGTGGTGCCGGCCGCCCTGGCGGTGGCGCAGGAAACCGGCGCATCCGGCGCCGAACTGCTGCTCGCCACCATCCTGGGCTACGAGGTGTCGTCGCGCATCAGCCGCGCCGCCGATATGCGTCTGAGCATCCATCCGCATGGCACCTATGGTGTCATTGGCGCGGCGGTCGCGGTAGGCCGGCTGCGCCGCCTGACGCCGCCCCGGATGCGCGAGCTGATCAGCATGTCCGCCACTATGGGCATGGCCACCAGCCGCAATACGCTGCTGGAAGGCTCGACGGTGCGCAATATCTACTCGGGCCATTCCGCCTATATGGGGCAGATCGCCGTGCAGATGGCGCAGGCGGGCTTCAAGGGGGAGATCGACGGCGTGCGCTCGGTGTACGGCGGCGGGGTGGTCTCGGACCGCTATGACGAAGGCCGCGTCACGCAAGGCCTGGGTGCGGAATGGCTGATGGAGATGGGTTACTTCAAGCTGCATCCCACGGGCCGCTACGTGCACAGCGCCATCGACGCGCTGGAAGACGCGCTGTCGCGGGCCGGCGGCCCGATCGACCCGGCCGACATCGAGCGCATCGACGTCAAGGCCTACAAGCTGGCGGCGATGCTGAACGGCAAGGACATCACCACCAGTTTCGGCGGGCGGTTCTCCGTGCCGTTCGCGCTGGCCACCATCCTGCACCACGGCCGGTCGGGCCTCGCGTCGTTCGACGACGCCGCGGTGGCCAATCCCGCGGTGCAGGCCCTGGTCCAGCGCGTCTTCGTGGAAGAAGACGCCGGCTACACGGCGGAGTATCCTGGGCGGCAGCGCTGCGACGTCACCCTGCACCTGGCGGGCAAGGGTGCCGTCACCGGCCGCTGCGAGATGACCAAGGGCGAGCGCGAGCGGCCCCACACCGAGCAGGCGTTGCAAGGCAAGTTCATGGCGCTGGGCCAGCCGATCTGGGGCCAGGCCACGACGCAACGCCTGTACGAAGCATGCATGCAGATCGAACGGATCGCCGATATCGGCGAGTTTTCGGCCGGGCTCGCGCTGTGAGTCCGCTTTCCCACTGACGCAAGGCGGACTTCACCCATGTTGAAAACGCACGGACGCTACGACTATTCGGCTATCGCGCATCGCCCGGACTACAGCTTTCCCGACGGCAAGCGGCTGGCCGTGCACCTGTCGCTGAATGTGGAGCACTTCGCCTTCGGCGAAGGCCTGGGCAACGACTACGGCGCGCCGCAGGCGCAGCCGAACACGCGCAGCTATGCCTGGCGTGACTACGGCAACCGGGTGGGGGCCTGGCGCCTGCTGGAATTCGCCGACAGGTACGAGCTGCCGCTGGAGCTGCTGGTGAATACCGAGCTCTACGACTACTGTCCGAAGATGATCGCGGCCTTTCGTGCGCGCGGCGACGAGATCGTCGGCCATGGGCGCACCAATTCCGAACGCCAGGGGGACATGGGCTACGAAGAGGAGCGCGCCGTCATCCAGGAAGCCACCGCGGCCATCGAAAGGCACGAGGGCCGCAAGCCCATGGGGTGGCTGGCGCCCTACATTTCGCAGACGCACGATTCGCTGGACCTGCTCAAGGAAGCCGGTTACCGCTACATGATGGACTGGCCGCTGGACGACCAGCCTGTGTGGTTCACCACCAGGCATGGCCGCATCCTGGCGGTGCCGTATTCCCACGACCTGAACGATTCGCTGGAGGCGGTGACGCGCCGCACGCCGTCGCAGCTGTTCTGCGAGAACCTGCTGGACCAGTTCGACGAGATGCTGGAAGAATCCCAGCGCCGGCCCCTGGTCATGAGCATCGTCCTGCACAGTTTCATCCTGGGGCAGCCGCATCGCTTGCGCCAGTTCCGTTATGTGATCGAGCACATCATGGAACAGCGCGACCAGGTCTGGCTGGCCAGGGCGGGCGAGATCTGCAGCTTCATCGAGTCGCTGCCGGACGGCATCGTGCCCGGCAGCGCGGGATACGCCGATCGCGAGTAGGCGCGCGGATGCCGCGCTACCCGCGGGATGTCAGTGCGAGAACAGCACCGGCACGGTCATGGCGTCCAGCATGTCCCGGGAAGCGCCGCCCAGTACCCATTCGCGCATCCGGCTGTGTCCGTAGAGTCCCATGACGATCAGGTCGCAGCTGTGGTCGGATGCGGCGTTCAGGATGGCGTTGCCGTAGCCGAGTCCGGCGGTTTCGCGCGTCAATGACCGGGGCTCGGCGTAGCCCTGCGCGCGGAACCAGGCCTGCAGGTCGCCCGGGACCGTGACGCGGTCCCGCATGCCTTCCGAGTCGGGGTCCAGCGTCAGTACGCAGACTTCTTCCGCGCGCTCGAGGAAAGGCGCGGCGTCCGCCAGGGCGCGCGCCGCTTCGCGGCCGCCGTCCCAGCACACCAGGATGCGGTTGCCGATGCTGACGTATTCGCCGGCGTAGGGCACCACCAGCACCGGCCGGCCGGCGTACATGATGACGTTTTCCACCATGTACGGATCGACGATGGAGTCGGTCTCGCGTTCGTGGGCCTGGCTCAGCACCAGCAGGTCCGCGCAACGGGCATGCAGGGGCAGGACTTCGTCGGGGCGGCCGCCGGGATTGCGCCACTGCGCCGTAACGCCGCTGTCGGCCGCGCACCGCTCGAACTGCCGGTGGCAACCGTCATGCTCCTGCCTGGCCTGCTGCTGCATGACTTCGTACGCGGCGCTGGGGATGATGCTTTCGCCGTAGGGATAATGCATCCACGTGTAGTCAATGTATATGCCCAGGAGCTCCGCTTCGAAGCGCTGCGCCAGCGCGAGCGCGGCGGCGGTGCGGCCCGTGCAGGCCTGGTCTTTTTCGACATGTAGGGCGATGCGTTTCAGCATGATGGTTCTCGCTGGTCATTGAGCGCGGCAAGGGGTGCCTGGCTCCGGCCCGCACGCGCGTCAGGCGGTGGACTTCCCATGCCAGGCCGATACGTCTCCTTCCAGCCCGGTACCGAATGGGCTGCACTTCATAGTCGCGCCGTGGCGGCGACGCCGCGTTGATATGGGTCAAGCGTTCCGCAACGTGCCTGGCGTCGTGCCCGCTTCAGTTGCCCCGCAGGATCGTCAGGCGCATGCCCGGCCCCAGGTCGCTGTCCGCGCCGCGCATGTCGAACCGCAGCGCCAGTCCATGGTTCTGGGCGATGCGGCGGACGATGGACACGCCCAGGCCGCTGCCCGATTCTTCGTTGCCGGCCGCGCGCAGGAAACGATTGCCGATGCGGGGCAACAGGTCAGGCGGTATGCCGGGCCCCTGGTCGTCGACCAGGATGCGCGATGCGGTGAACGTCACGCGCACCCGCGCATGCCTGGGGCCGTAGCGCACGGCATTGTCCAGGACGTTGCGCAGCATGATGACCAGGGCGTCGGAATCGCCGGCGATGGGCAGCGGCGCCTGGCCGTCCGCCGGCCACTCCACGTCGATATCGACGTCGCGCCGGTTGGCGATCCACAGGCAGTCGCCGACCGCCTGTTCGGCGACAGCGCGCCAGTCGATGGCGGCGCCGAAACCCACATGCCTGCTGCTGTCCAGCCGCGCCATGGTGAGCAGCTGGGCGACCAGCCGGTCCAGCCGTTCCAGGCCGCGGGTGACGCTGGCCTGCACCTCGCGCCGCTGGGCGGGATCGTCGGTGCGCTGCGCCACGTCCCACTGCGCGCGCAGGGCGGCCAGGGGCGTGCGCAGTTCGTGCGCGGCGTCCGCCGTCAGCCGCCGTTCCTGGTCGATGAGCGTCGCCACGCGCGCCAGCAGGCCGTTCATGGCCTGCACCAGCACGCGCAGCTCCGCCGGCGTGCCATCCAGGGGCAGCGGCGTATCGTCGTCGGGGGCGCGCCGTTCCAGGCGGGTGGAAAGCTCGCGCACCGGCCGCATGGCGCGCCGCACGGCGTACACCAGCAGGCCGATTAGCACCGGCAGGCTCAACAGCCAGGGCAGGGCCTGGCTGGCCAGGTAGGCGACGATCAGGTCTCGCCGTTCGCCTACGCGCTGGCCCACCGCCACGCGCGTGCCGGAGGCCGCATCGTTCAGATAAAACAGCCGCCAAGGCGTATCGTCGATGCGGCTTTCGAAGAAACCTTCCGCCGTTCCGTTGCGGTCGAATTGCCGGGCCTCCGGATCCAGCGACAACGGCTCGCCGGCGCCGCGCCAGATTGCCACGGCCCAATCGCCCAGGCCGGCGTCGCCCAGGTCGTCGGGCAGCCTGGTCTGCAAGGGATCGGTGGGGAGTGCCACGTCCGGCGGCAGCAGGCGTGCCACTGCCAGCGTCTGCTGCGCCAGGCGCAGCATGTCGGTGTCGTAAAGCTCGTTGATCTCGTGTTCCGCCCGCCAATAGGTGCCGGCGATGGTCAGCAGCCAGGCCAGGGGAGCGGCCAGCAGGACGGCGACGATCAATCTCCGCTGCAGCGTCATGGCTGGCCTTCCACCTGTCCCAGCGCGTATCCCGATCCGCGCAGCGTGCGGATGATCTTGGGATGGATTTTCTTGCGGACGTGATGGACGTAGACGTCGAGCGCATTGCTTTCGACGTCGGCATCCCAGTCGTAGAGTTTTTCGCGGATGAACTCGCGGGTCAGTACGCGATTCGGATGCGTCAGGAACAATTCCAGCAGCAGGGCTTCGCGCGACGACAGATCGATGCGGCGCCCCTGCCAATAGACCTCGTGCGACGCGGGGTGGTATTCCAGGTCGCCATGCCGCCAGACGGGTTCGGGCTTGCCCGCGCCGCGGCGCGTCACCGCGCGCAATCGCGCCGCGAGTTCATCCAGGGCGATGGGCTTGAGCAGGTAATCGTCGGCGCCCGCATCCAGGCCGCCGATACGGCTTTCGACGGCATCGCGTGCCGTCAGCACGATGATGGGCAGGGTGTGTCCGGCACGGCGCCAGCGGGTCAGCAGGGCCATGCCGTCCTCGCCGGGCAGCCCCAGATCCAGCACCACCGCGTCGTACTTGACGAATTGCAGGGCGTGGTCCGCGTCCTTGCCGCTGGTGAACCAGTCGACCGCATAGCCCAGCAGCCCCAGGCCTTTTTTTACGCCGTCACCGAGGAGGGGATCATCTTCGATGATGAGGATTCTCATTCATATTCCTTGCGCCGCGATGCGGGGCAGCTTAGCACCGGCGGGCCGTTAATTTCCGATTAATCTTGGCGTCCTATGCTGCGCCGCATCGCATTGGAAACCAAACATGCATTGTCTGGAATTATTGATGCCGCAGCACGGCGCCCGCGCGTCCTCCATCGCTTGGCCGGCAGGGGAGGGTGAGCAGCAGCCCCTTCTGCACGTGCATCATCGGCACGATCCCCTGCGGCACCACGTCGAATCGTATATCGCGCGACGCTATCGCCAGCGCTATGGCGCGTATCTGAAGGAGTGGCTGCCGGTCCTGGTCAGCCTGCAGGACGATGGCCAGATCCTGGCCGCGGCGGGCTACCGTCCAGCCAGCCAGGCCTTGTTCCTGGAACGCTACCTGTCCGCGCCCGTCGAAAAGTACATCCGCGCAGACGGCGTGCCGGTCAGCCGCGGACGCATCGTCGAAGTCGGGCATTTTGCCGCCATGCGCCCGGGCGCGGGCCGCCGGCTGGTGCCCTTGCTCGCGGACCATCTGCATCGGCAAGGCTATGAATGGGCGGTCAGTACGCTGACGGCGGAACTGCACCATCTGTTCGCGCGCATGGGATTGGCGCACCGTTCGCTGGGTATCGCCAGCGCGGCGCGCCTGGACGAAACGGAGCGCCAGGACTGGGGCGACTACTACGCCCACGGTCCCGAAGTCTTTGCCGGGCATCTGCGCACCATCCTGCAACGCTTCGGGGAGCAAGCCGTATGAACGCGCAGGACTTCTTCGAACTCCTGCGCGAGCCGGACCGCGCCTCCATGACGGCGCTCGAAACGCCGGAGGGGCCGGTCTCCTACGCTGCCTTGAATCGCCGCGTGGAGTCATTGGCCGACGCCCTGGCCGCGGCCGGCGTCGGCGCCGTTGCGTCGCTGATGGACAACGGCGCCGAGTGGATCGTGCACGACCTGGCCTGCATGCGCGCCGGCGTCGTGCATCTGCCGCTGCCCTTGTTCTTCACCCCCGAGCAGATCGCCGCGACGCTGGCCGCCGCGGGCGTGGGCGCGGTGGTGGCCGGCGCCGCCATGCGGCCGGCGCTGGCCGGCCTGGGGCTGGGCGACCCGCAAGCCTTGCCGCCGGCGCTGGACTTGTACCGGCGCGACATTCCACAGGTCGCGCTGCATGTCGGCACGGCCAAGATCACCTTCACGTCCGGATCGACGGGCACGCCCAAGGGCGTGTGCCTGGCGGCGCGCGACATGCTGGGCGTCGCGGCCAGCCTGGCCCGGGCTACCCAGTTCCTGGGCATACGCTGCCACCTGACGGCGCTGCCGCTCCCCATCCTGCTGGAGAACATCGCCGGCGCCTACGCGCCGCTGATGCAGGGCGCCGCCATCGCCGTGCGCGGTTTGGGCGAGGTCGGCATGAAGGGATCGTCGGGCTTCGACCCGGGCGCCTTCCACGATGCGCTGCGCGACAGCGGCGCGCAGAGCGTCATCGTGCTGCCGCAGATGCTGCGCGCCTACGCCGGATGGCTGCGCGCGACGCAGGCGCCGGCGCCGGCGAGCCTGCGTTTCATGGCCGTGGGCGGCGCCGCGGTGGGCGCGGAGCTCCTGGCGCAGGCACGCGCCGTGGGGTTGCCCGCCTACGAAGGCTATGGCCTGTCCGAGGCCTGTTCGGTGCAGACCCTGAACCTGCCCGGGGCCGACCGCGCGGGATCGGCCGGACGGGCGCTGCCGCACGCGCGCCTGCGCGTGGCCGCGGACGGCGAGATCGAGATCGCGGGCGTGCATGCCCTGGGCTATCTGGGCCACCCGCCCTGGTCGGAAGCATGGATGCCCACCGGCGACCTGGGCCATATCGACGCCGACGGCTTCCTGCACGTCAGCGGCCGCAAGAAGAACGTCCTGATCACCGGCTTCGGCCGCAACGTGTCGCCGGAATGGGTGGAGCTGCATCTGGGCAGCCAGCCCGGCATCGCCCAGGCCGTGGTCCTGGGAGAAGGGCAGTCGGCCCTGGGCGCCGTGGTCTGGCCGCTGCCGGGCGCCGAGGACCAGACCATCCAGGCCGGCGTCGAACGCGCCAACCAGCTCCTGCCGGATTACGCCCGCATCGGCGTCTGGGTACGCGCCCGCGCGGAGTTCACCGCGGCGGCCGGCATGGCCACGCCCAACGGCCGTCCGCGACGCGAGGCCATCGCCGCCCGGCACGGCGACATTTTCCTGAGCACTCATCTTCCCCCTTTGCCCTGATCCATCATGTCCTTTTTCGAAACGCTGGTCGCCGATACGCAGGCAAGCCGCGCATCGCTGGTGCAGACCCCGATCATCCAGGATTGCCTGCGCGGCCAGGTCGCGCTGCCGTCCTACATCGCCTTCCTCCGCGAGGCCTATCACCACGTGCGCCACACGGTGCCCCTGATGCACGCCTGCCGGGCCCGGATGCCCGATCGGCTGGCCTGGATGCACGACGCCCTGGACGAATACATCGAGGAAGAGACGGGCCATGACGAATGGATCCTCAACGACCTGCGCGCGCTGGGCCAGGATGCCGACGCGGTGCGCCGCGCGGGCCCCGGTCCGGACACCGAAGTCATGGTGGCCTACGCCTACGACACCATCGCGCGCAACAACCCGGTGGGCTTCTTCGGCATGGTGCACGTGCTGGAAGGCACCAGCGTGGCGCTGGCCCTGAATGCCGCCGATCGCATCCAGCAGACGCTGGCCCTGCCGCCCGCGGCCTTCAGCTATCTGCGTTCGCATGGCACGCTGGACCAGGAACATACCCGTCACTTCGCCGACCTGATGGATCGGCTGGACGATGCCGGCGACCAGGCGGCCGTGCTGCACGCCGCCCACATGTTCTACCGGCTCTACGGCGCCATCTTCCGCGGCCTGCCGCGTGTCCCGGCAGTGGAGGCGGCACGATGAAACCCAGCGAAGCATCCGTGGTCCTGACCGGCGCCGCCGGCGGCCTGGGCAGCGCGATCGCACGCCGCCTGCTGGACGACGGCGCGCGCGTGCTGCTGGTCGGCCGCACGGCCGAGCCGCTGCTGGCGCTGGCGCATGCGCTGGCCACCGGCTCCTTCGATCGATGGCGCGTCGACGCGCTGGTGGTGGACATCACGACCGAACACGGCCGTGCCGCCCTGATCGACGCGGCGGCGGCCCGCGAAGCCAACATGCTGATCAACAACGCCGCCGCGCCGGCCTTCGGCCGCGCCCAGGACCTGCGGCCGGAAGACGCGCAACGCGTGGTCGACACCAACATCGTCGCCCCCATGCTGCTGACCGCCGGCATGCTGCCGCAATTGCTGGCCTGCAAGCGCGCGCAGATCGTCAACATAGGCTCGACACTGGGCAGCCTGGGCGTGCCGGGGTTTTCCGCCTACGGCGCCAGCAAGGCGGCCTTGCGCGTCTATACCGAATCGTTGCGCCGCGAGCTCGCGGACACGCATGTGCGCGTCCAGTATTACGCGCCGCGCGCCATCGCCACGTCGTTCAATGCGCCGGAAGTACTGGCCTTCAACCAGGCGACCGGCTCGCGCAGCGACTCGCCGGACGCGGTAGCGCGCGACCTGATACGCCTGCTGCGCGACGAGTCGCCGCAACGCTACGTCGGTGCGGTCGAGGCGCTGGCCGTGCGCCTGAACGGACTTTTCCCGAAATGGATGGATGGGGCGTTCACCAAGCACAGGCGCGCCCTGAAACCATCCGCCTTCCCCCCTGGAGCTTCTTCATGATTCGAGTTTTCACCTTCGCGGCATGCCCCGCGGAGCGCCAAGGACAGCACCGTCTGGGGCGCCTGGCCGGTTGGGCGGCCGCGCTGCTGACGGCCGCCACCCTGGCGCTGGGCGTGTCGGCCCAAGTCCAAGCGGAACCCGCGGACCTGGACCAGGGCATCCATGCCCTGCAGACCGAATGGGCGGTCATCCAGTACAAGACGCCGGAGGACCAGCGCGCGGCGAAGTTCGAGGCGCTGTCCAAGCAGGCCCATGCGCTGACCACCCGCTACAACGGGCGGGTCGAGCCGCTGATCTGGGAAGGCATCATCATGAGCTCCTGGGCCGGCGCGAAGGGCGGGCTGGGCGCCCTGGACCTGGCCAAGCAGGCCAAGGCCGACTATGAGGCCGCGATCCAGATCGACAGCAAGGCGCTGGACGGCTCCGCGCTGAACAGCCTGGGCGTCCTTTACTACAAGGTGCCTGGCTGGCCCATCGGTTTCGGCGACAACAAAAAGGCCGAGGCGCTGCTGCAGCAGGCCCTGACGGTGAATCCGGACGGCATCGACCCGAACTACTTCTATGCCGACTACCTGGTCTACCGCAATCGCAAGTCCGAAGCGATTCCGTATCTGGAAAAGGCGCTGAAGGCGCCGCCGCGCCCGGGCCGCGAAGTGGCCGACGAGGGCAGAAGGGCGGACATCCAGACGCTCCTGGCCAAGATCCGCTCCTGAGCGGAGGGCGGTGAACCGGACCTTCGCCGACCAAATAAGAATAATTCTTGGTATCATCGCCGGATTCGTCGATGGTTGCCTGTTCCTGCCAGCGCGCTATCGCTTTTTCCCGCCTGTTGCGCGCTGCCGGGGCGATCGACCATGTCCACCGCTGCACTACGAGTCCTCTACGAAGACAACCATGACTGGCTCTGCCTGTGGTTGCGGCGGCGCCTGGACTGCGGCGACGAAGCGGCCGACCTGGCCCATGACACCTTCCTGAGGCTGCTGCGCAAGCCGGAGGACATGCCCGGGTTGCGCGAGCCGCGCGCCTATCTGACCACCATCGCGCGCGGCCTGCTGAACGATCACTGGCGCCGCCGCTCGCTGGAACGCGCCTGGCTGGAGGCCGTGGCGGCCCTGCCCGCGGAGGCCACCGTGTCGCCGGAGGCGCTGCTTTCCATGCGCCAGGCCCTGCATCAGCTCGATGCGCTGCTGGCCGGACTCGCGCCGCAGGCGCGCAACGTCTTCGTGCTCTCGCAGCTGGAAGGCCTGAGCTATGCGCGGATCGCCGCGCGTCTGGGCATCAGCGAACGCACGGTCAAGCGCTACATGGCACAGGGCTTCGAACTGTGCCTGACCCTGATGGACTGATCCGCCGTGCCGAGCTCCCAACCTTCAACCGGGCTGGACGGCGCGGTGGTTCGCGAAGCGGCCCGCTGGCTGGTGCGCCTGCATTCCGGCCAGGCTGGCCCCGACGACTATGCCGCTTTCGAGCGCTGGCGCCGCCTGGATGCGCGCCATGAAGCGGCATGGCAGCGTGCGGAGCGCCTGAGCCGCCAGTTCGGCGCGCTGCCGCCGGGCCTGGGCGTGCCGGTGCTGACGCGGTCGACGGCCGACCGCCAGGCGCGCGTCAACCGCCGGGCGGTGGTGAAGACGCTGCTGGTCCTGGGCACGGCGCTGCCCGCCGCCTGGCTGGTCTACCGCGACGCGCCTTTGTTCGGCGGGGCGGACGATTTCCGCACCGCCGTGGGCGGCAACCGCCAGGTCGTGCTCGCCGATGGCAGCCAGGTTCAATTGAACACGGCGACCAGCGTCGCGGTGCGGTACACGCCGGATACGCGCGTCGTGCAACTGCGGCGCGGCGAAATCTACGTGACGACCTCCCCGGATGTGGATGGCCGGACGCGGCCCTTCCTGGTGGACACGGCCCAGGCCAGCCTGCGGGCCCTGGGCACGCGCTTCGAAGTGCGCCAACTGGACGACGAGACCTATCTGCGCGTGCTGGAACATCGTGTGGAAGTCACGCTGCGTGCGGATGGCGCGCGCAGGATCGTCGAGGCGGGCGAATCGCTGCGATTCACCGCCGGGGAATTCCGCGCGGCGCGGGCCGCGCGCCGCAATGGCGCGGCCCTGGGCGGGCAGGGCGGCGACGCGCCCGCCTGGACGCGCGGCGTATTGGAAGCGGACAACTTGCGGCTGGACGCCTTCCTGGCCGAGTTGTCGCGCTATCGGTCCGGCGTGGTCCGCTGCGATCCGGACGTCGCCGCGCTGCGGGTGTCCGGCGTGTTCAGGCTGGCCGATACGGACAACGTGTTGGCGGTGGTGGCGCAGACGCTGCCCGTGCGCGTCGTGCGGCGCACGCCGTACTGGGTCACGGTGACCGGCCGGCCGGGTTGAATGCCACGCAGGGCCCCGGCCGCGGGTTTGGTGTCCGCGAGCGCAGTTTCATTTGGTTTCAACTTTCATGGCAGGCGCTTGTCCCTTTTCCCGGTCCCCATCCGGCATACGGCGCATCAACGAACCGCATGCAAGAGGAAAGTGGAAGTGGGAGCTGCACGTACACCCGTTCGCGGCGCGGCCGCGCGATACGCGTTTTCCGCGTTGGCGATCTGCGCCGCGACCGCGGCGGTTTTCGACACCCGGCCTGCCCATGCGCAGGCCGCGGACCAGTCCGCGGCGCGCAGCTTCGATATACCGGGAGGGCCGCTGGCCCAGGTGTTGTCGGCCTTCGCCAAGGCTGCCGACCTGACGGTGTCTTTCCGCCCGGAAGACACCGCGGGCCTGGAAAGCCAGGGCCTGCACGGCAGCCACACAATCGCGCAGGCGCTGGAGCAGTTGCTGCGCGGCACGGGCCTGAGCGCCGTGCCCCCGCCCGGCGAAGGCTACGTGGTGCGCGGCGCGGAACCGGCGGCCGCCAACGGCACGGCGGCGGGTGCCGTGGCCAACTCGGCGCGGGCCGGAACCCCGGCCCCGGCCGACGGCGCGACCGGGGCCGGCGGCGCCACCACGCTGGAAGCCATCCAGGTCAGCGGGGACTGGCTCGGCACCGGGCTGGAAAACAGCGTGCAGACCTTCGGCGGCGCCCGTACGCTGGTGCAACGCCAGGAAATACAGGATAGCGGCGCGACCAACGTAGCCGACGTACTGCGCCGCGTGCCCGGGGTGCAGATCAGCGGCAGCACCAGCAACTCCGGCAGTTCGGTGGCGCTGCACGTGGGGATACGCGGCCTGAATCCGCGCAACTCCTTCCGTACCACCATGCTGATCGACGGCATCCCGCTGGCGATGGCGCCGTACGGCCAGCCCAACCTGGTGCTGTCGCCCGTCAGCCTGGGCAATATCGAGTCCATCGACGTGGTGCGCGGCGGCGGGGCGGTTCGCTACGGGCCGCAGAACGTCGGCGGCGTCATCAACTTCAAGACGCGCGCCATTCCCACCAGCGATGGCCTGACCGCGGACGCCTCCGCCCGCTACAACGTCTTCAGCCACGGCGGCGCGAACACGCAGTACAGCACCTTCGTGGGCACGCAGATGGACAACGGCCTGGGGGTGGCGCTGCTGTACTCCGGGATGGACGGCCAGCAGTGGCGCGACGGCAGCCACGACCGCTACAACGACGTGGCGCTGAAATGGCGGTACGAGATCAGCCCCACGTCGGAGGTGTACGGCAAGTTCGCCCACTATGACGTGAAGTCGATGACGCCGGGCGGCCTGACGGTGGACGAATACCGGCAGGATCCGTTCCAGAACACGCATCCCACCGATTATTGGAAAGGCAAGCGCGACCAGGTCGACATCGGCTACCTGAACACGATCTCCGACACGCAGGAGTTCGAAACGCGCATCTATCACTACGACAGTTCGCGCCAGAGCTCCCTGATCAACACGGGCGTGAACCGCAACGATTTCCAGCCGCGCAACAACCAGGTACTGGGCATCGAGCCGCGCTACACGCAGCGGCTGTCATGGGGTTCCACCACGCACGACGTCACGGTGGGCTATCGCTACATACGCGAGACCGGCCAGGACCGGCGCTATTCCACTTCGCTGGCTACCGGCGACCGCGTCGGCGCCACGCAGGTGTTCGACAACGGCACGCGCGCGCATTCCTTCTATCTGGACGACCGCATCGCCTACGGCAATTGGCGCGTCACGCCGGGCATACGCTACGAAAAGATCGAAAGCGACCGCGAGCCCAGCGGCACGGCCGACGATTCGACGTTCGAGGTGCGCAACAGCCGCGGCCTGCCGTCGCTGAACGTGGCCTATCTGGTCAACGACAGGCTGACGCTGTACACGAACTACAGCACGTCCTTCGGCGCGGTGCAGTACACGCAGCTGAATTCCATGTCGGATTCCAATCCGCTGAAGCCGGAAGTCGCCAAGACGGTGGAGGCGGGCTTCCGCTATACCGGCGAACAGGTCCACACCGAACTGACGATCTTCAACCTGCGTTTCGACAACCAGATCCTGTCGATTCCCGGCACCAACCCGGCGGTGTTCCGCAATCTGGGCGCGACGACGCACAACGGGGTGGAGTTCGCCGTCGATTACGACTTCGACAAGGCGGGGCCGTTGGCCGGCTTGAACCTGTACGCCAACTACACCTATGTGCGCGCGATCCAGAAGTCGGGCGAGTTCGAGGGCAATGACGTGCCGTTCTACTCGCGGCAGACCGGCACGGTGGGCGGGCGCTACACGGTGCGCAACTGGGCCTTCAATGTCTTCAGCACCGCGCAGAGCAGCCAGTATTCGGATACGGCCAACACGGACAAGGAAAGCGCGGACGCGACGAACGGGCGCGTGCCGGGATTCAGCGTGTGGAATGCGCAGCTGAGCTACAGGTTTCCGCAGTGGAACGGCAGCGAGCTGGCGCTGGGCGTGAACAACGTGTTCGATCGCCGCTATTACACGCGCAACACCGACACCAACGGCGGCCGCATGGTGGGCGCACCGCGCATGGTGTACGTGCAGGCGCGTGTCGCGTACTGACCGCGCCCATGCGGAGCCTGCGGCGCGTGTGGCTGCTATGCCATCGCTGGACGGCGCTGTGCCTGGGCTGGCTGCTGGTGCTGTCCGGTATTACAGGGTCCTTGCTGGTGGTGGCGCGGCCGATGGATCGCTGGCTGCACCCGGCGTATTTCCAGGCGGTGTCGGCTGGCTCGCCTGGTGCCGGCATGGTCGCGTTCGAAGGGTTGCGCCAACGTCTCGCGGCCGAATTCGGGACGGGAGCGTCCTTCACGTTCGCGCCGCCTCGGCGGGCAGGCGAGACCTTGCAGGTACTGGTACGCGGCAGTTGGCGTGGCAGTCTGTACCTGGATCCCGACACCGGCGTCGAGCAGGGCCGGCGCGGCGCGGACGAAGGCCTGGTCGCCTGGCTCTACGGCCTGCATAGCGCATTGTGGATGGACCAGACCGGCAAGGCCGTGCTCGCCTGCGCGGCGCTGGCTTACCTGCTGCTCGCCTTGACCGGCGTCGTGCTGTGGTGGCCGCGCCGCTGGCCGCCTTCCCTGCGCATCGAGTTTGGCAAGGGCGGCACCCGCGCCTTGTTCGACGTGCATCGCACGGGCGGCGTCGTGGCGGGCCTGCTGCTGGCCGTCTGCATGGGGACAGGCGCTTATCTGGCGTGGCGGCCGATCGGCGGCTGGATCACCTGGCTGAGCGGCGCACCGCGCACGGTGGCGCCGGTGCTGCCGCAGGTGCAACAGGCGACGCTGCCGCAGGTGCAGCAGCCAACGCAGCCGTCCGTCTCCCTGGACGATCTGGCGAACCGGGCGCGCGCCGCCTTTCCGGACGGCGCCATCGGCTATTTCCTGTACACGCCGCGCACCGACCGCCCGCTGGCCATCCGCATGCGCGTGCCCGACGATCCCCATCCCAACGGCCGTTCCACCGTATGGCTGGATCCGCGCACAGGCGCGATCCTGGCCACCCAACGCTGGAACGAGCTCGACCCCGGCACGCGCATCAATTCCTATATCTATCCCCTGCATACCGGCGAACTGGGTGGCATCGCGGGGCAGGGCACCGTCGCGCTGCTGGGCCTGCTGCTGGCCGCGCTGGGCGGCAGCGGCATCTGGCTATGGTGGCGCCGGCGTCGCGCGCGGCGCCAGTTGTAACGCGCGTTGTGCGTTCCGGCCAACTGGCGGTATAAACCGCAGCGCTGCCGGCCCTGGCGCGTCGCCACGGCGGCGGCGCGGGGTGGGCCGTGTCCGCCGACATCGTATCCCTGGAAGGAGCGTTCCCATGAACTCCGGCATCCGCCGCCTTGCCATGCCCCTGGCGACCATCCTCGGCGTCACGCTGGCCGGCGTGTGCAACGCCCAGTCCACCTCCCCAGTCGTACCCCCCATCGCACCCCCCATCGCACCCCCCATCGCACCCCCCATCGCACCCGCCGTGGCGGCGCCCGCCTCGGTCCCGCCCGCCGACGCGCGCCAGGAACAGGCGTCCATGCAGGCGGCCGACCACGCCTTGCAATGGCCACGCACGCTGGATGCGGCCAACGGCATGCGCGTGCAGCTTTACCAGCCCCAGGTCGACAGCTGGAACGGCGACAGCATCGGTGGCCGTATGGCGGTGGCCGTCGGGGCGGCGGACGGCAATCCCACCTATGGCGTGGTGCAGTTCAGCGCGCGAGCCGACATCAACAAACCGGCCGGCCTGGTGTACGTGGACCAGATACGCATACAGAAGATCGATCTGCCGACCGCCCCGCAGAACGCCGCCCAGTTGCGCAAGCTGCTCGAATCCCACATACCGCCCAGCATGACCACGCGGCTGGAAGCCCTGCAGACCAGCTACGCCGTATCGCAGAAGATCGCGTCCCTGCCATCGGTGCCGGTCAGGAACGCCCCGCCCGTGATCGTGTTCCGTTCCGTGCCCACCATCCTGGTGCCGATGGATGGACCGCCGTCCCTGTACGACGTGCAGGGCGCCGCCGGCTGGCAGCGTGTCGCCAACACGCGCGCGCTGATGCTGGCCGATAACGCCGGCTACTTCTACCTGAACGTGACGGGCCACTGGTTCCAGGCCGCGGCGATCACCGGGCCCTGGCAGGCGCTGGACACTCCGTCGCGGCAGCTGTTGGCGGCGGCCGACGCCAGCACGCGCGCCGAAAAGCCCGATCCCATGCTGCCGCGCGATGGCAAGCCATCCACGGTGGTGCCGCAGGTGCTGGTCGAAACCCAGCCCGCCGAACTGGTGATCACCAGCGGCGCGCCCGAATTCGCGCCGGTGCAGGGCACCGGCCTGCTGTCCATGACGAACGCCGATCATGCGGTGTTCATGTATCCAACCAGCAATCGGTACTACATCCTGGTGTCGGGCCGCTGGTTCAGCGCGGCGCGGCTGGATGGGCCGTGGAGCTACGTCCCGGGCAAGCAGCTGCCCAAGGATTTCGCGCGCATCGATCCGCACGATCCCTCGGCGGGCGTGCTGGCGTCCGTGCCTGGCACACCCCAGGCCAGGGAATCCGTGATTGCCGCGACCATCCCGCAGACCGCCACCGTCACGCGCGACAAGGCGACGCTTAATGTGGCGTACCTGAACGGGCCGCCGGATTTCGTGTCCATCCCGGGTACGCAGGTGCGCTTCGCCGCCAACAGCCAGACGCCCGTGTTCCTGGTCGACGGCGGCTATTACGCCTTGTCCAACGGCATCTGGTTCAGCGCCGCGGCGGCCTATGGGCCGTGGCGCGTCGCCGACCGGGTGCCGGCCGCGATCTACGCCATTCCGGTGTCCTCGCCGTTCCACTACGTCACCTACGTACGCGTCTACAACGCGACACCGACGACCGTCGTGTTCGGCTACACGCCGGGCTACATGGGGGTGATGGTGGCGCCGGACGGCACGGTGGTCTATGGCACGGGATATGTCTATCCCGCCTATGTGGCGGGGCCCGTCTACGTGGGCTATCCGCCCACCTACGGTTACAACGCCGCCTTCGATACCGCGGTGGGCTTTGCCTTCGGCTTCGCCATCGGCTCGGTGTGGGGCGCCCCGGCGCCTTACTGGGGGCCGTATTGGGGCGCGCCGTACTGGCGTGGCGTCAATGTGAACACCGTCGATGTGTATGGCCATTGGGGCGGCACCGGTGTGGTCACGCACGCGAGCGGGTGGAACGGCTGGACCGGTACGCAGTGGCAGGGCACGCATGCCGAAGGCTACAACCCGGTCACCGGACGCAGCTTCGAAGGCACGCGCGGCGCGGCCTACAACTGGCAGACGGGCAACGCCGCCGCGGGTTACCGCGGGGCCTATGACAATCCGGTCAACGGCACCGCTGGCGCCTCACGCGGTGGCATCGCCGGCAACGTGGATAACGGCACCTGGACGGCCGGCCAGCAGTCTATCCATACCAACGACAACACGGGCCGCACCACCGCGACCGCCCGCACCGCCAGCGGCCAGTCGGGGCAGGGCGTCACCAGCCATGCCGACCGTGGCGTCACGCACGACAGCCGCACCGGCAATACCGTGGGCTGGGACAATGGCAATGTCTATGGCGACCACGACGGGAATGTCTATCGCCACACCGACCAGGGCTGGCAGCAGCACACGTCCTCGGGCTGGCAGCCGATGACGCCCGCCAACACCGATGCCGCCAACCGCACCTATCTGAACCAGCAGCAGCAGGCGCGCGCCCAGTCGGACAACTACAGCCGCGGCCGCTACGATGACGCGGCGTTGCAGGACCGGGGCTGGGGCAATCGCGGCTTCAACGGCTCGGGCTGGGGCGGCGGCGACCGCTTCGGCGGCGGAGGCCGCTTCCGCCGCTGACCGTCATGCCGCTCAAATGAAGGTCATGACGTCGGCTTGGGGCAGGCGTGACTTCGGCAGGCGGCTGTTGAAGTCCGTTTCAGCGTGATAGCCCAGCGACAACAGCACCACGCTGCTGTAGCCCCGTTCGCGCAAGCCCAGTTCCGCGTCCAGCAGGCGGAAATCGAAGCCCTCCATGGGCGTGGTGTCGATGCCTTGGGTCGCGGCGGCCAGCATCAGCGTGCCCAGGGCCAGGTAGACCTGCTTTTCCATCCAATGCTGCAGGTCTTTCTGTTCGTAGCGATGGATGTCGACGAAGGATTGCCGGCCCCTGCGCTGGCCTTCCTTGGCGCCTTCGATCTGGAATCGGCCGTCGCGTTCTTCCTGTTCCAGGATGGCCTCCATATGCCGGGGCGTCATGTCGGTGCGGGCGGCGAAGACGATCACGTGCGACGCGTTCATGATCTTGGGCCCGTTGTAGCCGAACGTGCCTTGCGCGGCCTTGGCGATGCGGGCCTTGCCGCCGTCGTCGCTGGCGACGATGAAATGCCAGGGTTGGGCGTTGACCGACGAGGGACTCATGCGCAGGCCCTCGAGCAATTGCTCGATCCGCGCCTGCGGGATCTTGCGCGACGTGTCGTAGGCCTTGGTGGTATAGCGGTTCTGGATGGCGGTGAGCGTTTCCATGGCGATGTCCTGGGTAATGACGTTGCGGCGGGGTGGCGAGCGTTCAATCTCGCCGTGGACGTATGTTCCGCTTGTGGCAGTTGACGAAAAACAGGGAAAATCGAGGAGGCCTTTCACTGTTTTCGTGAAAATGATCAAACTCGATGACCTCGCCCTGTTCGTCCGCTCCGCCGCCCTGGGCAGCTTTTCCGATGTCGCGCGCGAAGCGGACCTGCTGCCCGGACAGGTCAGCGCCGCCATCAAGCGCCTGGAAGGCGAACTCGACGTCCGCCTGTTCGCGCGATCGACCCGCAGCCTGCGGCTGACGGCGGAAGGCGTAGCCTATCTGCCGCATGCGCAGACGATCCTGGACAGCGTGCGCGCCGGCCATGAGGAACTGCACGGCCAGCAGCGCGAACTGCGCGGCGTGCTGCAGGTGGCGGCGCCATCCGACCTGGGCCGCAACGTGCTGCTGCCCTGGTTCACGCTGTTTCGCCAGCCTTATCCGCGCCTGACCTTGAAGCTGTTCTTTTCGGATCGGGTAACGGACGTCTTCCGGGATCCGGTGGATGTGGCGGTGCGCTACAGCGTGGCCGAGGACGCCAGCTACGTCGCGCTACCCCTGGCGCCGGAGAACCGGCGCGTGCTGGTGGCGTCGCCGGAATACCTGTCGCGGCGGGGCGTGCCGTCGTCGCCGGAGGATCTCGCCAGGCATGACTGCCTGCTTTACATGCTGAGCAGCCGGCTCTACGACAAATGGGAGTTCCGGGATGGCAAGAACAAGCTGTCGGTGAACGTCACGGGGACCATACACAGCGACGATGGCGACGTGGTGCGCCGGCTGGCCCTGGCGGGCGAGGGCATCGCCTACAAGTCCTGGATGGACGTCAGCGACGACGTGCGTACCGGGCGCCTGCACGTCCTGCTGCCGCACCTGGGCGGCGTGTCCGCGCCCTTGATGCTGGTGTGCCCGCATCGCAAGCAGTACTCGCCCGGCGTCCAGGCCTTGTACCGGCTGCTGCGGGAACGCTGCGAGGCCGTGCAGAAGACGCTGCCGGCGCTGCCGGGCTGAGGCGCGGCCTTGCGCCGGCGTCCGCCGCTTCCCGTGGTGGCCGCCAGCCGTCTCAGGCGGACTTCATCAACTGCTTGCCGATCACCAGCTGTTGGATCTGTGTCGTGCCTTCGTACAGCCGCAGCAAGCGCACGTCGCGATAGAAGCGTTCCACCTTGTACTCGTTGATGTAGCCCGACCCGCCGTGCACCTGCACGCCGCGATCGGCGACGCGGCCGACCATTTCGGTGCTGAAGAGCTTCGCACAGGCGGCCTGCATGCTGACTTCCGGATCGCTCACGTCGAACGGCTTGGCGTCGTAGCGGCGCGCGACCGATTGCACCAGCGACCAGGCGGCCAGCAGTTCCGCCTGGCTGTCGGCCAGCATGGCCTGCACGAGCTGGAAATCGCCGATGCGCTGGCCGAATTGCTTGCGCTGCTGGGCGTAGGCCACGCTTTCGCGCAGGATGCGGTCGGCCATGCCGCAGGCGACGGCCGATATGTGCAGGCGCCCGCGATCCAGCACCTTCATGGCGGTCTTGAAGCCCTTGCCCGGCTCGCCGCCGATGATATTTGCGGCCGGCACCCGCACATTGTCCAGGACGACGTCGCAGGTCTTGGTGCCGCGCTGGCCCATCTTGCGATCCGGCTTGCCCAGGCTCAGGCCCGGCAGGCCTGCCGGCACGATGAAGGCCGAGATGCCGCCCGCTCCTGGGCCGTCGGTGCGCGCCATCAGCGTGAAGGCGCCGGCGCGCGGGGCATTGGTGATGAAACGCTTGGTCCCCGCCAGCACATAGTCGGCGCCGTCCCTGACGCCGCGCGTCTTGATCGAGGCGGCGTCCGAACCGGCGTCCGGCTCTGTCAGCGCGAAGGAAACGATCAGCTCGCCGCTGGCGATGCGCGGCAGGTATTCGGCCTTCTGTTCGGCGGTGCCATCCATCAGGATGCCCTGCGAACCGATGCCGATGTTGGTCCCGACCACCGAGCGAAAGGCCAGGGCGGTGTGGCCAAGCTCATAGGCGACCGCGCATTCCTGCGCCATGCTCAGCCCGATGCCGCCGTATTCCTCCGGAATGGACAGTCCGAACAGGCCCAGTTCCTTCATGTCGGCGACGATGTCGGCCGGCACTTCGTCGTGCTCCTCGACGGCGTCCTCGGCGGGCATCAGCCGCTCGCGTACGAAGCGCTGCACGCTGTCCAGCAGCAGCTGGAAGGTTTCCTGGTCTAGGGGCATTGCTGTCTCCTGCGGGGTTCCGCGGCGAGGCGTTGTTGTCGGGTTTCGGTGATACGGCACATTATTTTCCCATCGGCCCTGCTTGACAATCCCAAAGACTATGAACAGTCTGTCAAATATTTTCGACGGATAGGGGCAGATTTGGACGCGCAGTCATTGGCGCTTTTCGTGGATATCGTCGAAGCCGGCAACCTGAGTTCGGCCGCGCGCAACCTGAAAATGAGCCGCGCCAACGTCAGTTACCACCTGGCGCAGCTGGAGAAGTCGGTGGGCCTGCAACTGATGCGGCGCACGACCCGCCGGGTCGAGCTCACCGAGGCCGGCGAACGTCTCTACCGCCATGGGCGGGTCGTCCGCGACGAAGTGCTCGCGGCGCGGGAAGCCGTGGCGTCGCTCGGGCGCGGATTGCACGGATCGCTGCGGATCAGCCTGCCCACCGGCTTCGGGCACATGGTCATGTCCGGTTGGCTGATCGAATTCAAGCGCGCCTATCCCGATATCGCGCTGGACGTGCTGTTCGACAACCGCGTGGACGATCTGCTGCGCGACGAAGTGGACGTGGCGGTAAGGGTGATGTCCGAGCCGCCGCAGCAGATGGTGGCGACCGAGTTGGCGGAAGTGCGCTACGTCGTGTGTGCTTCCGCCGCCTATGCGCGCAGCCATCCGTTGCCCTCGACGCTGGAGGAATTGGTGGAGGTTCCGCTGATCACGTCCGGTGTGTCCGGACGGGACCTGCGGGTATCGGCCTACCGTGGCGACGCGCGGCGGCAGCTTACCCTGCATCCCACGCTGGCATCGGAGAATTTCCAGTTCCTGCGCGAGGCCATCATGGCGGACCTGGGCGTGGGCCTCGTGCCCGATTACGTGGTGGCGGACGAAATCGGCCGTCGAGTGGTCACGGCCCTGGCCGATTGGCGGCTGAGCGTGTTCGGCACCCGCATGTTCCTGCTGCGGATGCCGGGGCGGTACCAGACCCTGGCCGCGCGGACCTTGATCGAGTTCGTCACGGGCAGGGCAGCCAAATGGCGTGAGCGTTTCGATACCGATACTTCGGCCGATGGCGAAACCGAAATCTAACGAAAATTTGAAACGTCCCGCGGCAGGCGGACTTTATCCTGGCGATCATATTGATACAGAGGAATCGTCATGACCATGAATCGCCGTGCATTCGCCGCCACGCTCGCGGGCGCCGCCGCCTCCACCTTGCTTCCCGGCCTGAGGGTGGCGCAGGCGGCCCCCGCCGCCGCGCCCGCCGCGGGCCCGGGCGCGATCAGGAACGTCGTGCTGGCGCATGGCCTCTTCGCCGACGGCTCCTGCTGGACCGAGGTGATCGCGCGATTGCAGGCCGCCGGCATGAACGCCACGGCGGTGCAGAACCCGCTGACGACGTTTCCCGAGGCCGTGGATGCCGTGCGCCGGGTCCTGGACCGTCAGGATGGCCCCACGGTGCTGGTCGGCCACTCGTTTTCAGGCATGCTCGTAACGGAAACGGGCGTGCATCCCAACGTGGCGTCGCTGGTCTACGTGGCCGCGCGCGCGCCGGACGCCAACGAAGACTACGCGCAGCTGGCCGCCAAATATCCCACGCCGCCCGCCAGCGCCGGCATCGTGTTCGACGGCGATGAGGGCCGCCTGAGCCAGGAGGCTTTCCTGAAGGACTTCGCCGGCGACCTGCCGCGCAAGAAGGCCATGGTGCTGTATGCCGTCCAGCAACCCTTCCGCAAGGCGCTGCTGACCGGCAAGACCACCCAGGCGGCCTGGCGTTCCAAGCCCAGCTTTTACGCCGTCTCCACCGAAGACCGCACCATCAACCCCGACCTGGAACGGTTCATGGCCAAGCGCATGGGCGCCACGACCATCGAGCTCAAGGCCAGCCACCTGTCGCTGATCTCGCAGCCGGAACGGATCGCCGGGCTGATCCTGCGCGCGGCGGGCAGGCAGCCGGGACAGAAGTCCGCCGCTTGAGGAAATCGCCGGGCAGGCAGGCGCCGTCACAGGTCCAGTTGCAATGGCTTGCCGCCCGCGGCGGGCACCGAGCAGCAGATCAGGGCCTCGCCATCGGGTACGTCGAACTCCGGTTGCTCGGCATACGCCACCGCGCCTTGCACGATGCGCGTGCGGCAAGTGCCGCAGCTGCCGCCCCGGCAGCCGAAGGCCGGTTCCAGCCCGCGTGCTTCCGCAAGTTCCAGCAGCGATCCGCCGCCGGGTTCCCAGCGCGCTTCCTTCGCGGATTGCAGGAAGATGACCGGCACCGATTCGGTCGCCGGCTGCGCCGCGGGCGGCGCTTTCGATGGCGCAGCCGGTTGATCCGCTGTTTGGGCGTTCGGCAGTGCGGCCGACGCCGCCGCCGCATCGGCCCGCCCGCCTTGCCGCGTCAGGGACGACGTCCCGAAGGCTTCCGCATGGATCCGTTCGTCCGGCACGTTCAGCGCGCGCAAGCCATCGTATAGCGACTGCATGAACGCAGCCGGCCCGCACAGGTAGAAGTCATAGTCGTCGAAAGGCAGGCGGGCGCGCAGCAGATCGATATCTATCCGTCCGGACTGGTCGTAGTCCTCGCCCAGGCGCGCGCCTTCCGGGTCGCTCAACAGCCGGAACACATGGACCGCCCCCTGGCCGGCGGCCTGCAACGCGGCCAGTTCGCCGGCAAACGCCCGCTCCGCCATCGAACGCGCCGAGTGGAAGAACCAGGTCGGCCGCATCCTTTGCTTGCGTTGTCCTTCATAAACGATGTGGCGCAGCATGGCCAGCATGGGCGTCACCCCGATGCCGGCGGCCAACAGCACCACTGGCCTCTTTTCGGTGGGGTCCACGGTGAAGGCGCCAGCGGGTGCGCGGACGTCGATGACGTCGCCCACCTGCACATGGTCATGCAGGAATTGCGACACCGCGCCGTCGCGCTTCACGCTGATGCGATAGCCGGCGTCCGAAGGCGCCACCGATAGCGTATACGTGCGCGTCAGCGGCTTTTCGGCACCTGGCGGCGTGACGCGGATGGGCAGGAACTGGCCTGCCTGATGCGGGACAGGCCCAGCGCCGTCGGCTGGCTCCAGGTGCAGGGAGCGCACGGCGCGGCTTTCTTCCACGATGCGCGCCACCCGGAACGGCCGCCAGCGATTGGCCAGCGCGGCGGCGCGCAGCCGGTCGGCGACCTGGGTCCAGTCGCCGGTCAACAGCGAACTGGGCGAAGCGCCGTCTTCCTTGCGCGCCCAGCGCAGGGGCAGCGCCCCCGCGCGCCGCACGACGATGCGCGGGAAGAACCGCCACAGGCGTTCGGCGCCCTGGAAGGCGGCGATCTCGGGCGAATCGACGATGACTTCGGCGCGGCCCGTCATCTGCAGCAGTTCGCCCGTCTCGAAATCGGCGAAGGTCACGCCGGCCACCGGGTTCACCATGAAGTTGCCCAGGGTATTGAAAAACAGGTTGCCGTTGAAATCGGGAATCGTCATGCCGCCGTCGTCGTCCAGCCGCACGAATCCCGGTTTGCCGCCGCGATGCGAGACATCGACCTGGCGTCCTTCGGGCAGGTCCACGTAGGACGCGACGAACAGGGTGTCCGCTCCCTGGATCAACGCGCGTGCCTTGGCATCCAGGGCGTCCATGACCTGCGGCGCGATGACGCTCTGTTCGGCGGGGTCCCGGGTGAAGACGATCGCGCGCTGCTGGATGTAGCGCGGGCAGTTGCCGAAGCTGTGCGTCACGTCGATGTGGGACAGCTTGCCCCCGGCATGGCGCAGCACGCCGTTCATGCGATTGCGGCGTCGCGTCGCCAGGTCGATGCCCAGCAGGCCGATGGCCTTGCCGTCTTCCAGCCCCGGATCCGCCGGATCGGCGGCTTCCCGCCCGATGGAGATATCCAGGCGGCGGGGATCCGGCGACGCCAGGAAGCCCGGATGCCCGGCCCGCAACGTCGCCCAGACCGTGCCATCCGGCGCCACGGCGCCCAGCGCCACGAAGGGCAGCTGCACGAAGAATTCGCGGTGCTGGTCCGGCATGTAGTCGCGGATGAAACGGCGGCCGACGTCGTCCATCCGGGCGAGGACGCCCACGCGGGATTGCAGGGCGAGTTCGCCGGCGTGCCAGGGTGCGGTGGACATGGTGACTCCCAGGGTTTTGAGGCGTTTAGGGTTCGGCGCGAGACCGATCAGGCGGCCAGTCCGACGGGCGTGCGCTGGAACTCCACGAAGCCGGGCAGGGCTTCGATGGCGGCCAGCCAGCGGCGCACGTTGGCGTAGTCCTTCAGGTCCACGTAGCCTTCGGGCGCGCGCGCCGTGTAGCTGTACAGGGCGACGTCGGCAATGGTCGGGTGATCGGCGGCGATCCACTGCCGGTTCGCCAGCGCGTCGTCCATGCGCTTGAGCACCACGTGGGCACGGGCGATGGCGGCATCGGCATCCAGGGGCGCGGCGAACACGGTGACCAGGCGGGCGGCGGCTGGGCCGAAGGCGATATCGCCGGCAGCCACCGACAGCCAGCGTTGCACGGCCGCGGCTTGCGCTGGTGCTTCCGGCAGCCAGTCGGTCTTGCCGGTTTTCTTGGCCAGGTAGACCAGGATGGCGTTGGAATCGGCGATCACGACGTCGCCGTCCACCAGGACCGGCACCTGGCCAAAGGGATTCAGCTTCAGGAAGTCCGGCTGCTTCTGGGCACGGTTGGCCAGGTCGACCTCCACCAGTTCGGCGGGTTGGTCGATCAGCGACAGGAACAGGCGGGCGCGGTGGGCGTGGCCGGACAGGGGGTGGTGGAAGAGTTTCATGGTGGCAGTCCTTTGTTTGCGGGTTTCGCACGTAATTTCGTGCTGAAACGAATCATAGGAGTGCCACGCCGGGGGAAAAATGGCCTGCGGGAGAAGGTATTCTTCTTGAAACGAGAATAATACGGGTGGGTCCAGCGACCTGGCTGCGCGACTGTTGCGGCGGCCCGCTGCAGCGACCCGTTGCAGCGACCCCCTTCGGCGACCTAGTCGCAGCGACCTAGTTCAGCGACTTGTCCGCGCGCAGCCGGTCGATCGCCAGATCCAGGAAGGCGCGTACCTTCTGCATGGCGTGCCGGCCTTCGCGGTGGATCACGTGGATAGGCATGGCGGGCGGTTCGTAATCGACCAACACCACGCGCAGCCTGCCGTCCCATAGCTCACCGGCCACCTGATAGGAAAGCACGCGCGCCATCCCGAAGCCCGCCACCGCCGCGGCAATGGCGGAATCGTTGGTCGTGGTGGCCAGCCGGGGCGTGAAGCGCAGGGGCTTCTGTTCGCCCTGGACCATGAAGCGCCATTCGGCCAATGCGCTCACGCCGGTGGTCTGTATCAGCGTGTGCGCCAGCAGGTCGTCCGGCGAGCGCGGCACGCCATGCTGCGCCAGGTAGGACGGCGCGGCGCACACCACGCGCCGCACGCGGCCCACGGGGATGGCCTGCAGTGAGGAACTGGGCAGTTCGCCGATGCGCACCCCCACGTCCACGCCTTCGTCGATGAAGCTGACGTTGCGATCCAGCAGCAGGCAGTTGACGTCCACTTCGGGATAGCGCTGCAGGTATTCGACGACGATGGGCGTCACGTGGCGCGCACCGAACAGGACAGGCGCGGTCACCGCCAGGCTGCCGCGCGGCGCCGCATGCGTGCCCGCCGCGGCGAGTTCGGCGTCCTCGATGTCGCCCAGGATGCGCTTGCAGTTTTCCAGATACGCGGCGCCGGTTTCGGTGGGCCGCACGACGCGCGTGGTGCGTGTCAGCAGGCGCACGCCCAGGTGGGCTTCCAGCTCGGTGATGACCCGACTGACCACCGATAGCGAGACATCGAGCTTGCGCGCGGCGGCGGTGAAGCCACCGCTCTCGACCACGGTGACGAAGGTCTTCATGGCGTGCAGGCGGTCCACGCGGCGGCTCCGGTAACGGGTTCAGGCGGCAGTATATCCAGTTGACGAAGGTCAATACGGCGCGCGGCACGCTGGATACAGTGCGGCTTGAGGCGGTGTGCCCCGCCGGTGGTGCATCCGCCACCAGGCAGCCGGTGCATCCAGGCCAGACGATAGGAAAGCGACGATGTACAAGAAAATCCTGGTGCCGGTCGACGGCAGCGAAACCAGCAACAGGGCGCTGGAGCAGGCCATCCGGCTGGCGCGGCTAAGCGAAGGCAAGATCCGCTTGATCCACATCCTGGATACGCTGCTGTACACCAACGGGTTCGAACGGCCGGAAATCTACGTGCATCAGATGCTGCCTTCCATGCTGCGCAACGGCCACCGCATCCTGGCGGATGCCAGGCATGTCCTGGAAGCGCAGGGCGTGGCATGCGATTGCCACCTGGAAGAATGCGACGGCCGCCGCGTTTCCGAAATCATTGTCGACCATGCCAGGGACTGGAAGGCCGACGTGATCGTGATGGGCACCCATGGCCGCCGTGGCATCAATCGCCTGGTCATGGGCAGCGACGCGGAACTGGTGGTGCGCACCGCGCCCGTTCCGGTGCTGCTGGTGCGGCCGGCGGACCAGGAGGGCGAAGCGGCGCGCGCCTGAGGTGTCCTCCTGAAGTGCCCGCCTGAAGTGCCCGCCCGGATCGCGGGCCGCGGCGCGGGCAGACTGCCACCGCCAGCCCGATCGCTGCCCACAGGGCGCTCAGCCCTTGCGGCCGTCGAAGGTCGAACGATAGGCGAACAGCGCCGCCGACCCGCCCGTGTGGACGAAGACCACGTTCTGGTCCTTGCCGAACTTGCCGGCGCGGATCTGGGCGATCAGGCCAGCCATACCCTTGCCCGAGTACACCGGATCCAGCAGGATGCCTTCCAGCTGCGCGGCCAGGCGGACGGCTTCCACCATGCCTTCGGTGGGAACGCCATAGCCGGCGCCGACGTGGCCGGCGTCCACCAGCACGTCCTCGCGCCGCACGGAGCTGGTGGGCAGGCCCATATAGTCACGCGTGGCCTGTGTCAGCTTCCACACGTTCTCGATCTGTTGCTCCTGCGCCGCGCGCACGCTGATACCCATCACGGGGATACCGCTGTTCATGGCGGCCAGCCCGGTGACCAGGCCGGCCTGGGTGCCGGCGCTGCCGGTCGCATGCACCACGGTGTCGATGCGCAGGCCCATTTCGAAGGACTGCGTCAGCAGTTCCTGGGCGCAGCCCACATAGCCCAGCGCGCCCACCGGATTGGAGCCGCCGCCGGGAATCACGTAGGGCTTCTTGCCGCGCTCGCGCAGTTGCGCCGCCAGTTCCTCCATGGCCCGCTGCATATTGGTACCGGAGGGCAGGCGCGCGGAGATTTCGCCGCCCATCAGCCGATCCAGCATCACGTTGCCCGATTCCTCGTAGTCCTCGCCGCCGTCGCTGACGCGCTGCTCCAGCAGGATCTTGCAGTCCATGCCGAAACGCGCGGCCGCGGCCACCGTCTGGCGCGCATGGTTGGACTGCACGGCGCCTTGCGTGATCAGGGTATCGGCGCCCTGGGCCAGCGCTTCGGCGACCAGGAATTCCAGCTTGCGGGTCTTGTTGCCGCCCGTCGCCAGGCCGGTGCAGTCGTCGCGCTTGATGTACAGGTTGGGCCCGCCCAGGTGACGGGACAAGTTGGGCATGGGCTCCAGCGGCGTGGGAAAGTGGCCCAGGCGTACGCGGGGATAGGCGGCGAGATGCATCATGGTGGGAATCCCGGGAAGAGATAAGGGAAGGGCGAGAGTAACGGACAGCCCGGAGAGCCGCCCAATGCTATATTTTCCGGCGCCCATGCTTTTTTTGCATAAGGGCCTGGATAAATGAAGCTGATCTGGCTCGAAGATTTTCTCGCCTTGCTGCATGCCGGCACGTTCTCGCGAGCCGCCGCGATGCGCAATATCACGCAGCCGGCGTTCTCGCGCCGCATCCAGATGCTGGAGGACTGGCTGGGCGTGCAGTTGATCGACCGCGCCAGCGCCGGCCTGCGGCTGACGCCGGTGGGTGAGCGCTATACGCACGAATTCCGCGCGTTGCTGATGCAGGCCACCGAACTGCGCAACCGCATACAGGCCGAGCAGCGGGGCGTCCGGCGCGTGCGGGTGGCGGCGCAGCACACCCTGACCATCACCTGGCTGCCGGAATTGCTGCGGCTGGTGCAGCGCGAAGCGCCCGCTGTCGAGCTTGGCGTGGATGCCGAGGATCGCCCCGAAAGCATCGCCCGCTTTTCGTCGGGCGAAGCGCAACTGCTGCTGTGCCTGGAAGCCGATACCCCCTTGCAAGCCACCATGCCGCACACCGAACGCATGCAGCTGGGCCACGACAGGCTGATCGCCGTCAGCGCGGCCACGCCGTCGGGCGTCCCGGCGCACGCGCCGCAGCCGGGGCGGGCGCTGCGGCTGCTGGGCTATCCCGCGCCCAGCTTCATGGGCGCCATCCTGTACAAGCACTGCCTGCCGCCGCTGATGGACCGGTACGAAGTCCGCATCGTCCAGGAATCGGGCTTCGTCGCCGGCATCAAGGAAATGGCGCTGGCCGGCATGGGCATGGCCTGGCTGCCGGAACGCCTGATCGCGCGAGAGCTGGCGACGGGCGCGCTGGTGGTCGCGGGACCTGACCTGCCCACGGTCGATGTCCCGGTGTCCCTGTACCGCGCGGCCCGCGCCGGCGGCGCCACGGTGGTCGACGAGATATGGGACCTGCTGCGGGACTGCCACCGGGCGCGGGCGCCCGGCGCCTGAACGGTCGCGATGTCGCCGCCGCGAAAGGTGCGGGTCGTTGCGAGCGTTCCGGTCGTTGCGGGCGTTGCGGACATCGCGGACGACGATAAGCCTTGACTCAGGTCACGGAGCCCCGCGGCCTCGCGGCGCAGCATAGGGACTCCCCCGTCAAGGATCCAAGGAGTCCCTCATGTACCGGAAAATCATGGTTGCCGTGGACGGCAGCAGGATCGCGAGCGCCGCGGTTGAGCATGCAGCCCGCCTGGCGGCGTCGGAAGGCGCCGCGCTGTACGCGATCTGCGTGGCGGAATACCCCAGCGCCTACTACACGTCGCTGGTCTACGACCCGGCGGCCTTGGCCAGCGCCGTCGAATCGGACGCGCGCAAGGTCCTGGACGATGCCACCGCGGCGGTGGCGAAGTCCGGCGTGGTGGTCGAGTCGCACCTGATCCACGGCAGCGAAGTCGACGACACCGTCGCCGAGCGCCTGTTGGAGGCGGCGCGCGGCATCAACGCGGATCTGGTGGTGCTGGGCACGCATGGCCGGCGCGGCGTGCGGCGGATCCTGCTGGGTAGCGTCGCCGAAGCCTTCATCCGCATCGCGGACCGGCCGGTGTTGCTGTATCCGGACCGTGCCGCGCATGCCGTCCGCGACGCGGTCGCGTGACGTTCGCGCCGTACGCCACACCGTGGCGATCCGCGCGCGCCCGAGAACCGCTCAAGGCCCCGGCGGAACGAGCACCGCGGCGCCCACCAGGCGGCCTCCGCGAAGATCCGCCAACGCGCGGTTCGCGTCGGCCAGGGGATAAGTGGTGGTGTGCACTTTTATCGGCGCCGCCGCGACCACCCGCAGGAATTCCTCGCCATCCTCGCGGGTCAAGTTGGCGACCGATACGATCCGCCGCTCTTCCCACAGCAGCCGATAGGGAAAGGACGGAATGTCGCTCATGTGGATTCCCCCGCACACGACGCGGCCGCCTTTGCGCACGGCGGCCAGCGCCGTGGGGACCAGGGCGCCCACCGGCGCAAAAATAATGGCCGCATCGAGCTCATGCGGCGGCATCTGGTCCGAGCCGCCGGCCCACGCCGCGCCCAAGGACAGCGCCAGCGCCTGGGCGGCATCGTCTCCGGGCCGTGTGAAGGCGTAGACGCTACGACCCTGCCGGCAGCAGACCTGCGCCAGGATATGGGCGGCCGCGCCGAAGCCGTACAGGCCGACATGACTGGCGTTTCCCGCCGCCCGCAGCGAGCGCCAGCCTATCAGGCCGGCGCACATCAGCGGCGCGGTCGCCACGGGGTCCGCATCGTCGGGCAAGGGGAATACGAAGTTGGCGTCAGCCAGGGCATGGGTGGCGAAGCCGCCATCGACGGTGTAGCCGGTGAACAATGGCGCGTCGCACAGGTTCTCCTGGCCCTGGCCGCAATAGGGGCAATGTCCGCAGGTATGGGCCAGCCAGGCCACCCCGACGCGCATGCCCAGCGCGGGGGCGATCACATCGGGGCCTTGCGCGTCGACGATGCCGACCACCTCATGGCCGGGAACGACAGGCAGCGCGGGGTGGGGCAGTTCGCCGTCCACGACGTGCAGGTCCGTGCGGCATATCCCGCAGGCTTCGATGCGGATACGCACCTGGCCCGCGCCGGGCTGCGGCAAGGGGCGCGACTCCAGTACCAGGGGCTGGCCGGCCGCACGCAGGACCATCGCTTCCATACGCATCGCTTCCATGCGCGCGGCTACTTGACGATGGTGACGGGAACCTGCGCCAGGTGCAGCGTCTTGGTGGTGACCGATCCCAGCCACAGGCCGGCCGTCGTGCCCAGGCCGCGCGAGCCCATGACGATCTGGTCGCATTTGTGCTGGCGCACCGACCCCGAGATGATGGGGATCTGCACGTTCAGCGGTTCGTACATCTTCTTGTGCTGGACGACGTGGTTCAAGGCGCGCAGCGCATTGTCGGAGCCGTCGATAGGGATGAGGACGCAGCTCATGATGCTCTCTGCTCGCAGGCGTCGCGCAGCATCCGCTCGGTAAGCCGCAGCGCGCGCAGCGCGTCGTCCGTGCTGGCGCCCAGGCCCAGCACAAAATGCAGGATCAGGGATGCCATGCGGTTGATGTCGTACGATTCGGTGTTCATGGGCTGTCTCCTTGCTGAACATGGCAAGTTTCCATCCGCGCCCATGAGACGTCATTGATTTCGATCAAGCGCGGGCCCCACGGGCGAGCCCGGGAACCTCACGCGTCAGCGCGCGCCGTGGGAAGCAGGCGCGTCTTGCGTCCACGATGGATGCAAGACGCGGAAACGCGCTTAATGGCGGCCGACCCTGCTACCCGGGACGGCGCGCGCCCTGACCATGTTGCCGGCTGCTGGTCTGGTCCTGCCCGGTGCCGAGCTGATCCGCATGGCCGTCCTTCTTGGTGCGGTTCTGGCCGTCGTCATGGCTGCGCTGGTTCTCGCGTGAACGGTCGTCCGCCTGGGCGTCGGTATCGCCCGTGTTCGCGTTCTGGGGATGCGTCATCGTTGGCTCCTGGGTGATGCATGAGCCGAAAACGCAGCATGGGGCATGCCTGTGTGCCATCAGCGCGGGCAGCCTGCCGCGGCGGAGGCGTCCTCCGCGGTTCCGGCGGAATAGCCATCCAGGAGCGGAATGACTTGTCGCAAATCCGGCAGGATATCCAGGCAGAGCGCCCGCATCTCATCCGTGGGCGCAAGCACGTCCGGCACCATGATCACGGGCACGCCGGCCGCATGAGCGGCCCGCACCCCGTTGTAGGAGTCCTCCAGCGCCAGGCAGCGAAACGGCGCGATGCCCAGCCTGCCCACCGCGTCCAGATACAGGTCTGGATGCGGTTTGCCGCGCGCGACGTCGTCGCGCGTGACGACCGCGTCGAAGCGGTCCAGAATCCCCGCCGCCGTCAGGTGGTGGGCGGCTTTTTCGCGCGATGACGACGTGGCCACCACGCGCGGCAGGCCTCGTCGGTCGAGATGGTGCAGAAGCGCTTCCGCGCCGGGTCGCAATTCCAGCAGCCCGTCGTCGATCAAGCCATGCAGATGGGTCGTCGCGGCGCTGAACAGGGCGTCCGCGGGCGCATCGCCGCCACACCGTTCCAGCAGCAGGCGGCGGCAGACATCGGCGGGTGAACCGATCAAGGACACGCAGAACTCGCGCGGGGTATCGACGCCGATCTCCTGGCCGGCCGCCTCCAGCGCCCGCACGGCCAACGTTTCCGTGTTCAGCAGCAGGCCGTCCATGTCGAAGATGACGCCCTGGAATCTCGTCGCCGTCATTGCAGTTTCGCCCAACACAAAATTTCCTGCTCCTCGTACGCACTCTTACCATTGCGCGGCCTATCGTAACCGTTCAATGAGCCGGATAAGCCGCGACTACCCCGGTCACGACGCCCAGCCACCGCCCAGCGCCCGGATCAGGTTGACGGTGGAGCGTGCGCGCTCGCCGTCCAGCTGGACGGCCGTGCGCTGCTGCTGCAGCACCGTGCGGTCCGCGTCGATTACGTCGAAGTAGCTTATGGAACCTTCGCGGTATTGCGTATGCGACAGCCGCGCCGCCCGTTCGGATGCCGCCACCGCGGCGTCCTGCGCCTTGCCCTGGTCTCCCAAGATGCGGAGGTTGGCCAGGTTGTCCTCCACCTCGCGGAAGGCGTTCAGTACCGTTCCACGATAGTCGGCAACCTTCTCCTCATAGCTCGCGCGGGCACGATCGACGCCGGCCTGACGGCGTCCGCCGTCGAACAAGGGTAGATTCAGCGCGGTCCCCACCAGTGGTCCCAGCAGGAAGGTGCGGCTGGACCAGTTGAACAGGTCGCCCAACTGGCCGGACTCGAAGCCGAGCGCACCTGTCAAGCGAAGGCTGGGAAAAAAGGCCGCGCGGGCCATGCCGACACGTGAATTCGCGGCCGCCATCGCACGTTCCGCCGCGGCGATGTCGGGCCGGCGTTCCAGCAGCGCAGATGGCAGGCCGGCGGGCACGGCTACCCTGACCCTCGTCATCGGCCGCCCCGGCAGGGAAAATTCCGCGGGAGTGTGGCCCAGCAAGACGGCCAGCGCGTGCTCGGCCACCGCACGGCGGCGGGCGATAGCCAGTGCCTCGGACTGCGCGGACGCCAGCTCGGATGCGGCGCGCGCCACGTCGACTTCGTTTGTGTCGCCGGCGTCAAAGCGCCGCTGCACCAGCTGCATGGACTGGCTACGCAACTCCAGCGTGCGCTGGAACAGGGCAGCCTCGGCGTCCAGTTCGCGTACCTGGAAGTACTGTTGGGCCACATCGGCCTGCAGGGCCAGCAGCACCGAATGGAACAGCGCCTCTCCGCGCTGAGCGTCCGCCGTGGCGGCATCCACCGTCGCGGCGACGCGGCCGAACAAGTCGGCTTCATACGAGACGCCGACCTGCGCACGATAAAGCGTCGAGGCCTGAGTATCGCCGTCGTCCGCCAGACCCTGCGACGCGGGAGACGGCCGCTGGCGCGTGGCGCCAACGCCGGCATCCACACGCGGATACAGACCGGCGCGGGCGTCCTTCACCAGGGCACGCGCCTGGTCCAAGCGCGCGGCGGCGGCCTTCAGGTCCTGATTGGCCTGCCCGGCGCGTCGTTCCAGGGCGTCCAGCTCGTCGTCCTCGAATACGGCCCACCAGTCGCCGCGGGCGATGTGCTCAGCCGGCCGGGCCGATTTCCACAGGCTGGACTCGGCTCCGGCCAGCGTCGCGGACGCTTCTTTGTACGCGGGCGGCGTTTCCACCGGTGGCCGTTCATAGGCAGGCATGACCGAGCAGCCGGCCAGCACCAGCATTGCGGCTAGCAGGCTCGAGATGGCGCCGATCAGGCGCCGCGGCTGGCCCGCTACAGTTTTGTGCATGGGTTTCGCAATTGTCGGATTCATGATCAGGCTCCAACTGGATGATCGATAGGTCGCTCAGGTTTGCGCGGTGCCGGGCGAAGCCGCTTGCGGCAGGCTCAGGGCAGGCGACGCGGCCGCTCGTTCCGGTGCCGTGATGGGCGCTACATGAGGCGTGGCGGAGTGCAGGGGCCGGTTGCCGGTCAACTGTCGCAGCAGGACGTAGAACACTGGCGTCAGCAACAGGCCGAACAGCGTCACGCCCAGCATGCCGAAGAACACCGCGATGCCCATGGCGCGGCGCATCTCCGATCCAGCGCCCGTGGACACCACCAGCGGTACGACGCCCATGATGAAAGCGATCGAGGTCATCAGGATCGGACGGAGGCGCAGCCGGCTGGACTCGATCGCGGCCTTGATGGCGGTCCGCCCCTGCATCTCGAGTTCGCGGGCGAATTCGACGATCAGGATGGCGTTCTTCGCCGACAGGCCCACCAGCACCATCAGGCCGATCTGCGTGAAGATGTTGTTGTCGCCGCGCGTCAGCCACACGCCGGCCAGGGCGGACAAGATGCTCATGGGGACGATCAGGATGATGGCCAGCGGCAGTGTCAGGCTTTCGTACATCGCGGCCAGGACCAGGAACACCAGCAGAACGCTGATGGGGAATACCCACAGGGCCGCGTTGCCGGCAAGGATCTGCTGATAGGTCAGGTCAGTCCATTCGAACTTGATCCCGCGCGGTAGCGTTTCAGCGGCGATGCGCTCGACCGCGGCCTGCGCCTGTCCGCTGGAATAGCCGGGCGCGGGGCCGCCGTTGATGTCCGCCGCGGTGAACCCGTTGTAGCGAACAACCATTTCGGGGCCGTAGGCCTGCTTCACCTTGAGCAGCGAAGACAACGGCACCATGTCGCCATGCGCGTTACGGGTCTTCAACTGGCCGATGTTCTCCGCCGAGGCGCGGAAGGGCGCATCGGCTTGCGCGCGTACCTGGTAAACGCGGCCGAAGCGGTTGAAATCGTTGACATAAAGCGAACCCAGGTAAATCTGCATGGTGTCGAAGACATCGGCCACCGTCACGCCCAGTTGCCGGGCCTTGGCACGATCCAGATCGACATCGAGTTGCGGCACATTGATCTGGTAGCTGGTGAACATCGGTCCCAGCGCAGGCTCTTTGGCCGCGGCCTTCAGGAATGCCTGGGTCGCGTCGTTCAGCGCCTCGTAGCCCAGCGCGCCACGGTCCTGGATCTGCAGCTTGAAGCCACCCACCGTGCCCAGCCCGGAAACCGGGGGCGGCGGGAAGGTGGCGATCGTGGCGCCCTTGATCTGTCCAAACTTCTCATTCAATGCGGCGGCGATGGCATCCGCGGATTCTTCCGGCGACCGCTCCCTGGACGGCTTGAGCACGGAAAACACCAGCGCGCTGGACGAGGAATTGGTGAGTCCATTGACGGACAGCCCGGGAAAGGACGGGACGTTCACCACGCCAGGGACTTTCATGGCAATCTCGTTCATCTCGTGTACGACGGCCTCGGTGCGTTCCAGGGATGCGCCGTTGGGCAGCTGGACGATGCTGACCAGATAGTCTTTGTCCTGGGCGGGTACGAAACCGCCTGGCACGACGTGGCCCAGCAACGCGGTGGCGCCGAGCAGCACGCCGTAGGCGGGCAGCATGGCCATCTTGCGGTTGATGATGCCGCCCACGCCGCGGCCGTAAGCATCGGAACCACGGTGGAATATCTTGTTGAAGGCCGCGAAGAAACGCCCCAGCACACGGTCTATCAGCAGCGTCAACCTGTCCTTGGGCGCATGGTGGCTCTTCAGCAGGATGGCCGACAGCGCGGGCGACAAGGTCAGCGAATTGAATGCAGAGATCACGGTCGAGATCGCGATCGTCATGGCGAACTGCTTATAGAACTGGCCCGTCAGGCCGGACATGAACGCCAGCGGTACGAACACGGCCACCAGCGTCAGCGCGATCGCGATGATGGGACCGGAGACTTCCTGCATGGCCTTGTAGGTGGCGTCCCGCGCGGACAAGCCGTTCGCGATATTGCGTTCGACGTTTTCCACCACCACGATCGCATCGTCCACCACGATCCCGATCGCCAGCACCATTCCGAAGAGCGACAAGGCATTGATAGTGAACCCGAAGGCCAGCAGCAACGAGAATGTGCCGACGATGGAAACCGGCACCGCAAGCAGCGGGATCAGCGACGCCCGCCAGGATTGCAGGAACACCACCACCACGATAACGACCAGCACGATGGCTTCCAGCAGTGTGTGGATGACGGCGTCTATGCTCTCCCTCACGAAGCGCGTGGGATCGTACTTCACGCCATAATCCACACCTTCCGGCATGTCGGCCTTCAGCTCCTCCATGGCGGCGCGCACGTCGTCGGATATCTGCAGGGCGTTGGCGCCGGGCTGCTGGAAGATGATCAGCTGCACGGCAGGCTTGTCGTCCAGCATCGCACGCAGTGCGTATTCGGCTGCGCCCAATTCGACGCGCGCCACGTCGGAAAGACGCACCACCGCACCGTCGGTCGATGTCTTGAGGATGATGCCGCGGAAGTCTTCTTCCGTCTTCAGCCGGCCCTGGGCATTCACGTTGAACTGCATGGCGACATTGGCCGGCATGGGCGAAGCACCGATACTGCCGGCTGCCGCCTGGATGTTCTGCCCGCGAATGGCATTGACGACCTCGTTGGCCGTCAGATGCTGGGCCGCCACCTTGGAAGGATCCAGCCAGACCCGCATTGCGTAATCGCCAGAGCCCCACATCACGACTTCGCCTACGCCCGGTATGCGCGCCAGGCGGTCCTTGACGTTGATCAGCGCGTAATTGCGCAGATAGGTCAGGTCATAGCGGCCGTTCGACGAAAACAGGCTTACACCCATGGTCAGCGTGGGCGAGGACTTCACCGTGCTCACGCCCAGGCGCTGCACGTCTTCTGGCAAGCGGGGCAGGGCCTGCGTTACCCGGTTCTGTACGAACTGCTGCGCCTTGTCGGGATCCGTGCCCAGCTTGAAGGTCACGGTCGTCGTCATGTTGCCGTCGCTATTGGCTTGCGATTGCATATAAAGCATGTTTTCCACGCCGTTGATCTGCTCCTCGATGGGTGCGGCCACGGTTTCGGCGATCACTTTCGGGTTGGCGCCGGGATACTGCGCCCGCACGATGACGGAAGGCGGCACGACTTCCGGGTATTCGCCGGTGGACAGCATCTTCAAGGCGATCAGGCCAGCCAGCACCACGACCGCCGACAGCACGCCGGCGAAGATGGGCCGGTCGATAAAGAACTTCGAGATATTCATGATGGGCTCCGCGCGAGCGTCGTCACGGGCTCGCTGCCTACGGGTTGCTTCGGGTTTGTGTTGGTGGCGACTGGCTTGCCATCGGTCATGTCGACCAGGCGCGGCCGCACGGGCTCGGCGGGGCGCACCCGCTGCATGCCCTTGATGACCACGCGTTCGCCCGGCTGCAGGCCGGCCGTGACGACGCGCATGCCGTCGTGTTCATTGCCCAGCTCGACCTCGCGGTACCGCACCAGGTTGGCATCGTCGACTACCAGCACGAAGCGCTTGGCCTGGTCCGTGCCGATCGCTGCTTCGTTGATCAGCACTGCCTGGCGTGGCGTGCCGGCGCCGACTTTCACGCGGGCATACAAACCTGGCAGCAGAGCGTTGTCGCCGTTGTCGAACCGAGCCCGCACGCGGATGGTGCCGGACCGGTCGTCCAGTTGGTTGTCCACCGAGTCGATACGGCCCTGGCGCGAATAGCCGTCCTCGTCCGCCAGGCCCAGGTAGACCGGTGTCTTCGACGATCCGGCCTGGCGCAGGTAACGGAGGTAGGTTTGCTCGTCGGCATCGAATGAGGCGTAGATGGGCGACTGCGATACCACCGTGGTCAGCAGGGGCGTCGCGGCGCCCGCCTGTACGATGTTGCCTATCGTCAGTTCCGCCCGCGAAACGCGGCCGGACACCGGCGCCGTCACACGCGTATACGACAGATCGATGCGCGCGGTATCGGCCGCCGCTCTGGCGGCGCGCAGCGCGGCGCTCGCTTCCAGCGAGGCATTGCGCTTCTCTTCGTAATCGCGGCGCGCCACCGCGTTATCGGCCAACAGCCGCTGGCTGCGCGCGAATTCGGATGATGCATAGGCCGCGCGCGCCTCCGCGGCCGTGACCTGGGCCTGGGCGCGCTCCAGCGCCGCGGCATAGGGTTGCGGGTCTATGGTGAACAGCAGATCGCCTTTCTTTACCGTCGCGCCGTCGGCGAAATGCACGGCGACGATCCTGCCGGACGCAAGCGGGCGGATCTCCACCTTGTCTATGGCTTCGAGCCGGCCCGAGTAGCTTTGCCACTCGACGATAGGCTCGCTGACAACGGCGGCGACGTCGACTTCGGTTGCCGCGGCCGGCGCGGCGGCGGCCTGTGCGCCGGCAATGCCGTGGCGATAATACGTAGCGCCGCCGCCCGCCACGGCAATGGATAGCGCGGCGAGCAGCACCGACAATGGTCTGGGTCGGATGGTCATGGGGAACTCCTGGGAAAGGAAACGGCCGTTACGGGAGAGCCCGATCGGCGCCGTGTTGCATATGGGAACCGATGCGCCTGAGCTCGCAGGCCAGCGCTTCCACGTAGTCGTCCGTGCAGCCGCGGTCGGCCAGCGCGAAAGACAGCTTGAAGACGTAGTCGGCATTGCTGCCATGCACGCCCGATGCGCGCGCGATCAGCGGCGCGACGGTGGCGACGGACGAATCGATTTCGAATTGCGGGCGTCGGCGATCGGCGACGAAGACCAGCGCATGCACGCGCTGGCCGTTCGCCAAGTCGACCGGCAGCCAGGTTGGCAAGTAAGCGCCGGACACCATTTCGCGCTGCCACAGCAGCGGCAACTCCTGTTCGAGCTTTTGCGTGGCAAGTCGGTACACCACCCCGTGGGTGCGGCCTTCGGGTTCCAGCGCCAGCATGCGTCCCGGCGTTTCGTTGGTGGCGCGGCCGACGACCATGCGCAGGCAAAAGCTTCGATGCCAGCCATCCAGCGCGGCGGCCTGCTGCGCCTGGAAGTCCAGCAGCGGGTTCCAGATCAGCGACCCATAGCCGAACACCCACACATCGCCGCCGTCAGGACGTATCCGCATCGTCTCTTCGAGCGAGCGCAGGATGCGCTCGCGTGGCCATCGCCAAGCGTGGGGCAGGGTGGTATACAGCCGCAGATAGTCGCCCGACCGGATCAGCTCTCTGGTCAACATGCTTCGCACCTCGTCTTGTAGATGACGGGCGCAGTATGACTTCCTCCATATATTTGATAAATTAGCGAAAAAGACTTTCTTTGTCGCTCCGGTGGATACAATGACGGAACGTGCGGACGCAGCCATACCCGAGATCACGGCATTCGCCGCCGTCGCACAGACGGGCAGCTTCACCAAGGCCGCGGAAAATCTCGGTACCAGCAAATCGAACGTCGGCAAGGCGGTGCAGCGCCTGGAGCGCCGGCTGGGAACCAGGCTGTTCCAGCGCACCACGCGCGCGGTGCGCCTGACCGAAGATGGCGAAACCTACCTGCAGGCCGCGCAGACGGCGCTGGACAGTCTGCGCGACGCCGAGCTGGCCTTGGCGGCGCGGCGCGATGAGCCTATCGGGCGGGTGCGCATCGACCTGCCGGCCGGCTTCGGGCGCCTGCTGCTGCCCAGCTTCGCCGAACTACGCAAGCGCTACCCCAGGATCACCCTGGAAGCTGCGTTGACCGATCGCATGTCCGACGCGGTGGGCGAGGGCTGGGACATCGTAGTGCGCATCGGCATTCTGCCCGCCGACAGCGACATGACCGTGCGCAAATTGTGCGACCTGCGGCTGGGGTTGTATGCCGCGCCCGAGTACCTGGCGCGCCATGCGCCGATCCGCTCAGTATCCGAACTGAGCGTCCATGATGCCGTGATCTTTCGGGGGCCCAACGGGCGCCTGCGTCCGTGGACGGTGCAGGATGGCGGGATCGTGCGCGAGATATCGCCGTCGCCGGTGATGGTGCTGGCCGACGGCCAGGCGTTGGTGGAAGCCACGATCCATGGCATGGGCGTTTCACAGATCCTGGACCGCGTGGCCCGGCCGCACGTCGATGCGGGAAGGCTGGTGCACCTGTTGCCCGCGTCCGACGTCGACGGGCCGCCCGTCCATGCTTTGATTCCACTCGGGCGACGCATGCCATCGAAAGCGCGGGTGGTCCTGGATCACCTCGCCGAGCAGCTCAGGCCCGCTTGAGTGAAAATCCGGTGAATGCAAATTGTCGCCGTGTTGGCGACACTGATACTCTATTTTGTGGATTTATCTTCATCTGAAATCTAATTAGAGTCTCGAACCATGACGGACGCGTTATCGGAACGGTCCGGTCAAATTGAAAAGGGACCGACATGAAGCTTTACATCGCGAAAGCCACTTGCTCTCTCGCCGTCCAGGTCGTGTTGAACGAACTCGGCGGCCAGGAAGTCGAGCTTGTCCACTACGACGTATCCGGCAAGTCGACCTCCAATGGCGACGACTTTGCTGAAGTCAATCCGCTTGGCTATGTGCCCGTATTGAGGATTGACAACGCCGACCATGACCTGCTGGCCGAAACCGTCGTCATCGGCAGCTACCTCGCTGACCAGCATCCCGGCTCTGGCCTGATGCCGGCGCACGGCACGCTTGAACGGGTCAAGATGGACGCGCTGCTGAACTTCACTGCGACGGAAATCGCGCAAAAGCATATCCCGCTGATGCGCAAACTGCTGACGGAGGAGGGCGCGGCGTGGACGCGCAACAAGTTGGTCGCCGCCTATGCGCGCCTGGATCGCATGCTCGCGGACGGTCGCACATGGCTGACCGGCGAACGGTTCACCTTGCTGGATGCCTATGTCTGGGCCACGTTCTGGCATGAGCGCAGCGGCACCGACATAAGCCATCTGAAGAACTTGATGGCCTACAAGGGGCGTATCGAAGTACGCCCGTCCGTGGTGAAGGCGCTGGCCGACGAGGCCGAGGTGGTCGCGCGACACGAGACACGCCTGGCCGCCTGACGCGGACTCGGTCGTGCGGGCGCAAGGCCATCGCGACCGAGGCGTCCGACCGCGGCCCGCCGCTTGCCTACTGACGCGGGCACGGGCAATTCCCGCCCGGATCAACGAGGCAAAACAGGCATGGAGTTGGAAATTATCGATCTGCTGCAATGGCCCGCCATGGCGGCATCCCTGGCCGCCGCCTGGCTGGTCGCTTCTTCGCGCAAGCACCGCCGCAATGCCGGCTTCTGGGTCTTTCTGCTGAGCAACGTGCTTTGGATCGCCTGGGGCCTGCATGACGACGCCTACGCGCTGATCGCCCTGCAGCTGGGCCTGGCGATCACCAATATCCGAGGCGTGCGCAAGACCACGCCGGAGGCCGAAACCGCGCCCTGATCGGCGCCCTGGTCCGCCCGGCGGGGCGGCTTGCCACCCATGCATTAATTCCGCCGGAAACGCTTTTTCAGTGGTTCAATACGATCCGTCCACACTGGGAGGAGTCGTACATGAACATGCTGAAAGCAGGCGGCCTCGCCGCCACACTGATCGTCCTGGCCGGTTGCGCGGGTACGCCGCCCAAGGAATCCGGGTTCCTGGGCAATGAATACGCCAAAATGCATCAGACCAGCGCGCCGGGCGGCGGTACGCGGCTTTCCTATCTGAACCCGAAATTCCAGACCGCCAGCTACGAGGCCGTCCTGCTGGAGCGGGTGACCTACTACCCCGAACCGCAACCCACCGAGAATGTCTCCCGCGAAACGCTGGAGCAGATCCGGACCTATGCCGATACGTCGTTGCGGCAGAAGCTCGGCCAGCAGGTGCGGCTGGTGGACAGGCCGGGACCGGGCGTGGCCCGCATCCGTGTCGCGATCACGGCCGTGGGCAGCGAGACCCAGCCGCTGGCGCCATACCAGTACATTCCGATCGGCCTGGTGATCACGGGAGCCAAGGCCGCCATTGAAGGCGGACGTCCGCAGGACGCGAAGATCGCCATCGAGACCCAGGTGACCGACAGCGTCACCAGCGAAGTGCTGTATGCCGCGGTGCGTGGCGGTACCGGCAAGGAAATCGCCAATAACCAGGAGGCCGAGGGCGGCGTCCGCCTGGACAGCGTGAAGACGCTGATCGATACCTGGACCACCGGCGCGTCGCAGGAAATCGTCAAGTACGTATCCGC
Organism: Bordetella genomosp. 8; assembly: GCF_002119685.1. NCBI lineage: Bacteria > Pseudomonadati > Pseudomonadota > Betaproteobacteria > Burkholderiales > Alcaligenaceae > Bordetella > Bordetella genomosp. 8. The sequence goes on along the minus strand of NZ_CP021108.1, from coordinate 3,096,531 downwards.
GCGCTAGCCCTGGACGGCGCTCACTCGATCTTGATGCCGGACGTCTTGATCAGTCTCGTATAGGAAGCGCGCTCCTGGTTTACCAGCGCCCGCAGGTCCTGCGGGCTGCCTGGCAATGGCACGTTGCCGGTGGACGTCAATTGCTCGCGCAATGCCGCCCCCGTCAACGCCTTTTGCATCGCCGCATTGAGCCGGTCCACCAGTTCGGCCGGCGTGCGCGCCGGCGCGAACACCGCGAACCAGTTGCTCGCGGTAAAGCCCGGCACGCCGGCTTCGATCACGGTAGGCAGTTCCGGCAGCAGCGCTTCGCGCGCATTTCCCGTGGTGGCCAGGCCCTTCACCTTGCCGGACTTCACCAGGCTGAGCACCGTGGGCACCGAGTCGAACAGCAGGTCGATATTGCCGCCCGCCAGGTCAGTCAGGGCCGGCGTGGTGCCCTTGTAGGGGATATGACGCAGCTGGATGCCCGCTGCCTGCTGGAATGCCGCCGCGGCCAGATGCGTGTTCGAACCATTGCCGGCGGAACCGATAGTCAGTTCGCCCGGCTTCTGCTTCGCGTGGGCAACCAGGTCGGCCAGCGTCCTGTAAGGCAGGCTGGGCCGCGTCATCAACACGTAGTCGAAGCGCGCCACCGATCCCACCGGTACGAAATCCTTTTCCGCGTCGTAGGGCAGGTCGGTCATCAGCACGGGATTGATCACGAACGTCGCCGCGCTGCCCAGGAACAGGGTGTAGCCGTTCGGCGGACTCGTGGCGGCGGCGCGCGCCGCGATGGCGCCGCCGGCACCAGGCCGATTCTCGACGATGAGCGGCTGGCCCAGGGGACCGGCGATTTCGGCGGCCAGGGCGCGCGCGATGAAATCGCTGCCGCCGCCGGGCGCGAAGCCGACGATCAGGCGGGGCGGATGATCGGGAAAACTGCCCTGGGCTCGCGCGAGAGGCGCGGCCGTGGCCAGGAGGGCGGCGGTCAGAAGCCGGCGGCGCTGCAGGTTTATCACTTTCTTGTCTCCGGAGTGGTCATGGGTTCTTGCCCCTGGGGTGCATCGGCGGCGGTGTACGCCGCGCCGCTGTCGTAGAGTCCGGCGATCTGCTCGGGTCCATAGCCCAGTTCGGCAAGCACCGCGCGGGTATGCTCGCCGATGTGCGGCGCGGGCAGCCGTACGGACGGTTCATAGCCCGTCATGCGGACCGTCGGCCGGATGTGCCGGATCGCGCCCTGCGTCGGATGCCGTCCCGGTTGCACCAGCCCGACGTCCCCCAGATGCGGATCGGCCAGCAGCGATTCCAGCGTATGGCAAGGCATGCAGGGGATATCGTGCCGTAGCAGCAGCTCGACGACTTCATCGGTATCGCGCCGCGCCAGCAGTTCGGCGCGGATGGCGAAGAACTCGGAAATATGCTCGATGCGCGCCAGCGACGTGCTGAAGCGCGCGTCCTGCGCCAGATCCGCGCGTCCCAGGGCGACGAACAGCTTGTGCACCTGCGCGTCCGTATTGGTCGTGATGCAGACGTGTCCGTCGCGCGTGCGGACCGGTCGCGCATTGGCGTCCAGCAGCCGCCGGTCACCCAGCCGGTCGGTGGGCGGGTCGAAGCTATGCCCATACAGATGCTCGCCCAGGAGCAGGCCCGCGTAGCTTTCGAACATCGGCACTTCGATCACCCGGCCCCGCCCATCGCGCTGGCGCGCGAACAAGGCGGCCAGCAGCGCGTGCGCGACCATCAGGCCGGCGGTGCGGTCGATCACGACATAGGGCACGTAGCGCGGCTCGCCGTCCGCACCGGCCAGCAGGCTGGCCAGCGCGGTGCCCCCCTGCAGGATGGAGTCGTAGGCCGGCCGTCCGGCATAGCGGCCGTCGCTGCCAAAGCCGACGATGCCGCAATAGAGCAGGTTGGCGCGCCGCGCCAGCAGGCTGTCGGCGTCCAATCCCAGGCGGGCCACCGCGGCGCTGCGCATGTTGTGCAGGAAGACATCGGCGCTGTCCACCAGCTTCAGCAAGGCATCGCGGCCGGCCGGCTGCTTCAGGTCCAGCGACACGCTGCGCTTGTTGCGGTTCATGTGCATGAACTTGCCTGACATGCCGGGCGTGCGCGACTTGCCGGAGATCCAGCGGATGACGTCGCCGGACTTTTCTTCCACCTTGATGACGTCCGCGCCATAGTCGGCCAGAACCTGCGTGCAATACGGCCCGACCACCGCCGACGTCAGGTCGACCACGCGTACGCCGGCCAAGGGCAGGGCCATGTCGGCGTCCGTCGCCGCTGTCTCCGTTTTCTTCATGCCGACTTTCTCGGATAGTTGATTTTGTCCACTAGTTAGTTTAGTTTATCAACTACTTTGATCCTTAGCCAGGGCCATGCGCACAAGAATCACCGACTTGCTCGGCATCGAGCATCCCATCGTGCAGGCGGGCATGAGCTGGGCCTCGTCCAGCGCCGCCTTGCCCGCGGCCGTTTCCAACGCGGGGGGCCTGGGTGTGCTGGCAGCCGGCCCGTTGAGGCAGGACGACTTCGTGCGCGTGCTTGCCGAGCTCGCCGCCGGCACCGACAAACCCTATGCGGTCAATATTCCGCTCTATCGACAGGGCGCCGCCGAGATTCTCGATGCAATGCACAACGGGCGCGTGCCGGTGGTGATCGCCTCGCAAGGCAGTCCCAAGGCGCACCTGCCCAGGTTCCATGACATGGGCGCGAAGTGGATACACGTCGTTGCCTCGCTGGAGCACGCCCGCAAGGCCGCGGCGGCGGGCGTCGATGCCCTGGTGGTGGTGGGCGCCGAAGCCGGCGGGCATCCACCGGCCAGCGAGGTGACCACCCTGGTTACCGTGCGGCGCGTCCTGCAGGAAGTGTCGATCCCGGTGATCGCCAGCGGCGGCGTGGCCGACGGCTGGGGCATTGCCGCCATGCTGGCCCTGGGCGCCGACGCCGCGCAGCTGGGCACGCGATTCCTGCTGACCGAAGAAGCGACCGTACACGCCAACTACAAGGCGGCGGTGCTGGCAGCGGACGTCCACGACACCGCCCTGGTGGGGCGCCGCGACCTGCCGATACGCGGCCTGCGCAACGCATTCGCGCAGGCGATTTTCGACGCCGAGCGCGACCGCGTGGACCAGGACGAATACCTGGCCCTGTTCAAGAAGAGCACGCTCAAGCAGGCGGCGCTGGATGGCGATGTCGAATGGGGCAAGGTGGAGCTCGGACAATCGGCGGGATTGGTTTCGCGCATCGAGCCAGCGGCCGCCGTGATGGAGCGCCTGGTGCGCGAGCTGGCCCAGGCCACGGAAAGGCTGCACGCCATGGCCCGCTGAACCCGCCACCTTCCCGACGCGGAAAGACCCGAGACCTTAGACCCGAGACCGGCGGCATACCGACCGAGGACCACACTGGCAAACCCTATGGAACACCTGCTCATCGAAGACCGCGACGCGGTACGCATCCTGACGCTGAACCGACCGGAGAAGCACAATGCCCTCAATACGCGCCTGACCCAGGAGCTGCTGGACGGCTTGCGCGACGCCGACCGCGCCGACGGCATCAATGCCGTGGTGCTGACCGGCGCGGGCAAATCGTTCTGCGCGGGCGCCGATACCACAGAGTTCTCCGCCTTGACTCCTCAGGATCCACAGGCGGTCAGCGCCCGCGCCGACCTGACCACCAGCCTGCACCTGGTGTTCTCGCAGATGAATAAGCCGGTGATCTCGGCCGTGCGCGGTAACGCCCTGGGCGGCGGCGCCGGCCTGGCCATCGCCTGCGACATGTGCGTGATGTCGGAAACCGTGCGCTTCGGCTACCCGGAACTCAAGCACGGCATCGTCGCCGCGGTGGTGATGGCCAATCTCGTGCGCCAGCTGGGCCGCAAGCAGGCCTTCGAGCTGGTCGCGCTGGCCGAGCCGCTGGACGGCAATGCGGCCAAGGCCTGGGGCCTGTGCAACCGCGTCGTCCCCGATGAACAGGTCGTCGACACGGCCCTGGAACTGGCGCGCAAGGTAGCCGGCTGGAGTCCCATCGCCATGGCCACGACCAAGCGCGCTTTCCACCGCGCGGCCGACCTGGGCCTGGCCCAGGCGCTGGAAGTCGGCCGCGACGCCAACGTCATGATGCGCGGCTTTCGCAAGGACAAGGCATGAGACCGCTGGAAGGCATCACCATCCTGGACCTGTCGCGCGTGCTGGCATGTCCATTCGCGTCCATGATCCTGGCGGAACTGGGCGCGGAGGTGATCAAGGTCGAACAGCCCGGCAGCGGCGACGAGACGCGCGATTTCGAACCGGTGGTGCAGGGCGAGGGGGGCAGGGTGTCGGCCTATTACATGGCCTTCAATCGCAGCAAGCGTTCGATCACGGTCAACCTGCGTTCCGCGCAAGGCCAGGACGTGGTGCGGCGCCTGGCGGCTCAGGCGGACGTGCTGCTGGAAAACTTTCCGGTCGGGACACTGAAGAAATACGGCCTGGACCATGCGGCGCTCGCGCCACTGAACGACCGCCTGGTCCACGTCAGTTGCACGGGTTTCGGGGAAACCGGTCCGTATGCGAAGCGCAAGGGCTACGACACGGTGTTCCAGGCCATGTGCGGCATCATGAGCCTGACCGGCGAGCGGGGGGGCGGCCCGGTCAAGCCAGGCCTGCCGGTGGCGGACCTGAGCTCGGGCCTGTGGGTATGCATTGCCATCCTTTCCGCCCTGGCGGGGCGCGAGAAGACCGGGCGGGGCTGCCACGTGGACTTTTCCATGTTCGACGGGCAGGTGGGGCTGCTGTCCCTCGCCGCCGCGCGCTGGTTCACGCTGGGCGAGGTGCCGGAGCGCCTGGGCACCGAGCATCCCGGCCGCATCCCGTCGGCGGCATTCATGTGCGCGGACGGCAAATGGGTGCAGATCACGGGCAGCGACCAGCATTGGGCGCCGCTCTGCAACCTGCTGGGCCTGGAGGCCTGGGCCGCCGACCCCGCCCTGGCGCGCAATGCCGATCGCCTGGCGCGGCGCGAGGAAATCATGGCCGGCCTGCAGCAGGCGATACGCCGGCTGGACCGGGACGAGCTGTGCCGCCGCTGCGATGCGGCGGGCGTGCCCGCCGGCCCCATCCTGCAGGTGGACGAGGTATTGGCCAACGAGCACGTGGCCGCGCGCGGCATGGTGCAGGAATTCGAACACCCGCTGATCGGCCGCTTTCCGGCTTTGCGTGTGCCGCTGCGTTTCGACGGCATGGACGATCCGCGGGTGGGCCGGCCGCCGCTGCTGGGCGAGCATACCGACGAAGTGCTGCGCGAAAAGCTGGGCCTGGACGACGGCCAGATCGCCAGCCTGCGCGGCGCCGGCGCGGTCTAGCACCGAGATTGGAACCGAGCGCGCGGTGGACCGCGAGCCGATAAGCACAAAGGAGACAGAAATGAACACGCCCCGCCTTATCCCGCCGGCAGCGCCGGGCCCGCTCCGGAAGTCGCTCCCGGCATCGCCGGGGCGTCCGCTGCCCACCGCGCTGCGGGCGGCTTGGCGCGCGTCGCTCGCGGCGGCGGCGTTCAGCCTGCTGCTGCCTGCCGCGAGCGCGGCCGATGCCTATCCCTCGCATGCCATCGTGCTGGTCAATCCCTACGCAGTCGGCGGCCCCGCCGACCTGCTCGGGCGGGCGCTGGCCAAGGAGCTGGGCGAAACCCTGGGCCAATCGGTCATCGTCGAAAACAAGCCGGGCGGCGGCGCCAGCATAGGCGCGGCCTACGTGGCGAAGGCCGCGCCCGACGGCTATACCTTGCTGCTCGGTACGGCGGCCGCGCACACGGTCACGCCCACGGCGACCAAGGTGCCCTACAAAGGCATCGAGGACTTCGAATTTGTCGGCATGGTGGCCAATGTGCCCAACATCCTGACGGTCTACCCGTCGGTCCCCGCGCGGGACCTGAAGGCATTCATCGCCCTGGCGAAATCGCAGCCGGGGAAACTGAACTATGCCTCCGCCGGCATGGGCAGCTCGCCGCACATCGCGGCGGAGATGTTCAAGTACTACGCCAAGGTGGATCTGGTGCACGTGCCCTACAAGGGCGCCGCGCCGGCCGTCAACGACATGGTGGCCGGCACGGTGCCGGTCGGGCTGCTGAACATCTCCGCGGTCCTGCCGTTCATCAAGTCGGGCAAGCTGCGCGCGCTGGCCTATGCGAACAAGGAGCGGTCGCCCGACCTGCCGGACGTGCCGACCTTCGCGGAAGCGGGGCTGCCCGAGATGGTATCCGGCAGCTGGTACAGCCTGGCCGTACCGGCCGGCACGCCGGCTGCCGTGGTGGACAAATTGGCGAGCGCGCTGAAGACGGTGCAGGACCGACCGGAGTTCCGGAAAATCCTCGCCGCGCAGAACGCGATCCCGATGCCGCAGCAGAAGCAGCAGGCCACCGATTACATCCGCGCCGACGGCAAGCAACTGGCCGAGCTGGTGAAGGCCACCGGAATGAAACTACAGGATTGAAGGACAGCAATGAGCACGCTACCCGCATTCGACACCCTGCAGCTGGACCTGCAGGAGACCACCGGGATCGCCACGCTATGGCTGAACCGCCCGGATAGCCGCAACGCGCTGAACCTGCGCATGTGCCATGAGCTGACGGCGGCCTGCGAGGCGCTGGAGGCCAGCGCGGCCGTACGCGTCATCGTGCTGCGGGCGCGGGGCGTGGCGTTCTGCGCCGGCGCCGACCTGAAGGAGAGGCAAGGCATGAGTCCCGCCGAAATGGTGGCGCGCCGCGTGGACGGATTCACCGCCTATGCCGCGCTGGAAGCGATGTCCAAGCCCCTGATCGCCGCCGTGCACGGCGCGGCCTTCGGCTCGGGATGCGAGATCGCCGCGGCCTGCGACTTCGTGCTGGCGACCTCGGAAGCCGCCTTCAAGTATCCCGAAGTCGGCTGGGGCACGGTGGGCGCCACCCAGCGCCTGCCGCGCATCGTCGGCCGCCGCATGGCCAAGGAACTGCTGTTCACCGGCAGGACCGTGGACGCGCAGGAAGCGCTGCGCCTGGGCCTGGTCAATCACGTCTACGAACCACAGGCGTTCGACGCCGCCATCGCCGGCATGGCCGAGCGCATCGCCGCCGCCAATCCGCTCACCGTGCAGCTGACCAAGCAATGCATCGACGACGGGCTGGATACGACGCGCGAAGGCGCGATGGCGATCGAGCTGGTGGCCATCCAACAGAACCTGCGGCACAGCGACTGGCGGAAGGCAATTTCCGGCTTCGGCAGGAAGCCCGACGCGGTCCAGGAGAAAGGCGATGCGGCTGCTTGACGACAAAGGCGTGCCGGTCCCGGTCACGCTGCCACAGGTGCTGGACGCGACCGAACGGGAACGGTCCCGCCACGAGGCCTATGTCGGCCCGGACGAACGTTTGAGCTGGACGGCATTGCGCCAGGAAAGCCGGCGCCTGGCCGCGGCCCTGCACACGGCCGGCATCGGCAAGGGCGACCATGTCGGGCTGATGCTGGGCAACTCAGGCCTGTGGATCGCCGCGTTCTTCGCCTGCGCGTCCATCGGCGCGGTTACCGTGCCGGTCAACACGCGATTCAAGTTCGAGGAACTGCAGTTCTGCCTGAAGCAGGCCGACGTCAAGTTGCTGCTGTATGCCGACCAGTTCCTGGGCATCGACTTCACCGATCTGTTGCGCCAGGTCGAACCGGCGATCGATCGTGCCTTGCCCGGCGATGCCTTGCCCAGGCTGCGCCGTGCCGTCATGGTGGGCGAAAGCCGTTGCCCGGCCGGCGTGCAGGCACTGGCGGACTTCCTGGCCGCCGGGAAGGACGTTCCGGATGCTCGGCTGGATAGCCTGGCCGATGCCGTCACGCCGCATGACGTGCTGCTGATGCAGTACACCTCGGGCACCACGTCCTTTCCCAAGGGCGTGATGCTGAGCCATCACAACATGCTGGGCGACGCGGCCGCCGTGGCGCGCAGGCTGGGCGTGACGGCGGAAGACCGGTACTTCAGCATCCGTCCTTTCTATCATGTCGCCGGCAGCACCTTGTCGGTGCTGGTGACCCTGGTGACCGGCTGTTGCCTGCTGAGCCTGCCCAAGTTCGACGTCAAGCAGACGCTGGACGTGCTGGAAGCCGAGCGCTGCACCCTGACCTCGGGCAACGACACCATCTTCCTGATGATGATGGGCCATGCCGATTTCGATCCCGAGCGCCTGCACCTGAAGGGCGGCTGGGCCGCTGCGGGACCCGAAGTCATGCAGAAGATCCGCGACGTCATGCGGGTGCCTTATGTCTGCAACGCCTACGGGCAATCCGAAGCGTCGCCAAACGTGCTGGTCAGCGATCGGGACGATGCGTTCGAACTGCGTCGCGACGGCTATATGCTGCCGCACCCGGGCGTGGAAGTGCGGCTGGCGGATCCCGACACCGGCGTGGTGATCCCGCCCGGCGCGATCACGGGCGCCCCGAACGAGGGCACTCCAGCCCGGGGCACTCCTGCCCGGGGCACTCCAGCCCGGGGCGAGATCCAGGTGCGTGGGTGGAACGTCATGCGCGGCTACTACAACCTGCCCGACGCCACGGCGCGCGCCTTCACGGAAGACGGCTGGCTGCGCACCGGCGATTTGGGCGAGCAGCGCGCCGACGGCCGCACGCGCATGGTGGGCCGGCTGAAGGACATGTTCCGCGTGGGCGGCGAAAACGTCGCCCCGGCGGAAGTGGAAGAAATCCTGCATGGCCATCCCGCGGTCCAGATGGCGCAGGTGATAGGCGTGCCCGACGCCCGCCTGGGCGAAGTCGCCGGCGCCTTCGTCCTGCTCAAGCCCGGCCAGCAAGGCAGTTGCGAAGAACTGCTGGCCTGGTGCAAGACGCGTTGCGCCAACTTCAAGGTCCCGCGCTATATGGCGCTGGTGGATACCTTCGAGCACATCGGCATGACGGGCAGCAGCAAGGTGCAGAAGAACAAGCTGCGCGAATACGCGATCAAGCTCTGGAAAATCGAACGGGATACGGTGGCCTCATGAACCTGGACCAGGGAAAGAAAGCGGAAGCTTCGCTGGAAGACGACGGCCGCGACGTGGTGCTGTGCGAATGCTTCGCCCGCGACGGACTGCAGCATGAACCGGATTTCCTGCCCACCGCCACCAAGGTCGCCCTGGTGCGGCGCTTCGCCGACATCGGCTTCGCGCGGGTGGAAGCGACGTCCTACAGCAATCCCAAGGTGGTGCCGCAGTTCGCCGACGCCACCGACATGCTGCGCGGGCTGCCGCGCCGGGCTGGCGTCTTCTACAAGGCGACGTGCGCCAATGTGCGGGCAGTGGAACGCGCGGTCGCCGATGCGGATGCCGGCATCGGCGCCAACGAGATCAGCCTGCTGGTGTCGGCCACGGAAACGCACTCCATGAAGAACCTGGCGCGCAGCCGCGCCGACCAGTGGGCCAATATCCGCCAGATGGCCCAGGCGGCCGGCGGCCGCTTCCGCCTGATCGGCACGATCTCCATGGCGTTCGGCTGCTCGTTCGAAGGCCATGTCGATCCAGGCACGGTGATCGAGGACGCCGGCCGCATGCGCGAGGCCGGCGTGCGCCACGTGACGCTGGGCGACACCACGGGCATCGCCACGCCCGTCACGACGCGCGCGCTGTTCCGCCGCATGATGGCGGAATTTCCGGACATCGTTCCCATCGCCCATTTCCATGACACGCGCGGCACCGGCCTGGCCAATTACGTCGCGGCGCTGGAGGCGGGAGTACGCCATTTCGATTGCGCGTTCGGCGGGGTCGGCGGCCACCCGGCCAAGGTGCGCTACGGCGGCGGCCATACCGGCAACGTCTGCACGGAAGACCTGGTCGACCTCTTCGAGAACATGGGCGTCGGGACCGGCATCGACCTGGATAGCCTGCTGTCCACGGTCGAAGCCTGCGAACAGGCGCTGGGCCGGCCGCTGCAAGGCAGGGTGGCGCGCAGCGGCCTCAATCCGCTGCGCGTCGGCGCGCAAGCCACGTCTGCATCCGCATCCGCATCCGCGCCCACGTCCGCGCCGGGCATCCATTAGACTTCGCCATCATGAGCACCGCATCCGTCACCCGAACGAAAATGCCCCTCGAAGCCCCGTCGTCCCCGCCAGCGAAAGTGCCGGCGCGCAATTTCAAGGAGCTGATTTCCTTCCGCCTGAACATCCTGGCCAGCACGTGGAGCCGGCTTGCCGCCGAGTCCAATCAACGCGACTTCGGCCTGGACCCGCGGGAATGGCGCATCGTCGGCATGCTGGGCGCTCATGCGCCCATGTCCTTGCAAGGCCTGGCGCGTGAAATCAACCTGGACAAGAGCCAGGCCAGCCGCACGGTCTCGGACATGATCGAGCGCGGCCTGCTGCAACGCGAGTCGGACGAAAGCGACGGCCGCGGCGTGCTGCTGAGCCTGACGCCGCAGGGCAAGGCGCTGTACCGCAAGGTCTTTCCACGCGCCGTCAGGCGCAACGAAGAGTTGCTCTCGGTCCTGAGCGAGGAAGAGCGCGCCGTGCTGGACCGCGCGCTGGACGTGCTCACCGAACACGCCCAGAAGACGCTGGCGAAATCACGCGAGACGCCGGGGCGCGGTCGCGGATGAAGGCGCCAGGCATGCGGCGATGAACGGCGCCGTGGCGCTGTCCGGGCTGCTGGCCACCGACGCCGGCGGGCCTTCCGCCACGATGCGTCCGCCCTGGTCGCCCGCGCCGGGGCCCACGTCGATCACCCAGTCGGCCTGCGCCACGACGCGCATGTCGTGCTCCACGGTTACCACCGTGTTGCCCAGGTCCACCAGGCGCTGCAACTGGGCCATCAGCAGGTCCACGTCGAAGGCATGCAGGCCGGTCGTCGGTTCGTCCAGCACGTACAGGCTGTGGCCGCGCTGGCTGCGCTGCAGCTCGGTCGCCAGCTTGATGCGCTGGGCCTCGCCGCCGGACAGCTCGGTCGCCGGCTGGCCCAGGCGCAGATAACCCAGGCCGATCTCGCGCAGCAGCCGCAACGAGCGCAGCACCGGTTCTTCGCCGGCGAAGAAGTCGCAGGCTTCTTCCACCGTCATGCGCAGCACTTCGGCGATATTGCGCCCGTTCCAGCGCACCTTGAGCGTGGCCTCGTTATAGCGCGCGCCGTGGCAGGCCGGGCAGGGCGCATAGACGCTGGGCATGAACAGCAGTTCGACGCTGACGAAACCTTCGCCTTCGCAGGTTTCGCAGCGGCCCTTGGCGACGTTGAACGAGAACCTGCCGGCGTCATAGCGGCGTCGGCGGGCGTCCGGCGTGGCCGCGAACAGCTTGCGCACATGGTCGAACAGCCCCGTGTAGGTCGCCAGGTTGGAGCGCGGCGTCCGGCCGATAGGCTTCTGATCGACCTGCACCAGCCGCTGGACGACGGCCACGTCGCCCGCCAGATGCCCGCGCGTGGCTTCGACCACCGTCGGTTCTTCCGGCGCGCCGTCCGCGCCGTCATCTTCGGGTTCGTGGCCCAGGTGCAGCGCGACCAATTCCGGCAGTGCCTGGGCGATCAGGCTGGACTTGCCCGATCCGGAAATGCCGGTCACCGCCGTCAACACGCCCAGCGGCACCCGGGCGCTGACGCCATGCAGATTGTGGCGATGGATGTCCTTGAGCTCCAACCAGCCTTGCGGCTGCCGCGCGACGCTGGGCGGAAGCGGCACCTGGTCGAACAGATAGCGGCCGGTGCGGGATTCCGCCACGTCGCGCAGGCCTTCCGGCGCGCCGCTGTAGAGCACGCGGCCGCCGCGCTCGCCGGCTTCCGGACCGACGTCCACCAGCCACTGCGCGCGCCGCATCAACCCCAGGTCATGTTCGACCACAAAGACGGAGTTGCCGGCGTCGCGCAGGTGGTCCAGCGCGTCGTACAGGGATTGGCTGTCCGAAGGATGCAACCCGGCCGATGGCTCGTCCAGCACGTACACCACGCCGAACAGCATGGAACTCAACTGCGTAGCCAGTCGCAGCCGCTGCAGCTCGCCGCTGGACAAGGTCGGCGTCGCGCGGTCCAGCGTCAGATAGCCCAGCCCCAGTTGACGCAGCGAACCCAGGCGCGCTACGACGCTTTCGGCGATCCGCTGCGCCGCCAGGCGTTTTTCTTCGGACAGTGCGGACGTGCGCCGGACGTCGGGCGCGGCCGCATGGATGGCGCGTCCGGACCGTGCCCGCTGCGCGCGGTCGCGGCGCGTCGCATCCCTGTCGACGCTGGCGCCGGCGCCATGCGCCTGGAAATCGCCGCGCGCGATAGGTTCGAGCAGCGCGGCGGCCTGGTCCAGCGGCATCCGCATGAACTCGCCGATATCCACGCCGGCGAAGGTCACGGCGAGCGCTTCCGGCTTGAGCCGTTTGCCCTGGCAGGCGGGGCAGGGCTGGCCTTCCATGAAGCGCGACACGCGCTTGCGCATCAGGGCGCTCTGGGTATTGGCGAAGGTATGCAGCACGTAGCGGCGCGCGCCGGTGAACGTGCCCATGTAGCTGGGTTCAAGCTTGCGCTTGAGCGCCGCCCGGGTTTCCGCTGGCGTGAACCCGGCATACACCGGCACGGTTGGCGTGTCCTCGGTGTAAAGAATCCAGTCGCGATCTTTTTTCGGCAAGTCTTTCCACGGGCGGTCCACGTCATAGCCCATGGTCACCAGGATGTCCCGCAGATTCTGCCCGTGCCAGGCCGGCGGCCATGCGGCGATCGCGCGCTCGCGTATGCTCAAGGACGGGTCCGGGACCATGCTGGCCTCCGTCACCTCGTACACGTACCCCAGGCCATGGCAGGCCGGGCAGGCGCCCTGTGGCGTATTCGGCGAGAAGTCTTCGGCATACAGCATGGGCTGGTCCGCCGGGTAGGCGCCCGCCCGCGAATACATCATGCGCACCAGGCTGGACAAGGTGGTCAGGCTGCCCACCGACGATCGCGCATTGCTGGCGCCGCGTTGCTGCTGCAAGGCCACCGCGGGCGGAAGCCCGTCGATGGCATCGACGTCCGGCACGCCAACCTGGTCGATCAGGCGCCGCGCATAGGGGGCAACCGATTCGAAGTAGCGCCGCTGGGCTTCGGCGTAGATGGTGCTGAAAGCCAGCGAAGACTTTCCCGATCCAGACACGCCGGAAAATACCACCAGGGCATTGCGCGGGATCGCGACATCGACGTCCCGCAGGTTATGTTCGCGCGCACCGCGCACGTCGACGAATCCGCCGGGCTGCGGAACAGATGCCATCGTGCCAGGGGCATCCGGCATGCAGGCTCCTTTGCGTGTGCAGGATCAATCAAAAGCCGGGCCGGCCGCGGCAAAGCTTGCTCATGCGCGCGTCCGGCCCGGCGGATGTTATCGACTCGGTACGGGATCAGCGCCGCGACGACAGCATGGCGCCCAGCAGCAGGCCGGCGCCGACGGCCACCGCCACCGTGGCGATGGGATTACTGGAGGCGCAGTCGCGCACCATGTTCAGCGCATCGCCATAGGATTCCTGCGTGCGTCCGGCCAGTTCGCGTGCCTTACCCTTGATCTGGGTGCCGGCGTCGCCGGTGACCTCGCCGATGGCGTCTTGCGCCTTGCCGGCCCATTTTTGCGCGGTACCTTCAGCTTTTTCCAGCATTGTGATTCTCCTTACATAGGGGTTCAGGCAACAACTCCGCGCCGTGCGTGGAAGACCCAGCGTACGGGCGCAGGCCCTCTGTTCAGCAACAGCCGTGCCGGCGTGCAGCAATGTTTCATCTGGACGCGGATGCCACCGCTCGTGCGACGGCCATGGCGCCGCGGTCCTCGGCGGGCCGGCCGCGCTCGCCCCGCAATTAAAGGACTTTGAAACAATTCGCCATTTTTCTCGCCAGGCTTTTACAATCGCCCCCGGCTGATCGACCGCCGGCGCCAGGCTGCACCCGCGCCCGGGACGGGAACCGCCGCATCGTCCAACCTGGCAGTCGCGGGTCGACCCGCGGGATGCCCGCCACGCTCGTGCGATATGAAAAATAAAAGCCGGTCCGTAGCCTTTCTCCGTCGTTCGCTCTCCCACGGTCTTTCCTTGTCGACGGCATCCGGGCGACGCCATCCTGATGCTTCTACCCGCTTGGCCACCATGCTTCGTCTGGTGCTGGCAGCCGCCATTCTTTCCGCTACGTCACCCGCGATCGTCCATGCCGCACCCGGCGATATCACGACGGGCGGCGGGCAGGGCGGCAATGGCGCCGACGCCACTTTCGGCAATGGCGGCGGCGGTGGGGCCGGAGGGTTGGCCGGGGGTGGGGGCGGTGGCGGAGGCGGGCAGGGCGGCGTCGTGCCGGCACCAACCGTGGATGGCGGCGGCGGTGGCGCCGGCGCAACGCTGACCACGCCCGCCGGGGAAGGCAGCAATGGAGGTAACTCCGGGGCTGCGGCGGGTGGCTTCCGCGGCCTCGTCCTCGGTAGCGATCTGACCTCGGGCGGCGCCGGCGGCGGCGGCGCCGCGTCCTTGGGCGGCCCCGGAGGCGCGGGCGGGAACAGCGTGACCCCCAACAATGGGAATCTCAACGGCAACGCCAGTTCGGTGCTGGGCAACGCCATATTCGGCATAGACGGCCAGGCCGGACAAGACCCGGGCTTCAGCGCGGGTGGCGGCGGCGGCGGCGGCGGGCAAGGCGGGCTCATCATGACCGCACCCAACGCCGTCCTCGACACGGCCGGCAATCCGGTTATCGGTGGCAATGGCGCCGCCGGAACGCTGACGGGCGGTGGCGGAGGCGGGGGGGGCGCCGCCCTGATCCTGCTATCGGGCGGCACCATCCAGCACGCCGGCGCCCTCATCCTGGGCGGCAGGGGCGGCGACGCCAACGTAGGGATCAGCGGGGGCGGCGGGTCCGGGGGCGCGGGTGTATTTCTGCTCGACGGCGGCGGCCTGTTCAACAACACCGGCGCCATCCAGGGGGGACAAGGCGGCGACTCCCTCACCGCGGCCGGGGGCAACGGCGGCACGGGCGTACTCGCCAACCGCGGAATGATCTCGAACAGTGCCGTGATCTCCGGCGGCTCGGGCGGCTCGACGGTGAACGGCGTCGCCGCGCTGGGCGGCACCGGCGGCGACGCCATCGTCGCCAATGGCACCGCCATCACGAACGAGGCTGGCGCGCAGATCGCCGGAGGCGCGGGAGGATCTTTGTCCGGTGCCATTGGAAGCGCCGGTCCTGGCGGCGCCGGCGTGCGCTTCATCAACAGCGGCGGATCGCTGGTGAATGCCGGAACCATCGTCGGCGGCAGCGGCGGATCATCGCCGAACTTTCCGCCGCCCAGCGGCGGCGCCGGCGTCATCGGGCAAGGGGGCGTCGCGGTCACCAACAGCGGCACCATCGTCGGCGGCCTGGACAGCTTCGGCCAACGTGCCAATGCCATCGAATTCAGCGGCTCGAACAATCGCCTGACCTTATCGGCGGGTTCCACCATCGTGGGCAATGTCGTGACCAGCAGCGGTGGCCTGACGCCGTCGTCCGACGTGCTGGCGCTGGGCGGCGACACAACCGATGCCAGCACGACCTTCGACATGGGTCAGCTCGGATCCGTGGGCAGCGGCGCAGCCTACCAGGGCTTCCAGCGCCTGGAGAAAACCGGCGCCAGCCTGTGGACCCTGACTGGCAGCAGCAGCGATGCGCTGTCCTGGACGCTGAAGGGCGGCACATTGTCGGTCGCATCTGACGGCGCGCTGGGGGACCCGGCCAGTTCCGTGGTGTTCGATGGCGGCACACTGCGCTACACGGGCGCGGTGGCCTCTTCGCGCTCCATGGTGGTGCTGTCCGGCGGCGGTACGCTGGACACGCAACAACCCGTGCTGCTGAACGGGGCGCTCCTGGGCAGCGGCGCGTTGACCAAGACGGGCGGGGCCTTGTTGATCCTGAACGGCGTCAGCACGTATTCCGGCGCGTTCGCCGTACAGGCGGGCGGGCTCGTGGTGGGTGATTCGACGCATGCCGGCGCCGTCCTGCCCGCCGCGGTTACCGTGGCGAATGGCGCCAGGCTGGGCGGGCAGGGCACGATAAGCAGTGTCACGGTCGCTTCGGGCGGCATCATCGCGCCGGGCAACTCCATCGGCACCTTGAACGTCACGGGCAACCTGACCCTGGCGAACGGATCGGTGTACCAGGTGGAAGTCGATTCGGCCTCCTCGGCCAGCGACCGGATCGCGGTGGGCGGGACGGCAAGCCTGGGCGGCTCGGTCGTGCATATCGGCCCGGACGGCAACTTCAGCACGGCGCGCGACTACGTCATCGTGACGGCGGCGGGTGGCCTGACCGGCAGCTTCCAGAATGTCGCCAGCAACTACGCCTTCCTGGATCCGCAATTGAGCTATGGCGCTAACGCGGTCACGCTGCGCATGCAGCTGAAGCAGGTGCCGGGCAATGGCGGCAATGGCGGCAATGGTGGTACCGGCGGCAACGGCGGCAACGCGGGGAATGGTGGCGCCGGCGGCACCGGTGGGAACGGCACCGGCAATGGCGGCGACGGTGGCGGCGATGCCGGCAACGGTGGCACCAGCCCTGGCGACAACGGCAACAGTGGAAATGGCGGCAACGGCAACGGCGGAGGCAACGGCGGAGGCAACAGCGGCGGAACCCGGCCGATCCGCTTCGCCGACGCCGCGGCCACCGGCAACCAGCGCGCCGTCGCGAACGCCGTGCAGACACTGCCGCAGGACAACGCGATCTATACGCGCGTCCTCAATCTGCCGGTGGGCGCACCGCCCGCCGCCTTCGATGCCCTGTCGGGCGAAGTCCACGCCAGCGCCATCGCGGTGCTGCAAGGCATCGCCGATACGGTGGCCAGCCTGCCCGTGGATCACCTGCGCGCCAATCTTTACGCGGGGCAGGTCCCGGGAGCACCCACGGCGCAACGCGACGCCGGCGCGTCCACGGGGGGCGATGGCGCCGCCTTGCCGCGCTCCGCCGCCCAACCGCTATGGGCGCAGGTATTCGGCAACTGGCGCACGCTGGCCGGCGGCGGCGGCGCGGGCCGCCTGCGCGATTCCGACGGCGGGCTTTTCGTGGGTGGAGACCGCGCGGTGGGTGGCGGCTGGCGCCTGGGCGGCGCGCTCGGCTACACCGACAGCCACGCATCCGTGCACGATCGTTCGTCCACGGCCGACGTCGACAGCTACAGCGCCACGATCTACGGCGGCAAAGCCTTCCAGGCAGGTCCGGGACAGATCGAATGGACCGCCGGCGCCGCCTATACCTGGCACGACATCGATACGCGCCGCAATACCGCCGCGGCCGGACTCGACCAGGACCTGAAGGCCAGCTATCACGCTGGCACCGCCCAGGTCTTCACCGAGCTGGGCTACAGGCTGGCCATGACCGACGCGATCGCGCTGCAGCCGTTCGCCGGGGTGAACTACAGCGACCTGCGCACGCGCGGCTTCGCGGAATCCGGCGGCACGGCCGCGCTGGATGGCGAAAGCGAGCGCAATGCCGTCACCACGACCACGCTCGGCCTGCGCGGCGAGGCCCGCTTCGAGTCCGCCGGCATGCCGGGCCGCGTGCACGCCATGGCGGGCTGGCGCCATGCCTTCGGTGACCTGGACCCAAGCACCACCATGGCGTTCGGCGACAGCGTGCCGTTCACCGTGGCGGGCACGCCCATCGCGCAGGACGCGGCGGTCGTGGCACTGGGGATCGATATGCGGGTGACCCGGTCGACCACCGTAGGCGTCGCCTACAACGGACAGTTCGGCGGGGGCAATCGGCAGAACGCGGGCAGCCTGAACGTCGCCTGGCGGTTCTGATTACGCCGACGGAGGCCCGGACGGGCGCCCGGTAATGCTAAATTCCTTGCCCGGGCCAGGCATGGAAAAGGAGATTGCGTGTTTACCAGGCGTACTGCGGCCGTGACGGTTGTCGTGTTGTCGGCCGCGCTCCAGGGCTGTTCGTCTTTCGATTCCACGCAGGAGGCGTACAACGCGTCGTGGAAGGAACAGAAAGCGATCCTGATCAAGCAGGTGCTCGCGCCGACGGGAACCCTGCGGGTGGCGGTGTATCGGGGCAGTCCCACGTCGCTGGTGCAGCCCGGCCCCAAGGATCCGCCGCTTGGCGTTGCCTATCAGCTCGGCCAGGATTTCGCCAAGGAGCTGGGCGTGCCGTTCACGCCCAAGGTCTACGCCAACGATGCCGAGGCCCTGCAGGCCGTCGCCAGCAACCAGGCCGACTTCGCATTGAGCACCGCCACGCCCGAATGGGCGCAGCGCATGAATTTCTCGCCTCCCTTCCTGGAAATCGAGCAGGGTGTGCTGGTGCTCGCCAATTCGCGGCTGCGCGTGCTGGATGACCTGAAGAAACCCGTCAGGCTGGGCGTGAGCGCCGGCGGTTCCGGCACCGCCGAGTTGCGCTCGCTCTATCCCAAGGCCAGGTTGGTCCCGGTGAATACGGTCGCCGATGCGCTTGAAATGCTGCGCGCCAACAAGATAGACGGCTATGCGGCCAGCAAGGCCATCCTGTTCGAGATGAACGACAAGCTGCCGGCCTCGCGCCTGTTGCCCGGCCATTGGGGCACGGAACGCTATGCGGCCGCCATCCCCTTCGGCCGCGGCGCGGGGCAGGACTGGATCTCGGATTTCCTGCAGAAAGAGCTGCAGCAGGGCCGCATCCAGGCGGCCGCCCGGCGCGTGAACCTGCGCGGCATCGTTACGGCGAACTGAACAGCGCGTCCATCGCCCGCCGGAAATCGTTCACCACCGTGGACCGCGGTTGGTGTGCCGGCAACACCATGGAAAAGGTGTACTCGATGGCCGGCACGATGGGCCGGCACACGACCCGCCTGTCGCGCAATTGCCCGGCGGTAAACGGATCGGCGATGGTAATGCCCAAGCCGGCCGCCACCATGCTGCAAGCCGAATGGGCGAAGGTCGTTTCGACGGAGCGGTCGAACGAGACGCCGGCCGCGCTCAAGGCCAGCTCCACGCGCATCCTCAAGGGGCTGTCGGGCCGCAGCATGATGACGGACTGCCCCTGGAAATCCTGGATGCGCACTGCTTTCTTGCGGGCGAGCGGATGATTGCGCGGCAGTACGCAGACCGCCTCGACGTTGGGATGGGGATACAGATCCACGCCGGGATACTCGATACCCAGGAATCCGATATAGCCGATGTCGACCTGGCCCGCGCCGATCAGTTCGAGCACGCCCCGAGACGGGCATACGTCCAGCGACACCATGACGTCCGGATGCGCGTCCGAGAAGCGCCGGATTCCCTCGCTGATGAAACCCAGGCCTAGCGCGCTGATGGAGGCGATCCTGAGCGTGCCGATGCGCGCGGTCTTCAGGTCCTGCGCCACCCGTTCCACCGATTCCATGCCGCGGTAAAAGCGCTCGACTTCCTGGAAGAGCCGCCGCGCCTCGGCGCCGGGTATCAGGCGGTTGCCTTCGCGCCGGAACAGCCGCATGGAAACGGTGGCTTCCAGGTCCCGGATCAGGCGGCTGACGGCGGGCTGGCTGATCTTCAGCAGCTCCGCCGCGAGCGTCATGCTGCCGGTGAGCATGACCTTGCGGAAGGCTTCGAGCTGGCGCGGATTCAATTGCATGGCGCATAGGGTCCAGGTTGCCCGAAAGCATAACATTCAGTTATCCGCGTCCAACATGCCATGTGGTTGTATGTGGAGGCCGGGCCTTCCATGATGCGTGTCATGCCATCTGAACGACATGCGAGGAAACAGCGAATCATGGAGCCGGGAAACAGTATGGTCCGGGTAGGTATAGACGTCGGCGGCACCTTCACGGATTTCGTGATGGCCGATGTTGAGAGCGGGGCGCTTTCGTACTTCAAGGTGCCGTCGTCGCCGGCGGACCCGTCCATCGCGATCGCGCAGGGCACGCAGGAAATGCTGCGGCATTTTTCCGTGCAGGCATCCCAGGTGGACTATTTCGGCCACGGCACCACGGTCGCGACCAACATGGTGATCGAGCGGCGGGGCGTCAAGACCGGGTTGATAACGACCAAGGGTTTGCGCGACGTGCTCGCCATCGGCAGGCAGACCCGGCCCGCGCTGTATGACCACGGCGTCGGCAAGCCGGAGCCCTTGGTGCGGCGCCAGTACCGTGTCGAAGTGGATGAACGCATGGACGCCCAAGGCAGGCCGCTCAGGGATCTGGACGACGACGAGCTGGCGCGCCGCGTGCGTGAGCTGGTGGCCGAAGGGATCGAGTCGCTGGCCATCGCCTTCCTGCACGCCTACAGGAACCCCGAACACGAAGCGCGGGCACGTCGTATCGTCGAGCGCGTCGCGCCCGGACTGCATGTCAGCATTTCGCATGAAGTATTGCCGGAGTTCCGCGAATTCGAACGGACCTCGACGACGGTCCTGAATGCCTATGTCGCGCCGCGCATGCAGGCCTACATGGAACGGCTGTGCACCCGGCTGGAGGAGGCCGGTGTCCGTGCGCGGCCACTCACGTTCCACTCGAATGGCGGGCTGATGCCCCTGGCCACGGTGGAGCGCCTGCCGGTGCTTACCTGCCTGTCCGGTCCCGCCGCCGGCGTGGTGGGCTCGACGGTCATAGGTGAAGCCGCCGGGATCTCCGAGATCATCACCTTCGATGTTGGAGGCACGAGCACCGACGTATCCCTGATCACGGGAGGTAGGCCCGGTTTCACCTCCGACCGCCTGGTGGCGGGATATCCCGTGAAAATGCCCATGGTGGACATACACGTGGTCGGCGCGGGCGGTGGCAGC
The DNA here is from genome assembly GCF_002119685.1 of Bordetella genomosp. 8. Taxonomy (NCBI): domain Bacteria; kingdom Pseudomonadati; phylum Pseudomonadota; class Betaproteobacteria; order Burkholderiales; family Alcaligenaceae; genus Bordetella; species Bordetella genomosp. 8. The sequence goes on along the minus strand of NZ_CP021108.1, from coordinate 3,075,903 downwards.
ATCGCGCGCCTGGATGAAGTCGGCGCGCTGAAGGTGGGCCCGGAAAGCGCGGGCGCCGTTCCCGGTCCGGTCGCGTTCGCCAAGGGCGGCACTGAAGTCACCCTGACGGACGCGAATATCGTCCTGGGTCGATTGAATCCCCGCGCCTTGCTGGATGGCCGCATGAAGGTCGACCGCCAGCGGGCAGCCGCCGCCATCGAAACGGGCATCGCGCGCCGTATCGGTATTTCCGTGGAAGAAGCCGCCCACGGCATCCTGCGGATCGCCACGGCGAACATGAGCCGCGCGATCCGGGCCGTGTCGACGGAACACGGGCATGATCCCGCCGATTTCACGTTGTTCGCCTTCGGCGGCGCCGGGCCGCTGCATGCCGCCGAAGTGGCGCGCGAATGCGGCATCGGCCATGTCCTGGTGCCGCACGAACCCGGCACCATGTGCGCGCGCGGCATCCTCCTGGCGGACGTGAACCGTGACTTCGTCCGGACCCAGCTATGTCCGCTGACGGACGAAACATGGCATACGGTCGTGGACGTGCTGCGCGAGCTGGCGCGGCAGGGTGACGAGTGGCTGGCCGACGAGCGCGTGCCCCAGGCGCGCCGCCGTTTCCATTTCCACATCGACGGACGCTACCGGGGGCAGACCCACGATATACGCGTGGAGCTGGAACAGGCGCTGGATGAAGGCAGTGCGCGCTTCGAGCTGGCGTTTCACGCCGCGCATCGCGCCCAGCATGGGCACGACAACCAGGCGCATCCCATCGAGATCGTCAACTGCCGCGTGCAGGCGGTGGGCCTGGTCCCCAAGCAGACCGTCGCGGCCGTGCCAGCGTCGCCCGCGCCTGCCGAGGCCGATTTGCCGGCGACCGATGAACGGCGCGTGTACTTCGGGCCGGAAGAGGGATGGCTCGGCACGCCGGTCCATCGCCGCGAACGGCTGCTCCCCGGCATGGCCTTGCAGGGGCCCGCGATCATCGAAGAAATGAGTTCGACCACCGTGGTCCTGCCCGGGCAGCAGGCATCCATCGACACGGCGGGCAACATCCGCATCCAGGCCTGAACACTCACACCATGGGCATCGCTATGAACGGATCAGCCGGCACATCGCCGCAACGGCACTTCGACCCGATCGCCGTCGAGGTTTTCACCAACCGCCTGCTTGCCATCACGGAATCGATGGCAAGCAACATCATGCGCGCGTCCTTTTCACCGCAGATCAAGGAACGCCGGGATTTTTCCGTAGGCATGTTCGACCATCTGGGCCGCCTGATCGCGCAGGGCACGCATATCCCGGTGCACCTGGGCTCGCTCATGGGTTCGGTCGAGGCCGTCCTGGCACGATGGCGCGCCGAAGACATCGCGGACGGCGATGTCTATATCTGCAACGACCCATACGCCGCGGGCGGTACGCACCTGCCCGACATTTCGATCATTACGCCGGTGTTCGTCGCTGGGCGCCTGGTGGCGTTCGCCGCCAATATCGGCCATCACTCCGACGTGGGCGGCGCGGTGCCGGGATCGACGTCGGCGTCGGCGCGCACCATGTACGAAGAGGGGCTGCGCATTCCGGTGATGCGCGTCGCTCGGTCGCACCGGATCGACGACGACCTGATTGGCCTCATCGCGCTGAATTCCCGGTTGCCGCAGGAGCGGTCCCTGGACCTGCGGGTCCAGATCGCCACGAACGCCAAAGGCGCGGCCGCCATCCGCGCCTTGATCGACCGGATGGGCGGCGTGGCGTTCTTCCGGGACGCCGTCGACGGCGTGCTCTCCTATACGTCGCAGCGGCTCCGGCATCGGATAGCCGCGCTGCCGGCCGAGCGCGCCACGTTCACGGCGTGGCTGGATGACGATGGCACCGGCGAAGGCGGCCGTGTCCCGCTCACCGCGACGGTCTACAGGCAGGACGGCTCGCTGGTGGTGGACCTGGATGGCTCCGGCCCGCAATCCCGAGGCGGCCTCAATGTTTCCGAGAGCGCGCTGCGCGCGACCGTGTACTACTGCGTGAAGGCCATGCTGGATCCGGAACTGATGGCAAACCGCGGCATGGCCGACGCCATCGTCATCATGGCGCCGGAAGGTTCGATCGTGAATCCCCGGCCGCCCGCCGCATGCGGCGCGCGCACGATCACGTGCCAGCGGCTGGCCGGCGCGATCATCGGCGCGCTTGTCAGCCTGGTGCCCCGGGACCGCGCCATCGCGTCCAGCTTCGATACCATGCCGACGATTTCCTTTTCGGGGATCCATCCCGAAACGGGAAGGATCTACCTGAGCGGCGAGACCCTGGGCGGTGGCGGCGGCGGCCGCGACGCCGGCGACGGAATGGACGCGGTCCATGTCCACATCACGAATTCGCGCAACCTGCCGACGGAAGTCCTGGAGCATGAATTTCCGCTGTTCGTCGAACACTATGGCTACGCCGTGGATTCCGCGGGCGCCGGGCGCCATCGCGGCGGCCTGGGTATTGTCCGGCAGGTCAGGGCGCTGCGGGACGAGACCATCTTCTCCGCGCGATCGGATAGCCACCTGCAGGGCGCGGCGGGCGCCGAGGGCGGCGGAGAAGGCGGCCGCGGCAGGCTCGTGCGCAACGCCGGCCGGGACGACGAGCAGATCCTGGCTTCCAAAGTCAGGCATCTCATCCTGGCCAAGGGCGAGACCATCCGGATTGAAACGCCGGGCGGCGCGGGGTTCGGCGATCCGGCGGCGCGGCCATACGCTGCATTGGCCGACGACCTGCGCGATGGAATCATCACGGAAGCCACCGCCCGCCGCCTGTACGGCGACGCCCTGGCCGACCTGGCCCAACGACACATCGCAAGGGATACGCCATGACGCCCAGCTTCACGCGACGCCGGCTCGCAAGTTCGCGCCGCCTTGCCTGCACCTTGCTGATGCTGGCAACGGCAATCCTCTACCGTAGCCCCGCATCAGCCCAGGACACGTATCCCAGCCGGCCCGTGCGCATCATCGTGCCGTTCTCCGCGGGAGGATCGACGGATCAGGTGGCGAGAACCCTGGCGGAAGGCCTGGGCCGGCTATGGAAGCAGCCGGTCATCATCGAGAATCGCGACGGCGCGAGCGGCATGATAGGGTCGCGGGTGGTCGCGGAGTCGAAGCCGGACGGCTATACGCTGCTGTTCGGCACCCAGACCACACAGTCGGTCGTGCCCAGCCTGTTTCCCAGGATTCCGTATGATGCGCAGCGCGACTTCATCCCCGTTACGGAACTGGTTTCCATCGCACAGCTGCTTTCCGTTCCGGCCTCATCGCCTTTCCATTCCCTGCAGGACTTCGTCGCCTATGCGAAAGCGCACCCCGGCGCGTTGACCTTCGGCGGCGGGGTCGGCGCGACGCCCCACATGACGATGGAGCTGCTGATGGCAAGGGCGGACATCAAGCTCCTCGGCGTCCCATATAAAGGTTCGGCGCTGTCCATGAACGACCTGCTCGCCGGGCGCCTGGACGCGATGTTCGACGTCATCATGACGACGCTGCCGCATCTGCGCGCCGGAAAACTGCGGGCGCTTGCGGTGACGAGCGCGAACCGCCACCCATTGGCCCCGGAGATCCCCACCGTGGCGGAATCCGGATACCCGGATTTCGTCACCGACGTATGGTTCGGCCTGTTCGCCGTCGCCGGAACGCCGCCGGAAGTGGTCAGGAAGATCGCCGACGACAGCCGCAAGGTGATGAACGACCCGCAGCGCAGCGCCATGCTGACGCAGTCAGGCTTCCGGATCGTCACCAGCGACCCGGCCGACTTCGCCAGATACGTCGCGGACGAAGACAGCAAGTGGCGTCAGGTCATACGGGCTGCGAACATCAAGGTCGATTAGCGGCCAGCATGAGTCGGCGTCAGTTTTCCGCCGCACCGGACTGCTTCACGAGCTGCTTCCACTTCGTGGACTCGCTGGCCAGGAAGCCGCCCAGCTGCTCGCTGCTCATGTCCATGGGCAGCAGGCCCAGGCCGTTCAACCTGGCCCGCACATCAGGCTTGGCGACGATCTTCTGCATTTCCGCACGCAGCCGGTCGATGATGGGCTGCGGCGTCCCCGTCGGTGCCATCAGGATGATCCATCCCTGCAGGTTGAAGTCCTTGAGTCCCTGTTCCTGCAAGGTGGGAACGTCGGGCAGGGACGGGATGCGCGTGCTCGAACTCACGCCCAGCGGCTTGACCACGTCCTTGGCCAGCAGTCCCGCCACCACGGGCACGTTGTCCGAGATGAAGTCGATCTGCCCCCCGACGAGATCCGTGGCGGTCTGCACGCCGCCGCGGTAGGGAATGTGCGCGGCCTCGATGCCCGCCTGCTTCAGCATCGCGGAAATGACCAGGTGCGGCGTGGTGCCCATGCCGGGGGAGCCGTACTTCAGATGCACGCCGGGCTGCCTGGCGTAGGCCAGCATCTCCTGGAACGTCGATGCAGGGAAGGCTTTGCGCACCACCAGCACCTGCGGCGCCCACGCCACCGCGCCGACCGGCACGAAGTCCTTGGCCGGTTCGTAACCCAGCGTGCCGGGATGCAGCCACTGGCCGATGGACATCGGGCCGGTCGATCCCATGGCCAGCGTGTAGCCGTCGGCCGGCGCCTTGGCGGCATAGGCCGTGCCGATGGCGCCGCCCGCGCCGGTGCGGTTTTCCACCACGACGCTCTGGTGCAGGCTGCCGCCGAGCTGCTCGGCGACCAGGCGCATGGAGACATCCGACGAATTGCCCGGCGGGAAGGGCACGATGATGCGGATGGGATGGTCGGGCCATCCCTGCTGGGCGGTGGCGGCCAACGGAGCGGCGGCGGCAGCCGCGCTCAGCGCCAGTATCCCCAAGCGCCTGATGTATGACGTGCGTGTAGTCTGCATGAGACTCCCCTTGATGAGTTTTGAAGACGGCGGTACGGCGCCGCCGTGCTGGTCCCCCCGGCCCGCCCCCGCCGGTCAACCGTCCCGCGCGACGTGGCCGCTGGCCCCTGACAACTGGCCCAGCATGGCCGAGCCGGCGGCGATCTTTTCCGCGTTGGCGCGTTGGCGCGCCTGCTTGGCCTTCGCCATTTCCGCGACTTCGGCGACATCGCCAGGGGGCAGCACCAGCACGCCGTTCTCGTCGGCCAGGATGACGTCGCCTGGATTCACCACCACGCCGCCGCAGGACACCGGCATATTGAGCATGCCCGCCAGGTCGTAGATGCGCGTGGTGATCGGCGAGATGCCGCGGCACCAGACCGGCATGCCGAAGGCGGCGATCTCCGACGGATCGGTGCAGACGCCATCCACCACCGCGCCCGCCGCGCCGGCCTTGCTGGCCTGCTGCGTCACGCCGCCGCCCCAGCAGGCGTGCTTGCGATCGCCCAGGCGGTCGATGACGACCACGTCGCCAGGCCGCAACTGGCTCAGCGCGTGGTGGAGCAGGGTGGAATCCTGCGCCGGCAGCGCCAGGGTGATGGCCCGCCCGATGACGCGGGTGGGCGTGCCCAGCGCCTGGATGGCGGGGTCCATGAAGCCCCAATGCCGGAAGTGCCCGACAGTAGCGGTCTCGACATCGTCGAGCAGTTCGAACACCGATGGGTCCAGGGCGGCCGGCGTGGCGCCGATGACGTATTTCTTCATTTCAGAGCACCTTGTGGCTGGCCAATGGAATCTGCTCGCGTACGCGGCGCACGAGCGCCGGTTCTATCCGCGCGGTAACGAAGCCTTCCTCATCGGACGCCTTGGCCACGACGTGGCCCCACGGGTCGCACACCAGCGTGTGGCCATAGGTATGCCGACGCTCGCCGTCCTGCATGAAGGGGCCGACCTGCGCGGGCGCGAGGAAGTAGCACTGCGTTTCGATGGCGCGGGCGCGGCACAGCACTTCCCAGTGATCCTTGCCGGTCTGCAGCGTGAACGATGCCGGCAGCAGGATGACCTGGGCGCCGCGCTTGACCAGCATCTGGAAAAGCTCCGGAAAGCGCAGGTCGTAGCAGATCGCCAGGCCGAAGACCACGCCGTCGATTTCCGCGACGACGGGCTCGCGGCCTGCCATCACCGCGTCGGATTCGCCGTAGCGCAAGCCGTCCGGCGCGACGATGTCGAACAGGTGGATCTTGCGGTAGCGGGCGATCTCGCGGCCTTGCGGATCGAACACGACCGACGTGTTGTAGACCTTGGCCGGATCGGGCGAGCGCTCGTAGAAGCTGCCCGTATGCACATGGATGCCGTGGTCGATCGCGAGCCGCCGGCACATGTCATAGGCCGGGCCGTCGCGTTCGGCTTCGCCCGCGGCGACCTTGTCGGCCACGCTGCCGCCGGCCCAGTCGAAATGCTCGGGAAACGACACCAGGCGGGCGCCGTCCTCTTCGATGGCCTGGCGCGCGAGCCTGCGCGCGGTATCGATGTTCCGCTGCTTGTCGGCCACGGAATTCATCTGGATGATGCTGGCTTTCACATGTCCTCCTGGACTGCGTCTGTGGATTCGTCTTCCCATGCCCAGGCGGGATTGGCGGCCTGGCAATACAGCTTGGCGGCCTGGCGTGCCAGGGCGGCCACCCCGCGCGGCAGGTCGGAATGTTCGCGGTCGGCGAACACCGCCACGTAATTGACCGCCACGAAGGGCTTGGCGACCGGCAGTTCCACCAGTGCTCCCCGGTCGATTTCCTGCTGCACCACGACGCGCGGCACCGCGCATATGCCGATGCCGGAGCTGGCCATCTGCACATTGGTGGGGACCGCGGCGGATGCGTGTATCACCACCGTCTGCTGCGCCTCGTCGGCGAAATAGCTATCCAGCCGGGCCTGCGATGGCGTGCCGTGGGGATAGCCGATCACCGGAAATCTCGCCAGGTCCTGCGGCGACAGCGGACGATCGAGCGGGACGCCCAGCGACGGGCTCGCCACGAAGCACATCGAAAAACTGAACAGCGGCACCACGACCACGCCGGCATCGGCCGGCGGCGTGATAGACACCAGCACGATGTCGCGCCGCCCGGCATCCAGCTCCACCAGCAGCAGCTCGGAAAGCTGCGTCGTCACGCTCAGCGAGATATGCGGGTACTCCTCGCGTATGGTCTTGACCAGTGGCGGGAACAGGGTAGGGATCAAGGTGCTCACCGCGCCCACGCGGACCTGGCCGCGCATTTCGGCCGGATCCAGCATCATGCGCCGCAGCTTCTGGTAGTCGTCGATAATGATCTGCGCCTGGTCGATGAAGCGGCGTCCCTCGGCGGTCGGCTCGAAGCCCAGTTCCGAACGCACGAAGAGCCGCACGCCCAGGTCCGATTCGATGGAAGCGATCCGGTTGGATATCGCGGTATGCGTGATGCACAGCTTCTCCGCGGTGGCCTTGATGCTGCGCAGGCGGGCCAGCCAGAGCACGGTTTCCAGGAAGCGGATGTTCATGGCATTTCTCGATCGACAGGGATACGCCGATCATGCCGAAGATCGCGACGGACGCCATTGGTGACTACCCCGCGCCGGGCCCGGCTCACAGCGCCAGCGCCGCGGATGTTTCGGCCATGCGCGGTTCGTCGCCTTCCAGCGTCGTGCGGTGCATGGTGCGGACGTAGCGCGTGTCGTCGAAGCCGGTGGCGCAATGCTGGGTGCAACGGTTGTCCCACAGGATCGCGTCGCCGGCCTGCCACTGCTGGCGAAACAGAAAGCGCGGCTGCTGGGCGAATTCCTGCAGATAGCGCACCAGCGCCTGTCCCTCGTCCTTGGGCAGGCCTTCGACGTCGCAGGCCCAGCGGCCGATATAGAGCGACGTGCGCCCGGTGACCGGATGGCGGCGCGCCAGCGGATGACAGACGTCGGGACGCTCGCGTTTCTGCTCTTCCGTCAGAGGGTCCATCAGCGGGTAATAGACGTGGTGCAGGTCGATACGGCTGTAACGCGCGCGCCGTCCGGCCATGGCCTGCTTGATCTTGTCCGGCAGGGCTTCGTAGGCCGCGTACATGTCGGCGAACAAGGTATCGCCGCGCTCGGGCGGAACGCTTTTGGCGTAGAGAAACGAACCGGCGTTGGGAATGCGCTTGTCCTCGCCGTCCGTATGGAAGCCTTCGCCGGCGCGCTTCAAGCCCGCGTCGCCCGCGCCTTGTTCCTGCGCGATGGGGCGGCTCGGATCGTCCTTGCTGGCATTGGAGACGACGAAGATCTCGGGATGGCCCGCCAAGTTGAATTTCAGGGGCGTCATGATGTGCAGCGGTCCGAAACGCCGGCTGAATGCGACGTGCTGTTCCGGGCTCATGTCCAGGCCGCGGAACCGCAGGATGCCGTGGGCCGCCCAGGCTGCCTCGATACGCCGGAAATCGTCGTCCGATACTTGAAGGTCCGGCGGTACGCCGACGATGTCGGCGCCGAAATTCCGCTCGAAAGGTTGGACGACGATGGCCATGGCTGCCTGCTCCCAGAGTTGTCGAGGCCTTGCGGGCGCCGGATCGCTGGACTGGAATCCGTTCACGCCGCTGTCAAGGTGCGGACAGTATCTGGCGCGGCCGGGCGCGGCGTCGAACGCTTTTTTCTTGCGGGAGGGGCAAGCTTTTGTTGCGACGCCGAGGCCGACCGCAGGCCCTGGCTATTGATCTATTTTCGGTATATGTTCTCAATTTGGAACAAATAACGAATCAGGGGAAACCAGTGCCGCCACGCCGCGTGCTTGCCTGTGTGTCGTCGTTCATGCCGCCGTTCATGCCGCCGTTCGTGGCGCGATCCGTGGCGCGATTTGTTGCGCTGTTCTTCGCCCCGTTCGTCGCCCCGTTCCTCGCCTTGTTCGCCTCCATGCCGGCCGCGCATGCCGCGAACGACTATCCCAACCATCCCATCACCCTGGTGCTGGCCTATCCGCCCGGCGGCGGCACGGACTTCGTGGCGCGGCTGCTGGCACGGGAGCTGGACAAGACCCTGGGCGTGAATGTCGTGGTCGAAAATCGCCCGGGCGGCGCGAGCGTCATCGGGACGAGTGTGGTCGCCCGCGCGCCGGCGGATGGCTATACGCTGTTGCTCGCGGATCCCGCCTTTGCCACCAATCCCAGCCTGATGCGACAGCTGCCGTACGACCCGCGCAGCCTGACACCCATCGCCACGGTGACGGTATCGCCGCTGGTGCTCTCGGTACCGGCGTCCTCCGCGATCAAGCGCCTGGACGAACTGGTCGCCACGGGCAGGCAGAGCCGCGACGGGGTGACTTTCGCGTCGGCGGGCCTGGGGTCCAGCCCGCATCTCGCGGGCGAATTGCTGAAACTACGCACGCAGGCGAACTTCGTGCACGTGCCGTACAAGGGCAGCGGCCCGGCGATGACAGACCTGATCGGCGGCCGCATCGACTTCGCCTTCGCCACCTTGCCGGCGGCGTCGCAGTACATCCTGAAAGGCCAGTTGCGCGGACTGGCGACCACAGGCGACGCGCGCAGCAAGCTTTTGCCGGACCTGCCCACCGTTTCGGAAAGCATCCCCGGCTTCCGGGTGAATTTCTGGACCGCGCTGGTCGCGCCGCGCGGCACGCCGGCCGACGTCCTGGACAAACTCAACGCGGCCGTGAAGACGGCCCTGCAAAGTCCCGCGATGCTGAACGGGCTGGAGCAGGCCGGCGAAAATCCCACCTACATGTCGCAATCCGATACCGCGGCCTTCATCGCCAACGAAAACAGCAAATGGGCCAAGGTGATCAGCGAAGGCGATATCCACATCCAGTAAGGATTCTTCCAGCGCTAACGCTGCGCCAGTTCGGCGCGCAGGACTTCGGCGATCGTGCGCTGGCGCGCGGCGGGCATGCGATCGATCAAGGTGGATACGCTGATCGCCAGCCGGGGATAGCCTTCCGCATCGCACCAGGCCATTCCTACGCCGAGCGCGCCTGGCACCGCGGTATTGCCGATGACCGACCAGCCACGGTCGCGGGTGCTCTCCACCAGGCGACGGATATGCGCGGCCGTCAGGCCGCCGTAGCCGCGCAGGGCGGTTTCGTTGCGAGCGATCACGGCGGCGGCTTCGGCAGGAGGCAGCGCGGCCAGCAGCGCCAGGCCCGCGGCGCCCACGCCCAAAGGCTGGCGGTGCCCCACGGTGACGGTCAGCACCTGCACCGGGTAATTGCCCAGTTCACGATGCAGGCACAGTGAGTCGTCGCCCGCGCGGCAGATCAGGAAGGCCGAGTCGCCGATGGTGTCGCTGATGCGGCGCATCGCGGGGCGCCAGCGCCGTATCGCCTGTTCATGCGGATCGCCACTGTCGGCGTCGGTTTGCAGCACGCGATAACGCGGTTTGTCGCCATCGCGCAGCGCATAGCCTTCGTCCACCAGGACGTCGAGGAAGCGATACACGGTCGAGCGTTGCATGCCGGTCTGAGCGGCGATCTCGGTCACGTGCAGGCCGGCGTTGCCCGCGCGCCGCAAGGCGCCCAGGATATGCAGGCCACGTCGCAAGGTGCGCGGCCCGCCGTCGCGGTCAGGGACGGCGGCTGTCTCGTGCTTGCGGCGGCCCCGCGGCGGCGTTCCCTCAGTGGATATCTTGTTCATTATTTGGACAAACGATCTTTGCGGTCTTCCTGTGTGGAAGCATCATACGTCGAGGCAAGCACAGAATTGTCCAAAATTTAGACAAATATACGGAGACAGGAAAAATGATGCTTACACGCTGCACGCGTGCGCTGACGGCCGTCGTGCTGGGTGGCGCGATGAGCCTGGGCCTTGCCACGCTGGCCCAGGCCCAGACGCAAACCCCGTCCAAATACCCCAGCCATCCCGTGACCATGGTCGTCGGCTATGCCGCCGGCGGCGCCACCGACATCGTGGCGCGGCTGCTGGCCAAGTCCCTGACGCAGGAATTGGGGCAGACCTTCGTGGTAGAAAACCGCACCGGCGCCAACAGCAATATCGGCGCGGAAACCGTGACGCGCGCCGCGCCGGACGGCTACATGCTCTACGTCGGTTCGATCGCCAACACGATCAACATGACGCTGTACAGCAAGCTCAACTACGACGTGAACAAGGACTTCGCGCCCGTGGGCATGATGGCCTCCGTGCCCAACATCCTGGTGGTCAATCCCAAGATGCCGATCAATACCGTCAAGGAATACATCGCCTACGCCAAGGCCCATCCGGGCAAGCTGACCTGCGCGTCGTCGGGCAGCGGGTCGTCCATCCATCTTTCCTGCGAGCTGTTCAAGATGGAGACCGGCACCGACATCCTGCACGTGCCGTATCGCGGTAGCGGTCCGGCGGTGGCGGATCTGCTGGGCGGGCAGGTCGATTCGATGTTCGACAACATGCCGTCTTCCTTGCCTCATGTGCGGGCCGGGAAGCTCCGCGCGCTGGGGGTGACTTCGCTGCAGCGCGTGTCTTTCGCGCCGGATGTGCCGACGTTGGCGGAGTCGGGCTTGCCCGGCTTTTCGGTGCAGTCGTGGTTCGGGCTGATGGCGCCGGCCGGCACGCCGCCGGCGGTGATCGAGCGGCTGAATACGGCGTTGAACAAGGCCTTGCAGGATGCCGACCTGCGGGCGGTGTACGAGAAGAGCGGGTTCGTGCTGCCGCCCGAGGACAACACGCCCAAGGCTTTCGGCAGGTTTATCGCCGCGGAGACGGAGAAGTGGGCCAAGGTCGTGAAGACGGCGAATTTGAAGGCTGAGTGACCGGGGACCGGTTGCACGTGTTGTGGCCGCCTGTATTCAAGGAGTGTCTGGTGTACCCCATCGATTTCTTTTTCCGCGCGGCGCAGCGCTATCCTGGTAATACGGCGCTGGACGGGCCGGACGGGCGCATGTCGTACGCTGACCTGGCGGATCGTGTGCGTGCCCTGGCCGCGGCGATGCAGGCCTTCGATCCCGCACCGCAGACCCGCGTCGCCATCTGCGCCGGCAATACGGCCGAACATATCCTGGCGCTGCTGGCCACGCTGGCGGCGGGCAAGATCTGGGTGCCCCTGAACTACCGCAGCACCCCCACCGAGATCGGCCGCATCCTGGAGGCGACCGAACCGTCCATCATCGCGCTCGATGCCGTCGGCGCGCCCCTGGTCGGCACGTCGATCGTCGCGCGCCGCATCCGGCTGGATGAGGCAGCCGTTGGGCACTCGACCGAATACGCGCTGTCCGCCTTGTTGGCCCGCCATGCCGGCGCGGCGCCTGACGTCTACCCGATGGATCGCGACGCGGTGCAGGCCATCAAGTTCACCGGCGGTACCACCGGCCTGCCCAAGGGCGTGATGCAGCCGGCGCGCGCGTGGAACGCCGGCATCATCAACCAGATCAACGGCTGGGGCCTGGGACCGCAGGACCGCTACGTGGTGGCCGCGCCCATTACCCACGGGACGGGCACCTACCTGCTACCGCTGCTGGCCCAGGGCGGCGCCTTGCTGCTGCTCGACCAGGCCAGCCCCGCCACCATCACCGCCGCCTTCCGCGAACGCGGCGGCACGCTCAGTTTCATGCCGCCCACCCTGATCTACATGATCATGGCGCAGGATGGCGTGTCGCGCGCCGACTTCCCGCAATTGCGTAATCTGATCTACGGCGGCGCCCCCATGCCCGTGGGCAAGTTCGAACAGGCGCGCGCGTTCTTCGGCCCCGTGCTCGGCACCACCTACGGCCAGACCGAGGCTCCGCAGATCGTCACCCTGATGCGCCCGGCCGATTTCGAGGACCCCGCCAACCTGGGTTCGGTCGGTCGCGTCACATGGCTGTCGGACCTGGCGATCCTGGGGCCGGATGGCCAGCCCGTCGCCACCGGCGAGATCGGCGAGGTGGCCGTGCGCGGCGACCTGGTCATGAAGGGCTATTGGCGCCTGCCGGAGAAAACCGCCGAAACCCTGGTCGACGGCTGGCTGCGCACCGGCGATACCGGCCTGGTGGATGAACGCGGCTACCTGTTCCTCAAGGATCGTCTGCGCGACGTCGTCATCACGGGCGGCTTCAACGTGTATCCGGTCGACGTGGAGAACGCCTTGATCTCGCACCCCGACGTGCACGAGTGCTCGGTGTTCGGCGTACCCGACGACAAATGGGGCGAAGCCGTGCATGCCGCCGTGCAGCCGCGCGCCGGCGCCGTCATCGATGCCGAAGCGCTCAAGCTGCATGTGCGCGGGCTGCTGGGACCGGTCCATACCCCCAAGCAGATTCATGTCTACGAGAGCCTGCCCCGATCGTCGGTGGGCAAGGTGCTCAAGAACGCGGTGCGCGACGCCGCCCTCAAGGAGATCGCATGACTGGTTCATCGAACGGCGCGGACCGCGACAAGGGCACCGGCCCCGTCACCCGGCTGTGCGCGCATCATCTCACCGGCATGTCCTATCGCGATGCCGACCTGGTCGAGGACCTGATCGGCAAGACCACATTCACCGAGGTGCTGTTCATGCAGATCACGGGACGCAAGGCGCGTCCGGTCGACCTGCGCATCGTCGATGCGGTGCTGGTGACCTTGATGGAGCATGGCCTGACCCCCAGCGCCATCGCCACCCGGCTGATCTATATGAGCGCGCCGGAAAACCTGCAGGGGGCGGTGGCGGCCGGCCTGATGGCCGTGGGCAGTTCCTTCGTCGGCACCATGGAGAACTGCTCGCGCCTGCTGGACCGCATCAAGGATGCCGCCGATCCGCGCGCCGAGGCGCTGGACATCGCGCGGGCCCATCGCGCGGAGAAGCGCGCCATGCCGGGCTTCGGCCATCATCTGCACAAGCCCGACGACCCGCGCGCGATCAAGCTGCTGGACCTGGCCGACGCGGAGCCGGAACTGGCGGGCACCTCGGTGCGCGCCCTGCGCACGCTGGCCGCCGCGGTGGACGAGGTGGCGGGACGCCACATCACCATCAACGCCACGGGCGCGGTGGCGGCCTTGCTGGGCGAACTGGGCATCCCCACCGCGCTGATGCGCGGTTTCGCCGTGATCTCGCGTGCCGCCGGCCTGGTGGCGCACGTGGCCGAGGAGCAGGAAAGCCCTTCCGGCCGGTTCATCTGGGACACCATCGACCATGCCATTCCCTATGTGGGCAAGGGCAAGAGCCATCAGGCGCGGGAGTGACGGACCATGGCGATGAAACAAGCCAAGGAAACGGTCCGCGACGTCCTGGTCACGGGCGGCAGCCAGGGAATAGGGCGCGCGGTGGTACGGCGTCTGTTGGCGGAAGGCGCGCGGGTGATCAATTTCGATCTGCGCGCGCCGCCGGAAACGCTGCCGGGCGAGACGCATGTGGCGGTCGACCTGGGCGATGCGGCGGCGACCCGCCAGGCCGTGGCGGAACTGGCGGCGGTGACGCCGGTGCTGCGCCTCGTGAATAACGCCGGCATCGTGCGGCCGGCGCCTTTGCAGGACGCCACGCCGGAAGACCTGGCGGCAGTCAGCGCCCTGAATCTGCAGGCGCCGCTGCTGTTGCTGCAGGGGCTGTTGCCGGGCATGCGGGCGGCGCGTTTCGGCCGGGTGGTGAATATCGCCAGCCGCGCCGCGCTGGGCAAGGCCGAACGTAGCGTCTACGCGGCGACCAAGGCGGGGCTGCTGGGAATGACGCGTACGTGGGCGCTGGAGATGGGCGCGTATGGCGTGACGGTCAATGCCATCGGTCCGGGACCGATCGCCACCGAGCTGTTCACGCGCGTCAATCCGCCGGGTGCGCCGGCCACGCAACGCATCATCGACAACATCCCGGTGCGGCGCATGGGGCAACCCGAGGATGTCGCGCATGCGGTGGCTTCGCTGCTGGACGACCGCGCCGGCTTCATCACGGGGCAGGTGCTCTATGTCTGCGGCGGCATGACGGTCGGCCTGGGGCAGGCGGCATGACGGCGCGCCTGGCGGGCAAGGTGGCGCTGGTGGCCGGCGCGGGGGCCAGCGGGCCGGGCTGGAGCATAGGCAAGGCCAGTTGCGTCACCCTGGCGCGGCAGGGCGCCCGCATCATCGCGCTGGACCGCGACGCGGCGGCGGCGGAGGATGCCGCGCAGGAAGTCGCGCATGCCGGCGGTATCGCCTTGCCTCTGTGTGCCGACGTCGGCGACGAAGCGGCGATGCGCCAGGCCGTGGCCAGCGCCATGGCGGAATTTGGCCGCATCGACATCCTGCAGGCCAATGCCGGCATAGGCAAGGTGGGCGGCCCGGGCGATATCAGCGTGGAGGAGTGGGAGCGCATCCAGCGCGTCAACGTGACCAGCCTGCTGATCGCCAGCAGCCTGGTGGCGCCCATCATGAAGGCGCAGGGGGGCGGCGCCATCGTCACCGTGTCTTCCGTCGCCGGCATACGCTACACCGGCTATCCGCACCTCGCGTACAGCGTGACCAAGGCCGCCGTCATCCATTTCGCCCGCATGCTGGCGCAGCAATACGCCGCCGACGGCATCCGCGCCAATACCGTCATTCCCGGCCTGATCGACACGCCGCGCGTGCGTCACACGGTGGGCCGCATGTTCGACCCGGCCGATGCCCAGGCCGCCAGCCGCGCCCGCGATCGCCAGGTACCCATGGGCCGCATGGGCAGCCCGTGGGAAGTCGCCAACGCCATCGCTTTCCTGGCCTCGGACGAAGCCTCCTACATCACCGGTACGGAACTCGTAGTAGACGGCGGGTTGGTGGGCAAGTATGCCTAGAAAAGCCTATCCAGATTCCGGCGCGGTACAGGGGTCGAGCAGTCGGCTCGATCCAGGCTAACATCGCTCTGCTTGAGTAATTCGTTTCCACGCGGCTCGGTGGAATTGCCGGCTGCGTCAACAACGGGCGTCATTGACTTTTGCAAGCTCCGATCCATGGCCTGGATCGAACAACCAATAGGAGATGAATATGTTAGTCGCGGCGCAGGCCCCGGTATATCTTGAGTGCATCGTCGACAGGCCTACCCGGAAGTATCCGTTCAAGGTGACCATCGATGAACAGACCCAGTCCGTCATATTCGAAGACTCGGGCTCGAATTTTGTTTACCGTCTACCGGCCACTTTTTCGGCGTCGACCGTAGCTTTTGTTTATGAGCGGTATGGCAACGGGCCCGCGTACCAGATCAGCCGGGTGGATCTGTCCGTGAAGGAAACATTCGCCGCGGTAGGCCAGACATCTCCGGGAAAATGCTCCATGGAAAAGGTTTTGAAGCGCGCGTTCTAGGCCCGTGCCATCGGACAAGTATGCGTAGCAAAGCCTAGCTGGCGGGAAGGCCGGCGCCGCCTTGGCCGCGGCAATCAGCCGGGTCAGCGTCTTGTAGGGCGCGTCCTTATTGGCGAGCAGCACGAACGGCGTGTCGACGACCGGGGCGACATAGGTGTAATTCCGCGCCGCGTCGTAAGGCAGCTGCTTGTACAGGCCGGGCTCGCTGCCCATGCGCTTGCCCAGCAGGCGCGCCACCACGTATTGCGCAAGCGGGCTTCATCCTAGGGAAGGGGATCGCACAGGACAAATATGGCTTTCCTATGCGCGCATAGGCGATTCCTCTGGCGGCGCACATCGAAGTCCGCCCGGAATGCGCCTTATCCGGCCCGCTTGGCGGCCCAGAACGCGAGCTGGGAAAGCAGGCCGGCGGCCAGCAGGGTGGCGCCCGCGGCGACAGCGGGATCGCTGCCTATGCCCGCCAGCGCGGTGCAGGCGGCGCCTATGGCCATTTGCGAGAAGCCATAAAGGCCCGACGAAGATCCGCTGACCGCCGGATTGACGTTCAAGGCTTGCGCCATTGCGGTCGGCGACGCAATGCCCGCGCCGTAGGTCAGGAGCAGCATCGGGCCCACGGTGAGGGCCATGGACAGGCTTCCCGACACGGCGGATACGAAGAACACCGCCGCGCCGAGACAGCTCAATGCATTGCCGGCCACCATCAGCCGCGCCACCGGAATCCGGCCCAGCAGCTTGATGGCGGTAAGGTTGCCGAACCAGACGCCGAGGATATTCAGGGCGAGGTAGTAACCCACTTCGTGAGCCGGGCGATGAAGCTGATTCACGTAGATAAAGGGAGCCGCCCCGATAAAGGCATAGAGGGACGTCGTCGCGCAGCCGCCGCCGAAGGCATAGCCGACGAAGCGCTTCGATCGCAGCAATTGCAGATAATTGTGCAGGACCGCGGCCGTCCCGCGCCGCGTGCCGCGCACGGTTTCCTTCAGCCTCAGGAAAACGAAAATGACGTTCAGCACCGCGAACACCGAAAGCACGGCGAAAATGGAGCGCCAACCCAGGGTTTCCGTCAGTGCCGAACCGATAAGCGGGGAAAGGCCCGGGCCCGCCATGATGATGAGGTTCAGCATCGACAGCCGTTTCGCGGCGTCGTCGCCCGCGACGCTGTCACGGATGATGGCCCGCCCCAATACCAGTCCGGTACAGCCACCCAGCGCCTGGAAGAGCCGCGCCGCGATGAGCGAGTCGATGGTCGGCGCCACGAGCGCGGCGATGCATGAGGCCGCGTACAGCACCATGCCGAACAGCAGCACCGGGCGACGGCCATAGCGATCGGATATCGGTCCGTATATGAGCTGGCCGATCGCCAGCCCGATGATGTAGAAGCTCAGCGTGCGCTGTACCGAAGACGTGCTTGCGCCCAGGTCCAGCGCGGCCGACGGAAGCGCGGGCACGAAGATGTGCATGGCCAGCGTACCCGTCAAGGTGATAAGCGCGAGCAGCCATAGTGGCGAGCGCTGCGGTGGTGAAGGCGGAACGGGCGGGGCGAGGGGAGGTGCTTCCGTGGTTGGAGAAGTCATTGGGCAACGGGGTGGGCGGCTGATATCCGCTACGAATGTTAGCCGTTCAGGACGCGCGGATAGCGCGCCATTATCCCTGGCCCCGCGGCGCCGGACCTGCGATGCCCACCGGCGTTGACGTCCGTGCAGGGGCGGGGCGATCCCGCCGTGCGGCCGACGCTACAACAGCCGTTCCACGCGGAATGGCGTTGGATCGACGAATGGCCTTTCGCCGGTCATCATCTCGGCCACCAGGCGCCCGGTGACCGGCCCCAGCGTGTAGCCATGATGGGCGTGGCCGAAGTCGAACCAGAGCCCGTGGTGCCGGGGCGCCGGGCCGACGACGGGCATCATGTCCGGTGTGCACGGCCGGCTACCCATCCAGGGCGCCGCTTCCACGGGCTGTCCGAGCGGAAACAGGTCGCGCGCCAAGGGTTCGACGGCGGCCAGCTGCCGCGGCGTGGGCGGCGCATCGCGCATGGCGAACTCCGCACCGGTCGTCAGACGTATGCCACGGGACATCGGCGTGATCAGGAAACCGTTCTCCGCATCGAGCACGGGATGGTTCAGCCGCGCGCCGCCCTCGGCCGTGAAATGCATGTGGTAGCCGCGCTTGACCGCAAGCGGCAGCCGGTAGCCCAGTTTTCTTGTCACCAGGTCCGACCAGGGACCCAGCGCGACCACCGCGGTGGGCGCCTCGACGAGTCCTCGATCGGTATCCACCCGCCATCCGTCGCGCAGCGTCGCCGCATCGCCGACCAGAACGTGGCCGCCCAGGGCTTCGAAGCGGCGTGCGTATGCGGTCACCAGGGCTTGCGGATCCGACACCGACTGCGCGTCCGTATAGCGCAGGCCGCCCGCCAGGACGGGCTTGAGCGCCGGCTCCATGCGCCGCAGGTCGTCGGCATCCAGCGTCTCGAAGGCCACGCCGAATTCGTCGCGCCAGCGCTCGGCCACGCGGAACTCGGCATCGCGCAAGGCGGCGCGGCGAAACACCTTGACCCAGCCGGTCGACCGGATCAATCCCTGCGCGCCGGCATCCGCGGCCAGGACGCGATGTTCGGCGATGCACTGCTCGATCAGCGCGGCGTAGCGGGCCGCGATCGCCGCGTGGCGCACCGGATGCGAATGCCGCCAGTAGCGATACAGGAAGGGCACCTGCCTGGCCAGCGCGCCGAAGTGATAGCGCACGTCCGGCGCCCGGTTGCCGGCGTATCTCAGCAGCGCGCCCAGGCCCCGGGGAAACGCGTAGGGGTAGAAGCCCTCGCGCTGGATCAGGCCGCCATTGCCGTAGGATGTCTCGCTGCCTGGGGCCTTGCGGTCGACCAGCGCCACGGCGCGGCCCCGCTGCTGCAGATGGATGGCCGCGCAGACGCCGACCATGCCGGCGCCCAACACGATGGCATCGTATTTCATCGCGTCTACACCGCCGACATGCTGCTTGCCGCGCCGGCGCCTTCCAACAGGGGCGGCGTGGTCACGATGGACCGCAGTTCCGGGTTCGCCGGTCCCAGGGCCGCCAGATCGGGCAGGGGCCGCCGCAGGGTCTCGATCCTGTCGAAGGCCGATTCCATGCCCTGCGCCGCGCCCAGCAAGGCATGGTCGCCCCGGAAGCGGCCGACGACCTGCAGGCCGAAAGGCATGCCGCGATGGTCGCGTCCGCAGGGCAGGGTGATCGCCGGATGCGTGGTCAGTGTGATCACATAGGTCAGGGCCAGCCAGCGGTAGTAGTTCTCCTGGCGTTCGCCGTTGATGGCTTCCGCGTACAGCTTCGTCCAGGGGAAGGGCGACACCGGCGTGGTCGGCGACAGGATCAGGTCGTAGTCCTCGTACAGCTGCTGGAAGCGCTTGACCAGGCGCGTCTGCTCCGCTTGCGCCCAGGCACTGTCCTTCAGGCTCATCGCCGCGCCGAGTTCGTAGTTGGCGCGCGTGTTCGGTCCCAGGCTGTCCGGGTCCTTCTCATAAGCGTCACCCACGCCGGCGACGAAGGCTTCGGCACGCAGCACGTCGAAGCAGCGATGCGCATCGCCCAGGTCGATGTCGACGGGATCGCAGGCGGCGAACAGATGGCGCATGGCGGCGATCTTCTCGCGAAACACGGCGCGGATGCCGTCGTCGACCGCGCACACGCCGAAGTCTTCCGTATACGCCACCCGCAGCGTGCCGGGATCGACCAGGCCAGGCGTCAGGAAGGACAACGGGTCCAGCGGATAGCTGAGCGGATCGCCGGCGTGCATGCCCGCGGTCGCCGCGAGCTGCAGGCAGGCGTCGGCGACGGTGCGGCCCATGGGGCCCACCACGGAAATCGGCGTCCAGCCCAGCAGCTTGCGTACGCTGGGCACCACGCCCGGCGACGGCCGGAACCCCACCACGCCGCATTTCGCGGCGGGTATGCGCAGCGATCCGCCGGTATCCGATCCCGTGCATATCGGCAGCATGTCGGTGGCCAGCGCGGCCGCGGACCCGCCCGACGATCCGCCCGCGTTCAGATTGGGATCGAAGGGATTGCCGGTCGCGCCCCACACGGTATTGCGCGAATTGGCGCCCGCGCCCATTTCCGGGACGTTGGTCTTGGCCGTCACGATGGCGCCGGCGCGGCGCAGGCGGGCGACCAGCTCCACGTCCTGTTCCGGCACGTGGCCGCGATAGATCGCCGAACCGTAGGTCGTCAGCAGGCCCGCCGTCGGCTCCAGGTCCTTGACGCCCAGCGGCAGCCCGTGCAGCAGCCCCAGCGGTTCACCCTGCATGACCGCGCGTTCCGCCGCGCGGGCCTGAATACGCGCCTGCTCGAACGCGGTGGCCGTGACGGCGTTGACCCAGGGGTTGACGGCTTCGATGCGCTCGATACAAGCCTGCAGCAATTCGACCGGGGACAACTGGCGCGCGCCGATCAGGCGGCGCAACGCCACGGCGGAAAGGGAAACGATGGAATCGGGGGATGTCATAAGGACGATATAAGGGCGATACGTGTCGGATGTCAGGGCGAGGGCGGCACCCTGTCGGGCGCCGCGGCTTCAATCGGCGGTGATGTGCGCGCGCTCGGCGATCTCGCGCATCTGCGGCAGTTCCTTCTTGATCAGGGCCTCGCCTTGCGCCGCGTCCTCGAAGCCCGGCTCGAAGCCCAGCGCCAGCAGGTTCTTTTGCACCTCGGGGTTGGCCACCACGTCGGCGAGTGCCTTGCCCAGCTTGGTCCGCACGTCGGTGGGCAGGCCGCGCGGCGCCGCCACCATCAGCCAGGTATCCATGGCCACCTGCGGAAACCCGGACTCGGCGAAGGTGGGGACGTCCGGCAGGAACGTCGATCGTTGCGGGCTCGATACCGCGATGGCCTTGACCTTGCCGGTCTTGAGCTGCGGCAGCGCCGCCGCCACCGTATCGACGGAAAACGGAATCTGGCCACCGATCAGGTCGGCCATGGCGGGCGCGCTGCCCTTGTACGGCACGTGCGTCATCTTGATGCCGGCCGCCGACGCGAAGGCCTCGCCGACGAAGTTGGCGGTGGTGCCGCTGCCGAAGGAACCGTAGGGCGTGGCGGCGTGCTCTGGGTCTTTCACATAGGCCAGGAAGGACTTCATGTCCGTGACCGGCACCTTCGGATTCGCCAGCAGTATGAGCCCGGTGCGCGCGACGATCCCCACGGGCTCGAAACTCTTGACGGGGTCATAGGGCAGTTCTTTCCGCACGGCGGGATTGATGGTGAAGGTCGTTCCCGACGTGACCAGCAAGGTGTAGCCATCGGGCGCCGACCGGGCGACGTAGGCCGCGCCAATGACAGTTCCGGCACCGGCGCGGTTTTCGACGATCACGCTCTGGCCCAGCTGCTTGGCGAGCGCCTGCGCGATCACGCGGCCGCCGACATCGGTGGCGCCGCCGGGCGGGAAGGGCACGACCAGGTTGATCGGATGGTTGGGATAGGTCGTCTGGGCCGCGGCAGGCGCGCCGGCGGCCATCAGGCAGGGCAGGGACAGGCAGGCCGCGAGAGACAAGGAGCGGATGTTCATGGTGGGATCCGTGGAAGGACGGTAGGTGGATGGAAGAGGCAAAAAGCCGTTCTAGTTGTCGGCCGCGCTTGACCTGCCGCGGCTCAGGAAACGATCGAATTCTTCCGGCGGCACGAAGCGTCCTCCGGTCGTCCAGACGAGATGCGTCGCGTCGCCCATTGCCGGGGCCAATCCGTGGGTATGCAGATACGCCTGGCCGGCCGCCGACGTAAACAGCTGATCCGGCCCGCTGAATCCCGCGGCCGCGGACGGTTCGATCCGCAGCCCTTCGCTGTCGTAGAGCCGCGCGAGATCCGCAAACAGCCTGTCGTCCGCGACGGTATAGACGCCGTCCAGCCGGGTTGCCATCACCGCGGCCGCGAGTTCGGACGCGCGCGGGACCGCCAGCCCGTCCGCCTCGGTAAGGTTATTGAGGCCGACGTCGTAGATCGACGGCGCCGCCGGCGCATCCGGCAATTGGCCCGAGCCGGCCATCATGCGAACCAGAAAGCAGGGCGATTGGGTCGGCTCGGCAAAAAAACAATGGACGTGCGGACCGAAGATTTCCTTCAGGCCGAAGGCGATGCCGGCGGGCGCGCCACCCACGCCACAGGGCAGATAAACAAAAAGCGGGTGCGCGTCGTCCACGGTGATGCCCGCGACCCGCAGTTGCTCGCGCAAATGCAGGGCGGCCGCCGCATAACCCAGGAACAATGATGGCGAGCGCTCGTCGTCGACGAAGTAGCCTCGCGGGTCGTCCCGCATCTCCGCCCGGCCGGCGGCGACGGCTTTTTGGTAGTCGCCCGCATGCTCGACCACCGTCACCCCGCGGGCGCGCAAGCGCGCTTTCTTCCATTTCTTGGCATCGGCCGACATATGGACCGCGGCCTGGAAACCCAGCGCCGATGCGATCACGCCGATCGCCAACCCCAGGTTGCCGGTCGAGCCGACGGCGACCCGATGGCCGGCGAAGCACGCCCGCGCCGCGGGTTCGGCGAGGACGCGATAATCCTGTCCGGCCTGGAGCAAGCCCTCGCGCCGGGCCAAGGTCTCGGCGTATTCCAGCACTTCATGCAGTCCGCCACGGGCCTTGATGGATCCGGCCACCGGCAGGTCGTGGTCGGCTTTTATCCAGAGTTTGCCCATGGCGCGCGGCCAGCGCAGCGCCGCCTGCATGCCTTCGGCGCGCAGCAGCGGCGATTCGATCGCGCCCTCTGCTGGCGCCAGTTCGGGAAACAGCAGCGCCAGCAGCGGCGCGAAGCGCTGGAACCGGTCGCTTGCGTGACGTACGTCGTCCAGCGTCCAGGTGGATGCGTCCGCCGTCGTCGCGCGCGCGGGGCGGGTCCAGAGCAGGGGCATCGCTTCACGCAGCGACTGCAGGGTCTGGCGGTGAAGTGCGTCAGGGGCGTCAGGGACGTTCATGGGACGGGCGGCGGAGTCGAAATGACACTGAAACACGCTAATGCTAGGGGTGGATACAGCCATGCAGCAATATCAATGGTTAGAATTCTGCATTGCCATAAAAGCAATCCATAAGGGGCATCCATGAACAACCAGGTCCTCCAGGGCACGGCGCTGCGCTATTTTCTCGAAGTCGTGCGCGCCGGCTCCATCACGGAAGCGGCGGAACGCCTGGACGTGGCGCCATCGGCGGTCAGCCGGCAGATCGCCCGGCTGGAGCGGGAGCTGAACACGCTGTTGTTCGAGCGCCGCGCGCGCGGCATGGCGCTCAATGCCGCGGGCGAAGTCCTTGCCGCCCACGCCAGGCGCATGCAGCAGGATGTGGATCGCGTTGCTGGCGACATCATGGCCCTGCGGGGGCTGCGTCAAGGCAAAGTGCGTCTGGTCAGCACGGAAGGCTATGCCTATGACTTCCTCCCGTCACTGATCGCCAGCTTCCGCGAAAACTACGCGGGCATACGGTTCTCCCTGGATGTCTGTTCGCAGCAGGAGATACCGCGCCGCGTCCGCGACGGGGAGGCGGACATCGGATTGACGCTGAGCCTGACGTCGGAACGCGACATCCGCGTCGAATTGCGCACACCGGCGCCCGTATTGGCGGTGATGAGCCGCGAACATCCGTTCGCCAGCAAGCGCAGCCTGTCGTTGTCCCAACTGGCGGCTTATCCGCTGGCGCTGCCGGGCCATGATTCGACGCTCAGGCAGCTGTTCGACATCAGCTGCAGCCGCCAGCAACTCAGGTGCGAACCGGTATTCGTCAGCCAGCACATCGACGCGCTGATCAGTTTCGCCCGCGCGGGCGGCGGCGTGGCGTTCTGCGGAGAACTGGCCATCCGCGGACGCCTGGGCGGCGGCGGCATCATCGCCATCCCGCTGCGCGACCGCGAGATGAACGAACGGCACTTCGAAGTCCAGACACTGGCGGGACGGATATTGCCGGACGCGTGCAAGGCATTCCTGGCTCATGTCCGGGACGGCGTGCGCGGAAAGTGAAGCGCCGCGTACCTGCTCATCCGCAGAGTACGGACAACGGGCGCCAAAAGCATGATGACAAGGGATAGGTAAAACCGGTACAACACCGCGACTCGCCAGGGCGGACCCTGCTACGGCGGCCGCGGACCAACGGCGCCGGCGATCCGGGCATGGCGCGCCATCATCCAAGGAGCCGGACATGCAACGCATACTCGTCATAGGCGGCGGCTTCGCCGGCCTCTGGAGCGCCGCCGGTGCCGCCCGCACGGCGGACCGGCTGGGTAAGGCGCCACACATCACCCTGGTGAACATCGACGATCAGCACAGCATACGCGTGCGCAACTACGAAGATGACCTGGAATCCACCCGGGTGCCGCTGCGAGCGGTGCTGGAACCCATAGGGGTGGATCTGCTGGTCGGCGAAGCCATCCGCATCGATACGGAGCAACGTTCGGTGCAGGTGCGGACAGGCCAGGGCGACCAGCCATGCCCATACCACAAGCTCATCCTGGCCAGCGGCAGCCACTTGGTGCGCCCCTCGATACCCGGCGCGGATGCCTGTTCGTTCGATGTCGACACCTATGCCGGCGCGCTGCGCCTGCAGCGCCACATCGAGTCCCTGGCGGCCATGCCGCCGCGGCCCGGGCGCTATACCGCCGTCGTCGTGGGCTCCGGCGCTACGGGGATAGAACTGGCCTGCGAGCTGCCGCGGCGCTTGCGCCAGGCGGCACGCGCGGGCGGCCATGCGGACGCCGAAGCACCGGTCCGCGTCATCCTGATGGACCGCGGCGTGAGCATCGGCGGCCATCTGGGCGGCGCGCAGCCGGTCATCGAGCAGGCCTGCCGCGATCTGGGGATAGAACCGCTGACAGGCGTGTCGGTGGCAGGCCTGGACCCCGATGGCGTCACGTTGTCCAACGGCAAGCGCATCGACGCCGCCACGGTCGCCTGGTGCGGCGGCATGCGGGCCAGCGACCTGACCGCCTGCCTCGCGGCCAGGCGCGATGCCCAGGGGCGCGTCCATGTCGATCCCTTCATGCGGGTGCGCGGCGTGCCGGACGTATTCGCCGCCGGCGATGTTGCTCATGCGTTGATCGACGGCGAGCATACGTCCGTGATGTCCTGCCAGCACGCGCGCCCCATGGGCAGGTACGCCGGACATAACGCCGTCTGCGAGCTCTTCGGGCTGGAGATGCTGGCCCTGGACATCGACTGGTACACGAATATCATCGATCTCGGGCCGGCCGGCGCGGTCTATGCACAGGGCTGGGACCGGCTCGTGGTCGCCAAAGGCGCGCAAGCCAAGGCCACCAAGCAGGTCATCAACCAGCAGCGCATCTATCCGCCGCTCAACGGCAATCGCGCCGACATCCTGGCCGCTGCGGCGCCGGATCTGCAACGTCCACCGGAGTTGAAGCCTTTGTAGGCGATTAAAATGCAGTGGCCCACGGTAGATGACTCTGGGTTTACTCGAATACAAGACGCAGAAAATGGAACGACAGACTGCCTCTCGTCTTCCCCTACCGACAGATGTCGGCGCCCGACAGGCTGCATCGGCTCACCTTGGTGACATGCTCGATAGCTTGAGCGACGGATTCATGTCGATAGACAGATCGTGGCGCTTCACCTATCTCAACGAGACGGCAGAACGATATTTGCGGCGGGAGCGGAAGCACTTGCTCGGCCGCGACATATGGCAGTGTTACCCGGACCTGGTGGGTTCCGGCTACCACCGTATCTACCATCAGACCGCCGAAACCGGACGCCCCGGCCGCTACACCGGCTATTACGCACCGCTCGACGCGTGGTTCGAGGCGCGCTCATTCCATCACGACGATGGCATTACCGTGCTCTTCCGTGACGTTACTCGCGAATACGAACACGCGGCACAGTTGGAATTCGAAGCCAGTCACGACTATCTGACTGGGCTGGCGAATCGACGCAAGTGCATGGAAGAACTGTCGCACGCGGTCGCCATGCCTGGCTCGCCGGGCCTTGACGATGGCGGCACTTTGGCTGTGCTGTTCATCGACCTGGACCACTTCAAGGAAGTGAACGACGCGTTCGGCCATGCCGTCGGCGATGAGCTGCTGCGCGGCTTTGCGAAAAGGCTGTCGGCAATCCAGGAACCTTCTTTCTTCGCCGCGCGGGTAGGGGGCGACGAGTTCGTTCTCCTACTGCGTGACACCACCGCATGCGCGGCAACAGCGTTCGCGCATGCGGTGCTCAATGTGCTCGCGGCGCCGTTCGAAGCCTGTGGAAGAGCCATCTCCCTGTCGGCCAGCATCGGCATTGCGCTGCTGGGACAGGCAAGTACTTCGGCCGAGTCCTTGCTGAGCCATGCCGATAGAGCCATGTATGCAGCGAAATCGTCCGGTGGGCTCCAGGTGCGCACGTACGATGCGGCACTGGACCGGGGCATGCGTGACCGCCTGGCCTTGCGGATCGATCTCCCCGAGGCATTCGCGGCGAACCAGTTCGAACTCCATTTCCAGCCTCAGATGGCATACGCGGATGGCTCCCTGATCGGTGCCGAGGCGCTTCTGCGCTGGCGCCATCCTGAACGGGGCTTGCTGACGCCTTACGCATTCCTCGATGTATTGCTCGAATCGCCCCATGAAGGCGCTCTGACCGAATGGCTGATCCGTGCGGTCTGCCGGCATATCGCTGCATGGCGCGGGATGGGGGTGTCCGTACCTCGGATCAGCCTCAACCTGTCGCCTCGGCAATTGCTCGGTATGGGGCTGATAGACAGGATTCTCCATATCGCGAAGGAGTACGACGTTTCCCCCGCGATGCTGGACGTCGAGATTACCGAAGACTCCCTGATGAGCGATATCGAAAAAGCGACCTCGGTTCTTGCAGCGCTGAAGCAGGCCGGCGTCCACACATCGCTGGACGACTTCGGCGCCGGATACTCCAGTCTCAGCTATCTGTTCCGGCTGCATATCGATACGATCAAGATCGACAGGTCCTTTGTTCGAGCGCTGATGGAGTCGGAGAGGGCCCTGGCGATCATCCGGGGCATCGTCGTTCTCGCTCGTTCGCTGGGCATGAAAACCATCGCGGAAGGCGTCGAGTGCCAGCGCCAGGCCGATGAGCTGAAGGCCACCGGGTGCGACTCGATCCAGGGCTATCTGATCAGTCGTCCGCTGGACTCGGACGCTTTTGCGGACTTCGTGCGGCGTCGTGAAGGTACGCAGGGCCGGTAGTTTCCGCCACATGCGGTCGATCGTGTAGGGCGAGAGCCGATTGGAATTTCTGCTCGACGGCGGACAGGCAGCCGTCTTTCTCGGCGGATGCACCACCGGTCCGGGCGGGTAGCCTTTTGGGTTGCTCCGCCAGATAGTCGGCAAGAGAAATGCTGCGCGGCCCGCAGCCGCGGCCGCAGCTGCACCCTGCAGTTGCGCTACGCGCTTGCCCGACGGCTCAACGACCGGAGAACGCAATGGAAGATCCTTATGCCGAACTTAGGGCCCGCATGCTCAGGCAGCGGGGCAGGGCCATGTCGCCACTGGAAATGCTTTTTCATGGCGGTCTGCTGGACCAGCTTTTCGACGACACCGCGCCTACCGGCGCGCGCGGCGGTGGCCAGCGCCGCACGCCGTCCGGCGCCGTCCCGCGCCGCGAGGCGCGCTCTCGCGAGGAGGTCGACCTGACCTCGTTCCTGAACGAAAGCGCAAGGAACACGCTGCATGCCGCCGCCGAAAAGGCGGTGAGCTTCGGCAAGGACGAAGTCGACACCGAACACCTGCTGCTTGCACTGGCCGACGATGAAATCGTCCAGGCCATCCTGCGCGACCTGAAGCTGTCGGTCGAGGGCCTCAAGTCCGAAGTCCAGGAGAATGCCCCGCGCGGCGACCTGCGCCAGGAGGACGGCGAAATCCAGGTCGGCGTCTCGCCGCGCGCCAAGGGTGCGCTCCAGCTGGCGTTCGTCGCTTCGCGTGAACTGGGTCACAGCTACATCGGTCCCGAACACCTGCTGATCGGCCTGGTCGAGGAAGAAGACGGCGCCGCCGGCGAAACCCTGCGCAGGCTGGGCCTGACGCCCCAATCGCTGCGCCAGAAAGTCGTCAAGCTGGTGGGGCAGGGCGCGGAAGAGGGCAAGCTCAAGGAGCGCAGCGCCACGCCCGTACTGGACAAGTTCGCGCGCGACCTGACCGCGCTGGCGCGGCAAGGCAAGCTGGACCCGGTGATCGGCCGGGCCGAGGAAATCGAAACGACGATAGAAGTCCTGGCCCGGCGCAAGAAGAACAACCCCGTGCTGATAGGAGAGCCCGGCGTGGGCAAGACCGCCATCGTCGAAGGCCTGGCGCAGCGCATCGTGCAGGACCAGGTGCCGGAAGTGCTGCGCGGCAAGCGCGTGGTCGAGCTCAACATCAACAGCATGGTGGCGGGCTCGCGCTACCGCGGCGAATTCGAGGAACGTGTGCAGCAGTTGCTGGAAGAGGTCATCGCCAACCAGCAGGACCTTATTCTTTTCATCGACGAACTGCATACCATCATGGGGGCGGGGCAGAGCGGGGGCGAGGGCGGCCTGGACATCGCCAACGTCTTCAAGCCCGCGCTGGCGCGCGGTGAATTGCATCTGATAGGCGCGACCACCTTCAACGAATACCAGAAGCACATCGAAAAGGACGCGGCCCTGGAGCGCCGCTTCCAGCCGGTGACCGTGCCGGAGCCCAGCCTGGATGAAACCATCGAGATCCTGCGCGGGCTGCGCGACCGCTTCGAGGCGCACCACAAGGTGAAGATCCTGGACGAGGCCATCGTCGCCGCGGCCAGGCTGGCCGACCGCTATATCACCAACCGTTTCCAGCCCGACAAAGCCCTGGACCTGATCGACCAGGCCGCGGCGCGAGTGAGAATCGGCGCCAGTTCGCGGCCCACGGCGCTGCAGGAATCGGAGAACGCCATCCGGCGACTGCGCCAGGAGCAGGACGCGGCCGGCACGGCCAAGCAGTACGACAAGGCCAAACAGCTGGGCCAGCGCATCGACGAAGAAGAAAAAAGGCTGAACGACGAAACCGCCAAATGGAAGAAGCAGCGCGGCACGAGCACGCCGCAAGTGACCGCCGAACATATCGCGCAGATCGTGGCATCGCTGACCGGGATCCCGGTATCGGAACTGACAACCCAGGACCGTGAGAAACTCCTGCAGCTGGAAGACCGCCTGCGCGAGCGCGTGGTCGGCCAGGAAGAGGCGGTGCGCGCCGTCAGCGAAGCCGTACGGCTGGCGCGCGCGGGCCTGAAGGAAGTCGGCAAGCCGACGGCCACCTTTCTGTTCCTGGGTCCTACCGGCGTCGGCAAGACGGAGCTGGCCAAGGCCCTGGCATCCACGGTCTACGGGCGCGAGGAAGCCCTGGTGCGCATCGACATGACCGAATACGGCGAGCGCCATACCGTGGCTCGCCTGGTCGGCGCGCCTCCGGGCTATGTCGGTTATGACGAGGGCGGCCAACTGACGGAGCGCGTGCGGCGCCAGCCATACTGCGTCGTGCTGCTGGACGAGATCGAGAAAGCGCATCCGGAGGTGCACAACATCCTGCTGCAACTGTTCGACGAAGGAAGGCTTACCGACGGCAAGGGACGGGTGGTGGATTTCACCAACACCATCATCATCGCCACCAGCAATCTGGGCTCTGAAGTCATCCAGCGCAATCTTGTCGCCAACGAGCGCGAACAGCTGGATTATCCGGCGCTGCGCGACCGGCTGATGGAGCTCTTGCGCCGCCATTTCAGGCCGGAGTTCCTGAATCGCGTGGACGAGGTCGTGGTCTTCCACGCGCTGGACCGACAAAACATCCGCGCCATCGTGGAGCTGCAACTGCGCCGCGTCGCCGACATGGCGTCCCTGCAAGGCGTGACGCTGACCTTCGATTCCAGTGTCCTGGAACACCTGGCCGAAGTCGGCTACGACCCCGAGTTCGGCGCGCGCATGCTCAAGCGCAAAGTGCGGACTGAAGTCGAATCGAAACTGGCGACGGCGCTGCTGTCCGGCACGATCGCAGCCGGCGCCTCCGCCAAAGTCTGGTACGACCCGCAAGCCCGGGAGGTGAAGCTGGACACGACCGATGGCAGGTCGGATGACGGCGAACCCAAGGGCGCATCGATCCCTTCATCATCCGCATAATGTATATTATGTAAAGTTGTGGAATCGGGCGCCTATGGCCAGGCCTGGACGGCACATCGGTTATTCTGGCGCCCGCCGGTTTGCGGCACCACATCCCTATGGCCGTCGCGGCCCTTCCCGCATGATCCGTTTTCAGCAAGTCTCGCTGGCAAGAGGCGTAAAGCCCTTGCTGGACAAAGTCGACCTCATCCTCAACCCCGGCGACAAAATCGGACTTATCGGTGCCAATGGCGCCGGCAAGTCCAGCCTGTTTGCCCTGCTTCGCGGCGAGCTGCACGCCGACCAGGGCGATCTGAGCTATCCGCCGAACTGGCGCGTGGCCTACGTGGCGCAGGAAACGCCGGCGCTGGCGCGGTCGGCCATCGACTATGCAATCGATGGCGACGTTGCGCTGCGCCGCCTGGAAGCGCAGCTGGCCGATGCGGAAGCCGCGCCAGACACCGCCGAAAACGGCCTGCTCATCGGTGAACTGTATGGTGCCTTGGCGGATGCCGACGCGTACACCGCCCGGTCGCGCGCGGAACAACTGCTGACCGGCCTGGGATTTTCGCTCGCGCAGATGGACGAGCCCCTGACCAGTTTTTCGGGTGGATGGCGGATGCGGCTGAACCTGGCGCAGGCGCTCATGTGCCCGTCCGAATTGCTGTTGCTGGACGAGCCCACCAACCACCTGGACCTGGACGCGATTCTATGGCTGGAGGACTGGCTGAAGCGTTATCCGGGCACCTTGCTCGTCATTTCGCATGACCGGGACTTCCTGGACGAAGTGGTCAACGTGGTGGTCCATGTGGACGAGCGCAAATTGAAGCGCTACGCGGGTAATTATTCCGCCTTCGAACGCCAGCGCGCCGCGCAACTGGAACTGGCGCAGGGCGCCATGGAAAAGCAGTTGCGTCAGCGCGCGCATCTGCAGTCGTTTATCAATCGCTTCAAGGCACAGGCATCGAAGGCGCGCCAGGCGCAAAGCCGCATCAAGGCGCTGGCGAAGATGGAAGAGCTGGCGCCTCTGCGGGCCGCCGCGGAATTCTCGTTCGAATTTCGCGAACCACAGCGTACGCCCGATCCCTTGCTGCGCATGGACGACGTCAAGGCCGGGTACCCGGCCGTGCACGACGGCGGGGCCGACAAGATCATTATCGACGGCATCAATTTTTCGCTGCAAGGCGGCCAGCGTATCGGGCTGCTGGGCGTGAACGGCGCGGGCAAGTCCACCTTCATCAAGACCATCGCCGGTGAATTGCGGGCGCTAGGCGGTGAGGCGATCTTCGGCAAGGGCCTGTCGATCGGCTATTTCGCCCAGCATCAGGTCGAGATGCTGCGGCACGATGAATCGCCGTTGTGGCATATGGTCAAGCTGGCCCCGGGCGTGCGCGAACAGGAGCTGCGCAATTTCCTGGGTGGCTTCAACTTCGCGGGTGCGATGGCGACCAGCAGCATTGCGCCGTTCTCCGGCGGAGAGAAAGCCCGTCTGGCCTTGGCGCTTATCGTGTGGCAGCGCCCTAACCTGCTGTTGCTGGACGAACCCACCAACCACCTGGACCTGGAAACCCGCGAAGCGCTTACGCTTGCGCTGGCGCAGTTCGAAGGCACATTGGTGCTGGTGTCGCACGACCGCCACCTGCTGCGTGCCACCACAGACCAATTCGTCATCGTGGCCGACGGCAAGGTCGAGCCCTTCGACGGCGACCTGGACGACTACCGTGACTGGCTGTTCAAGACCAAATTGAACGCCAAGGCGAACGCGACCCTGCAATGATCCTCGGCGGAGGGAAAGTACGGGAAAGCGTGAATCCCGCCGCACACCTTCATTCCTTCTGCCCGCGCGCTTCGCTGGGCGCGTAGCCGAACAAGGCCTTGAACGCGCGGCTGAACGCCGCGTCCGACGCATAGCCCACGTGCTGCGCGGCCTCGGTGACCTTCATACCGCCGCTGCGCAGCAGATCCGCCGCGATGGTCAACCGCCATCGCGCCAGGTAGTGCAACGGCGGCTCGCCGACGGTTGCCGCGAAGCGCTGCGCGAATATCGACCGCGACATCAACGCGATTTCCGCCAGGTCGTTCACGGTCCAGCGACGGAAGGGATCGGCGTGCATCGCCGTCAGTGCCCGGCTGATGCGTTCTTCCCCCAACCCGGCGAGCCAGCCTGTTCGCTGCGTCTGCCCGGCGGCCCAACTGCGTAGTGCACGGACCACCAGCAAGTCGATCAAGCGCGAAATCATCAATGACGAGCCGGGATTCGGCACGCGCGCTTCGTCGACCAGGAAGTGCGAAATGGCGGCCAGCCACGGCGGCGTACCTGCTTCGCCGCGCGGTATATGGACCACGGTGGGCAAAGCCGAAGCAACGGCTGGCAGGACACTGCCCTCGAAACTGAAAAAGCCCCCTACCATCCTGGTCTGCGCACCGGCGCCCCCGGCGCGCAATGTCAGGTCGTCGCGATTGAAGCCGTTCACGGCAAGTACGTCGATGGCCTCCGGCGGCGTGTCCAGCGTATCGACGACCGTATGGCCGCGACCGTGCGGCAGCAGGACCAGGTCGCCCGCATCGACCCGGATGGGCTCTCCGCCGAGCGGGACAACCCACCCGGCGCCCTCTGCCACGAAATGAAAGTGGGACGGGCCGGCCATGTACCGGATGCCCCAAGGCGCGCCCAGATGCGCCGTATAGACCAGGTCGCCACGCAGGCGTATCAGTTTCAGCACCTCGGACAGCACGTCGCTTCGTGCGGCGCTCATGCCATAGCCGGGCTTCGCATCGGATCGCGATTCGGATTTTGGAGCATGTAATCCGGCGTCCTCGACATGGTCAGACATTGCTGCGACTCCTATGATTTGCCTGCGTTCAATCACTTGATTATCCACGACACGAGGCAAAAAATGAAAACTTCTATCGCAATCCTGGCTTTATCCGCATCGGTTTTCGGAGTTTCTGCAATGGCTGCAGATAAGACGGCCGCCCACCCGGCCAAGCCGACCATCGCCCTGGTTCACGGCGCCTTCGAGGACGCCAAAGTGTGGCAAGGCGTCGAGGCGAAGCTGAAGGCGGACGGATACCCCGTCGTGGCCGTCGACCTGCCCGGCCGGCCCGGCAATCCGGCGGCGCCCGACAAGGTCAGCCTGGATCTTTATCGTGACACGGTCATCAAGGCCCTGACCAAGACCAAGAGCCCGGCGGTCCTGGTGGGTCACAGCTTCGGCGGCATCACCATCTCGGCCGTCGCCGAAGCGGCGCCCAAGAAGGTCAAGACGCTGGTCTACGTAGCCGCCTACCTTCCCCGCGACGGCGACTCGCTGGTCTCGATGGCCGGCCAGGACGCCGATGCGAAGATCGGCCCGCAACTGCAGATCAAGAAAGACCAAGGCATCGCGGTCGTGAACTACGCCGCGCGTGCCGACCTGTTCGCCAACGATGGATCGCCGCAACTTCGCGCCGCCATTCCTGGCTTGATCCTGGATGAGCCCCTGGCGCCGCTGGCAACGCCCGTGCACCTGACCGAGGCCCGCTTCGGCCAGGTCGACAAGGTCTACGTGCACACCGCCAAGGACCAGGTCATCAGCCCGGCGTACCAGGCCAGGATGGTGCAGGCCACTCCGGTGCGCAGCGAGACCACCCTGCAGACCGGCCACACGCCCTTCCTGACCGATCCCGCCGGCCTGACCAAGGCAATTGAGGATGCGGCCCGCTGATCGATCCGTGATCTGCCGATTCACCTGACTGGAGTATCACCATGAACAACCTCAATTTCGTTCCCGCCGCTGAAGCCACCGGCCACGCTGCCCAGATCTATGCCGCCATCAAGGGCGCCGTCGGCATGGTCCCCAACGCCTATGTCGGCATCGGCAGCAACAGCCCGCACGCCCTGGAGGCCGCGCTCAACCTGGATGCCGCGCTCAAGAAAGGCAGCCTCGGCGGCCGTGAAATCGAAGCCGTGAAGCTGGTCGTCAGCGACGCCGCCAAGTGCGATTACTGCCTGGCTGCGCACACCATGATCGGCAAGATGAACGGCATCACGCCTGGTGCGATGACGGCGCTGCGGCGCGGCCAACCGTCGGGCGACGCCAAGCTGGATGCGCTGTCGTCGTTCGCACGGACGCTGGTCGAAACTCGCGGACCCGTGCCGGTCGAGGCCGTCCAGGACGTTCGCAGCGCCGGCTACAGCGACGCGCAGATCGTC
Source organism: Bordetella genomosp. 8 (assembly GCF_002119685.1). Classification (NCBI taxonomy): domain Bacteria; kingdom Pseudomonadati; phylum Pseudomonadota; class Betaproteobacteria; order Burkholderiales; family Alcaligenaceae; genus Bordetella; species Bordetella genomosp. 8. Next base: position 3,041,609 of record NZ_CP021108.1, on the reverse strand, counting down.
GACGTGATGCTGGCCATCACCAGCATCACTTTCACCAACTTGTTCAACCGCGTGAACGCCACCACGCTCGACTTCCCGCCGGCCGCAAGCTGATTCAGGACGGCGTAGCCCTGGCTGGATCGCCAGCGCTACGCCCTCATGGCTAACAGGTTGCATTTTAGATTGGTCACTCTAAAATGCCGAACAGTTCGAGCAGACGAGTGTGTATATATGGCGCGGCCCCGGGAATTCGATGATGACGAAGTGCTGAATGCGGCCATGCTGCATTTCTGGCAGTTCGGCTTCGAGGCGACATCGATCAAGGACCTGGCCGGTGAAATGGGCATGAGCGTCGCCAGTATTTACAACGCCTTCGGCGACAAAAGAGCCCTTTTCCGCCGCGTCCTCGAACACTATGTCGATCGCAGCTTCGAGGATCGCCTCAGTCGATTCGAGGGCACCCTGGCGCCCAGGGAAGCCATCGAGGCTTTTTTCAAGGAAATCGTCGAACGTTCGCTACAGGATGCCGAGCGCAAGGGTTGCATGTTGATCAACTCGGCCTTGGAAATGGCCCCACACGACGAAGAATTCCGTCAGGTGGTGAGCCTGGTGCTTGCGCGAGTCGAGTCCTTCTTCCATCGCTGCGTTCAAGCCGGGCAAAAAGACGGCACGATAGACCGCGCCCTGCCCGCGCGGGATATGGCGCGCCTGCTGGTCGCCGTGCATATCGGAATACGGGTGATGGCGCGTAGCCGGCCTGAGCGTGCGCAGCTCGAAGGAATGCTGCGACCCGCGCTGGCGTTTCTGAAGCCTTCGCATTAGCGCCTCTCCGACAACGAAGATGCCGTCGAAAGTTAAAGTTTTCGTGATGACTTGGCGCGCTGTGCCGGGAGATCATGTGTCCAACCGCTGGGTTAAAAGGAAACGCCCATGAACACGACGGCCAGCCCCGCTGACCTGCCGAAGCAAGCAGACCGCCCTGTCCAACCCGGCTGGTTACGGGTCACGCATTGGATCAACGTGCTCGCCGTTATCGTCATGGTGATGAGCGGCTGGCGTATCTACAACGCTTCGCCGATTTTCGATTTCAGTTTTCCCGACGGCTACACGCTGGGTGGCTGGCTGGGTGGCGCGCTGCAGTGGCACTTCGCGTTCATGTGGCTCCTGTTCGCCAACGGCGTGTTCTACCTGGTGATGAACATCGCCACCGGCAGGATGGCGCGGCGCTTCTTCCCCTTGTCGCCACGGGGTGTCGTGCAGGACCTGTTCGCCGCCTTGCGCGGGCGGCTGTCGCACGCGGATCCGCGTCACTACAACCACGTCCAACGTGTCGCCTATCTGTTGATCGTGCTGGACCTGGTGATGCTGGTCCTCTCCGGGCTGTCGATCTGGAAACCGGTGCAGTTCGGGCCTCTTCGTGCCTTGTTGGGAGGCTATGACACGGCGCGTGTCATCCACTTCGTCGCCATGGCGCTGCTGGTGGCATTCGTACTGCTGCACGTCGTCATGGTGGCCCTGGTGCCGCGCACGCTGCGCACCATGATCACCGGACGCTAAGGAGATACGCGATGAGTTTCACGCGCGGCATGAACAAATCGATAGACGGCGAGATCGTCCTGAAGGAAGCCCGCAAGATCATTGCGTCCCGGGTGGCGGAACCGTCCAGGCGGTCATTCCTGGCACGGACCCTGACCTTGGGTGGCGTCGCAATGCTTACGGGCTGCTCCCTGGATGACAACGAAACCGTCGGCAAGGCCCTGACCGCGATCTCGCGCTGGAACGACCGTGTGCAGGCAGCGATCTTCCATCAGACGGCGATGGCGCCGACCTATGCGGAGTCGCAGATAAAGCGGCCTTTTCCGTTCAATGCCTACTACAGCATGGACCAGGCCCCTGCGGTGGATGAAGACACCTATCGGCTGGAAGTGACCGGCCTGGTCGCGGATAAGCGGAGCTGGCGCCTGGAGCAACTGCGGGCGATGGCGCAGATGGACCAGATCACGCGCCACATCTGCGTCGAAGGTTGGAGCGCCATCGGCCGATGGGGTGGCGTGCGCTTCTCCGATTTCCTCCACACGGTCGGAGCCGACCTGACGGCGAAGTATGTCGGCTTCAAATGCGCCGACGACTACTACACCAGCATCGACATGCCGACCGCGCTGCACCCGCAGACCATACTGGCATTGACCTTCGACGGCAAGACGCTGCCGCGCGAATATGGCTTCCCGATGAAGCTGCGCATGCCGACCAAGCTTGGCTACAAGAACCCGAAGCACATCCAGGCAATCTTCGTGACCAACACCAATCCGGGGGGATATTGGGAAGACCAGGGCTACAACTGGTTCGGGGGTAGTTGAATTTCAACCTGCGGCCACGCCGCAATTCCAACCCAGGCAACACAGGAGCAATACCATGAACAAACTTACCAAAGCCACCCTGGCGATCTGCATGGCCGTCGGCGCCCACGCCGCGTTCGCAGCCGATGCAACTGGTACCGACACGATGGGCAAAGGCGGCGCGATGAGCCATGATTCCATGAGCAAGAGCGGCGCGATGTCCAAGGACTCCATGTCCAAGGACTCCATGGGCAAGAAGGGCGATGCCATGCATAAGGACAGCATGAGCAAGGGTGGCGCAATGAGCCACGACTCGATGGGCAAGAGCGGCAGCATGTCCAAGCCCGACATGGACAAGTCCGGCGCCATGGGCAAGGATTCGATGTCCAAGGACTCGATGTCCAAGTAATGGCCATCAGGGACGACCCGGTTCGTCCCTGGTCGGCACACTCAGGGTTCCACCACCACGTAGTTCAAGTTGCTGGCCTCGGCCGCCGCTTGCATCGCGACGGGCAATTCCTCCAGGCCATGGACCTCCGGCTGCATGACGCCCAGGTCCAACTGACCGCTGCGCACCAGCTCGATCAGGCGCCGGTACGCCGCCGGCGGGTACATGAACTGTCCGAGGATCTCCCAGCTGTTGAGCATGACCTGGGTATAGGGTATCGGCAGATCGACCGTCATGCTTCCCATCAGGACCAGTCGCCCCGCCCTGCGCAGGCTGTGCAGGGCCGCCAGCGTGGCCTTGGGATCGGCGGCATTGCCGACCATGTCGAAGGCCATGTGCGCGCCGCCGCCGGCGGCTTTCCGGATGGCGGCCGCATCGGCCGTCACGTCGCCGGACAGGACGGTGGGAACGACCCGCGCGCCGCCTATCCGGGCAACCGCGTCCAGCCGGGCTTGATCGCGGCCCACCGCGATCACACGGGCGGCGCCCATGGCCACCGCCAGGAGAACCGCCGCCGTGCCGTAGGCGCCGGTCGCGCCGGTCACCACGATGGATTCACCCGCCGAGAGGCGTCCGCGCAGCAGACCGCCGAACGGGATAATGAAGCGGCTCAGGGCGGCCAGTTGCGCGCTGTCGATGTGATCGAGGCCTTCGACCGGGGTGACGGCCTCGACCGGTACGAGCGTGTATTCAGCCAGCGTGCCGTCGGGCCAATCGTCCAGAATGGCCTGGCCGCCCTCGCCCGCCGTCAAGCCGATCAACACCTGGCCCGGATCGTCGACATTCTCACGGGCCACGAAGTGCGACGAGATCAGTACGCGCTGGCCTTTCCTGACGTGCCAGACGTCGCGGCCGACGGCGTGCACGATCCCGACACCGTTGGTGCCGATGGTGTACTCGCCACGCGGCGGCGCATAGAACGGCAACTTTCCTTCTACGTAGGGCTTGAGGTAGGACATGAGGCTGGACGCCTGCACGCGCACCAGCACGCTGCCGGCGCGGAGTTCGGGCACGGGCACCTGCTTCAGCGCCAGTTGCCCACCCATGGCGCTCAAGCGCCAAGCCTTCATCGATGCGTCCGCCATCGCTGCCTCCAGATTCCTCGAAATCAGGACAGTGTGATGCGGGCGCCCGGTTTAGACAAGCCAGGGGCAGGCAGGATCATCGGCGGGCGCGTGCGGCCTTTTCCAGCACTGGCATCATGTCCGATGGATCCGGACGCCGCGTGTAGTCGGGATTGATCTCAGAATAAAGGACGACGCCGTCCTGACCAATTACGTAGCGCGCCGGCATCGGCAGCGTCCAGGAAGGATCGTTGTTGAAGGCCGGCAAATCGTTCTTGCGCGCCTTGTACACGTCCACCAGGTAGTCGGGCATGCGGAACCGCAGCCCGAAGGCCGCGGCGGTATCGCCGTTGGCGTCGTGCAGCACGGGGAAATCCAGGTCGTTGATACGAACGGACTTGCGGCTGTTTGCCGCGGTCTGAGGCGATATGGCCAATAGGTTGCCGCCAAGCTGCCGGATCTGCGGCAGCGCCTCGTTCAGCGCCTGCAGTTCGATGTTGCAGTACGGGCACCAGACGCCGCGGTAGAAGCTGATAACCAATGGACCTTGACGCAACAGCACGGCGGACGACACTTCCTTGCCATCCTGGTCCCGCAGTGTGAACGCGGGGGCCGTATCGCCGGACTTCACCGCGCGGCCGGCCTGGCCGCTGGCGATCAGTTCGGCGGTGGCACGCTCCATGATGGGATGGATTTCCGGCGACGCATTGTAGGGAGGCTTGCCTGCCTTGAAATCCGCTCTGAACGCATCGAGCTTGTCTTGCAGGGACATGGTGCTTATCCAGTGGTGTGGGTTCAGAAGGTCGAGTGGTCCTTGACCGCATCGTCCAGCACTGACTTCATGCCCTGGAACTTCTCGTCCAGCGCCGCCGGATCTTCGCGGTTCATCCGGATCATCTGCGCTCGCGCCTCGCCACCTCGAATGACCTGATAGGCGCCCTCTTCGATTCCGCCGACGATGGCCTGCGCGACGTCGGCGGCGGATTCGCGGACGAAACCTTGCGCCGGGCCGGCCCGCGAACTCGACATCATGGGCGTCTCGGTGGCTCCCGGGTAGACGGTAAGCACGTGCACGCCCTCTCCCTTGAGTTCGCGTCGCAGCGCTTCGCCGAAATGGGAGATACCCGCCTTGACGCCGGCATAGGTGGTGTAGAACGGCATGCCGACCAACGCAATACCGGAGGCCACGTTGACGACGAGTCCGTCGCCGCTGGCGCGTAGAAGGGGCAACGCGGCGCGCGTCAACAGTATCGGAGCAATGAGGTTCACCTCCACCATGGCGCGGATGTCTTTTTCTTCCGTGAGTTCCAGGCGTCCGGCACGCACACCCCCCGCGTTATTGACCAGGATGTCCAGGCCCTGCATGGAGTCGACTGCTGCCGCAAGCATCGCTGCACGCTGCTCGTCCGACGTCACGTCGGCGGCGATGCCCTCGGCCCGGATGCCCTCGGCCCGCAACGACGCCAGCGCATCGGACAGGTTTGCCTCGCGCCTGCCGGAGATGAAGACTCGTGCCCCTGCCAGGCCCAGCGCACGCGCTGTTGCCAAGCCTATGCCGCTGGTTCCGCCCGTGATCAGGGTACGTCGACCAGAAATCACCATGCTGCCCTCCTGTTCCGATTGAAACGGTCTAACCGTCGCCGAGAATCCTAAGGAGTAGCGGTCGGGCGCAATAGACCCGGGCGGGAATGACGCCTATGCTCGGCAGGAATAGCCAGCGATCTGGCCGTACCAAAGCGTTCAGCCTTGGCCGGCCGTCACCCGCGAAATCTTCCGGTATGACGTGGGAGACTGGCCCGTCATGCGCTTGAAGGCGTTGCTGAACGCACTCTCCGACGTGTAGCCCAGCAGATCCGCCACGACGGAGACCGGCATGTTTTCCTCTTGCAGGCTGCGCCGGGCCAGGCGCATCCGCCATTCGGCAAGATAGGCCAGCGGCGTCTGCCCCGAACGAGCCTTGAAGTTGGCCGCGAAGGTGGTCCTCGACATCGCGCACGCGTGTGCGAGTTCTTCCAGGCGCCATGCGCGCGCGGGCGCTCCATGCATGAGATGAAGCGCGGGCGCCAGGCGCGGATCGGCCAAGGTCCGCAACCATCCGGCAGGCATGGAGCCCGAGGTTTTCAAGTGCGCTCGCAGGATCTGGATGAACAAAAGCTGCGAGAGTTGCTCCGATACGAGTTTTGCCCCCGGCAAACTGTCCGCGCCCTCCTCCACCAGCCGTTCGAGCAACCACCGGAAATTCGATGCCTGAGGGGAACTTGCCTGCACGTGCAGCCATGGCGGCAGCGCATCGGCCAGCAGGCGGCCACTCGTGGGGTCGAGCAGGACGTGGCCGCCGATATGGGCGAAGTCCTTGCCGTCGCCCAAGGCCGGCGCGGCCGTACCAGCACCTGAAAACACGCTCATTGCATCGATGGGAGCGAGTTCGGGATCGCTGGATAGTACGAAAGCGCGCTTCGCCGTCAGCAGGCCCACGTCGCCGGTCTCGAATCGAATCGGCGCACCCTCGCCGTCGATGCTGGCCCAGCAACCGCCCTTCACTACCGCGAAGAACTTGATCTTGTCGGGCGGCGGAAAGCGGATGGCCCACGGCCCGCCCGCAGTGAATCCTCCGGTGACCAAGGAAACAGCCTTCGTGAATTTGAGGATGTCGGAAAAGGGATCGGCAGTCATCTTCGTACGATCGCGCAAGTATGGCGCACTATAAAGCATTAACAATTCGGCTGGTCCTGCCTAATCTACGTCCCACGCCCCGTTGAGGGGTCTTTTTGGAATCGGATAATGAGCAGTGCACCAACCCAGGTCCTCGTCACCGGAGGAAGTGGATTCATCGCGCAACATTGCATACTGGCGCTACTCGGGCAGGGTTATCGCGTACGAACCACCGTGCGATCGATGGCGCGTGAAGCCGAAGTGCGACAGAACCTCAGGACCGGTGGCGTGGACGCGACGGACATGCTGTCCTTCGTCGCCGCGGACCTGGAGGCCGACGAAGGCTGGGCCCGGGCCGCGGCAGGCTGCACTTACGTGATGCACGGCGCTTCACCCACACCGACTGGCGCTCACGCCAGCGAAGCGGATTGGATCAGGCCCGCGGTCGATGGCAATCTGCGGGTCTTGCGTGCCGCGCGTGACGCCGGGGTCAGGCGCGTCGTCCTGACGTCGGCCTTGGGCGCGATCTGCGCCGGCCATGGCCAGATGAGCCGGCCCTACAACGAATCCGACTGGAGCGACCTGACCAGCAGGAATATCTGGCCATATCAGAAGTCCAAGACGCTCGCGGAGCGGGCCGCCTGGGACTTTGTCGCCCGCGAAGGGGGAGGAATGGAGTTGTCGGTCGTCAACCCCGTCACGGTGCTGGGACCCGTCCTCGGGCCCGACTATTCGCATTCCATCCGCTTGATCAAGCGGATCCTGGAAGGCCAGGCCGGACAGCCGAAACTGAACTCCGGATTCGTCGATGTCCGCGATGTCGCCGACCTGCACCTGCGCGCGATGAAGCATGATGCCGCGAATGGCGAACGATTCCTGGCCATCGCCGGCGAAAGCATGTGGCTGACGGAAGTGGCCGCGCTATTGAAAGCGCGGATGGGAGCGGCTGCGGCCAAAGTGAAAACGACCGCCATCCCCAATGCGATCGTGCGGCTGGGCGCGCTCCGGGATCCCGCCTTGCGCGGAGCCGTGCCCCTGCTGGGCCTGGTGCTGAACGCCACCAGCGAGAAAGCCATACGCCTGCTCGGTTGGGCGCCCCGTTCGCGTGAGGACGCTATCATCGCTACCGCTGAAAGTCTCTTGCGGCTTGGGCTATTGAGCCGCCTGGGAGGCGTTTCGGACAGCCTATCCATACGTACCAAGGTTTGAACGATGACTGACAATCGAACGCACCGTGTTGCCATCGTCGGTGCTGGCGCCATGGGTGTCATGACCGGCTACCACCTTTTCCACCCGTCGGTCGGCGTCGATTTCGTCGTTCGCCCCGCGAGGTCCGCGAAGATGCCGCGGGCCTACAGCCTGTACTCCTATGACGACGGCGCGATTCACGACTTCGGCGGGTTCGGCGTGCTCACCGACCCGCTGGACTTGGCGAAAGCGGATTACGACTTCGTGATCCTTGCGATGGACGGCGCGTCGCTTTCCGGCGACCAGGGCCGCATCCTGCTGACGCGAATCGGACAGGCCATCCGCCAACGCGACACGGTGCTTATCGTCGGCAGCATCGGGATCGGGCTGCGAGAGCTCGCCATCGCCGCAAGCGGCCTGCCTGAGGATCGCGTGTTGAGCGGGCGATTGGGCTTGCTCTGCCACGAGATATCGGACGTGGCGTTGCCATTGCACGCGCCGACGGACCCTGCCCTGCTCGCGCGGTCGGACTTCGCGATGCGCCACCTGAGTGACGTCTGCTCGCCATGTGGAAGCACATAGAGCAGGCGGCGCTGCCGCTGGACTGGCAGGGATTCAATGCCTACCAGCACGGCGATCGGGTGAAAACAGCCGACAAGCAGCTGATGGCGGGCTGCATCGTCCGCGGCCGCGACGAGGGGCGCGATATGACCGCCGTCGAAAGACTGCTGGCCCTGTGGGCTTGAGCCGGGGTTGCGGTATCACGGGCCGCGACCCACCCGGCCCGTGGCACCTCCCCGTTACCGCTCCACGATACGGCGCGCGCCCACGATGCGTTCGGCCAGCACCAGGATCAAGACGATCATCAACACCTGCAATGCGGACGCCGCGGCCACCACTAGTTGGCTGCCCTGGAACTGCAGGTAGCTGAATATCTCGATCGGCAAGGTGACGATACCCGGCCCCGTCAGGAACAGCGCGGCATTCAGTTCGCCGAACGACACGATGAACGCGAACAACCACCCCGACAGCAGCGCGGGCCAGATGATGGGCATGGTGATCAGCAGGAACGACTTCACCGGCCCTGCCCCCAGGCTCTGCCCTGCTTCCTCCAGCGCGGTGTCGAACGATTGCAATGCCGCCACGATGGTGCGAAACGCGTAAGGCAGGCACACCACGACGTGGGCGATCAGCAAGCCGGGCAATATCGAGACGCCCATCGTCCGATACAGCAGCAGGAGCGCCAGGCCCAGGATGATGGTCGGAAACACCAGCGGCGCCATGAACAGCATTTGCAGCACGTTGGCCAGCCAACCGCTGCGCCGTGACGCGTAGACGGCGGCCAGCATGCCCAGCAGCCCGGCCAAGGTGGCGGAAACGAATGCCAGCCACAGGCTCAACACGAAAGCCTGCCGCATCTCGGGTATGGTGAAAAACGCCTCGAACCAGCGCAGCGAGAATCCCGGTGGCGGAAAAACCAGCGAGTCCGCCGAACTGAAGGCGAAAAGCAGAATCACCAGGATCGGGCCCAGGATGAGCACCAGCGCGATCCCGGTCACCAGGCGCAACAGGAAACGGCCCACGCTCATGCTCCCTTCCCCCGTACCCGCTGCGGCCGTATCACCGCCTGTATGACGGCCGCGATGATCAATGCCATCAACAGCAGCACGAACGACAATGCCGCCGCCCGCGGCCAGCGAAACGTGGAAGCGCTATCGAACACCAGGCTGACCAGCAGCTTGAAGCGGGGTCCGCCCAGCAGCGCGATGCTCACATAGGCGCTGAGCATCAGGAACGTCACCAGCATCAACCCCGACGTCACCCCAGGACTGGACAGCGGCAGCGTGACGCGGAAAAAAGTCTGCCAAGGGCCCGCGCCCAGCGATTGCGCGGCCTCGGTATAACGTTGGTCGATCGCCGTCAGCGAATTCGTGATCGACACGATCATGAACGGCAGCAGTATCGTCAGCAAGCCGATGACCACGGCCTCGAACGAATAGAGGAACTGGATGGGCCGATCGGTCAGCCCCGTCTCGCGCAGCGTCACGCTGAGGATGCCCGTACGTCCCAGTATGCTGACCCAGCCGTACGCGCGCACCACGTTGCTGACCATCAGCGGGAACATCATCAACAACAGCATCACCATGCGGCCGCGCGGCGACAGGCGCGACGCGTACAGCGCCACCGGATAACCCAGCAGGAGACACGCCAGCAGCACCACGCCCGTGGCGAGCAGCGTGCGCTGGATAATCAGCAGGTAGAACGGATCCGTGGCGATCTCGACGTAGTTGCGCAGGGTCGGCTGCAGCTCGTACAGCGATGCCTGCGAATTCGTCATGAAGCTCACGAACAGCAGATAAGCCAGCGGCAGCACGAAGAACACGAGCAGCAGCAATACCGGCGGCGCGACGACCGCCCACATCAGTCCCGCGCGCGGCACCAGCCGCCGCGCCACCGGGCGGCCGTGGCCGTCGTCGCCGCCCGGCATGCCGTAAGAACGGAGGCGGTTCATGCCTGTCCGCCCCCTGCCCCATCGACCGAACCCAGGCCCGGCGCATCGTGCGCGGCCGCCAAGGCCACCACGCTGGCATCGTCCCAGGCCAGGCGCACCACGGCGCCCGGCGCCAGGTTCATCGGCGTCACGCTGCTGTTCGGCAGGTGCGCGGCGATCGGCCCGCCCTCGGTCTCCATGTACAGATGCGTCTGCGCACCGCGATACACCACCTCCTTCAGCGTCGCGGCGAGCTTGCCTTGCGTATCCAGCCGCAGCTTCTCGGGGCGAAGGGCCAGCTTGATCTCGTCGCCCACGGACAGCGCCGGTCCTTGCGGCCGCCCATTCACCGTGGGCGGGTCCACGGTCAGCACCGTGCCGCCCAGGCCCACCACCAGCTTGTCGCCCATGCGATCCCGCACCTGCCCGCGCAGGATATTGCTGGCGCCCAGGAAGGTCGCCACGAACTCCGTCGCCGGCCGCTCATAGATCTCGCGCGGCGCCCCCGCCTGCTGTATGCGGCCGTCTTTCATCACCGCCACGCGGTCCGACATGGTCAGGGCTTCTTCCTGGTCATGCGTCACGAACACGGTCGTCGTGCCCAGGCGTCGCTGCAACTGGCGCAGTTCCACCTGCATCTGTTCGCGCAACAGCTTGTCCAGCGCCGACAGCGGCTCGTCCAGCAACAGCACGTCCGGCTCGAATACGATCGCGCGCGCCAACGCCACGCGTTGCTGCTGCCCGCCGGACAATTGCCGGGGATAGCGTTCGCCGTAACCGCCCAAGGCCACCAGCTCCAGCGCCCCAGTCACGCGCCGCGTGACGCTCGCCGTATCGACCCGCCGCATCTTCAGGCCGAACGCCACGTTCTGCGCCACGGTCAGGTGCGGGAACAACGCGAAACTCTGGAACACCATGCCGAAGTTGCGCTTGTGGGCCGGCACGCCGGTCACGCGCTTGCCGCGTATGTACACGTCGCCGCTCGTCGGCTGCTCGAAACCCGCGATCAGCCGCAGCGTCGTCGTCTTGCCGCAACCGCTGGGCCCCAGCAATGAAAAGAAGGTGCCGCGTTCGATATCCAGGTCCAGGCGATGCAATGCCACCGTTTGTGCGAAGCGCTTCTCCACACCGTCGAAACGTACATCCAGGAAGCCGGCATCCGCCGCCGAACTTGCCGCCACAGTCACATCAGCTCCTTGACGATGCGGTCGAACCGCACGATACGCGCCGCGGCGGCCACCAGGCGCACGGGCAATTCCAACAGGACCAGCATCTCGACGGCCCGCCTTGGCGGGCCCTTGATCATCGCGACCGCGTCGTCCAGCACCCGGCCCAGCTCGACCGCAAGCGCGTCGTCGGACAGTCCCGTCACGTCGGAGGAAGCCATCAAGCCCTCCCATTCCGCCGCCAGGTCACCCAGCATGCCGCCCATCAGGTCGGCCAGTTCGGGCTCTTCCCGTTCCAGGCGGCGCCGCAGGTCTTCCATGCCCGCCAGCCAGCCCTCGTCCGCGCGCAGCAGGTCTTCCGCGAAAGACCGTTCCGGCGCCGCCCGCGGCTCGTCGTCGGCGGTCTCGCGCGCCTCGAACGCCCCCAGCGCGAGCGCCGCGTTCAGCACCAGCCTGAAACTCAGGCAATCTTCCCTCGCATAGAAGCGCAGGGTCTCGTCCATGGTCTTGCGTCCACGGATCGGCAGGTAGTGGCGCACATAGCCGTCCAGCGCCATGGCCTTGCGCAGGAATTCGCCCATCTCCGGATGCGGTGAAAAGCCCACCACCCGGCCGTCCGGCGCATCGCTGGTCAGGATCGCCACGCGATTGCGCATGACGCGCTCGAAACGCTCGCCGTCCAGCGGGTTGTCGATGAACAGGCGCGTCGGCATGATGTGGCTTTCGAAGGTCCCGCCGGTGCGGGCATGCCGTTCGCCGTGTTCATAGACCGGCCCGTGGTAGTAAGCCAGTTCCATGGTTTCGGCCAGGTCGCGGCGCAGCGCCGGGTCCTGCAGCCGCACGTTCAACAGGCCGGCGCCGGTCAGCAGGTATTCATGCGTGTAGCGCGGCTTCGCGTCGAGCTTGCCCAGCCAGTGCGGTCGCCCTTGCGAAAAATAATAGGCCCCGCCGCAAGAGCCGATGCCCGCGCCGCCGCGCGCCAGGAAGGCGCGGATCGCCTGGTCGACGCCCGGTTCGTTTTCGATGCGGTCCAGCCCCCAGGTGGCGAACCCGCCCGGCAGGATCAGGAGGTCCGCGCTTTCCAGCATGCCGCCCGCGATGTCGGCCGCGGTCGCGCGCCGGTAAGGCAGGCCCAGGCTCCACAGGCAATGCGAGTAGTACGCGTAATAGGGATAGCCGATGGCCGCGCCGCAGTACAGCACGATGCGGGGCACGCGCAGGCCGGACTTGGCCGGCCCGGGTGCCGCGCCGGCGGCCTGGATGGCCTGGGCGGGCAAGCCCGCCCGCCGCGCGGCCGCGGCCAGGGTGTCGGGCCCCGCATAGCCATCCGGGGTCAGGTGTATGGCGTGGCCGCTCGCGGCGGCGCGATGCGCGAGCACGGCAATGCCCAGCGCGTCACCGTGCGGCGACCATGAAAGTTGCGACGCCATGAAAAATCAGGCGCCGTTGATGATGCGATTCCACTGGTCTGTCCAATCCCCGCGCCGCGCGGAAATGAACGCCTGGTCCAGGTCGATGATGCGCGACACCTGCGCATCGGTGAACTGCACGCGCTCCTGCAGTTCCGGCGGCAGCAGCTTCAGCATGGCCGGGTTGGTGCCCGCGTAGTTGAACACCTTGGCCACCCAGGTCTGGTACTCGGGGTCCAGCGTCATGTTGATGTACTTCTCCGCCAGGTCCTTGTGCTTCGACCCCTTCGCGATGCCGGTGCCGGCCAGGTAGGAAATCGCACCTTCCGCGGGGAATACCCACTCCGCCTGGCCGCCCTTCTCGCGCACCGTATAGGTTTGCGACTTGTACAGCAGGCCGACCACGGCTTCTCCGGTCTGGAGCGAGCTCATGATCGTGTCCGTGTCCTTGGCCCAGATCGGATCCAGCTTGACCATCTTGCGCAGCATGTCGAAGCCTGCCTTCTCGTCCTTCTGGTCCTTGCCCGCCGCCATGGCGCCGATCGGAATGATGTAGGGGCCGATCGAATGCGTGATCTCCGGGAGCACGATACGCCCCTTGAACTCAGGGTTCCACAGGTCGGCGTAGCTCTTCGGCGGGTTCTTCACTTCCTTCGGGTTGTAGACGATACCCAGCGCCGAATAGATCATCGCGACCCAGCCCGGGCGCTTGAAGCGGTCCGGAATGGCTTTCAGGAAAGTCAGGTTGGGCGAAGCGGGATCCAGCGTTTCGAGCACGCCTTGCGATTCCGCCAGGGGCACCACGCCGTCATGCAGCTGCACCAGGTCGTAGGGTTGGTTCGACAGGTTGATCTTCAGCTTGGTCACGCGCTCGATGGGCGTGGGGCCGCGGTCCTGCGTGATCGTCCAGCCCGTCTGCTTGGCGAACGGCCCGTCGATGTACTGCGCCATCCCGTTGCCCCAGAGCCCGCCCCAGGTCATCTCGGCCAGCGTGCCGGTCGACTGGGCCTGGGCCAGCGAAAACCGCCCGACGGCGGTCATACCCATGGCCGCGATGGCCGACGACTTCAAGAATTCACGGCGCTGCATGGTCTACCCCTTGTCGTTTGTAGAAGGCCGGCGGGCACGGACGCGCGCTCGCCTGCATCGAGTTCGATACAAACCGCCAAGATATCGTAAATATATTTATTTCTTGAGCAGGGATAACCCTAGGCGCAGTGCTCGGGGCGATCGCCCCGGAAAGCGGATGGCGCGAGGTGTCAACTGACGTTCAGCTTGCCGCTGAGCCTGGCATGGAAAGCCTGGCTGGTCTCGTCCAGGCCCGTAAAGCGCACGGCCGTGCCGTGCTGCCGGTACTTCACTTCGACCGAATCGAGCGCGGCGACGGTCGATGCGTCCAGGATTTGCGACTTGGAGAAGTCTATCGTCACGTCGCGCGGATCGGCCGCGTACAGGAAGCGTTCCACCAGGTCGTTGCTGCTGCCGAAAAACAGCGGGCCGTGGACCTCGTAGCACACGCTGCCGCCATCCGCGCTGACCGTGCGCGTCGTGCGGATCACGTGCGCCGCGCGGCGCGCGAACAATACGGTCGCCAGCAGCACGCCGCCGACCACACCCAGGGCCAGGTTGCCCGTATACACGGTGAGGCCGATGGACAGCGCCATCACCGACGTTTCCATCCACGGCATACGCCTGAGCGTGGCCGGCCGCACGCTGTGCCAGTCCACGGTCTTCACGGCCACCACCATCATGACGGCGGCCAGGGCCACCATGGGAATGCGTGCCATCACGGCGCTCAACACGGTGATCAGCAACAGCAGCGTGCCGGCGGCCGCCAGGGTGGAAATACGGGTACGCGCGCCGCCGATGCCGACATTGACCACCGTCTGGCCGATCATGGCGCAACCGGCGATACCGCCGAACACGCCCGCGCAAAGGTTGCCCAGCCCAAGGGCCCACGATTCCCGTGACTTGCGCGAACGGCTGTCGGTCATCTCGTCGACCAGTTTCGCGGTCAGCAGGGTTTCGAGCAGGCCCACGAAGGCCACGCTCAGCGAGGTCTGCCATACGATTTTCAAGGTCTGCAGATCGAAGGGAACCGTCCAGGCCGTCAATCCCGGCAATCCGCCGCCGGCGGAATCGCCCGTTCCGACCGTGGGCACGCTCCAGTTCAGGGAAATGGCCAGCCCGGTCGCCACGACGATCGCGATCAGCGGCGATGGAACGACGCGGCTGAAGCGCGGCGCGATCAGCACGATCAGCACCGTGACGGCAAACAACACGTAGACCGGCCCGGGCTTGTCGACGATATGGGGTACCTGGGCACAGAAAATGAGGATGCCCAAGGCATTGACGAAGCCCAGCATCACCGAGCGAGGAATGAAGCGTGCGATCCGCGCCAGCCCCAGCAAGCCGAAGGCCACCTGGATCAGCCCGGCCAGCAGGACCGCGGGCAGGATGTAGCCGGCGCCATGCGCGTTTACCATCGGGCCGATGACCAGCGCGACCGAACCGGCAGCGGCGGTGACCATCGCCGGACGCCCGCCGAACAGGGATGTGATCACCAGCAGCACGACCGAGGCGAACAACGCGGCGCGCGGCTCCACGCCGGAGATGAACGAAAACGAGATGACTTCGGGGATCAACGCAAGACTCGTGACCACGCCAGCAAGGATCTCCCGCGTGAAACTGGTTCGCGGCGGGGCCAGCGAGTTGCCGGGCTGGTCCGGCAAGGTATTGCTCCCTTCAATGGGAATCGTCATGGCACAGCACTCGTAAGGTGAAAAGACTGCAAGGCGCATACCGCGGCCACGCATCCCGGCCCACTTCCCCGGCCGGCGGCCAGGCGTGTCCGCCGTGGCCGCGATGCATCTCATGGCCGCAGGATGCAGCGAAAACCGATATGGCTGGTGGACGTGTCCAGCGTCTGTCCCTGGCGCGCCGCCGGCCGGAAGCGCAGGCAGTAGCTGGGCGCGCACAGATGGGATCCGCCCTTGACCACCAGGCGGGCGGCGGGATCGCTCGACGCGGAGGCCGGTATGCAGCAGGACTTCGCCGGCGCCACGCCGGGCGGGCTGCCGTACGGGGTCGTCGTCCACTCCCAGACATTGCCCGCCACATCGAACAGCCCATACCCGTTGGCTGGAAAAGACTTCACCGGCGACGTCCGTTCGTAGCCATCGGCGGCCGAATTCTGCCACGGAAACTCTCCCTGCCAGGTATTCGCCATGTGCCGCCCGTCCGGGGCGAATTCATCTCCCCAGGGATACGCGGCGCCTTCGAGGCCGCCGCGAGCGGCGAACTCCCATTCGATCTCGGTGGGCAGCGACTTGCCTGCCCATGCCGCATACGCGCTCGCATCGTCGAAGGACACGTGGACCACGGGATGGTCCTCCAGGCCCGCCAGGTCGCTGTCCGGACCCTGGGGATGGCGCCAGCTCGCGCCTGGCACGTAGGCCCACCACAGGCGATGGTCGCGCAGCGGGACAGGCGCGGCCGGTTGCGTGAACACCAGCGAGCCGGGAACCAGCAGCTCGGGATCCGCGTCCGGATATAGCGCGGGATCGGGCGCCCGCTCGGCCAGCGTGCGATAACCCGTGGCGTCGACGAACGCCCGGAACTGCTCGTTCGTCACGGGATGGACATCCATCCAGAAGTCGGGGGCGGTAACGCGCCGTGCCGGACGCTCTTCCCGATAGAAGACGTCGGACCCCATCGTGAAATCGCGCCCGCCTATCCATACCATGCCTTCGGCGGCAGGCGCTTGCGTCGCGGGGGCCTGCGGTTTGCCCTGGCCCGACGCGCAGCAGCAAGCACGTTTCTGGACGGAAGAGCCGGTCATAGGCGCGTCCATGGCTTTAGCTCCGCATTTCCGATTTGGGCACGAAATCCAACGCCGAACCCGGGGGAATCAGCTCCTCGCGCTTGACGCTATCCTCGAACTCCCGCACGACGCGATGGGCATGCTGCATGACCCACCAGCGCACGTAGCGCTGGTTGACGGCCTCGCGCTCCTTCGGATCCTCCTGCAGGTGGGTGATGCGCGCGAAACCGAGCGGCAGTTCCGGGTCGTGGAAATGTTGCTGGCGCTTGAAGTTGATCTTGAAGTCCTTCCATTTCACGGCGTGCAGTTCGTCCTTCAGCCAGACCATGCAATGGTCGCGGTTGGATTCCTGCTGCTCGCCCAGGAAGAACGCCGTCTGGTCCCTGCCATCGACGATGCGGTCCTTCGGAACGTCGCTGCCGGCGAATTTCAGCAGCGTCGTGAACATATCCGTGACGTGCACCATTTCATTGCTTTCGACGCCGGCGGGAATGCGGCCGGGCCAGCGCGCCAGCAGCGGCGTGCGGATGCCGCCTTCCGCCGAACTGAAATACGATCCGTCGAAGAACCCACCGGTCCCGCGACCGGCAAGATGGTCCTCGGCGCCATTGTCGCCGCACAGGATGACGATGGTGTCGTCCGCCACGCCCAGGCGGTCCAGTTCGTCCAGGAGCACGCCGAAGTCGTGATCCAGCATCAACAGGCAATCGCCCCAGTCGCCGTTGGTGCTCTTGCCGACGAACTCGTCGCGCGGCGACATCGGGAAGTGCATCAGCGAGTGATTGAAATACAGGAAGAACGGTTCATCGTCACGCACGCAGCGCTGCATGAAATCGATGCCGCGCCGTTGGTATTCCAGGTCGCAGGTCTTCTTGGTTTCCATCGTCAGCTGCTCGTCCAGCAGGGCGCGGGTGCCCTTCCCCTTGAAGCCTTCGTGCATGTGCGAATAGCCGTCACGCTCGGGCACGTAGTGCGGGTCTTCCAGCCACATGCATTCGTCGTACGTGCGCAGCGGCCCGTACCATTCGTCGAACCCATGATCGGTGGGAAAGCGGCCCTCTTCCGCGCCAATGTGCCATTTGCCCAGGCACGACGACTTGTATCCGCCCTTGGCCAGCAATTCGGCGATGGTGACTTCCCAGGTCACCAGCCCGCCGCCGTTGCCGCCCAGCGCGATCGTATGGTTGCCCGAGCGGATCGGGTAGCGGCCGGTCATCAGCGCGGAACGCGTCGGCGTGCACTGCGGCTCCACCACGTAATGGGTCAGTTTGGTGCCCTCCTTGCAGAACGCGTCGATGCGCTTGGTGTCCGCGCCGCGCAGTTTCCCGCCGCCATAGCACCCGAGTTCGCCCATGCCGAGATTGTCGACGTGAAAGAACAGGATGTTTGGTTTCTTGCTCATGGTAAAACTCCATTGAAGGTGAGAGCCTTCGCTTGCTCTCGGTAGGGAAACTGGTTCATTCCTGACGCGCGGCCTACAGCATCTCGTTGACGCCGTTCGGGCCCATTTCCATGCTGAAGCCTTCGATGCCGCCCGCTTTCAGCTCGGGCCCCATCGCGGCCAGCGATTCCTCGCGTATCAAGCCCTTGAGCCGATGCACCAGCGCGACGAACTCGGGCGTGTCGAACATCTCGGCCGTGCGCGGCCGTGGCAAGGGCACGGCGATCTCCGCCTTGATGCGGCCCGGCCGCGCCGTCATCACGTAAATGCGGTCCGACAGGAAGACGGCTTCCTCGATGTCGTGCGTGATGAAAAGCACGGACAGGCGGAATCGCTGCCACATATTGGTCAGGATCTCCTGCATGACGGTGCGCGTCTGCGTGTCCAGCGCGCCGAACGGCTCGTCCATGAGCAATACCCGCGGGTTGGCCGCCAGGGCGCGGACGATGCCGATACGTTGCTTCATGCCGCCCGACAGCTGGTCCGGGTAATGGTTCTCGAACGCCAGCAATCCGGCCAGGCCCAGCAGCGTGCGCGCCGTGGCCTCGCGGCGGCTGCGGTGAACGCCAGCCATCTTCAGGCCGAACTCCACGTTCTGGCGCACGCGCAGCCATGGGAACAGCGAATACTGCTGGAAAACCACGCCGCGCTCCGCGCCCGGTTTCCTGATCCTGACGCCGTCCAGCGTGGCAACGCCGCGCGTGGGCTGGGTGAAGCCGGCGACGATGCTCAACAACGTGGACTTTCCGCATCCCGAAGGACCGATCAGCGACACGAACTCGTGCGGCGCGACCGTCAGCGACACGTCGCGGACGGCTTCGGTTCGCGCGTCGCCCGATCCGAATACCACCGCGATGTCGCGGCACTCGATACTGCCCTTGTCAGGCTGGTTCATTTGCGGGCTCCCTTGGCGTATGCAAGCCATGGCATCAAGGCGCGTCCGACCAGCCTGATGGCGCCGCTGCAAAGCAGGCCCAGCGCGCCGATGGTGATCATGCCCAGCACGATGGCCGGGTAGTTGACGAGCGAATAGGCTTCCCATGTGTAGTAGCCCACGCCGTACTGGCCGGAGATCATTTCCGCGGCGATCAGCGACACCCAGGCAACGCCCATGCCCACGGCCAGGCCGGTGAAGATGTTCGGCATGACGCCCGGCAGGATCACGTACCAGAACAGCCTGGCCTCGCTGGCGCCCAGGCACCGGCCTGCACGCAGCAATACACCGTCGAGCGACTCCACGCCGTCCACCGTGTTCAGCAGGATCGGGTAGAAGGCGCCGATGAAGGTGATGAACGCGATGGACGATTCGGTCGTCGGCCACAGCATGATGGACATCGGCACCCAGGCGATCGCCGGGATGGGCCGCAGCACCTCCAGGCCCGGCATGAAAAGCCGCCGGATGGCGCCGTAGCGGCCTATCAGCAGGCCCAGGCCCACGCCGGACACCATTGCGATGACGAATCCGACCAGAATGCGCCGCAGGCTGTTCAGTACGTTGACCGCGTATGCGTTCGTCCCCACGACGTTCGCGGCTTCCCGCAGGACCTCCATGGGCGTCGGGACGTTCTTGAAGCGCACATAGAATTCCACGCGGTAGCGCGTACCCAGGTACCACACTAGCAGCAGGATCCCGATGGAGACGGCGGGAAACAACAGCCTGACGGCGATAGTCCGCGTCCTGGCCGCTACGGCTACCGCACCCGGTGCCACCGGCGCGGTGCGGAGGCGCTCCCGGAGCCCGCGGACCGGCGTCTGCGCACCGGCGTGGCCGGACGTTTGCGGCTCGGATGGGACCGGCGAAGACACGGCGGCATTGGCCGAAGATTGGATGTCGTCGCGGACGTCCATGTCGAAGGAGTGCGCCATTTCAGTTCCCCCCCGCGCCTACCGCTTGCAGCGCCTGCTCGTAGTCGATGACCTTGGCATGCGATTTCCGTGCGCTGGCCTCGGCGTCGCGCTTCAGCAGATAGGCCTCGATGAGTGGCCGGCCCGCATCGCTCCCACCCTGCGTGTAGAAGGCGTCGCTCGCGAAGACCTTGATACCCAGGGCCCTATCGGTCAGATAGACGGCGTCCAGCTTCTTGCCCTGGGCGCGATACTGGTTCACGCCGCGCAAGGTGCATGCGGGCGTACTGAACGAGACCATGGATTCGCCTTGCATCCAGATCTGTCCCGCCTGCGTTGGGTCGGTGACGTCGGTATCGCACACAGGGTCCCTGCCCTGCATCGCGTAGTTGCCGAGACTGGCCAGCTGCTTGTCGTAATCCAGGCCCGACTCCTTGAAGGCCTGCCGCACGAAGGAATCATTGACCCATTTGTCGATGTCCAGGTCTTTCACCATGTTCAGCTTCTTGAGCACGGCGTAGTCCTGCTTCAACGCGTCCACCCATCTCGGCTTGATGGTCGGATCCAGGGTATGGATGCCGCCAGGTCCGAGGAACATGTAGACGACTTCCTTGTCCACCTTCGTCCATGACTGGATGCGTTCCGCCGCCTGCACGGGGTTCTGCCTTACCCACTCGTTGGCGGCCATCAAGGCCTTGATGTAGGCGACGACAACCTCGGGATACTTCTGGCCGAAATCCTTGCGCACGACCACCCCGTGGAAGGTCGGCTGGCCCGTCTCCACGCCGTCGAAGATCTTGCGCGCGTAGCCGCGAAACGGCAGCAGTTCCGCGAAGGGAACGAAGTCTGCATGGCCGTCGATGCGATGTTCCTGGATACTGGTGCTGCCGACCTCGGGAGACTGGTTGGCGAGCGAGAAATAGTCGGGCGGCAGGTGGCGGCTCTGCAAGGCGGCCAGCAGCATGCCGTGGGCCGCCGAGCCGAACGGCACCGACACGCGCTTGCCTTTCAGGTCCTCGAGATCGTAGTAGGGAGAATCCTTCGGAACGACCAGCCCGTTGCCGCCGCCGTGCGCGTTATAGGCAATCACCGCGACGAGTTCCGTATCGTTGCCGGTCGCATGTCCCGTGGCGCCGTTCACCAGCAGCGGATAGTCCCCCATCATGCCGATCTGCAGGTTTCCGGCGACCATGCCGTTGGTGATGGGCGGTCCGGACGTCGCGTTCTGCCACGTCACACGGTAGGTAACGTCCTTGTACTTGCCCGTGCGAGGCAAAAATTTGTCCAGCAGGTTGAGCTGCTTCAGGACGACGCCGCCAGTGACCGTATTGGTCGTCGTGTCCTGCGTCCCGATGCCGATATCGATGTTTTCAGCGTGCGCGGCGCCTGCGCACGTCAGCACCGCCGCCGCGGCCAGGGGTAAAGCACTGCGTGACGCATGGTCGATCCAATCTCTGATTCTCATGACGCAACCTTGGTGATTGATCGGCATGAACGGTGCGATGCGCCGCGCAGGCCGGACAGTGACAACATCAGTGGATATAACTCGTCAGTACAAGCAATGAGAAGTCATGCAAAACCCATGCCAATACGATTTCCCCTTGTTCCACCGATACTGCCCGGCCATCCCTGCCGTCTCGCGCTCCACAACGGTGCCGGGCGGCGTTGTGTGGTGCATCGCCGTCTCGGCTTGGTGCATCGCCTCAGGCCAGCGACCAGATCCATTCGAAGGTGCCGAAACGTATGAGCAGCGCCGCACCGACGGCCGTCGTCATGATCGGTGCAATGCGTGTTGCCGCGGTCCGCAATCCCCGCAGGGAAATGCGCGAGCGGGCCGCGATGAACGCCAGCGCGCACGACGACAGCGCCATCGCCGCGAACACCATCGACGCGCATGCGAGGTCGGCTGCGCCATGTCCGACGAACAGCCCCGCATAAACCAGTACGTTATCGATGGCGCCGCAGGTCGCGATGGTCGTGACGAGCGCGAGCCGTTCGACTGCGCCGTGCGACACCCGTTGCCGAAGTGCGCGAGGCGGCGCTTCCGCGAGAGCGCGGCCGCCGAGCCCGGCCACGATACGCCTGAGTCCGGCCGCCAGGGGAACGATTCCGGCCAGCCCGATGAACGGTGCGTCGCCGAGGCCGCCGAGATTCATGATCGCGATGGACGCCGCCAGCTGGATTCCCACGCTGGCAAGCTGGCCCGCTGCGATTTCCGACGCGCGATAGCGCTCGTTGACAGAGAAGTCCATCAGCAGCGCAAAGCCATCGATGTTCGTCGACAGATAGGCGGCGGCGGCCGCTGCCGGAAAGGCGAACAAGGTACCCAACGTCATCTCCCAATCGGCGCATGCGTCCCTGCCTCGCGCCGGGTCCCCATGTCATCGTCTCTGCATGTTATAACGTGTTATGGCGAGTGTCAACGACTCTTGTCCTATGTCGGCATATCAAGTTATGACATAATCGGGACTCGCCCACCCCGGCAGGCACGGGGATACAATTCCGCGGTCCAGCCTGCAAGCACCGAATTCCGTATGCCCGCCCGCCCATCGAATCTGCAGAACAGCTACTCCGCGCTTGGGGCAAATTCCCATGTGCCGCTTTATCAACAGATCAAGGACACCTTGCGCGCGGCCATCCTGAACGGCCAGTATCCGCCGCACAGCCGGGTACCATCTGAAAGCGAACTGCAGGAGATGTTCGAGGTCAGCCGCATCACCATCCGCCAGGCCCTGGGTGACCTGCAGAAAGAAGGCCTGATATTCAAGGTCCATGGGAAGGGCTCGTTCGTGTCGCAGCCCAAGGCTGTGCAGAACATCACGTCATTGCAAGGCTTTGCGGAGGCCATGGGCGACGAGCAGGAAATCGTCAATCACGTCGTGTCCTTCGACTTCGTCGCGGCGAACGCCCAGGTGGCGTCCAAACTGGCGCTGGACGAAGGCAGCATCGTGGCCGAGATCCATCGCGTGCGCCTGCTGAACCGCAAACCCACGTCCTACGAAGTCACCTTCCTGCCCGAAGCACTGGGAAAGAAGCTGCAACGCGCGGATCTCGTCACGCGCGACATCTTCCTTATCCTGGAAAACGACTGCGGCGTCGCACTGGGCAGCGCCGATCTGGGTATCGAGGCGATCCCCGCGCCGGCGGCCGTCACTCGCGCGCTCGGCATGAAAAAAGAGCAGCCCGCCCTGCGCGTCGAGCGCCTGACGTATGACGATGCGCTTCGGCCCGTGGACTACGAGCATCTTTATTTCAAGGGCGGCGAGTTCCAGTATCGCCTGCGCCTGGATCGCAAGCGCCCGGCGAAAACCCCGCGCAGGGCTTGACGGGCGCCCCGACCAGGTTCAGTCGTACCAGTAAAGCCGTGAAGGATTCGCCACCAGTATGCTTTCCAGCACGGCGGCGTCATCCGTGTACGACGGCAACAAGTCCACCAGCTTGCCATCGTCCGGCACTTCGCGCACGTTCGGATGCGGCCAATCTGTACCCCAGACGACGCGCCCGGGTGCGGCCTGCAGAATGCGCTGCACGAAGGGCACCGCATCGGCATACGGCCGGGCCTGTCGGGACAGCAGCGCCGATATGCGTTCCGGACCGCTGATCTTCACCCACGCACGTTCATGTCCGAGTACATCCAGCAGGCAGGCCAAGGCCGGCTGGTCCAGTCCGTCTTCCACCATGGGGCGCCCCATATGGTCGATGACGAAAGGCACCGGCAGCGACTCCAGGAAGCCGCGTATCGCCGGCAGATGCGCCGCGGTGACGTGGACCTGGATGTGCCAACCCAGCGGCGCGATGCGCGCCGCCATCGCCCTCACCTCTTCCGGATCCGCCGACTTGCCCAGGTGCGGCATGAAGTTGTAGCGGAGACCGCGTACGCCGCCGGCATGCAGCCGGCGCAGTTCCTGGTCGGACACATCGGGGGCCACCAGCGCTACGCCTCGATATCGCGCCGGCGCGCGCGAGATGGCGTCCAGCATCGCCCCGTTGTCGGTCCCGTGCACGGTTGCCTGCACGATGACGGCGCGCTCGACACCCAGCAGGCGATGCAATGCCTGCAGGCGCTCGATGGGCGCCTCCGGCGGGTCGTAGGCGCGATCCGCCGCATAGGGAAAGCGCGCCACAGGTCCATAGACGTGCACGTGGGCATCGCAACTGCCGGCCGGCAGGACGTACGCCGGCTTGCTCGGGTGGGAGTGCGGGGGTGGAACGGTCTTCATGTCGCCTCATTTTGTTTTCGATATGCGCGGGATACGCGCGCCATCCACCGCCATGGTAACGGCCAGGCGGGATATCTCGTCCAGCAGCTCGCGCGCGCCGGGCGACAGCTGCGCGCCGGTGCGTGTCGTCACGCCGATCTCGCGTCGCATGCCGTCCAGGGCGAAATCCAAGGTGACCAGGCCGCCCGCCCGGAACTCGTAATGCAGTTGGTGGACCGAAAGCGCCGTCAGCATGTCGGAATGCAGCAGCAGACCGCGTAGCAAGGCCAGGTCCGCCGTTTCCACCGAAGGCACCAGCAGCGGCTGACCCTTGCGACGGAAGAATTCGTTGAGCTGGTCGCGCAGCGGCGTGGAAGCGCGCGACAGCACCCAGGGGTAGCGGGCGAGATCGTCGAAACCGATGGGCCTCCGCGCCAGCGGATGTCCGGCGCGTGCGATCAACACGATATCCTCGTGCAGCAGCAGCCGGGTGCTCAGGGAAGTATCGTGCAGCGGCCGCAGCGCGCCCAGGATGAAGTCGACCTCTGCGCTCAGCAGCCGGGCGCACAAGTCTCCATACGGGCTTTCCAGCGTGCGGATGCGCAGCCTGGGATGGCGCGCCAGCACGTTGGCGATGGCCGCCGGCAGCACGATGGTGCGGATCATCGGCAGCGCGCCGACGGTCACCACGCCTTCCAGGGCGCCGTCCAGGGCGGCCATATCGGCCTGGATATTGCGCAGCTCCGCCAATACGCGCTTGAAGCGGATCACCCAGCGCTCGCCCACCGGCGTGGGCACCATGCCGCGCGCCGTGCGCTGGAACAGCCGCTGCGCCAGGTTCTTTTCCAGCTTGGCAAGCGACGCGCTGATGGCGGGCTGCGTCAGTCCGCAGGCATGCGCGACGGTGGACATGTGATGCACGTCGGCGAGCATGGCCGCGCTGGTCAGCCGCCGCGTATGGAACAGCGCGGCCGTGGCCGCGACCCCGCTTGCCGCGCCCTGCCCGCGCCGCAGCGCCAGGGCTTCGTCGCGCACGGCGTCCAGTTCCGCTTCGATGCGCCGGGCACGCTCCAGCACCGCTTCGCCAGCGGCCGTCAGTAGCATGCCGGTGGCCTTGCGCTCGAACAGCGCCACCCCCAGGCTTTGCTCCAGGTTGCCCACCGCGCGGGTGACCGCCGAAGAGGCCCGGAACAGCGCTTCGGCGGACCGGCGCACGCCGCCAGCCTGGGCCACCGAGGTGAACACGTGCAGATGATGCAGGCTCAATCCGCCGTCCGCGCCATTGGGATATTCCATGCTGTGCCGCAACACAAAATAAAAATATTAGAACGGCGATCGCCGTACAAGGCAACCCGTTTGTTCCCCAGGCGACCGATACTCGACGCAAATAGAACACGACACAGGAGACTTCATGGATGCGTCTCGTAAAAACCAAAGGCAGCGGTCGATCGCCTGACACGAACGCGGAACACACGAACGGGGCGTCGCAAGAGCGCCCCGTCGATAACGACATAAAGGAGACACTATGACGATGACCCGACGCGCATTCGCGCTGGGTGGCGCCAGCCTGCTGGCCGCCGCGCTCGCGCCGGCTGCCCGCGCGGCCGGCTTTCCGGACCGCCCCCTGCACCTGATCGTTCCCTTTGCCCCCGGCGGCAATGTCGACACGACGGCACGCGTGGTCAGCGCCGGGCTGACCCAGACGCTGGGCGTGTCGGCGGTGGTGGAGAACAAGCCGGGGGCCGGCGGCAGCATCGGGGCGGATATGGTGGTGCGTGCCACGCCCGACGGCTATATCCTGCTGGTGGCTTCCAATGGCCCGATGACGGTCAACCCTTTCGTCCAGTTGCATCTGCCCTACGATCCGCTGCGCGACCTGGCGCCCGTGGGGATGGTGGGCTACGTGCCGCATGTGCTGGTCGTCACGCCCGGACTGCCCGCCCATACCCTGGCCGAACTGTTCGCGCTTTCCAAGACGCGTCGCATCAATACCGGCACCTCCGGCGTGGGCAGCGCGACCCACCTGACCCTGATGCGGCTGGACGCCGCCGCCGGCGTGAACCTGGCGCACGTACCCTATCGCGGCGGCGGCGCGCTGATACCGGATCTCGTGGGCGGCACGCTGGACGCCACGATGACGGAGCTCTCCACCGCCCTGCCCCTGCATCGCGCGGGCAAGGTGCGCATCCTCGCGGTCGCGGCAACCCGGCGATCGGCGATCGCGCCGGAGATCCCGACGATGATCGAATCGGGGGTCAAGGACTTCACCGCTTCCAGCTATGTCGGCCTGCTCGCGCCGGCCAAGACGCCCAAGGAGACCCTGGATCGCCTGCAGGGCGCGCTGGCGGCAAGCCTCGCCATGCCCGCGGTGGCCGACAAACTGCGCGATGCCGGCATGGAAGAAGCCACCGCGTCGGAAAGGACTTCCGCTGGCTTCGCCGAGTTCCTGCGCGCCGAATACGCGCGGTCCAAGGCGGCCGCCCAGCTGGCCGGCATCAAGCCGGAATAGCGCGATCCCGCCACGCCCCTTTCCCTGGAGAGCCCGTCAGTGAAGACACTGAAGAAGCTATATGTACAGGTCCTCATCGCCATCGCGGTGGCGATCGTGTTCGGGCTGCTGGACCCGCAGCGCGCGGTGCAGATGCGGCCGCTGGGCGAGGCCTTCATCGCCTTGCTGAAGATGATGCTCGGCCCCATCATCTTCTGCACCGTGGTGCATGGCATCGGGCACATCAGGGACTTCCGCAAGCTGGGCCGGCTGGGGATCAAGACCCTGCTCTACTTCGAGGTGGTCAGCACGATCGCCATGCTGGTGGGCTTCACGGTCGTGAACATCCTGCGGCCCGGCGATGGCCTGCATGCGGCCGCGCTGGACGCATCCGCGGGGCATGCGGCGGGCCTGATCAAGGCAGCCTCGGCGGATTTCACGCTGACGCACTTCCTGCTGTCCATCATTCCGCACACGCTAGTCTCCGCGTTCGTCAGCGGCGATATCCTTCCGGTGCTCTTCGTCTCGCTCCTGGCGGGGACGGCGTTGAGCCTGACCGCCAAACCCGACTGGATCGCGCTGAAGCTGATCGGCGAGGCGCAGACCGTCGTGTTCAAGATGCTGGGGTTCATCATGCGCCTGTCGCCCTTGGGCGCCTTCGGCGCGATGGCGTCGGCAGTGGGCAGCTATGGCGGCAGCACCCTGCTCTATCTCCTGCGCTATATCCTCACCTACTACGCCAGCGCGCTGATCTTCGTGTTCGTCGTCCTGGGGCTGGTGGCGGGGCTGGCCGGGTTCTCGATCTTCCGTATCCTGGCGCTGATCAAGGACGAAGCCGTCATCGCCATGGGGACGGCCGCCAGCGAGGCCGCCTTTCCCCGGCTGGTTTCCAAGCTCGGCCAGGCCGGCTGCGACGAGGCTATCGTCGGCTTCGTGCTGCCGGCGGGCTACAGCTTCAACATCGACGGCGCCTGCCTTTACATGGCCTGCGGCATCGGCTTCATCGCGCAGGCCACCGACACACCCTTGCCGCTATCGCAGCAACTGGCCCTGCTGGCCGTCATGCTGGTCACGTCCAAGGGCGGCGCCGGCGCCGCCGGGGGCGCGCTGGTCAAGCTGACCGCCACGCTGCAATCGACCCGCGTCCTGCCCCTGAGCGGTGTCGGCCTGCTCTTCGGCATCGACCGTATCCTGGCCATCGCCACGTCCACCGTGAACGTCATCGGCAATAGCGTCGCCGTGCTGGTGTTGGCCAAGTGGGAAGGCATGTTCGATCGCAGGCAGTTCGATGCCTGCCTGCGCGGTCCATCGACGCGCGCTATAGACAACGCCCCGCGTCCTGGCGAGCCAGGGCGCGATCCCGCCTGATTTCCTCAATCACACCCTTGGGATACGCGGTGCCGCGATCCTTCAAGACACAACGGAGCACCCCGCATGCAAGCACCCAACCGCAACAACCCGCCCGCCGTGGCCATCGTAGGCTTCGGCGAAGTCGGCCCCATCTTCGCCCAGGCCCTGTCCGAGCAGGGCTGCCGCGTCGCCATCTACGACATCAAGCTGGAGAACCCGGCCACACGCGAAGTGATCGCCACCCGGGCGAAGAACAGCGGCGCCCGCGTGGCCGCTTCCCTGGCGGATTGCCTGGCGGACGCCGAACTGGTGTTCTCGGCCGTGACCGCCAGCCAGGCCGGCGCCGTCGCGGCCAGCGCCGCTCCCCTGATGAAACCGGGCCAGGTTTTCATCGACCTGAATTCCGTTTCGCCCAAGGTCAAGCAGCAGAACAGCGCGCTGATCCGGCAACATGGCGCGGACTACGTCGAATCCGCGGTCATGGCCCCCGTGCCGCCGCAGGGGATGCGCGTGCCCATGCTGCTGGGCGGACCGTCGGCGCGAGCCATTTCGACGCGGCTCAACGGATTGGGCATGCGCACCGAAGCCGTGGCCGACGACATCGGCCTGGCCTCCGCCATCAAGCTGTGCCGCAGCATCATGATCAAGGGCATGGAAGCCATGTGCGTGCAGTCCATGCTGGCCGCGCGCCACTTCGGCGTGGATGACCGCGTACTGGCATCGATGGCCGCAAGTTTCCCGAGCGTCGGCTGGGATGACGGCTACGAAGCGTACCTGATCGGCCGCGTGTCCGAACACGGGCAGCGCCGCTCGGAGGAAATGCGGGAAGCGGCCGCCATGTTGACGGAAATCGGCATGAATCCGGAGCTTGCCACCGCCATCGCCGACATACAGGAAGCGCTGGCCCGCAAGGGTGCGTCCCTGCACGCGGAGCTGGACGCCAAGGGGCGGTTGCCGCGCTGGCGCGAGCTGCTGGCCGGACCGGATGCCGGCTGACGTGTTCCGGCCTGATCGACCACGACATCGCTGATGACGTGGCATCACGCTGTCAGGCGGTCGCCTCCAGCAATGTGGGCGACATGCCGCCGAGCCGGCCGGCATCGACCTCGATCACATCCG
Source organism: Bordetella genomosp. 8 (assembly GCF_002119685.1). Classification (NCBI taxonomy): domain Bacteria; kingdom Pseudomonadati; phylum Pseudomonadota; class Betaproteobacteria; order Burkholderiales; family Alcaligenaceae; genus Bordetella; species Bordetella genomosp. 8. Next base: position 3,012,611 of record NZ_CP021108.1, on the reverse strand, counting down.
ACGACGAGAGCTTGAACTTCGCCACGGCGGCTTTCAGCCCCGCGGCCTGGCTTTCCAGGGATGCCGTCGCCGCGGCGGCTTCTTCGACCAGGGCGGCGTTCTGCTGGGTGACTTCGTCCATCTGGTTGACCGCGCGGTTCACCTGTTCGATGCCGTCGGCCTGCTCCGACGAAGCCGCGGCGATTTCGCCCATGATGTCGGTCACGCGCCCCACGGCCGCCACTATCTCCTGCATGGTGGCGCCCGCCCGCTCGACCTGTTCCGAGCCTATGCCGACCTTGTTGACGGAATCCTCGATCAATTGCTTGATCTCCTTGGCGGCCTGTGCGCTGCGTTGCGCCAGCGCGCGTACTTCGGAGGCCACCACCGCGAAGCCCTTGCCCTGCTCACCGGCCCGCGCGGCTTCCACCGCCGCGTTCAAGGCCAGGATGTTGGTCTGGAAGGCAATGCCGTCGATGACGCTGACGATGTCGGCGATCTTCGCGGACCGTACGGAAATCTCGCGCATGGTCCCGACCACCTCGTCCACCGCCACGCCGCCGCGGCGCGCCACATCCATGCTGCTGGTGGACAACTGGTTGGCCTGTTTGGCATTGTCCGCGTTCTGCTTGACGGTCGAAGCCAGCTCTTCCATGCTCGAAGCGGTTTGCTCCAGCGACGCCGCCTGTTCCTCGGTGCGGCTGCTGAGATCCGTGTTGCCGGCCGCGATCTCGCGCGCCCCCGTATCCATCTGGTCGACGCCCTGGCGCACCTGCCTGATCAGGTCGGCCAGGCTTTGCTGCAGGGTTTGCAGGCCGCCCAGCATCTCGCCCATCTCGTCGCGCGACTTGATGACGATGCGGGTGGTCAGATCGCCGACGGCCATGGCGCGGAAGGTACGCAGCGCCTGCTCGATGGGCGCGACGATGGCCTGCCGCAGGGAGCGCCAGACCAGCAGCGAGATCACCACGACCAGGAACAGGCTGGCGCATGTGACGGTCACGAAGGTCTTGAAGACGCCCACCGAGGTGTTGTAGAGCGACTCGGCGCGTCGGGCCTGGTACTTCTGCAAGGCGGCCGAGGCTTCGCTGGCACCGTTGAAGAGGTCCCGCATATTGCCGAACGCGGTGGTGACACCCGCCGCGTTGCGGGCATTGTGTGCATCCACGATGGCTTGATAGCCCTTGCTCGTGAAAGCCGCGCGCTTGGCGGTAAGGTCGCGCGCAAGCCGCACTTCCTCGGGATCGTCGCCATCGACCAGTTTCAGGTAATCCGCCCAGGCGCTTTCCGACTGCTTGAACAAGCCCAGGGAGCGCTTGGCTTGTTCATCCGCGCCGGGGTTTTCCGGCGTGAGCCCCAGGCGATAGATCGCCAGGAAGCCGCGCGCATTGTAGATGTCGGCCTGCGAAATCGCGATGGCCGCGGCAAGCTCGCGCTTGTACATCGTCTGCTGCGTGTCATTGCCGTAATCGAAACCCCATATTCCCATGCCGCCGCCCACGATGAGGAGCAGGGCCAGGAAACTGATGACGAGCGCGATACGGGCCTTGATGGAGAGATTGGTTCTTTTCATGATGGCATCTTCCAGAAATGGCGAATGCCGCCACCCGGGGACGGGTGGCGGCGCTTCTTGCTTCCAACAGCAGAACTGCGCGCCGGTTCGAGCGACGTGACAGGAATCATCGGCTTCAGGCCGCGGCTTTGCGACGCCGCCGGGCCAGCAACCAACCCAGCAGCAACAGCAATACGACTGCCGCCACGCCCACGCCGATACGCGCTTCGCTGACGATCGGTCCCGGCTGCGAAGGCGCGCGCAGGGTCTGGACCTGCGCGGCGGTTACCGCCGGGGCTGCCGGGTTGCCGAAGGTCTGGCGCACATAGGTCGCGAGCATGGCCACGTCCTGGTCGCTCAACTCGTGCGCGAAGGCAGGCATGCGGCGAGGGGCGCTCCCACTGGAGCGATACACCCCATCCAGGATGGCCATGACGAGATTGCCGGGATCGTCGCGGCCCACGGCCGATACATGCAGCAGGGACGGCGGACCGCCCTGCTCCGCTCCGGTGCCGCTGGCCTGGTGGCAGGACGCGCAATTGCCGCTGTACAAGGTGGCACCCGTCGTCTGTCCCATGGACGCGCCGCGTATCGTGGCCTCGTCCTTTGCCGGCACGCCATAGGCATAAGCCGGCTTGTCAGCCGACCCCGTGGCCACCGGCGCCGCGGACCTGACGTACACGGCAATGGCGTTCAGGTCCGCATCGGACAGCTTGCTCAGGCTGTGGTCGACGACTTCGGCCATCGGGCCCGCGACCAGGGCATGCCCCGGCGCGTGGCCGGTCTTCAGGTAGGCAACCAGGTCCTCCTGGCTCCAGCCGCCGATGCCATGCACAGGGTCGCCGCTGATGTTGGGTGCGTACCAATTGCCCAGCGACGCGCCGCCAAAGGCGCGACTGTCGTCTTCCGCCATCAGCGCGTTGCGCGGGGTGTGGCAGGTCGCGCAATGCGCCAGCGCTTCCGTCAGGTAGGCGCCGCGCAGCCACTGTTCGCTTTTGCCTGCCACCGGTTCAAAACGCCGGTCGCTGTTGAACAGCAGGTTCCAGCCCTTCATCGACGCGCGGATGTCGAAGGGGAATGGCAGCTTCGTTTCCGGAACCGCCGCGTCGACCGGCGCCACGCCTTTCATGAAGAAGGCGTACAGCGCGTGCACGTCTTCATCGCTGATTTTGGTGTACGACGTGTACGGCATGGCCGGGTACAGATTGGCGCCATCGGCGCGCACACCGGCGCGCAAGGCGCGGGCGAACTGTTCCTCGGTGTAGTTGCCGATGCCCGCCGTCTTGGACGGCGTGATGTTGGTCGACCAGATGGTGCCGACCGGTGACGCGATGGGATTGCCGCCCGCATAGGGTTTGCCGCCGGCGGCCGTATGGCAGGCGACGCAATCCGCCGCGGTGGCCAGGTAGGCGCCTCGTTGCACGAGCGTGGTTTCGTCCGGGGCGGTGGCCGCCGGGCCGGCGGCGAAAACCGCGGAGGCCGCGCCCGCCACCGCGGAGGCCGCGCCCGCCAGCACCAGCGCGAGGGTCGCGCCGATAGCGCGGCGCGGCGATGGATAAACCGTGGTCATGGCGTTTCCTCAGATCGAATGCAGGACGGCATCGGCGGTGCGCAAGGCCAGCGCCGCCGCAGTCAGCGTGGGGTTGACCGTCCCGGTGGTCGTCATGACGTTGGGGCCGACAATGTACAGATTGGGGTGATCGTGGGCACGGCCCTGCGGATCCACCACGGACGTACGCGGATCGGCGCCCATGATGGTGGTGCCCTGCGTGTGCGGGTGTACCCAGGTCAAGGGCGAGTACTCGGTGGCGCCGAACAATTCGGCCACCCGCTTGTAGACGCGCTTCGTATCCTCGAAACCAGCCAGGAAGTACGGATTGTCCCGGTTGAAATGCACCACCGGCGTGGGCAGTCCCAGCGCATCCTTGCGCGTCGTGCTCAGCGTGACGCGGTTCGACGGTTCGCCGGGGTATTCGTGCTGCGTGCTCAATTCCATGATGCGCGCCGCCTGGTCGCGGATCATTTCGTCCAGGCGCGGCCCGATGATGCCCTTCTTCAGCAGGTTCGTGGTGATCATCTGGTTGGGTGAGTTGTTCACCACCACATGCTTGGTGCCGGCCCGTTCGCGACGGAATTCGCCGTCGCGCGCGGTGAAGAAGGTCTGGGGATGGACGGGGCCGCGGCCCGGCCACAAGGCCTCGTTGGTCAGGAAGTTCTGGTGGGATTCGGGTTGGCAGGACAGGTTGCGGCCGACCATGTCCGAGCTGTTCGCGATGCCGGACATCAGGAGCAGGCGCGGGGTTTCGATGGAATAGGCGGCCAGCACGAAGGCGCGGGCCGTCAGCCGGTGGTCCGTGCCGTCCGGCGACTTGTAGCGCACCGCCACGATCTTGCCCGCGCCGTCGGCTTCCACCTGATAGACCACGGCATCGGTCATCAGCTTCACGCCGACTTCCTCGGACTTGTAGGCATGTACCGAGCCGTTGTAGAGCGCACCGATCGGGCACACGGGCGTGCAGGAGTTGTTGCCCTGGCAGGTCGGCCGGTCGTCGTAGGGGCGCGAATTGCGTGCCGTGGGCTCGTTGACGACGCGAAATCCCGCCGCGGAGAGGACCTCGTCCGCGCGAGCCTGCATGTACGGCAGCGGCTGGGCCTTCATGGGATACGGCGTCGAGCGCGGCGGATACGTGCCGGGACGGCCGGTGGCGCTCTGGTCGGCGTCGTCCGGGCCCGACACGCCCATCTCGACTTCGGCCTGCGCGTAGTACGGCTCCAGGTCGTCATAGCCGATCGGCCAGTCGCGGCTGACGCCGTACAGCGTTTGCATCTTGAAGTCGTTGGGCAGGAAGCGATAGCAAGCGCCGGCCCAGTGCCAGGTGGTGCCGCCCACCAGGCGCAGATAGCTGGGATTGTTTACGGTCTTGCCTGTTTCTTCCAGATAGCCTTTGGTGTCCGACTTGGGCGCGTGGGCCGTATCCGGATAAGGCCCGTTGGGATTGCCCTTGACGGGCGTGTTGCGGAACTTCTCGACGATTTTCCAGCGCGGCACGCGCGGCCCCGCTTCCAGCAGGATCACGCTCTTGCCGGCCTGGCCGAGACGATGCGCGGCCAGGCTGCCGCACACACCGGAGCCGACGACGATGACGTCGGCGTCAAATTCTGTAGACATGAATACTCTCGTGGGAATCCCGTCGTCGGCCAGGCCCGTGGACCCGCGCGCGCCGAGCGGGAGGGTAATCAGGCGGCGGAAACGACCGGCTTCGGCACCCAATAGCCGTAGCCGCCAAGCTGGTAGCTCGGGATCGTCGTGATGCCGGCGGTGGGCCGGTACATCAGCGCGTCGCGATAGGCGACCAGTTGCGTGCCGGGGCCGCTACCCACGCGCCCCAGGTACCAGGCGCTGACGATCGCCACGGCAGTGGCGTGCAGCGCGGCGTCCTGTCCGACGGGGGATGTGTCGAACGCGGCCATGTCCGGCAAGGTGCCGGCCTGGCGCGCCGCCTCGCAGGCCGTCGCCAGCGCGGCGTAGCGTTGCTCGAAGTCTTTCTCGCCGGCGATGAGGGCCTGCAGCGTGCGGCGGGCGATGACGGGATCGAGATCGCTCTTGCCGGTCAGGAAGCTGGACAGGTCGAGAAAGCGCTTGCTGGCGTCGGCGGCCGGCACGTCCGCCCAGGCGGCGGTCGACCATGTCGGCGCCGCGACGGTGGCCACCGAGGCCAGTGCCGCGACCAGCAGGTCGCGACGGGCGTAACTGGCCGGCGCCTGCGACGCGCGGGATGGGGCGGTTTTGCTCATGTGCGTGTTATGGATGAAGAGTCCTGAAATCGACGGCTGACTCGTCTCCCGCCCGCTCCGGATGTACCCCGGTCTTGTATGCCGACCGATGCTTACCGAGCGATTCTATCCATGAGCAATAGATCCAAAACGATAAAGAACGGCATATCGAAACGTTGTTCTTTCGAATTGGGGCCGATTACGCCTGCTGATTCCCGCCGGGAATCGAATCCGGCACGCCCGGGAATGGACGACTGCGCCTGCCCTCATATATTTCGCGGTATCCAGAACAATCACGGGAATCACCTTGGCGCCGCCGAATATCGTATTGATCGTGGCCGACAACCTCGGCTGGGGCGAATTGGGATGCTACGGCGGCGGGGCGCTGCGCGGCGCGCCGACGCCGCGCATCGACGACCTGGCCCGGCAGGGCCTGCTGTTGCAGAACTTCAACGTCGAAAGCGATTGCGTGCCGACCCGGTCCGCGCTGATGACGGGGCGCCATCCCATCAGGACGGGAAGCCTGCAGAGCGTGCCGCCCGGTCTCCCGCAGGGGTTGACGCGCTGGGAAGTCACTTTGCCGCAGTTGCTGAAGAAGCAGGGCTACGCCACCGCGCACTATGGCAAATGGCACCTGGGCGATATACCCGGACGCTATCCCTCGGACCGCGGTTTCGACGAGTGGTTCGGCATACCCCGCACGACCGACGAAAGCCAATTCACCTCGACGGTCGGGTTCGATCCCGAGGTGGCGGACATTCCATACATCATGGCGGGCCGGGCGGGAACACCATCGGAGCAGATCAAGGTCTACGACCTGGATTCCCGCCGGGGTATCGACGCCGAGCTGATCGATCGCGCCGTTGAGTTCATGAAGGGCAACCATGAGCGCGGCGTCCCGTTCTTCCTGTATCTGCCCCTGATCCACCTGCATTTCCCCACCCTGCCCCATCCCGACTTCGCCGGCAGGTCGGGCAACGGCGACTTCGCCGATTCCATGATGGAAATGGACCATCGCGTCGGGCAGATCATCGACGCGGTGAATAGCCTGGGGGTCGCGGAGGACACGCTGTTCATTTTCTGCAGCGATAACGGGCCCGAGTTCCGGGCCCCTTACCGCGGTACCGCCGGGCCGTGGCGCGGCACATATCACACCGCCATGGAAGGCAGCCTGCGCGTGCCCTTCATCGCGCGCTGGCCGGGCAGGATCAGGCCCGGCAGGATCAGCAATGAGATCATGCACGTGACGGATATCTTCACCACCCTGGCGAGGGTGGCGGGCGTCGAGGTCCCGACCGACCGTCCCATCGACGGTGTCGACCAGCTACCGTTCCTGACGAGCCTGGACGACAACCCCAAGTCGGCGCGCGAAGGCTTTCCTTTCTATATCAAGCAGGAACTGCGCGCCGTCAAATGGCGCGACTGGAAACTGCACTTCTACTGGGAGCCCGAGGTGAATGAAGGCAAAGGCAAGCTGGAGTCGCCTTACCTGTTCAACATCACCCGCGATCCCAAGGAAGAAACCGATGTCCTGGTGTTCAATACCTGGGTCATGGGGCCCATGCTGAGATTGGTCAAGGCGTTCAACGACAGCGTGAACGCCTTTCCGAATACGCCGCCCGGGCAGGAAGATTGAGCCTGGCGTCACGAAGATACAAATAATCCAAGGGGTCGAAATTGAAGCTTTCCAGAATGCTAATCCCTGCCTGCGTGGTGGTGGCCGCGGCCGCCACGGCGGCGACAGCGCAAGCCGAGCCGGCGTGGCCGGACGAAAAACCCATCACCTGGGTCGTGGGTTTCAGCGCCGGCGGGTCGGTGGATGTCGTCACGCGCGCGATCGCCCAGCAGGTCAGCGCGACACTGAAGCAGAACGTCGTCGTCGAAAACAAGGCCGGCGCCGCGGGCGCGATCGCGCTTGCGTCCGTGGCCAGGTCCAAGCCTGACGGCTACACCCTGGTCACGGTTCCCGGCCCCATCCTGCGGGACGATGACGGACTGGAGATCGGCCAGAAGCTCATCGGCGTCGCCACGCTTGCCGAGGGCGCCGTCGTGATGGTGGGGAGCAAGGACGGCCCCGCCGACTTCAAGCAGCTGAGGGCCGCCATCGAGAAGGCGCCCGCTACCTTTACCTACGCGAGCTCCGGCGTGGGCACCGGCCAGCATATCGCCGGCGCGATGTTCAACCTGGCGCTGCGCGCGCAGATGGTCCATGTCCCCTACAAGGGCGGCACCCAGGCCCTGGCCAATGTCATGGGCGGACAGGTCAACCTGGGCTTCCTGGGCGTGTCCACCGTCCTGCCCCAGGTGCTGGACGGCAAGGTGATCGCCTATGCGGTGACTTCGCCGTACCGGGTCGCCTCGCTTCCCGACGTGCCGACTTTCCAGGAAGCGGGCATCGCCGATTTCAAGCTGACCCAGTGGTACGTCGCGGCGATGCCGGCCGGTACGCCGGATGCCATCACCCTGAAATTCAGGCAGGCGGTCGACGACGCGCTGCGAACGCCGCAGATCCTGACGCTGCTCAAGGCTAGCGGGCTGGATGCGCCCGGCAAGGACGCCCAGGATCCCACCGCCTTCGCCCGCGCCAGCATCGAACAATCCCGCATGATCGCCAAGAAAGCGAACATCGTCCTGCAGTAGCTTTGCAATGACTTCATCCAGACGCCCCAATTTCATCTTCATCCTGGCCGACGACCTGGGTTATGCCGATCTCGGCTGCACCGGGGCCATGGACGAGCGCAACAGGCCGGCGGATATTTCGCCGAACCTGGACCGGTTGGCGCAACGCGGCGTGCGCTTCACGCGCGGCTATTCGAACTCCGCCGTCTGCTCGCCCACCCGTTTCGCGCTGATCACAGGCAGGTGGCAATACCGCCTGCGCGGCGGCGCCGAAGAGCCCCTGCCCACGGTGATGCGTGACGACAAGGTGCTGGGGTTGCCGCCTGAACACCCGACCTTCCCTTCCCTGCTGGGCGCGGCGGGGTACGACACCGCCTTGATAGGGAAATGGCACCTGGGACCCCCGCCGCTTTTCGGTCCCACGAAATCGGGATACGACTATTTCTTCGGCTTCCATGCGGGCGGATCCGATTACTTCGCCCATTGCGATCCGCGCGGCCGGCCCGACCTGTGGGAGAACGACCAGCCCATCGAACGCGAGGGCTATCTGACCGACCTGCTGAGCCGGCGCGCCTGCGACTACATCGACGCCGCGGATGACGCGCGGCCATTCTGCCTGAGCCTGCACTACAGCGCGCCGCACTGGCCGTGGCTGACGCGCGAGGATGCCGACGAATCCCGGCGCATTGCCGGCATAGGCAAGCACCTGGACGGCGGCTCGATACGTACGTACCAGCGCATGATCCATCACATGGACGAAGGCATAGGCTGGATCGTTTCCGCCCTGGAAAGGAAAGGCGTCCTCGAAGACACCTTCATCGTCTTCACCAGCGACAACGGCGGCGAACGCTTTTCCAACAACTGGCCTTTCGTGGGCCAGAAGATGGACCTGCTGGAAGGCGGTATCCGGGTACCGGTACTGGCGAGCTGGCCGAACGGCCTGCCTCGTGGCGGACTGAGCGACCTGCCGCACATGACCATGGACTGGACCGCGACCTTCCTGGATGCCGCCGGCGTTGGTGCGGCGCCGGGCTACCCGCTGGATGGCATATCCTTGCTGCCGTCGCTGCGCGGCCACGGGTCGCGCGTCGAACGCGACCTTTGCTGGCGCATGAAGCATCGTGACCAACGTGCGCTGATCCGCGACAACTGGAAGTTTCTCCAGGTGGAAGGCATCCCCTACCTGTTCGATCTGTCCAAGGATGAACGGGAACGGGCCAACCTGCGCGACCGCGAGCCGGGCAAACTGGCGGAATTGATGGAGGCATGGCAGGCGTGGGATGCCAGCCTGCCGCCCATTCCCGAGGACGCGCAAGCGCACCTGGTCTTCGATAAGCGGCAATTGCCGCAGGCGACGTTCTAATCGTCGGATTGCACCAGGCTTCGTATCGTCATGGCGCGTGCGGCGTGACTGGCCCGATCAGGATGCAATAACGCATCCAGCAAAGCAACATGATGTCCGCGCGCCAGCGACACGCACTTGCCCGCGATGTCCGCGGCCGACAGCGGGCGTGCCTGGCTTCCCAGCGGTGCCAGGCAGCATGCCTGGAGGGTGGTCGTGTCCGCGCCCGTCACCGTCACACGCGCCGCGCGGTGATGCGGCGGCGGCAGCGCCGGCTGCAAGGGGCGCAGCCGTATGGCATGACGCAGGCGGGCCACGCGCGCGTCGTGCAGGAAGCCGGCCCCCAATGCGTCGGCGTCCGTCCGGCCGTGCAGCCAGGCCACGGCGAGCAAGTGCGGGATGGAAAAACGCGCCGCCAGGCTGGTCTGGACGTCACGTTGCGCCATGCCGACCGCGAAGTCGTGCACCTCGGCTTCGATATGGGCCGTTTCATCGCAAACGTACGGTGCCCACGCCGATACGCCGGCACGTACTTCCAGCAAGGCTTCCAGCGCGGCGTGGCTTTGGCCGGCGCATGCGAGAACCTTGAAATAGTTCTGGCGGACCGCCCAGGCGTCGCCCAGACCGTCCGCGTAGACCGAGGCATCGGCGCTTGCGCCCAGCATTTCGCCCAAGCGCGCCAGCGCACGATCGGGCGCCGGCAGCCCCCTTTGCGCCCGGGCGACGCAGGCGAACGCCTGTTCGACCCCGGTGCCTACCCAGAGATTGGCCGCGAGCCCGCCGTCCGCGACGATGGCGAACGGCCTGGGCGCGGCCAGCGTGGCGGCATGCAGCAGCGCCTGGTGCAGGGTATCGCCGTTCAGCCCGCGCAGGATGCCGACCGTGGCGGTCGCGCCCAGGCCGCTCCACAGGGAATGCGGATGGGCCGGGGCGGCGCCGAAGGTCCAGGCGCGCGCCATGCGGCAGGTCATTTCGTAGCCCAAGGCAATGGCGTGCAGGAAACGGCCCAGGTCATGGTCCGCGGCCTCGCATTCGGCCAGCGCAGCCGGCACGCAATAGATGCCGGCATGGCACATCAGGTGATGATGGCCTTCGTCCAGTTGCAGCCAGTTGGCCGCGACCGCGTTGCGCGCGGCGGCGCTGGCCGGCGGCAGGCGCAGGTCTGGCCGGCCGAGGACGGTGCAGGCGTGCGGGGAGTAGCCAGTCTTGGACGCGTCGCCGGTCCAGACGGCACCGGCGGACTTTCCGCCCGTGGACACGCCACTTCCGGCATCGCGAGTCCAGGCCGACAGCTCGGCATCGTCGGCCGCGCCCAGCGCGCAGGCAATCGTATCGGCGGCGACCAGCGCGACGCGTTCGGCCACGTCGGCCGGAATGGCGTCCGGCCCGGTGGCGGCCGCCCACTGGCAGAGTCGCCGCAGCGCTGGCCCGGATTCATCCATGGGACCGCCTGCCCCAGTCGGGGGCGATTCCCCTTCCCCAGCCCGGTTCGCCGACCACGCGGCGGTCCCACATCACCACGTTTCCACGTACCAGGGTGTGCACCGGCCGCGCCGTGACGAAACGTCCGTGCCAGGGTGAAATGCGGTTCAGCGAATGCAGCGCCGACTGGTCGATCCGATACGCGCCGTCCATATCGACGATGGCGAAATCCGCATCGGCGCCGACGCCGATATGTCCTTTGCGCGGATACAGCCCCCAGGCGCGCGCCGGGGCCAGCGCGCTCCAGCGCACGTATTCCGGCAGGCTCATCCGGCCGCGTTGCGATTCGGTCAGCATGACGGGCATCTGCGTTTCCAGCCCTATCATGCCGCGGCAGCATTGCCAGATATCCGGATTGCGTTTTTCTTCCTCGGTATGCGGCGCATGGTCGGTGGCGATCATGCCTATGGTGCCGTCCAGCAGCGCCGCCCACAGCGCGTCGGCGTGCGCGCCACCCCGTATGGGGGGATTGACCCTGACCATTCCGGACAGGCTGTCGATCTCGGGCAGGCCGAACAGCAGGTAGTGCGGACAGGTCTCCGCCGTCATGTCGACGCCCTGCGCCAGTGCATGCCGTATGGCCTGCACGCCGCCGGCGGAGCTCACGTGGGCGATATGCACCGACGCGCGCGCGGCTTGCGCGAGCGCCGTGACGCGTCCGATCGCCTCGATCTCGCAGACCTCCGGGCGGGATTCCTCGTGCGCGCGGGCATCCGTGCGCCCTGCTTCGATGAACTGGCGCCGGCGATGCTGCATGATGGCGGCGTTCTCGGCGTGCACCGAGCAACGCACCCCCAGCCGGGCCAGGCGCTCCAGGCCTTCATAGACCACGCCGTCGTCCGGCGACTCCAGGTCGCCGGTGTTTTCCGTCATGAAGCACTTGAAGCCGGCGATACCTTCCCCGGCCAATGCTTCCAGATGCGGCAGGCTGCTGCTGTCGAGCACGCCATACAGGCCCCAATCGACCAGCGACAAGGCCGCTGCCCGTTCGCGCTTGCGGGCCAGGGCTTCGGGATTGGCGGTCGGAGGATCCGTATTGGGCATGTCCATCACGGTCGTCACACCGCCGGCCGCGGCGGCGCTGGACCCCGTCCGCCAGTTTTCCTTGTAGGTCGAGCCCGGGTCGCGGAAATGCACGTGGCAATCGATGGCGCCCGGCAACACGTGCAGGCCTTCGGCATCGATGACCTTGCGCGCACCGGGCAGTCCGGTCAAGGCACCGACAGCGACGATCCGCCCCGCGTCGACGGCGATGTCGGCCTGCACGACCTCGTCGCCGATGACGGCATGGCCACCGGCGATGATCAGATCCACCATGGCGCGATCTCCTGGTGTGAATGTGGATTTACTTTCGACATGGCGTGCTCTATAAGCTTTGCAATCGGCCCTGTCGCATCCGGTGAGACCGGCGCGACCCGGGGGCCATCGAGGGAATATCGCGGAGCATGGATTCGAAGTTGGCGGAAATCGGCATGCGCCTGCGCGCGTATCGCATCGGCGCGGGACTGAGCGCGGACGCGCTGGGCGAACGCCTGAATGTGTCGCGCGCGTCCGTCTACCGCATGGAGGCGCAGGGCATAGGCCGGCTGGATGTGCTGATGCGGGTCGCGCGGCTGCTGGATGTGCCGCTCGAAACCCTGCTGGGCGTCGGCGTCGAGTACGTGGCGTCGGCGCTGGCGTATTTCGAGCGGCTGCGCCAGATCGAGGCGCGCGCCGAGCATATCTTCGTGGCCTTCGGCCCCATCGTGTACCTGCTGACCTCCGATGGCTACGACACGCTGCTGCGGCAGGCGCTGGCCGCGCGCGCCGCGGCGACACGCCGGCCGGCACGCGCGCGTACCGACATCGACGCCCTGATGTCGATACTCAAGTTGCGCAAGGCGCAATACCAGCAGCGCCGCCCCGCCATCACCAACGTGCTGTCGCTGCCCGAGCTCGTCCAGTTCAGCGAGCAGGGGCTGGGGGATGAGGACGCCAGCCCGGCGGTGCGGGAAGCCCATCGGAAACTGGTGCTCCATGAGTTGGAACATGTGGCTCAACTGCTGGAATCCCCGCCCATGGGCGTGCAAGTGGGAATACTTTTCGACCGGCTGCCCACGACGAGTTTCTCCGTTATTCGCCAGGCGGATACCACGTTTTCCCTGACCAGCCCTTTCCGTGTAGGCCCGCAGTTGAACGTCTGGCGCGGTATCGGCACGATCTCGCAGGATGCCGAGGCCTTGCGGCTGCACCGGCAACTGGCCAACGATTTGTGGTCCGAGGTCATGACGGGCCAGCGCGCCGCCGATTTCGTTCGCCGGCGTCTTCTGCCCCGCGCCTGAACCGCGCACCAGTTATTTGGCGCCCGCCTGCAGCAGGTCGGGCGAAAGCGGCTGCCCCATCCACTTTTCCGATATTGCGTTCAGGCTGCCGTCCGCCTTGATGCTGGACAGGAAGGCATTCATCTTGTCCAGCAGGCGCTTTTCACCCTTGGGCACGGCGGCGTGCACCGGCGAGTTCAGCAGGATGAGTTTTTCCTCGAACGGGGGCGACCCCTTCTGCCGCAGGGCCACGGCGATGACGTTCCCGATGGCCATGGTGTTGGCCTGGCCACTGAAGAAGGCGGATATGGTGCTCGCGTTGTCGTCGTAGCGCGACAACCTGGCGTCCTTGGCCTGCTCCGTCAGCAGGCGTTCCTCGATGGCGCCCTTGGTCACCGCCACGGTCATGCCTTTCAGGTCGGCCACGCCGCGGATCGGGGGGCTGCCCGGCTTGCCGTAGATGCCGATGTAATACGGCGCATAGGGCTGGGTGAAATCCACGGCCTTGGCGCGCTCTTCGCTGCGGCCGATGTTCAACATGACGTCGGCCTTGCCGGTCTGCAGGGTGGCCACCCGGTTGGGCGCGGTCACGGGCACGAATTCGACCCGCACGTGCCAGGCCTTTTCGAGCAGCGCCGACATGTCGATATCGTAGCCGCGCGGTTTCATCTGCTGGTCCACGCTGCCGAAAGGCGGATAGTCGGTCATGATGCCGACCCGCACGACGCCGCGGGCATTGATGTCGTCGAGCAAATCGGCGTGGGCCGGAGCCGTGAAGGCGCACAGGCCGGCCAACAGGGCCGCCGCGCAGGAAGAAGCGGATAGACGCATGGATTTTCCCCAGGATAGAGTCATGGGGCATGTTTATGACAGCCTTGCCCCTGCCTCGCATTTTCCCGGTCGCCGTATCCAGGCGCCAGATCAGATTTCGCGCATCGTCTCAGAAAATGAGACAGCGCTACTGCTTGGGCACTCCCGTGGCGGCGATGATGCCCGTATACAGATCCATTTCCTTGGCGATGAATTGCCTGAATCCATCGGGCGGCAGATAGTGGATGGTCAGGCCATTGTCGTCCATCGCCTTGACCGTGGCGGGATCCTTCAGCACCGCCGCGACGTCCGCGGCGATACCGGCCGTCACCTGCTTGTCCATGCCCGCCGGGCCGAACACCCCGAACCAGTTGCTCAGGTGAAAGTCCTTCAAGCCGAGTTCGTCGACGGTCGGCGTGTCGGGCAGCAGCGGCTGCCGCGCGGGACCGGTCACGAGCAGCGGATGCAGCTTGCCGGCCCGGATATTTCCCAGCAAGGGCGGCGTGGTCGCGAAGAAGACGTCGATCTGGCCACCGACCAGATCCGCGACGGCCGCGCCCGTTCCCTTGTAGGGCACGTGGAGCATGTCCAGGCCCGTGCGCACCCGCAGCAGCTCACCCGCCAGATGCTGTTGGCCGCCGGTGCCGGGCGATCCGAACGCGATGGATCGATGCTGGCCCGGCTGTTTCCCGAGCGCGAGCAATTCCTTGAAGCTCTTCACCGGAAGCTTCGGTCCGCTGACCAGTATCAATGGCGCCTCGGCGACCAGCGATATCGCCGTCAGGTCGGTCAAGGGGTCGTACATCATCTTGTTGTAGACCAGCTTGTTGATCGATACCTCCGGCGTGTAGCCCAGCAGCAGGGTGTAGCCGTCCGGCTTGGCCTTGACCACGTTGTCCGCGCCTATCATCCCACTGGCGCCCGGGCGGTTTTCCACCACCACCTGCTGGTTCCACAGCTTGCCCAGCTTTTCGCTCATGATGCGCGCGATGAGATCTGTGGCGCCGCCAGGGACGTAGGCGACGACCATGCGCACCGGCTGCGTGGGATGGAACTGCGCGGCAACGGGCTCGGCTGTCGCCGCCCCCACCGTGCAGACGGACAGCACGCCCAGCAAGGCGGCGGCATTGCGTTTGAACCACTTCATTTTTTTCCCCTTGGAATGGTTGGATCGCGCTGGAACGCGCTACGGCCGGATCAGCCGTACTGTCTCCCCCGCCCCGTCCCCGCCGTCTTCTGTGAGATCGATCGTGCGCAGGCGCGGCGCCAGGCCGCTCGATAAAGCCTCGGCCGCCGCGTGCGCGCCGGAGACCAGGTGATAAGCCTCGTCGCCGATGCGCATATCGATGCGCTTCGCGCCGGACGACGTGCCCGTCACATTGACGGAATGGATACGCCCATGCGGCAGCAAGGCGTTCAGCCCCGCCAGTACGCGCGCCGCGAGACGCGGGTCATAGCGGCGATCGATGAACCCGTTGCGCGGAAAATAGCCACGGTCGACGTCCATGAAGGTGTCGAAGGCATAGCGCACCCCTTCGTCCATGCGTGCGGCGATATACGCGTCCGCCACGAGCGCGGCGATTGCCATGTCGTCCTCGTTCGCGCTGGCCAGCTCGTGCGCCAGCTTCACCGCGCCCCAGATGACGCAGCCGTCCTCGCGTGCCTGCCGGGACAGCGAACGGTGCGCGGCGTGGATATCCGTGCCCCAATCCAGCCGCACCGTGTATCCATCGATCAGCCCCGCCGCCACGGACTGCCGCAGCCAGGCGGCGCCGGCGAGTTCGGCCGGGCGCATGCCGGTATTCACGAAATGGCTGTAGTGCTTGCCGTCGAAATGCTTGTCGTCATCGACGCCGCGTATCTTGGCGTAGATCAGTTGCGCATCGCTGGCGCCACGCAGCCCGCGCAAGCGGTCGGCCGACTGCGCCAGCCGCGCCTGCGTCAGGTTCACTTCCAGCGCATCGACGTGGACCCCTGCCCGCACGGCGCCTTCAATCAATCGCGGGTCGGGACAGCCCAGGCAGGTGATGACGAAGCCATGACCGACGTCGCTCATCATCCTGGCGCGGCGCAGGGTCTCTTCTCCCGCCAGGTCCTGCAGCGGGATTTTCAGCGTGCGCAGGCCCATCTCCCACATGGCCATCAGGGGATAGTCGTTGCGCGCCGGCTTGCGGCCGAACTCCTGGACGCCGCCGGTGCACGGGATCTCGACCACCTCGGCCCAGGGATGGCGCATCTCGGCGGCGATCCCGCGGGGGCTCGCCGTCTTGGTATGCGTCAGCACATGCGGCACGGTATCCCGCGCGGACGTGGCGCGCTCTTCGGCTGAGCGGCCCCGCGTGCGCACCAGCTGGGCCGCATGGCCATGCTCGTAGACGTCGACCACGAAGTAGCCGAACTTGTTGACGTCGCCCCGCCCGTATTCGTCCATGGGCGGCACGCGATAGAACTCCGAGAAGTCGTGGCGCAGGAAGGCCGTGGACGGCAGCATGTACAGCTCCGCGTTGCCCACCGTCTCGTACCAGAAATTGTGGACATGCCCGCAGAACACGGCTTCCACGCGTTCGTGCGCCATCCGTTCCAGCAGCCAGCTGCGCCCTGGTTCGTCGATATTGTCGTAGGAGCCCTTTTCGTCGCGCCGATGAAGAAACGGCGGGTAATGCAGCGACATGAATACCCGGCCCGTGGCCGTGGCGAGCTGTTCGTCCAGCCACGCCATCTGTTCCGCCTCCCCGGCCAAGCCCGAGTTGAACAACAGGGCATTCAGGTAAATGAAGCGCACCGGCCCCTGGTCGACGGCGTAATAGTCATCGCCGAACGTCGCCCGGTACTTGTCCAGGTATTCGGCGCAGACCACGTCGGCGGGCATCCAGTCCACCCGCTTGTCGCCCACGTCGTGATTGCCGGGCACCACATGCAGGGGCATGGGCAGCACCGCCGCCATTTCCTTGAACCTGCGCGCGGCCTCGTCGAACGCGGGCAGGCCCGGCACAGGGTGGACGATGTCGCCCAGGTGGATGACGAAATCCGGCGTGGTGGGCAGTTGGGCGATGTCCTGGAATACATGGCGCGCCCGCGCGTTGGCCCGGGCGTTGGTGGCGAATGGAGACGCACAGGTGTGTTCGTCTTCGTTCACGTGCGTGTCGGCCACCACGGCGAAGGAAAACAACCTGGCGCCGCGGGGCTCGCGGGCTACCGTGGACTTGCGCGCTTCGTCAGTTGAATTCACAATATCGGTATTGATGATCGTTTATCGTGCGGGCACTTTAAATATCGTGCCCCTATACTGTCAATCCTCATTTCCCCCGGCTTTCATGAACCGCAAAACGCCGCCGCATTACGAGCTCGGACCGCGCGAAGACCTGCTTGCCCATCCCCAATTCGCGTCCACCCTCTTCAACGGCCTGGAGGTCTTGCGGCAGTTCACGCCCGCCCAGCCTTCCCTGGGCAACAAGGAAATCGCGGACGCCCTGGGACTGAGCCGGCCCGCGGTGACCCGGCTGACGTTCACGCTGGTGGGGATGGGGCTGCTCCGGCGTGACGAGCGCACGGGCAGGTATTCGCTGGGACCCGCCGTCCTGAGCCTGGGCTACCCCTTGCTGGTGGACCTGACGCTGCGGCAGCTTGCCGCGCACGACATGGTCGAACTGGCCCGGTTCGCGCGCGGGCCGGTATCGTTGGGCGTGCGCGACCGCTTGCAGGTGGTCTATGTGGAAACGGTGGAAGACCGCGATTCCAGCGGTACCCGGCCCGATATCGGTTCGACGCGGCCGCTGCTGCGCACGGCCATGGGGCGCGCCTTGATGCATGCCCACACGCCCGAGGAACGGAAACTCATCTGCGGCTGCTACGCGCAGGCGCACCCGGCGGACTGGGAACGCTTTTCGCCGGCGCTGGAAACCGCCTATGTGGACATCGCGCGCGATGGCTTTGTCGTCGTCAAGCGCGACTGGCAGCCGAACATCTGCGGGATCGCCGTTCCCCTGCGCTACCGCGCGAACGGCATGCCGCTGGCGATGAGCGTGACCATCCAGATCGATGCGGCGGACGACCACTATGTCAGCCAGGTGCTGGGCCCGCGCATCGCTTCACTGGTGCGCAACCTGGACTATCGCCTGGGGATGGTGGACAGCTAGGCGGACTGGCGGCCGGCTACCGGCGTCCGGATCGGGCCGTACGTCCAGGCGCAAGGCGCGCTAAGCTGCCACGATGACCGCGACCGATTCCGAAATCGAACACTGCATCGTGGAACTGCTGACGCGCAGGGCCGCGGCATCGTCCATCTGCCCGTCGGACGCCGCGCGCGCATTGGGCGGCGATGGCGATGCGTGGCGCGACCTGATGCCGGCGGTCAGGAAGACTGCCGCGCGGATGGCGCGGCAGGGATATATCGTCATCACCCAGGGCGAGGCCACGCTGGACCCCGACGATATCGATCACGGCCCGATCCGCCTGCGCCGCGGTGCGCGGTTCGCCGATATCCCTTTACGCCGCGCGAAAACGCGGGCCCCGGGCTAGACGCTTATTTTTTCTTCGCCTGGTCGCGATGCCACTTGATCGCGAAGAACATGCCCGTGCCGAACACGAGCACCTTGAAGGTGATGAAGACTATCGGTACCCAATCCATGATTTCGAGCGCTTCCAGGCCAGGATTTCTATTTTTTATTGGCCGCAATCATAACAGTCCGCGACAGGAGGCATGCCGGCGCGCATCGCCGCGGACCTGCTTCAAGGATGAGCAGTGCGGTGCAGCGCCTCGTCCACCCTGGCTCGCGTCATGTCGGGCGCGACCAGGCGGATGAAGTCGTAGGTGTAGTTGCGCAGGTAGCTGTTCGCGCGCAGGGACACGGACGTGGTGCTGGACTGGAACAGATGGCTGGCGTCGATGGACCGCAGCCCCGTGTCCTTGGCGCGGTCGAAACTGATCGCGGTCATCACCGCGATACCCAGCCCGAGCTCCACATAGGTCTTGCTGACGTCGGCATCGACCGCGCCGAAAACGATATTGGGTTCGATGCCGGCCTGCTTGAAGGCGTCCATCACCTTCCAACGCCCGCTGAATGCCGGGTCGTGCGTGATGATCGGGTATTTGGCCACGTCCTGCAGCGTGGGCTTGCGCACCTTCAGCAGCGGATGCCCTTTCTTGACCAGGATGCAGCGTTCCAGCTGGAAACAGGGCAGCTGCACCACGCCGGCGACTTCGTGCATGGTTTCCGTGCCGATCGAGATATCGGCTTCGCCCGAGGCGACCATTTCGCATATCTGCGTGGGGTTGCCCTGCCGCAGGCGCAGTTCGACCTTCGGATGTTCCTTCAGGAAGCGATCGATGACCCTGGGCAGGACGTAGCGTGCCTGCGTGTGCGTCGTCGCGACCGTCAGGGGGCCGCCTTCCCGCGCTGAGATCTCTTCGCGCAGGCGCTTCAGGTTGTCGATGTCGTTCAGCACCCGCTGGCTGATGGCGATGACCGCTTCGCCCGGCTCCGTCAACCCGGAAATACGGTTGCGCGTACGAGTGAAGATCTCGAAACCGAGTTCCGCCTCCAGCATCTGGATGTGCTTGCTGATACCGGGCTGGGAGGTATGCAGGGCTTCGGCCGTATTGGAAATGTGGTTCCCGTGCCGGAATACTTCCAGGACGTAGCGCAGCTGGATCAACTTCATGATGACGCTGTCTCCAGGATAAGAATTATGAATACCAACATAACACAATATTCTGGCGGGGAATCACAGCGCTTGCTACCGTTCTTCCAGCGGCAAGAACGCGATGCCGCGCCGCGATCGTGCCGCCCGCTGGCACGCGCAAGGTGTAGTACCAGAACGATATTGCCTGCCGGACACGGCGGCAAACAGGAGACAAAACATGCGCAACGCGCCAGGTATACCTTGGCCGCGGCGGGTCGGCTCCGCCCTGGCGATCGCGGTCTGTCTGTTCACGAACGGTCCCGCCACCGCCGCGGCCGAATCGGCGACCGACTACCCTTCCCGCCCCATCCACCTGATTTCGGGATTCGAACCGGGCGGCGCCACGGACGTCGTGGCGCGGCTGGTCGGAAGACAGCTGTCGCGGGTGCTGGGCACGTCCGTGGTGATCGACAACAAGCCTGGCGCGTCCGGCAATATCGGCGCGGGCTACGTCGCCCGCTCGGATCCCGATGGCTACACGCTGTACCTGGCCAACGCCACGGTGGCGATGCCTTCGTTGTTCCGCACCCTGCCCTTCGACATCCGCAAGGATTTCGCGCCACTGTCCCTGATCGGCTATGGGCCTTCGGTGCTGATCGCCAATCCCAAGGCGCCCGTGAAATCGGTCAAGGAACTCATCGAATACGCCAGGCAGCACGAGGGCAAGGTCGACTACGGCTCCGGCGGCGTCGGCAACATCACTCACATGGCCATGGAGCTGTTCATCTCCATGACAGGCGTCAAGCTGATCCACATCCCCTACAAAGGCGGTGCGCCGGCGACGACCGCCGTCATGGCCGGTGAAGTTCCCGTCGCCTTCAGCGCCATTTCCGACGTCATCGGCCACGCCAGGGACGGAAGCGTGGTGCCGCTGGCGATCAGTTCACGCGAGCGCAGCCCCGCCTTGCCGGATGTCCCGACCGTGGCCGAGGCCGGCGTGCCGGGCTACGAGGCCTCGTCCTGGTACGGCATCGTGGCACCCGCGGGCACGCCCAAGTCCATCCAGGACAAGCTCACCAAGGCGCTGGTCGCCTGCCTGCAGGACAAGGTGCTGCTGAACGAACTGGTGGCCCTGGGCATAGAGCCGGCCGATGCCGGCGGCGCGCAGGAATTCAGGAAGTACATCGACAGCGAGATCGACAAGTGGGCGAAGGTGATCGCGCAGGGACATATCGTCGCGCGCTAGCCGCCCTTTCCCTTACCCGAAATACCGGTCCGAAGCCCCGGACAGTAGCCCCGGACGGAAGCACCGGATGGAACATCAAACGAGCAGGCAGAATCCATGAGTCCAGAAGCCATCATCCACGACGTCGTGATCGTCGGCGGCGGCAACGCGGCCCTGTGCGCGGCCCTGTCCGCCGCCGAACAAGGCGCATCGGTGCTGTTGCTTGAACGCGCGCCGCTCGAACAGCGCGGGGGCAACAGTGCCTATACGGACGGCAAGGTACGTTTCGCCTACGACGGCGAGGCCGATATCGTCGCGCTGTGCGACGACCTGACGCCGGAAGAAATCGCGTCCAGCGACTTCGGTTCCTATACCGACAGCGATTTCTTCGACGACATGGCGCGCATCACGCAGCACCGCACCGATCCGGACCTTTGTGAAATCCTGGTGACGCGCAGCAACGAGACCATGCGCTGGATGAAGGCGCAAGGCGTCAAGTTCCAGCCGAACTACGGTCGCCAGGCCTACAAGACCGACGGGCGTTTCAAGTTCTGGGGTGGCGCGCCGCTCAACACCTGGGGCGGCGGCCCGGGCCTGGTCGAGGCCCTGTACAAGGCGGCCGCGAAGAAAGGCGTACGGATCGTCTATGACGCCTGGGTGCGCGACCTGATCCATGACGTGGATGGGGTCTCCGGCGTGACCGCCCGCATCGACGGGCGGATGGTGGATATCCGCGCCCGCGCGGTGGTGCTGGCCTGCGGCGGTTTCGAAGCCAATGCCGAGTGGCGCACGCGCTACCTGGGCAAGGGTTGGGACCTGGCCAAGGTGCGTGGCACCCGCTACAACCAGGGCGACGGCCTGGCGATGGCGCTGAAGATCGGCGCGCAGCCCTACGGCCACTGGTCGGGTTGCCACGCCGTCGGTTGGGAGCGCTACGCCACCGACTTCGGCGACCTGGACATCACGCCCCACTTCCAACGCCACAGCTACACCTTCAGCATCATGGTCAATGGCCAGGGCAAGCGTTTCCTGGACGAAGGCGCGGACATCCGCAACTACACCTACGCCAAGTATGGCCATCTGATCCTGGAACAGCCGGGCCAGTTCGCCTGGCAGATCTACGACGCCAAGGTGACCCACCTGCTGCTGGACGAATACCGCACCCGCCACGTCACCAAGGTGCAGGCCGACACCCTGGAAGAACTGGTGCGCAAGCTCGATGACGTCGATCCGGACGCCTGCCTGAAGACCATCCACGAGTACAACGCGGCGGTCGACGACGGCGTCAGATTCGATCCCAACATCAAGGACGGCAAGGGCACGCGCGGCCTGCCCGTGCCGAAGTCCAACTGGGCGCTGACCATAGACCAGCCGCCGTTCCAGGCCTACGCCATCACCTGTGGCGTGACCTTCACCTTCGGCGGCCTGAAGATCAGCAACGACGGCGAGGTCATGAACACCGGTGACGAAGTGATCCGCGGGCTCTACGCGGCCGGCGAGATGGTCGGGGGCATCTTCTATTTCAACTATCCCGGCGCCAGCGGCCTGACCAGCGGCGCCGTGTTCGGCAGGCTCGCCGGCGGCAGCGCGGGCCGATATGCCGCGCACGCACGGGGCTAGCGCGGCGCCACGGCAACAACGAAAGGAGACAGCGCCATGGCGCAGACTATCGCGGAAAAAATTCTGGAAGCGCATGCGATCGATGACAAGACCAAGGTCGAACCTGGCAATGTGGTGCGCGCCCGTGTCGACCTGGTGCTGTTGAACGACGCCAACGGGCCCGTGGCCTTCCGCCACTTTGCCAACATGGGCGGTGGCAAGGTTGCCGTGCCCGACAAGGTGGTACTGGTCTGCGACCATTTCGCGCCGGCCCCCAGCGCTGCCGGGGCACGCATGCTGCGCGATATGCGCCGCTTCGCGCAGGACAAGGGTATCGAGCATTTCTACGACGTCGGCAAGGGTGGCATCGAACACACGCTTGCGCCGGAGCTGGGCCTGATCGGCCCGGGCAACCTGATCGGCGGCGGCGATTCGCATACGGGCACCGCCGGGGCCTTCAATGCCTTCGGCACCGGCATGAGCTGGTCCGGCATGGCGGCCATCATGGTGCTGGACGAGACCTGGTTCCGCGTGCCGGAGTCCATGCGCTTCAACCTGCACGGTAAAAAGGCGCCGCACATCACCGGCAAGGACATCATCCTGAAAATCCTGCAGGACATCGGGGTGGATGGCGCCTTGTACAAGTCCATGGAGTTCGGCGGCCCCGGGCTGGCCGAACTGAACATCGACGAGCGCATGGCCGTCTGCAACCTGGTGGTGGAGGCCGGTGCCAAGACGGGCATCTTCGACGCTGACGAAGCCACCAGGGAATGGGCCGCGGCGACCTGCAAGCGCCCTTATCGCATGGTCAATCCCGATCCCGGCGCGCAGTACGCATCGCGCCACGACATCGACCTGGGCAGGCTGCGGCCCATGGTGGCCAAGCCCTACTCTCCGGAGAACGTGGTGGAAGTCGGCGAGCTCAAGGGGGTGCACGTCGACCAGGTGTACATGGGCAATTGCGCCAACGGCACCATCACGGACCTGCGCCAGATCGCCAGCATCCTGAAGGGCCGCAAGATCGCGCGCGGCACGCGCGCCATGATCGTGCCCGCCACGCAGAAGATCTATATGCAGGCCATGCAGGAAGGCCTGATCGAACAATTCATCGAATCCGGCGCGGCGGTCAGCACGCCGACCTGCGGCGCGTGTTTCGGTGGCCACAACGGCGCGCTGGACGATGGCGAAGTGGCTTTCGCCACCATCAACCGCAATTTCAAGGGACGCGCCGGGCATGCGGGCGCCCAGGTCTACCTGGGCAATTCCTATGTCGCTGCCGCCACCGCCGTGGCCGGCGAAATCATGGATCCGGCCGCGCTATAGGCAAGGAGCACGACGATGCAACTCAAGGGCAAGGTGCACAAACTCGGCGACAGCGTCGACACGGACGTGATGGTCCCCGGCCGCTATCTGTCGCTGTTGAATCCGGCCGACCTGGCCAGGCATATTTTCGAGGAGGTGGACCCGGGCTTCGCCGCCCGCGTCAACGAGGGTGACGTGATCGTCGCCGGCAAGAACTTCGGGTGCGGTTCCGGCCGCGAACAGGCGCCGTTCGGCCTGAAGGCACTGGGTATCGCCTGCATCGTCGCAGCCAGCTTCTCGCGCACCTTCTACCGCATGGCGATCGACCTGGGGCTACCCATCCTGATCAGCCCGGAAGTCGCGGCCGTGGCCACGGAGGCGCAGGTCATCGAGGTCGATACCAAGACCGGCAAGGTGGTCCTGGACGGCAAGGAATACCAGGCCGAACCCATGCCTCCCTTCATCCAGGAAATCATCGCCCTGGGGGGCGTCACCGGCTGGGTCAAGTCGGAAGTGGCCAGGCGCCGTGCGGCCGCGGGCGGGGCCGCCGGATGAATGCCCGCCGGCGCGCGTTGCGGGAACTTGCCGGCCTCGCATTGGCCGGCCTGGCGCTGCCGTGCCGGGCGCTCGCCTCGGGTAGCGACTATCCTTCCCAGCCGATCACCATCGTGGTGGTGTATCCGCCCGGCGGCGGTGCCGACATCGTGGCGCGCGACCTGGGGCGCAAGATGACGGAGGCCTGGAACGTGCCTGTCGTGGTGGAGAACCGCCCCGGCGCCGGCACGACCCTGGCCGCCGCGCACGTCGCCAAGGCGGAACCCAACGGCTACACGCTGCTGATGACCGACGTCAGTTTCGCTATCGCGCCCGCCTTGTACAAGAAGCTGCCTTATGACACCGTACGCGACCTGGCTCCCATCAGCCTGGTCAACGGCGTGGCCGACGCGCTGGTCGTCAATCGCGACCTGCCGGTGCATACGGTGCGCGAGCTCATCGACTACGCCAGGGCCCGTCCCGGCCAGCTCAGCTATGCCTCGGCGGGCAATGGCACCCTGAACCATCTGGCGCCCGAGATATTTTGCAGGATGGCGGGGCTGGACATGACGCACGTGCCGTACAAGGGCGCCATCGCCGCGCTGAACGACGTGATGGCCGGCCGCTGCCAGGTCTACGTGGGCGCATTGGTTTCCGTGCTGCCGCAGCTGCGCGACGGCCGCGTACGGGTGCTGGCCGTCACCGGCGCGCATCGATCGGCACTGCTGCCCGATGTGCCGACAGTGGCGGAATCGGGCCTGTCCGGATACGACGCCGAAGCCTGGTATGGCCTGCTTGCCCCCGCCGCCACCGCGCCGGCCATCATCGAGAAGCTCAATCGCCAGGTCGCGATCATTTCCAGCGAAGCCGATTTCCGCAGACGCATGGTGGCGCAGGGCAACGAGGTCGTCGCCGGTACACCCGCGGAATTCGCCGCCTTTCTGCGCGCGGAAATCGCCAAGTGGCGCGTCGCCGTGGCGGCGGCCGGCGCCAGCGTCGATTGATCCACCAACTCCCGAACGTGGCAGGAACGTCATGAAGCAACGCAGGATACCCGCGGTCTTCGTCCGAGGCGGCACCAGCAAAGGCCTGATGCTGCACCGGCGCGACCTGCCCGCCGAGCAGTCGGCCTGGGCCCCCCTCTTCCTGGGCGCGATGGGCAGCCCCGACGCCTACGGGCGACAACTGGATGGCATGGGCGGCGGCCTGTCCTCGCTGTCCAAGGTCTGCGTCATGGGTCCGCCGACACGCGCCGATGCCGACGTGGACTACACATTCGCCCAGGTGCTGATCAGGCAGGCGCATGTCGACTTCCAGCCGCTGTGCGGCAATATGTCGTCCGCCGTCGGGCCGTTCGCCGTCGACGAAGGCCTGGTGCGGACGTCCGGCGACCAGGCCAGCGTGCGCATCCACAATACCAACACCGGCAAGATCATCGTCTCGCATTTCGCGCTCGAGGACGGCACGGCGGCGGTCGATGGCGACCTGGAGATTCCCGGCGTGGACGGACGCGGCGCGCCGGTGCGCCTCGATTTCCTCGATCCGGGCGGCGCCTCCACGGGCGCGCTGCTGCCCACCGGCAACGTGATGGACCGGCTGGAGATCCCCGGGCGGGAGGCCATCGAGGCGTCGCTGGTCGACGCCAGCAATGCCTGCGTATTCCTGCGCGCGGCGGACCTGGGCCTGACGGGCAAGGAAACGCCGGCCGCCATCGAGGAAGACACGGCGCTGATGGCGCGCCTGGCGGCCATACGCGTGGCGGCATCCCTGCGCATGGGACTGGCGCGCGACGAAGCCGAGGCCACGGCCCGGACCGCCGTTCCCTTCATCGGCTTCGTGGCCCCGCCCGCGCCGTTCGCGACCTTGTCCGGCACGCCGGTGGACGGAGACGAGGTGGACGTCATGGCGCGGGTGATATCCAATGGCCAGCCCCATCGGGCGCTGCCCCTGGGAGTGTCGATGTGCCTGGCGGCCGCGGCGCGCATCGAGGGCAGCATCGTGCATCAGGCTTGCCGCCGTGGCGGCGACGCGGACGGCGACCTGCGCCTGGGCATGCCATCGGGGGTGCTGAAGGTCGCCGCCCAGGTGACGCGGCGGGACGGCGCCTTGCACGTGGTGCGCGGCGGGTTCTACCGCACCCAGCGGCGCCTGTTCGAAGGAAACCTGCTGATACGCGGGTAGCAGGCGTCAGCCGACCACCTCGCGCGCCAGCGTGTGCTTTTGCAAGGCTGCCTCGTCGATCACCACGCCCAGGCCGGGGCCTGTCGGCACATCGACGTGGCCGTCGCGCACGACGAAATCGGTCTCGGGCACCAGCGGGTCGGGGGCGGTGGCATTCAGGCCGAACAGGAATTCACCCGCGCCCATCATGCGGCGCGCGGGGACGCTGGCGTAGAAGTGCGCGGCGGCCGCGGCCTCCAGCTGCGATTGCACCGCCAAGCCGCCGCAATTGAGCATGATGTTGGCCGCCTCCGCGACGGCGGCGATTTTCCTGGCGGGCGTCAGGCCGCCGACCTTGTAGAGCTTGATGCATAGCGCGTCCACGGCGCGCGCTTCCGCCAGGGCGTAGGCGTCCTGCAGCGTGAACAGTCCTTCGTCGGCCATGACCGGGATGCCATTGGCCGCGCGCCGGATCGCCGCCATGCCTTGCAGATCGCGGCGGGCGATCGGCTGCTCGATATAGCCCAGGTCGTAGCGCTTGAGTGCCTCGACCGCGCGCAATGCGTCAGGCAAGGACCAACCTGTATTGGGATCGACCCCGATCACGACATCGTCGCCGACCGCTTGGCGCACCAGTTCGAAGTGCCTGACGTCCTGGCGCCAGCCGCGCCGGTCGGCCGCCTTCAGGCACAGCACCTTGACGCCGAATTCCCGCACCGCCCGCGTGGCCTCGGCCACGATCGCGGCAGGGTCCTCGGCCAGGCTGACCGACCATTCCAGTGGAATGCGTGGCTGGTTTCGGCCGCCCAGCAGATCGTGCACGGGTACGCCCAGCGCTTTCCCCATGGCGTCGTGCAAGGCGATGTCCAGCACCGCGCGGGCCGACGGATTGCCCGCGAGGCGCATGTCGAACATCTCGTTGATGCCTTCGATATCAAAGATCCGCCGGCCCAGCAAAGCCGGACCATAGATGTCCTTGATGGTGGACACCACGCTCTGGGTGGTGTCCGCCAGGAAGTGTCCGGGACTGATGGGCCGGATCTGCGCGCAGCCCACCACGCCGTCATCGTGTATGCGCACCAGCACGGGCTTGCCCAGGATGTGGCCGGCGGGACCGGTGTCCCAGCTGCCGCTGGAGAAGATGCGCTGCACCCGCACGGGCAATTCGGTGACGATGATTTCGATGCGATCGATCATGATGACGCACAAGCGTGGCTGTAGCTGGCCGCGGAGCCCGGCCAGGACAGCCCACCTTAAGCGCGTCCCAGGATAAGGGAAAATAATGTTTTGGAATCCTTCGATCACGCCCGGGCATGCTGGCGCCCGCGCGCTAACATCGAGCTCGCCATCGTAGGACGCGACCAGGAGGCCGGGTGAAATTCCGTCTGCGGCAAATGGAGGTTTTTCGAGCCGTCATGCTGACCGGCTCCATCAACGGTGCGTCCCGGCTACTGTTCACGTCGCAGCCGGCCATCAGCCGTATCGTGGCCCATACCGAGCAGACGCTGGGGCTGGCGCTGTTCAATCGCGTCAAGGGCAAGCTTGTGCCGACGCCGGAAGCCGAGGCCCTGTTCCGCGAAGTGGAAGACTTCTACCAGCACGCATTGCAGGTGGACGAGTTTTCGCAGAACCTGGCGCAAGGCCCTTCGGGCATGCTGAGCGTGTCCGCCAGTCCCTGTTTGAGCAAGGGCCTGATGCCCCGCGCCATCACCCGCTTCCTGAAGCGCCATCCCGGGATACGCATCCACTTTCACGAGACGCTCCTGAACCATATGGCGCAGGAGATCCTCAGCAACAAGGTGGACCTGGCGGTTTCCGTGCTGCCGCTGGAGCATGCCAATCTGGTGGCGTCGCCCTTCACCCAGGGCCGCATGGTGTGCGTCGTCCCGCGCGGGCATGAGCTCGGACGGCAGGATCGCGTCGGCATCAAGGACCTCGCCGGTTACCCGATCATCGCCCACGATCCCGGAATACCCTTCGGCCAATTGGTCGCGGCGGCGTTTCGCAAGGCGGGCGCCACGATCAAGACGCGCGTCGATATCCACCAGACGGACAGCGCCTGCGCGCTGGTGCGCGCCGGGGCCGGCATCGCCATGGTCGATGAGTTCACGGTCGAAGGCCTGGCCTGGAGCGATCTGCAGGTCCTGCCCCTGGCCGAGGAAATCCTGCTGACGCCCAGCGTCGTGCGTTCCCGGTTCGATCCGGGCCGCACCCATGCGGACAGATTCATCGAAGTGCTGATCGAGCAGGCGGCCGAGGACGAGGCCCGCCGCGCCGCCATCGATTAACCCTAAGGCATACCCCACCGCACAAACAGCAATCGCTGCCCGTACCCGCCCTTCCTAGAATCCTGGGGATACCGGGGCCACTATCCCTGGTCGAACGATTCCACCAGGAGGCATGGGCATCATGAAAATCGGATTGATCGGCGTCGGCAATATCGGCGTCCATTTCGGCACGCGGCTGCTGGGCGCGGGCCATGAGCTGCTGGTCTACGACCGCAGCGCCGAGGCGCGCGAGCGGCTGGTGGCCAAGGGCGCGATCGTCGCGGCGAGCGCGGCCGAACTTGCATCGCAAGTCGAAACCGTGCTGCTGTGCCTGCCCATGCCGGGCATCGTGGCCGACGTGGCCGCCGAAGTCGCCGAAGGCAGCGCCGTACGGATCGTGGTCGATCTTTCGACGACCGGGCCTTCGGCGACGCGCGAGGTCGACTCGCTGCTGCGGCGCCGCAATATCGCGCTGCTGGGTGCCCCCGTGAGCGGCGGCACCGCGAACGCGGAAAAAGGCACGCTGGCCGTCATGGCCGCCGGCCCCGAGGCCGCCTTCCACGCGGTGGAGCCGCTGCTGCGCGTGATCGGCAAGAACATTTTCTACCTGGGCGACGACCCTACCCTGGGCCAGACCCTGAAGATCATCAACAACACGCTCTACGCGACCAGCATGATCGCCAGCTGCGAAGCGCTGGTCTATGGGGTCAAGGCGGGCCTGGACGCCAGGACCATGCTGGACGTGATCAACGCGTCCAGCGGACGGTCCTTCGCCACGCTGGAACGCATTCCGCAGTGCGTGCTCGATCGCAGCTTTCCCTTGCGCTTCACGACCGCCCTCCTGCACAAGGACGTGAAGATGTGCCTGGACGAAGCCGAAAAGCTGGGCGTGCCGATGCAGGTCAACCCGGCGGCCCGCCAGTTCCTGGCCTTCGCCATCAGCCAGGGCGACGGCGACAAGGACAACGTCTATCCCATCCGCCACATCGAGCAATGGGCGGGCGCGCAGTTCGGTGCGAGGCCGGACTGACCCCGAGCCGAACTGAAGCCGAGACCCTGTTTTCCTTCACGAGGTATCCATGTCCATCATCAAGATCCGCAAGAAACTGCTCAACATCGAAAGCATTTACCACGAAGGCGGCCCGCCTCGAACCGATCCCATCAGGATGGGCTCCATCGCGGTGGTCATCCACAATCCCTACGCCGGCCGCTACGTCGAGGACCTGTCCGAACTGAGCCAGGGCGCCCGCGAGATGGCCAAGGAACTGGTCCCCGAACTCCTGGCCGCGCTGGGCGGCGCCGGGCAGATCCAGGCCTACGGCAAGGGCGCCATCGTCGGCCTGGCCGGCGAACTCGAGCACGGCGCCATCTGGCACGAAGCGGGCGGCTGGCCCATGCGCGCCAACCTGCCCTCGGCCAAGTCCATCGTGCCGGCGTCCAAGGTGGTGGCCGCCGCGGGGACGCGGCTGCCCATCCCGATGCATCACGTCGAAGCCTGCTACGTGCGCAGCCATTTCACGTCCATGGACGTTGGCGTCATCGATGGTCCACGTCCCGACGAACTGCTCTATGCGCTGGTGATGTCCACGGGCAGCCGCGTGCACGAGCGGCTGGGCGGCCTGCGGGCGGACCAGATCTCGGTGGGCGACGGCCAGCGCTGAGCGTCAGGCCTGTTCCGCCGGCGCGCCCGGCGGACCGCCGCCATCGCCAGGTGGCCGCGACATATAAAAAACGAGGAGACAAGCATGAAATCCTGCACCATCCTGCGGTCGTTGGCGGCCGCCACGTTGTTATGTTGCGCCGCGGCGCATGCCGATCACTGGCCCAGCCGGACCGTCACCGTGGTGGTCCCCTTCGCGGCGGGCGGCAGCACCGACTCGACCGCACGGCTGGTCGCCGAAAAACTGGGCAAGGAGCTGGGCCAGCCCGTCGTGGTCGACAACCGCGCGGGCGCGGGCAGCAATATCGGCAGCGCCTACGTCGCCAAGGCCGCCCCGGACGGCTACACGCTGTTATTGACCTCCAGCACCATCGCCACCAACGTGACGCTGTACAAGGCCACGGGCTTCGACCTGGACAAGGACCTGGTGCCGGTGTCGCAGGTCGCGCTGATACCCAACGTGCTGGTCGTCAACAACGACTTCCCGGCCAGGACGCTCGCGCAGTTCGTCGACTATGTGCGCCAGAAGAAGGGGCCGGTCAACTATGGTTCGGCCGGCAATGGCACGTCGCAGCACCTGTCCGGCGCGCTGTTCAACTCCATGGTCGGCGGCGCGATGACGCATGTGCCCTACAAGGGCGGCGCACCCGCCAACATGGACCTGCTGGGCGGCCAGATCCAGGCGGTGTTTGCGCCGCTGGTCGAGGTGCTGCCCTATATCGACAGCGGCAAGCTGCGCGCGCTGGCCGTGACGACGCGCCAACGTTCACCGCGCCTGCCGGGCGTTCCCACGGTAAGCGAAGCCCTGCCCGGCTACGAGGTCGTGCTGTGGAACGGCGTATTCGCGCCGGCTGGCACGCCGCCCGCCATCGTCGATAAACTTGCCCAGGCCCTGCGGCAGGTCACCCAGGATGCGGGCGTACGCAAAGTACTCGCCGAACAGGGTTCGGCGCCGGTGGAAGGATCGCCAGCCGCGTTCAAGACCGTCCTGACCGCCGAGGTCGAAAAATGGGGCAAACTCGTCAGGTTGTCGGGCGCGCAGGTCAATTGAGCCTCCCACGATCCAGCCGCCTGGCGATCCACCTTCCTACCCTCCTTCCTACCGCCTGCTTCCCGCCACCTCCTTCCGATGAAACCCGTGCTGCTGGTCCTTGTATTCCTGTCCGACGAACACCGCGCCCTGGTGGCGGAAAGCTTCGAGATGATCTACGCGCCCAATGAAAACCTGGGGGCGGACCGTGCCAACGGCACCGCCCAGATCGCCGCGCGCGGACAGGACATCCGGGTGGTGTTGACGAATGGCACCAATGGGCTGCTGGCTACGGAAATCGCCGCGCTACCCAGGCTGGAACTGATCTGCACCCTGGGCGTCGGCCACGAAAACGTCGACCTGGCGGCGGCCAGCGCCCGCGGCATCCCCGTGTGCAACGCCGCCGGCACCAATGCCAATGCCGTCGCCGACCACGCCATGGCGATCCTGCTGGCCGCCGTGCGACGCATCCCCTTCCTGAACGCGGGCGTACGCAACGGGCTGTGGCGCGACGACATCCCGCGCCCGCCGCACGTTTCCGGCCGGCGCATGGGCATTTTCGGCCTGGGCGCCATCGGCAAGGCCGTGGCCAGGCGGGCCGCCGGCTTCGACATGGAAATCGGCTACCACAGCCGCACGCGCAACGACGATAGCGGTTATCGGTGGTTCGACGACCTGGCCGGCCTGGCCGGCTGGTGCGACTTCCTGGTCATCGCGGCGCCGGGCGGCAAGGCCACCTACCATGCGGTCGACCGGCAGGTGCTGGAAGCCCTGGGGCCCGATGGCGTGCTGGTCAACGTCGCGCGCGGAACGCTGGTGGATACGGATGCCGTGGCCGACGCCCTGCGGGACAAGCGCATCCGGGCGGTCGCGCTGGACGTCTACGAGAACGAACCCGTGCCGCCCGCGCCACTGCTCGAATTCGAAAACGCCGTGCTCACCCCGCATGTCGGCGGCATCTCTCCGCAGGCGATCCATGCCTCGGTGGTGCGATTCCTGGAAAACGCCGAAGCGCACTTCGCCGGCAAGCCGCTGCTCACCAGGGTGAACTGAGCCGGGTGAACCGGGCCAGGTGAGCCGGGCAGTGATGGCATCCATCGATGCCATCACTGGTAACTGACGATATTCATCATTTCTGCCATTCAGGCGCAACGTTTAGTCTTCGCTCCGACACCCCCCTGACAAGATACGAGAGGTCCTCCAGGCCTCCGCGCGGGAGACAACATGTCGGCGCCGAACCCTTCCACGTCCTCCCTGGACGCGCTGCCGCTGGGACGCAGCGCAAGCACGCCCTGGCTGCAGCTGGCCCTGGGCATGATCGCGATGCTGGCGATCTCCAGTCCGCAATACGTATGGGCGCTGTTCGTGCAGCCCATGCAGGCCTCACTCAGCGTATCGCTATCCGCGCTGCAGGTGACCTTCGCGCTTTTCAGCATTTTCCAGTGCGGCATCGGGCCCCTGCACGGCGAGCTGGCGGCGCGCGTATCGTCGCGCACCATCGTCGCGCTGGGCGGGCTGCTGGTCGGACTTAGCTGGGTCAGCTCCGCCTACGTGACTTCGCTGCCGGTGCTGTACGTCACCTATGGCGTGTTGTCGGGTATAGGCACCGGCTGGGTCTACGTGGCCGTGGTCGAACTGATGGTGCAGTGGTTTCCCCGACGCCGTGGCTTTGCCGTCGGCATGGTGGCGGGATGCTACGGCCTGGGGGCCATCGTCACCACCTTTCCGATCGCGGCGAGCCTGCGCGATAGCGGCCTGCGCGATACGCTCGTGATGTTCGGCATCGCCCTGGCAGCCATCATCATGCTGTCGGCGCTGGGCATGAAGCGCGTCGACGCCCCCACGCAGCGGCAGCACCCTGAACTGGTGCCGCCGGCCGCCGGGCCGATGGGCTACACGCCAGGGCAGATGCTGCGCACGCCGCTGTTCTGGCTGATGTTCGCCATCATGGCAATGGTGGCGACCGGCGGGCTGATGGCGATCTCGCAATTGGGCGCCCTGGCCTCCCATTTCGGCATCACGTCCGGCACCCTGGTGCTGGGCATGGCCGCGCTGCCGCTGGCCCTGACGCTGGATCGCGCCGCCAATGGCCTGACGCGGCCTTTCTTCGGCTGGGTGTCTGACCGGATCGGCCGCGAACCCACCATGCTGCTGGCCTTCCTGCTGGAAGCGCTTTCCATCTACCTGCTGCTGAAGCTGGGTACCAACCCGGTGGCCTTCGTGGTCCTGTCGGCGGTGGTGTTCTTCGGCTGGGGCGAGATCTATTCGCTGTTTCCTTCGCTGCAGGCGGACGTCTTCGGCACGCGCCACGCGGCGCGCAACTTCGGCTACCTGCTGATCGCCACCGCCGTCGGTTCGGTGCTGGGCGGGCCGATCGCCGCCCTGCTGTTCGAGAAAACGCGATCCTGGGACATCGTTTTCCACTGCATCATCGCGCTGGACGTCGCGGCCGCGCTGCTTGCCATCCTGGTCCTCAAGCCGATGCGCGTGCGCTGGATCGAGGCGGCGCGGCGCGACGGCCATCTATGAATCCCTATCAGGCACACGGAGACCTCATGTCACAGCCCGACCCGCTGCAACTTACCCGCACCGTGCTCGAACGGATCGCCAAGGCGCCCGATCCGCGGTTTCGCGTCCTGATGACGACCCTGGTCACCAAGCTGCACGAGTTCATTCGCGAGGTCGACCTGACCCCCGAGGAATGGATGGCGGCGATCGAGTTCCTGACGGCCACCGGCAAGACCTGTACCGACAAGCGGCAGGAATTCATCCTGTTGTCGGATACCCTGGGCGCTTCCATGCAGGTGGTCATGCTGGCGCAGGCCAGGGCTTCCGCGGCGGCCCCGGACGGGATGCAGGCGACGCCAGCCACCGAGGCAACCGTGCAAGGCCCCTACTACTGGGAAGGCGCGCCGGAACGCGAACTTGGCAGCAATATCGCGGAGGGCGTGCGCGGCGAGCCCGCCTATTACCATGGCCGCGTTACCGATACCTCCGGCCAGCCCATGGCCGGCGTGCTGCTGGATGTGTGGTCAGGCGACGGTGAAGGCGTCTACGACATGCAGATCGAGGGCCAGGCCGAGATGCTGGCGCGGGCGCGCCTGCGCACGGACGCGGAAGGCCGCTATTCCTTCTGGTCCATCCGCCCCAGCTATTACCCCATACCCATGGATGGCCCGGTCGGCAAAATGGTGTCTGGCATCGGCCAGCATCCCAACCGCCCCGGCCATATCCACTTCAAGGTATCGGCACCCGGACACGTGGACATCACCACGCACATCTTCGTCGCCAACAGCCCATATATCGAGTCCGACGTGGTCTACGGCGTGCGCGACAGCCTGATCGTCGAATTCCAGCCGCGGTCGCCAGGCCGGGCCCCGGACGGGCGCGAGATGACCACGCCGTACTGGACGGCGGAATACGACTTCCGCCTGGCGCCTGCCCGCGCTTCCTGAAATCGGCTCAAGTTGGAGACAAACCGATTTCAAGTTGTATCGCATATAAATCGGGGTCTGCGCTTTCTTCATATTTTCGGCATTGTTTCCCGGAGTTTCCATGTCCCTGCTGCTTCCCACCACGCTGGTCGGCTCGTATACCCAGCCCGATTGGCTCATCGACCGCAAGCGCCTCGGCGACCGCTTCCCGCCGCGCGTGCGCGCCAAGGAATTGTGGCGTGTGGCGCCCGAGTGGCTGGAGCAGGCGCAGGACGACGCCACCCTGCTGGCGATCCGCGACCAGGAGGACGCCGGCCTGGACATCATCACCGATGGCGAAATGCGGCGCGAAAGCTATTCGAACCGCTTCGCCACCGCGCTGGAAGGCGTGGACATCGACAACCCCGGCACGGCGCTGGACCGCAGCGGCCATCCCAATCCGGTACCGCGCGTGGTCGGCAAGATCCGCCGCAAGCACGCAGTACAGGTGCGCGACGTCGAATTCCTGCGCGCCCACACCGATCGCCAGATCAAGATCACGGTGCCCGGCCCCTTCACCATGGCGCAGCAGGCCCAGAATGACTTCTATGGCTCCGAGGCGGAGCTGGCCCATGACTACGCCGAGGCCGTCAACGCCGAAATCCGCGACCTGTTCGCGGCCGGCGCGGACGTCGTGCAGATCGACGAGCCCTACATGCAGGCGCGTCCCGAAAAGGCGCGCGAGTTCGGGATCGAGGTCCTGAACCACGCCCTGCAAGGCGTCGAGGGCAAGACGGCGGTGCACATCTGCTTCGGCTACGCGGCGGTGATCCATGCGCGACCGGCCGGATACTCCTTCCTTCCCGAGCTGTGCGGCTGCTCGGCCCACCAGATTTCCATCGAGACGGCGCAATCCAACCTGGACTGCGCCGTGCTCGAAACGCTGCCGAACAAGCAGATCATGCTGGGCGTGCTGGATCTTTCGACCAACGAGGTTGAAACGCCGGACGTCGTCGCCGCCCGCATCCGCCGCGCCTTTCCCTATGTGCCGCCCGAGCGCATCATCGTGGCGCCCGACTGCGGCTTGAAGTACCTGCCGCGCGAAGTCGCATTCGGCAAGATGAAGGCCATGGCCGACGGCGCCAGGATCGTCCGCGAAGAACTGGCGGGTGGCAACTGACATGCTCCGCACCCGCTTGCTCGCGTCCCTGGGCGCGCTTCTCGCCCTGGCCACCGCGCTGACGCCCGCCCACGCCCAGCCGGATTTCCCCAACCATCCCATCACCATCGTCGTTCCGGTGCCGCCCGGCGGCATCGTCGACCTGGCGGCGCGCCTGACCACGGAGCAGATGGGGACCACGCTGGGCCAACCCGTCATCATCGACAATCGCGCCGGTGCCAGCGGCAACATCGCCTATGCGCTGGTAGCCGCGGCCCGTCCCGACGGCTATACCCTGCTGGCCTCGTATTCCATGTACCACGCCGGCAATCCCTCGATGTTCAACGGCCTGCGCTGGAACGCGGAGTCCTTCAAGCCGGTCGGGATGGTGGCCGTATCGCCGCACGTGGTGACGGTGCATCCCTCGCTGCCCGTCCACAACCTGAAGGAGCTGGTCGCCTATGCCAAGGCGCACCCGGGCGAGATCAACTATGCGTCGCAGGGCAGCGGTTCGGTGCCGCACGTGGGCACCGAGCTGTTCAAGCAGATGACCGGCACCGATATGGTCCATGTGCCCTACAAGGGCTCGGGCCCGGCCATCCAGGACGTACTGTCGGGACGCGTGCAGCTGTTCATCACCACGCCGCCCTCGGTCATCGGCCATATCCAGAATGGCCGCCTGCGCGCCATCGCCATCGCCGGCGCGTCACGCCATCCCATGCTGCCCGACGTCCCGACGGCCGCCGAGGAAGGCTTCCCCGGTTTCGAGCTGGATGCCTGGGTAGCGCTTTTCGCGCCGGCCGGCACGCCCGACGCGGTGATCGAAAAGATCAGCGCCGCGCTGGGCAAGGGACTGCAGGATCCCGCCGTCATCAAGACGGCCGAGGAAGCAGGCGTGCGTGTCAATTACCAGAACCCGCAGCAACTGGGTGAAACCGTCGCCAGGGATACCGCGCATTGGTCGCAGGTGATCAAGTCGGCAAATATCACGGTGAATTGAGTCCCCCGGCCTGGGCAGCGCGATGAGCGGCTGCCCAGGCATGCGCGTTGCTGTGCCGTGCCGTCGCGTTCAATCAACCTGGCGATGGCACGCATGCTCGATGTCAGCATTTCCTCTCCCGATTGCCTGCGCCCCGGCGCGGCTTTGGCGCCCCCGGCCAATCTCGGCGCCTTGTGCGAGGCTGCCGGCCGCACCCGCGACGCCGCTGGCATCGACGGCCTTTTCCAGACCCTGGCCTGCGCGCTGACCCATACCGTGCCATTTCCCGGCAGCGGCGACACATTGGCCCGCTGGCGCATCCTGGCCGATGTCGCGCGCCGCAGCCTGCCATTGGCCAAGCTGGTTGAAGGCCATCTCGACGCGCTGGCCATCCTGCACGAACTGCGGTGTTGGAGCGAAGTCCAGCCGCAGGACGTATGGGCGACATGGTGCGCCGAGCCTCCCGGCATGCGCGTGGTCGCCACGGCGGACGATGCCGATGGCCGGCACGTGCGCCTGTCCGGCATCAAGCCCTGGTGTTCCGGCGCGGCCGCCGCCACGCGGGCCTTGGTCAGTGTCTGGAATCCGCGGGGCGAGGCCAGCCTGGCGGCGGTCCATATGGATGACGCGGGCGTGCGGATCAGCGACCGGGGCTGGCAGGCCGTCGGCATGGGGCCGACGGACAGCGTGGACGTCGAGTTTCGCCACGCCCGCGCGGTTCTCGTAGGCGCGCCGGGCGCCTACGTGGAGCGTCCTGGATTCATGCATGGCGCGGCCGGCGTGGCGGCCTGCTGGTATGGCGCGGCGGTCGCATTGGCCGATGCCCTGCGATCCGGCGTGCGGCGGCGCCCGGACGACGCGCATGCCCTGGCCCACCTGGGCGCCGTCGACGTGGTGCTGGCCCAGGCAGGCATGCAATTGCGCGACTGCGCGCGCGCCATCGACGACGCGCCGCATCGACCGCATGCGTGCGCCGTGCGGCGTTCCCGGCTGGCTGTGGAACAGGCCGCGCTGGCCGTGCTGGAGCGCGCCCCGCGCGCCATCGGCCCGGCGCCTTTTTGCAAGGATGCGACCCTGGCCGGCCTGTTGGCCGACCTGCCCGTCTACCTGCGCCAGAGCCATGCGGAACGGGACCTGGCCGCGCATGGCCTGGCACTGCTCGACGACTCGGAGGGTGCCACGCCATGGACGCTCTGAGCGACCGTCTGATCCACGGCGAAGGCACGCCGGAATCGCAGTGGCGCGCCTGGCTGGATCGCCGCGCCCTGCGGCAGGGCCACGCCGCGGAACTCGTACGTCCGGGCGGCACGCTGCATATCGTCGCGCCTCATCCCGACGACGAGATCCTGGGTTGCGGCGGCATCATGCGCGAGGCCTATCTGGCTGGCGTATCGCTATGCATCTGGGCAATCACCAATGGCGAGCAGAGCCATCCCGGCTCGGCGCTCTGGGACCCTGCCGGCCTGGCGCGGGAGCGCGTGCGCGAAAGCATGCAAGCCCTGGCGCTGATCGCACCGGGCACCCCCAGGCATCCGCTCGGCATTCCGGATGGCGGCGTGACGGACTTCGAGGATGACATCGCGGCCCGCCTTGCCCTGTCCATCAGGCCGCGGGACACGGTCATCGCGCCCTGGCAGTGGGATGGCCATCCGGACCACGAGGCTGCATCGCGTGCCGCCTTCCGCGCGGCTCGGGCGCGGGCGTGCCGCTTCCTGGAAACGCCGATATGGGCCTGGCATTGGATGACGCCCGACGCCGGCGCATTTCCCACCGACGACGCCCTCGCCATACGCGTGGGCGTGGATGCGATGGTCCTGAGGCGGCGCGCGGTGATGTGCTTTCGCTCGCAGCTACAGGCGGACGCCTCCACCGGCAAGCCGCCCGTGCTGACCGCCGCCATGCTGGAAAGGCTGGAGCGGCCCTATGAGGTACTGATCCAATGAACCACTTCGACGCGCTGTACAGGCAGTCTTCCGATCCCTGGGACGTGCGCACGTCGTGGTATGAGCAGCGCAAGCGCGCCGTGCTGCTGGCCGCGCTGCCGCGACAGCGCTATGGCCGCATCCTGGAACTGGGGTGCGGTAATGGCGAAATGACCCGGCAGCTGGCACGGCGCGCCGGTTCGGTGATCGCGGCCGACGGCGCGGAAACGGCAGTGGCGCTGTGCATGGAATGCATGGTGAAGGACGGCCTGGAGAATGTGCGCGGGCACGTCGGCCGGCTGCCCGGCGACTGGCCGCTGCAGCCCGGTGAAACCTGCGACCTGATCGTGGTGTCGGAGCTCGCGTATTACATCCCGGCGCACGACATGGACGATTTCCTGCATCGGTGCGCAGCCGCGCTGGCGCCCGGCGGCGAATGGGTCATGTGCCACTACACCCGCGATTTCGACG
This sequence comes from Bordetella genomosp. 8, assembly GCF_002119685.1. Classification (NCBI taxonomy): domain Bacteria; kingdom Pseudomonadati; phylum Pseudomonadota; class Betaproteobacteria; order Burkholderiales; family Alcaligenaceae; genus Bordetella; species Bordetella genomosp. 8. The sequence goes on along the minus strand of NZ_CP021108.1, from coordinate 2,973,410 downwards.
ACCGCCTTCAACCCACGTCCGAGCTGCATGCGCGCATCGACGCGCTGGGCGGCCTGGCGCGCGTCCTGCACCACGAGGACGAACGTTTTCTACTGGATATCTGGCGAAAACCGGAAAAGGATGGACGATGATCGGCGTTTGCATACCCGCGCACAACGAGGAGGCCACCGTCAGCGCCTGCCTGGCCTCCGTGCGCGCGGCGGCCTCGCATCCGGAATTGCGCGAGGAGCCGGTGACCGTGGTCCTGGTGCTGGATAGCTGTACGGACCGTACCGCGGAATATGCGGCGTCCTGGCGTATCGCGCAGCTGCGCGTGGACTGCCGCAACGTCGGGCAGACGCGTGCGGCCGGCGCGGACTTCCTGATCGCAGCCGGCGCCAGGTGGCTGGCGTTCACCGACGCCGATACGACGGTCTCGCCATCCTGGCTGGTGGACCAGCTCGCGCTGGATGCCGCGGCGGTATGCGGAACGGTGGGCGTGGCGGATTGGTCGGCACATGGGACGCAGGCGCTTGCCGCCCAATGGCATTTCCGATCCAACTACCGGGATCGCGATGGCCACCGGCATATACACGGCGCCAACCTCGGGATCGCCAGCGCGGCCTACCTGCGCGCCGGCGGCTTCCGTTCGTTGACCTGCCATGAGGACCGCGACCTGGTCGAGCGACTCGAACGCGCTGGCGAGGCCATCGCCTGGAGCGCACGGCCCCGCGTCTGGACCAGCGCCCGCCCCTACTCCCGCGTCGATGAAGGCTTCGCCGCCGCCCTGCGCATGGGTTGGGACAGCGCCGAAAAGGCGGCGTAATCCTTTCCGCGGCGAATTTCTCCGCGAAGGAGCGCATACTTGACGGCGCCTGGCGCCATCGACAGGCGCCGTTTCCCCGTCGCCGGAGAGGTGGAACCATGAAAACGCCACACCCAGGCAGCCAGGACCAAGCCACCCGCGGCCGCCGCGGTTTCATCAAGCGGGCCGGCGCCGGCATCGCGGCCGCCACGCTCCCGCTGCCCGTGGGGTACGCCAGCGCGGCGGGCGGCGGCGCATCGCCCGAGACCGCCGGAGAAGGCCCCATGGCGCACTGGACCAGCACCAACCCTGCCCTCACCCGCGCCTTCGCGCCGGTTTTCGACGAGCGCGACGATGGCGACCTGCCCGTGCAGGGCGAGATTCCCGCCGGGCTGAGCGGCGTGTTCATGCGCAACGGGCCCAATCCAGCCTTCGAGCCCGCGGCGCACTACGCCTATCCTTTCGATGGCACCGGCATGGTCCACGCGGTCTATATCGATCGGGGCCGCGTCCGTTATCGCAATCGCTGGGTGGCGACGAAGGAGCTGACCGAAGAACGGGCAGCCGGGCGCCGCATCTACAACACGTCCTTCGGCCCGCCGCCGCACGCCAATCTGGCCAATACCAACATCGTGCACCACGCCGGGCGTTTCCTGGCCTTGTACGAAGGCGGCGCCCCCTACGAATTGGACCGTGAACTGGCCACCGTCGGCGTGTTCGACTATGGCGGGGCGCTGCCACGCTTCATGTCGGCCCATCCGAAGGCGGATCCACGGACAGGAGAACTGCTGTCCGTGGAATACGACCTGCATACCAGCACGATGCGCTATCTGCGCGCCGACCGCAGCGGCCAACTGGACCGGCGCGTGGCTTTTCCCGCACCCTGGCCCGCCATCGTCCATGACGTCGCCATCACTGAACGGTATGTCGTCGCCGTGGTCGCGCCGCTGGTATTCGACCTGTCCGGCAAGGGCCCGCCGGCCAGCTGGGAACCGGACCGGGGCACAAGGATCGCGCTGATCCCACGCGATGCGGTCGACAGGGAGGCCATCAAGTGGGTGCCCGCCCCGCCCTTTTTCAACTGGCATACGGTCAACGCATATGAGGACGGCGACCGCATCGCGCTGGTCGTGCCCTGGTACGACGCCTTCTCCCTGACCGCCCCGTCGAAGCGCCTGGAACTGCATCGGCTGACGATACATGCCGACAGCAAGCAGGTGGATGACCAGGCGCTCGACGACCAGCCCTGCGAGTTCGGCCGCATCAACGAGGCCTACCTGGGACGACGCGCGCGCTACGGTTACGTGGGGCTGCGCGCCCCCTATCCGGATCGCCCGCCACAGATAGGCGCCTTCGAGGCGATCGCCCGCTACGACCTGGAATCCGGTGAAAAAGTGGTGCACCGCTTCCCGCCAGGCCAGACGGTCTGCGAGCCCGTATTCGTCGCCGACCCCGCGGGTGGCGGCGAAGCGGATGGCTACATCCTGAGCTTCGTCCATGCCGAAGGCGACGAGCGCGGGCATTTCATTATCCTGGATGCCCGCAACCTGGCGGCGGAACCGGTCGCCACGGTGGTCCTGCCCCGGCGCGTCCCGGCTGGGCTGCACGGGAGTTGGACGCCGGCGTGAGCCGTGGCTCGATTCAAGAGGATGGTGCCCCCAGCCACGTCCCGAGCTCCTCGCGCATCGTGTCGATGAAGGCGCGCAGCCTGCGCGGTTGCAGGCGGCTGGCGGGATAGACCAGCGACAGCGGCAGCGCGCTGGCCCGCCACTGTGGCGCCAGTTGGCGCAGCCGGCCTTCGCGCAGGTCTTCCTCGAACACCCAGGTCGACGCCACCGCGATGCCCAGGCCCAGCAAGGCGGCGCTGCGCAGGGCGTACAGGCTGTCGGTGGACATGCGTGCCTGGAAAGGCACACGCACCGTCTCGCCCGTGGCCGTGTGATTCAGGGCGATTTCATCGCGGTAGAAGGTGCGCAAGGCCAGCCAGGGCAGGCCTGCCAGCTCGCTAGGGTGTTCCGGTGCGTAGCCATCGGGCAGCAGTTCGGGCGCGGCGACGATGATGCGGGGGACATCGCCCAGCTTGATCGCCACCACCGACTCGTCGGCGACCTCGCCCACGCGGATCGCGCAATCGACGCCGTCGGCGACGAAATCCGGCATGTGGTCGTGCAGCAGCCATTCCACCCGCATGCCGGGGTAGCGCTTCATATACGTCGCCAGCGGGGCCACGAAACGCTGCTGGCCGAAGGCGTGGGCCACCACGACACGCAAGGTGCCGACCGGCTGCTGGCCTGCCCCGCGCACCTCGCTGTCGAACGCCTGCCAGGAGGCGATCAACTCTTCCGCTCGGTCATAGCAGCGGCGGCCGTCTTCGGTCAGCTGCATGCCGTGGGTGGATCGCTGGATCAGCCGTACCCCGACGGCACGCTCCAGCGCCTGCAGCCGGCGGCTGACCGTGGGCTGCGTCGCGCCCAACTGTTCGGCGGCGGCACTGAGGCTGCCGGCGTTGACGATGCGCACGAAGGTATCGATCAGGGTGAGGCGATCGGAGCCGCCCTTGTCGGTGGCGTCCGGCATGCGGGACAGGGGCAGCAGTGTGGGTGTGGGCGTACGGGCCATGGGTCGGCTGTCGGTATCGGCTTCGGTCATTGGGTCGGTGCTTATGCATACACCGTATAACCGATGTACGACCGCCCCGTCTACCAACAGCCACCACAGGACGCCACAATGCCGTACCGCACCATTTTTCGGACATCATCATGACTGCCATTCCATCGGCGCATGAGCGCGACATCCGCCCGATGTCGGGCACGCTGCTGCTACTGCTCGCCGTCGCCGCCGGCTTGAGCGTTGCGTCGCTCTACTACGTCCAGCCCATGCTGGGCGTCCTGGCGCCGGCCATCGGCGCCAGCGACAGGAGCGTGGGCTTCCTGCCGACCCTGACCCAGCTGGGCTACGCGGCCGGGATCCTGTTCCTGGCGCCGCTGGGCGACCGGTATGACAGGAAGAAGATCATCCTGGTCAAGGCGGCCATCCTCAGCCTGGCCTTGCTGTCCAGCGGCGTCGCGCCATCCATCGCCGCGCTGCTGGCCGCCAGTTTCATCATCGGATTGTCCGCCACCATGGCGCAGGACATCGTACCCGCGGCCGCCCATCTGGCCCGACCGGAGCAACGGGGCAAGACCGTCGGCACGGTCATGACCGGCTTGCTGCTGGGCATACTGATGTCCCGCGTGGTCAGCGGCATCGTCGCGGAGCAATTCGGCTGGCGCGCGATGTTCTACGTGGCCGCCGCCGCCGTGCTGCTGCTTGGCCTGACCTTGTGGCGCGGCCTGCCGGCTTTCGCGCCGACGACGCAACTGCCCTACGGCGCGCTGCTGCGCTCCGTTGGCGAGCTGTGGCGCAAGCATCCCACCCTGCGCCTGGCCACCTTGTCGCAAGGACTGCTGTCGCTGGCGTTCAGCGCGTTCTGGTCCACGCTGGCCATCATGCTGCATGGAGAGCCATTCAATATGGGACCCGGTGTGGCGGGCGCGTTCGGTATCGCGGGCGCCGTGGGCGCGCTGGCCGCGCCGTTGGCGGGGCGCATGGCCGACCGCCGCGGCCCTGCCATGGTAAGCCGCGTGGGCGCGGGATTGACCACGCTGTCCTTCGCGGCGATGGCGCTCATGCCCATGCTGCCGCCCTCGGGCGCACTGTGGCTGCTGGGCGCGAGCACTGTCGGCTTCGACCTGGGCATCCAGATCGCGCTGATCTCGCACCAGACCATCGTCTATGGCATCGACCATGCGGCGCGCAGCCGGCTCAACGCGGTGCTGATGGTAGGCGTTTTCGTCGGCATGGCGCTGGGTGGCGCGCTCGCCAGCATGGCGCTGGCGAACTTCGGCTGGACCGGCGTCACGTTCGTGGCGACGGGCGCCGCCCTGCTGGCCTTGCTGCTCAGGCTGCGGGCGGCCGCTGCGGTGCGCCTTGCCGTGCGGGATGCCACCGCGTGAGCCCAGGCCCGGCGCTGGGCCGGTGCTTGCGGCACCGTCAGCGCCGGACCGGCTCAGTCCTGCTTGACCGAATAGCGTTCCAGCCAGTGCGCGTAAGGCGCCGGCAGCGTCCACGAAGGACGATCGATACCCAGTTCGCGCGCGGCATGGTAAGGCCAGTGCGGATTGGCCAGGTGGGCCCGCCCGACCATCACCAGGTCAAGCTGCCCGTTCCTGACGGCGCCATCGGCCAGGGCCGGCGTGTCGATGCCCCAGGCGGACGAAACGGGAAGATCCGCTTCGCGGCGCACACGCTCCGCATATGGCAACAGCAGCCCCGGCGCCCAGGGGATGTTCGCGGCGGGCGTCGAAAAGCCCATCGTGACGCTCAACATATCCAGGCCTTCGCGCTTGAAGTTGCGGACGAGCTCGATCGATTCCGCCAGGGTTTCCTCATCGCGGCCATCGAATTCGATGACGCCGAAACGCGCGGTCAGCGGCAGGTTTTCCGGCCAGACCTTGCGCACGGCGGCCAGGGTTTCGAGCAGGAAGCGGCTGCGGTTTTCCAGGCTGCCACCGTATTGGTCGCCGCGTTGGTTCGAGTGCGGCGAGAAAAAACTCTGGCCCAGATAGCCGTGCGCGAAGTGCAGTTCCAGCCACTCGAAGCCGGCGTCACGCGCGCGGCGGGCGGCGGCGACGAAGTCCTGGCGCACCCGGGCGATGTCGTCCAGCGTCATGGCGCGAGGCACCTTCGGCAGCCCCGCGCCGAAGGCGACGGCCGACGGCGCGATCGTCTGCCAGCCACGTGGATCGCCTTCCGGAATGTGGTCGTCCCCTTCCCAGGGGCGGTTGGCGCTGGCCTTGCGGCCGGCGTGCGCGATCTGGATGCCGGGAACGGCGCCCGCGGCCTTGATGGAGGCCGCCACCGTCTCGAAGGCCTGGGCCTGCTCGTCATTCCAGATGCCCGTGCATCCGGGCGTGATGCGGCCTTCCGGCGATACCGCCGTCGCCTCGACGATGACCAGGCCGGCGCCGCCGCGTGCGATCCCCGCCAGATGCACGCGGTGCCAGTCATTGATCAGGCCGTCTTCGGCGCTGTATTGGCACATGGGCGGGACGGCGACGCGGTTGCGCAGCGTGACGTCTTTGAGCTTGAAGGGAGTGAATAGCGAGGACATTCCGTGGATTCCGTGTGTGAGCGTGGTCGGATATGGGCGTTATGGGTGTTATAGGGTGCTATAGTACCGTAGTTCGATAATTATCGAAATTACGTAAAAAGAACATTACAATCCGCGCTATGCGTGCGTACAACCACCCTTCCCCGGAAGACTTCGTCCTGGAGCGTATCTTCCATGCCTTGAGCGATCCGGTGCGGCTGGAGATCGTCAGGCATCTGTCGCGCGTGGAAGAAGCCACTTGCGGCGAGCTCGACGGCGGCCGCCCGAAATCCAGCATGTCCCATCATTTCCGCATCCTGCGAGAAGCCGGCCTGGTGCGCACCAGCGTCGCCGGCACGGTGCATCAGAACACCTTGCGCCGCGTCGAACTCGACAAGCGCTTCCCGGGCCTGGTGGACGCGATACTCAAGCAGGTTGGCTGAGCCACCGCACCCGGCACACGCGTACCGGAACGCCGTGCGCGGCGTTGTACGCCATCCAGCGCCGCTGGTTGTCCTGCAGCCTGTCCCCCGGCCCTTTCACTTCCACCAGCTCGTATGCATTGCAGGCGGGAAAGAAACGGATCAGGTCCGGCAGGCCTGAGGTATTCGCCGCCACGTCCCGCAGGATGCGGGAGAACCAGGCCTTCAGGTGCGCGGCCGGGATGCAATCCAAGGCCAGCGACAACAAACCTGGATCGAGCGCGCCCCAGAACACGAAGGGCGACTGTATGCCCATCTTCGCATCGAAGGTCGCGAGGATGGCGCGCTTGTAGCTGCCGTCGTCCAGTCGCGCCAGTTGCGCGCCGAAGGCCTCGTCCCGCCTGGCGTGGAAGTCCGGCGCGTGCAGGTCGGCCGGGCCGCGCTGGAACGGATGGAAGAAGGCGCCCGGCAGCGGCTGGAACACCGCTTCCCAGCACAACAGGCCGAACAGCGAATTGATCAGTGCGTTCTCGACGTAAAAGGCCGGGGCCTCCGGCGCGTCCAGATGCTCGCGCACGATGTGTTCGACCGCGCGCGGCTGAGCCGGATGCGGCAACGTCAGTACGTCGACCGGTATGACCTGCGCGGCCCGCTCCCTGGCGCGCGGCAGGCCCAGCCGGCGCTGCTGGCGGGCCACCAGGCGCGCGAGCGATTGCGCTTCGCTCTCGTTGAGCGGCGCGCGCGTGGCCTGCAGGGCGAAGCGCAGCGCTTCCGCGTGTCGCGCCTGCAGCTCCAGCACCCGCGCGTATCGCTGGCGCGCTTCGGGATGGCCGCAGCCGTCGTAGGCCCGGCACGCCAGATCCCAATCGGCCTGCCGTTCCAGTTGCCGTCCGATCAGGAAGCGCAGCTTGGCGTGGCGGTGGCGCAGCCAAGGGGATGCGAACGACACCGGCAGGATTTCCTCCAGCAGGGCCGGGGCGGATTGCGTGCCGTCCTCGAGCCGCTGCCTGCGCTCGTGCAGCCAGAGATAGGCGTCGACGTCCGCGCGCGTATGGAAGGCGCGCGCGGAATCGGGAAAGGCCACGCGCTCGTATTGCACGATGCCCAGGTCCGCCACGATGAATGCCGACCACTCCTGGCGCAGATTACCGAAGAACATCAGGCGCAGCCGGTCGATCAGCGGCGCGACGCGGATGCTTATTGCAAAGTCGCCGCTGTCGTCCCAGTCCGTCCATGTCCGCGGCGATGCGTCGTTCACCCGCAACCACTCAAGCATTCGCGCCTTGCTCAAGGCCGGATGGCGCAGGTCGGGCGGCAACAAGCGCAGCAGTTCGGCGCGCCGGAGCAGCCTGGCGGCGTCATCCAGCGGCAATACGGGCGAGTCATCCACCCATCCTTGCGCCACCAGGTCGCGCGAGGCAGCCCGGGGGCAGCCTATTTCGTCATAGCGCAAGGCGCTGCCACGGAACACCGGCCCCCGGCGCATCAGCATGCGGGTCATCAGCGCCTGTGCCGGCCGAGGCATCGCAACGAAGGCCGCGATGAAACCGCGCTCTTCCGCGCCCAGCACGTCGTCGTAGCGGGCACGTATCCAGTCCAGCGCGAACTGGAAATTGCGCAGGTAGTAATAGCGGATATCGGGAGAACCAGGATCGAACCTGGGCAGGATGGCGGCTGGCATGGACGGGCATTGCTGGATATATCCACAGTATAGCCAGCCGCCCCGGCGTTGCTCCTAGCCGCCCTGCTCCCGCGCCGGGATGCCGGTCCCGTCCGGATCGAAGATGACGCAATGGATGAAGTGCAGCTTGGCCACCGCCGGTTGCGGCAGCACGAAGGGATAGAAATCGCGCAGCCCCATCGCCCGCGACATCTCGTTCATGATCCACGTCGTGCCTATCCAGCGCTTCAGCATGTCGAGGAAGGATTCCGCGTTCGGCGCGGCCGGCCACCAGAGATCTTCCGCGCGAAAGCCGGTCACTTCCGTGTCCGACGTTACGGACGCGATGCCATAGCTTTCCGCGGTATCCAGGGTGTCGCGCAGATGCAGATAGTGCGCCCAGGTCTCGGCCCAGTCCTCGAAGGGATGGATGCTGGCGTACGCGCTGACGTAGCGCTGCGGCCAGTCGAGTGGCGGTCCCTGGTCGTAATTGGCCTTGAGCGCGGCGCCATAGTCCTGGCGCTCGTCGCCGAACACGACGCGGCACGGCGCTTCCCAGGCCGTGCCCATGACCAGCCGCTGCCAATAGTAGTGGCCCACCTCGTGGCGAAAATGGCCCAGCAGCGTGCGATAGGGTTCGCGCATCTGGATGCGGACGCGCTCCCGCACCGCGTCGTCGGCTTCTTCCAGATTGATGGTGATGATGCCGTTGTCATGCCCCGTCAACACGCGCGGCTGGCCCGGGATGCTGACCAGGAAGTCGAAGGCCAGCCCACGCTGCGGGTCCTCGGAAACCTTGGACGCCACCGGCAGGTCCAGGCCGATCAACTGCGACACCAACCTGCGCTTGGCGGCCTCCAGGCTCTGCCATAGCGGTAGATTGCGCGCCACGGACAGATCGGGAATGGTGCGATTCAGCCTGCACGCGCGGCACAGGTTGCGGTAGGTGCCGCCCTCCGGTTCGACCAGCCAATTGCAGGCGGCCGCCAAGCCGAAATTCTCGCAGCGCCGATAGACAGTGCTGGACTCCTCCGGCTCGCCGATGATGCGCCAGGTATCCGTTTGGGGGCCGGGGCGTAGCGGGAAAAGGCGCAGGCGCGACGGCACGTAGCCGAGCGGCCGCCTGCACGCCAGGCACTGGCTGTTGCGAAAGAAAATCCGGTGCCCGCACGCGCAATGATAAGCGCGCGGCGTGACGAGCCCCTCGTCCACCGGGCTAGCTTCCATGGATTGGTCATTCACGGATCGAAACATCCTTCATGCAATGGTTGCGGGCACATGGCACTATGTGAACGTCGAGATGAGCGGTCAATCACCGTTGCCAATTAACACGTGATGGTAGAGCGCGGAATCCGCGCTGACAGCCTTTTGCAGTACGCTGAAGCGGACCCAATAACGTGCAAAGGAACGCCATGGGTGAGAAGAATAGCGTCGAGTTGGAAAACGAAGACGGCACGCGGATCTCCACCGGCAGCACGGGCCTGGACGATATCCTGGCCGGAGGCCTGGACCGCTACCGCATGTACCTGTATGAAGGCAATCCCGGCACCGGAAAAACCACCATCGCCATGCAATTCCTGCTGGCGGGTGCGCGGCAGGGCGAGCGTGTGCTCTACATTGCGCTGTCGGAAACCCGGCAGGAGGTCGCATTGGTCGCGAAACGCCACGGCTGGTCGCTGGAGGGCATCGATATCTTCGAACTGGTGCCCCCCGAAAGCACGCTGGATCCGGAACGCGAGCTGACGGTCCTGCATCCCGCCGAAGTCGAACTTAGCGAAACCACCAAGCTGATCGTCGACCAGGTCGAGGCCATCAACCCGTCGCGGGTAGTGCTGGACAGCCTTTCCGAGTTGCGCATGCTGGCCCAGACGCCGCTGCGCTACCGCAGGCAGGTGCTGGCTTTGAAGCATTTCTTCTCCAGCCGCCAATGCACGGTCATCCTGCTGGACGACCTCTCGTCGGACTCCGTGGACCTGCAACTGCACTCGATTTCGCATGGCGTGGTGTCGCTGGAGCAGCTCGCCATCGATTACGGTGCCCAGCGGCGGCGGCTGCGCGTTGTGAAGATGCGCGGCATCGATTTCCGCGGCGGCTATCACGACTTCACCATCAAGAAAGGAGGCTTGGCAGTCTATCCGAGACTGGTCGCGGCAGAACACCGCACGTCCTTCGCCCAGGGGCGGATTTCCAGCGGCAACGATGCGCTGGACGAGCTTTTGGGCGGCGGATTGGAGCGCGGCACGAACGCCCTGCTCGTGGGGTCGGCAGGTATCGGCAAGTCGTCTGTCGCGCTATCCTATGCCATTGCCGCGACGCGACGCGGCGAGCACGCGGTGCTGTATGCCTTCGACGAAGGCAGGGGTACGCTGGAGGTCCGCGCCAGAAGCCTGGGCATGGGCATCGACAGCGCGATGGAAAGCGGCCTGCTGCGCGTGCAGCAGATCGACCCCGCCGAGCTTTCGCCGGGCGAATTCGCCGCGCTGGTGCGCCATGACGTCGAGGTGGGCGGTGCGCGCGTCGTGGTCATCGACAGCCTGAACGGCTACCTCAATGCGATGCCGGACGGACGATTCCTGATCCTGCAGATGCACGAACTGCTGACCTTTTTGGGCCAGCAAGGCGTCAACACCATCCTGGTGCTGGCCCAGCACGGACTGATGGGCACCACCGACACGCCGCTGGACATCAGCTACTTGAGCGACTGTGTATTGATGCTGCGGTACTTCGAACACGCGGGCACGGTGCGCCGTGCCATGTCGGTCGTCAAGAAGCGCGGGGGCCGGCATGAGCAGACGATACGGGAGTTCCGCCTTGGGATGGGTGGTATCCACGTCGGTCCGCCCCTGGCCGCGTTCAGCGGCATCTTCGCGGGTACGCCGGAATACCATGGCGACGGGCTTCCTTCGATCGCAGGCAGCGACGATGGGGCCGATTGACGGACGTGAGGCGCGCGTCGTCGTCTATGCCCCTGTTGGCAGGGACGGTCCCGCGTCGGCGGCGCTGCTGCACCGCTCGGGGCTGGACGTCGAAGTGTGCGCCAGCATGGAAACGGTCCTGGCCAGCGTGTCGCTGGGCGTCGCCGCGGTGTGCGTGACCGAAGAAGCGCTGTTCGGCGCGAACCTCCAGGCCATGTCGGATTGGGTGCACGGACAGCCGGCGTGGTCCGACCTGCCCTTCGTGGTGCTGACGAGCCGGGTGCAGCAGCCCGCGGTCGCGGCATGGCGGCAGAAGATGGTCGCCGCCCTGCGCAATGTCTCCTTGCTGGAGCGTCCCGTTCAAGCCATCACGCTGACCAGCGCCGTGCACGCGGCGGTACGCGCGCGCATGCGACAGTACGAGACGCGCGCCTTGCTGCGCGAACAGGAAGAGGCCGCCGCCATACTGGAAGACACGGTGCGTGCCCGCACCATGGAACTGGAAGCCGCCAATGCCCAGCTCCGGCAGCAGATGAAGGAACGCGCGCAGGTCGAGGAAACCTTGCGCCACGCGCAGAAGATGGAAGCGCTGGGCCAGCTCACGGGCGGCGTGGCGCACGACTTCAACAACCTGCTGATGGTGATCTCCGGCGGCCTGCAGATGTTCGACCGCCAGGCCGATCCGAACCGCCGCGCGCGCCTGATTCAGGCCATGCAGCAGGCTGTCGAACGGGGAGCGGGGCTGACGCGCCAGTTGCTGGCGTTCTCGCGCCGGCAGCCCCTGCAGGCGGAGCCGGTCGACCTGGTACGGCAGGTTCACGGCATGCGCGAGATGCTCGATCGCAGCCTGCGGGGCGACATCAAGGTGGGGCTGCGGCTGCCGGCCGGCCTGTGGCCGGTGGAAGTCGATCCTGGCGAACTGGAACTGGTCCTGCTGAATCTGGCGGTCAACGCCCGCGACGCCATGCCCTCGGGCGGCACCATCGAAATCCGCGCGGAGAATATGCCCGGTGTGGACGACGGCGTCCTCAAGGGCGATTTCGTCGGCCTGTCCGTGGTCGACACGGGAACCGGGATGACCGAGGAAGTGAAGGCGCGTGTCTTCGAGCCCTTCTTCACGACCAAGGACGTCGGCAAGGGCTCCGGCCTGGGCTTGGCGCAGGCCTACGGCTTCGCGCGCCAATCGGGCGGCGACGTGCGGATATACACGCAACTGGGCCGCGGCACCACCGTCCGGCTGATGCTGCCCCGCTGCCTCAAGCCGCCGTCCGAGCCGGTGCCCGAGGCCGGCGCGGCGATCGACACGGCGGCATCGTGCGCGCACGTGCTCGTCGTCGAGGACGACGACGAAGTCGCGGCGCTGGTGGGCGAGATGATGGCGCAGCTGGGATTCGAAGCCACACGCGTCGCCAGCCCCGCCGCGGCGCTGGGCGCGCTGGCGGATGGCCGGCATATCGACGTGGTGTTCTCCGACATCATGATGCCCGGCGGCATGAGCGGCCTGGAACTCGTGCGCGAGATACGCGCCCGGCGCTTCGCCCTGCCCATCGTGCTGACCACCGGTTTCATGGGCCAGGAGGCGCGCGCGGCGGAAAGCGACGGCATACCGCTGCTGCCCAAGCCGTATCGGCTCGAAGACCTGGGCAACGTGCTGCGCACCGTACTGGGCGGGTGCGATTCCGCATCCGGAGCTTAATTTCCTTGCCCTTCTTCAGGCAGTGCCACGCCATCCACCCACGTTCGCAGCATCACCAGCGTGACCGCCAGGACGACTGGGCCGATGAACAGGCCCACCAGTCCGAAGGCCAGCATGCCGCCGATCACGCCGCACAGGATCAGCAACAGCGGCAGCCGCACTCCCCTGCTGATCAACCACGGACGCATGACGTTGTCCAACGTGCCGATGACGATGGACCACAGCAGCAGCAGCGTGGCAGCCAGGGTCGCGTCGATCCGGTACAGCCAGATCACGCCGGCCAGCATGGGGATCAGCGGGCCGATCTGCGCGATGCAAAGCAGCAGCATGGCGGCTGCCAGGACGCCGGCGGCGGGCACGTCGGCCAGCCATAGGCCCATGGCACCCAGGCTGGTCTGCACCACGGCGGTCAACACGATGCCCAGCGCCACCGCGCGTATTGCCTGCCCCGCGAGCGTGATCGCCACCGAGCCGGCCGGGCCCGCGAGCCGCACCGCGGCGCGGCTGATGAACGCGGCGGTCGATGCGCCGTGTACGTAGAGGATGCCCGCGATGACCAGGGTCACCAGCATGTGGATCATGAAGGTGCCCAGGACCGCGGCCTGGCCCAGGATCCAGCGCGCCGCCAGTGTCAGGTAAGGCTCGACACGCGCGAGCAGGCCGCCGGGGCCCGCGTCGGACAGCCGCTGCCATTCGGCCGCGGTGCGCCGCCCTATCAAGGGCACGTCGGCGATCCAGTCGGGCGGCGGCAGCAGCGTGTATGAAGGCAGGCGCCGTATGGTGCCAACGATCTCGTCGGCGTGGCCGGCCAACGTCGAAATGGTCTGGTATAGCGGCAGTACCATCACGACGACGAGAACAAGCATCATCACTGTGGTGGCAAGCCAACGCCGCCCGCCCAGGCGGCGCTGCAGGCGCAGCAACAAGGGCCAGGTCGCCACCACGATGGTGCCGGCCCAGATCAGGCCAGGCAGGAAGGGACGAAGAATGTACAGGCTGCCGGCCAGCAGCGCGGACAGCACCACGATCAGGAAGAACATGCGCGCGACGTCGTTGCGGGGCTGCCTGGCCATCACGCCACCTTCTCAAGGTACTTCGGCCGCGCGCCGGCTTCTGGGCGCGGGGTCCGGAGAACGTCCACGCAACAGGGCTTCCGGGTTGCTTTGCAGATAATCCGCCAAGGCGCGCAGTGAACGTGCCGTGCGGCCCAACTCGGTCAAGGTACGTTGCAGGTCGGCGACCGGTCCGGTTTCGGTGCCCATGATCGTCGCAATCTGCCCCATGGCGCGCGTCGCCTGCCGCAAGGCGGCCTGTGCCTCGGGCGCGACCTGGCGGTCCAGCCTGGTAACCAGGCGGCTCGCGCTCGCCAAGGTCGTATGCAGGTCGTCGGCGATGCGATCGAACGGAATCTTCTCGATCTTCGCCGCGATGCTGGCAAGCTGCTGCTGAAGCTGGTCCAGGTTGTTGGGCACCGTCGGGATCTCGGCCGGCATGGACATGGTAAACGCCACCGGCGGCGCCTGTGGAAACTCATCCAAGGCCACATACAGCTGTCCGGTGAGCAGATTGCCGGTGCGCAGCTGCCCCCGCATGCCCCGTTCGATCAGCTGTGCCAGCAGCCTGCCGCTGGGATTCTGGAAGTCCGGGCCGGCGTATTCGTGCACCACCTTCGCGACCGAACCCAGCCTGTCCGGATATATCGTTCCGCTGATCACCGGATAGAACTGCGCGCCGGCGCGATCGAACCGCATGTCGATCGCGTCCACCTGCCCCAGCGCGATCCCATGGAAATCGATGGGCGCGCCGACGCTCAATCCGCGGACCGATTGGCTGAAGCGCATCCGCACCTTCAGGGGCGCGCCGTCGGGTCTTGCACGGGCGGCCTGTTCGCTGTCGAAAATGGGAAAGGGCCGGTCGCGCGCGCTGGCATCGCTTGCCGCCATGTCGCTGCTCCGGCCGAAGTCTTCGAACGCCAGGCCGCCCAGCGCGACGGCGAGGATCGACTGCGTGCGCACTTGAAGTCCCTGGGCATTGATGGAAACATCCACGCCGCTGGCGTTCCAGAAGCGTGTGGCGTCGTTGACGTAGCGGTCGTTGGGCGCATCGACGAATACCTGCACGTTGACGTGCCGGCCCTCGCCATCCAGCTGGTATCCGATGACCTGGCCGACCGCGATGCGCCGGTAGTACACGGGCGATCCGATATCCAGCGAACCCAGGGTGGCCGTTTGCAGGTTGAATCTACGGCCGGGCCTGTCCTGCAGCACTTCGGGAGGCGCCTCCAGGCCGATGAAGTCGGTCTTTGGATGCCCGGCCACGGGTTTGCCGGGTGCGTCCACACCGATATAAGCGCCGGAAAACAGCGTGCCCAGCCCCGAGACGCCGCTGAATCCCAGGCGCGGACGAACTACCCAGAAGTTCGTGCCCTGCTGCGCCAGCGACGCCGCCTCTTTCGCCAGCCTGGCCGTGGCGATCACGTGCGAGCGATCCTCGGCCAAACGGACACCTTCTATCTGGCCGACGTTCACCTCTTTGTAGCGGATCTGCGTCTTGCCGGCCTCGATCCCTTCGGCCGTTGCGAACGTAATGGTGATGGCCGGTCCCGATTCGTACCAGGTCCGCAACACGAGCGCCGCGCCGGCGAGCAATGCCACCAGGGGGACCGCCCATATCCACGATAGATGACGCTTTTTCCGCGTGATCGTGGCTGCGCCGACGGGCGGGCCATCGCCGGAATCGTTGTCCTGCGCCATGCGTGTCCCCTTGCGGGCTGGCCCGCGACCAGTGCATGTACTGCATGCGCCCCGGGGTCTCCGGAGCCTGTCGGCTGGGATCCCGCGGCGGACGTGGACAACCTATGAACAGCGTGAGCTCATCGGTGTTTTGCCAGAATATAAGCTTCAGGACAATCTGCGGTGCACCAATTCCGTTGTCATTGCGGGGACGGCAGCGTCTTTTCCCACCTGGCGATCGCGGCCACGACCGCGTCCGGATTCTCGGGTACGAGTGCGTGGCCTGCGCCCGGGATGACGACCATCGTCACGCGGTCGCCGAATTCGTCCTTGACTTCATTGCGTGTCGCCGCGGGCTTGAAGGGATCGTCGCCGGCTTGCAGGTCCAGCATCGGCGCGCTGCCGCCTGACCACCAGTCCGATTGCCGGGTCGCCTTGCCGGCCAGGCGTTCGCTTTCATTGACGCGTGGATACCATCCGGTCAGCCAGACGCTGGCGTCATGGCCCGGCGCGAAGAAGGCGTACTGCAGGGATTTCAGGCGTTCGGCGTCGGGCAGCGACAGGTCGCCGCTGCGGTCGACGTGTTCGCTCAAGCCGGGCGGATACTGCTTTGCCGCGGCTGCCAGGATGACGACCCCGCGCACCAGTTCCGGATGGTCGACGCTGGTGGTGCGCGCGACCCAGTTGCCGAAGGCGTGGCCGACGATCACCACGGGCTCCCGCGCCCGGTCCCCGATGACCGCCGCGATGTCGTTGGCCAGGTCGTGCAGCGTGATGTTGTCCATCGGGCCCGTGCTCTGCCCGATGCCGCGCGGCTGCGGGCGCAGGACGCGGTAGCCATCGTCGGCGAGCCGGCGCGCGACGTCGTCGAAGTCCTCCGCGCCGCGCCCGCGCGATGGCAGCAGCACCAGCGGCCGGCCGGCGCCTTCCTCGATGACGTCGATGCGGACGTCGGGCGCGGCCTGCACCAGGACATGATGACGCGCGGCGCCGGCCTTGCTGCCGCCGGCGGTGCCATACGCTGCATCGGCCAGCGTCGTGGAGGCAGCGGCCACGGAAGCCGCGCGCCCTGCCCCTTCCACATTACGGTCTATCCATCCCAGGATCAGGTCGGCGACCTGCAGGTTGTTCCTGTCCTGCATCATCATGTGCGAGTTGCCGTGTATGCCCATGGCCGGAAGGCTCATGAACTCACCCGTGCCGCCCGCGGACTTGAAGGCGGCGATGAAGTCCTGGCAGGCCTTGAAGCGCGGCGCCCAGCGGCTGGACTGCTGCACATGGTCGCCGAAGACGACCAGGATGGGTATGCCCACCAACGCCCGGGCTTCTTCGACCTTGGGGCACTCGCCGGGCTCGACGGCGACGATGCCGGCCACGCCCTCCTTGTTCAAGGCCGCGGTCTGGAAAGGATAGATGCCGGATTGGGAATGGCTCATCAGTACCGTGCCCTTCAGCTTGATCGCAAGTTTGGATAGATCGGCGACCGTTGGATTGGGCGTCGGCAAGGCGGTCAGCCAGTCCGGCACCATCTGCTGCCAGAGCTCGGCCTGCGCCTGCACCGGGAACTGCGTGTCCGCGTAGGCCTCGGGGTACTTGGGACCGAAACGGAAGATGGTCCAGGCCGCTTCGTGCCCGGCCGCGAAGACCGCGGGCAGGCTGTCCGGCGCGGCCTTGCCCAGGTGCACGGCGTTGATGCCCGATATGTCCGTCGCCGACCGGCCGCGGCCAGCCTGGTCGATGGTGTACGTGGCGTAGCCCTTGCGCACGAAATACTGGTTCCAGCCCATCCTGCCGTCGGGCGTGGTTTCCCAGGTCTTGCCGGTCAGGCAGCAACCATGGATCAGCGTGATCGAATAGGGTTTGGCGTTCACGGGGACCTGGTACTGCACGTACATCTGGTCCACCGTGACGGTGCCGCGCGGATCGTATTTCTGCGTCAAGGACAGGGTTTCCGAAGCCTGTTCGCGGCCGCCGACGAAGAAGCTGCCTTCGTCTTCCAGGACCAGCGGGGGCTTGACTGCGGGCGCGGCGCTGGGGGCGACACTGGGCGCGGCGCTGGGGGCGACACTGGGCGCGGCATCGGGAGCCGCCATGGCCGGCGACACGACAACAGCGGAAAGAACCGACAGGACGAACAGGCCGGCGAGCGGCCTGGCTAGCAATCCACGCAAGGACATGGCGGGGGCTCCACGAAGATCCGTCAAGGACGACCGCGCAAGGACGGGATGACGGGATAAGGAATCGGGCTGGCTTCTGTCGGCCGCTGCTAGTCGCGCACCGCCCCCGCGGACGGATACTCCCGATGACCTTAATGGTTCCCGCGATTCGCCGCAAGTGCCCTCGCGGCGTAAAGCCGCGCTATGCGGCGGCCAGGAGGTCGCTGCGGCTGGGCGTGCGGTCCGCGCCGAAGCGGTAGCTGGATGCCGCGATGGCGCCCATGAAGTCCTCGCTGTAGATACGCGTCGCCGGATCGTCGCCGGCGGCGCCCAGCACCACCATGAGCGGAATCAGGTGGTCCTCGCGCGGATGGGCCACACGCGCACTGGGCGCCTGCTCCCATTGCGTGAGAGCCTGGCGACGCTCCCGCGGCGTCGTGTCCAGCAGCACATCGCGCAACCACGCGTCGAAGGCGGCCGATGGCGCGGCGGCGCCCGGGCCCCAGTTGCGCAGGTTGTGATAGCTCAGGCCGCTGCCCAGGATCAGCACGCCTTCGTCGCGCAGCGGCGCCAGGGCCTGGCCCACCGCGATGTGGCGCGCGGGGTCCATGTCCGCCATCATGGACAACTGCACGACGGGAACATCCGCCCGCGGATACATGGGCGCCAGCATGCTGAAGGTGCCGTGGTCGTAGCCCCGCTCCGGATCGCTATGCGCCGGCCAACCCGCGTCCGTCAACAGTCTGCGCACCCGTTCGGCCAGCTCGGGCGAACCGGGGGCGGGATAGCTGATGTGATACAGGTAATCCGGGAAACCGTAGTAGTCGTAGATCATCCCTGGCCGGGGCGAGGACGACACGGTCAGCTCCGGCTCCTCCCAATGGCCCGACACAACCAGGATCGCCTTGGGCGGCGCGGGCAATTGCGCCGGAATGTCCCGCAGCGATTGTTCCAGCACCGCATAGCGCTCGCGCATCTGGCCTTGCATGTAGGGCCAGGGCCCGCCGCCATGCGACAGGAAATAGACGGGCATGCGGGCGGCCGCCGGATCGGCGGAAGCAGTGGTGGCTGACGCCGTGGCGGCGATGGTAGTCATGTCTTGGACCCGAACGATAGGACGGCGATATTGTCGCCCCTCGGGCGAACCGGGCCATTGTGTAACGGCCCGGCCCGGCCGCGCAAGTCAGGTGCTCGCCACCGGGTACAGATGGCATGCCACCTGGCGCCCCGGCGCAACCGTCCGCAGGGCCGGATATTCCGCCTTGCAGACGGGCATGGCCTTGGGACAGCGCGGATGGAAATGGCAGCCGCTGGGCGGCGCCAGGGGCGAGGCGATGTCGCCGTCTATCTTGGCGATGGTGATTTTCTGCCGTGGGTCGGGCACCGGCGAAGCGGCCCGCAGCGCCTGCGTGTAGGGATGCAGCGGTTCTTCGAACAGCGGATCCACGGGGCCTTTTTCTACCACCCGGCCCAGGTACATCACCGCGACGTTATTGCAGAAGTGGCGCACGACGCCCAGGTCGTGGGAGATGAATACGAAGCTCAGTCCGCGGCTGCGCTGCAGGGCTTCCATCAGCAGCAGCACCTGCGCCTGGATCGAGACGTCCAGCGCGGATACCGGTTCGTCCGCCACGATCAGGCGGGGATTCAGCGCGAGGGCGCGCGCGATGCCCACCCGCTGGCGCTGGCCGCCTGAGAACTCGTGCGGATATTTGCTCATGGCCTGCGCCGGCAGCCCCACTTCCAGCAAGGCGGCTTCCACCTTGGCGCGGACGTTCGCGCGCGTGGCCACGCCATGCAGCAGCATGGGTTCTTCCAGCGTCGCGCCTATGGTCATGCGCGGATTCAGCGACGCATAGGGATCCTGGAAGATGATCTGTATTTCTCGGCGCAAGGCCTGCAGGCGCGCGCGGTCGAAGTCGACGATGTTCTCGCCCTTGTAGCGGACTTCGCCGGACGTCGGCTCGATCAGGCGCAGCAGGCTACGGCCGGCGGTCGATTTGCCGCAGCCGGATTCGCCGACGATGCCGAAGGCCTCGCCTTCACGCACTTCGAACGACACGTCGTGCACGGCGTGCAGGACCGCTTTGCTGCCGCCCAGGAAGCCCTGCTTGACGACGAACTGCTTGGACAGCTTGCGTACTTCCAGCAATGCGTGCGCGCTCATGCCGAGGCCTCCGTGTTGACGTCCGCGTCGACGGCGTCGGCGCGCACCCAACAGCGCGCCAGGTGATGGAGGTTGCCGCCGACCGGGGCCAGCGGCGGAACCGCCTGCCGGCAGCGCGGCTGGACCAGGGGACAGCGATCGGCGTAGCGGCAACCGGGCGTTTCCACCGTGATGGGCGGCACCTGGCCAGGAATGGGCTGCAGGTCGGCGCGCGGACGATCCACGCGCGGCATGGAACGCAGCAGGGCCTCGGTATAGGGGTGCGTCGGCCGATCGAACAGGGACTGCACGTCGGTCTGCTCGATGACGCGGCCGCCGTACATCACCGCCACGCGGTCGGCGATGGACGCGACCACGCCCAGGTTGTGCGTGATGAACACCATGCCCATGTCGCGCGTCGCCTTCAGCTCGGCCAGCAGCGCCAGGATCTGCACCTGTATCGTCACGTCCAGCGCGGTCGTCGGCTCGTCGGCCAGCAGCAGCCTGGGCTCACAGGCCAGGGCCATGGCGATCATGACGCGCTGGCGCATGCCACCGCTGAACTGGTGCGGATAAT
This sequence comes from Bordetella genomosp. 8, assembly GCF_002119685.1. NCBI lineage: Bacteria > Pseudomonadati > Pseudomonadota > Betaproteobacteria > Burkholderiales > Alcaligenaceae > Bordetella > Bordetella genomosp. 8. Next base: position 2,953,191 of record NZ_CP021108.1, on the reverse strand, counting down.
CGTCGTAGCGCCGCGCCGCCGCCGGGATGCGCACCCACTCCAGCAGTTCCAGCGCCCGCGCGCGCGCCTGTTCGCGCGTGGCGCGGCGATGAAAGCGCACGGACTCGGCGATCTGGCTGCCTATGGTCATGACCGGATTCAGCGAGGTCATCGGCTCCTGGAAAATCATCGCCATCGCGTTGCCGCGTACCTTCTCCATCTGCGGCTCCGACAGCGCGAGCAGGTCCTGCCCGTCCAGGCGGATCTGGCCGCCGGCGATCCTGCCCTGCGCCGGATTGATCAGGCGCATGACCGACAGCGCGGTGATGCTCTTGCCGCAACCGGACTCGCCGACGATGGCCAGCGTTTCGTTGCGGCCCACATGCAGGCTGAGGTCGCGGATCGCGGGATGCCACTGCCCCTTGATGCGGAATTCGGTCGTCAGGCGGCTGACGGACAGTACTGGCGCGTCGGTCTCGTGCGGGGAATTATTCATTGCGCAGTTTCGGATCGGTGGCATCGCGCAACCCATCGCCCAGCAGGTTCAGCGAAATCATGATGATCAGGATGGCGATGCTGGGGAATATCACCAGCCACGGCGCGTCCAGCATGTTCTCGAAGCCGTCGCGTATCATCCCGCCCCAGGTCGCCGTGGGAGGCCGCACGCCCAGCCCGATGAAGCTGAGCGACGCTTCGGTACGGATGGCGGTCGCCAGCCACAGGGATCCCAGCACCAGGATCTCGTCCAGGATGTTGGGCAGGATGTGCCGCAGCATCAGGCGCAGGTCCGAATACCCCAGCGCCCTGCCCGCTTCCACGAAATCGCGCTGCCGCACGGCCAGGGTCGGAGCGCGGGCGATGCGGGCGAAGGGCGCGATCGCCGTGAACGAAATCGCGATGATCAGGTTGACCATCGACGGCCCCAGCACCGCCACCACCAACAGGCCCATGACCAGGCTGGGAAAGGACAGCAGCATGTCCATGACCGCCATGATGACGCGATCGGTGCGCCCGCCCTTGTAGCCCGCGACCAGGCCGAGCAGGCCGCCGACCAGCATGGCCACGGCGATCGACGCCACGCCGATGAACAGCGACACCCGCGCGCCGTACAGGATGCGCGCCCAGACGTCGCGTCCGTAGGTATCCGTGCCCAGCATGTGTTCGGCGGATGGACCCATCAGCTGCGCGGCGATGTCCTGCTCGTTGGGATCCAGGTGGGCGAGCCAGGGCGCGAAGATGGCCGCAAGGACGACCAGCAGCGTGACGATGGCGCCAGCGCTGGCCGCCTTACGGCGCCAGCACAGGCGCAGGAGCCGCGCGGCGCGCGATGGCGAGGAAACGGCGATAGCGCTCATTGGTTGCGCACCTTGGGATCGATGACCCCGTACATCAGATCGGTCAGCAGGTTGGCCAGCACGATGACGAAGGCGTAGATGACCAGCATGGCCTGCAGGGTGGGATAGTCACGCGAGTTCAGCGCGATGACGATGAGCTTGCCCAGGCCGGGCCGGTTGAAGACGATTTCCGTCAGCACGGAATTGCCGATCAGCACGCCCAGGTACAGGCCGATGACGGTGACGATGGGAATCAGCGCGTTGCGCAGCGTGTGGCGCCACACCACGAAGCGCGCCGGCACGCCCTTGGCGCGCGCGGTGCGGATGTAGTCCTCGCCAATGACGTTCAGCATGCTGGAGCGCGTCACCCGCGTGATGTAGGCCACCATGATCAGGCCCAGGTTCAGGGCGGGCAGCACCAGCGCGGCGGCGCGCTTGCCGGGATCGGCATAACTGGCCTCGCCGATCACCGGCAGCCATTTGAGCTGGATGGAAAACAGCAGCAGCAGGAGGATGGCGGAGATGAATGCGGGAAAGGAAAGCCCCAGCAACGAGACGCAGCGGATGACGAAATCCAGCGCGCGGTTGCGGTAGCGGGCGGCGATCACGCCCAGGGGCAGGCCCACCACGATGCCGATGACGATGGCCGCCAGCGTCAATTCGATGGTGTAAGGCAGGACCCGCGCCACTTCCGACAGCACCGGCCGGTTGGTGATCATGGAGCGGCCCAGGTCGCCGGTGAGCACCGATCCCATGAAATCCAGGTATTGCCGCCACAGCGGCAGGTCCAGCCCCAGTTGCCGGTGCAACTGCTCGATCGCCTCGCGCGTCGCGTTCTCGCCCAGGATGACGATCGCCGGATCGCCGGGCGCGATGCGGACGATGACGAAGACGATGGTCAGCACGCCCAGCAGCGTGGGCACCGCCATCAACAGCCGTTTCAGCACGTACAGCAACACGGGTTTTTTCCTAACGCGGGAGCCGGAACCGGGAATGCGTGAATACTGCCATCCACATGAAGTCATCGTCAATATGAAATTTTCACTTGCGTGATTCCATCACGAATGGAAGAATTCGCCTGTCCCAATACCCTTCGAGCCTCATGCCTCCCACTTCCGCTTCCTATGAAGCCCGTAGCGTCGCCGACCTGTGGCTGGGCCAGCAGATCCGCCGGGCGCGCAAGCAACAAGGCCTGTCCATCTCCAAGCTGTCGGAGATGTGCCAGATCTCGGTGGGCCTGCTCAGCCAGGTGGAACGCGGCATCAGCTCGCCGTCGGTGCGCATGCTCAGGGTCATCTCCGACGCCCTGAACATCCCCAGCACCACCCTGTTGGAATTCGGCAACTCGCCCGCCGCCGACGAAAAAGGCGTGGTGGCGCGCGCCGGCAGCCATCCCGCGCTGAAGGCGCCGGAAAAAGGCATCGAGAAAGTCATCCTCACGCCCCAGCCTTCGGCCGGCATCAATGTGTACCGGGCGTATATCGAGCCGGGCGGCTCGACCGGAGAGGAGTTGTTCACCATCGAGCGCGGCGAACAGGTCGGCCTGGTGCTGGCCGGCACGCTGGAGCTCTGGATCGAGGACAAGAGCTTCACGCTGCATCCCGGCGACAGCTTTCGCTATCACAGCAAGGCGCCGCATCGCTGGCGCAATCCGGGCCAGGAAAAGGCCGAGGTGCTGTGGGTCGTCGCCGCGGTGCCCTTGCAGGAGTCCGCGCCGCCCGCGGCGCCCGCCGAATAACCATCGTCATCACTACGCATAAACCAAGGGGAAGCCGTTATGTCGATTGCACGCATCAAGAACGCCGCGCTGTTCGCCGCTCTGCTGGGCGCGGGTATGGCCACGCTGGCGCCCGCGCCGGCGCTCGCCGCCCAGGTCCTGAACGTCGGCATGGCGGCGTCCGACCTCGCCACGCTGGACCCTCACCGGGCGTCCGCCACGCAGGAAAAAATCCTGATGCCCTGGCTGTACAACGGCCTGACCCGCTTCAAGCCGGGTTCGGTTTCGCTGGAAAGCATCGAGCCCGACCTGGCGGAAAAGTGGGACGTCTCGGCCGACAAGAAGGTCTGGACCTTCACCCTGCGCCAGGACGTCCAGTTCCACGCGGGCTTCGGCAAGATGACCGCCGAGGACGTGGTGTTTTCCCTGGACCGGGCGCGCGATCCCAAGACGTCCTCGTTCGCGGCGGACTTCGCCAACGTCGAGAAGGTCGAAGCCGTGGACCCGCGCACCGTGCGCATCACGCTGAAGTCGCCGTCCGCGGACCTGCTCTACACGCTGGTCGGCTACCAGGGCGGATTCATCGTCAGCAAGAAGGCAGTGGAGCAGCGTGGCGACAACTTCCGCCTGCAACCGGTGGGCACCGGGCCCTTCGAGTTCGAGGCCTACCAGGCCAGCCAGTCGGTGACCTTCAAGGCCAACAAGCAGTATTTCCGGGGCGCGCCCCGCATCGACCAGATCGTCTATCGCTACATCCGTTCGGACGCCAGCCGCGACCTGGCCTATGAGTCCGGCGAACTCGACCTGGTCTACGGCCGGCAGGACCAGCGCTGGGCCGAACGCATGAAGGACCGCGCCGACACCAAGCTGGACATCATCGAACCGGCCTACCAGGGGCTGGCTTTCCTGAACACCTCGCGCAAGCCTTTCGACGACCTGCGCGTGCGGCAAGCGATCGCCTATGCGATCGATCCCAGCCGGATTGTGCTCTTCAAGGGGAAACTGGTGGCCGCCGACTCGCCCACCGTCATCCCGACGGCCACGCTGGGCGCGGATCCGAGCGTGCATCTGCCCGGCTACGATCCCGCCAAGGCGACCGCCCTGCTCAAGGAAGCCGGCCACGCCAACGGCCTGAGCTTCAAGGTCATCCAGACGCAGAACGCCGCCACACTCGGCCCGGCGCAGATCATCCAGGCGCAGCTGAAGAAAGTGAACGTGCTGATGGACATGGACGTCGTCGAGCACGCGACCTACCACCAGCAGATCCGCAAGGATCTCAGCGACCTGGTGATCTACGCATCGTCGCGCTTTCCCATCGCGGACAACTACCTGAAGGAGTTCTATCTCTCCAGCAGCGCCATCGGGCAGCCCACCGCCGCCGCCAACTTCTCGCATTGCAACGCCGCCGATGCCGAGATCACCGCGGCCAGCAAGGAGCTGGACCTGGAAAAGCGCAAGGCGCTGTGGAAACAGGCGCAGCAGAAGATCGTCGACGCGGTCTGCGCCATTCCGCTGTTCGAACAGAAGATCGTCTGGGCCAGCCGCAAGTCGCTGGACTATGGCTATGACCTGCAGGGGTCCTTGTCCTACGGTCCGCTGATCACCGAGAAGACCTCCCTGAACAAATAACCGCCGCGTCTCCACATCATGCGTCCAGCATTGCAGGCCCTGGAGGGCCGGGATTTCGACATCGCGATCATCGGCGCGGGCATCAACGGCGCGGCGACCGCCCATGCCGCCGCGCAGGCCGGCTACCGCGTCCTGCTCGTCGACAAGGCGGACTACGGCTCCGGGTCCAGCGCCCGGTCCAGCCGCCTGCTGCATTGCGGGCTGCGCTACCTGATGCCGGGCGGCCCGGTGACCACCTTCCTGCGCCATCCGGGCCGCTTCCTGGACGCGGTGCGCACCATCAAGCGGTCGATGGCCGTGCGCAGCGAGCTGGTGCGATCCGGGAAGGCCGGCCTGAAGCCCTTGCGCATGCACTATCCCCTGTTCAAGGATGGGCCCTATGCGCCGTGGATGGTGGATGTGGCCTTTGGCATCCTGGGCGCGGTATCCGACGGCAAGGTGCCGCTGGACTATCGCCGCACGTCCGCCGCGCGTGCCCGTGCCGAGAATCCCTTCCTGGCCTTCATCGCCCAACCCGAGCGCATCGCCAGCATCGCGTCCTACACCGAGTACCAGTTCGACTGGCCCGAACGCGCCGTGGTGGACCTGGCGATGCAGGCCCAGGCCATGGGCGCGGTCATCCGCAACTACACCGCGGCGACTTCCCTGCGGCAGCAGGACGGCCACTGGATCATCGGGCTGCGTGACACCGTCGAAGGCAACGAGGCGACCATCGGCGCGCGCGCCGTGATGAACCTGGGCGGCGTATGGGTGGACCAGGTCAATGCGCTCGCTGGCAAGCCCGTATCGCGCAAGATCACCGGCACCAAGGGCGCGCATCTGGTGTTCCGCCTGCCCGAGTCCTGCCGCGGCCAGGGCTTCGCGGCGATGTCCACGCGCAACCGGCCTTTCTATTGCATGCCGTGGCGCGACCTGCATTTCTTCGGGCCGACCGAGACCCTGTACGAAGGCGACCTGGACGATGTCCATTGCGACCGTGACGACGTCGACTTCATCCTAAGCGAAGTGAACCACCTGTTCCCGGCATTGAAGCTGGGAAGGCGGAATATCGTCTCGACGTGGGCCGGCATCCGGCCGCTGACCTTCGACCCCGCGCTGCCCATGGGACACCGCTCGCGCCGCATCTACGATCTGGCCGACGATGGCCTGCCCGGCGCCTACGCCTTGAGCAACGGTTCGCTGGGCGCGCATCGCCGCACGGGGGCGGATGTGCTGCAGGCTTTGCAGGCGCGCCTCGGTCCGCCGGCGGGCGCGGCGGCCACGGCCGTGCCGGAGGACTGGTCCCGCACGCCGGCCGACGAACACGTGGTGACGTTGGAAGATCATCTGGCGCGCCGCCGGGGCCGTGTCTGGGATGCCGACCTGGGCCTCGCGGATATCGGCACCGATGCCGCCGAACTCGGCCGGGCGCTGGGCTGGCCGCCGGCGCGCGTCGAAACCGAAATCGTCGAGTACCAGCGGCTGGCACAGCGGCTGTACGGTGTCCGATGAGCAGTCAACTGCCTGGCCTACCCAGCGAGCTATCGATATGAGCCTGGTACTGATACGCAAGACCGCTCCCACCGCGCAATGGGTCGAAGCCCTGCGGCACGCCTGTCCCCACCTGGAGGTGCGCGTCTGGCCGGACACCGGACCCGCCGAGGACGTGGAGTTCGTGCTGAGCTGGGCCGCCGATCCCGGCGTCATCGCCGGCTTTCCGAACCTGCGTGCCGTCTTTTCGCTGGGCGCCGGCGTGGACCACATCCTGAAGGATCCCACCGTGCCCGCGCACCTGCCGGTAGCGCGCATGGTCGACCCTACGCTGACCACCGGCATGGTGCAGTACGTCTGCATGGCGGTGCTGCAACGGCATCGCGGCTGGGATGCCATGCGGGCATTCCAGCGCGAACATGCATGGCGACGGCCGGAAGCGCGCGTAAGCCGCGTCGGCATCATGGGGCTGGGCGAGCTGGGCAGCGCCTGCGCGCCTGCCTTGCAGGGCCTGGGCTTCGAGGTCGCCGGCTGGAGCCGGCGGGCCAAGACGCTGGCGGGCGTGCACGCCTACGCGGGCGAGGACGGGCTGCATGCATTCCTGGCGCGCACGGATATCCTGGTCAATCTGCTGCCCTTGACCGCGGAGCTGGAAAACATACTCGACGCCGACACGTTCGCGCGCCTGCCGCGCGGCGCCTACCTGATCAACGTGGGCCGTGGCGAGCATCTGGTCGAAGCCGACCTGCTGGCTGCGCTGGACGCGGGACAGTTGTCCGGTGCCACGCTCGATGTATTCCGCGTCGAGCCGCTGCCGGCCGATCATCCGTTCTGGACGCGCGCAGATATCGCCATCACGCCGCACAACGCCAGCATGACGCACCCCGGCACGGCCGCCGCGCACGTGGCCGCCAATATCGCCCGGGCGCGCGCGGGACAGGCGCTGCTCGGGCAGGTGGACCGGCAACGCGGATATTGATGCGCAGGGCACCTGGCGCAGGGCACCTGGCGCAGGGCACAGGGCACCTGGCGGGGGCGCCTCACGCAGGCACCCGGCGCCGCCACGCCATCAGTGCCCGCAATGCCCCCGCAGCCTAGCGCGGCTGGCCTTGCCGAACGCCCATCATCGCGCGGGACAGCTTGCTGGCCGCGGACAGGATATGGTCCTTGTTGTCCAGCAGTACCTGCTCGGTCAACCGCGATAACGGCCCCGAGATGCAGATCGCGCCGACCAGGCTCCAGTTGATGCCATAGACCGGCGCGGAGATGCTGGACACTTCCGCATCGCGTTCGCCCAACGACATCATGTAGCCCGCGCGCCGTATCGATTCATAAGGCTCGTCGGGCTCGCCCGAGAACGCCAGCAGCACGCGCCCCGGACTGCCCAGGTTCAGGGGCAAGGCGGCCCCCACGCGTACGTGATGGCGTATCGACCTGGGGCCGTCCACACGGGCCAGGCAGATCCGCTGCTTGCCTTCGCGCACGTAGAACGTGGCGCTTTCGCCGGTGGCATCGGATAGCTCGCGCAGGACCGGCTGCACCACTTCGAGCACATTGAAAGTGGCCTGGTAGCAGGCCCCCAACCAGCCGGCTCCCTTTGCCAGGCGCCAGTTGCCGTCGGGCCGCTGCGCCAGATAGTCGTCCATCGCCAGGGTGCGCGCCAGACGCAGCACCGTCGATCGGTGGCAGCCGGTGCGCCGGCTCAATTCCGCCAGGGACAGGTAGGCGTCTTCCACGCCGAAGGCTTCCAGGATGCGCATCGCGCGCCGTACGGCGATGACGCCTTCTTCCGGGCCAGCGCCTTCTTCCAGGCCGCCGGTTTCATGGTCAGCCAGTTCCGATTGCTTCATACCGTGATACATGTCGCGTTCTATGAAATGGCATTGTAGTACGTGGAACAACGCACCACAATGCGCGCAATAGATAAAACACAGGAGACAACGATGCTATCCATCCGTCGTATTTGCGCGGCCTTTATCGTGGGCGCCTGCGCCCTGCACGCCACGGCCGCCCTGGCCTATCCCGACAAACCCATCCGCCTGATCGTGCCCTTCCCTCCGGGCGGCGGCACCGACGCGCTCGCGCGCCAGGTCGCCAACGAGATGGGAACCATAAAGGGTTGGACCTTCGTCATCGAAAACCGGCCCGGCGCGGGCGGCAACCTGGGTGTTGACCTGGTCGCCAAGTCGGCGCCCGACGGCTACACCCTGGTCATCGGCCAGACCAGCAACCTGGCGATCAACCCGACGCTCTATGCGAAGCTGCCTTACGACCCGGAGCGCGACCTGACGCCCGTGGGCCTGGTCGCCGACGCACCGCTGGTCCTCGTGGTGGCCAGCAACTCGCCCTACAAGACGCTGGCCGACGTGGTCGCGGCGTCCAAGGCCAAGCCGGGCTCGCTGGATGTGGCGACTTCCGGCAATGGCACGGTGGCCCATCTGGCGACCGTCATGTTCCAGAAGGACGCGGGCATCAGCTTGACGCACGTGCCCTACAAGGGCGCGGCGCAGGGCTCCACCGACCTGATCGGTGGCCAGATCGCCATGTACATGTCGTCGGTGCCGACCCTGATCGGCCACATCCGCAGTGGCGCGATGCGCGCGCTGGCCGTGACGTCCCTGCAGCGCACGGACGACCTGCCCGATGTGCCCACCTTCGCCGAATCCGGTTTCAAGGACTTCGACGCGGTGACCTGGTTCGGTCTCGCCGGCCCCAAGGGGATGCCCGCCGACGTGGTCGCCACGCTCAACAAGGCGCTCAACGCCGCGCTGGAGGCGCCGGCGACGCGCAAGTTGTTCCAGGCGCAGGGTGCCGCGGTGCGCAGCAGCACGCCGGAGGCTTTCGGCAAGCTGATCCATGACGACCGCGTCCGCTGGGGCCAGATCGTCAAGGAATCCGGCGCGCGTATCGACTGAGGATTTGTCCCGGCCCGCCGGGGCCTGGCCCGACATGCAAAACAAATAGAACAGAGAGACAACATGACGACATCGACGACTTCCCCACATAACGGCCGCAGGCGCTTCCTGGCGTCCGCGGCGATGCTGGCCGTTGGCGCGGCGGGCGCCCGCGCCGCGTCCGCCGCGCCGGACGCATGGCCGGCGGGCAAGCCCATCACCTGGGTCGTGCCCTACCCCCCCGGCGGCAGCACCGACGTATTGGGCCGCAGCATCGCGCAGCAACTGAATGGCTTGCTGGCGACCACGGTCATCGTCGAGAACAAGCCCGGCGCCACCGGCACCATCGGGGCGGCGCTGGTCGCCCGCGCGGCGCCGGACGGCCTGACCTTGCTGGGCACCTCGATCGGACCGCAGGCCATCGCGCCGCACATGATGGACAAGCTTCCCTACGACCCGATCGCGTCGTTCGCGCCCGTCATCACGATCGGCACCATTCCGCACATCCTGGTGGTGGGAGCCGCGCAACCCTATACGACGCTCAAGGATCTGGTAAAGGCGGCCCTGGCGTCGCCGGGCAAGCTCGCGTTCGCCTCGGGCGGCACCGGCACCATCCTGCAGATGCAGGGCGAACTGCTGCAACAACAGACCGGCGCGAAGTTCCTGCACGTTCCCTACAAAGGCGACACGCCCGCGCTGCAGGACACGCTGGGCGGACAGGTGCAGTTCATGTTCGCGCCGGCCGCCGCCGCCTTGCCGCATGTCAAGAGCGGCGCGCTCCGCGCACTGGCGGTGACGTCCGCCAAGCGCCTGGCCGCCCTGCCCGATACGCCCACCATGACCGAGCAAGGCTACAAGGACTTCGTCGTCGAGCAGTGGCAGGCGGTGTTCGCGCCCGCCGGCACCCCGGCGGCGATCGTCACGCGCCTGAACGCCTCGATAGGAGAGGCCTTGCGCCGCCCCGCGGTCGTGGAACTGGCCGGCCAACTCGGCATCACGCTGGCCGGAGGCTCGCCCTCCGACCTGGACGCGCTGCGCCGCGCCGACTTCGAAAAGTGGGGTCGCCTGATCCGCGCCGCGCACATCAAGACCTGAACCCCTATTCGCCATCCACGGGCGCCGACCCGTATTCAAGCCACGAGGTATCACCATGAGCTCTCCCGACATCATCAAGGAATTTCCCCGCGTTTCCGCCACCATCGTCGAGCAGGCCGCGCGCTTCCAACCCGCCATCCTGGCCGACGTGAACGGACGCCGCGGCGCCATGCATGGCCGCATCCGGCCGTTGCATCCGTCCATGAAGCTGGCCGGCCCGGCCTTTACGGTCGAAGTGCGTCCAGGGGACAACCTGATGATCCACGCGGCGATGTCGCTGGCCAAGCCGGGCGACGTGCTGGTCATCGACGGCAAGGCCGACCTGACTTCCGCCTTGATGGGCACCATCATGATGACCGCCTGCAAGCAACTGGGCCTGGCAGGCGTGGTGATCGACGGCGCGGCGCGCGACAGCCTGGAAATCGTCGAGATGGATTACCCGGTGTTCGCCGCCGGCACGAATCCGAATGGTCCCACCAAGAACATCGGCGGCCGCATCGGCCATCCCGTCACGGTGGGCGGCGTCACTGTGCACCCTGGCGATTTCGTGATCGGCGACAACGACGGCGTGGTGGTGATCGAACGCGACGAGATCGAAGGCCTGCTGCCGGCGGCCGACAAGAAGGTGAAGGACGAAGCCGCGCGCATCGCCGCGATCAAGGGCGGCGATACGGCTGCCAAGTGGCTGGCCTCCGCGCTGCGCACGGCCGGCGTGCTGAAGGAAGGAGAAACGCTTTGAGCAGCGCCGCGCAAACGCATAAGGGGCGCCCGGCGGTCCTCGTGACCGCGGCCGACCTGGCGCCACAGGCGGTGGCGCTGCTGGATGGCTACGAGGTCGTCTATGCCGGCAAGACGCCGACTGAAGACGACATCGTGGCCCTGTGCCGGCAACACGATCCCGTCGCCATCATCGTGCGCTACAGCAAGGTCGGCGCGGCTGCCATGGACGCCGCGCCGTCGCTGAAGGTGATCTCCAAGCATGGCAGTGGCACCGACACCATCGACAAGGCAGCGGCCCAGGCGCGCGGCATCGCGGTCCTGGCCGCGGCGGGCGCCAACGCGGCGGCGGTGGCCGAGCAGAGCGCGGCCCTGCTGCTGGCCTGCGCGAAGTCGGTCGTCTTGCTCGACGGCCGCATGCGCGAGGGCCATTGGGACAAGTCCACGCACAAGAGCGTGGAACTGGCCGGCAAGACGCTGGGCCTGATCGGCCTGGGCGCCATCGGCCGCCGTGTCGCCCGCATCGCGGCCAGCATGGACATGCGCGTGATCGGCTTCGATCCTTACTCCAAGGACCTGCCCGCCGACATCGCCAGCGTGGACCTGCCGACGATCTGGCGCGAATCGGACGCCATCTCGCTGCACTGCCCGCTGACGGAGGAAAACCGCGGCATGGTGAACGCCGACACGCTGTCGCAATGCAAGAAAGGCGTGATCATCGTCAACACCGCGCGCGGCGGCCTGGTCGACGAGCAGGCCCTGTTGCAGGCCGTGCGCGACGGCCAGGTGCGTACCGCCGGGCTGGACAGCTTCGCCACCGAGCCCATGCGGGCCGGCCACCCCTTCCAGGCCGAACCGCGGATCATCCTGAGCCCGCATATCGGCGGCGTGACGCGGGAAGCCTACGTCAAGATGGGCGTGGGTGCGGTGGAAAACGCGCTGGCCGTCCTGCGGCAGCAGGCCGCGCACGCCTGACCGGGAAAGCAAGCCATGGCCAAACGATGGAAACAGGCGCCGCCGGGCAGTTCCTGGGGCGAATTCGGCGATGACGACCAGCGTGGTCGCATGAATCTGGTCGACCGCGCCAAGGTACTGCAAGGCATCGCGGAAGTGCGCGAAGGACTCACCTTCTGCCTCTCGCTGCCGCTGGACCTGCCCGGCGGCATGGCGCTGAACCCGCGGCGCCTTCCCCCGCGACGCTACGCCACGCTACGCGACGGCAAGAGCGCCGGCGTGCAGGGCTTCTGCTGGTCCTATGCCAGCGAAGATCCCGCGCTGACCGACGTGGTCTGCGACGACGTGCTGCTCATGAACACGCAGTACTCCACGCAATGGGACAGCCTGGCGCACATGGGCAGCCGCTTCGACGCGGATGGCGACGGCGTCGACGAGGCGGTGTTCTACAACGGCTTTCGCGCGGGCGTGGACCTGCACGCGGCGCCGGAGGATTCCAAGGCGGTCGCGGACTGGGCGAGATTTCCCGGCCCGACCGCGAACGCGCTGGGCATCGAGCAGCTCGCGGAACATGGCGCGCAGGGGCGCGGCGTACTGATCGATCTGGAGCACCACGTGGGGCGCAAGCGGGAGGCGGTCGGCTACGACGCGCTGATGCGCATGCTGGACGCGGACGGCATCGCGATCGAGCCCGGCGACATGGTCTGCCTGCATACCGGCTTCGGCGACATGCTGATGTCGATGCGCGGCAAGCCGGACGTCGCGCATCTGCACGCGACGGGCAGCGGCCTGGACGGCAACGACGCGAAGCTGCTGCGGTGGATCGTCGACAGCCGGCTCGCCTGCCTGATTTCCGACAACCCGGCGGTCGAACTGGTGCAGCCGGTCAAGTTCGGCCAGCAGGGACAGCCCATGCGCGGTCCGCGCCTGCCGCTGCACGAACACTGCCTGTTCAAGCACGGGATCCACCTTGGCGAACTGTGGTGGCTGACGCCGCTCGCGCGCTGGCTGCGCGCGCATGGCCGCTACCGCTTCCTGCTGACCGCGCCGCCATTACGGCTGCCCGGCGCCGTGGGATCGCCGGCGACACCCATAGCCACGGTATAGCCGAACGGCAAACCGTCGAGGAGACAACATGAAACTCGCCCGCCCTTTCCTGGCCGCGGCGCTGCTGCTCATCGCTGGTGGCGCGACCGCACACGCTGCTTATCCGGACAAGCCCGTCCGCATCATCGTCGGTTTCTCTCCCGGCGGTCCCACGGACGTGGTGGCACGATCCTTCGCGTCCTACGCCGGCCAGGCCCTGGGCCAGACCTTCGTCGTGGAAAACCGGCCCGGCGCCAATACCATCCTGGCGGCGGAAGCCGTGGCCAAGGCGCCTGCCGACGGTTATACGCTGCTGTTCGGCGCGACCAATCACACCATGATTCCGGCGCTCTACAGCGACCGCGTGAAGTTCGACGCGCTGCGTTCGTTCACGCCGGTCTGCGCCGTGGCCGTCAGCCCGACCGTATTGGTCGTCGGGCCGTCGATGCCCGTGAAGACGCTGGACGGCTTCGTGTCCCGTCTCAAGGCCGAACCCGGCAAGCACACGTTCGCCACGCCCGGCACAGGCAGCTCCGGCCATTTCTACACCGAGCAATTCCTGCGGCTGACCGGCACGTCGATGAGCCACATTCCGTACAAGGGTGCGGCTCAGGCGGTGTCGGACCTGATGGGCGGACAGGTCGATAGCTCATTCGCGACCTTGGGATCGGTCCTGCCACAGGTGCAGGCCGGCAAGCTGACCGCGCTGGCCATCGCCGCCCCGCAACGGCTGCCTCAATTGCCCGATGTGCCCACCTTCGCCCAGGCTGGCGTGCAAGGCTATGCCGCCGACGCCTGGTACGGCGTGCTCGCGCCCGCGGGCATTCCCGCCGACGCGCGACGGAAACTCGAGCAGGTCGCGGCCGCGTATGTCTCCGCGCCGGGCACCGCAAAGAGCCTGGAAGCGCTGGGCGTGCAGCCACGCAGCACCTGCGGCGACGCCTTCCAGGCGCAGATGGCCCGCGAAATCGACGAGTACACCACCCTGGCGAAGGAGCTGGGGCTCAAGGCTGAATAACGCCATATCGCCATAACGCCGCGGGCGCCGGCCGGACCGGCGCGCCCGGCGCAACGGAGGAACGCAATGTTCTTGATCAACCCACCCGACGTCGTCGACTTCGACGTGTGGTCCGCCATGCACGATGCGCACCGCAAGCCGCGGCGCAGCGCCTGGGCCGACGCCAATCGCGGCGGCGCCGTGACGGACTCCTTTCTCGAAGGTCCCGTCTTCGACGATGCGGGCAATCTCTATGTGACCGACATTCCCTGGGGGCGCGTCTTCAGGATAGACCCGGCGGGCAGCTGGAGCCTCGTCGTCGAGTATGACGGCGAGCCCAACGGCATGAAGTTCCTGGACGCCGGCCGCCTGCTGATCACCGATTACAAGAACGGTTTGATGCTGCTGGACATCGCGGCAGGCAAGGTCGAGCCCTACCTGGAACGCCGCAACAGCGAACGCTTTCGCGGCGTGAACGACCTGGTTTTCGACGAGCACGGCAACCTGTACTTCACCGACCAGGGCCAGAGCGGGCTGCATGATCCCAGCGGACGCCTGTATCGCCTGCGCCCGAACGGCCAGCTCGACTTGCTGCTGGACAATGTGCCTAGCCCCAACGGCGTGGCCCTGTCGCCGGACGGCCGCGTGCTGTACCTGGCGGTGACGCGCGGCAATTGCGTGTGGCGGGTGCCGCTGATGGCCGATGGCAGCGTCAGCAAGGTCAGCCAGTTTTTCACGTCCTATGGTCCCAGCGGGCCGGACGGCCTCGCCGTCGACAGCGCGGGCAACCTGCTGGTCTGCAATCCGGGGCTGGGCTATGTCTGGCTGCTGAATCATCGCGCCGAGCCGATCACCGTCTGGCGCAGTCCCAAGGGCATGTCGACCACCAATATCGCGTTCGGCGGACCGGACCGCCGCACGCTCTTCTGCACCGAATCCGTATCCGGTTCCATTCTTACCGCGTCGGCGCCCAATGCGGGGTTGCCGCTGTCGCGGCTGCAAGGCTTGCCCGGCAGGTAAGCCCCAATATCAAAAGGAGACACACATGTCAGCCATCCGAACCAAACTGTCATCGTCCATCCTGCACGCGGCCCGGGCCGTTGCCATGGTCGCCGCGCTGGGCGGCGCCGCGACCGCGCATGCGGCATACCCCGAGCGTCCCATCACGATGGTGGTTTCCTACGCACCCGGCGGTTCGGCGGACGCGCTCGCGCGCCTGCTCGCCCAGCGCATGGGGGCCAAGCTGAATACCAGCGTCGTGGTGGAAAACCGTCCTGGCGCCAGCGGCACCATAGGCGCGGCCTACGTGGCCAAGGCCGCCGCGGATGGCTATACGGTGCTGTACGACGCCACGCCCTTCTCCATCAACCCGCATCTGTTTCCGCAGATGCCATACAGCAACAGTGCGTTGAAGCCGGTGTCGCTGGTCTCGCTGGCGCCCAACATCCTGATCGTCAAGGCGGATTCCAAGTACAAGGACGTCAACGACCTGGTCGCGCAGGCCAAGGCGCACCCGGGCAAGATCAACTTCGCGTCCGGCGGCAGCGGTACGGTGCAACGTCTGGCCGCGGAACTGTTCCGGCAGAAGCTGGGCCTGGACATGGTGCACGTGCCGTACAAGAGCGGCGGCCCGGCGATCACGGACGTGATGACCGGCCAGGTGGACTTCATGTTCAGCACGGTGGCGGCATCGTATCCCCTGGTCGAAGCCGGTCGCGTGCGCGCGCTGGTGATCTCCTCGCCACAGCGCTCGCCGCGGCTGCCCAACGTGCCGACCGTGGCGGAAACGGTCATCCCGGGCTACGAGGTCTACGAGTGGAACGGCGTGTTCGTGCCCGCCGGCGTGCCGGACGATGTGGCGGCGAAGCTGCACGACACCCTGGTGCAGGTCTTGAAGGAAGATGACGTGCGCAAGCGCTTCAGCGACCTGGGCGTGCAGCCGGTAGGCTCGACGCCGGCTGAATTCGCCGAATATCTGAAGAAAGAAGACGCCAAATGGGCGGACGTCATCCGCAAGGGCAACATCCGTCAGGACTGAGCGGTTCTGAACGGCTAGCGGGTGCGGCCGTCCGTGCCCGCGGGCCCTAGCATTTCCTGCTGGGCCACCAGATGGGCGCGACGCCGTTCAGCGCCGGCCTGGCGAACAGGTAGCCCTGGAAGCGCTCTATGCCGGCTGCCTGCAGCCAGCACCAGTCCTCCGCGGTTTCCACCCCTTCGGCCACGATCGTGATACCGAGCGAAGCACAGAACTGGACGATCGAGCGCACGATGGCCTGGCGCGGTCCATCGGCATGCACGCCGTGGATGAGCTTGCGATCGATCTTCAGTTTCTCTGGCTGGAATTCGACCAGCAGGGACAGGCCGGCGAACCCCGCGCCGAAATCGTCGATGGCCAGGCCGATCCCGGCGCGGCGCAATTGCGTGATGGCGGTGGTGAAACCGTCCAGGCGCGAGATGAACTCCTGTTCCGTGACCTCGACGACGAGCTGTTCGGGCGCCAGGTTGTTGCGTGCGAGCTGTTCCAGCAGGATATCGACCGCGCCAGGCACCGCCACCAGCGACATGGGCAGCAGGTTCACGGATATCTTGCAGTCGCCGATGCCTATCCTGTTCACCAGGGCGAAGGCGTAGGCCTTCGCCTCCAGGTCCGCCTGATGAAGCTTGCCCTGGGGGATGGACGCGAAATAGGCTTCGGGGGAACCGCCGGATGCGCTGCGGATCAGGGCTTCCAGCGAGCTGACCTCGCGGCGCAGCGGGTCGACGATGGGCTGCAGCGCGAATTGGCAAGGCTGGCCAGTGAGCGGCACGCCGCCCGCCGCGGCGAAAATGTCGCTGCCGGGCGCGAAAGACCATTCCGACGCATCGCTGCCTTCGACGAAATGGTCTTTCCATTCGCCGGCCGCACAGGCCTTGATGATCTTCAGCACCCTGTCGTCGTAGGTTTGCCTGTTGCGCGCGGTCACGCGGGCGAGCAGCGCGTCCAGGACAGTGCCGGCGGTATAGCGGCGCAGGTCGAAGAGCTCCATGCCGTTTCCACCGAAACGGCGCGACGGCGCGTGGTCACGCAGCAGGCGGACAATCTGGGTGTGGCGCGCATCGCGCAGGATGGATCGATAAAGTGCGTCGACATGTTCGTCCGGGCCTTCCAGCACCTGGAAGAAGTGCACGCCATCGAACAGCAGGATACCGGTCACCTGTATGGCCTGGTTGCGACGACCCGCCGCATCGGCCAATTGATGCAACTCTTCCGCGGACAAGCTTCCGCGCATGCGGCTGCGATAGATGAGCGTCGATAGCATGTGATCCCGTCCCGCATACGCGGACATTGCTCCAGCAGCGCACCTGCTCAAGCAGGTCTTGTGAGTGTCACTCATATTACCTTGACGAGCTTGAGTATGACTTACTTCGCGTTGTAGTGAGGATATCCCGCAACATTCGACATGGGCGGCGGCTACACGCTGGGCATGCCGGCTGCGTTGAGGTCTGGCCACATCCGATGCGGCCACATCCGCACGCTTCCGCGGCCTCGACGGGCCCTGGCCAGCGTCCTGCTTCTCATTCGCGCGGCATCTTCCACGCGCCATCATCCCGAGGCGATCATGAATCCCCAAGCTCCCCAGCGTGTCGACGACGACACCGCACGGCCCTTGACGCGCGCCGCCGGCCACGCATCGCAACGGCCGGCGCGTCCCGATCTGATCGGCTTCTCGCATTTGCGTTGGCATTTCGTCTACCAGCGTCCGCAGCATCTGCTGTCGCGCTTCGCGCGATCGCATCGGGTGTATTACTTCGAGGAGCCCCTGGCCGCCGGTGATGGCGAGGCATGGCTCGAACGTCGCATCGTCGATGGCGGCATTACGGTGCTGGTGCCGCGGTTGCCCGCCGGGATGGACGCGCAGCGGACCGAGGCGACGCTGCGTCGCCTGCTAGATACGGCCATCGCGGACGACGCCATCAGGCCCGCACTGCTCTGGTACTACACGCCCATCGCGCTGGGATACTCCGACCATCTCGCGGCCGACACGGTGGTGTACGACTGCATGGATGAGCTGTCGGCATTCCGAGGCGCGCCGCCGGAGCTCACCGCGCGCGAGGCGGAGCTGTTGAATCGCGCCGACATCGTGTTCACGGGCGGCCATAGCCTGTATGAGGCCAAGCGCCGGAAACACCCCAACGTCCACTCCTTTCCCAGCAGCGTGGACGTGGCGCATTTCCGCCAGGCCCGCACGGGCGCCGCCGAGCCCGCCGACCAGGCCGCGATACCGCACCCTCGGCTGGGCTTCTACGGCGTGCTGGATGAGCGCTTCGACTGCGAACTGGTGGCGCGCGTCGCGGCCGCCCGTCCCGGCTGGCAACTGGTCTTCATCGGTCCGGTCGTCAAGATCGATCCGGCGACGCTGCCGCGCGCCGCCAACATCCATTACCTGGGACCCAAGGGCTACAACGATCTGCCCGCATACCTGTCGGGATGGAACGTGGCATTGATGCCATTCGCCCTGAACGAGTCGACGCGATACATCAGCCCGACGAAGACGCCCGAGTACATCGCCGCCGGACGGCCGGTGGTCAGCACACGCATCGTCGATGTCGAGCGCAGCTATGGCGCTTGCCCGCTGGTGCGCATCGCCGATGACGCCGGGAGCTTCGTACAGGCCGCCGAAGCGGCCCTGCGCGATGCCCAAACGCCCGCCACCGTGGCCGCCCAGGCGGACCGCGCGCTGGCGGGCATGTCGTGGGACCGCACCTGGCAGGACATGTCGGAACGGCTCGCCGAAAGGCTCGCCGAAGGGCTCGCCGACAGGCTTGCCGAAAGGCTTGCCGATGGGCTCAGCCGGCAGGACGAGGCATCCCGCCCGCCGGCGGCGCCGGTGGTGCCGATGCACGGCAGGAACGCAGCCAGGGAAGGCCCGACGCGCCCGGCCCGGACGCCGCCCGCCTCACGCTCGCCCACCGCGCGCTACGACTATCTGGTCGTCGGCGCCGGATTCGCCGGCTGCGTGCTGGCTGAACGGCTGGCCGCCGGCCTGGGCCAACGCGTGCTGGTGATCGATCGTCGGCCGCACATAGGCGGCAACGCCTACGACTTCGTCAACGACGCCGGCGTGCTCGTCCATCGCTACGGACCGCACATCTTCCACACCAATGCCGACCAGGTCGTGAAGTATCTGTCGCGATTCACCGGCTGGCGTCCCTACGAACATCGCGTGCTTGCCAGCGTCGACGGCATGCTCGTGCCCATGCCCATCAATCTGACGACGCTGTCCACGCTGTACGGACAACCGTTCACCAGCGAGACCGCCCAGGCCTTCCTGGCCGAGCGCGCCGAGACCCATGTGCAGATCCGCACCGCGGAAGACATGGTGGTGTCGCAGGTCGGCAGGGATCTGTACGAGCGCTTCTTTCGCGGCTACACCCGCAAGCAATGGGGTCTGGACCCGTCGCAGCTGGACAGGAGCGTGACCGCGCGCGTGCCCACCCGTACGTCGCATGACGACCGCTATTTCACGGATCGCTTCCAGGCCATGCCAGACCAGGGGTATACCTGGATGTTCGAGCAGATGCTGGACCATCCGAACATCGACATATGCCTGGGAACGGACTATCGCGAACTGTGCGGCGCCGTGCCTGCGCGGCGGCTGGTCTACACCGGGCCCGTCGACGAGTACTTCGACTACTGCTACGGCGCGTTGCCCTATCGTTCGCTGGTCTTCCGTCACGAAACCTATGACCAGGCGCAATTCCAACCGGTCGGCGTGGTCAACTACCCGGCGGAAGACGTTCCGTATACGCGTATCACCGAATACAAGCATCTGACCGGGCAACACCATCCCCGCACCAGCGTCACCTACGAATACCCGAGTGCCGACGGCGATCCCTACTACCCGGTCCCGCGGCCGGAGAATGCCGAGCTATACCGCCGTTATCAAGCCCTGGCCGACGAGCGCCCGCACGTGCTGTTCGTCGGCAGGCTTGCCACCTACCGCTACTACAACATGGACCAGGTCGTCGCGCAGGCCTTGGCGGCCTACGGGCGCATCGAGGCCGGACATCGCCCCGGGCCGGCAGTGGCGGCCCAGGCGGTGGCCTGACGGAGGCGGACGATGACGTCTGTCTTCCGCAGTTTCCTGCAAGGCGGATTCGAGTGCTCGACGCTGAAGTTTCCGGACGGCAGGCGCCTGGACCTGCTGGAGAGCACCGGCCATGCGCGCCACGCGCTGGCCGACTTCCGGGCCCTGTCCGCCTGCGGCATCCGGACCGTGCGCGACGGCCTGCGCTGGCACCGCATCGAGCGCGAGGACGGCAGCTTCGACTGGAGCAGCGCCCTCGGCCAGATCGATGCCGCCGTGCGCAGCGGCACGCAGGTCATCTGGGACCTGTGCCACTACGGCTGGCCCGAACACCTCGATATCTGGAGCCCCGGGTTTCCGCAGCGCTTCGCCCGCTACGCCGCCCGGGCCGCCGCGCTGATACGCGAACGCTGCCCCGGCGTGCCCTTCTACTGCCCGGTCAACGAACAGTCGTATTGGGCCTGGGCGGGCGGCGAAATGAACCACTTCGGACCTTGCGGCACGGGCCGCGGCGAGGAGCTGAAGCGCCAGCTCGCGGCCTGCACCGTGGCGGCGATCGAAGCGATACGGCAGATCGACGCGCGCGCCCGCTTCGTCCTGGCGGACCCCGTGATCCGCGTCGCGCCCGCCACGCCGGAGGATCGCGTCGCCGCCCACCACTGCACGCTGGCCCAGTACCAGGGCTGGGACATGGTGCGCGGCAGCATGGCGCCGGAACTCGGCGGCGCGACCGAGTACCTGGACATCATCGGCGTGAACTTCTATCCCCACAACCAGTGGTACCTGAACGGGCCGACCCTGCAGCGTGGCGCCCCGGGCTACCTGCCCTTGCGCGAATTGCTGGCGCGGGTTCACGCGCGCTACGCAAGGCCGATCCTGATCGCCGAAACCGGCGCGGAAGGCGAACAGCGCGCGGCCTGGCTGCGCTATGTCTGCGATGAAACGGCGGCGGCGATGGCACAGGGCCTGCCCATCCTCGGCATCTGCCTGTATCCCGTCACCGACTATCCCGGCTGGGAGGACGACAGGCACTGTCCGACCGGGCTGCTGGGCTACGCCGACGCCGACGGACGCCGTCCCGTCGACATGGCGACGGCGACCGAACTGTTCCGGCAACAGCGCCGCTTCCGGGATCTGTCCGAAGCGCCCGTCCATGTCGCGGCCTCCATGGGCGCGCGTTGATCGATGCCACCTCGCCATGTCCGCCCACCAGTCCATCCCCGCCCGTCCGCTTCCCTTCTTGTTCCATTACGTCAAGGCCAGGCCGGGCAGCTTCACCTGCCTGGCCTTGCTGATCGTCGGCGCGGCGAGCTGCGCCGTCGCCGTTCAATACGGCATGAAGCTGATCGTCGACGCGATGGCCGAACCCGACCGTGCCCGCGCCGATATCTGGCATCCGCTGGCTTTCTTCCTGGTGCTGATTGGCTTGGAAAGCGCCTTGTGGCGGTCGGCCGGATGGCTGGGATGCCGCACCATCGTGGCGTCCTGCGCGGACATGCGCATCGATCTGTTCGATCACCTGACCGGACACTCCCTGCCTTTCTTCAGGCGCCACCTGACGGGCGCGCTCGGCAATCGCATATCGGCCACGGCCACCGCCAGCGCCTCGATCTATGGAACGATGACCTGGAACGTGACGCCGCCCTGCGTGGAATTCATCGGCGCGACGGTGGTCCTGCTGACCATAGACTGGAAACTCGCCATGGCGCTGACGCTGTTCGTGGCGACCGTGGCCCTGGTCATCGTGCTGTTCGGCATACGCGGCCGCAAGCTCCACGAGACCTACGGCATGCACGCATCGCGCGTGGGCGGCGAGATCATCGATACAGTGTCGAACATCTGGACGGTGCAGGCATTCACCGCGCACCAACAGGAACATGACCGGCTGAAATGGCAGGTCGAACAGGAGGCCCGCGCCCAGCGGCGCAGCTGGATGTACCTGGAAAAGGCCCGCGTGCTGCACGATATCTGCCTGTGGATCATGGCCGGGTCGATGCTGTTCTGGGCCTTGTACGCCTGGCGCCGCGACGTCATGACGACGGGCGATGTCGTGGTCGTCAGCGCCCTGGCGTTTCGCATCCTGCACGGCTCGCGCGACCTGGCCCTGGCACTGGTGGGCACCGCGCAGCAGTTCGGCGTGATAGGCGAGATGCTGGGCGTGGTGGCGCAACCGCATGGCATGAAGGACCTTCCCGATGCGCGCGTCTACGAACCGCGCGGCGGTCGGATCGAGCTGCACGATGTCCACTACGCCTACCCCGATGGCCACCAGGTCTTCCGGGGACTGGAGCTGCGCGTCCCCGCCGGACAGAAGGTCGGCGTGGTGGGCGCATCCGGCGCGGGCAAGTCCACGCTGCTGAACCTGTTGCAGCGGCTGGACGACGTCAGCCGCGGCAGCATCCTGCTGGACGGTCAGCCCGTGGCGGCGATCACGCGCGACAGCCTGCGCGGGGCGATCGCAGTGGTGCCGCAGGACGTGCCCTTGTTTCGCCGCACCATCATGGAGAATATCCGCTATGGCCGGCCGGAAGCGACCGACGAAGAAGTCTACGAGGCGGCCCGGCTGGCGCACTGCGACGAGTTCATCGACCGGCTGCCGGACGGCTACCAGACGCTGCTGGTCGAACGCGGCGCCTCGCTATCGGGCGGACAGCGTCAGCGCCTGTCCATGGCGCGGGCTTTCCTGAAAAACGCACCCATCCTGCTGCTGGACGAAGCCACGTCCGCGCTGGACAGCCGGTCGGAGGTGCGCGTGCAGCAGGCCTTGAACGACCTGATGCGCAATCGCACCGTGCTGGCCGTCGCGCACCGCCTGTCGACGCTGTCGTCCTTCGATCGGATCATCGTGCTGGACGAAGGCCGCCTGGTGGAAGACGGCCCGCCCGACGTACTGCGCGAACGTGGCGGGCTCTTCGCCACGCTCTGGCACATGCAGAGCCGCCAGGAGCCGCTGGAGGAAAACCTGTCGATGCGATAGGACCGCGTGACGGCGTGACGGCGTGCTAGGGCACACCGCCGCCGCTACCGCCCGGTCATGCGCCGGCTTCGCGCCGCACCGCCTCGAACAGCGGCGCCAGCAGATACGCGAACGGCGTGGCGATGGGCACGTGACGGTCCTCGTACCAGCCGGCCTGATGCAGCAGATTCAAGGTCCCCAGTGTCCGGCCCTCGATCACCACGGGCACGTTCAGCACCGAGTCGCAGCCCAGCGACTTGATCAGCTCGTGGTCGAAGAACGCCCACTTGATGTCTTCCTCGGTATTGCCGATATACGGTTGGCCGCGCGTGATGACCAGGTCGCCCCATGGCGTGGGCCCCATCTTCTTGGCGCCGCTGACCGGATATGCGTCCGGTTGATTGCTGTACAGGCGTATCACCTGCTGCGCGTCCGGCGAGGTATACAGGATGGTGAACAGCTTGTGCCCCACCAGTTCGCCCAGCGCCTGGTCGATGCCGCGAAACAGCGCTTCGCGCCCGCCCCGCACCGCGGCCGCGGCGCAGGATTGATTCAGTAATTCCAGTGCTCTCGATTCCATATGGCTACCTATCAGTGGTTGGGACGATGGCTGTCGGCTCCCGCCGGGCGTATGCGTTCCGGCAGGATGCCCTGCGAACGCACCTGCAGGATGGCGACCAGCGCGGCCGCGATGATGAAATCGCGCAGGGCCGCGGCCTGCACCGCCGACAATGCCGATGTGAATTCCGCCAGCATGCGCGTGCCTTCAAGCAGGGCCATGACCAGCAACGCGCCGACCACCGCGCCCATGGGCCGTGCGTTTCCGCCGGCCGTCGCGGCCAGGAACACGTAGATGGTCAGCAAGGGCGCGACCAGGTCGGGCGCGATGTAGGAAGTGAAATGCGCGTACAGCGCCCCGGCCAGGCCGGCCAGCGCGGTGCCGATGGCGAACGCGGCCACCTTGTAGCGCGGCACATTCTTGCCGGCCACGAGCGCGACCACGTCATCGTCGCGTATGGCGCGCAGCACGCGGCCGTAGGGACTCGCGGCGATCCGCGCCAGCAGCCAGGCGGCCAGCGCGGCGATCAGCCAGGCCACCAGCAGGTACGCGGTGTTGAACCATGGGCCCAGCTCAGCCTTCATGGGGCCCGGTATGCCGGAAATACCTTCGGCACCCTTGGTCAGCCAGTTCTCGTTCAGCGCCACCAGGCGCACCGTTTCGGCGAAGCCCAGCGTCACGATGGCCAGGTAGTCGCCACGCAGTCCTCGCGTCGCATACGTCATCACCACGCCCGCCGCGCCCGCGGCCAGCGCGCCCAGGATCCAGCCCGCCAGGATGGGCCAGCCCAGCTGCGTGGTGACGATGGCCGAGGCATACGCACCCACGGCGAAAAAGCCGACGATGCCCAGGTTGACCATACCGGTGTAGCCCCAGATCACGGTCAGGCCCAGGGCCAGCAGGCAGTACACGGCCGCCAATGTAAGGGAGAACGCCAGATAGGAAAGCATGGCTGTGCCTCAGCGCCGGCCCATCAGGCCCTGCGGTCGAAAAGTCAGGAAGACGAAGATGGCCACGAAGCCTACCGCGCTGCGATAGGTGGGTGGCAGCCAGATCAGCGCGACCTCCTCGGCCACGCCTATCGCCACCGCGCCGATCACCGCGCCCGCCGGACTCGCCAGGCCACCCAGCACGCTGGCCGCGAAGAAGGTCAACAGGAAGCGGCTGCCGGTCAACGGGTCGATGCTGGTGTCGATGCCCAGCAAGGCGCCCCCCACGCCAGCCAGTCCCATGCCCAGGAAGATGGTCAGCGAGGCGATGATGTCCGGGTCGATTCCCTTCAGGCGCGCCAGCGTCGGATTGTCGGCCACCGCGCGCATCGCCTTGCCCATGCGCGTATAGCGGAAGTACAGGAACAGGCAGGCCGTCACGGCCACGGCTATGCCCAGGTTGGCGAACTGCTGCGGACTGACCCGTATGCCGCCGACGCTCACGTCGCGCATGATGGGCACGTCGAAGCTGCGCAGGTCATTGCCGAACGCGAAGCGCAGGATGGCCTCGAGCGCCAGCATGATGGCGATCGATACGATGGCCACGGTCAGGCCGCCGTCGGACGATGGCACGCGCCGTAAGCGCCGCATGCCTATCCAGTCGCACGCCAGGCCCACCAGGCCGGCGCCGGCGAAGGCCACCGGGATGGTGGCGACCGGCGGCAGCCCGGCCCGCACATTGGCCAGGTAGGCCAGGTAGGCGCCGACGCTGGCCACCCCGGCCACCGCGAAATTGGGAAAGCGCAGCACCGCGTACATCATGGACAGGCCTACCGCGGGCAAGGCGATGGTGGCGCCGGCGATGATCCCGTTCGCCAACGCTTGCAACAGCTCCGTCACGGGTGGTCCTTCAAGCGATCTTCAGCAGCACGGGCTTGCCGTCCTTGACCTGCTCGTAGCGGAAGCTGGCCTCCGCGACATCGCCGATATCGGTGAAACGGCAAGGGCCGCTGGCGCCGACGTAATCGACGCTGCCGCCGCCGGCCAGGATCTTGATGCCGGCCGCCGCGTTGTCGACCCGCTGGCCGCCGTCCGCCGCCAGCTTGCGTATCGCGTCCTTGATGGCCGCCCCGGACGCCGCCTTGGCCTGCGCCATCGCCATGATGACCAGGTTCGCATGGTCATAGGACTGCGCCGTGTAGGGATCGGGGCTGTCGGAATTGACGATCTTCTTCAGGCGCGCGTAGGCGGTGCCGTCCGCCGCGGGCGACGGCGCGATGGTGAAGATGCCTTCCACCGTATCCTTGGGCACGGACTCGATCAGCTGTTTGTTGACGGTATAGGCATACGACAGCATCTTGCCCTGGTAGCCGGCGCGGTACAGGTCCTTCACCAGCACCGAGGTATCGGCCACGTAGCCGCCCAGCACCAGCATGTCGGGCTTGCTGGCCAGCGCCTTGTCCACTTCGGTCCGGTAGCTGGCCTTCTTGTCCTCGTACACGACGGTCGTGACCGTGCCGCCCGCGGCGGCCATCGCCTTGGCCATGTTTTCCGTCATCGACTGCACGAAGGGCGTCTGCGGCGTCAGGTAGACCACCTTGCGGGCGCCCTGCGACAGCGCGAACTCGCCGAACTTGCGGCCTTGCAGCGTGGTCGTCGGCTGGGTGCGGAACAGATAGCCCTGGTGCGGCAGGTGCGTCAAGTTGTCGGCGCCCGACGCGCAGGCGATCACCGTCTTGCTCTCCCAGCACAAGGGCGCCACCGCCTGCGTGACCGGCGACGACCAGACGCCGATGATGGCCACGACCTTGTCGACGTCGATCAGCTTGCGCGCCGCGCGCACCGCGGCCTCGGGATTGGTCTGGCAGTCCTCGCGCACCAGCTTGATCTGCCTCCCCAGCACGCCGCTGGCGGCATTCACTTCGTCGACCACGGCGGCGATGGCCTGCTGCATGGGCGGGCCGTACTGCGCGCCCGAGCCGGACAGGGGCGAAAGCGCGCCCAGCATGATCGGGTCGGTGGCCTGCGCGTAGGCGCCGCGCAGGATATAGGGCTGCGCCCCCAGCGCGGCGCCGGCGGCGGCCAGCTTCAGGAAACGGCGGCGGTACGGAAGGTTGGACATGGCGTAATCCTCGAAGCTCTGAATGTCAGCGATCTGACGGGTGATGGTGGTCGGCGCCGCCCAGGAACATGCGGCGGGTATCCGGATCCGCGGCCAGGTCGCGCGCGGCGCGGTCGGCGCGCTTGGCGCCGGTGACCATGACGATGCCGCGATCGGCGATATCCAGCGCGGCCAGCGCGTTCTGTTCGATCATCAGGATGGTCAGCCCGCCGTCGGCCAGTTCGCGCACGGTATCGAACAACACTTCGCAGGCGGCGGGCGACAGGCCCGCGGACGGCTCGTCCAGCAAGAGCATGCGCGGTTCGCCCATCAGCGCCATGGCCATGGCGACGACCTGCCGCTGGCCACCGGACAGCGTGCCGGCCGCCGCGCGCCGCTTGTCGCGCAGCACGGGAAAGCGCTGGTACATGGCGTCGATGCGGGCTTCTTCTCCCCGGCCGTGCAGATAGGCGCCCATTTCCAGGTTCTCGCGCACGGTCAAGCCGCCGAAGACGTTGTTTTCCTGCGGCACGAAGCCGATGCCGGCGCGTGCGCGGGCCAGCGGCGTCTGCACCGACAGGCGCCGGCCTTCCAGTTCGATGCTGCCTTCGGCCATGTGGTGCAGGCCGGCGATCAGTTTCAGCAAGGTCGATTTGCCGGCGCCGTTGGGCCCCACGACGACGACCAGTTCGCCCGGCGCGATATCCAGGTCCACGCCCTTGACGACGCGATCGGTGGGCGTATAGCCGCCGGCCAGGCCGCGCACGCTCAACAGCGGAGCCGCGTTCGCCGCCGCCGTCATTGCGCCGCCCTCGCCGCATGCCGGCGGCCCAGGTAGGCGTCCTGCACGGCGGGATTGGCGATGACGTCGTCATAGCCGCCGCGCGTCAGGAAAGCGCCTTCGGCCATGACCACGACGTCGTCGCACAGCAGCCGCACCAGCTCCAGGTCGTGCTCGATCAGCAGCACCGTCAGGCCGTCCTCGCGCAGGCGGGCAAGCTGCTCGGCGATTTCGCGGGCCAGCGTGGGATTGACCCCGGCCATGGGTTCGTCCAGCAGCAGCATGCGCGGCTCGGCCATCAGGGCGCGGCCGATCTCCAGCAGTTTCTTCTGGCCGCCGGATATGTCGACCACCAGGTGGTCCAGCACGTGATCGAGCTTCAGCCGCCGGGCGACCTGGAAGGCCTGTTCGCGCAGCGCGGCCTCGCGGCTGCGGGCGTCGGCGCTGCCCAGGCAGGCGGCCAGCAGGCTTTCGCCCGGCTGGTGCTTGCCATAGAGCATCAGGTGCTCGAACACGGACATGCGCGGGAAGCCGCGCGCCAGCTGGAAGGTGCGGACCAGCCCGGCGCGTGCGATGCGGTCGGGGCGCCAGCCCAGGATGGGGTCGCCATGGAATTCCACCGATCCGCGCGCGGCGGGCAGCAGGCCGGTGATGCAATTGAACAAGGTGGTCTTGCCGGCGCCATTGGGGCCGATCAAGCCCGTGATGGCGTTTTCGCGCACCGTGAAGGTCGCGTCATTCAGCACCCGCAGACCGCCGAAGCGGACATTCAACTGCCTGATATTCAACACCGGCCGGTTCCCGCGACGAGCGGGCCGCGGCGGAAGTACCGTCGCGCCCACCAAGGATTGGATCCAATATCCTGGATATACTAGTCGCGTTCCGGGCGGCGCCGCAATCAGGCGGTCATTAGGGATTTCCCCCTGGCGCGGCGCATCGCCGCATCAGTCCCTGGAGATCCGGCTGGCCATCGAAGGACGCCATCAGCGCCAGGACGTCGGCGACGCCGGCCTCTCCCAGGGCGGGCTGCGCGATGGCGCGGAACTTGGCGAAGACTTTCTCCGACTGCGCCGCCTTGTCTTCGATCGGCACGCCGCAGTCGTAGGTCAAGGTGGAAGACGCGCCGCCATGCACGATGGTGACCGTGGAATCGCTCAGGCTCATCCCCGGCACCAGCCTGACGCCGACCTTCGCCAACATGGCGGCGACGGAGGGATCGCTGACGCGCCCCCAGGTCCGCAGGCTGCCCGTATCGATGCCCAATATGGCGAAGGCCGCCGTCGCGCGCAGGCTGAACTTGGCCTCCAGCGCGGTGGCCGGCTCCTGGATATTGCAGATGGAGCAGCCTTCTCCCGCAACCACGTCGATGCGGGAAACCTGGTCCGCGGTTATGCCATGCGCGGCGCGCAGCGCGACGATGGCCTCTATGGTCGAGTGCGTGCTGTAGCAGGCCGCGTGGAACTTGAACAGGTTGTTCAGGATATGGAAGCCGCTGGCGGGCGGCGACGTCGCCAGGTCGACGTGGAAATCCTGGCCGTGCACGGCGGCGTAACCCTGGCGGCATTCCAGGATGTCGGTCCTGCCGATGAAGCCTTTTTCGGCCAGCAGCACCGCGCGCAATCCGGCCTGCGACGCCAGGCCGGCGTGCAGGGGCTTGGCCATGCTGCCGAACATGGCCTTCAGGCCGGCAGCCTGCGTGGCGGCCACGCCGACCGCGTGGCACGCCTGGACGGGCGACAAGCCGGCCAGGTGGGCGCATGCCACGGCGGCGCCCAGGCAGCCGATGGTGCCGGTCGCATGGAAGCCGTTCGCATAGTGCGCGGGTTCGACCAGCGCGCCGATGGCGCAGGCGAACTCATAGCCCGCCACGAAGGCGGCGATCACATCCGCGGGCGCGCGGCCGCGCTGTTCCGCCAGGGCCAGCAACGCCGGCAGGATGGCGGCCGACATGTGGCCGGGCACCGTCAGGTTGACGTCGTCATAGTCCAGCGCATGCGACATCGTGCCGTTGACCAGCGCCGCCTGCGCCATCGTGCCGCGCCAGGCGCGGCCCAGGACGGTGGCCTGGGCATGGCCGCCCTCTTCCCGCGCCAAGGCGTCGACGATGCCGCTGACCGGTTCGTCCAACGCGGCGAACGTGCAGCCCAGCCAGTCCACTAGGCAATCCCGGGCGACGGTACGCACGTCGGCGGGCAGCGCGTCGTGCCGAATCGCCAGTGCGCGCGCCACGAGCAGGCGCGTCAGCGACGCATCGGCGCCGCGGGTGGTAGTCACGGGCTCCGGGGCCTTGCCGCTATTGGCGTCCATGAGACCTCAGTCCTCCAGGTTGATGCCGGCGTCCTTCAGCCGCGTGCCCAGCTTCGCGATGTCGGTCTTGAGCATGTCGGCCACCTGGGGCGGCGTCATATAGGTGACGACGTTGCCCTGCGCGGCCTGCTGCTTCTGGTACGCCGCATCGCTTGCCATCGCCTTCAACGCCGTATTCAATTTTTCGACCACATTGTCGGGCGTCCCCTTGGGGGCGAACATCGCGTACCAGATCGGAAAGACCATGTCGGGATAGCCCTGCTCCGCCAGGGTCGGCACATTGGGCAGGAAAGGCAGGCGCTTGGCGGACGTCGTCGCCAGCGCCACCAGCGTGCCGTTGTCGATCGCGGCCTTCACCGCGTCCGTATATCCCGGGCCGGAAATGGAGACCACGCCCGCCATGGTGTCGGCCATCGCCGGGGCGGCGCCCTTGTACGGCACGTGCAGGAGCCTGATGCCGGCGCGGTGCGCGAACAAGGCGATGGGCAGGTGCGTGGTGCCACCTATGCCGGCCGAGCCGAAGCTGTAGACGTCGGGTTTCTTCTTGGCGGCCGCGACCAGGTCGGCGATGGTCTTGATGCCCAGGTTCTTGTTGGCGACGATGACGTGCGCCGACTCGGCAACGCTGCCTATGGGCGCGAAGCCGTTGGGATCGAACGGCAAGGGATTTTTAGCCGAGCGCGTATACGGGAAGATAGCCATCGAATTCACGGCGAACAGCAAGGTGTAGCCATCCGGCTTGGCGCGGTTGACGGCATCCGTGCCGATCACGCCGCCGGCCCCCGGCATCGACATGACGACGATGTTCTGTCCGATGCGCTGCGACAGCGCCTGCGCCATGACGCGCGCCGCCACGTCGGTGGGACCGCCTGCCGAATACGGCACGATCAGCTGTATGGGCCGGTCGGGATAATTGCCCTGGGGCTGCGCGTGGGCGCCCGTCGATACGGCGATGGCGGCCATGGCGAGTACGCCGCCCAGGCCCAGTGCGGCCCGGCGGTTGTATTGTCGGTTCAACATGCTTGTCTCCGTTGTTTTTGAATTGATTTTTGTCGCGCGCCGCGCTGCCGCTATGTGGCATGCGCGGCGGCGTGCTCCCCTGCCCGCCGGCCGAATACCGCGCCCCGCAGCACGGACGTGGCCCCCGGATAACGCCCGTAGTACAGGCCCATCGTTTCGCCGGCGGCGTACAGGCCCGGCAGTATGCACCCTTCGTTCTTGACCACCTGCGCGTTGGCATTCACCTTCAATCCTCCCAGCGTGAAGGTGTTGGCCGAAATGATCGGATAGACGTGGAAAGGCGGAGTATCCAGCGGCACGGCATAGTTGGACTTGCGCGGCGACAGCCCGCGGGTGGCCAGGCCGTCCAGGATCTCCGGATTGAAGGTGCCCGCGCCGCAGGCGCGGTTGTATTCGTCGATGGTGCGTTGCGCGGCCTCGCCGTCGAAGCCCAGCTTCCTGCCCAGCGACGCGATGTCCGGCGCCGTTTCCGGCGGCTGGTCGCTGCGCACGCAACGCTTCCAGTTCGGAATGCGGTTGATCTTGTCGTCCAGGATGCAGTAGGCGATGCCCTTCTTCTGCTCGGCGATCAAACGTATGGTTTCTTCGTAGTGGGCATCGATGGTGCCGGGCGCTTCATCGATGAAGCGCTTGCCGTCGCGATTGATCAGCACGCCATAGGGATACACCATGACCAGCGCTTCGGACGCGCTCGATCGCGGATCGATGGGTTGGCCGTGGTATTCGGCGAAGTCGCCCGACGGCGCCGCGCCGATACGCAGCGCCATCTTGATGCCTTCGCCTTTGTTGTAGTAGCCGCCGGGGGCGACGGGACGCAGGTAGCGTCCCTTCGCGCCTATGTAGCGGATGACCATTTCCGAATTGCCCTGGAAACCGCCGCAGGCCAGGATGACGGCATTGCAATGGAAGCGGTGCGGCACGTTGGCCGTGTCCGTGGCCTTCAGGCCGCAGACCTTGCCGTCCTCCGACTGCAGCAGCTCGCAGGCGGTCATCTCGTAGAAGAAGCGCACCCCCGCCTTTTCGGCGCAGGCCGTCATGGTTTCCACCAGCTGCAGGCCACCGCCGTTGACGGCGATACGCGGCGAAGGACGCGGCGTCAGGCCATAGAAGCCGGCTTCGCCGAAGCTGATGCCATGCGCCTTCAGCCACGCGATGGCATGGGGCACGGACTCGGTGAAGGTGGAGATCAGCTCGGGATCCGTGAACGGCAGCGCCTTCACGACAGGCGACCAGTTCTCGTAGTCGCGCACGGTGGATTCGGCGAAGTCCGGCTGGATGTAGTAGCCGCTGTTGTCGATCAGGAGCGATTCGAAGTCGTGCGCGAGCTCCGTTTCGCTCTTCATGCGCAGGTAGGCCTCCGTATATCGGGTGTTGCCGCCGCGTTCTTCATAGGTCGACCTTTCCAGCAGGGCGACCTTGGCCCCGGCTTCGGCGGCGGCCACCGCCGCGCTCAGGCCCGCCACCCCGCAACCCACCACCACGACGTCGAAGCGGGATTCTTCTTGCGCAACCATATGCGTTTTCCTGGTCATGAAAATATGCGCCCAGTGTTGGTGATTTCGGTGGGGGTCTCAATCGATATTTTTGCTGGCTTGCATGATCTGGAGTCATGCGAAGCGTGCATAGATATCGTGCTGGGATAGGCGTACTTGCTGTGTATAGTCAGCGCTGGATCGCATCACACAGAAGACGGGAGACAGCGATGCAGCATGAGTTTCCGGAGCTGGGCGCGCTGGTGGCGCACGCCGACATCGACAATGAAACGCCGGCGGCCAGGACCGCGATCGACCAGGGCATACGGGCTTCCCTGCTGTGCACGCTGTTCGGCATCGAACGGGAGAACTGGGTCTGGCCTTTCCGCGCACGTGACGATGCGGAAGATGCGGGCGGAAACGACGACCAGGACGATGCGGCCCGCCGCATCGACGGCATGCTGGGGGGCCTGCTCGAACCGCTCGATCGCATCGGCCATCTCGGGACACTGGCGGGCGCGTCCGACCTGGACCCCATGGATCCGGGTCCTTCGCACACAGTGTTGCCCGCCACGCTGGCATCCTGCGCGGCGCACAAGCTGATCGGCGCGCGGACCGGCGGGCTTGCCGCGGACGATGCCGACGCCCGGACGGCCTCCGCCGTCCTGGCGGGCATCGACGCCGCATGGCGTTTCCGCGGCGCGATTACGGGAACGCGGCCGGGCGTGGGCTTCCACAGCCCCGGCGTCTTCGGCACGCTCGCCGCGGCGGCCAGCGCGGCGCGCATGCTGCGCCTGCCGCCCCAGGCTTGCGTCAACGCGCTGGCCATCGCCTTGACGCGCGCCTCCGGACTCGCGGTCAACAGCGCGGCGTCCATGATAGGCATGACACACTTCGGCTGGGGCGCGCTGCATGGGCTGGAAGCGGCGCTGCTGGCTGCGCGCGGCTGGGAAGCGTCGCGCGATTTCCAGCGCGGCCTGGGCACGCTGTTCGGGCAGGACCACGTCGATGCCGCACGCCTGTCCGTCGCCGGCCCCAAGGCGGCGGAAGCGCTGGTTTTCAAGCGCTATCCCTGCAACATCTACCTGAACCTGCTGGTGGCGATCCTGGAAGAAGTCGTCGACGGCGGACCGGTCGAGCGCATCGAGATCGACATGCCCTGGGTGCCCCACCTGGATTGCCCGGCGCCCAGGGACTTGCGGCAGGCGCGCAACAGCGCTCAGGCGGTGGCCGCGATCGCCGGCGCCGGAGATATTTCCTATGCGGCCTTTTCCGGGCCCGCGGGCCCGTGGATGCCGGCACCGGCGGCGGCGGCGCTGTTGCCGCGGATCGAGCTACGCATGGATCGCGACGCGCCCACCGGACTCAAGAACGCCGTGATCGGCGCGCGCATCTGGCGCGGCGGCGCGATGATCCATGAAGCCAGGCGCTCGATGCAGGACCTGCGCGGCTGGGGTATCGAACATGCGCGCCGGCTGATGGGGCCCGACGATCCGCATGGCGGCGTGACCGCGCTCTACCAGGGGTCGTATGTCGGCGCCTATGCGCACGTGCAGGCGCGGCTGGCGAGCATCGCGCCCGCCTGATGCCCGGTCTACGGCCCTAGGCGGCCGCCGGCTGCGCGGTGGCCGTGGCGATTTCGTCCAGCAGCCAGCCGCGGAAAAGCTCCAGCGCCGGATCGCCGCAGTGCCGTGGCGAGCTCATCAGGTAGTAGGTGCGCTCCGACGCGACCTCGTGGAGGAATATCCGCCGCAGCGTCCCATTGGCAAGCTCGCCCTGCACCAGGAAGCTCTGCGCCAACGCCACGCCCAGGCCCTGCTCCGCCGCCCGGTAGGCCATGGCCGAGGACTCGAACTTCATGCCGCCTTCCAGCGGCACGTCCTGCGCGCCGACCGCGCGCAGCCATACGCCCCAATCTTCCGGGCGGGCCAGCGAGTGCAGCAGCGTCGCGTTTTTCAGGTCGCCCGGCACGCGCAAGGGCCAGGCCGCCGCCATCGACGGCGCGCCCACGGCGATCAGGCGGTAATCGAACAGCCTGTCGCTGCGGATGCCATCATCCACGCGCCCGGCCACCGCGCGTATCGACGCATGGATGTCGCTGTGCTCGAAGTCCAGCGGCGCCACCGACGCCGTCAGCCGCACCTCGATTTCCGGATTGATTTCCTGGAAGCGCCCCAGCCTAGGGATCAGCCAATACATGGCGAAGGTGGAAAAGGCCTGCAGGTTCAACACGTTCTGCCGGCCGGAGAATTTCAGCCGCCGCGTCGCCAGGTCGATGCGCGCGAAGGCGTCGACGACGTCGCGCATATAGGCCTCGCCATCCGGGGTCAGCGTCACCGCGCGATGGTTGCGATAGAACAGGGGGATGCCGAACAGTTCTTCCAGGTTGCGCACGTGCCGGCTGATGGCCGACTGGGTCAGGAAAAGCTCCTGCGCCGCCTTGGTGAAACTACGGTTGCGCGCCGCCGATTCGAAGGCCCGCAACGCGGTCAGCGGCGGCAGCCGCGACATGGACGGATGTTCCACGATGCCTGGGCTTCCATGAGTCAGAGTCATGCAGCGTAGCATAAGAAGTCGTTTGAGCTTATCGGTGTCAACCCAGAGAATGGACGGCTGCACATCCGGAGACACCCCTATGAAACGCTACCAGCTCTTCATCGATAACGAGTGGCGCGACCCGCGGTCCAATGCGTGGTTCGAAACGCATGACCCCTACTCCGGAGCGGCATGGGCGGAGATTCCGCGCTGCAACGCGGACGACGTCGACCTGGCGGTAAGCGCCGCGGCGCGCGCCTTCGAAGGGCCCTGGTCCACCATGTCCGCCAGCGATCGCGGCATGCTGCTGCACCGGCTGGGCGCGCTGATCGAACGCGATGCCGAGCACCTGGCGGCCGTCGAATGCCGCGACAACGGCAAGCTGACGCGCGACGTGCTGGGCCAGATGAAGTACATGGCCAAGTACTACTACTATTTCGGCGGCCTGGCCGACAAGATCCAGGGCGCGGTGGTCCCCATCGACCGGCCCAAGGTCTACAACTTCATCCGCTACGAGCCCATGGGCGTGGTGGCCTGCATCACGCCATGGAATTCGTCGCTGCCGCTGACCACCTGGAAGATGGCTCCCGCGCTGTGCGCCGGCAACACCGTGGTCTGCAAGCCGTCCGAATACACGTCGGCGTCGCTGTTCGAGCTGGCCAGGCTGTTCGAAGAGGCCGGCTTTCCGCCGGGCGTCTTCAACACCGTGACGGGGTTCGGCGCCGAAGTCGGCGATCCCCTGGTCCGCCACCCCGACGTGCACCGCATCGCCTTCACGGGCGGCGACGAAGCCGGACGCAAAATCTACGCCACCGCCGCGCAAAGCCTCAAGCGCGTCTCGCTGGAGCTGGGCGGCAAATCGCCCAACATCGTGTTCGACGACGCCGACCTGGACGAGGCCGTCAAGGGCGTGATCGCCGGGATATTCTCCGCCACGGGCCAGACCTGCGTGGCCGGCTCGCGCGTGCTGCTGCAGGAATCCATCCACGACGCCTTCGTCGAACGCCTGGCCCGGATCACCCGGACGGCGAAAATCGGCGACCCCGCCGATCCCGCCAGCGAAATCGGGCCCATCACCACCAAGCCGCAGTTCGACAAGATCCGCGACTATATCGAGGTCGCGAAGCAGGAAGGCGCACGCTGCGTGGCCGGCGGGCGCACCTTGTCCGGGCCGGGCTATGGCGCCGGACAGTTCATCGAGCCGACCATCTTCGTCGACGTCACCAACGACATGCGCATCGCCCAGGAAGAGGTGTTCGGCCCGGTACTGTCGGTGCTGAAATTCAAGGACGAGGAAGACGCCATCCGCATCGGCAACGACATCCGCTTCGGCCTGGCGGCCGGCGTCTGGACCACCAGCCTGCATCGCGCCATGCTGATGTCCGAACGCCTGAAGGCCGGCACGGTGTGGATCAACAATTACCGGTCCAGCAGCTACACCACGCCCTTCGGCGGCGTGAAGCACAGCGGTATCGGCCGCGAAGGCGGCATCGACTCGGTCAAGGAATTCATGGAAGCGAAAAGCGTCTGGATCTCCACCGACCTCAAGATGCCGAATATCTTCGCGGGCGAATAAGATAAGGGCTGACGAAGCCCGCCCGCTGCCGGGGCGCCTGTGCGCGCAGGAAAGCGCGCCGGCGCTGGACTGGTAGCCGCGACCCCCGCCTGGAAGGCATATGGAAGAAAAACCGGATGTTCCCCTGCTCTTCACGCCGCTGACGCTGCGCTCCGTCACGCTGCGCAATCGCATCGTGGCGTCGCCCATGTGCCAATACCATTCCGTGGATGGCGGGCCGGGCGCATGGCAGACGATCAACTTCGGCAAGTTCGCCGTGGGTGGCGCGGCGCTGGTGTTCGGCGAGGAAACCGCGATCGAACCCCACGGCCGCAAGACCTATCAGTGCGCGGGCCTGTGGAACGACGAGCACGTGCTTGCGTATCGCCGCATCAATGAATTCATCCTGGAACAGGGCGCGGTGCCCGCGGTGCAACTGGGCCATTCCGGTGGCAAGGGGTCCTGCCATGGCGCGCTGCAGGACTTCGCGCCGCTGACCGACGCCAGCGCGGAGGCGGGCACGCCACCCTGGACCTGCATGGTGCCGAGCCTGCGCGAACCGCCGCCCGTGTGGCCCCGGATGCGCGAAATGGACGCCTCCGACATACGCCGGCACCTGCAGGACTGGAAAGAAGCGGCCGCGCGCGCGCTGGACGCCGGCTACCAGATCCTGGAAATCCATGGCGCGCACGGCTACATCATCCACCAGTTCCTGTCGCCGCTGACCAACCGCAGGCAGGATGGCTACGGCGGCTCGCGCGAAAACCGCATGCGCTTCGCGCTGGAAGTCGCGGAGACGGTACGCGCCGCCTGGCCGGATCACCTGCCCTTGTTCTTCCGCGTCTCGGCGGTGGACGGCCGTGGCGGCATATGGGATATCGACGATACCGTGGCCCTCGCCGCCGCGCTGCGCGATCGCGGCGTCGATGTCATCGACTGCTCGTCGGGGGGCCTGTCCGGCAATACCGCCATGCCCGTGGTGCGGCGGGTGCCGGGCTACCAGGTGCCTTTCGCCGAAGCGGTGCGCAGCCAGACCGGCTGTCCCACGATGGCGGTGGGCCTGATCACGGAAGCCGAACAGGCCGAAGCCATCCTGCGGGCTGGCCAGGCCGACCTGATCGCGCTGGCGCGCGAACTGATATGGAACCCGAACTGGCCCGTGCATGCGGCGGTGCGCATGATGGGCCAGGACGCCTACCGGCTGTTGCCGCCAGAACAATCGATGCGGTTGATCCGGCGGGAAGTCATCGCCGCCATGCCGCTGAACCGCACGGGCGCGCCGGCGTCGCCCAGCGACGAGGCCTTGAGCGAACGCATCTGAAGCGGTCCTGGCGCCGGGCTGCCTTTCAATGACCTGTCGGCGGCCGCCGCTGTTGTATTCCGCGCAGATGGCGGTCTCATCACGCAACGGATCACGCGGCAAGCGCGGCGTTTATTCGTATCCTCGCATCTCCGACGCGGGCGTCCAGACGCACCGCATAACGAAAAACACATCGGAGACAGAGCATGAAATCCCGTCGAGCATTCCTGAAAACCGCCACCGGCCTGGGCATGGGCTTCTGCTCGTGCGGGCTGCTGGATGCAGCCCGCGCGCAGACGCCAGCCGCGCCCAGGCACCTTCCCGTCACCGTCAACGGCAAACGCGTACGCACCGTCGATACGCATGCGCATTGCTACTTCCAGGACGCCATCGACCTGATGGGCGCAGACGCCAAGGGCGTGCTCCCGCCGGTGAAGGGCGTGCCGGAGCACTTCATCGCGGCGTCCGACAAGGACGCCGTCCGCAAGCGCCTGGCCGCCATGGACGCCATGGGCATCGATATGGAAGTGCTGTCCGTCAATCCCTACTGGTATCGCAAGGACCGCGATACCTCGGCCGCCATCGTCAAGATCCACAACGCGCGGTTCGCGGAACTGTGCGCGGCCTATCCCCAGCGCTTCGCGGCCTTCGCCTCGCTATCGCTGCAATATCCCGACCTGGCGGTACAGGAACTGGAAACGGCCATCAAGACGCAAGGCCTGCGCGGCGCAGCCATCGGCGGCAGCGTCAACGGCGAGGAATTCGCGGATCCGAAATTCCATACCGTCTGGGCCAAGGCCGAGGAACTGGGCGCCGTGCTCTTCATCCATCCGCAGAGCACGCCCGAACTAGCCAAGCGGTTCAAGGGCAACGGCTGGATGTCGAATGTGATCGGCAATCCCCTGGACACCACTATCGCGCTGCAACACCTGATCTTCGAAGGCGTGCTGGACAAGTACCCGCGCCTGAAGATCCTGGCCGCGCACGGCGGCGGCTACCTGGGATCGTATGCGCCCCGCATGGATCACTCGTGCTTCGTCTCGCCGCAGAACTGCAATCCCGACATCGTCTTGAAGAAAAAGCCGACGGAATACCTGAACCAGCTGTACTTCGACAACCTGGTGTTCACGCCGGAAGCCTTGCGCCACCTCGTGGCGCAGGTCGGCGCCAGCCAGGTCGTGCTGGGCACCGACCATCCCATCCCCTGGGAAGATCATCCGGTGGACCAGGTGTTCGCCACCAAGACGCTGAGCGACGCGCAGCGCGTGGCGATCCTGGGCGGCAATGCCCAGCGCCTTCTGGGATTGCGGCTCACCTGAGCGGCGGAAGGTTCAGCGCGCGGCCGGGCGGGCGCGGCCGCGCGGCGTGGGAGTGGTTGGAGCGGTCGGAGCAGCGACTGCGATGCTCCTGCGCTTGCGCGCCGCCGGACGCTGGGCCGGCCGAGTGCCGCGCGACATGGCCTCGCGGCGCAGCAAGGCCGCGAAGGCCAGGCTGGCGCGCGATTGCGGCACCGCGTTGTTGAACAGCAGGCCGGGCGTGCGCATGGGCGTGGGGTTTTCCAGCGGGATCACCCGCAGCGCCGGGTTCAGCGCGGCGGCACCCGCCACGACGATGGTGCCGACCTGCATGCGCCCGGCCAGGCCGACCATCGCGGCGATCGAATTCATTTCCGCGATCACGACGGGCTCGGCACCCGCGGCGGCGAAGCATTCGTCCAGCATGCGCCGGGTGGAGAACCCGGGCGGCAGCAGCACCAGCGGCTCCCGATGCAATTCGATCATGCGTATGCGCCGGCGATCGGCCAGCGGATGCTGCTCGCCCACGACGAGCACGAGCTCTTCGTTGAACCAGGGTTCGAACTGCAGCGCGCTGGACGCCGCCGGCCGGTAGGCCACCCCGAAATCCAGTTTTCCGCCTTCCAGCTGCGCCGCGATGGCATCGGCGGGCAGCTCCTCGATCACGATCCTGACGGCCGGACTCTGCAAGAGGAAGCGTGCCACGCAATCCGGAATGAACTCCAGATTGAAGGTATGGGTGGTACCGACCCGCACTTCGCCCATCATCGAAGCCGTATCGCGCTTGAGTTCGCCCAGGCCCATGTCCACTTCCTTCAGGGCGCGCGCCGCGTAGGCCACGAAGGACTCGCCGGCGGGCGTCATCACGACGCGCTTGCCGATGCGCTCGAACAGGCGCTGGCCGACTTCCTCTTCCAGCTGCCGGATCTGGTGCGACAGCGTGGACTGCGTGACGTGCACACGCTCCGCCGCCCGCGTGAAGTTCAGGGAGCCCGCCAGGGCGATGAAATACCGAAGGTGCCGCAGTTCCACCGCTGTCTCCCCAGGCTCCGCTGGTTGTCTGTCCAAATGATCGATGACGTCAATAATAAATCGTCAAATTAATCATTTCCATCTTTCAC
Source organism: Bordetella genomosp. 8 (assembly GCF_002119685.1). Classification (NCBI taxonomy): domain Bacteria; kingdom Pseudomonadati; phylum Pseudomonadota; class Betaproteobacteria; order Burkholderiales; family Alcaligenaceae; genus Bordetella; species Bordetella genomosp. 8. The sequence goes on along the minus strand of NZ_CP021108.1, from coordinate 2,913,320 downwards.
CGGTGCCGGATAGTCTGCCGACCTGTCAGGATTGGAGGCAAACACGCACATGGCCAAGGTACTGGACGGCATTACCGTCATAGAACAAGGGACGTTCATCACCGGCCCGGCGGCAGGCATGCTGCTGGGCGACCTGGGCGCCGACGTGATCAAGGTCGAGCAACCGGAAACCGGCGACCCCTTCCGCGCCTTCAAGGGCGGGCTCTACAGCCCGCACTACCAGACATACAACCGCAACAAGCGCAGCATCGAGCTGAACGTCAAGGATGCCGACGACGCCGCGCTGTTCGACGAGCTGATCCGCGGCGCCGACGTCTATATCCAGAATTTCCGTCCGGGCGCGGCCGAACGCATGGGTGCCGGCCCGGAACGCCTGCGCGAACTGAATCCCCGCCTGGTGTACTGCGCGATCAGCGGTTTCGGCCAGACCGGGCCGGCCGCAGGCCGTCCCGCCTACGACACGGTCGCGCAGGCCGCCAGCGGCTTCCTGAACCTGCTGGTGAATCCGGCCAACCCGCGCGTGGTGGGCCCGGCCATCGCCGATGCGTTGACGGGCTTCTACGCCGCATACGGCATCCTGGGCGCCCTGGTCGAACGCGCGCGCACCGGCGTCGGCCGTGTCGTCGAGGTGTCGATGCTGGAGGCCATGTGCCACTTCAACCTGGACGCCTTCACGCATTTCTTCGCGCAGGGCGAGATCATGGATCCCTACAGCCGGCCGCGGGTGTCGCAGTCCTACGCGCTTGCCTGCGCCGACGGCAAGAGGATCGCCCTGCACATGTCTTCGCCGGAGAAGTTCTGGCGCGGGTTGGCCGAAGCCATGGAACGGCCCGACATCCTGGCCGATGCGCGCTTCGCCACGCGCGAAGGCCGCATTGCCAACCAGGAAGCGCTGATCGAGATACTGGGCGGCGTGTTCGCCGGCCGCACGCGCGACGAATGGTGCCGCCGCCTGGCGGCGCACGACGTGCCGCACGCGCCCATGTACGACACCGCCGAAGCCCTGCACGACCCGCAGGCCCTGCACATGCAGCTTGAGGTGCAAGCCACGCACCCCACCCTGGGGCCCTGGCGCACCGTGCGATCGCCCGTCAGCTTCGACGGCGAGCGTCCCACCGACGTGACGCCGCCGCCGCTGCTGGGCGAACACAATACGCAGATCCGCGCCGAACTCGAACGGGCGCGGGCCACGACTTCCGAGAAGGACGCATCATGAAAATCGGCAAGGCCACCATTCCCAGTACCGCCATCTGCACGTCCGACGAGCACACCATCGTCGTGCGCGGCGAAGACCTGTGCAAGGACCTGATCGGCCAGATCTCGTTCACGGACTACTTCCATCTGCTGGTCACGGGACGGCGTCCCGACGCCGCCGCGACCACGGTGCTGAACGCAACGCTGGTCGCCATCGCCGAACACGGCTTCGTGCCCAGCGTGCAGGCGGCGCGCATGACGCTGGCCGCCGCGCCCGACGCCCTGCAGGGCGCGGTGGCGGCGGGCCTGTTGGGCTGCGGCTCGGTCATCCTGGGCGCTTCGGAGACCGCCGGGCGCCTGTTCACGGAAATCCGCGAGACGGCGGCGGCCCAGGGCGTGGACATCGACGCCGCCGCGCAGGTCGTCCTGAAACACTATGCCGCCGAAGGCAAGGCCATCCCCGGCTACGGCCATCCGCTGCACAAGGAACGCGATCCGCGCGTGGCTCGCCTGTTCGAAGTCGCACGGGGCTGCGGCGCCAGCATGGAATACATCGATATCGCCGAGGCGGTGGAACGCCAGATCCCGGGCGTCATCAACAAGGCCCTGAAGCTGAATGTCTCTGCGGCCATCCCGGCGGTGCTGCTGGGCGTGGGCTTCCCCTTGCAGGCGCTGCGTGGCGTGCCGCTGCTGGCGCGCGCCGCCGGCCTGATCGCCCACCTGAACGAAGAATTCCAGCAACCGGCGGGCTTCGCCCTGTCGTATCAGGCGACGCGCGAACTGCGGTATGAAGGCGAGGTCCCGGCCGGGTTCGGCAAGTCGGAACACTGAACGCATTACGGCGGCGATCGACGCAATCAAATGCGATCGAGCACGTTCGCAGGAACGACCAAACCAACAACCACAAGAACGGAGACAAGCATGAAGAAAGCATCGGTACATCCCGCCGGCCGGCGCGCCTTCGCGGCGCTGGCGCTGGCAATGGGCGCCCTGCTGCTGTCCATGCCGCCACGCGCCCAGGCGGCCGACTACCCGGATCATCCGATCAAGATGATCGTTCCCTTTGGCGCGGGCACCACCACCGACAGTGTCGCGCGCATCATCAGCGACGCCATGTCGAAATCGCTGGGCCAGCCGGTCATCGTCGAGAACCGCGCGGGCGCCGGCGGCTCCATCGGCACCGAATTCGTCGCGCGAGCCGCGCCCGACGGATACACGCTGGTGATGGGCACCGTGGGCACGCACGCCATCAACAAGGCGCTGTACCACCGCCTGGGCTACGACCCGATCCGCGATTTCGCGCCCATCGCCATGCCGGGATCGACGCCGACCCTGCTGGTGGTCAGCGCGTCATCGCCCTATAGATCGCTGAAGGACTTGGCCACGGCCGCGGCGCAGCCCGCCGGCATCAGCTTCGCATCGGCGGGCACCGGCACGTCAGGCCATCTGGCGGGCGAATTGCTGAAATCGCGCCTGGGCGGCACCATGGTGCACGTGCCCTACAAGGAAGGCAGCCAGGCCTTGACCGACGTGATGTCGGGCCAGGTGCAATTCATGTTCTACCATCCGATCGCCGTGCTGCCGCAGATCAAGGCCGGCAAGCTGCGCGCGCTGGGCACGTCCGGCGCGCAACGCAGCGCCGCCGCGCCTGATGTTCCCACCATCGCCGAGCAAACCGGCAGCGATTTCAACCTGGTGGCATGGTTCATGGTCTATGCCCCGGCCGCCACGCCCCCGGCGGTGCTGCAGAAACTGCGCGACGCGACCGCCGGCGTACTGGCCGACCCCGGCGTGGCCGCCAAGCTGCAGGGCCAGGGCGTCGAACAAGGCAACATCCCGGCCTCGGGGCTGGACGCCTTCGGCCGCGACGAACTCGCGAAATGGTCGACCCTGGTCAAGCAGTCCGGCGCGCAGGTGGATTAAGGTTCGGCCGGCCGCCGTGCCGTTCGTGCCCTTCCCTTTGTGCCCTTCGTACCCTTCGTACCATTCGTGCCCTGCGCGCCGTCGATGTCGTCCCGGCCCACCTCATCCATGACCGCGGGTATGCCGATTGCTCATCGCGGCGCGTTTTTCAACGTTGCGAGCGAGGTTCACCATGGAAGGCACCAATCTTCATACCGGTGTAACGCCGGCATCCCTGGGCAAGCGCGAGTCATATGGCTCGGCAGTATCGTGGGGCGCGGTCCTGGCGGGCGCGTTCGTCACGGCCGCCACCTACCTGATGCTGCTGCTGGCCGGCGCCGGCTTCGGCTTCGCGTCCATGTCGCCCTGGGGCGGCGAAGGCGCTTCCGCCAAGACACTGGGCATCGGCGTCATCATATGGCTCGTCATCATCCAGATCATCTCGGCCGGGCTGGGCGGCTATATTGCCGGCCGCATGCGCACCAAGTGGGTCGACGTCCATACCGATGAGGTCTATTTCCGCGATACCGCGCACGGCTTCCTGGTGTGGGCGGTCGCGGCGGTGGTCAGCGCCTTCCTGCTGGGATCCGGCATATCGTCGGCGGTAAGCGGCGCGGCCAAGGTCGGCGCGGGCGCGGTGTCCGGCGTCGGCGCTGCCGCGGTATCGACGGCGGCCTCGGCGGGGGGCAACGGCAGCGGCGCGGGCGGCATGCAGGGCCAGTCGATGCAGTACTTCGTCGATAGCCTGTTCCGTTCCGATCGCCCCGATGCGTCGCAGGGTGACGCCGCGAAGGCCGAAGTCGGCCGCATCGTGGCCGTGAGCATCGCGCGAGGCTCCATCACGCCGGAAGACAAGACCTACGTCGCGCGCGTGATCGCCACGCAGACCGGCGTCGACCAGCCCACCGCGGAAAAGCGCATCGACGATGCGATGAACCGCGCGAAGCAGACGGCCGACGAGGCGGCACAGAAGGCCCGCGAGGCGGCCGACCAGGCACGCAAGGCCGCGGTGGGATTCGCGCTGTGGGCCTTCCTCTCGATGCTGATCGGCGCGTTCTCGTCCAGCTATGCCGCCACGCGCGGCGGCCGCACGCGCGATTCGGTGTTGTGACCGGCATGGGAAACGGGACGCCGCCGCGCCTCGTTTCCCTGCTTCCCCGCCTGCCCGTCCCCTGTCCGTAACGCGGGCAAACGGGTCCGGTCACCTGCCCGCGACGCGGGCGAAGTGGCGCATCAGGGCGGCATCGAAGGCGGCGCGGTTTTCGATATTGGGCAGATGGCCCGCGCTGGGAATCATCTCCAGCACGGATCGCGGAATGCGCCGCGCGAGGCTGGCCATCTCCGCCGGCAGCACGCCATCGTCCTCGCCGCAGATCAAGGTCACCGGCAGATCGACGCCGTCCAGGCCATCGCGAAAATCGAAATCCTTCAATGCGGCCGCGGTACCCGCAAAGCCTTCCACCGGCGTATCGCAGATCAAGCGATGCACGACGCGCACCGCGTCCGTTTCCCGCCCCGCTGCCCCGAACCATCGCGCGATGGTGGACGACGCCAGCGACTGCATGCCTTCCGCGCGCGCCAGCGCGATACGTTCGTCCCAGGGGCCGGCGAACGACGGCGGCGAGTCGGCGCGCGCGTCGCAGATGACGGCGCTGGACAGTCGTCGCGGATGGCGCACGGCAAGGTCGAAGGCGATCATGCCGCCCAGCGACAGCCCGACCAGGTGCACCGCATCGATCTCCATCGCGTCCATCAGCGCGATCACGTCGTCGCCCAACTGGCGCATGGTGTATGGCGCCGGGGTCACCGTACTGGCGCCATGCCCGCGCGCATCGTAGGCGATGATGCGATAGCCGGCCTGGCGCAGCAGGCCGAACTGTCCTTGCCACATCGCATGCGTGGTCATGATGGAATGGCTGAACAGCACGCACGGCGCATCGGGCGGACCGTCTTCCACGATGGCGAAGCCGGCGCCGCCGGCCTGGACGATACGGGTATCAGGCTGGGTCATAGGGTGAAATCCTGTGTGATCGAGGCCGCCGCATGTCGAACCGCGGCGGTGCGTGCCGGACCAGATGATAAAAGACCTGCCGCATGGGAGTATCGCGCCATGGGGCATGGGGGCATGAGAGCGCCGGGCATCGGGGGCATTGACGATGCCCCTCGCGCCGGGCTTATAATTTTTAGAAATTTGCTTATTTCCAATAGAAATTAGCCAATATTCATTCTCCGGAGGCCCGCCATGCTCCTGCGCCAATTCTTCGACGCCGCTTCGTCCACCTATACCTACCTGATCGCCACCGGCACGGGTGGCGAGGCGCTGATCATCGATCCGGTCAAGGAGCGCCTGCCGGACTACGCAAGCCTGCTGCGCCAGCTCGACGTGCGTTTGCTGCATGCCATCGACACGCATACGCATGCCGACCACATCACGGCGCTCGCGGATCTATCCGACGCGACGGGCTGTGCCACGGTGATGGGCGAATACACCAAGGCCGACTGCGTGGCGCGGCGCGTGGTGGATGGTGAAATCCTTCGGGTCGGCGACATCGAGCTGCAAGGCATCTATACGCCCGGCCATACCGAGGAATCCTTCAGCTTCGTGCTGAATCCCGCCCGGCCGATGGCGGTCTTCACCGGGGACGTCCTGCTGATACGCGGCACGGGGCGCACCGACTTCCAGGGCGGCGACCCGCGACGTTCGTGGGATTCCATCGTCAACAGGCTGTTCCGGCTGCCCGACGACACCATCGTCTACCCCGCCCACGACTACCGCGGCTGCACGGCGTCGACGATAGGCGAGGAAAAGCATCACAACCCGCGACTGGCCGGCAAGACCGAAGCGGAATACGTGGCCATCATGAACGGGCTGAACCTGCCCCGTCCCCAGCTGATGGATATCGCGGTGCCCGCCAACCTGGCCTGCGGCCGCGTCTGAGCGCTCAATCCGGCGCGTTCTTGTCCGGCATGATGCGCATGATCAGCTCCACCCGCCGGTTGGCGGCGCGGCCTGCCTGCGTGTCATTGCTTTCCAGCGGCTTGGTATCGGCGTAGCCCACGGCGCGCAGGCGCTGCCCATCGACGCCATCGTGCACCAGTTCGCGCAGCACCGACGTCGCGCGGCTGGTCGACAGGTCCCAGTTCGACGCAAACTGCCGCGTCAGGATGGGCACATTGTCGCTATGGCCTTCCACCGACACCGGGTACTTGCTGCGATTGATCACATCGGCCAGTTTCTTGATCAGCGGCCCGCCTTCCTTGCTCAACGTCGCCTGTCCCGAGGTGAACAGCAGTTCGTTGCTGATGCGAAAGCTGACCGTCTGGCGGTTGATCCGCACGTCCACCGATTTACCCAGGTCGGCCAGGCCCAGTTCCGCGGCGGTCGGCATCTTGATCGGGGGGGCGGGCGGCTCCAGCGGCTCGGCCGGCGCGGTGGCCACCGGTTCGGGCGGCGGGTCAGGCAGCCGGGACCACGCTTCCGGTATCCGCGGCAGGTCCGCCGCCCAAGGCTCGACGGGACCGGGCGGCAGCTTGGCCAGGCTGACGCCGGCGGCGACCTGCGGCGGCTTGGCGCCCGGGCCTGGGCCGATGCGCGTCAAGGCGAGCATCACCACGAACAGCGCCAGCAGCAGCGTGATCAGGTCGAGATAGGTCATCAGCCAGTTGTCGGGTTCCCGATCCAGGGTCTCCGGCACGTGCCAGCGCTCGTAGCGGTTGCGCCGTACGGTCTTGGTGCGCTCGCGACGCTGGCGTTCTTCTTCTTCAGCCTTGCGCCGTATGGCGATGTCTATCCACGACGCGCGGGACGGATTCGAGCTCATGGCCGTTGCGAGCCTGCACGGCTGCGCAGCGTAGCGGCATCCACCATGGGAGTACCACCCATGGTCGGCGCGGTGCGCGCCGGCGCCTGGCGCGTCGCCCCGCGACTGCTGCCCGCGGCGGTTGCGGCACCGGCGCCGCTGGCGGCGGTTGCGGTGGCCTTGGGCGGGGTTTTCTTCCTGGGCGGCTGTTCGCGGATCTCGTCCTCCAGGTTCTGCATGAAGGAATTGAGGGTTTCGCGCACCACCGCCGGGCCGCGCCGTTCGGACATCATGGATATGCCCTGCAGGATCATGTTCATCAGCACCAGCCGCTGTTCGGTGCGTCGCTCCAGCTTGATGGCGATGGGCTTGCAGATCAGGTTGGCCAGCAGGATGCCGTAGAAGGTCGCGATCAGGGCGATGCCCATCTGCTTGCCGATGACGTCCATCCCTTGCGAGCCCAGCACCGTCATCAGGTTGACCAGGCCGATCAGGGTAGCCAGCATGCCGAAGGCCGGCGCGAAGCTTGCCATGGTGCGGAACATCTGCGCTTCGGCCTGCTCGCGCGCGCGCATGCGGGCGATGCGCCACTGCAGGAGTTCGATGATCTGCTCTTCGGGCGTGTTGTCGATGATCAGTTGCACGCCGGTGCGCAGGAAGGGATTGGTGACCTTCTGCAGTTCGCGTTCGACGTTGTGGACGTCCGAACTGGCCCAGCTGTGCGCCAGGGCGACCAGTTCATCGATGTCCCGCTGCATGTCCAGCTTTTCATTGCGGAACACCAGCCGCAGCAACGGGGCGATCCGGCGCACTTCCGTCATCGGATAGCCGATGAACAGCGCGGCGGCCGTGCCGCCCAGCACGATGCCCAGGCCGGGCAGGTTGACGAAGGCGATCGCGTCGGGCGACGACGTGAATATGGCGGCCGCCAGGGTCACGACGGCGACCGCGATACCGATCAGGGTTGAAGCATTCATTGTGGGGCCCATGAAGGCAGCCGGCCCGGGCATCCGGCCGGCCAGGGTCCCGCGCGAGGGGCGAGACAGGGGAATTCTAGTAAGCCCGCCCCGGACTCAACGGCCGCAAAAACGACCTAAAACCCCCCGAAACCGGCCGATCGCCGCCGACACGGGTAGCGTCCCCGATAACTCCCGTGGCGTCCCCGATAACGCCAGCGGCGATTCCGGCGGGCTCTGCGGGCCCCTGATACAAAAAAACGCCGGCTATGGAAGGATTCCGCCCCGCCATCCGTCTACCCCCGTATCGACCCATACTTTCGATACGAGGACGCGATGACCTTACGCATAGCCCGCAACCGCCGCATGGCCGCCCTGGCCCTGGCGGCTGGCCTGGCGCTGGGGGGCGCCGCCAGCGCCGCCGGCGGCGATGAAGCCGCCTTCCTGGCCGAAAACAATGCCGCCATGGACCGCATGATGGCCGGCATGGAAGCGAATCCCAGCGGCGACGTCGACCAGGATTTCGTCGCCATGATGATCCCGCACCACCAGGGAGCCATCGAGATGGCGCAGGCGGAACTGCGCCACGGCCGCAACGAGCAGCTGCGGCGCATCGCCCAGGAAATCATCGTCGACCAGCAGCAGGAGATTGCCGCGATGCGCCTGGCGCTGGGCCAGCCGCTGCCGCCCTCCGTGCCGTCGCCGACCCAGCCGCGCGGCGCGGGGACCACCGCGGCGCCCGGGCAATGACGTGCCTGGCCGGGCGGCACGCCCCGCCGGATCGGCTATCGTCAACGGTCATGAAACGGTCCAGGGCCGGGTCACGCCGTTCCCGTGCCCGAATGCTCGACACGACGAGGAGTCGAAGTTGGACGATATGATGCGGCTCGTCGAGCCGCTCATACCTTCGCTGCGCCGCTACGCCAGGGCCCTGCTGCACGATCCGGCGCTCGCCGACGACGTGGTGCAGGACTGCCTGGAACGCGTCATCGCGCGCTGGCACCAGCGGCGCGAGGACGGCGACACCCGGAAATGGGTGTTCGCCATCCTGCACAACATGGCGATGGATCATCTGCGGCGGGTCCGTCCGCGCGCGGCCGATGTGCCGCTGCACGACGTGGACGAAGCCATGCTGGCCGTGCGTCCCGCGCAGGACGATGCCCTGCATTACAAGGACGTCGTGCGCGCGCTGGAACAGTTGCCGGACGAACAGCGCAGCGTGTTGCTGCTGGTGTCGGTGGAAGACATGTCATATGAAGAAGCGGCCCGGGTGCTGGACATCCCGACTGGTACGGTCACATCGCGGCTGGCGCGGGCGCGCGAGAAACTGCTGCGCATCATGCGCGTGGCCGACGGCGTCGGCGCGCGAAATGGCCTGGACAATGAAGACGACGCGCGCGACCGCCGGCGCCCGCTGCTGCGGAGAGTGAAATGAACCGGGACGAATCGCCCATTCGCGAAGAAGACCTGCACGCCCATGTGGACGGCGTGCTGCATGGCGCCCGCCGCGCCCAGGTCGAGGCCTACCTGGCCGGCCACCCCGAGGTCGCCGACCGCATGCGCCGGCACGCCGAACTGCGCCGCCGCCTGCGGGACGAGCTGGCGCCCGTGATGGAGGAACCCATCCCGCCGGAACTTGACCTGGCGCGCATGGTGGAAGCGCACCGGCAGCGCCGCCGCATCCCCTGGCGCATCGCCGCGTCCATCGTGCTGGCGCTGGGCGTCGGCGGCCTGGGCGGCTGGAACCTGCGCGGCGGCATGGCGGGCCCGGATACGGGCATCGGCGCGCCGGCGGCCACGCAGGCCGTCGCCGCGGCGGGCGGCATCGCCGCCCTGGCCCGTGAGGCCGCCGCCAGCTACCAGGTGTATGCCGCGGACCCCACGCGGCCCGTCGAAATGCCCGCCACCGACAGCGCCCAGCTGGTGGCGTGGATATCGCAACGGCTGGATCGCCGCATCGCCCTGCCCGACCTGGGCGCCGCCGGCTACCGCTTCATGGGCGGCAGGCTCGTCGCGACCGAACACGGCCCCGCGGGGCTATTCCTGTACAACGACACCCACGGCACGCGCATCGCCATGATGGTTCGCCCCATGGCGGTGGAAGGCGACACGCCGATGTCGGCGCACAAACAGGGCGACGTGTCAGGCTATGCGTGGTCCGACCAGGGATTGGGCTACAGCCTGATGGCGCCCGCCTCCCTGCCGGACATCCATCCGGTGGCCGACGAAGTGCGGCGCCAGGTGGACGGCGCACCCCGGCGGGGATAGGCGGCGAATAAGCAGCGAATGCGCGGCGCGCCTCAGAACTGGAAATAGATGAACTCGGTCCTGCCGAAGACGCCGAACAGCAGCACGTAGTAGGCCAGGCCGACGCCCGCCACGGTGTTCAGGGGTGCGATCGCCGCCAGCCGCCGCAGGCGCTCCGGGCGATGGACCAGCTGGTAGTCGACGACGAACAGCAAGGCGAGCGACAGCGCCAGCACGGCGCTCTGGAACGCCGACAGGCCCAGTGTATTGAAGACGCCGTAGGACATCGTCCCAGGCGCGCCCAGATGGTGGAAGACGTTGACGGCATCCGACAGCGAGCCGGCGCGGAAGAAGACCCAGCCCGCCAGCACTAGCAGCAGCATCCACACACGTCCCGCCATCGACGAAAGGCCCGGCAGCGCATCGGCCAGCCACCGCTTCAACGGGGTATCGCGGAACCAGCGCTCCACGACCAGGCCCAGGCCATGCAGCGCGCCCCACGCCACGAACGTCCACGCGGCGCCGTGCCATATGCCGCTCACCACGAAGACGATGATGATATTGCGCACCGCCGCGCCTTCGCCGTTCCGGTTGCCGCCCAGCGGCATATAGAGGTAATCGCGGAACCATGACGACAGGGAGATATGCCAGCGCCGCCAGAACTCGGTCAGGCTGGCCGAGAAATACGGCTGCCTGAAGTTGATCATCAGCTCGTAGTCCATGATGCGCGCCGCACCGCGGGCGATGTCCGAATAGCCGGAGAAGTCGCAATAGATCTGCACCGCGAACAGGACGGCCGCCAACATGTGATAGCCGCTGGAATATGCGTCGGGGGTGGCGTAGATCCCGGCGACGAAGGGCGATATCGCGTCGGCGATGCACATCTTCTTGAACAGCCCATAGCCGATCAGCCAGCCGCCGCTGACCAGGTTGTCGTAGCGGAACACGTGGCGACGGCGGAACTGCGGCAGCATGTGGCCGCCCCGCTCGATGGGTCCCGCCACCAGTTGGGGAAAGAAGGAAACGTACTGCGCGTAGGTCACGAAATTGCGCTCCGCCGGGATGCGTCGGTTGTAGACGTCCAGCGTGTAGCCCACCGACTGGAAGGTATAGAACGATATCCCGACCGGCAATATCAGGCCCAGGGCATAGGCCGGGATCTCGATGCCGAAGAATCCCGTGATCCCGACGATGTTGGAGATCACGAAGTCCAGGTACTTGACCGTGCCCAGGATGCCCAGGTTGATGCCCAGGGCGGCAATCATCGCCAGGCGCCGTGCCGCCTGCGTGCGCGACCTTTCCATGGCCAGCGCGGTGGTGTAGTCCACCACCGTGGTGAAGGCCAGCAGGATGGCGAACGACGGACGCCAACCCATGTAGAACAGGTAGCTGGCCACCAGCAACACGAGCGGCTGACGCTTCGCCGGGACCGCGAAGAAAACGGCCAGGAAAACGGCGAAGAAGGCGAAGAATTCGAATGAGTTGAATAGCATCAGTTCAACAGCCCGGTGTCGGCGACCAGGCGCGCCAGATCGCTCGTATATGCCGTCGCGCCCAGGGGATTCAGGTGCACGGCATCCGAGTAATCCTTGGGCGGGTAGATCCAGTAGTCGGGTCCGACGATGCGCATGCCGGGGTGACCGGCGACGGCCAGGTCGCGGCCGGCATCGGCCGCCGGCGGCGCGGCCTGCGCATGCATGCGCATATTGCCGGGCACCAGGATCACCTTGAAGCCGTGTTGGCGCGACAGGCGGTCCAGTTCGTCCAGCACGAACGAAGCGCCAGGGATGTCGCGCGGCAGGAACTCGGCAGGATGATCGGTCGGAATCGCATAGTCGTCCGGCAGCTCGCCGCTGGGGAAGAAGCTCTGCCCCTTGATGAAATACCATCCGCGCTGCGACAGCATGCGATCCCGCTCATGGCGCCCTTCCTCGTAGCGCTGGCGGAATTCGAAATGGCTGGTGGCGACGAAGGCCACCAGGTCGCGAGGCAGGTCGCGGAACGGGATCAGCGTGTACAGGATGGTTTCGTCGTCGCGCAACTTGTCCAGCAGGGTCGGCCGCGGCTTGTTGTCCCAGGGTATGGTCAGGAACACGTGCGTGGGGATATTGCCCGCCGCGATCGCCGCATTCAGTATCGGCAGGATGCGGCCGTCGCCAGGCAAGCCCAGGTTGTACGAGTGCACGCCCGGCTTGAACGCGGCATCGAACTGCTCCGGCCGGAAGCCGGCCAGGGTCTTGCTGTTGCCGAATACCAGGATCCGCGCACGGTCTTCGGAAGAAAACATGCGCGCCTTGACCAGCGACTCGAACTTGGCTTCCAACACGACGTCGGCGCCGGGACGGATCAAGGGCAGTGCCTGGTAGCAGGCGTCCAGCAGCACCCACACGGCCGCCGCCATCAGCAGGAAGCGCGTCAGCGCCCTGGCCGGCGTGGCGGCGCGCGCAGCGCCCGCCTGTCCCTCCAGCGCCATGCTCATGGCGCTCAGGGACTCCACGTTTTCGTCTTGCATGATGAACGCGCTTCCTTTCGACCTGAACCCGGAAGCCCGCCGTCCAGCCCTGGCCGCCACGGAAAAAAGGCCAAGTCGTATCGAGCGCTGCCCAAGCCGGTCGCTTTACATTTTGTCAGGTACAGCGATTTGGCTGCATCCTGGCATGCCGCGCCTCATCCTTTCCATCCGCTATTCGCATGAGCCGCGTGCCTGGCCTTCTCGCGGCACAGGCGCACGAAGGTTTCCACCGCGACATTGGGGGACCGGGACTTCAGCGTCGTCGCCGATATGCGCCTGCGCGGCCGCATGCGCGCCGCGAATGGCAGCAGCATCAGTCCGTCCATGTTGAAGGACGCGGTGGTCGACCGCGGAAACACGCCATAGCCCAGGCCGGCGACGATCAGGCCGATCATGGTGGCCACGTGTTCGACTTCGTAGGCGGGCACGAAAGACTCGCCCCGCTTCAGGTATTCCCTGTCGATGATGTGCCGCACGCCGCTGCCGCCCTTCTTGGCGATCTGCGGATGGCCGACCAGGTCTTCCCAGGTGATGCTGCGGCGCGCCGCCAGGGCATGGCGATCGGCGCACAGCACGACCAGGTCGTCCATGAGCACATCGCGCTGCAACAGGTCGCCGGCGTCGTCCCGTCGCGGCGTCAGCGCCAGGTCCACCGCGCGCGTGCGCACGAGTTCGATGGCCTCGTCCGACAGCACGTCGTACAGCCGCAGGTCGACCTGGGGATAGGCGGCCGCATAGGCGCCGATGATGCCGGGCAGGAAGCTGGCGGCCAGCGAAGGCGCCATCGCCAGCGACAGGCTGCCGCGTTCGCCGGCGGCGTGGCGGCGGATGTGGGCCAGCCCGTGCGCGACGTTGTCCAGCAGGCCGCGCGCGATGGCGGCGAATTCGGCCCCCACCTCGGTCAATGCCACGGTACGCGTATCGCGATCGAACAGTCGGGCGCCTATCGTTTCCTCAAGCCGCCGTATGTTCGCGCTCAGCGCCGGCTGCGAGAGATGCACGATGGCGGCCGCCTTGCTGAAGCTCAGCGTATTGGTCACCGCCAGGAAAGCCTCGAGCTGCTTGATCGTGATACTCATAATTTGAATGAATAGATATATAGAAAAATGAAAATTCACGAATCAAACCGACTTTACTACAGTGACTCCATGCATACGCAAGGAGGCATACCATGAGCGCGCAAGCAAACGCCTTACCGCAAGGAAACAAGATATCCGTGGTTCCCACCGGCGCGGCGCTGGGCGCCGACATCGTCGGCTACGACATGCGCCGCGCGCCCACCGCCGAAGCGCTCGCGGTGATCGAGCAGGCCTGGGCCGACCATCTGGTGTTGCGCTTTCGCGGCAATCCCGGCCTGGCCGCCGACCATCTGATCGCCTTCTCCAGCGCCCTGGGGCCGCTGGACAAGCGGCCGGTCAAGGGTTCGATACGCGGCGGCACCAACGACCTGCCGCTGGAAATCAACGTGATCTCCAACATCATCGTCGACGGCAAGCCCATAGGCGGCCTGGGCGCGGGCGAGGCGGAGTGGCATTCCGACATGACCTACAAGGACGTGCCGCCCAAGGCCAGTTGCCTGTATTCCCTGGAAATCCCGCCGGCCGGCGGCGGCACCAGCTTCGTCAACATGTACAAGGCCTACGAGGACCTGCCGCCCGCGCTGAAGCAGCGCGTCGAAAACCTGAAGTGCGTGCACGACGCCAGCATCAACAGCACCGGGGAGCTGCGCGAAGGCTATGCGCGCGTAACCGATCCCCGCGACACGGTGGGCGCCATTCATCCCGTGGTCAAGGTGCACCCGGTCACGGGCCGCAAATGCCTGTTCCTGGGGCGCCGCCGCAACGCCTATCTGGTGGGCCTGCCGCTGGAAGAAAGCGAAGCGCTGCTCGATGAACTGTGGGCGCGCTCCACCCGGCCGGAAGCCCGATGGACGCAGATCTGGCAGGTCGGCGACGCCATCCTGTGGGACAACCGCTGCACCATGCACCAGCGCGACGCCTTCGACGCGTCCAGCAGGCGCTTGATGTACCGCACGCAGATCGGCGAACGCCTGGCGGCGTGATACGCCGCGCGGCCAGGCCGCCGGCTGGCGCGCCCCGCAGAGGGCGCCCGCGATGACATCCCCGCCCTCGCGGCGGGAAACGAGAGGAGACAGCAGCATGGACAAGCAAGCGGCATTGCCCGGCGGCGGGCCGTGCGCACACCCGCCAGCGCCCCTGATCGCGCGCCTGGCCACACGCCTTCTGGCGCACGCCGTCCTGGCCTTGGGCCTGAGCGTCGCGGCCGCGTCGGCCCGGGCCGACGCCTACCCGCAGCATACGATCAACAAGATCGTGCCTTTCGCGCCGGGCGGTCCGACGGACGTCTTCGCCCGCGTGCTGGCCGACAAGCTCGGCCGCCAGCTCGGCCAGTCGGTGATCGTCCTGAACCGAGGCGGTGCGGCGGGCAATATCGGCGTGGCGCAAGCCGCGCGTGAGACGCCGGACGGATACACCATCCTGTTCAGCACCGCTTCCATCGCGGTTGCCCCATCCGTGTACAGGAAGCTGGCATATGACGCCAACAAGGATTTGCAGCCGGTCGCGCTGGTGGGGTCCTGTCCCGCGCTCGTGCTGGTGGCGCCCGATGGCCCCGCCACCATCCAGCAACTGGTCTCGACCTTGAAGGCGGCGCCGGGCAAGTACAGCTACGCGACGTCGGGCTACGCCAGCGCCACCCACCTGGTGACGGAATTCTTCAACCGCCAGGCGGGCGTGGACGCTTTTGTGGTGCCGTACACCGGCTCCGGTCCCGCGCACCAGAACATGATCGCCAAGCGCCATCTCTACACCTTCGAAACGGCCAGCTCGGCGATGTCGCTGGTGCGCAATGGTTCGCTGAAGGCCATCGGCATCGCGGCCAGTCACCGGTCGCCGGAACTGCCCGACGTTCCCACCATCGCGGAAGCAGGCATTCACGGCGTCGACGCATCGACGTGGAACATGGTGTTCGTGCCGGCCAACACGCCCATGCCCATCGTGGACAGGTTGAACAAGGCCATCAACGCTGCACTGTCCGACCCGGCCACCGCCGACAAGCTGAAAAGCCTGGTCATCGAGGTCACGGCGGACTCCACCCCCGCGTCTTCCGCCGCTTACCTGAAGAGCGAGATCGACCGCTGGGCCGGCATCGTACGCACGTCCGGCATCAAGACGATGGAGTAGCATCCGCATGAAAGTGGAATACGCCGCGGTGCGGCAGGTCGCTTTTCCCCTGACCGTCCCCTACAAGCTTTCGACGGGCGACAAGGTGGTGTTCGACCCGTACATCGTCGAGATCCAGGCGGGCGGCGGCGTGGGCTGGGGCGAATGCATGGTGTCCGTCGGGTACACCACCGAGTCGCGCGCCGACTCCTGGCAGGCCCTGCAGGACATGGGACGCCGCATACCGGGCATGACGCTGGAGCAGGCGCGCGCGGTGGTCGACGGTCATGCCGCGCGCCTGCCCGGGGTGTGCAGCGCCATGCATGGCGCGCTGGACATGCTGGCCGGACATGCCCTGCTGCGGGTGCGCCAGGATGAGCACGTGCCCCTGCTCGCCCCCTGCCAGCAGGACGACGAACATGCCTTGCGCGACGAAATCGCGCAATTGGTCGAGCAAGGCTTCCGCACCTTGAAGGTGAAGGTCGGCTTCGACTGGCGCAGGGACCTGGAACGGGTGCAACGCATCCAGCGCGTCGCCGCGGGTCGCGCGACCCTGCGGCTGGACGCCAATCGCGGCTACGACAGCGCGGACGGCATCCGCTTCGCCGCCCGGATCGATCCGGCCGGCATAGAACTGTTCGAACAGCCGTGCGCATCGGACGACTGGGCCGGCAATGCGGCGGTGGCCGAACGTTCGACCGTCCCGGTCATGCTGGACGAGTCCATCTACGGCGTCGACGATATCGACCGGGCCGGCGCCATTCCCAATGTGGGCTACGTCAAGCTCAAGCTGAAGAAGATCGGCCGCCTGGACGATCTGCGCGCCGCGCTGGACCGCATCCGCGCCCTGGGCATGGTGCCGGTGCTGGGCGACGGGGTGTCGCTGGAAATTGCCTGCTGGATGGAGGCCTGCGTCGCGGTCGCCGCCATCGATAACGCCGGCGAAATGAACGGCTTCCTGAAAGCCCGCGAACGGCTGCTGGAAAATCCCCTGCGCTTCCAGGACGGCGGCATCCTGCTGCCGGCCGGATACCATCCGATCGTGGACCGTGCCGCGCTGCGCGGCCATCTGGTGCAGGAGCAGGCCTGGCACGCGCCCCGGTAACTTCGTTGTCATTCAAGCGTCATAGCATCCCTTGCAGCACACAGGGAGCAGGACGTGAACGGGATAGACGAGGAACTGGTACGGCGCATACACCGTGACCTGGCGGACCATTACGACGAAGAACTCGAGCTGGAGCTGGAAGACCGCACGCTCGAGGAACTGCAGGGCGAAGCGGCCCACATGCCCACGGACGAGGAAAAAGCCTGGCGGCGCACCTACTTCCGCGAGCTGTTCCGCTTGCAGGGCGAAC
Source organism: Bordetella genomosp. 8 (assembly GCF_002119685.1). Taxonomy (NCBI): domain Bacteria; kingdom Pseudomonadati; phylum Pseudomonadota; class Betaproteobacteria; order Burkholderiales; family Alcaligenaceae; genus Bordetella; species Bordetella genomosp. 8. Next base: position 2,896,172 of record NZ_CP021108.1, on the reverse strand, counting down.
TGGTCAAGCTGCAGAACTGGGTCGTCGCCACCGGCCATAAGGTGGTCATTCTTTTCGAAGGCCGCGACGCGGCCGGCAAGGGCGGCGTGATCAAGCGCATCACACAGCGGCTGAATCCCCGCGTCTGCCGCGTGGCCGCCCTGCCCGCGCCCAACGACCGCGAGCGCACGCAATGGTATTTCCAGCGCTACGTGTCGCACCTGCCGGCCGCCGGCGAAGTCGTCCTGTTCGATCGCAGCTGGTACAACCGCGCGGGCGTCGAGCACGTCATGGGCTTCTGCAACGACGAACAATACGAAGCCTTCTTCCGCGACGTGCCCGAGTTCGAGAAGATGCTGGTCCGCTCCGGCATCCAGTTGATCAAGTACTGGTTCTCGATCACCGACGAAGAGCAGCACCTGCGCTTCCTGGGACGCATCAACGATCCGCTGAAACAGTGGAAGCTCAGCCCCATGGACCTGGAATCGCGGCGCCGTTGGGAAGCCTACACGCGCGCCAAGGAAACCATGCTGGAACGCACGCACATCGAGGAAGCCCCCTGGTGGGTGGTGCAGGCGGTCGACAAGAAGCGCGCCCGCCTGAATTGCATCGCGCACCTGTTGACGCAGATGCAGTACCACGAGGTCGAGCGTCCCGGCATCGTCCTGCCGCCGCGCGAACGCCACGCCGACTATGTGCGCCATCCGGTTCCGGCCGAGATGATGGTCCCCGAACGCTATTGACCTGCCTGAAGAGGTACATCCATGAATACCGCATCCGACACCGCGGCGCTGCCGTCTTCCCACGGCGCCGCGCATCGCCAGGTCGCCCGTCCGCGCTTCGACCAGCGGACCGGCCCGGCCACCGTGGCCGTGTTCGTCGGCCTGCTTGTCATCGGCATCCTGTACAGCGGCTACAGCCTGTTCCACGACGTCGATTCCTCGAACGCGCCGACCACGTCCTGGCTGCCTTTCGCGCTGCTGGGCGTGGCGCTGCTGATCGCCCTGGGCTTCGAGTTCGTCAACGGCTTCCATGACACGGCGAACGCGGTCGCGACGGTGATCTACACGCATTCGCTGCCGCCGAACTTCGCGGTGATGTGGTCGGGCATGTTCAATTTCATCGGCGTGCTGGTGTCCAGCGGCGCGGTCGCCTTCGGCATTATTTCGCTGCTGCCGGTGGAATTGATCCTGCAGGTGGGGTCGGGCGCGGGCTTCGCCATGGTGTTCGCCCTGCTGATCGCCGCCATCCTGTGGAACCTGGCCACCTGGTGGCTGGGCCTGCCGGCGTCATCGTCGCATACGCTAATCGGCTCCATCATCGGCGTGGGCGTGGCCAACGCGCTGATGAACGGCCGCGACGGTACGGCCGGCGTGGACTGGGCGCAAGCCACCAGCGTCGGCTACACCTTGCTGCTGTCGCCCGTGGTGGGTTTCGTCTGCGCGGCGCTGCTGCTGATCGTGTTGCGGGCCTTCGTCAAGAACCAGGAGCTGTACCAGGAGCCCAAGGTCGACAGCCCGCCGCCCTGGTGGATCCGCGGCCTGCTGATCCTGACCTGCACGGGCGTTTCGTTCGCGCACGGCTCCAACGACGGACAGAAAGGCATGGGCCTGATCATGCTTATCCTGGTCGGCACGGTGCCGCTGACCTACGGCCTGAACCGCGCGATGCCGGCCAACGATATGAACCGCTTCGCCGCGGTGGCGCAGGCTACCCAGCAATCGCTGGCGAAGGCGGCGCCCGGCGCCGCGCCGGCCGATCCGCGCAAGACCCTGACGACGTACATCCGCACCAACGAAATGAATGCCGACGTGGTGCCCGCGCTGGCCGCGCTGACCGGCTCCATCGGCTCGCAGGTCGGCCACTACGGCACGCTGGCTGCGGTGCCCGCCGATGCCGTCGGCAACGTCCGCAACGACATGTATCTGGCCTCGGAAACCATCAGCCATATCAAGAAAAAGGGCGGCGCGGGTTTCGACCACGACACTCAGGCCAACGTCGACGCCTTCAAGCAGGAGCTGGACGCTTCCACCAAATTCATCCCCCTCTGGGTCAAGGTGGCCGTGGCCATCGCCCTGGGCCTGGGCACCATGGTCGGCTGGAAGCGCATCGTGGTCACGGTGGGCGAAAAGATAGGCAAAACCCATCTCACCTATGCGCAGGGCGCGTCCGCCGAGGTCGTGGCCATGCTGACCATCGGCGCGGCGGACATGTACGGCCTGCCGGTGTCCACCACGCACGTACTGTCCTCGGGCGTGGCCGGCACCATGGCCGCCAACCGGTCGGGGCTGCAGCTGGCGACGCTACGCAACCTGGCGCTGGCCTGGGTGCTGACGTTGCCGGCCGCGATGCTGCTGTCGGGACTGCTGTACTGGGCGCTGCGGCACCTGTTCTGAAATCAGAACAGGCGCAGCTTTTTCAGGAGCAGCAGCATCCCGGCGCCCAGCGCGCCCATCAGGCCCAGCACCCACCAGAACGCGCCCGGGGTCTGCAGCCCCGGCACGTCGGCCATGTTCATGCCGAAGATGCCGGACAGCAGGGTGCCGGGCATCAGCAAGGCGGTCAGGATGGACAGCACCATCAGGTTGCGGTTCATCTCTTCGGCCATCTGCGAGGCGATCTCTTCCTGCAGCAGCTTGGCGCGTTCGTACAGGGCGTCGATGGTGCCGGCCAGACCGTGCAGCCCGTCGATGACCTGGGCCAGGTGGTCGCGCGCATCGCTGTCGGCCCACTCGTGGCGCAGGGTGCACAGGCGGCCCAGTATGTTCCGCTCGGGATTGATGTAGCGGCGGAATTCCGCCAGTTGCCGTCGCACGGCGCTGAGCGCGCTACGGTCGGCCTCGCGCCGGTCCGACAGCACGGACGCCTCGATATCGTCGACCTCGTCGGTCAAGGCTTCCAGCCTTTCCTGGAAGCCTTCGTGCAGGCATTGCAGCAGGCCGGCGAGCAGGTTCAGCGTGCAATCGTAGTCGGCACCCTCCTCGACCAGGCGACGCAGCTTGTCGGTGGACCGCAGCGCGCGGGTACGCACGGTGATCAGCCGCGTGCCGTCCATGAAGAAATGCAGCACGCCTTTTTCATCGTCCTGGGCTTCGGTGTCCATCTTCAGGTCCACGAGCAGGCCGTGGACGCCGCTGTCGGTGACGTGCAGGCGCGGACGGCTGTCGCGGCCCGCCAGGAAGTGACGCGCCGCCTCCGGGATATCCTGCGCATGCTCCAGCCAGTCATGGATGCGGCTGTCGGCGATCTTCAGGTGTATCCAGGTGAATTCGCCGGGCCCGGCGGGCGCGCCGTCCTGGATGTCGGCCCAGTTCAGCCGCACGGGCTGCCCGCCACCGAAACGAAAGGCGCAGATCAGGCCGCCAGGTCCGGCCGTCAGGGTAAGCAGGCCGCGTGTATGGCTTTGTTGGCTGGCAAGCGGATCCGTGCGAACGGTAGTATCCATGAGGCGGCGAAACGGGAGTCGGTCGAACAGGCGCCATCAATACCGTTGCCCCATGACGCCAGTATGACAACGTGTCCGCCCTAAGTGTGTTGTCAGCCGGCGACTGTACCCTTCCGGGTAGCGACGGCGCCGGCGGTATCGCTGGTGCCGCGTACAACGAAAACAACAACGGAGACATGACAATGACGTTCGTAGACACGTTCCTGGAAACGGTCGCTATTCGATGGAAAACCGCCGCGCGCGGCGTCCTGGGCGGGCTCGCCATGGCGGCGCTGGCCATGGCGACCATGGCCGGGGCCATGGCCGCCCCACCCACGCCCGCCGCATCGCCGACGCCCCCCGCTGCCGCCGTGCCGCCCGTGCCGCCGCACAATGCGGCCAAGCCGCTGACCCTGCAGGCCCAGGGCAGCTTTTTCGTCGGCGGCCGCGAAGTGCGTTCGGATACCTTGTCGACGGCCCCCGGACGCGGCGCCGAAGGCACCATCACCGTCGACCAGATGTACGTCAGCTACCAGATACCGCCGCGCGCCAGGCGCTATTCCATCACGCTGATCCACGGCTGTTGCCTGACCGGCAAGACCTGGGAAACCACGCCGGACGGCCGCATGGGATGGCAGGAATACTTCGTCCGCAAAGGCTATGCGACGTACACCATCGACCAGGTCGCGCGCGGGCGCTCGGCCTTCGATCCCTCGGCCATCAATAGCGTGAAGATGGGCAAGACGGCGCCCGACACCCTGCCCGCCCTGTTCGCGGCGGGGCATGAGGAAGCCTGGACGGTGTTCCGCTTCGGTCCCGAGTATCCCAAGCCCTACCCCAACCTGGCCTTTCCACTGGAAGCCCAGGCCGAACTGTGGAAGCAGCTGGTGCCCGACTGGTTCGCGGCCCTGCCGTCTCCCAACCCCACCGTGCCCAATCTGTCGACCCTGGCCCGGCAACTGCGCGGCACGATCCTGATGAGCCATTCGCAAGGCGGCGTATACCCCTTCCAGACGGCCGCGCTCAGCACCGAGGGAATCGCCGGCATCGTCGCGATAGAGCCGACGGTATGCCCCGCGGCGACCGGCGATCTCAAACCCTACACACGGCTGCCTATCCTGGTGGTATACGGCGACAACGTCGAGATCGCCCCGCGCTGGGCGCCCCGCTTGCAGAAATGCCGCGAATTCATCGATGCCGTCGCCAAGGCTGGCGGCAACGCACGGCTGGTGGAATTGCCGCAGGTCGGCTTCCAGGGCAATTCCCACATGTTGATGCAGGACCGCAACAGCCTGAAGGTGGCCGACTGGCTGCTGGACTGGATCGACCGCAATGTCGAAGAAAAGCCGAGGCCGCGCGCCGCGGCTTCCGCCGGTTGAAAGAGGAGACAACGATGCAAAGACGTCAATTGCTCGGTTTGCTGGCAACGGCCCCGCTGTGGTCGGTGGCGCGCGCGGACGATGGCCTGATGCCGGTCGCGGTCAACCAGACCACGATCGAAAGCGGCCCCTTGCTGATCGGCAATCCCCCGGGTATCCGCGTGGTGCGCCTGCCCAACGGGCGCGCGGCGTCGGCGCAGCTGGTCGGTGGCCAGGCCGACGCCGCCACCGGCAGCGAAACCCAGGCCACGCTCAGCGCGGTGTTGCAGCCGCAGTTGCGCATCATCCTGACCTTGGCCGAATGCCATTACCGGATGGTGGGCCGCCGCAGCGCCGGCATACACCGCATCGCCGATTTGCGCGGCAAGCGTGTCGCCTATACGCCGGCGACGTCTTCCGAGTACTTCCTGCTTGTCATGCTGCAATCGGCCGGCTTGACGCTGGCCGACGTCACGCCGGTCAAGCTCGAACCCGAGGCCATGCCGCCCGCCCTGGTACAGGGCCAGGCCGACGCGATGGCGATGTGGGAGCCTCACCCGCAGAATGCCATCGACCAGATCGGCAAGGACGCTATCGTGATGACAGATCCGCGCAAGCCGCCACACGCCTACTTCGAGCGGTTCAATCTGAACACCACCACCGCGGTGTTGAATGATCCGCGGCGGCGCGATGCGCTGGTGCGCTCGGTGAAGACGATCGCCGAGGTGTCCGGGGAATTGAGCGCCCATCCGCGCAAGTATTGGCCGGCCTTGTCCAAGGCCGTCAACGCGCCCGTGTCCGTCATCGAAAAAGCATGGCCGCAATTCCGCTTTCCGGCCCGGCTGGATACCGAGTCGCTGATGACGGTGCTGACCGACATGGAGCCCTGGGCGGCGGGCGTACAGCGGCGTGCGCCGCGCACGCGGGAGGAACTGGCGCGGATGATGGACACCAGCGTGGCTCGCGACGCCGGGCGATGACGGCGGGGATACTCGTGCATCATGTGCCATCCGGGCAGCCTGTGCACGCCTTGTGCGCCCGCCTCCGTACGGCCACGATCCCGACGCAGGTTTCGAGCCGACCCGGTCGGCTACCTAAGTGTGATTAAGGAATGGCATCAGCCCCGATTCCTGGCTGATGCCATGCAGCATCGATGTGCCCCAAAGTGTGGCCCCGCGCGGGCGCCCGCGCTCACTGAGCGAAGTCGCAATTGTTCCTTGGCCGGGCTCGCTGTGTAATCGCCGCCGGCCTGGCGTGCCATCGCGGCTTATGCGCCAACGCCGCCACAGAGCGCGGCCAGTGGCGCGCCGTGCGCCACTGCCGCATCACGCACGTTCATCGCCGGATACATCGAGGTCCACATCATGCGCAGCCATTTGCACCGCCCCGTGGCGCTTGCCTTCGCCTTGTCCATTCCTTGCGCGGCGAACGCGCAGACCGCCCCGGCGGTCCTGCCGAGCTTCTCCGTGACGTCCGAACAGATATACCTTGCCAATACGACGGACCAGGAGATCGTGCTGTATGTCGAGTCGGAGAACACGCAGCGCACCGAATATCACCTGCTCCCCGGCACGGCGCGAACGCTCAGCGGCGAGCCCGGAGACAGGTGGCTGAACATCGAGATGCAAGCGGGGGCCTCGTCGGCGGGTGCCGCCACCGCCGCAGCAGGATCGGGGCCGGGCACCCGGCCTTAGCCGCCGCAGGGTCATGGGGCTGTGCTATATAAACGCACCGCCAACGTATCCCTGCAAAGATGCCCGCCTGGATCGAAGTTTTCCTGCTGTTTCTCCGCCTGGGTTTGACGTCCTTCGGCGGTCCGGTCGCCCATCTGGGGTACTTTCGCGGCGAATTCGTCGAACGCCGCAAATGGCTGGACGAACACGCGTATTCCGACATCGTCGCGTTGAGCCAGTTCCTGCCAGGGCCGGCCAGCAGCAAGGTCGGCATGACGATAGGCCTGATGCGGGCCGGCTGGGCTGGCATGCTGGCCGCCTGGGTGGCGTTCACCCTGCCCTCGGCGCTGCTGCTGATCGTGTTCGGCCTGGGCCTGTCCCGTTACGGCGGGCTCGCCGGTTCAGGCGCGGTCCATGGCTTGAAGATCGTCGCCGTGGCGATCGTGGCCCAGGCGGTATGGGGCATGGCGCGCTCGCTGTGCCCAGACCGGCCCCGCGCCATGCTGGCCATCGCCGCGACCTTGCTGACGCTGCTGCTGCCTACCGCGTGGAGCCAGGTGGGCGCCATCGTGGCCTGCGGCCTCGTGGGCGCCGTGCTCCTGCGCGTCCCGCCACGGCCCTTGCCCGCGGCCATGACCTTGAACATCGGCACGCGCACCGGGGCCGTCGCCATCGTGCTGTTCTTCTTGCTGCTGGCCGGCCTGCCCTTGGTGGCGGAGCTGACGGGACAGGCAGGGCTGGCGCAGTTCGCCGGCTTCTATCGTTCCGGCGCGCTGGTGTTCGGTGGCGGCCACGTGGTGCTTCCGCTGCTGCAGTCCACCGCGGTCGGTGGCGGCATGGTGTCGAACGCCGACTTCCTGGCCGGATATGGCGCGGCGCAGGCGGTGCCGGGACCGCTGTTCACGTTCGCGGCCTTCCTCGGTACGGTATCCAACGGCCCGTTGTCGGGCTGGGCCGGCGGGTTCACCATGCTGCTGGCGATTTTCCTGCCCGCCGCGCTGCTGGTGGTGGCGGCATTGCCCTTCTGGCATTTGCTGCGCACGCGGCCGGGCATACAGAACACGGTCGCGGGCATCAATGCCGGCGTGGTGGGGATATTGCTGTCCGCGCTCTACAACCCGGTCTGGACCAGCGCCATCGGATCGCCAGCGGATTTCGGCCTGGCCTTGCTATGCTTCGCGCTGCTGACGGTCATGCGCTGGCCGCCGCTGTTGATCGTTGCCATCGCCGCGGCCGGCGGCTGGTTTATGGCAGCCATCGGGTGAGCCGCACCAGACATGAATTCGTAAGTTCTCCCATGCTACAACCCGCCCGCCGCACACTAAGCATCGGTTGAAGCATGAACATCTCGCAGCGCATCGCCGCCACCCTCCTGCTGGCCTTCGTTTCCCTGTTGTTCGTCGGCCTCTACGGGATCCACGCCCTGCAGCTGGACGAGCGACGATCCGACGCCTTCCAGATGGACATCCTGCCCTCGCTGGAAACGCTGACGACACTGCGTGGACTGATCACCGCCGAACGCCTGACCCTGGCGCAGACCATCCTGTTCCAGGACGACAAGCGGCAGGCGGAAGTCGCCAAGGTGCTGGACGACGAGGATCGCCAGTACGACACGCTGCTGGATCGCTACGCCTCCACCTACGTCAACGACGACGCCCAGGACGCCAGCCTGGTCCAGCGCGACCGGCAGAACCTGGCCGCGTTCCGCCAGGCGCGCACCGCCGTGGTGGAGAGATCCCGCGCCCACGACGTCCCGGGCGCGCTGGCGGTACTGGCCCCCGGCGGCAATTTCTTCACCGTCGTGGCGAAGCAGACCGACGACCTGGACCACCACGTGGACTACGTCAAGCGCGCCAGCGCCGACGTGCATGCCGCCAATTTCGCCACCTACCAGCGCACGGTACGCATATTCATCGGGGTCATGACGCTGGCGGCGCTGGCGCTCCTGTTGATGGGCACCCGCACCTTCATCGGCATACGGCGCGGCCTGCGGGACATGCGCGGCACGATGCAATACGTCAACCAGGCGCTGGACCTGACCCGCCGCGTGCCCGTGCGGCGCATGGATGAAATCGGCGCGGCGGCATCGGCGTTCAATGAACTGATGGCCCGCCTGGGCGCGGTGCTGCGGGCGGTGGATCGTGGCAGCGAGGCCGTCAGCGTCGCCACCCGTCAGATTTCCGCCGGCAACGCCGACCTGTCGGCGCGCACCGAAAAACAGGCCGCCGCGCTGGAACAGACCGCGGCCAGCATGACGCAGTTGGCGGAAACCGTCCGCCAGAATGCCGACAACGCACGCGAGGCCGACGGCCTGACCGTCTCCGCCACGCAGGTCGTCGATACCGGGCACGCGGCGGTCCAGCGCATGGCCGTGACCATGGCCGACATCACCGCCCGCTCAGGAAAGATCGCGGACATCACGACCCTGATAGAAGGCATCGCCTTCCAGACCAATATCCTGGCCTTGAACGCCGCGGTGGAAGCCGCCCGCGCGGGCGAACAAGGCCGTGGCTTCGCGGTGGTGGCCACCGAGGTGCGGGCATTGGCCCAGCGCGCGGCGGCCGCCGCCAAGGAGATCAAGGTCTTGATCGAGGCATCCGCATCCAGTGTCCGCGACGGCGCGGCGCAAGCCGGCGAAGTGGGCCATGCGATGGACGAGGCGCAAGCAGCCATCCAGCGCGTGGCCGCCATGGTGGGCGAGATCGCCGGCGCTTCTGCCGAGCAGAGCCAGGGTATCGGGCAGGTTACCCAGGCGGTGGGACAGATGGACGAGGTCACACAGCAGAACGCGGCGCTGGTCGAAGAGGCCGCCGCCGCGGCGGCGGCCCTGCTGGATCAGGCGGAAACGTTGCGGCGCGCCGTGGCGGTGTTCCGGCTGCCGGAGGAAGCGACGGCGATCGCCGTGGCGATGCCGGCCGCCGCTCCGCCTTTCCCCGAACGGCTGGGTTTGCTGTCCCAGCCGACCTGACAATCCAGCTTAAGTTTATCTTATAAGTGATTGATTAAACTCGAATTTAATATCGAATTTAACAACTCACTTTAAATAAACTACTTTAAATAAGCTGCTTTAGGTTCACGGATGGTCCAGGGGGCTCGGCGCCGCATGGATCTGCAGCCGATAGATCCACACCGGGTACTGCACCTCCATGCGACCGCCATTGAACCCCGGCGTACGGCTCAGTTGCGACGCTGGAATCCACAGGTAGCCCTGGCGATCGATCCACAGCGCATCGCCCCAGACCAGGCGGTCGTCCTGGATCACGGTGGAAATCTTGCCCTCGGGGCTGATCCGCAGGATGCGATGCTTGTCGGTGTCCGTGGTGTACAGATTGCCCTGGGCATCGATTGCCGTGCCGCCGGTGCTGGGCGTGTCAGCCCACCCCAGCTCGACCCGCGACTCGATTTCCTTTTCCGACACCGCCGGATCGTTCAGCCAGCGCGTGGCGATCCGCGCCATGGGGCCGGAAGCCGGCTGGAAGTACAGCCACTGCCCGTCCGGCGACACTTCCAACTGGTCGGCATGGACGCGCACCGGCTGTCCCTTGGTATCCAGCACGGCATGGCCATCGGCGCGCAGTTGCCGCATGGCGGTGGTGGCATTGTTGTTGTCCAGCACGCGGCGCACTGCCCCGGTTTGCAGATCGAGCACGATCAATCCGGGCGCGCCGGCATCGGTCAGATAGGCGTAGCGTCCGTTGAAGCGGACGTCGTCGATGTAGCTGTACGGATAGACGGCGGCCGCCAGGTCGTAGGTCTGCAGCAGTTGGCGGGTCTGCGGATCGAAGCGGAACAGCCGCGCGCCGCCCTTGACCGCCTGCTGGCCCATTCCCGGCGCGCCGGCGTCCAGGATCCAGAGCTTGCCATCGGGACCGGTACGCAGCGAGTTCACCTGTACATAACCCGATCCCACCGTACCGGGCGCCCAATTCTGCGGGGTGTTCCAGCTGGCGTCCGGGAAAGGATAAGGCTGGCCTTGCGCGTCCAGTTCGGCGACCTGCATGCCCTTGCCGTCGGCTTGCGGGTAGCTGACGAACACCCTGCCTTCCGGCGTGGTGGTGACGCCGTTCAGCACACGCTGGCTCTGGAAGGTAGGCACCAGCGGCTCATTGCTTTCGGGACGGCTCGCGCAACCCTGGATGATGGCGAGCGCAAGGCAGGCCGTGGCGAGGCGGCCCATGGCGGTCAGGGATTTGGCCAATGGCATTCGGATTCTCCTTGAATCGACGCGCTGGCAACGCGCCGGCTTGAAAGATGACGGTGGCCGCGCGACGGGCGCGTTGGCCTTGCCGATGGCTGCTCTAGCAAACGGCGGACCGCGATAACCGAATGTCGTAACTACTTATGACTAGCCTGAAGGACTAGCTCGAGGATCGAGGGGCGCGGGTGGATTTCCTGGCACCGCCTCTGGGCCGGTCCTTGTCGGTCAGGAGATCGACGCTGGTGGCCTGCTCGACCCATGCGAGCGCGTCGACGTAGGAAAGGAATTGATGCAGGTATTCGGGAGAAACCTCGCGCATCAGCGACAGGGTGCGGTGCACCAGCAGGCTGGAGTTCAGCGGGCCGGCGTTCTCCGGCACGCGCTCTTCGGACTGCTTCAGTTGCCGGCGGGTCTTGTAGCGGCCCCAGGTGTCGCGGAAGAAATCCAGCAATGCGAGTTCGGGATAGCTGGTTGCGGCCGCGAACGGCGCGGCGGCGTCCGCCGGCGCCGCCTCGTGAGCCGAGGCAACCGGCGCGGCCGAGGGAGCCGGCCTGGCGGCGGCCGCCTGCAAATCGCGGATGAAGGCCGAGAGCGGATTTGCAGGTTCCTGCGTCGCCGTCGGCTGCGCGCCGTCCGGCTGGCTTTCGGCGGAACGCACGCGAGCCGCGTCGATGTCCCGTTGATACGCCTGCACCCGTTGCGCCAGCCTTTCTTCCAGCACGGCGCGCGCGGCCCCGCCCTGGGCAGCGGCGCGACGCGCCAGGGCTTCGATGATGCGAAACCGCGTCGGGTCCAGCCGGTCGGCGCCCTGCTCGCGCCACGCCGCCAGCGCATCGAGCGCGCCAGCCATCGCGGCGCCGCTTTGCGCCTCCTTATTCACCGCCCGGCCCCTGGGCGCCCGTCGCGGCCGGCGGCGCCGTTTGCGGTGCGGTTTGCGGTGCGGTTTGCGGCGCGCGCTCCTGCCCCGCCTGCCGTGGCACTGGCGCGATTTCCACGCGGCGGTTCTTGGCGCGGCCATCGGCGTCGGCGTTCGACGCCACCGGGTGCTCCGCCCCGAAGGCCGCCGCGAAGACGGACTCCGGCGCCACCCCGGCGTCGATCAGGGCCCGCGTCACGGTCAGCGCCCGTTGCGCGGAAAGCTCCCAATTGTCGGCAAATCCGCGATTGTTGCCGCGCACCTGCTGGTTGTCGGTGAACCCGCTCACCATCAGCACCTCATCGCGCGTGCGCAGGTAATCGGTCAAGGGCTGGGCCAGGCTCTTCAGCACCTCGCGCCCCTCGGGCTGCAACTGGTCCGAATTCAAGGCGAACAGCACATTCCCGCTGATGCCGATGCGGCCGTTGACCAGCGTGATGCGTCCGGTCGCCAGCGGCACGGCCAGCGCCTGCTCCAGCGTCTGGCGCCGCTGCGTCTCGGCCTGCCGCTGCTTGACCTCCTCGTCGAGTTTGGCCGAAAGCTGCAATTGCAGGCCGACCACGCCGACCAGGATGAGAACGAAGGCGCCCAGGGCGGCCGACATCAAATCGCCAAACACGGCCCAGGTCGGGACCGTCACCTCCATGCCGCCGTCGATGTCGTGGTTCATGCCGCTTCGCTACCAGCCGATGTGCGCTGCTCGGCGAACTGCTGCAGCTCCTCGATGATCTGCTTCTGCGACATCACGCTCAGGTCGATCGCCTCGCGTGCCTGCGCCACGTAATACGCGAGCTGCTCGTCGCTGCGGGCGATGGATTTTTCCAGGGCCCCTTCGATGCGCTGCAGATGTTCCATCAGCTTTTCGTTGGACTGCCCATAGGCCTGTACGGCCGCGCCAAAGGCGTCGCCCATGCTGGCCACTTCGACCACGCTGCCGGAAACCAGGCTTGCGGCTTCCGCCAACTTGGCGGTTTCCGCTTCCAGCGTATCGGTGAACTGGCCGCCGACGCGCGCCAGCAGGTCGGCGGACGTGCCCACCAGGGCTTCCACGGCCTCGCGCTGTTCGGTGGACGCGCGGTTGACGGCGTCCAGCAAGGTGCCCAGCGTTTCCAGCAGGCGGCTGCGTTCTTCCAGCATGGCGTTGTCGCGGACCATGCTGTCGGACAGCTTCTGGCGCAGCTCGGCGACCACGTCGGCGGCCGCGCGCGGCGCCTCCGCGGCGGCCTGCACCAGGCGCTCGATCTCGGCGATGGTGTCACGGGCATGCGATTGCGTATGCTCGGTGATCTCGCGCGCGGTGCGCGACAGCGTGTCGCAGATTTCCTGCTGGCGTGCCGTGGTCTGGTCGCCGGTCTCGCGCCATTGCGTGCGCATGTCGCCCGCGATCGACGAAAGCGTGCCGGTCCAGGCATCCAGCCTTTCGCGGTCGCGCGCTTCCAGCGCCAGCCGCTGCTTGTCGTGGGTCTGCTCGACCGCCTGCAACAAGGCCACGGATTGCTGTTCGAAGCTCCCCAGCAATTGCGCCAGCAGCGCCGCGGAATGCTGCTCGAAGGCCGCGGCGGCCGCGGTCAGCGCCTGCTGGTTGCGCGTCGCCAGTTCGCCGCCGGCTTCCTGCTGCAAGGCCAGCGCGTCCGTCCAGGCGCGCGACATGTCCGCGGTGACGGCGTCCAGACGGCCGGAGACGGCCGCCACCAGGCTTGCCGAGCGCTGCTCGAACGTGCCGGCGTAGCGGTCCAGCGTCCCGCGCAGGTCTTCGGCCAGCGCGGCATTGGTTTGCCTGTGCTGGCTCAACGCCTGGTTCCACAGCTGCTCCAGTGCGGCCGCGGTGGTCTCGAAACGGGTGGACACTCCGTCCAGCTGCTGCCGCACGGCATCGGCAACCGTGTCTTGCTGACGCTGCAGGGCCTCGGCGATGGTCTCCCGCTGCGCCAGCGTGGCCTGGGCCACGGTGTCGTGCTGTTGCCGGGCGGCCTCGGTAATGGCGTCGTGCTGGCGTTCGACCGCCTGGGTAATGGATGCATGCTGCCGTTCCACCGCCTCGCTGATGGACGCGTGCTGCCGTTCCACCGCCTCGGTGATGGATGCATGCTGCCGCTCAACGGCCTGGGTGAAGGATGCGTGCTGCCGCTGCACGGCCTGTTCGATCGATTCGTGCTGCTGCCTGACAGCCTGCGCGACGGAATCGCGCAGGGCCGCCGTTTCGCGGGCCAGGCCGGCCATGGTCGCTTCCACGACCGGCTGCAGGGCCGCGCCCGCCAGGCGGGCGCCTTCGGCGGCGCTTTCCTTCAATGTGTGTTCCACGGACGCGGCCAGTCGCGCGTAGGCGGCTTCCGTCTTCTCGTGGAAGGCCTCCTGCCCGGCACCCAGCCTTGCATTCAGCGCATCCTGCCCCGAGGCCAGCCGCTGGTCGAGCGCCGCCTGCCCGGTGGCCAGGCGTTCGCCCATGGCGGCATGCTGCCGCTCCATGGCCGACATGCCGTTGGCCAGTTGCTCGTTCAACGACTGATTGCGCTGTTCCATGCCCGCCATCATGGTCTGCAGTCGGTCCACCAGCACGGGCATCGCCTCGGCCTGGCGTTGCAGCAGTCGGAAGGTCTCGTCGCGCCGATGGGCGGCCGTGTGTTCGCGCAGCACCGTAGCGATGCCCATGTCCAGCCGCTGTCCGGCCAGGATGCGCTCGCGCCGGCACAACGCCGACAGCAAGCCCAGCGCGGCCGAGGCCGCCACGCCGGCGACGGAGGTGCCGAAGGCGAAGCCCAGCCCCTTCACCGGCGCCGCCAGCGACGCCCGGATGGCCTGCAGGTCGGTCGCGCTTTCCAGCGCGATGCCGGTGCCGCGCAGCGTGGCCACCATGCCCAGGAACGTGCCCAGCATGCCCAGCAATACGAGCAGGCCCACCAGGTAAGGCGTGAGCGCCGGTCCAGGCAGCGCCACGCGGTCGCCTTCGACCCGCAGGCGTACCGGCCCGCGCAAGGCCGGGTGCAGCGTGTCCAGCCAGCCCGCCAGCGTGGCCGGCGGCGCCGACAGGCCGGCCAGCGCGCGTGACAGCGTGCCCGTCGCCACGTGATAGCGGCGCAGCTCCAAGCAAGCGCCCAGGAACACCACCGCAATCGTGGCGGTCACCGCCAGCGCCAGGGGATTCGAACCGATGTAGCCGGCGCCCACCCAGCCCACGACGGCCAGGCCCAAGACGAAAGCAGCGATAGAGAGAATTCTGGTCATGACATCCCGGGTTCAGCGCGGCCGCCGCGCGGATCGCGCAGCGCCGCCAGCAGGCCTTCGACAGGCTTGAAACGAATATCCAGTTCGGCGAGCAGGATCGCGCGCATGTCCTGGCGAAATACATCCAGCCACGCGCCGGCGGCGGCCGGCGGCGGATTGCCGGCATCCTCCGCCTCGGCCAGGGCGGCGGCTTCGGCGCGGCGCAAGCGGTGGAAATAGCCTTCCAGCAGGCCCGGCACCGCCGCCAGGGCATTGTGTTCACGCGCGCCCAGGGCTTTTTCCATGATGGCGTCGACGGCCGCCAATTGGGTCATGGCCGGCGTGCGGCCGGCCATCATGCCGCGCAGGCGCGTGCGCAGGTTGCCGATGCCGGTTTCCATGGCCTGTTGCAGGGAAAGATAGCGCTGCCGGTAAAGGCCGTAGTCGACCGGCGCCGCGGGCGCCCGTCCACGCTCGGCCGCGGCGGCGCGAGTCCTGGAATGGCTGTCCGCCGCCCTGGGTGCGCGGTTCTTTTCCGTGATGGCGTTGGTCAACGCGTTGCGCACCCGGGCACACTCCTCTTCTTCCGCGCTGTCGGGCTGGCGATCCGCCGCCGGCGGATTGCTGTTCAGCACCGCGGACAGGGCGATCGCGTCCGTCCAGCCCAGCCAGAGGCTGAGCCGGTCGGCCAGGGACTGCCTGGGTTCCGTAACATCGATGTCCGTCAGGCGGGCAAGCAGGCGAACCAGGGTCGGGCCGCTCAGGCCTGCGCGCCGGTGTGCTGGATCCATACCGCCGAATCAAAAATCCGGCAGTTTACACGGCGCCTACACGCCAGCCCTGTAAATACATCGTGCTACGATATACTTTCGCCATCCTTCAGCATGGCTTTCCGGAATGACGTTCGTATGAACCTGCCCCCCGACACGAACAAGGGCGATTTCGCCGCCAGCGCGCGCTTGCTGGGCATCGCGGCGGTCGCCGCCGTCATCGGCATACTCAGTACCCTGACGGCCTATGCCCTGCTGCGGCTGATCGGCTTCTTCACCAACCTGTTCTTCTTCCAGAGGCTGTCCTTCGACGCGCGCTCCCCCGCGGACAGCACCCTGGGCCTGTGGGTCATCGTCGTCCCCGCCCTCGGCGGCCTGATCATCGGGCTGATCGCCCGCTATGGCACGGAGAAGATCCGCGGCCACGGTATTCCGGAAGCGATCGAAGCCATCCTTTTCGGCAAGAGCCGCATGTCGCCCAAGGTGGCCGTGCTCAAGCCCCTGTCCTCGGCGATCGCGATCGGCAGCGGCGGCCCGTTCGGCGCGGAAGGGCCCATCATCATGACGGGCGGCGCCATCGGCTCGCTCATCGCCCAGCATTTCCACCTGAGCAGCGCCGAACGCAAGACCCTGCTGGTGGCCGGCGCGACGGCGGGCATGACGGCCGTCTTCGGCACGCCGATCGCGGCGGTGATGCTGGCGGTGGAGCTTCTGCTGTTCGAACTGCGGCCACGCAGCTTCCTGCCGGTCGCGGTCGCGTGCACGGTGGCCGGCTTCTTGCGGCCGCTGGTCCTGGAAGGCGGCGCGCTGTTCCCCCTGCAGACCGACGTGCTCGGGCCGAGTGGCCTGGTTGCCTGCGCCATCGCGGGCGTGGTCGCGGGCGCTTTGTCCTGGGGCCTGTCCACGTCGCTCTACAGGATGGAAGACCTGTTCATGAAGCTGCCGCTGCATTGGATGTGGTGGCCGGCGCTGGGCGGCCTGGCGATCGGCATCGGCGGGTATTTCCAACCGCGCGCCCTGGGCGTGGGCTATGACGTCATCGGGGACCTGCTGCACAACCACCTGGCCGTGGGCGCCGTGGCCGGCTTGATCCTGGTCAAGGCCGTCATCTGGGTCATCTCGCTGGCGTCGGGCACCTCGGGCGGCGTCCTGGCACCCCTGCTCATGATGGGCGCGGCGGCCGGCGCGATACTCGGCCCGTACATGCCGGGCGGCCAGCCCGGGCTCTGGCCCATGATATTCATGGCGGCGACGCTGGGCGGCATGATGCGCGCGCCTATCATGGCCGTACTGTTCGCCTTCGAGCTGACACACGACATCAATGCCCTGCTCCCACTGCTGACCGCATCCGCCTGCGCCTACGGTTTCACGGTGCTGGTCATGCGCCGTTCGATTCTGACGGAAAAAATTGCCCGGCGTGGATACCACATCTACCGGGAATACGGCATCGATCCGCTGGAGCGCCACTTCGTCCAGGAAGTGATGACGGCCGACGTGCGCACCATCGATGCCGACGTATCCCCGCGCGTCGCGCTGGACGGCTATTTCGGCGCAGGGCAGACGCACCGTGCCTATCCCGTGGTGCGCGCGGGCGCCCTGCTCGGCATGATCGACCGCGGCGCGCTGCTGCAAGGCCTGGCCGATCCGACGGCGCACAGGATGGCCGACCTGTTCGGCGCCAACGTGCCCATCATGGCGCTGCCCGGCGAAACCTGCCGCACCGTGGCCAACCGACTGGCCGTCCATGGCCTGGAACGGGTGCCGGTCGTCGCCGACGCCGCATCGCGACGCCTGGTCGGCCTGATCAGCCGCAGCGATCTGGTCAAGCCATCGCTGGCGTTTTCCGAAGAGGAAGAGCGCTTCGAGACCTTGCGCCGCACGCCCCTGCATACGCTGTGGCGCCAGAGGCCGACGCGGCCTCCCGCGCATTGACCGGTGCTGTGCCGCAACATCGGGCGGAACACCATCGGGACGGCGATCGTCGTTCGAGGCGACCGCTGGCGGCGGCCCGTGGGCCGGCGCGGGGATTCCCGCGCGCTCGCATCGCGCGGATAATAGCCACGCTGCATCCACAGCGCGGGCCACGAAGGCGGCACATCCGCACGGCGCCACGCATAACAACGACCGACCGGAGACAAAACATGGATATCGTGCGACGCCGCCTGAACGCGGCCGCGCTTGGCCTTGCCAGCATCGCCGTTGCGCCCAGGATCGCTTTCGCGCAGGACAAATGGCCGTCCAAGCCGATCCGCATCATCGTGCCCTTCGCCGCGGGCGGCGCCAATGACCTGCTCGGGCGAGCCGCGGCGGAAGGCATCGCGCAATACCTGAAGACCAGCGTCGTCGTGGAGAACAAGCCCGGCGCCGGCGCCGTCATCGGCACCGACTACGTCGCGCGCGCCGACAACGACGGCTACACCTTCCTGATCAGCGGCGCCGGCGTGATCTCCAACAGCATGATCCGCAAGGTGCAATACCAGGACAGCGACCTGGTGCCCGTCGCCATGGTCGGGCTGGCGCCTTCGGTCATCATCACGCCGGCCAGCTCGCCGTACGCCAATCTGAAGGACTTCGTCGAAGCATCGAAGAAAAGCCACGGCGGCCTGCATTTTTCGACGGCGGGCACCGGCAGCACGCCGCACTTCGTCGAAGGCATCCTGACCACCGACTACGGCGCCAAGCTCGATCTGGTGCCGTACAAGAGCGGATCGGAATCCGTGTCGGCGGTGATAGGCGGCCAGGTGGACGCCACGTCGGAAGCCAGCATTGTCGTGCTGCCCATGATCCGCGCCGGCAAGCTCAAGGCCCTGGCCTGCACCTGGTCCGAACGCATCCAGGCCTATCCGGAGCTGTCCACCGCGGCCGAACAGGGCTTTCCCAAGATCAAGATCGCGCACTGGGCCGGCGTGCACGCGCCCAAGGGCACGCCCGATGCCATCCTCGACAAGATCGCCGCCGGCGTCGACCACGCCATGAAGGACCCGGCCAACGTCAAGCGCCTGACCGAACTGGGCATCGAGCCGGTGGGCGGCACGCGCGCCGACTTCGTCAAGTTCTGCGACGAAGAGCGCGCGCGATTGGGCGCCGTGGTCAAGGCGACAGGCATGCGGCAGGACTCCTGATCCATTCGCCTGAGCGCTTGCTGACAGGTTCACGACAGCATCTTCGATCATGCATCGCGCCGCGGCTTCGCAGCTGCGGCGCGGCGCGTAAGCGCCGTTGAATCGGTTAAATTACACGTCCCCACCAAGTCCCAAGAACCACGTCCACAAACCATAACTACTAAAAAGCTTTACCCCAGGAGCACATCAATGAACATCTCTCGCCGCCGTTTCAATACGGCCGCCTTTGGCATGGCCGCCGTCGCCGCGGCCCCCAAGATCGCATTCGCCGACGACAAGTGGCCGTCCAAGCCCATCCGCGTCATCGTGCCGTTCGCGCCTGGCGGCGCCAACGACCTGCTGGGCCGCGCCGCGGCCGAAGGCATCGCCAAGAACCTGAACGCCCAGGTCGTGGTCGAGAACAAGCCGGGCGCCGGCGCGGTCATCGGCACCGATTACGTCGCGCGCGCCGACAACGACGGCTATACCTTCCTGATCAGCGCCGCCGGCGTGATCTCGAACAGCATGATTCGCAAGGTCCACTACAAGGACAGCGATCTGGTACCGGTCGCCATGGTGGGCCTGGCGCCGTCCGTCGTGGTGGCGCCCGCCAACTCACCCTATTCGACCCTGAAGGAATTCGTCGAAGCGTCCAAGCAAGGCCATGGCCTGCATTTCGCCACCGCCGGCACCGGCAGCACGCCGCACTTCGTGGAAGGCATCCTGGCCACCACCTACGGCGCCAAGCTGGACCTGATCCCGTACAAGAGCGGCTCCGAATCGGTGACCGCCGTGATCGGCAACCAGGTCGACGCCACGTCCGAAGCCAGCATCGTCGTTCTGCCCATGATCCGCTCCGGCAAGCTGAAAGCGCTGGCCTGCACCTGGTCCGAACGCATCAAGGCCTATCCGGAACTGAGCACCGCCGCCGAACAGGGCTTCCCCGAGATCAAGATCGCGCACTGGGCCGGCGTGCACGCGCCCAAGGGCACGCCTGACGCCATCCTGGACAAGGTCGCCAGCGCGGTGGACGCCGCGATGAAGGATCCGGCCAACGTCAAGCGCCTGACCGAACTGGGCATCGAGCCCGTCGGCGGCACGCGCGCCGACTTCGTCAAGTTCTGCGACGAGGAGCGCGCGCGCCTAGGCGCCGTGGTCAAGGCCACCGGCATGCGCCAGGAAGACTGACGCGGCGCAACACCCGCGCGGCCGCGCATCCAGGTACATCAAGCCCAGGCTCCGGCCTGGGCTTTTTGTTGCGCCGCAGCTGGGTATTTATTCGATTTCGATATGGAATCGCTCAGAAATATATATTTGACGCACGCGCCGCGCGAGTCGCACCATAGCTCGCCCACGATCGATCGCCCACGGTCGCGACGCTCGCGGGTGAGACAGCCCCGCACGATTTCACGAGCCCGCCGCAGCGCGGGCGTTACACCGGATGCGCCATGATCATCGATTGCCACGGACACTTCACCACCGCCCCGCCCGCCCTGGAAGCATGGCGCAAGCGCCAGATCGCTTCGATCAACGACGGCACGCCGGCGCCCAAGGCGTCGGAGCTGCATATCGGCGATGACGAATTGCGCGAGGCGATCGAGTCCAACCAGTTGCGCATCATGAAGGAACGCGGCCACGACATCACCGTGTTCAGCCCGCGCGCCAGCTTCATGGCGCATCACATCGGCGATTTCCAGGTGTCCTCGACGTGGGCGGCGATCTGCAACGAAATGTGCTTCCGCGTTGCCTCGCTGTTCCCCGAGCATTTCGTGCCGGCCGCCATGCTGCCGCAGAGCCCGGGTGTGGACGTCGCGACCTGCCTGCCTGAACTGAAGCGCTGCGTGGAGGAGTACGGCAACGTCGCGGTCAACCTGAACCCGGACCCCTCGGGCGGCCATTGGACCAGCCCGCCGCTGAGCGACCGCTACTGGTATCCGCTGTACGAAAAGCTGGTCGAGTACGACGTGCCGGCCATGGTGCACGTCAGCCAGAGCTGCAACGCCTGCTTCCATACCACGGGGGCGCACTACCTGAACGCGGACACGACGGCATTCATGCAATGCCTGGACTCCGATCTGTTCAGCGACTTCCCCACACTGAAGCTGGTCATTCCCCACGGCGGCGGCGCGGTGCCCTATCACTGGGGACGCTTCCGCGGCCTGGCGCAGGCGCTGAAGAAGCCCCTGCTGCAGGATCATCTGCTGAACAATATCTTCTTCGATACCTGCGTCTACCATCAGCCCGGCATCGACCTGCTGACGCGGGTCATTCCCATCGACAACATCCTCTTCGCCAGCGAGATGATCGGCGCGGTACGCGGTATCGATCCGGAAACGGGGCACTATTTCGACGACACGCGCCGCTATGTGTCGGCGGCCGACATCACGCCCGAAGCGCGCTTCAAGATCTTCGAAGGCAATGCCCGCCGCGTCTACACGCGACTCGATGCGCAGTTGAAGGCGCGCGGACATTGAGCGCGGGTGGCAGTGGATTTCAACGCGTCACGGCATGGCGCGGCCGATTGGGTTACGCTGTCGAGTTCACCTTGACCACAGGAGATCGATCACATGGCCCAAGCCACTGCCCGCCACATTCTGGTTCCCACGGAACAGCAATGCAATGAACTGAAGACCGCCATCGAAGGCGGCGCCGATTTCGCGCAAGTCGCGCGTGAACATTCCCAGTGCCCCTCTGGCCGCGACGGCGGCAACCTGGGCACCTTCGGTCCTGGCCAGATGGTGCGCGAATTCGACGAGGTCGTGTTCAGCGCGCCCGTCAATGTCGTGCAAGGCCCTGTCAAGACCCAGTTCGGCTACCACCTGGTCGAAGTCACCGACCGCCGCTAAGCGCCGCACGACCGCCGGCCGCCGCGTCACGACGGCCGGCGGAACGGTCTTTGCTGGTTGATGCGACCTACCGACAGGGAGCATCCATGGACCACACCACGCATTCCAGACCCACCGCCTCCGCGCATGGCCGATTGGCCAATGGCCTCGGATGGTTCAGCATCGCATTGGGCATCGCCGAACTGGCCATGCCCAGGACCATCGCCCGGCTCTGCGGCGTCAGGCAACATCCCACGCTGGTACGGCTTTACGGCTTGCGCGAAATCGCCACCGGCGCCGGTATCCTGAAATCGCAGGACGCCGCGCCCTGGCTCTGGGCGCGGGTCGGCGGCGACCTGTTGGATATGGCCACCGTCACCGGCGACAGGAGCCGCCGCGCGACGATGTTGCGCACCGGCGCGACGCTGGCCAACCTGGCCACGGTCACCGCCGTCGATGTGTACGCCGCCAACGCGTATCGTCGGCCGCCCGGCCGCCGCGGCGTCGATTACCCGGACTACACCGATCGCAGCGGCTTCCCGCGGCCCGCCGCCGACATGCGCGGCAAGGCCCGGCCTACACCCGCCTGATCAGCTGCCGGGCGTCAGCACCACCCTGAAGCGCGCCTTGCCGCTCATCATCCGATCGTAGGCTTCGGCGGCGCGCGACAGGGGATACTCCTCGATCATCGGCTTGACGCCGGACATGGCGCTGAAGGCCAGCGTTTCCTGCGAATCCGCCGCCGTGCCCGACGGCCATCCCTGGACCGAATTGCGGCCCGAGATGAACTGCGTCACCGGCACTTCCACGGGTTCCTGGGAAATGCCCACCATGATCAGCTTGCCATTGCGCCCCAGGCCGCCCATCACGGCGCTCATGGCCTTGCCGCTGGTGACCGTCGCCAGGACGACCTTGGCCCCGCCCAGGCCGCGCAGCGTTTCGCCGACGTCCTGGGCCTCGCTATCGATGTAGTGGTGCGCCCCGAGCTGCAGCGCCAGGGGCGCCTTGTCCTGGCCGCGCGCGATCGCGACCGTCACGAAGCCCATCTGCCGCGCGAACTGCACGCCCAGATGGCCCAGCCCGCCGATGCCCAGGATCGCCGCGACGTCGCCGGCGCGCGCGCCGCTGTTGCGCAAGGCATTGAAGGTGGTGATGCCAGCGCAGAGCAGCGGCGCGGCGTCGACGTCCGACAGATCGTCGGGCATGCGCGCCAGGGCCTCCTGCGGCGCCACCATGTAGTCCGCATAGCCGCCGTCGTAGCTGATGCCCGGCACCAGCGCGGTCTGGCAAAGCACGAAATCGCCATGCCGGCAGCTGTCGCAGTGGCCGCAATGACCGCCATGCCAACCCACGCCCACACGCTGGCCGACCCGCCAATCCTGGACGCCACTGCCCAGCGTATCGATCACACCCGCGATTTCGTGTCCCGGCACGCGCGGAAACTGCAAGCCCGGCCACAACCCCTCTTTCGTGAACGAATCGCTGTGGCATATCCCGCATGCCTGCACCTTGATCAGCACATGGCCCGCGGGCGGTTCCGGCACGTCGCGCTCGACGACTTCCAGAGGACCATGGGCTTTCGCTACCTGCACCGCCTTCATCTTGCGCATCGTTTTCTCCTGGACCTGAAGAACTGGCAAAGAACTGGGAAGAACCGGGGAGTAAGCACCCAACTACGTCCCGAACGATAGCGTCATTCCGTGACTTCGCCACGTGTGAAAAACACCGACGAGGGAATTCCCCGCCCGATCCGGCGGCCGGCGGAGCCTCAGCGCGCGGCCGGCCCCTGCCTTTGGAGCACGGTGGTATAGCTGAAGCGGTCGGCCGGGTGCAGGCTGACCGCGACTTCGAAGAGCTTGTTGGACTGGTCGTAATACTGGCGCACGAATTCCAGCGCATGGGCGTCGGGGGCCGTGCCCAGGGACTGCGCGACCGCGGCGGGCACCCCCACCGCGCGTACCGTCTGGCGGATCTCCTTGACCACGCGGCCGGTGGCCTGGCAGATCAGGTCGCACACCAGCGCCTGGTGATTGTCTTCCATCGCGCGGCGTATGCGCGGCCCGAGGTCCTGCGGCACATACAGGTGCGACCAGGCCAATGGATAATCGGGCGACAGCGGATTGGTCCGCGATGTCTGGATATGCGCCCAGCGGCTGCCCGGCGCCAGGCCGAGCCGGTCCGCCAGCGCCATGTCGACCACGATATTGCGCACGCTATGCACGACGCGCTCGGTATCGGCGCCGTACTGCACCAGCTCTTCGACGGTGGAAATGGTGGGGCCGTATTCCGTGGCACGCGGCGCGGAGGCTTCCACGCGGGTGCCGGCGCGCTTGCGCCGCGTGATCAGGCCCAGGGTCTGTATGCGCTCCAGCGCCACCCGCACGGTCCCGCGGCTGACGCCGTACTTGCCCGCCAGATCGATCTCCGAAGGCAGGCTGCCCCCGACGGGATAGACCCCGTCGGCGATGTCCTTGATCAGCGTCCTGGTCAGTTCAGCGTAACGCGGCTCCATCGGACGTCGCGACCCTTTCATGCGTTTCGGACCCGGCATTGTATATCGCGAACCTGTGCACCGACCCCCCGTGCGCGTCCAGCGCGACGGTCACCGGCATGTCGCGCACCTGGAATTCGTAGATGGCCTCCATGCCCAGGTCGGCGAAGGCCACCACACGCGCCGCGCGGACCGCCTGCGACACCAGATAGGCGGCGCCGCCGACCGCGATCAGGTAGGCGCCGCCGGCCCGCGCGATAGCCGTGGCCGCCTGGCTTCCCCGTTCCGCCTTGCCTATCGACACCAGCAACCCGGTGCGCGACATCAGGGCAGGCATGAACTTGTCCATGCGGTTCGATGTGGTGGGCCCGGCCGGCCCCACCGCTTCGCCAGCCACCGGATCCACCGGCCCGACATAGTAGATGGCGCGGTTGCGCAGATCCACCGGCAAGGGCTCGCCGCGCTCCAGCATGTCGGCCAGGCGCTTGTGGGCGGCATCGCGTCCGGTCAGCAACGTGCCGGACAGCAGCAGCGTTTCGCCCGCCCGCCATTGCGCCACCTCATCGCGCGTCAGGCTGTCGAGGTCGACCCGGCGGCCCTCGTCCAGCGGCAACGCGTCGGGCAGGCGGTCCCAGAGCGCGGGATCGGGTGGCTCCAGCCGCGCCGGTCCCGATCCATCCAGTTCGAACGAGACGAAGCGCGTGGCCGCGCAGTTGGGCACCATGGCCACTGCCTGCAGCGCCGCATGCGTGGGCGCCTCCGCCACCTTCACGTCCAGCACGGTCAGGTCGCCGCCCAGTCCCTGCGCGCCTATGCCGAGCGCATTGATGCGCTCGTACAGCGCCAGGCGCAGCGATTCGGCCGGGGTACAGGCGCCACGCGCGCGCAGCACGTCGATATCGATGGGTTCGAACAGCGCGCGCTTGGCGATGAACATGGCCTGCTCCGGCGTGCCGCCCACGCCTATGCCCAGACTACCGGGCGGGCACCATCCCGCTCCCATTCCAGGCAGTTGCCCGACCACCCAGTCGGCCACCGAATCGCTGGGATTCAGCATCGTGTAGCGCGCCTTGACGTCGCCGCCGCCGCCCTTGGCCGCGACCGTCAGTTGCAGGCCATCGCCTTCGACCAGCTCCACGTGCAGGACGGCCGGCGTGTTGTCGCGGGTGTTGATGCGTTTGCCCAGGGGTTCGCGTATGACCGAGGCACGCAAGGGATTGTCCGGCCAGCCATAGGCGCGCGCGACGGCACGATCGGCCAGCGCCTGCAGCGTGGGCGTCGGCATGCCCTGCTCGCCACGGATACGGGCGTCCATGCCCAGGCGCGCATAGACATGGACCACGCCCGTATCCTGGCAGATCGGCCGATGCGCACGCGCGCTCAGACGGCTGTTGATCAGGATCTGCAGCATGGCGTTGCGCGCGGCCGGCCGGGTTTCGGCCTCATACGCACGACGCAGGGCCACGACGAAATCCGCCGGATGGTAATAGCTGACGAACTGCAGCGCATCAGCGATGCTGGTGACGATGTCTTCGGCGTGGATGTCGCGCATGGGTGCTGGAGAGGCGGAACGTGGCAAGGCGGCGGCCGCCGCGATGGCGATTCCGGGACGCGTGGCCGCGCCCGGAAAGCCGGGCTACTGCTTCGGTATCCCGGCCTGTTCGATGACACCGGTCCAGCGCTTGACCTCATCGGCGGTGTAGGCCTGGAACGCCGCCGGCGCATACTGGCCCGCATCGAGCAACTGGATACCCTGGTCCGTCATCTTGCCGGTGAAGTCCTTGTCCTTCAAGGCCTGCTGCCAGGCGGCGTACAGCGTATCGATGGCCTGGCGCGGCGTGCCCCGGGGCGCGTACAGGCCATACCAGGTCGACGCCTCGAAGCCCGGCACCGCGCTGGCCGCCAGGGTAGGCACACCGGGAAACTGCGGCATCTGCGCGGTGGACGTCAAGGCCAGCGCGCGTATCTTGCCGCCGCGGGTCTGCGGCAGCGCCGTGTTGGTCTGGTCGAACATGGCGTCCACTTGGCCGCCCATCAGGTCGTTCATCGCCGGGCCCGCCCCCTTGTACGCGATGGGCGTGATCTGGATATGCGCCTGCGCGGCGAACATGGCCGCCACCAGATGCGAGGTCGACCCGACCCCGGCATTGCCGAAGTTCAGCTTGCCGGGATTCGCGCGGGCGTAGTCCACCAGCGACTTCACGTCCTTCTGGGGCGATCCGGCGCCCACCAGCAGCACCAGCGGCGTGTCGGGGAAGCGGAACACCGCCTCGAAATCCTTGACGGGATCGTACTGCAGGCGCTGGTAGAGCGAAGGCGCCGCGGCCATATAGCCGACGTGCCCGACCAGGAAGGTGTAGCCGTCGGGCGTCGACTTGGCCGCCTTGGCCGCGCCTATAGTGCCGCCCGCGCCGGCGACGTTCTCGATCAGGATGGTCTGCTTGAGCTCCTGCCCTACCCGGTTGGCGATGTTGCGCGCCATCGCGTCGGTCGGACCGCCGGCGGCGAACGGCACGATCCAGGTAATGGCATGCGATGGATAGTCGGCCGCGGCGACGCTGCCGCTCATGCCGGCAAACAGGGCGCAGGCCAAGGCGATAGCCTTTGATTTCATTGTCTCCTCCTGGTTTTATATGTCTGTATAAATATTAATGTATATACATATTATCCATGCCGGGATTCGACTGTCAACGTTGCACTGCCGTGCGAGTAGCGCAGCTCGACAACGACGGGAGCGCCCGCGCTGTTAACCCATGCGGCCACATCCGCTGTACGTCCCCCCAGCACCGCTTTCCCTAGGCCGCCCATTTCCCCTGGCGCTGACGGTGCACTTTCCGCTAAAAAACAAAATCCTTCGGGCTAGTCCGTTTCTCGGGCACATGGCGGATCTCCCAGCCGCCGTGTTCGATTTCCTAGGTGTTCCAGATGCACTATCGCCATCCGCATATCGGCCTTGCCTTCGACATGCCGGACGAATGGGAACTGGATGACGCAGACATGTCGCGCGCGGGTTTCATGCTTGCCATGCGCCTGGGCGAAACGCGCCTGATGCTCCAGATACAACCATCGCAGGGCAGCGCGCCGGTGCGACTGGCCGCCATGCAGCAGCAGCTGGAAGCCGCGCGCGCGGCCTACATCGGCCCCTGCCCCGCGCCGCAATTCGGCAGGTCGCGCGATATCGTGGCGCTGCGGTTTTTCATCGCCGGCAGCCAGCAGCGCTGGCTGTCGATCAGCCATGAAGGCCACGACTACACGATCAGCCATAGCGACGACTGGCAGGACGTCGCCGCGGCGGTCGACCGGATGTGCGCGTCGTTCATATTCCCGCCGGCGGATCGCCTGCGCCACGCGCTGCGCGTCACGCATGGCGCGTCCCCGCGCACGGCTGCGCCGGCCATGCCGTATCAGCCCCGGCACCGCGACCCCGCCATGTGGACCGGATGGCTGCAGCGCGTCGGCGAGCGGCTGCGTCGCGCCCATACGACCCGGACTCAGGGATAACCGCAGTACGCCCGGCGTCCCGATTGCGACGATTTGCGACCTCTTCGGTGTTATAAGAAACGCGCTTGCTCCACACCTGCCGCAAGGTCCACACATACAGGCAGAGGCGAGGCACGCACATAAACATCTGATCGTGGACATTGCCCGGGATCGGGCGCGTCTCCGCGGCCAGTACATAAACGACACGGAGACAGCACCATGAAGTTCCTCACTTCCATCGCGGTGGTCTTATCGGGCCTGACATTGGCCGCCGGTTGCGCGCGGGCGCAAGGTTCCGGCACGGCCAACTATCCGGACCATCCGATCAAACTGGTCGTGGGCTATGCGCCCGGAGGCGGCAACGACGTCGCGGCGCGGCTGATCGCCAAGGAGCTCAGTCCCATCCTGGGCCAGACCATCGTGGTGGAAAACCGGCCTGGCGCGGGCACCAATATCGGCGCGTCATACGTGGCGCGCTCGGCGCCGGACGGCTATACGCTGACCTTGTCGTCGACCGCCCTCGCGGTGAACGTAACGCTGTATCCCAAGCTCGACTACGACGCGGTCAAGGACTTCGAGCCCATCGCGATATTCGCGGAAGCGCCCAACCTGCTGCTCGTCAATCCCAAGCTGCCGGTCAACTCGGTGGCCGAGCTGATCGCCTATGGCAAGAAGCATCCTGGCAAGCTGAACTTCTCGTCGGCGGGCAGCGGCAGCACCCAGCACCTGGCCGGGGAGCTGTTCAAGACGAAGGCAGGCATCACCGCCACGCATGTGCCTTACAAGGGATCCGCGCCATCCCTGACGGCGGTCATCAGCGGCGAGGCGGACTTCACGTTCGTGAACATCCCCAGCAGCAAGCAGCTGATCGAAAGCGGCCAGGTCAAGGCGCTCGCGATCACCAGCGCCCATCGCTTCCCCGCCGTGCCCAACATCCCCACCATGGCGGAAGCAGGCGTCCAGGGCATGGAAGTCGCCACCTGGTATTCGATCCTGGCGCCGGCTCGCACGCCCCGGCCCATTATCGACAAGCTGAACAAGGCGGTGAACCAGGCCGTCTCCAAGCCGGAATTCCGGAAGCAACTGGAAGACCTGGGCACCGCCCCCATGACGGAGTCGCCGGAATTCTTCAAGAAATTCCTGGCTGACGAGATCGATCGCTGGCGCGTGATCGTGCAGCAATCCCACGCCACGGTGAACTGACTACTTCTTGGTATTGCCGCCCAAGGCGCCCAATCCCGGTGGCGCGGCGGCGGCGCCGGATTGCGAACTGGCGCCGCTGCTGGATGACGGCGGCGGCGTATCCGAGGATTTGTTGCAGGCGGTCAGGGCGACCGCCATCATCAAGGCTGCAATCGTGGTTTTCATGGTCGAAGTCTCCTTGCAGAAAACCGCCCGCGGGCGGCGTCCCCCTCGACCTGCAAGGTATATGCCGCGCGCTTACAGTTGCCTGGAAGGCGGGGCCGCATCGATATCCAGGACCAGCGTGGGCCGGAAGCCTTCCTGTTCGCCCTTGGATGCATAACCGAGCGGGTTGGATACGATCCGGCAGCCATCCCGCACGTAGTCGACAGCGTGGTGCAGATGGCCATGCAGCCACATCCGCGCCCGCGGAATCAGTTCGTCCAGGCTATTGCAGAAGCCCGCCGTTCCCGGCGTCAGCCCATAGCGGGGATCGGCGCTGGCCAGGGTCGGGGCAAAGTGGGTCACCGCCACCGTCGGGCCATCGAAGGGTTCGGCCAGCGCGGCCCTTAGCCAGGTTTGGCAGGCCAGCGCATGTTCGCGCAGTTCTTCCGCCATGAAAGGCTGGCCGTCCCGTGTCGTCCGCGCCTTTTCCAGGTAGAAGTTCGCCGCGCGGAACGCCTTGCCGCGCTTGTTCAGGACCTGGGTGAGCGTATCGCCCGGCTTGGCCATGGCGTCGAAATCCGTCCACAGCGTCGTACCCACCAGACGCACACCATCGATCACCCGTGTTTCACGCTCCAGCCAGGCGATGCCCAGCCGGTCGCAGACCGCGCGCAGGCGATCGTGGGCAGCGTCGAAATCATGCGCGTCGTACTCGTGGTTGCCCGGCAGGTAGACGACCGGCACGGGCCAACGGTCGCGTGGTGAAAACCGTTCCAACCCGAAATCGTCGCCGGTCAGCTTGGAACCCGCCTGGTAGGAGCCGATGTCGCCCGCCAGGATCAGCAGATCGGCCCCGGGCGCCGGCGTCGGCGTAAAGTCCGCGTTCGTTTCCAGGTGCAGGTCGGAGAGCAGTTGGATCTTCATGCGACTAGCGTACCGCATGGTGCGCGAACACCATCCGCCGGCGCCGCGCAGCCGGCACGCGGACGGTCTGCCCCGCCTAGGCGCGCCGCATGACCGGCAAGCGGAAGCCGCCGTGCAGGCGCTGCGTCAACGTCAGCAGCAACAGCAGGTTCAGCACGTTCGCCGCCAGGCCCAGCGTAAAGGCGGGGTCGTAGCTGCCGTAGCGGTCGTACAGGAACCCCGCCACCCAGCCCCCGGTGGCCATGCCGGATCCGGTCATCAGCAGCATCGTAGGCACGCGCCAATACGCTTCCCGCGGCGGGAATATCGCGCGGACGGACAGCACGTAGGCCGGGATCAAGGCGCTGAATCCCAGGCCGTAGACGAGCGAAACGGTAAACAGCCCGAATTGCTGGGTCACGTACAGATAGCCCGACACGGACACCATCTGCATCACGGAACTGATCAGGGCCGTGCGCACGCCGCCTATCCTGTCGGAGATCAGTCCCCAGGCCTGGCGGCTCAGGAAAGCCACCGCCAGCAACATCGACAGCATGGCCGCGCCCACCGTGGCCGGCAGGCCGCGATCGGTGCACAGTGCAACCAGATGGCCCTGTGGCATGGCCATGGGCACGCAGCACAGGAAGCCCGCGGCGCCCAGCAGCACGAACACCGTGTTGGGCCGCATGCCGGCGATCCGGCCGGCGTGCCCCACCGAGGCCGGTCCGGCCGCGGCGCCAGGCGCCGGCGGCGGCCGCAGGAAGATCAACGCCAGCGTCGTCACCAGCGCCACCTGGACCAGCCCGTAGCCGATCATGGCGGCACGCCAGCCGTAGCGATCGATGACGGATTCGAAGATCACCGGCCATACGATGCCGGCGACGTAATTGCCGCTGGACAGCAGGGCAAGCGCGGAGCCGCGCCGCCGCTCGAACCAATGGCTTACGTACACGTAGAGCGGCGCATTCAGGCCGGCCAGGCCCAGCAGGCCGATGAACAGGCCGTGGCCCAGGTACAAGGCCCAGGATTCGCCGATGGTCGAGATCGCCAGCCCGGTGAAGACCGACAGCGAGCCGCCTATCACCGTCCAGCGCACACCGAATCGATGCGCCACCCGACCCATGACGATGCCACCCACCGCGGACCCCAGCCACGCGAGCGAACTGCCCAACGCAGGCACCGACCGCGCGCCGCCCATATCGGCCGCGATGGCCTTCAGGCCCACCACGGAAATCAAGGGCCCGCCGAAGGACATGCCCAGGCAGATCAGCGCCATGGTGGCCACGATCCACGATCGGCGCGAGTCCAGCAGTCCGTCGGACTGCGAGCCGCCACTGGCCATGACTGCTTCCGGCGCGGTCTTCGACCGGCCGGTCTGGGGCTGTTGCCGCCCCTGGTCTTGTGTCTCCATGGACGCGACTATAAAGCAAGCCCTCGGGTCCGAAACTTGCTGACGACGAACCCTTCATTCCGCCGCTCCCGCGGACACCGCGTATCGTCCGCGACAGGGCCGCCATGACGACAAAAACGACGCGTCGTGAATGCTATCCTAGCGCCCTGCCATCCCGGCACCGAGTCACCCACCGCAACGGAGCGATCTGGTGTCGCAAGAAGAATCGCAAGCCCCCTCCACGCAGACGGATCTGGACCGCTGCGCCCAGGAACCCATACGTATTCCCGGCGCCGTGCAGCCTTACGCTGCCCTCCTGCTCCTGTCGGCCGACACCCTGGAAGTACTCACCCGCAGCACCAATGTCGTGGACATCCTCGGCACGGACGTGCCGCCTGGGCAACCCTTGCACCAGGTCATCAATAAAACTGCCCTGAACGAACTCATGCAGGCCTTGCAGACGTGGAAAGGCGATGAAGATGCCACCCTGTCGGCCGCGATGTACCTCGGCGATCGCTGCATCCACGTTTCCGGGGCACGCACGCCGCAAGGCCTGCTGGTGGAATTGGAGCCCGACAGGATCGAACAGGGCGTTACCCTGGACGCACTGTATCCGCGCCTGCGCACGCTGCTGGACGAAATCCAGCCGGCCGGGCGGCCCGAACTGATCCTGCAGCGCGCCGTCGAGGAAGTGCGGCGGCTGACCGGCTTCGACCGCGCCCTGGCCTACCGTTTCGATAGCGACGGCCACGGCACCGTGGTGGCGGAAGACGGCAACGGCACCCTGCCCTCCTATCTGGGCCATCGCTTCCCGGCCTCGGATATTCCTCCGCAAGCCCGCGCGCTTTATTGCCAGAACCGCGTGCGCCTGATTCCCGACGCCAACTACCAGCCCGTCGCGCTGGAACCGGCCCTGCTGGGGCCCGCGCGGGAGCCGATCGACCTGACCGCGGCCAATTGGCGCAGCGTCTCGCCCGTCCACCTGGAATACATGCGCAACATGGGCACCGGTTCGTCGATGTCCGTGTCGGTGGTCATCGACGGCGACCTGTGGGGCCTGATCTCCTGCCACAGCGAGCAAGCCCGCCTGGTGGGGCCGCAGATCCGCGCGGCCTGCGAATTCCTGGGCCGCATCGTGGCGCATCACATCAGTTCGCATGAACGCATCGCCGAACACGCGCACCGCATCGAACTCAAGAAAATCGAGATCGAGCTGGTCGAGCTCCTGTCCCGCACGGACACCCTGCTGGACGGCTATCTCGAACGTTCGCCGGCCTGGACCCGATTGCTGGGCGCTCATGGCGCGGCCCTGGTGTGGCAGGACGAGGTCCACACCATGGGCAATACGCCATCCAGGGCGCAGATCCTGAAAATCGCCGACTGGCTGCACGCCAACGATGTCGAGCAGTTCTATCACACGGACCGCCTGCCGCTGGTCTGGCCGGAGGCCGCCGAGTTCGCGGAAGTCGCCAGCGGCCTGGCGGCCGCCTCGATCTCCAGCCTGCGCGCCGGCTACCTGATGTGGTTCCGCCCGGAAGTCATACGCACCGTGCAGTGGCGCGGCGATCCCCACAAACCGGTGGACCCGGCCTCGGGGCGGCTGCATCCACGCAAGTCCTTCGAGCTGTGGCAGGAAGAATTGCGCGGACGCGCGACGCCCTGGCGACAGTCCGAAATCGACGCGCTGTCGGATTTCCGGACCGTGGTGGTCAACCTCATCCTGAAGCGGGCGGAAGAACGCGCCGAACTCAGCGAACAACTGGAACGCAGCAACGTCGAACTGGAATCCTTTTCCTATTCGGTGTCGCATGACCTGCGGGCGCCCTTCCGCCATATCGCCGGCTTCGCCGAACTGCTGAAACAGCGCGAGACCGGCCTGGACGCCACCTCCAGCCGCTACATCGAAAACATCATGCGCGCCGCCGTCATGGCCGGCAGGCTGGTGGACGACCTGTTGCGCTTCTCGCACCTGGGCCGGGCGGCCTTGAACAGCTCCGAGCTGAACATGAATAAGCTGGTGGCGGAAGTCCGCCAAGCGGTTGAATTGACGCTGCCGGACAGGAAAGTACAGTGGCGCATCGCCGACCTGCCCAAGTCCTGGGGCGACCCGCAATACATCCGCCAGGTCTGGTACAACCTGCTGGAAAACGCGGTCAAATACTCGGGCCACCAGCCCGAATCCATCGTCACGGTCGGTGGACAGAATTGCGGTACATTCACCCTATTCACCGTTGCCGACAACGGGGTAGGTTTCGACATGGCATACGCCGGCAAGCTCTTCGGAGTCTTTCAGCGTTTGCACAGGTTGGAAGACTTCGACGGCACCGGCATCGGGTTGGCCCTGTGCAAACGCATCATCGAAAAGCATGGCGGTTGGATCAAGGGTGAAGGCGTCGTCGACCAGGGCGCAAAATTTTCCTTCGCGTTGCCCAATCCGTGAACGTGTAGGGCTTTAGAAAATAGAAATGAACGATCTGCGGCCTATCCTGCTGGTAGAAGACAATCCCAACGATATCGAGCTGACGCTGACCGCGCTCAGGCAGTGCAACATCGCCAATGAGGTGGTCGTGCTGCGCGACGGCGCCGAGGCCCTCGATTACGTATATCGCCGGGGCACCCATGCCAGCCGCCCCTTGGGCGACCCCTCGGTCATCCTGCTCGACCTGAAGCTGCCCAAGGTGGATGGACTGGAAGTACTGGAACGCATCAAGTCGGACAACGACCACAAGCAGATTCCCATCGTGATGCTGACCTCGTCCAGGGAAGAAAAAGACCTGGTGCACAGCTACCAGTCAGGCGTCAATTCCTTCGTCGTCAAGCCGGTCGAATTCTCGGAGTTCTTCGAGGCGATCCGCAATCTCGGCATGTTCTGGGCCATCCTGAATCAACCGCCTCCGCCGCGCAGCAGCGGCAGATCGCGCGCCGACGGCCGGGAACTGCCTTGATCCTGCTGCTTGAGGACAACGACCTGGACGCCGAGTTGATGATGCATCATCTGGCGGACTCGTTGCGCGACATGCCCCTGCGGCGGGTGCACGACAGGCGGACATACGCCCAGGCCCTGGAAGAAGGCGGAATCTCGCTGGTCATCTCCGATTTCTCGCTGCCGGACATCGACGGCTGGGAAGCCTTGTCCATGGCGGCGCGCAAGCTGCCGGAAGTGCCCTTCATTTTCGTGTCCGGCGTCATCGGCGAGGACCTGGCGGTCAAGGCGCTGAAGACCGGCGCAACGGACTACGTGCTCAAGCAGCGGCTGGACAGGCTGGGCGGCGCCGCGCGCCGTGCCCTGTCCGAAGCCGAGGACCGGCGCGAACGGCGTCGTGTCGAAGTCGCGCTGCGCGATAGCGAAGTGCGCTTCCGCGCGCTGTCGGACTCCGCGCCCGCCCTCATCTGGGAATCGAACGCCACCGGCAAGGTGGTCTTTGTCAACCGGCACTACGAAGTCATGTTCGGCCTGCCTTCCAGCGAACTGCTGGGCCAGGGCTGGTACCGCGTCGTGTACGAGCCGGACATGCCCGCGCTGACCAAGGCTTTCGACGAAGCCGTGCGCGAACAGAAGCCCCTGCAGCTGGAGCTGCGCGTGATCGATGCGCAGCGGCGGCTGCGCTGGCTCGATTGCCGCGGGGTTCCGCGCTTCGATGGCATGGGACGCTTCCTGGGCCTCACCGGCACCAACGTCGACGTGACGGACGCCAAGCTGGCGCGGGACGAACTGGAACAGATCGTGCAGACCCGCACGGCCGAACTGCTGCGCACCAACGAACGCCTGCTGCTGGAAATGCGCCAGCGGGCCGATGCGGATGCGGCGCGGGCCCAGGCCGAGGAACAGTTGCGCCAGGCCCAGAAAATGGAAGCCTTCGGCCAGTTGACGGGCGGCGTCGCGCACGACTTCAACAACTTCCTGACGGTCATCCTGGGCAATCTGGAAACGCTCGAGCGGCAGTTGCTGGGAACCGCGGGCAAAGTGGACCTTCCGCGCGTCGAAACCGCGCTCAGCCACGCCAAGCAGGGCGCGCAACGCGCGGCCGTGCTGACGCAGCGCCTGCTGGCATTCGCCCGGCGCCAACCGCTGCAGCCCAGCAGCGTCAACGTCAACGAGCTGATCGCCGCGACGGCGGAAATGCTGACCCGCATGCTGGGCGAAGAAGTCGACCTGCGCAACGACCTGCAAGGCGATATCTGGCCCGCGCACATCGATCCGCACATGCTGGAAAGCGCGCTGCTGAACCTGGCGGTGAATGCGCGCGACGCCATGCCGGACGGCGGCCAGATCGTCATTCGAACCCGCAATACCGAGCTGGACCAAAGCACGCCCGGCCTGGACGCCGAGCCCGGCGACTACGTGCGTATCAGCGTGTCGGATACCGGCATGGGCATACCCGAAGACCTGATCGAAAAGGTGTTCGAACCCTTCTTCACCACCAAGGATATCGGCGTCGGCACCGGCCTGGGACTGAGCCAGGTCTACGGCTTCGTCAAGCAATCGGGCGGCTATGTCGCGATCGACAGCGCCGTCGGCGTCGGCACCACCGTCCATATCTACCTGCCGCGCCAGGTCGGCGCGCAGGTCAGCGCCGGCGAACGGGCCCACGACGACGCCCTGCCCCTGTCGACGCACGGCGAGGCCATCCTGGTCGTGGAAGACGACGACGCGGTGCGCGCGCATTCGGCCGCGGCCTTGACCGAGCTCGGGTACGAAGTGCACCAGGCCGGCGATGCCATGGCCGCCTTGGAGCGCCTGGGCGCACGCGACGATATCGCGCTGCTGTTCACGGACGTCGGCCTGCCCCGGGGCATGAACGGCCGCGACCTGGCCGAGGCCGCGCGCGCCATCCGTCCGGGCCTGCGGGTGCTGTATACGTCCGCCTACGCGGAAGGCACGCTGACCCACGACGGCAAGCTGCCGCCCGGCGTCGCGCTCATACCCAAACCTTTCACCTTCAACTCCCTGGCGCAGCGTGTGCGTGAGATTCTCGACCAGCCCCTGCCGCAGGCGCCGCAGCCGGCTCCCGCCAATGCCGCGCCGGGAGACATATCCCCATCGGGCACGGCGATCGGCGCGCGCCCTGCCCGGGTGTTGATCGTGGAAGACGACGAACTGGTGCGCGAACTGGCAACGGAAGCGCTGACGGAATTCGGCTATGAGGTCGCCGAGGCCGGCACGGCGGCGCAGGCCCTGTCGACCATGGAAAGCGCCGCCGACGTGGGCGCCGCCATCGTGGACCTGGGCCTGCCCGATATGCCGGGCAAGGAGCTCATACGCCGCCTGGCCGAACGGCATCCCGGGCTGCCCATCATCGTGGCCAGCGGCTACGGCCAGGTCGAACTGGACGCAGCCATGCCCGCCGCGACTCGCGTGGCCTTCGTGCAGAAGCCTTACGAACTGGACGGGCTGTACAAGGCGCTGAAGAACCTGGGCGTCACGCCTGCCTGATCAATGCCTTCCGGCCTGGCCCTGGCGTCGCAGCCAGTCCGCCAGGCTGTCGAAGGCGTCGCGGGCGCCGGCAACGGCCTCGTCCAGGTCCGCCTGGCTGCGCAGCGCCTCGCCCAGGAAGGCGGTGAAATCCTTCCACAAGGCACCCAGATCCGCGCCGTAGCCGTCCATGTAGTGGAACTCGCGATCCGGCCACGCCTGGCGCAGCCGCTTGGCCATCATGCGGCCACCCAGTTGCGAACCTTCGATGACGTACATGACGCCCGCGTCGTAGGCGCGCGAGCGGCCGACCGACGGCAAGCGGTCGCAGGCGGGAGCCACGGGCACTTGTTCCCCCAGGGCGCGCGCCGCCGCCAGGTCCCGGTCGATGCGCGCCGACTTGTCGCGGCGCGCCTGAGGGTGCAGCGATGCGGGCCAGTCCCTGGCCCATAGCGCGTCTTCCACCGGTCTCAGCCAGCCGCCCAGCGCGGCGATATAGGCCACGTAGTCCGCATAACCGGCATCGGCCGCGCCGATGCGCAGCGAACCGTCCAGGCGTTCGTGGCGCTCGCGCGTGGCGTCCTTGAGGGTGGCGTGCACATCCATGTAGCAATTCCTGACCGCAGTATCGACAGCGGCCATGATAGCGGACCGGCGACGATGCCTATGGTGTCCCGCCGCCGGGACGGTGGGCCCGCCCTCCGCCGCCCACTGCCCACCCCACCATGCGGCATGCGATCTGTGCCCTGCGCAGCTTGACGAATATTGGCATATGCAACTAAATTGCGGCCATGCATCGCCGCACCGGCGGCGCGAGCCGCGCATCGCATGGATGGCCGGCGTATGAGTTGGAGAACAGCATGAAGATACTGGTTGTCGGCGCGGGCGCCATCGGCGGCTACTACGGCGCGCGTCTGCTGGAAGCAGGCGCGGACGTGACCTTCCTGGTGCGGCCGCGGCGCGCGGCATTGCTGCGCGAACGTGGGCTGCGCGTGTACAGCGCGTTGGGCGATTACACCGGCTCTGTGCGCGCCGTGACCCGCGACGCCCTGACCGCGGCCTACGATCTGGTCCTGCTCAGCTGCAAGGCCTATGACCTGGACGATGCCGTCGCCGATATCGCGCCCGCCATGAGCGGGTCCGCCGCCATCCTGCCTTTTTTGAACGGCATGTCGGTATACGACTCGCTGGACCAACGCTACGGACGCGCACGGGTACTGGGCGGCGTGGCCTACATCGCCACCATGCTGGAAGCGGATGGCGCGATCCGTCATTTCGGCGCCAACGACGTGGTGCAGATCGGGGCCCGCGCGCCGGGCGCGCGCGGCGTGGCGGAGGCGGCGTACGCCTTGTTCGCCCGTTCGCCCGGCAACCGCGCGCTGGCTGGCGAGATCGATCAGGCCTTGTGGAACAAATGGGTGATGCTGGCCTCGGGCGCCTTGATGAATTGCCTGATGCGCGGGACCATCGCCGACATACTCGCGACCCAGGATGGCCGCGACCTGATGGTGCAGGCGATGCGGGAATGCAGCGCGGTCGCCGCGGCGGAAGGCCACGCACTGTCCGACGACGAAACGCAGCGCCTGGGCGCCCGCTTGCTTGACGACAAGTCGACCTGGGCGGCGTCGATGATGCGCGACATCGCCCAGCAAGCGCCCAGACTGGAAGCGGACGCCATCGTTGGCGACATGATCGTGCGCGCCGAACGCCATGGCATCGCGGTGCCGCTCGTGCGCACGGCGTATTGCGCGCTGCAGGTCTACGCCGGGCAGCGCGACACCGGCGACGTGGCGGCAAGCCTGGCGCGTTGAGAAGTTCGCCGTCGATGCGACAATGGCGGCATGGCTGCTCTCATCTGGTTTCGCACCGATCTTCGCGCACAGGACAATCCCGCCTTGGCGGCGGCACTGGAAGCGGGCCCCGCGCTCGCGCTCTTCATGCCGGCTCCCGGGCAATGGCGCATGCATGGCGATGCGCCCGCCAAGGTCGACTTCTGGCACCGCAATCTCCAGGACCTGGGCCGGCAACTGGCCGCATTGGACATCCCGCTGAAGTTCTGCGCCGTCGATGACTGGTCCCAGGCGCCAGCCGCCCTGGCCTCCTTCTGCCAACGGCACGATATACGCGCCGTGCACGCCAATGCCGAATGGGGCGTGAACGAGCGGCGGCGCGACGCCGGCGTCGCCGAGCGCCTGGACCGCGATGGCGTGCAGTGGAACCTGCACCACGGCGGCACGCTGCTGCGGCCCGGCACCATTACGACCGGCAAGGGCGAGTGCTACAAGGTCTTCACGCCGTATGCGAGGGTCTGCCGGGAACGGCTCACGGCCGCCCCGCCCCGTCCCGCACCGACACCCAAGGCTCAGGCGCGCATGCCGGCGCAGCCCGACGCCATCCCGCCGCTGCGGGACTGGCTGGGCGACGGCGCGGAGCCCGACGACGCCTTGCGCCGCCTGTGGCCAGCCGGCGAAGAGGCCGCCCTGCGCCGGCTCGACGATTTCGTCGATGTGTCCATCGATCGATACGTGGAGAACCGCGATCTTCCCGGCGTGGACGGCACCAGCCGCCTTTCGCCCTACCTGGCCGCCGGCGTCATTTCGCCGGGCGCCTGCCTGCGCGCCGCGCTGGCCGCCAATCATGGCGAGATGGACAGCGGCCGCGCCGGCATACGCACCTGGATCACCGAACTACTCTGGCGCGAGTTCTACCAGCACCTGCTTGCCGCGCATCCTTCGCTGTCCATGCATCGCCCCATGCGCCCGGAAACGGACGCGATTCCCTGGCGCGACTCGGATGACGATATGCGCGCCTGGCGCGATGGCCGCACCGGCTTCCCCGTCATCGATGCGGCCATGCGACAGCTCGCCGCCATGGGGTGGATGCACAATCGCCTGCGCATGATGACCGCCATGTTTCTGAGCAAGAACCTGCTGCTGGACTGGCGCAAGGGCGAAGCCTGGTTCATGGCCCACCTGATCGACGGCGAGCTGGCGTCCAATAATGGCGGCTGGCAATGGAGCGCGTCCACGGGTACCGACGCGGTGCCCTACTTCCGCGTCTTCAATCCCGAAACGCAATCGAAGAAGTTCGATCCGAACGGGCGCTTCCTGCGCCATTGGCTGCCCGAGCTGGCCGGGCTGGACGATCGCGACATCCACGCGCCTTCGGACGCCCAGCGGGCAGCTTGCGGCTATCCGGCACGCATCGTGGACCTGCGGGAAAGCCGGATGCGCGCCATCGAGACGTACGCCGGCGCGTCGAAGAAGGCCGCGCGGTAGCGAGAAGGCGGCCCGGCAGCGAAAAAGCCGCCCGGTAGCGAATCAGGCGCGGCCCGCGGCACGATGGCCGCGTCGGCCCTGCGCTTCCTTGTTCCAGAGCCGCAACAGGGTGCGCGTCTGCTCGCGCACCGTCTCTTTCACCAGCGCCGCCCGCTCGGCATTGATCTCCTGCCATCCCAATAGCGACAGCGCGCCGCGCTTGGATGTGTGGAAGATCGCCAGCTGCCCATGCAGCGTGAACACGCGCACCATGGTCTTGGTGTCGTCCACGTCCGTGCCGCTGAGGCGCGCGATCAAGGCCACGCAGACGTCACCCAAGGGCTTGCGCACCCGCTCGCGCAGAATGTCCGACGCGATGGGCGGTTCATGCCCCGCGTGCTCGCGGGCGAAGAACATCCGCTGGTCCGGGCCGCACGATGCCTGCAGCGCGCGGTCGGCCATCTGGTCCTGGATGCGTATGAATGCGTCGATCAGGACCTCCGCGTCGGCATCGGCATCCAGCGCCGCCCACGCCTCATTGATGGCCGGGTCGAAGCCGACGCGCAGGTTGTCGGCAATGTGCTCGGCGCAGGCCCGGTACAGCCCTTCCTTGCTTTCGAAGTAGTACTGCAGCGCCGGCGCGTTGACGCCCGCGTGCGCCGCGATGTCGCGCGTGGACGCCCCGTCGAAGCCCAGTTCGCCGAACCGTTCGATGGCCGCTTCGATGATGCGCAGGCGAGTCTCGTCGCCACGCGCATACCCGCTGCCTGCCGCGCGCCGGCTGCGCTTGCTGTCGTTCATGTTTGTCTCCGCAGTGTCATCCGCGGTGCGTGGGCCGCCGCCTGCATGGATCTGTCACGGACAAAATATAGCACTTGATAAATTTCTACCAAACGATAAAAATATTCCATCCGTTCAAAATTCAACGTGCCTCCACACCCACGCACCCCATGTCTGCCACCGCCGGATCGCCCGCACCTGGATCGCCCACGCCTGGATCGCCAACATTACCCGCTCAGTCCGCCCCGGGCGCGGATCCCGCCAGGCCACGGCCGCGCCGCCGTCGCGGCGTCCTGCTGGGCGTGGGCGCCGTGGCGCTCGTCGCCGCCCTTGCCTGGGGCGCGCACTGGTGGCTGGTGGGACGCTTCATCGAAAGTACCGACGATGCCTATCTGCAGGCCGACAGCGTCACCATCGCGCCCAAGGTCAGCGGCTACGTCACACAGGTCTATGTCGGCGACAACCAGGCCGTTCAGGCCGGCGACCCCCTGGTCCGCCTGGACGACCGCCAATACCGCGCCGCGCTGGACCAGGCCCAGGCCACCATCGACGCCCGGCAAGCCGACATCGACCGCGCGCAGGCGGAAATCCGCCAGCAGAACGCCAATGTCGCGCAGGCCGAGGCGCAGGAACGCGTGGCGCGCCTGAACGCCAGGCATGCGGATGACGAGGTGCGGCGCTATCGCCCCCTGGCCGCCACCGGCGCGGAAACCACCGAGCGGCTGTCCAACCTGGCCAACGAACGCGACCAGGCGGCGGCCACGCTGGCGGCCAACCAGGCAGCCGTGCAGGCCGCCCAGGCGCAGATCGCCGTCAGCACCGCGCAGATATCCCAGGCGCGCGCGCAGTTGGAGGCCGCGCAGGCCAGCGCCCGCCAGGCCAACCTGGATCTGCAGGACACCCTGGTGCGCGCGACCCTGTCCGGGAATGTCGGCGACCGCAGCGTGCGCGTGGGCCAGTATGTGCAGCCCGGCACGCGCATGATGACCGTGGTACCCGTGCAGGACGTCTACCTGGAAGCGAATTTCAAGGAAACGCAGATCGGCCGCATGCGGGCGGGCCAGGCGGTGGCGCTGCATGTCGACGCCCTGCCCGACCAGGAACTGCGCGGCGTGGTCGAGAGCTTCGCCCCCGGGACCGGCGCGCAGTTCGCCTTGCTGCCACCGGAGAACGCGACCGGCAACTTCACCAAGATCGTCCAGCGCGTACCCGTGCGTATCCGCGTGGACACGGACGCGGATACGCGCAGGCTGCTGCTGCCCGGCCTGTCGGTGACGGCCGACGTCGATACCCGGACCTCCGGGAATGCGGGCCGCGCGGGTGCCGCCGGCGCCGCGAATACCGCCGGCAACGCGAACAGCGCGGGCGCGAACGACGCCGGTCAGGTGAAGCAGCATGGCTGACGCCGCGCAACCGTCCGGCGCCGCCGAACCGCGCGCCACGGCGGCGGACTGGGTGGCCGTGGCTGGCGGCGCGCTGGGTGCATTGATGGCGACGCTGGACATCTCCATCACCAATTCGGCCCTGCCGCAGATACAGGGGTCCATCGGCGCCACCGGCACCGAAGGCACCTGGATATCCACCGGCTACCTGATGTCGGAAATCGTCATGATCCCGCTGGCGGCCTGGCTGACGCGCGTGTTCGGCCTGCGCAATTTCCTGCTGGGCAATGCCGTGCTGTTCGCCCTGTTCTCGGTCATGTGCGGCCTGTCGCACAGCCTGCCACAGATGGTCGCCGGGCGGCTGGGCCAGGGCTTCACGGGCGGCGCGATGATCCCCACCGCGCAGACCATCATCCGCACCCGGCTGCCGCGTTCGCAGATGCCGGCGGGCATGACGCTGTTCGGCCTGATCGTGCTGCTGGGCCCGCTGCTCGGGCCCGTGGTGGGCGGCTGGCTCGCCGAGAACATCAGCTGGTCCTGGTGCTTCCTGGTGAACCTGCCGGTATGCGTCGCCCTGGTGGCGCTGCTGCTGGGCGGCCTGCCCGCCGAACGCCCGCGCTGGCCGGAATTCTTCAAGGCCGACTGGCTGGGGATCGTCGGGCTGGCGATCGGCCTGAGCAGCCTGACGGTGGTGCTGGAAGAAGGCCAGCGCGAGCGTTGGTTCGATTCCCACATGATCGTCATGCTGACCATCGTGACCCTGGTGGGCTTCGTGCTGATCGGCATGTCGCAGCTGACGGCCGCCAAGCCCATCCTGCGCCTGAGCCTGCTGCGCAATCCGCACTACGCCAGCGTGATCATCATCGTGGTGGCGATCGGCGCCGGGCTGTATGGCGTCGCCTATCTGGTGCCGCAGTTCCTGAGCCTGATCGCGGGCTACAACGCGCAGCAGTCCGGCTCGGTCATGCTGCTGGCGGGGTTGCCTTCCTTCCTGATGTTGCCGCTGTTGCCACGGTTGCTGGCCAAGGTGGACTTCCGCATCCTGGTCATCGCGGGCCTGCTCATGTTTACCGGCAGTTGCCTGCTGGACATCGACCTGACGGCGCAGAGCGTGGGCCACGATTTCTATGCGTCCCAGCTGCTGCGCGGCATCGGACAGGTGCTGGCGATGTTCCCGCTGAACCAGGCGTCGATGGCGGCGGTTTCCCGCGAGGAATCCGGCGAAGCCGCCGGTCTGTACAACATGGCCCGCAATCTGGGCGGCTCGGTGGGACTGGCCTTGATCGGCATCGTCATCGATCGCCGCAACACCTTTCACGACCATATGCTGCGTGAATCGCTGACCGCCAATTCGGTGCTTGGCCAAGACCGTATCGCCGCCAACACCGCCAACTGGTTCACGCAGACCGGCGACATGGCGTACTCGCATATGCGGGCCCTGGGCCAGCTTGCCGCGCAGATACAGCAGCAGGCCGCCGTCATGACCTATTCCGAGACTTTCTACCTGCTGGCGCTGGCCCTGTTGGCCTGCGTGCCGCTGGCCCTGCTGCTGCGCACGCCGCGCGGCGCCACTACGCCCAGCGCCGGCCATTGAACCCCATGTCGAAGCACGACACCATGCGATCAAATACGCGCCCGATCCGGGCACTCGCCAGCGCCGTCCTGACCGGGCTGGCCGGGCTGACCGGGCTGACGCTGGCCGGCTGCACCGTCGGTCCAGACTACCACGGCGCGCCCGACGCCGCGCCAAACGCCCTCGCACAAGCGGCTTTCGTACGCGCGCCGCGCGACGCGGTGACGACCGGTCCCGCCGTCAGCAAATGGTGGCTGGCGCTGAACGA
Organism: Bordetella genomosp. 8; assembly: GCF_002119685.1. Lineage (NCBI taxonomy): Bacteria > Pseudomonadati > Pseudomonadota > Betaproteobacteria > Burkholderiales > Alcaligenaceae > Bordetella > Bordetella genomosp. 8. The sequence continues at coordinate 2,852,443 of NZ_CP021108.1, read as the reverse complement.
TCCGCAATTGAATGCCCTGGTCGAGCTGGCCCTGGCGCACAACCCCGACGTGCATGCCGCGCAAGCACGGCTCAGGGCGTCGCGCGCCCAGCTGCGGCAGGCAAGCGCCGATGGCATGCCCACGGTCAGCGCATTGGGCGCGGCGGTCCGCACCCGCGCGCCCGATACGTCGGCCTTGACGCAGGGATCGCACGGCGGCAACGGCAGCGGTTCGGACAACGGCTCCGGCGGTTCGTCCGGCCGAGGCCCGGTCCAGTTCTACACGGCGGGCTTCGACGCATCATGGGAACTGGACCTGTTCGGCGGCACCCGGCGCGCCGTCGAGGCCGCGTCCGCGGAGGCCGACGCCGTCCAGGCGGATCTTGCCGACACCCAGGTGTCGCTGGCGGCCGAGGTCGCCCAAGCCTACGTCAGCCTGCGCGACCAGCAGCAAAGGTTGACGCTGGCACGCGACTCCGCCGACCTGCAACAGCGGATGCTGGACCTGACGGAACAGCGACGCGCGCGCGGCACGGCGGCCGATGTCGACGTCCAGCGCCTGTCCACTCAGGTGTCGACGACCCGTGCGACGCTGGTGCCGCTGGAAGCCCAGATCGACGAATCGCTGGACCGCCTGGCGGTGCTGACCGGCCGCGAGCCCGGCGCCCTCGACCGGGAACTGACCGCCAGCGCGCCGCTGCCCGCCCTGCCCGATCGCGTGACGGTCAGCGATCCCGCCGCGATGCTGCGGCAGCGCCCCGACATCCGCGGCGCCGAACGGCGACTGGCTTCCGCCTATGCCCAGATCGGCGAACACGTGGCCGACCTGTTCCCCAAGGTGACCCTGTTCGGCGACATCAGCTTCAGTGCGACGACCCTGGGCCATCTGGCGCGCAAGGAGAACTTCAGCTGGGTCGGCGTGCCCTATCTGCAATGGAACGTCCTGGACTTCGGCCGCACGCAAGGCGCCATCCAGGCCGCGGAAGCGTCGCGCGACGAAGCCGAAGCGCGCTACGCCCATACGGTGCTGGCCGCGCTGCAGGACGCCAACACCGCGCTGTCGCGCTATGGCCACCAGCGCGAACACCTGGTGCGGCTGCGCCAGGTACAGGACTACGCACAACGCTCGGCCGACTTGACGCGGCAGCGCTACGGCGCCGGCGTGGCCACGTTGATCGATCTGCTGGATACCGAGCGCACCGAGTTCGCCGCGCAGCAGGATGTGGTTGCCGGCCAGGCCGAACTGCTGCAGGACTACGTGTCCCTGCAGAAGAGCCTGGGACTGGGATGGCAGGCGGCGGGTTGACGCATGCCGGTGCATGGCGCCGCTACTCGGCGCTGCAACGGCGCCGCCACACAGCGCCACCGCCCACCGCGTCGCACGTCGCCGCAATAGCGCACGATTCGCGGCTCGCGTAGTATCGCAGGGCTCGGTGCCCACCTCCGCCACGCGGGCGGAGCCTGAAAGGCACCGCGTTGCCACGGACCGACAATGAAGCTTTCTTTCGACCGCGCACTGCGCCGTGTCTGCATTGCCGCCTCGCTGCTATGGCTGGCCGGCTGCGCCACCAAGCCGACCGGGACGGCGCCCACCAACCCCGACGAGATCCGCGCGGAAGTGACCCGGCGCTTGCCCGCCGGCGTCAACGACGCCGCGGGCTGGGCGCGCGACATCCAGGTGGCGCTGACCGCGCAGGATATTCCGGCCACCCCCGCCAACCAGTGCGCCGTCATCGCCGTCATCGGCCAGGAATCCAGCTTCCGCGCCGATCCCGCCGTACCGGGCTTACCGAAGATCGCGCGCGCGGAGATCGACCGGCGCGCCTCCGGCATGCATATCCCGGACATGCTGCTGAACGCCGCCCTGGGCCTGACCTCGCCCAACGGCAAGACCTACAGCCAGCGCCTGGACACGGTGCGCACCGAACGCGACCTGAGCGAGATGTACGAGGACTTCATCGGCATGGTGCCGATGGGCCGCCAGCTGTTCGGCGGGCTGAACCCGGTGCACACGGCGGGCCCCATGCAGGTCAGCGTGGACTTCGCCCACGCCCATGCGCGGGGCTATCCCTATCCGCTGGACCAGGGCGTGCGCAAGGAAGTCTTCACCCGCCGTGGCGGCGTCTACTTCGGCACCTTGCATCTGCTGGGCTACCCGGCGAACTACGACGCCGTGATCTACCGCTTCGCCGACTACAACGCCGGCTGGTACGCCAGCCGCAACGCGGCCTTCCAGAACGCGGTCAGCCGCGCCACCGGCATCGCGCTGGCGCTGGACGGCGACGTGCTGCGCGAGAACTCCGTCGAACCCGGCGAGACCGAACGCGCCTTGCGCGCGCTGCGCGGCCGCCTGGATATGAGCGAAGACGCGATCCGCCGCGACCTGCGCGCGGGCGACCGCCAGGACTTCGAAAGAACCCTGCTGTATCGGCGCGTCTTCGACATCGCCGACAAGTCCGCCGGCGCCCCGCTGCCCCGCGCGGTGCTGCCGCGCATCACCCTGCAGAGCCCGAAGATCACGCGCCAGCTCACCACCGCCTGGTTCGCCGAGCGCGTCAACACGCGCTGGAAGGATTGCATGGCGCGGGATACCTGAGCCGAACCCCGCCCGGGCCGCGCGCGCGCCCGCGGCCGTCCCCGGTATCGGCCGTATCGGTGGTATCGGCGGATCACTCCGCATCACTCCGGCAAGCCCGCCTTGCGCAGGCCGTCGGCAAGGATCCGCAGATCGTCCGCGCGATGTATCGGCAGCCAGCCGATCAGGTTGGAAATGCGCAGCTCCGGACCGGCCACCCGCAGTTGCTCCAGATCGCGCCGCGCCGCGGCATCCTGGCCCAGCCATGCGCGGCCGGCGGCCATCACGGCCAGCGCCAGCATGAAGCCCGGCAGGTCGCGCACCGCTTTTTCCGCCCACGCTATCGCTTCCTCGTGGCGGCCGGCAAACAGGTGCGCGATGGCCGTGCCGGCCTGCATGCGATACATCTCGGGGTCCAGCGGACTCAGCCGCATGGCGCGCGTAAAGGCGGCGACGGCGTCGTCGGTATGGCCGCGCCAAAGGCGCAGGTACGCACCCAGGAACCAGGCCGACGCCAGATTGGGATTCAGGACCAAGGCCCGGTCGATCAGGGCGATGCCGCCGTCCAGGTCGTCGGCCAGGTGCGCCAGCGCATGCCCGGCTCGCGTCAAGGCCACCGCGTCTCCCTTGCCCAGTTCGATGGCGCGGCGGGCCAGCCGCACGCCGTCGGCCAGGTCTCGCTCGGGGTCCGTCATCCAGCCGTTGACCTTGCGCCAACAATGGCACCAGGCCGCCATGGCGTGCGCCGAGGCAAAGCCGGCGTCCGCTTCCAGGGCCTGCTGGAACAGGTCCAATGCCTGGGCGATGGTTGCGCGCGTTCCCCGATGCAGCATGGCCATGCCGCGCAGGTAATAGTCGTAGGCATCCAGGCTGTCGGTGGGCTTGTGCGCGGCCCGCTCGATCTCGACCTGCTCCAGTTGCGGCGCCACCGCGCCTACCACGCTGGCACTGATGTCGTCGTACAAAGCGAAGATATCGTCCAGCACACCCTCGAAGCGTCCGGCCCAATGGTGGGCGCCGGTGGCGGCATCCACCAATTGCCCGGTGATGCGCACGCGGGGACCGGCGCGTCGGAAGCTGCCTTCCAGTACATAGCGCACGCCCAGTTCGCGGCCGACCTGTTTGACGTCCACCGCGCGGGCCTTGTAGGTGAAGCTGGAGTTGCGCGAGACCACGAACAGCCATCGATGCCGCGACAAGGCGGCGATGATGTCCTCCACGACACCGTCGGCCAGGTATTCCTGGTCGGCCAGGCCGCTCAGGTTCACGAAGGGCAGCACCGCGATGGACGGCCTGTCGGGCAAGGCGGGCATGACCGGCGCGGCATGCGCCACCCCGACGGCGGCGGTATCCGCCGTTTGCGCGGCGGGCGGCATCACGGTCTCGCGCACGTCGGCGACGAAGCGGAACCCCTTGCGCGGGACGGTCCTGATCACCCTTTGCTGCTGGCCGCTGTCGCCCACCGCCTTGCGCGCCGCGTTGATGTGGCTGGCCAAGGTCGATTCCGAAACGACGCGACCGCCCCAGACCACGTCGAGCAGGTCATCGCGCGTGACCACGCGCTGGCAGTTCCGCGCCAGGTAGACCAGCAGATCGAAAACCTGCGGCGTGGTCGCGACCACCCGGGATGCGCGATGGAGCTCCCGCCTGTCGATGTCCAGCGTGCAATCCCCGAACTCCAGCGGCATCCAGTCTCCTTTCCAAGGGAAATCCAAGGTTTCGGCAAAGTATTCCACAGCGGCCCCGCGCATAGTTCATGCAACGGCCGCCATATCGACGGCCGAACAACCACGGAGTCGCCACACCATGAAGATCGTCGTAATCGGGGCCAGCGGGCTGATTGGGTCCAATGTCGTCAAGCGCCTGCGGCTGCAAGGCCACGAGGTGGTGGCCGCGTCGCTCAGTACCGGGGTAAACCTGCTGACCGGCGCGGGCCTCGCTGCCGCGATCCAGGGCGCGGATACCGTGGTGGACGTCTCCAATTCGCCCTCCTTCGAGGACCAGGCCGTCATGGATTTCTTCCAGACGGCGGGCCGCAACCTGCTCGCCGCGGAAGCCGCCGCCGGCGTCCGGCACCACGTCGCCCTGTCGGTGGTGGGCGCGGATCGCCTGCCGGATAACGGCTACATGCGCGCCAAGGTGGCGCAGGAAGCCTTGATCAAGGACTCGGGCATCCCCTACACCATCCTGCGTTCCACCCAGTTCTTCGAATTCGTCGACGGCATCATCAAGTCCAGCGGCGGCGACGACACCGTGCACCTGTCGCCTGCCCTGCTGCAGCCGGTGGCTTCCGACGACACCTCGGCGCGACTCGCCGAAGTCGCCGCGATGCCGCCGGCCAACGGCATGCTGGAAGTGGCCGGCCCCGACCTGATCCCGCTGGACGAACTGGCCCGCCTGTACCTCGCGGCGCGCCAGGACGCCACGCGCCGGATCGTCGCCGACGCGCGCGCCCGCTATTTCGGCTCCGTGCTGGACGACCGCTCGCTGACCGCCGGCAAGGGAGCGTACATCGGCGCCACCCGCTACCAGGATTGGCTGGCCAGCGTGGCGGGCCGGGCATGATCGTACAGATGGAGCACACCATGACACATGCCAGACTCCTCGCTTCGCTGCTGGGCCCCGATAGCCAGCACGGCAGGGAAAACCCCTTTCTCCTTATTCCTGGAAGGGGTATTTTCGCGCGAACAACCAAAGCTTCAGGCATATGCTTAGGGTAATTTCTTAGTTAGCGTTTGGACTGGTCATCCATAGAATGGTGGCGTTGTAGACCTATTTCACTTGCGCTGTGAGCTGCTCACAGCCTGGATGAAGCCACGCCACCATGCCCGTTTCAGCCTTGCAGGCCGCTCGCCCCGCCGCCGCCAGCTCAGAAGTGAGTTCCGGCGACGACGCCTATGCGCGCATCCGGCGCGACGTCTTGTCGTGCCGGCTGGCGCCGGGCGCCTTCGTGACCGAGCCTGAACTGATGCAGGCCTACGACATCCGCAAGACGAGTTGCCGCATCGCGCTGGTCCGCCTGGCGCAGGAAGGCTTCGTCCGCTCCAAGCCTCGCAAGGGCTATCAGATTTCCCCCATCACGCTGCGCGACGTCGAAGAAGTGTTCACGCTGCGCGTGCAGGTCGAACCGCTGGCGGCGCGCCTGGCCGCGGGACGCGTCGACGTCGAGCAGCTGCGCCGCCTGGAAGCCGCATGCCGCGTCCAGCACCCGGTCCTGCAGTTGAGCGACCAGATCGATGCCTTCATGGACGCCAACAAGGCTTTCCACCTGGCCATCGCGGCCGCCTGCGGCAACGATCGGCTGTACAAGCTGCTCAGCCAGTTGATGGACGAGATGTCGCGTCTGGTGGCGCTGGGCTTCGGCGTGCAGCGCACCAAGCCGGAAATCAAGCACGACCACAACGCCATGATCGATGCGCTGGCCGAAGGCGACGGCAAGCGGGCCGAGACCATCGCGCGACGCCATATCGAAACCTTCCAGGTCATGACCCTGGAAAAACTCTATGCCAGCCTCACGCAGACCGGGGCGATCATCCCCGTTCCGGCGGCGCTGAACGGGAGCGCGCGATGAGCGGCAACGCCTTGGATGTACGGCACCTGTCCAAGCACTTCGGCGCGCTGGAAGTACTGCGCGACATCTCCTTCAGCGTCGGCCAGGGCGAGATCGTCGCCCTGCTCGGTCCTTCGGGCTGCGGCAAAAGCACTCTCCTGAACATGGTTGCCGGCCTGGAGTCCTACGATGGCGGCGACATCCTGCTGGGCGGCCAGCCGCAGGCGTCCTACGGCGAATGGCGGCGCATGGCCTACCTGTTCCAGGAAGACCGCCTGCTGCCCTGGCGCAGCGTGCGCGACAACGTCGGCTTCGGGCTGGAAGCCACGCATGTGGCCAAGGCCGAGCGGCATCGTCGTGCCGATGCCGTGCTGGACCTGGTCGGCCTGGCGGGCTTCGCCGATGCCTGGCCGCACCAGTTGTCCGGCGGCATGCGCAGCCGCGTCGCGCTGGCGCGCAGCCTGGTGGTGGAGCCCAACGTCCTGCTGATGGACGAACCGTTTTCCAAGCTGGATCCGCAGACGCGCACGCAGATGCACCACGAAGTGCTGCGCATCCATGGCATCAAGAATATGACCGTGCTGTTCGTCACGCATGACGTCGAAGAGGCCGTGATCCTGGCGGACCGCATCGTGCTGATGGCGCCTCGGCCGGGCCGCATCCGCGAGATCGATCCCGTCGCGCTGGCGCGGCCGCGCCACCCCACGGATCGCGACGTCGCCGAACAGACGCGCCAATTGCGCATGAAGGTACAGGAATGAGCGACGGAAGCAAGGGCAGTACCGACAGCACCGCCGTGCGCGGCGTCGCGGCCGGCAACGGCCTGAGCGCGAGCGCGACGGACATCGGCGCATCCACGATCAGCCTGTCGCGTACCAATGGCGCGGACAGGCCCTGGCGGCGCCTGGGGTGGCTGTTCGCGCAGCGCGCCGCGCTGGCCATCGTATTCCTGCTGCTGTGGACGATGGCCGCGTCGCACGTTCCCGCTTTCGTGCTGCCCGGCCCGGAAAAAGTCCTGCAGGCGCTGGTCAACCTGGCGCAATCCGCCACGTTCGCGCACGACGTGCTGACCACGCTCACCCGCATCGTCATCGGCTTCGCGCTGGCCACCGTGGTGGGCACGCCGCTGGGGCTGGCGTTGGGCTCCAGCCGCGTGCTGGCGACCTTCTTCGATCCGCTGCTGGCCGTAATGAATACCGTGTCGTCGGCGATCTGGGCGGTCTTCGCCATCATCTGGTTCGGCATCTCCAACGCCACCACCATCTTCGTGGTGTTCATGACGGCCATGCCGCTGATCCTCACCAATGTCTGGCAAGGCTCGCAGAACGTCGATAAGCTGCACGTGGACCTGGCGCGCAGCTTCCGCATGTCGCGGGCACAGATCCTGCGCAAAATCTACCTTCCCACCATCCTGCCCTACTTCTTTTCGGGTGCCAGGCTGGCGTTCGGTTTCGGCTGGCGGGTCTCGCTGGTGGCCGAAACGCTGGGCTCCTCCGACGGCATCGGTTACCGCCTGCGCCAGGCGGCCGATCTGGTGCAGACCGACCAGGTGTTTGCCTGGACGCTGCTGCTGGTGGTGCTGATGCTGATCTTCGAAGGCGGATTGCTGAAGCCGCTGGAACGCCGGCTCTTCCGCTGGAAGCCGCTCTGACGAATTCCCCACGACCCTCCCACCGACCCAACCCGCCGACACACTGGAGCCACATCATGCAATGGAGAAAACCCCTCTTCGCCGCGCTGCTCGCGCTTGCCGCGGCGACCGGCGCGACTGGCGCACAGGCTGCCGACAAGGTACGTATCGGTTACTGGAGCAGCGGCGTCAGCCTGGGTTTCGGCGCGGTGCTGGAAGCCACGCCTTTCCTCAAGCAGCAGAACCTGGACGTCGAGTTCCTGCGTTTTCCCGACGTCAACGCGCCGCTGCGCGCGCTGGCGTCCAACTCCATCGACCTGGCCTACGGTGCGCCGGCCGCCGGCGTGTTCAGCAGCGCGGCCGAAGGCGTGCCCTTGAAGGTATTTGCCGCGACCCAGCCGGCCGACGTGCAATTCGTGGTGCCCGAAGGCTCGCCGATCAAGTCTCTGGACCAGTTGCGCGGCAAGAAGGTGGGCATGTCGCCCGCCGGCAGCTCGGTGGCGGTAATCGCAGGGGCCATCCTGGCCGGCAATTACGGCATCAAGCCCAATGATTTCTCGCTGGTCGGCGGCAACGAATCCAGGCTGGCGCAATTCCTGGTGCAGAAACAGGTCGATGCGTCGGCGCTGCGTTCCGTGACGGTGGCGCAGCTCACCGATCTGAAGGTGACCAAGCTGGGCAGCTTCGCCGACGAATGGCGCAAGCTGACCAAGAGCGATTCGGTGCCCTACATCGGGATCGGCACCGTGCGCAGCGAATACGTGCAGGCCCATCCGGAAGTCGTCGCCCGCGTGCTTGCCGGCATGCGCAACGCCCTGGCCTGGGCGCAGACCCACCAGCCCGAAGTCATCGCCATCCTGCAGAAATCGGCCAACCTGCCGGAAAACGACGCCAAGGTCTACGCCGGACTGTGGAACGACATGTACCGCATTTCGTTCGAGCAATCCGACATCGACACGCTCAAGCGCGAACACCAGGTCTTTACCGAGACCGGTGTCATCAAGGGCGCCCTGAAGGACGACCTGTTCGTCACGGGCCCTTGGCAGCAATCGAAATCCATCAAGTAATCCAAGTTATCCCGGCCATCTTGCCGGCACCAAAGGAAAGCATCCATGAACAAAACCATGAAAGCCCTGGTCCTGGACCAGCACGGCGGACTCGACCAGCTCCACGTCGTGACGGACAAGCCGGTTCCCGCCGTCACGCCGGGCCACGTCGTCATTCGCGTGCGTGCGTCGTCGTTCAATTACCACGACGTGTTCACGGTACAGGGCATGCCCGGCATCAAGGTGCCGCTGCCGGTGGTGATCGGCCTGGACATGGCCGGTGAAATCGCCGAAGTCGGCGAAGGCGTGGAAGGCTGGAAGGTTGGCGACCGCGTGCTGGTCAACCCGCTGAACAAGGCCAAGGGCCTGATGGGCGAAATGCTGGACGGCGGCATGGCCGAATACTGCCTGGTATCGGCCGGCCAGCTGATCGCCATGCCGGACAACGTCAGCTTCGACGATGCGGCGGCGCTACCGGTCGCCTACGGCACCGCGCACCGGATGCTGATCACGCACAACACGGTCAAGGCTGGCGACAAGGTCGTGGTGCTGGGCGCCAGCGGCGGCGTGGGCACCGCCTGCGTCATCCTGGCCAAGCAGCTGGGTGCGGAAGTCATCGCCTGCGCCGGCAGCGATTCCAAGCTGCAAGGCTTGAAGTCGCTGGGCGCCGACCACCTGATCAACTATCGCGAAACGGATTTCAGCAAGTGGGCCATCGGCCAGTACGGCAAGCCCCAGCGCCGCAACTACGAAGGCGGCGTGGACGTGGTCATCAACTTCACCGGCGGGGATACCTGGCTGCCTTCGCTGAAGTGCCTGAAGCGCGGCGGCACGCTGCTGGTGTGCGGCGCGACGGCCGGCCATGATCCCAAGGAAGACCTGCGCTACGTGTGGAGCTTCGAACTGAACATCAAGGGCTCGAACAGCTTCTACGACGAGAACCTGAAGGCCTTGCTGGACATGGTGTCCGAAGGCAGCGTCGATCCGCTGATCGACCGCGCCGTGCCGCTGGAACAGGCCGCCGAGGGCCTGGCCCTGATCCGCGACCGCGAAGTGCTGGGCAAGGTGATCGTCAATCCCTGACGCCTCGTGGCCACGTCCGGGGCGCATGCCCCCGGTATCGCAGATAACCGAATACCAGGAATACGGAAACTACCATGACCGAAAAAGCGCTCCCCACCAAGGAAGACATCCAGGCGAAACTGCTGCGCGGGCCTTACCACCAGTGGCTGGGCATCGAGGTCCTGTCCGTCGGGACCGGCGAAATCGAACTCAAGGCCAAGTGGCGCGAGGAATGGGTGGTCAATGCCGAAAAGGGCTACACCCACGGCGGGATCCTGGCCGCGCTGGTGGACCTGACGGCCGACTGGGCGCTGGTTTCCAGCACCGGCCGGGGCGTGCCGACCATCGACCTGCGCGTGGATTATCACCGCGCCGCTTTCCAGGGCGACCTGACCGCCAAGGGCAAGGTCATCAAGTTCGGATCGCAGGTGTCGGTCGCCGAAGCGCAGGTGTTCGACAAGGACGGCAAGCTCGTGGCCAGCGGCCGCGGCGTTTATTCCACAGCTGTGCAGTAAAGCCCACCCCCGAAAGCGCTGACGCGCTTCCCCCTCAAGGGGGCGACGCCGGCGGACCGGGGGACCCGGATCCGCGGCGTCCCCGCTTGGTTACGCCGTCTTGGCTATGTGGCGATTAGTATTTGGCGACAGATATGCATACACCGTACAACCTTGGCGACCTGATCGATCCGTCGGCCGACCAGGCGCGCATCGCCATGATAGGCGTCGACGCCGAACTGCATGAGACGCGGTACACCTACGCCGAGCTCGATGCATTGGCGGAAGGCGTGGCGCAGGCGCTGCGCGAGCGCGGCTATGCCACGGGCGACCGCATCGCGCTGCTGTCCGCCAACTCGGTCCGCTACGTGGCGGCGGTGATGGGCATCATGCGCGCGGGCCTGGTGGCCGTGCCGGTGAACTTCAAGTTCCCGGCCGCCACCATCGCCTTCGTCCTGCAGGACAGCGGCGCCCGCCTCGTCCTGTTCGACGAAGCCCGCCGTCCCAGCCTTCCCGCCGGCCTTGAAGCGATACCCATGGAAGCCTCGGCGCACGCCGATCCCTTCCAGGATTTCCTGCGGCCCGGCAAGCAGCCGCCCTACCGCCCCAAGCCGGACGACGTCGCGCTGATGCTGTACACCTCCGGCTCCACCGGACGGCCCAAGGGCGTGCTGCTGTCGCACGCCAGCCATCTGTGGACGGTGCAAACGCGCCGCAAGGCCACCCCGCTGAACGACGAACGTGCGCTGATCGCCGCCCCGCTGTACCACATGAACGCGCTGGCCCTGGCCTTCCTGTCGGTGGGCAGCCATGCGACCACGGTGCTGCTGCCGCAGTTTTCGGCGCAGGCCTATATCCGCTGCATCGAACGCTACCGCTGCACCTGGCTGACCGCCGTGCCGCCGATGATCGCCATGATGCTGCGCGAGCGCGACCTGCTGTCCCGCACCGACCTGTCGTCGGTCAAGGTCATCCGCATGGGATCGGCCCCGGTCAGCGCCAGCCTGCTAGCGCAGATCCACGCCATGCTGCCCAACGCGCGCGTCATCAACGCCTTCGGCACCACCGAAGGCGGTCCGGTCGTCTTCGGCCCGCATCCGCAAGGCCTGCCGACGCCGACCACCTCGGTGGGCCACGCGCATCCGGAAGTCTCGCTGCGCCTGGCGCCGGGACCGGGCGACGGCCCCGACCAGGGCATCCTGGAAATGAAAAGCCCCGGCCTGATGCTGGGCTATCACCAGCGCCCCGACCTGGCCAAGCCGTTCACGCCCGACGGCTATTATTCGACCGGCGACGTCTTCCGCCGCGACGCCGACGGCTTCTACACCTTCGTCGGCCGGCGCGACGACATGTTCGTCAGCGGCGGCGAAAACATCTACCCGGGCGAAGTGGAAAAGATGCTGGAACAGCATCCCGCCGTGCAGCAAGCCGCCGTCGTCCCCGTGGAAGACGACATCAAGGGCCAGAAACCCGTGGCCTACATCGTCCTGCGCGCCGGCCATCATGCCGACGCCGAAGAAATCAAGCGCTATGCGCTGGAACACGCGCCGGCCTACCAACATCCCAGGCAGGTCTGGTTCGTCGACCACCTGCCGCTGGCGTCCACCAACAAGATCGACCGCAATCAACTGCTGCGCGACGCGGCATCCCGCCTGGGCCAGGGCGACCACTGAAAAAAAGGACTTTCCATGCGTTTCCCCTCCGTAATCGCGATGGGCGGGCTGTTCGCCGCCCTGGCCGCGGCGCCCGCTTATGCCGTGGACGAAGTCACCGTCGCGCTGGCCATCCCGCCCGCCGTGCATGACGGCGCGCCCTACGCCGCCGCCGATGAACTCGGCTATTTCAAGCAGGAAAACCTGTCGGTCAAGACCATCGTGTTCCAGGGCGCGGGCGCCCTGTTGCCACAGGTCGCGAGCAAGCGCGTCACCTTCGGCTATCCGACCTCCGAACCGGTGATCTCCAGCTATTTCAGCGGCAAGGACATCCTGCCCCTGCGCTACTTCTATAACGGCGTGCCGGGCAACACCATGGAATTCGCCGTGCTGGCCAATTCGCCGGTCAAGACGCTGGCCGACTTCAAGGGCAAGCAGATCGGCGTCGGCGCGCTGACCTGGGGCACCATTCCCGGCGGCCGCGCCGCGCTGCGCACCGCCGGCCTGACGCCCGGCAAGGACGTGGACTACGTGGCCGTGGGCGCGCTCGCCGCCGGCTTCCAGGCCTTGAAGACCGGCAAGGTGGAAGCGCTGAACTTCAACAGCAGCTGGAACGACATGCTGGAGATGTCCGGCACGCCCATCCGCCGCATCGCCTACCCGTCCGTCTTCGCCGAAACCGCGGGCAACGGCTTCATCGCCCATGTGGACACCTTCCGCGACCATCCCGACCTGATGGTGCGCTTCGGCCGCGCCTATACCAAGGCGCAGGTGGCCTGCGTCGCCAATCCGGAATTCTGCGTGCGGGCCTTCTGGCGCGCCAATCCGCAATCCAAGCCGGCCGGCGATGAAGCCCAGGCGCTGAAGGACCAGGCCACGCTGCTCAGCCGGCGCCTGCAACGGGTGCTCTATACCCCGTCCGGCCAGCCGCGCGTGCCCGGCTACTACGATCTGAAGGCCATCACCGCCGGCATCCAGGCCATGGCGGCCGCGGGCGAGTATCCGTCGGCGAACGTGCCGGTGGACAATATCTTCTCCAACGAGTTCATCAAGCAGATCAACGATTTCGATGTCGATGCCGTGCGTGCGCAGGCGAAGGCGGCCAAATGAGCGGCAACCAGGGTAAAGCCGGCGCCACGCTGTGGGTCGAGCCGGCGGACGCGGCCGTCGACGTCGCGCGCCGCATCGTCCTGGCCGGCTTTCCGCCAGGGCCGGCGCGGCTGCGCGCCGAATTGCGCCATCCGGACGGCAGCGTCTGGCGCAGCGAGGCGACGTTCACGGTCGGCGCCGACGGCATGGTCGACCTGGATAAGCAGGCGCCCGCCAGCGGCGACTGGGACGACGCCGACGCCATGGCCGTGGTCTGGGCCATGAAGCGCATCCAGCCCCCGACCGACCCCGAGCGCAGCGACGAGGTGGACACGCTGGCCATCGCCATCGACGCCGAGAGCGCCGACGGGCAGGCCAGCGCCCATGCCACGCTGGTGCAGCGCTATGTCGTGGAAGGCGTCACGCGCCGTGAGATCCAGGAAGACGGGTTGGTAGGTACCGTATTCCGTCCCGCGGGCACCGAACCCCGGCCCGTCATCATCGTGCTGAACGGCTCCGGCGGCGGCATTCCGCGCCAGCGGGCCGCGCTGTACGCAGCCCACGGCTACACCGCGTTTGCCTTGGGCTATTTCAAGGCGCCCGGCCTGCCGGCGCATATCTCCCGCACGCCGTTGGAGTACTTCGAAAAAGCGCTGCGCTGGACCCGCGCCAACCTGGACCCCGCCCACGGCTTCGTTGCCGTGACGGGCCAGTCGCGTGGCGGCGAACTCACCCTGTTGCTGGCCTCGCGCTTCCCGGGCCTGGTCAACGCCGCCATCGCCTATGTGCCCAGCGCGGTCGTGCATGGCACGCTGCGCGCCGGCGCGCCGGGCGAAGCGCCGGATTCGCCGACCTGGACCTGGCAGGGACAGGCACTGCGCAATGTGTGGCAGGACAACCCCCAGGTCGATTGGGCGGCCTTCAACCAGGTGCCCGCGGACGGCCAGCCGGTGCGGCAGGCGCCGGCCTTCCATACCCCGCTGCGCGACCCCGCCTCCGTCGCCGCCGCCCGCATCGCCGTGGAGAAGATACAAGGCCCCGTCATGCTGATCTCCGGCACCGACGACGGCTTCTGGCCTTCCACCCTGTTCAGCGAACAGATCGCCACCACGCTCGAGGAGCACGGCCACCGCTGGCCGGTCGAACACGTCTGCGGCCAGGGCGCCGGCCATGCCATCGGCGTGCCCAACGTGCCCGCCACGCTGATCGCCAAGCCCCACCCCGTGGCGGGCGTGGTGCTGACCGGCGGCGGCACGCCGCATGCCAATGCCCGCGCCAACCGGCAGTCATGGGAAGCCGTGCAGCGCTTCCTGGCCACCGCCGCCGCCGCGCATGGAGCGGGTGCATGAGCGCGGCACTGAGCTTCAAGCGCGTCGGGCTGACCTATCCGACGCGGCGCGGCAGGATACAGGCGCTGGCGGACATCGACCTTGACATCGCGCCGGGCGAGTTCGTGGCGGTGCTGGGTCCTTCCGGCTGCGGCAAGTCCACGCTGCTGAAACTGGCGGCAGGATTGCTGCATCCCACCGAAGGCGACGTCAGCCTGGGTGGCGAAACCGTGACGCGGCCGAGCCGCCGCGCCGGCGTGGTGTTCCAGAAACCCAATCTGCTGCCTTGGAAGACGGTGCTGGACAATGTATTGCTGCCGGCGCGCACCATGAATCTGCCGGCGGAACCGGCGCGCGAACGCGCGCGATCGTTGCTGGACCTGGTATCGCTGGGCGGGTTCGCCGGCAACTATCCGGGCGAATTGTCCGGCGGCATGCAGCAACGCGTGGGCATCGCCCGCATGTTGCTGGCCGATCCCGACCTGCTGCTGATGGACGAGCCCTTCGCGGCCCTGGACGCCCTGACCCGCGAAGCCCTGACGCTGGAACTGCAGCGCATCTGGAGCACGCAGCGCAAATCGGTGCTGTTCATCACCCACAGCATTCCGGAAGCGGTTTTCCTGGCCGACCGGGTGCTGGTCATGTCGCCCCGGCCCGGACGCATCATCGAAGACTATCGCCCCGACCTGCCGCGTCCGCGCACCCTGGAAACGCTGGGTGACGCGGCCTTCAATGCCGCCTGCCAGCATCTGCGTCGCCATTTCACCCACGCCCAGGCCGAGACCGGGGCGGCAACCCAGGCCGCCTGACCGCGAGGTCTTCCGCCTTTCCCTCCATGCTGAAACGCCTAGACATCACCTCTTTCCTGTACCCGCTGATCAGCGTCGCCGTGCTCATCGCGATCTGGCACTGGTCCATCCAGGCCTTCGCCATCCCCGACTACCTGCTGCCGCCGCCCGGCGCCGTGTTCGGCGCGCTATACGGCGGCTTCGCCGATGGGACGCTGTGGCCGCATATCTGGGCCACCCTGGCGGAATCGCTGGCCGGCTATGCCATCGGTTGCGGCCTGGCCGTGCTGCTGGGCGCCTTGCTGGCCGAATCCCGCACCTTCGAGCGATTCCTGTATCCGCTGCTGGTCGGGCTACAGGCGATGCCCAAGGTGGCCCTCGGACCCATCATCCTGGTGTGGTTCGGCTTCGGCATGTCGTCCAAGGTGGTGCTGGTCGCGCTGGTGTGCTTCTTCCCCTTGTTCGTCAACACCATCAACGGCATCAAGCGCACGGACACCGAGCTGTTGGATGCCTGCCGTGCGTTTTCCGCCAGCCGGGCCTATCTGCTGCTGCACGTGAAGCTGCCCGCCGCGGCGGGCGATATCTTCTCCGGGCTTCAGATAGGCGTCGCGATGGCGCTGATCGGCGCGGTCGTGGGCGAATTCCTGTCCGCGCAAAAGGGCCTGGGCTACCTGATCGCGTCGGCCTCGGTCAGCATGAGCCTGGCCACCATGTTCGCCGGCGTGCTGCTGCTGGCCGTCATCGGCCTGGCCGGATCCATGCTGATGCGCCAGATCCATCAGCGCGTGGTGTTCTGGGAATCGCGCGGCGACCGCGACGCCGCCTGACGCCGATGGATGGCCGTTCCCGCCTGACCTGGGGCGATGTCCGGCCTTAGGGTCAGCTCGGGTATCAGGTAATCGCCGCCGTTCTGCTTGCGGAACGGGATGGGTTCCGTGGTCGCCAACGCATCCAGTCGCCGGCCCAGCGTGTCACGGATCCCGGCGAAGCCGGCGGCATCCAGGTGGCTCGTGCGGTAGACCACATAAGGCGGCAGCACGTCGAAGCCCGGGAAGAACAGGATGCCGTGCTGGATGGGAAACAGGATGTCGTCAATCGACCCATTGATGCCGCGCGCGGCGTAGTGCGACGCCCAGCCACCCGCCGTCACCACCAGCATGGCCCGCTTGCCGGCCAGGGTGCCTTCGCCATAGCGGTCGCCCCAATGCGTGTCCGAGTGTTCCCCCACGCCATAGGCGTATCCGCAGGCATACACGCGATCGACCCAGCCCTTGAGTATGGCCGGCATCGAAAACCACCAGAGCGGGAACTGCAGGATCACGGCATCGGCCCAATTCAATTTTTCCTGTTCGCCGGCGATGTCGGCGCTCTGCGTGCCGTTCGCATAAGCCTGCTCCGAATCCGTGGATACGTCGTAATGTGCATCGGTCCGCGCCGCGGTATTGTCGGCACGATCCACCACCGCATTCCAGCGCATGGCGTACAGGTCCGATACCTGCACGGCGTGTCCCGCCTGGCGCAGCCGTTCGACGGTAAATTCCTTGATGGCCCCGTTCAGGGAACGAGGCTCGGGGTGGGCATAAACGATCAGGACATTCATGAGGCGGTGCTCCATAGGCTCGCAAGTGCGTATGGACATACGATAGGCATGCCTCGGGTATAGTCAAAATGAATTTCCGTAATGCCAGGTATTGCCATGAACAATTCCTTGCGCCGCCTCGACCTGAACCTGCTGGTCACGCTGGACGCCTTGCTGGCGGAACACAATGTGACCCGCGCGGCGCGGCGGCTGCATCTGTCGCAACCCACGGTAAGCGTGCAGCTGGCACGGTTGAGAGAAGTGCTCGGCGACCCGCTGCTGCTGCCCGGCCCGCGCGGCATGCGGCCCACGGCGCGCGCGGACGAATTGCGCGAGCCGCTCCGCCTGGCCCTGGAGGCGCTGGAACGGGCCGTCGCGCCCAGCCGTCCGTTCGATCCCGCGCGGGCCGCACAGACCTGGCGGGCGGCGGCGTCCGACTATGGCGAATCGACCATATTGCTGCCGGCCCTGGCGGCCCTGCGTGCGGCGGCGCCTCGCTCGCGCCTGGCCATACTCGAACTGAATCCGCCGATGCTGGCGCGCCAGGCGGACCAGGGCGACGTGGATCTCGCCTTCCACATCGCCGCCGAAGCGTCGCCCGGGCTGCGGCAGCGCTCGCTGTTCGTCGAGCGCTACGTGCTGGCCGGTCGCAAGGGGCATCCTCGGTTGAAGCGCCGGCCGACCCTGGCGCAGTTCTGCACGCTCGACCACGCCATCGTATCGGCGGACGGCGGCGGCTTCCAGGGCGTGACGGACGCGGCGCTGGCGCGGCTGGGCATGACGCGCCGGGTGGCGCTATCGGTGCCCCATTTCCTGTTCCTGGCGGCCGTATTGGCCAGCACCGACCTGGTGGCCCTGGTGCCGTCCCGGCTGGTGCTCGGCAACCGTGCGCTGCAAGTGGTCGAGCCGCCGCTGGAAGTGGCGGGCTTCGAGATGCTCATGCTGTGGCATGAAAGGCTGCACCGCGATCCCGCGCACCAGTGGCTGCGCGACCTTATCGCACGGTCGGTCTGATCGCCGCGCGCCGGGGGGATTACTTCTTGGCCGGGGGATTGGCGACCGCGTCGAAGGCCCGGTCCAGGTTGTCCTGCGCGGTGGTCAGGCGATCGCGCGTGCTCTGCACCCAGGTCATGTCCACCGACAGGCGCTGCTTGGCGTCGGCGAGCATGCGCGCGACTTCGGCGGGCTGCGGACCGCCCTGGCCCTTGCTGGAGGCGATCATGTTCTGCGCGGTCAGCACCTGGCGAAAGCGCGCTTCGTCCAGCGGCAGCTTGGCGTTATCCACGCCGTTCGCCTTGCCGGAGGCCGTATAGATGCGCTGCGCTTCCGTGTACGGGATATCGGCCGGCTTCAGGTTGTTCTGGCGGCCGTAGCTGACCAGTTCGGAAGCAAAATGATGGCCGATGCGGAACGGCACGTTGGCGTCGCGCTGCAGGACGTCGGCAAGTTCGGTGGTGGTCGAATAATCGGCGTCCACCTCGGCCAGCGCGCGTTCGCGGTTCAGCACCAGGCCGCCCAGCATGTCGTCCAGCTTCAGGTACATATCCGTGGCGGAGTCCACCGCGTCCTGCGCCTGGCCACGCTTGTAGTCGGGCATGCCAGGCTCCACGTTGTGCGCCACAACCAGCGCCGCCATCGCGTCGCCGACGGTTTCGCTGGCGGCCAGCCGCACGTCGTTCAACGCATACGGATTGCGCTTCTGCGGCATGATGCTGCTGGTGCCCGTCAGCTTGCCTTCCGTGAGCATCAGCCAGGGCTTGGGCTGGTGGTACTGCGTATGGATATCCTGCACGAAGGCGCCCACGCTGAGCGCCATGGTGCTGGCCAGGCTGGCGGCTTCCGCGCCGATATCGATCTGCGAAAACTGGGCGGCGTCGTAGGAATTGTCCACCACGCCGTCGAAGCCCAGCAGGTCGGCCAGGCGCTTGCGGTCGATCGGGAAACTGGACGTGCCCAGCGCCGCCGCGCCCATGGGGCTCAGGTTCACGCGGGCATAGACCTGGCGCAGGCGCGCGGCGTCGCGGTCCAGCACGTCGGAAAACGCCAGCAGATAATGGCCGTAGGTGGTGGGTTGCGCTTGTACGCCATTGGTATAGGCCGGCACGATGGCGTCGGCGTACTTCTCGGCCAGCGCGTTGACCGACGCGTGCGCCTGGTTCAGCGCTTCGTAAAGATCCAGCAGGCGATCGCGCAGCATGACGCGCCGGGTGGTGGCCAGGATGTCCTGGCGGCTGCGGCCGGAATGCATGCGGGTGGCGTCGGCGCCCGCGATCTTGGTGATCAGCGGTTCCAGCTGCAGGTAGTCGCCGGGCCGCTTGCCGCCGGGCTTGTCGCCTTCCGCGATCACCTGGGCGACGGCGCGCGCCGTTTTCTGCGCGATGTCCGGCGGCAGGATGCCCTGCTCCGTCGTCATGACGATCGACGCCTTGTTGAACTGGCCGAGCCAGAAGAAATTGTCATGCAGGCCGCTGGCGCCGCCGCTCGCGGCGTCGGCGCGGACGCACGCCAGGCCAAGCGCGAGCAGGCCGGCGGCGGCGAAACGGCGCGAGCCGCGGCTCGCTCGGCGGGCCCGGTGTGTGGCAACGGTCATGGGGTCTCCTTGCTTGGCATCCATCGGTCCGGAGCGTGCGCGCCCGGAAAACCACGATGATACCGTTGCCGCGCCCGGCGATCACCCGGCTGGCCGCATGACCGGCTTACGCATGGCTCCCCTTGCCGTCGTCCGGAGGTCATCCCCCGCGATGTTCGTCCAATTGTTCGCGGATTGCCGCCGATATCCCCGCCAGGCCGTCGCGCAGCTGCTGCTCGGTCACCCAGGCGTAGCCGATGCGCATGTAATGGCGCGGCATGTCGAACCAGTGGCCGGGGCCGACATAGGTGCCGTGACGCTCCAGCAGGCTGCGGTAGAAGCGGTCCAGGTCGAACGACGCCGGCACCTTCAGCCGGGGAAAGCACACCACGCCACCGGTCGGCTCCACCCACTCCATATAGGGCTCATCCCGCATCCACGCCCGCAGGATGTCGCGGTGGCGCAGGTTGCGCTGATTGCTGGTCTTCAGCCAGGCCTCGCGCTGCGCCAGCACCGCCGTGCCCACCGCCTCGTCCAGGACCGAGCCGCAGATGCCGATCTGCTCCTTGGCCGCCAGGAACAGGTCGTAGAGCGGCCGGTTGCGGGTGATCAGCCAGCCGACGCGTATCCCCGGCGTGCCATAGGCCTTGGACAAGGACGATACGGCGATGAAACGATCGCTGATGCTGGCCGCCGTCGGGTAGGGCTCGCCGTGGCTGAGGTCGCGGTAAGTCTCGTCCACCAGCACCACGCAGTCGTTGCGCCGGGCGATGTCGTCCAGGCGCAGCAGGTCGTCCCAGGACATCATCGAGCCGGTCGGGTTGTGCGGGCAGGTCACGCTGATGATGGCGGTGTCGGGCCGCACGGCGCGCTCGATGGCGTCGATATCCGTCTTGTAGCCGGACTCGAAGGACAGATCGACGTAGCTGATCTCGCAGCCGATCGCTTTCGGCGTTTCAATGTTGGTGGCGTAGTTCGGCCGCACCACGACCAGATGCGAATCCGGCTTCAGCAAGGCGCTGGAGACGATGAACAAGGCACCGGCGGCGCCGGCGCACACCAGCACGTCGTCGGTATGTATCGCCGGGCTGCCGGCCTGCCGCGCGATCTGCTCGCGCAGCGCCAGGTCGCCGCGGTGCTCGCCGTACAACAGGGTCAGGTCGGACAGGTCCACACCCAGTTCGCCCAGCTTGCGGTCGGCGATGGAGCTTTCCGACAGATTGTTCTGGATGCGGCCATAGCCGACTTCTTCCGGCGCCTGCGCCTCGATCGGCATACGTGTGTATTTCAAGACAGCCCCTTGTAGTGCTGGAAAAGGGGCTAATGATGTGCCCTAGCCGCTGCTTGCGACATCCTCCCCGGGGAGGAGGCGGGCCGTCTTCAGGAACAGCGAGAGCAGCTCCGACTGGGTGGAAATGCCGAGCTTGGCATAGGCGTTCTTGCGGTGCGTCTTGACCGTGGTGATGGAGATGCCCAGGTGCAAGCCTATCGATTCCGAAGAATGGCCTTGCAGCACCATGCGGACAACCTGGGCTTCCCGGTTGCTCAACCTCGGCT
The DNA here is from genome assembly GCF_002119685.1 of Bordetella genomosp. 8. Lineage (NCBI taxonomy): Bacteria > Pseudomonadati > Pseudomonadota > Betaproteobacteria > Burkholderiales > Alcaligenaceae > Bordetella > Bordetella genomosp. 8. The sequence goes on along the minus strand of NZ_CP021108.1, from coordinate 2,831,542 downwards.
TGCCGAAATCGTCGAAGGCGGTGTCGATGCGGGTGTCCGGCGGCGCGCCGGTGCCGGCGTCCGCCGCGGCATCGCTATGCTCGCGCCAGTACCTGGCGATGACCGCGGCCATGACGGGATGCGACTGGCGCAGGCAGCGCAGGTCCCGTTCGCCGAATCCGCCCGCCGCATGCGGACGCAGCAATCCGACCTCGGCGGCGGCGTCGCCGGGCAGCGGGACCAGGGCCAGGACCTCCGCCCGATTCGGCGGCCAGCCCACCGTGACGTAGCCGATTTCCTCCTCGTCGGAAATCGCGACCGGCGCGGCTTCCACGGCCTCCGGAGCCGGCCCGCCCGTCGACCCGGAGGCGGCCGCATTCCCGCCGCTGGCAAGCAGGTCGCGGATCCGCATCACTCCGCTGCGCAGCCCACCCAGATAGGCCTGGTAGCAGGGATTCAACACGTAGGAAAACCGCAGATAGTTGTCCAGGCCCTGCCGATACGCGGCCCCGTCGAAGTTGTCATACAGAAGAATCGGCCGCCCCCGGCCCCGATACACCAGCACCGACACCATCTCGAACGGCACCATGTCCGCCAACGCATCGAACAGGACGTCCAGCGACCGCCGGGTCCCGGCCTCTTCGATCAATTGACCGACAACATCCATCGACAGGCCAGGATCAGAATCCGCGCCGGCTGTACGCATTCACCTCCCCTATTTGCTGAACTCCCATGCCGCATCACGCGGCGTGTCGCCTAGGCTGACATGGGATATCGTGATTTCAGCACAGAAAGGAATGCGTCCGGCCGCCTCTACCAGCTGCGGGCCGGCACAGGTCGCGACTACTGCCCGTCCGCCGAGTCGGGCCGAGGCGCCAGGGTCACGACCAGCTTGCCGCGGTTGTGGCCTTGCTCGAGTTGCCGCTGGGCGCGCTCCATCTGGGCGAAGTCGAAGACGCCCGTCACATGCACGCGGACCTTGTCGCGGTCGATCAGGTCGGCGATCTGGGCCAGTTGACGGCCGTCGGGGCGCGCGGTGTAGCGGGCGGCGCGGGCGTTTTTCTGGCGCGCGCGCTCCTGTGACGGCTCGTTGAGCGTCGAGATCAGCGCGCCGCCGTCCTTCAGCACGGTCCAGGAGCGCTCCTGGGTTTCGCCGCCGATCAGGTCGAACACTACGTCGATGTCGCCGACCTCCCGCTGGAAATCCTCGGTCTTGTAGTCGATGACGCGATCCGCGCCCAGGCCGCGCAGGAATTCCGCGCTGTCGCCGGAAGCCGTCACGAAAACCTCAGCGCCCCTGGCCTTGGCGAACTGCAGGGCAAAATGCCCGACGCCGCCCGCCGCGCCGTGGATGAGCAGGCGCTGGCCACCCTTCAACCCGCCGTGGTCGAAGATGCCCTGCCAGGCGGTCAGCCCGGCCAGCGGCACGGCCGCCGCGGTGGCGAAGTCCAGCGACAAGGGTTTGCGGGCGATACCTTCCAGCGGCACGGTCACGAACTGCGCGTATGCCCCCTGCCCCTGGCCCACGAAGGCGTAGACGGCGTCGCCCGGCTCGATGCCCGGCACCCGTTGCCGAGTTTCCTCCAGGACGCCCGCGCAGTCGCGCCCCAGGATGTAAGGCAACCGATCGGCGCGCACCAGGGGATACTTTCCTTCCCGCGTCTTGAAATCCACGGGGTTCAGGCTGGCCGCCAGGACGCGTATCAGGCCTTCGCCCGTGGCGGGCTCCGGTATATCCACCCATTCCTCCTGCAGGACCTCCGGGCCCCCGAAGCGGTGAATACGATAGGCTTGCATCCGGCTCATTTCGGCCTCCTTACGGCAGTGCGACACTGCCCGGCCGCAATTGCTATGCCGCCCGCTGGTAATACAGGTTCTGCGGGTGCCTGGCCTCGGCGAAGAAGAACCAGCGCTCGGCCAGCAGCCCCAGGTACTGGACCACGAAGGCCACCGCCAGCACGGCGATGGACGCCGCCGCCGTCGAGCCCAGCATGACCAGGATGAAGGGGATGACGAAGGCCCCCAGCACGAAGGCCGTCTTCACCGTCGCCAACATGGCCGTGCTCTTCCCATGGAAGAACTCACGCATATTGAAGGAGCTGGAGGTAAACCCCTGCGACTTCTGGGTCAGCTTGTCCGACCGGATACCGGTGGCGCTCTGCAAGGTCGACTTCGGGTGCAGGCGGGCGTTGCGCGCCAGTGATGCCATGCGCGACATGCAGCTCCCGGCGATCAGGACGCAGGCGCACGGTCCCAGCACGACCACCAGCGGCGCCGCCCAGACCGCCGCGATCAGCGTGGCCAGGGTGAAACCCGACGCGCAACCCAGGAGCACGAAGTTCACCAAGGTGAAGGGGCTGGCCCATTCCTGCAGGAAGCGCAGGCAGGCGTAGATCATGGCCGTGCACACGAACAGCACCGCGGCGGCGGCCACGCCGACGATGCCGACGGCCAGGGTATAGGGAAACGCCAGCGCATGGGCCAGGCCGTAAAGAAAGGCCAGCAGCAGGAAAGCCGGCACGGCCAGGCATTCACGCGACAACCACGACGTCCGCCACATGGCGATGGCGCGCCATGCCCGTTCCGGATGTCCCAGATGGAAAAAGGACGCGAACAGGCCCAGCGCCCCCAGCACGCAGGCCGCTCCGGCGCCCGCCACGAAAAATCCCTGCGACGGCATGGCGAGCGAGCCCGCGGCCGCCGCCAGCTCCATCGCGACCAGCGCGATCAGCAAGCCTTGCGCGGCGCCGCACAACGTAGTCAGAAAAACGACCGAGAATGGTGGCCGCATGGATACTCCTTGTTTCTTGCGCTTGCCGCGATGCCGGCAAACCGATGTCAGTGGGACGACGCGACGGCGGCCAAGTCCAGGCGGCCGCTGTCCAGTTGCCCCTGGATGTCCGTTGCGGGCTTCGTCGCGCATGAGCAGGCGCCCGAACCGCAACCCTGCCCCGCGCTCGTGGCCGACTCCGTCTTGCGCCGCGGCAGATAGTGATTGGCCGGCTGGGTGCCCCACTCCGGCATCAACTGGTAGCCGCCGCGTTCGCGTATCGCCTGCGACACTTCCGAGTCCGGGTCATGGATGTCGCCGAACAGGCGCGCCGAGGTCGGACAGGCCAGCACGCAGGCGGGCTTGCGGTCCCGTTCCGGCAGCGCGGTATTGCCGATCCGATCCGAGCACAGCGTGCACTTGGTCATTTCCTTGCGCTGCGGATCCAGTTCGCGGGCGCCGTAGGGACAGGCCCATGCGCAGTAATTGCAGCCGATGCACTTGTCGTAGTCGACCAGCACCAGGCCGTCCGCTTCCCGCTTGTAGCTCGCGCCCGTCGGGCACACCGGCACACAGGGCGGGTCCTCGCAATGCAGGCAGGACTTGGGGAAATGGATCGTATCGGTCAGCGGGAATTCCCCCGCCTCGTAGGTCTGCACGCGGTTGAAGAAATTGCCGCTGGGATCCGCATCGTAGGCGCGCTCGTCGGCCAGGCTGCCCGCTTCGCCGGAGGTATTCCACTCCTTGCAACTGGTCACGCAGGCATGGCACCCCACGCATACATTCAGGTCTATCACCAAAGCCATCTGGGTCATGTCGTGTCCTTGCTTACTTGTTCGAGGCGGCGCGGCGCAGGCGGGCCAGGAATTCGCCCTTGCCGGCGAAATAGGTCTGCACCACCCGCGTGACGACATTCAGCGAACCCGGCAGGGGTTGCATGGGCGCGAATTGCGGCAGCGTGAAGTCGGCATCCGCCTCGGCGGGATAGATGCGCACCCGCAGGTCATACCAGCCTGCCTGCCCGGTGATGGGATCGGAGTTCGATATCCTGCCCGGCACGCCATCCCGGCCGGCCGGAAGCTCGTCGGTGATCAGGTGGTTCAGCAGGAAACCGCGGCGCGACTCGTTGGCGTCCGGCCCCAGGTTCCATGCGCCGGCGGCCTTGCCGATGGCGTTCCAAGTCCACACGGTGCCGGGTTCGACGGCTTCGCTGTAGCGTGCCATGCAGCGCACCTTGCCCCAGGGCGACTCGACGTAGATCCAGGCGCCGTCCTCGATGCCCTGGGCGCCCGCGGTGCGCGGATTCACCATCAGATAGTTCTCGCCGTGGATCTGCCGCAGCCAGGCGTTCTGCGAGTCCCAGGAGTGATACATGGCCATGGGACGCTGGGTCACCGCGGCCAACGGAAAGGCCTCGGTATCGGTGACTTCTCGCTCGATCGGTTCGTACCAGAACGGCACGGGGTCGAAATAGCGTTCGATGCGCGCGCGCAGATGGTCGGGCGGCTGGCGACCGCTGGTCTTGCCCTGCGCCGCCAGGCGGAATTTCTGCATCACGTCCGAATACAGCTGGATCACGATGGGCGTGCCGAACTTGCGCATGCCGTTCTCGACCGACCACTTCAGGTAGGGGCCGTTGCAGTTGCGCATGTACTGCATGCCTTCGGGCAGCACGTAGTGGTAGTGGCAATTGTTCTCGGCGTACTGCTCCCACTGGCGCGGGTTCGGCTCGCCCACCAGCGCCTTGTCGCCGTCCTTGCCGCGCCAGCCCATCAGGAAGCCCACGCCCGAATCGGGAGCGGTCTGGAAGTTGACGACGAAGTCCTTGTAGTCGCTGAATTTGCGCCCGCCGTCCGGCCGGGTGAAGGCGGGAAACTTCAGGCGGCCGGCCAGCTCGACCAGCACGTCCTGGAAAGGCCGGCACTCGCCGGTCGGCGGCACCACGGGGATGCGCACCGAATCCACCGGCCCATCGAACTCCGAAATGGGGCGGTCCAGCATCGACATGGCGTCGTGCCGTTCCAGATAGGTCGTGTCCGGCAGGATCAGGTCGGCGAAGGCCGTCATCTCCGACTGGAAAGCGTCGCACACGACCAGGAAGGGAATCTTGTATTCGCCGTCCTCGCGCCGGTCGGTGAGCATGCGGCGCGTTTCCACGGTGTTCATCGACGAATTCCACGCCATATTGGCCATGAAAATCAGCAGCGTATCGATGGGATAGGGATCGCCGCGCCAGGCATTCGTGATCACGCTGTGCATGATGCCGTGCACGGCCAGCGGATATTCCCAGGAAAACGCCTTGTCGATGCGCACGGGACCGCCCTGCTCGTCGATGAACAGGTCTTCCGGCGTCGCCGGCCAGCCCAGCGGGCCGTTGGGCAGCGGCGTATTGGGCTGCACGTCGCTGGCTTTGTTGGGCGGCTTGGCCGAAGGCGGCACGGCGCGGGGATACGGGGCTTTGTGACGAAAGCCGCCCGGGGTGTCTATGGTGCCCAGCAGCGACATCAGGATGGACAAGGCGCGAATGCTCTGGAAGCCGTTCGAATGGGCGGCCAGTCCCCGCATCGCGTGAAAGGCAATCGGCGCGCCGCGCACGGATTCATGCTCGACGCCCCAGGCGTCGGTCCAGCGTATGGGCAACTCGATCTTCTGGTCGCGCGCCACCTGGATCAATTCGTCGGCCAGCCGGCGTATCGTCCCGGCGTCGATGCCGGTGATGCCGGCCGCCCACTCGGGCGTACAGGACGCCACGCGCTTGCGCAGGCGGGTGAAGGACGGCGTCACCGGCGTGCCGTCGTCCAGCGTGTACTGGCCGTCCAGCATGGGTTCGGCGCCCGGCGCGTGGTTCACGACGGCGCGATCGGTATGCTTGTCCCACCACATGCGGTTCTGCGGGAACAGCGCATTGACCTCCGGGCTGGACGGGTCCCGCACGAACAGGCCATGAGTGTCGCTGTCCTCGCGCAGGTCGATCAGCTCGCCGGCATTGGTATAGCGCGAAACGAAGTCATGGTCGTAGGCGTTTCTTTCGATCAGCTCGTGGATCAGGGCCATGAACAGCGCGCCGTCGGTGCCGGGTCGTATGGGTATCCATTCGTCGGCCACGGCGGCGTAGCCGGTGCGCACCGGGTTGATGGCGATGAAACGCCCGCCCGCGCGCTTGAACTTGGAAATGGCGATCTTGAGCGGATTGGAATGGTGGTCTTCCGCCGTGCCTATCATCAGGAAAAGACGGGCGTTGTCCAGGTCCGGGCCGCCGAATTCCCAGAACGATCCGCCCATCGTATAGATCATGCCGGCCGCCATATTGACCGAACAGAAGCCGCCGTGCGCCGCGTAGTTGGGCGTGCCGAACTGCTTGGCGAACAGGCCGGTCAGCGCCTGCATCTGGTCGCGGCCGGTGAACAGCGCGAAGCGGCGCGGATCGGTGGCGCGCAGATGGGCCAGCCGCGTTTCCAGCAAGGACAGCGCCTCTTCCCAGGATATGGGCTCGAACTGCGCCGTGCCGCGCTCAGCGTCCGGCTTGCGCCGCAGCGGCTGGGTCAGGCGCGCCGGCGAATACTGCTTCATGATGCCGGAGGAGCCCTTGGCGCAGATGACCCCCTGGTTCAGCGGATGGTCGGGGTTGCCGTCGATATAGCGCACCTCGCCATCGCGCAAATGCACGCGGATGCCGCAACGGCAGGCGCACATATAACAGGTCGTGTTCTTGACCTCCAGGTTCTCGCGCTGTGTGCGATGTCCATGTTCCATGCGGCGGTTCCTTCCCTTTCCGACGGCGGCCGGGGCGGGTCGCCTTTCGGGGACCGATGATACGCAGGGGGTGCGCGGAACAAAAATTGCCGTTTCGTATTCTGGTTATAAGCAAATCCGATAAAGTAATTAAGAAGCGAGGCAAAACCAGGGAAAACCCTGATCCGCCTCGCCTTTCCACGCTTTTTCGATGGCTTATTTGAAGAGGGCGCCGGCGTCGCCGCTATCGTTGCCGTAGACGCTGCCGCCGTAGCCGCCCTGCACGTCTATCTTCACCGACGACGGGTCGACCTGCGACTGGTCGCCCTTGTAGTGCATGACCATCGCGGGCATCAGCATGACCATCGCCACCATCAGCAGCTGGATCACGATGAAGGGCACCGACCCCCAGTAGATCTGCCCGGTGGTCACCGGCGCGATCGTGCGGCCCGTGACCTTGTCCTTGTACGGATCCTTGGGCGCGACCGAGCGCAGGTAGAACAGCGCGAAGCCGAAAGGCGGATGCATGAAGGACGTCTGCATGTTCACCGCCAGGATCACGCCGAACCAGATCAGGTCTATGCCCATCTTCTCGGCCACCGGCCCCAGCAGCGGCACGATGATGAAGGCCAGCTCGAAGAAATCCAGGAAGAACGCCAGCACGAAGGTCAGCACGCTGACCACGATCAGGAAGCCCCACTGCCCGCCCGGCAGGCCGGTCAGCAGATGCTCCACCCACAGGTCGCCGTTCACGCCGCGGAAGGTCAGCCCGAACACCGTCGACCCCACCAGGATGAACACCACGAAGCAGGACAGCTTGGTGGTGGTGTCCATGGCCTGCTTCATCAGGTCCAGGGTCAGGCGCTTGCGCGCCAGGGCCATGGCGATGGCGCCGACCGCGCCCATCGCGCCGCCCTCGGTCGGCGTGGCCACGCCGATGAAGATGGTGCCCAGCACCAGGAAGATCAGGAACAGCGGCGGGATCATCACGAAGGTGACGCGTTCGGCCAGCGCCGACAGCAGGCCCAGCCTGAGCGCCTTGTTGACGATGGCGATGACAAAGGCGGTCAGGCCCCACAGCAGCAGGCTGAGCACGATGCGCTCGTCGGCCGGCGCCGTGTCGTTCTCCATCCACTGGCCCAGCGCCCAGGCCACCGTCACCGAGATGATCATCAGCACCAGCAGCGACCGGCCGCCGCGCGTGCCGTTGTCTTCGCGAAAGCGCCGCGCCTCTTCCGGCAGCGCCGGCGCGGACGCGGGCTTGATCACGCACATGATGGCGATGTACACGATGTACAGGCCCGCCAGCACGAAGCCCGGCACCATGGCCGCGCGGTACATGTCGCCGATGGAGCGGCCCAGCTGGTCGGCCAGGATGATCAGCACCAGCGACGGCGGGATGATCTGCGACAGCGTGCCCGAGGCGGCGATCACGCCGCTGGCCAGGCGCCGGTCGTAGCCGTAGCGCAGCATGATGGGCAGCGAGATCAGGCCCATCGAGATGACGGAGGCCGACACCACGCCGGTGGTCGCCGCCAGCATGGCGCCGACGAACACCACGGCAAAGGCCAGGCCGCCGCGCACGGTGCCGAACAGCTGGCCGATGGTCTCCAGCAGGTCCTCGGCCATGCCGGATCGCTCCAGCACCAGGCCCATCAGGGTGAAGAACGGCACCGCCAGCAGCGTGTCGTTGGAGATGATGCCGAAGATGCGCTGCGGCAGGGCCTGGAACAGCGCGGGCGTGAGCAGCCCCAGCTCGATGCCGATCAGGCCGTACAGGATGCCGTTGGCCGCCAGCGCGAAGGCGACGGGAAAGCCCAGCAGCAGGAACACCACCAGGGTGGCGAACATGATGGGGGCGAGGTTGGCGATCAGGAATTCCATTTCAGCGCTCCCCCTTCCGCGTGGCGCCCGTCTCGGCCAAGGCCGCGGCTTCACGCGCCTGTGCCTCGCGGGCGATCTCCTCGGCCAGCTCCTCTTCGGCAGACCGCGCGCCCTCGCGCCTGCCAGGATCGTCGCAGCGGCCCAGCAGGAACCCCACGCACTTGATCAGGTGCGACACCCCCGCCAATACCAGCAGCGCGAAACCCGCCGGTATCAGCAGCTTGACCGGCCAACGCACCAGCCCGCCCGAATTCGACGACTGTTCGTTGGTGACGAAGGAATCGACGAACACCGGCCAGGACAGCACCAGGATCAGCACGCAGGCCGGCAGCAGGAAGAACACCACGCCGAAGATCTCGATCCAGATCTGCTGGCGCCGCGGCAGGCGCGAGGACAGGATGTCCACGCGCACGTGCTCGTTCTTCAGCAGCGTATAGCCCGAGGCCAGCAGGAACATGGCCCCGAACATATACCACTGCAGCTCCAGCCAGGCATTCGAACTGGTGTGCAATACCTTGCGCACCACCGCGTTGCCGGCGCTGACCAGCACCACCAGCAGCGTCACCCAGGTGACCGCGCGGCCCACGCGCAGGTTTATCGCGTCGATCAGACGCGACAGGGCCATCAACGATTGCATTGTGTTCCCCTTCTCATGATGTTTTTTCCGGCGCCGGCGACCCGTCAGCGGTCGTCCTGATGATGGCGCCAAGGCGTCGCCTTGCGTTCCAGCCACGCCAGCGCGCCGAACAGGGCCAGGCCGATGAAGGCCAGCACGAACAGCGCGGCGAACACGCGTACGGTATCGAAGGTGCCCTGCGCGGTCATGATCACATAGCCCAGGCCGCTCTGCGACGACACGAATTCGCCGACGATGGCACCCACCAGCGCCAGCGAAATCGCCACCTTCATCCCGGCAAGGATGGACGGCAGCGCGCACGGCAGGCTTACCTTGAAGAAAAAGTCGCGCCGCGATCCTTTCAATACGCGGCCCAGGTCCAGGATGTCCTTGGGCACCGAACGCAGGCCGTGCACCGTGTCCACGATGATGGCAAAGACGGCGATCAGGAAGGCGATGGCGATCTTGGGCTCCGCGCCCGTGCCCAGCCAGATCACGAACAAGGGCGCGACGGCGACCTTGGGCACGCTGTTCAGCGCGACGATCAGGGGCTGCAGCACGCTCTCGAACCAGCGGGATCCCACCAGCAACACCGCGACGCCCACGCCGCCCAGCACCGACAGCGCGAAGCCGGCCAGCGTGGTCATCAAGGTATAGCCGGCCTGGCCGGCGTACCAGCCGGCGTCGTTGAACAGCTCCACGCCTATCTTCGACGGCAGCGGCAGCATAATGGGCTTGACGTGCAGCAGCCGTACGGCTGCCTCCCATATCAGCAGGAACAGGACCAGCGAGCCGGCGCCGGCGGCGCCGTGCGCCAGTTTGCGGGACGACGCCTTCATGCGTGGTTCCTCTCGTCGATCAGGCCCATGTCCTCGAACAGGCCACGGATATGCCGCACATAGGCGCCGAACTCCGGCGACTCCCGCACCGACAGCGGCCGCGGGCGCGGCAGGTCGATCTCCAGCGTTTCGACGATGCGCCCGGGACGCGGCGAGAACACGATCACCGTATCTCCCAGGAATACCGCTTCGGCGATGCCATGGGTGACGAACAACACGGTATTGCGCGTTTCCAGCCAGATGCGCTGCAGCTCCACGTTCATCTGGTCACGCGTGAGCGCGTCCAGCGCGCCGAACGGTTCGTCCATCAGCAGCAGTTTCGGGTCGTCGATCAAGGCGCGGCAGATGGCGGCGCGCTGCCGCATGCCGCCCGACAATTCATGCGGATAGCTATCGGCGAAATCCTGCAGCCCGGTCAGCTCCAGCAGTTGCCGCGCCTTGGCGGCATAGGCCGCCAGGGGTTTATGGGCGAACTCGATGGGCAGCAGCACATTGCGGCGGATACTGCGCCAGTCCAGCAAGGCATCGCGCTGGAACACCATGCCGATGCCGTCGGGAGGCCCCTTCACCGGCCAGCCTTCCACACGCAATTCGCCTTCGCTGATGGTTTCCAGGCCGGCCACGCAGCGCAGGAAAGTACTTTTGCCGCAACCGCTGGGCCCCAGGATGCTGACGAAACGGCCCGGCGGCAGTTCCACCGACACCGAGTCCAGCGCGCGCACGCCGCGCTCGCCGGGATATCGCTTGGCGACGCCGCGCGCCGACACGGCGGCGTTGCTCATTTGCCCACCATGGCGTCATAGCGTTCCGGATGCACCAGGCCCGTGGCGTAGAAGCCGGCCGGGTCCGCCTGGGCACTTATCAGACCCACCGACGACAAGGTCTTCACCGCCTGCACCCAATCGTCCGGCACGGGCGCGCCGATCCGGACGCCGGCGGACATGCTGCCGAAATAAGGCTTGAGCGCGTCGATCTGGCCGCGCAGCACCTTGCGGTCCAGCCGCGCCTGCGGCCGCTGCGCCAGCACGGCGTCCACCGCTTCTTCCTCATGACCGGCGTAGATGTATTCCCAGGCCCGCGCGGTCACGCTGGCGAAGCGCCCGATGGCCTCGCCGCGCGATTGCAGTTTTTCCTCGGTGGCGAACAAGCCGAAGCTGGGCATGTTCAGGCCATAGTCGGCGAAGCGCACCGCCGTGGACGGACGCGTCTGCGACACCACGGGAAGAAAGAACGGGATGGTGGAAAACGCCGCATCCGCGCGGCCGACCGCGTAGGTGGACGCCTTGCTGGCGGCGTCCACGTTCACCAGTTCGACGTCGCCGCGCTTGAGATTGCCCGCCGCCAGGAATGCGTCGATGAACGGTGCTTCCAGCGAGCCCGCGGTGTAGGCGATCTTGCGGCCCTTCAATGCGGCGGGCCCGGTGATGCCCGAGTCCGCGGGCACCAGCAGGCCGATATCGCTCTGCCGCGCGAAAACCGCCACAGCCTTGACCGGCAGGCCTTTATCGCGCGCGATCATCATGGACGCCAACGCGGCATGCCCCACGTCGAAGGTGCCGCTGGATCCGACGATCTGCACGGTGGTGACGGAACCGTTGCCGTCTTCCAGCGTGACGTCCAGGCCCGCCTGCTTGTACCAGCCCTTCTGCTGCGCCAGGTGGAAAGGCGCCTGCACGCCCCAAGGCGTCCAGTCCAGGCGTACCTTCAGCGGCTCGGTACCCTGCGCGGCCGCGGCCATGGCGGCGGCGCCCAAGGCCAGGCCGGCCAGGCCCTTCAAAACGTGGCGACGTGCGACTGCCAAGCTCGCTCGCATGAGCTTCCCCTTGTATGTCCTATGGGCGCAACCGCAAGCGACGGTGCGCGGAAGGCCTTCGATATGACGCCGGCGCGGCGAGCGCCCCGGCGAACCCCTCACGTCCGGCGCGGCGTCAGCCCTGGCCGAACCAGCGCTTGATGCGCGTCCAGACGACATGCCAGAACATGCCAGATGCGTTGAAGGAAGCCTGCACGGGCTCCGCCGATGCCGTGCCGCCCAGCCGTGCCGCGACGTTGGCGCCGAAGTCGGCGATCATCCTGCGCACGAAGTCCTGCACCAGACCCGAGCGCGAGAACTGAGCCAGCGGGCCTTGCAGCGAATAGGCCAGATTGACGTCGACGCGCGCGCCGCCATTGCCGGCGTCGCGCACCTGGTAGGTGATGTCGCCATTGGCGCGTGACCGGCTGACCGTATCCTGGCCCGCGCCGCGGAAGACCGCGCGCATGGCGGCGTCGTGGCGGTCCAGGCGCGCGGCGCCGTTGAAGGCGGCACGCATGGGGCCGAACTTCACTGATATCGTGCCCTTGACCCGTTCGCCCTGCTGTTCCTGGATGGATGCCCCCGGCAGGCAGGCCGCGACGGCCGGCAAGTCGGTCATGAATGCCCACACCTGGTCCGGCGGAAACGGCACGTCGAAGCCGCCGTCGATCTGATTGGTCTTGCCGGTGGCCGGCGCGGCGTCGGCACCGGCCGAACCGGACAGGCCGGCCGCGGTCGCGACGGCCTTCGCCGCGAAAGCCTCGAACACCACCGGCTGCGCCGGCGCGGGCGCCGCGCCCTGTCCGCCACGCAAGGCGGCCCGCATGCGCTCCACTTCCGCATCGGGCGAATCACGCAGGCCGGCCAGCACGGACATCACAGCGGCCACGATCCCCATATACCCGGTGCAGCGGCAAAGATTCCCCGACAGCTCCACGCGCACGCGCGCTTCGTCCGCCTCCGGCAGGCGCATCACGATGTCGCGCGCCGTCGCCAGCATGCCAGGCGTGCAATAACCGCATTGCAGCGCGTGGTGGCGCGTAAAGGCCTCGCGCAGACGCTGCATGACCGGATCGGCGTCGTAGCCTTCGATCGTCGTCACCCGGCGTCCTTCGCAGGCCACCGCGTACGAGATGCAGGACCGGATCGGTTCGCCGTCCACCAGCACCGTACACGCGCCGCACACGCCATGTTCGCAGCCCAGGTGCGTACCCGTCAGGCGCAGCTTGTCGCGCAGGAAATCACCCAGGTGCATGCGCGGCGGCGCTTCGTCGGCCACCTGGCGGCCGTTCACTTCCATCGTGATCTGCGTCATGTCTGCAATCCTTTACCGGTCGCCTGCGCCAGGCAGCGGCCGACCGCCGCCGCATGCAACTGGCGATGCGCCTCATCCTTGCCGGGCATGGCGTCGGCCACTTCCCGCGCGATTTCCACCGGGTCCAGCGCCGCGGCGCCGGCCTGCGCAACGCGCGCGGCCAAGGACAGCAGCAGGCGCGGCGGCCCGTCCAACGCGCCCAGCGCGATACGCGCCTGGCCGGTGGCGGGGTCGAACCAGGCGGCACAGCTGGCTTCGGCGAACTCGCCCGTCTTGCGGCAGAACTTGTAGTAGCCCCAGCGCGCCCGCGGTCCTCCGGCGGGAACGTGGACGGCCTGTATCAGTTCGTCTTCCCCTACCGCGGTCGTGTAGGCGCCCTGCATCAGGCCGTCCACCTCGATATGGCGCACGCCGCGCGGGCCAGCCAGTTCGATGCGCGCGCCCAGCGCGGCCATTGCCACCACCCAGTCCGCGGCCGGATCCGCGTGCGCCAGGCTGCCGCCCAGCGTGCCGCGGTTGCGCACCGCACGGTAGGCAATGCCGGCAGCCACGGCGCGCATCGGTGAGTCGCGCAGCGCCGGATGCACGCCGTCCTCGATCTCCGCGTGCGTCACGCCGGCGCCTACGCGCACCGTATCGCCGTCACGGCTGACGCCGCGCAGATCCCGCAGTCCGGAAATATCGACGACCACGGCGGGCCGGGCCAGCCGCAGATTCAACATGGGTCCCAGCGATTGGCCGCCGGCCATCAGCTTGGCCGCGCCGCCATGTGCGCCGAGCGCATCCAGCGCCTGCGCCACCGAGGTGGCGCGTATGTATTCGAATTTCGCCGCTTTCATCGATGTCTCAGGCCGCCTTGGGCTGGCTGTTCTTTTCGCGCTCGCTGCCCTGCGCGATGGCCTGCAGCACGCGGTATGGCGTCAGGGGCGTCTGTGCCAGCTCGGCGGCACCCAGCGCGCGCAGCGCGTCATTGACCGCGTTGAACAGCACCGCCGGCGGCGCGATGGCGCCGCCTTCGCCCATGCCCTTCGCACCGAATTCCGTGTGGGGCGAAGGCGTCTCGAAGTGGTGCATGCGCATATGCGGGATCTCTGTCGGCCCGGGCAGCATGTAGTCGGCCAGCGTCGATGCCAGCGGCTGGCCATTGGCGTCGTACGGCGTCTCTTCGTAGAACGCCGTGCCTATGCCCTGGGCGATGCCGCCCATGGTCTGGCCTTCGACCACCATGGGATTGATCATCGTGCCGCAGTCTTCCACCACGACATAGTCCAGGATCTCGACGCCCCCGGTGGCCGGATCCACCGCCACCGTGGCGGCCTGGCTGGCATAGGTGAAGCAGCCAGTATCCACCTTGGGCTTGTACCCAACGGTGACTTCCAGGCCCAGCGGATCGACGTCCGGCGGCAGCAGATGCGGCTTCAGGTACCAGGCATCGGCGATGTCGCCCATGGACACGGCCCGGTCGGGGGCACTGCCCACCACGAAGCGGCCATCGCCCACGCTCAACTGCTCTTCCGGCGTCTGCAGCAGGTGCGCCGCGATGTGCATGACGCGCGGCAACAGCCGCTTGCACGCCTGCGACACCGCCCCGCCCGACATCACCAGCGACCGCGACGCATAGGTGCCCGTGGAATAAGGCGTCTGGCCGGTATCCCCATGCAGCACCTTGATGCGCGCCACTGGAATGCCCAGGATTTCATTGGCGATCTGGGCGAAGGTGGTTTCCATGCCCTGCCCATGGGAATGCACCCCCACCCTGACTTCCAGCCCGCCGTCCGGCGTAATGCGGGCGGTGGCCTGGTCGAAGCCGGGTATCACGGGCGTACCCCAGGTGGCGAATACGGACGTGCCGTGCGCGGCCTGTTCCGTATAGGTCGCCACACCCAGGCCGATCAGGCGGCCGTCGGACTCGCCACGTTCCTGCCGCGCACGCACGCCCGGCGCATCGATCATCTCCAGCGCCTTGCGCAGGCTGGCCGGATAGTCGCCGCTGTCCAGGTGCTTGTTGGCGACGTTCACATAGGGCATCTGCTCTGCCTGCACGAGATTGTCCAGGCGCACTTCCCAAGGCTCGCGGCCGACCTCGCGGGCGATCGCGTCCATCATCAATTCGATGGCGAAGCAGACGCCCGTGCGCGCCACGCCGCGATACGGCACGAAGCCGGGCTTGTTGGTGGCAACGGCGCGGGTCACGCAGCGGTAGCCACGAAAGGCATAGGGCCCCGGCAGATTGCCCACCGCCTGCCCAGGCTCCAGCCCTATCGTGAAAGGCCATACCGAATACGCGCCGCCGTCGATAGTGATCCGCGCATCCAGGGCCAGCAGCTTGCCGCGCCGGTCGGTGTAGGCGGTCATTTCATAATGATGCTCGCGCGAATTCGCGCCGGCGGTCAGGTGCTCGCGCCTGTCCTCGATGAAGCGGAAGGGACGCTTGTAGGTCTTGGCCAGCCAGGCGATACAGAGTTCTTCCTGCTGCAGCACGCATTTGTAGCCGAAGGCGCCGCCCACGTCCGGCGAGATCACCCGCACGCGCCCCTGCTCCAGCCCCAGGCATTCAGCCAGCACCGTACGTATCATGTGCGGCACCTGGGTGGCACTGTAGACCACCAGCTGGTCGGCCTGGTGATCCCAATAGGCCAGGACGGCCTTGCCTTCCATCGGCACCATGCACTGCCGCGCCAGGCGCATGCGCCGGTTCACCACGACGTCGGCCTGGGCGGCCAGCGTGTCGAATTCGCGGTCCGCGCTCAGCGTGACGAAGACGTTGTCCTTCCAGTCTTCATGCACCAGTTCGCCGGTGGCCGCTTGCGCCGAGTACACGTCCGCATAGACGGGCAGGTCGTCATAGTCGATATCGACCAGCTCGATATGATCCTCGGCCTCGGCACGCGTCGGCGCGAACGCCATGGCGACCGGTTCACCGACGAACCTGACCTTGCCGCTGGCAAGCGGCGGCTGGGCCGAGGGCTGGTAGGTAGGCAGCGTCGAGTCCGCGACGATGTCCTTGCAGTCGGCCATGTCCGGCCGCAGCACCACGCAGGCCGCCACGCTGTCGTCCACCCGCGCGGCGGCGATGCGCGCATGCGCCAGCGGGCTGCGCAGGAACGCCACCTCGCACAGTCCGGGCATCGCCATATCGGCGACGAAGTTGCCCTTGCCGTGCAGGTGGCGCGCGTCCTCCTTGCGAGGCACGCGCGCGCCCACGCCTTCGGGCTTGACGGACCTGCCGTGTTCCACCGTCATTCTGTTCCCCTATGCCGCATGCTTCCGCTTACTTGGACTGCGTCCTTGCCACCTCGGCGAAGGTGTAGTTGTCCAGGGCGCTTTCCGCCACACGGAACCAACCCGCCTCGTCCTGCTGGAATTTCTTCCAGCCGGGGTACAAGGCCTTGAAGTCGGGATTGTTCGCGGACAGCTCTTCCCACAATTCCTGCGATGCCTTGTAGACGGCATCCATCACTTCCTTGGGAAAATAACGCACCTTGGCGCCGTTGGCGATCAGGCCGCGCAGCGCCTGCGGATTGCGGGCGTCGTAGTTGGCCAGCATGCGCATGGTCTGCTCGCCCGCCGCGCATTCGAACGCCGCCTTGTAGGAAGCCGGCAGCGCTTCCCAGGCTTTGTCGTGCACCATGCTGGTAATGGATGCGCTGCCTTCGAACCACCCCGGCGAGTAATAGAAAGGCGCGACCTTGTTGAAGCCCAGCTTGGCGTCGTCGTACGGGCCTATCCATTCCGCGGCGTCGATGGTGCCCTTTTCCAGGGCCGGATAGATGTCGCCCGGCGGAATCTGCTGCGGCACCGCGCCCAGCTTGGACAGCACCATGCCGCCGATCCCGCCGATACGCATGTTCAGGCCCTTCAGGTCGGCGACCGACTTGATTTCCTTGCGGTACCAGCCCCCCATCTGCACGCCGACGTTGCCGCAGACGTGGTTGACGATGTTGTACTTCTTGTACAGCGTCCGCAACTGTTCCAGCCCACCGCCATAGTGGATCCACGCATTGTGCTGGCGCGCGTTCAGGCCGAAGGACAGGCCGGTGTCGAAGGTCAATGCGGTGTTCTTGCCTATGTACGCCGTGCTCAGCACATGATTGCACTCCACCGTTCCGTTGCTGACGGCGTCCATGTTCTGCGCGGGCGGCACCAGCTCGCCGCCAGGAAACGCGCGGATCTCGAATTTGTTGTCGGTCAGTTGCGCGACGCGCTTGCACATCTCATCGGCCGAACCGTAGATGGTGTCGAGGCTCTTGGGCCAGCTGGTGGACATGCGCCAGCGCACGGAAGGATTGGCCTGCGCCACCGCGGGCGCGGCGACCGCCGCCAAACCCGCGCCCGCGGCCCCTGCAGCCTGCGTAAGAAAACGGCGTCGTTGCATAACTCTGGCTCCTGGACTCATTGACCGTGGGCACATCGCATCCGGACGTGCGCGACTACGTTGAAAAAAACGTAAGTACACTGACTTGTTAGTCAGCATACTGAGAGAATTTTGGAGTGTCAACGATGATTACCCGAGTATGCCGACGACGCCGCGAGGCCCGCCATGTATGCGCCAGAATGGCTCATCGATGCGCCGTGGCGGCACATCAGCGCACCACGCCAGACCACGTAAATACAGGGTTTTCCCTTCATCGCGCGCCTGTTCGCGGCGCGCCGTCCGACGCCTGCCCGACGTTTGCGCGAGAGCCAGGGAAATCCCTAGGAATGCGCGGCTTTTTATGAGCAGTACACTGACAACAATTACTCAGCATACTGACGAGAATGATATGAACTGGATGAAAATCGCATCGACGGACGCGCTGGAAGACGATGAGGTGATGGCGGTCGAAGCCGGCGGCAAGCAATTGGCGCTCTATCGCAGCGAGGGCGAATTCTTCGTATCCGACAACGTATGCACGCATGCCTACGCGCTGCTGTCGGATGGCTATCTGGAAGATGGCTGTATCGAATGCCCGCTGCACCAGGCGCGCTTCGACATCCGCACCGGCAAGGCGATGTGCGCGCCCGCCACGCGCGATATCCAGATCTACCCCGTCAAGGTGGAAGGCAACGACGTGCTTGCCGACGTTTCCGAGTGAACGCATGGCTGCCCCCGACTCCATCGTGATCATCGGCGCCGGCCAGGGTGGCGCCATGGCCGCGGCAGCCCTGCGCACGCAGGGCTATGCGGGAAAGCTGACGCTGGTCGGCCGCGAATTCCATCCGCCGTATGAACGCCCGCCCTTGTCCAAGGCCGTGCTGCGCGACGCGGCGGCGGAAGCCGCCGCGGCTATCCATGCGGAGGCCTATTACGCGGAGCAGGACATCACCCTGCTGCGCGGTGTCGAAGTGCTTGCGCTGGACCGTACCGAGCGCCGGATCAGCCTGTCGAACGGGGCCCGGTTGCCCTACGACCGTTGCCTGCTGGCGACCGGCGGCCAGGCGCGGACGCTGCCTTCCCTGCCGCCCGGCATGCCCGGCGTGCACTACGTGCGCACGCTGGACGACGCGCGCGGCCTGCGCGCCTGCCTGCGCGCGGGCGCCCGCGTGGCCGTGGTCGGCGGCGGCTTTCTCGGCCTGGAAATCGCGTCCACCGCGCTGGAGAGCGGCGCCGACGTGGCAGTAGTCGAAAGCGCCGACCGGCTGCTGCCCAACGCCCTGCCCGCCCCGCTCGCCGCCTGGCTGGCCGCGCGCGCCGCCGCATTGGGCGCCAGGCTGCACCTGAGCGCGCGTATCGCGGCGATACTGCCTCCCACGCCCGATGCGCCCGCGGGCGGCCTATCGCTGGACAGCGGCGTCGCCTTGCCGGCCGACGCCATCGTCGTCGCGGTCGGCCTGCAACCCGACGTCGCGCTGGCACGCGCGGCCGGACTGGAGATCGATGCCGACAACGGCGGCATACGCGTCGACGCCCATTGCCGCACCGCCGATCCACACGTTCTGGCCATCGGCGATTGCGCCAGCCAGCATCGCGATCTGCTGGGCCGCCACGCGCGGCTGGAATCCTGGCAGAACGCCAACGAACAGGCCCGCGTCGCCGCCGCCGCGATGCTGGACGCGGATCCTCCGCCCGCGCCCTACCCCTGGTTCTGGACCGACCAGTTCGGCTGCAACATCCAGATGCTGGGCATGCCGGTAGCGGGACTCGCCTACGTGTGTCGCGGATCGGCCATGCCCGAAGACAGCGCGCCCAAACTTGTCTGGCTGGGCCATCGCGACGGCGTACCGGTGCACGGCGTCGCCATCAACGCGGCGGCGGATCTGCGCCAGCTGCGCGTCCTGTTCGAACGCGGTATCCGTATCGACCCCGGCAGCTTCGCTGACGTGAACGTCACCCTGAAACCCTGGATCAAGGCCTGCCAGCAGGCCGCCACGCCGGCTTGAACCAAGCCGGCGTCATGCATCGCGCAAGGAGCTTATATGTACCAATCCCAAACCGTGATCGGCCGCACGGACGCCGCCAAGGACGCCGAGCTGGCGCAATGCAGCTGGCCCGAAGATGCCCTGCATGCCATCCCTGACTGGATCTACACCAGCAACGCGATCTACGAACGCGAGATGGAGCGGATCTTTCGCGGGCGCAGCTGGAACTATGTCGCGCTGGAAGCGGAAATCCCCAATCCCGGCGACTACAAGCGATCCTACGTGGGGCCCACGCCCGTGGTGGTCTCGCGCGCGGACGACGGCTCCATCCACGTCTTCGAGAACCGCTGCGCCCACCGCGGCGCCGAGTTCTGCCGCAATTCGCAGGGCAATACCAAGGAGTTCGTATGTCCCTACCATCAATGGTCATATGACCTGAAGGGCAATCTGCAAGGCATCCCCTTCAAGCGCGGCGTCAACAAGGAAGGCGGCATGCCCAAGGACTTCCGCAATGACGACCACGGGCTGCGGCGGCTGCACGTGACCACGCGCCACGGCGTGGTCTTCGCGTCGTACGTGGCCGACGTCGAGCCGATCGACGAATACCTGACGCCGGAGATCCTGGCCGACTTCGATACCGTCTTCCCGGGCAAGCCGCTGAAAATACTGGGCTACTACCGCAACGAGTTGCCCTGCAACTGGAAGATGTATCACGAAAACCTGAAGGATCCCTACCACGCCACGCTGCTGCATTCCTTCCTGGTGGTCTTTGGCCTGCTGGTCGCCGGCAACAAGTCCGCCATGCTGGTGGACGGCGTGCACGGCCGGCACGGCACCATGGCGTCGGCCAAGAGCGAGGACAAGTACGCCAGCGTCAGCGAAGAGAACAAGAAGGAAATGCGGTCCTTCCATGACGGCCTGCGCTTGCGCGACGACCGCTTCCTGGAGTTCGTCAAAGAATTCGATTCGCCCTGGTCGGTCACCATGCAGACCATCTGGCCCAACCTGATCGTGCAGCGTGAAATGAATACGCTGGGCGTGCGCCACATCGTTCCGAACGGGCCGGACAGCATGATCATGCAATGGACCATGTTCGGCTATGAGGACGACACGCCGGAGATGACCCGCCATCGCCTGCGCCAGGGCAACCTGATGGGACCGGCCGGCTTCCTGGGACTGGAGGACAACGAGGCGATGAAGTTCGTGCAGGAAGGCGTGCGCCGCTCGACCACCGATATGAACGTGCTGAAACTCGAATCCAACAAGCTCGGCACGTCGAATACCTTGATATCGGAAGCGGCGATCCGGTCCATGTATGCCTACTACCGCTCGGTCATGGGACTTTGATCAATCAAGCAGGAATCAGCAGAATGAAAACGAGTTTTGCCCATGCCGCCCGCCGCATCGACCTGGCCCGCTCCGTCGAGCTGCGCCAGCACATCGAGGAGTTCCACGCCGACTACTGCGCCGCGCTGGATGCCAATCAGATCGAAAGCTGGCCGGAGTTCTTCACCGAAGACGGCTTGTACCGCGTGACCTCGCGCGAGAACGCCGACCGCGGGCTGCTGGTCGGCCTGGTATATGCGGAAGGCCGCGACATGATGCAGGACCGCGCCGTCGCCATATCGCGCACGCAGATGTTCGCCCCGCGCTATATGCGCCATCTGGTGACCAACACGCGGGTACTGGAAGAGTCCGAAGCGGGGATAGAGGCACAATCGTCCTTCCTGCTGATGCAGACCCTGGTCGAAGGCCCCACCACGCTGCACCTGGCCGGCTTCTATCACGACGTCTTCACCTACGTGGACGGCGTGCTGAAGCTGAAGGAACGCCAGGTGATCTACGACAACGAGATCCTGGCCAACGATCTGGTGTATCCGGTCTAGGCGGCGGCGATCGCGGCCAGCGCCTGGTCGCGGGTCATCACGGTCGCGTATTTCTGTTCCATGTCGAACAGATTGGCATCGTGGGGCCCCAGGGCGCGGTCGCCTACGCAATCCGATACGACCAGGGGGCGGAAGCCGTATTGCATGGCATCGACCACGCTGGCACGCACGCAGCCGCTGGTCACCGCACCCGCGACCAGCAAGGTCTGTACGCCCCGCTGGGCCAGCCAGGCGGACAGGCCGGTGCCGAAGAATGCCGAGGGCACGGTCTTGCGCACCACCAGCTCGCCGTTGCGCGGCGCGAGTTCCGGCACGATGGCGCTGCGCGGATCGTGTTCCTTCAGCGTCAGCATGCCCGGCACCTTGATGCTGAAGATGTTCGAATCCGCGCCGTCGTCGGCGTAGACGATACGGGTGTGGGCGATGGCCCAGCCCTGCCGGCGCGCGTGGTCCAGCAAGGGCACGGTGTTGGCGATGGCCTGCGGGATATTGCCGCCGCCGAATACGGCAGGATCGGCGAATCCGTTCACCAGGTCGACGATCAGCAGGCCATAGGGTGGACGGGGTTGCAGCGCCGCGCCGAAGCCTTGCCTTTGGTATGTCTGCTCTTTGCTTTCCATGCTTCGTTCCCCCGCCTCAGGCCTCGTTCACAACCTTGCCATCCCGCACCACTTCCTGGCCATCCAGGCTTACCGTGCAGCGGCGCAAGGGAATATCGATGTGGCATGCCGTAGTGCGCGAACCGCCGGCCTCGTTGTTGGGTCCCAGCGAGAACAGGAAATTGCCCTCGTAGGCGCGCGCGTCCATGCCCAGCGTGGCCTCGCGGTCGTACATCGCCAGGGTGCTCCAGTGCGCGCGCGGCTGCAGTCCCCAGCCTATATGCGAAATCGCATAGGCTTCGGGATCGTTGAAGGTCGCCATATAGGTGCGCAGCAGTTCGGCGTCGACACCCCCTTCGATGCGGGTGGCGTAGCCGTTTTCCACCGTGAGCACGATGGGATCGGCCACATAGGATTTCTGCGGCAGCACGATGTCGCCGCGATCGATGACGATGGTGCCGTTGGCCCCACCCTCGTCCGGAAAAGTCAGCACGAAACCGCTGGGCCAATGGTCCCAACGGCCGGGCTCGTCGACGAAGCCGTATTCGCAGATCGTCGGAAATTCGCCCAGCGGGCATACCAGCGAGGTGCCGGCGGCCGAGGTCACCGTCATTCGTTTGGCGGCCTGTACGCGGCGCGCGGCCGCCTGCACCCGCCCGCGGTCGCCTTCGGTGGGCACCAGGCGCGCCAGGACCTCCGGCGGCTCGACCGCCAGCAGGATCTTGGTGCCGCCCTGCAGGATCTCATGCTGCTCGGGGGAAAACAGCAGCGTCATCAGGTCCAGCACCAGATCGCTGGCCTTCAGCGCCGCCATTGCCGCCTTGTTGCCGGTCAAGGGGGTGGTGCCCAGGTAGGCCAAGGCATCGCGGCTCAGGGCCTTTTCACCGTTGACCGGCGGCAGGTCCAGGCGATTGACCACCGCCCCCATGTCCTGGCAGGCGATCAAGGCCGTGGCCAGGGTCTGCGGGTGCGTGGCCGCGCCCGTCAGTATCGTGACGGCCTGGCCGGCGCGCAGGTTCGACAGCGTCAGCACCTGTTTCCAGGCGCGGATCATTTCATAGTCGGCTACTGGCATCGTTCGCTCCTCGATCCACTGCCACGTTGCTGATAGGGCCGGCGGCGCGGACACCGCCGCGCGGCCTACCCAGGCAGGCGCGCCCCCAGGAAATCGCCGAACGCGGCGTAGAAGCCCGGCTCGTTGTCCCAGGGAATCATGTGGCCGGCGTCCGGCACGCGTACGTGCAAGGTGCCGGGCTTCAACTGCTGGATCTCCGCGACGTCTTCGTCCTTGACGACGTCGCCGCGCGCGGCCGTGACCAGCATCAGCGGCACGCCGACCGCCGGCAGATTGCCGTGCACGTCCTGCGTATGGAATTCATCGAAGCTCTGGCGTATCGCCCGCTCGTCGCAGGTATGCAGCCATTCGGCGCGCAGGCGCAGCTGTTCTTCCGTCCAGGTGGGGCAGAACTTGCGCATCTCTTCCACCCCCATGCCGGCGCGCGCCTGGGCGATGGAATCCACGTACCAGGGCAGCTGCGCCGGATAGGCACGCCGTCCCGGTCCGGACACGGGCGGATCGACGGCGACGATGCGCGCCAGGCCGGCCGGGGACCGGCTGGCCGCGCGGATGGCGATGCGTCCGCCCATCGAATGGCCGACCAGGCTGTAGCGCGACAGGCCCAGCGCCTGGGCGAAGGCGTTCACGTCATCCGCCTGCGCGTCCAGGCCATAGTCCAGGTCATCGCCCGCCTGCGACATGCCGCGGCCGCGCACGTCCAGCACATAGGTGTCGAAGACCTGCCCGAATCGTTCGCCGACGAAACCCCAGGTGATGGCCGGGCTGGTGATGCCGGGAATGATGATGACGGGATCTGGCCCGCTGGCAGACTTCGCGTCGGCGGTGCCGGCGGAGGCGTCCGCGCGGGGCGCGTAGCGCAGGTAATGCTGGCGGATGCCGTTGGCGTGGATGTTGGCGCCATATCGAAAAGTGCTGGACATATCGCGGGGCTCCCGTAGTGACGGCGGTCAGTATGCGCCCGACAGCAAGGCGCCGGCGCCCGGCACGATGCGCTCCAGGTCCAGGGACTTCAGCATGGCGTAGGTGGTGGCGATGGCCGCGGTGATGACCGGCTTGCCGGTCATGGCTTCCACCTGGGCGACGACCGGCAGGGACGGCATCTGCACGCAGGCCGACAGCACGACCGCGTCGGCGCGCGACAGGTCCATGCCGGCGACGATGCCCGGCAGCCGCGACGGATCGTGGCGCCCGACTTCCAGGTTGTCCGGAATTTCCAGCGCGCGATGGTCGACCACTTCGTAGCCCTCGTTGGCGATGTAGTCGATGACCAGCTGCGTCAGCGGCTTCATGTACGGCGCCACCACGGCGATGCGGCGCGCGCCGATCACGTCCAGCGCGTCGATCAGCGCGCCGGCGCTGGTGATCACAGGCGCATCGGCGCCGTTGGCAGCGGTATGCGCCTTCAACCGGCTCTCCGATTGGCGGTGATAGCCCGGTCCCATCGCCATGATGGCGACCAGGCAGGCGTAGCCCAGCACGTCCACGCGGGCGTCGCTGAGCTCCACGGCGCAGCGGTCGGATTCGGCATCCATGGCTGCCAATTCTTCCTTCACCACCTTTTTCATGCGCATGCGGCTGGAGTGGAAGGTGAAACGCTCCGGCCGGATCTGCTGGCGCGCCAGCAGCATGGCGGGAATCTCGGTTTCCATCGTCGTGTTGGAACTGGGAACGATCTGGCCGATTCTATAGCTTCGCTGCATGGCGGTCTCCTGTATCAGAGCTTGAACAGCCGGCGGGCGTTGCCGCTGCAGATTTTTTCGCGCACGGTCTCGTCCATCGGCGCCTCTTCGATGAACCGGGCGGCGATGCGTGTCGATTCGTAGGGATAGTCCACCGAGAACATGACGGCGTCCTCGCCCATTTCGGCGACCGCCGCGTTCAGGGCATGCGGCGAGCACACCCCGGACGTGGTGATGACGATATTGCTGCCTATGTATTCGGACGGCGCGCGCTGCAGCGTGATGCCATGCGAATACACGGAGAAGCGGCTGTCGAAGCGCCAGCGCTGGAACGGCAGGCCTTCGCCCATGTGCCCCAGGATCAGCTTCAGGCGGGGGAAACGGTCGAACACGCCGCCGAACAGCAGCCGCAGCGCATGCGTGGCCGTTTCCACGCCCCAGCCCCAGGTCGCGCCCACCAGCTCGGGATGGCCCTGGTAGGCCTGCGGCGTCACGTAAGGGTCGACGGGGTGCAGATACAGGGGCACGTCCAGCGCCTGCATGCATTCCCAGAAGGTGTCATAGGCAGGATCGTCGTAGTAACGCCCGTTGGTGTGGCCGTTGACCAGCGAACCCTTGAAACCGTATTGGCCCACGCAGCGTTCCAGCTCGCGCGCGGCCGTCGCCGGATCGTGCATGGGCAGCACCGCGAAGCCGCCGTAGCGATCCGGATGGCGCGCCACCTGCTCGGCCAGGAAGTCGTTGTTCTGCCTGGCCCGGCTCAGGGCCAGCGCGGCGTCCGGCTCGGCCTGAACACCGGGGCCGGTCTGCGACAGGATGACGTAGTCGATGCCGGCCTCGTCCATCTCGCGCAGCCGCATGTCGTCGAAGTCTTCCAGCCTGGCGCCGATGTCGGCGAAAACCGCCGGATCGATGTGCTGGGAAAAACTCTTCGTGTAGTCCTTGAAGCCCACCGCGGTGTAGTGCTCTTCAAAGGCGATCTTGCGCACCCTGGCCATGCATGTGCTCCCCTGTGGTCGATGTGGTCAGTATACTGACTTTATAGTCAGCGTACTGACAAATTAGGGAAATCCAGGATACGGGTGGCGGCGACGCCAAAGGAAAGCGCCGCGTCCCGGCAAGCCGTCGCGGCGCCCTTGAAAACAGGAAGGGTCAGAAGGCGCGCAGCTGGGCGCGCCCGTACTGGTTGTTGGCTTCGACCAGGGTGGACAGCAGCTTCATGAAGAGCTGCTGGTTGCGCGGCGATAGCGGCTCCAGCAGGCGCTGCTGCGCCCGCGCCATGCCGGCCTGGAGCAGGCCCATGATGCGCAGGCCTTCTTCGGTGATCACCGCCTGGCGGGAACGCTTGTCGTTGGGATTGATGCGCCGCTGCACCAGGCCGCGCTCCTGCAAACGCTTGATGACGTCCGCGGTGGTCGTGCGATCCAGCCCCAGTTCCATGCCGAGGGCGGTCTGGTCCATCCACGGGCTGAGCGAAAGCGCGGTCAGCACGCCATATTGCACCGGCGTGATGTTCTGCGTCCTGCATTCCTCGAAGAACATGGCGTAGTGGATCTGGTTCAGCCGCCGGACCAGATAGCCCGGCCGCGCCCAGAGCACCTGCTTGGCAGGCGCGAATATCGTGTCGTCGGGCCCATCCAGCGCCTGCGAGGCGGTCGATCGCCCCCGCCGCCGTGCTGCCGCCTTCGGTCGAATATCCGCGTCTGCCATGAGAGGACTGCGAGTAGCCGCAAAGTTGTTAGTGTACTGAATATTACACCATCGCCCCTGCCGGTCACTGCCCCATCGGCGCCTTGCCGCCGCAGATGTCCATGATCATTCGCGACGCCAGGTACATGCGCGGCACGATGGTTTTCACTTCGATGTACTCGGCGGCATTGGAGTGCGCGCCGAAGCCGTTGACGCCGAAGCCTTCGATGACGGGCCCACGCGCCTTCAGCGCGGCGAATGCCGCATCGGTGCCGCCGCCGGTCGCGCGGTCCAGCACGTTGATCGACATGCCCAGTTCGCGCTGGTAGATGTCCTTGCCGTAGTTGGCCAGCGCGCGCGAGGCCGGGGTGGCTTCCAGTGGCGGGCGGCGCACTTCGAACTTCATGGCGACCTTGGACTCCGGCAGCAGCTTGTTCTTGATGCGCTCCTGCAAGGCCTTCTCCAGCGCATCGAAGTCGCCCACGCGCAGCGCGCGCGCATCGGCCTGCGCGCTTGCGTGTCCAGGGATCACGTTGCGGTTGGTGCCGGCCTGCGCCACTGTCCAGTTCAGTTTCAGTCCGTCCTCCGGCTTGGACAGATCATCCAGTTGCAGGATCTGATGCGACAGCTCGTACAGCGCATTCACCCCGCCTTCCGGCCGCGAACCGGCGTGCGACGTGCGCCCTTCCACCGTCAGGTAGGCGGCGCCGATGCCGCTGGTGGCGAGCCGCAGGTCGCCGTGCGTGCCGCCGCCTTCGAACGAGAACACGGCATCCTGATCCGAACCCAGGCGCGTGATCGTGCTGCGCGCGCCGGGCGAACTGATCTCTTCATCGCCGTTGAACAGCACCGTCAGGGTGCCGAAGTCGTCGAAGTTCAGCTTCTGCAACAGCGCGACGGTATGGATCACCAGTGCCACGCCCTGCTTGTCGTCGGCGATGCCCAGGCCGTAGGCACGATCGCCATCGACGCGGAAAGGCTGGTCCTTCAGCATGCCGTTGCGATAGACCGTGTCCATATGGGCGATCAGCATGATCTTCTTGCTGCCCTTGCCCTTGAACTCGGCATGCACCATCGGCCCGATGCTTTCCGGCGTATCGCCCATGCGAAAGACGTCGGTCGGCTTGATGATCTGCACCGAGCCTCCCATGGCCTTCAGCTTGTCGGCAACCAGCGCCGCGATCTGTTCCACGCCTTCGACGTCGCGGCTGCCGGATTCGATGCCGACCAGGTCGCGCAGCGTGTCCAGCATGGGCTGCTGCTGCGCCTTGGCCGCGTCCATGACGTTGGCGACAGGCTCGGCCCCGGCGGCGCCGCCGCCCAGGGCGGCAAGGATGAGCACTCCACCGGCGACGGCACGGCGGAACTGCGGCGATTTGAACTGCATGTCGACTCTCCTTCCCTTTTGATGGTCCGACGATGATAGTCCGAGCGCCCCCGCCCGGAAAACCGCTGCCGCCGCTCGCTCGCGGCAAGGCCTGCCACCGACAGTGGACGCATGGCCCGCGCTGGTGCTACGCTGGTGGAAATTCTAAATATCGTTTGTTCAATCCTAAATATTAGGAAATAAGCATATGCCTGATTCGATGGTTGCGCCGCTGTCCGGGATTACCGTCATCGAGATCTGCAACGTTGCCGCGGGTCCCTTCTGCGGCATGCTGCTGGCCGACATGGGCGCGGATCTGATCAAGATCGAACATCCCGAAGGCGGCGATACGCTGCGCAGCTGGCCGCCGATCACCCAGGGCTATAGCGAGAACTTCGCTTCGCTGAATCGGAACAAGCGTTCGGTCACGCTGAACCTGAAGGATGCCCGCGACATCGAAGTGGCGCGCGACCTGATCGCCGGCGCCGACGTGCTGCTGGAGAACAACCGTCCGGGCGTCATGGAACGTCTCGGGCTGGGCTATGCCGCCCTGCGCGAACGCAATCCGCGCCTGCTGTACTGCTCGATATCGGCCTACGGCCAGTCCGGGCCGCGCGCCCAGGAAGGCGGCTTCGACCTGACCATCCAGGCGATGAGCGGCATCATGAGCGTTACCGGCGAACAGGGCGGCGCGCCGGTGAAGTGCGGTGTGCCGGTCGCGGATTTTTCCGCGGGGCTGTACGCGGCCTTCAGCATCGCGAGCGCGTTGCGCCAGGTGCAGGCCAGCGGCCAGGGCGCGCATATCGACGTGTCCATGCTCGGCGCGACGCTGGGCATCGCCGCGCTGCAAACGTCGGAATTCTTCGGCAGCGGGCGCGATCCTGCCAAGCTGGGATCGGCCCATCCGCGCAATGCGCCATATCAGGCTTTCCGCTGCCGCGATGGATATTTCGGCATGGCGGCGGGCAACAATGCGCTGTGGAAGAGCGTCTGCGCGGTCGTGGACCAGGCGGACTGGTACGCCGATCCGCGCTTCGCGGACACCAGCCTGCGCGCCCGCAACCAGGACGTCCTGCGCGACATGCTGGAAGCGATTTTCGCGCGCGAGGACGCCGCGCACTGGCTGGCGCGGTTCCGCGAGGCCGGCGTGCCCTGCGCGCCGATCAATTCGTACTCCCAGGTTCTCGACGACCCGCAAGTGGCGCACATGGGCTGGGTGCAAGCGGTGGAATTGCCCAATGGCGTGAGCACGCGCACCTTCGGCATGCCGGTGCGCTTCGATGGCCAGGGCGGCGCCATCCGCCAGCGCCCGCCGGGCCTGGGCGAGCACAACGACGAAATCCTGGGCCCCCTGCGCGCGCGGCAGCTTGCCGCCGAGGGGGCCAAATGAGCGGCCTGGTGCGGCGCCGGCGCGAAGGCGGGACGGTCCGCATCCTGTTGAATCGCCCCGAAAAGATGAACGCCTTGTCGGCGGACATGGTGGAAGCCCTGATCGACGCGGTCGAGCAATCCCACGAAGAAGCCCGCCGGGCAGAGACCAGCGTCATCGTACTGGAAGGCGAAGGCCGCAACTTCAGCGCGGGCTTCGACTTTTCCGATGTGGAAACGCAATCGGAAGGCGACCTGCTGCTGCGTTTCGTGCGCATCGAGACGCTGTTGCAGCTGCTGCATGCCTCGCCCTGCCTGACCGTGGCGCTCGCGCATGGCCGCAACTTCGGGGCCGGCGTCGACCTGATCGCCGTGTGCCGCCAGCGTTACGCCACCGGGGACGCAAGCTTTCGCATGCCGGGCCTGAAGTTCGGGCTGGTGCTGGGCACGCGGCGTTTCGCGTCCCTGGTCGGCATGCGGACGGCTCGCGCGCTGCTGGAAACCGCGGCGACCTTCGACGCGGGACATGCCCGTGACATCGGCTTCGCCACCGCGATTGCCGCGCGGGACGAATGGCCGGCGCTGCGCGAGGCCGCCGCCGCCCGCGCGGCGGAACTGCCGGACGCCAGCCGCCGCGCGCTCTACGACACATTGGCCGACCGCTCGGACGACGAGGACCTGGCGCGGCTGGTGCGGTCGGCCGCCACGCCCGGGTTGAAACAGCGCATCTCGGCTTACCTGCAAGCCGCGCGCGCGGCGTAGAACGACCGGCCACCACCACCACGGCAGGCCACCACTTACACGGACGCAGATCCAGGGAGACTCAGCATCATGGGATCCGGCTTCAACGAACCGAACAAGCAACGCACGCTGGCCGAACTGGCCGGCCTGATACCCGACGGCGCCTCCGTCGCGCTGGGCGGCAGCTTCCTGCACCGCGGCCCCTTCGCGCTGGTGCGCGAGCTGATCCGCCAGGGCCGCCGCGACCTGGAACTGATCAAGCAGTCGCCGGGTTACGACGTCGATATCCTGTGCCGCGCCGGCACGCTGCGGCGCGTGCGCGCCGGCATCGTCGCCATGGAAGGCAACTTCGGCCTGGCGCCGGGATACCGCAAGGCCATCGAGCAGGGCAAGGTGGAACTGGAAGAACATGCCTGCGCCAGCCTGACGGCAGGCCTGCGGGCAGCCGCCTACGGCGTACCGTTCATGCCCTGCGGCGGACTGCACGGCAGCGAACTGCCAGCGCTGAATCGCTGGGCCTGTCTGGACGATCCGTACGGCAGCGGCGGCAAGACCTGGGTGATCCCGGCGATACGCCCGGACTTCGCGGTCATCCATGCCAGCGAGGTCGACGCCAAGGGCAATGTGCGCGTGCGCGGCACCTATCACTGGGACCGCATCATGAGCCGCGCCGCCGGCAGCGTGCTGGTGGTGGCCGAACGCATGGTGGACAGCGCGGTGTTCGAACGCGAGCCGGAAGCGACCGTGGTGCCGTATTTCATGGTGCAGGCACTGGCGGTGGTGCCGCATGGCGCGTGGCCGGGATCATGCTGGCCCGACTACGCCATCGATTACCCGGCGGTGGAACGCTACATGGACGCCACGCGGCCGCTGGATGCCCACATGGCCGAAGCGCCCGAAACCCGGGAGACCGCCCATGCGTGAATCCTGGTCGCCCTTCTCCTACATGGTGATCAACCTGGCGCGCTTCATCCGGCCAGACGAGATCACCTTCAGCGGCGTGAATTCCACGTTTCCCATGCTGGCCTGCCTGCTGGCCAAGCAGGCCTACGATTGGGACTTCGTCTATATCAACGTGGCCGGCGGCGTGGACCCACGGCCGTCGCACGTGCCGCTGTCCAGTTCGGATCCCGTGCTGGCGGAGCATTCCGCCTCCATCTTCGCCAACGAGGATTTCTACGACCTGTGCACGCGTGGCCGCATGGACCTGACCTTCCTGGGCGCGGCGCAGATCGACGGCGAAGGCTGCGCCAACAATTCCAGCATCGGCGACTGGCACCGGCCCAAGGTACGGCTGCCGGGCGGAGGCGGCGGCGCCGTCATGCTGCCGACCGCGCGCCGCGCCTGCACCTGGCGCACGGAGCATTCGACCCGCACTTTCGTGCGCAAACTGGACTTCACGACGTCCTGGGGCGGCTTCCATGGCGTGGTGACGCCCATCGCGGTGTTCGTCAAACGCGACGGCCGCCTGGCACTGCAGTCCTGGCATCCCCAGGCCAGCCTGGACGAGGTCCGGGCACGCACGGGCTTCGAGTTCGACGCCAGCGGCGCCGGGCCCACCGAGCCCCCTTCCGCCGGCGAACTGCGTGCCCTGCGCACGCTGGACCCCGACGGACAGTTCGAACGCGACGCCGCCGTCAGCCTGCGCTGACGGCCCGCGGCAGCCACAGGAGGCCCACGTGCGCGACGATATCCAGCAGGCGACGGAACATAACCTGCCCGCGGCCCTGTGGCGGCGCTGGCGGGACCCGGCCCGGGCAGGCCGCCCCGCGCTCATCCACGATGACCTTACGCTGTCCTATGGCGAGCTGGCGGCGCGCGTCCAGGCGGTGGCGGCCTGGCTGCGCGAACGCGGCGTGGGACGCGGCGACTTCGTCGGGCTGGCGATGGAGCGCTCCCCGGCCCAGGTGATGGCGCTGCTCGGCGCCTTGATGGCGGGCGCCTGCCCTTGCCCGCTGGAACCGCGCATCTCGGCCGACGAAACCCGGCGCCGCGTGGCCACGGTCGGACTGGCATGGATGATCGCCGACGGCGCGCATGGCGCATTGGCGGCGGATTGCGGCTTGCCCGCCGCGCGGCAACTGGATTGGGATGGCGCGCAGGCGGGCTTCGCCGCCTGCGATGCCAGCCTGGATGGCGGTCGGATTGCCGCCAAGCATGCCGCCCAGAGCGCCGGCCGCCCCGGCGGATCCGGGCCCATCGACATGGCGCCGCCCGACTGGCTCGCCCCCGACGATCCCGCCCTGCTGCTCTTCACTTCCGGCAGCACCGGCAAGCCCAAGGGCGTGCTGCTGAACCACCGCGGCCTGTCCTGCAATGCGCGCGGCGTCGCGGCCCACACCGGCTTGCGGCCGGACGACCGGCTGCTGCATGTCATGCCGCTGCATCACACCAATGCGATCAACAACCAGTTGCTGGCGCCCTTCTACGCCGGTGCGGCGGTGGCCCTGGGCGGCCGCTTCCGCGCCGAGGACATGCCGGCGCTGATGACCCGCCACAAGCCCACCATCATTACCGGCGTGCCCACCATGTACGCGCGCATGCTGGACCTGCCGTTCGACCCGGCCGACCTGGCCCGCCTGCGATTCGCGCGCTGCGGCTCGGCGCCCATCACCGAGGCGCTGCACCGACGCATCGAGGATTTCCTCGGCTGCCCGCTGATCGTTTCCTACGGCCTGTCGGAAGCGACCTGCACGTCGACGATAAACCCGCCGCACGACCGTCGCATCGGGACCGTGGGCACGGTGCTGCCCGGCCAGCGCGTGTTCCTGCGCCGCGCCGACGGAAGCGTCGCGCCGCAGGGCGGCGAAGGCGAAATCTGCATCGCCGGCGACAGCCTGATGACCGGCTATATCGGCGCCCCGGATCCCGGCGTCGGCGAAGGCGTGCTGCGCACGGGCGACCTGGGCCGCTTCGATGCCGACGGCTACCTGAGCATCACGGGCCGCATCAAGGACGTGATCATCCGCGGCGGCGAAAACATATCGCCTTCGTTGATCGAACGGGCCCTGGCGGCCTTGCCGACGGTTGCCGCCTGCGCGGTGGTCGGCGGGCCGCACGAGGACCTGGGCGAAGTCCCGGTGGCCTTCGTGGTCGGCCGCGACGGCCAGGGCATCGACGAAACGGCGTTGCGCGGCGAGATGCTGCGGGCGCTGGGCCGCATCTACGTCCCCGAACGCATCATCGCCATCGATCGCCTGCCGGAAAACGCGATCGGCAAGGTGGACCGCAACGCGCTCGCCGCGCGCCTGCGCATGGCTTGAAACAGGCAGTCGTCATGCCGCATCGAAGAATGCGGCGCATACACAAACCCCCAAGGGGTATAAGAGGAGACACATCATGCATCACCACTGGCGTACCCTTGCGAGCGCTTTCACGCTTGCCCTGTGCGCGGCCGCCGCGCCCGCGCAGGCGCAGTCCGGCGATTGGCCCGCGCGGCCCATCAAGCTGGTCGTTCCCTTCCCGCCCGGCGGCGCCAGCGATGCCGCCGGCCGCATCTACGCGCAGTACCTGACGGAGAAGCTCGGCCAGACCGTCGTCGTGGAAAACCGCGCGGGCGCCGGCGGCGAAATCGGCGCGGACCACGTCGCCAAATCCGACCCCGATGGCTACACCCTGCTGCTGGGCGCGCTGGGCAGCCACTCCATCCACGCCGCGCTGGGCGAAAGCCCCTACGACCTGGGCAAGGCCTTCGTCGGCGTATCCATGGCCGCCACCGTGCCCATGGTCGTGGCCGTGAACAGCAAGGTCCCCGCGAATTCCATCGCCGAACTGATCGCACTGGCGAAGCAGAAGCCCGGCCAACTGACCTTCGGGTCCGCGGGCCCGGGCACGCCGCAGCAGATGGCGGTCGAACTGTTCAAGGCCGACACCCACACCAACCTGATGCACGTGCCCTACAAAGGCAGCGGACCGTCAGTGGCGGCGCTGCTCGGCGGACAGGTCGACCTGGTGTTCGAAACGTTGCCCGCCTTGCAGGGCAACGTCAACACGGGTCGCATCCGCGTCCTGGCGGTCACCAGCGCGCAGCGCTCGCCGAGCATGCCGGACCTGCCCACGCTGCAGGAAGCGGGCGTGCGCGGCTACGACGTCACCAATGCCTATGCCGTGCTGGCGCCGGCGCGTACGCCGCGCGCCGTGATCGACAAGCTGGCCCTGGCGATGAAGGACGTCGGCGCCATGCCGGACGTGCAGCAGAAGTTCCGCCAGCAAGGCGCGCAGGCCGTGACGTCCACGCCCGACGAGACCACGCACATGCTGCAGGCGGAACTCAAGAAGTGGACCGCCGTGGTGCACGCCGCGGGCGGGAAGGAGATCGCGAAGAAGTAGGCGGAGATCCCGCGATCGGGAATTCGCTGGTTTCGCGCGCCAGTTCGGCGATGGCACCGACCAGCGGATCGAGTACGTCGCGCTTGTAGACGGCGACGAACTCCACGGGCGGCAAGGCCGGACGCGTATCGATCCGGCGCAGCTGCCCGCTTTCCAGCTCCTTGCCGCAGGAACGCAGCGGCAGCAGGCTCACGCCCAGTCCCGCCATGGTCAGGTCCGCCAGCACGCGCACGTTGCTGCAGGACACCACGGGCTGGTAGGAGGCCCTGCCCGCGCTGAACCACTGCTCGATCACCGGGTAGTGATGCGAAGCCTCGGACAATCCCAGCACCGGCCAGGCGGCCAACTCGGCCGGCGTCAACGCACGGCGCGGCAGGCGCATGGCCGGTGGGGCCATCCACACGAACTCGTCGTAGCCCAGCGACAGGCAATGCAGCCGGGCCTCCTGGACCGGCCCGGTGGCGATCGCCAGGTCGAGTTCGCCGCTGGCCAGGCGGTCCACCAGCGGCGTGGTGAGCGCGATCTCCAGTTGCACCGTGACGGCGGGAAAACGCTCGCGCAACGCGGCCATCAGGCGTGGCAACCAGGTCATCGCCACCAGCCCCGCCACCCCCAGGCGAACGATGCCGCTGGCCGAGCGCGCGTCGCCGATATCGCGGGCGACGTCGGCGGCCAGTCCGACCATCTGGCGGGCGCGCGGCAACAGCGCCCGCCCGCGCGGCGTCAGGACCGCGCGATGTCCGCTGCGGTCGAACAGGGCCACGCCCAAGGTCGCTTCCAGCTCGCGCATGCGGGCGGAAATGGTGGACTGCGTGGCATGCAGCGCCTGCGCGGCCGCCGCGAAACTGCCGGTGTCGACGATGCGGATGAAGGTTTCCAGCTGGCGTATGTGCATGCCACTCCGATGCATGGCCATGTTGGTCGCCGGCGGCAACGATACACGCCGGAACTCTATCGAAGTATCCGATGAATCAAGTAAAAAATAAATCGCTTTCTTCGATAAACACGCGCGCCTAGACTGTCTTCGAACCCTGCGGCGACATCCGCGCGACCACGGGGCACAACGGAGGAAGACATGGGCGCCATCGAACGCATCCTTGCAGAACACCACGACGAATCCGCGCGCTTTCGCGAAACGCCCTTCGAAGGCCCCGTGGTCTGGAGCCGAGAAACGCTGGAGCCGGACGACGGCATCATCGCCCTGGACGCCGCCAGCCGCGAAGAACTGGACACACTGGTCGAAACCCTCAGGCGCAATCCCCTGCCCACGCCGCTGCTGCAGCTGGAGGACTTCGACCTGCCCGCCTGCCGCGCGATGATGGCGCGGGCCGCACAGGTGCTGGCGCATGGCGTGGGCTTCGTCATCATCGACAAGCTGCCCATGGACGACTACAGCGTGGACGAGGCGCGTGCCGTGTACTGGCTGCTGTCCCAGATGGTGTCCCGGCCGGTGGCGCAAAGCTGGGACGGCAAGGTGATCTACGACGTACGCGACCTGGGCAAGCCGCCCGGCAACGGCGTGCGCCCGGACATCACCAACGCCGAACAGAATTTCCACACCGACAACAGCTACAACCTGTACCCGCCCGACTACGTCGCCTTGCTATGCCTGCGTCCCGCCATGGAAGGCGGCGTCAGCAGCATCGTCAGCTTCTACTCGGTGTACAACGAGATGCTGGCTTCGCATCCCGACCTGGTCGAACGCCTGTACCAGCCCTATCTGTTCGACCGCCAGCGCGAACACGCGCCGGACGATGCCCGGCTGATCAGCCACCCGCTGTTCCAGGAGCGCGACGGCGGCACCCTGTGCCGGCTCTCGCACCGGCACGTGGTGACGGGCTATGCCATGGCCGGACAGGAAATGGACGAGTTGACCCGGACCGCGCTGTACACCCTGGAATCCATCATGATGGAGCCGCGCTTCGCGCGTGAATTCTTCTTCGAGGCAGGCCAGATACAGATCGTCGACAACACCAGGCTGGGACACCGCAGGACCGGCTTCGTCGACTTTCCGGAGGAGCACCGCAAACGCCATCTGGTGCGCCTGTGGCTGCGCAACCATGGACGCCGGTTCTACAACGGTTGAGTGTCTCCATGTCCGGAAGACGACAGTCCGGGCTGATGGCGCGGACTGATGGTGCGGACTGACGGTGCGGACTGACAGGTCCGGGCTGATGGTGCGGGCACGGCCGCGAACCCGCCATCGGCTTCAGGCGTCGCCGCGATATCCCAACAGCTCGGAGACCTCGCCGGCGCACTCGGCGACGGCCGGCGCCAGCTCCTTCATGCGGGCGGCCGTCAGCCGCTCCAGCGGCCCCGATATGCCCAAGGCCGCGACGGCCTGGCCCAGGCCGTTGAAGATGGCGACCGCCACCCCGCCCACCGTGGCGCGCCATTCGCCGCGGTTCATCGCGTAGCCCTGCCGCCTGATCTTGCGGATTTCCTCTTCCAGGGCCGCCATGGTCGCGATGGTCCTGGGGGTGTGCGCCTGCAAGGCGTCCGCGCAGCGCGCGACATAACCGTCGGGCTGATGCGCCAGCAAGACCTTGCCGGTGGCGACGGCATAGGCCGGCGCGCGGCCGCCGATGTACGAGTACGCGCGCACCGGTTGCGGGCTGTCGATCTTGTCGACGTAGACGACTTCGATACCGTCCAGCACCGACAGGTGCACGGTTTCGCCGGAGCGCTCGGCCAGCCGATGCATGGCTGGCTGCGCCAGCTTGCGGACATCCAGTTGCGCCAACTGCCGCGCCCCGAGCTCGAAGAGCCGCACGGTCGCGCGGTATTCGCCGCTGGCTTCATCCTTCACGATATAGCCGGCGTGCGCCAGGGTCTGCAAGGTTCGATGGGTGTTGCTGCGCGTCAGGCCGACCCGGCTGGCCAGCTCCTCTATCGTGCGAGGCCGATGGCCGACCTCGGTGACGGCCTCCAGCACCATCAGCCCCTTCAATAACGTCTTGTCCATAAGGGATCCTGTGTCGCCGCAAAGATACCACGGCACGTCCACGGAACCTGGCGGGGGGCGGCGCTACGAAAGCGCATTTCCGAATCAATGGAGAGGAAGCGAAGATGATCGTGATCAGCCCGATACACACAGGCAAGGCGCCTCCGGTCGACACGCAGCGACAGGAAACCCACGTCAATATCACGCACAGCGCTCTTGCCCGGGCCACGGCGGACATGGACTCGGTCCCCAAGGCCGGCGATACCGTGCTGCTGGCCAGCGGCGTCAAGGTGGATCCGCGCGTCGCCAAGGCGCTGGATCTGTATGTCGCCGATGCACGACCGGGCGAAGACCGGATCACCGCGCGCCAGCGCATCGAAGCCGCGATCGCGCAGGGCCACAACGCCAAGCTGTCGCTGAAAGGGCTCGGCCTGCTGGAGCCGCCGCCCATCATCCCCGCCGTTTTCAGCCTGGACCTTTCCGATAACCAGTTATCGAAGCTGCCCATGCTTCCCTGCGACATCCAGTTCCTGCTGCTGGCACGCAACGCGATCAAGGAATTCACCCACCCGCTGCCCTCGCAGCTGGTCGTGCTGGATATATCGCACAACGGCCTGACGCAACTGCCGGACAACCTGCCCGAACGGCTCGCGCGCCTGGATGCGCAGAACAATGCGCTGTGGGAACTGCCTGCCCGCCTGCCTCGCGACCTGCGGATACTCAACGTCGCCGACAATCCCGGCAAGCTGAAAAAGGCGGCACGCCAGCGCCTTGCCACGGAATCAGCGCGCCGGGTCTACGACGTGGCGATGGGCGGGCCCGGCGTATCGGCCGCCCGCGCGCGCAAGAACCTGGACAACACGCGATGCGAAGCGAACTTCGATGCGCGGATGGCGCGCATCGCGCCTCTTCGGGCGTAGCCCGTCCCGCGGGGCGCGGGCGGCTCGTCGGCGCCCGACGCGAGCGCGACGCCTGCGAGGCTGTGCTTATAGATACGCGGCCTGGTCCAGGCTCAAGGATGCCTTGACCTGCCGGCTGGTGTCGTCGATCAGCAGTTCCGACTGGCCGTCGCGGATCGCCGCCACGATTTTCTCCGCGGCGACGGCAGGCGCGGTCTTCGGCGCATCGAGCCCCCGAACCATGTCGGTGTCCATGTAGCCCACGTGCACCCCGGTCACCTGGATGCGCTGTTCCTTCAGCTCGGCACGCATGCCATTGGTCAAGGCCCACGCGGCGGCCTTGGAGGCGCTGTACATCGTGGAATTGGGAATCACCAGCCAGCTGAGTACCGACAGCACATTGGCGAAAGCGCCGCCGCCGTTGCGCGCCACCACCGGCGCGAATGCGCTGCCGACATTCAGGATGCCGAAGAAATTGGCGTCCAGCAGCTGGCGGGCGCGTTCCGGCGCATCGGCGCTCAAAGCCGGACCGGGGACGCTGATCCCGGCGTTGTTGACGACGATCTGGACGTCCGCGCAGCGCTCGGCCGCGGCACGTACGCTTTGCGGGTCCGTCACGTCCAGCGCGACGGGAATGACGCCCGGCAGATCCACGCTGTCGGGATTGCGCGCGCCCGCATACACCTTGGCGCCGGCTTCCAGCAGCGCCTGCGCGATGGCCTTGCCCAGGCCCCGGTTGGCGCCCGTCACCAATGCAACGCTTCCTTTGATTTCCATGATTTCACTCCGTCAGGTTGCGGTCCGACGACAGGGGTGCCGTCTTGCCGTATGATTAGATGTTGATCGACATCTAATTAGATGTCAGGTATCATCTAAATGTCAACCACATTTTTTCAGGGAGTCCTGCCATGCGGAAATCCCGCGAAGAAGCCGCCCGTACCCGCGAGCGCATCATCGCAGCGGCGGGCCAGGAGTTCCGCCGCAACGGCATCGCGGCCACCGGGCTCGCCGGCCTGATGAGCGCCGCCGGCCTGACGCACGGCGGCTTCTACAAGCACTTCGCGTCGAAAGACGAACTGGTGGCCGAAGCGTGCGGCAAGTCCATCAACGGCGTGCTCGACGACTTGGTGGAACGCGTTGCGCAGGAGCCGCCCGACCGGCGCCTGGCCGCTTTCCTGCAATCCTATCTATCGGTCGCCCATCGCGACGCGCCGGAAAACGGCTGCGGCCTGGCGGCGCTGGGCAGCGAGCTGGGCCGGGCCGGCGACGCCACGCGGGCCGCGACCACACGCGCCTTCGAGCGCATGGCGGACATCATCGCCGGCTACCTGCCCGACCCGCAGTCGCCCGACGCGCGGGCCCGCGCGCGGACGATCATGGCCGCCTTGATCGGCACGGTGGCCATGGCGCGCGCCATGGATGACCCGGCGCTGTCGGATCGCCTGTTGGAGGATGCCCGCAAGTCGCTGGCCGATATGGCGGCGGCGGCCGCCGCTGGCGCCGGCACGGACCGATAAAGATGGGCATGGCGCGTGCTGTGGGGCGCTGATGCCGCCCCCGGCCCGCCACAGACACCCATGGCCGCCGGGATGGCCCGATAAGAAAACGGGAACATCCATCCATGATCGAAGCTGTCTGGTACGTGCTGGTCGGAGCCCTGCTGATCGCCATGGCCCTGGCCCGCAATCTGATCGCGCGGCTTCCGATGACCGGCGCTTTGGTGTATCTGCTGGTCGGTTTCGCCATAGGCCCGGCGGGAGTCGGCCTGCTCAAGTTGGATATTTTCCAGGACACGCATGTCCTGCGCGTCATCACCGAGACCGGCCTGATCGTTTCGCTGTTCGCCATCGGCCTGCACCTGCGGGCCCCATTGGGCAATCGGCTCTGGTCGCCGCCCTTTCGCCTGGCGCTGCCCGCCATGGCCATCACGATCGCCATCATGACCGCGGCGGCATACTTTGGCCTGCATATGGAGATCGGCCCCGCGCTGGTCCTGGGCGCGGCGATGGCGCCGACGGATCCGGTGCTGGCCAGCGAGCTGCGCCCCCGTGAAGCGGGCGACGACGATTCCCTGCGCTTTTCGCTGTCGGGCGAAGGCGGGGCCAACGACGGCGCCGCCTATCCTTTCGCCCTGCTGGGCATGATGCTCTGCGGCATGCCAGGCAGCAAGCTGGACGAACCGTGGCTCCTGGCCGGCGAACTGGCCTGGGGCATCGTCTCGGCGGTGGCCATCGGCCTGGCCATGGGCACCCTGACGGAAGCGCTCGTGGCGCGCCTGCGCATACGCTACGCCAAGGCGCTGGGTTTCGAAGGTTTCCTCGCCCTGGGGCTGATGACGACCTGCTACGGGCTGACGCTGATGGCGCACGGCTACGGATTTCTGGCGGTGTTCTGTGCGGGCGTGGCCCTGCGTCGGCGCGAGATGCGCGAGACCGGCGAGTCGACGCCACGCGCCGCCTTGCATGACGTCACGCACGGCGAGCGCAAGGAGGCCGCCAAGGATCCGGAACTCGCCCATGCCTATCTGGCGGAATCCATGATGGCCTTCTCCATCGAGATGGAGCGCATCGTGGAGCTGGCCCTGATGCTGATCATCGGCAGTGTCATTTCCGCGCATTGGCATGACCTGATGTCGTGGCCGCTGCTTGCCATGGTCGCCCTGCTCTTCTTCGTGGCGCGGCCGGTGGCCGTGCAGGCCGCCATGGCGGGCACCGCCGCGGCCTGGCGCGAACGCCTGGTGGCGTCATGGCTGGGTTTCCGTGGCGTGGGGACTTTCTTCTACCTGCTGTTCGCGCTGGAACACGTGCCGCAGCAGGTCAAGCCGCTGATGCCTTACCTGCTGGGCACCATCACGCTGTCGGTCTTCATCCATGGCTGCTCCGCCTTGCCGACGCTGACCTGGTACTACCGCAGGAAACCGGTCGAGGAATGAAGCCTGGACGGCCCGTTAAAAAAAACCGCGCATGGCGCGGTTTTTTTTCTTCAGTCAGAGCCCAGTTGCAACGAGTTGGGCTGCCGCTTTTCGATGTTCCACTTCAACAAGGCGGCGCTGCGATAGATGCCGTGGGCGAACTTGCCATACGGCAGCGTCAGGAACAGCGCCATCACCGTACCCAGGTGGATGGCCAGCAACAGGCCCATCGCGCCGGTGTCGCGCCCCGCCAGCAGCGCCAGGCCGGTGGCCGAGATCAGCAGCAGCAGCGCGATGAAGCCGCGATCCATGGGGCGCTGGTTGACGTCGCCCTGCTCCGGAAGGCGCCGCAGGTTCAGCCACAGCAACCCGGCCGGTCCGATCAGCAGGCCGATGCCGCCCACCGTTCCCAGCAGGACCGGCGCGCTGAAGAAGGGATACGGCGCATGGTAGTCCAGCAGATAGTGGTACAGCGTGGCCACGCAGGTGGCGGCGAAGCACAGCATGAAGCCGTAGAAGGTGAAGTGATGGAAACGGCGGCGCGCCAGCGTGAAGGCGTCGTCGTTTTCGTTGCACCCCTTGCCGTGCCCGCCATCCAGGTAACGCAGCCGCAAGGCATCATGCGCGGCTTCGGCGACCGCGGGACCGCTGGCCTTGCCGGGCGACACATTGCGCCAGAAACGCGTCACGCCTATGCCCAGCGCCAGGATGGCGAACAGGAACACCACGCCGAACGTCAGCGCCAGCGTGTTGTGCGGGAAGATGGCGTAGAAGTTGCCGGCCAGCGGCGCGTGGATCAGCGAACCGGCGGACATCATGGCCAGGACCAGGAACAGGGCCAGCATGGCGGCGGTCGCCAGCGACACCGTCAGGCCATTGCGCTTGTACAGCGAGCCCAGCGCGGCCGGCCAGGCGTAATCGGTGTACGTCTGCACGCGCACCTTGGCCATGGCCTGCGGCACGTTGACGCCGAATTCATGCGGCGGCGCGTACTGGCAGGCGTACAGACAGGCGCCGCAGTTGTGGCACAGGTTGGCCAGGTAATTGACGTCGGCCTTGCCGAATTCCAGGCGCCGGGTCATGGCGGGGAAAACCGCGCAGAAGCCTTCGCAGTAGCGGCAGGCATTGCAGATCTGCATGACGCGCGCGACTTCGGCTTCGTTCTCGGTGGTCGGCGCGTGCTTGGACACGAACTTGACCGTGGTTTCCTTCATGGCGCTGTGGCCCTCGGCCGTACGGGCCGGGGTGATGGAAGCGTCGGGCGTAACGACGTGCATGGCGCTCGCCTGTTTGACGAGGGCTTCAAGCTGTTTCAAGAGCGGCTCCCATGGATGATTTCTTGCCGGCGGCCTGCGCGGCCTGCGTGCCGGCGATGCGGCCGAATGCGGTCCCGATCGACATGCCGACGCCGGCGGTATACCCCTTGCCCAGCACGTTGCCGGCCATCATTTCACCGGCGACGAACAGGTTGTCGCTGGGTACGCCGTTGAAATGCACGGCGGACTGGTCGTTCACCTTCAGGCCCAGATAGGTGAAGGTGATGCCGGGGCGCAGCGGATAGCCGAAGAAAGGCGCGCGGTCGATGGGGCGGGCCCAGTGAGTCTTGGCCGGAGCGATGCCTTCGGTGTGGCAATCGTCCAGCTTGGTGTGGTCGAAGGTGCCCACGCGGCAGGCGGCGTTGTACTCGCGCATGGTCTGCATGAAGCGTGCTTCGTCCAGTCCGAGCTTGCGCGCCAGCTCTTCCAGCGTGTCCGCCTGCGTCCCCGGGAACACCGGCGGCATGAAGCGGCCGACGGCCTTGGCGTCGATGATGGAATAGCCGATCTGGCCAGGTTGCCCGGCTACCAGGCGACCCCAGATCGCATAGCGCTTGGGCCAGAAATCCTCGCCTTCGTCGTAGAAGCGCTCGGCGTCGCGGTTGACCACCACGCCCAGCGAGACACAGTCGATGCGGGTGCAGATGCCGCCGTCATACAGCGGCGCGCGCGCGTCGATGGCCACGCAGTGCGACTGCGCCGGATCGCCGATGATGTCGGCGCCGGCCTCCATCATGAACTTCAGCAGCACGCCCTTGTTGAAGCGGGTGCCGCGGATCAGGAAATTGTCGGCCGGCCACTCGCCGCGCTCGTTCTGGCCCCAGGCCTCGCGCAGCCACTCGCGATTGGATTCGAAACCGCCCGCCGCCAGCACGCAGGCCTTGGCCTCGATGCGCTCCTGGCCGACGAAGGCCGCCACGAAGCGGCCGTCGCGCAGCTCCAGGCGGTCGACCGGCGCGTTGTAGCGCACCTGCACGCCCAGCGACTCGGCACTGCGGTAATAGGCATTGACCAGCGCCTTGCCGCCGCCCATGAAGAAGGCGTTGGTGCGCGCCACGTGCAAGGCACCGGACAGCGGCGGCTGGAAATTCACGCCGTGCTTGCGCATCCACGGGCGACAGGTGGAAGACGCGCGTATCGCCAGGCGCGCCAGGTGTTCGTTCGTAATGCCGCCGGTGACCTTCAGCAGATCCTGCCAGAACTCTTCTTCCGGGTAGGCTTCCACCAGCACATCCTGCGGCGCGTCATGCATGCAGCGCAGGTTGCGCGTGTGCTGCGAGTTGCCGCCGCGCCATTCCTTGGGAGCGGACTCCAGCATCAGCACGCTGGCGCCGGCCTCCCGCGCCATCAACGCAGCGCACAGGGCGGCATTGCCGCCGCCGATAACCAATACATCCCACATGGCCTTCTAGCCCTCCTTGGACAGGTGCGGACTGTAGACCAGAAGCCCCTTCGCCGTAAGGGGCAAGTCTTCAATAGGTCTTCACAAATTCTGAAGACTCGCGCCGGGCCAGCCCCCTTCCCTGACCAGCTCGCGGGCGACGTCCCCAAGGACGACACGGGCGGCCAGGCCCGCAGGCGATAACTCGTCTTCAGGCAAACTGACGAGCAGGTTCTTGCGGTGCAGGTCGGGGCCTGTCAGCCAGATGCGGCCCAGGATGGGATCCGCCGCCAGGGCGGCGCCAGGCTGGATGGTCGCCACGTGGCCGACCCGGACCATCGCCATCAGCGTGGCCAGGCCGTCGACCTCGGCCGCGATATTGGGTTCGGCGCCCAGGCGGGCGAAAGCCGCGTCCACCAGGTTGCGCAGGCCGTGCGCGGCGCTGGGCAGCACCAGCGGCACGCCAGCCAGTTCGCCCAGGCTGACGGTGTCGGCGGCAGGCCAATGGGGCGTGGTGGGCTGGCCGATCAGCGCCAATTGCTCGTCCAGCAGGGGCAGTACCGTCCAGCGCTGGGCGGCATCCGTATTGAAAACGATGGCCAGGTCCAGCTGGCGGGCATTCAGCATGGCGGCCAGGTGACCGGACAGGCTTTCCGTCATGCGCAGCCGCACGTCGGGATAGCGCTGCTGCATCGCGTGGATGAAACGCGGCGCGAGCACGGTGGCCGTGGTCGACGCCAGGCCGACGCTGACCTGCCCGGCCAGCCGTGCCTCGCGCGCGGCCATGGCGGCGGCGTCGGCATGGCGGATGGCCAGCTGCGCCTGGCGCAGGAAGGCGCGGCCGGCGTCGGTGGGTATCACGCCCGTGGCGGTGCGCTGCAACAGCCGGGTCGCCAGCTCGCTTTCCAGGCGGCTGATCTGCTGGCTGAGCGCGGATG
Organism: Bordetella genomosp. 8; assembly: GCF_002119685.1. Classification (NCBI taxonomy): domain Bacteria; kingdom Pseudomonadati; phylum Pseudomonadota; class Betaproteobacteria; order Burkholderiales; family Alcaligenaceae; genus Bordetella; species Bordetella genomosp. 8. Next base: position 2,787,149 of record NZ_CP021108.1, on the reverse strand, counting down.
TCACCACACCCAGTTCCGCCGCCGCGCGGCCCATGCTGCCCAGTTCGACGATGCGCGCGAAGGCGCGCAGCTGCCGCAATTCCATCTCGACGCTACCCGTTGCCGTTATCGTTGGCCAGCTCGCTATAGCCGGTGACGGTGACCGTCACCAGGCGGCGATGCGGCCGCAGGCGGTGCTCCCAGAGATAGATGCCCTGCCAGGTTCCCAGCGCCAGATCCGACCGGGTAACCGGTACGGTCAGGCTCACGCCGGTCAGGGCGGCGCGCACATGGGCCGGCATGTCGTCCGCCCCTTCTTCGTCATGCAGGAACAGCGGGTCCCCATCAGGCACGAGGCGGGCAAAATAGCGTTCCAGGTCGGCCCGGACCTGGGGATCGGCGTTTTCGGTGATCAGCAGCGAACAGCTGGTGTGCTGGGTGTATACATGGACCAGGCCGTATTGCACGCCGCTGCCGGCCACCATCGAGCGGACGTCCTGCGTCAATTCGAAGAATCCGCGTCCGGAAGTGGCGATCTCCATTTCGTCCTGCAGCATGGTGCGCATGGGCAGGACCCTGGGCCTGGATTTTTTCATCGTGACTCCGGTGTCTTGGGGCGGTATGGCTGGCGTGATAAAAGTTTAGCCCGCGCCTCGCGCGGCCGATGTCGAAACACCGGGGTCCCGTTCGTCGTAGGACAGGCCCGTATCCGCGGCCCGGCCCGCCGCCCAAGCTGAGAGGAACCTTACCATGCCCACGCCATCGTCCCGCCCCATCCCGCCCGGCATGCATACCCTGACGCCGCACCTGATCTGCGCCAACGCGCTGGCGGCCATCGAATTCTATGAAAAGGCGTTCGGTGCGACGCTGGAAACCAAGCTCATGTCGCCGGATGGGAAGATGCTGATGCACGCCATGCTGCGCATCGGCGACTCGGCCATGATGATGGCCGAGGAATGCCCTCAATGGGGCTCGCTGGGACCGCAGGCCGGCCAGCCCAAGTCCATGGTGCTGCACCTGTACGTCGAAGACGCCGACGGCTTCATCGAACGCGCGGTGGCCGCCGGCGCCACGCTGGTCATGCCGGCCACCGACATGTTCTGGGGCGACCGCTACGGCCAGATCGACGATCCGCATGGCCATCGCTGGTCGATCGCCACGCACAAGGTCGACCTGACGCCCGAGGAAATAAAGGAAGCGCTGGCGAAGATGCCGCCGGGACAGTGAGGCCTCAGCGTGCCATCGCCACGAAGCCCGGCACGGCCAGCAGGCCGGCCAGGCGCGCGAAGGCGACCTGGCCGCCATCGATGCGTTCGGTCGGCATCAGCAGGTTCAGGGTGCCCAGGCAGACGTCGTTCGCCACCACCGGCACATTGATCACCGACTTCAAGCCCAGCGCAAGGATGGCCTGGTGGTCGTCGAACGATTCACGGATCGCGTCGACGCCTTCTCCCACATAGACGCGCCGGTCCAGCAGGACATGCTGGCCCCAGCGCGTCCCCGCCTTTTCCTTGGACCCGCCCAGCGGATACGCCACCGGGTCGGAACTGTACAGGCGGACCACGGCGATGCGCTTGGCATCGAAGCGGTTCACGGTGCACAAGGTCTGGCGCAGGACAGGCTTGGCGTAGGCGTCGATGGCGGCGAACAAGGCCACCGGGTCGGTGCCGGCGCAAGCCGCGGCGAGCGCCTCCACGCCGTCCAGCACCGCTCGATGGAGCGGGACGCCATTGATGGAAAAAGCGGTGTCGGTCATTACTCGTCAGCCTTGATGCCCAGTTCGCGGACCAGCTTGCCGTACTTGTCGGCGTCCTGCTCCAGGGTCTTCTGAAACTGCGCGGGCGTGGTCTGCAGGACCTGCACGCCGATATCGCCCATTTGCTTCTGGACGTCCGGCAGCGCCAGGATGCGATTGATCTCGGTGTTCAGCTTCTGCACCAGCGCCGGGTCCATGCCGGCCGGGCCGAAGGCGCCGTACCACACCGCCAGCTCGTAGCCGGGCACGGTCTCGGCGACCGTGGGCACGTCGGGCAGCAGCGGCGAGCGCTTGTCTTCCGTCACGGCCAGCAGGCGCAGCTTGCCGGTCTTGACGTGCGGCAGCGTCTGCGTGCCGGCACTGAACAACAGCTGCGTACGGCCGGCGACCGTGTCCAGCACGGCGGGCGCGCCGCCACGGTACGGGATATGGACCATCTGCACGCCCGTCGCTTTCTGGAACAGCGCGGCGCTCAGGTGGTTAGTCGAACCGGCGCCGGCGGAGGCATAGGCCACCGCGCCCGGATGGGCCTTGGCATAGGCGATGAACTCCGCCACGTTCTTGGCGGGCACTTCCGGATTGATCACCATGGTGTTGGTCACCAGGGCCAATTCGGCGATGGGGCTGAAATCCTTCACGCCGTCGAACGGCATGGTGGCGTACAGCGCCTGGTTCATCGTGTGGGTGCTCATCGAGCCGATCAGCAGCGTGTAGCCGTCCGGCTTGGAACGCGCCACGAAGGCCGAACCGATGTTGCCGGACGCGCCGGAACGGTTTTCGACGACCACGGACTGGCCGAAGCTGGTGCTCATGTGCTGCGCCAGCAGGCGGGCCAGGATGTCGGTGGAGCCGCCGGCGGCCCACGGCACAATCAGCGTGATGGGCTTCTCGGGATAGGCCGCCAGGGCCAGGCCTGGCAGGACCGCCAGCGCGACAGCCGCCGCGCGCAGGAAACGTCGTATCGAGTTCATAAGGGAATCCCCAGAATATGCCGCGCGATCCGGTTGTCGCGCGGCGGGTTGCAACGACAAGCCGTGGCCCGCGTGCCCAGGCTTGCGAAAAAAAACGGTGTGCTAGCGGCCCAGCGCATACCCCTGCATGCCGCGCGGGTTGGCGCCGGCGCGCAGCAGCCGGCCCCCGCCCGCCTCGGGCTCGCGGGTGCAGGCGCTGATGCGGCCTTCCGACCAGTCGCCGCCCACCTTGACCTCATGCCCGGCCGCGCGCAGCGCTTCCAGCGTGGCAATGGGAAAACGCGATTCGGCGGTGATACGGTTGAGCGTGGTCGTACGGGGCCAGAACGAGCCGGGAAAGTGGTCGATGTGCCAGGACGGATACTCGATGGCTTCCTGCAGGTTCATGCCGAACAAGGCGTGGCGCAGGAAGAAGGCCACGGCCCACTGGTCCTGCTGGTCGCCGCCGGGCGTACCGAAAGCCATATAGGGTTCGCCGTCGCGCAGCGCCATGCCGGGCGACAGCGTGGTGCAGGGACGCATGCCGGGACGCAAGGTGCCGGGCAGCCCTTCGTCCAGCCAGGTCATCTGCAGGCGGGTCGTGATGGAGAAGCCCAGTTCCGGTACGGCGGGACTGGAGGACAGCCAACCGCCCGACGGCGTGGCCGCCACCATATTCCCGTCGCGATCGATCACGTCGATATGGCAGGTGTCGCCGACGAAGATTTCGCGCTCCAGCCATTCCTGCACGGGCGGCAATTGCGCGAACGTCGGCTCGCCCACGCCGAAGCGCGTGTCCGACGCCGCCAGCGTGCGTACCGCCGCTTCCAGGTCGGGCAGGCGCGGCGTGCGGCCGTCGGGATTGCCCGGGCGCAGCTCCCCGGAAGCGCGATCGCCGATCAGCGCCGCGCGGGCACGGGCGTAGTCGTCCGACAGCAGCGCCTGCATGGGCACGTCCACCGCATCGGGGTCGCCGTACCAGGCCAGCTTGTCGGCGAAGGCCAGCTTGGCGGCTTCCGCGACCTTGTGCACGAACTCGGGCGAATCCGGCGAGGTGTTTTCGAGGCCCAGGTGCCGCAGTATCGACAGCTGCTGCAGGAAGATCGGGCCCTGCGACCAGGGACCGCACTTGGCGACGGTGTAACGGCCCAGCTGGGTCGTCACGGGGTCTTCGTAGCGCGGCTTCCACGCGGCCATGTCGTCCAGCCGCAGCAGGCCGGTGTTGCGCTCGCCGGTGGTGTCGCGGATGGCCTGGGTACGGTAGAACTTGTCGATGGCCTGCGCGACGAAGCCGCGGTACCAGACGTCGATGGCCGCATCGATGCGCGCGCGGCGATCGCCCTTGCCGCTGGATTCTTCCAGGATGCGCGCATAGGTATCGGCGATGCCGGGCGTGCGGAACAGCTTTTCGGGGTGCGGGACGCGGCCGTCCGGCATCCATACCGCCGCCGAGGACGTCCACTCGTCACGGAACAGCGACTGGACCGCATAGATGGCCTGCACGATACGCGGCACCAGGGGGAAGCCGTTGCGTGCGTACTCGATGGTCGGGCGCAGGACGTCGGCCAATTCCCAGGTGCCATGATCGCGCAGCAGCGTCAGCCAGGCGCCGAAGGCGGCCGGCACCGTGGCCGGCAGCAGGCCGATCCCGGGCACCATGTCCACGCCCAGCCCCTTGAAATAGGCCGGCGTGGCGAGCGCGGGCGCATTGCCCTGGCCGCACAAGGCTTGCATGCGGCGTTCCTTCTCGCTCCAGAACAGCATGGGGACTTCGCCGCCCGGGCCGTTCAGGTGCGGCTCCAGGATCTGCAGCATGAAGCCGCCGGCGGCGGCCGCGTCGAAGCCATTGCCGCCGCGTTCCAGCACGCTCATCGCGACCTGCGAGGCGAGCCAGTGCGTCGACGACACGACGCCGAAGGTGCCGCGGATCTCCGGGCGGGTAGTGAACGCGGAAGTGGCCATGACCGACGCCTTATCCCTGAAAGTTGAAAGTATATGTAGCAGCCAATAACGGAAGCGATGTTTTTTATGATGGATCCATAACCATATGGTTATTATCGTGCTTCACAAAAATTGCCCCGGGATCACCGTGCAACCTGTCTCCGCCCGCCTGCTCTCGCGCCTGAAGCTGCGCCACCTGACCTTGCTCACCCGCATATCGCCTGGCGATTCGCTGACCCGCGTCGCGGAGTCCCTGGGCGTGAGCCAGCCGGCGGCGACCAAGTCGCTGGCCGAAATCGAGGATCTGTTCGGCGGGCCGCTCTTCCTGCGCACCGCGCGCGGCCTGCACCCCACGCCCCTGGGCGAACTGGCCGTCGTGCGCGCGCGCCACATGCTGCAGGACATCGACCATTGGGCCCTGGAAATGGACGCGCTACGCGGCGGGCATTCGGCGCACCTGCACGTCGGCGCGATACCCTTCATCTCCGCCCGCGTACTCGTACCCACCATAGAGCGGCTGTACGAAGGCCATCGCATCACCGTGCGGCTGGAACGCGCCACCACCGACCAACTGCTGCAAGGCCTGCGGGCGCACGAACTGGACTGCGTCATCGGCCGGGCGTCGGTGATGATAGGCATGGACGAGCTGCATCACGAAGTCCTCTACCCCCAGCGGCCGGCGCTGGTCGCCAACCCCCAACTGGCCCGGCGCATCGCGCGGCGCAAGCCCGACTGGCGCGAGCTGGCCGAGATGAACTGGATACTTCCCGCACCGGCCACGCCGATCGGCAATATGATCAGCGAGCTTTTCACCCGTGCGGGCGTGCGGCCGCCATCGCCACGCATACAGACCTATTCCATGGACGTCATCGCCCTGCTGATGCGCCATGACGACAGCCTGGTATCCATCGTCCCGGAGGACATCGCGGACGATCTCGCGCGCAGCGGCGACGTGATCCGCGTGGCCTGGGATTTCGACTGGTCGCTGCCGCCGATCAGCCTGATACGCCGCCGGCGCGATGTCGCCCTGGAAGCGGAAGAACGCTTTGTCGAGATCCTGCGCGATGCCTGTCGCGAAACCGTCGGCGATCCGTCCGCCAGCGACGCGCGTCCGGGACCGCTGGCTTCCTGAACGCCCCTCCGGACACGCGGCAGGCGCCCACAATCTGGCGGAGTCGTAAGCAATGGCAAAACGTCGCGCCGCCGCCGGCGATACGGCGGGGGCGCGCAAAAGCCGTCACTCCAGGGGCCCGGGCGCGTCGAGCCCGCGAAGCTGACAGTACGATTCATCACCAATTAAGGGGGACGGCACAAATTCGCGCTTGGGCAAATGCGTATGCTGGGCACCGCTTCCGCCATGCGTCCCGAACCCGGGCCATGGCGCGGTGTTCAATCGCATTTCCTCAGGAGAACAGGATGAAACTGCGCATCACCATGCTGGCCGCATCGCTGCTATTCGGCAGCGCGGCCCTGGCGCAAAACTCCGCCGTGACCGCCACCGGCGCCGCCGCGACGACGCAGGCCAACGCGCGCGTCGAACAGCACATCAAGCAGCTGCACGACCAACTGAAGATCACCTCGGCCGAAGAACAGCAATGGTCGGTCGTCGCGCAGACCATGCGCGATAACGCCGCCCAGATCGACCAGTTGATTTCCAAGCGCGAGGACCGCGACACCATGTCCGCGCTCGAGGACCTGGACTCCTATGCCCAAATCACGCAGGCCAATTCCGATGGCGTGAAGAAACTGGCTGCCGTCTTCGCTCCGCTGTACAACGCCATGCCGGACGACCAGAAGAAGAACGCCGACAAGGTGTTCGCCGAATCGCATGAGCGCCACGCGGCGCGCAAACAGCAGCACAAGGCTGCCCCCGCCCCCAGCCAGGGCTGACCGTTGCCGGAGGACCGTCCCATGAAACGCGCCATCCTGGCCACGCTGGCCGGCCTTGCCGCGGCGGCCGCGGTGCCCGCGGCCCAGGCCCAGCTCAGCATCAACCTGGGCATCGGCACGCCTGTCTATACCGCGCCGCCGCCGGTCGTGGTTGCCCCGCGCCCCGTATACGTCGCCCCGCCGCCCGTGGTCTATCGCGGCCACAACGAATGGGGGCATGACCGCCGCCCGGTGGTGGTGGTGCACCATGACGATCATCACGATCATCATGACAACCACTGGCACCACGACGACCATCACCACTGACCGGTGTCGCGGGTTCCCGGCAGCGGCGGCCCTGCCGCTGCCGCCGGCAGACGACTACTCCAGCGAGATATTCATCTCTTCGCCGAGCTTGCGTATCGACACGACGTAGCCCTTGAGCAGCGCGTCGAATTGCTCGGGCGTGCTGGACACCGGTTCGGCCCCCAGATCGTTCAGACGCTTGCGCACGTCCGGCAAGGCCAGGATCCGCGCGATTTCGGCGCTGAGCTTCTGCCGCACATCCATCGGCGTCTTGCCGGGCACCAGGGCGCCGAACCAATCGTCGGCGTTGACGCCGTCCATGCCGGGCTTGTTGACCACGGCCACGCCCGGCAGGAACTTCTGGCCTTCGGCGGACGTCGCGCCCAGGACCAGCAGGCGGCCGTCGCGCGCCAGCGGCAAGGCATTGGGGCCGGGCGCGAAGGCATACTGCACTCGGTTCTGCATGACGTCCGTCACGGCTTCCGGGGTGCCGCGATACGGCACGTGCACGCCCGAAAATCCATACACCGCCGCGAATTGCGCCGCATGCAGGTGCCCGGTGCTGCCGGCCCCCGCGGAACCATAGGCAACGCCATCGGGGCGCGCCTTCGCATAGGCCGCCAGCTCCGCCAGCGACTTCACGCCCAGGCTGGGCGATACCACCAGGAAGCTGGGCGAGCGCGCCATCAGACCCACGCCGGCAAGATCCTTCAAGGGATCGTAGGGCAACCGCCTGTCCAGCGCGGACCGCACGCCGAAGGCGCTGGGCGCGACCAGCACGGTCTGGCCGTCGGGCTTGCTGGAAATGACGTATGAGGCGCCGATGACGCCGCCCGCCCCGGCGCGGTTCTCCACGATCACGGGAACGCCCCACGATTGCGTCATGTGCTGCGCGACGACGCGCGCCAGCACATCGGTGGTGCCGCCGGCCGTGGCCGGCACCACGAACCGGATGGGACCATTGGGATAGGTATCCGCCGCCCGCACCATGGTGGACGACGCGCAGAGGACGGCACAAGCCAGCGCTCCGCGCAGGAAACGCGATCGAGATATGGACATGATGGCAACAAGGCGCGCACCGGCAAGGCACGACGCCACTCCTGTGACGATTGAACACAGTACCCCCACGCTACCTGCCTGAGCGCGTGGCGGTTCCCCGCATCGGTCCGTGCATACTTGTCCGCCGGTACCTATGCTTATGTCGTCTCCACCCTCTTCCCGGTGGACTGTCCGCGCCCATGGGCGCGGATCCTTGTTCTCGCGGGTGACCCATCCGCCGGCTGGCGTGGATCACCGATCCGATACTGCCGCTAGCGCCGCCCCGCGGCGGCGGGCGCGTCCTGACGCGTCGTCCACCAATGCTTGAGCCAGCCTTCGTTGCCCCCGTAGGCCAGCAGTTCGCGCAGCGCTTCGGGCACCGGCGGCAACTGGCGGGTCAGCGACTGCGTGTGGTTGGTGAACGTCCCATTCAGGAAATCCACTTCCAGCTCGTCGCCCGTCTCGCAGTACGCCGTGATGTCGGGGCAATGGTTCAGCACGCGGAGGCCGGTGCTGATCGCCGCGCGGTACGCCTGCACGGACATCGATGCGCACACCAGGCCCAGGCCCAGGGCCTGCATCGCGACATAGCCATTGCCCTTGGGCCCCATGCCGAAATTGCGGCCGGTGACGATGATGTCGCCCGGACGGCATCGTTGCACGAAACCCGGATCCGTCTCCGCGAACAGATGCGGCGTCAATACCGCCGGATCCATCTCGCGCGCCGTGATGAAGCGCGCGGGAATGACTCCGCCGGGATGCGGCACATCGTCGCCCAGCTTGTAGCAGCGGCCACGCAGGACCCATTGATAGTCATTCATAGGCGGCCTCGCTACGGCGACACAGGTCGGCATCGGCATCCAGGCCGCGCGGATCGGCGATACAGCCGGCCACCGCCGACGCCGCCACCGTGGCCGGATTGCCCAGGTACAGGCGCGCGTCGGCAGGCCCGAAGCGTCCCGCGTTGTTGTTCGTGGCGGTCGATATGGAGGCTTCGCCCGCCGCCAGCGGCCCGACCACCGCATCGTTGCAGGGGCCGCAGCCGGCCGGCAGCAGCATCGCGCCGGCGTCCAGCAAGACCTGCATGACGCCCTCTTCCGCCAGCCGGCGGGTGGACTTCTCGGTGCCGGGCACGATGAACAGCCTGACGTGATCGGCGATACGCCGGCCCTTGAGCATGCTGGCCGCGCGCAGCATGTCTTCGTAGGTGCCGGAACCACAGGATCCGATGAAGGCATGGTCGATGCGCGTGCCCGCGGCTTCGCCCACGTCGACCGCATTGCCGACGTTGCCCGGCAAGGAGACCTGGGGCGCGATATGCGCCAGCTCGATCAGGTGCCGCGATTCGTATTCCGCGTCGGGATCGCTGTACACGGGCTCGAAGTCGCGCTGCGCGTGCCGGCGGCAGTAGGCCAGCATGGCCTCCGACGGCGGCACGAAAACGCCGGCCGCGCGCATTTCCGTGGGCGTGCTGCACAGGGCCACGCGCGCGCCGAAGCCGAAGGCATCGAGGTCGCCGGCGTATTCGACGACACGGTAGTCCAGGTCGATATCCAGCACCTTGCGCTTGACCTGGCGCGCCAGGAAGAAACCGATATCGCGCGCCATGACGCCATCGGCCAGCCGGCCGCGCAATTCCAGCAGCACCGTGCGCGGGACTTCCACCCAGGTCGTGCCGGTGGCCAGCACGCGCGAGATTTCGTTGCCCACCCGCATGCCGAAGGCGCCGACGGCGCCGGCATTGGTGGCGTGGGTGTCGTTGTCGAAATAGAACATGCCGGGCAGGACCTTGCCGTCTTCCATCGGGAAGATATGGCCGTGGCCGCCGCGCCCGGCGTCATAGAAGTTGCCCACGCCCCACTGCGCCGCCGCCTTGCGATTGAAGGCGCCGCGCTCGGCGGCCCGGTCGCTGCCGTAGACCACGTCGTGGTCGCTGACCATCATGACCTTCTGCGGCTGCATGACGCGGCCGATGCCGATGCGGTCCAGTTCGACCTTGGCTTCCTTCACCAGGCCGTCGTGGATCATCACCATGTCGGGCTCCGGGTAAACCAGATCGCCCGCACGAACGCCGGGTTTACCCGAGGTCCGTGCCAGTACCTTCTCGATAGCGGTGTAACCCATGTCCTTGGCCCTGCACGTGGAAGCGATGCGACAGTGTCATGCGCCGTGGTTGATAAGTAAAATAACAGTCAACTATCCACTCATTGCAGAATTTTATGAATCTGAACCTGCGCCAATTGGAAGCCTTCGTGCTGCTCGCGCGCCTGGGCGGGTTTTCCCGGGCCGCGGATCAGCTGCATCTGACGCAGGCCGGATTGAGCATCCTGATCAGGCGGCTGGAAGAACGGCTGGATACGCGGCTGGTCGAGCGCACCACGCGCAGCGTGGCCCTGACGCCGGCGGGCAGCCAGGTGCTGCCCATCGCCGAACGCATGCTGGCGGATGCGCAGGCCGTGCTGGCCTGCGGGCGCGGCCTGGCCGCGGACCAGGCGGGGCGCATTTCACTGGGCCTGGCGCCGCAACTGGCGGGAACGGTGCTGCCGGAAGTACTGAAGGCCTTCCGCGACGATTTCCCGCGTGTGTCGGTGGTATTCCGCGAGTGCGTGAATGAGGAGATCATCGGCCGCATCTACGCGCGCGAAATCGACTTCGGCCTGGGGTTCGGCATACAAAAGAACAGCGAGCTGGACAGCCAGGCCTTGACCGAGGACACGCTGGCGGTGGCCTTCCCGCCGGGACACGCGCTGGCGCGTAAACGCATCGTGCGCTGGAAGGACATCCTGTCCGAACCCATCATCACCTTGACCGTGGGCAGCACGGTGCGCACGCTGACCGAGAACGTATTCATGGGGGCGGGCCAGGCGCTGCGGCCGGCGTACGAGGCGACCAATACCATTACCGCGCTGGCGTTGGCAGGCAAGGACCTGGGCGTGGCCATCGTGCCGACCAGCATACGGCCGGCCGCCGCCGCGCATGACATGCTGCTCACGCCGCTGCGCGATCCCGTGGTGCGGCGTTCGCTGAACCTGGTCACGCGGCGGGGATCGGTGCTGTCGGATCCGGGCCAGCGCTTCATCGACCTGTTCAGCGCCGCGGTGGCGCAGATCGACACCCATGCCGGCGCGACCGGACGAAGGTCACGCAGGAAGTGAACGCGACGGCACCGCGCGCATCCCGCCCCGCCCTGTCCATGTGTTTCAGGCGGAGTCCGATGCCGGGTCCAGGCTCAACAGCGACGTCAGTTCCCGGATCTGGTCCTGGCAGGCGTCCCGGGCACGCGTCTCTATGCCCCGGTACAAGGCGATGATGCGCTGGCCCACCGGCGTCAGGGTGCTGCCGCCGCCACTGGCGCCGCCGGGGCCGGATTCCGTCGCTGGCTCGGCCAGGGCACGATTCAATTCATCGATCAGCAGCCACGCCCGGCGATACGACATCCCCAGGCTGCGCGCCGCGGCGGATATCGATCCATGCTCGGCGATGGCCTCCAGCAGCGCAACCTTGCCCGGCCCGATCGCCAGCAGCTCGCCCTTGCGGACGCGCAGGCGAAACCGTACATCTACCCGTTCGGGGACCCATTCGGGGACCCGTTCGGGGACCCGTTCGGGGACCCGTTCGGGGACCCGGTCGGCGGACGCGGTGGAGTTCGGCATCTTGGGGGTCGATGAAGTCGCCATCGCCGCAGGATACTTCATCGGCGATAGCGCGCGACGGTCAGGTAGCAGCGGACCAGGCGCCGATGCTGCCTGACACCGCTGGCGCCCCGCCACAGCGCGCGCCAGATCTTCATTTCATGCAGGCGGCGGGCCACGTCGCGGCGCAAGGGCCCGCCATGCATTTCCTTGCGCAGGATGCTTTCCAGATGCGTGCATTCCACATTGGCGTGCCGCAACAGCGCACGCCGCAGCGCCGCGTTGCCACGCACGGCGCCCGCGCAGTCGACCAGCGCCTTCAGTATGTGGACGTAGCTCTGCGCCCGACGCGCCAGCGACGTCTGGGATGGGGAACGAACGATGGAATCCGGATTGAGGCGATAGGCATACGCGGGCCTGCGCGCGAAGCCCACGCGCCGGGCCGCCAGCGCCAGATGCAGCGTCCAGAGTATGTCCTCGTGCAGCAGGGCCGGCGTGAAACGCAATCCATGCTGTTCGATCAATGAACGCCGGATCAGTTGCAACCAGACATAGTGAGGCCATTCCCCCTGGCTGGTGCAATGGACGATCCAGTCCGGGCCGGACATGACTTCGTCCCAGCGCTGGCGCTGCAGCAGTGGGCCCTTGGTGGGCACCAAGGGCTCGGTGGCGAAACGGTAGCCGTTGCCGATCAGAACGTCGACGTCGCCGGACCGCGCCAGGTCGTGCCATTCCCGCAAGGTATCCGGGGTGACCCAGTCGTCGGCGTCGGCGAAGACGATCCACTCGCCGCGCGCCGCCTGCAATCCGGCATTGCGGGCCACCGACGGCCCCTGGTTCGCCTGGTCGATGACGCGCAGGCGCGCATCCGCCCGCGCCCGTTCGCGCAGCACGGCAAGACTGTCGTCGGAAGAACCGTCATTGACTGCGATGATTTCCAATGACAACCCGCGCTGGCTCAGCAAGGAATCCAGCGATGCCGGCAGGAAGGCGGCGCAGTTGTACACCGGCATAACGATGCTGACCTGGATGGGATCCACGAATCCGGGGGCATGACGCCGAAAGTATTAATCCGGGCGGATTTTAACGTCTCCTCAAACCAGCAGCGAAACGGCCTTGATCTGCGCCCACAGGCGCAGGCCGGGGGTGACCTGCAGACGGTCGTGCGAATAGCGGGTGACACGCGCCAGCAATGGCGTGCCATCCGCGTCCAGGCGCACCATCACGTGGGCCGGGTTGTCGGCTGGGGTGCTGCCCTGTACGGTGACCGGCAGGATGTTGAGCATGCTGCCGTCGTCCTGCCGGGTCAGCGCCAGGCTGACGTCGCGCGCCTTGACCACCAGGCGCATGCGCCGCCCCGCTGGCGCGGCGGCGTGCACGGCCCGCAAGGTGGAGCGGCTGCCGGGCAAGGCAACCGACAGCAGCCGGTAGCTTTCGTCGTAATCCGCGACGACGCCCTGCACCACGACCGACGCATCCTCGCCGCGCGCCGGCGGCAGGCCCAGGTCGGCCAGCGTTTCCCCGATCGGCCCGCTGGACACGACACGGCCGTTGTCCATCAGGACCACGTGGTCCGCCAGGCGGGCGACCTCCTGCGCGGCGTGGCTGACGTAGATCACCGGAATGTCCAGCTCATCGTGCAGGCGTTCCAGGTAGGGCAGGATCTCCTGCTTGCGACGGTCGTCCAGCGCGGCCAGGGGTTCGTCCATCAGCAGCAGCCGGGGGCTGGTCAACAGCGCGCGGGCCATGCCCACCCGCTGGCGTTCGCCGCCCGACAGCCCGCCAGGCATGCGAGACAACAGATGCCCGATACCCAGCAGCGCGATTGCGTCGTCGGGCTGTATGCGGCGGTCCGCCGGCGCCACGCGCTTGTAGCCGTAGTACAGATTGGCCCGCACATCCAGGTGCGGGAATAGATACGCGTCCTGGAATACGTAGCCCAACGGCCGCCGATGCGGCGGCAGCGCGTGCCGGCGCGAAGAGTCCAGCCATACGTCGCCGTTGACGCTCAGAAAGCCGGGATCGGCGTTTTCCAATCCGGCGATGCATCGCAGCAGCGTGGTCTTGCCCGAGCCCGAGGGACCGAACAGCGCCGTCACGCCGCTGCCTGGCAGGCTCAGGGCCACGTCCAGGTCGAAATCGCCATGACGCAGGCGGAATCGTGCTTCGATCGTCCGCCCGGCGCCCGCGTGGGTGATGGCCGGCCCGGCGTCCGCCGGCCGCACGCCCTGCCCTGCCGGCCGCGAGTCCAGTTCTGTCGACGCGCTCACGCCCTGCTCCAGGGATCGCGGCGCCGTGCGTAAAGCAACAGCAGGATCAGGAAGGAAAGCACCACCATCCCGGCCGCCAGGATGTGCGCGCGGCCGTATTCCAGGGCTTCGACGTGGTCGTAGATCTGTACCGAGACCACGCGGGTGCGGCCGGGAATATTGCCGCCTATCATCAGCACCACGCCGAATTCGCCCACGGTGTGGGCGAAGCCCAGCACGGCGGCGGTCAGGTAGCCTGGACGCGCCAGGGGCAGCGCCACGGTCACGAAACGGTCCCAGGCACCCGCACGCAACGTGGCGGCGGCTTCCAGGGGCCAACGGCCGACCGCGCCGAAGGCATTGTGCAGGGGTTGGACCACGAAGGGCAGCGAATACACCAGCGATCCCACCACCAGGCCGGCAAAGCTGAAAGGCAGGGTGCCGATGCCCAGGGCCTGGGTCAGCTTGCCGACATAGCCGTTCGGTCCCATCGCGAGCAGCAGGTAAAAGCCGATCACCGTGGGCGGCAGCACCAGCGGCAGCGCGACCACCGCGCTGACCGGGCCGCGCCAGCGCGACGAAGTGCGCGCCAGCCACCAGGCGATGGGCGTGCCGATGACCAGCAGCAGGCAGGTGGTCAGCGCCGCCAGCTTCAGCGTCAGCCAGATGGCGGCGGCGTCCTCGCTCGTCAGCATGGATGTATCGTCTTAGCGCTTGTAGCCGAAGGAAAGGATGATTTTCTCAGCCTCCGGGCCTTTCAGGAAATCGACGAAGGCCCGCGCCGCGGGATTGTCCTTCCCCTTGGCCAGGATGACCGCGTCCTGGCGGATCGGCTCGTGCAGGGATTCCGGGACGACCCAGGCGGATCCGCCCGTCAGCTTGCCGTCCTTGTAGACCTGGGACAGGGCGACGAAGCCCAGCTCGGCATTCCCGCTGGCGACGAACTGCTGCGCCTGGCTGATGTTCTGGCCTTCGACGATCCTGGGCCGCAGCGTCTCCAGCAGCCCCAGTTTTTCCAGTGTCTGGATGGCGGCCAGCCCATAGGGCGCCGCCTTGGGGTTGGCGATGGACAGGTGCGCGAAACCGCCCTGTTTCAGGACCTTGCCATCCTTGTCGACGTAGCCTTCCCTGGCTGACCAGAGCGCCAGCGCGCCTATGGCGTAGGTGAAGCGGGTGCCGGGCACGGTACTCTTTTCCTGGTCCAGCCTGGCGGGCGTGCTGTCATCGGCCGCCAGGAATACCTCGAAGGGAGCGCCGTTCTTGATCTGGGCGTAGAACTGGCCGGTGGCGCCATAGGCCGCGACGACCGTATCGCCGGTCTTTTTCTGGAATGCATCGGCGATCGCCTTCATCGGCGCGGTGAAGTTGGCCGCCACGGCGACCTGGACTTCGGCGGCGTGGGCCATCGTACCGGCCAGCGCGGCGCACAGCCCAAGGGCCAAGGGGATCATACGCAGCTTCATTGGAACTCCCATCGTTATGTTCAGCGGTATACGACGGGCGATATAGTACGCCAGATTCAACGCCGCCGGCCGGGGGTTGGCGCTCGCGGCGCCATTGCTGTCTTTTAGAATCGACTTCGTTGCCGATGTGGCGTCGCGTGCGTGTATCCCTCGCTCGCCGCCACCCGCCCACGCCGAATCAGGTTATCCACCATGCCGATTGCCCGCCCGCCAGCCTCGCCACCCAGCCGCCCGCATCCGCGCGCGCGCCGCTGGCTGCGGGGCGCCTGCGTGCTGGCCACGCTGGCGCTGGCGGCCTGCAGCACCAGCTTCCAGCCCATGGGCCCGGCCAGCGCCACGCCGGCGATCGACGGCGACACCCTGGTGTCCGTCGATGGGGCGCACCTGCCCTTGCGCAGCTGGCAGCCGTCCCAGACGCCATGGGCGGCCATCGTGGCGCTGCACGGGATGAACGACTATTCCAATGCCTTCGACCAGGCCGCCCGCTACTGGGCGGGACAGGGCATCGTGACCTATGCCTATGACCAGCGCGGTTTCGGCGCCGGTCCCAGGCCGGGTATCTGGGCGGATACCGCCACCATGGTCGCCGACCTGAACGCCGCCGTCGCCGCGGTGTCCGCCGCGCATCCCGGCGTGCCGGTATACGTGTTGGGCGAGAGCATGGGCGGCGCGGTGGTGGCGTCCGCGCTGGGCGGTCCGCCGGCCATGGGACAGCGCGCGCCGCTGTCCACGCATATCGCCGGCGCCATCCTGTCGGCCCCCGCCATGTGGGGCCGGGAGGTCATGAATCCGTTCTACCGCTTCACCTTATGGCTGGGCTACAACACCGTGCCGGGCATGGAAGTCGAGCCACCGCGCGGCCTGAAGATCATGCCGTCCGACAACATCGAGATGCTGCGCGCATTGGGCAATGACCCGCTGGTCATCAAGCGCACGCGCATCGATGCGTTGAAAGGGCTGGTGGACCTGATGAGCAACGCCGAAGACGCCCTGCCCGCGATCCCGCCGAACGTTCCGCTGCTGGTGCTGTTCGGGCGGCACGAACAGGTGCTGCCGGACAAAGTAGTCACCGAAACCCTCCACCGCATCGAGAACGCCCCCATCGACGCGCGTCCACGCGTCGCGCTTTACAGCGACGGCTACCACATGCTGCTGAGAGACCTGCAGGCCGAGATCGTCTGGCGCGACATCGCGGCATGGATGCGCGCCCCCATGGTGGCCGCCTTGCCCAGCGGCGCGGAACAACACTATCCGACCGCGCAAACGCCTACCCCCGCCCCACGCGCCACCCAGGCCTACGCCGGCGGCACCCGGCCTTGAGCCCACGCATCTGCTAGGCGAAGCGCGGTGGGCGCTTTTCGGCGAATGCGCGGGCGGCTTCGTGGTGATCGGGCGTTTCCATGCAGCGAAGCTGCCGCCAGCATTCGCGGTCCAGGACTTCGTCCAGGCGCAGATGGGCGGCTTCGTTCAGGTTGTCCTTGATGTGGGCGATCGCGGCGCGCGGGCCCTGTGCGAGTCGGGTGGCGGTGTCCATGACGGCGGTTTCCAATCCGTCCGGTTCGAAGACGCCATTGAGCAGCCCCAGCGCCGCAGCCGCTGGCGCGTCCAGCATGGGTGAGGTCAGCAAAAGTTCGCGAGCCTTGGCGGCGCCGACGAGGCGCGGCAGGAAGTAATGCGCGCCGAAGTCGCCCGACAGCCCGACGTCGACGAAGCCGGTCCGCAGGCGGGCGGTCGTGTCCGCGTAGCGCATGTCGCAGGCCAGGGCCAGGCTCAGGCCCGCGCCTATCGCATGGCCGCGGATCATGGCGATGGTCGGCTTGGGCATGGCGTGAAGCAATTCGCTGATGCCGGTGCGGCGGCGCAGATCGCGCAAGCGGACTTCGAACGGCGCGGGCGGCGCACCCACGTTGCTGGCCATCCGCACGACGTCGCCGCCGGCGCAGAACGACGGACCCGCGCCCGTCAGCACGACGGCGCCGATTTCGTCGTCGCGCGCGGCCGCCTGCAAGGCCACCAGCAGGCTCTCGTACAGCGGCAGGCTCAAGGCGTTGCGGCGTTCAGGCCTGTCCAGCGTCAATACCAGCACGCCGCCGCGGCGTACTTGGCGCAGGCATGGGTCGGCGGCGGGCGCCGGGTTGGCCACGGCGGTTTCGGATGGAATCACGTCATCTCCTTGATTAGCGTTTCGCGAGGGCTTGGGTTGCCATCGGCGCGCCACGGTTGCATGTATCGCGGCGGTCAGCCGACCAACCCGCACAAGCGGTCTCGCACCAGGCTTTCGGCTTCGGCCATGATGCGCTGTATGAGCGCCGCGCAGGTGGGAATGTCGTCGATCAGGCCCTGCACCATGCCGACGGTCCAGATGCCGGCTTCGGTATCGCCTTCTTCATAGACACGCCGGCCCTTGGCGCCCGCGATCCTGGGCCCGATCTGGTCGATGCCCGCCCCGGCCCTTTCCATGTCGATGACGCTCTGCGCCAGGGCGGATCGCGCCACGCGGTTGCTGTTGCGCAGGCTGCGCAGAATCAGGCAGGTATCGGTCTCGCTGTTTTCCACGATGGCCCGCTTGATATTCTCGTGCACCGGCGACTCCTGCGTGCACATGAACCGCGTGCCCATATTGATGCCCTCGGCGCCCAGCGCCAGGGCGGCCACCAGGCCGCGCGCATCGCCGAAGCCGCCCGACGCGATGACGGGTATGCGCAGCCGCGCCACCGTCGCCGGAATGAGGATGAGCCCCGGCAGGTCCGACTCGCCCACGTGCCCCGCGCATTCGAAGCCATCGATGCTGACCGCGTCCGCGCCGATCTGTTCGGCCTTGACCGCATGGCGCGGCGTCGTGCACTTGTGGATGACCTTGATGCCGGCGGCCTTGAAGGCCGGCATGTGGGCCGCCGGGTTGTTGCCGGCGGTCTCGACGATCTTGATGCCGCTTTCGATGATGACGTCCCGGTAGGCCTCGTAGGGTACCGGCTTGAGCGTGGGCAGGATGGTCAGGTTCACCGCGAATGGGCGATCCGTCATCGACCGCGTACGGCGTATTTCGTCATGCAGGGCCTCGGGCGTGGGTTGGGTCAGCGCAGTCAGCACGCCGAGCGCGCCGGCATTGGATACGGCCGATACGAGTTCGGCGCGGCCGACCCACTGCATGCCGCCCTGCACGATGGGATGCTCGATGCCGAGCAAGCGGGTAATCGCAGTCTGCACGTCAGGTTTTCCTTGTCGGGTTTTACTTGCCTGGTTCTTCTTGTGGGCTTCGCCGTCACACGGGCCGCCCCCGCGCGTTGCGCTCGGGGTCCCCTGCTTCCTTGAGTCCGCGCAGCACGCCGGGAATCAGCGCGGGCAGGTCTTCCGCAATCAGACCAGGACCATGCGCCGTGGCCGCGGCGCCGTGTATCCAGGCGGCCGCGCATGCGGCGTCGAACGCTTCCATCCCCTGGGCGAGCAGGCCGGTGATCATCCCTGTGAGTACGTCGCCGCTACCGCCGGTAGCCAGATCCGGCGGCGCATTGGCGTTGATGGCGACGCGTCCGTCCGGGGCCGCGATGACGGTGTCGGCCCCCTTCAGCAATACGACGGCGCTGCTGCGCTGGGCGGCGCGCAGGGCACTGGCCAGCTTGTCGCCGGCGCGATCGAACAGGCGGCCGAATTCGCCTTCGTGCGGCGTCAACACGCAGGGTCCGCGTATGGCGTGGAAAAGCGTGCCGGACTTGTCGGTGAAGGCCGTCAGCGCGTCGGCGTCCAGCACCACGGCGCGCCGCGTGGCCAGCGCGGCCTGCACGTGCGCGCGCGTGAGGTCGGATATGCCCGCGCCGGGACCGATGGCGATGGCGTTCTTGCGGCTGTCCGTCAAGAGCTCCTGGAAGGCGGCCTCGTCCGCCACGGGCTGCACCATGATGCTGGTCAGCGCCGCCGCATAGACCGTCCACGCGGGAGTGGGCGCCGCCACCGTCACCAGGCCCGCGCCGATGCGGGCCGCCGCCAGCGCGGACAGCCGCGCCGCGCCGGTCATCACGTCCCCACCCATGACGACGGCATGGCCGCGCGCATACTTGTGGCCATCCAGGCGCGGCCAGGGAAAACGCCGCAGCCAGTCGGCGGGCGCGTTTTCGTGGACCCGCGGTTGTATCGTCTCCAGCACCGACGGCGGAATGCCGATGTCGGCCACGATCAGCTCTCCGCACAGCGCGCGCCCCGGCAGCAGCAGGTGGCCGGGCTTCTTGCGAAAGAAGGTGACGGTGCAGGCCGCCGGCACGGCCGTGCCGCGCACGGCGCCGGTGCCCCCGTCCACGCCGCTGGGCGTATCGACCGCGCAGACAGGCAGCCCGCGCTCCTGCGCCGCCTGCAAGGTGGCCGCCGCCAGGCCGTCGACCGGCCGCGCCAGGCCGGCGCCGAATATCGCATCGATGACGAGTGCCGCGCCTTCCAGCACCGAGGGCGACAGGGGAAGCACATCGCCGGGCCACAACGCGGCATGATGGGCGGCATCGCCCTTCAAGGCCTGCACGGTGCCTAGCAAGGCGACGGTGACCGGCCAGCCGGCGGCCGCCAGATAGCGGGCGGCGACGAAACCGTCGCCGCCGTTGTTGCCCGGCCCGCACAGCACGGCCACCGGACGAGGTGCCCAGCGGGCGCGCACCGCCCGCGCCACCGCCGCGCCGGCGTTTTCCATGAGCGTGGTCCCGGCATGCCCGGCCAGCATCGCCGCCTGGTCGGCGGCTGCCATTTCCTGGGGAGTCAGCAGCGCGTAATCGTCGTTCATCCGGGCCTCCGTCGTGATGCGGTGCCGCGGCCCGCGCCGCGACATCCTCAGACTTTAGCCTACCGATGAAGTCCCCCGCCTAGGCCAGCAGCAAATGCAGGCCCAAGGCACCGACGCCGGCGAAAAAGCAGCGGCGGAACACCGTGGCGCTGACGCGGTGCCGCAGCCACTGGCCGGCCAGCATGCCCAGCAGCGCCGGCACCAGCGCCAGCAGCGACGCCCAGGCTTCGCGCCCGCCGAGCTGCCCGCCATGGATCAGGTCGCCGGCGAGCGCGATGGTCGATGCGGTGAAGGCCAGGCCCATGGCCTGCACCAGCGCGTCGCGGTCCAGTCCCAGTGCCTGCAGGTAAGGCACGGCGGGGATCACGAAGACGCCGGTCACCGACGTGATCGCGCCGGTGGTTGCGCCCACGACCGGCCCGGCCCAGCGCTGCGCATCGTGCGGCACGTGCAGGCGCACGGCGCTCAAGCCGATGGCGGCATACACCAGCAGCGCCGCGCCCAGGGCGTGGCCCGCCCAGGCGGTTTCCCGGCCGGCCAGCCAGACGCCCGCCAGCCAGGTTCCCACGAACACCCCCGCCAGCATGGTCCAGAGACGCCGCAGCAGATAAAGAAACCGTCCGCCGGCGGCCAGCTGCCAGACATTGGTCACCATGGACGGGATGATCAGCAGGGCCGCAGCCTGCGGCGGCGCCATAGCCACGCTCAGCATCGCGATGGACACCGTGGGCAGGCCCAGCCCGATCACGCCCTTGACCAGACCGGCCACGGCAAAGCTGGCCATCACCAGCAGAATCAACGCAGTCCCGCCATCGCGGTAAAAATCGAACAAGGTAGCCATGCCGGGCATGATGCCCGCCGGCGCGATGCGCGGAAAGCGGTATTACACTGAGGCTGCCTTCGGCTGTACCGTAGGCAGGATCCGCCAGCGGAACAAAACGGCCCCGCGGAGGCCCGCGGACTCCCGAGAAATCGCGCGTAATGCCCGCGCGTAGCCACATCGGCCGCGCGCCCGACCTGCCGAGCCCACCCATGCGCTTCGACCTGACCGACCTCAGGCTATTCCTGAACACCACCGAAAGCGGCAGCATCACGGCCGGCGCGACGCGCACGCATCTGGCGCTCGCGTCGGCAAGCGCACGCCTGCGCGGGCTCGAAGCATCGCTCGGCACACCCTTGCTGACACGCGGCAGGCGCGGCGTCCAGGCCACGGCGGCGGGCCAGGCCCTGGCCTACCATGCGCGCAGCCTGCTGCAGCACGTGGACCGCATGCAGGAAGACCTGGGCGACTACGCCAGCGGTTTCAAGGGACGCGTGCGGCTGCTTTGCAATACGTCCGCGGTGACGGAACACCTGCCGGAGCCCCTGGGCGTTTTCCTGCTGCGGCATCCGAGCATCGACGTGGACCTGCAGGAACACCCCAGCCATCGCATCCTGCCCGAACTGCGCGAGGGCACGGCGGACGTGGGCATCGTCTCCGACGCCCTGGACCTGGGCGGCCTGTATGCCACGCCTTTCCGGCGCGATCGGCTGGTGCTGCTGGCACCGCGCGGCCACGCGCTGGGCCGCCGCGCACGCGCCCGCTTCCATGAGACGCTGGATCACGACCACGTCGGCCTGCCGGCCGCCAGCGCGCTGGGCATCTACCTGGACGATCACGCCGCGCGCATCGGCCGGTCGCTGCGTGCGCGCGTGCGCGTGCACGGCTTCGACGCGGTGGCGCGCCTGGTGATCCAGGGCGCCGGCCTGGGGATCATGCCGGAATCGGCGGCCCGCAGGTGGACACGCCGGGGCCAGACGCGCCTGCTTATACTGGACGAACCGTGGGCCGACAGGCGCTTGATGCTGTGCGCCCGCACGCTGGAGGCCCTGCCCAATTACGCGCGCGCCCTGATCCAGGCGCTGCAGCCCCAAGCCGGAGATCCCGTATGACTGCGACCGCCCCTGCCCGTGTGGCCATCACCTACTGCACCCAATGCCACTGGCTGTTGCGCGCGGGCTGGATGGCGCAGGAGCTTTTATCCACCTTCGGCACGGACCTGGGCGAAGTCGCGCTGATCCCTGGCACGGGGGGAATCTTCCAGGTGCATTGCGACGGCGCGCTGATATGGGACCGGAAGGCACAGGGTGGCTTTCCGGACGCCAAGGTACTCAAGCAGCTGGTGCGCGACCGGATCGACCCCGCCCGCGACCTGGGGCATATCGACCGCGTCCACGGTCGCGATTAGGGCCTGACTAGGGCCTGCGTACGGCCGGAATCCGATTCCGGCCAGGCCCGCTTGGTCGGCCGGAATCCGCTTCCGGCCTGGGCCAGGCCTACTTCATGTACAGCTTGCGCAGTTGCCGCGCGTCCTTCACCTTGTCGATGTTCCACAAGGCGTCCAGCAGCGCCACCGCCCTGCCCTTGCCCAGCACCGGCGCCAGCAGGTCCATGGCTTTTTCGTTTTCCTCCGCCGGGGTCAGCGGATTCTCGAAACTGCCCTTGGCCGCCATCGTCTGGCCGTGCAGCACGCGGCCGTCCTTCAGGTGCACCTCCATCACGCAGCGCCAGCGGCGTTGGACGTCGGTCAGCGACGGATCGCCGACGGCGTGCACGCGGTCACGCATCTTCAGCACCCGCGGATCCTTCATCCGGTCGAAGTCGTGCGCCGACTTGAAGGTCAGCTTGCGATCCAGCAGCATGACGGCCAGCAGATGCTGCACCGAGATATCCGGCATGGGCCGGTTGTTGACGATCTCCAGCTCCTTGTCCGGCATGTTGGCCACCACTTTCTCGACGTCGGCGGCGCCGAAGCCGTGCTCCGCCATCAGATCGTTCAGCACGTGCATGGGGCCCTGGATGGGCCCGCCGATCGGCCAGCGCTTGATCGACGCGCGCAGCATCTCGTAGTTCTTGCCCAGGTCGCGCGACAGGTCCTCGCGATCGTAGGCCTCGGGCGCGAACGTGTGGAAGAAATCCCGTTCGCCGGAGAAGATGTCCTCCACCCCGGTCCACCCGGCCGCCGCCATCATCGCCGCCTGCAAGCCGTTGTGGGCCGGCATGCCGCCCATGGCATAGGCTTTTTCGATATGTTCGGGATCGCGGAACATGGTGTACAGGCCCGCGGTCTGCTGCCCCGTGTACGACAGCATGTACCGCGCCTGCAACGGCGACAGCGCCAGCAGCGTGCCGGCCGCGGCGGCCGCGCCGAAAAGCTGCCCGGTCGCGCCGGCGTGGTGGCCCGAACGCAGGTAGGGCATCGGCTTCAAGGTCAGCAGCATGCGCGCGCAGACGTCGTAACCCAGCACGACGGCGCGCAGCAGTTGTTCGCCGCTCAGCCGGCCGCGCTCCGCGACCGCAAGCGCGGCGGGAACCACGCTGGTGCCGGGATGCGTCAGCGATGGCGGATGCGTGTCGTCGGTTTCGTCCGCGTGGCCGAACATGCCATTGGCCAGCGCGGCGTTCTGCACGGTGGTGACGATGCGCGTGCCAATCACGCCGGCCTCTTCGCGACCGCCCAGCGGCTTGACGTACTCGATGGCCTTCTTGCCGGGCAGGAGCCGCGATCCGGAGATCATCGCGGCAAAGGTGTCGACCAGGTGCAGCTTGGCACGGTCCGCCACCTTGGCCGGCACCTTGCGCGATGCCGCGCCCGAGATGTACCGGCTGAGCTTCTGCATGACAGCGGAGACTTCGTTGTTCTTCATCGAACTATCCTATGTGGGATTGCATGGAAGGCCGGGCACACGCCCTACTCCGCCTTGATATTCATCTTGTGGATCAGGTCCGCCCAGGTCGCGGTTTCGGTCTTGATGGTCTGCGCGAATTCCTGCGGCGTATCGATGCTGAGTTCCAGGCCCTGCTTGGCCATCGCGTCGCGCACGTCGGGTTGCTGGATGACCTTCTGCGCCGCCGAGGCCAGCTTCGCCACGATGGCATCCGGCGTCTTCGCCGGCACCAGCAGCCCGTACCACGACGTCACGTTGAAGCCGGGCAATCCGGATTGGTCCATGGTCGGCAGGTCCGGCGCGACGTCGGAACGCTTCATGCCCGTTACCGCGAGCGCGCGCAGCTTGCCTTCCTTGACGTGCGGCATGACGGCGGAAACGCTGCCGAACATCAGCTGGGCCTGGCCGCCCAGCAGGCCGATGGTAGCCGGGCCGCCGCCCTTGTAAGGGATGTGGGCGATGTCCGTGCCCGTGCGCGCCTTGAACAGCTCCCCCGCCAGATGCAGGGGGCTGCCCGGGCCGCTGGACGAATAATTCAGCTGCCCGGGCCTGGACTTGGCCAGCGCGATCAGCTCCTGCACCGTATGCACGGGCAGCGCCGGGTTGACCACCAGCACGTATTGCGCGGCCGCCAGCATGGTGACCGGCTTGAAGTCCCGCTGCACGTCGAACGGCAGGTTCTTGTACAGCGACGGGTTCATGGTCAGCGCGGTGTTGAATCCCATCAACACCGTATAGCCGTCGGGATCGGCCTTGGCGACGATGTCGGTGGCGATGTTGCCCGATGCGCCGGCTCGGTTGTCGACCACGATGGGCTGGCCCAGGATGTCGCTCAATTTGGGGGCCATGATGCGCGCCAGGGTGTCGGTACCGCCGCCCGGCGGGAATGGCAGCACCAGGCGGATGGGCCGCGCGGGCCATTTGGCTTCATCCGCGGCATGGGCCGGCGCGGCATGGGCCAGGCCGCCGACGAAGGCCATGGCGGCCATGGCGGACGCCAGCACCCGCACGACGCGTACAGGGGCGCCTTTCGCCCGAATTGCGAAATTCATGGTTGTCTCCTTGCACCCGTTGGGTTGTTATGAATTCGGTCCCGCCGCCAGCTCGCGCGTGATCTCCCGCACGTCCTTGACGTTTTCCAGGCCGCGCACCAGCGCGATCGCCCGTTCGGCCCGGGCCGCGGACCAGTGGCTGAATTCCGCGCATTCGCGGAATTTGTCGGCCACTTCGTCCTCCGACATGGGATTGGCCTTGTTGCCCTTGCCCGCATCGACGCGTTCGCCGTGGCGCGTGCCGTCGTTCAGCTCGATCTCCACATACGAGGTCACGATGTTGTGATGTTCGCGGGCGGCTTCCTCCGGCGTGAACGTGGTGTATTCGACCTTGGCGATGGCGGCCTGGACATCCGGCCGCATGACGTATTCGTCGTGGAACTGGTTCAGGCCGCACTTGCGCTCCAGCAACAGCGCCGCCAGGCAGAACTCCAGGCTGAACTTGGCCTGCAGTTCGGTGGTGGGACGATGGTGCAGCAAGGTGTGGTGGATGTTCTGGCTGGTCTTGACACGGACGCGCTTTACATCCGCCGGGCGCACGTCATGGCGCTTGACCAGCTCCAGCATCTTGGTCATGGCCGGATGCCCCAGGCTGCCCGTGGGAAACGCCTTGAGCCAGATGCCGCGATCGACGAAAGACCAGGGCTGCCCCAGCTTGTTCATCAGCCGAGGCGCCTCATAACCGCCGCCCAGCGCCTGGAAAAAGCCGCGCTTGGCCTCCAGGATGATGGGCGAGGCCGTAAAGCCGCGCTGCTGGAGATCGGCGGCGAAGATGCCGACTTCCGCCGAGCGGCCCGCGTGGAAGGGCTTGACCGACTGGCCGAAGTTTTCCTGCAGGCCGCCCGCCTGGCTGGCCGCGATGCCCAGCGTCGTGGCGATGCCGTCGGCGTCCATGCCGTACAGACGCCCGACCGCCGCCGCCGCGCCCAGCATCCCGCAGGTGGCGGTGGCATGAAAGCCGTGCAGGATGTGGTTGACATGCGTGGCGTCGAACAGGCGGCAGGCCACCTCCACGCCGATCTGGTAGGCCAGCAACAGCTCACGGCCCGTCGCGCCGCGCGCTTCGCCGGCGGCCAACACGGCGGACAGCACGGGCGCGGTCGGGTGCACGCCCTGGAAGCGGCCGGTTTCGGCCTGCAGGGTGTCGTCGTAGTCGTCGGCATGCATGGCGGTGCCGTTGGCCAGCGCCGCGAAGCGCGGCGACAGCTTCAGGCCGGTGCCCAGCATGGTGGCCGGGCCCGTGCATCCCAGATCCTGCAGATACCCGGCCAGCACTCGCCCGGGCTGCGATATCGCGCCCGGCAGCGCCACGCCCAGGGCGTCGAGGATGGCTTTCTTGCCCAGTTGCCGGACTTCGTCGGGGATGTCCTGTTCGCGCGTGCCGACCACGAATTCCGCCACATGGCGGGTCAATGGCGGCACGCCGGCGGCGCCGGTCGTCGTCATGCTCTGCTCCTTCCTTATCCGGCCGTCCGCGCGGGATCGCGCGGCGGCGCATTTTTGAATATGCGCGAAGAATGAAGAAGCCGGACAATCGTGTAAAGTGCAAAGATTGTTAGGATTATTGCGATTGACGCATTTATGAACTTCGACCTGGCAGATCTGCGCGCCTTCGTCGCCGCCAGCGACCACGGCAGTTTCCGCGCCGCAGCGGAAGTCCTGTGCATTTCCCAATCCGCGCTGAGCCGGCGCATCGAAAAGCTGGAAACCGCGCTGGGCCTCAGGCTGTTCGAACGCACCACGCGCCGGCTGGAGCTGACCACCGCCGGCCGCGGCTTCGTCCACAAGGCCCGCCACGTCCTGAACGAACTGGAAAGCGCGCTGCTGGGCACGCGCGACCTGGCCGACCGCATGTCGGGCGAAGTCACCATCGCCTGCGTGCCGTCCGCCGTGGCGTTCTTCCTGCCGCGCGTCATCAAGGCCTACCACGACGAGTACCCGCGTATCCGCCTGCGCGTACGCGACGAAACCTCGGCCGAAATCCTGACCACGGTGGCGCGCAGCGAAGCCGACTTCGGCCTGACCTATATCGGAACGCAGGAGCCGGACGTCGAATTCGAACCGCTGATCGAAGATCCCTTTGTGCTGGCGTGTTCACGCGAACATCCGCTGGCGCGCAAGCGCAGGGTACGCTGGGCCGAGCTGGCCGCGCACGACTATGTCACCGTCGCCCAGGGCAGCGGCAACCGCATGCTGATCGATCAGGCGCTGGCCAATACCGCGGCGCTGCCGCGCTGGTTCTGCGAAGTGCAGCACGTGCCCGCGCTGGTCAGCCTGGTGGAAGCCGGAGTCGGCGTGGGCGTGGTGCCCAAGCTGGGCATGCCGCAGCTGGGGCACGCCACGCTGGTCAGCGTGCCGCTGGTTGAGCCTTCGATATCACGTACGCTGGGCCTGATCCGGCGCCGTGGGCGCGCGCTTTCGGCGGCCGCCCAGCGGCTGTACGACTTTATCGTGCAGTCTCATCTCTAGACTGGCTGCCCGGGTAGGTCCCGGGCATCAGGATCCCGCGATCGATGTCGTGGATGTTGCGGTGCCCGCACAAGGCCATGGTGACATCCAGTTCGTTGGCCAGGATCTGCAGCGCCTTGGCCACGCCTTCGCGTCCGCCGGCGCCCAGGCCGTACAGGAAGGAGCGGCCGATCAGCGTGCCGCGCGCGCCCAGCGCCACGGCACGCAGGATGTCCTGGCCCGAACGTATGCCGCCGTCCATCCACACTTCCATCGCGCCGCCCACGGCATCGACGATGGACGGCAACATGCTGATCGACGACATCGCGCCGTCCAGCTGCCGGCCACCGTGGTTGCTGACGATCAGCGCATCGGCGCCGCTGTCCATGGCCAGGCGCGCGTCTTCGGCATCCAGGATGCCTTTCAGGATCAGCTTGCCGCCCCAGCGCCGCTTGATCCAGGCCACGTCGTCCCAGTTCAGGGTCGGATCGAACTGTTCGGCAGTCCATGACGCCAGGGATGCCATATCGGCCACGCCCTTGGCATGGCCGACGATATTGCGGAAGGCGCGGCGCTTGGTGCCCAGCATGTGATAGCACCAGGCTGGCTTGCCCGCCATGTTCAGGATATTGCGCAGCGTCAGGCGCGGCGGCGCGGTGAGGCCGTTGCGCAGGTCCTTGTGCCGCTGCCCCATGATCTGCAGGTCCAGCGTCAGCATGAGCGCCGAGCAGTTGGCGGCCTTGGCGCGGTCGATCAGGCGTTCGATGAAGTCGCGATCGCGCAACATGTAGACCTGGAACCAGAACGGCTTGGTGGTGTTCTCGGCCACGTCTTCGATGGAGCAGATGCTCATCGTCGACAGGGTGAACGGCACGCCGAAGGCCTCCGCCGCCTGCGCGGCCAGGATCTCGCCGTCCGCGTGCTGCATGCCGGTCAACCCGGTCGGCGCCAGGGCCACCGGCATCGCGACCGGGATGCCGGCCATCGTCGTGGCGATGTTGCGGTTTTCCATATTGCGCGCGACGCGCTGGCGGAAGCGGATTTTCTGCAGATCGGCCTCGTTGGCGCGATAGGTCGATTCAGTCCAGGAGCCGGAATCCGCGTAGTCGTAGAACATGCGCGGCACGCGCCTTTCGGCGATCTTGCGCAGGTCTTCAATTGTGGCGATAAAGGATCGAGGCGGCAGGGGCATGGTCGGGTCGGGCGGTGCGGTAAGCAGCGGTTCAGGGTATCCAGCGAGGCGAGAGCTTAACCCACCGCCGCCTCGGCCACTGGCCGCGGCCGAGGCCGGGCCGGCATCGCGGCTACTTCAAAAGACGGATATCAGGGCAAACCCCGCGTTTATCCGCCTTGCGCTTTGGTCCGGTATGCCTAAGAATACCTGTTACTTTTCGTAGTCATATCGTCCGATCCGTTGGGGGCCCGCAGTGTCGGTAGTGCAATTGGCCTTGCGGCGCCCCTATACGTTCATCGTGATGGCGCTGCTCATCCTGCTCGCCACGCCATTCACGCTCATGCGTATGGCGACGGATATCTTTCCGGAAATCAATATTCCGGTCATCAGCATCATCTGGAACTACAACGGCCTGTCCGCCCAGGAAATGGGCCAGCGCATCGCCGCCCAGAACGAACGCAGCCTGACGACCACCGTCAGCGACATCGAGCATATCGAATCCACGTCGCTGGCCGGCATCAGCGTCATCAAGATCTTCTTTCAGCCCACGGCCAATATCCAGACCGCCATCGCGCAGGTCGTGGCGGCCGAGCAGACCCAGGTGCGGCAGCTCCCGCCCGGCATTACGCCGCCGCTGGTGATCAAGTATTCGGCGTCGAGCATCCCGGTGATCCAGCTGGGGCTGTCCAGTCCGACGATGCCGGAGCAGGCGCTGTTCGACGCGGCGCTCAACACCCTGCGGCCGCGCCTGATCACCATCCCCGGCGTGGCCGTGCCCTTCCCCTATGGCGGCAAAAACCGCGTGGTGTCGGTCGACCTGGACCTGCAAGCCTTGCAGGCTCGCGGGCTGTCGCCGTCCGACGTCGTCAACGCGATCAACGCGCAGAACCTGATCCTGCCGTCGGGCACCGCCAAGTTCGGCGAAACCGAATACAACGTGAAGATGAACAGCTCGCCGGACACCATCGCCGGGCTGAACAACCTGCCGGTGCGCGCGGTGCCCGGCGGCGCCACGACCTATGTCCGCGACGTGGCCTACGTGCGCGACGGCTACAACCCGCAGACCAATATCGTCCGCCAGGACGGCGTGCGGGGCGTGCTGCTGTCGGTGCTGAAGAACGGCGGCGCGTCCACGCTGGACATCGTGTCCAACCTGTACGACCTGCTGCCCAGCGTGGTGGCGACCCTGCCGCCGGAGATCAAGCTGACGCCGCTGTTCGACCAGTCGGTGTTCGTGAAGGCCGCCGTCAAGGGCGTCGTCATCGAAGCCCTGATCGCGGCCTTGCTGACGGCCACCATGGTGCTGCTGTTCCTGGGTAACTGGCGCAGCACGCTAATCATCGCCCTGACCATCCCGCTGTCCATCCTGGCTTCGATCCTGGTGCTCAAGGCGCTGGGCGAGACCCTGAACCTGATGACGCTGGGTGGACTGGCCCTGTCGGTCGGTATCCTGGTGGACCAGGCCATCGTGACGATCGAGAACATCGAGCGCCACATGCATCTCGGCAAACCTCTGAATTCCGCGATCCTGGATGGGGCCAACGAAATCGGCGTCGCGGCCTTCGTCTCGACCCTGTGCATCTGCATCGTGTTCGTGCCGATGTTCTTCCTGTCCGGCGTGGCGCGCTTCCTGTTCGTGCCCCTGGCCGAGGCGGTCGTGTTCGCCATGCTGGCGTCCTATATCCTGTCGCGAACGCTGGTGCCCACGCTGGTGATGCTGCTGATGCGCAACCACGGCAAGGAAGATCCCGACGCCCGGCCCAGCCCGCTGCAGCGCGTCTACCGCGCCTTCGACCAGCGCTTCGAACGCATGCGTCGCGCCTATACCCTGGTGCTGTCGTCGCAATTGGCGCGGCGCAAGGTCTTTGCCTCGGTATTCCTGGGCTTCTGCCTGCTGTCCTGCCTGCTCTACCCCTTCCTGGGCCGCGATTTCTTTCCGACCGTCGACGCCGGCCAGATCCGCCTGCACGTGCGCATGCCTACCGGCACGCGCATCGAGGAAACCGCGCGCCTGGCCGACGAGGTCGAAAACCACATCCGCGAGCTGATACCGCCCAAGGACCTGGAGACCATCCTGGACAACCTGGGTGTGCCCAACAGCGGCATCAACCTGTCGTACAGCAACGCCGGCACCTTCGGCTCGCTGGACGGCGAGATCCTGATGTCGCTGCGCGACGGCCATGCGCCGACCGACGACTACATCGCCCTGCTGCGCGCCGAACTGCCCAAGCGCTTCCCCGGCCTGGAGTTCTTCTTCCAGCCGGCCGATATCGTCACGCAGATCCTGAACTTCGGCCTGCCGGCCGCCATCAACGTCAAGTTCACCGGCGCCGACATGCAGGCCAATGCCCGCCTGGCGAGCGAACTGGTCAACGGGATCCGGCAGATACCGGGCGCGGTCGATGCCCATATCCACCAGCGCCTGGACCTGCCCACGCTGGACATGGTGATGGACCGGACCCGCCTGCAGCAGGTCGGCCTGAGCGCGGCCAACGTCGGCCAGAGCGTACTGATCGCATTGTCGGGCAGCACCCAGACCTCGCCGGCATTCTGGCTGAATCCGCGCAACGGCATCGTCTACAACGTGGCGGTGCAGGCGCCGCAGTACCAGATCGACGGCATGGACCAGTTGCTGGCGCTGCCGGTCGGCGCGCCCGGGGCCGTCGGCGGCAGCAATACGCAATTGCTGGGCAACCTGGTGGACATCCGCCCGTCGCGCCAGCCGGCGGTGGTGTCGCGCTACAACATCCAGAACGCCATCGACGTCTACGTCGGCGTGCAGGGCAAGGACCTGGCCAGCGTCGCGTCGCAGGTGTCGCGGCAGGTCGATGAGATCCGCCACAAGCTGCCGCGCGGCAGCCAGGTGCAGATCCTGGGCCAGGTGGAAACCATGCAGAGCTCGTTCCTGGGCCTGGGGGTCGGCCTGCTGATGGCCATCGTGCTGGTCTACCTGCTGATCGTGGTGAACTTCCAGTCGTGGATCGATGCGTTCATCATCATCACCGCCCTGCCCGCGGCCCTGGCCGGCATCGCATGGATGCTGTTCATCACCGGCACGACGCTGAGCGTGCCCGCGCTGACCGGCGCCATCATGACCATGGGCGTGGCCACCGCCAACAGCATCCTGCTGGTGTCCTTCGCCCGCCAGCGGCGCGAGGAAGGCGCACCCGTGCTGTCGGCCGCGCTGGAAGCGGGGGCGACGCGCCTGCGCCCCGTGCTGATGACGGCGCTGGCCATGATCATCGGCATGATCCCCATGGCGCTGGGCCTGGGCGAAGGCGCCGAACAGAATGCGCCGCTGGGCCGCGCCGTGATCGGCGGACTCCTGTTCGCCACGGTATCCACGCTTTTCTTCGTGCCGGTGGTCTATGCCGGCGTACATCATCGACTGGGACGCCGCAAAGCCGGCGCCGCCGACGCGGGCAACATCCCGCCGCTGGCGCCCGATACCGCGCGGCGGGAGATCTGAGCATGTCGGAGCAACGACACAACGAATTGGGCATACATCCCCTGGATCCGGGCGCGGCCGGCGCAGGGGAATTGCTCAAGCGCGACCAGGTCGTGCGGCGCACCCGGCTACTGGTGCTGATTGTCCTGCTGCTGCTTGCCCTGGGCGCGGCGCGCACGGTGGTCAGCCGCATCCAGAGTTCCAACGAACTGGCAAGCGGCACGCAGGAACGCGCGAAACAGTATGTGCAGACCACGCAGGCCACCACGCCGGAAAGCGGCCAGTCGCTGGCCCTGCCCGGCACCCTACAGGGCTACGTGCAGGCGCCCCTGTCGGCCCGTGCCAGCGGCTACCTGAAACGCTGGACCAAGGACATCGGCAGCCGCGTGGAAAAAGGCGAATTGCTGGCCGAGATCGAAACGCCCGAAATCGACCAGCAGCTGTCGCAGGCCATCGCCGCGCGCGAACAGGCCAAGGCCGCCCAGGCGTTGGCCAACAGCACGCTGGCGCGGTGGGAAGCCCTGCGCCGCAAGGACGTGGTCTCGCAGCAGGACCTGGAAGAAAAGCGCGGCAGCGCGGCGCAGGCGGCCGCCAACCTGGCGGCGGCGCAGGCCAACGAACAGCGGCTGCGCCAACTGGAAGGATTCAAGCGCATCGTCGCGCCCTTCTCCGGCATCATCACGCGCCGCAATGTCGACGTCGGCGACCTGATCGACGCCGGCAGCGGCCGCCCCTTGTTCCTGATGTCGCAGACGGATCCCCTGCGCGTGTACATCAACGTGCCGCAGCGCTACGCGCAGCTGGTCAAGCCGGGCGAACACGTGACCGTCACCCAGGCGGAGCTGGGCGGCCAGAAATTCACCGGCACCATCGCGCGCACCGCGGCGTCCATCGACCTGGCCACGCGCACCATGCAGGTGGAAATCAGCCTGCGCAATCCGGAAAGCAAGCTGCTGCCGGGCGCCTACGTGTCGGTGGCGCTGGACCTGCCCGCCGGCGATACGCTCGCCGTGCCGACCAATACGCTGCTGTTCCGCCGCGACGGCACCATGGTGGCCGTGGTCGGCGCCGATGGCCGCATCGAGCTGCGCCGCATCACGCTGGGCCGCAACTTCGGCCAGGCCATCGAGGTGGCCGATGGCCTGCAGGCCACCGACCGCATCGTGCTCAACCCGGCCGATTCCCTGGCGACGGGCGATATCGTGCAGGTGGCGCAGACCCAGACCAAGGCGCCCACGCCGGTCCCCACGCCCGCCATCAACACCAGCGGCCGCGCTCCGGGAAGCGAGCAATGAGAGCCTGGATCGGTACGCTGGCGGCGCCGCTGCTGCTGTCGGCCTGCGCCGTCGGGCCGGACTACGCCACGCCCAAGGTCGATGTTCCCGTGACCTGGAAGCTGGAATCGCCCTGGCGCCAGGCGACGCCGGCCGATGCGCTGGACAAGGGCGAATGGTGGCTGCGCTACAACGACCCCACGCTGAACCGCCTGCAGGCGCAGGCCCTGGACGCCAATCCCACGCTGGCGATTTCCGCGGCGCGCCTGGCCCAGGCCCGCGCCAACGCCGACGTCAGCCGCTCCGGACTGTTTCCCGCGCTGAGCGCCGGCACGCGCGTGTCGCGCTTCAAGATATCGGGCAATCGTCCGCTGACGAACTACGCGTCGCCGCAGTACTCCACGGTGCAGAACGACTACAACTTCTCGTTCAACGCCAGCTACGAAGTGGATCTGTTCGGCCGCGTGTCACGCTCGGTCGAAGCGACCTCCGCCACTGCGCAGCAGGCCGAAGCCGACCTGGCGAACGCGCGCCTGGTGCTGACCGCCGAGCTGGCCGCCAACTACGTCAACCTGCGGGCGCTCGATACTGAAATCGACGTGGTCAACCGATCCGTCGCCTTGCAGCGCCGGGCGCTGGAACTGATCACCGCGCGCTACGACGGCGGCGCCGCGTCCGGACTGGAAGTCGCGCAGCAGCAGGCCCTGCTGGACAACACCTTGACCCAGGTGGAAGTCCTGGCGCGGCAGCGCGCGCAGTTCGAACATGCGATCGCATCGCTGACCGGCACGCCGGCGCCCAATTTCGAGTTGCCGCCCCAGCCGCTGACGGCGGCCATGATGCCGCCGGCCATTCCGCTGGGCCTGCCTTCCGACCTGCTGGAGCGCCGGCCCGACATCGCCGCCGCCGAGCGCGCCATGGCCGCGTCCAATGCACAGATCGGCGTCGCGACCGCGGCCTTCTATCCCAGCATCATGCTCAACCCCAGCATAGGCGCGGACAGCCGCGAGATCGGCGCGCTGCTGGATGCGCCCAGCCTGTTGTGGTCCGTGGGCGTGTCCGCCGTGCAGACCCTGTTCGACGCCGGACGCACCCGCGCCAACGTCAACTTCGCCCGTGCCGGGTACGACGCCACCGTGGCGAACTACCGCCGCGTGGTGCTGGGCGCCATGCAGGAAGTGGAAGACGGCATCACCGGGCTCGCCGCCCTGGATCGCGCGACCGCGCAGTCGCAAAGGGCCGTGGCCGATGCACGCAAGGTGCTGGACATGGCCGCCGACCGCTACAGCGGCGGCGCCACGACCTATCTGGATGTCATCACCGCCCAGCAGGCGGTGCTGAATACCGAGCGGCAGGCCGCGCAACTGAAGGGCCAGCATCTGCTGGTGTCGGTCTTCCTGGTGAAGGCGCTGGGCGGCGACTGGAACAAGGGGCAGCAGCCAGCCGCGGCGGCGGCGTCCAGCAAGGCCCCGGCCCAGGACTCGGATGCCGGTGCGCTCGACCCTGGCACCATCGCACGGCGCGATTCAGGCACTTCCGCTCAATAACGCGACATAGGCGGCCAACGATTCGGCGTGCCGGCTCGTCGCGCGCAGGCCGATATGCCCGTCCGCGCGCACCGCCAGCAGCATCATGTCGGCGACGCCCACTTGCCGTGCCGCATCGGGCTCCAGATAGGCGTCCACGTCGGACACCCCCGAATTGGCCGCCAGCACCACCATGTTTTCGATGACGAAGCCGTCAAACAGCGGCCGTAACTGGCGTCGCATGCGCGTCAGCGACTGCGGGCCGGTCTCCAGGCCGCCGATCAGGAATACCGTGTGGCCCTGGCCGGTGACGTAGCGATGCAACAGGCCGGTGCCGCCTTCCGGCAACAGGATCTCTATCCGGTCCGAGAGGCGCTGTCCGGGGCCCAACGTGTCCGCGGGCTCACCCATCACGATGGGAGAACCCGCATAGTCGATGTTCAATTCCGCCTCGGCCACGGCCTCGTGGTGCCTTGTTTCGGCATCCTCGAACGCGCGGCGGATGGCGGCATCGCGCGCGGCGCGCTCCCCGAGGGCGACCATCTGCGCATTTTCGGCCGCGTCGCCGGACGCCAGCACCATATCCGCGACGGGACGCCGTTCGGCGTGATAACTGTCCAGCAAGGCCTCGCCGCAATGGCCATGCGCCACCAGGGCAAGCTTCCAGGCCAGGTTATAGGCGTCCTGCAAGCCTGTATTCATGCCATGGCCCTGTGCCGGACTGCAGGTGTGCGCGGCATCGCCGGCCAGCAATATCCTGCCCGCGCGGAACTGTTTCGCCACCTTGGCGTGGCAGTTGAAGCGTGTCGGGTGCGATACGTCGTGGAAACGAGCGTCCGGCAGATAGCCGCGCAAGGTGGCCAGCGCATCGGCCACCAGGTCGGAATCGGCCGTCCGGGGCCGCAGATAGACGCGCCAGCGCCGGTCCGGCAGCGCGGTCAGGATGACCGGAATGTCGTCCAGGTAAGCGTAGTTGCTCTCGAAGGCGTCCGGCCAGTCGCTGATGCCGGCATCGAAAACCGCCCATGGCTCGGCGATATCGTGGCCCTCCTGTTCGATGCCCGCCAGGGTGCGCACGGCGCTGTGGTGGCCATCGCATCCCACCACCCATTGCGCCAACACCTCGCTCGCCGCGCCCGCGTGTTCGATGGTAGCGCGCAAGCCGCCGGCCTCCTGGCGCAGGGCAACCAGCCGGGTACCACGCTGGACGCCACCTCCCTGCCGAGCGAGATAGCCGGCCAGCAGGGCCTCGGTAACTTCCTCGGAAACGCCGATGTTGAAGGGATAGCGGGAGCCGCACAGGTGCAGGTCGATGACGCCCAGCACCGCGCCGTTGGCGTGCAGGCGCGCGCGCCGCTGCTTGACCCCGGCCGTCAGCAGCGGCTCGAGTATGCCCAGGGATTCGAATATTTCGAGTGAACGGGGATGGACGACCGTCGCGCGATCCCACTCCATCGGGCGGTCATGCGCGTCGATCAGCAGGCATTGCACGCCGCGGCGCTGCAATTCGGCCGTCATAAGCAGGCCGGTGGGACCCGCGCCAACCATCAGGACCGCCGCCGTCATCGTCATAGCCTCTTCCCGGGAGCACCCGCCACGCCGCGCGGTACGGCCTAGTATCCCGGCCGGGCGTCGCGAAAGGCAACAAAAAAAGGCGCCGTCCATCCATGGGAACGGCGCCTTTTTCGGTATACGAGCTGATGGACCGCCTGACGCCCCCCTGCGGAAATCCTGGGGGTACGGCGTGCTACCGCAGGGGCGTTTCGGCGCGGCTTACTTGTCCGTGTACTTCTTTTCCAGTTCGTCGTACAGCGGCTTCTGCACCAGGCGTTGGCGCTCCAGGAAAGGCGCGACCAGCGTCGGGTCTTCCTTCAGCAGGCCGTCCTTCTTGAGCAGGCCCAGGGCCCGCTGCATGCCGGCAACCGCGCTCTGTAGCGCCGCGTTGGCGTACAGGATGATGCCGTAGCCCATCTCGCCCAGTTCCTGCGCGGTCAGGGCGGGCGTCTTGCCGCCGATCACGATGTTGATCAATTGCGGCTTGTTCAGCAGCTTGGGCAGCGCGCGGACTTCTTCCAGGCTTTCGGTGGCTTCGACGAACAGGATGTCGGCGCCGGCGTCGGCGAAGGCCTGGGCACGTTCCACGGCAGCCTCGAAACCCAGCACGGCGCGCGAATCGGTGCGGGCGATGATCAGGAAATCCTGGTCACGGCGGGCATCGGCGGCGGCGCGGATCTTGGAAAGCATCTCGGGCAGCGGCGCGACTTCCTTGCCGGAGAAATGGCCGCAACGCTTGGGAAACAACTGGTCTTCCAGCTGGATGGCATCGGCGCCGGCGTGCTCGAGCGCGCGCACCGTGTGCCATACGTTCACGGCGTTGCCGAAACCCGTATCGCCGTCGACGATGATGGGCACGTCGACCGCCTCGCGCAGGCGCGCCGTGGCGTCGGCGACGTCGCGCAGGCCGATGATGCCCAGGTCCGGCACGCCGTAGTGCATATTGGTCAGGCCGGCGCCGGTCAGGTAGACGGCCTCGAAGCCCTGGTCCTGCACGACACGGGCGCTCATGGCATTGAAGGCGCCGGGAACGAGCAGCCCATTGCGCTGCTCCACCCGGCGGCGCAGGCGCTGTTTCGTTGTTTCGCTCATGATGATGTCTCTTTACGCGTTGATGGCGGGGCCGGGGCGGCCCTCGGCACGCGGGCCGTGGCGGGACAAGTCCCGCGCGGCCGCGGCCGTTGCAGTCTAGTCAGACCGCCGCGGCAGGTCAAACGCGCATGGCGTCCGTTCAGTAATGAAAGGTATTCATCAATGATACGGATCGCGCCTCAGCCCAGGCGCTTGACCCAGGCGGCGCCCGTTTCGCGGGTGCCCAGGGTGCCGCCCACGTCCTTGGTGCACTCGCGGGCCGCGACCGCGTCGGCCAGCGCTTGCTCGATGGCCGATGCGGCCTGCACGAAGGCCTGCTTGCCCTTGCGCTGCCCGTACCAGTTCAGCAGCATGGCGGCCGACAGCACCTGCGACGCCGGGTTGGCAATGTCCTGGCCGGCGATGTCCGGCGCCGAACCGTGCGCGGCCTGGCCCATGGCGTGGTCGCGGCCGGCATTGAGCGACCCACCCAGGCCCAGGCTGCCCGACATTTCCGCGGTCAGGTCCGACAGGATGTCGCCGAACATATTGGTGGTCACCACGACGTCGTAGCGGTCCGGCGCGCGCACCACGTGCGCCATCATGGCGTCGACGATCACGTCGTCGACCCGCACTTCCGGGAATTCCTTGGCGACCTTGTGGCATTCGCCGATGAACATGCCGTCGCCCATCTTCAGCACATTGGCCTTGTGAACGATGGTGACGTGCTTCTTGCGCGTCATCGCCAGTTCGAAGGCCGAACGCGCGATGCGCTCGCAGCACAGGCGGGTGATGCGACGCAGCGACACGACCACGT
The DNA here is from genome assembly GCF_002119685.1 of Bordetella genomosp. 8. Classification (NCBI taxonomy): domain Bacteria; kingdom Pseudomonadati; phylum Pseudomonadota; class Betaproteobacteria; order Burkholderiales; family Alcaligenaceae; genus Bordetella; species Bordetella genomosp. 8. The sequence goes on along the minus strand of NZ_CP021108.1, from coordinate 2,749,132 downwards.
CGGGCGTGATCAGCATTTCGCTGCCGCCGGACTCGATGTTGCGATCGGCGTAGAACCCTTCGGTGTTCTCACGCACCACGACCAGGTCGAATTCGCCCAGGCGTACTGGCACGCCCTTGTAGGTGCGCGCCGGCCGGATATTGGCGTAGAGGTCCAGTTTCTTGCGGAAGTACATCGACGGATTGATTTCGCCCTTGGCCTCGTCCTTGAAGTCATAGGTCGACATCGGGCCGAGCATCAGGCCATCGGCGGCGCGCACCTTCTCCAGCAGGGCAGGCGTGACCGTCGCGCCATGGCGCTTCAGGCTGTCATGGCCGGCAATGTCGTGATCCAGTTGCAGGCCCAGACCAAACCGCCGGTCGACGGCTTGCAACACGTCGACGGCGACCGCCATGGTTTCCGGACCGATCCCGTCGCCGGGCAGCACTACGATTTTCATGTGATTTCCTTGATAGGGATGGATGCAAGGCCGCGGGTTCGAGCCCGCTGCCGCGCCGCGCCGGCGCGGCGTGCGTTTCAATCCAGTTTCATACCCGACTGCTTGACCACGCCCTTCCACAGGGCCAGTTCGCTATGCAGGACGCCGGCGAAATCCGCCGGGGAGCCCTTGAACGATTGCGCGCCTTCGTCGGTCAGGCGCTGGCTGACCAGCTTGGCCGCCGCGGCATCGTTCACAGCGGCGTTCAGCTTGGCGATCACCGCCGGCGGCGTACCGGCCGGCGCGAGCACGCCCCACCACGTGCTGACGTCGAAATCCGGAATACCGGCCTCGGCCATCGTGGGCGTATCGGGGAACAGCGGCGAACGCGCCTTGCTCGTCACGGCCAGCAGCTTGACGCGCCCGTCCTTGACCTGCGGCAGGATGGTCGGCACGGTGGCGAAGAACACCTGCACGCGCCCGGCCAGCAGGTCCAGCGTGGCGGGACCGCTGCCCTTGTAGGGCACGTGGATCATCTGTACGCCGGCGCGCTGCTTGAAGAGCTCGCCCGACATATGGTTGATGCTGCCGTTGCCGGCCGAGCAGAAATTGATTTCGTTGGGCTTCTTCAGCGCCAGCTCGCGCAGTTGGGCGACGTTGTCGACCGGCACGTCCTTGTTGGTGACGACCAGCAGCGGGCCACGGCCGATCATGGCGATGGGCTGGAAGGATTTCTCCACGTCGTACAAGGTGGTGCCTTCCGCCGCGGCGTTGGTCACGAAGGTCGACGTGGCGAACAACAACGTGTAGCCGTCCGGCGCCGCGTGCGCCACCAGGTTGGCGCCGATCGCGCCGCCGCCGCCGCCGCGGTTTTCCACCACGATCGCCTGGCCCAGTTTTTCGCCCAGGGTGCGCGCCATGTCGCGCGCGATGCTGTCCGTGCCGCCGCCGGGCGCGAACGGGACGATCAATCGTATCGGCTTGTCGGGATAGCCATCGGCGGCGCCTTGGGCAGCGGCGAAGGCCGGAACGATGGCAAGGATCGCCGCCATCAGGCAACGGCGCCGGGAAAGAATCCGCGTTCTGAACACTTGCTGTGTCTCCTGTCTGGAATCCGGCGCTGACCTGAAGGCGGCGCGCCGTCGATATGGTTATGCATATCTTTGCATACAAAAATATTGAAATCAAGGCGAAAACAGGGACAAGCTTGCCCCGAACCCGGGCCCGCAGGGCTTACCATAAGGACTCATTCCGCAGCGCGCGACCCTCTCGAATCTGCCCGACGGCCCCGCCGCCGGCGCCCATACCAGGAGACCATCCGTGAACGCATTGACCCAACGACTCGCACGCCCCGACCTGCTTCGCAGCGCCTGCTACATCGATGGCAAATGGCATGAGGCCGGCAAGGGCCCGACGATTCCCGTGAACAATCCCTCCACGGGCGAAATCATCGTGGCGGTCCCCAAGCTGGGCCGCGCGGAAACCGAACGCGCCATCGAACGCGCGGCGGCCGCCCTGCCCGCCTGGTCCGCCCGCCCGGCCAAGGAGCGCGCGATCATCCTGCAGCGCTGGGCACAGTTGATGATGCAGCACCAGCAGGACCTGGCGGCGATCATGACCGCCGAACAAGGCAAGCCGGTCACGGAAGCGGCCGGCGAAATCGGCTACGCCGCCTCCTTCCTGGAATGGTTCGCGGAAGAAGCCAAGCGCATGGACGGCGAAGTCCTGCAAAGCCCCAAGGCTGACCAGCGCATGATGGTGCTGAAGCAGCCGGTCGGGGTGACCGCCGCCATCACGCCGTGGAATTTCCCGGCGGCCATGATTACGCGCAAGCTCGGTCCGGCCCTGGCGGCCGGCTGCACCATGATCGTCAAGCCCGCGCAGCAGACGCCGCTGACCGCGCTGGCGCTGGCCGTGCTGGCCGAGGAAGCCGGCGTGCCGGCGGGCGTCATGCACGTCATCACCGGCAGCTCCAGCGATATCGGCGCCGCGCTCTGCGAAAGCGAAACCGTGCGCAAGCTCAGCTTCACGGGATCGACCGAGGTCGGCCGCAAGCTGATGGCGCAATGCGCGCCCACCATCAAGAAACTGTCGCTGGAACTGGGCGGCAACGCGCCTTTCATCGTGTTCGACGATGCCGACCTGGACAAGGCCGTGGAAGGCATACTTGCCTCCAAGTTCCGCAACGCCGGCCAGACCTGCGTCTGCGCGAACCGCATCTACGTCCAATCGGGCATCTACGATCAGGTCGCCCAGCGGCTGGCCGAGAAGGTTTCCGCGATGAAGGTCGGCGACGGCTTCGAAAAAGGCGTCACGCAAGGACCGTTGATCGACGAAAACGCGGTGAAGAAAGTCCGCGAGCATATCGACGACGCGACCCGCGCCGGCGCGAAAGTCGTCACCGGTGGCAAGGCCCATGCGCTGGGCGGCACGTTCTTCGAACCGACCGTGGTGCGCGACGTGACGCAATCCATGCTGTTCGCGCGCGAGGAAACCTTCGGTCCCGTCGCGCCCCTGTTCAGGTTCGACACCGAGGAAGAAGCGCTGAAGCTGGCCAACGACACCATCTTCGGCCTGGCGGCCTACTTCTACACCCGCGACAATGCGCGCGTGTGGCGGGTATCCGAAGGACTCGAATATGGCATCGTCGGGATCAATACCGGCCTGATCTCCAACGAAGTCGGCCCCTTCGGCGGCGTCAAGCAGTCCGGGCTGGGCCGCGAAGGCTCGCGGCACGGCCTCGACGAGTATGTGGAGCTGAAGTACCTGTGCGTCGACATTGGCGCCTGATGCCCTGTCGTCAAAAGCGCTGGAAGACGCGGTCGATCCAGTATCGGACCGAGCCCGCCGGATCGGGCCGTGACGGCACGGCCTGGCGGGCGGCCGGTCCGTTTCCCGGCGCGCCGGCCGCCGCCGCGGTCGCCGCCATGGCGGCCGCGTGCTGCCGCAATCGCGCCCGGATGATCGTGGCATCGCGCGGCAGCGCTTCGAATACGCGCGCGAAAACCTGCGGGTGCGCGGCCAGCTCGACACAGGCCGCATAGCCTGGCAACCGCGGATTGAACAGCAGCGCCAGCGACGCGCGTCGTTCCGCCGACCATATACCGGTGCTCGGCGCACCCAGGATGAAGCGCGGCATCGACTCGATCACATGCGGCAATATCGCGGGATGCGTGAGCACTGCCGCATATTCCCGGATGGCGGCGACCGCGCCGATCCGGGAGGCCTGCACCAGGCCGTGGTGGCGCCCGGGCGTTGCTGTCGTGTCCACGTTAGGCATGAGCAGCCTGGGCAGCTGAGCGGCGATCCTCGGCGCCCCGGCCACGACGTCGGCCAGCAAGGCGCCATAGCCCTTGATGATCCCGGCCTTGCCGGCGCACAAGGCAAGCCACATCGGCTTTTCGCTGCCGGGATGCGTGCCCGCCAGGATGGCCAGCATGCAATGCCGGATCGCCGGCAGGATCGCATCGTCGACCAGCATGCGATGCAGCGCCGCCAGCGTCGACGCATCGCGGCTGAGGACGATTTCCGTCACGTCTGAACGGAAGCCCCCGGGATCGTGGAAAAGGCCGGGCAGGCTGGGGGCGACGAGCTCCCGCAAGCCGGGCATCGACAGCAGGTGACGCAGCAGCCGATGCAGCGCGGCCGCCCCGGCGCTTCCCGTCGCGCGTGCCACCGACCTCAGGAGATGGCTGCCGTCGTAGCCCCTGAAGGCTTGCGAAATGGCATTGCCCAACACGAGCCGGTCGGCGTCGATGGCCCAGTCTTCCGTCATGAGCTCCCGCACCGCGTCGATGGCGGCGGCATTGTTCGTCTCCAGCCATTGTTGCAGCCGGGTACGTCCCGCGTCGGGGTTCTTCTCGCCCAGCAAGGTCCAGGGATCGCGATACCACGCGCGCGCCAGGACCTTCGCGGGCTCGCCCAGGTGCATGACTTCGTCCATCCAGCGGCGGCGCTGGTTGACCGGCAGTTCGATCGCGTAGGGCAGGCGCTCTTGCAGGGCCTGCGCGGCCTGCTCGCGCGGCAAGAGGTTGAGCAGGCCGGTCTCGGAGTACCAGGCCGCGGCGATCGCCTTGCCCTGTTCCCAGCTTTGCAAGGCCTCGCGGGCGAAAGGTTCGCGTTCGGATCGCGGCAGCTCGGTCCGCAGATAGTGGATGTTCCGCAGCAGGTATAGGTTCGCCTGCTCCAGGTCCAGGCGCCGCAGCAGGGCCAGGATGTCCTGCGCTGTCCCCAGCCAGCGGGCCTGCACCCGTATCAGGTCGGCGGGATCGTCGCTGGCCAGCAACCGCCGCACCGCCGCGGCGGGCGGCAGCACCAGGTCCGGCTTGCCACGACCGGGCCGCTCCAGCGCGGGCTGGTCCGGGCCGGGTCCCTCCAGGCCGGGCCCATCCAGGCTGGGCCAGTCCAGGCCGGGCCCCTCCAGGCCGGGCCAGTTCCTCAAGTCGGTGATGTCGATGGCTTCGACGTCATCGTGGTCACGCCATGAGATCGCGCCAGCGGCCGCCGACGCCCGCCACAGCCGCCACGACACCAGCGCGCCGTAGTGATAACGCTCCAGATACCGGCCGTCCTGCTCCACGGGCTCGCTCGACGGCACGGGCACCGGCACGCCCGCCAACAGCCCCAGGCCGGCCATGGCCTTCAGCAGATCCACCGCGATGAGCGAAGGATCGTCCAGTACGTCATAGCGCTCGCCATCGGCATCGAGCCGCACGAAGGCATGCAGGCTCAACTGTTCATCGACCAGGCCAAGCTCCTGCCGGATCCCCCTGACGACCGCGCCGAAGGACTCCGTGCGCGCGCTCGTGCAGGAACCGGAAGACGACGCGGCATCCTCCAGTACCGCGCTGCGGAAGCCGGACAGCAAGTCCTGGGCGATCGTCGACGCGATACGGTCGGGCGTCAGGACCGCCAGGACCCTGGCGCGACAGCTCGCCAGGAATTCCGAGCCCATCCACGGCGCGAGGGGGTCGCGGACCCGCGCCAGACCCACCGAGTCGGCGACGTGGTCCCAAGCCTGATTCACGTAATGCGCCTGGTTGCCGCGAAAATTGGGTTCTGTCCCATACCGTTCCGTGACGGCTTCCTGCAGGACCGCACGGACCACGCGATTCTTGGCCTGCCACAGGCGGCTGCGCAGGCCGCCCAGGGTCAGCGACAGATCCGCTTCGACTTCGATCACGTTGCCGGCCACACCCGGCGCGCACACGCCGATCCCCAGCGCGAGATTGCGTATGGCCGCCGCCAGGTTCTCCGGGCGCATGCGCGGGTCCGCGAGCAGCGCGCAGATATTGTCGAACGAGCGCTTGACCGCGCCATCCAGGATCTCCGCATGGGCGGCGAAATAGGCCTGTTCGAAGCGGCGTTCATAGAACTGGCGAAAGCGCATGTCCATGACGGCCGCGTCGTCCATTTTCAGCTTCCGGCAGGTGGCGGCGATGTACTCCATGTTCCGGCGCACTTCCCCGCGGTATTGCGCGAATCGCGGACCATCGCAGAATGCCTGATGCGATCCGTCGCGGGCCGGCTCATAACTGATCCTCGACGCGGCCCGGCCGGGTTCGCGCGGAGCGTCGGGCGGTGCCGCCCTTTGCTCGATTTCGAAGAAGGCCGGCAGAAAGCCATACGCGGGCGTCGCGGCGGCTGGCGAGAAGGAATGTGGCATGGGTACTCCTGGACCAAGAGCGCTGAGTAACCCCGCCGGCTTCCGGTTCCGATTCGCGCCGCGACGCGATCCAGCGACACGCGCGGCCCAGGGACGGCTGGCAAGAACTTTCGAGGGGGGACTGCTACTCAACGCCCTCTCTACATACCCACCCGCCATACCCACCCGATATACCCACCGTCACGTCACGTCGCCGCCGTCGCGGCGGCGGCGACGGCCCAGCAGGAGCCCGACTTGAACATCCCCCCGAGCGGAAACGCACCCCCCACTTTTACGCCGCCGCCTGGCGACCAGCCAGCCCCGGGGGCCGGCGACCAGGCGCGTGTAGTCTGTTTCGCGGACCTGTTGCACGCGGTGGTGATAGGCGATCCCGGCGCGCCCCTGTTGATGGCGGCGGAAGCGCACCTGCGCGACCTGCATGCCACCGACTACGGCGCCGCCGCGTTGCGGCAACTGCGCGCTGTGGCGGAACGGCTGGGCTGCCATCCCATGCTGGACTTCGGCGCCGGCGTGGCGGCCGTTCCCGTCATTTCCATGCCGCCCGAAGCGCCCGCCATGCAGCAGCCCACTGCAGGCTCGCCAGGGCATGAAGCATTGCGCGCGGCGGTCGCCGAGGGCGCCCGCGCCCAACTGCGCCTGCTATGCACAAGCTTCTTCGGCACGCCGGCGAGCAACGCTCCCACGGCGCCATCGGCGGCAACCGATGCCGGCGGACCGATACGCCGGCCTCGCCTGCGCGCGCGCCAGGCCAGCAATCGGGTGATACGGTTCGCACCACCGCGACCGGCTGGCCATGCCGCCAGCCAGCGAGGCGCCCCGCCACCACCGCTGGGTGCGATCGTCGAGCAATGGATAGGCTTGGCCAATCCCGAATTGACGGCGCGCTGGCGCGACATCGCCGCCGCTGGCGAACAGTCGGCCGTCGCGGCCTTCGACAGCTTCCTGCACACCCTGACGTTCTCGCACATCCATGCAGCGCCGGCCACGCGCGTCGAGGTCGCCCGCTGGCTGGAACAGGCCGCGCAGCCGGGCCGCGAGGAGCTGCGTGCGGAGGCCTTCCGGATCTGTGACGAAGGCACGAACATGTGCCGGGACAACGCCCTGCTGACGTGGAACCGGCTGAAAATGCTGATGCTCAAGGAAGACGTCCTCGCCGGCAAGTATGCCGGCGAGCTGCCCATCATCTGCAAACTGGGCCTGGACACCCTCCGCATGGACATGATCGAAGCGATCGCGCAGGACAAGATCATCGCGCTGCACAAGCTGAACCGGGAACGGCTGCAACAGCGCCACGTGCTCATGCCGCGCCAGGCCTGGCCATTGCAACCCGTCCGACCGCCTGAACCAGGACAACCGGGACAGCCAGCGCAAGACGCCGCGAGCGTGCAGATCCCATTCGATCCGATCGAGATCATGCTCGATTATCACGTCAGCCTGCTCAAGGAACTGGACCTGCCGCTCAGCGTCCAGGAGATGAACTTCCCCAGCCTGAGCCCCATCACACGTGAAGATATCTCAAGGGCCCGCGACGCCATCCGCAACATCGAGCAGCAATGGTTCCATGAATACCTGATGCTGGATTTTGCGCCCTTCCTGCTGGAAGTGCGGCGGCAGATGGACCCGCGGCAATGCGCCGAAGCCGAAGCCGAACTCCATGCCGGCCTCGATGGGCTGGAGGAGCGCCTGGTCGAGCGCCTGGATGCGGTCGGGGCATCCGGCAACGAACAGGCACGCCTGAACATGGGTGTCAGGCTGGGCCGGGAACTGCGCTACAACACCTGGCTGCCGCATGCGAATGCCGCGCTGGCCAGGGCAGGTCTGGCCCCGTTGCCGCCCATGAACATGTCGTCCGTCGAATTACGTCCTTGGGCCGTGCACAACCCGTGAGGGCATATGGGCGTCCACGTCCACGACCACGCCGCGCCCTTGCAGGCGGGTACGGATGATGACCGCCGTGAGCGGCACGGCGTCCACGATATGCGGCAGGATAGCCGGATCCCTGACCAGGTCGCGATAGGCCGGATAACCGGGCGCGCTCATGTTGAACATCCTGTCCAGGACTTCGTATCTCGCCTCCGGCCACCGTCGATGTCCTGTCTTGGGATCGACGGTGGGCGCGCCCAGCACGAGTTCCGGCAGGACGTGCCGCACATGCGGCAGAATGGCTGGGTGCGCCAGGACCTGATGATAGGCCTCGATGGCCTGCGCCGCACCCGCGACGCAAGCATCGAGCAAGGCATAGCAGCCCGAGCGAGGGTCATGCGATGGCGCAGCCCGGCCGCGGCTCGGCTCCGGTTCAGGTTCCGGCATCCATTTGGGCATCAGCAACCGCGCGATCCAGCGAGCGCCATCGGGTGCGTTCGCCATATCGGCCAGGAAGGTCCCATACGCGATGATGAAGTCCTTCCTGCCCGTGGCCAGGACGTAGGACATCGGGTAGCCAGGATAGGCGCCGCTGCCGTACAGTATGGCCGGCAGCTCCGGCCCGATATGCGGAAGCAACTGCGGATCCAGCAATAATCCCCGGAAGGCCCGGGATGTTTCCGGGGTCCCTGCTTCCAGCACGTACAGCACATTGCTGGGGAACAGGTCCGACAGCCGGCGGCCATGGCGCTCGCTGGCCGGCGAACCGAACGAGAGCTGGCGCAGCAGGCGGCGAGCCGCATCGATGGTGGCGGGATCCTTGGAAACCGCGATCTTGCCTGCTTCGTCCAGGCACCAGGCGCACGCGCGGCCCTGCGACGTGGATACCGAGGCAGCCTGACCGGACGCCCTGGACACGCTGCCGGCGCCCCATCCTGCGGCCACCAATTGGCAGACGGCGTCCAGCGCCCGCACGTTGTCGCGTCCCACCCAGTACTCCAGCCGGGTGCCGTTCAAGGGGTCCGTCGATTGCGTCAGCAAGGTCCAGGCATCGGGGCACCAGGCGCGCGCCAGCTCGCGCGCCGGTTCTCCCAGATGCATGATCTCGTCCAGCCACCGCCCGCGACTCGGCGCGGGGATATTGGCCGCCAGGTGTCGCAGGTTGTCCCTGAGATACCGGATCGCCGTGTTGTGCGCCAGTTGCAGCACCAGCCAGAGTTCCGACCGCCAGGCCCGCGCCAGCACGTATCCCGGCTCTCCCAGTTGCACGGCCTTGTCCAGCAGCGCATCGCGCTCCCCGGCCGGAAAGTCGGTCAGCAGGTACGGCAGGTTGTGGCCCAGGTATTCGACACCCTGCTGCGCCGAGAGGCGATTCAGCAAGCCCACCAGTGGCCGGGCCGAACCCAGCCATTCCGCCGGTATCTTCATCAGTGCGTCCAGGCTCGTCACCTGCAAGGTGGTCGCGGGTGCGCCGGGCCACAGCTGCGGCCCCAACTGGCCGTCATCCGCCAGCCACGCGCGCAGCGCGGACAGGTTCACGGGCTCGGCGGCGACGTGGGCATCCCATGGCAGAGAAGCGGCCGGCATGTCGCGCGTGTCCATCGCCGCGGCCCCTGTCCGCGCCGGCGCTTCGTTCGCGGCCGGCGTCTCGCGCTGCAAGCGCCATCCCAGCATGGAGCCGTACATGAACACCTCGCCATGGCGTCCGTCGCCGGCGACGAAATCCGCAAGGCGCACCGGCATGTCGGCCAGCAGGCCCTCGGCGCTCATCGCCTTCAGCAAGGCCAGGGCAATCAGCGCGGGATCGTCCCGCACGCGGTAGCGCCGGCCATCGTCATGAAGCTGCAGGAAGGACTCGAGCCCGAGCTGGCTGACGGTCAGGCCCAGGTCGCGACGGATATCCTCGACGATGTCGCACAAGCGGCTCCATTGCTCCGCGGTGCATGCACCATAAGTCGCGTCCGCATCGGACATGGCACGGCCGCGAAACATGGACAGGCATTCCTCCGCCATCCTGCAGGCGATGCGGTCCGGCGCCAGCGCCACCATGGCCTTGGCGCGGCAGGCAGCGATGTAACCCGCGTCGTAGCCGCATTCGTCGGCGTCCTCGGGGTTGCCTTCGACGGATGGCAGGCCCAGGTCGCCGGCGATCGCGTTCCACAGCTCGTTGACGTAGTAGAGCTCGTTTTCCTCGGCCAGTTCGAAGCTGCCGTATATCCGGTCGACCTCCTGCCGCAGGACTTCGCGCACGATCTGCTCCTTGACCATCCAAAGCTTGCCGCACAGCCCTTCCAGCGACTGCGCCAGCTCGCGGTCCGCGGCGATCAGGTTGGCGACAATGCCCGACGCGCAGACCACGACACCCAGCGACAGTTCGCGTATGGCCGTCATCTGCCGATCCGGTCGCGACGCCGCCCGCGCCAGCGTGTCGCAGAAGCCATCCAGCGCCCGCTTGCCCGCGCTGTCCATCAAGGGAAGCTCGTGCTCCACGTCGAAGTAACCGGCTTCGAAGCGATGCCTGTACAGACTGCGGAAGCGCGCTTCGATCGCATCGGCGTCCGGCATGCGCTGCTGCCGGCACAGGTCGATGATGAACTCCAGCCTGCCCAGGAATTCACGCCGATACGCCATGAACCGGCTGCCATCGCAAAAGGCCTGGTGCGGGCCGTCGCGGTCGGCGTCGTAGCAGATGCCCGATCCACGGCCCGTGGCGCCGGCGGCGGGTTCGCCGTCGTCCGCGTTGCCGGGGGCAGCCGCGTGCCGCGTGTAGAAAACCGGCTGGAAACCCTGCGCTGGCGCCGTGGGCATTGGCGTGAAAAGTGGATATGGCATGGCGGACCTCGGCGAAATACCGCGCTGAGTAACCGTGACATGCGGCGGTTCCGCGGCGCGCCGCCAGGAACCTATCGATAAGCCCGGAAACGTACCTGCGTCGCCACGTTCGCGGCGTACTTACCAGGAGATCGACGTATGTCCATCAACTTCCCTCTGGTCTCGTCCCTGGGCGCCGTGCTGGTCAGCCCCGCCGCCAACGACGCCTTGCCGCAAGACGACGGAACGAACGGCATGAGCATTGCCTTCGCCAGCCATTCCAGGCCTCTGCACGTCGCCGTCGCCAACGAAGTGCTGAATCCCGGCTGGAACGCCGGCACCACGGAGCAGATCTGCGACAGGCTGGCGCAGGCCAAGCGCGTCGTCTCGTCCCAGCTCAAGGAATCCGCGTGGGACCAGGAGTTCAACAAGCTCAAGCTGGACATGCAGGGCGCCTTGAGCAAGACCTTCCTGATCAAGCCCCACGAAGAACGGATGAAGCATCGGGACGGCCTGAAAGCCGCGCTGACCCAGCTTGCCGATCACATGAAGGCCGGTCCGGATAAATACGTGGGCGACTTCGCGCCCTTCATGCCCGACAAGGAAAGCTGCATGGAAGCCTACAAGCCGTCCAGCCCGGACGACCTGATACCCGCCTGATAGCGGCCAGTCGCGGCCGCCTTCAGATTCAGATGACCGGCGCCAGGCCGCCGGTCATCGGCACCACGGCCCCTATCACGTAGCTGGCCCGTTCACTGGCCAGGAACACCGCGACGTCGGCGATCTCTTCCGGCTCCGCATAGCGTCCCAGCGGAATACGCCCTTCCCCCTGGCGACGCGCCTCGTCCACGCTGACACCCATGGTCCTGGCTTCGACAGCCAGGCCTTCCTGCACGCGCTCGGTCACCGTGGCGCCGGGATTGATGGCATTGATGCGTATGCCGTACTGCGCATAGTGGAAAGCCGAGCCCACCGTGGCCAGCATCAGCGCGGCGTTCGCGGAGCCGCCCGCCAGATGGGTCGCGGTGGGCGTCTTGCCGCCGGAACCGATGATGTTGACGATGGCGCCCTTGGCGCCGCGCGCGCGCAGCCGGCGCAGGACCTCGTCCTGCGTGTGCACATAGGTGAAGAACTTGGCGTCCATGGCGGCACGCCACTTCGTGGCATCCAGCGTTTCGGGATCGTGCCGACGCGCGGCGCCCGCGCTGTTGACCAGGATGTCGATGGGGCCGAGTTCGGCTTCGATGCGGGCGATGGCCTGTGCCGCCTGGGCAGGGTCGATCAGATCCGCCGGCACCGCGCACACATGCCCGCCCTGCCGCGTCAGCTGGGTGCGCGCGGTTTCCAGCGCTTCGGCATTGCGCGCCACGATGCCCACGCGCACGCCTTCCTCGACCAGGGCCTTGGCGACCGCCAGGCCTATACCCTTGCTGCCGCCCGTCACGACGGCCGTCTTGCCATGCAAACCCAGATCCATATGCCTGCTCCGTTGGCCGGCCCCAAGGCCGTGCGTCGATCGTACTGCGATCCCGGCATGGGGCCAATCGGCAGGCGGTTAGGCCGCGTCCTTGCCATTGGCGCGGCGGCGTGCCGTCGGCCGCGCAGCCGCGGCGGATGCGCCGGCCTTGGACGGCGCGGCATCGCGCGCCTCTTTCAGGCTGGCTTCGATCAAGGCTTCCACCATCCAGAAAACGATGGCTTCGACCTCCTTGTTCCTGGCGCCCCAGATGTCCTTGAGGATGATGTGGGGTTCGATGCCATAGATGATGGACAGGGCTTTCTGCAGGCGATCGATCGCCTTGGCAGGCACGCGGGCACGGAACGGCTCGACGGCGTGCGCCAGGATACGGATGCGGTGCCCGCGCCGGTAGGGTTCTTCTTCGAGGATGCCCGCGCGTTCCAGCGCCTGGTGCTCCAGCGCCAGTTGCGCCGCCGCGCGCATGTGCGGTTCGAACTCCTTGAAACGGATGAAGGTCGATTCGAACAGCTCGGTGATGCGCGCGCGTCCGTCGCTCTGCGACGAAGACCATGACCGCACCGGACCGAGCGCCGTATCCACCATGGCCGTGATCAGGCGGCTGCGCGTGGGGAAATAGCGGTAGGCGGTGGCGCGCGATACCTGCGCGCGCTTGGCGACTTCCGCGACCGTCGGGGTATGCCCTTCCTCGATCAGGCTGCTGGCGGCTTCCATCAACAGCTTCCAGGTGCGCGCGCGCGGCCCCCGGGTCGGGGCCTGCGGCACGGCGGTCATTGCGTTAGGGGTATATCCCATGCTCGGGTGTCCAGATTTTTATTGACAGCTAAAAGACCGTCTTCTAGCATGATTTGAAAAATGAGACACGTATCTTAAATCGGATCGAAAGTCTCACCAGCTGTATCGCTGACTATTCCAAGAAAAAATCCTCATAGAGGAGACAAACATGACGACCGTTATCCAACGGCCAGCCGGCTCCTGTCCGGCTGACGCGTTGCCCGCGTTCGCCTGTGTCATCGTGCTCACCGCGAGCGCCGCGCCATGAGTACCGAGTTCGTCAGCCGCATCGCGGTGGAAGTCGACGGCCAGGGCGATGCGGCGGTGTGCGTCCACGGTCTGGGGGGATCGTCGAACAACTGGACGCCCGTCATGGAAGCGCTGAACCGCTTCCGCGTCCTGCGCATCGACATGCCCGGCAGCGCGCGATCGCATGCCGTACAAGGGCCGCTCACCATCGATAGCCTGGCGCAGGCGGTGCGCGATGTCTGCGCGCGCCTGGGGGTGACGCGCGCCCACCTGCTTGGACATTCGCTGGGCACCATCGTCTGCTTCAAGCTGGCGACCGAATCGCCGGAGCTGGTGCGCAGCCTGGCGCTGTTCGGCCCCATGCTCTGCCCGCCCGATGCCGCCCGCCCCAACATACGGGCCCGCGCCCAGCGCGCACGCGACGAAGGCGTCGCCGGCATGCAGGCGATCGCCGACGCCATCGTGGCGGGCGCGACTTCCGCGGACACCCGGCAGCACCAGCCCGCAGCGGTCGCGCTGGTGCGCGAGAGCGTGATGCGCCAGGATCCGGACGGCTATGCGCGCAGTTGCGAAGCCCTGGCCGATGCGCAGGCCGCGCCCGTCGAGCGCATCGCCTGCCCTGCCTTGCTGGTAACGGGCGATGAAGACGGCGTCGCGCCGCCGCAGTCGGTGCGTGCCATCGGCGACAGGATCGCCAACAGCCGCGTGGTCGTCTATCCACGTTGCGGGCACTGGACCACCTTTGAACGGCCGGGCGAATGCCTGCGTGAATTGAAAGACTTCTATTCGGCACACGCGCGCTGACAAGCGCACGCGTGCTGGTCGCCACACCCTATCGCCAGGAGACCGCCATGGCCGAGGTGCTATTCACCAACGTACGGGTATTCGATGGAACCGGCACGCTTCCGTATACCGGGGAAGTGCTGGTGCAGGGCAACCGCATCGCGCGCGTGTCGCGCTCCACGCGATCCCTGCCCGTCGGGGGCGTGACCGTGGTGGACGGCGCCGGCGCCTTCCTGATGCCGGGCATGACCGAGGCGCATACGCATTTTTCCTGGAATGACCAGCCTTCGCTGGACGCCATCCAGCGCATGCCGGTGGAAGAGCACGTGGTGTGGTGCATCAACGTCGCGCGCCGCTACCTGGATATGGGCTGGACGTCATGCGTCGGCGCGGCCACCGCGAAACCGCGGCTGGACGTGGTGACGCGCAACGCCATCCGCGACGGCCAGGTCATCGGTCCGCGCTACCTGGCGGCCAGCCAGGAGATCACCACTACCGGCGGCCTGGGCGACTCGACGCCGCCGCACCTGCCCTATCCGGAACTGAGCTTCGGCGCCATCGTCAACGGCCCGGAAGAGATGCGCAAGATGGTGCGGCTGTTCGTGAAGTATGGCGTCGACCAGTTGAAGATCAATCTTTCGGGCGAATACATCGCCGGCCTGCCCGCCGAGATGACGCAGTTTTCCGAAGAGGAAGTCGCCATGTGCGTGGCCGAGGCCAAGCGCTTCGGCAAGCGCGTGGCCGCGCACGCGCGATCCTGCGAGTCCATCAAGCAGTGCGTACGCCACGGCATCGATATCATCTACCACGCCAGCTTCACCGACGAGGAATCGCTGGACATGCTGGAGTCGAAGAAGGACCAGGTGTTCGTGGCGCCGGGACTGGCCTGGCTGGTCAACACCTCGTACCACGCCAGCGAATGGGGCCTGACGCCGGAGATCACCGCCAAGATGGGCTATCACCGGGAATTGGAAGTGGCGGTGGAGTCGATGAAGAAAATGCACCGGCGCGGGATCCGCATCCTGCCCGGCGGCGACTACGGCTTTGCCTGGACGCCGCACGGGACCAACGCGACCGATCTGGAGTACTTCGTCAAGTACGTCGGCATGTCGTCGCAGGACGCCCTGCTTTCCGCCACCACGCTGGGCGGCCAGATCATGATGCAGGGCAATGAGCTGGGCCAGATCCGCGACGGCTACCTTGCGGACCTGCTGCTGATCGACGGCGATCCCCTGGCCGACATCCGCATCCTGCAGGACAGGAAGCGCATCCTGGCCGTGATGAAGGACGGCGAGTTCCATCGCGCCCCGCAGATCGTGAGCGCGCGCAGCACGCGCTGGGCGGCCTGACCCGGCGGATGGGCGGCCACATGAAACGCTACGCGACCTGGGCCCTGGCCATTGCCGCCGCGGCGATCCTGCTGGCGCTGGCGACAACCGCCATCGCGGACAACGCACGCCTGTTCGGCTTGTCGCTATTGAACGGATTGACGCTGGCCGCCCTGTATTTCCTGGTGGCCAGCGGGTTCACGCTGGTCTTCGGCCTGATGCGCAACGTCAACCTGGCGCACGGATCGCTGTTCCTGCTGGGCGGCTACGTAGGCTACACGGTCGGCGACGCATCGGGGTCCTGGTTCCTGGCCCTGGCGGCGGGTTTCCTGGCGACGGCGCTGGCGGGGCTGCTGTTGCAGCTGCTGGTCTTCCAGTACATGGAAGGCCAGGACCTGCGGCAGACGCTGGTGACGCTGGGCCTGTCCATCGTGCTTGCCGATGTCTTCCTGTGGATCTGGGGCGGCGAGGCCTATCAATTCGACCCACCGGGCTGGCTGATGGGCACGGTGGGCGTGCCGGGCGTCGGCAAGTATTCGGGATTCCGGCTGGTGGTGCTCTTGTCGGCGGTCGTCATCGGCCTGGCGCTGTGGCTGTTCCTCAACCGCACGCGCATCGGCATGATGATACGCGCCGGTGTGGACAACAAACGCATGCTGTCGGCCAGCGGCGTGAACGTGCAGAAGGTGTTCGCGATCACCTTCGCGGTGGGCGCGGGCCTGGCCGGCTTCGCCGGCGTCATGGGCGGCACCGCCTTGTCCATCGCACCGGGAGAGGACGTGCGCTACCTGCTCGCGTCGCTGATCGTGGTGATCGTCGGTGGCATGGGCAGCATCGCCGGCGCGGCGGTCGGCGCGCTGCTGATCGGGCTGGCGGAAACCTTCGGGCTGGCTTACGCGCCGACCTATGGCGTGGTGTTCACCTTCCTGATCATGGTGGCCGTGCTCGCCTTCCGCCCCCAGGGGCTGATGGGCAGGCGGACCTGAACGCAAAAACGGGAGCAAAACGGCGATGAGTGCGGCGAAATGGCGGCGCGTCATGTCCCAGGGTTCGGCGGCTTATCCCGCGACGGCCGCGGCCAGCCTGTCAACCGCCGCCGTGGCGCCTGGACGACCCGCGTACGGCGAGGCCGGCACGGCACGCGCGGCGGACACCGCCGGCCGACGTGCCGGCGTACGCCCGCGCCAGGCGATCGCGCATATCGCCATCGCCTCAGCCCTGCTGCTGTACCCGCTGGTCGCCACGCCATTCTTCACTTTCCAGGTGGGCGCCCAATCGCTGGTGCTGGGCCTGATCGCCCTGTCGCTGGCCCTGCTGGCCGGCTACGGCGGCATGGTGACGCTATCGCAGATGACGGTGGCCGGCATCGCGGGCTACGCGGTGGCCCTGCTGGGCACCAACGCCGACCCGGCGCACAGCCTGGGGTGGCCCTGGTGGCTGGCGGTGCTGGCGGCGCTGGGGATCGGCACGCTGGCCGCGACGCTGATCGGCGTGCTTGCCGTGCGTACCGAAGGCATCTACACCATCATGATCACGCTGGCGATAGGCGTGGCGTTCTTCTACCTCGTGCAGCAGAACTACACGGTGTTCAACGGCTTCCAGGGATTGGCGCGCATCCTGCCGCCGCCGATACACGGCGCCGACCTGCGCGGCCCGGCCGCGTTCTACTACATCAGCCTGGCCTGTGCCGCGCTGGGCTATGCGGGCGTGGCGTATATCGCCCGCGCACCCTTCGGCATGGCCTTGCAAGGCATACGCGACAACCCGCGCCGCATGCGAGCACTGGGCTTCGACGTCACCGCCCATCGCGTCGCCGCGCACGCGCTGGCCGGCCTGATCGCCAGCGTGGGCGGCGTGCTGCTGGTCTGGTACAACTCGCAGATCTCCCCCGGTTCGGTCAACACCACATCGATGATCAACATCCTGATCATCGCCGTGCTGGGCGGCATGCGCCATCCGGCCGGCGCCTTCCTGGGCGCCCTGCTCTTCGTATTGCTGCAGAACTTCGCCATCGATCTGGTGGACCGCGAACGGTTCAACCTGGTGATCGGCGGCGTGTTCCTCCTGGTTCTGATGGTTTCGCCGGATGGTCTCATGGGCCTCCTGCGGCGCTTGCGCGGGCCGGCTCGCCCCGCCGTGCAGGCCGATTCGAAAGGCGCCGGCCGCGCGCCTCCACCCAGTGGCATAACGACCAGAACCAGGAGACATACATGAACCACGCGATCATCGCATCCCGCCCCCGGCCATCAAAGCGACGCGCCGTCCTGGCCGCCGGCACGCTGGCGCTGGCGCTTGCCGCCGCGCTGGGCGCGCATCCCGCGCGGGCCCAGCAAGTCATCAAGATCGGCGCGCTGGCCACGCTGGAAGGCCCGTTCGCCGTGCCCGGCCAGGACGGCATGCGCGGCGTGGACCTGGCGGTCGCGCAGCACAAGGGCATGGTGGCCGGCAAGAAGATCGAGATCATCAAGGCGTCGTCCAACGGCAATCCGGATACGGCGGTCAACGCGGCGCGCAAGCTGGTGGAACAGGACGGCGTGCAGATCCTCATCGGACCGCTTTCCGGTTCGGAAGGCATCGCGGTGAAGAACTACGCCAAGACCCACCCGGAGGTGACCTTCGTCAACGGCTCATCCGCCGCGCAGGGCACGACGCTGCAGGACCCCGCGCCGAACTTCTTCCGCTTTTCCACCGACGGCGCGCAATGGCAGGCCGGTCTGGGCAGCTACGCCTACAAGGACAAGGGCTACAAGCGGATCGTCTCGGTGGCCGAGGACTACTCCTTTCCCTATTCGCTGCTGCAGGGCTTCATGATCGAGTTCTGCAAGGCCGGCGGCAAGGTGGTGGACAAGCACTGGGTGCCCCTGGGCACCAAGGACTATTCGTCGGTGATCGCGCGGCTGCCCGACAACATCGACGCGATCTACGTCGCCCTGGGCGGTTCGGATGCCGTGAATTTCTTTTCGCAGTACGAACAGGCCGGCGGCGACAAACCGCTGATCGCGGGGTCCATCACCATCGACCAATCGGTGCTGGGCTACAAGGGCAAGCGCCGCGACGCGCTGATCGGCACGCCTTCCGCCGGCCCCATCGCCGACAACTACGACGATCCCGCCTGGAAGAAGTTCGTCGCCGACTATCGCGCCGCCTACAAGGACGGCCTGCCCAGCCCCAGCCTGTTCGCGCATGCCTACTACGTCAACACCAAGGCCGTGCTGGATGCGCTGGAGCAGGATAAGGCCGACCTGTCCAACAACCAGGCCAAGCTCAGGCAGACGCTGTCGACCATGACGGTGTCCACGCCCACCGGCAACGTCAAGCTGGACGAAAACCGCAACGCGGTGGCCAACATCTTCCTGACGGAAGTGGCGAAGAACAGCGACGGAACGCTGTACAACAAGTTCGTCAAGGTCATCCCCGACGTCAACCAGCGGTTGGGGCTGTCCAAGGCGGAATTCGACAAGATGGGCCTGGGCTCGCGCACCAATCCGGAGTGCAAGTGAACGGCATGCACGCGGCCACGGGGTTTTCTTCCGGCAATGCGCTGGAACTGCACGGGATCACCCGGGCGTTCGGCGCGCTCAAGGCCATCGACGGCGTGTCCTTCAACGTCGAGGCCGGCCAGCGCCATGCCGTGCTGGGCTCCAACGGGGCTGGCAAGACGACCCTGTTCAACATGATCACCGGCGATTTTCCGGTGACGGCCGGCCGCGTGCTGCTGTTCGGCGAGGACGTGACCGCCCTGCCGCCCTGGGAACGCATACGGCGCGGCCTGCGCCGCACGTATCAGTCGTCGCTGCTGTTCCGCGACCTGAGTGTGCGGGACAACCTGTACCTGGCGGTGCGCGGCGTGGCGCGCGGACGCTTCAGCCTGCGGCGCACGGCGCGTGCGTCGGCGACCGACGCGGCGGCGGATGAGCTGCTGGAGCACGCCCGCCTGTCGCGGCTGGCGGAGACGCCGGTCGCCCTGCTGTCGCACGGGCAGCAGCGCCAGCTGGAGATCGGCATGGCCCTGGCCGGCGCACCGCGCCTGATCCTGTTCGACGAACCGGCGGCGGGCCTGTCGCCCGCCGAGCGCCGCGAACTGGTGGCGCTGCTGCAGGCGCTGCCGCGCCATATCGGCTATGTGATCATCGAGCACGACCTGGAGATCGCGCTGTCGGTGGCGACGCGGGTCACCGTCATGCACAACGGCCGCGTGCTGCGGCATGGCACGCCCGCCGAAATCGAAAGCGATCCCGACGTACAGGCGATCTACATGGGGGAGCGCCAGCATGGCCATTGATGCGCATGGCGCGAACGCCGGCGGATCGGCGCCGAGCCGGCCCGCGGCCGGTGCGGCGGCCGCCAGCGATGCGCCGGTACTGGATATCGCCGGCCTGGACGTGTTCTACGGCAGCGCGCACGCGCTGCACGACGTGTCGTTGACATTGCCGCACGGGGTGCTGGCGGTGGTGGGCCGCAACGGCATGGGCAAGACCACACTGTGCAACGCCGTCACCGGCCTGGTGCCGGCGCGCGGCGCCATCCGGCTGCATGGCCGCGACGTCCTGGGCAAGCCCCCGCATGCCATCGCCGAAATGGGCATCGGCTATGTGCCGCAAGGCCGCCACGTCTGGCCGTCGTTGACAGTCGACGAGCACTTCCGGCTGGCGTCGCGCAGCGCGCGGCGCGGCGACTGGACGGTGGACCGCGTCTATGCGACCTTCCCGCGGCTGGCGGAACGCCGCCATAACGGTGGCGCGCAGTTGTCCGGCGGCGAGCAGCAGATGCTGGCGATCGGCCGCGCCCTGCTGTTCAATCCTAGCCTGCTGGTGATGGACGAACCGACGGAAGGCCTGGCGCCGGTCATCGTGGACCAGGTCGCCGCGATGCTCAAGACCCTGGCGGGCGAAGGCAGGATCGCGGTACTGCTGATCGAACAGAATCTGGGCGTGGCGATCGACGTCGCCGATACGGTGGCGGTGCTGGTGAACGGTCAGGTGGCGCGCGTGATGCCGGCCGCGCAGCTGGCGGCGGATCGCGTCTTGCAGCAGCGGCTGCTGGGCGTGGCGTCGGGGACCGGTGATGGTGCGCCGGGACAGCACGGCATGGACGCGGCGGGCGGCGCCGGTCCATTGCCGGGCGGTGCGGATCGCAGCGCGGCGCCGCGCGAAGGCGTGGTGGAAGTCCTGACGATACGCCGCGAGCACGGCGGCGCGGCGCCGGCGTTGCCGCGGGCATCCGATGGCTACAACCGCTGGCAGGCCGCCGGGCAACCTGCCGCGGGCGGCCACGGCCAGGCAACGCCGTCCCACGCCGGGGCGGCCGGAGCCTTCGGAACCGCCGGCACTGCCCGAACTTCCGGGATATCTGGAACATCTGGAACATCTGGAACATCCGGTACCGCTGAAACCGCCCGCAGTCCGGGCCCCTACAGCCATCCCCCCATCCTGTCCCCCGCCGGCGCGCTGGCCGACCGCGCGGTCTACATCGTCGGCACCTTCGACACCAAGGCCCGTGAACTGATGCTGCTGCGCGACTGCCTGCAACGCCTGGGGCTGCGCACCGTCACCGTCGACGTGTCGACGTCGGGGCAACCCTCACCCGCCTCGGTCCATCCCCGCGACGTCGCGCGCCATCATCCCGGCGGCGAACAGGCGGTCTTCACCGGCGATCGCGGCAGCGCCGTCTCTTCCATGGCACAGGCGCTGGCGCGCTTCCTGCCCGCCCGCCGCGACCTGGGTGGCGTCATCGGCGCCGGCGGCTCCGGCGGCACCGCGCTCATCAGCGCCGGCATGCGCGCCCTGGCGGTCGGCGTCCCCAAGGTGCTGGTGTCGACCGTGGCGTCCGGCGACGTCCGCCCCTACGTCGGCCCCAGCGATATCTGCATGATGTATTCCGTGACGGACGTCTCCGGCATCCATCCCATCAGCACCCAGGTGCTCGGCAACGCGGCGCACGCGCTGGCCGGCATGGTGCTGCATCGCCGGCCGCAGCCACCCGCCGAACGGCCCGCGGTCGGCCTGACCATGTTCGGTGTCACGACGCCCTGCGTACAGGCGGTGACGGCGGCATTGGGTGCCGATTACGACTGCATGGTGTTCCACGCCACCGGCATCGGCGGCAACTCGATGGAAAAGCTGGTGGAATCGCATCTGCTGCAAGGCGTGATCGACGTATCCACCACCGAAATCGCCGACGAAATCGTCGGCGGCGTGTTTTCCGCCGGTCCCGGCCGCCTGGACGCCGTCATCGAAACCGGCATTCCCTATGTCGGCTCATGCGGCGCGCTGGACATGGTGAACTTCATGGCCATGGCGACCGTGCCGGACCGCTTCCGCTCGCGCAAGCTGTACCGCCACAACGACAACATCACGCTGATGCGCACCACGGTGGAAGAAAGCCGCCGCATCGGCGCCTTCCTGGCCGACAAGCTGAATCGCATGCCAGGTCCCGTGCGCTTCCTGCTGCCCGAAGGCGGCGTGTCCGCCATCGATATGCCCGGCCAGCCTTTCTGGGATCCCGACGCGGACCGCGCCCTGTTCTCCGCCATCGAGGAAGCCTTCCGCCCCACGGCGACGCGCCGATTGCAGCGCCTGCCCCATCACATCAACGATCCGCGCTTCGCCGACGCGCTGGTGCGTGCCTTCCATGAGATCCATGCGCCGGCCCGCGCCTTCCCGGCCGCCGCTTTCCCATCCACAGGCCAGGAGAACGATCATGCCACGCATCACGCGTGAAACCATACTCGAACGCCTGCGCGGCATGATCGCCCGCGGCGAGCCCATCATCGGCGCGGGCGCCGGCACGGGACTTTCCGCGCGTTGCGAGGAAGCCGGCGGCGTGGACCTGATCGTGATCTACAACTCGGGCCGCTACCGCATGGCGGGCCGCGGGTCGCTGGCCGGGCTGATGGCCTATGGCAATGCCAACGAAGTCGTGCTGGAGATGGCGCGCGAAGTGCTGCCCGTGGTCAGCCATACCCCGGTGCTGGCCGGTGTCAACGGCACGGATCCCTTCATGCTGGCCGAACCGTTCCTGCGCCAGCTGCAGGCGCTGGGCTTCTCGGGCGTGCAGAATTTTCCCACCGTCGGCCTGATCGATGGCGTGTTCCGCGCCAACCTGGAAGAAACAGGCATGAGCTACGCCATGGAAGTCGACATGATCGCGCGCGCCCATGCGCTGGACATGCTGACGACCCCCTATGTATTCAGCGAAGCCAATGCGGCAGACATGGCGCGGGCCGGCGCCGACGTCGTGGTGTGCCATCTGGGCCTCACCACCGGCGGCGACATCGGCGCGCGCACCGCGCTCACGCTGCGCGACTGCGTGCCGCGCATCCAGGCCTGGGCGGACGCGGCCCGCGCCGCCCGCGACGACGTCATCGTCCTATGCCATGGCGGCCCCATCTCCGCGCCGGAGGATGCCGCCTACATCCTGTCCGCATGCCCGCAATGCCACGGCTTCTTCGGCGCCTCCAGCATGGAGCGCCTGCCGGCCGAAACCGCGCTGACGGAAACCGCGCGCCAGTTCAAGCAAATCACCCGATAAAAGAGGCTCATCATGTCAGGCTCACAATTCGGCACTTTCCTGCTGATCGTGCTCGCGATCGCGATCGTCGCCGCCATCGTCGTCGGACTGCTGCACTGGCTGTACCTGCGGGCATCCAAGGAGCGCGCCTTCGTCCGCACCGGACTGGGCGGCCAGCGCGTGGTGCTGGACGGCGGCGCCCTGGTGCTGCCCATCGTCCACGACGTCATTCCCGTCAACATGAGCACGCTGCGGCTGGAGGTTTCGCGCGGCCGCGACAAGGCCTTGATCACCAAGGACCGTATGCGCGTCGACGTCATCGCCGAGTTCTACGTGCGCGTGCAGGCAAGCGCCCAGGCGGTGGCCGATGCCGCGCAAACGCTGGGACAACGGACCATGGCGCCGGAACAGCTGAAGGAATTGCTGGAAGGCAAGTTTGTCGACGCCCTGCGTACCGTGGCGGCCGAACTGACCATGGAGGAGCTGCACGAGCGGCGTGGCGACTACGTACGCCGGGTGCGGGAAGCCGTGGCGGAGAACCTGACCAAGAACGGCCTGGAGCTGGAAGCCGCTTCTCTCACCCAGCTGGACCAGACATCGATGGAGTTCTTCAACCCCAGCAACGCCTTCGATGCCGAAGGCCTGACCCGCCTGACCGAACAGATCGAGCGGCGCAAGAAGCAGCGCAACGACATCGAGCAGGATACCCTGATCGCGATCCGCAACAAGAACCTGGAAGCGGAAAAGCTGTCCCTGGACATCGATCGCGAATCGGAAGGCGCGCGCCTGGCGCAGGAGCGCGACCTGGAGATCGCCCGCGCCGAACAGCGCGCGACGCTGGCCCGCGAACGGGCCGAGCGCGACAAGGAAGGCCAGCGCGCGCAGATCGCCGCGCAGCAGGCCGTGGAAGAAGCCCGCCTGCGCGCGGAACAGATCGTCGAATCCAACCGCATCAACAAGGACCGTGAACTGCAGGCGGCGGAGATCGAGCGCCGCAAGGCCGTCGAACTGGCCGAACAGCAGCGTTCCATCGCCGTGGCCATGCAATCGAAATCCCAGTCCGAAGCCCAGGCCGCGGCCGACACGGCGCGGGCCCTGGCCGTCGCCGCCGAGGAAAAAATCTTCACGGCGCGCGAACTGGAGATGGCCGAACGGCGCAAGCGCATCGAACTCGTCGCCGCCGCCCAGGCGGCCGAGCGTGAAGCCCTGGGCGTGCGCGTCGCCGCCGAAGCCGAGCGCGCCGCCAGCGAAGACCGCGGCTACGCAATGCGCGCCCAGGCCGAAGCGGAAGCCGACGCCGACCGCATCCGCCTGGCCGCCGCCCGCATCCGCCACGAGGTCGAAGCCGAAGGGCTGCGCATGATGAACGAGTCGTCCAACATCCTGACGCCCGAAGCACGCGCGTCGGCCCTGCGCATGCGCCTGCTCGAAAAAGTGGAAGGCATCATCCGCGAATCGGTCAAGCCTATGGAGAAGATAGACAGCATACGCATCATGCACGTCGACGGCCTGGCGGGCGGCGGTGGCGTGGGCGGCCATGACCACGGCGGCACGTTTTCCGACGGCGTCGTCAATTCCGCGCTGCGCTTCCGCGCCCAGGCGCCCATCGTGGACCAGCTGCTGAAGGAGATCGGCCTGGACAGCGCGGACATCAACCGGATGGCGGGCGCGACCACACTGGCCGGACCCACCGGGGAGAAGAAAGCATGACGACGGTCTTCGTCTCCAGCGTCATCGACGCTCCGGCCGGCGAGGTCTGGGCCACCGTGCGGGACTTCGATGCCATGCCGCAGTGGCATCCGGTGATTGCCGACTCCACGATAGAGAACGGACTGACCGCCGATCGCGTCGGCTGCGTACGCCGCTTCCACACACGCGACGGCGGCCTGATCCGGGAGCAGTTGCTGGCCTTGTCCGATTACGACTACACCTTCACCTACGCCATACTGGAAAGCCCCATGGGCGTTTCCGACTACGTCGCGACGCTGAAGCTCACGCCCGTCACTGACGGCGATCGCTGCTTTGGCGAGTGGAGTGCCGAATTCATGGCGCCTGCGGAACGCGAAGCCGAGCTCAAGCGCTTCGTCGGCCAGGAAGTCTTCCTGGCCGGCTTTCATGCGTTGCAGGCACGCCTGTCGACGCGGCGCTGACCTGCAACGGCCGCGTCCAAGCCCAGGTGCGGGCCCAGGCCCCGTCAGTAGTGCGGCGGCAACTCGTCGCGCGGGCCACGGACAGCCCCCTTGGCGTTGTCCGCGTCGTCGATCTGCCGACGCAGCTGGCCTATGGTCTGCGCCAATCTTTCGATCTGGGACTGCTGCCGGTGCACCACCTGATTCAGCTGCTCCAGCAGATCCTCGGCGAAGCCTGATTTGATTTCCAGCTCCTTGATCCGCCGCGCCAGGTCTTCTTCGATCGTCATCAATACCCCAGGGCCGCCCCAGCGGGACGGCGTTCGTCGTTGGCGCCATAGAGATAGCCCGGGCGCACCGCGCCCGACACCGACGCGTCATTGCCCGAGCTGGCCGCGCCCTGCCCGGCGGCTTCGTCGGGCAGGCCGACCAGCACCAGCTCGGCGGCGCCCCAAGGGGTCTGCTCGACCATCTTGTAGCCCATGCCGCGCAGGATGTTCAGCGTGTCGGGCGACAGGCCGTATTTCTCGTAATAGACCTCGTCCGGCAGCCATTGGTGATGGATGCGCGGCGCATCCACCGCTTCCTGCGGCGCCATGCCGTGGTCGATGACGTTGATGGCGGTTTCCAGCGTAATGGTGATGATGCGCGAGCCACCCGGCGAACCCAGCACCATATAGGTCTTGCCGCCGCGCGTCACCAGCGTCGGCGCCATGGACGACAGCGGCCGCTTGCCCGGGGCGATGGCGTTGGTGGCGCCCTGCACCAGGCCGAACAGATTCTGTGCCCCTATCTTCGTCGTGAAGTCGTCCATTTCGTCGTTCAGGAAGAAGCCGGTGCCTGGCGCGATGACGCCGGCGCCGAAGCGGCCGTTCACCGTGTACGTGGTGGACACCGCGTTGCCGTCCTTGTCGACGATGGAGTAATGCGTGGTCTCGGTCTTCTCATGCGGCGCCATGCCGGGCTGCACCTCCTTCGATGGCGTGGCGCGGTCGCCGGCGATCTTCTCGCGTATCGCCGCCGCGTACGACTTGCTCAGCAGGCGGCCCAGCGGATTGTCGACGAAGGCGGGATCGCCCAGGTAGGTATTGCGATCCATATAGGCATGCCGCATGGCCTCGGTCATGACGTGCACGGATTGCGCCGATCCATAGCCCATGGCGCGCAGGTCGTAGCCGGACAGGATGTTCAGGATCTGGCACAGGGTGGCGCCGCCCGAGCTGGGCGGCGGCGCCGACACGAACACATAACCGCGGTAATTGCAGGTGATGGGCGCGGTTTCCGTGATGGTATATGCGGCGAAGTCGGCCGCGCGGATCACGCCGCCGCCCTGCATGGAGGCCTGCTCGACGGCCGCCGGTATCCGACCCTTGTAGAACGCATCGGGGCCGTGATCGGCGATGGCCTGCAGCGTACGCGCCAGGTCGGCCTGCACCAGCCGGTCGCCCGGCTGCAGCGGCGTGCCGTCAGGACGCAGGAATATCCTCGCCGCTACGGGATCGCGGCGGAACATTTCCGTACTGGTGTCCATGATGTCCGTGTCCGCGCGCGTCAAGACGAAGCCTGCGCGCGCCAGCTCGATGGCCGGCGCCATGACGGCCTGGCGCGACAGCCTGCCGTACTTGCGCAGCGCCGTGTCCATGCCCAGCACCGTGCCCGGCGTGCCGACCGCGCGATAGCCGTACAGGCTGGCGCCCTTGACCAGTTGGCCCTTGTCGTCCAGGTACATATCGCGCGACGCACCCGCCGGCGCGGTTTCGCGGAAATTGATGAAGGTATCCCGGCCGTCGGCCAGATGTATCGTCATGAACCCGCCGCCGCCGATGTTGCCGCAACAGGGATTGACGACGGCCTGGGCATAGCCCACGGCGACCGCGGCGTCGACGGCATTGCCGCCCATCTTGAGGATATTGACGCCGACTTCCGAAGCCAGGTATTGCGAGGTCACCACCATGCCGTTCCTGGCCTCGACGGCGGGACGCGATGCCGCCTCTGCATGCGCGATGCATGCGGCCCCGAGTACGGTCGCGGCAAGCGATGCCGCCAATCGGCGAAAGCGCTGAATGTCCATCATTTCTTCCCTTGCGAACGGTGTGTTGTCCCCCGGATCAGCATTGTAAGATGCGTCCGATGTTCAAATCCCATCCTTCTCCTGACGCCATGACGCGACACCGCGTACTGTGCCTGCTGGGATACACCTTGGGCTATGCCTGCCTGGCCGCGGTCAGCATGCGCGAGCGGGACTCGGTCACGCTGTCCACGCTGTTCTGGCCGCCCGCGGGCCTGTTGATGGCGGCGCTCATGCTCAATCCGCCGCGTTGCTGGATCGGCTGGATGGCCCTGGCCGCCGCGCTGCACGTCGCGATCGGCGTCGAGGTGGGGAACCGGTCGGTGCCGGTCGCGCTGGTCTTCGCCTTGACCGACCTGGCGTTCTGCGGCGCGGTCGCGGCACTGTGGCGCTGGCGCACCTATGCGCCCGCCGTGCTGACGACCCTGCGTGCCACCCTATGGTTCATCGTGGTGCTGGCCCTGGGCAGCATCGGCGGCGGGGCCCTGGCCGCGTTGGGCCTGCGTGCCGTGGATACCTCGGCATCCGCCGCGCACTGGTATGTCTGGAGCCTGGCGGGCTTCGTCGGCTGCATCATCACCACGCCGGCCATACTGGCCTGGTCGCGTTTCCGCCCGCGGGCGCTGGCCGAGCAGAATGTGCTGCATCTCTGGATAGGCCTGATCGCCGCCTTCGCCCTGCTGGCGGGTACGACGCTGGTTTTCAACAATCCGCCCAGCGGCGCGCACTTCATCTGGCACGACGGATTCGGCGTGAGCTACGGACCCTTGCTGTTCGTGGCCATCGTGGCGTTGGCGTGGGGCGCGGCCGGCAGCACCCTGACCGTCGCGGGACTCGCGCTGGTCGCTGGCTCCTACACCCTGAGTGGCATGGGACCCTACGCCAATATGGACCACTTCACCGGCGAACCGCTGCTGGCGGTGCAAGGCTTCCTGGGCTGCGCGTCGCTGCTGAGCCTGGTCACCACCGCGCTTTCCGCCGACCGGGAACAGGCCCTGAAACGCACCGCCGCGCTGACCCGCCAGCTCGAAGCCGCCCTGCGCGTGAGCGGCCAGGTCGCCTGGGAATATCGCCGCACTGAGGAACGCCTGTACTGGCTGGGCCGGCTGCCTTACGGCATCGACGTGGCGAACGAGCCCATGCCGTTGGCGGACTGGCTGCGCCACGTGCACGAGGACGACCGCGACCCGGTGCGCGCCTGGTTGAACACCGGCACCGAATCGTACGCCTTGCGTCGCTTGCGCCTGCGACTGCGCGGTTCGGACGGCAGCTACCACGCCATGGAAATGGCGGGATCGGCGCTCAGCCAGGTGCCGGACAGGATGACCGGACTGATGGGCATGGCAAGCGACGACGCGCGGTATTGACGCTCGCGCCGCCGTCGGACGCCGCGCTGCCGCGGGTTTCAAGCCCCCGCGTCAAAGCGTAGCCGACCCGTCAAACCTGCCGGGCTTCCCTGTCGATATCGTCGATGGTCGCCGCGAAGGCCCGCAGGAAGGCCTGCATGTCGGGCAGCAGGTCCGGACCCGGTGTATCGAGCAAGGCGGCCTCCAGCGCGTTACCCTGATCGACGACCGGCCAGTGCCCGAGCATCCCCAGCGCGCCCAGCGCGCGATGCAGCCAGTCGGCGTAGCGCGCGCAGAACTGCGGCGTAAGTCCGGACCGCGCCTGGGCCAGGTCCGCGCGCAAGGCCGTCAGCGAGGCCTGCAGGAAGCCACGCAGCGCGGCATCGTCCTGGCGAAAATTTTCCCTGAGCACCGCCAGGGCGAGTCCGCCTCGCGGCGCCGCCGGCGCGCATTCCATCGCCAGCGCGGCCGTCACCGCTTCCGGAGGCAGGCACTCCATCAGGACCGCCCGCAACCGGTCCAGCGTGACGGGCTTGCGGATATGGGCATCGATGTCGGGATCGCGGGATGGCTCCTCACGGGGCCGCGCGGTGACCATGGCGATGGGCAGGCGCGCCAAGCCGCAGCGCGATTCTTCCTGACGCCAGGCCTGGACCAGCTCCGCGCCACCCATTGCCGGCATCTGG
The DNA here is from genome assembly GCF_002119685.1 of Bordetella genomosp. 8. Lineage (NCBI taxonomy): Bacteria > Pseudomonadati > Pseudomonadota > Betaproteobacteria > Burkholderiales > Alcaligenaceae > Bordetella > Bordetella genomosp. 8. The sequence goes on along the minus strand of NZ_CP021108.1, from coordinate 2,720,026 downwards.
CAATCCGTCAGCAACATGGCATAGCGGCCCGAACGCAAGGCCTGCAGGGCCGTGGCCCCGTCGGCGCGCGCGTCGCAGGCATACCCCAGCGTGGCGAGCTGCCTGCGGATCAGGTCGCGGTTGATCGCATGGTCGTCCACCACCAGCAGGCGCGGCGCGTCCGGGCGCAGCTCGACATCCGGCATGGCGTCCATGGCCGCCAGTGGATTCGCGTCCACTGCGTTCGCGTCCATCGCGTTCGCTTCCATTGAGTTCGCGTCGATTGGGTCCGCGCCCGTTGGGATCGCGTCCGCGTTGGAACACGGTGGGATCGCGGGGCCGGGCAATGCCTGGCTCGGCATCGCGCCGGCGCGTGCCGTGACGGAAGCATCCGTACGCCGTGCGATCGGCAGGCGGCAGACGAAGGTGGCGCGCGTACCCTGCTCCGGCGCGCTGCTCAACAACAGCTGGCCGCCCATCAGCGCGGCCAACCGGCTGGACACGGACAGTCCCAGGCCGCTGCCGCCGTAATGCCGCGAGATCGAGGTATCGGCCTGCAGGAACGGCGTCATGACCTGCGCCAGTTTTTCGCGGGGGATGCCTATGCCTGTGTCCGCCACGACGAAGCGCAGCGATTGGTGGCCCGCATCCGACGCATCCACGGTCAGCGTCAGCCGCACCTCGCCATGCGCAGTGAACTTGGCGGCATTGCTGATCAGGTTGGTCAGGATCTGCCGGATCCGCAAGGGATCGCCCAGCAGCGCCTCGTTGAGCTTGTCGTCGATTTCATACGGGGTCTTGACGCCGCGGCGGCGCGCGGGCTCGCCCATCACCATGACCACGCTCTGCACCATGGCGCGCAGGTCCACCGGCACGGACTCCAGGCTCATGCGGTTCGCCTCCATTTTGGAGAAATCCATCACCTGGTCCAGGATCTGCAACAGCGAGGTGGTCGCGGCGTTGATGGCCCCCAGCATCTGCCGTTGCTCCGACCCCATCGACGCCCGCATGAGCAGGTCCAGCATGCCGATGATGCCGCTGAGCGGCGTCCGTATCTCGTGGCTCATGGTCGCCAGGAAGGTCGCCTTGGCCAGGGCCGCGCTGTCCGCCAGATCGCGGGCCGCCTGCAATTGCGCTTCGACCGCGCGTCGCCGCATGACCTCGCGGCGCAACTGCCAATAGCCCAGCGACACGCCTACCGCGGTGGCCAGCAGCAGCAGGATGCCGGGGAAGATCTCACGCCAGAACACCGCCGGCGCGATGACGAAGCTTTCGCTGATGTCGCCGGCTTGCGTGGCCGCACGCACGATGGCGGTGCCACGCTGCGCAGCCGCCGAAGGCTCGATGTCGGGCGACATGGCCGCCACGATGCGCGCCGGCGCCGTTGCATCGACATCGGCACGGGCATGCGCGTGGCCGCCGGACAAGGCGAATGCCAGGCAGGCCGCCAGGGACGCGGCGACGGCCGCCAGCGATCGGCGCGTCAATGCAGGCATTCAGGCTCCGGCTGCCGCCAGCGCCAGTTGCTGCGCGCCCGCCTGCGGCCCCACCCGCATTTCGTGCGTGTGGAAGCGCGCCAGCGTATCCCGGTGGGCCACGCTGACGATGGCCGCGCGCGGCAGGCGTTGCAACAGCGTTTCGTACAGATGACGCTCGGTGTCGGTATCGAGCGAAGACGTGGACTCGTCCATGAAAAGGAAATCGGGCTTGAGCAGCAGCGCGCGCGCGAACGCCAGGCGTTGCTTTTCACCGGGCGACAGGCGCCGCGACCAGGCGTCGATCGCGTCCAGCTGCCCGGCATAGGCTTCCAACCTGCACAGGCGCAACACGTCCGCGCACTCGGCGTCGCTGTAGGCCTCGGCGCTGTCCGGATAACAGACGGCCTGCTTCAAGGTGCCGTCCGGCACGTACGCCATCTGCGGCAGGAAAAGCGCGACGTGGCGCCCTCCCCCATCCCGGCCAGGCTGCGCGCCCGGACCGGCGCTGGCGTCCGCGTAGCCTTGCATATCCGTTCCCGCCGGCATGGTCAGCGAGCCCGACGCATGCGGCCACAGGCCGGCCAGGGTACGCAGCAGCGTACTCTTGCCGGCGCCGGACGGGCCGCGCACCAGCCAACGTTCGCCAGGACGCAGGCGGAATTCGGGCGGAACGTCCAGCGCCTGGCCATCGGGACGGAAGATCTGCAGGCCGCGCGCGGCGACTTCGTGGCCCTGCTCGCGCGTCAACCGGTCCGGATCGCCCTGCCCCATGCGCATGCTGAACTCACGCAAGCGGTTGATGGTGGCACGCCAGTCCGCCAGCGTGGCATAACTGTTGATGAACCACGAACAGGCGCCGCTGACCTGGCCGAACGCGTTGTTCAGCTGCATGAGTACGCCCAGGGTGAAGGCGCCCGCGAAGTAGCGCGGCGCGGCGGCGACCAGCGGAAAGATCACGGCGATCTGCGAATAGATGGAATTGGCGAACACCAGCCGCTTGGTATAGCGCATGATTTCGCGCCAGTTGTTGCGCACGGCCTTGAAGGCCACGCGCGCGCGCCGGCCTTCCTGCGGGCCGCCATCGTAGAAGGCGATCTGCTCGGCGTTTTCGCGCACGCGCACCAGCAGCACGCGAAAATCGGCTTCCACTTTCTGCTGCCGATAGCCGACGTCGACCAGCCGGCGCGCGATCTTGTGCACCAGAAAGGAACCCAGGATGCCGTAGCCGATGGCGACCCAGACCATATAGCCCGGGATATGCACGGGATGGCCGAACAGCGCGAACGCCAGCGCGCCCGACAGGATCCACAACAGGGAGACGAAGACGCAGAAGGTGGCGACCGTCGATACCAGGTCTATGGACAGCGCCAGCGTATTGCTCGCCATGCTGCGCAGGTCCTCGGCGATACGCTGATCCGGGTTATCCACGATACGGTCGCGTTCCATGCGGTAATAGGAACGGCTGATCAGCCATTGCCGCAGGTATACGTCGGTGAGCCACTGGCGCCAGCGGAACTCGAGCATCTGGCGGAAGTAGATCTGCGCGGTGCTCAACGCAATGAAAATGAAAGCCAGCAGGGTAAAAACCAAAACCAGGTGGGTGAACGCGGGAAGGTCGCGTTTATCCAGGGCATCATAGAACGTCGCGTACCAGGTGTTGACCCTGAGGTTCACGTAGACGATTCCCAGATTCAACGCCAGCACCAACGCCAGCAGGCCCCTGGCCCGATGGCGGTCTTCCGAGACCCAGTATGGCTTGATCAGGTGCCAGGTCGAGATCTTCCGGCCGCCGTCGAACAGCGCCGCCAGGGTGGCGGGCGATACGCGGGTACCACTGTCCAGGCTGTCCAGCCCGGGGCCGTCCAGCCCGGGGCCATCCAGCCCGGGGCCATCCAGCTCGGGGCCATCCAGCTCGGAACTGCCCTGCCCTGGGCGCCGATGCCCGGAACCGGGCTGGCCGGGATTCCCCTGTTTTTCGCGATCTGAAACCATGATAGCAACTCGTGACGGGATGTCGTTGTGACATCCCGTCGGCGAGAAGGTTTCAACGGGGCGCCGGACGGCGCCGTATCAGCGCGGCGCGGGCGCCAGCGGAACTTCCGGCTTGCTGGCCGACCGGGTGTTCGGCAGGGGATGCGTGTCGGCCGCGTGGTAGGTGTGGACCACGGAAAGCTTGACCTGGTCGCTCTGGTTGCGGCCGGCGGCGTGCAAGGTTCTGCAATGGAAAAACAAAACGTCGCCTGGCGCCAGTTCCGGCGACACCGCGCGCGCGATGAGGGCCGCATTTTCGGGCAGGTCCTCGCGCAGGAACTGCGCGTCGTCGAAACGCTCGGCCGACAAGTCCATCACATGCGAGCCAGGCACCAGCCACAATCCGCCGTTATGCGCGGTCTCCCGCCCCAAGGCCAGCCAAGTGGACACCAGGTCCTGGCGATCGAAGGACCAATAACGGATGTCACGGTGCCAGCCGGTCAGGCTGCCGAACCGCGGATGCTTGGTCATCACGCAGTTGTGATGTGCGCGCGACAGCACGGGCGCCTGGCCGAAATAACGCTGCAAGGATTCCGCCACGGCGGGCGCGGTGGCCCAGGCGGCGAAGCGCGGATCGCGGGCATAGGCATCCAGCAGGCGCCTGACGGTGCCGCCGCCTTCTGCCTGGCGCGAAGCGGGTGCGCCGGGATAGGCCAGGTCAGCCTCGTACTCGACCGGCGCGATGACCTGTTCGAGTTGGGCCTGCGCCAGCGCGCGCAGTTCGTCGCGCTGTGCGGCGGGCAGGAAATCGGGTACGACCACAAAGCCCTGCTCACGCAGGATATCCAGCTGGGCAGCTGTCAACGGCGAAGACATCGGGTATTCCACGCGGCCCGGCGCATCGGATCATCGACACGCCGGAGGTTCAAGCCAGGGCAGAAATTCTACGCCATCCCCGCCGAACGCGACCTGACGTGGATCAAGCTAGAAACCGCCAGGCAATCCCGCCAGGCCGATCAGCGCGCCGCCCAGCAGCAGCCACAGCGGATGCAGCCGCGTGCGCCAACCCAGCAAGGCCACGGCCGCCGCGATGGCGCCCAGCAGCCAGCCATCGACCGAGGCTTCGGTGATCAAGGTCGCGCTGGCGGCCAGCAGGCCCACCGTGACCGGGAATATGCCTGCCTGCGCGACCGCGCGCCACGGCTTGTCCTTGAAGCGATCCCACAGGCGCATCACGATGATGACCACCAGCGAAGACGGCACGAACTTGGCGAAGCTGCTGACCAGCATGCCGGGCAGCCCGGCGATATGCCAGCCGATCATCGGCACGATCATCAGGTTCGGGCCCGGCGCCGCCTGCGCCAGCGCGAACAGCGCCGTGAAGTTTTCCGCCGTCATCCAGTGATGCACGTCGACGACCTGGCGCTGCATTTCAGGCAGGATGGTATTGCCACCGCCGAAAGCGATCAGCGACAACTGCGTGAAAAGAACGGCCAGCTGGATCAGGATGGTGGTCATCGGCGCATCCTCCAGGTGATCAGGATGCTGAGCGGCGTGATCAGCAGCATGGTGGGGAGCAGCGGCATGCGCATGACCGCGATGGCGATGAAGCACAGCACCGCCACCACCAGCCCCCAGCGGTTTTTCAGCAGGGGCGCGCCCATTTTCAAGGTGAGCGAAATCAGCAAGCCCGCCGCCGCGGCCGCCAGGCCGGCGAACAGGTGCCTGACGTGCGGGTCGTTCTGGAAATGGTCGTACACCGCGCCCAGCATGATGACGACGATCGTGGGCACGAGCACGAAGCCCAGCATCGCGCTGACGGCGCCGGGCACGCCGCGAAAGCGCATGCCCAAGGCCACGGACAGGTTGATGATGTTGCCCCCTGGCATGAATTGGCACAGGCCCAGCAGCGTGGTGAACTCTTCGCTGGAAATCCAGCGATGCTTTTCCACCGTCATGCGGCGCGCCAGCGGCAAGGCGCCACCGAACGCCGTCATCCCCAACCAGAAAAAGCCCATGAACAACTGCCACACGGTGGGCGGATCGGCGAGCGGCTGCTCGATCGTGGGCGCTGCGGCGTTCGCTGCGGGCTTCATGCCGGGGAATCCAAGGAGAAGGTTGCGGGGTTCGGGTTACTTTGGGGCGACTGTCTTATATATTATATAAGAGTTGGGTGGTCCGAGGAACTATGAAGAACGACAACGGGCCCTGAACGGCCGCCGCCGGATCATCCGGTCGGCGGCCGTCCAGGGCCCGGCTTTGCTGCCTGAGCGCGTAAGCAGCGCGGATTCAGGGCAGGTCGTTCTCGCTATCCACGTACACCAGGCCGGCTTCGCGCAGCTTATCGCGCATGCCGTAGATGTCCAGCCCGAGCTCGCCGGCGGCCAGGCGCTTGCGGTTCAAGGCTTCCTTCTGCAGGCGCGCGTCGCAGGCTTGCGCGACCGCCGCCGCGCGGCGGCGCGGGACGATCACGATGCCGTCATCGTCGGCAACCACCACGTCACCGGCCGACACCATGGCGCCACCGCACACCACCGGCAGGTTGACCGATCCGGGCGTGGCCTTGATCGTGCCCTTGGCGGAAATCGCCTTGGACCAGACCGGAAAGCGCATGTCCTTGAGCGCCTGCACGTCGCGGCAGCCGGCATCGATCACCAGGCCGACGACGCCGCGCGCCTGCATGGACGTGGCGAGCAGTTCACCGAACATGCCGTCGGTATTCGGCGCACTGCAGGCCACGACCATGACGTCGCCCGGCTGACACAGCTCGATGGCCACGTGCAGCATCCAGTTGTCGCCCGGATGCGCCAGCACCGTGACCGCGCTGCCGCCGATTGCCACACCCGTCTGGATGGGACGCATGTAAGGCTGCAGCAGCCCACTACGCCCCTGGGCTTCATGAACCGTGGCGGTACCCGCCGCCGCCAGCTGCTTGATGAGCGCGCCATCGGCGCGCTGGATATTTCGTACCGCGTAAGTCATGCCATTCTCCAAAACGCCACGCGCACCCGCATGGCCCTGCAAGATGTCGCGCCCCTCGGAACTCACGAACCGGCCAGCCCGCGCGCCCCGGCCTCCCGAGAAACCAACGCCGTCTGCCCGAGCGACCCAGGACGCCGCGGATCCGGCTCCGCCGGTCCGCCAGCGTCGCCCCCTTGAGGGGGAAGCGCGGAGCGCTTCGGGGGTGGGCCTTCTAGTCTGCCTTGATGTTGCCGGCCTTGATCACGCGGGCCCACTTGACCGTTTCGTCCTGCACGAACTTGCCGAAGTCGGCCGCGCTGCCCGGAGTGGTGACCGCGCCCAGTTCCGACAGCCGCGACTGCACGGCGCCGTCGGCCAAGGCCTTCTGCAGCGCGTCGTTCAACGTCGCCACCACATCGGCGGGCGTGCCCTTGGGCGCGCACAGTCCCCACCATACGGACGCGGCTGCGTTGGGCAGGCCCAGGGACGAGATCGTCGGCACGCTCGGCAGCAACGCGGACGGCTTGCTGTCCAGCACGGCCAGCGTCGTCATCTTGCCGGCCTTGATGTGCGGAATGGCCTCGACGGGATTGATGGCCATGAAGTCGATACGGCCGCCCAGCATGTCGGTGATGGCCGGCGCGCCGCCCTTGTACGGCACGTGCAGCGCGTTGAACTTGCCTTCGTCCTTCAGCAGTTCGCTGGCCAGATGGCCCGAGCTGCCGTTGCCCGCGGTCGCGTACGTCAGCTTGTCCGGATTGGCCTTGCCGTAGGCGATCATGTCCTGCAGCGTCTTGAACTGCGACGAGGCCGGGACGACCACCACCAGGGGCGCATAGCCGATGGCGCCAACAGGAATCAGGTCCTTGGCCGGGTCGAAGTTCAGGTTGGAAAACAGCGAAGCATTGCTGGCCAGCGAATTGGACGCCGTCAGCAAGGTATAGCCGTCGGCCGGCGCGCGCGCCACGATGTCCATGCCGATATTGGTGGCGCCGCCGGGGCGGTTATCGATAATGATGCTTTGCTTGAGCGTTTCGCCCATTTTCTGCGCCACCAGCCGGGTGACGATATCGACCGCGCCGCCGGGCGCGTAAGGCACGACGATCTTGATGGGCTTGGACGGGAAGTCGGCGGCGTGACTGATCCCCGGCACCGCGGCGGTGGCCATGGCGGTCGCCAGGCCGAGGCCGCGAACAAATTTCGAAAGCGCGCTGCTGGGTCGCATTCAGGTCTCCTTGGAATTGCGAAAAAATACCTTCTGTTTCAAACGTTATAATGGTTTACCCTAAACCATAGCGTCCAATACTTTTTCCCATCAACATTTATACGTTTTTCAGATAACCATGGATTTTCGCCAGCTTCGCTATTTCGTGGCGGTGGCAGAGGAACTGAGCTTCAGCGCCGCGGCGCGGCGCCTGCACGTCAGCCAGCCGCCCCTGAGCATGCAGGTGAAATCCCTGGAAGACGAACTGGGCGCCACCCTGCTGCATCGGACCAAGCGGCGCGTGGAACTGACCGAGGCCGGCACGCTTTTCCTGGAACAGGCGCGGCGGGCGTTGCAGCACCTGGAACGCGCCGGCGATGTCGTGCGGCAGGCGGTGCAGGGCGAAGCCGGCGAGATCCGCATCGCCTTTACCGCCTCCGTACCCATGTTCGAGGCCTTTCCGCGCATCGTGCAGGCATTCCGCAGCCGGCATCCTGGCGCCCGGGCCGACCTCCTTCATATGTCCACCGGCCAGCAGTTGCAGGCCCTGGCCCACCGCAGCATCGACGTCGGCTTCCTGCGCCCGTCCATCCTGTTCTGCCCGCCACCCGACATCCGCGTCCTGACGCTGTGGAGCGACCGCCTGATGGCCGCCCTGCCCGCGGGACACAGGCTGGCGCGCGGCGACGGACCGCTGCCCATGTCGGCCTTGTCGGGCGAGTCCTTCATCCTGTTCCCGCGCGGCCTGGGCTGCGGGCTGTTCGAGCACGTGGGCGTGCTGGCCAGCCGCGCCGGCTTCGCGCTGCAGATCGGTCAGGAAGCCCGCGAAGGCGCCACCATCGTCGGCCTGGTCGCGGCGGGCATGGGCGTTTCCGTGCTGCCGGAGACCTATGCCAAGACCGGGATTCCAGGGGTGGCCTATCGGCCGCTGGATACGCCAGACGCCAGCAGCCAGATCCTGCTGGCCCATCGCGCCGGTGACGAGACGCCGCTGCTGGCGCGGTTCTTCGAAGCCGCCGCCGCCAGCCGCTGACGCGCCGCCGGCCTAGGCCTGCTTGGGCGTGGCGAAAATCGTGATCGTGAACTCGGTCAGGCTGTAGCCCATATCGTCGGCGATCTGCCGCAGGCGGCGTTCGATCTCCGGATCGACGAACTCTTCCACGTCGCCGGTCGACGTGCTGACCAGATGGCCGTGGTGTCGGTCGCCATCGTTCAGCTCGAAGACCGCCTTGTTGCCGCCCAGCTGGCTGCGTTTCAGCAGGCCCGCCTGTTCGAATTGCGTCAGGACGCGATAGACCGTGGCCAGCCCCATTTCCACGCCTTCGTTCATCAGATGCCGATAGACGTCTTCGGCGCTCAGGTGCCGCTGTTCGCTGTTGCGAAAGAGATCCAGTATTTTGAGCCGGGGAAATGTGACTTTCAGCCCTATGCCCTTGAGATCGACGGAATCCGTCATGTCTGTCCTCCTTCTGGAAGAATGGCGCACGGGCCCGCCAACAATGGCATCATGCGCATGGCGCATCGTCGTACGGGCGATGCGCGCTATCGCGGGAATCCCCAACAATGAGCAATTCCAACCTGCATTACCGGACTTTCATCTTCCTGCTGATCGCTGTATCGATCGCTTTTGGCTGGATACTCTGGCCATTCTACGGCGCCGTGTTCTGGGGCACCATCCTGGCCATCATCTTCGCCCCCCTGCACCGCCGCCTGCTGGCGCGCATGGGCAAGCGCCGCAACATGGCGGCGCTGATCACCCTGCTGCTGTGCGTGCTGATCGCCATTCTGCCAGTGATCCTGATCACCGGCTCGCTGGTGCAGGAAGGCACGGCACTGTATCAACAGATCAAGTCGGGCGATTTGAATTTCGGCCTGTACTTCGAGCGCGTGATAAACGCCCTGCCGCCGTCCGTCCACGCCTTGCTGGACCGGTTCGACCTGTCGGACATCCGCAGCCTGCAGCAGAAGCTCAGCGCCGCGACCGTGCAGGGCAGCCAGTTCCTGGCCACGCAGGCCTTCAGCATCGGCCAGGACACGTTCCAGTTCGTGGTCAGTTTCGGCGTCATGCTGTATCTGCTGTTTTTCCTGTTGCGCGACGGCGCATCGCTATCGCGCGGCATCAGCCGCGCCATTCCGCTCAGCGAGGCCTACAAGCAGCATTTGACGCGCAAGTTCACCACCGTCATCCGTGCGACGATCAAGGGCAACGTGGCGGTGGCGGCGACGCAGGGCCTGCTGGGCGGACTGGCGTTCTGGGTGCTGGGCATCCAGGGCTCGCTGCTGTGGGGCGTGTTGATGGCCTTCCTGTCCCTGCTGCCGGCGGTGGGCGCGGCGCTGATCTGGGTGCCGGTGGCCGTGTACTTCCTGGTGACCGGGGCCATCTGGCAGGGGGTTGGACTGATCGCCTTCTGCGTCCTGGTGATCGGCACGGTCGACAACATCATGCGCCCCATCCTGGTGGGCAAGGACACGAAACTTCCCGATTGGGTGATCCTGATCTCGACGCTGGGCGGCATGGCCCTGTTCGGCCTGAACGGGTTCGTGATCGGGCCGCTGATCGCGGCGCTGTTCGTGGCGGTGTGGGACCTGTTCACGCTGGAGGGCGAGGCGCCCGCCGAGGACTGATCGCCGCGGCTTGATCACCCGCGGTTCGATCACCCGCGATTCGATCAACTCTTCCGGCTTCCCCTGCCCTACCAGGGGAAGTCGATCAGGTCCCCATACAGGCGCCGCAGCGTGCCCTTGACCTCCGGCGACTGCTGGTACACCTCGATGAACTTCAGCAGGCGCGCATCCTGGGCATGTTCGGGCAGTGCCACCCAGCGTATCGCGTAGCGCCGCACATTGTCGGGATCGTTGTTGTCGAAGGCCAGGCCGTCTTTTTCGTCCAGCCCGCCATGCTTGGCGAACGTCGTGTAGGTGGCCGACGCCGTCACGTCATCGAAAGCGCGGCCCGCCTGCGCGCCTTCGATCGCGACGAATTTGAGATCCAGCGGATTGCTTTCCACGTCGAGCAGCGTGGCCCGTTCGGCAGCGCCGGCCTTGAGCCTGATCAGGCCCATGGATTGCAGCAGCAGCAAGGCGCGGCCGGTATTCACCGGGTCGGCCGGCACGCCGATCGACGCGCCATGCGGCATGGGTTCGCCCCGTTTCACCTTCTTGGAAAACAGCCCCATCGTGGTCGAATAACCATAGGCCACGGAAGTCAGGTTCGCGCCGCGGCTGCGGTTGAACAGATCCAGGAAAGGTTGGTGCTGGAAGAAATTGGCCTCGATGGAGCCATCCGCCACCGCGACATTGGGCATCACCCAATCGGCGAACTCCACCAGCCTGGCGTTGACGCCGACATCGCGTGCCTGGGTAATGGCGATTTCGGTGGCTTCGTTGGCAACGCTGGCGATGACGCCTATACGCAGGGGCGCCGGCTGGGCCTGCACTCGCGCGATGGGCGCGGCCGCCAGGCCCGCGGCCACGGCCCCCAGCGCGCGCAGGACACGCCGCCGCGGCGGGCTGAAGGACAGGCTCGATAAGGCTGGCGGAAACGAGGCCGGCATCGCGTTCGGGCCTCAGGCCGCGCCGTCGTCGGCCGGACCTTCGCCGACCGGCGCGAACTCGCCCGATTGAGGATCGCGAACGAACAGCAGGCCGGTGGCCACGCCGAAATACGCGCCGTGCAGATGCAGCTCGCCGCGCTGCACGCGCTGGCTGATGTACGGGAAGGTCATCAGGTTCTTCAGGCTGTGCTCCACCACCTTGAGCTCCAGGCGGCGCAGGTCGGCCACGCGGTCGCCGGTCATGTCGACCTTGCGGGCGGTGGCGTCGATCTGCGACATCCATTTGCCGATGAAGTCGCCCTTGGCCAGCGGCTCGGCATCGTCGTAATACGAACGGATGCCGCCGCAGGATGCATGGCCCATCACGACGATATGCTTGACGTTCAAGCCGTTGACCGCGAATTCGATGGCGGAGCTGGTGCCATGGTAATGCGAATCCGGTTCGTAGGGCGGGACCAGGTTGGCCACGTTGCGCAGGACGAAGATTTCGCCGGGACCGGCGTCGAAGATCAGCTCCGGCGCCACGCGCGAATCACAGCAGCCGATGACCATGATCTCGGGACTCTGACCTTCCGCCAATTGTCGATACCGGTTGCGCTCCGCATGGAAGCGTCCCGAGAGGAAATCCTGGTATCCGTTGGTAAGCCGCTGGGGAAAGTCGAAAGTCACGTCCATGGTCGTCATGCCTGCAGGAAAATCGAAGCCTATTCTAGCGCCCCGCGTGCCCTGCCATGCGCAACCTGCGCGGCCCGGCCTGCGCGGCCCGGCCTACGCGGCCCGGCCTACAATCACAGGCATGGCTGATTTCCCTTCCCTGCCACCGGCTACCGCCGATCTGTTCGGCAGCCCCGACGAAGAAACGCCCTGGGACGAGCCCATCGCGCCGGGCGCCGTGCTGCTACGCCGCTATGCCTGCTCGCGCGCTGGCGAACTGCTGGCCGCGGTCAAGGCCGTCGCGGCGGACGCGCCCTTCCGGCACCTGATTACGCCGGGCGGACAGCGGATGTCGGTGGCGATGACCAACTGCGGCGATCAGGGGTGGATTTCGGATCGCCGCGGCTACCGGTATGGCGCGGAGGATCCGCTCAGCGGCAAGCCCTGGCCCGCCATGCCGGAAAGCCTGGTGCGCCTGGCGCGCGAGGCCGCGGCGCACGCCGGCTATGCGGATTTCGCCCCGGAAGCCTGCCTGATCAACCTGTATCGCCCCGGGGCCCGCCTGACCCTGCACCAGGATCGCGACGAACTGGACCTGGACGCGCCCATCGTGTCGATATCCCTGGGCTTGCCGGCCACCTTTCTCTTCGGCGGCCTGCAGCGCAACGACCGCCCGCGGCGTTTCCCGCTGGTACATGGCGACGTGGCGGTATGGGGCGGTCCGTCGCGCCTGGCCTTCCACGGCATCGCGCCGCTGCGCGACGGCGTGCATCCCGCGACGGGCGCCAGCCGCGTGAACCTGACCTTCCGCAAGACGCGCTGAAGCGCCGCCAATCATCCGCGCGGATGATGCTGCGCGTGCAGCGTTTTCAGGCGCTCGCGCGCAACGTGGGTATAGATCTGGGTGGTCGAGATATCCGCGTGGCCCAGCAGCATCTGGACGACGCGCAGGTCGGCGCCGTGATTGACCAGGTGCGTGGCGAAGGCGTGGCGCAGGACGTGGGGAGAAATCGGCGCGCGGATGTCGGCGTCGCGGGCATAGCGGCCGACCATCAGCCAGAAGGTCTGGCGGTGCATGGCATCGCCGCGCACTGTCACGAACAGCGCATCGCACATGCGGCCCGCGAGCAGCAGCGGCCGCGCATGCTTGACGTAACGGTCCACCCAATGTGCGGCTTCCGCGCCCAACGGCACCAGGCGGTCCTTGCCGCCCTTGCCGCCCACCACCCGCACGACGCCCTGGTTCAGGTCCACGTCCAGCGCCGCCAGGCCCATCAGTTCGGAAACCCGCAGGCCGGTGGCGTACAGGGTCTCCAGCATGGCCCTGTCGCGCAAGCCCAGTTCGGTATCCACGCGGGGCGCGCGCAACAAGGCTTCGACCTGGGCTTCCGACAGGGTCTTGGGCGTACGCAGTGGCTGGCGCGCCGAACGGACGGCCAGGCAGGGATCCTGCGCGATGCGCCGTTCGCGCAGCGCCCATTGGTAGTAGCGCCGCAGCGCCGACAGCCGGCGGTTTGCCGTCGTCGGGCGCGTATCGGTGTGGACGGAGGCGAACCAGGCTTCGATGTCGCCGGTATGGGCCGCCGAAATGCGCCGGCCTTCGTGCTCATGCAGCCAGACGTCGAACGCGGCCAGGTCGTTGCGATAGGCGTTGAGGGTGTTGCGCGACAGCCCGTCCTCCAGCCACAGGGCATCGAGGAATTCGGCCACGCTGGGGTCGATATCCTGGCGGCTCTGCAGCGACGGCATCTCGGCGGAACGCGGGCGCGCGGCCGGCTTGGCGGGCCGGGTGGCCACGGCGATCAGCCCCCGGAGGCGCGCGCCGGCGCGGAGGCCGCCGGGCCGGCCGCGTCGCCGCCCAGCGAGGCGGCTTCGGCCTGCTGCCGAGCCACCCAGGCGTTGTACCCGCCCGCCAGCGCGCTGGTATTGCGATAGCCCGCCTTCAGCAGACGATCGGCCAGCACCGCGGCGGAGATTTCCTCCGGGCAGGCGCAATAGATGACGATATGGGCGTCCAGTGGCCAAGCCTGCCCTTCCTGACCGATCGCCGCGTGGGGATCGAAGGCGATGGCACCGGGCAAGGGATTGTCGCTGGTCGCCCGCACGTCCAGCAGGACCGGCACGCAGCCCCGGGCCTGCATGTCGTCCAGTTCGTCCAGCGTAACGCGGCGCACATGGGCAAAGCGGCGGATGGTGCGCTTGCGGCGCACCCAGCGATAGCCCAGGTACAGGACCAGGACCACGGCGATCGCCAGCAAGCCGTAGCCGCCATACTCGCCCAGCACGGCGATCACCGTGCCCACCATGTCATTGAAGACGGCGCCCACGATCACGGCCGATCCCGCCCAGATGATCGATCCGACGGCATCGTAGGCGACGAACCTGCGGAACGGCAGGCCGGCGTACCCGGACATCACGGTGGAAAGCGCGCTCGCGCCCGGCAGGAATTTCGCGACGAACAGGATGCGCGGACCCGTGCGCCAGTACAGCGATTGCGTCTGGCGTATGCAGGAGTCGCGCGAGATCGACACGCGGCATACGGTATTGAGCAGCCCGCTGCCGAAACGCTTGCCGCCGGCGTACCAGGCGGCATCGGCGATCAGGCAGCCAGCCACGGCCGCCATCAGGGTCAGCTCCCAGGGCAGGTTGCCCTGCACGGCCAGCGCCCCGGCGACGATCAACAGCGGATAGGCCGGAATAGGCAACCCGGCCTGCTCAAGCAGGACGTTCAGGAAGACCAGCAGCGGGCCATACTCCAACAGCAGGAACTCGATATCTTTCAAAACCGTTCTCGGGACAAACTCGACAAACTCGGGACACCGCGCATGCCGCCCGCCAGTGTGGCGGGGGCCGCCTGGCGGCGCATGGAATTCGCGTGGAATTAATGCGGCGCGTCAGCGCCATATCGCATAATGAGGGCGCGCCGGCTATTTTTCAATTCGGCGGAGACCCCCTGCATGCGTCGCCCCCCTCTGATTACCCGTATTCTCGCCATTGGCATTCTCCTGCACGTATACATTGCGCTGCGCCTGATCCCGGAAGCCCCCGTACCCGATCCCGTCCGCTGGGTCGCCGTGCTGTACCTGCTCGCGTCCTGCGTGCTGATTCCCCTGGGCGCCCGCGCGCGCCAGATGGCGCCGGGGTGGTCGCGGCAGGCCGCCTGGACGGGCCTGATGGCGATGGGGTTTTTCTCCTCGCTGTTCGTGCTGACGCTGCTGCGCGACCTGCTGTTGCTGGCGGTCTGGGCGGTAGGCGCCTTGCGCGGCCTGCCCGCCGATATGGCGTCCTTGCGTGGCACGTCCGCCCTGGCGGTGCCGGCGCTGGCCTTGCTTATCACGCTGGTGGGATTGTTCAATGCCCGTCGCCTGGCGCGCGTCGTCACCGTGGACGTGCCGATCGCCGGGCTGCCCCCGGCCCTGTCGGGCTTCACCATCGCCCAGATCAGCGACGTGCACGTGGGCCCCACCATCCGCCGCCCCTACGTCGAGGCCATCGTCGCGGCCGTCAATGCCCTGGGCGCCGACGTGGTCGCCGTGACCGGGGACGTAGTGGACGGACCGGTGGACCAGTTGTCGCCCCACACGGCGCCCTTGTCCGGCCTGAGCGGCCGCTACGGCGCCTACCTGGTGACCGGCAACCATGAGTACTACTCGGGCGCGCGCGAATGGGTGGCGGAGTTCGAGCGCCTGGGCCTGAAGGTGCTGTCCAATCGCCACGTGGTGATCACGCACAACGGCGCGCGCCTGATCCTGGCGGGCGTGACCGACTACACCGCCGGCCAGTTCGATCCGGGCCAGCGCAGCGATCCGCGCGGCGCCCTGCTGGGCGCGCCGGCCGATGCGACGGTGCGCATCCTGCTCGCCCACCAACCGCGCACGGCGGAGGCGGCCGAGCCGGCGGGATACACCCTGCAGATTTCCGGCCATACCCACGGCGGCCAATTCCTGCCCTGGAATTTCTTCGTCCGCTTGCAGCAGCCTTTTACCGCCGGGCTGAAGAAAATGGGCCGGCTGTGGGTCTATACCAGCCGCGGCACCGGCTACTGGGGGCCGCCCAAGCGGGTGGGCGCGCCGTCGGAGATCACGCGGATCCGGCTGGTGCCGGCGCGCGGCGGCTGACCGCCCATCGCGACGTCGCCGGCCAGCGGCCGCTATTCGGCGGGGGTGGTCGGCAGGTGCAGCCGGCCGGTGTGGTAATCGTAGCCATAGACTTCGCCGTAACGGCCCCACTCGACGGCCACCTTCAGCACCCGCTCGGCCTCGTCGGCCTTCAGGAATTCTTCCAGCATGTCCAGGAACTGCTTGTCCGGCAATTCGCCGGTGGGCTCCTGCTGCAGCGAATGGCAGATATTCGCGGCCAGCGGAATATGCGCCAGCAGCTGGCGACCGAA
Organism: Bordetella genomosp. 8; assembly: GCF_002119685.1. NCBI lineage: Bacteria > Pseudomonadati > Pseudomonadota > Betaproteobacteria > Burkholderiales > Alcaligenaceae > Bordetella > Bordetella genomosp. 8. Next base: position 2,703,835 of record NZ_CP021108.1, on the reverse strand, counting down.
GATCTCCTGGCGTTCCTGCTGTTCCGCACCGGCGTAGCGGCGCCCCACCGGCGTCAGGGCGATATCGCCCTGTTCCACCACCGCCAGCCCGAGCAGGCCCAATGCTTCGTAGGCCGGGAACAATTCCTCGTCGGGCAGGCCGGCTTCCTCTGCCAGCCGCGGCAGGTCGGCCCGGCCGTTCAGCGGAGGTTCGGCCAGCAGTTCCAGCACGGCCTCCATGGTGCCGACGTTCGCGTCCGGCAGGCGGTAGGCCTGGTGCACCGGCGCGGGCGGCGCGCCCGTGGACGTCGCCGGCAGCGGCTTGGCCGTCATCAGCGAATACACCTGGTCGACCAGGTAGCGCACTTCCGGCGAATCGGCGTTGCGCGGGCGCGGCAGCGTGACGTGGATTTCGTCGCGCACGCGCCCTGGGTCGCTGGCGAAAATCAGGATGCGGTCGGCCATCATCACCGCTTCCTCGATGTTGTGCGACACCACCAGGATGCCGCGCGTACCCATGCGGCGCTCTTCCCATAGTTCCAGCATATCGTCGCGCAGGGATTCGCCGGTCAGCACGTCCAGGGCGGAGAAGGCCTCGTCCATCAGCAGCACGTCGGGGTTGGTAGCCAGCGCCCGCGCGATCCCCACACGCTGCCGCATGCCGCCCGACAACTCGCGCGGCAAGGCGCCGCCGAAACCCGCCAGGCCGATCAATTCCAGCGCCGCCTCGGCACGCTGTTCGCGCTCGGCCGGCGCCACGCCCTGCGCCTCCAGCCCCAGCGCGACGTTCTGCCGCACGGTCAGCCAGGGGAACAGCGCGAAGGACTGGAACACCATCGCGATGCCCGCGGCGGGTCCGTACAGCGGCTGCCCGCGATAGCGGATGCTGCCGTGGTCAGCCGGGATCAGGCCCGCCATGATGCGCAGCAGCGTCGATTTGCCGGAACCCGACTTGCCCAGCAAGGCGACGATCTCGCCTTCCCGCAAGTGGAAATCCACGCCTTCCAGCACCGAACGCGCCGCGCCATCCGCGGTGCGGAACATCTTGCTGACGCCGGCCAGGTCCAGCAGATTGTTGTCGGTCACCATCGCTATCTGCTCCACTTTTCGGCGAGTAAATACAGCCGGCGCCACAGGAACCGGTTCAAGCCCATGACGAACACGCACATCACGCCTATGCCCAGCGCGATGCGCGGAAAATCGCCGCGCGAGGTCATGTCGGCGATATAGCCGCCCAGCCCGTGGGCCGTCAGCGTGGTCTTGCCCCAGGTGACCACCTCGGCCACGATGCTGGCGTTCCATGAGCCGCCGCTGGCCGTGATGGCGCCGGTGACGAAACTCGGAAAGACCGCGGGCAGATAGAAGCGGCGCCATTTCAGCCAGCCCTTCAGCCCCAGGTTGTCCGCCGCATAGCGCAATTCGCTGGGTATGGTGGTGGCGCCCGCGACCACATTGAACAAGATATACCACTGGGTGCCGAAGATGATGAGCGGACTCAGCCAGATCTCCGGATTCAGCTGGAAGGCCACGATCACGATGACGGCCAGCGGGAACAGCAGGTTGGAAGGAAACGCGGCCAGCAGTTGCGCCAGCGCCTGCACGCGCTGCGACCACGCGGGGCGCAGGCCTATCATGATGCCTAGCGGCACCCAGATCAGCGACGCCAGGCAGATCAGAACCAGCACCCGCAGCAACGTGATCAGGCCCAGGCCGAACACGCGCACCACTTCGGTCCACCCGACTTCCGCATGGACGAAAACCACCAGCCGCCATACGGCGATCAGCACCAGCGCGGTCAGCACCGCGTCGACGGCACGCTCGACATAGGCGCTGCGCGTGCGGGTGCGCGAACGCACCGAGGTCCCGTCATAGCCGCGGCGGAACCAGCCCAGCATGCCCTGCGCGCGGTGGGCCAACGCTTCGCTGCAGGCCCGCGTCAGGCGGCCCCGCCGCAGCAGATCGAGCACCCACGACTGCTGCGCGGTATTGCTCTGCGTATCCTCGAAGCGGAACTTGTCGGCCCAGGCCAGCAGCGGACGGAAGAACAGTTGGTCGTATAGCAGGATGCCGATCGCCATGGCGATGATGGCGTAGACGATGGCATGCACGTTCTGCGCATCGATGGCGACCGCGATATAGGAGCCGATGCCGGGCAGCTTGATGTCCTGGTTGGATACGGTGATGGCCTCGGACGCCACCACGAAGAACCAGCCACCCGACATCGACAGCATCATGTTCCACAGCAGCGCGGGCGTGGCGTACGGCAGCTCCAGCCGCCAGAATCGCTGCCAGCCGCTGAGCCGGAACACGCGCGCGGCTTCGTTCAGTTCCGAGGGCACCGTACGTATCGACTGGTACAGGCTCAGCGCCATGTTCCAGGCCTGCGACGTGAAAATGGCGAAGATGGCGGCGCATTCGACGCCCAGCAGGCTGCCGGGAAACAGCGCGATGAAACCCGTGACCGTGATGGACAGGAAACCCAGGATGGGAATCGACTGCAGGATGTCCACCATGGGCACCAGGATTTTTTCCGCGGTGCGCGATTTGGACGCCACCGCGGCGAACACGAAGCTGAACAGCAGCGACGCGCCCAGCGCCATGAACATGCGCAGCGTGGTCCGCAACAGGTAGTACGGCAGATAGGCGGGGTCCAGCGATATGGGCAGGGGCGTGCCCACCGCATACGGCTTGGCCATCTGCGATGCGCCGAACGCCAGCGCCGCCAGTACGCCCAGGATCAGGGGCAACAAGGCCCAGTCCCATCGGTTGGGACCGCGGCCGTCGGCGGAACGCACCGCCGGTTTGGAGACAGAAATCGGGTACATGCCCCGCTCCCGCAAGCAGAGACGACAAAGAAAGCGCTTGCGGGGTTCGCGCCGCCGCAAAAGCGTGCGCAAGGTAGCACGAGCATGCGGGAGCGTCCACCGCCAAAACTTGACGATTTTCTGAATGCCCGTGCGATGCGCGTGGGCGCGGCGCCGCGTTCCCGATCCGTTTTTCGATTACGATCGGCGGCTTCTTCGTCGACGAGCCCCGCCGCCCTCTATGGCCACGCCAGACCATACCGACCCGGCCATCGCCGCGGGCCTGCTCGCGCGACCGGCCTTCGCCCGGTTCCTGGTGGCGCGCTTCGCGGCGTCGCTGGCCTTCCAGATCGTTTCCGTGGCGGTCGGCTGGCAGATCTACGCGCTGACCGGCAGCGCGCTGGACCTGGGCCTGATCGGGCTGGCGCAGTTCGGTCCCATGCTGGCCTTGACCCTGGTCGTGGGGCACGTCGCCGACCGCTACGACCGCCGCAGGATCGTCGCCATCTGCATGGCGGTGGAGGCGCTCGCGGCCATCGTGCTGGCCGCCGTTTCCCTCAACGGCGCGGCCAACCATGTCATCGTGTACGCCGCCATCATCGCCATCAGCTCGGCGCGCGCCTTCGAGTCGCCCACCCTGCCGGCGTTGCTTCCCGCAGTCGTCCCGCGCATCCTGATTCCACGCGCCACGGCGCTGTCCACATCGTCCAACCAGGTCGCGCAGATTGCCGGGCCCGCGCTCGGCGGCGTGGGCTACGGCCTGGGGGCCGGCTGGGTGTACGCGGCCGCCGCGGCCTGCTATGCCGTCGGGCTGATCGCCATGCTGGGCATGAAGACCGAAGGACCGCCGGCGCGCAAGGAGCCGACCACCTGGCAGACGCTGTTTGCCGGCTTCACCTTCATCGCCAGCCGCCGCATCCTGTTCGGCACCCTGTCGCTGGACCTGTTCGCGGTGCTGCTGGGCGGCGCCACCGCGCTGCTGCCGGTATTCGCCAAGGACATCCTGCAGGCCGGACCGTGGGCGCTGGGCGCCTTGCGCGCCGCGCCCGCCATCGGCGCCGCCTGCACGGCCCTGATCCTCAGCCGCAGGAACCTGGACGGCAATATCGGACTGACCCTGTTCGGCGCCCTGTTCCTGTTCGGCCTGGCCACCATCGTGTTCGGCTACTCGCGGTCCATCCCGGTATCCGTGGCGGCCCTGATTCTGCTGGGCGCCGCCGACTCGATCAGCGTGGTAGTGCGCACGTCGCTGGTCCAGCTGAATACGCCCAACGAGATGCTGGGTCGGGTGAGCGCCATCAACATGCTGTTCATCGGCACCTCCAACCAGCTGGGCGAGTTCCGCGCCGGCGTGATGGCCGAAGTCACCGGTGCGGTGGCGGCCGTCGTGGTGGGCGGCTTCGGCACCATCGCGGTGGCCGGCCTGTGGATGTGGTGGTATCCCGAGCTGCGCAAGCTGCGCTCGCTGGACAACGTGCCGCACGCCTGACGGGCCGGATGTAGAATCGGGGACGGACGATTGCCCCTATCCTGGAATGCCATGCCTGACCGCATATTCGTTTTTCTCGGCGCCCTGAACATGTTCCTGGCCGTGGGCGCGGGCGCGTTCGGCGCGCACGGCCTGCGGCGCATCCTGTCGGCCGACATGCTGCAGGTCTGGCAGACGGCCGTCACTTACCACATGGCCCACGCCCTGGGCCTGCTGGCGATCGCCGCCCTGGCGCCCCGTTTTGCTCACGCGCCCGGGATGTGGAACGCCGCGGGTTGGTTGATGTTCGCCGGGATCGTGGTTTTCAGCGGCAGTCTGTACCTGCTGGCGGGCACCGGCATCCGCTGGCTGGGCGCGATCACGCCGCTGGGCGGCACGGCCTTCCTGGCCGCCTGGGCGCTGGTGGCGTGGCAGGCGCTGCGCGCTACCTCGGGCAGTTGAGCTCCACGCCCTCCACCGGGACGCCGCCGTCCGCCGGGATCCTCTGCATCCTGGTGGGCATGCTGAGCCTGACCATCAGCGACGCCATCGCCAAATGGCTGGGCGGCATGTATTCGCCGCCCCAGATCCTGTTCCTGCGCGCCGCCATCGCCCTGCCCTTCGTCGCCGCCGTGGTGCTGGCCCTGGGCGGCAGGCAGGCGCTGCGCACCCGCCATCCCGGCATCCATCTGCTGCGCGGCGGGATCAATGTGGTGTCGGCCTGCGCGTTCTACGGCAGCTTGCGCTACCTGCCATTCGCGGAAGCGACAGCCATCTCGTACGCGGCGCCGCTGTGCGTGACCGTGCTGTCCGTGATCGTGCTGAAGGAGCGCGTGGACGCCATGCGTTGGGGCGTGATCGTGCTGGGCTTCGCCGGCGTACTGTTGATCGTGAGGCCGGGCGCGTCGAGCTTCCAGGCCGCAGCGCTGCTGCCGCTGGTCACGGCGGTGCTGTACGCCGCAATGATGATCACGGCACGGGCCATCGGGCCGGACGAAAGCTTCCTGACCATGGCCTTTTACATCGTGGTGGCCCAGCTGGTGTGCAGCGCGGCCGTCCTCCCCTGGTTCTGGCGCACGCCGGGTCCCACCCACTGGCCTTTCTTCGTCGGCGTCGCGCTGTTCAGCACCGCCGGCCTGTCCCTGATCACGCAGGCTTTCCGCATCGCGCCCGCGTCGGTGGTCGCGCCCTTCGATTACACCGGCCTGATATGGGCCACGCTGCTGGGCTGGATCTTCTGGGGTGAAACGCCGGACCTCATGACGTCCGTGGGCGCGGTGATCATCGTAGCCGCGGGCCTGGGCATCATCCTGCGGGAATCGATGCGGGCGGCCGGGAAGCGGCGTTAGCCGCCGCGGGCTACCTGGCCTTCGTCGCGGATGCCGGCCCCTGCGCCGGCTGCCTGCCGATTACCGCATACAGACGCCACGACAGCGCCAGGCCCAGCACCAGGAACGTGCCGATCAGGCCCGCCACGCCCTTCCACCCCGCCAATTCCCAGCAGGTTCCGCCGACCGAGCCCAGCACGCTGGAACCCAGGTAATAGGCCAGCAGATAAAGCGACGCCGCCTGCGCCTTGTAGCCGCGCGCCAGTTGACCCACCCAGCCGCTGGCCACCGCGTGCGCGGCGAAGAACCCGAACGTCGCCAGGATCACGCCCGCCACCACGACCGCCAGCGCGGAGGACAGCGTCAGCAGTATGCCCAGCAGCATCGTCCCCACGCCCAGGCAAAGCATGGCCCCGCGCCCATGGCGGTCGGCCAGCCGGCCGAACAGCGCCGATGCGAATATCCCCACCACGTAGACCGCGAAGATCGCGCTAACGGCCGCCTGGCTCAGCGAAAAAGGCGGCGCCAGCAGGCGAAAGCCCGCGTAGTTGTAGATCGTGACGAAGCCACCCATCAGCAGGAAGGCCAAGGCGAACAGCGACAGCAGGTTGACGTCGACCAGATGGGTCATGATGCCCGCGCGCGCCGCCTCCCAGCCGCCACCCCGCTGCGGTGTGAAATGGCGCGACGCCGGCAGGCTCATCACGAACAGCACCGCCGAGCCTATGCCCAGCGCGCCCACCGCCATCATGGCGATGCGCCAGTCGAAATAGTCGGCCAGCAGGCCCGTCATCACCCGCCCGGCCATGCCGCCGAAGGCACTGCCGCCGATATACAGTCCCATGGCGAACCCCAGGTCCGTAGGCGCGACCTCTTCCGCCAGGTAGGCCATGGCGACGGCCGGCACGCCGCCCAATACCAGCCCCTGCAGGGCCCGCACGGCCAGCAGCGCATGCCAGGTGGGCGTCAAGGCCACCCCCAGGGTCAGGATACCCGAGGCGAACAGCGACACGGCCATGACGCCCTTGCGCGGCAGGCGGCTGGACCAGAACCCGACGATGAAGATCGCCAGCGCCAGCAGCCCCGTGGTGAGCGACAGCGACAGGCTGCTCTGTGTGGGGGTGATGCCGAAATGGTCGGCGAACAGCGGCAAGAGCGGCTGCACGCAGTACATCAGCGAGAAGGTGGAAAAACCGGCGGCGAACAGCGCCCAGTTGGTGTTGCGGTAACCCGGCGTGCCACGCGTATGGCGCGGCGGCGCATCCACGCCATGCGGCGGGTCGCGCTTGATCGATGGCGAAGTCATGGAGGGAGCAGCTGACGTAGCGTGGCGACCGGCCCGAAGACATCTCCGGACAAAAAAGACGGCGCGGCGCAGGCATTACAGTAGGCCGAAACCTGGTCTCTGTCCAATTGCGGCCGTTGATTTCGCCTTACGTCACTTTCCGCACTTCGGTCGCGGCGGGCAGCAGCACGGAGCCATCGGAAGCCTGCGGCGCCATGCGCGCAATCGGCTTGCCGGTGCGAGTTTCGATCAGCACCGAATGGCGTTCGCCGCGCGTGAACAGATGCTGTTCGCCCCACTGGCGCAGCGCCACTACTACGGGAAACAGACTTTCGCCCTGTGGCGTCAGCACGTATTCCTGGTAGGCCGTGCCGTCCGAAGCATCCCTCGTTTCGAGGATGCCCGCGTCAACCAGTTTGCGCAGGCGATCGGAAAGGATGTTGCGGGCCACGCCCAGCTTGCGCTGGAAATCGCCAAAGCGGTGCGTGCCGTCGAACGCGTCGCGCACGATCAGCAGCGACCAGCGATCCCCGACCACATCGACGGCGCGAGCGACAGGACAGGGTTCGTCGTTGGTAGGGCGGCGCGGCACGACTTCTCCAGGCAGACAGCAGTAGTCAGGGTTAATAGTTGCATTTTAAAACCACATGCCCTAGCATTCAATCGGTTTTGTTTTAAAACCGGATTGCATGGATCGAGACACATGAAATCATCGCTGACTGCCGATATGCCGCGCGGCCTGGTGCTGCTGTTTGCCGCCGCCAGTGGCCTGAGCGTGGCGAATGTGTACTACGCACAACCCCTGCTGGATGCGCTGGCCCGCGACTTCGGCATCAGCCATGCCGCCGTGGGGGGCGTGGTGACAGCCACCCAGATCGGCTGTGCCTTGGCTTTGTTGCTGCTGGTGCCGCTGGGTGATCGGGTGGACCGCCGCCGATTGATGGCGGTGCAACTGCTAAGCCTGGTGGCGGCATTGGCGACGGTCGGCATGGCGCAGTCCGCATCTGTCCTGCTGGCGGGCATGCTGGGGGTTGGGCTGCTGGGCACGGCGATGACGCAGGGCCTGATCGCCTATGCGGCCAGCGTCGCCGCGCCCCACGAGCAAGGGCGGGTCGTCGGTACGGCACAGAGTGGCGTGTTCATCGGCCTGCTGCTCGCGCGGGGGGTCGCGGGGGTCGTCAGCGACCTGGCGGGCTGGCGAGGTGTGTATTTCTGCGCCGCCTTGCTGATGCTGGCGATCGCGCTGCCGCTGTGGCGGCGGTTGCCTGCCTTGGCGTTGGCAGCCCATCCTATGCCTTACTCGCGTCTGATCGTCTCCATGCTGACGCTGCTGCGGGAAGAAAAAGTGCTGCAAGTGCGCGGTACGTTGGCGCTCTTGATGTTCGCCGCGTTCAACATTTTCTGGAGCGCGCTCGTGCTGCCGTTGAGCGCGCCGCCGTACCGCTTTTCGCACACCGTCATCGGTGCATTTGGCCTGGTCGGTGTGGTAGGCGCCCTCGCCGCCGCGCGTGCCGGACAGTGGGCCGATCGTGGCCATGCCCAGCGCACCAGCGCGGCGGCGCTGGCGGTATTGTTGCTGGCCTGGTGGCCGCTGTCGCTGATGCAATGGTCGCTGTGGGCACTGGTGATAGGCATCGTCCTGCTCGATCTGGGTGGCCAGGCGCTGCACGTCACCAACCAGAGCCTGATCTTCCGCACTCGCCCGGAAGCCCATAGCCGGCTGGTCGGCCTTTACATGCTGTTCTATGCGGTGGGCAGCGGGCTGGGCGCCATCGCTACCACCCTCACCTACGCCCACGCGGGCTGGAAAGGCGTGTGCTTGCTCGGTGCGGCGGTCAGCCTGCTGGCCCTGTGCTTCTGGCGGACGACCATCCCGCCGCGGCGGCCGACGGTCAATCCCCGGCGCCGGAAAAATGCCGATGCAGGACGTCGCGAATCCGGGGATGTCCCGCCGCCTGGTCGGCCACCGCGGCCAGGCGCGGGCAGTGCTCGTCGAACCATGCGCGCCGAGGACGCCAGTGCGTCATGACGGCCACATAGAGATCCAGCGCGGTCAACTGCTCGCCCAGCACGTGCGGTTCGCCGACCTGTTCTTCGATGGAGCGCCAGAGCACTTCCCGGCGGTCGTCGGTGGCCGCGCGCAGCTTTTGCGCCGCTTCGCCCTCGCCGGTCCAGCGCGCCGGATCGTCGCCGTAGGTGAAGGTCGGATACACCGCGGCGCCGAGGCGCACCAGGATTTCGAAGAAACGCGCGCGCGCCAGGCCGCCCGCCGCCGGCACCAGGTTGGCATGCGGGGCGGCGTCGTTCAGATGCAGGATCATGGCGGCGCTTTCGGTCATCACGGCGCCGCCCGGCAAAATCAGCACAGGCACCTGACCCAGCGGATTGAGTCCCAGCAGGCGGTCGCGGCCCGGTCCGGGCTTGAGGTAAGGGATGTCGGTGATGCGGGCGTCCAGGCCCGACAGGCGTAATGCGGCTTCGACGATGGCCGAGCCGCAGCCCCGCGAACCGATCAATTCGTAGTGCGTCATGGCGGCGCTCCCCTGCGAGTCATCCCGTGCGGGCCGCGTGGCGGCGGATGCCCTGGCACTGTACACCCGCGCCGCGGCCGTCGACGCATCAGGACGTAACCGGATCCCCGAACACGGGCGGCGGCTCGCTGGCGAGTACGCCGCGCAGCACCTCCAGGAAGCGATGCGCCATCAGCGGCAAGGGTTGCAGCCCGGAATAGGTCGCCCAGATCCCCACGCTGGCGGCGGGTTCGATCGGCCGCACCGCGACGGAACGCCGCAACTCCGGCCCGACGCACCAGGCGTCGACCAAGGCGGGCCCCAGCCCTTGCTGGACAAAGGCAGCTGCCGTAACCGGCGAGTGGACCTCCATCGCCGCCGCATGGGCCGGCGCGCCGTCGAAAAAGCTGGCCAGCACGCGGCCCAGCGGCGCTTCGGCGGGATAGCCTATCCAGTCCACCGACGAGAAATCCCGCGCGCGCACAACCGGCTGCGCCGCCAGCGCATGGCCGGGCGGCAGGATACAGACCACCCGGGAGCTGCCCAGCTCGACGGCGGCAAGGTTAGGATGATCAGGGGGACGCATGGAGACCGCGATGTCGGCATGTCCCCCCAGGAAATATCCCGCCAGTTCGTCGAAGGTCGCGGTGCGGTAATCGACCCGGACGCGCGCCCGCGCCGCACGCAGCGCCCGCAAGGCCATGGGCACCATGCGCTGGCCGTAGCTGGCGCTGGAGACGACGCGCAGCATGCCAGCGCCGGATTCGCCCAGGGTGGTGGCAAGCTCGTTGACGCGCTGGATGCCGCCGTACACCTGCTCCACCTCGGCGTACAGGCGCCGCGCCTCCGCGGTGGGGGTCAGGCGGCTGCGCGACCGTTCGAACAGCGGGTAGCGCAGCCGGCTTTCCATCAGGGCCAGCACGCGGCTGATGGCCGGCTGCGACACGTGCAGCATGCGGCCGGCGCCGCTGATGGAGCCTGACAGCATGATGGCGCGGAAAACCTCGATCTGGCGCAGGTTCAGCGGCGGGCGGGCGCCGCCGGGGTCGCCGCGCGAACCGGGGTCCGGCGCGCCGTCGTCACGGGATGGCGACACGGGTTGAGCCTCTGGCGGCCCGGAGCGCATGCGCCGCGGGCCGAAAAGTAAGGAGTCCTGGATAACTCGCGATTATAGGTTTTCCATATTTTTTGATATGCGGGCGGTGCGGGGCTGGTGGTACCTTCCCCGCTTTGACCCGGACGGCGGCCCTGTCCCGCCCCCGGGTCGCACGACCGCAGCCACTCAAACCAAGCAAGGGGAACGGACAATGTCCACCATCCAGCAGTTCCGCCGCTGGGCCGCCGCAACGGCCCTGATCGCCATCGCCGGCAGCGCAGCCGCCGCCGGCGCCAACTGGCCCGACCATCCCGTCACGTTCATCGTGCCGTCGGCCGCCGGCGGTTCGCCGGACGTGCTGTCGCGCCTGGTCACCGCGCAGGTGGCCAAGCAGACCGGCGGGACCCTGGTTATCGAAAACCGCCCAGGGGCGGCCGGCAATATCGGCATCAACCTGGTCAAGCGCGCCGCGCCGGACGGCTACACCATCGGCTACGGCAACATCAACACGCTGGCGGTGAACCGCTCGTTGTTCAAGAAGCTGCCCTACGACGTGGACAAGGACCTGGTGCCTGTCGTACACATGATGGACCTGTACAACGTGCTGGTCGTGCCGGCCGATTCACCCGCCCATAGCGTGCAGGAGCTGATCGACCTGGCCCGCAAGAACCCCGGCAAGCTGTCCTACGGGGCGCCCGGCGTGGGCACCACGGGGCATATGGGTGGCGAGTTGTTCAAGAGCATGGCGAAGATCGACGTGATGTTCATTCCCTACAACGGCGGTCCCGCCGCCATCCAGGACCTGCTGGGTGGCCGTATCGACTATCTGTTCGCCAACTCTTCCGAAGCCGTGCCGCTGGTCAAGAGCGGCAAGGTGCGCGCCCTGGGCGTCAGCAGCCTGAGGCGCCTGGACCTGCTGCCCGAGGTCCCCACGCTGGACGAGGCCGGCCTGAAGGGCTATGAAACCGTGGCCTGGGGCGGCGTGGTCGCGCCGCATGGCACGCCGCCGGACGTGGTCGCCAAGATCAACGCCGATATCAACCAGGCCCTGAAGGCGCCGGAAGTCCGCGAAGGCCTGGCCACCCTGGGCGCCGTGCCGGCCGGCGGCTCGCCGGAAGATTTCAAGAAGCTGATCGATAGCGAAACGGCAAAGTGGCACGACATCATCGAAACCGCCCACATCGAGAAACTTGACTGAAGGGTAACCACCCCCGAAGCGCTGACGCGCTTCCCCCTCAAGGGGGCGCCGCCGGCGGACCGGCAAAGCCGGCTCCGCCGCGGCCCCGATTGAACCGACACCCGTTTTCTGCGGGGGACCATGATATGAATGCCGATTTGATTCTGCGTAATGCCACCGTTATCGATGGCACCGGTAAGCAGCGCTACACCGCCGACGTGGCGATTGCCGGCGAGCGGATCGCCGGCATCGGCGGCTTCGACGCCGCCGATGTACCGGCCGTCGACGCGCGGGGTCAGGTGCTCGCGCCCGGTTTCATCGACTCGCACACCCACGACGACGGCTACCTGCTGGCGCATCCCGACATGACGCCCAAGGTCTCCCAGGGCATCACCACCGTGGTCACCGGCAACTGCGGCGTCAGCCTCGCGCCGCTGGTGGCCGAGCAGATCCCGCAGCCGCTGGACCTGCTGGGGCCGCCGGCGCTCTTCCGCTTCAAGACCTTCGCCGGTTGGCTCGATGCGCTGCGTGCCGCGCCGGCCGCCGTCAACGTCATTCCGCTGGTCGGCCACACCACCCTGCGTGTCGCCGCCATGGCGGACACGGACCGCGCCGCCACCGACGACGAAATCGCCGCCATGCGCGCGATGATGGAAGAAGCCATGGCCGCCGGCGCCTTCGGCATGTCCACGGGCACCTTCTATCCGCCCGCCGCCCACGCCCCCACCGACGAAATCATCGGCGTCGGCGCGCCGATCCGCGCCCACGGCGGCCTGTACGCCACCCACCTGCGCGACGAAGCGGACCACATCGTCCCGGCCATGGAAGAAGCGCTGGCGATCGGCAATGCCCTGGACTGCCTGGTCGTGTTCTCCCACCACAAACTGGCCGGCGAGAAAAACCACGGCCGTTCGGCGGAAACGCTGGCACTGATGGAACGCGCCGGCGCCATGCAGCCGGTATGCCTCGACTGCCATCCCTACCCCGCCACGTCCACCATGCTGCGCCTGGACCGCGTCCGCATCTCGCGCCGTACCATGATCACCTGGTCCAAGGGGCATCCGGAAGCCAAGGGCCGCGATTTCGCGGACGTGATGCGCGAACTGGGGCTCACCGAAGAGGAAACGCTGCAAAAGCTGTCCCCCGCCGGGGCCATTTATTTCCTGCTCGACGAGCAGGACGTCAAGCGCATCATGACCCATCCGCTGGCGATTGTGGGCTCCGATGGCCTGCCCTTCGATCCTCACCCGCATCCCCGGCAATGGGGCACCTTCACCAACGTCCTGCGCACGCTGGTGCGCGAGCAATCGTTGCTGTCCCTGGAAGAAGCCATCCACAAGATGACCGGCCAGGCCGCCCGCAACTACGGTGTGGCCGAACGCGGGCTGCTGCAGCCGGGCTATTATGCCGACCTGGTGCTGTTCGACCCCGACCGTGTCTCCGACCGGGCGACCTTCGACCAGCCGGTCCAGGTCAGCCAGGGCATCGAGGGCGTATGGGTCAACGGCCGCCGGGTCTGGAAGGACGGCGCCGCCGGCACCGAACGCCCCGGCCAGGTGCTGACCCCCACTCGGAAACCGGAGTCCCTGCAGTGAACGATGCGCATCCCGGCTGTTATCTGGGCATCCTGGGCGGCATGGGCCCCATGGCCGGCGCCGCCTTCGCCTTGCGCCTGGCCGCCCTCACGCCCGCCGACCGCGACCAGGATCACATTCCCGCGGTCCTGCTGAACGATCCGCGCGTGCCGGACCGCACGGCCGCCACGCGCGGCGGCGAAGATCCCCTGCCCTATCTGCTGCGCGGCATTCGCTTCCTGAACGACAGCGGCGCGCGCCTGATCGCCATTCCCTGCAATACGGCGCACCTGTGGTACGAGCAGATGGTGCAGGCCTCGCGCGCCCCCGTCCTGCACATCATCGAATCCGTCGTCGAAGACCTGCACCGCCGCGGCATACGCGAAGGCAGGATAGGCTTGATGGGCACGGAAGCCACCTTGCGCCTGGGCCTGTATCAGCGCACCCTGGAACGCCATGGCTACGAATGCATCGTACCCAGCGAGGACGAACAGGTCGCCTATTGCACCAAGTCCATCCTGGCCGTGAAGGCCAATCGCCTGGCCGAAGCCTACGAACCCGCCGCCGCCTGCGTCCGCCTTCTGGAGTCGCGCGGCGCCGTGGCGGTCGCCCTGGGCTGCACCGAACTCCCCCTTGCCATCCCCCACGACCGCCGCATGGAGTTCGACGTGCCCATGACGGACTCGATCGATGCGCTGGCGCTGGCGGTGATTCAGCGGTATCAGGCCGAATAGCTTAGCCAATAGCCAGCCGAACCGGTTTTCCTACCCGGCTCAACATCTCGACCAGCGTGTCGATGGTGAATTTCGATGTCTTCTTGTTCACCACATCAGACACGCGCGGGCGCGACACCATCAGAATCTCAGCGGCCTCGGCCTGTTTGAGATGATGCTCCGCTATCCATTCGGCCAACTCCGACATCAACTGCTCTTTGAGCAATCGGGTGTCGTTTATCTGCTTCCGTGAAGCAGCTTGCAGCCGCGCGGCCTCTTCGGCCGAAAAGCCCAGTTCCAGGAATAGGTTCGCGCCGGGTTTGGTGACATGGCGAATTTCGGTATCGATTTTCATGGCCTACCTCTTCTCGCATTGGCCACGGCACGATAGCGCGCCGTAGCTATATCCTTGTCCCGCTTGCTTATCGTCTGCGTCTTCTTCTGGAAGCAATGCAGGACATACACGGCCTCCTCGAACTTGGCGACATACATCACCCTGAAGATACCGCTCGCGTCCCGGACTCGGATTTCCCGTGTCCCAGCACCTACCTCTTCAAAAGGCTTCCAGTCGTCCGGATCCTGACCCGCCTGGATCTTGCTTAGCTGAAAACCGGCATCCCGGCGCGGCACCGCAGGAAACTGCACCAGATCATCGTAGGCGGACCCGACCCAGCGAATTTCCTTCTCACACTGCATACAACAACTTTGTATAAAATTTTATACCATAACCATGCGACTGCAAAGCGGAATGTCGGAAGCCAACAAGCAGTCGTGTCCTCTCACCCGCCCAGGTAGGCCTTGCGCACGTCCGCGTTGGCGAGCAGGTTGGCGCCGGTGTCCTGCAGCACGACGCGGCCGTTTTCCAGGACGTAGCCGCGATCGGCCACGCCCAGCGCCTTGTTGGCGTTCTGTTCGACCAGGAAGACCGTCACGCCCTGCTGGCGTATGGTGCGGATGATGTCGAAGATCTGCGCGATGATCAGCGGCGCCAGGCCCAGCGTGGGCTCGTCCAGCAGCAGCAGGCGCGGCCGGGTCATCAGCGCGCGGCCGATCGCCAGCATCTGCTGCTCGCCACCGGACATCGTGCCCGCCCGCTGTTCGGCACGCTCCTTGAGCCGCGGGAACAGGTCGTAGACGTATTCGATTCCCTGCTGGATCTCGGCCCGGTTCGAAAAGAACCCGCCCATCATCAGGTTTTCCGCCACCGTCAGGTCCTTGAACACGCGCCGCCCCTCGGGCGAGATCGCGATGCCGCTACGCATGATGCGCGAGGTTTCCTTGTTGGTGATGTCCTGCCCTTCGAAGGTGATGCTGCCGGACCGCGCGCGCGGGTTGCCGCACACCGTCATCAGCAGCGTCGTCTTGCCGGCGCCGTTGGCGCCGATCAGCGTCACGATCTCGCCCTTGTTCACTTCCACGGACACGCCGTTCAGCGCCTGGATCGCGCCGTAGTAGGTGTGCACGTTGTCCAACTTCAGCATTACTCTTCTCCCAGATACGCCTTGATGACGCGCTCATCGCTGCGCACCGCCTGCGGCGTGCCGGTCATGATGGGCTTGCCGTGCTCCATGACGAGTATGCGGTCGGAAATTCCCATGATCAGGCTCATGTCGTGCTCGATCAGCAGCACCGCCACGCCGAACTCGCGGCGCAGGCGATCGATCAGCCTTTGCAGGTCCTGCTTTTCCTGCGGGTTCAGGCCCGCCGCGGGCTCGTCCAGCATCAACAGGCGCGGCTTGGTGATCATGCAGCGGGCGATCTCCAGCCGGCGCTGGTGGCCGTAGGCCAGGTTGCCGGCTTCGCGGTTGGCGTACTGGCGCAGGCCCATGAAATCCAGCCACTGCGCCGCGCGCGCCAGCGCGTCCGCTTCCGACTGGCGGTAGGACCTCAGCTTCAGCAGCCCCGGCAGCAAGCGCGTTTCCACCTGGGTATGCTGCGCCACCAACAGGTTTTCCAGCACCGTCAGCTGCTTGAACAACCGCACGTTCTGGAACGTGCGCACCAGGCCATGGCGCGCCACCATATGGCTGGACAGGCCCGTGATGCGCTGGCCGTCCATCAGGATGTCGCCTTCCGTCGGCTTGTAGAAGCCGCCCACGCAGTTGAACACGGTGGTCTTGCCGGCGCCGTTGGGCCCGATGATGGCGAACACCTCGTCGCTCTTGACCTCGAAATCCACATGATCGACGGCCAGCAGGCCGCCGAATCGCATGCACAGCCCGGATACCTTCAATAGCACGTCGCTCATTTGTCCAGCTCCACGTGAGGACGCTTCATCGGCAGCAGTCCCTGCGGACGCCACATCATCATCAACACCATCACCAGGCCGAACATCAGCATGCGATATTCGGCGAACTCGCGCGCCAGCTCCGGCAGCACGGTCAGCAGGATGGCCGCCAGGATGACGCCTATCTGCGACCCCATCCCGCCCAGCACCACGATGGCCAGGATCAGCGCCGACTCGATGAAGGTGAAGGACTCCGGATTCACCAGGCCCTGGCGGGCGGCGAAGAACGCCCCGCCGAAACCCGCGAACATGGCACCCAGGGTGAAGGCCGACAGCTTGATGCGCGTGGGATTCAAGCCCAGCGACCGGCAGGCGATTTCGTCTTCGCGCAGGGCTTCCCATGCACGGCCCACCGGCATGCGCTTCAGGCGCGTGGCGACGAACAGCGTGATCAGCGCCAGCATCAGCGCCATCAGGTACAGGTAGACGATCACGTGCTGGTTCTGGAAGGTCAGGCCCAGCAGTTCGTGGAAGGTCTTCTGCCCTTCGACGCTGGACGTGCGCGCCATTTCGAGGCCGAAGACGGTGGGCTTGGGAATGCCCGAAATGCCGTCGGGGCCGCCCGTCAGCCAGTTCAGGTTGATCAGCAGCAGGCGGATGATTTCGCCGAAGCCCAGCGTCACGATGGCCAGGTAGTCGCCGCGCAGGCGCAGGACGGGAAAGCCCAGCACGAAGCCGAACAGCGCCGCCACGGCGCCGGAAAACGGCAGCGATTCCCAGAACGTCCAACCGCCCCAGTGATACAGCAGGGCGTAGGTATAGGCGCCCACCGCATAGAAACCGACGAAGCCCAGGTCCAGCAGCCCCGCGAAGCCCACCACGATGTTCAGGCCGAGGCCCAGCATCACGTAGATCAGCACCAGCGTGGCGATGTCCACCGAACCGCGATCGCTGAAAAACGGCCACACGATGGCCACCGCCACGATCAGCACCATCAGCCACTTGTGGCCCTGCACCGGCGCCGCCGGCAGCGTCGGCAAGGAGCCCTTCATGCGCTTGAACGGCAGGGCCAGCCACGGACGCAGCAGTTGGCCGACGAAGACCACGGCCATCGCGATGAGCACATTGCTCCAGTGCGGGTCCATCAGGGTGCGCGCCCCCTGGCGCACCAGCTGCAGGCCGAACACCGGCGTCACGATGAATGCGGTCAGGATGGCCGCGATGAATGCGTTTTTGATTTGATTCGCCATCAGACTTTTTCCACCTCGGGTTTGCCCAACAGACCGGTGGGGCGGAACAGCAGGATCAGCACGAGCAGCAGAAAAGCGATGATGTCCTTGTATTGCGACGAGATGTAGGCCGCGGCGAAGGTTTCCACCAGCCCCAGCAGGACGCCACCCAGCATGGCGCCCGGAATGCTGCCGATCCCGCCCAGCACGGCGGCCGTGAACGCCTTGATCCCGACGATGAAGCCGATGAAGGGGTTCAGCTTGCCGATGGTCAGCGCGATCAGCACGCCACCCACCGCGGCCAGCACCGCACCCAGCACGAAGGTGAAGGAAATGACGCGATTGGTGTCGATGCCCAGCAGGTTGGCCATATGCATGTCCTGCGAGCACGCGCGCGATGCACGGCCCATGCGCGAATACTTGATGAACAGCGACAACCCGATCATCAGCACCACCGTCACCACGATGATCATGACGCGCGAATACGGGATGGTGACGTCGAACTTGTTGCCCATCGTGAAATTGATGGCGCCGAAGATGATGTTGGGCACCGCCATATCGCGCGCGCCCTGCCCCAGCGCCACCCAGTTCTGCAGGAAGATCGACATGCCGATCGCGGAGATCAGCGCCACCAGGCGCGGACTGCTGCGCAAGGGCCTGTACGCCACCCGCTCCATGGCGAAGCCGTAGACACCGGTAACCGCCATCGCCGCGATCAGCATGGCGGCGACGATCAAGGGGACCGGCGCACCGCTCTGCGTGCCGATCGCCGTCAGCGTCACCAGGCCGACGTAGGCGCCGATCATGTAGATCTCGCCGTGAGCGAAGTTGATCATGCCGATAATGCCGTAGACCATCGTGTAGCCGATGGCGATCAGGGCATAAATGGCACCCAGCGACAATCCATTGAAGAATTGTTGCGTTAGTTGGGGGAGAAGGTCAGACATGTCTTATGCAGGCTCCAAATAGCACCGGCCCCGGTAATACGACCCGGAGCCGGAAACCTGGGCGTTCGAATTGAGGCCCCTGGCATGGGGCAGTCGCCATTACAGCTGGGTTTTCTTGCCGTTCTTATCCCACTTGAAAACCGCAAATTCGAAATTTTTCAAATCGCCCTTCGCATCGTATTCGACCTTGCCGATGGCAGTGTTGAAAGAGTGTTGATGCATATAGTCGGCTACCTTGGTCGGATCCTCGCCCACCGCGTTGATGCTGTCGGCGAGTATCTGCACGGCGGCATAGGCCGGCATCTGGAAGGCGCCATCCGGATCGCGTTTCTTGTCATGGAAGGCCTTGACGATGCCTTCGTTGCCGGGCAGCTTGGTGAAGTCGGACGGCAGCGTCACCAGCAGGCCTTCAATGGCCGGACCGGCGATCGCCACGAGATCCTGGTTGGCAGTGCCTTCCGGTCCCATGAACTGCACGTTCAAGCCCTGCTCGCGCGATTGGCGCAGCAGCAGGCCCAGTTCGGGGTGGTAGCCGCCGAAGTAGACGAAATCCACCCCCGCCGACTTCAGCTTGGTGATCACGGCCGAGTAGTCGCTGTCGCCGACGTTGATGCCTTCGAACATCACGACGTTCACGCCGTCTTTCTTGAGCGTATCGCGCACCTGCGTGGCAACGCCGGAACCGTAGGTCTGCTTGTCGTGCAGCACCGCGACCTTGGTCGGCTTGACGGTCTTCGCGATGTAGTTGGCGGCGTACGGACCCTGTTGGTCATCGCGGCCGATGGTGCGGAAGAAATAATGCGGCTTGATGGTATCGGTGACCAGCGGCGAGGTCGCGCCGGGGGTGATGCCGACGATATGTTCCTGCTCGTAGACATTCACGGCGGGTACCGTCACGCCCGAGCATGCGTGCGCCACGGCGAACTTGGCGCCGGAATTGACGACGCGGTTGGCGGCAGGCACGGCCTGCTTGGGCTCGCAGCCGTCGTCGATCAGGATGGGTTCGAGTTTTTTACCTTTGACGCCACCCTTGGCATTGATGGTTTCGATGGCAGTCAGCGCGCCCGCCTGGATCTGATCGCCGTACTGGGTATTGGGACCCGTCATGGGCTGGGGAATACCGATCTTGATGGTATCGGCGGCATGCGCTGCGGCGGCGAGCGTCAGCGCCCCCAGCGTGAGCGCGATCGGGGTAAGGCGTTGCAGCATAGTCATGCGAGAGATCTCCGCTAGGGTTGAGCGGCTCTGCACGTGGCAGCCGTACGGAAGGATGTTCCGGGGCGTATCGTGCATCACCGGCTTCTTGGGCAAACCACGATGTGGCGCGTATTCTGAAAGCTGGCATTCAGGCTGTCACTGGGTGTATTCCCCAATATCATCAAATCCTGGCGAACCAGTGACAGATAGCCAGGGCCAGGGCCGTCTCAGCCCGCCACGCCGAACAGCGATCCCACACCAGCCGTCAGGATGATGGCCGCCGCGCCCAGCAGCACGACCCGCGCCACCGCCTTCCCTTTCGGCGCGCCGCCCGCCCACGCGGCCACGGCGCCCAGCGCGGCCAGGCAGGCGACCGAGCCGATTCCCACCACTGGCAACCGCCACTCGGCCTGGGGCGTCAGCACGGCCAGCACCAGCGGCAACGCGGCGCCGGTCGCGAAACTGAGCGCCGATGCGACGGCCGCCTGCAACGGGCGAGCACGCGAATTCGTCGAGATCCCCAGTTCGTCGCGCGCATGGGCGTCCAGCGCATCGTGCGCGGTCAAGGCCCGCGCCACCTGCAGGGCCAGGCCGGGCGGCACTCCGCGATTCACGTAGATGTCGGTGAGCTCCTGCAGCTCCACCGCCGAATTGCGCAGCAACGCATTCTGCTCCAGCTTGAGATCGGCGCTTTCGATATCCGACTGCGACTTCACCGATACGTATTCGCCGGCCGCCATGGAAAGCGCGCCTGCCACCAGCCCCGCCAGCCCCGCCGTCAGGATGGCGCCATGGCTGCCCTGCGCGGCCGCCACCCCGGCGATCAGGCTGGCGGTCGAGACGATGCCGTCGTTGGCGCCCAATACGGCGGCGCGCAGCCACCCGGTGCGATGAATACGATGATGTTGCGGAGCCGGCATGCTACCTCGGACGATCGATGCGAATAAAAACCGTCCGCAATGGGCCATCGCGCATGGATGGCCGGTCAGCCCAAGGACGGATCGCCGAGATAGTACCCGTATGGATTCAATCGGGCTTGTACAGCTTCAGGATGCTGGAAAAATCCAGTCCGCCGTGCCCCGCCGCGCCATGCATCGCATACAGGTTGCGGGCCAGCGCGCCCAGGGGTATCGACGAGCGCGTCGCCTGTGCGGCCTCGCCCGCCAGGCCCAGGTCCTTGAGCATGAGGTCGCTGCCGAAACCGCCCGCATAGCCCTTGGACGCGGGCGCATGCTCCATCACCCCCGGCCAGGGGTTGTACAGCTCGGTCGCCCAGTTGCGGCCCGAGCTCTTGGCGACGATATCGGAAAGCACCTTCGGGTCCAGGCCGTTGGCCACGCCCAGCGCCAAGGCTTCGGCGGTGCCGGCCATCAGCACGCCGAGCAGCATGTTGTTGCAGATCTTGGCCACCTGCCCCGCGCCGGCCGGTCCGGCGTGGAAGATATTCTTGCCCATCTGCTCCAGCACGGGCCGCGCGCGCGCCAGGGCATCGGCTTCGCCGCCGACAATGAAGGTCAGCGTGCCGGCCGCCGCGCCGGCCGTGCCGCCGGACACCGGCGCATCCAGCATGGCGATGCCGCGCGCCTGCGCCGCCGCCGCCACCTTGCGCGCCGACTCCGGCGCGATGGTGCTGCATTCGATCACCAGCGCGCGGGTGTCGATATGGGCGAGCAGATCGTCGCCCAGATACAGGCCCTCGACATGGCGGCTGGCCGGCAGCATGGTGATGACGATGTCTGCCCCGGCGACCGCGTCGTGCGCCGACGCCGCCGCGCGGGCGCCCGCTTCCGCCAGCCTGGCGACGCTGGCGGGCACCAGGTCGTGGACGGCCAGCGCATGGCCCGCCCTGGCCAGGTTCGAGGCCATCGGCGCGCCCATGTTGCCCAACCCGATGAATGCGATCTTGCTCACGGCTGTCTCCTCATTGTCGGCCGGCGGGACATGCCGCCGCCCTGTGATGTCGCGCGCCGGCTCGTGGCTGGCCCGCGGTGCGAAAAGCAGGTGATGCCGGCGCGCGCGCCGCGGGCAGCGCCGTCAGGCGGCGCCCAGGTCCGCCAGCGGATGCGCCTGGCCTTCCGGCCAGGGCTCATCGAAGAACTTGAGCACCCATTGCTTGTCCGCGGCCTCGATGGTGGCGGGATTCCAGCGCGGCTTGCGGTCCTTGTCGATCAGCAAGGCGCGTATGCCCTCGGCGAAATCGCCATGCGCGGTGGCCTGCAGCGCGGCGACGTATTCCGCGCGGAACACGTCCTCCAGCGAGCGTTGCCGCATGCGCAGCAGCAGCGTGAACGCCAGCCGCGCCGTCCCCGGCGACCCCGCCAGCATGGTGCGCGCCGCCTTCGACAGCCAGGGGTCGTCGTGCTGCGCCAGCGAGGCGATGTTCTCGTGGATGTCCAGCAGGTCCGTGCCCGAGCACAGGTTGTTGATCTGGAAGGAATGCTGCTTCAAGGGACCGGGCTCCAGGCCCTGCGACGGCTCCAGCGCGACCAGCGCCTGCCGCAGCAGGCCGTCGTTCATGGAGCGCGGGGCGAATGCCGGGGCCTCTTCGTCGGTATCGATGCCGACCCCGCTGCCCGCCCAGGGCAGCTCCAGCAGGCGCTCCAGCAGGCCTGGCCAATCCGCCTGCCGCACGTGGAAATCCGCCAGGCCGGTGAAGAACGCATCGGCGGCGTTCAGCTGGGCGCCGGTCAGCGCCAGGAAGACCCCGGTGCTACCCGGCATGCGATTGAGCAGCCAGCTGCCACCGACGTCCGGGAACAGGCCGATGCTGATTTCCGGCATGGCCAGCCTGGAGGTCTCGCTGACCACGCGATGGCTGGCGCCCATCATCAGGCCGATGCCGCCGCCCATCACGAAGCCATTGCCCCAGCACAGGACCGGCTTCGGGTAGGTATGGATGCGATAGTCCAGCCGATATTCGGTTTCGAAGAAATCGCGGGCGTAGCGGTTGGACCATGGGTTGCCGGGCGGGGCTTCGCGCATGCTGCGATACAGCCCGTGCAGGTCGCCGCCCGCGCAGAACGCCTTGTCGCCGGCGCCCTGCAGCACGACCACCGCCAGGCCCGGATCCACCGCCCAGGCGCGCAGCCTTTCATCGAGCATGCGCGCCATGTCGAGCGACAGGCCATTCAAAGTCTGTGGCGCATTCAACGTGGCCACGCCGATACGCATCCCGTTCGCGGTTGGACGTTCCTCGAAAAGCACGGGCTGGTTCATCGCAGATCTGCTCCTTTCTCCAACAACTGGCGGGCGACGATCACGCGCATGATCTCGTTCGTGCCTTCCAGTATCTGATGTACGCGAGTATCGCGCACCAGCCGTTCCAATGGGTAGTCCTTCAGATAGCCGTAGCCGCCGTGGATCTGTTGCGCATCCAGGCATATCTGGAAACCCATGTCGGTGGCGAAGCGCTTGGCCATCGCGCAGTACGCGCCGGCATCCGGCGATCCGCCATCCAGCTTGCAGGCCGCCAGGCGCACCATCTGGCGCGCGGCCACCAGATGCGTCGCCATGTCGGCCAGCTTGAACTGCAAGGCCTGGAAATCGGCCAAGGGCGCGCCGAACTGGCGCCGCTCACGCATGTAGAGGCGTGCCGCGTCCAGCGCGCCTTGCGCCGCCCCCACCGAGCACGTCGCGATATTGATGCGCCCGCCATCCAGGCCGCGCATGGCGATCTTGAAGCCCTGCCCCGGTTCGCCGAGCATGTTCGCCGCCGGCACCCGCACGTTTTCAAAGGCAATCGCCCGCGTGGACTGGCTGTTCCAGCCCATCTTGTCTTCCTTGCGCCCATAGGTGATGCCGTCGCTGTCGGCAGGCACGGCAAAGGCGCTCACCCCGCCGGCGCCAGCGCCCCCGGTGCGCGCCATGACGATCAGCAGGTCGGTGTCGCCGCCGCCTGAAATAAAGGCCTTGGAACCGTTCAGGACATAGTCCGCGCCATCCTGGTCGGCACGCGTGCGCAGCGATGCGGCGTCCGAGCCCGAGCCGGGCTCCGTCAGGCAGTAGGAAGCCAGATGGCTGCCGGAAGACAAACGGGGCCCCCAGGTTTCGCGCAGCGCCGGGCCGCCCCAGGTGCCCAGCATCCATGCGGCCATGTTGTGGATGGTCAGGAAGGCCGTGGTGGACGGATCGACCGCCGCCATTTCCTCGAAGACGAGCGTGGCATCCAGTCGCGGCAGGCCCAGGCCGCCGATCTCCTGCGGCGCATACATGCCACAGAAGCCCAACTCGCCCGCGCGGTGGAAGGTCTGCTTGGGGAATATGCCTTCGGCGTCCCAAGCCGCCGCGTGCGGCGCGAGTTCGCCCTGGGCGAATTCGCGCGCCGCCTGCGCGAAGGCCTGCTGATCGTCGCTCAAGTCCATGTCCATGTTCCGGTCTCCTCCAGGTGCCCCGGCGTGCCTGCCGGCGCGCTGGATCACAGGCGCGCCCCGGCTGCCGGGCGATTGTCGATCCTTTACGGTCGATGTTTTACGTTAACGTAAACGGAAACACCGTGACAAGGCCTTGCCGGAGATCAGCGCGGTGCTTTCGGCGTGCGCGGCGGCCGCGCCGCCTTGCCGCCACGTGCCTTGTGCGCCGCCCGCCGGCGACGGGATTCCATGGGATCGAACACCAGGGGTCGATAGACCTCCACGCGATCGCCGTCGCGCAAAGGCTGGGCAGGCTGGACGGCGCGGCCGAACACACCGACGCCGGCTGTCCAGGGATCGATGGCGGGAAACGCCTCCGCGAAGCCGCTGGCCGCGATGGCATCGCGCGCCGTGGCGCCGGCGGGCAAGCGCAGCTCGCGCTGCCAGGCCGCATGCGGCCGGGCGTGGCACACCCAGACCGTCAGCGTGGACTCATTCCCCATAAACGCTCTGGGCGCGCTTGGTGAAAGAATCGATGAAGCTGGTCGCGATACGGTTGAATACCGGTCCCACGACCAGTTCCAGCGGACGGCTGGAAAACTCGTACTCCATGGTGAAGAGCACCTTGCAGGCATCGGCCGCCAGGGCCTGGAATTCCCAGTGGCCCACCAGCATCGAAAAAGGGCCATCGACCAGTTCGAGATCGATGCGATGCGGAAACTGATGGGTATTGCGCGTGGTGAAACGCTGCTTGATGCCCGCGAAACTGATGACGATGGACGCCTGCATGCCGTGCTCGTCCCGGGACAGCACTTCCGCGCCGCCGCACCACGGCATGAACTCGGGATAATGTTCGACGCCAGCCACCAGCTGGAACATCTGGGCATCGCTGTAAGGGACAAGAACGGAACGCTGGACTTTGTGCATCGGCGGTCGCAAATCGCTAGAATGGCAAGATTTTACCGGCTATACGCCGACGACGCCGCCCGGCGGGTCTGAACAGCGGGCGGTCCGAACCAGGCGTGAGTCCAAATGAGCATCGTAGAAAACCGGAAAGCGTCACACGAATACTTCATCGAAG
Source organism: Bordetella genomosp. 8 (assembly GCF_002119685.1). Lineage (NCBI taxonomy): Bacteria > Pseudomonadati > Pseudomonadota > Betaproteobacteria > Burkholderiales > Alcaligenaceae > Bordetella > Bordetella genomosp. 8. The sequence goes on along the minus strand of NZ_CP021108.1, from coordinate 2,678,871 downwards.
ACCGCTTCGAGGCCGGCTTGGTCCTGCAGGGTTGGGAAGTGAAGGCCATACGCGAAGGCCGCGTGCAGCTGAACGAAAGCTACGTCATCGTGCGCGATGGCGAGCTGTTCATCCTGGGCATGCACGTCAGCCCGCTGCCCACCGCGTCCACCCACATCCATCCCGACGCCGCGCGCACACGCAAGCTGCTGCTGCACAGCGAGGAAATCAGCAAGCTGATCGGCAAGGTGGAACAGCGCGGCTATACCCTGGTGCCGCTGAACCTGCACTACAAGGCCGGACGGGTGAAACTGGACTTCGCGCTGGGACGTGGCAAGAAGTTGCACGACAAGCGCGATACCGCGCGCGACAAGGACTGGGCCCGCGAAAAAGAACGGCTGATGAAGCACGACACGCGCGCCTCGCGGCGCGACGACGCCTGACCCATCGCCCGACCTACCCCTGACCTACCTGACCACCACCCTGTCGCGACCGTCCAGCTTGGCCGCGTACAGCGCGCGGTCGGCGCGCTGCACCAGGGCTTCCATGCTTTCCTCGCCGTCCCATTCCACCAGCCCGCCGCTGAAGGTATAGGGTATCGTGACCCCGCCGGGCGCGCAGCCGTTGGCGCGGATGGCCTCCTGCAGGCGATTCGTGGCGAACGCGGCGGCATCGATACGGGTATCGGGGAACAGCACGGCGAACTCTTCGCCGCCCAGGCGTCCCAACAGGTCTTCCTGCCGCAAGGCGGTGGACGCCAGCGCGCCGAAGTGCTTCAGGACGGCATCGCCATGGGCATGTCCGTGCGTATCGTTGATGTCCTTGAACCGGTCGATGTCCAGCATCAGCAAGGACAGCCGCTGGTCCGCCCGCGTCGCCCGCGCCACGGTCTTCTCCGCCAGCAGCCACCACGCCTTGCGCGACAGCACGCCCGTCAGGGAATCGGTATTGGCTTCGCTTTCGCGCTCTTCCAGCATGCGGTCATGCACCATCAGCACCATGCCCAGCGTCAGGCTGGGCACCACCAGCACGCCGATGGACAGGAACAGCAGGTGCAGGGGCGTGTCCGTCGCCAGCGTGGGCATCACTTCCCAGCGCACGCCGTAGATCAGCCCGCGCAGGCCGTGGCCGACCGATTCGAACCACGCCACGGACAAGGCGAATACGTAGGGGTAGCCCGGCCGGTTGCGGGGCCGGTTCCGCTGGATGGCCCGCGCGATGCACGCCATCAGCGCGCAATGCAGGATGGAAACGATCAGGATGCGGGTATTGGTGTCGCGCCACACATACCAGAACAGCACGATGCCGAGCGTAGTCGCCAGTACCGCGCAGGCCAGGGTGCGCCGTGGCACCGGCCGGCCGAAGAACAACAGCACCGCCGCGTAGAAATAGGCGACCCCCGCGGCCATCAGGAAATTCGCCAGGACGACACCCAGGATGGGCGGCAGCGCGGCCTGCGCCGCGAAGCCGATCAACGAAACGAATACCAGGGAGGCGCCGCGTATGGATTCGCGGATACCGCGGATACCGCTGCGCGCCAGCGACCCCAGCACTGCCAGCATCAGGCAATTGGTCAGCGCCGTGAGTATGAGCAGAACGACGGAGGGAGACATTGATCGCGCGCGGTGCCTGCTACCGGCGACGACCCGCCGGATGCAGCCTTATCTCTGTGTGGATTTGACGATGGACATCGCCGATGCGATCAGGCCGCCGACATCGGCGAGATTGGCCGGCAGGATCAGTGTGTTGCCCTTCTGCGCCACATTGCCGAAGGCGTCGACATAGCGTTCCGCCACGCGCAGGTTGACCGCTTCCATGCCCCCGGGCTGCCGTATGGATTCGGCCACCTGGCTCACCGCGCGCGCCGTCGCCTCGGCGATCGCCAGCACGGCCGCGGCCTCGCCCTGCGCCTGGTTGATCTGCGCCTGCTTTTCGCCTTCGGACCGCGCGATGGCGGCTTCGCGTTCGCCGGTGGCGATATTGATCTGCTCCTGGCGGCGGCCTTCGGACGCCGCGATCAGCGCGCGCTTTTCGCGCTCGGCGGTGATCTGCGCCTGCATGGCGCGCAGGATCTCGTTGGGCGGCGTCAGGTCCTTGATTTCGTAGCGCAGGACCTTCACGCCCCAGTTCAACGCCGCTTCGTCCAGCGACGCGACGATGGTCGTGTTGATGAACTCGCGTTCCTCGAAGGTGCGGTCCAGTTCGAGCTTGCCGATCACCGAGCGCAGCGTGGTCTGCGACAGTTGCGTGATCGCCGAAATGTAGTTGGACGATCCGTAGGATGCCCGCATGGGATCGGTGACCTGGAAATACAGGACGCCATCCACCTGCAGCTGCGTGTTGTCCCGCGTGATGCAGACCTGGCTGGGCACGTCCAGCGGGATTTCCTTGAGCGAATGCTTGTAGGCCACGCGCTCGACGAAGGGGATGACGAAGCCGGCGCCCGGCGACAGCACGCGGTCGAACTTGCCCAGTCGTTCCACGACCCAGGCATGCTGCTGCGGGACGATGGCGATGGACTTCACGACGACGAGGATCGCCAGCAGAACGACGACGAGCAGTACGATGGTGGACGGATCTAGCATGGCATCAGCCTTCGGAAAGAGAGGAAACGGAAGGTCGGGGCTGGACGATCAACTGGCTGCCGCGTACCTCGGTGATGACCTGTTCGCCCGCGACAGGGTCGCAGCCGGCGGCCAGCACCGCGTCCCAGCTCGCGCCGCGATACCAGACCCTGGCCGTGCGGCCGCCCGCCCAATCGTCCACTTTCACGATCTGGCCGATATCCAGGTTCACGTCGGCATTGCGTTGCGCGTCGACTTCACGCTTTTTCAATACGCCGGTGCCGCGCAACACCAGCAAGCCGGCGATCACCACCGCGCCGCAGACCAGAAGCTGGCCCTTCAGCGCCAGGCCAGCCACGACGGCCAGGCCACCGGCCGCCAGGCCGGTGGCCACCAGCAGCAGGTAAAACGTGCCGGTCGCCACTTCCCCTATGAGCGCCAGCACGGCCAGCCCGAACCATATCCACATCGCATGAGCCTTTTATTGCAGTTAGCGACCGATTGTACGATTTTGCAGAAAATCAGGAGTACGGATGAGCATGGCGGGCGTGGATCGCAGGCTGGATGCCGAGGCCGTCTCAACGTCGGTTCAACGGGCGGACGCCGCCGCTACACTATGATCCTGCACCGCCATGCCTTTTCGTGGCGCCACACATCATGACTTCCAACGACCTTCCCGTACTCATCATCCATACCGGCGACCCGGAAGACGCCATCAAGGCCGCCCACGACAGCTATGCGGGCTTCGTCCGCCGCGCCGCGGGACTGGCGCCCGACGACGTCCACATCGTGCCGGTCTACATGGGCCCGCAGCCCGCCAACCCGGAGCGCTACCGCGCCGCCTTCATCACCGGCTCCCCCGCCATGGTCACCGACCGCGCCCCCTGGAGCGAGCAGACCGCCCATTGGCTGCGCGGCGCGGCATCCCAGGGACTGCCGATGTTCGGCATCTGCTACGGCCACCAATTGCTGGCGCACGCGCTGGGCGGCCAGGTGGGCTACAACCCCGCGGGGCGAGAGGTCGGCACGCATCTGGTCCGGCACCTGGGCGAAGATCCCCTGCTCGCCGGCGTGCCGCGCGACTTCCCGGCGCAGATGATGCACATGCAGTCCGTCATCCAGCCGCCGCCGGGGGCGACGGTGCTGGCCAGTTCGGCGCTGGATGCGCACCAGATCCTGCGCCTGGGACCGGCCATCGTTTCCACCCAGTTCCACCCGGAATTCCCGCCGGAATTCGTGCGGGAGAATCTGGAGCGCAACGCCGAGAAGTACGGCGGGGAAAACCTGGATGTCCCCGGCTTGATCGGGGACGTGCGGCCCACGCCGGAAGCCGCCGGGCTGCTGCGCCGGTTCCTGGACCTGTACGTCACCGCCTCGCGCCTGCCCGAGCCGGCCTGACAGCCGGGCCCGGAGCAAAAACCGGAGTGCGGGGGTGGGGGAGATCCCGCAAGCTGGGCGCTGGTCACAACGGACGAGGCACAACGGACACAGCCATGCGCGATACGATGGTGGCATCTTCTTCCACGGCGCGATCCATGAATCCATCCGCCCCACCCACGCATCCCCATGCGGCGCTGGTCGAGCAGGCCTGCCGCGCCATGGAAAGCGGGACGGCGACGGATCTCGCCACGCTGGCCGAACAGGCCGGCATGAGCCGTTTCCACTTCCATCGGGTATTCAAGGCGGTCACCGGCATTACGCCCAAGGCCTACGCCCAGGCCATCCGCGCGTCGCGCGCGCGTCAGGAACTGGATCGCGCGCAATCGCGCGGACGCTCCGTCACCGACGCCATCTACGAGGCCGGGTTCAACTCCAGCGGCCGCTTCTACGAAAGCGTGCCTGCCATCCTGGGCATGACACCGACGGAATTCCGCCGTGGCGGCGCCGGCCTGGGCATCCGCTTCGCCGTCGCCCAGTGCTCGTTGGGCGCCCTGTTGGTGGCCGCGACGGACAAGGGAATATGCCAGATCGCGCTGGGCGACGACCCCCAGGCGCTGGTGCAGGCGCTGCAGGACCGCTACGCCCAGGCTGAACTGGAAGGCGGTGACGACAAATTCAAAAGATGGGTGGCGCAGGTGGTCGGCTTCGTAGAGACCCCCAGTGGGGGTCTCGCCCTGCCCCTGGACGTGCGCGGCACGGCTTTCCAGCAACGTGTCTGGCAGGCCCTGCGCGAAATCCCCCTGGGCAGCACCGCCTCCTATGCGGAGATCGCCCGTCGCATCGGTGCCCCGGCCGCCGTGCGCGCTGTGGCGCGCGCCTGCGCGAGCAATGACATCGCCCTGGCCATCCCTTGCCACCGCGTCGTGCGTACGGACGGCGGCGCGGGCGGCTACCGTTGGGGCGTGGCGCGCAAGCTGGAGCTGCTGGCACGCGAAAGCGGCCAGCCGCGCTGAACGCGGCCGGCGTGGCCAGCCGCGGCGGCGGTCATCAGCCCGCCAGACGCTGCCAGGTATCGACCACGGTATCCGGATTCAGAGACATCGACAGGATGCCTTCGTCCTTCAGCCATTGCGCGAAGTCCGGATGGTCGCTGGGCCCCTGGCCGCAGATACCGACGTACTTGCCCTTGGCCAGGCAGGCCTGGATCGCCCGGCGCAGCATGAACTTGACGGCTTCGTCGCGTTCGTCGAAGTCCGCCGCCAACAGCTCCATGCCCGAATCGCGATCCAGGCCCAGCGTCAGCTGCGTCATGTCGTTGGAGCCGATCGAGAACCCGTCGAAGTAGTCCAGGAAGGACTCGGCCAGGATGGCGTTGGACGGCACTTCGCACATCATGATCAGCTTCAGGCCGTTTTCGCCGCGCTTCAGCCCGTTTTTGCCCAGCAGTTCGACCACCCGACCGGCCTGGCTCAGCGTACGCACGAAGGGCACCATGATCTCGACGTTGGACAGGCCCATTTCGCCACGCACCCGCTTCAGGGCTTCGCATTCCATGCGGAAGCACTCGTCGAACTCCTGCGCGATATAGCGCGAGGCGCCGCGGAAGCCCAGCATGGGGTTTTCTTCTTCCGGCTCGTAGCGCGAACCGCCCACCAGCTTGCGGTACTCGTTCGACTTGAAGTCGGACAGGCGTACGATGACCGGCTTGGGCCAGAACGCGGCGGCGATGGTGGCGATGCCTTCGGCCAGCTTTTCGACGAAGAAGGCACGCGGGCTGGCATAGCCGCGCGCGGCCGATTCGACCGCTTTTTTCAGCTCGGCATCGACGTTGGGATAATCCAGCACCGCCTTCGGATGGATGCCGATGTTGTTGTTGATGATGAACTCAAGGCGGGCCAGGCCCACGCCTTCGTTGGGAATCTGCGCGAAATCGAAAGCCAGCTGGGGATTGCCGACGTTCATCATGATCTTCACGTCGATGGCAGGCATTTCGCCGCGGCGCACTTCCTCGACCTCGGTTTCGATCAGGCCGTCGTAGATGCGGCCTTCATCGCCTTCCGCGCAGGACACGGTCACCGCCTGGCCTTCCTTCAGGTCGTCGGTCGCCGTGGCGCAGCCCACCACCGCCGGGATGCCGAGCTCACGCGCGATGATCGCGGCGTGGCAGGTGCGGCCGCCACGGTTGGTGACGATGGCCGCGGCGCGCTTCATCACCGGTTCCCAGTTGGGATCGGTCATGTCGGTGACCAGCACGTCGCCCGCCTGCACCTTGTCCATTTCGGAAACGTCGGCGACGATGCGCACGCGGCCCGAGCCGATCTTCTGGCCGATCGCGCGGCCGGTCACCACGACCCGGCCGGTGGCCTTCAGGCGGTAGCGCTGCTGCACTTCGTTGCCGGTCTGCTGGGACTTCACGGTTTCCGGACGGGCCTGCAGGATATACAGCTTGCCGTCGACCCCGTCGCGGCCCCATTCGATGTCCATGGGACGGCCGTAATGCTTTTCGATGATGACCGCGTAGCGCGCCAGTTCGGTGACTTCATCGTCGGTCAGCGAATAGCGATTGCGTTCGGACACCGGCACATCCACCGTGCGCACGGCGCGGCCCTGCGGACGCTCCGGGTCGAATTCCATCTTGATCAGCTTGGAGCCGATGCGGCGGCCCACGATGGGGTACATGCCCTTTTCCAGCGTGGGCTTGAAGACGTAGAACTCGTCGGGGTTGACGGCGCCCTGCACCACGGTTTCGCCCAGGCCGTAGGACGACGTGATGAACACCACGTCCTTGAAGCCGGATTCGGTGTCGATGGTGAACATGACGCCGGCGCTGCCCTTGTCCGAGCGCACCATGCGCTGCACGCCGGCCGACAGGGCGACGTCGGCATGCGCATAGCCCTTGTGCACGCGGTAGGAGATGGCGCGGTCGTTGTACAGCGACGCGAAGACGTGGCGGATCTTGTCCAGCACGTCTTCGATGCCGACCACGTTCAGGAAGGTTTCCTGCTGGCCCGCGAACGACGCGTCGGGCAGGTCTTCCGCGGTGGCGGACGAACGGACCGCGAACGAGCCCTTGCCGTCCGCATCCAGGGCGGCGAAGGCGGTGCGGATCTGCTGCTCGAATTCGGGCGAGAACGGCGCGTCGGTCAGCCATTGGCGGATCTCCGCCCCGGCCGTCGCCAGTTCGCGTACGTCTTCCGGATTGAGCGAGGCGAGACGATCGGCGATACGCTTGTCCAGGCCCGACGATTTCAGGAAATCGCGGAACGCCTCGGCCGTGGTCGCAAAGCCACCCGGCACGCGCACACCCGCGCCCGCCAGTTGGCTGATCATTTCACCTAGTGATGCGTTCTTGCCTCCTACCGAGTCCACATCCGCCATGCGGAGCTGCTCGAACGAAACGACGTACGACATTGAAGTCACCTTTTACAATGGAAAGAAAGCGAGTTTGGTCAGGGCACGGAAACGCGCGCTGGCCAAACTGGCCTTGGGACCGCATTGGGGTGACTTATCGGGGGCTGATTGTACCCGCTAGGATCCGCCCTACTTCCAGCCTCGTCGGAATTTTTTACATATGACCAACCTACCGCTCGAACGGACCGTCTACATCGTCTCGGACAGCACCGGCATCACGGCCGAGACCTTCAGCCATTCGGTATTGGCGCAGTTCGAGAACGTGACGTTCCGGCAGATCCGCCTGCCCTTCGTCGATACCCTGCAGAAGGCTGAAGAAGCCGCCCTGCGCATCGACCGCAACGCGGCCGAAACGGGTATGCAGCCCATCGTTTTCAGCACCCTGGTGCATCCCGAAATCATGGCGCGGGTGCGCCAGGCCAACGGTATCTTCCTGGATCTATTTGGAACGTTTGTAAGCCACATCGAACACGAGCTCGGCCTGAAATCCAGCCACTCCATCGGCCGCTCGCACATGGCGGCCAATAGTGAGAAATATCGCAACCGTATCGACGCGATCAATTTCAGCCTGTCCCACGACGACGGCCAGTTCGTTACAAATCTGGGCCAGGCGGACGTGATCCTCGTCGGCGTGTCCCGCTGCGGCAAGACGCCGACCAGCCTGTACCTGGCCATGCAGTACGCCGTCAAGGCGGCCAACTTCCCGCTGACGCCCGACGACTTCGAGCGCGGTGTGCTGCCTTCGACCCTGGCGCCCCATCGCAGCAAGCTGTTCGGCCTGTCGATCCAGCCCGACCGGCTGGCGGAAGTGCGGCATGAACGGCGCCCCAACAGCCAGTACGCGTCCATCGAGCAGTGCCGCTATGAAGTCGCCGAGGCGGAGCGCCTGATGCGCCGCGAGGGCATTGAGTGGCTGTCCACCACGACCAAATCGATCGAGGAAATTTCCACCACGGTGCTGCAGGAAGTCGGCCTGGATCGCGGCGGTTGAGACGGGGCGCGGCCGCGCCGGCGGCTTGAGCGCCGCCGCTTAACCGCCCCCCGTCGGAGAGGGAAAACGGCGCCGCTGCTCGAACAGGCAGATCGCCGCCGAAACCGCGACGTTCAGGGATTCCACCGCCTGCGCATCGTGCGGGATCCGCACGCGCAGGTCGGCGGCACGCAGCAGTTCCGCCGAAACGCCCTGCCCCTCGTGGCCGAATACCCAGGCGCAATGCGCCGGCAGGTTGGCGTCGTAGAGCGAGATCGATTCCTGCAGAGCCGTGGCCACCAGGGGCACGCCCAGCCGCGGCAGCAGGTCCGATAGGTCGACCCGCTCGTGCACGGCAAGCGCGAAATGCGCACCCTGGGCACTGCGCAGCACCTTGGGCGACCACGCCGCGGCACAGCCCTCCGACAGCAGGATGCGCCGTATGCCGGCGCCCGCGCAGGTGCGTATCAAGGTGCCGACATTGCCGGGGTCCTGCACGCGATCCAGCAAAACACAGGTTTCCTCGATGCGCTCGGGCAGTGCCGGCTGCGGCGGCTGCACGACGAAGGCCACGCCCTGGTCGCTTTCGACGCTGGCCAGGCCCCGCAACAGCCGCGTGTCCAGGCTGACGCAGGTTTCCTCCGGCAGCACGCGCGCCAGCTCGGCGATTTCCGGATGGTCCAGCCGCGCGACGTCGAACAGCGCCCGCACCGGCGCGCCGTGATGCCGCAGCCACGCCTGGCAGAGATGGATGCCGTCCAGCAGTACCTGGGATTCGCGGCGCCCCGCCGATGCGGCCAGGCGCTGCAGGGTCTTGACCAGGGGATTGTCGCGTGAAGCAATGTGCTTCATGACAGGATCAGCAGATCCTTGACGGGCGAGAAGCTGCGCCGGTGTTCGGGACACGGGCCATGCGCGCGCAGGCGTTCCAGATGCATGACCGTGCCGTAGCCCTTATGCTGGTCGAAGCCATAGTTGGGATACTTGCCATGCAGGCGCACCAGGTCGGCATCGCGGGCGGTCTTGGCCAGTATCGACGCGGCCGAAATGGCCGGCACCAGGGCGTCGCCCTGGATCACCGTCTTGACGCCGCAAGGCAGGCGCGGCGCCTGGTTGCCGTCCACCAGCGCAAGGCCCGGCTTGACGCCCAGCCCGAGCACCGCGCGGCGCATCGCCAGCAAGGTCGCCCGCAGGATGTTCAGGGAGTCGATTTCCTTCACGCTGGCGCTGGCCACGCACCAGGCGACCGCGTATTCCTTGATTTCGAGCGCCAGCTCCTCGCGTCGCGGGGCGGTCAGCACCTTGGAATCCGCCAGCCCTTCGATGGGACGCGCCGGGTTCAGGATCACCGCGGCGGCGTAGACGGCGCCGGCCAGCGGCCCGCGCCCAGCTTCGTCCACCCCAGAGATGATTACATCTCGCAGGCCTTCGTCGCCGAACATGTCACTTTGCGCCATGCGCCACCTCGTTGATGACCCGGGCCGCCAGTGCCGGCGTGTCGCGCAGCAGCTCGGCGTGCAGATCCGTGAACCGCGCCTGGATACGGGCGGCGCCAGCTTCATCCGTCAGCGCGCGCCAGGTGGCGTCGGCCAGCTTGTCCGGCATGGCGTCGTCCTGTAGCAGCTCGGGTACGGCGAAGTCGCGCAGCAGCACGTTGGGCAGCCCCACCCAAGGCAGATAGGGACGCTGCTGCCCGGATTTCCACGCCATGATACGTCGCATCCAGGGCGACAGCACATAGGAAATAACCATGGGACGCTTGTACAGCGCGGCTTCCAGCGTGGCCGTGCCGCTGGCCACCAGCACCGCGTCGGCGGCTTCCATGACCGACCAGGCCACGGGATGGCCCTCGGCGGGTGCGACGTCTTCCGCCGTGACGATGCGCAGGTTCCTGACGGGATGCTGGCGCAGGAAGCCTTCGAATTCGGCGCGGCGCGCGGCGTTCACCATGGGCACCAGGCATTGCAGGGCCGGGTCGCGCGCCTGCAATTGCTGCAGGGCCTGCAGGAAACGCGGCGCCAGCACGCGGATTTCCGAGGAGCGGCTGCCTGGCAGCATGGCCAGCACGCGGGCACCGGCTTCCATGCCCAGGCGCGCGCGCGCGACAGCGCGATCGGGAACCATGGGTATGGTGCCGGCAAGCGGATGGCCCACATAGGTGACCGGTATGCCTTCCTTGCGATAGATATCGACTTCGAAAGGGAACAGCACCAACATGTGCGAGACCGCCTGGCGGATCTTGTGGATGCGGTCGTAGCGCCAGGCCCAGATCGACGGCCCGACGAAATGCACGGTCGGTACGCCCGCCTGCCGCAGCTGCAATTCGAGCTTGAGATTGAAATCCGGCGCGTCGATGCCGACGAACACGGCAGGCGGCTCGGCCAGCATGCGCCGCTTGACGTCACCGTAGATGGCCAGCAGGCTGGGAATGCGCTTGAGCGCATCCACGTAGCCGAACACCGTCAACGCATGCATGGGATGCCAGCTGTCGAAGCCGCGCGCCTGCATGCGCGGCCCACCTATTCCGGCGCAGGACACCGAGGCATCGTATTCGCGCAAGCCTTCGATGATGCGGCCGGCCAGCAGGTCCCCGGAGGGCTCGCCGGCGACCATGCCGATACGCGTGGTCACGGCCGGATGATGCCGCGTTGCGACTGATCCAGGAAATCCAGCATGACCTGCAGGACTTCGCGCGTTTCGGGCTCGCTATCCTGCCGGGCGCGCAGTTCGGCGCGCGCTTCGTCCAGGGACAGGCCGCGCCGGTAGATGGCCTTGTAGGCGTCGCGCAGGGACGAGACGACGGCGGGCGTGAAGCCGCGCCGCTTCAGGCCTTCCACATTGATGCCCACCGGACGGCACGGGTTGCCCGCCGCCAGCACGTAGGGGGGCGTATCCTGCATCAGCGAGCTGTTGCCGCCCGTCATGCTGTGCGCACCTATGGTGCTGAACTGATGGACGCCGGTCAGGCCGCCGAGAATAGCCCAGTCGCCCACCCGCACGTGTCCGCCCAGCTGCACGCCATTCGCCAGTATGGTATTGCTGCCGACGTGGCAATCATGGGCGATATGCACGTACGCCATGATCCAGTTGTCGCTGCCGATGGTGGTGACGCCACCGTCCTGCACCGTGCCGGTGTTGAAGGTGGTGAACTCGCGCACGGTGTTGCGATCGCCGATTTCCAGCCGTGTCGGTTCGCCGGCGTACTTCTTGTCCTGCGGCATGCCGCCGATCGAGCAGAACCGGTAGAAACGGTTGTCGCGGCCGATGGTGGTGACGCCATCGATGACGCAATGCGATCCGATCTCCGTTCCCGCGCCGATGCGCACCCGCGGGCCGACGACGCTGTATGGACCGATGACAACGGAACTGTCGATCTCAGCAGCCGGATCGACCACGGCGGTGGGATGGATGCGATCGGTCATTTATGCGTCCAGGTTGCGGATGGCACACATGAGTTTGGCTTCGGCGACCAGTTGGCCGTCCACCAGCGCGCGGCCGGCGTACTTGCAGATGCTGCGACTCAAGCGCTCGGCGTCGACTTCGATGCGGAGTTGGTCGCCCGGCAGGACAGGACGGCGGAAACGCGCGCCGTCGATGCCGACGAAGTAATACACCGTGGACGAGCCCCCGGCGTCGTTCTTCAGCGCGGACTCATCCGAAAACGAGAACAGCGCGGCGGCTTGCGCCATGGCTTCCAGGATCAGCACGCCGGGCATGACCGGATGGTGCGGGAAGTGCCCCGTGAAGAACGGCTCGTTAATCGAGACGTTCTTCAAGGCAATGATGGATTTGCCGGGCTGGATGTCGATCACGCGGTCGATCAACAGCATCGGATACCGATGCGGCAAGCGATCCAGGATCCCCTTAATGTCGAGTTCCATGAGTATGTTCCTGCATTGCAATTCTTCTTACGGCACGGCGGGCTGGCCGCGCGCCGCGATGTTATTCCTGCTCCAGCGTCCGCACGCGACGGCGCAACTGGCCCAACTGCTGGATGACAGCCGCATTGCGCTGCCAATCGCCATGTTCCGCGTAGGGATAGACTCCGGTGTAGCGGCCTGGCTTGGAGATATTCGACGTGATGGCGGTGCCGCCCGATATGTGGACGTCGTCCGCCAGCGTCAGGTGGCCGGACAACATCGATGCCCCGCCTATGGTGCAGCGCGCGCCTATGGTGGTGGAACCCGCGATGCCCACGCAAGCCGCCACTGCCGTATGCGCCCCGATCCGGACGTTATGCGCGACCATGATCTGGTTGTCCAGCTTGACGCCGTCCCCGATCACCGTGTCTTCCAGCGCGCCCCGGTCGATCGTGGTGTTCGCGCCGATTTCCACATCATCGCCCACGGTCACGCCGCCGAACTGGGGAATCTTGCCCCAGGCGCCTTTGCCCAGGGCCGGATCCGGCGCGAAACCGAAACCGTCCGCGCCCAGGACCGCGCCCGTATGGATGACGGCGCGGGCGCCCACGGTTACGCCCGCATACAACGTTACCCGAGCGTGCAGGAGTCCGCCAGCCCCGATGGAGGATCCGGCACCGACGATACAGCCGGCCCCGAGCACGGCGTCGCGGCCGATATGCGCACCGGATTCGATCACGCAATGCGGCCCGACACGCGCGCCGGCTTCGATCACCGCGTCGTCGGCGACCACGGCGGTGGGATGCACGCCACCCGGCAATGCCGGACGCCGCGCACGGTCGAACCACTGCGCGATGCGCGCGTAGAGCAGATAGGGATTCGCGGTGACGACGCGGGCGAAGGCGGCAGGCGCCGACTGGGCGGACAAAGCCTGTTCCACGTCCGGCGTCACGATGACCGCGCCGGCCCGCGTGGCGGGCAGCTGGTTTTGATAGCGGGGATTGGAAAGAAAGCTGATTTCAGCCGGCCCGGCGGAGGCCAGCGTTCCCAGCCCCTGTATGCGGGGGAGCGCCCCATTCGATGGGGCGCTGATCTGCCACGTCAGGCCTTGGGTGTCGGTATCCGCCAATAACTCGTCAAGTAAGGGCGCGCGAGCGGGATCTAGCAGAACCGGCATGGGCGACGCTTACTTGCCGAGGGCCTGGATCACTTTGTCGGTGATGTCCACGCGCGGGCTGACAGTCACGGCGTCCTGCACGATCAGGTCGTAGTTTTCCTTCTCGGCGATATTCTTGATGGCCGCGTTGGCCTTCTGCACGATGGCCGAGAATTCTTCGTTGCGGCGACGGTTGAAGTCTTCCTGGAATTCGCGGCGGCGGCGTTGCAGGTCGCCATCCATGTTGCTGAGGTCGCGCTGGCGCTTCATGCGATCGGACTCGGACAGGACGGGCGCATCCTTGTCGAACTTCTCCGCCTGGGCGCGCAGATTGGTCGCCAGACGCTGCAGGTCGGCGTCACGGGCCTTGAATTCGGATTCGATCTTGGCTTGCGCCGCGCGGGCGGGACCGGATTCGCGCAGGATACGCTCGGTATTGACGAAGCCGATTTTCGTCCCCTGCGCAGCGGCGGGCGCCGCGTACGACGCGCCCAGCAGCAGCGCGCCCGCCAGCGCCAGCACAGCCGTCAGGGAAACGGAGCTCTTGCGCGATGAACGGGACAATTTGCGTACGAAAATAGACATCATGAAAATTTCACCTTCCGATAAGGTCAAGCAAACCGCTATTGTGCCACTAAACCGACACCCTATTGGGCGGCCGGAAACATCCGGCCACCTTTGATTTGCGTTTAGAAACCAGTGCCGATCTGGAACTGGAAGCTCTGTGTATCGTCACCCGACTTCGCGTTGAGCGGCCGGCCGTAGGAGAGTTGCAGCGGGCCCAGCGGCGATTGCCAGGACAGGCCCACACCCGCGGAATAACGCCATCCGCAAGGATCCTCGACTTCGTTGTTCTTGCCGGCCGTGCAGGTCAGCCCGGTGCCCGGCTGTACGCGACCGGCGTCCGTGAACAGGAACCAGCGCAGGGTCTTGTCCTTGGTGGCCCCCGGGAACGGCAGGTAGAGCTGCGCATTGGCCACGATGCGGCGCGCGCCGCCCAGGTAATCGCCCGTCAGGGAGTCGCGCGGGCCCAGGGACGCGCCTTCATAGCCGCGCACCGAGCCGATGCCGCCGGCGTAGACGTCCTTGATGACCGGGAAGTCCTTGCCGCCGTACGACTGCCCCCAGTCGATCATGCCGTTCAAGGCCAGCGTGTAGCTGCGGCCCAGCGGCATGTAGTACTGCTGCTGCCCGGACAGCATGGTGTATTTCAGGTCCATCGTCGACACGTTGGCCTGCAGTTTGGTGAAGTAGCCCTTGGTCGGCGCCAGCGCGCTGTCGCGGGTGTCCTTGTTCCAGCCAGTGGTCAACAGCACCGAGTTGGTCGAAGCGCCGTACTGGTCGACGTATTGCTGATAGGCCAGCGGCGAGTTGCTGTCCAGATGGACGCGGTTGCGTTCGAAGGACGCACCCAGGATGATGCGGTCGTATTCCGAAATGGGCACGCCGAAATTCATGCCCAGGCCGAACGTATCGACGCGGTACTCGCCGTCGTTGTCGATGAACGGACGCTGCTGGCGGTAGTACAGCGACGTGGTGCGGCTGATGCCGTCCTTGGTCCAGTACGGGTCGGTATGCGACAGCACCGCGGCGCGGTTGGTCTTGCTGGTGTTCAGCTGCAGCGTCAGGTTGGTGCCGCTGCCGAAAACGTTGTCTTCGCTGATACCGGCGCTGAAGATGGCGCGGTCCGTGGAGCCGTAGCCCACGCCCAGGTTGACCATGCCGGTCGGCTTTTCCTTGACGTCGACGTTGACGTCGACCTGGTCGGGCGAACCCGGCACCGGATCGGTCTTGACGTTGACGTCGTTGAAATAGCCCAGGCGGTCGACGCGGTCGCGCGACATCTTGATATCGCCGGCGTCGTACCAGGCGGCCTCTTCCTGGCGCATTTCGCGGCGGATGACCTCATCCCGCGTACGCGTGTTGCCGCCGATCTGGATGCGGCGCACGTACACGCGGCGGCTGGGATCGACGTAGAACGTCAGGTCGGCCTCATGCTTGGCGCGATCCAGCTGCGGATTCGGGTTGACGTTGGCGAAGGCGTAGCCCAGTTCGCCCAGGTAGTCGGTGATGGCCTTGGCGCTATCGTTGGTCTTGGCGGCCGAGAAGGTCTCCCCGGCCTTGACCTGCACCAGCGCGTCGATCTGCTTGTCCAACCCCAGCAGGTTGCCGGCCAGCTTGACGCTGCGCACCTTGTAGGGCTCGCCTTCGTGCAGGGTGTAGGTAATGTAGATGTCCTTGCGATCGGGCGAAATGGTGACCTGCGGGGGCTCCACCGCCACTTCGAGATAGCCGCGGTCCAGGTAGAACGAGCGGATCCGCTCGACGTCGCCTTCCAGCTTTTCGCGCGAGTACTTGTCCGTATCGGTGTACCAGGTCAGCCAGCCGGGCGTGGTCATCTGGATCTGGTCCAGCAGTTCGCTTTCCGAGAAGGCCTTGTTGCCGACGAAGTGGATTTCGCGGATGCGCGCCACGTCGCCTTCGAAGATGTCGAAGCTGATGCCGACGCGATTGCGCGGCAGCGGCGTCACGGTGGAGGTGACTTCGACGCCGTACTTGCCCTTGGACATGTACTGCTGCTTGAGTTCGAGTTCGGCCCGCTCGAGCATGGAGCGGTCGAAGATGCGCCCTTCCGCGAAGCCGACGTTGCGCAACGATTCCAGGATCGCCTTGCTGTCGAACTCCCGCATGCCATTGAACGTGATGGACGCGATGGTCGCGCGTTCCTGCACCACCACCACGACCACGTTGTTGTTGGTGTCGATGCGCACGTCGCTGAAGAAACCGCTGCCGTAGAGGCGGCGCACGGACTCCGTCGCGGTATCTTCCGTGAAGGTATCGCCCACCTTGAAGGGCAGATAGCCGAACACCGTGCCGGCATCGATACGCTGGATGCCCTCCACTCGGATGTCCTTGACGACGAAGGGTTCGAAGGCGTTGGCCAGCGCCGGCAGCAGCATCAGCATGGCGATCAGGCCCGCCCAAATACCCTTGTTGGGCTTAAACATCCAGCGGAAAAACATCCTGGGGGATCCTTGGTGGTCCAAATGGCGGAGTTATAGGTGCAAATGGCGGAGGATTTTAAGGCAGAACCCGCCCGAGCGAAAGGCACACACCTTCCACCCATGCGGCCCACATCGTCGGATGCGGGCCGCGGAGGGTCGGCAGGGGCATGCAGGACCCGGGCGCCTAGGTGAAAAGCCGGGCGAAATCATTGAACAGGGCCAGCCCCATCAAGCCCGCCAGGAGGCCCAGGCCGGCACGCTGGCCGATGTCCAGCCAGCGCGTAGGCGGCGGGCTGCCACGGACGATTTCCAACAGGTAATACAGCAGGTGGCCGCCGTCCAGCATGGGGATGGGCAGCAGATTGAGGACGCCCAGGCTGATGCTGATGAGCGCCAGATAGGCGATATAGGCGGCCAAACCGATCCGGGCCGTCTGGCCGGCATAGTCGGCGATGGTCACCGGACCGCTGATATTGCGCCACGAAACCGCGCCGGTGACCATGCGGCCCATCATGCGCAGCGAGAACCAGGCCGTGTCGGCGGTGCGGGTCACGCCCTGCCACATGCTGTCGACGAGGCCGTAGCGCACCGTCACCATGGGCACGTCCCCGCCCAGCTGCACGCCGATGCGGCCGACGGTTTCGCCGTTTTCCAGGCGTTCGGCGCGGGGCGTCACCATCAGGGAGACATCGGCGCCATCACGCCGGACCAGCAAGGGCACCGCCTGGCCGGCGTGCTGCTGGACCACACGGACCACCGAGCCGACATCCTGCACCGGCTGGCCATCGACGGCCAGCACGACGTCGCCGCCCCGCAGCCCGGCCTGTTCTCCCGCCGAGCCGGCCACCAGGCCACGCACCACGGGACGCGGTTCCTGCAAGCGCAGGCCGGCCACGGCCAGCGGATCGCCCTGGGAAGGATCGAGGCGGTTCTCGCCCAGCGTCAGTTCGCGTTCATGGACGGCGCCCTGCACGGTCCGCACGCCCACCTGTACCCGCCCGCCGGTGGAGATATGGTCCATCAACTGCCAGCGCGCGTCGTTCCATGACGTGATCGGCGCGCCATCGATCGAGACGATGCGGTCACCGGCCTGCAGGCCCGCCTGGGCGGCCGAGGTACCGGCGGCAGGCTGGGCGATGAAGGCGGCGGGCTCCTCCACGCCGGCCAGGTTCAGGCCGGCGTAGAGGACTACCGCCAGGATCAGGTTGAAAACGGGACCCGCGGCGACGATCAGGATGCGCTTGCCCACGGGTTGCCGATTGAACGACTCGGCCGATTCCGCCGGCGTGGCGCCTGGTGGGGGATCGTCCTGCATCTTGACGTAGCCGCCCAGGGGGATGGCCGAGACGGCCCATTCGGTGCCGTGGCGGTCGATGCGCCGCAACAGGACCTTGCCGAAGCCCACGGAGAACCGCAATACCCGTACGCCGCACAGCCGCGCCACCCAATAATGGCCGAGTTCGTGGAAGGTGATCAGGATACCCAGCGCGACGGCGAAGGCAAGCAAGGTGAAGAGCATGGAGGCGTACCAAATGAAGGAGCCGCGCAAGGCACGCCGCGCGATGGTGTCGCGCGGCCGTTTCGCGTGATGGCGTCGCGGATGGCGTCAGCGGCCCCTGGACTGGGTTGCGGCGACCCGGGAATGCGCCAGGACCTGTTCCGCCCGAGCCCGCGCGGCAGCGTCTTCCGCCAGGACGTCGTCGAGGCTGTCCAGCGTAACAGATGGCCGACCGGCGTGCCACTCGAGGGTTTGGGCGATAACGGCGGGGATACAGGTGTAGGGCACCGTTTCACGCAGGAAGGCGTCCACGGCGATCTCGTTGGCGGCATTCAGGGCGATACAGGCGCCCTGCCCGGCCGCCAGCGCATCGAAGGCCAGGCCCAGGCAGGGAAAACGGCGCAGATCGGGCTTTTCGAAATCCAGGCGGCCGCAGCGCGCCAGGTCCAGCAGCCCGACGCCGCTGGCCAGACGGTCGGGAAAGCCCAGCCCGTAGGCGATGGGCGTGCGCATGTCCGGCTGGCCAAGCTGCGCCAGCACCGAGCCGTCTTCATACTCGACCATGGAATGGACGACGCTCTGCGGATGGATGAGCACTTCGATGCGGTCGGCGGGCATGGCGAACAGCCAGTGCGCCTCGATCACTTCCAGCCCCTTGTTCGCCATGGTGGCCGAATCGACGGAGATCTTGCGGCCCATGCTCCAGTTGGGATGCTTGCACGCCTGCGCCGGTGTGATGGCGTGCAGCGCATCCGGGTCGTGCTGGCGGAACGGGCCGCCCGACGCGGTCAGGATCAGGCGCCGCACGCCGGCGGCGGGCCGCGTGGGCGCGGAGGCGCGCTCGCCATGCGGCAGGCATTGGAAGATGGCGTTGTGCTCGCTGTCGATGGGCAGCAGTTCGGCCCCGTGGTCGCGCACGGCGGCCATGAACAGCGACCCGGCCGCGACCAGCGCTTCCTTGTTGGCCAGCAGCACCCGCTTGCCGCTGCGCGCGGCGGCAAGCGCCGACGGCAGGCCGGCGGCGCCGACGATGGCCGCCATGACGGTATCGCAATCCGGATCGGCCGCGGTATCGGCCAGCGCCTGTGCGCCGATGCGGATCTCCGGCGGCGTGGTTCCCTGCGTGCGCAGTTGCGCCCAGGCCTGGCGGAAACGCGCGGCGGCATCCGCGTCAGGCACGACCACCACGCGCGCGGCGCTGGCGAGCGCCTGTTCCGCCAGCTTTTCCATGCGGCTATGGGCCGAAAGCGCATACACGCCCAGCCTGTCGGGATGCCGCGCGATCACGTCCAGGGTGCTGTCGCCGATCGATCCCGTGGACCCCAGCACGGCGATACGCTGAAACGCTGTCAAAACAGTACTCCACTGAGTAGCAAGGCCACCGGCGCCACCGGCAGGATGGCGTCGATACGGTCGTAGACGCCACCGTGCCCGGGCAGCAGATTACTGGAATCCTTGCGTCCGGCGCGCCGCTTGAGCAGCGACTCGAACAGGTCGCCGACGATGGAAAGCATGCCCAGCAGCGCGGCGATGGGCAGCGCGCCCCAGAGCGTCCAGCGCTGGACCAGGGCGTGGCCGAAGGTACCCTGCCAGAGGCTGCTGACGCCTATCCAGATGACGGCGGCCGCGACGCCGCAGATGGCGCCTTCGACGGTCTTGCCAGGGCTGACGCGCGGCGCCAGCTTGCGGCGCCCCAGGGCCCGGCCGCCGAAATAGGCGGCAATATCGGCCGCCCACACCAGCGCCAGCAGGGACAGCAGGAAGACCGCCCCGTGGGTCATGAAGAACAAGGCCAGGACCGCCCAGGCCGCCAGCAGGGCCAGGATGGCGAACAGCGTCAGCGGCACGCTGGCCGGCGGCGCGTCGCTGCGTCCGCGCACCACGGCGACGGTGGCGCCGAAGATCCACAACAATGCCGACAGGGGCACGACCCAGTTGAATAGCAGCGCGCCGGAGGCTTCGGCGGCGAAATCGTAGCGGCTGCCGCCCGTCCACCAGAAGGTGACGCACAGTGCCGCGATGCCCAGCAATACGCCGACGGCGATCGCCCCGGCCCCACCGCCCGCCGGCAGCGTCAGGCGCGCCCATTCCCAGCCCGCGCAAGCGGTCGCGACGGCGAGCAGCACCATGAAAGGCCAGGGGGTAGGCGCCGCCATCGTGGCGGCCAGGACGGCAAGGAGGATGACGGCTGTGACGATGCGCTGGCGCAGCATGGGGTCTCCTAATCTTGGGCGAGTGCTTGGGCAGGTGCTTGGGCAGGTGCCCGGCCAGGTGCTTGGGCAAGTGCCGGGCCGGATGCCCAGGCATGTTCCGGGGCGGGTGCCTGGGCGACCGCCCGCCGCAACGGCGGGAACACCGTATTCTGCCCCCTTTTCATGGGGCCGCGTGGCGGCGGGCGAAGGGGCCCGGCCAGGCTAGCGTTTTCCGGCCGCATTGACCTGGGCGCTGGTGCGCCCGAAACGCCGCTCGCGGGTCCGATACCATTCGAAGGCTTCTTCCAGCTCCGGCCCACCGAAATCCGGCCAATAGCGGTCCGTGAAGAACAGCTCGGTATACGCCAATTGCCAGATCAGGTAGTTCGAGATGCGCTGTTCGCCGCCGGTGCGGATGAACAGGTCCGGTTCGGGCGCCCAGGCCATCGACAGATAGCGGCTCAGCGTGGCTTCGTCGATGCCGTCCGGCGCCTGCGCCAGCGCCGGATTTTCCGCCAGCATGCGGCGCATGGCCTGCAGGATGTCCCAGCGGCCGCCGTAGTTGGCGCACACCGAAAGATGCAGCTGGTCGTTGTGCGCGGTACGGGCCTGCGCCTGCTCGATCAGTTCGCGCAAGCGAGGCTCGAAGGGCGAAAGATCGCCCACCACGCGCAGCCTGACGCCCTGCCCGTCGAGCTTGTCGACTTCGCGTTCCAGCGCCTGCACGAACAGCCGCATCAGCAGCGAGACCTCTTCGGCCGGACGGCGCCAGTTTTCGGAGCTGAAGGCGAACAGGGTCAGGTAACGGACGCCACGGCGGCCGCAGGCCTCCACGACCCGGCGCACGGCCTGCACGCCCTTGGCGTGCCCGGCGGTGCGGGGCAGATGCCGCCGCGTGGCCCAGCGGCCGTTGCCATCCATGATGATGGCAACATGCTGCGGGATGTTCGACGTCGGCGGGACGGCCTGGGTGGAACTGATAGTCATGAGGTTGCAAAGACCGCGCGGCGCTCGCGTCAGACGGTCATGATCTCCGCTTCTTTCTGCGCGATCATCTTGTCGATGTCACCCACGCAGCGGTCGGTCAGTTTTTGGATTTCGTCCTGCGCGCGGCGCTCTTCGTCTTCCGAGATCGACTTGTCCTTGACCAGCTTCTTCAAGGCTTCGTTGCCCTCGCGGCGCAGGTTGCGCACGGCGATCTTGGCGTCCTCGCCTTCGTTCTTGACAACCTTGGTCAGGTCGCGGCGACGCTCTTCGGTCAACGCCGGCATGGGGACGCGTATGGTTTCGCCCATGGACACCGGATTGAGCCCCAGATCGGATTCGCGGATGGCCTTTTCGACCGGGCCCGCCATGTTCTTTTCATAGGGCTGCACGCTGATCGTGCGCGCATCGACGAGGTTGACGTTGGCCACCTGGCTGATGGGCACGGGCGAGCCGTAGTATTCGACCTGCACGTGGTCCAGGATACCGGTGTGCGCGCGGCCGGTCCGTATCTTGGACAGATTGACCTTGAGCGTTTCGATGGATTTGGCCATCCGGGACTCGGCCGATTTCTTGATGTCTGCGACGCTCATTGCGACTCCTTGATTCAAACGTGTACCAGTGTGCCTTCATCTTCGCCGGTGACCGCGCGTTTCAGCGCGCCCGACTTGTTGATGGAAAACACCTTGATGGGCAGCTTCTGGTCGCGGCACAGGGCGAATGCCGTGGCGTCCATGACTTCCAGGCGACGCACGATGGCCTCGTCGAAGCTGATACGGGAATAACGCGTGGCGGTCGGGTCCTTGTTGGGGTCGGCACTGTAGATGCCGTCCACCTTGGTCGCCTTCAGCACGATTTCGGCGCCGATTTCCGCGCCACGCAGTGCCGCCGCGGTGTCGGTGGTGAAGAAGGGATTGCCCGTACCGGCGGCGAAAATCACCACCTTGCCTTCTTCCAGGTAGCGCAAGGCCTTGGGGCGGATATAAGGTTCGACCACCTGCTCGATGTTCAGGGCCGACTGCACGCGCGTGTCGACGCTGCGGTGCTTCAAGGCATCCTGCAGGGCCAGGGCGTTCATGATGGTGGCCATCATGCCCATGTAGTCGGCGGTCGCGCGATCCATGCCCTGCGCGCCCGGGGCCACGCCGCGGAAGATATTCCCGCCACCGATGACGATGGCCAGCTCCACGCCCAGATTCACGATCTCGGCGATTTCCTCGGTCATCCGGGCGATGGTGGCGCGGTTGATGCCGAAGGCGTCCTCGCCCATCAGCGCTTCGCCGGACAGTTTGAGAAGAACCCGCTTATACGATCTGCTGGTCATGAGCGATATCCCTGGAAACGATCCGACGGAAGTGTAAGACAAGAAACAGGCCGGTCACGCGCCGGCCTGTAATAAAAAGAACTGCAATGCGACGGATAAGTCTGTGTCGGAACTTATCAGGCGCGGCCGGCAGCGGCGGCGGCGACTTCCGCCGCGAAGTCGGTGGTCTTCTTTTCGATGCCTTCGCCGACGATGAACAGCGCGAAGCGCGCGATGCCGGCGTTTTCAGCCTTCAGCATCTGTTCAACGGTCTGCTTGTCGTTCTTGACGAAGGGCTGCGACAACAGCGTGACTTCCTTCAGGAACTTCTGCACCGAACCTTCGACCATCTTGGCGACGATGTCGGCCGGCTTGCCGGATTCGGCGGCCTTCTGCTCGGCCACGGAACGCTCGGTGGCGATGTCGGCGGCAGGGACGCCGTCGGCGTTCAGCGCCTTGGGCTTGGTGGCCGCGATATGCATGGCCAGGTCCTTGCCGACGCCGTCCGCGCCGCTGAAGTCCACCAGCACGCCGATCTTGCCGCCATGCACGTAGCTGGCCAGCTTGTTGGCGGTTTCCATGCGCTCGAAGCGGCGGATCGAGATGTTTTCACCGATCTTGCCGATCAGGGCGGTACGCACCGTTTCCACCGTGCCGCCTTCCAGGGGCAGTTCGGACAGCGCGGCCACGTCGGCCGGATTCTTGGTCGCGACCATTTCCGCCAGCGTGTTCACGTAGGCGACGAAGTCGTTGTTCTTGGCGACGAAGTCGGTTTCGCAATTGACTTCGATGACGGCGCCCTGCTTGGCATCGGGCGAGATGTACAGGCCGATCAGGCCTTCGGCCGTCACGCGGGCGGCGGCCTTGCTGGCCTTGTTGCCCAGCTTGACGCGCAGGATTTCCTCGGCGCGAGCCAGATCGCCTTCGGCTTCGGTCAGCGCCTTCTTGCATTCCATCATGGGCGCGTCGGTCTTCTCGCGCAGTTCCTTGACCATCGAGGCGGAAATTTCAGCCATGTTCGCTCCATTCTTTCTAAAGCACGCCCCGGCAAGCCGGGGCATGTTGTGTTTCGATTCGGGGATGCGCTCCGCAGAGCGCATCCGGCACAGGGCGCCCGCGGGCGCCTGCTCAAGCCTGGCCGTCTTGCACTTCGACGAACTCTTCCTGGCCTTCGCCGCCTTCTTCGACCAGACCGTTCAGGTTCTGCTCGCGGCCTTCCAGCACGGCGTCGGCGATGCCCTTGGCATACAGCGCGATGGCCTTGGCGGAGTCGTCATTGCCCGGGATGACGTAGTCGATGCCGTCCGGCGAGTGGTTGGTGTCGACCACGGCCACGACCGGGATGCCCAGCTTGCGGGCTTCGGCGATGGCGATCTTGTGGTAGCCGACGTCGATCACGAACAGCGCGTCCGGCAGGCCGTTCATGTCCTTGATGCCGCCCATGGACTTGTTCAGCTTTTCCAGTTCGCGCTGGAACAGCAGGCCTTCCTTCTTGATCATGCGTTCCGCGCCGCCTTCGGCGACCACGGCTTCCATGTCCTTCAGGCGCTTGATCGAGGTCTTGACCGTCTTGAAGTTGGTCAGCATGCCGCCCAGCCAGCGGGCGTCGACGAAAGGCATGCCGCAGCGGGCGGCTTCGCCGGCGATCAGTTCGCGCGCGGCACGCTTGGTGCCCACGAACAGGATCTTGCCGCCACGAGCGGCCAGCTGCTTGACGAACTTGGTGGCTTCGACGTACTTGCCGACCGTCTGTTCCAGGTTGATGATGTGGATCTTGTTACGCTGACCGAAGATGAAGGGGGCCATCTTCGGATTCCAGTAACGGGTCTGGTGGCCGAAGTGGACGCCGGCTTCCAGCATTTCACGCATGAGGGACATAGTATTCTCCAAGGGTTTGGACTTGCGCCGGGCCTGCATCGTCCGGAAAGAGCGGCTTTCGCTTTCGCGATTCGCTGCCGGCTATTCCCGTCGACACCCTCGTTGGCTGGGCGCGCGATTGGACTTCTATTGGACTTCACAGATCAGACTTCACAGATCGGCCTTCACAGATCAGACTTCACAGTGAAGCTCCCCTGCTTTTCCAGGGAAGCCTATAATTCTACTATTTTTCCAAGACAATCCTCAAGCTGATACATGGGCATAGTCACCGACCCCGCCGAACTCGACCAAATGCGCCTGGCCTGCCAGGACGCCGCGCGCGTGCTGGATTACCTCACGCCCTACGTGAAGCCGGGCGTCACGACCGGCGAGCTGGACCGTCTGGCGCTGGACTACCTGACCAATGAATTGAAGGTCAAGTCGGCCACCGTCGGCTACGCGCCGCCGGGCTACCCGCCCTTTCCCGGCGCCATCTGCACGTCGGTGAACCATCAGGTCTGCCACGGCATCCCCGGCGACAAGGTCCTGAAAAATGGGGACGTTTTGAATATCGACGTCACCATCATCAAGGATGGCTGGTTCGGCGACACCAGCCGGATGTTCTACGTCGGCGAACCGTCCATCCTGGCGCGCCGGCTGGCTGACGTCACCTACGAATGCATGTGGCTGGGCATCCGCCAGGTGCGCGCCGGCGCCACGCTGGGCGACATCGGCAACGCCATCCAGAAGCACGCGGAAGGCAGCGGTTTCTCGGTGGTGCGCGAATTCTGCGGCCACGGCGTGGGGCGCCGCTTCCACGAAGATCCCCAGGTGCTGCACTACGGCAAGCCCGGCACCGGCGTGAAGCTGGTGCCCGGCATGATCTTCACCATCGAACCGATGATCAACGCGGGCCGCCGCGAGATCCGCCAGTTGTCGGACGGCTGGACCGTGGTCACGCGCGACCACAGCCTGTCGGCCCAGTGGGAACATACCGTCCTGGTCACCGAAACGGGCTACGAAGTGTTGACGGTGTCGTCCGGCATGCCGGCGCCGCCCGCCTTCGTGACGGAAGCGGTCGCGGTACCGGCCGCCTAGCCGCGCAACCGCGCCGACAGCGCCCAGACACACCGGAAGGACCGCCGTATGAGTACGCAAGCCGAATCCCTGCTCGCGGCGCCCGATGCGGCCGCGGGCCTACCCGCGCTGCGCGCCCGCATGCGCGAGCGCCGCGATGCCGCCATCGCCGCCTTCCGGGAGCACGAGCGGCCCGATCCGCTGCTGCATGAACTGCGCCGGATCACCGACCAGACCCTGCGCGACCTGATCAAGCAATGCCCGCTGCCGCCCGGTGCCGTACTGGCCGCCGTGGGCGGCTACGGCCGGGGCGAACTTTACCCGCATTCCGACGTCGACCTGCTGATCCTGCTGCCGCATCCGCCATCGCAGGATGAGGAAGCCGCCATCGAGCGCCTGGTGGCCGCCTTGTGGGACCTGGGCCTGGAGCCGGGCCACAGCGTGCGCACCATCGCCGACTGCGAACGCGAGGCGGATGCCGACATCACGGTGGAAACCGCGCTGCTGGAATCGCGCTGGCTGGCCGGCAACCGCGCGCTGATGAAAACCTTCGACACCGCGATGCGGGCGCGCCTGGATCCGGCGGTGTTCTTCCGCGCCAAGCGGGTCGAAATGCAGCAGCGCCATGCGCGCTACCAGGACACGCCGTACGCGCTCGAACCGAATTGCAAGGAATCCCCGGGCGGCCTGCGCGATCTGCAGGTCATCATGTGGATGGCGCGGGCGGCGGGCTTCGGCGAGACCTGGCGCGAGATCGCCAAGGCCGGCCTGCTCACGGCATCGGAAGCGCGCGGCCTGCGGCGCGCCGAGCAGGCCTTCAAGCGCTTGCGCATCGAGCTGCACCTGATGTCCAAGCGACGCGAAGACCGCGTGCTGTTCGACCTGCAGCCGGCGCTCGCGGAAATCTACGGTATCAAGGCGACCGCCACGCGGCGCGCCAGCGAACTGATGATGCAGCGCTATTACTGGGCGGCGCGCCTGGTCACGCAGCTGAATTCCATCCTGGTCCAGAATATCGAAGAACGGCTGTTCCCTCGCCCGGCCTGCGACGCGCGCGATATCGATGACGATTTCCGCAGCTTGCACGACCGGCTGGACATCATTCGCGACGATGCGTTCGAACGCAATCCGACGCTGCTGCTGCGCGCTTTCCTGGTCATGCAGCAGCACCCGCACCTGAACGGCATGTCGGCGCGCACCATGCGCGCCATCTGGCACTCGCGTCATCGCATCGACGCGCAGTTCCGCCGCAATCCGGTCAATCGCCGGCTGTTCCTGCAGATCCTGCAGCAGCCGGCGGGCATCGTGCACGAGCTGCGCCGCATGACGATGCTGAATATCCTGCCGCGCTACCTGCCGGTGTTCCGCCGCATCGTCGGCCAGATGCAGCACGACCTGTTCCACGTCTATACGGTGGACCAGCATACGCTGACCGTCATCCGCAACCTGCGCCGCTTCACCATGCCCGAACACGCGCAGGAGTATCCGCTGGCCAGCCAGCTGATTTCCGAGCTGGACCGGCACTGGCTGCTCTACGTGGCCGCGCTTTTCCACGATATCGCCAAGGGGCGCGGCGGCGACCACTCCGAGCTGGGCGCGCGTGAGGTGCGCAAGTTCGCCCATGACCACGGCCTGGCGCCCGAAGACGCCGAACTGGTGGAATTCCTGGTCCGGCAGCATCTGCTGATGTCCACCGTGGCGCAGAAGCGCGATCTGTCCGACCCGGAGGTCGTGCGCGAGTTCGCCGCCACGGTCAAGGACGAACGCCATCTGACCGCCCTGTACCTGCTGACCGTCGCCGACATCCGCGGCACCAGCCCCAAGGTCTGGAATGCCTGGAAAGGCAAGCTGCTGGAAGACCTGTACCGCCTGACCCTGGGTGCGCTGGGCGGCGCGCATCACGATGCGGATACGGTGCTGAATCATCGCAAGGCGGAAGCGGCGCGGCTGACGCGGCTGGCCGGCTTGCGCGACGACGCGCGCGAAGCCTTCTGGAAACAGCTGGACGTGGCCTACTTCCTGCGCCACGACGCTTCCGACATCGCCTGGCATACACGCCACCTGTACCACCGCCCTGCCCCGGACCAGGCCGTCGTCAAGGCCCGGCCCACCGAACAGGGCGAAGGACTGCAGGTCATGGTGTACACCCGCGACGCGCCCGACCTGTTCGCGGCGATCTGCGGCTATTTCGACGCCAAGTCGCTGAGCATCCAGGACGCCCGCATCCATACCACACGCCATGGCTGGGCGCTGGACAGCTTTATCGTGCTGCTGCCGGATGGCGCGAGCGACCTGCGCGCGCAGGCGTCGTTGGTCGAACACGAACTGGCCGCGCGGCTCAAGGAAGCCGGCACGGCGTCTTCGGCGACGGCGGGCGGCGGCGCGACCTATGGCCGGCTGCGGCAATCGCGGATGTCGCGCGTGTTCCCGGTGCCACCGCAAGCCGAACTGCAGCCGGACGACCGCAGCAAATCCTGGCGGCTTTCCGTCACGGCGACGGACAGGCCGGGCCTGCTGCATGCCCTGGCGCGGGTCTTCGTCGGCCATGGCGTGAATCTGCAGATGGCCAAGGTCATGACGCTGGGCGACCGTGTGGAAGACGTCTTCATCATCGAAGGCTCGACCCTGGAACGGCCCCGCTCGCAAATGCAGTTCGAGCGCGCCATCCTGGACGCGCTGTCGGGCGACGGGACGCAGCGCGCGGCTGCTTGAGGGTCCCCCCCCGAAGCGCTGCGCGCTTCCCCCCAAGGGGGGCGACGCTGGAGGACCGGCGGAGCCGGATCCTCGGCGTCCCGGGTCAAGCAGCACCTGCGACACGTTGCGGCGTCGCGTGCCGACGCTGGAGGACCGGCGGAGGGCTGGCCGCCCGCCCGGATCCTCGGCGTCCTGGATTGGGCGGCATCCTCGTATGGCGCGGGGCGTGGATGAAATCCGACGTGGAATTGCGGGTTCGGATAGCGCCTTACATCCACGTTGACGTGGCCGGAACGAACGGTCGACGCTTACAATCGACCTTTCCTCGTCGGCCAGGCCACCTTTCCCCATGCTCGCGCACGACTATCTGCTGGTATTTGGTCGCAGCTTCCTGTTCGCGCTGGCCACCCTGCTGCCTTTCCTGAATCCTCCGGCCGTCGCGCCCATTTTCTGGACGCTGACCGAAGGCGCTTCCAATGCCACGCGCACGGCGCTGGCCAAGCGGGTGGCCATCAATGTGGGCGTGATGCTGACCATCGCGATGGTGGCGGGCAACGTGCTTTTGAGTTTCTTCGGACTGTCCCTGGCGATCGTCCGCGTAGGCGGCGGGCTGCTGGTCATCGCCAGCGCGTGGCGCCTGGTGAACTCGCCCGATGCCGGGGCGCAAAGCGCCGCCCGCGCCGCCGAGTCCTTCACGCCGGAAATGGCCAAGGCGCGCGCCTTCTATCCGCTCACCTTCCCGATTTCCTGCGGGCCCGGCTCGATCGCCGCCGCAATCACGGTCGGCGCTTCCCTGCGCGAACCGGACCGTATCGTCAGCCTGGTCAGGCTGGTCGGCTCGCTGCCCGGCATCCTGGTTACCGCGTTGACGCTGTACGTCTGCCTGCGTTTCGCCGCCCAATTCCTGTACAGGCTGGGAGATAACGGCACGGCGGTATTCATGCGGCTGTCGGCTTTCGTGTTGTTATGCCTGGGTGTGCAGATCGTCTGGGACGGTG
Organism: Bordetella genomosp. 8; assembly: GCF_002119685.1. NCBI lineage: Bacteria > Pseudomonadati > Pseudomonadota > Betaproteobacteria > Burkholderiales > Alcaligenaceae > Bordetella > Bordetella genomosp. 8. Next base: position 2,649,943 of record NZ_CP021108.1, on the reverse strand, counting down.
TGCATGAACTCTTGTTGAGCGTGATGGTCGAAGCCGCCACAGCCAGCGCGGCCGGCACCGCGCAGTGATACCGCTTCCCTTCCTTTCCGACGTTACAGGATAAGAAACATCATGATGTCGACTTCGCAACGCACCCTGGTACTGATCGCCATCCTGGCCTTCGGCGCCGTGTGCATCGCGCTGGTGTCCCAATACGCTTTCGGCCTGCAACCCTGCGCGTGGTGCGTGCTGCAGCGGCTGATCTATATCGTCATCGGCATCGTCTGCCTGGTGCTGGCCTTCCTGGGACCGGTGCTGCGGCGCGTGGGTGCGCTGCTGGGGCTGATCCTGTCGCTGTGCGGCGTATGGGCCGCCTATTACCAGTACACCGTGGCGTCGCAACTACTGTCGTGCGCGCAGACCTTCGCCGACAAGTTCATCGCCGGCAGCGGCCTGGACGCGGCGCTGCCGTCCGTGTTCGGGATTTATGCCACCTGCATGGACGCCGCGGTAAAGGTGCTGGGCGTCGAATACGCGGTCTGGAGCCTGGTGCTGTTCGCCATCCTGGCGCTTTTGAGCCTGCGCGCGCTGCTGCGCCGCGCCTGAGCCGGCCGCACTAGCCGGCCGCACCTGGCCGGCCGCACCCGACCACCCGCACGTACGGACAAGGCGTCGCTCAAACGAAACGGCGGACCGGGTATTCCCGGTCCGCCGTTTCCGTACCTGCGCGGCTGGCGATCAGGCGTCGTTGGCGGCGTAGCCCATGTTGAACAACAGCCCGCCACGCGCCTCTTCGTCGGCCTCGCCCCGGCTCTGGCCAAGGCGCTCCAGGTATTCCGGCGTGATGTCGCCGGTAATGTACTGGCCGTCGAAGCAGGACGCCTCGAAACGCGACATGGCGGGATTCAGGTCGCGCACCGCCTGCTGCATATTGTCCAGGTCCTGGTAGACCAGGGCATCGGCGCCGATGGTGCGGGCGATTTCCTCGTCGCTGCGGCCGGTGGCGATGAGCTCGCGCTGCGTCGGCATATCGATGCCATAGACATTGGGGAAACGCACGGGGGGCGCGGCGGAGGCGAAGAACACCTTGTTGGCTCCGGCAGCGCGCGCCATTTCGACGATTTCCCGGCTGGTCGTACCGCGCACGATGGAATCGTCCACCAGCAGCACGTTCTTGCCCTGGAATTCGCGGCCGATGGCGTTGAGCTTCTGCCGCACCGACTTCTTGCGCACCGCCTGCCCCGGCATGATGAACGTCCGGCCAACGTAGCGGTTCTTGATCAGGCCTTCGCGATAATCCAGGTTCAGGCGGGCGGCCAGCTGCATGGCGGCCGGACGCGAAGAATCGGGAATCGGCATGACGACGTCGATATCGCCCAGGCGCATGCTGCGCGCCACCTTGTCGGCAAGGTACTCGCCCATGCGGAGGCGGGCGTCGTAGACGGAAACGCCGTCCATCAGCGAATCCGGGCGGGCGAAATACACGTACTCGAAAATGCACGGCACGAGCTGGGCATTGTCGGCGCACAGGCGGCTATAGAATTTGCCGTCCAGGTCGATGAACACGGCTTCGCCGGGCGCCACATCGCGCACGAAGCTGAAGCCGCTGCCTTCCAGCGCCACGGACTCGGACGCCACCATCCATTCGACGTCACCCTGCTCGTTTTCCTGCCGGCCGATGCACAGCGGGCGGATGCCGTAGGGATCGCGGAAAGCGAGCAGGCCGTAGCCGGCGATCTGCGCCACCACCGCGTAGGCGCCACGCACGCGCCGGTGCACCGCCGTGACCGCGCGGAACATCGCGTCGTCATCCAGCGAAATGCCATTCGCCGCGGACTGCAGTTCGTGGGCCAGCACGTTCAGCAGGACCTCGGAATCGGAATTGGTATTGATGTGGCGGCGGTCGACGCGGAACAGGGATTCGCGCAACTCTCGCCAATTGGTCAGATTGCCGTTGTGCGTCATCATGATGCCGAAAGGGGCATTGACGTAGAACGGCTGGGCTTCCTCTTCGCTGGCGCTGGAACCCGCGGTCGGATAGCGGACCTGGCCGACGCCGCTGTTGCCGGGCAGCGCGCGCATGTTCCGGGTGCGGAAGACGTCGCGGACGAGGCCGTGCGCCTTGAACAGATTGAACTGGCTACCCTGCGCCGTGGCGATACCGGCCGCATCCTGCCCGCGGTGCTGCAACAGCAGGAGGCTGTCGTAGAGCAGTTGGTTGACGGGATTGCGCCCCACGACGCCGACGATTCCACACATGGCAATTTCCTGTTGATCCTACCGCGTTCTTTCGAACGATACGAATATGCTCAATATGGCCACGATAAGGCCATATTCAATAAGGCAGCATGGACGCCAGGGATGGCGGCAGCCACACTTTGGTATGTTTGACGGCTTCTGTGGCCGTATGGGAGAACATCGCGTCGCGCCACCAGGGCTCCTGCGGCAGCGGCGTATAGCCGGCCACCGTGACGAGCACCAGCACGATCAGCGCGCCGCGGATCAAGCCGAAAAGGCCGCCCAGCCCATGGTCGGCCGGCGACAGGCCGGTGGTACGGATCAGCGCGGACAGGGTCATGTTGACCAGGCCGACCCCCAGCAGCACGACCAGGAATACGGCCGCATAGGCCGCGCCCATGCGCAGCACCGTTGTTTCTATCCATTGGGCCAGCCATCCGTAGACCGTCGGGCCCCACCAGATCGCCGCCACGAACGCCAGGATGTACGCCAGCAGGGACAGGACTTCCTTGAGCAAGCCACGCACCAGGCCCAGCAGCCCCGATATGGCGATGATCGCCAGCACGACGAAATCGAACCCGGTCACTGCGCGGCGATGAAACCGTTGTCATAGCCCAAGGTGCGCAAGCGCGCCTGGGCTGCCTGGGCCGCCTCGCGCGAAGGGAACGGCCCCACGCGCAGCCGGTATTGCTGTTTGCCGCCCACACTGGCTTCCTGGACAAATGCATTGGTCACCCCGGCCGCATGCAGCTTGTCGCGGCGGGCCTGAGCGTCCGCCTGCGTGGTGTACGCGGCGATCTGCAGCACGAAGTTGCCCTTGGTGTCGGCGTTGGCGCGGGTATCGGCGGCCGGTTTCGGCGGCGAGGAACTGCCCGTGCGGCCTTCCAGCAAGGCCAGCGCCTTGCTGCCGTCGTCGGTTCGGGGCGCGGGCTCCGGCTTGGGGGCCGGCTTGGGGGCCGGCTTGGATTCGGTGCGGGTATCCGGCTTTGATTCCTGGCGGGAGGTGTCGGCGCGGGTGTCCTGGCGCTGCGTCGTCCGGCTGGCATCGGTACGCGCCGCATCGGCACGGCTCGCATCGGCACGGCTGGTATCGACGCGCCCGGTGTCGGCATGCGCGGGATCGCCCGCGGTCCGGGGCGCGTCGGCGCGGGATTGGACACCGGTCCTGCCGGCGTCGGCGGACGGCGTGGCGCCGGCCGACGCCGCCTGGCCGGGCGCCGGCTGTCCGCCCTGGCCCTGCGGGGCGACGGTGCCGGGGACAGCTACGCCGGACGTCGCGGGTGTGCTGGCGCTGCCCGCGCCGCCGGCATCGGCCTGCGCCTGCGGATCGGAAACCGCCGGCTGGTAAGGCGAATTACGGTCGGGGATGCGGATGGGTATGTCGTCGCTGACGCGTGCCGGTTCGGAATCCAGCACCATGGGCAGGATGATGACTGCCGCCAGCACCAGGGCGACCGCGCCAGCCAGGCGGCGCCGCGCGCGCGAACGCAGTTCGGCCGCCTGCGCTTCGCTGGATACCGACGGACGAGGACGGCCCGCCGGCGTGTCCGACGAGGAATCTTTGCGATTGAACAAACCCATGAAGCACGAATTCCTTGCAGCCGGCGCGCCCGATGCGCGATGGAAAATTCAGGCTTTTCGCCCCAGGTACTGGAGCACGGCGGCGACCGTGAAGAACGATCCGAACACCACGATTCTATCATTCTCACCCGCCTGGGCGCGCGCGGCGGCATAGGCCTGCGCGGGATCGGCGTGAGGACAGATGAGCGGTACGTCGTCGCCCGCGCCGGGCGGTGGCAGGGCCGCGCGCACCTGCTCCGCCAGGGCTTCGCCGGTGCCGCCGCGCGGGCCGGGCAGGCCGGCGCAGTACCAGCGGTCTATGCGCCCCGCCAGCTTGGCCACCACACCGGCGACGTCCTTGTCATTGAGCATGCCGAACACCGCGTAGGTGTAGGGATGGAAGCCCATGTTGTCCAGGTTCTGCGCCAGGACCGCGGCGGCGTGCGGGTTGTGCCCGACATCGAGAATGACGGTGGGCTGCCCCGGAAGGATCTGGAAGCGGCCGGGCAGCGTGGCCTGCAGCAGGCCCTGCCGCACCGCCTGCTGCGGCACGGGCAGCCGATCGCGCAGGGCTTCCAGCACGGCCAGGGCGGCGGCGGCGTTCAACAACTGGTTGGCGCCGCGCAGGGCGGGATAGGCCAACGCGCCACGGCGCTGGGCGCGGCCGCCGTAGGCCCATTGCTGGCGGTCGCCGGAGTAGTTGTAGTCCCGCCCGAAGAGCCACAGGTCGGCGCCGATGGCGGCGGCATGATCGAGCAGGCTTTGCGGCGGCACGGGGTCGGCGCAGATGGCAGGCTTGCCGGGGCGATAAATGTGGGCTTTTTCGTAGCCGATCTTTTCCCGCGTGTCGCCCAGCCAATCCATGTGGTCCAGGTCGACGCTGGTGACGACGGCGCAATCGGCGTCGACGATGTTGACGGCGTCCAGGCGGCCGCCCAGGCCGACTTCCAGCACCACCGCATCCAGCCGCGAACGGGAGAACAGCCGCAGCGCGGCCAGCGTGGTGAATTCGAAATAGGTCAGCGAAATGTCGCCGCGAGCGGCTTCGACCGCCTGGAACTGGGCGATCAGGTCGGCATCGGAGGCCAGTTCGCCATTGACGCGGACACGTTCGTTGAAGTCGATCAGATGGGGAGAGGTATACAAGCCGGTCTTGAAGCCCGCGGCCAGCAGCATGGCTTCCAGCATGGCGCAGGTCGACCCCTTGCCATTGGTGCCGCCCACGACGATCTTGACGCAATCCAGCTCCACCCCCAGCCGCTGCTGTACCTGACGGACCCGCTCCAGGCCCAGATCGATGGTTTTCGGGTGCAGGGATTCCAGGTAGGCCAGCCACTGAGTGAGCGTGGCGCCGGGGTCTGGCGGGGCGATGAGGGACATGGCGGAAAGCGAAGCTGAAGCAACCCCGATTTTAACAGCCACCCCGCCCGTTTAAGTTTTCCTGCCCTCTGCCGTTACGAGGTTGTCTACCCAGAAACCCGCGTCGCCGACGCACAGCAGAAGTGGAGTCCTTATGGCTGTCAGCCCTATCGCCCCCGCGGCCCTTCCGGTCCAGCCCGCCGAGGCTCAACCTGCACCGTTGCCCGACGCGGCCGTTCTGGTGACTCCCGCCGGGGACGCCCAGAAAGGCGCCGCCGCCGGCGACGGCGGCGCGTCCGGAAACTCGTCCGACCCCCAATCTTCCCTGGAACGGGCCCTGCAGAAAATCAATGAGCAGATGACGGCCTGGTCCACGCAGATGGAGTTCGCCATCGACCCCGACACCCATCGGGTCGTGATTTCCATCAAGGACTCCAAAACCGGGGACACGCTGAAGACCATCCCCAGCGAAACGGTCCTGAACATCGCCAAGATGATCACCAAAATGCAGGGCGGCGGCGTCGAAACCAGCGCCTGAGAGCCCCCGGCGACCCGCCGATCACGGCTGAAAGCCCCGAACAAGCCGGCCTTATGCCGCTTGCCCGACTTATCGGGCTGGCCGCCGGTTTGACAGAATAAGCGCATCAAGGAAACAGCACGATGGCAACCTCTTCCCTACCGCCAGTCACTTCCCTGGGCTCCGGTTCGAACCTGGACCTGCAGGGCATCCTGGACAGCCTGAAGGACAACGAAAAGCAGGCGCTGGTGCCCATCCAGAACCAGCAGACCCTGGTTACCACGCAGCTTTCCGCCTACGGCACCCTGCAGCAGGCGATCGAGACCCTGCAGACGGCGGCGGGTGCCCTGGCCGATCCCAAGACCTACAACGTGACGACGGCGACCGTCGTCGGCGGCAGCACCGCCTTCACGGTGAAGACCTTGCCGGGCGCCACGCCGGCCAAGTACAAGATCGAAGTGGACCAGCTGGCCACCGCGGAACAGCTGAAGTCCGGCGCGATCGGCGACCGTACCGCCAAGATAGGCACGGGCGGCAGCGTCACCGTGACCCTGGCCGACGGCACCAGCAAGACCATCGACGTCAGCAAGGACACCTCGCTGAACGGTATCGCCCGGGCCATCAACGCCGATGAGAAAGCCGGCGTCACGGCGGCCATCCTGACCGACGGCGACGGCAAGAGCTATCTGCAGCTGACCTCGACGAACACCGGCACCAAGGCGGCGGTGACCAAGATCACGTCGACCAATACCGACATCCAGAGCGCCATCGGCTACGACGCCGCGGCGACGCCCACCGGCGGCATGACGCAGCAGGAAGCGGCGGCGGATGCCAAGGCCACCATCAACGGCGTGCAGATCGTCAGCGGCTCCAATACGCTCGACAAGAATATCGACAACGTCACCGTCTCGCTGACCGACGTGACGGACGGCCCGGTGACGGTGAACGTCAGCACGGATTCTTCCGGGGTGGTGTCGGCGGTGCAGGGTTTCGTCAGCGCGTACAACACGCTGCAGACACTGGTGACGTCGCTGACCAAGTACGATCCGACGACGGACCAGAGCTCGGCGCTGACCGGCGACAGCACGACCCGGTCCATTTCGTCCAGCCTGGCCAGCGCCCTGCGCGTGCTGGCATCGGGTACGGATACGCTGCGCACGATCCAGGACCTGGGCATCACGACGTCGCCGGACGACGGCACGCTGGTGCTGAACCTGAACACGATAGACAAGGACAACCTGCACTCGCTGAACGATTCGCTGTCCAGCAATCCCAAGGACGTCGGCGATATCCTGACCGCGCTGGGCACCAGCGTCGGGACAGCGATCAAGGGCATCCTGGGTACCAACGGGCTGCTGTCCAACCGCACCGCCGGGCTGACCGAGACCAAGAAGTCGTTGCAGGACCAGTACGACAGCGTGAGCGATCGCATCGATGCCGACATCGCCAACCTGCGCGCGCAGTTCGTGCAGCTGGATTCCTTCGTCGCGCAGATGAACAGCACCAGCTCCTACCTGACGCAGCAGTTCGCCGCGCTCTCCAATCAGAAGTAAGTAAATGACCTACGCACACCGCCGTCCGGATAATGCCTACTCCGTGCGCTCCTACGCGGACGTAGGGCTCGAAACCCAGGTGATGAGCGCGAGCGCCGAAAGGCTCATCACCCTGCTCTACACGGCGGCGCGAGCCGCCATCGGGCAGGCGCGCATCCATATCGAACAAGGCAACGGTTCCGCGCGGGCCATCGCGATCAGCAAGGCGACCCGCCTGGTGGACGAAGGGCTGAAACAGGCGCTCGACCTGGAGAACGGCGGCGAAATCGCGGCCAACCTGAACAACCTTTACGACTACGTCCTGCGGACCTTGATCAACGCCAACCTGAAGGGGGATGCCGGGCTGCTGGAAACCGCCGATACGCTGCTGGCCCAGCTTCAGGAAGCATGGCAGACATCCGTGGATCGCACCGGCGAAGCTGCCAAGAGCTGAGCGTCCCGGGCCCTTCAACATTATTCGACGCTGTCACAAGACTCTCTATGTCGTCTCCGTCCTCGCAAATCATTCTCGAGCTTTATCGCGAGATCGTCGCGGTTACCGCGGCGATGTTGAACTCAGCCCGCGCGCAGGACTGGACCAGCGTCCTGCAGTTCGGGCAAACCTATTGCGAGATCGTCGAACGGCTGCGCACCATAGGCGTGACCGAACCGCTGGATGACGCGGAGCGCCGCCAGAAGCATGACATGCTGGTGCAGATCCTGGAAAACGACGCGAACACGCGCGATCTGGCCATCCCCGAACTCGCCCGCATGAGCGAGCTGCTCGGCCGCATGAAGCGGCAGCAGGCGGCGCTGAACGCCTATGGGTTCAAGGCGCCCGTAGCATGAGCGCCCACCCATGAGCATCGGCCCGACAGCGCTCAGTTCGCTGCTGGTGCAGCGCCTGGACGCTGTGCTGGGAACGCAGCTCGCACAGCAAGGCAGCACGAATACCGCGCTGCGCGATGCAGTCATTCCACCCGGCGGCGCCGACGGCGTCAGGCCGGATCCGCAGGGACGCGGCAACGACCAGCTGGGCAACCTGACGGGACGCGAGCGCGCCGCCCTGCGCGAGGCCGCGGAACAGGCCGAGCTGGCCGCCGCGTTGCGCAGCCGTTTCGTCAGCACCGGCACCACCCCTTCCGCGCCCACGACGCTGGGGCAGACCGCCCGCGTCATCCTGACCCTGCTCGCCCAGTATCCCGAGACCGCCCCTGCCCTGGCCGGCAAGGCGCCGCTCTGGTCGGGCGACGGTTCCACCGACACCGGCCACGACGGCGCCGCGCAAGGCATGGGCGCGCGACCCGGGGGCATGGGCGCGGTGGCCGGCGAACCGCGGCCGGTGCAGGAACGCGGCGACGGCGCCCAACAGGACATGGACGGCCAGAACCAGGGCGCGCAGGCATCCACGGGATCGGCCCGGGACCAGGCCGCCGGCGGCGCCGGCAAGGCCGCGGCGGCATCGGCCGCGCAGAATGCCGCGGACGACGTGACGCAGCTCGCCAATGGCCCCCGCCCGGGCGCCGGCACTGCCGCCACGGGCGCCCAGGGTGCGGACGCGGCGCGGGCCACCGCCCTGCATCCCGGGGCGCCGCAGGCGGGTCCCCTGGCCCAGGCGCTGAAACAGGCGATCGAGACCAGCGGCCTGTTCTACGAATCGCATCTGAGCGACGTCGCCTACGGCAAGCGCGGGCTCGACCAGTTGCGCACCGAACCCCAGGCCGGCCTGGATGCCAGCCAGGCCGAAACGATACAGACGCCTGTCCCCAAGCAATCGATCCTGGCCGACAACCCCCGGTTCAACCTGCCGACCAGCGCCGCGCCGACGATGCCGCAGGCCGACGGCACGCCGACGTCCGGTTCCGCGCCGACCTGGTCGGGCTCCACGCCCGCCCATGCGCCGGCGGCGCCGCCGGGCATCCATCCGGACGCCACGCTACTGGTGCGGCAGCAACTGGAAGTGCTGGCCAACCAGACCCTGGCATGGGAAGGCACCGCATGGCCCGGCACCGGCATGTGGTGGGAAATCCGCCGCGAGCAGCAGGACGGGTCGGCCTACATGGGTGACTTGGACCAACCGGCCGGCTGGGCCACCCGCCTGGTGCTGACCATGCCGCGCCTGGGTACGGTGGAAGCGAGTATCTCGCTGTCCGGCCAGCAGCTATCCCTGCAGATCGTGGCGCCCGAAGGCGAGCGCGAGATTGCGGCGGGCGGCGCCGACCTGCGCAAGCGCATGGAAGGCGCCGGACTGCAATTGACGCAGTTGTCCATCAGCGCCCATGCGCCGGCTCCGGAGCCGGCGCCATGAGCGTTGCCGGCCACCCCAAGCCACGGGAGCGCTCATGACGCTGCCGCCCCCCGCCGGCCACGACGAGCCGGGCCGCGCCGCCGCGGTCGCCCTGTCCTACCAGGACGGCGAAGCCGCGCCGCGTGTCGTGGCCAAGGGCTATGGCACGCTGGCCGACACCATCATCCGTACCGCGCGCGAAAACGGGATGTACGTGCACCAGTCGCCCGAACTGGTCGGACTGCTGATGCAGGTCGACCTGGACGCGCACATACCGCCGCAGCTGTACCTGGCGGTCGCCGAACTATTGGCATGGCTTTATCGGCTGGAAGCGCGCCCCGACAAGGCGCTACCCGGCCTGCCCCCTGACCGAAACGATTGATATCCACGCTGGAATTCGCCATGCCGTTGAAAGAGCCCGAATCGGACTTTCTGCTGACGCGGCCGGAGGAAATACGCTCCGCCATCTTTGAACTGACGCACCAGGATTGCACGACGCTGGTGCGCGATGCCGCCGATCGCGAAACCGCGATCCTGGTCCTGGGCATCGACAAGCAGACCGACCATTTCTTCTGGCGGCCACGCGATTTCGCGGGGTCCGACTTCGCCACCAACGACAGCCGTGGCCTGCGTGTGGGTACGGTGCTGCAATTCCATGGCAACGGCTACGGCGGCGTGCAGATCCATTTCCGCGTGCCCAGGCCCGACCTGGTGCGCTTCGACGACGGCAGCGCCGCCTTCGTGTCGCCGTTGCCGGAACGCGTGTCCCGCATCCAGCGGCGCAAGCTGTTTCGCGCGTCGATCATCGGCACGGCGGTGCGCTGCGCCGGACAGTGGCGTCCGGACCTGGCCTCCAAGCCGGTACTGTTCACCATCCGGGATATTTCGGTGGAAGGCATCGGCCTGCGCGTCGAGCGGCCGGCCAGCGAGATGCCGGCCGAAGGCGCCATCATGCAGGACGTCTACCTGGACTTCGGGGACTTCGGCAACATGACCACCGATCTGCAGGTGCGCACGGTGATCCCGCTGTCCGGGCAACCCTTGCCGCAGGCGACGGACGATGCGCAGGCGGGAGCGGCGGAAATGGTCACCCTCCGGCCCAGCCTGACGCTGCAGGATCCGCTGACGCACATCGGCGCGGAATTCGCCGCGCTGAGCGGGCGCCAGGAGGCATGGCTGCAGCAGGTCGTCTGGCGCCTGGAAAAGGCACGCGCCACCACGAACTGAGAGAAAGGCCAGGCCGGCCAGGTGCGGCCGGCCAGGTGCGGCCGGCCAGGTGCGGCCGGTTAGGTGCGGCCGGCCCGGGCAGTGCCTGGCTCAGGCGGTGCCGGCCTGGTCGATCCAGGGCACTTCGCGCGCTTCGCCTTCTTCCGTCGCCGACGGGAAGTAATGCGCGGCGATTTCCTCGGGCGGCATCGGTTTGCCCAGGAGCCAGCCCTGCACCCGATGGCATTGCAGCGCGTTCAGGATGGCGTACTGGCCTTCCGTTTCCACGCCTTCCGCAACAATCTCGCGGTTCAAACGGCGCGACAGTTCGACGATGGTGCCGACGATGGCCTGCGCGCTGGAATCGGTTTCCAGATTGCGCACGAAAGACCGGTCGATCTTGATCGTGTCGAACGGCAGCTGCCGCAGATATCCCAGGCTGGAGTAGCCCGTACCGAAATCGTCGATGGCGATGCGCACGCCGGCACGGCGCAGTTCGGCCAGGCGGGAGATTTCCCCGCCTTCCGCCGCGACCAGCACGCCTTCCGTGATTTCCAGCTCCAGGCGTTCCGCCTTCAGCCCGGTGCGGTCCAGGACGGCCCGCACGTCGCGCACCAGCTGGATCTTTTCCAGCTGCACCGGCGACAGGTTGACCGACAGATACCAGGGCTCCGGCCAGGTGGCGGCTTCGGCGCAGGCCGTTTCCAGCACCCAGGCGCCCAGGGGGACGATCAGCTCGGTCTGTTCCGCCAGCGGAATGAACTGCATGGGCGCGACCAGCCCGCGATGCGGGTGGTTCCAGCGCAACAATGCCTCGAAGCCCACCAGCGTGCGCGTGCCCGCGCTGTAGATGGGCTGATAGTGGACGTAGAGCTGCCCGACTTCCTGCATGGCCTGGCGCAGGTCTTCTTCCAACGCTTCGGAATCGGCGACCTGCGACAGCCCCAGCACGCTCTGGCCGCTGCGGGTAATGCGCACCGCACGCAGGATGGCTTCCGAACGTACCAGATGCAAAGCCAGGAATAGCAGCAGGCCCGAGGGCACCACCACGATAAGCGCGAGCAGTATCCAGTGGAATCCAACGATGTGCGCGATGCCGGTATCCCACAGATACCAGATCGGCAACAGGCACATCGCCGCGACCAGCGCCATGGCGCCGCCACCTCCGAGCGCGCCGCGGGCGCGCCGGGAAATGAACCAAGTTGTCAGCAGCACGACGCCGATGATTTCGAACTGGATTACGGCTACGACAAGCAATGTAAGAGTGTCAAGCATCGCACACCGTCAACGGCGATAACGGAAATAGTCCGAAGCGTGCCGCACGGGCAGGATTCTTGCACAAAACAGGCAAGTCTCACACCGTCAGGGACGAGATTTCCTTGTAGGCCGAAACCAGGCGGTTACGCACCTGCACCGCCGTCTGGAAACCTACGTTGGCCTTTTGCATATCGACGATGACGTCGTTCAAGGAAACGTTGGGTGCCCCGAGTTCGAATGCCTTGGCCTGCGTGACAGCCGCGTTCTGGGCGCCGGACACCCGTTGCAGCGAGCGCTGAAGCTCCGCCGCGAAACCGCCGCCGATCGCCGAGGCGCCATTCGAGGCCGCCTGCATCCCGTTCGTGCCGTCCAGGGCGCCGCCTTCGGCGACCCGCACGACCTGGCGCATCCGCTCCAGCATGTTCTCAATTCCGGCCAGTCCGGCTATTGCCATGGCAAATCTATCCTTATTTGTCGGTGGCTAGAGACTACCGCCCCAGGGACGACAGCATACGGCACAAATGAAGTCAAAAAACCCGATATTTCCCCTGCTTGGCGCCGAAGGCTTGTACCGCACAAGACATAAATGGCAAATGACGCCAAAAACCCAGGTTTTTCTCCCCTTGGGATGTCGAACCGCACAGCCATAATCCACGCTCCGATACCCGAAGCACGTTGCATGTGTAACTTGCCCACCCCCGACATACATCCCCGGAACTCGCGCCGTTTGGCGAGCGGGGGCAGCCGATGAACCAGCAGGCCACACTGACCTCTTCCCTGATCTCCCGGTTTCCCGTGCTGGAGAAGCTGCGGAACGTTCCGAAACCGCTGTTGCTGGGCGCGGCGGCGGCGGTCATCGCATTGATCGTCGCGGCGGTGATGTGGGGGCGCGATCCTAACTATAAGGTGCTGTTCTCCAATCTGGACGACCGGGACGGAGGCGCCATCGTCGCCGCCCTGAACCAGATGAACGTGCCCTATCGCTTCAACGAGACCGGGACGGCCATCCTGGTGCCGTCCGAAAAGGTCTACGACGCCCGCCTGCAGTTGGCCGGCCAGGGCCTGCCCCGCGGCGGCTCGGTCGGCTTCGAGCTGCTGGACAACACCCGCTTCGGCGCCAGCCAGTTCACCGAACAGATCAATTACCAGCGCGGCCTGGAAGGCGAGCTGGCGCGTTCGATCGAGTCGATGAACGCCGTGCAGCACGCACGGGTGCATCTGGCGCTGCCGCGCCAGACCTTGTTCGTGCGCGACCGCCGTCCGCCGACGGCATCCGTCGTACTGACGCTCTACCCCGGCCGCAGCATCGGCGATTCGCAGGTGTCGGCCATTTCCTGGCTGGTGGCGTCCAGCGTTCCCGACCTGAACATCAGCAACGTTTCCATCGTCGACCAGAACGGCCGCCTGTTGTCCTCGCCCAGCGGCGAAGGCCGCGGCATGGACGCCGACCAGACGCGCTACGTGCGCGAGACCGAGCAGCGCACTGTCGAGCGTATCCTGGCGATCCTGAATCCCCTGGTCGGCCCCGGCAATGTGCACGCCCAGGCCAGCGTCGACATGGACTTCGCGCGCCGCGAGGAAACGTCGGAAGTGTACCGGCCCAATCAGGAACCGGGCCAGGGCGCGGTGCGCAGCCAGCAGACCAACGACTCCCAGCAGAACGGCGTCAACCCCGCGCAAGGCGTGCCCGGCGCGCTGAGCAACGAGCCGCCGGCCAATGCGCAGGCGCCCATCGCCAACCCGCCGGCCACGCAGCAGCGTCCCGGCCAGCCGGGTGCCCAGCAGGCGGGACAACAGCAGCAGACCACGTCCACCACCGGGGCGGCCGCGCAGCAAGGTCCGTCGACCTCGCGCCGCGAGAACACCACCAACTACGAAGTCGATCGCACGATCAGCCACATCAAGCAGCCGGTCGGCGCGGTGAAGCGCCTGTCGGTGGCGGTGGTGATCAACTACATGCCCGACAAGGACGGCGAGCCCAAGGCGCTGCCCGAAGAACAGTTGAACAAGCTCACCACGCTGGTGAAGGAAGCCATGGGCTATTCCGAAGCGCGTGGCGACTCCCTGAACGTGGTGAACAGCCAGTTCAACGACGCCGAACCGACGACGCCGTGGTGGAAGGATCCGTCGAACATCTCGATGGCCAAGACCGCGCTGGGCTGGCTGGTACTGGCGATCCTGGCGGTGTGGGTGTGGCGCTCGCTGGTCCGCCCGATCTACGAGCGGTATATGAATCCGCCGATCGATCCGGAAATCGCCGAGATCGAACGCCAGGATGCGCTGCGCGACGCCCAGGAGCAGGCGCGTGCCAAGGAAATGGATCGTTTCGAGGACAACATGAAGCGCGCCCGCGATATGGCCAGCAAGGACCCGCGCGCGGTGGCCATGGTGCTGCGTACCTGGATGAGCAAAGATGCCAAGTGATAAACCCATCGATGGCATGACGCGGGCGGCGGTGCTGCTGATGTCGCTGGGAGAGGACGCCGCGGCGGAAGTGTTCCGCTTCCTGAGCGCGCGCGAAGTCCAGCAGGTGGGCGCCGCGATGGCGCAACTCAAGCAGGTGACGCGCGAAGACGTGGCCGAGGTGCTGGAGGAATTCCGCCAGGAGTCCGACCAGTTCATCGCGGTGACGCTGGGTTCGGACGACTACATCCGCAGCGTACTCACCAAGGCGCTGGGCAGCGATCGCGCCGCCGGCCTGATCGAGGACATCCTGGAAGCGGGCGACAGCGGCAGCGGCATCGATGCCCTGAACTGGCTGGATCCGCACATCGTGGCCGAACTGATCGGCGACGAGCATCCGCAGATCATCGCCACCATCCTGGTCCACCTGGAACGCGACCGGGCGGCCGCCGTGCTGACCCGCCTGACCGAACGCCTGCGCAACGACGTGATGCTGCGCATCGCCACCTTCGGCGGCGTGCAGCCCGCGGCGCTGTCCGAGCTGACGGAAACCTTGAATGCCGTGCTGGCCGGCCAGGGCGCCAAGCGCAGCAAGATGGGCGGCGTGCGCACCGCCGCCGAGATCCTGAACATGATGAATTCCTCCGACGAGGAAACCGTCGTGGCCAGCCTGCGGGAGCGCGACGCCGACCTGGCGCAGAAGATCGTCGACGAAATGTTCGTGTTCGAAAACCTGCTCGAGGTCGAGGACCGCGGCATCCAGCTCATACTCAAGGAAGTCGACAACGACACCCTCATGGTGGCGCTCAAGGGCGCGGTCGAGGACCTGCGCGACAAGTTCCTGCGCAATATGTCCAGCCGCGCGGCGGAAATGCTGCGCGAGGACCTGGAAGCGCAGGGGCCCATCCGCATGTCCAAGGTCGAGGCCGAGCAGAAGAAGATCCTGCTGGTCGCGCGCCGCCTGGCCGAGAGCGGCCAGATCGTGTTGGGTGCCCAGGGAGACGACGCGTATGTCTGAACGCCGCGTCGTTCCATCGCCGCCCGCCAACGCGCCGTGGCAGCGCTGGCGCCTGGCGTCGTTCGAGGAACAGGACGCGGCCGCCCACGCGCCGGAGGTATTGCCGGACCCGGGCCCCGATCCACGCCAGATACAGGAAGAAGCCCGCCGCGCCGGCCATGCCCGTGGGCTGAAGGAAGGCCGCGCCGAAGGCTACGACCTGGGTGTGGCCGAAGGCCGCGCACGCGGTTACGAAGAAGGCCTGCAGGAAGGTCGCAAGGCGGGCCATGCCGAAGGCCTGGCCGATGCCCGCAAGCAAGGCGCGGAGGAAGCCGAGCGCCTGCGCGCGATCGCCGACGCCACGGCGACGTCCCTGGGGCAGCTCGAGGAAAAAACCGGACAGGCCCTGATGACCCTGGCGCTGGACATCGCGCGCCAGGTCGTGCGCATCACGGTCGCGAACCAGACCGATGCCTTGCTGGCCGCCGTCCGTGAAGTGCTGCACATGAATCCCACGGCGGGCGCGCCGTTGCGCCTGTGGCTGCATCCGCTCGACCTCGAACTGGTCCGCCTGCACCTGGCGGAAGAACTCAAGACCGGCCCCTGGCGCGTGCTGGTCGACGAATCGATCACGCGTGGCGGCTGCCGTGCCGAGACCTCGCTGGGCGAGATCGACGCCACACTGGAAACGCGCTGGCGCCGCGTCGCGGCTTCGCTGGGCCGCGACATGCCGCTGGAGAGCGAGGAATGAGCGACGCCCCCGCCATCGCCGGCGTGCCCGCCGTTCCGGTGGTGGACCGCTGGGTCACGCAGTTGCAGATCGGGTCCATACGGGCCAACTCCACCGACCCGTGGCTGGCGACCGGCCGCGTGACCCGCGCCACCGGCCTGGTGCTGCAGGCCACCGGCCTGCGCCTGCCGGTCGGCGCGGTATGCCGCATCGAGATCGCGCCCGGCCACGACCATTGGGCCGACGCCGAGGTGGTCGGCTTCGACGGCCATACGCTCTACCTGATGCCGCAATCGGATATCTCCGGCCTGCCGCCCGGCGCGCGCGTGGTTCCGGGCGAGCCGCCCCTGCAGCGGCAGATCCCCCTCCCCCGCAAGGCCATCCTGAACGGCAATGCCAAGCCCGCGCTGGGCCGCCACCTGCCGGTGGGCAATGCCCTGCTGGGACGCGTGCTGGATGGCGGCGGACGGCCGCTGGACGATCTCGGCCCGCTGGTGGGCGCCGACTCGGCGCCCTTGTCCGCCCTGCCCATCAACCCCCTGTCGCGCGCGCCCATCGATACGGTGCTGGACGTCGGCGTGCGCGCCATCAACGGCCTGCTGACCGTGGGCCGCGGCCAGCGCATGGGCCTGTTCGCCGGTTCGGGCGTGGGCAAGAGCGTGCTGCTGGGAATGATGGCGCGCTACACCAAGGCCGACGTCATCGTGGTCGGGCTCATCGGCGAACGCGGCCGCGAGGTCAAGGAATTCATCGAGCACAACCTGGGTCCCGATGGGTTGGCGCGCTCGGTGGTGGTGGCCGCGCCCGCCGACGTGTCGCCGCTGCTGCGCTTGCAGGGCGCCGCCTACGCCACGCGTATCGCGGAACACTTCCGCGATCAGGGGCTGGACGTGCTGCTGATCATGGACTCGCTGACCCGCTACGCCATGGCGCAGCGCGAGATCGCGCTGGCCATCGGCGAACCTCCGGCCACCAAGGGCTATCCGCCATCGGTATTCGCGCGCCTGCCCGCCCTGGTCGAACGCGCCGGCATGGGCGCGCCCGGGCCGAACGGCAAGGCTGGCTCGATCACCGGGTTCTACACGGTGCTGGCGGAAGGCGACGACCAGCAGGATCCCATCGCCGATTCCGCCCGCGCCATCCTCGACGGCCACGTGGTGCTGTCGCGCCACCTGGCCGAGGCCGGCCACTACCCGGCCATCGACATCGAGGCTTCGATATCGCGCGCCATGACGTCGCTGATCAGCACCGACCAGTTCGCGGTGGTCAGGCGCTTCAAGCAGGTGGTGTCGCGCTACCAGCGCAACCGCGACCTGATCGCCGTGGGCGCCTACGCGCCCGGCCACGACCTGGCGCTGGACGACGCCATCGCGCGCTATCCGCGGCTGGAAGCCTTCCTGCAACAGAACGTCGGCGAGAAAGTGGACTACGGCACGGCCATCGCGCAACTGCAGGCCACGTTACAGACAGGTGAATCGCATGCCTAGCCAACTCCCCCTGGATATGCTGATCTCCTTGGCCCAGGACCACACGGACGCAGCGGCCAAGCAGCTGGGCGGACTGCATGTCGCGCGCAACAAGGCGGAGCAGCAACTGAGCATGCTGCACGACTATCGCGCCGACTACCTGCAACGCCTGCAGAACGCCATGATGACCGGCATGTCAGCCGCCGATTGCCACAATTACCAACGTTTCATCGCGACATTGGACGATGCCATCGACCAGCAGCGAGCGGTGCTCGAGCAGGCCGCGACGCATCTGGAACAAGGCAAGGAACACTGGCGCGAAGAACGCCGCAAGTTGAATTCCTTCGACGCGCTGGCGCAGCGCCAGCAGCAAGTGCAGGCGCGCGAGGACGCGCGCCGCGAACAACGCCTGAATGACGAGTACTCCGCGCGCCTGGTCCGGCGCGGCGGGGGACTGCATTGAAGAGGACGCCGACCATGACTTCCCCGCTTGCCATGCTTGCCTTGGCCACGCCCTCCGCTCCCCCTTCCGGACCGTCGGCCCCCGGCGCCGCAACGCCCGGCGCGACCAGGCCCGCCGCCTCGGCCCCGGATGGCCGCGGCCCGCGCGACGGCAAGGACGCCTCGCGCTTTTCCGACATCATGGCGCGCCAGCGCGCCAGCCAGGATGCGGCCGCGCCCGCCGACGGCACCGTGCGCACGCCAACCGACGCCGCCAGCGCGACGCCGCAGAACAGCGTGCCCGCCGGCGAGGACGCCAAGGTGGACGATGGCCAGCATGACGAGGACAAGCTCGCCGCGACGGCCGGCGCCGACGCCGCGCCGACGCTGGCGCAGCAGGCGCTGGCAATCGCCACCCTGTCGCTGCAATTGCAGGGCAACGGCCCGGATCAAGGCAAGCAGGGTTCCACCGATGGCCAGGCCGGCGCACCGGCCGGCGCCACCGCCACGGGCGCCGCGGCCACCGCGCTGACCGGTACGATCGAATTGGCGGCCGCGGACGCGGGCGCCGCCGCTACTGCCGCGACGCCAGCGGACGGACAAACCGCCACGCCCGCGCCGGCGCAAGTCCTCGCCGCGACCCTGCCCGGGGCGCCCGCACAGGGCGGCGCCACGGATGCGCGGACGGCCGCCGCCCCCGGCGTCCATCCCGGCGGGGCGGCGCACGCCGCCGGACGCGATACCGCCAACGCGCAAGCCATCGATATGGCCGCTCCCCCGCGCGACGGCCAGCAGGCCGAGGCCGGCGCCGCGACGGACGCAGGCCTGGACGCCGGCGC
Organism: Bordetella genomosp. 8; assembly: GCF_002119685.1. Lineage (NCBI taxonomy): Bacteria > Pseudomonadati > Pseudomonadota > Betaproteobacteria > Burkholderiales > Alcaligenaceae > Bordetella > Bordetella genomosp. 8. The sequence continues at coordinate 2,631,132 of NZ_CP021108.1, read as the reverse complement.
GCGGCCGCAGGACGACGCCTTGCGCGCCGCGGCCAACGCGACGCGCGCCGATGGCGACAGGGATACGCAGGCCGGTGCCACCACGCCGCGCGCCGGTGCCCACGCCGCGCCAGGCGACATGGCGCAAGCCCTGGCATCCGCCTGGCAGGCGCCAGCACCCAGCGCCAGCGCGAACGCCGCCCCTCCCGCCATCCACACCCCGGTCGGCCAGCCCCAATGGGGCACCGAGCTGGGCAGTCAGCTGGTCCTCATGACCCATCGCGCCGGCAACGACGCGCATACCGCGCAATTGCGCCTGGACCCGCCCGACCTGGGCCCGCTCAGCGTCACGATCAAGCTGAACAACGGAGTGGCGGAAGCGTCGTTCGTATCGGCCCACGCCGCCGTGCGCCAGGCCGTCGAGTCCGCCCTGCCGCAGTTGCAGCAAAGCCTGGCGCAGGCCGGCATCTCGCTGGGGCAGGCCAACGTCAGCGATCAAGGCGCGCAAGCCGGCTTCGGCGGCATGAACCAGGGCGGCGACCGCTCAGGACATGGCGGTGGCGCCGCCGCGCAGGCGCAGGCGGACACGTCGGGCGATACCGTGCAGATCGCCGTGCCGACCGCACGCGGCGTGGAAGCCGGACGGGTCGACACCTTCGCATGAGCGCGCTTCACCGGACCGCACGGACCGCCTCCCGAGGCACCATCGAAACCCGTCACGCAATAGGCGGAGATACCCAGTTTTCGCCCTGTTTTTCCCTTGCGTCCTGCCTGCCCAAGTGAGGCAAAATGCAAGCGAACAATAGATATCCGTTTTCCCGGTAAACCAACCACCATCCGAGATGGCGACATCAAAAACCCCCACCATGCCGCCGCGCAGCACCCTGCCGATGCGTAACAGCGGCTCGTCGCGCTTCCTCCGCCCGATCATCGGCCTGCTGGTCCTGCTGATCGTCGCCGGCGCCAGCGTCGCGACGACCTGGATGATCACGACACGCTCGCAGCGCAACGCGGCCAATTCCGCCGTGCAGATCAACGTGGGGCAGGCGCAGCAGCCCGCCGTGGGCGCCTCGCCGACGACCTTCGTCGCGCCGCCGCAGACGCCCCAGGCGGTGCCCGCGCCCATTTTCATACCCATCACGCCCTTCACGGTCACCTTGCAGAGCGCCGACCGCGAGCGCATCGTGCACCTCGCCATGACCTTGCGGGTGGCCGACGAGCAGTCGCGCCAGCGCATCGAAAAATACATGCCGGAAGTACGCAGCCGCGTCCTGATGCTGCTGTCCGCCCAGACGCCGGAAAGCGTGCAGACGCCGCAAGGCAAGGTCGACCTGGCCAGCGCCCTGCTGAAGGCGATCAACAAGCCCTTCACTCCCCTGCCTGACGGGCAGTACGTCACCGACGTGCTGTTCACCGAATTCGTGGTGCAATAAGCATGGCTTACGAGGCGTTCCTATCGCAGGACGAAGTAGACGCCCTGCTGGCGGGCGTCACCGGCGAAAGCGACGGCAAGGAAGCCAGCCCCGACGAACAGGATGGCGTACGCGCCTATGACCTGAGCTCTCCGGAGCGCGTCGTGCGGCGTCGCATGCAGACGCTGGAGCTGATCAATGAACGTTTCGCGCGGCACATGCGCAATGTGCTGCTGAACTTCATGCGCCGCAACGCCGACATCACCGTCGGCTCGATCCGCATCCTGAAGTACTCGGATTTCGAACGCAACCTGCCCGTGCCCAGCAACCTGAACATGGTGCAGATGAAGCCGCTGCGCGGCACCGCCCTGTTCAGCTACGACCCCAACCTGGTCTTCCTGGTCATCGACAGCCTGTTTGGCGGCGACGGCCGTTACCACACCCGGGTCGAAGGCCGCGACTTCACGACCACCGAACAGCGCATCATCCGGCGCCTGCTGAATTTGACGCTGGAAAGCTACGGCAAGGCCTGGGAAGCCGTGTATCCGGTCGAGTTCGAATACGTGCGCTCCGAGATGCACACCAAGTTCGCCAGCATCACGGGCTCGAACGAGGTCGTGGTGGTCACGCCCTTCCATATCGAGTTCGGCGCCACCGGCGGCGACCTGAACATCTGCCTGCCCTATTCGATGATCGAACCGGTGCGGGACATACTGACCCGTCCCTTGCAGGAAACCGCGCTGGAAGCCGTGGACCAGCGCTGGGCGCGCCAGCTGTCGCGCCAGATCCGCAGCGCCGACGTCGAGCTGATCGCCGAATTCGCCCGCATTCCCTCGTCGATCCGCGAACTGATGAAGTTGAAAGTGGGCGACGTATTGCCGGTCGACGTGCCGGAAATCGTGACCGCCCACATCGACGCCGTGCCCGTCATCGATTGCGGCTACGGCGTGTTCAACAACCAGTACGCGCTGCGCGTACACAAACTGCTTACACCTCTGGACCCCGAGAACGAGGCCCCCGACCATGACTGACCAGAACGCCGAGCGGCCCGATCAAAACAAACCCGCCGCGGCCAGCGACGACTGGGCCGACGCCCTGGCGGAACAGTCGCGCGCCGCACCGCCGACGCAGGCCGACGGCCTGAAGCCCGCCGACGATTGGGCCGATGCCCTGGCCGAACAGACCGCCGCCAGCGCGGGCTCGACGGCCGCCGCGCCCGCTCCCGCCGCCCCCGCGGCCAAACCGGCCGGCGCGTCGGTCTTCAAGCCCTTGACCGGCTCCGCCGAGAAGTCGAGCGCCGACATCGACCTGATCATGGACGTGCCCGTCCAGTTGACGGTCGAACTGGGCCGTACGCGGCTGACCATCAAGAACCTGCTGCAACTGGGACAAGGATCGGTGGTGGAGCTGGACGGCCTGGCCGGCGAGCCGATGGATATCTTCGTCAACGGCTACCTGATCGCCCAGGGCGAAGTCGTGGTCGTCGACGACAAGTACGGCATCCGCCTGACCGACATCATCACGCCGGCAGAGCGCATCAACCGCCTGAACGGCCGGCGCTGAGCACGACATGGGCGACGCCGCAACCTTCCGCGTCATCGTCGGCCTGATCGTCGTCATCGCGGCGATCCTGGCCTGCGGCTGGCTGGCGCGCCGCGCCGGCCTGGCCGGGCGCGCGGCGGGCGGCACGATGCGCGTTGTCGACAGCCTGACGCTGGGTCCCCGCCAGCGCATCGTGCTGGTGGAAGTCGCCGATGCCTGGCTGCTGGTCGGCGTGACGGTCGGCCAGATGAATTTGTTGCACACGCTGCCCGCGGGTGACACCGCCTTGCCGGCGCAGCAGCCCGGCGCCCTGGTGACATCCCTGCTCGCCCGCCGGCGCGGCGGCGCGGATGCCTCCTTCGCCAGCAAACTTACCCAGGCCCTGCGCCGCGGCTGACGCGGCGGATACGGCTGGATGGTCCCATGAATCGATTCTTACGCGCTCGACACGGCGTAGCCGGTCCCCTGCGCCGCGTGCTGTGCGGCCTTGCGCTGCTGGCGCTGGCGTGCGCGCCCCTGGTGGCGTCGGCGCAAGCGACCCTGCCGGCGCTGACCGCGACGCCCGGTCCGAACGGCAGCGAAACCTATTCGCTGAGCGTGCAGACGCTGCTGATGCTGACGTCGCTGACGTTCATCCCGGCCGCGCTGCTGATGATGACCGGCTTCACGCGCATCATCATCGTGCTCAGCCTGATGCGCAACGCGCTGGGCACGCAGACCACGCCGCCCAATCTGGTGCTGGTGGGCCTGGCGCTGTTCCTGACGGCGTACACCATGTCGCCGGTGTTCGACCAGATCTACAAGGACGCCTACGAACCGCTGTCCAACGGCGCGATTTCCTTCGAAACGGCGATCGAGCGCGGCGCGCAGCCGCTGCGCACGTTCATGATGCACCAGACGCGCGAGACCGACCTGTCGCTGTTCGCCAACCTGACGAACCAGGCGCCGATGGAGGATCCTTCGGCCGTGCCGATGAAGGTGCTGGTGCCGGCTTTCATCACCAGCGAATTGAAGACGGCCTTCCAGATCGGCTTCACCATCTTCATTCCCTTCCTGATCATCGACATGGTGGTGGCCAGCGTGCTGATGGGCCTGGGCATGATGATGGTGCCCCCCATATCGGTGTCGCTGCCCTTCAAGCTGATGCTGTTCGTGCTGGCCGACGGCTGGCACATGCTGCTGGGCTCGCTGGCCCGCAGTTTCTACCAGTGACCGGAGGCCCGCCATGGACGCCGAAACCGTAATGACGATGACGTACCAGGCCATGCGCATGATCATGGTCGTGGCCGGGCCGCTGCTGCTGGTCACGCTGGCGGTGGGCCTGTTGATCAGCGTCTTCCAGGCGGCGACGCAGATCAACGAAATGACGCTTTCGTTCATCCCAAAGCTGGTGGCGGTCGCGGCCACGCTGGTGCTGCTGGGACCCTGGCTGATCGGCATGATGACCGACTACATTCGCCAGATCATGGAACAGATCCCCAACCTGGTGTCGTGACCCAAGCTCGCGGCATGGCGCCATGATCACCTTCACGCTGGATCAATGGTACGGGTGGATCAGTACCTTCCTGTGGCCGTTCACGCGCCTGCTGGCGCTGATCGGCATCGCCCCCCTGTTCGGCGAAAGCAGCGCGCCGCGCACCACCAAGATCGGCCTGGCCGCGGTGCTCGCGGTGGCGATCGCGCCGTCGCTGCCGCCCATGCCGGCGGTATCGCCGGGCTCGCTGGCCGGATTGTGGATACTCGCGCAGCAGGTCTTCATCGGCATCGCCATGGGCTTCTGCATGCGCATCTGTTTCGCGGCGGTACAGACGGCCGGCGATTTCGTCGGCCTGCAGATGGGCCTGTCGCTGGCGACGATCTTCGACCCGACCACCCAGGCCAACACGGAAGTATTGGCCCGGCTGTTCAACATCCTGGCCATGCTGACATTCCTGAGCCTGAACGTGCATCTGTTGATGCTGGGCATGCTGATCAAGACCTTCACCCTGGTGCCGATCGGCACGGCATCCCTGCATTCCGATGGCTGGCTGATGGTCGCGCACCTTGGCACCAAGATTTTTTCTTCCGGACTGTTGCTGGCACTGCCGCTGTTGGCATCCCTGCTGGCAATCCAGCTGGCGCTCGGGATATTGAACCGCGCCGCACCGCAGCTGTCGGTGTTCGCGGTCGGCTTTCCCATCACCCTGTCCGCGGGTGTCATCCTGCTGGCCGTCGCCCTGCCAAAAAGCACGGCGTCCCTGGGCGCGCTGTTCCAGGAAGGCGTCAATGCGATGGAGCGGCTGGCGACACTGATGGCCGGATAGCGTCTTCGGCCACCGGCAGCGCCTTGCAGGCCGGCCGGACTCCGAAGAAGACCTTGGGCGAACCGTACAGACCGCAGAACGGCGTATCGATGGGCGCTGTGGCGTACAGCGATTTCACGCCGTCGACGCGGTAGCCGAGTGCCTCGCGCACCGATTCGGAAAATTCCAGGTGGGTCAATCTGTCGTGCTGGATCTCGGCCGCCTGCCGCAGGCGGGCCTGGATGGCCGGATCCGTCGCCAGGACCAGGAAAGGGACGCGGTATTCTTCGGCGGTCGCCTCGTCGCCGGTATTGCAATGCGTGGCGCGGGTCGTCAGGTTCTGGCCGTGGTCCGACGTGTAGAAGACGATGGTATCGGCGGGCAGCCCGTGCTCCAGCGTCGCCAGGAAGTCGATCGAGTTGTGGCGAATCGCCGCGAGGTAGTCGGCGACCTTGTCACCCGACACCGACGCCGGCGGTATGTAGTCCGCGTACGGGAAATGCGCGCCGTTCTTGTTGATGAAGATGAAGTTCCTGCCTGTGGCCGCGCGCGCCAGGATCTGCTTCGCGGCCCGTGCGTCACGCTCGTACAGGGGGCCCTTGTTTCCGATGACGTGATCGATGTCCGCGAGTTCGTCGCGGGTGATGTAGTTGCGCGTCGAGGGATCGTCCAGCACGCCCTGGTTGTCGATATACGTGGTGGTGTAGCCGCGTTGCCGGGCCAGCGCGAACAGGCTGTCGGTGCGGACGATGTCCACGTGCTTGCTGTTGGCGCGCGGCCACCATGCTTTCCTGAGGATGTAGTTCGACGCGGCGGAGCAGTTGCCGCCGCTGTAGGCAAGGCCGAAATCGACGTAGGCCGCACCCTTGCCCTGGAATTCACGTTCGAAATGCGCGCGCTCCACGGACTCGTCGACAATCACGATGACGTTGCGGAAATCGTGGATATCGTCGGCCGCCATGACCCGTGCCGGTCGATAGCGGGGATGGTCCAGAAGATCGTTGGCCTGGATGGCCAGGGAGCCGAAGCCATAGGAAAATCCCTTGGGAAAGCCGATCAGGGCCGGAGGTCCGCGCTGCGCCAGGATGTAGCCGTACATGCCGGCCAACGCGAGGATCATGATGGCCAGCAGCGCGAACGGGGCACGCGAGCGACGCGGGACCAGGCTCTTCATCAACAAGGGCACGAACAATACCGCGCCCTTGCCCCCCGCCACGCCGATCAGGTGGCCGTATTCCTGCAAGGCGGCATCCAGCATCCCGGCTGACGCGTTCAATGCGCTGATGTTGCCGATGCCGGCGGGCCGGCCGTAGATCGCGTGCGCAGACAGGTCGACCGTCACCAGCAGCCACAACAACAGGAGCAAGGGCACCCCGCCAGCCGGCCTGACCTGCGTGGCGGCGTACAGCGCCAGGATGGCGACGAGGTATTCGAGTATGAAAACGCCCTGCCGCAGGTATTCCGCCAGGCCGAAATGTCCCTGCACGTTCAGGCCGATGGTGTGGAATCGCTGGATCGCGAAGAAGCCGTCCAGCGCCAGGTAGGCGCCGGCCGTATAGAGCAGGATCAGCCATTCCGGCAGGCCGCGTGGAACGACGGCACGGAGGCATTGAAGGGAGCGGAAAGCGCGGAAGGGAAAGGAAGCAGGAAAAGAAGCGGATCGGGCCGTTGGACCGGGGAAGGACGAAGACACGTGGATGTGGGCCCGGGGCATGCCGTTGCATGCGCTACCGAACCCACCGCACCGCTACGCCGACATCCCATCGAGCCTTTCGAAAGAATGGAGAGCAGGGTTAGAAACGGCGGGGACGAATAGATTCGACGATCGCGGTCCGCCGATAAGCCGTTGTTCCACGCATCTCCAACGCTGATCGCACCGGTCGAGTGCGGAACGCAAAAAGTCAGGGGCGAAAGCAAAAGACCACGGGCAGAAAGCAAAAAAGGCGGCCTTGCGGGCCGCCTTCTCCGGACTTGCTGCGGTATTGCGCGTCAGCCGGCTGCCAGCGGAGCATAGCCCGCGCCACCGGCCAGCTGATGCGCCGGCACGTCGATGACCTGGCCTTCGTTGATCCTGAACACCGACACCGCCTCGGCCAGGCGCTGGGCCTGTTCCTGCAGCGAACCGGCCGCAGCGGCCGCTTCTTCCACCAGCGCCGCGTTCTGCTGCGTCACTTCGTCCATCTGCGACACCGCGCGATTGACCTGGTCGATGCCGCTGGATTGCTCTTCCGACGCCGCCGAGATCTCGCCCATGATGTCGGTCACCCGCTTCACCGAGGCCACGATCTCCTGCATGGTCGCGCCGGCACGCTCCACCTGCTGCGAACCCGCGCCCACCTTGGTCACCGAGTCCTCGATCAGCGACTTGATTTCCTTGGCCGCCTGCGCGCTGCGCTGCGCCAGCGAGCGCACTTCGCCCGCCACCACCGCGAAGCCTTTGCCCTGCTCGCCCGCGCGCGCCGCTTCCACCGCCGCGTTCAGCGCCAGGATGTTGGTCTGGAACGCAATGCCGTCGATCACGCTGACGATTTCCGAGATCTTGCGCGAGCTGCCCGAGATCTCCTGCATCGTGTTCACCACCTCCGCCACCGCCGAACCGCCGCGTTCGGCGACGTCCGACGCGCTGGCTGCAAGCTGGTTGGCCTGGCGTGCGTTCTCGGCATTCTGCTTGACCGTCGAGGCCAGCTCTTCCATCGACGCCGCGGTCTCTTCCAGCGACGCCGCCTGCTGCTCGGTGCGGCTGGACAGGTCGGTATTGCCCGCGGAAATCTCGCGCGAACCCACGTTTATCTCGTCCACGCCACGGCGCACCGACGACACGGTACGCGTCAGGCTTTCCTGCATGCGCTTGAGCGCGCCGTACAGCATGCCGATTTCGTTGTGCGAACGGATGTCCACGCGTTGCGTCAGGTCGCCGTTGGCGATCTTGTCGAAGTGCTGGCCGGCCTCGACCAGCGGACGCACGACCATACGGCCGAACACGATGCGCGCCACGATCATCAGGATGATGGCCAGGCCCACGGCGGCGGCCACGGCGATCAGCGCCAGTTTGAGGTTCTGCCCGGCCTGGTCCGCCGTATCGGTCTGGGCGGCCTTGATGTACTTCGAGAATTCCTCGATGGCATCGACGAAGGCGGCGCTACGCGGCGTCCCGTATTCCGTATTGACCATGTAGAAGGTGCTGTAGTCCTGGCTGCGCAGGGCTTCCACCATGGTGTCCACGCCATCGTCGATATAGGACCGATAGCGGCGCACCAGGTTCATGGACAGCTGGCGGCCGGTGTCGTCTTCCAGCATGTTCTTCTGGAATTCGCCGAAGCTGTTGCGCACCTCCGTCAACAGGTCGTTGGCCGACTTCAGCGAATCGGCGGCGTCCTTCTTGGCGGCGGCCGCCGTTTCGGGCGACACGTTGGGTGCGCCGGCTTCCTGCAGTTCGCGGGCGGACACCAGCAATGCGACACGAGCGCGCAGCATGTTGGCGTTGATGACCTGCACCTGGGTGGCGCGGTCGGTCAGCGTGCCCAGCTCCAGCACCGCGCGATAGTTCTGGTTCAGGAAGTAGGCGGCCATGCCGCCCACCGCCACGATCAGCAGGGCGAAAATCGCCAGGACGATCATCAGCAGCGTGCCGACGCGCGTATCGCGGACGGAGAACTTGCGCTTGACCTTGGGCGGACGGGCCGCCTTGCGCTTGCCGGCCTTGGCCTTACGGCTCGGTTCTACGGTGGTTTCCATGAGGCCCTCCAAACTCGCAATCAGATTCGAAAAATTCGCCGGGACGACCGTCCTTTTTCAAGGCCGGTTTTCCGGTGCTCGGATGCCGCGCGCTATCGCGCGGGCACGGGTATCGCCGTCGTACCGCTGGTCGTCGCCCCGGTCGTGGTCATGTCGCCCTGCGTGGCGGGCGCCTGCCCCGGCTCGGCTGACGCCAGCGCGGGATCCTGCGGCAAAGACGTGGCTCCCAGCAGCCTTTGCCGCGTCGTCCCCTGTAGCGGAACGTTGGTGGTGTCCAGCACCCGGACCAGGCGGCCGTCGGGCGCGAACTGCAGCATCGCTTCACGGCGGAAATAGATGGCGTCCGTCACCACGGTGGTTTTGTAGGACCACAGTGCGATGGTCGACCCATCCGACTGCGGCAAGACCTGTTGCGGCATACCCTGCAATGCGTAGACCGCGTCGGACAGCGTGGTCTTGCCCGGTTGCAGGCCAGCCACCGCGTCACTGGAAAAATACTGTCCCGTCGCGCAACCGGCCAGCAGGGCCGAGCTCGCCAGGCAGGCAAGCAGGCCAGCGCGCCATTTCACGATGAGATGCATAGTGCGGATCATGGCAGTCCTAGAAGGATTCCCAATCGTCGTCGCTCAGGGCGGCGGCTGCACCACCGGCGGCAACGGCGCGGGGTTTGGCGGCAGCAGCCGTGCGAGGCGCGGCGTTGTCATTGGCGGCCGGGGTACGGCTGCGCGGCGCGGCGGCTGCCCGCGGAGGCGCGGTCCGGGTTGCGCGGGGCGGGGCGGAAGCCGGCGCCGCGGGCGTCGCCGGGGCCGCCGGGGTCGCGTGATTCAGGCGCGGCGCTTGTGCGGCGGGCTCGGCAGCCGGCGCCGGAGCGGGCGCGGCCACGCGCGGCGCGGCGGGCGACGCGATCGCCCGCGCCGGCACGTCGATCACCTGGCCCTGGTTGAGCTTGAACACCGCCACCGCCTCGGCCAGGCGCTGGGCCTGTTCCTGCAGCGAACCGGCCGCGGCGGCCGCTTCTTCCACCAGCGCCGCGTTCTGCTGCGTCACTTCGTCCATCTGCGACACCGCGCGATTGACCTGGTCGATGCCGCTGGATTGCTCTTCCGACGCCGCCGAGATCTCGCCCATGATGTCGGTCACCCGCTTCACCGAGGCCACGATCTCCTGCATGGTCGCGCCGGCACGCTCCACCTGCTGCGAACCCGCGCCCACCTTGGTCACCGAGTCCTCGATCAGCGACTTGATTTCCTTGGCCGCCTGCGCGCTGCGCTGCGCCAGCGAGCGCACTTCGCCCGCCACCACCGCGAAGCCTTTGCCCTGCTCGCCCGCGCGCGCCGCTTCCACCGCCGCGTTCAGCGCCAGGATGTTGGTCTGGAACGCAATGCCGTCGATCACGCTGACGATTTCCGAGATCTTGCGCGAGCTGCCCGAGATCTCCTGCATCGTGTTCACCACCTCCGCCACCGCCGAACCGCCGCGTTCGGCGACGTCCGACGCGCTGGCTGCAAGCTGGTTGGCCTGGCGTGCGTTCTCGGCATTCTGCTTGACCGTCGAGGCCAGCTCTTCCATCGACGCCGCGGTCTCTTCCAGCGACGCCGCCTGCTGCTCGGTGCGGCTGGACAGGTCGGTATTGCCCGCGGAAATCTCGCGCGAACCCACGTTGATCTCATCCACGCCACGGCGCACCGACGACACGGTACGCGTCAGGCTTTCCTGCATGCGCCTGACGGCGCTGTACAGCAGGCCGATTTCATTGGTGCTGCGCACCTCCACATGCTGGCTGAGGTCCCCGGCGGCGATCCTGTCGAAGTGCTGGCCGGCTTCACGCAGCGGACGCAACACCAGGCGGCTCAGGACCAGCCAGCAGGCGACGGTCAGAAGGAGCGCGAAGATGACCATGACCACGGTAACGGTACGCGCGAGCGAGAAATCGCCATGGCCGAGCGTCACCATTTCGTCCGTTGCCTTGTCCAGGTAGTCCAGCATGCCCTGGACCGACTTGTCCAGCGTCTGGTTGGCCGCCGACGAGGCCTTGGACGACGCCAGATAGGCATCGATCTGCTTCGAGCGCAGCGTGTTGATCTGTTCCTCGATCAGGCCGGCGTAGGTCTTGTAGTTCGTCATGATGGCCTGCGACATATCCACCGTCGCGGGCAGCTTGGGCGACTGGCTGAACAGGTTCATGCGCTTGTCGGCATCGGCCTTGAAGGCGGCCGCGCGCGAGATCTGGTTCATACCCTCGTCGGTGCGGTTGGCCTGGACCATTTCGTAGGCATTGTTCAGTACCTGCCGCGCACGCAACACCTGGGCATAGGACGCATACAGGTTGACGACCTGGTCGCTATAGATATTGTTGACCGCGTCCAGCTTGGTGTTGCTCGACTGCAATCCCAGCCATGCGACGGCATTCGATACCAGCATCGCGGCCAGGTATAACGCCAGCAACGCGATGATGGACGTGCGGATTTTCATATTGGTGAACATATCGTTATCTATCCACAGAACCGTCGTTCCCGATCGGGAAACATTTGTCTCATAAAAAAGGAAAGTCGCTCGCTTACTTGTTCATGCTGAACAGCGTGGTGCCCTTGACCGCATTGAATGCCGACATCGAGGCCTGCAGCGACAACTGGCGCATGCTCATGTTGGAGATCGCGTCGTAGTAGTTGATCTGCGTCAGGTCCGTCAACGTCTTGTTCAACGTCAGGGTCCGTTGCGTGCCGGTCGTGTCCAACGCGTCCAGCTCGTTCTGGCGCGCGCCGACGGAGGCCTGCACGGTCGACACGTTGTCCAGGTTGATCGACAAGGTCTTGTTGGCCGTCGCCAGCAGGTTCACCAGCTTGGCCTGCGCCGCGGGATCGTTCTGCGCCGGGGCCTTCAGCGCGGTGATCAGCTCGCCCAGCGTGGCGAACATATCGACGCTGGCGCTATTGGTCGGATTGACCGTGAAGCTGTCGCCGTCTTCCGGATTGCCGTCGATGACGACGCTGACCCCGCCGCCGGTATCGATGGCATCGCCCGGCGTGAACGCCGTCGGCGCGGTTGTGGTGCTGGTGCCGGTCGTGGGGTCCGTGGTGGTGATCGTGTAGGTGACGTCGCCGGTCACCGCATCCTTGGCGAAATCGATCTGGAAGTTGTTGCCGGACGCGCCACCGGGTGCGACGGTCAACTGCGAACTCGTCGCCGTCCCCGCGTTGGTCGCGCCAGGCGCCGCGACGTAGGACGGCGTGCCGGCGGTATTGATGGACAGGCTGTCGCCATCGGCCGGAGCGCCGTTGACCACCATGGTGACGCCGCCGCCCGTGTCGATGGCCTCGCCCGGCGTATAAGCGGCCGGCGTGCTGGTGGTGGTGGCGCCGGTGGCGGCGTCCGTCGTCGTGACCGTGTACATCATGTCGCCGGTCACCGGGTCGGCCGCGAAGTCGATCTTGAAGTTGTTGCCCGAGCCGCCGCCCGACGCCACGCTGGGCGTCAGGAAGGTCGCCGTGCCCGTGTTGCCTGCGGCGGCCGAGGCGACGTAAGCGTTGCTGCCTGGCGTCGCGCGATTGAAGATGTCCGATCCGACGTCGGAGATGTTCATCTGCCGGCTCTGTTCGACCTGGACCACGCGCTGGCCGCTGTTGCCGTTGTAGGTGACCGCGCCGGTGGTCGGATCCTTGACATAGGCCGCGGCGTTGCCGGCGGTGCCCGAAAACAGGTACTGGCCGTTACCGTCCGTGGTGTTGGCCAGGGCGAACAAGGCGTCGCGCGCGTGCTCGAGCACCGTGGCCAGCGTGTTGCGGTCCTGGTCCGCCAGTGTGCCATTGCCGGCCTGCACCACCCGCGTCAACACGTCGGTCAGCGTGGACACCACGGTGGACAGCGTGTTGGACTCATTGCCCAGCGAGTTGTTGGCGTCGTCGCGGTTGCTGCCGTACGCCTGCGCCATGTTCAGGTTCTGGTACGCCGTGATGGCCTGCCCGGCCGCCAGAGGATCGTCCGAAGGCGTCACGACGCGACGGCCGGAACTGAGCTGCTGTTGCAGGTAGTTGACGTCCGACTCGTTCTTCAGAATGCCGTTCAGGCCACTCTGGTAAATCGTCGAGGTGCTCAGGCGGATCATGCTGTGTTACTCCGGATGCGCTTTATCTTGATACGGGTGGCAGGATTACTTCAGGCCCAGCAAGGCGTCGAAGACGGTGCTCGCCACGTCGATGATCTTGGCGGCGGCCTGATACTGCTCCTGGTACTGCGAAAGATTCACGTACTCTTCGTTCAGGTTCACGCCCGAAATCGATGCATTGTTCGCCGTGCGCTGGTTGACGACGGACGTCTGCGCCTTGTCGTTGGCCTTGGCGTCGGCGGTCTGCTGGCCGACGTTGTTGACGATCTGCGAGAACAGGTCGGTCACGCTCAGCGAACCGCCCGCCAGGTTGCGCGTGGTCTGCAGCTTGGCCAGGGCCAGGGCGTTGTCGCCGTTGGCCGAGCCCGGATTCGTGGTGCTGGACGCGGCGATCTTGGCCGGATCGGTGATCGCCATCCCCAGGTCGCGCGCCGCGTTGCGGGTAGGTTGCAGCGTCCAGTTGTCGCCGGCGTTCGGCGTACCGGTGATGCTGACCGTCAGCCCGTCGAAATCCAGCGCGGTGGGCGGCGTGCCCGTGGGCGTCGCCGTCACCGAGGTGTTGTCCGGCAGGCGCGTGACCGTATAGTTGGTGCCGTCGTAGGTGATCTTGTAGTCGTTGGCGGTCAGCTGGCTGGCGTCGGTGTAGGTCGCCGTCAGGCTGCCATTGCCCGTGTTCTTGGCGCCCGTCAGCGCGGTGGACGACGGCAGCGAAAAGAAGTCACCGCCGGCATTGCCCTGCAGGTCGACGCCCTGCTGGTGCAGCGCATTGAAGGTCACCGCCAGCCCGGCGGCCATCTGGCCCAGCTGGTTCTGCACCACGTCCAGCGAGTTCGAACGGAACTGCAGCAGGCCGCCCAGGGTGCCGTTGGTGAGCTTGGCGTCGTTGAGTTCGACCGGGGTCGTGGCCCCGCCCGGGCCGGACGGCAGGTTGTAGGCCACCACCGTGCGGGTCGGGTCCGCGGCCGACGGAATGGCCTGCAGGGAGTAAACCGTCGTGCCCGAGAGCAAGGCCTGGCCGGACTCCAGCGAAATACTGACCGTGTCGCCCTGGGTGGTATAGCGGATGCCCACCGTCTTCGACAGTTCCGACAGCAGCTGGTCGCGCTGATCCAGCAGGTCGTTGGGCGCATTGCCGCCGCCCTGGCCGCGAGCCACCACGATTTCCTGGTTCAGCTTGTTGATCTGGTTCAGGTAACCGTTGACGGAATTGACCGTCTGGCTGATCTGCTGGTTCAGGCCGTCGCGCTGGGTCTGCAGGTCCTGATAGGCGGAATTGATCTGCGATACCAGGGCCTGGCCCTTGCCGATCAGGTCCTGCCGCGTGGCGGCATCCGCCGGCTTGCTGGCCACGGCATTCACGCTGGCGAAGAAATCCGCCAGCGCCGGGGAGATGCCCACTGTCTCGTCACCCATCATGTTGTCGATCTGGGTGACCTGGTCCAGGTAGGTCGAGTACGAGGAGCTGGTGCTCTGCGAGCCGACCAGTTGCTTGTACAGGAAGCTGTCGTACTGGCGCTGCACCGTGTCGACCTGCACCCCACGGCCGTAGAAGCCGGCCGAACTGGGCGTCGAGCCCGCCGTCGACGTCAGCACGCGCTGGCGGTTGTAGCCGTCCGTCGTGGAGTTGTCGATGTTATGGCCGGTGGTGGTCAACCCCGCTTGCGCCGCATTCAGACCACTCAGGCCCAGGCTGTACAAACTCATGGTCGGGATGCCTCTCGAATAACCGTGTTGAAACGTCTGGATATTGGCTTAACGGCAAGCGCGTTCGAAACTTAATGAAATGCAAGGTGATGCTCGGCGCCGGCAGTGCGGCCGCCGCGTTTCCCTGTCCTAGGGGTCTCCGGCGCCCTCGAAATCACTGCCCAGCAGCTCTGCCTTGCCGTCCAGGCCGGTCGCGTCGGACACCTTGGCCAGCCGCCCGGCGCCCTGCAGCTGTCCCATGACGCCGATCAGCTTGTCCGCGTAACGGGGGTCGGTGGCATAGCCGGCTGCCTGGATGCGGCGGGCCGCGTCGATTTCGTCGCGCGCGTCGGCGACCGCGTCGTAGCGCGGATTGGTGCCCAGCAGGCGCGCGTAGTCGGCGAAGGATTCCTCGTAGGAGTTGTAGGCGCGGAACGCCTGCGTGACCTTGCGTGGCGTGCCGTTCTCGTATTCGGTGGTCAGGACATTGACCGTTTTGCCCTTCCAGCTGTCGCCGGCCTTGATGCCGAACAGGTTGTAGCTGGTGCGGCCGTCGGGGTAACGGATCTCGCGCTGGCCCCAGCCGGATTCCAGGGCGGCCTGGCCCAGGATCAGGCGGGCCGGCACGCCGCTCTGGCGTTCCGCGGCTTTCGCGGCCGGCGCCATCTGGGCGACGAAGTCCACCACATGGTCGGGCGCGCCCTCCGCCGCGGCCAAAGCGCGGTCGGATGCCCCGCCCCGCCGCAGCACGCGCAGCAGGGCGGCGATTTCCGGGTTCGACGATCCGGAGGTCACCGTGCGGGCGGCCAGGTCCAGGGGCTTCATGGCCTGGGCGCCATCCTGGGCGCCGCCGTCCTGCGCCGCGCCATCCTGTCCGGCGGCGGGCTGGTTAGCCCCGGGCAGGTTAGCCTGCATCTGCTTCAGCAGCGACTGCGCCAGCCCGATGCCGGGATTGGCCAGTTGCAGCGCCAGCTGCTGGTCGGCCATGGATTGCATCATCTGCGACTCGTTGGAATCGAGCAGGCCGCTTTTCATGGTGGCCTGGCGCATCTGCTTGAGCAGCATCTGGATGTAGACGGCTTCGAACTGGCGCGCCACCTCGGCCTGCTTCTCGGCGGAGCCCGGCTGGGTGGTCACGTCGCGATGCAGGCTGGACAGCGAGCCGAAATCGAAAATGGAGGGCTGGCCGGCGCCTGCGGTGTGGGAGGAGCCGAGCGCCATGGCTTAGATGATCTCCAGCTCGGCGCGCAAGGCGCCGGCCGTCTGCATGGCTTGCAGGATGGCCAGCAGATCCTGCGGCGTGGCGCCCAGGGCGTTGAGCGCCCGCACCACGTCGGCCAGGTTGGCGCTGGTGCGCACGTGCTGCAGGGAGCCGTTTTCCTGGCGGACGTCGATCTGCGTGTTCGGCACCACGACGGTCTGGCCGCCGCCGAACGGGGTGTTGGGCTGTGACACCGCATTGGTCTGGTTGACCACCACCGACAGGTTGCCATGGGCGACGGCGGATTCTTCCAGCATCACGGTGCGGTTCATCACCACCGAACCGGTACGGGCGTTGACGATGACCTTGGCGGTGGCCGGCGCGCGCGTCACCTGCAGGTTTTCCATCTGCGAAATGAAGGCGGCCTGAGCGGCCGGATCGGTGGGCGCCTGCACGCGTATCGTCCGGCCGTCGACGACCTGCGACACGCCGCCGCCGAAATGCCGGTTCAAGGCGGCCGCGACGTTCTGAGCGGTGCCGAAATCCAGCTCGTTCAGCTCCACGAACATATTGCCGTTGCGCGCGAAGGTCGTTGGCACGCCGCGCTCGACGACGGCGCCGTTGCTGATGCGGCCGCCGTTCAACTGGTTGATCTGCACGCTCGATCCGCCGGCGGACGCACCCGCGCCACCGACCAGGATATTGCCCTGGGCCAGGGCATAGACCTGGCCATCGGCGCCCTTCATCGGCGTCAGCAACAGGGTGCCGCCACGCAGGCTCTTGGCGTTGCCCATCGACGACACGTTGACGTCGAAGGTCTGCCCGGGCCGCGAGAACGCCGGCAGGCTCATGGTCACCATGACCGCCGCGACGTTCTTGAGCTGCATATTGCTGTTGTTCGGCATGGTCACGCCCAGCTGCGACAGCATGTTCGTGACGCTCTGCTGGGTGAACGGCGCCTGGCGCACCTGGTCGCCGGTCCCGTCCAGGCCGACCACGAGGCCGTAGCCGATCAACTGGTTGCCCCGCACGCCCTGGATGCTGGCCAGGTCCTTCAGCCGCTCGGCATGCGCCAGGCCGGCCGCGGCCAGCAGCACGCCCGCCAGCAGCGCCCCCGCCAGGCGGCGGAGCGCGTCGGGATAGGCTGTGAGATAAGTCATATCGGAATTAGAACGGGTTCGCGATCAGGAAGAAGCGCTGCAGCCAGCCCATGGTCTGGACTTCGTCCATGACGCCCTTGCTGCGGTACTCGATGCGCGCGTCGGCCACCTGGGTCGATGACACGGTATTCACCCCGGTCACCGAGCGCGGGTCCACCACGCCGGAGAAACGGATGTATTCGCTGCCGCGATTGATCGCGATCTGCTTTTCGCCGGCCACCTGCAGGTTGCCATTCGGCAGGACGCCGACCACCGTGGTCGTCAGCACGCCCGTGAAGGTATTGTTGGCGCTGCTGTCGCCCGCGCCCTTGTTCACATTGCTGCCGGTGGTATTCGTATCGAGCTTGGCGTTGAACCAACTGCCCAGGAAACCCGGCGAAGCGGCGATGGAATTGTCGGTGCTGGACGTGCGCGTCGTATTGGTCGCGACGTTCTTGGCGGCTGCGGTTCTTTCTTCAAGCACCACCGTCACGACGTCGCCGACGTTGCGCGGACGGCGATCCTCGAACAGCGGGTAGTTGCCGTAGACGGTGGGCTGGTAGATGGACCCATCCGGCACGGGCGTCGGCGCCGTGGGCATGGGCGGCATGGCCGTGGTCGGCCCCAGCACGACCGGCTCGGGCGGCACCAGCGAACAACCCGCCAGTCCGGCGGTCAACAGGAAAGACGCCGCCACGCCGCGCCAGGCCGGTTTGCCCACCGCCAGGAAAAACACGGAACGAAGGAAAAGCACGGCGCGCATGGGTCGTTTCATCAAAGCTGGGTCAGGCGGGCGAGCATCTGGTCGGACGTTTCGACTGCCTTGCTGTTCATTTCGTAGGCGCGTTGGGTGGTGATCATGTTCACCAGTTCCTCCGCGACATTGACGTTGGAGGTTTCGACGTACTGCTGCAGGATGCTGCCCAGGCCGTCCACCGTGGGTTGGCCGATGTTGGGCGCGCCCGAGGCGTCCGTTTCCAGGTACAGGTTATCGCCGACCGCCTGCAATCCGTTGGGATTGATGAAATTGGCCAGCTGCAATTGGCCGATCTGCACGTTGGTGCCGGGCGCGGCGGGCTGGGTCACCGAAACGGTGCCGTCCTTGCCGATGGTCAGCGACAGCGCATTGTTGGGCACGTTGATGGGCGGCTGGATCACCAGGCCGCCGGCGGTGGTCAGCTGGCCGTTCTGGTCGACCTGCAGCGACCCGTCGCGCGTATAGGCGTCCGTGCCGTCAGGCAGCTGGACGTTCAGGAAACCCTGCCCCTGGATCGCGATGTCCATGGGATCGCTGGTGTTGGTCAGGTTGCCTTCGGTGTGCAGGCGTTCCGTGGCGGCCACGCGCGTACCGGTGCCCAGTTGCAGGCCCGACGGCAGCTGGTTCGCGTCGCCGACCTGCGCGCCGGGCTGGCGCAGCGTCTGGTACATGAGGTCCTGGAACACGGCCCGGCCGCGCTTGAAGCCATTGGTGTTGACGTTGGCCAGGTTGTTGGAAATGACGTCCAGCGAAGTCTGCTGGCCTTCCAGGCCGGTCTTGGCGATCCACAGCGAACGTAGCATGGTGTTTAGGGCTCCTGGGTGCGCGGCGCGAAAGCCGCGTCACGATATATGCTTTGCTGAAATACTTAGCCGACGGAGAGCAAGGTGTTGGCCTTGTCCTCGTTGGTCTGCGCGTCGCGGATGACCTGCATCTGCATCTCGAAACGCCGCGAATTCTCGATCATGCCGACCATGGAGGACGCGGCGTTGGCATTGCTGCCTTCCAGCACGCCGGGCATCACGCGCAAGGTCGGATCGGCGGGCATGGCCGGCGCCGGCTGGCCATTGGCCGCGACGCGGCGGAACACGCCGTCGTCGCCGTGCACCAGCGAGGCCAGCGGCGGACTGACCAGCTTGATGGTCCCCAGGTTGAGGATGGTGTTGGGCGGGTCGCCGGCGCCGATGGCCGTGATCGTGCCGTCCGACGCAATGGTCAGCGTCGCGTTGGGCGGGACGTCGATGGGGCCGTTCTGGTTGGACAGCACCGGCATGCCCTGGGCCGTCTGCAGCAGGCCGTTGACGCCGACCTGCAGATCGCCAGCGCGCGTGTAGGCCTCGCCCTGCGGCGTCTGCACCGCGATCCAGCCATCGCCGGTCACGGCGATGTCCAGGTCGCGCCCGGTGGCATCCATCACGCCTGGCGCGAAATCGTTGCGGGGCGTGGCGGCGACGGTGGAAACGCGAGTGGGCAGGCTGGTGCCGTCGTTGACCGGCACCGACCGGTACATGGCCATCTGCGCCCGGAACCCGGGCGTATTCACGTTGGCCATGTTGTTGGTCAGAACGGCCTGTTCCTCGTTGATGCGAACAGCGCCGTTCATCGCGGTGTAAATGACTCGATCCATGCCTGCCTATCCTGCCTGGGTTCCGTTTACCGTCGCGCTTACTGAATGGCCAGCAGCGACTGCAACACCTGGTCCTGCGTCTTGATCGTGTTCGTGTTGGCCTGGTAGGTGCGCTGCGCCACGATCATGTTGACCAGTTCGGTGCTCAGGTTGACGTTGGAGGCTTCCACCGCCTGACCTTGCAGGCTGGCGAGCCCGTTGGTGCCCGGCTGGCCGAGCACGGCCTGGCCGGATTCCGACGTTTCGCTCCAGGCGTTGTCGCCGATGGGCTGCAGGCCGTTGACGTTGTTGAAGCTGGCCAGCGCCACGGTGCCGACGGTCTGCGTCTTGCCGTTGGTGTAGTTGGCGATGATGCTGCCATCCTTGCCGAAGCTGATGCTGCTGAACTCGCCGGTGGTGTTGCCGTCCGGGGTGAAGCCGGCGGAGAAGTCGCCGCCGAACTGCGAGGTGCCCGTGTAGTCCATCGCGATGGCCAGCGGGGCCGCGGGCGAACCCGTGCCGCCGGGCGTGGCAAACGACAGGTTCACCGTGGGCGGATTATTGAGCAGGCGCCCCGAGGTGTCGAAGGTCAACTGGGTCGCGCCGCCCCACGGCGTGGCCGGCGTGGTCGTGGCGTCCGGCGGCGTGGTGGGCGCCATCGCGGCGCCGTCCAGCGTGTAGTACACGTCGTACACGCTGGTGGCCGGGGGACCGGCAACGCCGGGGCGCTTGGCGAAATACGTGGTCAGTTGGTGCGAGTTGCCCAGCGAGTCGTACACCGTCATCGGCTGCGAATCCGTATAGGTCGCGGTATTGGCCGGATCGAAGGCCGTCGTCGTGGGAATCACGGTCGCATTGGCGTTCAGGTTGGCCGTGAAGCCGGACTTGGTCGTCGCCGCCGGCGCGATATTGGCCGTGGGCAGCGACAGCGGGACGGGCGCGGTACCGATGCCGCCCGGACCATAGCCGGTCAATTGCTGGCCTGCGGCATTGATGATGTTGTTGTCCTTGTCGATGCCGAACTGGCCGTTGCGGGTATAGGAAACCGCCCCGCTGCCGTCGACCATGCGGAAGAACCCGTTGGCGCCGTCGATGGCCAGGTCGTACTGGCCGCCGGTGGAGGTCACGTTGCCCACCGTGAAGCGCTGGTCGATCGAGGCGACCTTCACGCCCAGGCCTACGCGCGACGTGGCGTAGATGTCGGCGAACGTGGCCGTGGCGGACTTGAAACCCACCGTATTGGCGTTGGCGATGTTGTTGCCGATCACGTCCAGATTCTGCGACGCGGCATCCAGGCCGCTAAGTCCTTGTCCGAAGCCCATGTTCTCTCGCTTTTTTCAGAAAATTGATGGAAGCCGGAAGACCGGCAAAGGGCGGCCGAGGCCGCCGCTGTCTATCAGGTACCCAAAACCTTGCGCACATCCAGCAGGCTGACCTGGCCGGCCAGGCCCACGTCCAGCCGCACGCCCTGCGTCCCGTACGAAACCCCGCCCACCTGGCCGTAGGTGAGCGCCTCGGCCGTAACGGCGTTGCCGTTCGCATCGGTCGCCTTGACGGTGAACGTGTACTTGCCGTCCGGCACCGCGTTGCCCGTGTCGTCCTTGCCATCCCACGACGGCATGATGACGCCGGCGTCCTGCGCGCCCAGGTCCATGGAGCGGACCACGCGGCCCGTGCTGTCCAGGACCTTGATCGAGACGTCGTGCGCGTCGTTCTGCACGTCGATGCCGATCGGCGTCATGACGCGCGTGCCGGTGGCATCGGTATCGACCTTCAGCGAGTCGCCCGGGAAAAGCACCTGCTTGCCTATCATGGACACGGCGTCCATCGACTGGCCCAGGTCGACCTGGCTGCTGATGGTCTGCAGGACGCTCTTCAAGTCCTGCACGCCCTGCACGGTGGAGATCTGCGCCAATTGCGAGGTCAACTGGTAGTTGTCCATCGGATTGAGCGGATCCTGGTTGTTCAACTGGGCAACCAGCAGCGTCAGGAACTGGTCCTGCAGGGACTGCGCACTGGACGCGCCGCCCGAAGTCGCCGTGTTGGCGGTGTTGGCGGTGTTGTTGCTGTTGTTGACGTTACTGGTGGTGGTCATGCAAGACTCCGGTATCCGGGATCGCCGCGCGGGTCGCGCTACTGGCCGATCTGCAAGGTTTTCTGCATCAACGTCTTGGCCGTGTTCAGCACTTCGACGTTGGCCTGGTACGAACGCGACGCCGAAATCATGTTCACCGTTTCGGCAACCGGGTCGACGTTGGGCATGGTGACGTAGCCCTGGTTGTCGGCCAGCGGGTTGGACGGATCGAACAGGCGCTTCATCGGCGCATCGCTCTGCACGATGCCGGCCACGCGCACGCCGCCGATTTCGGCGCCGGTCATCTGGCCTTGCGACGGATTCACCTGGAAAACCACCTGGCGGGCCCGGTACGGCTGGCCGTCGGGACCGACGGCGCTATCGGCGTTGGCCAGGTTGCTGGCCGCCACGTTCATGCGCTGCGACTGCGCCGTCAGCGCCGAACCCGCGATATCGAAAATGCTCAACAAACCCATGGTCTATCCCGTTTCCGCGTTATTCGGAGATGGCCAGCAGCATGTCCTTGATCTTGGAGGTCAGGACGGTGGAGGTGCTCTGGTAATGCAGCGTGTTGTCGGCGAAGCGCACCCGCTCGCCGTCCATGTCCACGGTATTGCCGTCCAGGCTGGCCTGGTACGGATTGCGGTACAGCAGGTCCACCGTCGGCTGGGTCGGGCCCTGCGCCGGAATGTGGCGCGGCGAAGTCAGCGACAGGCTCACCGCCGGCAGGTTCAGGTTCGAGCCCATCGCGCCTTCCAGCGCCGAGCGGAAATCGAAGTCGCGCGCCTTGAAGTTGGGCGTATCGGCATTGGCGATGTTGGCCGACAGGACTTCCTGGCGCTGCGCGCGCAGGCCCAGCGATTGCTGGAAAAAGCCAAGATCCTGGCTGAGGCGGTCTATCATTCCGGGTCGCGTCCCTGGTCGTACGGGGCCATGCGGCCATCCAGCCGGGCGGTTGCCGGGCCGGTGCGTACGGGCCAACCCCAAGGCGAATGGCGCGCGCTCCTTGCGGAACGGCGCTGCGGGGCGGACCTTTCGGCACGGAAGGAATCATAGGTGCGGCGGGCAACGCACAATCATCCAAATAACCGACTATTCGTCCGCCAATTCGGGTATTGCTTATGCGCCCGGACTTCTACAATTCCGTCCATGCCCATGATCCGACGTATTCCGATCCTTGCCCTGGCGCTCGCCGCGCTGGGCACCCTGCCCGGCGCCGCGCGCGCCCAGGCCCAGGCGGTCGATCGGCCGCAGGATCCCGCGGCGGTCCAGCAGGTCGCGCAGAACTATCTGTTGCAGCAGCTGGCATCGCTGCCGGCGCAGCCCAACATCCAGATGGACGAGGTGCACACGGAACGCCTGCCCGCCTGCGACGCCCTGACCGCCTCGATGGCCGGGCCGATGCGGCCGCGTGCCCGCATGAGCGTCGGGGTGCGCTGCGCTTCTCCCAAGCCGTGGAATGTGTATGTGCAGGCCACCGTCAGCCTGCCTGGCCAGTACTACGTGGCCGCGCGTCCCATCAATGCGGGCGAGACCCTGCGCATGGAAGACCTGGCGCCGCGCGACGGCGACCTGATCAACCTTCCCCCGGGCGCCATCACCGATCCCCAGAGCGTGATCGGCATGACCGTGGGCTACCGCGTCGGCATGGGGCAACCCGTGCGGGCCAACAACCTGCGCAGCGCCGGCTCGGTGCAGCGCGGGCAGACGGTGCGCATCACGGCGCGCGGCGCGGGTTTCGTGGTCAGCAGCGAAGGCCAGGTGATGCAGAACGCCACGCCGGGGTCGACGGTGGAAGTCAAGACGTCCTCCGGCCAGGTCGTCAGCGGCATCCTGCAGCCCACCGGCATCGTGGAAGTACCGCTATAAAAATGGCGAATCCTGACATTATTCTGAACATATGCGGGCACGTTGGCCGCCGATCGGCCATTTTGGCGGCCGAGGCCCAGGCCGGTAAACTGGGGAACCCGTCCCGCAAGCCCGCCCTAAAGTTTGGGGCGCCGATGCCGTTACAGGGACATACGCAGGCGCTTCCGCCCGCACAGCCAGGAGCCCGTTCCGGCGGGATTTTGACGTGAAGATCAATTCCTCGACTACCCGGCCTTCGACCACCCCCGCGGAGACCACGGGCGCGCGCAGCGCGGTCGCCCAGGCCTATGGCGGCGTCGCCGGCGGCGGGTCGAGCAGCGCACAGGTGGACCTGAGCCCCATGTCCCGCAAGCTGATCGACCTGCAGAACGGCGCCGGCGACATCGATACCGCCAAGGTCCAGGCCATCCGCGACGCCATCGCGGCCGGCCAGCTCAAGATCGATCCCACCAAAATCGCCGATGGCCTGATCGCCAGCGCCCAGGAACTGTTGAAGTGAGCGTCATGAGTGCCACGGAAAAGCTGCACGCCTGCCTGCGGGAAGAAGATGCGGTGGTCGCCGAATTCGCCGAGCTGCTCGGTTCCGAAACGGTCGCCCTGACGGAGCGCCAGTCCTTCAATGCATTGAACCAGATCACCGTTTCGAAGAACGGGATCGCCGCGCGGCTGCATGAACTGAGCGAACGGCGCGACGCCCTGCTCGCCGAGCTCGGTTTCGGTCCGGGGCACGACGGCACCACCGAAGCCGCCGCGCAGCACCCGGAAATCGCCGGGACCTGGCGCCAGCTGCTCGACCGCTGCGCCGCCGCCGCGGGCATCAACGACCGCAACGGCGCGCTGATCGATATGCACCTGCGCTATACCGAGGAAGCGCTGGACGCGCTGCAGTCCCTGACCAAACGGTCCAGCCTGTACGAACCCAACGGCCGTGCGCGCCAGGGCAACACGGGCAAGACCATCATCGCGACCTGACGGTAGCGATCGCTGAAACAAAAAGGCCGGCACATGCCGGCCTTTTTGTTCGACGGCGGCGGGTCAGGCCGCGCCGCCCTCACCCGCCATTTCCACCATGGCCAGGAAGCGCAGCAAGGCCGGCGGCACCAGGCGCGCGGGGAGCTTGCGCTCCGGCCCCATCAGGTCCTGCAGCAGCTTGCGCATGACGGACGCCGAAGGCGCGTGGGCCAGTTGCCAGCACGCGGCGCCCATCTGCCCGGCCATCAGCACCTGGCGCAGGGTAGAGTCGTCGCCCATGCTGGCGCCAGTCAAGGGCTGCCAGGAATGCGCCATGTAGCGGAAAGCGCCCTTGGCATGATCGTGCAGGACCAGCCAGCGCGCGATGGTGGCCGCGTCGGCATGGGCCACGCCCACGTTGGTCAGGCCATAGACCTGCTGCACCACACGTCCGGACGGGTCGATCAGCTTGGCGCATACGGCGCGCAGCGGCGCCGTGTCCGCGCCGCGCGCCGCCTGCGTGACCTCGGTGCCCGCTGCCCACAGGCGCAACGGGACGAGTTTGTCGCCCGCCATGTGCGTCAGGCCCACCATGTCGCCGGCCTCGCCCACCGGGACATAGCCCAGCGTCTTGCCGATGGCCTGCAAGGTGGTCGGCGTTTCGTCCTGGACCACGCGGAACGCGCCCGTGCAACGGGACATCCAGTCCATGCCCTGCGCGGACAAGGATTGCCAGAGGGCCGCGGTACCGGCGGCGATCAGGTGCACGACGGGTAGCGGCTTGAGCGCGGCCTGCAGCCAGTCCGCTCGCGCGACCAGCGCGTCGGCCACGTTGGCGGCCGGCCTGGCGCCGCTGTCGATGCTGGAAACGGTGCCGTGTTCCAGCATCAGCTGCTGCACAGGCGCGGCCAGCGCGGCGCCGCGGTCGCTCATCAGCAGAGAAGACGCCAGCGTGCCGCCGGGCATGCCGGGGCCGCTCATGGCGATCTGTCCGTGCAGCACCAGCAGGTGCCTGGAGCAGGTCGCGGAAAATTCGGCGCGGACCATGTCCAGGGGCATGCGCGACAACGACGGCGTGGGCAAGGTCTGGCCGCCGCTCAGGCCCCGCCACAGTTCGCGTGCCTGTACGCAGGCCGGATCGGTATTGATCCAGGCCAGCGCCGCATCCATATTCTGTTCGGTTTCGGCGTTGGCACCCTGCGGACGCAGCATGGCCGACGCCAGCAGTTGCCGCCGACGCACGGGGTCCATGCCGAGCAGGCCGCCGGCCTCTTCGCGCGACGCCGACCAGAGCGCCGCCAGGTCGGCTTCGCTGGGGGCGTACAAGGCAGGCCGGCGCAGGCAGGCGAAGGCGCCGTCCACCAGCTCGGCGGCCGTCGGCACTTCCATGTGCTCCGGCACGCGCTGGCCGCGCGAGACGTAGTGGATCGGCAGGCGGTGGCGTATGGCGGTGTCGAGCGCCGCGGCATAACGCGAGGCTTCGTCGATCTTGGTGATGATGCAGCCGCGCACGTCTTCGTCGGCGCCGTTGCGGTAGGCGTGCGCCACTTCGTCCAGCGTGTCGCCCTGGCTGGCCGCGTTCAGCACGACCAGGCGCTGCACCGGCCGGCCGGCGCCGCACAGCATGGCGGCCTGTTCGGCGACGTGCCGGTCGCGCTGGCTGATCCCCGTCGTGTCGATCAGGATGATCCTGCGCGCGCCCAGCTCGGCCAGGGTTTCGCGCAGTTGGCCGACGTCGCGCACGGAGCGCGTGGGCACGCCCATCAGGCGGCCGTAGATCTGCAATTGCTCGTGGGCGCCGATACGGAAATTGTCGGTGGTCAGCATGGCGACCTGGTCGCGGCCCACGCGCTCCACGCAGCGGGCGGCCAGCTTGGCCAGCGTGGTGGTCTTGCCGACCCCGGTCGGGCCGACCAGCGCGAATACGCCGCCGCTGCCCAGCAGTTCGTCTTCGTCGCCGATGACGGGCAGGTGCTTGATCAGTTCATTGCGCGCCCAGTTCATGGCGGCCGCGAAGGTCATCCGCGGCGGCAGGCGCGAGAGCATGGCGCGGACCAGGCCGGCGCTGAAGCCGGCTTCCATCAAGGTGCGGAACAGCGTGGTCGGCACCGGTTCGCGGCTCAGGCCCTTGCCCCACATCAGGCCGTCTATGCGGGTTTCCAACGCGCCGCGCAGCGCGTTGAGCGCCTCGGTCATCTGCGTCACGTCAGGCGTGCCAGAGCCCAGCGGCTGGTATTGGGAGCTATCTTCGTCGACCAGCGCGAAGGTGTGGTCCGCCGGGCCGGCCGGAGGCGGCGGCGCGACGGGCGCGCGCGGCGGCGCGGCGGGTGTCTCCGCGGCGTAGGCTCGGGCGTAGGCCGGCTGTTCGATGACCGGAACGGGCGGCGCCGCAAGGGACGCGGCGGACTCGGCGACAACGGTTTCCGGCTCCTGGAAAACGATCCTGCCTTCGTCGTCGATGGCCGACGGATCCGTGGCCATCACTTCGATGCCGCCATCCATGCTGCGGCTGGAAATGATCAGCGCATCCGGCCCGAGGGCCATGCGCACCTCGCGCATCACCTCGCGGTGCGTCGTCCCAAAAAAGCGGGTGATCTTCACGTGTTACCCCCGATCAGCGCCGTGACGCGCACGATGCGTTCATCTGGAATTTCGGTATTCGCCAGCACGCCCAGTTGCGGCACGTGGTGGCGTAGGAAACGGGACAGCGCCGGACGCAGGACCGGCGACACCACCAGGACCGGCGCATTGCCCAGGGCTTCCTGGCGACCCACCGCGGCGCGCGCCTCGCGCAGCAGCGTATCGGCCAGGCCCGGCTCCAGCACGCCGCTGGTGCCGATGGCCTGCGACAGTACGCGCTCCAGGCGAACATCCAGCCCGATGACACGGACTTCCCCGTCGCCCGGGAACCATTGCTGCGTAATCGCGCGGCCCAGCGCGCGCCGCACCAGCGCGATCAGCTCGCCCACCTCCGGCTGTCCACCCGTGGTGGCGTTCAAGGCCGACAGGCGCGGCGCGTGCTCGGACATGGTGTCGACGATGGAACGCATATCGCGGATCGGCACCTCTTCGCTCAACAGCCCCTGCAGCACCTTCTGCAGCACGGTGAGCGAAATGGTCTTCGGCACCAGGTCCTCGACCAGCTTGGGCGCTTCGCGGGCGATGCGGTCCAGCAGCTGCTGCACTTCCTGGCGGCCCAGCAGCTGGGAGCCATGGCGGTGCATCAGGTGGTTCAAATGCGTGGCGACCACGGTGCTGGCATCCACCACCGTGTAGCCCGCCACCTGGGCCTGGTCGCGCAACGAGGCATCGATCCACACCGCCGGCAGTCCGAAGGCCGGATCGGTGGTCGGCGTGCCCTTCAGCTTGATTGTCACGCCGCCCGGATCGATGGCCAGCCACTGGCCAGGCATGGCCACGCCGCGGCCCACCTCCACCCCGGACAGCAGGATGACGTAGTCGTTGGGCTTGAGCTCCAGGTTGTCGCGGATGTGGACGACCGGCGGCAGAAAGCCCACGTCCTGCGCGAATTTCTTGCGCAGGCTGCGCACGCGATGCAACAGCTCGCCGTTCTGCGAGTGATCGACCAGGGGGATCAGGCGGTAGCCCACTTCCAGGCCAAGCTGGTCGACCATGGACACGTCTTCCCAGCTGGCCTCCGCGGCGGCGATCTTGGCCTGTTCCTGCGCCGGCGAAGGCGCGCGCGTCTTCTCGGCGGCTTCGCGCGCCTGCTTTTTCTGCAGCATGTAGCCGCCGGTGGCGAACACGGCGGCCAGCGCCAGGAAGGCCACGTGCGGCATGTTGGGGATCAGGCCCATCACGCCGATGATGCCCGCGGTCAGGAACAGCACGGCGGGATTGGAAAACAGCTGGCCGATGATCTGCTGGCCGATGTCCTGCTCGCTCGACACCCGCGAGACGACCGCGCCGGCGGCCGTGGAAATGATGAGCGCCGGGATCTGTGCCACCAGGCCGTCGCCGATGGTCAACAGCGTATACACCCGTGCCGAGTCGCCTATGGACAGGCCGTGTTGCGCCACGCCCACGATCAGGCCGCCGATGATGTTGATCGCCATGATCAGCAGGCCGGCGACCGCGTCGCCGCGCACGAACTTGCTGGCGCCGTCCATGGACCCGTAGAAATCGGCTTCCTGCGCGACCTCGCTGCGGCGCTTGCGTGCTTCATCCTCGCGGATGAGGCCGGCGTTCAGGTCCGCGTCGATGGCCATCTGCTTGCCGGGCATCGCGTCCAGGGTGAATCGCGCGCCGACTTCGGCGATCCGGCCGGCGCCCTTTGTGATGACGATGAAGTTGATGATCGTCAGGATCGCGAACAGGATGATGCCGATGGCGAAATTGCCGCCCACCAGGAAGTGGCCGAACGCCTCGATGACCTTGCCGGCGGCGTCGGGACCGGTATGGCCGTTCAGCAGGACGACGCGGGTCGATGCCACGTTCAGCGACAGCCGCAACAGCGTGGCGAACAGCAGCACGGACGGAAAAGCCGCGAAGTCCAGCGGCTTGCGCGTGAACATGGCGACCAGCAGGATCATGATCGACAGCGAGATGTTGAACGTGAACAGCAGGTCCAGGATGAACGCCGGCAACGGCAGGATCATCATCCCCAGGACCAGCACGATCAGCAACGGGCCGGCAAGCATTCGTGCCTGCGCGCCACCGTTATTCTTGAACATCGCGATCAACGCGGCCATTCCTTAAGCTCCTTCAGGGGCCGGGGCGGCCGGGGCGGCCGCCAGCCCGGCCTGCGGGTCCATCCCGTCAGGCACCGGCAGATTCGTCGGCGCCACCGGCGGCGCCCAGCCCGGACGCCAGGAGCGCAGCTGGAACACCCATGCCAGCACCTCGGCGACGGCGGTGTACAGGGTGGCGGGAATTTCCTGCCCCAGTTCGACGTGGCGGTACAGGGCGCGCGCCAGCGGCGGCGCCTCCAGCATCGGCACGCGGTTTTCCTGCGCCAGCTCGCGGATGCGCGCGGCGATCTCGCCCATGCCCTTGGCCACCACGCGCGGCGCGGCCATGTCGCCGTCGCTGTAGCGCAGGGCGACGGCGTAATGCGTCGGGTTGGTGACGACCACGTCGGCCTTGGGCACTTCGGCCATCATGCGGCGGCGCGCCGCCTGGCGCTGCAACTGCCGCATGCGCGCCTTGATCATCGGGTCGCCTTCGCTTTCCTTGAATTCCTGCTTCAGGTCTTCCTTGCTCATGCGCAATTTCTTGGCATGGCTGAAGATCTGCCAGGGCACGTCCATCAAAGCGATGAGCAGCAGCGCGCCCACCACCAGCGCGCAGATCAGTCCGACGATGTTCAGCATGCGAGCCAGCGCCGCCGCAGGCGCGGCGTGCATCAGGCCGATCAGATCGTCGTGGTAGCTCCAGATCGCGGCGGCGCCCACGCCCCCCACCAGCAGCGCCTTGAAGACGGCCTTGGTCAGCTCCACGGCCGTCTGCCAGGAGAACATGCGGCCCAGGCCGGACAGCGGATTGAGCTTGCCGAGATTGAATTCCAGGGGCTTGCCGGACCACACCAGGCCGCCCAGCGCCAAGCCGGCGGCGATGCCGGCGATGGCCAGCAGGACCAGGATGGGCAAAAGCATCAAGAGGGCTTGCCAGCCGTTGGCGACCGCGCTGGCGATCATGACGTTGGTGTCGCGGCTCAGGTTGGGCTCGAAACCCAACGCGTGGCGCATGATGCCGTTCAGCGAACCGTAGATGTAAGCGCCGCCGCCCCACAGGATCGCCACGCCGGTGGCCAGCACCAGAAAGGTGCTGAGCTCCCGCGAGCGGGGTACCTGCCCGTCCTCGCGCGCCTTTTCAAGGCGCCGGGGTGAGGCGGCTTCGGTTTTTTCGAGATCGCTATCTTCGGCCATACTGCGCGCTGTTCCGGACGTCGGCCAGGCCTGCTGGCGCTCTCTCGAGAGCCTCCTTTCGGATAAACAAGCCGTGGCAACGAAATTTTAGGAAAAGCAGCGAAAAGCGAATCCGCGATCAAGCCGGGGAAAGCGGCGCTTTTTCCCCATAGGGATACCATCCAGTGGTAATCCCCCCGACGCGCAGCGCTTCGGGGGTGGGCCTAGAACCCCAGGCTGGCCAGAAGATCGTCGACCTGGTCCTGGCTGGTGACGACATCCGCCTTGCCGGTCGGATTCACCTGCGGGCCGTTCAGCAGCGAGTTCGCCTCGTCGCGGCGCTCGGTCGGGACGCTGTCGATCAGCACCTGGAGCAATTCCTTCTCGATCGCTCCCACCACGTCCATCATCTTCATGATGACCTGGCCAGTCAGATCCTGGAAATCCTGCGCCATCATGATTTCCAGCAGCTTGGACGACGTCGCCTGCGTCTGCCTGGGCACTTCCTGCAGGAAAGCGCGGGTGTCCTTGACCAGCTCGCGGGCATCCGCCAGCTCCACGGGCTTGTCGAACCACTCGTTCCAGCGCGCGTCGAGCGCCTGCGCGCTCTTGGCCATGCCGTCCTGGATGGGCTGGGCCTGGTCGATGGCGTTCAGCACCCGGTGGGCGGCCTGTTCCGTCATCTGCGCTACATAGCGCAGGCGGTCGCGCGCGTCGGGGATGGCTTCCGCCGCATCCTTGATCGCCTGGTCCAGCCCCAGCTCCTTCATGCTGTCGCGCAGCATGCGGGTCAGGGACGCGATGCGATGGATCAGTTCGCCGGGATCGCTGTTCGGGCTTTGCGTGGCTTCCATGGCATCCTCAGCCGCCGAGTTTCTCGAAAATCTTGGTCAGCTTCTCTTCCAGCGTGGCAGCGGTGAAGGGCTTGACCACGTAGCCGTTCGCGCCGGCCTGCGCGGCCGCGACGATGTTTTCCTTCTTGGCTTCGGCCGTCACCATCAGCACGGGCAGCTTGGAGAGATTGGCGTCCGCGCGGATCTGCTGCAGCATGGAAAGTCCATCCAGGTTGGGCATGTTCCAGTCCGACACCACGAACTGGAAGCCGCCGGTACGCAGCTTGTCCAATGCCATCTGACCGTCCTCGGCTTCGTCGACGTTCTCGAACCCCAATTCCTTGAGCAGGTTGCGGACGATGCGACGCATGGTCGGGAAATCGTCAACCACCAAAATCTTCAAATTCTTGTCAACCATTTCATCGACTCCAAAAAATTCATTCTCCACCGGGACGCTGGGCGCCCGGCATCATACGCGGTGTCCACGGTCTCCGGCGTTGGCCAGGATACGTTCGCTCATTGCGCCCAGCGGCACGATTTCGTCGGCGGCGCCCAGCGCGATCGCCTCGCGCGGCATGCCGAACACCACGCAGCTCGCTTCGTCCTGCGCCAGGGTGCGGGCCCCCGCGCGCTTCATTTCCAGCATGCCCGCCGCGCCGTCCTTGCCCATCCCGGTCAGGATGACGCCCACGGCGTTGCGCCCGGCCGATACCGCCACCGAATGGAACAACACGTCCACCGAAGGCCGATGGCGGTTGACTGGCTCGGAAGGATCGAGCTCGACGATGTAGTTCGCGCCGCTGCGGCCCAGCCGCATATGGCAATCGCCACCCGGCGCCAGGTAGACGTGTCCGGGCAGCACGCGTTCGCCATGCGTGGCTTCGCGTACCGTCAGGCTGCACAGGGAGTCCAGGCGCTGCGCGAACGAACGCGTGAAACCCGCCGGCATGTGCTGCGTGATCAGGATGGCCGGGCTATCCGGCGGCAAGGGCTGCAGGACGTGGCGGATGGCTTCCGTGCCGCCGGTGGAAGCGCCGATGATCACCAGCTTTTCCGAGCTGGACAGCGGCGAGCGCAGCACCTGCTTGGGGACTTCGGGGGCCACCTGCAAAGCCTTGGGGCGGGCGCGAGCCGCCGCGCGCAGCTTGTCGGCGATGACCTCGGTGTACTCGAGCAGGCCGTCGCGTATTCCCAGCTTGGGCTTGGTGACGAAGTCCACCGCCCCCAGCTCCAGCGCGCGCAACGTGATTTCCGAGCCGCGCTCCGTCAACGAGGACACCATCAGCACCGGCATCGGTCGCAGGCGCATCAGCTTTTCCAGGAAATCCAGCCCGTCCATGCGCGGCATTTCGACGTCCAGCGTCAGCACGTCGGGATTGTGCTTCTTGATGAGGTCACGGGCCACCAGCGGATCGGGCGCCGTCGCCACGACCTCCATGTCAGGCTGGCTGTTGATGATCTCCGTCATCAGGCCGCGCACCAGCGCGGAATCGTCGACGCACAAAACGCTTATTTTTTTCTGCATGTCGTTTTCGCCGATGGGCAGTCCTTTACGGCCTGCCCAAGCATTCGTATACCGTCTGTCCGCGCAAGCGGAAATCCCGGCTGATATAACTGAAGTTTTCGGAATGGCCCGCGAACAACAGGCCGCCAGGCTTCAACAGCGGTGCGAAGCGCTCCAATATGCGCCCCTGCGTCGGCTTGTCGAAATAGATCATCACGTTGCGGCAAAAGATGGCATCGAACTTTTCCTGGATGGGCCAGTCCGGCGCCAGCAGGTTCAGGGTATCGAAACGCACCATGCCGGCCACCTCCGGCCGCACGCGCACCTGCCCCGCGGCCGGCCCCTTGCCTTTCAGGAAGAAGCGCTTGAGACGCGCTTCCTCAATCTTGGCCACGCGCTCGAAGGGATAGACGGCGCCACGGGCGCGTTGCAGTACGTTCGTGTCGATGTCGGTCGCCAGCACGCTGGCCGACGAGGCTCGCGCGCCCAGCGCTTCCATCAGGGTAATGGCGATGGAATAAGGTTCTTCACCGGTGGACGCCGCGCAGCACCAGATCGACACGGGCTGCGGCCGCTCCTGCGCGAACTTCGCCAGGATGGGGAAATGATGCGATTCGCGAAAGAAGGCGGTCAGGTTGGTGGTGAGCGCGTTGACGAACTCTTCCCACTCCGGATCGGCGGGCGACGATTCCAGCCGATCCAGGTAACTGGCGAAATCCGCCCCGCCCAGGCTGCGCAGCCGCCGGGCCAGGCGGCTGTATACCATCTCGCGCTTGTGCGTCCCCAGCGAAATGCCGGCGCGCTCATGGATCATGCGGCGCACGCGAGAAAAATCCGCCTCGCGGAACTCGAATTGCCGCTCGACCTGGCCGGATGCCGCTGTTGCAGTCGCTGTCGCCACGTGGTCCTCTGCGCCCTATGCCGGTTCCGCCGCGAGCCGCGGCGCGGCCGGCGACGCGATGGCGCGCGCCGGCACGTCGATCACCTGGCCCTGGCTGAGCTTGAACACCGCCACCGCTTCGGCCAGGCGTTGGGCCTGTTCCTGCAGCGAACCCGCCGCGGCGGCCGCTTCTTCCACCAGCGCCGCGTTCTGCTGCGTCACTTCGTCCATCTGCGACACCGCACGATTGACCTGGTCGATGCCGCTGGATTGCTCTTCCGACGCCGCCGAGATCTCGCCCATGATGTCGGTCACCCGCTTCACCGAGGCCACGATCTCCTGCATGGTCGCGCCGGCACGTTCCACCTGCTGCGAACCCGCGCCCACCTTGGTCACCGAATCCTCGATCAGCGACTTGATTTCCTTGGCCGCCTGCGCGCTGCGCTGGGCCAGCGAGCGCACTTCGCCCGCCACCACCGCGAAGCCCTTGCCCTGCTCGCCCGCGCGCGCCGCTTCCACCGCCGCGTTCAGCGCCAGGATGTTGGTCTGGAACGCAATGCCGTCGATCACGCTGACGATTTCCGAAATCTTGCGCGAGCTGCCCGAGATCTCCTGCATCGTGTTCACCACCTCGGCCACCGCCGAACCGCCGCGCTCGGCGACGTCCGACGCGCTGGCCGCCAGCTGGTTGGCCTGGCGCGCATTCTCGGCATTCTGCTTGACGGTCGAGGCCAGCTCTTCCATCGACGCCGCGGTCTCTTCCAGCGACGCCGCCTGCTGCTCGGTGCGGCTGGACAGGTCGGTGTTGCCCGCCGATATCTCGCGCGAGCCTACGTTGATCTCGTCCACCCCACGGCGCACCGCCGACACCGTCCGCGTCAGGCTTTCCTGCATGCGTTTCATCGCGCCGTACAGGGCGCCGATTTCATTGCTCGAGTCGACGGTCACCACGTGCGTCAGGTCGCCGGCGGCGATGCGGTCGAAATGCTGCACGGCGCCGGCCAGCGGTTGGACCACGCGCTTGCGCAGGAACATATAAGTCGCCAGCACCAGCAGCAGGGCGACGACCCCGCCGGCCGCGACGGCGATCAGCACGAAGTTGTAGCGCTGCTCGGCGTCGTCGAACGCTTGCTCGTTGGTGCTCATGCGCCAAGTCATGAATTGGCTGATCGCCAGGCTCAGGCGATCCTCCATGACATCGGCGACCATCTGTGCGTGGTTCTGGTAGGACGGCAGGTCGCCCTTGGCCAGATCGTCGAACATGGCCTTCAGGCCTTGGCCCATCAGGGCGGAGAACGCGTCGTCGATCGCCTTGAACTCGCTTTCCAGGCCAGGGGGCTTGGGCAAGGCCTGGTAGCGCTTGAAGTCCGCCTGGGCCTTGTCATAGGAGATGCGGGCGAAGTCCAGCGCGGGCTTGGCGGAAGCGCTCAAGCCCGGCTGTGGGATGTTGGGCTGGCCGATCTGCTTGATGACGTCGCTCAGGTGCAGCGTGGCGGCTCGTCCCAGACCGACCATGGCGGTCTTGTAGTCGCTCACCATTTCTTCCAGGACGATGCCGATGGCCTGGTTGCGCCGCATGTCGCGCATCGTGGCGTCGCCCACCTTCAGCGACAGCACCCCCAGCGCCGCGCCCAGCACCAGCATCAGCGAGAAGAACACCAACACCAAGAGCAGGCTCGCGCGTATTGTCATGTTGGAAAAAAATTTGCGCATCTGCATCCCTCTAACGAACCGGTTGGCCCCCGCCCCCGCCCCTGCAAGTGGTGCCGCTCAAACGGCGGCTTTCTCCACCAGCGCCATTTCGTCGCTGGTCATCAGCTTTTCGATATCGACCAGGATCAGCATGCGTTCGTCCACGGTGCCCAGCCCGGTCAGGTATTCCGTCGACAGGGTGGCGCCGAATTCCGGCGCCGGCCGCACCTGGCTGGCGCCCAGCATCAGCACGTCCGACACGCCGTCGACCACGATGCCGACGACGCGGCGATCCAGGTTCAGGATGATGACGACGGTCTGCTCGTTGTATTCGACCTTGCCCAGGTTGAACTTGATGCGCAGGTCGACGATCGGCACGATGATGCCGCGCAGGTTCGTCACGCCCTTGATGAAGGACGGCACATTGGCGATGCGGGTCACCGTGGCGGCGTCATAGCCGCGGATTTCCTGCACCTTCAGGATATCGATGCCGTATTCCTCTTCACCCAGCGTAAACACCAGGAATTCGCGGCCCATGTCTTCGACACGGGCGCCTTGCGATTGCGGTTTGGCTGCCATGTATTTACTCCCTCAGTTCATAACCGCTTCGGCCGGTGTCCACTTTTCGCGATTCGCCCTGGCCATGGCGAACACGTCGATAATCAGCGCCACGCTGCCATCGCCCAGGATGGTGGCCGCCGACACGCCGGGCACCTTGCGGTAATTGGATTCCAGATTCTTCACGACGACCTGATGCTGCCCGACCAGGTGATCGACCAGCAGAGCGAAGCGACGGTCCTCGGCCTGCATGATGACGGCGATGGCCTGCGTGGGATCGTCCTGCGCTCCGCCCACCGAGAACACCCGATGCATTTCGACCAGGGGCAGGTATTCGCCGCGGACGTGCATCACGCGCTCGTTGCCGGCCACCGAATAGATCTGCTCGTTGGTGGGCTGCAGCGATTCCGTGACGTGATTCAGCGGCAGGATGAAGGTTTCCGCGCCGACGCGCACCGACATGCCATCCAGGATGGCCAGGGTCAGCGGCAGCACGATGCGGGTGGTGGTGCCGTTGCCCGGTACCGACGACAGCTGCACGTGGCCGCCCATGTCCTGGATGTTCCGGCGCACGACGTCCATGCCGACGCCCCGGCCCGAAATATCGGTGATCTGTTCCGCCGTCGAAAAGCCCGGCGCGAAGATCAATTGCCACACCTCGTCGTCGGTCGCGTTCTCGCTGACGGCGATACCCTGCTGGACGGCTTTCTTCAGGATGCGTTCACGATTCAAGCCGCCGCCGTCGTCGCTGACCTCGATCACGATGTTGCCGCCGCTATGCTGCGCGGACAGCACCAGCTGCCCCACCGGCTCCTTGCCCGCGGCGACGCGCTTTTCGGGCGTCTCGATACCGTGGTCCAGGCTGTTGCGCACCAGGTGGGTAAGCGGATCGATGATGCGTTCGATCAGGCTCTTGTCCAGCTCCGTCGCGCGGCCGAAGGTCTGCAGCTCGATCTGCTTGCCCATCTTGCCGGCCAGGTCGCGGACCAGGCGCGGGAAGCGACTGAACACATAGTCCATCGGCATCATGCGTATGGACATCACCGCTTCCTGCAGGTCGCGGGCGTTGCGTTCCAGCTGCTCCATGCCGTTGAGCAGGCGGTCGTGCAGCACCGGATCCAGCGTCGACGCGGTCTGCGCCAACATGGCCTGCGTGATCACGAGTTCGCCGACCAGGTTGATGATCTGGTCGACCTTTTCCACGCCGACGCGGATCGAGGTCGACTCCTTGTCCGCGGCGGGAGCGCCGGTGGCGGCGCGCTGGGCACTGGCGGGCGCGGCGGGCTTGGCGGCCCCCGATGCGGCGGCGGCCGGCATGCTCGCGGCAGGCGGGGCCGCGGGCGGAGCCTCGATGGGCGCCGCGGCCACGGGCGCGGGCGCCGCCGGAGGGGCGCTCTGGGCCTGGGCCTGGGCGGCGAAATCCGCGGCCGCCTGCGCGAAGTCGTCCACCGCCTGGCCGGCGGCGGGCACGGCCTCGCGGCCGATGGCGATCTGGTCGGCATCGACGATAAAGCAGCAGACGGCTTCGATATCGTCGGCGGAGCAGGTGCTCTCCAGCCACACCGTCAGGCCGCCGCCCGCCTGGTCGCTGGCCAGCACATGGCCCAGGTTGTTCATCTCCTCGAGCAGCGACTGCGCATCCTTGGCCGAGACGCGATTGATGCGCACGCGCAACGGCAGGTCGGCGCCGCCGGCCGGGGCTGGCGCGGCGGCTGCGGGACTCTGGGCGGGCGCCGAAGCAGCCGCCGGGGCCGTTGCGGCAGGCGCCGGCGCGGGCACGGACGGAGCCACCGCCGGGGCAGCCGGCGCGGCGGGGGCCGCTTGCCCGCCCTGCTGTTCCAGCGCCAACTGGCGCAGCACGCCACAGATGCGCTCGTACGCAGCGGCGTCGGGCTCCTCGGAGGCGCGGTAGGCGTCCAATTGGCTTTTCAGCACGTCCTTGGTTTCCAGAAAGATGTCGATCATGTCCGTGCGCAACGCCATTTCGCCGCGGCGGATGGCATCGAGCAGGTTTTCCAGCAAATGGGTGGTTTCCGCTAGCTGCGTAAAGCAGCCAAAGGTGGCCGCGCCGCCCTTGATCGAATGCGCTGCCCGGAATATCGCGTTCAGCTGTTCGATGTCCGGCTGGCCGGCGTCCAGCTCGAGCAGCAACTGCTCCATCTGCGCAAGCAGCTCGTCCGCCTCATCGAAGAACGTCTCGTAAAACTGGCTCAGGTCAAGACCGCTCATGACGCCCTTCTGTTCTCAATGCGAGGGCTCGCCGGGCTCGCCCACGAGCTCCGACGCCATCTCTACCAACAAGTCCGGATCCACCGGTTTCTGCAACCAGCCGCACACGCCCAGGTCGCGCGCGGCGGTCTTGCTTTCCACGTCGTCCTCGGTCGTCAGGACCAGGACGGGAACGTCTTCGTAGCGCTCCATCTGGCGCAGGCCGCGTATCAGGTCCAGCCCGCCCATGACCGGCATGTTCCAGTCGCTGACCACCAGGTCCACCGGTTCGGCCTGTTCCAGGGCCAGCGCCAGCGCATCCTTGCCATTCCCCGCGGCCAGCACCTTCCAGCCGGCTCCCGTGAGGGTGGCCTGGACTATCATGCGCATCGTCGCGGAATCGTCCGCGACCAGTATCGTCGCCGTCATGGTCGAACTGCTCCTATTGTGCGGGACGGGGGGCCGGAATTTCCTGCACCACACCGCTGCCCTGGCTGGCCGCGTTCGACAGCGAACGGGTCAGGCTGCTACCGGCCTGCTTCGCATCGCTTGCCGAAATATCCGCCGCCGCCGCGTTCTCGCGCTCCAGCCTTTCCTGCGTGGCCCGATTGAGCACCACCAGGCTGATACGTCTGTTAACGGCAGCATAAGGGTCATCCTTAACCAGGCTGACGCTGGATGACAGGCCCATGACGCGGGCCACCTTGGTTTCGTTCATGCCCCCGGCCACCAATTCCTGGCGCGACGCGTTGGCGCGGTCGGCGGAAAGCTCCCAGTTGCTGTAGGCGCGCTCGCCGCGGGCGTACTGGGTGGCGTCGGTGTGGCCGGATATGCTTATCTTGTTGGGGATTTCGTTCAGCACCGGCCCCAATTCACGCAGGATGTCGCGCATATAGGGCTGCACTTCCGCCGATCCGGTGGCAAACATCGGCCGGTTCTTGTTGTCGATGATCTGGATGCGCAGGCCTTCGGTGGTCATGTCGATCAGCAGCTGCGGGCGGAAATTCTTCAGCACGGGGCTGCTTTCGATCAGGTTGTTCAGGCGCTTCTGCAGGTCTTCCAGGCGGCGCTGGTCGCGCCGCTGCGCCTCGTCGCCCCTGACCTGCGCCTCGACCCGGTTGCCGTCGGCGCGACGCACGTCGCCGTCGCTGCGCACCGGATCGGCGCCGCCGCCCGGGATGGCGCTGGTATTGGCGGAGTTATTGGGGCCACCCGTCAATGCCACGGCCAGCGGCATGCGGAAGTACTCGGCAATTCCTTTAAGTTCTTCGCGCGGCACGACGCTGATCAGCCACATGACCAGGAAGAAGGCCATCATCGCGGTGATGAAATCGGCGTAGGCGATCTTCCAGCTGCCGCCGTGGTGCCCGCCGTGCGCGCCCTTCTTGCGGCGTATCACCACGCGGTGGTTATTGACCGGAGCCATGCGGACCTGTCTCCGTCAAGCCTTGGAGGTGGACGTCTTGGCTTGCCGCACGTGCTCTTCCAGCTCGGCGAACGACGGTCGCACGCCGGAGAACAGCACCTTGCGGCCGAATTCCACCGCCAGCTGCGGCGGGTAGCCGTTCATGCTGGCCAGCAGCGTGGTCTTGATGCATTCCAGGATCTTGACCGCTTCGCTGGTCTGGCGGTCGACGCGCGAGGCCAGCGGCCCGACAAAACCATAGGCCAGCAGGATGCCCAGGAAAGTACCGACCATGGCCTTGGAGATCAGGTCGCCCAGCACCGCCGGCGGCTGGTCCACGGCCGCCAGCGCCTTGATCACGCCCAGCACCGCGGCCACGATGCCGAAGGCGGGCATGCCGTCGGCCATGTTCTGCAGCGCGTGCACGGGCACCTGGCGCTCATGGCGGAAGGTCTCGATTTCCTCGTCCATCAGGGTTTCGATTTCGAAGGAGCTCATGTTGCCGCTGATCATGATGCGCAGGTAGTCCGTGATGAACTCCATCAGCTTTTCGTCCTTCATGATCCGCGGGCACTCGGTGAAGATGGGGCTGGACGCCGGATCCTCGATGTGGGATTCGATGGCCATCAGGCCCTCGCGCCGGGCCTTGTTCAGGATCACGTACATCAGAGACATCAGCTCCATGTACACGTCCTTGCTGTAGCGCGCGCCGCGCAGGGCATTGGGGATCGCGGACTTGATCAGCTTCAGCGACTTGCGGCTGTTGCCCGCCAGGAACGCACCCGCCGCCGCGCCGGCGATCAGGGTGAATTCGAAGGGCTGGTACAGCGCGCCCAGATGGCCGCCCAAGGCAACGAAGCTGCCGACGACGGACGCGATCACCACGAGATAACCAATAACAATCAGCACATCAGGCCCCTGCCAAGCGTAGACGTATTACCCAAGCGCCCATGATCCCCCGAGAGCGGCACCGCGAAAGCGTGGTTTACGGGGAATTTTCAGCGGCATTTGGGGTTATTGAGCACGGCGGCTCTCAATGAAACACCGGGCCGGCAATGGCCGGCCCGGAGGATTTCACACCCCGATGGCGGCGGCCGGGGCGGTCCGCCGGCCCGCGCGCTCCTTGGCGGCGGCGCGGGTCTTGCCCGCGCGTGGAGGCGGCCGGCAGATCGCACAAACGAAATCGGAGCGCGGGTCGTGAGCGTGCGCGATGAAATGGCCGCCGCACTGGCGGCATTCCGACAGCTGCAGCATCTTGCCGTCGAAGAATCGCACCAGCATCCAGGCCCGCGTGAAGCTCAGCACCGGCTCGCTCTGGTCCGGATCGGCCACGCCGGCATGCTCCAGGTACAGGCGGTAGGCGTCGATGATGGCCCGGACGCCCTTGCTGCCCGTGTGTTCGTTCAGGAACTTATAAACGTTGTAGAACAGCGACGAATGGATGTTCGGCAGCCAGGTCATGAACCAGTCCACCGAAAACGGCAGCATGCCCTTTGGGGGCGAGCAGCCCCGGATTTCGCGGTACAGCCGAGCGAGCCTGTCGTGGCTCAGGCTGGTTTCCGACTCCAGGACCTGGAGGCGGGCGCCGAGACCGATCATGGCGCTGGCCAGGAGGATCTCGTCGGCTTCTTGGGATACGCTTTTGATAGCCATGATCTCGAGGGGGTGCGGGAAAGATCAGGCCAGTTGCTCGACCGGCTGTTTGGCAAGCAGAATGGTGGCATGCGCCTGTTGCAGCGCGCCGCCCAGCACATCGTGGGTCAGCGCCGACAGCAGGCTGTAATCGTCAAAGCGGAAACGGCAGAGCAGCGAGCTGGAGCTTGCCAGCTTCACCAGCTGGGCCGGCGACAGTCGCATCAGGATGTCGGCCACCTGTTCGCTAAAGCCCAGGCGAAACATGGATGCCGCATAGTCATCACGCAGCATGCGCTGGGCGAGGAGCAGGTAGGACAGGTTCACTTCGCGAATGTCGGCGAGCAAAGTGTTCTCAGGCTGTTTCATGGATATCCCTTGTTCACTAATCAGTTCTGTCCCGGGACCGGTCAGCCCCCTGCCGACCGGTTACTTCGTGTGTGCAACAAATCTCTAAATATTTCTTTTGTTCCCACAAGTCATACAATTTACCATGTGCAATGTCATTTTGTATTACAGACATGACAATTCTTTGTGCTTGGTGAAATATCGCACTTCTGGGACATATATAGCAACAAAGACTTTCGCAAGTGTAAGTCAATTCCGTAAACAAGCATTAGAAAGCTTGTGTCT
The DNA here is from genome assembly GCF_002119685.1 of Bordetella genomosp. 8. NCBI lineage: Bacteria > Pseudomonadati > Pseudomonadota > Betaproteobacteria > Burkholderiales > Alcaligenaceae > Bordetella > Bordetella genomosp. 8. The sequence goes on along the minus strand of NZ_CP021108.1, from coordinate 2,589,588 downwards.
TTGTGCCAATGAATCCAGGCGAAGTACGCACAATGCAGGGGTGAATCGTGGGCGAGCCATCGTCCTTGTACGGGTAAACGGCAGAGCAGCAATGTCGCGTACAGGCAACAATTCAAAATGGCGGCGCCGCGGGCCAACCCTTTTAGTCGAGTGCAATGCCCCTTTCCGAAGACCGCCTGGCTGAATACGCGCCCTTGGTGCGCAAGCTGGCCCTGCAACTGCTGGCCCGCTTGCCCGCCAGCGTGGAATTGGACGACCTGATCCAGGCTGGCATGATCGGCCTGCTGGATGCTGCCCGGCGCTACCAGGAAGTGGCCGACGCGCAGTTCGAAACCTATGCGACCGCCCGCATCCGCGGCGCCATGCTGGATGAACTGCGCAACCAGGACTGGCTGCCGCGCAGCGTGCGCAGCAAGGCCAAGCGCATCGACCAGGCGGTGGCCCAGCTGACCCAACAGTTGATGCGCCCGCCCAACGAGACGGAAATCGCCAGCCACCTGGAATTGCCGTTGGCGGAATACCATCAGTTGCTCTACGACGCCCAGGGCGCCCAGATCGTCCATTACGAGGATTTCGGCTCCGAGAACGGCGCCGAGGCCCGGGACGCCGACTGGGCGGCCGGCGCGGCGGACTCCGGCCCCTCGGGCAATCCGCTGGACAGCCTGCTGGCGGCGGACTTCCGCCAGGCACTGGCCGAAGCCATCGGCGCCCTTCCCGACCGGGAAAAACTCCTGCTGTCCCTTTGTTACGAGCAGGGGCTGAACCTGAAGGAAGTCGGCGCCGTCATGGGCGTCACCGAGGCCCGCGTCTGCCAGCTGCGCTCCCAGGCCATGAGCCGCCTGCGCGCCAAGCTCAAGGACGGCGCCTGGCAGCAGTTGCCGGAAGACGTGCGCATCGCCTCCGTGGCCTAGGCTCCCCGCCTCCTTCCCAGGCGCCAGCGACCGCCCCGCCCCGGGGGGGCCCGTTGGCCGGGCCCGCTGGCCGGCGAAAACCGGCGCTCCGCCACATTCCGAAATTTTTCGCTGTCCATCCCCCTAAAGGTTTACGGAGCCTTGCCGTTACCCAGTCAGCGGCGCGGCATGCGGCCATCACCTCCGGTGGACGATTCCGTGCCCGCAGGGCGGCCTGGCTGCCCGGTTTGAAGATGCCTTTCTCTCTTGGGAGCTATTCATGGCTGCAGTTATCAACACCAATTACTTGTCGCTGGTTGCGCAAAACAACCTGAACAAGTCCCAGTCGGACCTCGGTTCGGCCATCGAACGCCTGTCCTCGGGCCTGCGCATCAACAGCGCCAAGGACGACGCCGCCGGCCAAGCCATTGCCAACCGCTTCACGGCCAACGTGAACGGCCTGACCCAGGCTGCTCGCAACGCCAACGACGGCATCTCGATCGCGCAAACGACCGAAGGCGCCCTGAACGAAATCAACAACAACCTGCAGCGCATCCGTGAACTGTCGGTTCAAGCCGCCAACGGCACGAACAGCGGCAGCGACCTGGACTCGATCCAGGCTGAAATCACCCAGCGCCTGGATGAAATCACCCGCGTTGCCAACCAGACGCAATTCAACGGCGTCAAGGTCCTGGCCAGCGACCAAAGCCTGAGCATCCAGGTCGGCGCCAACGACAGCGAAACCATCAACATCGATCTGCACCAGATCAATGCGACGACGCTGGGCCTGAACAAGCTGAACATGGGTCACCAGATGACCTCGAAGAACAGCGACGGCGCCTCGAACTTCACGGACGTCGGCGCCGCTCTGTCGGGCACCACGTACGCCAGCACCACGACCGCCAACATCGGTACGCACCACAGCTTCAACTACACGTCGTTCAGCTTCTCGGCCACGGGCGGCAGCACCGCTGCCTACACTGCCAAGGTCGGCGGCGACGGCAACCTGTACGTGCAGCAAGGCGGCACGACGTTCTCGGCCAGCTGGAACTCGACGTCCAACACGATCGAAATCGGTGCGGTCACCAGCTACAGCACGCTGACCACGATCACCCAGTACAACTCCAACAGCGCCGACGGCCTGGTGGACTTGAACGCGGTGGACCAGAGCGAGTACAAGCTGACCAGCCTGGACCTGTCGAACGCCACGCTGTACCAAGCCACGGCCGGCTCGACGAACTACTACGCCAAGGTCGGCGGCACGTACTACGCCGCCAGCTTCAACGGCACCACCGGCAAGGTCAGCCTGGATGTCACGACGGCGACTTCCGCCATCGTCTCCACGTCGGCCGCGGTCAGCGCCCAGGGCATCACCACCAACGGCGGCACGACCTACACCGGCACGACCACCGTGCACACCGGCACCTCGTTCGCGGTCAGCGTCGACTACTCCGACGTCAACTCGCAACTGGGCTTCAGCAGCGGCACCAACAAGCTGGTCCGCTACACGCCTGACGCCACGGGCAGCGCCTCGGCCGCCAACACCGCCGCGCTGTACATCCAGCACACCGGTACGGACGGCTCGGTCAGCTACTTCAAGGTTGAAGCTACCAGCACCACCACCGGCAAGCTGACGCTGGACAAGTCGGCCACCGTGGTCGATCCGCTGGACGCCATCGACGCCGCCCTGTCGCAAGTGGACGATCTGCGTAGCGCCCTGGGTGCCGTGCAGAACCGCTTCGAATCGACGGTTGCCAACCTGAACAACACGGTGAACAACCTGTCGGCCTCGCGTTCGCGCATCGAAGATGCCGACTACGCGACTGAAGTGTCCAACATGACCCGCGCGCAGATCCTGCAACAAGCTGGCACCTCGGTGCTGGCGCAGGCCAACCAAGTGCCGCAGACGGTGCTGTCCCTGCTGCGCTAATCGCCAGCAGGCCGACGGGCGGCTCGCTGCCCGTCAGGCACCCGCAGTACCGAAAGACCCCCCGGCCCCGTGCCGCGGGGTCTTTTTTTCATGCCCGGCCTGCCCGGGGAAAAGCCGCTATTTTTCGCCGCTGACCATCGAATTTGGCCCGCTGGCCTGCATTTAGACTGGCATTCGTCACTTTCTGTACCCACCCGCATCGCGTCCCGCCATGGCAAAATCGCACCGCCCTTCTCCGCCCGCTCGCCGATCCGGCCCCGGCGCTGCTCCCGTCGTACAGGTTCCGCTGACCGTCGACCAGCTCCGCGCCCTGACGAAAAAGTCGCCCGACGACGTGAAGGCCTGGCTGGCGCTGGGCACCATGCTGTCCAAGGCCAAGGAACTGGAAGGCGCTCGCCACGCGGCCGAAAAGGTCGTCGAACTGGCCCCGGAAGACCCCCACGGCTGGGTACTGCTGGCCCAGGTGGAAACGCAATGCAGCAACGACCCCGTCGCGCGCAAGCATTTCGAACACGCCATCTCGCTGGATGACAAGCTGGCCGGCGCCCACCACGGGCTGGCCGACGTGTTCTGGCGCATGAACAACAGCCACGAGGGCTTGAAGCACATCAACCGCTCGCTGGAGCTGAACCCGAACTCGCTGGCGGCCATCTGGACCAAGGCGCAGTTGCTGGTCGGCACCTTCCGCTTCGAGGAAGCCATCGCCCTGCAGGAAGAGCTGATCAGGCGCGATCCGCAGGCCCGGTATTCGCACATGACGAACCTGGCCAGCACCAAGCGCGACCTGGGGCTGCTTAACGAGTCGGAAGAGACCTATCGCGAAGCGATCAAGCTATCGCCGAAACACAATGCGTCGGCGTTCTCCAACTGGCTGACGCTGCTGCACTACATGCCGGAGAAAACGGCGGAAGAGATCCTTGAGGCGTGCAAGCAATGGGCGGCCTACTACCCGCCCAACAAGGACGTCAAGCGGCCGGTCCCGGCCGACCGGTCCCCGAGCCGCAAGCTGCGGATCGGCATGTTTTCGGACGGCTTCCGCCAGCACCCGGTGGGGGCGATGACCACCACCGCGCTCGAGCAACTCAGCCAGCACGGCATCGAGCTCTATCTCTATACGACCACCTCTACGGTCGACCACATCACCAAGCGGCTGCAAGCCGTCGCGGCCAAGTGGACGCCCATCATGCAGGTCGGCGACGATGCCCTGGCCGAGATCTTCCGCGAAGACGCGATCGACATCCTGATCGACCTGGCGGGCTACAACGCCGGCACCCACATGCGCACCATGACGCTGGAGCCGGCGCCCATCCTGGTCAAGTGGGTGGGCGGCCTGATCAATACGACGGGGCTGGAGACGATCGACTATCTGATCACCGATAGCGTCGAATCGCCCCCCGGCAGCGATCACATGTATACGGAAAAGCTGATCCGCATGCCGGACGACTATATCTGCTACGTGCCGCCGCCACGGCTGCCGGAAGTGGGCCCGCTCCCGGCGAGCAAGCACGGCTATGTGACGTTCGGCTGCTTCAACAACCCGACCAAGATCAACGACGTCCTGCTGACGCGATGGGCCGAGCTCATGCAGGCGGTGCCCGGGTCGCACCTGTTCCTGAAGGGGGCGGGCTACGGCACGGAATCCATGCGCAAGCGCATCCAGGACTTCATGGCCGGCCACGGCATCGAGGCCGACCGCCTACGCATGGAAGGCCAGTCCCCGCATTACCAGCTGTTCGAGTGCTACAACGACGTCGACGTCGCGCTCGATCCCTGGCCGTACTCAGGCGGCCTGACCACCTGCGAAGCGCTGCTGATGGGCGTACCGGTGGTGACGCTGCCCGGCCCGACTTTCGCGGGACGACACTCCGCCACCCACCTGGCCAACGTGAACATGCCCGAACTGGTGGTCAAGGACTGGGACGAGTACCGCGCCCGCTGCGTCGGTCTGGTCAGCGACCTGGACAGCCTCGCGACCATCCGCCGCCATCTCCGGCAGATCCTGCTGGAATCGCCGGTCTGCAACGCGCCGCGCTTCGCCGGCCATCTGGCGACGGCTTTCCGCGCCATCTGGCAACGCTATTGCGCCGGCAAGGCGCCCGGCGCGGTCGCCTTCACCGCCGAAGGCAATCCGTGGTTCGAGGACGAGGATGCGCCCATGCAGGTGGTGCGGCCCGATGTCGACGCCCTGCCCCCGGCGCCCGAGAAAAGCGAATCCTTCCAGTTCGGCATCAAGGGCAAGGTCGTCGCCGTGGACCATGGCGGGACGCTCTTCAACACGCCGATTTTCCAGATCCCGAACCGCACCAAGGCCCTGTCCATCGTGGTGCTGGATCCGGCCAGCCGGATCCAGGACGTGGCGCGCATGAAGTACGAGAAGGTCCTGCATCACCACCAGGGCCATATCGCCCTGGGAGATGGCGAGCCTGGCGTCCTGTACACCTGCCTGAATTCGGAACTGAGCGGGACGCTCGAACCCCTGCCCGCCAGCAAGCAGCAGCCCTTCATGCAACAGCCCGCCAGCGTGCTGGCCAAGCTGCCCATCGGCACCGTCCGGCTCGATCGCATCGACGGCCTGGAAACCCTGGACTGGCTGGTCCTGAACGATACCCACGACAACAAGAAGATCCTGCAGGGCGCGGAAGATCTGCTGGCCAACCTGCTCATCGTCCATGTCCGCGTGATGTTCGTGGACGTCTTCAAGAAGCAGACGGACCTGGGCACGATAGGCAAACTGGTCGCCAAGCATGGCTTCCGCCTGCTGCGGCTGGACAATCACCGCGCGGCCAGCCTGTTTTCCGATCCCGTGCTGCGCCAGCAACATGCCAATGTCCATTCGCAGTTGCTGAGCGGCGATGCCATCTTCGTGCCGGACGACCAGCGCATCAAGACGCTGGATGACAACCAGCGGGCCAAGCTTGCCTTCATCCTGCACACGGCGTATCGATCGCCGGACCTGGCCCATCGCGTGCTGCAGGCCACCAGCGCGGAGGCTGCCGCCAGTTACCTGGCCACCCAGTTGCCCAAGGCGCCAGCCAAGCCCGTGGCCGCGCCAGCCGAGGCACCAGCCCATGCCGAGACGGCGACCGACGCCATCGCCGCTCCGGCCGTGCTGACAGGCAAGGACGTGACGCACCGGCTTTGCCTGGGCATCCCGGTCTACAACGAGGACAAGTACCTCGAACAGACCATTCTTTCCCTGAAGAAGCAGGATGTCGACTCGGTCAGCTTCCTGGTCTCGGACAATGCCTCTTCCGACAGATCGGCGGAAATTCTGCGCGACCTGACCGCCGGCGACGAGCGCTTCGAGCTGGTACGCCAGCCGGAAAACATCGGCGCCCTGAAGAACTGGAAGTTCCTGTTCGAGCAGAGCAGCTCGGAATACTTCATGTGGCTGGGCGGCCATGACTATCTGTCGGATGGCTACCTCCGGAAAACCTTGAATGCGATCGCGGCCGCGCCCGGCACGGCGATGGCCTGCGGCATGCCGCATTCGGTCATGGACGGCCGTACCGGCCCGGTGCCGGCGGCGGTGTATGACTTCTCCGACGAATCGCCGGTCGTGCGCTACATGAACTCGGTTGCCAAGGTCGCCAACTGCACCATCCTACATTCGGTCTTCCGCCGCGCCGCCCTGGATGGCTTCGAGATCACGGGCACCATTTCCTGGGACCACGTCCTGATCAGCCGCCTGCTGTGGACCGGCAAGCTCCAGTACGTCGACGATGCCACGTACTACCGCCGCTACTTCGGCCAGCGTGACACCAGCACTGAACAGCGCATGACGGGCCAGAAGCAGGCCCTGCCCCGTGCGGACTTCTACGACTACTACCTGAAGGATTTCACCAAGCTGGCGCAGCCGGCCTTGCCGGCGGCCGAGTTCGACAAGCTGCGGAAAGAGATCCTGCGGATTCTGAAAGCGCGTTTCGGGAACTAGCCATCATGAAAGCGGTTATCCTGGCCGGCGGCCTCGGGACGCGGATATCGGAAGAGACCCATCTGCGGCCCAAGCCCATGATAGAAATCGGCGGCCGTCCGATCCTGTGGCACATCATGAAGATCTATTCCGCCCACGGCGTGAACGACTTCGTGATCTGCTGCGGCTACAAGGGCTACATGATCAAGGAGTACTTCGCCAACTACTTCCTGCACATGTCCGACATTACGCTGGATATGGCGAAGAACGAGATGGTCGTCCACGAGCGCAAGGCAGAACCCTGGCGCGTCACCCTGGTGGATACCGGCGAAAACACGATGACGGGTGGCCGCCTGAAGCGGGTTGCCCAGTACGTCAAGGACGAAGAAGCCTTCTGCTTCACCTACGGCGACGGCGTGGCCGACGTCGATATTTCATCGTTGATCCGGTTCCACCGCGAACATGGCCGCGCCGCCACCGTCACGGCGGTACGGCCGCCCGGCCGTTACGGCGCGCTGATGCTGGACAATGCGCAGGTTACGGGCTTCCAGGAAAAGCCGCCTGGCGACGGCGGCCTGATCAATGGCGGCTTTTTCGTCCTGTCGCCGAAGACCATCTCCCTGATCGACGACGACGACAGTCCCTGGGAACTGAAGCCCCTCGAACAACTGGCCAGGCAGGGCGATTTGATGGCCTACGAGCACCACGGGTTCTGGCAACCCATGGACACCTTGCGCGAGAAAAACCTGCTCGAGGATCTGTGGGCGCGCAACCAGGCGCCGTGGAAACTATGGTGACACCGATTCCCTCGCCCGCGTTCTGGCGCGGTCGCCGGGTGCTATTGACCGGCCACACCGGTTTCAAGGGCGCCTGGCTGGCGATATGGCTGCAACGCCTGGGCGCGACGGTGAGCGGGATTTCGCTGCCGCCGGCCACGACTCCGAACCTGTTCGAACTGGCCCGGGTATCGGAAGGACTCCGTAGCCACCTGTGCGACGTCCGCGACATGGCGGCGCTGGACCGCTTCATCGGCGCCTTTGAGCCGGAAGTGGTGCTGCACCTGGCCGCTCAGCCGCTGGTCAGGGCCAGCTACGGCGACCCTGTGTTCACCTTCGGCTCGAACGTGATGGGCACCGTCCACGTACTGGAGGCGGCCCGCCGCGCGGGATCGGTGCGCGCCATCGTCGCCGTGACCACCGACAAGGTGTATCGGGACCAGCGCACCTTCTTTCCGTACCGCGAGACCGATACGCTGGGCGGCCATGATCCCTACAGCGCCAGCAAGGCGGCCGCCGAGATCGTCATCGCGAGCTATCGGGACGCATTCCTGCGCTCGGCCGGCGTTCCGCTGGCGAGCGTCCGAGCCGGCAACGTGATCGGCGGCGGCGACTGGTCGCAGGACAGGCTGATTCCCGACGCCGTCGGCGCCTGGCAGGCCGGCCGCACGCTGCAGGTCCGCAACCCGGCGGCGGTACGCCCATGGCAGCATGTGCTGGAGCCGCTGAACGCCTATCTCTGCCTCGCTGAAAGGCTGTGGCACGAGCCGGCCCTGGCGGATGCCTACAACATCGGCCCCGCCGCGCACGACGTGCTGTGCGTGCGGGAGATCGTCGACCTGGCGCGCGAGGTCTACGGCGAGGGCGCCGTCGAATTCGGCCAGGCCGACGCCGACGGTCCGCACGAAACCCACCATCTCGCGCTGGAAACCGCCAAGGCGCGGCACATCCTGGGCATCGCGCCTCACTGGTCCGCCGCCGAGGCCGTACGACTGACCATGGAATGGTATCGCCAAGTGAAACAGGGCGGCGACGCGCGCGCGCTCTGTCACGCCCACATCGATCTGTTCGAGCGTATGTCATGAGCAATCTCGAAATCAGGCCGTGCGCACTGCCCGGCGTCCATACCGTCCATCGCGGCGCGCACGCCGACGATCGCGGTTACTTCGAGCGGCTGTTCTGCGCCGATACCCTGCGGGAAGCAGGGTGGGACGGCCCCATCGCGCACGTCAACCACAGCCTGACCATCCATCCCGGCACCGTGCGCGGCATGCACATGCAACTTGCGCCCCATGCCGAGATGAAACTGGTGATGTGCCTGCGTGGGGAACTGTGGGACGTCGCGGTGGACATGCGCAAGGGCTCGCCGACCTTCCTGCAATGGCATGCCGAGAAGTTGTCGGCGACGAACGGCGTCGCGCTGCTGGTGCCGGAAGGCTTTGCCCATGGCTTCCAGGCGCTCGCGCCCGACACCGAACTGGTCTACTGCAATACGCGCGCCTATGCGCCTGGCGCCGAGGCCGGCCTGCACCCGCTGGACCCGCGCGTGGGCATTTCATGGCCCCTGCCCGTGCGGAACATGTCGCCCAAGGACGCGGAACGCGCCTTCCTGGGCGAGGCCTTCATGGGATACGACATCCCCGTGAAGAACGCCGGATGAAAGTGCTGCTGACCGGCGCCAGCGGCTTCATCGGCCGCCACGTGCTCGACCTCCTGGTCGCGCGCGGGATCGAGGTCGTCGCGCTCGGACGGCGCCGGCCCGATGGCGCGGGCAACATCCGTTTCATCGAAGCCGACCTGCTGGACGCGAGCGATCACGCCCGCATCGTCGACGCCGCGCGCGCCACGCACCTGCTGCATCTGGCCTGGTACGTGGAGCATGGCAAATTCTGGGATTCGCCGCTCAATGAAGCGTGGGGCGATGCCACCGCGCAACTCGTCGAAGCGTTCTGCCGCGGCGGCGGCACGCGGGTCGTCGCCGCCGGCACCTGCTACGAGTACCGCCACGACGACACGCCCTGCGATGAGGAAAACACGCCCGTCGAGCCGTCCACGCCCTACGGCAAGGCCAAGCGGGATACCCAGCGGCGGGTGAGGGACATCTGCGTATCGCATGGCGTCGCTTGGGCATGGGGCCGGATCTTCCTGCTGTACGGGCAGGGTGAAGGCCGTCGCCGCCTGGTACCCGCGCTGGCCGATGCGCTGCGTGGCCACGTCGCGCCCTTCGGCGTGCACCATGGCGCCCAACGAGACTTCATGCACGTGTCGGACGTCGCCTCGGCGTTTCACGCGCTGCTCGGCGAGCGGGCACATGGCTGCTACAACCTGTGCTCGGGCCGGGCCACGGCGATAGAGACCATCGTCCGCGACATCGCCGAGGTGCTGGGCGCCAGCCCCGACCCCGTACTCAACCTGACTCCCGGCGGCGCCAGGGGCCCCGCAAGCCTCATCGGCCGAAATGAACGGCTTGCCAGCCTGGGTTGGCGGCAGGCGCTCGCGCTGCGGGAAGGCCTGAAGAGAACACTCGAATGCATATAGCGACCTGCCCGCTCTGCGGCACGCCGGCTTCCCCGCCTTTCGTCAGCCGTCCGGACGTGCCGTGCCACCAGCATCTGGTCTACGAGACCGCCGAGGAAGCGCGTCGCATCGCGCGGGGCCGCCTGGACATGGCCGCCTGCCCTTCCTGCGGATTCGTCTTCAATCGCAGTTTCGACCCCGCCAGGCTGTCGTATGGACAGAGCTATGACAATGCGCAATCGCATTCCGCGCATTTCGACGCGTATCTGGATGGCCTGGCCGGGATGCTGGTGCGCGACAGGCAGGTGCGCGACTGCACGATCGTCGAAGTCGGCTGCGGCAAGGGCGAATTCCTGCGCAAGCTGGTCGGCGACGCCGGCGCCGGCAACCGCGGCATAGGGTTCGATCCGAGCTATATCGGCCCGGAAACGGAGCTGGACGGCCGGTTGTCGTTCCGCAAGTCGTACTACGACGCCTCCTGCGCGGCCGTACCCGCCGATGTCGTCATCTGCCGCCACGTGATCGAGCATATACAGACGCCGCTGGATTTGCTGCATTCGGTCAGGGCCGCCTTGTCCCAGGCACGCAATGCGCGCGTGTTCTTCGAAACCCCCGCCGTCGAATGGATACTGCGCGGGCAGGTGATCTGGGACTTCTTCTACGAACATTGCTCGCTGTTCTCCGCGACGTCCATCCGCGCCGCATTCCAGCGCACCGGCTTCCGCGTCGAGGACGTGCATTACATCTTCGGCGAACAATACCTGTGGGTCGAAGCCACGCCGACGGAACCGGCCACCGGAGCGGTTCCGCCGGCCGATGCCGCGGAACTGGTCGCGCTGACCCAGGCGTACGCCGACGCCGAAGCGCGGCTCATCGGGCATTTGAAGGCGCAGCTGGACGATGCCTGCGGCCGCAAGAAGATCGCCGTCTGGGGCGCCGGTGCCAAAGGCGTGACGCTGGCCAATCTGCTGGACCCGGACGGCACGCGCATCGATTGCGTCATCGACCTCAACCCCAACAAGCAGGGTCGCTTCGTACCCGGCACCGGCCATCCTATCGTCAGCCCCGCGCAGGCCGCGCGGCGAGGCGTGGAAATGGCCGTCCTCATGAACCCCAACTACAGAAGTGAAAATCTGAAAATCCTCGCGGAACAGAATATCCGGATGGATCTCGCGGACTGGAGCAAACAATGAAGCTGCTGATAGATACCGATGCGAAGCTGCTGACCCTCACCGAGGGCAAGGAAACGCGCTCCCTGGACCTGTATTCGAAGGAAGCCTTCGAAGCCATCTCGCGCCAATGGGTCCGGGTGGGCTGGGACCAGAAATACCACTACACCTTCAGCTGGATGGGTCGTCCCGTGATCCAGCTGCCGGAAGACATGGTGCGGATGCAGGAAGTCATCACCCAACTGCAGCCGGACGTGATCATCGAGACCGGCGTGGCCCACGGCGGTTCGCTGGTTTTCTACGCATCCCTGTGCAAGGCGATGGGACGCGGCCGCATCGTCGGGATCGATATCGAGATCCGCCCGCACAACCGCGCGGCCATCGAGGCGCATCCCCTGATGCCGTACATCACCCTAGTGGAAGGCAGCTCGACCGCGCCGGAAACCGTGCGCCACGTCGAATCGCTGGTGAAGCCCGGCGAAAAGGTGCTGGTCATCCTGGATTCCAACCACACCTACGACCACGTGCTGCAGGAACTGGAGCTGTACTCCGGACTGGTCACGCCAGGGTCGTACATCGTGGCGACGGACGGCATCATGTACGACCTGGCGGACGTACCGCGCGGCACGGCCACCTGGACCACGGACAATCCGACGGACGCCGCGCGCGACTTCGCGAAGAAACATCCGGAATTCAAGGTGGCCACGCCTTCCTGGCCGTTCAACGAAAGCGCGCTCGACCAGAACATCACGCACTGGCCGGGCGCCTGGCTGAAGCGGGTGTAAGCCGCGCGCCCCGGCAGGCCGGGGCGCGGGCTGGCGGCGCCCGCGAGCGCGGGCGCGTCCGCCTTACTTCTTGCGCGTCGGCGGCAGGTCCGTGCAGACCCCTTCCGCCACTTCCGCCGCCATCCCCACCGACTCACCCAGCGTGGGATGCGGGTGGATGGTCTTGGCGATGTCGACGACGTCCGCGCCCATCTCCACGGCCAGGGCCAGTTCGCTGATCAGGTCACCCGCGTGGGTGCCGACGATGCCGCCACCCAGGATGCGGTGGTTCTCGGCGTCGAAGATCAGCTTGGTGAAGCCTTCGTCGCGGCCATTGGCGATGGCGCGGCCGGAGGCGGCCCAGGGGAACACGCCCTTCTCGATCTTGATGCCCTGCTTCTTGGCTTCGTCTTCCGTCAGCCCGACCCAGGCGACTTCCGGATCCGTGTAGGCCACGGCCGGGATCACCCGCGCGTCGAAGAAGGACTTCTCGCCCGACGCTGCTTCCGCCGCCACGTGGCCTTCATGCACGGCCTTGTGCGCCAGCATCGGATTGCCGACGATGTCGCCGATGGCGTAGATGTGCGGCACGTTGGTCCGCATCTGCTTGTCCACCGGGATGTAGCCGCGGTCGGTGACCGCGATACCGGCCCTGTCGGCGCCGATCTTCTTGCCGTTGGGCGAACGGCCCACCGCCTGCAGCACCAGGTCGTAGCGCTGCGGTTCCTTGGGCGCGCCTTCGCCTTCGAAGGTGACGTAAATGCCGTCCTTGCGGGCTTCGGCGGCCACGGTCTTCGTCTTGAGCATGATGTTGTCGAAGCGCGGCGCGTTCATCTTCTGCCACACCTTGACCATGTCGCGGTCGGCGCCCTGCATCAGGCCGTCCAGCATTTCGACCACGTCCAGGCGCGCGCCCAGCGTGGAGTACACCGTGCCCATTTCCAGGCCGATGATCCCGCCGCCGACGATCAGCATCTTCTTGGGGATGCTGCGCAACAGCAGCGCGCCGGTGGAATCCACCACGCGCTCGTCATCGGGCATGAAGGGCAGGCGCACCGCCTGGCTGCCGGCCGCGATGATCGCGTTCTTGAAGCGCACCGTCTGCGTCTTGCCGTCGGCGCCCTTGACCGTCATGTGGTTGGGATCGGCGAACTCGCCCACGCCCGTCACCACCGTGACCTTGCGCATCTTGGCCATGCCGGCCAGTCCGCCGGTCAGCTTGCCGACCACGCTGTCCTTGAAGCTGCGCAGCTTGTCCAGGTCGATCTTGGGCTCGCCGAAGGTGATGCCGTGGTCGGCCAGCGCCTTGGCTTCCTCCATGACCGCCGCGACGTGCAGCAAGGCCTTGGACGGGATGCAGCCGACGTTCAGGCAGACGCCGCCCAGGGTCGAGTAGCGCTCGACCAGCACGGTTTTCATGCCCAGGTCGGCGGCGCGGAAGGCGGCGGAATAGCCGCCAGGTCCCGCGCCCAGGACCAGCATGTCGCATTCGATATCGACATTGCCGGAGTAGCTTGCCGCAGCCGGAGCAGCGGCGGCGCCCGCCGCGGGCGGAGGCGGCGGCGACTTGTCGGCGGCGGGCGAGCCGATGGCCTGCGAGCCGGCCGCGCTGCCTGATTGAACGGGCGCGCTCTTCTGTCCGTCCGAAGACGAACCAGCGCCCTTGCCCGCTTCCGCTGACGCTTCGGGCTGCGCGGCGCCGCCCGCGGCGGGCTCCACTTCCAGTATGGCCGTGCCCATGGACACCTTGTCGCCAACCTTGACCTTCACCGACTTGACCACGCCGCCTTCCGACGCCGGGATCTCCATGGAAGCCTTGTCCGACTCCACCGTGATCAGGCTCTGTTCGGCCTTGATCGTGTCGCCAGCGGCCACCAGCACTTCGATGACTTCCACTTCCTTGAAGTCGCCGATGTCGGGTACCTTGATTTCCACCGTATTGCTCATATCGATCCCCGATTACAGCGCGATGCGGCGGAAGTCGGCCAGCAAGGCGGTCAGATAGGCATTGAAGCGGGCCGCGGCGGCGCCGTCGATGACGCGATGGTCATAGGACAGCGACAGCGGCAGCTTCAGGCGCGGCACGAACTGCTTGCCGTCCCATACCGGCTTGAATTCCGAGCGCGACACGCCCAGGATGGCCACTTCGGGGGCGTTGATGATGGGCGTGAAGTGCGTGCCGCCGATGCCGCCCAGCGACGAGATCGAGAAGCAGCCGCCCTGCATTTCCGCGGGCGACAGCTTGCCGTCGCGCGCCTTCTTGGCCATGTCCGAGCTTTCCTTGGCCAGGTCCAGGATGCCTTTCTTGTCGGCGTCGCGGATCACCGGCACCACGAGCCCGTTGGGCGTATCGGCGGCGAAACCGATGTGGTAGTACTGCTTCAGCACCAGGTTGTCGCCATCCAGCGAGGCATTGAACTCCGGGAATTTCTTCAGCGCCGCGACCACCGCCTTGATCAGGAAGGCGAGCATGGTGACCTTGATGCCGGACTTCTCGTTCTCCTTGTTCAGCGTGACGCGCAGCGCTTCCAGGTCGGTGATGTCCGCTTCGTCGTTGTTGGTGACGTGCGGGATCATGACCCAGTTGCGGTGCAGGTTCGCGCCGGAAATCTTCTTGATGCGCGACAAGGGCTTGGCTTCGATCGGACCGAACTTGCTGAAGTCCACCTGCGGCCAGGCCAGCACGTTCAAGCCGCCGACATTGCCGCCGGCAGCCGCGCCAGCCGCGGCGGGTGCGCCGCCGGCCAGGGCCTGCTTGACGAAGCCACGTACGTCGTCCTGCGTGATGCGGCCCTTCTGGCCACTGCCCTGCACGCGCGTCAGGTCCACGCCCAGTTCGCGCGCGAACTTGCGCACCGAAGGCGAGGCATGCGGCAGCTGGCCGGGCTTGAGTTCGGCTTCGGGCAGCGCCGCCGCCGGAGCGGCACGGCCGGCGGCAGGCGCCGACGACGCGGCGCCGGAAGGCGCGGCGGCGGGCGCGGACGCCTGCGCCGGCGCGGCGGCCGGAGCCTGGGCCGGAGCGGCGGCCTGTGCCGCGGGCGCTTCGCCGCCTTCCACCACCACCACCGGCGTGCCCTTGGAGACCTTGTCGCCGACCTTGACGCGTATTTCCTTGACCACGCCGCCCTGCGACGACGGAATTTCCATCGAGGCCTTGTCCGACTCCACCGTGATCAGGCTCTGTTCAGCCTTGATGGTGTCGCCGACCGCGACCATCACTTCGATAACCTCGACTTCCTTGAAATCGCCGATATCGGGCACTTCGATGACCTGCTGGCCACCGCCTTGCGCGGGCGCGGCGGCCTGCGCGGGCGCCTGAGCCTGCGGCGCGGCTTCCGGTTTGGCTTCCGCCTTCGCCTCGGCCTTGGCCGGCGCGGCCGCGGCGGCTTCGGACGCACCGCCCGCTTCCAGTTCCAGGACGACGGTACCCATTGCCACCTTGTCGCCGACCTTGACCTTCACCGACTTGACCACGCCGCCTTCGGACGCCGGGATCTCCATGGAAGCCTTGTCCGACTCCACCGTGATCAGGCTCTGTTCGGCCTTGATCGTGTCGCCGGCCGCCACCAGTACTTCGATGACTTCGACTTCCTTGAAGTCGCCGATGTCAGGTACCTTGATTTCCACCGTATTGCTCATGTCGTTCGGGCCTCAGGCGTATTGCGGGTTGGCTTTTTCGGGGTTGATGCCGTACTTCTTGATGGCCTCGGCCACCTTGGAAGCCGGAATGGCGCCTTCGTCCGCAAGCGCCTTCAAGGCAGCGACGGCCACGAAGTGGCGATCCACCTCGAAATGCTCGCGCAGCTTGTAGCGGAAATCGGAACGGCCGAATCCATCCGTGCCCAGCACGCGGTATTCGCGGCCCTTCGGGACGAACGGGCGGATCTGGTCGGCGTACAGCTTCATATAGTCGGTCGACGCGATGATCGGGCCTTCCGTCTTCGCCAGTTGCTCGGTGACATAGGCCACCTTCGGCTTCTTTTCCGCCGGATGCAGCATGTTGTGGCGATCGACGTCCTGGCCTTCGCGACGCAGCAGCGTGAAGCTGGTCACGCTCCAGATGTCGGCCGCAACACCCCAGTCCTTGTCCAGCAGGTCGGCGGCGGCCTCGACTTCGCGCAGGATGGTGCCGGAGCCCATCAGTTGCACACGCTGCTTGCCCTTGCCCACCGTCTTCAGCTTGTACATGCCGCGCACGATGCCTTCCTCGTCACCCGGCTTCAAGCCCGGGTGCGGGTAGTTCTCGTTCATCACGGTCAGGTAGTAATAGACGTTTTCCTGGTTCTCGACCATGCGGCGCAGGCCGTCCTGGATGATGACCGCCACTTCATGCGCGTACGTCGGGTCGTAGGGCAGGCAGTTCGGGATGGTGGCCGCCATCAGGTGGCTGTGGCCGTCCTCGTGCTGCAGGCCTTCGCCGTTCAGCGTGGTGCGGCCCGCGGTGCCGCCGATCAGGAAGCCGCGCGCCTGCATGTCGCCGGCCAGCCAGGCCAGGTCGCCGATGCGCTGGAAACCGAACATCGAGTAGTACACGTAGAACGGGATCATGACGCGGTTGTTCGTCGAGTACGACGTCGCCGCGGCGATCCAGGAGCTCATCGCGCCCGCTTCGTTGATGCCTTCCTGCAGCAGCTGGCCGTCGGCCGCTTCCTTGTAGTACATCACCTGGTCCTTATCGACCGGGATGTACTTCTGCCCTTCCGGCGCATAGATACCGATCTGGCGGAACAGGCCTTCCATGCCGAAGGTGCGCGATTCGTCGGCCAGGATGGGCACGACGCGCGGCGCCAGTTCCTTGTCGCGCAGGATCTGGTTCAGCGAACGCACGAAGGCCTGTGTGGTGGAGATCTCACGGCCTTCGCCAGTGGGCTCCAGCACCGGCTTGAAGGCTTCCAGCTTGGGCGCCTTCAGTTGCTCGTCGGCCTTGACCCGGCGCTTGGGCAGATAGCCGCCCAGCGCCTTGCGGCGTTCGTGCAGGTACTTCATTTCCGGCGAATCCTCGGCGGGCTTGAAGAACGGCAGTTCTTCCAGCTTGTCGTCGGGGATGGGAATGCCGAAGCGGTCGCGGAACTCGCGCACCGCCGCGACGTCCAGCTTCTTCTGCTGGTGGGTGGGGTTCTTGGCCTGGCCGACCTGGCCCATCCCGTAGCCCTTGATGGTCTTGGCCAGGATGACCGTGGGCTGGCCCTTGTGGTTGGAGGCCGACTCGAACGCCGCGTACACCTTGTGCGGATCATGGCCGCCACGATTCAGGCGCCACACGTCTTCGTCGCTCATGCGGGCGACCATCTCCAGCAGCTTGGGGTGCTTGCCGAAGAACTTCTCGCGCACGAACTTGCCGTCGTTGGCCTTGTAGGCCTGGTATTCGCCGTCGACGGTTTCTTCCATCACGCGGCGCAGGATGCCTTCCTTGTCATGCGCCAGCAGCGGATCCCAATAGCCGCCCCAGATCAGCTTGATGACGTTCCAGCCGCTGCCGCGGAAATCGCCTTCCAGTTCCTGGATGATCTTGCCGTTGCCGCGCACCGGACCGTCCAGGCGCTGCAGGTTGCAGTTGATGACGAAGATCAGGTTGTCCAGCTTTTCGCGGGCCGCCAGGGCGATCGCGCCCAGCGATTCCGGTTCGTCCATTTCACCGTCGCCGCAGAAGACCCAGACCTTGCGGTTGGCGGTGTTGGCCAGGCCGCGCGCGTGCAGGTACTTCAGGAAACGCGCCTGGTAGATGGCGGTGATGGGGCCCAGGCCCATCGACACCGTCGGGAACTGCCAGAATTCCGGCATCAGCTTGGGATGCGGATACGACGACAGGCCCTTGCCGTCCACTTCCTGGCGGAAATGGTTCAATTGTTCTTCGGTCAGCCGGCCTTCCAGGAAGGCGCGCGCGTACACGCCGGGCGACGAGTGGCCCTGGAAGTACACGAGGTCGCCACCGTGGTCTTCGCTTTCCGCATGCCAGAAGTGATTCTGGCCGGTGCCTATCATGGTGGCCAGCGAGGCGAACGACGCGATGTGGCCGCCCAGGTCGCCGCCGTCCGGGGGCGAGTGGCGGTTGGCCCGCACAACCATCGCCATGGCGTTCCAGCGCACGTAGGCGCGGATGCGCGATTCCAGCTCCAGGTTGCCCGGATGCGCGGGCTCCAGGCCCGGCGGTATCGTGTTCACATAAGCGGTGTTGGGCGAATACGGAATATGCGCACCCGAACGGCGAGCCTCGTCGATCAGGCGTTCCAGCAGGTAGTGGGCGCGTTCCGGACCTTCGCGGTCGAGCACCGCCGCCAGCGCTTCGAGCCACTCCTGGGTTTCCAGGGTGTCTTCGTCATTGGCAGCCGTTTGGGCGCCAGCCAGGGCGTTAGAGGACATCGTGTGTCTCCGAGCAGAGAGGGTTGTAGCCGTGCGCCTGTGCCGGCGCGAGGGGCACTGAAAACGCCCGCAGATAACCGGCCTGCCGCGCGTTTCCGCGCCAGACCGCTAGCCCAGGGCAACTTATGCGGCGCATTCTAGGAAACAAGATTACCGTGACGCAAGAGAAATTTCATGTTGCGGTACGGCATTTCATAATATGAAAATCTCGACTAGCGAAACAAGCGACTAAAATGTCTCAAGTTCCCGCGACATAGCCATGGCCAGCGTCCCCAAGTCGAATATACCCACGCCGTTTCACGACCATGCCCGATTGCGCAGGCGCGGCCTCTATTGGCTGACGCCCGTCGTCGTACTCATACTCTATATATGTGTGATGGGTGTGTTCTTCTGGCTGCAGCGCATCCATGACGACAGCGTCATGTTCGTGACCATAGACCAGGAGATGCGGCAGCAGCGCCTGCTGTGGATCGTGCTCGCGCTGTCCTGCGTGATCGTCATCAGCCTGCTCATGCTGTGGCGCTATACCCGCTTCCGCTCGCATGCGGAGGCCGCCCTGATCGCCGAGACCGGCTTCCGGCGGGCCATGGAAAACTCCATGTCCACCGGCATGCGCGTGCTCGACATGGAAGGCCGCATCTCCTACGTCAATCCGGCCTTCTGCCGGATGATAGGCTGGAACGAAGCCGACCTGATCGGCCGCAGCCCGCCCTTCCCTTATTGGGTCCCCGGGCGCCACGATCAGCACCAGCACACCCTGGACATCCTGCTGTCGGGCAAGACGCCCAGCAGCGGCCTGGAAGTGGAAGCCCAGCGGCGCGACGGCTCGCGCTTCACGGCGCGCATGTATGTGTCGCCACTGCTGGACCCCAACGGCAACCAGATCGGTTGGATGACGTCGATGACGGACATCACCGAGCCCAAGCGCATCCGCGAGGCCCTGACGGCGGCGCACGAGCGCTTCATGACGGTGCTGGAAGGCCTGGACGACGCGATCTCGGTCACGGCCGATACCCACGATGGCCTGGAGCTGCTGTTCGCCAATCGCACCTATCGGCGCGTGTTCGGCGCGCAGACCGGCGGCCATGACGAACTGCTGGCGGGCCGCCGTGGCCGCTTCACGGATGAGTCGGTGGAAGTCTTCGCGCCGTCGGTGCAGCGCTGGTTCGAAGTGCACCACCGCATGCTGGCCTGGACCGACGGCCGCCGCGTGCGCCTGCAGGTGGCGCGCGACATCACCGAACGCCGCCAGCACGAAGAAGCGTCGCGCGTCCAGCAGGAAAAGATCCAGCTCACCAGCCGCCTGACCACGATGGGTGAAATGGCTTCGTCGCTGGCGCACGAACTGAATCAGCCGCTGACCGCGATCACCAACTACAGCATGGGGGCGGTCGCCCTGGTCAAGGCGGGCCACACCAATCCGCGCATGCTGCTGCCGGCGCTGGAAAAGGCGGCCGCGCAGGCCGAGCGCGCCGGCAAGATCATCAGCCGCATCCGCGAGTTCGTGAAGCGCAGCGAACCGCGCCGCCAGCGCGTCGCCATCGCCGGGATTGTCGACAACGCCATCGGCTTCGCCGAAATCGACGCCCGCAAGCGGCGCATCCGCATCGAACGTTTCGTGCCGTCGAACGCGCCGGACGTGCTGGCCGATCCGATCCTGATCGAACAGGTGCTGCTGAATCTCCTGAAGAACGGCCTGGAAGCCATGGAGAACAGCGATTCCGATGAACTGAAGGTCGCCGTCATCCTGCACGAACAGCACATCGAAGTCGCCGTGGTGGACCGCGGCCATGGGTTGGCCGATCCGGAAAGGCTGTTCGAACCGTTTTTCAGCACCAAGGCCCAGGGCCTGGGCATGGGACTGAATATCTGCCGTACCATTATCGAGTCGCACCACGGCCGCCTCTGGGCGGATCCCAATCCCGCGGGCGGCACGATCTTCCGCTTCACCCTGCCCTGCGCGGCGCCGCAAGCGCAGTCGCAGAATGACCAGTCCGAGGAGCTTCACGCATGAACACCCCCAATCCGTCCAGCACGGTATTCATCGTCGACGACGACGAAGCGGTACGCGATTCGCTGCGCTGGCTGCTGGAAGCCAACGGCTATCGTGTGCGCGCGTACAGCAGCGCGGAAAGCTTCCTGGAAGACTACGACCCCAACCAGGTGGGCGTGCTGATCGCGGATGTCCGCATGCCGGGCATGAGCGGCCTGGAACTGCAGGAACAGCTGATCGCCCGCAAGGCGCCGCTGCCCATCGTGTTCATCACCGGCCACGGCGACGTGCCCATGGCGGTGACGACCATGAAGAAAGGCGCGATCGACTTCCTGGAAAAGCCCTTCAACGAATCGGACCTGCGCGAAATCGTCGCGCGCATGCTGGAACAGGCCACGCAGCGCGTGTCCAAGTTCCAGGCGCAGCGCGATCACGAAGCCATGCTGGCCCGCCTGACGGCGCGCGAGCAGCAGGTGCTGGAACGGATCGTGGCGGGCCGCCTGAACAAGCAGATCGCCGACGACCTCGGAATCAGCATCAAGACCGTGGAGGCGCATCGCGCCAACATCATGGAAAAACTGGAAGTCACCACCGTGGCCGACCTGATGAAGGTGGCCCTGGCCAAACCCGAGGCGCACGCATGACGGCAAGGATCATCGACGGTTCGGCGCTTTCCCAGCGCATACGCGACGAAGTCGCGCATCGCGTCACCGAACTGGCGAAACAGGGAGTCCAACCCGGCCTGGCCGTGGTGCTGGTCGGCGAAAATCCGGCTTCGCAGGTTTACGTGCGCAATAAAGTGCTGGCCTGCGAGAAAGCCGGCCTGCACTCGGTGAAAGAACAGTATCCGGCGACCATGAGCGAAGCCGAACTGCTGCAGCGGATCGCCGTGCTGAATGGCGATCCGACGATACACGGCATCCTGGTGCAACTGCCACTGCCGCCGCACATGGATGCGCACAAGGTGATCGAAGCGATCGCCCCGGAAAAGGACGTGGACGGTTTCCACATCAGCAACGCGGGCCTGCTGATGACGGGCCAGCCGCTGTTCCGCCCGTGTACACCCTACGGCGTGATGAAAATGCTGGAGAGCGAAGGCGTGGCGCTGCGCGGCGCCGAAGCCGTCATCGTGGGCGCCAGCAATATCGTCGGCAAGCCGATGGCCATGCTTCTGCTGGCCGCGGGTGCCACCGTGACGCTGTGCAACTCCAAGACGCGGGACCTGGCGGCGCACACGCGGCGCGCGGATGTTCTGGTCGTCGCCACCGGCAAGGCCGGCATCGTCAAGGGTGACATGATCAAGCCCGGCGCCGTGGTCATCGACGTCGGCATCAACCGCGGCGAAGACGGCAAGCTGCGCGGTGACGTGGAATTCGATAGCGCGGTGCAGGTCGCCGGCGCGATCACGCCCGTGCCGGGTGGCGTCGGTCCCATGACCATCGCGATGCTGCTGGTCAATACCGTCGAAGCGGCGGAAAGGCTAGGCTAGGCTAGGGCAAGGCCTTGCAACCTGGGCGGTTCGTCTCCATCTAAACTGCATCGTTGTTTATCCTGGATCGAGCCCGTCTATGAGCGCCAACCCGCTACTCGCCCCTGTCGAAGACCTGGTGGACTATGCCGCCGTCAAGCCCGAGCATATCGTGCCGGCGGTGGATACCTTGCTGGCCGCCGCGCGGCAAGCGGTGGACCAGGCCGCGGACCCCGCCCTGCCCGCGACGTGGGAAGCCATACTGGAGCCGCTGGATTCGACTTCCGAGCGGCTGTGGCGCGCCTGGTCGGTAGCCGGGCACCTGAACGCGGTCGTCAATACGCCTGAACTGCGCGAGGCGTACAACGCCGCGCTGCCCAAGGTCACCGAGTTCTCCACCTGGGTAGGCCTGCACGAAGGCCTGTACAAGCAGTACCAGCGGCTGCTCGCCGCCCCGGGTTTCGCGTCATGGAGCCCGGTGCGCCAGCGCGTCATCGACCTGGCCTTGCGCGATTTCCGGCTCAGCGGCGTCGAACTGCAGGGCGCGGACCGCGAGCGCTACGCCGAAATCTCGGACCGCGAAGCCCAGACGTCGCAGAAGTTCTCCGAAAATGTGCTGGACGCCATCGACGCCTGGTCGCTGCTGGTCGACGACGAAGCCCGCCTGGACGGCGTGCCCGCCGACGTCAAACAGGCCGCTCGGCAAGCCGCTGAGGCCGATGGCAAGACGGGCTGGAAGCTGACGCTGAAAATGCCCTGCTACCTGCCCATCATGCAATATGCCCGCGACCGATCCCTGCGCGAAACGCTATACCGCGCCTATGGAACGGTGGCGTCGGAACACGGCGAAGGCAAGTTCGACAACTCGCCGCTGATCGAAGAACTCCTCTCCCTGCGGGCGGAAGAGTCGCGCCTGCTGGGCTTCCGCAACTTCGCCGAGCTGCGCCTGCAGACCCGCATGGCGCGCGATGCCGAACAGGTGATCGGCTTCCTGCGCGACCTCGCCGGCCGCGCACGGCCCTACGCGGAACGCGACCTGGCCCAGTTGCGCGAATACGCGCGCCAGGAACTGGGCATGGATGAGCTGCAGCCCTGGGACGTGCCCTACGCTTCCGAACGCCTGCGCGAATCGCGCTATGCCTATTCGGAAGACAACATCAAGCAATACTTCACCGAACCGCGTGTACTGGCTGGGCTGTTCGAGGTCATCGAGACCCTGTTCACGGTGCGCCTGAAGGAATTCCCGGTATCCGCCTGGCATTCCGACGTGCGTGGCGTGCGCGTTGAGCGCGCGGACGGCGAACTGGTCGGCTATCTCTACCTGGACCTGTACGCGCGCGCCGGCAAGCAAGGCGGCGCCTGGGTGGATAGCGAGCGCAGCCGCCGCCTGGCTTCGGGCACCCTGCATACGCCGGTGGTCTACCTGACCTGCAATTTCTCGCGGCCGAATGGTGGCAAGGCGGCGCTGCTGACACACGATGACGTCATCACGCTGTTCCACGAAACCGGCCATGCCCTGCACGCCCTGCTGTCCGAAGTGGACGAACCGGGCGCCGCCGCCTTCGCCGCGGTGGAATGGGACGCCATCGAACTGCCGTCGCAGTTCATGGAGAACTTCTGCTGGGAGTGGCCGGTGGTGCAGCGCCTGTCGGCCCACGTGGACAGCGGCGAGCCGCTGCCACGCGCGCTTTTCGACAAGCTGCTGGCCGCGCGCAATTTCCAGAGCGGCATGCAAACCGTCCGGCAAATCGAATTCGCGCTGTTCGACATGCTGCTGCACGACCGGCCGGAAGGCGCCGACATCCAGTCCGTGCTGGACCTGCTCAACCAGGTCCGCGGCGAAGTCGCGGTGCTGACGCCACCAGCCTGGCATCGCATGCCGCACAGTTTTTCGCACCTGTTCGCAGGCGGCTACGGCGCGGGCTACTACAGCTACAAATGGGCCGAAGTGCTGTCGGCGGATGCCTACGAAGCCTTCGAGGAAGCCGCCCGCGGCGCCCCGCACGGGACGCTGGACGCCGCCACCGGCGCGCGGTTCCGGCGCGAGATCCTGGCCGTGGGCGGCGCCCGCCCGGCCGCCGAATCGTTCAAGGCCTTCCGTGGCCGCGAGCCCCGCATCGACGCCTTGCTGCGCCACAGCGGCATGATCGCCCAACAGGACTAAACCCATGCCAGCGGCCGCCGCCCGTATCCTGCTCGCCTTCGCCATGCTGGTGGGCGCGGCCGTTCCCGCCGCGGCCCACGCCGCCGCCCCACCGCCCATCTACGATATCCATGGCCACCTGCCCGACCTGAAGTTCGTCTTGTCCGGCGCGCAGGGGCGTACCGTCAGCCAGGACGACGTGAAAGGCAAGACGGTCCTGCTGTTCTTCGGCTATGCCAGCTGCCCCGACGTCTGCCCGACCACCATGGCGCAGTTGGCGGACGTGATGGGCCGGCTCGGCAAGGACGCGGATGCCGTACGCATCCTGTTCGTCAGCGTCGATCCGCATCGCGACACCCCGGACGGATTGCAAGCTTATGTGAACGCTTTCAACAACAATGCCATCGGGCTGACCGGCACGGAGCGGCAGATCGCGGACGTGGCGCGCCGCTATCGCGTCTCGTACCAGATCGACAAGCCCAAGCCTGGCGCCGACCCGGAGACCTACAACGTCACGCACAGCCGCGGCGTTTATGTGTTCGATGGCACCGGAGCAGCCAGGCTCCTGGTGTCGGACAGCAGCTCCAGCGACCAGATGGTTGATGCACTGCGGAAGCTGATCGACGACGCGCGGCGTTAAAACAACAGGGCAATTTGTTGTTACATGACATCGACGGATCCGCCCTGCGGCCGCCGCTATCATGCCCGTGTTGCGGTTTCCCTTAGACGCGTATCACAACGGAAGGAGCACGTATGGACATCATTATCATGATCATCGTGGGTTTCATCGTCGGCCTGATCGCGCGTGCGCTCATGCCTGGCGACCAATCCATGGGCATCATCCTGACGACCATCCTGGGTATCGTCGGCGCCGTCGTGGCGGGCTTCCTGGGACGGACGCTGGGTTGGTATGCCGCTGGAGAGCCGGCGGGATGGATCGCTTCCGTCGTCGGCGCGATCATCGTGTTGTTCGTGGTGGGCATGTTCACCCGTCGCCGAGCGTAGCGCGCCCAGCCAGTCTCGCCGTGAAAAAAGTCCGCGCTCAGGCGGACAAGCGGCGAACCAGACACCCCCAGGGGAATCGCCCCTTGGGGGTGTTTTTTTGGGCGTGTGCCATCGCGCCCTGCTGCGTCCTGTCGCGGCCTTCGGCGCCCCTATCGCGAGCGATCGACCGCGGCCACAGGCTGGCGGAAGGCCTCGTCCACCGTCTCTTCCGGGGTCTCCATGTTGGGGCCTCGCACGACCGGCTCGAACAGCCGGTTGAACACCAGGGACTTGTATAGCGCCTTCTGGTCATCCAGGCTGAGGATCCTGTTGTTGCCGTCCGGATAGCGCAGGCGGTAGCGTGCCGGCGTGTCGAAGCTGAACATATCGCCATCCGCGGGCGCGCCGAACATGCGGGCACGCAAGCCTTGCACTTCGATGATGGTGCCGCGCTCATCGTAGGGACGCGGCGCCGTCGTCTCACCGGTCAGCTGGTTTTCGACGATATAGGACATCGCCGACCTGTTGTCGCTGGCGCTCCGGCTTGCGATGAATCTGACCTTGTAGGGGCCCGCCGCCTGGACGTCGGTCCTGTCGCCATACACGGCGGCACAGCCCTTGTTTCCGCCATACGCCCACGCGCCTTCGTACATGGCCGACAGGTCCATATAAGGCTCGCCGGCCCGGTATGCCGCGTCGATGCCGCTGGGATCGAACTGTCGCTCGATCCAGCTTTCGGCCCACGCGCGATCGCGCGGACGACCCGCGTCCGCTTCGCGCGCCATGACCTGTTCGATCATGGCTTCATGATTGCCGGAGTCTTTCAGGCGCTGGATGCCGGCCGACTTCAGTTCATCGAACAAGCCGGTCCGCTTGGCGTCGGCGACGATGAAGTCGAACGCGGCTTGGCGCCCTGCCACCGGCTGAGTGGCGCCCGGCGTCGTGCCCGAGCCGCGGTCGTCCAGCACGCGTCGGATGGATTCGGCCAGTTCGGCGGAAGCTCGCTTCAGCAGCTTCACATTGTTCTGCAACCCGATGGTGTCGTGCAGATGCGCGAGCACGCGCGTGTTCAATTCCCGCTGCGTGGCGGCGGACTGTGCGTCCGCCAGCGTGCACCCCGCGCGCTCCGGCTGCGTCGACCCAGTGGCGTATGAAGCGAAGCTTTCGGCCGCCGCGCCTTGTCCGAAGGGCGAAGCAGGCGGGCTCGCGTTCACGACGGGGAAAAGGGCCGGGGCCGGGGCCGAATGAATTGCGGCAACAGACATGGGTGTGCTCCTGAACACGCATCAACAGCGATGCGCGGGTAGGTTGGAAACCAGCGTCGCGCCGTTCGCGGCGAAGGGTCCGATTTCCCTCGCGTCTTGATGTCCACATGCATGCGGGCAGGCGGCGGCACGCCATCGCGCCCGGCCAGGCGCAAAATCGCCCGTCAATCCTGTTGGCCGGCAAAGGAATCAACGGACGGGGAATCGCACGCATGCGCGTTGGAGACGGCGGCGTCCCACTGCAGCTGGCGATCCCCGGATTTTCGTCCGCTCGTCCCTCAATTCCCTGGAAGCTTTCGATGCCTGAGAACACCATCTTCAATATTCCCCTGACCGCAAGCTACGCGATTCCGCCCGAGGCTACCGACGGCGAACATGCGCCGGCCGCTTTCAGGGCGGAAGCCGGATCCCACACCCGCGCTTCCCGCAGCCGGGCGCCCGGCTACGCGTCCACGGCATCCATCTTCCTGCCGGCGTCACGCCCACAGCCGCGGCTGACGCTGGCGTTGAACGCCCCGGCCCTGTTGCGGCACGCGCCCGCACGGCCCGGCGGTATCAAGCTGTCCGTCGTCGCGGCCTTCATGCGACCATGCTCGCCCAGCGACAGCAGCGCTGCCAGCCCAGACGCCCATCAACCCAGGCGCAACCATTCCGTCGCCAGCCAGGACAGCGGCTACAGTGCCACATCCAGCGGCTATCACAGCGGCTACCACAGCGGTGATAACGGCAGCGACAACGTCTCCGACCATGCCTTCGGCAACGTCTCCCATGACGTCTCCCATAACGTCTTCGATAACGTCTCCGATAACGTCTTCGACAGGGCCAGCCCCGTTCCAACCCCACCGGCATCCACCCCCGGCTTGCCGGCGGCAGCGCGCTTCCGCACCAGCACCGCGGCCATACGCGGCGCGGTCGATGCCTTGATCGAGGATTGCGTCGATGCGCGGGATGCCGGCTCGATGCAGGACGACACGCTGTCATATCGGGACGCGGCCGCAAAGGCAGTCGCCGACGCCGCCGAGCTGTACGCGCTAGGCCGCGGGGTGCACGCCGCCATGCTGGCCGACGACAAGGACTGGCCGCGCAATGCGAGCCCGGCCATCGCCAGCGCGGCGACGCGGCTGGCGCGTGGCGCCGCACCCACCGATATCGACATGGCCTTCGTGCAACTCGCCCTGGCCTTTCATACGGACAACGCGACCATCGCGCAATTCCCCGCCCTGGACAGGGCGGGACGGCTGCGTGCCTTGGATCACGACGCGCGGCAACGGTTGGACGCCGCCCTGGATGCCGACCCGGCGCTGCAGGCCGCGCCGCGAGTCCGCCGGATTGCCCGGCGCATCGTCGACGTCATGGCGGAAATCGCCCATGAAGCCTACCCCCGTCGTGCCATGTCCGCCTTGCTGATGGCAAGCGAACGCCACGACATCGGCGGCATGCATGGGGCGATCGAGCATCTATATGGCATGTACCGGTCTTCCGCCCCGGATGACGCGTCCGACCTCGATCGCCACGTATTGCTCGTCAGGCTATTGCCGCCAGCCGTCCGCCAGCAGTTCATGGACACCTTCATGCCAATGGACAGGGACGCGGCGCGCGGCACGCCTACCCGCGGCATCCATGCCTATCTCGAATCCAGTCGTGCGAACACCCTTCCCGGCGGCTATATGAGCGAAGGACTGCGCTATGACCAACGGCGCCTGATCACCGACCTGTTCACCACAGCGGCCATCCTGCGCGGCGACGACGCCAACGTCATGCCCTATCGCACCACTTCATCGTCGTCCGCCATGGACGCGGCGCCGGAAGCCGCGCCTGCCGATACGCCGCCACCCCTCGCACCCGCGACCCGGGTGCCGCGCCGCGATACCGTCGCCGGCCGCATCAGGCGCGCGCTGCGCACGGCGGTCCGCCCATCGTCGCTGGAACGCGCGCAAAGGGCCATCGCTCGCACGATGAAGGCCCCGACCGGGAACCGGCTCGGCGCACAGGACGCACCGCAAGCCTACGCCGATGCCGCGCAAGCCTATGTCCGCACGTTGCGGCCCGCCGATCTGCGCGCGCTGCACCGCATGACCCAGGTTCCGGATGTCGTGAAGATCGACGACGCCGATGCACGCCGGCTGCGGGCCATCGACGCCGCCGTGACGCGTGAATTCGCGTTGCGCAATGACTACATGCCTGCCGTCAAGGACGTCCTGGTGGCCTTGCGCGACGGTGCGAGCCCACGCGTCCTGGCCGACGCGCTCGATAGCCTCACATACGAAATGCAATCCGCCGGCAGTGTCGGCGTAGCCTTCGCCTTCTGCGAACTCGCCGTCCATCGGCTGGACCTGCCGCGGCAGGATGTGCAAGCGGCCCTGGCACGCATCCACGACCGCGCCGCCCTGGACGAACGCGAGCGCGACATGATCCCGCTGTTCCGTGGGCATGCCCAGCGCCGGAACGAAGCGTTGAGGCTGATGCCCGCGCTGCGCGGGCTGGCCGCCATTGTGCGCAAGGCGGCGCCACCGGAACACGGCACGGGTGCGCGCGCCATGCCGCCACGCGGGGCGGCCAACGACCCCGCGCCCGAGATCGCGGCGGTACGCACGCTGGATGCGCTGCGCGATATGCCGGCCGTGCAGCAGCCGCTGGCCGGCACGATCGCCCGGGATATCTGGCGCCGCGCGCGCACGATATCCGGCCGCACGTGGTGGCCGGCATCGGCGTCCCGATCCGCGCGGCTGGCGCGGGCTCACCGGCAGGTCGCCGTATCCCTGAAACAGCAGGCAGCGGCGTCCCGGCCACTGACCCGCTCGCAATGGAAGCTGCTGGAATCGGCGATCAAGGACATCGCGCGCCTGCAAGCGGCTCCAGCGCGCTATGAAGACGTGGTGGAAGCCTGCGTGCGCACGCTATCGCCCGCGGAATGCGTCAGCCTGAATCATGTGGTGGACAGCTACCAATGGCTGCTCGAACCTGCTGGCGCACCGGCCGCGGACATGGTCGAACAACTGCGGCATCTGCGGGCGATGGAAACCGTACTGGGCCGGGAGCCCGCGATCAGGCATGCGACGCGAGCCGTCGGCAAGGTCATGGAGACCTTGGCCGGCAACCGGCGCCGGGAAGCCGAACTGCCGGCGGCAATTGCCGCGTTGGCGGCGTGCCTGGATACGTACGCGCCCGATGCGGGCACCGCCAGCATGCTGTGCGCGAAAGCGCTCGACCGCCTGGCGCCGCCGGCGCGGCAAGCCAGGCACCTGCTGTCGGCGCTGGACGACACCGCCCGCGCGGTGCCCGCCTTGCAGGCCCTGTCCCGCGCGCTGGAAACGCGCGCCGCGCGATAAACGCAAAACCCCCGAAGGCTGGATCGAGGTCCAACTTTCGGGGGTCAGCTCACAGGCGGGGCCTTTGTATATCGCTTACGCCGCGTTGGCCAACTTCAGGCCATGCTCCCGCACCTGCGCGTCGGCGTCGCGCAAAGCCGTGCGCAAGCCCTCTTCCACCACCGGATGGTAGAAAGGCATCTCCAGCATGCGGCCCACCGTCATACCCTGCTGCAAGGACCAGGCGAGCAGATGCGCCAGATGCTCGACGCTGGGGCCCGCCATTTCGGCGCCCAGGAAGCGACCCGTGGCCCGATCGGCATAGACGTGCAGGCGGCCCTTGTTCTTCAGCATGACGCGTGAGCGCCCCTGGTTGCCGAAGTCCACTTCACCGGTCACGTAAGTGCCTTCCGGCAGGCGGTTGTAGGGCGTGCCCACCACCGCAAGCTGCGGATCGGAGAACACCACCGCCATCGGCGCGCGGCGGGTTCCCGCCTTGACGTTGGGGAAATGCGCCGCGTTTTCTCCCGCGATGCGCCCTTCGTCCGCGGCTTCGTGCAGCAAGGGCAGATCGCCATTCGCGTCACCCGCGATGAAGATCGGCGCATCGCCCGCCTGCAAGGTGTAGCGGTCGTACTCCGGCACGCCGGACGGATTCAGCTTCAGGCTGGTGTTCTGCAGCGCCAGGCCGCCCAGGTGCGCACGGCGGCCGGTCGCCACCAGCGCGTAGTCGAAATGCTCCACCCGTTCCGTGTTGTCCAGCGCGACGTAGCGCACACGTACGCGGTCGCCGTCACGCGTGGTTTCCAGCACGCGCGCATCCGGATCCAGGTAGAACTCTTCCTGGAAGGCCTTTTTGGCGCTTTGCCGCACCGCCGGATCGGTGATGCCGCCCACGCTGCCGCTGACACCGAACACCCTTACGCGCACGCCCAGCCGCGCCAGTGACTGGCCCAGCTCCAGGCCTATCACGCCGGGGCCGAAGACGGCGACGCTGGAAGGGAGGTCGTCCCAATAGAACACGTCGTCATTGACGACCAGACGGTCGCCCAGCGCCTGGAACGGCGGCGGCACCGCCGGCGTGGAGCCGGTGGCGATCACCACGGTGCGCGCATGGATTTCCGTATGGTCGTCGACGCGCAGCACCGTGTCGGACACGAACCGCGCAAAGCCGCGCAGCTTGTCCTGGGCGGGGATGCTCTCCACGCCTTCCACGACGAACCCGACGAAACGGTCACGCTCGCGCTTGACGCGGTCCATGACCTCGCGCCCATCCACACGCACCTTGCCGTCGACGTGGATGCCGAAGGGCGCACCGTGTCCGGCGGCATGCGCGGCCTCGGCGGCGGCGATCAGCAGCTTGGACGGCATGCAGCCAACGCGGGCGCAAGTCGTTCCGTACTGCCCGCCTTCGATGATCAGCGCGCGCTTGCCCGCGGCAACCGCCGCACGATAGGCGCCCAGGCCGGCCGTGCCGGCGCCGATCACGGCCACATCGGTTTGCAAGGTTTTCATGTGTAATCCTTATGATGCTCGGATATGAATGGCGAGGTCATGCACGCGTCGGCGCGGCTCAGGCGAAGTGCGCCTTCAGTTCATCCAGGCCGCCGATCAGCGAACCGTTGATGAACACCTGCGGCGCGGTGGCCTTGCCGGAAACGGCGCCGATCACGCGGCCGCGCACCTTGTTTTCCAGGGGGATGTCGATCGTGTCATAGCCCTTGCTGTCCAGCAGCGACTTGGCTTCGATGCAGAATGGGCAGCCCGGCTTGGAGAACACCACCACCTGGTCAGGCTTGCGCGCGGCCGGGGCGATGTAGTTCAGCATGGTGTCGGCATCGGAAACCTCGAACGGGTCGCCGTCCTTCTCCGGTTCGATGAACATCTTTTCGACGACGCCATCGCGCACCAGCATCGAATAGCGCCAGCTGCGCTTGCCGAAGCCCAGGTTGCGTTTGTCGACCAGCATGCCCATGCCTTCGGTGAAATCGCCGTTGCCGTCGGGCAGCAGCGTCACGTTGGCCGACTCCTGGTCCTTGGCCCATTCGTTCATGACGAAGGTATCGTTGACCGAGACGCAGACGATGCTGTCGACGCCGTTCGCGCGGAAGGCCGGCGCCAGTTCGTTGTAGCGCGGCAGGTGCGTGGACGAGCAGGTAGGCGTGAAGGCGCCCGGCAGGGAGAAAACCACCACCGTCTTATTCTTGAAAATGTCGTCCGTGGTGACCTGCTTCCAGGCGTTGTCTTCGCGGACGGGGAAAGTCACGTTCGGGACGCGTTGTCCTTCGCGGGCTTGCAGCATGGGTATATCTCCTGTTCGGTTCAAAGGCGAAACGCCATGGACGAATAATAAATATCAGCTATCAATACATCAAATTTAATTATTCTTATTAATCGATAGTCTTCCTCAATGAGGCCCCTGTCGATGCCCCCACGCTGCCCTGCCAACCACGATACGCTTAAGCGGGTATGGCGGTGTACCCGGCTTCGCGGATGGCGCCTTCGACCCGCGCCTGGTCTTCCGTACCGGTGACGGTAACCCGATGGTTGGACAGATCCACCTGAACCGATGTTCCCGGCACGGCCTGGGCGACGGCGCGGGTAATGCTCTGGACGCAGTGCTGGCACGACATGTCCGGGACCTGATATTGCATGGTCATGATGACTCCTTGTAGCGCTGGGCGAACGGCATGCCGCCCGATGCCTGGAACAGTACACCTTCCCATCATGGCAAGGTCAATATTTGATCTGGCGCACTTGACCTCGAGCCGCTTGACCTTACCATGATGGGAAGGATCAGACTGTGGTCATTGCCCATACCGCAGCAGCGACTATGAAAACCGAACCGCAAACCTCCCCTGTCGAGCTCGCCATAGAAGGAATGAGCTGCGCCTCCTGCGTCAAGCGCGTCGAAAACGCCCTGGCCGCCGTCCCCGGCGTGCGCGGCGCCAGCGTGAACCTGGCGACCGAACGCGCCCGCGTGACGTGGGACCAGGCGGGCGTGGCGACGGCGGACGCCCTGGTGGCCGCCGTCGCCAAGGCCGGTTATGGCGCCCATCCCATCGTGCCGGAAAACGACGAAACGGCGCGCCACGCAGCCGCGCGCGAACAGGAAGCGCGCCGCCTGGGCCGCCGCTTCGCCATCGCGCTGGCCTTGAGCCTGCCGGTTTTCCTGCTGGAGATGGGCGGCCACCTGGTGCCTGCCCTGCACCACGCCCTGGACGCGCATGTGGGACCCGAGCGCTTGTGGCTGCTGCAATGGCTGCTGACCAGCCTGGTACTGGCGGGTCCCGGCAGGGACTTCTTCCTGAAAGGCGGCGCGGCCCTGGCGCGTGGCGGCCCGGACATGAACTCCCTGGTGGCCGTGGGCGCGGGCAGCGCGTGGCTGTATTCGACGGTCGCGACGTTCATGCCGGACTGGCTGCCGCCGGAAGCCCGCCACGTCTATTTCGAAGCGGCCGCCGTCATCGTCACGCTGATCCTGCTGGGCCGCCTGCTGGAAGCGCGCGCCAAGGGCCGCACGGGCGCCGCGATCGCGCGGCTGGCCTCGCTGCAACCGCGGCGCGCCCGTGTGCTGCGTGGCGAAGACACCGTGGACCTGCCCATCGAAGAGGTCCGGTCGGGCGATGTGGTGCGCATCCGGCCCGGCGAAAAAATTCCGGTCGACGGCGTGGTGCGCGACGGTGCGTCCTTCGTGGACGAATCCATGATCACGGGCGAGCCCGTACCGGTGGAGAAAGCCGCCGGCGACACCGTGACGGGCGGCACGCTCAATACGCAAGGCACATTGACCGTGCAGGTCACGCACACCGGCGCGGACACGGCCTTGGCGCGCATCGCCCGCATGGTGCAGGACGCACAGGGCGCGAAGCTGCCCATACAGAGCCTGGTGGACCGTATCACCTATCGCTTCGTGCCGGCCATCATGGCAATCGCGGCCGTGACGTTCTTTGCGTGGCTGGCGTGGGGGGCGTCGCCCGCCCTGCCCCAGGCGCTGGTGCACGCGGTGGCCGTGCTGATCGTGGCCTGCCCCTGCGCGATGGGGCTGGCCACGCCGATGTCCATCATGGTGGGCACCGGCCGGGCCGCCGACATGGGCGTGCTGTTCCGCCAGGGCGATGCGCTGCAAAGCCTGCGAGACGTCGGAACGGTGGCCTTCGACAAGACCGGCACGTTGACGCAGGGCAAGCCCGCCATGACCGACATGGCGCTGGCCGCCGGTTTTCAGCGCGAAGATGTCCTGGCGTGGACGGCGTCGGTGCAGGCCGCTTCTGAACATCCGATCGCCTCGGCCATCGTGGCGGCGGCGCGCGCGGACGGCGTGCAGGCCACGGCCGTCAGCGGCTTCCAGGCGATTTCGGGCGCCGGCGTACGGGGCGAGGCGCAAGGCCGGCAACTGCTGGTCGGCGCGGAGCGCCTGATGAGCGAGCATGGCGTGGACGTGGCCGGGCTGCGGGATCGGGCGGAGAACTGGGCCCGTGCCGGCAAGACGGCCATCTACGTGGCCATCGACGGCGTTGCCGCCGCGGTCATGGCGGTGGAAGATCCCGTTCGCCCGACCTCGGCCGCCGCCATCGCAGCCCTGCGCGCGGCGGGCATCCGTACGGTGATGATCACCGGCGACAACCGCCACACCGCGCAGGCGGTCGCGCGGATCCTGGGCATCGACGACGTGCGCGCGGAAGTACTGCCCGAAGGCAAGGTGCGGGCGGTCCGCGAACTGCGGGAAGGCGATGCGACGGGCGCCGCGGAACGTCCTCTGCTGGCGTTCGTCGGCGACGGCATCAACGATGCGCCGGCGCTGGCCGCGGCGGACGTGGGCATCGCCATCGGAACGGGTACCGATGTCGCGATCGACGCAGCGTCGGTCGTGCTGATGGCCGGCGACCCGGCCGGCGTGCCGCGCGCCATCGCCATCAGCCGGGCGACCCTGGCCAATATCCGCCAGAACCTGTTCTGGGCCTTCGTGTACAACGTGGCATTGATACCGCTGGCGGCGGGCGCCCTGGCGCTGCTGCATGGTCCGTCGCTGTCGCCCGTCTTCGCGGCCGCGGCGATGGCCCTGTCCAGTCTCTTCGTGGTCGGCAACGCATTGCGGCTGCGGACGTTCCGGGCGCCGGTATCGGCGACGCCGGCCGCCGCCGATCGATCCGGCCACGGGACATCCACACTTATCGCAGGGGGCGGTGCGTCATGAATATCGGCCAGGCAGCGGCGGCGTCCGGCATTACGGCCAAGATGATCCGCTACTACGAAAGCATAGGCTTGACGCGGTCGCCGGAACGCACCGACGCGGGCTACCGCATCTACAGCCACAACGACGTGCACACGCTGCGCTTCCTGCGCCGGGCGCGCGACCTGGGTTTTTCGGTGGAGCAGATGCGCGACCTGCTCGCTTTGTGGCGCGACCGCAGCCGCGCCAGCGCCGACGTCAAGCGGATCGCCATGAGGCACGTGGCCGAATTGGAGAGCAAGGCGCAGGCGCTGCAGCAGATGGCCGACACCTTGCATCATCTGGCCGACCATTGCCATGGCGACGATCGGCCGGAATGTCCCATCATGGAAGAGCTGGCGAAGGATTAGGCGCTTCCAGCCAGGCCCCCGGCTGGGCACCCCCGGCTAGGCGCCCCCCGGCTAGGCGGCGGTCGGGCCCGTCCATTCCGACACGAACTCATGGAAGTCCGGCCGGTTGGCGGGCGGCACGGCGCAGGCCGGCGTGCCGATGGCCAGGAACCCCAGGAACCGGTAGTCCAGCGCGTCGAAACCCAGGGCCTCCTGCACCGGCTCCAGGTAGGTGCCCAGCCCGGTGCTCCAGAACGCGCCGTAGCCCAGCATGTGCGCGGCGTTCAGGATGTTCATGACCGATGCGCCGGTGGCCAGCAGTTGCTCCTGCTCGGGCACCTTCCGGTTGTCGTGATTGATTTTCTGCGCCAGCGCGATCAGCACCGGCACGCCCGCCAGCCATTCGCGGACGGATTTTTCCTTCTCCGGGGTCATGCGCTTGTCGCCGCTGCGCTTGACCTCGTCCAGGGCCAGGTCCGCCAGGCGGCCGATGGCCTCGCCTCGGATGATCTTGAACCGCCAGGGCCGCAGGGCGCCGTGGTCGGGCGCCGCCATGGCGGCCTGCAGCATCTGCTCCAGTTCTTCCGGCCGAGGGGCCGGCGCGCGCAGGAATTTCATCGAACGACGCGTATGCAGCGCGTGTATGGGTGCCGAATTCAGTGTCGAAGTCATGGTGTCGGTAAGAGGTCAGCCTAGGTGGGTATGGCGTTCGGGGCGCTCCTCGACCTGCATTTCCGCCAGGCCGTGGAGGATCCCACAGTCCTCCGCGTGGGGTCGGGCCGACATGCAGCGCTGGCGCAGCGCAGACAATTGCGTTTTCAGGTGCATGAGCTCGGCGATGCGTTCGTCGACGTGCCGGATGTGGTCCTGGAAGATCTCGTTAATGGGGCCGCAGTCGGCGGCCTGCCTGTCCGCGAGCGTCAGGATGGCGCGGATTTCGTCCTGCGTCATATCCAATGCCCGGCAATTGCGGATGAGCCGCAGGCGTTCGGCGTGCACGGGGCCATAACTGCGATAGTTGTTGGCGCCGCGATCCGGCGCGGGCAGCAGGCCTTCCTTTTCGTAGTAGCGGACGGTCTCGACCGTCGTACCGGCGGCTTTGGCCAATTCTCCGATTTTCATGGAGATGCTCCTGGGTTGGGCTTGACCCTATAGTAACCCCAGGGTGTGCAATACGCCCCATGGACAAGAAAATCATCGCCATCCAGCCGTCGGCGCATCGGCACGGGGACGGCTGCTGCCACGATCATGCACACGCTCATTCGGAAGGGCATGCTCATGATCATGGACACGATCATGAGCAGGATCGTCCGCAGACGCACGACCATACGCACGGACATGCGCACGGACATGCGCATGCGCATCATCATGGGCACGATCACGGACACGGGCACGCCCACGGCGCGGACTGCTGCCACGGCGCCCCGGCGCAGCCGGCCGGCGCCGAATCGACCCTGAACGTCCCGGCCGGCATGACGCTGACCCGTATGCGCATCGGCCAGATGGACTGCCCGACCGAAGAAGCGCTGCTGCGCAAGAAACTCGGCACGCTGCCCGGCGTGGGCGACCTGCATTTCGACCTCATGCGCCGCGTACTGTCCGTGGTCCACGCGGAAGGCGGCCAGGACCAGGTATTGGCCGGCGTGCGCGCCGTCGGCATGACGCCGGAAGTCCTGGCCGGCCGGGCGCCCGTGTCGACGCCGCCCGCCGAAAAACCGCGTTGGAAGCTGCTGGCGATGGCCGGCGTCCTGGCCGCGCTGGCCGAGATCGCGCACTTCGCCGGCATGCCCCCGGCGGCCTCCGCGGTCCTGGCCCTGGCTTCCGTGCTGGCCTGCGGCCTGAACACCTACCGCAAGGGCTGGATCGCGGTGCGCAACGGCAACCTGAACATCAATGCGCTGATGAGTATCGCCGTCACCGGCGCCGCGGTAATCGGGCAATGGCCCGAAGCCGCCATGGTGATGTTCCTGTTCAATGTCGCGGAACAGATCGAAGCGCGTTCGCTGGATCGCGCGCGCAACGCTGTGCGCGGCCTGCTCGACCTGGCGCCGCCCAATGCCACGCGGCAGCAGCCCGATGGCACATGGAGCGAAGTTCCCGCGGCCGAGCTCGCCGCGGACGACATCGTGCGCGTGCGTCCCGGCGAACGGATCGCCGCGGATGGCGTGGTCTTGAACGGCCGATCGTCGGTCGACCAATCGGCCATCACGGGTGAAAGCATGCCGGCCGACAAGACGGCGGGCGACCAGGTCTACGCCGCCACCGTCAACGCCGAAGGCTCTTTCGAATACCGCGTGACCGCGGCGGCGCAGGACACCACGCTGGCGCGCATCATCCACGCGGTGGAACAGGCGGCGGCATCGCGCGCGCCGATGCAGCGGTTCATCGACCGATTCTCCCGCATCTACACGCCCACGGTCGTCATCGTCGCCATCCTCGCGGCCTGCGTGCCGCCGCTGTTGTGGGCGCAGCCCTGGGCCGAAGCCGTGTATCGCGCCCTGGCCTTGCTGATCATCGCCTGCCCCTGCGCCCTGGTCATCTCCACGCCGGTCAGCATCGTCAGCGGGCTGACGGCGGCGTCGCGGCGCGGCATCCTGATAAAGGGCGGCGTCTATCTGGAGAACGGCCGCAAGCTGCGTTGGGTGGCCTTCGACAAGACGGGCACGCTGACGCACGGCAAGCCCGTGCTGACCGAACTGCGCGGCATCGATG
Organism: Bordetella genomosp. 8; assembly: GCF_002119685.1. NCBI lineage: Bacteria > Pseudomonadati > Pseudomonadota > Betaproteobacteria > Burkholderiales > Alcaligenaceae > Bordetella > Bordetella genomosp. 8. The sequence continues at coordinate 2,551,834 of NZ_CP021108.1, read as the reverse complement.
GGCAGGACGTGGACGCGGGCCTGGCCGCGAGCCTGGCCGCGCGCTCGGACCATCCTGTCTCGCGGGCCATCGCGGCGGGTTATGGCGGCGGCCCGCTGCGGCAGGTGGAGGACTTCACCGCCCTGCCCGGCCGCGGCGTGCGCGGCAGCATCGACGGCAAGCTGTATCACCTGGGCAATCGCCGGCTGATGCGGGAACAGGGATGGGACACGCCGGCGGTGACGGCGGCGCTGGATGCCCTGGAAGCCCAAGGCAAGACCGCCGTCGTGCTGTGCGACGCCGGCGGCGCCATCGCGGTGGCGGCCGTTGCCGATACGGTGCGGGGCGAAAGCCGCGCGGCGATCGACCAGCTGCATGCGCAGGGCGTGCGTACCTTGATGCTGAGCGGTGACAACGCGGCCGCCGTGCGCGCCATCGCCGGCGAATTGGGCATCAGCGATGCGCGCGGCGATCAGCTGCCCGAGGACAAGCTGGCCGCGCTGGAAAGCCATATGCGCGACGGACTGGTCGGCATGGCGGGCGACGGCATCAACGACGCGCCCGCCCTGGCGCGGGCGGATATCGGCTTCGCCATGGGCGCGGCGGGTACCGGCACGGCCATCGAAACCGCGGACGTGGCCTTGATGGATGACGATCCGCGCAAGATCGCCGAGTTCGTCGCCTTGTCGCGCGCCACGCATCGCGTGCTGGTGCAGAACATCGTGCTGGCCCTGGGTATCAAGGCGGTGTTCCTGGTCCTGGCGCTCTCAGGCCTGGCCACGCTGTGGATGGCGGTTTTCGCCGACGTCGGCACCAGCCTGCTGGTGGTGGCCAACGGCCTGCGGTTGTTGAAACCGCGGATCGATGGACAAGCCGCGACGGGCCGTCGGCACGCGGGCGGCATGCAGCCCGCGGCCATGGCCACCCACGGCCGCTAGCCGGCTGCCGGCGGATCCTGCATCGCGGGCGTGGCCTGCTCCAACGCCCGGCCCAGCGCCGCAGCGCCCGGCCCATCGAACAGGCCGTTCGCCAGGCGCAATATGCGCCCCGCCGTCTCCTCGCCTACCGACGCGGTGCCCAGCGACATGTACTTGCGTTCGATCTCCGCCCGCGGCATGGGATTCTCCGGCATGCCCAGGGAATAGTCCACGCGCTGCGCAAGCGTGCGCCCGTCGCGCAGATGCAGGGTGACACGGCCGCCGTAGATGTCGGGATAGGCGCGATCGATCTCCGGATCGATCTCGATATCGACGCGGCGGGACAGGGCGACGACGCGCGGCTCGACGATGCGCGCGGGCGTGAACTGCTCCAGATAGGCCTGGCCATCCATCAGCGCCACGGCGATGTTGTAGCGCAGGCTCATCTGCGCGTTCAACACCGAATCGGCGCGATACTCGAAACCGGTCTGCGTGTTCACCACCGACGGGATGCCTGCCACGATGCGGTCGATATCCTCCAGGTCGATGCGATGTTCGCGCATCAATGCCAGGGCCGCGTCCACGCAGGCGTGGTTGCTGCCGCAGCAGGAATGCGGCTTGAAGCAGGTGACGTCGGTATGCCAGGTCGTGCCCAGGCCCTGCGTGATCATGCCGGGACGCGGGCTGTCGGACATGCCGAACAGGAAGCTGCCGTCCTCGGCCTCCAGGATGTAGCGCGGCCCGGCGAAACCGCGCGCGGCCAGGAGCGCGGCGGTGACGCCGGCTTCCGCCGAGCGTCCGGGATGCATCCGCTTGCTCATGCCGCCATCGGCGGTGAAAGCCCACAGGCCGGCCGATTGCGTGCCCGCCAGGCCCAGCGCGCTGGCCGTGGTGGAGGCGTCCAGGCCCAGGATGACGCTGGCAGCGGCGGCGGCGGCGAAGGTGCCCGTGGTGCCGGTCAGGTGCCAGCCGCGCATGCGGGTACGCCCGGGGTTGGCGGCCTGGCTGACGCGGTTCATGGTTTCGTAGCCTGCCGCCATGGCGGCCATCAGCGTCGCGCCGTCCACGCCTTCGCGCTCGCCCAATGCCAGCACCACGGGCAGCACGACGGCGCCGGGATGGATCTTGGCGCGGCTGTGGTCATCGAAGTCGAAGCTGTGTATGGCGGTGCCCGCCGCCAGGACGCTGTTGCCCACGCTCACGCGCGCCTGCCCGCCCCACAACGCGGCTTCCGCCGGCCCCTGCCGGTCGAGCGCGTACTCGCGCATGATGCGGCCCCAGGGCGTGGCAAGGCCGTACAAGGCGCAGCCCAGGCCATCGACCAGCGCCTTTTCCAGGACTTCGCGCGTCGCCGCCGGCACGTCGGCGGGCTTCAGGCCGGCGATGAATTCCGCCAGCGCCATCGTGATGCCGCGATGTTCGCTCGCCAGTGCTTTCCATGATTTCAGATCGTCCACGGTTGCCTCCCTGGAAGGATTCAGTCGGCCCTGGCGCCCGACGCCCGCGCCACGTCGCCCCACCGCACCAGTTCCGTCTGCATGAACTTCGCGAATGCTTCGGGCGACGATTGCGCGTAGGGTTCGATGCCCAGCTTTTCCAGGCTGGCCTTGACGTCGGGCGACTGGACCGTCTGCACGAGCGCCTTGTAGAGCTTGTCGACGATGGGCTTGGGCGTCTTGGCAGGCGCCATGACGGCGAACCAGTTGAAGGCCAGCACGCTGGGCAGCCCGCCTTCCGCCGAGGTCGGGACGTCCTTCATGACGTCGGCGCGATGGGTATTGGTGACGGCGATGGCGCGCAGCTTGCCTTCGTTCACCATGGTGTACAGGGCCGGCAGGTCGACGATGATGCCGTCGACGTGGCCGCCCACGGCATCGGTAATGGCCGGCCCGGCGCCCTTGTACGGCACGTGCACGATACGGCCCTTGGAAGCGATCTTCAGCAGCTCGATGGCCAGGTGCGGCAGTCCGCCATTGCCCGAGGACGAGAACGTCACGTCGCGCGTCTTGGACAGCGCGACCAGCTCCTGCAGGGTTTTCGCGGGCACCTTGGGATTGACGGCGATCAGCTCGGGCGTCTGCGCGACCGTGGTGATGCCGACCAGATCCTTCAGCGGATCGAAGGGCATATTGCTGTAGGTATGCGGGCTGATGGCCAATGGGCTGGCGCTGCCCAGCGTGATGGTATAGCCGTCCGGCGCCGCGCGCGCGACGTAATCGGTGCCTATGATGGCATTGGCGCCCGGGCGGTTTTCGACCACCACGCTGGCGCCGATGAACTCGCCGAGCTTGGGCGCCAGGATGCGGGCGACGATATCGTTGGAGCCGCCGGGCGGGAAGCCGACGACAAGGTGGATGGGCCGCGACGGGTATTTATCCTGCGCAAGCGCGGGCATGGCGGCCAGGGCCAGGGCCGCCGTGGCGAACAGGCCGGCCAGAGGTTTCAGGGATTGCAGCATATCGGTCTCCTTTGGTGTGCGGCGAGGGCGGGCCGGGTCGCATAGGGCGGTCCGGCGCCGCGCCGCGCGGCTCGTTCTTGTTTTCCCGCGCCCGGGCGTCAGCGCGCCGGCGCCAGCAGGCGCATCAAGGCGCCCACGTCGGCGCAAGCCTCGATGTTCGCCACCTGTTCGGCCACCTGCGCCGCGCGCTCGGCGCCCAGCACGGGGGTGGCCAGGCTGTCGAACTTGGCGCGCAATTCGTCGTCGGACATCGGGTTCTGGATCGATCCCTTCGGATAATCCACCTGCGAACGGTAGCTCGCGCCGTCATCCATTTCCATCGTCATCAGGCATGACACGCCGCGCGGCAAGCTCTCGTCCACGGTGATCTCCACCATCTCCGACAGCTTCTTCAGCATGGGCTCCTTCAGGCGCGCATTGTTGTACTGCGGGAACAGGGCCTGGCCATCGGTCAGCGCCACGGCCACCGAATAAGGCAGGCTGACCTGGGCCTCGTGGTAAGTCGTCGGGTGGGCATTCTGGTGGTACAGGGCCCAGTCCGGATGGCGGGCCATGCGGATGCGCTTGATGCGCTGCAAATCGGGCTGGTGCTTGCGCCGGATCTCCAGCGCGCAATCGATGGCGTTGTGGATGGGCCGCGCGCAGGAATACGGCTTGAATTCGATGTCGAGCTGATAGGGCCGATCCAGGTCCTTGACCAGCTGCGCGGGATCGTTGCTGTCGGTGAAGGCCTTCAGGAAGCCACGTTCGCCTTCGAAGATCGTGGCCGCGCCGGTGAAGCCCAGCTGCGCCATCAGCGACGACGTCACGCCGCTGCGCGACGCCGGCCCGGGATTGAAGCGCTTCTGCATGGACGGGCCGTACATTTCCATCAGGCCGCCGGACTGCGCGCCGGCCAGGCCCAGGGCCGATACCATCTGCTCGGCCGACAATCCGAGCAGGCAGGCCGACGCCACCGTGGCGCCGAAAATGCCGCAGGTGGGCGTGGTGTGATAGCCACGGTTGCGCAGCGAGTTGTTGGCGGCCTTGCTTACCCGCTCCATCATTTCGCAACCGGCGGCCAGGGCCGCCAGCAGCGATTTCCCATCGGTCTTCTCGCGCTCGGCCGTGGCCAGCGCGGCGGAGTACACCGGCGGGCTGAAGTGAAAGAGCGCGAGCACGTCGATATCGTCGAGCTCCACGCTGTGCGATGAAATGGCGTTGGCCAGGGCCGCCTGCATGGCGGGTACGCGCGTGCCTTCGCCGATCAGCGTGGCTTCTTCATGGCCGCCGCTGGACTGCGCGAAACGGCGGGCGACTTCGCCGCTGCCGGTCTGGCTACCCGCGACGGCCACGCCGAGGTAATCCAGCAGCAGCCGCTTGACGGCCTTGCGGTTGGCGTCGGGGAGCTCTTTCCTGGCGAAGGCGGTGAAATGATCGGCGAGTTGTTCGGAAAGCGTCTGGGGCATGATGGTCCTGGATGTCTGTCGTTGAACGATAGGTATGGGAATCTTCGCGTTACGCGGCCGACCTGCCGGGCTTGGCCAACATGGCGATCAAGGGGCTCAGGTCTTCCATGGCGTGCAGCGTGTCGCACATGCGTACGACCGCGTCGACGTCGGCCGGGGAAAGGCAGGACTCGACCACGTTGCGGAACTTGAATTCGACGTCTTGCGGCTGCAACGGGTTTTCCGGGCTACCGCGGCGATTGAGGACCTGCTGGTCCAGCGTGCGGCCATCCCGGGTACGCACGCTGACGTTGGCGGCGTGGCGGAATGCCGGTCCCATGGCGTTGATCGATTCGTCCGAGCGCGCATGGATGCGCTTGATGAAATCCAGCAGCCGCGGGTCCGCCAGCCTGTCCTCGCGATACTGGTTGACGAAGGCCATGCCGTCATGGGCGATGACGGCCAGGCCGTAGTACAGGTTCATCTGCGCCGCCGTCACGCCCTGCGCCTTGTAGTCCCAGGCGCAGTGCACGAAGGTCATTTCGCTGACGCCGACATCCAGCGCTCCGATATCGTCGGGGGACAGCCGATGCTCCCGCATGATCTGCGCCAGGCCATCCAGGGCGGAATGGATGCTCGTGACGCTGGCGTGCGGCTTGTAGCCCACCTTGGCGGTCTCCCAAACGCTGCCCAGGCCGTCGGTCAGGCGCGCGGCGTTGGGCGCATCCGAGTAGGCCACCAGGTAGCCGCCGTAGCTGGCTTCCAGCACGTCGGTAATCCCGGTGAAGTCGCGCGCCGCCAGTTGCGCCGAGTACACGCCGCTCTGCGCCGCCCGCCCGGCGTGGAAGCGCTTGACCATCGCGCCTTCCTGCGCCGCCATCAGGCCGCCGGCTTGCGAGCCGACGATGCCCAGGGCGTGCTGCATGCGCGATGCGTCCAGTTCCAGGCTCTTGCCCGCGCAGGCCGCGCCCACGAAGACACCGGACGATCCCTGGGGATGGAACCCGCGGAAGAACAGGCCCATGGTCGCCGCATTGCCGACGCGGATGCCGATCTCATAGCCGGTGGCCATGGCGGTGATCAGGTCGCGGCCGGTCCAGTCGCCGTCGCGTTCCGCGTAGGCGATGGCGATCGGCAGCGCGATGGAGCCAGGGTGCAGGATCGATTCCTTGTGGATATCGTCCAGCTCGAAGGCATGCCCCGCCGTGGCGTTGACCAGCACGGCGTTGGCCACCGAACTGCGTTGTCCCGTGCCCATCACCGACGCCACCGGCGCGGCGCCCTCTTCCTGCACCATGTCGGCGACTTTACGCGTCCACGGCAAGGTGGCGCCGTACAGGCAGCAGGCGATGCTGTCCAGGGCGCTGGTCTTGATGCGCTGGATCACGTCGGCCGGCAGATCCTCGTAGCGGATCGACGCGGCGAACGCCGCCAGATCCCGTGTCGCGTTCGCCAGCAAGGGCGGTTTTGAACTGCTCATGGATGCATACTCCTGCTTGTTAATCGATGCGCGTGCCCGACGCGGCGATGGCCTTGGACCAGCTCGCTGCCTGCTGGTCCAGGAAAGCCTTGGTCTGGGCGGGGCCTTCGTTGATGATGCTGACGCCGGCGTTGCGCAGCTTCTGCTGCAGGTCCGGAGACTTCAAGGCCTCGTCGAACTTCCGGGCCAGGGTGTCGACGACGGCGTCCGGCAGCTTGGCCGGGCCCAGCAGCATGTACCAGGTCGTCACGGAATAGCCCTTGACGCCCTCTTCCGCGAAAGTCGGAATGTCGGGCGCGATGGGTGACCGCCTGGCGCCGGTCTGTCCCAGCGCGCGCAGGCGGTTATCGCGGATATACGGCATGCTTTCCGATATCGGCAGCATGGTCACGTCGACGCGCTTGCCCAGCATATCGGCCATTGCGGCGCCGCCGCCTTTGTACGGCACATGCAGGTATTGCAGGCCGGCCATGGACTTCAAAACCTCCATGGCCAGGTGCGACGAACTGCCGTTGCCGGAGCTGGCGAAGCGCACCGCGTCGGGCTTCTCCTTGCCCGCCGCGACCAGATCGTTGATGTCGTGGATGGGCAGGTCGGGCCGCGTCATCAGGACCAGCGGGGCTTCGCCCACCAGCGCGATCGGCTTGAAATCGCTCAGCTTGTATTCCACCTTGCGGTACAGGCTGGGGTTGATGGCGATGCCGGGCGTACTGAACAGCAGCGTATAACCGTCCGGCGCGGCGGAGGCGGTCGCATCGAAGGCCAGGTTACCCCCCGCGCCGGGGCGGTTCTCGACGACGAAACTGAAGCCGGACATCTCGCCGACCTTCTGCGTGACCAGGCGGGCGACGATGTCGGCGCTGCCGCCGGCGGGAAAAGCCACCAGCGTGCGTATCGGCCGCGACGGATAGGTATCCGCGTGGGCGCCGGGCGCCATGGCAACGGCCAGCACGGCGACGGCCGCCAGGGTCTTTATCGGTGTCATTATTGTCTCCTCGTTGTGTCCTCGTTGCTTACCGCGCAGCGTATGGTCCGACGCGGGCGCTGTGCCCGCCTCGCTATTCGGATGGCGCCACGTCCAGCCTCACGGCGATGCCGTCCAGTTCAGGCGACACCGCGGGATAGCGGCGCATCACCAGCGGATCGTGGCCGGGCACGATGTGCGCGCGCGAGTCGGCCAGACGCTCCAGCGTCTCGTAGCCTTCGACTGCCTGGCCGACGTGGAACACCGTGGTGAACACCCGGCGCTTCTCGAAATGTTCGTAGTAGTGGCTGGTGTCGGAGGCCAGCACCACCCAGCCGCGCCGCGTATGCACGCGTACGCATTGCAGGCCGTGGGTATGGCCGCCGATGTGGTGCACGCTCAGTCCGGGCGCCAGCTCGGCATCGCCGGCGTGGAAGGCCACGCGGTCCTTGTAGACCATGCGCACCATGCCGGTGACCTCATCGACCTCATAGCCGTGATTGAACTGGCGGTGGCGCATGTGGCGGCCGGTGGCATAGGCCATTTCCGCGTCCTGCAGATGAAAGCGTGCCGACGTGAACGTATCGAAGGTGCCGACGTGGTCGTAGTGCAGGTGCGTGATGATGACGTCGCGCACCTGCGCGGCATCCACGCCCAGCATCGCCAGGCCTTCGGCCGGCGTGCGCAGCAGCTGGCGCCCGCGCCTGGCCGCGACTTCGGGGCCGAAGCCGGTATCGACGACGAACTCGCGGCCGTCGCCGCGCACCAGCCACACGTAATAGTCCATGGGCATGGGGCCGTCGTGCGGATCGCCGCCGACGAAGTTGTTCTGCCGCCGCGCATCGCGGGTGGCGTAGCGGATGGCGTAGACCTCGTAGTCGGGCAGATATGCGGGGCTTGCGGAGTGCGTCGTGGTCATGGCTGTGCGGCGTTCATGTGGAAGAATCGGAATGGTCGCCATCCCACCCGAGCGGAGCAGCCAGCATGGCGGCCAGCGTGGCGGGCGTCGTGCCGGCGTCGATGGACAGCACGGCATCCCGGATGCGGGCGCTGCCGGAACCGAAGATGGGTGCGGCCATCGTGTCGAACTTGCGCGCGATGTCGTCGCCGGACATCGGGTTTTCGGGTTCGCCCCTGGCGTGATCCAGGGCATGGTGCAATTCGCGGCCGTCCGCCAGGGTGACGGTGACCAGCGCCGGACGGCGCTCCGGATAGCCGACGTCCAGCGCCGGGTCGGCGGCGACCGTCGTCAGGGCCATCAAGCGCCGTACACGCTCATCGGCGAGCATGGTGCCGGTGTAGCGGACAGGCGTCGCGTCGCCCGTCACCAGCATCACGGCGATGGAGAACGCGATGGAAAACTGCGCCTGGTCGGCGTCACGCGGGGGTTCGATCGCGGCTGCCCGCGTCACGGTGTCGACCTTGACGTCGATGCGCGCGACCCGGGACGGATCCACGCCGCGCATGGCGGCGGCGGCCGCGTCGATGGGCGCATGATTGCCCCGGCAGCCGCCGTGGGCCTTCAGGTAGGTTTCGTCGATACTCCAGCGGTCGCCCAAACCCTGCGCGGCCGCCGCCGTCTCGCCGCCAAAGGCCGGCAGGAAGCCGGTCTCGAAGATATCGGCCGCGCCAGTCGCGCCCTGCGCTGCATACAGCGCCGCCAGCAGGCCGCCTTCGCTGCTGCGGCCGACCTGCAAAGGCTGGCTGTCGGCGCTCTTCAGCGCCGCCTTGAGCCCTGCCCCATGGCTGCAAGCGATGGCGACGGCGTGCGCCGATTGCTGCGCGGACAGATCGAGCAAGGTCGCCACCGCCGCGGCCGTGGCGGGCGCGGCCAGGATAGCGGTACTCTGGAAGCCCCGCCGGACCGTGGCCGGATAGATCGCGCGTCCCAGCCTCAGGAACACCTCGTAGCCATTGGCGATGGCCGCCACTACCATGCGGCCGCTGGCGCCACGCGCGGCGGCCAGGGTCAGCGCGGCGGGGATCACGGCGGACGAGGGGTGCCCGCCGGTATAGCGCGAGCCGTCCTCGAAGTAAGTCGAATGCGACACCGCACTGTTGATGATCACCGCGTCGCGCAGCGAACGCCCCAGCGGCGTGCCCCAGATCGCGCATGCACCGGGATCCGGCAACAGGCGCAACGGCCCGTCATGATTGCCGGCCAGCACGCCCGCGCAGGACGCGGCCAGCAGATCCAGCATGCGCAGCTTGACCGCATCCGCCACGTGCGCGGGCAGTGCGTCGTAGTCCGTGCGCGCGATGAAGCCGCCAAGCCGGCTCGCCAAGGTTTCGGTACTGTCCAGGCCCATGGTGCGCTCCTCAGTCCATCTTCAGGCCGATGGACTGGATGACGCCGCGCCATTTTTCAACTTCCGAACGGACCTTGGCGTTGGCGTCGGCGGAGCTGTCGCCGATGACCTCGGCGCCCTGCTCGGCGAAGAACGCCTGGATATCCGGCGATTTCAAGGCCGCGACGACATCGGCATTGAGCTTGGCGACGACCGCCGGCGGCGTTCCCACCGGCGCGAACAGGCCATACCAGGTATCGGCCTCGTAGCCCTTCAGCCCGCTTTCCGACAGCGTCGGAATGTCGCGCAGCATGGCCGGACGCGTCGCGCTGGTCGACGCCAGGCCGACGAGCTTGCCGGATTTGATGTAAGGCAGCACCACGGGCGCGTTGGCGATCATCATCTGCACCTGGCCACCCAGCAGGTCCGTCATGGCCGGCGCGCTGCCCTTGTACGGCACGTGGGTGATCGACACGTCCGCCATGCTCTTGAAGATTTCCGCCGCCAGATGCGGCGGCGTGCCATTGCCCGGCGATGCGTAGTTCAGCGTGCCTGGCCTGGCCTTGGCCATGGCAATCAACGCCTGCACGGAGCGCGCGGGTACGCCTGGATTGAGCACCAGCACATTGGGCGTATTCGCCACCATCGTGATGGCGGTGAAATCGCGCGTGGCGTCATAGGACAGGTTGCGATACAGGCTCTGGTTGATGGCGTGCGTGCCCACCGTGCCCAGCACGATGGTGTAGCCATCGGCCGGCGCGCGCGCCGCGGCTTCGGTGCCGATATTGCCGCCCGCGCCGGCGCGGTTTTCGATGATCACCGGCTGCTTCCACTTTTCGCCCAGCTTCTGCGCCAGCGGCCGCGCCAGGATGTCGGTGCCGCCCCCCGGGGGAAACGGCACGATCAGCTTGACGGGGCGATCAGGGAAATTCGCGGCGCCATCCCCCTTGCCGGCCGCGCTCCCAGGCGCGCCATCGGGCGATGCACCCACGGCGCCAGCCGGCACCCCGAGCAAGGCGGCGGCCACCACCGCCAGCGCGGCGGGCAAGGCCGTCGCGATACGCGTCAGCTTCTTCATCTTTGTCTTCCCCCTGTGGTTGTGATTCGTGCTTTGCGCTCGTCCACGCTCAAGGCCACCATCCAGGCATCGCGCAGCGCCGCCAGGAAATCGCCCGGCGCATTGCAATCGCCGATACGCGCGTAGGGAATGCCGCTGGCTTCGACCGCCGGCAGCACGTCCAGATTCGGGCGCGGTCCCGTGGCGAACACCAGCATGTCGCCCACGGATATGGTGCGCGGCGCTTCGTCGGCCACCTGGATATCCAGGGATACGCCGTGCGCCTTGAGGATGCGGCAACGCGTCAGCAGCGCGACACCGTCCGCGGCCAGCCGCTCCACCAGTTCGAACTTGTTGTTGCGCGCCATTCCATTGGCGATGGCGGACTGGATCTCCAGTACGGTGACCCGCGCGCCCCGCACCCGCAGCGCATCCGCGGTTTCCGCGCCCACCATGCCGCCGCCCACGATCGTGATGCGCGCGCCGGCGGGCAAGGCATCCAGGTCCGCCAGCACGTCCCAGGCGTGCCTGACCTGCACGGAAGGCGCCAGCCCACCGACGTCCATGGGCGGCGCGGCCGGACGCGACCCCGTGGCGACGACGATGTAGTCGGGCGCATAGTCGCGGATGGCCTGTTCATCGGTGGAAACGCCCAGCCTTACCGGGATCTCCATGCGCTGCACGGTTTGCCACCGATAGCTCCAGACCGGCTCGACCTCGTGCTTGTCCGGCGACGCGGTGGCCAGCGGCATCTGGCCGCCGGGATACTCGCGGTTCTCCCAGATTTCCACCTCGTGGCCACGCCCCTTCAACACCCGCGCCGCCTCGATGCCCGCGACGCCCGCGCCCAGCACCAGCACGCGGGCACGCGGCCCCGCCGGGGGCGCGAACAATTGCGGCTCGGCGTATTCCAGGCGCTCGAACTCCGTTCCCATCATGGGGTTCTGCACGCAGGCGACGTCTTTTTCCAGCGTCAGCCTTTCGAAGCAGACGTTGCAGGCGATACAGGCACGGATGGGCGCGTCGATCTGGCCGAAGGCCTTGGCGGCCCAGTGCGGGTCCGCATACAGCGCGCGGCCGATGGAAACGAAGTCGGCCGCGCCGCTGGCCAGCACCTGTTCCGCGTCCTCCGCTTGCACCATGCGGCCCGCCACGAATACCGGTATCCCCACAGCCTGCCTGATGGGCCGCGCCGTGTCCGCCAGGCAGCCTCGCGGAAAGGACGGCGGCTGGATACAGAACTTGGACAATTGGGGGCTTTCGTTGCTGCCGCCGGACAGGTCGATGGCGTCCGCGCCGGCGCCCTGCACAGCCCGCGCCAGCGCGATGATCTCGTCCTGTCCGTAACCGCCTTCGGCGAACTCGCTGGCGCTCAGGCGTATGACCAGCCGCAGTTCGGGCAGCGCGACGCGCACGCGGTCTATCGTTTCCAGCAGGAAGCGCATGCGGTTGTCGATGGATCCGCCGTAGGCGTCGTCGCGATGGTTGATGCGCGGGCTGAAGAACTGCTGGAAGAGATAGCCGTTCGCCGCATGGATCTCCACACCGTCATAGCCGGCCAGCCACAGCCGCCGGGCGGCCGCCACGAACAATTTCTGGATCTCCGCGATCTCGGCCACGGACAGCGGGCGCACGGTGTCGCCCGTGTTGGGATTGGCCCACGACGACGGTCCGACCGGTTCCATGTTCAGCACGGAACGGCGCAGCAGCGCGCCGCGATGGTTCAACTGGCCGAATACCGCGCAGTCATGGCGCTTGATCGCTTCGACGATGCTGGCCAGGCCGGGGATGAAGCGGTCGTGATAGCAGCACAGGGAGTTGTTGTGCGGGCGCGCCTGCTCCGTCACGACCATGGCCTCGGTCATGATCATGCCCACCCCGCCGCGCGCCCGCTCCTCGTAGTACTGCTTGTCGCGCTCCGTCGACAGGCCGTCCGTGGTGCTGTAATTGGTGCCCATGGGCGCCATCACCACGCGATTCTTCAGGCGCAGCCCCCCTATCAGCCCAGGCTGTTGCAGCAGCATCGGCGAGTCTCCTTTTCTTTTTCGTTACTCAGCGTTCGGGTGTCGCGTCCAGCCTCACGGCGATGCCATCCAGTCCGGGGCCGGCGCTGGGATAGCGCTGCATGACCAGCGGATCGTGGCCGGGCACCACGTGTTCGGGCGAGGCCGCCAGCGCCTTCAGGCGGCGATACCCCTGCAGCACGTCGCCCACGTCGAACACCAGCGGAAACACGCGATCCTGTTCGAAGTGCTCGTAGTAATGGCTGGCGTCCGACGCCAGCACCACCCAGCCGCGCGACGTATGCACCCGCACCGCCTGCAGGCCGTCGGTATGGCCGCCGATCCGGTGCACGCTGATACCTGGCGCGATGGCGTCGTCGCCGTCGTGAAAGACCACGCGATCGCCATAGACCAGGCGCACCATCCCGCACACATGATCGGGTTCATAGGCGCGGTTCAACATGCCGCAGCACATATGCCTGCCCGTGGCGAAAGCCATCTCGCCGTCCTGCAGATGGAATCGGGCGTTGGGATAGTCGCCCAGCGTGCCGGCATGGTCGTTGTGCAGATGGGTGATGACGATGTCGCCGACGTCCGCTACCTGGATGCCCAACAGCTCCAAGGCCGCGGCGGGGTGGCGCAGCAAGGTGCGATGCCGCTTGTCGGCCATGTCCTGGGCGAAGCCGGTATCCACCAGCACGACGCGGCTCCCATCGCGTATGACCCAGACGTAGTAGTCCATGGGCATCGGGGCGTCGTGCGGATCGCCCCCCAGGAAATTCGCGGTTCGTCGGGCCGGGCGCGTCGCGTACCTGACGGCGTAGACCTGGTAAGTGGGCAGGTCGTCCCGAAGCGCGGAAAGCGCCTGCGGGGGCGCGGCGACGTGGCTGGCGGCGTGCGGCTGCTGCATCGGGATCGTCTCCTTGGCGGCGCATCGCCGCGGCCGACGGTTGGTGGTGGCCGCGGCTGCAATGAATGCGCTCTTGTGATGTCGAGCAGTCTAATTTCCGCATTCAGATCGATCAATTAGGTAGAATTACAAACACTCCTGAATCAGATTCAGCAATTGCATATCGCACAGTTAACCCGGTTGCCCTGTTCCGCTATTGCCGTCACACCATGGAAAACCTCAACGCCTTGCGCGTCTTCGCCAAGGTCGCGGAAACGCGCAGCTTCACCGACGCCGCCAAGCACCTGGGCCTGACCTCCTCGGCGGTCAGCAAGGCCATCACGCGCCTGGAACAGGAGCTGGGACTGCGGTTGCTGCATCGAACCACGCGGTCGGTGGGACTGACCAACGACGGCGCCAGCTTCTTCGAGCGTTGCCAGCAGATCCTGGCGGACGTCCAGGACGCCGAGAACGCGCTGAATCGTTCCCGCGCCGCGCCGCACGGACGCCTGCGCGTGCATATGCCCGTGGGCTTCGGCCGGCGCGTGATCGTGCCGCACCTGAGCGGTTTCATCGAACGCTTTCCCGACCTGGTCGTGGATGCGGAGCTCAGCGACCGCATGGTGGACCTGGCCTACGAGGGCATCGACGTGGCCGTGCACATCGGTGAACTGGCCGACGCGCGGCTCATCGCGCGTCGCCTGTGCAATCTGCGCTTCGTCGCCTGCGCGGCGCCCGAGTACCTGGCGCGCCACGGCGAGCCCGCGACGATCGAGGAGCTGGACCACCACCACTGCCTGGCCTATGTCCTGATGCACACCGGACGCTACCGCGAATGGCAGTTCGTCAAGGACGGCCTTACCTTCGGCAAGACGGTGTCCGGCCGACTGAACATCAACAACGCCGAATCGCTGCTGGAAGCGGCCACCGCCGGCCTGGGCGTGGCGATGATCAGCAATTTCATCGCGGCCGACGCCTTGCGCGACGGCCGCCTGCGGACCATCCTGACCGACTACGTCGCCCTGGGCCCGCAGGTGTCGGCGGTGTACCTGCCCAGCAAGAACCTGTCTCCCAAGGTGCGCGCTTTCGTCGACTTCCTGACGGACCTGATCGAAAGCAATCCCCACTGGGACGAAGCCGCCGGCGACCTGCCCTACCGGCAGGCCACATAGCTCGCTATACTGCCCGACGGCCCGCCAACCCCGGAACGCCCACTTGTCCACGCAGCGACCCATCCCCGCCCTGCCGAAGTCGCGCAGCCCACGCACCCGGAAAAACGGCTACACGCAGAAGGACGTCGCTCGCGAAGCCGGCGTATCGCAGAGCGCGGTATCCCGCGTATTCGCCGGCCGCGGCTATGTCGCCGCCGATGTCCGCCAACAGATCGAAAAGGCCGCGCGCAAGCTGGGCTACCTGCCGGACATGGCGGCGCGCTCGCTGGTCAAGGGCCGCTCGAACATCGTTGCCGTGGTCACCAGCAACATCACCCATCCCTTCGTGCCGCAGATGCTCGAAAAGATGACGCTGGCCATACAGCGGCGCGGGCAGGAAGTGCTGTTGCTCAATTCTCCGCCGGGCCAGGACATCGATCGGCAATTGCCGCTGGCCTTGCGCTACCGGGTCAAGGGCATCCTGATCGCCAACGTCAGCATCGGCGGCCGCGCCGCGCGCCAGGTACGGCAGAGCGGCACACCCATCGTCATGGTGAACCGCTACGTCGAAGAAAAAGCCGTGCATGGCGTGTCCTGCGACAACGTGCACGGCAGCCGCCTGGTCGCGCGGGATTTCATCGCGGCCGGCAAGCAGCGCATCGCCTATATCGGCGGGCTGCCCGGATCGCCGACCAACGTGGTCCGCCGGGACGCTTTCCTGCAGGCGCTGCGCGAGCAAGGGGTCACCCCGGATGTCGTGCTGGAAGGCGCGTTTACCCACGCATGGGGCTACGAAGCGGCCGGCCTGCTGAACCGGCGGCGTCCTCCGGTGGACGCGGTGTTCTGCGGCGACGACATGGTGGCCATCGGCATGCTCGACGGCTACCGGGGCTTGCCGGGCGGCCTGGCCGCGGCGCCGTCCATCGTGGGATTCGACGACATTCCCAATGCCAGCTGGCCGCCCTATATGCTCACCACGTACAGCAATCCGCTGGATCGCATGATAGAAGCGGCGCTGGATCTGCTGGACGGTCCGACCGACCAGCCGCCCGTGCGCGAGGTGCTGCAGGGCGAGCTCGTGCGGCGGTCGTCGTTCTGACAGCCCCTGGTCCGCTCTATTGTCCCGCGGCTATTGTTCCGCGGCCTTCAACCGAACCTAGCGGCCGTCGACCCGGATGCGCGGGTCGAGTACATCCCGCAAGCCGTCGCCGATAAGATTCAGTCCCAGCACGGTCATGGCCAGGACGAACCCCGGAAACAGGCAGATCCACGGCGCGTCGGGAATGAAGTCGCGCCCATCGGCGATGATGTTGCCCCAGGTCGGCGTCGGCGGCGGCGGCCCCACGCCGATGAAGCTGAGCACCGCTTCCGCGAGTATCGAGATCGCGAAGATGAACGTCATCTGCACGATCAGGGGCGCCAGGCTGTTCGCCGCGATATGGCGAACCAGGATACGCAGGTGTCCCGCTCCCGCCACCTTGGCGGCCTGCACGAACTCCATCTGCGACAGGACCAGCGCCGCCGCGCGCATGATGCGCGCCGTGCGCGGCGTGTAGGTGATCACCAGGGCGATCACGACATTCATTTCCGACGGTCCCAGCACCGACGACAGCGCGATGGCCAGCAGTATCCCCGGGAAGGCCATCAGCGCATCCATCACGCGCATGATCGGATTTTCCAGGCGGCGGAAGTAGCCCGCGCACAAGCCGATGACCGTCCCGAGCAGGCCTGTGAACAGCGTCACCAGGAAACCTATCCGCAGCGACACCCGGCTGCCGTACAGCATCCGGCTGAAGACATCGCGGCCGAAGCTGTCCGTGCCCATCCAGTGCACGGCATTCGGCGCGCCGAGCCGATAGCGGTAATCGTTGGCCACCGGCGAATACGGCGCCAGCCATCCCGCCAGCAGGGACATCAGCACGATCACCGTCAACAGGACCAGGCCCGTCATGAACAGGCGGTGTCCGCGCAGGCGCGCCAGCATGCGGGACCGCGCGATGCGCTGGCGCCAGCCCGACGCGGCCCCGGCCGCCCCGCCCGCCGCGAGATCAACGTCCATATCGCACCCGAGGATCGAAAACGGCGTACAGCAGGTCGACCACCAGGTTCACGATCACCATCGCACAGGCGATCATCAACAGGCCGCCCTGGATCACCGGCAGATCGCGCCGCTGGATGGCGCCTATCACCAGGCGACCGACGCCCGGAATGGAGAAAACGGATTCGACGATCACCGCGCCGCCTATCAGGATGCCCACGTTGACCCCGATCACCGTCAGGGTCGGCACCGCGATGTTCACCAGCGCGTGCCGGCCCACCACGGTGCGCGGCGGTACGCCCTTGGCACGGGCGGTACGAATATAGTCCTGGCTCAATACTTCCAGCATGCTCGATCGCGTCATGCGCGCGAGCAGGCCCAGCTGCGTGGCGGCCAGCGCCGCCGCGGGCAGGAACAGGCTGTGCAGCCAGCCCAGCGGGCTTTGCATGAAGGGCACGTAGCCGCCCGTCGGAAACCAGCCCAGCTGCACGGAAAACAGATAGATGCCGACCAGTCCCAGCCAGAAGTCCGGCAGCGACAGGCCCAGCATCGACAGGGTCATGGCCAGTTGGTCCACCCAGGTGTTGCGGCGCACCGCCGCCAGCACGCCCGCGCTCATGCCCACCGCGATCGTCATCACCAGCGCCAGGAAAGTCAGCGACGCGGTGACCGGCAACCGTTCGAGGATGGCCTCGGTCACGCCACGATTCAGCAGCAAGGAGCGCCCCAGGTCGCCATGCAGGACATTGACGTACCAACGCCAGGCCTGCACATAGGCCGGCTGGTCCAGGCCGAGTTCACCGCGCAGGCGCGCCAGTTCCTGCGCGCTGGCGCCCGGACCCGCCAGCTCGGCCGCCGCGTCGCCGGGCACCAGCCAGATCAGGCTGAGCGTCAACAGCGACACCAGCAGCAATACCGGAACGGCGCTCAACAAACGGCGCAGCAGATACATCAACATGCGAACTCCTCAGGCGGCGTCGCGGCATGCCAGGCGCCGCGACCGCTCGCCTTCCGCGCTTATTCGTACCAGACATCCCACATGCGCGGAACGCGATGCGGCACGAAGTTCTTCAGGTTAGACCGCGCGGCTTCCAGCACGCCGATGTCGCCCACCTTGATGGCATAGACCTGTTCGTACACGATCTGCTGGATGGTGGCGAAGGCGGCCTTGCGATCGTTGAAGTCCGGCGCGCTGTTGAGCTTGGCCACGGCGGCTTCCAGGCCGGCGTCCTTGTGATGCTGCCAGTTCTGGTCGCCCGTGAACAGCACCGCCACCCCGTTCGGTCCTTCGTACGGCTCGATACCAACCATGATGGGGAACAGGTTCCAGCCCGTGGGCTTGTCGCGGGCCGCCAGCGTGGTGGGCCAGTCGGCGATCCGCAGCTTGACGTTCATGCCTATCGCCTGCAGCTGCTGCGTGGCGATGACCGCCGTATCGTTGTGGTTCTTGAAGCCGTTGTCGGCGATGAAGGTGATTTCCTCGCCCTTGTAGCCGGATTCCTTGAGCAGCTTCTTGGCCAGTTCCACATTGTGCTGGTTGTACAGGCTCTTGCCGACGTCGCCGGCATAGTAAGGCGTGCCGGGATGCTGCCAGCCGTGCGTCATGCGATACAGGCCGTCAGTGGAAATCGCCATGATTTCCTCGTCGTCCAGCGCCGCCTGGATGGCCTGCCGCACTTTCAGATTGTCGGTGGGCGGCGCACCGGCGTTCAGGATGATGGTCTGGAAGGCCCACGGCATCATCTCGTAAACCTTGATGTTGCTGTCGTTCTTCAGGCGCTTGGCCGCGGTGGGCGAAATCGCCTCCAGCACCTGCACTTCGTTGGTCTGCAGGGCCGATTCACGCGCCCCCGCCTCGGGCATGAAGCGGAAGGTCACCGTGTCGAAATACGCGGTCTTGCGCCCACCCAGCCCGTCGCGTCCCTTGTAGTTCGGATTGGCGGAATAGGCGTCGAAGCGCTTGAGCTTCACGTAGCTGTCCGGCTTGTACTCGACCAGCTGGAACGGTCCGGTGCCGATGACGTTGATCTGGTTCGGTCCCTTGGCGGCTTCCTCGGCGGGATAGATGGCCACCGGCGCGCGCGGCGAGCCCAGGAATTCGATGAAGCCCTGGAATGGCTTCTTCATCGATATCTTGATGGTGTAGTCGTCGACGACGTCGATGTGGTCGACCAGCGTCATGTTCTGCGCGCTGCCGCCGTAGCGGGCATAGCGCTCCAGCGAGGCCTTCACATCGGCCGCCTTCATTTCCTTCATGTTGTGGAACAGGACGCCCTTGCGCAGCTTGATCTCGTACGACAGGCTGTCCGGCGCGGTCGTATAGCTTTCCGCCAGTTCCGGTATGGTTTCGCCCTTGTCGTTGCGGGCGAACAAGGCTTCGTAGATATGCAGGTTGATGTTGCGTGCGGCCTGCGCGAAGGTGATCTGCGCGTCCAGGCTGGGCGGCTGCGCCTGCTGCGCCACCACCACGTCGCCGCCACGCTTCTGCGCCTGGGCGGGCGTAGCCGCGAGCGTGAAGGCCGCCATGCAAGCCGCGGCGAGCAAGCCCGCGGACGGAAAGAATCGCTTCATGTTCACTTCCCCTTAGACTGATCTTGATCTTGGTCCTGCTCGCCGGGCGGCGGCCCGGACCGCCTCAGGTCGCGTAGTCCGGTTCCTGCTTGTCCAGCATGCGGCGCCAGGCGTCCAGGTGCAGGCGCGCGTCGAAGCGTTCGCCCCAGGGCCCGTTGTAGCGGTCCCGCAGCTGGTCGCCGATGCTCTTCAGCTTCATGCCGGTGTTCATGGCGGTCATCTGGTACATGCAGGTGCGCTCGGCGATATACAACTCGTCGAAAGCTTCGGCCACGCTGGGGCCGACCACCGTCACGCCGTGGTTCTTCATGATCAGGATGGTGCGGTCGCCCAGCACGTCGGCGATGCGGTCGCCTTCCTCGTCCCACAGCACCACGCCGTTGTGGACTTCGTCATAGGCGACGCGGTCGTACAGCATGGCGCTGTTCTGATGCACGAGCTCCAGCCTGCCCTCTTCCAGCAGGGACAGCGCCGTCAGGTATTGCGGATGGACGTGCAGGATGCAGCGCGCCTGCGGATGCCTCAGGTGCAGGCGCGCATGGATGTGAAAAGCCACCTTGCGCAGCTCGCCGTCGCCGCGCAGCACATTACCGTCCAGGTCGCAGACGATCAGGCTGCTGGCGGTGATCTCACTGTAGTGATAGCCGCGGGCATTGATCAGGAACAGGTTGTCGCTGCCCGGCAGCATCATGCTGCAGTGGTTGGCGATCTGCTCGTTCATGCCCAGGCGGTTCATGGCCCGGAAGATGGCCGCCATGTCGCAGCGGATTTCCCATTCGCCCTCGATCATGCCGGCAGGCCGCGACGGCGCCGGTTGCGTGACTACGCTCATTTGCTCGTTTACCCCTGCCCGCGGCCGCATCGGCGCGCGTCGTGCCTGCCGATTTGACCGCCGATGTGACTACGTATGCACATCATGGTAGAGGCCGCCCCCGCCACGCGTCAACGGAAAAGGCGGCGCCTGCGGGTTTTACCTAGGCTGCGCCGCGAGGGCGGGAGCGCCAGCCCTCGTTCGCCCCCACCGAACCTGTCACGGCTTTCCGCAGGTGAAGAAGGAATCCAGCAGCGCCGCCAGCCGTGCCGGCTGCTCCACGCGCGTTTGATGGCCGCCCGGGACCTCGACGTAGGTGCCGCCCAGGCTGGCGGCCAGGGCCTGGCCTTCGACGGGCGTGGTGATCACGTCTTCCGTGGCGGACACGACCAGGGCGGGATATCGCCACGGCGCGTCGCGCGCGCCGGCGTGGAAAGTGCGCAAGGCTTGCAGCTGTCTTTCCTGGTCCGCCAACGATTGCGGCGCGGGATGCCGCGCGAGCGCGGTCTTGAGCTGGACGACGTTTTCCGGGACTGCCAACCAATCCTTGCCAGCAAACCACGGCAGAGCCGTATCCACCAGCAAGCCCAGGTCGGCGCCGGCTTTGCGCAAGGCCAGCAGGGTTTCCAGCGCCAGCAGCGTCGTCCTGCTGAAAGCGTGCGTGGAATCGACCATGGCGCATGCACCGCAGGCATCGGGATAGGCGTTCAGCATGGCCTGCACGATGGCGCCGCCCATCGACTGCCCCACCAGTCCGGGCCGCGACAGCCCCAGGTGGCGGATCAGGCCAACGGTATCCGCCGCCATGGTATCGACAGTGAACGGACGGCCGTCATCGCGCGTGCGGCCCACCGCCCGGTTGTCGAAAACGATAAGCTGATGCCGGCTCGCAAGGCCTGGCACCACCGCATCCCAGAAGGTGCTGTCGCAGGTATAGCCGGCGATCAGAACGATGGGGTCGCCCGCGCCGTGTATCTCATAGTGCATTTCCAGTCGGCCGACGCGGTGGGTGGGCATGATGAATACTCCTGGTTCAAGACATTACCCCGGGACCTATTTTTTCCCGGCGGCGATGGGGTGCCACGTAATTTCCTGTGAAATTATCGAACGGCCGAGCACCGCGGGTCGCTATCGCTTCATCACATCACCACAGCAATTCAACGGTTCATCAATGATTCGACACCACCCTACCCTGATTACCCGCCGACAGGCGCTGGCATGGACGGCCGCCGCGCCCTTCCTGTTGACGCGGCCGGCCTTGGCCGTGGCCGATACCGGCTCGAACGCTAAGGACAGTGCTTGCAATACCGAATTCGCCGACCTGGAACGCGCGCATGACAGGCGGCTGGGACTCCACGCGGTCGACACCGCCAGCGGGAAGGAAATCGCGTACAGGGCGGGCGAGCGCTTCCCCTTCTGCAGCAGTTTCAAGGCCGTGCTGGCGGCGGCGGTATTGGCAAGGGATGCCCGGCAGCCCGGTGTGCTGGATCGTCGCATCAGTTATACGAGGCACGACCTGGCGCCCTATTCGCCTGTCACGCAGAACCATGCGGGCGACGACATGCGTGTCGCCGACCTGTGCGCCGCCACGCTGCGGTACAGCGACAACACCGCCGCGAATCTCCTGCTGCACCTGATCGGCGGGCCGCCCGCCCTGACCGCTTTCGCGCGCGCCGCCGGCAACGCCAGTTTCCGGCTGGACCGTTACGAGACGGCGTTGAACACCGCCATCCCGGGCGACCCGCGCGACACGTCGACGCCGCGCGACATGGGCGTGCTGCTGCGCGCGCTCATGCTGGGCGACGCCCTGCCCGCGCGGGCGCAGGCCACGCTGGCCGACTGGATGCTGGGCAACAGGACCGGCGACCGTCGCATACGGGCCGCCACGCCGGCGGATTGGAAAGTGGCCGACAAGACGGGCACCGGCGATTACGCCAGCGCCAGCGACATCGGCGTCCTCTGGCCGCCGGGCCGGCGGCCGATCGTGCTGGCGATCTATACGACCGCCCGCGACAGCAAGGCAAAGGCGGATGAAGACCTGATCGCCGCGGCGTCCCGTATCGCGCTGCGGCAGTTGGCGTAGCGGTCCCTGGCGGACCCAGCCCCGGCCGCTCAGGCTGCCGGGTTCGCCAGGACGATGCCCGGGCCGCGCATCACGGACACACCCAGTTTCCCGAGTATGCCGCGCGTCGCCTCGTCCGGAACGTCCTCGGCATAAACCTGGATCCCCAGCGAACGGGCCGTCTCCAGCACGGACACCGCCAGCTGCTGGCTGCCCAGGCTGCGCGCCATGCCGGTCACGAAACCACCGCCCAGCTTGACATAGGCCAGCGACAGGCTGTGCAGCTGGCTGACGGCGCTGAGCTGCTGCGCCAGCCGCCGTACGCCCACATGGGCGCCGCAGTCGCGCGCGATGCGGCACAGCTCGGCGACGGCATCCCGCCGCTCCGCCACCGCATGCGCATCCACTTCCAGATAGAGCCGCGCCGCCAGCGCCTTGCGCTCTGTCAGCATGCGTTCCACCTGCAGCAGGAAATTCGGGTGCGACAGGGACGGCATCGCGATGCGCACCGTCAGATCGCCCTCGTTCATCATCAGCCAGCTGACGGCCAGGCGAACCGCCTGGATATCGCACTCCGCCGTCAGGTCCAGGCGTGTCGCCGCGGGAATGAACAGCTTGGCGGGGATGGGCTCGGGCGCGTCCTGGCTATGCAGCATCAGGGTGGCTTCCTGGCGGATGACCGCCCCGTCCAGGCCGCGCAGCGGCTCCAGCGCCAGCGTGAAACGCTGCCGCTCGATGCCGTCCGTAATCGCCTGGCGCCAGGCCGATTCGCCATGCGCGGACAAGGCCTGGGCATCGTCGGTCGCCAGCTGGACGTGGTCGTCGCCCGCGCTTTCGCCGCGCATCAGGGCGAAATCCAGGCGTCCCAGGAGGTCGCCCACCATGGCGCCGCGCTGGTAGTCCGTCATGCCCAGCGCCCAACGGCACAGGCCGCCTTCGCCGACGGGGATGCGCGCCTCGCGCAATTCCGTGCGCAGGCGCTCGGCGACCAGCATGGCGGTCGGCGCGGGGCAGCCAGGCATCAGCACGGCGAAATCCGAACCGTTCAGCCGGGCCACTAGGGTCCCGTTCAGCTGGAATTGCTCCAGCAAGGCGGTCACCCGGCTGCCCAGCCCGGCCAGCCACTGATCCACGAACTCGCGCGGCATATGGCGGTTGATGGCGGCCAGGTCGCGTTGGCGGAAAACCATGACGTGGCCGCTCTCGGGCGGCGTCTGGCCGTCCCTGGGCTTGCCGGCCTCCACGTCGAGCGCTCGCAGGAATTCGTTGATGAAGTATTTGCGATTGGCCAGGCCCGTGACCGGATCCTGGTTGACCTCGATCTCCAGGGATTCGATACGGGCAGTCTGTTCCTCGGCGGTCGCGCGCAGCTGTTCGCGCGTCTGGTTCAAGGCCTGCGTGATCCCCGACAGTTCCGGCACGCGCGCCGTCAGGGGCCCGCCGAACTGGCCGCGCCCGATGGCAAGCATGTGCTCGCCCACCTCGGCCAGCAGGCGTTTCTCGATCCAGCGCACCAAGGCGAAGGCGAACAAGGCCCACACCAGCCCCGCCGCGATGATCACCAGGATCATCTGTACGCTGCTTTCCCACAGCGTTTCCCAGGCATAGACGTCATTGGACGTCAGCGTGACCTCGCCGATCTGGCGCCAGCCGTCGGTGACCACGTGGCTGGCCGATTTGGCCGACAGCGGAACCAGGCGCTGGAACCAGCCGGGCACGCTGCTTTGCGTCTGGCCGCTGCGTTCGATGATCACCTGCCCCTGCGGATCGGTCAGGCGCACCAGCGAAAAATGCCCGCCGTCGTACAAGGCCGACACCAGCAGCTCCTGGGTGACGCGCGAACTGTTGGCCGGTTGGGACAGGGACAACGCCAGCGAAACGGCGGCATCGCTGCTCTGCACCTGCAGTTGGCCCGCCAGGTAGTCGCGCGCCGCGCTCACGCTCAGCGCCAGCGTGCCAAGCAGGATGATCGCGATCGCCAGGGTGATACTGAGCAGTAGTTGTCGGAGTATGGACATGGATGGGATTTCCTTCAACGCCTATTGCCGGATGCCTTCACGCGCCATGCGCTGCAGCAGATCCCGCCAGCGGCCGATGCGGTCGACCGGGGCGGCGTGTTTGCCGTCGACGTACACGCCCTCGGCATTGAAACTGAACACAGGTGTCAGATCGCGACGCTGGCTGGCTGGCAGGATATCGGATATCAGGCTGTCGAGTACCAGCGGCACGGAATTGGCCGTGGGGTAGTAGGCCAGCACCATGTGCGCGATCTGTTCGCTGCTTTCGGGGCCGCCGATGCGTGCCCGCACATAAACGAAACGCAGTTTGCTGGTGGGCACGCCCAGCTTGATCAGGGAAAAATACTTGCCGATGACGAAATCCTCGCAGTCGCCTGCGCCCTTGCCCAGCGCTTCCAGCGGCGTGGCCCAGTAATCGGCCTGGCCCCAGACCGCCTGGTCCTCGGCCTGCAGCAGGCTGCGATTCCAGAAATTGTTGATGCTGGTGAGCTGGTCGGCTTCCGACAGCGCCGTATCGGCCTGCAGTAGTTGCAGCCAGGTCGCGACCGCATGAGCGCCCTTGCTGCCGTAGCGGCTGGCCGCCACCTGCTCCAGCCTGGCCGTATCCAGCTCCAGCGCACCGCTGATTCCCCACCCGAACAGCAGGCAGAAGAAAGCCGCCCTGGCCAGGGCCAGGACGGCGCGCGAAGGGTGGAAATTAGCCATGAAACATATTGTAAGGCCAGCCCGGCGCGCCGCCCATCGTTTGGCGCGCCGGGACGACCCGACTAGGGCTTAGCTGTGGCCATGCAGTTTGCCCTTCTGGATCAGGTCATTGATGATGGCCTGATCGTTCTGCAACGCTCCGTTGTTGCTCAGATCCACGCCATGCAGCACGATCTTCTGGTCGAAGGCCTGTTGCGCGGCGCCGCCCGTGGTGCTGACGTTGATGACCGTGTCCGTACCGCTCTTCGAGAAGTGCAGGTACTTGGTCAGGTCGGAGTCGGCCGGGTTGTTCAGCAGCTCGTGCAGGTCCAGGACATCGCCGCCGGCCGAAGCCGCCCGGGTATCGAAGTCCATGATGGTGTCGACCGCGGGATTGGCCGTTGTGCCGCCGTCGTGCAGCGACCACTTGAAGGTGTCGCTGCCGTCGCCGCCGTACAACGTGTCGTTGCCCGCGCCGCCCACCAGGATATCGTTGCCGGCATCGCCGTACAGGGTGTCGTTGCCGCCCTGGCCGTAAATGATGTCGTTGCCGTTGCCGCCGTGGATCGTGTCGTTGCCGCCACGCGTGTCGCCGCCTACGTTCAGCGTATCGCTATGCTGGCTGACGTAGTTGTAGACATCGCTGGACGTCGGAGCATGTCCCAGCGTATCGGTCAGGTAGTCCAACAGGCCTTGCAGACCCTGGCCGTTGTGCGTGCCCGCCGGATGCTGCGTGGAGTTCAACGCGTCGGTGTTGATCGTATCGCCGAAGATGATGTCGTTGCCATCACCGCCGTTGATCGTATCGCCACCCACCGGGTTGGGATCGGAGTGCGATCCGCCGCCGTTCAGCGCCGTGCTCAGGTCGTTAGGCTGCAGGACGATGTCGACCTCGCCGGTGGGGGCGGTGGTGACGACGTGATCGTACAGCGTGACGTCCTCGACCGTCAGCGTCGCGTTGTTGTCGTTCAGCCACGTGCCGTTGTCGCTGCTGTCCTTGACCTCGAACTCGAACCGGTACTGGCCCGCCGCGACATCGTTCGTCACGATGTGGCCGGTGCTGCTGCCCGTCTGCACATCCGACCAGATGTACTGGCCGGGATGCTGGGTATCGGCCACCAGCATTTGCAGCTTCCAGGTGAACGTGTCCGACCCGTTCTTCCAGCTCGACGTGCTCAGGTCGAACTCGAAGTGCCCGGTATGGCCGGCGGCGATCGTGATCGGGTTCTTGGTGTCCACGATCATCGACTTGGCGTTGGTGCCATTGCTGCCGTACTTGTCGGTGATGTTGATGTAGCTGTAGTTGCCGCTTACGCTGCCACCGCCGTTCTGGCCCGTGGTCCACGAGCTGCTGGCATCCAGGTTGTAGGTGCTGGACGTCGACAGATTGGTCGTGTTGGTGGTGTCGCTGACGACGCCGGTACCCGTCGTGTCCGTGTTGTCGAAGAACTTCAGGATGTCGGCGTTCACGCCCGACCCGATACCGATGCCGTGCACCGTGCTCATGGCGCTAAGCGCCGCGAACGCGTCGACCGAGTGCTGCAGGACCGGCGTCGTGGTGGACGAGCCGTTACCGCCGCCGTTGTACACCGTGGGATCGCCGTCGGTCAGGAAGAAGCTCAGGTTGTCGTAACCGTTCGCCTGGCCCTTGCCCGAAGCCGCCTGGGCATTGAACCAATCCACCGCGGAATCGAACGCATCTTCGTAATTGGTCGTACCGCTGGCCTTCAAGGCATTGATCGCCTTGATCAGCGTGTCCGTCGTCTGATCCACATCGTTCGGGTTCAGGTTCTGGATGGTGATGGCCTTGTCCGCGGTGCTACCGAAGCCGATCAGCGTGATGTTGACGATGCCGTCATGGCCGGCCAGCTGCTTGACGAACTGCGTCAGCGAGCTCTTCACCAGGTCCATGCGGGTCTGGTTGCCGATCTTGTCGTCCATACTGCCCGAGTGGTCGACGATCAGGGCGATGTTGTAGTTCTGGCCCGGCGTGGTCGTGGTGACCGTGCCGCCCGTATCGCCCAGGATGATGTCGTTGCCCGAGCCGCCGTTCAGCGGCGGGGTCGTGCCGCCGTGGCCGTTGTTGTCGCCCGTGCCGGTGTTGTCGCCCTGGATCAGGTTGTTGGTCGACAGGCCGAAGTTGTGCTCCGTCGACGTGTCCTGGCCGCCGTGCGCCGTCCCGCCATTGTCCTGCACCTTGAAGCCGAAGGACGTGTCCTTGCCGTCGGCGCCCGGGGTGTAGACCAGCTTGCCGGCCGCGATGTCGGCGGCCGAAATCACCTGGCCCGCAGTCACCGCGTTGCCGTTCAGGGTCAGCGAACCGCTGTCCGGCACGCGGGTGATGATGACGTTCTGCAGGCTGTCATGCTCACCCTTGCTGTCGGCGAAGTTGAATTCGCCAGTCGTGAAGGTGTGCTTGCCGCCCAGGTCGACGTTGGCGGAATTGTCCACCGCGGTCGGCGCGTCGTTGGTGCCCTTGATGGTCACCGTGACGTCGTGCGTGGCGGAGCCGTCAGCCGAGACCACGGTGAAGGTACGGGTACCCAGGCTGTCGTTCCCGGAAAGGGCCTGCACCGCGGGATTGGTGTTATCCAGCGTGTAGGTCCACTTGCCGTTGGCATCGATGGTGAAGGTGCCATACTGGTCCTGGACGGTTTTCGCCTGGAAGCTGCTTTCGCCGGTGTCCTTGTCCGAGATGGTCAGGGTACCGTTCAGCGCGGCGCCGTCTTCGTAGACCGTGCCCTGGTCCGAACCGTTCTGGCCCACCGAGATCACCGGCACGTCGTTGGTGCCCTTGATGGTGACCGTCAGCGTGGCCGTATCCGTGCCGCCATGGCCGTCCGAGACCGTGTAGGTGATGGAGCTGGTCGCGGTCTGGCCCTGGGGCAGGTAGTCGAAGGTGCTGCCCGGGTTGAACGAGTACGTGCCGTCCGCGTTCAGGACGAAGCTGCCGCCGTGGTCGCCCTGGATGGTCTTGCCGACATTGCCGGCCTGGCCGTTGACGGCGCTGACCACCAGCTTGTCAGAGGAGTTGGCGTCCGTATCGTTGGCCAGCACGTTGTGCGAGGCGTCGAACGGCAGCGCAATACCCTGGTGGGTCGAGGTGCTGTCGTCGTTCGCCACCGGGGGCACGTTGCTGCCCACGACGGTAACCGTCAACAGGGCCGTGCTGGTGCCGCCTTCGCCATCGGAAATGGTGTAGGTGACCGAGGTCGTCTTGCTCTGGCCGGAACCCAGGCCGTCGAAGTCGTGGCCGGCATTGAAGCTGTACGTACCGTCGGCGTTCAGGGTGAACGTACCGCCGTGGTCGCCCGTGACCTGCGTGCCGTGGCCGTCGACCACGGACTGCGCGTTGCCATTGCCCTTGACGCTGATGACCTTCAGGGTGTCGCCGTCAGGATCCGTGTCCTTGCCGGCGCCCGCATTGCCCAGGATGACGTTGCCGCCGGCCTGGCCGTTGCTGTCCGCCGTGGCGACATCGTTGACCGCCGTCGGCGCCGGGTTGGTGACGTCCCATTCGAACGTCTGCGTGGCGGTCTTGCCGTCGGGATCGGTCGCCGTGACGCTGACGGTGTACTTGCCGTCGTGGTTGTCGCCACCCTGCGAGGCGGAGTGGTCGATGGTACCTGTGATCTTGCCGGTGTTCGGGTCGATCGTCAGGCCCTTGGGCAGGCCGCTGGCCGTGTAGGTCAGCGTGTCGCCGGCGTCCACGTCCTTGAAATGGCTGGCCGTGTCCACGTTGATGCCCTTGTCGGCGTCCTTGCCGATCTGGGTATCGATGTGGCCAACCACCGTCGGCGCATCGTTCGTGCCGTTGATGGTGATGGTGATCGTGCTGGTGGCCGTACCGTCGGCGCTGGTCACCGTGTACGTCTCGACGATGCTCTGGCCTGTCTTCAGGCCTTGCACCACCGGGTCGAAGTTGGGAACCTTGTAGCTGTAGGAACCATCGGCATTGAAGGTCAGCGTGCCCAGCGCGGCGCCGCCGTTGCCGGTGCTGCCGTCGAAGTGGGCGCCCGGCTTGAAGCTGCTTTCGCCGGTATCCACATCGTTGATGGTCAGCTGGCCGCCGGTCTTCAGCATGCCGTCGCCGCCGACGTTCTGGTCTTCCGTCACGGACCCCGTGCCGCTGCTCAGCACCGGCACGTCGTTCGTGCCGACGATGGTCACCACGACCTGGTGCGCGGCGCTGCCGTCGGCCGAGCTCACCGTGAAGGTCTCGGTCAGCGTCTTGCCGGCGCCCAGGGCCTGCACCGCGGGATCGCCGTTGTTCAGCTTGTACGACCAGTTGCCGTTCTCGTCGATCGTGAAGGCGCCATGCTCGCCGGCGTGATCCGGCGTGGTCGAGAACTTCGCGTCGCCGGCGTCCGCGTCCTGCACGTCCAGCTTGCCGCCGGTCGTGTCGGGGGTGGCGTCTTCCACCACCGTGCCGTGGTCGCTGGCCGTGCCCGGTTGGCCCGGGGTGCCCGGATCGTGCGGGGTGATCGTCGCGCCGTCGTCCGTACCGTTGATGGTGATGGTGATGGTGCTGGTGGCCGAGCCGTCGGCGCTGGTCACCGTGTAGGTTTCGACGATGCTCTGGCCCGTCTTCAGGCCCTGCACCACCGCGTTGTCGTTGGCCACCGAGTAGCTGTACGAGCCATCGGCGTTGAAGGTCAGCGTGCCCAGCGCGGCGCCGCCATTGCCGGTGCTGCCGTCGAAGTGCGCGCCCGGCTTGAAGCTGCTTTCGCCGGTATCCACATCGGTGATCGTCAGCTGGCCGCCGGTCACCAGGTTGCCGTCGTTGCCGACGTTCTGGTCTTCCGTGACCGCGCCCGTGCCGCTGCTCAGCACCGGCACGTCGTTCGTGCCGACGATGGTCACCGTCACGTCGTGCGTGCCGCTGCCGTCCGCCGAGCTCACCGTGAAGGTCTCGGTCAGCGTCTGGCCAGCGCCCAGCGCCTGCACAGCGGGATCGCCGTTGTTCAGCTTGTAGGTCCAGTTGCCGTCCTGGTCCACCGAGAACGTGCCATGGTCGCCAGGCTGGTTGACCTGCGGCGCGAACTTGCTCTGGCCCGCGTCGGCGTCGACGATGTCCAGCTTGCCGCCGGTGGTGTCGGGGGTGGCGTCCTCGACCACGGTGCCGTGGTCGCTGGCCGTGCCCGGCTGGCCCGGCGTACCCGGGTCGTGCGGCGTGATGACCGGCACATCGTTCGTGCCCGTGATCGTCACCGTCACGGTCTGCGTGTCGGTGCCGCCATGGCCGTCATCCACCTTGATGGTGAAGGTGTCGGTCTGCTTCTCGCCTTCCTTCAGGGCCTGCGCGGCCTGCTGGTCGACCGTATAGGTCCACTTGCCGGTGGCATCCACGCTGATCGAGCCGTAGTCGCCCTTGGAACCGTTGACCACGGACCAGGTGTGGCCGTCGTTCGTGTCCACGTCGGCAACCGTCAACTGGCCTTGCACCGAAGGCGCGCCGTCCTCGGTCACCGCGCCGGTGTGCTCGCCGCTGATCACGGGGATGTCGTTGGTGCCGTTGATGGTGATGGTCACCGTCGCCTGGGTACCGTCGACGCTCTTGACCGTGAACGTCTCGCTCAGGTGCTCGCCCGCGCCCAGCGCCTGCACGCGCGGATCGCTGTTGTTCAGCTGGTACGTCCAGGTGCCCTGCGAATTGATCGAGAACTGGCCGTAGTCGCCCGGCGTCTTGCTCTGGGTCTGGAAGGACGCTTCGTTCCGGTCGATGTCCGTCACGTCCAGATTGCCCGACACCGTCAGGACGCGGTCTTCCTGCACCGTGCCGCGGTCGTCGCCAGGGTGATGCGGGGTGATCACCGCCGCGTCGTTGGTGCCGGTGATGTTGATCGTCACGGTCTGCAGGTCGAAGCCGCCATGGCCATCGCTGACCTGGACGACGAACTGGTCCTGCGCCTTAGCGCCTTCGCCCAGCGTCTGCACGTTCTGGTTGGCCGTGAAGGTCCACTTGCCGGTCTGGTCGACCGTGAGCGTACCGTAGTCGCCCTTGTTGCTGCCGAAGATGGACCAGCTGTGGCTGTCGTGCACGTCCACGTCGCTGACGTTCAGCTGGCCGCTGACCGCCGTCGCGGCATCTTCCTTGATGGCGCCGCTGGTCACGCCGCTGATATGCGGCGCGTCATTGGTGCCCAGGATGGTGACCGTCACGGTTTCCGGCGTGCCGTCGGCGGTCTTGACCGTGAAGGTCTCGACCAGCTTCTCGCCGGCGCCCAGCGCCTGCACATCGGCATTGCTGTTGTTCAGCGTGAAAATCCAGTTGCCATTGCTGGCGACCGCGAAAGTCCCGTGGGGCGTGTTGATGATATTGGGCTGGAAGTACGACTGCTGCGCGTCGGCGTCGCTGATGTTCAGGTCGCCGCCAGTCCACTGCTGGAAGGGCGCGTCTTCCTTCACCGTGCCGGAATCGTCGCCGGTCACGACCGGGACGTCATTGGTGCCGGTCAGGGTGACCGTGACCTGCTGCACGTCCTTGCCGCCGTGGCCGTCATCGACCAGGACATTGAAGGTCTCGGTCTTGACCTGGCCTTCGGCCAGCGCCTGGATCGCCTTGCTGTCGACCGTGTAGGTCCACTTGCCGGTCTGGTCGACCGACAGCGTGCCGTACACGCCCTTCGGATTGCCCTGCACCGACCAGGTGTGGCCGTCGTTGACGTCCACGTCCGCCACGGACAGCTGGCCCGATACCGACGGCGCCGCGTCTTCCTTGATCGCGCCAGTCGCCTGGCCGCTGATGACCGGAACGTCGTTGGTGCCGTTGATCGTCACGACCACTTCGGTCGTCGTGCCGTCGGCCGTCAGTACCGTGACCGTCTCGGTCAGGCTTTCGCCCACGCCCAACGCCTGGACCTTGGGGTCGGCGTTGTTCAGGTTGTACGTCCAGTTGCCGTCGGCGTCGATGCTGAACGTGCCGTGCGCCTGGGCCACGTTGTCCTGCGCCTGGAAGAACGACTGGTCATGGTCGGCGTCGACGATGTCCAGCTTGCCGCTCGTCGACAGCGTCGTGTCTTCCTTCACCGTGCCCTTGTCGCTGTCCGGCGAGTGCGGGGTGATCACCGGCTTGTCATCGGTGCCGTTGATGGTGATGGTGATCGTGCTGGTGGCAGTACCGTCGGCGCTGGTCACCGTGTAGGTCTCGACGATGCTCTCGCCGCTGCGCAGGCTTTGCACCGCCGGATTGTTATTGGCCACCGTGTAGGTGTACGAACCATCGGCGTTGAACGCCAGCGCGCCCAGCGGCGCATTGCCGTTGCCCGTGCTGCCGTCGAAGTGCGCGCCCGGCTTGAAGCTGCTTTCGCCGGTGTCCACGTCGGTGATCGTCAGCTGGCCGCCCGTCACCAGGTTGCCGTCGTTGCCGACGTTCAAGTCTTCCGTCACGGCGGACGCGCCGCTGCTCAGCACCGGCACGTCGTTGGTGCCGATGATGGTCACCGTGACCTGGTGCGTGGCGCTGCCGTCGGCCGATGTCACCGTGAACTGCTCGGTCAGCGTCGCGCCGGCCGCCAGGGCCTGCACGGCGGGATCGGCATTGTTCAGGTGATAGGTCCAGTTGCCGTTCTGGTCGATGGAGAACGATCCATGGTCGCCGGCCTGGTTGTTCTGCGGGGTGAACTTGCTTTCGCCCGCGTCAGCGTCCTTGATATCCAGCTTGCCGCCGGTGGTGTCGGGCGTGGCGTCTTCCACCACCGTGCCGTGGTCGCTGGCCGTGCCCGGTTGGCCCGGGGTGCCTGGATCGTGCGGGGTGATCACCGGCACATCGTTGGTGCCCGTCAGCGTGATGGTGATCGTCTGCCAGTCAAAGCCGCCATGGCCGTCGCTGACCTGGACGACGAACTTCTGCTGCGCCGTATCGCCTTCGCCCAGCGCCTGCACGTTCTGGTTCGCCGTGAAGGTCCACTTGCCGGTCTGGTCGACCACGATGGAGCCGTACTGGCCGTGGCTGCCGCCGACGACGGACCAGCTGTGGGTGTCGGTCGCGTCGACGTCGCTGACCTTCAGTTGGCCATTGACGGTCGTCGCCGCGTCTTCCTTCAGCGCGCCGGTGCTCACGCCGCTGATATGCGGCAGGTCGTTGGTACCGACGATGGTGACCGTGACCGTGGTCGGCGTGCCGTCGGCGGTCTTGACCGTGAAGGTCTCGGTCAGCTTCTCGCCCACGGCCAGCGCCTGCACCGCGGGATCGCTGTTGTTGAGCAGATAGCCCCAATTGCCGTTCGTGCCGATGGCGAACGTGCCATGGTCGCCGGTGACCTTCTCGGCCTGGAAGTGCGCCTGACCCGCATCCGCATCCTTGATATCCAGATCGCCGCCAGTGATCGGCAGGACATCCTCGTAGACCGTGCCGTGGGCCGAGCCGGTCACGACCGGGACGTCGTTGGTGCCGGTCAGGGTGACCGTGACCTGCTGCACGTCCGTGCCGCCATGGCCGTCATCGACCACGACGCTGAAGGTCTCGGTCTTGACCTGGCCTTCGGCCAGCGCCTGGATCGCCTTGCTGTCGACCGTGTAGGTCCACTTGCCGGTCTGGTCGACCGACAGCGTGCCGTACACGCCCTTCGGATTGCCCTGCACCGACCAGGTGTGGCCGTCGTCGACGTCCACGTCGGATACCGTCAGCTGGCCCGACACCGACGGCGCGGCGTCTTCCTTGATCGCGCCCGTTGCTTCGCCGCTGATCACCGGAATGTCATTGGTGCCGTTGATCGTCACGACCACTTCGGTCGTCGTGCCATCGGCAGTCAGCACCGTGATCGTCTCGGTCAGGCTTTGGCCCACGCCCAGTGCCTGCACCGTCGGATCGGCGTTGTTCAGGTTGTACGTCCAGTTGCCGTTCGCGTCGATGCTGAACGTGCCATGCTGCTGCTCGACATTGTCCTGCGCCTGGAAGAACGACTGGTCATGGTCGGCGTCGAAGATGTCCAGCTTGCCGCTGGTCGACAGCGTCGTGTCTTCCTTCACCGTGCCCTTGTCGCTGTCCGGCGAGTGCGGGGTGATCACCGGCACGTCGTCGGTGCCGTTGATGGTGATGGTGATCGTGCTCGTGGCCGAACCGTCGGCGCTGGTCACCGTGTACGTCTCGACGATGCTCTCGCCGCTGCGCAGGCCCTGCACCGTCGGATTGTTGTTGGCCACCGTGTAGGTGTAAGTACCATCCGCATTGAACGCCAGCGTGCCCAGCGGCGCATTGCCGTTGCCCGTGCTACCGTCGAAATGCGCGCCCGGCTTGAAGCTGCTTTCGCCGGTGTCCACGTCGGTGATCGTCAGCTGGCCGCCGGTCACCAGGTTGCCGTCGTTGCCGACGTTCTGGTCTTCCGTGACTTCGCCCGTGCCGCTGCTCAGCACCGGCACGTCGTTGGTGCCCGTGATGGTGATGGTGACGTCCTGGACGGCCGTGCCGCCATGGCCGTCGTCGACCAGGATATGGAAGGTTTCCTGGACCTGCTGGTCCTTGGCCAGCGCCTGCGTCGCCTGCTGGTCGACGGTGTACGTCCACTTGCCGGTCTGATCGACGCTGATGGTGCCGTACTGGCCCTTGGGCTCGCCCGAGACGGACCAGCTGTGGGTGTCGCTCTTGTCCGTGTCGGACACCGCCAGTTGGCCGGACACCGTCTGCTCGACGTCCTCGGTCGCGGCGCCGGCGCTGGTGCCGCTGATCGTCGGGATGTCGTTCGTGCCATCGATCGTGACGGTCACGGTGGTTTCGGTACCGTCGGCCGCCTTCACCGTGAAGGTCTCGGTCAGCTTCTCGCCCACGGCCAGTTGCTGAACCTGCGGATCGTCGTTCGTGAGCTGGTAGGTCCAGCGGCCATCGGCGTCGATGGAGAACGTGCCGTGCTGTCCTGCCGTATTGGTCTGGGCCTGGAAGAAGGACTGGTCGTGGTCGGCATCGACGATGTTCAGCTTGCCTTCCGTCGTCAGGACTTCGTCTTCCTTGACGTGGTTGGCATCCGGACCGCCTTCCACCGGCGTGATGACGGGCAGATCGTTGGTGCCGGTGACGGTCAGGGTCAGGGTCGCGGTGGACGTGCCGCCTTCGCCGTCGGAAATCGTGTAGGAAACCGTCGTGGTCTTGGTTTCGCCCGCGGCCAGGCTCTGGAAGTCCTTGCCCGGCTCGAAGGAATACGAACCGTCGGCGCGGATGGTGAAGACACCGCCGCCCGAACCGGCCACGGCGATGCCCGCGGCGGTCATGTCCTTGTCGCCGGCGTGCACGACGGTCAGCGCGTCGCCATCGGGATCGCTGTCGCGGCCCACGCCCTGGGTGTCGCCCGTCAGCACGTTGCCGGTGACGGCGTGGTCCTGGTCGGTCGCACCGTTGTCGTTGACGGCGGTCGGCGCCGGGTTGGCGACGTTCCAGTTGAAGGTCTCGGTAACCGTCGCGCCGCTGGCGTCGGTGGCCGTGATCGTGACCTGGTACACGCCGTTATTGCCGCCTTGCGAAGCGGAATGGTCGATCGTGCCGGTGATCACGCCCGTTTCCGGGTTGATCGTCAGGCCGGGAGGCAGGCCGTTGGCCGTGTAGGTCAGCTTGTCGCCGTTGTCGATGTCGGCGAAGTGGCTGGACACGTCCACACTGATGTTCTGCTGGGCGTCCACGCCATTGACGTTGTCGATCGCGGTGGCGGTCGGCGCGTCGTTCAGGCCGTTCACCGTCACGGTGACGGTCGCGGTGGACGTATTGCCGAACGGATCGGAAATCGTATAGGTCAGCGTGCTGGTCGCGGTCTGGCCGACGCCCAGGTTGTGGTACGCATCACCCGGGTTGAAGATGTAGCTGCCATCCGGAAACACGGTGAACGTGCCGCCGGTCGAGCCGGCCACTTGCACGCCGCCCGTCGCCATGGGCCTGCCGCCCACGGTCTGAATGAACACCGCGTCGCCGTTGGGATCGGTGTCGTTGGTCAGGATGTTGCCGGTCACGAACGACTTCTCGGTCGTCGTGCTGGTGTCGTTGCCGGCATTCGGGGGATCGTTGGCCGGCGCGTTGTTGTTCGTCGCCAGGCCGGCCGGCGTCAACAGATTGATCGCGGGCGTGCCGGCGCCGGGGTAGGCCAGGTCCAGGGGGGTGGTGGATTCGACGACGCGGGCCAGGCGCACGAAGCTGCTGCCGCCGGCATCGCCGCCACCCGCCACCAGGGCGGCCGTCGGATCCAGGTTGTCGAACGGATCCTGGCCATTCTGCAGGGCGGCCAGCAGGCGGTCGGAATCGGTACCGGTGGGCGCGGCCACGGCGGCTTCGGAGCGGTCGACCGGCTGCCCCGCCATGTCGGCGTTGAAGGCCACGTCGCGGTTCTCGCCGATGGTCAGCGGCATGCCGCCTTCGGTCTGCAAGGCCACGGTGGCGCCCGAAGCGGTCACGATTTCAGTGTCGGGCGGGATCCGGCTGCCAGCGTGCAGCTCGACCAGCGAACCATCGCTGCTGCGAATCCAGGCGCGTCCGACGACTTGCGTAACTACGGCGGGGGTGGAGAAGGCCATTTGTTTAGCTCCGGTTTAGGATGGCGTAATCCTATAGACCGGGCCGAGTGGCCGATATTGTCCTGGAGGACAGGTTCAGGGACTAGATGAGTATCCCGACGATCAACGGCTGATGCCGTGGACTTTCAGCGCCAGCTGCAGGCGGTCGCTGACGCCCAGCTTCTCGAAGACAGACGACAGGTGCGCCTTGACCGTCCGCTCGGTGATTCCCAGCGCCGCGGCGATCTCGACGTTGGCCTCGCCCACCGCGGCCCGGCGCGCCACCACGCCCTCGCGCTCGGTCAGGGCGTTGGCGTGCCACTCCTCCTTCCCCCCTCCTGCCCTGTTTTCCACCAGGCGCAGCAGCCGGGTCACCAGGGACCGGCCCATCCAGATTTCTCCGGCGTCGACCACTTCCAGCACCTGGTTCATGAGCGACGCCGGCGCGTAGGCATGGCAATAACCGACGGCGCCGGACGCCAGCACCTTGGTCCCCTGCTCGTCATGCGGCTTGGCGCTGGCGACGACGGTGCGCAAGCCGACGATGGCGCCGGTCCACTGCTCGGACGTCCAGGCCGGCAGCTTGGGCAGGTCCGCATCCACCACGACCAGCGACCGCCCCTGCTCGCGCCAGCGCGCCAGGTCGGTCAGCGCCCGGCCTCGCGCCGGCAACCAGCGGCGCGCATCCAGGCCTGACCAGTGTTTCCACAGCAGATCGTCATGGGTGACGAACAGAACCGGTGCCACGTGCATCGATACCTCTCTAGTGGCCTGCCGCGGCGCGACGTGACGCGTCGCGGCAGGTGTGCGGATGCGGATCCAGGAGAACGGAGGGGGCTTGCGGGACCAGCCGCGCGGCCTACCGTTCCGTGAAGGCGTTTTCCTTGGCGCGCAGGATCGGCTTCAACAGGTACTGCAGTACCGTCCGCTTGCCGGTCAGGATATGCACTTCAGCGACCATGCCCGGGATGATGGCCAGATGCTGGTCGCCAACCGAGCCTTTTTCCGTGCGCACCCGCACGATATAGAAGGAATTTCCGCGTTCGTCGGTCGTCGTATCGGCGTTGATCTGCTCCACGACGCCTTCCAGGCCGCCATAGATGGAGTAGTCATACGCGGTGAATTTCACCTCGGCCTTCTGCTGCGCATGCAGGAAACCGATGTCGCGCGGCTGGATACGGACCTCCAGCAGCAGCGTGTCGTCGGTCGGCACGATCTCGATGATGTCCTTGCCGGGCTGCACCACGCCGCCCACCGTATTCGCCAGCAGCGTCTTGACCGTGCCGCGCACCGGCGAACGGATCTCCGCCAGCTTGACCTTGTCGGCCAGGGCCAGCTTGCCTTCGCGCAGCGTGCGCAGCTTGGTGTTGACGTCGGACAGGTCGTTGCGCGCCTGGTTGCGGATGTTCAGCTCCGCTTCCTTGGTCTTGCTCAAGGCTTCCTGGATGGACGCCTGGATGCGGTCGATCTGCGCTTCCGCCGCCTTCTGGTCGCCGCAGCTCTTCGCGACGTCGCGCTGCAGGCGCAGCAGATCGACTTCCGACACGGCGCCGCTGGCCAGCAGCGGCCGGGTCACGGACAGCTCCCGGGACGTCAAGGCGCAGGTGGTCGAGGCCTGATCGCGCTTGGCCTGCGTTTCGCGCAGTTCTTCCTGGCGCTGCTTGACCTGCTCCTTGGCGACGTTGACCGTCGCGTTCAATTCGTTGGTGCGCTGGATCCAGGCATTGCGTTCGGCTTCCACCGCCGCCGGCAGCTGTTGCTGCACCTCGTCCGGCACCTGGAAGGGATCGCCCGTCGCCAAGGCATGCAGGCGCGCGGCCTTCGCTTCCAGCGACAGGTACTCCACCTGGTTTTCGCCCAGGGACGAATTGAAACGCGTCGGGTCTATCTTCAGCAGGATCTGGCCGGGCTCCACCGTCTGGCCCGGCCTGACCAGGATTTCCTTGACGACGCCGCCGTCCAGGCTCTGCACCACCTGCACCTGGCGCGACGGCACGACCTTGCCTTCGCCGCGCACGACTTCATCGATGGGGCTGAAGCCGGCCCAGACCAGCAGGATGCCGACGACCAGCAGCGACGTCCACAGCAGCACCCGCGCGCCTCGCGCGTCGGAATGGTAGATCGCCCATTCGGCATTGCCGGTGTAGTCTGTGCTGAGCTTGGGCTTGCCGCGCTCTTCGCCGTCCAGCAGGACGTCGAACAGCTTCACGAAGATCGTGCGCGGCAGGCGCACGATCGCGCCCAGGAACGAGCCGTTCGAGTTGGCAACATGCGTATTCATGCTCAGGCTCCCCGTCCCACCCGGCCAGTTCGCAGCGCTTCCACGACCTGCTCTTTAGGACCGTCGGCCACCACCCGGCCGCCGTCGATGACGATCAGGCGGGTGACCAGTTCCAGCAGCGCGGTGCGGTGGGTGATCAGGAACATGGTCTTGTTGGCGCTGGCCGCCGCCAGCTGCTTGCGCAGGCGCGTCTCGCTCTGGTGGTCCATATTGCTGCTGGGTTCATCCAGCAGCAGCACCGGGGGATCGTTGATCAGCGCGCGTGAAATCGCCACCGACTGGCGCTGGCCGCCGGACAGCGACTCGCCGCGCTCGCCGATCAGCATGTCGAAACCGTCCGGGTGGACATTGGCGAAGTCGCTGACGCCCGCGACTTCCGCCGCCGCCAGGATGCTGGCGTCGTCCGCGTAGGGCGCGCCCATGGCGATGTTGTGCTTCAGGCTGCCGTAGAACAGCACCGGATCCTGCGGCACATAGCCGATGGCACGGCGCAGGTCGGCCGGATCGATCTGCCGCACATCGACGCCGTCCAGCAGCACCGTGCCTTCGCTGGGCTGGTACAGGCCCAGGATCAGCTTCTCCAGCGTGGTCTTGCCCGATCCGATGCGGCCGATGATGCCGATTTTTTCGCCGGGATTCAGCTTGAACGACACGTTCTGCAGTACGGGCTGCGCCGAGCCGGGATAGGAGAAAGTGACGTCGCGGAATTCCACCGATCCATGGAATACCGGGCGATGCAGGAACTCGGCGGTCTCGGGCCGTTCGACGGGCAGCTGCATATAGTTGTCGATGGAGCCGAGCGACGTGCGGGCATTCTGGTATTGCATCAGCAGCCCGGCGATCTGGCCCAGCGGCATCAGGCAACGGCCGGAGATCATCGACGCCGCGATGATGCCGCCCATGGACACGGCCGAGTCGTGCGCCAGATAGACACCGATCGCCACGACCGCGACCGACACCAGTTGAGACATGGCGCCGACGAAGCCGACGGTGGTGCTGGACATCAGCTTCAGCTTGCTGCTGATGTTGGCGATGTATTCGGTCGAACGTTCCCAGTTGCGCTGCATGGCGCCCTGGGCGTTCAGCGTCTTCACGGTCTCGAAACCGGTGAGCGCTTCCACCAGGGTCGCATTGCGCTGCGACGACGCCTGGTAGGAGGCCATGGTCATCGTTTCCATGCGGAACTGCGCCGCCAGCGACACCAGCACGATCAATACGATGGCGACGACCGGCGGTATCACCATCCACGGCGAGATCCAGGCCAGCACCAGCAGGAACATGATGACGAAGGGCAAGTCCACCAGCGTGGTGATACTGGCCGAGGCGATGAAATCGCGGATGGACTCGAAGGACCGCAGGTTGGCGGCGAAGGAGCCGACCGAGACCGGCCGGCCTTCCATGCGCAGGTCCAGCACGCGCTCCATGATCAGCGCGGACAGCTTGATATCGACACGCTTGCTGGCGCTATCGATGACATGGGCCCGCGCCGTGGTCAGGATGGTATTGAAAATGACCACGACGGCGATGCCGACCACCAGTACCCACAACGTTTCCAACGCATTGTTGGGCACGACGCGGTCGTACACGTTCATCGTGAACAACGGCATCGCCATGGCGAATATATTGATCAGCACCGCCGCCACGATGGCGTCTCGGTACAGGCGGCGATTCTCGAATATCGCCGACCAGAACCAATGGCGGCCGCGTACCTTGTTGACTTCCGGCGAGCGCGCGTCGAAACGGAACTGCGGCCGCACGAAACAGGCCATGCCGGTGTAGTCCTGCGCGAGCTCTTCCGCGCTGATTTCCACCGCGCCGGCTCCCAGCTCGGGATGGCTGATCAGGTAGCTGCCCTGACGCGCTTCCAACAGCAGGCAGGCGCGTTCGCCATGCAGCAGCAGGATGGCCGGCAGGATGTCGGTGGGTATTTCGGCCACGTCGCGCTTGACCAGGCGCGCGGACAGGCGGGCGCGAGCCGCGGCGCGCGGCAGCAGGGCCGGCGTCAGGCGTTGGTCGACGAGCGGCAAGCCCGCCGACAGCGCCTGCGCCGTCGCCGGCACACCATGCACCCGAGTCAGCTCGACCAGGCATTCCAGCAGGGGATCGTCATGGGTCGAGCGCGGGTCAACGCGCCACGAGTCCACCGAGCGGTCAAATAACTTGTCCGTCTTCATCGTCCAACAAATCCAGATGTTCGGATAACCTGGCCCGGTGCTGCTTGCGCTCGTTGAGCTTGCGCTGCGCGTGCGGCGGCAAATCGGTCAGCCGCAGCGTGCCATTGGCGATCAAGGCGTCGATGAGGTCTTCGAGTACCCGTACGAAATCCAGGTCCAGCCTGGAAAAGCCGTCGTCTCGATGATTGTCGCCTTGATTCGCCATGGCAGATCACCACTTCGGGGTGAAACCCGGCTGTGCCGGGCTGGGTTGAGGGGACCTGCCCGAGGGGACAAAGTCCGGCGGCGTGGTGCCGTTGTTGTAGATTACCTTGACCGGCTCCAGGCGCGTCGCGTCCGGCACCGTCGAATTGCACAGCTTGATGACGTCGTCGCTGACTTCCAGCTTGGACTTCTCTTCC
Source organism: Bordetella genomosp. 8 (assembly GCF_002119685.1). Classification (NCBI taxonomy): domain Bacteria; kingdom Pseudomonadati; phylum Pseudomonadota; class Betaproteobacteria; order Burkholderiales; family Alcaligenaceae; genus Bordetella; species Bordetella genomosp. 8. Next base: position 2,510,712 of record NZ_CP021108.1, on the reverse strand, counting down.
GGCGTTTCGTCGTTCGCGGGACGCAGGCCCAGCGTCGGCAGCAGCTTGTGCGACAGGGTCAGCCAGCGATACTGGGCAACCTGCAGGTCGTACAGGGCGTTGGTCAGCGCGCGGCGCGATTCGAACAGTTCGTTTTCGGTGTCCAGCAAGTCCAGCAGCGTGCGCTGGCCGATCTGGAACTGTTGGCGGTAGGCATCGCGCACCTTGGTCGTCGCCACTTCGTGGTCACGCAGAAAAGGCAGCGCCTGGCGCAGGTGAACGACGTTGTTCCACGCGATCGCCAGATCCTGCTGGATATTGCGGCAAGTGTAGTTGCGTACGTCGCGCGCCGCGTAGCTTTGCGCCGACGTCTGGCGGAAGCGCGCCGAATCCGCGCCACCGCGGTACAGGTTGTACGACATGACCAGCTGCACGTTGGTGCTGCGGGTGTTCTTGTAGTCAGGGCCGGGCTGCGACGTATCCGTGCCGGTCGACGCGACGAATTCGAACTTGGGCGAGAACGCGCCCTTCGACGACTGCACGCCGGCATCGGCGGCCTGCAGCAGCGCCTGCTTGGAAAGGAAGGACGGGTTGCCGCGCAGCGAATCGTTGAAATTCTTCGGATCCTTGGGCAGCTTGTCGTCCAGGCGTGGCGGCGGTGCCAGCGTGGCCGGCACGTCCAGGCCCGTCACACGGCGGAAGCGCTGCGTCACGTCATTCAGGTTCGCGCTTTCCGTCATCAGGTTGGTCTGGGCCAGCGCCAGGCGGCCACCCGCCTGCTCCAGATCCACGCGACGGCCCACGCCGGAATCGGCGCGCTCGCGGATCTGCTTCATCGTTTCGTCGTGCAGGCTGTAGTTCTGGCGAGCGAGCAGCTCCAGATCCCGATAACGCTCGACGTCCAGGTAGGCCTGGGTCGCGTTGAACGCCATTTCATCGCTGGTGGCCAGCAGATCGTAATAGCGCGACAGCTTTTCGAAGCCGGCCTGCTTCACATCGTTGTTCGTCTTGAAGCCATCGAACAGCAGCTGGCGCAGTTCCAGGGTATAACCCGGGCGATTCCAGCTGGCGGACCCTTCACCCGGAAGGTTGCTCTGCCACTCGTGGCCGACCCAACCCTGCGCGTTGACCTGCGGCAGCCAGCCGCCCTTGGCGACATTCTGGCCTTCCAGCGAGGAACGGAAGTCGTTGTAGCGGGCCTGGATTTCCGGGTTCGTCAGCAGCGTCTGCTCGACCACTTGATTCAGGGAGGCGGAACCCTTGACGTTCGTCGCCTGCGACACGGGCGCGCCAGCCGCGGGGGCGACCGGCGGCTTCGCGAGCTGGCTATTTGGCTGAGCGGACTGCGTCGGTTGAGCGACGGCGGCGGCGGTGGCAAAAGTTGCCAGGACGGCAACTAAATGCTTCAAACGAAACGATTGCATGGCATTCCCGTAATGCGTATTCGTGGTTGAGTAACAGCTGATTTCCCGGCTGTAATACTTCGCGCTCAGCACGTGCCGCTCCGCATACAGGTATTTTTATAAGAGGAACGGTCGACGAAACAGCTATGAAGAAACTGCGGCCGGCATTGTCAGTGGCGTTCAACGCCCGATCAACTCCGAAAAAACGCGATTTATTTCATTGCCTATCAACCGAATGTAAATATTATGGTTAGGAAAAGGCTGAGGTGGATAGCGCAGTTGTAAAGGCTTTTGGCCGATAGGATGCTCAGCCGTATCAAATTCTGCTTATTGTCGACAATCTCTCCTAAAATCGCCGAATTACTCCACCGAATCGCTCCATTATGTGTGTAACTTCGATGGACGCCGCAAAAGTAATATGTAACGCTGTTGGCCTCGCGCCACATCGTGGCAATGTAACAACATCTATTGATACATACAAAACTTTCGCCCTTGCCGGGAATTTTCAAAAATGGGGCGGCAACAGGCCAGGGACCATACGACTCGCCGCGAGCGGCCCAATCCAAAACTTTTCTGGTATAGTTGCGGACTTGCTTGATGTGGGGCGGTAGCTCAGCTGGGAGAGCGTCGCGTTCGCAATGCGAAGGTCGGGAGTTCGATCCTCCTCCGCTCCACCAACCAGATTCGATCGACTTCCCGCAAGTCACAAGACAGCGCCGCAAGGCGCTGTTTTTGTTTTAGACAGCGCCTTGCGGCGCTGTTTTCGTTTCGGCCACCGGGAGCCTTCGCGACGGCCTGCAGGCTATTATTACCCGGCCAAAATTGACACCGTATTTTTACCCGGGCAATATGGCGCCTTCAAATGATAGGCGCGATATGCAGATCATTCGCCAGCAAAATGGTATCGAGCTCGCCTGGGATAGCTTCGGACATGTCGATGCAGAGGCGATGCTGCTGATTTCCGGCCTGGGAACGCAGATGATCCGATGGAGCGAACCCTTTTGTAAGGGCTTGGCCGCCAAGGGTTATCGCGTCATCCGCTTCGATAACCGCGACGCCGGCTGCTCGACGCATCTCAACGCCCTGGCCCCACCGGACTTTGGCGCACTGGCAGCCGAGATGATGGCCGGGCGCCGGCCTGGCGTTCCGTACACGCTGTACGACATGGCGGCCGACGCGATCGCCCTGCTCGATGCGCTTGGCATCGCGCGTGCACACGTCGCCGGGCGGTCGATGGGAGGAATGATCGCGCAGGTCCTGGCAAGCGAACACGCCGATCGGGTGGTTTCCCTCACCTCGATCATGTCGAGCACGGGCAATCCGGCGCTGCCACAGGCAGCGGCCGACGTCATGGCGATGATGGTCCGTCCCACGCCACATCCCGCCACCGATACGGAAGGCTTTCTGGCGGCACGCATGGCTTTCGCGCGTCGCATTGCCGGGACTGCTTATCCGTTCGACGAAACTCGCCATCGCGCCATCTTGCTGGAGGAAGCGCGGCGTTGCCACAATCCCGGCGGGACGGCGCGCCAGATCGCGGCCATGGCGGTAGCCGGCGATCGGCGTGCACGTCTGTCGACGATTACAGCGCCGACCCTCGTCATTCACGGGACGGACGACCCGTTGATCCCGCCGGCGTGCGGCCATGACACGGCGCTCGCGATCCCGGATGCAATCTACCTTCCGGTCGAAGGCATGGGCCACGACATTCCGCCCGAACTCGAGCCCATGGTGATCGAGGCAATCCATGACCGAGCGGTCGCGCGCCATCGATCCAGCGTGCAGCTGGCGAGCGGCTACTGAGCCCGCGCGACGAGATCACCGAGGACGCTGTCCAGGCCGACACGGCCACGGACGATTTGGTCGTCGGGGCCTTCAAAGCAGATCCAGCCTTCGTTGAACCCGTCGAGCATGCGCATGCGCGGCGTGGGGTTGTTCATGCCCTGGGCCTGGAACAGGGATTCCCAGTCCTCGCGCTCGACGACCTCGGCACGCACGGGGCGGCCCAGTATCCTGGCGAAAGCGGCGGCGATGTCATTGGGACTGACGCGGCGCGGCCCTTCCAGCTCGACCACGCGCGCGCCTGTCCAGGTGTCCCGCAGCAGCGCGGCGGCGGTACGCCCCACGTCCTCGGTCGCGACCATGGGCACCGCGCGGTCCAGGGGCTGCAAATAGCTGGGGATCACACCCTGGTCGCGCGCCGCTGCGACGTCCCACACGGCGTTCTCCATGAACCAGCCGGCGCGCAGGAAAGTCACCGGCATGGGCAGGCCGCGCAGCGTCTGTTCCATCAGCGAGAGCTGCGACAACAGGTTGGTCTCGCGGGCCTGCGCGCCTATCGTGGACAGGCACACGACCTTCGGGGGCCGGGCATCGAGCAGCGCCGTGGATACGGCTTCGATGATGCGCCTGGCCGCCGGGAACCCGGGCTGCGGATCGAACGCTGGCGGCAGCAGGATAAAGACACCTTGGGTACCGCGGAATGCCCGCGCCAGCGCCTCCGCGTCGTCCATCTGTGCAACGGCGATTTCGCATCCCTGCGCCGCCCAGGATGCGGCGCGCCCTGCGTCGCGTACGACGGCTCTTACCGGCTGGCCGGAAGCCAACAGTTCGCGCGCCAGGGCGCCGCCCACCTGGCCTGTGATACCTGTGATCGCATACATGAATTTCTCCTTGGAAGTTGGCCTTGACTGCCCACGGAGAGAATTCTGGACTACTGGCATCCATATCGAAATGATCCTAATGGAACTTGATAAGTGACAATCAAGCACCAATCGGGCATCATCGGCCTGGCGGCATGGGAGCACGCGACAGCACGCGTGGCACCACGAAGATACCGCGCGGCAAGCTCACTCTGCATACATGCCAGCACCATGAAAACGAAACTGGAGAACGTCGCCAGCGGCATCAGCGTCTTCGCCGCCATCGTCGACGGCGGCTCGTTCGCCGCGGCGGCCGACACGATAGGCATGTCGCCACCCGGCGTGAGCCGAGCGATCGCCCGATTGGAAAAACGGCTGGGTATCCGGCTATTCAACCGAACCACGCGTTCCGTGTCGCTGACAGAGGAAGGCCGCCGGTTCCACGAGCAGGTGATCCCGCATCTGGCGGGCCTGGAAGAAGCGGCGATCACGGCGTCGGGCAGCGCGTCGGCGGTTCGCGGCAGGCTCAGGGTCAACGTGGACGCGGTGTGCTATCGGGCGATCCTGGGTACGGCACTGGATCGCTTCATGGATGCCTATCCCGAATTGGAAATCGAGCTCATCGCCAGGGACAGCCTGGGCGACCTCGTCACCGAAGGCTTCGACCTCGCGGTGCGGTTCGGCAAGCCGCGCGACTCCACCCTGATCGCACGCAAGATCCTGGATACCGCCGTGGTGACGGTGGCCGCGCCGGCCTACATCGAGCGCTGGGGCCGCCCTGCCCGCCCCCAGGATCTGCACGACCACGCGCGTCGGTGCCTGGAGTTCCGCGATCCGCAGACCGGCAGGCCGTTTCCGTGGGAGTTTCACCGCGGTCGCAAGCGGCTGATCGTGCCCACCCAGGGACGCCTGACCGTCAATGATCCGGGCGCCTTGCTGCAGGCCTGCCTGGCCGGTTCCGGCATCGCACAGATGCTGCAGCTCGGCGCCGCGGAACTGATCGCCGACGGCCATCTGGTCAACCTGTTTCCCGATTGGACGGACGAACGTTTCCCGCTCTATGTGTTCCATCCCTCCCGACATCATGTCCCGGCAAAAACGCGGGCATTCCTGGAGTTCATCGCCGACTGGGCACGCGGCTGACGCCGCGGGCCCTGCCGTGAGCGGCGTCATTCGTGGCCCTGGAGTTTCCCCTTCTGCAGCAAATCGTTGATGATCGCGGTCTGGTCCGTCTTGCCGCCCGTCAGGTCGACGTTTTCCAGGATGATCTTCTGGTCGAAACCATGCGCCACATCGCCGGCGGTGCTGACCTTCACCACGGTGTTGTTGCCGTCCTTGCTGAAGTTCAGGAACTTCGACAGATCCGCGTCGGCCGGGTTGTGCAGCATATCTTTCAGATTCAGCACGTCGCCGCCGCTGGCTGGCGCATCGTTGGAGAAATCCTTGATCGTGTCCACCGCGGGCCTGGACGTCGTGCCCTGGTCGTTCAATTCCCACTTGAAAGTATCGCTACCCGTCCCACCGTACAGGGTGTCGTTGCCTTGGCCACCGATCAGCGTGTCGTTGCCGCCCTGCCCGTAGATCAGGTCGTCGCCCGCCCCGCCGCGCACGGTGTCGTCGCCCCCCCGGGTATCGCCCGCGACGTTGAAATCGTCGCTGTGGGATTTGATGTAGTCGTACAGCTCGGTCGTGGTCGCGGCATGGCCGTTGGTCGACGTCAGGAAGTCCACCAGCCCCTGCATGCCCTGGCCGTCATGCGATCCGGCCGGATGGCCGGCCCAGGACAGGCCGTCGGTGTTGATGGTATCCGCGAAGATGACATCGTTGCCGGCGCCGCCGTCGATGGTGTCGCTGCCCACCGTCGCCGGCGTGGTCGACACGCTACCGCCTTGCAGCACGGTATCCAGATCCGACGCCTGGTGTGCGATATCCACCGTGCCGGCCGCGCCGGTGATCGTCGATCCGTAGGAGTGCGTCTCGATGTTGTCGATATTGACGGTCGCCGAACCTAGCCCGCTGGTGTTGTCGCCAACGGAATAAACCAGATGATAGGTGCCGGCCGCAAGAATGTTGGACTCGATTTCCACTGCGCTCGAGATCGGCGAGGTCGAAGAGCCCGACTGCACGGTCTCCCACTGGCCCGTGCTGGTATTGAGCTTCTCGATGGCCCATTTGAAGCTGTCGCCGGTGTTGAAGTTGCTGGTCGAAACATCGAAGGCCAATGCCATCTTGGACGAACTGAGCGTGATGTTGGGGCTCACCACCTTGGTGTCGCCGCTGCCCGTGACATCGGTGATCTGCATATAGCCACCGAGGTTGCGAACGGCGCCGCTACCGAGTCCGCCAGACGTCGTCGTCCAGTTCAACGGGTTGTTGATGCCGCTGCCGAAGAGGCTGCCAAAGCTGGCCAGCGTGGTATCGGAATGAGACCCCACGCCAACAGTCACGGTACTCACGTTGCCACTGGCGGTGTTGTCGAAGAACTGCAGATACTGGGCGCTGACGCCATCGCCCACGCCGATTGCATTGACGCTGGTGACCTTGCTCAGGTTCTGGAAGGCGTTGATGGATTCCTGCAGGGTGGTCGCGTCGGTCGTCGATCCGTCGCCACCGCGCGAACCGTTGTTGTTCAGGTAATAGGTCGGGTCTCCGTCAGTCAGGAAGTACGTCATGTTCTCGTAGCTGACGCCCGACTTGCCTGCTGCGGTCTGGGCATTGAACCAGCTTACGGCGGAGTTGAACGCCGCTTCGTAGTTGGTGCCGCCGGTGGCCGACATGTTGTTGATCGCATTGATCAGGCTCTGGACATTGCTGGTCGTCAGGTTCTGGATCTGGATGGTGCTGTCGGCGGACGTTCCAAAGCCGATCAGCGCCACGTTGACGACGCCGCCCGAGTGGTTGTCCAAGGTGTCGAGCAGGTTCAGCAGCGCGGACTTCACCAGCGACATGCGGTCCTGCCCGTAGCCCGGATTGCTGCCACCGTCCAGGCCCCACGCCATGCTGCCGGAATGGTCGACGATCAGGGCGATGTTGTAGCTCTTGCCGGCGATGACCGTGGTCTTGGACCCGCCCGCATCGCCGATGACGATATCGTCCCCCGATCCGCCGGTAATGACGCCCGAGCCGCTGCCGTCATTGGTGCCTCGGATCAGGTTGTCGGTCACCACGGAGAAGTTGTACTCGCCCGAGGTGTCCTTGCCGCCATTGGCCGTACCACCGGTGTCGCGCACCTGGAAGCCGAACGACGCATCCGCGCCAGTCGCGCCGGGCGTATAGACCAGCTTGCCGGCGGCGATGTCGCTCGCCGATATGGCCTGGCCGGCGGTCACGACAGAACCGTTCAGCGTCAGGGTGCCGTTGTCGGGCAGCCTGGACACGATGACGCTCTGGAGGCTGTTGCTTTCTCCATTACTGTCGGAGAACGCGAACTCGCTGGTCGTGAAGACGTGCGTGGTGCCGACTTCGACGTGAGTGGAGTTCGCGGCCGAGGTGGGCGCGTCATTGGTGCCGGTGATATTGACGCTGACCGTATGGGTCGCCGTCCCGTCCAGCGACGTGACCGTAAAGGTGCGCGTGCCCAGCGATTGCCCGCCCGACAGCGCCTGGACCGCAGCGTTGCTGTTGTCCAGCGTGTAGGTCCAGTTGCCGTTGGCATCGATGCTGAAGGTGCCGTAGGTGTCCTGCACGGTCTGCGGACGGACGTAGCTTTCGCCCGAATCGGCGTCGGTGACGTCGAGTTTGCCAGTCGCCGTCAACGATGCGTCTTCGATAACGGTACCGCGGTCTCCCACGCCGTCGCCGCCTCGGCCCACGATGACGGGTACGTCATTCGTGCCGTTGATCGTGATGGTTACAGCATGGACGTCCGTCCCGCCATGACCGTCATCGACCTTGACGGTATAGGTCTCGGTGACCTTGTCGCCGGCCTTCAGGGACTGCGCGGCGGCGTTGTCGAGCGTATAGGTCCACTTCCCGGTGTTGTCCACCGCGATCGTCCCATACGTGCCCTTGGCGGTTCCCTGGATCGTCCAGGTTGCCGTGTCCGTGCTGTCGACGTCGGTGCGCGCCAGTTGGCCGGAAACGACCTTGGTGCCATCTTCCGTGACCGCGCCCGCGTCGGCGCCGCCGGCGGGGAGCGTAATGACCGGGGCGTCGTTGGTGCCCTGGATGGTCACGTTGACTTTGGCGGTCGTACCATCCGCGGAGGAAACCGTGAAGGTTTCCGTCATGGTCTGGTTCACGGCCAGAGCTTGCACCGCGGGCGCGTTGTTGTTCAGCGTGTACGTCCAGGTGCCGTCGCTACCCAGGGTGAAGGTGCCGTATTGCGCGGTGACGTTCTGCGTGATGAACACCGCCTGGCCGGCATCGGAATCGACGATGTCCAGCTTGCCGCTGGTGGTCAGCGTCGTGTCTTCCTTGACCGTACCGGCGTCGCTGCCGGTCGCGTGCGGCGTGATGATCGCGGCGTCGTCCGTGCCGTTGATCGTCAGGGTCACGGACTTTGTGGCCGTGCCGCCATGGCCGTCGTCGACCTTGACCGTGTAGGTTTCCTGGATGTGGTCCTTCGCCGTCAGCGACTGAGCTGCGACGTTGTCCAGCGTGTACGTCCACTTGCCGGTTTGGTCAACGGCGAACGTGCCGTAGGCGCCCTTGGCGTTGCCATCGACCGTCCAAGTGTGCGTATCGGTCGCGTCAACGTCGGTCTTGCTGAACTGACCGGTCGCCGTCTTGGTACCGTCCTCCGTGACCGAGCCGGCGTCCGTTCCCGTCGGGACGTTGATGGTCGGAGCGTCGTTGGTGCCCTGGACCGTCACCGTGACGGTGCTCGTCGTGCCGTCAGCCGATGCCACCGTGAACTTCTCGGTCGCCGTTTGACCGGCCGCCAGTTGCTGGACTGCCGTCGAGGCGTTGTTCAGCGTATAGGTCCATGTGCCGTCCGCCGTCAGCGAGAAGCTTCCGTACGTGCCGACCGCGCCCGTCTGCGGAACGAACACTGCCTGACCGGCATCTGGGTCGACAACGTCGAGCTTGCCGCTGGTGGTCAGCGTCGTGTCTTCCTTGACCGTCCCGGCATCGCTGCCGGTCGCGTGCGGCGTGATGATCGCGGCATCGTCCGTGCCGTTGATGGTCAGGGTCACGGTCTTCGTTGCCGTTCCGCCATGGCCATCGTCAACCTTGACGGTGTAGGTTTCCTGGACGTGGTCCTTCGCCGTCAGAGACTGCGCTGCGGTGTTGTCCAGCGTGTACGTCCACTTGCCGGTCTGGTCCACGCTGAAGGTACCGTAGGTCCCCTTCGCGTTTCCGTCGACCGTCCAGGTGTGGGTATCAGTCGCGTCAACGTCGGTCTTGCTGAACTGACCGGTTGCGGTCCTGGAGCCGTCTTCTGTCACGGAGCCGAGCGTTGTCCCCGCCGGCGCATTGATGACCGGCGCATCATTGGTGCCCTGGACCGTCACCGTGACCGTGCTGGTAGTGCCGTCAGCGGATGCCACCGTGAACTTCTCGGTCGCCGTCTGACCAGCCGCCAGTTGTTGAACCGCTGTCGTAGCATTGTTCAACGTATACGTCCACGTGCCATCCGCGGTTAACGAGAAGCTCCCGTAGGTGCCGACTACAGCCGTCTGCGGCAGGAATACCGCCTGCCCGGCGTCCGGATCCACGACATCGAGCTTGCCGCTAGTCGTCAGCGTCGTGTCTTCCTTGACCGTACCAGCATCGCTGCCGGTCGCATGCGGGGTAATGATCGCCGCATCGTCCGTGCCGTTGATCGTCAACGTGACCGACTTCGTGGCCGTGCCGCCGTGGCCGTCGTCGACCTTGACGGTGTAGGTTTCCTGGATGTGGTCCTTCGACGTCAGCGACTGAGCCGCCGCGTTGTCCAACGTGTACGTCCACTTGCCGGTCTGATCCACGCTGAACGTGCCGTACGCCCCCTTCGCGTTGCCATCCACCGTCCAGGTGTGCGTATCGGTCGCGTCAACGTCAGTCTTGCTGAACTGACCAGTCGCGGTCTTGGTGCCGTCCTCCGTGACCGAACCGGCGTCGGCACCCGTCGGGACGTTGATCGTGGGCGCGTCGTTGGTGCCTTGAACCGTCACGGTCACCGTGCTCGTCGAACCATCAGCCGACGCAACCGTGAACTTCTCTGTCGCCGTCTGACCGGCGGCGAGCTGCTGAACCGCCGTCGAAGCGTTGTTCAGCGTGTACGTCCACGTACCATCCCTGCCCATCGTGAAGGTGCCATACTGGCCATTCACGTTCTGGGATACGAATACCGCCTGGCCAGCGTCCGGATCGACGACATCGAGCTTGCCGCTGGTCGTCAGCGTCGTGTCTTCCTTGACTGTCCCAGCGTCGCTGCCTGTCGCGTGCGGCGTGATGATGGCCGCGTCGTCCGTACCATTTATGGTCAGCGTCACAGACTTCGTGGCCGTGCCACCGTGGCCGTCGTCGACCTTGACCGTATAGGTTTCCTGGATGTGATCCTTCGCGGTCAGCGACTGAGCGGCGGCGTTGTCCAGCGTGTAGGTCCACTTGCCGGTCTGGTCGACCGCGAACGTGCCGTAGGCGCCCTTCGCATTTCCATCCACGGTCCAGGTGTGCGTATCGGTCGCATCAACGTCGGTCTTGCTGAACTGACCGGTCGCCGTCTTGGTCCCATCCTCCGTGACAGAACCAGCGTCCGTTCCTGTCGGTACGTTGATCGTCGGAGCGTCGTTGGTGCCCTGAACGGTCACCGTCACGGTGCTCGTCGTGCCATCGGCCGACGTGACCGTGAACTTCTCAGTTGCCGTTTGACCGGCTGCCAATTGCTGAACCGCCGTAGAGGCATTGTTCAGGTTATACGTCCACGTCCCGTCCGTCGTCAGGGCAAAGGTGCCGTATGCGCCGGCGGTGCTCGCTTGGGGCACGAAGACCGCCTGGCCTGCGTCCGGATCTACGACATCGAGCTTGCCGCTGGTCGTCAGCGTCGTGTCTTCCTTGACCGTGCCGGCGTCGCTGCCGGTCGCGTGCGGCGTGATGATCGCCGCATCGTCCGTGCCGTTGATGGTCAGGGTCACGGACTTCGTGGCCGTGCCGCCGTGGCCATCATCGACCTTGACCGTATAGGTTTCCTGGATGTGGTCCTTCGACGTCAGAGACTGCGCTGCGGTGTTGTCCAGCGTGTACGTCCACTTGCCGGTTTGGTCGACGCTGAAGGTACCGTAGGTCCCCTTCGCGTTTCCGTCGACCGTCCAGGTGTGCGTATCAGTCGCGTCAACGTCGGTCTTGCTGAACTGACCGGTCGCCGTCTTGGTACCGTCTTCCGTGACGGAACCAGCGTCCGCTCCTGCCGGCGCAGTGATCGTCGGGGCATCGTTGGTGCCCTGAACGGTCACCGTTACGGTGCTCGTCGTGCCATCGGCCGATGTAACCGTGAACTTCTCAGTTGCCGTTTGACCGGCCGCCAATTGCTGAACCGCCGCCGAGGCATTGTTCAGGTTGTATGTCCACGTCCCATCTGTGCCCATCGTGAATGAGCCGTACTGGCCATTCACGCTCTGGGCGACGAATACCGCCTGACCAGCATCCGGATCTACGACATCGAGCTTGCCGCTGGTCGTCAGCGTCGTGTCTTCCTTGACCGTGCCGGCGTCGCTGCCGGTCGCGTGCGGCGTGATGATCGCCGCATCGTCCGTGCCGTTGATGGTCAGGGTCACAGACTTCGTGGCCGTGCCGCCGTGGCCGTCGTCGACCTTAACCGTATAGGTTTCCTGGATGTGATCCTTCGCGGTCAGCGACTGGGCTGCAGAATTGTCCAGCGTGTACGTCCACTTGCCAGTCTGGTCGACGCTGAAGGTACCGTAGGCGCCCTTCGCGTTGCCATCCACCGTCCAGATGTGCGTGTCGGTGGCGTCGATATCCGTCTTGCTGAACTGACCAGTTGCGGTCTTGGTGCCGTCCTCCGTGACCGATCCGGCGTCGGCTCCCGACGGGACGTTGATCGTGGGCGCGTCGTTGGTGCCTTGAACCGTCACGGTCACCGTGCTCGTCGAACCATCAGCCGACGCAACCGTGAACTTCTCGGTCGCCGTCTGACCGGCGGCGAGCTGCTGAACCGCCGTCGAAGCGTTGTTCAGCGTGTACGTCCACGTACCATCCGTGCCCATCGTGAAGGTGCCATACTGGCCGTTCACGTTCTGGGATACGAATACCGCCTGGCCAGCGTCCGGATCCACGACATCCAGCTTGCCGCTGGTCGTCAGCGTCGTATCTTCCTTGACCGTGCCTGCGTCGCTGCCGGTCGCGTGCGGCGTGATGATCGCCGCGTCGTCCGTGCCATTGATCGTCAGCGTCACAGATTTCGTGGCCGTGCCACCGTGGCCGTCGTCGACCTTGACCGTATAGGTTTCCTGGATGTGGTCCTTCGCGGTCAGCGACTGAGCGGCGGCGTTGTCCAGCGTGTAGGTCCACTTGCCGGTCTGGTCGACCGCGAACGTGCCATAGGCGCCCTTCGCATTTCCATCCACGGTCCAGGTGTGCGTATCGGTCGCGTCAACGTCGGTCTTGCTGAACTGACCGGTCGCCGTCTTGGTCCCATCTTCCGTGACAGAACCAGCGTCCGTTCCTGTCGGTACGTTGATCGTCGGAGCGTCGTTGGTGCCCTGAACGGTCACCGTCACGGTGCTCGTCGTGCCATCGGCCGACGTGACCGTGAACTTCTCAGTTGCCGTTTGACCGGCTGCCAATTGCTGAACCGCCGTAGAGGCATTGTTCAGGTTATACGTCCACGTCCCGTCCGTCGTCAGGGCAAAGGTGCCGTATGCGCCGGCGGTGCTCGCTTGTGGCACGAAGACCGCCTGGCCTGCGTCCGGATCGACGACATCGAGCTTGCCGCTGGTCGTCAGCGTCGTGTCTTCCTTGACCGTGCCAGCGTCGCTACCTGTCGCGTGCGGGGTAATGATCGCCGCGTCGTCGGTGCCGTTGACCGTCAACGTGACCGACTTGGTCGCCGTCCCGCCATGGCCGTCGTCGACCTTGACGGTGTAGGTTTCCTGGATGTGGTCCTTGGCGGTCAGTGACTGGGCCGCGGCGTTGTCCAGCGTGTATGTCCACTTGCCGGTCTGATCCACGCTGAACGTGCCGTACGCCCCCTTGGCGTTGCCGTCCACCGTCCAGGTGTGCGTGTCGGTCGTGTCAACGTCAGTCTTGCTGAACTGACCAGTTGCGATCTTGGTACCGTCTTCCGTGACCGAGCCAGTGTCCGTTCCCGTCGGGACGTTGATGGTCGGGGCATCATTGGTGCCTTGCACAGTCACAGTGATCGTGCTGGTCGTACCATCAGCGGACGCCACCGTGAACTTCTCGGTCGCCGTCTGACCGGCGGCGAGCTGCTGAACCGCCGTCGAAGCGTTGTTCAGCGTGTATGTCCACGTACCATCCGTGCCCATCGTGAAGGTTCCATACTGGCCGTTCACGTTCTGGGATACGAATACCGCCTGGCCAACGTCCGGATCGACGACATCGAGCTTGCCGCTGGTCGTCAGCGTCGTGTCTTCCTTGACCGTCCCGGCGTCGCTGCCTGTCGCGTGCGGCGTGATGATCGCCGCGTCGTCTGTGCCGTTGATCGTCAACGTGACCGACTTCGTTGCTGTCCCGCCGTGGCCGTCGTCGATCTTGACCGTGTAGGTCTCCTGGATGTGGTCCTTTGCCGTCAGCGACTGGGCTGCAGCATTGTCCAGCGTGTACGTCCACTTGCCGGTCTGGTCGACACTGAAGGTGCCATAGGCGCCCTTGGCGTTGCCATCCACCGTCCACGTATGAGTGTCCGTGGCGTCGATGTCGGTCTTGCTGAACTGGCCGGTTGCCGTCTTGGTGCCGTCTTCCGTGACGGAACCAGCATCCGTGCCCGTCGGGGCGTTGATCGTCGGGGCGTCGTTGGTGCCCTGGACCGTCACCGTGACGGTGCTCGTCGTGCCGTCGGCCGACGTGACGGTGAATTGTTCGACCCGGGTCTCGTTGACGCCCAGCGCCTGCACGCCGGGATTAGCGTTGTTGAGCGTGTACGTCCAAGTTCCGTCCGTCGTCAGGGCGAAAGTGCCGTATGTGCCGGCGGTGCTCGCCTGCGGGACGAATACAGCCTGACCTGCGTCCGGATCGACGACGTCGAGCTTGCCGCTGGTCGTCAGGGTCGTGTCTTCCTTGACCGTCCCGGCGTCGCTGCCGGTCGCGTGCGGCGTGATGATCGCGGCATCGTCCGTACCGTTGATCGTCAGGGTCACGGACTTTGTGGCCGTCCCGCCATGGCCGTCGTCCACCTTGACGGTGTAGGTTTCCTGGATGTGGTCCTTTGCCGTCAGCGACTGCGCTGCGGCGTTGTCCAGCGTGTACGTCCACTTGCCGGTTTGGTCAACGGCGAACGTGCCGTAGGCGCCCTTCGCGTTGCCATCCACCGTCCAGGTATGAGTGTCCGTGGCGTCGATGTCGGTCTTGCTGAACTGGCCGGTTGCCGTCTTGGTGCCGTCCTCCGTGACCGAGCCAGCGTCCGTTCCCGTCGGGACGTTGATGGTCGGGGCATCGTTGGTGCCCTGGATCGTCACCGTGACGGTGCTCGTCGTGCCGTCAGCCGATGCCACCGTGAACTTCTCGGTCGCCGTCTGACCGGCCGCCAGTTGCTGAACTGCCGTCGAGGCGTTGTTCAGCGTATAGGTCCATGTGCCGTCCGCCGTCAGCGAGAAGCTTCCGTACGTGCCGACCGCACCCGTCTGCGGAACGAACACTGCCTGACCGGCATCTGGGTCGACAACGTCGAGCTTGCCGCTGGTGGTCAGCGTCGTGTCTTCCTTGACCGTCCCGGCATCGCTGCCGGTCGCGTGCGGCGTGATGATCGCAGCATCGTCCGTGCCGTTGATGGTCAGGGTCACGGTCTTCATGGCCGTGCCGCCGTGGCCGTCATCGACCTTGACGGTGTAAGTCTCCTGGATGTGGTCCTTCGCGGTCAACGATTGGGCTGCGGCATTGTCCAGCGTGTACGTCCACTTGCCGGTTTGATCGACCGCGAAGGTACCGTAGGCGCCCTTCGCGTTGCCATCCACCGTCCAGGTGTGCGTGTCGGTCGCGTCGATATCCGTCTTGCTGAACTGACCAGTAGCGGTCTTGGTGCCGTCCTCCGTGACCGAGCCGGCGTCCGTTCCCGTCGGGACGTTGATGGTCGGGGCATCGTTGGTGCCCTGGACCGTCACCGTGACGGTGCTCGTCGTGCCGTCGGCCGATGCCACCGTGAACTTCTCGGTCGCCGTCTGACCTGCCGCCAGTTGCTGAACTGCCGTCGAGGCATTGTTCAGCGTATAGGTCCATGTACCATCCGTACCCATCGTGAACGAGCCGTATTGGCCGCTCACATTCTGCGCAAAAAAGACAGCCTGCCCGGCGTCCGGATCGACAACATCGAGCTTGCCGCTGGTCGTCAGCGTCGTATCTTCCTTGACCGTGCCAGCGTCGCTGCCCGTCGCGTGCGGCGTGATGATCGCCGCGTCGTCCGCGCCGTTGATCGTTAACGTGACCGACTTCGTCGCCGTGCCGCCGTGGCCGTCGTCGACCTTGACGGTATAGGTCTCCTGGATGTGGTCCTTCGCCGTCAGCGACTGAGCTGCGGTGTTGTCCAGCGTATACGTCCACTTTCCGGTCTGGTCTACGCTGAAGGTGCCGTAGGCGCCTTTGGCGTTGCCATCTACGGTCCAGGTGTGTGTGTCAGTCGTGTCAACGTCAGTTTTGCTGAACTGGCCGGTCGCCGTCTTGGTGCCGTCCTCCGTGACTGAGCCAGCGTCCGTCCCTGTCGGGACGTTGATGGTCGGAGCGTCGTTGGTGCCTTGCACCGTTACCGTCACCGTACTGGTCGTACCATCAGCCGATGCCACCGTGAACTTCTCGGTCGCCGTCTGACCTGCCGCCAGTTGTTGAACCGCTGTCGTAGCATTGTTCAACGTATACGTCCACGTGCCATCCGCGGTTAACGAGAAGCTCCCGTAGGTGCCGACTACAGCCGTCTGCGGCAGGAATACCGCCTGGCCAGCGTCCGGATCCACGACATCGAGCTTGCCGCTGGTCGTCAGCGTCGTGTCTTCCTTGACCGTGCCAGCGTCGCTGCCCGTCGCGTGCGGCGTGATGATGGCCGCGTCGTCCGTGCCATTGATCGTCAACGTGACCGACTTCGTCGCCGTGCCGCCGTGGCCATCGTCGACCTTGACCGTATAGGTTTCCTGGATGTGGTCCTTCGCCGTCAGCGACTGCGCCGCGGCGTTGTCCAGCGTGTACGTCCACTTGCCGGTTTGGTCAACGGCAAACGTGCCGTAGGCGCCCTTCGCGTTGCCATCCACCGTCCAGGTGTGCGTGTCCGTGGTGTCGATGTCGGTCTTGCTGAACTGGCCGGTTGCCGTCTTGGTGCCGTCCTCCGTGACTGAGCCAGCGTCCGTTCCGGTCGGGACGTTGATGGTCGGGGCGTCGTTGGTGCCCTGGACAGTCACCGTCACGATGCTGGTCGTGCCGTCGGCCGACGTGACGGAGAACTGTTCGACTCGGCTCTCGTTGGCACCCAGTGCTTGTACAGCGGAAGTGGTGTTATTGAGCGTGTACGTCCAGGTGCCGTCCGTCGTCAGGGCGAAGGTGCCGTATGTGCCGGCGGTGCTCGACTGCGGGATGAACACAGCCTGGCCGGCGTCGGCGTCGACAACGTCCAGCTTGCCGCTGGTGGTCAGCGTGGTGTCTTCCTTGACCGTGCCGGCATCGCTTCCAGTGGCATGCGGCGTGATGATCGCGCCGTCGTCCGTGCCGTTGATCGTCAACGTGACCGACTTCGTGGCCGTGCCGCCGTGGCCGTCGTCGACCTTGACGGTGTAGGTTTCCTGGATGTGGTCTTTCGCGGTCAGCGACTGGGCCGCCGCGTTGTCCAACGTGTACGTCCACTTGCCAGTCTGGTCGACGCTGAAGGTACCGTAGGCCCCCTTCGCGTTGCCATCCACCGTCCAGGTGTGCGTGTCGGTCGCGTCAACATCAGTCTTGCTGAACTGACCAGTTGCGGTCTTGGTGCCGTCCTCCGTGACCGATCCGGCGTCGGCACCCGACGGGACGTTGATCGTGGGCGCGTCGTTGGTGCCTTGAACCGTCACGGTCACCGTGCTCGTCGAACCATCAGCCGAGGCCACCGTGAACTTCTCGGTCGCCGTCTGACCGGCGGCGAGCTGCTGAACCGCCGTCGAAGCGTTGTTCAGCGTGTATGTCCACGTACCATCCGTGCCCATCGTGAAGGTGCCATACTGGCCATTCACGTTCTGGGATACGAATACCGCCTGGCCAGCGTCCGGATCGACGACATCGAGCTTGCCGCTGGTCGTCAGCGTCGTGTCTTCCTTGACCGTGCCGGCGTCGCTGCCGGTCGCGTGCGGCGTGATGATGGCCGCGTCGTCCGTACCATTTATGGTCAGCGTCACAGACTTCGTGGCCGTGCCACCGTGGCCGTCGTCGACCTTGACGGTGTAGGTTTCCTGGATGTGGTCCTTCGCGGTCAGCGACTGCGCCGCCGCGTTGTCCAGCGTGTAGGTCCACTTGCCGGTCTGGTCGACCGCGAACGTGCCGTAGGCGCCCTTCGCATTGCCATCCACCGTCCAGGCGTGCGTGTCGGTCGCATCAACGTCCGTTTGACTGAACTGACCCGTCGCAGTCTTGGTACTGTCCTCCGTGATGGAGCCGGCGTCCGTTCCAGTCGGAGCGTTGATCGTCGGGGCGTCGTTGGTGCCTTGAACGGTCACCGTTACGGTGCTCGTCGTGCCGTCGGCCGACGTGACAGTGAACTGTTCGACTCGGCTCTCGTTGACGCCCAGTGCCTGCACGGCGGAACTGGTGTTGTTGAGCGTGTACGTCCAAGTTCCGTCCGTCGTCAGGCCGAAAGTGCCGTATGTGCCGGCGGTGCTCGCTTGTGGCACGAAGACTGCCTGGCCAGCGTCCGGGTCGACTATATCCAACTTTCCGCTGGTAGTCAGCGTGGTGTCTTCCTTGACCGTGCCTGCGTCGCTGCCCGTCGCGTGAGGGGTAATGATCGCCGCATCGTCCGTGCCATTGATGGTCAGGGTCACAGACTTCGTGGCCGTGCCGCCGTGGCCGTCGTCGACCTTGACCGTGTAGGTTTCCTGGATGTGGTCTTTCGCGGTCAGCGACTGCGCTGCGGCGTTGTCCAGCGTGTAGGTCCACTTGCCGGTTTGATCGACCGCGAAGGTACCGTAGGCGCCCTTGGCGTTGCCATCGACCGTCCAAGTGTGCGTGTCGGTTGCGTCAATGTCGGTCTTGCTGAACTGACCAGTCGCCGTCTTGGTACCGTCTTCCGTGACCGAACCGGCGTCCGTTCCCGTCGGGACGTTGATCGTGGGCGCGTCGTTGGTGCCCTGGACAGTCACCGTCACGGTGCTCGTCGTGCCATCCGCTGACGTGACCGTGAACGTTTCAGTTGCAGTCTGTCCGGCGGCCAGTTGCTGAACCGCCGAGGAGGCATTGTTCAGGTTGTATGTCCACGTCCCGTCCGTCGTCAGGGCGAAGGTGCCGTAGGTGCCGGCGGTGCTCGTTTGCGGCACGAAGACAGCCTGACCGGCGTCCGGATCCGCGACGTCGAGCTTACCGCTGGTCGTCAGCGTCGTGTCTTCCTTGACCGCACCCGCGTCGCTGCCGGTCGCATGCGGCGTGATGATCGCGCCGTCATCCGCACCGCTAATCGTGACAGTGACAGACTTCGTCGCGGTTCCGCCGTGGCCGTCGTCGACCTTGACGGTGTAGGTTTCCTGGATGTGGTCCTTCGCCGTCAGCGACTGAGCCGCGGCGTTGTCCAGCGTGTAGGTCCACTTGCCGGTCTGGTCAACAGCGAAGGTGCCATAGGCGCCCTTCGCGTCGCCATCGACGGTCCAAGTGTGCGTGTCAGTCGCGTCAATGTCCGTCTTGCTGAATTGGCCGGTTGCCGTCTTGGTGCCGTCCTCCGTGACCGAGCCAGCGTCCGTTCCCGTCGGGACGTTGATGGTCGGGGCGTCGTTGGTGCCCTGGACCGTCACCGTCACGATGCTGGTCGTGCCGTCGGCCGATGCCACCGTGAAGTTCTCGGTCGCCGTTTGACCAGCCGCCAATTGCTGGACCGCCGTCGCGGCGTTGTTCAGCGTGTACGTCCACGTACCATCCGTGCCTATCGTGAATGAGCCGTACTGGCCGTTCACATTCTGGGCAACGAACACGGCTTGACCGGCATCTGGATCCACGACATCCAGCTTGCCGCTGGTCGTCAGCGTCGTGTCCTCCTTGACCGTGCCCGCATCGCTGCCGGTCGCGTGCGGCGTGATAATCGCCGCGTCGTCCGTGCCGTTGATCGTCAACGTGACCGACTTGGTCGCCGTGCCGCCATGGCCGTCGTCGACCTTGACGGTGTAGGTTTCCTGAATGTGATCCTTCGCGGTCAGCGACTGGGCTGCAGAATTGTCCAGCGTGTACGTCCACTTGCCGGTCTGGTCGACAGCGAACGTGCCGTAGGTGCCCTTCGCGTTGCCATCCACCGTCCAGGTGTGCGTGTCGGTCGCGTCGATATCGGTCTTGCTGAACTGACCAGTTGCCGTCTTAGTGCCGTCTTCTATGACGGAACCGACGTCGGTTCCGGTCGGAACGTTGATCGTCGGCGCATCGTTGGTGCCCTGAACCGTCACCGTCACGGTGCTCGTCGTGCCGTCGGCTGACGTAACGGTGAACTGTTCGACTCGGCTCTCGTTGACGCCCAGCGCCTGTACGGCGGGACTGGCGTTGTTGAGCGTGTACGTCCAGGTGCCGTCTGTCGTCAGCGCAAAGGTGCCGTATGTGCCGGCGGTGCTCGACTGCGGGATGAACACAGCCTGGCCGACGTCGGGGTCGACAACGTCCAGCTTGCCGCTGGTGGTCAGCGTCGTGTCTTCCTTGACCGTGCCAGCGTCACTGCCCGTCGCGTGCGGCGTGATGATCGCCGCGTCGTCCGTACCATTGATGGTCAGCGTCACAGACTTCGTGGCCGTCCCGCCATGGCCGTCGTCGACCTTGACCGTGTAGGTTTCCTGAATGTGGTCCTTCGCCGTCAGCGACTGAGCCGCAGCGTTGTCCAGCGTGTAGGTCCACTTTCCGGTTTGGTCTACGCTGAAGGTGCCGTAGGCGCCCTCGGCGTTGCCATCCACGGTCCAGGTGTGTGTGTCAGTCGTGTCAACGTCAGTTTTGCTGAACTGGCCGGTCGCCGTATTGGTGCCGTCCTCCGTGACGGAACCAGCGTCCGTTCCTGCTGGCGCAGTGATCGTCGGGGCATCGTTGGTGCCCTGAACGGTCACCGTTACGGTGCTCGTCGTGCCATCGGCCGATGTAACCGTGAACTTCTCAGTTGCCGTTTGACCGGCGGCGAGCTGCTGAACCGCCGTCGAAGCATTGTTCAGGTTGTATGTCCACGTCCCATCTGTGCCCATCGTGAATGAGCCGTACTGGCCATTCACGCTCTGGGCGACGAATACCGCCTGACCAGCATCCGGATCTACGACATCGAGCTTGCCGCTGGTCGTCAGCGTCGTATCTTCCTTGACCGTGCCTGCGTCGCTGCCTGTCGCGTGCGGCGTGATGATCGCCGCATCGTCCGTGCCGTTGATGGTCAGGGTCACGGTCTTCGTGGCCGTGCCGCCGTGGCCATCATCGACCTTGACCGTATAGGTTTCCTGGATGTGGTCCTTCGACGTCAGCGACTGGGCCGCTGCGTTGTCGAGCGTGTACGTCCACTTACCGGTCTGATCGACTGCGAACGTGCCGTAGGCGCCCTTGGCGTTACCATCCACCGTCCAGGTTTGCGTGTCGGTCGCGTCCACGTCAGTCTTGCTGAACTGACCGGTCGCGGTCTTGGTACCGTCTTCCGTAACTGAACCAGCGTCGGCTCCCGACGGAACATTGATCGTCGGGGCATCGTTGGTGCCCTGCACCGTCACCGTCACCGTACTGGTCGTACCATCGGCCGAGGCCACCGTGAACTTCTCGGTCGCGGTCTGACCAGCGGCCAGTTGCTGGACTGCCAACGAGGCGTTGTTCAGCGTATAGGTCCACGTACCGTCCGTGCCCATCGTGAACGACCCATACTGGCCGTTCACATTCTGAGCAACGAAAACGGCCTGGCCGGCATCCGGATCGGTAACGTCCAACTTTCCGCTGGTCGTCAGGGTCGTGTCTTCCTTGACCGTCCCGGCGTCGCTGCCGGTCGCATGCGGCGTGATGATCGCAGTGTCGTCCGTGCCGTTGATGGTCAGGGTCACGGACTTTGTGGCCATGCCGCCGTGGCCATCGTCGACCTTGACGGTGTAGGTTTCCTGGATGTGGTCTTTCGCGGTCAACGATTGGGCTGCGGCATTGTCCAGCGTGTACGTCCACTTGCCGGTCTGGTCGACAGCGAACGTGCCGTAGGCCCCCTTCGCGTTGCCATCCACCGTCCAGGTGTGCGTGTCTGTCGCGTCAACGTCAGTCTTGCTGAACTGACCAGTCGCGGTCTTGGTGCTGTCCTCCGTGACCGAACCGGCGTCGGCACCCAACGGGACGTTGATCGTGGGCGCGTCGTTGGTGCCTTGAACCGTCACGGTCACCGTGCTCGTCGAACCATCAGCCGACGCAACCGTGAACTTCTCTGTCGCCGTCTGACCGGCGGCGAGCTGCTGAACCGCCGTCGAAGCGTTGTTCAGCGTGTATGTCCACGTACCATCCGTGCCCATCGTGAAGGTGCCATACTGGCCGTTCACGTTCTGGGATACGAATACCGCCTGGCCAGCGTCCGGATCCACGACATCGAGCTTGCCGCTGGTCGTCAGCGTCGTATCTTCCTTGACCGTGCCGGCGTCGCTGCCGGTCGCGTGCGGCGTAATGATCGCCGCGTCGTCGGTGCCGTTGATCGTCAACGTGACCGACTTCGTCGCCGTGCCGCCATGGCCGTCGTCGACCTTGACCGTATAGGTTTCCTGAATGTGGTCCTTAGCGGTCAGCGACTGAGCCGCAGCATTGTCCAGCGTGTACGTCCATTTGCCGGTCTGATCCACGCTGAACGTGCCGTACGCCCCCTTCGCGTTGCCATCCACCGTCCAGGTGTGCGTGTCGGTTGCGTCGATATCGGTCTTGCTGAACTGCCCCGTCGCGGTCTTTCCGCCGTCTTCCGTAACCGAACCGGTGTCGGCTCCCGACGGAACGTTAATCGTGGGCGCATCGTTGGTGCCTTGCACCGTCACCGTGACGGTACTCGTCGTGCCGTCAGCCGTTGCCACCGTGAACGTCTCGGTCGCCGTTTGACCAGCCGCCAGCTGCTGAACCGCTGTCGAGGCGTTGTTCAGCGTATAGGTCCATGTGCCGTCCGCCGTCAGCGAGAAGCTTCCGTACGTGCCGACCGCGCCCGTCTGCGGAACGAACACTGCCTGACCGGCATCTGGGTCGACAACGTCGAGCTTGCCGCTGGTGGTCAGCGTCGTGTCTTCCTTGACCGTCCCGGCATCGCTGCCGGTCGCGTGCGGCGTGATGATCGCGGCATCGTCCGTGCCGTTGATGGTCAGGGTCACGGTCTTCGTTGCCGTTCCGCCATGGCCATCGTCAACCTTGACGGTGTAGGTTTCCTGGATGTGGTCCTTTGCCGTCAGCGACTGCGCCGCGGCGTTGTCCAGCGTGTACGTCCACTTGCCAGTTTGATCGACAGCAAAGGTGCCGTAGGCGCCCTTGGCGTTGCCGTCCACCGTCCAGGTGTGCGTGTCCGTGGCGTCAACATCCGTCTTGCTGAACTGACCAGTCGCCGTCTTGGTGCCGTCTTCCGTGACCGAACCGGAGTCGGCTCCCGACGGAACGTTGATCGTGGGCGCGTCGTTGGTGCCCTGGACAGTCACCGTCACGGCGCTCGTCGTACCATCCGCGGACGTGACCGTGAACGTTTCAGTTGCAGTCTGTCCGGCGGCCAGTTGCTGAACCGCCGTGGAGGCATTGTTCAGGTTGTACGTCCACGTCCCATCCGTCGTCAGGGCGAAGGTGCCGTAGGTGCCGACGGTGTTCACTTGTGGCGCGAAGACAGCTTGGCCTGCATCCGGGTCGACTATGTCGAGCTTTCCACTAGTGGTCAGCGTCGTGTCTTCCTTGACCGTACCAGCATCGCTGCCGGTCGCATGCGGGGTAATGATCGCCGTATCGTCCGTGCCGTTGATCGTCAACGTGACCGACTTCGTCGCCGTTCCGCCATGACCGTCGTCAACCTTGACGGTGTAGGTTTCCTGGATGTGATCCTTCGCCGTCAGGGACTGGGCCGCCGCGTTGTCCAGCGTGTACGTCCACTTGCCGGTTTGATCGACCGCGAAGGTACCGTAGGCGCCCTTCGCGCTGCCATCCACCGTCCAGGTGTGCGTGTCAGTCACGTCGACATCAGTCTGGGTGAACTGGCCGGTCGCGATCTTGGCGCCGTCTTCCGTGACAGAACCAGCGTCCGTGCCCGTCGGGGCGTTGATCGTCGGGGCATCGTTGGTGCCCTGGACCGTCACCGTGACGGTACTCGTCGTGCCGTCGGCCGACGTGACGGTGAACTGTTCGACCCGGCTCTCGTTGGCGCCCAGTGCCTGTACAGCGGGAGTGGCGTTATTGAGCGTGTACGTCCAGGTGCCGTCCGTCGTCAGGGCGAAGGTGCCGTATGTGCCGGTGGTGCTCGACTGCGGGATGAATACAGCCTGGCCGGCGTCGGCGTCGACAACGTCCAGCTTGCCGCTGGTGGTCAGCGTGGTGTCTTCCTTGACCGTGCCGGCATCGCTTCCAGTGGCATGCGGCGTGATGATCGCGCCGTCGTCCGCGCCGTTGATCGTCACCGTGACGGATTTGGTGGCCGTGCCACCATGGCCGTCGTCGACCTTGACCGTGTAGGTCTCCTGGATATGGTCCTTCGCCGTCAGCGACTGAGCTGCGGCGTTGTCCAGCGTGTACGTCCACTTGCCGGTTTGGTCAACGGCGAACGTGCCGTAGGCGCCCTTCGCGTTGCCATCCACCGTCCAGGCGTGCGTGTCGGTCGCATCAACGTCCGTTTGACTGAACTGCCCGGTGGCCGTCTTGGTACCGTCTTCCGTGACAGAGCCAGCGTCCGTTCCCGTCGGGACGTTGATGGTCGGGGCATCGTTGGTGCCCTGGACCGTCACCGTGACGGTGCTCGTCGTGCCGTCGGCCGACGTGACGGTGAATTGTTCGACCCGGGTCTCGTTGACGCCCAGCGCCTGCACGCCGGGATTGGCGTTGTTGAGCGTGTACGTCCACGTTCCGTCCGTCGTCAAGGCGAAGGTGCCGTATGTGCCGGCGGTGCTCGCCTGAGGCACGAAGACAGCCTGGCCTGCGTCGGGATCGACGATGTCCAGCTTGCCGCTGGTGGTCAGGGTCGTATCTTCCCTGACGGTGCCAGCATCGCTGCCGGTCGCGTGCGGGGTGATGATCGCGGCGTCGTCCGTGCCGTTGATCGTCAGGGTCACGGACTTCGTAGCCGTTCCGCCATGGCCATCGTCAACCTTGACGGTGTAGGTTTCCTGGATATGGTCCTTCGCCGTCAGCGACTGAGCCGCTGCGTTGTCCAACGTGTAGGTCCACTTGCCGGTTTGGTCAACGGCAAACGTACCGTAGGCGCCCTTCGCGTTGCCATCCACCGTCCAGGTGTGCGTGTCCGTGGCGTCGACATCCGTCTTGCTGAACTGGCCTGTGGCGGTCTTGGCGTCGTCCTCCGTGACCGAACCCACATCCGCGCCTGTCGCGGCGTTGATGATAGGAATGTCGTTGGTGCCCAGGATGGTCACCGTCACGGTGCTCGTCGTGCCGTCGGCGGACGCCACGGTGAATTGTTCGACCCGGCTTTCGCCGGCGGCGAACGCCTGCACGGCTGGATCGGCGTTGTTCAGCGTGTACGTCCAGGCGCCGTCGGCCGCGATCGCGAACGTGCCGTAGGCGCCCGCCGTACCGGTTTGCGGCACGAATACCGCCTGGCCGGCGTCGGGATCGGCGATATCCAGCTTGCCACTGGCGGCCGGGGCCGCGTCTTCGGTGACCGTGCCTGCGTCATCGCCTGGCACGTGGGGCGTGATGACTGCCCGGTCGTCGGTGCCATCGATGGTGATGGTGATGGTGCTGGTGGCCGAACCGTCCTGGCTGGTCACCGTATACGTTTCGACGATGCTTTCGCCGCTCTTCAGACCCTGCACGACAGGATTGTCGTTCGCCACGGTGTAGGTATAGGAGCCGTCGGCGTCGAACACCAGCGTGCCCAGGGCTGCGTTGCCATTACCTGTGCTGCCGTCGAAATGCGCCCCCGGCCGAAACGCGGACTCCCCGGTGTCGGCGTCGGTAATGGACAAGCGGCCTTCGGCGGTAAGTTGCCCGCCGGTAACGCCCTGGTCCTCGGTGACCGTGTGCACGCCGCTGCTCATCACCGGCACGTCGTTGGTGCCCGTAACCGTGACGGTCAAGGTGGCCGTGGATACGCCGCCCTGACCGTCCGATACCGTGTAGGAGATCGACGTCGCCTGGGTCTGGCCCGCGGGCAGGTAGTTGAATGCGGCGCCAGGGTCGAAGCTGTAGCTGCCGTCCGCGTTCAGAACGAACGTCCCGCCGTGATCGCCGGCCAGGGCCAGGCCGACGTTGCCGGCTTGCCCGTTGACGCCGGTAACAGTGAGCGGGTCGCCGTCAGGATCGAGATCTCGGCCATGGCCTTGCGCATCTCCGCCGATGACGTTGCCGCCCAGCACCTCGTTCTGGCCGCCTGCGGCACTGTCGTCGGCCGCGACGGGTGCCGGATTACCGACGTTCCAGGCGAAGGCCTGCGACGTACTGGCACCGCTGCCGTCCGTGGCGGTGACCACCACCTGGTATTTGCCGTGATCGCCGCCCATCGACGCCGACGCATCGATGTTCCCCGAGATCACGCCTGTGCGCGGATCGATCGTCAGCCCAGGCGGCAGCCCGACGGCGGAGTACGTCAGCCTGTCGCCGGTATCGACGTCGGAGAAGTGGCTCGACACGTCGATATTGACGCCTTGCTGGGCGTCTTGCCCCGTCTGATCGGACAAGCCCGTGGACACGGGCGCGTCGTTCACGCCATTAATGGTGACCGTGACGGTGGTCGTCGAGGTCGCCCCGCTGGGGTCCGTTACGGTATAGCTGGCGCTGCTGGTGGCGGTCTGTCCGGCGCCCAGATGCTGATAGCTGGCGCCGGGATTGAACACATAGCTTCCGTCCGGATAGACAGTGAACGTTCCGCCGCTGGAGCCCGCCACCGTGACACCGCCGGTGACCATGCGCTGGTCGCCGACCGTGACGATCGCCAACGCGTCGTTGTCCGGATCCGTGTCGTTGCGCAGGATATTGCCGCTGACGGAAGCGTTCTGCGTGGTCGTGGCGGTGTCCGCCGCGGCCACGGGCGGCGCGTTCACGTGGGGTACGTCGACTGGCGTACCGGTGGACGGAGTGCCGGTGGACGGCCCACCGGTCGTTGGCTCGCTCGATGGAGCACTCCCGCTGGCAGGCGCGGTGGTGGACGTGCCGGTGGACGTGCCAGTGGAAGGGGCGGCAGCGCTACCCGTGCTTCCAGTGCCAGTATTCGCGCTATCTGGCGCGCCACCGCCGTCGCCGCCCGCCACGCCCGCGGCCGGGACGTTGGCGGTCGTCTGCGCCGCGGCTGGGTTGGGATACTCCAGCGACAGTGGCGTGGTGGATTCCAGGATACGCGCCAGGCGCACAAAGCTGCTACCGGCGGCGTCCCCGGCGCTTCCGGAAGACAACGCGGCGGTGGGATCCAGGTTGTCGAACGGATCCTGGCCGCTTTGCAGCGCGGCGAGCAACCGGTCGGAGTCCGTGCCTTGCGGGGGCGCCACGCGCGCTTCCGTGGCGTCGACGGCGCCCGCCACATCATCTGTCAGGGTGACTTCGCGGTTCTCGCCGATCAGGATGGGCATCCCGCCTTCGACCTGCAGGCTGACCGTGGCGCCCGATGACGTCACGATCTCCGTATCCGGGGGGATGCGGCTGCCTGCATGCAATTCGGTCAGCGATCCGTCCGGATGGCGCATCCAGGCGCGGCCGGTGACTTGCAGGACAGTGGCGGGAAGCGAGTAAGCCATATGGATGACTCCGTGGAAGACGGTTCATCCTATGGGCTGATCGTGCCGCCGGCATTGTACGTAAGGACAGGATAGGAAATTAAGTTGTAACAAAACGACATTGATGAGCATAATGTCGCAGGAAGATTACGAACTCTATCGCCCTAATAAACAAAATCTATGGTTTCATCCTGTAAGAAAACAACGGTCATAGAGCACGGCTCCTAACCGATATGTGACGGCCTCAATCCAGCTTGGCGCATGCGCGACGCAATCGTTCGCACCCAGCCTCGATGGCATCCATCGACGCCGCGAAGGACAAGCGGAAGTGCGGCGACACCCCGTAGGCCGCGCCTTGCAGGACAGCGAAGTCTTCCTCTTCCAGCAGGTACATGATGAAGTCTTCGTCGTTGACCAGCGTCTTGCCCTGTGGCGTGCGGCGTCCGATCAATTCCGCGCAGGATGGAAACGCATAGAAGGCGCCCTCGGGAACATGGCAGTGGATGCCCGAGATGCCATTCAACGCGTCCACCAGGAAATCACGGCGCTGCTGGAAGATGGCGGTGCGTTCCTTGATCACGTCCTGCGGGCCTACCAAGGCTTCACGCGCCGCCGCCTGGCTGATCGACGACGGATTGGACGTACTCTGCGATTGCAGCTTGGTCATGGCCTTGACCAGTTCCACGGGTCCTCCCGCATAGCCGATCCGCCAGCCCGTCATCGCATAGGCCTTCGATACGCCATTGACGGTCAGCGTGCGTGCTTTCAATTGCGGCTCGACCTGCGCGAGCGTGTTGAAGCCGCGCCCGTCATACAGGATGTGCTCGTACATATCGTCCGACAGCACCCATACATGCGAATGGCGCAGCAGGACCTCGGCGAGGTCCTTGAGTTCGTCCGCCGAATAGGTCGCGCCGCTGGGATTGTTCGGCGCATTCAGTATCAGCCAGCGTGTGCGCGGCGTGATGGCTCGCTCCAGCGCATCGGCACGGAGCTTGAAGCCATCTTCGACGCGGGTAGGCGCGAAGACAGGTGTGGCCCCCGCCAACAGGGCGATATCAGGATAGGACACCCAGTAAGGCGCCGGGACGATGACTTCATCCCCTTTCCCTACGGTGCACATCAAGGCATTGAAAATCACCTGTTTGCCGCCCGTACCGGCGATGATTTCCTCCTTGCGGTAGTCCAGGCCGTTCTCCCGCGCGAACTTGTGGGCGATGGCTTCCTTGAGTTCTGGCGTGCCGCCGACGTCCGTGTATTTGGTGCGGGATTCCGCCATGGCACGCCCGGCCGCTTCGATGACGTTCGCCGGCGTATCGAAATCCGGCTCGCCGGCGGTCAGGCCCAGGATGTCGCGCCCGCTCGCGCGTAGCTCGCGCGCCCGCTGTCCCGCCATGGAGCTGGGAGAAGGCTTGATGCGATTGACCCTGTCTGCGAGTAAGCCCATGTCTAAGTCCTTTGCGATGGATAGCGGCCGCACGTGCGGCCGCGCTGCACTCGCGCCGCACCCGCGCCCGTCGGCGAGTTGCTGGAAAGAAGATCGAGGCATTCTAGGAACGCGATTTCTTCACAACAAACGATTAGTTTTTATTGTTTATTCGTTTTCACCAATATATGATCCACGCAGCCCGATATGCGTGTGGACAACGCCGAGGCCGCCTGCAAGGGCTCCTACGATCGCACGCAAAGGAAGAACGAGATGCTGCGCAATATTTCCCTGCGACACCTGCGATGTTTCGTGGCGGTGGCGGATGCGGGCTCGTTCACGGTGGCGGCGTCGCGCCTGTTCCTTACCCAGTCGTCCTTGACCGCCACCATCCAGCAGTTCGAGGAAACCATAGGCGTGAAGCTGTTCGATCGCAGCACGCGCCGCGTCGCCATGACCAACGAAGCCGTGCGCTTCAAAGTGGAAGCGGAAAAAATACTCAGCCACTTCGACGGCGCGCTGAGCGATTTGCAGGCATTCTCGCAGGGGCGCCAGGGCCACATCCGCATCGCGGCGGCGGCCTCGGTCATCGAGCACTTCCTGGCCGACGCCGCCCATGCCTTCAAGCAGGAATACCCCGATACGACGATCTCATTGCGTGACGCCGGTGCTGAACTGGTGGAGACCATGGTGGCTGGCGGAGACCTGGATTTCGCCGTGACGAGCCGGCACCGCGGGCACGACGACCTGGTCTATACCCCTTTACTCGAGGACCGCTATGGCGTGGTGTGCGACGCACGGCATCGCTATGGCGCCAGCCGCAAGCCGCTGCGCTGGTCGGATCTCGATCCCGCCGACTATGTCAGCTTTTCCTCGGACACGGGCATCGGCGCCTTTCTTCGGGAAAACGTACAACGCCAGGATATGTTCTCCGGCGTGCGGGACGAGATCTCCAGCACCACATCGCTACACGCGGTGCTGCGGCTGGGGGCCAGCTATGCCATCATTCCCGCGCTGGCGGCCGGCATGGGGCAGTTCGCGCCTTTCGTTTTCCGCGAAGTCATCGGACCTCGGCTCTCGCGCGAGATCTGCCTGATCAGCCGCAAGCTGCGGGCCCTGTCGCCCAGCTCCACCCGCCTGCTGGAATTCATGCGCCGGGCCATCGACGAACGGCCCCTGCCGCCCGGTGTGAGCGCGCTTCCAGGCAAGGCACAACGAGAAAAGCCGGCGCCGGCCAAGGGCCAACGCCGGCGCAGCTCGATGGCTACTCCAGCTTGATGTCGGCCTTGTCGATCACCTGCTTCCATTTCGAGGTTTCGCTACGCATCAGGTCGCTCAAGGCCTGAGGCGGGCCGCCCGCCACCTCGAAGCCCAGGTCCTGCAACTTCTTGCGCGTGTCGGGCTCATCCAAAGCCTTGTTGAAGGCTTTGTTCAGCGTGTCGATGATCGCGGGAGGCGTGCGCGCGGGCGCCAGGAAACCGTACCAGCCGATCAGCTCATAACCCGGCACGCCCGATTCGGCCACGGTCGGGATATCCGGATAGGCCGGCAAGCGTTTGGCGGTCGTCACCGCCAGTGCACGCAACTGGCCGGTTTTTACCAGCGGCATGGATTCCGGCAGGATGGCGAACATGTAGGCGGTCTGGCCACCCACCAGGTCCGTCAACGCGGGCGCCCCGCCCTTGTAGGGCACGTGCGTCGCATGCGTGCCGGTCAGCCATTTGTAGAGTTCGCCGCCGAGATGGGCTGGCGTTCCGGCGCCGGACGAGGCATAGCTGGCGCCGCGGCCAGGCCCTTTGAGCCACTCGGTCAGCTCCTGCACCGTCTTGACAGGGACCTTGTCGTTCGTCACCACCAGGCTGGGCAGCATGGTCGCCAGGACGATGGGCGCGAAGTCCTTCTGTGGATCGTAGGGCAGCGATTTGTACAGGCTTTGATTGACGGACAGCGCCGTGGATGTGCCTAGAAACAGGGTATAGCCATCGGGCTCGGACTTCGCCACGAAGGACGCGCCGATATTGCCGCTCGCGCCCGGACGGTTCTCCACGATCACGGTCTGGCCCAGCGTTTCGCCGACCTTCTGGCCGAGCATGCGCGCCAGGACGTCGGTCGATCCGCCCGCCGGATAAGGAACGATCAAACGGATCGGCTTGACCGGATAGGCAGGCGCGGCCCAGGTGGCCGGCGACATCAATGCCGCCATTAAGGACATGGCGCCCATGCGCCATTTCAACGCTGTCTTCATGTGCTTTTCCCTTGTATCGACCGCTTGAGCGGCCTGGTTGATATGCCGGGTCCGTGGCGGCATGGCGACCGCCGGATGGACTCAGCTTGCCGAGATATAGCCCTGCGCGATATCCCTTGTCCTTGCCGCCGCATCCCGCCGCGCGGCGTCGCCGTAGCCGCCGCCGCCGGGCGTGCGCAATATCACCTCATCGCCGGGGTGCAGCACATGCGGCCGCCGGCTGTTGATGACTTCGCCGTTGATCATGACCTGGCCCAACGCGCCGTCGCCACCGCCCCCGAGGCCAGGCGCGGCGACACGCAGGCGTTCGGTCAGGAAGACGACGGACAGTGGCGCGTGATGCCGGCTGACGAAGCAGATCTCCTGCCCCAGGCCGCCACGCCATGCGCCCTGACCACCCGAGTCGGGCCGCAGCCGCTTGTACTTGAAAAACAGGGGTGCCTCGCGCTCCGCGACTTCAATGGGCGTGGCCGAGATATTGCTGGGCCAGGACATGACGGATGCGCCGTCCTTGCCCTCGGTGCCGCCCATGCCGCCGTTATAGAAGAGCACCGTCGCAAAAGGCCTTCCGTCTTCGCGCGTACCGCTCAGGTTGGCGATCCACAGCGGCGAACCTACGCCGGCCATGACCTTGTGCGGCAGGATTCCGTACAGGGCACCGAAGATGACCGTCGGCACATAGTGTCCCGTGCACGCACGGCCGCCTACCGGCGCGGGCATGCGCGGATTCAGGATGCTGCCTTCCGGCGCCGTGATCTTGATCGGCCGGAACAGGCCGTCATTATTGGACAGCTCCGGCAGCAGCAGGCTCTTGATTGCGTACACCGTCATCGCGCTCGTGTATGCCAGAACGCAATTGATGCCGCGCGGCTGCTGCGCCGACGTACCGGTGAAGTCGCATTCGATGTCTTCATCGCCCACGCGGACCTTGACCTGATACTGGAAGCGGTTCTCGAAGCCATCCGTCTCCATCGAGTAGTGGTACTCGCCGTTCGGCAGGGCCCGTATGGCGCGGCGCATGGCGATTTCACTGCGCCGGAACAATGCCTGCGCCAGTTCGTCGATACCGGCCAGGCGGTATTCGTCCAGGATTGCGCCCAGGCGCCCGCCGATCAGCTCCACCGCGCCTACTTGCGACCAGATATCCCCCACTGTCTGCTGCGGCGTACGCACATTGGTACGGATCAGGGACAGCAGCGTCTCGTCGGCCTGGCCATCTCGCAACAGCCGCATCAATGGAATGTGAAACCCCTCCTCGAACAGTTCGCGCGCATCGACGGAGCGGATCTTGCCGCCGATGTCCGGCACGTGCGCCGCGGTGGCCGCGAAGCCGACCAGCGCGCCGCCATGAAAGACGGGCTTGACCAGGCTCACGTCGTTCAAATGGCCGGTTCCTATCCACGGGTTATTGGTGATGTACACATCGCCATCGCGCATCTCCCGCGTGCCGAA
Source organism: Bordetella genomosp. 8 (assembly GCF_002119685.1). Lineage (NCBI taxonomy): Bacteria > Pseudomonadati > Pseudomonadota > Betaproteobacteria > Burkholderiales > Alcaligenaceae > Bordetella > Bordetella genomosp. 8. The sequence goes on along the minus strand of NZ_CP021108.1, from coordinate 2,478,436 downwards.
GCGTTCGATCGTCGCCTGCACGGTGCGTGGCAGGGTGCCTATGAAAGACGGAATGCTGCCGCTGTTCTCCGCCAGGGCGCGCCCGGCGGAATCGGTCAGCACGACGGCAAAATCGTTGGCCTCGGTGGATAGCGTGGAAAAGGAGGTGCGCACGATGAGCTTGGCGGCCTCGTTCACCACCGACCGGATCCGTGTCCAGAAAACCTCCAGAAAAATAGGATCCGCTGATTCGGCGTGGCCGGCTGAGGCGCGGCCGGCTGAGGCGTGGCCCATGTCGTCGTTATCGTTCATGCCGCTGCTCTTCATGCCTGCTGCTCCTGTATCGTGACGATCAAATTGCCGCTGGGAAGCTGGCGGACATGGCCACGTGGGCCCACGACCAAGGTAGACCCATCGTCCTCGATCAGCATGGGGCCGCTTCGATCGAAGCCGGGATGCAGGGTGTCCCGCTTATAGACGGGGGTCTCGACGAAACCGCCCGATTCGCGGAAGTAGACATCGCGTCGGCTGACCGGCTGGATATCCGCTCCGGTTTCCATATCGGCATGCGCCAACTGTTGGCGCGGCGGCGCCGTGGCGCTGACCCGCAGATTGAGCAATTCGATCGGCACGTCCGGCGGCGTGCGCCCGAATTTTTCGCGATAACCGGATTCGAATGCCTCCACCAGCCGCAGGCGTACCGTATCGCTGTCAGCGGCCCCGGTGCCCGCGTACGGCCCGGCGGGAAGATCCACCGTCAAGCTGAAGCCCTGTCCGGCAAAACGGCCATCGGCGCTGCGATGCACGGACACCGGCCCGAAGGCCGAATCCAAGGGGCGCAAGGACTCGGTCGCGTTGTGCTCCAGCTGCGCATAGGCGCGTTCCAGATCGTCCAGGCTGTCCGATGCGGGCCGCACGTTGACCGTGCGGGACCGGTCGGCGCGGGCGGGCGCGACCAGCAGGCCGTAGGCCGAGGCAACGCCTGCCGCTGGCGGGCAGATGATCGTACGGACGCCTATCTTCTGCGCGACGTAGTAGGAGTGCAGCGGCCCGCCTCCGCCCGTGCAGAGCAGCACGAAATCGCGCGGATCGCGACCGCGTTCCGCGACGTGTACACGTGCCGCGCCGGCCATGTTCTCGGCAACGATGTCGTGTATGCCCCACGCGACGTCGATGGCCCGGTGTCCGAGTTCCTTGCCCAGTGCATCGATCGCGCGGCCGGACAGTTCCGCGTCGATGGACATCGTGCCCCCAGCGAAATACGCGGGATTCAGATACCCCAGCAGCAGATTGGCATCGGTGACCGTGGGCTGGCCACCGCCGCGTCCATAGCAAACCGGTCCCGGCTCGGATCCCGCGCTGTGCGGTCCGACCTTCAACAAGCCCAGCGCGTCCTGGCTGGCGATGCTGCCGCCGCCGGCTCCGATCTCGATCAGGTCTATGGTGGTGATGCGTATGGGCAGGCCGCTGCCTTCGGCGAAGCGCTTTTGCCGCGCGGCCTCGAAGCCGAAGGAAATCGAAGGCTGGCCGTCTTCCACCAGGCAAAGCTTGGCCGTCGTTCCGCCCATATCGAAGGCCAGCAGATCGGCCTGGCGATCGAGTGCGCTATAGCAGGCCGCGGAAATCGCGCCGGCCGCGGGGCCGGACTCCAGGAGTTCGATAGGTATCCGTTTGGCCTCCCCCAGATGGGACAGCCCGCCATTGGAGAGCATCATCAGGATGTCCGCGTGCAGGCCGAGGTCCCGCAGGCGGCGCTGCAGCCTGTCCAGGTAGCGGCTCGCCAACGGCTTGATATACGCATTCGCCGAGGTCGTCGACATGCGTTCGAACTCGCGTACCACCGGCGCCACCTCGCTGGACAGCGTAATGGCCAGATCCGGGTAAGCGGCGCGCAGGATGGCCCTGACCTGCCGCTCGTGGGCGTCGTTGGCATAGGCGTGCAGCAGGCAGACCGCGAGGGACTCCACGCCCTCGTCCACCAAGTGGCGCACGGCCTGCACCACCTCGTCCGGGTCCACCGGCGCGACTTCGACGCCGCGCGCGTCCAGGCGGGCACCTATCTCGGCCCGCAGACGGCGTTCGACCAGCGCCGGCGCGGCCTCTATCCGCAGGTCGTAGAGGTCGTACTTGCGCTCATGGCCGATTTCGATCACGTCCTTGAATCCGCTGGTGACCAGCAGCCCGGTCTTGCAACCGCGGCGCTCGATCAAGGCGTTGGTGAACAGCGTCGTGGCATGAACGATACGCGTCACGGCGGCGGGCGCGATGCCGCACGTGGCAATGATGCGGCTGACGCCATCGGCGACGCCCTCGGCGGGATCACCGTGCGTCGTCAGCACTTTCAGGCTGTGCAAGGCCGCGGCCCCGTAATCCAGCGCCACGATATCGGTGAACGTGCCCCCGATATCTATTCCGATCGCCCAACCTGCCACTTCGATCTCCTGTAAGCCCTTGTCGTTGCAGGGATCATAGGAATCGTTATTGATTTATTCCAATGAAAAATACCGAACGAATTTTCGTCGTAAACGATAAATTATCAGCGTTGCGCCATAGCGGTGCGCTGTGCACGGCCTTATGCGCCAAAATGGGACACGATCGGGGCCCAGTCCCCGCAAAACGCGCCGGCCATTCCCATTTCATGGGAATCCCGACTTGGCCCGAAGGACTGCTCTACCCCATACTCGCGACATCATGCATGCCTCCACGAACATTCCCGCTTCGCAGGACCGCGTCCTGTTGGTGCTGGCCACCCTGGCGCAGTGGAATGGTCCCGTGACGGCGCAGCAATTGGCCGATGCCACCGGTTTGCCGCGCAGCTCGCTGTACCGCCAACTGGCCCGGTTGAAGCACTGGGGTTTCGTGCAGGAAGAAGATGGCAGCTACGCGCCAGGTCCCATGGGCCTGCAACTGGCGCAAGGATTCGACGCCAGTTCCAACCTGGTCCACATGGCGCGCATGGACATGCAGCGGCTGGTCCACCAGTCCAATGAAAGCGTGGGCCTGATCGTGGCGGTGAACGACCGCGCCATCTGCCTGGACATGCTGGAAAGCCCGCAGGCGCTGCGCTGTTCCTTTGAGAAAGGCCGCAGCGTCGCCCTGCGCAAAGGCGCCACGGCGAAATGCCTGCTGGCACACCTGCCTGCCGCGCGCCGCGACGCCTTGCTCGATGCATGGCAAGGCGAGCCACCCGACCCGCAGTTGCCCGATCGCGAAACGCTCGCCGCCATCCGCAAGGCCGGATACGCATGCAGCCAGAACGAAATCGACGAAGGCGTGTGGGGTGCCAGCGCACCGCTTTTCGGGCCCGCCCAGCGCCTGGCCGGCTGCCTGACCCTGATGGCGCCGACATCGAGGGGCCTGGCGCGCGCCGACGAACTGACCCAGATGGTGGTAATAGCCGCCGCACGTGTTTCCCGCCTGCTCAACCTGACCTGACCTTTTCCCCGGACGTCCGCGTCCCGATTTCCAAGGAGCCTTGAATGAAAGCCCTACGTCGCCGCGTCCTGCAAGCCGCGCTCGCCTTGAGTCCCCTCCTGTGGTCCGCCACCCCCGCCCATGCCGACGACGTGATCCGCGTGGTCACGGATGCCACCTTCCCGCCCATGGAGTATGTCGACAACGGCAAGTTGACCGGCTTCGATATCGAACTGACGGAAGCCCTGGCCAAGGCCATGGGCAAGAAGGTCGAATGGACCCAGATCGACTTCAAGGGGCTGATCCCCGGGCTGGTGGCCAAGCGCTACGACATGGCCGTATCGGCGATCTACATCACCGACGAACGGCGCAAGGTCGTCGACTTCGGCGATTCCTACTACGCGGGCGGCCTGGTTGCGATGGTGAAGGCCGACAACAACACCATCAAGACGCCCAAGGACCTGGAAGGCAAGCAGGTCACCGTGCAGGTCGGCACCAAGTCGGTCGGCTACCTGAAGGACAACTATCCCGGAGTGAAGCTGGTTGAAGTGGAAAAGAACGACCAGATGTTCAACCTGGTCGCCATCGGCCGCGCCGATGCCGCGGTAACCGGCCTGCCCGCCGCCTACCAGTACGTACGCACCCGCGGCGGCCTGAAGGTGCTGCCCGAGCAACTGACGACCGAAGCGTATGGCATGGCCGTGCGCAAGGACCAGCCGGAACTGACCGCCAGTCTGAACAAGGCGCTGGCCAAACTGAAGGCCGATGGCACCTACGACGCCATCGTCAAGAAGTGGTTCAGCAACTGAGGCCCTGAATGGATCTGGATTTCTCTCCGGTCTGGGCCAACTGGCCCGACCTGGTGCGAGGCGCGGCGGTCACGGTGGAAATCGTCTCCGTGTCGCTGCTGTGCGGTTGCGTGATCGGGCTGCTGGTCGGCATCGGCCGGCTCGATCCGCGCCGCCGCGTCGTCTACGGCCTGTGCTCCACCTACGTGGCCGCCATACGCGGAACGCCGCTGCTGGTGCAGCTGTTCATCCTGTTCTTCGGGCTGCCGCAGTTCGGCATCATGCTGCCGGCCTTCGTCTGCGGCACCATCGGGCTGTCCGTCTACAGCGGTGCCTACGTATCGGAAATCGTGCGGGGAGCCATCCAGTCCATCGACCGCGGACAGGTGGAAGCGGCGCGGTCGCTGGGCATGCCGGGACGCATGGCCATGACCAGCGTCGTGCTGCCGCAGGCATTCGTGCGCATGATTCCGCCCCTGGGCAACGAATTCATCGCGCTGATCAAGAATTCGGCGCTGGTGTCCCTGCTGACCATCCATGACGTGATGCACGAAGGACAGAAGATCATCTCGGTGTCCTATCGTTCACTGGAAGTCTATCTGGCCATCGCGGTGATTTACTTCATATTGACCGGCGTGACGACGTTCCTGCTGCGGCGTATCGAGCTGCGCCTGCGTGCGGGAGGAATGGTGCAATGAGCGCGAACACGCAACAACCCATGGTGCGCATACGCCAGCTCACCAAGGCCTATGGCGACAATGTCGTGCTGCGCGGCATCGACCTGGACGTCCTGCCTTCGCAGGTGGTCGTGGTGATCGGGCCCAGCGGATCCGGCAAGAGCACGCTGCTGCGTTGCTGCAACGGGCTGGAGCTGGCGCAAGGCGGCGACATCGAGGTCTGCGGCCAGCCGCTGCTTGCCTCAGGCCGCATGCTGCCCGATGGCCGGCTGAACAAGCTGCGCGAAGAAGTCGGCATGGTGTTCCAGTCCTTCAACCTCTTCGCGCACCTGAACGTACTGCACAACATCACGCTGGGTCCGCGCAAGCTGCGCGGCATCGGCCGCAAACAGGCCGAGGAAGAAGCGCGCACGCTGCTCGAGAAAGTCGGCCTGGCGCACAAGGCCGACGCCATGCCCGCCAGCCTGTCGGGCGGGCAGAAGCAGCGCGTGGCCATCGCCCGCGCCCTGGCCATGCGGCCGCGCGTCATGCTGTTCGACGAGCCGACGTCGGCGCTGGACCCCGAGCTGGTGGGCGAAGTGCTGAAAGTCATGAAGATGCTGGCGGCCGAAGGCATGACCATGATGGTCGTCACCCATGAAATGGCCTTCGCGCAGGAAGTGGCCGACACCGTGGTGGTGATGGACGGCGGCGGCATCATCGAAGCCGGGCCGCCGTCGCGGATCTTCACCGCGCCGACCCAGCCCCGCACACGCGAATTCCTGCAGGCGGTACTCAAACGTGCATAGTCCCATCGTATCGAACGCGGACATCGATCCGGTACCGTTTCGCCTGGCCGATGTGCCGGCGCAGCCGTGGAAGAACGGCGGCGGCCTGACCAGGGAGATCGTCTGCTGGCCTCCCGGCGCGGGCATGGAAGACTTCCTGTGGCGCATCAGTGTGGCGCGCATCGACGCGGGCGGGCCGTTCTCCAGCTTCGCCGGCGTGGATCGCATCATTACCCTGCTGAGCGGCGCGGGCGTGGTGTTGCGCGGCGGCTTCAAGGCCGGCGAACATGACTTGACCACGCCGCTGGCGCCCTTCGCGTTTCCCGGTGACGTCGCTGTCGACTGCACGCTGCAGGGCGGCGCTTCGGAAGATTTCAACGTGATGAGCCGGCGCGGAACGGTGCAGGCCGACGTGCAGGTCATCGGCAGCCACGCCATCGTGCCCAGCGCGGCATCCGGCCTGCTGCTGGCCGTGGGCAGTTGCTGGGAAGTGGAGCGTGACGACGGCAGCCAGCACGTACTGGAACCCGACGAAGGCCTCTGGTGGGCACGCCAACCGTACGCATGGCGCGTGCGCTGCACCAGGAAGCAAGCCCCCGTCGATACGGGACTGATCGTGGTGTCGATCGACATGCCCGCGCCGCGGGACGCCACAGTACAACAGGAAGCGACATGAATCACCCAAGTACCCTGTGGGCCGCCGACGCACTCTTGCCGGAAGGATGGGCGCGTGGCGTCACCCTGTCCTGGGATGGGCAGGGACGACTCACGCGGGTCAGCAGCGGCACCGCCCCCGAACCGGGACAAGGCCAGGCTGCCGGCCCGCTCGTTCCCGGCATGCCCAATCTGCATTCGCACGCGTTCCAGCGCGGCTTCTGCGGCCTGACCGAATATCGCGCCCAGGCCGCCGACAGTTTCTGGAGCTGGCGCGAACTGATGTACCGCTGCGCGGGCCGCATCGATCCGGAGCAGGCCGAGGCCATCGCCACCTGGCTGTATGTGGAGATGCTGGAAGCGGGCTACACCAGCGTGTGCGAATTCCATTACCTGCATCACGACGCCGACGGCCGGCCCTATGCGCAGGGACCGGAAATGGCGCTGGCCATCCTGCGCGCCGCGGAGCGCGCGGGTATCGGCATGACGCTGTTGCCCGTGCTCTATCAATCGAGCGGCTTCGGCGGCGCGGCGGCGAACGAAGGCCAGCGACGCTTCCTGCACGATACGGACGGCATGCTGCGACTGCTCTACGCGCTGAAACCGGTTTGCGATGCCCAGGGCGGACGGCTGGGCCTGGCGCCGCACTCCTTGCGCGCGGTACCCCCGGCCTCCCTGGCCGAGGCGCTGGCCGGGCTGGACGCGCTGGATCCCACCGCCCCCATCCACATCCACATCGCCGAACAGGTGAAGGAAGTGGAAGACTGCATCGCGTGGAGCGGCCTGCCGCCCGTGCGCTGGCTGCTCGAGCATGCCCCGGTGGGACCGCGCTGGTGCCTGGTCCACGCCACGCATATGACGTCCGACGAAACGCTGGACGCCGCGCGCAGCGGCGCCGTCGCCGGACTTTGCCCCACAACCGAGGCCAATCTGGGCGACGGACTGTTCGACATGGCGAACTGGCGCGCGGGCGACGGACGCTGGGGCGTGGGGTCGGACAGCCATTCCACTGTGAACGCCGCCGAGGAATTGCAGTGGCTGGAATACGGGCTGCGCCTGACCACGCGGCAACGGAACGTCATGGCCGATGCCGCGCAGCCGCACGTCGCCACCGCGATGACGCTGGCCGCGGTGGCGGGCGGCGCGCAGGCCGCCGGCCGCGCCGTCGCGGGTTTCGCCGTGGGCCAGCAAGCCGATTTCCTGGAGCTCGATCCGGGCCACGTCGCCCTGGCGGGCCTGCCCGCGCAGGACATGTTGTCCGCGCACGTCTTCGGCAGCCATCGCACGTCCGCGATAGGCAAGGTCTGGGTCGCGGGCAGGCTGCGCGTACAGGAAGGCCGGCACGCATTGCGCGACAGCGCCGCGGCCGCGTTCGTCGAGGTGCGGCGCGCGCTGGTCACGGATCGCTGACACCGACCGGACGCCGGGCGCCGGCTCGCTCGAACGGTCATTCAACATCTGGAGGAAACGATGTCTCAAGCCATCACCGATCGTCCCGTTTTTACCTTCCGGCAAGGCACCGCGCCGATGCTGGTTTCCATGCCGCACGTCGGCACCTACCTGCCGCCCGCCATCGCGGAACGCCTGACCGACGAGGCGCGGCAGGTTCCCGATACCGATTGGCACCTGGAACGCTTGTACGACTTCGTCGTCGGCATGGGCGCATCGGTGCTGGTGGCCACCCATTCGCGCTACGTCGCCGACCTGAATCGGCCGCCCGATGGCAGCAGCCTGTACCCGGGCCAGAGCGTGACCGGCCTCTGCCCCGTCGACACCTTCGACGACACGCCGCTGTATCGCGATCCCAAGGATGTCCCTGACGATGCCGAGGTCGCCTTGCGCCGCGCCCAGGTCTGGCAGCCCTATCACGACAAGCTGGCGCAGGAACTGAACCGCCTGCGCGACCAGCACGGCGTCGCGCTGCTGTGGGATGCGCACTCGATCCGCTCGGTGCTGCCGCGGTTCTTCGAAGGCAAGCTGACGGACCTGAACCTGGGCACGGGCAAGGGCAGCGCCTGCGCGCAGGACATCGCCGAAGCCGTGGCCACGGTGGCGCGCGAAGGCGAGCCGGAGGGCTACACCAGCGTATTGAACGGCCGTTTCACCGGCGGGTACATCACCCGCAACTACGGCAAGCCGGAACAGGGTATCCATGCCATACAGCTGGAAATGACCCAGTGCAGCTATATGCAGGAGGCGCTGCCCTTCGACTATCTGCCCGAACGCGCCGAGCGCGTGCAGCCGCTGCTGCGGCGCATGGTGCAGACGGCCTTCGACGGCGTGACGCGATCGCGGAAAGCCTGAGCTGACGCTATTGGCATGGGCAGGGTCATCTTGTAGAGTGGATCACTCCACTCTACAACCGCGGCAGGTGTATTCCATGGCGTACGACCCCGGCATCCAGGACTATGTAGACCGCACCCGCAAGGCCCTGGCGGAGATGGGCGAGCTCGGCGCCTTGACCCTGGCACAGCGGCGCGCGCGCGCGGATCGACAGGCCGCGCTGATCAGCGAGCCCTACCCCGCGTCCCTGGACGTCACCGATACCTACATCGTGCTGCCTGGCCGCGAAATACTCGTGCGCGTGTACAGGCCGCGCGCCGACGCACCGCTGCCAGCGATCGTCTATCTGCACGGCGGCAGCTTCGTCGCCGGCAGTCCGCAGGGACACGACTTCATTACCGCCAGCCTGGCCGCGAACACCGGCGCGCAGGTGCTGAGCGTGCATTACCGCCGCGCGCCGGAAAATCCCTATCCAGCGCCCACTGAAGACGCTTATGAGGCCCTGACCTGGGCGGCGCGCGAAGCGGACATGCTGGGCATCGATCCCGATCGCCTCGCCGTGGCGGGCGACAGCGCGGGCGCCAATCTGGCGGCGGCCTGCGCCCTGCTGGCCCGCGATCGTGGCGGTCCCCGGCTGCGCATGCAGGCCCTGGCCTATCCGACGCTGGATGCGGACCTCGACACCCCGAGCTATCTGCACAATACCCAGGACGCCTTCCTGACGCGTGAAGGCATGGCGTACGCGCTGGAATCCTTTCTGCCGGCTTCGGCGGCCGCCCTGCGCGACGACGGCTATGCCTTGCCCATGCGCGCGGCGAGCCATGCGGGACTGCCGCCTGCCTATCTGCTGCTGGCGGATCACGATCCGCTGCTGGACGACGGCAGGCGCTATGCCGAAAAGCTGAGCGCCGCGGGAGTGCCGGTGGACATGCGCATCGGCGTGGGGATGATCCACGGCTTCCTGCGCGCGCGCCGGCTCAGCGCGGCGGTGGACATGGAATTCCACCGGATGTGCAAGGCCTTGCGCGTGGCGCTGGCGCTGCCGGAGCCGGCGCAACGCTGGTGATTGCCGCGGTCCAGGACTGGAGCACGACCGCGCCACGCGGGCGACGGTTCGATCATTCCAGGCGCAGGCGTCCCAGCTCCGGGGACATACGGTCGGCGAAGGCCAGCATGGCTTCGGCCACTTCCGCGATCTTCTGTTCGGTCATGGTGTAGCTGAAATTGACCGCCGTCAGGACCAGCGTCAAAGGCCCCGCCTGGGAGAAGATCGGGACGGCGATCTGCGTCAGGCCGCGCCTTCGGTCACCCGAATCCAGGGCGTAGCCGCGCGCCCGTGTGGTTTCGATACGCTGGAGGTATTCCTCGAAGGCGGGTTTGCGAAACCACTCCGTCTGCCCATACGCCGACTCCACCAGTTCCGGGGTGGCCCCGGAGAAGGCGGCCATGACCAGGCCCGATGCCCCCGAGAAGCGTGGCGACCGGCGGCCCATGCTGAAATAACTGTCGACGCGAAAACCGCCGCCGACGAAGTCGAGCAGCACCAGGTCATAGCTCTTTTCGACCTTCGCCAGCGCGACCGTCACGCCTACGCGTTCCGCCAGTGAAAACATCTCCGGCCGGATCACATCCAGCAAGCCGCTGGTGCGCAGGACGCCATGCGCGAGTTCCAGGACCATGACGCCTATGCTGTAGGTCTGTTCGCGTTCGTTATAGGCGACCAGGCCTTCGCGCTGGAAGGTACGCAGGATGTTGAATGCCGTTCCGCGATGCAGGCCGGTTTCGCGCGCGACCTCGCTGGCCCTTTGGGGACGCTGCGCCTGATGCAGCGCCCGCAGGACCGCCAGTCCGGAAACGATCGCGCCCACGGGCTTGCCTACGACGCGTTCGGCGCCGTCCGCGCTCCTGGGTTTTCCGGAACGGGCAGGCTTGTCCGATTGCGGTTCAGCCTCGAGTCCGTACTCAGTACTCACGATGAAATCATTCCTGTCACAGGGTCGTTGCGACTATAGCAGCTCAGTCAGCGCGCCATCGCCATGCCGGCGGTCGATCCGCCATCCACGGCGATGGTCGCGCCGGTGATGAATGACGCATCTTCAGAGCACAGGAAGGCGATGGTCCGCGCGATGTCGGCTTCCGTGCACAGGCGGCCGAGCGGCGTGGTTGCCGTCAGGTGAAAGCCGCCCTGCGCGGAACCGGCGATGAACTTTTCGGTCATCGGCGTCTTGAGCATGCTGGGACAGATGCAGTTCACGCGTATCTGCCTGTGCGCGACTTCCAGGGCCAGCGTACGCGCCAGGAACTGCAACGCGACCTTGGACGCCGCGTAGGCGCCGTTACCCGCCTTGGGGCGCAGGCCCGCCGACGACGATATTGCGACGATTGCGCCGCCGGTATCGGGGAAGTGCGGCAAGGCAGCCTGGGCGCAGCGCCAGAAACCCCTGGCGTTCACGTCGAAGGTGAGGTCGTAGACCTCGTCCGTCATATCGGCGAGCGTCGCGGGAAGCAGCACGCCCGCGGTGAAGACCAGCGCATCGATACCGCCATGGCGGGCGGCCCCGTGGGCGAAGGCTGCGCCCAGGCTGTCGCGCTCCCTGACGTCGGCTGGCACGCCGCTGACGCGGCCTCCGGACCTGGCGAGCGCGGCCTCGGCCTGGCTCACTTTTTCGGCATCGACGTCGACGATGGTCACGGCGTCGCCATGTTCGAGAAAATAGCGGGCGGTCTCCAGGCCGATGCCGGACGCGCCACCCACCACGAATATGCTTCGCACCGTCATATCCCGGCCTCCGCATCCACCCTGCTTTTCCGCAGGTCGAAACCGCGATAGCCGTCGGCGACGACCTCTTCGCATGTCTTGATGTACGCGGGAAGGCCGGCGACATAGGGCATGAAGACGCGCGGCTTGCCGGGGATGTTGGCGCCGACATACCAGGAGTTGGTCGCCTGCGGGAAAAGCGTCCCGTTGGCTACCTCGTTGACATGCCGTACCCAATCGTCTTCGGCCTGGGACGTCGGCTCTATCGTGTCGATGTCGTGCTCGTCGAGATAGGTCAGGCAATCCGATATCCACTCGACGTGCTGCTCGATCGCGGTGACCATGTTGGCCTTGACCGAAGGACTGCCAGGGCCCGTCACGATGAACATGTTCGGAAAGCCGTGCACCATGAGGCCCAGGTAGGTCGCCGGCCCGGTGCGCCATTTTTCACCCAGGCGCTCGCCGGCGCGTCCGACGATGGATATCTCGTTCAGCGCGCCAGTCATCGCGTCGAAGCCGGTCGCGAAGGCGATGATGTCGACTTCGTATTCGGCTTCGGTGGTGCGCAGGCCTTTTTCGGTGATCTCCTGGATGGGCGTGCGTCTGGCGTCCACCAGCTTGACGTTGTCCCGGTTGTAGCTCTCGTAGTAGTCCGTGTCCACGCAAAGCCGGCGCGACCCGATCGGGTGATCGCGCGGCGTCAGGATTTCGGCCGTTGCGGGATCCTTGACGACCGCGCGGATCTTCTCGCGGACGAATGCCGCGAGGCTTTCATTCGCCTCCGCATTGCGCATGAGATCGGTGAACGCGCCCATCATGCGGGCGCTGCCGCCCTTGGCCCATAGCCGTTCGTAGAGGCGCAGCCTGTCCTCGCGTGGCATGTCGAGGGCGGACATGGTGGGAATGGCGACCCGCGACATGCCGGAGGCCTGCTTGCGCGCGGCCTTGCGCAGCGCCGGGTAGTTGGCCTTCTGCTCGCGTTCCTCGTCTTCCGGCATGGGATGGTTGTTTGCGGGCACGCTGAAGTTCGCGGTGCGTTGGAAGACGGTGACCAGGCTTGCCTGCGCGGCAATCCTGGGCAGCATCTGCACGCCGGTGGCGCCCGTGCCGATGAGCGCGACGCGCTTGCCCGTGAAGTCCACGCCCTGGTCCGGCCAGCGGGCTGAATGATGCCATTCACCCTTGAAGCGCTCGATGCCGGGAATGTCCGGAACACGTGGCGCCGACAGATTGCCGCTGGCCATGATGCAGAAGCGCGCCTCCACCACGGGGCCCTTGTCGGTCGAGACCCGCCACACCGCGCGGTCTTCGTCGTAGCGCATGCCGGTCACCCGCGTCTCGAAGCGTATGTGCTGGCGCAGGTCGAAGCGGTCGGCAACGTGGTTGAGGTAGGCCAGGATCTCCGGCTGTTCGGCGTAGCGATGCGACCAGCTCCATTCCTGCTGTAGCTCGTTGGAGAACGAATAGGAGTAGTCGAGGCTTTCGACGTCGCAGCGCGCGCCCGGGTAGCGATTCCAGAACCACGTGCCGCCCACCCCGCTTGCCGCCTCGATGCAACGCACCTGAAGCCCGAGCTTGCGCATGCGGTGTATGGCATAAAGCCCGCCGAATCCGGCGCCGACGATCAGGATATCGACGTGTTCGGCTGAACCGGACGGGAGCTCTGGGGGTAGTTGGACTTCGGACATGTCTCCTCCTGTGGATGTTCGTGTGCCGGAAGAACGTGCCGGCCGTATGGGCGACGGGGCCCGTGTCGCTTTCTGGCCATGGTAGGACAAGCACGTTTCGTTTGCAATAGGCTACCCATGTTCTCTATACAGAACGTCATAGGTATGTGCGCCTGTTGGTATTGCCGTGACTGCGGACGTCACACGGCCTTCGAGCCCGCCGAGGTGGCTGAAAGGGCTCGGCACAAAGGATGACGCCGCCCCGCGTGGCATAGGTGTCTTCTATAGAAGACTAATATTTTCTTTGACGGTCAGATGTTTTTTTGTATAGTGGATCGCGCAGGATCGTGCAAGCCGCAGGTATAGCAAGGCGTCGCGACCTGTCATCCCCTGAGGAGGAAGACAAAATGAAGCTGATAGCCCGTTGGTCCATAGCCGTGTGGGCCGCTATTGCATTGCTGTTGCCGGCAGCGCATGCCGGCGAGTTCCCAAGTCGTCCTGTCACGCTGATCGTCGGTTATGCGCCCGGCGGTGGCACCGATACGGTCGCGCGCAGCGTCGCCGAGGTGCTGTCCCGCAAGTGGGGGCAGCAGGTCATCGTGAAGAATCGCCCGGGCGGCACGGGCGTCATCGGCATCAGGGACCTGAAGGGCGCCGCTCCGGACGGCTATACCCTGGGCATCTGGACGGATTCCGATATCGGCAACGCCGCGGTGCGGGACGATCTGGGTTACGACCTGGTGAAGGACTTCGACCATATCGGCCAGATCGCCTCCGGCGGCACGGTGCTGGTGGTCAACCCATCGGTGCCGATCAAGACGTTCGCCGACTTCGTCGCATACGCCAAAAAGAATCCAGGCAAACTCAACTTCGCTGTCGTGTCGGGTGGCGGCATGCATCTGGATAGCCTGCGCATACAGGATGCGGCGGGCGTGAAGACCACCATCATCGGCTACCCTGGAACAGGCCCTGCCTTGACCGACCTGATCGCCGGCCACGTCGATATGCTGGTGCTGCCGCTGGGCGTGGCGCTGCCCTACATCAAAAGCGGCTCGGCCCGTGCCATCGCGGTCGGATCGACCACGCGCTGGGCGGGACTGTCCGACGTGCAGACACTTTCGGAAGCGGTGCCTGGGTTGGAAAGCACTTTCTTCTACGGCCTGGTTGGCCCCAAAGGAATGCCGGACAGCTTGAAGACCACCTTGAACAGCGCACTCATGGATGCGCTGCGAGACCCCAAGCTGGGCGAAAAATTCCTGTCCATGGGGTTCATTCCCACAGGAAACTCGCCGAGCGAATTCAAGGCAGTGATCGCGAAGAAACTGGAAGTCTCGCGCACGGCGGCGGAACAGACGGGATTGAAGCAGAGCTTGCAGCAGGGAAAGTGAAGGCGGGCAGCGGGCGATACGTTCCCGCTCCACATTCCCGCCATCTTCCTTAAACCTCCCTGTCACGGCCATGTCACCTCGCTGGCCGATCATGCGGTTGCACTTTTTTGGAATTGTGCGTTTGAACGGATTCAAACGCACACTCCACCGCGCACGGCCGGCCCGACGGCCGTTTCTGCAACCCGCCTCTCTCGCCGCATGAAACCGACCCCTATCCGACACTCCCACGCCCGTCCCGCCGCGCGCTGGCCCATGCTGCTGGCCGCTGTCGCCATCGCTTGTTCGCTCACCGCCTGCGGTGGTGACCACGACGACGATGACGACGCTCCGTCGAATCCCGACACCCCCACCCAGCCGACGAACCCGGATCAGCCGGGGATGCCGCAGCCCCCGACGCCGGTCATGCACTGCGCGCCGTAGCGCGGTGGTCCGCCGCGAACGCAGTTCCCGCGCTCTTCCCCTTCCTTCCGATAGCGACCCTGGCGGCATCGCGCCCGCCATGCAGGCCTTCGCGCCACAACCGACCCGCGAACCGACAATGATCAACAACGCCAAACGCAAGTTTCTGCGCAACAGCCTGGGCGCCACCGCGTCCCTGACCGCATTGAGCATGTTCCCGCCCAGCATCCGCCGGGCGCTGGCCATCCCGGCGAACAATCGCACGGGCACCATCAAGGATGTCGAGCACGTCGTCATCCTGATGCAGGAAAACCGTTCCTTCGACAACTACTTCGGCACGCTGGCCGGCGTGCGCGGCTTCGGCGATCGCTTCACGATCCCGGTACCGAACGCGCTGAACGTCTGGCAGCAGCTGGACGCCAACGGCAAGCCCATCCTGCCGTATCACCTGGACCAGACCGCCGGCAATGCGCAGCGTGTCAGCGGCACGCCGCACAGCTGGAACGATGCGCGCGACGCGTGGGACAAGGGCCGCATGTACCAGTGGGCGCGCTACAAACGTACGCAATCCATGGGCTACTTCACCGAACAGGAAGCGTCCTTCCAATTCGCACTGGCCAACGCCTTCACGCTATGCGACGGCTACTTCTGCTCGCTGCACGGCGGCACCAATACCAATCGCCTGTTCCATTGGACCGGTACCAACGGCGCGAATACGCCGTCCGCGCACGTGGTGGTGAACAACGTATGGGACGGCCTGGACACGACCACCAACCTGGCGACGACGGGCTTCGACTGGGTGACCTATCCCGAACGGCTGACGCAGGCCGGCGTGTCCTGGATGGTTTACCAGAACATGCCTGACAACTTCACCGACAACCCCTTGATCGGCTTCAAGCAATATCGCGACGCCAACCTGCGTTCCGGCAAGCCGGTCTACCATGACGTGCCGGTGAACCCGGCGTACGCCCCCACCGACGACGTGAACAACCCGCTCTACAAGGGCATCGCCAACACGATGCCGGATGGCGGCTTCCTGGGCACGTTCAAGCAGGACATCCTGGACAACAAGCTGGCGCAGGTGTCCTGGATCATCGCGCCGGAAACCTATTCCGAGCATCCGGGGCCGTCGAGCCCCGTGCAAGGCGGCTGGTACACCCAGGAGGTGCTGGATGCGCTGACCGCGAATCCGGACGTATGGTCCAAGACCGTGCTGCTGATCAACTTCGACGAGAACGACGGCTATTTCGACCACGTGCCGCCGCCCTGCGCGCCGTCGCTGGATCTGACGTCGGGCGCCACCTTCGGCAAGTCGACGCTGAGCGCCGCCGATATGTCGTACGAGTACTACACGCATGGCGTGGTGCCGAACACCACGATGCCCACGCCGGATGGCGACTGCTACGGGCCGGGACCGCGCGTTCCGATGTATGTGATCTCGCCATGGAGCCGTGGCGGGTGGGTGAATTCGCAGCAGTTCGACCATACGTCCGTGCTGCGCTTCCTGGAAGCCCGTTTCGGGGTCGCCGAAACCCAGATCAGTCCGTACCGCCGCGCGGTCTTCGGCGACCTGACCTCGGCCTTCAATTTCGCCACGCCCAACGACGATGCGCTGCCCACGCTGAACGGCCGCCGCACCCGCAACGATGCGGACACGCTGCGCATTTCGCAGGATGCGCTGGGCCAGGTGGCCCTGCCCACGCCGCAGAACCTGCCGCGCCAGGGAAGCGGGACGCGTCCGTCACGCGCCTTGCCGTACGAGCTGCACACCAGCGCGCGCGCGGACGCTTCGACGGGCGCCGTCAAGCTGATCTTCTCCAATACGGGTTCGGCTGCCGCGGTGTTCCACGTGTACGACCGCCTGCATCTGGACCGTATTCCGCGCCGCTACGTGGTGGAGGCCGGTAAGCAGCTGGACGACAGCTGGGACACCAGGGCCACCGATGACGGCCGCTACGACCTGTGGGTACTGGGACCGAACGGCTATCACCGGGGCTACACCGGCGACCTGGCGGCGCAGGCGGCCAACGGCGCCGCCGTGCCCGAAGTGCGCGTCTGCTACGACGTGGCGAACGGCAACGTCTACCTGACCGGCATGAACACCGGCGGCAAGGACGCGCACCTGACGGTTCGGGCCAAGGCCTACCGCAACGACGGGCCATGGAACCTGACGGTCGTCGCTGGCGCCACCCAGGACGTGCATTGGGACCTGAAGGACAGCGCCCAGTGGTACGATTTCCTGGTCACCTGCGCCGAGCAGCCCGGCTGGTCGCGCCGCTTCGCCGGCCGCGTCGAGACGGGCAAGGACGGCCTGAGCGATCCCGCGATGGGCATGGAAGATCTTTGATGCCTTGAAGTTCCGCGGGTAGAGGCGCCGCGCCACGGTATCGAGGCGCGGCGTCTTGCGTTTCCAACCCCCTTTGCAGCCCCGTTTCAGCCCCGGCTTCCAAGCCGGTTTCCAACCCGTCCGCAATCGAGCAGGACCACACCAGACATGCTGCAGGAAGAACGCATCGCCCGCATCCAGGCTTTGCTCGGCGCCTTCGAGCGCGTCAGCACGGAGCGGCTCGCGCGCGAACTCTCGGTATCGCGCGAGACGGTGCGGCGCGACGTCCTCGAGCTCGAAGCGCAGGGCGCGCTGCGGCGGGTACATGGCGGCGTGGTCACGACAGCCGCGCATGCCGAGCCGCCTTACGCGCAGCGCCAGCATCTGCGCGCGCGCGAGAAGCGCGCCATCGCCCGCGCCGTGCTGCCGATGCTGGCGCCGGGACAGGTGATCCTGCTGGATGCCGGGACGACCACCGGCTACCTGGCCGAAGCACTGCGCGGGATGTCCGGCCTGACCGTGGTGACGAATTCCCTGGGCGTGGCCATGACGCTGGCGCGCCGCGACGCCCCCAGCGAATCGCCACGTCATGAAGTCATCCTGCTGGGTGGCACGCCACACGGCGATGTGCCCGCGACCTATGGCAGCGGGACGATCAACGAGATCGGGCGCTACCACGCGGACCTGGCCCTGCTGTCGCCGGTGGGACTCAGCGCCACACACGGCGCGACCAGCTACGCGAGCCATGAAGCGGAAGTGGCGCAAGCGATGGCCGCGCAGGCCAGGGAGCGCGTGCTGCTCGCCGACTACAGCAAGGTCGGATTGGTCAGCCGTGTGTGCTATGCCAAACCGCAGGAAGTCAGCCGCATCGTCACCAATCCGCATGATGATGACGGCGTCGAAGACGAACTGCGGCGGTGGCGCCGCGCCGGCGTGGACGTGGTGTTGGCCTGAGATCCGTTGGCCTGAGATCCGTTGGCCTGGGACCCGGTAGCCTCAGACCCGTTGGCCTGAGACCCGTTGGCCTCAGACCCGTTGGCCTGGGATCCGTTGGCTTGGGATCCGTTGCCCTCAGCCGCGCCGCGCGGCCTCGATCGCCGCGATGTCGATTCGGGTCATCCCCATCATGGCGTCGAAAGCGCGCTTGGCGGCGGCAGGATCCGGATCGGTGATGGCCGCGATCAGGGCGCGCGGCGTGATCTGCCACGACAAACCCCACTTATCCTTGCACCAGCCGCAGGCGCTTTCCTGCCCGCCGTTGCCGACGACGGCATTCCACAGGCGGTCGGTTTCCTCCTGGTCGTCAGTCGCGATCTGGAAGGAAAAGGCCTCGTTGTGCCGGAAGGCCGGGCCGCCGTTCAGGCC
Organism: Bordetella genomosp. 8; assembly: GCF_002119685.1. NCBI lineage: Bacteria > Pseudomonadati > Pseudomonadota > Betaproteobacteria > Burkholderiales > Alcaligenaceae > Bordetella > Bordetella genomosp. 8. The sequence continues at coordinate 2,459,971 of NZ_CP021108.1, read as the reverse complement.
CAGGCAGGGAATGCCCGCGACGACGAATTCGACGGTCAGGACATTGCCCTGCTTGCCCGAGGGATAGTCGCCCGGCGCGTGATGCACCGCGACGACGCGGCTGTCCGGGAAAGTTTCCGCATAGAACGCCGCGGCGTCCTGCGCGGTGCCGTCGTACCACAGGCAGACTGTGTTCTTGCTGGCCATCTTGATCTCCTCGGACAATTCTACGTATCGTTTCTACATATCGTGGCGCCGCCATAATCCGGCAGGTCGCCAGGGGGCATCCGGACCTTAGCCATGGAGATGGCCTAAGCCGTGGATGCGACCGTGGTGGACAAGTCGTCGACGTGGACCAGCAACTCGCGAACCTGCCGCAGGGTTGTGTATTGATGCAGCACAGGCGTCCAGGCGGGTGTGGCAAGGAGTGCCTGCCAGACCGGTTCGAGCATGTCGACGCCTGTCCGGGGATCTTCCGCGCAACGGGCGGCGAATGCAAGGCTGGCGGGGGCGGACAGGAGCTGCATCCGGCTGGCCGCGCCGAGCAGGCGCGTCTGCGCTTCCTGGGCTGCGTCGCAGCAATAGAGCACGGATGCGCGCAGGGCCGCGTCGTCGGTGCACGGCGCGCGCAGCGACGCGCCGGATATCGGAACGTTGCCGTCGCGCGTCTGGAAGTGGTAGACCAGACTTGCATCCGCGCTGGCAAGCAGGCGCAGGCCGCGCAGCAGTCTTTGCAAATCCGTGGTCGCCGCGTCCAGCGACGCCTTTGCCTCGACCAACAGGCAAACGTCCCAGGGATCCTCGGCAATGCCGAAGGCCGCGTCGCGTTGCGGCCGCACCGCGTTCCGCCGCAGCAGGACGACGTCCCATTCCGTCTTGGCGCGATCGGCGCTGGCGGACAGGGATGCTGGGACACGCATGGAGGTCACCACGCGATACGCCGTCTGGCCACCCTGCCCCGCTTCGTCCCCGGCTTCATCGCGTTCGAGACGTTGGGCCAACGCCACGATTGCACTCGCTGCCTGGGCCTCCACCTCGGCGCCGCGCCGCTGCGACGCCGACCCGCGCGCCACGGCCGCGGGGCTGCCGGAACGGGGACCGTTCAAGTCCCACAGCGCCTGGTACCGGCGCACGTCGCCATCGGTCGCCAGCGTATCCAGCAGGTCCAGGCGCGCCAGGGCCGGACTCGCCGCCAGGCTGGCCAGCGCGCTTTCGATTGCGGCTTCGCCGGCGATTCCGGGCGTTTCCAGTGCGTGCCTTGCCGCCTGGCGCAGGCGCGCCCAGCGCGATGCGCCCGCCAAGGCGTGCAGTTGCGCCAGGACATCGTGCACGGGACCCGGCGATCGCCGCGCCTGCTTTCCCGGATGCGCGACGCCATTCACCAAGGCCCGCACCTCGCGGCGATCCCGCTCCGCATGCGCCGCCAGGGACGCGTACTCGCGCACGCACGGCATGCGATGGCGCAGCACCATGGCTTGGAAGACGGGGTCGCCTGGTACGGGGTCGCCTGGGGCGGAATCGTCCCCATGCCCGCGCATCGCCTCGCGGATGAGCCGCGCCAGGGCATCCAGGAAGCTGGCTTTCAGCGGCGCCTCGGGCGTTCCGCCATGCGCCAGCGTTGCACGCACCCGCTCAAGCACCAGTGCGACCGCGGTGCCGGCGTCCGTCTCCCCAGGCGGCAAGCCATCGGGCAGCGGCGGCAGCAGATAACGGCGCGGCACTTGGCTCAAGACGCGCGCAAGTTGTGTCTTTGACATGGATCAACCCGCCATCGTCCACACGCAAATAGAATCGGCAGCCAATTCTATAACCACGCAAGACGGGCCACACCGCCGCCACGCCTTCGCCCACGACAGACAACAATGCGCCTGAACCTTCCGGTCACCGAGAACGAATTCGCCTTTCCCACGGGCCACACCCTGGTTTCGAAGACTGACACCAAGGGAAGAATGGTCTACTGCAACGCCATGTTCGCCGAGGTCAGCGGCTATACCAAGGAAGAATTGCTCGGCAAGCCGCACAACATCATTCGCCATCCGGACATGCCCGAAGAGGCTTTTCGCGACATGTGGGCGACGATCGCGTCGGGTCGGCCGTGGTCGGCCGCGGTGAAGAACCGCCGCAAGAACGGCGACTACTACTGGGTGATGGCCAATGCCACGCCCTTGATGGAGAACGGCGTCCCCGTCGGATATATGTCGGTACGCACGGAGGCCAGCGAGGCGCAGATACAGGACGCGGAAGCGCTGTATGCCACCATGCGCCAGGAGGCCAAGGCCGGGCGCCGGCTTCACGCCCTGTCCAAGGGTCGTCCCGTGAGGCGGGATCTGCGGGGGCGCCTGGCCGTTGCCTTGCAGCTCGGCCTAGCCGGCCAATTGATGCTGTTCTTCATCGCGGTACTGGCAGCGTTTTTGGCCATCGACCGTTTCCTGCCGTCCGACTCCGTCATCGGGCACACGGCCGCGTGGCTGCTGCGGCTGGCCCTGCTGGCGGTGACCTGGCAATTCCTGCGTACCCGCCTGGTCGCGCCCTTGAACGACGTGGTGCTGGCGGCGAACCGCCTGGCGGCCGGCGATCTGACCCAATCGCCCGCAAGCAACCGCGACGACGAAGTGGGCGCGTTGCAGGCGGCGCTGGGACAGCTGCGCGTCAATGTAGGCTCCATCGTCCGCGACGCGCGCGACCAGAGCCGGGACATCGTGGCGAGCGCCGTCGAGCTCACACGCGGCAATCTGCACCTGTCCGAGCGTACCGACGCGCAGGCCGGCAACCTGCGGCAGACGGCGGCATCGATGGAGGAAATCACGACCACCGTCAGCCTGGCGGCGGCGGCGTCCAAGGACGTCAGCCGGCTTTCCGCGGGCACGCGGCTGATCGCCCGCCACGGCACCGAAGCGGTCGACCAGGTCAGCGCGACCATGCAGTCGATCGCCGACTCTTCCAACCGTATCAATGAAATCACACGCATCATCGACAGCATTGCCTTCCAGACCAATATCCTCGCATTGAATGCGTCGGTGGAAGCGGCACGGGCGGGCGAGCAGGGCCGCGGCTTTGCCGTGGTCGCCGGAGAGGTGCGCGCGCTGGCCCAGCGCAGCGGCCATGCGGCCAAGGAGATCAGGCACCTGATCGAGGATTCGGCGCTGAAGGTGATGGAAGGCAATGCGCGAACGGCTGCCGCGCGCAAGACCATGAGCGAAGTGCTCGACGGCGTCGAGGAAGTGAACACGCTGGTGGAAGGCATCAGCAACGCCGCCAACGAGCAGCTCACCGGCATATCGCAGGCCAATGCGGCCATCGGCGAGCTGGACGGCATTACCCGCCAGAATGCATCCCTGGTGGAACAGGTGGCCGCCGCCGCGATGTCACTGGAAAGGCTGGCCCGCGATACGGACGAAACGATGCGGCTGTTCCGTATGGAAGGCGTATCGATACAGGACGGCGCGGCGGCACGGCGCGTTGAAGCCGGGCACGCCGCGCTGTCCCTGTCACAGGCGTAGCGGACGCCGGCCCACGCCGGACGCTACAGGTTGTCCGCCAGCCAATCCGCGATGATGTTCGCGCCGACCTGGCGGTTGTCTTCCTGGCAGTGTTCGCTGCCGCCTTCGTAGGCGGTCAACACCCGCAACGTCTTGTTCCGCGCGCCCACGGCGTCGTACAGGCGCTGGGCGAACTCCACCGGCACGATCGTGTCGTTTTCGCCATGCAGGCAGAAGAACGGGCACAGCAGCTCGGGCGCGACGTCCTTCAGGCGGTAGTCCTCCAGCTTCTTCATGCAGGCGTCCATGTCGGGCTTGCCCAGCACCCAAGGCAGCTGGAAACCGGGCGCGGACAATTTCGTTCCGCCCGACTCCATGATGCGGCGCCGCCGCGTCCAGGACTCGTGGTAATCGAAATGCCCGCCCCAGGCGACGCAGGCCGCGAAGCGATGATCCTTGGCCGCCGCGCGCGGCGCGTAGTAGCCGCCCATGGAAAAGCCCATCACGGCGACGCGCCTGGGGTCCACCTCGGGACGCGCCGCGACCCAGTCGTAGGCCGCGCCGGCGGGAACCTCGTAGTCGTAGCGGCTGGGTATGCCCTGGAGCCGCAGGGCTTCGCCCTGTCCCGGGCCGTCGATCGCGAGCACGTGGATGCCGCGCCTGGCGATCTCGATGCCGCCGAACAGCACGCTCATTTCCTTGGCGTTGTCCAGGCCGTCGAACATCACCACCGTGGGCGCCGGGCCGTCGACGTCCGCGCGCAGCCACCAGGCGGGCAGCGTGGTGTCTTCATACGGGACCTCGGCGCGGGTGATCTGCGGAAAACGCCGCTCCAGCCCCTTGGCGAAGCAGCGCAGGCAGTCGCGATAGGTCTGCCATTTGCGTTCCGATGGCGCGATGAAGCGTTCGCCGCAGAAGTAGTAGATGGCCGCGCGCAGGTAGTAGGCGCCTGACGTCAGCGTATGGCCCTTGGCTTCCTCCTGGTCGCCGAAGCCTTCGATGCGGCGGGCCATGTCGACCCATTCCTTCCACCACAGCTCGTTGTCGCCTTCGTGGCCCTTCAGCTTCTGGCCGATCTGGTCGATCTCGCTGATCGACGCCGCGCCCCAGCCGGCCATCTCGATGCCGAACATCATGCCCTGCGACCACATATGGTTGCTGGGGAAGTACTCGAACCAATGACTCATTGCCTGCTCCAACTACCCGGGGAAGAACGACAGCGCGTTCTGGTCGATGCCGAAGACGTCCGCCAGCCAGTCCAGCATCAGCTCCTGCCCCAGCGTGGGGTTGTCGTGCTGGCAATGCTCGGCGCCGGTTTCTTCCGCGCTGGTCAACTTCAGCGTGGCCTTGACGCCATGCGCGGTGGCATAGTCGTGCACCTTCCTGACCGCTTCCACGCCCAGTACGTCATGGCCGCCATGGATGATCAGGTAGGGGCATTTCATGTTCTCGAGCACGCCTTCCAGCGTGAACGGGCGGGCGATCTCTGTGGCTTCGGCCATGCTTCGGGCGCCGAACACCCACTTGATATGGCCGGCCAGGCCGTGGTTGTCGTCGCGCGCCTTCCAGCGTTCGTGGATGTCCCAGATGGCGCCGTGCGAGATGCAGGCCGCCAGCCGGGTATCCATGGACGCGGCGCGGGCGGAGTAATAGCCGCCCAGGCTGGAGCCGCTGACGGCGATGCGGCTGGTATCGACGTCAGGCCGCGCCGAAAGCCAGTCTATGCAACGGCCGATCGGCACTTCGTAATCATGCCGGGTGACCAGTCCATGCCGGCGCAGCGCGCCACCCTGCCCCGGACCATCCACCATCAGCACCGACATGCCTCGCTGCACGGCGCCACGGCCCGTCATGAACCACAGCTCATCCTTGTACGAATCCAGGCCGCCAACTGAAATCAGCACCGGCTGGCGCGGGCCGCCATTGGCCGAGCGCACGAAGTACGCCGGCAGGGTCTTGCCACCTTCGTAGGGGATTTCCACGATCTCGCCCGGCGGGTCCATGCGCGTGAAAGCATGGGCGGACGCACGCTCGGCCTGCGTGAAGGCGTCCAGGCGGCGCGGATCGTCGGGCGTGAGCCAGAACTCCGCCTCACGGTAATAGTTCGCGGCGCGCAGCCAGCAGTTCATGGCCGTGCGCACGTGCCCCGCCGCCAGGGCCTCATCGCCCCGGCGCGCATTGCGGTCGGCGATATGGCGCCAGGCGGTGTACCAGGTTTCGAAATCGCCGGCGGTGATATGGGTGGCCGCCTGGAAGACTTCGCTGACCGCGCCGCCGCCTTCCTGCGTCTCGCCCAGGCCACGCCGGAACTGATACGACATCCAGAAGTCGTCGGGCCAATGGTGCCAGCCGAACGGTTCATATTTGGGGGAAGGACGTTCCGGTGCGGTCATGCTGCGCTTCTCCTTTTTGCTGGCGGCGACGCGGCCGCGGCGTTGCTGGTGCGGTGGTTCACTTCTTCTTTTCCAGGCCCAGGTTGCCGATGGTGCCGCCCCATTTCGCGTAGTCGTCCTGCCAGACCTTGGCGAACTGCGCGGGCGTACCGGTCGCCGGGTCCAGCCCCAGGCGCTGCGCCTGCACCTGGACCTGTGGATCGCCCACCGCCTTGTTCAAGGCCTTGTTGACCTTGGCCACGACGTCGGCCGGCGTGCCGGTGGGTGCGAACAATCCGAACCAGCCCAGCGCCTCGTAGCCCGGGACGCTTTCGCCGAAGGTGGGAATGTTCGGCGCGTTCGGCGCCCGCTCGCGGCCGGTGACGCCCAGCGCCATCAGGCGGCCGTCCTGGACATAGGGGTAAAGGCCGGAGTAGCCGAAGACGGTCAACTCGACGCGGCCGGACATCAGGTCCGACATGATCTGCGTGCTGCCCTTGTACGGGATGTTCGTGAAGTCGAAGCCGGCTTTCTCCTTGAGCAGCTCCATCGACAGATGAGGAAAGCCGCCCTCGCCGTTGGTACCCACGCGCACGCTTCCAGGATGCGCCTTCGAATAGGCGATGAGGTCCGGCAAGGTCTTGGCCGGAAAATCCGGCTTGGCCACCAGCATCATGTAATTGGTATAGGCCAGCGCCACCGGCGCCAGTGCCTTGCGCACGTCGATGGGCCAATCGTTGGTGAGCGGTGCAACGACGACCGCGCCCATCTGCCCCATGACCAGTGTGTAGCCGTCGGGCTCGGCGCGCGCGGCCAGCTGCAAGCCGATGAGTCCGGAGGCCCCCGGATGGTTCTCGACCACGATGGATTGCCCGAGCTCCTGCGACATATCGTTGCCGACCAGCCGGGTAATGACGTCGGCGAGATCGCCGGGCGGATACGGCACGATGATGCGTATCGGACGGTCCGGGTAGCCCGCGGCGTGGCTTGCGGGCACTGCGACGGCCAGCGCGAGGGCAAGCATGGCCCCGGCCCAGGCAAAGATCCTGTTCATGTGACGATCCCCTGTGAAAGGCGAGCCACTCGCTCTTGTGCAACCCGTGGGTGGCCTTGCGTCGATATTGGAACCGGTGGATAGGCCCGTCAACTTTTCCGCCGCTTTTTCCCAATTAGTAAAACTGCGTGGCGATGCCGCGTCGCGGCCTCACTCGTTTGGTGCGGAGCAGCGCACCATGAACGCGCCGTTCGGCCACGCAGGCACCGCTATCGCGCGCTTCATCCACCGTTATGGAGCACGTCATGAAGTGAGCCAAAAAACTTGTTTGTGGCGCGGGTGGCGCGTGATATTTTTCTTCCCAGTATCTGGAAATTTGTATGACGTCCTGGATGAACGCCACCGGCGATTTATACGAACCATGCAGAACCGAGCATCGCCGGCCAGTACCGTGGGCCGCGCCGTCGACCTGCTGCGCCTGATTGCCAGCAGCCCTTCGCAGCACCTGCGCCTGATCGATCTGGCGCAGCGCGCGGACATGGAGAAATCCACCGCGCATCGCCTGCTGCAGCGACTGGTCAGCGAACGCATGCTGGTGCGCGTGCCGGGCCAGCGCGGCTATCGGCTGGGTCCCCTGATCTACGAACTGGGGCTGTGCGCCCTGCCCGAGAACAACCTGCGCGAAACCAGCCATCCCCATCTGCGGCGCCTGGCGGAGCAGACCGGCGACATGGCCTTCCTGGTGGTGCGCAGCGGCTTCGAGACCGTGTGCCTGGATCGCATCGCCGGCAACTTCCACATCCAGACGCTGACGTCCGGCGTGGGCGACCGCCATCCCCTGGGCATCGGTGTCGGCGGCCTGGCCATCCTGGCCGCGATGAGCGACGCGGAAATCGATATCGCCTTGCAGGCCATCCAGGACAAGCTGAACCGTTACCCGAACTTCAGCGTGGCATCGTTGCGCGACGCGATCCAGCGAACGCGTGTCGCCGGCTATGCGCTGGACGACGGCGTGGCGGCGACCGGCGTCAGCGCCATCGGCATGGACATCAAGCAGCCCGGCGGCATGCCGGCCGCGGCGGTCTTCGTGACCACGATCACGCAACGCATGGATCCCACGCGCCGCGCACTGCTGAGCAAGCACCTGTCGGCCTGCATCCAGGGGGTGCAGGCCGACATGGCCAGGCTCAACCGCTATTGCGCAGACCCGCCGCGATCCCGTTGATGGAGATGTGGATGCCGGTCTTGACCACGGCATCGCCACGGCCTTCGCGATAACGCTGCATCAGTTCCACCTGCACATGGTGCAAGGGATCCAGGTAGGGGAAGCGGTGGCTGATGGAACGGGCCAGCACCGGATTGTTCGCCAGCCGGCCGTCCTCTCCGGTGATGCGCGACAGCGCCTGCGCCGTACGCTGCCACTCGGCTTCGATCGCGGGAAAAATGCGATCGCGCAGGGCATCGTCGTCGACGAGTTCGGCATAGCGCGCGGCCAGCGCGAGGTCGGACTTGGCCAGCACCATGTCGAGATTGGACAGGAGCGTACGAAAGAAGGGCCAGTCGCGATACATCGCGCGCAGCAACGACCAGGCGTCATCGCCACGGGCGCCGGCTTCGTCCACATAGGCCTGCACCGCGGAACCGAAGCCGAACCAGCCCGGCAGGGTCAACCTGCACTGGCCCCAGCTGAAGCCCCAGGGAATCGCGCGCAAGTCCTCGATGCGCTGGCCCCCGCTGCGCGACGCCGGACGCGAACCGATGTTCAGCTCGGCGATCTCGCGTATGGGCGTGGAGCCGAAGAAATAGTCGCGGAAGCCTGGGGTTTCATAGACCAGCGCCCGATAGGCCCGCATGCTGGCGCTCGACAAGGCGGCCGCCGCGTCCAGATGGGCCCGCGGCGCCTGCTGCTGGGTCTGCAATAGCGTGGCTTGCAGCGTGGCAGCGACCAGGGTTTCCAGGTTGCGCCGGCCGATGTCCGGATTGGTGTACTTGGAGGCGATGACTTCGCCCTGTTCGGTCAACCGCAATTGCCCGCGCACGGTGCCGGGCGGCTGCGCCAGGATGGCCTGGTAGCTGGGACCGCCCCCGCGGCCCACGGTGCCGCCGCGGCCATGGAACATGCGCAGCTTGATCGGCGCGCGCGCAGCGAATTCGTCGAACAGCGCCGCCAGGGCAATGCCGGCGCGATACAGCTCCCAATTGCTGGTGAAGATGCCGCCATCCTTGTTGCTGTCGGAATAGCCCAGCATGATGTCCTGCTCGGCCCCGCTGCGGCGCACGAGTTCGAACACCCCCGGCAAGGCATAGAAGCCGCGCATGATGGTGGTGGCGTTGCGCAGGTCTTCGATGGTCTCGAACAGCGGCACGACGATCAGATCGGCGCGCGCGTCCTCGCTCAGCAAGCCATGCAGCAGGCCGGATTCCTTCTGCAGCAGGAGCACTTCCAGCAGATCGCTGACGGTTTCCGTATGGCTGATGATGTAGTGGCGGATCGCATGGTGGCCATAGCGTTCGCGCATGAGGCGCGCGGCCTCGAAGATGGCGAGCTCGCCGAGCGCCAGATCGGAGTACCCGGCGCCCGGCACGCGCAGCGGACGGGGATCGTCCAGTTGCCGAAGCAGCAGCGTCACCCTGCCCTCCTCGTCCAGGTTCGCGTAGTCGGCATGCGCGCGCGCCGTCGCCAGCAGCTCGGCGACGACGGCTTCATGCTTGTCGGAGCTTTGGCGCAGGTCGACGGTGGCCAGGTGGAAACCGAAGACGCTTGCCGCCCGCATCAGCGGACGCAGCCGCTGCTCGCCCAGCGCGGCGGCGTGATGGCTGTGCAGGGAACGGTCGATGACCGCCAGGTCTTCCAGGAATTCCTCGGCGCGCGCGTAGGGAGGCTGCGGCGCCACGGGGTGCGGCGCGGCTTCGACGCCGGTCAGCACATGCAGCGTCGCGGCCAGCCGCGCATAGATGCCGGACAGCGCCTTGCGATAAGGCTCGTCGCGCCGATGCGCGCTCTGGTCGGGCGAGCGGTCGGCCAGGGCCAGCAGTTCGGGCGCCACGTCCACCAGATAACTGGACATGGAAAGTTCGCCACCCAGCTGGTGCGTTTCGGCCAGGTAGTGGCGCAGGGCGATCTCCGCCTGGCGCTTCAAGGCATAGGCCAGGGTATCGGCCGATACGTTGGGGTTGCCATCGCGGTCGCCGCCTATCCACTGGCCCATGCGCAGGAAGCTGGCGACGGGCTGGTCCGGCATCTCATGTTCAAGGCTGGCGTACAGCCGCGGGATTTCGCGCAGGAACGTGGACTGGTAATAGCTGAGGGCGTTTTCGATTTCGTCGGCGACGGTCAGCCGCGACATGCGCAGCAGGCGCGTGCTCCATAGCTGGACGATGCGGCCGCGCAATTGGGCCGCGTTCATATCCAGCTCGCGGGCAAGCACCCGGTCGCTGGCCCGGGGCTTGCCCGGTTCCTTTCCATCCCCGTCTTCCGCCTCATCCGCGTCCGCCACGCCTTGGCCGTGGACAGGCGCACGCGCGCGGATGTCGTCGCGCTCCGAGAGCAGCTGGGCGATGGCACGCTGCGCGTCCAGGATGCTCTTGCGTTGCACTTCGGTGGGATGCGCGGTCAGCACCGGCGACACGTGGCTTTCCCGCAGGGTCTGCGCGATGCGGCTGGCGCCGATGCCGGCATTGCGCAGCCGCGCCATCGTGGCCTCCAGGCTGCCTTCCTGCACGTCGCCCCCGCGTTCGCGGGCCAGCCGGCGGCGGATGTAATGGCGGTCTTCCGCCAGATTGGCCAGCAGGCTGAAATAGGTGAAGGCGCGCACCACGCAGACCAGCATGATCGCGGGCTGGGATTGCAGCAGGTGCTTCAGCGCCTGGTCGGCCTGTTCGTCGTCGTCGCGGCGATAGGCAACCGCCAGTTGGCGCACCTGCTCGACGAGGTTGTAGGCCTCTTCCCCCTCCTGCTCGCGGATGACCTCGCCGAGCAGGCGGCCCAGCAGGCGGATATCGTCGGCAAGCGGCTGGTCGGCGGGCGTACCCTGGTCGGTATCGGCGTGATCCTCGCTCATGCGGCGATCTCCGAGATCTCGATCAGGTTCAGGTCCGGGTCGCGCACGTATACGGACCGGATACGGGACACCGCGCCCGTCCGCATGACCGGCCCTTGCTCGATCACTATCTGGCGATCGCGCAGGCGCGCGATGACATCATCCAGGGGCACTGCGGCAATGAAGCACAGGTCCAGCGCGCCCGGAACGGGCAGATGGGCCTTGGGCTCGTATTCGCGTCCCCTGACGTGCAGGTTGATTTTCTGGCTGCCGAAGACGAAGGCCTTGCGTCCTTCGCCGAAGGTTTCCAGGCGCATGCCCAGGACGTCGACGTAGAAGCGCACGCAGGCGGCCTCGTCGATGGTCGTCAGGACCAGGTGATCCAGGTGGTCGATCAATTGCGGGCCTCCTCTCGTTCTGATAGCACGAATGTAGGAGATTCCGCCCGCCTTGGGAATTCACGTTACGGCAGGCCGCCTTCGCGAACGGTTATGGCGGCCTGCCGCGGGCTTACTTGCCGCCCTTCAGGATGTCATGCCACTTGCTGGTCTGGTCGGCGATGAACTTGCCGAACACTTCCGGCTTCTGGCCGCCAGGCTCGGCGCCTATGGTTTCCAGCGCCTTGGCCATCTGCGGGTCCTTGAAGGCATCCAGGACGGCCTCGTACAGCTTGGCCTGCACGTCCTTGGGCACCTTGGCCGGCACGACCAGGCCATACCAGGTCGAGAAGGTGTAGCCCGGCAGGCCCGCTTCGTCGATGGCCGGGATGCCCGGGAAGTAGGCGCTGGGCTTTTCGCTGCTGACGCCCAGGGCGCGCACGGTGCCGGCGCGGATCTGCGAAATCGCCGAACCGCTGGTTTCGATGGCCATCTGGATCTGGCCGGATATCAGGTCGGCCATCATGGGCGCGCCGCCCTTGTACGGAACGTGCGCGATATCGATGCCCGCCATCTTCTTGAACAATTCGCCGGCAAGGTGCTCCGTGCTGCCGATGCCGGCCGAACCGAAGTTCAGCTTGCCCGGATTCTTCTTGGCGTAGTCGATCAGTTCGGGGACCGTCTTGACCGGCAGCTTGTTGTTGACGATGAGCAGGTTGGGCGACGATGCCACGATCGTGATCGGCGCGAAATCCTTTTCGAAGTCGTAGGTCAGCTTGTCGTAGGTCGACGGCGCGATGGTGTGGGCGATGGTCGACAGGAAGATGGTGTAGCCGTCTGGCGCCGATCGCGCCACATAGGCAGCGCCGATGGTGCCGCCCGCGCCGGCGCGGTTGTCGACGATGACGGGCTTGCCCAGCTTCTTGGCGATGGCCTCGGCCAGCGGACGACCGACCATATCGGTGGTGCCGCCCGGCGGGAAGGGGATGACCAGGGTGATGGGCCGCTCGGGCCAGGCCGCATGGGCCGTCAGGGTGCTCGCGCAGAAAACGGCGCCCGCCAGCAATTTCCCGATCAGGGATTTGCCGAATGTCATGTAGTTCTCCTGAATTGCAGCGATGGACTGATGGCGGTCCGTGGGCGGCTTGCGCGCCGCGCTTGTGGTGGACCGCGGTGGTCCCGCGAGCACGGCTGGATTGTATACCTGCGTGTACACAGCCATGCCGCGGCCGTCGCTGTTCCGCCGGAAACGCTATGTGCCCACGGGCGCGCCATCCGTGCGCCGGATCGCCAGGGTCGACGAACGCGGCGTGCGGCCGGCCTCCGGCCAGCCCTGCGTGGGATGCTGGATGTTCACGAAGAAAGTGGTCAGGTCCGGCGTGTACGCGATGCCGGTCAGCTCGCAGCCCACCGGCCCGACCAGGAAGCGCTTCGATTCGCCCGTGGCGGGATCGACGCAATACATGCCGTTATTGCCGAATACCTTCGGCGTGGCAACCGCGCCCAGGTTCATATCGGTCTGCACCCACAGGCGCCCCGCCGGGTCCTGGCGCAGGCCGTCCGGGCTGCTGAAGGCATCGCCCTTGATATTGCCAGCGAGATTCGGCTTGCCCTGCGCGGCCGCCTGCTCCGGATCGCCCGCCAGGAGAAAGATGTCCCAGGTGAAGGTGACCGCCAGCGGGGAATCGCCTGCTTCGTTCCAGCGGAGGATGTGGCCATGGTGGTTCTCCGCGCGCGGATTGGCGTCGTTCACCGGCGCCTTGCCGCCCCGCCCGGTGTAGTTGGTCAGGGTCACGTAGATGTCCTTGCGCGGCCCGACGGTGATCCATTCCGGCCGGTCCATCACCGTGCCGCCGGCCGACACGGCGGCCTGCTGGCATTCGACCAGCACGTCGGCCTGCGACTGGTAGCCGTCGGCGGCGGTCAACCCGGCGGCGCCATGCCGCAAGGGAAGCCATCTGCCCTGGCCGGAGGAATCGAACCGCGCGACGTACAGGGTGCCTGAATCCAGCAGTCCCAGGTTGGCGGCACGGTCGGCGGCATCGAAGGGACGGTCCGGCACGAACTTGTAGATGCAGCCGGGCGTGCTGTCGTCGCCCATGTAGAACGCCACCCGTCCCGCGCCATCGGCCAGCCAGGCGACGTTTTCGTGATTGAAGCGGCCCATGGCCGTGCGCTTGATGCCCTGCCGCAGGATCTTGCCCTGCGGGTCGAGTTCCACGACCCAGCCATAACCCTGCCGGGGCTGGCTGGTATCGAAATAGTTGAAGGTGGTTTCTTCACAGGTCAGGTAGGTGCCCCAGGGCGTTGCGCCGCTGGAGCAGTTGTTCAGCGTGCCGGTTACGGTGGCCCCGACGCGTTCGCGCGCCGGTCCGCCCACGGCATAGGTGCTGTTCCCGGTGTAGCGGCGGTTGTAGGGGGAATCGCGCTTGACGCGCCATGCCTGGTCCACGAGTTCGACCTCGATGACGGACACGCCCACCGCGGACAGGGCCACGCGCTTCTGGTCGGCGGTCGCCTTCTTTTCGTCGAAAGTGCCGTTGGCAAAGCTTTCCTGCGCGAAGGACACGCGCATGTCGACCTGTTCGTGGTTGATCGCCAGCAGGCCGCCCTTGCGCGGATCGACGCCGGGCAAGGCGAAGTAATGCATGCCGTCGTGTTCGCCACCGGCGCGCTTGCCGGCCTGCTCCCACGTGGCGAACTCGCCTTCGGTCCAGGACGTGGAGCCCGCTTCCACCGCATCGCCAGCCGAGAACAGTACCTGTACCTCGTAGCCCGGCGGCACGATGACCCGGTCAGCCGTCGAGCGGGCCACCGCCTGGAAACGGACCGCGTAGTCACGGGCGGGATCCAGCCCATCGGGCGCCGCCTTGCCGCCGGCGGATGGCGATCCCGCCGGATTCCCCGTCCCATTGGCGTCGCCCGGGCCCGCGGCCAGGGCCGGCACGCCGAATATCGAGAGCGCCGCCGCGCCCAGGCCGGTTTTCAACCACACGCGGCGCGCCGGACTCAGGGCAAGGACGTCGTCCAGCGCCTGGCCGGGCCGTGGGGTGGCTGGCGTGGCTGGCACGGTATTCGGCGGCCGGCTACCTGCCGGCGCCGACGCCTTGGACAGGCCGCGGGCCTTGGCTTCGTCGGTGGAACGGGACATCCCGGCTCTCCTGATTCGTCATGGACATGCGCGGGTATTCGCCCCGCGCGGATCGCCACATGGTGCACGCCGAGTTTGACAGCTTGTTGTCAGCCAGGCGGGCTCCAGGGATGCGCCTGAACCTCGGCCCGCAGGCATTCCAGGAAATGCGAGGTGCGCGCCGAGCGCGCCTCGCGCGAAGGCAGGAGCGCGATGACGTCGGCATCCGGCAGGCGCCATTCGGGCAACAGCGCGACCAGCCGGCCGGCGCCCAGGTCGGCGGCGACGTCCCATTCCGAGCGGACCATGATCCCCATGCCGGCCACCGCCCAGTCGTGCACCACGGCGCCTTCGGTACTGGCGAGGACCGGCGCGATCCGCACGTTGGCGATGTCCCCGCGCGGGCCGGCGAAACGCCACAGGGTGACGTCCTCGTCGTTCTCCCGCAGCGCGATGCATTCGTGGGCCCGCAGGTCCTGCGGCCGCACGGGCGCGGGGTGGCGGCGCAGGTAGGAAGGCGCGGCGCACAGGATGCGCCGGTTGGAAGCGATGCGTTGCATGATCAGGCTGGAATCGCGAAGCTCGCCGATGTGCACCATGACGTCCCAGCTGTCCTCGGCAAACCGGCCGGGCCGGTCCGAACAGGTCAGCGTGGCGGTGACCTCCGGATAGTCCCGGCGCACGCGCGCGACCGCCGGGGCGACGTAGCGACGGCCGAAGCCCAGCGGCGCCAGCACGCGCAGATGCCCGGCGATGACGCGCCGGCGGCTGCCCAGGTCGTCGGCCAGCAGCCCGAGTTCGGCGCAGATGCGGCGTCCGCGCGCCACCAGGAGGTCGCCCTCGTCGGTCAGCGCCGTGTGCCGGCCGGTACGCTCGATCAGGCGCGCGCCCAGCCGCTTTTCCAGGCCGGCCAACCGCTGGGTGACGGCGGGCGGCGTCACGTTGAGCGTGCGCGCCGCCTCCGCCAGCGAGCGGGCGGCCGCCACCGTCAGGAAGAACTGCAGATCCTCGCTGGAGAGCACCCCTTGCTCCATTAAGTTGCGGCTTAAGCCGGGATTGCGGCGCCGCTTAACCTTGGACTTTAGCGCGCTGTTCATACTCGCGGCACTCGTGATTTACCTCATTGCCCCTGGCGGACAGGCGTCGACGTCCATGGCCGCTCTCCCAGCGGGGCCTCGTTTCCAACCGGAGCTCGTATGCGACGTACCCTTGCCCATGCCCTATCCGCGCTGCTCGCCAGCGGCGCACTGGCTTCCGCGGCCCATGCCGCCGATACCGATTGGCCGAAGCGGCCGGTGACGGTGATCGTCGCGTCGGCGGCGGGCGGATCGGCCGACGTGCTCAGCCGCATCGTGCTGAAGCACGTGGCCGAGGATACCGGCGCCAACTTCGTGATCGAGAACCGGCCGGGCGCCGCGGGAAACATCGGCATGAGCCAGGTCAAGCGCGCCGCGCCCGACGGTTACACGCTGGGCTACGGGAACATCAATACGCTGGCGGTCAACCCCGCGCTGTTCAACAAGCTGCCCTACGACGCCGCCAGGGATTTCGCGCCGGTGGGCCAGATGTTCGCCGTCTATAACCTGCTGGTGGTGCGCGGCGATTCACCCATCCACAGCGTGGACGACCTGATCGCGCAGGCCAGACGCGAGCCCGGCAAGCTTTCCTATGGCGCGGCCGGCATCGGCAGCAGCGGCCAGATGGCGGGCGAACTGTTCAAGCAGATGGCCGGCGTCGACGTGATGTTCATCCCTTACAACGGCGACCCCGCTTCGCTGTCCGACCTGGCCGGCGGCCGCCTGGACTACACTTTTACGAACGCCTCCGTGGCCTACCCGCTGGTAAGAAGCGGCAAGCTGCGCGCGCTGGCGATCACCAGCAAACAGCGCGTGCCGCTGTTTCCCGACATGCCGACGCTGGACGAGCTGGGCCTGAAGGGCTATGAGAACGTGTCATGGGGCGGGCTGGTGTTTCCCACCGGCACGCCGCAACCCATCATCGATCGCCTGTCGCAGTCGCTGCAGAAGGTATTGGTCAGCGATACGCTGAAGCAGGACCTGGCCAATGCCAGCGCGTCGCCCGGCACGCCGGGGACGCCGGCGGACTTCGCCCGCTTCATCGCCGCGGAGCAGCGCAAATGGGGCGACCTGATCACCGCCGCCCATATCGAAAAACAGGACTGACGCCGCCATGCCGCTACGCATCGCCCTGCTGGGCTTCGCCATCGAGTCGAACCGATACGCGCCGGTGTCCACGCGCGAGGACTTCGTGTCGCGCGCCTACCTGGCCGGCGATGAGCTGCTGCGCGACGCGCGCAGCCCCGCGCCGCGCATGACGCCGGAAATCCCCGCCTTCGTGCGGCGCATGGATGCGGCGGGCGACTGGACGCCGGTACCCATCCTGTTCGCCAACGCCGAATCGGGCGGTCCGGTGGAGCACGGCTTTTTCGCCGACACCCTGGCGCAGTTCGAAACCAGGCTGCGCGCCGCCCTGCCCGTGGACGCCGTGTACATCTGCGAGCATGGCGCGGCCATCACGACGGAAGAAGACGATCCCGACGGCCTGGTCTTCGAAACGGTGCGCCGCATCGTCGGCCCCGCCATTCCCATCGTCGCGACGGTCGACCTGCATGCCAATGTCTCCGACCGCATGGTCGATCAGGTCGACACCCTGATTTCCTATCGCCGCAATCCGCACATCGATATGGCCGAACGCGGCGCCGAGGCCGCCGACGTGCTGCGCGAGCTGGTAGCCGGCCTGCGCGTCCAGGTGGCGCATGTACGCATGCCCGTGTGCGCACCGCCCACGCAGCTGCTGACCGCGCCCGGCACGGGACCTTACGCCGACATGATCCAGAAAGCCGAAGCGCTGGACGACGACCGCATCGTCAACATTTCCGCGGTGGGTGGTTTCGCCTATGGCGATACGCCGAAGAACGGAATGACGGTGCTGGTCACGACGCGCGGCGATGCCGACCTGGCGCGCCGTCTCGCGCTCGATCTCGTCACGCCGGCATGGCGCGACCGCGCGGCTTTCTTTCCCCGGTTGACGTCGCTGGAAGACGCGGTTGCATTGTCGGTCTCCGCGGGCAAGGACGTCGCGCTCGATGCGGTCCTGCTGGCCGACGTGGCCGACAACCCGGGCGGCGGCGCGCGCGGCAACACGCCGTATCTGTTGCAGGCCTTGATCCAGGCCGACGCGCAGGGCGTGATCGCCGGCGTCATCACCGACCCCGAACTGGCCGCGGATGCCCACGCGGCGGGCGTCGGCAAGGCCTTGCGCGCGCGCTTCAATCGCAGCGAGACCACGAAATATTCCGATCCCTTCGAGGCCGACGCGACCGTCGTCGCGCTGCGTGACGGCAAGGGCGTGGGAAGGCGCGGACAACTGGCCGGATGCAGCTACGACCTGGGACCGTCGGCGCTGATCGCGGTGGGAGGCGTGCGTATCGTCGTCATCACCCACCGCCATCAATGCCACGAGCCCACCTTCTTCGAGATGTTCGGGCTGGACATCGGCGCGGCGCGCACCGTTGTGGTCAAATCGCGCGGCCACTTCCGTGCCGCCTTCGATGAATTCTTTCCGCCCGAGCGCATCTACAGCGTGGATGCGCCGGGCCTGACCTCCCCCATACTGTCGCGCTTCGACTTCCGCCGCCTGCCGCGGCCGGTCGTGCCGCTGGACCCTGATACCGAATGGACGCCCGCGGTGCGGATGCGCCCTGCCATGGAGACATGATCGATGACCCTGACGAACACCGACGCGGGCAACACCCGCCTGCTACGGGACCAGGAAACGCCCA
This sequence comes from Bordetella genomosp. 8, assembly GCF_002119685.1. Classification (NCBI taxonomy): domain Bacteria; kingdom Pseudomonadati; phylum Pseudomonadota; class Betaproteobacteria; order Burkholderiales; family Alcaligenaceae; genus Bordetella; species Bordetella genomosp. 8. The sequence goes on along the minus strand of NZ_CP021108.1, from coordinate 2,441,798 downwards.
GCCTGGTGCTGGACGAGCGTCTCATGACCGCGAACATACGGCGCATGCGCGAACGTGCGCATGCGCTGGGCGTGCAACTGCGCCCGCATCTGAAAACGCCGAAATCGATCGATGTCGCGCGCCGCATCATGGATACGCCGGAAGGCCCGGCCACCGTATCCACCCTGCAGGAAGCGGAGCAATTCGCGCAGGCCGGCGTGCGCGACATCCTGTATGCGGTGGGCATCGCGCCCAACAAGCTGGACCGTGTCGTGGCGCTGCGCCGGCAAGGCGTGGACCTGACCATCGTGGTCGACAGCGTCGAAGGCGCGCAGGCCGTGGCGCGGAAATCGCGGGACAGCGGCATGCGCATCCCCTGCCTGATCGAACTCGATACCGACGGCCATCGGGCGGGCGTGGCGCCGGACCAGACCGATCGCCTGCTGGCGATCGGCCGCGCCTTGCATGAAGAAGGCGCGGAGCTGCGCGGGGTGATGACGCATGCCGGCGAATCCTACAACTGCACGAGCACGCAAGCCATCGAAGCGATGGCCGAACAGGAACGTGGTGGCGCCGTGGCATGCGCGCAGGCCTTGCGCGATGCCGGCCTGCCTTGCCCGGTGGTCAGCGTGGGATCCACGCCCACGGCACTGTTCAGCCGCGACCTGAGCGGCGTGACGGAACTGCGCGCCGGCGTGTTCGTTTTCTTCGATCTGTTCATGGCCGGGCTGGGCGTATGCAGCCAGGACGACATCGCGTTGAGCGTCCTGACCACCGTCATCGGCCATCAGGAAGACAAGGGCTGGATACTCGTCGACGCCGGCTGGATGGCGATGTCGCGCGACCGCGGTACGGCCAGGCAGAAGGTGGACCAATACTACGGCGTGGTCTGCGATATCGCCGGCAAGCCTTATCCGGACCTGGTGATGCGCGAAACCAACCAGGAGCAGGGCATACTCGCCTTGCGCCCGGGCAGTACCGCCACCCTGCCCGACCTGCCGCTGGGCGCCATGGTGCGCGTGCTGCCGAACCATGCCTGCGCGACAGGCGCGCAGCATGACAGCTACCACGTCATCCAGGACGACTCGGGCCGGGTGGCCGCCCACTGGCCGCGCTTCCGCGGCTGGTAGGAGCCGGCCGCCGCGACGGCCGGCGGCGCACCATGCGTGGGCATGGGCGCACCATCTCGCGCCACGTCGCGGGGCGCCGACTGTGCAGGCAAGCTATGGCGCTCGGGTAGACCGGCGCCGTGCACCTGGCACAGGCTTTGCATGGGATCACCTCCAGACCAACCGGCCTGGAGCCCCATCATGAGCGTATCCGCAGAAGCCGCACTCGATAGTTCCAAAGGTATCCTGAGCAACCGCTGGACCCAATTACTGCTTGGACTGGTCTGCATGATGGCCATTTCGAGTCCGCAGTACGTCTGGACGCTGTTCACCAAACCGCTGTCCGCCAAGCTGGGCGTGCCGCTGTCCGAACTGCAGGTCACCTTCTCGCTGCTGATCGTGCTGCAGACTTTCTTTTCGCCGTTCCAGGGCAGCCTGATCGACCGCTTCGGTCCGCGCAGGCTGATCGCGCTGGGTACGCTGATGTCCGGCTGCAGTTGGATCCTGGCGGCGTCGGCGGGCAGCATCGGCATGCTGTACCTGACCTATGGCGTGGTGGGCGGCCTGGGGACCGGCATCGTCTATGTCGGCGTGGTCGGCCTGATGGTGCGCTGGTTCCCCGACCGCCGCGGCTTCGCCGCCGGCATGGTCGCGGCCGGATACGGGATGGGTGCGATCCTGACCACCTTTCCCATCGCTGGCGCCCTGGCGGACAGCGGGCTCGAAAACACCTTGTGGCGCTTCGGCGCCCTGTTCGCGGTGATCGGCGTGATCGCCGCGCAAGGCTTGCGGTCGCCTGGCGACGCGCCGGCGGCGGCGCTGCTGTCGCGGCTGGGCGGGTTGGGTAGCTCGGCGCGCGACCTCGCGCCGCGCGACATGCTGAAGCAGCCGTTGTTCTGGTTGATGTTCGCGATGATGACCATGATGTCGACGTCCGGCCTGATGGTGACGTCGCAGATGGCGAGCTTCGCGCGCGATTTCGGTGTTGCCGATCTGATCGTGTTCGGCATGGCGGCGCTGCCGCTGGCGCTGACGGTGGATCGCCTGACCAATGGCCTGACGCGGCCCTTCTTCGGCTGGGTATCCGATAGGTTCGGACGCGAGAACACCATGTTCATGGCCTTCGCGCTGGAGGGCATCGCCATGGCGGTGTGGTTGGCGACGCGCGAACATCCCCTGCTTTTCGTGTTGTTGTCGGGCGTGGTGTTTTTCGGCTGGGGAGAAATCTTCTCGCTGTTCCCGTCCACCTTGACGGATACGTTCGGCACGCGCCACGCCACGGCGAATTATGGCTGGCTGTATATCTCGCAGGGCATAGGCTCGATCCTGGGCGGTCCGCTGGCGGCATTGCTGCACGAGAAGACCGCCAGCTGGCATCCCGTCTTCTACTCCGCGATCGTGCTGGATATCCTGGCGGCCTTGCTGGCGATCGCGGTGCTCAAGCCGGCGCGCAGGAAGTACCTGGCGCGCTGACGCCACGGTAGGCACCGGCCGCCGCGGCGCCATGCGCATCGCCGCAGCGGGCGCCGCACCACGATCGCCGCACTGCAATCGGCGCACTACAATCGGTGCATCGACATCGACGCGGCGAACGGCGTGCCAAGCGAACACCCCACCGGGCGGCCCGGCACGGAGCCCGCCCCCCTCACCCGCCTTGCGATTTCCCGTGCGCCCCCCGACCTGCGGCTATGGCGCCTGGACCTGGACCTGCAAGCGCCCCTGCCCACGAGCGCACTGGCTTTGCTGGATGACGCGGAACAGGCGCGCCTGGATCGCTTCCACCGGCATGAGGACAAGGCCCGCTTCGCGCTGACCCGGGCGGCCTTGAAGCGTCTGCTCGCGGGCGATGACGCGGACGCGTCGATACGCTTCGATTACACGCCGGCGGGCCGGCCGGTGTGGCGCGATGCGAACGTGCATTTCAACGTGGCGCATTCCGGCGCGCTGGCCTTGATCGCGCTGTCGGAACGGCGCGCGGTCGGCGTGGACGTGGAATGGCGGACGGAAGTGGACGTCGACGCGCTGTCGGCCATCGTGCTCACGCCAGGCGAGCGCGCGACCCTGCAAGCCTGCGCGGCGCAGGCCAGGCGTGACGCGTTCTATCGGTATTGGGTGTGCAAGGAAGCCGCGTTGAAGGCTACGGGCCAGGGGATCGCGGAAGCCTTGCAGCGCATCGAGGTGCTTGCCGACGACGTGGATGCCGACACACGCGGCGACGCAAGCCGAGACACACGACGCGACTCACGACACGAAACACGACGCATACGATGCGTGGATGCCGGCATGGATGACGCGCGCCTGCTGGCATCGCTGGAACTGCGGCTGTTGCCGCTGCCCGCTGCCTATACCGGCGCCGTGGCCTGGGCATCGCGCGACGGTGCCGCCGCTGCCGGTACCGGCGGCGGGCCTTCCGACAAGCGGCCGTTTTCCATCTTCAACAGGCGGTCGGCGACATCGAAATAGCGGTCGTCGTGCGAGATCACCAATACCGTCTTGCCGCGCGCCCGCAGCTCCGGCAGCAGCTCCAGGTAGAACACCTGCTTGAACACCGGATCCTGATCGGCCGCCCATTCGTCGAACACCAGGAAGGGCCGGTCCTCCAGGTAGGCCGCCACCAGCGCCAGGCGCTTGCGCTGGCCCTGTGACAACGCGCGCGTGTCGAAGGCGCCATCGCGCACCTGCACCTTGTGTTGCAGGTGCAGCCTGGCCAGCCAGCCATTGGCATCGCTGTCCAGCGTATCCCGCGGCGCTTCCAGCAGGCGGTCGAACAGATGGAAGTCGGAAAAAATGGCAGTAAAGGCCTGGCGATACCGGTCGCGGCTGGCGTCGTCGACCGGCACGCCGTCGTACAGGACTTGGCCGCCCTCCGGCCGATAGAGTCCGGTCAGCAGCTTGGCCAACGTGGTCTTGCCGCTGCCGTTGCCGCCGACCAGGAAGACGATCTCGCCCGGCGCCAGCGTCAGGTCGATCGGACCCAGCGCGAAAAAATAGTCGCTCTGTTCGTGATAGTAGCGATGCAGGACGCCGCGCAGCTCCACGCGCGCGGCGGCCGGCGGCGGGGCCTGGATGGCGGAAGGCTCGTTGGCGGCCAGGTCGTCGGTCAATTCGGCGATGCGCCGCGCCGCCACCTTGGCCAGGTTGGCGCGCGGGATGTTCAGCAGCAGGGCTTCGAGCGGCGCCACCATGTAAAGGAACAGCAGGGCGAAACCCGTCATGACGCGTTGCTGGTCGGGCTCGCCCGCCGCCAGCACGAACAACACCAGCCCGATGAAGGCATAGATCAGGAAGCTGCTCCAGCTGGCCGACACCACGAAGATGGACATGCCGCGCGTGCGCGCCCGGCGCACGGCTTCGATGGCGGCGTTCAGCATGCCGGACAGGAAGGCCTGGCGTTTGGCGGCGTTCAACCGCAATTCCTTGGCGCCGCCGCTGATCGCGCGGAAATGGCCGAACAGCGCGTCCTGGTGGCGCGAGGCGGACTCCAGGTGGCGGATGGCCCGCAGGTGCGCCAGGTGATATCCCAGGGAGCCCAGCCCGACCACCAGCAGCGCGGCCAGGAAGACCGGCCATGACAGCATGGCCATGTAGACCAGGCATCCTGCCACGATGACCGTATTCGTCAGGATGGCGGGCAGGCTGACGAAATACTGCGCCACGTTGGCGCTGTGCTCGGTCAGCGCCGACTGCAGGCGATCGGCGCCCACGCGTTCCTGCGCGGCGTAGTCGGCATGCACGGCCCGCTCGGCGATATGGCGGCGCAGGTCCGCGTGCGTGCGCTGGCTGAGCCGCTCGAACAGCAATGCGGCGGCCATGCGGAAAACCATGACGAGCACGGCGGTCAGGGCGAAGCGCCATGCCAGCTGCGCGCGGTCGGCGGCGGTCGCGGTCAGGGCGATGTTGATCTGGGCGACCAGCAGGACGCTGGCCGCGCCCGCGCCTATGCTGGCCAGCGTCGCCAGCGCCAGCAGGCCGCGGGTTTTCACGAGCAGCTGTTTGATCAAGCGGGCCACCTGCCGAATGGGACGTCCATGCCAAGGTGACGATCCAGGGGCGGGGAGATTTAGCTCGCCGCCATGTCGGCCCCCGGGCCGGAGGGTCCCCGTATCGCGCCGGAGCTCGACGTCGCCTTCGCATGCCGGTGCCGGCGGGCACTAAATTTTTGTCGCCCCCATTCGTCTGCATGGATATGCGGTACGCCAGCCCCCATCCTCTTCCCGCCACGACATCCGCGCCGATGTGCCGCACCGCCTGATTCCATCCCTGGTCCCCCTGTATGCCGCCGGCCTGGGGCGCCATGCGCGCCGCGTGGTCCTGCACGTCGGCGCCGGGCACGGGTCGGGCGCCGACGGCGTGCCCGGGACGGCGAGCGGGCCCACCCTGGCCCAGATTCTGGCCGACCCGCATGCCCTGCCCCGCCTGCTGGACGCCCAGGCCCGCCATTTCGGCAGCACGGACCGGATGGCGGTCGCCGCCGTGTGGAGCCTGGGATATTTCGAACACCTGATCCCGCCGGTCGCCGCGGCCGCGAGCGTGCTGGGCCGCGTGCTGCCTGTCGGCGCGGCCGAGATTTCGCCCCGCTGGTCGCGTGATGGCGCGGCCTGGCGCTTTGCCGTCCCGCACGACGGCACACCCATGGCCGGCGCGCCCACGCTGCGGCGCTACACGGTGCTGCTGGACCAGCACGTGCATCCGCTGGTCGAGGCCCTGGCCGTCCATGCACGCCTGCCGCGCGGCATCGCCTGGGGCAATGTTGCACGCTTCCTGGATATGACGCTGTCGCGGCTGGGCCAGGCCATGCCCGGCATCGCCACCATCGGCCCGGACCGTCGCCAGTTGCTGGACGCGCCGCACTTCGGCGACGGAACGCCCAACCCGCTCTACCGCCCCATCCGTCACGCCACGCGGGACGACGGCGTACGCGTCACGCTGCTGCGCCGCTGCTGCCTGTATTACCGCCTGCCCGGCCACGGCTACTGCGACGCCTGCCCCCTGGCGCCTTGCAACCGCCGGACCTCCGCCGCCGTGCCGGACTAAACAGCAACCTTTCTCATTCGTCTCCAGAGAGTACATGCCCGGGCCGGCGCGCCGGGGCGGCGACCCCCTACGCAGGAAGCGCATCGATGGAGCAGATCAGGGATCAGGCAGGAACGCCGCGGCTGGCATGGCCCGCGTCGGGCAGCGCCGCGCCGTCCTTCGACCAGATGCTCGCCGCCGCCGAAGCGGCTTTCGCGCACAATCCGCTGGCCGACGCCGTGGCGCTGGACGCGCCGCTCCCCTACCTGGAACGCCTGCGCCTGCAAGGCCTGCTGGACACGACGAGCGCCGCGCCGCGCCTGGCCGCCGCCGCGTTCTACCAGTACGCCCCGATATGGCTGGGCGATCGCCCGCTCCAGCCGTTTCCCCTGCGCTACACGATGACCCAGGGCTACCGGCATCCGCTGCGCCCGCCCAAGCCGGCGGGGGTGGTGTATCGACGTCACATCCCGTGGCTGGACGCGACGCTGTCCCTGCGCGCCGCCAGCGCCGACCTGGACGCCGCGCGGCTGAACCGCTGGATGAACGACCCGCACGTGGCGGCCTTCTGGCAGGAAGAAGGCGACCTGGAAAAACACCGTGACTACCTGCGCCGTGGCGCCGAGGATCCGCACACGCTGGCCTTGATCGCCTGCGTGGACAACGTGCCTTTCGGCTATTTCGAAACCTATTGGGCCAAGGAAGACCGCATCGCGCCCTTCTGCGACGCGCGCGATCATGACCGCGGCTGGCACGTGCTGATCGGCGAGCCGGCGTTCCGCGGGGCGCGTTACGTGGCGGCGTGGCTGCCGTCGATCTCCCATTACCTGTTCCTGGACGACGCGCGTACCCAGCGCCTCGTCATCGAACCGCGCATCGACAACATGCGCATGCTGCGCAACCTGGCGCGCAGCGGCTATGCATTGGAGAAGGCCTTCGATTTTCCGCACAAGCGCGCGATGCTGGGCACGCTGTCGCGCGAACGGTTCTTCGCGGAACGTTTCTGGATACCCAGGGGACCGGCCGGCGAATGCGTCGCTGCGCCGGCAAGCTGAACGGGACGACATGCACGTACACGATCTGATCGGTATCGGTTTCGGACCTTCGAACATCGCGCTGGCCATCGCGCTGGAGGAGCATCATGGACGCGGCGCGCCGGTCCGCGCCCCCGCGGGGCAGCCGGCGGGCCCGTTGCCAGGCGGGCCGCTGTTCATCGAGAAGCAGCCGCGCTTCGCCTGGCATCCGGACATGATGCTGGAAGGCGCGCACATGCAGATCTCCTTCCTGAAGGACCTGGTGACGCTGCGCAATCCGGCCAGCCCTTATTCCTTCCTGAGCTATCTGCACGACAAGGGCCGCCTGCAGGACTTCATCAACCTGAAGACCTTCTTTCCCAGCCGCCAGGAGTTCAACGACTACCTGGCCTGGGCCGCCGGCCATTTCGACCATTGCTGCACCTACGGCGAGCAGGTGCTGGACGTGCAGCCCGAATCCGCCCACGGCGTCGTCGAGCTGCTGCGCGTGCGGTCGCTGGCCGCCGACGGCCGGCCGCGCGAGCGCCTGGCGCGCAACCTGGTGATCAGCGTGGGAGGACGCGCGCACATACCCGAGGTCTTTACCGGGGTGTTGGGGGATGGGCGGGTCTTCCACACCAGCACCTACCTTTCCGGACTGGCCCGGCAGCCACGATTGGATCGCATCGCGGTGGTGGGGGCCGGCCAGAGCGCCGCGGAAATCTTCATGCACCTGCACGAACATCCGGCGCGGCCGCGCGTGGACATGCTGATCCGCGGCCACACCATACGGCCGTCCGACGACAGTCCCTTCGTCAATGAAGTGTTCAACGCGGAACACACGGACTACCTGTATACGCGGCCGGATGCGGACCGGGCCGCCCTGCTGGCGCAGACGCGACACACCAATTACTCCGCGCCCGACCTGGAATTGATCGAGCGCATCTACGAAGTGCTCTACCAGCAGAAGGTGCGCCGCGAGTCCCGCCATCGCTTGCTGCGGCGGCGCGAAGTGACGGCCGTGCACGCCGACGATGACGGCGTTTCCCTGGTGTTGCGCGACCTGGACGACGGCACGCGCGACACGCTGCGCTACGACGCCGTGGTGCTGGCCACCGGCTACGAACGCGACCAGCACCGCCAGCTGCTGGCGCCGCTGGACGGGTACCTGCACGGTTATGCACCCGATCGCCAATACCGTCTGCGCGGCGATGAAAGGCTGCGCCCGGCGATCTATGTGCAAGGCGGCAGCGAAGCCACGCACGGGATCAGCGACAGCCTGCTTTCCATCCTGGCGATCCGTTCCTGGGAGATCGGCGCGGCCCTGCGGCGCACGGATGCCGCGCCGGCCGCCGGACACCCGCGCGCGGCGCGCGCCGCGTTGACCTCCTGACCGATAGCGCGAGGCACAGACCATGGCTTATTCCCACACGGCGGTAGCGACGGAAACCGAACTGGCGCGGCGCCACGATCCCCTGGCGCGGCCGTATCAGCTGGGCGACAACGCCTTGCTGCGCTACCAGGCCGGACACGAGTCCAATGCGCGCAGCTACCCGCGGCGGCTGCCGCTGGCATTGCGGCGCGCCAAGGGCATCTACGTGGAGGACGTGGAAGGCCGGGTGTTCATCGACTGCCTGGCCGGCGCCGGCGCGCTGGCGCTGGGACACAACCACCCAGCCGTGCTGGAGGCCATCGGACAGGCGCTGCGCGACGACGCACCCATGCTGACGCTGGACCTGACCACGCCGGTGAAAGACCGCTTCATGCGCGATCTGTTCGATACGCTGCCGCCCGCCTTCGCCCGCGACGCCCGCGTGCAGTTCTGCGGCCCGGCCGGCACGGACGCCGTGGAAGCGGCGCTGAAGCTGGTGAAAAGCGCGACGGGGCGTGCGGACGTACTGGCGTTCCAGGGCGCGTATCACGGCATGACGCAAGGCGCGCTGCAACTGATGGGCAACCTGCAGCCCAAGCGTTCCTTGAACACACCCCTGGCCGGTGTCCAGTTCCTGCCGTACCCCTACGACTATCGCTGCCCGTTCGGATTGCGAGGCGAGGCCGGCGTGCGGGCCGGCCTGAACTACATCGGCTCGGTGCTGAACGACCCGGAAGGCGGTGTGCCCAGGCCGGCCGGCATGATCCTGGAAGCCGTGCAGGGCGAAGGCGGGGTGATCCCCGCGCCGGCATCATGGCTGCAAGGCGTACGCGCGCTGACGGCGGCCGCGGACGTGCCGCTGATCGCCGACGAGATCCAGAGCGGCTTCGGCCGCACGGGCAAGACCTTCGCCTTCGAACATGCGGACATCGTGCCGGACGCCATCGTGCTATCCAAGGCGATAGGCGGCGGCCTGCCGCTGGCGGTGGTCGTCTATCGCAAGGAGCTGGACCTGTGGAGCGGCGGCACGCACGCCGGCACGTTCCGCGGCAACCAGCTGGCGATGGCGGCGGGATCGGCCACCATGCGCGTGCTGCGCGCGGAACCGCTGGCGGAGCACGCCGGTGCCATGGGGCTGCGCCTGCTGGGCCTGCTGCGGCAACTGCAGCGCGACGTGCCGCAGATAGGCGACGTGCGGGGATGCGGCCTGATGGTGGGCGTTGAGCTGGTGCGGCCCGATGCCGATGCGCGCGGCCCGAGGGCGGACGTCGCCGTAGGCCCGGTGGATACCGTTGACGCGGCGGACGCGGCTGCTTCCGGTCTTGGCGCGACGCTGCGGGCGGCGCCTCCCGCGCATCCCACGCTGGCCGGTGCGGTGCAGGCGGAATGCCTGCGGCGCGGGCTGATCGTCGAGCTGGGCGGCCGGCACGGCAGCGTGGTGCGCTTCCTGCCGCCGCTGATCATCTCAGAAGCCCAGATCGACCGGGTCTTCGACATCTTTTCCCTGTCCGTACGCGCGGCGCTGTCGGCGCCGGCGAACGTGATGGGCACACCGGCCCCGGCGCAGATCGCCGCCGGGCCGCCGGCACTCGCTCCCGCGGTCTGACGCCGGCTCCGCCGGCAAGTCCAGGGGATTCTTCACACTACGACCATTATGAAAAAACAAAACAAAACGCTGCTGACCGGGGTTCTTTCCTTTCCTTTTCGACGACCGCTGCTAGGTACTTCCTTGCTGTTGGGGCTGGGCGCAACGGCAGCCGTCCAGGCGCAACAGGCACCACAGACGCAACAGGGGAAACAGGCGCAGCAGGCGCCGGCCGCGTCGACCACCACCCTCCCGGTGGTCAACGTCACCGGCTCGGCGCAGAACCCGGTGACCGGGCCGACCAGCGGCTACGTCGCCACCGACTCGATGACGGGCTCCAAGACCAATACGCCGCTGAGCGAGATCCCGCAGTCCATATCGGTCGTGACCCAGCAGGAAATGCGCGACCGCAATGACCTGAGCGTCGCCCAGGCGGTGCAGTACGTGCCGGGCGTGCAGGTCAACAATTTCGGCGGCAACGATGTCCGCAACGACTGGATCGTGCTGCGCGGCTTCGACGCCAAGATCAGCGGCGACTATCGCGACGGCCTGAGCCAGATGCCGTATGACCAGATCCGCATGCGCATGGATCCTTATGCGCTGGAGCGCATCGACGTAATCCGCGGCCCGTCTTCCGTGCTGTACGGCCAGGTGGCGCCGGGCGGCATCGTCAACCGGGTGACCAAGCGGCCGACGGCCGAGCCCTTCGGCGACATCGGGATCCAGTTCGGCAGCTGGGACCGCCAGCAGGCGCAGTTCGACCTGGGCGGTCCCATCGACAAGGACGGCAAGTACCTGTACCGCCTGACCGGCATCTGGCGCGACGCGGGCACGCAGGACAAATACGGCTCCGGCCATCGCTACCCCGATGACCTGGGCTATATCGCGCCGGCCTTCACCTGGCAGCCAGACGCCGACACGTCCTTCACGCTGCTGACGAACTGGCAGCACGACCGCACCGGCGGCGAGTCGCGGCCGGTCTATCCCACGCACACGCTGGTGGGCGACTACGACTTCAACAAGTACGATCGCGAGCAGTATTCGATCGGCTACCAGTTCTCGCATCGCTTCAATTCGCTGCTGACCGTGCGCCAGAATGCCCGCTACCAGAAGGGCTGGCTGGACCAGCGCGACCTGTACGCGCTGCGCATGCTGCCTGACGGCCATACGATCAGCCGCTACGCCCTGGCATCCAAGGAAAGCGCGGACAGTTTCGTGGTTGACAACCAGGCGGAATGGAAATTCCAGACCGGCCCTGCCGCCCATACGCTGCTGACCGGCATCGACTACCAGTTCCTGGACGGACAGCAACACTACCGCCAGGGCACGGCGCCCCCGCTGGACCTGGACAATCCGCAGTACGGGCTGAATATCCCGTATCCGTCGGACGCCGGCAGCATCATCGACCTGAAGCAGGTCAGCCGCCAGATGGGCCTGTACGTACAGGACCAGGTCAAGCTCGACAAGTGGATCCTGACGCTGGGCGGCCGGCAGGACTGGGCGCGCAGCAACAGCCAGGACAGGCTGGCCGGCGACGCCACGCGGCAGGACGACGATGCGTTCACCGGGCGCGCGGGGCTGGGCTACCAGTTCGACAATGGCGTCGTCCCCTACGTCAGCTACAGCACGTCCTTCCTGCCACAGGCGGGCGCGACCAAGGACAGCACGCCGTTCCGGCCGACCAAGGGCGAGCAGTACGAAGTGGGCGTCAAGTACCAGCCGCCGGGCGGCAACAGCTATGTGGCCGTGGCGGTATACGACCTGACCCAGAAGAACGTGCTGACCACCGACCCGACGGACGTCAACTTCAGCGTGCAGACCGGCAAGATCCGCTCGCGCGGCGTGGAATTGGAAGGCAAGGCCAACCTGACGCGCAACCTGGACCTGCTGGCTTCCTATACCTTCAACGATATCCGCGTGAAAAGCAGCAACAACCCGGCAGAGGAAGGCAACATCCCCATCGTGACGCCGGAGCACATGGCGTCGGCATGGCTGAACTACACCTTGCCTTCCGGCCTGCTGCGCGGGCTGGGCATGGGCGCGGGGGTACGGTACATCGGCAAGACCTACGCGGACGTCGCCAACACCATCACCAACGACGACGCGGTGCTGTTCGATGCCGGCCTGCACTACGAGATCCGCGGCTGGCGGCTGGGGCTGAACGTCATCAACCTGTTCAACAAGGAGACCATCGTATGCCGCAACAACACGCTGAACTGCCGCTACGGGCAGGAACGCACGTTCGTCGGCACCTTGTCGTACAGCTGGTAGCGTGAGCACGCTGCAGCCCGACCTGGCGGCCTTCCTGGACATGGTGGCGGCGGGCGCGGGCCGCCCCATGCACACGCGCACACCGGAGCAGGCGCGGGCGGACTACGACGCCGCCACGCCCATGCTGGATACGCCCGGCTCGCCACGGGTCGAAACCCGCTTGCTGAACACGGCGCGGCGGGACGGCGGCCGGCTGCCGATGCGCCTGTACCTGCCGACGGGCGGCGGCGCCTTGCCGCTGCTGCTGTTCTTCCACGGGGGAGGCTACTGTGTCGGCGGCCTGGAATCGCATGACTCCCTGTGCCGCGACCTGGCTGCATTGACGCCGTGCGCGGTGCTGGCGGTGGATTACCGGCTGGCACCGGAACATCGCTTTCCCGCCGCGGTGGAAGATGCCTGGGATGCCTATCGATGGGCGCTCGGCAACGCCGGGGCACTGGGATGCGATGCGTCGCGCGTGGCCGTGTGCGGCGATAGCGCGGGTGCCACGCTGGCCACCGGCCTGGCGATCGCATCGCGCGATGCGGGCCTGGCGCCCCCCACGGCGCAGGTGCTGCTCTACCCCTGCACCAGCGCCGACGAGGATTTCGATACGCGCCGCCGCTATGCCACGGGCTACCTGCTGGAGGCGGACACGCTGCGCTGGATGTACCGGCATTACCTGGGCGATGCCGGCGACGCGCGCGACTGGCGCTTCGCGCCGCTGGAGTGCCGGGACCTGTCGGGGCTGGCGCCGGCCCATATCGTCCTGGCCGAATGCGACATGCTCACCGACGAAGGCCTGGCTTACGGACAACGCCTGCGCGATGCCGGCGTACGCGCCGAGTGCGTGGTGTATCCGGGCATGGTGCACGATTTCGCGCGGCTGGGGAACATCGTTCCCGAAGCCATGCAGGTACGCCGCGATATCGCGGCGTGGTTGGCCGCCGCGTTCGCGCCGGCCCAACCACGCTCGGATTCCCGTTCCTTATAAGTCCTCCGCCACAAGTGCTGCTTCGGCGTCGTCGTCGGCGGCATCGCCGTTGTCGCATGCCATCGCCAGCACGGCGGCCAGCTGCTCGCGCAGTCCGGCGGCGCGGATGATGGCATAGTGATCCGCGTCCAAGGTGCGATGGACCACGCCGGTCGCGTGGCCCAGCTGCGCCGACAGCGTCCACCGTTGCACGGGATCGCGGTCCGCGCGCCACCAGCACCATGGACGCGCGCGCACCTTGCCGACGGGACCGGCCTCCAGCGACAGGGCCTGCAGGCGACGCGCCACCAGGAAGATGCGCGCAAGCTCCTGGGCGCCCAAGGCCGCCTGGCCGGCCGTCGAGCCGTCCAGCAGATCGCGCAGGCGCGACGCGGCTGCCTCCTGCGTCAATTCAGGCTCGCCGGCAAGGTCGATGGCGGCGGTGCGATCGCGCGGAATATCGGGCACCATCAACCGCGCATAGGCCGGCAGGTCCTCGCGCCAGTCGCGCAAGGGATCCTGCTCCAGCCCGCTGACGTAGGGATCCACCAGGCCCAGAAAGGCGACGGTTCGGCCTTGTGCTTCCAGGCGTTGCGTCATCATCGCGGCCAGCGTGCCGCCCAGCGACCATCCCAGCAGGTGGATGGGGCCTTGCGGCTGCGCCGCCACGACCATGGCGCAATAATCGTCGGCCATCTGCGACAGGGAATGGTCCAGGTGGGCGTCGTCCAGCAGCATGCGGCACGGCAGGCCGTATATCGGCTGGATGCCGTCGAAATCCCTGGCCAGCGGCTGGTAGTCGTAAAGCGTGCCCATGCCCGCATGCACGCAGAACAAGGGCGCGCGCGTGCCCTGGCCGCCGTTCAGCGGAACCGGCGCCGGCGGCTGGATCTCGTCCAGGCCCAGCAGGCCGGCGATGGTGGGCTGGCGCATCAGGTCGCGCAGCGTGAACGTCAGGTCCGGGTGGGCCAGCGCGCGTACGCGGCTCAACATCTTGAGGCTCAGCAGCGAATCGCCGCCCAGCTCGAAGAAGTTGTCGGTCTGTCCCACGCGGGGGGCGTCCAGTACGTTTTCCCAGATGGCGGCAAGCTGGCGCGCGGCGTCGGTGGACGGCGCCACGAATTCCCGCTGCGCCGCCGCGCCGGGCGCCGGCAGGGACTGCCGGTCCAGCTTGCCGCTGATCAGGCGCGGCAAGCTGGGCAACACCGTGATGGATGCGGGCACCATGTAGTCCGGCAGTTGCGCGGCGAGCTGCGTGCGCAGGCGGGCTGCCAAGGCATGGGCGCCGGGGGTGGTGATGCCGGTGGTGCCGGTAGCGCCGGGGGTGCCGGGAGTGCCGGTACTGGCGCTTTGTTGGCCCGCGCCGATATAGGCGGCCAACTGCGTCCCGGACGGTCCCTGGTGCACCACGACGGCGGCCTCTTCCACGCCCGGCAGCGCCAGGATGCGCGACTCGACTTCGCCCAGTTCGATGCGGAACCCGCGGATCTTGACCTGGTTGTCGCGCCGGCCGATGTACTCCACATTGCCGTCCGGCAGCCACCGCACCATATCGCCGCTGCGATACATGCGCGAGCCCGGATCCCCGAAGGGATCGGCGACAAAGCTTTCCGCGGTCAGTGCCATGCGCCCCAGATAGCCCCGGGCCACGCCGTAGCCGCCGATGTATAGCTCGCCGACGTGCCCGACCGGCACCGGCCGCAGGTCCGCGTCCAGCACGTACAGCTGCCGCTCGCCCACCGTCTTGCCGATGGGTGCATAGGCGCAATCGAAGCCGGCGTCGGCCGGCGTTTTCCAGATCAGGGGCGTCACCACGGTCTCGGTGGGACCATAGCCGTTGATATAGCTGCGCGCCGGCAGGTGCGTACGGACCCGTTCGTAGACCGCGCGCGGCATCGCCTCGCCACCGAACACGTACAGGTCCATGGTCGGCGCGTTGCCATGCAATGCGGCATGTTCCGCCATCTGCGCCAGGTAGGCGGGCGGGAAGGCGCCATTGGTGATGCCGTAACGGCGCAAGGCATCCAGTGATTCCTGCGCGGTCCAAAGGTCCTGGCCGCGCACCGCCAGGCGCGCTCCGGTCGTCAACGTCGTCAGCCATCGTTCATGCGCGCCGTCGAACGAGAACGACATGAACAGCAGCTCGCGCGAATCCGGCGTCATGCCGTAGATGCGCGCCGTGGCCTGGCAGTGCATGGCGAGCGGACCGTGGCTGACCGCCACGCCCTTGGGCTTGCCGGTGGAGCCGGACGTATAGATGATGTAGGCAAGATTGTCCGGCGACAGGCGCACGCGTGGTTGGGTGGACGGCGGGCCGGGCGGCTGGGTGGAAGGCTGTCCGGACGGCTGGCCCGCGGTGATCGCGGCATCGCAGGCCAGCACCGGCACGCCGATGCGCGACAGATGGGCCGGCGCCGATGACGCGGCCAGCAGCAGCGCCATGCCGCTGTCGCGCGCGATGTAGGCCAGGCGGTCCTCGGGATGATCCAGGTCCATCGGTACGTAGGTGCCACCCGCCTTGAGGACTGCCAGGAAGGCCACCACGATGTCGAGCGAACGCGGCATCGCCACGCCGACCCGGACTTCGGGGCCGATGCCCGCCCGCACCAGGCGATGCGCCAGGCGGTTGGCCGCCGCGTCGAGGGCGGCATAGGTGTACGCGCCGTCATCCATGACCACGGCCAGGGCATCCGGTTGCCGCCGCGCATGCGCGGCGATCAGCTCATGGACGTAGCCCCGTTCGCCGGCGGGCGGCTGACCGGCGTCGCGGCCCCAGTCCCGCAGATGGCCGAGCGCCGCTTCGTCCAGCCACCCCAGGTTGCCCACGGGCGCCCGCGCATCGCGCTCGATCTCGCGCAGCAGCTGCTCCATCTGGCGCCGCAGGTCGAGCACCATGGCCTCGGGCAGCGTCGCCGTGGCGTAGCAGTACTCCAGTTCGATTTCGTCGGTGGCGACGACCTGTATGTCCATGACGTAGCCGGTCAGCCCGCCGCCGTGGCTGTCCTCGAAGCGCAGTCCGTAGCGTTCGCGGCCCTTCAAGGTGCGGTCGACCGGATAGTTCTCGAACACGATGATGCTGTCGAACAATGGCCGGCCGGAAGACCCGGCCCACCGCTGGATGTCCGCCAACCCGGCATGCTCGTGTTCGCGCAATCGAAGGTTTTCCGCCTGCAGGTCGCGCAGGAAGTCTCCCACCGTCCGCGACGGTGCCGCGCGGACGGGCACCGGTATGGTGTTGATGAACAGGCCCAGGATGTCCTCCACCCCTTCCAGGGCGGCGGGACGCCCCGATACCGTGGCGCCGAACACGACCGTGTCCTTGCCGGCGCAGCGCTGCAACAGCAGTCCCCAGGCTGCCTGGATCACCGTGTTCAGCGTGACGCGCTGGGACTGGGCGAATTGCCGCAGGCTGGCGGTGCGCGCGGCGTCCAGGCGGGTGTAGATGCGCGCATAGCCTTCCGCGCCCGGTTGCTGGCGAGCGCCGGGGCACTGCCCCAGCAGCGTCGGACCGTCCAGGGACCGCAGCGCCTGCTGCCAGAAGCGCTCGCTGGCCTGGCGATCCTGGCCAGCCAGCCATCGCACGTAGCGGCCGTAGGCCGGGCCGGCGGGCGGCAGCGGATCGCCGCCGTAGGCGCGCAGCCACTCGCCCATCAGGCGCGACGCGCTCCAGCCGTCCAGCAACAGGTGATGGTGCGTCCAGATCAGCTGATGGGTATCGGCGTCCAGGCGGATCAGGGCCAGGCGAGATAGCGGCGGGCGCGCGAGATCGATGGCTTGCGCCTCGGCTGCCGCGTGGGCGGCCAGTTGCTCCGGCAGATCCGGGCGGCCGCGCCAATCGAGGACGCGGACCTGGGGGTCGACGTGGCGATGGACAATCTGCAACGGGCGGTCCATGCCGGCTTGCCACAGGAAGGAGGTGCGCAAGGTAGGATGGCGCGCCACCATCGCCGCCCATGCGTCGGCCAGGCGTTGCGCGTCGGCGCCGTGCACGCGGACGCTGATCTGGTTCACGTAAAGGGCTTTGCCGTTCGCCTCGATCGAGTGGAACAGCATGCCTTCCTGTGTCGGCGAAAGGGAGTGGACATCTTCGATGCCGGCATCGGCCAGGCCCAGCGTCGCGGCGGCGGGTGTGCCGGGGTGATCGGCCAGGGTCTGGCGGACGGGCGGGTTCCTGGAGGCCATGCCCTGCGACACGGCGGTCGACATACCAGGGGCCGGCGCGGCTGCGGCCGGCGGCACTGGCGCGTCGAAGCCGTGCGTGGGCACAGGCACGGGCATGGGCACGGCGTCGTTCGCCAGTTCGGCGATGGTCTGGTGCTCGAATACCTGCCGGGGGGTGAGCCGCAGCCCGGCTTGCCGTGCTCGCGCGACGATCTGGATGCTCAGGATCGAGTCGCCGCCGACTTCGAAGTAGTTGTCGTGGCGACCGATTTGGTCGATGCCGAGGACGTCGCGCCAGATGGCGGCCAGGGTTTCTTCCGCCTGGCCTTGCGGGGGTTCGTAGGGGTCCGTGACGGTGAATTCCGCCTGGGGGAGTGCTCGGCGATCGAGCTTGCCGTTGGCTGTGACCGGGAGCTTGTCCAGCAGGACGAAAGCGGATGGGACCATGTAGGCGGGCAGGCTGCGCTCCAGGGCTTGCCGCAATTCGGCGGCGTCCAGGTCTGCTGGCGTGACGTACGCGACCAGCCGCACGCTGGCGGTGCTGGCGGTGCCGGCGGTGCCCACGGTGCTGGCGACCCCGGCATTACCGGCATTACCTGGGCCCGGTGGCGCGCCCGCTTGCGCCAGGACCGCTGCCTGTTGCACGCCGGCTTGCGCTTGCAGCTGCGCTTCGATTTCACCGAGTTCGATGCGCTGGCCGCGCAGCTTGACCTGGTGGTCCAGGCGGCCGAGGTATTCGAGCTGGCCTTCATGGTTCCAACGTGCCAGATCCCCGGTGCGATAGAGCCGCAGTCCTGTCCCGTAGGGATCGGCCACGAAGCGATCGGCGGTCAGGCCCGGTCGGTTCAGATAGCCCCGACCCAGGCCCGTGCCGCCCAGGTACAACTCGCCCGCCACGCCCGGCGGGACTTCGTTCAAGTTTGCGTCAAGGACATGCGTACGCAGGCCGGCAATCGGGCGGCCGATGGGCACGCCTGTGCCGCTGGCGTTCGCGCAATCCCAGGACGTGACGTCGATGGCCGCCTCGGTCGGGCCGTACAGGTTGTGCAGCTCCGTATTCGGAAACAGGGCCTGGAAACGGCCGCATAGTTCGGCCGGCAATGCTTCGCCGCTGCAGAAGACGCGGCGCAGCACCTGCCGGGCCGCGTCCAGCACGGGCACGTCGCCGGCCGGCGGCGTTCCCTGGCCACGCGACGCGTCATGGCCCTGCCGGGCGTCACTGCCCTTCACCGTGGCCACCTGCGATTCGCAGTGGGCAACGAAGGCGTGCAGCATCGAGGGCACGAAGTGCAGCGTCGTGACGCCGTGATCGACGATGCGCGCCAACAGCCGCTCGGCATCGCGATGCTCGCCCACGCCGGCCAGCGCCAGGCGCGCGCCTGTCATCAGCGGCCAGAAGAACTCCCAGACCGATACATCGAAGCTGAAGGGTGTCTTCTGCAATACCACGTCGTCTTCGCCCAGGCCGTAGGCCTGCTGCATCCAGGCCAGGCGGTTGCCCAGGCCGATGTGGCGGTTGGTGGCGCCCTTGGGCTTGCCGGTCGAGCCGGAGGTGTAGATCACGTAGCACGCCTGCTCGGTGTGCACCGGTACGTCGGGGGTGTGGTACGGCTCGCCGGAAAGGTCCAGCGTGTCGACCTCCAGGACCGCATCGGTCCATGACCGCACGCGGTCCGACAGCCACGATTGCGTCAACACCAGCGCGGGCGCACTGTCCTGGACCATGTAGGCCAGCCGGTCATCCGGATACTCCGGATCCAGCGGCACATAGGCCGCGCCGGTCTTGAGCACCGCCAGAAGGCTGACCACCAGCGACGGATGCCGATGCGCGGCGATCGCCACGCGTCGCTCAGGCCCCACGCCCAACGACATCAGCCGATGCGCCAGCCGGTTCGACTGCCGCTCCAGTTCCGCGTAGGTCAGGGTCAACGTGCCGCCCGCACTACCCTGCTCATCCACCGCCATACTCACCGCGACAGCATCCGGCGTGCGGGCCGCCTGCGCCGCGATCACGGCGTGGACGGGCCGGTCCCGCCATCCCGCCAGTGCCTCGGCGAGCGGCCCGCCGACCATCCACGAACGCAATGCATCGCCTTCCTGGTCCGCCAGCAATGCCAACGTCCCCAGACCCGCTTCGCCATCGGCCGCCAACAGCGACAGCGTCCGCAGCAAGCGACGCCCCAGCATTTCCGCTTCCGCATCGCCGAACGACAGCCGGTCATGCCCCAGGCGCAGATACAGGTGGTCCCGATGCGAGACGACCACCGTCAACGGATAGCTGGTCTGCTCCGTCGTCGCCAGTCCGCTGAATCGCACGTCGCCGGGCAAGGGTTGGGCCAATGCCTCATCGACGGGGTAATTTTCGAACACCAGCAGCGTGTCGAACAGGGCCTGTCCACCCAGGCCTGCCCAGCGTTGTATCGCATACAGCGGCGTATGCTCGTGCTCGCGCGCGGCAACGTTGCCCGCCTGGAGTTCGCGCAGCCAGTCTCCGACCGTCTGCGTCGCGCGCAAGGGCACCAGGACGGGCAGCGTGTTGATATACAGGCCGAGCACGTGCTGCGCCCCCGCCAGATCATCCGGGCGGCCCGAGGTCGTCGCCCCGAAAGCCACCGTGTCCTGACCTGTATGCAGGCTCAACACGAGCGACAACGCGGCCTGCACCAGCGTATTGAGCGTGACACGTTCGCGCCGCGCGCAGGCCGCCAGCGACTGGGTCGCCGCATCGTCCAGGTCCAGGGTCCAGCTGCCATACCGGTCCTGCTCCGGCTGCATGTCTGGCGCGAGCCGCGCGGCGGATACGGTTTCCGCCAGCAAGGTCGGCGCTTGCAGTTGGCGCAATTGCCCGGTCCAGTAGGCCTCGGTGGCTTTCGCGTCGCGGGTGGCAAGCCAATGCAGATAATCCTTGTAGCGTCCAGCGGGGCGCGTGACCACCCTGCCGGCGTATTCGCTGAGCACTTCACCCAAGAGTTGGGAGATGCTCCATCCGTCCATCAACAGATGATGGTGGGTCCAGATGAAGTGATGGGTGTCGTCGTTCACGCGCACCAGCAGGCAGCGCATCAGGGGCGGCTTTGTCAGGTCGAAGCCGGCCGCGCGTTGGGCGGCCGCCAGGGCGTCCAATTGAGTGGCCACGTCGCTCGCGGCGCCGCGCAGGGTCAGTTGTTCGAAGGGCAGCCGGGCCTGGCGGGCGATCCATTGCAGGGGCGCGCCCGCGCGAGTGACGAAGCCGGTGCGCAGCACGTCATGGCGGGCCACGGCGGCGTCCCAGGCGGCCTGGAAACGCGCCACGTCCAGGCCGCGCACGTCGACGCGCAGCTGGTTGATGTAGGGTTGATCGGCAGCGGCGGGGGCCGTGCTCGTGGCTGCCGTGCTCGTGGCTGCCGTGGTTGTGGCTGCCGTGGTGGTGGCTACCGTGCTGGTGGCCGCCGTGCTGGTGGCTGCCGTGCTACCGGCCGCGGCGTCGTGTTCATAGACGGCGTGAAACAGCATGCCGGCCTGCATGGGTGTGACCGGGTAGATATCCTGCCACTGGCCGACCGGTGCCGGAATAGGCAGCGCGTCCAGTTCGGCCTGCGTCAGTCGCGCCAGCGGGAAATCCGAGGGCGTGACGCCCTGCGCGCCGCCGGTGCAATGCGCGATCACGGACGACAGCGCCTGCGTCCAGCACGCGGCCAAGTCGCGCATGGTCGATTCGGCCCACTGCCCGCCGCTGTAGCCCAGGTCCAGTGTCAGCCGGCCGTCATAGACGCGGCCGTTGATGGTCAGCGCGTGCGACAAGGGCGCGCTGTCCAGTTGGCCGGCGCCTACGTCTTCGGCGGCGACACGCCAGTCGCCGCCAGCGCCCACGCCGGCGTCGAACTGGCCCAGGTAGTTGAAGAGGATAGGCGCCTGGGGCGCGCGCGCCAATGCGTCGCGGACGGATGGGTCGCCCCATTGTTTCAGCACGCCATGGCCCATGCCGTTGCGCGGAACGCCGCGCAATTGTTCCTTGGTGCGACGGATCAGTTGTTCCGGTTCGCCGTCCGTC
This sequence comes from Bordetella genomosp. 8, assembly GCF_002119685.1. NCBI lineage: Bacteria > Pseudomonadati > Pseudomonadota > Betaproteobacteria > Burkholderiales > Alcaligenaceae > Bordetella > Bordetella genomosp. 8. The sequence continues at coordinate 2,420,313 of NZ_CP021108.1, read as the reverse complement.
TCCAGGACGACCGGGTAGATGCTCGTGAACCAGCCCACGGTGCGGGTGACGTCGGGCGCCTCGGGCTCCACCCCGCTCTCCCGACCGTGGCCTTCCAGGTCGATGCGGACCGCACGCACGCTGCGCCATTGCTTCAGGGCCGCGGCCAGGGAGGCCAGCAACAGGTCGTTGACCTGCGTACGGTAGGCGGCGGGCGCCTGCCGCAGCAGGGAGTGCGTCTGCTCGCGGGTCAGGCTGAGCTGGATGCGTCGTTGGTCGCATAGCCGCGCCGCGGCGCCCGCGTGGTCCGGCGTCGGGAAGTCGCCTGCGGGCTGGTTCAGCCAGTACTGCGCGTCGGGTAGGTGCGCGGCGGCTTGCTCGCGCAGATAGCGCGCCCAGGCACCGTAGCTGGCCGTGCGTGCGGGCAGCGTCGGCGTGGACGTCGTGTTCGAAGGCGAGGTTGAGGTCGAGGTCGAGGTCGTCGCCTGCTCATAGGCCAGGCGCAGGTCCTCCAGCAGGATGCGCCAGGACACGCCGTCGATGGCCAGATGGTGGACCACCAGCAGCAAACGCCAGCTTCCGTCGGCCACCTGCATGCGCACGGCGCGCAGCAAGGGGCCGTCGGTGATATCCAGGCTGGCCTGCGCCCGCGCGCAGTGCGCCTCGATCTGCGCGGCGTCGCGCGCGGGCACGTCCCAGACGGGCACGTCCCAGACGGGCACGTCCCGGATCTCGGCAGCCGTATCGGCTTGGGCGTAGCGCTGGACCCAGCGGCCATCCGCTTCGCGCCGGTAGCGCAACCGTAGCGCATCGTGATGCGCCACCACGGCCGCCAGGGCGGCCCGCAGCGCGTCGATATCGATCTCCGCGTCGCTGCGCAGCAGTACCGCCTGATTCCAGTGGTTGTGCGTGGGCAGCGGCTGTTCGAGGAAACTGGCCTGGATGGGCAGCAGTGGCACTTCCTGGCCTGGCACGGTCTCAGCCCTGGCGTCTTCTTGACGCGCGGCGTCGGCGGAGGCGTCGTCGGAGGCGGCATCGGATGACGCGCCATCGGAGGACGTGCCCGCGGCGGACGTGCCCGCGGCGGACGTGCCAGCGGCGGGCGCGCCAGCAACGGAACGGCCCTGCCCGTCCAGGCGCACCGCCACCTCCGCCAAGGCCGCGATGCTCTGGCGTTCGAACATCTGCCGAGGCGTGACGCGCCAGCCCGCCTGCCGCAACCGCGCCACGATCTGCAGGCTCAGGATGGAGTCGCCGCCGATCTCGAAAAAATTGTCATGGCGGCCGAGCCGGCCGATGCCCAGCACCTTGCGCCAGGTATCGGCAAGGGCTTCCTCCACCGGCCCCAGCGGCGCCTCATGGTCCTGGCCGGACTCGAAACGTGCCCGGGGCAGCGCCTTACGGTCCAGCTTGCCGTTGGCCGTGACGGGCAAGGCGTCCAGCGCGACGATGGCGGCCGGCACCATGTATGCCGGCAGCTCCCGCTCCAATGCCTGGCGCAACATGGCGGGATCCAGGTTCGCGGGCGTGACATAGGCGACCAGGCGGGCGTGGTCCCCACCCTGGCCTTCCTCCGTGCCGGTTTGCGCCAGCACCGCGCACTGCCGGACACCGGCCTGCGCCAGCAAGCGCGCTTCGATTTCGCCCAGCTCGATCCGAAAGCCGCGGATTTTCACCTGCTGATCCAGCCTGCCCAGGTATTCCAGCTGGCCATCATGCGTCCAGCGCGCCATGTCGCCGGTGCGATACAGCCGCTCGCCATTGCCATCGGGATGCGCGACGAAGCGTTCCGCGGTCAGGCCAGGACGGTTCAGATAGCCGCGCGCCAGGCCGGCGCCACTGACGTACAGCTCACCCGGCACGCCTATGGGTGCCGGCGCCATCTCCGCATCCAGCACGCACAGGCCCAGGTCCGGAATTCCGATCCCGATGGGGCTGCTGCCGGTATCCGCATCGGCCAGCGTGATCGGCCGATACGTGACGTGCACCGTGGTCTCGGTAATGCCGTACATGTTGACCAGGCGGGGCGACTGGTCACCGAAGGCGGACATCCATGGCAGCAAGGCGCGCGGTTCCAGCGCCTCGCCGCCGAAGATCACCACGCGCAGCGCCAGGCCATGGCCGTCGGCGCGGCCCTGAAGTCCTGGCGCCTGCATCAGCTGCTGGAACGCCGAAGGCGTCTGGTTGAGGACGGTCACGCGCTGCGCGCGCAGCAGTTCGAGGAATTCGTCGGGCGAACGACTGACGTCGTGCGGGACGACGACCAGCTTGCCGCCGGTGCACAAGGCGCCGAATATCTCCCACACGGAAAAGTCGAAGGCATAGGAATGGAATAGCGTCCAGACGTCGCCCGATCCGAAGCCAAACCAGGGATCGGTGGCCGACAGCAGCCGACGCACCTGGCCGTGGCACAGCTGCGCGCCCTTGGGGCGGCCGGTGGAGCCCGACGTGTAGATGACGTAGGCGAGATTGGCATCGTCGACGACGACGTCCGGGTCATCGATGGCGGCGTCATCCGCCGGGTCCATGCAACGCGCGTGCACGCCGGTCCGATCGAAGCTGATGACCTGCGCGCCCGCCGGCAGGGCATCCTCCAGCCACGCCATGCCGGAGGCGAGCTCCGTTTGCAGCATCAGATGCGTCATGCCGCTGTCGCGCGCGGTATAGCGCAACCGTTCTTCCGGATAGTCCGGATCCAGCGGGACGTAGGCCCCGCCGGCCTTCAGGATGGCCAGCATGGCCACCACCATTCCGGCGGAACGCCGCGCCGCCAGGCCGACCCGGATTTCCGGGCCGACACCCGCGGCAATCAACCGGTGCGCGAGTCGATTGGCACGGGCATTCAAGGTCTCGTAATCCAGGACGTCATCGCCGCATGCCAGCGCGGGCGCATGCGGATGGCGGCGCACGGCCGCCTCGAAACGCCGATGGATGCCTGCCGGCGCCACGTCCGGACTGGCGGTTTCCCCACGCTGGCCGCCCCAGCGTGCCAGCCGCTGGAGCTCCGCATCCGCATTCAAGGGCGCGCGCGCGACGCGAACGTGGGCATCCCGCGTCATCTGCTCCAGCAGCGCCACATAATGCCGCCCCAGTTGTTCGATGGTACGCGGGTCGAACAACTCGCTGGCGTGAACGAGGTTGACGGCGATGCGGCCATCCGGCAGCTCCGCGGTATTGCACGTCAGCTCGAACTGGGCGGCCTGGCCACCGATGGGATAGTCCGCGATTTCCAGCCCGGGCAGCTCGCGCAGCGCGCCATAATCGGGACGCTGGTGATTGAACATGACCTGGAACAGCGGCGTCTGGCCGACCGCCCGGTCCGGCTGCAAGGCGTCGACGAGATGCTCGAACGGCAGGTCCTGGTGCGCCTGCGCCTGGCGCGCCGCGTCGCGCGTCGACGCGGCCAGCTGGTCCAGCGTGGTGGCCGGCGTGATCGTCGCGCGCATCACCTGCGTGTTGACGAAGAAGCCAATGATGGCTTCGGTGCCCTCGCGGTGCCGGTTGGCGATCGGGACGCCCACGCGGATGTCGGTTTCGCCGCAATAGCGGTGCAGCAGGGCCTGGAAGCCGGCGAGCAGCAGCACGTAGACGGTGGCGTCACGCTCCCGCGCCGTCCGACGCAGCGCCCGCGCCAGCGACGGTGGCAGGTCGAAGCCATGGCTGCCCGCACGATAGACGCCGTCGGCGCGGCGCGGCGCGTCAACGGGCAGGTGCAGCACCGGCTGTTCGCCGGCCAGTGCGTCCTTCCAGTAAGCCAGTTGCCGCTGGCCTTCGCCCTGCTCCAGCCAGGCGCGCTGCCGCGCCGCATAGTCGCCATAGTCCGCGTACTCGCCGGGAATGTCCGGCAGCCGCGGCGCCTGTCCCTGTGCGTAGTCGCGATAAAGCGAGGAAAACTCGTCGACCAGGATCTGCATCGACCAGCCGTCCGACACGATGTGATGCATCGCGATCAACAGCACGTGTTCACGATCGTCCAGCGTGATCAGGCCGACGCGCAGCAAGGGGCCTGTTTCCAGGTCGAAGGGCTCGGCGACCCATGCCTGGGCCACGTCGCGCGCCCGCGCGTCTCGTGCCTCGCGCGTGTCGCCTGATTCGAGCGGATCGCGCGAGTCGCGCGGTGCGGGCGGTTCGTGCCGCAGATCGCACTGGCGGATGACGACCCGCGCGGGTTCGAGCACCTCCGGCACGGCCAGGCCATCGGCCGTCGGACGGAAGCGCGTGCGCAGGCCGGTGTGACGCGCCGCCAGCGCATCGAAAGCGCGCGCGACGGCCGGCAGGTCCAGCGTCCCGCGCAAACGCATGGCGCCGCTGACGTGATACGCCGAGCTTGTCGGATCCATGCGCCAGAGAAACCATTGCCGCTGCTGCGCATGGGACATCACCGGCTGCTGGCGGGACGGCGCGGCCGGGCTGGCGTCATCGGCTGCTGGCGGCGTGTCGCGTGGACCGGCCTCGGCAATCGCCGCCGCCAGGGCTTGCAAGGTCTGGTGATCGAAGATCAATCGCGGCGCGATGCGCAGGTTCTTGCGCCGCGCGCGCGCCATCACTTTCAGGCTGAGGATGGAGTCGCCGCCCAGTTCGAAGAAGTTGTCCTGGCGGCCCACGCGTGGCACGCCCAGGACCTCGGCCCAGATCTCGGCCAGGGTTTCTTCCACCGACCCGACCGGCGCGTCGTCGGGTGTGGCGTCGGCCCGCCTGGGTTCCGGCAGGGCCCGTCGATCCAGCTTGCCGTTGGCGGTGCGTGGCAAGGCCGCGATGACGGTGAAAGTGGCAGGCACCATGTAGTCGGGCAGCAGCGCGGCCACGCTCGCGCGCAGCACGGACGGATCCGGGCCGCCCCCCACGTCCGTCCGGCCTTCCACATCCGTACGGCCTTCCACATGCGGATCGCCGTCCACGGCCGGGGCAGCGCGGCCGGCCGGCGTCACGTAGGCGTGCAGTTGCACGCGTCCGTCCGCTTCCGCGCGAGGGACGACCGCGGCGTCGCCCACGCCTTCGATGGCGCGCAACGCCGTCGCCACTTCAGCGGGCTCGACGCGATAGCCGCGCACTTTCACCTGGTCGTCGGCACGGCCCAGGAAGGCCAGGTTGCCATCGCGCAGGACCCTGACGCGATCGCCGGTGCGGTACATGCGCTGCGCCGGATCATGCGGGCAGGCGAGGAAGCGCTCCGCCGTCTGCCCCGGCCGCCCCTGGTAGCCGCGCGCGACGGCCGGACCGGAGATGTACAGCTCGCCTTCCGCGCCGGGCGGCACGGGATCCAGGTTGTCGTCCAAGACGCATGCGGACATGTTCGGCAAGGGGCGGCCGACAGGCACGGTATCTCCCTGGCGCGGCGCATCCGGCGCGACGGCCAGGGTCAGGACACCGACCGTGGTCTCGGTAGGGCCATAGTGGTTGAAGACCCGGCAGTCCGGGGCCAGGCCGGCGATGCGGTCGTACAGCGGCCAGCCCGTCGCCTCGCCGCCCAGCACCAGCGCATGGCGCGGCAGGACGTCGGCACCACGCGCGGACTGCAGCAAGGCCTGCAGATGGCCCGGGACGATTTTCAGCACGCCGATGCGGTGCTCCGCCATGTAGGCGGCGAAGCCGTCGGGATCGAACGCCCGCGCGGCGGAAATCATGTGCAGCGTGCGGCCGGCGCAGAGCGCGCCAAACAGCACCGTGTGGCCCAGGTCGGCGGCGACGGTCGACACCATGGCCATGCTGTCGGCGTCGTCCGGCAGCGCCAGCCGCGCGAGTACGCCTTGCACGTAGTTGTTGAGGGCGCCGCGACTGACGACGACGCCCTTGGGGGTGCCCGTCGAGCCGGAGGTATAGATCAGATATGCAGCCTGCGCCGGGTGGACCGGCACGGTCGTGCCCGGGTGTTCGCAAGGATGCGCATCCGCCCGCAAGTCAATGCGTGGCACATCGCCCAGCCAGTCCGGCGCCTGCGCCCCGCCCGCATCGCTCAACACGACGCATGCGCGGCTATCGCACAAGAGATGCGTAAGCCGTTCGGGTGGCAGGTCGGGATCCATCGGCACGCACGCCGCCCCGGCTTTCAGGATGGCCAGCAGGCCGATGACGAACTCGCAGCCACGGCCGGCATGCAGGCCGACGCGCGATTCGCCCGCCACCCCGGCGGCGGCCAGCAGCTCGCTCAAACGCCCGGCCGCCGCGTCAAGGTCGCGGTAGCTGATCGTGCGATCCTCCGCGCGCACGGCAATGCGTTCTCCGTGCGAGGCTACCTGGCGGGTCCAGAGTGCCAGCACATCGCTGTCGGGATATAAGGCGTGCTCGCCGGCGATGACCGGACTGGCATCGGCCCGCGCCAGCATGGACAGCGGCCGGCCGGCATCGGTGGCTACCGCGGCAGCGCAGGCCGACAAGGTATCGGCAAACGTCGCCACGGTGACGGCATCCCAGACGTCGGTGGCATAGATCAGCGCGCATTCGACGCACTCGCCATCCACCGTATAGTCCAGGCTCAGATCGAAATGCGCATGCTCCGTGGCGGCCGGCACGCCGCGCAGGACCAGATCGCCCAGACGGCCGTGCGCCATCGCGCTCAGGGAGGCCTGCTCGGTGCACTTGACCTGGAACAAGGGATTGATCCCCGCATCGCGTGGCACGCCCAGTTCCGATACCAGCAGGTCGTAGGGGCAATCCTGGTTGGCCTGCGCATCCAGCACCGTGGTCCGCACCGCCGCCAGCAAGGCGCGGAAATCGCGCCGCGTATCCACGCGGGTGCGCAACACCGTCATATTGGTCAGGTAGCCGATCAGGCCATGCGTTTCCGCGCGCGTGCGGTCGGCCACCGGAGAACCGACCGCGATATCGTCCTGGCCGCAATAACGCGACAGCGTCAGCTTCAGCAGGGCCAGCATGCACATGTAGAGCGAGGCGCCGGCATCGCGCGCATGGCGGCGCAGGCCGGCGGCGGTCTCGGGCGCCAGCGTGAAACGGCAGGCCGCGGCCACGCCATCGCGACGCCGCGGCCGCGGGCGGTCCAGGGGCAGGCGCAGCGTCTCGGGCGCGGGGTCGAGCACCGACTTCCAGTAGTCCAGCTGCGCCGGCAACCGGCTGGCCGCATACCACTCGCGTTGCCACAGGGCATAGTCGCCGAACTGGATGGGCAGCGGCGCCAACGCGGGCGCCTGGCCCGCCACGCGCGCCGCATAGCAACCGGCCAGGTCGTTCAACAGCACATCCTGCGACCAGCCATCGGCCAGGATGTGATGGACCACGATCGAAAGCCAGTGCGTGTGCTCATCCAGGCGGATCAGGCCGATCCGCCACGCCGGGGCGGCAGCCAGGTCGAAGGGCTGGTTGGCGAGCTCGGCGGCAATGCGTCTGGCCTGCGTCTCGCGTGCTTGCGCGGGCAGGCCGGACACGTCGAACGATGCCGCATCCCGCGCCGGCAGGAAGGTATCCGGCAACGTCTCCAGGACCTGCTGGGCGAGCTGGTCGTGATGCTCGACGAATACCGTTCGCAACACCGCGTGGCGGTCCGCCAGATCGGCCAGGGCTTGCATCAGCGCGGGATGATCCAGGCGCCCTTCCAGCGACAGCAGGCCCGCCATGTTGTAGGCGGGTGAATGCGGGTCCAGGCGCCACGTCAGCCACAGTCCTTGCTGGGCATGGGACAGGGGATAGCGCTCGACCGAGGGAAACGGCACGATGGGCAACGTGGCGATGTCGACGCCCTGCTCCGCCAGGCGCCTCAGCAATTCCGCCCGCGGCTGGGCATCCAGCCTGGCGATGCGCTGGGCGAGTTCGCGCGGATCGTATGCCATGTGTCTAGATCTCCAGTTCGTTCAATAGGGAGTCGATTGCCGCCAGGTCGGCGCGCGCGGCGTCGGGCGCTTGCAGGGCCTGGAGGTGCGGCGAGCGCGCCAGGGCGGCGACGCTGGGGGCGTCGAACAGCGCGCGGACGCCCGCGTCCACGCCATGCCGCTGCCGGAGCAGCGCGAAGACCTGCATCACGGAAATGGAATCGCCGCCGATCTCGAAGAAGTTGTCGTGGCGACCGATTCGGTCGATGCCGAGGACGTCGCGCCAGATGGCGGCCAGGGTTTCTTCCGCCTGGCCTTGTGGGGGTTCGTAGGGGTCCGTGGCGGTGAAATCGGCCTGGGGGAGTGCGCGGCGATCGAGCTTGCCGTTGGCCGTGACCGGGAGCTTGTCCAGCAGGACGAAAGCGGATGGGACCATGTAGGCGGGCAGGCTGCGCTCCAGGGCTTGCCGCAAGGCGGTGGCGTCCAGGTCCGCTGGCGTGACGTACGCGACCAGCCGCACGCTGGCGGTGCTGGCGGTGCTGGCGGTGCTGGCGGTGCTGGCGGTGCTGGCGGTGCTGGCGGTGCTGGCGGTGCCGGCGGTGCCCACGGTGCTGGCGCCCCCGGCATTACCGGCACTACCGGCATTGCCGGGGTCCGGTGGCGCGCCGGTCTGTGCAAGTACCGCTGCCTGTTGCACGCCGGCTTGCGCTTGCAGCTGCGCTTCGATTTCACCGAGTTCGATCCGCTGGCCGCGCAGCTTGACCTGGTGATCCAGGCGGCCGAGGTATTCGAGCTGGCCTTCATGGTTCCAGCGTGCCAGATCTCCGGTGCGATAGAGCCGCAGTCCTGTCCCGTAGGGATCGGCCACGAAGCGGTCGGCCGTCAGGCCCGGCCGGTTCAGATAGCCTCGGCCCAGGCCTGTTCCGCCCAGGTACAACTCTCCGGCCACGCCCGGCGGGAGTTCGTTCAGGTTCGCATCCAGGACGTGCGTACGCAGGCCGGCGATAGGCCGGCCGATGGGTACGCCTGTCCCGCTAGTGTTCGAGCAATTCCAGGACGTGACGTCGATGGCCGCCTCGGTCGGGCCGTACAGGTTGTGCAGCTCCGTATTCGGAAACAGGGCCTGGAAACGGCCGCATAGTTCGGCCGGTAATGCTTCGCCGCTGCAGAAGACGCGGCGCAGCACCTGCCTGGCCGCGTCCAGCATGGACCCATCGCTAGCCTGCATCGCTGCGCTCGCCTGCGATTCGCAATGCGCAACGAAGGCGTGCAGCATCGACGGCACGAAGTGCAGCGTCGTGACGCCGTGATCGACGATGCGCGCCAACAGCCGCTCGGCATCGCGATGCTCGCCCACGCCGGCCAGCGCCAGGCGCGCGCCTGTCATCAGCGGCCAGAAGAACTCCCAGACCGATACATCGAAGCTGAAGGGTGTCTTCTGCAATACCACGTCGTCTTCGCCCAGGCCGTAGGCCTGCTGCATCCAGGCCAGGCGGTTGCCCAGGCCGATGTGGCGGTTGGTGGCGCCCTTGGGCTTGCCGGTCGAGCCGGAGGTGTAGATCACGTAGCACGCCTGCTCGGTGTGCACCGATACGTCGGGGGCGTGGTCCGGCTCGCCGGACAGGTCCAGCGTGTCGACCTCCAGGACCGCATCGGTCCATGACCGTACGCGATCCGACAGCCATGATTGCGTCAGCACGAGCGCGGGTGCGCTGTCCTGGACCATGTAGGCCAATCGGTCATCCGGATACTCCGGATCCAGCGGCACATAGGCCGCGCCTGTCTTGAGCACCGCCAGCAGGCTGACCACCAGCGACGGATGCCGATGCGCGGCGATCGCCACGCGTCGCTCAGGCCCCACGCCCAACAACATCAGCCGATGCGCCAGCCGGTTCGACTGCCGTTCCAGTTCCGCGTAGGTCAGGGTCAACGTGCCGCCATCGCAGACAATGCGGGCAGCCCCATTGGCGAGCACGTCGCCCGCACTGACCGGCCGTTCCACCGCCATGCTCACCGCGACCGCGTCCGGCGTCCGGGCCGCCTGCGCCGCGATCACGGCATGGACGGGCCGGTTCCGCCATTCGGCCAGGGCATCGTCCAGCGCCCCGCCATCGGTCCATGCCCGGAGCCTGTCAACGTCCTCCGGCGCCAGCAGGGCCAGCGTGCCCAGTTCCCGCCGGGCCATCGACGTCAACCGCCACAGAGCCTGGGTCAAGCGCCGGCCCAGGGCCTTGACGGTGGCTTCGTCATACCGAGCGCGGTCATAGCTGAAGCTCAGGCCCAGACCGCCGTGCTGCGTCACGACCAGCGTCAACGGATAGCTGGTCTGCTCGGTATTCACCAGGCCACTGAATCGCGCGCCATCGGACAAGGGCTGCCTGAGCGCCTGGTCCACCGGATAATTCTCGAACACGACCAGCGTATCGAACAGCCCTTGGCCGACCTGGCAGAGTTTGCCGCCTTGGCCGGCGCATCGCTGGATCTCGTACAGGGGCGTGTGTTCATGCTCGCGGGCAAGGACATTGCGCGCCTGAAGCTCGCGCAGCCAGTCCCCCACCGCCTGTGTCGCGCGCAGGTGCACCAGGACCGGCAAGGTGTTGATGTACAGCCCGAGGACGTGCTGTGCCCCCGGCAGGTCATCCGGACGGCCGGACGTCGTCGTCCCGAATGTCACCGTATCCTGGCCGGTTTGCAGATTCAGCACCAGCGACCAGGCGGCCTGCACCAGCGTATTCATGGTCACGCGTTCGCGGCGCGCGTAATCCGTCAGCGTCCCGCACTGGGTGTCGTCCAGGTTCAGCGTCCAGGCGGCGTACCGGCTCGTGGGGCCGTGATCGGTCGGCTTGACCAGCGCGTCGGACGCGGCGGACACCGCATCGGCCAGCAGGGTCGGCGCTTCCAGCTCGCGCAGCTGGTCGGTCCAGTAGGCTTGCGAAGCATGCACGTCGCGCATCGCCAGCCATCGCAGATAATCGCGGTACCGCCCGGGCGGGCGCGGCATCGCCCTGCCCGCGTATTCGCCGAGCACTTCACCCAAGAGTTGGGAGATGCTCCATCCGTCCATCAGCAGATGATGGTGGGTCCAGATGAAGTGATGGGCGTCGTCGTTCACGCGCACCAGCAGGCAGCGCATCAGGGGCGGCTTTGCGAGGTCGAAGCCGGCCGCGCGTTGGGCGGCCGCCAGGGCGTCCAGTTGGGTGGCCACATCACTCGCGGCGCCGCGCAGGGTCAGCTGTTCGAAGGGCAGCCGGGCCTGGCGGACGATCCATTGCAGGGGTGCGCCCGCGCGGGTGACGAAGCCGGTGCGCAGCACGTCATGCCGGGCCACGGCGGCGTCCCAGGCGGCCTGGAAACGCGCCACGTCCAGGCCGCGCACGTCGACGCGCAGCTGGTTGATGTAGGGTTGATCGGCAGCGGCGGGGGCTCTGCTCGTGGTTGCCGTGGTGGTGGCCGCCGTGGTGGTGGCTGCCGTGCTACCGGCCGCAGCGTCGTGTTCATAGACGGCGTGAAACAGCATGCCGGCCTGCATGGGCGTGACCGGGTAGATGTCCTGCCACTGGTCGACCGGTGCCCGAATGGGCAGCGCGTCCAGTTCGGCTTGCGTCAGCCGCGCCAGCGGGAAATCCGAAGGCGTGACGCCCTGCGCGCCGCCGGTGCAATGCGCGATCACGGACGACAGCGCCTGCGTCCAGCACGCGGCCAAGTCGCGCATGGTCGATTCGGCCCACTGCCCGCCGCTGTAGCCCAGGTCCAGTGTCAGCCGGCCGTCATAGACGCGGCCGTTGATGGTCAGCGCGTGCGACAAGGGCGCGCTGTCCAGTTGGCCAGCGCCTACGTCTTCGGCGGCGACACGCCAGTCGCCGCCAGCGCCCACGCCGGCGTCGAACTGGCCCAGGTAGTTGAAGAGGATGGGTGCCTGGGGCGCGCGCGCCAATGCGTCGCGGACGGATGGGTCGCCCCATTGCTTCAGCAGGCCATGGCCCATGCCGTTGCGCGGAACGCCGCGCAATTGTTCCTTGGTGCGACGGATCAGTTGTTCCGGCTCGCCGTCCGTCTCCAGGACGACCGGGTAGATGCTCGTGAACCAGCCCACGGTGCGGGTGACGTCGGGCGCCTCGGGCTCCACCCCGCTCTCCCGACCGTGGCCTTCCAGGTCGATGCGGACCGCGCACACGCCGCGCCAGTGTTTCAGGGCCGCGGCCAGGGAGGCCAGCAGCAGGTCGTTGACCTGCGTACGATAGGCAGCGGGCGCCTGCCGCAGCAGGGAGTGCGTCTGCTCGCGGGTCAGGCTGAGCTGGATGCGTCGTTGGTCGCATAGCCGCGCCGCGCCGCCCACGTGGTCCGGCGTCGGGAAGTCGCCGGCGGGCTGGTTCAGCCAGTACTGCGCGTCGGGTAGGTGCGCGGCGGCTTGCTCGCGCAGATAGCGCGCCCAGGCACCGTAGCTGGCCGTGCGTGCGGGCAGCGTCGGAATGAACGTCGGCGTCGTCGTCGGCGTCGTCGTCGTCGTTGACGGTGACGGTGACGTCGTGTTCGAAGTCGAAGTCGAAGCCGAGGTCGTGGTCGAGGTCGAGGTCGAAGTCATCGCCTGCTCATAGGCCAGGCGCAGGTCCTCCAGCAGGATGCGCCAGGACACGCCGTCGATGGCCAGATGGTGGACCACCAGCAGCAAACGCCAGCTTCCGTCGGCCACCTGCATGCGCACGGCACGCAGCAAGGGGCCGTCAGTGATATCCAGGCTGGCCTGCGCCCGCGCGCAGTGCGCCTCGATCTGCGCGGCGTCGCGCGCGGGCACGTCCCAGACGGGCACGTCCCGGACGGGCACGTCCCGGATCTCGGCAGCCGTATCGGCTTGGACGTAGCGCTGGACCCAGCGGCCATCCGCTTCGCGCCGGTAGCGCAACCGCAGCGCATCGTGATGCGCCACCACGGCCGCCAGCGCGACGCGCAGCGCGTCGATATCGATCTCCGCGTCGCTGCGCAGCAGTACCGCCTGGTTCCAGTGGTTATGCGTGGGCAGCGGCTGTTCGAGGAAACCAGCCTGGATGGGCAGCAGTGGCACTTCTTGGCCTGGCACGGTGTCAGCCCTGGCGTCTTCTCGACGCGCGGCGTCGGCGGACGCGGCATCGGGAGACGCAGCATCGTCGTAGGCGGCATCGGCGGACGCGCCATCGGAGGACGTGCCAGCAACGGAACGGCCCTGCCCGTCCAGGCGCACCGCCACTTCGGCCAAGGCCGCGATGCTCTGGCGTTCGAACATCTGCCGCGGCGTGATGCGCCAGCCCGCCTGCCGCAGCCGCGCCACGATCTGCAGGCTCAGGATGGAGTCGCCGCCGATCTCGAAAAAATTGTCATGGCGGCCGAGCCGGTCGATGCCAAGGACGTCTCGCCAGATGGCGGCCAGGGTTTCTTCCGCCTGCCCTTGCGGCGGTTCGTAGGGGTCCGTGGCGGTGAATTCCGCCTGGGGGAGTGCTCGGCGATCGAGCTTGCCGTTGGCCGTGACCGGGAGCGTGTCCAGCAGGACGAAGGCCGATGGGACCATGTAGGCGGGCAGGCTGCGCTCCAGGGCTTGCCGCAATTCGGCGGCGTCCAGGTCTGCTGGCGTGACGTACGCGACCAGCCGCACGCTGGCGGTGCTGGCGGTGCCGGCGGTGCTGGCGACCCCGGCATTACCGGCATTACCGGCATTACCTGGGCCCGGTGGCGCGCCCGCTTGCGCCAGGACCGCTGCCTGTTGCACGCCGGCTTGCGCTTGCAGCTGCGCTTCGATTTCACCGAGTTCGATGCGCTGGCCACGCAGCTTGACCTGGTGATCCAGGCGGCCGAGATATTCGAGCTGGCCATCATAGTTCCAACGTGCCAGATCGCCGGTGCGATAGAGTCGCAGTCCCGTCCCGTAGGGATCGGCCACGAAGCGGTCGGCCGTCAGAGCCGGCCGGTTCAGATAGCCCCGACCCAGGCCTGTTCCGCCCAGGTACAACTCGCCCGCCACGCCCGGCGGGACTTCGTTCAAGTTTGCGTCAAGGACATGCGTACGCAGGCCGGCAATCGGGCGGCCGATGGGCACGCCTGCGCCGCTGGTGTTCGCGCAATCCCAGGACGTGACGTCGATCGCCGCCTCGGTGGGGCCGTACAGGTTGTGCAACTCCGTATGCGGAAACAGGGCCTGGAAACGGCCGCATAGTTCGGCCGGCAATGCTTCGCCGCTGCAGAAGACGCGACGCAGCACCTGCCGGGCCGCGTCCAGCAGGGGCACGTCGCCGGCCGGCGGCGTTCCGTGGCCACGCGACGCGTCATAGCCCTGTCGGGCGTCACTGCCCTTCACCGTGGCCACCTGCGATTCGCAGTGGGCAACGAAGGCATGCAGCATCGACGGCACGAAGTGCAGCGTCGTGACGCCGTGATCGACGATGCGCGCCAACAGCCGCTCGGCATCGCGATGCTCGCCCACGCCGGCCAGCGCAAGACGCGCGCCCGTCATCAGCGGCCAGAAGAACTCCCAGACCGATACGTCGAAGCTGAAGGGCGTCTTCTGCAACACCACGTCGTCTTCGCCCAGGCCGTAGGCCTGCTGCATCCAGGCCAGACGGTTGCCCAGGCCGATGTGGCGGTTGGTGGCGCCCTTGGGTTGGCCGGTCGAGCCGGAGGTGTAGATCACGTAGCACGCCTGCTCGGTGTGCACCGGTACGTCGGGGGTGTGGTACGGCTCGCCGGAAAGGTCCAGCGTGTCGACCTCCAGGACCGCATCGGTCCATGACCGCACGCGACCCGACAGCCATGACTGCGTCAGCACGAGCGCGGGTGCGCTGTCCTGGACCATGTAGGCCAGCCGGTCATCCGGATACTCCGGATCCAGCGGCACATAGGCCGCGCCTGTCTTGAGCACCGCCAGCAGGCTGACCACCAAGGACGGATGCCGATGCGCGACGATCGCCACGCGCTGCTCCGGGCCGACGCCCAGCGCCATGAGCCGATGCGCCAGCCGGTTCGACTGCCGTTCCAGTTCCGCGTAGGTCAGGGTCAAGGTGCCGCCATCGCAGACGATGCGGGCAGCCCCATCGGCGAGCACGTCGCCCACACTGACCGGCCCTTCCACCGCCATGCTCACCGCGACCGCGTCCGGCGTGCGGGCCGCCTGCGCCGCGATCACGGCATGGACGGGCCGGTCCCAGCCCACCGACCGCCAGGCCGCAGGCAGCGGATGCGCCGGCGTCACCGGCCCATCCTCCAATCCCGCACCCCGGCCCCACGCGCGCAGCATGTCGCGATCCGTATCGGACAGCAAGGGCGCGTCGGCCAGGCGCATACCCGGCGTCGACGCCATGGCCGTCAAGGCTGCCGCATAATGCCCCGCCAGCCGCCGCATGCTTGCCTCGGCATAACGGTCACTGGCATAACGCAGCGTGAACGCGATACGTCCATCGCGGTATTCCACCGTATCGCATTGCAGATCCACCGGCAGCGCGGCCACCCCCAAAGGGTATGTCTCGCACGCCAAACCGGGCAAGGCGATCGCACCTCCCCCTTGCGATTGCTGATGATTGAACAGCACCTGGAACAAGGGATTCTGGTCCACGCCCCGTTCCGGCCGCAACGCATCCACCAGGCTATCGAAAGGCAGATCCGGATGCGCCTGTGCGCCGAGCACCGCCGCGCGTGCCTGGTCGAGGGTGTCCGCGAATGTCGACCCGGCATGAAAACGCGCGGCCAACACCTGCGTATTGACGAACAGGCCGACCACATCCTGCGTCTCCGCGCGATGGCGCCCCGCCGCCGGAACGCCCACGCGGATATCGTCCTGTCCGGTGTAGCGATGCAGCAAGGCCTGGAATGCCGCCAACAGCAACATGAACATCGTGTCGCCACGCTCGCGCGCCAGCACGCGCAAGCCGGTTGCGAGCGCGGGATCCAGATCGACGGTGACCGCCGCCGCCACGCGAACGCCGGATCGCGGCGGGTAATCGTGCGACAGTAGCAGGGCACCTTGCTCCGTGCCCAAGGCCTCGCGCCAGTACGCGAGTTGCCTGTCGTGTTCGCCAGCGTCCAGCAGATCGTCCTGCCAGGCCGCGTAGTCGGTATAGGCGATCGCGGGCGCGACGGGCAGCGGTGCCCTGCCCTGCGACAGCAATGCCGCATACGCAGCCGCGAAATCCGCCATCACCAGGCGTATCGACCACCCGTCGGACACGATGTGGTGCATGACGATCACCAGCAGATGTTCTTCTTCCGCCAGCCTGATCACGCCAACGCGCAACAGCGGCCCCGCGGTCAGATCGAATGGCTGCGCCAGCCAGGCGCGCGCGACTTCCTCGGCGCGCGTTTCCCTGTCGGCAACGGCCAGTGCGCGCAGGTCCTCGTGCTCGACGTCGATTGCGGCGTCGTCATCCACCACCGGCGTCGCCAGGCCCTCGGCATCGGCGACGAAGCGCGTGCGCAGGGCGGCATGGCGGCGGCGCACCGCCTCCAGCGCGGCACGGACGACGCCGGCGTCCAGACGCCCCCGCAGGCGCAGCGCACCAGGCAAGTGATACGTGGCATCCGCCGGATCCATGCGCCACAGGAACCACAAGCGCCGCTGCGCGCGCGACATGACCGGCGGCGTATCGCGCGGCAGGATGGGCAGTTGCGCCGGATCCATGCCCGTCTCGCGCATCTGTCGATAGGCCGCGCGGCGTTGCGCCGGCCCCAGCGCCATGAATTTGCCGGCGACGCGGCGCGCCAGGATCTGGTCCATCACATCGCCTCCAGCGTATCCAGGAAGTCGTCCATGCGCCGCAACGCCTCGTCCTGCCCGGCCGCGGCGGCACCGGCGCGCGCGACGCGCTCGGCGAACGCCGCCAGCGTCTGTGCCTCGAACAGCGCGGTCAGCGGCACGTCCACGCGCAATTCGCGCTGGATGCGTGCAACCACCTGCATGACCATCAAGGAATGGCCACCCAGCTCGAAAAAGTTGTCATCGCGCCCTATCTGACCGACGCCCAGCACCTGCGACCAGATTTGCGCCAGATGCCGCTCGCCGTCGTCGGCGGGCGCGGCATACGACCGCCGCGCATCGCCAGGCGCCGGCGCCGGCAGCGCCTTGCGATCGATCTTGCCGTTGGCGCTCAGCGGCAGGTTCTCCAGCGCCACCCAGAGCGCCGGCACCATATAGGCCGGCAGTACCTGCGCCAGGGCAGCCTTGGCGTGCGACAGCCAGCGATCGCGGGCCTCCTCGGTGGACAGGCACGAGGCGTCGCGCGGCACCGCGTAGGCGACCAGGCGGCGACCGCCCTGGACGTCGCCGTACGTCACGGCCACCGCCTGCCGCACGGAAGGGATGCGCGCCAGCTGGGCGTCGATTTCACCGAGTTCGATCCGGAAACCGTGCACCTTGACCTGGTGATCCACGCGCCCGACATACTCCAGCACGCCGTCTTCGCGAAAACGCGCCAGGTCGCCCGTGCGGTACATGCGTGAGCCGGGCACCTCGGCCAGCGGATCGGCCACGAAACGCTCCGCGCTGATGGCGGGACGATGCAGATAGCCGCGCCCCACGCCGACGCCGGCCACGCACAGTTCGCCCACCACGCCCGCGGGCAGCGGCGCCAGCTCCGCATCGAGCACGTAGAGACGCGTATGGTCGGCGGCATGGCCGATGGCCAGCACCGCGCCCGCCGGCCCATCATCGTCGATGGCCGGCATGCGATACAGCGCGACGTCGTCCGCGCACTCCGCCGGGCCATAGGCATTCACCAGCGGGATATCCGGATAGCGCTGTTGCCACGCGCGCGCCAGCGCCATGGGTGTGGCTTCGCCGGTCGGCAACAGCCAACGCAGGCGCGGCAACGCCACCGGTTCGCGCATCAGCATGCCCTGTATCAGCGTCGGTACGCACTCCAGCACGGTGACGCCGGCTTCGGCCACCTGCCGCAGCAGGGTGGCGGGATCGCGCGCGACCTCGTCCGCCACGATATGCACGCAGGCTCCGCCCAATAATCCGGCCAGCAACTGCCACACGGAGATGTCGAAGCTCTGCGACGCCGTCTGCGCGATGACGTCGTCCGGTCCCAGCGCCAGATAAGGAAACTTGCTCAGCTGGTTGTTGAGCATGCCGCGCATGGTGACCGTCACCCCCTTGGGCTCGCCGGTCGATCCCGAGGTGAAAATGACGTAGGCCGCCTGGTCGGGATGCGCGGCCGCACGCGGATAGTCGCGCGGCGCGTCGCCCGCAAAAGCCGCGCCATGCACGACCCGTATGGACGGCGGCAGCATCGCCAGCCCCGCTCCCAAGGCCGTGGCGGCCTGGTCGGACACCACCAGGGTGCGCACCGCGGCCAAGGCCAGCACCTGCGCCAGGCGTTGCGGCGGCAGCGCGGGGTCCAGCGCCAGGTAGGCCGCGTTCAGCTTGAAAGCGCCCAATACGCTTGCCAGCATGTCCAGGCCGCGCTCGGCCAGGATCGCGACGACATCGTCGCGCCGCACGCCATGCGCGGCCAGCACGTGCGCGTGGCGTTCCGCCTTGCGATCCAGCGCCGCATAGGTCGACGCGCCGTCCCGCGACCGGACGGCGATCCGGTCGGCGTAACGCAGCACCGCGTCTTCGAACAGCCTGGCGTAGCCGGCGTCCAAGGGATATGCGGGCGTGGCGCCCTGCCCCTGCGCCAGCAGGCGCGCCTGCTCGGCATCGGGCAGCAGGCCGATGTCGGCCAGCACCGCGTCGGGCCGGCCGGCGAGTTCCAACAGGACGTGCCGCAGCGTTTGCAGCAGCCGGTCCATCGCGGCGGCGCTGAAGCGCCTGGTGTCGTACGTGATCTGCAGTCCCAGTTCCATGCCCGGCTTCGCCACCACGGTCAGCGCATAGTTGGTGTGCGTGCGGGCACCATCGGCCGACAGGCCCAATTCCGCCGCTTCGGCCAGCATGGCGTTGTCCAGCGGTGCGTTCTCGAAGACGAACAGCGTGTCGAACAGGTTCATGCCGCGCGGCAGGTCACCGGCCAGTGCCTGGATTTCCGCCAGCGACAGATGTTCGTGCTCGCGCATGGCGGCGTTGGTGGCCTGGATATCGCGCAGCCAGGGCCGGACGCGGGCCATCGCCGGGACGGCCAGGCGTAGCGGCAAGGTGTTGATGAACAGGCCCACGGTGTCGTGCACACCGTCCAGATCGGCGGGACGCCCGGCGACGGTGACGCCGTACAGGACGTCGTCGACCCCGGCGCAGCGCGCAAGCAGCAAGGCCCATGCGCCTTGCACGTAGGTGTTGAGGGTCAGCTGCGCGGACTGCGCGGCCTTCTGCAGGGCCGCGGTCTCGGCCGTGGACAGCCGCAGCAGCGCGTCCGCGGCTGCGGGATCGACGGCATCGACGGCATCGACGGCCGCATCGATGGCTGCCGCTGGGGCTGCGGCGATGTCGGCCTCGACATCGCCTGCCGGATCCGCCAGGCTCCTGGGCGCCAGGGGCAGCGGCGTCACCGTTGCGTATCCCGCCAGGACGCCGCGCCAATAGCCGCGCGCGGCCTGCATATCCTGGCGGCCGAGCCAGCCGATGAAATCGCGATACGGGCGGATCCGCGGCAAACGCGGTTCGCCGCCCTCGCGAAACGCCTTGTAGGCCTGGAAGAAATCGGCCAGCAACAGCGACCGGCACCACGCGTCCATCAGGATATGGTGATAGCTGAGCACCATGCGATCCGCGTCGGCCATGCGGAACAGCCGGACCCGCCATAGCGGCGCCCGTCCCATGTCGTAGCCCGCCGCGAGTTCATCGCGCAGCATGGCCTCCATGCGCGCCATCGCCGCGCCCGCATCCAGGCCGCGCCAGTCATGCACATCCACCGGCGCACCCGCGTCGTGGTGGATGATCTGCATCGGCGTCTGGCCGCCGCGCCACGCGAAAGCGGCGCGCAGTGCCTCATGGCGCTGCCCCACGCATCGCCAGGCCCGCTCCATCGCCACCGGCTCGATACGTCGGTTGAAACGGTAGCGATCCTGCATCAGGTATATCCCCGATCCCGGCGTCATCAGCGTATGCAGCAACAGGCCTTGCTGCAGCGGGGTCGCCGGATAGATATCCGCGACGACGGCGGGGTCGGGCGCCAGGCCATCCAGCTGCGCCTGATCCAGGCCCGCCAGCGGAAAATCCGCCGCACGCAGCGCCGCCGCCGATCCCGCGCATGCTT
Organism: Bordetella genomosp. 8; assembly: GCF_002119685.1. NCBI lineage: Bacteria > Pseudomonadati > Pseudomonadota > Betaproteobacteria > Burkholderiales > Alcaligenaceae > Bordetella > Bordetella genomosp. 8. The sequence continues at coordinate 2,400,422 of NZ_CP021108.1, read as the reverse complement.
CCGCGAGCTCGCGCAGCCGCGTCATATAGCGTCGCGCCAGTGCGTCGATCGCGTCGTCGTCGAAGATCGCACTGCTGTAGGTCCATGCGACATGCAGGGCGCCATCGCGCACCGATGCGCCGATGTCCAGCCAAGTGCGCCGCGGGCTGTCGGGATCGCGCTCCGGGCCCGCGGACTCCGCGGCCCAGGACCACTCCCGCAACGTGCCATCCAACCGACCCAGGTAGTTGAAGGTGACTTGCGGCTGCGCCAGGCCGTTCAGCCCGTCGCCGCCGTGGCGCAACGCGCCATAGCCCAGCCCTTTGTCGGGCAGGGCCCGCACTTGCGATTTGATGGCCGCCAGCGCCCGGAGCGCATCGGTACCGCCCGGCGCCACGCGCACGGGATACAAGGCCGTGAACCAACCCACCGTGCGCGCCACGTCCAGATCCGCGACCAGGTCCTCGCGGCCATGGCCTTCCAGCTCGACCAGGACGCTGTCGCGTCCGGTCCATGCGCACAAGGCCAGCGCCAGGCCAGCCAGCAGGGTCTCGTGCGCGTGCGTACGGTGCCGGCGCGCGGCATGCGCCAGCAACGCTTCGGTGGTGGCCGCGTCCAGCACGGTGTGGATGGTACGCGCCACCCGCACGGTGTTCGCACCAGCCGGATCGCGCGCCGGTAGCGCGGGTTCGTCCACGCCGCAAAGGGAACGCCAATGCTCGCGCTGCGCCTGCGTCGCCGGTCGATAGCCGTAGTCGCGCAGCGCCGCCGTCCAGGCGCCATAGCTGGCGCCGGTCGCCGCCAGGACGGGCACCTGGCCGCGACGGGCCTGCCCGTAGGCCGTCTCAAAGTCATCCAGCAGGATCTGCCACGACACCGCATCGATGACCAGATGGTGCGCCACCCACAGCAGCCGGCCAGCTTGTCCTGGTCCCAGGTCGAGCCAGGCCGCGCGCGCGACGGGGCCTGCAGCCAGGTCCAGGCCACGCTGCGCGGCGCTCGCGGCCTGCGCCAGCGCGCCGCCGAGGTCCTCGGCCGCGGACAGGTCGACGATGTCGAAATCGCTGCCCTGCGCCGAGGCCGCGACGTAACGCTGGTCCCAGCCGCCGTCCGCCCTTGCTTCGAAACGCAGGCGGAACGCGGCGTGATGCGCCATGACCGCCTGCACGGCCGTCCGCAAGGCAGCGATGTCCACGGGCCCGGCGGGCCGCAGCAGCACGCTTTGGTTCCAGTGGGCGCGCGCCGGCATGGGCGTGTCGAAGAACCAGCGCTGGATGGGAGACAGCGCCACACCGATCGAACCCGTGCCGTCCGGGGACGCACCGGCTGGCGTCATGCCGCCAGCCGTCGCACCGACGGAAGCGGCATGCACCGGCCGTGCCGCCGCGGCCAGTTCGGCGACGGTCTGCCGCTCCATGACATCGCGCGGGCTGATCAGCCAACCGCTCTTGCGTGCGCCGGCGACCACCTTCAGGCCCAGGATGGAATCGCCGCCTAGCTCGAAGAAGTTGTCCTGCCGCCCGACGCGCCGCGTGCCCAGCACGGCGCACCACACCTCGGCCAGCAGGGTCTCCACCTGGCCTTGTGGCGCCTCATACGCGGCGTCCGCCGCGAACTCCGGCGGCGGCAGCGCCTTGCGATCGATCTTGCCATTGGCGTTTAGCGGCAGGCCCGGCAGGACCATGATGGCCGCTGGCACCATGTAGTCCGGCAAGCGCGCGGCAAGCGCCTGCCTGAGCGAGGCGACATCCGGGGAACCGGCCACGTAGCCGACCAGCTGCGTCGCGCCCTGTTTCGCGTGCGCCACCACGACGGCGGCGGATATACCGGGCTGCGCCAGCAGGCAGGCTTCCACCTCGCCCAATTCCACGCGCAGGCCGCGTATCTTGACCTGGTGGTCCGTGCGGCCCTGGTACATGATCTGGCCGTCGGCGCGCCAGCTCGCCAGGTCGCCCGTCCGGTACAGGCGTGCCCCCGGCGGCCCATGGGGATCGGCGACGAAGCGATCCGCCGTCAGGCCGGGCCGTCCGGCATAGCCGCGCGCCAGCCCGGCGCCGCCCAGATAGAGTTCGCCCAGCGCCCCGGGGGGCACGAGGTTCAGGTCGCTGTCGAGTATCCACGTCCGCAGGCCGGCGATAGGCCGGCCGATCGGCACAGCGCCGCTATCGCCCGCGCCGCAGGTCCAGTGCGTGACGTCGATGGCGGCCTCGGTGGGGCCGTACAGATTGTGCAGCGACGCCCACGGCATGTCGCGCGCCACGGCGTCGCGCGCGTCGCCGGGCAGCGCCTCGCCACTGCACAGGATGCGGCGCACGCCGCGGCAAGCGCCGCCCTGCCCGTCGGCCAGGAAAGCCTGCAGCATGGTCGGCACGAAGTGCAGCGTCGTCACACCATGGCTGGCGATGCATGCGGCCAGCCGGGCGGGATCGCGATGGTCGCCGGGCGCGGCCATGACCAGCCGCGCGCCGGTCACCAGCGGCCAGAAGAATTCCCATACCGAGACGTCGAAGCCGAACGGGGTTTTCTGCAGCACCGCATCGTCCGGCGCCAGGCCGTATTGCCGCTGCATCCAGGCGATGCGGTTGGCCAGCGCGCCATGCCGGTTGCCGGCGCCCTTGGGCCGTCCGGTCGAACCCGAGGTATAGATGACGTACGCCAGGTTATCGGCATGCACGCGCACCGCCGGTGGCTCCGCGCGCAACGGCCCGGCATCGCCCGCCAGGTGGACCGGCATCATGCCGTCCGGCACGGACAGCCCGGTCGGCGCGGCGCCGCGCAGGAGCAACAGGCGGCTGCCGCAGTCTTCCAGCATGTAGGCCAGGCGTTCCGGCGGATAGTCCGGATCCACGGGCACATAGGCGGCGCCGGCCTTCAGGATGGCCATCAGGCCGACCACCATCTCGACGGAGCGCTCCAGCATGATGGCCACTGGTACATCGGGACCCGCGCCCAGCATGACCAGCCGGTGCGCCCATGCATTGGCGCGCCCGTCCAGTTCGGCGTAGGTCAGGGCCGCGCTGCCCATTTCCAGCGCGATGGCGCCGGGCGTGCGCCTGGCCTGTTCCGCGAACGCTTCATGGACAAGCCGCAGCGGCGCCAGCGCGGGTCCGCCGCCGCTCCAGCTTTCCAGCAGGCCTTTTTCCTCTGGCAGGACGATATCGACGTCCGCCACGCGCAGGGTTGGACGCGCGATCATGTCGGCCAACACCGCCAGGAAGCGCGCGGCCAGCCGCTGCGCGGTGGCGCGGGTGAACAGCGCGGTGTTGTACTCCAGGCGGCCCCGCAAGGCCCGCGCGCTGTCATCCGCGCCGGACCAGCTCGCTTCGTTCAACAGGAAATCGAGCGACAGCTCGAATTTCGCGGCGCATTCCGGCAGCGAGATGCGTGCGGCGGAGAGATCCTTCAATGCCAGTTCCGGTGCGCCGTCCGTGGCCTGCAGCCCGAACATGACCTGGAACAAAGCCTGGCGGCCGGCCTGGCGCGCGGCGTGGCGACGCTCCAACAGCAGGTCCAGCGGCAGGTCGGCGTGGTCCATCGCCGCGCGCGCATCGTCGCGCACGCGGCGGCAGACCTGCTCCAGCGTCAGGCACGGGTCGATATCGGCCTTGAACACCTGCGTCTGCACGAAGAAGCCCACCATGTCGTGCGACATCGGCAAGGTGCGGGCGGCGGACGGCACGCCGATGGCGTAACGCTGTTGCCCCGCATAGCGGGCCAGCAATACCTGCCAGGCGGCGAACAACACGACGAACGGCGTGCGGCGCGTCGACGCGCAATGGGCGCGCAAGGCCCGCGCCAGGTCCGGCGGCACATCGAAATAATGCGACGCGCCATCGAAGCCCGGGTCCGCCGGCCGCGCATGGTCGGCCGGCAGGGCCAGCGGCGGCGCGTCGTCGCCCAGGTGCCTGTCCCAATAATCGACGCTGGCCGCCCAGGCGCCGCGTGCCACCTGGCGCGCCTGCCAGGCCGCGAAATCGGCGTATTGGCGCGGCAGCGCGGGCAGGACGATCTCGCCCGGCCGCACAAGGGCCTGGGCATACGCCCGCGCCAGATCGCGCGAGAAGACCGGATTGGACCAGGCATCGGTAGCGATATGGTGCAGGCACCACGCCAGTACGTGCGTCCGCGCATCCATGCGGATCAGGCAGGCCACCAGCGGCAGGCCGGCTTCCAGGTCGAACACATGGCCGGCCAGCGACGCCAGCAGCGCGTCGCGCGCTTCCCATGCGTCGTCGGCGGGCAGGCCGGACAGGTCATGCCATGCCAATTCGCAACGCGCGGCCGGGTCGACACGCTGCATCGGCACGCCATCGATCTCGCCGAAGCGGGTACGCAGGACGGCGTGCCGCCCGACCACGGCATCGAACGCGCGCCGCAGCGCATCGGCGTCCAGGGGTCCGTGCAGCACGAAGGCGCGCGGCAGGTTGTAGGCCGTCGATGACGGCGCATAGCGATGCAGGAACCACAGCTGCCGCTGTGCCAGCGACTGCGAGTTCCAGCCGTCCGCACTGGCCGCCGCGTCATCCCAGGCATCGATGCCGGCGGACGACGGACCGGCGAGGTCGCCGGCATCGGCCTCGTCGTCCTCATCGTCGGCCAGCAAGGCGCGCAGGAGATCCAGGCGGCTATCCGTCATGCTTGCTCCTCGATACGATTCGCCAGGGCCGCGCGCTCCTGCGGGCTCATGTCGTCCAGCGCGACGCGGGCTTCGGCGATGCGTTCCAGCGCCGACGCGTCGGCGGCGCACCGCCGCAGTTCCGCGGCCAGCGCGGCCGCGGTGGGATGGTCGAACACCGCGCCGGGCGGCAATGCCACTTTCAACGCCTTGCGCAGGCGGGTCACCAGCTTGATGACGAGCAGCGAATGCCCGCCCATCGAGAAAAAATCATCGTCGATGCCCAGGGCCGGGCGATCCAGCAGCTCGGCCATGCGGCGCGCCACGACGGTTTCCAGCGCATCGCGTGGCGTGGCGGCAAGGCCGCCGCCCTGCCCCGCCGCATCGCGCGCCAGGGGAGCCAGGGCCTGGCGATCCACCTTGCCGTTGGCCAGGCGCGGAAAGGCGGCAAGCCGCACGAAGTGCGATGGGATCATCGGTTCGGGCAATGCATCGGCCAAGGCGCGACGCCACGCTGCGATGCGCGCGGCGTCGTCGGAAGCCCCCGCTGGGGCTTCGACCGTGGCGACGACGCAGGCCGTCAACACCGCGCCACCAGCCGATGGCGTGGCGAGCACCACCGCCTGCCGCACGTCGGGCAGGGCGAGCAGGCGCGCCTCGATTTCCGCGGGTTCAATGCGATGGCCGCGGATCTTGACCTGGTGATCGGCACGGCCCGCCAGGCGGATCGCGCCTTCCGGCAGCACGCACGCCATATCGCCCGAGCGGTAAAGACGCTCGCCGGGCCGATGCGGGTCCTCCACGAAGGCCGTCGCGCCATGCGGGCCGAGATAGCCGGCGCACAGCTGCGCGCCGCCCAGATAGATCTCGCCGATACCGCCTACCGGTGTCGGCTCCAGGTCGGCATCCAGCACGTGCACGATGCAGTTGCCCAGCACCCGCGTCAGCGGCAGCACGGCGGCACTGTCCGCGCAGCCCACGCCCATATCCGCGGCCGGCAGCGCCACCGCGTGCACCATCACGCCCACGGTCGATTCCGTCGGACCGTAATGGTTGTAGACCCGGCAGTCCGGCGCCAGGCGGGCGATGCGCCGCACCAGCGCGGCGGAAGCGGCCTCGCCGCCCAGCACCACGCGCGCCGGCACGATGGCGTCGTCATGGTCCAGCAAGGCTTCCAGGTGCGACGGCACGATCTTGATTCCATCGATGCGCTGCGCCACCAGGAACTGGTGGAAAGCCGCCCCATCGCGCATGTCGTCGGGACTGGCGACCACCAGCGTGCCACCGTTGCACAGCGCGCCGAACAACGCCGTATTGCCCAGATCGGCCGCGACCGTGCCGGTAAGCGCCCAGCGGCGCGACAGACCCAGGTCCATCGCACGCGTGGCGGAAGCCACGTAGTTCAGAAGCTGCCCATGCGTGATGGGCACGCCCTTGGGTTCACCGGTGGATCCCGAGGTGAACAGCACATAGGCGATGTCGTCCAAGGCCAGCGTGTCACGCGGCTCGCCGTCGGCATGCCCGATCGCGCCGGCCCCTTCGGCCAGCAACGTGTGCGACGCGACCGGCAAGCCGGGCGCCCACGCGGCCGCGCCGGCGATCGCATCATCGGCAGCCACCAGCACGCAATCCGGCTCGGCCGCGCGCACGATGGCGGCGCAGCGCGCATCCGGCCAATCCGGCTCCAGGGGCAGATAGGCGGCGCCGCAGCGCCACGCCGCCAGCATCGCCACCATCAGGCCGGCATCGCGCGGCAGCCGCAATGCGACCGTGCCGCCGCGCCGCGCGCCCAAGCGGTCCAATGCCCGGGCCGCCGAGGCCACCCGCCGCTCCAGGTCCGCGTAGGTCAATGCCTGCCCGGCGTCACGCACGGCCATGGCGTCCGGACTGCGGCGCGCCCAGTCCGCGATCAGGCGCGGCAGCGTTTCCGTGCCGGCATCCAGCGCTTCGCCACGACGCGCCAGCAGGGCCTGCCGCGCGGCATCGTCCAGCACACGCAACCGCGCTATCGTCGTGTCGGGTTCGACCGCCACATGGCCCAGCAGCGCGGCGTATTGCTCCAGCAGCGCCTGCATGGCCCAGGACGGATAGCGCGTCGCGTGATAGGCCACTGTCAGCCGCGCATCCGCGGCGCGCATGCCGACCTGCAAGGCCATCGCGAATCCGCTCGCCGGCCCGGGCATGTCACGCGGCGACCACCACAGCGCGGCATTGCCGGGTTCCGGCTCGTCGACATATTGAAAGCCCGCTTCCAGATGCGCCATCGTCGTGGGCGCATCCACAGGCCAGTACTCCTGGGCTTCGACATGTCGCGCCAGGGTCGCGGCGAGCCGTTCGGCGCAGCGGCTGAACGGCATGCCGCCTTCCCAGTCGATGGCTACGGGCAGGATCTTCTCGTAGGCGCCGACCGCGCCGGCCAGCATCTCGTAATCCCGGCGGCAATCGTGCTGCCATCCGCCCAGGAAGCGCCAGCCGCCGGCCAGCCTTCCCAGCACGCTCCACCAGGCGGCGTGCATCACCACGGGCACGGTGACATTCATTCGATCGGCTACGGCGCGCAGGGCGGAAACGAGGTCCGCGTCCAGGTCCATCGACGCGCTCAGGCCGTCCACGGGCGCCAGGGCTGCTTCGCCGGCGTCATCGGCCCGGACACCCACCCGCCCCGCCCCGGCGCAAGCGGGCAATGCCGGTCCGGCCGTGTCCGCGTGGGGCGCGAGATACCGCGCCCAGTAGGCCCGCGCGGCCGGCGCATCGGCGTCCTCGTCCAGCTCGCCCCGCCACGCGATGTATTCGGTATAGGCAAAAGGCGATTCGTCGCCGGCGCCCGCGCCGGGCGCCTCGTAGCAACGCGCCAGGTCGCGCAGCAGGATACGCATCGATGCGCCATCGGCCGCCAGCGCGGGCACCGCGACGGCGAGCACGGCGCGATCCGGGGCGATGTGCCACAGCGCGGCCCGCGGTCCCGATGCGGCGGCGAGCCAGGTCGCGACAGGCGATGCCGCGGCATCCTCGGCCCCATCGCGAATCTCCCAGCGCCATCCCTGCCCGGCCTCCGGCAGCAGCCGCGGGCCGCGGTAGCCCGCCACGCGCCCGTAGCCGTGCCGCAGGCTGTCATGGCGCGCGGCCGTTTCATCCAGCGCATTGCGAAGCCGCGCCACGTCCACCCGCCCCGCCAGCTCCACCACAGCCACCCGCGCGCGCCGCGCCTCGCCCGCCGCCACGATGGCGCGCTGCTCCGGACTCAGCGGCAGGTGATCGACATCCGACGCCAAGCCTTGCGGATCCGCTTCCGGCATATGCATGTCCATACGCCTCAACCCTGCTCGCGCGACAGCGCGCCGCGATCGAACATGGCCCCCATCGCCACCACGACCTTGCGCGGCTCTTCGTAGGGATCACGCGCATGCGCGGCCAGCATGTTGTCCAGCATCACGACATCGCCCCGCGCCCAGGCGAAGCGCACCGCGCAGGCCTCGTAGGTCCTGCCGATCTCGTCCATCATCCATTCCGGTATCGCGCCACCGTCGCCGAAATACACCTGCCGGGGCATGCGGTCCTCGCCCGCGATACTGAGCAGGTCCGCCCGCACGTCCGGCTCCAGGCAATGGACGTGATGCAGCTGGACCTGGTTGAAGAACACCCGTTCGCCCGTCTCGGGATGCGTGATCACGGCCGGGCAGCGCGTGCGCGTCTGCAAGGTGGTGTCGTCCAGCCAACGGAACGCCGTGCCGGCGCGACGCAGCGTGGATTCCACCGCGTCGCGGTCGTCCGTACCGAAGAAGCGCTGCCAGCTGACGTCCAGCCGCTCCGTGAAGGTGCGCACGTACAGCAGTTCCCGTTGCTCGAATTCCTGCACGATTTCCGGCGGCAGGCGGTGCAGCATCTCGCGGCAATCCACAATGGGCGTGGCGCCGCCGACGCGTGAAGGCAGCTCGCAGAAGAACAGCTGCCTGCGCGGCCAGCGCTCCAGGTGCGCGCTTTCGTTGTGGTACAGGATCATCTGCTTTTCCGGATAGGGCGTGGACCGGTAGGTATTGCGGCCGCCTTCCTTTTTCGGCAGATCGCCGTAGTCGCCGTAGAGCGTCGGTTCTATCGCTTCGGCGAAGGCTTCGAACTGCTGCGGGGTGCGCAGCGCGAAGTTGCGGAACAGGATGCCGCCGTGGCGGTTCAGCAGGGCCCCGAGCTGTTCGCGCATGGACGCTGCCCAGGAAATCGGATCCAGGCCGCTGTCCAGGGCTTCGATCACCAAGGGAAAGGGCCGCGCGGGCGACAGCGGTGCCATGCGTATCGGTGCACGGGCGGGCGCGGCGGCGGGACGATCGCCAGCCGTCGCCGTGCGCCGCGCCGACAGGCGGTCCAGCTTGCCGCGCATGGCCGCACCGGGAGCCAGCGGCGCGACGGACGCGCCGGCGGATGAGGTCGTCGATTCGGCGGGCGCGGGCGGCGTGGTGACGCTCATGGCGGACTCCTGGAATAAAGGGATATCGGCAACGGACCAGGAACGGCCATCGCCGGCGACGACCTGATGTAGCACGTCCGCCCAGATCGTCGCCATGCCTTCCACCGCCTGCGCGGCGAACAGGGCGGTGGCATAGGTCCATTCGACCTCCAGCCCCTGCGCGTGCTCGTGCACAAATACGGCCAGGTCGAAGCGCGCGTGCGTGGTCGGCAGCGCGGCGGAGCGGACCACGACGTCCTTCAGGTCCCCGGCCAGGCGCAGTGTGTTCTGCATCACGAACAGCACCTGCACCAGGGGACCGCGGCCACGGTCGCGCGACGCGCCGGCCACATCGACGATGCGGTCGAAGGGCGCTTCCTGGTGCGCCAGCGCGTCAAGGACGGTAGCGCGCGTGCGCGCCAGCCATTCCTCGAAAGGCGCCGATCGTGGCGCACGGGACCGGATCGGCAGCACATTGACGAAAAAGCCGATCAACGGCGCCAACGCGGGATCATCGCGGCCGGCCGCGTCCGTGCCAACGACGATGTCGTCCTGTCCGGTCTGGCGATGCATGGCCATCAGGAAGACCGTCATGAGTACCTGGAACAGCGTCGCGTCGTGGCGCCGCGCCAGGTCGGCCAGGCGGCGGCTCAGGCTGCCGGGGATCATCTGCCGCAGCGTCGCGGCCTCCATGACGCCTTCCGGTGCCTGGCGCGGCCGCGCGGGAGAGGACAGCACGGGGGCATGCGCGAGGGTCGTCCGCCAGTACGCAAGGGCATCCCTCCAGGGCTCGCCGGCTTCGGCGCGGGACGCCCGCATGGCGTAGTCGCCGTACTGCATGGGCAATGGGGCCAGTTCGCGGCCCGCGTAATGCGCGCGGAACTCGTCGATGAAGATGCCCGCCGACCAGCCATCGAACACGATGTGATGCACGGCCATCAGGAGCAGATGCCGCCGCGCGTCCAGGCGCAGCAGGCAGGCCCGCAACAAGGGGCCGGTGGACAGGTCGAAGGGTTCTTCCGCGTATCCGTGCGCGATGCGCGTGGCGGCGGCGTCGCTATCCGGTCCGGCGGACAAGTCCACGAGCGGCACGTCCACACGCGGGGCGGCCAGCGGCGCGGCGTGGGGCTCGCCGTCATCGTCCTCCGGATATGCCGTTCGCAGCACCGCATGGCGCGCAATGATCGCGTTGATCGCGCGTTCGACGCGGCCGGCATCCAGGGCGCCGTCCAGGTGGAACGCCACGCCCAGGTTGTAGCGGGCGCGCGCCGCCGGCGTCGCGGCCATGCGGTCTAGCAGCCACAGGCGGCGCTGCACCGGCGCCAGCGCGCGCGCATGTCCCGCGTCCGCCACGCCGACCACACCAGCCACACCAGCCACACCAGCCACATCAGCCACATCAGCCACACCAGGCATATCAGGAACACCAGGCCCACCAGGAAGATCAGCAACACCATTCGGCCGCGCCGCGCGCGCCCTCTCGATATGCGACGCGCACGCCGCCAGCTCGGGATGGGCGAATACCTCGCGCACGCCCATGGCGATCCCCCAGCGCCTCCTGATGGCCGCGGCCACGCTCGCCGCCGTCAGCGAACTGCCGCCCAGCTCGAAGAATCGCGCATGCCTGTCCGCGACTTGCCGTCCCAGCGCGTCCGACCAGATCGCCGCCAACGCGGCTTCCGTACCCGCCGCCGGCGGCAGGGCCGCGGCTTCGCCGGCTTCGCCCAGTACGAAGCGCCCGTGCTCGTGGATGGCATAGGCATGCAGCGTCCCGCTGCGCCAGGCCGCGCGCGTGGCCGCGCGCCGCAGCTTGCCGCTGGACGTCTTGGGCAGCGTGCCGGGCTCCAGCAGCACCGCCACCGCCAAGGGCTCGCCGCAGGCCAGCGCGACGGCGCGCCCCAACGCCCGCACCAGCGTAGCGGGCGTATGCCGCTTGCGCTGCAGCGGCGCGATCTCCGCCGCCAGGCCGATGCCTTCGCCGTCCGGCGTGTCCACCGCGAACGCGGCGACGCGGCCCTTGCGGGCCTGGGCCACTTCCGCTTCCACGACGGCTTCGATGTCCTGCGGATAGACATTGCGGCCGCGCACGATGATCAAGTCCTTGATACGGCCATTGACGTACAGTTCGCCGCCGTGCACGAACCCCAGATCGCCGGTGCGCAGCCACGTCGCTCCCTCATGCGCCACCAGCGATTGTTGCGTCGCCTCGGCCTTGCCCCAATAGCCACCGGCAATGCTGGGACCATTGGTCCAGATCTCGCCCTGCATGCCGTCGGGCAAGCGCCGCGACGACGCGGGATCGACGATGGCAACGCGATGGCCAGGCGCCGGCGCCCCGCAGGCCACCAGCCGCCGGCCCCGCGCGGCCGGGCGCGCCTGCCCCGCCGCCAACGCTTCCTCGTCGAACACCGTGCAGACCGGCGGCTTCGTGTGATCGCCGCCGGTCACGAACAGCGTGGCCTCCGCCAATCCGTAGCAGGGATACAGCGCCGCGGCCGGCAGCCGGGCCTCCGCGCAGAGTCGCGCGAACGCCTCCAGGGTGCCGGGATTCACGGGTTCCGCGCCGGAAAACGCGATCCGCCAGCTCGACAGGTCCAGGCCGCGCACCTGCTCCGGCCGAATGCGCTCGACGCAAAGCCGATACGCGAAGTCCGGCCCGCCGCTGAAGTTCCCGCGGTGGCGCGCGATCGCCTCCAGCCAGCGCAGGGGCCGCTCCAGGAAATACTTCGGCGACATCAGCACCACGCGCGTGCCCAGGTACAGCCCTTCCAGCACGCCGCCGATCAGGCCCATGTCGTGATAGAGCGGCAACCATGACACGCAGACGTCAGTTTCCCGCGTGCCCATGCCCCGGTGCATGGCCAATGCATTGGCCATCAGATTGGCGTGACTGACCATGACGCCCTTGGGGTCCGCGGTCGATCCGGACGTGTATTGCAGGAAGGCGATATCGCGCGGATCCGCGGGCGGCAGCGTATCGGGCACACCGCAAGCAGCCGCCGCGTCCCGCACATCGACCTCATCGGTTGCATCCACCCCATTGACAGCGTCCACCGCAAGCAGCGGCACGCCGTCGAACCAGGCCAGCGCTTCGGCCAGTTCCCGCGCGACCTGCGTGGTCGTCAACACGCAACCTGCCTGGCAATCGCGCGTCATCACCCGCAGGCGCCGCAGTTCCTGCTCGCGCGCCGGATCGGGCGGGAACGCCGGCACGGCGATCACGCCTGCGTAGAGGCAGGCAAAGAAGGCCACCACATAATGCTGGTCGTTATCCAGCATCAGCAATGCGCGGCTGCCCGTCGGCAGGCGAGATCTCAGCGTTGCCGCCAGCGCGCGCGCGGCCCTGTCCAGTTCGGCATACGTCAACGACACCGACCCGCCGCCATCCTCGACGATCAACGCGACGGCATCGCCACGCGTGCTCGCATGGCCGCGCAGCCGGGCATCGATGGTGGCGGCATCGGCGATGGCGCCGCTCATGCCGCCGCCGCGTCGTTGAACATCGCGGTGCCATGCGGCTGGGCCATGGCCACCACCACCTTGCGTTCACCGCGATACGGCGTGCGCGCATGCGCCGCCAGCATGTTGTCCAGCATCAGCACATCCCCTTCGTGCCAGGGAAACATCACCGTCTCCGCCGCGAGGGCCTGGCGTATTTCGTCGAACACGCCATCGGCGATGGCCGACCCGTCGGCGTGGTACACATTGCGCGGCATCCGGTCCGCGCCCAGCAGGTCTTCCAGCGACTCGCGCACGTCCGGATCCAGCGCCGACACATGGAACAGATGCGCCTGGTTGAACCAGACCATCTCGCCGGTCTGGGGATGGCGCTCCACGCCCTGGCAGCGCTGGCGCGTGCGCAGGCCGTCGTCCGCCAGCCACTCCCACTCGATGCCGGCACGCATGCAATACGCTTCGACGCGCGCGCGCTCGTCCGTGTTGAACACCTGCTGCCACGGCACGTCGAACTCGCCGAAATTGCGCACGTAAATCAGCCCTTGCGCGAAGCGCTCGCGGATGGCGGGAGCAATGCGCCGGTAGATCGCCCGGCTGTCGGCGATGGGCGTCTCGCCGCCCGACCGCGCGGCCTTCACGCAGTGGAACCAGATCTTCATCGGCCACTCGCGCGTATACGCCTGTTCGTTGTGCAACGGGATATGCTGGTGGGCCGGGTATTCGGTGCTGGTATAGATGCCCGACGACACCGCGCTGCGCGGTGTCGACGCGAATTCATAGGACAGCAGCGGATGGCCGAAAGCCGCCGCGAACGCCTTGAACGCATCCACGGACTCGACCTGGAAACCGCGCATCAGCACGCCGCCGGTACGCGCCAGTGCCGCGTCGATATGCGCGCGCAGCTCTGGCAGCGCCTGTTGCAGGGACTGGCCGGCATACCGTGGTGACAATACCGCCGGCAATTCGGCGCCTGCCACGCCCTTACCTTCGTCTCGTTCCATGATGGGCTCGCTTCAGGCCAGCGCGACCGACCCGCGGCGCGCCTGTTCCGCCAATGGCCGCAGTGAACGGTCCATCAACGCCAGGACTTCCTCTTCGCGATGCTTGATGAAGAAATGCCCGCCGTCGAACCAGACCTGGCGTACGCCGGCCTGCGTTTCCTCGCGCCATGCCTCGATGGCATCCGGCGCGATGTCGTCGTCACGCCCGGCCAGCACCAGCAGCGGCACCGCCAGGCGCGGGCCCGGCGCATACCGGTACGCGCGGCACATGGCGTAGTCGGCCGCCAGCGTATCCAGCGCGAAGCGGCGCAGCCCGCGGCTGCCCAGCACGGCATCCGGCGTTCCGCCCTGCTTGCGCAGATCGTTGACCAGCGCCTGGTCGTTATCCATCCCGTCGAAGCGCGAGGGATCGCGATGCGCGGGCGCGGGGCTGCCCGACACGATCAGCAAGCGCGGCGCTTCGCCCCCAGCCCGCGCAATCCGCGCGGCCATGTGATAGGCCAGCAAGGCCCCCATGCTGTGGCCGAACAGCACGTACGGGCCCGCCATGTCCATCGCATGTTCATCGACCAGCCGCGCGGCCAGCGCGTCGACGTCCGTCGCATACGGTTCGTCCATGCGCACGCCGCGGCCGGGCAGCTCCACCGGCACGATGCGCAGCCAGGGCTCGACCCGGCGGCGCCAGCGCAGGTACATCGTAGCGCTGGCGCCCGCGCAAGGCAGGCACAACAAGGAAACCGCCGGCGACATCATTCCGCCGCCGGCGAGTGTTCATCCATGAAGCGGCGCAGCGACAGCGGCCGCATGTCGGTCCAGACCTGCTCGACATAAGCCAGACATGTCTGCTTGTCACCCTGTACGCCGGTATCGCGCCAGCCAGCCGGGATGGCCTTGAAATCGGGCCACAAGGAATACTGTTCCTCGTCGTTGACCAGCACCCGCAGAATTGCGCCTTCACGATCGAAGCAACTCATGATTCATTCCGTCCGTGTCGATAGTCGGGGAAGAGCGAGCCCTGTCGATAAACAGGATTAGCTCTCATTTCCGTTGACGAACGACGGCGTATGGAATTTAACGTCGAGTGCGAAAGCCGTTATGAAAAGTAATTGATAAGCGTTATCATTAAATAGTTCCACCCACCGACCCTCTCCGGAGACACCTTCCATGTCTGGCGACGAGCTGAGCGTGCATCAAAGAACGGAAGCGCTTTACTCCCAGCATCAGCCCTGGCTGGCGGGCTGGCTCCGCCACCGCATGGGCGGCGAAGATGCCGCCATCGATCTGGCGCAGGACACTTTCGTGCGCATCCTCGCGGCCCGCGAACTGCCGGTCTTGGCCGAGCCGCGCGCTTTCCTGGCCACCGTGGCGCGGCGCCTGCTGGCCAACCATTACCGCCGCAACGCCATCGAGCGCGCCTATCTGGATGCCCTGGCCCTGGTGCCGGAGCAATATGCGCCCGACCCGGAACAGCGCAAGCTGGTGCTGGAACAGCTCTATGCCATCGACGCCGCGCTGGACGCCCTGCCGGGCAAGGTGCGGGAAGCCTTCCTGCTGGCGCAGCTGGAGGGCCTGAAACACGAAGAGATCGCGCAGCGCCTGGGCGTGACCACGCGCACCGTCGGCAACTACATGGTGCGTGCCGTGCAGGCATGCTTTTTCCTGCAAGAGACGGCGCAATGACCCGGAGCACCGGGCAGCGCACCATGTATGCGGGCGGCATTCCGCTGGAACCGCGCGTCGCCGAGGAAGCGGCGCGATGGTATGTACTGTTTTCCTCCGGCCAGGCCACCGCCAAGGATCGCGAGGCCTGGATCGCCTGGTGCGCGGCCGATGCCGATCACCAGCGGGCCTGGGCGCAACTCGCCCATGCCGACGACCGCATGAACGCCATCCGCAACCGGCCGGCCTACGAGGCGCTGAGCCGCGCGCGGCGCAAGAGCACGCGCCGCCGCCTGCTGCGCGGTGCCGCCGGACTGCTGGTCCTGGGCGCGCCCGCCGTCTGGCTGATGGACCGTATGCGCTTCCTGCGCATCACGCCCGACTACGTCGCCGGCATCGGCGCGCGCCGCGAAGTCGTCCTGCGCGACGACAGCCGCGTCATGCTCAATAGCGGCAGCGGTATCGACGTGAATTTCAGCGAATCCGGGCGGACCGTCACCCTGCGCCAGGGCGAAGCCTATTTCACCACCGGCCATGCGCCGGCGTATGCCAGGCTGCCCTTCCAGGTCCGCACCGCGGCGGGCACGGTGCGCGCGCTGGGCACCCGCTTCAACGTCCGGCTCGACGAAGATCACGCCACCGTGGCGGTCTACGAAGGCCAGGTCAGCCTGCATCCCGGCAACGGCAGCGAACCGGCCTACCTGGCGGCCGGCAACCAGGCCACCCTGTTTCGCGGCGGCCTGGGCGCGGTGCGCCCCATCGCCGCCGGCGCCGACGCCTGGCTGCAGGGGCGCATCGCCGCCGACAACGTCAGCCTGGCTGAATTCCTGGCGGAACTCAGCCGCTATCGCCGCGGCTACATCACCTGTGACGACGCCGCCGGGCGCATGCGGCTGTCGGGCCTCTTTCCCACGGACGACACCGACCGCGTGCTGGAGGCGATCGGCGGCCTGCTGCCGGTCGCCATCACGCACCGTACGCCGTACTGGGTAGACGTCTCCGCGCGCCGCGACACCTGAAACCAGGGCCGCGGCCGGCCAGCCGTCCGCCGCGTTCCCGTCACACCCTATCGAGGCAGTCTCCCAAAAAAACTTCGTCCAGCGCTTTCCGGTTTGCACATGCTCGCGTGTCCTCTATGCACGGACGGCCTCAAGACGGGCCGACAACGGAACCCCACGTCATGACGAGGAGAGGCGATGCACCGTCTCGCTATGGGAAATCCTGGCGGCATACCGCGCGGGGCTGGATCGTGACCGCCAGCCTGGTGGCGGGCCTGGGCGGCTTATGGCCGGACCTGGCCGGACGCGCGCACGCGCAACCGGCCCCGTCCGGCGGCAATGCGGCGGCGCGGCCCGCCATAGACACACACCCCCGCCTGCGCTTCGACATCGGCCCCGACCGCCTCGCGCGCGTCGTGCAAGCCATCGCCAGCCAGGCCGGCGTGCTGCTGTACTTCGATCCATCGTTGGTGGGTGACGCGGCCAGCGATGGCCTGCACGGCCGCTACACGCTGGATCAGGCCTTCGCCGCGGTGCTGTCGGACCGCGGCCTGGAAGCCCGCCAGGACCGCGCCGGCAGCTATCACATCGTCCGTCTGCCGGCGACCGACTCGGCCGTGCTGCCGACCGTGCAGGTGCAGGCGCGGCCGATCGTCGACAACGCCGACAGCCTGGTTGCCCGCGAGACCACCACGGGCACCAAGACCGACACCGAGCTGTTGGCCAACCCGCAATCGGTCTCGGTGATCACCCAGCGCGACATGCAGGCGCGCAATGCCGGGTCGGTGGTGCAGGCGCTGCAATACACGCCCGGGGTGCAGATCAACAACTACGGCGGCAACGAAATCCGCAACGACTGGATCGTGCTGCGCGGCTTCGACGCCAAGCTGACCGGCGACTACCGCGACGGCCTCAGCCAGATGCCATACGACCAGATACGGCCGCGCCTGCCCACCTATGCGCTGGAAAGCATCGAGGTCCTGCGCGGTCCGTCGTCGTCGCTGTACGGACAGGTGTCCGCCGGCGGCCTGGTCAACCGCACCACCAAGCGGCCGCCCGACCAGCCCTTGCGCGAAGTCGCGGTCGAACTAGGTTCCTACGATCACCGCCAGGCCTACCTGGACCTGGGCGGCCCCATCGACGCGCAGGACTCGTCCCTGTACCGCTTGACGGCCACGGGCCGCGAAGCCGGCACGCAGGATGAATACAGCAGCGGCCACCGCTATCGCGACAACCTGGCCTACGTCGCACCGGCCTACACCTGGCGCTCCGCCGATACATCGTTCACCCTGCTGCTGCATTACCAGCACGACCGCAACGACGGCGAATCGCGCAGCTACTATCCCTGGCGCACGCTGGTGGGCGACTACGCCTACGACGGCTACGACCGCGACGTCGCCAGCGCCGGCTACCAGTTCGAGCACCGCTTCAACCGGACCTGGACCGCGCGCCAGAACCTGCGCTACCAGCACGGCGACATGACGCTGCGCAACCTGTATCCGCTGGCATTGCAAGCGGATGGCCGGACCTTGTCGCGGTACCTGGTCGATGCCAGCGAGGCCATGCACGGCGTGGCGCTGGACAATCAGCTGGAAGGCCACTTCGACGACGGCCTGGGCGCGAACCACACCCTGCTGCTCGGCATCGACTTCCGCCGGCTGGAGGGCTGGCAAACCTATAAGCAAGGTCCCGCGCCGGACCTCGACCTGGACGACCCGGTGTATGGCCTGCACCTGCCGGTGCCGGGCACGCTGTCCACCTTCCTGGACGTCAAGCAGACCAGCACGCAATGGGGCCTGTACGCCCAGGACCAGATACGCCGCGGCGACTGGACGCTGACCTTGTCGGGGCGTCACGACCGCTACGACGACCAGACCGTCGATCGTCTCGAACCGGCCCGTACGACGCAGCGCGACAACGCCTTCAGCGGACGCGCGGGGCTGGCTTACGAGATCGTGCCCGGCGTATCGCCGTACGTCAGCTACGCCACATCCTTCATGCCGCAGCCGGGTGTCGACTACGCCGGCACGCCGTTCACACCGGCCAAGGCGCGCCAGTACGAGGCCGGACTCAAGATCCAGCCGTCCGATGCCGACGCGCTGTACACCATCGCGATATTCGACCTGCGCCAACACGACAGCCTGACTCCCGACCCGCTGCACGACGGTTTCAATGTGCAGGCGGGTGAAATCCGCTCGCGCGGCCTGGAACTGCAGGCCAAGGCCACCCTGGCACGGACCTGGGACATCCTGGCCGCCTACACGTACAACGACGTCACCAATCTGCGCAGCAACGACGGCGGCCAGGGCAAGACGCCCATCGTCACGCCGCGGCACATGGCATCGCTATGGCTGCAGCACCGCTTTACCGAAGGCCCTGCCCAGGGCTGGCGCGCCGCGCTGGGCGTGCGCTACGTGGGTACGACCTGGATCGACGTGCAGAACACGATGAAGAATGCGCCCGCGACGATGCTCGACGCATCGTTGGGCTACGAGACTGGCGCATGGCGGTTCTCCGTCGATGTGACCAATCTGACGAACAAGGAGACGGTGGTCTGTCGCAACGACCGGCTCAACTGCCGATACGGCATAGACAGGACGGTCATGGCCACCGCGGCCTACCGCTTCTGACGCCACGGTATCGCGAGCCGGCATCCCGAGCGTATCCGCAAGGAGCATCCATGCAGAAAGAGACCCCGGCCGCCGAATCGCTGGCGGCGCTGTACATGATCCATCAGCCCAAGCTGCAGCGCACCGCCCTGCGTATCCTGGGTTCGGTGGAATTGGCCGACGACGTCGTGCAGGACACCTACCTGAAGTTGCTGGAAGGGCCGCCGCTGGCGACCATACGCGAGCCCGTGGCCTACCTGTTCCAGACCGTGCGCCACCTGGCCATCGACTACCACCGCCGCCGTGCCCTGGAATACCGTCTCTTCACCGAAGAGGAGGACGGCGAGCACGTCATGGCCGCGAATGGCGCGCACGACCTTGCCATCAGCCAGCAGGCGCTGGCCATGGCCAACGCCGCGCTGGCCGGCCTGTCGGCGCGCACGCGCCGCGCCTTCGAGCTGTACCGCATCGAAGGCCATACCCAGCGCGACATCGCCCGCGACCTGGGCGTGTCCACCACCCTCGTCAACTTCATGATCCGCGATGCGCATGTGGCGTTGACGCCTTGCCGGGACTGCCTGATGCCCGATTGAACGTCACACGGTCATGGCGGGACATCTGTTAACGTTGCTGGTGCGCCGCCGCGGCGCGCCAACCTTTGAGGTATCGCCATGCAACGCAATTTCGATCTGGTCGTATCCATCCTGGGCGCCTTCCGGGACGCCGAGGCCGCCGTCCTTAGCGGACGCGACGTGACGGCTGCCGTGCAGGAGCTCGATATCGACGGCGCCACGCCCGAAACGGTCGTCCATCACCTGGAACTGCTGGCCGATGCCGGCCTGGCCAAGAAGCTGACCGAAAGCACCGCCGGCCCGGACGCCATGTGGCGCATCACCTGGAAGGGCTACGACGCCCTGGAACAGGATGAGGAAGACGAGGATGAGGACGACGACGATCTGGACCTGGACGACTGATACGCAAGCCATGGCGTAAGCCGGGCCGTATAAAAGCCACGGGGCCTCGCATCGGCCGGATGCGAGGCCCCGTATCTTTACGGCCTTCCGTTACGGCTGCGCTCAGGCCGCCAGGCGTTCCTCGATACGCTGCTTGGTGGCCGGCAGGGCCTTGGGCAGGCGCTCGGCCAGCTGCGTGAACAGTTCTTCGTGCAGGGCCAGTTCGTCGCGCCATGCCGCGCTGTCGATGGAAGAGACCAGCTCATACTTCTCGGCGCTGAAATCCATGCCCTTCCAATCCAGATCCTGGTAGCGTGGGGTCACGCCGAACACGTGCTCCTGGCCGCCGGCCTTGCCTTCGATGCGCTCCAGCATCCACTTCAACACGCGCATGTTCTCGCCGAAGCCGGGCCACACGAACTTGCCGTCCGGCCCCTTGCGGAACCAGTTGACGCAGTAGAAGCGCGGCAGCGTGGCGCCGGTCTGGCGCAGTTGCTCGCCCAGGCTCAGCCAGTGCTGGAAGTAGTCGCTCATGTTGTAGCCGCAGAACGGCAGCATCGCGAAGGGATCGCGCCGCACCACGCCTTGCTGCCCGGCCGCCGCGGCAGTGGTTTCCGAGCCCATGGTGGCCGCCATGTAGACGCCCTCTTCCCAATTGCGTGCTTCCGTCACCAGCGGGACCGTGGTCGAACGGCGGCCGCCGAAGATGAAGGCATCGATCACCACGCCCTGGGGGTTTTCCCATTCAGCGTCGATGGACGGGCATTGCGACGCCGGCGCCGTGAAGCGCGCGTTCGGATGCGCGGCCTTGCGGCCGGTTTCCTTGCCGATCTGCGGCGTCCAGTCCTGCCCTTGCCAGTCGATCAGGTGCGCGGGCGCCTGCTCGGTCATGCCTTCCCACCAGACGTCGCCGTCGTCGGTCAGCGCCACGTTGGTGAAGATGCAGTTCGCGCGCAGCGTCGCCATGGCGTTGGGATTGGTCTTCTCGCCGGTGCCCGGGGCCACGCCGAAATAGCCGGCTTCCGGGTTGATGGCGTGCAGCTTGCCGTCCTTGCCGGGCTTGATCCAGGCGATGTCGTCGCCGATCGTCGACACCTTCCAGCCGTCCAGGCCTTCCGGCGGGATCAGCATGGCGAAATTGGTCTTGCCGCAGGCCGACGGGAATGCAGCCGCCACATGGTGCTTGCGCCCTGCCGGCGAGGTCACGCCCAGGATCAGCATGTGTTCGGCCAGCCAGCCCTCGTCGCGGCCCATCGTGGACGCGATGCGCAGCGCGAAGCACTTCTTGCCCAGCAGCGCGTTGCCGCCGTAGCCCGAGCCATAGCTCCAGATCTCGCGCGTGGCGGGATAGTGCACGATGTATTTGGTGGGGTTGCAGGGCCACGGCACATCGGCCTGGCCTTCGGCCAAGGGGGCGCCCACGGTATGGACACACGGCACGAACTCGCCATCGTCACCCAGGATGTCGTACACCTTGCTGCCCATGCGAGTCATGATGCGCATGCTGACGACCACATAGGGACTGTCGGTCAGCTCGACGCCGATGTGCGAAATCGGCGAGCCCAGCGGCCCCATGGAAAACGGCACCACGTACAGGGTGCGGCCGCGCATGGAGCCGTCGAACAGCTTGTTCAGCGTCGCGCGCATTTCCGCCGGCGCCGCCCAGTTGTTGTTCGGGCCGGCATCGGCCTTGTCGTCCGTGCAGATGAAGGTGCGGTCTTCGACCCGCGCGACGTCGCCGGGGTCGGACCATGCCAGATAGGAATTCGGACGCTTTTCGGGATTCAGCCGGCGCAGCGTGCCGGCCTGGACCATCTGTTCGCACAGGCGGTCGTATTCTTCCTGCGAGCCGTCGCACCAGACCACGCGATCCGGCTTGGCCAGCGCCACGAATTCCCCCACCCAGTCGACGAGTCTACGGTGCCGCACATAGGCCGGCACGTTGAGCGCGGCGACGAGTCCATCCAGGGGTCGGTTCATTGGCTATCTCCTGATTTAGTAATGAGTAAAGCTTTCGCGGCGCCGTGGCACCGATGCGCATCCAGCACGCCATTCGGACGGCGGTCATCACCGCGTCATCGAAGCCGGGACGGCCGGGCGCAATTTATCCGGCGATCATACCCGCCGAAGGGCCGGCCCCGTCAACCCAACCACATGGCGGAAGGAAGCAGTCCAGGAGCATAAGGGGCACGGGCCATGCGATCCGTCGCCGTACGTATCAAATCAAGGCAGTCGGTCACAGAACCATGGCCCTGGGCACGGCCTGTGATGGCCGAGCGCTGCGCGGCGCATGCGCCGCGCTCGGGGTCCGGTCACGCGATCATTTGCGAAGTGCATCAGACCGACGCGCGAAGTTGATCTTTTATTTTCGTTTTAGTTCGTTTATCATCTTTTCATGGACCTGAACCCCCGCCAGATCGCCCTGGTGGACGCCGTGCGCGAAGGCGGCACCGCCACCATCGAAGCGCTCGCACAGCGCTTCGGCGTCACGCTGCAGACCGTCCGCCGCGACGTCACCCTGCTGGCCGATGCCGGCCTGCTGGCGCGTTTCCATGGCGGGGTACGGGTGCCCTCGCCTTCCACGACGGAAAACATCGCCTACCAGCAGCGCCAGGCGGTCAACGCGGAAGGCAAGCGGCGCATCGCCGAAGCGGTGGCGGCGCGGGTGCCCGACGGTTGTTCGCTGATCCTGAACATCGGCACCACCACCGAAGCCATCGCACGCGCGCTGCTGCGCCATCGCGGCCTGCGCGTCATTACCAACAACCTGCACGTGGCCGACATCCTGTCCGGCAATCCGGACTGCGAAGTCATCGTCGCCGGCGGCCTGATGCGCGCCAGCGACCGCGCCATCGTCGGCGACGCCGCCATCGACTTCATCCGCCGCTTCAAGGTGGATATCGGATTGATCGGCATCTCGGGCATCGAAGCCGATGGCACCCTGCGCGACTACGACCTGCGCGAAGTCAGCGTGTCGCGCGCCATCATCGAACAGTCGCGCGAAGTCTGGCTGGCGGCCGACCGCAGCAAGTTCGAACGCCAGGCCATGGTGGAAGTCGCGCACGTGTCGCGCATCGACCGCCTGTTCACCGACCTTCCCGTGCCCGAACCCATCGGCATCGTCCTGCGCGATGCCGGCGTGCACTGCGAAATCACTTCAGACCCTACCACGCTCCAGTCCCAGCCATGACAGCCCCACGCGCCATCACGCCCCCTTCCCGCGAACGCCTGCTCGGCCAGCTGGATTCCGCCCAGCCCTGGGACGTCATCGTCATCGGCGGTGGCGCCACCGGCCTGGGCACCGCCGTGGACGCGGCGGCGCGCGGCTACCGCACCTTGCTGGTCGAGGCGGCGGATTTCGCCAAGGGCACGTCCAGCCGCGCCACCAAGCTGGTGCATGGCGGCGTACGATACCTGGCCCAGGGCAACATCAGCCTGGTGCGCGAAGCGCTGCACGAACGCGGCCTGCTGGGCCGCAACGCGCCTCACGTCGTATGGCCGCTGGGTTTCGTCGTGCCGGCGTATGGCCTGCTCGACCAACCGTTCTATGGCATCGGGCTGAAGATGTACGACCTGCTGGCAGGCAAGCTGAACCTGCGCGGCAGCCGCCTGCTGTCGCGCTCTCAAACGCTGGCCGACGCGCCGACGCTGGCGCCCCGCGTCAACGGCCACGGGCTGCGCGGCGGCGTGCTGTACTACGACGGCCAGTTCGACGATGCGCGACTGGCGACCTCGCTGATGCGCACGCTGTTCGACCTGGGCGGCGTGGCGGTGAACTACATGGGCGTCACCGGACTTAACCAGAGCAACGGCCGCATCGACGGCGTCACGGCGCGCGACATCCTGAGCGATACGAGCTTCGTGCTGCGCGCCAAATGCGTGATCAACGCCACCGGCGTATGGGTGGACGAAGTCCGCCGCATGGAAGACCGTGCCGCCCCAGGCATGGTCGCGCCCAGCCAGGGCGTGCACCTGACCCTGCCGCGCGACTTCCTGCCGGGCGACAACGCGATCCTGATTCCCAAGACCGACGATGGCCGGGTGCTGTTCGTCGTGCCATGGAATGGCCACACCATCGTCGGCACCACCGACGTGCCCCGCCCCGACCTGCCGCTGGAGCCCGACGCCAGCCGCCAGGACGTCGACTTCATCCTGGCCACGGCCGGACGCTACCTGAGCCGCAAGCCCACGCGCGCCGACGTGACCAGCGTATGGAGCGGCCTGCGCCCGCTGGTCAAGGCCACCGGCGTGGGGGCCACCAAATCGTTGTCGCGCGAGCACACCATCCTGGTGTCGCCAGGGGGCATGATCACCGTGACCGGCGGCAAATGGACCACCTATCGCCGCATGGCGCAGGACGTCATGGACCTGGCGACGCGCGAGCAGCTGTTGCCTTATGCCCCTTGCCGCACGCAGGATCTGCCCTTGCACGGCGCACCCGGCGCGCCGGCGGGAATGGCGCGGCCCGGCACGCCTGACGCCTACTACGGCAGCGACCTTCCGCAATTGCGCGCGCTGCCCGGCGCGGACCACATGCTGGTGCCGTCCAGCGGGCTCAGCGAAGCCCACGTGCGCTTCGCCGCGCGCTTCGAACTGGCGCGCAGCGTGGAAGACGTGCTGGCTCGACGCAACCGCGCGCTGTTCCTCGACAGCGCCGCCGCCCTGCGCGCCGCGCCGGACGTCGCGCGCATCCTGGCCGAGGAACTGAACCACGACGCCGCCTGGCAGCGCCGCACGGTCGCGGACTTCGAACGCACGGCGCTGCAGTACCAATTGGCTGCATAGCGCGGCCGCGGCGACATCGCGGGACATCGGGCGTAGAATCTTCGCGGTTCGCGCCGGCGCGGCGCATCGATCCGGAGAAAACGATGTCCATTCCCAAGATCCAGTTCGGCCGCACCGGCCTGAAAGTGTCCCGCCTGGCGCTCGGCACCATGACCTTCGGCCTGCAGACCGACGAAGCGCTGGCCGGCCGCATCCTGGACAAGGCCGCGGACGCCGGCATCAACTTCCTTGACACCGCGGACGTCTACCCCCTGGGCGGCACGCCCGACACCGTGGGACGCACCGAAGAAATCGTCGGCCGCTGGCTGACCGGCAAGCGTTCGCGCTTCATCCTGGCCACCAAGGCGGTGGGCGAAATGGGCCCGGAAGCATGGCAGCGCGGGGCATCGCGCAAGCACCTGCTGGATGCGATCGACGCGTCGCTCAAGCGGCTGCAGACGGATTACGTCGACCTGTACCAATTGCATTCCGATGACGAATCCACGCCGCTGGACGAAACGCTGGAAGCCCTGGACGTCATCGTCAAGTCCGGTCGCGCGCGCTATATCGGCGTGTCGAATTTCCTGGCCTGGCGCCTGGCCACGGCCCTGGGGCGCGCCGACGTGCGGCACCTGACGCGATTCACCTCCGTCCAGCCGCGCTACAGCCTCCTGTTCCGCGAGATCGAACGCGAACTGCTGCCGCTATGCGAAGCCGAAGGCCTGGCCGTGATTCCTTACAACCCGCTTGCCGGCGGCCTGTTGACCGGCAAGCACCGGGGCGGCGACAAGCCCGCCGAAGGCACGCGCTTCACGCTGGGCACCGCCGCCGGCCGGTACCAGGACCGCTATTGGAACGACCGCTCATTCGAAACCGTCGAGACCCTGCGCGGCATCGCGCAGGAAGCCGGCGTATCGCTCACCACGCTGGCGATGGCCTGGGTGCTCGCCAACCCCGCCATCACCGCACCGCTGCTGGGCGCCAGCAAGCCGGAGCAACTGGATGACACCCTGGCCGCCGTCGAATTCAAGCTGTCGGCCGAACTGAAAACCAGGCTGGATACCCTGACCCATGAATACCGTTTCGGCGACTCCGTCCGCTGACACGTCGATGAACGGCACGCACGACGCCGCCGGCACGGTGGCGGACCCGGCGGCAGGCGCACCGGCAGCATCCATCGGCATGACGGTGCCCGCGTCCATCCACGACCGCCTGAAATCGCTGCTGGACCATGCCGGCATCACCTACCGCCTGTTGCGCCACTCCGCGGAAGGACGCTCCGAAGCCGTCGCCGCGATACGCGGCACGGCGGTCGGTCAGGGCGCGAAGGCGCTGGTATGCCGCGTCAAGCTTTCATCCACACAGCGCGCCCACGTGCTCGCCGTATTCCCGGCCGATCGCCAGGCCGACCTGGAAGCGATCGCGCGCGCGGCCGGCGGCAAGAAGGCATCGCTGGCCACACGCGATCTGGCGCGCGAACTGACCGGCTGCGAAATCGGCGCCATCCCGCCCTTCGTCTTCGACGATGCCTTGACGCTGCTGGTGGACGAGACGCTGGGCACCCGGTATGACGAGATCGTCTTCAACGCAGGCCGGCTGGACGCGTCCATCGTCATGAACGCGCGCGACTACCTTGCCCTGGTACGTCCGAAGACCGCCAGCTTCACGCGCGATGGCGGCGCCGCGACGGACCCGGCAAGCCCGGCCGCCGCGGCGTCCGGCCACGAGGACTGAACCGCGATCATGTGCCTGGCCGTGCTCGCCATCGACGTCATACCCGATGCCCCGGTGCTGGTCGCCGCCAATCGTGACGAATATCATGCGCGGCCCACCGCGGCCGCGGCCCCCTGGCGGGACGACCCGCGGATCATCGCCGGCCGCGACCTGCAATCCGGCGGCACCTGGATGGGAATGACGCGCGCCGGCCGCCACGCGCTGGTCACCAACTATCGCGATCCCATGACCATCCGGCCCGGCGCGCCGTCGCGCGGAAAGCTGGTGGAAGATTTCCTGCGCGGCGCAGTATCGCCATCGGAATACATCGCCACCGTCGCCGCGAGCGGCGCCGCCTATAACGGCTTCAATCTCATCGTCGGCGATGGCGATGACGTCTGGTACTACAGCAATCGCGGCCCGGCGCCGCGCGCGCTGGCACCGGGCATCTACGCCTTGTCCAATCACCTGCTGGACACGCCCTGGCCCAAGCTGGCGCGCACCAAGGCCGCCTTCACCGATATCCTGCGCGGCGCGCCGTCGCCCGATATCGAAGCGCTGTTCGATGCGCTGGGCGACCGTTCCGTGGCCCAGGATGCCGAACTGCCCGACACCGGCATCGGCCTGGAACGCGAGCGTTTTCTAAGCAGCGCCTTCATCGTCGGCCTGACCTACGGCACACGTTCGTCCACGGTCATGGCCATCGGCATGGAGCACCGCGCCTTGTACGAAAGGCGCTATGCGCCGGACGGCACGCCCGCCGGACGATCGAACTGGGACGTCCGCGCCGTTTGATTTGCGTCATCGCCGACGGTCTTCGGGCAGGTATCTTGCTGTTGTATCTCGCTGTTGTCAGGCGGCGGATCGCGTGCCTGCGCAAGGTCGACCACGGGCTTCGAATGCAGAACTTCAACGCTTGCGACGACTCAAAGCTACACGCGCCGACCACGGTTATCGCGGTCCCGCCGCGCGCCCGTCCCGGGCTAAGGGATACTTGAGAACCGTTTCACAGGAGCAGAATGATGAAAACAATCCGCTTCCGCCGCTCGCTGGCTGCGATGCTTGTCTTCGGCGCCGGGCTGTCCGTCGCATACGCCGATATGCCGCCCGTGCAGCAGCAGGGCAACGTCCAGTTCGTGACCGGCGGCGTCGGCCTGGACGAATCGACGTCCATGAAGGCCGCTGAAAAAGACTACTCGCTGTCCATGGTGTTCGCGAAGCGCCGGGATGGCCAGAACGACTACACGGCCGACGTGCCGGTCACCATTACCGACAGCAAGGGCGCGACGGTCTTGCAGACCACCACGGGCGGCCCTTACCTGCTGGTCAAGCTGCCGCCGGGCACGTACAAGATCACCGCGACCTACGACGGCAAGGCGATGACCCGCCAGGCCACGGTCAGCAAGGGATCCCACGACCGCCTCGGCTTCGAATGGTAAAGGGGGCTTGAGCCCCATGCCGCGGTGCCGGGCACGGACCACGGGTGGCGCCGCGTCGATCCGTCGACCGGGTCCGCGGGCCAGCGGCCCGCATGAAACCCGGGCCGGCGCCGATGTGGGTCAACCACCGTCGGCGATCTTCCCCCTGAGCTGCTTGACCTGCCCGTGACGCACCTTGCGCTGCACGCGGCGTTGCTGCGAAGCGCGCGTGGGCCGCGTCGCCTTGCGCGGTATCACCGGCCGCGACGCGGCGGCGATCATGCCCGCCAGCCGCGCGAGCGCCTCGTCGCGATTCTTGTCCTGGCTGCGGTGCGTCTGCGCCTTGATCACCGCGACGCCGTCCTTCGTAATGCGGCGGTCGCCACTGTCCAGCAAGGCCTGCTTGATCGCATCCGGCAGTGAAGACGCGCGGATATCGAAACGCAGATGCACGGCGCTGGATACCTTGTTGACGTTCTGGCCGCCCGCCCCCTGGGCGCGGATCATGCTGAACTCGACTTCGCGTTCATCCAGGTAAAGGGTGTTCGAGATCTGAATCATGGCCGCGAGTCTACGCATTTCCCACGCCCGACGTCACCCCTTACAACCCGGCCGGCGGCAAGGTTGCTAGGCCGGGCGGTTGAAATCGTCGATACACTGCCCCATGTATATGGCGTGAGGAAAACCATGAAACCCCTGTCAGAAATCCCGCTATCGGTCCTGGACCTCGCGCCCATCGCGCAGGGCCGCACCGCCGCGGACGCCTTTCGCAACACCGTCGAGCTGGCCCGGCACGTCGAGTCCCTGGGCTATAACCGCTTCTGGCTGGCCGAACACCACAATATCAACGGCATCGCCAGCAGCGCGACCGCGGTATTGATCGGCCACGTGGCGGCGCATACCCACACCATTCGCGTGGGTTCCGGCGGGGTCATGCTGCCCAACCACGCGTCGCTGATCATCGCGGAACAGTTCGGCACCCTGGAATCGCTGTTCCCGGGCCGCATCGACCTGGGCCTGGGCCGCGCGCCCGGCAGCGATGGCCTCACGCAGCGCGCGCTGGGGCGGGATCCGCGCAGCGGCATGAATTTCCCGACGCAGCTGGAAGAGCTGCGCGCGTACTTCCGGCCCGCGCATCCCACGCAGGCGGTGCGCGCCATTCCTGGCGAAGGCTTGAACGTGCCCATCTGGTTGCTGGGATCCAGCGACTTCAGCGCGCGCCTGGCGGCGCAGCTGGGCTTGCCGTTTTCGTTCGCCGGCCATTTTTCGCCCGAGGGCATGGCGGCGATGCAGCTGTACCGCCACCTGTTCCAGCCGTCGGACGTCCTGGACCGGCCTTACTCCATGATCGGCGTGCCCATCATCGCAGCCGATACGGACGCGGAAGCCCAGCGACAGTCCACCACGCAGCAGCAGAAGTTCCTGTCCGTGGTGCGCGGCCACAGGCTGCAATTACAGCCGCCGGTGGACGACATGTCGGGCCTGTGGGACCAGTGGGAAAAGGCCGCGGTCCAGCAGCGGCTGGGCGCTTCCATCGTGGGCGGTCCCGAAACGGTCAAGCGTGAACTGGAAGCGCTGGTCGCGCGCACGCAGGCCGACGAAGTCATGATCGTTTCCGATTTCTACGACCCGGCCGACCGGCTGCGTTCCTACGAAATCGTGGCGTCGATCAAGCAGGCGGCGGCGCGGGAGGCGCGAACCGGCGCCGCCGTCGCGTCGTAGCACCGAGCAGCAACATGGCCGCTCCGTCCGGCGCGGCCCTATCACCCAGAGCCCGCGGGGGCTCGCAGGCGCCGCGCGCAAGCACGGCAAGGACGTATCGAATGAGCATCGTCGAACTGAACAAGGAATCCTTCCAGGAAGCCATCAAGCCGGAAGGCACATTGATCGTCGACTTCTGGGCGCCGTGGTGCGGCCCCTGTCGCGGCTTCGCGCCCGTCTTCGAGAAAGCCTCCGAGGAACATCCCGACGTGACCTTCGCCAAGGTGAACACGGACGTCGAGCAGGAGCTGGCGGGCGCGCTGGGCATCCGCTCCATTCCCACGCTGATGGTGTTCCGCGAGCAGGTGCTGCTGTTTTCGCAACCGGGCGCGCTGTCGGCTGGCCAGTTGAACGAGCTGCTGGCCAAGGTGAAAGAGCTGGATATGGAAAAGGTCCATCAGGACATCGCCGCCGCCCAGCAAGGCCAGGACGCCGACGGCAACCAGGCCTAGGCCGGCCGCGCATAGGCCGGCTGCACCTAAGCGGGCTGCACCTAAGCGGGCTGCACCTAAGCGGGCCGCACCTAGCCGGCCGCACCTGGCCGGCCACACCTGGCCCGCCGCAATTGAACCCGCCGTAACGGGTCACCCGCGTTGCGCATCGACGCGCAACGCGCCCTGCCCTCGCGTGAAATTGACGAACCATGCGTTCAAGCCGTCCAGCGCCAGCCTCGGCACGGACAAGGTCAGCGTCACGCCCTGCCCGTCGAACGCTTCGGCCGTCACCGTCGCGCCCGCCTGCGCCAGGCGCGCCTTCAGATGCTGCAGATCGGCATAGGCGCACGCGCAGGTCGCGGTGACCGTATCGACGATCTCCACCCGAGGCGCCAGCCGCAGGCAGTTGGCGGCCGTGCCGCCATAGGCGCGCGCCAGCCCGCCCGTCCCCAGGTTGATACCACCGTACCAGCGCGTCACCACCACCGCGACGCGGTCGCAATCCTGGCCTTCGATTGCCTGCAGCATGGGCCGTCCGGCGGTGCCGCCCGGCTCGCCGTCATCGCTGAACCGGTAGGCCGCGCCGATACGGTAAGCCCAGCAGTTGTGCGTGGCGCCTGGATCGGAATGCGCGGCGATGAAGGCCATCGCCGCGTCCACGTCGCCGACCGGGCCCGCATGCGCCAGGAAGACGCTTTTCTTGATCGTTTCCCGGTAGTCATGCGGCGCCGCCAGCGTGCTGGGCATGTCAGTCGCCGCCCGCCGGGACGGGCTGGCCGGCAACCGCCACAGGTTGGGATGGCGCCACGGCCTGGCCGCCCGTCGCCGCGGCGCGCGCGCCCCGCTGCAAGGCCAGCGCGATGCAGATCGCGATGGCGGCCGCCAATCCCGCGAACAGGAAGATCGCCGGATAGCCGAATCCCGTCACGATCAGCCCGGCTACCGGACCGGTGATACCCAGCGACAGATCCAGGAAAGCCGAGTACGCCCCCAGCGCCGCGCCCCGATTGCCGGGCGGCACGCGATTGACGGCCTCCACGCCCACCGAGGGGAACACCAGCGAAAAACCGAAACCCGTCAGCGCGGCGCCGGCCAGCGCCATCCACGGCGCGCTCGCCAGCCACAACAGCAGCAGGCCGATAATCTCCACGCTGATGGAAGCAATCGCCACCCGGAATCCGCCGAAGCGCCCGATGGTGCCACCCAGCAGCAGGCGCGCGCCGATGAAAAAGCAGCCGAACACGCTGAGCGACAGCGCCGCGCCATCCCAATGGTGAAAGGCGTAGTACAGCGTGACGAAGGCGGCGATCGAGCCGAAGCCCACCGACGCCAGCCCCAGCGCCAGCCCGTGCGGCAGCACGCGCGCCACGACCTGCGAGAACGCCATGCGCGCCCCGCCCACCACGGCCACCCGCGCACGCGGCGCGGCCAGCGCCAGGCCCAGCAGGCCGGCCGCCAGGACCGCCCAGCCCACGGCGCCGAACCCCCAATGCGACTGCAGCTGCACGCCCAGCGGCGCGCCGATGGCCAGCGCCCCGTAGGTACTGATGCCGTTCCAGGAAATCACCTTGGCCGTATGGCCCGCGCCGACGCGGCCGATGCCCCAGGTGATGCTGCCCGTGCCGACCCAGCTTTCGCCGAACCCCAGCACCAGCCGCCCGATGATCAAGGCGGTCAGGCTCAGCGCCGGCTGGTCGGCCAGCAGATGGGCCAGCAACAGGAACACGCCGCTTGCCGTACAGGCCGCCAATCCGATCAATACCGTCTGCTTCGGACCCACCGTGTCGGCCATGCGGCCCGCGTGGGAACGGCTCAATAGCGTCGCCACGTACTGCACGCTGATCACGACGCCCGCCAACACCGACCCATAGCCCAGGTCGCCATGGACGTAGCCCGGCAGGACCGCCATCGGCAGGCCGATGACCAGGTAGCACAGGAAAGTGAAGAAAACGATGGAGATGACTTGCAGCGTGACGGCATAGGCCGCCGGCTGGCTGCCGGGTCTGGCGATGGCGGAGGACATAATGGGGGAAACGGCGACCGAGGGTTTTCCCTAGTTTAACTCAGCGATTCCGCCGCCGGCCGCCTGACACCGCCGGGAGGCCACCTGAAGGCCGCCTTGCCCAGGCGACCGTGTCCTCCTGGCAACGCCGGCTCAGACGTCGATGCCGCGCGACGCCAGATAATCCTCGTAGCCGCCCCGATAGTCGACGATTTCCCCATCCGGCAGGATTTCGATCACCCGCGTCGCCAGTCCCGACACGAACTCCCGGTCGTGCGAAACGAAAAACAGCGTACCCTGGAATTTCTCCAGCGCGAACTGCAGCGATTCGATCGACTCCATGTCCAGGTGGTTGGTCGGCTCGTCCAGCAGCAGCACATTGTGCCGGCCCAGCATCAGCCGGCCGAAGGTCATGCGGTTCTTTTCGCCGCCGGACAGCACCTTGGGCGCCTTGGGCAGGTCGTCCGCCGAAAACAGCAGGCGTCCCAGCACCGAACGCACCGACTGATCGTCGTCGCCCGCCTGCCGGTAGTCATCCATCCAGTCGAACAGATTGATGTCTTCCTGCTGGAACTGGTCGGAGACGTCCTGCGCCATATAGCCCAGGTCGGCGTTTTCCGACCATTTGATCGACCCCGAATCCGGTTGCAGATCGCCCGCCAGCAGGCGCAGCAGCGTGGTCTTGCCCACGCCGTTCGCCCCGACGATGGCGATCTTTTCGCCCGCGTCCACCATTGCCGAGAAATTGCGGATGACGGGCGCGTCGTAGGCCTTGGACACGTTTTCGACGGTCACGGCCAGACGGTGCATGACCTTGTTCTGCTCGAAGCGGATATACGGGTTCTGGCGTGACGAAGGCTTGACCTCGACCTGGTCTGCCTTGATGCGGTCGATCTGCTTCAGGCGCGACGTGGCCTGGCGCGACTTTGACTTGTTGGCGGCGAAGCGGCGCACGAAGTCCTGCAGCTCGGCGATACGCTCCTTGGCCTTGGCGTTATTGGCCGACAGCCGCTCGCGCGCCTGCGTGGAAGCCAGCATGTAGTCGTCGTAGGTCCCGGGATAGATGCGGATCTCGCGGTAATCCAGGTCGGCCATGTGGGTGCAGACCTGGTTCAGGAAATGGCGATCGTGGCTGATGATGATCATCGTGCTCTGGTAGCCGTTCAGCACGTCTTCCAGCCAGCGGATCGTATTGATGTCCAGGTTGTTGGTCGGTTCGTCCAGCAGCAGCACGTCCGGATTGGAAAACAGCGCCTGCGCCAACAGCACGCGCAGCTTCCAGCCGGGAGCGATTTCCCGCATGGGCTGGTTGTGCTGGTCGACGGCGATGCCCAGGCCCAGCAACAGCTCGCCGGCGCGCGCCTCGGCCGTATAGCCGTCGTACTCGGCGAACTTGGCCTCCAGGTCCGCCGCGCGCATGTAGTCTTCTTCCGACGCGTCGGCGTTGGCATAGATGGCATCGCGTTCCGACATGGCGGCCCACATATCGGTGTGGCCCATCATCACCACGTCCAGCACGCGCTGGTCTTCGAAGGCGAACTGGTCCTGGCGCAGCTTGCCCAGCCGCATGCCGGGTTCAAGCGAAACGCTGCCGGCCGACGACTCGAGGTCGCCGCCGATGATTTTCATGAAGGTGGACTTGCCGGATCCGTTGGCCCCGATCAGTCCATACCGGTTGCCGTCCCCGAACTTGACGCTGACGTTCTCGAACAGGGGCTTGGGGCCGAACTGGATGGTTAGATTGGCTGTGGATATCACGTTGAGTCTGCAAAGGGCGGAACGAAACCCATCAGTGTACTCGCTGCTGCATGCCGCGATAGTTCGCCCCGCCATGCGGCGGGCCGGCGACGCTGCGCGACCCGGCGAAAAACGCCCTCCAGGTGGCCGAACGGCCACGGCGCGAAGCGTCCCTGATTCACCGGATCGCGGCCGGGGATGGTGACATTTGGATTAATCCCCGCTCGCTGATTGTCAAGGCATCGCAACGGGGATGTAATGCGAGCAAAAGCCCGGCCACCTTGCGCCGGGCCGCCGGCGCGGGGCTGGCAGGCATCGTTGAGGGCCACATCATGCTGCAGACGCTGGAAATCGAACACAAGCCCCAGGCCGCGCTGGTTTGGCTGTCCCGTCCAGATGTTCGCAACGCCCTGGATGGGCAGATGGTGGAGGAACTCAGGACCACCTACGCGAGCCTGGCCGACGACAGCCAGGTACGCGCCATCGTCCTGGCGGCACGGGGCATCGCGTTCTGCTGCGGCGCCGACGAGTCCTGGATGCGCGAAACCGCGCAGGCCGGGGAATCGGCCATCCTTGCCGACGCCCAGGCCTGCGCGGCCATGCTGGAGACGATATACCGCTGCCCCAAGCCGACCATCGTGCGGCTGCACGGCGCCTGCATGGGGATGGGCATGGGGCTGGCGGCCGCCTGCGATATCGCCATCGCGTCGTCCCAGGCGAGTTTCGCGCTGCCGGAAACGCGGCTGGGACTGATCCCTTCCATCATCGCCCCCTACGTCTTGCGGACCATGAGCCCACGCGACGCCACGCGCTGGTTCCTGACCGGCGAAACCTTCAGCGCGGGCGAGGCCTGGCGCATCGGCTTCGTCCACGGCCTGTCCGAGCCGGATTCGCTGGACATGCGGATCGCGGCCCTGGTGGATACCTTCATGCTGACGGCGCCGGACGCCGTCGCGGCGACCAAGGTGCTGGTGCACGAGTCGTGCAATCCGCGGGAAAAAGTGCGCCATGGCCATGGCGGCGGCACGGAGACGGCGTCGCCGCCGCCTACCGGCGCGGGCGACGGGATAAGCCTGGGCCCGACCTGGGGCGACGGCCTGGGGGGTGGCGCCCGCCTCCTCTGATGCAGCCTGTGCGCCGCGGACGGACCCCTGGCCGGTATCGGCCCGAGGCGGC
Source organism: Bordetella genomosp. 8 (assembly GCF_002119685.1). Lineage (NCBI taxonomy): Bacteria > Pseudomonadati > Pseudomonadota > Betaproteobacteria > Burkholderiales > Alcaligenaceae > Bordetella > Bordetella genomosp. 8. Next base: position 2,365,709 of record NZ_CP021108.1, on the reverse strand, counting down.
TCGCTGGCTAGACGCCGGGATCCGGCGCTTCCGGCCGCACGCGGTTGCCTTCCAGCCTGGACCGATAGCGGTCCAGCGCGTTGAAGAGCAGCGGATTGGCCAGGATGGACAGAATGGCGCCGGCCAGGACCAGGTCCTGCCCTGCCTTGGGCAGGATTTCCTGGCTGACGCCCAGGCCCGCCAGGATGAACGAAAACTCGCCGATCTGCGCCAGGCTGGCGGAAATGGTCAGGGCCGTCAGCTTGGGATGGCGGAACGCCCGCACGATCACGTAGGACGCGATCGATTTGCCGACCACGATGATCAGGAAGGTGCCCAGCACGCCCCAGGGGTCGCGTATCAGGACCATCGGGTCGAACAGCATGCCCACCGATACGAAGAACAGTACGGAAAACGCATCGCGCAAGGGCAGCGATTCGTCCGCGGCGCGCTGGCTGAACTCGGACTCGGCCATCACCATGCCGGCGAAGAAGGCCCCCAGCGCGAAGGACACGTCGAACAGGGCAGTCGCCCCGTAGGCGATGCCCAGCGCGCAAGCCAGCACGCCCAGGCGGAAGAGTTCGCGGTTGCCGGTATACACGACCCGTTCCAGCAGCCATGGGATGACGCGCCGTCCGATCACCAGCATGACGACGACGAAGGCGGCCACCTTGAGCGCGGTCAGGCTCAGGATCATCCACAGCGATGTGTTGGCGCCATTATCCTCACGGCCACCCAACACGCCGGACAGCGCCGGAATCAGGACCAGCGCGGCGACCATCGCCAGGTCTTCCACGATGAGCCAGCCCACCGCGATCCGGCCGTCGTTGGTTTCGACGAGATCGCGGTCTTCCATGGCCTTGATCAGGACCACCGTGCTCGCGACGGACAGGGCCAGGCCGAACAGCAGGCCCGCCCCCATGTTCCATCCCAGCATCCATGACAGCCCCAGGCCCATCGCGGTCGCCGCGGCGATCTGCACGATGGCCCCGGGGACCGCGATGTGCTTGACCGACAGCAGGTCCCGCAATGAAAAGTGCAGGCCCACGCCGAACATCAGCAGGATCACGCCCAGTTCGGCAAGTTCGTTGGCGAGATGGCTGTCGGCGGTGAAGCCCGGCGTGTAGGGTCCACAGAGGATGCCCGCGCACAGATAGCCGATCAGGGGCGGCAGCTTGAGCCTGACCGCCAGGGCGGCAAGTATGAAGGCCAATACCAGACCGCCCACGATCGTCGTAATGAGCGGTGTGGAATGTGGCATGCAAGCTCCTGGAGATCGGCAGGTTGGCGGCGCCGCCTGGCGGCATCCTGAATATGGGCTGAATCGCGTTCAACCCTTGGAGGATATCATGGCGAGCCGGGGGCTCAGGCGCCCGGGTTCAAGCCAGGGCTACACGCGCCCCGGGACTCAGTGGCCGTGACCGTGGTCATGGCCGTGACCGTCATCGTGGTGATGATCGTGTTCGTCCAGCACAAGATGCACCATACCGGGTTCGGTGGCGATGCCTATCTTCTTCCCTACCGGCAATGTGGCCTTGGACCTGATATGCCCGTAGGGCAGGCCCGTCAGCACCGGGACCTTGACCGTCTTGCGCAGCCAGGCCACCACCGCCGGCATGTCGAAGCCGGCGTCGTGCGGCGCCAGGCGGTATTCGGTGAAATGGCCCAGCACGATGGCCTTCTGCTTCTGCAGGATGCCGGCCTGCCACAGCTGCGTCAGCATGCGCTCGACCCGGTAGGGATGTTCGCCGACGTCTTCCAGGAACAGGATACCGCCCTTGATCTTCGGCATGTACGGCGTGCCGACCAGCGAGGCCACCATGGCCAGCGTGCCGCCCCACAATATGCCGCGGCAATCCACGGGATCCGCATCCGGCGTTTCGAAGCTGAGGATTTCAAGCTCGCCGCGCATCAGCTCGCCGAACAAGGCGGTGGTCAATTCGTCCGCGCTCTTGCCCCCGAAATCGTAGATGGCGGTCGCGCCGGTGTAGCTGACCGCGCCGGTCTGCGCCAGCAGCGCCAGGTTGAACGCCGTGAAATCGCTCATGCCGACGAAGCGCTTGCCGCTGTCGGCCACGGCCTTCCAGTCGATCATGGGCAGCAGGCGCCCCAGCCCATAGCCGCCACGGGTGGCCATGACGATGGGCAGCTTCTGCTTCAGCGCCCGCGCAAGCGCCTTCAGCCGCTGTTCGTCCGTACCGGCGAAGCGCTGATGGGTGGCGGTGGCGGCGCGGTCGATCACCGTCGTGAACCCTTCGGCCTGCAGCCGCTGCCGGGCAAGCTCCAACGTGGCCGGATCCTGCACGGCGGAAGACGGTGAAAACAGGTAGATGCCTTGCTTGCTGCTCATTGGGTGATTTCCTTGAGGCGACGCGCCCGGAAAAACTGCCGCAGCACGTCGCCGCAGGGTTCCGCCAGGACGCCGCCATGAAACGACGTGTGGTGATTGAGTTGGGCCACGGCGCCGACGTCCAGCACGCTGCCGCAGGCGCCGGTCTTGGGATCGGCGGCGCCATAGCATACGCGCGCCAGCCGCGCATGCAGCATCGCCCCCATGCACATGACGCAGGGCTCCAGCGTGACATACAAGGTCAGGCCCGGCAGGCGGTAGTTGGCCAGCCGCCGCGCCGCCGCGCGCAGCGCGACGATCTCGGCATGCGCGGTCGGATCGGCATCGATGATGGTGCGGTTGTAGCCGGTGCCCAGCACCTGGCCCTGGGCGTCGACGACGACCGCGCCCACCGGCACCTCGCCGACCTGCCAGGCTGCCCGTGCCTGCTCCAGCGCCAGCTGCATCATCGCGGTATCGAACTCCGCCTGATCGCCGGCCACGACCGACGATATGGGCGCTATGGGCGGGATCGGATCAGCCACGGTAGGCCCGGGACTTCAAGGCGATACGATGGGCCAGGCTGGTCACCGCTTCTTCCAGCAGTTGGTAGAGTTCGGCATCTTCGTCATAGCGCGCGTGGTTCAGGTTGGAGACGCGGCCTTGTTCGATGAAGCCCCAGGCCCGGCTGCGCTTGTCGCGATGGCGCGGATCCCACACGCCGAAGGCGATGCCGCCCGCGCCACGTATCAGCGAAAAGCAAGGGATGTCGGTATAGCCATCGCCCACGAAGACCATCTGGTCGAAGGGCACGCGCAGGCGGTCCTCCGGCACCTTCCGGTTGACCTCGAAAGGCTTGTTGCGGAATTCGCGTCCGATGATGCCTTTCTGGATATGGAACAGATAGCGCGTCTTGTCGGTGAAGCTGACGACCCGGCGGGGAAACTCGATGCCGCCAGCCGTGTCGTAGGTGAATTCCGACGCCCAGATTTCCGTGAATTCATGCGCGATGGCGGTGGAGCGCACCACGTCGCCGATCCCGCTGGAGATCAGATAGAACTCCAGCGAAACCTGGGGCTGCGCTTCGCGCACCGCGTCGCGCAGGCGCTGGAATACCGTGGTGACGCCATCGTGCAGGGGCAGCCGGCCGCCCCACTCGCGCAGGCGTTCGCGCGTGATGGCGCCGCCGTGGCTGCCCGCGCGGGACAGCTGGATCATGCGATACAGGTAGGCCGGCACCGGATCCCAGTCATGCTCGAACAACAGCGGGCCCACCTGGTCCTTCCAGAAGCCAGCCGTGTCCACGCCGATGCTGTCCAGAAAGCCTGAGGTGCTATCGGGCGCAAGCGTATCGTCGAAATCGAAAATCAGGGCGATGACGTCGGACATGAACAAAGCGCGGCGTAAGGGTAGCCGCCATTTTGCCTGAATTCACCAGACCCACGCAGGCCCGCGCCGTGGCGATGCGTCCACCTGACAGCCTTTGGCGAGCGGAACACGCCGCGGCTCAGGCGCTCGAGGACACCGCCGCGGGGACGCGCCGGCGGCTCTTGAAGAACTGCCACATCAGACGCGCGGCGTCGGGCCCGTGGCGCGCATGGAACCGCACGCGCCCGTCGCCGCCGCTCCAGGCATGGCCCAGCCCGGGCACTTCGCACAAGGTCACGACGCTGCCGCGGCCGGCCGGCACATCGATGCGCAGATGGTGGCGGTCCGTGCCCGACGCTTCGGCCTCCGCGCCCGCGGTCTCATCCAGCTCCAACCCGTTGGCCCACGCCAGTTGCGCCAGCAATTGGCGTCCGCTGCGCTTGTCCACCACCGCGTCACTATCGCCTTGCAGGATGATGGCCGGCATGCCCGGGAAAGCGGCACGATCCGGCAGCAGCGTGGCCATGGCCTGCGCCGGTGGCAGGGCCGCCCCGTGCCGCATGGCGCGCAAGCCTTCGCCCGCGCTTCTTGCGCTGCCCAGCACCGGCCCGGAATGCATGCCCAGCGCGGCGAACACCCCCGGATGCCGCAGCGCCGCCAGCGCGGCCATGCCGGCCCCCGCGGACAGGCCGGCGATGTACACCCGCGTCGGATCGACGCGGTAATCCTCGATGGCGGCCATGGCGATGCCGGCGATCGCGTCGGCCTCCGCATAGCCGTGCGCGGCGTCGGGCTGGTACCAGTGCCAGCAGCGATGGCGCTGCGCCCGCTGCGACTGTTGCGGATAGACGAGCAGCAGGCCTTCGCGGTCGGCCAGTCGATGCATGCGCGTGCCCAGGGCGAAATCCGTGGCGCTCTGCTCGCAGCCGTGCAGCATGATCAGCATCGGACAGTCCTTGCGCAGCCGGGGCGGCGCGTAGACGAAATATGACAGCCGCACCGGCCAGGCGCCCGGGATAGGGGGCGTACGGTATATGCGCGTCTTCCATGTGCCGGCGTAGGCGGTCGCGTCGAACTCCGAGGCAACATCGGCGTTGCCGGCGATGCGGGCAGCGGGCGACCTGGCCCCCTTCGCCACAGGGGTCTTGGCGCGCTTGGCGGCCGCCGCGGGCTTGGCCGCCTTGGCGGGTTTTTTACGCGCTCGCGCGGGGCTGTCTTCGAACAACCCTGGCATGCCCAGGCGCCACGCCGTCCGCTGCAGCCGCGCCACTTTGCGAGCGGTGGAAAAGAACAGCGTGGACAACTTGCTTCGCATCACGTTCTGCCTGACGGACGATTGTTATGGCTCCCATTTAACGCCTTATGCTGCGTTGCAGCAACCGCCGCGTGCGCTCACCGAGCGGTACACGGCTTGCGCAGGCTGAGCTGGTTCCTTCACTACCTCAGCCCATGTCCACGATTCCCATCCACGTCCGCAAAGGCCAGGCGCCCGGCAAACTGTCGCGTGAGCAATTCCGCGAGCGTTTCCTGCGGCGGTTCTACGATCCCGCGTTCCGCGCCGAACAAGCCGCGATCGAACGCCTGGAAGCCATCGCCTGGGATGGCTATCGGAACAGCCGCAAGGCACCCATCACCGAAAAAGCCGGCCCTGGCGCCGCCGATCCGGACTACGACCTGTCGGTCGAATGGAAGGCGGCTTCGGCGCGGCTGCGGCAAGCCGCACATATCCAGGCGCAAGCAGGCACGCCCTCACGGGTGCTCCTGATCGCCGGCAGCTCGCGCAACGACGGCACCTGTCCGGGCGAAATATCCAAGACCTGGCGGTTGACCGACCTGGCCAGGTCGGTGCTGGACGGCGCCGGCATGGAAACCGACGTGCTGGACTTGAGCCGGCTGACCTCCGAATACGAGCGCATCATCTACCCATGCAAGGGCTGCGTGTCGACCGCCATGCCCTTGTGCCACTGGCCGTGCAGCTGCTACCCGAACCACTCGCTGGGACAGGTGAACGACTGCATGAACGACATTTACGAACAATGGGTACGGGCACATGCGGTGATTCTGCTGGCGCCCACGTACTGGTACCAGTCGCCCAGCCCGTTGAAGCTGATGATGGACCGGCTGGTCTGCGCGGACGGCGGCAATCCGGATCCCTCTTCCACCTCGGGCAAGGACCCCTCGAAGGCCAAGCAGCTGGAACTCGCGGGATGGCCTTATCCCAAGCATCTGGCCGGCCGGGTCTACGGGCTGGTCGTGCATGGCGATGTCGCCGGCATCGAGGGCCAGCGGCGCGCATTGAGCGATTGGCTGGAGTGGATGGGCTTGATCGCCGCGGGCGCGTCGGCTCGGCTGGACCGCTACGTCGGCTACTACCAACCCTATGCCACCAGCCATGACGACCTGGACGCCGACCATGCCGTGCAGGAGGAAGTCCGTAACGTCGCGCGCGCGGTCGCAACCGCGGTCAGGCAGGTGCGTGAAGGCAGGATGGGCCGGCCGGACGACGGCTTGAAGGATCCTCGACCCAAATGAATGACAACAGGAATGACAAAAGCAAAACGGAAAAGCAAAACGGCCCGCATATTGCCGGGCCGGTTTGCTCCATTGCCTTGCCGTTTATTTACTGACGCGGCATCGTGCCATAGGGCGCTGCGCCGGGGGTGCCGTAGCCGGCGGGCGGCATGGCCGGGGGCGGCGCCAGCGGTTGGGCCGGCTGCATGGAGCCGGGTTGCGTATAGCCCGGTTGGGTATAGCCAGGCTGCGGCGCCGCGCCCGGGGTGCCCGCCGGCACCTGGATGACGGTTTCCCGCAGCACGCCGCCGCCGGAGACGCTGCCCTGCACGGTGGTATTGCCCTGGCCCGACATCTGGATCATGCAATCCCGACGCTGGTTGGCGGGCAGCGAGTCGCAGCGCGCCGTCGCGTTGCGCTGCGCGTCCGTCGGGGTGGTCAGGCCATTGCGGCGGCGCTCGACCAGCGAAGCGCCGGCCTCGCGCATGCAAGCGGCCTGGTCCTGGCCGGAGGCGCCGCTCTTGCAGCGCGCGACGTCGTCACGATATTGCGCATCCGTACCGGACGCGGACCATGCCGGGGCGGCGGCGCCCAATACGCCCGCCGCGCAGAATGCCAATCCCATTGCCGACAGTTTGATTCGATGCGTCATGCTTGACCTCCTAGTCCGATGGCCGCTGGTGCGGCACGTTCGCGAAAGCCACGGTACAGCAAGCGCCGTGCCCATGGATGAGCATAGACGCTTATGCGTTGCCGCGCACCGTACCGGCATCCATTCTTTTGAAAATCAGCGTCGACATCAGCGTGACGCCACCCACGCATATGAAGGTCCAGCGAAAGCCCCAGGCGTCCGCATGGGCGCCATGTGAAAACGCGCCCACCAGGCCGCCGCTCAGGCTGACGCCCAGGCTCAATGCCAGCATCTGCACCATGGAAAACAGGCTGTTGCCGCTGCCCGCGTCCTCCACGCTGAGGCCCTTGAGCGTCACGCTGTTCATGGCCGCGAACTGCATGGAATTGGCGCCGCCGAAGATCGCCAACTGCAGGATCTGCAGGGCCAGCGGCCAGCCGGGCGTGATCAGGGCGAAGGACATGATGGACACCCCCACCACGATGGTGTTCACCGACAGGAAGGCCTCGTATCCGTAATGGCGCACCAGGGGCGCCACCCAACGCTTGGTGAGCAGCGCCGCCAGCGCCACGGGGAACAGCATCATCCCCGCGTAGAAAGGCTCGTAGCCCAGCTGCAATTGCAGCAGCAGCGGCAACAGGAAGGCGACGCCGCTGCTGCCCACGCGCGATACCAGGTTGCCGACCAGCCCCATGCTGAAGGTCGCGTCGCGGAACAGGCCCAGGCGAAAGAGCGGCCGCGCCCGGTTGCGCGCATAGGCGATGTAGGCGAAAACCGTGAAGGCGCTCAGCGCCATCAGGCCGGCGGTATAGATGACGCGGTCGGGCCCCTCCGAACCTTCCATGCCCAGCGAGAACGCCACCATGCAGGTCGAGAGCAAGGTGAAACCGACAAAATCGAAGGCCGGCGTCGACGCGGTCGTCTCCGGCGGAATGAAGCGCCGCACCGCGAACAGGCCGACGATGCCGATGGGGATGTTGATCAGGAAGATCCAGTGCCAGGTGAGCACCTGCACCAGCCAGCCGCCGGTCATGGGCCCGATCATCGGTCCCACCTGCCCGGCGATGGAGATCAGGGCCAGCGCGGCGATATAGGCGTCGCCCCGCACCGATCGCAGGATGGACAGGCGTCCGATGGGCAGCAGCATCGACCCGCCGACCCCCTGCACCACCCGCGCGATCACCAGTTGCGACAGCGAGCCCGCCATGGCGCAGAACAGCGAGCCCAGCACGAAGATCAGGATGGACGTGAAGTACAGGCGGCGTATGCCGAAACGATCGGCCAGCCAGCCCGACGCGGGCGTGAGCATGGCCATCGACAGGGAGTACGCCACGATGACGGGGCGCATGGCCAGCGGCAACTCGTGCAGGCTGTCCGCCATCGCGGGCAGCGCGGTGTTGACGATCGTGGCGTCCAGGGACTGCATGAAAAACCCCGCGGCGACTACCCACAGCATGCCGCGGTGTGACGAACCTTCCTTCATTTCCCCTCGCTATGGGCGGGGCTGCCGCGTCGTGCGCGGCGCCTCATGCGCCCGGATTCCGCAATGATAGGCCGATCGCCTATGATCGCGAAATCCGCCGGAACAAGGCCTCGAAATCCCCGGTTTTCACGGCATATTCGTTCAGCGTATCGTCAGCAACGCGCTCAGGCGCGACGGGCCAGGGAGGCCTACACGTGAATCGAGTCAACACGTTTTCCGCGCATGCCCATGCGCTTGGCGTCCAGGTCTTCGGTGCCCCGGCCGATGCCGATGGCACCGTGCGTGGCATGGCCGGCTATCTGCGGGACCTGGGCCTGGACGACCTGGTCGCGATGGAATCATGGCGCGACGACGACGGCCCCGTCTCGGGCTGGCGCCTGACGGAAGCCGCGGCGGCGCAATGGGCGCCGGGGCATGACACGACCCGGCTGGCCGAGGCGCTGGAAGCGCGCTTCCCGGGGGATGCCCGCAACCTGGAACGCGAAATCGTGCTCGCCATGCTGGCCGCGCCGGTCCCCTTCCGCTATCCCAGCCATGACGAGTTCGTTTCAGCAGTGCGCATCAAGCTGAACATCGTCCATGCCGCCAGCCTGACCGAACTGGCCTTCGATACCGAACATGCCGAACGTCCCGAAGACTATTGGACCTACGACGAAGCGCGCGGCTTCACCATTCTTCCCGGCAAATCGCTGATCGAAGGCCTGATCAAGGCGACCCAGCCGGAAGCCTCGGGCAAGCTGTACTCGTTTTCCTGCTATCGCGCGACCGAGTACGTGACCTTGCTGGGCATCGCCCAGGAACTGGCGGTCAGCAATCCCGCGCTATTGGCCGAGTTGCAGCGGCATTGGGAGCAGCGCGCCATCATGTCCGGCCTGTTCCACGACGTATTCCTGCGCGAATACGGCTCCATGGAAGCGCCCCTGCCGCCGCGGTTCTACGTGCCGGGCGACCGGCTGTGGTTTCGCAATCCGGACGAACATTCCTCCAACGTCGAAGGTTTCGAAGGCTCCTGGGTGTTCTACCTGGGCGGGGGGATGTTCAACAATTTCTGGAAGCACAGGCAGCCCTTCAGCCTGACCGCCAAGTGTGTGGAGATCTACCATTGGCGGCACGGCGTTCATACGGACGACAAGGGCGTGCTGCGCCTGGATGAAAGCCTCGTCGAGGAGCGGGTGCGCGCGTCGATGAGCGACCCGGCCGAAGTCGACCGTATCCTGAAGCTGATGGTTCGCCTGCGCGAACCGCGCGGCGTGTATATCGATGGCGGCTGCATCGATACCACGCGCGAGTGCGTGCGCTGGGTGCGGCCGGGGACCGCGGATCTGGTGCTGCCGGCGTTGTAGCCGGCCCCGTGGCCGGCCCGTCGGCGGAAGCGACACCGACAGGCCGGGCCGTATCGCCCGTATACGCCGGCGTGCGCGCCTATCCGCCGCTGCGCAACGCGCTATAGATCTTGTAGCCCACGCGCCCGTCCTGCGGCAGGCCCAGGCGCTGCTGTTCCGCCGCCACGGCCTGGCGCGTCTTGCTGCCGGGAATGCCATCCGGCGTACCGACGTCATAACCGCGCGCGGCCAGCAGCCCTTGCAATTCCTTGATCTGCGCCCGCGACAGGCCAGGATCGTCGGTGGGCCAGGCGGCGATCAATCCCGGGCCGCCCTTCAGCCGGTTGGTCAGCAGGCTCACCGCCAGCGCGTACTTATGCGACTGGTTGTAGTGCAGGATCGCATCGAAATTGCGCGTGGCCAGGAAGGCCGGACCGCGCGAACCCGTGGGCGCGAACAGGTATGCCTGCACCGTCTGCCACGGCTGCGAAACGGCGACCGTGGACAAGGGCGTGCCATCGGCACGCGTCACGCCGGCATCGCTCCATTGCGACAGGGTGCGGCGATCGTCGCGGTTCATGATCTCGTCGTCGGGCGATGCCGGCAGCGTCGCCGCCATCGACGGCGGCAGGCGCACCTCGATGACCGCGGGCATGCCGCGGGTCCAGGTCGCCCTGCGCTTGAGCAGGTGATTGGCGGTGGACGCCAGCGCATCGGGCAGCGACCCATACAGATCGATGCGGCCGTCGCCGTCGCCATCGGCCGCCAGTTCGTAGAACGACGTCGGGATGAACTGCGTCATGCCGAAGGCGCCGCTCCATGACCCGATGAAGTTGTCGCGCGTGACGGTGCCGTCGCGCAGCAGGCGCACGGACGCGTAGACGTTCTTGACCCACAAGGGCTTCTGCTCGGTGCAGGCGCGCGTCAACCAGGCGTTCAGCACGTCCACCTTGCCCAGCTGGGAGCCGTAGTTGGTCTCGATGCCGAAGATGGCGACCAGCGGTTCGCTGTCGATCTGGTAGCGGTCGTCGATCCTGTCCAGCGCGTCGCGGGACTTGTCCATGACGCCCTTGCCATCGGCAACGCGCTGGTCGTCCACGGTCTTGGCGATGTAGTCCCACCAGGTTTCCTTGCCTTCCGGCTGCGCCTTGGCCGCCGCGACGGTGACCGCGAGCAGGCGCGTATTCTGGGTATAGCGATCGAAATCCGCCACGCTGACGCCGTTGGCGGGCGCGCCGTTGCGCAGGGTGGCCAGGCACTGGGCGGGATCGCGGTCCTGTTCGGCCGGCGCCGCGCCGGCCGTGGGCATCGCGGGCGCGGTGCCGGCCACGGGGGACGACGGTCCCGCGCCCTGGGCCGACGCGCTGGTGGCGGGCTGGGCGCAGCCGGCGATGCCGGCCGCCGTCAGCAACAGGACGGGAAGCCAGCGGGCGAAACCTGGCGCAATGCGCATGCGCGGCGCCTGCGGCGAAGGGAGCGAACGTTGCGTGGAGAGATCGGTGCTGGATTGAAGCAAAGGCATCTCGATGTCGCGGCACGCGCGGACGCGTGCGGGTGGTTGGTGGACCACCTATGGTAACGCGCCCTGCCGCGGACCCAGCCTGGCCACCAGCGCCCTGTGCCGGGGATACGCCAGCGCCAGGCGTTCGACGTCGGCCAATTCGAAATCGCTGAACTCGAATCCCGGCGCGACCGTGCAACCGACCAGGGTATGGCGGTCCGTGCGCACCCGTTCCGCGGCGAACCAGCAGCCGGCCGGCACGACGGCCTGGAACACGCAGCCCGGGTCGTCGACCGCATTGCCCAGGCGATGGGTCGTCAATGCGCCCTGCTCGTCCAGCACATGGACCAGCAAGGTGCCGCCGGCATAGAAATGCCAGATCTCATCGGAACGGATACGGTGCCAGGCCGACCATGCATCGCCGCTCAGCATGTAATAGATGGCGGTGCTGGCCGAACGTTGCACCGCCAGCGTGGGCCGATGCACGGCTTCCGCCGCGCGATAGGTTTCACGGTAGTAGCCGCCTTCCGGATGCGGCCGCAACCCCAGGCGATCGATCAGGTGCCGCGCTTCGGCGTCATCGTTTGCCACGCCCTACTCCAGGCTCATCGACGCGGCATGCTCACGTCCCAGGCAAGCCGAGAGCGCGCGGCGCTGCCGGCCCTGCGCGTCGAAGTTATCCGGCGCCAGCCATGCCTCATAGCCAGTCCGCAGCGTTGCCCACTCGCTATCCAGCATGGAAAACCACGCGGTATCCCGCGTGCGCCCCTTGTAGACGATGGCCTGGCGAAAGATACCCTCGAAGGTGAACCCATAGCGCATCGCGGCCTTGCGCGACGGCTCGTTCAGGCTGTCGCATTTCCATTCATAGCGGCGGTAGCCGAGTTCATCGAATATGCGCTTCATGAACAGGTACTGCGCTTCCGTCGCGTGCGGCGTACGCTGCAGCAGCGGCGAATAGGTCACGTGCCCCACCTCGATCACCCCATTGGCCGGATCGATGCGCATGAGCGCCGCGCTGCCGATGGCCTTGCCGGTAGCCCTGTCGACGATGGCGTGGTGCAAGGGGTCGGTGCTCGCGGCGGCCTTGTCCAGGTAGGCATCGAACGCGGCCCGATCGGGAAAGGGTTCGTTGGACAGGTAGGTCCACAGGCGGCCGTCCGGCGCCTGGCTGTAGGCGTGGTACAGATCGTCGCCATGGCGCGCCGGATCCAGCGGTTCGATGCGGCAAAAGCGTCCTTGCATGGGCGTGGCCGGCGGACGCGGCCGCGGCGTCCATCCCGGCAGCGCGTCGCCTATCGGTTGTCCATAGTCGTTGATGCGGCTCATGCCAGCTTCTCCAGCAGCGCCTGCGCGGCGGCCGGCGCTTTTTCCTTGTGGCCGTTGATGAAATAGATGAAGACGTCGCGGCCCTTGGCACTGGGCTTGGCCTTCGCCGCGTCGACGTAGGGCAGGTCCTCCGGCTGGCCGCCGGCCGCCCAGGTCCGGGCCCGCTCGGCCCAGGCCGTCAGCGCCTTGGGCGGATAGCCGGCGCGGTTGTCGGGACTGGCGCGCATCAGCCGCGCATAGGCGAAATCCGCCGTCAGGTCGGCGAAGGACGGGAACTTGTCAGAGTCGGTGTACACGGTCGCCACCTTGTATTTGCGCGCCAGCTTCAGGTAGGCGGCGTCCATGAAGCTGTCGTGGCGTACGTCCATGACGTGGCGCAGGCGGCGGCCGTCGACCTTGGCGGGCAGCAAGGCCAGGAAGGCCTCGAAGTCCTCGGCGTCGAAAACCTTGGTGGGCGCGAATTGCCAGACGATGGGACCGAGCTTGTCACCCAGTTCGCCGAGCCCGCTGCCGATGAAGCGCTGCACCGAATCGCCGGCTTCGGCCAGCACACGCCGGTTGGTGGCGTAGCGCGTGGCCTTGAGCGAAAACACGAAATCGTCCGGCGTTTCGTCGCGCCAGCGCGCGAAGGACGCGGGCTTCTGCGTGCTGTAGTAGGTGCCGTTGATCTCGATGGCGGTCACCTGCCGGCTGGCGTACTCCAGTTCGCGGCTGTGCGGCAGGCCGTCAGGATAGAAGTTCTTGCGCCAGGGTTCGAAGGTCCATCCGCCGATGCCAGTGCGTATGCGGCCTGCAGCCATATGCGTTCTCCGATGTTGCGGGCGCCTAGCCGATCAGGGCGCCCAGGACCAGCACGGCCAGGACGGCCCAGAACAGGAAACCCAATATCGAGCGGCGCAGCAAGGCGCGTATCGCCGCGATCAGCAGCAGCACGCCCAGGATAAGCACCGCGAAATTGAACAGATTGGGGCTCATGCCCATGGCATGGGCCAAGCCTTCGGAAAACTGGCTGATCGCCCGGCCGATGCCGCCCAGTACGTAGCGCAGGACGCCGACGATGGATCGGATGATTTCGCCCAGCACATTGCCCAGGGATTCGAAAAAACTGTTCGATTGCATGTCGCCTCGTGAGGATGCCGGTTCCGCTTATCTTAACCATACTCGGGCGACACGAAAGCGCACCGCCGCCCTGGCGCGATACCGTGGCGGCGGTCGTGGTCATTCCCGCGGCGGCCGGGGGATGCGGCTAACATGCAGCCTACCCGCCAGAACCGGATGCAATCTTGAAGTGATGGAAGAAATCGATTTGAACGACGGCACGGCCGACCGCTTCCTGCTGGATGCGCAAGGCCTGTCCCTGGTGGTCTTCCACAGCCGGACCTGCGGCAATTGCAAGCTGGCGCGCGAACAGCTGCCCGGCATGGACCTGCCGGTGGACCGGATATGCTGGGTGGACGCGGGCGACAACGGCGGGCTGGTGGAGCGCTACGAGGTCTTTCACCTGCCGGCGATGTTCGTGGTGCGCAACGGGGCCTTCCACGGCCCCGTGCAGGCCCGGTTGCAGGACTGGGACATCCGCCAGCAGATCAGCCTGGCGCTGGACGGGTATCCCGGCATCCTGCCGTAGCGTCGCGGCTGGCGGACATCGTCAGTTGACGGTGGCCCCGGTGTCCTGCACCACCTTGCCCCACTTGGCGGATTCGGATTTCAGCAGCGCTTCGAACTCGCTTTCGCTGCTCAGGCTCAAGGTCAGGCCCGCCGTGGCCAGCGCCTTGGCCGCGTCCGGGCCGCGCATCACCTTTGCCGTGGCGTCATGCAGCTTGTCGAGGATCGGCTTGGGCGTGCCGGCGGGCGCCAGCAGGCCCAGCCAGATGTTGGCCTCATAGCCCTTCACGCCCGCTTCGTCCAGCGTGGGCACGTCTGGCAGGTCGGCCGAGCGCTGGCTGGTCGTGACGGCCAGCGCCCTGAGCCTGCCGGCCGCGATCTGCGGCAGCGCCGCGGTCACCCCCAGGAAACCCATGGACACCTGGCCGCCGATGATATCGGCCAGGGCCTGCCCGCTGCCACGGTAAGGCACGTGATTGATCTTGATGTCCGCCATGGAAGCGAACAAGGCGGCCGCCAGGTGCTGGCTGCTGCCGTTGCCCGACGACGCATAATCCAGCCTTCCCGGCTTGGCCTTGGCCAGCGCGATCAGCTCGCCGACGCTCTTGGCCGGCACATTGGGATTGACCACCAGCACGTAGGGGCTGTCCACCAGCTTGGTGATCGGGGCGAAGCTCTTGATCGCGTCATAGGGCAGCTTCTTGTACAGCCACGGCCCGATGACGTGCGTCGTGGAAATCAGTACCAGCGTGTAGCCGTCCGGCGCCGCCTTGGCGACGTAGTCCGTGCCGATGGTGGACCCCGCGCCCATGCGGTTCTCCACCACGACCGGCTGCCCCAGTTCCGGGCTGAGCTTTTCCCCCAGCATGCGCGCGACGACGTCGGTGAAACCGCCCGGCGCGAAGGGCACGACCAGCTTGATCGGCGAGCTGGGATAGTTGGCCGTATCGCCCTGCGCCCAAGCCGTGGCTGTCATGGCCCCGCACAGCGCGAGCGCCGTCACCGCACTTGCAATTCGATGTCGCATCGTAGTCTCCTCCGTTCTTATTCATGGAAGGCGAGGCCCGGTGTGCCGGGCTCTCGCATGGCGCCGCATGGGCGCGTCGGTGTCAGCGATACACCGGCTCCGGCTGGGTGTAGAAGGCGTGCAGGATGTGGTAGACCATCTTGTAGTTCTTCTGCTGGAAGCTGGCGTGCGAAATGCCCTGCATGACGGTGAACTGCTTGAAGGTATTCGGCAGGCGCTTGAAGAACTCCGCCAGGTCGTCGAACGAAGCGATGCCGTCGTACTCGCCGCGCATCACGATGGTGGGCACCAGCAGCTTTTCCGGGTCGATCAGCGGCAGCTTGCTGCACATATCGACGTAGGTGCCGGTGGGCATGGAGTTGTCCAGCGACAGGATGGCGTCGGCGAAGGCGGAAACCGTGTTGTCGTCGGCGCAGCCCGGATGGTCGCGCGAAAAGATGCTTTCGACGAACGGCCGGTCGATGGGACGGCGGTTCTTGGCCAGGAATTCCGGCAGCTTCAGCTTGCGTTGCGCCAGCGTCGGGCTGCCTTCGCCGGTCCACACGAACGCGTCCAGCGCCACGCGGGCGACGCGATCGGGATGCTGCTGGGCGAACAGCGCGGCCTTCAAGGCGCCGGACGAAATGCCGTAGACCATCAGCTTCTTGTCCTTGGCGCGCTGCAGGATGTACTCGCTGCCCGCGGCCAGGTCCAGCGCGCCGTTGGGAATATCGAAGTTGATCGGACGATGCTTGCTGGAACGGCCGTAGCCTTCGTTATCCATGCACCAGGTATCGAAGCCGCGCGCGGCGAACCAGTCCATCACGGAAGAGTCGGGACGACCGGGGACGCTCAGGTCGAAGGTGGGCTGCGAAGCCATGGACGACCCATGCACGAACAGGATGGTGCCCGCGTGGGGCACGCCGGCGGCGGCCGGCTTGTGCCACATGAAAAGCTTGACGTCGCCGTCGCGCTGAATCCAGTGTTCTTCTCCCCCCTGCCAGGTGACGGCGTTGGTGCCGCCCAGATCCTGGGTAGATGCTGCTTGAGCCATGATGTTTTCCTATGAGAGCAAAGTGACGTACAGAGGAAAACATGGTGAACCCGCAAGGGGAGTGATTCAACAGGCGACGGTGAACAGATTGTTCACGAAAACGAGCCTTCATTGTTCGCGGCGGCGATACGCGGCGGTCGGTGCAACTGCCGCAGCACGTGCAGGAACAGGTCCGCGCGGTGGCTGAGCGGCCGGGACGCCAGCGTCACGGCGCAGCCGGTGTGGGAATAGCGCACGCCGCGCGCCGCCAGGCGTAGGCCGTACCTGCCCTGTAGCAGCTCACCGTAATGGGTCGGCAGCAGTCCCTGGTAATACCCGGTGGCGACCAGCGCGCCGACGGCGTCCAGGCCGCCCGCTTCCGGGCCGCGTTCGAAGCGGCCGGTGGCCAGCGCGCGCTCCACGTAGGGATGCGAACGATAGACCAGCGGCAGCCGCGCCTGGTCGCGCGCCAGCGCGACGCTGCGCGACACATAGACGCGGTGGGTCTCTACGTACAGCGGCAGGTAGTTGAAATCGCGGTCCTCGCTGTACTTGCCGCGAATGGCGACGTCGATGCGCTGCGTATGCAAGGCCTGGTTCAGTTCGCTGAAGGACATCACCACGATTTCCGGCCGTACGTTGGGCGCCTGCCGGTGCAGTTCGCCCAGCGCTTCCGGCAGGTGGCAATCCGGATGCGTCAGGGTGTGCTCGCCCAGGCCGATGGACAGCGGCCCGGACAGTACGCCATGGGCGGCATCGACTTCGGGCTGGATGCGGGCCAGCGCGCGCAGGGCCGTGGTGGCCAGGTTCAGCGCCACCACGCCTTCGGCGGTCAGCCGGAATCCGCCCGGGCCGCGTTCGCACAGCCGCACGCCCAGGCGGGCCTCGACGTCGCGGACGTGGCGGCTGATCGACGCCTTGGACATGAGCAGCCGGCGTTCGGCGGCGGCGAAGCCGCCAGCTTCCGCCACGTGGCAGAACACGCGCAGCGACCGCAGATTGCGTTCATCGAAATCGAGCTTCAGCATAGGCGTCCCGGCCCCGGAATATCCTCGGGAAAACCCGCGCGCGACACGGCGCCTGGCGCGGGAAAACCCGATAACAAGTCTCGTTTTTCAAGACTAGGCACGCAAAAATATCATTTTTCGGAGCCTGTCACTGCTCCGTAAAGTAGCCGCCATGCAAACCAAGGCGCCGTCGTCCGCGGCCTTCATTCCCACCATGGCTACTTCCCCCCTTACCGTCCCGCCCAAGACCGGCCACAAGACCCTGCTGTACTCCGAGCTGGTCACCGAACTGGAGGGCCTGCGCGCCGACATCGCGGTGCTGGGCATGCCCTTCGGCGCGCCCTACACGCCGCAGGCCTTCAGCAACGACCAGACGCGCGCGCCGCAGGCCATCCGCGAAGTCACCGACCGCATGGTCCGCGCCCCGGAGCATTACGACTTCGATATCGACGGACCCTTGCTGCAGGGCCGTACGGACATCCGTTTCGTCGATTGTGGCGACGTGATGCCCGACATCCACGTGCCCGGCGAGCATTTCCGCCGCTGTGAGATGGCGGTGCGCCATATCCTGCGCGGCGGCGGCCTGCCCATCGTGCTGGGTGGCGACCATGCGATCACGAATCCGGTCCTGCGCGGCTACGAGGAACTGGGCAAGGAGATCACGCTGGTGCACGTCGACGCGCACCTGGACTGGCGCGACGACGTCAACGGCGTGCGCGACGGGCTGTCCAGCCCGATCCGCCGCGCCTCCGAGCTTCCCTACGTGGGCAAGATCATCCAGATCGGCCTGCGCGCCCAAGGCAGCGGCCGCCCGGCCGACTACGAAGCGGCCAAGGCCTACGGCACCGAACTGATCAGCGCCTACGAGCTGCACGACATCGGCATGGACGCCGTCCTGGCGCGCATACCGGACGGCGGCAACTACTACCTGTCCATCGATGCGGACGGCATGGATCCGACCATCATGCCGGCGGTCGACGGCCCCGCTCCAGGCGGCGTCAACTTCCTGCAGGCCCGCAAGCTCATACACGGCCTGGTCCGCAAGGGCCGCGTGGTCGGCATGGACATCGTCGAAATCCAGCCGGCCAAGGACACGCCCACCCGGCTGACCTGCGTGACCGCCGGCCGCCTGATCGTCAACCTGATCGGCAGCACCATCCGCGCCGGCTACTTCGACCGGACCTGAATCGACCGGACCTGAAGCGTCGATCTCCTTCCGCACCGCCCACCACACACACCACACGCAAACCACGATGGCACACACACGCATACGCAAGTTCAATACGCGCGAGACCTACCCCGAGCAGAAGATCGACAACGATCTGTGCCAGGCGGTGGTGGCGCGCGGCACCACGGTCTACCTGCGCGGACAGATCGGCCAGAATCTGGATACGTCCGAATGCGTCAGCATCGGCGACGTCGCCGGACAGGCCGAGCAGGCCATGCGAAATATCGATATGCTGCTCAAGGAAGCCGGCAGCCAGCTGGACCACATCTGCAAGCTCACCATCTATATCTCCGATCCGCGTTACCGCGAGGCGGTCTACAACGTGGTCGGCAAGTGGCTGAAAGGCGTGTTTCCGGTGTCCACCGGCCTGGTCATCAGCGCCTTCGCCCGCACGGAATATCTGGTCGAGATCGACGCCACGGCCGTCATTCCCGACTGAACACGCAGAGGAGCATCAGCTCCCGCATAGGACCCTCAAGGGGAAGCCGAGGAGTCATACAGCAGCGCCGCGATACCCGCATGCGCAGGGGTCGCGGCGACAGGACTTTGAACGGCAGTATTGACCAAGGACGTCGACATGCGACTCAAAAAATGGATACTCGGGGCTTTGACCACCTTTTCGTGTGCGCTGGCGATGAGCGCGCACGCCGCCGATCTTCTCGATGAGATCATGCAGCGCGGGACCATCCGCGTCGCGGTGCCCACCGACTACCCGCCTTTCGGCTTCGTCGGGCCCGACATGAAGCCACAGGGACTGGACGTGGACATGGCCGGCCTGATCGCGCAGAAACTGGGCGTCAAGCTGGAGCTGGTGCCCGTCACCGCGCCGAACCGCGTGCCTTACCTGCAGACCGGCAAGACCGACCTGACGATTTCCTCGCTGGGAAAGACCGCCGAACGCGCGCAGGTGATCGACTTCAGCATTGCCTATGCGCCGTTCTTCGACGCCATCTTCGGCAAGAAGGGCAATCCCGCCAAATCCTATGACGACCTGGCCGGCAAGACCATCGCCGTGACCCGTGGCTCGATGCAAGATCAGGAACTGCAGAAGCTGGCGCCCAAGGCGGTGGTGAACCGCTACGAAGACAACAACAGCACCATCGCCGCCTTCATGTCGGGGCAGGCCGAGCTGTTCGCCAGCGGCACGCCGGTGGCGGCCGCCCTGACCCAGCGCAATCCCAGCCTGGATATGGGGCTGAAGGTCGTACTGGCGAACTCGCCTTGCTATATCGGCGTGCGCAAGGACCAGCCCAAGCTGCTCGCCAAGGTCAACGACATCATCCGCGAGGCCAAGCGCGACGGCAAGCTGGACGACCTGTCCAAACGCTGGATGGGCGCGCCTGCGGGCGACCTGCCCGAATAAGCGGCGTGGATAGCAAGACCTCGGCGGCGCCGGCGGGCGCCGGCCTGCGCATGGCGCAATGGGTGCGCGAGCTGTCGCCCGGTCACATACCGGACGCGGTGCGCCACGCCGCGCTGGCCTGCATGCTGGATACGGTCGGCGTCGCGGTGGCCGGCAGCGTCACGCCGCCGGCCCGAGCCGCGCTGGCGCTGTGCGCCGGAAGCAGCGGCGCCCGCAGTACAGTGCTGCCCGCCCTGCTGGTGCGCCCGGCCGGCGCAGGCGCCGCCACCCACGCCACGCCAGCGCAGGCCGCTTTCGCCAACGCCACCGCCGCGCACGCGCTGGATTTCGACGACAACTGCTATGCCGGCTTCGTGCACGGTTCGGCGGTCATCGTGCCCGCCCTGCTGGCCTGCGCGCAGGCGGCCGGCGCGAGCGGCGCCCAGGCGATCACCGCGCTGGTCGCCGGGGCCGAATGCGAATATGCGGTCGGCGCCGCCACGCGCGGGCTGCTCTACGACCTGGGCTGGTGGACGACCGGCGTGTTGGGCCCGATAGGCGCGGCGATGGCGGTATGCAAGCTGCTGGACCTGGACGCGCCGCGCATCGCCCACGCGCTGTCGCTGGCCATCGGCATGGCCGCCGGCACCAAATCCTGCTTCGGTTCGGACGCCAAGCCCCTGATGGCAGGCAAGGCCGCCGAAGCCGGCGTGCAGGCCGCGCTGCTGGCGCAAGCCGGCGCGCACGGTCCCGCCGATCCCTTCGGCCACGACCATGGCCTCGCGGCGCGCTACAACGAAGGCCAGTTCGACACAGCCGCGCTGCACATGACTGGCGACAGATGGTACCTGCTGGATCCCGGCGTGGACGTCAAGCGCATCCCCGTATGCCTGTCTTCCCATGCGGCGGTCGACGCGCTGCGCGCACTGATCGGGCAGCATGGATTGCGCGCCGGGGACGTGGCGTCGGTGGAGTGCGACGTGCCGCCCGTGGTCGCCGCGAATCTATGCCATGACTTTCCCGACAGCCCGGCACAGGCCCGCTTCAGCATGCATTACGCCATCGCCATGACCCTGCTGGAACCGGACTGGGGGCTGGAAGCGCTGTCCGAGGAGCAATTGGCGCGTCCCGACCTGCGCGCGGCGATGCGCGGGGTGCGCATGCGCACGGGTCCTTCCTGGAACGATCCCGCGCGGCGCCGCGATGCGCCGGAAGGCGCGATCGTACGCGTCGAGCTGCGCGACGGCACGGTGCTGCGGGGCAGCCGCGACAAGGCGGTCGGCAGCCCCGGCGCGCCCTTGTCGCCGGCCGAGTCCACGCGCAAGTTCCTGGATTGCACCGTCAACGTCATCGGCGAGCCGGCCGCCACGCGACTGCTGGCGCAGTTGCGCGCCCTGGACGGCACTATGCCCGTCCAGAGCCTGTTCGATACGCTGGCCAAGGCGTCCGCCGTGGCGCCCGGCATGAACGCGGCCCATGCCGATGCCGACGTCGAAGCCCATGCCGATAGCCCGCCACGGCCAGAATAAAAGGACATCTTCATGCTCGATTTCACCGGCGTGCTTGCCGCCTGGCCCGTCTTCCTGGAAGGACTGGCAATCACCGCCCTGCTCACCGTGATCTCCTGCACGCTGGGCACGGTGCTCGGCATCGCCTGTGCATGGTGCCGCGTGCAAGGCTCGCGGGCCGCGCGCCTGGCCGTCGCCTGCTACGTCGAGTTCTTCCGCAATACGCCCTTCATCGTCCAGATCTTCTTCATCTATTTCGGCCTGCCGGCCATCGGCCTGCGCTTCGCCAGCTTTCCCGCGGCCATCTTCGCGCTGACGATCAACCTGGGCGCATACGCGTGCGAAATCGTACGCGCGGGTATCGAAGCCACGCCCAAGGGACAGCACGAAGCCGCGCAATGCCTGGGGCTGGGCCGCTGGCACATCTTCACGCGGGTGGTGCTGCCACCGGCGCTTTCGCGCGTGTGGCCGGGCCTGACCAGCCAGCTGGTCATCATCATGCTGGCCACCGCCGTCTGCAGCCTGATCTCCACCGCCGAGCTGTCCTACGTGACCAACCGCATCGCCGCAGAGACCTTCCGGCAGTTCGAGTCGTACATCGTGGTCACGCTGCTCTACCTGGTGCTGTCCATCGCGTTCCGGCGCCTGCTGCAATGGCTGGGACCACGATTCCTGTTCGGCTGCGCGCCGGTGGGAGCCAGCCGATGATCGCCTTCTCCACGTGGGATATCCTGCGCAACCTGTTGTTCTCGCTGCCGTGGACGCTGGCGCTGTCGGCCATCGCTTTCGTCGGCGGCGGACTGGTCGGCCTGTTGTTGCTGATGCTGCGCCTGGGCCGCCCCCGCCTGTTCGAACGCCCGATCGCCGCCTACGTGCAGGTTTTCCAGGGCACGCCCTTGCTGATGCAGCTGTTCCTGGTGTATTTCGGCCTGGCCCTGGCCGGGGTCGAGACCTCGCCCATGACGGCGGCGGTGGTGTGCTTCACCCTGTACGCCAGCGCCTACCTGACCGAGACCTGGCGCGGCTGCGTGGAATCCATACCGCAGGGGCAATGGGAAGCCTCCGCCAGCCTGGCGCTGACTTTCCGCCAGCAACTGCGCCACGTCATCTTCCCGCAGGCCCTGCGCCTGTCGGTGCCGCCTACGGTGGGCCTGGTCGTGCAGATCATCAAGAACACGTCGCTGGCCTCGGTGGTCGGCTTCGTGGAACTGACGCGCACCGGCCAGATGATCGCCAACGTCACCTTCCAGCCCTTCACCGTCTACGGGCTGGTGGCCCTGTTCTATTTCGCGCTGTGCTTCCCCTGCTCGCTGCTGGGCTCGTGGGTGGAACGACGCATGCGCATCCAGCATTGAGGCGAACATCATGCAAACCCCCGACCCGTCCGTGCCGCTGGTCGACATTCGTGGCCTGCACAAGCGCTTCGGCGACAACGAAGTCCTGAAAGGCGTGGACCTGCAGGTCGCCCGCAGCGAGGTGATCTGCATCATAGGCAAGAGCGGCTCCGGCAAGAGCACCCTGCTACGGTGCATCAACGGACTGGAATCCTTCGACCAGGGCCACATCGTGGTCGGCGGCCAGCCGGTACAGGCATCCGACGCGGCCGCGCTGCGCGAGCTGCGCCAGAAGGTCGGCATGATCTTCCAGCAGTTCAATCTTTTTCCGTCCATGACCGCCGGCGAGAACATCATGCTGGCGCCTCGCCTGGTGCATCGACGCCCGCGCGAGGAATGCCGGGAACGGGCGCGCCGCCTGCTGGCGCGCGTCGGCCTGGAAGGCAAGTTCGACGCGGCGCCCCATCAACTGTCCGGCGGCCAGCAGCAGCGCGTGGCCATCGCGCGCGCACTGGCGATGGACCCGGAAGTACTGCTATGCGACGAGATGACGTCCGCCCTGGACCCCGAGCTGGTCGGCGAGGTGCTGCAGGTCATCGAGCAGTTGGCGCGCGACGGCGCGACGCTGATCATCGTGACGCACGAAATGGCGTTCGCGCGCAAGGTCAGCGACCGCGTGATCTTCATGCATCATGGACGCGTCCACGAAATGGGTGCGCCCGAGGCGATCTTCGAAGCGCCACGCACGGCGGAACTGCGCAGCTTCCTGTCGTTCCCGCCGCAAGCCGGTTGATCGCGGACGGCCAGTCGCGGACGGCAAGTCGCGGACGGGCCAGCCCGGGTCGTCACGACGCCAGGCCGTCGTCCCAGTACGGCCGGTCGCCGAAATGTTCGCGCAGGAAATCGACGAACAGCCGCATGCTGCGCGCCATCGTCGGATTGGGCAGATACGCCGCGTACAAGCCACGGTCGGGCAGGTGGTAGTCGGGCAGTACGCGCACCAGTTCGCCGCTGCGCAGCGCATCGCCAGCGGCGAAGGTCGGCACCACGCCTATGCCCAGGTTGCCCAGCGCGGCATGCAGTACCGCGTCGGCGCTATTGGCCTTGAAGTTGCCCTTGGGCCGCACCGTATGCACGCCGCCGGCGCCGCTGAACACCCATTCGCCCTTGCTGTTGACGAAATACACCAGGCAGTTGTGGCCCGCCAGGTCGGCCGGGACGCTGGGCGTGCGATGCCGCGCCAGATAGCCGGGACTGGCGCAGGCGACCCAGCGCACGGGCGCCAGGCGCCGCGCCACCAGCGACACCAGCAGCGGCTCGTCCGCCTGGCGAATGACGATGTCGGCGCCGGCGGTGATCAGGTCGGGAAACTGCTGGCTCAGGTCCAGGTCGATGGAAATATCCGGGTACTGCTCCAGGAACCGGGTGATGGCGGGCACCAGATGCCGGCGGCCGAAGGCCATGGCGGAGCTGACGCGGATCAGGCCGCCGGGCGAACTGCGGAATTGTTCGATCTCGTGACGCGCGTCCTCGGCATGGGCGACGAGTTGGCGGCATCTTTCGTAGAACAGGGCGCCCGCCGTCGTCAGGCCGATCTTGCGCGTGGTGCGATGCAATAGCTTCACGCCCAGCGCGTGTTCCAGATCGGCGACATGCTTGCTGGCCAGCGCCTTGGAAATGCCCAGCTTTTCCGCCGCGCGCGAAAAGCTTTTTTCCTCCGCGATCACCGAAAAGGTCAGAAACTCATTCAGATCTAGCATCGGGCGTCTGGGCCGCGGCGCGGCGGCATGTCTCCATTGGTATCCGTCACAAGGATTTTGACACGTCCAGGGCGGGCCTCCCGCCCTCACACTGACCGCGCGAATCCAACCCTAGCATCAATCCTACGATTCCCTGACGAATCATGCGCGTCATCCAAAGCGATATCCCCGCCCGCCTGGACCGCCTGCCCTGGTCCCCGTGGCACACCCGCGTGGTGCTCGCGCTGGGCGTGGCCTGGGTGCTGGACGGGCTGGAAGTCACCCTGGTCGGGTCGCTGGGCAGCATATTGGAACGCCCGGATACGCTGGGGCTGGACGCCATCCAGGTCGGCTGGTCGGGTTCGCTGTACATCGCCGGGGCGGTGGTCGGCGCCCTGGTCTTCGGCCGGCTGGCCGACCGCCTCGGGCGCAAACGGCTGTTCCTGATGACGCTGGCCCTGTACATGGCCGCCACCCTGATGACGGCCTTTTCCACGAATTTCGTTTTTTTCGCGATCTGCCGCTTCGCCACCGGGCTGGGCATAGGCGGGGAGTACGCCGCCATCAATTCCGCGATCGACGAGCTGATACCCGCCCGGGTGCGCGGACGCGTCAGCCTGGCCATCAACGGCAGTTTCTGGATCGGCGCGGCGCTGGGCGCCGCGGTCAGCCTGGTGCTGCTGGACGCCCGCGTGCTCGGACCCGAAGTCGGCTGGCGGGTGGGCTTCGCCCTGGGCGCCGTGCTGGCCATGTCCATCCTGCTCGTGCGGCGCCACGTGCCGGAAAGCCCGCGCTGGCTGCTGTCCCACGGCCGCGAGGAAGAAGCCCGGTGCATCATCGAAGGCATCGAGGCGGAAGTCTCCGCCGCCAAAGGCCCCCTGCCGAAGGCGACGGGCGTCGTCACTTTCGCCCGCCAGGCCGCGCCGACGCTGCGCCAGGTGGCGCACGTGTTGGTGCGGCGCTATCGGCTGCGCAGCGTGGTGGCGTTGTCGATGATGGTTTCGCAGGCCTTTTTCTACAACGCCATTTTCTTTACGTATTCCCTGGTGCTGACCCGCTTCATGAATGTGCCGCAGGGCCAGGTGGCGCTATATATCTTTCCCTTCGCGGCGGGCAACGTGCTGGGGCCGCTGCTGCTGGGACCGCTGTTCGACCATGTGGGCCGGCGGCGGATGATCGCGGTGACCTACGTGTCCGCCGGCGTGGCGTTGGCGCTGACGGGCTGGGCCTTCACCGCCGGCCTGCTGGATGCCTTCAGCCTGGCGCTGTGCTGGTCGGCGGTGTTCTTCCTGGCGTCGGCCGCGGCAAGCTCGGCCTACCTGACCGTCAGCGAAGTCTTCCCGCTGGAAACCCGCGCCCTGGCGATTTCCGTCTTCTACGCGCTCGGGACGGGCGCCGGCGGCTTCGTCGGGCCGGTGCTCTTCGGTACGCTGATCGAAAGCGGCAGCCGTCCGGCGGTGGGCATCGGCTATGCGATCGCCGCGCTGCTGGTGATCGGCGCGGGCCTGCTGGCGCTGCGCCACGGGGTGGACGCCGAACGCAAGCCGCTGGAGGAAGTGGCGACGCCGCTGGGCGTTGAAGACCCGCCGCCCAGCCCTTCTGCGCAACCGGTCCGCACTGAACTATGATGTAAGGGTCCACGCACGTGGACGTTTGTACACGGAATATCAACGCAGTCTTTAGGGGTACGCATGATCCGTAAGCTCATCCCGCTCGTTCTCGTCGCCAGCCTGGCCGCCTGCGCCAATACCGGCCGGCAAGCCTCGTCCACCGACGGGGACAGCACGACGTCCTCCACGTCCTCGACGTCCTCCAGTTCCATGGACAGTTCCAGCGGCGGCTATGGCGGATCGGGCGGGTATTCGGGCGGGTCGTCCGACGGGTCTTCCTACGGCGCCGCCGGTGGCGCCGGTGGCGGCTACAGCCCGTCGTTCGCCTCCGGCCAGGATTGCGACGCCCAGCCCGTGCAGAACCTGATCGGCACCAAGCTCACGTCCTCCGTGGAAGCGCAGATCAGGCAAGCGTCCATGGCCAGCAAGACCCGGGTGCTCAAGCCCGGCGAGGTCATGACGATGGAATACGACCCCAAGCGCATCAACCTTATCCTCGATCAGCAAGGCGCGCTGACCGCGTTGCGCTGCGGCTGATCCCGCGTCGCCAGCGCGCGGCCCAGTGCGAAGGAGCCAGCGATGACCGCTACGCGCCGAAGCATCACCTTCCCGGACGGCCAGGCCGTTCCCGCCCTGGGCCAGGGCACCTGGTTCATGGGAGAGTCGCGTAACCACGCCAAGGCGGAGGTCCACGCGCTGCAGGCCGGCATCGACGCCGGCCTGACGCTGGTCGACACGGCGGAAATGTATGCCAACGGCGCGGCCGAGGAAATCGTCGGCCGCGCCATCCAGGGCCGCCGGGACCAGGTCTTCCTGGTCAGCAAGGTGCTGCCGGGCAACGCATCGCGCCGGGGCGTGGCGCGCGCCTGCGAAGCCAGCCTGCGCCGCCTGGGCACGGACCGCATCGACCTCTATCTGCTGCATTGGCGCGGGCCGCATCCGCTGGCCGACACCGTGCAGGCCTTCGAGGAATTGGTCAGCCAGGGCAAGATCGCCCGCTGGGGCGTCAGCAACCTGGACAGCGACGAAATGCGGGAGCTCGCCGCCCTGCCCCAGGGCGACCGCGTGCAGGCCGACCAGGTGCTGTACAACCTGGGACGGCGCGGCATCGAATTCGACCTGTTGCCGTGGTGCCAATCGCACGGCATACCTGTCATGGCGTACTCGCCGATCGAGCAAGGCCGGCTGCTGCTCGACCCCACGCTGAAGCGCGTCGGTGAACGGCACGGCATCACCGCCGCGGCCGCCGCCCTGGCCTGGGTGCTGCGCGAGCCCAACGTGATCGCCATTCCCAAGACGGCCTCGCTGGAGCATCTGCGCGAGAACCTGGCTTGCCTGGACGTGACGCTGACCAGCCAGGATCTGGCCGAACTGGATCAGGCGTTTCCGCCGCCCAACCGCAAGCGCCCCCTGGAAATGCTGTAGCCGGGGGTTTTCGCCCCGGTTTCCCACATTCTTTCCACCCCTTTCAAGCGGCGGGGTTTCCTAGGCCTCGCCGCGTGCCGCACGGCGTTTGCCGAAAGTCGCCACCATCGATCCTCCGATGATCAGCAGCGCCGCCAGCAAGAGGGTCAGCGTGGCCGGCGTTGCCCCAGTGACCACCAGCAGCAGCGTGGACAGCAGCGGCGCCAGGTAGGACAAGGGCCCCAGCAAGGACAGATGGCCATGCTTGGTGGCGTAATCCCATGCCAGGAAGGCCAGTCCGGTAGGCCCCAGGCCCAGCAGGACGATGGCACCCCACTGCGCGCCGCTGACCGGTACCGTGGTCTCCAGCGCGGCATGGCAGGCAGCGCCGCCCAGCGCGACCAGTCCGCAGACGCCCACCATCATGCTGCTGGGCGCATCGGCATATCGACGATTCAGTACCGAATAGCCCGACCAGATCAGCGCGCAGCCGAACGCCGCGGCGATACCGGCGACCGGCCAGACGGCATCATCGGCGCCCGGACGCTCCAGTGCGATCAAGGCGGTGCCGGCCAGGCCCAGCACGGCGCCCGCGATATGCCGGGCATGCAACCGTCCGCCGGGCGCCAGCGCGGAAAACACCACGATGAACAAGGGCCACAGATAGGCGATCAGGCTGGCCTGCGCGGCCGGCGCATGGGACAAGGCGTAGAAATAGAGCGCGTGATAGCTGAAGATGCCGCCCACGCTCAAGAGCCACGGACGCAGCGGCTGCCGCATTTCCGCCAACGCGGCGCGGCCGCGCGGGAGCAGCACGCAGACGCCGCCCACGAACGCCACGCCGAAACTCAAGGCCAGCAACTGGAACGGCGGCAGGCCGCCCGCGCGCACGGTCAGCAGCGCCAGGGCCGCCCACAACAGGATCGCGACCACGCCAAAGGCCGTGGCCCGGCTTGCGCTGTGCGCCTTCATATCTTTGCTCCGGTTCGCGCCGCCCTTCCCCGGATGCGGAAAGCGGTGGTCAAAAACCGTCGAGCATAACGAAAAAACGCGCCAAAAAGCCGCGGCCCGGACGACCGCGGCATGAATGCCAGCGCAATGCCATTCCGGATCAGCCCTGCGGCTGCGTGATGCGCGTGGGCAGGTCGCGGCCGTGATACTTCTTGTAGATGGCGTTGAGCTTGCCGTTCTTCAGGTTCTCGCGCACCCAGTTGTTGACCCATTCCTTCAACGCCGGCTGGCCCTGCTGCAGGGCGATGCCCAGGTCGAAATCCTTCTGCGGGAATTTCATCTCGACATTGCGTTGCGGCGCGCGCTTCTGGATTTCCGCCAGGTT
The DNA here is from genome assembly GCF_002119685.1 of Bordetella genomosp. 8. NCBI lineage: Bacteria > Pseudomonadati > Pseudomonadota > Betaproteobacteria > Burkholderiales > Alcaligenaceae > Bordetella > Bordetella genomosp. 8. The sequence goes on along the minus strand of NZ_CP021108.1, from coordinate 2,337,104 downwards.
GGACGGCGTGCTGGAGAAGATATCGATCTGGCCGGTCACCATGGACGTGATCAGCGTCGCATCGTCCTCATAGCGCTTGATGTCCGCGCCCTTGGCCAACTCGGTGGTGATGCTGTCGTTGACGGTGGCGCGCGTCAGGCCGATGGTCTTGCCGTTCAGGTCCGGGTAGCCGGTGATCTTCATGTCCTTGGGCGCGCCGACGATCAGCGAGATCACCGCGTACGGAATGGAGAAGTCCACCACTTTGGCGCGCTCCGGCGTGATCGACAGATCGGCCACCACCAGGTCGGCGCGCCTGGCCTGCAGGGTAGGCACGCGAGCGGCGTTGGTCACCTGCACGATTTCCAGCTTCACGCCCAGGTCGTGCGCCAGCAGCGTCGCCGTATCGACGTCCGAACCGGTGGGCTTGAGGTTGTCGTCCACGTAGCTATACAGCGGCGTGCCCATGGCGATCGCGATGCGGATCTTGCCGGCCTTCTTGATATCGGCCAGCTCGTCTGCCGCGGCCACGTGTGCCAGGCCCGCCGTCAGCAGCGCGGCGGTGCAGCCGCGCAGGATCAGTTGCTTGACGTTCATTTTGTCTCCTCGCCTTGATTGCGTTGTTGAGTTCAAAGTCCGTTGCTCAGGAAGGCGCGCAGCTCCGGCGTGGCGGGCGCGTCCAGCATGCCGCCATCGCCCACCTCCCACACCTTGCCCTGATGCATATAGATAATGCGGTCGGCCACCCGCTTGGCGAAGGCCATCTCGTGCGTGACCAGGATCATGGTCATGCCGCCGGCCGCCAGGTCCTCCATGACGCGCAGCACTTCGCCCGTCAGCTGCGGGTCCAGCGCGGACGTCACTTCGTCGAACAGCATGACCTTGGGCGACATCGCCAGCGAACGAGCGATGGCGACGCGCTGCTGCTGGCCGCCGGACAACTGCTCCGGATAGGCGCCCGCCTTCTGTGCCAGGCCCACGCGGTCCAGCACCGACATGGCGATGTCCCGGGCCTCCTGCCGGCTTTTCTTCTTGACGTGCCGCAGCGCCAGCATGATGTTCTCTTCCACCGTCAGGTGGGCGAACAGGTTGTAGCTCTGGAACACGATCCCGACTTCCAGGCGCAGCTGGCGCAGGTCCACTTCGGGATTGTCGACGCGGATGCCGCAGACTTCGATGCTGCCCTGGTCTATGGTTTCCAGCCGGTCGATGCAGCGCAAGGCCGTGCTCTTGCCCGAACCGCTGGCGCCGATGACGGCAATCATTTCGCCCTTGGCCACCTCGAACGACACGCCCTGCAGCACCTGGTTCGAACCAAAGCACTTGTAGACGTCGTCGAGCCTAACGATTGCCGACATTGAGCTTGTTCTCCATGGATTGGCTCCAGCGCGACAGCGGGTAGCACAGCACGAAATAGAAGACGGCCACCAGGCCGAATACCAGGAAGGGTTCGAAGATCGAGTTGTTGATGATCTGTCCCGCGCGGGTCAGTTCGATGAAGCCGATCACCGACGCCAGCGACGTCATCTTGATCAGTTGCACCAGGAAGCCCACGGTCGAAGGCAGCGCCAGGCGCACGGCCTGCGGAATGATCACCAGCCGCAGCGTCTGCCAGCGCGTCATCGCCAGGCATTCGGAGGCTTCCCACTGCGGCTTGGGCATGGCCTGCACGCAACCGCGCCAGATGTCGCCCAGGTAGGCGCTGGTGTAGACCATCAGCGCCAGGCCGGCCGCCACCAGCGAAGGCACCTCGTAGCCATACACCGACAGGCCGAAATACACGATGAACAGCAGGATCAGCAGCGGGATGCCCTGGATGACCTCGATGTAGGCCAGCGCCGCGGTACGCAGCCAGCGGCGCGGCGAAATCCGCGCCAGCATCACGCCAAAGCCGCCTATGCTGCCCAGGACGAAAGCGAGCGCCGACAGCACCAGCGTCCAGCCTATGGATTGCACCAGGTACCACAGATGCGCCATGGAAAAGCCGTGCATCATGCGGCTCCGCGCTTGATGGCCGCCGACACGCTGGCGCGCCTGGGTGCTGCCTTGCCGGCCCGCGCCGCGGCGCGCCGGATCACCCGGCGCCGTTTGAAGGCGTACTCGCCAACCGCCCAGGCCAGCAGCTTGATCAGCAGCGACAGGGCCAGATACAGGGCGGCGACGACGATATAGGTTTCGAGCGATCGAAAGGTATCGGACTGCACCGTATTCGCCACCGCCGTCAGCTCTTCCGCCGAAATCTGCGACGCCACGGCCGACGCCTGCATCATCAACAGGAACTGGCCCGTCAGCGACGGATAGACCTTTTCGATGGAAGGCTGCAGCATCACATGCCACCCGATGCGCCAGCGCGAAAGGCCCAAGCACTCCGCAGCCTCGATCTGGCCCCTGGGCACGGACTCCAGGCCGGCGCGGATGATCTCCGCCGCATAGGCGCCGATGTTGATGATCATCGCCAGCACGGCGGCGGTGAAGGTCGGCAGCCGCACGCCGGCGCTGGCCAGGCCGAAGAACAGGAGGAATATCTGCACCAGGAACGGCGTGTTGCGCACGGCCTCGATGTAGACGGCGCAGGCGCGGGCCAGCAGCCGGTAGCGGCTGCGCTTGGCGAACGCCACCAGCGTTCCCAGGATGACGCCGAAGAAGATGGCCACGGCGGTCATCTTCAGAGTCAGCCACGCACCCTTGAGGAAAACCGGCCAATAGGGCCACAGGCTGCTGAAATCCAGCGAAAAGCTCATCGCGCGACTCGTCTCGTCCTTATAGGGAGCCGGGCTTATGGCCGGGCCCCTTATTGATTGCCGCCAGCGGGGACGCCGGGGAACCGTTTATAGTCGCGAAAATATAGCACCTGATGTACGACAACGTACATGGTGAAAATCCCTACGGCAGATACGCGCCTGCTTTCAGGGAGCTGAAAGCAGGAAGAACAGCATCAAACTGCTTTCCAATTTGTATGACAACCGATAACGCCGAGTCCGGCGCGTCTGCCTAGAAGTGGTAGGCAAACCGCGCGCTGGCCGTCTGGCTGATATAGGAATGGCTGAAGTCCGCCGTGTATCCCGCCTTCACCTCGAAGCCTCCCACGCGCAGGAACTGGAGGCCCAGGTCGACCTTGGCCAGCACTTCCGGCGTCTTCACGTAATCGGTGAACGTGCCGTTGCCCGCATCCGCCCCCACGAAACTGGACGTCACGGTGTATGAACTGTCCGGCCGCCAGACGAAGCCCAGCGCGGCGTAGGCGCGCAAGGTGGTCTTGGCGTCCACCTCATAACGCTGCCCGACTTCCACCATCGGCGAAAGCGCCACGTTGAAGTCGTCGTTGGTGCGCACGTTCAATGCATAGCCGGGGGCGCCCTTTTCCTTGAAGCCCGGCATGTGGGTGTAGATGAAGTCCAGATCGCCGTAGGGCTTCACGTACCAGGTGTCCTGGGCGAACTCATAGCCCACGCGCAGGCGCGACCCCGCGAGAAAGATACTGGGCTTGCTGGTGGTGGTCTGCGTCTGGCCGAACACGTCGATGTGCCGGTTCGAGTCGAACGAGCCGCTGGCCGCCGCCAGCGAGCCGGCGAAATACCAGGGGCCCGCCACGCGCTTCAGGGTGATGGAGCCGTCGTAGGTATCGCCGTCGCCATTCGAGCCGTCCTTGCCGCGCGCCCAGGTCTGGCCCGCCGCCGCCGACGCCCCCAGGTACCAGCCGGGCGCGATGCGATGCTGCCCGCCCACGCGGTACGTGGTGCCCGATACGTGATAGCCCTGCGTGTCGCCCGTCGTCGATTGGTCGGCCCAACGGCCGTTCACCTGGCCCCAGACGCAATTGTCTTCCGACAGCATCGTGCCCTGCTTTTCGAACACGGGGCAGCTCATGGACGAACCCAGGATGGTGCCGGCCGAGTTCGCCAGCGCGATGGACTGCACCTGGGTGGCCTTGCTGGAGAACCTGTCCAGCGTGTCCTTGTAGGTGCCGCCATCGTCGATGTGCGACATGCCGCCGAACACGCCGGCGATCGTGCGATCGGAATTGGCCCAGGCGCGTGCGTAGTACTGCGCCAGCGACGACTGGCTGTCGCTCAGGCCCACGCCTTCGGGCTTGAAGTTCGCATTCGCGGGCGTCAGCGTGATCGTGTTGTCCGAGCGGCGCGCATCCCAATCGAAGATCAGCGAGTCCTGCGCCTGCGCGGTCGTGCGCAGGTCGCCGGCCACGAGCACCGGCACCGTACCCGGCAGCAGCGTGATGGCATTGGGCACGATCGTCCCATCCACCGTGGCGGTGCCGTCCACCTTCAACAGGCTGACGTTGTCGTTCAGCGAATCGATCATGGGGCTGAGACGGCCGCTGCCCGTCTGGTTGAAGTGCCCGAACACGCGGGTCTTCATCTGCGGATTGTCGAAGGCGATCAAGCCCTGGTTCTGAATGTCCGCCAGCGCCTGCGTGCCCGGCACCCAGGTGCCGTAGTTGTTGAGGCTGCCGCGCGGCTGCAGCAGTGCGCCACGCAAGGTCAGCGGGCCGGGCGTCCAGGGACCGGGCACCCAGTTGTTCGCGTTCTCGACGGCGTTCAGGTCCAGGTTGCCCGTGATGGCGCCGTAGTTCGCCAGGGCAATGGTGCCGCCGCCCGTGACCTTGATGGCCGTGCCGTTCGAGCCGTCCGAGTTCGTGACGACGCCGCCGGCATTGATCGTGACCCAGGAATCGTAGACGACGGAACCGGTGCCGGCGCCGGGACCGCCGGGCCTGTCGATCCAGATGCCCGCGGCGCTGCTGGACTGGGCTTCCTGCGCGCCGCCCTGGCCGCCCTGCGTGCCGGAGTGGTTGGGATCCGTACCCCCGATCACGGTGGCCCCTCCAACCTGCACATCCGGCGTGCCGCCTTGCGGCGATCCGTAGCCCGCGGCCTGCGCGAAGATGCCGATGCCGTTGGTGCCCGTCGCCGACACCGTGCCGCCGAGGATGTTGACCGAAAAATTCTGGTAGCCGTTGGCCGGCGAACCGCTGCACGAACTCGACGTACAGACATTGCTGGTCTGCTGCAGCGGCGCGCCCGCATACAGCGTGGTGCCGTTCAGCACGATGCCGCCGCCCCCGCCCACGCTCTGCGCCAGGATGCCGATGCCGCCAGGGCCGTTCGCATTGATATTGGCGTAGGAGTTGATCAGCACGGCGCCGCCATTCGCGTTGCCGGGTACCCGCTGGTCCGAAAACGCCGGGTTGTAGCCGGTAGTCATGGACGGCGTGCTGTTGGTGCCGTCATCCACCCGGATGATGCCGCCGCCGTTGCCGATCGATTGCGCCAGCACGCCGACGCCGGCCGTGCCGTTGGCGCTGATCGTGGTCGGCGTCGTCAGCTGGACCAGCACCGTCCCGCCCGTGGCGTTGGGATTGTCGCTTTGGCCACCGAGCTTGAATGTCGGGGCGCCCGTCCCGGCCTGCGTGGCGATGATGCTGCCACCGCCTCCGCCTATGCTTTGCGCCAGGATGCCGTACGCGCCGTAGCCCGACACATTGATCGTCATCCCTGCGTTGTTCACGTAGTTCGAGTTCACGGTCACGTTGCCGCCCGCGCCGCTGGACGCCCCGCCGCCGCCGGCGGTGAACGACATGGCGTTGGCCACATGCGGCTGGCCCATGGCCTTCCACGCGCTGGACCCCGCGCCGGCAATGCCGCCGCCGCCGCCGATGGCCTGCAGGTTCAAGCCATCCGCGAAGTCGCCCGCCGTGGTGATGGTGCTGCCGTTGGATGCGCTGTTCTCGAAGTCGACATTACCCGCGTTGCCGCCGCTGCCTCCGCTACCGGTCTGCGAGGCGCCGACCGACAGGTTCCCGCCCGATGCATCCGAACCGTCGGCGGCCATCCCGCCACCGCCGCCGATGCTTTGCGCGACCACGCCGGTGGCCGCATAGCCCACGGTCTGGATGCTGGCGCCACTGGAGAAATTTACGTTGACCGCGCCGCCGCTGCCGCCGCTGCCTCCGGTCCCACCCACGGCCGTATTCAGGAAGACATTGTGTTCCGCCGGGTCGGCGCCCGTGCCCGACGCGATGGCCGTGCCGCCCTTGCCGCCGCCGCCGCCGATGGATTGCGCCACGATGCCGTGCGCCCAGTCGCCGCTGCTCGCCTGCTGGTTGCCGCCGGCGACGACCGGATTGCCCAGGGTCGCGATCGCCGAGGCCAGCGTCACGGATACCGGGCCTCCGGAACCGCCATCCCCGCCGGTACCGCCGATGGAATGATTCATCGTGGTGTTCTGCTGCGGCGTCCACTTGCCCGAGTCGATGGCGCTGACGACGTTGCTGACGAACTCGCGGCCCTCCAGCGAGAGCAGCACCGGGTTGTCGCCCGAGGCGTCCGAGCCGGAAGAACCGCCCAGGCCGCCGCCACCGCCGATGGACTGGGCCAGCACGCCCGTCGCGTCGTTGCCATGGGTGACGATGGGCGCGGCCACCGACACGGTCACTGCCAGGCCCGTGCCGCCGTTCTCGCTTTGCTGGTTGCCCAGGTTGACGTTTTCGCCCTGCTTCTGGGTGGCGCCTTCGGGCGGCGAAAGCGACTGTCCCAGGCTGAAGGAACCGCCTTCCGACGTCCCGCCGCCGCCGCCGATGGATTGCGCGATGATGCCCACCGCCCCCGAGCCCCAGGTCTGGATGCCGCTGCCCGGGTACAGGTTGACGGTGACATTCCCGCCATCGCCGCCCGGCGATCCCGCCCGCCCCACGTTGAACGACACGGAGGTACTCGCCCCGGTGCCGAAGTCCTGCGTATTGCCACCGCCCACGCCGGCGTTGCCGCCGCCGCCGCCAATGGACTGCGCGATGACGCCCGGCGCAAAATCGCCAAAGGTCTGGATGGACGTATTGGTGCCATTGCAATCGCAGGTGAAGCTGGAACCGTCGACGGCGACCGAACCGCCGATGGCGACCTGCACGGTCGAGCCGTTGCCGGCCTTTCCTCCAGTGCCTGCCACCGTGGACGTCACCTGGGCCGCGGGGGCCTTGCCGCCGTCCGGCACGGACCCGGACCCATAGCCGATCGTGGCCGCCATGGCCGACGAATCGCCGCCGTCGCCGCCGCCGCCGCCCACGCTCTGGACCAGCGCGCCGACGCCGCCATTGCCCGCCGTGGTGATCGTGCCGCCGCTGGACAGGGAAAACTGCGCGATGCCGCCATTGCCGCCCGCGCCGCCATTGCCCCCTACCGCCACCGCCGCCGCGATGGCCGCCTGCGAACCGCCCGGCGTCACGGGAGCCGCGATCGCAATGGCCTGTGCCGTGGCCTGGCCGCCGCTTCCTCCGCCCCCGCCCACGCTTTGCACCACCACGCCATGGCTGTCCACCGGCAGCACGTTGCAGGCGCCGCCCGCCTGGCCGCCAGACCCCAGGCAGGAGCCCGGCGCCGTCGACCCGATGATCAGATGCGGATCCTGACCCGTCGCGATGGAGCCGCCCGCCAGGCTGACGGAAACCTGCCCCGCGTCGCTGGGTGCGTTGCCGCCCCTGCCGCCCACCGACACCGAAGCATCGAAGACGGCGCTGGCCGACGTGCCCATGGCCGATCCACCGGTGCCGCCGCCGCCGCCGATCGATTGCGCGATCAGGCCCGCCGACTTGCTGCCGGATGCCGACACGTTGGCGCCGTTGCCGCTGACGAGAACGTTGCCGCCGGCTCCGCCATCGCCGCCCTGTCCGCCTACCGAGACCGTCACGGCCACGCCGGTGCTGGTCGCGCTGCCCCCGTTGCCGCCGCCCCCGCCGATGGACTGGAAGATAAGGCCGTGCGCGCCCGCGCCGGTGGTGCTGATGTTCGATCCGCTGTTCAGCGTGGCATTGATGTCGCCGCCCGCCGCCGCGTTGCCGCCGGTGCCGCCCACAGCCACGGAAACGCTGTACGAACCGCCGCCATCGCCGCCGCTGCCGCCGATGGACTGCGTGAGCACGCCGATCGAACCTTCGCCCGACGTCGAAATGGCGCCGCTATTGACCAAGGTCACGCCACCGCCGTTCGAGCCATTGCCGCCGCTTCCACCCGGGCTGTTGAACACGCCGGATCCCTGGCCGCCCGCGCCGCCGCCACCGCCGATGGATTGCAGCAGAATGCCTTCGGAATTGTCGCCCGCAGTGCTGATGGCGCCGCTGTTCGTGACGGCAACCGCGCCTGCCGCGCCCCCAGCGCCGCCCGTGATGCCGCCGGTATGGAACAGCGACCAGCTCGAACCGCCGTTGCCCCCGGAACCCGCCATGGACTGCACGAGTATGCCGCGCGAGGTCAGCCCTGCCGTGGTGATGGCGGCTGCGTTCGTGACGGTCACCGTGCCCGCCTGCCCGCCCGTGCCGGGGGTGCCGCCGCTGGCCGAAAATACCGTGTTCTTGCCATTCGCATCGCCACCGGCCGCGCTCAAGGTCTGCGCCAGGATGCCCATGGAATCGTTGCCCGCGGTGGTGATCGCGGAACCGCCATCCGTCTGGATGAAGATGTTGCCCGACGCACCGCCGTTGCCGCCATTGCCGCCCGTCGCGCTGGACGCGCTGGCAAAGCCGCCGTCGCCGCCTATGCCGCCCTCGGTTCGCGCGACGATGCCGGGAGAGGTGGCCTGTTGCGTCTGGATCAGGGTCGATCCGACCGTTACGCTGATGTCGCCGCCCGCGCCACCGTTCCCGCCGGTGCCGCCCTGCGCGCTGCCGGCCAGATTCGTCTGCGAACGCCCGCCATACCCCGCTGTCCCGCCCAGGCTGTAGGCATAGATGCCAGGCGAGGTCGCGCCGTTGGTGGATAGCGTCACCACGTTCGGGCTGCTTCCTTGCACCTGGATATTGATGGGCCCGGCGTTGCCGCCGTTACCGCCATTGCCGCCCTGCGAATGGGAGAACCCTCCATCCTGGCTGTTGCCGCCGTAGCCGCCGGCGCCGCCCAGTTGCGCCGCGACAATGGCCGGAGACTGCCCGATACCGCCGGCCGTCGTCATGATCGTGTTCGATCGCGTCTGCGCCAGCACGGAGATCGAAGCGCCGGCCGTACTGCCGCCGGCGGCGCCGTTCTGGTACGGGTTCAAGGTGCCGTCGCCCGATGCCGGCGTCCCGCCATAGCCGCCCGCGCCACCCGCGCTGTACGCCAGCAGGCCGGGCAAATCGCTGCCGCTGCCCGTGATGAAGGCGTCCGTCAGCGCGATCTGCGCCGCGCCCGCCGCGCCGCCGCTGGCGCCGCTGTTGGTGTTGCCTTGCGCCGCGTACCCGCCCGCGCCGCCGATGCTGTAGGCGCCCACCACCGCGCTGGGCGCGGCCGGGAAACCCGATGGCGGCGTGCCTTGCACGGTCAGGGCCACGTCGCCGAATTTGCTCAAGGTGACCGTGGCCGCCCCTGCCGCGCCGCCGCTGCCGCCATACGAACCGCCGTCGGTCCCCGCATCGGTATTGCCGCCGGCGCCGCCCTGGGAATAAGCCTGGATGCCGTAGACGCCCGTGTTGCCGCTGCCCGCGTTCTGCCAGGTCCAGTTCACGCCCACCGATGCGCCGGAGGTCACCGACGCCGGTCCGCCCGCCCCACCCGCCGCGGCATTGAAAATCAGGTTGGGTCCGCTGGCGGAGGCGCCGCCCACCGACATGGCCTGTATGCCCGCGAACCCGGTCGTCCCGCTCAGCGTCGCATTGACACCGCCGTTGTTGACGACCGACACGCCGGCGGAAGCGCCGCCCTGCGTCCCGTAGGTGCCTTGCACCTGGCCGACGCCTCCCTGGTCGGCCGCCCAGATCGCCGCGCCCCCTATAGCCTGCACTGCCGGCGAATTCAAGGTGATCGAGGCGGAGTTGGTCACCGACACGATGCCGGCCGTATTGGTGCCGGCGGACGCGGGGGCCCCCTGCTGCAATGCCCAGATCCCGAAGACGTAATCGTTGAGGGTGGACGGCCCGCCCGCCAGGCCGATGTTGCCCTGGTTGTAGACGGAAAAACCCTGGGGAGACCCGCTGTAGGTCGAAACGCCCAAGGCGGCATTGGACGAGGACGGCGGCGTATAGCTGATGGGGGCGTTGTTGTTGACCGATGCGAACTGGCCCGATGGTACGACGACCCCGATGGACGAACTGGCGGGCGTGTTGCCGTTCACGCATAGATACTCGCCGTTCGATGTGCACGTCATGGCCTGCGCCAGTGCCGCGTGCGGTGCCATGAATGCGGCCGCGCCGCCCAGCAACGCCCCACCGCCCACCGTCACCCTCACCCGATTCTTCATTCGCTCGATTCCATGTAGGGGCATGGATGAACCGTATCGACATCCAGCCCGGGATACAGCGTTGCGACGCAACTTTATGTTGCAATCATCATTTCTAATTGTTCAGATGCGCGCCGCAGATTATCAAAAGATAACCAGACTGTGTATGAAATATGTACTTCTGTTGCTCCGCGGCCGCACTGCCAGGGTCCAGGTGCACGGCATTCAGCGTCGATTCATGCGGAATGATCTAGCGGCTCGGACTCAACGTTCATTCCACGTCGCGCCGCCCCCTTCCCGCCGCCCATCCCTAAAATCGTCGGCACGTTTGTCCCGAATCGATGGGACCGGGTAATGAGGACCAGGCAATGAAAGCAACACTTCTGCGTATCGGTATCGCCGCGACGGCGGCATTTGCGGCCGCCTCGGGCACAGCGTGGAGCGCCGACGCGGCGCCGCGGATGACCACCACCAGCGTTCTGGACACCTGCGCGACGGCATTGGCCGGCCAGCCCAGAACAGCGTTGCATGGCTGCCTGGACACGGAATTGAAGACGGCCCGGCGGCAGATGGATGGCGCCTACGCGCAGGTCGAATCCGATCTCAGGAAGATCGATTCCGCCTCGACGCCGGAAGCGCTGCGAACGCTGAAGCATTCCCAGGACAGCTTCAAAAGCTTCCTGCAGAAGGAGTGCAGGCGACAGGGCGCGGCGCTGATGGGCGGCACGGGCGCCGGCGACACCGAACAGGCTTGCCAGGTGGCCCTGACGCGATGGCGCACCGCGCAGTTGCTGGAACAATGAACGAACGTCGCGGCGGCGAACCCGCCGCCCTTCAATCCGCCTGCGCGCGCATCTGCTCGGCGACGTAGTCCAGGAAGCAGGCGATGCGCGAAGCCAGTTGCGTGTTCCGGTAGTACACCGCATGCACCGGCTGCCGCAGTTCCACGGTGTCGCGCGCCAGCACCTGCACCAGATCACCGCGCCGGCGATCTTCCCGGGTCATGAAATCCGCCAGGCAGGCCAGGCCCTGTCCGGCCAGCGCCAGTTGCCGCAGGGTTTCCCCGCTGGACGCCGACAACGTGGGCGCGATCGGCATGGAGGTTTCCTCCCCCTGCCGTAGCGGCCATTGGTTCAGGCTATCCGGCTGCGTGAAACCCAGCAGGCTGTGACGGGCCAGGTCCGCCGGGCTGCGCGGCTTGCCGTGCTGCTTCAGGTAGGACGGGCTGGCCAGTATCCGCAGGGCATTGCTGCCCAAGGGACGCGCGTGCAACGTCGAATCGCGCAGCGGACCGATACGGATGGCGATATCCGTGCGCTGCTCCAGCAGATCGATGATCTGGTCGCTGGTGTGCAACTCCAGCGTGATCTCCGGGTAGCGTTCGCGAAAACCGCCGACCAGCGGCACCACCACGTGCAGCATGAAAGGCGACGCGGCATTCACGCGCAACAGGCCGGCGGGCACCTGGCGGCGCACCGCCATCTGCTCTTCCATCGCCTCCACCGATTCGATGATGCGGCGCGCATCGTCCAGGAATAGCTGCCCTTCCTGCGTCAGCGCCAGCCGGCGGGTCGTGCGCTGCAATAGCGTGGTGTCCAGCTTGCGTTCCAGCCGGGCCAGCGCACGGCTGATGGCGGATACGGTCTGGCCCAGATGGGTCGACGCGGCCGTGATGGAGCCGGTGTCCACCACGGCGATGAAGGTCTGCATTTCGTCCAGGGTCGTCTTCATGCCGGGATCTTAGCCGGACAACGGTCTTGCGCGCCGCGGTTGACTTCCCGTTTTACGCCCCGATATAAGTAGGCATGACCGACGTCCGCGCCGGCGCCCTTGCGCTGGACGCCTTCCACCCCGCCGTTGCCAGCTGGTTCCGACAGGCTTTTCCATCGCCCACCCCGGCGCAGGAAGCCGCGTGGCCGCTCATCCGCGAGCGCCGCCCCGTGCTGATCGCGGCACCGACCGGTTCGGGCAAGACCCTGACCGCTTTCCTGGCCGCCATCGACGAACTGGTGCGCGACAGCATCGCGGCCGGCGGCACACTGCCCGACGAAACGGCGGTGGTCTACGTGTCCCCGCTGAAGGCCTTGTCGAACGACATCCAGGTCAACCTGGAAGCGCCGCTGGCCGGCATCGGCCAGGCGCTGCGGCAAATGGGCCTGCCGGAGCACGGGATACGGACGGCGGTGCGCACCGGCGACACCACCCAGCAGGACCGCGCGGCCATGCGCAAGCGGCCGCCGCACATCATCGTCACGACGCCGGAATCGCTGTACGTGCTGCTGACCTCGACCAGCGGGCGGGCGATGCTGGCCACGACGCGCACCGTGATCGTCGATGAAATCCACGCGGTGGCGGGCACCAAGCGGGGCAGCCATCTGGCCCTCAGCCTGGCGCGGCTGGACGCGCTTTGCGCCGAGCCCCCAGCGCGCATAGGACTGTCCGCCACGCAGAAACCGTTGGACGCCGTTGCGCGCTTCCTGGCCGGCGCCGAGCGCGCGCGGGACTGCGCCATCGTCGACGTCGGCCATACGCGCCAGCGCGACCTGGCGATCGAGCTGCCGCCCGTGCCACTGGAGGCCGTCATGGCCACCGATGTGTGGGACTTGCTCTATGACCGCATGGCGGCGCTGGCGACCGCGCACCGTACCACGCTGGTGTTCGTGAACACGCGCCGTACGGCGGAGCGCGCGGCGCGCCATCTGGCCGAGCGCCTGGGGGCCGACGCAGTGGCCGCGCACCACGGCAGCCTGTCCAAGGAACACCGCCTGCACGCCGAGCAACGCTTGAAGCGCGGCCAGCTGCGGGTGCTGGTGGCGACGGCTTCGCTGGAGCTGGGCATCGATATCGGCGACGTCGACCTGGTCTGCCAGGTAGGATCGCCGCGCGGCATTTCGGCGCTGCTCCAGCGCGTGGGCCGCGCGGGACACCATGTGGGCGGGATCCCCAAGGGCCGGCTGTTTCCGACCTCGCGCGACGACCTGATCGAATGCGCGGCGCTGCTGGATTGCGTGCGGCGCGGCGAGCTGGACCTGCTGCACATTCCGCGCGCACCGTTGGATGTGCTGGCGCAGCAGATCGTGGCGGACGTTTCGTGCCGCGAGTGGCAGGAAGACGCGCTGTACGAGATGGTGCGCCAGGCGGCACCCTATGCCGAGTTGCCGCGCGAACGCTTCGATGCCGTGCTGCGCATGCTGACCACCGGCCACCTGGGCCGTAACGGGCAGCGCGCCACCTATCTGCATCGCGATGCCGTCGCGCGCACCGTTCGGGGCAGGCGCGGCAGCCAGCTGACCGCGGTGACCTCCGGAGGCGCCATACCGGAGAACGCCGATTACGCGGTGGTGCTGGAACCGCAGGGCCTGAACATCGGCACGGTCAACGAGGACTTCGCCGTCGAAAGCCTGGCCGGCGATGTGTTCCAGTTGGGGAACACGTCCTATCGCATCTTGCGCGTCGAGACGGGGCGGGTGCGCGTGGAAGACGCGCAGGGAATGCCGCCGAATATTCCGTTCTGGATGGGAGAAGCGCCCGGCCGCAGCGATGAGCTGTCCGCCGGCGTCGCGCGCCTGCGGGCGCGGGTGAATGCTCTTCTCGAGCATGGCCCGGCGGGCGGCGCGGTCGATGCCGCGCAGGCGCGAGCGCCCGAAGCGAACGGCGCGATGCCGCGGCAGGCGTTCGAGACGGGTGCCGCCGCGCTGCAATGGGCATCTGAAACGCTGGCCGCCGAAATCGGCATCGATTCCGCGTCCGCCCGGCAGATCGTCGACTACCTGGCGCGGGCACGTGCCTCGCTGGGCGAACTGCCCACGCAGGACACCCTGATCCTGGAACGCTTCTTCGACGAATCCGGCGGCATGCAACTGGTGCTGCACGCGCCCTTCGGCAGCCGCGTGAACCGCGCCTGGGGCCTGGCGCTGCGCAAGCGCTTCTGCCGCCGCTTCAATTTCGAATTGCAGGCCGCCGCCACGGAAGACGCCATCGTGCTGTCGCTGTCCGACGCGCATAGTTTTCCGCTCGACGAGGTCTGGACCTATCTGCGCGCGGCCACGGCGGAAGAGGTGCTGATCCAGGCCCTGCTGGACGCCCCCTTGTTCAACGTGCGATGGCGCTGGACGGCAGGCTTTGCGCTGGCCTTGCCGAGGTTTTCCGGCGGCCGCAAGGTCGCGCCTCCCATCCAGCGCATGCGCAGCGACGATCTGCTCGCTTCGGTTTTTCCGGACCAGGCAGCCTGCCTGGAAAACGTCCAGGGGGAGCGCGAGATCCCGGACCATCCGCTGGTCGCGCAGGCGCTGGACGATTGCCTGCACGAAGCAATGGACAGCGAAAGCTGGCTGGCCATACTGCGGCGTATCGAACAGGGCGAGTGCCGGCTGCTGGCGCGCGACCTGCCGGCGCCGTCGCCGCTGGCGATGGAGATACTGAGCGCGAAGCCTTACGCGTTCCTGGACGACGCACCGCTGGAAGAACGCCGCGCGCATGCCGTCATGGCGCGCCGCTGGAGCGACCCGGCCGACGCGGACGATCTGGGCGCGCTGGACGCCGACGCCATCGACCGCGTGCGGACGGAAGCCTGGCCAGAGCCGCGCGACGCCGACGAAATGCACGAGGCGCTGAACGAACTGGCCTTCGTCACGGCGGATGAAGCGGACGCGCACGCGCACTGGCATGCGTGGCTGCAGGCCCTGGCCGAAACCGGCCGCGCCTGCCGGCTTCGGCTGAGGCCGCCCGTGAGTCCACCCACCGTCGCGGCCGGGCCCGCCGATCAGGCGCCTTCCGCGCGCACGACGTTCTGGGTGGCGCTGGAGCGCCTGGGCGCCCTGCTCGCGGCCTACCCGGGATCGGATCCCGAACCCGCCCTGTCGCCCTTGCCGGAAGACGGCGCCTGGGATCCCGACAAGGCCAGGGTGGAAATCGTGCGGGCGCGCCTCGGCGCCAGTGGGCCCATCGCCACGGAGGCGCTCGCCGCACTGCTGCGCTTGCCACTATCCACGGTTGCCATTGCGCTGGCCCAGCTGGAAGCCGAAGGAAGCATCATGCGCGGCCGCTTCACGCCCGGCGCCACCACCGAGGAATGGTGCGAGCGGCACCTGCTGGCCCGCATCCACCGCTACACCATCAAGCGCCTGCGCAGCGAAGTCGAGCCGGTTTCCCGCCAGGACTACATGCGTTTCCTGTTCGATTGGCAACACGTATCGGGCGACGCGCGCCTGAGCGGCCCGCACGCGCTGCCTACCGTCCTGGACCAGTTGGAAGGCTACGAAGCGCCCGCCGGCGCCTGGGAAAGCGAACTGCTTTCCGCCCGCATCGCCGACTATGCGCCGGACTGGCTGGACGAGCTGTCCCGCGCCGGCAAGATCGCCTGGACCCGCCTGTCCCCACCGGCGCGCGCCGCCGGCAGCCGCCCAGGCGCCGGGCCGGTACGCGCGACGCCCATGGTGATCCTGCCCCGGCGCCATCTGCGCCTCTGGCAGGCCCTGCCGCACCTGGATGCCCCCGTCGACGTTACCCCACGCGCTCAGTTGGCGCTGTCGGCTCTGCTGGACGGCGGCGCCATGTTCTTCGACGAACTGTTGGCGGAAACACGCCTGCTGCCCAGCCAGCTGGAAGAAGTCCTGGGCGAACTGGTGGCGGCCGGCCTGATCGCCGCCGACAGCTTTGCCGGCCTGCGCGCCCTGCTCCTGCCGGCGTCCAGACGCACCGCCCATGCCGCCCGCAAGAGACGCGGCGCCATGCCCGACCCGCTGGAAGCCGCCGGCCGCTGGGCGCCGGTCCGGCGCACGCGACAGGAAGCAATGCCGGCCCTGGCCGCCGCCACGAGTACAGGCCCAAATGCAATGGCGGATGCCGCGCCACGGACAGCGGCCCCTGCCAGACCGGCGCACCGCCAGACGATCCCCGCGGACACGCTGGAGCACATCGCCCGCGTCCTGCTGCGCCGCTACGGCGTGGTCTTCTGGCGCCTGCTGGACCGCGAAGCCGCCTGGCTGCCCCCATGGCGCGAATGGCTCCCAGTCCTGCACCGCATGGAAGCCCGCGGCGACATCCGCGGCGGCCGCTTCGTCGACGGACTCGCGGGCGAACAATTCGCCCTGCCGGAAGCCATTCCCCTGCTCCGTCAGATACGCCGCCGTCCGCCGGAAGGCGCCCTAGTGCGTATCTCGGCGATCGATCCGCTGAACCTGTGCGGCACGCTGCTGCCCGGCGAAAAAGTGCCGGCCCTGGCCGGCAACCGCATCCTGTTCCGCGACGGCCTCCCGGTCGCCAGCTGGATCGCCCGCAAGCCCGTCTGCGACCCCACACTGCAAGGTCCCGAGCGCGAGCGATTGCTGCGCGTGCTGATCGCCGGAGAAACGTACAGCGCCGAAGCGGAAGAAGCCTGACCGACCAGGCTGAGGTATCAGCAATTCTCATCGATTTTGATACTTCTCAAATCGCCACGCCAACACCCAAAAGCAATTTATATTGTCGGCTACGTCGTTTTACTGCCCGACATCGATCTGTATTGCAATCTGGGGAAATTATGAACATTGAAATAGCCGCGCGGCAGCGGGACGCCGCCGATCGCCTGGCACGCGGCGCCGCGTCCGCCTTCGTCGGTTTCGCTCTTGCCTGCTTTTCACTGGGGTTCTCGTCCCCCGCCGCCGCGCAAGGCGCCATCAAGATCGGCGAGATCAACAGCTATAAATCGCAACCGGCGTTTCTGGACCCGTACCGCAAGGGCATGGAGCTGGCCGTCGAGCAGGTCAACGCCGCCGGCGGCATCGGCGGCAAAAAGCTGGAGCTGATCACGCGCGACGACAACGCCAACCCCGGCGATGCCGTGCGTGCCGCCGAAGAACTGCTGTCGCGCGAGCGCGTCGACGTGCTGATGGGATCCTTCCTGTCCAATATCGGCCTGGCGCTGACCGACTTCGCCAAGCAGAAGAAAGTGTTCTTCCTGGCCAGCGAGCCGCTGACCGACAAGATCGTCTGGCAGGACGGCAACCGCTACACCTTCCGGCTGCGCGTCTCCACCTATATGCAGACCGCCATGCTGGTGCCCGATGCCGCCAAGCTGAACAAAAAGCGCTGGGCCATCGTCTACCCCAACTACGAATACGGCCAATCGGCTGCCGCCACGTTCAAGGCCTTGATGAAAAAGGCCCAGCCCGATGTCGAATTCGTCGCCGAGCAGGCGACCCCGCTCGGCAAGGTCGATGCCGGCAGCGTCGTGCAAGCCCTGGCCGATGCCAAGCCGGACGCCATCTTCAACGTCCTGTTCGCCGCCGACGTCGCCAAGCTGGTCCGCGAAGGCAACACCCGCGGCCTGTTTCCCAACACGCCCGTGGTCAGCCTGCTGAGCGGCGAACCGGAATACCTGGATCCCCTGAAGGAAGAAACCCCCAACGGCTGGATCGTCACCGGGTATCCCTGGTACTCCATCCAGACCCCCGAACACACGGCTTTCCTGAAGGCCTACCAGGACCGCTTCAAGGACTACCCGCGCCTGGGATCCATCATCGGCTACAGCTCCGTCATGTCGATGGCGGCGGGCATGAAGAAAGCCGGCGGCGCCGACACCGAAAAACTCGTCGCCGCCTTCGAAGGCTTGAAGGTCGGCACGCCCTTCGGTCCCATCGAATACCGCGCCATCGACCATCAATCCACCATGGGCGCCTACGTCGGCAAGCTGGCCCAGAAGGATGGCAAGGGCGTCATGGTCGATTACCAATACATGAACGGCGCGAATTTCCTGCCCTCGGACGAGGAAGTGAAGAAGCTGCGTCCGGCGAATTGATGACCGGCCTGAGCCTGAATGCGCTGATCGTCCAGCTGCTGAACGGCCTGGCCGAAGCATCCACGCTGTTCCTGGTCGCCGCGGGCCTGTCGCTGATCTTCGGCGTAACGCGCATCGTCAACTTCGCCCACGGTTCGCTGTATATGGTGGGCCTGTACGTCGCATACAGCCTGACCGAACGATACGGCGCGACGGCGTTGGGTTTCTGGGGCAGCGTGGTGCTGGCCGCCGCCGTCATCGGCATCCTTGGCGCGCTCGTCGAGATCGCGCTGCTGCGCCGCATCTACCGCGCGCCCGAGCTGTTCCAGCTGCTGGCCACGTTCGCGCTGGTGCTGGTGATCAACGACGCGGTCCTGGCCATCTGGGGCCCGGAAGACCTGCTGGGCCGGCGCGCGCCGGGGCTGGGCGGCGCCGTCTCCATCCTGGGCCGGCAGTTCCCGGCATACAGCCTGGTCCTGATCGCCCTCGGCCCGATCGTGCTGGGCCTGCTCTGGCTGCTGCTGACACGCACGCGCTGGGGCACGCTGGTGCGCGCCGCCACACAGGATAGGGAAATGCTGGGCGCCCTGGGCGTCAACCAGGCGTGGCTGTTCACCGGCGTATTCGCGCTGGGCGCGGCCCTGGCGGGCCTGGGCGGCGCGGTGCAGTTGCCGCGCGAACCCGCCAGCCTGGGACTGGACCTGCGCATCATCGGCGACGCCTTCGTCGTGGTCGTCGTCGGCGGCATGGGCTCGATACCCGGCGCCTATGTCGCCGCGCTGCTCATCGCGGAAATCAAGGCGCTGTGCATCGCCATCGGCTCGTTCAGCATCGCCGGCATGGAAGTTTCCCTGGCGCCCTTGACGCTGGTGGCCGAATTCCTGGTCATGGCGATCGTCCTGGCGGTGCGGCCCTGGGGCCTGCTCGGACGCCCCGCCGTGCTGGCGCGCGGCGCGGCGCCGATCGAAGCGCCCCTGCGCCCGTCGTCGCGCGGCCTGCGCTGGTTCGCGGCCGGCATCCTGGCGCTGCTGATCCTGACGCCCCTGCTGGGCGACCGCTTTCCCTATGCCACCGTGCTGCTGACCGACATTCTGACGGCAGTGCTGTTCGCCGCCAGCCTGCACTTCATCATGGGTCCGGCCGGCATGCACTCCTTCGGCCATGCCGCCTATTTCGGGCTCGGCGCCTACGGCGCCGCCCTGCTGCTGAAAAGCGCCTCGCTGCCGATGGAAGCCGCCCTGCTGGGTGCGCCTCTGGTCGCGGCGCTGGGCGCGCTGGTCTTCGGCTGGTTCTGCGTGCGCCTGTCGGGCGTCTACCTGGCCATGCTGACCCTGGCGTTCTCCCAGATCGTGTGGTCGGTGGTCTTCCAGTGGGATGGGCTGACCGGCGGATCGAATGGCATCACCGGCCTGTGGCCGGCGCCGTGGCTATCGGCCGGCTACGCCTACTACTACCTGACGCTGGCATTGACCGTCATCGGCGTCCTGCTGCTGCGACGGGTGCTGTACTCGCCTTTCGGCTATGCCATGCGCGCCGGCCGCGACTCGGTGTTGCGCAGCGACGCCATCGGCCTGGACGTGCGGCGTGTGCAGTGGGCGGCCTTCGTCGTCGCCGGCCTCTTCGCCGGGCTGGCAGGCGCCCTGTACGCCTTCTCCAAAGGCAGCATCGCGCCGGATGTCATGTCGGTCGGCAAGTCCGTGGACGGCCTGGTCATGGTGCTGCTGGGCGGCATCCAGACGCTGGCCGGCCCCATCGTCGGCGCCACCGCCTACACCTGGCTGCAGGACAACGTCATGCGCGCGACCGACTATTGGCGCGCCCTGCTCGGCGGCGTGATCCTGTTGCTGGTCCTGGCCTTCCCGCAAGGTATCGCCGGATACCTCCGCGTCGTCGGCGACCGGCTGCGCGGGCGCCGCGCGGCCAATCGTGCGGCGGATACGGGCTCGTACGGGAGCTCCGCATGAGCCTGCTGCGGGTACGCGCGCTGAGCAAGCATTTCGGTGGCGTCGCCGCGGTCGACGGCATCGATTTCGACGTCGCACCGGGCGAACTGGTGGCCTTGATCGGCCCGAACGGCGCCGGCAAGTCCACCACCTTCAACATGGTCGGCGGGCAGCTCGCGCCTACCGGGGGATCGGTCATCCTGGATGGCAAGGACCTGACCGGCCTGCATCCACGCGATATCTGGCGGCTGGGCGTGGGCCGCACCTTCCAGATCGCAGAGACCTTCGCATCCCTGTCCGTCGTCGAAAACGTGCAGATGACGCTGCTGTCGTATCACGGGCAGGTCTATTCGGCATGGCAGCCGGCGGCGGCGCGTTACCGGTCCGAGGCGCTGGCGCTGCTGGACCAGGTGGGCATGGCCGACCAGGCCGACCGCCCCTGCAGCGAACTGGCCTATGGCGACGTCAAGCGCGTCGAGCTCGCGATGGCCCTGGCGAACGCGCCCAAGATGCTGCTGATGGACGAGCCCACCGCCGGCATGGCCGGTGGCGAACGCAACGCGCTCATGTCCTTGACCCGGCGGCTGGTCGTCGAACGCGGAATGGCGGTGCTGTTCACCGAACACAGCATGGACGTGGTGTTCGCCCACGCGGACCGGGTCATCGTGCTGGGGCGCGGGAAGATCATCGCCCAAGGCAGCACGGCGGCGGTGCGCGCGGACCCGGAAGTGCAACGGATCTACTTCGGCTCAGGGTCGACGTTCGAGACTGTCGCTCCGCACGATCGCGATGAAGGGGCAGCGTCGAATGCCGACGGCGAGGGCATTGGCGAGGACGCCGCAACAGACGCTGGCGTTGGCACGTCGCCGGCACCGGTCGCGACCCCAGCCGTGCCGCGGACGGAAATCCTGCTGCGCGTACGGCGCCTGAACGCCTGGTACGGCGCCGCCCACATCCTGTTCGACCTCGACCTGGAAGTCCGCCGTGGCGAGGTCGTCGCCCTGATGGGCCGCAACGGCGCGGGCAAGTCGACCACCTTGAAAGCCATCATGGGCATGCTGGACAAACGCCGCGGCCATGTGGAATTCATGGGCCGCGACATCTCGCGCAAGGCGCCCCACCAGATCGCCCGCCTGGGCCTGGGATTCGTACCGGAAGACAGGCGCGTCTTCGCCGGCCTGACCGTCGAGGAAAACCTGCACGTCGGCCGGCAGCCGTCCCGCACATGGTCCGACGGCCACCCGGCTCCGAGTTGGACCGCCGACCAGCTCTACGCCCTGTTTCCCAACCTGGCCACCATGCGGACCCGCGCGGGCGACCGCATGAGCGGCGGCGAACAGCAGATGCTGACCGTCGCCCGCACGCTGATGGGCAATCCCTATCTGGTGCTGCTGGACGAGCCCTCCGAAGGCGTCGCCCCCGTCATCGTCGAACAGATGGCGCAAGCCATCATCGAATTGAAGAAGCAAGGCGCCAGCGTGCTGCTGTCCGAACAAAATGCGCGCTTCGCGGAGATGGTGGCGGACAGGGAGTATGTGCTGGAGAAAGGTGAGATCAACGGCCGGGCAGATTCGCGGGCGGATACGGACCCGTGACGCATCGCGCCTCACGGCCAGGTACGTCGATACCGCGCTGGATGGGCGCATCGAAGTCAGCACGCAGTTTCCGTCACCGCGCCGCCCTGACGATATTCGCCGCCTTGGCGATCTGCCTGGTTTTCGCGATTTCACTGGCCACGAAGTTCCGCAACTCAGCGCCGCGCATGTCCTGAGGGCGCAACTCCAGCGCGGCAAGCTGCTGCTGCACGGTCTTCACTTGCAGTGCCTGCGCCACCGCTTCTGCCAGTGTGCGCGCCACGGACTCCGGGGTGCCAGGCGGCGCAAAAAGCGCATACCAATAATTGAAGTCATAACCCGGCAGGTATTCGCCGATCGGCGGAATGTCCGGCATGTTCTCCAGGCGATCCTTGCTGGTGACCGCAATCGCGCGCAGCTGCCCGGACTTGATGGATGCCGTCGCCGATGACGCGGCGTAGTAGAAATCGACGCGTCCGCCTATGACATCGGTGACTGCCTGCGAGGCCCCTTTGTAAGGCACATGCAGGATATCGATCCCCGCCATCTCGTTGAAAAGTTCACCGGCCAGGTGGGTAGCCGCGCCGATCCCTGATGAAGCGAACGTCAACTTCCCCGGGTTGGCCTTGGCGTACTGGATGATCTCGGGCACCGTGTGGTACGGGAAATCCTTCCGCGCGACCAGGATGGCGCCAGCCGTCGCCACCATGCCGATGGGCGTGAACTTCATCGGATCGTAGGGTATGTCAGGATGAATGACGGGACTGATGGACATCGAGCCGTTTCCCGCGAGGAACAAGGTATACCCGTCGGGCGCCGCCCGGCCGACGAATGCGTTGGCGATCTCTCCTCCAGCCCCTATCTTGCTGTCGACGATCACCGACTGCTTCAGCGTCTTGCTCAATTGCTCGCCGATGACCCGCGCCACGGCGTCATTGCCGCCCCCAGGCGGAAAGCCGGTGTAGATCGTGATCGGCCTGGAAGGAAAGTTCTGCGCCGTGGCCAAGGGCGTGGCAAGCAACCCCAACAGCGCGAATACCAGGACCCCGACTTTCCGATTGGAACGAAGCAAACCCTTAAGCATCTTTTCCTCTTTCATTCCGAGAATGAATCAAGCGGCCAGATCGGCCTGCGCGTATTCTTGTAGTCAAGGTGCGTCAGATCGGGCGAAACCGCGCCCTTCGCATCCACGATCATGACCGACGACGCGATGGGCGTGAACGCGTTGCGGAAGTGCTGCTGTGACTTGACGACCAGGACTCGGAAGCCTTCCGGCCGCAGGCCGACGCAGCGCAGGATTTCCAGATCGATCACCTGCAGATTCGCCGTCGCGATGATCACGGTGATCCCCTCCACCTGCAGTACGGCGGTGGCCCCGAGCGACATCTCCAGCCCCTTGCGCATGGTGCCGCTGATGACGAAACGGGCATCCTCATTCGTCAGCGTGACGGTGCCCGTCACCTTCAGCGGTACGCGGCGCTGGCCCGAAAGCGATCCCAGTTCCAATGTCACCGTACTGCCCTCGCCGGCGGCGATACAGGCACGGGCGGCCGCCGGATCCGAAACGCAGGCCACGGCGACGCCCGCGATGCCGGCGGCCAGGAAGGCTTCGAGCAAGGCCACATTGTTGCCAGGCGCGCCCTGGCCCGGATTGTCGGTGGCGTCGCCGATGACCAGGGGCGGGCCACCCTCCGGCGCGCGACTGGCCTGATCGACCGCCTCCTCGATGCTGGCATACCGCACGCTGCGCATATGTCTGGTCGCCCAGATGCCGTCCGCGATCGGCGTCGCGAGCGCTTTCAGGGCGTCCACGCCGCCCCTACCGGTCACGCACACGGAAGGCCCGACCGACTCGATATCGGACCAGGGAAAGCCGGCGCAAACCGCTATCGCCTGGATGTCGGGGGATGCGGCCTGTATCGCGTCGGCTTGCGCCAGCAACGACGGCATCACCGTCGCGTCGGCGTGGGTGCGGCCGAAATCGCATCCGTCCAGCGTGGCGGGCTGCAGGTAGGCGACCTGGAATCTCTCTCCGGTACTGAGCATCCGGTCCAGCAATTCCGCGGCGAGCAGCCCGGTGGGATAGTGATCGACGTGGGGATAGGTGCGGTACGTCACGATGGCGTTCGACAGATCGGCCATGCGCTGGGACACGTTGGCGTGCATATCGAGGCTGACGGACACGGGCACGCTGTCTCCCAACTGTCTGCGCAGGATGGAAAGCAATTCCCCTTCGGCATCGTCGATGTCCTCGACCACCATCGCGCCATGCAGGGCGAGCAGGACGCCGTCAACGCCTTCCGCGGCCTCGCAGATGGTCTTGACGAAAAATTCCCAGGTTGCTTTCGTGACTCTCCCCGCGGGCGTGGCGTGCGCGATGATCGGTTGAACCAGCTCCCAACCGTATTTTTCGGCGGCGTCGATATGCGCCCCGAGTTCGGTCTTGGTTCCTCGCATGTTCCGCGCAACGTCGGCGCCGAGCCAGAACGTCCGGAGCCGGAAGGATTCCAATGTCGTGGGAGTCGTGGAGAAAGTGTTTGTCTCGTGCGAAATTTGTGCAGACAATATCCTGAGCGCCATGAATACTCCTTGTTCAGGAGCTCGATGTTAGGTACCCGGGTTTCGACAATCCAATAAAGACTGCTCATGCCGGCATATCGAATCTGGTATGGCGGCGATGCCGAAAGGGGCGATGCCAAATGGACGTGTCTTCGCTTCGACGAGTCAACCTGAACCTGTTGATCGTCTTTGAAGTCCTGTCTTCGGTGCGGAACGCGACACGCGCCGCGGAACTGCTGAACATGACGCAGCCTGGAGTCAGCCGGAAACTCGCGGAGCTGCGGCATATTTTTGGAGACCCGCTGTTCCTCAGCAACGGCCGCAGCTTCGAGCTGACGGACCGTGCCCTCGGCCTGCGGGAACCTATACGCGAGGCGTTGGCGTCGATGCGCTTCGCGATCGAGGAAAGCCGGGTGTTCGATCCCGCGGCCTCGACCCGCACCTTCCGCATCGCCTGCAGCAACATGGTGGAATGGGTACTCGCACCGGCGCTGATCGCCTGGTGCGCGACGCACGCCCCTGGGGTCAAGATCATGTTCAATGCACCGCCCAGCCCAACCCCGACCGCGCTCGAGCTGGACAACCTGGGCATCGACCTGATCGTCGATGTCGAAGTCGGCGAAATGCCCCAGGGCATGGAGAAAGTCGTACGCATTCCGCTTTCGACGGATCGGCGCGCCTGCGTGGTCAGGCGCGGCCATCCCGTCGGCGCCGGGCCAATCGACCTGGACCGGTTCTGCGAATTGTCCTTCGTGACGCTGAGCAGCTACGAGACTCGCGACAGGAACAACATGGACCGCTGGCTGCAGCAGCAGGGCCTGCGGCGCAAGCTGGGATCGTATCTCTCCAACATCAGCATCGCGCCATTCGTCATCATGCGGACCGATTATGCGTTGGCGCTGCCGCTGCAATTGGCGCGGTTCATCTCGCAGACCTTTCCCTTGGACGTCGTGCAATTCGACTTCGATGCGCCGCCGGTCCGCTACAACATGTCATGGCACCGCCGTTGGGACGCATCCCAGGCACATGCGTGGCTGCGGGACGCGATACGCGGACTGATGTCCGACATACCCCTGGGCGAAGTCAGTCATTGAGGCCGAATGACAGGGCAGGTCCACCGAACGTCAAAATGGCTTCACCACGACAAGGATTGCGATTACCGTAACGGCCGCGAGCACCAGCCAGGGCGCACCCGCCACACCGGCCCCACCCGCCGCAGCCGCCACACCCGCATCCGCGCCCTGGCTCATGCGCCTGAGCTTGCCCACCTGGGCGCCGTGGACTGCCGACAGAACGACCACCAGGCAAGCCTTCACGACCAGCCAGCCCGCGCCGGTCCAACGTCCCGTCATCGCCAGTTCGATGCCCAGCGCCCACACCAGGAACATGGCCGGAATGGTCACGCCGCGATCCCATCGCCGGAAAGCCGCGGCGTTGGCTGCGACCTGCTGCGCCTCGCCCTTGTTGAACCTGAGAAAGGCGCTCGTCGCCAGGACGCCCGCAACGAATACGAGCGCCGCCGCCACATGCAGGGCCTTGATCCATGGATAGAGCGTGACCAGGCTCATCGGGCCGCGCCTCGCCTGTCTTCGGCCACCCTGCGCGCCAGGAATCGGGCATTGGCGAATGCGCCGAATGGCACGAAGGCCAGGGCAATCGCCCGGATGGCGTCCGCCTTGCGCCAGTTGCCCTCGGTCGCGGCCTGCACGACGATCCACAGGTAGCAGAGGAACGCCATGCCATGTATGGGGCCCATGGCTCGCACGGCTTGCGGCCAGCCATAGGCGTATTTCAGCGGTACTGCAATCGCCACGAGCAGTAGCAGCGTCGTGCCTTCGGCCAGAGACACGACTTTTATGGTGCGAAGCTGGGTCGACAAGGCCGTTTTCTCGGTCATCGCGTTAGGACTCCACTGAAACGGGAACATTTATACCGTCCTGGCGCGCCACTCCGTGAGTGGCAGAAACGACAAAATATGATTGGATACTGCCATCGCTGATAAGATGCCTCGATGCAACCGGACGCGCCGCGAAAATGAAGAAGACCCGTCAGAGAACAGTAGGCATCCTGGCCATGGATGGCGTAATTCCATTCGACCTGGGGATCGCGTGCGATGTCTTCTCCCGCGCGCTGCTGCCGAATGGCCAGCCGGCGTATCAGGTGCGTGTCTGCGGCGAAGCGGCACGGATAGACGCCGGCGTCTTCACGCTGCAAGCGCCCGCACGCCTGGCGGAGCTCGACAGGGTCGACATCGTCATCGTGCCCGGCATCGAGGACATCGATAGGCTTCCCTCTCGCGCTGTCCAGAACGCGCTGCGATCGGCCAGCGCGCGTGGCGCGTTGATCGCATCCATCTGTACCGGCGCTTTCGTCCTCGCCTCCGCCGGCCTGCTCGATAGCAAGCGCGCCACCACCCATTGGGCGGCGGCTGACGAGCTTGCGCGACGTTTCCCTGAAGTCACCGTCGACGCCAACGTCCTATATGTCGACGAAGGCGACATCGTCACATCCGCCGGTTCGTCCGCGGGCCTGGACATGTGCCTCTATCTGGTCGGCCGTCACCATGGACAAGCGGTCGCGGCGGAGTCCGCCCGCATGGCCGTCGCGCCTCTGCAGCGAGACGGCGGCCAGGCGCCCTACATCCGGCGGGTCCCGCTCGCCACGTCCGTGAGCCTGTCGCCGCTGCTCGATTGGATGTCGCGAAATCTGGACCAACCGGTGGACATCGACGCCCTGGCCGCACGGGCCGCGATGAGTCCACGTACCTTCGCGCGCCGCTTCCGCGAACAGACGGGAACAACCCCTATCCAATGGCTGATCGCCAATCGGGTTCGGCGTACCCAGGAACTGCTTGAAACCTGCGACCTATCCGTCGACCAGATCGCGATGGCCGCGGGCTTCGACTCGCCGGTCACCTTCCGCACGCGCTTTCGGCGACTGGTAGGCCTCACGCCTTCCGAATACCGCCGGCGATTCGCCCAACGCTCGAACGGCTAGGCGTCGTCCTGGAACGCGGCCTCGACCAGCGGCTTTGCCCAGTCGGGGGTGTGGCGTGCGTCCGCGATCATGGCCGGGAACACACGGCGGCCAGCCTCCATGCGCAGCACCAGCCTGGGATCCGGCACCGCCGCGCCTACTGCGACGTCGACGCTGTTGTCATAGACGCTCAGTAGCGCGAGATGCGGCATCAAGCCCAACAGGTTCTGCAGCGACGTGCGGCAGCGTTGGCGTATGCGTTCTTCAGGGATGTCATGGCCGCCTTGGGCCACGCGTTGCCGCACGCGAGCGATATGCTGCTCGGCGTCACGCAAGCCGCAAAACCAGACCAGCACGTCATGCGTGGCGGCCGCGGCAATCAGCTTCTTCACGATGGTACGGCCGCCCAGCGTGGTCTCGAAGGCGTATGTCCGACGGCGGGCGATGGCGTCGTCCAGGCGCCGGACCCCTTCGGTCCAGGCGGCGATGTTCGCCTCGGACTGCTCATAACCGGACTGGCGCACCAGCTCCCGCGCAAAGGTGTCGGGGTTGAACCACGCAAGCCCGGCTTCAGTCAACAAATGCCCGCCGATAGAACTCTTCCCGGCGCCGTTGATGCCCGCCAGGACATATAAAACAGGCCTGGACATCAATACGTGGATCCGGCTTTCACCTTGCCCTTGAGCTTGGGCGGACCCGTCATAAGGGCACGGAGGCGGTCGCCCGCATCGGGTTCATCGAGTGCCGCCAGCCGCTCGTCGAACTTGCGGCGCAGGTCGGCCAGAGGGTCGGGAGCGGTCTGTTCGAACGCCGCGGCCGCCTCGACCAGCTTGGTATATTCGGCCGTGGACAGGATGACGGCTTCCGGGTGGTTGTGGTTCGTGACCACCAGCTTGCCGGTGGAAGCCAGCGTTCGCATCATGCCGCGCCAGCCGTCCTTTTTTACGGCGGAAGCGGGGGTGACCGGCAAGGTATCCAAGGTCTGTGCGGCGCGGGAATGGGCGGCCATGGCGGGCTCCATACGGAATTTAGGCCATTTTACCCAAATTTCCCCATTTGTCCATGAGACCCCGGTTCCAGCTCGATGATTTCCGGGCGATTCCAAGCCTGGATGGCCTGCGGGTCGCGCCTATGATGTGCGGAAGCGTTTACCCGCCTACTTCCGTCGCGCGCCTCTGGGCCCCCACACCTTCAACTGTGTAAGGTTGGCCAGCAGCGTCCCCAGCGCCGGCGACGAATTGTCGGCGCGATAGCCCAGCGCGATGTCTATCGTCGGCTGCACGCCCTTCAACCGCCTGCCGACCACGGACCACGGCAGCAGCGGTTCCACATACGCGGGCAGCAAGGTAATTCCCCCGGTGGAGGTCACCAGCGTCAGGCCCGTGCCGTAGTCGTCCAGCTTGTAGCGCGGATGGATCGCCACTCCATGCTTGGCCAGGTAGACGGCGACCGCGTCGCGCAGCACGTGCGGCACGTCGGAATAGCCGATGAAAGTTTCGCCGGCCAGATCGCTGGGATCGATCTCGCCCTGGCTGGCCAGGCGATGTCCGCTGGGCATGATCACCAGCAAGGGCTCCTGGGCCACGACTTCATAGCGCAGGTCCGGCCGGGGCTCCACGCGCAATATGCCGGCATCGACCTCTCCGCGCTGCAAGGCATCGGCCAGCGCGGGCGATTGCAGGCTGGTCACCTTGAATTCCAGCTTGGGCAGCTCGTCGCGCAGCACCTCGGTGATGCCGGGCAGCCAATCGACTTCCTGCCCCGTAAGAAAACCCACGGTGAAGCTTTCTTTGGGCGGCCGCGCCGCGCGCCGCGCGGCCGCCACGGCCTCGGCGGCGTGGCTCAATGCCAGTCGCGCCTGCTCCAGGAAGGCCACACCAGCGGGCGTGAGTTCGACGCCCCGGGCATTCCGGATCAACAGATCGGCGCCGACCTCCTCTTCCAAGTCCTTCAACTGCCGGCTGAGCGAAGGCTGCGCCGTATGCAGGCGCCGCAAGGCGGCCGTCGTGACGTTGCCTTCTTCGGCGACGGCGACGAAATAGCGTAGATGACGCAGTTCCATGGGTCCCCATACTCCGCATGTATCGGTGGCAGATAAACAAAGTCTTTTTCATGTGAGCGGCCGGCCGATAGATTACGCATCACCGACCCGAACACCAAGCCGACAAGGAAATCCCCATGAAACAGATCCAGTCCCGCCGTGTCCTGATGATGGCGACCCACGGCTACGAAGAATCCGAACTGTTCGACGTCAGGCAGGCGCTGCTGGACGCGGGCGCCAAGGTCTCGCTCGCCTCACCCAGCCGTACCCCCATCACCGGCGTCGTGTGGGACGAGCAGGCGGGCGCCTCGAAGGATTCGACGCGAGCCATCACGCCCGACCATCTGCTGGAGGACGTGGCCGTCGACGACTACGACGCGCTGGTGCTCCCCGGCGGACTGAGCAATCCCGACACGCTGCGGATGGTTCCAGCAGCCGTGGAGATCGTCAAGCGCTTTATCGACGAGGACAAGACCGTCGCCGCCATCTGCCACGCCCCATGGATGCTGGTGGAGGCCGATGCCCTGCAAGGCCGGCGCGCGACCGGCTGGTATTCCCTGCGCCGCGACATGTCCAACGCCGGCGCCACGGTCATCGACGAACCGGTGGTCGTGGACGGCCGGCTCATCACCAGCCGCATGCCCGCCGACATTCCGGCATTCGCGGCCGCCATCGTCACGGCCCTGGATGCGTGAGCACCAGGCGCCATTACCACCCTCAACAACCGAATTGGAGAAACACATGAACAAGATAGCCCTCATCACCGGCGCCAGCCGCGGCCTGGGCCGCAATGCGGCCTTGAGCATCGCCCGCCACGGCGGCGACGTCATCGTGACCTATCGCAGCGGCGAAGCGGAAGCGCAGGCCGTGGTCGACCAGATCCAGGCCATGGGCCGCAAGGCGGCAGCGCTGCGCCTGGATGTCGCCGATGTGTCGAGCTTCAAGGCCTTCGCCGAAACCCTGCGCGGCATACTCGCCCGGCAATGGTCCCGCGACACGTTCGACCATCTCGTCAACAACGCAGGACACGGCGAGATGGCGGCATTCGCCGACACCACGGAAGAACAGTTCGACGGATTGTTCAACGTGCACGTCAAGGGGGTTTTCTTCCTGACGCAGGCGCTGCTTCCCCTTCTGGCGGACGGCGGCAGGATCGTCAATTACTCGTCCGGGCTGACGCGCGTCTCCTATCCGGGTTTCTCGGCCTATTCCGCCGCCAAGGGCGCCATCGAAATCCTGACGGTCTACATGGCCAAGGAACTGGGCAGCCGCGGCATCGCGGTGAACACGGTCGCCCCCGGCGCGATAGAAACCGACTTCCTGGGCGGCGCGGTGCGCGACATGCCTGACCTGAACGCGCAGTTCGCCAACATGATCGCCTTGGGCCGGGTCGGCGTGCCGGACGACATCGGCCCGATGATCGCCAGCCTGCTGTCCGAAGACAACCGCTGGATCACGGCGCAGCGCATCGAAGTCTCCGGCGGCCAGGTGATCTGAGATCGGCGCCAGCCAGGCGAACGCGACGAAGGAAGCAGCGATGAAGATCGGGATTGCAGGATACGGGACGATGGGATCCGCACTGGCGGGCCGCTTGGCGGATACCGGCGCCGTGGTCGCGATATGGGACAGGAAGCCGGAAAGGCGGACAAACGCGCCTTACCCAGGTTACGCGTCGCCCGCCGAACTCGCGATGCACTGCGACGTGGTGATCTCCAGCCTGTTCGACGACCACGCGGTGAAGGCCGTCTATACCGGCGACTCGGGCCTGCTCGCGGGCGGCCACCGCAAGCTGTTCATCGAGATGAGCACGGTGGCGCCCGCCACCCAGCGCGCGCTCGCCGTGGAGGCCGGCAGGGCTGGCGCCGCGTTCGTCGAATGCCCGGTAAGCGGCAGCAGGGACCCGGCGCGAGCAGGCCAATTGCTCGGCCTGGCCGGCGGTGACGCCGCGGATGTCGAGCGCGCCCTGCCGGTGCTGCGGCGGGTATGCCGGCGCGTCGAACACATCGGGCCGATCGGCGCCGGCGCCATCGCCAAGCTCGCGGTCAATCTGCCGCTGCTGACGTTCTGGCAATCGATGGGCGAAGCCTTGTCGTTGATACAGGGGCTGGGCAAGGATCCCGAGTGGTTGATGGACCTGTTCGGCGACACGGCCGCGGCGCCTGCCGTGCTGAGATCCAAGTCGGCGGCGGTGGTCGCCGCATTGGCGGGATCCCCGGACCAGGAGCCGACCTTCCAGATCAATGCGATGCGCAAGGATTTGCTGCTCATGCTGGCCGAAGCAGAATCGCGACGGACACCCTTGCCCGTGGCCAGGGCCGCGCTGTCGGCCTTCGACGAAGCCGTGGCCGACGGCCAGGGCAATCGCGATTGCTCGGCGATGCCGGCGTACTGGGCCAGCCGGCCCGCCTGAGCGGCTGCTTCCCGCCGCCGGCCGGCGCGACTTATGGGTCTCAGGGCAGCACCAGCTCCAGCGTCTCCTTGACCTCCTCCATCACCACATAGCTGTGCGATGACGCCGACGCCGGCAGGCGCTTGAGCAGGTCACCCAGCAAGCGCCGGTACGCGCTCATGGCCGTCAGCCTGGCCTTGACCAGGTAGTCGAACTCGCCCGACACCAGATGGCATTCCAGCACCTCGGGCACCTTCAGCAATTCCGCGCGCACCTTGTCGAAGACATCGCCGGACTTCGCCGAAAGCTTGATCTCCAGGAACACCAGCAACTCCCGGCCGAGCGCGCGCGGATTCAGCCGCGCGTGGTAGCCCAGGATGTAGCCTTCCCGCTCCAGCCGGCGCACGCGCTCGGCACACGGTGTCGCCGACAGGTTCACCTTGCCGGCGAGTTCGGTAATGGCGATGCGGCCATCCTTCTGCAGGACGTCGAGGATCTTGTAGTCGG
The DNA here is from genome assembly GCF_002119685.1 of Bordetella genomosp. 8. NCBI lineage: Bacteria > Pseudomonadati > Pseudomonadota > Betaproteobacteria > Burkholderiales > Alcaligenaceae > Bordetella > Bordetella genomosp. 8. The sequence continues at coordinate 2,305,183 of NZ_CP021108.1, read as the reverse complement.
TGCGGTCGAGGGCGCGCATTCTTCTCTGTTCCAGTTCGATAAAGACGGCACGGCGTAGTCAAATCCACTGCACAGCCCGTTGAATATAGCGAAAAACCCTGCGGTTCCCTATATAGAATCGCGTTTTCACTATACAACAAGGGGCATCGGCCATGCATGTGGTCGTCTTGGGCGGCGGCGTCATCGGCACCACCACCGCGTATTACCTCGCACGCGCCGGCGCGCGGGTCACCGTCCTGGAGCGGCAGCCGGGCGTCGCGCTGGAAACCAGCTACGCCAATGCCGGGCAGGTTTCGCCCGGCTACTCGACGCCCTGGGCGGCGCCGGGCATCCCGCTGAAGGCGCTCAAATGGATGTTCCAGCGGCACGCCCCGCTGGCCCTGCGCTGCGACGGCAGCCTGTTCCAGCTGCGTTGGCTGGGCAAGCTGCTGGCCAATTGCGATGCATCGCGCTATGCGATCAACAAGGCACGCATGCTCCGCCTGGCCGAATACAGCCGCCATTGCCTGCAAGCGCTGCGCGACGACACCGGCATCGAATACGAAGGCCGCAGCCTGGGCCTGCTGCAACTGTTCCGCGATCCCCATCAATTCGAGGCAGCGCAGCGCGACATCGCGGTGCTGCGTGAAGCGGGCATACCCTACGAGCTATTGCCGGGCGCCGAGGTCGCGAAAGCCGAACCCGCGCTCGCCCACGCCCGCTGCGCGCTGGCCGGCGGCCTGCGCCTGCCGAACGACGAAACCGGCGATTGCCACCTGTTCACGCGCGAGCTCGCCGCGATGGCCGCGAAGCAAGGCGTGGAATTCCGCTTCATGACGCAGGCCGACGGCTTGGCCATCGAGGGCGAGCGCGTCACCGGCGTGCGCGTCGACGGCAAAGTGCTGGCCGCCGATCGCACGGTACTGGCGCTGGGCAGCTTCTCGCGCGCGATGGCCGCGCCGCTGGGCCTGGACCTGCCGGTCTATCCGGTGAAGGGCTATTCCATCACCGTACCCATCGCCGACGCATCGGTAGCCCCCACCTCGACCCTGCTCGATGAAAGCTACAAGATCGCCGTGACGCGGCTGGGCCAGCGGATCCGCGTGGGCGGCATGGCGGAGCTTGCGGGTTACGACCTGCGCCTGAACCCGCGCCGGCGCGAAACCCTGTCCATGGTGTTGCAAGACCTCTATCCCGGCGCCGGCGACCTGGCCCGGGCCGAGTTCTGGACCGGCCTGCGTCCCATGACCCCCGACGGCACGCCCATCGTCGGCCGCACCCGCTACCGCGACCTTTACCTGAACACGGGCCACGGCACGCTGGGCTGGACCATGGCCTGCGGCTCGGCGCGCGTCGTCAGCGACCTGATCTGCGGGCGCACGCCGGAGATTTCCATGGAAGGACTGGAGTTCTCCAGGTACGCGTCATGAGCAGGCCCGCCTATGCGAGCATCGACCTGGACGCGCTGCGTGGCAACTACACCATCGCTCGCCAGATGCATGGCGGACGCGTCCTCGCGGTACTGAAGGCCGACGCCTACGGGCACGGGGCGGCGGCATGCGCACGGGCGCTCGCCGGGCTGGCGGACGGCTACGCCGTCGCGTTCACGGACGAAGCGCTGGCCCTGCGCCAGGCTGGCATCGACGCCCCCATCCTGGTATTGGAAGGCGCTTTCGATGCCCCGGAAACGCATACGGCGGTGCGCCATGGCTTGTGGCTGGCGATGCATAGAAGCGACCAGATCGCCTGGCTGGCGGAAGCCTCGACCGCGAGCGATGCCGGCATCCATGCCTGGCTGAAGGTCGATTCCGGCATGCACCGCGCCGGCTTCGTCGGCGCCGAAGTCAAGGCGGCGCACCAGGCCCTGCAAGCCATACCCGCCGTCTCGCAGGTCACGCTGATGACGCATTTCGCGCGCGCCGACGAGCCGCACAGCGACATGACCGCAATGCAGATGCAAAGCTTCGACACCGCCACGGCCGGCCTGCCCGGGCCGCGCAGCCTGTGCAATTCCGCGGGACTGATGGCCTGGCCCGATGCGCGGCACGACTGGGGCCGCGCGGGCATCATGCTTTATGGCGCGGATCCGCTGCCGGCATCCGGCGCCACCTTGCGTCCCGTGATGACCCTGCGCAGCGAGATCATCGGCGTGCGGGAACTGGCGGCGGGAGAACCCGTGGGCTATGGCGCGACGTTCATCACCCCTCGTCCCACGCGCGTCGGCCTGGTCGCCATGGGCTACGCCGACGGTTATCCCCGCAACGCGCCCAACGGCACGCCGGTCGCCATCGATGGCCAAGCCGGCCGACTTATCGGGCGCGTCTCCATGGACATGCTGACCGTGGACCTCACCGACCATCCCCAGGCAGGCATCGGCAGCAACGTCGAGTTATGGGGCGCGCAGGTGCCGGTGTCGGACGTCGCCAGGGCGGCCGGCACCATCGCCTACGAGATACTCAGCAACGTCAAACGCGTACGGCGCATTCACACATCTTCTTGACCCCACGCGCTGTGCCGCAACATCACCTTCCTTGCGACTTATAACGCGCAGCTATATTCCTTAATAAACAATTATTATCCTTCCGCAAGCTGGTTTGCTATTTTTCCACGCAGCAGATTTCAAAAGAACGACGTGGAGACAACATGAAGCTAGCCGTCAAACTGGCTTGCGCCATCACATCGACGCTGTGCGCGAGCGCCTTCGCGGCGAGTGCCTACGCCGCGAACCCCGGCGCCAGCGCCCCGGCCCCGCAAACGGCGCCAGGCGCTGCGGGCGCCCCGGGTGATTACCCGGCCAAACCGATCACGCTGGTCGTCCCCTTCCCGCCAGGCGGCCTGGCCGACCTGGTCGCTCGTCCGCTGGCCACCAGGCTGGGCGCCGCGCTCAAGCAAACGGTGATCGTCGAGAACCGCGGCGGCGCTTCAGGCACCATAGGCACGGCGCACGTGGCGAACTCGGCGCCCGACGGCTACACCTTGCTGTTCGCGACCGCCAATGAAGTCGCCGTCTGCCCCGTCCTGTACAACAACCTGCCCTACGACACCTATCGTTCGTTCACCCCCATCGCGCAGGTGGTCGATTTCCCGGCCGTGCTGGTCACGCCGCAGTCCAACCAGGAAGACTTTGCCCAATTGGTGAAGCGTGCGCGCGCCAAACCGGGAACCCTGGCGTTTGCCTCGTCCGGCGCCGGCAGTACCAACCACCTGACGGCCGAAGTCTTCCGTAAATCGGAAGGCCTGAACATCATCAATGTGCATTACAAGGGCGGCGGCCCCGCCATGGCCGATGTCGCGGGCGGACACGTCGACGCCATGTTCGCCACGCTGCCGTCGGCGCTGCCGTTGATCCGCGCCGGCAAACTGCGCGCGCTGGCAACCACCGGCGCGACGCGCTCCACTGTCCTGCCGGACGTACCCACATTGCTGGACCTGGGCGTCAAGCAAGGCGACGTCACGGTCTGGGCCGGTGTGCTGGGACCCGCGGGACTTCCGCCCGAGATCACGCAACGGCTGAACGCCGAGATACGGAAGATCGTCACCGATCCCGAATTCCAGGCGTTCCTGCGCCAGAATGGCGCGGAACCGCTCTATTCGACCACCGAGCAGTTCGGCAGCAACATAAGGGCCTATCGGAATTTCTGGGAACCCATCATCAAAAGCGCGGGCATTTCGGTCAACCAATGAATCCCACAACGCTCATCGAGAAGTTCGCATCGTTCGCCGCCGATACCGATCCCGCGCGTGTCCCGGCCACGGCGCTGGACCAGGCCCGGCAATGCCTGGTCGACTGGTTCGCTGTCGGCATCGGCGCCTCCCGCGAACCGGAAGCCGCAGCCGTGGCAAAAGCACTGCGGGCGCGGCAAGCCGGGCGAGTCGGGCGAGTCGAGGATACGGACGCGGCCACGCTCCTGACCGGCGGCCAGGCGAGCGCGGCGGATGCGGCACTGGGCAATGGCGTGCTGTCGCACATCCTCGACTTCGACGACACCCATGTGCCCTCGATCCTGCATGGCAGCGGTCCTGTCTGGGCGGCGCTGCTCGCCGTGGGAGAAACCCAACGCATACCCGAAGATCGCCTGCTGGCGGCTTTCGTGATCGGCTTCCAGGCAGGCACCCGCCTGGGCAACCACGGCCTGGGCGAGCGGCTGACACGCCAGGGCTGGCACGCCACGCCGACCCTGGGGCGTATCGCCGCGGCCACCGCGGTATCGCACGCGCGCGGCTTCGATCGCATCAAGGCCGCGCACGCGATAGCCCTGGCAGTCTCGCAGGCGACCGGATACACCCGCTCGTTCGGAACGATGGCGAAGCCGCTGAATGCCGGACGCGCCGCATCCGACGCGGTGCTGGCGGCGGATCTCGCGGATGCCGCCGTGCAGGGACCGCTCGATATCCTCGATGGACCCGACGGCCTGCTGCAGACCATGCTGCAGGACCGCGATCTGACGCTGGACCACATGGCCCAGGACCTGCTCGAGCCGCCATGGGAAGTGGGCAGGAACAGTTTCAAGCCCTATGCGTCCTGCCAGCTGACACACGGCGCCATCGACGCGGCCCGGGCGCTATCCAGCCGGATCGTGCCCGGACGTATCCGCCGCGTCCAGGCCCACATCCATCCTCTCGCCATCAGGATCGCGGGGCGGGCCAGCGCGCAGACGCCTACCGAAGCGAAGTTCAGCCTGCGCTTCTGCATCGCCCTGGGACTGGGCGGGCACGCCTGCACCATGAAGGATTTCGGCGACGCGCGGATTTCCGACGCCGCCTTGCAGGCCCTGGCCGCCCGCGTCGAGCTCTTTCCCGATGCACACGCCACGCGGACCTCCGCGCGGCTGGTGGTGGTCGATGACGATGGCCGCGAGTTCAGCGAGTCGGTCACGCACGCGTTCGGCAGCATCGAGAATCCCATGGGATGGGAAACCCTGGAGCACAAGTTCTTCGAACTGGTCCAGGACAGGTTCACCGTGGCGCAGTCCCGTGCCTTGTTCGATAAGTTGTCGCGATTCGGCGAACCTGGCGGCCTGGCGGCGTGCATGAGACTGGTCGCGACAGCCGGCTAGCCGGCATGGCATGGCGGCGGCCCGGCCGCCGGCGGCCTCGCCGTTCAGCGCCGGGACCGGCGCGTGGCCAGCGCGCGCTCCACCACGTCGCGGGTCACCTGCGGCGCCAGCGTTTCCATGAACGAATAGGCATATCGCCGCAGATGGTGCTTGCGGCTGACCGCCACGTACGTCGTGCTGGATGGAAAAATGTGGCTCACCGCGATGGCCTTCAGCCCCGGATCCCGTCGCGCGTCGAACACCAGGTCGGGCACCACCGCCACGCCCAGCCCATGCTCGACGTAGGCCTTGACCACGTCGGCATTGGTGGCCCTGAGCAGCGCCGGCCCGGGCGGCGGAAGCTGCGCCAGCGTGCGCATCAAGGTTTCGGCGGTCTGCGAAGGCTCATACAGCACGATCGGATGCTGCACGATGTCCTGGAGGCTGACCTTTCTTTTGCGCAGCAGCGGATGGCCGGTGTTCACCAGCAGGATGCGCTGGTAGGTCTGGAACGGGATATACACCAGGTCGGCGCCGCCATCGTTGCACTGGCTCAGTATGCCGATGTCCGCGGACCCCGCCACCAGCGCGTCCTGTATGGCGCGGCCGCTCTCCGGGCGGATGCTGATATGTACATCAGGATAGCCCTCGCGAAATCGCTGCAGCACGGCCGGCAGCCTGAACCTGGCCTGCGTATGGCTGGCGGCGATGACCAGCGTGCCGCTGCTGTCCAGCTGCTGCTCCCCGCCGATCGCCTTGATCTCGTTGACCTCGGTCAGGATGCGTTGCGCACGCTCGATGACTTTCTGCCCGTCGGGCGTCACGCCCACCAGGCGCCGGCGCTGCCGCTGGAAGATCGTCAGGCCCAGTTCGTCTTCCAGGAGCTTGATCTGGGTGCTGATGTTGGGCTGCGAGGTATGCAGGACCTCCGCCGCCTTGGATATCTTGAGCGCGTGCCTGGACACCTCGCAGATATACCGCAGCTGTTGAATGTTCATCGTCTCCACCCACATATAAGTTTCACTGATTTTATTTCATAAATGCATATTATTTAAAACCATTATGCCGGTGCTAGGATGCCGCGGACAATCACAAGGGACCGAAGTCTCGAAACGTGGAGGATGACTATCGTGCAACGCCTGTCCCGGCAAATCCTGGCTGCCTTGCTGGCGGCCATACCCATCGTGATGTCCGCGCACGGCGCGGCCGTCGCGGGCACCTACCCGACCGGCCCCGTCACCGTCGTCGTCCCGTTCAGCGCCGGCGGCGGCAGCGACAGCGTCGCGCGCTTGATCAGCGCCAGGCTCGGCGCCAGGTTCAACCAGACCTTCGTCGTCGAGAACAAGCCGGGTGGTTCCACCAACCCGGCCAACGAATACGTCATACGAGCCGCGCCGGACGGCCAGAAGCTGCTGCTGGGCCAGGTCACGTTGTCGATCAATCCATCGCTGATGCCCAACCTGCCGTATGCCCCGCTGCGCGATCTCGTACCGGTGGCGCACATCGGCGATACGCCGGTGATCCTGATCACCTCGCTGCAGTTTCCGGCGTCCGACCTGGCCTCGCTGATGGACTACGTGCGCAAGCATCCCGGCAAGATCAATTTCGCGTCGGGCGGCGTCGGCACTTCCGTGCACCTGGCGGGCGAGATGTTCAAGCTGCGCACGGGCCTGGACATGGCGCACATACCGTATCGCGGCAGCTCGCAGATGGTCACCGACCTGATCGGCGGGCAGGTCCAGATGATATTCAACACGGCCTCGTCCGTCGTCCCGATGATCAAGGCCGGCAAGTTGCGCGCGATCGCGGTGTCGGGCGGGCACAGGCTCAAGGAGCTGCCCGATGTCCCGACATTCAAGGAGGCCGGCCTGGACGATTTCGACGCGCCCTCCTGGTACGGATTGATGGCTCCCAAGGGGACGCCCGACGCCATCGTCCGCGCGCTCAATAACGCCGTCGACGACATCCTGCGTGAACCCGACGTCCGGGAATCCCTGTCCCAGATCGGCGTCGAGCCGGCGGGCGGGACGCCTGCGGACTTCGCTCGTTATCTGCAGGACCAACAAGCCATGTGGGCCAAGGCCATCAAGGCTTCCCACATCCAGGCCGAACAATGACCATCGAGGAATATTCCGGCATGTCCGCTTCCCCTGTCGAACGCGAAAAACCACGATCCGTATCCGCGGCCCAGCTGAAAGCCATGCTGGGCGACGGCAATGAACTGGCGCTGGTGGACGTCAGCGAAGAAGGCCAGTTCGGCATGGGACACATGCTCCTGGCGGTGAATATTCCCTATAGCCTGCTCGAGCTTCAGGCCCCTGTCCTGGTGCCGCGCAAGACCTGCCGGGTGGTCGCGGTGGACCATGGCGGCGATATCGCCGCGCGCGCCGCCCGCCGCCTCCGGGCCATCGGATATACCGACGTTGCCGTGTTCGAAGGCGGCATCGCCGCCTGGGAAGCCGCCGGCCACCAACTGTTCCAGGGCACTTTCGTAGCCAGCAAGGCATTCGGCGAATGGGTGGAGCATCATTTCCACACGCCCAGCATCGGTCCGCGGGAACTTGCGTCGTTGCTGGAAAAGGAAGCGGACATACAGGTCCTGGACCCCCGCACCGTGAACGAGCACGCGGCCAATCATGTGCCGCGCGCCGCAAGCTGCCCGAGCGCGGAGCTGATCTATCGATTCGACGATCTGGTGCCATCCAGGGACACGCTGGTAGTGGTCGCCTGCGGGGGACGCACGCGCGGCATCATCGGCGCGCAATCGCTGATCAACGCCGGCGTCCCCAATCGCGTCGTCGCGCTCGCCGACGGCAACCATGGCTGGAAGCTGGCCGGCCTGCCCCTGGAGGCCGGCCTGCTGCAAGGCTACGAATCGCCCACACCGCAAACCCGGCAGCGCGCTGAACAGCGCGCGGCACGCATCCGGCAGCAATACGGCGTCACCCAGCTGGAACCGTCCACCGTGCGGCAATGGCTGGCCGATCCGGCGCGCACCACCCTCTTGCTCGACGTGCGCACCGCGGAGGAATACAACGCCGGCCACTACGAAGGCGCCCGCCATGCGCCCGGGGGGCAACTCCTGCAAGCCACCGACCGCTGGCTGGGCACCCTGGGCGCCCGCGTGGTCGTCATCGACAGCGATGGGACCCGGTCCGCCGTGGTCTGCCACTGGCTGCGCTGCATGAACTGGGATGCGTATACCCTGATCTACCAGGGCGACGCGGGGCGGGCGCAGCAGCCCGACACCGCCGCACAAGCCCTGCTCAACAGCGGGGCAAAAAGCGCAGACGAAGCGGCCCGTGTAACGGTGGCCACGCAAGCCGGCGACACCGGCGTCGCCGTTTCGGACGTGGCGCACATCAGCCCGCGCGAAGCCGCCGCCGCCATTGCCCAAGGCGCGATCGCGATCAGCCTGGATCGCAGCGCCGACTACCTGCAGGCCCATCCTCCAGGGTCGATATGGGCCAGCCGCGCGGCGTTGGCACCCGTGGCCGATCTGCTGCGGCAGGACCGTACGCTGGTGCTGTTCTCGCACGATGGACGTGCCGCGGAACTCGCCGCCCTGGATCTCCGGGAACTCGTCCCGGGTCACCAGGAGCGGGTGAAAGTGGTGCGCGGCGGCATCGACGCATGGCGACTCGACGGCCACGCGGTCGCCAGCCAGGAAGAAGACGCCTTGCCACAGGCCGCACGCATCGACACCCTGTACTGGATGCACGACCGGCGCAGAGGCAACAAGGAAGCCATGCAGCGCTATCTGGCTTGGGAAAAGGGCCTGCTCGCCCAGCTGGAGGTAGACGGATATACATTCTCGATGCCCCGCCCGCCGGAAAAAGCACACGCCTGAAGGAGACGCACGCATGGCAAACTTCACCGACATCCCCGCGCAAGATGGCAGGACCTTCCAGGGTTGGCAGGTCGAACCGGACAACTGGAAACCGGGCGCGCACGGCGCGGTCATTTTCCTGGCGGAAGCCTATAACGTGAACGATTGGGCGCGCGCCGCCGCGCAGCAGTATGCCGACGCGGGCTTCCTGGTGCTGGCGCCCGACCTGTACTGGCGGCAGGCGCCAGGTACCTACCTGGAATACACGCCGGCCTCGCAACAGGTCTGCCGCGCGCTGTACGCCAAGATGGACTTCGACGCCGCCGTGCAGGACACGGTCAGCTGCGTGGAATACCTGCGGCGGCATCCGGCCAGCAACGGGCGGGTCGGAATGGTGGGCTTCTGCCTGGGCGGAAAAATCGCCTTCCTGACCGCCGCCCGCCACGCCGTCGACGCCGCGGTCGGCTACTACAGCATCGACCTGGACGACTATTTCGACGAAACCCCGGCCATTGGGGGTGCGGCGGCGTTCCACTTCGGCGCGCTGGACGAACGTGTGCCGCTGCGCTATGCCGACGAGATGCGACGGCGCAAGCAGGACGGACAAGACCTGGAGGTGCTGGTGTATCCCAAGGCCGGACACGGATTCGCTCGCGCGGGACAGCCGCCCTTCGAACCGGATTCCGCCGCTCAAGCGAACCGGCACACCTTCGAGCTGCTGCGGCGCGCCCTATCCTGATCCTGGGGGGGACGACACCCAGGCACGCGGGCGTACCTGACCGCTTGCAGCATCGGGGATCGGGCCACTGGGCGGCCCGGCGTGCTATACGGAAGCGTGGCCTGCGTCCCGCAGCCGGCGCCCGAAAATATCCCCGATGCCTGACCTGAAACTCCTGGAAGACTTGATCGCGCTGGCGCGAACCGGCAGCTTCGTGCGCGCGGCGGAGGCGCGTCACGTTACGCATCCCGCCTTCGGGCGCCGCATACGCGCGCTGGAAACCTGGGCGGGCACGCCTCTGGTATACCGGGGCCAGCAACCGGCGACACTCACGCCAGAGGGCGAAACGCTGCTGAAGACCGCCTTGCAAGTGGTCGAGAACATGAGCGTCGCGCGCAACCGGATGCGTGGCTCCCTCGCCGGCGGCGATGCGGTATTGCGCATCGCCACCGGACGCAGCCTGGCCAGGACGCTGGTCACCGACTGGATCGCCCGCTTGCGCCATCGCGCCCCCAAGGTGCTGACGGCCGGTACGCGGGTGGAACTATCGACAGGCAGGATGGAGGACCTCACCACCAGGCTGGAGCACGGCAAGGTGGACGTCCTGTGCTGCTACGAACATCCCGCCATGTCGGTGGCGCTCAGCCCGCAGCGCTACCGATACATCACCTTCGCGACCGACAAGCTGGTGCCGGTATGCCAGGTGGATCTTCGAGGCAATCCGCGCCACGCCTTGCGCGAAGGCGGCCACCCTACGCCGCTGATCGACTACGCCGGCGGCCTGGCGATGGCGCGCATCCTGGGCGACCGCCTGGAGACGACACCTTACGCGCTGTCTCCCTTCATGCGCACCGATTCGCTGGACGCCGCGCTAACCGCCGTGACCAACGGACTGGGCGTGGCGTGGCTGCCATGGTCCCTGGTCGTCGGCCAGTGCCGGCGAGGCGCGCTGACCGCGTTGGGCGGACGCGGCGACGAGGTTGCCTTCGAGGTCCGCCTGTACCGGCCACGCGCCCGCATGTCCGAGTTGGCCGAAGCCGCGTGGGCGGCGACCGCCCGGCGCCTTCCTTGAGCCCGTCGCGGCAACGCCGCGATAGGCAGGTATCAGATACACGAGACATCCTTGCGCAAACGGCACGCCTTTGTGCCGTTTCGGCACGACCTGCGATCGTGCCAGCCTGACAATAGCCCTGCGTTCCGAGACGTTCCAAGACGCTCCAAGACGCTCCAAGAGGCGGCTTATCCGCTCAATCGGTCCCAAGGGAGAAAACCATGACAGCCATCGCCTGCCGGCGACCCCGCCAGCCATCCATCGCGCACGGCTTGCGCAGGACGCTCGCCTATCTGTGCGCCACTTCGGCGCTTGCCGCATCCTCCGCCGCCTTCGCCGCGGAATACCCCGCCCGCACCATTTCCCTGATCGTGGGCTACCCCGCCGGCGGCAGCGTCGACCTGACCGCGCGGCTGTTGGGCGAGGAAATGGGTAAGCGCCTGGGCCAGTCGGTCGTGGTGGAAAACCTGGGCGGCGCCGGCGGCACGATAGGCGCGCAACGCGTCGCGCGCGCCGAGCCCGATGGCTACACGCTGCTGCTGGGCGCGACCAATGAAATGGTCATTGCCCGCATGATCAACACGGCGGTGCAATACAACGGCGCGACCGACTTCACACCCGTGGGCCTGGTCGCCTCGCAACCCATGGTACTGGCCGCCAGCACCAAAACCGGCGTCAAGAACGCCACCGACTATCTGGCCAAGGTGCGCGCCGCGGCGCCCGGCACCTACAATTTCGGATCGTCCGGCGTGGGCACGGCCTTGCATCTGGCCGGCGAGATGGTCAACCAATCCACGCACACGCAGGTCGGCCATGTTCCGTACCGGGGCGTGTCGCCCATGGTCACCGACCTGATGAGCGGACAGCTGGACTTCGGCATCCTGGTCCTGTCATCGGCCCTGCCGCAGGTCCGCGCAGGAAAGATCGTGGCCGTGGGCCTTACCGAGACCAAGACCTCCTCCGCCGCGCCCGAGATCGCTCCCCTGGCCGCGACGCCGGGCTTCGAGTCCGTCGACATCAATGTCTGGTTCGGCCTGTACGGCCCGCCACGGCTACCGCAGGAAGTGGTGACCAGGTTGCGCGCGGCGCTGAAGGACACGCTGGCGTCCAGCCAGTTCCAGGCCAAAATGCGGGACGCCGGCGCCGAAGTGGCCCAGCCCGGCGTGGATCTCGCGGCGTACCAGGCCACGGAGACCACCAAGTACGCCGCGCTGGTCAAGGCCGCCCACATCGAAGCCCAATAACGTAACAGCGACAATCCCGCCGCGCCGCGGCGGCGGTCCCGGGGAATGATTCATGGATTTCAGACTCACCACGCCCGACCTGGCCAGCGAGCGGGTCGGCAACACCGGAACGGCGGGCGTGTGGCATTTCGATTCCGGCGCGCCGGGCCGCACGCTGATGCTGTCGGCCCTGCTGCACGGCAATGAGTTATGCGGCGCCTGGGCGCTCAAGGACCTGCTCGCGTCCGGCTTCAGGCCGCGCCGCGGTGGCCTGGTGCTGGCATTCTGCAATCTGGACGCCTTCGACCGCTTCGATCGTTCCCATCACGACGCCTCGCGCTTCGTGGACGAGGACATGAATCGGGTGTGGAGCGCCGATCGGCTGGATCGTCCCCTGACGGCAGACAGCAGGCGCGCCGCCGCTTTGCGCCCCTGGGTGGAGCGCGCGGAGTGGCTGCTGGACTTGCATTCGATGCACGAACCCAGCGCCCCGCTGCTGCTGACGGGCGTGCTACCGCGCAACATCGCCCTGGCCCGCGAACTGAAGGCGCCGGCGCACGTGATCGTCGACGCCGGCCACAAGGACGGCGTCCGCATGCGCGATTTCGCGCAGTTCGGCGATGCCACGCGCGACGACGCCTGCGCGCTGTTGATCGAGTGCGGCTTCCATGGCGACCTGGCTTCCCGCACCGTCGCATGCGACATGGTGGCGCGCATGCTGCTGGCATCCGGCATTGCCGACCCGGAGGACATCCCCTCCGGATGGCTGTCGCCCGATCCGCCAGCACAGCGCGTACTGCGGGTGACCGACGCGATCGTCGCGCCGTCCATGGACTTCCGCTTTGCCCGGCCTTGGCAGTGCCTGGATACCTTGGCGGACCGCGGCACCGTCTTGGGGTGGGCAGACGGCGAAGCCATTACCACGCCCTACGATCAATGCACCCTGATCATGCCTTCGCTACGGCAACTGAAGCCAGGGGTCACCGTGATGCGGCTCGCCCGGGATCTTTGACGTTACGCGTCGCGGCCGACGGTGGGACGCATGAAGTTCTTGTTGTAGTTCGACACCTTGCCGGTCTCCAGGTCGTAACCCAGCCGGCCCGTCAACGTTTCCAGGGGCTGGCCGTACAGGTGGAAATGCCGCACCGTCTGGTTGCCGTCGACATGGATGCTGTGGATGTCCCTGGGTAGGAAGTTGATAGGCGATCCGGGCTTCACCACGTACTCGCGCACCTGCTCCAGGCGGGCCTGCTCGGGATTGCTCCCATCATCCACGCGCTGGTAGATGCGATTCAGTTCTTCGCCACTGACAGCGACGATCACCGCCCAGGTTCCGTGGTCGTGCGGCTTCGTGTCCTTGCCCGGGATGATGACGTTCAGATAGAGCGTCATGCCCTCTTCCGATTCCTGGCCCAACAGATAGCGCGAGGACGTCGCGCCGGATTCCTTGGTGGGCTCCGGGAATTCGGCCACGGGAAAGAGGTCCGCGCGCTGAGCAAGCACTTGCAGGCGCTGGCTGACTTTTTCCAGCGTGGCGCGGTCGGGCTGGCCGTCTCCCAGGATGCGCTGGAGGTCAGCCATCGTCTCCTTCACGAGCGCCTGCCGTTCGGTTTTGAGCGTCATTTTCTTGGTCCTTGTAGCGGTACACATCCATCACGAAGGAACGGTAACAAACATCCGCCCCCCCTAATAGTATTTATAGATTATTAATTATCGGGAAAACCGATATACCGCCGCATGCTGGGGCTTGGCAGAAGCCGGCTAGGACGTCCACGCCTGCTGAAACGCCCGCCGCATCCAGGCAACTCCCGACGTGCTCAGCCCGCCATCCACCGCCAGCTCGGCGCCGGTCATGAAGGACGCCTGCCGCGAGGCCAGGAAAACGATGGTCCGCGCGACTTCCTGCGGGCTCGCTTCGCGCCCCATCGGGATCGCGTGGCGGTTGGCTTCGAGATGGCCGGGCGGCGCGGCGTCGGTCAGGGCCGTCGCGATCGTGGCGGGATGCACCGAATTGACCCGGATGCCGCGCGCCACGAGCTCCAGCGAGGCCGCCTTGGTCAGCCCGCGCAAGGCCCACTTGCTGGTGGTGTACGACGCATCGGTATGCGCGATCAGGCCCGCGGTGGACGACACATTGACGATGGCACTGTCGCCCCCATCCGGCATCAGCGGCGCCATGGTGCGCATGCCCAGGAACGCGCCGGTCACATTCACCGCCAGCACCTGGTTCCAGCGGTCCAGCGGCGTCGCCAGACCGCCGCGGACGATGATGCCTGCATTGTTCACCAGCACATCGAGCCGGCCATGGCGGGCTCGCACCTGATCCGCCACGGCCCGCCAATCCGCTTCGCTGGAGACATCCAGCACCGCCGCGCTAACGTCGTATCCTTCGTCGGACAAGCGGGCCACCTGCGCGTCCAGCGCGGGGGAAATGTCGGCGAGCACGACACGGGCCCCCACTTCGGCGAAGGCGCGGGCCGTCGCGGCGCCCAGGCCGGACGCAGCGCCGGTGACCAGCACGGCCTTGCCCCGCAGCCCCAGAATCTCGTCGACATCCTGATTCCCTGCAAGAACCTTGTCGGCGCCGCGGAGCTTCATATCGTCTTCCCCAGACGCCATATCAACCCTGGTACGACTTCGCCATGGCCTGGATCTTCGCCACGTCGAACTTGTTGATATCGTCGATCAGGCCATTCGTGTAGAAGGTCTTGAAGTCCTTGATATTCAGCTGGTTGAGCTCGGCTTCCTGCTGGAACTCCGTCTCGTTGATCGCACCCATCTTCGTGTTCGGATAAGGCGGGTTGTACAGCTTGATCCGCCGGCTGATCGCGTTCAGGATCGACTTCACGGCTTCGGCCTTGCCGCTCCCGCGCGGGGCCGCTTCCGGATACATGGCGAGAAACGCGCGCGCGCCCGCGTCCGGATCGGCCAGGATGAACTGCGACGCCTTGCAGACCGACCGTCCATAGCCCACCAGCATGTCGCGTTGCGAATTGAACGTCTCCTTGCGCGCCATCAGGAACTGGCCGCCCACCATGGGCAGTTTGTCCGGCCGCTTCAGGAAGGTAATCGCGATACCGGCGGCCTCGATCTGGCCGAATCCGGTGTCGTAATAGGACAGCGCATCGATCGCGCCGCGTTCGAGCGCCACGCCCGCCGGCACGCCGTTGCCGACCGCGACGAACTTGACGTCCTTCTCCGGGTCGATGCCCAGGCTTTTCAGCACATTCTTGGTGACCGGATAATCGGTGGCCGCGAAATCCGACACGCCTATCTTCTTGCCTTTCAGGTCCTGGTAGGACTTGATGTCCGAGCCCGGCTTGACCACGATGTCCCACTTGTACGGATAGGTGTACTCGTAGTAATTCATCGAGGTATTCCATTCCCCCTTCGCCAGCAGCGGCAGGCCGAAGGACGGCACCCCGATGCCGATATCGACGTCGCCACGGTCGACCGCCACCTGGACGTTGGAGTTTCCGCCCAGCGCCTGCGGCCGTATCGTCAGCCCTTCTTCCCTGTTGAAGCCGAGCACCTCGCCAATGACGCAATTGATGACGTTCGGCGCCATCGCCTTCTGGCCGATACCGAAACGCACCGGCTTGAGCTCGGCGGCCAGCAGGCGCTTCGGCGCCAGTGCCAGCGCGGCGCCAAAGGCGCTGGTCGCCAGCATCCACTCCCTGCGTGTGATCTGCATGTTGTCTCCTTTATGTTTTGATTGGTAGGTGCATCAGCGATTGTTGCGGCGCGCCCAATGGACGACCCGACGTTCGATGCGATTCACCGCGCCGTGCAGCAACACCCCCATCACCCCAAGGATGATCAACAGGGCGAAGACACCCGCCACGTCCGATACCGACTGCGCCTGCGTAATGGCGACACCCATGCCCTGCTGCGCGCCCAGGAATTCCGCCACGATGGCGCCCAGCAGCGCATACACCACGGCCATATCCAGCCCGGCGAAGATGAAGGGCGCGGCATTGGGCAGCTTGACGATGCGGTAAATCTCAAAACGGGTGGCGGACAGCGAACGCATCAGGTCGATGCGTTCCGGCTCGGTCGCACGCAAGCCCGTAAAGCTGTTGATCAGCAGCGGAAAGAAGGCCAGCAGCGCGGCGATGGCGATCTTGCTGCTATCCCCGAAGCCCAGCCAGATCACGATCAGCGGCGCGATCGCGACTTTCGGCAGGCTCTGCAAGGCGAAGGCGTAGGGCATGACCAGCTTTTCCACCACCTTGCTTTCCGCCATCAGGGAGCCCAGCACCAGGCCTGTGACCGAACCGATCAGGAACCCCAGGGCGGCATTGCTCAAGGTGCTCCAGAGCGGACGATAGAAGCCTGTGGCGCTGGTGGGATCGACGGCCAGCCCCGCCCACAGCGCATGCAGCACCTTCATGGGATCGGGCAGGATATACGACGGCACGTGCAGGAAGCGCACGCTCAAGAACCACAGCGCGATCAGCACCACGAAGCCGGCAAGCGCGATCGCCGAACCGTCCAGGGATCGTTTGACGCGCCGGGGTTCCGTTCGACTCGCCTTCGTCGCGGCTGACTTCCTGGCGGCTGACATGGGTTGCAAGGCCGCATTACTCATGTGTGCTCTCCTGCTCGTTCAACAGTGCCCGGATCTCGCGCGCCAGCCGCGCATACTCCGGATGACTGACGATGGAATCGAAGGTCCGGGGACGCGGAATGGGGATCTCGATCTCGCGCAGCACCCGCCCCGGCCGCGCGGACATCACCACCACGCGGTCGGCCAGGAAGATCGCCTCCGAAATACTGTGGGTGATGAGGACGACGGTTTTCGCATTGGCCTGCCAGATGCGCTGCAGCTCGGCGTTCATGCGCTCGCGCGTCAGGGCGTCCAGCGCGCCGAAGGGCTCGTCCATGAGCAGGATCCCGGGATCGCGGGCCAGAGCGCGGCAGATGCCCGCGCGCTGCTGCATGCCGCCCGACAGCTCGTAGGGGTAGCGTTCGCCAAAGTCCTTCAAGCCCGCGATCGCCAGCAGGTCCGTGATGCGCTGCTCGGCCGACTCCCGCCGGCCACCCACGCGCAAGGGCAAGGCGACGTTCTCGCGCACCGTGATCCAGGGCAACAGATTGGCGGCCTGGAAGACCACGCCGACGTCACCCGACGGACCGGTCACGTCCACCCCATTCAGGGTCAGGCTGCCGTCGTCGTAGCTGTCGAGACCCGCGAGCATGCGCAACAGCGTGCTCTTGCCGCATCCCGACGGACCGACGATGCAGACGAACTCGCCATCGGTGATGGACAGATCGACGTTGTCGACCGCGTGCACCGCATCGCCCGACGCGGTCGTATAGGTCTTCGACACATTCTGGATGCGTATCAGCTCGGTACGCGGGGCAGCGGCGGCGTCCACCACCTTCAGCGAGGCTGTATTCGCCGCCGACATCGATGGCGCGACGGCCAGGGTATTTCTCATATTCAGTCTCCTCCAGCATTCATCGTGCGCCCGGGCCGCTATAACGAAGCACCCGCACAGATCACGATGTTCTGACCAGTGATGCCGCCGGCGCCCGGCGACAGCAGGAATCCCACCGTGCCCGCGACTTCATCGGCCTCGATGTACCGCCCCATCGGGGGCAGCACGGGCGGCGCCTTGGCGCGCGCGGGATCGTCCAGCATGGCGGTCCGTGTCGCCGCCGGCGATACCACGTTCACGGTGATCCGGCGCTTGACGACCTCCTGGGCCCAGGAACGCGCCATGCCCGTCAGCGCGGACTTGCACGCGGCATACTCGCTGCGTCCCGCCGCGCCGCTGGCCGTCCGGCTGCCGATCAGGACCACCCGACCTTCGTCCGGCATGCCGGGCAGCAGTACGTCCGCCATGGCCTGCGCGGCCAGTACGTGCACGCGCCACATCTCCAGGCTGGCGTCCGGGTCCAGCGAACCCAGCGGCGCCGTCTTCATGTGGCCGGCGCAATGGACCATCGCATGGACGCCGTCCGAGGCCGACTGCGCCTGCTTCAAGGCCTCCTTTAAGGTCCCCAGGTCGCGCAGGTCGCAAACCGTGCCGCGGAACGCGTCGTGGCGCAGCGTCGAAGGCGTCAGGTCCAGCCCAGTCACCGTCCAGCCATCCTCCAGCAGGCGACGCGCGGTCGCCTGCCCGATGCCGGAGCTGGTGCCCGAGACCACCGCGTGCCTGCCCATGGCTCAGGCCGCCGACTTCTTGAGCAGGTTGGCGTGGCGCAGGGCCTCTTCGATCACCTGCAGTTCCTGCTTGCTGGGTGCATGCGTCGGCGGCCGCACGGTACCGTCGGCAATGATCCCCGCCATGGCCATGGCGGCCTTCATCCGGCCGTGGGCTTCACCCGTCGGCTCTCCGCTGCCATAGACCGCGTCCTTCAGGGGCGTGATCAGGCTTTGCACGTGCATGGCCTCTTTCAGATCGCCCTTCTTCACCGCCAGCAGCAGGTCGTTGATCAATCCCGGCACCAGCGAGGCGAAGCCGACCAGGGCGCCGTCTATGCCCTGCACCATGGACGCCAGCAGGTACTCGTCATGGCAGGTCAGCAAGGCCTTGGAAGGATCGGCTTCGCGGATCGCCTTGATGTCGCGGGCGTACTTGTTCATTTCCCGCTCGCCCATCTTGAACGCGGCCACATGCGGCATGCGCGCCAGTTCCGCCAGCAGGTCCGTCGAATACGAGCCGCGCGTCCAGGCCGGATAGATGTGCACGATCAGGGGCAGCCGGGTCGCTTCGCCGATCGCACTGAAGTAGTCCAGGCAATGCTCGGGCTTGAAGCCGAAGCGCAGCCAATGATGCGGGGGCATGATGTCCAGCGCGTCCGCGCCCGCCTCTTTCGCCCAACCGGCCTGTTCGACCGCGTCGTTGATGCCTTCGCACACCACCGAGGAAACCACCGGGCAGATGCCTTTCACGGCCTCGGCGGTGATCCGCGTGACTTGCGCGCGCTCGCGCGGCGTCAGCGAAAAGACCTCGCCTGTATGGCCGTTGGTCATCAGGGCGGAAATACCGGGCTGCCTGCCCAACCACTGCGCGAATTGGCGCAGGTTGGGTTCGTTGATGCTGTAGTCCTTGTTGAAAGGCACCGCGATGGCGGGAATGATGCCGTGATAGTCGATCTTTGCCAAGGTTGTCTCCGTGCGTGAATGGGCTACGCCTTTCTGGCGTAATGGTCTTGTGATGGATGGCGTCAGCCGCCGGCCAAACGGTGCGGCGCGAAACTTCCGATCGTGGCCAAGGCTTTCGACAATTCATTCGCGGCCTGCACGACGGGCTGCGCCGTCGAGTCCACGAAGTCCTTCAGCGTCGTCCGGATGGCCGGCGCGGCAACGCTCAACGCCGCTACGGGCACGCCATCCTGGTCGAACACGGGGGCGGCCACGACATACAGGCCGGACACGGTTTCCTGGTCGGAGACCGCATAGCCGAGCTTGCGTATCGCGTCCAACCGCGCGAGCAAGGTATCCACGTCGGTGATGGTGGTGGCGGTCAGCGCCTTCAGCGGTCGCGCCTGCAGCACTTCCTTGCGCGTGTCGTCGTCCGACCACGCCAGGATGGCCTGGCCTACCGCGCTGGAGTAAGCAGGAACGCGGCTGCCGATGCGGATATCGACGGCCAGCCGCGTCAGCCCCGCCTGCACCCGCTCCGCGTACATGACTTCCGGGCCGTCGAGCACGCCGACCGACGCGGCCTCGTTCACCTCGCCCACCAGCCCACGCAGGATGGGCCGCGCGCGGGCGCGCAGGTCGGATCGGGCGATCGCGTGGAAGCCCAGGTCCAGCACCTTCAACGAAAGGCGGAATTTGCGCGTGCCTTCGACCCGCTGCACGTAGCCGATCGCCACGAGCGTGTTCAGGAAGCGAAAGGCTGTCGCGTTGTCCACGCCCGCCCGCCTGGCTACGTCGGCCATGGTCAACTCGGGCTCCTGCGAGGTGAACGCTTCCAGGATGCGGAAGCCCTTGGCCAGGGACTGCACCAGGTTCTTGGCTTCCGCCGGATCCGGCTTTTCTTCCAACGCCATCTTGTCTCCTGACATCCGCAGACCAGTTAATTCGGAATGCGAACTTTTATTTATATTCTTCGCCAAAAAAATCGAGCAGGGCTCGACGGCGAAAAGTTCGTATCCAAGTTCGGAATGCGAACTCTTATTTATTTAATGAAAAGTCTAAAGCGAGCTGCGGGCACGCAGTATTGGTGGAAACCCGGGAAGCGATCCGCGGATCGGGAAGCCGGAATCAAACAGCAGCCAGGCGGGCGTCAAACGCGGCCGTGTCGCCGCCCAGCAAAGCAGTCAGTTCACGCGCGGCACGCATCAGCGTGGGCCACATGGACGCCGCCCCTCGCGCTTCCAGCCGGTATCGTGGACCCGATACGCTGAGCGCGCCCAGCAGCACTTGCTGCGCGCCAAATACAGGCACGGCCACGGCCGCCATTTCCGGGTGGGCGCCCCCGAATGTAGCTGCCCACAACTGCACGCGCACGTCGTCCATTTCCTTGCCGGGCTCCCCACGGAATGCCAGCAGTATGGTCCCGGTGGCGCCCCCTTCCAGCGGCAGCCAATCGCCCTCGCGCACCGAGTCGACGATCACCTGGTTGCTGGCGCTGACGCGATGCAGGCATAGCCGCCCCTCGTTCTGCGGAATGTAGAACGACGCGCTTTCTCCCAATGCCTCGACGATCCGATGCAGGAAAGGCGGAACGTATTCCGCCGTACGCATCTGCCGCTGGAAGATGGCGCCCAATTGCAGGGGCTTGGCGCCGAGCTGATAGCTGCCGTCCGAGATGCGATACAGGTATCCCTCCCGCACCAGGGTATCAATCAGGCGGGACGCCGTGCTTTTGTAGAGACCGACGCGTATCGACAGCTCGGTCAGGGTAAGGCTGTAGTCGTCTTTCCGGAAAGCGGCCAGCAGGCTCAGGGCGCGACTGACCGCGGCGACCCCCTTGTCTTCCGGTTCGGACTTCGACTCAGCCATGCTTTCCTTTTTGCTCACCACAGGGCTCACCCACAGGGCACCGTTCGCAGAGGGACAGATTGTCGCACGCGAGCATAATTCCACTAGACAGGACTCTGTTTTATTTTTCAGTTGCGTAGAACAGGACTCAGTTCTATTATTTCGATATTGCACCAGCGGCAATCCAAGCGTCCATGCATTCCAGAGACGCAGAGAGGTGGAGGCAGCGCGTGCAATTCCAAAAAATCTTTCTGGAATTGACCCATGAAACTTTGCACTTTCCTGGGCCGCGCTGTCGTCGCGGCCTCGGCTGTTATCGCCACGACCACCGTCATGGCAGCCGACAACTACCCCGTACGCCCGGTCCGCCTTGTCGTCGGCTTCGCGGTAGGCGGACCAACCGACATCGTGGCGCGCGTCGTGGCCAACGATCTCGGCAAGAGCCTGGGACAAACCGTGATCGTGGAAAACCGCCCAGGCGCGAATGCCACCATCGCCGCGGCCATGGTGGCACGCGCCACCCCCGACGGCTATACGGGCCTGATCGCCGCGACGAATCACACCATCAACGCGGTGCTTTACCGCGATCTGCCCTTCAAGAGCATCGACGACTTCGCTCCAGTCGCCGCGGTCGCGGTCGCCCCCACGGTGCTCGTCGTCAACAAGGACTTCCCCGCCAAGGACCTGAAGGAATTCCTGGCGGTGCTGCGCAGCAACCCGGGCAAGTACTCCTACGCGTCGGCCGGTAGCGGCGGCACGCCGCACCTGTCCGCCGAGCTGTTCAAGAAGCTGACCCACACCTCGATCCTGCACGTGCCGTACAAGGGCGCCGCGCCCGCCATCAGCGATGTGATGGCCGGTCACGTCGCCATGTCGTTCGCCACGCTGGGATCGGTGTTGCCGCAGATCAAGGCCGGTCAGGTGCGCGCGTTGGCCGTTGCGGCGCCGGCGCGTTCGCCGCTGCTGCCCGACGTGCCTACCTTCGCCGAATCCAGCAGCGAGCCGGAACTGAAGCAGTTCCGCCTGGACTCCTGGTACGGGCTGATGATGCCCAAGGGCACGCCCCCCGCCGTCATCGACCTTCTCGCGCGTTCGCTGCAAAGCGCCGCCCGCACGCCCGAGTTCGCCGCCCAGATGGCGACAGCCGGGCTGCAACCCATCACCGACAGCACGCCGCAGAGCTTCGAGAAGCAGCTGCGCGACGAAGTCGCCCAGTTCGACGATCTGGTCAAGAGCAGCAATCTGAAGATCGATTGAGCGCGGCGCGCCATGACGATCATTCCGGCACGGATTTTCCATCACCCATACAGGCAGCGCGCATGAGCACCAATTCGGGCAATCTCAGCCAATATCAACTCTTCATCGACGGCGCCTGGACCGACCCGGCCGGCGGAGAATGGTTCGACTCGATCGAACCCTATTCCGGCCAGGTCTGGGCGCGCATTCCGCGCGGGTCGGCCGCCGATGCGGATCGCGCGGTGCGTGCCGCGCATGCGGCCTTCACGTCCGGCCCCTGGCCGACGCTGACGGCAACCCAGCGCGCCGCCCTGCTCCGCAAGCTCGCGGCCTTGATCGAAGCCAATGCCGACCATCTGGGCCGTGTCGAACAGCGCGACAACGGCAAGCTGATCACGGAAGTGCGCGGCCAGGTGATGAACATCGCGCAATGGTTCTATTACTACGCCGGCCTGGCCGACAAAGTCGGTGGCGACGTGATACCGGTCAACAAGCCCGGCGTCATCAACTACACCCGCTACGAACCGCTCGGCGTGGTGGTCGCGATCACGCCTTGGAATTCGCCGCTGTCGCTCACCGCGTGGAAGATGGCCCCGGCGCTGGCGGCTGGCAACACCATCGTCATCAAGCCGTCCGAACATGCATCGGCGTCCATACTGGAACTGGCCAAACTGGCCGAACAGGCCGGCATTCCCAAGGGCGTCGTCAACGTGGTGACCGGATACGGCGCGGAGATCGGCGATCCGTTGGTCCGCCATCCCCTGACGAAGAAAATCGCCTTTACGGGTGGCGATGCGGGCGGCCAGAAGGTGAACGAAGCGGCCGCCAGCGGCTTCAAGCGCGTCACGCTGGAGCTAGGCGGCAAATCGCCCAATATCGTCTTCGACGATGCGGACCTGGACCAGGCGCTCAAGGGCGTGATCGCCGGCATCTTCGCCGCCGCCGGCCAGACCTGCATGGCGGGCTCGCGGTTGCTGGTCCAGGACAGCATCCACGACGACTTCGTCGCGAAGCTGGTGGAGCTGACGCGCCAGGCGCGCATCGGTGATCCATCCTTGCCCGAAACCCAGTTGGGCCCGATCGCCACGCGCCAGCAATGGGAGCACGTGATGCGCATGATAGAAATCGCCAAGGCGGAAGGCGCGCGCTGCATCCTGGGCGGCCATGCGCTGAACGGCGAGGGCTATGGCCAGGGCCAGTTCGTCGCGCCGACGATCTTTACCGACGTCGACAACCAGATGGAGATCGCCCGCAAGGAAGTCTTCGGCCCGGTGCTGACGGTCATCCGCTTCAAGGATGAGGAAGACGCCATCCGGATCGCCAACGACACCGACTTCGGCCTGGCGGCCGCGGTATGGACCCAGGACCTGCGCCGTGCCATGACGTGCGTCGAACGCGTGCAGGCGGGCACCGTCTGGGTCAACAACTACCGGACCACCAGCTTCACCTCGCCCTTTGGCGGCTACAAGCGCAGCGGCATGGGCCGCGAAGGCGGCGTCGACGCCATCAAGGAATACATGCAGGTGAAGAGCGTCTGGATAACGCCGTCGCCGCGACGCGAAAACCCCTTCGTACTGGGTTGAATCACTGCCCTGCATGCCCGCCCCGGATGACGCCCTGTGCCGGCGTCATCGCCACCCCACCGGAATTCCCGCAATGAAGCCCTCCAACACGCTGGCCGATACCGCGCCGTCCTTTGTCCTCGGGACCATGGCCATGACCGGCTACTACGGCCCCAGCAGCGACGCGCTATCCCTTGAAACCCTGGATTACTACCTGAGCCACGGCGGCCGGTGGATAGACACCGCCGATCTCTATGCGAACGGCGCCAACGAAGTCCTGGTCGGCAAGGCCATCGCCGGCCGCCGCCGCGACGTCGTCCTGTGCACCAAGTTCGGTTATCTGTTCGGCGAGCGCGCGGACCAGCGCGGCCTGGACGCTCGCCCCGAACGCGTCGAAGCCGCGTGCGATGCCAGCCTCCAGCGGCTGGGCACGGACGTCATCGACCTGTTCTATCTGCATCGCGTCGATCCGAATGTGCCTATCGAGGACACTTACGGCGCCATGGCGCGCCTGGTCGAGAAAGGCAAGGTCCGCGCGCTGGGCCTGTGCGAAGTCGGTCCGAAGACATACGCCCGCGCCGCCGCGATCCACCCGGTGGCCGTCGTGCAAAGCGAATACTCCCTCTGGAGCCGCGAACCCGAAACCGACATCATCCCGGTATTGCGGGAACATGGCTCCTGGTTCTTCGGCTATGCATCCCTGGGACGCGGCATCCTAAGTGGCGCGCTGAAATCCCCGGACGATCTGCCACCCGGCGACCAACGGCGCGATATGCCTCGATTCCAGGGCGAGAATTTCTACAAGAACCTGGAGCTGGTCGAGCTGCTCAAGGACCTGGCCGCGCAAGCCAAGGTCAACGCCGCGCAGCTTGCCCTGGCATGGTGCCGACGCCGTGGCGAGGTCAGCCCCATCGTCGGCGTGACCGAGCCGCAGCATGTACGCGACGCACAGTTGGCCGCTTCGCTGGAGCTGCCGGCCGTGTTCTGGGAAAAGTTGGACGAGGTATTCGCCCCGGATGCCATCGCGGGCCAGCGCTATCCGGAATCCGCGATGAAACGCCTGGAAAGCGGACGGTAACGCTCTCGCTACGCCCCGGATAGTTTTTCTTTTCCGGCGCGGCAGATCTTCTCGTTTGTCGCGCCGCGCGCCAACGTCGATAGTGGAGTCCATGGAGCACGGCATCCCGCCGGCCCGACTGACAAGGACTATCGACATGAAATTCGCGAACAAGGTCGTACTGGTTACCGGCGGCACTTCCGGCATCGGCCTGGAGGCCGCCAAACTGTTCCGCGATGAAGGCGCGAAGCTCGCCATCATCGGCAGCGACGAACACCGCCTGCGGGCGGCCGAACACGAGATCGGCGCCGACGTCATTGCCCTGCGCGCCGATCTGCGCGATCCCGCGCAGATCGACAAGGCCGTGGCGGAAGTCGTCGAAACCCATGGGCATATCGACGTCGTCTTCGCCAATGCCGGCGCGGGCAAGGCAGCGCCCTTGGAAGCCATCACGCCGGCGCAGATCGACGAGCAATTCGGGCTCAACTTCCATGGGCTGTTCTTCACCATCCAGAAGGCGGCGCCGCATCTGCGCGATGGCGGCAGCATCGTCGTGACGACCTCCTTCCTGAACCAGGTCGGTACGCCCGGCCTCTCCATCCTGTCCGCCAGCAAAGCCGCCGTGCGCTCCCTGGTGCGATCCTTGGGCGCGGAACTCGCGCCCCGCGGCATCCGCATCAATGCCATCAGCCCCGGCCCCATCGACACGCCCTTCGCCAGCAAAATGGGCTTGCCCGAAGAAGCGCTGAAGAAGGCTGGCGAAGCGCTGGTCGGGGCCGTCCCCCTGAAACGCGTTGGCAAGGCTTCGGAAGCGGCGAAGGCCGCCTTGTTCCTGGCCAGCGACGACGCTTCCTACATGACTGGCACCGAACTGGTCGTGGATGGCGGCTTGTCGCAGATCTGAGACGCAGGCATGTCCCGCCAGCGGCCGCGCCCCGCCTTGATATCAGGCAGGGTCGCGGCCGCGATTGACCGGCACCCGCCACGCTGGAAAAATCATCCAACTATCCGGACCGGCTGACCAACCGACATGCGAGCCCCCAGCAACCTGAACGCCCTGCGCGCCTTCGAGGCCGTCGCCCGGCACCTGAGCTACACCACGGCGGCGACCGAACTGAACGTCACGCCCGCCGCCGTCGGCCAGCTGATACGCGGGCTCGAAAGCTACCTGGATATCGAGCTGTTCCATCGCTCCACCTCCGGCCCGTCCCGCCTGGCGCTGACCGACGCCGCCCGATTGGCATTGCCGGACCTGCAGGCGGGGTTCGACCTGCTGTCCACCGGCGTCGAGCGCCTGCGCGCCTACAAATCCCGCATCGTCTTCACCATGACCGTGCCGCCCGCTTTCGCGGACAAGTGGCTGTTGTGGCGCATGGAATCCTTCCAGAAAAGGCACCCCTATTACGACATACGCATCGACACCAGCGGCCACCTGGTGGACTTCGCCGCCCAGCGCATCGATGTCGGCATACGGTATGGCGCCGGCGTATGGCCTGGATTGGTCTCAACCTACCTGCTGCGCGATGAGTTCTTCCCTGTTTGCAGTCCAGCGCTACTGAAAGGCAAACACCCTTTAAGGACGCCGGCGGATTTGCGGCACCACCAACTGATCCATGATCTATCCATGGTCGGATTTGCGGCGTTTCCGACATGGCGTTCATGGCTTCAAAAGGCGGGTGTGGCCAAAAGCGTGGACTCCGATCGCGGGCTGCAGCTCAACGATTCGGCCATGGCCATCCAGACGGCGATATCCGGAAACGGCGTCGCGCTCGGCAGGACCACGCTCGTCGACAAGGACCTGGCCGAAGGTCGCCTCGTTCGCCCTTTCGCCGGCACGCAAAGCTGCGAACTCGCGTACTACCTGGTACACCGCAAAGAAAGCGAGAATGCGTCGCCGGTGGTGGCTTTCAAGGAATGGCTACTCACGGAAGCCGGAGCTCGGCCGCGCAAGCGAAGGTCAGCGTAGTATCGCCAATACCGGTATCAGAGATGATCTTGTTCCAGTATCGGGCCGATAGAACAATCTCGGCTTGAACGTCATTCCGACAGGATCGAACAGGATGCGACTCTCCTTTTTGCACACGATACCGGCCAACGAGGCGATCTTCCAACAGGCGGCTCTTCTGGAAGATTGGCCCGCACAAAACCTGCGCCATACCGTCCGCGCGGATCTCCGGCAGGCAATGGATCTGCAGCCAGCGCCGGATGGCGATGCCCACCGCGCGGTTGAAGCTATCCTGCGGGAATTGTCCACCGACGCCGACGCGATCGTCGTGACCTGCGCCACGCTCGGTCCCGCCGTCGACACCATGAGCGGGTTCGCCATTCCCATCATCCGGGCGGATGCGGCGTTGGCGGAAGCAGCCTCCCGCGCCGGCAATAACATCACCGTCCTCTGCGCGGTCGCTTCGACCATCGAACCCAATCGCGTGCTGTTCGAACGTTACGCCGCCGGCACCGGATCCAGCGTGACGGTCCGCTTGATCCCCGAAGCGTGGCCGCTGTTTCAGGCCGGCGATCTGGAAGCCTGCCTGAACACCTGTGCGCTCGCGGCCGAAGACGCGTACCGGCAAGGCGCCGACGTGGTCGCCTACGCCCATCCCTGGATGGGTCCCGCCGCCGACCGGGTAGCGGCCGGACCCAAGCCACTGCACGCGGCGCAGGCAGCGCTCAGGGCAATTGTCTCCCGCCGCTAGGTTCAGCGGTCGTCATTTCGCTTTGCCCCCCCGCTACGGCGACAGGAGCCCGAATACCGACACCAAGGCCAGCGCGAAACCGCCAGCCAGGATTTCCAGGACCGTGTTGCGCCGGATCTGCCGGAGTGCTGCCCGCTTCCTGGTTCGGACGAGCGGGATCCACCGGTATCGGTTCAGCAGTGCAAGCGCCACCATCGCGATCGCCACGAATACTTTGACCAGCAACAGTTCCTGATAGCGCGACGCCAGGCTGATCGTGGTGGACTGGAGAATGAACACCGAATTGACCAGCCCGCTGATCAACAGGGTCGCAACGGCGCAATGCCCCAGAAACGAAAACCGCATCAAGGCGCGGGTGGCGTGTTGCTTACGAACAGGATCCTCGTAAAGCCTCAACAGCAATAGAAACACTGGCAAGGACCCGATCCAGAACGCGGCCGCCAGGCAGTGGAGCATGTCGCACCCGGCATGCGCCACGCCGGGCCAACCCTCCTGCATGGCGGCGTGCCCGCTCAAGCCGGCCGGCAGCAAGGCACTCGCCGTCAGCCACAGCTTGAGCCTGACCTTGCCGGCGGGAAAAAGCACGATCGCCAGCGTCACGGCGGCAACCGCGATGACCCGCGTACACCAGGCCCATCCGAACCGCGTTTCGAATGCGACGGCGCCCAGCATGTGCCCGTCCATGACCGAATGCCAGTCTTCCGCGATGTTGACGACCTGAAGCGGCAGCATGGCCAGTACCGCCAGCATGCCCACGAACGCGGAGATCAGCATCGACCGCCGCACCGCCAATTCCAGAGCAGAACGCAAGCCCCGCGAGTCGGCCAGTGCGAGCATGGCGCTTGTTCCGAACAGCAACACCGAGGCTGCGTAAGCCAGGAAGCGGCAGGTAGCGAATGTGGCAAGCATCGCGTCAGGGGCGGACGGTAAACGACCAGCTTCCCTGCGTCTTGTGGCCGTCCTTGGACAGGACCTGCCATCTGGCCGTATAGACGCCGGGCGCAAGCTGCCGGTCGATGGGCAGCGCCAGGGTTTTATCGTCGCCCGGCACCAACGAAGACACGCCTGTCGAAACCGTCTGGCCCGCCGCATCCAGCAGGACCAGCTTCGAATAGATCGGTTCCAGGCCTTCCGTGACCCGCAAGGTTAGCTTGTCCGGCGTGCGCTCGACAACCGCGCCGGGCGCGGGTGTCGAGGCAACGAAATGAGCATGGGCCCAAACCATTTGCGGCGCCACGGCCAGGATGGCCATGGCAATGAACGACTTTACGCCCATGATGACCTCGTCAGGATGCCGCCTGGACCTGCACCGGCGTGCCGGGCTTGCCGTCGACCTGCGGCGCAATCACCAGATAGCGGCGACCGTCGTTCGCGGTTGCATCCTGCTGCACCACCTGACGGATCGGGCCGATTGCGTTGACGATGGCGGAGCCCGCCGGATTCGTCATGAAGGCAGCCAGCGGCTGCAGGGGACCACTGCCATCGGCCTGTCCGGACAGTGCCAGTACATAAGGCTGCTTGGGGTTCAAACCCGTCGCCGAAGCCTGCAGGACCTGCAGCAGCCCCTGATCGAACAGCGCCACCGACGTGGGCGCCACGTCGCCGGCCACGGGCTTTCCATCCTTCACCGCCCCCAGCGTCAGATGCGCCGCCTGCCCCGCGACGCCAAGCGGTTGCAGGTTCTGCATTCCGTCGCCTTCCGGCACTGCATTGGGAACATAGGCAATCGCTTGCGGCGCCTGGCCGATCGGCACATCGGCCACGACCTTGTTCGTCGCGGTATCGATGGCGGCCAGGGCATCGGCGTTCTCCAGGCCGACGTACACGCGGGTGCCGTCGCCCGAGGGCCACACGCCATGGGGCAGATTGCCGACTGGAACGGTGGCGACCTGTTCGTAGTTGTCGGTGCGGAACACTCGCACCAGGTTGAGCCCGCCTATGGTGACGTAGGCAAAGGTGCCCTTCGACGTCCGCGCGAAATTCACGTGGTTCGTGATGGGGCCGGTGTCCAGGGTCTTGAGCAGCTTGAACGGCGGCTTGGCGTCGAAGACCTGGGTCTTGCCGACATCCTTCAAGGTGAACCAGACCTGCTTGCCGTCCGGCGTGGCCGCGATGTTCGGGCAGAAGGGGCTGGCTTGCTGCACCTTGCCGACGATCTTGTGGTCGGAGACCTGCACGATCACCGTCTCCGGATTGAACGACGAACACACGTAGCCATACTTGCCGTCGGGCGAGAAGATCTGCATGCCCGGGCCGGCCGCGGTCGTGATCCGCGTCTTCTCCTTGAACGTCTTGGCGTCGATGACCGAGACATAATTCTCGCCGCGCACCGTCACCCAGACCTCTTTGCCGTCGGGCGTGTAGAACGCTTCGTGCGGGGAACGACCGACATAGGTGGTGTGCTTGACCGTGTTGGTCTGGGTATCGATGAAGGTCACCGAATTCGAGCCGATCGAGACGATGGCCAGCGTGCGGTGGTCGGGCGAATAACCCATGCCATGCACCAGGACCTGGCCCCGATACAGGGGGCTAAAGTTCCCCGGCGACGGGTCGCCCAACCGGATCACGCCGAGCAGGCGATTGTCGACCGGGTCGGTAACCGAGACCGTGTTCGAGAATTGTTCGGCCGCATAGATGCGATCGCGGTGGCTGACCGCAACATCCGGTACGCCGGCGGCGCCCGGCGCCTGCCCCGCAAACGACGACACGCTCGCGGTACCGAGCACGGCCGCTGCCAACACATTGAACACGAATGTGCGTTTCATTTCCTATTCGCTCCTGACAACACGATGGGTGGTAGTGAGGGATTGCCGGCGCGGGCCGGAACGGGATCAAGCTCCCGCTCCAGAATCCGTCCATACCCGTGTAGACGTACCGGGGCCGGGTATCCTTCCACCCACGAGCGAAATTTTTTCGGATGCTTCGGTTACTGGTTCCTGAACAGTCCAGCAGCCCGCTAGGTCAGCTCCTTGCCCGAGGCTTCAATCGGAAACTGATGCCCAGCCGGTTGAGCGCATTCATGGCCGCGATGGTCAGGGTCAGGTCCACCAGGTCCTTCTCATCGAAGGCAGCCAGTGCGGCCGCATAAGCTTCGTCGGATGCGTGCGTTTCACTCACGCGCGTGACTTCTTCAGCCCAGGCCAGCGCGGCACGCTCCTGGTCGGTGAACAGATGTTCGGCCTCGTGCCAAACGGGAATCAGCACGAGCTTGTCGACCGACATCCCTTCTTTGAGCAGATCGCGGGTGTGGATGTCGATACAGTGCGCGCACCCATTGATCTGCGACACGCGCAGGAAGACCAGATGGACGAGAGCGCTGGGCAGGTTGGTGTCGTTGACGACATAGTGATGCAGGACGCCGACTGCCTTTGCACCCTCTGGGGAGACGGCGAACCAATTCGCGCGGTTCATAGTGTTCGATCCTTCCAAGATTTAACGTAGAAGGCCAGATTTCCGGCCTTCCACTCTTAGACGGATGACACGCCCGCTTTGTGACATTCCGGGCGGAACGCGATGTCAGGACTTCAGGAAGAACGTCCCTTCCACTTCCACCGTCACGTTGCGCGGCAAGGTCGCCACGCCCACTGCCGTGCGTGCGTGCCGCCCGGCATCACCGAAGACTTCCACCAGCAGGTCGGACGCACCGTTGACCACGGCCGGCACGGATTCGAAACCGGTCGCGGCCAAAACGTAGCCGTTGACCTTCAGGCACCCGCCGACACGCTCCAGGTCGCCATCGCAGGCATGCTGCAATATCGCGAGCATGTTGATGGCGCACAGGCGCGCGGCGGCGTAGCCTCGTTCGATGTCGTCCGGTCCCTCGACCGGGCCGCTGTAGACAGCCTTGCCGTCGCGTGAGCTGGTTTGCCCCGCCAGGAACACAAGGTCGCCATGGCGGCGGAATGGGACATAGCTGCCAGCGGGCTTGGGCAAGCTGGGCAATTCGATGCCCAGTTCACGCAGACGGTCGGCAATGGATAAGGTCATGATTTTCCTTAAGTAAGCGTAGACGAGGCCAGCATCTGGGCCTCGCGTTCCTCATCCTGATGCGCCAGGCGCGCGAACGCCTCGTCGATCTCCAGGAAATCGAACTTCTGCCGGCGCAACGCCAGCAGCGTTTCCAACTCATTCAAATGATGCGTCATGAGCTTCTCGGCCCGCGCGCCATTGCCATCGAGGATCGCCTGCATGATACCTTCATGCTCATGCGGCCCCGCGCAATTATGCGACGTACATTCGTGCAGCGATGCAGGCGCGAACAGGGAAAAATGCAGCGACGAGCGCTGCATCAAGCCCCGGTGCATGTCGACCAGATAAGGATTGCCGGTCAGCTCCACCAGCAGGAAATGGAATTCGGCGGACAACCGGAACGCCAGCGCCCGATCGTCGCGTTCCGCCGCGTCCCGTTCGGAAGCCACATGCTCCGCCAGCCGATGCACCGCCAGCACCCGCCGCCGTTCGGCCACCTGCCGCGTCACGCCCAGCTCCAGGATCTTGCGCGCGTCGTAGATCGCGTGCAGTTCCTCGACCGTGGGCACCGGAATGAAGGTCCCGCGATTCGGAACCGAGTCCAGCCATTTCTCATGGGTCAGGCGTTGCAGCGCCTTGCGCACGCGTTCGCGGCTGACATTCAGCACCCGCGCGATGCGCGGTTCCTGCAGCTTCAACCCCGGACGCAGCAGGCCGGAAAAAATCGCCCGCCGGATCAGGTTGTAGACGATCTCGTCCGCGTCGCTGGTGCTCGACCTGGACCCCTCAGTGACTGGCATCGATATCCTCCACGGCCGCGACCAGCAGTTTCAGGCCCTGGGCGAAATCCGCGATCTCCATGGCCTCGTCGGGATTATGACTTCCATGCTCATTGCGCACAAAGATCATCGCGGTAGGCACGCCGCTGATGCCGAAGACGGCCGAATCATGGCCCGCGCCGCTGGCCATCTGGATGTGCTCGATTCCAAGATCGCCTGCCAGCCGGACCAGGCGTTCGCGGTGCACCGGCGCGATCGGCCCGGGCAGGGCGTTGGTATACGCGCCCAGGTCGATCTTCACGCCACGCCGGCTACCGATTTCCTCCGCCATCTCGCGCAAAGTCCGGTCGATCCGCATCAGCAGGTCGTTATCCTGGCTGCGGATATCCATGCTGAACCAGAGCTCGCCGGGGATCTTGGTCATCGTATGCACTTTCGTATCCGTATGGCACTGCCCCACGGTGCAGACCAGGTCCAGCCCGCGCGATTCGTAATCGATCCACATCGCCTCCAGCCGGTTGAGGAACTCGGCGGCCGCCAGCACCGCGTCCTGCCTCGAACGCCGCGGCTCGGCGCCCGCGTGGCCGTAGCGGCCGATCACATGGCAATGTTTGTAGCGCAGATTTCCTCGAATCCCCGTCACCACGCCGACCGGGATGCTTTCCTGCACCAGCTGCGGACCCTGCTCGATGTGCAGCTCAAGAAAGCACTCGATGTCCTCGACACGCAATTGGGGCTCTTGCCGGCGTATGCGGTCCGGCTCGAAACCGGCCTGCGCCATGTGCTCGCCCAACGTGCGGCCGGTGTCGGGCCGCACGCACTGGTCCAAGGCCTCAGGCTCCAACAAGCCCCACGCCGCCCGGCTGCCGATATAGGGCGCCGGAAACCACGAGAGTTCCTCGGCCCGCACGCCCATCACCGTGATGTCGTGCCGGGGCAGGCGCCCTGCCCGGCGCCAGCGGGCCAGCATCGCCATGCCGGCGACCACGCCGGCCGCGCCGTCGTAGTTGCCGCCATCCGGCACCGAGTCCAGGTGCGATCCCGTCATGATCGCGGGCAGGTCACGGTCCGTTCCCGGCAAGGTGAGGTACAGGTTTCCCGCCGCATCGATCCGCTCTTCCAGGTCCAGGCGCCGCCCCAATTCACGCATCAGGTCGTGCGCCATCTGCTCGCCTTCGCCATAAGACGCCCGGGTCACGCCCAGGGCGCTGCGCGAACGGCTGCGCAAGGTGTCGAACAGCTCCGCGGCCAAGGCGGTTTCGGCATCGAGGTCCGCGCTCAGCGCGGCAGCCATGGAATCGACGGACACAGACTCAGCGGACATAGCGAGACACTCCCAGCACCCGTTCCATGACGAGCGCGAAAACAATGGTGAAGATAATCAGGACACCGGCGACCGCCGCCGCGCGCACGTCCAATAGGTTCTCTATCAGGTTCCACAGCCGGATCGGCAGCACCTCGATGCGCGCATCCGACAGGAACAGCGAGACCGGCACGTTGTCGAACGAGAACATGAAGGCGATAAAGCTGCCCGCCAGTACGGCCGGCATGGCCAGCGGCAAGGTGATCCGCACGAAGGTCCGAGTGCCATTGGCCCCCAGGCTGCGCGAGGCTTCCAGCAGGCTGGGGTCGATCTGGCTGAAGCCGATCAGCGCGGTGCGGATGATGTAAGGCGTGGAGATCGCCATATGGCCGATCACCAGGCTCCAATACGACAGCGGCACGCCTATCGTCTGCAACCACACCAACATGGCCAATCCCAGGCTGATCCCGGGCAGCATCATCGGCGATTGGAAGAACGTTTCCAGCGCGCGGGCCCAGGCCGTGCGCTGCTTGGACAGATACAGGGCGGCCAACGTCGCCATCACGCCGGCCCCCAGCGTGGCCAGCAAGGACACCCGCAGGCTGATGGCGAATGCCTCCCAAATGTCATCCGATTCGCTCCACAAGGCCTGGTACCAGCGCCAGGACACGTCACGCGGGGGAAAGCGCAGCGACTCGCCGCCGTTGAAGGAAGCCGCCAACGCGATGAAGGTCGGCACGAGCAGCAGCAGGACGGCCAGCGCCAGCGTCGCGAACGAGGCGAACCGCCAGGTGACCGCGTCGACGCGTCGCCCGATCCGGATGCCGATGGTGGATTCAGCCATGGATGTACCCCTGGGACCGCCGTGCCAGTACGGTGCCGGCGAAGATGATGGCGCTTACCGTGATCATCAGGATCACCGCCAGCGCCGCCGCGAAGCCCCAATCCTGGTTTAGGATGGATTGCTGGTAGATGTACATCGGCATATACAGCAGGCCGCCACCGCCCAGGATGGTCTGCGACACGAAAGCCCCCACGGCGGACGCGAACACCAGCGCCGCCCCGCCTATCAGCCCCGGCACGCTCAAGGGCAGCAGCACCTGCACGAACGTGCGCCAGTACCCTGCACCCAGCGACCGCGAGGCCATCGCCAGGCTGCCATCGACGCGCGACAGCACCGTATAGAGTGCCAATACCATCATGGGCAGCTCGATCTGGGTCAGGCCGATCACCACCGCCGATTCGGTGAACAGTATGCGGATCGGATGGTCTATCCACCCCAGCCACAGCAGCAGCGCATTGATGGGCCCCTGGTTGCCCAAGGTCACCAGCCACCCGAAGGTGCGCACGATCGCGCTGACCAATAGCGGCAGGATCACGAGCAGCAGCATGGCCGAACGCAGGCGGGGGCCCACCGAAACCATGGCGAGCGCATAAGGAAAGCCCGCCAGGATGGTCGCCAGGGTGGCATACACGCCCAGCCGCAGCGTGCCGAACAGGACGCCATAGGTCATAGGGTCGGACAGCGCGCGCCCGAAGTTCGCCGCCGTGAATACGCCGTCCTGGCCGCGAACGCTCATGGCCAGCAACACGATTTGCGGCGCCAGCACGAAGATCAGGAAATACACCAGCAGCGGCAGCGCCAGCAGGACGCTGGCGTCCGGTCGCCGGTTGCGCGCCATCGTGGGCAGCGGCATGGGCACGGTGGCGCTGCTCATGGCAGGAACACCGGGCAAACGGCACGCGGATTGATGCGCACCTGGACGCGCGCGCCCGCGGGC
Organism: Bordetella genomosp. 8; assembly: GCF_002119685.1. Classification (NCBI taxonomy): domain Bacteria; kingdom Pseudomonadati; phylum Pseudomonadota; class Betaproteobacteria; order Burkholderiales; family Alcaligenaceae; genus Bordetella; species Bordetella genomosp. 8. The sequence goes on along the minus strand of NZ_CP021108.1, from coordinate 2,270,020 downwards.
AGGTTATCGGCGCCGCGCTCGCGAGGCGCGGCGATCTGCAGCTCGGTACCATCGTCCAGCGTGACGCCCACGCGGGTGCTGGGGCCCATGGGCCGGGCATAGCGCACCACGGCGGCGGCGCCGTCGTCGCACAGCTCGATCTGCTCGGGACGCAGCGCAATACGCGCCGCGCCCACGCGCCGGCACGGCCCGGCCGACTGGAAGCGCAGCTCCACGCCACCGGACGTGCGGAGCGTCCAGTGCTCGCCATCGCTCCTGCCCAGCACGCCATCCAGGAATGTCGAATTGCCCACGAAGCCGCTGACGAAGGGCGTGGCGGGCGCGTCGTAGATTTCGCTGGCGGTACCGAACTGCATGACCTGGCCGGCATTCAGGACGGCGATGCGGTCGGCCATGCTCATGGCTTCCTCCTGGTCATGCGTGACCATGATGGTCGTGATGCCCAACTCGCGCTGGATGCGCAGCAACTCGTTCTGCATTTCCTCGCGCAGGTTCTTGTCCAGCGCGCCCAGGGGCTCGTCCAGCAGCAGCAGGCGCGGTGAAATGGCCAACGCCCTAGCCAAGGCGACGCGCTGCTGTTGGCCGCCGGACAGCTGCCTGGGCAGTCGCTTTTCATATCCATTCATGCGGACCACGTCGAGCATCTCCCGCACCTTGGCAACGATGCTTTCCTTGGGCGCCCGATGCGCACGCAGTCCGTAGGCGATGTTGTCCGCCACGGTCATGTGCGGGAACAGCGCGTAGTTCTGGAACACCATGCCGATGCGCCGCGCCTCGGGCGTCAGCGTGGAGATATCCACCCCGTCCAGGCGCACCGCACCGCCATTGGCACGGACGAAACCGGCGATCACCCGCAGCAGCGTGGTCTTGCCGCAGCCGCTGGGTCCCAGCAAGGCGACAAATTCACCCGCGTTGATCTCCAGATCGATATGGTCGACGGCCACGGCATCGCCATAGCGAACCTGGATGTCGTCGAGGGTAAGGAAGGCGCGGTCGGTCACCATGCGTGGCGTCCTTTCAGATGGCGGGTGGAAAGCAGGCGCCTAGGTCAATGCAATATCCATGCCATTTTTTGCGTCCCATTCGCCCCTGCGGGCCGGCGCCGAGCACCTCGCATTCGCCCAAAAGCGTGCACACCTCAATATGAAATGTGCACATTTTCGATATGAGTGTGCACCGAATCTGGGCGTATCCGATCCGCCAAAGTCGAATGAAATTCCTATCTTCATAGGAGAAAGCGCCCAGACGGCGCCTCCGGAACGCCACGGGTTTTCCCGAACCGAAGTTGGCATATGCATTGCATACAACCCTGGGATGCAACCCGGCCGCCACGGTCCACCAACCAGACCGCGCGCCGCCCGCCCTTCCGACTTCCTGGAACAGTTTCAATGAACGAGCGCGTGCTACCCCGCGATCTGCATGGCTACAACGGCAATCCCCCGCGAGCCCGTTTTCCCCACGGCGCCGGCGTGGCCGTTTCGCTGGCCGTGAACTTCGAAGAAGGCGCGGAATGGACCATCGCCGACGGCGACGCCACCGCCGAACGCGTCGCCGAAATCCATAGCGTCGTGCCGGCCGGCCGCTGGGACCAGGGCACCGAACAGCAATTCGCCTACGGCATGCGTGCCGGCATCTGGCGCATCCTGGACGCGCTGGAGCAACACAAGCGCCATGCCACCTTCTATATGTGCGGCCGCGCCGTCGAACGCTCGCCGGAGATCGCCCGGCGCATCGTGCAAGCCGGACACGAAGCCGCCTGCCATGGCTGGCGCTGGCGGCCGCACGCGGACTACCACGACCGCGAGGCCGAACAGGCCGACCTGCGGCGCTGCGTGGCCGTGATGCGTGAGGTCACCGGGTCAGCGCCCGCGGGCTTCTTCTGCCGGGGCAGCGAAAGCCCCTGGACGCGCGAGCTGTTGCGCGAAGAAGGCTTTCTCTACACCAGCAACGGGCTGGACGACGACCTGCCGTATTGGGCGGCCCCCGACAAACCGGGCGATCGTCCCTTGATGGTCTTGCCCTACGCCTTCGACAGCAACGACATGAAGTTCTTCCACCCCAATGGATTCGTCCGCGCCGACGACATGGTCGACTACGTCAGGGACGCCATCGAGGTGCTGCTGGACGAGGGCCGCCGTGGCGTGCCCAAACTGCTCAATATCGGCCTGCATCTGCGCATCGTCGGCCGCCCCGGGCGCTTTGCCGCCGTCAAACGCATCCTGGATCTGCTGGATGGCTATGGCGACGAGGTCTGGACGCCTCGTCGCATCGACCTGGCCCACTACTGGCAGGAACATTTTCCCGCGCGCTAATGCGCATCCCTTGGCGTCTGTCCCTCTCCCTGCAAGGAAACGCTTCATGAAAGACATCAATCTGTCCCGCCGCCACGTGCTGGCCGGCCTGTCCGGCCTGGCCCTCAGCGGTGCGTTGCCCAATCTGGCGCGCGCGCAATCCGACGCACGCATCGTCGTGCAGACCTTCCCCGGCACCTGGGAGCAAGCCGCGCGCAGCGTCATCGTGCCGGCCTACGCCAAGGCCACGAAGGGGGAAGTCAGCATCAGCCCCGTGCTGGCGGTGGATGCGCTTGCGCGTCTGGCGGCATCCAAGAACGCCCCGCCCTACGACGTGATCCTGATCGACGAACCCGCCGAGATCGTGGCGCGCGCCCAGGACCTGCTGGAGCCGCTGCCCGTCGCGCAGATGCCCAACCTGGCCAAGCTACCGCCCGGCCTGGTCGGCAAGGACGGCTATGGCGCCATGGCCGCGCTACAGGTCTTCGGCATCGCGTACAACCCGCGCACCGTGAAGAACGTGCCGACGTCCTGGGAAGACCTGTGGCGCCCCGAGTACAAGGGCCGGGTATTGATCAACGGCCCCGACACCACGATAGGCGCGACGTGGATGGTGGCCCTGGCCAAGATGCACGGCGGCAGCGAAACCGACCTGGAACCGGCCTGGAAAGCCCTGGAAAAGCTCAAGCCCAACCTCGCCACCATTCCGCCGAACCCCGGCGCGGTGGGTCCGCTGTTCCAGCAGGGGCAGGCCGACATCGCGGTCGGGTTCCTGAGCGTCGTCGAACCGCTGCGCGCGCGTGGCGTGGACATCGCGCTGGCCAAGCCCAAGGAAGGCTGGGGCATCGTCAGCAACATCGCGCACCTGGTCAAAGGCTCGAAGAACAAGGCGCAGGCCGCCGCCTATATCAACACCCAGATCGACGCCGGGGTGCAGTCGCAGTTGGCGAAGGAGCCTTACTACAACGTGCCGAGCAACCGCGACGTGCCCTTCTCCGGACTCCTGGCGCAGATCGCGCCCAATCTGGAGGAACTGCTCAAGTCGCGCAATATGAACTGGGCGCCCATCGCGGCCCAGCGTCGCGAGCTGATCGACCGCTTCAACCGCGAATTCCGTCGCAGCTGATGCGCCTGCTCGTCCTCAACCCCAACACGTCGGAGGCGGTCAGCGCCCGCCTCCGGTCGGTGTTGTCGGCCGGGTTGGCGCAGGGCGAGCAGCTCCGCGTCGAGACCGCCGCCAGCGGGCTGCCCTATATCGGCGACGCCGCCGCCATGGCGGTCGGCGCCCGGGCGGCGAATGCGCGCCTGCGGGACGTCATGGCGGATGGCGATCTGTTCGATGCGGTGTTGCTCGGCTGCTTCGCTGACCTGGACACCACGGGCTTGCAGGCAGTGGCGGGCCGCCCTGCCGTCAGCCTGCTGGGCGCCTCCGTCAGGTTGGCCGCCCGGGCAGGCCAACGCTGGGCCGTCGTCACGGCCGGCGCCGGGTGGCGTAGACTGCTGCCGGATATGTTTGCCACGACCGTGTCCGAGCAAGCGGTACCAGGCGCGCTGGTCAGCGTACGCACCTTCGAAACCCAGGACCCCGCCATCGCGGGCGACCCCGTGCGCATGCAGGCGGAGATCACGGGGCTCGCCCAGCTTTGCGCGGACGAGGACTATGCCGACGTCGTCATCGTCGGCGGCGCGGGCCTGGGCGGCCTGGCGCCGACCGCGCCCGTGGGACGCAATCGCATCACGGTGCTGGATAGCGTAATGTGCGGACTGCACATCGCGCGCGAATTGACGAATCTAGGATCACAACCATGACGAGCTCTCATGCAGGTCCCTATCCCCGCGACCTGATCGGCCACGGCGCCAAGCCGCCATTCGCCGACTGGCCCGGCGGCGCCCGCATCGCTGTCCAATTCGTCCTGAACTACGAGGAAGGCGCTGAAAGCTCCGTCCTGGATGGCGACGCAGTATCCGAGCGCTTCCTGTCGGAAATCGTCGGCGCCGAGGCCTATCCCGCCCGCCACATGAGCATGGAATCGATCTACGAATACGGTTCCCGCGTCGGCGTATGGCGGATCCTGCGCGAGTTCGAGCGCCGCGGGCTGCCGTTGACGGTGTTCGGCGTCGCGCTGGCCTTGCAGCGCAACCCGGACGTCGCCCGCGCCTGCGTCGAACTCGGCCATGAAATCGCCTGCCACGGCTGGCGTTGGCTGCATTACCAGAACATCGATGAAGCCACCGAACGCGAGCACATGAGGTTGGCCACGGAGAGCTTGCGCGAGCTGACCGGCGGCCTATGGCCGCTGGGCTGGTACACCGGCCGCGACAGCCCCAACACCCGCCGCCTGCTGGTCGAACAGGGCGGCTACGAGTATGACAGCGACTACTACGGCGACGACCTGCCGTTCTGGACGCGCGTCACAAGCTCGGACGGGAAAGCGTCGCCGCACCTGGTCGTCCCGTACACACTGGACACCAACGACATGCGCTTCGCCACCCCGCAAGGGTTCAACACCGCGACGCACTTCTATGAATACCTGCGCGACAGCTTCGACGTGCTGTACGCCGAAGGCGCCGAAACGCCGCGGATGCTGTCGATAGGCATGCACTGCCGGCTGCTCGGACGGCCAGGGCGTTTCGTCGCCTTGCAGCGGTTCCTGGATCATGTGCAAAGCCACAACAAGGTATGGGTATGCCGGCGCATCGATATCGCCCGGCATTGGGCCGCGCGGCATCCGGCGTGATGCCGAACGTTAGCTCGGACTAACCGCTCGTTCCGCCCACAACGTCACACCCTGCCCCATCGATCACCAAGGCCTCACCGTCCCGCAAGGTGCGGTGGGGGACACCGTGCCGCTCATAGAATTCGACTTCCGTGTTCACCGCGGCTGACTCAGGGTGATCGGATTCGAAGTGAACGACGATCGAATAGGGCAACAAACCCGAGCTGCGCATGGCAGGCGGCAACACCGCGATCACGTACCACGATGTCCCTGTAGCGCCAAGGCCGCAAGAATCTGCTGCTGGTAAGCCGGCCAATCTCTTCGGGAATTCTCCACCGCCAATTTCGTCAGCGGCAGCCGGCGGAAAAGCTCGTCGGTCAGTCCCCGGTAATCGCGATACAGGGAAACCAACCCCTCCAGCCCTCGATAGCCTTTACGGACACAGTACGGTCCGGCAAGCTTCCAGTTCACCTGATAGTCGACCCACTCCGGGCCGCGCTCCGTACAGACTGTTCGAATCGCTTTGTCGACATCATCTTGCCAAAGGTAAAGCACGAATGGATTGAGCGGCGCAATGGTCGCAGCCAACGCTTCAACGTAGTCCGAAATCAGAGCCAGCTCCGCGTCCATCAGCAGGAGATGCGTCAGATCCCCATGGAACAGTTGGCCATCGAGTACCGGGATGGCCGAGCCATCCTGTGTCCGTTCGACAAACGCCGCCCATCTGGCGAGCGCTCGTTCAGCAAGATCCTGCGGAGTGGTATCCCGCCACGGCTCGAACCAATGCTCCAGTTCGTCCGTCGCCCTCACCGGGTGCGGGTCCGTCCTTTCATGCACCGGCAAGGCCGACCGCCCAGCGTCTTCAAGAGCCTTGGCGATAAAGCGCATTGTGGTCGACTTTCCCGACCCCATAATGCCTTCGACGATAACCAGCCGACAGGCAGCAGGTTCTGCATCGAGGGAGCTCTCTAGAATCGCCACAATGCCTCTGAAGTTAGCCTTGCCCCGACCGGCAGCGCAAAGTGTCGACGATCCACGCTGACGAAGTGCTATCTGCGTACCGGCGGCATTCGCAATGCATTCCACCGGCAGTCAAACGCCCCGTTCTCCGCGAAATCGCGGGTCGGGGCGTTTTTCATGACGAACTTGGCATCCCTTTTGCTTCCTAGATGACTATGTGCACAATCATCCAAGGATTGTGCACTATTTTGGAGCTAGGAAAAACCGGCTCCTACCGTCCAAATCACCACGACCAAAGCGTCGCTCGGCAAGGGGAACCGCAATGAAATCGGTATCAAGCGTCAAACGCAGGAGCATCATCAAGGGCCTGCTCGCGGCCCCGCTGGCGGCCGCACCACTTTGGGCGCATGCACAAAACAAGGGCAAGGAACTCGTGGTCGGCGGGGCCGGCAGCCACAAGGCGTTTCTCGATCCACTGATACCGGTGTTCGAGAAACAGACCGGCTGCAAGGTGCTGTTCGAAGGCACGCGTTCGCTGGTCAACCTGGAAAAGATGGTCAACAACAAAGGCCATCAGTACATGTCCGTGGTCTTGATGGATGACCCGGTGATGATCCAGGCCATCAAGGAAGGCGTGCTGGAGAAGATCACGGCCGCCCAGGTGCCCAGCCTGGCCAAGCTCAAGCCAGGGACCGTGCACATGGACGGCATGTGGGCCAATTACATGCAGTCGACCACCGGCGTGGCGATCAACACCGCGCAAGTCCGCCAGGTCCCCAGCTATGCCGACCTGTGGACGCCCGCCTACAAGGGCAAGCTGATCATCCCCTCGCTGCAGAACACCGAAGGCCTGGCGATGTTCCTCGTCGCCGCCGCGCTCGAATCCGGCAAGTCGATGAAGGATGCCCAGTACGAGCCCGACGCCGCCTTCCGCAAGCTCAAGGCGCTCAAGCCGAACCTGCTGACCGTCTACACGCAATTGCCGCAGGCCCTCAATCTGCTGGAGCAAGGGGAAGCCACCGCCATCGGCGGCATGATCGGCTTCAATGCCTTCGAGCGCAAAGCCAAGGGCGCGCCGATCGACCTGGTGCTGCCCAAGGAAGGCGGCATGGCCATGCCCACCGGTATCGCCAAGGTCAAGGGCGGCCCGGAATCCGAACTCGCCGACGCATTCATCGAGGCCATGCTGGGCGCCTGGCAAAAGCAGATCGCGGACATCTCGCTGGCCTTGCCCGCCAATACGACCGTGGCCGCGCCCGCAGGCGTCCCCAAGGGCGAGGTGTTCGTTCCCGACTGGAGCTACATCAGCGAGCAACGCAAGGGCTGGGTTGAACGCTGGGACCGCGAGATGGCGCTATGAGCGCCCTGCACCTGGCTGGCGTCACCAAGCGCTACGGCGGCCAGACGGTCGTCGACGGACTCGATCTGTCGGTGGCCTCGGGCGAGTTTCTCTCGTTGCTGGGCCCATCGGGTTGCGGCAAGACCACCTTGCTGCGGCTGATCGCGGGCCTGACCCCCTGCGACGACGGCAGTATCACCATCGATGGAACGGATCTCACCCGCGTTGCGGCGCACCGCCGCAACATCGGGGTGGTGTTCCAGAACTATGCCCTCTTTCCGCACCTGACCGTGGCGGAGAACATCGCGTTCGGCCTGAAGGCGCACGGGCTGCCGCGCGACGAGCGCGCGCCCAGGGTGCGCGCGGCATTGCAGTCGGTGCAGCTAGGCGCGCTCGCCGACCGCCCCGTCGCCGCGCTGTCGGGCGGCCAGCAGCAGCGCGTGGCCGTGGCCCGCGCACTGGCGACGCGGCCACGCCTCATCTTGCTGGACGAACCGCTTTCCGCGCTGGACCGCAAGCTGCGCGAACACATGCAGATCGAATTGCGGCGCATCCTGCGCGATGCCGGCATCACCGCCATCTTCGTGACGCACGACCAGGACGAAGCGCTGGTCATGTCGGACCGCATCGCGTTGATGAACCGCGGCGTCATCGAGCAGCTCGACGTGCCGGAAGCCATCTACGCCAAGCCGCGCACCCTGTTCGCGCTGAATTTCGTCGGGCTGTCCAGCCAGTTCGAAGGCCAGGTGGAAACCGCCATGGACGGGGTGGTCAAAGTAAAAACGCCGCATGGATCGATGACGGCGCCTTCGACCGCCGCCGTGGGCAGCCGCGTGGTGCTGGCCGTGCGGCCGGAGTCCATCGGCCTGGGCGACGCGGCGGCAGCCGGCGGCCAAGCCAACACGCTGCGGATGAAGGTCAGCGATACGGCCTACCTGGGCGCGCGCCGCCTGATCTACTTCGATGGCGATGCGGCCACAAGCACTGCTGCGGCTACCCAGAAGATCGTGGCCGAACTGCCGGCCCAGACGGGCCTTGCCCCTCGCCCGGGCGACAGTCTCGCGCTAGGTTGGCCCGTCGCGCAAACGCTGGTGTTCCCCGCGCCGGAGGCATCATGAGCGAAGCCGGCACCTCATCCCCCATCGCCCCCGCCGCCGTGGCCGCCTCGGCATCGGGCCGCAAAACCGGCGCACCGCGCTTCGGCATCGGCTGGCTCGCCCTGCCCGGCGTCGGCTACCTGTCGCTGGTCTTCGCGCTGCCGCTGGTTTTCCTGCTGGCGACCAGCCTGCGCGCCACGGACGGCGGTTTCAGCCTGGACGGCTACACCGCCTTTTTCAGCGATGCCTATCACCTGACCGTGATCTGGAATACGGTGAAGATCGCAGGCATCGTCACTGGCATCTGCCTGCTGATCGGCTACCCGGTGGCCTTTGCGATGGCACGCGCGTCACTGGCTGTACAGGGCCTGATGTTCCTGGTCCTTATCCTGCCGCTGTCGGTGGGCGTCGTGGTGAAGAGCTTCGCGTGGACCATCCTGCTGCGCAGCAACGGCCTGCTCAACATGACCCTGATGAAACTCGGGCTGATCGACGATCCGCTCAAGCTGCTGTTCAACGAGCGCGGCCTGGTGATTACCGCCGTCCACGTGTTCCTGCCCTTCATGGTGCTGCCCATCTTCACCGTGGCGCGGCAGATCGATCGGCGCTTGACCGACGCGGCCGCCACGCTGGGCGCGGGTGCGATGTACAAGTTCCGGCACGTCGTCTGGCCCCTGTCCGTGCCCGGCGTCATCACCGGCTGCACCTTCGTGTTTTCGATGGCGGTATCCATGTACGTGATACCGGCGCTGGTGGTGGGCGATCGCTTCCAGACCCTGCCGGCGCTCGTGGCGCGCGCCTATCTGTTCATGCGCGACCGCCAGGCCGGTTCGACCATGGCGGTGGTGCTCCTGGCAATGGCCGTGCTGATCGTTCTCATCAGCAGTTGGCTTGCACGCCGCGTCGACGCCCGCCTGGGATCCGCACACAAGGGCACCTCATGAGCACTAACAAACTCACGCGCGCGGGTGGCGGCCTCCTGCTGCTGCTGGTGGCCATCTTCATGCTGGCGCCGCTGGTCGTGGTGGTGCTGGTTTCCTTCAGCAGCTCTCCCGTCTTCAACCTGCCAGCGCCGCAATGGTCCCTGCGGTGGTACCAGGCCGTGTTGCACAAGGACGGCCTGGGCCAGACGCTGCTGTTGTCCGTGAACGTCGCGCTGGCGTCCACGGCCGCCGCCCTGGTGCTGGGCACGCTGTGCGCGCTTGCCATCGCACATGGACGCTTCAAGGGGCGCGACGCGCTGCTGGCCTTCCTGGTATCGCCGTTGTTGATGCCGGGCCTGGTCATCGGCGTGGCGCTGCTGCAGTTGCTGCGCGAGCTTGGGCTGCGCGACGTCTTGAGTGCCCTCATCATCGGCCACATCGTGATCACCCTGCCCTATGTCATCCGCACGGTGCATGCCAGCCTGGCACTGTTCGACATGCGGCTCCTTGAGGCGGCGCGCACGCTAGGCCTGTCGCCCGCGCAAGCGGTGCTGAAGGTGATGGTGCCAGCGCTGGCGCCCGCCTTTCTTACGTCCGGCCTGTTCGCCTTCCTGGCGTCGATGGACAACTATCCGATCTCGATCTTCCTGACCGACGCGCGGCAGAAGACGCTGCCGATCGAGATCCTGCGCTACCTTGAAGAATCGCCCGATCCCACCATCGCCGCGCTGTCCGCCGGCCTGATCCTGCTTGCCATCATCGTGCTGTTCATCACAGAACGGTTGGTGGGCATGCGCCGCCTGGCCCAATTTTGATCTTGACCATGAGTGCACCTGTATCCATCCACGCCCCCACCGCTGCCGCACGCGACTTCATAGGCTACGGCAACCGTCCACCCGCCGTGCGCTGGCCGGGCGATGCACGGGTCGCCGTCTCCTTCGTCGTCAACTTCGAGGAAGGCGCGGAGTTCTCCATGACCGATGGCGACCCGCACAACGAAGGGATCTACGAAGTGATCGATCCGCAGCCGACACCGGACGCGTGCATCGATAGCCATTTCGAGTACGGCACCCGCGTCGCCTACTGGCGCATCGACGAGCTGTTCGCGCGCCACGACAAGCTCTACACCCTGAGCGCCTGCGGACGGGCGGTCGAGCGCTCGCCCTGGCTTGCGCGGCACGCGACCGAACGCGGCCACGAGCTGGCGGCGCACGGCTGGCGCTGGCAGAAACATGCCGGACTGGGCGAAGCCGAAGAGCGCGATCTCATCGCACGCACCCGGCAGGCCATCGAGGCAGCCACCGGACGCGCGCCCGTCGGCTGGCACACGCGCTCCAATCCCTCGCCAAACACGCGCCGGCTGCTCGCCGAGGCAGGCTTCCTGTATGACAGCGACGCCTACAACGACGACACGCCCTACATCCTGCCGGTGGCGGGACGCCGCCACGTCGTGCTGCCTTACGCTTTCGATACCAACGACATGCAATTCCAGAACACCCAGCGCTTCGACACTGGCGACGCGTTCGCCAACTACGTGTGCGCGGCCTATGACTGGCTGAGCCGTGAAGGCGCGACGCAGCCGCGCATGCTGTCGATCGGCCTGCACCTGCGCATGATAGGCCGGCCGGCGCGTATGGGCGCGTTGGAGCGTATCCTGCGGCACATTGTCGAATCTGGCGGGGCCTGGGTCGCGACGCGCGAACAGATCGCCCGGCACTGGCTGAGCCATGCCGGCTGAGCCGTCCCCCGCTGCCCCTTGCCACCACCACCCGCATTGATACTATTCCGCCCATGAAAGACCAGGAAGAGGCGATCTACGCAACCATCTCCCGCGCGCTGCTCGCGGGAGAACTGGCGCCCGGTTCGCCGCTGCGCGAGACCGCGCTCGCCGAGGTCTTCGGAGTAAGCCGCGAGCGCATGCGCAGGATCCTGCTGCGCCTGGGCAGCAACCAGCTTATCGAGTTGATCCGCAATCGCGGCGCTTTTGTCGCGGCCCCATCGCTGGCGCAAGCTCGCGAAATCTACGAAGCGCGGCGCATACTCGAAGGAGGCATCGCCAGCCATCTGGCGTCGAGCTTGAGCGCGCAGGATATCGAGCGCCTGCAGGCGCACCTAGCCAGCGAAGACGCGGCGCAGGAAGGCGGTGACCGCGCGGAATCGGTACGGCTGTCGGCCGAGTTTCATGTCCTGCTGGCAGAGGCCACGCGCAGCACCTTCGTGCTGCAACAGGTGCAGGAGCTGGTCAGCCGCACGTCCATGCTGGTGGCGGTGTTCGAGCCGGCGCGGGCATCGCAATGCGCCTGCGACGAGCACCGCGATATTTTCACGGCCATGCTGTCGGGCGACGGCGCCGCCGCGGCGCGCAGCATGCGCACACATCTTTCGCTGATCGAGACACGCTTGCGGCCGGGTGTCGCCGCCCCGCCCAAGGATCCGGTGGCAACCTTGAGCGCCATGTGGGCGGCGCGTCAGGCCGCGGAAAGCGGCGGCGCGCCCGCGGACCCCACGCCGCCCTGATCCCAGCCCTGCTATGCGCCCCATCCTGCTCATCAACCCCAACTCTTCGGAAGCAACCACGTCGATGATGCACGGCATCCTGCGTGCTGCCCTGCCGGCGGCAATCGCTATGACAAGCGAGACGGCAAAGCGCGGCGCGCCCATGATCACGACGCCAGCCGACCTTGCCATCGCCGCCGAAGAAGTACTCAGGATAGGCATCGAAAGGGCCGACGAAATGTCGGCCATCATCGTGGGCGCATTCGGTGATCCAGGCCTGGACGCCCTGCGCGCCGCAGTGACCATCCCCGTGACCGGCTTGGGCGTGGCCTCCTTGCGCCTGGCGGCCGAGGCTGGCCGCCGATTCGGGGTGGCGACGACAACGCCGGGTCTCGAAAACTCGATAGCGGGGACCGTCGAACGCCTTGGGCTAACCGCGCTCTTCACCGGCACGCGGCTCGCCGCGAGCGACCCTTTGGCGCTGGCAAGCAATCCTGGACAGCAGGAAGAAGAACTGGCGCAAGCCGTGCGCGCGTGTATTGAGGCGGATGGCGCCGCAGCGGTCGTGATAGGCGGCGGTCCCTTGTCCGCTGCGGCGGCGAAGCTGGCGCCGCGATTCAGGGTGCCGGTCATCTCCGCGGTCGAAGCCGCGGCAATTGAGGTACGCAGGATGCTTGCCGTGAATTGAATGTTGCCCCCTTCGTGAAGTTGTCTCCGACTCGTGGGGCCCCGCAAATCTACTGGCTGATTGCTACGCGGAAGGGAGCCTACGGCACATCGACGACCGAAACTCTCTTCGAGAGTCCGAGGTCGATCGATGCCGGCCTTGCTTCACGCGTCCGGCGCTTTAACGCCAAAGCGGGACATCTGCGTCAAAGCCACTTAACCTGCCGAAGAATTTCTGAGATTTATATCCACCGAAGCCCTCGCCAGGTAGTAGCAGCGCAATGTGGCCATTGCCAGAATCCATGGCATAGCAGTAGTCGTAATAGAAGCCAGCGCCCCGAACTGTCTCTATCCGATAGACAGGAAATTGGGGTTCCGTCCCAACCGCTAGGCGGATAATTTCCTCGGGCGGAAGATTGGCATATATCCTTTGATACTTCTCATCCATGTATTTGGTAAGGAAATCGGCAGCAAGGTGTGCCTTATCTGAGATCAGGACAACACGACTGGACGCTGAGATTCTTCCGTCGATGGGACCATCATTAATCGGCCTAAGTTCATCAACGTATCTTGCGCAGACATTCAGTGGCCACGTCCGGGGTCGCGGGGGAACCTTTCCTTCTAGCTTTATCGATAGCCCCTCAATTTCCCTCGGTGTGCGAACGACACGAATGCTCTTCGGATCTACCCCAATGAGTTGAGAGAGCAACTGCAGGTCAATACCGCGCAACCCGCTGGCGTACTGAATGATTAGCGCATTAGTGACCCGGGCAAGGTCGAATGCCTCGTTCACCAAGGTGACTTTGTTGTTGCGCTGGGAAAATCCATGAAACCCGAGAACCGCGCCGACCTCAAGGTAGCGGCCAATCCCGCTTCCCGTAGCGTAGGCCTGAGTCCCACCCAGAAAGGCGACGGCGCAGGCGCTGTAGCATTCTTGGCCTTTCCGAACTCGCGTTGCGATGCGACGGTCGCGGAAATAGAGCCCTAGTGCCAACCCCTCAGCTAAGCTTCCACCAGGGCTGCTGAGACTCACGGTAGGAGACCAGTCTGTCCAAGTCTTACTTCGCGCATTGACAAAGTCGGCAAATTTAGCGGCATCGCCGGCGACCAGCTGTCCCGATAAAGAAAGCTCTTGATCGTTTTCAGTGAAGTTTGCCGCAAACGTTGGTGTGATACCTATCAAAAATATCCATGCCAAAACGACGCGTGAAACATTCATCTCTTCCACCCTCAGGTTCTTCTTTACAGAAGATGGTAGTGCACGGCGGGCCGTTTTGTCATAGATCGTCACATCACATGGAGCCGCGTCCGATGAATGTCTCCTGATTCAAGAGCCTGGATGGTGGAAACGGACCCCAGCAGTCAAGCCGTAGCCGCCCCTGTCAAGTAGACAACGGCCGATAGAGAATCGGAGCATGGGTTAGCCGCGGCATGTACTGCACCGGCGGGACGCCACCCAGCGCTTCATGGGGGCGATATTCGTTGTAATCGACCGGCCATTGGTCGGTGACGGCCTGGACCTGCTCCAGGTTGGCGAACATGTGTGCATCGAGCACTCCGTGCAGTATGTTCGGTTGAAACACTCGATAAAGGCGTTTTGATTGGGCTTGCCCGGCTGGATGTATCGAACCGCGATGCCTTTGCTGCGGCCCATTCGATGAATGCTTGAGAGACTAGCTCCGGCCCGTTGTCGTGCCGTATGGCATCCAGCGCGCCGTAGTAGTCGACCAAGCGACTCAAGACGCGGATCAGCCTGGCAGATCGGATCGACGTGCCAACCTCGATGGCCAAGCATTCCCGATTGGCCTCGTCGATCACGTTCAAGGTTCGGAACCGCCGGCCGCAATACAGGGCGTCGTGCATGAAGTCCAATGCCCAGCAGCGGTTTGGCTCGCTTGCCAGGTCCAGCGGCTGGCGAGGGCGGTCTGGCAGCCGCTTCTTGCAACGCCGAGGCAAATTCAAACCCATATCGCAGTACACACGATGCACACGCTTTTTGTTCCAGCAGCGGCCATCGAGCCGCAACCGGGTAAAGCACTTCCAAAATCCTCAGTACCCATGCCGGCTGACGATGGCATTGAGCGCTTCGATCACATCGGCATCTCGCTCAGATGCCGAGGCTGGCCGCATGTAGTACGCCGCCCGCGACAGGCCTGCAATGCGACAGGCACGCGTGATCGACAAGCGGGCTTGCACCAGCAGCTCGACCACTTCGCGCCTGGTCGACGGCGTCAGGATTTTTGGTTCAGAGCATCCTTGATCGCCGAATTCTCGAGGGCGAGATCGGCGTACATGCGCTTGAGCTTGACGTTCTCGGCTTCCAGCTCACGTAGCCGTTGCAGCTCGGACACCTGCACGCCTGAGTACTTGCTCTTCCAATGGTAATACGTGGCGTTGCTGATACCGTGCTTGCGGCACAGTTCGGCGACCGGAACTCCCGTCTCGCCTTCCTTCAACACCGCAACGATCTGGCTTTCTGTAAACCTGCTTTTCTTCAAGAGAGTCTCTGACGCTTGGAGGCTCCGAAATTCTACTGGCTGATGTCTACGCAGTGGGGAGCTTACGATGGCCACCGGCAACCCCGCGTCGTCGCAGAAATGAACGACTACCAGGTCAAGGTCGTGAAGATCACCGGCGACTTCATCTGGCACAGCCATGGAGACACCGACGAGACCTTCATCGTCCTTGACGGGGAAATGCGGATAGAAGTGCGGGCCGTAGTTGGCGAATTTCCGCTATTACGTCGAGCAGGCCAGATGGCGGTCGCGCCCAAAGGCGTGCACCACAAGCCTTGTGCGGTAGCGAAGTGAAGCTTTTGCTTGTGGAGCCGCGCGGCGTGGCAAACACGGGTGACCATGAACGAAGCGAGTTAACCGTCGCTAATGACCAGTGGATCTGACCAGGCTGACGTTTCGCTGCATGACCTTATCGCATCATGGAAACGCGTCAACCGGGTGAAATGCTCAATAAGCACATGCTCCTGAGTGGCTTCGAACGTCAGACTGGCTGTGGCATGCACGGCAGGCTACGACGTGGTCGAAAACGCTGATAGAGTTAGAGTTACTCAAGGGATGCAGATTAAAGGGCGCTGCTTCCCTTACGGCTCTTCTAATGGCCAACGCCTGGATACGCTTAGAGTAACGGACGGCCTCGACGCAGTGCTTCTTTGTACTCGGTGAATAATTCGAAGCATATGAGGTTCGAGAGCCAGGGCGCGGCCCAATCTTGGAAGCGCTGCCACAACCCGGCTTGTGCCCCACATAACAAATGAGGTGCACTCCCTGTGCGGCATTTAAACCGCTCGGAAGGCTAGATGGCACCGGAAATTGAACTTCACGATATCAGACGGCTGCTTCACAATACCAACCTCACCAGCAAAGACCTTCTGAGCGATGTCAGCGCAAATCACCCGGAATAACCATTATGTGCCACAGTGGTATCAAAGTGGCTTTCTGAGCAATAGCGAACCCAAGTTGTGGTACTTAGATACGACCCCGGAAGTCGTCACTCTAGACGGCGGGAAAAGCTACACCAAAAAAGGACTACATCACTACGGTACGAAGAGCTGCTTCTACGAGTACGACTTATACACGACAAGATTCGGTAGCTTCGTGAGCGACGAAGTCGAACGGCTGTTATTCGGTGACATCGATATCCGAGGCGCACGTGCTGTCCGGGCGTTAATTAAGGGTGAAGTGGACGAAGTCACGAATACATTCCAGGATTTTTTCGAGTACATGAATGCACAACTTCTGCGGACACCGAAAGGCTTAGACTGGATAAAGGCGCGCTATCCGGCACTTAGCCAAGTCGACCTGATGATAGAGATGCAGAGCCTCCGCGTCATGCATGGAACTATATGGACAGAAAGTGTGCGGGAGATCGTTTCGGCTAGCGCCAGCGACCTGAAGTTTCTGGTCAGCGATTGCCCAGTAACGCTCTACAACCCCGCCACGCCGCCCAGTTCTCCTCGGTGTGCCTATCCGAATGATCCGCGAATTGATTGGCAAGGTACACAGACCATCTTTCCGCTAGACGCTAATCATTGCCTCATCTTGACGCACTTAGACCACGCCGAGGCCCCTTCAGAATCAAAGCTCACCACGCCACGGGTGCATGCAAGATTTGGCGGATTCGGTATCGCCCGGACGGATGCCTTTATACGCCGCCGCACACTGTCTCAGACAGAAGTCGCCGCAGTCAACGTGTTGCTCAAAGCGCGAGCGCGACGCTACATCGCCGCGAGTCGAAAGGAATGGCTGTATCCGGAACGCGAATTCAATGGATCGTGGCAGCAATTGGCAACGGTGCTGCGGCCTACCGACGACCTATGGCGTTTTGGTGGCCAAATATACGTCAAGTTCGAGGATGGCTCCGTGCACCATCAAGACCAGTACGGCAGAACCTCCAACGCTCATGAATACCTTCGCAAAGAGCCTCTTAAAACAACGCCCCATCCCAATGATCCTTGTGGTTGCGGCAGCGGTCGAAAGTACAAACAATGCTGCAAGAACATCCCACTGCACCAACGCGCATCCTGGACTGTGTACAGCATACGCGAGCGCAATCTGATGTTTTCCTACAGGATTGAAGCGATCTTAGGACTCAAGGATGGCGCCACTTGGGATGATGTTCGCAGGACGCTCAGCGACGATCAGGTCAAGGACATTCATCTTGCATTTGCAAGTCTGTGGCCGCAAGATACAGACCCAACCGAATTGCTCCCTCGCCCATTGGTCGGGAAGACGAGGGCCGTTTATCTGGGCGCTAGTGACCCCCGAACTATCGTCGCGACCGTCACGAGTTGGCTGCCTTACTTTGACCAGATAGTTTTGGTACACCCGTTTCTGAATCCCAGGCGGATGAAAGCGGAGTTCAGCCCGGTTCACTCCCCGACGAAGCATAGGGCACAAACGCTCAAAAACATTTTCCTGCTCTTCACGCTAGAGCCGTTCATACGAGACGGTTGCGTGCACCTCATACCGGACCCAGCGGATATCAATCCCGAGTTCGGCCATGCCTCGCTCAAAATGGCAGAGTCAAGGACCGCGAATTGGAATCTCGATAAGGCCAATTTGGGCTGGCTCGAACGTCTACATCGAGATGAATTCGGAAGACAGTTGCGGAGCATGCCCGAGCCAGCCCTGAGGACTTCGATAAAGGACTGGAACCCCGACCTCAGCGATGCGGACGTTGACCTCATGCTTGCAGCCTTTAAAGCTCAACGAGAAGACGACCCACTCGCTCTTCTGCAGGACCTTCCAACGGGAGAAGATAACGGCCAGCTTTTATACAGCAAGGCTCTGAGCCTTGAGTCGGCGCTTTTTCTTGCGACGCTGACAGGCTCCTTCGTATACAGCGAACTACGTCCACAAATTGAACAATTCGAACTGCATGCAGCATCCGGAGACCAGATGCAGAATTCCGAGTGGACTGCTGTCCAGGAAATTTTAGGCTCACTAGACCTGACCTTAGAATTCGAGCCGAGACCAGTGCGAGAGGCGCTGGCAGTAGGTCGATTTAGTGCCATAAAAGAGGTCATTAGAAAGCTGTCATACGTAGGTCAATGCGAACCAAGCGCAGGCGTCATTGAACAACTTGTGAATAAGCTGCAACGGGCTGCCACTGCGAATGAGAAAGAGTGGGCGGGGATGAAAGCCGCCACACGCGGCACAGGGCGGCTTACGCTATCGGCGCCGCACGGGGGTTTCTTCCGGCACGAAGTCCAGCGACTTCTCATCACGTTTGGCAAGACGGAGGTCACGCGCCCCGTACCCTTTGCCTTTCAAATCAAGATTTCCCGCGATGATGCCCCGCCCGAGGAGCCTATTTAGCGCAGAATTAAGCGGAAACAGATCTTCTTGCGCCACAGATGCCGCACGGCCATCCTGCGGTCTTCGCGTGGCTGCTCAGGCGTAGGCATGTAATTCGTAGGTCGCTCAAGCGCTTAGTCGCCTCAGTATTACTGCCTTCAAGTCTTTGAGCTTGCCAACAACAGTCACGCCGTACTTATCGACATGACGTTGAATCACAGGCGCCATGAAAGTATCTGCCCTGAAAATATGAACGTATGGTGCGTACATTGCATGGAGGCAATCTACCCAGTCGCTCTCCTTCAACTTTCTAGGAGAGTCTCCGAGTGAAAATCTCGCTAGCGACACATAGACACGTGCGCAACTGGCAAGTCCAGTAAGTAAATCGTCAGCATCTCTTGGAGAAATCGCCTTACCTTCGCCCGATAACTCTGTACTCCTGGTCAATATCCTCTGAACGACTCCATCCTCCATTGTTCGCCACCACGAATCATCCATCAATGGTGACCGGCGGGATGAACCAGCCGCCTTATTCACCATCGACATCTGCTCCAGTCGCGCGCGTAACACGGCGATGCTTTCAACAGCTTGCCGTAGCTTTTCAATCATCTCGACCGAGGCCGCGCGCGCCCACGCAAACACCGGCGTCATGGCCTTGTCATGACGACTGAACCACAGCATCATCCATTGAGGGTCTCTGAAGCTATCAAGGAAGGCTGCCTTCGCGTCTGCCTTCGATGCATTTCCGACAAAGTAGGCGCCAAGAGTAAGGGCGCTGTCCTCTCTCATGGGATACATGTCTAAAATGGCGGAGATATCTTTATTGCTCTTGAAGAGAGCTCCAAGCTCCTTTGAAGGCTTGCCTCCTCGGAACATTTTCGCTTTTAGCTGCCTGCGAGCTGCCCTGTTGACCTGCAGGTTTCTCAACTCATCACCCGTGGTCTGCGCGACCTTTTTCCAAACAAATTTCGACAGAAATTCGTCGATCTCTGGGAACCAGTCGCCGTCATAGGACAGAACAGCGCCGGTCTCGTGCCGCCCTTGCGTTAGGCAGAGAAATTCGTGGGCAATCAGTCTATCGACAGACACCAGCGCTTTCCTTCCACATAAAGCCGACAAACATGTGGACCTCTGCACCGCGGAAGATGTGTACTTGTAGTGGACCGGCGCCATCTCACTAATGTGTGCGCCGGAGTACCAGAACTCTACGTCGCCGCTGTCCGAGAGCATCTGCAGGTCTCGCAGTAGCGCGCTCATTTCAACGCTGCGGCCGGGATAGGAAAGCGCCGAGTAATCCGAACTATCTAGATAAACGCGAACAGGGCGGAGTACCAAGTTCTAACTCCTCCAGTGACGATGAACCCAACATCCCAGCAATCCCGTCCTGGTGTCGCGCCAGTCCACTATGGAGAAACAACTCGGAACCAGTCTCGCATTGTCTGACGGACTCTATTCACTTCCTCCTGCGGGATGTCTGACATATGGCAGATGGTATTTCTCAGATGAACGATAAGCCGGGCACCTTGAATCAAACCTTTGTCACGAACCACGTCGGAGAAACCCTCCTTCCAGGCGTGATCGATAACTCTGAGCAGCTGAGGAAAGGTCATAAGTGCTGATTTATCTCGTGAGCCTAACGCCATCCAGCTTTTAATATCTTCTGTTTCCTCGAGCTTCTCAACTTCTGTCCGTACATCCTGGGGAACATGTTCCCACCAAGAAGTAGTGGCGTCCTTTGATAGCACATCCAACACGAAATTACGAAGGAAATTCTCAAAGACAAAGAATAGTCGGTATGCCTCGGCAGCGTTCGTCGCTCGACGAACTGAATCTGGTAGAAGCGGTGCGAGATCGTAGGATGGAGAAAGGAGCAGAGTCTCGCTGGGAATAATTTCTTCTAATCTGGCGACTGATCGCTCCGCTGTTTGACCCAACATCAAGAACAACGCTGCGCGTGGAGCGACATTCATTGGAAAGTTTTCCTGATAGCATTGAAGATATTTAGGTAGACCTCCTCGGTCGCATTGGATGGGAGGTGAATCTGAATGTTGTAATGGAATTGGGGATTTAGCCCCTTTGTGAATCTCCGTGTTGCGTTCGGCACTCCATCCTCATCCTCAGTTGCTATATCAATCTCAGGCTCATCATCTCGCTCCCCTTTCGCGTGAGCTAATTGCTTAGAGAAGTCAGCTTGCTTTACCAGGGCATTGAATGTGGATGCAATCCGCGCCGTCATGTCATCGTCGGTACCTGCAACCTGGGCAATGAGGCCCTTCAGTTTTTCGCTTGGCAAAGTGTTCGCATCCTCATTTGACTCGAAAAGAGGGGCATAAGCAGTCCTAATCCCGCTAGCTATGGCTGGTCGAGCGGTTTCTTTGTTCTTAAGCTGGCGGTAGGCAGGTGTAGGGGATCCTGACTGGTCGAGAAAGCCCAGATTGCGCAGAAGTGGGATCATTGCTCGATCATTAGTGCCTTTAAGGCCAATCGTAGTAGCCAGAAACTCTTGGGTGAAGCGATCGGGGACCTTAGCCGATTGAACTGTCGTAAAAAGCGTTTCAATGTTCTTGTTCGATGCAAGGTAAGGAAGTGATGCAGCCATTGGATTCCCTATTTTTTCGGTTGATGAAAACTCTGTGTCACCTGGCCAATATCCGCCGACGCGTATCACGTGATACTGCCCATCTCGTGTCATTTATGGCAGTCACACGGTGCGCCATGGCATGAGAGCGGACACACAGCGGGTATGGTGGCAATGATGTCTGAGGAGCACTGTGCGCACGGTTGTACGGTGGAAGGTCTGCAAACCTAGCTAAGTTGAAGAGGTTAGCTGGCGGGCGTTAATGAGAAGTGACCCTGCCTAGCTTTTGCGCTTTCGATTGCAGCAATGATTTGCTCGAGAGTGATCCATTCGCGTCGCGAGTGGATCACTCGATGGCAGTTTGAACAAAGTAAAACCAAATCCGCTACCTTAGTCTTTTCCCCTGGCTCTAACTTATGGACGGGTTTCGTATGATGTACCTCGATAAGCCCTGAACCGATCTCGCCATACAGCTTCTGAAAGTCAAAACCACACGCGGCGCAGAAGAGCCGCCCGTGCTGCTTCAGCGCGCGTGTCTTCGCCTGGCTCACGATCCGCCTATCTCGCTCCCTGTACCGGTGAATGCGAGTGGCGACCTTCCCTTCCTCCGCTTCTTCAATTGCCTGTTCGTCAGGTCCAGTCATACTCACTACACCGGTCTCATATTCAGTAATAGCTTGCCGGATGAATCGAGCGACTTCAGCGAGATACGCAGGCTTGTCAGCAAACTGCCGCCAGACCCGTGCCTCGTCCTGATTTCCCCGAGTAAGGCCAGTTTTTCCGTCGGAGGTGTACTCCGCGTCAAAGCGGCGGAAGTTCATTAACTTCATGTAGACGCCGTTGGCATTCCGATAAGTCGCACCGCCCCGTTGCCCCAACGCAGCGCCAAGCCGATTCAGAATCGCAGAAAGTTCCGAGATTGCCGAGGAATGTTTTGAGGGCAGAGATCGACGGTTGCGGATATAGAGGTCTAACGCGAGGATCAGCTGATCCCTGGCCCAAATGGCATTGCGCTTGTTGCTCTTCTCTTCGACCATCGCATCACCACTCTCGTCGGTAAACGACGAAGGCCGAAACAGCACCAAAGCTATTGGACCGGGTTAATTTAGTGAAGTACGGCGTCTTGAGCTCTGCGGACATCCTCAAGACGCTATTCAGCAGGTCATTGAGCTGGGCCTGCTCTTTCTTTTTCCCAAGGAAGTCCTTGATGAAGCCTTTCGACTGGTATTGGAATTCGGAATAGAAGGAGGGATCCAGCGGAATGAGCTGCGGGGGCACCAGGTTGGGGGAAGCAGCGGCAGGTTGGGACGGCGTGCATGTCGGGCACATCGTCTCGAAGGTTGTCTTGCTGCAATTGCCGCATTGGTAAATCAAAGCGCGTATCCCTATCGTTGGCTTGATTCGCGTAACCCTGGCCTTGCACTACAGCTTCTGAGATATTTGTTCACATCCTATGCAAGAAGATACAGATGCTCAACGGTGCCAAGCGTGCTGATGACACTTTTCAAAAGGAAATGGGTCATTGGCACAACGTCGGCAAAGATTGACTATCGCCTTCTGTTTGGTAGAATTACGTTCTACTATGCATAACGCAATGTAAGCGCGAGCCCGTTGATCGCGCACAGCCCCAGCTCGCAGCAAAGCTGCCAAGGAAAAAGAGTGATCCAAGGAACAGGCGCGCATATACGGGCGAATGGCATCCGGCAGCACTACCTGCACTTCTCCGGCGACCGCCCTGCCGCGGTCATTGTCCCGGGCATCGTCAGTCCCGCGATCCTGTGGAGCCACGTTGGCGAATGGCTATGCGCGGAGCACGACTGCTACGTTCTCGATGTAAGAGGCCGAGGCTTGGGCGAGGCTGGCCCGCATCTGGACTATGGCGTCGATGCATGCGCGCAGGACGTGGTGTCCTTCATCCAGGCACGCGGCCTCCATCAGCCCATCGTGCTGGGCCACTCCATGGGCGGTCGCATTGCATTGCGAGCGGCGGCGCAAACGCCGGGGGTCTTCGGCGGGTTGGTTCTGATAGACCCGCCTACCAGCGGGCCGGGCCGCCGCCCCTACCCTGTGCCTAAAGCCCGGACGGTGGATCTGTTAAGGGCAGCACATCGCGGCGAAGCGCTCGAAGCGATACAACGCAGCAAAGCCGCCCCGTGGCCGGAAGACTTGCAGCGGCTCCGCGCCGAATGGCTGTCCACCTGCGATGAACGCGCGGTGCACGTGGCCTACGACGACTTCCATAACCAGGATATCTTCGCGGACCTGGCGAAGACTAAGGAACCCGTTTCCCTGCTTTGCGCCGGGGACGGCGGCGTCGTATCTGACGACGACATCGCCAAGATGAAGCAGCTACGCAGCGACCTGCACGCCGTTCGCCTGCCCGGCGTCGGCCACCAGATGCAGGCCGAGAACTTCGACGCATTCAAACAAGCGCTGGCCGGCATTCTGTCCAGGCACCGCTAGCCGCACACTTTCCAACTATAGAGGGGACCGCGATTGAAACTCGATGCGGAAGTACTGGAGCTCTTCACCAAGGAACTATCGCTGTGCCGCGTCAAGACCGGCGAGACGGTGATCGTGTTGACCGCCGAGGATGAATGGCAGGACAACGCCTATGCCTTCATGGCGGCCGCGCAGCGGCTGGGGGCGAAGGCCTTCAACTTGAACGTGCGCCGCGAGCAGCAGAATGCCGTGGGGGTGCAGGGTCGCCATCCGCTGGTGGGCAATGAGCTGGCGATGAAGACTCTGAAGTCCGCCAACATGGTTATCGACATGGTGGGCCTGCTGTTTTCGCGGGAACAGGCGGAGATTCAGGCGGCCGGCGTACGGATCCTTCGGGTGATGGAGCCGTTCCATGTGCTGAAGCAGATGTTCCCGACGGAAGATCTGCGGCGGCGCGTGGAGTATGCGAAGCAGATCATGGAGCAGGCGAAGCAGCTGCGGTTTACCTCCGCGGCTGGCACTGACGTGACCTACGCACTGGGGCAGTACCCCGTGATTTCCGAGTACGGGTATACCTACGAGCCCGGGCGGTGGGATCACTTCCCTTCCGGGTTTTCGTTCACGCAGGGGAATGATGGCGGGGTGAACGGCACGGTCGTCCTACAACCCGGCGATGTCCTATGCGCGTTCAAGAAGTACGTGGAATCGGCGGTGACGCTGAAGATCAAGGACGGCTATGTCACGGACATATCCGGCTCAGGGATGGATGCGCAGCTGATCGACAGCTATATCAAGAGCTTCCATGACCCACGGGCGTATGCGATTTCGCATATCGGCTGGGGGCTGAACGAGCAGGCGCGGTGGTACCAGTTTGCCGTGACGCGCCAGCTGCCGAGCGAGCACGTGATGAACGCGCTGGCGTTCTATGGGAATGTGCTCTTCTCGCTCGGCCCCAACCTGGAAGTGGGTGGGGATAACGATACGGCTTGCCATCTGGATTTGCCGATGCGGCAGTGCAGCCTGTGGCTGGACGATACGCAGATCCTGCAAGATGGCGAGGTCGTGCATCCTGAAATGCGCGTTGAGCGTCACGCTTGACGATACGCGGCGCGACGTAGAGCGACACGCCGGCACGACATAGAGAACATCGCAAACGGTGCGCCACACATGGCGCACCCACGCGGTCAGCTCGCCGTTTCTCCCAAAGCAGCAGGCCTGCTCTTGGCCTGCCAGCTTTCGAATGTCGAAGCATCCCCGCCCAGCCGGCGCGTCAGGTCGGCGGCAGCCGCCAACAGGCGGGTGGACATGGATGGCAGCAATTCGACCGAGAACCGCGCCGCCGGACCGGACAGGGCCAGCGCGCCGCGCAAATTCTTCTGCGGGCCGAATACCGGCGCCGCGATGGCGGCGATATCGGGCTCGCGTTCGCCGACCGTGATGATGTAGGGCTGCTCGGGCGTCCTGGACGGCGGCGTCATCGTCGGATCAAAGGCCGTCAGCACGCGGCCGGCCGCGCCCTTGTCCAGCGGCACCAGATCCCCGGTACGGATGTGATCCCGGATGGAGCGCGGCGAGTCGACGCGAAATAGACACACCCGGTGATTGCCTTCGCGGGTGAAGAAAGACGCGCCCTCTTCCGTCTCCTGCACCAGGCGACGCAGGATGGGCGGCACGTGGTCGTCCAGGCGCAAGGCCGACTGATACAGCCCGCCCCAATGCAAGAGCATCGAGCCCAACTGATAACTGCCGTCGTCCAGGCGCACGATGCAGTGCTCCTGGACCAGCGTGGTCAGCAGCCGCAGGATGGTGCTCTTGTACATCTTGGTCCGACGCGCGAGCTCGTTCAGCGTCAGGGAGCTGTCCCCCGCGCGGAAGGCGTTGAGTATGGCGATCGCTCGTTCCACCGCGGCGACGCCACCGGCCTTGGTGTCGCTTTCCGGTTCTTCCGACATTTTTTGCTCGATTTAGTGCATGTCCTAGTTGACATTGTAGCGTACCGTTCTGCAGAATACAGTTCTTCTGAACAGAACGTTCGAACGAACAGGCGTCGCGGACGCCATGCCCGGACAACTTTCAAGGGGAGTAAACAATGAGCAACTCAGGTTGGAAGAAGGCTTTCACGGCCCTCGCGTGCGGTATTTGCCTGATGGGCACGGCGCAGGCGGCCGATACCTACCCCAGCAAGCCCATCACAATCGTGGCGCCCTACCCGCCCGGCGGCGCGACGGACCTGTACGCGCGTTCCGTGGCGGCGGGGCTGAGCGAGTTGGGCCAATCGACCGTGGTGGACAACCGCGCCGGCGCGTCGGGGATCATCGGGGCGGACTACGTGTCGCGGGCGCCGGCGGACGGCTACACGATGCTGATCGGCGCATCGTCGATGTTCTCGATCCTGCCGCTGCTGAGCAAGCGCATGGAAGGCGTCTACCAGAAGATCGAGCCGGTCTCGATCCTGGGCTTCAATCCTTCCTATGTGGTCGTGCCGGCGTCGCTGCCGGTGAACAACATCCAGGAGCTGATCGCCTACCTGAAGAAGAACCCGGGCAAGTTCGGCTACGGGTCGGCGGGCACGGGCACTTCGCAGCACGTGTTCATGGAGCTGTTCAAGCAGCGCGCGGGCGTGGATGTGTTCCCGGTCCAGTACAAGGGCAGCTCGCCCATGGTGGTGGACCTGATCGCCGAACGCGTGGTGATGGCCATCGAGCAAGGCCCCGCGGTGCTGTCGTACATCAAGACCGGCAAGCTGAAGGCGCTGGCCGTGACGACCGCCAAGCGGTCGGAAGCCTTGCCCGACGTGCCCACGCTCGCGGAAACCGTGCTGCCCGGCTTCGAGGCCGTGACCTGGTTCGCGCTGTACGCGCCCAAGGGCGTGCCGCAGAACGTGCTGGACAAGGTCGTGCCGCAGATCGCGAAAACGATGGCGTCCAAGGAAGTCAAGGAACGCCTGGGCGCCGTCGGCGTGGAACCCGCGTCGAGCACGCCGCAAGCCGTCGTGAAGCGCCAGGCCGATGAAACGGCTTTGTGGAAGGACGTGATCGCGCGCTCGAAGATCTCGCTCGAAGACTGAAGCCGCCGTAACCACAGACAACACTCAGGCCCGGGACCACCCCATGCATGCCAAGCCTCAGTTCTCCCTAAGCGCGGAGCCGCGCGCCGATTACCTGGAGAAGGTAACCGGTACGGCGGTGTACGCCAGCGATGTGGAAGTGCCCAACATGCTGCACGGGAAGATCCTGCGCAGCACGGTGCCGCACGCCCGTATCGCCAGGCTGGACACCAGCGCCGCGCTGGCCATCCCCGGCGTCGTCGCCATCCTGACGGGCGAGGACCTGAAGGATATGCCGGGCAGCGAGATCCGCTGGGGCCTGTCCTTGCGCGACCGCCCGGTGATCGCGCTGGACAAGGTGCGCTACGTGGGCGATCCGGTCGCCGCGGTGGCCGCGGTCGATGAGGCCACTGCGGAAGCGGCGCTGGACGCCATCATCGTCAGCTATGAGACGCTGCCGCACTCCACTACCGCGCAGGAAGCACTGGCCGAAGGCGCGGCACTGGTCCATGAAGACATGGAGGTCCTGAAGGACTATTACTTCAGGGGGCAATGCACACCGGTACCCGGGACCAACCAGTTCCAGCAGTGGTCCTATGAAAGCGGCAACGTCGACCAGGCATTCCAGGGCGACGTGAGGGTGTTCGAGGACACCTTCACCTTCCCGATGGTGTTCCACTACGCGATGGAGCCCCATGTGTGCCTGGCGCACTGGACGCCGCGTTCGCTGGAAATCTGGAGCGGTGGCCAGACGCCCACCGCGATCCAGCGCGTATGTTCGGAGACGCTGGGCATACCGCTGGCCTGCGTGCGGGTGCACTCGCCCTACGTCGGCGGTGGCTTCGGCGGAAAGGCGTCGGTGAAGATCGATCCGCTGGTGGCGGCGCTGTCGTGGAAAGCACAAGCACCCGTGCGCATCTGCCTGACGATCGCCGAATCGATGCTGACCTGCCGGCGGCTGGATGCGGAAGTGACCTTGAAGACCGCCGTCGATGCCGGCGGCAGGATCGTCGCCAAGACGGTGCGCGCGGTGCTGAATGGGGGCGCGTATGCGGACACCGGGCCGGCGATCGCCGTGAAGGCCGCGATCCGGGCCATCGGGCCGTACCACATACCCAATCTGCGCCTGGAAGCGATCGGCGTCTATACGAATACCGTGCCGGGCGCGGCCTTCCGCTCGATCGGCGGGCCGCAGGCGGTGTGGGCGACGGAATCGCAGATGGACATCATCGCCGATGCGATAGGCGTGGACCCCATCGAGTTCCGCATGCTGAACCTGGCGCAGAAAGGCGAGACGATCAAGCACGACCTGCGTCCGCTGGATATCGATATGCGGCGATCGCTGCGCGCCGCGGTGGACACGTTGAAGAATCTGCCGGAACCCGCTTACCAGGGCCGGCGCGGCCTGGGCGTCGCGGTCGGGGCGACAGACCCGGGCATTATGCCGATCGGTGGCGCCATCGTGCGGCTGCGCGCGGATGGCTCTGTGAATGTCTCCGCGAACACGGTGGAGATCGGGCAAGGCAGCCGGGGCGTGCTGCG
The DNA here is from genome assembly GCF_002119685.1 of Bordetella genomosp. 8. NCBI lineage: Bacteria > Pseudomonadati > Pseudomonadota > Betaproteobacteria > Burkholderiales > Alcaligenaceae > Bordetella > Bordetella genomosp. 8. The sequence continues at coordinate 2,242,110 of NZ_CP021108.1, read as the reverse complement.
CATCATCGCCGCGAAGACGCTGAACCAACCCCTGCGAATGATCGCCGTGGCCCAGCCGGATACGCTGCAGGCGCCCTATGACTGGGGCACGGGGGCCAGCCGTTCGACCGTGATCATCGGCCTGGCGGTGCAACTCGCCTGCGAGGACATCCTGCGCCAGGTGCGGGATATCGCGGCGCAGGAGCTGGGCGGGTCGCCCGATGACTACAGGCTGGTCGAAGGCGCGGTCGAAGGGCCGAATGGCCAGATGCCCTTCATCGAGCTGCTGCGGCGCTTTCACGGCATGGCGGCCGGCGAGTTCCTGGGCGTGGGACGCGTGAACCCGAACACCAAGGACGGCGCATTCAAGCTGCAACCGCTGTTCTGGGAAACCGGCGCGGGCGCCTTCGAGATAGGGCTGGACGAAGGCACCGGCGCGATCCGCGTCCTGCGGGCGGGCGGCGCGGCCGACCTGGGCCATGTGATCAACCCCAAGGCGGCGGAAGGCCAAGACGAAGGCGCCATGGTGATGGGCCTGGGCCACACGCTGTCCGAGGAATACATCTACGAAGACGGCCAAGTCGTGAACGGGACGCTGTTCGACTACAAGGTGCCGACCATGGAAGAAGTGCCGGACCACGTGGGCACGGCGCTGATCGAAAGCGGCGACGGCCCCGGGCCGTTCGGCGCGCGGGGCGGCGGCGAAGGCGCCATCCTCCCCGTCGCGCCGGCGGTGGCCAACGCCCTGTTCCAGGGATGGGGGATACGGCTGAAGGAGCTGCCGCTGACCCCGGAGCGCGTCTGGCGCGCGTTGCGAGACAAGAACCTGACCGACAAGTAAGCGCCGCGGCTCCATCGAGCCGATAACGATCGGCGGCCAACGCGCCGCCGGGAACACCGATAAACAGACAACGACGCCATGGATTTCAGAATCGACGCATTGCTGCCCGCGACCGCCTCGCAGTTGTGGGACATTTTCTTCGACGTCAAGCGGGTGGCCACGCTGATACCCGGTTGCGAGAACGTCGTGGAGGTGGAAAAACTCAAGACTTTCTCCGCGGTGATGCGGCAGAAGATCGGGCCGTTCAAGCTGGAAGTGCCCACGCAGATCGAGATCGAGTCCTATGAGATCGAACGACAGGTGGCGCTGAAGGCGCTGGGCACCGACAAGGCGACGGGGACGACCATCGATGTGCGGATGGTGGTGAACCTGGACGAGCAGCACGACGGCTCGGATGTCTTGTGCAAGCTGGATGTCGCCGCGAGCATGCAGGTGGCGGGCCGGCTGGCGTCGCTGGGATATCCAATCGTGCGCAAACGGTCGGAGCAGTTGTTTGCCGAGTTCGAAGCGCGCCTGCGCGCGGAGCTGGCGCATCTGGATGGCAGCATGGCTCCGGATGCCGGCGCCGCCGCGAGTGCGGACGGCGCGTCGGCGCCGGCCACGCGTGGCGTTGCATCGTCGGCGGCTTCAACTGCGTCGCCGGCCGCATCGTCAGTTGCATCGGCTGCCGCCAGGCCAGCCACTGCATCGGCCCCCGCGTCCGCCACGACGCCCGTCGCGGCGCCGGCGCCTTCGATGCGGACCACCGCCGCCGCGCAACCGGCCAGCGCCAAATCCTCCGGTACAACCGAGCTGGTCTTCCTGTGGCCACGCCTGGGCATCAATGTCGCCGTCGCCGTCGGCGTGGCGCATGGCGCGGTCGCCTACGGCCAATCGCCCTGGTGGTGGGTGGCCCTTCCCCTGCTCGGCGCCGCGGCCAGCCTGGGCAAGCGAGGCGGCTGATGCGCGCCAAGAAATTCTTTCTGCATCGGCCCGCCAGCCTGGACGAAGCCATCGCGCTGAAGGCCCAGCACGGCGACGCCGCGACCTTCCATGCGGGCGGCACCGAGCTGCTGGTGGCCTTGAAGGCGCACGTGCTGCAATACCAGCACGTGATCGACCTGAAGCAGATCACCAGGCTGAAAGGCGTCCGCGTGAAGGACGACGGCACGATATCGATAGGCGCACTGACCTCGCATGACACGCTCGCCAACGACCCGATCATCCGCGAGTCCCTGCCCGGCTATGCGCAGCTTAGCGAGCACGTCGCGAATATCCGCGTGCGCATCGCCGGCACGCTGGGCGGCGTGCTGTGCTTCGCCGAGCCGCATGCGGATGCGCCCACCATGCTCTGTGCGCTGGATGCGTGGGTGGTGTTGCTGGGACCGAATGGCGAACGGGAAGTCCCATCCCGCGACTTCCACCTGGGCGAGTTCGTGACCGCGCGCGAGGATGACGAGATCCTGCTCGCCATCGAGGTCGCGCCGCAATCTCGGGGCACCCGCTCCGCCTACCGATCCTTCGGGCACACCGAGCGCCCGGCGGTGGGCGTCGGCGCCGTCTGGTCGACGGACAACCCGCAGCGCCTGAGCCTGTGGGCCGGCGCGATCGCCGCCAGCCCGGTGCGGCTGGCGCGCGCCGAGGACGCCGCGGCCGGACTGCCCGCCGATCTGCCCGCCGACGAGATCTGGCGCCACCTGGCTCCCGCCATCGCCGCCGACGCGGAAGCGATCGACGCCCACGACGACCTGCATGGCGGTGCCGACTACAAGCGCCATCTCGTTTCCGTTCTTGCCGAACGAGCCATCAAAGCCTGCCTGCCATGAGCCAGACCGATAACGAATTCCCCATGATGCGCGTGGACTTCAAGCTGAACGGCGCCCCCGCGTCGGTCGAGGTCGAACCCTGCGAGATGCTGATCGACGTGCTGCGCGACCGGCTGCAACTCAAGGGCACCAAGCGCTCGTGCGACGTGCAGGTGTGCGGCGCATGCACGGTGCTGGTGGACGGAAACCCGACGTCCAGCTGCACGACGCTGTGCGCGGACGCGCATGACCGCGAAGTCACGACCATCGAAGGACTGGCCGACGGCAAGCGGCTGGATCCCGTGCAGCGGGCCTTCATCGCGCACGGCGCGCTGCAATGCGGCTTCTGCACGCCCGGGATGATCCTGGCGGTGAAGTCCCTGCTGGCCCGCCACGAGAAGCCCAGCGAGGAAACCGTGCGCCATTACCTGCGCGGCAACATCTGCCGCTGCACCGGCTACGTCAAGATTCTTGAGGCCGTAATGGACCTCATCCATAACCCACACAATTATCAATAGGAGAACCCATGTCTGACTCCACGAACACCCGGGCTCGAACGCATGTGATCATCGCGGGCGCCGGAATGGGCGGCCTGACGCTGGCGCTCGCGCTGCTGAAGAAAGGCCTGGACGTCGATATTTATGAGCAATCGTCGGAGCTGCGCGAAGTGGGCGCCGGCCTGTGGATCTCGGCCAACGGCGCCAAGGTCATGGCCGCGCTGGGCTTGAAGGAGAAGCTCGATGCCATCAACCTACCGCCGCAGGATCGCCTGATCCGCTACTGGAAGACCGGCGAAGGCAAATCGGTCTACAACCGCGGAAACACGGACTCCAAGGCCGACCATACCCTGATCCAGGTGCTGCGCGCCGAATTGCAGCGCGTGCTGTACGAAGCGGTGGTCGCGCTCAAGCCGGACGCGGTCCATTTCGGCGTGCGCTCGGTGGGCGCGGAAACCGTCGATGGCCGCGCACGCCTGCTGCTGGATGACGGCAGCCATGTCGAAGGCGACGTGGTCGTCGGCTGCGACGGCGCGCATTCGCGTGTGCGGCAATCGATGTTCGGCCCGGCGCCGGCGCGCTATACCGGCGCCCTGGCCTGGCGCGGCCTGACGCCGATGCACAAGCTCAAGCCGCAGCATCGCGAGCCGCTGGCATCGACCTGGGTAGGCCCGACCGCGCATGTCACGACCTACCCGGTCCAGCGCAACGGCGACATGTTCGTCAGTTTTTCCGCGCAGGTGGACAGCGACACCTGGCACACCGAATCGTGGTCCGAGAAAGGCGACCTGGCCGATGCGCTGAAGGACTTCGAAGGCTGGCACCAGGACATCATCGATCTCTTCGTCGGTTCGGAAAACCTGTTCCGCTGGGGCCTGTTCGTGCGCGACCCGCTGGACGCCTGGTCGCAGGGCCAGGTGACGCTGGTGGGCGACGCCTGCCACTCCATGACGCCCTACCTGGGCATGGGCGTGAACGTGACGATGGAAGACGCCTATGTCCTGGCGCGCTGCCTGGAACAAGGGGCCGACAACATTCCCGGGGCGCTGCAACGCTACGACCAGGCCCGCGTGGAGCGCGCGAACCGCACCAAGGCGGAATCGCTGAACATGTTCGGCATCTTCCATAGCCCCGATCTGGGCGACGAAAAGACCGCCTGGCCCTATATCAACAAGCAATGGTCGACCGAAGCCGTCCGCGCACGCTACGACTGGCTGCTGCAGTACGACGCGACGTCCGTGGAGATCTGAGAACATGACCGAAGTCCTGGAAAAACGCGCCCGTCCGTGGGATGGCATCATCCCCGAGCACGAGCTCGAGATCTATCGCAAGGCGGGCTGGGGCGCGCCGACCGGCATCGGCCGGCGGCCGGCGCTGCTGGTGATCGATGTGCAGTACCGATCCATGTGCTATGAGCCCATGCCCATCGAGCGGGCCATCGAAACGATGTCGACCAGTTGCGGCGAATACGGCTGGCGCGCGGTGCCGCATATCGCCCGCCTGCTGGCGGCGTTCCGCAAGATCGGCGCACCGGTGCTGTACCCCCACGTCGCGCCCAAGCTCTCGCACGATCGCGGCCAGTTCGAGGCCAAGGTGCCGGGCGTGATGGATGTGGCCGCCCCTGACTACGACTTCGTCAAGGACGTGGCGCCGGTCGAAGGCGACATCCTGATTCCCAAGCGCCAGGCCAGCGCCTTCCAGGGCACGTCGCTGGCCAGCTACCTGGTGGGGCTGCAGGTCGACTCCGTGGTCGTCACGGGATGCACGACCAGCGGTTGCGTGCGCGCCACCGTGGTCGACGCCTGCGCGCTGAACTACAAGGTGGTGGTGCCGCAGGACGCCGTGTACGACCGTTCGCAGGTGTCGCACGCGGTGAATCTGTTCGATATGGCCAGCAAGTATGCGGATGTGATGCCGACCGCGGAGCTGGCGGACTTGCTGCTGGCGCTGCAACGGTAGCAGGCAGAGGTCGGCAGGGTGGCGGGGCCGGCGCGCGCCCGCGCCACGCGCGGGACGCGGGACGCCGGCCGCCGGACGCGATCCGCGGGCGCCACAGGCGAAATTCAGCGGCGCGATTTAGAATGGAGGTCTTCCCCGTCCATCCGGAACCTACCGCAGAGCTCCTCGATCCGCCCGAAACGGGCGATCGACGGCTGTGGTGCTTTCCCTTTTCGCCCGCAGAGCCGCAATGCCTCGATCCGATTCGTACGCCCCTTTACTCTGGATCGTCGCCGCCGGCTTTTTCATGCAGACGTTGGACACCACCATCGTCAACACCGCCCTGCCCGCCATCGCGCGGGATCTGGGCGTGCCTCCGCTGACCCTGAAACCCGTGGTCGTCGCCTACATGATCACCATGGCGATGATCATGCCCGCATCGGGCTGGCTGGCGGACCGCTTCGGCAGCCGCAAGGTGTACTTCTTCGCCATCCTGGCGTTCGTGCTGGGATCCTTCCTGTGCGCCTGCTCAGCCACGCCGACGCAGTTGGTGATGGCGCGGGTGGTACAGGGCGCCGGCGCGTCCATGCTGCTGCCCGTGGGCCGGCTGACGGTGCTGCGCACGGTGCCGCCCGCCCAATTCATTTCGTCCCTGGCCTTCATCGCCATCGGCGGGCAGATCGGCCCGATCTTCGGGCCGGTGCTGGGCGGCGTCTTCGTGGAAATGCTCAGCTGGCACTGGATCTTCCTGATCAACGTGCCGGTCGGCCTGGTCGGCATGTGGGCCGTCCGGCGACACATGCCGCCGCAGGCGCGCGAAGACACTCCGCGTTTCGACTTCATCGGCTGCCTGCTGCTGGCGACCTGGCTGGTGTCGTTCTCCACCGCGCTGGATGTGCCGGCGGACGACAACAAGGCCGCCTGGGTCATCGGCCTGCTGGCGCTCAGCGTGCTGGCGGCCCTGGGCTACTACGTGCACGCGCGCGGCCGCCGCAATCCCCTGTTCCCGCTGAGCCTGTTCCGCGAACGCAACTACACCGTTGGCATCGCCGGCAATCTGGTGGGCCGCATCGGCGCGGCGGCCGTGCCTTTCCTGCTGCCCTTGATGATGCAGCTGGGGATGGGCTACACGCCGCTGTACTCGGGCCTGATGCTGGTCCCCGTGGCCGCCGCCGGCGCGATATCCAAATCCTGGGTCTCGCCCATGATCAAGCGCTACGGCTATTCGCGCTTCCTGGTGGCCAATACGCTGTTCGTCGGCTTCTGGATCATTTCCTTCGCGCTGTTCTCGCGCGACTGGCCGCTGTGGCTGCAGATCGTGCAGCTGGCGGCCTTCGGCCTGGGCAATTCCATGCAGTACTCGGCGATGAACAGCGTCACGCTGACGTCGCTGAGCCCGCAGCAGGCAGGGCCGGGCAACAGCCTGTTCTCGATGTTCCAGATGGTGGCGATGGGCCTGGGCGTGACGGTGGGCGGCGCCCTGGTCTCGCTGCTGGCGGGGCCGGAACGGCACCTGCAACCCGCTTTCACGTGGTCCTTCGTGTGCGTGGGGCTGATCACCTGGCTGTCGGCGCTGGTGTGGCGGCAGCTGGGCGAAGGCCGGATCCCCACCGACAGGCCGCAGGCAAAGGCGGCCTGACCGGCCAGACCTGCCTCACCTACCTAACCGCCCGGCTATTCCACCTTGATGTTCGCGGTCTTGATCACCTTGCCCCAACGCTCCTGCTCGGCGGTAATGTACTTCTGGAAATCCGCCGCGTTCTGGAAAGCCGGGTCCGTGCCCTGCTCCGACAGGCGTTGGGCGAGCGCGGGATCCCTGAGGGCTTTTTCGACTTCGCCGGTCAGCCGGTCGACGATGGGTTGCGGCGTCCCGGCGGGGACGAACACGCCCTGCCAGCCGTAGACCGTCATTCCCGGAAAGCCCGCCTCTTTCATGGTCGGCACGTCCGGCAAGGCCGGCGCGCGCTTTTCTCCCGTGACGGCCAGCGCCCTCGCCATGCCGCCCTTCACCTGGGGCAGCAGGATATTCAACCCGTCGATGTCCAGTTGCACTTCATCCGAGACCAGGGCGGTCAGGGCCGGCGCGCTGCCTTTGTAGGGAACATGGGTGATCTGCACGCCGGTCTGCATCTTGAGCAGTTCGACGGCCAGATGGTTGATGTTGCCGGTGCCGCCGGAGCCGAAGAACATCTTGCCCGGCTCCTGCTTTGCCAGGTCCACGAACTGCTTCATGCTGGTGGCGGGCAGTTTGGCCGGCACGATGGCCAGCAGCGGCGTCACGACCAGGCGCGCCACCGGCGCGAAGCTCTTGGCGACATCGAAGTTCAAATTGGGATAGAGCAAGGGATTCGCGCTGAGCATGCCCAGGTTGCCTATCATCAGGGTGTACCCGTCGGGACGGGCGCGCGCGACATAGTCCATCGCGATGTTGCCTGCCGCGCCGCCACGGTTCTCCACGATGACGGGCTGGCCCAGTTGTTTGGACAGGCGCTCGGCCAAGGGCCGCGCCACGAGATCCACGCCGCCCCCAGGCGGGAACCCGACGACCAATGTGATCGGATGGTCCGGATAAGCCTGGGCCAAGGCGGGCGCCATCGCGCCCATGATGCAGGCCGCGCCGGCCAACAGGGTTTGCAGTCGGTTCGTCATGCTTGTCTCCTGGTTTTTGTTCACGGATCAGCTTCTATCGGCCGTGTCCGGATCATCCAAGGGCGGTTCGCCACGCAGGGCGCGACGGATCGACCCCGACAGATGCGTAAGCCGCGCGTCGCGCTCCAGGCTGTCGACGATATGGTCGCGCAGCGCGTCCGCCGCGGCGCGGCGATCGCCCACGCGCAAGCCCGCCAGCACCCGCTCGTGTTCCGCCACGACCTCGGCCTGGTTCGATACGCCGCGCCCGAGAAAAATGCGCGAGAACTGGGGCGACGCGTAAAGCCGCGCGTGCACGTCGGCCAGCATATCGTTGCGCGCCAGGCCGATCAGCGCGGCGTGAAAGCGCCAGTTCAGCTCGCTGAACTTCCTGATACCGGCTGCCGTGGTGCCGAATTCGGACGCGCGGATCTGTTCATTGATCTTTTGAGCTTCATCCAGCAGCCGGGTGTCGATGGGCCCCAGGATATACAGCAGCGCGTTGGATTCCACGACGACGCGCGCGACCGCCCAGTCGGTGTACTGCTTCATGGTGGGCGCTTCGGGCAGCCGGTAGCCGATGTTGCGGGTAAAGCTCAACTGCCCTTCCGCCGCCAGCCGCGCCAGGGCTTCGCGCACGGGCGTCTGGCTGACGCCGCAACGCCGCGCCAGTTCGGCGATGCCGATGGCCATGCCCGGCTGGAACGCGCCCGCGGCGATGAGCCGCAGCACTTCCGCATGGATCTGGTCGGCCAGGCTGCGGGGCTGCACGAGATTCAGGTCGGCCTGGCGGCTGTTCATGGGCGCACCTCGGCCAGTCCGTAGCGCGACAGCATTTCAGCAGGCGCATTGTTGGCGCGCAATTGTGCCGCCACCGCCGCCCGCATGCGCTGCTCGATCTCCGGCGCGTCCAACGGCTGGCGTTGTTCGGGATCGTCGCGCAGGTCATAAAGGACGGTCCTGGCTTCCAGCAAGGGATAGCGCCGTGTCATGTTCGCCTTGGCGTCCGCCCGCATGGGCAATTTCATGACAGGGTAGCCCTGCGTGAAGGGCAATGGGCCCACCAGCTCCGCGCCTTCGAACTCCTTGGCTTCGAAGAAGGTGCGCATGTGCGCCGGCATCAGCGTGTACTGGAACAGATCGGTTTCGAAGGGGACCGCCGGGTACAGGAAGTAGGTGTAGCGGCCATCGGTGTAGTTGATCGCGGCGCCGAACTGGCCGTAGATGGCGCCGGGCACCGCGCCATCGGCGGCGCGCACCGGCTTGCCGTCCCGCATGACGGTCAGCAGGCTATGGCCGGTGACCTCGGCGGGGATGGGCCGCTGGAAGATGTCCAGCATGGTGGGCATCAGGTCTATGGTCTGGGTCAGGGCCGATTCATGGCGCGGCTGGATGCCCGACGCCGGCGGTGCCGCGATCGTCAACGGGATATGCGCGACTTCGTTGAAGAACGGCGGACGGTTCTTGCCCAGGTATTCCTTCTCGCCCAGCAGCAGGCCGTGGTCGGTGGACATGATCAGCCAGGTGTCCTTCCACAGGTCCAACCGGTCGAAGGTGTCCAGCAGCGTGCCCAGGTAATGGTCGCAGGCCTGTACCAGCGCGTGGTAGTTGGCGCGCAGCGTCTTCAACAGCGCGGGATCGATGTCCACGCGTCCGTAGGCAGGCCAGTCGAAGATCTTGCCGCCCAGCGCCTCGGGAAAGTCCCGCAGGAACTGCTCGGGCGCGAAGAAGGGTTCGTGCGGATCGAAGCACTCCAGATGCAGCAGCCAGGGCTGGTCCGCGTGATGATTCCGCAGGAATTCGTTCGCCGATTCGAAGCACTGCGCCATCGGAAAGTCGCCGCGCGACTCCAGGTATTCCCGGTTCACGAAATACGGCAGCTTGGAATTGATGTCTTCCGAGAAGTCGTGCATGCGCTCGTGATACCGCTCGGCATAGGCGCTGGCATTCGGATTCAGCGCGGGGCGCCACTTGTCCTTTTCCTGCCCCCGGATGAATTCCCAGGAAGAATAGCGGCCATGGAAGCCGGCGCCACCATCTTCGAAGTAGTGATAGTGATCGGTGATCAGGTGCGTGTAGACGCCGCTGTCGCGCAACATGCCGGCCAGCGAGTGATCGAAGGGCTCCAGCGGACCCCAGCCCCGATGCAGGAAGTTGAGCCGGCCGGTCTGGATATCGCGCCGCGCCGGCAGGCAGGGAAGGCTGCCGACGAAATGGGAGTCGAAGGTAACCGAGCGCGCCGCCAGCCGATCGAAATTGGGCGTGGGAATGCCGGCCTTGCCGTAGCAGGACAGGGCGTGCCGGTTCAGCGAGTCGAACAGCAGGAAGACGACCTTCACGTGCTCCATCCTATATATTATCGATCATATACGATACATTATCCGTCTGCGCCGGCAGCGTCAACCGGCTACCCTGTTCCGGCAGCTGGCGACGGATCGCCTATGACCGTGCAACGGAGGCGACGGGGCCCCGAAGACGCCGCGGCCCAGGCACTCGCGCTACGCGTCGTCCGACCGCGTGTCTTCCGCCGGCAGGGACACCAGCCGCGCCAGGACGATGGCGGGATACAGCTGCCCGATCAGCGCTTCCAGGTTCGACAGGGAGCGCGCGACGCGCGCGATCGGCGTGATGTCGCCGTAGCCCACGGTGGTCAGCGTCGAGAAGCTGAAGTAGATCCACACCCAGGGATAGCCGAGATTGGTCTGCGCGTCCATGCCGGTATAGGCGCCGGGCACGCGCAGGTTGACGATCTCGTACGCGGCGGCCCAGATGACGCCCAGCAGCATGTAGAGCACGATGGCACCCCACAGGCGGTCGCGCACCTGCGCACCCTTGCCGAAGACCTTGGCGCATATCACCAGCGCCAGCATCAGCAAGGCAAACAACAAGGCGAAGGCGCGCAGCTCGGCGGAGCCGGACGGCATGAACCAGCCGGCCCAGCGCACGCCGATCACGACCACCGCCACCAGCGTGAGCGGGATGAACGCCAGCCGCCGATCGGACACGGCGACGGCGCCGCAGAGCAGGATCAAGGAAATCAGGACGTCTTCGACGATCTGGCCGGCGGTTGAATCCGGCGGCAGGATCACGGGCGCGATGAAGACGCTCAGGATCAGGATGAACAGCAAGGTGGCCATGCTGCCCAGCCGCAGCATGGCGGTGCGTTCCAGCCAACGCCTGGAAGGTGGCATACCGAAGCTCTCCGATCAGGTGTTTCGCGGCGATCAGCCGCCGGTCCGCAGGCCCGCCAGCGCGTTTTCGATATCGGCCTCGTCTTGCGGCCGCACCAGCCGCGCGACTTCCTGGCCATCCTGCAGGAAGACCAGGGTGGGCCATAGCTTGACCTTGTAGGAACGGCCCAGGGGCTTGCCTTTTCCGTCTTCCACCTTGATGTGCTGGACGTCCGCGTGCCGGTTCATTGCCGCCTTGATGATGGGCTGGGTGCCCTGGCAGATGGGACACCAGTTGGCGCCGAATTCCAGCACCGCGGCGCCCTTCATGGCGTCCACGTTCTCGCGGGCAGGTTCAGGGCGGTGCGGATCGAAGTCCTGGAACATGGCGATGGCTCTCCGTTTGGCGGCCCGGGTTCCGCCGGCGGTAAGCCGCCGGTATGGAAGCAGCCGGGCGAAGTCCCCCATTATGCGCGACCTCGATACTTTCCCTAAGTGATGCATTAAATGCATCACTACCCCCAGTAATCGGAAATTGCCGGCATACCCCGGATCGTGAATAGTTGGCGCATGGGCCAAGTCGACACGCAGCGCCCGCACATCGCAAGGAGACGAGGACATGCCCCCCACCCTGCTCGAACCCACGATCCAGGCGGCGCCGCCGCCCGCATCCACGGCGCACGCGCGCAAATCGTTGATCTCGACCGACGTCGACTACGACCGCGAAGGTTTCCAGACCGGCTTCCTGCGCATCCCGTATTCGCAGGATCGTTCGGCCTATGGCCACATCCCGACGCCGGTCGCGGTGCTGAAACACGGCACGGGCCCGACCGTGCTGCTGACGGGCGGCAACCATGGCGACGAATACGAAGGTCCCGTGGCCTTGATGAAGCTGCTGCGGCGCATGCCCGACATGCGGATACGCGGCCGGCTGATCGTGATTCCGGCCCTGAACTTCCCGGCCTTCCTGAACGGTTCGCGCACGTCGCCGATCGACCGTGGCAACCTGAACCGGATGTTCCCGGGCGAGCGCAATGGCTCGCTGACGGCCATGATCGCGCATTACGTCGACACCGAGCTCTTTCCGCGCACGGACATCGCGCTGGACCTGCACGCGGGCGGCGCGTCGTTCAATCACATGCCCACGCTGCTGGCGGCATTGCCCGGCGACGACACGCGGCATGCCGAATTCCTGAAGCTGGTCGATGCCTTCGCCGCGCCGCATACGATGATCATGGACCTGCTGGGCGAGGACCGCACCTATGGCGCGGCGGCCGAGCGCCATGGCACGCTGTTCCTGTGCGGCGAGTTCGGCGGCGCCGCGACCTGTAGCGTGGATGGCGTGGCCATCGTGGAGGACGGCGTGCGCCGCTTCCTGCATGCCGCCGGCCTGACGGTCGACGACCATCCGCCCGCGCCGCCGCGCCGCACCGCCTTGATCCGCGTGGACGGCGCGCGGCATTATCTGTTCGCGCCGCGCCATGGGGTGTTCGAACCCTGCTTCCGTCTGGGGCAGCAGGTCGAGGCCGGCCAGCTGGCCGGGCGCCTGTTCGATCCGCACTCACCGTGGGAACCCGCCCGCGAACTGCATTTTGCGGGCGCCGGCATGGTGGTGTGCGCACGGACCTATGCACGCGTCGAACCGGGCGATTGCATCGCCCTGCTCGCGTCCCCCGCCCAATGGTGATGCCATGACAAATAGCGATACGCCCGCCGATACCGCGTCGACGAGTCCGCCGCAAGCGCATGCCACCGCGCCGGCGCAATTCCCCGCCGTTGGCGCCGGTACACGCGCCGGATCGATGGCGGAGACCGGTTCGATATCCCATGGCTACGTCGTGGGGATGTTCTTCCTCTGCTTCGTGTTCTCCTATATCGATCGGCAGGTGGTCAGCATCCTGGTGCAGCCGCTCAAGGCCAGCCTGGCGCTGAGCGACACGCAGATCGGCCTGTTGCAAGGGATCGCGTTCACGCTGTGCTACGCCACGGCGGGCGTGTTCGTGGCGCGGATGGTGGACCGCTCCAACCGCGTCATGCTCAGCGCGGCCTGTGTGGCCATCTGGGCGATCTCGACGGCGATGTGCGGCACGGCGACCAGTTTCGGGGAACTGCTGGTGTGGCGCGCCGGCACGGCCATCGCCGAAGCCGCGCTGAGCCCGGCGGCGCTGTCGATCTTCAGCGACCTGTTTCCACCGCGCAAGGTGGCGCGGGCCAGCAGTATCTTCATGCTGGGGCCCTACGTGGGCGGCGGGGTCGCGCTATTGGGCGGCGGTGCGCTGCTGGGCTGGATGGCGGCCCCGGACGCTTCCGCATGGCTGGCGCGGCATGAGCTGCACCCCTGGCAGATGGTGTTCTTCGTCCTCGGGTTGCCCGGCCTGGTGCTGGCCGCGCTGGTCGCGCTGACGATCAAGGAGCCCGCGCGGCGCGGCGTGCCAGTCGGCGCATCCGAGGGCGCGCCACCTTTCCAAGAAGTCCTGCGTGAGCTGTTCGTTCGCAACCGCTTCTGCCTGCCCTACTTCTTCGGCTATGTCGCGCTGATCCTGTTGTTCTATTCGCATTCGGCCTGGTTTCCGACCATGATCATCCGCCGGTTCGGGCTCAGCGCCAGCGAAGTGGGCAAGCTGGCGGGACCGATCTACATGGTGGGCGGCATGGCCGGCGTCGTCAGCGCCAGCTTCCTGGTCGGCAAGGTCAGCGATGCCGGCGCCTTGCGCAAGGTGTTGCGCATCGCCGCCTGGGCCGCGACGCTGCTGATCCCGGTGGCTTGCGCGGCTCCCCTGGCGCCATCCCTGACCCTGACCCTGGCGCTGTACGGCTTGTGCGCCTACGCCGCCAGCATCGTCATGGCACTGGCGCCGGTGCCCTTGCAGATCGCCATACCCAATCGCATGCGCGGCCGTTCGCTCGCGTTGCTGGTGTTCCTGACCAATGCGATCAGCGGCGGTCTCGGTCCCTACGCAGTCGGGGGAATCAACGAGTGGCTGGCGGACCCGCATACCGGCCTGGCCACGGCGCTGGCCATCGTCGGCACGATAGCCGCGGCGCTGAGCGCACTGCTGTACTGGATCGCAACGCGCCGCGCGGCATCCATGGAACCCGTCATCCGCACCGAGAGCGTGGCCGCGGGCCGCGCCGCGATTTGACCTGGAACGAGGGATATCGCATGAAATTCACCGCAGCTTCGACCCGCCGCGCAAGCGCGGCTTCCGCCGTGAAACTGGCCGTCCTCGCGGCCGCCATATCGCTGTCCGGCATCCAGGCAGCCGCCTGGGCCCAGGGAGTGGCGCCGGATGCGGGCAAGGCAAGCCCTACGGTCCCGCCGCAGGTGCGAACCCAGGCGCCCGGGTTCTATCGCATGATGCTGGGACAGTTCGAAGTCACCGGTGTTTCCGACGGCACCATCGCCATACCGCTCGACAAGCTCCTGCAAACGCCGCCCGAACAGACCCGGGCCGACCTTGCGCGCGCGCATCGCTCGGAGCCGGTGGAAACGTCCATCAATACCTTCCTGATCCATACCGGTACCCACCTCGTCCTGGTGGACACCGGCGCCGGCGACTTCTTCGGCAATCGTGGCGGTGGCCAGTTGCTGCGCAACATCAAGGCGGCGGGCTACGACGCGGCGGACATCGATATGGTGCTGCTGACCCATATCCATGGCGATCACTCGGGCGGACTGACCGTCAAGGGGCGCATGCTGTTCCCCAATGCGGATGTCTTTGTGGACAAGCACGACACCGATTACTGGCTCAATCCCGCCAACGCAGCCAAGGCGCCGGAGAAGGACCGCCATGTATTCGAGCAGGCGCATCAATCGCTTGATCCTTACGCGCAGGCCGGCCGACTCAAGCCTTTCGCCAGCGGCGCGCAGATACTGCCCGGCATACGCGCGGTCGCCCAGCCCGGACATACGCCGGGGCACACCCGATATCTGGTGGAAAGCGATGGACACCGGCTGGAGCTCTGGGGCGACATCGTCCATGCCGAAGAAGTGCAGTTCGGTCGCCCGGACGTGACCATCCAGTTCGACGTCGCGGCGGCCGACGCCGCGCGCGCCCGCAAGCAGGCCTTCGACGAAGCGGCCCGCGACGGCTATATGGTGGGCGGCGCGCACATCCCCTTCCCCGGACTTGGCCATGTGCAGCGCGCCGGCCAGGGCTATCGCTGGCTGCCCGTGGCATACAGCCTGGACGGCCTGAAACCGTAGGCCGGCGCGCTGTGGCATCATCGTTGCCCGATAGCAATGGCATCGAGGCAACAGATGGAACTACGGCATCTACGCTATTTCATCGCCGCCGCCGAGTCGGGCAGCATCCGTATCGCGGCGGAGCGCATACACGTCACCCAACCGGCGATTTCCCGGCAGATCCAGGACCTGGAAGAAGAGCTGGGCCTGATGCTGTTCGAGCGCACCCCGCGCGGGCTGAAGTTGACCGTGGCCGGACAGGCATATCTGCGCGAGGCGCGCGCCGCCATCGCCCATCTGGAAGCGGCCGCGCGCACGGCCAGGCGCCTGTCGTCGGGCGCGCAGGGCTATCTGCGGCTGGGCTTCGTCGAGAACAGCGCCTGGGACGGCATCGTTCCCGATATCTTCCGGCGATTCCAGCTGGAAGTCCCGGACGTGCGCATGGAGTTGATCCCGATGAACACGCCCGATCAATTGCAGCAGATCGAAGCGGGTACGCTCGACGGCGGCTTCGTCTACCAGTACGGCCCGCTGCCTGACGCATTCGATGCCCTGCCGCTCGGGACGAAAAACGTGCTGCTCGCCGCGCCGTTGGCGTGGCGGCTACCCATCGCATCCACCGGGAACGGCGACGCGGGCGCTGGCGCGGGCGCGAACGCCGGCAAAGGCACGGGCGAACTTCCAAGCGTGGCCTTGCGCGACATCGCCGATTGGCCGTTCGTGACCTTCCCGCGCGCGGTCTATCCCTTGTATTTCGACAAGCTGATCGGCAGTTGCCAGGAACTGGGGGTGACGCTGCGCGTCGTGCAGGAAGTCTCGACCGAGGCGGCCATGCTGGCGCTGGTATGCGCCGGCATAGGCGCGGCCATCGTCAATTCGGCCAACCTGGGACGTCCGCCCGCGCTGGCCCGGTTCGCGCGCCTGAGCGACCTGTCGATCGACATGCCGCTGGTGTTCTCCTCCAGCAAGCACGCGGCCAACCCCGTGCTGGCCCGCTTCATCGATACGGTGCGGGATCCGCAGCCTGCGCTTCGTTGAGGATAGCCATCACGTTGCGGCCCGTGCGCTCCAGGTGACGGGTCAATATCTGCGCCGCGCGAGCGGCATCGCGCGCCATGGCGGCGTCGAAGATACCCTGGTGCTCGTCGGGCACGTTGGCGTCGGGCGCATGCCGCACCAGGAACAGGCGCCGGTAACGATCGCTGAGATCGTGCAGGGTGCCGCAGAAACGCAGCAGCAAGGGCATGCCACAGGCGGCGAACAGGGTCAGGTGAAACGCGCGATGAGCTTTTTCCCAGCGTTCGTCACGCGTGCCTTCCCGTTCCAGCCGGCCCAGGCGATGGTATGCGACGACCAGGCTGTCTTCCCAGCGGTCGTCGCCTTTCGCCAGGGATTCGGTCAAGGCCATGACTTCCAGCTGGATGCGGAGCTTGGTGACCTCCAGCAGATTGGCGGCGGAAACCGGCGCGACGCGGTAGCCGCGCTGGTCGGTGATCTGCACCAGGCCTTCCGCCGCCAGCCGGGTCAGCGCTTCGCGCAGCGGACTCAGGCTGACGCCGTACTCGCGGCGTAGATCGTCCAGCCTGAGCTTGGCGCCGGGCGCATAGATGCCCTGCAGGATGGCCGCTCGCACCTGGATCGCGACAGACGCCGTCAGGGACGAGCCGGTTCCGGCATCGGTGTCGACGGCAGGTGCTTCCAGGAGGTTCTTCATACGAGCGGCGGGTCCAGGTCTGGAAGGATTCTACCTCGGTTCACGCCAAGATCGATCTATCAAATAAAATCGATTTTTCTGTTGACTTCGATTATTTGTTGGCGAAAGATAGCCGCTCCGGCGCCCGACGCCGCGTATCGAGGAACGCAGAATGTCAGCTCGTATCGACAAAGAGATCGCCAGCAAGGCCATGGGCCAACCGCACGAAAGCATGGCGCAACTGGCGGATTCGTACCGTGCCCTGCTGGGCTACCTGCCGCCACGCGTGGAATCGCGCCTGGTGGTGACCGGCGCGCTCGATCCCGAAGTGGTGCGCCTGCAGGAAGAAGTGCGCGCGCACGCGATGAACCCCGCCTGCTTCGACACCAAGACAGCGCAGTTGATGATCTTCGGCATGCTGGTGGTGGAATTGAGCGATGCCGCCATGATCCACGGCATCGCGGCGCGCCGCGCCGGCGCGACCTGGGAAGAGATGCAGGCCGTGGTGAGCATGGCGTACATCTTCCGCGGCGTTTCCGCGGCCAATCGCGGCGCGGAAATGCTGGCGCGCATTGCCGAACGCGAAGCGCAGGCGGCCGCCGGCGCGACGGAATGACGGGGCGCGCCATGCACGCCTGCCCCGGCCCCGACCGTGAAACCCGCAAGCCGCGCTTCCAGATGCCGCAAGGCGCCTGCGATTGCCACGCGCATATTTTCGGCCCGGCGCACCGCTTCCCCTACTCGCCGGAACGCAGCTACACGCCGGAAGACTGCACCGTGGAGGACTACGAAAAGCTGCTCGCGACCTTGGGCATCGACCGCGCGGTAATCGTGCATGGCGGTGCGCACGGCACCGACAATGCAGCCACGCTGGATGCCTTGCGGCGCATGGGTCCGCGCGCGCGCGGCGTGGCGGTGATCCCGCCGGGCCGACCAGTCAAGGAACGTGTAGCCATGCACGAACTCGGGATGCGCGGCTACCGCATGTCGACGGTGGTCGGTGGCGGCGTCGGTTTCGACGCCTTCGATGCCCTGGCCGCGGAAGCCCGCGAGATGGGCTGGCATCTGGTGCTGCATTTCAAGAAATCCGACGAGTTGGTGGACCTGGCTCCACGCCTGCGCGCGCAGCGCGTCGATGTGGTGCTGGACCACCTGGCCCGCATACGCGCCGACGAAGGCGTCCGGAGCCCGGCGTTCCATGCACTGGCCGGGCTGATGGATAGCGGACGCGTATGGATCAAGCTGGCCAGCCTGTACCGCTTGTCGAGCCAACCTTATCCGCACGACGACATGCTGCCGATGATCCACGAGTGCGTACGGCGCTGGCCGGATCGGCTGATATGGGGCAGCAACTGGCCGCATCCGATATGCGATGTCCCGATGCCGAACGATGGCGACCTGGTGGATCTGATCCCGCTATGGGCGCCGGACCCCGAGGTGCAACGCAAGATGCTGGTGGAGAACCCGGCCAGGCTTTACGGGTTCTGAACCAACATCGGCGGCACATAAAAAATAGACAATCACGGAGACAAACCATGTTGAAGAAGCTGCGGCACGCGATGACGGCCGCTGTGATGGCCTGCGTCCTTTCGTCAACGTCATGCTGGGCGGCGGAAACGTGGCCAGCGCAGACCATCAATATCGTCGTCCCCTTTCCCCCCGGCGGCACCACCGATGTGA
Organism: Bordetella genomosp. 8; assembly: GCF_002119685.1. Classification (NCBI taxonomy): domain Bacteria; kingdom Pseudomonadati; phylum Pseudomonadota; class Betaproteobacteria; order Burkholderiales; family Alcaligenaceae; genus Bordetella; species Bordetella genomosp. 8. Next base: position 2,223,714 of record NZ_CP021108.1, on the reverse strand, counting down.
TCGCGCGCGTGCTGGCCGAGAAGCTCGGCCCCATCCTGAAGCAATCGGTGATCGTGGAGAACCGCCAGGGCGCCGGCGGGAACGTCGGCGCCGCCTATGTCGCGCGCGCCAAGCCCGACGGCTACACCTTGCTGGTCTCCAGCGCCGGTCCCTTGAGCATCAACCAGCAGTTGTATGCCAGCCCCGGCTACGATCCGATCAAGGACTTCGCGCCCGTATCGTTGCTGGCCTCGGTGCCGATCATGCTGGTGTCGAACGTGAAGGCGCCTTTCAAGACCGTCGCCGAACTGATCGCCTATGCCAAGGCGCATCCTGGCCGGGTCGCCTACGGTTCGCAAGGCAGCGGCACGACCAGCCATCTGACGATGGAACTGCTCAAGCACGATGCGGGCATCGATCTGCAGCATATTCCCTACCGGGGCAGCGCACCGGCGGCGACCGACCTGATCGGCGGGCAGATCCTGGTGATGTTCGACAACTCGCCCACCACCTATCCGCAGGTCAAGGCGGGCACGATGCAACCCCTGGGCGTGGCATCCAGCCACCGCCTGCCGAGCATGAAGGACATACCCGCCATCGCGGAAACGGTGCCCGGCTTCGAATCCGACGCGTGGTTCGGGCTTGTCGCGCCGGCGCATACGCCGCCGGAGATCGTGAATCGGATCAACGCGGCGGTGCGCCAGGCGCTGGCCGACCCCGCCGTCATCGCCAAGTTCCAGGCCACCGGCGTGGACCTGGTCAGCGATACCCCGCAGCAATTCCAGCGCTTCATCCTTTCGGAAAAGGACAAGTGGGGAAAGATCATCAAGGCGACGAACCTGAAGATCGGCTAGCGGGTCAATCCTCGAGCGTTTCGTGTACCCCGGACGCGCCGCGCTTCCAGTAGCTGGAAGCGCGGATGCGGTTCTTGGGGATACCGCGTTCGTCCACCAGCACGCGCCGTACGGCCTTGGCGGCGACGGATTCGGCGGCCGCCCAGACATAGCCTTCTCCCGCGGGCAATTGCAGCTGGCGCGCGGCTTGTTCCAGCCGCGCGGGATCGCCAGCCGGGGCGCCATCGCGATGCAGCCATTGCAGCGTGATGCCCTCACGCGAGGGGAGCGGGATTTCCGCCTTGGCGTCGGCGACCTCGATGATGGCGATGGCGCGCGTCGATGCGGGCAATTCCTGCAAGCGGCGCGCGATGGCCGGCAAGGCGGTTTCGTCGCCGATCAGCAAATGCCAATCGAAGGCCATGGGCACGATGAAGGAACCGCGTGGCCCGCCCACGCCGATGAACTGGCCGGGACGGGCCTGCGCGGCCCAGCTGGACGCGGGGCCGTCGCCATGCAGCACGAACTCGATATCGAGTTCATTGGCGTCGGCGTCGTAGCGCCGCGGCGTGTAGTCGCGCGCGGCCGGACGCGGTGCGCCCGCCGGCATGGAGATGCCTTCCAGACCGACGATGGGCAGGACGGGCCGGTCCTGCCCAGGTTCGGGGAAAAAGACCTTTACGTGATCGTCGAACGAGGCGGACACGAAGCCGCGCAGGTCTTCGCCGGTCAGCGTGACGCAGAGCAGTTGCGGTGAGACGAGGCGTGTGCGGACGACTTGCAGCATGCGCATCTTCAAGTCATGGCGCACGCGTTGCACGGAGAGTTCGAGTGTCGTCATGCTTGCTCCGTGCCGTCGCCTTCGATTTCCCGCACTGCTCGCATCAGGATGGCGGCGATGCGGCGTTGTTCCGCGGGGTCCGCGTCGTCGCGACGGAATACGGCCTGCTTCAGCGCCTGCCTGGCCTGCACGAGTTCGGGTACCCAGCCGGTGGCGACGTCTTCGCCTTCCGGGCCGGCTTCCATGGGCTGGCCCGTCCACGCGCGGCGCATCCATTCCATTTTCCGGGCCACGTGCTTGAGCTTGCCGAACATCATGTCGAGCCTGTCACGGTTGGCGTCCAGATGCGCGCGGCCTTCTTCCGACAGGTGATAGCGCTTCTTGCTGCCTTCGAGTTCAACGGTGGCGTAGCCGATTTCTTCCAGGTAGGTCAGCGCGGGATAGATCATGCCGGGGCTGGGTGTGTAGAAGCCGCTGCTCATCGCGCCCAGGGCCTTGATCAACTCATAGCCATGGCTGGGATTTTTTTCCAGGATGCCCAGCAGCATCAGCTGCAGTTCGTCGCCGCCGAACTTGCGCCCGCGTATCCAGCCGCGATCGCCGCCGTCGTGATCGCCGTCATCGCCGCGATGGCCGTGGCGCCCGCGATGACCGCCGCCGTGGCGGCCGACCATGCCGTGATGCATGCCCCAGCCGCCCATGCCCATGCCGCCCATGGCGCGGCGCATGAAAAACCAATGATGGAAAGGAAAGTTCATGACGTCCTCTATATCGTAAGACATATATCGTACGATATACACGCTTGAGTAGCGTGTCAACAGTCGCGTGCACGGTCGCCTGCCGAGTTGCCGACCGGGTCGCCGACCGGGTCGCCTGAACGGTCCCGTCAGCGGACATGGACAGCGGGCGTAAAAAAGCCGGCTTGCGCCGGCTTTGGATATCGACATCCTTTCGTGTGCGGACCTGCTCAGGTCCAATCGTCGGATCCGCTGCTGCTGCCGTCGTCCCAGGAACCGCCATCGCTGGAAGAACCACCATCGTCCCAGGGATTGCCCACGTTCCAGGTGTTGTCGCCGCCGTCGTTGTTGGCGAGCTTGCGTTTTTCGTCATCGTCCCAGGAGCTGGCATCGCGCAGGCCGAAATCGTTGCCGCCCATGTCATAGCCTTGTTCGCCGGTAGTCGCCGCGCCGGCGCCGCGCGCGGGATCGACGTTGCCGATATTGCCTGCATTGTCCGAACCGCGATGCAGGACGCGGTCCATCAGGGCTTCTCCCGCGACCACGCCGGCGCCCACCGCCGCCCCGGTCGCCAGGCCGCCGAGGATGCCCGAGCCCATGCCGGGACCGGCCTGTCCAGGAGCGACGCCGCCGGGATAGCCGTAGCCGCCCTGGGGAGCGCCGGGAGCCCCGCCTTGCGGCCCGTAGGGTCCGTTAGGCCCATTAGGCCCGTAAGGCGAGGACGTACGCATGGGACCGTAGCCGCCGTTGGGACCGCCATAGGGTCCGGCCGCGCCGTTGGCGCGCCTGCGTGCGCGCATGACCAGGGACACGACGATCAACAGCCCGGCGATCGCCAGCACCATCCCCCAGGGAATGCCGGAAAACGTGCCTTGCGCGCGCGATGCGTTGCCGTTCGAAGCGATCAGGCTGCGCAGTTCGTCCACGGCGCCCGGACGGGCGAAATTCTGGCTGGGATCCAGGCGGATCGCGGTATTGAGTTCCGCCTGGGCCTGCTGCAGCTTGCCTTGCTTGCCCAGTAATTCCGCTTCCACGAAATGCGCCTTGGCGCTGTTCGGATGATCGCGCAGGATCTGGTCCATCATCGCCTGGGCTTCGCGATAATTTCCCGCCTGCGCGGCCTGGTACACCTGATCGGGCGTGGCCTCCGCCGCATGGGCGTTGCCGCCCAGGAGCAGGCAGGCGGACAGCAGCATCGAGCCGGCGATGGACTTTGAGTAGATGGAGCGCATAGGGAATCCTCCCGTCAATGCGAATGAGATGACGCCGAACCGTCGAAGTTCAATAGATGGTACGCCGACGTTTCCATGAAGGACGTGAATCACAGCATATAGCGCCCCTGCTCTACCTTGGCGCGGGCTTGCAAGCCGATACGGTTTCGCGGGATTTTTACTGTATATTTGTCCAGTAGATCACTGCTCCCAACCGTTGCGCCCGGCCCTTACCGCCGGGCGTTTCCGCCCTTGCTCCGCCGTCATGCCGTCGCTTTCCATGCCGCCGCCCGAACAGATCCATCCCGCCCTGTGGCGGGGGACGCAGTTCGCGCGCACGGCGCGGGCGGCGGTGCCGACGGGGTATCCGGATCTGGAAAAGGAATTGCCCGGCGGGGGCTGGCCGCCCTCGGCCTTGAACGAATTGCTGCTGCCGCGCCCCGGCATCGGTGAAATACGCCTGCTGCGGCCGGCGTTGCAGGCCCTGGACAGGGAAGGCAGCATCGTACTGGTCCAGCCGCCCTGCGTGCCCAATATCGCGGCATGGACCAGCTGGGGGCTGGACCCCGCCCGGCTGCTGTGGGTAAACCCGGAACGCCCGGCGGATGCCCTGTGGTCGGCGGAACAGGTGCTGAAAAACGGCAGCTGCGCCGCCCTGCTGTGCTGGCTGCCGCAGGCGCAGCCGGAATCCCTGCGGCGGCTGCATCTTGCGGCGCAGACCGGCGCCACCCTGTTCTTCTGCCTGCGTCCGGCGCGCGCCGGCGCCCAGGCATCGCCGGCGCCACTGCGCCTGGCGCTGGCGCCGGCCGGCGACGGATTGCAGGTGGATATCGTCAAGCGCCGCGGGCCGGTGTGCGGACATTCCCTGTATATCGCACTGGACCGGCGCGCGCCCGTGCGGGACATCGCACGGCCCACGCACGACCTTGTTTTCGATCACCATGCAACTCTGGATCGCCGTCTACCTGCCGAGGCTGGCGCTTGATGCCCTGCATCCGCCGTGGCCCCTGGAGGTCACGGCATGCGCGGTCATCGAGCAGGAATGCGTCATGGCCCTGACGCCGGCTGCCGCCAGCCATGGCATTACCCTGGGCATGCGCCGCGCCGGCGCCAATGCCCTGGCGCCGCACGCCATTTTGCTGGACCGCGACCTGGCGGCCGAAGGCGCGGCATTGGAAGGCGCCGCGCTGGCCCTGCTGCAATACACGCCGGACGTCGCGCTCGGCGACCAGCACGCCCTGCTGCTGAACGTAGGCGCCAGCCTGCGCGTATTCGGGGGGCCGCGCGCCCTGGCGCGCCGCGTCGCCGGCACGTTGCGCACCCTGGGCTTGCAGGCGCATCTGGGCATCGCGCCCACCGCGGGCGGAGCCTGGCTATTGGCGCGCAGGGCCGATACCGAGCCACGCCATGCATTGACGATGGCGCGCCTGGCGCGGCGCCTGGACGCCCTGCCCTGCGCCCTGCTGCCGCAAGCCCAGCCCCATCTGGAATGGCTGCACGGCATCGGTTGCCGCGATTTCGGCTTCCTGCGCCGCCTGCCCCGCGCCGGCCTGCAGCGCCGCTGCGGAACGGCGCTGCTGAAAACCCTGGATGCCGCTTATGGCGACGCGGCGCAGGCGCATGCCTGGATTTCTCCGCCACTGGCCTTCAAGCGCCGCTTCGAATTGATCGAACGCATCGAGCACACCGATGCGGTGCTGGCGGTGGCGCGCATACTGGTGGAACAGATGAGCGGCTGGCTGACCGCGCGCCAGCGCGCCGTGCCGCGATTGACGCTGGCCCTGGAGCACGAACGCGGCCGCCATGCGCGGCCCCCCAGCCTGCTGGAATTGACCTTGGCCGAACCGGCCTGGCAACCGGCGCATCTGCTGGGCCTGCTGCGCGAACGGCTGGATCGCATGACGCTGCAGGCGCCGGTGGTCGCGCTCGTGCTGGACGCGCCGCACACGGTCCCGCAACCCGCGGCCAATACCACGCTGTTTCCCGAACCGGCCCAGGTCGCCAGCGAACGCGCGCGCCTGCTGGACATGCTGACGGCCCGGCTGGGCGCCGACCGGGTACTGCGTCCCGACCCCGTCGCCGATCATCGGCCCGAAGTCGCCAATCGCTGGACCGGCATGCATGGCGCGGCCGGGTCCAGCGAGCCCGCGCCCACGCTGGACCGTCCCTTCTGGCTGCTCAATCCGCCACAGCCGCTGCAAGTGCGACGCCATCGGCCCGTGTACGGAACGCCATTGAAACTGGTGCGCGGTCCGGAACGCATCGAAAGCGGCTGGTGGGACGAAGCCGCGGCGGTACGCGATTATTTCGTGGCGGAAGATGACCACGCCGCGCGCTATTGGGTCTACCGCGAACGCGGCGTGGACGATGCGCGCTGGTATCTGCATGGGCTGTACGCCTGACACGCCGAACCGGACACGCCATGCAAGCATCCGATGAATCCATCGCCATGATTCCCGCCTACGCGGAACTGGGGTGCATGACCAACTTCACCTTCCTGCGCGGCGCCTCGCATGCGGAAGAACTGGTGACGCGCGCCGCGGAATTGGGTTATGCCGCCCTGGCCATCACCGACGAATGCTCGGTGGCCGGCGTGGTGCGCGCGCACGTCGAAGCGAAAACGCTCAAGCTGCCCCTGATCATCGGCAGCTATTTCGAACTAAACGATCCCGCGCACCCCGACCCCACACGCCTGATCCTGCTGGCCCAGACCCGCGAAGGCTACGGCAATCTTTGCGAATTGATCACCATGGCGCGCACCGGCGCGGCCATAAAAGGCTCATACCTGCTTGCGCCTTCCCAGCTGGAACGGCCGCCGGCGGAATATGCGCACCTGGCCGGCCTGCCCGAATGCCTGGCCATCCTGGCGCCGGCGCAAGACATCGACGCCGGCCGGCTGGCCGCCCAGGCACGCTGGCTGGAGCAGGTATTTCCCGGCCGCGCGTGGATGGGACTGATGGCCAGGCACCAGTCGCGCGACGACCTGCATCGCGCCACCGTGGAAGACACCGCGCGCGCCTGCGGCTTGCCGATCACCGCGCTGGGCCTGGCGGAAATGCATGTCCGTTCACGCAAGCCGCTGCACGACACGCTGACCGCCATCCGCCTGGGCAAGCCGGTCAGCGAATGCGGCTACGCGCTGGCCGCCAATGCCGAACGCCACTTGCGTTCGCGCCTGCAACTGGCCCAGCTCTATTCCCCGGAAGCGCTGCGCCAGACCCTGGAAATCGCCAACCGCTGCACCTTCAACCTGGACGAGCTGCGCTACCAGTATCCCGACGAAATCGTGCCGCCCGGCACCACGCCGGCCTCCTACCTGCGCGCCGAAGCCTATGCCGGCGCGCACCGCCGCTTCGGCGAACAGATACCCGCCGCCATCACCGCGCAGGTCGAAAAGGAACTGGCGCTGATCCAGGACCTGCGCTACGAAGCGTATTTCCTGACGGTCTACGACATCGTCAAGTTCGCGCGTTCGCAAGGCATCCTGTGCCAGGGGCGCGGATCGGCCGCCAATTCGGCGGTGTGCTATTGCCTGGGCATCACCGAAGTCGATCCGGCGCGCGGCAATTCGCTGTTCGAACGCTTCATCAGCAAGGAACGCAACGAACCGCCCGACATCGATGTCGATTTCGAGCACCAGCGGCGCGAAGAGGTCATCCAGTACATCTATGAAAAATACGGCCGCGCGCGCGCCGCGCTGACGGCGGTGGTGATCTCCTACCGGCCGCGCAGCGTGCTGCGCGATACCGGCAAGGCGCTGGGCGTGGACCCGGCCATCGTCGACGCGGTGGCCAAGGCGCATCAATGGTGGGACAGCCGCGAAGGCCTGCTGAACGGCTTCCAGGCCTGCGGGCTGGATCCCGAATCCGTCGTGGCCAGGCAGTGGGCGGCGCTGGCCACGCTGCTGATGGGATTTCCGCGGCATCTGTCGCAGCATCCGGGCGGCTTCGTGATCTCGCGCGGCAAATTGTCGCGCCTGGTGCCCATCGAAAACGCCGCGATGGAAGGCCGCAGCGTGGTGCAGTGGGACAAGGACGACCTGGACGCCATGCATCTGCTGAAGGTGGACGTGCTGGCCCTGGGCATGCTTTCGGTCATCCGCCGCGCGCTGGAACTGATATCGCTGCGGCGCGGCCACGCCTTCGCCATGCAGGACATACCGCCGCACGATACCCCCACCTACGACATGATCTGCGAAGCCGACACGATAGGCGTGTTCCAGATCGAATCGCGCGCGCAGATGACCATGCTGCCGCGCCTGCGGCCGCGCGAATTCTATGACCTGGTGGTGGAAGTCGCCATCGTGCGGCCCGGCCCCATCCAGGGCGGCATGGTGCATCCCTATCTGCGGCGGCGCCAGGGATTGGAAGAAGAAGCCTATCCCAGCGAAGACGTGCGCGCGGTGCTGAAACGCACAATGGGCGTGCCGATTTTCCAGGAGCAGGTCATGCAGATCGCCATGGTGGCGGCGGGCTTCAGCGGTGGGGAAGCCGATGAACTGCGCCGCTCCATGGCGGCGTGGCGGCGCAAGGGCGGCGTGCACAAATTCCGCGACAAGCTGGTCGACGGCATGCTGATACGCGGCTACGCCAAGGAATTCGCCGAGGCCATTTTCCGCCAGGTCGAAGGTTTCGGCGAATACGGCTTTCCGGAAAGCCATGCCGCCAGCTTCGCCCTGCTGGCCTATGCCAGCTCATGGATCAAGCGGCATGAACCGGAAGCCTTCCTGGCGGCGCTGCTGAATTCGCAACCCATGGGTTTCTACGCGCCGGCGCAGTTGATCCAGGATGCGCGTCGCCACGGCGTGACGGTATTGCCAGTGGACGTCTGCGCCAGCGATTGGGACAGCCGGCTGGACTTCACCCATGCCGCCGCCAAGGGCCGGCCCGCCGTGCGGCTGGGATTGAACCTGGTCAAGGGCATGTCCGAAGCGGCGGCGCTGCGCATCGCCACCGCGCGGCTGCGGCAGCCTTACGCGCACACCGCGGATCTGGCGCGGCGCGCGGATCTCAGTCGCCACGACCTGGACGCGCTGGCGGCGGCCGACGCCCTGATTGCCCTGGCCGGCCATCGCCGCCAGGCACGTTGGGAAGCGGCGGCGGGACCGCCCGCCAAAGGCCTGCTGCGCGATGCCGCCATCATGGAAACCCAGGCGCCCGAACTGCCCCTGCCCACCGAAGGCCAGACCATCGCCGACGATTACCGTTCGCTGCGCTTCACGCTGCACCGCCATCCCCTGGCCTTGCTGCGCGACAAGCTGAAAGCGCGCCGCTTCGAAACGGCGGAAACGCTCAGCGCCTATCCCGACAAGCGGCTGGCGCGCGCCTGTGGCCTGGTCACGGTGCGGCAACGACCCGGTACGGCCAATGGCACGATCTTCGTTTCCATCGAAGACGAAACCGGCGCGGTCAATGTGGTGGTGCGGCGCGAACTGATCGACAGGCAGCGCAAAGAGCTGCTGGCGTCCACGCTGCTGGGGGTGTACGGGGTCTGGCAGAACGTCAGCAACGTACGCCACCTGATCGCCCATCGCCTGGTCGACCTGACGCCACTGCTGGGCACGCTCTCGGTCGCCAGCCGGGACTTCCACTGAAGAGCAGCGCACACGCCGGAGCCGCGCCGGCACAGCGTTTGCTGCCCAACAGGCGCGGATCCATTTCCGCATTCTTCCCGCCGCCGACGCGCGCCCAGCCGCGTGCGGACGCCGGGGTATTTATGCAAAAGGAGCCAGCAATGAAGCAGCAAAGCAATCAGCAGAACCAGCAAAACCAACAAGGCCAGCGCCAGCACAGCCAGGAAGGCCAGGGCGGCCAGCAGCACAACCAGAACCAACAACGCTCCCACCAACAGCAGCAGCAGCAGAACCGCTCCGACCAGCAGCCGGGCCAACAACGCCAGGGTTCGGACCAGAAGCGCTGATAAGTCCGCATAGTGGCAGGCCCGTGACGACGGGCCTTTCACTTTCGCGTCCTTTTTCCGGCCGAATCGGCCTGACCTGCTCTCGTAGGTAGTGAAAATGGGGCCTGTTGAGCATCCTGCTCATCCAGGCCCCTTTTACGTGGTCTAGACCGGCAGGAACGGCCGCGGCTCGATGGGCGCGGGAATGCCGGCCATTTGCGCGGTCAGCAGCGCCGCGCTGCCGCAGGCCAGGGTAAAGCCCAGCGCCCCCTGCCCCAGGTTCATCCACAGATTGGACGCCGCGCGGCTGGGACCGATCATCGGCTTCCCGGAGGGCGTGGCGGGACGCAGCCCCGCCCAAGGCTGGGCTGCCGCGAGCGGCAGGGATGGGAACGTATCCGATGCCTGGCGTTTGAGCAGCGCGATCCGCTGCTCATCGATGCCGGCGTCGCCGCCGATGTCCACCATCGCCGCCATGCGCAGCACCGGACCGATGCGCGCGTAGACGATGCGACGCTCGTAATCCGTCACGCTGATCGCGGGACCGGCGTCTTCGTGGCCTTTCAGCGGCACGCTGAGGCTGTAGCCCTTCAAGCCATAGATGGGCACATCCTGCCCCAGCGGACGCAGCAGCGCGCGGCTGCCCATGCCGGAGGCCACTACATAGGCATCGGCTTCGATATCGCCGGCCGACGTTCTCGCCGCGACGATGCGCGCGCCTTCCCGGCGTAGCGCGGACACGCGCGTGCTCATCAGGATGCGCGTCCTGGGCTGGCGCGCCAGGCGTTCGAAGAGCGCTTCGGTAAAGCGCAGGCAATCGCCTACTTCTTCACCTGGCGTATAGACCGCACCGGCCAGTTCGGCCCGCATACCGGCCAGGGCAGGCTCCATGGCCAGCGTCTGCGCGGCGCTCAATACCTGCTGATCGGCGCCATGGCTGGCTTGATACGCCACCAGGGCGCGCGCCTTTTCCAGCAGCGCCTTGCTGCGATAGACGATCAGCTTGCCGTTGCGCAGGTGGCTGAAGGACAGGGGCTCCTGCTCCAGCAGCGCATGCAGGACATCGCGGCTCAGGTAGGACAGCGTCAGCATTTCCGCCGTTACCCTGCGCGAAACCGACGCGCGGCAGGCCAGCGCGAATTGCATGCACCAGCGCCACTGGTGCGGATCCAGCCGCGGCCGGAACCGCAGCGGCGAATCCGGGCGCAGCAGCCAGGCGGGCACGTTCGGCAATACGCCCGGGCCGGCCAGCGGCGCAACGTAGCTATAGCTGAGCTGGCCGCCATTGGCATGGCTGGTTTCATCGCCGGGCTGGGCCCTGCCGTCCACCAGCGTGACTTCGTATCCCTGGCGCGCAAGGAAATACGCCGACGCCACGCCCACCACGCCCGCGCCGATTACGCACACGCGCATCGCTACATCCTGAAATCGTTTACCAGCAGGCATTCTGGACACGGGGGCGCACGGCGGCAAATGCCAAAGCCACGGGAATGCATAACCTTTGGATATGCCTTCGCGTCCGCCCAGCCCCCACCCCCTTCAGTGCCAGGACTGCGCCGCGACGCGTGCGCCGGCTGACGATTCGATATAACCTTTTGCTATCCAGTCCAGCCTGAACGCCCATCATGCGCCTGCGCCACATCGAACTTTTCGAAGCCATCCGGGCCACCGGCTCGCTCAGCCGCGCCGCCCAGGCCTTGCATATTTCCCAGCCGGCGGCCAGCAAGATGCTGGCGCACGCCGAAGCCCAGGTGGGATTCCGCCTCTTCGAAAGGGTGAAGGGCCGCCTGCGCGCCACACGCGAGGCCGACATCCTGGCCCCCGACATCGCGCGCCTGTCGCGCGACCTGGAAAGCGTACGCAAGCTGGCGGCGAACCTGCGCCACCATCCGCGCGGCCATTTGCGCATTGGCTGCGCGCCCAGCCTGGGCCTGGGCGTCGTGCCGCGCGCGGCCGGCATCAGCCGCAGCCGCCAGCCGGACATTACCTTCAGCCTGCAGACCCATCACACGGATGAACTGATCGCCGGCCTGCTGGCGCGCGAGATCGACATGGCAATCACGTATGAGCCGCCCTCCCACCCCGGTATCGCCCGCATCGACCTCGACCGTTCCGAGATGGTGTACGTGAGCCGCGAACCGGGCGGGCAGCCGGTGCCGCTGGCGGCGGTGCGGTCCGACAGGCTGATCGCCATGAGTCCCCACGATCCGCTGGGCAATCTGCTGCAGGCCGCGCTGGCCGAACACGGGGTAAGCATGAACACCGCCCTGCAGGTGCAGACCCACTATATGGCCTGCGCCATGGTGGAAACGGGCTGCGGCGACGCCATCGTCGATGCCTACAGCGCGCACGGCATCTCTCGGCCCGGGCTTTCGATACGACGGCTGGAACCGCCCGTGCATTTCCATATCGGCGCGCTGGTGCACGCGGACGACCCGATGTCGGCCTTGCATCATGGCTTCGTGGAATGCCTGCGGCTGGCCTGCGCCGAGGTCGCCCTGGCCCTGGCGCCTTGATCAGCGATCAAGACCAGCGCCCGGCAATCGCGATCCGTGGGGACGCGATGCCTTGGGCGGTGCGCCAAAGCGGGTCCGGGCTGCCCACGGCATCCATCGGCGCCCGCGCATCGGAAGTATTCGCGGTGTCGGCCCGGTCGGCCCCGTGGGCCGTGTTCGCCATGTTGGCCGTGTCGGGCGCGCGCCACGCCACGGACACCATCCAGGCGTCATCGACGATTGCCGACCACGCGCGCCAGCGAGAACCGGGCGCCCGCAGCCGCCACCCCGCCCAAGACAGGCCAGCACCAGGCAGGCCCGCCCCGGTCAATCCCACCCTCCGCATATCGGCCGGGAACGCCAACCCCGCGGCCTTGATGAAAGACTCCTTGAGCGTCCACAACAGGTAGAACGCCCGCAGGCGGTCGGCATCGACCGCGCCGCTTGCCAGCGCGCCTGCTTCTTCCTCCGAGCAGCACCAGGGCGCCAGCCGCGCGGTGTCGCGTGGACGCAGCGCTTCCAGGTCCACGCCGACCTGCCAGCCCGCCGGCGCGACAGCCACGATCGCATGCCCGCCCGAGTGACTGAGCGACATGGAAGATGCCGCCCCGTCGTTGGATTCGGATGCACCGTTGCTACCGGCAGATACCTGCTGCAACAAGGCGCGGCTCACGCGCCAATCCTGCGCGGCGCGCCTCGAGCGTGTCGTTTGCGCACGCTTTCTGTCGACGGCATGCAACAGACCGGCGCGATACTGGCCCGCCAGCGCCGGGCCCGCCCACCACAGGGTTACCGACGCGCTCAAGGCGTAGGCCCTCCGCCATTGCTTACAACTCGCTGAAAAATCGTTGGAACGGGCAGAATTAGGGGTGTGAACATGCCTTGAACGATAACAACAAAGCACCTATCGGGTCCGGTGGACCGGTACACTTCCGCGCATGTTCAACTTCGCAATATCCGCATGGCAAGCCTGGGCGCCGGGCATTGAGGATCTCCCCGCATGGGAAGCATGGGCGCGCACGCCGTATCGCCCCGACATCAGCGCCGCCCCCCCCAACCTGGGTTTCCTGCCGCCCCTGCAACGCCGCCGGCTGAGTCCGCTGGCGCGGATGGCCGTCGCCTGCGCCTGGCCGCTGGCGGACGGGCGGCCGGCCATGCCCGTGGTCTATGCCTCGCACCATGGCGAAACCACCCGCAGCTTCGAGCTGCTGCAATCGCTGGCGCGCGATGAGGCGCTGTCGCCGACCTCCTTCAGCCTGTCCGTGCACAACGCCACGGCCGGGATGTGGTCCATCCTGCGCAAGGAAACCGTCGAATCGGTCGCCCTGTCGGCCAGCGGCGACGGCCTGGAAAGCGCCATCGCGGAAGCCTGCCTGCTGCTGGACGCCGGCCACCGAGACGCCATGGTGATCCTGGCGGAAGAAGCCCCGCCCGCCGCCTACCGCCCATGGATAGACGACGTGCCGTTCTCCTATGCGCTGGCGCTGCGCGTCAGCGCGGGCGATGAATTCCAGCTGGACCTGGCCCCGCCGCGCAACGCCACCACCGACGCCACCACCGCCCCGGCCGCGACGGACTGGCCCCATCCCTTGAACCTGCTGCGGCACCTGCTGCTGGGGACGGCCGCATGGCTGCACCCGGGCCGTGCCGCCGATTGGCGATGGCGGCGCGCATCATGAACACCCTGCCGGCCACCGCCACGCGCCAGGACGCCTGGCTGCTGCGCCTGATCGCCACCGCGGTGGCTTTCGGCCTGTTCGGCCTGGGCGGCCTGTTCCTGCGCCTGGTGGTATTTCCCGCGCAACGCCTGTTGATCCCCAATCCGGCGCGGCGGCACCGGCGCTCGCGCGCCGTCATCAACTGGACCTTCCACCGTTTCGTGCGGCTGCTGGTCCGCATGGGCGTGCTGACCTACGAATTCCGCGGCGTGGAGCGCCTGGGACGGCCCCACCAGATGATCGTCGCCAATCACCCGTCGCTGCTGGACGTGGTGTTTCTGATCGCGCACGTGCGCAACGCGAACTGCGTGGTCAAGCACAGCCTGGTGAAGAACCCCTTCACCGCGGGGCCCATCCTGAACGCGGGCTACATCACCAACGATGAAAGCATGGACATGCTGGATCGCGCGGCCCAGGTGCTGCGCGACGGCGAAACCCTGATCGTCTTTCCCGAAGGCACGCGTACGCCGGTGGACGCGCCGCCGCGCTTTCACCGCGGCGCCTGCGCCATCGCCGTGCGCGGGGCCGGCGTCATCACGCCGGTCGTCATCAGCATGAACACGCGCAGCCTGACCAAGGGCGAGCCGTGGTACCGCATTCCCCATCGTCGCATGCACTATGTCCTGGAGGTCGGCGCGGACATCGATCCCCGGCAGTGGACGGAGCGCCATCCCGCTCCCATCGCCGGACGACGCATGAACGAATACCTGCATCAATATTTCGAAATGGAGCTAGGCCTGGATGGAACAGCTGGAAAGTGAAATCAAGCGACTGATCATCGAGTCGCTGGGATTGGAAGATATCGCGCCCGAGGATATCGACAACGATGCCGAACTGTTCGGGGATGGGCTGGGGCTGGACTCCGTCGATGCCCTTGAACTGGGGCTGGCGCTGCAAAAGCGCTACGGGATTGCCATCGATCCCGAAACGCGTAATATGCGCGACCATTTCGCCACCGTGGCCAATTTGAGCAAATTCGTATCCGCCCAGCGGGCGCCTGAGCAACGGAGCTAGTGTTATGCAGACCCGGGAAGACATCTTCAGCGTCCTGCGCGAAGCCCTGGTGGAATTATTCGAAATTCCGGCGGAACGCGTCGTGCCGCAGGCGCACCTGTACACCGATCTGGAAATCGACAGCATCGACGCCATCGACCTGCTCGATCACATCAAGCGCGTAACCGGCTACAAGCTGGCCGCGGAAAATTTCCGCACCGTGCGCACCGTGCAGGACGTCGTCGACGCCGTGTGGGACCAACAGACGCAACTCCAGCAGCAACGGGAATCGGCCGCATGATGCGAGCCGTCCTGGCGGTGGCCTTGCTGCTGGCCGGCGTCGCCTATCCGTTTTTCGTGCATGCGAACCTGCAGAACGGCACGGCGCGCTGGCTGTTGCTGCCCATGGCGGGATTGTGGCTGGCGCGCGCGCTGGCCGACCGCAAGCGGGTGGCGGGAGGCTGGTTGCTACCAGCGATCGTGACGGTGTTCTGCGCAATCGTCGCGCTGGCGGACGACACGCGCTGGCTGCGCGGCTATCCGGTCCTGATCAACGCCGCGATGTTCGCGGTATTCGCTTCCAGCCTGTGGCGCGGCATGCCCGTGGTCGAACGCTTCGCGCGCCTGCGCCATCCCGACCTGCCGCCCCAGGCGGTGGCCTATACCCGTCGCGTCACCCAGGTCTGGGCCGGCTTTTTCGCCTTCAACGGCCTGGCATCGGCGGCGCTATCGCTGTGGGCGCCCTGGCATTGGTGGACCTTGTACAACGGCGTCATCAGCTATGTCCTGATCGGCCTGCTGATGGCGGGCGAATGGCTGGTGCGGCCCAGGCCGGGCAAGACCGACACTGCCCGCGGACGGGTCGAGGCCCTGGACGCACGCGCCATCGCGCGCGACGGCCGTTGAAAGGGCGCGCCGTGTCCTGGATGGATCCTGCCGCGCTGTTGACCGGCACGCGCCCGGGCGTGAACTACGCTTGCGAACCCACGCTGGACCACGATGCCTTCGTGCGCCAGGTACTGGCCGCCGCGGCCGGCCTGCGTACCCGTGGCGTGCGCCAAGCGGGGCTATGGTTCGAAGACGCCGCGTCGCTGGCGATCGCCCTGTACGCCTGCTGGCGCGTCGGCGCGGTCGCCATTCTGGCTGGCGATGCCCGGCCGGCCTCCTGCGAGGCAATCGACCCGCGCGTGGACCTGTGGCTGACCGACCTGGCGACGCTGCCGGTGGCGGAAAGCCGGCGCCACTCGCTGGCCGGCGTGGCCGCCACGGCGGCGCCCTTGAGCCCCTGCATGCTGGATCCGCGGGACGGGGGCGTCGTGCTGTGCACGTCCGGCTCCAGCGGACAACCCAAACAGATACACAAGCGCTGGTCCCAGCTGATTGCCGAGATCACCGCGTTCGAACAATCGTGGGACTGGTCGGCGCGACCCGCCTGCGTGCTGGGCAGCGTCAGCGCCCAGCATATGTACGGCCTGCCTTTCCGCGTGCTGTGGCCCCTGGCCGCGGGACGCCTGATCGGCCGCGCCCAGTTGGTGTATCCCGAGGCCTTGCAGCAGGCCAGCCTGGCGCACGCGTCCTTCGCGTGGATCGCCAGCCCCGCGCTGCTCAAGCGCCTGGGCACGCAACTGGACTGGCCGGCGCTGGCGCACGGCATCACGCAGATATTCTCGGCGGGCGGCCCGCTGCCCGAAGACGTGTCCGACTTGCTGGCGACCCGGCTGGGCTGCCGTCCCATCGAAATCTATGGCAGCTCCGAAACCGGCGCGGTGGCCTGCCGCCGTGGCGGCGAGGCGTGGCATGCGCTGCCCGGCGTCACGACGGGCGTGGCCGACGGTGCCCTGTGGGTCGAATCGCCCTGGCTGGACACGGCGGGCCGCTACACGACGGCCGACGCGGCAACGCCGGCCGGCGCCGGCTTCGTCCTGGAAGGACGGCTGGATCGCATCGTCAAAATCGAGGAAAAACGCCTTGCACTGCCCGAGCTGGAAGCGCGCCTGATGGAACACCCCCATGTGCGCGAGGCGCGCCTGGGCGTCGCCGGCGCGCCGCGCCTGACGGCGCTCGTGGCGCTGGCGCCATCCGGCATCCACATGCTGCGCAACCAGGGCCGCAAGGCACTGGTCGAGACATTGCGCGCCCACATGGCGGCCACCGTCCCGGCGCTGGGCGTGCCGCGCCACTGGCGCCTGATGCGCGAATTGCCCTGGAACGACCAGGGCAAGCTGCCGCAGGATGTCTTCGCCGCCGCCGCGATCCGCCCGCGCGCGCCCGACGCCCGCCTGCTGTCCACATCGGACAACCCGAACGATCCCGACGGCGTACGCGAGCTGCGGCTGAGCATGGAAGTGCCCCTGGACCTGGTGCACTTCAACGGACATTTCGCCGATATGCCGGTCGTGCCCGGGGTGGCGCAGATCGAATGGGCAATGGACCTGGCGCGTCGCCATGTGCGGCCGGACCTGGGCTTTCACGGCATGGAGGTGCTGAAGTTCCAGCGCCTGGCGCGTCCGGGCGATCCGCTGGAATTGACGCTGGCCTGGCATCCGTCGCGCAGCAAGCTGTATTTCGAGTTCCGGTCATCCGGCCAGCCCTGCTCTTCCGGCCGCATCCTGGCCGCTGCGACGGGCGCATCAGTGACGACGGGCGTAACGGGAGCGCCGTCATGACCCAGCACCGCCTGTGCGCCGTCATCCCGGTCTACAACCATGGCGACACCGTCGGCGCGGTGGTCGATCGCGTTCTCGCGCATGGCATCCCCTGCATCCTGGTGGACGATGGCTCGGCCCCCCATTGCGCGGCGCGCCTGGACGCCCTGGCGGCATCCGGCAAGGCCATGCTGGTGCGGCGCGCCAGCAACGGCGGCAAGGGGCGCGCGGTGCAGGACGGCCTGCGCCACGCCGGCAGCCAGGGCTACACGCACGCCTTGCAGATAGACGCCGACGGCCAGCATGCCCTGGACGATATTCCGGAGATGGTACGGGCCTCCCGGGCCCATCCCGCGGCCCTCGTGGGCGGCGCTCCCGCCTTTGGCGCGGACGCGCCGCGCAGCCGCCTGTACGGACGCTGGCTGACCCGCGTGTGGGTGTGGATCAATACGCTGTCGACCGCCATTCCCGACGCGATGTGCGGCTTTCGCGTCTACCCGCTGGCGCCCACGCTGGCCTTGCTGGAACGCCGCGACCCGGGCCACCGCATGGATTTCGACATCGCGGTCCTGGTGCTGCTGCATTGGCGCGGAGTGCCCATGGTCTGGCGCCCCACCCGCGTGATCTATCCGGCCGGCGGCGTGTCTCACTTCCAGGGACTGCGCGACAATGTGCGCATCAGCGCCATGCACGCCCGGCTTTTTTTTGGCATGCTGCCACGTGCGCCGGGCCTGCTGGCCCGCAAGTTCAAGAATCAAAAGGCATGACCAGTCCCCCGCCCGCCCGACACTGGGCCGCCGAACGCGAACGCGGCGCCCCCGTCCTGATGCGCCTGACGGCGTGGGCCACGCGCGCCTTCGGCCGGCGCGCGCTGCGGCCGGTGCTGGCGGTGGTCGTTTTCTACTTCTACTGCTTCAGCCCTTCCGCGCGGCGCAGCATCGCCGAATACCACCAGCGCCTGCGCCAGTCCGATGCGGCCCAGGCACTGCCGGCGCGGCGCGCCGTGTACGGCCAGTTCCAGGCCTTCGCCGAGGCCATCCTGGACAAGCTGGACGTCTGGCAGGGCCGCCTGACCGCGGGCGACGTCGACATCCGCGATCCCCACCAGCTGCATGCGCAGATGCAGGCGGACCGCGGGCAGATCCTGGTGGGTTCGCATCTGGGCAACCTCGAAGTCTGCCGAGCGCTGGTGGAACGCAGCGGTCGGCTGACCATGAACGTGCTGGTGCACACGCGCCACGCCGAGTCCTTCAACCAGCTGCTGGCCCAGGCCGGCGCCACGCGACTGCGCCTGATCCAGGTCACCGAGCTCGATGCCGCCCTCATGCTGCAGCTGCATGAACGCATCGAACGCGGCGAATGGCTGGCCATCGCGGGCGACCGCGTGCCGGTGCGCGGCGGCCGTGTGGTCGACGCCGATTTCCTGGGCGCGCCGGCGGCGTTTCCGCAAGGGCCCTGGCTGCTGGCCGCGCTGTTGAAATGCCCCGTGAACCTCTTGTTCTGCACCAAGATCGATGGCCGCTACCGCATCACGCTGGAACGGCTGGCCGATCGGGTCGAGCTGCCGCGCGGCCGGCGCGAGGAAGGCGTGCGCCAGTGGGCGCAGCGCTACGCCGACCGCCTGGCGGCGGAATGCCGCGACGCGCCGCAGCAGTGGTTCAATTTCTATCCATTCTGGAGCCGTCATGCGTAAGCGCGGTGTCTACGCCGTGGAAACGGCCGTGACGGTGCCCTTCTTCGATGTGGATTCGATGAACGTGGTGTGGCATGGCCACTACGTGAAATACCTGGAGCAGGCGCGCTGCGACCTGCTGGACGCCATCGGCTACGGGTATGACGCCATGTTCGCCTCGGGCTATGCCTGGCCCGTCGTCGATCTGCAATTGCGTTATATGAACCCCGCCATATTCGGCCAGCGCGTGATCGTGCGCGCCGAACTGGTGGAGTGGGAGAACCGATTGAAAATTCATTACCTGATCACCGATGCCGAGCATGGCACGCGCCTGACGCGCGCCAGCTCCGTGCAGGTGGCGGTGCGCATGGACACCCGCGAAATGCAACTGGTGTCGCCCGCCCCCTTGCTGGACGCCGTAAGCAAGGTGCTGGCATGATGCGCCGCGCCTTACGCTGGGGCCGCCGCCTTGCCGCCGCCGTGCTGCTGGCCTCCGCCGCCGCGCCGGCCTGGGCCTTCGACCTGACCGCCCTGCAAGCCCAGCTGCGCGAAGCGCCGGTGGTGCGCGGCCAGTTCGTGCAGCAGAAATTCCTGCGCTCGCTGCCGCAACCGCTGACCAGCACCGGCCTGTTCACCCTGTCGGCCACCGACGGCCTGCTGTGGGAACTGCGCGCGCCGCTGCACCAGGACCTGCTGCTGACGCCCGAAGCCGTCTTCCGACGCGACGATGGCGGCAAATGGCAGGCCTTGCCGCAGGCCGTGGGCGCGGGCCGCGAAACGCGCATGTTCCTGACCGTGCTCAGTGGCGATACGCAATCGCTGCGGGACAACTTCGACATGGCATTGAGCGGTTCGGCCGGGGATTGGCAACTGGTCATGACCCCCAAGTCCGCGCTGCTCAAGCAGATTTTCACGGACATCCAGATTTCGGGCGGCAAGCTGGTCCAGCGCATCGAACTGCGCGAAACCCAGGGCGACAAGACCGTCATGGAAATGAAGAACACACGTGCCGATACCAAGCTGAACGACGATGAGCGCCGTGATTTCAACCCCTGAACGGCGCGTGGCGCGCGAACGGCGCCTGACCCTGTTGTTCCGCATCGCGCTGGCCCTGGTGGTCTGCCTGGGCTTGTGGGAATGTCGCCATGGCTGGCCGGTGTCATCCAGCCTGCTGGACCTGGTGCCCACGGCGCAGGGCGACGCGCTGCGCCAACGTGCGGACGACCGCATCCAGGAGCCGCTACAGCGGCAGGTCATCGCGCTGGTCAGCGCCGGCGACCGCGAGCGCGCGATCGAACTGGCACGCGGCATGGGCCACCTGTGGCGGCACAGCGGCCTGTTCGCCGACGTGATGGTGGATGCCGACGTCAACATCGACGCGGTCCGCAAGCAGCTGCTGTCGCAGCCGCTGGCACTGTTGCCGCCGCACGCGCGGGAAACCCTGATCAAGGATCCAGCCGCCTACGCCGCGCGCCGGGTGCGCGAACTGGCCGATCCGTTTTCCTCGACAGGACTGGTGCCGGCCAATGACGACCTGCTGGGCCTGGCGAATGCCACCGAGCGCACGCTGCGCACGATGGGCAAGGTGCAGCTCGACCTAGTCAGTGGCACGCTGATCGCCCATGAAGGCGACAAGGAATGGGTGCTGGTGCGCGCCCAGACCAGCGGCGACGCCTTCGACGCCTCTTCGCCCGGCGAGGTCGCGCGGCTGATCGACGAAACGCGCGCGTCCATCGTCAAGGACGGCGGGCAGATGCTGGTCACGGGCGGCCCGCTGTATGCCGCCGAAGGACGCGCGCGCGCCGTCGGCGAAAGCAGCTGGATCAGCGCCATGGCGATACTGGGCATCATCGCGGTGTTGCTGCTCACCATGCGGGGCCTGCGTTCGCTGCTGGCTTTCCTGCCGGTGGCCGTGGGCATGCTGTGCGGCATGGTCGCTTGCGTGGCGCTGTTCGGCACCATCCATGTCCTGACGCTGGTGATCGGCGCCAGCCTGATCGGTATCGCCATCGATTTCCCCATGCACCTGCTGGCCAAGCGCTATGGGATGCCGGATTGGCAGCCCTGGCCCGCGCTGCACCGGGTGCTGCCGGGATTGACCATCAGCCTGGCCGTGACGCTGGTGGGTTACCTGGCGCTGGTCTTCACCCCCTTTCCCGCGTTGACGCAGACCGCCGTGTTTTCCGCCGCGGGCCTGCTGGGCGCCTATGCCTGCACGGTGTGCGAGCTGCCGAACTGGCTGCGCGGCTGGCAGCCTCGCCCCTTCGTGCCGCTGGCGCGTCTGTCGCAGGCGCTGCTCGCGTGCCTGACGCGCTGGGCCGGGCGGCGCGCCACCCTGCCCTTGCTCGGCGCGGGCGTGCTGCTGCTATGCATAGGCGGCGTCCTGCACCTGCGTATCCAGGATGACCTGCGCCAGTGGCTGGCCCTGCCCGGCCCGCTGCTGCAACAGGCGCTGCAGATCCGCCAGATCACCGGCATCGAGGCGACCAGCCAGTACTACCTAGTGCGCGCTCCCGACGCCAACGCCCTGTGGGAACGGCAGAATGCCCTGGACAGCCGGCTGGACAAGCTGGTGCAGGGCAAGTCGCTGAACAGCTATCTGTCGCTGAACCAGCTGGTGGCACCGGAGGGCGCCCAGCGCGCCCTGCTGGACGCGATGCGCGATACCACCTGGCGCGCCCGACTGCTGCCTTCCTTCGAGGCCGTCGGCATCCCCGCGCAGGCCGTGCTGCAACAGGTGGACGCCCTGGCCGCGCAGGAACCCATCACGGTGGACAGCGTGTTGAAGGGCCCGCTGGGACAGACCCGCGGCATGCTGTGGCTGGGCCAGGACCACGGCCAGGTGGCGGCGATAACGTCGCTGCAGGGCCTGCACGATACCGCCGCGGCCGCGGCGGCCGCGCAGGGCCTGGAAGGCGTCACCTTCGTCGATCGCACCGGACAGTTGAACGAGACCTTCGCGCAGACCCGCGTGCGCGCGGCCGAACTCAAGCTGCTGTCCTACCTGGTGGCCGGCGCGCTGCTGTGGCTGACGCTGGGCCGCTCGGCGACCTGGCGGCTGCTGGCCGTCCCGCTGGCCGCGACGGCGTGCACGCTGGGCGCCCTGGGCCTGCTGGGCCAGCCCCTGACCCTGTTCAGCCTGTTCGGGCTGTTGCTGGTTTCGGCGATCGGGCTGGACTACGCCATCGTCATGTACGAACGCGTGGCCGGCGCGGCGGCCAGCTTCGTCGGCATCGTGCTGGCCGCCGCCACGACCATGCTGTCCTTCGGATTGCTGGCCTTCAGCAGCACGCCGGCCATTTCGAACTTCGGCCTGTCGGTGGGCATGGGCGTGGCCTTCTGCGTCCTGTGGGCGCCGTGGGTACGCCAGGGCGCCAGGTCCGAGCGCGAGCAGGACGCCATCGCGGCGGGCGGCGATACGACTCGCGTTACCTATTCCTATAACAAGGCTTGAACGAGACATACCGTGGAACACCGAGAAGTCGTCATCATCGGAGCCGGTCCCGCTGGCGCAGTCGCCGCGGGGCTGCTGCGTCGCCATGGGCACGACGTGCTGGTGCTGGAACGCCAGCGCTTTCCGCGCTTTTCCATCGGCGAAAGCCTGCTGGCGCACTGCATCGAATTCATCGACGAAGCCGGCATGCTGCCAGCGGTGCGCGCCGCCGGCTTCCAGGAAAAGAATGGCGCCGCCTTCGCCTGGGACGACCGCTACACGGCCTTCGATTTCCGCGACAAATTCTCCCCCGGCCCGGGTACCACCTTCCAGGTGCTGCGCTCGCGCTTCGACCAGATCCTGGCGGACGAAGCGGCGCGCCTGGGCGCTGACGTGCAATACGAACAGGAAGTCGTGGCGGCGGATTTCTCCGGCGCCGGGCCGGACGGCCAGTCGCTGCTGTCGGTGCGCGCGGCCGGCGTGGCGGATGCGCCCGTGCGACAGATCGCGGCGCGTTTCGTCCTGGACGCCAGCGGCTATGGCCGCGTCCTGGCGCGGCTGCTGGATCTGGAGCGTCCCAGCAACCTGCCGCCGCGCAAGGCCTTGTTCACGCACATCGAGGACCGCATCGACGATGCCGGCTTCGATCGCCAGAAAATCCTGATCAGCGTGCATCCGGACCAGCCCGGCATATGGTTCTGGACCATCCCGTTTTCCAACGGCCGCTGCTCGCTGGGCGTGGTGGGCGGCGCCGAGCTGATTGGCGAAGCCGCCGATCCCATGGCGCGGCTGCGCGAGCTGGTCGATGGCGCGCCCAACCTGAAACGCCTGCTGGCCCATGCCGTGTGGGACACACCCGCCAATACGATAGGCGGCTATTCCGCCAGCGTGACGTCGCTGCACGGGCCGGGTTTCGCCCTGCTGGGCAATGCGGCCGAATTCCTCGACCCCGTGTTTTCGTCCGGGGTGACCATCGCGCTGCATTCGTCCAAGCTGGCTGCCGACGCCTTGCATCGGCAGCTGGGCGGCGCGGCGGTCGACTGGCAGCGCGAGTTCGCCGATCCCTTGATGGTGGGCGTCGAAACCTTCCGCACCTATGTGGAAGGCTGGTACACGGGTGCCTTCCGCGACGTGGTGTTCTACGAACGCGCGCAGCCGGACATCCGCCGCATGATCGCTTCCATCCTGGCGGGCTATGCCTGGGACAGGAACAATCCCTTTGTTGCCGAGCATGCGCGCCGCCTGCGCACGCTGGCGGAAATCTGCCGCTCATGACGCTATTCCAGACTTCTCGCCGCCGCCTGCACACCGCCTTATCCGTCCTGGCGCTGCTGTGGCTCGCGGGCTGTGCCGGCGTGCCGCCCACCCCGGTGAGCCAGGCCGAACTCGGCCTGCCCCGCCGCGCCCACGTCAGTTTGAAAACCCCCGGCCAGGCGCGGCAGGACGCCCTGCTGGTCGTGCAGGCGGAAGGACCCAATGCCACGCGGTGGTCGATGTTCGATCCGCTGGGCATGCCCATGGCGCGGCAGATCCTGCAGGACGGCAAGTGGCGCAACGATGGCTTCATGCGCCCCAATGCGCAGGCCAGCGAGCTGTTCTCCGCCATCCTGTTCGCCTGGACGCCGCAGGCCTCGCTGGCATCCGCCTATGCCGGCAAAACCTGGCGCCAGGGCGCCACCGCCGACGGCGGCCGCGAACGCGTCATGGAAGACGATTGCAACGTGCGCTGGCGCGTGGTGTGGCCCGCCGGCGGACCCGCCGACACCTTCGCGATCACAACCGGAGGCGGCACGACATGGCGGGTGGAACCGCTGAAGGACGCGCCATGACGGCGTGGCTGGGATCGCCCGGTATCGTCTGCGCGCTGGGCCGCGGCATCGACGCGGTGGCCGCCGCGGCGCTGCGTGGCGACAGCGCCGGCATGCAGGCGCAGGACGGCTGGATTGCCGGACGCCGCATCGTGCTCGGCGTCGCGCAAGCCGATCTGCCCGCGCTGCCGCCGGACATGCCGCCTCATTACGACAGCCGCAACAACCGCCTCCTGCTGGATGCGGCCCTGCAGATCGAAACCGCGCTGCGCGCGGCGATCGCCGAGTTCGGCGCCTCGCGCGTGGGCATCGTGCTGGGCACCAGCACCTCCGGCGTGAACGAGAACGCGCACGCGTATCGGGTGCTGGATCGCACCGGCGCATGGCCGCCCGAATACGACTATCGCCGCCAGGCGCTGGCCTCGCCCGCCGCATTCCTGGCGGACTGGCTGGACCTGGCTGGGCCAGCCTATACCCTGTCGACGGCCTGCACATCCAGCGCGCGGGCACTGCTGACCGCCAAGCGCCTGTTGGCGCGCGGGGCTTGCGACGCGGTGATCTGCGGCGGCGTGGACTCGCTGTGCCCGCTGACGATCAACGGCTTCGCGGCCCTGGAAGCCCTGTCGCAGGGCATCTGCAATCCCTTTTCCGCGCACCGCGACGGCATCAACATCGGTGAAGGCGCGGCCTTGTTCCTGATGCGGCGGCAGCGGCCCGACGGCCCGGCCGTGGCCCTGCTGGGCGGCGGCGCCAGTTCCGATGCCTGGCATATGTCGGCGCCGGATCCCACCGGCGCGGGCGCGGCGCAAGCCATGCAAGCCGCCCTGGCCGATGCCGGCCTGGACCCTGTCGACATCGGCTGGCTCAACCTGCACGGCACGGCCACGCAGCACAATGACGCGATGGAAAGCAAGGCGGTCGCCGCGGTGTTCCCGCAAGGCGTTGCCTGCGCATCGACCAAGCCCCTGACCGGCCATACCCTGGCCGCCGCCGGCGCGATCGAAGCCGCGCTGTGCTGGGCCGTCGTCGCCGACGACAGCCTGGCCGGACGCCTGCCGTCGCAATGCTGGGACGGCGTCGCCGACCCCGCCCTGCCGGCGCTGGACCTGACCGCGCCCGGGCGGCGGTTGCCGGCGGACAAGCCACGCACGGTGATGAGCAACTCCTTCGCCTTCGGCGGCAGCAATGCCAGCCTGGTCCTGGGAGCCGGCACATGAGCGCCTGCCCCTGGCCCGTGGCGCAGCTCGTGCCCCATTCGGGCGACGCCATCCTGCTCGACGCCGTGGACGACTGGGATGCGGAAACCCTGCACGCCACCGCCGTCGTCCGGCCAGACGGCCTTTACAGCAGTCCCGACGGCAGCCTGCCACCCTGGATGGGCCTGGAAATCATGGCGCAGGCCGTGGGTGCCTGGGCGGGCTGCCAGGCGCGCAGCCAGGGCGAACAGGTCGGCCTGGGTTTTCTGCTGGGCACCCGCCGCTATGAATGCCACGTGGATTGCTTCGCGGCCGGCATGCGGCTATCGGTCCGCGTCGCGCAATCCCTGCACGACGCCACCGGCATGGGTGTATTCGAATGCGAGCTGCGCCGCGGCGACGATTTGCTGGCGCAGGCCAGGCTGAACCTCTATCGTCCCGCCGACGCCAGCGCCTACACCCGCGAGGCCGAGCCCTCTCCTTCATCCGCACACCGCACCACCTCGCCATGACAGACCCCGCACCCGTAAACGTCCCGGAACCGAACGCCGTGGACGGCAAGGCCCTGACGGTACTCGTCACCGGATCCAGCCGCGGCATCGGCCGCGCCATCGCGCTGACCCTGGCTCGCGCGGGCTACACCCCCATCATCCATTGCCGCGCGCGACGCGATGAAGCCGATGCCGTGCGCGACGCCGCGCGCGAACTCGGCCAGCCCGCCCGCGTGCTGCAATTCGATGTGCGCGACCGCGCCGCCGCCGCGGACGCGCTCAATGCCGACATGGACGCGCACGGCGCCTACTACGGCGTCGTGCTCAATGCCGGCCTGACGCGCGACGGCGCCTTCCCGGCACTCAGCGGCGACGATTGGGACGACGTCCTGCGCACCAACCTGGACGGCTTCTACAACGTCATGCATCCGGTAGTCATGCCCATGATCCGCCGCCGCGCGCCGGGCCGCATTGTGTGCCTGACATCGGTGTCCGGCATCATCGGCAACCGCGGCCAGGTCAACTACAGCGCTTCCAAGGCCGGCCTGATCGGCGCGGCCAAGGCCCTGGCCGTGGAGCTGGCCAAGCGGCGCATCACCGTCAATTGCGTGGCGCCGGGCCTGATCGATACCGACATGATCGATGACGGCGTCCCCGTCGATGAAATCCTCAAGGCGGTGCCAGCCGCCCGCGTCGGCACGCCCGACGAAGTCGCCGCCGCGGTGGCGTTTTTCCTGTCGCCGGCCGCGGCCTACATCACCCGGCAGGTCCTGGGCGTGAACGGAGGTCTCTGCTGATGAAGCGCGTGGTCGTCACCGGCATGGCCGGCATCTGTGCACTGGGCAACGATTGGCCGGCCGTGCGCACGGCCTTCGAGGCTGGCCGCAACGCCATCCAGTACATGCCCGAATGGGAGCGCTATGCGGAAATGGGCACGCGGCTGGCCGGCCCCGTGCATGGTTTCGCGCCGCCCGCGCACTGGACGCGCAAGCAGTTGCGCAGCATGGGCCGGGTGTCGCAGCTGTCGGTGCGCAGCGCCGAAATGGCGCTGGCCGACGCCGGCCTGCTGGACGATCCCGCCATCGCCGACGGCCGCATGGGCGTGGCTTGCGGCTCGTCCACCGGCAGCACGGCCGAAATCAAGGCCTTCGGCAATATGCTGCTGAATGGCGTCACCGACGACCTGAGCGCCAACTCCTACGTGCGCATGATGCCGCACACCACCGCGGCCAATATCGGCATCTTCTTCGGCCTAAAGGGCCGCATCATTCCCACGTCCAGCGCCTGCACCTCGGGCAGCCAGGGCATCGGCTACGCCTACGAAGCCATCCGCTATGGACGCCAGGCGCTCATGCTGGCCGGCGGCGCGGAAGAACTCTGCCCCAGCGAAGCCCTGGTCTTCGACGCGCTGTACGCGACCAGCCAGCGCAACGACGCGCCCGAGCGCTCGCCGCGTCCCTACGACAGCGCGCGCGACGGCCTGGTCGTCGGCGAAGGCGCCGGCATGCTGGTGCTGGAAGACCTGGACCACGCGCAGGCACGCGGCGCCCGCATCCATGCCGAAATCGTCGGCTTCGGGTGCAACTCGGACGGCACCCACATCACACGGCCGGAAGCCGCCACCATGCAGGTGGCCATGGAAATGGCGCTACGCGACGCCGACCTGGCGCCGTCCGCGATCGGCTACGTGAACGGGCACGGCACCGCCACCGAGCAGGGCGACATCGCCGAAACCCTGGCCACCCAGGCGGTCTTCGGCACGGATATCGCCATCAGCTCGCAGAAAAGCTATCTGGGACACACCCTGGGCGCCTGCGGGGCGCTGGAGTCCTGGTTCAGCATCGAGATGATGAATAGCGACTGGTATGCGCCTACGCTCAACCTGGAACACGTGGACCCGCGCTGCGGCACGCTGGACTACCTGCGCGACCAGGGCCGGACGCTGTCCAACGAATATGTGATGAACAACAACTTCGCCTTCGGCGGGATCAACACGTCGCTGATCTTCCGCCGCTGGCGCTAACGTTTTTCCAACCGCAAAGGAGCTTTGCCGATGTCCCCGAGCCTGAAATCCCTGGCATGCCTGGCCCTGGCCCTGGCCTGCGCGCCCGCCGCACACGCCGCCGACCGCACGGTCATGCAGTCGTTCCAGGAAGCAGTGAAGAACGCCACCGACGGCGGCAAACTCGATGGCAGCGTGAAGTTCTACCTGGCCGGCACCGGCCCGTCCGGCAAGGTGCTGGAAGCCAATGTCGTCACCAACCGCAAGACCAACGCCTTCGGCAAGAGCGACGAAAAGGCCTGCGACTGGGCCGCGCAATCCGCCCTGGTCTCGCTGCAGGAAGCCGCCAAGAAAGCCGGCGCCAATGCGGTGATCAACATCGTCAGCTACTACAAGAAAGAGGTGAACCGCGATCCGGCGAAGTACGAATGCCATGCCGGCGCGGTGATCGCGGGCGTCGCGCTGAAGGGCGACCTGGCGACGGTCAAGTAAACGGGGTCGCGCGCGGGCGGCGTGCGCGACCGTTCATAATACGGATGTCGCGCCGCGCCCTGCGTCACCCGCCCCGGGGCGCGGCGCCCCATCACGATTCCAGCTAGCACGAGGTTCCACCATGAGCACTTCCTCGCTCAAAGACAATCTGGCCGCCGCCATCAAGGACGCCATGCGCGCCAAGGACACGGCACGGCTGGGCACGCTGCGCTTCCTGTCCGCCGCGGTCAAGCAGAAAGAAGTCGACGAACGCCGCGAACTGAGCGACGCCGAAGTCACCGCCATCGTCGAAAAGCAGGTCAAGCAGCGGCGCGAATCCATCGCCGCCTTCGAACAGGCGGGCCGCACCGAAACCGCGGAACAGGAAAAGGCCGAACTGGCTGTGCTGCAGGAATTCCTGCCACAGGCCGCCACGCAGGCCGAAATCGACGCGGCGATCGCCGCCGCCATGGAAGACGTCCACAAGCAGGGCGTGACGGGCCCGGCCGCCATGGGCAAAATCATGGCCATCCTGAAGCCCGCCCTGGCCGGCAAGGCCGACATGTCCGCCGTATCGCAACAGGTCAAGAGCCGCCTGGCCTGACCCCGCCGCGGCGGTAAACCGGCTTGCTGCCCCAAGAGGGCTTTTTTGCCTTGGGGCGCCCCGGCGGAAAAAACAGGTGCTCCCAAACCGGGGATGCCACGGATCCGGCTCCGCCGGTCCGTAGGCATCGCCCCCTTGAGGGGGAAGCGCGCAGCGCTTCGGGGGTGGGGCTACCCCCCCCCCCGCGCAGCGCTTCGGGGGGTGGGACTATCACCCGAACAGCTCCACCTGCCGCGCGATGTCCTCGCCGTCGGGAAAGTTGCTCATCCCTACCCCCACCAGCCGGTAGAGCGTCGAAGCCGGCAGTTCCACGCGCCCGCGCAATTGCCTGGCCATCTCGGCCAGCGCCTGCGCCGACGCCGGCGGGCCCGGCAGCGTATGGCTGCGGGTCAGCAGCCGGAAACGATCCGTCTTCAGCTTCAGGGTGATCGTGCGCCCGATGCCGCGCTTGCGGGCAGCCTGCTCCCATACGCGCTCGGCCAGCCGGCCGATGGCTTCGCCCAATTCGTCCAGGCGCAGGTCGGTTTCGAAGGTCGTCTCGGCGCTCACCTGCTGCGCTACCTGGTCCGCCTCCACCACGCGATCGTCCATGCCATGGGCCAGCTCATGCAGGCGGCGGCCATAGCGGCCGAAGTGGTACTCGAGCTCATCCACAGGCCGCAGTTCCAGGTCGCCCACCGTCAGGATGCCGAGCTCTTCCATCTTCGCCTGGGTCACCTTGCCCACCCCGGGCACCTTGCGCACCGGCAGCGGCCGCAGGAAGGCCATGACATCGCGCGGCCGCACCACGAAAATGCCGTCCGGCTTGTTCCAATCCGAGGCGATCTTGGCCAGGAATTTGTTGGGCGCCACGCCGGCCGACGCCGTCAAGCCGGTTTCCTCGCGGATCTGGCGCCGTATGATCTGCGCGACCTCGGTGGCCGAAGGCAGCGACAGTTTGTTGGACGTGACGTCCAGATAGGCCTCGTCCAGCGACAGAGGTTCGACCATGTCCGTGTGGCGAACGAATATCTCGCGCACCTGGCGGGAGACGTCGCGATACCGCGTAAAATCCGGCGCGACGTATATCGCCTGCGGACACAGGCGCAGCGCCCGCGCCACCGACATCGCCGAATGCACGCCGAAGCGGCGCGCCTCGTACGACGCCGCGCACACCACCGAACGCGGCCCCTTCCAGGCCACCACGACGGGCAGGCCGCGCAGCGTGGGATCGTCGCGCTGTTCGACCGACGCGTAGAAAGCGTCCATGTCGATGTGTACGATTTTCCGCATGGTGATGATCAACGACGAACCGACGGCTTATGGAAACGAAGCACCGCGACAACCCGAGCACCGGCACCGACTACTTCGGCGCCCACATCCCGCTGATGGAATACCTGGGGCTGCTGCCCGATCATATCGAACCCGGCCTGGCGCGCACCCGCCTGCCCTGGCGCGTGCAGCTTACCAATAGCCGCGGCGACGTGCACGGCGGCACCTTGATGAGCGTACTGGATTTCACGCTCAGCGCTGCCGCCCGCGCCGACCTGGAGGCCGGCGTCAGCATGGCCACCATAGATATGACGACCAGTTTCTTCTCGCCCGCCAACGGCGACCTGGTCATCGAGGCGCGCTGCCTGAAACGCGGCCGCTCCATTGCGTTCTGCGAAGGCGAGATCCGCAATGCCGGCGGCGAGGTGGTCTGCAAGGCTTCCGGCACCTTCCGTATCGTCCGCCCCAAGCCCGACGCCGCGCAGCCTGCCCGGGTGGGAACGGACTAGCGGGCCGGCTTGCTCTTCACCGTGGAATCGGTCGGCATGTAGGACGTGCAGGCCGGGATCTGGAACTGGATGGCGTCGCGCATCGCGATCACGGCGTCGGCGTTCCAGATGCTCTCGCCCCACATTTCGATGTGCACGTCGGTATTGCGATCGTCGATGGCGGCCAGGTTGACCAGGGCGATATTGTTGTCCGTAAACGGTGCCAGCACCTTTACCTGGCCCTTGCGGCCGACGGTATCCAGATTGCCCACCACCCGATAGGCCGACTTGCCGGTCAGGCATTGCTCGGCCTGGGCCTTGGCAATGTTGTAGGCTGACTGGTAGTTGACCGCGATCTTGTAATCGCCGGACGGCGATACGCGCCCGGGCGCGATGCCGAACGTGCATCCGGCCAGGCCGAAGGCCAGCATGGCGGCCGCGGCATATATCCTGAACATAGGTCCTCCGATCAAGGAGGCGCAATTATCCCTCATCCGGCGCGGCACGGGTGGCGGAACGCCCCGTTCGACATGCCCCCGCGTCGCGTGGCATCATCGAACGCACTGCGCGCACACCGCGCCACCGGACCACACGGCGACTCAAAAGGAGACCGCATTGTTCAAATTCATGACGCGCACCCTGCTGGCAGCGACCCTGATCGGCGCCACGCCCGGCGCGCCGGCCGCGGCACCGCGGCAGTACCCCCTGAAGGATTTCTTCCGCAACCCCGACCGCGGCTATTTCCGCCTTTCCGACGACGGCAGCATGATCGCCTTCATGCGCCCGGTCAGCGTGGAAGGCCAGCCGCCGCGCATGAACATCTTCGTCCAGTCGTTGCAAGGCGCCACGCCGGTCGGCGAGCCGCGCAAGATCACCAGCGAAACGGCGCGCGACATCGGCAGCTATGTATGGAAGGGCTCGGACACCATCCTCTACGCCAAGGATTTCGGCGGCGACGAGAATTTCCACGTCCTGGCGGTCAACGTGCACGACGGCAAGGTCGTCGACCTGACCCCGTTCGAGCAGGTGCGCGCCGGCATCGCGGACGACCTGGAAGACGATCCCGAGCACATCCTGATCAACCACAACCAGCGCGACCCGCAGGTCTTCGACGTCTACCGCGTCAACGTCCATACCGGTGCATCGGTGCGCGTGGCGCAAAATCCCGGCAACGTGGTCGGCTGGCAAACCGACCACGCCGGCAAAGTGCGCGCCGCGATCACCAGCGACGGCCTGAATACGACGCTGCTGTACCGCGACGACGAAGAGCAGCCCTTCCGCCCCTTGATCACCACCGACTACCGCACGACGGTCAGCCCGGTGCTGTTCACCTTCGACGACAAACAGCTCTATGCGCTGAGCAACCGCGGACGCGACACGCTGGCGCTGGTGCGCATCGATCCCGCCCAGCCCGACGCGGAGGAAATGCTGTTCGATCCGCGCAAGGCGGACCTGGGCGGCATCGGCTATTCGCGCCGCCGCAAGGTGCTGACGGTGGCGACCTACGAGACCGACAAGCCGCAGCGCAAGTTCTTCGATATGCAGATCGAAGCCATCTACCGCAAGCTGGGCGACCGCCTGCAAGGCTATGAATTCGCGCTGCAGGGCGAAACCCGCGCCGAGGACAAATTCATCGTCGCGGCGTACAACGACCGCACGCCGGGCTCGCGCTACGTCTACGACGTCAAGAGCGACACGCTGGTCAAGCTGGCCGACATCAATCCCGCCCTGCCGGAAGCCGACATGGCGCCGGTCCAACCCATCACCTACCAGAGCCGCGACGGCCTGACGCTGCACGGATACCTGACCCTGCCCGTGGGCCGCGAACCGCGCGGCCTGCCCATCATCGTTAATCCCCATGGCGGCCCGTGGGCGCGCGACAGCTGGGGCTATAACGCGGAAGCCCAGTTCCTGGCGAACCGGGGCTTCGGCGTGTTGCAGATCAACTTCCGCGGCTCCACGGGCTACGGACGCAAGTTCTGGGAAGCCAGCTTCGGACAATGGGGCCTGGCGATGCAGGATGACATCACCGACGGCGTGCAGTGGCTGATTTCGCAAGGCATCGCCGATCCCAAGCGCATCGGCATCTACGGCGGCAGCTATGGCGGCTACGCGACGCTGGCGGGCATCACCTTCACGCCCGACCTGTACGCGGCGGCGGTCGACTACGTCGGGGTGTCCAACCTGTTTACGTTCATGAACACGATTCCGCCCTACTGGAAGCCGCTGCTGGCAAAAATGTACGACATGGTCGGCAATCCGGAAAAGGACAAGGAGCGTCTTCAGGCCACGTCACCGGCCCTGCACGTCGACCGGATCAAGACGCCGCTGTTCATCGCGCAGGGCGCCAAGGACCCGCGCGTGAACAAGGCGGAAAGCGACCAGGTCGTCGAGGCCCTGCGCGCGCGCGGCGTCGAAGTGGAATACATGGTCAAGGAAAACGAAGGCCACGGCTTCCACAACGACGAGAACAAGTTCGAGTTCTACGAAGCCATGGAAAAATTCTTCGTACAGCACCTCAAGCCTTGATCCCGCACGTCACGCCTTGAGCGCGGCGGTCAGGCCTTGGCGGGCCGGCCGCCGCGTTCCATGTCCGGCAGGAATATCGCCATCATCCCCAGGAAGGGCAGGAACGAGCACAGCTTGTAGACGTAGGCGATGCTGGTCAGGTCCGCGATATGGCCCAGCACCGCGGCGCCCACGCCGCCCATGCCGAAGGCAAAGCCGAAGAACAGGCCGGCGATGGTCCCCACCTTGCCCGGCACCAGTTCCTGGGCGTACACCACGA
The DNA here is from genome assembly GCF_002119685.1 of Bordetella genomosp. 8. Classification (NCBI taxonomy): domain Bacteria; kingdom Pseudomonadati; phylum Pseudomonadota; class Betaproteobacteria; order Burkholderiales; family Alcaligenaceae; genus Bordetella; species Bordetella genomosp. 8. The sequence continues at coordinate 2,190,220 of NZ_CP021108.1, read as the reverse complement.
TGGCGGCGAACGCCGACGCCAGGATCAAGCCGATGATGGCAACCAGCACGCCCGTCCAGAACAGATTCGCATACGGCAGCGCCAGCGTGAACGGCGTGACGCCCAGGATCGACGTCCATATGACCGCCTTGCGGCCGACGCGATCGCCGATCGGCCCGCCCGCCACCGTACCCACCGCCACGGCCGCCAGGAAGATGAACAGGTACAGCTGCGCAGAACGCACCGGCAGCGCGAACTTGTCCATCAGGTAGAAGGTGAAGTAGCTGTTCAGGCTCGCCAGGTAGAAGTACTTGGAGAAAATCAGCACCGCCAGCACGCCCAGCGTGAGCCCCACGCGCTTGCGGCTAAGCGGCGCCGGGCCGCCCGCCGCGCGCGCCTTGGGCTTGAGGCGCCAGCGGTTGCCGCCATACCAGCGACCGACGCCGATCAGGACCAGCATGCCGAACAAGGCCGCCAGGGAGAACCACGCCACGCTGCCCTGCCCGTGCGGGATGATGACCAGGGCAGCCAGCAGCGGGCCCAACGCGGAACCCACGTTGCCGCCGACCTGGAACAGCGACTGGGCCAGTCCGTGCCGCCCGCCCGACGCCATCCGCGCCACGCGCGAAGACTCAGGGTGGAACACCGACGACCCGGTCCCCACCAGGATCGCCGCCAGCAGGATATAGGGATACGACGGCGCGACCGACAACAGCAGCAGGCCCACCAGCGTGAAACCCATGCCCACCGGCAGCGAATACGGCAAGGGCCGCTTGTCGGTGTACAGGCCCACGCAGGGCTGCAGCAGCGACGCGGCGATCTGATAGGTCAGCGTGATGAAGCCGATCTGGCTGAAGCTCAGCGAGAACGAGTCCTTCAGCATCGGATAGATGGCCAACAGGATCGACTGGATCATGTCGTTCATCAGATGCGCCACGCTGATCGCGCCCAGCACCTTGAATGCGGTGGACGTCTGGGGCGTAGGCATGGGCGCGGCCTGGGTCGCGGCAGCGGGAACCGTTGCGGTATTCGGCAAGGGAGCGTTCATGGCCAGCAAAAGTGTTGATTAAGGGGTAACCCGAAGTGTAATAAGTCATGCGACCGGCGGGGTGACAATCATCGTCGTTTAAGTGACACTGGAGGCTGATCTTCCCGGTCCAGCCCATGTCATGCCCGCCCATCCTCCCGCCGCCTACCCCACGCGCAGTATCGATGCCGACGATTACCAGGGCGTCCCGCGCGCCGTCACTGCCATGGCCAAGGAATTCACCGCGGGCGCCAGCACCGGGCCGCACCAGCATCCGCGCGGGCAGTTGCTCTACGCCGTGGAAGGCGTCATGCGCGTCACCACGGCGCAGGGCATGTGGGCGCTGCCGTCCCTGCGCGCGTTCTGGGTGCCGGCCGGCATCGACCACCAGGTGGAGATGGTCAGCCCGGTATCCATGCGCACCCTGTACGTCGCCCCCGAGCCCGCCCGCGCCCTTTGGCCGGAATGCTGCGTGATCGAAGTCAGCGGCCTGCTGCGCGAGCTGATCCTGGCACTGATGTCGCTGCCCATCGAATATCCCATGGCCGGGCGCGCCGGACAGATCGCGGCCCTGACGCTGGCCGAACTGGCGGAAGCCAAGGTCCTTCCCATCCACATTCCCTGGCCCGCGGACCGGCGCCTGCAGGCGGTATGCCGCGCGATCCTGGCCCAGCCCGGGCTGGATCGCACCATCGAGGAATGGGGCCAGGAAGTCGGCGCCAGCGGCCGCACGCTGATCCGCCTGTTCCAGGCCGAACTCGGCCTGAACTACCGGCAATGGGTGCAGCAGGTGCGGCTGGCGGACGCGGTCGGACGCCTGTCGTTGGGACAGCCCGTGGCGCGCATCGCCGCCGAGCTGGGCTACCGCAGTCCCAGCGCCTTCGCCGCCATGTTTCGCCGGGCGATGGGCACCACGCCCAACACTTATTTGAACCAGCCTGTTTCAGGCTGAAGTCAGATTGCAGGCGCTGCCTGCCGGCTTCGACCGCCATACCGCCCTGCTCCGTCCCCCGTACACGCCCGCCCCGGCCCGGCCTGCGATAATGCACGTTGTTGAAACCTTCACCGATTGGGCCGGGTCTATGCAGCTCTGCCCCAGTTTCGCCAGCGAATGACCAACCACCCGCAATCCAAGCAAGCCCAACCACAGACCAAAGCGGGCTTCAGTCTGTCCCGGCTCGCCATCAAGGCGGGCATCGTCGTTGCCGGCCTGGGCGCGTGCGGCCTGATCGCTTTGTGCCTCGCGGTGGCGCTGGCCTGGCCCAGCCTGCCCGACCTGCACGCGATGACGGACTACCGGCCACGCATCCCGCTGCGCGTCTACACCGCCGACAATGTCCTGATCGGCGAGTTCGGCGAAGAGCACCGCAACGTGCTGCGTTTCGATGAAATCCCCGACGTGATGAAGCACGCCGTGCTGTCCGCCGAAGACGACCGCTTCTACCAGCATGGCGGCGTGGACTGGACCGGCGTGTTCCGCGCGATGGCCACCAACGCGCTCAGCATGTCGAAGTCGCAAGGCGCCAGCACCATCACCATGCAGGTGGCGCGCAACTTCTACCTGTCTTCCGAAAAGACCTATACGCGCAAGCTGTACGAACTGCTGCTCACTTTCAAGATCGAGTCCGCGTTGACCAAGGACCAGATCCTGGAGCTGTACATGAACCAGATCTACCTGGGGCATCGCGCGTACGGTTTCGCGGCAGCGGCCCGCACGTATTTCGGCAAGCCGCTGGCCGATGTGACCCCGGCCGAAGCCGCCATCCTGGCCGGGATACCCAAGGCGCCGTCGCGCTACAACCCGATCACCAACCTGCAGCGCGCGCAGATCCGCCAGCACTACGTGCTGGGCCGCATGCGCGTGCTCGGTTATCTGACCGACGAGCAGTACCAGACCGCCATGGCGCAGCCTCTGACGATACGCGGCACGACGGATACGGGCGCCAACGCCTTCCGCGTGCATGGCGAGTATCCCGCCGAACTGGCGCGGCAGCTGATGTACGGAATGTTCGGCGACGAGACCTATTCGCGCGGCCTGAACGTCTACACCACGATCAACTCCAAGGACCAGGAAGCCGCCTACCAGGCGGTGCGCGCCAGCATCCTGGACTACACGCGCCGCGCCCGCTACCCCGGTCCCGAAGACCAGATCGACCTGCCCGACGACATCGAAAAGGATCCGCAGGCGCTGGACGACCTGATCGATGGCCTGCAGGACAAGTATCCCGACAGCGGCGACATGTACATGGGCGTCGTGCTGGCCGCCAGCCCGACGTCGGTCACGGTGGCGCGCGGGTCGCACGACATCATCACCATCGACGACAAGAAAGCCTTGTCCGTCGTCGCGCGCGCCCTGAACCCCAAGGCCAAGGACGACGAACGCCTGCGCCGCGGATCGGTAGTGTACGTGCACAAGAACGGCGACAGCTGGGAAGTCCTGAACATGCCCACGCTGCAGGGCGCCCTGGTGTCGGAAGTGCCGGACGACGGCGCCATCCGCGCCATGATCGGCGGCTTCGATTTCTATCGCGGCAACTTCAACCGCGCCGTCCAGGCGTGGCGCCAGCCCGGGTCCAATATCAAGCCCTTCATCTATTCCGCGGCGCTCGAGCGTGGACTGACGCCGGCCACGCAAATATCCGACATGCCGTTTGCGCTGACCGCGGAACAGACCGGTTCCAAGGCCTGGAATCCGAAGAACGACGGCAACGCCTATGAGCCCATGCTGACGATGCGGCAGGCGCTGTACAAGTCCAAGAACATGGTCTCCATCCGTATCCTGCAGGCGATCACGCCCGCGTACGGACAGGAGTTCCTGACGCGGTTCGGTTTCGAAAAGAACCGCTGGCCCGCGGTGCTGCCCATCGCGCTGGGCGCCGGCTCGGCAACGCCGCTGCAGGTCGCCAACGCCTACTCGGTCTGGGCCAATGGCGGCTATCGCGTAACGCCTTTCCTGATCGACAAGGTCACGGACGGCAGCGGCAAGGTGCTGATGCAATCGCAGCCGCAGCATGCGGGCGACGACGCCAACCGCGTGGTCGATCCGCGCGTGGCGTGGATCATGGACGACATGCTGCGCGGCGTGGCCACCTACGGCACGGCGGCGCGCGCGCGCCAGGTGCTGAAGCGCGACGACGTGGCCGGCAAGACCGGCACCACCAACGATTCGGTCGACGTATGGTTTTCGGGCTACACGCCCGCGCTGACCACGACGGTGTGGATGGGCTTCGACCAACCCAAGTCGCTAGGCTCCAACGAGTTCGGCGCCGGGCTGACGCTGTCGGCGTGGCTCCAGTACATGCAGACGGCGCTCAAGGGCATTCCGGTGGCGCCCAAGCGGCCGCTGCCCGACAACATCCTGACGGCCAACGGCGAATACTATCTGTCGGAATTCCCGCCGGGCCAGGCCGTGGCGTCACTGGACCTGCCCACGGAAGATCCCTTGGGCGATTTCCTGAACCGGGGCGGCACGGGCGGCGTGCCGATGATGAACAACGGGCAGCCCGCCACGCCGCCTTCCGGCAACCCGCCGGCGGGCGGCACGCCTGGCGGCTCGGCGTTCCCGCCCATCCCGGTCCCGCAGGCGGACAACGGCAGGCCGCCGCGGCCATCACCCGCGGTGGGCGCCCCCCAGGGCACGCAGGCCACGCCAATGGCGATCCCGCCGATTCCGGTGCCCCGCGTGGATGCGACGGGCGGCGCCGCGCTGCGGCCGGCTACCGCGATGGCGGTGCGCCCCTGAGGCGCACGGCGCGCTATCCGAACACCGCTTCCTTGACGGGCTCGCGCGGCGTGGTGCGCAAAGTGGCCAGATCGAGCAGTGTGAAGTAGCCGTCCGGCATCCAGCCCGCCGTATCGATGTGGTAGACATTGCCCAGTACGGTCGGCGCGGCCAACGGCGTATGCCCCACCACCACGGCGCGTATGCCGCGCACGCCTGACGCGTCGCCGCGCGCCAGCCTTTCGCGCGACCACTGGCAGATGCCGCGCGCACGCTTGTAGCGATCGCGCAGGTAACGCGCCAGCTTGCTCCAATCCCGCACCGGACAATCCGCGTGCACCATGCCGACCAGGCCATCCGCGGTTTCCACCTCGATCACCAGAGGCATCCTGGCGTAGGTTTCCGCGTGCGTGCGCTGGTCTTCCGGCGACAGCTCCAGGAACCAGCCACCGCCATTGACGCGCCAGTTCTCCGTATCGACCAGCCCTGTGCGCACGTAGCGCACGGCATAGTCCTCGTGATTGCCCTGCACGGCGTGAAACCACGGCTGCGCCAGCCAGCGCGGCGCTTCCTGGCATTCGGGCCCGCGGTCCGTGAGATCGCCCACCGAGAACAGGCGATCGCGCTCCGGATCGAACCGCACGGCATCCAGCGCCGCGCGCAAGCGCGAAAAGTGGCCGTGGATATCCCCCACGGCCCAGTCCCGGCCCAGCGTATTGCGCGCAAATCGTTCGACGTCGACAAGCATGAAGTTTCCGTACTGCTGAATGCACGTCGGCGGCGTCCGCCGCACGTGCCACTGCGTTCATCTTAAACGGCCCCGGCCGGTGGGTGTACAGTGATGCGACCCACCCGATTGCCAAGAGCCAAGGAGACCCGATATGAAGCCACGCGTCGCCATCGTCGCGCCCGGCGCCATGGGCAGCGCCATCGGAAAGCGGCTGGACGACCACGGATTCCAGGTCCTTACGTCGCTGACCAACCGCAGCGAGGCCAGCGTCAAACGGGCGCGCCAGTGCGGCATGCACCATCGTACCGATATCGAATTGGCGCACGCCGACCTGTTCCTGTCCATCGTCCCCCCGGCCGATGCCATCGGTCTCGCGCGGCGGTTCGCTCCCCTGTTCAAGGAAAACGGCCGCGCGCCGGTCTATGTCGATTGCAACGCCGTCAATCCGCGCACGGCCGAGCAGATCGCCGCCATCATCCAGGACAGCGGCGCGGCCTTCGTCGATGGCGGCATCATTGGCGGCCCGCCGCGGCCGGCGACGCCAGGCCCGGCCCTGTACTGTTCAGGACCCGCGGCCGGCGCCGTCACGGCGCTGCGCGAAGGCGGCCTGCGCGTACGGGTGCTGTCGGAACAGATCAGCGAGGCGTCGGCGCTCAAGATGTCCTATGCGGGCATTACCAAGGGCCTGGTTGCATTGGGATCGATCATGATGCTGGGGGCCTCGCGCAACGGCACCGCGCGGGCGCTGTATGAGGAACTGGCGGAAAGCCAGCCCCACCTGCTCAAGCATTTCTCGCGCAGCGTGCCGGACATGTTCGGCAAGGCGTATCGCTGGGTCGCGGAAATGGAGGAAATCTCCGCATTCCTGGCCCCGGATGAAAGCGGGCAGCGTTTCTTCGAAAGCGCGGCGCGCCTGTATGAAAGGCTGGCGCACGACGACGCCGACGGACGCGCGGAGGTCGAAGCGCTGCAGGCTTTCCTGGCGCAGGAAGCGCGGCCCGACCAGCAGGGCTGACCCGGCCACGGCCGGCCGGCGATCAACGTGCCACGCGGGTATCGATGCTCGCATGCAGCGCCGCGGCCCATTGCAGCAAGGCCGCGTCGGTGTCGGGGAGCCCGACCCATTGCACGCCCACCGGCAGGCCCAGCTGGCCCCGGGCGGTAGGCAAATGGATGCAGGGCCAGCCCAGCAGCGACCAGATGCGGTTGTAGATGGAAGACCCCGTATTGTCCAGGCCGGCCGGCGCCTCGCCCGGGGCGCTGGGCGTCACGATGAAGTCCACGTCGGCAAGCCGGGCTGCCCAGCGCGCTGCCACCTGGGCCCGCAAATGCTGCTGTTCAAGATAATCGCCGTGGCCGATCTCCAGGCCCTTGCGCACGGTGTCGTGCGTGGTCGCATGCACGCTTTGCGGACGCGTGCGCGCGATGGGCAGCAGGCCGCGGGCGAATTCGTAACGCATCACCGTCGCATGCGCGGCCACCAGCGTATCGACGTCGTCGTCCAGGTCCGGACGGATGACGGCCGCGCCTTGCGCCTGCAGGCGTTCGACGCATTGCGCCAAGGCGTTTTCCGCGGCCGCGCTCAGGGTGCCCAGGCGGCTGCACGGAAGCACCGCCACCTTGGGGGCGCGGCGCGCCGCGGCCGTTCCCGAACCTGGCGCCAGGTCCAGGGACATCAGCACGGCAGCGACGGCGAGCGCGTCGTCCACCGAGCGCGTGAACCAGCCCAAGGTATCGAGGGTGTCGCACAGTACCTGCATGCCGCCGCGATGCACGCGGCCGAATGACGGCTTGTACCCGACCACGCCGCAGAACGCGGCGGGGCGAATGACCGATCCGCCCGTCTGCGTGCCCAGCGCCATATCCACCATGCCGGCGGCGACCGCCGCGGCCGAACCGCTGGAAGAACCGCCCGGCGTGTGGGTGGGCAGATGCGGGTTGCGCGTCGCACCGGGCACCACGTGGGCGAACTCCGCGGTGACGGTCTTGCCCACGGGCACGGCCCCCGCCTCGCGCAACTGCGCGACGCTGGAAGCATCGAACAGCTTCAGGTCCGGCGCCATCTCCCGCGCACCGTAGCGCGTGGGCATGCCGGCAACGTCGATGATGTCCTTGACGGCGAACGGCATGCCAGCCAGCCGGCCGCCGGCGGCGGGCGTCGCTTCGACGGCTTCGGCATGCCATACGAAAGCCTGCAATTCGCCGTCCCGTTGCGCGATGGCGCGCAGCGCCTGTCCGACGCGGTCCTGTTCGATCGGGCTGTCCGGATGAGAAGTCTGCGACATGCGCGTCATGATCTGTGCACCGTAGCGCTGGGTACCGTAACGGCAAAGGCTCCCGTGCAAGGGAGCCTGCGCCGGCCGGCGGGGTTTACTGGATGGTGATGTGCTTGTCTTCGATCAACTTGCCCCAGCGCGCCGACTCGCTCGCGATGAAGGCCTTGAAATCCGACGGCGAGCCGCCCGCGACTTCGGCGCCCTGGGATTCGACGACGCTACGATAACCAGAATCCTGCAGCACCGCATTGATCTGTTCGTTCAGCTTGCGGACGACAGCCTCGGGTGTGCCCGACGGCGCGATCACGCCGAACCAGTTCGACGCCACCATATTCGGCACGCCCAGTTCCTGGAAGGTCGGCACGTCGGGCAAGGCCGTCAGCCGCTTGTCGGCGGACACGGCCAGCAGGCGCAGCCGCGGCTGGTCGCCCTTGGCGTAAGGAATGAACAGGCTCGCCAGTTCCAGGTAGAAGTCGACGTTGCCGGCCATCAGATCGTTGACGGCGGGCGCCCCGCCCCGGTACGGCACGTGCGTCGCCGCGATCGCGGCATTGCCCTGGAACAGCTCGGTGACCAAGTGCGACGCGCTGCCCGCGCCGGTCGTGGCGTAGTTCAGCTTGTCGGGATTGGCCTTGGCGGCCTTCACCAGATCGGCCACGCTGTTGTACGGCGATTGGCTGTTCACCCCAAGCACCATCGCGCCGCGCTCGATCAGCACGATGGGCGCGATGCCTTTGTCGGGATCGAAGCCCAGATTGCCGCCGTACAGCGCCTTGTTGACCGACAGCGGCGCGAAGTTTCCCAGCCCTATCGTGTAGCCGTCCGGCGTGGCGCGCGCGATCTGCGCGGTGCCGATATTGCCGCTGGCGCCCGGCTTGTTCTCCACCACTACCGGCACATGCAAGCGCTCGCCCAGCTTCTGCGCCAGCTGCCGTGATCGCGTGTCGGAACTGCCGCCCGCGGCATACGGGACGATGAAGGTGATGGCCTTGTTGGGATAACCATCCTGTGCATGCGCCATCCCGGGCATGGCCATGACGAGCGCGCCCACGGCGGCCAGTACGTATTTGAATCCCGCGCGTTGGCGCAGGCGTGACGATGAACCCATGGAATCCCCCTTATGGAACGACGCCCCCCGCGCGGGGCGCAAGCCAACGATGCGAGGCATTCTAGGTAGCGCAGATTGTGTTGTCTAATACTCAATAAATTCCAGATTGATATCTTCAACGACATAATCATGATCGACAGCCGCCTGCTGCATGTCTTCTCCATCGTCGCCGAAGAGCTGCATTTCGGCCGCGCCGCGCAGCGGCTGCACATCAGCCAGCCGCCGCTCAGCCAGAGTATCCGCAAGCTGGAGGACACGCTGGGCGCCAGGCTCCTGATCCGCTCCACCCGCTCGGTCCGGCTCACCGCCGCGGGCGCGGAACTGTACCGGCGGGTGCAGCAGCTGGCGGCGGACTCAGAAACCATGGTGCGCGCCGTGCGGCAGACGGCCAAGGGCGAAGTCGGCCATCTGATCATCGGGCTGACGCCCAGCGCGGCATACTCCAACCTGTCGGAAGTCCTTTATGAGTTCCACCGCCGCTATCCGACCGTCAGCCTCGATCTGCGCGAAATGAACTCCAACGTCATGCCGGAGGCCCTGCACCAGCGGCAATTGGACCTGGCGCTGTTGCGGCCGCCCTTCGCCGATCCGGACCTGGCGCCGTTGCGCGTGCATGACGAGCCCATGATGGTGGCGATGCGCAAGGACCATCCGCTGGCCCGCAAGCGCTGGGTCACGATGAACCAGGTGCTGGACCACGACCTGATCGGTTATTCGCGGCAGAACTCGCGGTATTTCAGCCAGATCCAGCAGTTGATGACCGGCGCCGTACAGAAGACGCCACGCATCGTCATGGAGAGCATGATCCCCACCATCCTTACCCTGGTCGAAGCGGGTTTCGGGCTGGCGCTGGTGCCCGGCGCGCTGTCGCGCATGCGCGCCGACACGCTGGCCTACGCCGGCGTGCGCGGTCCGGGCGCCATGCGGGCCGAACTGCTGGCGGCGCGCCAGCCGTCCAGCGTCAATCCGGCGATCGACCGCTTCATCGCCGTGATGCAGGCCATCGGCACGCACGGCGGCACGGCGGGGCGCGCCGCACGGCAGGCCCCGGTCCGGCCATGAACGATAATGGCGGCTTCCCATCGCCGCCTTTCCGGCAACATCATGGCTTCCCCTCCCGCTTCCTCATCCACGCCGTCCGCCACGACGCCGCGCGGCAGCATCGCCACGCTGCGCGCGCTGGGTCCCTACCTCTGGCCCGCCGGCCGCAACGACCTGAAGCTGCGCGTCATCGCCGCAGTCGTCTTCCTGTTCCTGGCCAAGGCCGCCACGGTCTACATACCCATCCTGTACAAGTCGGCGGTCGATGCGCTGAACCAGGGTGCCGGCGCCGGTCCCGCGGCCTTGCCCCTGGGCCTGATCCTGGCCTACGGCGGCGCGCGCATCATGTCCCTGCTGTTTTCCGAACTGCGCGACGCCGTCTTCGCGCGCGTCGGCCAGCACGCCGTACGGGAAGTCGGCCTGCAGGTATTCCGCCACCTGCATGCGCTGGCCCTGCGCTTCCACCTGGGCCGGCATACCGGCGGGCTGACGCGCGCCATCGAACGCGGTACGCGCGGCATCCAGACCTTGCTGCAGTATCTGCTGTTCAGCGTCCTGCCCACACTGTTCGAAATCGCGCTGGTCTGCATCCTGCTATGGCGCATGTTCGATATCTGGCTGGCGTTGACCACCGCCGTCACCGTCATCCTGTACCTGGCCTATACGTTGGTCATCACCGAATGGCGCACCAAGTTCCGCCGCCGCATGAACGAGACCGACTCCGAGGCGAACACCAAGGCGGTCGAAAGCCTGCTGAACTACGAGACCGTCAAGTATTTCGGCAACGAGGAACATGAAGCGCGCCGCTACGACGTGTCGCTCAAGCAGTACCAGCGCGCCGCGGTCAGCAGCCAGGTCAGCCTGTCGCTGCTGAACATCGGCCAGGCCGTCATCATTTCCGTGGGCCTGACGCTGGTCATGTGGATGGCGGCGCGCGGCATCACGCGTGGCCAGTACACGCTGGGCGATTTCGTGCTGGTCAACACCTATCTGCTGCAGCTCTACGATCCGCTCAGCTTCTTCGGCTTCATCTATCGCGAGATCAAGCAATCCCTGATCGATATGGAGCGCATGTTCGAATTGATGGGCGAAGACCGCGAAATCCAGGATCCGCCGGGCGCGCCCGCCTTGCGGGTCGAAGGCGGACGCGTGGAATTCCGCGGCGTCACGTTCGGCTACGACGAACGGCGCGCGATACTCAAAGGGGTGGACTTCACCATTCCGGCGGGCAGGACGCTGGCCGTGGTGGGCCCGTCCGGCGCCGGCAAATCGACGCTGGCGCGTCTGCTGTTCCGCTTCTATGACGTCGGCGGCGGCGCCATCCTGATCGACGGGCAGGACATACGCCAGGTTGCGCAGGCCAGCGTGCGCGCGGCCATCGGCATCGTGCCGCAGGACACGGTGCTTTTCAACGACACCATCCGCTACAACATCGCCTACGGTCGTCCGGGCGCCACCGATGCCGAAGTCGAAGCCGCGGCACGCATGGCGCATGTGCACACGCTGGTCATGAACATGCCTGACGGCTACGACACCGTGGTCGGCGAACGCGGGCTGAAGTTGTCGGGTGGCGAAAAGCAGCGCGTGGCCATCGCCCGTACCCTGTTGAAACGGCCGGCGCTATTCGTCTTCGACGAAGCGACCAGCGCCCTGGACACGCACACCGAACGCGAGATCCAGGCCAACCTGCGGGAGGTCAGCATCGGCCGCACCACGCTGATCATTGCGCACCGGCTGTCCACCATCGTCGATGCCGACGAAATCATCGTCCTGGGCGACGGCCGCGTGGTGGAACGCGGCACCCATGACGAGCTGCTGGCGCGCGACGGCGTGTATGCCGGCATGTGGCATCGCCAGCAGCGCAGCGGCCCGGGCGCCGAAGCGAACCTGGATGCCGATACGGCGGACACCGAACCGGCGGCATGATCACGCCGCGCCGGCGCCACAGCGCGATGCCGCGACGGCATTGCGGCATCGCGGTCTCAGGACGTCATGGCCTCAGGACGTCGGGGCGTCAGGACAGATCGTCCACCGTATCGATATCGCGCAGCACGCCAGGATCCTCGCACGTCACCTCGTGCACGCCATGGCGCTTGAGCAGCGCCCGCGCGCCCTCATCGCCATCCAGCGCGGCCAGTTCCGGCATGAGCGCCCAGGCGAAAGCCACGGGGTGGCCCCGGCGGCCCGCATGCACCGGCGCGGCGATGCGATGGCCGCGCGCGGCATCCTGCACCGCCAGCACGGTCGCGTCCGTCACCCAGGGCATGTCGCCCAACGCCACCAAGCAGCCTAGCGGCGCGCGGCACCCGGGCTGGCCGTGCGTGGCGGCGGCGATGCCCGCCATCAGCGCTTGCGACGCATAGGCCAGGCTGGCGCCCATCCCTCGCGCCGCGTCGGCGGTTTCCACCACCAGGCAGCCACGCTCGGCCAGCGCCTGCTGCAAGGCCGGCGTATCCGGGCGGGTCACCGCGAGCACCAGCGGCACGGTACGCAGCAGGATATCGGCGGAAGCGGCAGCCACCGGACGTCCGTCCGGCAAGGCCGCAAGCAGCTTTTCGGCCTGCGCGAGGCCCGTGGACGCGCGAAAACGTTCGCCGCGACCCGCCGCCAGCAGTATGCCGACAAACCGGTTTTCCAGGGCGCCGGCCAGGCGGCGATCGATCGATAGCGGGCTCATCGGCGCAGTTTAACCACGCGCATCGATCGGGCAAGCGGGGCTGGCCGCGCAATCAGGCAAGCGGGGCTGGCCAGCGCATCCGGTCAAGGGCGGGACGGCGCCACGTCCCTGGCGATGTCACGGTACTTCACGACCGCCTTCCGTAACGTGTCGCCCAAGCCGTCCGGTGTCTGGTCGAGCTTGACCTCCACGCCCTGGCGGGCCAGCTGCGCCGTCACTTCGGGGCGCTGCAAGGCCTTCGCCACCGCGTCGCGCAGCTTCAGCACGATGGAGGCCGGCGTGCCGGCCGGCGCCAGGATGGCGTTGAACGTGTCCTCCTCATAGCCGGGCAGCCCGGCCTCGGCGATGGTCGGTACGTCCGGCAGCAGTTTGGACCTCGTGCTCGTGGTGACGCCCAAGGCCTTCAGCTTTCCCGCCTGCACATAAGGACCCGAGGTGCTGACCTGATCGAACATCACCATGACCTGGCCACCGACCAGATCCGTAATGGCCTGCGCGTTCCCCTTGTACGACACCGGCAGCATCTTGACGCCAGCCTGCTTGCTGAACAGTTCCGCCGCGATATAGCCCGTCGAGCCTATCCCCGACGACGCGTAGGAGACCTGGCCGGGATGGGCGCGCGCCCGCTCGATCAGCGCCTTCACGCTGGACTCCGGCACGGAAGGGTGCGCGACCAACACCATGGGGATCAGCACGGTCTGCGTAATAGGCGCGAAATCCTTGATCGGGTCGTAGCCGGCCTCCGGCACGAAGGCGGGCGCCGAGACGAAGGTGTTGGCCACCGCCAGCAGCGTATAGCCGTCCGCCGCGGCCCGCGCCACTTCCCGCGTGCCCACCAGGCCGCTGGCGCCCGGCTTGTTTTCCACCAGCACGGATTGCCCCAGGTCTTCCGACATGCCCTTGGCGACCAGCCGGGCGACCAGATCCACCGTGCCGCCCGGCGAAACGGGAACGACGATGCGTATGGGCTTGCCGGGAAAGCGATCGTCGGCTCGCGCGGCGTGCGCCATACAGGCCAGGCCCATCGCCAGCATGGCCGCGTGCGCCAGCGATCTGGCCGTGGCCCTGCGCAGGGTTTTCGTATGAAGGTGTGGATCGTTCCGGTCGCCGGCGCGCATCGTTGTCTCCTTTATATGTACAAGGCAAAGCTCCCGCCGCGACGGCCGCGTCTTCGTTGGACCGGTGCACCACGGCAAGCCCATCTTAGGCATGCGTCCCCCCGGGGCGCCATCGAGAATTTTTCGCCACGCCATCGATAAAACTAATATATGCATTCCGACTCCACGCGCCCGTCCGACGATGAACCCGCAACTTCCACCGCTCAATCCGCTGCGCGTCTTCGAAAGCGTGGCGCGCCATGCCAGCTTCACGGCCGCCGCCCAGGAACTGCATATCACGCAGGGCGCCGTCAGCCACCAGATCAAGGCCCTGGAGTCATGGCTGGGCTTCGCGCTGCTGGAGCGCGGCGGGCGGCGGCTGCGCCTGACTCGCGGCGGCGAAAACTACGCGGCGGCGCTCACCGGCGCGTTCGGCCAGATCACGCGGGCCACGCGTGAGCTCGTATCCACCGGCGCCCAGCAGGTACTGACCGTGCGCGGCCACACGACCTTGTTCGTGCGCTGGCTGATTCCCCTGGTCCCGGCGTTCCAGGCCGCCCATCCGGGCATCAACGTGAAACTCTCCACCAGCGTGGAAGGCGTCGACTTCACCCGCGAGAACGCCGACATGGGCATCGTCTACGGCGACGGGCCGTGGCCCGGGCTGCGCAACGACCTGCTCTTCAGCGACGCCTTGACGCCCGTCATGGCGCCGGAAATGGCCGCGCGCCTGCCCTCCCCCTGTAGCGCCGACGACCTGCTCCAGTTGCCGCTGTTGCATTCGAATCGCCGGCCGCAGCACTGGCCTGACTGGATACGGCTGGCCGGCGCGTGCCGCGGCCTGGCCGTCGGCGACATGTACTACGAAGACCTGAGCATCATTTACCAATGCGCTACCGAAGGCCTGGGCGTCGCCCTGGGCCAGCTACGCTACGTGGAAAAGGACCTAGCCGAAGGCCGGCTCGTGGCGCCCCACCCCCTGGTCCTGCGCCGTCCGCGCGGCTACCACCTGGTCTGCCCGGAACAGCACGCCGATGAACCCAAGATCGCCTGCTTCCGCCAGTGGCTGCTGGCACGGCTGGCCTCGACCGAGCAGCCCTGAGCGCCACGCCGGGCGTCACCGTGGCGCTCACCCCGGGCCTGACCTTGGCCTCAGCCCGGCGGCGCCACCACCAGATCCGCGGGATCGATGGGCTGTCCCTGCAGCAAGCGCTGCATGTTGCCGAAGGCCCGCGACGCGACATGTCCCACGTTGTCCATCACGGCGCCGGCGCTGTGCGGCGTCACGACCACGTTATCCAGCGTGAAGAGCGGATTGTCCGCCCGAGCCGGTTCATGGTCGAACACATCCAGCCCCGCGCCGCCCAGCTTGCCGTCCGCCAGCGCGCGATATAGCGCGGCCTCGTCGACGATACCGCCACGCGCGGTATTCACGATCACCGCGCCATCCTTCATGCGCCTGATCGCCTCGGCGCCAATGATGCCGCGCGTCTGGTCCGTCAGGGGAAGATGCACGCTCAGGATATCGCTGCATGCCAGCAATTCATCCATGTCGACCTGGCGCACGTTCAGCCGTCGCTCCGTGTCCGCGTCCGCGCGGCGCCGGCTGCTGTAGCGGATGTCCACGTCGAAGCCGCGCAGCCGGTGGGCCAGCATGCGCGCGATATTGCCGAAGCCGAGCAGCCCGATGGTCTTGCCGGCGAGCTGATAACACACGGAACGCATTTCGGATTTCAGCCATATGCCCGCGCGCGTCGACCGGTCGACGTACGGCAGCCTTCGATACACCGCGAGCATCAATGCAATGGCGTGTTCAGCGACGGGGCCGGCGTTGGCGCCGCTGGTAATGGCGACAGCGACACCATGGCGGCGCGCCGCCTCCAGGTCGATCTTGTCGTAGCCTATGCCCCACTTGTGGACCATGCGCAAACCGCGGGCGGCGGCGATCATCGCCGCGGTGACCGGCTGCCAGCCGGCGATGATGAAATCCGCTTCGCGCGCAAGGGCCGCTTGCGCTTCGGCTTCGCCGCTATCGGCGAAGCGCACCTCGAAGCCCGTCGGCGCCGCGGCCGCGACCGCGGCCCGGACCGGCGGCGCCATGACGTCCAGGAACGCCACAATGTAGCGCTCCGCCCGTTGTCCGGTGTCGTGGTTCATGCGTGACTCCCGGATCAGAAATCGTAGAGCCGTGCCGGGTTGTCCACCAACAGCTTGCGCACGCGCTCCGCGTTGCCGGCCCATTGCATGCAGCGCGCCAGCGCGCTCGCATTGTCCTCCGCCCGGAACGGCGTTATGGCGTCGACAGGTCGCGGCGCGCCCGCGGCGGAACCGGGATGCGGCCAATCGCTGCCCCACAGCACCCGGTCGGGGTTGGCCTCGATCAACGCCCGCGCGATCGGCGCCGCATCGGCATAGCCGTCCATCCGGGAAATCCGGTAAGGCGCGGAAAGCTTGACGTAGACGCGGCCGCCGGCCAGCGCCGACAGCAAGGCGTCCAGGCCCGGCTGCGCCACGCCTTCCGCGGCCTGGGCCCGCCCAAAGTGGTCGACGACCAGGATGGTGGGAAGTTCATCCAGCCCCGGCGCGAGCGCGCCCAGGGTCGGCAGGTTGGTGTAGGTCTGGACGTGCCACCCCAATGGCGCGACCCGCCGCGCGGCCTGCAACAGCTTGCGGCGCGCCACGTCTGGATCGTGTTGCCCGGCGGTTTCCAGGTTGACCCGGACGCCGCGCACGCCGGCGCGATGCATGTCGGCCAGGGCCTCGTCCGACGTGTCGTCGTCGATCACGGCAACGCCGCGGCCCTGGCCATCCAGGTGCGCCAATGCGTCCAGCAGGCAGCGGTTGTCGGTGCCGTAGGGACTGGGCTGGACGATGACGGTGCGGTCCACGCCCAGGCTTCGATGCATGGCGACGAGTGCTTCCAGCGGCGCGTCGCCGGGAGTGTAGGTGCGCGCGGCGTCGAAGGGATAGGCCGATACCGGCCCGAATACGTGCACGTGGCAATCGCAGGCGCCGGCGGGCGGCCGCGCTTGGGTGGTCATGGGCAAACTCCGTTCGGATGAGGCGGGTCAGCTTTCGTAGGAGGGATACCCGCCGGGCTCCGCGGCCAGCAGGCGCAGCATGGCGTGCCATTCGAGTTCGCCATAAGGCCGGCGCGTCCCGGGCTGGTACAGATGCGCTGAACGCCGCAGGACTTCTTCGCCGGGCATGCGCACCTGCTCCATGCCCGCGGACAGGGCGTCGACCTGGGTACGGCAGGCCATCTCCAGCTGGTACATCAAATTGAAAGCCTGCGGTACGGAGGCACCGCACACCAGCAGGCCGTGATTGCGCAGGATCATGGCATTGTGCGACCCCAGGTCGGCCACCAGCCGCTCCTGCTCGGCCAGGTCCACCGCCGGTCCTTCGAACTCGTGGTAGGCGATATGGCCATGGAAGCGGGACGCCGTCTGCGTGATCGGCAGCAGGCCGTTGCGCATGGACGCCACTGCCATGCCGGCGCGCGTATGCGTGTGGATGACGCAATGGACATCGGGGCGCGCGCGGTGAATGCAGCCATGGATGACGTAGCCCGACTTGTTTATCCCATAGTCCGTATCCGGCTTGCGGCACACGTTGCCGTCATAGTCGATCTCGACCAGATTGGAAGCCGTGATCTCCTTGTACAGCAACCCGTACAGATTGATCAGCAGGCGTCCTTCCTTGCCCGGTATCTGCGCGGTGATGTGGTTGTAGATCATGTCGGTCATGCCGTAGTGGTCCATCAGCCGATAGCACGCCGCCAGATCCGTGCGGCTCTTCCACTCCGCATCGTCCACGACACCTCTCAGGCTCGGAAAATCCGTGCTGTATCGCATATTCAACTGGATGCTCCTGTTCCGCCGCGCCCGGGGGCGCGGCTGTGCAATGGCCCGCGTAAGCCGCCGGCCGTCGCCGGCGCCATTCCTGGCCGGTTGAAGAACGGCTACTGCGCCCGGATGCCCTGCTCCTGGATGATGCGCGCCCATTTGGCGCTGTCATCGCGTATCTGCTTGCCGAAGGCCTCGGGCGTATCGCCGGCGGGATCGGCGCCCATCTTTTCCAGCTCCTGCCTGACGGCCGGATCCGCCAGCACCTTCCGAACGTCCGCGTTCAACTTGCGGATGCGGTCCGCCGGCACCCCGGTCGGCGCCACCAGGCCGAACCAATTGGTGAACTCGTAGCCGGGCAAGCCGGCTTCCGCCAGGGTCGGAACGTCGGGCAGGAGACTGGACCGCCGGGTGCCCAGCACGCCGAGCGCGCGCAGCTTGCCGGACTGGATATATGGCAAGGACTGGACGAGGCTGTCGAAGGTGACCGGTATCTGTCCGCCGATCAGGTCGGTGAAACTCGGCGCGCTTCCCTTGTAGGGAATGTGCGTCAACTTGACGCCAGCCATCTGGTTGAAGAGTTCGCCTGCCAGATGCGGCGCGCCGCCCACGCCGGACGACGAAAAGTTGATCTTGCCTGGCTGGTTCCTGGCCATCTCGATCAGGTCCTTGACCGACTTCGCCGGGAAAGCCGCATTGACGACCAGGACGAAGTTGACGTCCACCACGTTCGAGATAGGCGTCAGATCCTTGATGGGATCGACGTTCATTTTGTACAGGTGCGGATTGATGGACATATTGCCCAGGGTCGCCATGAAGATCGTGTAGCCGTCGGGTGCCGCCCGCGCGGCGGTCTCCGTGCCGATCACGCCACCGGCCCCGCCACGGTTGTCGACGATGACCTGTTGCCCCCAGAGCCGGGTCAGGCGCTCGGCGAGGATGCGGGCCACGATGTCGGTGCCCCCTCCGGCCGGGAAGGCCACGATCATCCTCACGGGCTTGTCGGGAAAGGTTGCGCCATGCGCGCCGCTCGCCGGCAGCGTGGTCGCCGTCACCGCCAGGGCCAGGCCGATCCGGCGCAGCGCGTGGATACATCGCCGCCGCCCCGGTTTCATCGTCCATCCCCCGCGCTGGGTATCTGCGTGGCCAGATAGGCCTTGGCCGTGTCTTCGTCCAGCAAGGGAAAGACGTCGAAATGCGCGGGAATGATGTCGGACCACTCATTCATCAGGCGATGCAGCGTGGTGTTCGAATCGACGTCGAACAGGGCGACGGCGCCGCGACCCACACGCGCATGGACGGATCGCGCCAGGCCGGCCTCCAGCAGGGGCCGCATCCAGTCCCAGTAGCGGCTGCGCGAATCGATCAGCGTCGTGGGACGCTCCGGGCGTGGGGTGCTGATGACCAGAAATAGCATGGTGTCTCCTACCATCGTCGTTGAAAACCGAACGCTGGCCCTGGCCGGGTTGGTACATGCGTGGCATGCACGTATTGGGAATTTTCATGATCCCCGGCGCGGGGTCCCAAGCGGTGGGCCGCTTGTTGTTTAGCTATACGAAAATGGTAGCGACGCGTCGCCTGCTTTCACAGCGACGATATCTCATGCACGCATTAGTTCAGATAATGGGCGCCTATTCCGGCAAGTGGTCCGGCACCCCGTTTTCATCCACCGCCTTGACGGTCGCCAGCGCATTGCGCGCGGCGGACATGGCTTCGACGCCGCTGCGAAAGCGGCGCGACAGATAGATCTCGAAGGTTTGCGGCTCGCTCTCAGGGCCTTCCCGCCGCGTTTCCATGAAGGCCCGTGCCGGCTCCCGGCCCTGCGGCGGGATCGAGTATGCGTAGACCGTAAAACCGTCGATCAACCTGGGAGTCATCGCTGCGCCTCCTGTACGAACCGGCCAGTCGCCGGCGATGGCGCGCAGCATCGCAGAAATTCAAATATTTCGCAAGAAAACCGAATAAACTGAAACATTTGGGGACGGACTTACGGCAGAGCATCCCTGCATCCGCCGCGTCATGCCGGCACCCGGGCCGTGCCGGCTCAGGCGCCCCCGCCCGCGCCGGGAAGCGCCGCGTAGCACGCCGCCAGGTGATAAGGCGTCGTCGACGGCATGTCGGCGCGGGCCACTCGCCCGTCGCCGTCCAGGCATTCGTACCACCCACGTGCATGCAGGAAGCGCTCACGAAAGCGCGTGAGCTGCCGCGCCAGGTCCCGCAGCGAGGCCTCGTCGCCCCGCATGGCCAGGCAGCGCGCGTATTCGGTCTGCGCCCATATCCGCTGCGTGGCGTCGGTCACGGTCCCGCGCAGATCCAGGCTGGCGCATACGCTCTCGACATCCGGCGTCACACCGTGCCGTTGCGCGTAGTCCACCGCACGCGTGACCGTTGCAACAAGCTGCGTATCCTCGAAAACATCCGGCGCGCTTCGCACCAGCGCATACCACTCGAACTGATGCCCTGGCTCGATACGAGTGCCCGCATCACGCGCCGGCAGTTCGCATATGCATTGCGTGGCCGTATCGACGAACAGCGCCGCCACGCCGCGCGCGATGCGGCGCAGAGCCTCTACGCAGCCGTCGGCGTCGTCGACGGCACGCGCCGCCAGATAGGCCTCGGTCAGGTGCATGATGGGATTCTGCAGCGGCCCCTGCGTGGCCGTCCGGGCGTCGTCGTCCAGTTGCGCGGCATACAGCCCGCTGCTCATGCCGAAGCGCGACTCGATCAGTGCGAGCGTCTCCCGCATGGCCTGCAGTGCCCGCGCGTCGCGCCGGCGGCGGTAATACGTCGCGCAAGCGAAAACGACGAAGGCATAGGTGTACAGGTCGTGCTGCGTTTCAAGCGGCGCGCCGTCCGTGTCTATGCTGTAGACCCAGCCGCCCGCCGGATGGCGGAAGCGCCTTTGCAGCGACTCGAACAGGCGCACCGCGTGCTGCCTGGCCGCCGCCGCATCGCTGATGGAGAAAACGAACAGTTGCCGCGCGCAGGCCATGGTGCGGTAGCGGCGCGGCGGCAAGGGGCGCGCGTCGGCGCTGGCCAGCGACTCATAGGGCAGTTCCAGCGCGGCATTGAAACCGCGCGTCAGCCACAGCGGCAGGACGACTTCGTCATAGTGCGCGCGCAACTGCCCGACTTGCGCCACGATGCCCGCCAGCACGGCGTTGCCACCCCCGCCACGTCCAGGGTTCATGATCCGGGATACGGGTTGGCGGTTTCCATGTGCAGCGCCAGGCGGCCCTTGTCGGTGACGACCGGCTGGCCTGCCGCATCCATTTCGATGCAGCGCAGTAGCAACAGCGCGTCGATGAAACGCTGCGGGACAGGCTCGGCGGCCTGGTTCTTGTCGTCCGCGATGACACCCAGCCAATAGGCCAGCTCGCCCTTGTTGAATTGATGCATCGCCATGCGCGTGCCTCCGTACCGCCACGACGGCGGAATGGCCTATTATCGTCGATCTTTCTCACCTCCGTAGAAGGCTAGGCATGGATATCCTGAGCAATTCCTTCAAGCGCGCGCTGCGCGAAGGCAAGCCGCAGATCGCGTTGTGGGCAGCGCTGGCGGATCGGTACGCAGCGGAAATTTGCGCTGGAGCCGGCTTCGACTCCATGGTGATAGACGGCGAACACTCCCCCAACGAATTGCAAAGCATCCTGGCCCAACTGCAGTCGATCGCCGCCTATCCGGTGTCGCCGGTCGTGCGGCCCCCATGGAACGATTTTGTCCGCATCAAGCAGATCCTGGAAATCGGCGCGCAGAACCTGCTGATTCCGATGATCCAGTCCGCGCAGGAAGCCCAGGCAGCCGTGGCCGCCGTCCGCTATCCGCCGGCCGGCATCCGCGGCGTGGGCAGCGCGCTGGCGCGATCCTCGCGCTGGAACCGCATCCCCGATTACCTGACGCGCGCCAACGACGAAATCTGCGTCCTGCTGCAGATCGAGACGCCCGCCGGCCTGGCCGAGCTCGACCAGATCCTGGCGGTCGATGGCGTGGACGGCGTGTTCATCGGCCCCGCCGACCTGTCCGCCAACATGGGGCACCTGGGCAACCCCGGCCATCCCGAGGTCACCGCGGCCATCGACGATGCGATCCGCCGCATCGTGGCGTCCGGCAAATCGGCGGGCATCCTGCACACCGACCCGGCCCGCGCCAAGCACTATCTGGAAATGGGCGCGACCTTCGTCGCGGTGGGCGTGGATGCGTCGCTGCTGGCACGCGCCGCCGAATCCCTGGCCGCGCAATTCGGCCGCCACCGGCCGGCGGCGGCGACCGCGCAGCAGGGACCGTACTGAACGCATAAAATAGCGCCCACACGCCGCATCGGAGGATACATGCGTTTTCGTTTAGCCCTGCGGGGATCACTGGGCCGCCACCTGCGGCGCAGCGCGGGGGCCGCCCTCGTCGTCAGCACCCTGGCCGGATTGGCCGCATGTACCACCACGACGGGACCGATCATCCCCACGGGCGAACCCAACCGGTACACATTGACCAGCCGCTCGGGCGGCCTGACGACCTCGTGGGTGCAGCTCAAGAGCCAGGCGCTGGACCGCGCGCGGGAATACTGCACGTCGCAGGGCTTGAAGATGACCGACCCCGACGTTTCGTCCAATCACGCCACCGGCTTCACGCGCCCGGTCACCTACATCACGTTCACCTGCTCGCCCATCCCGCAGCCCAAGAATTCACAGCAGGATCAGGACAGCCAGGGCAAGAAATAGCCCGGACCCGGGGCCGGCCCGCGCTAGAAGTTCTCATCGATCCATTCGCGGGCCCATTGCTCCGCACCGGTGCGCGCCATGCTTTCGTTGTGCATGGACGTGCCGGGGTAAGGCGGAAAGGCGAAGCCATTCACCGGATCCCCGCCTTCGAGCATGGAAATGAAGATGCGTGCCTGGTACAGGTCGTTCTTCAACGTTTCCACGGCGCATTCAATGATGAAGTCTTTGTACTGGATCATGGGCTCGCTCCGAACATCCCAGGGGCAAGCGGCATGGCGCAGGCGGCGCGTCGAAAGCACTCGGCGCATCGTGGCGGCCCATGCCAGAAAGACCGGCGTTCACCCCGTATTCGCCGGCCCATCTGTTGCGTAACGCGTGCCGTACTATCGCACTGCGGGAGGACGCTCGCCAAGACCAGCAAAGCTTGCAAATGCAAGCATGCTTGTCGGCGGAATCGCCCCACGCCCGTGGCTTCCCCAAGCGCCTGGCCCCTCCGGTTGGTATCCAATGCATGAGTCGGTAGCCGCTACTCCGCCGTAGCACGGCCGGGCCGGGCGGGATGCCCACCCCACCCGATAGGACGCGGCTGTCCATCGGGCGCAGTCCTACGTTCCCGGCTTCGCCACTAGGTTGTAGCCATAATGTGCACATCCGCGGCGACATGCCGATACCGCTCTCATACGCCTTTGGCATGGCATGGGGCAGCGAGGCATATTGCTGGTCAACCTTGGGACCCGCCCTCCGCGGCAGCACCTACACCGTAGGTACCGCTACGGGATGTGCCCGGCGGCATTAGTCCTTGCCGATCTCGTGACCGATTACGCCGCCCAAGACCGCCCCGCCCACCGTGCCGGCCGTGCTGTGCGTGGTTTCGTGGCCGATCACGCCGCCGGCCGCGGCACCGCCCAGGGTGCACCCGCCCATCAAGGGAAAGCATGCGGCCAGTGCCAAAGCCGCGATCTTACGTAGTCGGTACATAGCAGCCTCCTTGGCTGAAACAGGGAAGCCCTGCTCATGCAAGAGCCGTACCTGTCGCTACGCTGTCTTTGTCGGGTGCCGGCGCGCGTTGCTGCGGCCGCGAGGCCCCCGGCCGCCGCGCAATGCGCCTTCGGGCACGACTTATGCTTACCTTGTTTGCACTCCATACCATCGGACCTGACTAACACCGGCCCTGGCGCCCGCCAGGAGTATTAACGTTTTCGCTTGACGTCCAATTCCAACATGCGGGACACTTTCGCGCGATCATCGCGATGCGATGGCAATAACGGAGGATTTGGTGGTGCAACATCTCGCACGCATGGCGAGTGGTATCGATGGGCTGGACCGTATATTGAATGGCGGGTTCGTCGAAGGCGCTTCCTACATCATCCAGGGCCGCCCCGGGGCCGGGAAAACCATCCTCTCCAACCAGATCGCGTTCTCGCACGCGGCCAATGGCGGCAAGGTGCTGTACGTCACCCTGCTGGCGGAAAGCCATGAGAGGCTGTTCCACGCCATGTCCACCCTGGATTTTTTCCACAAGGAAAAACTGGGGCAGGAAATCGCCTATGTCAGCGTCTTCCACGCCTTGCGGGAAGAAGGGTTGGGCGCCGTGGTGAAGCTCCTGCGACAGGAAACCAAGCGGCACAAAGCCACCCTGCTGGTTTTCGACGGCCTGCTCAACGCGCGCGAACGCGCCGAAACGGACCTCGACGTCAAGACCTTCGTGGCCGAAGTCCAGGGCCAGGCCGGCTTCGTCGGCTGCACCGTATTGTTCCTGACCAGTACGCGCCTGGACGACAGCAGTCCCGAACACACCATGGTCGATGGCGTAATCGACCTGAGCGACGAAATCTTCGGCGTACGCACCGTGCGCCAATTGCAGGTGCGCAAGTCGCGCGGCAGCGCCGCCGTGGGCGGCCTGCACCAGTACGAAATCACCCAGTCCGGCATCACCATCTATCCGCGGGTGGAAGCCGTGTCCTGGCCGCTCATGCCGCCATCGGCCAAGATACTGTCGCAACGCGTCACCAGCGGCAATGCGGAAGTCGACGCGCTGATCGGCGGTGGCCTGCCGCGCGGTTCCGTCACCTTGCTGGTGGGCCCCACCGGCACGGGCAAGACGACCATGGGCCTGCACTTCCTGAGCGCCGCTTCCGAAGAAGAACCCGCGCTGCATTACGGGTTCTTCGAAACGTCCACGCTGCTTCAACGCAAGGCCTCCACGCTGGGTATCACCCTGCCGTCCACGGACCACTTGTACGTGCATTGGACGCCCATGGCGGAAAACCTGCTGGACAAGCTGGGCCTGGAGCTGCTGGAACTCGTCAACCGCCACCGCGTGACGCGCCTGTTCATCGACGGCATAGGCGGCTTTGAACGTGCGGCCACCCATCGCGCCCGCCTGGTCGAATTCTTCACGACGCTGACCAACCGCCTGCGCGCCATAGGCGTCACCAGCGTCTTCACCTGGGAGCTGCGCCAGATCGTGGACCAGGACGTGACGGCGCCGGCGGAACAACTGTCGGCGATGTTCGATAACGTGATCCTGCTGCGGCACGTCGCGCAGAACAACGACCTGAAGCGAACGATCGCCGTGCAGAAGATGCGCGACAGCGACTTCATGCCGGATACGCGCATACTGGAGATCACGAGCAAAGGCTTGCGCGTGGGACCCAAGCTGGGGCCATCGGTTTTAGCGAGCACCTCGGCGAACAACCACGGCGGATCCTGACGATGATTCGCAATGCGTCAGGAGGCCATGCGCCATGGCATTGATCCTCGTCGCCGACGACGAGATCCTGCTTGCCGAGATGCTGGCCGATCTCCTTGAGGACGCTGGGCACGAAGTGCTGACGGCGCCCCATGGGAAGGCCGCGCTCGACATCATGCGCACCCGCCGACCCGACCTGATCATCACGGACTTCATGATGCCGCTGATGACCGGCCTGGAGTTGGCGGAAGCAGTGCGCGCGGACGCCCTCACGCGAGACCTGCCGATCGTGCTGGTCACCGGCGCCCAGGGCCTGTTGGCCAGGCAGAGCCCCGACCTGTTCACGCTGGTCGTCGACAAGCCCTATGACCCGCGCACGCTGCTGGCGCAGGTCGAAGAGATGCTCCAGCGAGGCTGAGCGTTTAATCGTCGGATGTGCCTTGCCGCCAGGTGGCCGCCAAGGGGCAAGGTTTGCATCGATAACGACACAAAACAGGATTTTCCCTAAAGGGTGGGCAACAATGTTTCACCTATACTGCGCCGGCCACCCGAACTTCTGACCCTCTCGCTCCTTAGCCGGATCGCCAGGCGGATGCGCGGGCGGCATGACAAAAATGTCGACGCCCCGGCTACCCGCCGCACGGCATCACAGTTCTGGAGAGCGGCGCAACCCTGTGCCGCGGCCTGGGAGAAGAGAATCAGATCGATGTTCAAACCCTTGTTCAAGGAAAGCGCGATGGCATTGGCCGTCGCGGGCACGATGGCAGGCGCCACCGCGCAAGCCGCCGATACGAATGTGCAGCTGTACGGCATCGCCGACGTCAGCGTCCGCTACCTGAGTACCGGCCCCGGCTATCGACCGGACCACAGCCGCATCTCGATGGAAAACGGCGCGATCACGAACAGCCGCTGGGGCCTGAAAGGCACGGAAGACCTGGGCAACGGCAATACCGCTTTCTTCCGCCTGGAAAGCGGCTTCAACGTACAGAACGGCAACGAGAGCGACCCTGGCCGCATGTTCAACCGGCAGTCCTATGTCGGCTTGGACGGCGGTGACATCGGTGCGCTTTCACTGGGACGGCAGGACACGCCGCTGTTCACCATCCTGGGCGACACCTTCGATCCGCTGACGGTGGGCAACTACGACCAGAACTCCTGGCTGCCCGTGGCCATGTCGCGCGGCCGCACGTCCGAGTCCGTTCGCTATCGCAACAACAAGCTGGGCGGCTTCGACGTGATCCTGTCGTACGGCTTCGGCGATTCCTTCGACGACCACAAGCTGGGCCAGCAATACGGCGGCACGCTGACGTACACGACCGGTCCCTTGACCGTGGGCGGCGGCTACCAGCTGACGCGGGCGGAGACCAACTCCGACTATACGCAGCGCGTGTGGAACCTGAACGCGGCCTATCAGCTCTTTGACAATACGCGGCTGTTCGCCGGCTACTTCAATGGCCGCGACGAGACCGGCTTCGTCAATGCGGTCATGGGTATCGCCAACGTCCCGGACAATGGCCTGGAACGCAAGGACAACGGCTACTACGCCGGCGTCACGTGGCAACCCATGGCCACGCCGTGGACCTTCACCGGCGCCGCGTACTTCGACAAGAGCAAGAACGTGATCGAGCAAGGCGACAAGGGCAAGCGCTATGCGCTGGTCGCGGTGGCGGAGTACGCGTTGTCCAAACGGACGCAGCTGTATGGCACCGTGGATTTCAACCGGGTCTACGACGCGTCGACGGCTGAGATCGCCAGCGGGTCCACGCAGGTGGGCGTGGCGACCGGGATCAGGCATATCTTCTGATTTGGTGCTGGAGCGGCCGGCGATTGCCGGCGCTCCATGCGCGCGCAAGATGCGCGGGCAGCGCGAGGGAAGCGCTTGTCAGGCGCCTGCTATTCGAGGTCGTATTCCGCCATCACCCTTTCCGCGGCCGCGCGGAATTCGGAATCCTTGGCAATGTCCACCGTCCAGTTGGGATCACTGCCTTCGACGCGTTCGATTTCAGGCGCCGGCACGTTGCCGCCGGCTACCAGCGTGAACTCGTCGTGCAGGATGTCCCGCAATTCCGCGGCGGTCACTTTTTTCTTGGGCATGATTTGCTCCCAGTGCGAAATGTGATGAGCACTAAGCAAATACTGTGCTTGCGGCGACGTCCACTGGCTTGGCCACCCGCGTGTCCATTCGCTTGACCATTCACTTGACCATTCACGTGTCCATTCACGTGTCCATTCGCTTGATCATTCCCCTGACCATTCGCATGTCCACAAAAGGACAAGGGCTTACATGATCGCTCATGTAAGCCCTTGTTTTTTTCTGGTCGGGACGGCGGGATTCGAACTCGCGACCCCTTGCACCCCATGCAAGTGCGCTACCAGGCTGCGCTACGCCCCGAAAGACCGAGAGTATATCAGATGTATGGAAGACGTGCGCTGCACGTTCTCATCGAGCAGGCAGTATTCAGTCCGCATCGTCCACGGACGTACGCGCACTGCTGGTGGCCGCCTCGGCGGCGCCCTGCTTCACGCTGCTCAGCGCCTCGGCCAGCACGGCGGAAACGCCGCTCAATTCCGCGCGCAGCGACTGCATTTCCGCGCCGCTGAAACGCACGGCGGCGTCCTGGTCGCGCGGTGGCGCTTCGCGCGTGTCGCCCAGGCGATTGCGCGCGCCGCTGATCGTGAAGCCCTGCTCGTAAAGCAGCGAGCGTATGCGGCGGATCAGAAGCACTTCGTGGTGCTGGTAGTAGCGTCGATTGCCGCGGCGCTTGACCGGCTTGAGTTGGGTGAACTCCTGCTCCCAGTAGCGCAGCACGTGCGGCTTGACGCCGCACAGCTCGCTGACTTCACCGATGGTGAAGTAACGCTTGGCCGGAATCGGTGGCAGGACAACGGCAGGTTCTGGTCGAGTCATGGTTGGATTATTAGCGGCATGGCCCATGCGGCCGGAAATACATCGCGGCGGCGGCTGCTTCAGTCAGCCGACGTAGACTCGTCGGGCGTCGCGGTGTTCTCGACGATGCTCTTCAACTTCTGGCTTGCGTGGAAGGTGACCACACGGCGCGCGGCGATCGGTATGGTCTCGCCCGTCTTGGGATTGCGCCCCGGACGCGGCGGCTTGTCGCGCACCTGGAAATTGCCGAACCCGGACAGCTTGACGGAATCGCCGCGCGCGAGGGCATCGCGGATTTCCTCGAAGAAGGTGTCGACGATGTCCTTGGCCTCGCGCTTGTTCAAACCTACCCGTTCGAACAGCAACTCCGCGAGTTCGGCCTTGGTCAATGTGCGTGGCTCGGAAAGCATGTTTCTAATCCCCTCTTTTACCCCTGCGCGCGTCAGGCGCGCTGGCGCGCGCCATGGGCTTGAATAAGCTTGTCCCTGATGCGATTCAGGCAGTCCGTCACGCGCGGCTCGTCCAGCGTTGCGTCAGTGTCCTGTAGCCAGAAGCGGAAAGCAAGGCTTTTTTCTTTAGCAGAATCATCGACTTGCGTCTTTTCTCTCCAGACATCGAAGAGCCGCGCGTCCTGCACGATGGACAGTTTCGGATCCTGCGCGATGGCTTGCGCGATGGTGTCCAGCATGGCCTGCGCGGGCAGCGCGGCATCGACCCACATGGCAAGATCGCGCACCACCACCGGCTGGCGCGACAGCTCGCGCACTTGCGGCAGGCTGCCTTCCAGAACCGCGTCCACATCCACTTCGAACAGTACCGGCGCGTGGGCAAGTTCCGCTTTCTGCGCCCAGCGCGGATGCAATTCGCCCAGCCACCCTATGGCCTTGCCGTCCAGCAAGATGCGCGCGCCGCGCCCCGGATGCAAGGCCGGATGCGAGGCGGCTTCGAAACGCAGATCGCCGGCACGCGCGCCGAACAGCGCCTGCACGTCCATCTTGACGTCGTAGAAGTCGACCTGCCGCGTCGGCGTGCCCCACTGTTCTTCCACGTGCGGGCCCCAGGCCGCGCCGGCCAGCTTCAGCGGTTGGCGCACGCCGGCCACCGCGAGCTCGCCATCCGCCACCGAGGCGTCGCGGAAAAACACGCGGCCAAGCTCGAATACCCGCACGCGCGACTGCTTGCGATTGGCGTTGTGGACGATGTTCGCGACCAGCCCGCCCAGCAAGCTCGACCGCATGACCGCCAGTTGGCTGGCAATGGGATTCAACAACTTGATGGGATCGGCGTTGCCGGCGTAATCGCGTTCCCAGTCGGCTTCGACAAAGCTGAAGTTGACGACTTCCTGGTAGTCCAGCGCGGCCATCTGGCGCCGCACCGCATGCGGGCTGCGCCGCGCTTCCTTGGGTGCGCGCATCTTGGCCAACGCCATGGGCGGTTGGTCCGGAATATTTTCGAAGCCGTGGATGCGCGCGACTTCTTCGATCAGGTCTTCTTCGATGGCCAGGTCGAAACGATAGGACGGCGGCACGACCGTCACGACGTCGCCGTCGATCTGGTGGCGCAGGCCCAGGCGCGTGAAAATGCCGGCGATTTCGTCGCGCGGGATCTGCACGCCCAGCACCCGCTGGCAACGCGACAGGCGCATGTGCACCGGTTCGCGACGCGGCAGGTTGACGGTCTTGTCGTGGATCGGGCCGCATTCGCCGCCGCAGATGTCCAGGATCAGCCGCGTGATGAATTCCAGGTGTTCAGGAATGTCCTGGAAGTCCACGCCGCGTTCGAAGCGATGGCTGGCTTCGGAACTGAACTTGTAGCGGCGCGCGCGGCCGGCGATGGCTTCGGGCCACCAGAAGGCGGCTTCGACGTAGATGTTGCGCGTGTCCAGCGTCACCGCGGTGGCGTCGCCCCCCATGATGCCGGCCAGGCTCTCGACCGTTTCGCCGGCCGAGATCACGCCGACATCCTGGTCCAGGGCGATTTCCTGGCCATTCAGCAGTTTCAGCGATTCGCCGGGCCGGGCCCAGCGCACCGTCAGGCCGCCGGACACCTTGTCCAGATCGAACACGTGGGTAGGCCGGCCCAGTTCCAGCATGACGTAGTTGGAGATATCCACCAGCGCCGACACGGAGCGTTGGCCGGCGCGCTCCAGCCGCGTCTTCATCCATTGCGGCGTGGCCGCGCGGGCGTTCACGCCGCGAACGATGCGGCCGGCGAAGCGTCCACAAAGATCCGGGGCCTGGATATCCACGGCGAGCACTTCGTCGAACGAAGGCAGTACCGGTTCGGCGACGGGCACGCGCAGCGGGGCGCCGGTCAGGGCAGCGACTTCACGGCCGACGCCCAGGATGGACAGGCAGTCGGCGCGATTGGGCGTGAGCTTGAGCGTGAACAGAGTATCGTCCAGGTCCAGCACGTCGCGTAGCGAGGCGCCCGGCACGCTGTCGGCCGGCAGTTCGAGCAGGCCCGCATGATCTTGCGACAGGCCGAGCTCGCGTGCCGAGCACAGCATGCCGGCCGATTCGACGCCGCGCATCTTGGCCTTGCCGATCTTGATGTCACCGGGCAGTTGCGCGCCGACACGCGCCAGCGGCACCTTCAGTCCCGCAGCGGCATTCGGTGCGCCGCACACGATCTGCAGCCGCTGGCCCGAACCGTCATCGACCTGGCACACGCGCAGCTTGTCGGCGTCGGGATGCGGCGCGATCTCGACGATATGGGCGACGACCACGCCGGAAAACGGCGGCGCGGCGGGCTGCAGGTCTTCGACTTCCAGACCGGCCATCGTCAGGCGATGCGCCAGCTCTTTGGTGTCGATGGAGGGATTGACCAGCGCACGCAGCCAGGACTCGGGAAATTGCATGATCAGCCGTAGGTTATTCGTTGAACTGACGAAGGAAACGCAGATCGCCTTCGTAGAACTGGCGCAGATCGTTCACGCCATAGCGCAGCATGGCCAGGCGCTCCAGGCCGGAGCCGAACGCGAAGCCGATGTACCGCTCGGGATCCAGGCCGAAATTGCGCACCACCACCGGGTGCACCTGCCCCGCACCGGAGATTTCCAGCCAGCGTCCGCGATTCGGGCCGCTGGTGAACATCATGTCGATTTCCGCCGACGGCTCGGTGAACGGGAAGAATGACGGGCGGAAACGCACCACCAGGTCGTCGCTTTCGAAGAAGCAGCGCAGGAAGTCGGTGTAGACGCCTTTCAGGTCGGCGAAGGACACGTCCTCGGCGATCCACAAGCCTTCGACCTGATGGAACATCGGCGAATGCGTGGCATCGCTGTCCACACGATAAGTGCGGCCAGGCGCGATCACCTTGATCGGCGGCTTGTTCATGCGGGCATAGCGCACCTGCATGGGACTGGTATGCGTGCGCAGCAGCAGCGGCAGGCCCTGGGCGTCGTTCATGTCGACGTAGAAGGTGTCCTGCATGGAACGCGCCGGATGATTTTCCGGATTGTTCAACGCGGTGAAGTTGGTCCAGTCGTTCTCGATCTCGGGCCCGTCGGCGACATCGAAGCCGATGGAGCGGAAGATGGTTTCGACGCGTTCCCAGGTACGGATGACCGGATGGATGCCGCCCACGCCGCGGCCACGTCCGGCCAGGGTCACGTCGATGGTTTCGGAAGCCAGGCGCTGGTCCAGCTCGGCCTGCGCCAGTTCGGCGCGGCGCTGGTTCAGCAGTTCTTCGATCTGCTGTTTGGCGCGATTCACGCGCGCACCCATTTCACGTTTTTCTTCCGGCGTCAGTTGCGCCAGGCCGCGCAGCAGCACGGTCAGCGCGCCTTCCTTGCCCAGGAAGCGCGCCTTGGCGTTTTCCAGCGCGGCGGCGTCGGGCGCGTCCGCGAATCGTTCTTTCGCCTGGGCGATCAGGTCGTCGACCAACAGTGTCATGGCATCAGCCTAGGAAACGCGGCACGAATGCGGCCGTCAAAAACGCAAACAGGGCCATGACAGCCCTGTTTGCAGCAATGCGCGATACGTCGAAAACGATCAGGCGGACAGGGCAGCCTTGGCCTGTTGGACCACGGCGGCGAAGCCGGCCTTGTCGCGCACGGCCAGATCGGCCAGCACCTTGCGGTCCAGATCGATGGACGCCTTCTTCAAGCCGGCGATGAACACGCTGTAGGTGACGCCGTGCTCACGCACCGCGGCATTGATACGCGTGATCCACAGGGCGCGGAAGGTACGCTTCTTGTTGCGGCGATCGCGATAGGCGTATTGCCCGGCGCGCATGACCGCCTGCTTGGCGATGCGGAATACATTACCGCGACGGCCGCGATAGCCCTTGGCGGCGTTGAGAACTTTCTTGTGACGGGCGCGGGCGGTAACGCCGCGTTTGACGCGAGGCATAGTGGATCTCCGTTATCTATCAAGCGAAAGGCATCATGGCCTTGACCGAGGCGACGTTCGTCTCGTGTACGGCCGCCGAACCGCGCAGCTGGCGCTTGTTCTTGGTGGTCTTCTTGGTCAGGATATGGCGCTTGAAAGCCTGACCCCGCTTGATCGATCCGCTGCCGCGAACCTGAAAGCGCTTGGCGGCGCTTTTCTTGGTCTTCATCTTGGGCATGATAGTCCCTTGCTTCCTTTCGGAGTGCCGTCCGTCGCCGGACGAAGGTTGATTAACGTTATGGCCTCGCAGGTGCCTGCCCGCCGGGTAAAACCGGTTGCAGGTCTTCGATGGCTTACAGCCACCCGGACCATTTGTTGGTACTGCTATTTGTTGGTACTGCTGTTGGGGTACTGCTGTTGGGGTACTGCAGGGATCTTTCCAGCCCGTGCTGAAGCTGGAAAGCCTTTGATTATATGGCATTTTTGGCCCAGCTGTCTAACCGGCCTGCCGAACAGCGTCCGGCGCGCCGGCATCCGGTCCGTCCCGCCCTGTCCCAGAAGACGGAAATTGCAATCGTATTTCAACGGCCATGGTGTGGCGCCCGGGAGACGAAGGCACCCGGCCCCTACGCAATTTGCCAACTCGAAACACTTCTTACAGCCCGCCAGCGCACGCTGTCGCGCATGCGGCTCCCCAACACCGGGGGCCCGGGCGCCCACTCACCGGCAAGGCAACGTCACTAACCGTTACTTAAGTTGCGTAATCCGCGCACACCGCCATCACGTCGGCTGGCTGCCGCCGCGCGAGCGAAGACGCGCCAATCAACGGTCATATCGCATCCCTAGGCTCTGTCGCGTCGCCAGATCCGGCGGCCTCGCAGCCCACGCCCAAGGAAACGCATACGATGACCTCCCGCCGCAAGTTCCTTCAGAACGTTGCCACATCCGGCCTGTCGGCCGCCGCCCTGGCCACCTTCCCGCCCGGCATCCGGCGCGCCCTGGCCATCCCGGCGCACCACGACACCGGCACGATCAAGGACGTCAAGCACGTGGTCCTGCTGATGATGGAAAACCGTTCCTTCGACGGCTACTTCGGCACTTTCCGCGGCGTGCGCGGCTTCGGGGACCGCTTCGCGGTACCGGTCGCCAATGGCCAGAACGTCTTCTACCAGACCTACAGCAAGACCAGCCCGCCCACCACTTACACACCCTATCACCTGGACGAAAACCAGGGCAACGCGCAACGCGCCGGCAGCACCCCGCACACCTGGGCGGATACGCAGGCCGCCTGGGACCAGGGCCGCATGAGCAACTGGCCGGATGCCAAGAACCCGCTTTCCATGGGTTATTACGAAGAAGCCGAAGTGCCCTTCCAGCGCGCGCTGGCCGAGGCTTTCACGCTCTGTGACCACTATCACTGCGGCATGCATACCGGCACCATCGCCAACCGCCTGTTCTACTGGACGGGCACCAACGGCCCGAACGGCCTGGACCCGACGGAAGGCGGTCCGGTGAACGTCGCCGTGCTCAACAACCAGTACAACGGCGGCAACGATATCGGCCCGTCCACCGAAGGCTGGACCTGGACCACCTACGCCGATCGCCTGCAGAAAGCCGGAGTGTCGTGGAAGGTCTACCAGAGCCTGATCGACAACTACGGCTGCAATGAAATGATGAGCTTCCGCCACTGGCGCGCGGAAATCGAGAAGATGCCACCGTCGCGCCGTCCCGTCTACGTGCCCAAGACCGACATCACACAGGACGTGAATCTCGCCGGTCCGGCCTACGACCCACTCACGGACGACGCGCTGAGCCCGCTGGCCAAGGGCTTCGCCAACACCATGCCGCAGGGCTTCCTGGAGACCTTCCGCGCCGACATCCAGGCCGGCAAGCTGCCGGAAGTTTCCTGGATCATCGCGCCGTCGGCCTATAGCGAACACCCCGGCCCGTCGAGCCCGATCAAGGGCGGCTGGTATGTGCAGGAAGTGCTGGACGCGCTCACCGCCGACCCGGAGGTCTGGAGCAAGACCGTCCTGCTGATCAATTACGACGAAAACGACGGCTTTTTCGACCACCTGCCACCGCCCACCGCGCCTTCGCACAATCCGGACGGCAGCCTGGCCGGCGCCGTCACCCTGCGTGCGGAAGACATGGCCGTCGAGTACCACAACTACACGCCCGCCACGCCCAGCCAGCCGGCCCAGGACGGCCGGCCCTACGGCCCGGGCCCGCGCGTGCCGCTATGGGTGGTCTCGCCCTGGAGCCGCGGCGGCTGGGTGAATTCGCAGGTCTTCGACCACACCTCCACGCTGATGTTCCTGGAAAAGCGCTTCGGCGTGCAGGAGCCGCAGATCAGCAAATACCGCCGGGCGGTGTGCGGCGACCTGACCAGCGCCTTCAACTTCGAGAATCCGAATGCCGAGCCGTTGCCGGTCCTGAACGGCAGCGCGACCAAGGACCAGGTCGATGCGCTGACCGCCTCGCAGCAGAGCGCGCCCAAGATCAACCCGCCGGCCACGCCGAATATGCCGGTGCAGGCCAGCGGCATACGCCCGTCGCGCGCCCTGCCCTATGAGCTGGGCCTGCAGGTCGAGACCGACGCGCGCCGCGACCAGGTCACGCTGAAGTTCGTCAATTCGGGCGACGCGGGCGCCGTCTTTCACGTGTACGACAAGCTGCACCTGGATCGCGTGCCGCGCCGCTACATGGTGGAAGCGCACCGCTCGCTGCAGGACGACTGGTCGGCAGGCGCCGACAACGGCGAGTACGACTTGTGGATCCTGGGTCCCAACGGCTTCCACCGCCATCTGGCCGGCGATCTTGGCGTGCAGGACAAGCGCAAGGCGGCCGCGCCGGAAATCGAATTCGAGCCGGACGGCAGAAGCGGCAATGTGCGCCTGACCGCTCGCAACGACGGCGACCGCCCTGTGGAATTCACCGTCAGGTCGAACAAGGCCTATGGCGACCTGCGCGCCCGTGGCGGCGACTTCGACGTCGACAGGCGCAGTGGTTCCTGGACGGCGACGGTGCGTCCTGGCCGCCAGGCCATCATGACGCTGGTGCTGCGCGACACCGGC
This sequence comes from Bordetella genomosp. 8, assembly GCF_002119685.1. Taxonomy (NCBI): domain Bacteria; kingdom Pseudomonadati; phylum Pseudomonadota; class Betaproteobacteria; order Burkholderiales; family Alcaligenaceae; genus Bordetella; species Bordetella genomosp. 8. The sequence continues at coordinate 2,155,011 of NZ_CP021108.1, read as the reverse complement.
AACTGGTACGACCTGATGGTGACGGCGGATTCCGACCCCAGCTTCGTGCGCCGCGTGGCCGGCCGCATCGAGACTGGCCGCCACTCCGTCAGCGATCCGGCCATGGGATTGGCGGACGGGTTCTAGGCCGCCATCACCACCCGGTATCCGGGTAGTTGGGGCCTGCATAGCTGAAGCCATGGCGCCACGCGTCGCCGTTCACCCGCTGCGCGGGATCGGCGGCGCAGCCGCTCAGCAGCATCGCCAGCACCATGGCGGCCAGGACCGCGCCGACCTTCGTTCGATCACGCATGTTCATCTCCCATGTTCATCTGCTCATGATGGCTGCCGCAACTGCACGCCTTCGGCGATATGCCCGGGACCGACGATATCCACGCCTTCCAGATCGGCCGCCGTCCTGGTCACCCGCAGCACGCGATGCGCGGCGCGGCCCGAGGCGTTCAGGCGCATCATCGCCTGTCTCAGCAAAGCGCGCGCCTCGCCGGTCAGGCGGCAATGCTCATCCAGTTCCCGCGCATCGAGCCGGGCGTTGAGTTTGCCCTGGCGCGCCTGCTGCCGTTCCCGGCAGGCAACGACACGCTCGCGCACCGGCGCGGAGGCCTCACCCGGCGGGCCGTCCATCCAGTCCGGCGCCGGCGGCGGCAGTTCGATCTGCAGGTCGATGCGGTCCAGCAAGGGGCCGGACAACCTCGCGCGGTAGCGATCCGCCTGTTCCGGCGTGCAGCGGCAGGCAATGCGTGGATGGCCGCGCCAACCGCAGGGACAAGGATTCATCGCCGCGATGAGTTGAAAACGCGCGGGGTATTCCAGCGTACGTGCCGCGCGGGCGATCGATACTCGACCGGTTTCCAGCGGCTCGCGCAGCGCTTCGAGCGCGCGGCGGTCGAATTCGGGCAATTCATCGAGGAACAGCACCCCATGGTGAGCCAGGCTGATTTCCCCGGGACGCACGCGCGCTCCACCACCCACCAGCGCCACGGCGGTCGCGCCATGATGCGGCGCGCGGAACGGCGGCCGCAGATCGAACGATGCATTCCCCATCGCCAGCCCCGCGATGGCGGATACCTCCAGCGCCTGCAGGTGCGCCAGAGGCGGCAGCAAGCCCGGCAAACGGTGCGCGAGCATGCTCTTGCCCGCGCCGGGTGGCCCAACCATCAACAGGCTATGCCCGCCCGCGGCCGCGAGCTCCAGCGCGCGCCGCGCGCCGCACTGCCCTTTCACCTCCGACAGGCAAGGGCCATCCGCCGCGACGGGCCACGGCGCGGGATGCGCGACCGGCAAAGGCGCCCGATCGCATAAATGGGCCACCACGTCGGCCAGCGTCCCCGCGGACAACACCTGCAATCCCGGCACATGGGCAGCCTGGGCCGCGCTGGCCGCGGGCAGGATGAGCGTGGCGTCCGGCTGGTCGCGCGCCACCCCTAGCGCGATCGCCAGGGGCGCGGCCACGGGAACCAGCACGCCGGTCAAGGAGAGCTCGCCCGCCAGCACCAGCCTGGACAGGCTCGACACACCGTTCTTGGACAACAATTCCGGCATGGCGATCTGGCCTGAGGCCAACAAGACGCCCACCGCGATCGGCAGATCGAAGCGCGCCGATTCCTTGCGCAGGTCGGCCGGCGACAGGCTGACGGTGAGCCGGCCGGCAGGGAACTCGAAGCCGCTGTTCTGGATCGCGGCACGCACGCGTTCGCGGCTTTCGCGCACCGCCACGTCGGCCAGGCCGACCACCGCGAATGACGGCAAGCCGGCGGCCACGTGCGTTTCGACGTGGACCGGCGCCGCGTGCAGCCCCACCAGCGCGCGGCTGTTCAAGACGGCAAGACTCATGACTACGCTTGTTCGGGAAGAAAAGCGCAGTATGAAAAAAAACCGCCAGCGCATGCGATGGCGGAGATGAAAACGTCACGCGACAGCGCTCAATCCACCTTCAGATTGCGCTCGCGCACGATGGTGGCCCAGCGATCGATTTCCGAGTTGGTGTAGGCCTGGAATTGCTCCGGCGTACTACCCACCACGTCGATGCCGGCGCCACCCAGCTTTTCCTTCACGTCAGGCATCTGCAAGGCCTTCCGGATGTCGGCGGAGATGCGCTTGACCGTCGCGTCGGGCATGGACGCCGGCGCGTACACGCCGTACCACAGCACGGTCTCATACCCGGGCAGGCCGGCTTCCTGCATCGTCGGGACGTCCGGCAAGGCCGGCGAGCGGGTCTTGCTGGTGACCGCCAATGCCTTGACCTTGCCCGCCTTCACCAGCGGCAGGCTGACAGGCAGGCCCGGGAAATACAGTTGCACGTCACCCGCAGCGGCGGCCGTCAGCGCCTGGGAGCCACCGGTGTACGGCACATGCATCATCTGCAGGTTGGCCATCGTGGCAAAGAGTTCGGCCGCCATGTCGTCGGCGTTGCCGATGCCCGCCGAACTGAAGTTCAGCTGGTTGGGCTTGGACTTGGCGAGCGCGATGAAATCCTGCAGGTTCTTCACCGGCAGCGTCGGCGTCACCACGACGACGTGCGGCATCGCGGTCACCTGCGATACGGCTTTCAGGTCCTTGCGCAAGTCGTACTTCAGGCGCGGATATAGCGACGCGCTGACCGTGATCGCATTCTGCGCGATCAGCAGCGTGTGGCCGTCGTCCGCGCGGGCAACGTGCTCGGCGGCAATATTGCCCGCCGCGCCGGCGCGGTTTTCGACGATCACTGCCTGGCCCCACAGCTCGGCCAGCTTGGGACTGATGGTGCGCGCGACCAGGTCCATGCTGCTGCCGGCCGCCAGTCCGGAAACGATGCGCACGGTGCGCGTGGGAAAGTCGGACGCGGACTGCGCCGACGCCGATGCGATCACGGCTTGCGCGCATAGCGCGACGCCCGCCTGGATGATCAGTCTGCGGTTCATGGAATCTCCTCCTGTTCTTAGGGCTCGCGCCCCGATTGTTTGCGGGACGGCCGTGGCGGCCGGACCCGTGAAATCAGTATGGGTACGGCACGCCCGCCTCCCGCGCCACGCGCTCGACATCGGCCAGCGTATCGGCGGGCAGAAGCAGGCCATTGGCGCGGTTTTCCGCGTCGGCCTGGACCTCCATTTCGCCGGGGTAATAGACCTGGCGATGGCCCGGCGCCACCGGCACGTCCTTCAATGAAACGATGTACTCGTCGATACGGCGGTTGTATTCCTCGATGGGCTGGAATGCCGCCACGTCCAGGGCGATCATCAGGTGCCCTGCCCCGCTGCGGTTGACCGGGTCATAGGGACCATGGACGCGATCCAGGAACTGGCTGCCCGACAGCACGCCGGACAGGACGTCGACCATGACGCCCATCACATAGCCCTTGTGGCCCGCCATGGGCAGGATGAAGCCTTCCAGCGCGGCCTTGGGATCCGTGGTGGGATTGCCCTGCGCGTCGATGGCCCAGTGCGACGGGATGGGTTCGCGCCGCTTGTTGGCCAGGTAGATCTTGCCGCGCGCCACGCCCGAGTTGGCCATGTCCATCACCACCGGCGGATGGCTGCCGCCGGGCGCGGCGATGGACCAGGGATTGGTGCCTATCTTTTTCTTCAGTCCACCCCAGGGCGCCATGTTGGGACCGGCGTTGCTCATCAACATCATCACGCAGCCCTGCTGCGCGCCGATGCGCGTGTAGTACATGCAGGTGCCGAAGTGATTCGAATTGCGGATGGAGACCACGCCCACGCCGTGCTTGCGCGCGCGCCCCACCGCTTCGTCGACGGCCCGGCGGGCCACGACCTGTCCGACGCCGTCGCCGCCGTCCAGGACCGCGATCGCGCCGGCATCCACAGCCAGGCGGGTTTCCGTCACGGCCTTCATCGCGCCGGAGCGCAGGCGCGCGTAGTACCAGCCGAGCCGCAGCATGCCGTGCGACTGATGGCCCCACAGGTCCGCCTGCACCAGCGTATCGGCGGCCAGCAAGGCGTCATCGGCCGGTACGCCGGCGCTTTCGTAGACGGCGGCGGCCAGTTCGCGCACCCTTGCCGGGTCCACGCGTGTTGCGTCCGCTTGGGTGGATGTCGTGTCTTCCATGATGGTTCCTGTAGTTCGGTTCAGCCCGCGTGCGAATACATCGGCTGGCCCGGCGTATCCATGCGCGCCACGAGCACGCTGCCGGTTTCCGATTCGGTGATGAACAGGTCGCGGTTGTCCTGGCCGCCGAAGGCGATGTTGGTGGTCATATGCCCCATGCACGAATCGATGCGCAGCAGCGGTTCGCCGCGCGGCGAAAACTTCCACACCGCGCCCATCCCGGCATGCGCGACGTAGAGATTGCCGGCCTGGTCCACCGCCATGCCGTCCGGTCCGGCGCCGCCGGACATCTGGACGAACAGGCCCACTCGGGTCAGCGAGCGATCCGGCAGCACCATGGCGCGCCAGACGCAGTTCCCGCGGGTGGCGGCCACGTAGAGCATGGTTTCCGCCGGATTCATGACGATGCCGTTGGGACTGGGAACGTTATCCAGCAGGCATTCGAAATAGCCGTCGGCGCCCTGCCGGTATACGCGCCCGGATGGATCCTGCAAGCCGGTCTGGCCCTGGTCGGTAAAGTACATATCGCCATTGGCGGCGAAGAACAGATCGTTGGGGCCCTTGAAACCTTCGGTGCGCGCGCGCCGGATATGCGGCGTGACGCGCCCGGCCTCCGCATCCAGCAGCAGGATGCCGTTCTTGTGGTCGGCCACGAAAATGCGGCCGTCGCGATGGATCTTCAACCCGTTGGGCTCGCCGTCGTACTCGATCAGCTGCGTGACCTCGCCGGCGGGCGACACCCGAAAGACCAGGCCGAAGGCGATGTCGACCAGGTACAGGTTGCCCTGCCTGTCGAAGGACGGACCTTCGATGTAGCTGTCGGTCGCGCGTGTGCCCTTGCCGGCGCGCAGGCGCTCGTCCGACAGCTGGCCGGCCTTGCGATATCGATCGGGGATACGCGTGAAGACCTCGGTCTTCATCGCCGGGGGTGCGGCGTACATGGCAATCTCCTTTTATCCGGTCGCGTCTTGCGGCGACTCGTCTCGCGCTACAGCGGCAGTTCCAGGTCCAGCAGGGGCGCATGCTGCTGCGCGCCATAGACATCGGTGTCGCCGATGGCGCCCGACACGATGCGGCGCGGCAGGGTGGCCTTGAAGGCGAGCGCCGGCGGGTATATGGTGAACAGGACATCGTCGGGCGACACGCCATACAAGACGGCGATGCGCTCGCGCGTGATGACGCCGCAACGGCGCACCTTCTCGAAGGTTTCCTCGCTGTCGAACATGATGTCCAGCGTCAATTCGAAGGGGCCGGCATTCTTGCTTTTGCAGGCCTTGGCGATGTCTTTGAGTCTGATCATGGGGCGGCTCCTGGCAGGCCTGGCTAGACGGTTTCGTATTCGATGGGAAACATCCCCAGCGGGTCGTCGGTCTGGATCACGTGCTGCATGGTGAACTCATAGACCGGCCCCCGTTCGATGTCGGACGGCGAAAAGGGGAAGGCCATATTGCCTTCGCGGCACAGGCGGCCAGGGAAATCGCTGTGCAGCAGCGTGACGCGCGTCAGGGCCAGCGCGGCATTGGCGATTTCCTGGGTGACCCCCACGACTTCGGCCAGGATGCCGATCTCGTGGCTGCGTACACCCTGCAAGGGCTCCCACTCACCCATCACGCCGTCCTTGCCGTACAGGCGGATCACGATGCGGTAGCTGTCGCGCGCAATGCCGAGCGCCGCGATCTTGGTATGGGAAGCTTCCGTGATCCCGGCGATGAAGCTGTCCAGCTGCCCGATCAGGCCCGGATCGCGCGTGCCGGCGAAGGCAATCGCGCTATAGCCGGAGCAGGCCGCCGCCTCCAGCTTGATGGTGTAGGGCGCCGGCTGCCACACCATGCCCGAAACGCGCACGCGACGGTCCGAAAGCGCCTGCATGACGCAGGCGCTGGTATCGAGCACGCCGCCCGGTTCGTGACGGACGATGGGACTGGCGCTTTCGTGCAGGGCCTGCACCGACACCGACAAGGGCGTGCAGCGCAGCTCCGGATTGGCGGGTTCCACCTCGACGTAGTCGGTGCCGACCGTGGCGATCAGGCAGTCGTGCTTTTTCGGCAGGGCGGCGTTGCAGGCGCATTCCAGCAGCTTGCCCGCGTACCACGCGGGCGCCGGCGGAATACCGTGATGCGTGGCAAGCGCAACCCATGGGGCGGGGTCGGTGCCGCGGCCGGCCAGGATGACCTGGGCCCCGGACCGCAGCGCGGACAGGTGCGGCTCGGGACCCATCATGCCGACGATGCGTTCGGCGCGGTCCACGGTGTCTTCGCTCAAGGGGCCGGCCTTGCCCAACGGCTTCACGCGGCCGGCGCGGATGCCTGCCTTCAGGGCCTGCTTGTCCTGCTCGGCGTGGATCAGGGCCATCTTGAAGCCCATGCCCTCTTCCCGCGCGATTTCGCGCACCAGCGCGGCGCAGGCCTGCAGATGCGGCTCGCCGCCAGCGCCACCGCAGGTGCCTATCATCATGGGAATGTTCAATTCCATCGCGCCGCGCAGCAGCAGGCGGAGGTCGCGCTTCATCTGCAGCACGGAGTTCAGCGTCTTGCCGGAGCCCAGGTAATGCGGACCGGGATCCGAGCTGCCGCCGTCCACGCCTATCATGTGCGGGCGCGCCTTCAAGGCGGCCTTGAGCGAGGCCTCGGGGAATCCATAGCCCAGGATCCCGCTGGCCGAAACCATGCGTACTTCGTTGGTCATGTGTCTACCTCCCGCGCATTTTGTGGAATCATGTCGGCTCGCCGCGCGCCTCGGCGACCGCGCTGGCCGAGCAAGCGGTACAGGTCGGCACTTTCGTCCCCGCGGCGCGCCGCGACAAGCGTTCATTCAAGAGGGGGGACATGCTGATTCGGCACGGCCGGTTAGGCACGGCCGGTCAGGCACGGCCGGTCAGGCGGGGCCGCCCAGGCACGGCCGGTTAGGCGGGGCCGCCTAGGCATGGCCGGGCTACACCACGGATCTGGAGGACAACCATGAACCCGAACGGCGCATCAGACGCAGGCGGGCCCATCGATACGCTGATGCGCAGGCTGGACCTGACGTCGCTGCGACTCTTCGTCGACGCCTGCGAAGCGCATAGCATCGCCGCGGCCGCCGCGCGGGCGTGCATCGTCCCGTCCGCCGTCAGCCGGCGCATATCCGACCTGGAAAAGTCAGTCGGCGTACCCCTGCTCTACCGTTCGCCGCGCGGCATCACGCCGACGGCGGCCGGCGAAACCGTCATGCGCTACGCGTCCGCCGCCCTGGCCGAACTCCAACTGATGGGCACGGCGCTGGGCCGTTATGCGTCGGGGCTGCAAGGCACCGTCCGCGTGGTCGCCAACATCTCGTCCATCGACCAATACCTGCCGGAAGACATCGCCGCATTTTCGCGGACATATCCCGACGTCAGCATCGAACTGGAAGAAAAACGCGGCGGCGAAATCCTGAAGAGCGTGGAAGACGGCAGCGCCGACCTGGGCATCGGCAACGACTGGTACCTGGGCGAAGCCGCCGCGGTCAGCCGTCCCTACCGCGAGGACAGCCTGGTGGCCATCTTCCCCCGTGCGCACCGCATGGCCGGACTGGACTCGGTACGCTTCGCCGAGCTGCTGGACGAACCCCTGATCGGCCTGCATGCGGAAAGCGCCTACAACGCCAAGCTGGCACAGCAGGCGGCCCTGATAGGCCGGGAAATACGAATGAAGATCCGCGTCAACAGCTTCGACGCCCTGTGCCGCATGGTGCACGCGGGCCTGGGCATTTCGTTCGTGTTGAAACAGCTGGCGGATATGTACCTGGACATCCTCAGCATCAGCGCGGTGCCGCTGACGGAATCGTGGGCCAACAAGCGCATCCTGATCGCCTACCGGTCCGAGGACACCCTGTCCGCGTCGGCGCGCACGCTGCTCGACTTCCTGACGCGTCAGTTCCAGACCCGGCAGGCGCCGGCCGCCCCCTGATACGGCAGATGGCGCGCCCGCGCCGGCGGGCCGCCACCGTGGGGCGGTGGCAGCCGCGCCCGGCTACCCCTGCGCGCCCGTGGGGCCGCCCGGCGTGGGCGAGGCGGCCGGCGTTGATGAAGCGGCCGAAGCAGCCGCAGCGGCTGGCGCGGCCTTGCTCTGCCCGGCCTCCAGCACATTGATACGGGCCTCCAGCTGGCTGATCTGCACGGCCAGCTGATCCGCGCGGGCCACGGTCCGCGCCAGCAATTCCGCCTGCACGTCGAATTCTTCGCGCGTCACCAGATCCAGCCGCGAAAACCCTTGCGCCATCATCGCGCGGACATTGCGCTCAATGTCCGCCGCGGGACTGCGGGCGATCAGATCCGAGATGTTCTTTTGCAGGTCTTCCATCCATTGCGTCGCGTTCATGGCTTTCCTCATACCTGATACCTGGACAGTCCTCAGTGTAGAGCGTTGCGGCACGGCTTGCACCGCGCGCACCCGAAAATGCACCAATAACGAGCATGCCTTGCGACGGTGCGCACCGGTACGGTGCAGGACCGCCAAGCCGATCTCCGTAACCAAGGTAAAACGCCCCGCCCCTCAACCAAAAAGATGGCATCGATTTTGCTTTAGAGGCAGGGCCAACGTGCAACCAAAGAGGAACCAGCCATGAAACTCATCATCGCCATCATCAAGCCCTTCAAGCTCGACGAGGTGCGAGTGGCTTTGTCCGGTATAGGGGTCCAGGGACTGACGGTGACGGAAGTCAAGGGCTTTGGCCGGCAGAAGGGCCACACCGAACTTTATCGCGGCGCGGAATACGCCGTCGACTTTCTGCCCAAGCTGCGCGTGGAAGCCGCCGTGCCGGACAGCCTGGTCGAACAAGCCATCGAGACCATCGAGCAGGCCGCCCGGACGGGCAAGATCGGAGACGGCAAGATTTTCGTCGCCGGGCTGGAGCAGGTCATTCGCATCCGTACGGGCGAAGCCGGCGAAGCAGCACTGTAAACACAATAAGGACGCTACAGGAGCCATAAGAAATGGATAAAGCAGATATCTCGTGGATGCTGGTCTCGACACTGCTCGTGTTGATGATGGCGGTACCCGGCCTCGCCCTGTTTTACGGCGGATTGGTACGAAGCAAGAACGTGTTGTCGGTCCTGATGCAGGTGATGGGTACCTTCGTCGTCGGCTTGGTGTTGTGGTTCATCTACGGCTATTCGCTCGCCTTCACCGAAGGCAATGCCTTTTTCGGCGGCTTCTCGCGCGTCTTCTTTTCCGGCATGTTCTCGCCGGCCGACGGCAAGTACGCGATGACCGGCTCGCTGACGGAGCTCCTGTTCGCGTCCTTCCAGGCGACCTTCGCCGGCATCACGTGCGCGCTGATCGTCGGCAGCTTCGCCGAACGTGCGCGCTTTTCCGCGGTGCTGCTCTTCACGGTCATCTGGTTCACCTTCGCCTATGTGCCCATCGCGCACATGGTGTGGTTCGCCTCGCAGACCGCGCCTGGCCTGATGAACGCCAAGGGCGCGCTGGACTTCGCCGGCGGCACGGTGGTGCACATCAACGCCGGTATCGCCGGCCTGGTGGGTGCCTACGTCATCGGCAAGCGCGTGGGCTACGGCCGTGAAGCCATGCAGCCGCACAACCTGCCGATGGTCATGACCGGCGCGGCCCTGCTGTGGACGGGCTGGTTCGGCTTCAACGCGGGCTCCGCGCTGATGTCCAACGAACAGGCCACCCTGGCGTTCTTCAACACGATGATCGCCACCGCCGCCGCCGTGCTGGCCTGGCTGTTCACCGAATGGGCGCTGAAGGGCAAGCCCTCGATGCTGGGCGCCGCGTCCGGCGCCGTGGCCGGCCTGGTGGCGATCACCCCCGCCGCCGGCCTGGTCGGCATGGTTGGCGCCTTCGTCATCGGCATCGCCGGCGGCGTGATCTGCGTCTGGGGCGTCAATGGCCTGAAGCGCATGCTGAAGGCAGACGATGCGCTGGACGTGTTCGGCGTGCACGGCGTGGGCGGGATCACCGGCGCGCTGCTGACCGGCGTGTTCAACGCGCAGGTCCTGGGCGGCCCCGGCCTGAAGACGGCCGGCGAAATCGGCGGCCAGCTGTGGGTGCAGTTCGAAGGCGTCGTCCTGACGCTGGTGTGGTCGGGCGTGGTCGCCTGGATCGCGTACAAGATCGCCGACATGGTCTGCGGCCTGCGCGTACCGGAAGACGTTGAACGCGAAGGCCTGGATACGACCTGCCACGGCGAATCCGCCTACCACAGCTGATACGGCTGGCCGGTCCACGGACCGTTGCAATAAAAAGGCGCTCCGCAAGGAGCGCCTTTTTTTCTTATACCGATGCCCTGCGTTCCAGTGATCGGCGGCCGGTCAGGCGAGCAACCCACCGTCGACCGTAATGGTGCTGCCGGTGAGATGCCTTGCCGCCGGACTTGCGAGGAAGGCGACGGCGGCGGCGATGTCCGCTGGCGTGGCGTATCGACCCAGAGGCGTGAGGCTGCGCTGGAAGTCCGAACTCTCGCCATCCGCCGGGTTCATGTCGGTGTCGGTCGAACCCGGCTGGACCAGATTGGCCGTGATGTCCTTCGGACCCAGTTCGTGCGCGAGGCCGCGCGTGAACGACTGGAGCGCCGACTTGGTCATGTAGTACACCGTTCCCTGTGCACCGACAATGCGGTCCGCACCGGCGGAGCCGATGTTGATGACGCGACCGCCGGCCCCCAGATGGGGAATGGCCGCCTGCGTGGCCAGCACGGGCCCGCGGACGTTGACGGCGAGCAGCGCGTCGATGTCCGCCAGCTTGAAATCGGCGATCGTGTTGTAGCGCGCAATGCCGGCGTTGTTCACCAGTATGTCCAGCCCGCCGAGCGCGTCGACGGCCTGCTGCACGGACCTCCTGATGTCCGCCGGATCGGCGCTGTCGGCCTTGATCGCCACGCCCCGGCGGCCGATCTGCTCGATCGCGGCCACGACCGACCGCGCCTGGTCCGTGGAATGTTGAAAGGTCAGTGCGACGTCGGCGCCGTTTTCCGCGAGCGCCAGCGCGATGGCGGCTCCGATCCCCCGGGAACCACCGGTGACGAGTGCGCGTTTTCCTTCGAGATTCTTCATGTTCCGTCATTTTTGCAGTGATTGATGCATTAATGGTAGGATTGGCCTGTCCGGCTGGTCAAGCTATTTATGCAGCGATCCATGCAAAAAAATATTTCCGTCCCCACGGCGTCCGGCGCCGGCGCGCATCGCGGGCGTGGGCGGCCACGCGAGTTCGACCGGGAGGCCGCACTGGCGAAGGCCATGAGGCTGTTCTGGACCAAGGGCTACGAGGCGACGTCCATCTCCGACCTGACGAAGGCGCTGGGCGTGGGGTCGACCAGTCTCTATGCCGCCTTCGGATCGAAGGACGCGCTGTACGCCGAGGCGCTGCGGTACTACTCCACCACCTACGAAGACCTGGTGCTGGGCAGGTTCCGCCAGGCCGCGACGGCGCGCGAGGCCGCGTTCGCCTATTTATGGGACTCGGCGGCGGCGATGACGGGAGCGGATTGCGATCTTCCGCGCGGCTGCATGGTCACCCTGGGCACCGTCGGCAGCGATGGCCATGACGAGCTTGGCGACCTGATGAGAAAAGCACGCGGCGAAGCCTTCAATGCGCTCTTGCCGCGCCTGCAAAGAGGCGTCGCGGAAGGCGAGCTGCCGGAATCTCTCGACATCGCCAAGCTTGCGAGGTTTCTGCAGACCGTGCAGAGCGGGATGGCGATCCGCGCCCGGGACGGTGCCGATCGGGCCGAACTGCAGGCCATCGCCGAGATCGCGATGGCCGGCTGGGACCGCCTGGTGGATGGAGCGGCGGCTCGCGGTGCTAGTCCTGCGTCTCCGGCTCATCGAGCTGGTGATACTCCAGCCAGATCCCGTTGAGGATACCGAAACACACCGCCAGGCCCAGCCCGAGCACCCAAGCGAAATACCACATGACGTACTCCCTGTTCAGTAAAGGTCCGGATTGGTCGACAAGGCCTTGATCGTGGAGCGGCCCCACATCACCTTGAAGGCCCACGCCGTATAAAGCAGCACGATGGGCAGGAACACCAGCGTCACGACCAGCATGATGAACAAGGTCGTATGGCTGGACGACGCATTCCATACCGTCAGGCTCGAACGCGGATTCACGCTGCTGGGCAGTATGAAGGGGAACATCGACAAGCCGACCGTCGCGATGATGCCCAGCGCCGATAGCGACGAACCGGCGAACGCGGGCCATTCGCGGCCGATGCGTATGCCGACCAGGGCCAGCAGCGCGCCGGCGAAGCCCAGGACCGGCGCGATGGTCATCCAGGGATACTGCGAGAAATTCGCCAGCCAGGCGCCCGCCGCAGCGACGGCGCCCGCACGCAGTGGATTGGACGGCCCCGCCGGATCGACCGTGCCTTCCAGGCGGTAACCCAGCCCGCCATGGGCAACGAAGAAATAGCCCGCCGCGAAGAGCACGATCACCAGCAAGGCCGAAATCGAACCCAGGCGGCGCGCGCGGTCGCGCACCGCGCCGTTTTCCGCCTTCATCGTCAGCCATGCCGCGCCGTGGGTGATCAGCATCGTGGCGGACAGCAGGCCGCACAGCAGCGAAAAAGGACTGAACAGCGCCAGGAAGCTCCCGTCGTAGGTCGCGCGCAGATCGCTGTCGAGATGGAATGGCACGCCCAGCAGGACGTTGCCCACGGCAACGCCGAACACCAGCGCGGGCACGAAACCGCCGATGAAGAGCGCCCAGTCCCAGCCGTTACGCCAGGCGGGCGACGACCGCTTGGAGCGGTACTTGAAGCCCACCGGCCGCAGGATCAACGCCGCCAGTACCAGGAACATGGCGATATAGAAACCGGAAAAGCTCACGGCATAGACGAAAGGCCACGCCGCGAAGATGGCGCCGCCGCCCAGGATGAACCACACCTGGTTGCCTTCCCAGGTGGGCGCGATCGTGTTGATGGCCATGCGGCGTTCATTGTCGTTGCGCGCGACGAAGGGCAGCAGCGCGGCGACGCCGAGATCGAAGCCGTCGGTCAGGGCGAAGCCGATCAGCAGCACGCCCATCAGCGCCCACCAGATGACGCGCAGCGTCGGGTAATCGAGCGGGATTTCCATGTCGGTTTTCCTTATTCAGCGGCGGCCAGGCCGCCAGGCATGCCTTGGCCCGGGGCGGCCGGTTCGTGATGGCCATAGGGACCGCGCTTGACGGTGCGGACGATCAGGCCGACCTCGACGACGGCGAGCGCGCCGTACAGCAGGGTGAAACCCACGATGGTCGTCCACAGTTGCCCGACGGTCAGGCTGGACACGCCCAGGAAGGTCGGCAGCACGCCGTCCACCGCCCAGGGCTGACGTCCCAGCTCGGCCAGCACCCAGCCCGCCTCGACGGCGATCCAGGGCAGCGGCATGATCCATATCGCCGTCTTCAGCAGCCAGCGCGCATCGAAGCGACGGCGCGCGGCCATGACACATGCCACCGCGAATACCGCGATCTGTACGAAGCCGATCAAGGCCATGATGCGGAACACCCAGAACATGACGGGCACGTCCGGCACCGTGTCCCAGGCGGCCTTTTCTATCGTGGCGCGATCGGCCGTGCGCGGATCCTGCACATAGCGCTTCAACAGCATGCCGTAGCCCAGGTCGCGGCGATGCTGCTCGAACTGCTCGCGCGCCGCGGCGTCGCCGGGCTGCTGCTTCAGCCGCTCCAGCGCGTCGTAGGCCTGCACGCCGCTTTCGATGCGCGACTGGGAAACGGCCACCAGTTCGAAAATTCCCGCGACCGGCTTATCGATGGACCGCGTGGCGATCAGGCCCAGCAGATACGGGATCTTCACTTCGGCGTGGGTCTTGCGCTCCGCCAGGCTGGGGATGCCGAAGGCGGTGAAGGCGGCCGGCGCGGGCTCGGTTTCCCACATGGCTTCCAGCGCGGCCAGTTTCATCTTCTGGTTGTCGGTCAGCGCATAACCGCTTTCGTCGCCCAGGACCACCACCGACAAGGCGGACGCCAGGCCGAAGGCGGCCGCCACGGCAAAGGAGCGTTGGGCCACGCCACGCCATTTCCCACGCAACAGCATCCATGCCGAGATGCCCAGCACGAACACGGATGCGGTCGCATAGCCGGCGCTGACGGTGTGCACGAATTTCGCCTGCGCCACGGGGTTGAACAACACCTCGCGGAAGCTGCTGACTTCCATGCGCATGGTGTCGGGATTGAAGATGGCGCCGACCGGGTTCTGCATCCACCCATTGGCGATCAGGATCCACAGCGCCGACAGGTTCGAGCCGAGCGCCACCATGAAGGTCACGAACAGGTGACCGCGCTTGCTCAGGCGCTCCCAGCCGAAGAACATCAGGCCGACGAAGGTGGCCTCCAGGAAGAACGCCATCAGGCCTTCGATCGCCAGCGGCGCGCCGAAGATATCGCCGACGTAGTGCGAGTAGTACGACCAGTTGGTTCCGAATTCGAACTCCATGGTCAGGCCCGTCGCCACGCCCAGCACGAAGTTGATGCCGAAGATGGTCGCCCAGAACCGGGTGACGGTTCGCCAGATGGGCTTGTCGGTCATCACGTAGATGCTTTCCATGATGACCAGGATGAACGACAGGCCCAGCGTGAGCGGAACGAAAAGAAAGTGATACATCGCCGTCAGGGCGAATTGCAGGCGGGACAGTTCGACTACGTCCATGAGATCGGCCTTGTGTTACGTGACGGCGCCATCGTAGGCCCGCTTATCCGCTCATCCCATGACTTAGCTCAAACGTCGCGCGGATAAGCCGGGGCACACTGGCCCTGCTCCCTTCCCGGTCCACCATCGATGCCAGAAGAAAACCAACACGCGGCGCGCGCCTCCAACGTCGACCCGCGCGCCGCCGCGCGGGCGCTGCGCACGCTGGCGCGCGGCGATGCCGCCGCCAATCGCCGGCTGGCGCTGCTGACTGTCCTGCACACCGCCTGCGTGGCCGCCTGGGCGCTGGCCTTGACGCTGGTCCTGGTGCAGGCGGCGTCCGTGGTCTCGCTCCTGGCATTGGCCGCGGCCACGGCGGGACGTGCCTGGCTGTCGCGGTCCATTTCGCGGCAGGCAGCCTGGCAGGCGTACGGGATCAAGTCGCGGCTGCGCCGCCAGACCGTTACGGCCGCCCTGGCGACGGACCAGCCCCCCGCCGGCGCGACCATGGCCGCCTGCGTCGATGAGATCGAAGCGCTGGACGGCTACTTCAGCCAGTATCGGCCGGCCGAAATGGACGCCCGCATCGGGCCCCTGCTGATTGCCGCCGCCGTAGCCCCGGCCAGCCCGGTGGCCGCCGCCATCCTGCTGGGAACCCTGGTTCCGTTTGCCGCGGTCATGGCCCTGGCGGGCGGCGCGGCCAGCCTCGAAGCGACCCGCCAGTTCGAAGCCCTGGCCAGGCTGTCGGGCCACTTCGTCGATCGGGTCCGCGCACTGCCGGTCATCCTGGCCTTCCAGGCCGAACAAGCCGAGACGGCGCGCGTCGCCACGGCCGCGCAGGAAGTCAGCCGGCGCACGATGAACGTGCTGCGGGTGGCATTCATCTCGTCCGCCGCGCTGGAATTCTTCGCGGCGATTTCAGTGGCCATCGTCGCGGTGTACTGCGGCTTTGCGCTGCTGGGCCTGCTGCCCTTCAAGCCGCTTGAAACCCTGGGCTTCCCCACGGCGTTCTACGCCCTGGCCCTGGCGCCGGAGTTCTATGCGCCGCTGCGGCGGCTGGCGGCGGCGTACCATGAAAAGCAGCTGGGCGAAGCGGCCGCCACCCGGCTCCTGCCGCTGTGGCGCACCCTGCCCGGCCAGGATGCGGGGGCGGCCGAAACCCGCGCCCGGCCGGCTGCCGATGGCACGCCGGCCGAAGCACCGGCCGTACGGTGCCGCGATGCCGTCGTCGCCGCCGGCGAACTGGCGATAGGCCCCATCAACCTGGATGCGCCGGCGGCGGCACTCACCGTGGTCCGTGGGGCCACGGGAGCAGGCAAATCGACCCTGCTCGCCGCACTGCTAGGCCGCGCGCCGCTCAGGTCCGGCGCCATCACGATAGGCGAAACCAGGGTGGACATGGCCGCGGCGCCCGACAGCACCTTCGCACCCTCGCAGATATCGTGGGCGGGCCAGGCGCCAGTCTTCCTGCCCGGCACCATCCTGGAAAACCTGATGGCCGCCGCACCGGGCACCACGCGCGCCGCCGCGCTCGCCATGGCCATGCGCGTGGGCCTGGGACCCGCCCTGGAACGGCGTCCACTGGGCGGCGATACCGTCCTGGACGAAAGAGGCTCGGGACTCTCCGGCGGCGAACGGCGGCGCCTGGCCCTGGCGCGCGCGCTCTTGAAACCCGCGCCCCTGCTGCTCCTGGACGAGCCCACCGCCGAACTGGACGGCGCATCCGAGCAGCGCATAGTGGAATTGATACGCGAGGCCACGCGCGACCGCACCGTCATCGCCGCGACCCATTCCGATACCTTGGCCGCCGCGGCCACCTGTACGTTGCGGCTGGCATGAAGACGCCCTTTCATTTCCTGCCCGATCAGCCCGCGCGCGGTCCGGCCCCGGCCCCCGAGGCAACACGTGCTCCGCGCCGATCCACGGTCGAACGCTTCATCCGCACACAGGCCCGGCTCAGGCGCGCCGATCTGGCGCTGGCGGCGGCCAGCGGCGCGATCGCAGCCAGCGCGGCGACGCTGCTGCTGGGGCTGTCCGGCTGGTTCCTGGCTGGCGCCGCGCTGGCCGGCAGCGCCGGGCCGGCGGCCGTCCAGGCCTTCAACTATCTGCTGCCCAGCGCCGGAATGCGCGGCCTGGCCATCCTGCGCACCGCGGGCCGCTACGGCGAAAGGCTGTTCGGGCATCGGGCAGCCTTCGCCGCGCTTGCCGAATTGCGTCCGCTGCTGTTCGCCGGCATCGCCGCGTCCCCGCCGCACAAGGCGCTCGCGCTTTCCACTGGAGAAGCGTCCGCGCGGCTGGTGCAGGACGTCGATGCCATCGAAGCCGCCTTCGTCCGGCGCCCCGCGCCCTGGATCGCGGCCGCCGCCGCGGGGGCGGCACTGGCCGTGCTCGCGCTCGCCTCGCCGTGGGCGCCCGCCGCATATGCCCTTGGCGTGGGCGCGCAACTGGCCATAGGCCGACGCCTGGCACGGCGCTGGTGCGACGAGGCCGGCCGCGACGCGCTGCGCGCCACCGGGAAGTTGAAGGACGCCCTGGGGGCCTACCTGCCCGCCGCGGCTGAGCTGCGCTGCTTCGGCCTGACAAAAGGCGCCATCGACGCCGTGATGGCGCGCGACGCCGAACTCGGCGCCGCGACCCTGCGGCGCAATCACGCACAGGCGGATCTCGCCGCGATTCACGCGTGCATCACTGGCGCCACGCTGCTGGCCATCGCCATCCTGGCCGCCAAGGCCGCGCTGCCCTTGCTGGCGCTGGCCGTGCTGGCTACGCTGGCGGCCATGGAAGGCACGGCGCCCTTGCTGCGGGCGGCCCAACAGCACGGTGCCCTGCGCGAAGCCGGCGCGCGCCTGGACGCGGCCATGGATCGCGACGCAACGGCCGGCGAATCGCGGGATGAAGCGCCATCGCCGGCACCGGGCCATGCCGCCGCGCTGCGTATCGGCGCCAGCGTATTTCCCGCGGGCTCGCGGGTCGGCATCGCCGGCGCATCCGGATCGGGCAAAACCGCCATGCTGCAAGCCCTGCTCGGCCTGCGCGCGGCACCTCCCAGCTACTTTGCCGTCGACGGCATCGCCCTGGAGAACCGTCCCATCGGCTGGGCGCGCTCCCGCTTCGCTTACCTGCCCCAGGAGTCCGGCCTGCTGACCGGCACCGTGGCGGACAATCTGCGCCTGGGCGCTCCGCTCGCCGACGACGCCGCCCTTTGGCAGGCGCTGGCGGACGCCTGCCTGGACGCCCGCGTCCGCGCCCTGCCCGATGGCTTGCAGACCTGGATAGGCGACGGCGGCCTGGCGCTCTCCGGCGGCGAATGCCGGCGCCTGGCCCTGGCACGCGCGCTCCTGCGCCCCGCGCCCTGGCTGGTGCTGGACGAGCCCACCGAAGGCCTGGACGCCGGCACGGAGCAGCGGGTCATCGAAGCGCTGGACGCGAGATTGGGGCGTACCGGCCAGGGCTTGCTGCTGGTCAGCCATCGGCCGGCGCCCCTGCGGCTGTGCCGCGCGCTGATCGAAGCGTCGGGCGCCGCGTAATCCCGGCGCCGATATACCAGGCGTGGAAAACGCGCGGTACATTTGGCTTCCCGCCCATGTCCGCGCCCGCCGGTGTTCCATGCCCGACGCCCAGGTCCTTCTACGGTTCATCTACAGCCAGCATGCGTTCACCGCCTTGCGCACGCTGCTGGGCGTCATGCTGCCGGGGGGCTATGGCGTACTGATCTTCGACGACGTAGACCTGGCCCTGGGACTGGCCCTGGGCGCGTTCTGCGTATCGCTCGTGGATATTCCGGAAGCGTTCCGCAAGAAGCCGAGACGCATGCTGGGGGCGACGCTGGTACTCGCGCTGGCGGCCGCGGCCATCACGGTGGTAATGAACTATCCCCTGCCTGCCTGGCTCATGCTGCTGGTTATCGCCTTCTGCGCGGGGCTGGCCACGGCCTACGGCACGCCGGGCACGCTGATCGGGCTGTGCGCGCTGATCGGCGTGGACCTGATGCTGGCGCAACGCGATGCCGGCGGGCCGTTGTGGCCCTTCCTGGGATGGATGGTGTGCGGCGGCCTCTGGTACACCGCCTTCAGTACGGCGCTGTGCGCGCTGCTCCCGCAGCAGATCGCACGCCGCGCGGTGGGCGAATCCCTGATGGCTGCCGCCACGCACCTGCGACGGCGCGCGGAATGCTTCGTTCCCGGCGTACCGCTGGACCAATGCCGGCGGCGATTGGCGGACGCGCAGTCGACGGCGATCGACGCGCAGCAGGTCGCGCGCGATGTGGTGTTGGGCGACCTGGCCGCCGACCCGGCCCGCAACGGGCGGCGGCTGCATCTGTTCAACATGCTCACCAGCTCGGTCGATATCCACGACGTCTCGATGGCGCTGTATGACGACTTCACGGCATTGCGCACGGGAGGCGCCGAAGGAGCGACGGCGCGACGCGTGCACGACGCCATCCTGGACATGGCGCGTTGGATCGAAGCCCTGGTGCCGCGCTACGTGCTGGCCGAACCCGTGGCGCCTCCGGGCGCGAATGCCGGCGCCGTGCATGCATTCAAGGCGCGCCTGGACGTGCTGGCCGGGATCATGGCTGAGTTGGCACGCGACGCCAACGCCGGCGCACGGCGACCGGCGACGGACAGCGTCCGGGGCGCTGATCCGAACAACGCTGAGAACAACGCGGAGAACAGCGCAGACACCAGCCGGGACATCGATCTCGCGCTGCGTACCTGGCGCGAGTCCGGGAAACCACCCACGCCATGGCAGGCAATACGCACATCACCGTCCGCACTGCGCTACGCGCTGCGGCTGACGGCCGCGATCGCGGCAGGCACGCTGGTGGCCAAATGGGTAGGCGGCCACAGCACCTGGGTCATCCTGACCATCATGATCGTCATGAGCCCCACGTTCGGCGCCAACCAGCAGCGCAGCCGGCAACGCATCGCCGGCACGCTGCTGGGTTGCCTGGGCACGGCCGTCCTGCTGTGGCTGGGCATGCGGGCCCCGTGGCTCGTGGCGACCCTGATCGTCGTCAGCTATGGCGCCTGCTTCGCGCTGGCGCGCCCGGCCACCTACCTTCCCAGCGTCTTCTTCGGCACCATCGCAGTATTGCTGCTTTACCACCTGCTGGTGCCGGGCTGGTCCATGATCGAACAGCGCGGCATGGATACCCTGATCGGCGGCGCCATCGGAGCCGTCGGCGCTTTCCTGCTACCCGCATGGGAACGCCAGGGCATCGACGCCAAGCTGGCGGCCGCCCGGCTGGCATGCCGCGACTATGCCGCCGCCGTCTTCGCCAGCGACTTCGAGATGTCGCATTACCGGGTGGCGCGGCGCCAGGCACTGGTCAGCGTTCGCACGCTGACCGCCGCACACCAGCGCATGCTGCAGGAGCCGCACGCGCAACAGCGCTCCAGCGCCGAAATCGGTATGTGGCTGACGGCCTGCAACGCCATGGTCGCCGCCTTGGCGGCGCTGGGCCAATGGCGGCGGTCGACCCGAGGCGCGGCGCTACCGGCCGGTTACCGCCAGGGTGCGGCGCTGGTGGCCGGGGCATTGGACGGCGCAATTCCCGCGAACCATCCGGACGACAAGCAGGAGACCCGAGCACAGGCAATGGACGCCTGCCCGGAAGCACAAGGCTTCCCGGTCCTGTCGCTCCTGCTTGGCGCCGTGCGTTCCATGCAGCGTGCCAATGCCCGCCTGGCGTCCAGCCCGGGGCGGATCCGCGCGGACCGGGCCGGCACATAGCGGCCGGCGGCGCGCCTATGCCGCGTCCACCGCCTGCAGCACCTTGCCGAAGAAGGCATCGGCATAGGCGGAATCCAGCCAGCGCACCACCGCCACCAGGCGGCGCTCCGGCTCTATCCAGGTAAACGAACTGCCCGCACCCACGCCGAAGAAGCTGGACGCCGGCACGCTGGGGAACACGCGCCCTTCGTGGTTCAACCAGACCAGGAAACCGTAGTACGGCGCGATCGCGCACGGGGTGCGCATGGCCTTTATCCATTCCGCCGACAGGACCTGTTTGCCATTGGCCTTGCCGTCGTTCAGCAGCATCTGGCCGATCAAGGCCTGGTCCACGCTGCTGATCGACATGCCGCCGCCCCAATGCGAGCCGCCCGGCACCGATTGCATGCGCTTGCCGTCTATCTCGACCCAGGCATTGTCGTAGCCCACCCATTGCCAGTCTTCACTTGCGCCGATCGGCCGCGTAATCGCTTCGCGGAACACTTCCGGCAACGGGCGGCGGAACAGGTGCAGCAGGGCAAACGACAGCTGGTTGATCCGCACATCGTTGTATTCCCAATAGGTGCCCGGTTTGCGCAAGGGTCGCGGATCGCCCTTCTTGCCGTCCGGCGGATCGCCGAAGGTCACCGCGCGATAACGGTCCACCTGGTCCGGCAAGCCGAAGCGCTCGCCTTCCCATTCGCTGGTCTGCTGCAAGAGCTGGCGCCAGGTGATGTCCGCGTTCTGCCCTTCATCGAAGCCGATGCCCGGTACACGCGTGCGCACGGTCTCGTCCAGGTCGACCAGCAGGCCACGGTCGTAGGCCACGCCGGCAAGGATGGCCAGGTACATCTTGGCCACGCTGAAGGTCAGGTCCGCCCGCCGTGGCTCGCCCCATGACGCCAGGGTCTTGCCGTCGACGACGACCGTGCCCGAAACCGGACCACGGTCATGCACGGGCCCGAGCAGCCGGTTCCACGGCGGAGGATCCTTCTGGTGCACGCCCCATACGCCATCCACCGAACGATCCCACGCGGATTCGTGTTCGTCGGCGAACTGGATGGCTTGTTGCATGAGCGCGTTGTTCATGAAGATGTCCGGTAGTGATAGTCGAAGCAAGGCAGGCCTTGCCCGTTCAGGGAAAACATGGATGGGGCGAACGTAAGCTCTGTTATACAAAGACAGCCGACATGCGCCACCCCGATAACGCCGCGGCGATCCCCCGCCGCCGCGGCCGCATCACTCTATCCCATCGCGCAATGCCAGTGCTTTAGGGCATTCCCCATGCAGCGGCCCGTTATCACCGCCGCCGGTATCACCGCAGCACCTTGTCGTACCCCTCGCAGGTCCACACAGGAGCCCATATGGCTGATCGTCGCGCTGTTCCCCTTGTCCCGCCATCCGCATTGTCCGTCGCAACGGTGGTGCGCCCGATGGCCGCATTCGCCGCCGCCATCGCGTTGTGCCTGGCCGCGCCGGCCTGGGCGAACAAGAAGGACGACACGCTGCGCATGGCCTACGACCAGGCTCCGGAAAGCGTCGATCCGTATTTCAACAATGTCCGCGTGGGTGTCATCATCGCGGCCAATGTGTGGGACACCCTGCTGTACCGCGATCCCCTGACCAACGAGTACAAGGGCCAGTTGGCCGAAAGCTGGAAGCAGACCGACGACAAGACGCTGGAATTCAAGCTGCGCAAGGGCATCAAGTTCCACAACGGCGAACCCTTTGACGCCGATTCGGTCGTCTACACGCTGAACTTCGTCGCGGACCCGCGCAACAAGGCAACGACGCAGCAGAACGTGCAATGGATAGACCGCGTCGAAAAGGTCGACCAGTACACCGTCCGCATCCATACCAAGGAGCCCTTCCCGGCCGCCAAGGAATACCTGTCCACCACGGTCGCCATCCATCCCGCCGTGTATTACAAGCAGGTCGGCCCGGCCGGCATGAACGCCAAGCCGGTGGGGACCGGTCCCTACAAGGTGACCGACTACCAGCCGGGGAAATCCATCACGCTGGAGCGCAACGCCGACTATTTCAAGGACTCGCCCAAGCAGCAGCCCAAGATCGGCAAGGTGGTCATCCGCTTCATACCCGACCGCCAGACGCAGATGGCGGAAGTGATCTCGGGGCAGGAAGATTTCATCATGAGCGTGCCCAAGGACCAGGCCGAGCAGTTGGGCAGCATGCCCAATCTGCAGGCCGTCAGCGGCAACACGATGCGCATCGTCTTCATGCAGATGAACACGCTGCCCAACACGCCCGCCCCGCAGCTGAAGGACGAAAGGGTGCGCAAGGCCATCGCCCTTTCCATCGACCGCGAGGCCATCATCAAGAACATCGTCGGCGGGGACGCGAAAATCCTGAACACCATATGCACGCCGTCGCAGGTGGGCTGCACCGACAAGGGCGCGACCATCTACAACTACGACCCCGCGCAAGCGAAGAAACTGCTCGCCGAGGCCGGCTATCCCAATGGCTTCGACATCGACATCGT
Organism: Bordetella genomosp. 8; assembly: GCF_002119685.1. Lineage (NCBI taxonomy): Bacteria > Pseudomonadati > Pseudomonadota > Betaproteobacteria > Burkholderiales > Alcaligenaceae > Bordetella > Bordetella genomosp. 8. Next base: position 2,132,147 of record NZ_CP021108.1, on the reverse strand, counting down.
GGCCTATCGCGAACGCAACCAGACGGAAGCCATCATCAACTACCTGCGCGCGGTGGGGATCCGCGCCAAGTTGAATTTCCTGCAGTACGCCGCGATGCGCGACATGATCCGTGCCGGCAAGGCGTCGCTGACGCACCAGACCTGGGGCTCGAACCTGGTGAACGACGCATCCGCCTCGACACCCGTGTATTTCGCCTTCGGCTCCGACGACATCAATCGCGACGAGAAGGTCAAGCAATGGCTGGACGAGGCCGACCGCACCATCGATCCGGCCAAGCGCGACGCCACCTACCAGGAAGCCCTGGCGCGGATCTCCAGCCAGGCCTATGCGGTGCCGCTCTGGTCGCTGCCGGTCTACTACGTCGCCAGCCAGGAGCTGAACTTCAAGCCCTATCCCGATGAGCTGGTGCGCTTCTGGGAGATGAGCTGGAAATAGGCCGCAGCCGACGAACAGACTGAGGAAACGACATGCTCGGCTTCACGATCCGTCGACTGGGACTGGCCATGCTGGTGGCGCTGACGGTTTCCGTCCTGGCTTTCATGCTTCTGCATCTGTCGGGCGACCCGGCCGTCGCGCTGGCCGGCGAAGGCGCGCGGCAGGCCGACATCGACATGATCCGCAAGGCCTACGGGCTGGACCGGCCCATCGTCGTGCAATACGCCAGTTGGCTCTGGGATGTGCTGCGCGGCCATTTCGGCACATCGGTGTACTTCAAGACCGACGCGGGGCCGCTGATCCTGTCCAAGCTCGGCACCACGCTGCTGCTGGGCCTGTATTCGCTGAGCGTGGCCCTGCTGATCTCGGTGCCGTTCGGCGTACTGGCCGCCCTGTACAGGCACGGCCCGGTCGATCGCCTGTGCCTGGCCTTGGCGGTGCTGGGCCAGGCGCTGCCGAATTTCTTCTTCGCGCTGCTGCTGATCATGCTGTTCTCCCTGACCCTGCGGGTACTGCCGGTGTCGGGCAGCGGCACGTGGCAGCACTTCGTCATGCCGTCCATCGCGCTGGGCTACTACGTCGCGCCGGCCTTCATGCGGCTGATCCGCGCGGGCATGATCGAAGTCCTGGACGCGGACTACATCCGCACCGCCAGGGCCAAGGGCCTGCCGGCCGGCAAGGTCATCTTCAAGCACGCCCTGCGCAATGCCATCGTGCCCGTCGTCGCGCTGGCCGCTGTCCAACTAGGCTATCTGCTGGGCGGCTCCGTCGTCATCGAAACCATTTTCGCGCTCGACGGCCTGGGCTACCTGGCGTACCAAAGCATCACCTTCAAGGACTTTCCCGTCATGCAGCTGATCGTGCTGCTGTTGTCGGTCATCTACGTCCTGCTGACGCTGGCGGCCGACGTCGCGAACGCGTGGCTGGATCCGCGCATGCGGGTTTCCTGACCATGGCCGCGCCTACGCTTCCCATCGCCGCCCAGCCGGCGCCCGCCGCCGACGGCACGCCGGCATCGATGCCCCGGCGGCGCCTGCGTGGCAACGCCGCGCTGCTGACCGGTGGCGGCATCCTGCTGGCCATCGTCCTGATCGCCTTGCTGGCGCCGTGGATTTCACCCCACGACCCGTACGCGCAGAACCTGGCGGCGCGCAACATCCCGCCGGCCTGGTACCCCAAAGGCTCGTGGACGCACCCCTTCGGCACGGACCCACTGGGCCGCGATTACCTGTCGCGATTGTTCTATGGCGCCCGCATTTCGTTGCTGATCGGCCTTTGCGTGGCCGGCATATCGGGCGTGATCGGCACTTCCATCGGCATGGCGGCCGGCTATTTCGGCGGCAAGGTCGACATGGTGGTGTCCTTCCTGATTTCCACCCGCCTGTCGATGCCGGTCATCCTGGTCGCGCTGGCCACGGTGGCCATCCTCGGCGGGTCGCTATGGGTCGTCATCCTGGTGCTGGGCCTGCTCAAGTGGGATCGCTTCGCCGTCGTCATGCGCAGCGCGACGCAGCAGGTCCGCTCGCTGGAATACATCGCCGCGGCGCAGGCGGCAGGCGCTTCCACCTGGCGCATCGTGCGTGGGGAAGTCCTGCCCAACGTCATGCCGCACCTGATCGTCATCGCCACGCTGGAAGCCGCCAGCGCCATCCTGCTGGAAGCGGCACTGTCCTTTCTCGGCCTGGGCGTGCAGCCGCCGACGCCGTCGTGGGGACTGATGATTTCGGAAGCCAAGGCCTATATGTTCTTCTCCTTCTGGCTGATCGCCATTCCCGGTACCGCGCTGGCGGTGCTGATCTTCGCCATCAACCTGGCTGGCGACGGCCTGCACCAGTTGCTGGCGCCCGGCGAAAGGAGCTGACATGGCGACCCATGCCGATATCGTGCTGGACGTGCAGGGCCTGCACGTCGATATCGATACGCAGCGCGGGCCGCTGCACGCGGTACGCGACGTTTCCTTCCAGGTCGCCCGCGGCGACACCTTGTGCCTGGTGGGCGAATCGGGCTGCGGCAAATCGATGACGTCGCTGGCCATCATGGGCCTGCTGCCCAAGGCCGCACGCCGTCGCGCCCGCCGCCTGGCGGTCCTTGGCCAGGACATCGCCGCCCTGCCGAGCCGGCGCCTGAACGCCTTGCGCGGCGACAGGATGGCGATGATTTTCCAGGAGCCCATGACGGCGCTGAATCCCGCGTACACCATCGGCGACCAGTTGACCGAGCACTACATGTACCACCGCCGCGCCGGCGCGGCACAAGCCCGCGAGCGCGCCGTCGAGCTGCTGGAGCGCGTGGGCATCGCGTCGGCGGGCGGCCGCCTGGGCCAATACCCGCACCAGTTGTCCGGCGGCCTGCGCCAGCGCGTCATGATCGCCATGGCGCTGATGTGCGGGCCGGAACTGCTCATCGCCGACGAGCCCAGCACCGCGCTGGACGTCACCATCCAGGCGCAGATACTGCGGTTGCTGGCCGACCTGCAGGCGGAACTGGGCATCGCCCTGGTCCTGATCACGCACGACCTGGGCGTGGTGGCGCGCATCGCCAGCCGGGTCGCCGTCATGTACGCCGGCCAGATCGTGGAGGAAGGACCGGTGGCGGCGATTTTCGAGCAGCCCCGCCACCCCTATACGCAGGGCCTGCTGGCCTGTATTCCCGTGCCCGGCCGCAGCGCGCCGGGCCAGCACCTGGGCACGATCCCGGGCGTGGTACCCGCGCTCACCGGCGAGCTGACGGGCTGCGCTTTCCGCGATCGCTGTCCCTGGGCGGAAGCGGCCTGTGCCCATCACATACCCGTCCGCCATCTCGATCAACATGCCTGGCGCTGCATCCGCCAGGCCGAAGATGCCCTCGTCGCGCCATGACGCCACTCATCCAGGCCCAGGCCCTTGCCCGCAGCTTTTCCGTGCGGGCCGGCATGTTCAAGCCCAAGCGCACGCTGCACGCCGTCAACGGCGTAGACCTGGCCGTGCCGCGTGGCGGCGTGCTGGGCATCGTCGGTGAATCGGGTTGCGGCAAATCCACGCTGGCCCGCATGTTGCTCGGCCTGACCGCGCCCAGTGGCGGCACGATCCGCCTGGACGGCAGCGACATCCGCGAGATGCCTCGCCGGCAGTTGGCGCGTCGTGTGCAGCCGGTGTTCCAGGATCCCTATTCGTCCTTGAATCCGCGCCGCTCCATCGCATCCATCGTATCCCTGCCGCTGGAAGTGCACGGAATCGACAACCCCCGGCAGCGCAAGGCCATGGACATGCTGGAGCGCGTCGGGCTGCCCGCGCGCCTGGCCCGCAACACCCCGGGCCAGCTATCCGGCGGGCAGCGGCAGCGTGTGGCGATCGCACGCGCCCTGGTGATGCAACCGGAAGTCGTCATCTGCGACGAGCCCACGTCGGCGCTCGATGTATCGGTCCAGGCCCAGATCATGAACCTGCTCATGGACCTGCGCAGCGAGTTCAACCTGACCTACGTCTTCATCAGCCACAACCTCGCCGTCGTCGAACATATCGCCACCGAAGTCGCGGTCATGTATCTGGGCAGGATCGTGGAATCGGGTCCGGCGGCACGTATCTTCCGCGAGCCGCGCCATCCGTACACCCAGGCCTTGCTGGCATCCGTGCTGACGCCGGAACCCGGCCTGGGCATCCCTGACATGGGCCTGGGCCTGTCGTTCCCGGATCCGGTCAATCCACCGCCGGGCTGTCCTTTCCACCCGCGTTGCAGGCATGCGATGCCGCGCTGCTCACAGGAAAGACCGGCATTGCTGGCGCACCGGGAAGCGCGCATCGCCTGCCATCTTTATCCCGAAGGCGTGGACGAGCCAGCTGCCGCCCAGGAGTAGCGCCGGCTCGGACGCGATGGCGCTCCCGCTATCCCGCGAACTCCGCGAGTGCCGCCATCACCTCCAGCATGAAGGCATCGGCGATGCGGGATACGGGCTTGCTGGCGGGATACAGCACGGCGAAGTCGTTGTAGAAGGGCGGTTCGAATGGCCGGGTCACCAGGCCGGCGCCATGGGCACCGCCAGCGGTGATGGCATCCACCAGCGCATACCCGGCACCCTGCGACACAAAGGCGCACATGGACGCGAACAGCGGCGTCTCGACCCGTATGTTCAAGCGCGCGCCGCAGGCCTGGAACACTTCCGCCAGATGCCGGGTGCGCGCATGATCCGCCGGTGCCGTCACGATGGGCAGGTCATCCAGATCGGCGGGCGTCACGACTGCGCGGGACGCCAAAGGATGGCCGACGGGCAGCACGCACACGCAGCGCACCCGCAGGCGCTGGGCGTTGATCCATCCCTCGTCATAGGCCGACTCGGAAAAACCAAGGTCGAACTGCTGCATGGCCATCAGGCTGGCGACGGTGGGCGAGCTGTGCGCTTGCAGGATCATCCTGACATTGGGATGCCGCGCGAGAAACCCGGCCGCCACCTTGGGCAGGAATTCAAGCGCCAGCATGGGCAGCGCGGCGATACGCAGCGTCCCTTCGTCAGCGTGGCGGATGTCCGTCGCAAGGCGTTCCAATCCGTCCAGGCGTTCGAGCACTGCCGATACTGAACGGTAGAACAGGGCCGCTTCGCTGGTGGCCTGCAACCGGTTGCGGTCGCGTACGAACAGGTTGAAGCCCAGGTCGCGCTCCAGGCCCGCGATCAGCGCGCTGATCGCGGGTTGCGATATGCGCAGGCGCGTCGCTGCGCCGGTTACCGAACCAGCCAGCATGACGGCCGCGAAAGCCCTGAGTTGTCGGATATTGAGCATGGTATCCAAGGCGCTGGGGTATCCAATACGCTTATGGAACCAGAACTAAAAACGATTGGACCCCGGGTATGCCGGAGGCTAACCTAATTGCGCCACCACGAACAGGGGCCGCCACGACACACGTGGACGCTAGCTACAACAGATCAAGGGAAATCATGAACGCGAACCATGGTGCGCGCGCTTTGCTTGCCTGTTTGGTTGTCGGCATCGCAAGCGCCTATCACTCCCCCGCCGCCGCGCAGGGATACCCCACGCATGCCATCCGCCTGGTCGTGGGCTTCGCCCCCGGCGGCAATACCGATATGATGGCGCGCCTGACCGCGGAGCAATTGACGGCGCGGCTGGGACAGTCCGTCGTGGTCGAGAATCGCGCCGGCGCCGGCGGGACCGTCGCATCCGTGGCCGTGGCCAAGGCGCCCGCGGACGGCTACACCTTGCTGTTTGCGTCAACCTCGCATGCCATCAATGCGGCCATCTACAACAAGCTCCCCTACGACACGCTGAAGGATTTCCGTGCGGTCGCCCCCGTCGCCCGTACGCCCAAGGTGCTGGTGGTCAATCCTTCCTTGCCGGTGCATGACGTCAAGGAGTTCATCGCGTACGTGAAGAGCCATCCTGGACTGACCATGGCGTCGGGCGGGCCGGGATCCTCCGCGCATTTCGCCGGGCTGATGTTCAATACCCTGGCCGGCACCGATGTGACGTATGTCCCCTACAAGGGCACGGGCGAGGCCCTGCGCGATCTGCTCTCCGGCGAGGTCTTGTCGTCGATCGATTCGGTCACGGCTTACGTTCCGCTGATCAAGAGCGGGCAGTTGCGGGCCTTGGGCGTGGGCAGCACGAAACCCATGCCGCTGCTGCCAGAGGTGCCGGCCATCACCACTTCCGGCCTGCCGGGGTATGAGGTGGCGGACTGGGTGGGCGTGATCGCGCCAGCGGGCGTACCGGCCGATGTTGTCGCCAAGCTGAACAAGGCGATCAATGACGCCTTGTCCTCGCCCGACGTAATGAAGAAACTGGCCGATGTGGGTTCGATACCGATGCACGAAACGCCGGCCAGCTATGAGAAATTGATCCGGGCCGATATCGAGCGTTTCGACAAGCTGCGCGTCGCCGCGCATATGGAAAAGCAGTAGGAAAGGCAGCAGGAACCAGAACGGGAAATCGATGGGAACGACAATTGATGGAGACGCAATAGCATGACCAAGCAGGTCGCCGTGATCGGTGCCGGAATCGTGGGTGCGTGCATCGCCTTTGCGCTGGTCAAGCGCGGTGCGAGAGTCGTGTTGATCGACCGGGACGAACCCGGCCGTGCATGCAGCTACGGCAATCTGGGCGCCATCAGCGAAAGTTCGATCGCGCCCCTGGCGATGCCCGGCATCGTCTCGACCCTGCCGTCGATGTTGACGGACCGTGACAGCCCCTTGGCCTTGGCCCCCGGTTACCTGCCGCGTGCGCTCCCATGGCTGTGGCGCTTCCTGGCCTCGGCCAAGCCGCAAGTCGTGCAAACCAACGCCGACCGGCTGCACGAGCTGTACCAGGGCAGCTACGCCGCGCATGCCGCGCTGGCGCAGGAGGTCGGCGTGCCGCATCTGTTGCAGCAGAAAGGACACCTGTTTCTCTATCCCGACGATGAGGCCCGCGCCAAGGACAAGGCCACCTGGGCGCTGCGCAGCTCGCACGGGCAGCGGCTGGACTATCTCGACCGCGCCGGTATCGAGGCGCTGGAGTCCGGACTTCCCGCCAGGTATCGGTCCGCCGTCCTCATTCCAGATCACGCTACCGTGCTGGATCCCTTGCGCTACGTGCAGGCGATCGTGCGGGCCTTCGTCGAGCGCGGCGGCGAGCTGCTGCGGGCGAATGTACGGACGGTGAAACCATCGGCGGGCGGTTGGACGGTGATGAATGACAGCGCCCCGATCGAGTGCGACGAAGTCGTCGTTGCGGCAGGGGCTTGGGCGCCGCGCCTGTTGGGCACGCTGGGCATCACGCTGCGGCTCGAAAGCCAGCGGGGCTATCACGTCCAGTACCCGGGCCAGTCCGCGCTGATCTCGCGCACGGTGGTGCTGGCGGACAAGAAGGTTTTCATGGCGCCCATGATGGACGGCCTGCGGATCGGCGGCACCGTGGAAATCGCCGGTCTCGATGCTCCTCCGACCGCGCGCCGCGCGGCCGTGCTGGAACGGCTGGCGTTGGAGATTTTTCCGCAGTTGGCGGGCGTGCAGCCGCAACATTGGATGGGACATCGGCCGTGCATGCCGGATTCCGTGCCGGTGGTCGGACCCGCGCCCGGGCACGCCGGCCTCTGGCTGGCCGTCGGGCATGGCCACCTCGGCCTGACCGGGTCCGTCAACACGGCCCGGCGGTTGGCAGATGCCCTCATCAATCGTCCCCAGGTGTAATCATGGCAACTTTCGTCACCCCAACGTTTCGTCCCGTCATCACCTCGGCGAACTATGCCGTCTCCGCCGGCCACTACCTGGCCACGCAGGCCGGCATGCGTATCCTGCAAATGGGCGGCAATGCCGTCGACGCCGGGGTGGCCGCGGGCGTCTGCATCAACGTCACGCAGCCTGACCTGACCAATCTGGGCGGGGTGGCCCCCATCATCATCTATCTGGCGAAAACCCGCGAAGTCGTCACCATTTCGGGCCTGGGCCGCTGGCCGAAGAAAGCCAGCCTGGAATACTTCCGCGACGAACTCAAGGGCGAGATTCCCCTGGGCGTGAAGAACGCGATCACGCCGTCGGCCTGCGACGCCTGGCTCACGGCCCTTGCGCGCTACGGCACCATGACCCTGGGCCAGGTGCTGGAGCCCGCGCTCCAGCTGGCTTCGGAAGGTTTCCCGGCCAGCCGCCTGTTCACCCACATGCTGACGGGCATCCACGCCAATCTCATGCAATGGCCCACTTCCAGGGAGTATGTCCGGCCGGACGGCACGCCCTACCAGACCGGCGACATGGTGCGCCAACCGACCTTGGCGGGCACGCTGCGGGTATTGATGGACGCCGAACGCGAGGCCGCGGCGCGGGGATGCGACCGCGCGGCGGCGATCATGGCCGCGCGCGACGTGTTCTACAAAGGCGATCTGGCCGAAAAAATGGCGCGCTTTTCGCAGGAACAAGGCGGCTTCCTCGACTATGACGACCTGGCCGAATTTTCCGTACGCGTGGAGCCGCCGGTCAAGACGACATACCGCGGCTACGAGGTCTTCGCCTGTGGACCGTGGTGCCAGGGTCCCGTACTGCCGCAGGCGCTCAATATCCTGGAGAACTACGACCTGGCCTCCTATGGCCATAACTCGGCCAAGAGCCTGCATGTGATCATCGAGGCGCTGAAGGCCAGCTTCGCGGACCGGCACGCTTACTACGGAGATCCGGACTTCGTCGACGTTCCCATCGACGGCCTGCTCAACAAGGATTACGCCAGGCAGTGGGTCGAGCGGATTTCGCTGGAGTCGGCCTGGAAGGACATGCCGGCACCCGGCGACCCGTGGGCGTACGAAGGCAAGACGGGCCGCGCGGGCTACCAGCCGCCCGCGCCGCAACCGGGTCCCTTGGGATCCGACACCAGCTACTGTTGCGTGGTCGATCGGGAAGGCAATGGCTTTTCCGCCACGCCCAGCGATGGCGTGCGCTACACCCCGGTGGTGCCCGGCGTCGGCGTGGTGCTGTCGCCGCGCGGCTTCCAAAGCTGGCTGGATCCCAGGCATCCTTCGTCATTGCAGCCGGGCAAGCGGCCGCGCCTGACGCCCAGCCCCGCCCTGATGCTCAAGGATGGCAAGCTGGCGATGACGTTCGGCACACCCGGCCTGGACGTCCAGCCGCAGGCGATGGCCCAGCTCATCCTGAATGTCGTGGACTACAAAATGGACGTGCAGGCAGCCATCGAGCAGCCGCGTGTGGCCACCTTCAATTTCCCGGCCAGCCAGCATCCTCACAATTACACGCCAGGCCACCTGTGCGCGGAGGGCCGCATCCCCGAGTCGACGCTGGCGGAGCTGGCGGCCAAGGGACACCAGGTCACCAAGTGGCCGGACTTCATCGCCAGCGCGGGTGCGTTGTGTGCGATCTGCGTGGATACGGAATACGGGCCGCGCGCCGCCGGCGCCGATCCGCGGCGCACGGCCTATGCCATGGGGTGGTGACGCGCCTGGACCGGGCTCACACCTGGTTCAACGTCGCCAGATCGACGGGCAAGGCCCGGTTCAAAGCCGCGGCCAGCTTGACGCGCAAGGCATTCGAATGCGCACGGCGCACTTCTCGCTTCACATCCAGCAGTTGCTGGGAATGCATGGAGAATTCCGTCAGGCCCAGGCCCAGCAGCAGGCGGGTCATGTTGGCATCGCCAGCCATCTCGCCGCACACCGCCACGGGCTTGCCGGCACGCTCGCCAGCGTTGATCGTATGCGCCACCAGCCGGAGCACGGCGGGATGCAGCGGATCGTACAAAGGCGCGACCATCCCGTCGCCGCGATCGATCGCCAGGGTGTACTGGATCAGGTCGTTGGTGCCGATGGACAGGAAATCCAGAGCCTGGGCAAAAGGTTCGATGGCGATCGCGATGGCGGGCACCTCCACCATCGCGCCCAATTCGATATGGGCGGCATACGGCTGCCCACGCGCGTCCAGCTCGCGCCGCGCCGCGTCCAGCGCCATCCGGGTGGCCTCGACCTCGTGCATGTGCGCGATCATGGGAATCAGCAGCCGCACCGGCCCATGGGCGGACGCCCGCAGGATGGCGCGCAGTTGCGTCCCGAACATTTCGGGATGCGCCAGGCAATAGCGGATCGCGCGCAGGCCCAGCGCGGGGTTGGTGGCGACCGTGGCCTCGTCATCCAGGGCCTTGTCCGCGCCGATGTCCAGCGTGCGGATGGTGACGGGTCGTCCCGCCATGACCTTGAGCACGGACGAATAAGCCTGGTACTGCTCTTCTTCGCCCGGGAGGTCGGTGCCACGCCCCATGAACAGGAATTCGCTGCGGAACAGGCCGATGCCGTCCGCGCCGGCCGCCAGCGCGGCCTCCGCTTCCTCGGGTAATTCGATATTGGCATGCAGCACGATGCCGATGCCGTCCAGGGTGATGGAAGGCTCATCGCGCAACAGCGCGAGTTCCGCCCGTTCGCTGGCAAAAGCGCGCTGCCGATCGCGGTATTCGTCCAGCACGATGGGCGACGGATTCACGATCACCGCGCCGGTCGCGCCGTCCACGATCAGCATGTCGCCGTCGCGCACCAGCTCGCGCACGTTGCCCAGCGCCACCACCGCCGGCACGCCCATGCTGCGCGCCACGATCGCGGTGTGGGAAGTCGCTCCGCCCAGGTCCGTGACGAAGGCCAGGAAGCGGCCGCCGCGCAGGCGCAGCATGTCGGCGGGTGAGATATCGTGCGCGACCACGACCAGCGGATCGTCGCCGTCCAGCTCGCCGGGATCGCGTATGCCCGACGTGCCAGCCAATACGTGCAATACCCGCTCGATCACCTGGCGCACATCGGCGCCGCGTTCGCGCAGGTATTCGTCTTCCATCGCGTCGAACTGCTCGCCCAGCAACTGGCCTTGCGTGGTCAAGGCCCATTCCGCGTTGTAGTGGCGCTCCTTGATCAACAGCAGCGCCTGCTCCGCCAGCAGCGGATCGCCCAGCAGCAAACGGTGCACATTCAGCATGGCGCCCAGTTCGCGCGGCGCATCGTCGGGCAACGTGTCCGCCATCTGCAGCAGGTCGGCCTGCGCGGCCTCCAGCGCGGCGGTCAGGCGCTCGCATTCGGCCTGTACCAGTTCCGGCGCTATCCGATAGTGCGCGACTTCCAGTGCCGCCGCGCCCATGACCACTGCCCGGCCGATGGCATAACCGCGTGCCACGCCCTGCCCATACAGGCAGATGACCGCGTTGGGCGATCCGGCGTCGCTGCTGCCCTGGACGACGGCAGCGGCCTGGCGAACCTGCGCACGCGCGGGTTCAGGCAAGGCTTGCGCGATGATCGATTTATTCGAGCTCACCGAATTTGCTGTCGAACAGGGATTCGATTTCCTTCAGCGCGTTTTCCGCATCCGGACCCGATGCATCCAGCTTTACCGTCACGCCCAGGCCGGCCGCCAGCATCATGACGCCCATGATGCTCTTTGCGTTCACACGCTGCGCGCCGCGCGAGATGAAGATATCGCTGTTGAACTTGCTGGCCAGCTGCGTGAGCTTCGCCGCTGCGCGCGCATGCAGGCCGAGTTTATTGCTGATCGTGATTTCGGAGATAGGCATAGGGGGAAGTCGGGCGCGGAACCGCTGGCGATAGGGCTGAAGGTACCAGGTGACATGATAGGATAAATTTCCGCTCAGTCTACACGCAAGACCCCTTGTACTCCCCCAGCCAAGGCCTTTTCGCGGGTTTCCGCCAGCGGCAGGGCGCGATAGGTCAAGGCCCTCAGCAGCATCGGCGTATTCAGGCCGGCCAGCACCGCACACTGGACGCCCTGCGCCTGTGCTTCCAGCACCGCCCGCTTGGCGATGTTCGCCGGTGTCGCCCCCACCAGATCGGTCAGCACCAGCACCCCGTTGCCATCCTGCCCCAGGCGCAGGATATCGGCCACTACGCCGGGTATCTTGGCATCGGGCATGTCGTCCGCCTGGATGTCGTGCACGGCGACTTCCTTGATGCTGCCCATCACATGGCTGGCGCAGTCCATCATCGCCGAGCCCAGCGGCGTGTGTACGACGATAACGATGCCAGTCATGGGGTACGCTCAGGCCGCGACAGCGCGTTCCAGCGCTTCGACGAACATGCCGGGCACATCGAAGCCGGTTTGTTCCGTGATCTCGACAAAGCAGGTCGGGCTGGTCACATTGACTTCGGTGATGTAGTCGCCGATCACATCCAGGCCCACCAGGAGCAGACCGCGCGCGGCCAGGCGCGGGCCTATCGCCGACGCCAGCTGGCGATCGCGATCGGACAAAGGCTGCGCCACGCCGCGGCCGCCGGCGGCCAGATTGCCGCGCGTCTCGCCGGCAAGGGGGATACGCGCCAAGGCGTACGGCACCGGTTCGCCGCCTATGATCAATACGCGCTTGTCGCCTTTGACGATGTCCGGGATATAACGCTGCGCCATGATGGTCCGGCTGCCGTCGTGCGTCAGCGTTTCCAGTATGGCGTTCAAGTTGGGCTCTTCCTGGCGCAGACGGAAAATGCCAGTGCCGCCCATGCCGTCCAGCGGTTTGACGATGACGTCGTGGTGCCGCGCGTGGAAGGCCTTGATGCGCGCCATGTCGCGCGTCACCAGCGTGGGTGCCGTGAATTCCGAGAACTCCGTGATGACCAGCTTTTCCGGATGGTTGCGGATGGCGGCGCCGTGGTTGTAGACCTTGGCGCCCTGCGCTTGCGCATACTCCAGCAGGTGCGTGGCGTACACGTATTCCATGTCGAAGGGCGGGTCCTTGCGCATCAGGACGCTACCGAAGGCGGACAAGGGCTGCTCCACCGCGGTGCCCGTGTCACGCCACCAATCATGTGCGTGCAGGTCCGCGTCCGGCACCAGCGAAATCGGCGTGGACTTCACCAGCACCCGGCCTTCGTCGATATACAGATCGCCTTGCAGGGCCACGCTCAAGGTATGGCCGCGCGCCACCAGGCTGCGCATCATGGCGACGGAACTATCCTTGTACGCCTTCAGCAGCGGCAAGGGATCGATAATGAAAAGAACATGCATCGCGACACCCGGAACGTGCGCCGCCCTCCGTCGGGAGGGCGGCGTGTTGACGACGGACTGGCTGGCCTTCAGGCGCCCGCCGCTTCCTTACCCTGCGTCGCTTTCTTGCGCGGCGCCAACACCATGATCATCTGGCGACCTTCCAGCTTGGGCATGGATTCCACCAAGGCCAATTCGGTCAGGTCGTCGCGCACTCGCTCAAGTACCCGCATGCCCAATTCCTGGTGCGCCATTTCGCGTCCGCGGAAGCGCAGCGTGACCTTGGCCTTGTCGCCTTCTTCAAGGAAACGCCGCAGGTTACGCAGCTTGACCTGGTAATCGCCTTCGTCGGTCGCCGGGCGGAACTTGACTTCCTTGACCTGGATGACCTTCTGCTTGGAACGGGCTTCCGCCTGGCGCTTCTGTTCCTGGTACTTGAACTTGCCGTAATCCATCAGGCGGCAGACCGGCGGTTCGGCGTTGGGCGCGATTTCCACCAGGTCGACGTCGGCTTGTTCGGCCAGACGGAATGCATCGGCAATCTTCTGGATACCGAGCTGTTCCCCGTCCAGACCTATCAGGCGCACCTCGGGAACACGAATTTCACCGTTGATGCGGTTGGCTTTTTCAGTGGCGATGTTGACAACTCCTAAAACGTTTACGAAACCTGCTCAGGGCGGCCGATATCACGCCGTTGCGTGACTTCGTCCTTGAGGCGGGCGACAAAGTCGTCCAGCCCCAGCGTGCCGAGATCGAGGCCACCGCGCGCGCGGACGGCAACGGACCCGGCTTCCCTTTCCTTGTCGCCCACGACAAGGATGTACGGGACCTTTTGCAGGCTGTGCTCTCTAATTTTATAAGTGATTTTTTCCCCACGCAAATCGGACTCCACCCTAAAGCCTTGTTTTTTCAGGGTTTGCGTGATTTGCGCGGCGTAATCCGCGGATGGTTCGGATATACAGCAGACGACGGCTTGCACCGGGGCCAGCCAGGCGGGCATCGCACCGGCGTGATTTTCGATCAGCATACCGATGAAACGCTCGAGCGAACCCAGGATCGCACGGTGGAGCATGACCGGCGGCCGGCGCTGGTCGTCCGCGTCGACATACTCGGCGCCCAGTCGCACCGGCATGGAAAAATCCACCTGCAAGGTGCCGCACTGCCAATGGCGCCCGATGGCGTCCTTCAGCGTGTACTCGATTTTGGGGCCATAGAACGCGCCTTCGCCGGGGGAGATCTCGAACTCGCAGCCGGTGCGCTTCAGGCTGTCCATCAGGGCCTGCTCCGCCGCATCCCAGGTCGCGTCGTCGCCGATGCGCTTCTCGGGCCGCGTCGCGACCTTGTAGAGCACCTGCTCGAAGCCGAAATCGCGATACACCTTCTGCAGCAAGGCCGTGAACGCGGCGCACTCGTCCTGCATCTGATCCGTCGTGCAGAAGATATGCCCGTCGTCCTGGGTGAAGCCGCGCACCCGCATCATGCCGTGCAGCGAGCCCGACGGCTCGTTGCGATGGCACTGGCCGAATTCGCCATAGCGCAGGGGCAGGTCCCGGTAGGAGCGCAGCCCGGCGTTGAAGATCTGCACGTGGCCCGGGCAATTCATAGGCTTCAGGCCGTACACGCGGTTCTCGGACTCCGTAGTGAACATGTTTTCACGGTAGTTGTCCCAATGGCCGGTCTTCTTCCACAGGGACAGGTCCAGGATCTGCGGGGCCTTGACCTCGTCATAGCCGTTGTCGCGGTACACGGCGCGCATGTACTGCTCGACCTGCTGCCACAGCTGCCAGCCCTTGGGGTGCCAGAAGATCAACCCGGGCGCCTCGTCCTGGAAGTGGAACAGGTCCAGCTCCTTGCCGATCTTCCGATGGTCGCGCTTTTCCGCTTCCGCCAGCATGTGCAGATAGGCGTCCTGCTCTTCCTTGCTGGCCCAGGCGGTGCCGTAGATCCGCTGCAGCATTTCGTTCTTGCTGTCGCCGCGCCAATAGGCGCCGGCCACCTTCATCAGCTTGAACACCTTGAGCTTGCCGGTCGACGGCACGTGCGGGCCCCGGCACAGATCGATGAAATCGCCTTCGCGATACAGGCTGATGTTCTCGTTCGACGGAATCGAGGCGATGATCTCCGCCTTGTACTTTTCACCGATGCCGTTGAAGAAGGCAACCGCGTCGTCGCGCTTCCATTCCTCGCGCGTGACGGTCTCGTCCTTCCTGGCAAGCTCCGCCATCTTCTTTTCGATGGCTTCCAGGTCTTCCGGCGTGAAGGGGCGCTTGTACGAGAAATCGTAGTAGAAGCCGTTGTCGATCACAGGACCGATGGTGACCTGGGCATCCGGAAACAGGCTCTTCACGGCGTAGGCCAGCAGGTGCGCGGTGGAGTGGCGGATCAGGTCCAGGCCTTCCGGATCCTTCGCCGTGACGATGCCCAGGCGCGCGTCCTGTTCGATGCGGAAGCTGGTGTCCACCAGCTTGGGCGCTTCACCATCGACGGTCACCTTGCCGCCCAGGGCGGCACGCGCCAGCCCGGCACCGATGGACTGGGCGACTTCGGCCACCGTGACAGGGCCCGGGAATTCGCGTCGGGAGCCGTCGGGCAAGGTGATTTGTACCATCTTAGTTTTCCTGAGTGACAAGTAAAAAAACGCGGCTTTCGGCCGCGTTTTTCTTGGTGATTTGGCTTGGTGTTGCGATCCCGTCCTGCGGGGCAATCACGAAACAGCGTTCAACGCGGAAACAGGCGACGACTCGAGGTCGCGGTTCGCGTCGGCGTTCGTGCTGCCGGGACGGGTTGCTGAGCGTGCATGGCAATGCGTATTCAAACGGTACGTGGCGAGGTGGACCCGGAAGCAGATTCCTGCCGCCAAGGTCTATCGGATCGACAGACAGCCAGAGCAGTCCACCATGGAATTTTCCGATTGTATCACCGTTTGGGAGCGAAACCCGGCGATGGGTTACGGACAGCGCACCCTGTACCGGCATGACAGCGACTGTATCCACACTCCTCAGGCCGGTCCTATTTTCGTCCAAGGAATGGCTGATATGGGAATGCCCTCCATAAACTGCGTAACGACCCGCCGCCAGTGTCCCGCTTTTATCCACTGGCAAGCCGCCACGTCGCGCCTGCGGCCGGCGCGCGCTCTGCAAGCAAGGAAATGCATGCCCCTCGCTCCCAGCCTTCCCTCTCCGCCCCCCGCCGCCTCGCAAATGCTGATCTCCGGCGAACCTTCCGTGCGGCGCTATCTGCTGACCTCACGCCCGCGCCACCGGATCCGCGTCTCCGTACTGGACGACCACCCGGTCATTGCACTGGGCATGGCGTCATTCCTGCAGCACCAGGCCGACTTCGAAGTCGTGCACACCGAGACTTCGGCGGTACGCTTCCTGGACAGCCTGAAAAAAGTGCCTTGCGACGTCGTCATCGTCGACTTCTACCTGCCGCGCCAGCCGTGGGAAGGCATACATTTCATCAAACGCATACGGCGGCTCCATCCGGACCTGGTCATCATCACCTTCTCGGCCGGCAAGATCATGGACACCGAATACGCCGCGTTCAAGGCCGGGGCCAACGGCTATGTGCCCAAAGGCGAACGCCTGCCCTTCCTGGCCGACATGATCCGCCTTGCCGTCAACGCACCGCGGGCTTTCTATTCGTGCAGCGACGGCCACGTGCGCGATTGCCGCCCCAAGCGGCCGGAAGAACGCCTGACCAACGCCGAGCTGGAAATCCTGCGCAATATCGCGCTGGGCCTGTCCGTCACGCAGATTGCCGCCAAGCTCCTGCGCAGCAAGAAGACGATCAGCACGCATAAGCGGCGCGCGATGAAAAAGCTGGAGCTGGCGGACGATCTCGCGCTTGCCCTGTACCTGAAAGAGAAGTTCGAACAGTCGATAGGCGACTGAGTTCAATATGGATTTTCGCCAGTGATACCGGATAGAAGCATCCCGATAGTCCTGGCTGTCTTGGGCATCCTGCTGACGTCTTTTGCCGTCGGCATGTTGTTGTGGAACCAGCGGCGCATGCGCATCGTGCGCCACACCGCTGAAAAAGCCCGCGCCGAGGCCATACTTGCCAGGGAAAGGGCCGAAGCGGCGGACTCCGCCAAATCGGCCTTCCTGGCCACGGTCAGCCACGAGATCCGCACGCCCATGAATGGCGTCATCGGCGTGCTGGATATCCTGCAAGACACACCGCTTAGCGCCGAACAGCAGCGCTATCTCGGTACGGCCATGCAGTCCGCGCGCTTGCTGCTGCGTGTCATCAATGACACCCTGGACTACGCCAAGATCGAATCGGGCGCACTGCCGCTGTGCAACGCGCCCTACGATTTCTACCGCGCCATGGAAAACATGGCCGAACTCTACCTGCCATTGGCCCGCCGTAAAGGCTTGACGCTGACCGTGGCGATCATGCCGCATTTCGATCGGCGGCTGGTCGGTGACGAGATCCGTGTCAGCCAGGTGGTGGCCAACCTGCTCAGCAACGCCATCGCATTCACCGACCGCGGCGCCGTCACGCTTTCGGCGCGGCGGCGATTGACGCATGGCGGCGGCGATGAAATAGAAATCGTCGTCCGCGACACAGGCGCCGGCATGTCTGAGGAATACCAGCGCAGGCTGTTCGCCCCGTTTCACCAGGAAGACACCTCGACGACACGACGCCACGGCGGCACCGGGCTGGGGCTGTCCATCGTCAAGCATCTGGTGGAACGCATGGGCGGCACGATCACCATACGCAGCCGGCGCGGGCACGGCACGTCCGCATGCGTGCGGATACCGGTCCATTGGAACACCCAGGCGTTCACCTGGCCGACCTATCCCACACGCAGCGCCAGCTTGCATGTCACCCACCCGGCAATGACGCCGATGCTGCGCGCCTGGTGCCGCAAGTTGGACATCCAGGTCCTGGCTTGCGGCCAACCCGCGGACATCCGCGTGCTGACGGATGGCGGCGATGGTTTCTGGGTGGCGACGGCAACGCAGCGCATGGGCCCCATGCACTCGGTCTACCCCTTCCTGCGCACGCTGGAAACGCTGTGGTCGCCGATATGCGGCCCCGCACCGACTGCCAATCCCACGGGCGGCGACCTTCCGCACCGTCAAGAGGTGCACCATGCCGTCGACCTCCAACCGCCCGGCGAAACACATACTCCCCGGGATGCACGCCCGGTCGAGCCGGATTCATGCGCCCCGGAACCGCCGGCCGACGTCCTGCTGGTGGAAGACAACGAGATCAACCGCGACATCACCGTGAGGCAGCTCGCGCTGCTCGGCGTGGCGTCGCACTCGGCGGAGGATGGCGAAGCCGGCTACGCGGCCTGGCTCATGCAGCGGCCTCGCGTCATGCTGGTGGATTGCCACATGCCGCGCCTGGATGGCTACGAGCTGGCGCGGCGTATCCGCACCCACGAGATGATCAACGCGTGGCCGCGCACGACGCTGATCGGTTTCAGCGCCAATGCGACCCAATCCGATGCGCGAGCCTGCCTGGCAGCCGGCATGGACGACTACGTACCCAAGCCGACCACCCGCGCCAAGCTGTGCGAAGCCCTGCAACGCACCGGCTACCTGGCGGCGCCCCCGGCGGCGTCCGACGACTGAGCCCGACACTATGCTGCTCGACCTTCAAACACTCGCGGAGCTCTATCCCGACCGCGCGGGACGGTGTCAGTTTCTGCGGCGCGCGGTGGAGATCCTGCGTGACGACAGACGGGACCTGCGGCGCGCGCTGGCCGGCCGCGCCTGCGCACGGGCCGGCGACCTGGCCCACCGCATCCAGGGCTCGGTTGCCTTCCTGACGGGACAGCCCGAACAGGCAGCATCCCTGCTGCAACCCCTTGCAAGGGCCATCAAGCAAGGATTGCCGCCCGGTTCGCAACAGGTGCAGGACATCGCGCAGGCGCATCTTCTGGCGCTGGAATCGACGATTGAAAAGACGATAGGCGAGCTCGAACCCTAGCGCCGAGCCAGCCATGCGGACGCCCGCTCCGGCTACAACCCCGCCAGCAACGAAATCGCCGGCACGGGCGGCGAAAACAAGCCTCCCTGTGCAAGCGTGACGCCTTTGGCGCGCAGGTAGGCGGCCTGGGTATCGGTTTCTATGCCTTCGGCGATCAGGGCGACCCCCAACCGCCCGGCCAGGGAGATGATCAGCTCCAGCACCGGCGCATTCACGGCATCCGTGTCGATCACGGAGACAAACCCCCTGGCGATCTTCAGGTAGTCGACCGTGATCTTCTCCAGGCAAGCCAGCGAACTATGCCCCGTACCGAAGTCGTCGATGGCGAAGGCGACGCCGATGGCGCGCAAGGCTCGCATATTGCTCAGGACCGCCGAGGTATCGGGCAGCCCCTTGCGTTCCGTCAGTTCGAATATCAATCGCGGGCTGGTCTGCTTGAAGCCATGCAGAAATCGTTCCACGTCGCCCACGAGTTCGCGCCGGCACAAATGCTCCGCGTTCAGATTGATATTCAGATGGAACCCGCGTGGCAGCGCCGCGGCGCCCAGGTCGCGTTGTATCAGGCTGAGCAGGTGCCGGGTAAGCCGCATGGCCAAGGCGCTTTCGCCGACCAGCGGATAAAACAGTTCGGGCTGCACCGTTCCATACACCGGATGGCGCCAGCGCAGCATGGCCTCCGCACCCACACAGGTGCCGGTGGCCAGATCCACGATGGGTTGATACAGCACGCAGAATTCCCTGCGCCGCATGCCGCGGCGGATCTCCGTCGCCATGGCGATCCGCCGCGTATTCAAGCGGTGGACCAGGTAGGCCAGGAGCGCGGATGCGATGGTCACGAAGGGAATGTATTGCAGCCACAGCGTATGGTGATACGTGCCGAGACGGACCGCGCTCAGCGTTGCCCGGACTTCGATGGGATAGAGCGCGGACTTGCGCGTAACGGTGATACCGCCGGCGTCGCCTGGGCCGGCCGGCTCCCATTCATGTATGCCGGTGGCATTCAGCGCATAACCCGCGCCGATGCGCAATTGGACGGCGTAGTGGCCGCCCTGGTCCGCCGCCGAGATGATGTCGTGCAGATACTGGCCGTCCACGCTGGCAAGGACGCCACGGCCGTCGTCCACACCCAGGAAGACGAACAAGGCGGCACGATCGGGCACCAGCGGCGTCCCGGCCACGGTGGAAAGCGTGACCCCGGGTGGCAGTTTGGTGAGCCCCGGCACCATCTGAGCCAAGGGGCGATCCACGGGCCCGCTGACCGAAGAACAATAGATGACGTTTCGGTCTATCACCGCCAGCGTGCGAAAGTACGGCCGCAATGAGCCCGCCTCCCGCAATGTGCGCGCGACATCCTTGCAGGACTTGCCCGCCAGGGGATCGATCTCCGACGCGACCTGGATCGCGTGGGCCACGATATTTTCAGACTGGGAAATGACCAGGTTTTCGACGATGCGCAACTGGTCCTGTGCGCGACGCTCGGCTTGCTGCAGGACTATGGGTATCGCCAGCAGGAACGGCAGCGCGACAGACAGGAGCAGGTACACCATGTGCCATAGGAAAAACCGCGCGCGCTGCGCCGAATGATGCACGGATAAGCCTCTCACTTCCGGACAGTGAAAACGCCCGTGCTACCGGCCCCGGATAAAGGCCAGTGACGGAACGTAGACCTGGGATTCTGAACAGGCCGCCGTGCGTGTTCCCGGGTGGGCAACTAAAAAGCAGACCCATTAACTGCCCGGGACTCGGACATGCGCTCAGCAGTTACCTTTCTTCGCTTGTCCCGGCGGACAGAAGCCACCGCCGCCACCGCCGCCCTGCGGATCGACGACGACTGCCCCGCTGGGGGTGTAGACAGCACAGCCGGCAAGCGAGGTGGCCAGCAGGAAAGCGATCAGCATTCTCATGGGAAGTACCCTCCGGGTGGATGAGGGCGCTGAGTTTAAAAGGCGGCAGCGGCGCCATTTGTTGAAGATCGTAACCGGGTCTCGCCATTTGCCTGGACGTCGCCAAGCGACGGCTGGGGCGGCATTGCGCTCACTGCGCCCAATGTGGCCATCGCGATCATTGCGCGGGAGGCGCATTCGGCGGCGGATCCACCGAACGCCACTCCGTCGTCGGCCCGCTACCCTTGTTCACCGCGCCCTGGATATCCCTGACGAACCACGGCAGGTTCAGTTTCTCACCCTCGCCAGACTGGATGGTGAGCGCCGGTTTGGCGCCGCTGCCATCGCTGTATGACGGCTGGCTCGCCGTCGCTGGCGGTTGCGACTGCGAACTGTAGCCCTTGGAAGGCGTGCTCCCGCAGCCGGCCAGCACGGCGCAAACCGCGGCGGTAAGGATCAGCGGCAAGGCCGAGTAAGCGTTTCTCATGATTGGGCTCCGGTAAGACATCGGCTACAGGACCTATTATGGAGCAATGCGAAATATGAGCTTTTCGATTACGACCGAACAGATCAAATCCGGAACCAAGGACGTGACACGCCGCTCGGGCTGGATATTCCTGAAGCCGGGCGATCTGATCAGGCCGGTGCTCAAGGCCATGGGGTTGCGCCCCGGCGAAAAGATCCAGGCGCTGCGGGCGCCCATACGGATAGTCGCCGTGAGGCGGGAGCCGCTGCGCGCCATGCTGGATGACCTGGACTATGGCTACGACGAGGTGCGCCGCGAGGGATACGAAGGGCACGCCCAGTACGGGCACCCCGACGCCTGGGTGAGGATGTTCTGCGCCTCGCACAAGGGCGCCACGCCCGATAGCCTGATTACCCGGATCGAATTCGAGTACACCGATATCGAAGATTAGGGAAGCCTCGGCGGGCATTGCGGCCGGGTCGGCCGCGTCCGGAAGACGGCGCAACGGCGCTCGCCATCCTGGATGGGAAGACCTTAGTAGGTCAGCGGGTAGGGAACGCCGCTTTCATCGACGGACTCGATACGATCCACGACCACATCGGCCGCGTTCTTCGCGTCGCCAAGATGCGTGAAGGTTTGATCGGTGACGACTCGAAAGAAGCGGCCCGAATCGGGGGATCCCTCCTTGAGGGTCGTAACGTCCGCGATCGCCGGCACGTCGCCGGATTGAAAAGCACCGCTATGCACGGTCCAGCCATCAATTTCTCGTGTACCCATAGTCTCTCCATTCCCGTGTATCAGCAAAAATCGTGGTACCGCCCACGGAAATGCTGATGCAATCCGGACGAGCGGAGACACGACGTGGAAAAGTGAAAAAGCCAAAGTAGAAAAGCCCGCGTGCTCGGTGCTTACGCGGGCTTTTTGGTGCGCTATTTGGCGTACGATCTGGCGGATTATCCGGGGTGGCGCTGGGCCACCGCCTGATGTATTCGGTGGTAGGCGGTATTGGAATCGAACCAACGACCTCTACGATGTCAACGTAGCGCTCTAACCAGCTGAGCTAACCGCCTGCAAAGAAGAAGAATTATATAGGGCTGGATTAGGGTCGTCAAATCGTCAGCCGTTGTATCCGGCGTTGTGCGCCAGCTCCTGGTAGGACACCATCACGTGCTCGCGATACGCCCGCCGGTGGGCCAGGCTTTCGTAATAGCGCCGCAGCGCCGGCCGTTCCTGGCGTGGGATGTCAATATCGAAATAACGGTACAACACGTGACCCAGTTGGATGTCAGCAGGCGTGAAATGTTCGCCGGCCAGGAAGGCATGCGAAGCCAGCCGCTGTTCCGCGATATCGAGCTTGGGATCGAGCGCCTGGAGTGCCCGCGCGAGCGCCGCCGGGTCGCGTTGCGCGGGGGCTGTGCGGACGACATGCCAGAACACGGGGCCGGTGAAATCGAGCGCGATGTTCAGCTTGGCCCACTCGGCCCATTTGTCGACGTGGACGCGGGTTTGTGGTCGCGCGGCCAGAAGGCGTCGTCGCCGTAGCGCTCGGCCAGATAGCGGATGATGGCGCCGGTTTCCCATATCGGTTCGGCGTCGCCATCCCGTAGCACGGGCACGGTGCCGTTGGGGTTCATCGCCAGGAAGTCCGGGGTGTCGAGGCCGCCATGGCGATGGCCGGCATCGTGCCGGCGGTAAGCCAGCCCGAGCTCGCCGATACACCACATCAGGGCTTGGACATTGGAGGATGTGCGGCGACCCCAGACAGTCAGCATGGCGCGCCTACAGGCAAGCTCAAGCCGGGGCCTGGGCCGTGGGCGCGCGTTCGGCATCGGCGCGGCGCACCGCTGCAACGAAGGCGTGGATGCGCTCGGCCGACTTGATGCCGGGCGACGCTTCGACGCCGCTGCTGACGTCGACGGCGTAGGGGCGCAATGTGGCGACGGCGGCATGGATGTTGTCGGGCGACAGGCCGCCGGACAGGATGACGGGGGCGCTCGACCTGTCGGCTTGTACCTCGCGGAGCATGCTGTGTTCGAACGCCAAGCCACTGCCGCCGTAGCCGGCGGAATAACTGTCGAACAGCCAGCCGGCGGCGCCGCGATAGCCGGAGCATGTGCGGGCGAGTTCGTTCGCGGTTTCCGCGCCTGGACCGCCCACGCGGAATGCCTTCATGTAACGATGTCCGAACCGTTCGCAGGCTTCCGGCGATTCGTCGCCATGGAATTGCAGCAGGTCGGGGCCGACGGCGTCGAGCACGCGTTTGACGTCATCGTCAGCGGCGTTGACGAACAACGCGACGACATCGACGAACGCGGGAACCGCGCGGCGCAGGCGGGCCGCCTGTTCGACGGCGACGTAGCGCTTGCTTTTGGGATAGAAGATCAGGCCCACCGCATCGGCGCCCGCTTCGACGGCGACGGCGATGTCTTCGGGGCGGGTCATGCCGCAGATTTTGACGCGGGTACGCATGGGGAAGCAGCGGCGCCGCAGGGCGCGGTTGGGTAAACCCCGAGTTTACCGCTCGTCGGCGCCCAAGCGCCCGCCGGGCGGCGGTCCGGCGAACCGTGGGGATCGACAGCGCAAGGGGCGATCAGGCGAACGGGGCCAGCAGATGCCGGCGACCGTCGAGGTCGTCCAGGCCAAAGTGCGACGCGTATTCGATCGCCGACAGGTACAGGCCATCCGGCATGAAGGTGGGCGCGCCTTGCCGACGATCGCGGGCAGCCAGCAGATCGCTCATCCACGACGCCGCCTGCCTGCCCTGCCCGACCTGCAGCAGCGCGCCCATGATGTTCCGCACCATGTGGTGCAGAAAGGCATTGGCGCGCAGCGTGAACACCAGAAAGCGCCCCTGCTCGGCGATGTCGAGTTGATGCAGCGTGCGCACGGGATGTTTGGCCTGGCACTGCGATGACCGGAAGCTGCTGAAATCCTGTTCGCCAAGCAGATGCGCGGCTGCCGCGCGCATGGCGTCGATATCCAGCGGTTGGAAGCACCACCCGGCACGGCCAGCCCATAGGGCGGGCCTGACGCGATCGTTCCACAGCAGATAGGTGTAGGTCCGCGACAGCGCCGAGAACCGCGCGTGGAAGGCTACGTCGACCGGCGTTGCCCAGCGGACCGCGATCGTCGGCGGCAAAAGCGCGTTGAGCCCGCGTACCCAGGACTCCGGCCGGCGCTGGACATCGGTATCCACGTGGATGACCTGCATGGCGGCATGCACGCCCGTGTCGGTGCGCCCTGCGCAGACCGTCGCCACCGGGGTGGCGAGGAATCGATGCAGGGCGGCTTCCAGCGTGTCTTGTACCGTCTGGCGATGCGGCTGGGTCTGCCACCCTTGCCAGACCGATCCGTCGTACGCCAGCCCCAGGGCCAGGCGCGGCATCGCTCAGGTCCGCACGGGGCCGGACTGACGGCGGTCGCCTTCGGCGGGCGGTTCGTCCAGATCCAGGTTGATGCCGTTCAGGCGGCGGTCGATGGCTTCCTGGTCGATTTCCGACATGTACAGTTCGTCGTCGAGGTCGTCCTGGTCTTCGTCGCGACGCACGGCGGCGCGACGCAGCAGCCATGCGATCACGAAGGCGACCAGGGCCAGCACGGCGGTCAGGATGATCAGCAGATTGTCGGACAGCCATGAAGGCAGGCCGGACGTCCCGTCCTGGTTCTTGGCGCCGGGGGACGCGTCGGGGACTGCGTTGCCGGGGCCAGTCGTGATGGCCGGGCTGCTGTCCGTTGCCGCGCCCGGCCGCGCGGACGAGCCTGAGGTGCCCGGCTGCGTGGTGGCAGCGCCCGAAGCCGGAGCAGCGCCGGCGCCAGGCGTCGAAGCAGTCACGCCTGCGCCTGAAGACGGCGCGGCTGCACCGCCAGCACCGGCGGGAGCAGTGCTCCCGGTACCGGTGGAAGCAGCCGGCCCGCCGCCGGCGCCCGCATTCGCGGCGCCGGCTGCCGAGTTCGAACCACCGGCACCGGCATTCGGTGTGGTCACGCCGGCACCGGGAGCCGATCCGGCACCGGAGGCGCCAGACGGCGTGATGCCGGTGCCCGCCGTACCGCTGGCGGCGCCCCCGGTCTGCGCCGACGCGCCGCCCGCCGTGGCGCCGGAAGTACCGGCGGTTCCGGCCGTGCCAGGCGTACCCAGATTCGACGCGTCGCCGGAGATACCCTGCGTGGCGACGCCCGGCGTCGGCGTGGCGGCGTTGCCTTGTGGAGCTGGACTGCCGGAACCCGCCGGCGCGCCGGCAGCCGAACCAGGCTGCTGTGCTGCACCAGGCTGCTGTGCGCCACCGGGCTGCGCCGCGCCCCCCGGCTGCGCGGCACCGCCAGCCTGTGCGAGCGTATCTCGCCGCGCGCCAGCCGTGCCCGCGGCACCACTGCCCGCGCCACCCAGCCCAGGCAAGGCAAGGCCTCCCGGCTGCCCGTTCCCGGCCGTATTGGCGCCCGTGTTGCCCGTACCGCCGGCCTGGGCGCCACGCTCGCCGCCCTGCTGTGCCGACCGCGCGGCCAGGGCATCGTTCAGATCCTTGACGTTGCGTTCGAGTTGATCGACCCGCTGCTGCGCATCCTGCGAGGCCTTGGCGATGGACGTCTGGGCATCGGCCTGGGCTTGAGCCTGGGCTTCCGCACTGCCCTGCCCGGCCTGTCCGCTGGACAGCCGTAGCCGATCCTGGGGCGGAGGCTCGGGCGTGACGGGGGCTTGCGCCGCGCCGACCTGGCCGGCGCCGCCGGACCCCGCAGCCGAAGCCGCGGCGCCGCGCGCCGCCGCCCCGGCCAGGCTGGCTCGATAGCGCGCGTACGCTTCCTGTTGCTGGATGAAAATCCGCCGCGCTTCGGCCGGATCGATGGCGCGCACGGTCGCCGCATCGGGCACGACCAGGGTCACGCCGGCCTTCACCAGATTCATGTTGTTCTGGAGGAAGGCATTCGGATTGGCGCGCCACAACGCCACCAGCATCTGGTACAGCGTCGTCCCGGCGATCGCGTTGCTTTGCGCGATCCCGTACAGCGTATCGCCGGGCCGCACCGCCACGGCGCCGCCCCCGCGCGCGGAGCCGGCGCCGCTGCCCACCTGCGCCTGCGAGGTCAGGCCCGGGAAGCCGCCTGCGCTTTGCATCATGCTGACCTGAACCTGCCGCTGACCTTCGCTGGTGCCCACGTTGAGCAACAGGTCCACCACCGGACCCTTGGCCGCTTCCGGGGAGCTGATGCGCAGGTTGCGCCGCGTCGGATTGCCGCCGCCTTCCAAGCGCAAGGTCATGCTGGACAGCGGCACGGGAGGCGTGACCCCGGCCTGTTCCCACGCGCTGGGATCCGCCAGCGATGCCATCAACGACCGCTGTTCGTCAGGCGTCAGCTCGGAAATGCCGACCAGCACCTGCAGGGGCGCGTTCGGCGCCGACACGATGCGGCTGTGCGCCATCCTGAAAGCATGAGCGGGTGCGCTGGCGGCGCAACCCAGGGTCAGCGCCACGGCGAAGCGCATTGCGTTCCGGCTTGATTTGGACGAAGGGCGCAGCGAGCGTAGCGTCATAGCCTGTTTCCGCGAAGGCGGGCAAAGCCGCGTTTAAAGATGTCCTGAAATGGCGAGGGCACCCTGGGTGCCCTCGGTACCCTATACCGCCTGTTGCGGGCGGCGCCTGCGATCAGGCTTCCGCGAGGGCGATCCGAAGCATACGGCGCAGCGGTTCCGCCGCGCCCCACAACAACTGGTCGCCCACCGTGAAGGCGCTCAGGTACTCGCCGCCCATGGACATCTTGCGCAGGCGGCCCACCGGGATATCGAGCGTCCCCGTCACGGCCACCGGCGTCAGGGCCTCCACCGTGGCTTCCTTGGTATTGGGAATGACCTTGGCCCATTGCGTACCGCTGGCGATGATGTCGCTGATTTCATCCAGCGGCAGGTCGCGCTTCAGCTTGATGGTCAGCGCCTGGCTGTGGCAGCGCATGGCGCCGATGCGCACGCACAGGCCGTCCACGGGGGTAGCGGCCGTACCGAACCCTTCGCCGCGGCCCAGGATCTTGTTGGTCTCGGCCCCGCCCTTCCATTCCTCGCGCGACACGCCGTTGCCCAGGTCCTTGTCGATCCAGGGGATCAGGTTACCGGCCAGCGGCACGCCGAAATGCTCGCGCGGCAGCGTGGGATCTTTCTGCTTGCCCAGCACGCCCCGGTCGATGTCCAGGATGGCGGAAGCCGGATCGTCCAGCAACGGCCTGACCGATTCGTTCAGGATGCCGAACTGCGTCAGCAGCTCGCGCATATGCTGCGCGCCGCCACCGGAGGCCGCCTGGTAGGTCATGGACGTCATCCATTCCACCAGGTCGTTGTTGAACAGGCCGGCCAGGCCCATCAGCATGCAGCTGACGGTGCAGTTGCCGCCGATGAAATTGCGCACGCCGCGCTTGAGCGCCGCGTCGATGACGGGCCGGTTGACCGGGTCCAGGACGATGATGGCGTCTTCGGCCATGCGCAGCGTGCTGGCGGCATCGATCCACAGTCCCTTCCATCCGGCGCCACGCAGCCGCGGATAGACCTCGCTCGTGTAGTCGCCGCCCTGGGCCGTCACGATGATGGGCAGTTTTTTGAGCGTATCGATGTCGTAGGCATCTTGCAGGGCGTCCGCGCCTTCGGCCCATTTGGGAGCCGCCGCGCCAGCGTTGCTAGTCGAAAAGAAAACCGGCTCGAACAGCGCGAAATCGTTTTCTTCGCGCATGCGTTGCATCAACACCGATCCGACCATGCCACGCCAACCGACGAGGCCCACTGCATTGCTCATTTCGTACGCTCTTGAATGTCAGGGATAGAGGAAGAGAAGGAAATTCGCGGGAAAACGTCCTAAAAGACGCTTATTCGCGGGACAAACCGACAATTTATCAGAAAGCACGCCCTCGTCGCTCCGCTGACGGCGCGACGAGGGCGTCCCCGATACTACGCGATGGCGATTTAGGGCGCCAGGGCTTTCAGGACGGCATCGCCCATTTGGGCGGTACCGACCTTGGTGGTGCCCGCCTCGTGGATGTCCGCGGTGCGCAGGCCCTGGGCCAGCACCGCGCGCACGGCCGCCTCGATGCGGTCGGCGTGCGGCGCCAGATCCAGCGAATAACGCAGCATCATCGCCGCTGACAATATGGTGGCCAGCGGATTGGCCACGCCCTTGCCCGCGATGTCCGGCGCCGAGCCGTGGCTGGGCTCGTACAAGCCCTGGCCACTGGCGTTCAAGGACGCGGAAGGCAGCATCCCGATGGAGCCCGTCAGCATCGCCGCTTCGTCGGAAAGGATGTCGCCGAACAGGTTGCCCGTGACGATGACGTCGAATTCGCGCGGCGCGCGCACCAGTTGCATGGCGGCATTGTCCACATACATATGGGACAGGGCGACGTCCGGATAGTCGCGCGCGACTTCCGTGACGACTTCACGCCACAGCTGCGAAGTCTCCAGCACGTTGGCCTTGTCCACGCTGCACAGCTTGCGACTGCGCTTGCGCGCGGCCTCGAAGCCGATGCGCGCGATGCGGCGCACTTCCGGCTCGCTGTAGCGCATGGTGTCGTAGCCTTCACGCTCGCCGGCGAAGTTGCCGTCCGGCGCGCTGCGCACGCCGCGGGGCGTGCCGAAGTAGATGTCGCCCGTCAGCTCGCGCAGGATCAGGATGTCCAGGCCGGACACCACTTCCGGCTTGAGCGACGAGGCGTTCGCCAGTTCGGGATACAGAATGGCGGGACGCAGGTTGGCGAACAGGCCCAGCGATTTGCGCAGGCCCAGGATGGCCTGTTCCGGGCGGAATTCGCGCGGCAGGCTGTCGTACTTCCAGTCGCCCACGGCGCCGAACAGCACGGCGTTCGACGACTGCGCCAGCTCCAGCGTGGCCGGCGGCAGCGGGTGCTCGAATTGATCGAAGGCCGCGCCGCCCACGGCCGCCTCGCGCACTTCCAGGTCCAGCTTGAGCGCGCTCAGCACGCGCAGCGCCTGTTCGACGATTTCCGGGCCGATGCCATCGCCGGGCAGAACCGCAATCTTGTGTGTCATCAATCTTCCAGAAAAATAATCTTTACGCGCTCAAGCCAGGGGCCGGCTTTGCAGCCAGGGGTGGCGCGCCAGCCGTTCGGCTTCGAAGGCGCGAATCTTGTCCGATTGGCGCAGCGTCAGCGCGATATCGTCGTAGCCGTTGACCAGGCAGTACTTGCGGAACGGTTCGATCTCGAACGGAATGCCGCGGCCTTCCGGCGTCAGCACCACCTGCTGTTCGAGATCGATGCGCAGCTTGTAGCCGGGAAAGGCCTTGACCTCATCGAACAGGCGCGCGACGTCCAGCTCCGACAACACGACCGGCAGCAGGCCGTTCTTGAAACTGTTGTTGAAGAAGATATCGGCATAGGACGGCGCGATGATGGCGCGAAAGCC
Source organism: Bordetella genomosp. 8 (assembly GCF_002119685.1). NCBI lineage: Bacteria > Pseudomonadati > Pseudomonadota > Betaproteobacteria > Burkholderiales > Alcaligenaceae > Bordetella > Bordetella genomosp. 8. The sequence goes on along the minus strand of NZ_CP021108.1, from coordinate 2,102,594 downwards.
ATACTGCTGCAGCGCCCATGGTGCGTGCTCGCGGCTGGAGCCGCAGCCGAAGTTCTTGCGGCCCAGCAGGATCGAAGCGCCCTGATAGCGCGGCTGGTTCAGGATGAAATCCGGATTCAGCGGGCGCTTGCTGTTGTCCATGCCCGGCTCGCCATGATCCAGGTAGCGGATCTCGTCGAACAGGTTGGGGCCGAAGCCCGAGCGCTTGATCGACTTCAGGAACTGCTTGGGAATGATCAGGTCGGTGTCGACGTTTTCGCGGTCGAGCGGGGCCACCAGGCCCTCGTGATTGGTGAATGCTTGCATGATCTTTAGCGGAAATTCCTGACGTCAACGAAATGGCCGGCGATGGCCGCCGCGGCCGCCATGGCGGGGCTGACCAGATGGGTGCGTCCGCCCTGTCCTTGCCTGCCTTCGAAATTGCGATTGGACGTGGACGCGCAGCGTTCGCCGGGCTCCAGCCGGTCGGCGTTCATCGCCAGGCACATCGAACAGCCCGGTTCGCGCCATTCGAAACCGGCTTCGCGGAAAATCTTGTCCAGGCCTTCGCGTTCGGCCTGCTGCTTGACCAGGCCGGAGCCGGGTACCACCATGGCCTGTTTCACATTCGAAGCCACGCGCTTGCCGCGCGCCACGGCGGCGGCGGCGCGCAGGTCCTCGATACGCGAATTGGTGCAGGAGCCGATGAATACCCGGTCCACGCGGATATCGGTGATCGGCGTGTTGGGCTTCAGGCCCATGTAGTCCAGCGCGCGCTCCATGCCGCTGCGGCGCACGTCGTCCTTCTCGCGATCCGGATCCGGCACGCGGCTGTCGACGGACAACACCATTTCGGGCGAGGTGCCCCAGGTGACCTGCGGCTTGATCTGGCGCGCATCGATTTCCACGACGCGGTCGAACTTGGCGTCCGGATCCGAATGCAGGGTGCGCCAGTATTGCACCGCCTGGTCCCACAACGGCCCGACGGGCGCGAAAGGACGGCCGCGGAAGTATTCGATGGTCTTGTCGTCGACGGCGATCATGCCCGAGCGCGCGCCCGCTTCGATGGCCATATTGCTGACGGTCATGCGGCCTTCGACCGACAAGGCACGGATCGCCGACCCGCCGAACTCGATGGCGTGGCCGGTGCCGCCGGCCGTACCGATGACGCCGATGATATGCAGCACCACGTCCTTGGCCGTGCAGCCGAAAGGCAGTTCGCCTTCGACCTTGATCAGCATGCTCTTGCTTTTCTTCATCAGCAGCGTCTGGGTGGCCAGCACGTGCTCGACTTCGGACGTGCCGATGCCGAAGGCCAGCGTGCCGACAGCGCCATGGGTGCTGGTGTGCGAATCGCCGCAGACCACCGTCATGCCCGGCAGGGTCGCGCCCTGCTCCGGTCCGATGACGTGAACGATGCCCTGGCGCAGATCGTTCATCTTGAATTCGGTAATGCCGTACTTGGCGCAGTTGTCGTCCAGCGTGTCGACCTGCAGGCGCGACACGGGATCGCTGATGCCCTGCTCGCGATTGATCGTCGGCACATTGTGATCGGCGACCGCCAGGTTGGCGTCCAGGCGCCAAGGCTTGCGATCCGCTAGCGTCAGGCCTTCGAATGCCTGCGGGCTGGTGACTTCATGGACCAGGTGCCGGTCGATATACAGCAAACAGGTGCCGTCGGATTCTTGATGGACGACGTGCGCGTCCCAGAGCTTGTCGTAAAGGGTTTGGGCCATGAAAAGTCACCGAACAGGGGAAACAGCCAAAAAAGAAGACCATGTCGCGTACAACGACCGGGTAATCCATTATGCGCTGGCTCCGAACCTAGTACAACGGCAGCATCAATACTAGTACATCCAGTACCACGTTGATCGCCGTGTTACTTCCCAGCCTTGGCCTGCTGGTACAGCGGCATCACCTGCTGCGACGCGGTCTGCAGGTCCGAGATGCGGGATTCCGCCGACGGATGGGTGGACAGGATCTCGGGCTGTTCCTGGCCCTTGGAGGCCTGTGCCATCTTGCGCCACAGTGAGATCGCCGCGGAAGGGTCGTAGCCCGCGCGCGCGGCTAGCTCCACGCCCATCCGATCGGCTTCCGCCTCGTGCGTGCGGCTGTTCGGCAGCGTAAACATGACGTCCGACAGCTTGCCGCCCAGGTCGGACACCGCCGTGGAGCCCGTCACCACGGACAGCACGGACAGGCCCACGCTGGTGGCCATCTGCTGCGAAACCCGTTCGCGCGCGTGTTCGCGCAGCGCATGCGAGATCTCGTGCCCCATGACGGCGGCCAGTTCGTCGTCGGTGGGCTTGATCTGGTTCAGCAGGCCTGTGTATACCGCGATCTTGCCGCCGGGCATGCACCAGGCATTGATCTCGTCGGAAGAAATGACGTGGACCTCCCAGCCCCAGGACGTGGCGTCCGGACGGAACACGCCCACCTGCGCGATGAGGCGTTGGGCGATGGTCCGCACGCGCGCTACCTGTTGCGCATCCACGTCCAGCAGGTTCTTTTGCTTGGCCTGGGCCAGGATGGTGGCGTATTGCTTGTCCGCCTCCTGCTGCAGGTCCTGCGAGGAAACCAGGCTGGACATGTACTGCTGCCGGTCGACGCCGACCGCGCCGCCTTGAGTGGTATGCACGCTGGCGCAGCCGCCCACCAGCGACACGGCCAGGACGCCCGCGCCCAGCAGGAGGCGCGGACGGCGGCCAGGATTTTTGTGATCAATCATGTCCGAGTCTCCAAGTTTTGCTTAGTGTCGGCGACGGCCTCCGCCAGGGCCGGCACCCGCCAGTCAGGCTGTCCGACGCCGCCCGGCTCACCGGATGGCGATGCGCGGGCGCCGCGCCGTCAACCGCATTGTCCGCGATGTCGCAGGGCGTGATCCATCAGGACCAGCGCCAGCAGGGCCTCGGCGATGGGCGTGGCGCGGATGCCTACGCAGGGGTCATGCCGGCCCAGCGTCTGCACACTGGTCGGATTACCCGCGCGATCGACCGAGCGACGTTCGACGCGGATGCTCGATGTGGGCTTGATCGCCAGCGAAACGGTAATGTCCTGGCCCGTGGAGATTCCGCCCAGCACGCCGCCGGCATGATTGCTCAGGAAGCCCTGGGGGGTGATCTCGTCGCCGTGCTCGGAACCGCGCTGGGTCACGCAATCGAAACCCGCGCCGATGGAAACCGCCTTTACCGCGTTCAAACCCATCATGGCGTGCGCGATGTCGGCGTCCAGCCGATCGTAGAGGGGCTCTCCCCAACCCGCCGGGGCGTTCTGCGCCACCACCTCGACCCGCGCGCCGACCGAATCGCCGTCGCGGCGCAGCTCGTCCATGTAGGCCTCGAGTTGGGCCACGATGCCGGCGTTGGGCGCGAAAAAGGGATTGTCGGGCACCGCGTCCCAGCTTTCGAAGGGGATGGGGATGGGCCCCAGCTGGCTCATGTATCCGCGGATGCGCACCCCATGCGTGGCCGCCAGCCATTTCTTGGCTATGGCGCCCGCTGCGACGGTCGGCGCCGTCAGCCGGGCGGAGGAACGTCCGCCGCCGCGCGGATCGCGCACGCCGTATTTGTGGAAGTAGCTGTAGTCAGCATGGCCAGGGCGGAAGGTGTCGACCAGGTTCGCGTAGTCCTTGCTGCGCGCGTCGGTATTGCGGATCAGCAGCCCGATGGGAGTACCGGTGGTCGCGCCTTCGAAGACGCCGGATAGAATCTCCACCTGGTCCGGCTCCTGGCGCTGCGTCACGTGCCGCGAGGTTCCCGGGCGGCGACGGTCCAGTTCGGCCTGGATGTCCTCGACGGACAGGGGCATGCCGGGGGGGCAGCCGTCCACCACGCAGCCGATGGCCGGCCCATGGGACTCGCCGAAGTTTGTAACGGTGAAAAGCTTGCCTAACGTATTGCCGGACATAGTTGTTCTGGATGCGAAGCGCGCCGGGACGGACGCGGGATTGATGCGATTATGACACCCGCGCCCGGCATCGCCCATTCCGTTGCAAGCCGGCGTCAAACAGCGATAAACGCTGCACACAAAGAGACGGACGGCAACAAAACTCCGATCTTCGGCAACTCAGCGCGATTATTCGTTGTTGATGCATGCCCGCCCGGACCCCAAAATGTTAACCCGCTGAAAATCCCGGATGCTTTTTGTATCAGGCGGCCTTGATTGCGCCCTCTAACGTCCCGCATCCATGTCTTTTCGCATGCGTAACGCAGGCCGGACGGCAGCTCGCGCCGGCCCCTGAGTTGTTCGTTGCGCTGCGCTTACCATCCAGGCAGGAGTAGGACAGCATGTACGAACGTTCGACCGCGCAGTACGAGACCACCCGCAGCCCGACCGCTCCCTGTCGGCCGTCTGCCCAATCGGCCCGTCCGACGCGGGCCTGACGCCTTGCACCGTCCAGCGCACCCATGACACCCCCGCAACCCGCGACCGCCAAGGAGCCCGCCCTGCCGCAGGACGAGACCTGGCACGCCGCGCCCCCGAGTCCCCGGCGGCGCGGGCTGGCGGTCGCGCTCGTGACCCTGCTGGTCGCCATGGCCTTGCTGGCCCTGGTGACGGGCGCGACGCTGTTCGCGCAATCGCGGGTGGTGTCCCAGCCGGGCGGCGCCGACAGCGGCCTGTACAGCTACCGCCTGGTGTCGCAGATGAACCGACTCATCGCCGACGCCCAGAAAACCGTTGCCGGCGGCGACGCCAGGGAATTCGTACAGAACCTGCAAGCGCTGGCCACCTTCGTCAATCCCGGCACCGCGGAAAGCGCCCCCGGCGTCGCCCTGGTGCGCTCGCTGCCCGCGGCGCGCGTCGACGTGCAGATGCTGGACGACCGGCTGCGGACCTGGCGCGACGCGGCCGAGACCGGCGACCCCAACCGCATACGCGCCGCGGCGCAGGATCTGGCTGACCACGCGGACGAAGCCCGCCTGTTGGTCGACCGCCTGGGCGGGGCCGTCTACCAGGCGCAGCGCGGCGACAGCACCCAGCACAACACGGCGGTGGCCGACGGGTTCAAGCGGCTGCAATGGTCGTTTGTCGGCCTGCTGTTCTGCAGCGGGATACTGGCAATCTGGCTGCTGGTGCTGAACCGCCATGCGCGCCATTTCAACCAGCGCATGGCGCAGGCCAACGCCCGGCTGGAATCGGCGGTCGCGCATCGCACCCGCCAGTTGGTCTGGCTGGCGAACACGGACCCCCTGACCGGGCTCAAGAACCGGCGCGCGTTCATGGAGACCGCCGAGGCGCAGATCCTGCAATGCCGCCGGTATCCGCACCCGCTGGCGGCGCTGCTGATCGACATCGATCACTTCAAATCGATCAACGACCGCTACGGCCACCATGTCGGCGACCAGGCGATCCGCCGCGTCACCGACACCATCACCAATACCCTGCGCGACAGCGACATCATCGGCCGCTTCGGCGGCGAGGAATTCGCCGTGCTGATGCCGCACACCGACCTGCCCGCTGCCCTGGTGGCGGCGGAACGCCTGCGCCAGGCCGTCGCCGGGATGAAGATAGGCCTGCTGGAAGGCGGCCCGCTGAGCATGACGATCTCGCTCGGCCTGGCGATGCATGAGCCCGGCGTGTCGCTCGACACGCTGTTGATGCGCGCCGACATGGCCCTGTACCGGGCCAAGAGCGGCAGCCGCAACCGGGTCGAGGTATACGGCCGCGAGCGCGAAGAACTCGCGCAATAAGCGTCATTGCGGCGCCCTGCCGCACCCGTACGGCCTGCGATCCGCGAAAACACCCTAAACTATGCGCGCCTATCCCGGCAAAGTGGTACGGCGGCCGGCATGGGCCTGCCCCCAACGATGGAACGCGCAGCCCTACCTATGTCCTTATTGCGACAATTGCTCGTCAGCGTCGCCGCGGTCACGGCGCTGCTGCTCATCGGCTCGCAGATGCTGAACATCGATGCGGCCCGTCGATATCTTGGCGACGAGCTGCGCGCCCGCGGCGAAATGGCCGCCGCCACGCTGGCCGCGGTGTTCGGCCGGGATCCCGCCGCCGACGAGAGCACCTGGCGCGCGGTGGCGCAGGACATTTTCGCCAGCGGCGCTTATCGGCGCATCGAAGTGCACGGCGGCCTGGCCTTCGAGTACGTCAAGCAGGAGCTGCCTGGCGCGGTGCCCGACTGGTTCGCCTCCCTGATCGCCCCCCGCCCGCCGGCGGCGTCCCGGCCGTTCAAAACCACGTCCGGGGTGGCCGGCACGGTCACCGTCGTGGCCGACGACACGGAGGCGCTGCGGGCGCTGTGGCGGCATTCGGTCGGACTGGCGCTGCTGGTGGCTTTCGCCGGGCTGTGCTGGCTGGTCTATGCCAGGGGGATGGTGCGCTGGCTGCAGAAACGGGTGCTGCACGGGATCAGCGCGCAGGTGCGGGCCCTGGCGCACGGCGACCCCGCCCCGCCGGTCGCCCTGCCGCCCTGGCGCGAGGTCGCAGACGTCGCCGACGCGCTTGCCGAGGCGCGCGAAAGGCTGCGCATGACGGCCGAGGAAGCCCACGCGCGCATCGAATCCCTGCAGCTGGAATTGAACCTGGATCCCGTCACCCGGCTGCCCAACCGCAAGTACTTCTTCAACGAACTGCGCCGTGCCCTGACCGGCGGCACGCAGGCGCCGAACGCCGAATCCGGTCACGTGCTGATGTTCCGCCAGCGCGACCTGGCCGCCATCAACCGCCATATGCCGCGTGACATCACCGACCAGTGGCTGCGTTCGGTGGGTCTCAGGCTGGACCAGAAGCTGGGCCGGCACCACGTACCGCCATATCTGCTGGCACGCCTGAACGGCTCGGATTTCGCCTTGCTGCTGCAGGGCGTTGCGGCGTCGCAGGCGGCGCCGCTGGCGGACGAACTGCGGCACGAGCTGCGCGCCCTGCGCGTGTCCCTGGGCGAGAACCAGTGGTGCCGCTGGGCCCTGGCCACAGCGCCGTACGCGCGGGGCGACCGCGCCAGCGAATTGCTGGCCCTGCTCGACCACGCGCTGATGCGCGCGGAGAGCGCCGATACCGACTCGCCGGTCAGGGCGGAATCGCCCGGCATGGCGGAAGCCGCCGGCGAACTGCAGTGGCGCGATACGCTGGTGATGGCCCTGGAACAGCACCGCTTTTCGCTGGCGTCGCAGGCGCTGCTGGGCGCGGACGGCGCGACGCTACGTCACGAGGGCACGTTGATGTTGCACGACGCCGACGCCCAGGGGCCCCTGCCGGCGCACATCTTCATGCCGGCGGCGGTGCGGCTGGGGCTGTCGCCCGAATGCGATATCCAGGCTATACGGCTCGCCTTGGACTGGCTGGTGTCGCATGGCGGCACGCTGTCGGTCGCACTGGCCCTGCCGTCGCTCGGTCAGTCCAATTTCCTGTCGCGGCTCGGACAGATGCTCAGGGACCGTCCGGCCCAGGCCGGCCGCCTGGTGCTGGAAGTGGAAGCCCGCGGACTGCTGGAAAACTTCGACCATGTGCGCGCCCTGTGCGCGGTGGTCTGCGATGTCGGGGCGCGTATCGGGGTCAGCCACCTTTCGGACGACTTCAACGTCATGACGCGCTTGCACGAATTGCCTGTGGCCTACGTCAAGCTGGGTGCATCCTTCGTGGACGCCATGGCCCGCAGTCCCGGCAGCCGGCATCTGGCGACGTCGGTTCGCGAAACGGCGAAAGGCCTGGGCGTGGAGGTCTACGCGGATGGCCGCGCGGACGAGGACACCACCGCGTTCCTGGCGCGCCAGGGCATCGCCGTGATCGCCCATCCCATCGAAAGCCTGGCCGCCTGAGCCGCCGCCTGGCTGTCTTCGCATTGGGCGCATAGGCGCATGCCGCTATACTTCCGCGCAAACTAACGCCAGGTGCCGCGCGAACCCTTCGCGCTGCTCGACGCTCACCGCACCGGCCTATTCGAAGTCTGCATGAACCACGATTCCTGGTATCCGGCCGTCGCCGGCGCGCTCTTGAACTCGCACCGAGCCAGCCTGGCCGGCCTGGCGGCCGCCGTCGTGATCGCCATCATGCTGATCGCTGCCAGGCGCCGTACCGGATTCCCGCTCATCGCCACGCTGTTGCTGCTGCTGTCGCAAGCCGCGCGCGTCGCTTTGCTGTGGGGGCTGCTGACCGCCTGGGTACCCCAGTCCGCGCAGGCAGGCGCATCGGCAGCCTGCCTGGGCCTGGGCGCCAGCGCCGTCCTGTGGATGGCGGGACATGCCCTGCGCCGGCGCGGACTTCGCCTGTGGTGCGCGATTTTCAAGATATGCGCATGGGTGGCGGCGATCGCCGCGCTTGGCGTCGGCTTCGCCATCGATGCCGCGGCCTTCTACGCGCAGATGGCGCCGGCAGCCATACCGCCGGCATTCGCCGTGCTCGCGGCCGCGAGCGGCGGTATCGCCCTGCTGGTCGTGCTGGCGGCTGCCGCCGCGCCGGCCAGGCGCAGGACCAGCGACGCGGGATCGGCGCTGGGCCGGCCTCCGGCCGCCACGCGGGTGGAGGCGAAAGCCACGCCGGCATCGCTGGCGGCCGGCCAGCGGGAAATCGAAGCGCGGCTGTCCATGCTGAACGAGGTACTGGAGCGCCAGCGCCAGATGAACGCACTGCTGTCGCACGAAATGCGTTCGCCCGTGGCCACCATCAGCGCCGCCGTGCAATCCCTGGAAATGGTCCTGGAAGGCAGCGACGAACAGATCGACAGCCGCCTGCAGCGCATCGGGCGCGCGGTGGCCCGGATCAGCGAACTGATGGACCAGTTGCTGGTGCAGGAAAGCGCCTACGATGAAGCTGTCGCGCCGCGCCACGAAGTCGTGGATCTGGCCCGGCTGGCTGCCGACGTGGTGGCCTCGATCCAGAACGACGTCGCGCACCGCCTGCAGCTGGAGGCGCCCACGCCGGCGCCGGCATGGTGCGACGGCCCGCTCACGGGGGTCGTGCTGCGCAACCTCATCCACAACGCGGTGAAGTACTCGCCGGCCGACCAGCCTATCGTGATCCAGGTGGGAACGGTGACCAGCCCAGGCGAGCGCACCGCCTGGATCACGGTCGCCGACCGCGGGCCGGGTATCGAAAAGGAAGATCAGGCGCGGATTTTCGACCCGCATTTCCGTCGCGCCGCCCATCGCGAAACCAAGGGCCTGGGCCTGGGCCTGTTCCTGGTACGCAAGATCTGCGAACGCCAGGGCGGCACGTTGACGGTCGAAAGCGAACCGGGCAAGGGCGCGCGCTTCACGATCGCGCTGCCCATAAGCAAAGTGCGCTAGCGGACCCCTCAGGCCGCGAACACGTAGCCCTGCCCGCGTACGGACAGCACCGGCAGCTTCATGCCGCTGGACTGCGCCTTGGCGCGCAGGCGGCTGACCAGCACATCGATGCGGCGCAATTCGAATTCGCTGGGGTTCGCCGGGCTGAACAGCTCCGACAGCGCCTGGCGGCTCACGACGTTGCCGCTGGCTTCGATCAATGCATTCAGGAAAACGCGCTCCTGGGCGCTCAAGTGCAGGCTGCCACCGTCCGGCGACACCAGGATCCAACCACCGTCCTGCAGGCTCCAGTTCTGGTTGCCGCGTTCCGCCACCGGCTGCGGCGCGGAACTGCGCGACAAGCGCATCCGGCGCGCCAGGCTGCGAATGACGGAACTCAGTTCCAGGAGATCGACCGGCTTGGTGATGTAGATGTCTGCGCCGCCTTCCAGTCCACGCACGCGGTCTTCCAGCGCGCCGCGCCCGGTCAGCATGACGATGCCGACGGCGTGCAGCGCGCGCAGCCGCGTCGCGACCGAGAAGCCATCCTCCGCACCCTGCACATTGGCGTCGAGGATAACGACGTCGCAAGGCTGGCTTTCCATATGGCGATAGAAATCGGCCGCGCTGGCGCAGGCGAAGTTCACGCGAAAGCCGTACCCACCCAGCCCCAGCTTCAGCTCTTCCCGAAAGTCCGCATCATCCTCTAACAGACCGATACATAACACGCCGTCTGCTGCTTGCGTTTGCACGATATATCCCCGGAAATCGGCCTATGGATGACGTGTCCACAGGGCCCTGCCGCTCGAATAGCAGAATGCCGCCTGGGCAGCGGCGTAATTCTAACATTGGTAACAATGCGAAAGCGGCGCCCAAAGACCGCAACTATAAGAATTCGTCTCTCATAGTTGCGACTCCTCCCCACTCACGAGAATGCCCCAAACTTCCACACATTGCAACAATCGATACACTCCTTATCGCAAAGGACGCAGTTTTCGCAACTTTCGTAGCGTAGAAGCCGCGTTCAGGATGAGCAGCTGACTTCCAGGTCGTTTGCCCAATCCGGGGGCAGGCCCGCGTACCGGACGAACTCCGGCCGTTCGGTAAACGGGTCGCGCAGCACCTGCATCAGTTCGTCGATAACGCTGGCGTCGCCTTGCGCGGCGGCGCGTATGGCCAATTCCGCCAAGTGGTTGCGCAGCACGTACAGGGGATTGACCCGATCCATCGCCTCGGCGCGCAGGTTCGCCTCGCGCGGCGCGCGCTCGTGGTGGCGCCACAGGCGCTGCAGCCAGGCGCCGGCGGCCTCGCGATCGATGAACAAATCCTTGAAAGGCTGGACATCGCCGCGTACCGCGGTGGACAGGCGGCGAAACGCCAGCGTGAAATCGGCACGCTGTTCGTGCATCAGCCGCAGCAGGTCATCCAGCAGCGGCTCGTCGTCCGGAAGCCAGCGCTCCAGGCCGAGCTTGGCCGCCATGCCGTCGTGGAAGGCGCGGCTGAACACGGCTTCGTAGCGGTCCAGCACCGCCTTCAGGGCGTCCGCATCCTGCACCACGCTGTTGAAGCTGCCCGCCAGGCGATAGAGATTCCACAGCCCCACCGAAGGCTGGCGATTCCATGCGTACCGCCCTTCCGAGTCCGAATGGTTGCAGACGTGGTCCAGGCGGAACCCGTCCATGAAGCCATAAGGACCGTAATCCAGGGTCAGCCCGAGGATGGACATGTTGTCGGTGTTCATGACGCCGTGGGCAAAGCCTACGCATTGCCATTGCGCCATCAACCTGGCGGTGCGCACCATGACGGCGTCCAGCAGGCGTACCAGTGGCGCATTGGCGGCCGCGCTTTCGCCTGCCACCGGCCGCCGGCATTCGGGGTAGAACCGGTCGATTACATAATCGGCCAGTGTCTGCAGCATCTCGGGCTGGCGGCGCGACGCCCAATGCTCGAAAGAGCCGAAGCGGACGAAACTGGGCGACATGCGGGTCACGATCGCCGCCGTTTCCACGGTTTCCCGATATACCGGGTCATCGGAGGCGACGAGCGCCAGGGCGCGGGTGGTCGGTATCCCCAGGCCATGCATGGCCTCGCTGGCCAGGTACTCGCGCACTGACGAACGCAGGACGGCGCGGCCGTCGCCCATGCGGGAATACGGGGTCATGCCGGCGCCTTTCAGCTGCAGCTCCCACGAGCCATGTGGACCATCGACCTCGCCCAGCAGATGCGCGCGGCCGTCGCCCAACTGGCCCGCCCAGACGCCGAACTGGTGGCCACTGTAGACCGCCGCCAGCGTGTCCCCACCCGGGAGCGGCGCCCGACCAGAGAACACGTCCAGGAAGGCCTGGGTGCGCAAGGCTTCCGGCGCCAGCCCGATCAGGGCGGCGGCGTTCTCGTTGGCATGGACCAGCCGGGGCGCATTCAGCCCTTGGGGCTTGAGCCGGGTGTAAAAAGCCGCCGGCAGCGCGGCGAAAGAGTTGCTCATCGGCAACTCCTCCAGCGTCATGGCCAGGGGTGTGAGGACGGGCAATTCGGAGACTTCGGACATAGGTTTCTACCCTGCCAGGGATACGATCACGGAATACGCGCCGCTATTGTGCGGCGCAGCATCGCCTGCTGAGACAGGCTGCCGGGGCAGCCCGCACGGATCAGGAGGCCGGGGATCCACGCCGGCGGGCCGCCTGCTTGGCGGGCCGCACATACAGCACGGCGCAGATGAAGAATGCCAGCGACAGTGCAAGTTCCGCGCCAGCCAGCATGGCCGAGAGCGTGGTGGTGTCGGACATCACCCGCACCGCGCCTTCCATGACGTACAACAGTATCAGCATGGATGCCCACTGATAGGTATACACGTTGCCCCGGGCGACACCACGCAAGGGTAGCAGCAGGGGCACGGCTTTCAGGACCAGCCAGGAACCGCCCGGCCGCACCGGCGCCGCCACGGTTTCCCACACGACGCACAACAGCGCCAGCGCGACCAGGGCAAGGACGCAGGCAAGCCGGAGGTTACGGTTGAGTTCGATATCCATGCTGCTATTATCGCCGCATGAAAGCGCCCGTCGAAACGGCCGCCGCGGAAGCGGGGCTGGAGTCTCCGAACCACCGAGCTTCGTGGGTAAGCCGGGTGGCGCGGGTGCTACGTTTCGCCTCGCAGCGCGCGGGTGAGGAACAACTGCTCCAGGTTGCGTCCAGCCTCACCTTTACCACCGTCCTGGCCATCGTCCCCATGCTGGCGGTTGTGCTGTCGCTGTTCACGGCGTTTCCCGTATTCCAGGAATTCCGGATCGCGCTGGAAGACTTCCTGACGCACAGCCTGATGCCGCCGGCCGTGTCGGACAACATCATGAATTACCTGAACCAGTTCGCCCGCCAGGCCAGCCGGCTGACGGCCATAGGCGGTGGACTGCTGCTGGTCACGTCGATCCTGTTGATCATGACGATCGACAAGACCTTCAACGATATCTGGCACGTGACCCGCCAGCGCCCCCTATCGCAGCGCGCCCTGATGTACTGGGCAGTGCTGACGCTGGGCCCGGTGGTCGCGGGAGCCAGCCTGTGGGGCACGTCTTTCCTGGCGCGTGAATCGCTGGGCCTGGTCAGGGACGTGCCCAATATCGTCGGGCTGGCCGTATCGTTCCTGCCGCTGGCGCTGACGGGCCTGGGCTTCGCCGCGCTGTTCGTCGTGGTCCCCAACCGGCGTGTGCTGTGGACCGACGCACTGGCCGGCGGCTTCGGCACCGCCATCGTGCTCGAGCTGATGAAATCGGCCTTCGCCTACTACCTGACGCGTTTCCCCACCTATACGGTCATCTACGGCACCTTCGCCACCCTGCCGATTTTCCTGCTCTGGATCTACCTCTCCTGGCTGGCCGTGCTGTTTGGCGCCACCGTCGCCGCCAGCCTGCCGATGATCCGCGTGGGGCGCTGGGACATCAACCGCGAACCGGGCGCCACGTTCATCGACGCGGTCGAGGTATTGCGATGCCTTTATCGCAATATGGGCAACAACCCGCCGGGCCGCAGCGCCAGCCGCCTCGCCGTCGATTTGCATCTACATCATGACGAACTGAATGCCGTGCTGGAAGCGCTGGCCGACCTGGGCATGGTGGTCCGCACCCAGGAACAGCGCTGGATCCTGGCCTGCGATCCCCGCCGCGCGTCGCTCGCGCCGCTTTTCGACCGTTTTCTGCTCGATCGCCAACAGGGGCGGCTGCGCGAATCGCCGGAGATACTGCGCACCGCCCGCGCCATTCTCACGACGAATGCTGCACCGACGCTGGAAGATCTCATGCAGGAGGCGCAAAATACGGGCAATGGCTCGGCGGACGTCGTGAAGATCGAGGCCGTCAAAAAATAAGCCTGGGCGCCAGCCCATGGAGGACATCATGTTGAAAGTCAGCGAAATTCTTCGCGTCAAGGGCGACACCCTGTACACGGCCTCGCCGGACACTCCTGTCAGCAAGGCCGTGGAAACTATGAGCCTGCAGGACATCGGCTCGCTCGTCATCATGGAATCCGGCATGCTGGCCGGCATGTTGACGTTCCGCGAAATCATCCAGCACCTGAACCGCAACGGCGGCACGCTGGGCACCACCACGATCCGCGCCATCATGGACGACGCGCCGGTCAGCGTGACGCCCAACACCAGCGCGGACGAAGTGCAACGCCTGATGCTGGAAAAGCACGCCCGATATATCCCCGTCATGGACGGCAATATGCTGATGGGCGTAATTTCCTTCTACGATATGGCGCAGGCCATCGTCAATGCGCAGCGCTTCGAGAACAACATGCTCAAGGCCTACATTCGCGACTGGCCCATGGACGAGGAAGGCGCGGCGTCCAAGGAAATGTGACGGCTAGCCCAGTTCCACCGTTTCGGCGCGCTGCGCCGTGGGGTGGGAAACACTGCGCCAGGCTTCATAGATCAACGCCGGATCGTCCGACTTCAGCGCGGCCGCGTCCGACAGCATGCGGCGCCAGCGACGGGCGCCGGCCTGGCCGTTCACCAGGCCCAGCAGGGGCCGCACCAGCACACGCAAGGGAACGCCGCGCGCCACGGCCTGCGTGGCGTAGCGCGTCATGGCATCGACGACCTGCGCGTCGCCCGGCAAGCGGATGCCGGGCCAGAAACGCATGGAAAGCTCCGACAGCACCCGCGGCGTATGCCAGGCCGCGCGTCCCAGCATGACACCGTCGAAGCCGGCGGACGCCTGCGCGGCGGTCTCGGCATCGCCCAGGCCGCCATTCAACACCACCACGCAATCGGGAAAGTCGCGTTTCAGCTGGGCAGCGGCGTCGTAGCGCAACGGTGGGATTTCACGATTGTCTTTCGGCGAAAGGCCTTTCAGCACGGCATTGCGGGCGTGCACGATGAAAACGCGGCAACCGGCGTCATAAAGCTTGCCCACGAAATCGCGGACGAAGGCATACGACTCGTCGTAATCCAGGCCGAGCCTGTGCTTGACGGTCACCGGGACGTCGACCGCATCCTGCATCGCCTTGACGCAGTCGGCGACCAGATCCGGCTCGGCCATCAGGCATGCGCCGAAGGCGCCCCGCTGGACACGTTCGGAGGGACAGCCGCAGTTCAGGTTGATTTCGTCGTAGCCCCAGCGCTGTCCAAGCCGGGCGGCGTGGGCCAGGGCGTCCGGCTCGCTGCCTCCAAGCTGCAGGGCGACGGGGTGCTCGGCGGTGTCGTAGTCCAGGTGCCGGGCGACATCGCCATGGAGCAAGGCGCCCGTGGTGATCATTTCGGTATACAGGCGTGCGCGTGGCGCCAGCAGCCGATGAAAATAGCGGCAATGGCGATCGGTGACATCGATCATGGGCGCGACGCAAAGCCGCCAATCGGAAGCAAGCACGGACGGAACCTGACGGGAGGATGCGGCCATTTTAGCCGCTGCGCGGGGTATCGGCGCCGGGTGGTCTAAAATTGCGCCGCCGCTGCATGGCGCGGCCGCCGATCTCCGACAACCTTCGCCGCATCCTACATGGCCGTATTCACCTCCGTCTCCGACGACGACGCCCGCAGCCTGCTGACGCAATTCGAGCTTGGGGAACTGGTTTCCCTGCAGGGCATTACGGCCGGGATCGAAAATACCAACTATTTCCTGACGACGACCGCCGGCGAATACGTGTTGACGGTGTTCGAGGTGCTTACCCGTGAACAACTGCCCTTCTATATCGAGCTGATGCACCAGTTGGCCGATCGCGGCGTGCCGGTGCCACAGCCGCAGACGAGCCGGAATGGCGCCCGCCTGGTCGACATGCATGGCAAGCCGTGCGCCATCGTGACCCGCCTGCCGGGCGGCTACGAACCGGCGCCCGGGCCGCTGCATTGCGCGCTGACGGGCCGCACGCTGGCCCTGGCGCACCTCGCGGCGCGCGACCTGCCTCTGCGCCAGCCGAACCTGCGGGGACTTCCCTGGTGGCGCGAGACCGCGCCCAAGGTCCGGCCTTTCCTGGACCCGGCCCAGGATGAACTGCTGCGGCAAAGCCTGGACGAGCAGATCGCCGCGGCGGCGAGCCCCTTGTGGCCGAGCCTGCCCGGCGGGCCCGCCCATTGCGACCTGTTCCGGGACAACGTGCTCTTCGCCGGCACGTTCGAGACGCCGTTGATGGGCGGTTTCATCGATTTCTACTTTGCCGGCTGCGACACCTGGTTGTTCGACGTGGCGGTCAGCATCAACGATTGGTGCATCGTCCGAGAAACCGGGCAGATCGTGCCGGAACTCGCGCAGAGCTGGCTCAGCGCCTATGCGCAGGAACGGCCGTTCACGGAACAGGAGCGGCAGGCCTGGCCCGCCATGCTGCGCGGCGCTGCGCTGCGCTTCTGGCTGTCCCGGCTTTACGACTTCTATCTGCCGCGGCCCGCGCAGACTTTGAAACCGCACGACCCACGGCATTTCGAGCGAGTGTTGCTCGCGCGCCACCGCGAAACACCGCCGACCTTGCCCTGACGCGGGCTGGCTCCATAATTCAAGCATGACTATGTGCTTGGCAGCATAAGCAAAGAGGAAAATGCAAGCAGCATCCTTACCAGCAACCGCCGGATGGCAATGGGCGCGAGAGGGATTCCGGCTGTTCATGCGTCAGCCGCTGGCGTTGTTCACCTGGTCGCTCGTCGTCAGCCTCTTGTTGCTGTTCGCAATGTTCACGGTGCCCATCGGCCCGCTCTTCTGCACCGCGTTGATGCCCTGCGTCACGTTGATGACGCTCTCGGCCTGCAAGCACATCGACGCCGACCGCACCATGCTGCCGTCCATGTGGCTCAAGCCCCTGCAGAAGCCCGGCGTACTGAAGAAGCTGCTTATCCTCGGCGGCCTGTACGCGGGCCTGTGCATGCTGGCCGGACTGATCGCGTTCGTACCGTTTTCCAATGAACTCGCGGACGGCATCCGGGCGGCGTCGGTCACCAACGACTACGTGCCGTTCTTCGAGACGCTGCATACCGCCTTGCTGATCTTCGGCACCCTGTACCTGATCATCGGCGCCCTGTTCTGGCATGCGCCGGTGCTGGTGGCCTGGCACAACGTCAGGTTGTCGCAGGCGCTGTTCTTTTCCGGTGTCGCCTGCTGGCGCAACAAGTGGGCCTTCCTGGTGTACGGACTGACCTGGGCGGCGGTATTCCTGGGCATCGATTTCTGCGCCAGCACCCTGATTTCCCTGGACGTCTCGCAGACCCTGGTCAATACGGTGCAGGTTCCCGTCAGCATCGCGGCGTTCGGCGTGCTGTATAGCAGCTTCTATCCGGCCTATACCTCCGTGTTCGAGGTCGACGGCGCCGGCTTCCAGCTCGACGACGGACACGGCACGCAGGCATAGCGCCACCCGCCAGGGCCGCAGGGCCGGGATGACGGCCGCCACGCGGCCGCTCCGGTCCAGGAATACGACGTCCAGCGCGTATTTCATCCCGCAGGTATGGACCGCGCGGCAGGGTGATAGCCACAAGGCGATGCCGGGTCGCGGCCGACGCCGGCACAGCAAGCCGCGCAGGCGTCCGCACCATTTTTTCACACGCACTATCCGCAGGCGGCAGCCACGCGTCCCGGTCGGCGTGCCCAGGACGCCTGTCATTGCAGCACCTGCCAGAATTGCACCGCGATCGGAAAGGCCAGCACGACGAACGTGCACGGGAAGATGCAGCAGACCAGGGGGAACAGCATCTTGACGGGCGCCTGCATGGCGAGTTTTTCCGCCCGGTGGAAGCGTTCCGTGCGTCGACGCTCGGATTGTGCCCGCAGGATCGGCCCCAGGCTCATGCCCGAGGCGTCGGCCTGGGCCAGTGCGGTTGTCAGCGCGCGGACGCCCGGCAAATCGACGCGATCCGACCACGCGTACAACGCCTGCAAGCGGGGTAGCCCCGCGCGCATATCGGCCAGCGCGCGCAACAGTTCGTCGCGCAGCGGGCCGTCCGGCCCCTGCTCCGCCGCCTGCGCCAGCGCGCCCTGGAGATTCAGGCCCGATTCCACGCAAAGCGTGGTCATGTCCATCAGGAACGGCAGTTCGCGCGCCATGCGCACGCGGCGCCGCGCGATCTCCGCGCGCAACCACAGGCAGGGCATCGCCGCGCCTGCAAGGCCCGCGCCACACACCATGGACGGGAACACGAGGCGATCCGGACCATCGGCCACACCGAGCAGCAGCGCCATGGCAGCCGCCGCGCCCGCGGCCGCGCACAGCCACTGGGCGGCTACTACGTGGCCGACGCCCAGGGCGCCCGGCATCCCGGCACGCAGCAACTGCGCGGCCAGGCGCTTGCGGCGGCGCCAGGACAACAAGGGGGCGACCACGGGCGCCATGGCGTCCAGGCAGGGCCAGGCGGCCCGCCAGGCCGGCGGCAGGCGTCCCACCACGGGATGCGCCCGCCCGGCGGGCCGGATCAACGGGCGCAGCAGGAAAAAAGCCCCCGCCGCGAACAGCGCGGCCATCGCCATTGCCAGGACATGCATTGCCTTGCTCCTGTTCAAACGTCGATACTGACGATGCGCCGTATCCACATGATGCCGGCCGTCTCCAGCATGGCGATGACGCCCAGGGCCGCCCATCCGGCCTGGCTATGCCACAGCAGCGACATCGACGCGGGATCCAGCAGGGTCAGGACCACCGCCAGGCAGGGCGTCAGCGCGCCGACGATCCAGGCCTGCAGCCGGCCTTGCGCCGTCAGGGTGCGGATGCGTTCCTGCAGTTGCAGACGCGCGGACAGGACGGCCGCGATTCGGTCCAGCGCCTCGGCCAGGTTGCCGCCGGTATGCGCCGCGATACGCAGGGCCGCCACGACCAGGCCGGTCGCCTCCCCCGGCATGCGCGCCCGCAGGTTCCGTAAGGCCTGGTCGAAGGAAACACCCAGGCGCTGCTCCCGCAGGAGCAACCCGAACTCCTGCGACAGCGGGGGTTCGCAATGCTCCACCAGCTGGCGCAAGGCGCCCGCCAGGCTGGTACCGGCACGAAGGCTGGAACCCAGGGCCAGGAGCATGTCGGGCAGTTGCGCGTCGAAGCGGCGCTCACGGCGACGCCTCAGGAACCCGATCAGGATCTGGGGCGCCCGGATCGGCGCCAGCCCCGTGGCCAGCGCGATCGCGCCGCTGCCGCTCGCCGCGTAGGCCGCCAGAGCGACGGCGAAGCAGCAGGCCAGGTTGGCGGCCCACAGCTGGCGCGGATCCACGAAAAGAAAGACTTCGCCCAGGCGCGCGCCGGCGGTGTCGGTATAGACCTGCCGATAGCGCGACCATGCCAAGGCGAGCCAGCCGTAGGCGCCCCAGCAGGCTACCGCCGCGCAGCAGGTCGCGGCCAGCGCCGCCAGCCATATCATGGCGCGACCGTCCGTGGCATGCCGCGCGCCCGCCGCGTCCGGGCGGACTCGGCATAGGCGCTGGCGCCTTCCATTGTCTCGTCGGCCAGCGACGGCGACGGTGGCAACGACGGCGTACGGCCCGTGAACAGCGCGGGATCGAGCGGACGGCCGGCCTCACGCCATGCGTCGGCGAAGGTGGGCATGGTGCCACAACCGGAGAATCCGCCGCGCGCCGGGCCGCCCTCGTGGACGAATAGCGGCTGGGTCTGGATACGGCCCGCTTCCATGCCCGTCACTTCGACGATCGCCGTCACCAGGCGCCGGCCGTCGGGCATACGGGCCTGCTGCACGATCAGATGGATGCTGGACGCGATGTGTTCGCGCACCGCCGCCAGCGGCAGGTCCATGCCCGCCATGAGAATCATGGTTTCCAGGCGGCCCAGCGCGTCGCGCGGGCTGTTGGCGTGCAGCGTGGTCAGCGAACCTTCATGGCCGGTGTTCATGGCCGCCAGCATGTCGAAGGCCTCCGCCCCCCGGCATTCGCCCACGACGATGCGGTCGGGCCGCATGCGCAGGGCATTGCGTACGAGGTCGCGTATGGCGATGTGGCCGCGGCCTTCCATATTCGCAGGCCTGGCCTCCAGGGCGACGACGTGCGCGTGGCGCAGGCGGAGTTCCGCGGCGTCCTCGATGGTGATGATGCGTTCGCCGCCCGGGATGGCATTGGACAGGATGTTCAGCAGCGTCGTCTTGCCGGATCCAGTGCCGCCGGACACCACGATATTGACGCGCTCCGCGACGCAACGTGCCAGGAAGTCCGCCATGGACGGGTCCAGGGAACCGCGCAGCACCAGGTCTGGCATGCCGAGCGCCCGCTGCGGAAACTTGCGTATGGTCAGGGTAGCGCCCTTCAGCGCCACGGGCGCGACCACCGCATTCACGCGCGATCCGTCGGCAAGGCGGGCATCCACCATGGGAGAGCTTTCGTCGATGCGCCGCCCTATCGGCGCCACGATACGTTCCAACACCCGCAATACCGCCTGTTCGCTGCTGAATGCCGCCGCATGGCGGACCAGGCGGCCATCGCGCTCCACGTAGATTTCATCGTGGCGGTTGACCATGATTTCCGTGACGCCGGGATCTTCAAGCAAGGGCGATAGCGGACCGAAACCCAGCGCTTCGTCCAGCACTTCGCGCATCAGCGCGTCCGGGTCGACGCCGGCGGGAATCTGCGTATCCTCGCGAACGAGGGCCGACAGCCGTTCGGCGGCTTCGCTGCGCAACAGGCTGTCGCTCATCTTCGCGACGTCGCGGCGTCGCAGGTCCAGCGCGTCGAGCAATGCGGACTGCAATCGCTGCCGATGCGGAAGCAGGTCGATGGCGGGTCTGACGTCCGTCACGTCCGTCACGTCCGTCATGTCCGTCATGTCCGTGTCCAGGCCATAGGCCTGCCTGTCGGCGGCGACGTCGCGCAAGGTGGTTTCGGACAGGGGCATGGCGACCGCAGCGGGCGGCAGCGCCTGCGCCGCCATGGGAAGGAACGGTTCCCGGCGCACCTTCATCAGGCAAGGGCCGACCAGGACCTCGTCATTCGACGTCAGGGGTCCGTACCGGGCAACGCGCCTGCCGTTGACCAACGTGCCCGATAGCGTACCTGCATCCTCGATCACCACATCCTGTCCGGAAACAAGGAAGCGTGCGTGTTCGCGCCCTACGCGCCAATGCCGTATGCGTATCCCGCAGTGGGGCGCCCGCCCCAGCACGACGGGAGGCTGCACACGCACGATCCGGTGCGTGCCATCCTCGAATTGCAGTTCGATTTCCAGCACGATTCAATCCTTGAAGTCATATTGGTTGGCGCCCTTGCGCGGGTGCGGCCTCGCCCATTGCGAACCGGGGCCACGGTAAGGATCCCAGCCGCCGTCGCCAGGCACAGGGGCGAGGCCCGCCGGTTCCGTCATCAGCATCCGCGGCGGTTCGGAAAATGCATTGCGCAGCCGCTCGCCGGCTTGCGCCGTGGCCTGGCGCATGGCGCCATGGTCCTCGGTAACCACCACCGGCGTGACGAAGATGGCCAGCTCCGTTTCCTTGAACTCATCGCGACGTGCCCCGAACAACCAGCCAAGCAAGGGAATGTTGCGCAAACCGGGCAGGCCGCTGTTCTGGGTGTGCCGCTCCCGCGAAAGAAAGCCGCCGATCACCAGCGTGCGTCCTGATCGGACGTTGAACTCGGTGGAGGCCCGCCGCGTTTTCAGCGCCGGCCCGCCCGTGGCGGTGACGGAAGCATCCACCGCGCTGGCTTCCACTTCGATACGGGAGCGCACCGTACCGCTGGAGGCGATGGTGGGCGTGATGCGCAGGGACACGCCATAAGGCTTGAACAACGTGGATGCATTCCCATCCTTGTCCACCGTGGCATAGGGCACTTCGCCTCCAGCCAGGAATTCGGCGGTGGAACCGCTGCGCGCCAGCAATTGCGGTTGGGCCAGCACGATGGCTTCGCCGCTTTCCGCCAACAGATTCAGGCGCGAGGAAAGCAGCATGTTCATGCCGGCATAGCCGGCGCCGGGCGCGGCGCGCAAGGCGGCCGGTATGGGGGATACGCCCGGGCGTTCGCCCAGCCGGCTGGACGCCGCCGCGTCCAGCGCCCATCCGGCCATCAAGCCGCCTTGCGTCGTGCCGTCCCACCGCACACCGAGCTCGGTCAGGCGCGAGCGGGGCAACTCCACCACCTTGACGTCCAGCAGGACCATGCGGTCCCAGCCCACCTTGCCGGTGAAGTCGATCACCTGGGGATAGCGTTCCGCCAAGGCCGCGATACGCGCATGATCCGCGTCTGACAGGTCATGGCCTTCGATCACGATCTGGTCGCCTATCGCTTCGCCACGCGCACCCGGAATGCGGGCCAGCAGCGCATCGACTTCGGCGCGCATGCTGCGCGATCGCGCGGGCGCGACGCGCACGGTGTAGGCACTACGCTTCCTGCCGGCCCAGATGTGCAGCGACGACTCGCCTTCCGCGCGCGCGAATACGATGACCTCCGTCGCATCGGCCGGAACCGCCTGCAGTATTTCGCCGTGCCCCACCGCGACCCGGCTGACGCCGGGATGCGCCAGCACGCGCGTTTCTCCAACCTGCATATCCAGCACGGTGGACGCGTTTGCCGACACCCACAGGCAAGCGGTCAGCAACAGCGCCAGCATGCAACGCAGCGCGCCCTGCCGGCGTATCGCGACACATTGGCCGCCAGGATGACGAGAGCACATGTCCAAGGCCACTATCGTCCTTGAGTCCTGGCGCCGCGGGAAACGCGGGAGGTGTCGGAAGGGGCCGGCCGGGTTCGGCCCGCGCTGACGACCTCGGCGGGAACGTCGGCGTCGAACCATGCGGAGCCGGGCGCGCCGCCGACGCCATCGTCGTGCGGCTCGCTCGCATTGCCGTCCGGTCGGTCGCCATACAGTACGGGGACTGGGCGGGGACGCGCTTCGTCGGTGCTATCCATCCCGAGCAAGGCCGCCAGATCGCCGCGCGCCGCCGTGGCGTTGGTATCCGCATCACGATGATGACGCAGGATGGCGGTGATGCGCCCGGCCTGCCTCGCGGCGACCAGCTTGACCGCGTCTTCAGGCCCGGCGTCCAGCGTAATGGTGGAAAACGCGGCGGCCGTCGCTTCGTCGTCGTCGCCGGCCCGGCCCGTCGCCAGCACCAGGACACCCTGCAGCAGCGGCGCGGTGATCTGCCGGCGGCCATGCTCGAAGGACACATAAAGATCCAGCAGGTCGCCGGCCTGCAACATGCCGGACAAGGAGTTGATATCGTCCACGGGAATCGTGATGGCGCGGCGGCCCGACGACACGCGGGACGACAGGGGCGCGGCCTTGCGCGGCGCCAGATGCGAGCGCTGGACCGGATCGCCCCGGCGCAGCGGGTGCGCCAGGACGTTGTAGGTATACGCGGAGAAGTCCTCCGGCGCGAGCGCATCGCTGGGCGCCCATGCGGCCGGGATATCGCGCACGGCCACGTAGGCTTCTTCCAGGCGGGTGCCGGGCGTCAGGTCATACGCTGCCACCAGGCGGGGAACAGTGGCCACCTTCGCGTCGGCCTCGATCTGTTCGATGCGGCCTTGTATATGCTGCCGCGCGGCCCAGGCCGCGAGCACGCCCGCCGCGACCGTGAAGGCTGCCATCAACCAGCGCTGGGGAATCCGATCCAGCATGATGTCCTATGCTCCGATGCGGACGACGGCGTTGACACCGCTGCCCTGGTCCAGGGGAACAATGGTGAGGAGCAGCGTGACGCGGCCGCGCGTCCACTGTTGCCGTGCCGCGCCGCCGCCCGCCTCGCGCCATCCGTCTCGTTCAAGCTCGCGTGCAAGTCTTTCGCCCAAAACCAGCGGCGCGCTGGCATGTGTCCACACCTGCTGGACGACCATGACATCGTCGTCCAGCGACCGCAGCTCGAACTGCAGATGACCACCTGGCAATCGCCAGGAAGCGGCTTGGACCGCGGGGCCGCTGGCAGCGCCCGCCGCGCCAGCGACTGATCGCTCGCCGCCGGCGCTGCCCGACGGATCGGGCGATGCGATATGCCTCGCCGTCGGCAACGCGGAAATCGTGCCCCGCGTGCGGCCCGCGCCGACATCGGACATGCGAGCCACCCAATGCACGCCTTCGGCGATACCGGACAGGACGACGGCATCCGGCATGACCCACGTGTCCCGTAACGCCGGTTGCCTGGCGGTCAGCCATGTGGCCAGATCGGCGGGTTGCATGGGCGCCTCGAAGGCATAGGCCCACATGGACAGCCCCTGGATGAACATCCCATTGCCCAGTGGAATGAAGCGGCTGCCGGGCGGCAGCGTGGGCAAAGCCAATGACGGGGGCGCGGCCTGCGTACGCACCGCGTCCGGAGCGAGATGCGTGGCATGTGTGGCATGCGCGACATGCGAAGGATATGGCCACGGCAGCACGCCCGCACCGGCCAGCAGGCCGACGATCGTGGACCGTAGGAGCAAGGGAGGACGATCCTGCGTCAGGCCGGTCATCATGGACGCCTGCTCGCCGAACCGCCAGCCCCGGCGCGATCCCGTCGGTCCGCTGGCACCACGTCCGACCAAGGCGCGAGCCAGTCCAGATCTGGCGGCGGGCGGCGCCATCCGGTATCGATGCGCTTGAGCAATGCCTGCGCCTGCCGCGCCGGCGCGTGGCTGGCCCCGGCGGCTGTCGCCCAGGCCGCGCGCGACGCCGCGATGCGCTCCTGGGCCGCGTCATCGCCAACCGCATGTCCCGCGTCGGCGAGTATCGCGACATGACGACGCAGGATCAGGCCCGCACCATGGTGACGATGCGGGTGCACGTCCACCGCGGCGTACGCGCGCACCATCCCCTTGTCTTCCACGTGAAGTTCGCGCCGCAACACAGCGGCCCGCGGACCGCCAGGTCCGGTGAAATCCGCCGCCTGCTCGGCGCGCGTCACCCTCACGTGCGCGAACTCGGGATTTGTGCGATCGCCGGCGGCGTAACAGAACGCCTGCGCACGCGCGGCGTGGGAAGCGCGCAAGCCTTGCCACTGGAAGCGCGAGATGCTGACAACGGCCGTGGCCAGCAAGCCCAGCAACGCCGCGCCGACGAGCGCCTCCACCAGGGCCTGGCCGTTCTGTGCTTTATTCGTCATGCCGTCCTGCCTGCTGCGCGGTCCCGGCCAGTCGCGCCTGCCAATAGGGCCGGAACAGGGTCGCCAGTTCGTCGGCGCCATCGCGGCGTGCCTGCGGCCGCGCGAAATAGGTTTCAGCCGCGCTGAGGACGGTCACGTCGTCTTCGCGCGTCAAGCCGGCATACGCCAGGCGGCCCGTCGGGGATGCCACCGTGCTGCCCGCATCGGTCGTCGCCAGCAAGGGTGCCGGCTGTCGCAGCGCCAGGACGAATCGCGTGCCCTTCCCCGACCGGTTCAACGGGACCTCGGCATACGGCGGCAAGCCGGCGCCCGACCAGCGCTTCGCATCGCGCATGGCATAGGCATACGCGAGCGGATTCGAAACGCCGTTGACGATGTCCCAGGACGTATGCTGACGCACCCATCGCCAGAAGTCCTGCCGCGAGAAGTCCTCCGGCACGGCCGGAGCGTCCGGGCCGCCCTCGCCCGCGGGCTTGCCGCCGGCGCTGCGCGCATCGGCCTTGCCCCAGCCCATGGCGTACTCCCTGTAATAGCACCCGATGTACTTGTTGGAACGCACCTTGTGGAAGGACTGCGTATCGATGGACCGCCACAGTCCATCGCCACCCAGGCGCGTACCGCCACGTCGCCGCAGTTCATGCCGCCACGTCGGGCAACGAAAGCTCACAGGCCAGCTGTTGCGCGCGTCGCGGTTGCGAGGTCCCAGGAAGTCGTAGCGCCCGGTCGCTTCCAGCACCATGGCGCGGAGTGCGCCGCGGTCCTTGCCCGCATAACGCCGCACGAAACCAGGCCAATCATCGGCCCGCACCTGCAGGCGGAGGCGATCCCGCAACCCGTCCAGGCCGTCCAAGCCGACCTGGCCGACCGGGCCGACAGGCTGGCGCGCCCCGCCCGGCCGGTTTGCGGACGAGGCGATCGCGTCGTACGCGGGCGCCTGGAATTCCGGATAGTTGGCGCGCACCACCGCGCGCATGGCCTGCATGCGAGTATCCGGCAACCGCGCCAGCGTCTCACGCATCGCCACGGCCAATATGCGATGCACGGTCGTATCGTGGCGTTCATAGGCGCGACTGAATTGGGCCTCCAGGCCGCCGGCATTCGCCGCGACGGCGGCGCTGGCAAAGGCCTGGCCATGCGAGGGACCGAACAGCATCCCGATCACCGCGGCGGGTGGATTGCCGCGCAGCACGCGTTGTCCTTCCGCCTGCCCGAAGCGCGTCCATGTCGCCAGCGTCACGAGATGTGCCATCGCAACCTGATGCGCGACCTGCGCCCGGTTGATGTAGGCAATCAGGTTCAAGGCGCGCGCCTGCACCAACGCGCCGCTGTAGGCCGCTGCGTCCGCCGCATGCGTGAGCCGGACGCGCGCCGCGATGGTCTGCCCCAGGTTGTAAAGCACGACCAGGGACAATGCGCCCAGTCCCGCCAAGCCCAGGGCCAGCGGCAAGGCCTGGCCGCATGATTGCCGCCGCATGCTCATTGCGCCGCGCCGGCATTGCCGGTGAACGACTTCAATGATTTCGCCTTGGCCTGCGCGGCCGCCTTGCCCGCGGCTGTCTGCGCCGCGCGCGACTGTTCGGTGCCGCTCTCGCCGGCAAGTTCGCGCGCCATGGCGGCGGTCTGCGAGCGTACGACCTGGCCGAACAGCTGATACACCGCGATGGCCGCCACCGCAACCAGCGCGACGACGATCACGTACTCGGTCATGCCCTGGCCGCGCTGCAGCCGGTGATGTTTGCGCATGGATGCCTCCGTGGATCAGGTAGGCCTCCAGTGTGCGCATCGCCGGCGGCGGCGCCTATTCGTACATGCCGAGCTGGATCAAAACATCGCACGGCCGATCCCGCGCGGCGCGGACGAAAACCCCGGGCAGGCACCCCCAACGAAAAACGCCGCCCGAAGGCGGCGTCATGCCAGGCACGGCAACGCGCGGCTTACTTCTCCGCGGCGTTGGTGATGGCGTTGCCAGCGCGCTGCAGGTCCTTGCCAGCGCCGGCAACGGTATTGCAACCTGCCAAAACCATCGCAAAGACCACCAACGTCGTCAGCATCATCTTCGAGCGCATGGTTTGCTCTCCTTCATTTGATCCTGCCTTGCGCGGCAGCGATCGTTCACACCACCTGGACGCGCAACTCGCCCAGACCCGCGACACCACCCACCATCAGGTCGTTCTTGACCACGGCGCCGACGCCTTCGGGCGTGCCGCTGAAGATCAGATCGCCAGGCTGCAACTCGAACAGGCCGGACAGGTACGCGATGCTTTCCGGAATGTTCCAGATCAGTTCGCTGATGTTGCTGCTCTGCTTGCGCGTGCCGTTCACGTCCAGCCAGATGTCGGCCTTTTCCATGATGCCGGTCTTGGTCACGGGATGAATGGGACCCAGGGGAGCCGATTGGTCGAAGGCCTTGCCCACTTCCCAGGGACGACCCAGCTTCTTCGCTTCGCCCTGCAGATCGCGACGCGTCATATCCAGGCCCAGCGCATAGCCCCAGACGTGCTCGTTCGCCTTTTCGACCGGGATGTCCTTGCCGGCCTTGCCGATGGCGACGACCAGTTCCATTTCGTAGTGCAGGTTCGAGGTCTTGGAGGGATAGGGCATCTTGCCCGTTTCGCCATCCCGCACGGCGATGATCGCATCGGCCGGCTTGCAGAAGAAGAAAGGATCCTCGCGTCCGGTGAAGCCCATCTCCTTGGCATGCTCAGCGTAATTGCGTCCAACGCAATATACGCGGCGAACCGGGAACAAGGCGCTGCTTCCGACTACCGGAACCGCCATGACGGGCTGAGGGGGCAAAACATAGTCCATGCTGTTGACCTCATTGGAGATGCGACCGTGACGGGCGCTGAAATAATCATGCGCGAGTGTAATCGTTTCGCGGCGGCCGGGCAGCAAAAAGGCCGGCAAGCCGGCCCTTTCAGTCTGGTCGAAAGCAGGGACGCCTACTTGCCGCCCTTGGCATGGCGCTCGGCGCTGCGGGTGATTTCCTCGTGCGCGGCGTCGACGCCCTTCCAGCCCTTGACCTTCACCCATTTGCCCTTTTCCAGGTCTTTGTAATGTTCAAAGAAGTGCTGGATACGGCGGATGTCTTCTTCAGGCAGGTCCTGATAGGACTTGATGTTCCGGTAAGGGGGATAAAGCTTGTCCACGGGCACGGCCAGCAGCTTCGCATCGCCGCCGGATTCGTCGTCCATTTCCAGGACGCCCAGGGCGCGGCAGCGGATCACCGAGCCGATCTGGATGGGAAACGGGGTGATCACCAGCACGTCGGCGGGGTCGCCATCTTCCGACAGCGTCTGCGGGATGTAGCCGTAATTGCAGGGATAGTGCATGGCGGTCAGCATGAAGCGGTCGACGAACACGGCGCCCGTGTCCTTGTCGACCTCATACTTCACCGGGTCCGCATTCATGGGGATTTCGATGATGACGTTGAATTCATCCGGCAGCTTGGAGCCGGGAGGGACGCGATCGAGACTCATGGTTCAACCTTCATGATGGAAAAGAATCAGGACTTGCCGTCGTTGCCGGGGCCGCCCGGCTTGAACGGCGTATCCGCGGCGATGTCGTCGCGCCTGGACGCCGCGGCGCCGGTCGGGGCGGCCGGCTGCGGATCATCGTCGTCCAGGCGGGTGACAGGAAGCGGCGCGCTGTCGAAGTAGTCTTCCAGGTCGGCCGGCGATTCAACCGCAAGCGGCGCGGACACGGGGGATGGCGAAGACGGCGCCGGGTCGGCCAGCGGGGGCCGCGCATGTCCGCGCGCGTCGGGGTCGAGCACATAGTCCGCCACGGGCGCCTCGTCGGGCAGCGGATCGTGCACGAGCCTGCTCGCGGGCGCCGGTGCATCCGCCGCGTCCGAAAGAAAGCCGCTTTCGGGATCCACGCGCGAGGGGTCGGCGTCCGTATCCGCGGGCGGCAAGGCTTCGTCGGCCGCCAGCACGGGTAGCGCGATCCCCGCGGCCGTGGCCAGCCGCCAATGCCGGATGGCATCGCCCTGTCGATCCAGGCGGTCGTACAGGCTGCCCAGCAGCGCATGGGTACGCGCGTCGGCGCGCCGTTCGACGGCGCGGCTCAGATAACGTTCCGCCTGGCCCCAAAGCTGGCCGGTCAGGCACAGCATGCCCAGGGCGGTCAGCACGTCGGGATCGGCCGGACGCTGCTGCAGCCATTTTTCGGCGCGCTCCAGACGGCGCGGAACCTGCTGCGCGTCACAGCGCGAATAGGCATTCAACAGGCGTGGGTCGAAGCCCTGCGCGATGGCCGTTTCCAGGATGCGGGCAGCCTCGTCGGCTTCCCCGGCCTCTTCGAAGGCGGCCGCGCCCGCCAGCGCGATATCCGGCAGCAGGCGTTCTTCGGCCTTGAGATCCTTCCAGATCGCGCGCCAAACATCGCCATCCGCGGCCCGCAGTCGCGCGGCGCCCGATACGTCGATGATGCGCGCGGCGTCGTCGCGCGCCAGCGCGCCACGGCGCGACAGGCCGCGCGCCAGGGTGAATACGCGTTCGTGATGGCCCAGCGCGCGTTCGGCCCGCAGCAACAGGCGCAAGGTATGCAGGTGCCGGGCGCCCCCATCCTGGAGTGGCGCCAGCACTTCCAGCGCGCGTCCCGGCTGGCCTTGCTCGAGCAGCAGGTCCGCGGTGACGGTGGCCACGGCTTCGATCAGCCCGGGGTCGCTCCCCGCCGCTTCGCGCGCACGATCCAGCATGACGTCACGCCTCACGAACTCGCCCAGGCCCTGCGCCGCGCGCGCCGCCGACAGGGCCGCCAGCACACGGCGATTGCGCGCCTTGGTCTGGTCCAGCAGCTTGACCAGGTCCTTTTCGGCATGCGCGTAGCGGCCTTCCAGCAGACCGATCCAGCCGCGCTCCAACAGTTCGTGGTCGCGCGCCTGCGCCCGGCGGCCACGCCACGCGCGCATGCGATCCGGGATGGCCAGCAGCCACGCCAGCAAGCGCAAACCCACGTAAATGGCGACGAACAGCGCGACCAGCAACAACACCGCGAGCGTCAGCGACAGTTCGATGCGATAGGGCCAGACCAGCAGCAACACATTGCCGGGGTGCGCCCGCAACACCACGGCCACCGCGACGGCGACGACCGCGAGCAACAACGTCCAGAACCAGGCGCGCATGGATCAGTCCCGTCCCTTGACGGAGCTGGCGCCATCCGCGCGCAACGCGGCGATCGCCCCCAGGCTGTCCGACAGATCGGGCATGGGTGTCGCGATCTGCACCTGGGAAAGCTCGCGCGTCAGGCCCAAGGCCGCCAGGGTATCGGGCGAGCGGCGGTCGTAATAGGTGTCCAGCGTGCGGGTGATGGTATCGAGCTCGCTTTTCCAGATGGCGGGCTGGCGCATCAGCAGCGCCAGTTGCACCGTCAACAACCGTTGGCGCAGCGTGGAACGCAACTGATCCGCCTGCTCGGTGGACAGCAGCAATGCCGCCGGTTCGTCGACCCGCTGCACGCGGATGAGGTCCCCCAGCTCGTGCGTCAGCGCGCTGCCGGCACGGCCAGGCCAGGACGCGATTTCCGCGCGCCAGCGCTGCCACCAGGCGGCATCGGCCGGAACGTCGGGCTGGGCGGGCGCGGCCGCCGGAGCCGTATCCGCGGACACCGGCGCCGCCGGGGCCGAGGGCGCGGCATTGTTCGCCGAGACGGCGTCCGGCACCAACAGGGGCGCCTTGCCGACCAGGTTCACCAACCGTTCGATGCGGCCTGCCTGGACTGGCACGTCGATGGTCTTCACCGCGCGCAGGCGGTCAAGATCGCCGTTGATGGTTTGCTGCAGGCTGGCGTAGCGCGGGCGCGCCGCGCGCGCCAGGCGGGATTGCGCCGTCTCCATCGCGACGATGGCGTTGCTGACGCTGCCGCCCAGGCGCAGTTGCTGATCGGCGATGGTCAAGAGGCGATCGACGTCGTTGACCAGAACGTCGTCGCTGACGTTTTCATTGAAGTCCTGCCACGCCTGCTGAAGCGCCGTGTATTGGCTTTGGGTTTCCTGCAGCGTGGATTCCAGGGCCGCGACCTTGTCGCTTTGTTGCTGCGCCAACCCCAGCGCCTGACGGGTTTCCGCACGGGTCTGACCCAGCGTCGTATTCAAGCTGTCCAGGCGGGTGGCGACTTCACGACCGGCAGCCAGGAACTGCTGTCGCTGCATCCACAGCGCGGCCACCAGGACCAGCGCCAGCAGTGTCACGACAACCAGTGTGGCGACCAGGGGCGAAGCCCCACCCTTGCGCGCGCCACGCGGCGCCCGCGGGCTCGATGGTGGCGCTTTCGGGGCGGTGGAATGGACGTCGGCAGATGCCGGATCGCTGGGGGCGGCCGGCATCGCGGCCGGACCAGTGGCAGGAATCTTTTCTGTCATGAGGCGATTGTATTCGGTACGAATGCGAAACGATGACTCAACCGGAAACAAAAGCATCAAAGATGGCATCATCCGCCGGCGCGCACAAGCGGACCGACGTTGTCGCCCGCGCGGGCGGGAGGCCCAGCAGCTCAACCAGGCGGGGATGGGTCAGGACGAACCGGCACTCCTGCCACCACGCCGGCGACGCGCCCCGGTCGACATTCGCGCGCACGGCCTCGACACTGGCGCCGCTGGTCAGCAGCCAGGAAGGATGGCAGCCGGCGACCGTCCAGCGCCGCAGCTGCGCCAGCGCGTCGGCGTCCCAGCGCACCGGCACGCGCCGGTAGACGGCGTGGGCGTGGACGTCGGCGCCCTGGCCGCGCAGTTGCTCCGCCAGCCAGTCACGCCCCGCCGTACCGCGTACCAGCAGCACTCGGCGCGGGATGGGCCCGCGCGCGGCCAGCAGATCCCACAATGCTTCGGAATCGTGGCGCGGCGCATCCACCGTCGGGTGCACGATCTCGCATGAGCCATCCAGGCTGCCAGAGTCGCGCAGGCGCGCGGCGGTGGCGGGACCGACGGCGCCTATGACGCACGAGGGCGGCCAGGCGCCCAGTCCCAGCGCGCGCAATTGGTCCAGATACTGAGCGGCCGCATTGCCACTGACGAACACCGCCAGGTCGAAGTCGCGGGGGAGCGGGATGCCTGCCGCCCCGGACGGCAATGGCTCTATGTCCAGCGCCGGCCAGGTGCGCACTTCCCACCCCGCCGCTTCCAGGCGTGCCGCCAGGTTTTCGTTACGCCCCGGAGGACGCGTCAGTATGGCGATCCGCGTTTCGCTGGCCTGCACGGGGGCTCCGCCGCTTCAACCCGGTGCCGACAGTTCGGCCAGGATGATGTCGGCGCCTTGGTCCAGCAGTTCGCGCGCCGCCGCGGAGCCGATGCTCTCTGCCTGCGCAACAGGGCCCGACGCTTCGGCGCGCAGCATGCGTCGCCCATCGACCGAGGACACCATCGCGCGCAGATGCAGCGTATCCCCATCCACCGTGGCGTAGGCGGCCAGCGGTACCTGGCAGGAGCCGCCCAAGACCCGCGAAACCGCTCTTTCGGCGTTCGCGCAAGCCGTGGTTCTGGCGCACGCCAGCGGCGCCAGCCAATCCCGCAACTCTTTGCGATCCTGATGGATTTCGATGCCTAACGCCCCCTGCCCCGCGGCGGGCAGGCTTTCTTCCACTTCCAGCAAGGCCCGTATGCGGCCCGCCAGCCCCAGGCGCTCCAGGCCGGCCGCGGCCAGGACGATGGCGTCATAGCCGCCGGCATCCAGCTTGGCCAGGCGCGTATCCAGATTGCCGCGCAAGGGCTGCACCACGAGATTCGGATGACGTTCGCGGATCAGCGATTCGCGGCGCAGGCTGGACGTTCCCACCACGGCACCGTCCGGCAATTCGGCCAGCGAGGCGTAGCGATTGGAGACCAGGGCGTCGCGGGGATCGCCCCGTTCGAGCACCGTGCAGAGTTCGAATGGCGCCTGGAGGTCGATCGGCACGTCCTTCAGGGAGTGCACCGCCAGGTCCGCGCGGCCGTCCAGCAACGCGTTTTCCAGCTCCTTGACGAACAAGCCCTTGCCGCCCACCTTGGAGAGCGTGCGGTCAAGGATCTGGTCGCCCCGCGTGGTCAGCTCCAGGAGCTCCACCGAACAAGCCGGGTACAGCGCGGCAAGGCGGTCGCGCACATGCTCCGCCTGCCAGATCGCCAGCCGGCTTGCCCGGGTGGCGATGATCAAACGACTGGGTTGCGACACAGTGGCTTGCTCAGGCGAAATGGGCAGCGGCCACTGTGACGATCACGCCCAGCACGGCAAGGATGAACAGGCCTTGGAGCAGGCTCAGGCCTGTTTCGGATTGCTGTGATTTACCGGTTTTACGCAGACTCATGCAAGGATTCCTTGGAGACGACTTTGCGGCTTGCCAGCCACCGTCCCAAGAGAACGACGAGCAGCGCGCCGATGATTTCAGCGCCCAATTTAACCATAGCCGGTTGCGGCCCGAATTGACCTTCGACAACCACGTCGGTGACGATCATGCCGCCGGCGATCCAGCCCAGCAGGCCCGCGCCGAACATGACGACCACCGGATAGCGGTCGATCAGCTTCAGCACCAGGGTCGAGCCCCAGATGATGATGGGCACGCTGACCAGCAAGCCGAACACGACCAGGCCGATCTGATGGCCCGGATCCGCATTCTGGGCCGCGCCGGCGATCGCGATGACGTTGTCCAGGCTCATGACGAAGTCCGCCACGATGATGGTCTTGATGGCCGCCACGATCGACCCCCCACCCTTGATCTTGTCGTGTGAGCCGTCTTCCGGCATCAGCAGCTTGACGCCGATCCACACCAGCAGTGCGCCCCCGACCACCTTCAGGAAGGGAATATTCAACAGGGTGAGCGCAAAGGCGATCAGCACCACGCGCAAGAGGATGGCGCCGGCGGTGCCCCACAGGATGCCCTGCATCCGTTGCTTGGGCGCCAGGTTCCGGCACGCCAGGGCGATGACGACGGCATTGTCCCCGCCCAGCAAGATGTCGATCAGGATGATCTGGAAAACGGCCGCCCAACTGAGCGTCTGGAAGAATTCAAGCACGTCACAACCCCCACAACATGATTTTGATCCTGGCCGATTGCAGCAAAAGCTTTGCCCGCGCGCCAGCGGCAAGCGCGGCGGCGGGCATCGGCCCTGAGCGGGGATTGTAATTCAGCTTTAAGTCAGATTTGCTCCGGACGATTAAGATTTTTGTCAGGATTATGGCGCGCCGCCATCACCTTGCCAAGGATGAGTACCAGGATCGCCCCGCACGCCCCCGCCATCAAGGCGAGATTATGCTCGGTCGTCCCCAGCGCGGCATCCAGGCGCAGGACCGAATCGTGCAGCGCGGGATCGCCAACCAGCAATTCCCCGGCGATGAAGCCCAGCAAGGCCGCCCCCACCCAGACGATCACGGGGAAGCGCTCGATCACTTTCAGGAGCAGCGTGCTGCCGAAGATGACCAGCGGGATGCTGATGGCAAGGCCGACGACCAGCAGCGTGGTGTCGCCCATCGCCGCCGCGGCGACCGCGACCACGTTGTCCAGGCTCATCACCAGGTCGGCGATCATGATGGTACGGATGGCGGAAAGCAGGTTGCCATGCGACTTGGCCGAGCCATCGTCTTCTTCCTCCGGCTTCAGCAGCGATACGCCGATGTACACCAGGAGCACGGCGCCGATCAGCTTCAGCCACGGCAACAGCAGCAGCTTGGCGGCCACCAGCGTCAACACGATACGCATGATGATCGCCGCGGCGGAACCGATGACGATGGCTTTTTTCTGCTGGGCGGGCGGGAGCGAACGGGCCGCCAGCGCGATCACCACGGCGTTATCGCCGGACAGCAGAATATTGACCCAGATGATTTGCAGAAGCGCGAGCCAGAAAGCGGCTTGTGTTAATTCCATACCCCTCGTCCTCGATCCCAGAATGGTTTGAAAAAGCCGAACCCCATCGCCGCGGGACAGTCGGGGAGACCGTCTTACGCTGGTGTTTATTTATCGTGGGGAACGCTGGACATTATATCGAGGCAATATCAAACATTCAGCTTATTGTCGGATTTCTGACGGAATTTCGGAGGTTTTTTGTCAGGTTCGCAGCTCATCCGCCGCCCGTAATCCTTAACCCTTCAATAAGCTTTCTTATAACTGAATTTTAACTGAATATATTCTGACCTTAAACTGAACTTATTCTGAATCAAAACTGAATTTTTGCGGAAAAGAGCGTGTTCGATCTGGAGCTGAAAAGAAAAAACCCGCCGGCTGGCGGGTTTTTCCATGCGTGAGGGCGATCCGGCGGATCACCCACCCGGTTTGCAGGCGACGTTTACAGCACCGACTTCAGCAGCTTGCCCATCTCGGACGGGTTGCGCGTGGTACGGATGCCGCAGGCTTCCATGACTTCCAGCTTGGCGTCCGCCGTGTCGGCGCCACCGGAAATCAGCGCGCCGGCGTGGCCCATGCGCTTTCCGGGGGGCGCCGTAACGCCGGCGATGAAGCCGACCACCGGCTTCTTCATGTTGTCCTTGGCCCACTCGGCGGCGGCAACTTCGTCCGGACCGCCGATTTCGCCGATCATGATGACGGCATCGGTTTCGGGATCGTCATTGAACAGCTTCAGCACGTCGATGTGCTTCAGGCCGTTGATCGGGTCGCCACCGATACCGACGGCGCTCGACTGGCCCAGGCCCAGTTCGGTCACTTGGGCGACGGCTTCGTAGGTCAGCGTGCCGGAACGGCTGACGATGCCGATGCGGCCCTTGCGGTGGATGTGGCCGGGCATGATCCCGATCTTGATTTCGTCCGGCGTGATCAGGCCGGGGCAGTTCGGACCCAGCAGCAGGGTCTTGCTGCCCTTCTGCTTCATGCGGTTGCGCACTTCCAGCATGTCGCGGACGGGGATGCCTTCGGTGATGCAGATGGCCAGGTCCAGCTCGGCTTCCACGGCTTCCCAGATCGCGGCGGCGGCGCCCGCGGGCGGCACGTAGATCACCGAAACGGTCGCGCCGGTATCGGCCTTGGCTTCCTTGACCGAAGCGTAGATGGGAATGCCTTCGAAGTCCTCACCCGCCTTCTTGGGGTTCACGCCGGCCACGAAGGCGGCCTTGCCATTGGCGTAGTCACGGCACATGCGGGTATGGAATTGCCCCGTCTTGCCCGTGATGCCCTGGGTGATGACTTTAGTGTCCTTGTTGATCAAGATCGACATTTATGAATCCTTGGCAATAACTCTTATTTGACGGCGGCAACGACTTTGGTGGCCGCTTCGGCCATGGTGTCGGCGCTGATGATGGGCAGTCCGGACTCGGCCAGCATCTTCTTGCCGAGTTCTTCGTTGGTGCCCTTCATGCGGACGACCAGCGGAACGTTCAGGTTGACGGCCTTGCAGGCGGTCATGACGCCTTCGGCGATCACGTCGCAGCGCATGATGCCGCCGAAGATGTTGACCAGGATGGCCTTCACGCTCTTGTTCTTGAGCATGATCTTGAAGGCCTCGGTCACCTTTTCCGCCGTGGCGCCGCCACCGACGTCCAGGAAGTTGGCCGGCTCGCCGCCGAACAGCTTGATGGTGTCCATCGTGGCCATGGCCAGGCCGGCGCCGTTCACCAGGCAGCCGATGTTGCCGTCCAGCTGGATGTAGGCCAGGTCGAATTTGCTGGCTTCGATTTCGGCGGGATCTTCTTCATCCAGGTCGCGGTAGGCGACGATTTCCGGATGGCGGAACAGCGCGTTCGGATCGAAGTTGAACTTGGCGTCCAGGGCGATGATGTTGCCCTTGCTGTCGCGGTTCAGGGGATTGATCTCGACCAGCGAGGCATCCGTTTCCATGTAGCAGGTGTAGAGCTTCTGGAACAGGTCCACGGTCTGGGCGGTGGAGTCGGCCGGCATGCCGATGGCGGCGCACACCTTCTTGGCCTGCTCGGCGGTCACGCCGACCAGCGGGTCGATGTATTCCGTGATGATTTTCTCGGGCGAGGAATGAGCGACTTCCTCGATGTCCATGCCGCCTTCGCTGGAAGCGATCAGGGCGACCTTCTGCGTGGCGCGGTCGGTGACCAGCGACACGTAGTATTCCTTCTGGATGTCGGCGCCTTCCTCGATGTACAGGCGGTTGACCTTCTGGCCTTCCGGACCGGTCTGGTGCGTCTTCAACTGCATACCCAGGATTTCGCTGGACAGCTTGCGCACCTCTTCGATGGAGCGGGCCAGCTTGACGCCGCCGCCCTTGCCGCGACCGCCCGCGTGGATTTGCGCCTTCACGACCCAGACAGGTCCGCCCAGTTTTTCCGCCGCGCTAACGGCTTCTTCGACGGAGAAGGCGGGAATACCGCGCGGCACGGTCACGCCAAATTTCTTCAGCAGTTCCTTGCCTTGATACTCGTGGATTTTCATGTGTTACCTGTCAGGTCGTATGAGAAAAAAGAGAAGAATCGGAAGCGGCGTCCTCGGCGGGAATTTCGCCGGTATACCACTTGGGGTAGTACTTGAGGACCACAGGCCCGTCGGTACTGAGGGCATGGCAGCCGTCCAGCTGGAACGGCCGCTTGCCCGGGTCGGGATTTTCGCGACGCCTGCCCGCCATGGTCTGCACCGCCGCGGTCGGCAGGACCAGCGCCAGTTCGCTCATGTGGGTACAGCCCGCCACGCGCCCGAAACGCGTCTTGACTTGCTGGCGAAAGCCCTTGACCAGATTCATGCCCACCAGGTCCCGGTAGGCATCTTCGATGGCCGTGCAATGATCGCCGTAAGGCGCGGCGTCGTACACGGCCTGCGCGGCGACGATGGTATAGGCGTCGTCGATGGTGATCCGCAGGTGCATATGATGCACCGGCTCGCCGGCGCGCAGCGTATCGCCTTCGTGCTTGACGAAGTCATAGGCCTTGACGTCGATGAGCTCGGCTTCGATGTCCCACAGGCCGTCCTCGCGCGCATAGCCCTGCACGCGTATCGAGCGCGTGTGCAAGGGCTTGCGGGGAACTTGCGGCGGTGGCAAAGGCATGCTTATCCGGTGGGGTTGCTGCAAGGCAACAAAACCTTCAAAGTATAGCGCACGGGCCACCTTCAAAAAAACGGGGCCGGTCTTCCGCGGGAAGAACCGACCCCAGGGCGCTCGGGCTACGGTGGTATCAGGCCTGCGCGCGCAACTGCCGCGCGGCGTCCACCATGCTGACCAGCGCGGCTTCGGTTTCCGGCCAGGCGCGGGTCTTCAGGCCACAATCCGGATTCACCCACAACCTTTCCTTGGGGAGCCGGCCCCCGGCCTTGCGCATCAGGCCGACCATCCAGTCGACGTCCGGCACATTGGGCGAATGGATGTCATAGACCCCCGGGCCGATATCGTTCGGATAGCGGAATTCCTCGAAGGCCTTGAGCAGCTCCATATTGGAACGGGAGGTTTCGATGGTGATGACGTCGGCGTCCATCGCGGCGATGGATTCGATAATGTCGTTGAACTCCGCATAGCACATATGCGTATGGATCTGCGTGTCCTCCTGCACCCCGCCGGTGGACAGGCGGAAGCAGTCCACCGCCCAGTCCAGGTAGGCCTGCCAGTCGGCGCGCCGCAGCGGCAGGCCTTCCCGGATCGCCGGTTCATCGATCTGGATGACGCGTATGCCGGCCTTTTCCAGGTCGACGACCTCGTCACGCAAGGCCAGCGCCAGTTGCCGGCAGGTCTGTTCGCGGGGCTGGTCGTCGCGCACGAACGACCATTGCAGGATGGTCACCGGCCCGGTCAACATCCCCTTTACCGGCTTGTCCGTCAGCGATTGCGCGTAGGACGACCAGGCCACCGTCATGGGCGCCGGGCGCGCGACGTCGCCGAAAATGATGGGCGGCTTGACGCAGCGCGATCCGTAGCTCTGTACCCACCCGTTACGGGTGAAGGCGAAGCCCGCCAGCAATTCGCCGAAGTACTCCACCATGTCGTTGCGCTCGGGCTCGCCGTGCACCAGCACGTCCAGGCCGACCCTCTCCTGGAAGCGGATGACGGACTCGATTTCCTTGCGGATCGCCGTCTCATAGGCGGAATCGCCCAGGGCCCCGGCTTTCCAGTCGCGCCGCAACGCGCGGATTTCCGCGGTCTGCGGGAAGGAGCCGATTGTGGTGGTGGGAAACGCCGGGAGTCGCAGCTTTTCCTGCTGATGAACGATGCGCTGCGGGAACGGCGCCCGATCGCGTTGCACCTGCGCGGCACCAGCCATGCGCTTGGCGACGGCCGGATTATGGATGCGCGGCGAACGCGCCCGATCGGCCAGCGCGGCACGTTGCAGCCGCAGGGCTTCCTGCACCGCCGGTTCCTGGCTGCCGTCCAGGGCGAGCGCCAGCGTGCGGACCTCGTCCAACTTCTGCACGGCGAAAGACAGCCAGCTTTTCAGCTCGTCGTCCAATTCGGTTTCATGGGCAAGATCCACCGGCACGTGCAGCAGCGAGCAGGACGGCGCAATCCACAGACGCTCGCCCAAGGCGGCCTTGGCGGGCGCCAGGGACTTCAGCGCCAGATCCAGGTCGGTGCGCCAGATGTTGCGCCCATTGACGATCCCGGCCGAGAGTATCTTCGAGCCGATGACATCGATTAGCGGTGCGAGTTGTTCCGGCGCGCGCACCAGATCCACATGCAGGCCGGCGACCGGCAATGCGGCAGCCGTGGCCAGGTTGTCCTGGAGGCCGTCGAAATAGGTCGCCACCAGCAGCTTCAAGGCACCGCCCGACAGGCGCGCATAGCTGGACGCATACGCATCGCGCCAGGCGGTCGGCAGGTCCAGCGCCAGGATGGGCTCGTCGATCTGTACCCACTCCACGCCCAGTTCGGCGATACGGCGCAGCACTTCGATATAGACCGGGATCAGTCCCGCCAGCAGATCCAGCTTGGCGACGTCGCCCGGGCCGGTGTACGCGTCCCCCTTGCCCAGCCACAGCCAGGTCAGCGGGCCAGGTATGACCGGCTTGACGCGATGACCGGCCTGCTGGGCTTCGCGGATCTGTTCGAACAGGGATTCGCGGGCGATCCGGAAAGTCTGCGCCGGCGTCAGCTCCGGAACGATGTAATGGTAGTTGGTATCGAACCACTTGGTCATTTCGCAGGCGGCGGCCGGCGTTCCGGTCGGCGCACGGCCCCGCCCCATGCGGAACAGGGTATCCAGGGTGACCGGGGCGGCGTCCTGCTGACCGAAACGTGCCGGCACGGCGCCCAGCAGCGTGGTCCATTCCAGTACATGGTCATACCACGCGAAATCGCCTACCGGAATCAGGTGCACGCCCGCGTCCGCCTGGACCTGCCAATGCCGCGCGCGCAAGGCCCGGCCGGTTTCCTCGAGTTCCGCCAGCGACGACTTGCCGGCCCAATAGGCCTCCACCGCGCGCTTCAGTTCCCGTTGCGCACCGATGCGCGGAAAGCCAAGATTATGAATCGTAGTCATGGAAATGAAAGATCCAACAAAAATTGTTCAAGTCCGGCCATTGTGCGCGCGTTTCTGCGTGAATCAAAATCAATGTTTGCATCGATTCCTTGAACAACATTCATATAGAATACAGAAGTGCACCCTCGGTGCCCCTCCATCCCTGGCACTGCCATGCTCGAAATACGCCATCTTGAAACCCTCGCCGCCATCCGCGATGGAGGTAGCCTGCAGGAGGCCGCCGAACGGCTGCACCTGACGCAATCCGCCCTGTCGCATCAATTGCGCGAACTGGAATCCCGCCTGGGAACGCCGCTGTTGAACCGCAGGACGCGGCCGGCCCGCCTGACGACTGCCGGACTGCGCGTGCTGGCGCTGGCGGACGACATCCTGCCCAGGCTGCGTGCCACCGAGCGCGAACTGCAGCGCCTGGCGGCGGGACGTACGGGCCGCCTGCACCTGGCGATCGAATGCCATTCCTGTTTCCAGTGGCTGATGCCCGCCATGGACGCATTCCGCGTCCAGTGGCCTGAAGTCGCCCTGGACCTGTCCGCCGCGTTTTCCTTCGCGCCCTTTCCGGCCTTGCTGCGCGGCGATCTGGATCTGGTGATCACCTCGGATCCGCAAACGCTGGAAGCCATCGAATACGTGCCGCTGTTCGGCTACGAGCTGGTGCTGGCGGTGTCGGAAGCGAATCCGCTCGCGAGCCAGCGCTACGTCCAGCCCGAGCAGCTGGCGGACCAGACGCTGATCACCTATCCGGTCGACCGCCAGCGCCTCGATGTCTTTACCGCGTTTCTCGATCCTGCCGACGTCGAGCCCGCCACGATACGCAAGGCGGAACTGACGCCCATCATCGCGCAACTGGTCGCCAGCAATCGCGGCGTGGCCGCATTGCCGAATTGGGCCTTGACGGAATACCTGGGACAGGGTTGGTTGAAGGTGTGCCGCCTGGGTCCGCAGGGCGTATGGCGCACGCTTTACGCAGCCATACGCAACGAGGACGCGGACGCGCCGTTCATCAAGGATTTCCTGACCATCGCCAGGGATGTGTGTTTCCGCACCCTGGCCGGAATCAAATCAGCCGGCCATGCACCGGCTCAATCGTCGTCACGATCATCACCCAGGACGCGGTGAATGACGTCATGCGCGAAGCCGCGCGCTGCCAGGAAGCGCGCCTGTTTGGCGTAGGCGGCACGGTCGGCGGGCCGCTCGCCGTAGCGCTTGTTCCACACCGCCAGCGCGCGTTCGTATTCCGTCGCCTTCAGGCCATCGCGCAGTTCGCCGATCTGGGCTTCATCCACGCCGTGCTGGCGCAGTTCCTGGACGATGCGCGCCGCCCCCTGGCGTTCGGCGCGGCGATGCACCAAACTTTCGGCAAAGCGCCGGGTGGACAACCAGCCTTCGCGTTCCAGGTCGTCCAGCAAGGCGTCCAGCGCCGTCGGATCTTCGGTATGCGCGCCGAGCTTGCGCGCAAGCTCGGCGCGGGCGTATTCGCGACGCGATAGATAGGCGACCGCGCGAGCCTTCAGTGAAGGCCCTCGCTTTTCCGCTACACGGTCGCCCATGGCGACTTAGTCCTCTTCGGCTTCGCTCGCGGCGAACGTGTTGGCACGGCTGACGATGCCCTGGTTTTCGCGGATGCGATTTTCAATTTCCAGCGCCATGTCGCGGTGTTCCTTCAGGTACTCGCGGACATTGTCCTTGCCCTGCCCGATGCGGTCGCCGTTGTAGCTGTACCAGGCGCCGGACTTGTCGACGATGCCGGCCTGCACCCCGAGGTCGATGATTTCGCCTTCGCGCGAGATGCCGCTGCCATACATGATGTCGAATTCGGCCTGCTTGAAAGGCGGCGACACCTTGTTCTTGACGACCTTGACGCGGGTTTCATTGCCGATGACTTCCTCGCCCTTCTTGATGGAGCCGATGCGGCGGATATCCAGCCGGACCGAGGAATAGAACTTGAGCGCGTTACCGCCGGTGGTGGTTTCCGGGTTGCCGAACATGACGCCGATCTTCATCCGGATCTGGTTGATGAAGATGACCATGCAGTTGGTGCGCTTGATGGTGGCGGTCAGCTTGCGCAGCGCCTGGCTCATCAGGCGGGCCTGCAGGCCCGGCAGGGAATCGCCCATTTCGCCTTCGATTTCGGCCTTCGGCACCAGTGCGGCGACCGAGTCGATGACGATCAGGTCCACCGAGCCCGAGCGGACCAGGGCGTCGGTGATTTCCAGTGCCTGCTCGCCGGTGTCGGGTTGGGAAATCAGCAGGTCGGTCAGGTTGACGCCGAGCTTGGCGGCGTACTGCACGTCCAGGGCGTGTTCCGCGTCGACGAAGGCGCAGGTGCCGCCGATCTTCTGCATTTCGGCGATGACCTGCAGGGTCAGCGTGGTCTTGCCCGAGGATTCCGGGCCGTAGATTTCGACGACGCGACCGCGCGGCAGGCCGCCGACGCCCAGCGCGATGTCCAGGCCCAGCGAACCCGTGGACACCACCTGGATGTCGTGCTCGACCTCGTTGTCGCCATACCGCATGATCGAGCCCTTGCCGAACTGCTTTTCGATCTGCGATAGCGCGGCGGCGAGCGCCTTGGCTTTTTCCGAGGCGGCTGCCTTGCTGGTTTTATCGTCCATGTAGTGTCCTGTCTGACGTTCTAGCGATTGTCTGGTGATTGTCTGGTGCGAAGATGCTGGGGGATTATGGCATCCGAGTATACTGTATAAATAAACAGTATGACAAATTCTTGCGCGCTTTCCGCACGCCGCCGCCCGATCACGCGTTAACCCCGTCTGGGCAAGGCTCGGGGGACATGACAGAATCCGCGCAGGAGACGAGACATGCGCATACTGATCGCCGAAGACGACAGCATCCTGGCCGACGGTCTTTCCCGTTCGTTGCGGCACAGCGGCTACGCCGTCGACGCCGTTCGCGACGGCATGGCGGCGGACCTGGCACTGACCGCCCAGGCCTTCGACCTGCTGATCCTGGACCTCGGCCTGCCGCAGCTGACGGGACTGGAAGTCCTGCGACGCCTGCGGGCTCGCAATGCGCATCTGCCCGTGCTCATTCTAACCGCCGCCGACAGCATAGAGCAGCGCGTCAAGGGGCTGGACCTGGGCGCCGACGACTATATGGCCAAGCCCTTCGCCCTGTCCGAACTGGAGGCACGGGTACGGGCCCTGACCCGGCGCGGCGCCGGTGGCGGCGCGAGCCTGATCCGCCACGGACGCCTGGTGTTCGACCAGGCGGGCCGGGTAGCGTCGGCGGACGAACAGCCGCTGGACCTGTCCGCGCGCGAAATCGGCCTGCTCGAAATCCTGTTGATGCGCAGCGGGCGCATGGTCAGCAAGAACCAGCTGGTCGACCACCTCTGCGAATGGGGCGATGAAGTCAGCACCAATGCCATCGAAGTGTATGTCCATCGCCTGCGCAAGAAGCTGGAACCCACGGGCGTGCGCATCATGACCGTACGCGGTCTTGGCTATTGCCTGGAACGCGACCATGGCACGGCCGAGCTGGCGCACTGAACCGCACAAGGTCGCGCCGCTGAACCAGGAAGCCCTGGACGTCCTGCGCAACGGCACGCGCGGGCCCTCGATCGCCCTGCCCCGGCGTTCCCTGCTGGGCGAGATCCTCGACTGGATGCTGGCGCCGCTCTTCCTGTTGTGGCCCATGAGCGTGGCCATCACCTACGTCGTGGCGCAGAATATCGCCGATGTCCCCTACGACCGCGCGCTCGCCAGCCACCTCCGCGTGCTGGCGCGCAACGTCCATATCGTCGACGGCAAGCCG
The DNA here is from genome assembly GCF_002119685.1 of Bordetella genomosp. 8. Lineage (NCBI taxonomy): Bacteria > Pseudomonadati > Pseudomonadota > Betaproteobacteria > Burkholderiales > Alcaligenaceae > Bordetella > Bordetella genomosp. 8. Next base: position 2,058,825 of record NZ_CP021108.1, on the reverse strand, counting down.
CAGCTCGACATCAGCGAGCCCGTGCGCGGCATGCTGCGCACGGACGAAACCGATAGCGTGTTCTGGCTGGTGCTCGGCGGACATGGCCAGTATCTGGGGGGCGACCGCGAACTACCCCTGCCCAAGGGCGCCGACGTGGTCGCGCCAGGCGCCATACGCTATGAGGACAGCACGCTGCGCGGCTTCGCCATCCGGCTGGCCTATACCCGCGTGGACGCCACCGCGCCGGACGCCACGCCGGCGCTGGTGATTGTCGCGGAAACCTCGGAACGGCGCGCGCAACTGGCCAACGACATCATCAAGGGCGTGATCATTCCGCAATTCGTCGTGCTGCCCATCGCCGTATTGCTGGTGTGGTTCGGCCTGACGCGCGGCGTCGCGCCCTTGAACGCCCTGCAACAGCGGCTGCGGGCGCGCCGGCCGGACGATCTGTCGCCCATCGACGAACGGGCCACGCCCAGCGAGATCGCCCCCCTGGTCGCGGCGATCAACGATTTGCTGGAACGGCTATCGGCGACGGTGCAGACGCAGCGCCGCTTCGTGGCCGATGCCGCGCATCAGTTGAAGACTCCGCTCGCGGGCTTGCGCACCCAGGCGGAACTGGCGCTGCGCGACGCCAGCGCGGACGAAATGCAGGCCAGCTTGAGACAGCTGGTGGCGGGCTCGGAACGCGCCACGCGGCTGGTCAATCAATTGTTGCTGCTGGCGCGCGCCGAAAACCCGGCCACCGTGGGCATGGCATCGGTGGACCTCAATGTGCTGGCCTGCGAACAAACCACGCAGTGGGCGCCGCAGGCCCTGAACATCGGCATCGACCTGGGATTCGAGGAAGCCGGCCAGCCGGCCGCCATCGCGGGCAACGCCATCCTGCTCGCCGAGCTGCTCAATAACCTGATCGACAACGCGCTGCGCTACACGCCCGCCGGCGGCCGCGTCACCGTGCGCGTATGCGCCATACCCGGCGGGGCGCTGCTCGAAGTCGAGGACTCAGGCCCAGGCATCCCCAGCGCGGAGCGCGAACGCGTGTTCGACCGCTTCTATCGGGTGCTGGGGACCGCGGCGGAAGGCAGCGGCCTGGGCCTGGCCATCGTGCGCGAAATCGCGCAGAAGCATGGCGCCACGGTGCAACTGATGGACCACCCCACCCCGGGCAGCACGCAACGCGGACTGAAGGTCGCCATACGGTTCCCGCATAATTTACAAACAGAAACATAAATAGCGCTGCGCGTCAGCCAAACGTCAGACCCTCGTCAGACTTCTTCCCTACCGTGGCGTTCAGCCTCCCCGCTCCCGCGGGCGAGTCTGCACATACCGAGCACGGCGGACAGCGCCGGCCATCCCTGAGGAGACATCATGAGCACAGCATCCATGCCGCGTCCGGGCGCCGTTGCGGCCTCGACTCCCATGACCCGCAATGAACGCAAGGTGATCTTCGCGTCTTCGCTGGGTACCGTTTTCGAGTGGTACGACTTCTACCTGTACGGCTCGCTCGCTCCCATCATCGCCCTGCACTTCTTCTCGGGCGTCAACCCCACCGCTGGCTTCATTTTCGCGCTGCTGGCCTTCGCGGCGGGCTTTGCGGTGCGGCCGTTCGGCGCGCTGGTATTCGGGCGCCTGGGCGACCTGGTCGGGCGCAAGTACACCTTCCTTGTCACCATCGTCATCATGGGCTTGTCCACCTTCCTGGTCGGCATCCTGCCCACTTATGGCTCGATAGGCATCGCCGCGCCGGCGCTGCTGATCGTGCTGCGGCTGCTGCAAGGCCTGGCGCTGGGTGGCGAATACGGCGGCGCCGCGACCTACGTGGCCGAGCACGCGCCCATGGGCCGTCGCGGCTTCTACACCAGCTGGATCCAGACTACGGCGACGCTGGGCCTGTTCCTGTCCCTGCTGGTGATCCTGGGCGTGCGCTCGTACTCGGGCGAAGACGCCTTCCGCGATGCCTGGGGCTGGTGGCGCGCGCCGTTCCTGCTGTCCTTCGTGCTGCTGGCGATCTCCGTGTGGATCCGGCTGCAGCTCAGCGAATCGCCCACCTTCCAGCGCATGAAGGAAGAAGGCAAGGGTTCCAAGGCGCCGATCAGCGAATCGTTCGGCCAGTGGAAGAACCTGAAGATCGTGATCCTGGCGTTGCTGGGGCTGACGGCGGGCCAGGCAGTGGTCTGGTACACCGGCCAGTTCTACGCGCTGTTTTTCCTGACGCAGACGCTGAAGGTGGACGCCAATACGGCCAACATCATGATTGCCGTGGCCTTGTTGATCGGTACGCCGTTCTTCGTCATCTTCGGTGCGTTGTCCGATCGGATCGGCCGCAAGCCCATCATCATGGCGGGCTGCCTGATCGCCGCGGTCACGTACTTTCCGATCTTCCAGGGCCTGACGCACTTCGCCAATCCCGCGCTGGAAAAAGCCCAGGCGTCCGCGCCCGTGACGGTGATCGCGGACCCGGCTACCTGCTCCTTCCAGTTCAATCCGGTTGGCACTTCGTCGTTCACCAGCAGTTGCGACATCGTCAAGTCGTTCATGGCGCGCAACTCGGTGAACTACCAGAACGAGGCCGCGCCCGCGGGTTCGGTGGCCAAGGTGCGCATCGGCAAGGACGAATTCCAGTCCTTCGAAGGCAAGACGCTCGCGCCGGCCGACTTCAAGACGCGCACCGCCGAACTGGATAAATCGCTGACATCGGCGATCCGCGGCCACGGCTACCCCGCCAAGGCCGATCCCGCGCAATCCAACAACGTCATGGTGGTGGTGCTGCTGACCATACTGGTGATCTACGTCACCATGGTCTACGGACCGATCGCGGCCATGCTGGTCGAAATGTTCCCGACCCGCATCCGCTATACGTCGATGAGCCTGCCGTACCACATCGGGAACGGCTGGTTCGGCGGGTTCCTGCCCCCACTGGCCTTCGCCATCGTGGCGGCCACGGGGAACATTTACGACGGCCTCTGGTACCCCATCATCATCGCCGTGATGACGCTGATCATCGGCGTCCTGTTCGTCCGCGAAACCAAGGACGTCGACCTGAACAAGGACTACTGAGTCCGCATGGCCCCTGCCGGCCGGGACGCTGCACCCGACCGGCCTTTTACAAAGCTCCCATATGGGAGCTTTTTTTTCCGCAGGCACCTTTCGTAGAGGCGTTGAACGCACGTTGCGGCGACACGGATTCGATTCAGGACGATGTCAGAGCCTGGCGAATAGACTGGCCACTCAGATCACGGCCTTGCGCACGATCTCCGGACGATCGATCCCCCTGTCCGGCGGTTGCAGGGTCGCATTCTGACACCGATGCCGCGCTCCCCGCGAGCCTTAAACAGCGCGACATCGTGTGCTCCCGTACCGGCCCGACTTTCGAAGTCGGGCCGTTTTTTTTTCTGCCATACCGGGCGCGAAAATTCCCTTCGTGTGCGGCTACCCGCGGCTAGGCGTCTTCGTCATGCGCATGCGCGGCCACCTCACGGCGCATCGCCGCCGTCAGGGTCTTGCGCGCAGCCGCATACCCGGCCCAGGGGTCCTCACGCCATGCGTCGATACGCGCCCGCACGTTGCGCACGTTGAACGCGGGCCCTCGCGGATCCTCGTCGCCGTCCAACACGTCCCAGGCAACCGGCATCGAAACCGGTGCGCCGTCACGTGCGCGCACCGAAAACGCGGCCACCGCGGTGGCCCCATCGCTGTTGCGCAGGTAATCCACGAAAATGTGTCCCTGCCGCTTGGCCTTGGCCATGTTGGCGACGAAGACATCCGGCGCGTCATGTTCGAGTTGCTGCGCGATGGCCTTGCAGAAACCACGCACGTCGTCCCACCCCAGGGTGGCGCGTATCGGCACCACCACGTGCAGGCCCTTGCCGCCCGTGGTCTTAAGGAAGGGCTGCAGTCCCAAGGCTTCCAGCCGGTCGCGGACCACGCGCGTTGCCCGCGCCATGTCCCGCCAGCCCGTGTGTGGATCGGGATCCAGGTCGAAGGTCAGCCTGTCGGGCTTGTCCGACCCCGGAAGCTTCGCGCCCCAGGTGTGGAATTCGATCACGCCACGCTGCACCAGGCCGATCACGCCGCCGATATCCCGGATGACCAGCATATCGCCATCGGTCGCCACGCCGGACGGTAGGTGGTCGCTCATGTGCTTCTGGAAAAAACACTCGCCTGACGTGCCCTCGGGGCAGCGCAGCAAGGCCACCCGGCGATTCGCGAGATGGGGCATGATGCTGCTCGCGACCGATTCGTAGTAGCGCGCCAGATCGAGTTTGGTGATAACGGGATCGCTGAACAGCTGCCGATCGGGATGCGTGATCGCTACCCCGAGTACGCGGGCGTCGGTCTGTGCCATAAGGTGGCTCCTTGCAATGCCAACGTGCGGGCAAATGCAATCCACATGCCTGGCGCGGGACGCAAGCGGGCCGCACTCAGGCCAGGCGCCAAGTGCCCAGGGGCCAGCGGTGCGCCGCGCGGCGACGCGGCGCACCCGCGGTCAGCGACGCATGCCGACGCCGATCGCCACCACGCCGACCACGATGGCGGCAATTCCGGCCCATTGCGGGATGGGCACGGACTTGGTGGTCTCGGCGGTCGCCTTGACGGAGCCGACCTGCACGATGGTGTCCTCGGACTTGTAGCTGAACCCTTGATAGACCAGCGCGACTACCCCAAGGACGATCAAGATGGCGCCGATGAAGGTGACAGGTTTCATATAAGCCTCCCGGTTCTGTTGTAGATTCGCGGCCGCAGCTCGGCGCTGCGGCGGAAGATACTCCAGAGCAGAACGGCTGTCCGTGACAGAACGTGTCCCGCGTATCGGCCTCCCCGGGCCGGCGTATGGCCGATGCATCCCGGCCAAGCGCCAGTAGCGACGGGTCGTATAGAATCCACGCTTTTGCCCGACGCATATGTGGTTCAAGAATCTGAAGATTTACCGCCTTTCCCCGTCCTGGGCGATGAAGGACGAACAGCTCGAAGACGCGCTGGCGAAATTCGCCTACCAGGGCGGCAACACCCTGGAAATGCAAAGCCTGGGCTGGATACCGTCCCGTGAGAACGGCGGACTGGTGCATACGGTCAACGGACAGATGCTGTTGACGCTGCGGGCGGAAAAGAAGCTTCTGCCGGCCACGGTCGTCAACCAGGTCGCCAAGGCGCGCGCGCAGGAAATCGAGGAGCAGCAGGGCTACAAGCCGGGCCGCAAGCAGATGAAGGAAATCAAGGAGCGCGTCACGGACGAACTGCTTCCCAAGGCCTTCAGCATCTACCGCGACACCCGTGTCTGGATCGACCCCGTCAACCGATGGCTGGTCGTGGACGCCGCGGCGTCGGCCAAGGCCGACGAGGTCCTGGGCCTGCTGGCGAAATCCATCGATCCATTCCCCCTGGAAAGCCTGTACGTCGCGCAATCGCCGGCGGCGGCGATGACGGGTTGGCTGGCGGAAGACGAAGCGCCCGCCAACTTCAGCATCGATCAGGATACGGAACTGCGGGCCTCGGGCGAAAGCCGCGCTGCCATCCGCTACGTCAAGCACACCATCGACGCGGACGACGTACGCCGCCACATCCAGTCGGGCAAGCAATGCACGCGGCTGGCGATGACGTGGGCCGACCGTGTGTCCTTCGTGCTGACCGAGTCGCTGGACGTCAAGCGCGTGGCCCCGCTGGACGTGCTGAAGGAAAACACCGACAGCATGGCCCAGAACGACGACGAGAAATTCGACAGCGACATGGCGCTGATGACAGGCGAGCTGGCCAAGCTGATGGCCGAGCTGGTCGAGGCCCTGGGCGGCGAAAAACGCGGCTGATGCCAGCAGGCCGATGCGCGATGAAGCGCGCCATCCCGTTATCGGATGGCGCGGCTCGCCAGGACGGTCAATCCAGCCCGTGGAAGGCGGAGTCGTCCGGCCCGACGTGCGAGGGATGGCGCCACGTCACGTCCCGCATGGAATGCTGCACCAGGCCTTCCACCCCCAGCAGCACCGCGAAGATCGCCATACGGATGGGGATGCCGTTATCCGTCTGCCGGAATATCGCCAGGCGCGGATCGTGGTTCAGGTCCACGCTCAGGTCGTTCGCGCCCGGCCGGCTGTCGCGCGGCAGCGGATGCATGACGATGGTATCGGGGCCGCAATAGGTATCGATGATTGCGCGATTGATCTGGAAGTCGGGGGTGTAGCCTTCCTGTGCCTCATCGGCGAAACGCTCTTTCTGCACCCGCGTCGCATAGATGACGTCCGCGCCCTGCAGGCCGTCCAGCGACTGCTTCTGTTCGATCACGTTGTCGTGCTTGGCGGCCTGCTCGACGATGTAGGCAGGCATTTCCAGCCCCGGCGGCGAAATCAGCGTGAACTTGACGCCGCGGTACAGCGCCAGCAGCTTTATCAGCGAATGCACGGTGCGGCCGTATTTCAGGTCGCCGACCATCGCGATGTGCGCGCCGTCCAGCAATTTTCCCAGCCGGGAAAACTCGGTAAGTATGGTGTACAGGTCCAGCAACGCCTGGCTGGGGTGTTCTCCCGGCCCGTCGCCGCCATTCACCACCGGGATATTGGTGGCGCGGGCGAATTCCGCCACGGACCCCTTTTCGGGATGGCGTATCACCATGGCGTCGACATAGCCGCTCATGACACGGCTGGTGTCGTAGATGGACTCGCCCTTGGCCATGGACGAGAAGGTGAAGCCGGTCGTATCGCACACCGACCCGCCCAGGCGGCAGAACGCCGCGCCAAAGCTGACCCGTGTGCGCGTACTGGCCTCGAAGAACAGATTGCCCAGGACGGCGCCTTCCAGCACGCGCGACACCTTTTGCCGCCGGGCGATGGGCTGCATCATGTCCGCGACCCGGAACAGGTCCTCGACCGATTCGCGGGTGAACTGGTCGACGGACAACAGTTGATGCTTGCCTTCCATGCCGATACGGTCACGCAGGGGACCGTCCTGTCCGCTCTGCGTATACTTTTCGCGCAGGTCGCCGTTCTGGACGATCTCGGTGACGAAGCGCTCGACCACCTCGGGCATGGCGCGAAACTCCTGCGACCCTTCGGGCAGCAGCCAGGTATCCAGCGCGCGGCGCTTGACGCCGATGCGGGCGGCGAAAACATCGCGCGTCAGGTTGAGGCGACGCATCGCATCGCGCAGGAAAGCTTGCTGGGAAATGGACATGGCGGCCTCACGTGTATACGCTTTGCGTATATTACGCAGGCCGCTCACGAACGTCCAATGGATTTTGCGTATACCGTCACGTCGCGCTGGCCGCCACGGGCGCGCCCTGTACCTTGGCCTTGCGGATCTGCAGGGCGATGATCGCGGCCACGATGCCCGTCGCGCCGGAAATGATGAAGGCCAGGAAATAGCTGCCTTGGGCCTGCCGCACCGCGCCCGCCATGAAGGCCGCGCTGGCGGCCCCGATCTGGTGTCCCGCCACGATCCAGCCGAAGACGATGGGCGCGTCCCGCTCGCCGAAACTCTCCACCGCCAGCTTCAAGGTCGGCGGGACGGTGGCGATCCAGTCCAACCCGTAAAACACCGCGAAGATGCCCAGGCTGTAGATCGAGAAATCCGAAAACGGCAGGAATATCAACGAGGCGCCGCGCAAGCCGTAGTACATGAACAGCAGCTTGCGAGGATCGTAGCGGTCGGTCAGCCAGCCGGACGCGGTCGTGCCCACCAGGTCGAACAAGCCCATCATCGCCAGCAGGCCGGCGGCGCGCACCTCGGCGATGCCCTGGTCGCTGCACAAGGCGATGAAGTGGGTGCCGATCAGGCCGTTCGTGGTGAAGCCGCAGACGAAAAAGGTCGCGAACAGGAACCAGAAATTGCGCGTGCCGATGGCGCGCTTCAGGGCGCCGAACGCGGCCTTCAGCGGGTTGTTGTGCAGCGGCGCGGGCGGCACATAGTCCGGCGCTGCGCCATAGGGAACCAGCCCGATGTCGGACGGTCGTTCGGGCATCAGCCACCAGGCCAGCGGCACCAGCGCCAGGCAGACCGCCGCCACCACGATCACCACCGGACGCCAGCCGCCCGCTTCGGTCAGGGCGGCCATGCCGGGCAGGAAAATCAAGGTACCAGTCGCCGTGCTCGCCGTCAGGATGCCCATCATCAGGCCCCGATGCTTGACGAACCAGCGATTGATCACCGTGGCGCCGAACACGACCGCCACGCAACCCGTCGCCAGCCCGGAGAGCACGCCCCAGGACAGGATCAATTGCCAAGGTTGCGTCATCCACAGGCTGACCCCGCTGGCGACCGCCATCAGGGACAAGGCGCAGATAAGGGTCCGGCGCACGCCGAAGCTCTGCATCAACGCGGCGGCGAAGGGACCAACCAGGCCATACAGGAAAATGCCGATGGCGGCGGACAGCGACGTCACGTCCCGCCCCCAGCCGAATGCCTGCTCCAGCGGTACGATCAGCACGCCCGGCGCCGCGCGCTGGCCGGCGCCCACCAGCAGTGCGATGAAGGCCATCGCGACCACGACGAAGGCGTACTTCTGTCCAAAAGGCCTGGAACGGGCTATAGTCATGTTACTTACCGGTACGTTTCCGAGTGGCGAATCTTACGTACCGCTCGGTAACATTGTCAAGCCATACTTATGACCCGTGCCTTCCCCAACGCCACCGTGACCACCGGCACCGATTCCGGTTCACCCAAGCAGCCGCGCGCGGCGGAACGAATACGCCGCACGGCGCACGAGCTTTTCTATCGCGACGGCATACGCGCCGTCGGCGTGGACGAGATCGTCACCCAGGCGGGCGCGACCAAGCCCACGCTATACCGCAGCTTCGGCTCCAAGGATGAACTGGCGGCCTCGTACCTGAAGGATTACGACGCGGCGTTTTTCCAGCGCTTCGATGAAGCGATACGACCGCACGCCGGCAACCCCCGCGCGCAGTTGCTGGCCTATTTCCAGCATGTCGCCAGGCGTATCCAGCGCCCGGAGTACCGCGGCTGCGCCCTGACCAACTCGGTCGTGGAATACCCCGGTGACCGGGACGTGCATCCCGGCCGGGCCGTCGCGGAAGCGAACAAGCACGCCCTGCGCGCCCGTTTGCGCCAGTTGGCCAGCGAGGCTGGCGCGACGGACGCGGACACATTGGGCGACGCCCTGCTGTTGCTGCTCGAAGGCTGCTTCGTGTCGGCGCAGATCTTCAAGCAATCCGGCGGCGGGCCGGCCCGCAGCGTGGCGGACGCGGCGGAAAAACTGATATCGGCCTACTTGCCGGAATGAAGCTGGCCGCGCAGCGGCAGCAAGGGCACGGCGAAGCCCGCGTCGGCGCGGTAGGAAACATCGTTCTGCGGGGCATCGGCCGCCGCGGTGGCCGCGCCCCAACACCCCATCACGAATGCGGCAACGCTGGCGAAATACGCCAGCGCGGCCAGGACCAGCGGCAACCAATGGCCCTTGCCGCTGCGGCCGGCGGCGATCTGCCGGAAGATGCTGAAGTGCGCCAGATAGGAAAACAGGACGCCGATCGCGCAGGCCGCCAGCCCCAGCGCATACGCGGCGATGGGCTGCCGCAGATCGGGCGGATCGACGTCGCCGCCCACCACGCCCAGGGAAAACGCCAGCAGCATCAGCGCGGCGATACCATTGATCCAGCCCAGGAAACGAAAGCCTGAGAGCGCGTGGGACGTCAGCGCCTGATAGGCGTTGGAAGAGCGGGGGTGATCTGTGTAATCCATGGTTCCATGGCGTGAACGGCGGCAGACGCAAGCATAGCGGGGATTGGGTGTGACGGGAACGCGCCTTGCGCCCGATATCGAATATGACAGGAGCCCATCATGAGCAAGCCAACATCAGCCGGTAAGGCCAGCGACAAAGGTTCCCGGCGCGAGGAAGCCGGCGAGCAAGGCCGGGTGTTTCCACCGGACTCCCCCGTCGATGTCCCCAACCTGCCTCCGGCGCCCACCGCCAGCACACCCGATGAAGCCCGCGACGCCAGCCAGCCTGAAGAGGAAACCCGCGGGGATGGCAGCTGGGCGGACAACACCAAGCCGGCCCCGTACAAGAAGCACGTGCGCGACTCGAACATTTTCTGAACCGCAGGAGCATTTATGCCTGACACGCCTCGAAACGCCCAGGATCCCCGCAACTCGATCCGCAATGCCGACGAAGCTACGCGCCGCGGCACCCGTATCCTGCCGGAACCCGACAAATCGCCGACCGTGGCCGGCATGCCGCGCGACGGCAGGGCCCTGTCGGATCCTGGCGACCCCGGCATCCCACGCCCGGAGAACGACGTCTACGCCAACGAGGCCTCCGATCTGTCGGAATCCGAAACCAAGGATGAGTCGAAATAGCCTAGCTAGCGGGCCGGCAGACAGGCGTCGCCGTTTCGATGGACCGCTGGACGGCCTCCAGCTCCTTCTGGTCCCAGATGTCGCGTCCCACCACCGTGGCCGTCACGGTGGCGTCCGTCTTGCCTTTGGGCTTGAACTCGAGGACTTCAAGATGGACGGTGGGCTCGGGCACCTTGATGACCACGATGCGACCCACCGCGAACTTCTCGTCCAGGGTCATGGTGTCGCGATACTCCACGCCATACGGGTGCTCCGGCGCGGTATGGCAGATCCGCACGAACTCGCTGCCACGGCGCAAGGCTGCATCGTACGGCGTGGCGACGTCGAAGGTCACGGCGGGAAAATTGCCGCCGGGTTCGATACCCGACGCGCAGCCGGCCAGCAATGCCAGCGCGGCGAACAGCAATGGACGGCATCCGGGCATTACCCTGCTCCACGTTCCTAGATGAAGCGTGGATTATGCATCAGCTACGTCGAGGCATCGCCAGCCCAGCCGAGCCGGCTCAAGGACGAAGCGGCTCGCGATACGAACCCAGTGCGGCCGCGCCGGGCCGCGTGACCGTCGACTTGCCGTCGCGGTCCTCGATGTAATTCAAGGCTGCCAGTTGTCCCCGCACGGGTTCGGGTATCTCGAATCCCACCAGCGACGCACGCGAACGCAATTCCTTCAACCAACGGAATTGATCCGGCGTAAGCGAGGGCATGGTTCTGAACATTGTTATCGCCTCCAGCGGATTTCAACGTAACCACACGCACGAAACAGACATGACACCGGCGGCCCCGTCCTAGACGGGGCCGTCAGCGCCTGGTGCATCACTTATTGCGATCGGCCGCGCCCTGGATTTTTTCACCGCCGCGCTCGATATCCTTACCAGCGCCGGAAACGGTATTGCAGCCGGCCGACAGGGCGGCAACGGCGAGCAGAACAGCGAGAATGGCTTTGTTTTTCATCGGTCTTTCCTTTATGGAGTCGTATGGATGGAAGTTTCCGGATCCTGGACGCTTTGGTCGCCCATCCAGACGTGTACCTCTCAGCAAGGCTCGTGCCCAGCAGTTTCAGACCATTCGCCCTTGCCCCTGGCCGGCCATACGGGTATGGCGCTTGCAACTTGCAAGGTCCATCCACACAGGGGGATCGCCATGTCCATCGCGCCCAATACCTTGAATCCGCGCACGCCAAGCTCGGCGCATGTCGTCGAAGACCTGATCGCGGACGCGCCTCACCGGGAACCCGCCCCGGGCGAGCCGCCCATTCCCGGCGATCCACCCACGCCTGGCGATCCGCCGGATTCGCCCCCGTCCCCGCAAGGCGGAGGGCGGCTGGGGGAATAGCCGCGTTGAGCCGCGATGGGCCCTGGCTGCTTGCTACACTGCAGCCTGCGGGCCCATCGGGCGCCCGCGCCCTATGCGCCATAAGCGGCGCCGGATTCCCACACCATGCTACGTATTTCCGAAGTCAAGCTTCCGCTTGATCATCCCGAACCGGCGCTGGCCCAAGCCGTCGCCAAGCGCCTCGCCATCCCCCCCTCCGATCTGCTATCCCTGCATGTCTACCGCCGCGGCTACGACGCCCGCAAGCGCGACAACATCCAGCTGGTCTATACCGTCGATGTACAGCTGCGCGACGAGACGGCCGTGCGCGCCAACTGTGCTGGCGATCCGCACGTCGCCGAAACGCCTGATATGCAGTACAGATTCGTCGCGAACGCCGCCATGGCTCCCGACGCGTCCCGCCCTGTGGTGGTCGGCATGGGTCCCTGTGGCCTGTTCGCGGGATTGATCCTCGCGCAGATGGGTTTTCGTCCCATTATTCTGGAGCGGGGCAAATCTGTACGGGAAAGAACGAAGGATACATTCGGCCTCTGGCGCAAGCGGGTGCTGGATCCGGAGTCGAATGTCCAGTTCGGCGAAGGTGGCGCGGGGACGTTCTCCGACGGCAAGCTTTACAGCCAGATCAAGGATCCTCGCCATCTGGGCCGCAAAGTGCTGGAAGAGTTCGTCCTGGCCGGCGCGCCGGAAGAAATCCTATACGTCAGCAAGCCTCACATCGGCACGTTCCGCCTGGTCAGCATGGTGGAGAAGATGCGCGCGTCCATCGAGGCGCTGGGCGGGGAGGTCCGCTTCCAGAGCCGGGTGGAAGACCTGGACCTGGACGGCGGCCGGGTGCGCGGCCTGACGCTGGCCGGCGGCGAATACCTGCCCTGCACGCATCTCGTGCTTGCGGTCGGCCATAGCGCCCGCGATACCTTCCAGATGCTGCACGAGCGCGGCGTCTACCTGGAAGCCAAGCCGTTTTCGATCGGTTTTCGCATCGAACATCCGCAAAGCCTGATCGACCGCGCCCGCTTCGGCAAGCATGTGCGCCATCCCGTGCTCGGCGCCGCGGACTACAAACTGGTGCATCACTGCAACAACGGCAGGTCGGTGTACAGCTTCTGCATGTGCCCTGGCGGGACCGTGGTGGCCGCCACTTCCGAGCCGAATCGCGTGGTCACCAATGGCATGAGCCAGTACTCGCGCGCCGAGCGCAATGCCAACGCGGGCATCGTGGTGGGCATTACCCCGGACGACTACCCGGGCGGCCCGCTGGCGGGTATCGACTTCCAGCGGTTCTGGGAATCGCGCGCATTCGAGCTGGGCGGCGGCGGCTATCTCGCACCGGGACAACGCGTGGAAGACTTCCTGGCGCGGCGGCCGTCGACCACACTGGGCGCGGTGCAACCTTCCTATACGCCTGGCGTGACGCCGACCGACCTGTCGACCGCCTTACCCGATTATGCGATCGAAGCCATCCGTGAAGCCCTGCCGGCGTTCGATCGCAAGATCAAGGGTTATGCCATGGGCGATGCGATATTGACCGGCGTCGAAACGCGTACCTCGTCGCCTCTGCGCATCAAGCGCCGCGACGACGACTGCCAAAGCATCAACACGGCCGGACTGTACCCGGCCGGGGAAGGCGCCGGGTATGCGGGCGGAATCTATTCCGCGGCCATCGATGGCATCGAGATCGCGGAAGCGGTCGCACGGGATATCGTCGCACGCCACGGAACGCGCGCCGCCTGAAACGCCTTTCATGCGCCGTGCAGGTGGCGGCTGACGGCGGAAGCCGTTTGCTGCAAGCCTTTGAACATGCGCGCGCAGCGCGCGCGCCATACCGCGAAATACGGCTGCGGCGGGACGATGTGCAGATTGGAAACCTGCGTGGCACGGACCAGCACCTGGCCGCCATAGGTCAGCTCGTGCGATTCGCCCGCACGTACCGGAATGCACAGGCTGAAGCCGCCATCACCGATGCCACCCACACGTTCAACGACAGTCACCTGCCCTTTGACTCCCAGGATAAGCGCACGCCGTGGCAGATAAACCACGCGTGTTTCACCGCATGAAAGCGAAATATCCCAGTCGGCGCGATGCGTTTTCACAATTACCTCCAAGTGTGTTGCCAGACCTGTGCAGCTTAGGCGCCGTCTGCGCGACGTCCCAGGTACAGGACCGAGATTTGTGCACGGAAGCAATTGACATCTAGGATTTCTGTTACCGTCAGATTCCTCTACAACTGTGCCTGTTGCGTCTCTGCTGGCGTACGCAATGATTGAGCGATGGAACAGCCTCTGTATCAGCGTTTGGCCGAACATTACCGGCAAGCAATCTATTCCGGAGTCCTCGCCCCCACCTCGCGCATGCCATCGGTGCGCACCCTGGTCCGGCTCCACCAGGTCAGCATCAGCACCGCCTTGCAAGCCTGTCGCAGCCTGGAGGACGACGGCCTGATCGAAGCGCGGCCGCGCTCCGGCTACTTCGTGCTCAAGACCCAGCGCGCCAAGCTGTTGCCGGTCGACGAGCCGGACACGCGCCAGGTCCTGGACGCCGCATCCTACGTCGGCATCCATGACCGCGTTTCCGACTTCATCGCCAAGAGCGCGATGCATCCGCCGCGCGTCGATTTCGCCAACTCGGTCGCGCCACCGGACGCCTACCCCGTCGACGCGTTGAAGCAGGCCATGCTGCGCGCCGTGCGCCGCTATCCGGAATCGCTGGCGCGGCCGGCGCCGCACCAGGGCCATCCCTATTTGCGCGCGACGCTGGCCAGGCGCGCACTGGACGCCGGCATCAACGCGAGCCCCGAGGACATCATCGTTACCCATGGGTGCATAGAAGCGCTGAACATCGCGCTGCGCGCGGTGGCCGGCCCGGGCGATACCATCGCAGTGGAATCGCCGGCCTACTTCGGACTGCTGCAGGTCATCGGCAGCCTGGGCATGCGCGCGCTGGAAATTCCCACCAGTCCGCAGCGGGGGCTGTCGATCGAGGCCCTGGACCTGGCTTTCCAGACCCACGCCGACATCAAGGCGGTGGTGGTGGTGCCGAACCTGCACAACCCGCTGGGCAGCATCATGCCGGACGAGGACAAGGCGCGGCTGGTCGCGCTGTGCGAGCGCCAGGCCATTCCATTGATCGAGGACGACACCTACGGCGCGCTGGCGGACGGCGACGAGCCGCTGCGCGCCGCGAAGGCATGGGACCGCGACGGCAACGTCATCTACTGCGCGTCCATGCAGAAGACCCTGGCGCCGGGATCACGCCTGGGATGGATGATAGGCGGCCGCTGGAAAGCCCGGCTGGCCATGCTGAAATTCGTCCAAAGCCGCCCGAACGGCGCGACGCCGCAGCTCGCCATCGCGGAAGTCCTGCAATCCAAGGCCTACGATCGCCACCTGATGCGCCTGCGGCGGCGGCTGAAGACACAGCGCGAAGGCATGGCGCACGCGATAGCGGAACACTTCCCGCGCGGGACGCGCCTGAGCGTGCCCCGGGGCGGGATGCTGCTATGGGTGGAAATGCCTGACGCGCGTTCGTCCAAGGATGTATTCGAACTGGCGTTGCGGGACGGCATACGCGTCGCGCCCGGTCGCATGTTTTCCAACTCGGATCGCTACGAGCACTTTTTACGTGTCAGTTGCTCGCATCCCATGAGCGCGGAACTGCAGGCGGCGATCAAGACGCTCGGGCGTATCGTGGGCGGCAAGCACTGAGAGACGCCCGCGTCGCCAGACCTACCGGCCGTGCCGGCCTTCGTCGGCGAAGTCCGACTGGCCCAGCATCACAGGCACTGGATGGCTTTCCAGGAACTTGCGCTGCGCCAGCGCGTGCAGCATACGGCTATTGCCGCGATACGCCGTCAGCAGGTCTTCTTCTTCCATGCGGGCGCCGAAGCGATCCCGCAGTAATTCCCAGGAAACGCCGGCCTTGATCGTCCTGGCGCCGGCCGAGGTTTCGAACCAGATCACATGCGCGGCGCGATCGTTAATGGCGTTGTTATCGTAGGTCATGTCCGATCTCCGTGCGATGGTCGACTTATCGTATCGAAGCGGCATATGTCAGTGTGTAACGCTTAAGGATTAGCGACGTATTTGGGCAACATCCTTCGTACGGATGATTTGCTTTTTCTCGCCGATGGTGTTTGCAGCTGTAAGTCGGGTCCGATTTTTGCTCATCGTCAGATGTGATGCGAATCGCGCATCGCCTATCGGTTGTTCGGTCTTTCAACCGGCATAAGGAGAATGACATGACTCTCGGAACCATCTTGTTGATCATTTTGATTCTGCTCTTGGTCGGCGCCCTGCCCACCTGGCCGCACAGCCGCAGCTGGGGCTACTACCCCAGCGGCGGCCTGGGACTGGTGTTGGTCATCGTCATCGTGCTGCTGCTGGTTGGCGCCATATAGCGTCCAGTCCGCGGGGGAAAGAATGCCGGCTCCCGTATGGGAGCCGGCATTCTTTCGTGGACCGTCGTGGACACGCGTTACCCTGCCAGGCATCACCCTGCCACGCGTTGCTGGGCAGCCTTGAAATTGTCCTCCAGCGTGGCCAGGACTTCGTGGCAGCTCCGGATCTGTTCGGCGGTGAGCCCCTGCATGGCATGGTCGAAAAACGCCGCGCGTCGCGGCAGCGCATCGGCAACCACACGCTTGCCTTGCGGCGTGAGCACGGCGTTGATCAGACGATTGTCGTTTTCGTCGACGGTGCGGCTGATCCAGCCCAGGGCTTCCATGGCCTGCAGCTGCCGCGTCAGGGATGCGGGATCCAGGCGGCAGCGTTCAGCCAGCACTTTCTGCGATAACGCGCCGGCCTCATGCAGGGCGAGCAGGATGCGCCAGCGCGGCAAGGCGTGGCCCACGTTCGCCTCGAAGGCCGCCATCATCGCGCGATAGGCCTGGCCCAGCATCTGCACCGTATGCAGCCCTTGTTGCTCCTTCGGCATGTTTACTCCGCGGGGGCGCTGGCGACCTTGCTATGGCGGGTCAGGCGTACGGGAGGCACGCGGCGCACGAACCACAGCGACAGGATGCATATCGCCAGCACGATGATCTGTCCGTCATGGATGGCGCCGACCAGCGACACGCGGGCCGCCTCGAGATAGGCCGCGCCGTCACGGCCCACGGCGGCCACCTGCTGCAGGAATTGGGCTTGCGCGGAAGGATTGACCAGTATCTGCGGATCGTCCAAGGCATCCAGCCAGCGCGTCGCCTGGCCACTCTCCAGGGACGTACGCACGCCGCTGACATAGCTGTGGTTGACCATGGTGCCCACCACCGCGGTACCGACCATGCCGCCGACCATGCGCAGCGACTGCAGCAAAGCGGTGGCGATGCCCAGATGCGCGCGGCCCGCCGTCTCCTGCGCGAAAACCGTCAGGTTGGGCATGATGAAGCCCAGGGCCAGTCCGGCGGCCAGCATATAGGTGGCGATGAGCCAGCCCGGCGTGTAGCTGTGGGTGGAAATGACGCCCGCCGTGGCCAGGCACATCAGCAGGAACCCGACATACAACATATTGTTCGGGTTCTTGATCCGCGTGACGATGCGGCCGTTGGCGATGCTGCCCACGGTGATGCACACCACCATGGGCGTGATCAACAAGCCGGCATCCTTGGGGGATAGCCCGAAGCCGCCCTGCAGCAGCAGGGGCGCGTAGAAAAGCAGCGAGAACATCGACACGCCGACCAGCAGGGCCAGCACGAACAAGGGCGCGAGGCTGGCATTGCGGAACATGTCGAAAGGCAGCAGCGGCTGTTCGCAGCGCCGCTCCCACCAGAACAACAGTCCGAAGGCCACCACGCTGGCCGCGGCCAGCGACACCGTCACGCTGTCGACGCCCTTGCCCGGCAAGAGCTCCACCACCAGCTGCAGGCCCCCGAGCGCCAGCGCGATCAACAGCGCACCGGGCCAGTCCAGACGGATTTTCTGGTTGGGGTCGCTGTGCCGCAGGTGCGGCAGATGCCGGCAGGCGAAGTACAAGCCGAGGAGACCGACCGGGATGTTGACGTAGAACACCGAACGCCAGCCGTAGTACTCCGTGAGGAACCCGCCCAGCGACGGCCCGACCGCATTGGCGATGCCGAAAGCCGTACTGAACATGACCTGCCAGCGCAGGCGCACGTAGGAATCCGGAAACAGATCGGGTATGCACGCGAACGCCGTTCCCACCAGCATGCCGCCGCCTATGCCTTGCAGCGCGCGCGCGATCACCAGGAACAGCATGCTGTCGGCGGCCCCGCACAGCGCCGACGCGGCGGTGAATACCACGATGGCCGACACGACGAAGGGCTTGCGGCCGTAGTAGTCGCCCAGGCGCCCGAAGATGGGAACGGTGATAACCGAGGTCAGCAGGTAGGAGGTCGCCACCCACGCATACAGGTCGAAGCCCTTCAGTTCGGCGACGACGGTGGGCAAGGCAGTGCCGACGACCGTCTGGTCGATGGCCACCATCATGACCACGAAACACATGCCCAGCATCGCCATCAGCGATTGGCGGAACGGCAACACCTGGCCGGCGGAGTGCGGCGTGGCGGGAGCGCGGGGAGCCATTTTATGGATGCATCAATAATTGATCTATCAAAGATTCTAGCGCAAGCGGCGCGAAACGTCGAATGCCCCCGCGGCGCGGGGATAGCAAGGGGGCGCGGCCAGGCTCGGCCTGCAAGTCCGGGGTGCTACAGTAGCGCAGCCCCCGCCATCACAAGGAATGCGGGGGGCGTACATGCCCCCGCAACGCGCAAGGCCCCATGCAAGAAGTCCTGGACGATCTGGATCGCCGGCTCATCGCGCTGTTGCGCGATAACGGCCGCTTGAGCACCGCGACCCTGGCGAAAAAATTGTCGGTGTCGCGCGGCACCGTTCATAACCGCATCGATCGCCTCGTGCGCGGCGGAACCATCCTGGGCTTCACCATACGCCTGCGTAGCGAAACCGAGGACGAAGGCGTCCGCGCGATGACGCTGATAGAGGTCAGGGGAAACGAAACCGATGCGGTGCTATCGGCACTGCGCCGCTTGCCGGAGGTCGTGCAGGTTCATTCGACCAGCGGACGTTGGGACCTGGTCGCGGAAATCCGCGTGCAGGATCTGGCCACCTTCGACCGCGTGCTGCGCGACCTGCGGCGCATCAAGGGCATCGCCAACTCCGAGACCAACCTGCTATTGGCCGTGTACAAGTAGCGATGGCGACGCCGCGCACTGGCCGGCCCCCGCCTACGCCGCAACGCGCAGCGCGTTGCCGTTTCCGTCCAGCGCGAACGCATACAGGTCCTTGGGATCCTCGCCAGTCGCGATCAAGGGCAGCGCCATGCCGATGCCATGCTTTTCCGCCAGCTCGGCGACCAGGCAGAGCGCCGAATAATCTTCCAGCGCGAAGCCCACCGAATCGAACACCGTGACCTGCCGCGCGGACTCGCGACCGGGCTGCTGGCCACCCACTACCTGCCACAACTCCACGACCGGGAAATCCGGCGGCAATTGCTGCACGTCGCCTTCCACGCGCGACTGAGGCTCATATTCGACGATCACGCGTGCCTGGCGAAGGATGTCCGGATGGATTTCGGTCTTCCCCGGGCAGTCGCCGCCCACGGCATTGATATGCATGCCGGGCTCGATCATGTCTGGTGTCACGATGGTGGCATAGGCTTTATCGGCCGTCACCGTCGTGACGATATCGGCGCCGCGCACGGCCGTCGCGGTATCGCGAGCCACGACCACGCGCAAGGCGGGCGCGGCCGTCGCGAGGTTGCGCCGCAGCTTGGCGGTCGCCTGCTCGTCGACATCGAATATACGGATCTCATCGACGCCCAGCATGTCGTGGAAAGCGATGGCCTGGAATTCGCTCTGCGCGCCATTGCCGATCAGGGCCATGGTGCGCGAACCGGGCCGGGCCAGGGCCGCGGCGGCCACGACCGAGGTGGCGGCCGTGCGCATCGCGGTAGTCAGCGTCAGCTCGGCAAGCAGACGGGGATAACCCGTTGCGACATCGGCCAGCACGCCGAAGGCCATGACGGTGGGCAAACCCAGCGCCGTGTTGCCAGGATGCCCGTTGACGTATTTGAAGGCGTAGCGCGCGGCGTCGGACACCGGCATCAATTCGATGACGCCGACGTCCGAATGCGACGCCAGCCGGGCGGATTTTTCGAATTCGGGCCAGCGCAGATAATCAGCCCGTATACGTTGCGCCAGCTCGCGCATGAAAGGGGCGATGCCGACCTGCCGCATCAGCGCGGCCATCCCGGGAACATCGATCAATCTTGTCATGTTTTTCTCTTTCGCTTGAACGGAAGAGAATCATGACCGTGACCCGGATTAACGAAAAGCCAGCAAGATGCCCACAAGTGTCGATCCGGCTGACGCTATGACAGGCGATTCTGCCATAACGTCAGCAGCGACGAGGGTGCCATCATGCCGGCGGCTTTTCGTTCATCAGGCCATACACCCACAGCCGCATGCCGTCCCAGCCGCGCGACAGCATCCCGGCGGACTCCACGGCTTGCAGGGCGACGATGGGGTAGCTCTGGATCGTGCGGCCGTCGATCTGCAGATCCGCGGTGCCCACCTGGCTGTCCAAGGGCAGCGGCGCGATCAGCGGCCCCTGCCGATTGACGATTTTCTGCAGCTTCGGTACCCATGCGCGCGGCACGGTGGCATAGACGTCGCGATCGAAACCCACCGGCACCTGTGCCTGCTGGCCCTTCCACACCGTGGAGTTGCCCAGCGACTGGCCCTTGGCATAGAGCTTCACGGTTTCGTAGTTCTGGAAGCCCCAGTTCAACAGCATGCCGGTGGCCGCTGTCCGCACCTTGTCCGACGGCGTACCCATCACCACCGCGATGAGGCGGCGCTGCCCCGCCGCGCCGGGACGCACCGCGGATGCCACCATGCAATAGCCGGCCGCCTCGGTATGGCCGGTCTTGCCGCCATCGACCGAGGGATCGCTCCACAGCAACCGATTGCGATTGGGCTGGGTGATGTTGTTGAAACGGAATGACTTGACGTGGTCATAGCGCACGTAAAGATCCGGGAAATCGCGGATCACGCGCGAGGTGAGTGTCGCCAGGTCACGCGCGGTGGAATAGGTTTGCGGATCCGGCAGGCCATGCGGACTGTTGAAGTGCGAGGACTTCAGTCCCAGGCGTTCGGCGGTTTCGTTCATGCGCTGCACGAAGGCAGCCTCGGAGCCGGCGGCGGCCTCGGCCAGCGCGACCGCGGCATCGTTGCCCGATTGGATCAACAGGCCCGACAGCAGATCGTCGATGCTGACGCGCATGCCCGGCTCCAGGAACATCTTGGAGCTTCCCGGCGCGACCTTCCAGGCGTTCGCCGAAATGGTCACCATCTGATCGAGGTTCAGCGTCTTGTCGCGCAGCGCCTGGAAGATCAGGTACGACGTCATGATCTTGGTCAGCGACGCGGGTTCCACACGCTCGTCGGGATTATTGGAAGCGATGACCTGCCCACTGGTGGCGTCCAGCAGCAGCCACGACCGGGCATCCGGCGTAGGCGCGTCAGGGGCAGGCGGCAAGGTGGACGCGGCCTGCGCGGGGGCGGCGGCCTGCGGCGACGAAGGGGTAGTGGCGGGAGCCGCGGCCAGGACGGCATCCGTGGTGCAAAGGACTGCGGCGGACCACAAAACGACAAGTAGCTTCTTAGACATTCTTTACAAAAATTCCACGGATTGGGGACGAAAAAGCCGTGAGCCTTAGTCCATCGGTAGCGAATAAGGTTCAGTCACGCATGAGTGTCCGGGCCCGACATGCATCGTCTGTTGTACGGCATGGGCCTGTCGTACGGGAGCCGTAGTACGTCCATCTGATACCCGACAGGGATGAGGCTGCCTAGACTGGGCACTCATCAGCGAATAACCCATATGTCCGGGCCACGTTTCCCGGGCGCAATGTTAACCCTGGACTTAGGGAGGATGCGATGGCGGCGATCTGGGAAATAGCGGTGGTCGAGGACGGAGCCGTGTTCTGGCTCGAAACCGGACATCGATACGTGGCATGCCGCTGCACCACCGACGTCCTGCGACGGGTGGAGCGCAGCACCGGCCTGAGCGGCGTTGCCGCGCTGCGCGCCGCCGAAGATGAACTGGTCGAAGAAGCCAGCCGCCGCCTCGCTGAACGCGAAGACCTGCCGCTGCGCCTGGCCTACCACGATTAACGCATGCGCCCGCGCTCAGTGCCGCGCGGCGACGGCGAGCACGCGCCGGGCGAACAGCCAGGCAACCGCCAGGAACACGGCCAGCCCCAGCCAGGAGGCGATGGTCGCGAATCCGGCACCGACGATCGCCATGGGCGCTTCCTTGCCGCTCGCACCGATCACCGCGGCCATGACGACGCCGACCAGGCTCTCGCCCACGATCAAGCCGGACGCGATCAGGGTACCGCGGCGATCCACGGCCTCGGCGGCCGCGGCGTCCGCCTGCCCCGCGTCGATCCGGCGGCGCAGGCCGCGCGACACCAGCCATGCCAGCACGGCGCCCAGCACCAGGGGCGCGCTCACCGTGGGTGGCAGGTAGATGCCGATGCCCACGGCCAGGACCGGCATGCGCGCGGTCTTGCAGGTGTGCTTGAGTATCTGGTCCACCACGATCAAGGCGACACCGACTCCCATGCCGATCACGATCATTGTCCAATTCAATTGATGCGTGAATATGCCGCGCACGATGGCGAGCATCAGCGTGGCCTGCGGCGCTGACAGGACCTGCGAGGGGTCCATGTCGGCGCGCGGCAAGGCGTCCGCGAAACCGTAGGCGTTATAGAGCAGCTCCAGTATGGGCGAGATGACCACCGCGCCCGCCACGCAGCCTATCAGCAACGCGACCTGCTGGCGCCACGGCGTGGCGCCAACCAACCAGCCGGTTTTCAGGTCCTGCAGGTTGTCGTTCGAAATAGACGCCACGGCGATCACCGCGGACGTGGTGAAGATCGCCACCGCGATGGCAAGCTGCCGTCCGGATTCAGTTGCCAGCAATCCGTCGTGACTGGTGATGGCCAATATCAGCAGCGAGACCAGCACAATGGCCACGATGCCCACGCCGGAGATCGGGCTGGTCGACGAACCGACCAGGCCCGCCATGTAGCCGCACGCCGCGGCCACCAGCAGGCCGAATACGAAAGCAAAGACGACCGCCGCGGCGACCAGCCGCCACGTCAACGCAGCGGCCAGTGGCGCGCCGGACAGGAAGGCATGGAAAGTCAGGACCAGCACGACCACCATGGCCAGGCTGATCATCGCGATCCAGTAGCCCGGCAGGTCGCGATCAGTGCGGGGCACGTCCCTGCCGCCCTGCCCCTGTCGCGCGCCCATGGCGGAAAACGTGGTCTTCAGCCCCCGCGCCATCGGGGCGGCCAATGTCGCCAACGTCCAGATGGCGCCGACGCCGATCACGCCCGCGCCGATGAACCGTACCTGTGAGGACCACAGGCTCGTGGCATAAGCCGCCAGCGTCGTGCCCGCGGGCATGGGATGCAGCGCCGTCAGTACGGGTACGGACACTCCCCATGCGATCAGCAGTCCCGTCAGCATTGCCAGGCCCGCGACGATGCCGATCAGGTAGCCGGCACCCAACAGGGCCAGGGAAAAGCCCATGGGGATGTGGAAGATGGCGGCTCCCGCCGAAAACCAGATGCTGACGCCGTCGCCCAGCACCCGCAGCCCGCTGCTGGCGAAGCTGACCGCCGCCGCGACCACGCCACCGGTGGCGATGTCCGCCAACCCGGTACCCTGGCCGCGACGTGCGCCGCCGTGGCTGACGGAGGCCGACGCGCCCACCCGCAGGATTTCCGCCGCCGCCACGCCCTCCGGATAAGGCAGGTCGCTCTGCACCACCATCACGCGCCGCAGGGGAATCGTGAACATTACGCCCAGCATCCCGCCCGCGGCGCAGACGGCCAGCGTCAGCCAGAAGGGAAAACCTTGCCAGTGTCCCATCATCACCAGCGCGGGCAGGATGAAGATCACCGCCGACAAGGTGCCGGCCGCGGACGCCTGGGTCTGCACCATATTGTTTTCCAGGATGTTGGCATCGCGGAACAGGCGCAACACCGACATGGAAATCACCGCCGCCGGGATGGCCGACGAAAACGTCAGGCCCACCTTCAAGCCCAGATAGACATTGGAAGCCGTGAACACCACGGTGATCAGCACCCCCAGGATGATGCCCCGCAACGTCAATTCGGGCAGCGAGGCTTGATCTGGAATGCGTGGGTTCTCTGTCATATCGGTCTGCGGGCCATGTACGAAACGGGCGATTTTATCCGTGGGGCAGCCGGACACAGCGAATGGGCCGGCGACCCCACCCTTCGGGGATCACGGTTATTTACCGCAGCATTTCCCGAGGAAGAGGTCCGACCAGTTGCAAGGTTGTATCGAGCCGTATACGAGGGTACGCCAAGCTGATCGTCAGGATAGTCGTGAAGCCAGACAAACCAATGCTTTGCATCTGCGTGCATACAAAAATGCAAGGAGCATTACGTTACAGAGGCGGACCGCCCCCGGCGTTTGTACTAAAGAGTGCTTTGGTACTGTTGCGCGTCGCTTTTTGCGGTAACGCAGCATCCGTACGAGCGAACGTAGCGCAATTGTCGCCACGGCTTCGGCCGTGGCGTTTTTTTCTTATGCGGCGATTTTTTCGCGTGGATGCCGGATGGCCGATATCAGCAGGATGGCCGTGGGTAACAGGCCGCACCAGAAGGAAAACTGCTTGAAGGCCAGGGCGCCGATAATGGCGCCCACGGCAAAACCTGCCACGGCGGGCACCATCTTGCCGAGTCGACGCCGTATCGACGCGCGCGCCTCCGGCGACGCATTGCGCAGGTCGACGGCGTCGATGACGATCTGCGTCGTGTTGCCCGTCATGATCGTGGTCGGACCGGCCTCTGACAGCACCGTACGGGACATGGCGTTCTGTATGCCCATTGCCGCGACGCCGAGCATGCCGCAGATGACGACCACCGGCGCGCCAGGGTCGGTCATGGGTTGCGCGGCAAGGCCGGCCGCCGTGAACAGGGCCAGCAAGACGCCCTCCATGCCGAACAAGATCGGCACGACGGGCATCCCCCGGCGACGCAGGGATGCTTCCAACAACCGGGTGCCGCCCACAGCCACCACGAAAACGGGCAATGCCAGCAGTTTGGCGAGCAGTCCCTCCGACGCACCGATGAGCTGGACGCCTATCATGACGAAGTTGCCGGTCACATGGGCGGTGAACAGGCCGAACAGCGCCGCGAAGCCCACGACGTCGACGTAGCCCGCGGTAAACGACAGCAACCAGGCCGGCGGGTCTGCCGCGGCAGCCGTCGGGGACGCGGCCTTCATGGTGGGGGACGATCCGGGCGGCTGCGCCATCATGGCTGCTCCTTGCCGCTATCGCAGGCCGCCGCGACACGCGTCGATTCCGCGGGCGGGGCCCCGGTTATCTTGGGCACGCACTCCTGCCGGAACCAGGCCGTGGTGACCGGTTCGCCGGCGATCATGCGCTTGACGGGCGGCAGCACCTGCTCACCTATCAGCATGCCGAGCAGCCCTATCAGCGCGATGGCTGGCGGAGCCGGAGAGCGCACGCCCAGCAACGAATAAATGATGCCCACCAGCACGCCCGCACCCAGGGAAATCAGATAAACCTTCATGTTTCGGCTCCGGTGTTGAGGCGGCGGTTCAGATCGTGCCAGGCCACCAGCAGGAAGGCTCCCACCAGTCCCAGGTGTTCGAAGAAGGCGTTCGCCATCATGAATCGGGCGTCGGGCGGCGCGCTCCAGAACCGCAGCGCCAGGAAGGTGGCGGCAAGCGTGAAAGCCGCCAGCGCCAGGGCACCCAGCCAGCGCCGCCAGCCTGACAGTATCATCGCCGAAGCGCCAAGCTCCAGCGCGATGACCGCCGCGGCCAGGGGCGCGGCAGGCGCCATGCCGAAGTGCTGCATCTCGGCGACCGCGCCGGCGAAGTCGAACAGTTTGACCAGCCCGCCCTGCAGGTAGGCGGAGCAGAGCAGCAGCAAGGCCACCCATTGCAGGGACCGCGGCAGCGCGCGGCCGCCGTGCCTTGTCGGGATCGCGTGTGATCTTTCCATGGTGGGTCTCCGCGATCCGTCAGAACGCCCAGCAAGAGCAGCCCAGCGCCCCCCAGAAGGTCGACGCTTCGGCCGTCGGCGTGCCCGCGAGCCACGAACGCGCATGCGCATGGCCATGGACGCCGCAGCTGTTCGCGCATCCGCACATGGTTTTCAAGGCCGCCTGGGCGCGCGCCGGCGTCCGCGGCTGGTAGCCGCCGTGGTGCCGCACCGGCGACCAATCCGGCATGGCCGGCGGGATCTCGGGCGCATGCTTGTCGAATTCCTTGTCGCCATAGACGACTTTGCCGCCGAGCACGGTCATCACGGAAGTCATGTCCTGGATCTCGTCGCCCGGCACGGAGAAGTAATCCGCCGACAGCACCGCGAGATCGGCCAGTTGGCCCACCTTGATCTGGCCTTTCTTGCCGACCTCGGACGAGAACCACGTATTGGATTCCGTCCACAGGCGCAGCGCCGTTTCCCGATCCAGCACATTGGCCTGGGGATACATCGCCAGGCCGCCCACCGTCTTGCCGGTGGTCAGCCAGTAGAGCGATACCCAGGGGTTGTACGACGCCACGCGCGTCGCGTCGGTGCCGGCGCCTACCTTGACGCCCTTCTCCAGCATCTTCTTGACGGGGGGCGTGGCTTCGGCCGCCCTGGCGCCGTAGCGCTCCACGAAGTACTCACCCTGGTAGGCCATGCGGTGCTGAACCGCGATGCCGCCGCCCAACGCGGCGATGCGGTCGATGTTGCGGTCGGAGATGGTCTCCGCATGGTCGAAGAACCAGTTCAGGCCATCGAACGGCACGTCGCGCGCAACCTTTTCATAGACGTCGAGGGCGCGCGAGATCGTCTCGTCATACGTCGCGTGCAAACGCCACGGCCAGCGCTTCTCGGCCAGCAGGCGGATCACGGGTTCCAGGTCGCCCTCCATGGAAGGCGGCATGTCGGGCCGCTCCACGCGAAAGTCCTCGAAGTCCGCCGCCGTGTAGACCAGCATTTCACCGGCGCCGTTGTGGCGGTACAGGTCGTCGCCCTGCCCTGGTTTCACCGACGCGGTCCAGGTGCGGAAGTCGGCGAGTTCTTCACGGGGCTTCTGCGTGAACAGGTTGTAGGCCAGGCGCACCGTCAGTTGGTTCGCCGCATGGAGCTGCTCGATGACGGCATAGTCATCGGGATAGTTCTGGTAGCCGCCGCCCGCGTCGATGACGCCGGTGACGCCCAGGCGATTCACTTCACGCATGAAGTGGCGCGTGGAGTTCAACTGATACTCCAGCGGCAGCTTGGGCCCCTTGGCCAGCGTCGCGTACAGAATCGTGGCGTTCGGCTTGGCCAGCAGCAGGCCGGTGGGATTGCCCTGGGCATCGCGGACGATTTCGCCGCCCGGCGGGTTGGGCGTGTCCTTGCCATAGCCGACTGCGCGCAGGGCCGCGCCGTTCAGGATCGCGCGGTCATAGAGATGCAGGATGAACACCGGCGTGTCCGGCGCGGCCGCGTTCAATTCGTCCAGCGTCGGCAGGCGCTTTTCCGCGAACTGATGTTCGGTGAATCCACCGACCACGCGCACCCACTGCGGCGCGGGCGTACGCGCCACCTGGTCCTTCAGCATGCGCATCGCGTCCGCCAGGGACCGCACACCGTCCCAGCGCAGCTCCATGTTGTAGTTCAGCCCGCCGCGGATGATGTGCATGTGGCTGTCGATCAGGCCCGGAATGACGCGCCGGCCGTTCAGGTCGATGACCTGGGTCTGGGCGCCGGCGAGCTTCATTACCTCATCGCGGCTGCCTACGCTGGTGAAGCGGCCATCCTGCACGGCGACGGCGTCGGCCTGCGGATTGGCGCGGTCCAGCGTACTGAACTTTCCATTGACGAGAATCAGATCCGGCGCGGACGGGGCGGTCATGGCAAAACTCCTGGAACCAAGTGCGGCCGGCGCGGCAGCGGCACCGGCGAGAAACTGGCGGCGGTTGACGGGAGACATAGGCGTTGACTCCTTGAATGTGGCGGCACGAAGTCATCGATACCGACGAACCGCCGCGCCGCCTGCTGGCGATTAGTGCCGCGCAAGATACCGTGCGTCGCCAGTGCGGTATTGGACAAAAATGCGCGGATCGGTACAAAACCGCGCTCTCCGTCCCGCCGCGCCCGGCCTCACCCCAGCGGGCTTATTTCAGCCGCCAGCGGGCTGGCGAATAGCCGGTGAACTTCTTGAATACGCGGCTGAAATGGCTTTGGTCCGCGAAACCGCAGGTGGTCGCCACGGCGGCGATATGGCCGTCGCCGCGCAATAGCTCCTTCGCCATCTCGACGCGCGTCTTCAGCATCCATTGATGGGGGGTCAGTCCGACCGACTGATGGAAAGCCTTGGTGAAATGCCCGGCCGAAATGCCACAATGCGCGGCGATTTCCTCGACGGAGATATTGCTGGCCGCATGGTGCCGCATATAGTCGAGCACCCGCCGCTGCTGCGACGGCGTCAGCGCCGGCACCGACCGGCCGCGGCGGACGTCCTGGCCGTAGGTGGCCAGCAGATGGGCCATCATGGCACTGGTGATGTGCGACACGAACAGGCGGCTGAACGCCGATTCCGCATGCAGCGCCGGCGCCAGCGCGACGGCCAGCGACTGCATCGTGCGGTCGATCGCCCCTGCGGGATTGCGCAGCACGAAGCCGCGCCCGGCGCCGTTACGGGCGGCGAATTCGCGCAGGTCGTCGTGGCTGAGCTGGATGCGGAAGTTGTCGAACGCGGACAAGTGGTGGCACTTCCACTCTTCTTCCATATTGGTGATGGCCAAGCCGCCGGCGTGATGGGCGCCCTGATAGACCAGCTTGCCCGAACGCCATAGCTTGTGCGAGCGGAACGGCCTGGCCTGCACGATGATGGAGGTACGCTTGGCGACCGGGGCATCGATAGGCATCGGCAAAGGCGCCACGGATTGCGCTCTTTCGATGTGAAAAAGCCCCGCGTCCAGTTTCCATATCCTGCGCGCCGCCGATCCGGGGGTATCCGCCAATGCCATGCTTATTCGATGCCTGGGTAAGACAAGGTTCACATATTTAAGCAGGAAAAGAATCTGGCCGGAAAAAAAGAAAAAGGGCTTACAACCGGAAGTTGTAAGCCCTCGATTTGTTGGTAGGCCCCCCGAGAGTCGAACTCGGCACCAACATTATGAGTCGCTGATGCGCTGTAGGCGTATGCCGGGGGCTTTTCTTATAAGGGAAAAGTCCTCCGCCGCAGACACACCCTATGCTTGTTCTGCGCCCGATGTGGCAAACTTTCCCCACTAGCTTGCCGCTCTTCGGGGCGGTCTTTTTTGAGCGTAGAATTCGCGGATGCCAAACAGGGGCCTCCATGAATGACCCTCTCCATGTCGGCGGTCATGCTCGCCTGGACTTCATATCATCCCTACGGGGATGGGCGGCGCTGTATGTGGCGCTCCTGCACCTGACATTCAACTCTCACGGTGCTGTTTCTGCCCCTGATTGGCTCAGGCCGGCAATATCGTTTGGGGGAACGGCGGTTACCCTCTTCTTCGTACTAAGTGCCTTCACGCTAGCCATGTCCATGGATACGCGCAGAGAGGATGCACCGGTTCGGAATTTCTTCATCCGCCGATTTTTCAGGATCGCGCCCCTTTTCTATGTCTGGGTGATCGGGACAGCCCTGATCGGATATTGGCTTTTCGGGGTGTCGCCAACCGGCAATGCCATCCTTTTAAACGTCTTGTTCCTATTCAACCTGGCGCCTGGCTACGAGTGGAGCCTGGCATATTCTGGGTGGTCAATCGGGACGGAAATGCTGTTCTACGTTCTGTTCCCGCTCGTGTTCGCTACCAGTCGAAGCCTTAAGTCGTCCCTGGCATGGCTCATTGCAACCATCGCGGTCGCGCAGGCCTGGAGGATAGCAACGGGGGGAATCTCGTACCCATACCCTTATACCAGCATCGTCAATCAGATGCCGGTGTTCATCATAGGGGTGATCGCCTACCATCTATACCGCACGCTTCCACGGTCACGAATACTGGGCCTATGGCTTATCGCGGCGGCATTTGGAGGGTTCTGGCTCCTGGCTTACCCGTTTGAGGTCAAGCAGATTGGCCATTCCCTGTACCTGCGAGCAGCCTTTTGCGCTGCTCTGATCCTTGGATTGGGCATGGCACCTATTCGGGCGATGGTCAACCCACCCTTGGTCTTCGCCGGCAACATCAGCTATTCGATTTATCTAACGCATGCAGCGGCCTGCCTGCTGGTCGAGCGTGCAGCGCCATTCGTCTATGGGAAGCTGCCGGCACTCGTGGCCTACCCAGCGATGTTCGGCCTCCTTCTCGTCATCGTGATCCCGGTATCCTATGTGTCGTTCTTGCTTATCGAGAAGCCAGGGATTCGGATGGGCGACCGGATTATCAAATCACTTCCCAGCAGCGGCTTTCTTCGCCTCGACCGTCGCGCCAAAGTAGTAGCCCATGACACTCCCGGAGGCTCCGCTGAGGGCGCCGAACAGGATCAGCAACGGCTCTTTGCTGCCCTCCGAGAAGGCGACAAGCCAGCGTAGCGATCAACCAGCATGTCGACCTGAACACCGTGGGCGCGATCCTGAGGCACAAGAGCGCCCAAAGCACCAAGCGCTACGCCCACGTGGCCGCCCGTTCGTTACGAGATGCAGTGGCGAGGACTGGCAAGAAATGCCCCAGCACCCAAAAGAAAAAAGCGGCCTAAGCCGCTTTAAGTCCCTGATTTAACTGGTAGGCCCCCCGAGAGTCGAACTCGGCACCAACGGATTATGAGTCCGCTGCTCTAACCAGGCATGAGCTAGAGGCCCTTATTGATCTTTTATCCTGCTTGCGGGCGCGCCCTTACCCTTATTGGCCTTCCAGGAAGCTCTTGAGCTTGTCGGCACGGCTGGGATGACGCAGCTTGCGCAAGGCCTTGGCTTCTATCTGGCGGATCCGTTCGCGGGTGACGTCGAATTGCTTGCCGACTTCTTCCAGCGTCTGATCGGTGCTCATTTCGATGCCGAAGCGCATGCGCAAGACCTTGGCCTCGCGCGGAGTCAGAGAGTCTAGCACTTCCTTGACGACGTCGCGCATGGAACCATGCAGCGCGGCATCGGAAGGCGCCAGCGTCGCCGTATCTTCGATGAAATCGCCCAGGTGCGAATCGTCGTCGTCGCCGATGGGGGTTTCCATGGAGATCGGTTCCTTGGCGATCTTCAGGATCTTGCGGATCTTGTCTTCCGGCATGTCCATCTTCTGCGCCAGGGTCGCGGGATCGGGCTCGGCGCCCGTTTCCTGCAGGATCTGGCGGCTGATCCGGTTCATCTTGTTGATCGTTTCGATCATGTGAACCGGGATACGGATGGTCCTGGCCTGGTCGGCGATCGAACGCGTGATGGCCTGGCGGATCCACCACGTGGCATACGTGGAGAACTTGTAGCCGCGACGGTATTCGAACTTATCCACCGCCTTCATCAAGCCGATGTTGCCTTCCTGGATCAGATCCAGGAATTGCAAGCCACGGTTGGTGTACTTCTTGGCAATGGAAATCACCAGACGCAGGTTGGCCTCGGTCATTTCGCGCTTGGCCTTGCGAGCCTTGGCTTCGCCGGTGGCCATGCGCTTGTTGACTTCCTTCAGATCCTTCAAGGGCAGGACCACGCGCGCCTGCAGGTCGATCAGCTTCTGCTGCAGTTCCTGCACAGCCGGCACCTGGCGTTCCAGGGTTTCGGCGTACGGATGGCCCGCGGCGACTTCTTCCACCACCCACTGGAGGTTGGTTTCGTTGCCGGGGAACACCTTGATGAAGTGCGAGCGCGGCATGCCGGCGCGATCCACGCAGGTGTGCAGGACGGCGCGTTCCAGCTGGCGCACTTCCTCGACCTGGTTGCGCAGGGTGTCGGCCAGACGCTCCACCATCTTGGCGGTGAAGCGTATGCCCATGAGTTCATTCTGGATGGCTTCCTGCGCCTTCAGGTAGGCGTCGGAACGATAGCCGTTCTGTTCGTAGGCCGAGCGCATCTTTTCGAATTGCTTGGCGACTTCGTCGAACTTGGCGAGCGCCTTGACGCGCAGGTCTTCCAGCTGCTTGCTGCTCATGCCGCCGGCCGGACCGTCGTCGTTCTCGTCCTCTTCAGCCGTGACGCCGGCGCCGGCGTATTCCTCGCCGTCTTCCGGATCGACCAGGCCGTCGACGACTTCGTCGATCTGCGCCTGGCTTTCACGCACGCGGGTGACGTGGGCCAGGATTTCGTTGATCGTGGTCGGGCAGGCGGAGATCGCCATGACCATGTGCTTCAGGCCATCCTCGATCCGCTTGGCGATTTCGATTTCGCCTTCGCGCGTCAGCAGCTCGACCGAACCCATTTCACGCATGTACATGCGGACGGGATCGGTGGTGCGGCCGAAGTCGGAATCCACCGTGGTCAGCGCGGCTTCGGCTTCGTCCTCGACGTCATCGTCGTTGGACGCGACCGGCGCGTTTTCGCTCATCAGCAGCGTTTCGGCGTCCGGGGCCTGGTCGTAGACCGCGATCCCCATGTCGCTGAAGGTGCTGATGATGCCGTCGATGGCTTCGGCGTCAACCAGGTCATCGGGCAGATGATCGTTGATTTCGCCGTAGGTCAGGTAGCCGCGGTCCTTGCCCAGCTTGATGAGCTGCTTGAGGCGGTTGCGGCGCGCTTCGTATTCTTCCGCGCTGACGGGACCGCGAGCGATCAGATCCTTGGGATCGCCCTTGCCGCGCTTGCCGCCGCGCTTGACCGGCTTGAGCTCGGGCAACACTTCGCCTTCGCCGTCACCGGCGTCGCCGAAGTCGGCATCGTCGTTGTTCTGGTTCTTGGCGGGCCGGCCGGGGCGGCGGCCGCTGGGCACGGACGCGGGGCGACCGACCAGTTCGGCCAGCTTGTCTTCGGCTTTCTTCGCCTTCGCGGCCTTCTCGGGCGTATCCGCCTTGGCGGCTTTCTTCGCGGCGGGCGTCTTCACGGCAGCGGACTTGGGCGCAACCTTGACGGCCGCTTTGGCCGATGTCTTTTCCGCCGCCTTGCTGGCAGCGCGCCTGGCCGTTTTGGCTTCTTCGGCCATTTCAACTGCAGAGGAGGTTTTGCCGATGGATTTGGTCATAGTCGCTTCCGTGGTCGTTGCAGGCGAAAAGCCTGCCGCACCGCTATCGACGGCCCGGGCTATGCCCCGGCCGGGTCAAGACGCGTACTTTTAAAACTAACAACAGTGCTTGGGAATCGGCCGTACGTCACGACCCATGCGCGAAGATTGCAGAAAGCCCTCCAGGGGCGAGGCTGCGAGCCGTAAATTGGCGTAGTGCAGCACCTTGTCTTGCAGTCTTCCGGCACATGTGCCGCGGCTTCCGTCCCATCCCCGATCCGTCACGCGGGAATTTCCGTCCCGCGCCAACCGATCAATTGGGCCCTGCCTTTCCTGATTTCTGGTACCTTGGGTAATGCCGTGTCAATGCTTTGTTACGTTGCCTTCGGTAGAATGGCTGCAATCGTCTACGACATAACCCTTAGCTAGACAACGCATCCCATGCGGTACCGCACTTCCGTGAACACCAGCCGTCACACCCGTCGGCCACATGGAACACGCGGACAACACGCGGACCACACACGTCGTACTACAGCGGACCACATCATCCCAATTAGACAAGGCCGGCACCGGTCTGGTTCTCGATCTGCCTCTGGTTTAATTCCACTCGGGTTTATTCCGTTCAGGCCGGCGCTGTATTGCAGTCCAGGGCTCCGCTTTGCGGTGCACCGTCAGGAAAACCCTTGATTTTACCCTATTGAGCTGCTGCCGGCATGCTTAATTGCGGCCAAACGCCTCGAAAGTTCCTGATAACGGTCCCGATCCTCTTCAGTTTGCAGCCCTGACCGCGCCAATTCGTCGATTTCGGCCCGGATGGCCACGAATTCGATGCGGTGCAAGGCATCATCCCATTCGGCCTGCGGGTCGGGGAGCTCTTCCTCACCCACCAGGTCGGCGCTCATGCTGCGAAGCACCAACTGGATGTCCGACTCAGGTTCCGCCGCTTCCAGAAGCGCACCCAGGTGGCGCGCCCCACTGCGCTGCGCCAGGACCACCAGATCGCGCACCATACCCAGATGGGGCCCGTGATCCAATACTTCAAGCTGTTGGTCCCCCATGGAATCGACCAGCTCGGGATGCGACAACAACAGCCGCAGCAGCCGTTTCGCCATGGTCGGCACGGGCCGGCGCGGTTCGACCACGCCACCCACCTTGTCCCTGTCGTCCCGGCGAGACCATTTGCCGCCCTGCCCACCCTGCCCACCCGCACGGCCGCCGCTGTTGAACCCGCGACCGCCGAAGCGGCGTTTGCCTTCGCCGCCCCCTGGCTCCCAGGCCGGCTCCGCCATGCCATCGGCGATAGGCTCATAGGAAAAATCGGGCGGCGCATGACCGTCCATGTCCATGTCGAACGGCGCATCGGCGTCGTGGCGGGGCACTCCCCCAGCCGCGCCATGGGCGACCGCCGCCGGCATCGGGTGCGGCGGCGTGGATTGCGCCAGGGCCTGGGCGACTTCTTCCGGCGTCAATTGCACCAGCTTGCCCAGTTCGCGTTCTATCTGCGTTTTCAGCCCGCAGGCGGGAATCGCGGCCAGCAAGGGCTTGGCCTCATGCATGCAGGCAGCCCGGCCTTCCGCTTCGGCCAGGTTGTGGCGGGAAGCCAGCTCGTCGAGCAGGAAGCGCGACAAGGCGGTCGCCTCACCCAACGAGGCGCGGAAGGCCTCGGCGCCGAACTCCCGGACGTAGGAGTCCGGATCATGCTCCGCGGGCAGGAACAGGAAGCGAAGATTGATATCGTCGCGCAGCACCGGCAGGCAGGCCTGCAATGCGCGCCATGCCGCGCGGCGCCCCGCCTTGTCGCCATCGAAGCTGAACACCACGCGGTCGCTGGCGCGCAAAAGCTTCTTGACGTGGTCCGGCGTGGTCGACGTGCCCAGCGTGGCGACGGCATTGCCCAGGCCCAGTTGCGCCAGGCCCACCACGTCCATATAGCCTTCGACCACGATGACCTGGCCTTCGGTGCGTATGGCCTGCCGGGCTTCCCACAGGCCATAGAGCTCCTGGCCTTTCGAAAAGATGGGCGTTTCCGGCGAATTCAGGTACTTGGGCTCGCCCTTGCCAATGATGCGGCCGCCGAAACCGATCAACACGCCGCGCGCATTGCGGATGGGGAACATGACCCGTTCCCGGAAGCGGTCGTAGCGGCGCCCGTCTTCGGCCTCGATGACCAGGCCCGATTCGACCAGCACGGGATCGTCATAGCGGCTGAATACCTGGGCCAGGCCCTGGCGATCGGTGCCCGACCAGCCCAGGCCGAAATGCCGGGCGATCTCTCCCGTCAGCCCACGCTGTTTCAGATAGCGGATCGCCGGCGCGGACGTGCGCAGTTGCTTCAGGTAGAACGCCTGGGCGGCTTCCAATACCTGGGTATGACGCGAGACTTCTTCTTTGCGCCGCGCCGATTCGGCGCGCTGGCGGGGGCTGCGGTCTTCTTCCGGTACGGCCATGCCGGCGGAACCCGCCAGCGTGCGTACGGCTTCCGGGAAGCTGGCGCCGGTGTGCTCCATCAGGAAAGTGATGGCACTGCCATGCGCGCCGCAACCAAAGCAGTGATAGAACTGCTTGGTGGGGCTTACCGTGAAGGAAGGACTTTTTTCGTTGTGAAAGGGGCACAGGCCCAGGAGATTGGCCCCGCCCTTGCGCAACTGCACATATCGCCCGACAACATCGACAACGTCGACTCGGGCGAGAAGTTCCTGTATGAATGAGTCCGGGATCAACCGACTAGGATCGATTGAGATCGATCCGGAAAATCAATACAGGCGCGGGGGCAGCTGTTGGCTACGAATCCGCTTGTAGTGGCGCTTCACCGCGGCGGCGTGCTTGCGCTTGCGTTCCGCCGTGGGCTTCTCGTAGAACTCGCGCGAGCGCAGTTCGGTCAGGAGACCCGTTTTCTCGATGGTGCGCTTGAAGCGGCGCAGGGCAGCTTCGAACGGTTCGTTTTCCTTCAGACGGACAATAGGCATAGGTTTGAACGAGAGTTGGACAGATGTCACGGACAAAGATGTCACGGGCCAGGCCTTCAACGGAAGGAACAAAGCCCGCTCGGTAACAGGAGATTCTAGCACGGCCAGGATCAGGACGTCGAGCCTTTCCTGGTCCAGGCTTCCAGTTGATGGGGGCGCAGGCTGTCGTATTCCTCGAAAGGCTGGTGTATCCACGGATTGGTCATCAGCTTTTCGATGTAGTAATCGGGGACAGCTTGGGAGTGGCCCTTCCACCACAGAACAGCGCTGCGCAGTTCCGTGATGGCGGGGAATTGCTGGCGCAGATGCTCCAGCACCCGATTGAAGGTCAGGCCCGTGTCGACCATATCGTCCACCAGCAGGACCCGGCCCGACAGGGTGCCGCGGGTGATGGTGATGAACTGGGCGATATCCAGCGTGCCCTGCTTGGTGCCGGCCGCCTCACGGTAGCTGCTGGTGGCCAGGATCCCCAGCGGCACATCGAAAATACGCGACAGCACGTCGCCCACCCGTACCCCGCCCCGCGCCAGGCAGAGGATCTGATCGAACTTCCAGTCGGACTGGTAAACCTTCAGGGCCAGCTGTTCGATCAGGCGGTGGTACTCGTCCCAACTGACCCAGAGGTCTTTGTCGGTACTGGGCAAAGCCATGGCGATACGCTCCTAGCCTTTCAAGGGGTGGCGCAGGACGATGGTTTCGGTACGGTCCGGGCCGGTGGAAACCAGGTCGATCGGCACTTCGCACACCTGCGCGACGCGCTCCAGGTAGGCGCGCGCGGCAGCAGGCAGCTTTTCGTATTCGGTGATACCCACCGTGGACTCCGACCAGCCCGGCAGCTCTTCGAATACCGGTTCGGCCTGGGCAACCTGCACGGCGCCATAAGGCAGCACGTCACGGAATTCGCCATTGACGCGATATCCGACGCCCAGGCGTATCGTTTCCAGCCCGTCCAGCACGTCCAGTTTGGTGATGCACAGCCCGGAGATGCCGTTCAGGCGCACCGAGCGCTTCAGCGCGGCGCCGTCGAACCAGCCGCAACGGCGGGGGCGGCCGGTCACCGAGCCGAATTCCTTGCCGATGTTGGCCAACCGGGCGCCCACCTCGTCCAGCAGTTCGGTCGGGAACGGGCCCGAACCGACGCGCGTGGTGTACGCCTTGGTGATGCCCAGCACGTAGTCCAGGGACTGCGGGCCGACACCGGCGCCGGCCGCGGCCGCGCCGGCGATGCAGTTGCTGCTGGTGACGTAGGGATAGGTGCCGTGGTCGACGTCCAGCAGCGCACCCTGGGCGCCTTCGAACAACAGGCGCTGGCCGGCCTTCTGGGCGGCGAACAGGTTGCTGGACACATCGCGGACCATGGGGGCGATCGCCGGCGCCAGCGCCATGGCCTGGTCGCGGACCTGGCTGGCCGACACGGCCTGCCCACCCAGATACTGGGTCAGCACGAAGTTATGGTAGTCCAGCAGCTCTTCCAGCTTCTGGTCGAAAAGCGCGGGCTCGAAGAGATCCTGCACCCGCAGCGCGCGGCGCGCGATCTTGTCTTCGTAGGCCGGGCCGATGCCCCGCCCCGTCGTGCCGATCTTGCCTTCGCCCTTGCGCTGTTCGCGGGCCTGATCGATGGCGACGTGGTAAGGCAGGATCAGCGGGCAGATCTCGGAAATCTGCAGGCGCGAACGGACGTCCAGGCCGGCGGCTTCGAGCTCTTCGATTTCCTTGAGCAGCGCTTCCGGGGAAAGCACCACGCCGTTGCCGATGTAGCAGGTCACGCCGGCATGCATGATGCCGGACGGAATCAGGCGCAGGATGGTCTTCTTGCCGTTGATCCACAAGGTATGGCCGGCATTGTGGCCGCCCTGGAAACGCACGACGCCGTGGACGGACTCCGCCAGCCAGTCGACGATTTTTCCCTTGCCTTCGTCACCCCATTGGGTGCCGATGATGACTACGTTCTTGCTCATGATCGAAAATGAATATCGAGTTTCGCGGCAAACCGCGGATTCCGTCGGGCCCTCTTGCTGAGGGATGAGTCAAAGATTGCGAATCGTCCAGGCGCCGTCCAGCAGCGCCAATTCGCGGTCGCAGATGAATTCGTCCTGGTCGTGCTCATGGCCCGGCAGGACCTGCACGACGATTTCACCGGCCTGCCGCAAGGCCCGGACCGCCGCGACCAGCGCGGCATCCTGGCCCCAGGGCGCCCGTACCGCCCGCGAGCGCTCCGCCGGTGGCAACCCGGCAGCCAGCTTGCGCAGGTCCAGGCTGAAGCCGGTCGCGGGCCGGGCGCGACCGAATACGCGGCTGATGTCGTCGTAACGCCCACCGCTGACCAGCGCATCGTGCCAACCTTCGGCATACAGGGCGAAGGTCACGCCGGAGTGGTAGCCATAGCCGCGCACGTCCGCCAGGTCGATGCTGGGACGCAGCTCCGGCAAGGCGCGCAACAGGGCTTCGAGCGCGTCCAGGGCCTGCGCGATGCCCGGCAGCGGCGGCAGTTCCGCGCGCGCGCGCGCCAGCGTACCGATATCACCGTACAAGCCCGTCAGGGCGCGCAGGGTTTGTATGGTCTGCGCGCTGGGACCGTCCGGACGACGACCCAGATCCAGCAAGCCCGGGATATCCTTGTCGCGCAACAGCGAATGGATCAGCGAACCATGGGGCCGCGCCGCCGGATCGGCGTCGATGATGGCCCGCACCACCCCGGGATGGCAGAGGTCGAGGCGCGGCTGCCGCACCCCGGCGATCGTCACCGTGTCGAGCACCAGCCGGAGGATTTCGATATCGGCTTCCACGCCCGCATGGCCGTAGATTTCGGCGCCGATCTGCAGCAATTCACGGTTGGACAGGAGATCCGCCGGCCGCGCATGCAGGACCGTCCCGCAATAGCACAGCCGCGTCACTCCGGCGCGGTTCAGCAGGTGCGCGTCGATGCGCGAAACCTGCGGCGTCATGTCCGCCCGCACGCCCAGCGTCCGGCCCGAAAGCTGATCGACCAGCTTGCTGGTGCGCAAGTCCAGATCGGTGCCGGTGCCGGTCAGCAGGGAATCTATATATTCCACCAGGGGCGGAGCGACCAGCTCGAAACCGTAAGTGCGGTACAGATCGAGCAGTTCGCGACGCAGTTCCTCGATGCGCCGGGCCTCCGCGGGCAGAATGTCCGCCAGACGCTCCGGGAGCAACCAGTTACCCATGTTCTTTACCTGATCTTGCCTGAAGAAGAAATACACGCCACGCCGCGCGATACCGGTAGCGGCATCGCAGGGGCGGCGCCCATGCGAAACGCAAATGAAACACTAAAACCAAACACCCAAACGAAAAGCGGCTGAGGGGCGTAAGCCCGCTCAGCCGCTGCGGAATGTTTTAAAGCTTACGGGGTATTGTACATGGTTCGGGCGAACGCGCCAGCCCGTGTACCCGACCCCGCTTTCCGCTATTTCCTGCCTTCCGGTGGGGTCGCGGGCGTCGTGCTGCCCGGGATGCCGCCCAAGGTGCCGCTGGGTGCGCCTGGCACGCCGACGGACGACTTGAAGAACTGGAAGAACTCCGACGTGGGATCCACGACCAGCAGGTCGCCCAGCTTGGAGAAGGAAGAACGATAGGCTTCCAGGCTCTTGTAGAAGGTGTAGAAGACAGGATCCTTGCCATACGATTCGGCGTAGATGCTGCTGGCGCGGGCGTCGCCCTCGCCCATGATGGCCTGCGACTTGGCATAGGCATCGGCCAGGATTTCCTCGCGCTTGCGATCGGCTTCCGCACGGATCTTCTCGCCTTCCGCGGCACCGATGGAGCGCAGCTCATTGGCCACACGCTTGCGCTCGGCTTCCATGCGGCGGTAGACCGACTCGGAGATTTCCGGCGCGAACTCGATGCGGCGCAGACGCACGTCGACGATCTGTACGCCCAGCGGCGCGGCGCGCTTGGCGACGTTGGACAGGATTTCCGCCATCACTTTTTCGCGCTCGGCCGACACCACGTCCTTGACCGTGCGGATGTTGACCGCCGCGTTCAACGCATCGCGGATCTGGGCCTGCAGCCGCTCCTGGGCGGCGCGCTCGTTGCCGCCGAAGGTGACGTAGTACAGACGCGGATCGGCGATGCGCCATTTGACGTACGAGTCGATCAGCAGGTTCTTCTTTTCGGAAGTCTGGATGCGTTCGGCATCGGTCGACTCGATGGTCAGGATCCGCTTGTCCAGCGTCACGATGTTCTGGAACGGCGGCGGCGCCTTGAAGTAGAGGCCGGGCTCGCTGATGACCTTGCGTACCTCGCCCAGCGAGAACACCAGGGCGTAGTCCCGTTCGCGGACGATGAAGACGCAGGATGAAAGCGCGGCCAGGATAATGAGCAGGCCGACCAATATGGGCAGTAGACGTTGCATGTTCGGGGCTCCTCCGGTTAGCGCGACAAGCGATCGCGAGACAGCGTGTTGCCGCTGCCGGGGTTGCCGGATGATGACCCAGGTATGGGACGTGGCGATGGCGGAATGGTCGGCTGGCTCGCGCCGGGCAGGCTCAGGGAATTGGACGGCGGCGGTTGCTTGCCGGCTTCCTGCGCGGCCTGCTGGATGATCTTGTCGATCGGCAGGTAGACGACATTGTTGCCGCCACGGGTGTCGATCATGACCTTGCTGGAGCGCGAGAAAATATCCTCCATCGTTTCCAGGTACATGCGCTCGCGCATGACGGCGGGCGACTTCTGGTATTCGCTGACGACGCTGTTGAAGCGCGCGGTATTACCCGTGGCGTCGCCCACGACCTTGGCCTTGTAGCCTTCCGCTTCCTGGATCATGCGCGATGCCTGGCCGGCGGCCAGCGGCACGACCTGGTTGGCATAGGCTTCGCCTTCGTTGATCTGGCGCTCGCGGTCCTGGCCCGCCTTGACCGCGTCGTCGAACGCGGCCTGCACCTGTTCGGGCGGCTGGACGTTTTGGATCGCGACCGTGCTGACCTGGATGCCGGTGTCGTAGCGGTCGAGGATCTGCTGCATCAGCGCCTGCACCTGCGTCGCCACATTGGTACGGCCTTCGTAGAGGACGTAATCCATGGGCTGCTTGCCGACGACTTCGCGCATGGCGGTTTCAGCGGCCTGACGGACCGATTCGTCCGGATCGCGCGTGCGGAACAGGTAATCGGGCGCGCCGTCGGCGCGCAGGCGGTACTGCACCACGAACTGCATGTCGACGATGTTTTCGTCGGTGGTCAGCATGAGCGCTTCCGGCAGCACCTTGTTGCGCGAGCTGCCGCGAAAACCGACTTCGAAGGTCCGCAACTGGGACACGTTGACGATTTCCTGATTCTGGATCGGATACGGCAGGCGCCATTGGAAGCCGGCCTGGGCCGTCTTCTTGTACTTGCCGAACTGGGTGACCACCGCCACCTGGCCTTCCTGCACGATGTAGAAGCCGCTGGCCAGCCACAGGGCGACCAGCACCACGATGATCAGGCCGGCGCCGATGCGCGCATTGCGCGGGCCGTTGCCGCCGGTGCCCACGGGACCGCCGGGGCGGCCGCCCTGGTTGCCCTTGCGGCCGAACAGGGCCGCGATGCGATTGTTGAAATCGCGCCAGACCTCATCGAGGTCGGGCGGACCGTCTCCTTGCGGACGGCGGGGTGGCTCGGAACCGTTCTGGTTGCCGCGGCCCCAGCCTGGATCATTCAGATTGAACAGTTTGGATATTGGACGCATTGTTTCCCGCAATCTGACCCGTCTGTGCAATTGCCGCGCGCAACGCATCCAGACCGGCGCGCTCGGCGGCGCTGACAAACACCCGCGCAATCGTACCATGGGCATTCCGTTCGACCCTGGGAGGCAATCCCAGGAGATCGATCTTGTTATGGACCATGATGACCGGGATTTCTCCCGCGCCGATTTCGTTCAGGACTTTCTGGACTTCCAGGATCTGTTCATCGCGCTGCGGGCTCGCGGCGTCCACGACGTGCAGCAGCAGGTCGGCATGCACGGTCTCTTCCAGCGTGGCCCGGAAGGCGGCGATGAGGGTGGGCGGCAGATCGCGGATGAAGCCCACCGTATCGGACAGCACGATCGATCCCGCGCCTTCTATCCAGATGCGGCGGGTGGTGGTGTCCAGTGTGGCGAACAACTGGTCGGCGGCGTAGGCGCCGGCGCGCGTCATGGCGTTGAACAGGCTGGATTTGCCGGCATTGGTGTACCCGACCAGGGACACCGACAATGCGCCGCCGCGGGCACGCGATCGCCGCTGCGTCACGCGCTGGCGTTCGACCTTGTCCAGGCGTTCGCGCAGCACCTTGACGCGCGCGCCGATCATCCGGCGATCCATTTCCAGCTGGGATTCGCCGGGCCCGCGCATCCCGATACCGCCGCGCTGCCGCTCCAGGTGGGTCCACAGGCGGGTCAGCCGCGTGGTCAGATGCTGCAGCTGCGCCAGTTCGACCTGCAGCTTGCCTTCGTGGCTCTTGGCGCGCAGCGCGAAGATGTCCAGGATCAGCGCGACGCGGTCGACCACCCGAAGGTTGAATTCACGCTCGAGATTGCGCTGTTGCGCCGGCGACAGCGGCTGGTCGAACAGCACGACGTCGGCGTCGTGCGCGCGGGCCAGCAGTACCGCTTCCTGCACCTTGCCCGAACCGATGAAGTACTTGGCGTCGGGGCGATCGCGTCGTGCCAGCACGGTGTCGACAATTTCGGCGCCCGCGCCGCGCGCGAGCATGGCGAACTCCTGGGCGTGGGCGTCGAAGTCCGGGTTGCCCAGATCAACACTGATAATCAAAGCGCGCATGCAGCCTCCTGGCCGGCGCGGGCGAAACGATCGGCACGAAACAGGGAAATATGAACCGTCTTGGGCGCCATATCGGAGGCGCCAGACGGAGCGATTGCGAACGGGGCCGCACAGTGAAAATGCCCGCCGACACGATAAGTGCGGCGGGCATGAAAAGCACTGCGGCCATGGAGCGGCGCGGAGCCGCGCGGTGGACCGCCTGCGCAGCCGCCTTTGGAACAGGGGCGCGCGCGACGGCCGGTCGAGCGTTTATTCAGAAGGGATTTCCACCTGGAAGTTGACCGCGCGGGCGGGCACAACAGTTGAGATGGCATGCTTGTAGACCATTTGGGTCACGGTATTGCGCAGCAGCACGACGTATTGATCGAACGATTCGATCTGCCCCTGTAGCTTGATGCCGTTGACGAGATAGATGGACACGGGTACGTGATCCTTACGCAGCGTGTTCAAGAACGGATCTTGCAGAGTTTGCCCTTTATTGCTCATTGGCCAGGCTCCATTGTGTTGTTGTTCGGGGTGTTGTTTTGATATTGGCAGACGCCGAAATTGCTACTCTACAGGGTTTTCCCGGGCGGTGCCACTGAATGATGTGACGCAACATGACACCAAAAGTTCACACCAGAATCGTGCGCAGCGCATGCACCAAAGCATCGCATTCCTGCTCCGTTCCGATCGAAATCCGCAGGTATTGGACGATGCGCGGGTGGCTGAAATGGCGCACGATGATGCCCCTTTCGCGCAGCGCGGCGGCCAGCGCAGCGGCGTCGTGAGCGGGGTGCCGCGCCATCACGAAATTGGCCGCGGAGGGGATGACGTCGAAGCCCAGGCCGCGCAGGGAGCCGGTCAGCCCATCGCGCGTACGGATGACGGCCCTGCGGGTGAACTCGAAATATTCCACGTCCTCGATCGCCGCGGTGGCGCCGGCTTCGGCGAGGCGGTCGACGGGGTAGGAGTTGAAGCTGTTCTTGACCCGCTCCAGGCCTTCGATCAGGACCGGGCTGCCGATGGCGTAGCCCAGCCGCAACCCGGCCAGCGAACGCGACTTGGACAAGGTCTGGACGACCAGCACGTTGTCGTAGCGCTTGACCAGGGACACCGCCGATTCGGCGCCGAAATCCACATAGGCCTCATCGACCACGACCACCGCGTCCGGATTGCCGGCCACGATGCGTTCGATGTCGGCCAGCGGCAGCGCGCGCCCGGTCGGCGCGTTGGGGTTGGGGAAAAGTATGGGCCCCGCGGTCCTGCCGGCGGCGGGCAGGTAATCCCCCGCATCGATGCGGAAATCCTCGGTCAGGGGGATGGCTTCGTAGCGCACGCCATACAGTCCGCAATAGACGGGATAGAAGCTGTAGGTGATGTCCGGGAAGCGCAGAGGGGCATCGTGGTTCAGCAGCGCCTGGAAGACGATGGCGAGGACTTCGTCGGATCCGTTGCCGACGAAGATCTGCGGCAGCGCAACGTCGTAGTGCCGGGCGATGGCCTGCCGCAGGCGATCCGACGCCGGATCCGGATACAGGCGCAGTGTGTCGTCGCAGGCCGCACGCAAGGCCGCCAGCACCTTGGGCGAGGGGCCGAACGGGTTCTCGTTGGTGTTGAGCTTGATCAGGTTCGCCAGCTTGGGCTGTTCGCCCGGAACGTAAGGGCTGAGCCCGGCGACGACGGGACTCCAGTAACGGCTCATGCTAGACCTTCCTGCTATTTATCTTGCACGTAGGGATTGCGCGAAGACTTGAAC
Organism: Bordetella genomosp. 8; assembly: GCF_002119685.1. Taxonomy (NCBI): domain Bacteria; kingdom Pseudomonadati; phylum Pseudomonadota; class Betaproteobacteria; order Burkholderiales; family Alcaligenaceae; genus Bordetella; species Bordetella genomosp. 8. The sequence goes on along the minus strand of NZ_CP021108.1, from coordinate 2,014,624 downwards.
TCGATACGCAGCGGGGTACCGGCCAGGTCGAAGGCGTTGCGGAAACGCGTTTCCAGGTAACGCCGGTAGGAATCCGGTATCGCGTCCAGCGCATTGCCGTGGACGATGACCAAGGGCGGGTTCTGGCCGCCCTGATGGGCATAACGCATCTTCGGACGGAAAATGCCTTTGCGGGGCGGCGGCTGCTGTTCCACGGCGGTCTGCAGTTCGCGGGTCAGCCGGGGTGTGGACAGCTTGGCGAAGGCGGCGGCGTGCGCACTGTTGACGGACTTCAGCAGCGTCTTCACGCCCGAGCCCTTTAGCGCGGAGATCGTATGCACCCGCGCGAAGGACAGGAAGCGCAGCTTGCGCTCGAATTCGCGCTGGATGCGCTCGCGCTGGTCGGCATCCAGGCCGTCCCATTTATTGATGGCCACCACGACGGCGCGCCCGGTTTCCAGGACGAAGCCGGCGATATGGGCGTCCTGCTCGGAGATTTCCGTCTGCGCGTCCAGCATCAGCAGCACGACATTGCTGGCCTCGATGGCCTGCAACGTCTTGATGACGGAGAACTTTTCCACCGCCTCGAAGACCTTGCCGCGCTTGCGCAGGCCAGCCGTATCGATCAGCGTGTAGCGCTTGCCGTCGCGGTCGAAATCGATTTCGATGGCGTCGCGCGTGGTGCCCGGCATGTCGAAGGCAATGACGCGTTCTTCGCCGAGCAGGGTATTGATAAGCGTGGACTTGCCGACATTGGGCCGGCCGACGATGGCCAATTTGATGCGGTGGTCGGGCGCCGGCGCGCTGAACTTTCCTTCCGGCAGCGGCGCGTCCTCGCCAGCGGCCAGGTCGGGCGCTTCGCCGTCATCGTCCGCGTCTTCCGGCTGAGGCTCCGGTTCGGGCTCGACCAGACCTTCCAGGGCCCGTTCGATCATATCGACGATGCCGTCGCCGTGGGCCGCCGAGATCGGCCATGGCTGGCCCAGGCCGAGTTCATGGAAGTCGGTGGTGGCGGCCATGCCCATGCCTTCGGCCTTGTTGACCGCCAGCAGGATGCGGCGCTGCCCCGAACGGCGCAGCAGCTCGGCGATTTCATGGTCGTGCCCGTTCACGCCGGCCCGGCCATCCACCAGGAAGACCACCACGTCGGATTCGGCGATGGCCTGGCGGGTCTGGCGTGCCATTTCGCGCAGGATGCCGTCCTTGGCCACCGGCTCGAAGCCGCCCGTGTCGATGACGATGAAGGGATAGTCCCCCACCCTGCCCTCGCCATAGTGCCGATCACGCGTAAGGCCCGAGAAATCGGCGACCAGCGCCGCGCGCGACCGCGTCAGGCGATTGAAAAGTGTGGACTTCCCGACATTGGGACGACCGACGAGAGCGACGACAGGCTTTAAGGACACGGATGAAGAGCAGTTTGGGTTCAGTTGGTGGCGATCATGACCAGGTTGCCGTTCCCGGTCTGGACCAGCACGCCTTGGGACGTCGTCTGCAGCGGCGACAGCACGGCATCGCCTCCGACCGACAGACGGGCCAGCAGATGACCATCGCTACGCGACAGGAAATGCACATAGCCATCATAATCGCCCACGGCGATCGCCGGGCCGATGGCTACCGGCGCGGTGAGCCGGCGGTTGCGCAGGCCGGCCTGTTTCCAGAGTTCGCTGCCGTCACGCAGGCTGTAGGCGTACACGATGCTGTGCGAATCGGGTGCATAAACGGCATTGTCGTCGGCGCCCAGGCCGACGGCGCCGGAGAAGTCCTTGGCCCATACCGGGCGTCCGCCCTGCGACACGTCGAAGCAGACGATGCGGCCCTGGTAGGCAACCGCGCACATGAGCGGTCCGATCAGGCGCGGCGCGCCGACCACGTCGTTCAGGCGTTCCAGGTCGCTGCCGCCCTTGGGCGTGGCAACCGTGCCTTCCCACTGGACATTGCCGCTGTCGGCGCTGATTGCCATCATCTTGCCGCCGGGCAGCCCGGCGATGACCAGGCCTTGCGCCATGATCATCTGCGTGGTCGTGCGCAGCGCCAGCGCCGGTCCGGGCCGCTGGACGCTCCAGACGCGATCGCCATTGCGTGCGTCGAAAGCCGTGATGCGGTAATCGCCGCTGCGCACCACGACGAGGCCATTGTTGACCAGCGGCGGCTCCGAGATTTCGCTGGTGGCGCGCACCTTCCACTTCTGCTTGCCGGTGTCGTCGTACGCGATGACGTCGCCGGCATTGCTGGCCACGACGGTGGTCGTGCCGTCGCTGCCGGCGCCGGCGGTCAGGTCGGCCTTGGTATCGGTGCGCCAGATGGCGCGGCCGCTGAGCAGGTCGTACTTGCCGACCATGCCGTTGGGCGCCGCGGCGTAGACGGCTTCGCCCACCACGGAGGGATAAAAGCCCAGCCCGCCACCGCTGCCGATCGAAACCGACCACGCCTGGCGCACCGACATGCCGGGCTTGTAGTCGGTGAGCGGCGCCGGGTCATAGCGCGTATCGTCCTTGGAAAACAACGAGCACGCGCCCAGGCTGAGCGCGGCGGCAACGCACGCCGCCACGATGGCGGAACGACGGAAAGCAAGCGTAAACATCGGAATCAGGCTCCGGTCAGGGCATCGAGTTTCAGGCGCACGACGGGGGTCAGGGAGTTGGCCGGACCCAGGCCATCGATGGCGCTCTGCCATGCGGCGCGCGCTTCCTGGACCTTGCCCTGGGCCGCGAGGATGTCGCCACGGCGATCGGCGTACAGCGCCGCGAAAGCGGGGGGCGGATCCTGCAATTGGGCCAGCGCGGCGTCGTATTGCTTCTGATCCAGCAGCAGGCCCGCCAGACGGAGCTTGGCCACCGGCTGCAGCGCCGGCTGCTTGCGCTGGGCCGCCAGCCATTCGAGCTGTTCGCGCGCGCCCTGCAGGTCGTTCTGCGCCTGCAAGGCCTGGGCGGCGACGAGCACGCCACGGCCGGCATAGCCGGTGTTGGGGTAGTCATTGCGCAAGGTGCTGGCGGCCGCCTTGATGCGCGCGGTGGCGTCGGCGCCCCCCAGCCGCGCAGCGTCTTCCAGCGCTTCGAAATAGCCCATGGCCTGGCGGCTGGAATGCGCCTGCCAGGCCTGCCATCCCATCCAGCCGCCGTAGGCCACGGCGGCCGCTGCGACGACGATGGCGACCAGCAGGCCGTAACGGGCCCACCACGCCTTCAGGGCGTCCAGTTTTTCCTGTTCTTCGAGATCGTATGCCATGCTTTTTACTTGTCCTGCCGCATCAACGTTTCATAACCGGAGGGGTTGCCAGGTATTGCCGGGCCGGCGGCCAGGCTGTCAGCCCCGCAGCGCCTGGGCCAGTTCCGCCAGGGGCACCTGGCGCTGCTCGGCATCCCCGCGCAAAGCCTTGACGCTGGCCGTGCCAGCCGCCACTTCGTCGGCGCCAAGGATAACCGCAACCCGGGCGCCGCTGCCGTCCGCACGCTTGAACTGCGACTTGAAGCTGGCCGCGCCGGCGTGGACGATAACGGAAAGTCCGGCGTCGCGCAGCTGTTCGCCCACTTTGGCGGCCAAGCGCTGTGCGTCGGCGCCCTGGTGCACGACGTACACCTCGCATTCGGGCACGGGCTCGGCCGGGACGGTCTGCGCCCACAGGTCGAGCAGGCGCTCCATGCCGATGGCGAAGCCGACCGCCGGCGCGGGCTTGCCACCCAGGAGTTCGATCAGCCCGTCGTAGCGCCCGCCGCCGCACACGGTGCCCTGTGCCCCGAGGCGGTCCGTGACCCATTCGAAAACGGTCAGGTTGTAGTAGTCCAGGCCCCGCACCAGCCGCGGATTCAGGCGATAGCCGATGCCGGCATCGTCCAGCAGCTGCCGCACGCCGTCGAAATGCGCGCGCGATTCGTCGCCCAGGAAATCGAACAGGCGCGGCGCGCTGTCGGCCATCGCCTGCATGGCGGGATTCTTGGTGTCCAGCACGCGCAGCGGGTTGCTGTACATGCGGCGCTGCCCGTCTTCGTCGAGGACGTCGCGATGCTTTTCCAGGTGCTCGATCAAGGCCGCCCGGTGGGCCGCGCGTTCGGCCGGCTGGCCCAGGGAATTCAGCTCGAGCCGCACATCGGTCAGGCCCAGCAGCTTCCACAGCCGCGCCAGCATGACGATGAGTTCGGCGTCCACGTCGGGACCGGCAAAGCCCAGTGCTTCGACGTCGATCTGGTGGAACTGGCGATAGCGGCCACGCTGCGGACGCTCGTGGCGGAAGACCGGGCCCAGCGAATACACGCGGTGCGGACGGTCGTACAGCATATTGTGTTCGATGGACGCGCGCACGATGCCGGCGGTCATTTCGGGCCGCATGGTCAGCGAGTCGCCATTGAGCGCGTCGGTGAAGGTGTACATCTCCTTTTCGACGATGTCGGTGACTTCGCCGATGCCGCGCGCGAACAGCCGCGTGTGTTCCAGGACCGGCGTGCGGACGTTGCGGTAGCCATAGCCATGCAGCCAGTTCCGGACGATTTCCTCGAACTGTTCCCAACGCGCGCCGTCACCGGGCAGCACGTCGTTCATGCCGCGTATGGCGGCCACTTTCTGGAAAGCTTGCGTCATGTCGTGATGCGCGCCCGCGGAGACGTCCGCGGCAGCGCGCCTACCCTTTACTTTTATTGTGAAACCTGCGAACCGTAGCGGCGCGCCACGTAGTTTTCGACGATAGCCTGGAATTCCTCGGCGATATGGTCGCCCTTGAGCGTCACGGTGCGTTCGCCGTCGACGAACACCGGAGCAGCGGGGACTTCGCCGGTACCGGGCAGGCTGATGCCGATGTCGGCGTGGCGGCTTTCACCCGGCCCGTTGACCACGCAGCCCATGACGGCGACGTTCATGCTTTCGACGCCGGGATAGCGGGTGCGCCAGAGCGGCATCTGGCGTCGCAGATACGACTGGATGCTGTCGGCCAGCTCCTGGAATACGGTGCTGCTGGTGCGGCCGCAACCCGGGCACGCCACCACCATGGGCGTGAACGCGCGCAGCCCCATGCTTTGCAGGATTTCCTGGGCCACCACGACTTCGCGCGTGCGGTCGCCTCCCGGTTCCGGCGTGAGCGAAATGCGGATGGTATCGCCGATGCCTTCCTGCAGCAGGACGGCCAGCGCCGCGGTCGACGCCACGATGCCCTTGCTGCCCATGCCGGCTTCCGTCAGGCCCAGATGCAGCGGATAGTCGCAGCGCGCCGAAAGATCGCGATAGACGGCGATCAGGTCCTGCACGTGGCTGACCTTGCAGGAAAGAATGATCCTGTCGCCAGCCAGGCCGAGTTCCTCGGCGCGGCGGGCGTTGCTGATGGCGGACACCACCAACGCGTCGCGCATCACGGCCTGCGCCTCCCAGGGGGTCGCGCGCTGGTTGTTTTCATCCATCTTGCGGGCCATGAGTTCATGGTCCAGGCTGCCCCAATTCACGCCGATGCGCACGGGCTTGTCATGGCGGCAGGCCACTTCGATCATCTGCGCGAAGTTGTCGTCGCGCTTTTTGCCGCCGCCCATGTTGCCCGGGTTGATGCGGTACTTCGACAGCGCCTGGGCACATTCCGGAAACTGCGTGAGCAGCTTGTGGCCGTTGTAGTGGAAGTCGCCGACCAGCGGCACGTCCACGCCCATGCGGTCGAGCTGTTCGCGGATCGCGGGGACTTCGCGCGCGGCTTCCGGCGTGTTGACGGTGATACGGACGAGCTCGGATCCCGCCTGCGCCAGGTCGCGGACCTGGATGGCGGTGGCGATGGCGTCGGCGGTATCGGTATTGGTCATGGACTGCACGACCACGGGCGCATCGCCCCCTATCGTGACGGCGCGGCCGTTCCATCGCACCCGCACGCCGCGCGTGGGATGGCGGGATTCCGCCCCCACGGGCGGTGGCGCTTGGTCCTGGCAGGGCGGTGAAGGTTCTTGCATGGCGAATGTCGAAGCGCGGTGATGGTGGTAATGCTGGTTTCCAGGCGGGCCCGGCATCCGCGGGGCCCTATGTCGGTACGTTGTCGGTACGTTGCATGGCGGTTGGCGGACCGGGCCGCCCGATCAATGGCCCGAGCGAGACAGCCAGCCCGGCAGCCAATGCGAGGGCAACCAGCCCTGCCAGGCGCCATAGACCAGGGCGGCCACGATCACCAGCAGGATCACGATCAGCCAGCCCCAGGACGACGAACTGCGTTCTTCTTCGGCCGGCATCGTGCCGCGCGGCGAGTGCATGCCACCCTGGGTCGCGAGGCGGGCCGGCGCCGTGCCCCGCATATGCGGTTCCAGAGACGCGATGATGGCTTCCGGGTCAGCCCCGAGCAGGCGGGCATAGCTGCGGATCAGTCCGCGCAGGGAAATGCCCTTGGGAAGATCGGCCCAGCGTTCTTCTTCCAGCGCGGCGATCTGGCGCGGTGCGAACTTGATGCGGCCGGCGACTTCGTCGAGCGACCAGCCCTTGCTTACGCGCAACGCGCGCAGCGCACCGCCCACCGCGCTTTCCGCGGCCGGATCCAGGTTGCGATCGATGGATACGGGGGTGGAGGCATTTTCGCTCACTGTACTACTCCTGTCGGTGCGCAACCGCTCCCCGCGGCACCTCGATACGCCGTTCAGCGGGACGCGCCGGCGTAGCGGCGCTGACCTGCTTGATGGGGATGGCCTGCCTTTGGGCAGCGATGCGTTCGGTGATGCGGGTCCGGTCGCGCACTTCGCCGGCCAGTTGGCCACAGGCAGCGTCGATGTCTTCGCCGCGCGTCTTGCGCACGGTCGTGACGACGCCGGCGTCCATCAGACGCTGGGCGAACAGCCGGACGCGCGCCGACGGCGAGCGCTTCAGGCCGGACTGCGGGAACGGATTGAACGGGATGAGATTGATCTTGCAGCGCACTTGCGCGGCGATGCGGATCAATTCCCGCGCATGCTCGTCGGCATCGTTGACGCCGTCGAGCATGACATATTCGAAAGTGATGAAATCGCGCGGCGCGTGTTCCAGGTAACGGTTGCACGCGGCCAGCAATTCCGCCAGCGGATACTTGCGATTGAGCGGCACCAGGTCGTCACGCAGCGCATCGTTGGGCGCGTGCAGCGATACGGCCAGGGCCACCGGGCAATCCCGCGCCAGGCGGTCCATCATGGGCACGACGCCCGAGGTCGATACGGTCACGCGCCGGCGCGACAGCCCGTAGGCGTTGTCGTCCAGCATGAGCCGCAGCGAGGTCAGCACCTGATCGTAGTTGAGCAGGGGTTCGCCCATGCCCATCATGACGACGTTGCTGATGACACGGCTATCCGGCTGCCCCGCGGCCGCCTTGTCGGACGGCAGGCGGGCGCTGGCCAGGTCGCCTTCCAGGACCTTGCGCGCCCACCACAGCTGGCCGATGATTTCACTGGCCTGCAGGTTGCGGTTGAAGCCCTGGTGGCCGGTGGAACAGAAGCGGCAGGCCACGGTGCAACCGGCCTGGCTGGAAATGCAGAGCGTGCCGCGATCGTCTTCGGGGATGAAGACGGTTTCGATGGCATTGCCCTGCCCCACGTCGAACAACCATTTGCGGGTGCCGTCCGTGGACTTCTGCTCGGTGACGACCGGCAGCGCCTGCACGGTGCACGCATCCGCGAGCTGCGCGCGGAAATCGCGCGCCAGGTCGGTCATGACGTCGAACGTGTCGGCGCCGCGCTGGTGGACCCAGCGCTGCAGCTGGCGGGCGCGGAACGGCTTGCCGCCCCAGCGCTGCACCAGGGCAGCCAGCTCGGCGCCATCCAGGCCCAGCAGATTGACACGTTCGTTTTCGTTCATGACTTCGGCAATACCGCGATCAGCGGCTGTGGATGTTGATTTCGGGGAAGAAGAAAGCGATTTCGACGGCGGCGGTTTCCGGCGCATCCGAACCGTGGACGGCGTTGGCGTCGATGCTGTCGGCGAAATCGGCGCGGATGGTGCCCGGCGCGGCCTTCTTGGGATCGGTGGCGCCCATCAGGTCGCGGTTCTTGGCGATGGCGCCTTCACCTTCCAGCACCTGCACGAACACCGGACCGGAGACCATGAAGTCGACCAGATCCTTGAAGAAGGGGCGTTCCTTGTGGACAGCGTAGAAGCGTTCGGCATCGGTGCGCGACAATTGCTGCATGCGCGCTGCGATGACCTTCAGGCCGGCCTGTTCGAAACGGGCCACGATCTGGCCGATAACGTTCTTTGCCACGGCGTCGGGCTTGATGATGGAGAGGGTACGCTGGGTGGCGGATACGGTCGACATGAAAACTCCAATAAAAACAGGGACTTCTACGTGGTTTACAGTAACCGGACATTCTAGCACGGCGCGATTCGCGACTACATCTTAAAATCGCTGGTTTGCCCCGTGGAAAACAGGCCGGGGGCCGTCAGTCAGCCGGAATCGTGTAATGAACAAAGCCGCACCCCAGAACGAGTCGCAGGAACTATCCAAGAGCTTCGAACCCGCCGAGATCGAAGCGCGCTGGTACGCCGAATGGGATCGGCGCGGATACTTCGCCGCCGGCCGGCACGTCGATGGCGCCCAGGGCACGCCCGGCAGCTTCGCCATACAGTTTCCTCCACCCAATGTGACTGGGACATTGCACATGGGGCATGCGTTCAATCAGACCATCATGGATGGGCTGACGCGCTACCACCGCATGCTGGGCGACGACACGGTATTGATACCGGGGACGGACCACGCCGGCATCGCCACCCAGATCGTCGTCCAGCGCCAACTGGACGCGCAGCAGATTTCGCGCCACGACCTGGGCCGCGAAAAGTTCGTGGAAAAGGTCTGGGAGTGGAAGCAGCAGTCGGGCAACACCATCACCAGCCAGGTGCGCCGGCTGGGCGCGTCCGCGGACTGGAAGCGCGAATACTTCACGATGGACGACCGCATGTCGCGCGGCGTGATCGAAACCTTCGTGCGCCTGCACCGCGAAGGGCTGATCTATCGCGGCAAGCGGCTGGTGAACTGGGATCCCAAGCTGCTGACCGCGGTTTCCGACCTGGAAGTCCAGTCCGAGGAAACCGAGGGCTACATGTGGCGCATCGAATACCCCTTCGTCGACGGTCCCCAGACCATCGTCGATCGCGAGGGCAACACGGTGACGCTGCGCGGCATGACCATCGCGACGACGCGGCCTGAAACCATGCTGGCGGACGGCGCGCTGTGCGTGCACCCGGACGACGAGCGCTACAAGCACCTGGTCGGCAAGCTGGTGGAGCTGCCGCTGTGCGACCGCAACATCCCCATCATCGCCGACGATTTCGTCGATCCGGATTTCGGCACGGGCGTGGTGAAGATCACCGGCGCCCACGACTTCAACGACTATGCCTGCGCGCTGCGGCACGACCTCCCGCTGATCGTGATCTTCACGCCCGATGCGCACATCAATGAAAACGGCCCGACCCAGTTCCGCGGCCTGGAACGTTACGAGGCGCGCAAGGCCGTGGTCGCCGAACTGGAGGCGAACGGCTACCTGAAGAGCGTCGAAAAGCACAAGATGATGCAGCCCAAGGGCGACCGCACCGGCGTCGTGCTGGAGCCCATGCTGACCGACCAGTGGTTCATGGCGATGAGCAAGCCGGCGCCGGAAGGCACGCTGCACCCCGGAAAGAGCATTACCCAGGTTGCGCTGGACGCCGTGGCGGACGGCCGGGTGACGTTCTATCCGGAAAACTGGGCGACGATCTACAACCAGTGGCTGGACAACATCCAGGACTGGTGCATCTCGCGCCAATTGTGGTGGGGCCATCAGATTCCGGCCTGGTACGCCAAGGACGGCAGCATCTTCGTCGCCCACGACGAGGCGGAAGCGCTGGAGCAGGCCCGGGCGGCCGGCGTCGAAGGTCCGCTGGAGCGCGACGAAGACGTACTGGACACCTGGTTCTCGTCGGCGCTGGTGCCGTTCACCGACCTGGGCTGGCCGGAAAAGACGCCGGACATGGAACGCTACCTGCCGTCCAGCGTGCTGGTGACGGGCTTCGACATCATCTTCTTCTGGGTCGCCCGCATGATCATGATGTCGATGCACCTGACGGGGCAGATCCCCTTCCGGCACGTCTACATGCACGGCCTGATCCGCGACGCGGAAGGCCAGAAGATGAGCAAGTCCAAGGGCAATACGCTGGATCCGGTGGACCTGATCGACGGCGTCGACCTCGAAACGCTGGTCGCCAAGCGCACCTATGGCCTGATGAATCCCAAGCTGGCCGGCAGCATCGAAAAAGCGACCCGCAAGCAATTCCCCGAAGGCATACCCGCATACGGCGCCGATGCCCTGCGCTTCACCATGTCGGCGTATGCCACGCTGGGGCGCAATATCAACTTCGACCTGAAGCGCTGCGAGGGCTATCGCAATTTCTGCAACAAGCTGTGGAACGCCACGCGCTTCGTGTTGATGAACACGGAAGGGCACGATTTTGCGGCGGCGGCGGGTGAAACCAGTTTCGTCGACCGCTGGATCGTCAGCCAGTTGCAGGAACTGGAGGCGGAGGTCGAGCGCGGCTTCGCCGATTACCGTTTCGACAACGTCGCCAATGCCCTGTATCGCTTCGTCTGGGACGAGTACTGCGACTGGTACGTGGAGCTCGCCAAGGTGCAGCTGCAGACCGGTACGCCGGCGCAGCAGGCGGCGACCCGGGCCACGCTCATCCGCGTACTGGAAGTGGTGCTGCGCCTGGCGCACCCGATCATCCCCTTCATCACCGAAGAGCTCTGGCAGAAGGTGTCGGTGGTGGCCGGCAAGCGGCAGGCGGGAATGCCGGACAGCGTCAGCGTACAGCCCTATCCGCGCGCCAACCCCGCGGCGGTGGACAAGCAGGCCGAGGCCGACGTAGCTGAACTGAAGGCCCAGATCGAAGCGGTGCGGGCCCTGCGCGGCGAGATGAATCTGTCGCCCGCGCAGAAGGTGCCGCTGATCGCGCAAGGACCGGCACAGTTGCTGTCGCGCAATGCCCCCTACCTGGCGGCGCTGGCGCGGCTGACGCAGGTCGACGTGGTGGACCAGTTGCCGGACGTCGGCGCGCCGGTCCAGGTGGTCGGCGACGCGCGCCTGATGCTGCATGTCGAGATCGACGTGGTGGCGGAACGCGCACGGCTGGACAAGGAGATTGCCCGGCTGGAAGGGGAAATCGCCAAGGCCAATGGCAAGCTGTCGAACGCGAGCTTCGTCGACCGGGCGCCGGCTGCCGTGGTGGAACAGGAAAAGGCACGGCTGGCGCAGTTTTCCGAGACCTTGACCAAGGTGCGCGAGCAACGGGGCAAGCTGCCGACCTGAGGGGCTGCTGGCCTGAGGGGCTGCTGGCATGATGGCCCGGCGGCCGCTGCCGGCGCCTTCGGCCTGATCGCCGCCATAGGCGGCGGCCTGGGACCGCCGCCCCTAGCCGCCGGCCAGCAAGGTTTTCAGGAAGCGCTCGTCCTGCGGCGTCAGCCACCCACGCGCGCGCGCCAGCTCGATCAGGTCGGGGCGCCGCTCGGCAGTCAGGCGGAGGGATTGTTCGCGGCGCCAGCGCGCGATGTTGGCGTGATGGCCCGACAGCAAAGGCGCCGGCACGGCCACGCCGTCATAGACTTCCGGACGCGTGTAGTGCGGACTGTCCAACAAGCCTGACAAGGCGGGATTGAAGGAATCCTGTACGGCCGATTCGTCGTCGTTCAGGACGCCGGGCAAGAGGCGCACCGTGGCGTCGACCACGGCCAGGGCGGCAAGCTCGCCGCCGGAAAGCACGAAGTCGCCCAGGGAAAGCTCCTCGTCGACATAGCGGTCGATGAAGCGCTGGTCCACGCCTTCGTAGCGCCCGCAGATGAGCAGCGCGCCGGCGGAGGCCGCAAGTGCGTGGGCGCGGGGCTGATCGAAACGCCGACCCGTGGGGGAAAGCAGGATGACCGGCGCCGTAGGCAGCGCATCGGCGGCGCGGCGCGCCTGCGCGGCCTGCACCGCGGCCGCCAGGGGCGCCGCCATCATCACCATGCCCGGGCCGCCACCGTAAGGACGATCGTCCACGGTGCGATGGACGTCGCTGGTGAAATCGCGCGGGTTCCAGGTCTGGAGGTTCCATTTACCTTGGCCGTGCGCACGGCCGGTCACTCCCAGGTCCCGTACGACCGTGAACATGTCGGGGAACAGGGTAAGGACGTCGAAACGCATCAGAAATCCAGCGGCCAGTCGCTATCGATGCGGCGGCCTTGCAGGTCCACGGCACGGATGTGGGCCTGGACGAAAGGCACGAGCATTTCGACCCGGCGGCCCCTGGCGTCGAGCAGGGGTTGCGGGTCTCCCGCCGGGCCGGTGCCCTGGCGCAATACCTTCAGCACGGCGTGCGCGCCGTTATCCAGGACTTCGTCGACGACGCCCAGCAGGACCGGTGTGCCGTCGTCGTCGCCATACAGGGCGCAACCGATCAGGTCGACCCAGTAATACTCGTCCTCTTCGGGCGCGGGAAAAGCGCTGCGCGGCGCACAGACGGCCATGCCTTTCAGCGCTTCCGCTTGATCGCGATCGTCGATGCCAGCCAGTTGCGCGACGACGGTCGAACCGTGCGCGCGCGCCGCCTTGACGACGTAGGCGATCGCGGGAGAGGTCTTGCCGGATGCCGCGGCGGCGGTGCCGGGCAGCGCGGGTCGCATCAACCACCAGGTCGAAGCCGACGCGGCGGAAGATGGCTTTTCAGGCGAGGATGACCTGGAGGACCTGGATGAGGCACCGGCTGAGGTGGCATGCGCGGCTGCCGCGATGGACAGCAGGACATCCGCATCGGCCGAATGAGGCTGGATCTTGACCCAGCCCTTGACCCCGTAGGCCGCGGCGATACGCCCGAGCTCGACCAGGTCGGCGGGTGCCACCGTGGGAGGAGCGGCGTTGCTCATTGCGCGGCGCGGGTCATGGAAGCAGGCGTAGGGCGAGATGCCCTGCCCTGTTCACAGGCAAAGCGCGCTGTCTGGGCAAACAGGGCTATCAGGCCGAGGCCGAAACCTTGGCCGAATAGTCCTTGACCAGACGGGCGACGGCGGGCGACAGCTGGGCGCCGTTGCCGGTCCAGTACTGCACACGATCCAGCGCGATACGCAGCTTTTCCGTGCCTTCGCTGGCCACGGGATTGTAGAAGCCGACGCGTTCGACAAAACGGCCGTCGCGGCGGTTACGCGAGTCGGTCGCCACCAGGTTATAGAACGGACGCTTTTTCGACCCACCGCGGGCCAGACGAATCACCAGCATAGGTAATCCCTTGAATTGGTTGTGAAAAACAGTAGATTCTAGCATCTATACCGAATGACGGCAAATGCAGCCGTCAACGGCGGCGCAGGTAATGCACACCCTGTCCCGAGTTGTCTTCCTGGCGCAACAGCGCATTGCCAGTCTGCCGGCAAAACGCCTGGAAGTCGCGGATGGCGTTCCGGTCGGTGGTCAGGACCTTCAGCACTTGCCCGCTGGACAGCTGCGCCAAGGCTTTCTTGGCGCGCAGGATGGGCAGCGGGCAGGCCAGGCCGTTCGCGTCGATTTCCAGGTCCGCGACCGGCGCCGGCTCCGCCTGGGAGGCCCCCGCCGCATCGGCCACGCCGGCGCCCGTCTCTGGGTTAGTGCTCACAGCCGTTCATCCACCCATTGGCGCACGCTGGCGATGGCGGCCGGCAGGGCCGCCGTATCGCTGCCGCCGCCCATGGCCATGTCGGGACGTCCGCCGCCCTTGCCGCCCAACTGGCTGGACACGAAGCCCACCAGGTCGCCGGCCTTGATGCGATCGGTGAGGTCGGCCGTGACGCCGCCGACCACGCTGATCTTGCCGTCCGCGGACGCCGCCAGCAGTACCACGGCCGGCTTGAGCTTGTCCTTGAGCTGGTCGACCATGCCGCGCAGCGCCTTGGGATCGGCGCTGTCGATGCCGGCGGCCAGCACCTTGATGCCCTTGATTTCCACCGTCTGGCGGGCCGCCAGATCGTTGCCGGCGCTGGACGCCAGGCGGCTGCGGGCCTGGTCCAGGTCCTTTTCCAGCGACTTGACCTGTTCCTGCACCTGGGCGATGCGGTCGGGCAGATCGGCGGCCGACGCGCGCAGGGCGGACGCGGCGCGGTTCAGCAGGGCGGTCTGCGCCTGCACCCACGCCAGCGTGTTGTCGCCGGTAATGGCTTCGACGCGGCGAACGCCGGCGGCTACGCCGCTTTCGCCGACGATCTTGAACATGCCGATGTCGCCCGTGCGCAGGACGTGGGTGCCGCCGCACAGTTCACGCGAGGAACCGATATCCAGGACACGGACCGTGTCGCCGTACTTTTCGCCGAACAAGGCCATGGCGCCGCCCTTGACCGCTTCTTCGTACGGCAGGACACGGACTTGCGCGGGCTGGTTGGCCAGGACTTCCGCATTGACGATGGCTTCGACGCGGGCGATCTGCTCGGGCGTCATGGGCGCGTCATGCGCGAAATCGAAGCGGGTCTTTTCCGGATCGACCAGGGAGCCGCGCTGTTGCACGTGGCTACCCAGGACTTCGCGCAACGCCTTGTGCATCAAATGCGTGGCCGAGTGGTTGCGCACGGTGCGGGCGCGCCGCACCGCGTCGACGCGCGCCAGGACGGTGTCGCCGACCGCGAGGCTGCCGGATTCCAGCTTGCCGTGGTGGCCGAATACGCCCGTCTGGACCTTTTGCGTGTCGGCGACCGCGAAGCGCATGCCGTCCGTCTCCAGCAGACCGGCATCGCCCACCTGGCCACCCGATTCGGCGTAGAACGGCGTGGCGTCCAGCACGACGACGGCTTCCTGCCCCGCCTGGATGCGGTCCACCGAGGTGCCGTCCGCATACAGCGCGATCACCTTGACGTCGTCCAGCTCGATGGACTCGTAGCCCACGAAACGCGTGTCGGCGCCTTCGTAGGCCAGGCCTTCGGCCATCTTGAACTTGCCCGCGGCGCGGGCTTGTTCGCGTTGCCGTGCCATCGCCGTATCGAAGCCAGCCAGGTCGACTTCCACGCCGCGCTCGCGGCAGATGTCGGCGGTCAGGTCCACCGGGAAGCCATAGGTGTCGTACAGCGTGAACAGCGTGGTGCCGTCCAGTTGCCCGCCCTTGGGCACGCCGGCCAGCGCGCCATCCAGGATCTTCATGCCGTTTTCCAGGGTTTCGCCGAAGCGCTCTTCTTCCTGCTTGAGCACCTGGGCGACACGCTCGGCGGCGTTGGCGAGTTCCGGATAGGCATCGCCCATTTCGCCGACCAGGTCAGACACCAGCCGGTGGAAGAAGGGCTTGGTCTGGCCCAGCTTGTAGCCATGGCGCAAGGCGCGGCGCACGATACGGCGCAGCACGTAGCCTCGGCCTTCATTGCTGGGAATGACGCCGTCGACGATCAGGAAGGAACAGGCGCGGATGTGATCGGCGATGACCTTCAGCGAGTTGTCGTGCAGATCGCCGATGCCGGTTTCACGGCCGGCGGCGGCGATCAGCTTCTGGAAAAGATCGATCTCGTAATTCGAGTGCACGCCCTGCAGGACGGCGGAAATGCGCTCAAGCCCCATGCCGGTATCGACGCAGGGCTTGGGCAGCTTGGACATATTGCCGGCCGCGTCGCGCTCGAACTGCATGAACACCAGGTTCCAGATTTCGATATAGCGGTCGCCGTCTTCTTCCGGCGATCCCGGGGGGCCGCCCCAGATGCCAGGACCGTGGTCGTAGAAGATTTCCGAGCACGGGCCGCAGGGACCGGTTTCCGCCATCTGCCAGAAATTGTCCGACGCGTAACGCGCGCCCTTGTTGTCGCCGATGCGGATGATGCGATCGACCGGCACGCCGATTTCCTTGGCCCAGATATCGTACGCTTCGTCGTCTTCGTGGTAGACCGTGACCCAGAGCTTTTCGGAGGGCAGCTTGTACACCGTGGTCAGCAATTCCCAGGCGTAATGGATGGCATCGCGCTTGAAGTAGTCGCCGAAGCTGAAGTTGCCCAACATCTCGAAGAACGTGTGATGCCGTGCGGTGTAGCCGACGTTTTCGAGATCGTTGTGCTTGCCGCCGGCACGCACGCTGCGCTGCGACGACGTGGCCCGCGTATAGGCGCGCGTTTCCTTGCCGGTGAACACGTCCTTGAACTGCACCATGCCCGAATTGGTGAACAGCAGGGTCGGGTCGTTGCCGGGAACCAGCGACGACGAAGGGACGATGGTGTGCCCCTTGGACTGGAAGAACTGCAGGAACTTCTGGCGGATCTCGGAGGATTTCATCGCGGATGAATCGGTCGACATGAGGCGAATTTTTCATTATAGAGGGTAGCGGGCGTTCAACGCAGGCATACATACCCCTCGGTCCAGCCTACTTCGGCGTCTCTTTCGCCCCCGGCGGCGACCAGTACGGCGCGATGGCCTGGGGGACAGGAACAGGCGCCTGTCCTCGGATTGATCGAGGAGCGGCCGACGATGCCGCAGCCTATGCCGCTATTGGTGGCATAGGCGCCGCCGAAGCCGCCCGGCACCGCCCAGGTGCCTGCCGCACAGTTCAGCAGGCCGCCGTCCCCGTCGCGGGCGAGCAGACCGCTTTCCGGACAAGGTGTGCCGGCCACCTCGACGGCGCCCAGTTTCAGATGTTCCCCGGCGACGAGCCGGCCGCCGGTCGACAGGGTGCCCGTCGCGGACACGTCGCCACGGAATTGCGGATCCCTGGCGTCCTGTGTCCGCAGGTAGCGCCCGGCGTCGCCGGCTTCCCGCCCGGCGCGGACCGCCACCGTGCCGATGGGCAACCGCGCCATGCCCGGCGCCGGGGGGTTCGGCAGGTCGAAGCCGGCGCCGCGCAAACGATGCGGCGCCAGTTCGGATACGCCGGCGCCCAGGCCGCCGGTCGCCAGCAGGATGCCCGCGATGCGCGAAAGGTCCGGCGATCTGGCCGGTCCCCCTGGCGCGGCCACGGGCACGCCGGGGCCGGTCGCCGGCCCCGAGGCGGCCCGTGCGTAGGCCAGGGCCTCGACGCGGCAGGCCTGGCCGGGGCAAGCGCCGTCGCGCCATAGCCTGACGGTGGCACGCATGCCCAGCGGCCCATGGTCCGGGAAGGACGCCGGCAGATGTCCCTCGCCCCTGAGTTCGGCCAGGCTGGGCGCCCAAGGGTCCGCGTAAAGCGCCCTGCCCTGCCCGTCGACGGGGACGTCGCCCTCGGCCAACGCCGCGCCATGGCGGACCAGCATGCCGTCGAGGGCACCGTGGATTTCCAGCAGCCATCGGCCCGCCGCCTGTTCCGCCACGCTGTCGACCTGGTGCAGCAGGCGTTCGGCCGCCCATATCGCCAGCATGCAGGTGATGGCGACGGCGACGGTGAGCTCCAGCAAGGCAAACCCGCGCTGGCCTGCGCGCCGGCGCGGCCGCCCACCTCGATGCATGCCTGGCATGGACACCACCCGTCAGCGCGCGGTGAAGACGAAGGTGTTGGCGTCGCCGCGCGCGCACTGGGCCTGCGCCAGCATGGCGTCGTAGCCCTTGGGCGGAGAGGCGCCATTGTCCTTGACGACCACCGGTCCGCCCTGCCCTTCCACCGTGATGGCTTCCGATACGCGCTGCATGACCGAGGCCAAGCCCGGACAGGCCGCGTTGTGGACATTGGTCAGGGTCAGCGTGAAGGCGGATCCGGGCCCCGCGCCGGCGAAGGATGCCGGCGCCAGGCCGATGGTGCCGTTGCCCGCCGAGCCATTGCCGCCCAGCCCATGCGCCACCACGGCGGACGCGTCGTTGCCGCGGACGGCGAATACGCTCGAATCGCGCAATGCGTTCGCCAACATGCCGTCGTGCAGGTCGGCATACGGGGCCACTACGTCGCCCTGCCCATTGGCCTTGACGCGCGCGACGAAGCGTTGCAGTTCCTCGCCCACCTTGGGGACCTTGTTTTCGATGACGTAGCTGCCGATCGCGGGAATGCCGACGATGGCGATCAGCAGGACGATGGCTGTGACGATGGATACCTCGATCAGCGAGAATCCTCGTTGGGTGCGATGACGACGCAGGCACATGGCGGCTCCTTGTAAAGGCCAGGAAAAGAGGGACGACGGGCTAGCCCGAGGCGTGGACCTGCATCAGGGCGCGCCGCAGTTCATCGATGACGGCGTAGTGCCACAAGGCCAGTGCGATCACGGCCGCCACCGCGCCAAGCAGCAACGCCCACCGCAGCAGCTGGGCCTGGCGGGCCACATGCAGCAGTGCGCGCCCTTCGACGCGATCGGCCGCCCGGTCCAGTCCGCGAGCCATGCCATGGGCGGCGATCATGTCGCTCAGGTACCACCAGATGCGGCGATCGATCATGCCGGTATCGAAACTATCGGCGCCCACCAGGCCGGCATCGATGCGCGCGATCATTTCGCGTATGTGCCAGGCGAGCCAGCATCCGGCGTGGTCGGCCTGCATGGCCAGCGCCTGCCGCAGACGGATGTCGACGTTGGCGCGACGGCGCACCAGCACGGCCAGCATGGCCAGGAAACGGATGGCATTGACGTCGCGATACAAGCGCCAGATCAAACGGCCGTCCAGCCGGCGCCGCCACGGCCCCACCAGATTGGGTAGCGACCACCACACCAGCCAGGCGCCACCACCCGCCACGGCCGCCAACAGCGGTAGCGCGTATGCCACCGCCTCGCCGAAGAAGAACAGGCCGCGGGTCAGACTGCCGTGATAGGCCGCCGGCACATCCTGGAAGACGGCCTGCAGCCGCGGCAGCGTGAAATAAGGCACCGCGCAGGCCAGGACCAGCGCCACGCCCAGCGCCGCCAGGCCGGTGAGCACGGTTTCCCGGAATATGCGCCAGGCCTGCCGCACGGTGCGCGCGGCACGCGCCAGATCGCGCAAGGCGGCCGTCAGGGCGTCGGCGCCACCGGCTTGGGCGGCGTGCAGCAATGCGAGCTCTTCGGCCGGCATGCTGCCGGTCCAGGCAGCGGCCAAGTCCCCACCGGAGGCGTCCAGGGCCAGCGACCAGCGACGCGCGAGCCTTCCCCGTACGCTGTGCCGGCCATGGCGACGGGCGTCGTCATCGAACAGGTCGCGCAGCGTCTTGCGGCCTTGCAAGCCTTCGATCATATCGGCGAGGTATTCGTAGTAGTCCGCGCGCATGCCGGCGAAGCGCAGCAGGTCGCAACGCAGGCGCCAGGCGGGGATATCCGGACACCGTGCCAGCGCGCCGGCCAGGATCGCGCGCCATTCAGGCATGGGCGTCTCCGGCCAGGGCTCTTTCCCGCTGCACGGATGCGTAGGACTGGAAACGCGATTCGATTTCGCGTGGATCGATCTGCCCGGCCGCCGCCTTGTACACGGCGCATTCCATGGCGCTCTTGCCCGTCATGTCCGGGTGATCGAAAGGCGCGACGCGGCGTCCGCGCAGATGGCGCCGCAGCGCCAGATTGTCCCGTCGCCGCACGCACCGCAGGAAGACATCGTCATGCGCGGGTTCGATCATCTCGGCAACCACGGTGCGCCCGGCCGTGCCGTTCAGGTGCGGCAGTTCGGCGTTCGCGCAATGTTCGCAGCCCGTGGCATTGCGCATGCGCAGCACGTCCACCGCCACGCTGTACAAGGCGGTGAAACGGCGCGTCCATTGCCGCCAGGCGTCGCCTTGCGACCCGGCGAGCAGACCGGCCAGCGGCAGGGCGCAATGCGGACACAAGCGCGGCAACAGCGCCTGGTACACCAGCAGTTTGAGGACGCCCGGGGTCGCCAGGAAGTCACGTGAAACCCCAATGAAATCCGAGGCCAGCCGCTCGGGGATCATCAGGGCCGAACAGGCGTGCGTCGTCGTATAGAGATTGACGCCGGAGCCGGCCAGGTCCATGAAGGCGCGGCCCGTTTCCGCGTCGCGGATTTCGCCTATGAGCAGGTCGTCCATGGCGGATCGCTTCACGGTGCGCAGCTTGGCGTCGAATGCCGTGGCGCCGGTGTCGTCGAGCTTGCGGACCACGCTGTTCTGCAAGGCATTGCCGATCCGGTATTCGACAGGGTCTTCCAGGGTGATGACCTTGCGGTCGTCAGGCAGCGTGCGTATCAGCGTGGCGATGGTGGTGGACTTGCCGGATCCGACCACGCCGGCCAGCACCACGGCGCCGCCATCGGAGCGGCTGGCCTGCCGCAGCATTTCGATCTGGCTATCGAGATAGCCCAGCGTATGCAGGGAGGAGCCGTCGGCCCGCATGTCGAGCCGCAGCAGGCGCAGGCACACCGAAGGACCGTCGTCCGTGGCCAAGGATGCCCAGCGCAGCATCACGGGGCGGTCGTCCACCTGGATGTGCAGTTGCCCCTGCTGTTCGATGCATGGATCGAATACCGCGCCATTGCCGCCTTGGATGTCCATCCAGGCGACGGCGAGCATTTCCATCAAGGTGGCGGTCGGCATATGGCGGAAGCGTGCCGGCGCGACGTAGCGGCCCGCGATCGTGAACCGCACGTCGGACTCCGGACTCCGGCGGCGGACGTTGAGGTGCACGTCGCTGGCTTCGTGGCGCACGCCCCATGTGACGATGTCGCAGAAGCCCGCCGCCAGCGCGGAGGTGTTCCGATCGGTCGCCACGGTCGACACGGTCGAGGGGTCGCGCAGGCGCCTCAGAGTCAGTTGACCGCGCGCGACGCTCAGCAGGAGCGGGGCCGGGAGGATGTAGCGGGAAGGCGATGCCAGCCGGCCGCCGCGACGCCGCACCATGCGCTCGATTTCGTCGATCTGGTCGCCTGCTGCGTAGTCGGACAGTGCGAAGATGGCAATGCTGCCGTCCTGCAGGCGGACAGGGCAGAGCCTGCCGGCCAGGGACGCCAGGTCGAATTCATCGCCCAGGGCCCGCGAGAAGGCGGGGTCGATGCGGGCGATATCGTCCTGGGTCGCCAGCACGGGCACGGCGGCTGGCGCGGCACGAGCGGGCTGAGCGGGCTGAGCGAGCTGGGCGGGGTGTGCGGGGTGCGCGGGGTGCGTGGCATGTGCGTCATGCGTGGCTTGCGTGACGAGGCCGGTGGGAAGGCGTCGGACCAGCATGGTTGCCTCCTAGTCCGCGCGTGTCAGGCAAACGCGGCGCTTGCCGCCGTCGCGGTCGAGCAGGACACATTGCCCCTGAATGGCACGCAAGGCATACACGCCATCCCCGTCCGGCGACTCCTCGGGCCATATGTGTCCGTGGCGATAGCGCAATCGATGCCCATTGACGACGACTTCCACATCCAAGCGTTTGCCGACGCCGTAGATCGCGGCCAGATCCAGACGATCGGCCGGCGCTTCGGCGGGCGCGTCGGCAATCGATGCGGTTGATGCGGATGCGGGCGTCGCGCCCACCCCCCTGCCCCGCCGGTGCGCCTGCGCGGCCAATGCGGCGCGGGTCTCGCGTCGGAGCAGTTGCTCGACGATGTCCTTGTCCGGCCATTCCGGCGCGGACGAGACGACTGACGGCACACTGGGCGGCGAGTCAAGGCCGGGATCCCGCACCTGCTGGGCAGCTTGGGCATGTACCGGCCAGGCCGCGGCCGTGGCCAGCAGGGCCAGGCCGGCAAGGTCATTCAAGCTCATAAACCGTTCCTTCCAGTTGAGCCATCAATGGGCTGTGAGCGATATCCGGCTGGCGATCGCCATGCAGGTCCAGGGCCACCGCCTTCCAGGACGCCACCGTCGGCGGACTGGCGAACAGCGCGAACGAACGCAGCGGCCCTTGCAACACGACATTGCGCTGGCGCACGCGCGGCAGATCGGTGGGCGGTGGCAGCGGACTGCCGTGCGCGTCGCGAGGCGGCGGGACAGTGAAGGCGGCCGGTGCGCCCAGGACCACGCGGGTGAACGCGGGCGAGATGGCCTGCAAGGTGCTGGCGAAATCCAGGTCGGTCGCCGCCGGGCCGCCCAATCCGTCCAACCGCAGCCGCTCGGCGCGGCCCGCCATGCGCCAAAGCAGTTGCGCTTCGTCCAGCGACACGAAGACCAGGCGTACGCCCGCCGGGACATGGTCGGCCAATGCGCGATTGGTGGCATCCGCACCGGTCCGGCCATAGCGTGCGGCGCAGGACCAGTCCACGCCATCCGGACGGTAGCGGGCGGATCTCATGGTCCAACCGCCCAGGCCCGTGGGCAAGGTCCTCAAACTGGCGAAGACCTGGCCGAGTTGCCGCGTATCGTGGACGCGCACCGCGGCGGCCGCCTTGGCCCAGGCATCGTGCCACGCCTGGGTGGCGTCGACAGGCTGGGTCGTTCGCGTCCGCGGGCGGTCATGCCAGGCGCGCCATGCCGGAGGCACCAGCAGTGCCATGACGAGCAGCAGCAGGGTGCCCCGCACCGGCATCGGTAGCCGCGTCAAAGGCAAGCCTACGCGCCACAGGCACGCCGCGGGATCGAGCGCGTCGGCAAGATCATCCAGGGCCAGTGTGCATAGCTGGCCAGCCAGGCCCGGATGCACCGCGTCGAGTTCCGCCAATGCGGCGCGCGCGGCGGACTCGTCGCCATGGACACGGTCGCCACGCGCCATCACGGCGCCGTTGCGCGAGGCGACCAGCCAGACGCGGCCATCATCCAGACGCAGCAGGCCCGCGGCGGTGCCTTGCGCGTGCAGGCGCGCGAAAACCTGCGCGGCGGCATAGCAGGCGCTGGCGCGTCCACGCAGGCGCGCGCATCCGACCGCGGCCACGCCCACACCGCCGTGCACGTAATGCGTTGCGGCTGCTTCGCGCGCCTTGCGGCGCGCCAGGATATCGATATGGCTGCCGATGATGGGCGACCATGAGAGCCCGAACACCAGCGCCGCGCCGTCGCGCGCGGCCAGCACGACATGGTCTCCCAAGGCCTGCGGAAGCGCCTGGTCCGTACGTGTCATCGGCATGTCAAAAGCCCTCTTCCACCTGGGCGGTGACGATGATCACAGTCGTGGTGCGTTGCGTGGAAGCGCGATCGCTGCCGCCCAAGGCGTAAGGCGCGTCCGGCGTCAACCGACGGCGATCGTATTCGTCTTCACGGCGATCGAAGCCCGAGATGATCATTGCCTGCCCGGCCCGCAATTCGACCTGTTGCACCATGCCGTTGCCGTCGATGGTGATCTGCTGTACTTCCAGCGGATTGCCGGGCTTGCCGAACGTCAGGCTCTTCAGCGGCTGTGCGACCGTGTTGTCGTAGGCGATGGACAGCAGGATCTGGCCGTCGTCCTGGGCATCCGGGACCAGGGTCAGGAAAGAACCGACCGTCTCCTGCTTCTGGTTGATCGACACGCCAGGCAGCAGACCGGGCTGCAGGGCCGGGCTGGAAGCGATGGGAGCGGACACGCTGCCCTGCACCTGGTCGACGTAGGAGAACGTCGTTCGCACGGCGTGGGTGACCGGCCGGCGGTTCAGCGTCAGCACGGGAACACTGCTGTGGCGCACGATGGTGCCGATTTCGCTGAGGGCCGCGATGATGGCCTTGCTGCCGCCGAACAAGTCGTTGTTCACGCCCGCGGAAGCCAGTCCGGCCGACGTGCCCGCCAGCCCCGCCGATGCCATCGACACGGCGGCGCGCGTGCCCTGATAGAGCAGATTCCAATCGATGCCGGCCCTGGCCTGGTCCTTGCCCACGACCGTGATTTCCTCGAACACCAGCCGCACGCGGCGCGTCAAGGCCTTGTTCTCGCGCTCGAGGAAGCGCGCCACCTGCTCCAGCGCGTCGCGCGTATCGTTCACGACGATGGAATTCCCCGCCCCCGGCGCGGCGGTGACGGTGCCGGCGCGCGTCAGGAAGGGCTCGATGCGCGCGCGCACCGCGGCGATGGCATCATGGTCGCCGGTGGACAAGGTGGTATTGGACGTGTTCTGGAAGCCTTCTCCCCCCTTGCCGGTGGCGCGCCCGAGCCGGGCATCGGCACGCGCGTTCAAGGTCAGCGCGCGTACGTCGAACACCCGCGTTTCGGTGCGATAGAACTCGATGGCGCCGTCGGCGTATCGCCAGTACACGCCCAGGCGCCAGGCCAGCGCGTCGAGGACCCGCGGCAACGGTTGCGCGCCGTCAGGTAGCGAGGCACGCGCGGGAAATGGCGTACCGCCGCCGTGGGAAACGGCGAGCCTGGGCAGGAAGAGTTCGGCGGGCAGCAATGCGTCGGGCCTTACCTTGACGCCTATGCCCGTGGCCCTGGCGATACGATCGGCCAGCACGGCCAGGTCGGCCTGGCCACCGGAGAACATCAATGTCGTATCGACGTTCCTGCGCAAGGCGGCCGGCAGCGTGGCCTCGCGCGCCAGGGGACGCGCGCGGCCCGCAAGCCAGGGCCTGCCGACGTCCTGCGCGGCCAGCCGGGCCGCGCCATCCGACACGGATCTTGAAAAGCCGGCATATGCGGCCTCGTTGCGGGCCTGCGAGGCGGCGGCCCGATCCTGTATGGCGGCGATACGTTCCGGCGCGACGCAGGCGGGACACGCAAGCGCGAGCGTCAGTACAAGGCCGCGCCGCGCGGCGCAGCCAGCGGGTGGACGGAAGGAAACGCTCATATCGCCGTTCCCAGCCGCATGGCGGTGCGATCGCAGGCCTGCGAAAGCGGAATGACACGCAGGACCTGATTGGCGTAGAAGCAGGGTTGCAGCGGCCGGTCGCCCAATTCCGTGGCCGCCACGAGTTCGCGGACGGAGCGCTTGAAGTCGTCGGAGAAATCGGCGCTGCCGGCCAAGGGGATATCGACGTCCACGGCCCAGTGCTCGGCCTGGAAGGTCCAGCCGGCAAGACCCGCCCAGCGCGCGAGCGCGCGACGGATGTTTTCGTCGGCAGGGCCGACGCGATACAGGCCGGCGCCCGATGGCACGATCTTCGTTGCGCCGGTTGTCGTGTTCGTGCCAGCTTTCGTGCCAGCTTTCGCGCCAGCTTTTGCGGCGGATTGGGCGCCAAGCGCAGGCAATGCCGCCGTCGCAGCCATCATTGCGGCCGGCGTCGCCTCGGCATGCCGCGCCACGCCCAGGTAATCCGCGCGTGCCTGCAGGGCGCCACCGCGCATGACGACGGCCGGCCATTTGCCCTGCACGATCACGTAGGGCTCGTGCCTGACGTAGCGCGCCGGACGCTCCGCGCCATGCTGTTCGGTGAACAGCGCCGGCACGGGTTGCCCGGGCGCGAACTGCAGCCAGGTCTGGCGGCCGTCGTCGAACACTTGCAGCGGCGCTACCTGCCTGTCCCCGGACAAGCGCCAGTTGAAGTCGTGCGTCGCGGCTGTCGAGGAGTATGCCGACGAGTCCGTCGATGCCGCGGCATTCCAATCCGCCATCCCGCCGCCAGGCGCCCATGGCGCCGTACAGGCCGACAGCCATGGCAACAGGATGAAGGTCTTGAACACTCGATGCATGCCGGATCCCCGCTCTGCGCGCCCACCATGGCGCGACCCAGCCATGGTGCCCAGGGCCACCCGGACCAACAAGACGCACATCTACGCATGGATGCGGATGTCACCGGGCGGCCCAAGGCAAAAAAAACCGGCGGGCCAGGCCCGCCGGTTTCGGCTTCGATGCGTCGCAGGAATCAGCGCTGCTGGGCGATCGTGCGCGCCTGGGCGGCGGCATTGTTCAGCGCCGTCATGGGCGGCGTCTTGCCGTCGAAGGCCTCGTCCAGCTCGCGGCTGAGCACGGGCTCGATGCGCTCATAGTTGTTGACCCGGAAACCGCGCGCGGTGACCGGGGTCTGGGCACGCATGGCCGACACCACGGCCTGTGCGCCAGGGATGCGGTTGTAGAAAGACACTTCCGACGCGCGGAACGCGCCTTCGGTCAAGGGCAGGAAGCCCGTCGTCTGATGCCATTCGGCCGCTACCACCGGCTTGGACAGCCACGCCAGGAATTCCGCCGTGGCCTTGTCCTGCGCCACGGGATGGCCTTCCATCACCCACAGGGCCGAGCCGCTCACGAAGGGCTTGCCCGGCGTCTTGGTAGCCTGGTCGTAGTACGGCAGGGGCGCGACGCCGAAGCTCAGGTTCTTGGCGGCGATCAAACGGCCGAGGGCGCCGGAACCGGACGTCAGCACGGCGCACTGCCCCTTCGCGAAGGCTTCGTCAGGCGTGTTGTCGTTGGTATGCTGGGTCAGCAGCAGCGAGCGCTTCCACGTCGCCATCAACGACACATGCCGCATGTACAGGATATCGAACTGCAGCGCCGACGGGAGAGGCTTGCCCTTGACCGCTTCGATGCCGTTGCCGTTGCTGGTGTAAAGCTGGTTGTTGATGGGCGCCAGGTTTTCCAGATGGACTTCGACCTGGTCGCTCGAGGCATAGGGGCATTCCACGTCGGCCACGTCACGCAGTTTCAGCAGTTCGCCTTGCAGGTCCTGCCAGGTGCGCGCCGGCTGATTGGGATCCAGGCCCGCCTTCTTGTACAGCGACAGGTTGTAGAACATGAGCGGGATTTCCGCCATGTAGGGGAACGCCAGCAGGCGTCCCTTGCCGTCGCGGGTGAAGCTGCTGGTAGAGGGCAGGAACCAGGTGGCGTCCTTGATCGGATACTTGGCCAGCAGCTCGTACAGCGGCTTGATGGCCTTGTACTCCGCCACGACTTCCGGCGAATGATTGTCCTGCAACTGGATCAGGTTGGGCGCCTTCTTGGCGGTCACCGCGGCCGTCGCGGCCTGCTGCAAGGCCTGCGGCGTGGCGAAGTCGCGCACGCTGACTTCGACCGCGTCCTGTTCCTTGTTGTATTGCTTGACCAGCTTTTCGAATTCCGCCTTGTTGGCGTCGGTCATCGTGTGCCAGACCTGGATCTGCACCGGCGCCGCATGCGCCACACCCGCCGCCATCAAGGCAGCGCCGAAGATCCAGACACGCCCGGTGGCGCGGATTGCGCGGGACAAGCCCGATTCATGCAATTTCTTCATAGGTCTACATGCCGAGGAAAGGAAACTCCGGTTCTGGCGCGCGTCCGCTGAGCAGATCGGCCAGAGCCCGGCCCGAACCCGCCCCCATCGTCCAGCCCAGCGTGCCGTGACCCGTATTCAAGTACAGGTTCGGTATGCGGGTGCGGCCGATCAGGGGCACGTTCGACGGAGTGGACGGACGCAGGCCCGACCAGTAAACGACTCGCTCGAAATCGAGCGCGCCGGGAAAAAGCTCGCGCGCCAGGTCCGTCATGGCCTGGCAGCGCTGGGGATTCAATGCGCGTGAGTAGCCCGCGAATTCGGCCGTCCCGGCCATGCGCAGGCGATTGCCCAGGCGCGAAAAGACGATCTTGCGGCTGCTGTCGGTCAGGCTGACGCTGGGCGCCGCCACCGGGTCCAGGACCGGGAAGGTGGCGGAATAGCCCTTGGCGGGATAGACATTGCAGGGCACGCCCAGCGGACGCACCAGCAGCGGGGTGTAGCTGCCCATCGCCACGACATAGGCATCCGCCGCGATCTGTCCATAGCCGCCTTGCGGGTCGAGGATCTCTACCGCGTCGACGCGCCCGCCGATGGACACCAGCCGGGTTACCTGCGTGGAATAGCGGAACTCGACGCCGGCGTCGACGCAACGCTGGGCCAGCGCGACGGCGAACAGGTGCACGTCGCCGCTTTCGTCTTCCGGCGTGTAGTCGCCGCCGACGATGCGATGGCGCTGCGACGCCAGGGCCGGCTCCAGGGCGACGACTTCATCGGCGGACAGGATGCGGCGTTCGACGCCGAAGTCGCGCATGACGCCGGCGGCCTTCTGCGAAAGTTCGAATTCGTGGGGGTCGCGATAGAAATTCAGGATGCCGCGTTCCAGGTGGTCGTACTGGATGCCCAATTCCACACGCATGGTGCGGAGGGTCGCGCGGCTGTATTCGGCCATGCGCACCATGGCGCGGATGTTCGGGGCCAGGCGGCCGGGCAGGCATTCGCGCAGGAAGGCGAGCCCCCAGGCCCATTGGCGCCAGTCCAGTTGCGGACGGAACAGCAGGGGAGCGTCTTCGCGGCCCAGCCATTTCAGCAACTTCAGCGGGGCCTGCGGATTGGCCCAGGGCTCGGCGTACGAGACGGAGATCTGGGCGCCATTGGCGAGACTGGTTTCCTGGGCCGGACCGGTGCGCCGGTCCACGACCACGACATCATGTCCGGCCTGGCGCAACCACCACGCCGTGGAAATGCCGATGATGCCAGCTCCCAATACCGCAATTCTCATTCGCGCCAAGCTCCTGGGTACGCATCGGGCCGGCCGCAGCCGCGTGCGCGGAATCCCGTTGAAATCACGGGAAGGAAGTTTACCTTGCCGCCAGCCGCCGGCGCGTCGGGGCGAGCGTTGAATCGCTTCGCCATCCGTCGGCTTGTAAGCGCCTATGTCAATTCGGCCGGATCAAGGACGGGCCTTGGCCAGATCCGCTTCGGAGGTGAAGGCGTCGGCGAAGAACTCTTCCGGCGGCAAGCCGCACTGGCCGGAGAACTCGCGCCGCGCCGCGTCCACCATGACCGGGGCGCCGCAAGCATACACCTGATGACCGGAAAGATCCGGCAGGTCGAACATGACCGCCTCATGCACGAAACCGGTACGGCCGGTCCAGCCATCTTCCGGCAGGCTGTCGGAAACCACCGGGACATAGCGGAAACCAGGCAGGCTGTCCGCCCACGAAGCGGCCAGGGCATCCATGTACAAGTCATGGGGGCGCCGACCGCCCCAATACAGCACGACCGGCCGGCGGATCTGCTTGTGGATCATGTGTTCCACGATGGCCTTGATTGGCGCGAAACCGGTACCGCTGGCCAGCAGCACGATGGGCTTGTCGCTGTCCTCGCGCAGGAAGAAAGAACCGAAGGGTCCTTCGATGCGCAGGATCTCCCGTTCCTTCATCTGCGTGGCGCCGGTGCCGAACACGTGATCGGTGAAGTAGCCGCCGGGCATGTGGCGGATGTGCAGCTCGAGCGGACTGCCGGCATGGGGCGGCGTCGCCATGGAATAGCTGCGGCGCCGGCCTTCCTTCAATATCAGTTCAACGTACTGCCCCGCATGGAAGCGAAAAGTCTCCGAAGCGGGCAGTTGCAATTTGATGACCGCGACATCCGCCCCGATCCGCTCCAGGGCCTGCACGCGCACCGGCAGCTTGCGGATCTGGATATCGCTGGCGAGGCGCACCTCGGCCGATTCGACCAGCAGGTCGGACGAAGGACGCGCCTGGCACAGCAGGGTAAAGCCGGCGGCCAGCTCTTCGGGCGCCAGGATCTGGGCGGGATAGGGTCCCGCGTCGTAGTCCCCGGACAGCACCTTGCCCTTGCAGGTCGAACAAGCGCCGCTGCGGCAGCTGTAGGGCAGGACGTAGCCCGCGGCCAGGGCGGCGTCGAGCACGGTCTGACCGTCTTCTATCTTGAACTGGTGTTGGCTGGGCGTGAGGGTGACCTGGAACGTCATGGCGCGTCGGTAGCAGTGGAGCGTGAGGGTGCCGAATCGGACATTCTATAATTTTTGCCGTCCCGGGACAGGCGCACCCGGGGCCGCCATCGCAGCCTATGCGCCGGAAAGCCGTCCATGACCTGGGTCATCCTGTTCGTCGCCGGATTATGTGAAGTCGTCTGGGCCGTGGGCCTGAAATACACGGACGGCTTTACCCGGCTCGTTCCTTCCGCCATCACCGTCGTCGGCATGGTGGCCAGCGTCTGGCTGCTGGCGATCGCCATGCGCACGCTGCCGCTGGGCACGGCCTACGCGGTATGGGTGGGCATCGGAACGGTGGGCGCCTTCATCGCCGGCGTCATCCTGTTCGGGGAAAGCATGGGCTGGGTGCGCCTGGCCAGCGTCGGCCTGATCGTCGTCGGGCTGATCGGCCTGAAACTGTCGGCGTCGTAGCGGAAAGCCGCGCGGGACGCTAGAACTTCCATTCCGCCGAGATCGGGTCGCCCACGCGCAGGATCGCGCCTGGGCAGGCGTCGACGATGGCGTTCTGGCCGAAAACCACCCCGAGGTCCAGGCTGCGCGTGGCGGTCAGGGTCAGGCCGGGCTCGTCGCCCGCCCGGCCGGTCGCCTGATCGACATCCGGAATGCTGCAGCGGGTACACGGCTTGACCACCGCCAGGCGGATGTCGTCACCGCGTGCGAACAGGGCGATATGGTCTTCGTCGTAGGCACCAAGGTCGTCGCCGTCCAGGACGACGTTGGGGCGGAAGCGATCCATGGGAACCGGGTCCCGCCCCTTGACGAGCAGCCGCTGGTTCAATTCATCCAGCGAGGCCTGGTTGGCGATCAGCACCGGGTAGCCATCGGCGAACCCGAAAAGATGCCTGCCGTCGAAACCGTCGGCCAGCTCGCGATGTTCGCCGCGCCAGCGCCCCACCCAGTCGGGACTGACGGCACGGCCGGCGGCCGGGACGTCGATCTTGAAGAGGCGGCAGGGAAGGCCGAGAAAATCGGTGAACCATTGCGCCGCGGCCGTGCTTTCGGCGTGCGCGGGAAAGGTGTCGCGCCAGACCGTGACGGTTTCGGTGATGGCGGCCAGATCCGACCCGTCCAGGGGCACTTCCAGCAGGGGCATGCCCGGCGCGCGCAACTGCAGATGCGTGGCGGTCAGCGCGGTACCGACCAGGGCCATGGAGGGCACCTGGCGCTGCGTCAGGAACCGCGCGCCGGAGATGACCAGCCAGCGGCGGTCGTACGCCAGGCCGGCGCCGTCGATCGCCGACGCATCGACGGCGATGCCCGCGCAGGACTTGACGGGATAGGTATGCAGGCTGCGGACGAACAGGGACATGGCGAGCGACGGGTAGGCGCGAGAACCGCCGAAGCATAGCAATTATCCCGGCCAGTTCAACCCACCAGCTTCAACGCGTCCAGGGGCGTCAGCGCCTTGACGCCGGCGCGGGTGGCGATATGCTCCGGACGCGGGGCCAGGCCGTACTTCGGCGCACCCAGCACGTTTTCCATGCTGTTGTAGACCATGAACACATTCGACCGGGGCCACGGCGAAATATTGCTGTTCGATCCGTGCATGGTATTGCAGTCGAAGAACACCACCGAGCCAGCCTTGCCGGTCATCGCCTGGATGCCGCCCTGCTCGGCCAGCAGTTGCAGGCTGATCGCGTCCGGCACGCCGTATTCCTGCTTCTTCAACGAGTGCTTGTAATGATCCTGCGGTGTTTCGCCTATGCAGGAAATGAACTGCCGGTGCGAGCCCGGCACCAGCATCAGCGGACCGTTGCAGGCATTGTTGTCGGTCAGCAGCACCGAGCAACTGAGCGCCCGCATCGCCGGCATGCCGTCTTCCACGTGCCAGGTCTCGAAATCCGAATGCCAATAGAATTCCTTGCCCTTGAAGCCTGGCTTCATATTGGCGCGCGACTGGTGGATGTAGACCTCGGATCCCAGGATCTGCCGCGCCACGTTGACCAAGCGCGGATCCCGCGTCAGGCGCGAGATCAGCGAACTGAGCTGGTGCACCATGAAGATGGACCGGACGGCATTGCTGCCCGGTTCGGTGATGCATTCTTCGCGGCGGATGATGGCGGGGTCGCGCGACATGCGCGCGATCTCGGCGATCAGCGCGTCGACCTCGGCCTGCGGGATCAGGTTCTCCAGCAGCAGGAAGCCGTCGCGGTCATAGGCCTGCACCTGTTCCGGCGACAGGGCGTCGGCATAGCGCCCGTCCTCGTACACGACGGGATCGTGACGGGCGACGATGCCGGCGCTGCGATCGGTGCGCGACGCATAGCGGTCTTTGGCAGGTGAAATCATCGTCGTATCTCCTTGCGTAATTCTTGACGGACGCGCGGCATCAGGCCGCTGCCTTTTCGGGCAGCGGATACACGCCGTTCTTGTCATGCACTTCCTGTCCGGTCAGGGGCGGATTGAAAACGCAGATGACGCGCAACGGCTTTTCGCCGCCGCACAGCCAGTGTTCGTCGTTCTCGTTCAGGGCGTAGACCACGCCCGGGCCGAGTTCGTACCGCTTGCCGTCGGCGATGGTTTCGAGCGAACCGTCGCCTTCGATGCACCAGACGGCTTCCAGGTGATTGCGGTAATGGATGTGCGTGCGGGTGCCCGGGAAGATGGTGGTCTCGTGGAAAGAGAAGCCCATGCCATCTTTCTTGAGCAGCACGCGCCGGCTCATCCAGGTATCGGTGCGGACTTCGTCCTTGGTCCCGATGACGTCGTTGACGTTGCGTACAATCATTGGCGTTTTCCTCCGAATTTAAGGATGCGGGCGGATTGCCCGGCTTCGGCCAGCACGTCGGCCACGCTGGCTTCGATGGCGTCCAGGCCGCGCTTGAGCAGGTCGTCTTCGATGGTCAGCGCCGGCAGCAGCTTGAGCACTTCGTCGTGCGCACCGGACGTTTCGATGACGACGCCGCGTTCGAACGCCTTGCGCGCGATGCGGTTGGCAAGTTCCGGCTGGCTGGCCGTAACCAGGCCCTGGATCAGCCCCCTGCCCCGCACCACCAGGCCGCTGCCCGGATAGCTGTGGGCCAGGTTTTCCAGCCAGTCGCGCACCAGCCTTTCCTTGCGCAGCACTTCGCCGGCGAACGCCTGGTCTGCCCAGTACGTATCGAGCGCCGCCGCGGCCGTGACGAACGCCAGGTTGTTGCCGCGGAAGGTGCCGCTGTGCGCGCCCGGCTTCCACACGTCCAGCTCGGGCTTCATCAGCACCAGCGACATGGGCAGGCCGAAGCCCGACAGCGACTTGGACAGTGTGATGATGTCCGGGCGGATGCCGGCGGTTTCGAAGCTGAAGAAATTGCCGGTGCGGCCGCAGCCCACCTGGATGTCATCCACGATCAGCAGCATGTCGTGGCGGCGGCAGACCTTTTCCAGTTCCTTCAGCCAACGCAGGGTGGCGACGTTGACGCCGCCTTCGCCCTGCACCGTCTCGACGATCACCGCCGCCGGCTTGTCCATGCCGCTGCTGGGATCGTCCAGCATGCGCTCCAGGTAGGCCATGGTATCGACGTCCGGCCCGAAGTAGCCGTCATAGGGCATGAAGGAGGTGTTGTTCAGCGGATAGCCGGCCGCGTCGCGGAACTTGGCGTTCGCCGTGGCCTGCAGCGAACCGCCGCTGACGCCGTGAAAGGCATGCGTGAACGAAATGATGTTGGTACGCCCCTTGACCTGGCGCGCGAGCTTCAGCGCCGCTTCCACCGCGTTCGTGCCGGTGGGGCCGGTAAACTGCAGCGTGTACTGCCAGTTGCGCGGCTTCAGGAGTACCCGGTCCACCGTTTCCAGGAAGTGCTTCTTGGCGCTGGTGGCCATGTCCAGGCCATGCACGACGCCGTCCGACGCCAGGTAGTCGATCAGGCGCGCCTTGAACAGGGGATTGTTGTGCCCATAGTTCAGGGTGCCCGCGCCGCTGAAGAAGTCGATGTACTCGGTGCCTTCCTCGTCGATCAGCAGGGAGCCGCGCGCCTGATTGAATATCACTGGAAAGGAACGTATGTAGCCACGTACTTCCGACTCCATGCGATCGAATATTTTCAGGTCCATATCGTTTTCTCCTTGCTGATGAATGGGTGATGCCGGGCATGGGCGTGCGCCACGAAAGGCGGCACGCCCTGCTCGATGTCAATGGGAACGCGCCGACGGGCTCAACGCGGGATGGAGGCCAGGGGCCCCACCCGGATCAGCATTTCGTCGTCGTGCTCGGCCTGGCCGAAGAGCTGCCTGTCGAAGAAAGGCTGCTCGGCCACCGGGGCGCCGAGATCGGCGGCCAGGCGGGTGAAGGTGCGCCGGGACGCGTGGTTGTCGGGGCCGACGGTGGTTTCCAGATACCGTATGCCGGCCAGCGCGGGACGACGCAGCAGCGCGTGCAACATGCGCCGCGCCAGGCGATCGCCGCGGGCACGCTCGTGCACCGCGACCTGCCAGATGAACAGCCGCTGCGATTGCCCCGGGGGCACGTAGGCCGACACGAAGCCGTCGATACCGCCATCGGGGCTTTCGGCCACCACGCAGGTCTGCGCGAAATGCTCGCAGAGCAGCAGATAGGCATAGACGGTATTCACGTCCAGCGGCGGGCAGGCGGCGACCAAGGCGTGGATGGCCGCGCCGTCCGCGACCCGCGGTGTCCTGAAAAGAGGGGAGATGTCCTGCACGGCGAGGGTATCCGCCGCGCGCGTGATGACCGCTTCCCTCATACCACCAGCCCCGATTCCGGCGCCGGACCGGAAGTCGGCACGTCCAGGATGGGCGAATGGTCATGGGCGTCGGCCGGAGCCGCCTGGCCGCCCTGCTCCATCAGTGCGACGATGCGCTCCAGCGACAGGGTGATGGTGGCCTGCTCCAGTTCGGGCAGCGCATTGAGGGCGTCGGCCAGATGCTTCTGCAGCGGCGACGGCGCCTGCTTGGCGAGCTCGATGCCGGGGACCGTGGCGGTGACGAAAACCGTGCGGCGGTCTTCCTTGCCACGTTCGCGGCGTACCAGGCCCTTGTCTTCCAGGCGGTCGAGGATGCCCACCACGGTGCTGGGGCTGACGTGGATCTCGCGGCTGATGGCGGTGGACGTCAGGGGACCGCGCTCGATCACGGTACGCAGGCACATCAGCTGGGGCGCGGTGATATGGCTGACCGCCGCCAATTGCCGCGAATGCAGTGCGATCGAGCGGGTGATCCGGCGCAGCGCGCGCAGGATGCGCAGGTCGTACTGCTGGGCGGACGGCACGGGCGCGGCGGTTTCGGTGTGATTGGGTTCAGTCATAGGCACTGAAGTCAGGTACTGAAATGAATCGGTTCGATAAAATTCCAACCAGAATTAGTTCTGTTGAATTGATTTGAGTACGAATTATATCGACAAGAGTCATCCGGGTGAACCCCTAGCCCACGCCTGTCACCTTTTTTTACCTGGCGCCTGTCCGGCACCCGCATTCCGGCAAAAAAAAACGGTTCCAGGATTCCTGGAACCGTTGGCCAACCGCGTTGCCGCGCCTGCTAGAGCACGGGCGACAGCAAAGGTTGCTTGGGACGCACGTCCAACTGCCGCCCCTTGCGGGCGCGCTTGCCCACGTAAGGCTGCAGGCTGGTCCCGGCGAGGATGTCCTCGACCTGCTTGTTGCGGTACATCCCCGTGGCGCGCAGGCCGCCGGCGCCGATGGGCACCACCTGCGCCAGCGTATCGTTGCCGTCCAGTCCCATCAGGATGGTCCCGCGGCCGCCGCCGGCCAGCGTCTTGACCTCGTCCAGCCCGAACACCAGGAACTTGCCCTTGGCCGACAGCAGGGCCAGCCGCAGCGCGCCTTCGAACACCGGCACCGGACGCAACAAGGCGTCGCCTTCTTCCAGGGTCACGAACTGCTTGCCGCCGCGCTGGCGGCTGGTCATGTCGCCCAGCCGGGCGATGAAACCGAAGCCGCCCTGGGTGGTGAAGAGCCAGCGGGTATCCGCCGCCGCGGCGATCATGTGGACGATGCGCGTGCCGGACGCCATGTCGATCATCGTGGTGACCGGCTGGCCATCGCCGCGCGCCGACGGCAGGTTGGCCACCGCCACGGTGTAGGCGCGGCCGTTGTCGCCCAACGCGATCAGCGTATCGGTGGTGCGGCACTCGAACGCGCCATAGAGATCGTCGCCCTGCTTGAAACCGAATTGCGTGGCGTCGTGGCCATGGCCCTGGCGCGCGCGCAACCAGCCCTTCTGCGACACGATGACCGTGACGGGCTCGTCGACCACGCGCGTTTCCATCACCGCGCGTTCGGCCGCCTCGATCAGCGTGCGACGTTCGTCGCCATACTGCTTGGCGTCGGCTTCGATTTCGCGCACGATCGTGCGCTTCAGCGATGCGGGATTGTCCAGCAGCTCCTGCAGCTTGAGCTGTTCTTCGCGCTTGCTGGCCAGTTCCTGTTCGACCTTGATGCCGTCCAGGCGCGCCAACTGGCGCAGGCGCATTTCCAGGATGTCCTCGGCCTGCCGCTCGGTGAGCTTGAAGCGCGCCATCAAGGCGGCGCGCGGCTCTTCCGCCTCGCGTATGGTCTGGATGACCTCGTCGACGTTCAGGTAGACCACCATGCGCCCTTCCAGCACATGGATACGGTCGATGACCTTGTCCAGGCGGTGGCGGGTGCGGCGGATGACCGTGTCCGTGCGGAACGCCAGCCATTCCAGCAGGATTTCGCGCAGCGGCTTCTGGCGCGGGCGGCCATCGGTGCCGATGCACACCAGGTTGACCGGCACGCTGCTTTCCATGCTGGTCTGCGCCAGCAGGATGTTGACGAATTCGTCGCGGTCCACACGCGAGGTCTTCGGTTCGAACACCAGTCGAACCGCGGCGTCCTTGCCGGATTCGTCGCGCACGGCGTCCAGCAATCCCAGCATCTGCGCCTTGGATTGCTGCTGTTCCGCCGTCAGGGCCTTCTTGCCGGCCTTGACCTTGGGATTGGTGATTTCCTCGATCTCTTCCAGCACGCGCTGGCCCGAGGCGCCGGGCGGCAATTCGGTCACCACCAGCTGCCATTGGCCGCGCGCGAGTTCCTCGAATTGCCAGCGGGCGCGCGCCTTGAGCGAACCGCGGCCGCCGTTGTATATCTGCGCGATGTCTTCGGCGGGCGTGATGATCTGTCCGCCGCCGGCGAAGTCCGGACCCGGCACCAGGGCATAGAGCTCTTCGTCGGGCAGCTTGGGCTGCTTGAGCAGCGCCACGCAGGCCTGGGCGACTTCGCGCAGGTTGTGCGACGGGATCTCCGTCGCCATGCCCACCGCGATGCCGGATGCGCCATTCAGCAGCATGACCGGCAGGCGGGCCGGCAGCATCTGCGGCTCCTGGTGGCTGCCGTCGTAGTTCGGGATGAAATCGACCGTGCCTTCTTCGAGTTCGTCCAGCAGCAGGCGCGCGATGGGCGTGAGCCGCGCTTCGGTGTAGCGCATGGCCGCCGCGTTGTCGCCGTCGCGCGAACCGAAGTTGCCCTGGCCGTCGACCAGCGGATAGCGCAGGGTGAAGCCCTGCGCCATGCGCACCATGGCGTCATAGGCCGCCTGGTCGCCGTGCGGATGGTATTTACCCAGCACGTCGCCCACCACGCGGGCGGATTTGACGGGCTTGGCGGTGGGCCCCAGGCCCATGGCCTGCATGGCGTAGAGTATGCGGCGTTGCACGGGCTTCTGCCCGTCGCCCACGTCGGGCAGCGCGCGGCCGCGGACGACGGATACGGCGTAGTCCAGATAGGCCTGCTCGGCGTAGCGCCCCAGGGTGATGGCGTCATCGCCCGATTCGGTATCGAACAGGCCTTGTTGATTGCTGTCGGTCATGGTGTCGCGTCATTGCGATGCCGCGCCGTGAACACCGGCGCGGCATGCGGCATCAGATATCCAGTTCGGCGAGATTGCCTTTTTCTTCCAGCCAGGAACGGCGCTGCGCCGATTCCCCCTTGCCCATGAGCATGTCGAACACGCGCGTGGTCTGCTCGGGATCCAGGTCGCCGTAGCTGACCGGCAGCAGGCGCCGCGTATCCGGATTCATCGTGGTTTCCCACAACTGCTCGGGGCTCATTTCGCCCAGGCCCTTGAAGCGGCTGATGCTCCAGCTGCCTTCGCGCTGGCCTTCCTTGCGCAGCTTGTCCTGCACCGCCTCGAGTTCGCCGGCGTCCAGGCAATAGACCTTGCGCGCCGGGCGCTTGCCCTGCGCCGGCACGTCGACGCGAAACAGCGGCGGCCGCGCCACATAGACGTTCCCGGCTTCCACCAGCTTGGGAAAATGCTTGTAGAACAAGGTCAGCAGCAGCACCTGTATGTGCGAGCCGTCGACGTCCGCGTCGGACAGGATGCAGATGCGCCCGTAGCGCAGCCCGGACAGGTCCGGCGTGTCGTTCGGCCCGTGCGGGTCGACGCCGATGGCCACCGCGATGTCATGGATTTCGTTGTTGGCAAACAGGCGGTCGCGTTCGACTTCCCAGGAATTCAGTACCTTGCCCCGCAGCGGCAGGATGGCCTGGAATTCCTTGTCGCGGCCCATCTTGGCCGAACCGCCGGCCGAATCGCCTTCCACCAGGAAGACCTCGGTACGCGAGACATCGCTCGATTCGCAATCCGTGAGCTTGCCAGGCAACACCGCCACACCGGAGCTCTTGCGCTTTTCGACGCGTTGCGCGGAACGCGCGCGCGCCTGCGCCTGCCGGATGGCCAGCTCCGCCAGCTTGCGGCCGTATTCGACGTTGCTGTGCAGCCAGAGGTCCAGCGCGCCGCGCGTGAAGCCGCCGACCAGGCGCACCGCGTCGCGGCTGTTCAGCCTTTCCTTGATCTGGCCCTGGAACTGCGGGTCCAGCACCTTGGCCGACAGCACGAAGCTGGCGCGCGCGAACACGTCTTCCGGCAGCAGCTTGACGCCCTTGGGCAGCAGGCTGTGCAGTTCGGCGAAGCCCTTGACTGCGGCGAACAGGCCTTCGCGCAGGCCGGATTCATGCGTGCCGCCGGCCGGCGTGGGAATCAGGTTCACGTAGGACTCGCGCACGGCATTGCCGTCCTCGGTCCAGGCCACCACCCATTGCGCGCCCTCGCCTTCGGCGAAGGTGTCGTGGTCGGCGCCGGCGTACTGGCTGCCCTCGAACATGGGTATCATCAGCTCGGCGCCGCCCAGGGCTTCCGTGAGATAGCCGCGCAGGCCGTCTTCGTACAGCCAGGTCTTGGTATCGCCGGTCTTTTCCACGGTCAGCGTCACGCGCGTGCCGGGCAGCAATACCGCCTTGCTGCGCAGCAACTGCGTCAGTTCGGCGAGCGGGATATTGGGGCTGTCGAAATACTTGGGGTCGGGCCAGACGCGGACGCGGGTGCCCGACTTCTTCTTGGCGACACCGGTGAACGGCACCAGCGGTTCGGCGACCTCGCCGTCGCGAAACAGCATGCGGTGCACCCCGCCGTCGCGCCACACGATGACTTCCAGCCGGGTGGCCAGCGCATTGGTGACCGACACGCCCACCCCGTGCAGGCCGCCGGAGAACGCATACGCCCCGCCGCCCTGCTTGTCGAACTTGCCGCCGGCGTGCAGGCGCGTGAACACCAGCTCCACCACGGGGGCGTTTTCTTCCGGGTGCATGCCTACCGGAATGCCGCGGCCGTCGTCCTCGACCGAGACGCTGCCGTCGGCATGCAGGATCACCTGGATGTGCTTGCCGTTGCCGGCCAGCGCTTCATCGGCGGCGTTATCGATGACTTCCTGCACGATGTGCAGGGGATTTTCGGTGCGGGTGTACATGCCCGGGCGCTGCCGCACGGGCTCCAGGCCCTTCAGGACCCGGATGGACGCCTCTGTATAACGTGGAGTGGCCAAGTTATCCCCAACCTCTGTGGAAAAAAACCGACATTCTAAGTAAAGAGCCAGCATTGGCGCCGCGCGGGGTAGGATGCGCAAATCCTGATCATCCTTGGTGGGACACCCCTGCCGTCACAGGGAGTAGCGGGTAGCGCGCGCCTGGAAAACGGGGCCGTCGGAACCAGCCGCCCCTGCCGCGAGGCTGGTTATCCTACACAAAAACCCGCGACCCGCGCGGCGACGGGCCTGTTCGGATGGACAGTGGTATGCTTTAATCCTGCCAACTCAGAATGGCGGGTCGAAGCACGCCTCCCCGCCGCAAAGCAACGAGAACAGTCATGAGTGACCAAATCAAGCATGTCAGCGACGCCAGCTTCGATGCCGACGTTTTGAAGGCCGACGTCCCCGTCCTGGTGGATTACTGGGCGGAATGGTGCGGCCCCTGCAAGATGATCGCCCCCATCCTGGAAGAAGTGGCCAAGGAATACGCCGGCCGCGTCGCGATCGCCAAGCTCAACGTCGACGAAAACGGCGATACGCCCGCCAAGTACGGTATCCGCGGCATCCCCACCCTGATGCTCTTCAAGGACGGCAAGGCGGCCGCCACCAAGGTCGGCGCGATGTCCAAGTCCCAGCTTACCGCCTTCCTGGACAGCGCCTTGTAATCTGCGTTCGTTCCGCCGCGCGGGCCCGTCCGTGGCCCGCCGCCCTCTCCCTCTTTCCCTCCCCCGATACTTCAACGCAATGCACCTGAATGAACTAAAGGCGCAACACGTCTCCAAATTGCTGGAACTTGCCGCCTCCCTGGAAATCGAGAACGCCAACCGCCTGCGCAAGCAGGAGCTGATGTTCGCCATCATGAAGAAGCGCGCCAAGCAGGGCGAGCAGATCTTCGGCGACGGCGTGCTGGAAGTCCTGCCGGATGGTTTCGGTTTCCTGCGATCGCCGGATACGTCGTACCTGGCGAGCACCGACGATATCTATATTTCGCCGTCGCAGATCCGCCGCTTCAACCTGCATACCGGCGACTCGATCGAAGGCGAGGTGCGTACGCCCAAGGATGGCGAGCGTTATTTCGCGCTGGTAAAGGTGGACAAGGTCAACGGGCTGCCGCCGGAAGCGATCAAGCACCGGATCATGTTCGAGAACCTGACGCCGCTGCATCCCAACCAGGCGATGCGGCTGGAGCGGGACATCAAGAGCGAGGAAAACCTGACCGGGCGCATCCTGGACATCTTCGCTCCGATCGGCAAGGGCCAGCGCGGCCTGATCGTCGCCAGCCCCAAGTCCGGCAAGACGGTGATGATGCAGCATATCGCGCATGCCATCACCAGCAACTTCCCCGACGCCACCATGATCGTCCTGCTGGTGGACGAGCGGCCGGAAGAAGTCACCGAAATGCAGCGCACGGTGCGCGGCGAAGTCGTGGCGTCGACCTTCGACGAACCGGCCACGCGCCACGTGCAGGTGGCGGAAATGGTGATCGAGAAGGCCAAGCGGCTGGTCGAGCTGAAGAAGGACGTGGTGATCCTGCTGGACTCGATCACCCGCCTGGCGCGGGCCTACAACACCGTGGTGCCGGCCTCCGGCAAGGTGCTGACGGGCGGCGTGGACGCCAATGCGCTGCAGCGGCCCAAGCGCTTCTTCGGCGCGGCGCGCAACGTGGAAGAAGGCGGCTCGCTGACCATCATCGGCACGGCGCTGATCGAAACCGGCAGCCGCATGGACGAAGTCATCTACGAAGAATTCAAGGGCACCGGCAACTCGGAAGTGCACCTGGAACGCCGTCTGGCGGAAAAGCGCGTCTACCCGTCCATCAACCTGAACAAGTCGGGCACGCGCCGCGAGGAACTGCTGATCAAGCCCGAGCTGCTGCAGAAGGTCTGGGTGCTGCGCAAGTTCATCCACGACATGGACGAAATCCAGGCCATGGAATTCATCCTGGACAAGATGCGCGTGACGAAGTCGAACGCCGAATTCTTCGACATGATGAAGAAGTAGTCCCCCCGAAGCGCTGCGCGCTTCCCCCCCAGGGGGGCGACGCTGCGGACCGGCGGAGCCGGATCCGCGCGTCCCGGATCGGGGGGCATCTGTTTTTTGCGTGCTTCTCTTTTGCGTGGGGCACTGTGGGACCGGCGGAGCCGGATCCGCGCGTCCCGGGTCAGTGTTCGATCGGGTCCTTGGGTGGGGGTTCGCCGGCTTCGCTGGCGGGCAGGGGGCCGTCGATGGGCGAGACCTTGGGGTCGCCCCATGGGCCGGTGACGGCGTACTGGACGGTCATGGCGCGGGCGAGCGGGTATTTCAGCAGCCATTGCGTCACGAATGCGCCCAGGCCCAGCAGGGGGTTCACGGCGAGCGCCGTGGCCACGGCGGCGCCGCTGGCGTCCAGGTTGGGGATCACCACCGCTTTCAGGTCCCAGGTCTCGTCGATGATGCTGCTGCTGCCCGACAGGACGATGGCGGCGACGGGGCCGTTCACCTTGTAGTCGTCGGTGCGGATTACACCCTTGGATACGCTGAAACGAGCGCGTATCGAATCGAAGGGAAAGCCGTCGCGGAACAGGTTGACCGGATTCAGCTCCAGCTTGGCCAGGCGCTGCAACGATTGCATCGACAGCAGCTCCAGCAACCGCGCGGTGCGCGAATTCAGATGCAGCAGGCGGCCCTTGTCCATGCGCAGTTTCAGGTTGCCGTCTATCGCGTCGACCTTGTGCGACCAGGGCAGGTCCAGCCACGTCAGCTTGCCTTCCGCCGTACCGGCGCCGCCGGCCGCCATATCGGCCCAGCCCAGGCGCGTCAGCAGCTTGCCGAAATCGTCCCACTTCGCGGTCGCATCGACCGTCAGACCGCGGTCCCGCCCGCTGAGGCGCCAGAAACCGCTGGCGTCCAGCGTGGCGTCGGCGCTGGCGATGCGCAGCGTATCCAGGCGCCAGCGTTGTCCGCGCTCCACATTCGTGCCAACCACGCGCAGCGAACCCAGGTCCTTGCCGTAGAAGCGCAACGTATCGGCTTGCAGGTCGATCGCGGGGATGTCCTTCAGGTCGTCGCCCGATGACTCGTCATCCGAGCCCTGGTCGACGCCCTCCTCGCCCAGCGACAGGTATTTGAAGCGCGCCGTCACCTGGCCGGCGATGGCGCCCGAGGCTTCACGCCAGGTCACGGCGCCGGCGGCCTGCCTGGACTGGATGTCCACCCGCCATTGCGCGGGGGCCGGATGCACCGCGTTCAGCTTCAGGTCGTTCAGGGTCACGCCCGCCACGCGCAGGCGCGGCGTCTCCAGCGCGATCGTATCGGGCGGCGGCAACAGCGGCACCTCCGGCGCGCGCCTGCCCCGGGCGGCGGCCGGGGGCGGCGTGTCGAAGCCGTCCATCACGTCCTGCCAACCGTCCACGTCGATGTCCGGCAGATTCAGGCGCACGCTCATGCCTTGCGCGGGCAGCGTGGCCGGTTGGTTGGCGGCCAGGGCGCCACGCGCGAACGTCCAGCGTTTTTCTGCCGGATCGCGTTCCAGCAGCAGGTTGACGTTATCACCCGAGGGCGTGCCCAGGCTGGCCGTCAGCCAGTCCCTATCCTTGCCGCCCGAACCGGCGGCCGG
Organism: Bordetella genomosp. 8; assembly: GCF_002119685.1. Classification (NCBI taxonomy): domain Bacteria; kingdom Pseudomonadati; phylum Pseudomonadota; class Betaproteobacteria; order Burkholderiales; family Alcaligenaceae; genus Bordetella; species Bordetella genomosp. 8. The sequence goes on along the minus strand of NZ_CP021108.1, from coordinate 1,972,036 downwards.
ACTCCATTGCACCCGCAATGGCAACGTGGCGCCGGCGGTCTTGCCCACGGGCGCCGGCATGTCGATGGCCATGCCCGCCAGGTCGGATTCCATCGTCACGTCCACCCGTCCGCCGCGGAAATACAGCAGCTTGCCGCGCACGGCGGCGCGACCGGAAAGCCTGGACATCGCCGGCGCGCGCACCAGTTGCGCCAGCGCGGCGCCGGTCACCTGTCCGTCGAAGCGCAGCCCGTTGCGCGTATCCAGCAGGCCGCCGCTGACCTTCAGCGGGCCGCCCAGGAACTGCGCCTGCACGTCGCGCGCACGCAGGTCTTCCTCGGTGAACTCGAGCATGCCGCGCAATTGCGTCAGTGGCGGCAACTGCGGGTACAGCGTGAACTCGTTGTCGTTGAAGGAAAGCGAACCCTGCACGGTCGTGTCGTCGGTGTGTAGCAGGGGCACCCTCAGCGCCAGCGCCACCTGCCAGAGGCCCTTGCCCCTGGCCTGCGCCAGGCGGTTTTCCAGCAGGCCGCCCAGCGGCGAATTGTTGGTCATGGACAGGAAGGCGGGAACCTGGCCTTGCGCATCGCCTTGCAGATAGAGCTCGGCGTTTTCTTCCATGTCGGGGATGGTGGCGCCGACCGCCCCCAGGCGGATGGGTCCGGACGCCGCCGCATCGCGATCGTCGCCGGGACGCAGCGTGGCGCCCGGCTTGGCCTCCAGGCTCAGGGAAGCGCCTTCTATGGAGAAGTTGCCGTCCATGCCCAGTATCGCGGGCCAGGCCTTGCGGCCGCTCGTGGCCGGCGCGTAATCGACCGTCGCGCCGACGAAGGGGCCGCCGATATGAAAACGCCCGTTCTGGCCGGACTGGGAAAATGGAAAGTCGCTCAGGTCGCCGCGCAGCACCAGGCCGGCATCGTGCACCAGCCCCGCCTGCAGGCCTTGCGCCAGCCATTGCCTGGCGTCCTCGGACACCGATAGCGGCAGGTAGCGGTGGATGGCGCTCATGGTGGCGCGGCGCAGGGTGCCCTGGATGTCGGCGGTGCCCGCGTCGGTCGCGCCGCGCGCTTCCCACTTGCCTTGCAGGCGTACGTCGAGGTCCTCGTTGGCCGCCTGGAAATCGCGCAGTTCCAGGCCCAGGATGCCATCGCGCGAGCGGCGCGCGGTCGTGTCCAGCTGGACGGCCGCCAGCGCCAGCCGCGGCTGTTCGATGATGCCGGGCAGGTCAGTCCTGACCTGGGTGGCGGCCCCGCGCAAGGCCAGCCCGTCGCCATTGGCGCTACGGGCCAGGGCGGGGAAATGGCCGTCACGGGCAAGGTCGCCTGGAAGGCCTTCCAGGCGCGCCCGCACCGTGCCCGCCGACGCCGCGACGCCATCCTGCCAGCGCCAGCCCAGGCCGCGGGCGACCAGGTCCATGGTCACCGTACCGAGCTTGCGCCCGTCGACCTGCATCCACGCCCGCGCGGCCATGCGGCCCTGCAATGGCGGCAGGTCCAGCCACGGCGCCCACGCGGCCGGCTCGCCGTCGCCGAGCTCGGCATAGACCTGTCCATGCCAGCTCGCCAGGTCCATGGGATGGCGGCTGAAGATGGACCGTTCGACTTCGCCGCGCAAGGTCAGGCCCGCCGCCAGCACGCCAGGCGGCCGCGCCTGCAGGGAAAAGCGATGCGACAGCGCGCCGTTCAGCACCACGAAGCTGGCATCGCTCAGCACCAGTTCGGGCGCCGCGCGCGACTCGTCCACCCAGCGCACCGTGGCATGGCGGAGCACGATTTCGCGCTGCCGGGCCAGCCACCGCAAGGCCACGGAACGGCTGCCATCGTCCGCGTCCGTATCGGACAGCGAAAAGGACTGGCCCGCCACCCACAGGCGATCGTCGCGGTCGCGCCGCAGGGTCAGGTCCAGGCCGTCGGCCTGCAGGAATAGCAGCCGGGGTTCGCGGTTCAGGATGCTGCGCCACGCCAGCACGGCGTCGACCGCCGGCAGGCTGAGCACCGGGGCGCCGGCGCCGTCGGCGATTTCGACACCGGTCAGCGTCAGGCGCGGGTTGAGCCGGCTCCAGTTGGCTTCGATATGGCCGATGCGCACCGGCGCGCCGATCGCCTCGCTGGCGTAGCGCTCGATCTGCGGACGCCACTGGTCGATGCGCGGCAGCACGAAATAGCGCAGCCCCAGCAAACCCACCGCGGCGGCGACATAGACTATCCAGATACTCCAGAGAAGACCGCGGAGAAATTTGAAGGGCAAACGCACGTTTCTTGGGCGAGTATGTATGTCTTGAAGTATCGTCCCCTTATACCTGAAATGTTTCCGGGCGTCAGCGCGACTTTTATCCATCCATGTCGACCTTTTCCTCCAGTTCTCTTCCGCCTTCAGCCACCGCCACTGCGATCGGCGAGCCCGCGTTCGACATCGCCCTGGCCTGGTCTGGCCACCTGCGGCGCACGCTGGATGCCAGACCCGACCTGCGCGCGTGGCTGCGCGACGAAGGCGCCACGCGCGCGTTGAGCGCGGACGTGTTGCAGGCCTGGCGCGACGAGCTGGCCGGCGGCAATACGGGCGTGCTTGCCGTGCCGGAATGCCGCGCCGTGCTGCGGCGGCTGCGCGAACGGGTCTTCTGCGCGGCGATGGTGCGGGACCTGGGCGGCGCGGCGACGCTCGAGGAAGTCGTGGGCGCCATGACGGCGCTGGCCGACCTGGCGGTGGGCGAAGCCTATCGCAGCGTGGCCGCCGACCTGACGGCCGTGCACGGCACCCCCATCGACCCCACGACCGGGCAGCCGCAGGAAATGCTGATCATGGGCATGGGCAAGCTGGGCGGCCAGGAATTGAATGTGTCGTCGGACATCGACCTGGTCATGCTGTATGGCGAGGAAGGCGATACCCCGGGCCCGCGCCGGCTGAGCAATCACGAGTTCTATGGCCGGCTGACGCAGCGCATGATGCCCGTCCTGTCCGAACGGGATGCCAACGGGCACGTGTTCCGCACCGATCTGCGCCTGCGTCCCGATGGCGACGGGGGACCGCTGGCCTGGAGCCTGGATGCCTTCGAACACTATCTGGTCGGCCAGGGACGCGAGTGGGAACGCTATGCCTGGCTGAAGGCGCGGTCCATGCCCGCGCGCGCCTTCGCCGGCAGCGACCCGGAAGCGCAGCTGCGCCAGATGGAAAGCCTGCGCCAGCCTTTCGTCTACCGCAAGTACTTCGATTTCGACGCCCTGGCCGCCCTGCGCGCCCTGCGTGAGCGCATACGGCTGGATTGGGAACGGCGCGCACTGGCCCGCAACGGCATGGACAGCGCGCTCAATATCAAGCTCGGGGATGGCGGGATACGCGAGATCGAATTCGTCGTGCAGTTGTCCCAGTTGATCCGGGGCGGCCGCATGCCGGCGCTGCAGGTGCGGGGACTGCTGGCCGCCCTGCACTGCGAACGGGACGCGGGCCTGATTCCGGCCGAAGACGCGGCCCGCCTCGAAGCCGCCTATCGCTTCCTGCGGCGCGTCGAACACGCGCTGCAATACCGCGAGGATGAGCAGACCCACCTGCTGCCCGCGGACCCGGCGCAACGCGCCACGCTGGCGGCGGCGATGCGCATGGAGCCGGACGATTTCGAGCGCACGCTGGCCGGGCATCGGGCGTTCGTGGAGGATACCTTTCGGAACGCTTTCCGGCTGGCCGGGGTGGGCGACGGCGATGGGACGAATGGGTCGAATGGAAACAACGGCACGAATGGTTCGCCTGGCCGGCAGGCCGCGGCCGGCGGCAACGGCGGGAATGCCAGCAACGGCGGCGGCGCGTCGCACGGCGCGGACGACGACGACCTGGAAACCGCCCTGCTCGATGAAATCGCGGCCCTGTACGGCGAGGATGCCGCGCAACTGAAGGGCCGCGTGCGCGGCTTGCTGGACAGCCCGCGCCTGCGCACCCTGCCGCAGGCCAGCCGCCAGCGGGTCGATAGCCTGTTGCCCATGGCGCTGCGGGCCGCCGCCCGCACCGGCGCGCCCGCGGCCGCCGCCGCGCGGCTGTTCGACCTGATCGAAACGATCGCGCAACGCAGCGCCTACCTGGCGCTGCTGGCCGAATACCCCGACACGCTGGCGCGCGTCGCCCGCATGATGGCGGCCAGCCCCTGGGCCGCGCAATACCTGACGCAGCACCCCCTGCTGCTCGACAGCCTGATCGACTGGCGCACCCTGCACGAGCCGCTGGACTTCGGCGCGATGGCGCGCCAACTGGCCGCCGACCTGGATGCCTGCCTGCTGCCCGATGGCAGCCCCGACGTCGAGCGGCAGATGAACCTGATGCGCGACGTCCAGCGGCAGGCCAGCTTCCAGCTGCTGGCGCAGGACCTGGAAGGCGAGCTCAGCGTCGAAAAACTGGCGGACCAGCTATCGGCATTGGCCGACCTGCTGCTGGCCGAGACGCTGCGGCGGGTCTGGGTACTCGTCAACAAGCTGCCGGACGCCCAGCCCCATTTCGCCGTCATCGCCTATGGCAAGCTGGGCGGCAAGGAATTGGGCTACGTCTCCGACCTGGACATGGTCTTCCTGTATGACGATCCGCGCGACGACGCGGCCGAGGTCTACGCCAGGCTGGGCCGGCGCATGACGTCCTGGCTGTCCACCATGACTTCTTCCGGACGCCTGTACGAAACCGACCTGCGCCTGCGGCCCGACGGAGAAGCCGGATTGCTGGCGGTATCGGTGGAAGGCTTCGCCGAATACCAGCGCAAGCATGCGTGGGTGTGGGAACACCAGGCGCTGACGCGCGCCCGCTACGCCGCCGGCGACGCGGCCGTGGGCGCGAGTTTCGAGGCGGTGCGCAGGGAAATCCTGCTGCAGCCGCGCGATGCCGCCGCGGTTCGCCGCGAAGTCCTGTCCATGCGCGAAAAGATCAGCGCCGGACATCCCAACAAGACCGACAAGTTCGACCTCAAGCACGACCGGGGCGGCATGGTGGACGTCGAATTCGTCACCCAATACCTGGTGCTGACCCAGGCCGCCGCGCATCCGGTGCTGGTGGACAACCTGGGCAATATCGCCCTGCTGGGGATCGCCGCCCGCGTCGGCCTGATCGACGCCGGCATCGCGGCGCAGGCGGCCGACGCCTATCGCACCCTGCGCCGCATGCAGCATCAGCTACGGCTGCAGGGCCAGGAAAAGGCGCGGGTCGCGCCCGGGCTGCTGGCCACGGAGCGCGACGCCGTGCGCCGCCTGTGGGACGCCGTATTGGGGGACGAGCCCGGCGTGCCGGCCCAGACCCGGCCCTGAGGCGCCGCGCAATATAATCCGCCTATGTCCGAACCCGACCGCCGCCCCGCCCGTCCGCAATTGGAACTGCCCGAAGGCCGCCGCAAAGTGCTGCTGCACTCGTGCTGCGCGCCCTGTTCGGGCGAAGTCATGGAAGCCATGCATGCTTCCGGCATCGATTACGCGATCTACTTCTACAACCCGAATATCCATCCGGTCAAAGAGTACGAGATCCGCAAGCAGGAAAACATCCGCTTCGCGGAAAAACACGGCATCGAGTTCATCGATGCCGACTACGACATGGATAACTGGTTCGAACGCGTCAAGGGCATGGAGAACGAGCCCGAACGCGGCCCACGCTGCACGGCCTGCTTCGATATGCGTTTCGAACGCACGGCGTTGTACGCGCACGAGCACGGCTACGACACGATCACCAGTTCGCTGGGGATCTCGCGCTGGAAGGACATGAACCAGATCAACGGCTGTGGCGAGCGGGCCGCGGCGCGCTACCCGGAACTGGTCTACTGGACCTACAACTGGCGCAAGGGCGGCGGTTCGCAGCGCATGATCGAAATCAGCAAGCGCGAAAACTTCTACCAACAGGAGTATTGCGGCTGCGTCTATTCGCTGCGCGATACCAACCGCCATCGCCGTTCGCAGGGCCGCGACCGCATCTATATCGGCGTGAAGTTTTACGGCAAGGACGGCCTGGTGCGGCAGGAAACCCTGCTGGCCGACGAAGAATCCTGAAAGGACAGTATGAACGGCGCTGAAAGCCTGGTCCACACGCTACTCAAGAGTGGAATCGACACCTGTTTTGCCAATCCCGGCACCAGTGAAATGCACTTCGTCTCGGCGCTGGACCGCATTCCCGGCATGCGTTGCGTGCTGGCCCTGGCCGAAGGCGTGGTCACCGGCGCCGCCGACGGCTATGCCCGCATGGCCGGCAAGCCGGCCGCCACCCTGCTGCATTGCGGGCCGGGCCTGGCCAACGGCCTGTCCAACCTGCACAACGCGCGGCGCGCCAATTCATCCATCGTCAACATCGTCGGCGACCAGGCCACGCATCACCGCCCACTGGACGCGCCGTTGACGGCCGACACCGAAGGCTGGGCGCGCCCGGTGTCCGCCTGGACGCGTACCGCCACGGAGGCCGCCACGATAGGCCGCGACGCGGCGGCAGCCGTGCAGGCCGCGCGCACCGCGCCGGGCCAGATCGCGACGCTGATCGCGCCTTCGGATACCTGCTGGAATGCAGGCGGCGTCGTCGCCGAACCGCTGGCGCCGCCGCCCGCCACCCGCGCCGACGAAGGCGCGATAGCCGCCATCGCGCGCGTGTTGCGCGCGGGCGAGCCGGCCGTACTGTTCGTAGGTAACGCGGCGCTGCGCGCGGACCCGCTTGCCGCGGCGGGACGCATCGCACAGAAAACCGGCGCACGCGTCATGGCGCCGACGTCCAACCGCCGCATCGAGCGCGGCGCGGGGCGTTTTCCGGTCACGCGCCTGCCCTACGCCGTGGAGCCCGCCGTAGCCGCCCTCAAAGGCGTCAAGCATGTGATCCTGGTGGGCGCCAAGGCCCCGGTGGCCTTCTTCGCCTACCCGGACAAGCCCGCGCGCATGTATCCGGACGACTGCGACATACACGTGCTGGCGCGCGAAGACCAGGACGCCCTGGATGCCCTCACCCGGCTGGCCGATGCGCTGGATGCGCGTGCCGACGCCCCCTTCATCGAGCGCGTGGCCGTCGAGCCTGCGCGCGGCGCCGTCACGTCGGAAGCCGTGGCGCAGACCGTCGCCGCCCTCCTGCCGGAACACGCCGTGGTCGTCGACGAAGGCGTCAGCTTCGGGCGCGCGTTCTATCCTGGCACGGCGAACGCCGCGCCGCACGATTGGCTGCAGATCACGGGCGGCGCCATCGGCAACGGCCTGCCGCTGGCGACGGGCGCGGCCATCGGCGCGCCGGGCCGGCGCATCGTTTCGCTGCAGGCGGATGGATCGGCCATGTACACCGTGCAGGCGCTGTGGACGCAGGCGCGCGAGCAGCTGGACGTCACCACCGTCATCCTGGCCAATCGCAAGTACGCGATCCTGCTGGGCGAGCTGCAGGGCGTGGGCGCGGCCGCCGGCAAGACCGCCCTGGACATGCTGGACCTGACCCGTCCCAACCTGGAATGGGTGAAGATCGCCAATGGCATGGGCGTGGAGGCCGCGCAGGCAGATACGATAGAAAAATTCGCCGATCTTTTCGCCACGGCGAACCGGCGCAAAGGGCCGTTCCTGATCGAGCTGGTGATATAAAAAAAGGCGCCGCGTAAGCGGCGCCTTTTCCATGGCCTGCTGCGGCGTCACTGCAGCGTTCGTTCGAACACCAGCTTGCCGTCGCGGACGTCCACCGGCACCACGTCGCGCGGACCGAAGCGGCCTTCCAGGATCAGCCTGGCGACCGGGTTTTCGATCTGCTGCTGGATGGCGCGCTTCAAGGGACGCGCACCGAACACCGGATCGAAGCCGGCCCGGGCGATTTCCGCCAGCGCGGCGTCGGACACTTCCAGCTGCATCTCCTGCTTTTCCAGGCGGGCGGCGAGCCGCTTGAGCTGGATGCGGGCGATGGACTCGATGTGCTGCGACTCCAGGCCATGGAAGACGACGACCTCGTCGATCCGGTTCAGGAACTCCGGCCGGAAGGACTGCTTCAGCTCATCCCACACCACTTCCTTGATGACCTCGTAGGGCTTGCCGGCCATCGTCTGGATATGCTGCGAACCCAGGTTGGACGTCATCACGATCACCGTGTTGCGGAAGTCCACCGTACGGCCCTGGCCGTCGGTCAGGCGACCGTCGTCCAGCACTTGCAGCAGCACGTTGAACACGTCCGGATGCGCCTTTTCCACTTCGTCCAGCAGGATCACGCTGTACGGCTTGCGGCGCACGGCTTCCGTCAGGTAGCCGCCTTCCTCATAGCCGACATAGCCCGGAGGCGCGCCGATCAGGCGGGCCACCGAATGCTTTTCCATGAACTCGCTCATGTCGATGCGGATCATGTGCTCTTCGGAGTCGAACAGGAAGTCCGCCAGCGCGCGCGTCAGCTCGGTCTTGCCCACGCCGGTGGGCCCCAGGAACAGGAAGGAACCATAGGGGCGCGACGGATCGGACAGGCCGGCGCGCGAGCGCCGGATGGCGTCGGACACCAGCCGCACGGCCTCGTCCTGGCCCACCACGCGGCGGTGCAGGAAATCTTCCATGTCCAGCAGCTTTTCGCGCTCGCCCTGCATCATCTTGGACACCGGGATACCGGTGGCGCGCGACACGACCTCGGCGATTTCCTCGGCGCCGACCTGTGTGCGCAGCAGCCGCGGCCGGTCGCCCTGCTCGGCCTGCTGGGCGCTGTTTTCCGCCGATTGCAGCCGCGCTTCCAGTTCAGGCAGCTTGCCGTACTGGAGCTCGGCCAGCTTGTCGAACTGGCCCTTGCGCTGCAGCTCGGCCATCTCGGCGCGGACCTGGTCGATCTCTTCCTTGATGGCCTGGCTGCCCTGCACGGCGGCCTTCTCGGCCTTCCAGATTTCCTCGAAATCGTTGTACTCGCGCTGGAGCTTTTCCAGCTCGTCCTCGATCACGCCCAGGCGGCGCTTGGAGCCTTCGTCCGACTCCTTCTTGACGGCCTCGCGCTCGATCTTCAGCTGGATGATGCGACGGTCGAGCCGGTCCATCACCTCGGGCTTGGAATCGATTTCCATGCGGATGCGCGCGGCGGCTTCATCGATCAGGTCGATGGCCTTGTCCGGCAGGAACCGGTCGGTGATGTAGCGGTGCGACAGTTCCGCCGCCGCCACAATGGCGGGATCGGTAATCTCCACGCCGTGGTGCAGTTCATAGCGTTCCTGCAACCCGCGCAGGATGGCGATGGTGGATTCCACATCGGGTTCGTCCACCAGCACCTTCTGGAAGCGGCGCTCCAGCGCGGCATCCTTTTCGATGTACTTGCGGTATTCGTCCAGGGTGGTGGCGCCGATGCAGTGCAGCTCGCCGCGCGCCAGGGCGGGCTTGAGCATGTTGCCGGCGTCCATCGCGCCTTCCGCCTTGCCGGCGCCGACCATGGTGTGCAGCTCGTCGATGAACACGATGCTGCTGCCATCGTCCTGCGACAGCTCTTTCAGCACGGACTTCAGGCGCTCCTCGAATTCGCCACGGAACTTGGCACCGGCCAGCAGCGCGGCCATGTCCAACGACAGGACGCGCTTCCCGCGCAGGCTTTCCGGCACTTCGTCGTTGACGATGCGCTGCGCCAGGCCTTCGACGATGGCGGTCTTGCCGACGCCGGGTTCGCCGATCAGCACGGGATTGTTCTTGGTGCGGCGCTGCAGGATCTGGATGGTGCGGCGGATTTCGTCGTCGCGGCCGATGACCGGGTCCAGCTTGCCCTGGCGGGCGCGGTCGGTCAGGTCCATGGTGTACTTGGCCAGCGCCTGGCGATTGGATTCGCCTTCGGCGCCCTGCACGGCTTCACCGCCGCGCACGGCATCGATGGCCGCTTCCAGGGCCTTTTTCTGCAGGCCGGCTTCGCGCAGGATACGGCCGGCCTCGCCCTTGTCGTCGGCCAGCGCCAGCAGGAAGAGCTCGCTGGCAATGTAGGTATCGCCACGCTTGGCGGCTTCCTTGTCGGTGCGGGTCAGCACGTTCTGCAGGTCGCGGCCGACCTGCACGTTGCTTTCGCCCTGTACGGTAGGCAGGTTCTTCAGCGCGGCGTCGATGGCCGACGGCAGGCGGTTGACCGCCACGCCGGCCCGCGCCAGCAGGCTGACGGCCCCGCTCTCGGGATCGCCGATCAGGGCGGAAAGCACGTGCAGGGGTTCGATGTAGGGATGGTCGTTGCGCGCGGCCAGGCTCTGCGCATCGGCCAAGGCCTGCTGGAACTTGGTGGTGAGCTTGTCGAATCGCATAATGTCGTCGATTGGTAGAAGGTTGGAGCCTTGCCGCGCACGCGGCGCGCGGCCGGCTCGATGTCCTACAAATGCGGGCTCCCCGGCGGGATTTCAATGCCTGCGATGACGATACGCCATACGGACACGCGATGGACACCTACGTTTTTGTATATGGCACGCTGCGGCGAGGGGAAATCAACGACCTGGCCCGGGCGGCGGCGCGCGCCGGGCTGCCGGCGCCGGAATACGCGGGCGTGGCCAGCGTAACGGGCCGGCTGTATGACTTCGGCGATTGGCCCGGGCTGCTGCCCGATGCCGATGGGGTGCCGGTGACGGGGGACGTCTACCGGATCGATCCGGCCCTGCTGCCGGTCATGGACGCCATCGAGGAATACGACCCGGCCGGCGGCTCATGCTTCGTGCGCCGGCCGATCCGCCTGACGGTGGACGGCCGGGCACTGGACTGCTACTACTACCCCATCGACCCGGCGCATATCGGCGACGCGGTGCGTACCGACGCCACCGACTGGGTACGGCATCGGCTGGGACGAGGCCCACGGTGACCCGGCCGGGCTCAGACTTCCTCGTACAGCGGTAGCGTCAGGAATTCCGCGAAGTCGTCCTGGGTGCTCATCTGCTCGAAGATCTGCGCCGCGCGGTCGTAGGCCTTGCTGGGCCCCGCCACGTCGTGGACCTTGGCCAGTTCCTCGGGAATCAGCTTGCGCACCAGGTCGGCGGTGACCTTGGTGCCGTCCTCCAGCACGCCCTTGGGCGAGCGGATCCACTGCCAGACCTGGGAGCGGGAGATCTCCGCGGTCGCGGCGTCTTCCATCAGGTTGTGGATGGGTACGCAGCCATTGCCGTCCAGCCACGACCCCAGGTAGTGGATCCCCACATTGATGTTCATGCGCAGGCCGGCCTCGGTGATCGGTGCTTCCGGCTGGAAGTCCAGCAGGTCGGCCGCCGTCACGGCGACGTCCGGACGCTGCTTGCCGATCTGGTTCGGCGCGTCGCCCAGCACCTTGACGAACTCCTCCATCGCCACCGGCACCAGGCCCGGATGGGCCACCCAGCCGCCGTCATAGCCGTCCGTGGCGTCGCGCGTCTTGTCGGAACGGATACCCGCCATGGCCTGCTCGTTCTTGATCGGATCGTTCTTGATCGGGATCAAGGCGCTCATGCCGCCGATCGCGGGCGCGTTGCGGCGATGGCAGGTCTTGAGCAACAGCAAGGCATAGGCGCGCATGAAAGGCGCGGTCATGGTGACCTTGGCGCGATCGGCCAGGCAGAAATCGCGTTCGACCTTGAACTTCTTGATGCAGCTGAAGATGTAGTCCCAGCGGCCGGCGTTGAGCCCGGCGCTGTGATCGCGCAGTTCGTACAGGATTTCGTCCATCTCGAAGGCGGCCAGGACGGTCTCCACCAGCACCGTCGCCTTGATCGTGCCCTGCGGAATGCCCAACGCGTCCTGGGCCCGGACGAAAATATCGTTCCACAGCCGGGCTTCCAGATGGCTTTCCATCTTGGGCAGGTAGAAGTACGGGCCGCTACCACGCGCCAGCAGCTCGCGGGCGTTATGGAAAAGATAGAGCGCGAAATCGAAAATGCCACCGGATACGCGCTTGCCGTCCACCGTGACGTGCTTTTCGTCCAGGTGCCAGCCGCGCGGACGCACCAGCAATACCGCCGTCTTGTCATTCAGCTGGTAGGTCTTGCCGCCCTGCTCCAGGCGGATCGTGCGGCGCACCGCGTCCATCAGGTTGATCTGGCCGGAGACCTGGTTGTGCCAGTTGGGCGTGTTGGAGTCCTCGAAGTCCGTCATATAGCTGTCGGCGCCGGAATTCAGGGCATTGATGACCATCTTCCGCTCGACCGGGCCGGTGATTTCCACCCGGCGGCACTTCAGGTCTTCCGGAATGGGGGCGATGGTCCAGTCGCCGTCGCGCACCGAACGGGTTTCGGCCAGGAAATCCGGCTTTTCGCCGGCGTCCAGGCGCTTGGTGCGCGCCACGCGGGCGGCCAGCAGCTCCTGCCGCCGGCTCTCGAAAGCGCGATGCAGGTCGGCCACCAGCGCCAGCGCGTCGTGGGTCAGCACGGTTTCGAAGCCGGGTTCGATGGGGGCGTCGATGGCGACGCCGGCGGGCAGTTTCAAGGACATGGGTGTCTCCGAGGGGGAACGCTGTGTCCGCCAGTGTACGAAGCGGATATTGAATTAAAAAGCATATAAAAGTAGATTCATCTTTTAGTTTTTGTCAAAGATGAACCGTGGACCGATTCAAGCAACTGCAGACCTTCGTCGACGTGGCCGCCCTGGGCAGCCTGTCGGCCGCCGCCCGGGCGGAAGGCGTCGCCCCGGCCATGATCGGGCGCCGCATCGACGCCCTGGAAGCGCGCCTGGGCGTCAAGCTGCTGGTGCGCTCCACCCGCCGCCTGTCCCTCACCGCGGAAGGGGGCACCCTGCTGGAAGACGCCCAGCGCATCCTGCGCGACCTGAACGAATCCGAAAGCCTGGTGGCGCAGGGCAGCGCCCGCCCCACCGGCCTGCTGCGCCTGACCGCGCCCGCCGGCTTCGGCCGCCGCCACGTCGCCCCGCTGCTGCCCGGCTTCGCCGACCAGTACCCGGACGTCAGCGTGGTCCTGGACCTGAGCGACCGCCTGGTCGACCTGATCGAGGAACGCTACGACTGCGCCGTGCGCATCGGCGACCTGGACGACTCCGACATGGTCGCCATCCGCCTGGCCGACAACCGACGCGTCGTCGTCGCCGCGCCTGCCTACCTGGAACGGCAGGGCATTCCCCGCACCCCGGCGGACCTGGCCACCCACCACTGCCTGTCCTTCGGCAATCAGGGCAACCAGTCGCGCGGCTGGCTGTTCCGCGTCAATGACCAACTGACGCCGTTCCGCGTCGGCGGCCGGCTGGAGTGCAGCGACGGCAGCGTGCTGCACCAATGGACGCTGGCCGGCTACGGCCTGGCCTGGCGATCGATGTGGGAAGTGCAGCAGGACCTGGCCAGCGGCCGGCTGAAGACCGTGCTGGACGAGTATTGCGCGCCGCCCAACGGCATTTATGCGATGTTCCCGGAACGCAAGCACATGCCCGCCCGCGTACGCGCCTTCGTCGCCATGTTGCGCCAGGCCTACGCCGATCCGGCATATTGGGGCGAACCGGTGTCCGGCTGATATTGCGTTCAGCGTTTTGCCACGCACGCGCGCCTACAATGCCCCGCACCGCCGCGGCCACGCCGCCCACACCCTACTCTTACGCCGGTATCCTGTCATGCGCCTGGTCATCTGCCTACTGCTCGCACTGTGCGTCGCGGCTTCCGCCCGTGCCCAGGACGACAGCGGCCCACCGCGCGCGCCCGCGCCTGCCTGGCAGACGGTGCAACTGGGCGCGCAGGGCCACCGCTACCCCTTTCCCGTCTACGCCAGCCGGCCGCTGACCGCCGCCAACCTGGCCCACGTGACGCGCGTCCTCGTCATCCTGCACGGCGTCAAGCGGGACGCCGATCACTACTACCAGACCGCCGCCGGACTGCTCGATGTGAACCCCGGCGCGATGGAAGACACCCTGGTGATCGCGCCGAAATTCGCCGCGCCCATCGACCGCGGCTTCGAGCACATGCCGGCCTGGCATCGGGACCGCTGGATCGCGGGCGGCGACAGCGTGAAAGCCAGCGGCCGCCCGGCACCGATCGGGTCCTTCGCGGTGCTGGACGACCTGCTGGAATGGCTGGCCGACCGCCATGACCTGCCGGCGCTGCGCGGCGTGGTGCTGGCAGGCCATTCGGCCGGCGCCCAGATGCTGCAGCGCTATGCGGTGCTGAACAATATCGACGAGACCGTCCGCAAGCGGGGGGTGACGCTGCGCTATGTGGTCGCCAACCCGTCTTCCTACCTGTATTTCACGACCGATCGCCCGCGTGGCGATGGCGGCTTCGGCCCCTACAACCGCGGCCTGTGCCCCGACTTCAACGACTTCCGCTACGGCCTGGACCACCTGCCGCAGGGCCTGCGCGTGGCGGATCCGAAACGGCTGCCTGGCCGCTACGCGCAGCGCGACGTCACCTACCTCCTGGGCGGCGCCGACAACAACCCGGAACACCGCTGGCTGGACAAGCGCTGCGGCGCCGAGGCGCAGGGCGCGACCCGCCTGGCGCGCGGCCGTGCCTACGTCGGCTACGAAGCGTGGCTGCCGGCCCTGAAGCAGAACGTCCACCAGGCCTATGAAGTGGCCGGCGTCGGCCACAACCAGCGCGGCATGTTCGGCTCGCAATGCGGCGCGAGCGCCCTGCTGGGCCCCGATGCCAAGGCCGGGCCCGAGGCCGCCACGTGCAGCAGGATCACGCCATCGCCCGCCCCGAAGGCCGGGCCGGCGGCCGAGCGTGGCCGGTAGCCACCCGGCAACGAAACACACGCAAAAGCGGAAGCACCACGCGCCGGTATCCCTCGCGCGATACCCCGCCCCCGGCGCGGCTGGTATCGTAGCGGCTGGAACTCCGCCGACACCCCGAAAACACGCCTACCCCTGCACACCATGTCGCTCGAAGAACACTACACCGCCATCCTGCAACAGCTCGGCGAAGACCCCTCCCGGGAGGGCCTGCGCGACACGCCGCTGCGCGCGGCCAAGGCCATGCAGTACCTGTGCCGGGGCTACGGCCAGGATCTGGATGAGATCGTCAACGGCGCGCTGTTCTCCTCCGACACGAAGGAAATCGTGCTGGTCAAGAATATCGAGCTGTATTCCCTGTGCGAGCATCACATGCTGCCGTTCATCGGCAAGGCCCATGTGGGCTACCTGCCCAACGGCAAGGTGCTGGGCCTGTCCAAGGTCGCGCGCATCGTCGACATGTACGCGCGACGGCTGCAGATCCAGGAGAACCTCAGCCGCCAGATCGCCGAAGCCGTCCTGCAGGTGACCGGCGCGGCCGGCGTCGCGGTGGTGATCGAAGCGCAACACATGTGCATGATGATGCGCGGCGTGGAAAAGCAGAATTCGTCCATGGTGACCTCGGTCATGCTGGGCGAATTCCACCAGAACGCCGCCACGCGGGCGGAGTTCCTGAACCTGATCCGCTGATCCGCCGATCCACTGACGCGGCGGGCGGCCGGCGGTTCACCGCAGGGTGAAGCCGGCCTGCCTGACGTCCTGCGAGTCCAGCCCCACGTAGACGTTGAACGCCCCGGGCTCGGCCCCGTAGTGCAGTTGCGCGTTGTAGAAGCTGAGGTCGTCCTCGTCGATGGTGAACGACACCTTGCGCGATTCGCCGGCCTTCAGCATGACCTTCTCGAAATGCTTGAGCTCCTTCACCGGCCGGCTGATGGACGCCACGGTATCCTGGACATACAGCTGCACCACCGTCGCGCCGTCGCGCTGCCCGGTGTTGGTCACCGTCACGCTGGCCTGCACCGTGCCGCCCCGTGGCATGTCCGCGCTCGACAGCGTCACCGGCGACAGATCGAAGCTGGTGTAGCTCAGGCCATAACCGAAGGGAAACAGCGGTCCGTTCGGCGCGTCGAAATAGCGCGACGTGTATTTGTCGGGGTGCGCGGGATCGAAGGGACGGCCGGTATTCAGATGGCTGTAGTAGATCGGGATCTGGCCCACGGAGCGCGGAAACGTCATCGGCAGCTTGCCTGACGGGTTGTAGTCGCCAAACAGCACGTCGGCAACGGCGTTGCCCCCCTCGGTGCCGGCGAACCAGGTTTCCAGCATCGCATCGGCGTTGTCGTTTTCCCACGTCAGCGCCAGCGGACGTCCGTTCATCAGGACGATCACCAGCGGTTTGCCCGTCGCCTTCAGGGCGTGCAGCAGGCGCACCTGGCTGTCGGGGATGACGATATCGCTGCGGCTGGAAGCCTCATGCGCCATGCCTTGCGACTCGCCGACCACCGCGACCACCACGTCGGCCTGCCGTGCGGCGGCCACGGCCTCGTCGATCAGCTGTGCCGGCGTGCGCGGGTCCACATCCACGTCCTGCTCGTACAGGTTCAGGTACTTGACGATCTCCGGGTCGTCGATCACGTTCGCGCCCTTGGCATACAGCAGCTTCGCCTGGCCGCCGACGGCATTGGCGATGCCCTGGTAGGCCGACACCGTCTGCTCCGGCCGGCCGGCGGCCGACCAGTTGCCCATCATGTCGCGCTGGCTTTTCGCCAGCGGGCCGACCACGGCGATGGTGCCCTGCTTGCGCAGCGGCAGCACGCCGCCCTGGTTC
Organism: Bordetella genomosp. 8; assembly: GCF_002119685.1. Classification (NCBI taxonomy): domain Bacteria; kingdom Pseudomonadati; phylum Pseudomonadota; class Betaproteobacteria; order Burkholderiales; family Alcaligenaceae; genus Bordetella; species Bordetella genomosp. 8. The sequence goes on along the minus strand of NZ_CP021108.1, from coordinate 1,955,665 downwards.
TTGAGCAGCACCAGGCTTTCGCGCGCCACCTGGCGCGCGGCGTCGCGGTGCAGCCGGCTTTCGGCGTTGACGTCGGGCGGATCGTTTTCCGGCCGGCCGATGCGGCGATACGGATCCTGGAACAGCCCCAGGTCGTATTTGACGCGCAGCACGTCGCGCGTCGCACGGTCCAGGTCGGCCATGCTGACGCGGCCGCTCTCCAGCAGGGGCTTGAGGTTGTCGCCGTACATGGTGTCGCTCATGCTCATGTCGGCGCCCGCGGTGATCGCCAAGCGGGCGGCGTCGCGGCCATCGGCCGCCACGCCGTGCTTGATCATTTCCATGATCGCGCCGTGGTCGCTGATGGTGATGCCCTTGAAGCCCCATTGCTTGCGCAGCACGTCCTGCAGCAGCCATTTGTCGCCCGTCGCCGGCACGCCGTTCAGCGAATTCAGCGCCACCATCACGCCCGCCGCGCCCGCGTCCAGCGCCGCCTTGTAGGGCGGCAGATAGTCCTGGAACAGGCGTTGCGGGCTCATGTCGACGGTGTTGTAGTCGCGGCCGCCTTCCACCGCGCCGTAGGCGGCAAAATGCTTGACCATCGCCAGGATGCTGTCCTTCGCGGCGGGGTCGTCTCCCTGGTAGGCCTTGACCAGCTCCGCGCCTATTCGCGACGTCAGGTAAGTGTCCTCGCCGAAGCCTTCGGAGTTACGGCCCCAGCGCGGATCGCGCGAAATGTCGACCATGGGCGACCACGTCACGTCCAGGCCATCGGCGCTGGCCTCGATGGCGGAGATCCGGCCGGTCTGGCGGATGGCGGCCAGATTCCAGGTGGATGCCAGGCCCAGGCCGATCGGGAATATCGTGCGCTGGCCGTGGATCACGTCGTAGGCGAAGAACAGCGGAATCTTCAGCCGGCTCTGCATGGCCGCGTCCTGCAGCACACGGATGTTGTCCGGCGTGACGGTGTTGAAGACCGCCCCCGCCCTGCCCGCGGTGATATCGGCCATGAACTTCGGCTTGTCCGGATTGGACCCCGCCGGCAGGCTGACCAGGCGCAGCTGGCCGATCTTCTCATCCACCGTCATGCGGCTCATCAGCTTGTCGATGAAGGCTTCGCGCGCGGCCTGTTCGCGCATCATCGAAGGCGGATTGCTGGCGGGGTGCGTGCCTGTCTGGCCGAATGCCGGGGCCCACGCCAGCGCGATCAGCAAGGGAAGCGTCGAACGGAGCTGGGAACAGAGCTTCAAACGGAGCTTCAAACGGAGCTGTTTCATGCGCATGTGTCTCTGGTGTTTATTGTCGATTCGTCGATCGTCGATTCGAACGCGCGGGCGGCGGATCGCCGGACGCGCGCGGGGAAGCCGGGCAAGTGTGCCACATCGGCGCCCCCGGGGCGCGGCGGCCCGCGCAGCCGCGGCGGTGCGGCACAAGCAGGCGCCGTGCCGGGCCGCGCGGGGCGGCGATCAGAGGCGGGAGAGCGTCAGCGGATCGGCCTGGCCGCCGAAGAAGCGATCCAGGCACTGGCGGAAGATTTCCTCTTCCGGCGCGGCCCACGTGAACAGCGTCAGCGAAGATCGAAACTTCACGGCGTCGAGCGGACCGAAGATCTCGGCCGCCGAGCCCTCGGGCGCGCGCGCCACCAGTTCACAGGCATGTTTCAGCCGTTGTCCCAGCACGGGATGGCGCACATAGGCGCGCGCCTCGTCCAGGCAGGATATGCCATAGCGCTGCGCCATCTCGCTGCGGCCCAGTCCGCGGATCTGGGGAAACACGAACCAGATCCAATGGCTGCGCTTGCGTCCCTGCGCGAGCTCCTGGCACACGGTGTCGAACACGGGGTCCTGCGCCAGGACGAATCGATCCAGGCCGTAGGCGTCGTTCAGCTCGCGTGTTTCCATTCCAGCTCCCATGCGCCGCTCAGCACGTTCTGCAGCCAGAGCGCGCAGGTGAGCGTCTTGGAATCGGTGATCTGGCCGTTGCGGCAGGCCGCGAACAAGTCATCGACCGTCATCGGGTGGATGTCGACGAACTCGTCGGCGTCCGTCTGCGCCTGCCCGGCACGCAAACCGCGTGCGAAAAAGATGTGGATGATTTCGGTGGAATAGGCGATGGCGACATGCATGGCGCCGGCGGCCGACCAGACGCCGCCGCTATAGCCGGTTTCTTCCAGCAATTCACGCCGGCCGCATTCCAGCGGGTCTTCGCCCGGGTCCAGCTTGCCGGCGGGGAACTCGATCATGACGCGGCCGATAGGATAACGGTACTGGCGCACCGTCAATACGCGCCCGTCGTCCAGCATGGGCACCACCACGACGGCGCCCGGATGCACGATGTATTCGCGCGTCGAGCTGTGGCCATTGGGCAGCAACACCGTATCGCGGCGCGCGCGCAGGAAACTGCCTTCGAACAGGGACTCCTGCTTCAGGGGCTTTTCCACGAGGTGGGCATCTTCGTTCGTATCCACTGATTCCATCCGGGGCTGGTATGCGCGGCACAGGCTTGGCCGCGAAAAGAGGCATAGGGAGCAAAGCCCGTGCTCAACTTTAGCAGTTGTCGCGGCGGCTTCCGACGGCGGCCGGACATTCTCACAATATTCCAGGAAAAATGGACGCGCCCGGTGCGGCATGGCGCGTCGCCGCGCTTTGCTGTGCGAAGATGCAAAAGTCGCCGGCGGCCTGGCGCCCGGCGACTTTTGCAAAAACATATAAGGAGGAGCACCATGCCCACGAAGACCCTGGCTCGCGCGTTCGCGGCTTCCATACTCGCGGCCGCCGCGACCGTCGCGGCGCCGGCCGCCCATGCCGATTACCCCGACAAGCCCGTCAAGATCGTGGTGCCGTTCACCGCGGGAGGCACCACCGACATCCTGACGCGCGCCATCGGCAACAAGATCGGCGAATCGCTCAAGCAGACCTTCATCGTCGAAAGCCGGCCCGGCGCGGGTGGCAACATCGGCAGCGAGTACGTGGCGCGCGCGGCGCCGGACGGCTACACGCTGCTTGCCGCCTCGGTGGGCCCGATCGCCGTGAACGCCAGTTTGAACAAGCTGGATTACGATCCCTTGACCGATCTCATACCCGTCGTGCAGTTCGCCGACGTGCCCAACGTGCTGGTGGTGCCGCCCGACGCGCCGGTGCACAACGTCACCGAGTTCATCGCCTATGCCAGGCAACACTCCGGCAAGCTGAACTACAGCTCCACGGGCATCGGTACGTCTTCGCACCTGGCCAGCTATATGCTCATGCAGAAGATAGGCGTGCAGGCCCTGCACATCCCGTACAAGGGGGCCGACGCCCTGAACGACCTGCTGAGCGGGCGCGTGCAATTCATGTTCGCCACCATCCCGTCGGTGATCGGCCAGATCAAGGCGGGCAAGCTGCGTCCGATCGCGGTCAGCAGCATCCGCAGGTCGGCCTCCATGCCCGACGTGCCGACCATCGCCGAGAATGGCTTCCCGGGATTCGAGGCCGGTTCCTGGTTCGGCATGTTCGCGCCCAAGGGCACGCCGCCCGAGGTCGTCGCGGTCCTCAACAGGGCGGTCAACGCCGCCCTGCCCGGCCTGAAGGACAAGATGACGGCGGAAGGCGCCGATCCGGTGGGCGGCAGCGCCCAGGCATTCGGCGAGTTCACGCGCGCCGAGCAGGCGAAGTGGAGTGCCTTGGTCAAACAAATGGGCGCGAAAGCGGAATAGGTGCGGCCGGCTAGGTGCGGCCGGCCAGGTGCCGGCCAGGTGCGGCCGCGGAGCTCCCCGCCGCGCGCCGTTCGTTCACTCAGGCCGTAACGTAGCGGCCGGTCTGCCGGCGCAGCCGGCGGTCCGCCAGTTCGAAGGCCAGCTCGCTGGCCAGCGCCATCGCCGCGGCGGGCAAGGCGCCCGCCAGTAGCAGCTGGCCGTCGTTCAGCGCCAGTCCGGTGACGATGCGCTCCCCGAAGCCACCCGCGCCGATGAAAGCCGCGATCGTCGCCGTCCCGATCGAGATCGACGTCGCCGTGCGCACCCCCGCCAGGATGGTGGGCCGCGCCAGCGGCAGCTCGATCAGCATGACGCGCTGCCGCGGCGTCATGCCCAGCGCAGTCGCCGCCAACCGCATGCCCGAAGAGACCTCATCCAGCCCCGCGACCGTATTGCGCATGACCGGCAGCAAGGCATACAGCGTCAAGGCGGCCAGCGCCGGCACCGAACCGATGCGGCCCGTCACCGTGATCAGGATGGCCAGCATGGCCAGCGACGGTATGGTCTGCAGCAACCCCGTCATGCCCAGCACCAGGGCCCGCAGGCGATAGCGAGGGTAGACATAGACGCCGGCCGGCACCGCGACGACCACGGCAATCGCCACGGACAGCAGCACCAGCATCAGATGCTGCGCCGCCAGCCGGCCCAGGTCGGGTCCCATCAGCTTGCGCCAGAATCCGTAGGTTTCGTTCCCCAGCCCGTTTTGCGCCCCTGCGGTACCCGCGACCGCCGCCAGGCGATCGCGCGCGATGACGTCGAAGGGAACGCCCTGGAGTTCGGCGCGCGCGTTCATGGCGATCATCGCGTGCTCGTCGATCGTCCCAGCCAGCTCGCGCATCGCCGCCCAGGCCTGCGGGTAGCGTTGCGGCAGGTCCAGCCGATACAGCACCACCGCGTCATAGCGCGGGAAGTACTTCAGGTCGTCTTCCAGCACGCGCAATCCCAGTGCGTCGATCTTGGCGTCAGTCGTGTAGATGTCGATGACGTCGACCTGCCTCTTTTCGATCGCGTCATACGCCAGGCCATGGTCCAGCCCGGTGGGTGACTGCCGCAGGCCGTAGCGCTGCGCCAGGCCCCGCCAGCCGTCGACGCGTCCGATGAATTCCTGCGACAGGCCCAGCCGCTGGTCCGGATGGCGCGCCAGGTCGCTCAGGGAACGTATTCCCAGCCTGTCGGCATCCGCCGCGCGCATCGCGAGCGCATAGCCGTCGTTGAAGCCGAAGGGGATATCCACGCCCAGCCCCAACGGCGCCAGGCGAGTCCGGATGTCCTCCAGCGACATGGGTTTGTCGCTCTTGAGGATTTCCATCGCGATGGTGCCCGTATATTCCGGGTAGAGCCCGATGCCGCCGCTTTGCAGGGCCTGGTAGACAATCGCGGTATTGCCCAGCCCCTGCGACACGGCGGGCGTCTGCCCGGTGCGCCGCGCCACCTGCTGCGCCAACAGCTCGGCAAGAATGTACGACTCCGTGAAACGCTTGGAGCCGATGCGCAGGTTGCGCGCCGGTTCCGCGCCAGCGGGCGCCGGCGTAGTCGCCGTAGTCGGTGCCGTCGTGGTCGCCGGACTGGCCTGCGCCTGCTGCGCGGCCGCGCCGCCAGTACCTGGCATCAGCAACAACAACAACAGCACCAGCGGCAGCGCCGTCGTCGCAGGCAGGCGCAACACGGGGACGAGGCGGCCAAGACGCGCCGGCAAAAACGATGGAAGCGGGATCATCCGTATAAGGCGATGCGGAGCGGCGGCCAGGGCAGGCACGGGGAGTAACGGGCAAGGGCCAATTGTGCCATCATGCCGCATGGCCGCCATTCCCTTATTTCCCTTGGGCAATGCCTTGTTCCCCGACGGGGTCATGCACCTGCGCGTGTTCGAGGTTCGCTACCTGGACATGATAGGCAAGTGCATCGCCGACGGCGGCGGCTTCGGCGTCGTTCCGCTGCTGGAAGGGCGGGAAGTCCGCACGCCGGACGGCAAGGAAGTGCTGGCGGCCGCCGGCACGCTGGCGCGCATCGTCGAATCGTCGGCCCCGATGCCGGGCCTGCTGCAGATCGTCTGCACCGGCACCAGCCGCTTCCGCCTGCTGTCCGCGGAACAGGGCCGGTTCGGCTTGTGGAGCGGGGAAATCGAGATACTGGCGGACGACCCGCCACGCGCCATCCCGCGCGAACTGCAGGCTTGCGCGAACGCGCTGGGCACACTGATCGCCGATCTTCAGCGTCGCGGCACGCCGGCCGCCCTGATGCCCATCGCCCCGCCCTTCCGTCTGGATGAGTGCGGCTGGGTGGCCGACCGCTGGGGCGAGATCCTGCCCCTGCCCGCCCGCACCAAGCAGGAACTGCTGCTGACGCCGGACCCCGAACTGCGCCTGGCGCAAGTACACGATCTGCTGGACGCGCGGGACTTGCTGCCGCCCGCCGCGGACTGAACGTACGCCGCTATTTCACCGACTGCTCGCTGGCCCGCGCGACGGCCGCGGCGGCTTCCGCCCGCGCGGCGTCGTCGGCGGTTTCCACCACCGGCAGGATGCCGCTGACGGCCGTCTGACGCGGTTGCAGCAACAAGGCCACCAGGGCCGTCCAGCCGGTCTGGTGCGACGCGCCCAGCCCGCGCCCGTTATCGCCGTGGAAGAACTCGTGGAACAACACCAGGTCGCGCGAGCCAGGGTCCGCCTGCAATAGCGGATAACCCATCATCGATGGCCGTTCACCGTCGGCATTCTTCAGGAACAGCCGCGTGATGCGGCTGGACAGCTGGTCGGCGATCTCTCGCAGCGAATACTTGCGGCCGGAGCCCGTGGGATACTCGACGCGGAAATCGTCGCCGTAATAGCGATGGAACTCGTACAGCGATTCGATCAGCAGGTAATTCACGGGCAGCCAGATCGGCCCGCGCCAATTCGAATTGCCGCCGAACACGCGCGAATCCGACTCCCCCGGCAGATACCGTATGCAGAAACTCTGCCCATTGTGCGTGAACGCGTACGGCGTATCGCGATGATGCCGCGACAGGCCGCGTACCCCGTAATCGGACAGGAACTCGCTTTCATCCAGCGCGCGCCGCAACAGCGCCTTCACGCGGTGTCCCCGCAGCAGCGACAGCAACGCGGAGTTTCCCTTGCCGGGCTCGGTCCACCGCGACACCAGTTTCGCCAGATCCGGCCGATGCCGCAGGAACCAGCGCAGGCGTTCCTTGAAGCCGGGCAGCCGCCCGTGCATGTGCTCATCCAGCACCTGCACGGCGAACAGCGGTATCAGCCCGACGATGGAGCGCACGCGCATCGGCATGCTGTCCTGCCCGGGCAGGTGCAGCGCGTCGTAGAAGAACTCGTCCTGCTCGTCCCACAAGCCGGTTTCGCAATCATCGCCGCTATTGACCGCTTCGGCGATATACAGGAAATGCTCGAAGAACTTGACGCCGATGTCGACAAAGGTCTTGTTGACGGTGGCCAGCTCCAGCGCGATGCGCATCATGTCCAGGGCGTAGGCGGCCATCCAGGCGGTGCCGTCCGCCTGGTCGATATGGCCGCCCGTGGGCAGCGGCTGCGAACGGTCGAAGATGCCGATATTGTCGAGCCCCAGGAAACCGCCCTGGAAAATGTTGCGTCCGTCCGCGTCGCGCCGGTTGACCCACCAGCCGAAGTTCAACAGCAGCTTGTGGAACACCAGTTCCAGGAACGCGTGGTCGGGCTCGCCGTGCCAGGCGCGATCGAGTTCGTAGACGCGCCAGGTTGCCCAGGCGTGCACCGGTGGATTGCCGTCGCCGAAGGCCCATTCATAGGCCGGCAACTGCCCATTGGGATGCTGGTAGCGGTCCTTGACCAGCAGCAGCAGCTGGTTCTTGGCGAAGACCGGATCGACCAGCGCCAGGGCCGTGGCCTGGAAGGCCAGGTCCCATGACGCATACCAGGGGTACTCCCATTTGTCCGGCATGGACACGATCTCGCCATTGCACAGGTGCCGCCAATCCGCATTGCGGCCGCGGCGGCGGCGCGCGGGCGGCTTGGGCTGCGCGGCATCGCCGTCCAGCCAGCGCGTGATGTCGAACTCGTAGTACTGCTTGGACCAGAGCAGGCCGGCCAGTGCCTGGCGCTGCACCAGCCGCGCGTCGTCGTCCGCGATCCCCTGCTGCAGGCAATCGTAGAACTCGTCGGCCTCGGCCCGGCGCCGCGCGATCAGGGCGTCGACGTCCAGCGCCTGTCCGTCGTGCCGCGCCTGCGGACGCAGGCGGAACACCATGGCGCTACGCGCACCGGGCGCCAGATGCGCGACCCAATGCGCGGCGACCTTGGTGCCGCCATCGCCACGCACCGCATCCTTCGAGCCATGCACGAGGTAGTCGTTGATGCCGTCCTTGAAAGGACCCGGGCCATCGTTGCCGAACAGCCTGCGGACATTGGTTTCGTTTTCGCAGAACAGCCAGTCCACCGGGCCCGGCGCGGCCGCCGTCGCCACCATGGGCTCGTACGCGGCGTGGCGCGCCAGCACTTCCCATCCACCGGCGCCGTCCTTGATCCGCTGCAGGGACGGCTTGGGCGACACCCCGTCCCAGGACCAGGTGTTGCGCGCCCACAATTGCGGCAGCACATGCAGCGTGACCGGCTCGGCGCTGGGATTTTCGATGGTGATCCGCATGACGATATCGTCATGCGTATGCTTGGCGTATTCGACCGTCACGTCGAAATACCGTTGATCGTCGAATACGCCGGTATCCAGGATTTCGTACTCGGGCTGGTCGGTGCCGCGCCGCGCGTTCTCGGCCACCAGGTCGGCATAGGGAAAGGCCGACATGGGATAGCGGTACATCATGCGCATGTAGGAATGCGTGGGCGTGGCGTCCAGGTAGAAATAGAGTTCCTTGACGTCCTCGCCATGATTGCCTTCGGCATTCGTCAGGCCGAACAGGCGCTCCTTGATGATGGGATCGCGGCCGTTCCAGAGCGCCAGGCCCAGGCACCAGCGCAGCCGGTCATCGCCGAAGCCGGCCAGCCCATCCTCCCCCCAGCGATAGGCCCGGCTGCGGGCATGATCGTGGGGAAAGTAATCCCAGGCGGTGCCGTACTCGCTGTAGTCCTCGCGCACGGTGCCCCACTGGCGTTCGCTCAGATAGGGTCCCCAGCGCCGCCACGGGACGGACTCCGCCTGGGCCAGGCGCTGGCCTTCGACGGTCTGGAATAACGAAGTGGCACGCGGCGTATGCATGGCGCGTCCTTGCAACAGGCGAAACGATGAATTTACCGCGTCCGCGCGACATCGCGCACGGCATCCCGCAACATGTTTTCCACACGCAGCAATTCGCCCAGCGACCAGGCCTGGAAAGGCGCGCCCGCGCAGCGATGCGGCGCATCGCCGTCGGCGATCTCCGACACATGGTCCAATCCGGCCTCATCCAGATGCCGATACAGGGGCGCCAGCCAGCGCTCGCGGGCCTGCTCCAGGGCCGCCGGGCTCAGCTCGTCCCCCTGTGCGCCAGCCGTCGCGCGGGTGCGCAGCCAGGCCTGCACGAACGCGCCGATCAGCCACGGCCATGCCGTGCCCTGGTGGTAGGCGGCGTCCCGCTGCACCGGTCCGCCGCGGTAGTGCCCGGTATAGGCCGGATCGCCGGGCGCCAGCGTGCGCGGCCCCATGGGCGTCAACAGCGCGGCCTCGACCTGCGCCACGACTGCGCGCGCCAATGGTCCCTGCACGATGGCATGCGGCAGTCCGCCCACGGCGAACAGCTGGTTCGGCCGCACGCTGCCATCCAGGCGGCCGGCTTCATGCCCGTCATCCACGACGTCATACAGCCCGCTGCCATCGGGCTTGGGGAAGCGCCGCGCGAACGACGCCGTGGCCTGCCTTTCCAATTCGCGGCAGCCGGCGTTCCAGGCGGCCGCGATACGTAGCGCATTGATCCACAGCGCCTGCACTTCCACGGGCTTGCCGATGCGCGGCGTCACCACCCAATCGCCCACCTTGGCGTCCATCCAGGTCAGCTGCATGCCGGGACATCCCGCGCGCAGCAGCCCGTCGGCGTCGGCCGCGATGCCATGACGCGTGCCGCCGGCGTAACCGGCCACGATGGTATCGATGGCGGCACGCAGGCTGGCGCGCACGGCGTCATCGGCGTGCCCCGTTTCCATGTAATCGTGCGCGGCAATGACGAACCACAGCGATGCGTCCACCGAGTTGTAGGCGGGTTCGTTGCCTTCGTCCGGAAAGGTGTTGGGCAACATGCCCTGGGAAATGTAGCGGGCCCATTCGAGCAGGATGGCGCGCGCTTCGTCCAGGCGGCCCGTCGCCAGCAGCAGGCCGCGCATCGCGATGAAGGTGTCGCGCCCCCAGTCGGTGAACCAGGGATAGCCCGCCACCAGGGTCAGCCCCTGCGCGCGCGACACCACGTAGGCATCGGCGGCGCGGCGCAGGCGGTCGGGATAGGCGGCACGGCGCGCGGCTTCCCGCTCGGCCAGGTCCGACGCCAGGGCGACGGCGTCGTCCGCTTCAGGCGCCGGGGCGACCGCAACGACCGCATCGTCCGCACCGGGTGCTTCGGGCGCCGCGCCGTCCACGGCCGGCAACGCCACCGCGGACAGGATCATGACCGCGGGGCCGGCCCCCAGGTCGAACGAGAAGACGCCCGGCGTCGCCAGGTCCTCGATGTCGTCCAGGCCCCGCTCGCGCTCGCGCGCATAGCAGAAGTTGCGATACCAATCGGGCTCATGCGCATAACGGCCGTTGGTATGCGCCAGCACCGCCGGCGCGTGGCCGTATGGCCGCCACCGCACGCGCTGGCCGTCCACGGCCGCGGAGAAATCGAAGGCCGGATTCTCGCGATGCAGCGCATGGTAATCGCGGCCGGACAGCAAGGGGCGCACCTTCAGGATGAGCACGCCGGCCTCCGCCGCGCCTTCCAGGTCCCAGCGCAGCACCGTGCGCGCGCTGGCCTTGTCGACGAAGCAGGCCATGCGCAACAGGCGGCCGTCCCGCAGGCGCAGGCGCCAGCCCGGCCAGGGATGCGGGTCGAAGGCCAGCACGTCGGCGGCATCGTCCGGCACGATCAGGTCCGGCGCGTAGCGCTGGCGTGTCAGGGACTGGCGGGTGCCCGCCGTCTCCACCCAGGCCTCGACGCCATTCACCAGTACCTTGCGTCCGGTCGGCGGCCGGGTGGCGCACAGGAGCAGGGCGTGATACCGGCGCGTGCGCAGGCCGCTCACCGTGCCGCTGGCGTAGCCGCCCCGGCCGTCGGCTTCCAGCCATTCATCGGACTCCCGCGCGGATGGCGGCTTCATATCCATTTCGCCTTCCCGCGGGTGACCGTCGCGCGGGCCGTCAGCACTGTTGCGGCCAAACGACATTGCGCTGCACCATTACGGCGGATTTTCCGGGGCATGCGCACCATGAAAAGGCACACGGACGCTTATATGCAACGGGGTTTAGCAACTGCCTAAACGCTTGTTGCGGCGCATCAATATAGGTGTTTATCATGATTGCACAGGCCCAGTACGGCCTACCATTTTCTTCCCCGACAGGAGCAGCACCATGGGTTCGCGCCGCCTTTCCGCCCTCAGTCTCACCCCCTCCGATACCGCCGCGCTCAAGCGCGGCGCCCGCGCGACCGCTCGCTTCGCCCAGCGCCGCGTGGCCGTGCCGGCCGCCAATTTCCTGTTCGATTCGGTGGAAGGTGTCTTCAATTTCATCGACGAATTCGCCGATTCCGTCGACGAAGTGCGCAAGGCAATGGCGCGCGCCCGCAGCGAACGCTACACCATTTCCGCGCACCGCCGTTGAAGTCAAGCCACGACTTCGGGCGTGACGGTTTCGCTCTGCAGGTCGCTCAGGAAGCGGTCGCGCCAGCGCGATAGGTTGTTTTCGGTCAGCCGCGCCAGCATGTTGCGATGGCGGGCCACGCGTTCCGGCAAGGCCATGGTCAGGGCGCGGTCCAGCGTTTCCGCCATGCCGTCCGCGTCGTACGGATTGACCAGCAGCGCGCCTTCGCCCAGTTCTTCGGCCGCGCCGGCGAATTCCGACAGCACCAGCACGCCGGGATCGTCTTCCGGCTGGGCGGCGACGTATTCCTTGGCCACCAGGTTCATGCCATCGCGCAGCGGCGTGACGTACCCCACCTGCGATGCCCGGAACAGCGACATCAGCAGCGACCGGTCATAGGACTTGTTGATGTAGCGCAGCGGCGTCCACGCCAGGTCGGACCAGCGGCCGTTGATGCTGCCGGCGGCGCTTTCAAGCTGGCGGCGGATCCGGCGGTATTGCTCCACGTCCGAACGCGACGGCGGCGCGATCTGCACGAAGGTCACCTGGCCGCGGTGTGCCGGCGTCATCTCCAGCAGGCGCTCGAAAGCCGTGAAGCGTTCGACCATGCCCTTGCTGTAGTCCAGCCTGTCGACGCTGACCATCAGCCGGCGCTGCTGCAATCCCTGCTTCAGGTTGGTGATCTGGCGCGAGCGGTTGTGCTTGAGCGACAGCTCGCGAATTTCGTCGGGATAGATGCCGATGGGGTACACCCCGGCGCCGATCCGGTGTCCGCCGATCTCGACGTAGCGGTCGCCGCGGCGCCCGGCGCCCAGCCGCCGACAGACATAATCGACGAAGGCTCGGCGGTCCGAGTCGGTCTGGAAACCCACCAGATCGTAGGCGCACATCGCTTCCATCAATTCGCGGTGCGGCGGCACCGTCGCCATGACCGGCTCGGCGGGAAACGGGATATGCAGGAAGAACCCGATGCGGTTGCGTATGCCCGCCTGCCGGCAGGCGCGCGCGAAAGGCAGCAGATGGTAATCGTGCACCCACAGGATATCGTCGGGCTGCAGCAGCGGCTTGAGCCGTTCCACCAGCCAGCGGTTGACGCGGCAATAGCCGGCGTATTCGCGGCGATCGTAGCGGGCCAGATCGGGGCGGTAATGGAACACCGGCCATAGCATGCCGTTGGAGAACCCACGGTAGTACTGGTCGTAATCCGTACGCGACAAGGCGACGGTGGCATAGGTGATGTTGTCGCGCGTGTCCTTGTGCACCGTATCCGGAGGCGTGGAGCCGTCGACGATGTCGCCGCTCCATCCGAACCATATGCCGCCAGTCTGTTTCAGCGCATCGAAAACGCCAACCGCCAGCCCGCCGGCCGTGGGTTTTCCTTCCGCGATGGGCGCGACCCGATTGGATACGACGACTAGCCTGCTCATGGCCGACCTCCTTGTTCTAGTGTTTGCGGGGGGCTCAAAGCAACGCGAGCCAGGCCGCCAGCGCGGCAGGCGTGGGAAAGCGCCAGTCGGCGACGCTCTCCCCTTCCCCGATCTTGATGGTGACGCCCCCCAGGGACTTCACCGCCTGAAACCCGGCTTCATCCGTCAGGTCGTCTCCCGCGAACAAGGGTACGCGCCCCGCGAAGGGCGCCATACCCATCAATCGGTTGATGGCACCCGCCTTGCTCGCCTGGCGCGGCTTGATCTCGACCACCATCTTGCCGGGCTGCAACACGAAGCGATCGGCATGCGGCGCGACCGCCAGTTCGGTCGCGATGCGCACGTCGTGTTCGCGGTCGGGCGCATTGCGGTAGTGAAAGGCCAGTGACAAGCCCTTGTGTTCCAGTTGCGTGCCGGGCCACCGATCGACCAGCGGCGCCAGGGCCTCCACCATGCCAGCAACGGCCCTGGTGTCGACCGGCAACTCGTGCATGACGCCGTCAGGGCCGCGCCATTGCGCGCCGTGCAGGCCGGCGCCGGTCAGCAACAGCGGTTGCACCAGCGCGTCGATCTGCGAAAGTGGCCTGCCCGATACAATCGCGATGGCGCCGCCGGTCAGTTTTCCCAGGCGCGCCAGCACGTCCAGCGTTTCGCTCGGAACGTGCGCCTGTTGCGGCGTCGCGGCGATGGGCGCCAACGTTCCGTCCAGGTCGAACAAAAAAGCATGTTTGTCGACGTTCTCGCTCGTGACGGGTAAGGATAGGCTCTGCACGTTTGTTTACTCTTGCCGCGTGTGGCGGGTATGACAGTTACGTTATAGCCCAGGGGTGTAACCATAAGCCGCTTCGGGAAGTTACAAAAGGAGAGCAGACCGCATACACGCTTCCTGTCCGTATGCTCGGCGCGCGTCAGCCGCGCCAGGAACTTAAGAAGGGTGTCAGGCTCCAACGCCAGAGCTTATAACGCCGGACCGGGACACGCTGAAGGAGAAACGCATGCGCATTCTTTTGGTGGAAGACGATCGGATGATCGGCGAAAGCGTGCTCGACGGCCTGCGCGCGGAAAACTATGCGGTGGACTGGGAAATGAACGGCAAGGGTGCGGACCTGGCCTTGCGTACCGGTCCCTACGACCTGGTGCTGCTGGACCTCGGCCTGCCCGATCGGGACGGCCTTAACCTGTTGCGCGACCTGCGCACGCGCCGCAACCGCACGCCGGTGCTGATCGCCACCGCGCGCGACGCGGTGGCCGACCGCATCGCCGGCCTGGACGCCGGCGCGGACGACTACGTCATCAAGCCTTACGACATGGACGAACTGCTGGCCCGCATGCGCGCGCTGATACGGCGCAGCGCCGGCCGCGCCGAACCGGTGTTCGAGCATGCCGGCGTCAGCATCGATCCGCAGGATCGCTCCGCGCGTGTCAATGGCGAGCCGGTGACGCTGACCGCGCGCGAGTGGGCCGTGCTGGAACCGCTGATCGCCCGGCCCGGCATGATATTGTCGCGCGCCCAGCTCGAGGAAAAGCTCTACAGCTGGCAGGAAGAAATCAGCAGCAATGCCGTGGAGGTCTATATTCACGGCTTGCGCAAGAAGCTGGGCCAGCGCTTCATCCAGAACGTGCGTGGCGTCGGCTACGTGATACCCAAGACATGAAGATTCCGCTCGGGTCCTCGCTGCGAGGCCGCCTGATATTTTTCCTGTTCGCCTCGATCCTGCTCGCCGCGCTGGTGCAAGGCATCGTGGCCTACCGCAACATCCTCCAGCAGACCGACGAAATCTTCGACACGCAGTTGCAGCGCACGGCCGCATCGCTGACGGCGGGCGATGGCCTGCTCAGCGCCACGCCGTCGACCCCGACGGGGCCGGCGTCGGCCGACAACCTGATCATCCAGATCTGGACGGTGGACGGGGCGCGACTGTTCAAGTCCGCGTCCGGCAAGTTGCTGCCGGATCCCGTGGTCCTGGGCTTTTCGACGGTAAAGGCGGGGGCGTCGACCTACCGCGTGTACGCGATGGCGACACCCTTCCAGGTGACGCAGGTGGCGCAGGACATGGACGTACGGCAGAAGACCGCGCGGGCGCTGGCGCTGCGCAGCGTCGGCCCCATCGCGGCCGCGGCGCCGCTGCTGATGATCGTCGTCTGGTGGGTCGTGGGCGCATCGCTACGGCCCGTGCGACGCACGCGCGACGACCTGGCCAAGCGCCAGCCGGAAGCGCTGTCGCCGGTGGCCGAGACCGGCCTGCCGGATGAAATCCGCCCGCTGGTGCACGAATTGAACCTGCTGCTGGAGCGCACGCGGCAGGCCTTCGCGACACAGAAGCGCTTCGTCGGCGATGCCGCGCATGAACTGCGCTCACCACTGGCCGCGCTGCGCCTGCAATTGCAGGCCTTGCAGCGCCCCGGCGACGAAGCCGCGCGGCGCGTCGCGGTGGAACGGCTTGCCGCGGGCATCGATCGGGCATCGCGGCTGATCGAGCAACTGCTCTCGATGGCCCGCCACGATGCCGCGGCCACACAGACCGCCGCTGGCCCGGTGGAACTCGTGCAGCTGATGCGGCAATCCATCTCCGACATCCTGCCGGAAGCCAATGCCAAGTGCATGGATATCGGCATGGACGGCGTGCCGCAGGCGTGGGTGCGCGGCGATCCCGACGCCCTGGCGCTGCTGGCGCGCAACCTGCTGGACAACGCCATCAAATACACGCCCGCGGAGGGCCGTATCGACGTCGGCATCGATGTCCATGGCGACGCCGTCACGCTGACCGTCGACGACAGCGGTCCCGGCATTCCGCCCGCCGAGCGCGAGCGGGTGTTCGATCGCTTCTACCGCGCGCAGAACCATGACGCGGTGGGCAGCGGCCTGGGCCTGTCCATCGTCGACGCCGTGGCCCGCCGCCATCAGGCCGCCGTTTTCCTCGAAGATGCTCCCCGCCTGGGCGGCCTGCGCGTGCGCGTGCGTTTTCCCGCGAGCGCCGCCGCTTAAGTTTCGCCTAAGGATCGGGTCCGAAGATAGCGCCGTGTTCCAGGAGGCGCTCGATGAACGAGCGACCGGAACGAAGCCCAAGGACTAGCGCTCAAGGACCCGACATGAAATTCAAAACCTTCTCTCCCACCCGTTTGACGATGTCATTGGTCGCGGCCGGCGTCATCGGCGCCACCGCGGCCGCTGGCGTCATGGGCACGGTATCCCACGCGGAAAGCGCCCCGCCCGCGTCGACGCAGCAGGTGCAACCGGCGGCCGGCACCATGTCGCTGCCGAACTTCGCGCAGATCACGCGCCAGTACGGCCCGGCGGTGGTGAACATAAGCGTTTCGGGCACCAAGAAGGTCGCCCTGCAGCAGGACCCGTTCGCCCAGTTCTTCGGCGGCATGCCGGGCTTTCCCGGCATGCCCGGCCAGATGGGTCCCGGCACGCGGGAAGTCCCGATCCGGGGTGAAGGCTCCGGCTTCATCATCAGCCCGGATGGCGTGATCCTGACCAACGCCCACGTCGTACAGGACGCCAATGAAGTCACCGTCAAGCTGACCGATCGCCGCGAGTATCGCGCCAAGGTGCTGGGCAGCGACCCGGTGACCGACGTGGCGGTGATCAAGATCGATGCCTCCAACCTGCCGGTGGTCAAGATAGGCAACGTCGACAATGTCAACGTCGGCGATTGGGTGCTGGCCATCGGCTCGCCCTACGGCCTGGAAAACACCGCGACGGCCGGCATTGTCAGCGCCAAGGGCCGCTCGCTGCCCGACGATACGTCCGTGCCTTTCATCCAGACCGACGTCGCGGTCAACCCCGGCAATTCCGGCGGTCCGCTGTTCAACACCCGCGGGGAAGTGGTCGGCATCAACTCGCAGATCTATACGCGCACCGGCGGCTTCCAGGGGTTGTCGTTCGCCATCCCCATCAACGTCGCCACCAAGATCAAGGACGAGATCGTGGCGCACGGCAAGGTACGGCATGCCATGCTGGGCGTGACCGTGCAGGAGGTCAACCAGGATCTGGCGAACTCCTTCAAGCTGGACAGTCCGACCGGCGCGCTGGTCGCCAACGTGGAAAAAGGCAGCGCGGCCGACAAGGCGGGCTTGAAGTCCGGCGACGTCATCCGCGCGATCGACGGACGTCCCATCGTCTCGTCGGGCGACCTGTCCTCGGTCATCACGTTGGAGGACCCCGGCCAACGCGTGAAACTGGACGTGTGGCGCGACGGCAAGCCCGTCGAGATCGCCGCCACCCTGGGTACCTACGGCAAGCAGGAGGCCGTCGCGTCCGATGCGTCGCAAGATGGACAACACGCCAGGCTCGGTCTGGCGCTGCGCCCCTTGACCCCGGACGAACAGCAACAGGCAGGCACGCAAGGGCTGCTGGTGGAACAGGCGGAAGGCGCCGCCGCCAAGGCGGGCATCCAGGCCGGCGACATCATCCTGTCCGTGAACGGCGTGCCGACGCGCAATGTCAATGAAGTACGCAGCGCCGTGGCCAAGGCCGGCAAGACCGCCGCCCTGCTGGTCCAGCGCGGCGACGGCAAACTGTTCGTACCGGTGCAGATCGGCTGAGGAACATCCGTCCGGGAAGCGGCGCGGGGCATCCACCCGCGCCGCTTTTTTGCCTTTCATCATTCCAGCAAGCGGATACGCAAGGCGTGGTTTCCTGGCATCGTCGCGCCCGCGCCAGCCGGTTTCTTGGTACCCTTCGGCGGGGGCGCCATCGTGGCGTCCATTGCAGAAGATCCGGAACCCCGTTTCGCCAGTGCCCGTCCTATCGCCATTTCGCTTCTTTCCGTCTTTCCCCGGCCATGCCGGAAACGCTTACGCCGGCCGAGCATGGCGTCTGGCTTGCGCCGCGGTCCTGGCGCTGTTGTTGGCGGCCTGCGCCTCCACGCCAGTGGGCCCCGGCTACTACCGCGTCAAGTCCGGCGACACGCTGACGCAGATCGCGCGCGAAAACAACCAGAGCATCGGCGACCTGATGCGCTGGAACAAGCTGGAAAGCGCGAATCGTCTCGAGGTCGGCCAGGTGCTGCGGGTAGCGCCACCGGCGGGCAGCGCGGATTCGGCATCCAGGAGCAGCTCGCGGGCGTCGCAGGGTTCTTCAGGTAGCGCCAAATCAGGCGCGGCCAAGGCCGAGCCCGCCAAGCCCGCCGACACCACCCCGCTGCGCGGCATCACGCTGGTCTGGCCGGCACCCGGGACGGTGGCCCAACGATACAACGGCTCTTCGTCGCAAGGGCTGCGCATCACCAATACAGCGGGCACCCCGGTGGTCGCCGCCGCCGCGGGCACGGTGGCCTATGCCAGCAACGGATTGCGCGGCTACGGCAACCTTGTGATCCTGCGCCATACGTCCGGCTTCCTGACCATCTATGCGCACAACCGCAAACTGCTCGTCAAGCAGGGCCAGCAGGTGGCGCAGGGGCAGAAGATCGCCGAGATGGGCAATACCGACAGCAAGCAGGTAGAGCTGTATTTCGAACTGCGGCAAAGCGGCAAACCGGTCGACCCGGCCCGCGCGCTGCCGACACGCTAACGACTTCCTGTTTTCCATGGCCCTGGTTCTGGCTCGCTTCATCTACGGTTTTTCGCTGTCCTGGATCGTCGCGGCGGTGCTCATCGCCGCGACGCTGCTGTGCATACGATTGGTCGGCATCGCCGTCGTCGCCTTCGAAGAGGAACACAAGGGCAATATCGCCGGCGCGGCCTGCGTCGCCGCGACCGTGGTCGGCGCGCTGGCCGCGATCGCCTGGCTGGGGCATCGCCTGTACGACGTGCTGGGCGCGTCGGCGCTGGTGGGCGGCACGTCGCACTGGCTGGCCGGCGGCAACACGCTCTCGCCCGCGGCGATATTCGGCGCGCTGGCCGGGTTCGGCTGCCTGGCGGGCATACGGGGCTGGATGAACCGCACGCCCCGGGATCCCGACGAGGTCGCGCGGGACGCCGCGGTCAGGGAAAAAGCCCGGGAAAAAGCAGCGAAGGAAAAAGCCGCCAGGGAAAAAGCGGCGGCCAAGGCCGAACGCAGCGCCAGGAGCCAGGGCGAAACGCCGGCGCGCAAGACACGCGCGGCGTCCGCGTCCCGCGCCAAGGCCGCCGCGCCGGTGCGCGGACCGCGCATCCCGCAGCTGGGATGGAGCGCGCTTTTCCTGCTCCTGCTGGGCAGCGCGGTGCTGGCGTTCGCCTACGGCGTGTACCCGTTGTCGCTACCGCCCGACGCGACGGCGGCCGCCACCCGGCTGTATCAGGACATGGCGCCGCGCGCCCGTCCGGTCTACCTGACGGCCGCCGTGCTGCTGGGTGGCGGCGCCATCCTGGCGCTGGTGTGGTTCCTTTGGCGCGGCAAGCCGGACGACTAGGCTCGTCCCGAGCCCGGTAAGCCGAGCCTGGGTGCGCCTGAAGCCAGGTATGCCTGAGGCCCGGGCACGTCCGGAAGCCGGGTATGCCCCAAAACCATTAACACGAACGATTCTTATTATAAAATCCTCGCTTTCCCCTGCCGCCGCAGCCTAGAGAGGACATTCCAGCCATGACCGGTTCGCAAAAATTCTGGTTCGTATGGCGCGCGCCGCTGGTTCTGCTGCTGCTGACCGTTTTCGGCCTGCTGGCCGCCCTGCTGGGCACGGAGCTGTGGCACTGGGCGTCCTGGGCCGCCCTGGCCGCGCCCGTCGGCGTAATCGTCTTCTACACCCTGCGCCGGCCCCGCGCCGGCCGCGCCGCCTAGGCGCCCTGCCCGCCCGCCGCCCGGCGCACCTGGCCGGCCGCACCTGGCCCGCCGCACCTGGCCGGCCGCAGCCGGCCGGCCACCGCCTGCAGCGGAACGCTACATGCTGCGCTAGCTATCCCGTCCGCGTGGCCGCCCTTGAAACGTTCAAGGGCGTCGCCATTTACACGGCATACCTCGTAGGCAAAAACCATGAGATCACGCGATTTGACGTCCTGGATGTGGGGCGACGCCCTCTCCATGCTGGAACAGGCCGAACGCCTGCAACGGCAATTCTTTCGTGCCTGCACGGCGGATCCGCATGTCTGGGAGCCTCCCATCGATGTCGTCGAGACGGCCGAGGCCGTCATCGTGCACATCGCGCTACCCGGCGTGCCATCGTCCGCGATCACCGTGCGCTATCAATCCGATGGCGTCACGGTATCGGGCACGCGCCGCCTCCCGGCGTCGCAGGCCGCGCACATCCACCGGGTGGAGATTCCCTATGGGCGATTCGAACGCCGGATCGCCTTGCCGCTCTCCGCGCTCGAACCCGACGCGCCTCAGATGTCGGATGGTTGCCTTGTATTGACGTTCAGGAAAAGAAAGGAAACGCCATGAAGCTTTGGCCCACCATGCAAGTGCGCACCGACGACGACCGCGTCAGCGCGGGCGGCTCCAGCGCGCCCGCCGGCGTCCAGGAGCAACGCACGATCAAGCCCCTGCCGCAGGACGCGATGATCCTGATCCCGCTGCGCGATGCCGTGCTGTTCCCCGGCGTGCTGTCGCCGGTAACGGTGCGGCGCGCCGGCTCAGTGGCCGCCGCGCAGGAAGCCGTCAAGAACGAAACGCCGGTCGGCTTCCTGCTACAGCGCGACGCCAGCAAAACCGACGTGGGTCCCACCGACCTGTACTGGGTTGGCACGCAAGGGCCGATCGTGCGGTACATCACCGGCCAGGACGACAGCCACCACATCGTCGTGCAGGGGCAGTCGCGCTTCCGCGTGCTCGAGTTCCTGGAAGGCTGGCCCTTCATGGTGGCGCGTGTCGCCATGATCGAGCCGGCCGAGACCACCGATCCGCAGATCGAGGCCCGCTTCCTGCAGCTGAAGGAACAGGCCGTCACCGCGATCGGCCTGCTGCCGCACGTGCCCGACGAACTGGCCGGCGTGGTCCAGGGCGTGACCTCGCCCGGGGTCCTGGCCGACATGGTCGCCAATCTGATCGACGTCAAGGTCGAGGAAAAGCAAGACATCCTGGAAACCTTCGACCTTGGCCGGCGACTCGACAAGGTGATCGAGCTGCTGTCGGCGCGCGTCAACGTTCTGAAGCTCAGTCGCGAAATCGGCGAAAAGACCCGCGCTCAATTCGACGAGCGGCAGCGCGAACACGTGCTGCGCGAACAACTGCGCCAGATCCAGAAGGAACTGGGCGAAGGTGACGACACCGCCGCCGAAGTCGAAGAGCTCAAGAACGCCATCGACAACGCCGGCATGCCGGAAGACATCCTGTCCCATGCGCGCAAGGAGCTCAAGCGCCTGCAACGCATGAGCGAAGGCGGCGGCGAATACGCCATGCTGCGCACCTACCTGGAATGGCTCACCGAACTGCCGTGGAAGCAGGAACCGCAGCCGCCCATCGATATCGCCGAAGCCCGGCGCGTCCTGGACGAGGATCATTTCGGCCTGGAAAAGATCAAGCGGCGGATCCTGGAATACCTGGCCGTGCGCAAGCTGAATCCGCAAGGCAAGAGCCCGGTGCTGTGCTTCTCCGGACCTCCAGGCGTGGGCAAGACGTCGCTGGGGCAATCCATCGCGCGCGCAACGGGACGGGCCTTCCAGCGCGTGGCGCTGGGCGGCGTGCACGACGAAGCGGAAATCCGCGGGCATAGGCGCACCTACCTGGGCGCGCTGCCTGGCAACATCATCCAGGCGATGCGTCGCGCCGGCACGAACAACGTCGTGCTGATGCTGGACGAAATCGACAAACTGGGCGCCGGCGGCTTCCATGGCGATCCCGGCAGCGCCTTGCTGGAGGTCCTGGATCCCGAGCAGAACCACAAGTTCCGCGACAACTACCTGGGCGTGGACTTCGACCTGTCGCGCGTGATGTTCATCTGCACCGCCAACGTCCTGGACACCATCCCCGGACCGCTGCGCGACCGGATGGAAATCATCCAGCTGCCCGGCTACACGGAAGAGGAAAAGATCCAGATCGCGCGCCGTTACCTGGTACGTCGCCAGCTCGAGGCGAATGGACTGAAGCCGGAACAGGTGGAAATCACCGACGACGCGCTGCGGACGATCGTCGAGGACTATACCCGTGAAGCCGGCGTACGCAACCTGGAACGCGAGCTGGGCGCCGTCCTGCGGCATGCCGCCATGCAGATCGCCGAGGGGCGCCAGGAAAACCTGCGCGTCGACGCCGGCGACCTGAGCGATCCGCTGGGACCGCGCCGCTTCGAAAACGAAGTGGCCCTGCGCACCAGCGTGCCCGGCGTGGCGACCGGCCTGGCGTGGACGCCCGTGGGCGGCGACATCCTGTTCATCGAGGCCAGCAAGGTGCCGGGCGGCGGCAGGCTGATCCTGACCGGCCAGTTGGGCGACGTGATGAAGGAATCCGCGCAAGCGGCCCTGACGCTGGCCAAGACCTGGAGCGGCGATGCGTTGGACAAGGTGGACATCCACGTCCACGTGCCGGCGGGCGCCACGCCCAAGGACGGCCCCAGCGCGGGCGTGGCCATGTTCGTGGCGTTGGCGTCCCTGCTCAAGGGCACGCCGGTGCGCTCGGACGTGGCCATGACCGGCGAGGTCAGCCTGCGTGGCCTGGTGCTGCCGATCGGCGGGGTCAAGGAAAAAACCCTGGCCGCGCTGCGCGCCGGCATCACCACGGTGATGCTGCCCCGACGGAACGAGAAGGACCTGGACGACGTTCCCAAGGAAGCCCGCGACAAGCTGAAGTTCGTGCTGCTCGATCGTGTCGAGGATGCGCTGGACGTGGCGCTGGAGAAGGAAGCCGTGCCGGCCGCTTAGTCGACGGATGACTGTGGCATGGCAAACGCAAAGGCCCCGGAGCGATCCGGGGCCTTGGTCTTTCGCGGTCGCGGCGCGCCGCGTTCAGGTTTTCAGGCGGTATCCCGTCTTGAAGATCCAGCGCACGGCGGCCATGCAGACCACCAGGAACACCAGCGTCATGCCCAGGCTGACGCCGACGTGCACGTCGGCCACGTTGAAAAAGCTCCAGCGGAAACCGCTGACCAGATAGACCACCGGATTGAACAGGGTCACGGCGCGCCAGAAGTCCGGCAGCATGTTGATCGAATAGAAGCTCCCGCCGAGGAAGGTCAGCGGCGTCACCACCATCAGCGGAATCACCTGCAGCTTTTCGAAGCCGTCGGCCCAGATGCCGATGATGAAGCCGAACAGGCTGAAGGTCACCGAGGTCAGCACCAGGAAGCCGATCATCCATAGCGGATGCGCGATATGGAACGGCACGAAGATGCGCGCCGTCACCAGCATGATGACGCCCAGGATGATGGACTTGGACGCCGCCGCCCCCACATAGCCGATCACGATCTCGACGTAGGAGATCGGCGCCGAGTGGATCTCATAGATCGTTCCGGTGAAGCGGGGCATGTAGATGCCAAACGAGGCGTTGGATATGCTCTGGGTCAGCAAGGCCAGCATGATCATGCCGGGCACGATGAAGGCGCCGTAGCTGACCCCGTCGATGTTCACCATGTGCGAACCGATGGCGGATCCGAACACCACGAAGTACAGCGAAGTGGAAATCACCGGCGACGCGACGCTTTGCATCAGCGTGCGCCACATGCGGTGCAATTCGAACAGGTAGATGGCGCGTATGGCGTAGATATTCATGGTCGGCGCTTGTTGTTCAGGAACGTGCATGGACCAGGCTGACGAAGATTTCTTCCAGCGAGCTCTCGGACGAGCGCAGGTCGGCAAACTCGATGCCGGCTTCCTCGAGCTTGCGCAGCACGGTCGCGATGTCGCCCCCACCCGCCTGGTTGTCGTAGGTGTAGACGAGTTCGTGGCCATCGCCGGCCAGTTCCAGCTGGTAGCCCTGCAAGGCGGCGGGCAACGCCGGCAACGCGGCCTTCAAGGTCAGCGTCAATTGCCGCTTGCCCAGTTTTTTCATCAGGGCCTGCTTGTCCTCGACCAGGATGATCTCGCCGCTGCGGATCACGCCGACCCGGTCGGCCATTTCCTGCGCTTCCTCGATGTAGTGCGTGGTCAGGATGATGGTGACGCCCTGCTCGCGCAGGCGCCGCACCATTTCCCACATGCCGCGACGCAGTTCGACGTCGACGCCGGCCGTGGGCTCGTCCAGGAACAGGATGCGCGGTTCGTGCGACAGCGCCTTGGCGATCATGACGCGGCGCTTCATGCCGCCGGACAGGGCCATGATGCGGGCATCCTTCTTGTCCCATAGCGACAGGTCGCGCAGCACGCGTTCGATATGGGCCGGATCCGCCGGCTTGCCGAACAGGCCCCGGCTGAACGTGACCGTGCTCCAGACGCTTTCGAAGGCGTCGGTATTCAGCTCCTGCGGCACCAGCCCGATGCTTGCGCGGGCGGCCCGGTAATCGCGGACGATGTCGTGCCCATCGGCCAGCACCCTGCCCTGGCTGGGATTGACGATGCCGCAGATGATGCTGATCAACGTCGTCTTGCCGGCGCCGTTGGGGCCCAGCAAGGCGAAGATTTCGCCGCGACGGATGTCGAGGTCGATGTTCTTCAATGCTTGCAGGCCGGACTTGTATGTCTTGGACAGGCCCCTGACGGAAATGATCGGATCCACGCCGTTCCTCGCCTAAATCGATTGCAGCGATTCTACCCGCCGGAGATTGCGGAATCTGGCGATATCGCACGCCGGAGCGCCGTACGCGCCGACATGACACGCCGGGAAGTGCAAACAATGCGCCGGCGTGCATATCGCGGCGCCACGGTGGAGCGCCTAAAATAGCGCCATACGCATGACTCGCATTGCCCATCCATGAATCTCGACCACGCACCGCTGGGGCACGACGTCGCCTACCCCGCGGAATACGATCCAGGCCTCCTGTACCCCATCGAGCGCGACGTCAATCGCGCGGGGATAGGCGTCGGCACACCCCTGCCTTTCCACGGCGCCGACATCTGGAACGCCTATGAACTTTCCTGGCTGGATCCGCGCGGCAAGCCCCGCGTCGCCATCGGGCGCTTCACGGTGCCCGCCGATACGCCGCGCATCATCGAGTCGAAGTCGTTCAAGCTTTACCTGAATTCGCTGAACCAGGCCCGCCTGCCGGACGCCGATGCCTACATGGCGCGCGTACAGCGGGACGTCAGCGCCGCGGCCGGCGGGCCGGTGCGACTGGCGCTGGTCGCGCCGCGGGACTTCCAGGATGAACGCATCGTCGAACTCGCCGGCGAAACCCTGGATGACCTGGACGTCGCCATCGAGGCCTACACACCGGCGCCCGAGCTCCTGCGCTGCGTACCAGGCGCGGGGGAAGTGGAGGAAACCTTGACGTCGGACCTGTTGAAATCGAACTGCCCCGTCACCAGCCAGCCCGACTGGGGCAGCGTGCAGATCCGCTACCGCGGCCCGAAACTGGACCGGGCCGCCCTGCTCGCCTATATCGTTTCTTTCCGCCAGCACACGGAATTCCACGAACACTGCGTGGAGCGAATCTTCACCGACCTGATGGCGGCCTGCCGGCCGTCACGGCTATCGGTCTATGCGCGCTATACGCGGCGAGGCGGCCTGGACATCAATCCGTGGCGCGCGACACCGGGCTGGCCCGGCCCATCGACCGAAGCCCGCAGCGCCCGGCAATAGCGCGGCCGCGCGTTGCGCGGCACGCCAGGCAGGCGGCATGGCCGCCGCCTATGGCAGGCAGACGGCCTGGCCGCCTATTCCGGCTGGATATTGTTGGTCTTGATGATGCGCGACCACTGCGTGCTGTCCCGCTCGGCCAATGCGGCCAGCTCCGCGGGGCTGGTCGCCTGCGGCTCCACGCCCAGTTCGCGCAGCTTGGCGGCCACCGTGGGGTCGGCGATCGTGCGACGGATGGCCTGGTTCAACTGATCGACGGTGGCGGCGGGGGTTTTCGCCGACACATAGATGCCGCTCCAGTTGTTCAACAGCTCCATGCCCGGTATGCCCTCTTCCGCGAAGGTGGGAATATCCGGGAACAGCTGGCTGCGCTTGGGCGAGGCGATCGCCAGCCCCTTCAATCCGCCCGACTTCACCAGGGCCTGGATACCCGGCACGTCACCCACGAAGGCGTCCACGTGCCCGCCCATCAGGTCGGAAATTGCCGGCGCGGCGCCTTTCTCCGGCACGTGCAGGAACTGCACCTTGGTTTTTTCGCTGAGCAGCGCGATCGCCATATGGGGCATGCTGCCGATGCCGGACGAGGCGAAGTTGACCTGCCCGCCCTTGCCCGCGTTGGCGACGAATTCCTTGGCATTCCGGGCCGGGTTCTTCGGATTGACCACCAGCATTTCCGGCGTGTTCACCACCAGCGATACCGGCGCGAAATCCTTCACGCTGTAGGCCAGCTTGGGATACAGCGACGGGTTGATCGTGATCGCGCCCGCCGTGGTGATCCACAGGGTCTTGCCATCCGCCGGCTCGTGCAGCACGTACTGCGCGGCCACCGCGCCATTGCCGCCGGGCCGGTTTTCCACCACCACGTTCTGCTTGAGCTCCTTGCCGAGCTGCTCGCTGATCACGCGCGCCATCAGGTCCGATGGGCCACCGGCCGGAAAAGCCACGACCAGCCGCACATAACTGCCCTGCGCCAGCGCGGTACCGGCGGGCGCGGCAATCAATGCCAGGGTGGACAGGACGGCCGGCGCGCAACGCCTGGCCCAGTTGATGAATGCCATGATGTCTCCTGAAGGCCTGTTGGAATTCTTGTCCGCCGAGTGTTGGCGCTTATGGCTGTCCGCGCAAGACGGTTGCGGCGCACTGTCCAACAGGCGGACAGTGCCCGCACGGGGCGCGGGGTCAGCGGACGGCGCACTTCTCCACCAGCGCCATGTCCGGATCCCGTCCCAGCCCGGGACCGGTGGGCACGGCCAGGCGGGCACCCGCGGCCTGTACCGCGTCGCCGAGCGGATTCACGTCTATGGTGCAGTAGCAGTATTCCAGCTCGATTTCTTCTTCCAGGGCCGCCAGCACGTGCACGGTGGCCAGCAGGCCCGGCCCCACATAGGGCGAATGCGGCGCCAGCTTGACGCCGTATTCCCGCGCCAGCGCGGCGATGCGCATCAGCTCGGATATTCCGCCCACCTTGGTGGCGCTGGGCTGCGCGTAATCCACCGCGCGGGCGTCGAACATGGCCTTGAATTCGAGGTAGCCGGCGGCGTTTTCGCCGGCGGCCGTCGGCACGGGGGCCTCGCACCGCACGCGTGCCAGGCTGGCATGGTCCTCGGGCGGGAACACGGGCTCTTCCAGCCAGTGCAGGTCCAGGTCCTTCATCTGGCGCGCCATGGAAATCGCTTCGTCGGCGGTCCAGGGGCAGTTGGTGTCCACCGTCAGCTTGATGCCAGGACCGATCGCCTCGCGCGCCGCGCGGACCTGTGCGACGCCGATCTCATGCAGCTTGATGGTGGTATAGCCTTCGGCGACCGCGCGGGCGGAATTGCGCGCCACCACATCGGGATCGGTGTAGCGCATCAGGCTGGCATAGGCCGGCACGCTGTCGCGCCGCCGTCCCGGACGCCGTGGGTCCAGCAGGTCGGCGACCGGCTTGCCGGCCGCCTTGCCGGCCAGGTCCCACAGCGCGATGTCCAGGCCGGACAAGGCGTACATGACCGGGCCGGAGCGGCCCAGCAGGTGGAACTTGCGGGTCAGGTCGTTCATCAGGCCGGCAATGTCCGCCTCGTCGCGGCCCACGGCCAGGGGCGCCACCAGCGCCTCGATGGCCGCCTTGGTGGCGGGCCACACGGCGAAGCCGAAGGCCTCGCCCCAGCCCACCAGCCCCTGGTCGGTTTCGACGCGGATAAGCAGCATCTCCATTTCGCGCGGCTTGCCCGCCAGCATCGGCTTGGGTCCGCCGATATCGAACGGCATGGACAAGGGAATCGCAGAAATGGAGCGGATGGTCATAGGCCTTTTTCGCGGATGGCCGGCCAGGCGCGCTGCAGGTAGTACAGCATCGACCAGACCGTCAGGATGGCGGCGATGAAGATCAGGATATTGCCCAGCACCCGGGTGCTGATGCCATGTATGGGCTGGTAATACAGCAGGCAGGGGATCGCCACCATCTGCGCCGCCGTCTTGAACTTGCCCAGGCGATGGACGGCCACGCTGGCACTGGCGCCGATTTTCGCCATCCATTCCCGCAGCGCGGAAATGGTGATTTCCCGGCCGATGATGATCAGCGAGATATAGGCGTCCACCCGCCCCAGGTACAGCAGCACGATCAGCGCGGCGCTGACCATCAGCTTGTCGGCCACGGGATCGAGGAAGGCGCCGAAGGCTGAGGTCTGGTTCCATTTCCGGGCCAGCCAGCCGTCGAACCAATCGGTCAGCGCGGCAATGATGAACGCCGCGGCCGCGAACGTGTCCCGGTGGGATTCAGCCAGCCAACTGGAAGGCAGATAGAACAGCCCAACGACCAGCGGGATCATGGCGATCCGCAGCCACGTCAGGATTATGGGAACGTTAATAGGCATGATGAGGCGTATGCTACAACAGCCCCGCACAACCCGGCTGTCATCTTCCGGACGAGCGGGCCGGACGCCGTGACCAGGTGCGGCCGGCGAGGCGCGGCCGGCGAGGCGCGGCCGGCCGGGTCCATCGCTAATGCAGCGCGTCGTAGATACGCTCGGCCAGTTCCTGGGAAATGCCGTCCACCGACGCCAGATCCTCGATGCTGGCCCGCGATACCCCGGAAAACCCGCCGAAACGCGCCAGCAGGCGCTGGCGCCGCCGCGCGCCGACGCCTTCGATTTCCTCCAGCCGCGATACGTTGCGGGCCTTGGCGCGCCGTGCCCGCATGCCGGTGATGGCGAAACGGTGGGCTTCGTCGCGGATCTGCGCGATCAGCATCAGCGCCGCCGATTCCGGTCCCAGGGCCACCGGCGCGCGCTCGTCGGGGAAGACCAGCGTTTCCAGGCCCACCTTGCGGCCCTCTCCCTTGGCCACGCCGACCAGCACGTGCACGTCCAGGCCCAGCTCGGCGAAAACCTGGCGGGCGACTTCCACCTGGCCCTTGCCGCCATCGATGAGCACCAGCCCCGGCAGCGGGGCTTCGCCGTCGGCGACCTTGGCGAAGCGGCGCGTCAGGACCTGCCGCATGGCTGCGTAATCGTCACCCGGGGTGATGCCGGCGATGTTGTAGCGCCGGTACAGCGACGGCTGCATTTCGTGGTGCTCGAACACCACGCAGGATGCCTGCGTCGCTTCCCCCGCCGTGTGGCTGATGTCGAAGCATTCGATGCGCAGTCCGTCCAGCGCGGCCTCGTCGGTATCCATGTCCAACGTTTCGGCCAGCGCCAGCGTGCGTGCGGCGCGCGCGCCGGATTCGGTCAGCGCCCGCGCCAGGGCCATTTCGGCGTTGCGGGTGGCCTGCTCCAGCCAGGAGCGGCGCACGCCCTGCGGCCGCGTCAGCACGCGGCTGCGCGTGCCAGCCTGTTCCGCCAGCAGCGCGAGCAGCTCGTCGTCCGGCAAGGGATGCGAACACACCATGACCGGCGGCAGCGGATTGTCCGTGTAGTGCTGGCCGACGAAGGCTTCCAGCACGTCGGGCGCCGACTCGCCTTCGGCATGAGTGGGAAAAAAAGGCTTGTCGCCAAGATGGCGGCCGCCGCGCACCATGGCCAGGTTCACGCAGACCCGGCCGCCAGCCGCGGCCACGGCGATGATGTCGCAGTCCTCGCCGCCCATGTCCTCCATGGTCTGCTGGTGCAGCACGCGCGCCAGCGATCCCATCTGGTCGCGCAGCGCCGCGGCCGTCTCGAACTCAAGGGCTTCGGAAGCGCGCAGCATGCGGGCCTCGATGTCCTGCATGACTTCCTTCGCCTGGCCGTTCAGGAAACGGCCGGCGCGCGCGACGTCGTTGGCATAGTCCTCGGCCTGTACCGCGCCCACGCAGGGCGCCGAACAGCGGCCGATCTGGTGCAGCAGGCAAGGCCGCGAGCGGTTGGCGAATACCGTGTCCTCGCAGGTGCGCAGCCGGAAGACCTTCTGCAGGATCTGGATGGTTTCGCGCACCGCCCAGGCATTGGGAAACGGCCCGAAGAACTGGCCGGGCTTGTTGGTCGATCCGCGGTAGTACGCGATACGCGGCCAGTCATGCGCGGTGATGAGCAGGTAAGGATAGGACTTGTCGTCGCGGAACAGGATGTTGTATCGCGGACGCAGGCTCTTGATCAGGTTGTTTTCCAGGATCAAGGCCTCGGCCTCGGACCGCGTGACGGTGACTTCCACCTGCGCGACCTTGCCCACCATCTGCGCGATGCGCGGGCTGGTCAGGGTCTTCTGGAAATAGGAAGACACGCGCTTCTTGAGGTCGCGCGCCTTGCCCACATACATGACTTCGCCATTCGCATCGATGTGCCGGTACACGCCCGGCAGATGCGGCAGGTCAGCCAGAAACGATTTGAGATTGAAGGCTTCGGGCATGCTGGTAACGGCGGTCGGCCTGGAGATCATCCCAGGCCACGGATGGGGTGCGCGGCATCAGGCGGCGTATGCGTTCGACGGATTGCGGGTCGGATTCGTGGCGCAGGCGATCCAGCAAGTCGTCGGCCATATCGGGCCGATTGCATACCAGCACCATGTCGCAGCCGGCCCCCAGGGCGGCGTTGGCGCGGGCCAGGATATCGCCCGCCACCGACGCCCCTTCCATGGTCAGGTCATCGGAAAACACCACGCCATCGTAGCCCATGCGGGCACGCAGGATATCCTGGATCCAGCGTCGTGAAAAACCGGCCGGCTTGTCGTCCACCTTGGGATAGATCACATGGGCCGGCATGACCGAAGGCAGCACCAGATCGCCCAGCCAGCCATAGGGTGCGGAATCCTCGCGCAGCACGCGCTCCAGGCTGCGCGGATCGACGGGAATTTCGTGGTGCGAATCGGCGCTGACGAAGCCGTGCCCCGGGAAATGCTTGCCGCACGCGGCCATGCCCGCCAGGCCTAGCCCCTGGATGAGGGCGCGCGCCAGCATGGCGACCACGCGCGCATCGCGATGGAAAGCGCGATCGCCGATCACTTTGCTGACGCCGTAGTCCAGGTCCAGCACCGGCGTGAAGCTGAGGTCCACCCCGCAGGCGCGCAGCTCCGCCGCCAGCACGTAGCCGGTTTCCGTGGCCAGGCGCATCGCCAGCAAGGGATCGGTGTCCCATACGCGGCCCAGGCCGCGCATCGCCGGCAAGGGCGTGAAGCCATCGGAACGGAAACGCTGCACGCGGCCGCCTTCATGATCCACCGCGATCAGCAGCGGTTCGTCGCGCACCTTGCGGATGCGGGCGGTCAGTTCGCAGAGGGTCTGCCGGTCCTGGAAGTTGCGCGCGAACAGGATGACGCCGCCCACCAGGGGATGGCGCAAGCGCTTTTTTTCTTCCTTGGTCAGCACGGGACCGGCCACGTCGACCATGACGGGGCCGGGCGGCTGCGAATCTTTCCTGGATTTTTTCTTTTCACGTGGCATGGGGATCTCTGATCTGGGTCCGGCGCGGCGCGCCGGCTTCATGGGCGAAATGCCGCCCTGTGTGTCCTTCCGCGACCGCGGGTTCGATGGGCTTGCGTGGCGCCATTCGACGGCTTTGACGGCTTCGACGCCGTCGATGGCACCGACGGCGGCGTGCTCACGCGGTCCGCCGTTCGACGATCACATAAGCGGCGGCCATGTCGGTCTCATCGGTCAGCGATACGTGGGCGGCGCCGAAGCGGGGCTCGTACCAGGCCTGCAACTCCGGCGACAGTACCAGGACGGGACGCCCGCCGGGCGCGTTCAGCGTCTGTACGCGCCGCCATGTCATGGGCATGCGCATGCCCAGTCCTATGGCCTTGGAAAAGGCTTCCTTGACCGCGAATCGGGTGGTCAGGAAGCGCACGCCGCGGCGCGGATCGCGTGCGCGCCGCGCATGGAATTTGGCCAGTTCCTGTTCGCCCAGCACCTTTTCGGCGAAACGGTCGCCGTGGCGCCGCAGCGCCCGCTCGATGCGATCGATGCGTATCAGGTCCAGGCCTATGCCGGCGATGGCCGGCATGGCGCCCGCCGGGCTGGCAATGGGATGTGCCGGGTGCATCAGCGGATATCCGGTGCCACGCGCGCCCGCACCATCAGCGCCTTCATGTCGCGCACGGCTTTTTCCCAACCGTCGAACACCGCGCGCGCCACGATGGCATGGCCGATATTCAGTTCCGCGATGCCATCCAGCGCGGCAATCGGCTGGACGTTGCCGTAGTGCAGCCCGTGCCCGGCATTGACCTGCAGCCCATGGCGCAGCCCTTCGGCCACGGCGCGCCGGATGCGCGCCAGTTCGGCCTGGGCGGCATCGCCATCGGCCTCGGCGTAGGCGCCGGTGTGCAGCTCGACGACGCGCGCCCCGCTGCGGGCGGCGGCGGCGATCTGCGCGGCGTCGGGATCGATGAACAGGGACACCCGGATGCCGGCATCGTGCAGCTGCGACACGGCGCCGGTGACGGCAGCCAGGCCGCCGACGACATCCAGGCCGCCTTCCGTGGTCAGTTCCGCGCGCTTTTCAGGCACCAGGCAGACGTCCTGCGGGCGTACATCGCAGGCGATGTCCAGCATTTCGCGAGTGACCGCGCATTCCAGGTTCATCCGGGTACGCAGCAGCGGCCGCAGGCGACGGACGTCGTCGTCCTGGATATGGCGCCGATCCTCGCGCAGATGCAGGGTGATTACGTCGGCGCCAGCGTCTTCGGCGCGCAGGGCCGCTTCGATGGGGTCGGGATAATCGGTGTGCCGTTGCTGGCGCAGCGTGGCTACGTGGTCGATATTTACGCCTAGGTCTATCATCGCGTCGCGTGTCGTCTGGGTTCCGGCGCACCGCCCATCGATACAGGGCAGCCGGAACGGAACAGGACAATATTATCGCGCCGCGCGGCCGGCCACGCCTGACCACACCCGGCCCTACCCCGCCACAGCCGTCCACACCAGCCCACACCCACCTATTCCTGCGTAGCCAGTTCTCCCACGAACACATAGCCCATGCCATGGACCGTATGCAAGGGCAGCCTTTCGCCGCTTTCCTGGACCTTCTTGCGCAGGCGGCTGATCGCCACGTTCACCGAACGCAGATTGGTGGCGGTCATGAATTCGCTCATGGCGGCGCGGGAAAGCTCGCGCTTGGGATTGTCCAGCAGGCAGATGAAGCAGGCCCGCTCCGTGCCCGTCAGGTGGATGCGCTTGCCGGCGGGCGTCACCAGCACCCAGCCCTGGTAAAGCACGCGCCAGGGCTCGCGGGCGGGCATGTTGCGCGGGATCCCCGCTGCCGGCGCGCCCGCTGCCGCGCCGCCCTGCATGGCCATGCCGCGCAAGGCATAACCCGCGGTACGGCTGCCCGGCGCCGATCCCAGCAGGCCTGCGATATCGGTGGATCCGACCAGCCCCACGGCGTTCGGGGTCGGCGCGGCCCGGACGGCGGGATGGGCGGCGGGCGTTGACGCGGGATGCACCGGCGGCCTGGCCGCGGGCGCGCCCGCTGTCCCCGCCGATCGCCGCCGCTGGCGCATCGCCCGGCGCGCCTGGGCACGCAGCAACGCGGCGAGTTCGTTCGCCTCGTAGCGCCGGTCCAGGCACATGTGGGCGCCTGCCTGCAACGCGTTCAGGCGGGTCTGCTGGGCTGCGTCGGGCGCCTGCAGCAGGATGCCGGCGCCGTAATGCGCGCTCAGGCGCGGCAGCACGGCATCCACCACCTGGCTGACCGGCGCGCTCGCCCCGACCAGCACCAGGTCCGGATCGCGCAGATCCAGCCACTGGAAAAGGCCGGCGGCGTCACGGCAGCCATGAACGTGAAAACCCAGCCGGGCGAGCAGATGGACGGTCCGATTGCGGGTATCGTCGTCCGGCTCCCACAAGGCCAGGGAAAGCGGCGTATCTTCAGTCTGGGTGCACGATTCCATGACATTCCACAAGATTGCGAAGGATGATCGAGGTGCAGCGAAAGCTACCACCTTGATTTCCTTGCGTTTCCGATGCGGATGCCAATTAGGACGGATCCTCGGCACGGACGCTCACACGTTGTCTGGACGATGGACGTCGTGCGTGACGAAATGTTCGCCTTCCGGCGGTAGGTCCAGCACGCCAGGCAGCCCCAGCGTCGAGCGGACATCGGCCAGGCCGGACGCCCAGTGATCGCGCATGGCTTCGGCGCCGAATTCGTAGTCCTTGGAATGGCGCTCGTAGTTCTTCGTGTCGTAGATCAGGTTGATCACGTTGATCGCCGGAATCTGCGCGTCGCGGCGGATCTCGGCCAGGTCGGGCGCGTTGCGCCGCTGAGGCGGCAGCATGGCCAGTACGCGCTGCAGGTCTTCGCGCAGCTTGATGTTGGATTTCAGGGTATCGGTGACCAGGCGCGTACGGCTGGAGTACTGGATGTCCTTGCGGCGCTCTTCGACTTCATCCATGTTCGCGGGGAGCGGGCCGCGCGCCGGCCAGAGATCGACCTGGAAGACCAGCGTGTCGCGCATCGGACTGCCCGTCAGCACGTAGTACAGCGGCGTGTTCGATACCAGGCCGCCGTCCCAGTAGTATTCGCCGTCGATTTCCACCGGCGGAAACCCCGGCGGCAAGGCCCCGGACGCCATGACATGATGCGGCGTCAGCTCGCACTGCGTGCTATCGAAGTAGGAAAAATTGCCGGTGCGCACGTTCACCGCGCCGAAGCTGGCGCGTACGGTTCCTTTGTTCAGCAGGCCGAAATCGACATAGGTGCGCAGCGTCTCCAGCAGCGGCGACGTGTCGTAATAGCTGGTGGCGGCGATGCCCTGCTGGAAGAACGGCGGCGGCACGCGCGGCTTGAAGAATCCCGGTTGGCCATGCAACAGCGCCGAGGCCGCCGCCAGCCGGCCGTTCATCCATGCCCCCCACGGCAGGTTTTCGTAACCGTAGGAACGGCAGATGGTTTCCCAGAAGCCGCGCAGGCGCTCCACGCGCTCGCCTTCGGGCGAACCGGCGATGATGGCGGCATTAATGGCGCCGATGGAGATCCCCGACACCCAATCGGGCCGCAGGCCATCGTCGTGCAGGCCTTCGTACACGCCGGCCTGGTAGGAACCCAGCGCCCCGCCGCCCTGCAGCACCAACGCCACCGTGCCGTATGCACATTTGTCGCGCCTGGACCGGACCATGGCGTCAGCCCAGCAGCAAGGCGTCGTCGGCCAGCTTTTCGCCCCGCACCCGCTCGAACATGGCGAGCAGGTCGGAGACGCTCAGTCCCTTGCGCTCTTCGCCGGAGACGTCGAGCACCACCTGGCCCTGGTGCAGCATGACGGTGCGATCGCCGACTTCCAGGGCCTGCCGCATGCTGTGCGTCACCATCAGCGTGGTCAACCGGTTTTCGGCGACGATGCGCGCGGTCAGGCCGAGCACGAAGTCGGCGGTGCGCGGATCGAGCGCCGCCGTGTGTTCGTCCAGCAGCAGCAGGCGCGAAGGCCGCAGGGCGGCCATCAGCAGGCTGACGGCCTGGCGCTGGCCGCCCGACAGCAGCCCGATGCGGTCGCCCAGGCGGTTTTCCAAGCCCAGCCCCAGGGTGGCGAGCCGTTCGCGGAACCCGCCGCGCATGGCGGCCTTGACGGCGTGCCGCAGCCCGCGGCGCGCGCCGCGGGCCTGCGCCAGCGCCATGTTTTCCTCTATGGTCAGGTCCTCGCAGGTGCCGGCCATGGGGTCCTGGAACACGCGGGCGACGTAATCGGCGCGGCCCCAGGACGGCTGGCGGGTCATGTCCCTGCCGTCGATTTCGATGCGGCCGCTGTCCACCGCCTGGTCGCCCGACACCGCATTCAGGAACGTCGACTTGCCGGCGCCGTTGGAGCCGATGACGGTGACGAACTGGCCGGTCGGGATATGCAGGGACAAGCCGCGCAGCGCGCGGGTTTCGATGGGCGTGCCGGGATTGAAGGTAATGTGCAGATCGTGGGCGGTCAGCATGTCAGGCCCCTTGTCCCGGACGCCGGCGCCGACGCAGGCGCGGGATCACCAGCGCGATCGTCACCAGCACCGCGGTCACCAGGTTCAGGTCCTGGGCCTGCAGGCCGATGAAATCGATGTTCAGCGCCAGGGTGACGAAGAAGCGGTAGACGATGGCACCCAGGATGACCGCCAGCGTCGCCAGCGCGATGCGGCGCGCCGGCAGCAGGCTTTCGCCGACGATGACCGCGGCCAGGCCGATCACGATGGTGCCCAGGCCCATGGAGATGTCCGCCCCGCCCTGCGCCTGCGCGAACAGGGCGCCGGCCAGCGCCACCAGCGCATTGGATAGTGCCATGCCACCCAGGACGAGCCGTCCGGTGTTGACGCCCTGGGCGCGCGCCATGCGCGGATTGGCGCCGGTCGCCCGCAACGCCAGCCCCAGCTCGGTGGAAAGAAACCAGTCCAGCAGCAGCTTGCAGGCGATCACCACCACCAGCAGGATCAGGGGCCGCGCCATGTAGTCGCTGAGCCACTTGGGCTGCAGCATGGTGTAGACGGTAGGTTCGGTGATCAGCGGCACGTTCGGCCGGC
This sequence comes from Bordetella genomosp. 8, assembly GCF_002119685.1. Taxonomy (NCBI): domain Bacteria; kingdom Pseudomonadati; phylum Pseudomonadota; class Betaproteobacteria; order Burkholderiales; family Alcaligenaceae; genus Bordetella; species Bordetella genomosp. 8. Next base: position 1,919,384 of record NZ_CP021108.1, on the reverse strand, counting down.
CCATCACGCGCAGGTTGATCGAGTACAAGGCGATCATGACCAGGATGCTGGCGAGCAGGTCCATGATGCGCAGCTTGATGTTCAGCCAGCCGGTCACCCAGCCTGCCAGCGCGCCCGCCATGATGGCGCACCCGGTCGCGGCGAAGGGATTGAAGCCCGCCGAGATCATGGTGGCCGCCACCGCGGCGCCCAGCGGGAAACTGCCATCGACCGTCAGGTCGGGAAAACGCAGCAGACGAAAGGAAATCAGGACGCCCAGGGCCACCAGGCTGAAGACCAGACCGATCTCCAGCGCGCCCAGCAAAGAGAAAAAAGACATCTTGGCGGCCGTGGCTTACTTGATGACCGTCGCAGCCGACTTGATCAGGGCTTCCGGCAAGGCGACGCCCTGGGCCTGGGCAGCGGCCGGATTCAAGGTGAGCTGCACCTTGTTGACCGTGGCCGACGCGATCGCGCCCGGTTTTTCACCCTTCAGGATGCGTGCCACGATGTCGCCGACCTGCTGGCCCAGCTGGTAGTAATCGACGCCTTGCGCGGCGATCGCCCCGCGCTTGACACTGTCGTTGTCCGCCGCGATCAGCGGGATCTTGGCGTCGGTGCCCACCTTGACCAGCGACTCGTAGGCGGACACGACGTTGTTGTCCGTGCTGGTGTAGATGACGTCCACCTTGCCGATCAGGCTGCGCGCGGCGGCGGCGACGTCCACGGTGCGCGGCGCGGCGGCTTCGACCAGGCTCATGCCGGCCTTGGGCAGGAGTTCCTGCATCTGCTTGACGACGACCACGGAATTGGCTTCGCCAGGGTTGTAGACGATGCCCACGCGCTTGGCGTTGGGCACGATCTTGCGGATCAGGTCGATCTGCCGGTCCAGTTCCAGCGCGTCGGAAACGCCGGTGACATTGGTGCCAGAGGGCCCCATCGACGGTACCAGCTGTGCCGCCACGGGATCGGTGACCGCGGCGTAGACGACCGGGATATCCTTGGTGGCCGCCACCACGGCCTGCGCCGCCGGCGTGGCGATGGCGACGATGGCATCGGGACGATCGCCGACGAACTTGCGGGCGATCTGCGCAGCGGTGCCGGTATTGCCTTGCGCGCTCTGGTATTGCCATTTCAGGTTCTTGCTGGCGTCGTAGCCTTTCGCCTTGAGCGCGTCCTTGACGCCATCGCGCACGGCATCCAGCGCGGGATGCTCGACGATGGCCATGACGGCCACCGACTTCTGCCCGGCGGGGGCGGATAGCGCGGCTCCGCCGGAGTGCAGCGCGGCAGCCAGCCCCAACGCGCCGGCAATCGCGAATGCGGCGGATTTTGTCTTAGACATATAAGCAGGCTCCTCGACCTTGGAATGCGCCTGGGACGGGCCGCCCGTGGCGGGCTGCGAGTACTGCCCGTCCCCTAAAAGTGCATAGTCTAACTTGGCGTAGTGGACCGCCACGCGGGGGAAATCCCTGAACTTTTCGGTAAGTACGTCGCGCCGCCATTCGGCCGATATACTTGGCCGAAAGAACCATATCGACAAGAAGAAATTTCTGACGCCTCGCCGGGCATTTGTCTGGCAAGCAATACAACCTTCGAGAGAGCGACCTGACCATGCAACAACGTCAACTTGGCCGTTCCGGCCTGACCGTCCCGCCGCTGGCGTTCGGCGGCAATGTCTTCGGCTGGACCGTCGGCGAAGCGGAGGCCTTTTCCCTGCTGGACGCCATGGTCGACGCCGGCTTGAATTTCATCGACACCGCCGACGTCTATTCCCGCTGGGCGCCCGGCAACCGCGGCGGGGAATCCGAGGTCATCATCGGCAAGTGGCTGGCCAAGTCGGGCAAGCGGGACAAAGTGATCATCGCCACCAAGGTGGGCATGGAAATGGGCCCCAAGGCGAAAGGCCTGTCGCCGGCGTATATCGCGCGCGCCGTGGAAGACTCGCTGGCACGGCTGCAGACGGACTATATCGATCTCTACCAATCGCATCGCGACGATCCCGATACGCCGCTGACGGACACCCTGGCGGCGTACGGCAAGCTGCGCGACCAGGGCAAGATACGCGCCATCGGCGCTTCCAACTACACCGCGGTGCGGCTGTCCGAGGCCCTGCTGTTCAGCGAACGCAATGGCCTGCCGCGCTATGAATCCATTCAGCCCGAATACAACATGTATTCGCGCGAACCCTATGAAAGCGCACTGCAGGCGGTGGTGACGGCGCAGGGGCTGGGCACGATCAACTACTACGCGCTGGCCAGCGGCTTCCTGTCCGGCAAGTACCGCACGGCGGCCGATGCCGGCAAGAGCGTGCGCGGCAAGAAGATCGTCGAGACGTATCTGAACGATCGCGGCATCCGTATCCTGGACGCGCTGGACAAGGCGGCGGAAGCGACCGGCGCCACGCCCGCCCAGGTGGCGCTGGCCTGGACCATCGCGCAGCCCGGCATCGCCGCCCCCATCGCCAGCGCGACGTCGCTGGCGCAGCTGGACGATCTGGTCAAGGCCGCCTATCTGACGCTGCCGCCGGAGATCATGCGCAGCCTGGACGAGGCCAGTGCATGGCGCTGAAGGGCTGATCGGCGCACGGCCGACGGGCCGTGCGCCGATGGCCTGAGGCCTTCGGCCCGACGCCCGCCGGCCCCTGGCGCCGGCGGCGGGCGCCGCCCGCCAGCAGCGGCGATCTACTCCAGCGTAACTCCGGAGTCCTTCACCACCTTGCCCCAGCGCGCCACTTCGGCATCGACGAATTTGCCGAATTCCGGCCCCGTCAGGTCCGGCGTCGCCGATCCGTTGGACGCCCACTGTTCTTTCAGCTTGGGCGTGTTCAAGGCGATGGTGACCTCGCGGATCATGCGGTCGACGGCCGGGCGCGGCGTACCGGCCGGCGCCCATAGCGCGTACCAGGTGGACACCTCGTAATTCATGACGCCGGACTCGGCCGCGGTCGGGATATCGGGAAAAAACGGCGAACGCTGCGCCGCCGCCACCGCCAGCGGCTTGATGCTGCCCGCGCGGATGTGCCCCGACGACGATCCCAGGCCGTCGAACGCCATTTCCACTTGCCCCCCGATCAGCGCCGACAGCATGGGCCCGGCGCCCTGGTAAGGCACGTCGACCAGCTTGATCCCGGTCTGCATCGCGAACAGCTCGCCCGCCAGGTGGTGGGTACTGCCCTTGCCGGCCGTGCCGTAGTTGATCTGGCCGGGCCGCTCCTTGGCGTAGGCGATGAAGGCCTGCAAGGTCTTGACGGGCAGCTTGGATGCATTGATGACGACCACCTGGGGCGGCTGCGCCAGCAGGGCCACGGGGATGAAATCCTTCTGGATGTCGTAGCTGAGCTGCTTGTACAGCGCCGGCGCCACCGCGTGGTGCGCGCCGCCCATGAAGAAGGTATAGCCATCGGGACGCGCCTTGGCCGCGACGGCGGCGCCCACGGTGCCCCCCGCCCCGCCCTTGTTGTCGATGACGACCGTCTGGCCCAGCTGCGCGCGCAGCTGTTCCGCCAGGGGCCGGGCGAACGTGTCGGTGCCGCCGCCCGCGGGAAACGGGACGATGATGGTGACGGGACGTTCCGGCCAATCGGCCGATGCCGGGTTTGCCAGGGTGAGTGCGAGCAAAGCGGCGCCCAGCGCCGCGAACCTGGTACGGTAAGCCATGTTGTTCTCCTCCGGGTGCTGCGTAGGATGGGTTAGTGCCCATCGATCGATGCGGCGCGCCATGTGGGGCGCCGCTGTTTATGAATCCTTACGCGCGTCGCTACGGGTATCGTGGTGGGATGGGGGTGTGTCCTCCAGGCTGGTCTGTCGATGATCGGGCCGCGGCCTGCGTGGCTTACGTGATTACGTGATTACTTGATTACGTGATTACCTGATTACGTAATCTACAACTGGCCGAACGTATCGCGCAGGACGTTCTTCTGCACCTTCCCCATGGTGTTGCGCGGCAGCTGTTCCGTCACGTGCACGCGCTTGGGCACCTTGAAGTTGGCGATACGGCCCTTGAGCTCGTTCTGGATCGCCGCGGGATCCAGCGCCGCGCCCGCGCGCGGCACGACGATGGCGACCACGGCTTCGCCGAAATCGGGATGCGGCACGCCGATGACGGCCGATTCCTCCACCCCCGGCATGTCGTCGATGACCGACTCGATCTCCTTGGGATAGACGTTGAAGCCGCCCGAAATGATCAGGTCCTTGCTGCGACCGACGATGCTCAGATAGTCGACGGGAATGGGATGGCCATTCGTCTCGCCACCCCAGCGGCCGACGTCGCCGGTTTTGAACCAGCCTTCCTCGGCGAACTCCTCGCGGGTTTTTTCCGGCATGCGCCAATAGCCGGAAAACACGTTCGGGCCGCGCACCTGCACATTGCCGATCTCGCCGGGCGGCAGCTTCCTGCCGTTGTCGTCCACCACGCGGACTTCCACGCCAGGCAGCGCCTTGCCCACCGTGCCGCCGATGCGCGCGCCTTCCACCGCGTCGTAGGGATTGGAGGTCAGCATGACGGTCTCGCTCATGCCATAACGCTCCAGGATCGTATGGCCGGTGCGCTCCTGGAAGGCGCCGAAGGTCTCCGTGAGCAGCGGCGCCGAACCGGAAATGAACAGGCGCATGCGCGCGCACACCTCGCGATCGAAACGCGGATCCGCCAGCAGCCGCACGTAGTACGTGGGCACACCCATCATGACGGTGCTTTCAGGCAGATAGCGCAGCGCCTGGTCCAGGTCCAGCTTGGGCAGCCAGATCATGCGGGCGCCCGCCAGCAGCGCGCCGTGGGACGCCACGAACAGGCCATGCACATGGAAGATGGGCAGCATGTGCAGCAGCACGTCGTCGGCGCGCCAACCCCAATAGCTGTTCAAAACCCGTGCGTTGGACGCCAGGTTGCCATGCGACAGCATGGCGCCCTTGCTGCGGCCCGTGGTGCCCGACGTGTACAGGATGGCGGCCAGATCGTCCGCCTGCCGCGTCACGGTCTTGAAGGTCTGGGGAAGCTTGCCGGCCGCGTCCAGCAGCGTGCCGGTGCGATCGTCGTCCAGCGTGTATACGTGCGCGACGCCGCACTTGTCCGCCAGCCGCTGTATCCAGGGCAGGTTGGCCGAGGCGCACACGACGACCGACGGCTCGGCGTTGCCGAGGAAGTAATCGATCTCCGATTCACGATACGCGGTGTTCAAGGGCAGATACACCAGGCCGGCGCGCAGGGTGGCCAGGTAGAGCAACAGCGCTTCCGGGGACTTCTCCACCTGTACCGCCACCCGGGCATCCCTGGGCAGGTGCAAGGACTTCAACAGGTTGGCCAGGCAGGCGCTGGCCCTGTCGATGTCGTCCCAGGTGTAGCGCAGGGTCGGCGTTTCGATCGCGACCTTGCTGCGATCCTGCGGAAAACCCGTTTCGAGTACCGCGTACAGATTGGCGTTGCTCACTCTCTTCAGTCTCCAGTGAATATCGGTGCTTCGCCGGCCAGAAAGGCGCGCACGCCCTCCCGGTGGTCGCGGCTTTCGGCATAGGAAAAAAATCGTTCGTATTCTTCGTCGTCGAGCGCTTCGGCGCGGGCCAGGCGCGTCGCCATGCCCTTGTTCAGGCGGGCTGCCAGCGGCGCGCCCGCCTGGATGCGGTCCACGCAACGCCGCACCTCGCCGTCCAGGTCGGCATCGGGCACGACGCGGGTCAGCAGGCCCTTGGCGCAGGCTTCCGGCGCGTCCAGGATGCGCCCTTCCAACAACAATTCCATCGTGACGGCGCGTCCCGCGAGTTGCAGCAATCCGCGCATCTCGTCCGGCGCCATCGGAAACCCCAGGCGATTGATGGGAGCGCCCAGGCGCGCGGTACGCGCGGCTATGCGCAGATCGCACAGGCAGGCGATTTCCAGCCCCCCGCCCACGCACACGCCGTCGATGCGTGCGACGATGGGATGGAGGCAGGCCGCGATTGCCGCGAGCGCGGGGGCCAGTATGTCCCGGTGATAGCGCACCACGGCGGCCAGGTCGCCGCGTTCGCGCGGGAATTCGCGGATATCCGCGCCCGCGGCGAAATGCCCGCCATCGCCTTGCACGACGATGCAGCGCAACGTGGGATCGGCGGAAAGCTCGCCGAACAGGCGCGCCAGTTCGGCCCACATCGCGACGGTGATGGCGTTCATGCGTCCCGGGTGGGACAGGCAGACGCGGGCCACCGCGCCTTCGCGGCGGCACAACACCCGCCCCGCGGCCGGTGGCGCGGCGGATGATGATTCGAGCGGCGGTTCGGCGATCGCCATGTCCCCTGGTCCCCTGGGCGGTTTTATGCCAAAAGGCGTTTTTACCCCATGCGCGTGATGGAGCGGCTGACGGCCGGCTTGCCGGCGTTCAGCCGGCTCAGGTTGCCGTCGAGCTCGTCCAGCTCGTACAGGTAGTTGACCATCAAGGCGGCCGATTGCGCCAGCCCCTTGGGCGACCGGTCCGCACCCCAGTTGATGCGTTCGACGCGGGCGCCGTTGCCCAGGTGGAAACGGGCCACGGGATCCAGCGGGGCGCCGCTCTTCATGGATTGCAGGTAGGCCGCGACCAACTTCATCCCCGCGCGCCGCACGACCTCGTTGGCGCCACGCGCGGTGGCGGCCTTGCGCAGGCGCGCCAGCCAGCGGGCGCCGTCGGGCACGCCGCGGCGCGCGCGTTCGCGGCTTTTGTCGCGCACGATCTCTTCCACCTCGTCCGCGTTGAGCTTGCCCAGCCAATCGGCGAACCCCGGTATCGGCGACAAGGTGGCGAAGGATTTGAGCTTCGGCAGCTCCTCCAGCAACTGGTCGATCACTCGCTTGAGCAGGAAGTTGCCGAAGCTGATGCCGCGCAGGCCCGGCTGGGTATTCGAGATGGAATAGAAGATCGCCCAGCGCGCCTTGTCCAGGTTCTGCGGCGGCTGCGTCGTGTCCAGCAGCGTCTGTACGTCATCGGCCATCTGCGGCGCGAAGGCGACTTCCACGAAGATCAGTGGCACGTCGCGCATCTGCGGATGGAAGAAGGCATAGCAGCGGCGGTCCTCCGCGACGCGATGCTTGAGGTCGTCCCAGGACTGGATTTCGTGCACGGCCTCGTACACGATCAGTTTTTCCAGCAAGGACGCGGGGGAGTCCCAGGTCAGCCGCCGCAGCTCCAGCAGGCCGACGTCGAACCAGGCGGACAGCAGGCCTTCCAGCGTCTTGTCCAGCGCCTGCAGCCCCGCCACCTGCTTGCGCCAGCGCAGCATGTCGGCGCGCAGATCGACCAGAAAACGCAGGCCGTCCGGCTGGTTGTTGAAACGCCGGAACAGGCGACCGTTGGCCTCGTCGGGCTGTTCCTGCGCCGCGCCGGCCGTCGCCAGCAGACCCAGCATGGTCCGGCGCACCTTGCCGTCGGCGGCGGTATAGGCCTGGCACCAGGCATGCGCCAGCCGGTTCGCGGCGACGTCCGTCAGGCGTGGGCCGAACAGCGGCCGCAGCGCCGCCTGGTCGCGGAAGGGATCGCGCTCCCACAACTTGCCCAGGCGCGCCATCAGTCCAGCTTCGGCGGAGGGCTTGTCGAGATCCGCGTCGGCGGAAGGCGGCGCGACGGCAAGCTCGCGATGCGCCACGGTTTTAGCCGGCGAGCGCGTCGCGCGCGCGGGAACGAGCGGTTCGGGAACGGCCATGAACGGGCTCCTTGTCGGTGGGGGCGGCGGCCACGCCGGGCGTCGCCTGGTCGGATGGGGATTGCGCGGGGGCATCGGCCGCGCCCTGCTCCAGGGCATGCAGGGCGTCGAGCTGCCGCAGCAGGTGCTTGCGCGCCACGGCTTCCGCACGTTCCGGATCGTGGTCTCGGATGGCCGCCAGGATGGCCATGTGCTCGGCGCAGGACTCGTCCATGCGGCCGGGCAGCGTCAGGCTTTTATGGCGCGACAGGCTCAACACCTTGCGCAGATTGCCGATGGTGTCGGACAGCCAGCGATTGTCGGCCAGGGCCTGGATGGCCTCATGGATGACGTAGTTGGCTTCGTAATAGGCGTCGATGCGTCCGGCCGCCGCGTGGTCGCGCAGCGCGTCGTGCAGGGCGGACAGGCGGCGGACGTCTTCCGGCGCGGCCTTGCGCGCGGCTTCGTAGGCGCAGCGGCCTTCCAGCATCGCCATCAGGGGAAAGATGTCGTCCAGGTCGCGCATGGACAGCTCGTTGACGAAACAGCCTCGGCGCGGCTCCAGGCGTACCAGGCCTTCGCTGGCCAGCAGCTTGAGCGCCTCGCGCAGCGGCGTGCGCGATATGCCCAACTGGGCCGCGACCCGCAGTTCGTCCACCCATGCGCCAGCCCCCAGCGCGCGCGAACGGATCATTTCGCGCAGGCGTTCCGCGGCTTCCAGGTACATGGCCTGGCGGACGATGGGTTGCGGCGTTCCTGGAGCGGTATCGAAATCCATGGCGATATCCGGACCTGCGAAGGACGGTGCGGCGGGGGCCAGGCAATGCGGCAACGCCCCACATAATTCATAATTATGGTTGGCTTATTCTTGCAGTTGCCAGGCCGGTCCGCAAGCCCTCTTTTGGCAAAACGAGCGCGCTCAGTAGACGAGCCGGCCCTCGCGCGCCTGCCCCGCGAGCGCGCGGGCCCAGCGGCGCGCCGGCAGGCCATAGGCCGCTTCGACCACCGCGGCGCGATCCAGCAGCGCTTCGACGGGAATATCGATGGGCGGCCCGGAAAACGCCAGCACGATGCGATTCCCCGCATCGATCTCCGGCAACAGCGCCAGCCTGCCATCGAAGGCCGAGTACAGGTTTTCGATGTTGCGCGGAAAGCTTTCGTGCTCGCCGAACAGGTTGACCGCCAGCACGCCGGTGTCTCCCAGCACGCGCCGGCAATCGCGATAAAAGCGCACGGAATCGCGCACCGGACCGCGCGCATGCGCGTCGTACAGGTCGACCATCAGAATCGGGCAGCGGCCGGCATGCTCGGGCTCGGTCACCCATGCGCCGGCGTCCGCTTCCTCCACCGTGAGGCGCGGCGGCCCCGGCAAGCGGAAGAAGGCGTGGCAGATCGCCGTCACGCGAGGATTCCATTCCACCGCCACCACGCTGCTACGGGTGCGTTTCACGCAGAAGCGCGCCAACGACCCCGCGCCCAGGCCCAGCAGCCCGATGGCGCCGTCCTTGGGCGGCTCCATGAACAGCAGCCAGGCCATCATCTGCGCGGTGTATTCCAGCACCAGTTCGGCCGGGTCCGCGATGCGCATCGCCCCCTGGATCCAGGGACTGTCGAAGTGCAGGTAACGGACGCCGTCCGACTCGGAAAGCGTGGGGATATCCTGGGCGGACGACGCGGGACGTGGCGGCATGGAGTCCTTCAGATACGCTCGAAAATCGCGGCGATGCCCTGCCCGCCGCCGATGCACATGGTGACCAGCGCATAGCGGCCCCGCACGCGTTGCAGTTCGTACAGGGCCTTGATGGTGATGATGGCCCCGGTCGCGCCGATGGGATGCCCCAGCGCGATACCGCTGCCGTTGGGGTTCACCTTGGCCGGATCCAGGCCCAGTTGACGCGTCACGGCGCAGGCCTGCGCGGCGAAGGCTTCGTTCGATTCGATGACGTCCAGTTGATCGACCGTCAGGCCGGCGCGCTTCAGCGCGGCCTGCGACGCCGGCACGGGACCGATGCCCATGTAGGCAGGGTCCACGCCCGCATGGCCATACGCCACCAGCCGGGCCAGCGGCTGCACGCCACGCTTGCCGGCGACGTCTGCGCTCATCAGGACCACGGCCGCCGCGCCATCGTTGATGCCGCTTGCATTGCCGGCGGTGACCGTGCCGTTTTCCTTCTGGAACACCGGCTTGAGCTTGCCCATCGTATCGACGGCGACGTCGCGCCGCACGTGTTCGTCGACCTCGAAGGTCACATCGCCCTTGCGGGTCTTGATGACCACCGGAACGATCTGCTCCTTGAAGTAGCCGGCGTCGATGGCGGCGGCCGCGCGGCGGTGCGACTCGACCGCAAGCGCATCCTGGTCGGCGCGGCTGATCTCGTACTTGGCGGCGACGTTCTCGGCGGTGACGCCCATGTGGATGCGCTGGAAGGGATCCGTCAGCGCGCCCACCATCATGTCGAGCATCGTGGCGTCGCCCATGCGCGAGCCCCAGCGCTGCGCTGGCGCGATATACGGACCGCGGCTCATGTTTTCCGCGCCCGCGCCGACGGCGATATCGGTATCGCCCAGCATCACCGACTGCGCGGCGGACACGATGGCCTGCAGGCCGGAGCCGCACAGGCGGTTGACGTTGAAGGCAGGCGTTTCCTTGGCGATGCCCGCGTTCAGGGCGGCCACGCGCGACAGGTACATATCGCGCGGTTCGGTATTGATGACGTGGCCCACGGCGACGTGGCCTACTTCGGCGCCATCGACGCCCGCTCGCGCCAGCGCCTCGCGGATCGCCGTGCTGGCCAGGTCGATGGGCGGCACATCCTTGAGCGCGCCGCCGAAGGTGCCCACCGCGGTACGCGCGCCGGCGGCAATGATGACTTCTTTCATGATGGCTCTCCTGTAAACGCTGGTCTCCGGCAACGCCGCATGCGCAGCCGCGGTACCCGTACTGCGACGCCCTAGCGGCCCGCCGCCTTGGCGCTGACGCCGTTGGCCATGCCCATATCGGTATTCGGTATGTCGTCCATCAGCACGCGCACGTCGTCTCCCGACACGCCCAGCGATTCGCACGCGGCGCGGTTCAAGGCCTGGTACAGCGCGCTCTTCTGGTCTTCCGTGCGGCCGTTGATCAGGTGCACGTGATACACCACCGACTGCTTGCCGACCTGGCCGCCGACGATGATGTGCTCGGGCGCGATCTCGTGCAGCATGATGCGTACGCTGCGCAGCGGCGCGCCCAGGCTGTCGACGACCGCCTGCGTGGCCGATTCCAGAAGCGACGACTTCCGGTCGGCCGACCAGCCGGACAGGATATGGACATGGAGAATGGGCATGGGATTCCGCGATGTCGATATGGAAGAAAAACTGGAAGAAAAACGCCGCCCGTGGGCGGCGCTCCGTGATGGCGCGGGCCGCAAGGGCGGCGCGACGGACGCACTACGCTATGGTAATACGGTTGTGCGCGGCGGTTAGCGCGGAGGCCAGCCGGCGAGCCGGCCAGGCGCGCAGACGCTACGGCTCGGGTCGGGCGCGCGATGCGTTCAGGCCGGAGTACCCGCGTACATGTAATCGCGGCGCCAGGGATAGGCCAGATCGGCCGGATGATCGAGCTCATCGGCACGACCGGTAGCCAATCTTTGGCCCAATACCTGATGCAGGGCAATCCAGCCATGCTCGAACGCCATGGCGCAGCCCGCCAGGTACAGGCGATAGGCGCGCAGCGACTTCGCGCCCTGCTCGCCGGTCAGGATGCGGCTGGCGGCGTCCAGCTGCGCCTCCAGGCTGTCGCTCCATGCCCACAGGGTGCGCGCATAGTGCGGACGCAGATTCTCGACGTCCGTCGCTTCCAGTCCGCCCTCGGCCATTGCCGCCAGCACATTGCTGATGTGGGTCAGCTCGCCGCCGGGGAAAATGTACTTTTCGATGAAGTCGCCCATGCCGCTGCCCAACTGGGCGTTATGGACGCCACCGGCGGTGATGCCGTGATTCATGATCAGGCCGCCGGGCCGTACCAGGCGGCGCAGCTTGGCGAAGTATTCGGGCAACTGCGCGCGGCCGACGTGCTCGAACATGCCCACGGAAGAGACCTTGTCGTAGGGCTTGCTCTCGTCGAGCTTGCGGTAATCCAGGAGTTCCATGCGCACGCGGCCCTGCAGGCCTTTTTCCTGGATCAGCCGATTCACGTGCGCATGCTGGTTCCGCGACAGGGTAATACCCGTGGCGTCGACGCCGTAGTTTTCGGCTGCCCACAGCAGCAGGCCGCCCCAACCGGCGCCCACGTCCAGGTAACGCTCGCCCGCCTGCAGGCGCAGCTTGCGGCAGATATGGTCCAGCTTGGCTTCCTGCGCCTGCGCCAGCGTCATGTCCGGCGTGCGGTAGTAGGCGCAGGAATAAACGCGGCGCGGATCCTGCCACAGCGCGTAGAAATCTTCGGAAAGGTCGTAATGGAACTCGATCTGCTTGGCATCGCGTTCGATGGAATGGCGCTGCACCGACACCATGCGGCGCATCAGGGCCTGCAGCCAGGTCGTGCGCTCGGCTTGCACCGGCGAATTCGGCAGCAATTCGGCGGCCGCCCGCATCACGTCGTGCATATTGCCCTGTATGTCCACCAGGCCTTCCACGTAGTCCTGGGCCAGGATGCCGACTTCGCCCGCCGCCAAGTGCGCCAGCGCCGTCTTGCTGTGCGCGACGAACCTGACCTTGGGGTTCGACGCACCGACTTTGGTGCCGTCCGGCATTTCCAGTTGAACCGGGATCGAAACGGATTCCAGTTTGCGACCCACCGCAGACAACACAGGATTCACGACAGTCAACCTCGCAAGAAATAACCTGCGGACTTTATCGGAATTTGTTTCCGATTTGAACCGCAACTCCACATGTTACATTTTCGGGACGAATAGCCCTTCCACACCTCCGCCATTCAGGCGAACGTAAATAAATGTCCTCTTCCCCGCCCTCGCGCGGCCTGCCCGGATGGTTGCTCCTGATGGGCGCGCTGACGGCCATCGGACCGTTCTCCATCGACCTTTACCTGCCCGCTTTTCCCGCCATCGCGGCGGGATTGAATGTCGGCCAGGGCGACGTGGAACGCACCATGGCGGCATACCTGGTCGGCCTGTCGGCGGCACAGATTTTCTATGGGCCGCTGGCGGACCGGTATGGACGCAAGCCGCCGCTGCTCGTGGGCCTTTCGCTGTACATCATCGCTTCCCTGGGCTGCGCGCTGGCCGTCGACATAGAAAGCCTGACGGCGTGGCGCGCGGTGCAGGCGCTGGGCGGCGCGGCCGGCGTCGTGATTCCACGCGCGGTGATCCGCGACCATTACGAAACGCAGGAGGCGGCGCGAGCGCTGTCGCTACTGATGCTGATCATGGGCCTGGCGCCCATCCTGGCGCCGCTGGTGGGCGGGCAGTTGCTGCTGCTGACGGGCTGGCGTGGCATCTTCGGGCTGATGCTGACCGCGGGCGTCGCGCTGATGGTAGCCATGCTGTTCAACATGAAGGAGTCGCTGCCGCCCGAGCGGGTGGTGCGGTTGCACTGGCGCACCATCGCGCGCAATTATGGCCAACTGCTGGCGCATCGCAAGTTCATGGCGCACAGCCTGGCGGGCGGGCTAGGACAGGCCGGCATGTTCGCCTACATCATCGGCTCGCCGCGCGTCTTCATCGAACTGTACAGCGTCGATCCGCAGCACTACGGCCTGCTGTTCGGCCTGAACGCCATCGGCCTGATCGGCGGAGCGCAAATCAGCGCGCGCCTGCTGCGGCGGCTGACGCCGCAGACCCTGCAGCGCCGCGCCCTGGTAACGCTGGCCCTGGCCAGCCTGGCGGGCGCGGGCCTGACCCTGGCTGGCTGGATGACGCTGCCGCTGCTGATGGTCTGCCTGATCGGCTACATGACCAGCCAGGGCTTCGTGAATCCGAATTCCGCGGCGCTGGCGCTGGCCGAACAGGGCAAGCGGCTGGGCGCGGCGTCGGCGCTGCTGGGTACCCTGCAGCTGTCCTGCGGCGCCCTGGCCGGCCTGTGCGTGAGCCTGTGGCAGGATGACACGCCCCTGCCGCTGACCGGCGTCCTGGCCGCATGCGCCTGCCTATCCTGGCTGGCCGGACGTGTCGCCCGCACGGGGCCGGCCCTCGCCACGCCCTCTGGCACGGGGGCTTGATGCCCGGCGCTTTTTCGTAGTAGAATCGCTGGCTTACGAATTTACCCGTGTCGCTACTATGCTTTGTAGCCGGCACTTCCACCCCGCGGACGCGTAGCAGCGGTATATGGCGCATGCTTGGCAGATAGCCTGGCAATAATGCCGATACCGCGACGGACAGGGGCGGCGGGCACAAGCACTCGGGCCGGTCTTGCAGCTTTGCAGTCTCTGCTGTATCCAATGGCCCGACATCCTTGAAATACGGGATGGCCGGCAACCCTGCACAGGCTACACAAAGGGCACCGGCGGCTAAGCTCCCGTCTCCAGCCATACGCGGCAAGCATTGAATTTACTGAGGTGCATTTATGGCACGCGTATGCCAAGTGACGGGCAAGCGCCCGATGGTGGGCAACAACGTTTCCCACGCCAACAACAAGACCAAGCGCCGCTTCCTGCCCAATCTGCAGTCGCGTCGTTTCTTCGTCGAAAGCGAAAACCGCTGGATCACGCTGCGCGTCAGCACCAAGGCGCTGCGCACGATCGATAAGAAGGGCATCGACGCCGTTCTCGCCGAACTGCGCGCCCGCGGCGAATCGATCTAAGCCATCCCCGCCCCCAGACTACCCAGGAGTACGACATGGCAGCCAAAGGCAACCGCGAAAAGATCAAGCTCGAGTCGACCGCCGGCACGGGACATTTCTACACCACCACCAAGAACAAGCGCACGATGCCGGAAAAGATGCTGATCAAGAAATTTGATCCGGTCGCGCGCAAGCACGTGGACTACAAGGAAACCAAGCTCAAGTAATCGAGCCTCCGGGACGCTCGCGCCTACCGCCCCGCCGCTCTCGCGACGATCAGCGAACATGCGAACGACACCGGGTTTCCACGCGAAGAAGCCGACAGCGATGTCGGCTTTTTTTCGTTGGTCCGGCGCGCCATGGCGCAGGCCACCGGCCACCGGATCCGATGCAGCCGCATCCGCGCGGGCGATCCTGTGCCGGCTGTTGCTGGCATGCGCGATAGCGATCACGATCGCGATGCCGATCGCGGCACGGCCGGCCGACGCAGCGCCGGCCGCCAAGCCGGCACGTCCCGCCCCGCCGCCCCCGGCCCTGCGCATCGGCGAAATCAATACGTACAAGGCGCTGCCCGGGTTTTCGGAAGACTACCGCCGGGGCTGGACGCTCGCGCTGGAACAGGTCAATGCCGACGGCGGCGTACTGGGACGCAAGCTGGAAGTCCGGTCGCGCGATGACCGCGGCAATCCCGACGACGCCGTGCAGGCGGCCCAGGCGCTGGTCGACAAGGACGGCGTCGTGGCGCTGTTCGGCGGCTATTCGTCGGAAGTCGGCCTGGCGCTTTCCCGTTATGCCGATACGGCGAAGGTGCCCTACCTGGCCGTCGCGCCGCTTAGCCAGCGCCTGACCTGGCAAGACGGCAACCGCTATACCTTCCGCCTGCGGCCGGGCGCATGGATGCAGGCCGCCGCCGTCGCACCGAAAGCATTGGGCCTGCGCAGGCTGCGCTGGGCCCTGGTCTACCAGGACACCGAATCCGACCGGGCCACGGCGGACGCCTTCAAGGGCCTGATAAGGACCTTCCAGTCGAAGACCGAGTTCGTCGATGAGATCGTGGTGCCGGCAACAGGTAAATTCGACGCGATGGCCGCTGTCGCCGCATTGAGCGCGGCCAGACCGGAGGCGATCTTCAACCTGCTGACGGGCGAACAACTTGCCGCGCTGGTGCGCGCGGGCACGGCGGCGCATCTGTTCGACGGCATGGGGGTGGTTGCGCCGTTCATGGGCGACCCTGAAAACCTGGACCTGCTGGACGAGACGCTGGGCGCCGCCATCCCCGACGGCTGGATCATCACGGGCTATCCTCGCGACGCGATCGATACACCGGAAGGCCAGGCATTCGCGCAGGCCTATCGCGATCGTTTCGGCGCCGCGCCCGGCATGGCGGCGGTATTGGGCTACTCGGCCCTGCGCTCCATCAGCGAAGCATTGAAGCGCGCGGGATCGCCGGACCGCGAAGCCGTGGCGGCGGCCTTTCCACGGCTGCAAGTGCCCACGCCCTTCGGCACCATCGAATACCGCAACCTGGACCATCAATCCACGCTGGGCATCTATCTGGGCTATACCGGACACGTCGACGGGCGCGTGACCATGGATCGCTTCGTCTACGCCACCGGCGCGCGGCTGCAGCCCCTGGACGAGCAGATCAGGCGGCTGCGCGCACAGACAGCACGGGCGCCAGGCAGTTCGACCGCGGGGGATGCCGCCGTACAGCCAGCCAACGCGCCTGAAACGCAGAACGGCGCACGAGCGACGGCGGTACCGAGCAGGCCCGTCGCGCGACCGGATACGGGACTGACCACGCGGCTGCGCGGGGCACGGCCCGGAACGGCGCCCCCCGTGCATCCTGTCGTGCAAGCCCCAGCGGGGACGGACGGCCCGGTGAAGGCCGCGCAGCCGGGTGTGACGATACACGCGCCGATGATGGGAGACTGGCCGGACCAGGTCGACCCGCGCGGCAACGCCGCGCATTAGATAGGCGTGGCTGGCATGGGCCGGCGTGGCTGCCGGCCAGGCCCGCTCCTGACGGGCGGGCCGTGACGCCAGGCACGATTACGGCAGCAGGCGCTTGCCGTCCTCCAGGCGCGGAACGCGCTTCAGGTTTTCCGGGCGCAAGGCTTCCGGCAACAGTTGCGCCGGCAGCGCCTGGTAGCTGACCGGGCGCAGGAAACGCCGGATCGCCAGCGTGCCCACCGATGTAAAGCGGCTGTCCGACGTCGCCGGGAAAGGCCCGCCGTGCACCATGGCATGCGCCACTTCCACACCCGTGGGCCAGCCGTTGGCCAGTATGCGGCCCGCCTTGCGCTCCAGCACCGGCACCAGGCCTCGCGCCAGCTCATAGTCCGCTTCGTCCAGATGCAGCGTCACCGTCAACTGGCCTTCGATGTGTTCGGCGATGTCGCGCATGTCGTCCACCGACTTGCAACGCACCACCATGCTGGACGAACCGAACACCTCCTGCTGCAGCGATTCCTGTTCGAGAAAATTGCTGATGCTGGTGGAAAACAGCGCCGCGCGCCCGCGATTCGGACCTTCGCCGGCACCGCCCCGCCCGCACACCTTCACGCCTTCGGCGCTTTCCAGGGCCTTGACGCCTTTCTCGTAGGCGCCGTGGATACCCGGCGTCAGCATTGCGGAGGGCACATGCGCGGACAAGGCAGCGTCGGCCGCCTTCAGGAAACGATCCAGGTCCGGACTTTCCAGCGCGACGACGATGCCGGGATTGGTGCAGAACTGGCCGGAGCCCATCGTCAGCGATGCGACAAAGGCCTTGCCCAGGTCTTCCGCACGGGCCGCCAGGGCGGCGGGGAACAGGAAAACCGGATTGATGCTGCTCATTTCGGCGAAGACCGGAATCGGCTCGCGGCGCTTGGACGCCGCATCGACCAGCGCCAGGCCGCCGGCGCGCGAGCCGGTGAAGCCCACTGCTTTGATGCGCTCATCGCGCACCAGCGACGCGCCTGTTTCGATGCCGCCCAGCAGCAACGAAAAAACGCCGTCCGGCATGCCGCATTCGCGCGCGGCTGCCTGGATGGCGCGGCCCACGAGTTCGCCAGTGCCGGGATGGGCGGGATGGCCCTTCACCACCACCGGGCAACCCGCCGCCAGCGCGGCAGCCGTATCGCCGCCCGCCACGGAGAATGCCAGGGGGAAATTGCTGGCGCCGAATACGGCGACCGGACCCAGCGCGATATTGCGCAGGCGCAGATCCGGACGCGGCAGCGGCTGGCGATCCGGCATGGCGGGATCCACGCGCACGTCCAGGAATTCGCCCGCCCGGACGACTTGCGCGAACAGGCGCAACTGCCCCACCGTGCGCGCGCGCTCGCCTTCGATGCGGGCCGCCGGCAGGGCGGTTTCAGCGACCGCGCGATCGACCAGCGGCTGGCCCAGCTTCATGATCTGGTCGCCGATGGCTTCCAGAAAGCGGGCGCGGTCTTCCAGTGAGGTTTCGCGATAGGCGTCGAAGGCTTCCCAGGCCAGGGCACAGGCCTCGTCGACCTCGGCGGCGCCCGCCTGCGCGAAACTGGGCGACAGGGTCTCGCCCGTCGCCGGGTTCACCGCGTTCAGCGTGCGCTGGCCGTTGTCGACGGCGCGCTGGCCGATCAGGATCTCGCCGGTAATGGCGGTGGTAGGGCTGCTCACAATCTCTCTCCTATGTTTATTCGGGCCGTCATGACGCGCTCCCCTCTCCGCGGGCGGGTCCGGGCGCAGATGCGCGCCCGCCAGGCCAGCGCCAACAGGAAATGATACCGCTAACGCATTTCCCCACGCAGGGGTGACGCGCCGCGTTGCGCCCGGGCTGCACCGGGCCGGCCCCTGTTTGTTCTACATATTTATGTATGCAAAAATATATAAAAACCAGACCACGTTAGAACGTCGGCTTGGCGGTGTGCCGCCGGCCTGACTAGTCCAACCAAAGATTTCACCATTCGCCGGCCGCGCGCGGCCACTGCAGGAGACACTCGATGAAGCTATTACCCACCACCAGGCGCCGCCTGCTGGCCGCCACCGTTTGCGCCGCCGCTGCCTTCGGGCTGCATGCCGGCGCGCAGGCAGCCTATCCGGACAAGACCGTACGCATCATCGTGCCGTACGCCCCCGGCGGATCCGGCGACGTGTTCGCCCGCCTGATCGCGGAAAAACTGACCAGCCGCCTGGGCCAGACCTTCATCGTGGAGAACCGGCCCGGCGCCAGCGGCGCGATCGGCGCGCGCTACGTGTCGGACGCGCCGGCCGACGGCAGTGTCCTGCTGCTGGGGCAGACCGGCGAGATCATCGTCACGCCGCTGCTGTCGACGACGCTGAACTACAAGCCGGAAAACCTGCTGCCCGTGGTGCTGGTCGGCGACTCCCCCCTGGTGCTGTCGGCCCATCCGTCGGCGCCTTTCAACACCGTGCAGGAAATGGTGGCCCAGAGCAAGCAACGCTCGCAAGGCTACAACTACGCGTCGTCGGGCACCGGCACGCCGGGCCACCTGGCGGCCGCGGCGCTGGCCTTCAAGACCGGCGCCAAGCTGACCCACGTGCCCTACAAAGGCGGTGGCGCGGCCCTGAGCGACCTGCTGGGGAACCACGTCGACATGTTCTTCTCGGGCGCGCCGGGCGTGCTGCCGCACTTCAAGAGCGGCACGCTGAAGCCCATCGCCGTATCCACGCTGGAACGCTCGCCGGCGCTACCCAAGGTGCCCACCGTGGCGGAGTCGGGATTGCCAGGCTTTTCGTTCAGCCTGTGGGGCGGCCTGTTCGCGCCCAAGGGCACGCCGGCGGATGTGATCCAGAAGCTGAATACCGAGGTCAACGCCATCATCACGGACCCGCAGACCAAGGAGCGGCTGGAGGCCGAAGGCGCGGTGGTCAAGCAGAACAGCGTCGAGCAGTTCACCCAGTTCCTGGCGGCCGAACGCGGGCGCTATCAGGAAATCATCAAGGAAACCGGCGTGCGCCTGGACTGACGGCCGCCAGGGCCGGGCCACCAACGCCCGGCTTCCGATTTCCGCACCGGGGATTCCACCGTCGTCGATTCCGGATCGGCGATCCCCCGCCAACGCCAAGATCACCGTCGCAAGGAGCCTAGCCGCATGTCTCCCGCCACCCTGCCCGCCTGGGATTGCCACACCCACGTTTTCGACGACGCGACGCGTCGCCCGTTGATGCCCGGGTCGCACTACACGCCGCCCGTGCGGTCCTGGCGGGACATGTCCGCCGTCGGCGCGCCGCACGGCATCGAACGCTTCGTCCTGATCCAGCCCAGCGTGTACGGGATGGACAACAGCCTGCTGCTGGATACGCTGGATGAATCCCAAAACCGGGCACGCGGCGTACTCGTCCTGCCGGACGAAACGACCGAAACCGAACTGCTGGCGCTGCGGGATCGCGGCGCGCGCGGCGTGCGCTTCAACGCCGTTTCCGGCAGCGGCAACGGCATCGCCGGCTATGCGCGGCTGGCGCCGCGGCTGCGCGCGGCCGGGTGGCATGCGCAATTCTTCGTCGCGCCGGAAAGCCTGGCCGCGGTGTACGAAGCGATCCGCCATGAGGGCGGCCCGGACGTAGTCGTGGACCACCTGGGCGGCGCGGCGAGCGGTCCGGAATACGCGGCGATACGCGAAGCGGTCTTCCGGCTGCTGGATACGGGCCGCGTGTGGGTGAAGGCGTCGGGCTTCTACCGCTACGGCTATCCCGTGGCGACGTGGGCCGAGCATTTCGGCGAGCTGTTGCGCGAACTCGCGCGCCGTTATCCGGAACGGATCGTCTGGGCGTCGGACTGGCCGCACACCTGGTTTTTCGATCCGGCGCACGGCGAGCCCATGCCCTACGGCGATCTGCTGGGCTTGTTGCGGGATTCGGTCAGCGACGCGGATTTCCAGCGCATCCTGCGGGAAAATCCGCCAGCGCTGTACGCCTGATAGGGCCAGGTGCGGCCGGCGAGGTGCTCAGTCGCCGGGCGCCTGCTTCGCCCGCAATATTTTCAGCCGCTCGAGCAAGGCATTGCGGATATGTTCGCGCGCGGCCACCTCGGCACGCGCCGGATCGCCGTCTCGGATGGCTTCGTAGATGGCGCGATGCTCGCCGTGCGCGGCATCGGGGCGTCCCGCCATTTCGAGCGTGCTGCGCCCCAGCAGATAGGTGGAATCCGTCAATGACCGCAATGCGCGGATCAGGAACTTGTTGTGCGCGGCGCCGTAGATGGATTGATGGAACGCCAGGTTCGCCTCGACGGGGTCGCCGCCCTGCCGGCCTTCTTCCAGGATGTGCGCCATGTTGTCGATTTCCGCTTCGCTCGCGTGTTTGGCCGCGAAGCGGGCGGCGCCGCCTTCCAGCAGTTCGCGCATGGCATACAGCTCGGTGACCGATTGCTGGTCCAGCGACGTCACCACCAATCCGCGGCGCGGCTCGTGGGTCAGCAGGCCTTCGTCTTCCAAGCGTTTGAGCGCTTCGCGCACGGGCGTGCGGCCCATGTTCAACAGCTCGGCCACCTCGATTTCGCGCAGGCGGTCGCTGGCGCCGAAAAAACCCATCAGGATGCGCTTTTTCAGCTCCTGATAAGCCAGGTTGGCCTGGGTATTCTGCTTGGCTATGGGCATGTGGCTTCCTGCAATGCAGCGCGCAGGGTATCCAGCCGCTTGATCATCGCCCCCGCCTCGGCGGCGCTGCAACGCGCGGCGCTCGCCACCCCGGGGGGCACGGCGCGAGCCTTGGCCTTCAGTTGCCGTCCCTGCTCGGTCAGCGACACGATGACCTGGCGTTCGTCACGCTCGGCGCGGACGCGTTGGACCAGGCCGGCGGCCTCCAGCCGTTTCAGCAAGGGGGTCAGCGTCGCGCTGTCCAGGAACAGCCTTTCGCCTATTGCCGAGACAGTCAATCCATCCTGCTCCCACAGCACCAGCATCACCAGATACTGGGGATAGGTGAGGTCCAGCTGGGACAGCAGTTTGCGGTAAACCTTGCTCATGGCCAGGCTGGTGGAGTACAGCGCGAAGCAAAGCTGGTTTTCCAGCAGCAAGGCGGCATCGCCCCGCGGAGACGCAGAATGTGACATGGCGGACATATTAAATCGTGCGCGATCCATATGCCAGTCCGGCCGCCGCGCAGGCGGCCGGCACGGCCGGGACGCTTAAACGATGGTCAGGGTCACGTCGATGTTGCCGCGCGTCGCGTTCGAGTACGGGCAAACGATGTGGGCCTTGTCGACCAGTTGGCGGGCCTGCGCGGGATCCAGCCCCGGGATGGAGATCTTCAATTCCACTTCGATACCGAAGCCGGTGGGGATGGCGCCGATACCGACGGAGCCGGTGATGCTGGTTTCAGCTGGCAGGGTCACTTTTTCCTTGCCCGCCACGAATTTCAGCGCGCCCAGGAAGCAGGCGGAATAGCCAGCCGCGAAGAGCTGTTCGGGATTGGTACCGGGACCGCCGGCGCCGCCCAGTTCGCGCGGGGTGCTGAGCTGGATGTCGAGCACGCCGTCGGACGAGCGGGCGCGGCCGTCGCGGCCCCCGTTGGCGGTGGCTTGGGCACGGTACAGGACTTTTTCGATGGACATGGCGAACTCCTTGCGGGTGGTTGGGCCGAGCCGGATGGCCGCGCGCCCTGGGTTTGGGGTAATGCTCGAGGTCGTTATCAGGGGTCTTGCTGTGGAATCGTCGGCGCTTCCTCGCGTGTGATTTGCGCCTGGAAAGAATATTAAATCGCACACTATTCAATTGCAAGCGATTTATTTATCGAAGGGCAACATCGGCGTGATGGCGGCCAGCCGCGTCGCGCCAGTCAGCGGAGCCCGTCCCGCGCCCCCCCCTGAACCCCGGCGGGTACGCCGATTGCCGCCTGCGCTGCGTTGCCCGCGTGTCGGGCGTCCCGCATGGATACGGCAATGGAAAAGTGGAATACCCGCGCAATCACCTTCATTTCCCGCACAAACCCGGGCCAGCCGGAACGTCACGCCGACGTGCCCTGCGTCTCCGTATCATGGCAGTCGCCCAGCGACATTCCGCCATCACGCGACGACGGGACCGCGCCCGGGTGCCTGCTGATCAGCGGCGCGGACGTCGCGGCGCTGGCGGATTTTTCCTGGGTGCCCACGCACGTGCGCTTTCATGCGGATGGCTTCATGGAGGCACGGGAATTCGCCATAACCGGCTTCGAAGCCGATCCCGATACGCATATCCTGAAGTTGCCCATTCCTTGAGCCGCGCGCGCCCTCGGGCGCATGCCTCGCTCGGAAAATCGGCCTTTTCACGGTCCCGGATCGCCTGGCCCGGGGAGGGCCGGCGCGCGGCGCCCCGGGCCTTGCGGCCCGCGGCGGGCAGGATCTTCAACGATCCTTGGGGTGTTCGGCCGTCGCGGGGGACGACTCCGATGACGCCGCCGGCTGTGATTGCCGCGCGGCGTGCCGCTTGGTGGCCGCAGCCCGCGCTTCCTGCGAAGTGAAGCGATGAGCCTTACCCAGGCGGTGCGCCGCACGCCCGCCCTGCGCCGCGATCTCGCGTTGGAATTCAGGCCCCATCGCGGCGAAACCGCGTGGCTTGCGTGGGGGTTTTTGGTCTTGGCTGTCGGTCATATCGAACCTCTTGTCGGTGGTGGTTCACGAGCCCGACGGGATGCAACGCGCATGCCCGCTGGTACGAACGAGACGACACCCGCCGCGATGGCCCTCCAAGGCCGGCCACGGCGTCAATGCCAGGCACTTCACCAGCAACTATTACGCCCGCCCCCCCCTCGGAAGGCGTATTCGTGCGGCCGCCCACCCTGGGCCCGGATGGCAGAACCTATAATCAAGGGTTTTGACCGTCCCCAGCCGCCGGGGGCCGGCCCTTTATTCGTCACCGATCCATCCAGATCCCACCGAGCCCATGCAGGAACGCTACAACCCCAATGCCGTCGAAGCCGCCGCCCAGGACGTCTGGCGCAGTAACGACGTCTATCGCGTCAGCGAGCACGCCCGCAATGCCAGCGGCGCCGAAAAGCCGAAGTTCTACGCGTGTTCCATGCTGCCCTACCCCAGCGGTAAATTGCACATGGGCCATGTCCGCAACTACACCATCAATGACATGATGGCGCGGCAACTGCGCATGCGCGGCTACAACGTGCTGATGCCCATGGGCTGGGATGCCTTCGGCATGCCCGCGGAAAACGCCGCCATCAAGTCCAAGGTGCCGCCCGCGAAGTGGACCTACGACAACATCGCCTACATGAAGAAGCAGATGCAGGCGATGGGTCTGGCGATCGACTGGTCGCGCGAAATGAGCGCCTGCGATCCCGCGTACTACAAGTGGAACCAGTGGCTGTTCCTGAAGATGCTGGAAAAAGGCATCGCCTACCGCAAGACCCAGGTCGTCAACTGGGACCCGGTGGACCAGACCGTGCTGGCGAACGAACAGGTTATCGACGGCCGCGGCTGGCGCTCGGGCGCCCTGGTGGAAAAGCGCGAGATCCCGGGCTACTACCTGCGCATCACCGATTACGCCGAAGAACTGCTCGACCGGGTCAAGACCGGCCTGCCGGGCTGGCCCGAGCGCGTGCGGCTGATGCAGGAAAACTGGATAGGCAAGAGCGAAGGCGTGCGCTTTGCCTTCACGCACGACATCCGCGACGAATCGGGCCAGTTGGTGCAGGACGGCAAGCTTTACGTGTTCACCACCCGCGCCGACACCATCATGGGCGTCACGTTCTGCGCGGTGGCGCCGGAACACCCGCTGGCCACGCTGGCCGCGCGCGACAACGCGGAACTGGCCGACTTCATCGAACGCTGCAAGCTGGGCGGCACGACCGAGGCCGAACTGGCGACCCGCGAAAAGGAAGGCCTGCCCACGGGCCTGCAGGTCACGCATCCCCTGACCGGCCAGCCCGTCGACGTGTGGGTCGGCAACTACGTGCTGATGAGCTATGGCGACGGCGCCGTCATGGGCGTGCCGGCGCACGACGAACGCGACTTCGCCTTCGCGCGCAAATACGGCCTGGAAATCCGGCAAGTCGTGGACGTGCCCGGCAAGACCTACTCTACCGATGCCTGGCAGGAGTGGTACGCCGACAAGCAAAGCGGCCGCCTCGTCCATTCCGGCAAGTATGACGGCCTGGACTTCAAGCACGCGGTGGACGCCATCGCCGCCGACCTGGCGTCGCTGGGCCTGGGCGAAAAACAGACCACCTGGCGCCTGCGCGACTGGGGCATTTCGCGCCAGCGCTATTGGGGCACGCCCATCCCCATCATCCATTGCGCCGACTGCGGCCCGGTGCCGGTCCCGGAAAAGGACCTGCCCGTGGTCCTGCCCGAAGACCTGATCCCCGACGGCACCGGCAATCCGCTGGCGAAGAACGAAGCCTTCCTGTCCTGCGCCTGCCCCACGTGCGGCAAGCCTGCGCGCCGCGAGACGGACACCATGGATACCTTCGTCGATTCGTCGTGGTATTTCATGCGCTACACCTCGCCCGGCAACGATGGCGCGATGGTCGACGGCCGCAATGATTACTGGATGCCGATGGACCAGTACATCGGCGGCATCGAGCACGCGGTGCTGCACCTGTTGTATGCGCGGTTCTGGACCAAGGTCATGCGCGACCTGGGCCTGCTCAAGTTCGATGAACCGTTCACGCGCCTGCTCTGCCAGGGCATGGTGCTGAACCATATCTATTCGCGCAAGACGGAACACGGCGGCATCGAGTACTTCTGGCCGGACGAAGTCGAAAACGTCTACGACGCCAAGGGCGCCATCACCGGCGCGCGCCGCAAGTCGGACGGCAGCGACGTCGTCTACGGCGGCGTGGGCACCATGTCCAAGTCGAAGAACAATGGCGTGGATCCGCAGTCGCTGATCGACACCCTGGGCGCGGACACCGCGCGCCTGTTCGTCATGTTCGCCAGCCCACCCGAGCAGACGCTGGAGTGGTCCGACTCCGGCGTGGAGGGCGCCAACCGCTTCCTGCGCCGCCTGTGGTCGCATGGCTGGTCGCAGCGCGACGCCGTGGCGGCCGGCCTGGCGGCGCACGACATCGACTGGCGCGGCGCGCCCGAGGCGGCCAAGGATCTGCGCCGCGAAATCCACACGCTGCTCAAGCAGGCCGACTACGACTACGAGCGCATCCAGTACAACACCGTGGTGTCGGCCTGCATGAAGATGCTGAACGCCATCGAAAACGCCGACCTGCCGGCCGGCCCGGCATCCGACGCCGCGCGCGCCGAATGCCTGGGAATCCTGCTGCGCGTGCTCTATCCGGTGGTGCCGCACATCACCTGGCAGCTGTGGCAGGAACTCGGCTATGCCGGCCTTTACGGCGACCTGCTGGACGCCCCCTGGCCGCAGGTCGACGACGCCGCGCTCGTGGCGGACGAACTGGAGCTGATGCTGCAGGTCAACGGCAAGCTGCGCGGCGCGCTGCGCGTGCCGGCGCAGGCCGCGCGCGAAGAGATCGAGGCCCAGGCCGCGGCGCATGAGGCAGTGGCCCGGTTTCTCGAGGGCCGGCCGCCCAAACGGGTTATCGTGGTGCCCGGCAAACTGGTCAACGTCGTAGGTTAATGGGGTACCGCATGAATTTCGCCAGGCACAAACTAGGCTCGACGGGCGCGCGGCGCGGCGGTCCACGCTGGGCGCTGCGCGTCGCCAGCCTGGCCCTGCTCGCGCTGTTGTCCGCATGCGGTTTCCAGATGCGGGGCACGACACCCCTGCCCTTCGACTCGCTGTATATCGGCATCGCGCCGAATTCGCGCTTCGGCGCGGAAGTGCGCAGGGCCATCGCGGCGGCGTCACCCGATACCAAGCTGGTGGAAACGCCCAAGGAGGCCGAAGCCATCCTGCAGCAGGTCCGCAATTCGCGCTCCATGCGCGAGGTATCGCTGAACGCCCAGGGCCGTGTGGAAGAGTACGAACTGGGGTTGGTGTTCACCTTCCGCGTCGTCGATGCCAAGGGTCGCGCCCTGCTGCCGGACACCACGCTGGAAGCCTACCGGGAAATGCAATACAACGACCAGGTCGTGCAGGCCAAGGAAGGCCAGGCGGAAAGCCTGTACCGGAACATGGAGCAGAGCCTGGTCAGCCGCATCGTACGGCGCCTGACGGCACCCGATGTGCGGCTCGCCGCGCAGAAGCTGGAAAACACCAAGCCTGGCGACGAGCAGGGCCCGGTCTACAACATCAACCAACCGACGCCGCAGCAGAACGACCGGTTGCCGTGGAACCGCCCGAGCATCACCAACGGCCCGGCCAGCCCCGACGACGACGGCACGTACTAGCAGGCATGGCGCAAACCCTGGACGCCGACCGCTTCGCCGACCATCTGCGGCGCGCGGGAACACGGCTGGCGCCGCTGTACACGGTCAGCGGCGACGAGCCGCTGCTCGTCACCGAAGCCATGGACGCGCTGCGCGCGGCGGCGCGCGCGGCCGGCTACACCGAGCGTACGTCCCTGGTGATGGACGCCCGCAGCGACTGGAGCGCCGTCGTCGCCGCCACCCAGACCGTCTCGCTGTTCGGCGACCGTCGCCTGCTGGAACTGAAGATCCCGACCGGCAAGCCCGGCAAGGCCGGCGGCGACATGCTGGCCCGCCTGGCCGAACAGGCGGATGCCAGCGGCAGCGATCCTGACACGGTCATCGCCATCGGCCTGCCGCGACTGGACAAGGCCACTCGCGAAAGCCGCTGGATGTCGGCCCTGTCGCGCGGCGTTCTCGTCGACATTCCCAACATCGAGCGCACGCGGCTGCCTGCCTGGATAGGCGAACGGCTGGCGCGCCAGAACCAGCGCGCCGACGCCACCACTTTGCAGTGGATGGCGGACAAAGTCGAAGGCAACCTGCTGGCGGCGCACCAGGAAATACAGAAGCTGGCCCTGCTGTACCCCGAAGGCATGCTGGAAGCCGAAGCCGTGGAGCGCGCGGTGCTGAACGTCGCGCGCTATGACGTCTTCGGCCTGCGCGACGCCATGCTGGCCGGCGACGTCGGCCGCACCGTGCGCATGCTGGACGGCCTGCGCGCAGAAGGCGAGGCGCTGCCGCTGGTGCTTTGGGCGGTCGGAGAGGAAATCCGCGTCCTGGCCCGCGTGGCGCAGGCGCGCGCCAGCGGCCAGGACAGCGGCGCGGTCATGCGCAAGCTGCGGATCTTCGGGGCCCATGAACGGTTGGCGATGCAGGCGCTGTCGCGCGTGCCGGCGCGCGCCTGGCCGGCCGCCGTCCAGCACGCGCACGAGGTCGACCGCATCATCAAGGGGCTGTCCGTGCCGGGCCGCCTGTCCGATCCGTGGGAAGAGATGACCCGCCTGGCGCTGCGGGTGGCCGCCGCCGGCCGCCGGGACGCCTGAACGCGTCTCTACGGATACACTACGAGCTCACCGCCGGCCGCCCGGCGCATGCCGTTTCCATCGATAGCCATGTCCAGCCAGACCGTAGAACAAGCCATGCTCGCCCTGGGCGAAAACGCCCGCCGCGCCGCGCGCCAGATGATGTCCGCCAGCGGCACCGCCAAGGTGCGCGCCCTGACCGCCATGGCCGACGCCATCGCCGGCAACCGCGACGCACTGAAAGCCGCCAATCGCCAGGATATGGACGCGGCACGCGAAAACGGGCTGACGCCGGCATTGCTGGACCGGCTGACGCTGTCCGATCGCACGCTGGACCTGATGGCTGAAGGCCTGCGCCAGGTCGCAGCCCTGCCCGATCCGGTGGGCAGCATCGGTCCCACCACGATCCGGCCCAACGGCATGCGCGTGGCGCAGATGCGGGTGCCGCTGGGCGTGATCGGCATCATCTACGAATCGCGGCCCAACGTCACGATAGACGCCGCCGCCCTGTGCCTGAAATCCGGCAACGCCGCCATCCTGCGCGGCGGCAGCGAAGCCCTGCGCTCCAACCTGGCCCTGGCGGCCATCGTGCGCCAGGGCCTGGATGCCGCCGGCCTGCCCGCCCACGCGGTACAGGTGGTCGATACGCCCGACCGCGCGGCGGTAGGCAAGCTGATCACCATGACCGAACACGTCGATGTCATCGTGCCGCGCGGCGGCAAGAGCCTGATCCAGCGCATCAGCGCCGAAGCGCGCGTGCCCGTCATCAAGCACCTGGACGGCAATTGCCACGTCTACATCGACGCCGACGCCGACCTTGAAAAAGCCCACGCCATCGCCTTCAACGCCAAGACGTACCGCTACGGCGTCTGCGGATCGATGGAAACGCTGCTGGTGCATGCGGCCGTGGCCGATACCGTCCTGCCGCGGCTGGCCGACGCCCTGGTCAGCCACGGCGTGGAACTGCGCGGTTGCCCGCGCACGCGCGAGCTGGTTCCCGCCGCCAAGCCAGCCACCGATACCGACTGGGCCGAAGAATACCTGGGCCCCATCCTGGCGATCCGCGTCGTCGACACGCTGGACGACGCCATGGATCACATCGGCCGTTGGGGCTCCGGACACACCGACGCCATCGTCACCGAAAACCTGAGCGCGGCGCAGCGCTTCCAACGTGAAGTGGATTCCAGTTCGGTCTACGTGAACCTGCCGACCGTATTCGCCGACGGCTACGAATATGGCCTGGGCTCCGAGATCGGCATTTCCACCAATCGCCTGCATGCGCGCGGGCCCGTGGGCCTGGAGGGCCTGACCACGTACAAGTGGGTGCTGAGCGGCGAAGGCCAGTTGCGCGGCTGAATCGCGGCGCGTATCCACAGGCGATATCGTGCGGCGCCTTCCCGGCGCCGCGCCCCCCTACAATGCCCGTTTCATTCAAAGGTAGAGGCCCATGCTCTGGATCAAGACCCTGCACATCGTCTTCATCGCGGCCTGGTTCGCCGGCCTGTTCTACCTGCCGCGCATCTACGTGAACCTGGCGCAGCAGCATGAGCCGGCGGTGCGCGCGGTGCTGCTGGGCATGGCGCGGCGCCTGTTCCGCTTCACCACCGTGCTGGCGGTGATCGCCATCGTGTTCGGCCTGTGGCTTTACGTCGGCTATGGCATCGGCATGGGGCCGGGCAACGGCTGGATGCATGCCAAGCTGTTCTTCGTGCTGTTGATCATCGGCTACCATCACGCCTGTGGCGTCATGCTGCGCAAGTTCGAACAGGGCGGCAAGACGCGCAGCCACACCTTCTACCGATGGTTCAACGAGATCTCGGTACTGTTGCTGTTCATCGTGGTGGCGCTGGTCGTCGTCAAGCCGTTCTGACCTTCAGCATCTCCAGATCATCCATTCCATGTCCGTCGACGATTCCGAACGCCCGCGCAAGACGCTGACCCTGACCAAGCGGGCCGGCACCGCCGCGCCTGCCGCTGACGCCAAGCGCACACGCAGCGGGGCGCGCGCCAAGCTGGTGGCCCTGCAGGAAAAACAGCGCGGGAAGACCAAGCCGGCTGAAACCCCACCCGACAGGCCGCGCGGACGTGGGCAAGCAGGCGCCGAACGCGGCGAATACGACAAACGCGACCACGGCGCGGCCGCCGCGCCCCGCGCGCGCGCCGAGCAACCGCGCCAGCGCCCGGCCGCGGGCCAGCGTCCCGATGAAAGATTCCAGGTGTTCGCGCCCTGCCCTCAGGGCCTGGAAGAAGTCCTGGCCATCGAACTGCGCGCGCTGGGTTTCGACGATGCGCGCACGGGCCGGGCCGGCGCGCACTTCAGCGCCGACTGGATCGGCGTGCAGCAGGCCAACCTGTATTCGCGCCTGGCCACGCGCATCCTGGTGCGGGTGGCGCAGGCGCCCGTGCAGGAAGAAAACGATCTGCTGGACCTGGCCTACGCCACGCCCTGGGAGCGCTGGTTCGGCGCCGAACAGACCCTGCGGGTGGATACGTCAGCCATCAAAAGCCCGATGCGCAGCCTGCAATACTGCAATCTGCGGGTCAAGGACGGCATCTGCGACCGGCTGCTGGACCGCGAAGGCGCGCGGCCGGATATCGATACCGTACGGCCCGACGCGCGCGTCCACGCCTTCCTGACCGCCGACACCGCGACGCTGTACCTGGATACCAGCGGCGAATCCCTGTTCAAGCGCGGATGGCGGCTGGACAAGGGCGAAGCCCCGCTGCGCGAGAACCTCGCGGCAGGCATGCTGGCGCTGGCCGGCTGGGATCCCGCCGCGCCGCTGCTCGATCCCTTCTGCGGCAGCGGGACCATCCTGATCGAGGCCGCGTGGATCGCGCTGGGCGTGCCGCCCGGCATCGCGCGGCCGTTCTCCTTCGAGCGCCTGCGCGACCACGACGCCCGCCGCTGGCGCGACCTGAAGGACGATGCGCGGGCGCGCATCCAGCCCACGTTGGAAACGCCCTTGTTCGGCTACGACATCGATCCCCAGGCCATCGAGTACGCCCGCCGCAACGCCGAGCGCGCATGGCTGACCGAAGACAGCATCCGCTTCGAAATCGGCGACGCCCGTACCCTGCAGGCGCCGGCCGAACATGGCTGGATCGTCACCAATCCGCCCTATGGCGAACGGCTGCAGGCCGGCCACGACGAAGACCTGTGGAGCGACTGGGCCGCCTGCCTGAAGCGCCAGTTCGCCGGATGGCAGGTGGACGCCATCTCCAGCGACATGGCCTTGCCGCAGAAGATGCGCCTGAAGCCGCGGCGGCGCATCCCCTTGCACAACGGCTCCCTGGATTGCCGTTTGTTCAGCTTCGAACTGGTCAGCGCCAGTTATCGGGACAAGCGCCTGGACAAAGGCGCGCACGCCGGCACGGACGATACGGCCGACTTCGATGACGACGACCACGGCGATGACGACGATGGCGACGATGGCGACCGCCGTCACATTGGCGACGCCGACGACGGCCGCAACGGCTGACAACCTCAGGCCGGCGTCACCCCGGCACTTCCCATGGCGCTGGCGACGCGCGCACGCAGCGCCGCCAGCGACGCCTCGCGCTCCAGGTACAAGGCCTGCGCCTCGTCCAGCGTGACAATGGCGAAGCGCACGGTGTCGCCGGGCATGGCCTGCGCCAGCAGCGGCAGGTCCACACTGGCGACGTAAGCAATCTTGGGATAGCCGCCGGCGCTCTGGCGGTCCGCCATCAACACGATGGGATTGCCATCCGGCGGCACCTGCACGGTGCCAAAGGCCACCGCCTCGGAAATCATCTCCAGCGGCTCGGACAGTGCCAGACGCGGCCCTTCCAGACGGTAGCCCATGCGATCGGAGCGGCTGTCGATCCGGAACGGCTGTTCGCGGAAGGCCGTCCGGGCAGCTTCCGTATAGGCCTGCCACTGCGGCCCCTGTATGGCGCGCAGGCCATCCGGATGCCCCGCCGGCGCCGGCAATTCGAACAGGCCCGCGCTGACGAAAGGCAGGCCGCATTGCACCAGCAGGCGCGTGGCCCCCGGATACCCGGTGTCCGCCGCGCCCAGGGGCAATCGGTCATCCCGTGCGATTGCCCGGCCCTCGAAGCCGCCGTAGCCGCCCCGGGCGAACGTGCTGCGGCTGCCCATGACCGCGGGAACATCGAAACCGCCGCGCACCGCCAGGTACACACGGGCGCCGCGCCGGCGCTCGCCGAAGGCCAGCGTGGCACCCGCCCGCACCAGCAGCGGCTGGTTCAGGGGCGCCGGCATGCCGTCGATACTCGCCTGCATATCGGCACCGCACAACGCGATCAGGCGTTCGCCGCGCCCGCCGGGCATGAAACGCAGCGTGGGACCGGTGAGCGTACATTCCAGCGTGGCGGCATCATCGGGGTTGCCCACCAGGATATTGGCCACCCGGTGCGACCATTCGTCCATGACGCCGTTCACCGGCACCCCATAGCGCTGATGGCCGTAGCGGCCCAGGTCCTGCAGTTGCGTCAGCGCGCCTGGCTTCAATACGCGTATCACGGCCGCGCCTCGTAGAGACGGTCGAATTCGGCCGGCGAAATCGGCACGAAGCGCAGGCGATCGCCCAGGCGCAGGCGGGCCGGAGGCTCGCGCCGCAGATCGAACAGGTTCCAGGGCGTGCGTCCGATCAGGTTCCAGCCGCCAGGCATGGCCAGTTGGTAGATCATCGACAGGCCGTTGGCGATGGCGACCGAACCCGCCGGCACTTCGGTGCGCGGCGTGGCCCGCCGGGGTACCGCCAGCCGCGCGTCCAGTCCGCCGGCGAAGGGCGTGCCGGGGGCGAAAAAGAAGGTGTAGATCGTCAGGGGCGAGGCGCAGTGCAGTTCGATCACCTCGCTGGTGGACAGGCCACAGCGCCCCGCCACTTCGTCCAGGTCCGGGCCATACGCGCCGCCATAGCAGGCGGGCACCTCCACCAGCCGCGATTCAGCGCCGATATCGGGCACGCCCCGGCGCAGGCGGTCCGCCACGATGGCGGCCAGGCAGGCGTGCGGCGTGCCGGCCTGCCCGGCGTAAGCCTGCGGCAGGTAATGCAAGGCTACCGTGGTGAAGGCCGGTACCACGTCGATCACGCCCGGCGGCGGGTCCGCCAGTAGATGCGCCGCCAGCGCCAGGACCGAACGGTTCACCGCGCCGTCCACATGGTCTCCGAGGGTGACCAGCAGGCAACGGTCGCCGACCGGATCGATGCGCCAAGGGAAAGGGGAATCCGGGGCCTGACTGTCCATGCGGCTCTTAAAGTTGTTGCTTTTTTACGACTTGCACGGTCTAGGGTTAACCCCTATAATTCGGGTTATCCCTAGAGCGCGCGGGATTAAACAGATTCTCTGGATGGAACGCAGCGCTTGCTTTTAGCACTCAGGATATTATCGTGAACGAACGTGAACCCCTGCGCCTGACCGACGAACTGGAACGCGAATTGATGCGTCAGGCCATTGAAGAACAATTCCGCCCGCGCCCGCTTCGCGCGTTGGGTAAGATGATCAGCAAGCTCGGCCGCTCTTTCCGCGCCCCTGCTGCCCGCCATAGCGGCGAAGCAGCCCGCGCCTGAAACAGAAAAGCGACCAGACAGCGACAGATCCCCTTGGGGGCTGCATAAGCCCCTTTTAAAACCCGCCCTCGTGGCGGGCTTTTTTTTTGCCGGGGATAATACGCCGCTATGAACACCCCGACTGCCCTGTCCACGCCGCCCCGCCTGCGGCGCTTCGCCTGCATGATGTACGAAGCCGTGCTGCTGTTCGGCGTGGTTTTCCTGGCGGATTATCTCTTCGACACGCTGACGCAGAGCCGCAGCGGCCTGATGCTGCGGCCGGCCCGCCAGTTCTGGCTTTTCCTGGCCATCGGCGTGTACTTCGTGGTGTGCTGGCGCCGCGCCGGCCAGACGCTGCCCATGAAAACCTGGAACATCCGGCTGGTCGCCAGGGATGGCAGCGCGCCGTCCCTGAGCCGCCTGGTCTGGCGCTACGGGCTGGCCTGGATATTGCCGCTGATTGCGGCGCTGGTGGTCTGGGGCATCGAGTCGCTGACCCGCTGGCCTGCCACCCTGATGTTCATCATCGCCGCGCCGTTTGCGGTGTTCGTCGGCTCCTGGCTGGACCCGGAAGGGCAGTTCCTGCATGACCGCTGGGCGCGCACGCGGCTGGTCACCGTGCCAGGGGCCCCCCGGACCACGCGCAAGAGCCCGGCCGGCGCCTGAATCCGCTCCGGCCACACCCCGCCCGTGGGCCTGGCCCCGGGCCGCGGCCCTCCGCCGCTGTCATGAAAGCGCCATCCCAATTTCACATCGACGTCATCGCCGGGTGATTTCATGCGTACATGACAGCGCGAACGAGGGACATGTGAACGAGATTCGCCCGACGCATTGGCGCACTGTGTGGATTTCCGATTTGCATCTCGGCACGACGGGGTGCAAAGCAGAATTCCTCCTGGATTTCCTGGACCACAACGAAGCCGAGACGCTGTACCTGGTCGGCGACATCATCGACGGCTGGCAATTGCGCAAGCACTGGCATTGGCCGCGCGCCCACAACGACGTCGTGCAACGCATCCTGCGCAAGGCGCGGGAAGGCACCCGGGTGGTGTTCGTGCCGGGCAACCATGACGAATTTGCCCGCGAATTCATCGGCTATGCCTTCGGCGACATCGAGATCGTCGACGAAGACGTCCACGAGACGGCCGACGGACGCAAGCTGCTGGTGCTGCACGGCGACCAGTTCGACGGCGTGATACAGCACAGCAAATGGCTGGCGCACCTGGGCGACACGCTGTACCAGTTCGCGCTGTGGCTGAACCACTACTTCAACCGCATGCGCCATCGCATGGGGCTGCACTACTGGTCGCTGTCCCAGTACCTCAAGCACAAGGTCAAGAACGCGGTCGCCTTCATCACCGACTTCGAACACGCCCTGGCCGGGGAAGCCCGCCGGCGCGGGCTGGATGGCGTCGTCTGCGGGCACATCCACAAGGCGGAACTGCGCGACATCGACGGCGTGCTGTACTGCAACGATGGCGACTGGGTGGAAAGCCTGTCGGCCCTGACCGAAGACCATACCGGCCAATTGCAGTTGCTCGACTGGGCAACCGTCCTGGCCGATCGCGCGGCGGACGCCCCGCCGGCACGCGCGCCGCGGCCGGTATCCCTGCCCGCGCTGCCCTCGGCCCTGCGCCGCCAGGGCAAGCATCCGTAAAGGCGGCGCTCCGCCTCCGCCCGGCCCGCGGACGTCGTCGCTTGCATCGGCGCCCGCCGCAACATCGGTAATAACCCTAGGCCTGGCGGGCCGCTGCACGCGAAAGTTGCGGATCGTGGCCCTCTAGGTCATGCTTGCGCTTGGGGCAATCCGGCCCCAAAAGCACTGCCGACGAGTCCCATCGTGTAACCGCTCACAACAGGGCCATGAACGATCAATACCAGGCGCTCTACGACTCTTTCCGCTGGCTAGTACCCACGCAGTTCAACATCGCCGAGGTGTGCTGCCATCGTTGGGCCGAAAGCGGTCTCGACGCACGCCGCATCGCCATCTATTACGAAGACGAAGCGGGCAACAGGGAAGTCTGGACCTACGGCCGCCTGGCGGAAGCGGCGAACCAGTTGGCGAACGGCCTGGTGCGCATGGGAGTGGGCAAGGGCGACCGGGTAGCTGTTGTTTTGGGACAACGACCGGAGACCGCGGTGGTGCACATGGCCACCTACAGCGTCGGCGCGGTCATCGTCCCCTTATCCGGATTGTTCGGTCCCGAAGCGCTGGAATCGCGCCTGCGCGACTCGGAAGCGCGCGTCGCGGTGGTGGACGCGGCGTCCAGCGCCAACCTGCTTTCCATCGCGGAACAGTGCCCTGCCCTGCACCAGATCATCGGCATCGGCTTCGCCGACGAGCGCGTGCTGCCGTGGCGCAGCCTGCTGGCGCGCCAGCCCGCCGAGTTCAAGCGTGTCTCCACGCTGGCCACCGACCCCGCGATCCTGCTTTACACGTCCGGCACCACGGGCGCACCCAAGGGGGCGCTGCTGCCCCATTCCGCCCTGATCGGCAACCTGCCGGGTTTCGTGGCGTCGCAGGACTGGTTTCCCAAGCTGGGGGATGTGTTCTGGTCGCCGGCCGACTGGGCCTGGACCGGCGGCATGATGGACGCGCTGCTGCCCACCCTGTATTTCGGCCATCCCATCGTCGGCACGCGCGGACGATTCTCCCCCGAGCGCGCGTTCGAATTGCTGGAACGCTACCAGGTCACGAACACCTTCCTGTTCCCCACCGCGCTGAAAGCGATGATGAAGGCGGTGCCGGCGCCGCGCGAACGCTACAAGCTGGTGCTGCGGGCCATCATGAGCGCCGGCGAATCCGTGGGCGAGACCGTATTCGGCTGGTGCCGGTCGGCGCTGGGTATCACGCCGAACGAAATGTTCGGCCAGACTGAAATGAACTATCTGGTGGGCAACAGCCAGGCGCGCTGGCCCGCCAAGCCGGGCAGCATGGGCCGGCCCTATCCGGGACACCGCGTCGCGGTCATCGACGACCAGGGCCAGGAGGCCAAGACGGGCGAAATCGGCGAAGTGGCGCTGAACCGGTACGACATCCACGGCCATCCCGACCCCATCCTGTTCCTGCAGTACTGGCGTAACCCGACCGCCACCGCCGCGAAATTCAGCGGCGACTGGTGCCGCACCGGCGACCTGGCCCGCATGGACGAAGACGGCTACCTCTGGTACGCGGGACGCAGCGACGACGTCTTCAAATCGGCGGGCTATCGCATCGGGCCAGGGGAAATCGAAAGCTGCCTGCTGGGCCACCCGGCCGTGGCCAACGCGGCCGTGGTTCCCAAACCGGATGCGGAGCGCGGCGCGCTGGTCAAGGCCTATGTCGTGCTGACCCCGGAGTACGCCGGCCAGGCTCGCGACGGCATCGTCCAGGCCCTGCAGGACCACGTGCGCGAACGGCTGGCGCCATATGAATATCCCAAGGAAATCGAGTTTCTCGACGAACTGCCCATGACCACCACCGGCAAGGTGCAGCGACGGGTACTGCGTCAACTCGAAGAGGAAAAAGCGGAAAAGGCGCGCGGCGACCAGCCCGCCTGACGCAGGAGACCGCCATGGCCATCTACGAACTCGAAGGCGTCGCGCCGCGCGTCGACGCCAGCGCCTATATTGCCGACAGCGCGGACATCATCGGCGACGTCACGCTGGAAGCGGACGTCAGCATCTGGCCGCAGGTGACGATACGGGGCGACAACGCGCCCATCGTCATCCGCCGGGGCAGCAACATCCAGGAATCGTCGGTCCTGCACGTCGACAAGGGCCTGGGGCTGATCGTCGAAGAGCGCGTGACGGTGGGACACCAGGCCATGCTGCATGGCTGCACCATACGCGCCGGCGCGTTGGTCGGGATACAGGCCATCGTGTTGAATGAAGCGGTGGTGGGCCGCAATTGCCTGATCGGCGCCGGCGCCATCATCCCCGAAGGCCGCGTGATCCCGGACAACAGCCTGGTCATCGGGATCGGCAAGGTGGTGCGGGAACTGACGCAGGAAGAAATCGAGCGCATGCACCTGAACACCCAGGGCTATATCGAGCGCGGCCGCCAATACAAACGCACGCTGAAGCGCATCGGCTGAGCAGCGCGATCCGGCCGCCGCGCGGCCTGCCCGGAGGCGGTATCGGCTAACATTCCAGGATGACCGATCTCCTGAAGAAATATCTTTTCGAGGACCGTACCGTTCGCATCCAGGCGGTACGTCTGCACGACACCTGGCGCGCCGCACAGGTCAATCACGACTACCCACCCGCCATCAAGCGCCTGCTGGGCGAATTGATCGCCGCGTCCACGCTGCTGGCGGCCAACCTGAAGTTCGAAGGTTCGCTGGTGATACAGGTGCAGGGCGACGGGCCGATCGCCCTGCTGGTGGTGGAGTGCCGCGCCGACCTGAGCCTGCGCGCGACCGTCAAGCTGCGCCAGGAACAGGTGGTGCCGGACACCGGCACGATGCAGAGCCTGATGAATCCGGGCGGCAATGGCCGCTTCATCGTGGTGCTGGATCCGCAGCGCAAGGCGCCGGGACAGCAGCCCTACCAGGGTATCGTGCCCATCGTGGGCGATACCGTCGCCGACGCCCTCAGCCACTATATGCAGCAGTCGGAACAGCTGGAAACGCGCTTGTGGCTGGCCGCCGACGACTATCATGCGGCGGGCATGCTGCTGCAGCGCCTGCCCGGGCAGGGCGGGGTCGCACAGACGCCGGAGGCGGCCGAGGAAAGCTGGAATCGCGCCGTTCACCTGACGGAGACGCTGAAGTCGGACGAGTTGCTGGCCACCGACATCGATACCTTGATCCATCGGCTGTACTGGGATGAAACCCTGCTGACCTTCGAGCCGTCCGGGGTGCGCTGGCATTGCCCCTGCAACCGGACCAAGGTCGCCGATATGCTGCGCATGCTGGGCCGCGCGGAAATCGAGAGCATCCTGGCCGAACGCGGGGATGTGGAAGTCGCCTGCGATTTCTGCGGCAAGCCGTACTTGTTCGACGCGGTGGATTGCGCCGGCTTGTTCACCGACTCGCAGGCGCTGCCGGGACAGGATCCGCCCACGGTGCACTGAGCGCTCGGGTGCGCCGCGCGCGTCACACGTACATGTCGCAATCGACGCGCGCTGGCCGGCGCGGCAGACTTGCGCCATGCATCCCCCGATCTCGCGCGCGGCGGCCCGCCAGCGCGGCGCGGCCATCGCGGCCTTTACCGTGAGCGCGCTGCCGCTGATGTTCTGCGGCCTGCTCGTGGTCGAGGCCGCCCGCTGGCACATGACGCGGCAGATGCTCGACCTGGCGCTGCTGGAAGCGGCGCGCGCCGGTGCGACGCGGCATGCACGGCCGGCCACCATCGAGCAGGCGTTCGAAACCGCCCTGCTGCCCCTGTTCCATCCGCCCGGACGGCATCGCGATCCGCGCGCCCGCATGCGCGCGAGCTTCCTGCACGTCGCGCAGCAGACCGGCGCCCCGGCCTGGCGTATCGACGTCATTTCGCCCACCGTCGGCGCCTACACGGATTTCGGCGATCGGTCGCTGCGCATCCCCGCCGCGCGTGGGCTGCCGGCCATACGCAATGACTACCAGGCGGAACAGCACCTGCGCCGCCGGCGCATGGGCTGGCCGGGCGGACGCGGGCCGCGCTCGGGGCAAACGGTGTTCGAAGCAAACATGCTGCGGCTGCGGCTGGCCTATGCGCACGCGCCGTGGGTGCCCGGGGTGCGGGCGCTGTTGCGGCGGCTGGCGGTTATCCGGGGCAGCGGCGATCCCGCGGCGCGAGCCGGCATGCTGGTGATGCAGATGGAAATGGCCTTGCCCATGCAGTCGCATCCCGTGCTCTGGCACGGGAGCGTGCCTGGCGTGGGCCGAGCGGTGGGAACGATGGAAGCGGTGGAAACGGTCGGAGCGGCCGCAGCGGTCGGAGCGGACCGGACAGTCGACGGCGGTCGGGCGCATGAGGGCCGGGATGCGCCAGTACGCCGTCCCCGGCCCTGGCGGGACGAGGTGGACATCGGTGTGCTTGGACGGCGGGAAACGGGGTCTGGGCCGTTGTCCCCGGACGGGAACGGCGAACCGCTCGATGACCCGGCTTGCGGGGTTCTACTGTGCTGTGCGCCCGCGGGCGATGGCGGCGGACCGGCCTGACACGGCCGTGGCAGGCCTAGCGGCGGGTGCCCTGGGCGGCATTGGCATTCGCGTTGGCGTTGGCGTTGCTGCCCGTATTGCCACGATTGGTGGCTGAAGCGCCGGCGGCACGGTTGGCGGGTGAGGCGCCGACCGCGCGGTTGGCGGCCCCCGCGGCTGGCACGGTCCGCTGGAGATTGCCCGCCTCGGCGGATTGCGGCGCTTGCGCGGCCGCGGCGGGTGAGCTGCCGGCTGGCACGATCTGCACGAAGACCTCGCCGTCCTTCATCATGCCCAGTTCGCTGCGCGCCCGTTCCTCCAGCGCGCCCGTGCCCGTCTGCAGGTCGCGCACTTCCGCGTCCAGGGCGGCGTTGCGGGCGCGCATCCCTTCGTTGACGGCGCGCTGCGCGGCCACCTGTTTCTGCAGGTCCCAAACCTTGAACCAGCCACCCTTGCCCAGCCACAACGGGTACTGGATCAGGCAGACCAGGGCCAGTAGAACCAGGAACAACAGGCGCATGCGGTATCCGAACAGGGTTGAACGGCGGCGGCCCCGTCAGGGCCAGCCGCCGGACGCGCGACCAGGTCAGCGCAGGTTGTAGAAGGCTTCCAGGCCGGGATAGGAAGCGACTTCGGCCAGTTCTTCCTCGATACGGAGCAGCTGGTTGTACTTGGCCATGCGATCCGACCGCGACAGCGAACCGGTCTTGATCTGCATGGCGTTGGTCGCCACGGCGATATCGGCGATGGTGGAGTCTTCCGTTTCACCCGAACGATGCGAAACCACGGCGGTGTAGCCAGCGCGCTTGGCCATTTCGATGGCGGCGAAGGTTTCGGTCAGCGTGCCGATCTGGTTGATCTTGATCAGGATGGAATTGGCCACGCCCTTGGAAATGCCTTCCTTCAGGATGCGCGTATTGGTGACGAACAGATCGTCGCCGACCAGTTGCACCTTCTTGCCCAGCTGGTCGGTCAGCAGCTTCCAGCCTTCCCAATCGTTTTCGGCCATGCCGTCTTCGATGGAAATGATGGGGTACTTGTCGCACCACGTGGCCAGCAGATTCGTGAATTCCTGCGAGCTGAGCGAAATGCCGCCTTCGCCTTCCAGCACGTACTTGCCGTTCTTGAAGAATTCCGAGCTGGCGCAATCCAGGCCCAGCGCGATCTGCGTGCCGGGCTCGTAGCCGGCTTCGCCGATGGCTTTCAGGATCAGCTGGATGGCGGCCTCGTGATTGGCCACGTTGGGCGCGAACCCCCCTTCGTCGCCCACGGCGGTGGACATGCCTTGCGCATTGATCAGCTTCTTGAGCGCGTGGAAGACTTCCGCGCCCCAGCGCAGCGCTTCGCGGAAGCTGGCCGCGCCCACCGGCAGGATCATGAATTCCTGCAGGTCCAGCGTGTTGTTGGCGTGCGCGCCGCCGTTGATGACGTTCATCATGGGCACCGGCATGCTCATGGGGCCGCTGCCGCCGAAATAGCGGTACAGCGACAGACCCGATTCGTCGGCGGCGGCGCGCGCCACCGCCATGCTGGCGGCCAGGATGGCATTGGCGCCCAGGCGTTCCTTGGCATCGGTGCCGTCCAGTTCGATCAGGGTGCGGTCGACGAAGGTCTGTTCCTGCGCGTCCAGGCCCATCAGCGCTTCGGAGATTTCGGTGTTCAGGTTTTCTACCGCGCGCAGCACGCCCTTGCCCAGATAGCGGCCTTTGTCGCCGTCACGCAGCTCGATGGCTTCGCGCGCGCCGGTGGAGGCGCCCGACGGCACCGCGGCCCGGCCCATGGCGCCCGATTCCAGCAGTACATCGCATTCCACGGTGGGATTGCCGCGCGAATCCAGGATTTCGCGGCCGATGATGTCGACGATTGCACTCATGATGGTCTTCCCTAGGTCGTTGAGATCGTTGAAAACTGTACGCCGCGGCGCCGGACCAGCCGGCGCCGCATGGAATCAAACGGCCATGGCGCCGTGGCGCTCACGGGGCGTCCGCGGGTGCGTGCGAACGCGCCAGCCGCCCGTTCACGCGGCGTCCGCCGCGAGGCGTTGCTGCCTGTCGATGGCGGCCTGGATATAGCTGGAGAACAGCGGGTGCCCATCGCGCGGCGTCGACGTGAATTCGGGGTGGAACTGCACGCCCACGAACCACGGGTGCGCCGGCAGCTCCATCATTTCCGGCAGGTTCTCGGTGGGCGTACGCGCGCTGATCACCATGCCGGCGTCTTCCAGACGGGGCACGTAGACGTTGTTCACTTCGTAGCGGTGGCGGTGCCGTTCATTGACTTCCGGCCCGTAGATCCGCGCGGCGAGCGTGCCGGGCTTGACCGGGCAGCGCTGCGCGCCCTTGCGCATGGTGCCGCCCAGGTCGGAATTGGCGTCACGCTTTTCCACGCGGCCTTCGCGATCCATCCATTCCGTGATCAGGGCCACGACCGGGTGCGGGGCGGCGGGATCGAATTCCGTGCTGTTGGCGCCGCCCAGGCCGGCCACGTGGCGCGAGAACTCGATGACTGCCAACTGCATGCCCAGGCAGATGCCCAGGTAGGGCACGCCGTTTTCGCGCGCATAGCGGATGGCGGCGATCTTGCCTTCGGTGCCGCGCTTGCCGAAGCCGCCGGGCACCAGGATGGCGTCCAGGTGCTTGAGGCTGTCCGTGCCGTGCGCTTCCAGGTCTTCCGAGTCGATGTATTCGATCTTGACGCGCGAACGGGTATGGATGCCGGCGTGGACCAGCGCTTCGGTCAGCGACTTGTACGACTCCGTCAGGTCGACATACTTGCCGACCATGCCGATCGTGACTTCGTGCACCGGATGTTCCAGGGCTTCGACCAGGTCGTCCCACATGGACAGGTCGGCCGGCGGCGGCGTCAGTCCCAGGGCGTCGCACACCAGGTTGTCCAGGCCCTGCTTGTGCAGCATGGCGGGAATCTTGTAGATCGAATCCGCGTCCCAGACCGAAATGACGGCGTCCAGCGGCACGTTGGAAAACAGTGAAATCTTGGCGCGTTCGTCTTCGGGGATGGGACGATCCGCCCGGCACAGCAGCGCATGCGGATAGATACCGATTTCGCGCAGTTTCTGCACGGAGTGCTGCGTGGGCTTGGTCTTCAGTTCGCCCGCCGACGCGATGAACGGCACCAGGGTCAGATGGATGAAGGCCGCGTTGTTGCGGCCCATGCGCAGGCTCATCTGCCGCGCGGCTTCCAGGAAAGGCAGGGACTCGATGTCGCCGACCGTGCCGCCGATTTCGACGATGGCCACATCGGTGTTGCCATCCCAGCCGGCTTCGGCCCCGCGGGCGATGAAGTCCTGGATTTCATTGGTGATGTGCGGGATGACCTGCACCGTCTTGCCCAGGTAGTCGCCCCGGCGTTCCTTGCGCAGCACGGATTCGTAGATCTGGCCGGTGGTGAAATTGTTCACCTTGCGCATGCGCGTGGAAATGAAGCGCTCGTAGTGGCCCAGGTCCAGGTCGGTTTCCGCGCCGTCTTCCGTGACGAAAACCTCGCCATGCTGGAAGGGGCTCATGGTGCCGGGATCGACGTTGATGTACGGGTCGAGCTTGAGCAGGGTGACTTGCAGACCGCGCGATTCGAGGATCGCGCCAAGGGACGCGGCGGCGATGCCTTTCCCCAGGGAAGACACTACGCCACCGGTGACAAATACGTATTTGGTCATCGTGAAGAGCGCCCGGGCGGCCGGGCGCGTGCGGGAAATTTGGATTATAGCCGGGCCGTCGGCGAATCCTGGTATTTCCCATGGCGTCGCGAAGTAACAACGGCGGCCGCCCGCGTGGCCCCTCGGGCCAGCCTACTCCGCCGCGGCCAGCGCCCGCGTGCGCGCCAGCAGCCAATCCCGGGCGGCGCCATCGACGTGCGGCAGCAGGCGCTCGCGTACCTGGGCGTGATAGCCATCCAGCCAGGCGATCTCGTCCGGCCGCAGCATGTCCTCCAGGATGCACGTCGTATCGATGGGGCACAGCGTCAGCGTCTCGAAAGCCAGGAATTCGCCCAGCTCCGTGGTCTGCGCGGGCCGGTTGCAGACCAGGTTCTCGATCCGGACCCCCCAGCGTCCCGGCCGGTAGATGCCGGGTTCGTTGGACGTGATCATGCCGGGCTCCATGGCGGTATGGGGGGTGGCCTGGGCGCGGTGCGCGATCACCTGCGGCCCTTCGTGCACGTTCATGAAGTAGCCCACGCCATGGCCGGTGCCATGGCCGTATTCCGCGCCACCTTCCCAGATGGGCGCGCGCGCGATGGCGTCCAGCATCGGCGACAGCACGCCGCGCGGAAAACGGGCGCGCGACAGCGCGA
The DNA here is from genome assembly GCF_002119685.1 of Bordetella genomosp. 8. Lineage (NCBI taxonomy): Bacteria > Pseudomonadati > Pseudomonadota > Betaproteobacteria > Burkholderiales > Alcaligenaceae > Bordetella > Bordetella genomosp. 8. The sequence continues at coordinate 1,875,854 of NZ_CP021108.1, read as the reverse complement.
TCATGCCTTTCAGCACCAGGGTGAAATCGCGCTTCTGCTCGGCCGTGGGTCGCCCGACGCCGACGACCCGCGTGATGTCCGTGGTGCCGCCTTCGTACTGGCCGCCCGAATCGATCAGCAGCAGACCGTCGCCTTCGATGGCGGCGTGCGACTCCGGGGTGGCGCGGTAATGCGGCATGGCGCCGTTGGCGTTGTAGGCCGCGATGGTGCCGAAGCTGAGCGAGACGAATCCGGGGCGGCGCCGACGGGCGGCGCTCAGCTTTTCGTCTATGGTCAGCTCGGTGATCGCCTCGCGCCCCACCGCGGCGTCGAACCAGGCGAAGAATTCGCACAGCGCGGCGCCGTCCTGCTCCATGACCGCGCGCACATGGGCCAGTTCGTCATCGGTCTTGCGGGATTTGGCCAGGGTGCTCGGGTTGATGGCTTCCACGCGGCGCGCCGTGGCGGGCAGCGCCGCCAGCACGCCGACCGTGGTGCGCGCCGGATCCACCAGGACCGCCGCGTCCGCCGGCAGCCCGGCCAGGGCCTGTGTGTAGGCGTCGTAGGGGCGGACGGCGACGCCGTCGGCGCCCAGGCGTTGCGCCAGGGCCGCGTCGATCTTGCCGGCCGCGGTGTAGAGTTCGGCGCGGTCGGCCAGGACCAGCGCATGGCCGACGAAGACCGGGTTGTAGTCCACGTCGGCGCCGCGCAGGTTGAACAGCCACGCGACATCGTCCAGCGAGCTGATGAGGTGCGCCGTCGCTTCCTTGGCCCGCATGGCCGCGCGAAGTCGCGCAAGCTTGTCGGCGCGTGTCACGCAGGCATAGGGCGGCAGGTGCTCGCGCACCGGCGCCGCCGGCAATCCGGGGCGGTCCGGCCAGATGTCGGCCAGCAGGTCGTGGGAGATATCGAGGCGGCCGCCCGCGGCGCTCACCGCGTCGGCCAGCACCCGGTGCGCGGCCAGCGACAACACCTGGCCATCCGCGCCCACTACGGTTTGCCCGGCGGCGCCGCGCGCCTTGCAATGCGCCGCCAGCCATTCGGGGTGCGCCGGCACGGACGGATCGCCCAGCTTCATCAGGCTGACGCAGGTACCCGCCAGTTGCGCTTCCGCCTGCACCCAATAGCGGCTATCCACCCACAGGCCGGCGAAATCCGCCGTGACGACCAGGGTCCCCACCGAACCGGTGAAGCCGGACAGCCATTGCCGCCCCTGCCAGCGCGCCGGCAGGTATTCCGACAAGTGCGGGTCGGCGGAGGGGACGATGTAGGCGCTCAGGCCGCGCGCGGCCATGGCGTGGCGCAGCGCTGCGATACGGGTGTCGGTGTGCGGCATGGAAATCCTTGGGGCGCGGTCAGCGCAGCATGAATGACATGGCGGCCAGGCTGTTGAGCGTGCGTATGGCGGCCTGCATGCTGTCGGTCGTGAAGCGCAGCGTTACGCCGTCCACGCGCTCCAGCGCGGGCCAGGTGCAGAACAGATCGGCCAGCGCCGGGTTCTGGGTCTGCAGGACGCATTCTATAGGCGGCTCGATGCGCCAGGGCTTGAGGCCGCCGATATTGTCCATGGCCTGGCGCGCGGCTTCGCGGATGGCCGCGCGCGCGGCCGCCGGCGACAGCGACACGCCGCTGCCCTGCCCGCGCGCGATCTTGGTCTGCACCCAGACCGCGCCGGGAAACAGCTCGCGGGTTTCGCTGATGAAGGCATCGTCGCCGCTGGCCAGGGCGACCGGCACGCCCAGTTCGCCCGCCAGCGCGCCGTAAAGCCCGGCTTCGCCCAGCTCCATGCCGTTGATGCGGACCTTGGCGAAGGAAAAGCCGTTGATGGTGTGGGCGAGCACGCCACGGCCCTGGGCGCGCGAGTGGTAGCCGATCATGAAGACCGCGTCGCACGGCTCTTCCAGGCCGCCCATCATGCCCAGGTACCGCGGTTTGCCCAGCACCAGCCGGGCGCGTTCGTCGATGCCGTCGGGCAGCAGATTGCGGAAGCCACCGTGCGAGTCGTTGACCAGCACGTCATCGGCGCCGCCTTCGAAGGCGCCGGCGACCGCCGCGTTGGCCTCGCCCGTCATCCAGGCGCGGGCACGCTCGTATTCGCCATTGCCGGCGGTGACCTGCTGGGAATGGAAGACGCCGGCGACGCCCTCGATGTCGGTGGAAACGAGTATGCGCATGTAAGGCTTCCTGTAGGTCGATAGGTTGCGGGCCCGCCGCTCAGGGCCGGCCGTCCAGCCATTCCCGCCAGGCGGGAATCGCGTCGCGTATGGTCATCCTGGCGTGGCCGTCGCGGCCGGTGACGCCGTCCGCGCGCCACAGCGCGTGCAGGATGGCCTGCTCGATCGCTTCGGCGGCCGCCTCGAACAGTGGATCGATGCGGGTTTCGTGGAGCATGGCGATCGCCGGCATGCCGCGGTCCGCCTGGTGCGGCACGGTATACGCCGTGGAGAAAGCCAGCGCGATATCGCCGCTGCCGTGACCGAATACGGAACCCGTGCGGGCCAGGCCGGCACCGGCCCGCAGGGCCAGGCGGCGCAACTGGCGGGCGTCCAGCGGCGCGTCGGTGGCCAGCAGCAGGATGATGGAGCCCTTCTCGGCGCCTGTCGCACCGGCGCCGTCGGCAGGATCCGCCGTCGTGGCGTCATGCCCCGCCGCGGCGGCGCCGCCAGCCGCGCGGCCCTGTGCGCGATCGCGCTCCAGCCGCTGCCCGAAGGGACGGCCGGCGACCGTCAGCAAGGGCTGGCGGCCGAAGTTCGCCAGCACCAGCGCGCCCACCGTCCAGGACCGGCCATCCGCCGGACGCGTCATCCGCGATGCGCTGCCGATGCCGCCCTTGAAACCGAAGCAGGACATCCCCCGGCCCGCGCCGACGGCGCCCTGCGCGCAATCGACCGACGCGGCGCCGTGGGCGACCAGGTAGTCGGACTCGGACACGGCCATGGCCTGGATGTCGTTCAGATAACCGTCATTGCACTCGAACACCAGCGGGTTCACCGTCGGCCAGGCCCGGCCGATTTCCGGATTGGCGCCCACGGCCTGGCGGATCTGGGCGTTGGCCACGGTGCCGACGGAGAAGGTATTGGTCAGCGCGATGGGCGTTTCCAGCAGGCCGAGCTCTTCCACCTGCACCAGGCCGATGCTCTTGCCGAAGCCGTTCAGCACGGCCAGTCCCGCCGGCACCTTGTCCCGGTAGGGATCGCCGCCGTGCGGGCGCACGACCGTCACGCCGGTCTGGATGGCGTCGCGCGCCAGCGTGGCATGGCCCACCGTGACGCCGCCGACATCGCACAGCGTGTCCAGCGGTCCGGATGCCAGCATGCCGACGCGCGGGCAGGCGACGGCCGCGCCAGAACTCGTCCTCATACGAGTCGCCATGGCCTACCGCCGGTCGATCTTGGGATCCAAGGCGTCGCGCAGGCCGTCTCCCAGCAGGTTGAACGCCAGCACGGTCAGGAAGATGGCCAGCGCCGGGAACACGGCGATGTGCGGCGAAGTCACCATGTCCGCGCGCGCCTCGTTCAGCATCGCGCCCCACTCCGGCGTGGGCGGCTGCGCGCCCATGCCCAGGAAGGACAGGCTGGCCGCCGTAATGATGGAGGTGCCGATGCGCATGGTGCCGTAGACGACGATGGGCGATATCGTGCCGGGCAGGATGTGCCGCATGATGATGGTCCAGTCCGACGCACCGATACTGCGCACGGCTTCCACGTAGGTCATGTGCTTGATGGACAGCGTGTTGCCGCGCACCAGGCGGGCGAAGGCCGGCACGCTGAACACCGCCACCGCGACCACGACGTTGACCATGCTGGAGCCCAGGATGGCCACCACGCCGATCGCCAGCAGCATGCCGGGGAAGGCCAGCAGCACGTCCGACAGCCGCATGCTGACGCGCTCCCACCAGCCTTCGTAGTAGCCCGCCATCAGGCCCAGGAAAGTGCCCACGGCCGCGCCCAGCGCCACCGAGACGAAGCCGGTGACCAGCGAAATGCGCGCGCCCATCAGGATGCGGCTGAAGATGTCGCGGCCCAGCGCGTCCACGCCCAGCCAGTGCACCAGCGACGGACCGGCGTTCAGATTGTCGTAGTCGAAATAGTTCTCGGCGTCGAAGGGCACGATCCAGGGCGCCAGCGCGGCCACCACGACCAGCAGCAGCACGAAGATACCCGCACCCATCGCGAGGTGCTGCTTCTTGAACTTGCGCCAGAATTCCGTGAACGGCGTGCGCACGGCTTCCGCGCCGGCCGGCACGGCGGCGGTCGCGGCGCCGGCGGCGGCGGTGTTGTCGAGTTGCGACATGGGTTGCGTCATGGCCGCCTCACTTGTACCGGATGCTGGGGTTGATCACGCCGTACAGCACGTCCACCACCAGGTTGATCAGAATGAATTCCAGGGAAAACAGCAGCACCAGGCCCTGGATGACCGGATAGTCGCGCTGCGTCACGGCGTCGACCAGCAGCGCGCCGAGGCCGGGCCAGCTGAACACGGTCTCGACCACGATGGAGCCGCCCAGCAGGAAACCGAACTGCAGGCCCATCATGGTGACGACCGGGATCAGGGCGTTGCGCAGCGTGTGCTTGGCCACCACCACCGATTCGGCCAGGCCCTTGGCGCGCGCGGTGCGCACGAAGTCTTCCTGTATGACTTCGACGAAGGACGCGCGCGTGAAGCGCGCCATCACGGCCGCCACGGCCGCGCCCAGCGTGATGGAAGGCAGTATGTAGTGTTTCCAGCTGGACGCGCCTATGGTGGGCAACCAGCCCAGCTGCACCGAAAACACCTGCATCATCATCATCCCCAGCGCGAACGCGGGAAAGGAAATGCCCGACACGGCCAGCGTCATGCCCAGCCGGTCCGGCCAGCGGTTGCGCCACACGGCCGATGCGATGCCGATGACCATGCCGAACAACACGGACCAGACCATGCTGGTCATCGTGAGCAGCAGCGTCGGCATGAAGCGGTCGGCGATCTCGGTGCTGACCGGACGCTTGCTGCGCAGGGACACGCCCAGGTCGCCCTGCAGCATGTGGGTGAAATAGCGGACGAACTGTTGCGGCAGGGGCAGGTCCAGCCCGAGTTCCTGGCGCACCAGTTGCACTGTCTGTTCGTCGGCGTCCTGGCCCGCCGCCAGCCGCGCCGGGTCGCCGGGCAGCATGTGGACGAACATGAACACCACCGCGATGACCAGCAGCAGCGTGGGTATCATGCCCAGAAGGCGCTTGACGATGTAGGTAAGCATAAGGAATTCCTGCGCGCGGATGCCAGGCATCCGCGCGGTGGTTTACTGCACTGCCTTTATTGCACTGCCTTTATTGCACTGCCTTTATTGCACTGCCTTTATTGCACTGCTTTTATTGCACTGCTTTTATTGCTTCAGATCGACGTCGCCATACCAGAAGCTGGTATCGGGCATCACGTACACGCCGGTCAGGTTCTTCGACTTGACGTAGACATTGCCCTGGGTGACCAGGAAGGCCCACGGCGCATCGTTCCAGATAGTCTGCTGCGCGTCCTTGTACAAGGCGGTCTTCTCGTCCTTGTTGGTGGTGGTCAAGGCTTTCTTGATGTCATCGTCCACCTTGGCGTTCGAGTAGTAGGCCGTGTTGTTCAGCTGCGGCGGGAAGGCTTCGGTGGCCAGCAGCGGACGCAGGCCCCAGTCGGCTTCGCCGGTGGACGACGACCAGCCCGCGTAGTACATGCGGACCTTGGCGTCCGCGGGTTTCTGCACCTGCTGCACGCGCTGCACGCGCTGGCCGGATTCCAGCACTTCGACCGACACCTTGATGCCGACCTGGGCCAGCTGCTGCTGCAGGAACTGGACGATCTTCTGCGACGTACCGTCGTTATAGGCCGACCACAGCGTGCTTTCGAAACCGTTGGGATAGCCGGCTTCCTTCAGCAGTTCGCGCGCCTTCTTCGGATCGTAGGACCAGCCCTTCTTGTCGATCTGGTAGGCGTACTCGACACCCTGCGGGATCACGCCGGTCGATACGCTGGCGTAGCCGGCGTAGGCAACCTTGATCAGGGCTTCCTTGTTGATCGCGTAATTGATCGCCTGGCGCACCTTGGGATTGTCGAAGGGCTTCTGCTGCACGTTCATCGACACATAGCGGGCCATGATCGAGTTCTTGCGATCGACCACGTCGATCTTGTCGTTCTTGGTCAGCGAGGCGGCCTGCTCGTACGGCACCGGGAAGGCGAACTGCGCCTCACCGGTCTGCACCACGGCGGCGCGGGTGTTGTTGTCGGTGACCGTGCGGAAGGTCAGCGTATCCACCTTGGGATAGCCCTTGCGCCAGTAGCCGTCGAACTTCTTGACCTTCAGGTATTCGGCCGGTTTCCATTCGACGAACTCGAAGGGGCCGGTGCCCACGGGGTGGAAGCCGATGTCCTTGTTGCCCCACTTCTTCAGCGCGGCCGGCGAGATCATCATGGCGGCCGGGTGGGCCAGCGCGTTGATGAAGGCGGAGAACGGACGCTTCAGCGTGATGCGCACGGTGTACGGATCGACCACTTCGGTCTTCTCGACCTGGTTGAACTGCGTGTAGCGCGTCAGGCGGTTCTCAGGATTCGAGACGCGGTCGAAGTTCGCCTTGACGGCGTCCGCGGTGAAGTCCGTGCCGTCCTGGAACTTGACGCCCTGGCGCAGCTTGATCGTGTAGACCAGGCCGTCGGGGCTGACTTCGTAGCCGGTGGCGAGCAAGGGCTGGATCTTCAGGTCCTTGTCGAATTCGAACAGGCCTTCGTAGTACGCCTTGCCGGCGGCCTGGTTCAGGGTGCTGTTGGTGTTGTAGGGATCGAGCGTCTCCAGGGCGATGGAAACGGCAAAGGTCACATCCTTCGTCGCGTGCGCCAGGGGCGACGCGGCGACGCCGAAGGCCAGCGCCGCGGCGGCCATCAGACGGGTGGGGCGCAATGCTTTCATGTGATGCACTCCTGAGGGTGAAAGGAGAGTGGGTGGACTAAAACGAACGACAACGGAGGAAAACGATGCTGCTTGACGAGCGGCTGGACGGCCTCAATAACGGCCGCCCACGGCGTGCCGGGCCACATAGTGTCCCGGTCCGACATTCACCAGCGGCGCGACCACCGGCTCGTCGCCGGGCCTGCGGATCGGGCTGGGTATTTCTTCGGTCAGCAGCGCGCGCTTCAGATGGCGCCGCGCCGGATCGGCGATCGGTACGGCGGCCATCAGCTTCCTGGTGTACGCGTGCTGGGGGTTCTCGAAAATCGCCCGGCGCGGCCCGATCTCGACGATCTGGCCCAGGTACATGACCGCCACACGGTGGCTGATGCGTTCGACCACCGCCATATCGTGCGAGATGAACAGGAAGGCCACACCCAGGTCGCGCTGCAGGTCGATCAGCAGATTGACGATCTGCGCCTGGATGGATACGTCCAGAGCCGACACCGATTCGTCGGCGATCACCACCTTGGGATTCAGCGCCAGCGCGCGCGCGATGCAGACGCGCTGCCGCTGCCCACCGGAAAATTCATGCGGGTAGCGCTGCGCCATCGCCGCCGGCAGGCCGACGCGCTCCAGCAGTTCGGCCACGCGGCGTTCGGCTTCCTTGCCGCTGGCCACGCCGTGCACCAGCAGCGGCTCCATGATGGAAAAGCCGACCGTGACGCGCGGATCGAGCGACGCGAAGGGATCCTGGAACACGAACTGGATATCGCGGCGCAAGGCTTGCAGTTCCGCGCCCTTGAGCTTGCCGATGTCGCGGCCTTCCAGCTTGATGCTGCCGCCCTGGCTTTCGGTCAGGCGCAGCAGCGAGCGTCCGGTGGTGGATTTGCCGCAGCCGGATTCGCCGACCAGCGCCAGCGTTTCTCCCGGATAAAGATCGAAGCTGACCTTTTCCACCGCGTGCACGCGGCCGCGCACACGGCTCAGGATGCCGCCACGCAGATCGAAACGCGTGACCAGGTCGCGGACGCTGAGGATGGGTTCCCTGGCCGTCGCGTCGGCGGCCAGCGCGTCACCGTCCGCCGCGGCATCGGCCGCCGCATCCGCGGCCGCATCGGCGGCGGCGATCGGCGACCCGGCATCCATGCGCACCAGCTCGAAGCGCTCCGGCAGGTCGGTGCCGCGCATGGAACCCAGCCGGGGCACGGCCGACAGCAGGGCCTGGGTGTAGCGGTGTTTCGGCGCGCCGAAGATTTCGGTCGACGGCCCCTCTTCCACCTTGTCGCCGCGGTACATCACCAGCACCCGGTCGGCGACCTCCGCCACCACGCCCATGTCGTGCGTGATGAACACCACGCCCATATGCATCTCTTCCTGCAGCGCGCGGATCAGCTGCAGGATCTGCGCCTGGATGGTCACGTCCAGTGCGGTCGTCGGTTCATCGGCGATGAGCAGCGCCGGCTTGCACGCCAGCGCCATCGCGATCATCACCCGCTGGCGCATGCCGCCCGACAACTGGTGCGGATAGCGATCCATGATCGAACGCGCTTCCGGAATACGAACCTGTTCCAGCATGCGCAGCGCTTCGGCGCGCGAGGCGGCGCGATCCTTGCCCTGGTGCAGGCGGATCGATTCCGCGATCTGGTCGCCAGCGGTGAAGACCGGATTCAGCGACGTCATCGGTTCCTGGAAAATCATCGCCATGTCGGCGCCGCGCACGCCGCGCATCTCGCGCTGGCTGGCGCCCGCCAGTTCGATGACCTGGCCCGCGCGGCGCCGCAGCAGGATGCTGCCCTGGGCGATGCGACCGCCGCCGTGCTCCACCAGGCGCATCAGCGCCAGCGAGGTCACCGACTTGCCCGACCCCGACTCGCCCACGATGGCCAGGGTTTCGCCCCGGTCGACATGGAAGGACAGGTCGCGCACGGCTTCGACGGTACGCTCCGCGGTCGCGAACCGCACGGTCAGGTCCCGCACCTGCACCACGCGGTTTTCCGGCATTGCCGGCCGATCGTCGCGGCGGGTCGTCGCCCGCGCGTCCATCATGCTGTCGGCCATATTCATCCCCTGAAACTCACTACACTCATTGCGCCCGTCGCCGCGTCATCGATAGATGGCGGCCACCGGCGCTTCGCCCACGCGGGCATGGCCGCGATACATGCCTTCGGTATTGAAGGTCAGCGATACATTGCCCTGGCCATCGACCGCGATCAGGCCGCCCTTGCCGCCGATGCGCGGCAGCTTGTCATGGACGACGGAATGGGCGGCTTCTTCCAGCGTGGCGCCGCGGTATTCCATCTGCGCGGCCACGTCGTAGGAGGCCACCATGCGGATGAACATTTCGCCGGTCCCGGTCGTCGACACCGCGCAGGTCGCGTTGGAGGCATAGCAGCCGGCGCCGATCAGCGGCGCATCGCCCACGCGGCCCACCTGCTTGTTCGTGACACCGCCGGTGGACGTCGCGGCCGCCAGGTTGCCTTGCGCATCCAGGGCCACGGCGCCCACGGTGCCGAACTTGCGGTCGGGATCGATGGGCGCCGCGGCGGGCTGCATGCCCGCCACCATGGCTTGTCCGTCATGGTCCAGCACCGCCGCGCCGGGCTGTTCGCGCTGCACGCGCAGCAGCTGTTCGTAGCGCGCCGGCGTCGAGAAATACGACGGGTCGACGATTTCCAGTCCCTGTTCGCGTGCGAACGCCTCAGCCCCCTGTCCAACGAAGAACACGTGCTTGCTGTTCTCCATGACGCACCGCGCCGCCAGCACGGGGTTGCGCACGCAGTTCACGTTGGCGATCGCACCGGAACGCAGCGTGGCGCCATCCATGATGGACGCATCCAGCTCGTGCGTGCCGGCGCTGGTGTAGACGGCGCCATGCCCGGCATTGAACAGCGGACAGTCTTCCAGGCGCGTGACGGCTTCCGTCACCGCGTCCAGGGCGCTGCCGCCGCGCGCCAGCACGGCCTGGGCGGCGGCCAGGATCTGGTTCAAGGCATCCAGGTACTCGCGCTCCTGCTCGGGCGAGATCGACGCGCGCGACATGGTGCCGGCGCCGCCGTGGATGGCCACTACGGGTTGGATCATCGCTTTCTTTCTCCTGAGCCGTGGAGCAGCCACGGCATGATGGATTGGGTAGCCTCCAGCGCGGAGGCCACCGAGTCTTTGGCGCGGAAGGCCACCGCGGCGGCCAGCGCTTCGATCAGGCCCAGCGCCGCCGTCTCGGAATTTGCGAACAGTTGGCGTTCGGCTTGCGCATAGAGCGCGACGGTGGCCAGCGGGGCCAATGGCGAGGTTGGCTTGTCCGTCAGCGCCAGCACGGGGACGCCAGCCTCCTTGGCGGCGGCGGCCAACGTCACGGTGTCATTGACGTAGCGGGGAAAGCCGATGACGACCATCAGGTCGTCCGACTTCATCCGCGGCAGGCGGCGCGCGGCCTGGGACACGCCACCCGGACCTGCCAGGGACTCGACCACGTCGCAGTGCATGAACAGCGAACGGTGCATCAGCCCGGCCAGGAAGCCGCTGGCGCCGAAACCGACGATATAGATGCGCCGCGCGGCCAGGACGGCGTCCACTGCCCGCTCGCAGGCGGCGGCGTCCAGCGACTGCAGCGTACGCTCCGCATTGCGCGCGTCCTCCTGCAGCGAGGCGGCGAAGACTTCCGCCGCGGTGGCCGGATGCGCCAGCCGCGTCCGCAGCTTTTCCACCGGCGCCAGGGCGGACTCGAAGCCGCGCGCCAGCTCGGCGCGAAACTGCGGATACCCCGGCAGGCCCAAGGTGCGGGCAAAGCGGTTGGCCGTGGCGACCGACACCCCGTTGGCGGCGGCAAACTCGTCGATGGTCATCGTCGCCGCCCGGAACTGATGCGCCAGCACGTACTCCGCCAGCCGATGCTGCGTCGGGCTGAGCGTGGGCTGCGCGTTCGCGATGCGATCGGCAATGGTGACGGCGGGCTGGTTCATGCGGGCGGGAGCGTTCGTGGCTGGCTGCACCCTTCCCGGCCGGTGGTGGTGGTGGGGGGGGATGCGCGCCTGGGCGCGGATGCGGATCGGGAGAAACGGGACCGTGGAAGGAACGCAAATGTAAATGTATTTCGCCCGCTATTTTATTCATGAAAATAAATTTTCACACTCGGGTTTACCCCTGCCGCAGTGCAGCATGAACCAGGACGGCACCCGTGGGGCGCCGCCTGGCAGAAGTTCGAGTGGGGAAATCGGCCCGGGACTAGGTCCTGGATCCCTAGACCTGGATCCGGCCCTGAATTTGGCCTTGAGGTTGGCCTTGAAGAAGCCGGCGAGGCCGCGGCCCGCCGGCCCGCCGCTAGCGCGCCGACTCGGGCGCCGGGGGCAGGTCCGCCCCCTTTCGTATGCCCGCTTCCAGGATGAAATAAAGCACCGCCGCGATGGCGAAGGGCCCCAGGTAATACACCGCCCGGTAGGTGAGTAGCGTGCCCAGGATTTCGTAGTGCGGGACCTGCCCGGACAGCATGGCGACGAACACGGCTTCCACCACGCCCAGGCCGCCGGGGATATGAGTCACGGCGCCGGCGATTCCGCTCAGCAGCAGCACGCCCAGCACCAGGGCATAGGACACGTCGTGCCGCATCAGGGTCCAGACCACCATGCCGATCGACATCCAGCAGGCGCTGCCCAGCACGCTCTGCGCCACCGCGATCTTGCCGGAGGGCAGGAAGATCTCGTGCCCGCGTACGGTCCAGGACCGGCGCCGCGACCATGCGCATAGCGCCACATACGCCACGGCGGCGAGCACCATGGCCGCCCCGATCACGCGCAGTGCCCCTGCCCCGATGTTCCAGTTGTCGGGAATCGGCAGGACGCCCCAGGCGAACAGGCCGCCGGCCACCCAGAAATAGCCCAGCCAGTTGGTGGTCAGGCTCAGCCCGACGATGCGGGTGATTTCCGCGGCCTGCAATCCCATCTTCAGGTACAGCCGGAAACGGAAGCCCACGCTGCCGATCAGCGACCCCATGTTCAGGTTGAAGGCATAGGCGACGATACCCACCGCCATCACCCGGATCGGGGGAATCCGGTGGCCCAGGTAGGGAATCGCGAGGAGGTCGAAGCAGGCATAGATCAGGTAGCTCGCGACAGCCACGCCGCACGCGCGCAGCAGGACGGGCCAGGTATTGGCCTGCACCGCTTCCATCACCTTGTCCCACTCCACATCGCGGGCGAGGTTCACCAGCAGGCCGATCACCAGCAAGGCGAAGGCGATGAAGATGATCTTGCGCAGGAGGGGCCAACGGGCGCGCAGCCCCTGGATGAAGCCGCCCTGGCGCGGGGCCGCGGCGCTAAGCTGGTCGCTGCTCATGCGTTTCCTCTGCTTCGGTAACGATCGGCGGCGGCGGCGCCACCGTAAGTAGACGGGGTTTGTGCGCGGGCAACCAGCCGGTCCAGGAAGGGAAGCGTCGCAGGAAGTGGTAGACGAAAATGCCCCACAGCAGTCGCCGCAGCTTGCGGCTGCCCGGGGGAGCGGGCTCGGGGTGCCGGCAATGGTTCTCGATCAGCCATTCCAGCCGCTCACGCAGGAAGGATGCGAACTCCTTATCGCGGATCATGACGTTCGCTTCCAGGTTCAGGGCCAGGCTGAGCGGATCCAGATTGCTCGATCCCACCGTGGCCCAGGTGCCGTCCACGCACGCCACCTTGCCGTGCAGCGGGCGCTGGCAGTATTCGTAGATCTGCACACCCGCCGCCGTCAGGTGGTCGTAGAGCATGCCGGCGGCCACCTTGACGATGGGCATGTCGGGCTCGCCCTGCAGGATCAGGCGCACGCGCACCCCGCGCTGGGCGGCATTGCGCAGGTCGCGCAGCAGGCGGTAGCCGGGGAAGAAGTAGGCGTTGGCGATGGTCACCTCGTGCTGGGCCAGGCGGATGGCGGCGCGATAGTGCCGTTCGATGTCGGTATGGTGGCGAACGTTGTCGCGCACCACGAACATGGCCTCGGCCTTGCCGGCGTGCTGCTCGGCGGCCTTGCGCTGCAGCCGGCGCGGCCACCAGCGGCTGCGCTTTTTCGGGTCTATGGTGCGGCGGGCGAAGCGATGGATTTCGGTGACGATGGGACCATGTATCTCGACCGCATAGTCCTGCTTGGCCTGCGGGCCGAAGTCGCCCAGGTGGTCGGCGGAAAAGTTGATGCCGCCTATGAAGGCGGTCTCGCCGTCGACCACGACGATCTTGCGGTGCATGCGGCGGAATACATTGGTGCGCAAGCCGAACACCCGGGCGCGCGGGTCGAACACGCGCACGCTGACGCCGGCGCGCAGCATGCCGCCCAGGAATTCCTCGGGCAGGCTTTCCGAGCCGTAGCCGTCGATCAGCAGGCTCACGCGAACCCCACGCTGCGCGGCGGCGATCAGCACGCGGCGCAGGCCCTGCCCGACCTTGTCGTCGAACAGGATGAAGGTTTCCACCTGGACTTCGGCCTGCGCCTGTTCGATGACTTCGAACACCCGCGGGTAGTAGGCCTCGCCGTTTTCCAGGAGTTTGAAGGCGTTGCCGGGTATCCACCGCGCGCTCATGGCGAGATCCTCCTCATATCACCACCTCCGCGGCCAGGGGAGCGTGATCGGAAAGATGCGTCCAGGGACGGGTGGCGAGGGCCAGGGGGCGGAAGCGGGACATGTTGCGTACGTAGATGCGGTCCAGGCGCAGCAGGGGCCAGCGGGCGGGGAAGGTACGCGCGGCCACGCCCTGCGTGGCGACGAACACTTCCTTCAATCCCGCGCAGCGGCTCAGCTTGCCATGCGCCCGCAGCCGCCAGTCGTTGAAGTCGCCGGCGATGACCACCGGCTCGCCATCCGCGGTATGCCGATCCACACGCTCGCACAGCAGATCCAGCTGCTGCTGCCTGTGCTTTTCCTGCAGGCCCAGATGCACGCAGATCGCATGCAGCCGGTGCTCACGGTCGGGCGGCTGGATCACGCAATGCAGCAGCCCGCGCTTTTCGTGATTGCCAACGGAGACATCCATGTTTTCGTAATGCACGATCGGAAATTTGGACAGGACCGCGTTGCCGTGATGGCCATGCGGATACACCGCGTTCCGGCCGTAGGCGAAGTCCTTCCAGATGCTGTCCGCCAGAAACTCGTATTGCGAGGTTTCCGGCCAGCCCTTGAAGCGCGCGGCATGTGCCTCATGCGCGCCCAGCACCTCCTGCAGGAACACCAGGTCCGGCGCGACCGCCCGGACGGCGTCACGCAACTCCGGCAGGATGAATTTGCGATTGAAGAAGGTGAAGCCCTTATGGGTGTTCACGGTCAGGACTTTCAGGGCGAGCGGGGCATTCGCAACAGACATACCGTCCCACGGTCGAATTGGGTGTTCCCCGTAGGCAAATAGCGTGCCCGACAATAGGCAAGGGCAAAAAAAACGGCCCCGGAAGGGACCGTTTTCCGTCGCCGCGCGCAGCCCAGGGGCAGGTCGCCCGCCCGGACGGCGCCGCCCGGACCGCGCTGGCCGGGCCGCCGCGCTAGGCCGCCGCCTTCACCCCGCTGGTATCCAGCGCGGCCGGCGTCTTGGCCTTGATTTCCTCCACCGACACCCCGGGCGCCAGCTCGACCAGCTTCAGGCCCCTGGGGCCGACTTCCAGCACCCCCAGGTCGGTGATGATCAGGTCGACCACGCCGACGCCCGTCAGCGGCAGCGTGCATTCGGGCAGCAGCTTGAAGTCTTCGGTGCCGTCCTTCTTGCGCGCCACGTGATCCATCAGCACCACCACGCGCCCCACCCCGGCGACCAGGTCCATGGCCCCGCCCATGCCCTTGACCATCTTGCCCGGGATCATCCAGTTGGCCAGGTCGCCTTTCTCGGACACCTGCATGGCGCCCAGGATGGCCAGGTTGATCTTGCCGCCGCGGATCATGCCGAAGGAGTCGGCCGAGGAAAAAATCGACGATCCCGGCAGCGTCGTCACCGTCTGCTTGCCGGCGTTGATCAGGTCGGCGTCGACCTGCTCGTCGGTCGGGAAGGGCCCGATGCCGAGCAAGCCGTTCTCGGACTGCAGCCAGACTTCGATGCCCGGCGGCACATGATTGGCGACCAGGGTCGGCATGCCGATGCCCAGGTTCACATAGAAACCGTCCTGCAGTTCGCGGGCCGCGCGCGCGGCCATTTCGTCACGAGTCCATGCCATGATTCATTCTCCTCAAGCGGTGCGGACGGTGCGCTGCTCGATGCGCTTTTCCGGATTGGCGTTGACCACGATGCGATGTACGAAGATGCCGGGCAGGTGCACCTGGTCCGGATCGATATCGCCGGTATTCAGCAGCTTTTCCACTTCGACGATGGTGACCTTGCCGGCCATCGCCACGTTGGGATTGAAGTTGCGCGCCGTCTTGCGGAAGATCAGGTTGCCGGTGCGATCGGCCGCGTAGGCCTTGACCAGCGATACATCGGGCACCAGCGCACGTTCCATGATGTAGGTCTGGCCGTCGAATTCGCGCGTTTCCTTGCCTTCGGCCACCAGCGTGCCCACCCCGGTACGCGTGTAGAAGGCCGGGATGCCGGCGCCGCCCGCGCGCAGCTTTTCGGCCAGCGTGCCCTGGGGCGTGAATTCCAGCTCCAGTTCGCCCGCCAGGTACTGGCGTTCGAATTCCTTGTTTTCTCCCACGTAGGAAGCAATCATCTTGCGGATCTGCCGGGTGGCCAGCAACTGGCCCAGCCCGAAACCGTCGACGCCGGCGTTGTTGCTGATGCATGTCAGGTTCTTGACGCCGGTATCGCGCAGGGCGGCGATCAGCGCTTCAGGAATCCCGCACAGGCCGAAGCCCCCAACGGCGATCAATTGGCCGTCCTTGACGACGCCGGCCAGCGCCTCCGCGGCGCTCGCGTAAACCTTGTCCATCGCTCCAGCTCCAGAATAGGGATTAAGTACCTGCCCGGCCCCCCTATCGGCGGCGCGGGCGGTCGCTGACGTTATGCATCTTGCGACGCGGTCGATTTTACGGGCATCTATCCGGCCTGGGGCGGCCGCAGGATTTCCGCCAGCCTGGACAGGACCTGCGCCGGCCAGGGCTCGGACCGGTTGCCCACGTAGTCCAGCCAGACCAGCACGTTGCGGCCGCGCGCATACGGGCCGCGCTCGTCGCCGACCTTGTCCAGGGTCAGTTCGAACTCGATACTGGATCGTCCGACCCGGGTCAGGGTATGCGTGACCCGCACCGATGCCGGATACGTCAAGGGGCGCAGGAAATCGCAGGATGCATGGGCCAGGATGGGCCCGGCGTCGGCGGGCAGCGCAAGACCGGCGCCATACAGTATCTGCATGCGCGCTTCTTCCATGAGCCGGAAGTAGAGCGTGTTGTTCAGATGGTTGAGGGCGTCGGAGTCGCCCCAGCGCAGGGGCATTTCGACGACATGGGTGCTTCCGGGGGGGAGTATGGGGGTGTCGGATGCGGTCATGGTGAGCTGCAATACAATCCAGGGTTCATCCAAATCATACTTCCAGCCCACATCGCATCAGGGGACAAGGCGCATGTCAGATCGGGAATCGATGGAATACGACGTGGTGGTCGTCGGCGGCGGGCCCGCCGGCCTGGCCGCCGCCATCCGGCTCAAGCAGCTGGCCGCGGAAAAAAACCATGAAATCGGCGTTTGCGTACTGGAAAAAGGCGCGGAACTGGGCGCCCACATCCTGTCCGGCGCCGTGATGGATCCGCGGGCGCTGACCGAGCTGATCCCCGACTGGAAGGAAAAAGGCGCGCCGCTGAACGTCCCTGTCACGCGGGACAAGTTCATGTTCCTGAGCCGCACCGGCGCCCGCGTCACGCCGCACTTCCTGCTGCCGGACTGCTTCCGCAACGAAGGCAATTACATCGTGCGGCTGGGCGACGTCGTGCGCTGGCTGGGCGAACAGGCCGAAGCCCTGGGCGTGGATATTTTTCCAGGCTTCGCGGCCGCCGGCCTGCTCTATGACGAACAGGGCGCGGTGCGCGGCGTGGTCACCGGCGACATGGGCGTGGCGCGTGACGGCAGCCACACCGCCAACTACCAGCCCGGCATGGAGCTCCTGGCGCGCTACACGCTGTTCGCCGAGGGCTCGCGCGGCCAGCTGGGGCGCCAGCTGATCGAGCGCTACCGCCTGGACGAAGGCCGGGATCCGCAAAGCTATGGCATCGGCATCAAGGAAATGTGGGAGGTCGATCCGGCCCAATCCCATCCCGGGCTGGTGGTGCATACGGCCGGCTGGCCCCTGGATTCCGATACCTACGGCGGCTCCTTCCTTTACCACCTGGACAACAACCTGGTGGCCGTGGGCATGGTGGTCGGCCTGGACTATGCGAACCCCTGGCTGTCGCCGTTCGAGGAATTCCAGCGCTACAAGACCCACCCCGCGATCCGCCCCACCTTCGAAGGCGGCAAGCGCATCGCCTACGGCGCCCGCGCGCTGACGGCCGGTGGGCTGCTGTCCCTGCCCAAGCTGGCCTTCCCGGGCGGCGCGCTGGTCGGCTGCGAAGCCGGCTTCCTGAACGCGCCGCGGATCAAGGGCAGCCACGCCGCGATCAAGTCCGGGGCGATGGCCGCGGAAGCCGCCTTCCAGGCCGTTCTGGCCGACCGCCGCCAGGATGTGCTGGCCGCCTATCCGACCGCCTTCGAGTCGTCATGGCTGCGTGAAGAACTGCACAAGGCACGTAATTTCAAGCAGTGGTTCAAGAAGGGTCGCACGCTGGCGACCGTGATGACGGGTATCGAGCAATGGCTGCTCAAGGGGAATTTCCCCTGGACCATCCATCGCACCAAGCCCGACTACGCCTGTCTGCAGCCGGCTTCGCAGTGCGCGCGCATCGACTATCCGAAACCGGACGGCAAGCTGACCTTCGACCGGCTCAGCTCGGTATTCATTTCGAACACCAATCACGACGAGAACGAACCGGTCCACCTGACGTTGAAGGATCCCAGCGTGCCGGTGGCAGTGAACCTGGCCAAGTATGGCGGCCCCGAAGCCCGCTATTGCCCGGCCGCGGTGTACGAGTTCGTCAAGGACGACCACGGCGCCGACCGCCTGCAGATCAATGCGCAGAACTGCGTGCACTGCAAGACCTGCGATATCAAGGATCCCACGCAGAACATCGTCTGGGTGGCGCCGCAGGGCGGCGAAGGCCCCGTCTACAACGGGATGTGATGGGCACCCCCACCAGCGCGCCGGGTCGCGACGAACGCATCCTGCTGGTGGGTGGCGGCGACCTGGGCCAGCGCGTGGCGCGACGGCTGCGGGAGCTGCCCGCGCCGCCGGCCCGGATCGTGGCGGTACGCCGCAATCCTCCCGCGGCCTCCTCCTCCGGCATCGAATGGCTGGCCGCCGACGTCACCCGCCCGGAAACGCTGCCGGCACTGCCTGCGGCCCCCACCCGCGTGGTGGTCGCGCTCAGCCCTGGCCGCCGCGAGGAAGCCGCCTATCGCGCCGTATTCATCGAGGGCCTGCGCAATGTGGTCCAACGACTGGACCAGCGCAGCCTGCGCCGCCTGGTGTTCGTTTCGTCGTCGGCCGTCTATGGCGATCATGGCGGCGATTGGGTGGATGAAGCCACCCCGCCCGCCCCACCCGGCATGAACGGCGCCGTGCTGCTGGAAGCCGAACGGTGGCTGCTGGCGCAAGGTCTGCCGGCCACGGTGCTGCGCCTGTCCGGCCTGTACGGTCCCGGGCGCCTGCAGCTGCTGGACCGGTTGCGCGCCGGCCAGGCGCGCGTGCCCAGGGATACGCCCCACTGGGCCAACCGCATGCATGCGGACGACGCCGCGGGCGCCATCGCGCACCTGCTGATGCTGCCGGATGCCCAGCCCGTTTACGTCGGCAGCGATGACACCCCGCTGCCCATCGACGTCCTCTACGACCATCTGGCGGATCGGCTCGGCTGCCCGCGGCCAGCGGAAGGTCCGCCACCGGCGGGCATAGGCAGCAAGAAACTGCGCAACGCGAGGCTGCGTGCCAGCGGCTACGAACTGGCCTGGCCAGACTCGCGGGACGGCTACGCCGCCCTGCTGGCCGCGCGCTAGGGAGGGGACGGACTGCCGCCGGCCCGGCGGTGTACAGGTAGCCCCCTGCCTGCATACCTGCCCGCCCCTCGGCGGGTGTTGCGAGAATCCCAAAAGCCACGGCGCGGTGTCGCCATCCCGCTGTATTGCGCGTATTCTGCCCACACGAAGCGCCGTTACTCCCCTTCTGTCCCGCAATCCCCACGATCGCGCGCATACGCGGTCGCACGATAAAAAATACGCGGTAGGCCGTTCGCATGCAGCTGTGGTCGATCAGGGAGCACTATGCAGGTCGAGAAACACGCCTCACGGCCGACAGGGCTGCAAGTCGATCTGGCGCGCCGCATCGCCAGCGACATCATTTCGCACATCCACCAGCCCGGCACGCATCTGTCGGAAGAATCCTTGGCCAAGCGCTACCAGGTGTCCCGCACGCCCGTGCGGGCCGCGCTGAAGCTGCTGGCCGCCGAACGCTTCATCGAAGCGCGGCCCAACAGCGGCTACTACGTCGGCGAAATCGCCGATGGCAAGACGCCGCCGTTGCTGCAGGCATCCGGCATGACGGCCGACGAGCTGTACAGCCGGCTGATCCAGGACCGCGCCGATCGCCTGATCCCGGACAGCTTCACGGACCGTGACCTGCAGCAGCGTTACGACGTCACGCGCAGCGTACTGGCCAAGACCCTGGTGCGGCTGAGCGCCGAGGCGCTGATCGAAAAGCGCCAGGGCCACGGCTGGCGCTTTACCCATTCTCTGGCCGAATGCGAAGCGCGGCTGGAAAGCTATCGATTCCGCGCCGCCGTCGAATGCGCCGCCCTGCTGCAGCCCACGTTCAAGGCCGACCCCGCGATACTGCGGCGGCTACGCACCGCCCATGAAGCGGTGCTGCGGGACAGCGCCGTGGCCGACCTGCCGCCCGAGGTGTTCTTCAACCTGAATGCGGATTTCCATGAAACGCTGGCGCGATTCTGCGGCAACCGGTTTTTCCTGCAGGCCATCCAGCAGCAAAACCAGTTGCGCCGTCTCGAGGATCGCAGTGCCTTCGTGCGCAGTTCACCGCGCTTCCTGCCGTCCATCGAATGCCACCTGGCGATCATCCAGGCGCTGGAAGACGATGACCGCGACTGGGCGGCGGCGCTCATGCGCCACCACCTGCTGCGGGTCATGCGAGAGCCCTGACGTCCCGAGCCGGCTCAGGCGTTGGCGAAATAGCTCTTGACGGCGGCGATCACGGTGTCGATGTCTTCGCGCGATACATCCATGTGGGTGACCAGGCGGGTCGGGCCGCCGTAGGCGGCCATCATCAGCACCCCGCGTGACCGCGCGTACGCCGTCAGCGCTTCGCAGTGCTGTCCGGGGACGTCGATGAACACCATATTGGTGGACTGGCGCAGCACCTTGACCTGGCCGACCTGGCGCAGGCCCTCAGCCAGGCGTTCGGCATTGGCATGGTCTTCCGCCAGGCGCTCGACGTGATGATCCAGCGCATGCAGGCAGGCCGCTGCGAGCATCCCGGCCTGGCGCATCCCGCCGCCCAGCACCTTGCGCCAGCGGGTGGCGGCGGCGATCACATCGCGGCTGCCGGCCAGCACCGAGCCCACCGGCGCGCCCAGTCCCTTGGAAAAGCAGATGGATACGGAATCGAAGGGCCGGCACACCTCGGCCACGTCCAGCCCGGACGCGACGGCGGCGTTGAAGACACGCGCTCCGTCCAGATGCACGGCCAGGCCCTGCCCGCGTGCGAACGCGGCGGCTTCCTCCAGATAGGCCTGCGGTATGACCTGTCCATGGAAGGTGTTCTCCAGGGCCAGCAGGCGGGTATGGGCGAAGTGCGGGTCGCCCTTGGGCTTGATGGCGGCGCGCAGCTTGTCCAGGGGCAGGCTGCCGTCCGCCGCGTGTTCGATCGGCTGGGGCTGGACGCTGCCCAGGACGGCCGCGCCGCCGCCTTCGTATTTATAGGTGTGGGCCAGCTGTCCGACGAGGTATTCGTCGCCGCGGCCGCAGTGCGCCATGATGGCGGCCAGATTGCTCTGCGTGCCGGACGGAAAATACAGCGCGGCCTCCTTGCCGGCGCGCGCGGCCACCTGGGCCTGCAGGCGCTGCACGGTGGGATCGTCGCCCATGACATCGTCGCCCACGGGTGCGTCGACCATGGCGGCGCGCATGGCGGCGCTGGGACGCGTCACGGTGTCGCTGCGCAAATCAATCATCTCGGTTTCCTTTCATGCGGGTAGGGGACGCGGCGGGGACCGGCCCGCCGCGCGCGCGACCACGATCAGGCCGCACAGTATCAGCACCATGCCGACGCCTTCGACGGGCGCGGGCTTTTCGCCGAAGATCGGCCAGGCCAGCAGCGCGGCGATCACGGGAGTGCCCAGGCTGGACATGCCGGCCACCGAGGCCGGCACGCGCCGCACGACGATCAGCCAAAGTAGCCATCCCGCCGCCGATGCCGCCAGGATGATATACGCCATGCCCAACAGAAGCTGCGTATTCCAGACCGTGGCGATCTGCGGCACGGCCAGCGCCACGGGGGCCATGGCCACGCCGCCTATGAACATCTGCCAACCGGTGAAGACGACGATATCGGGCCGGTGGCGGTTGAATCCGCGCTTGGCCAGCACCGTGCCCAGGCCCCAGAACAGGCCGCCGGCAATGCCCAGCAGCACGCTGAGGTTATCGCCCACGTGGCTCCAGGGCTCGATGATACAGACCAGGCCCAGCGCTGCCAGCGCGATGCCCAGCCAATGGCGCTGCGTGGGTCTTTCGCCCAGCAGCATCCAGCCGAACAGCACCACCCAGAAGGGCATGGTGTAGGCCATGAGCGACACCTTGGCCACCCCGCCATGCACCAGCGCCTGCTGGACCACGCCCTGGAAGGCGGCGGTCTGGATCAGGCCCACCGCCACGGTGTCGCGCCAGGATGGCATGGACAGGCGCCGCCGCGTCGCCAGGGCGACGGCCAGCAGCACGGCGCCGCCGCAGACATAGCGCACGACCACGAAATCGAAGGGGCCGATATAAGGGACCACCATTTTCATGGCGATCCAGCTGCCCGCCCAGGTCAGGACGGTGATGACCATCAGCACCCATGCGACGCCATCGACCGCGCCCTGTCGCGCTTTCATTTTTCCTCGTCAGGATCGGCGCCATGGCTCCATGGCGCCACGCCGTCGGCTAGACCGACTTCGCCAGTTGCTCCAGGATCTGTGGATTTTCCAGCGTGGACACGTCCTGGGTGATTTCCTCGCCCTTGGCGACCACGCGCAACAGGCGGCGCATGATCTTGCCGGAACGCGTCTTGGGCAGGTTGTCCCCGAAGCGGATGTCCTTCGGCTTGGCGATGGGACCGATTTCCTTGCCGACCCAGTCGCGCAGCTGACGCGCGATTTCCGTGGCTTCGGCGCCTTCCGGACGGGCACGCTTGAGCACCACGAAAGCCACCACCGCTTCGCCCGTCGTGTCATCGGGCCGCCCCACCACCGCGGCTTCCGCCACCAGGGGATGCGCGACCAGCGCGGACTCGACTTCCATGGTGCCCAGGCGATGGCCGGAAACGTTCAGCACGTCGTCGATACGGCCCATGATCCAGAAATAGCCGTCGGCGTCGCGCTGGGCGCCGTCGCCGGCCAGGTAGTAGCCGCGCAGCTCCGGCGGGAAATAGCTCTTCTTGAATCGCTCCGGGTCGCCCCAGATGTTGCGGATCATCGCGGGCCAGGGTTTCTTGATGACCAGGAAGCCGCCATTGCCCCGATCGACGTCGGCCCCCGTCTCGTCGACGATGGCCGCCGCGACGCCCGGCAGCGGCAGGGTGCAAGACCCCGGCTTGGTCGGCGTCGCGCCCGGCAGCGGCGTGATCATGTGGCCGCCGGTTTCCGTCTGCCACCAGGTATCGACGATGGGGCAGCGTTCGTTGCCCACGTTCTTGTGGTACCACATCCAGGCTTCCGGATTGATGGGTTCGCCGACGGTGCCGAGGATGCGCAGGCTGCCCAGGTCGTAGCGGCCGGGATGCGTATCGGGATTGGCGTCGGCCGCCTTGATCAGCGAACGGATGGCGGTCGGCGCGGTATAGAAGGTGGTCACCTTGTGGCGCGCGATCATGTCCCAGAAGCGGCCGGCATTCGGATAGGTCGGCACGCCTTCGAACACGACCTGGGTCAGTCCGGCGGCCAGCGGTCCGTAGGCGATGTAGGAATGCCCCGTGATCCAGCCCACGTCGGCGGTGCACCAGTAGACGTCGTCCGAGCGCGCGTCGAAGGTCCACTTCACCGTCAGCAGCGCCCACAGCAGATATCCGGCCGAGGAATGCTGCACGCCCTTCGGCTTGCCGGTCGACCCGGAGGTGTACAGGATGAACAGCGGGTGCTCGGCTTCCACCGGCACGGGATCGCAGGTGTCCGGCTGGTTGGCGGCGACCTCGTGCATCCACAGGTCGCGGTCCGCGTTCCAGGCGACCTGGCCGCCGGTGCGGCGGTAGACGATGACCTGGCGCACGGCGTCGCAGCCGCCCATGTTGAAGGCTTCCTCGACGGCGGGCTTCAGGGGAATGACCTTGCCGCCGCGCACCTGTTCGTCGGCCGTGATGACCAGCGACGCGCCGACGTCGACGATGCGTTCCTGCAGGCTCTTGGCGGAAAAGCCGCCGAACACCACCGAATGGGTCACGCCCAGGCGCACGCAGGCCTGCATGGCCACCACGGCTTCCACCGACATGGGCATGTAGATGATGGCGCGATCGCCCTTCTTGTAGCCCAGCGATTTCAGGCCGTTGGCGAAGCGGCAGACCCGCGCCAGCAGATCGGCATAGGTGACCTGCTCGACCTTGCCGTCGTCGCTTTCGAAAATGATGGCGACCTTGCCGGCATTGCCGTTCTGCACCTGCCTGTCCAGGCAATTGGCGGAGACATTCAGTTCCCCATCGGCGAACCAGCGATAGAAAGGCGGGTTGCTGTCGTCCAGCACCTGGGTGAAGGGCTTGGTCCAGGCCAGGTTTTCACGCGCCATGCGGGCCCAGAAATTCGTGCCGTCCTGGTCGGCCTCGCGATACAGCTTTTCGTAGGCTTCCATGCTGGGAATGGAGGATCCCTGCGATGCGCGCTGGGGCGGCTGGAATACCCGGTTTTCTACCAGCACGGATTGGATGGCGTTGGACATGGCGGTCTCCTGAAGGCGATACGCGTAGTTCTGTTGTTCTTTGCTGCACGAATTGGCATGCCTGCGCAAGGATAGCAGCAGCGCTGTTAATCC
The DNA here is from genome assembly GCF_002119685.1 of Bordetella genomosp. 8. Classification (NCBI taxonomy): domain Bacteria; kingdom Pseudomonadati; phylum Pseudomonadota; class Betaproteobacteria; order Burkholderiales; family Alcaligenaceae; genus Bordetella; species Bordetella genomosp. 8. Next base: position 1,851,734 of record NZ_CP021108.1, on the reverse strand, counting down.
GTCTTCATTTCGCCTGGGGAATACCCCGTTCGCAGGAACGCGGCGGCCGACCCGCCCTACCCAGCCGCCTCCCGCGCCATCGCACGGCATGGCAGGGTCGTCCTTGATATCGATGGAGACAGCATGTATTCGATCGCACCCGCTGGCGCCGCCGCCACGCAGATCCCGCCCGATGGCCTCGATGCGCCGGAGCTGTTGCCGCAGCCGACGCCACCCGGCTCGCCCTGGCAACCCGGCTGGATCATCAGCTATCCGCTGGGGCGCGCCGCCCCGGTCATGCCCAGTCCCGCCGGACCGGACGCGCAGGCCGGGCCCCTGTCCGGCCCCGGCCCGTCGACGCGGTCCAGACCCGGGCTTGCCGCGCCCTTCCCGCTCGATCCGGAACGCGGCGCCACGCTCGAACTGCATGTCGCCGGCGACGTCCGTCGCAATGAAGAACCGCTGATGGAAGCCCTGGCCACCATCGGCACCACCCGGACCGGAGAACTGCTGCTGACGGACCTGTCGCGCAAGCTGGCGCACCACCACATCAAGGTCACGCGCGCCGCCCGGCCGCAACTGGCCGGCATGGCGATCGACGCGCATGGCGGACTGCATATGGCGCTTTTCCCGGACACCCTCTTGTCGCACGGCGCTTCGATGCAGGCCTACAGCAGCCGCGAGCCATTTCCCCCACGAGAGCAGTACGCCTGCGGCCTGTTCGAATTCCTGCTGGGCGCGATGAACCATTTCACGGCTGGTTCGCCGGTCCCCGCAGAACGCCTGCACCTGCACCCGCAAACCATGGCGTTCCGGCAGGAATTGCTGGATACGATCCGGCCCGCGGGCGAGGCCCCGGCCCCGGTCGCCGAATCCGCGCGGAACGGTTACGCGCAGGTCGGGCTGCGCTTCAATCTGGACGACAACATGGCCGCATACCGCGATGGCTTCCAGCGCGCGCTGCTGACGCTGCGCGGCGCGCCCCTGGGAGCCCGGTTGCTGAAGGCACTGGCGGATGTCATCGCCGCCCGTACGATGCATGTCTACCATGCGGGCGTCGCGCGCGATGCCGGGATACTGCTGGGCCACGATGGCAGCGCGCACTGGTACTACAACGTGGGCGCCGCGGCCGCGCATGGCGCACTGCTGCAATTCACGGACGACGACCTGACGCAGGACCAGCGCGAGGCCTGCGCCGCATTCGACATCCTGAGAAAAACCTGGGAATCACTGTGCCGGGAAAGCGGAGCCGGGACGCCACGCATCGCCGCGGGGCAGCGCCTGGACCTGGACCGGGCCAGGCGCGATTTTCGTGACGACCTGATGGATGTCCATCGCGGCTATGGCGCGCCAGCCGCCGGCCCTGACGACCGCATGCGGGTCTAGCGCAGGACCACCAGGCGGTTGGGCAGTTCGTCGCGCTGCGACGTACTGGGCAGATGGCGCGCGAGCAGCGCGCCGCAGCTTTCGATGCAGCCCACGAAACCTTGTATGGTCCGGCCCTGGCGCACCTGGCGCGTGAACTCGGCGATGATGGGTTCCCAGGTGCTATCGGGAAGCAGCGCGGTGATGCCGCGGTCCACCAGGATTTCCACGTGGCGCTCGGCTTCCGATACGAAGATCAGCATGCCGGTTTCGCCGCGCGTATGGTGCAGGTTCTGCTCCAGGAACTGGCGACGCGCCAGATTGGACGCGCGCCAGCGCCTGACGTGGCCCGGGATCAGGCGCGTCGTGATGGCCGGCACGCGAAACAGCAACGCCAGGACCACGAACACCGCCCATTGCGTGAACAGCAGCTGGTGGGGGCCCAGGGCCACGATGCCGTAGTTCAGGATGCCCGGCAGCACCAGCGCGATCAGGCTGGCCCAGAGCAAGGGGATATAGGCGTAGTCATCGGCACGTTCGGCCAGCACCGTGACGATTTCCGCGTCGGTGTCGCGCTCGACGCGGGCGATGGTCTGCGCCACCAACTGCAGTTCGGTTTCACTCAGCAGTGTCATGGATTGCCTTTCGTACGCCGGCCCCCGCGGACGGGGTTCGGCCATGGATCGAGTAAACAGCCACGTCGAGCCAGCGGCTACCAGTTGCCCGACGCGCCGCCGCCGCCGAAGCTGCCGCCGCCGCCCGAAAAGCCACCCCCGCCACCGAAGCCGCCGCCTCCGCCGAAGCCGCCCGAAGAGCCGCGGCTGCCGGCGATGCCGCCCAGGATGGCGCCTGGCAGCACGCCACCCCGGCGCCTGCCGCCCACCCCGCCACCCATGCGCGAGATCACGACGATGACGATGAACAGCAGGATGATGAAGACCGGAATCGACGTCGGCCCGTCGCGCTCCGCCACCACCTGCTGCACGGGCGCGGCGTCGGGATCGCCGCTCAGGACCTTCAGCATGGCGGTGGTGCCGTCCAGGATGCCCTTGTTGAAGTCGCCTTGCCGGAAAGCCGGGATGATGATCTGGTTGATGATGGCGGAAGACGCTGCGTCCGTCAGCGTGCCTTCCAGGCCGTAGCCGACTTCGATGCGCACCTTGCGGTCGTCGCGCGCGACGATCAGCAGCGCGCCGTTGTCCTTGCCTTTTTCGCCTATGCCCCAGCGCCGGCCCAGTTGATAGCCGAAGTCTTCGATGGACACCCCACGCAGGCTGGGGATCGTCACGACGACGACCTGCTGGCCCGTGGACTTCTCATGCGCGGCCAGCATCTCGGTCAGGCGCGCGCTGGTGGTCGGATTCAGCAGCCCGGCATTGTCCACCACCCGGCCGATCAGCGCGGGCGCCGTGGCGCCCGCCGGCGCGGACGCCATGCCGCCATCGCCCGCGGGGGCCGTCGGTGCGGGCGCCTGCGATGACGGCGCCGTCGACGCGGGTGCATCCGACGAAGGCTTGGCCGGCGCCGTGGGCGCGGGCTGGGCGCCCGCCGCCAGCGCCGCTCCCGCCAGCAACCAGCACGCCAGGCCACGCAGCAGCACGCTTCCGATCATCAGAACTTGACCTTGGGCGCCTGGTCAGCCTGCGGCGCGCTGGCCTTGAACGTTTCGCGCACAGGCAGATCCCGGTACATGACCATATGCCACAGGCGGCCAGGGAAGGTGCGGATCTCGGTGTTGTAGCGCTCCACCGCGGCGATATAGTCGCGCCGCGCCACCGCGATGCGGTTCTCCGTGCCTTCCAGCTGCGACTGCAGCGCCAGGAAATTCTGGTTGGACTTCAGGTCCGGATAGCGTTCCGACACCACCAGCAGGCGGCCCAGCGCGCTGCCCAGCTGCTGCTGCGCCTGGTCGTACTGCTGCAGCTTCTGCGGATCGTCCACGGTGCTGGCGTCCACCTGGATGGACGTCGCCTTGGCACGGGCCTCGACGACCGCGGTGAGGGTGTCCTGCTCCTGCTTGGCGTAGCCCTTGACGGTTTCGACCAGGTTGGGGATCAGGTCTGCGCGCCGCTGGTACTGGTTTTCCACCTGCGCCCAGGCGGCCTTGACCTGCTCGTCCAGGGTGGGGATGGTGTTCACGCCGCAGCCGGCCAGCAGCGACGTCAGCAGCAGCGCCGCCAGCATGCGCCAATGCGGGATGAAGGATTGCCGGATTTCCATGACTACACCTTGTCCTTGAGCTGAAAACCATGCGCCAGCGGATCGCGGTCGTCGATGAACAGGGTGTTGTATCCCGTCATCCGCGCCCAGCCTTCGATGGAAGGCACGATGGCGTCCAGGTCGCCGACCCGCGTGCGCGCCTCGACGCGGCCGCGGAACAGCGTGCCGATGATGCTTTCGTGCACGAAATCGCTGCCCACGTCCAGCTTGCCCTGCGCCGCCCACTGCGCCATGCGCGCCGACGTGCCGGTGCCGCAGGGCGACCGGTCTATGGCCTTGTCGCCATAGAACACCGCGTTGCGGGCGTGGGCTTCCGGATGCTGCGGCGTACCCGTCCACAGCACGTGGGACAGGCCGTTGATGGCCGGGTTTTCCGGATGGACGAACTCATACTTGCTGCCGAAGGCCTGCCGCAGGCGCGGACTCCAGCGCAGCAGATCGGACGGCTGCACATGTTCCAGTCCCGCAAAAGCCTGCTGCGGCGACACGATGGCGTAGAAATTGCCGCCATAGGCGACGTCGGCCTTGACCAGTCCCAGCCCTTCGACTTCGGCTTCCAGCCCGGTGGCATACAGGAAGGACGGCACGTTGGTGATGCGCACGCTGTTCACGTACGGGCCGTCCTGTTCATAGCGGGCTTCCACCAGGCCGGCGGGCGTATCGATGCGCAGCACGCCCGGCTCGCGCGGCGTCACCAGGCCGCGTTCCAGTGCCATCGTGACCGTGCCGATGGTGCCGTGGCCGCACATCGGCAGGCAGCCCGAGGTCTCGATGAACAGGAAGGCGATGTCGCAGTCCGGCCGCGTGGGCGGATACAGGATCGCGCCCGACATCATGTCGTGGCCGCGCGGTTCGAACATCAGGCCGGTGCGTATCCAGTCGTAGTCGCGCAGGAAATGCGCGCGCTTTTCGACCATGTTCGCGCCTTGCAGCACCGGCGCGCCGCCCGCGACCATGCGCACCGGGTTGCCGCAGGTATGGCCGTCCACGCAGAAGAAGGTATGGGAAGTCATGACTGTATTGCGTACGGAAGGGATACGACGATAGTAGCGCCTAGGCCTCGCGTTCGGCCATGCCGCGCGACAGGTCCACGCGGCGCAGGAGCACCAGGCCGCCGACGAAGAACAGGCCGGTCACCAGTATTGCCAGGCGATGGTTGCCATGGGTTACCCAGGTTACCAGTCCATAGGTCAATGGCCCGACGACCGCGGCCAGCTGCACGGCGAACGTCCACAACGCGAAGAATTCGGCCAGCCTTTTTTCCGGCGCCAGCGCGCCGACCATGGCGCGGCCCGCGCTCTGGCTGGTGCCCATGCACAGGCCCGCCAGCGTGGCGGCGATCCAGAACACACCCACCGTGACGGCCGCATACGCGATCAGCACCATGGCGATCCAGCCGCACAGCGTCATCGCCAGCGCCCGCTTGTGGCCGATGCGGTCCTGCAGGTAGCCGAAAAGAAAGGCGCCCGCGGCCGCCGCGATGTTGACCACGAACACCAGCATCATGATCTGGGCCATCTTGAATCCCATGGCCTGCTCCGCGTACACCGCCGCCAGGGTGATCACGACCGCGATGCCGGCCTGGTAGCAGGCCACGCACATCAACAACCGCCTGAACTGCACGTGATGACGGCCGATATCGCGCCAGGCGCGCAGCAACTGGCCCAGCATGTCGGGACTGGCTTCGGCGCGCTCGCGCGGCCGCGCCCGTTCGCGCAGCCACAGGAAGGAAGGTAGCGCCGACAGCGCGAACACGACGCAGGTCACCGCCACCACCCAGGGCACGAACTGCGGCGCGCTTTCGCCGCGTGCCTGGGCCATCGAAACGACCACCAGCGACAGGCCCAGGCTGAGCATGCCGCCGCAATAGCCGAAGCTCCAGCCCCAGCCGGACACCCGGCCCAGCGCGTGAGGCCGCGCCAGTTCCGGCAGGAAGGACGCCACCGCGGACTCGCCCACGCAATAGAAATAGTTGGACACCGCGATGCCGATCAGCGCCGGCCATACGTCGCCGGGGCCGGCCTGCGTCAAGGTCAGCGTGGCCAGGATGCACCCGACGGTGCTGGCGAACAGCAGCTTGCGCTTGGCGCCGCGCGCATCCGCCCGCGCGCCCAGGCTGGGCATGGTCAGCATGATCGCCAGGTAGGAAACCGACAGCGCGCCGGTCCAGGCCAGCGTGGCCCAGTGGGCGCCGCCGCCCACCACGCCGACGAAATAGGCACTGAAGACGGTCGTCAGGATGACGGTCGTGTAGCCTGAATTGGCGAAGTCGTACATCGCCCAGGACCACACTTCGCGCCGGGTGACGCCCGCGTTCAGGCTGCCTTGCAGGGCCGGTCCGTGGGCGGGGGCGTCGCCCGCGGGGTGCCGCGCCGTGGCGGCGTCCGGCATGGCATCCGCCGCCGGCCGCTCCGGCGTGGGCGACGAAGTCATAGCCCCAGCGCCGCGATGCCCGCCTTGGCCGTTTCCGCGTCTTCCGACGCCTTCACGCCCGACACACCCACGGCACCGATCACCTGCCCCTGGGCAACGATGGGCACACCGCCTTCCAGCATGCCGGTCATGGCCGGCACCGACAGGAACGCATAGCGCCCGCCGTTGATGCTTTCTTCATACAGGCGCGATTCACGGCGGCCGATGGCGGCGGTGTGGGCCTTGGCCGGCGCGATATGCGCGCTGACCGGCGCGGCGCCGTCCAGCCGCAGCATGCCCAGCAGATGACCGCCGTCGTCGGCGACCGCGATGGTCACCGGCCATTGGTTCTTCGAGGCATGGGCTTCGGCCGCGGCCAGGATTTTCTTGACGTCTTCGGCGGTCAGGACGGGCTTGCTGATCATGTGAGGGATTCCTTGATCTTTTCCAGCGCATTCGGATCTTCGATGGTCGGCAGATCGCCGGGGTCCCGGCCTTCGCAGACCGCGACGATCGCCCGCCGCAGCACCTTGCCCGAACGCGTTTTCGGCAAGGCCCCGACGAAGCGGATGTGCGCCGGCCGCGCCACCGCGCCCAGCTGCTCTTCGACCACGCGCATCATATCGCCTTCCAGCGCGGCCAAGGCGGCGCGGTCCGCGGGCTCTTTCTTGAGCACCACGAAGGCTTCCGCCACCTGGCCCTTCAGCCCATCGGCAACGCCCACCACCGCGCATTCGGCGACCTGGGCATGGCTGCTCACCGCTTCCTCGATTTCACGCGTGCCTAGCCGATGCCCGGCCACGTTGATCACGTCGTCGGTCCGGCCCAGGATGTACCAGTAGCCGTCTTCGTCGACGATGCCCCAGTCGAAGGTCGAATACACCTGGCGGCCCGGGATGGATTCGAAATAGGTGCGCACGAAGCGTTCGTCATCGCCCCAGATGGTCGTCATGGCACCCGGCGGCAACGGCGGCACGATCGCGACCACGCCCTTCTGTCCCGGCCCCAGGTCCTCGCCGGTGGTTTCGCTGACCACCCTGGCGTCGAAGCCATAGCATGGGAAGGAAGGACTGCCGAAGCGGGTCGGGACCCGCTCCACGCCCGGCTGACCTGACAGGATGGGCCAGCCGCTTTCCGTCTGCCAATAGTTGTCGATCACCGGCTTGCCCAGGCCTTCGCCTATCCAGCGAGCGGTCGGCTCGTCCAGCGGCTCCCCGGCCAGGTAGATCGCGCGCAGGGACGACACGTCGTGCCTGCGCAGCAGTTCCGGATCCTGGCGTTTGAGCACGCGCACCGCCGTCGGCGCCGAGAACAGCGTATTCACCTTGTGGCGTTCGATCAGCCGCCACAGGATGGCGCCGTCGGGGCGCACCGGCGTGCCTTCGTAAAGCACGGTGGCCTGGCCGCCGATCAGCGGCCCGTAGACGATATAGGAATGGCCCACGACCCAGCCGATGTCGCTGGTGCAGAAGAAGGTTTCGCCCGGCTTGCCGTCGAAGATGTACTCCATCGAGGCCGCCAGCGCCACGGCATAGCCGCCGATGTCGCGCTGCACGCCCTTGGGCTTGCCGGTGGTGCCGGAGGTATACAGGATATAGCTGGGCGCGTCCGACGGCATCCAGGCCACGGGTACCCGGGCGCCGGCATGGCGCGCGCGCAAGGCGGCATAGTCATGCACGCGCGGATCGTGGCCGGCCGGCCCGCCGCTCGCCGGGCCTTCGCTGCCGCTGCCCAAGCCTCGGTCCAGCATGATGATGGCCTCGGGCTGCGCGGCGCTCATCGCCAGGGCCTTGTCCAGCAGCGGCTTGTAGGGCGTGACCTTGCCGCCGCGCGACCCGGCGTCGGCCGAGACGATGACCTTGGGCTGGGCGTCGTCGATGCGCTGCGCCAGATTGTGCGAGGCAAATCCTCCGAACACCACCGAATGCACGGCGCCCAGCCGTGCGGACGCGAGCATCATGAACACGGCCTCCGGTACCATGGGCATGTAGATCAACACCCGGTCCCCCGGGCCGACGCCCTGCTCCCGCAGCATCGCCGCCGCCACGTTGACTTCGTCGAACAGCTGTTGGCGCGTATATATCCTTTCCTCATCGACCTCGGTGGATACCCAGATCAGCGCCTGTCTATCGGCCTGATGGGGGAGCCAGCGATCCACGGCGTTGAAGCACAGATTGGTGCATCCCCCCACGAACCAGCGTGCGAAAGGCGGCCGGCTGAAGTCCAGCACGGTTTCCGGTGCCACGTCCCAGTGGATCCGGCCTGACTCCCTGTGCCAAAATGTTTCCGGATGATGAATGGACGAGTAGTGGAAAACCCGGGTTTTTCGCATCGCTGTCTCCTGTTATCTTGCAGTTGTTGCAGATTTTGACGATGTTTACGAACTGTCCGAGTCTGCACGGTGGGAAGTTGCAACGCTGGCGCCTGTCGCCGCGCACGCCCCCACCACCGCAGCGCGCTCTTTCGAGATTTTTATCGCCGATTCTATCCGTCCGATGTTGTGCGCCAAAGCGCGCGCGGGATGAGGTCTGGCGTATACGCTGCCCGCAATGGAGCTATACGCAAGTTTTGGTAGAATCGCCCCTCAGAAATTTCCCAAACGGCGGTCGTCCGTCGTCTTCCAGGCAGGGTCACCCCTGCCTTCAAGCGAACAATGCAACGATACGACTACCGCACGCTATCCTTTTATCGTTTTCTAGCCAGGCAGGGCCGCGCCCTGCGCATCGGCGGCATCATGGCCGCCATGGCCATCCTGGCGGGCTGCGCCAACACCGGCGCCCAGCGCGACACCGCCTACACCGGCTTTGACCAGGACGCCTACGACGCCGCCTGGACCACCGCCGACGCCGACGATCCCATCGGCATGCTGCTGGCGCAGAAGCTGCGCCGCGGCGGCAGCCGCACCGCCAGCTATCCCGGCAGCAGCGCCACCACCGACAACACCATGCTCGCGGGCGAGGCGCTGAATTACCTTGGCATCCGCTACCGCTCCGGCGGCGGCACGCCCAGCACCGGTTTCGATTGCAGCGGTCTGGTCGGCTACGTCGCCGAACAATCGCTGGGCCTGAAGCTGCCGCGCACCGCGGCCGAAATGTTCCAGGTCGGCACGCCGGTGGCGCGCAACGACCTGCAGGTCGGCGACCTGGTGTTCTTCAATACCATGGGCCGCCGCTACTCCCACGTCGGCATCTATCTTGGCGAAGATCGCTTCGTGCATTCGCCCAGCAAGGGCGGCGTGGTACGCATCGAGCGCATGGACATGGCTTACTGGAACGCGCGCTACAACGGCGCCCGCCGCATCGACACGACGCTGGTGGCATCGGCCCGCGCGCAACGCTAGGCCCCCGCCTGCCGACGACATGCCTGCATGGGCCCCAGACGGGGCCCATGTTCGTTTCAGCGGCCCGCGAGATCCCGCGCCACGGCGGCGATCGCAGGGTCCCATCGTCCCGGCGCGGGTTGGCGGTACAGGGACATGGCCGGATACCACGGCGTATCGCGCCGATCTGACAACCAGCGCCAGTCCGGCATATGCGCAAGCAGCAGCGACACCGGGCATCCGAGGGCGCCGGCCAGATGCGCCGGCGCGGTATCGACTGAAACGACATGATCCAGGCAAGCGATGGCGGCCATTGTCTCGCCGAAGTCGCCCAAGGCCCCGCCGGCGTTGACCAGCGGCGCCGCGCCGCGATAGCCGTCGATCTCCTGCTGCGCGGGCCCCAGTTGCAGCGCCACCAGCGCCACATCCGGCAGATCTGCCAGCGGCGCCAATTGCGCCAGGCGCAGCGAGCGCCGGGCATCGTGTCGGTGTGTAGGACGGCCGGCCCACACCAGCCCGATGCGCCAAAAACGGCTGGGTAGCAGTTCGTCCAGGCCTTTGCGCCACGCGGCCACCCGCGCCGGATCCGCCTTCAGATACGCGGCGGACGCCGGTACGGTCTCCAGCACGGTGCCAAATCGCATGGGAAGGCCCGACAGCGGACACCATGCATCGAAAGCGCCGATATCGCTCCAGCGGGTCACGCAGCGGGCGGCCGGCGCCATTTGCGTGACGATCGGCAGCATCTCGGGGCTGCACGCCACCGTCACGTTTGAACAACGCGACCTGACCGCAGGAATGTAGCGGCAGAACTGGATCACGTCGCCATAACCCTGGTCCGCCACCAGCACCAGGGTTCCATGCGGCATGGGCGAGCCGTCCCATTGGGGTCGGCCCTCGGCAATTGGCATGGGCGATGGCACGCCGGGCAGCCCGTATCGCCATTCGTATTCCGGCCAGCCTTCCGCCAACCGGCCAGACAACAGCAGTGCTTCGGCAAGATCCAGATGCGCTGACGCATCGCGCGGATCGCGGGCCACCCGGCACCGGCACTGCTCGATCAGTGCGTCCAGCGCGAGTGGGTCGGCTTGCGGGGGGCCTGGCATGCCCGGCATGGAGATGTGTCGTCTGTATCGATGGTCGGCCGACGGCTCGAGGCGTTGAGCTCGGGTATTGCCGGTGTGTAATACCGTATCGTAGCCGAGCCATGCCGTACTGCTGAACCACGCATGTGCGGTCGGGCAACCGTTCCGATCACGAATGCACCGCCAGATTCGGGACGTTACGACGCCGCGCTCGCCCCACGGCCGCACAAGCCGCATTGCGCCAGCGCCTGCTGCATGCTGCACACCGACCGGCGGCAGGCCACCACGCGGATGCCGGAACGCTGCGCGGATTGGCGGAACGTCTTCATTACGTTGTGACCGAGAAAGTCGGTCAGCAGAATCACCAGCTGCGTACCCGTGGGCAGCGCCAGCCCGCGTTTCTGATGGGAAGGATCGCGGCCGCTGATGTGATGCGTGATCGCGATATTGTGTCCCTTGAGCAGATCCGGAATATTGCCCAGCCGGTCCGCGCCCACCACCACTGCGCTAAGTGCCGTCGACATGACAGACCTCGTTGCGTCGTTGATCGTGGGTTAATGATAATGATTCTTGTTTTTTAGAGCAAGTAAATGAGATGGATTCTCATTTAATTTCGCTATCGGCCATCTCTGCCGTATAGCTTGCCGCGCACGACGCGGTGCCGCGATGCCAGTCCGCCGGCGGCATCGCGCGGCATCCCGCTATTACTCCACGCCCTGCACCGCTTCCGTCACGACCTGCCGGTTCAGCCCCGGCGACAGCATCTCGATGAAGGTGTAGACGTAGTCGCGCAGGAACACGCCCGCCTTGATCCCCACCCGCGTCGTGTGCGTGCCGAACAAGTGTCCCACCGGCAGGCCCACCAGGTTGCTGTCGCGGCGCGGGTCATAGGCCACGCCCGCGATGATGCCGATGCCCAGCCCGACGTCGACATAGGTCTTGATCACGTCGGCGTCGATGGCTTCCAGCACGATATCCGGATGCACGCCTTGCGAGGCGAAGACCTCGTCGATGGTGGTCCGTCCGGTAAAGGCGCGGTCATAGGTCACCAGCGGATAGGCCGCCAGTTGTTGCAGGGTCAGGCGCTTGGCCTCGCTGGACGTCAGCTCCGCGAGCGGATGATCAGGCCGCACGACCACCGTATGTTCCCAGGTATAGCAAGGCAGCGTCGCCAGCCCCGGCGTCAGGGCCAGCGATTCCGTGGCGATGGCCAGGTCGGCCTGCTCGTGCAGCACCATTTCGGCCAATTGGCCGGGACTGCCTTCGGCCAGCGACAGGTGCACCTTGGGAAACTGCCGGCGAAACGCCGGAATCACGCGCGGCAACAGATAGCGCGCCTGCGTATGCGTGCAGGCGATGATCAGGCCGCCTTCGTCCCGCCGCGCGAACTCGTCGCTGACCTTCTTCAGGTTGTCGACTTCGCGCATGATGCGGTCGATCACCTGCGATACCGCCAGGCCGGGCTTGGTCAGGCCCTTGATGCGCTTGCCGTGGCGTTCGAATATCTTGACTCCGAGTTCATCCTCGAACTCGATGATGGCCTTGGAGACGCCGGGTTGCGACGTGTACAGCATGCGCGCGGCTTCCGTCAGGTTGAAGTCGCGGCGTATGGTCTCGCGCACAAAGCGGAACTGTTGCAGGTTCATGAAGCGGATCCCGTTGGAGGAACCCAATTATAAGTAATATAGAGATATTTCTAAATTACTTAAACGTCTATGCTTCTGCCCTACAAGGAGATACCAGCGCAAACCGCCCTATCGTCAAAGACACGGTGCTTGACATCACCTGATGATAAAATCTATGCCTCCAAAATCTGAGGTGCGCCATGCGAACCACAATCGCACTCGATGACGATCTTCTATCCAAGGCACAAGCCTACACCGGCCTCGAAGAGAAAACGGCGCTGGTACGTGAAGCACTCAAGGCCCTGATCCAGCGCGAAGCGGCCAAGCGGCTTATCGCCCTGGGCGGAAGCCAACCCGGCGTTGAAGCCGCCCCGCGCCGTCGGCAGGGCACGGAATGATCTTGGTCGATACGTCCGTATGGATCGACCACATCAATGCGGCCGACCCCGTTCTGGTTGACTTGCTGACGAACGGACTAGTCCTCGCGCATCCCTTCGTGATCGCCGAGATTGCATTGGGCAGCCTGAAAAATCGTGAGACCGTGCTCGGCGCGTTGCGCGATCTACCGAACGCGCCGGTTGCCACGCCCGATGAAACGCTCTTTCTCATCGAGCGCGAACAACTATTCAATCGCGGCATTGGTTACGTGGACACATCGCTGCTGGCCTCCGCACGATTGCAGCCCGGCACGACCCTGTGGACTCGGGACAAACGGCTTGCAAAGGCTGCGGATGCACTGGGATTGACACCCCAGTTGCTGCACTAGCGCAACGTAAGCCGTTTATTTGCCGCTCAACGCATGGTGATCGTCGTATTCACCGTCCGTCCATGCGCCGACCAGCGCGCGGTCACAGTCTTGGTCTGCGTCCAGAACTGCACCGCCTGCTTGCCGTTCGGTCCCAAGTCGCCCAGCTTGGAGCCGCGCGAGCCCGTGAAGCTGAACCACGCGACCGGCACCGGGATGGGAATGTTGATCCCCACCTGCCCCACGTCGATGTTGTTCTGGAAGTAGCGCGCCGCGCCGCCATCCTGCGTGAACAGGGCCACCCCGTTGCCGTTGGGGTTGGCATTGATGAAATCGACGGCGTCTTCCAGCGTGTCGACGCCCGTGACGCACAGCACGGGACCGAAGATCTCTTCCGTATAGATCTTCATATCGCCGCGTACGCCGCCGAATATGGTGGGACCGACAAAATTGCCCTGTTCGAAGCCGGACACCTGGATGCCGCGGCCATCCAGCAGCAGTTCCGCGCCCTCTTCCACGCCGTGCTGGATCAATCCTTCGACGCGCGCCTTGGCGGCCTGGGATACCAGCGGCCCCAGGTCGGCCGTGCGATCGGTGCCGGCGTTCACTTTCAACTGCCTGGCGCGTGCGACGAATTCGGGCAGCCAGTCACGCGAGGCCCCCACGAATACCGCCACCGACGTCGCCATGCAGCGCTGGCCGGCGGCGCCGAAAGCCGCGCCCAGCAACTGGTTCAGGGCGACCTCCGGGTCCGCGTCCGGCAGGATCACGCAATGGTTCTTGGCGCCCATCATCGCCTGGCAGCGCTTGCCGGCGTCCGACGCGCGGCGATAGATCTCGGTGCCGACACGGGTCGAGCCGATGAACGATACCGCCTTGACGTCACGATGCTCGCACAGCGCATTGGCAATGTCGGCGCCGCCATGCACCACGTTCAGCACACCTGGCGGCAGGCCGGCTTCCAGCGCCAGCTCCGCCAGGAACAGCGATGCCGAAGGATCCTGCTCGGAAGGCTTCAGCACGAAGGTATTGCCGCAGGCCACGGCGATGGGAAACATGAAGCACGGCAGCATGACCGGGAAGTTGAATGCCGTAATGCCCGCGCACACGCCCAGCGGCTGGATCAGCGTGTAGACATCGATGCCGGAGGCGGCGTTTTCCGCATACTCGCCGAGCTGCAGATTGGCGATCGAGCAGGCGTGTTCAACCACTTCCAGGCCGCGCCCGACTTCGCCTTCCGCATCGGGCAGGGTCTTGCCGTGCTCGCGCGTGATCAGTTCCGCCAGCTTGCCAGTGTTCTCGCGCATCAACTGCTGCAGTTTCAGCATCACGCGCATGCGCGTGGCCTGGCCGCTGTTGCGCCAGGCCTTGAAGGCTTCCCGGGCGTTGGCGACGGCCTGGTCCAGCTCGTCGGGGGTGGCGTAGGGAACCCGGGCGACGACTTCCTGCGTGGCCGGGTTGATGACGTCGCGCCACTCGGTGGCGCGCGACTGGATGCGTTCGCCGCCGATCAGCAGCGGAATACGCGGGGCTTCGGACATGGTCTCCTCCTGTTTCCTTGTGGGAATCGTGGGTGCCGGTGTCCGTCAGGGTTGCGACGGACCCGGCCGTTGTCCGGCCAGTGTAGAGGCGGACCCAGCGAGGAGCAAGGTGGAAACCGGCGAACGATCAGGTCGTCGCGGCGTCCGGCGCCGGGGGCCTGGGCCCGCCGGTATTCTTGGGCGCCTTGACCCGTAGCCGCCGCAAGAAGAGATACGCGGCAAAGGCCAGCACCGCCGCATGGACCGGCCACCATCCCAGCCCGAACGGAATACGGCCGTCGCCGATCCAGGCGCGGAACAGGTTGATCAGGTTCATGTACAGCAGCGCCACCAGGCCCGCGATCAGCAGGTCGCCGGACCGGCCCAGGCGCGGATTCACGGCGCCCAGCGGGATGGCCATGATTGCCAGGATCAGGGCGGCCAGGGGCATGGAGATCCGCCACATGACCTGGGACCAGGCATTGACGGTGTTGTCTTCCATCAGTTGCAGGGTGCTGCGCGCCTTGCTGGATCGCTCGGCCGCGGCGCGCGCCTCGGTGGCGGGATCCTCGGTGGATTTGCTTTCCAGCCGCACGCCGTAGTGGTCGAACGTCGACATGCGGAATTCCGCCGAGCCCGGCTTCAGGTCGTAGCGGTGGCCCGCGCCCAGCACCAGGAAGCGATCGCCGTTGGGCATGTTTTCCGTGCGCGCGCTGGAGGCGGTGAGCACGCTGAGCCATTCGGGATCGATGACGCGCGCAAACACGTGGCCCAGCTCGTCGCCCTTCTTGACGGGCTCTTCGGCGAAGAAGACGCGCGCGCCGTCCTGCGATTCGCCGAACTGCCCGGCCGTGACCTTGGACAGATCGGAACGCTGCTCGAAGCGCTCGCGATATTCGCCGATCTGGCGATAGGCCCAGGGCGAAGCGGCCAAGGTCAGCACCGCCACCATGGCCGCGACCGGCACGGCCACGCGCATGACGGGCCGCAGCCAGTCGGCCAGCGACAGGCCGCTGGCGAACCAGACCACCATTTCGGATTCACGGTAATTGCGCGTCACCGTGGTCAGCACGGCGATGAACAGCGCCACCGACATGATGGTCGGCAGCGCCGTGATCGTGGAGAAGGCAGCCAGGCCCAGCACCACGTCCGGGCCGATGTTGCCGCTGGCGGCGTCGCCCAGCAGGCGGACCAGCAGGACGCTGAGCCACACCACCACCAGGGTGGAAAACACAACGCCAGCGTGACTCGTGATCTCGCTGACGACAGAACGCTTGAATAGGGACATGGGAGAATATGCGGGATAATCGCTGACTATTATCGACGCACAAGGGAACGCCTTCAATGTCACTGGAATTTAGCACACACAGCACCGCCTCCCTGCACCAGGTCAAGACGGCCGCCCTGGCGGTCGGCGTCTTCGCCGACGGCGTGCTGACCGCCGCCGCCGACCTGATCGATCGCGCCAGCAACGGCGCGCTGCGCACGGTGGTGAAAACGGAATTCCGCGGCCGCCAGGGCAGCACGCTGGTCCTGCGTTCCCTGCCGGGCGTCGCCGCGCAGCGCGTCGTCCTGGTGGGCCTGGGCAAGCAGGACGAATACTCGGCGCGCGTCCACGCCGCGGCGGAACAGGCTTTCGCCGCCTATTGCGTCGGCGCGCAACTGACCGAAGGCGCCTCGACGCTGGTGTCCGTGCCGCTGGAAGGCACGCCCATCCGCGCCCGCGCGCGCCTGGCGGCGATAGGCGCGGGCAACGCCACCTATCACTATGACGAAAGCCTGGGCAAGCCCGATCGCGACGCCCGGCCCAAGCTGCGCAAGGTCGTCCACTGCATCGAACGCGGCGATGCCACGCAGGTCCAGGCCGGCCTGCGCGAAGGCGGCGCCATCGCCAATGGCATGGACCTGGCGCGCACGCTGGGCAACATGCCGGGCAATCTCTGCACGCCCACCTACCTGGGCGAAACCGCCCAGAAGCTGGCGCGCGCCTACAAGACCGTGAAGGTCCAGGTCCTGGACCGCAAGCAGATCGAAGCCCTGGGCATGGGCGCCTTCCTGTCCGTGGCGCGTGGATCCGACGAACCGCCGCGCTTCATCGTGCTGCGCCACGCCGGCAAGCCGGCGGCGCGCAAGCCCGCCAAGGATGGCAATGCCGGCCCCATCGTGCTGGTGGGCAAAGGCATCACCTTCGACTCGGGCGGCATCTCCATCAAGCCCGCCGCCACGATGGACGAGATGAAATTCGACATGTGTGGCGCCGCCAGCGTGCTGGGCGCCTTCCGCGCGCTGGCCGAGCTGCAATTGCCGCTGGATGTGATCGGCCTGATCCCCACCTGCGAGAACATGCCGAGCGGCAAGGCCAACAAGCCCGGCGACGTGGTCACCAGCATGTCGGGACAGACCATCGAAATCCTGAATACCGACGCCGAAGGCCGCCTGATCCTGTGCGACGCCCTGACCTACGCCGAACGCTTCAAGCCCGCCGCGGTCGTGGACATCGCCACCCTGACGGGCGCCTGCGTGGTCGCGCTGGGCAGCGTCAACAGCGGGCTGTTCTCCAAGAACGACGCCTTGGCGGACGCGTTGCTGCGCGCCGGCCGGGAATCGCTGGATACCGCCTGGCGCATGCCGCTGGACGATGCCTACCAGGAACAGCTGAAGTCCAATTTTGCCGATATGGCGAATATCGGCGGCCCCCCGGCCGGCGCCGTCACGGCCGCCTGCTTCCTGTCACGCTACGCCAAGGCCTACCCCTGGGCGCACCTGGACATCGCCGGCACGGCCTGGCGCGGCGGCAAGGAAAAGGGTTCCACCGCGCGTCCGGTGCCGCTGCTGATGCAATACCTGCTGAACCAGCTCTGACCGAGCGCCACAACGCACCACCATGGCCCGCATCGATTTCGCCTTCGGCGCCCCTGACCGGCTGCGCACCGCCTGCCAGGTGGCGCGCAAGCAATACCTGGCCGGACAGCCGCTGGTGGTGTATTGCGCGGACCCGGTGCGGCTGAACGCCTTCGACCGCATGCTGTGGGCGTTCGACGATATCTCCTTCGTCCCGCACGTGCTGGCGACCGACCCGTTGGCCGCCGACACGCCGGTGGTGCTGACCGCGGCGGATCCCGCGGCGGCGGCGACGCCCGCCGCCGACCGGCCCGCCCCCTGGCTGCTGAACCTGGACGACGACTGCCCGCCCGGCTACCAGGCGTTTGCGCGCATACTGGAAATCGTGTCCGCCGACGGCGACGACCGTCCCGCGGCAAGGCAGCGCTGGCGAGCCTACGTGGCCCAGGGGGAATCCCCGCATAGCCACGCCATCGGCGCCAAGGCCGCCAACTGAACCGCCGATCCCGCGATCCGGCCGGCGGCGCACGGCTCCCAGGAGGAACCATGGAATACCGAGATACCGATCCCGCCATCCCCACCCTGACGCAAAAGATCGACACCTACAACGAACCGCCGGTGCTGACCGAGGTCGTCGCCCACGCCACGGCTGCCCTGCCGCCGGACCCGGTCCTGCGCGCCGCCCTGCAGGCGGAGCTGGAACACACGGTCCAGCAGGCCCTGGACGAGGCCATGGCCCACGTCCGGCAGTCGCTGGAAGCCGAATTGCCTGACCTGGTCGACCGCGTCGTCCGCCGCCTGCGTCCCGGTTGAGTGGTCGCCCGGCGGCCGGGTCCCGCCTTCCCGCGGAACGCCGCATGCGTCCGCCGGTCGAAGCAGCAGGCGACGGGAATCGCCCTCTACCGCGGCAAGGCGGTCTGCGTTAATCTGTGTTCACTCGCCGTTATAATTCAGGGAACTGTCAGGCCGCGTTGACGTCAAAGCACCATAGCCATCGCGGAATGGCCCCCTATCAGGAGCTCGTCACATGAACGATTATCGTCCTTCCCCCTTCAATCGCGCCGGTACCTACGCCGGCGTACCGGGCGAGGTGGTTCGCAATCGCGTCCTGCGCAATACCTACTGGCTGCTCGCCCTTTCCCTGATCCCGACCGTGCTGGGCGCGGCGGTGGGTCTGTACACCGGACTGAACCAGGTCATGGGCGCCAGCCCCGGGCTGTCGGCCATCATTTTCCTGGTGGGGGCCTTCGGGCTGATGTTCGCCATCGAGAAGAACAAGGAATCCAGCCTGGGCGTCGCCCTGCTGCTGGCCTTCACCTTCTTCATGGGCATCATGCTGTCGCGCCTGCTGGGCTTCGTGCTAGGGCTAGGCAATGGCTCGCAGCTGATCATGATGGCCTTCGGCGGCACCGCCGTGGTGTTCGGCGCCATGGCCACCATGGCGACGACCATCAAGCGCGACCTGTCCAATATGCAGAAGTGGCTGTTCACGGGCGCCATCATCATCCTGGTGGCGGCGCTGGCCAATATCTTCCTGCAGCTGCCCGCGCTGATGCTGACCATCTCGGTCCTGGCCATCGTGATCTTCTCGGCCTTCATGCTGGTGGACCTGCAGCGCGTCGTCAACGGCGGCGAAACCAACTACGTATCCGCCACGCTGGCCATCTATCTGGACGTGTACAACGTCTTCTCCAACCTGCTGATGCTGCTCAGCGCGTTCAGCGGCGGCAACCGGAACTGATCGCCGGCAGGCGGCAATTCCGATTTCGTACCGCGGCGGGGCCATCGGCCCCGCCGCCGACAGATTCAGGGCTCGCGATGAGCCCCTTTTCTTTTCGGAGTACACCAGCATGCCGACCCGCCGACGTTTCCTGCTGAACGCGCCCATCGCCGCCCTGGCGCCCGGGTGGATGCTGCATGCCGTGCCCGCCCATGCCCAGAGGGCGGGAGGCACGCCAGGGACGCCGCCGGCGCCAGGCGCGGCGGCCATGCACCGCCGGCCCATCCCCTCCACCGGCGAGACCCTGCCCGTGATCGGGCTGGGCACCGCCGATACCTTCGACGTATCGCCGGGGAATGCGGCCGAACTGGCGCCGTTGCAGGACGTCACCCGGCAACTGCTCGCCGCGGCGGGCAAGGGCGCCATCATCGATACCGCGCCCAGCTACGGCAACGCCGAAGCCGTCACGGGCGAACTCCTGGCCCGCCTGCAGGGACGCGACCAGGTCTTCCTGGCGACCAAGATCGGCACGACCGGCCGTGATAGCGGCATGCGCCAGGTGCGCAATTCGGAAACCGCCCTGCGCACGCGCAAGCTGGACCTGATCCAGGTCCACAACCTGATCGACACCTCCACCCAACTCGCCCTGCTGCGCGAACTGAAGCAGCAAGGCGTGACGCGCTACATCGGCATCACGCACTACACGGAATCCGCCCAGGACGACCTGGCCGCGCTGGTGGAGCGCGAGAAACCGGATTTCGTGCAGATCAACCTGTCCGTGACGGCCCGTGGCGCCGAAAGGCGGCTGCTGCCGGCCTGCCAGGCGCACGGGGTGGCGGTGCTGATCAACCGTCCGTTCCAGGACGGCGCCCTGTTCCGGCAGGTGAAGGGCAAGCCGTTGCCACCCTGGGCGGCGGATATCGACTGCACCTCCTGGGCGCAGGTTTTCCTGAAGTTCATCGTCGGTCACCCGGCAGTGACGGCGGTCATCCCGGCCACGTCCAAGCCCGCCAACATGCAGGACAACCTGCGGGCCGGCTACGGGCGGCTGCCCGACGCCGCCATGCGCGAACGCATCGCCGGCCTGTTCGCCTGACGCGCCGTGGCGGACATCCCCTCCCCCGTCCCGGACGGCGGCGACCGGCGTCCGCCTCCTGCGCACGAACCGCGGGCGGCGTCGGCAAGGACGCTGCAGCGCCTGCGACGCGCGCTGAACATCCATGCCGGCGAAGGGTGGGCGGCGCTTTGCGGCTTCGCCTTCTTCTTTTGCCTGTTCACCGGCTATTTCATGCTGCGGCCGATACGCGAGACGTTGGGTATCGCCGCCGGCGTGGACAAGCTGCAATGGCTCTTCACCGCGACCTTCGTGGTCATGCTGGCCGCGGTTCCCTGCTTTGGCTGGCTGGCGCGGCGCGTGCCGCGCGCCAGCTTCGTGACCTGGACCTATGCCTTCTTCGCCGCGTCGCTGGCGGCCTTCGCGGCCTGGTTGTACGCACGGCCGGACGATTTATGGGCGGCGCGCGGGTTCTACGTCTGGCTGTCGGTATTCAATCTGTTCGTCGTGTCGGTCGCATGGAGCCTGATGGCGGACGTCTTCCGGACCAACCAGGCCAAGCGTCTGTTCGCCTTCATCGCCGCGGGCGCCAGCACGGGCGGCCTGACCGGACCTGTGCTGGGCGCGGCCTTGGCCGGCACGCTGGGCGCGCCGGGGCTGATCCTGCTGTCCGCGCTGTGCCTGGCCCTGACGCTGCCGATGAAATCGTGGTTGATGCGATGGCGCGAGGTGGCGGGTGCCGGCACGCCCCCGGCCGGCGCGGCCGAGCCGGTCACGCCCGATGAAGCCGACGCTGTCGGACGCGCTGCGGATTCTCCAGACCGGCCCATCGGCGGCGGCATACTCGCCGGCGCGACGCGCACCTTCAGTTCGCCGCTGCTGCTTGGCCTGGCAGCTTTCGTCGTCCTATTGGCCACGGCCAGCACCTTCCTGTACATGGAACAGGCGCGGTTGGTGGCCGATGCCTTTACCTCGTCCGCCGAACGCATACGCGTGTTCAGCGCGCTGGATTTCGTCGTACAGGCCCTGTCCATGGTGACCCAGCTGTTCCTGACCGGCCGCCTGGCGCAGCGCCTGGGCGTCACCTTCCTGCTGACCGCCGTGCCGCTGGTCATCTGCGCCGGCTTCCTGGTGCTGGCTGTCGCGCCCGTCTTTGTCGTGCTAGCCGTGGTAATGGTGCTGCGCCGCGTGGGCGAATATGCC
Source organism: Bordetella genomosp. 8 (assembly GCF_002119685.1). Taxonomy (NCBI): domain Bacteria; kingdom Pseudomonadati; phylum Pseudomonadota; class Betaproteobacteria; order Burkholderiales; family Alcaligenaceae; genus Bordetella; species Bordetella genomosp. 8. Next base: position 1,830,646 of record NZ_CP021108.1, on the reverse strand, counting down.
CTGGTGCGGCCCGGCCGCGAAATGGTGTTCACCACGGTGGACGCCGAAGCCAAGTACAAGGCCAAGAACTTCATCGACACCGTGGTCTATCGAGCCGGCGACGCGGCCAGCGCATGGGTGAAGACCGGCGTGGATGCGCTGGGCCAGGGCGCGGCGCTGGTGGCGCTGGTGGGCGCGGCCTGCGCCGCGATCTGGGCCGCCTGCGGCTACTTGCTGGGCAGGCGCGCCGACAGGCGCCGCGTCTGAAAATCCAGCAGCACGCGGCGCGTCGCCAGCGGACGGCCCGCCAGGATTTCGCCCAGGCGGTCGCGCAAGGCCTGCCGCAGCCGGGGTTCGCCGGCTGCATCGTCGAAGTCCGGCGTGGCCGCATCCAGGCCATAGCCGGTTTCGTTCAACAGCGTCCATTCGAAGCGCCGCAGCGCGCCAGCCGCCGGCGTGCCGCCGGCCAGCTGTGTCAAGGCGGTATCGTAGGCGTCGAACAGCACCGGATGCGCGTCTTCGCGCGGCAGCAGCCGCAGCAGCAATTCGTTCATGTACCAGGCCGACATCAGCGGGGCGCCGCCCAGCGGCCGGATGCCTGCGACTTCGGCGCGGGTGAGCGTTTTCACCTCGCCTGCGCCGGACCATGACAGCATCAGGGGCTGGAAGGCCGACAGCACGGGCCGCAACACCGAATACGGCCGCTTGGCGCCCTTGGCCACCAGCGCCACGCAGCCGTGGTCGCGCGAAAAGGTCTGCACGATCAGCGAGGTTTCCCGCCACGGCGTGGCGTGCAGCATGTAGCCGGTGGTGTCCTGGACGCGGGTGCCGCGTTTACTCATATCCCAGGTCGCGCAGCGCCTCTTCGCGATCGGACCAGCCCTTGCGCACCTTGATATAGATTTCCAGGTGCACAGGCTTGTCCAGCATCTTCGCGATTTCCAGGCGTGCCTCGGTGGCGATGCGCTTCATGTGCTGGCCGCCGGCGCCCAGCAGGATGGGCTTGTGGCTGTCGCGCTCGACGACGATACAGGCCGCGACGCGCGCGCCCTTGTCGTTCTCTTCCCACTGTTCGATGACGACCGTGCAGCCATAAGGCAGTTCATCGCCCACCAGGCGGAAGATCTTTTCGCGCACCAGTTCGGCGGCGATGAAGCGCATGGGCCGGTCGGTCAGCGTGTCGGCTTCGAACATGTGTTCGCCTTCCGGCAGGCGCTTGGCGATTTCGTCAAGCAGGTCGTCCAGTTGCCGGTTGCGTTCGGCGCTGATCGGTATGACGGCGCCATAGTCATGCAGCGCGCTCACCTTGGCGACATAGGGGTACAGGCTGTTCCTGTCCTTCATCGCATCGACCTTGTTCACCGCCAGGATGGCGCGGTCGCCGGCCGGCAGCAGCGGCAGCAGCTTGGCGTCGCCTTCCGACCACTTGCCCGCCTCGACCACGTGCACGACCACATCGACGTCGGCCAGCGCCTGGGTCACGACGCGATTCATCATCCGGTTCATGGTGCCGCCGTGGCGGGTCTGGAAGCCCGGCGTATCGACGAACACGAACTGGTCGGCGCCGCGGGTCAGGACCCCGTGGATGCGATGGCGCGTCGTCTGCGCCTTGCGCGAGACGATCGATACCTTCCCGCCGATCAGCGCGTTGTTCAACGTGGACTTGCCGACGTTGGGTCGTCCGACGATGGCGACGAAGCCGCATCGGGTAGGTTGTTGCTGCTCGGTCATTTGATTTCTTGGGCTACGGCCACCGGCAGCGACAGCTGCGCGGTCTTGCGCGCGCGCGGCGCGCGACGGCCGGCCTTGGGTGGACTGGCGGCCAGCGCGGCGTCCAGCGCCAGCTTGGCGGCGGACTGCTCGGCGGCGCGGCGGCTGGCGCCGGGGGCGGTCACCTTGATGTCCAGCGGCGGGATGGCGCATTCGACTTCGAACTGCTGGCTGTGCGCGGCGCCGTGCGTGGCGATGACCGTATAAACGGGCAAGGCCATCTTGCGGCCCTGCAGGAATTCCTGCAACAGCGTCTTGGCATCCTTGCCCAAGGTCTTGGGATCCACCGTCGCCAGGACGGGCTGATACTGCTTGGCGATCACGCGGCGCGCGGCATCGAAGCCGCTGTCCAGGAACACGGCGCCGAAAATGGCTTCCAGCGTATCGGCCAGGATGGAAGGACGGCGAAAGCCGCCGCTTTTCAGTTCGCCTTCGCCCAGGCGCAGGTCCTGGGAGAGGTCCAGCTTTTGTGCGATGTCGGCCAGCGAGGCCTGCTTGACCAGGTTGGCGCGCAGGCGTGACAGGTCGCCTTCGTCGATCTTGCTGAAACGCTCGAACAGCATGGACGCCACGACGAAATTCAGGACGGCGTCGCCCAGGAATTCCAGCCGTTCATTGTGGCGCGCACCGTGGCTGCGATGGGTCAGCGCCTGCTCCAACAGGGCCGCATCGCGGAAACGGTGGTCCAGACGGGTTTGAAGCGCGTCGAGCGACATGTCAATGGAATCGTCCGATCCGGCTCAGATCGGAAAAATTCATCCAGATGAAGAAGGCCTTGCCCACGATATTACCGTCCGGAACGAATCCCCAGTAGCGGCTGTCCGCGCTATTGTCGCGGTTGTCGCCCATGGCGAAGTATTCGCCTTCGGGCACCTTGCAGCGCACACCATTGCGGCTGTACTGGCAGTTATCCAGGTGCGGGAACTGCCAGATTGGGCCATATTCCTGGAATTTATCCTCATCCAGCAGGATATCGTGCGTAACGTCGCCCAATTTCTCTTTGTAGCGATTGATGTAGGCGACCCGGTCCGGCTCGAAATAGTTGCCGTCGCGCGTATGTTTAACTTCCTGGCCGTTTACATATAGTTTCTTGTCCAGGTAGGCAATTTCGTCACCCGGCAGACCCACCACCCGCTTGATGTAGTCGACGTCCGGGTCCACGGGGTAGCGGAACACGATCACGTCGCCGCGCTGGAGATCGCCGGTATTCATCACCTTCTTGTCGATGATGGGCAGGCGGATGCCGCGGCTGAATTTGTTCACCAGGATCAGGTCGCCGGACTCCAGCGTCGGCAGCATCGAACCGGAGGGGATGCGGAACGGCTCGACCACGAAGGAGCGCAGCATGAACACGAACAGGATCACGGGGAAAAAGCTGACCGCGTACTCCACCCACCATGGCACCCGCGTGGCGGATTCCACCGCTTCGCGCCGCAGTCTTTCGGTTTCCTGCGCGTCGCCGATCACGGCCGGGTCGAAACGCGCCGCGGCTTCTTCTCCCTTGCGGCGCCGCGCCTTGCGCAAGATGGTGATGTCCAACAACCAGATGATGCCGGTGACGACCAGCAGGACAAACAGGATCAGCGCAAAGTTCCAGCTCATATGTGATGCCTTCTCGCTCTTTATGTATTACTTGTCTTCCACCTGCAGGATGGCCAGGAAGGCCTCCTGTGGAATTTCCACGCTGCCCACCTGCTTCATGCGCTTTTTCCCGGCCTTCTGCTTTTCCAGCAGCTTCTTCTTGCGGGTGATGTCGCCGCCGTAGCACTTGGCCAATACGTTCTTGCGCAAGGCCTTGACGTTCTCGCGCGCGATGACCTCGGCGCCGATGGCGGCCTGGATGGCCACGTCGAACATCTGGCGCGGAATCAGGCCGCGCATGCGCGCCACCACGTCGCGCGCCCGGTAGCGCGCATTGCTGCGGTGGACGATCATGGAAAGCGCGTCGACCTTGTCGCCGTTGATCAGCAGATCCACACGCACCACGTCGGCCGAGCGGTATTCCAGGAATTCATAGTCCATCGACGCGTAGCCGCGCGATACCGACTTGAGCTTGTCGAAGAAGTCCAGCACGATTTCCGCCAGCGGGATCTCGTATACCAGATGCACCTGCCGGCCGTGATAGCTCATGTTGATCTGTGCGCCGCGCTTGTTGTTGCACAGGGTCATCACGGGGCCAACGTACTCCTGCGGCATGAACAGGGTGACCTTGACGATGGGCTCGCGGATTTCCGCGATCTTGCCCACTTCCGGCATGCGCGACGGGCTTTCGATGGTCAGCACCTCGCCGTCGCGCTGCTCGACTTCGTACACCACCGACGGCGCGGTGGTGATGATGTCCATGTCGAACTCGCGCTCCAGCCGCTCCTGCACGATTTCCATGTGCAACAGGCCGAGAAAGCCGCAACGGAAGCCGAAGCCCAGCGCCTGCGAGACCTCGGGTTCGAACATCAGCGCGGCGTCGTTCAGCTTCAGCTTCTCCAGCGAGTCGCGCAGCTGGTCGTATTCGCTGCTTTCCACCGGATACAGGCCGGCGAACACCTGCGGCTTGACTTCCTTGAAGCCCGGCAAGGCCTGGGTGGCCGGCCGGCCGGCCAGGGTGATGGTATCGCCTACCTTGGCGTGGGCAAGTTCCTTGATGCCGGCAATGACGAAACCAACCTCGCCGGCGCTCAGCGCCTGGCGCTGCACAGACTTGGGCGTGAACACGCCGACCTGTTCGCACAGGTGGTTGGCGCCCGATGCCATCAGCAGGATCTTGTCCTTGGGCCGCAGCACGCCGTTGACGATACGCACCAGCATGACCACGCCGACGTAGTTGTCGAACCAGGAGTCGATGATCAAGGCCTGCAGCGCATCGTCCGCGCTGCCCTTGGGCGGCGGCACATCGCGCACGATGGTTTCCAGGATATCGTCGATGCCCATGCCGGTCTTGGCGCTGGCGGCGATGGCGCGCGACGCGTCGATGCCGATCACGTCCTCGATTTCCTGGCGGGCGCCTTCGGGGTCGGCCTGGGGCAGGTCCATCTTGTTCAGGACCGGCAGGACTTCCACGCCCAGCTCGATGGCCGTGTAGCAGTTGGCCACGGTCTGCGCTTCGACCCCCTGCGAGGCGTCGACCACCAGCAGCGCGCCTTCGCAGGCCGACAGCGAGCGGCTGACTTCGTAGGAAAAGTCCACGTGCCCCGGGGTGTCGATCAGGTTCAGGTTGTAGATCTGCCCGTCGGCGGCCTTGTATTGCAGCGCCGCCGTCTGCGCCTTGATGGTAATGCCGCGCTCACGCTCGATGTCCATGGAATCGAGCACCTGCGCCGACATCTCGCGATCCGCCAACCCGCCGCAGCGCTGGATCAGGCGGTCGGCCAGGGTCGACTTGCCGTGATCGATGTGGGCGATGATGGAAAAGTTGCGGATATGGCGCATAACGGATCGTAAATAGGGGGAATGGTGCACCAATAAGGAGGGGGCGCCATGCGCCCCCTCTTTGTGGCAACCAGCGATTTTAGCCGGTCTTGCGGCTACTTGCCGGGCTGGATGACCACCCACTGCGTCTGGTCGCCCCGGCGGATCAGCACCGGCACCGGCTTGGCCTTGTCGACCTTGCCCGCGACCTGCACGAACTGGTCGGGCGCGGTGATATCGGTGTCGCCCACCGACAACACGATGTCGCCTTCCTGGATGCCGGCCTGGTCGGCCTGGCCGGTCACCCCGCGCACCATCACGCCGCCCTTGATCTTCAGCTTGCTCTGGGTGGCCGTGGGCACGGGCACCACCGTCAGCCCCAGGGCGGTGGAGGATGCGGGCTCCTTTTCCGGCTCGGGCTTCTTGGCCGCGGCCGGGCTCTTGCTCTGCGGGATTTCCGCGACCTTGACGTTGAGCGTCAGGTTCTTGCCCTTGCGCCAGACCTGCAACGGCGCCGTGGTGCCGGGCTTGGTTTCGCCGACCATGCGGGGCAGATCGGACCAGCGGGCGATCGGCTTGTTGTTGAAGCGCAGGATCACGTCACCCGGCTGCACGCCGGCGGCATCGGCCGGGCTGTCGCCTTCCACGCTGCTGACCAGGGCGCCCTCGGCCCGGGCCAGGCCCAGGGCGGTGGCGACCTCGTTGGTGACTTCGCCGATCTGCACACCGATGCGGCCGCGCGTCACCTTGCCGGTGGAGCGCAGTTCGTCCACCACGCGCATGACTTCGTCGATCGGAATGGCCAGGGAAATGCCCATGAAGCCGCCGCTGCGGGAAATGATCTGCGAGTTGATGCCGATCACCTCGCCCTGCAGGTTGAGCAGCGGGCCGCCGGAGTTACCCGGGTTAACCGCCACGTCGGTCTGGATAAAGGGCAGGTATTCACCGGTATCGCGATTGATGGCGCTGACGATGCCCGCGGTCACCGTGGAATCCAGGCCGAAGGGCGAGCCGATCGCCAGCACCCATTGGCCTTTCTTGATCTTGGTATCGTCGCCGATCGGCAGGAAAGGCATGTCCTTGGCGTCGATTTTCAGCAGGGCGACGTCGGTCCGGTCGTCGGTGCCGACCACCTTGGCCTTGAACTCGCGGCCATCGGTCAGGGTGACGAAGATATCCGTGGCGTCGCTGACCACGTGATTATTGGTAAGCACGTAGCCGTCGGCGGAAATGAAGAAGCCCGACCCCACGCCGCGCGGCACCGTGCGTTCCTGGGGCTGCTGCTGTTGCGGCTGCTTGGGCTGCTGCTGGCGGTCGCGCGGCCGCTGGCCAGGCATGTCCGGCATGCCGGGAGGCTGGAAATCCGGGCCGAAGAAGAAGCGGAACAGGTCGTAGGGATCCTGCGGCCCGCTGCGCACGGGCACGGTGGCGGTGGTCCGGATGTTGACCACGGCCGGATCGGCCTTTTCGACGATGGAGGTGAAGTCCGGCAGCATCATCGCCGGATTGCCGGTGGCGGTCTGCGCCGCGCTTGCAGGCGCCTGCAAGGCCACCCCGGCTACGAGGGCGGTCAGCAGCGCGGCCAGGCCGCGACGCAGGGACCGGCAGCCGGCTTCCATTTCCAGGGAGAAAAACCGCCGGACGGGCAATTTCGACACGGTGGACAGGATCATTCAATGCTCCGGGCATGCCCCTTCGGGGCTGTCTGCTGTTTACTTGGGCGGCGCCGATGGCGGCACGTATTCCGTGGCCTTGGCGAGCTGTTCCAGCGTGGCTGCGGGGACTTCCCCGAGCACGGTGACCCAGTAATCCGCAATCCGCATACCGTAGACGTTGATCGGCCCGCGCCGGTAGGCGCCATGGGGCTGATGACGGTTGCGTTTCTTGTCATAGGGTTCGATGAACACGGAAATCGCTGCCAGGCCATCCGACAATACCAGTTGGCTGACGGCGTCGCCATGGGCCATGGTACGCCCTACCTGCGAAACCGGGTTGAAACCGGGAGGATAGGGAATGCGCCAACCTTGCGCGGCCAGGTCCAGCGGCGTCATGCTGCCCTGCAGGACCTTCCAGTCCTTGGTATTCCAGTGCGATTCCAGCTGGGCATGGTCGACCGCCGGCCCCAGCCGCAGCGCGGTAAAGGCCACCTGCTCCAGCACGGTGGACGTCCCGGACAGGGTCTGCGCCTTCAGCAGCAGGTCGTTTTCGGTGTCCGCGCACAGGCGGTAGCCGTAGCGGTCCTTGTCCAGCGGTTCGATGGTGATGATGCGGCATTCGCGCCCGGCGACCCGATGCGGCGTCGGCTGCATGAGCACGCGGTAGTACTTCGTGAGCGCCACGGGCGACCCCAGCAGCAGCCCGGGAAACTGCTCGGCGCGCTTGTGCTGGACCAGGACGGTTTTATGTTCCGGCACCAGGCACTGGATATCGTCGTTACGCCGCAGGTATTCGCGCGGCTGGCCGTCCAGCACTTCGATGCGTTCGCGTTCGCCGCTGCCGTCCACCACATGGACCACGCGCGAAGACTGGATGGTTTCGCCCTGCTGATAGGTGAAGATGCCGGAGTAATCCAGCTTGGAGGCCGCGTCCTGGATGCGCGCCAGCAGGGCCTGCGCTTCCGCTTCGGGGACGGCGACGGCGGTGGGCTGGGTCGGCTGGGCATGCGCCAGCCCCACGCCCAGCGTGAGCAGCGCGGCGGCCAGCGCCGCGGCCCAGCCGGAGCTCGCCACGGCGACCGCCTGGGCATGGCCGCGACCAGCCTTGCCCGGCAGGGTAGCCGGGCGGGGAAAGAGCCGGATTGAGGGGGTGACGACCGCCGGAACGGTCATCAGCGCCCCGCTCCGACATCGAAGGACACCTGGCGTATGGCCGACGGGCCGGCCAGTTGCCGATGCGCTTCCAGGTAGTCGCTCAGGCTGGGATCGTCGACGGAAACGGTGCTGGCGTCGGCCAGCACGCGGGTTTCGGGCGTCGGGGCATCGCTGGTGCCGGCCAGGTAAGGCTGCGCGACCCAGGCAACGGAGGCCACGGCGGCCGCCACGGCGAAGCCCGACAGGCCGAAGCGCCACGTGGGCCGCAACGAACGGCGCCGGCGCGGCGCGACGATGGGCAGTTCATTGGCCAGCGCGGCCGACAGGCGCGCCTGGAAGGCCGCCGACGGGGAAATGGACAGTTCCGGATTACGCAATACATCACCTATCAGATGATACGTATCCCAGGTTTCCCGGCCTTCGGCCACTTCCAGGCCATCCAGCCAGTCCTCGGTTCCTTCGCCGTCCATCCATGCGGACACCGAGTTTTCCCAGCTGGTGTCCTCGGCGCGGACGGAAGCAGTTGATCTTTGCATGACTCCAGCTCCTTACCAACGACGATCGCCGTCGTTTCCAAGCAGGGGCCGCAAACGCGCGGCCACCGCTTCCCGAGCGCGGAATATGCGGGATCGGACTGTACCGATCGGGCAACCCATGCTCTGGGCGATATCTTCGTAACTCATACCTTCAATTTCCCGCAGGACGATAGCCGTGCGCAATTCCTCGGGCAAACCCTGTATGGCCGCGTTGACGGTTTCCGCGATTTCGCGGCTGGCGACCATGGATTCCGGGGTGCTGATATCGCTTAGGTTGTCCGTTTCATTAAAAGTTTCACCGTCCTCATTTTCCACGGCATTGGGCGCGCTGGGGCGTCGACCATTGGACGCCAGCCAGTTGCGGGCCGTATTGATGGCGATGCGGTAGAGCCAGGTATAGAACGCGCTATCCCCGCGGAATTGCGGCAGCGCGCGGTAGGCCTTGATGAAAGCTTCCTGGGCCACGTCCTCGATTTCCGCCTGGTCGCGGATCATGCGGGAAAGCAGCCGCATGATCTTGCGCTGGTACTTCAGCACCAGCAGATCGAAGGCCTTCTTGTCGCCGCGCTGAACGCGGGCGACCAGTTCGGCGTCGATATCGCGTTCGCTCATGGCGTCCCCACCGCGCGGCGCAAGGGCGTGCGGCACAGCCGGCGGGCGGTCAGCAGGCAGGTACGGCGCCAGGCCGGCGCGGGGAGCGCATCCTGCCAGACGGTAAAGATGACGGAACCGCCGGCCCCCAGCCGCGCCTGCAGGGTCAGCCAGCGTGGCCCGCGCCACGCCGCCGTCCATTCGGCCGGATACCAGCCGTCGCGCAGCCGCAGGTGGAAGGCGCCGTCTCGATCCATGCGCAGGGCACGGACGCAACCACTGGCATGGACGGCGCCGCGCTGGCCGGCCGCACGCCATTGCCACGCGAGCCCCGCGCCGACGGCCGCCAGCAAGGACATTGAAAGCATGCCCTGCCAGCACAGCGCCAACAGGGCCGAGGCCAGGGCCGCCGCCATCATGGCGCCGTCCAGCCATGCGGCCAGGCGGGGCCGCAAGATCGGTACGCGCAACGTCCAATCAGGGTGCACGCAGGCTCCCTTACATGCGCCGCACGGCCATCGATCCGTTGGTGCCGCCAAACCCGAACGAATTGGACAGCGCAACGTTGATGGTCATCTCCCTGGCTTCGTTCGCGCAGTAATCCAGATCGCACTCCGGATCCTGGTTGAAGATATTGATGGTGGGCGGGGAGACCTGATGATAGACGGCCAGCGTGGTGAAGACCGCCTCGATGCCGCCAGCCGCGCCGAGCAGGTGGCCCGTCATCGACTTGGTGGAATTGACCACGAGCTTGCGCGCATGATCGCCGAAGGCCAGCTTCAAGGCATCCGACTCGTTCTTGTCGCCCAGGGGCGTGGACGTGCCGTGCGCGTTGACGTATTGCACGTCTTCCGGATTCAGGTGGCCGTTGCGCAAGGCATTGAGCACCCCGCGGCGCGGGCCATCCTTGTCGGGAGCCGTGATGTGGTGCGCGTCGGAGCTCATGCCATAGCCGACGAATTCGCCATAGATACGGGCGCCGCGTTTCTTGGCATGCTCGTATTCTTCCAGCACCACGACGCCGGCGCCTTCACCCAGCACGAAACCGTCGCGGTCGCGATCCCACGGACGCGATGCGGTGGCCGGATCGTCATTGCGCGTCGACAGCGCGCGCATCGCGGCGAAGCCGCCAATGCCCAGCGGCGAAACGGTGGATTCCGCGCCACCCGCGACCATGACGTCGGCATCGCCGTACTCGATCATGCGGGCGGAGTCGCCGATGCTGTGCAGGCCCGTGGTGCATGCGGATACCACGGCGTAGCTGGGGCCCTTGAATCCATACATGATGGACAACTGGCCCGAAATCAGGTTGATCAACGCGCCCGGCACGAAGAACGGCGAGATGCGGCGCGGACCGCGCGCCAGCAGATCGGTCTGCGTTTCTTCGATGCGCGGCAAACCGCCGATGCCGGAACCGATGATTACGCCGATGCGTTCGGCATTGGCCTCGGTGACTTCCAGGCCGCTGTCGCGCCAGGCCTGGACACCGGCCGCCAGCCCGTAATGGATAAAGGTATCCATCTGCCGGGCTTCCTTGGCGGCCATGTATTGCGTGACGTCGAAATCGCGGACTTCGCCCGCGATATGGGTGGTCAGCGCCGAAGGATCGAAACGGGTAATACGGCTGATGCCGGAACGTCCGTTGACGATATTGTCCCAGGCGCTGGACACGTCATTGCCCACGGGGGACACGATGCCGAGTCCGGTGATGACGACGCGTCGTTTCACGGATGACTCCTAAACAGACAAAAGAAAGGCGGCCTGGAATACGCCGCTTGCGCGGAAAAGAGCGTCGCGAGGCAAGCTGTCGCCGCCCCGCGCAGCACCCGCGCGGCATAGTCCAAAAACCGCCCTGGTTCCCGACGTGGCGACGCGCGCCGCGCAAGGAAAGACAGGCTGATCGCTTACTGCTTGCCGTGCGAATTGATGTAGTCGATCGCTTGTTGCACGGTCGTGATTTTCTCGGCCTCTTCGTCGGGGATCTCGGTCTCGAATTCGTCTTCGAGGGCCATGACCAGCTCAACCATGTCGAGCGAATCGGCACCGAGGTCGTCAAGAAAGGAAGATTCGTTCTTGATCTCGGCTTCATTGACGCCAAGCTGTTCAGCGACGATCTTCTTGACGCGCTGTTCGATGCTTTCCATGCAGATCTCCAATTGGGAAAAATCCCGCGAATTATAGCCAAGCGCAGCTCAATGCCAACGCCGGGCTGTGACAAAAATGGATTCCCGTTCGGCAGGCCATCCGGCGCGCCACTTGGGATCCGGAAATTACATATACATGCCGCCGTTCACGTGCAGGGTCGTGCCGGTAATGTAACCGGCCTGCGGACCGGCCAGAAAGGCAACCGCGTGGGCGATGTCGCCCGGCGAGCCCAGCCGGCCCAGGGGAATCTGCTGCAGCAGGGCCGCCGTCTGGGTTTCGCCCAGCACCCGCGTCATATCGGTATCGATGAAGCCGGGCGCCACGCAATTGACGGTAATGTTGCGGCTGCCCAGTTCGCGCGCCAACGCACGCGACATGCCCGCCACGCCCGCCTTGGCGGCGGCATAGTTGGCTTGCCCCGCATTGCCGCTGGAACCGACCACCGACGTCACGTTGATGATGCGGCCCCAGCGGGCCTTCATCATGCCGCGCATGACAGCGCGCGACAGGCGGAATACCGCCTTAAGGTTGGTATCGATGACCGCGTCCCAGTCCTCGTCCTTCATGCGCATGGCGAGCGTGTCGCGCGTGATCCCGGCGTTGTTCACCAGGATGTGCGGGCCGCCTTCCTTGGCGAGCTCATCCACCAGCGCATCGCAGGCCTGGTCGTCGGTGACGTTCAGGACGACGCCGCGGCCGTTGAGGGGCGCCAGCGCCTCGTTGATGGTGTCAGCGCCGGTCGCCGACGTCGCGGTGCCGATGACGGTCGCGCCGCGGGTGGCGAGTTCATGCGCGATGGCCTTGCCGATGCCCCGGGTGGCGCCGGTCACCAGCGCGATCTTTCCTTGCAGTTCCATGGCGGCTTCCTCAGTTAGAACCGACGGCGGCCAAAGCCGCTTCCAGCGAGGCGGGATCGGTAATCGCCAGGCCGGTCAATTCGCCATCGATGCGCTTGACCAGCCCGCTCAGCACCTTGCCCGGACCGCATTCGATGATGTGCGTGATTCCGCGCGCCTTCATCGCCTGTATGGTCTCGACCCAACGCACGGGGTGCCAGGCCTGGCGCACCAGCGCGTCGCGGATGGCGGCGGGGTCCGAAGGCGTGGCGACGTCCACGTTGTTCAGCACGGGCATGGCCGGCGCCGCCACGTTGACTTCCGCCAGCGCGCGGGACAGCACGGCGGCCGCCGGTTCCAGCAGGCTGCTGTGGAAAGGCGCGGAGACGGGCAGCAGCAGCGCCCGTTTGGCGCCCGCGGCCTTGGCGGCTTCGCACGCGCGCTCCACGGCGGCCTTGTGCCCGGCGATCACGACCTGGGCGGGCGCATTGAAATTCACGGCTTCGACCACTTCGCCCTGGGCTGCCTGGGCACAGGCGGCGCGCACGGCGTCATCGGCCAGGCCCAGGACGGCGGCCATGGCGCCCGTGCCTACCGGCACGGCGGCCTGCATGGCATCGGCGCGGATGCGGACCAGCCGCACGGCGTCTTCCAGCGCCAGGGCGCCGGCGGCGGTCAGGGCCGCGTATTCGCCCAGGCTGTGGCCGGCCACCATGTCCGGCGCGCGGCCGCCAGCGGCCAGCCAGGCCTGGTACATGGCCACGCCGGCCGTCAGCATGGCGGGCTGGGTATTGGTCGTCAGGTTCAGCTGTTCGGCCGGACCTTGCGCGATCAGCGCGCCCAGGTCCTGGGACAGCGCCGCCGAGGCGCGCGCCAGCACGTCGGCCACTGCCGCGTTGCCCTGCCAGGCGTCCAGCATGCCGACCGATTGCGAACCCTGGCCGGGAAATACGAAAGCGATTTTCATCGATGAGCGATCAGATCAGATTGCGTTGTAGAGGCTGCTCAGGCGGTCAGGCGCGCCAGCACCGACCCCCAGGTGAAGCCGCCACCGACACCTTGCATCAGGACCAGCTGGCCGGCCTTGGCGCGTCCTTCGCGCCGAACGGCATCCAGCGCCAGCGGCACGCTGGCGGCCGAGGTATTGGCATGGCGATCGACGGTGACGACCAATTTGTCCGCGGGCAGATCCAGTTTGCGCGCCAGGAAGTTCAGGATACGGACGTTGGCCTGGTGCGGGATCAGCAGATCGACCGCGTCCAGCGTCACGCCGGCTTCTTCGCAGACGGCGCGCGCGGAACGTTCCAGCACCGTGACCGCCTGCTTGAATACGGCCTGTCCATCCATGCGCAGGAAGGGATCGCCCACGACCTCGCCGTAGGCGACGTTGCCCGCCGCGCACAGGATCTTGGTCTGGCTACCGTCGGCGTGCAGCTGCGCGGCCAGGATGCCCGGCTGTTCCGCTGCGGACAGCACCACCGCGCCGGCGCCGTCGCCGAACAGGACGCAGGTGCCGCGATCGTTCCAGTCCAGGATGCGCGAGAACACTTCCGCGCCGATGACCAGCGCATGCCGCGAACGGCCCGCGCGCATGAAGCTGTCGGCGGTGGTGAGGGCGTACACGAAACCGCTGCAGACGGCCTGGACGTCGAAGGCCGCCCCGCCCTTGATGCCCAGCCGGGCCTGAACCAGGCAGGCAGTGCTGGGAAACACGAAGTCGGGCGTGGAGGTGGCGACGATGACGAGGTCGATGTCCTGCGGCTGCAGGCCGGCGTCATCGAGCGCGCGGCGCGCGGCCTCGACCGCCAGGTCGCTGGTCGTCACGCCGCGGTCGGCGATGTGGCGCTGGCGGATGCCGGTGCGCTCGACGATCCAGGCGTCGGACGTCTGGATGTCGCGAGTGGCCAGTTCCGCGGCCAGGTCGTCATTGGATACGACGCGCGGCGGCAGATAGCTGCCGGAGCCGGCGATCACCGAATACTGCGGATTGCGGTTCATCAGGCGGAGTCCCCTGCCGCGCGCGGCAGCGTGATGGCCGCGTCGTTGGTGTACGTGTTGGTCGGTATGCCCTGCTGCCTGATCTGGGCCATGCTCTGGTTGGTGCGTTCCAGCAGCTTGCTGGCCACGGCCTCGCGCGCCCGTTGCAGCGCGAATCCGAAAGCATAGCTGTCGGCCGAACCATGGCTCTTGATGACCACGCCGCGCAGGCCGAGCAAGGCGGCGCCGTTGTAGCGCCGGTTGTCGACGCGTTTGCGCAGGCGGTTCAGGACCGGCGACGCGATGGCGCCCGCCAGCAGGGTGATGGGATTGCGTTTGAATTCTTCGCGGATGATGCTGGACAGCATCCGCGCCAGTCCTTCGATGGACTTGAGCACCACGTTGCCGACGAAACCGTCGCAGACGACGACGTCGACCGTGCCCTTGAATATGTCGTTGCCTTCCACGTTGCCGTGGAAGTTCAGCCGGCTGGCGCGCAGCAGCTCCGCGGCTTCCTTGACGACTTCATTGCCCTTGATGACTTCTTCGCCGATGTTCAATAGACCGACGCTGGGACGCTCGCAATGGTCGAGCGCCTGCGCCAGGGCCGTGCCCATGATGGCGAACTGCAGAAGGTGCTCGGCCGAGCAATCGACATTGGCGCCCAGGTCCAGCACCGTGGTGGACTTGCCCTTCTGGTTGGGTATCGACGTCGCGATGGCGGGACGATCGATGCCATCCAGGGTCTTGAGCACGTACCGCGAGATTGCCATCCACGCGCCGGTGTTGCCGGCCGAAACGCAGGCATCCGCGCGGCCGTCCTTGACCGCCTGCGCGGCGATCCGCATGGACGAATCCTTCTTGCGGCGCAGGGCGACCTCGACGGAATCGTCCATCGTGACGACCTCGGACGCCGGCAGGATTTCCAGCCGGTCGCGCGGCACGTCGCGCGACCCCGCCAGCGCTTTTTCGATGGCGTCGGGCAGCCCGACCAGCAGCAGCCGCGCGTCCGGAAACCGGCGGGCGAACTCGATCGACGCGGGGATGGTCACGGGCAGGCCAATATCGCCGCCCATGCAGTCGATGGCGATGCGTATCACGGGTGCCAAGTATCAGCGCCAGCCGTATCAGTGCGGGTCCGGTTCACGCGATCCGCAACGACCTTATTCGTCGCTCTTGGTCTTGATGACCTTGCGGCCGCGGTAGAAACCGTTCGGGCTGATGTGGTGACGCAGATGCGTTTCGCCCGTGTTGGGTTCGA
This sequence comes from Bordetella genomosp. 8, assembly GCF_002119685.1. NCBI lineage: Bacteria > Pseudomonadati > Pseudomonadota > Betaproteobacteria > Burkholderiales > Alcaligenaceae > Bordetella > Bordetella genomosp. 8. Next base: position 1,815,339 of record NZ_CP021108.1, on the reverse strand, counting down.
TGGCCGTGGACGGCGCGGTCAGGAAATCGTGCGAGCGGTGCATGCCACGCTTGGACGGGGACTTCTTGTTTTGTTGAACAGCCATGATGACTCCTAGAAACGGGGCGCATTGTACGCGATGCGGCCCGATGTTGACCTCAATGTTTTTGCTTCAATTTTTCCAGCACCGCGAACGGCGATGGACGCCTTTCCGCTTCGGCGTCCGGCGCCGGCTTGCCGGCGCTGGTCTTCAGCGGCGCGCCCGGACAGACATCATGCCTGGGCACGTAGGGAATATTCAGGATCAGTTCGTCTTCGACCTGCTCCAGCACGTCGAAATGGCGCGAACCGACCACTTTTTCCGGCGCTTCGTCGACGTCCGCCGCGGCGTCGTCCGCCTCCTGGGCGGCGTCGCCGAGGCCGTCATCGAGTTCGGCTTCGGATTTCACCAGATGCAGACTTGCGTGCGCATCGATGGGGTAAACAAAAGGCTCCATGCAGCGTTGGCAAACCAGCAGCGGCGCGGCCCGCACGTGCAGATGCAGCAGCGGTTCGCCATGCTTGCCGGTTTCGCCACGCACCGACCAGTGGACCTGGCCGGTTTCGTCGCGCGGTTGCAACGGCAGCCCTTCCATGGCGCGCCCGAAGCGCGCCAAAGGCAAACTGCCGGAAGCTTCCTTGCCCGATCGCGCAAAATCGAATGCGTCGATAATGCCTGCCTGCGCCATACTGACTTCCTTGCCCGGCTACGCAGGGCTTGTTCCGTTTTCGTTTCTTTTCCGCTGCTTTGGCCGCATCGCTTTAGCCGCATCGCTTTGGCCACACTCGCTTCGGCCGCGGGAAGCAACAACGAAATTTCCGCGAAAACGTTAGATAATACCGTGACTTACGTCTAACCGTCAAACCTCGCATGTCCCTGCCCTTGCCTGTGCCGCGCCTGATCCTCGCCTCCACCTCCCCCTATCGCCGGGAATTGCTGACCCGGCTGCGCCTGCCCTTCGATACCATCGCCCCCGGCGTCGACGAAACCCCCGGGCCCGGCGAAGCGCCGGCGGCGCTGGCGGTGCGCCTGGCGATCGCCAAGGCCGCCGCGGTCGCCTCGACCCAGCCGGGCGCCGTGGTCATCGGCTCGGACCAGGTCGCCACCGTGGACGGCATGGCGATCGGCAAGCCCGGCGACTTCGAACGCGCGCAGGCACAGTTGCGCATGCTGTCCGGCCGCGAAGTCGAGTTCCATAGCGCCCTGGCCGTGACCGACGGCCAGCGGACCGTCCATGCCGATATCGTCACCCAGTGCCGCTTCCGCCCCCTGTCGGACGCCGCCATCGACCACTATCTGCGCGCCGAGACGCCCTACGATACGGCCGGCAGCGCCAAGGCGGAAAGCCTGGGCATCGCGCTGATGGAAAGCATGCGCAGCGACGACCCCACCGCGATCATCGGGCTGCCGCTGATCGCGTTGACCGGCATGCTGTCCGGATTCGGCCTGGACCCGTTGACCCAGGCAGGTACCGGACAATGAGCCAGGACGCTTCCCCGCCGCAGGAATCGTCCGGCCAGCCAGGGCAATTGCACCTCATTCCGGTAGGCCTGGGCGACGCACCCGTGGACCGCTGGCTGCCCGCCGAAGTGCGCGCACTGGCCGCCCGCCTGGATACCTATATCGCCGAAAATGCCAAGACCGCGCGCGCCTTCCTGAAACAGGTGGGCGCGATCCGCCCGCTGCAGGACATCACCATCCATACGCTGGCGGAAAAAACGGATGGCGCGCAGATCCAGGCCTGGCTGCGCCCTTTGAAGCAGGGCGGCGAAATCGGCCTGGTGTCGGAAGCCGGCTGCCCCGCCGTCGCCGACCCGGGGGCACGGGTGGCCGACATCGCCCACGGCATGGGCCTGACGGTGCGCCCGTGGGTCGGCCCGTCTTCCATCCTGCTGGCGCTGATGGCCAGCGGACTGGACGGCCAGCGCTTTGCCTTCCATGGCTATGCGCCGGTCGAGCCGAACGAGCGCACGCGCCAGTTGCGCAGTTGGGAACAGCTATCCAGCCGCGCCAACCAGACGCAGCTGCTGATCGAAACGCCCTACCGCAATGCCGCCATGTTTTCGGCGTTGGTCGACACGCTGCGCGGAGATACCCGGCTGTGCGTGGCGCGCTCCCTGACCACGCCGGACGAATGGATACGCACCCGCACCATCGCCGACTGGAAGAGCCGCCCAGCGCCCGATCTGGACAAGAAGCCCACGCTTTTTCTCTATCTGGCGCGATGACCATCCGGCCCGGCTTCGTCTGCACGAGCCTAAGCCTGCTTGCCATGCTGGCGGTGGCGGGATGCGCAACGCGCCGGGCGCCCGACCTGGAGATCGACCGTTCGATCCAGGCGGTCAGCCAGGACAGCCGCGTGCGTTTCATCGTGCTGCACTACACCGCCGGCGACGATCGGGCATCGCTGCTGACCTTGTCGCGCGGCGACGTCAGCGCGCACTACCTGATCACCGACACCCAGCCGGTCCATGTGTACCAATTGGTGCCCGAGGACCGCAACGCCTGGCACGCGGGAGCCAGCAGCTGGTATGGCCATACCTCCATCAACAATGCGTCCATCGGCATAGAAATCGTCAACCGCGGGGACACCCGCGCGCCCGACGGCACGCTGCGCTGGGAGCCGTTCCACGAGAGCCAGATCCAGACCGTCATGCTGCTGGTCCGCGACATCGCCCGCCGCCACAGCGTGCGGCCCGAGAACATCGTCGCCCACAGCGACGTCGCGCCGCAGCGCAAGGTCGATCCCGGACCGCTATTTCCGTGGCATCGCCTGGCCGACGCCGGGCTGGGGCGCTGGTACGACGAAAAAGCGGCGCCGCTCTTCCAGGCCTTCTTCGCGAAGAACGGGTTGCCTGACGCAAGCTGGTTCCAGCACCGCCTGCGGCTGGCCGGCTACCCGGTACCGGACAGCGGCATCATGGACGACCAGACCCGCCGCGTGATCGCGGCATTCCAGATGCATTACCGCCCTACCCGCTACGACGGGATTCCCGACGCGGAGACGGCCGCGCTGCTGCTGGCCCTGCCGGTTGCCGAGCAGGAGCAGCCGCCCGCGGATGGAACCGGATGATGCGGTAAACGGACGAAGCGCGTCCCGGCGGGCGATCCGGCGGGCCCTAGTCGCGCATGTCGCGGGACAGGCCGTCAGCGCCGCGCCAACCCTTGGGCCGCCGGTGCGGCGCCGGCCTTGCGCCGGTTGGCCGCCCATACCACCAGCCGCCACGCCAGCAATACCGCCAGCACGCTGCCATACACCACCGGCTGCTCGAAGTCATGCTTGCCGGCCTTGTGCCAGAACAAGTGCAGCCACGCCAGGACGCCGATCGCGTAGATCGCGCGGTGCAGCCTCTGCCACCGCTTGCCCATCCGTCGCATGGCGGCCTGCGTGGATGTGAAGGCGAGCGCGCTCATGAGCACGAAGGCGGCGAAGCCCACGGTAATGAAAGGCCGCTCGCCCACGTCCTGCAGCATGGACGCCGGATCGAAACCCCGATCCCAGGCCACCCAGGACATGAAGTGCAGAAAGCCGTAGAAGAACGCAAATAGCCCGCACATGCGGCGCAAACGCACCAGGGCGGGCTGGCCGGCAAGGCGCCGCAGCGGCGTGATCCCCAAGGTCACCAGCAGGCAAACGAAGGTCCAGGTGCCCGCCGATCGGGTCAGGAACTCGACCGGATTCGCCGTCAGGCCGTTATGCGTGCCCAGCCAGATCCAACGCGCCAGCGGGAACAATCCCAGCAGGAACAGGATGGGCTTGAAACGGCTCACCGTCGCGGCCGACAGCTGCCGGCGCGGCGCCTGGCTGGCGGCTGGCATCAGTAATTGGCCCGCAAGTCCATGCCGGCGTACAGCGACGCGACCTGGTCGTAACCGTTGAACATCAAGGTCTTGCGTTTGGGACTGAACAGGCCGTCTTCGCCGATGCGGCGTTCGGTGGCCTGGCTCCAGCGCGGATGCGGCACGTTGGGATTCACGTTGGCATAAAAGCCGTACTCATTGGACGCCGCCTTCATCCACGCGCTAACCGGCATTTTTTCCACCAGTCGGATGGCCACCAGCGACTTCGCCGACTTGAAGCCGTATTTCCATGGCACGACCACACGCAACGGCGCGCCGCTCTGGTTGGGCAGCACCTTGCCGTACAGGCCAAAGGTGAGCAAGGTCAGCGGATGCATGGCTTCGTCCAGCCGCAGCCCTTCGACATACGGCCAGTCGATGACCGGATAGCGCAGGCCGGGCATGGTGTCGCGCTGCGCGGCGCTGATGAACTGCACGAACTTGGCGTTGCCGGTGGGCTGCACCTGGTTCAGCAGGGCGGATAGCGAGTAACCCACCCAGGGGATGACCATGGACCAGCCTTCGACGCAGCGCATACGGTAAGTGCGCTCTTCCTGCGGCGCCAGTTTCAGCAGCGCGTCGATGTCCAGGGTCTGCGGCTTCTGGACTTCGCCTTCTATGCTGACCGTCCAGGGACGCGTGCGCAGGCTCTTGGCGTAGCGGGCGGGATCGCCCTTGTCGACGCCGAATTCGTAGAAGTTGTTGTACGAAGTGATGTCTTCATAGGACGTGGGCTTGTCCATGATGGCGAACTGCTTGTCCGGCGTGCCGGGCAGGGGCGCCAGCGCGCCATCCGCCGCGTAGGCCTGCCGGCCGCCCAGGCCGGCGGCGCCGATGCCGGCCGCGCCCAGCGCGACCGCTCCGGCCCGCGCCATCCAGGCGCGCCGCGATTGCCACACGGGTTCGGGCGTAATTTCCGAAGGTATTACATCGGAAGGCTTGCGTATGAGCATGACGATCTCCGGCTGGCGCTAGGCGCCCCGCATGGGGCGGCTTGCATGTTATGGCATGGATTGTGCCGCAGCCGTGCTTCGCCGGGTTTCAATTTTCCGTTATAGACCGACTCGCGGCAGCAGCCAGTCCCGCAGGCCGGACACCGATTCGATCACCGCCTGCGGCGCCTGGGCTTCCAGTTCGTCGCGCAGATGCGCGCCGTAGGTCACCCCGACGCCATGCACCCTGGCATTGGTGGCCATCTGCAGATCGTGCGAGGTGTCGCCTATCATCACCACCTGTTCGCCCTGGACGCCCAGTTCGTCCATGATTTCATAGAGCATGGTCGGGTTAGGCTTGCTGAAGGTTTCGTCGGCGCAGCGCGTCGCGTCGAAGGCGTCCACCAGCCCGCTGGCGGCCAGCGCGCGGTTCAGGCCCACGCGGCTCTTGCCCGTCGCCACCGCCATCCTCACGTCCCGTGCCGCCAATTCGGCCAGCAATTCGCGCACGCCGTCGAACAGCTTGAGCTCGGGATCGCGCAACAGGTAATGCACCCGGTATCGCTCCAGGAAGCGCGGCATCATGGCGTGGGTCAGGTCGGGCACCGCGCGGCGCAGCGCGCTTTCCAGCGACAGCCCGATCACCCAGCTGGCTTGCGAGGCGGACGGAACCGGCAGTTCCAGGTCCCGGCAGGCGGCCTGGATGGCCGCCACGATGCTGTGCGTCGAGTCCATCAGGGTCCCATCCCAATCGAACACCACCAAGGAATAGGGCATATCAGTCGGACTCCAGGCTTTTCAGTATGTCTAGGCACGCCGGAGGCAGGGGTGCCTCCAGGCTGAGGGGCTCCCCGGTCAGGGGATGAGGTATATCCAGATGGTGCGCATGCAGGAACATCCGCGCGAAGCCCTTGCGGGCGAACGACAGCCGGATCGCATCATCCCCGTATTTATCGTCGCCGACGATGGGAAATCCCACGGACGCCAGGTGGACACGGATCTGGTGCGTGCGGCCGGTACGCAGCTCGGCTTCCACCAGGCTGAACTTGCCATAGCGCTGTTTCAGCGTGACGATGGTGTGGGCGGCCTGGCCGTCGCGATCCACACGCACGCGCCGTTCGCCGGACGCCGTCGTCCATTTGGTCAGCGGCAGCTTGATGTGCTGCCGGTCGTTGACCCAATCGCCGTAAACCAGCGCGTAATAGCGCTTGCCGCCCTGCCCTTCGCGCAACATGCGATGCAGACTGAGCAGGGCATTGCGCTTCTTGGCCACCATGAGCAGGCCGGACGTTTCCCGATCCAGCCGGTGCGCCAGTTCCAGCATGGGCGCCTGGGGGCGCGCGGCGCGCAGGCGCTCGATCACGCCGAAGGCCACGCCGCTGCCGCCGTGCACGGCGATGCCGGCCGGCTTGTCGACCACCAGCAGGGCGTCGTCTTCGAAGACGACGGGGAATTCGGACGGCGGCACCGCGCGAGCCTCGTCGGGCCGCGGCAGGCGCAGCGGCGGGACCCGCACCAGATCGCCGGCTTCCAGCCGGTGGTCGACGGCGATCCGGCCTTTGTTGACTCGGACCTGGCCGTCGCGGATGGCCTTGTAGATGTGGCTCTTGGGCACGCCCTTGCAGACGCGGAACAGGAAGTTGTCCAGCCGCTGCCCGCTGTGTTCGTCGCCGATCTCGATCATCCGCACCGCGGGCGCGGCCGGTGCGACGGGCGCCGGACGGGCGCTGGCGACAGGGCGCGAGGCCTGGGCGCTGTCGTTTTTGAGCTTGCGGCGGCGGCGGGAAGTGTCTTCTTTGCGCATTGCGAAAAGCGGCATATAATCGGGACAGCCTTAAGGGGCTGAATTGTGGGGCAGAATGGCCGCCTGGCGTAGAGATGCACGTTCAGATGCACTTTCCTGAGCAACTCCGTCGGGGGACGATTCCGTCCGGTGCGCAGACCGCTATTGTACCGTCTGCCAGATTCAGCCTCGGGGTCATCCGGTCGCCGGCGCAACCGCGCCCTGACGAGTACGCGAAGGCCAAGTTCCCTGACGCGTCCCAGCCAGGTCCGTTGCATGCCGCGCGCGGCTCTGAAGCAAACAAGCAATACCGTCGTATTAAAGCACCAGGCGCGCGCCGTACCCCTTTGCCGCGCCTGTCGTTCACAGCAATTATTCGTCAACCACAATTCGTGAACCTGACTCCCCTGCTGACCGAACCACGTGCCATTTGGCACGAAGTGCCTGCCTGACCGGCGCGGACAGGCCTGGGCAGCGCTCAGGTTTGCCCCGCACGCTTGCTCTGCCGCAGTCCGCAGCCCGGGTGACCCGAGGTCACGCGCCGATATCGGCGTGTCATGACTACGGAGAACCCTCTCATGAAGCGCATGTTGTTCAATGCAACGCACCCTGAAGAGTTGCGCGTTGCCATTGTCGATGGGCAGAAACTCATCGATCTGGACATCGAAACCGCCGGCCGCGAACAGCGTAAAGGCAACATCTACAAAGGCATCATCACCCGCATCGAACCAGGCCTCGAGGCCTGCTTCGTCAACTACGGCGAAGACCGCCACGGCTTCCTGCCGTTCAAGGAAATCGCCCGCAGTTATTTCAAGGAAGGCGTCGACGTACGCACCGCCCGCATCCAGGACGCCCTGCGCGAAGGCCAGGAACTGATCGTCCAGGTGGAAAAGGAAGAACGCGGCAACAAGGGCGCCGCCCTGACCACGTTCATTTCCCTGGCAGGCCGCTACCTGGTCCTGATGCCCAACAACCCCCGCGGCGGCGGCGTATCCCGCCGGGTGGAAGGCGAGGACCGGCAGGAATTGCGCGACACCATGGAGCAGCTCCAGGTGCCGCAGGGCATGAGCATCATCGCCCGTACGGCCGGCATCGGCCGCAACGTCGAAGAACTGCAGTGGGACCTTTCCTACCTGATGCAGCTGTGGACGGCCATCGACGGCGCCGCCCGCGACAATTCCGCCCCCATCCTGATCTACCTGGAATCCAGCCTGGTCATCCGGGCGATTCGGGACTATTTCTCGCCGGAAATCGGCGAGATCCTGATAGATACCGACGAAATCGCCGATCAGGCCACGGCGTTCATGAGCGTGGTGATGCCGGACAACGTCCAGCGCGTAAAGCGCTACCGCGACGATGTTCCGCTATTTTCGCGCTTCCAGATCGAACATCAGATCGAAACCGCCTATTCGCGCACGGTGACCCTGCCCTCCGGCGGCGCCATCGTGATCGACCATACCGAAGCGCTGGTGGCCGTCGATGTGAACTCCGCGCGCTCGACCCGCGGCGCCGACATCGAGGAAACCGCCCTGCGCACCAACCAGGAAGCGGCCGACGAAGTGGCCCGCCAGTTGCGCCTGCGCGATCTGGGCGGCCTGATCGTCATCGACTTCATCGACATGGAAGACGGCAAGAACCAGCGTGCCGTCGAACAGCGCCTGCGCGATGCCCTGCATTTCGACCGCGCTCGTGTGCAGATGGGCAAGATCTCGCGCTTCGGCCTGATGGAATTGTCGCGGCAGCGCCTGCGCCCGGCCCTGAACGAAGGCTCCCACATCACCTGCCCGCGCTGCAATGGCACCGGCGTGATCCGTGACGCCGAGTCCAGCGCCCTGCACGTCCTGCGCCTGCTGCAGGAAGAAGCCATGAAGGAAAACACCGCCGCCGTGCACGCACAGGTGCCGGTCGACGTGGCCACCTTCCTGCTGAACGAAAAGCGCGCCGACATCGCCAAGATGGAAGCCCGCCTGAAGGTCAACCTGGTGCTGATCCCCAACAAGCATCTGGAAACGCCGCATCACCATATCGAACGTCTGCGCCACGACGACCCGCGGCTGGAGGAAATGAAGACCAGCTTCGAGCTGGCCGACGCGCCCGCCACCGAAGTCGCCTGGGCGCCCCGCGAACAGGAAATCAAGGCCCGCCCCGAAGCGCTGGTCAAGGGCATCACCCCGGCCCAGCCGGCGCCCGTGTCCACCGCGCCCGCGCCGGCCCCGGTGGCTGCCGCATCGGCCCCCGCCGCGCCCGGCCTGGGCGGCCTGTTCAAGCGCGTGATGGGTTGGTTCACCGGCGGCGAAGCCACGCCCGCCGCGGCGGAACCCGCCCAGCCGGCGGACGCCCGTCGGGCCAATACGCGCGCCAAGTCGCGCACCCACGACGGCCAGGATCGCCGCGGCGAACGCCACGGGTCCGACCGCAATCGCAACCGCCGGCATGAAGCCCGTCCGGAAGCGGCCGAAGGCGAAGGCCTGCGTCACCACGTGCGCGGCGGACGCCGCGGCGATGGCGAGCGCACCGAAAGGAACGAACGCGGCGAACGTCCGGATCGCGCCGAACGCGCGGAACGCGGCGACCGCCCCGCCCGCAACGCCGACGCCCAGCAGCGTGAGATCATTGCCCAGGCCCAGGCGCATCCCGAGCGCGCCCTGGCGCCGGAAACCGGCGACGACGCCACACCCGCCCGCGGCAATCGCGGACGCCGTGGCCGTGGACGCGGCCGCCGCGAGGACCAGGCCGACGCTCCCATGAGCGAGCAGGAAAGCATGGTCGCGGCCCTGGCTGAAACCGTGGCCGCCGCGCTCCCGCCCGACAACGCCGACGAAACGGCCGACAACGCCGCGGATATGGCGCTGGAAGCCGACGAGCAAGGCCAAGGCGCGGACGCGGGCAACGATCCCGAGCGCAAGCGCCGCCGCCGTCGCAGCCGCCGCGGCCGCCGTGCCAACGAGGACGGTTCCGGCGTGAACGGCGAAGCCGGCCAGGACGGCCTGGCGGAAGGCGACGAAGCACTGGCCTCGGAAGCCCAGGCCGCGCTGTCGGAAGTGGCCACCCCGGTCCAGTCCGAGCAAGCGCCGCGGTTCGAAACGACGCCGCGCGCCAGCAGCCCTGAAGACTCGGCCCAGGTTGTCACCCAGCCCACGCCCGTGCAGGCCACCCAGCCCGGCTCGATGACGGCGCAGCCCGTCGCGGCCAGCGCTCCCCAGCCCATCCCCACGGTGGCGCCGGTGGAGACGGTCGCCGGCCAGGATGCGTTTGTCTCGGCGCCTGCTTCGGCCCCCGCGGCACCGCAGGTCGACCGCGCTGAAACGCAACCGGCCCCCGCTCCGATCAGCACCCCGTCCAGCACGTCCGTGCCGCGGGAGGCCGCGCCCGTCCCGCAACCGCCCGCGCAGCCGGTGCCGGTCAGCACCGCCTTGCCCGCGGCGCCGTCCACGTCGCCCGATGGCGCGCCGGGCGCTCCCGTCGCGGCCACGGCCGCTCACGAACCGGCCTCCCAGCCCACACCCGTGACGCCTGCTCCCGTCCAGGCGACGCCGGTCGCGCAAGGCGAGCCTGCCGCCGCGCCTGCCGCCGCGCCTGCCGCCCCATCGTACGTGGCGCCGCAGGCGAGCGAAACGTACAAGGCGGAGCCTGAGGCCGCCACCGTTGCGCCGACTCAGTCCCCTGCGCCGGCGCCCGCGCAAACGGGTTCGAAGCAAAACCTGCAGGACGTCGTCAATGCCGCCGGCCTGACCTGGGTGGAGACCGATCCGGATCGCCACGCCCAGACCCAGCAGCGCATGGCCGCCAGCCATACGCCCATGCGCCTGGGCCGCGAGCGCAAGCCCGTGGCGCCGGTGTCGTCTTCGCCGCTGGTCCAGGTGGAAACGCGCCACTAAGGCAAGGCAAGCCGGGGTTCCGCCGAGCCAGGCGGATCTCGAACAAAAAGGGCTGTCCCGATCGGGGCAGCCCTTTTTGCTTGCGCGGTACCCGCCGCGCGGCCGTACGCTCTCGCCATCGAACCAGGTTCGGATCAAAGACTCAGGGCAAAGGCCCGAAGCGCGTCTCGTACAGTTTCGTCAGCCAGTCGATGAACACCCGGACCCGCGGCGACAGTTGCCGGTGGTGCGGATAGAACGCCGCCAGCGGCATGTCGGGGCTGCGCCAAGCGGCCAGCACCTCCACGAGCCGGCCGTCGCGCAGCGCTTCTTCCATGTGGAAACGCGGAATCTGGATCAACCCGCAGCCGCGCAGTCCGCAAACGAAATAGTTTTCCGCGTCGTTGACGGACATCCAGCCGTCCAGCGTGTACGCCTGCACCTTCCCATCGACGATCAGTTCCAGCGGGTAGTCCGACGCACCGCTGCTGGAGAAGAACTTGACCGTCTGATGTTGCGCCAGATCGTCCGGGTGCGCGGGCGTGCCGAAACGCGCCAGGTATTCCGGACTGGCGCAGATCGCCTGGGGCAGCGCCGCCAGGCGCCGCGCGACCAGCGATGAATCGCGCGGCGTGCCCGCGCGGATGACGCAGTCCACCCCTTCCCTTACCAGGTCGACCAGGCGGTCGCCGCTGCTGACCACCAGGTCGATGCCGGGATAGCGTTCGCGAAACTCGGGAATGGCTGGCAGGACGATCTGCGTCGCGTGCGTGCCATGCATATCCACCCGCAAGGTTCCGCGGGGATTGGAGGCGATGTGCTGCAGCGAGGCTTCTGCGTCGTCCAGTTCGCTCAATACCGAAACGCATCGCTCGTAGAAGGCCTGTCCGTCCAGGGTCGGGCGGACGTGGCGTGTGGTGCGCTCCAGCAACCGCGTACCCAGGCGGGACTCCAGGGCCTTGATGGCGTGGGTGGCGGTCGCCCGGGGGATGTCCAGGGACGCCGCCGCCTGGCTGAAACTGCCGGACTCGACGATCCGGGTGAAGAGCTGTAGGGATTCGAAGCGGTCCACGGCGGAATTGTTGTCGTCGGTTGAATTTAGATAGCAATCCTAGGGCATTTATCCCAGAAGCGTAAACAAGAACAATGTACTTCATCGGGCATCGCCCTACATAACAAGGAGTTACCCCATGAGCGCAACCCAGCAGAAAGCGGCCATCGTCACTGGTGGCTCACGCGGTATCGGCCGCGCCATCGCCGTCCGGCTGGCGGCGGATGGCTATGCGGTCGCGGTGAACTACGCCGGCAACGCGGCCAAGGCTGACGAGACGGTGGCCGCGATCCAGGCGGCCGGCGGCAAGGCCATCGCCATCCAGGGCGACGTCGCCAGCCCCGAGGACGTCGCCGCACTGTTCGCGCAGACCAGGCAGGCCTATGGCCGCATCGACGTGGTGATCAACAGCGCCGGCATCATGCCGATGGCGCCGATCGCGACCGACAGGCTGGCCGACTTCGACAAGGTGATTGCGACGAATCTGCGCGGCGCCTTCCTGGTCCTGGCCGAAGCCGCCGCGCAGGTGGGCGACGGTGGCCGCATCATCGCCCTGTCCACCAGCGTCATCGCCAAATCCTTCCCCGCCTATGGCCCGTATATCGCGTCCAAGGCCGGTGTGGAGGGACTGGTGCGCGTGCTGGCCAACGAGCTGCGCGGGCGCGGTATCACGGTCAACGCCGTCGCCCCGGGTCCTGTCGGCACCGAGCTGTTCCTGAACGGCAAGTCGCCGGAACAGATCGAGCAGATCGCCAACCTGGCGCCGTTGCAACGCCTGGGCACCCCGGACGACATCGCCAGCGCGGTCTCGTTCCTGGCGGGACCGGATGGCGGCTGGGTCAACGCCCAGGTCCTCCGCGCCAACGGCGGCTTTGCCTGACCCGCTTTGGCCTAGGCTGCAGCTGCCCTGTTCGCCGCCTTATCCGCCGCTCTACCCACAGCCTCGACTCGACTTTTCAAGGAAACAACCATGCCATTCGCCAACTACAAGTTCCCCGAAGGGATACTGGATCACGCCCGCAAGGAAGAAATCATCCACCGGACCACGGCCATGTTCGTCGAATACTTCGGCGAGGCCGCCCGCCCTTATTCCATGGTGCTGGTGGAGGAAGTCGCCGACGGCGGCTGGGGCCGGGCCAACGAAACGCTGACCCTGGCCAAGATGGGACTTGCCCCCACCCCTGGGCAGGACAAGTCCAGCTGATCCCCGACACCAACCAACAGGAGCCTGCCATGATCGCCAATGAACTGCCCATTGCCAAGGAACTGCCCGGTTGGCGCGGACGACTCGCGCATTTCAATACCCGTATGACGGGCTGGGAGCCCATCCTTTATGCCGTGCTGCGCGTGGCCTTCGCCGTTGTCCTGTTCACGCATGGCCTGCCCAAGGCGCTGGGCGCGTCGCATGGGTCGATGGCGGATCCGATGGCGGGCTCCATCAACCTGATCCGGACGGCGATAGGCCTGCCGTTCGCGCCGCAACTGGCTTTCCTGGTCATGCTACTGGAAACCGGCGGGGCCTTGATGCTGGGATTGGGGCTGTGTACGCGGGCGATGGCCCTGCTGTTCGCGGTCGAGATGGCGGCGATCAGCTATGCGCTGGGGCCGACCTGGCCATGGATAGACCGGGGCATCGAATACCCGGTGCTGATGGGCGTGCTGGCATTGTATATGGCGGGTCGCGGCGGCGGCGCCTATGCGCTGGACCACGGCATCGCGAAACGCCTGTAGGTCGGGATGCTGGGCAGGTGGCCCAGGTGGGGTCACCCGGGTGGAATCGCCCTGGTGGGATCACCCGGGCGGGAATCACCCGGGCGCGGCGGCGGGCCCTGGCGGGAGCGCGGCTATGCGCCCCGCCCGCGGGCCCGGGCCAAAAGCCCTGTCAGAACAGATAGGTGTAGGTGAGCTGCGTCACATCCAGGCCCGGGTTGGGGGTCTTGATGCTGGCGTTGGAGAAGTGCGAATACCGCAGGCTCAGGCGGCTGGATTCGGTCAGTTGATAGCCGAACCCGATATGGTCGCCGAACTGGAAGGCCGTACTGATGGTCTTGTCCGCGAAACGGGTCTTGTTGAAGACCGTCGGGCCCACACCGCCTTCGAAGAAGAAGCGATCGGTCAGCCACCAGCGGAACATGGGGATGGCGTTCAGCTGCCAGGCGCTGCTGGGATGCGCGCCTTGGTGCGCCCACCAGTAGGACACGCCCAGCTCGCCCGTCAGGTCGAGCTTGCCCCAGCCGCCGCCGAAATCGTAATTCCACAGCGGCGCGGTTTCGTAGTTGACGGTGGTACGGTTGTATTTTTCACCGATACCCATCTGCACACTGACGCCGCCGTTCGTGCGCGCCAGTTGCGCCTGCGCCGGAAGCGTCACGCATGCCATTGCCAGTGCGGTCAGCGCGCCAGCAATGATTTTGTTTTTATGACCACGGTTCATTGGACCAACTCCAGCGATGAGAAGAAACAAAAAGACGCTGTAACTTATCAGAAAAACCGTGTGCCAACCAAACGGATGTGTGCCGAAACGCCACGGTCCCAAGGGAAACTGTGTTCCACCAGGACGACCAATCGCTGGAACGAGGCGGCCGCCTCTTCGGGCCGGCTCGCAAGATGCCCCGCAGCGCGGCGCGCGGGCGCGCCGGCGTATCCTCAAGGGGCTCGCCTTGAGCGGCCTCGGGCGGCGTCAGACCGCTTCGGACAGCCTCAGGCCGCGACCACGTCGGCCGACTGCCGCGCCAGCAAGGCCAGCAGGCGGGCGATTTCCTCGCGCAACTGGCGGCGGTCGACGACCATGTCGACGGCGCCCTTCTGCAGCAGGAACTCGGCGCGCTGGAAACCTTCAGGCAGTTTTTCGCGCACGGTCTGCTCGATCACGCGCGGACCGGCAAAGCCGATCAGCGCCTTGGGTTCGGCGATGACGACGTCGCCCATGAAGGCGAAGCTGGCGGACACACCGCCCATCGTGGGATCGGTCAACACGCTGATGAACGGCAGTCCGGCGGCCGCCAGGCGGGTCAGCATCGCGTTGGTCTTGGCCATCTGCATCAGCGACAGCAGGCTTTCCTGCATGCGCGCGCCGCCGGAAGCCGCCACGCAGACGAAGCCGGTCTTCTGGTCCAGCGCCGCCTGGGCGCCGCGGGCGAAGCGTTCGCCGACGACGGAGCCCATGGATCCGCCCATGAATTCGAATTCGAAGCAGGCCACCACCGCCGGAACGCTGCGGATGGAGCCGCTGACGACCACCAGCGCATCGGTTTCGCCCGTCTGCTTGACCGCTTCCTGGATGCGCTCGGGGTACTTGCGGCTGTCCTTGAACTTGAGCGTATCGACGGACCGGATGCTCTGGCCGATTTCGACACGGCCTTCCAGGTCCAGCAGCGAGTCGATGCGCGCCCGCGCCCCGATGCGCATGTGATGGTCGCACTTGGGGCAGACGTGCAGGTTGGCGGCCAGGTCTTCGTTATAAAGCACCGATTCGCAGGCCGGACACTTGACCCACAAACCTTCGGGCACGCGGCGCGCGCTGGGTTCGGTGGTCTTGTTGATGCGCGGAGGCAGGAGTTTTTCGATCCAGCTCATTTCTTGGTTTCTTGTCCTGATGAAGGAATAGGGGTGCGCCGGGGCCTCAGGCCGCGGCCGCCCCGCGTCCGGCCTGGTCCAATGCCGAACGTATGCCACCCAGCCAGTCGCGCGCGGCCGTGATGGCGGCTTCGTCGCGACGGTCGGCCGCGGCGCCGGCGACTGCCTGTTCCATGGTCTCGATAAGCTTGCTGCCGATCACCACCGCGTCCGCCACCTTGGCGACGCGCTGGGCGCTGTCGGCGTCGCGGATGCCGAAACCGACGCCGATGGGAATATGGACGTGGCGGCGGATGTCCGCCACCCGCCTGGCGACGTCTTCCGTATCCAGATGGCCGGCGCCGGTCACGCCGCGCAGCGACACGTAGTACACATAGCCACGCGCGACCTTGCCGACGGCCTGGATGCGCGCATCCGTGGAAGTGGGCGCCAGCAGGAAAATGGGCGCGATGCCCCTTGCGCCCAGCAGGTCGGCGAAGGCCTGCACTTCTTCGGGCGGATAGTCGACCACCAGCACGCCGTCCACGCCGGCCGCATGCGCGGCGTCGGCGAAGCCGGCCTGCCCCATGCGCTCGATCGGATTGGCGTAACCCATCAGCACCACGGGCGTGCGGTCGTCATCGGCACGGAATTGCCGGACGGAATCGAGCACGCCGTGCAGGCTCATGCCCTGGGCGATGGCGCGCTCGGTGGCGCGCTGGATGACGGGGCCATCGGCCATGGGGTCCGAGAACGGCACACCGAGTTCGATGACGTCGGCGCCCGCCCGCACCAGCGCATGCATCAGCGGCACGCAGGACGCGGGCGACGGATCGCCGGCGGCGACGTAGGGGATCAGGGCCGCGCGCTTATCGCCGCGGGCGCGGGAGAAAGCGGCGGCGATACGGTCTTGTCGTGAGGTCATGCTGTCATTACCACTGTCGATTACAGCGTCAGCCCGGCGCGCTCGGCCACGGTGTGCATATCCTTGTCGCCGCGTCCGGACAGGCAGACCAGGATATGGGTGTCCGCGGGCAAGGTCGGCGCGATGCGCACGGCATGGGCGATCGCGTGCGAGGATTCCAGCGCCGGCATGATGCCTTCGATGCGGCAGCAGTCGTGGAAGGCCTTGAGCGCGTCGTCATCGGTCACGCCGACATAGGACGCCCGGCCGCTGTCCTTCAGCCAGGCGTGTTCGGGGCCGACCCCGGGGTAGTCCAGGCCAGCCGACACCGAGTGCGTTTCCTGCACCTGGCCGTTGGCGTCCTGGATCACATAGGTCCGGTTGCCGTGCAGCACGCCGACCTGGCCGGACGCGATGGAAGCCGCGTGGCGGCCGGTCTCGACACCTTCGCCCGCCGCTTCCACGCCGACCAGCTGGACGTCTTCATAGGGAATATACGGGTGGAAGATGCCCATGGCGTTGGAACCGCCGCCCACCGCCGCGACGACGATGTCGGGCTGTCGGCCGGCTTCTTCCGGCATCTGCCACAGGCATTCCTTGCCGATGACGGTCTGGAAATCCCGCACCATGCGCGGATACGGGTCGGGCCCGGCCACGGTGCCGATGATGTAGAAGGTGTTGCCGATGTTGGTGACCCAGTCGCGCATGGCCTCGTTCAGGGCGTCCTTGAGCGTGCGCGAACCGGATTCCACCGGCACCACGGTCGCGCCCAGCAGCTTCATGCGGTAGACGTTCGACGCCTGGCGGCGGATGTCTTCGCTGCCCATGTAGACGATGCATTCCATGCCGTAGCGGGCCGCCACGGTGGCGGTGGCCACGCCGTGCTGGCCCGCGCCGGTTTCGGCGATGACGCGCGGCTTGCCCATGCGGCGCGCCAGCAGCGCCTGGCCGATGCAGTTGTTGACCTTGTGGGCGCCGGTATGGTTCAGGTCTTCGCGCTTGAACCAGATCTGCGCGCCGCCCAGCTCGCTCGACCAGCGGCGGGCATGGTAGACGGGACTGGGGCGGCCGACGAAATGCTTGAGCTCGTAGTTGAATTCCTCGATGAATTGAGGATCCACGCGATACCTGTCGTAGGCTTCGCGCAGTTCGTCGAGCGCGTGCATGAGCGTTTCCGCCACGAATACGCCGCCGTAGGGACCGAAATGGCCCTGGGCATCCGGAAAGTCGTAAGGTTTCGCCACCGCTTTCACCACTTTTTTAGCAACCCGGTATTTTACCTGAGGCGCCGGCCGGCGCCCGGCTAGACCGACTGGCCGACCCGCCTCAGGAAGGCCGCGCAGGCATCCAGCTGGTCCATCGCCACGTACTCGTCCGGCTTGTGGGCCTGCTCGATATGGCCCGGGCCGCACACCACGGTGGGAATACCCATGCCCTGGAACAGGCCGGCTTCCGTCCCGTAGGCCACCTTGCGGGTGGCGCTGTCGCGGGTCAGGGCACGCACCAGCTGCGTAATGGCCGCCTGCTCGGAGGCCTCCAGCCCGGGTGCGGCCGGGCCGCGCTCGATGTCGATGCGAGCCTCCGGAAATTCCCGCCGCATGCGCGGCAGCAGGACCTCGTCCACGTAATGCTGGACCTCGCGCTGGATATCGTCCGGCGCCATGCCCGGCAGGTTGCGGAATTCATAGGCGAATTCGCACTCGGACGGAATGGTGTTCACGGCGATGCCGCCGCGGATCAGATTGGTCGTCAAGGTGCTGAAGGGCACGTCGTAGAAGGTGTCGTACGGCCCCTTGGCCTTGTAGGCATCGGCCACGTCGCGGATATGGCAGATCAGGCGCGCGGCGTATTCGATGGCGTTGCAGCCGTGCGGCGTCAGGGACGAATGCGCGGCCTTGCCGTGGACGCGGCAGCGGTAGAGGTTGATGCCCTTGTGGGCCACCACCACCTGCATGCCGGTCGGCTCGCCTACCACGCAGCCTTCGGGACGGATACCGCGTTCGTGCAAGTCCGCCAGCATGTAGGGCGCGCCCGCGCAGCCGACTTCCTCGTCGAAGGAAAACGCCAGGTGCAGCGGCTTGGCGCGCGGCATGGACAGGAATTCCGGCACCATGGCCAGGGCCGTCGCGATGAAGCCCTTCATGTCGCAGGCGCCACGGCCGTACAGGCGGCCATCGTGTTCGCGCAAGGTGAAGGGATCGGCGGTCCAGTCCTGGCCGTCGACCGGCACGACGTCGGTATGGCCGGACAGCACGATGCCGCCCTGTTCGGCGCCATCCCGCCCCGGCAGCGTGGCGAACAGATTGGCCTTGGTGCGGTCGTCGTTGTGCGCCAGCCAGGCCTGCACGCCCTGCTCTTTCAGCCAGTCGCGGGCCGTTTCGATGAGAGCGAGATTGGAGTTGCGGCTGGTGGTGTCGAAGCCCACCAGCGTTTCCAGCCAGCGACGGGTGTCCATGCCTAGCGCCTTGTCATGAAAACCGCCAGTGTAGGCCGCGGCCGATCCGGCCGTCTATGGGCTGTCGATGGGCCGTTTCGGCGCCGTCCGCCGTCTATAGGCCTCCAGGGTCTCCATGGACCTCTACGGGCCCCAGGGGCCTACACGGGCCTATTTGCGGGCGGCGCCCGTGACGCCCGCCACTTCGCGCAGGGCGTCCAGCGCGCGCGCCAGGGCGTCGCCGCCATGGACCTCGACCGTGAACACCATGTGTGCCAGGGAGTTGCGGCTTTGCGTATTGACGCCGATGACGTTCAGGCGCAGGCGCGCGAAGACTTCGGACAGGTCGCGCAGCAGGCCGGAGCGGTCATGGGCGCGCACGCTGATGTCCACCGGGTACACGGTATTGCCGGTTTCGCCCCAGGCGACCTCGATGACGCGCTCCGGCTCGCGTTCGGCCAGGGCGGCATAGCTGTGGCAGTCCAGCCTATGGATGGAAACGCCGCGGCCGCGCGTCACGAAGCCGACGATGGGATCCGGCGGCGCCGGCCGGCAGCAGCGTGCCAACTGGGTCATCAGCGACCCCACGCCGACGACCAGGACGCCGCTCTTGCCGCCCTTTTCGGTGCTCTCGGCGCGGCTGGCATGGGTGACCACGCCGGGATCGTCGGCCGGCTCGGCCGGCTGCTGGAAAACGGCGTCGATCTGGCGCAGGCTGAATTCATCCTTGGCCGCCGCGACGTACAGGTCGTCCGCCCGTGCGAAACCCAGTTGCTGCGCCAGCTGCTCCAGGTTGATCGCGGTCTTGCCCAACCGCTGCAGTTCCTTTTCCACCAGGGCCTGGCCCTGGGTGATGCGCTGCTGCAGTTCGATGGCGTTGAACCAGTTGCGCACCTTGGCGCGCGCCCGCGGGCTGGCCAGGAAGCCCAGCTGCGGGTTCAGCCAGTCGCGCGACGGCCCGCCGGCCTTGGCCGCGATGATTTCCACGGTCTGGCCGGTGGCCAGGCGCGTCTGCAGCGGCACCATCTGCCCGTCGACCCGGGCGCCGCGGCAGCGATGGCCCAGGTCGGTGTGCAGGTGGTAGGCGAAGTCCACCGGCGTGGAGCCGGCGGGCAATTCGATCACGCGCGCCTGCGGCGTCAGGACGTAGATGTGTTCGCCACCGGCCGCCACGGCCTCGGCCGCGCCCGCGGACGGCGGCGCCGCGTCCAGGTCGGCGTTCCACGCCAGCAACTGGCGCATCCAGGACAACTGGCGATCGTATTCGCTGGAAGCCTCCACCTGGCCGCCCCTGGGGCCGGCCTCCTTGTAGCGCCAATGCGCCGCCATCCCGTATTCCGCGAAGCGATGCATTTCCTGCGTGCGGATCTGCACTTCGAAGGGCCGCCCGTCCTTGTCCACCAGCACCGTATGCAGCGAGCGATAGCCGTTGGGCTTGGGCCGCGAAATATAGTCGTCGAACTCATCCAGCAGCGGCGTCCACAGTTCGTGGACCAGGGCCAACGCCGTATAGCACTCGCGCACGTCCTTGACGATGACCCGCAAGGCGCGCAGGTCGAACATCTGGTTGAAGTCCAGCTTCTTGATGCGCATCTTGTTCCAGATGCTGTAGATATGCTTGGGACGCCCGCTGACTTCGGCTTCGATGCCGGCCTTGCGCAGCGCGGTCCGCACGCGTTCCACGGCATCGGCGATGAAGGCTTCGCGTTCGACGCGTTTTTCTTCGAGCAGCCGGGCGATCTCCTTGTAGCGATCGGGATCCAGGAAACGGAACGACAGGTCTTCCAGTTCCCATTTCAGCTGCCATATGCCCAGCCGATTGGCCAGCGGCGCGTACAGGTCCAGCGTTTCGCGCGCCAGCTCCGGCGGGCAGGCGACCTTGGTGGCGGCATGCCAGCGCAAGCTCTGCAGGCGCGAGGCCAGGCGCATCAGGACGATGCGCAGGTCGGCCGCCATGGCCAGCAGCATCTTGCGCTGCATTTCTTTCTGGGTACCGGTTTCGGCGGCGCTGTCGCTGGCCAGGCGCGCCACGGCGCCCAGGCGCAGCAAGGCGCGCGCGCCCTGCACCAGACGGGCGATTTCCTGGCCGAACTCCGCGCCCAGGGGATCGTGCCGCGCATGTGGGGCCGGTGCCGACAGGTCAGCGGGCAAGGCCGCCAGCACGGCAGCCACGCGAGTCGCGCCATCGGTCTGCAAGCCCGCCAGGATGCGCGTCACGCCGGCCGCATGGCCCGCCAGGGGTTCGCCGGTCAGCGCCTGTTCGTCGTTGAAGCGCGGCCACGCCCAGGCGGCGGCCTTTTGCAGTTGCTCACGCCCTTGCGCGTCCAGGCCGGCGGCGGCGCTATCGAGCCACGCGTCGTCGAAGGGCATCAAGGGATCGTGGTCGGGAAGCTCGGGCATCGGCGCGAGGCACTGTAAAGCGTGAAGATGAGGGTAACGGAGGTCCGCGGCCACGGCGGCGCGGACTCAGCCCGACACTCTACACTAGCGCCTGTCTAGCCTGGAAGACGGAGGATGCACCTTATGCTGCGATGGCTGCTTGGACGAGGCGCACCCGCCGCCCGCGTCGCGGATGTACGCGCCCGCATCGAACCCGCGCTGTGGGACGAAGTGATGCAGTCCTATCCCTTCCTGGCCGGGCTGCAAGCCGCCGACGCCGAAGAACTGCGCGCCCGCGCCGCCTGGCTGCTGGCCAGCAAGACCATGAACGGCGCGAGCGGCCTGGCGCTGACGGACTTCATGCGCCTGTCCATCGCGGTCCAGGCTGCCCTGCCCATCCTGAAGCTGCCCACGGTGCTGTACGAAGGCTGGGAAGAAATCATCGTCTATCCCGGCGGGTTCGCGATCCCGCGCCGTCGCGAAGACGAGATGGGCATCGTGCACGAATATACCGAGGACGCCGCCGGCGAGGCCTGGGATGGCGGCCCGGTCGTACTGTCCTGGGAAGATGCGCGCCTGTCCGAAGGCGCCTTCAACGTCGTCATCCACGAATTCGCCCACAAGCTGGACCAGATGGGCGGCGATGCCGACGGCATGCCCAGCCTGGCCGGCCGCCCCGAACTGAACGCGCGATTGTGGCAGCGCGTGCTGGACGACAGCCTGGACCGTTTCTCGCAGGCGCTGGAGGCGGTGGAGGCCGCCATTCCGCCGCACGTCGATCCCGAGGGGCCGGAAGCCGACCCATGGTATGGGCAATTGCCCATGGACCCATATGCGGCGACCGACGAGGGAGAGTTCTTCGCGGTCAGTTCGGAATCGTTTTTCGTCGATCCCGCGCCGCTGGCGGCGGCGCTGCCGGAATGGTACGGGCTGTTGCGCACCTACTACCGGCAGGATCCCTTGGAGCGCCTGCCACATGGCGCGGTGCACGCCCGCCCCAGGCTGTAGGACGAGCGACCGGCTGGGCAGGCAGGCCTGGACTTGATCCTGGACTTGACCCTGGGTTCAAGCCCCGGATTCAAGCCTGCGTTGGACCTGGCTCGGCCAGGCCCGGTCATCAGGCGATGGCGGCCGTCACCACGATCTCGACCTTGTAGTCGGGGTTGGCCAGGCGGGCTTCCACCGTGGCGCGCGGGGGCGAGTTGCCCGGCGCGACCCAGGCGTCCCACGCCTTGTTCATGCCGTCGAATTCCTTCATGTTGGCGACGAAAATCTGCGCCATCAGGATCTTGGTCTTATCGGTGCCGGCCTCTGCCAGCAGCTTGTCGATGGTCGCCAGCACCTGCTGGGTCTGCCCGGTGATGTCCAGCGTGGCATCGTCGGGCACCTGGCCGGCCAGATAGGCCACGCCGTTGTACACGGCCATGTCGGAAAGACGTTTTTCGACATTGAAGCGCTTGATGGAACTCATGCGGTTTCCTTCTAGGTTGAATCCGGGCCGCGTGGGCCCGATGTGAAAAATCCTTGTTGCCGCCCGCCACGATCGCGCGCCGGCGGCCAGTGGCCTACTTCGACACGCTTTCTTCCCGGATCGGCGGCAACTGGAACACCTGCCGCAGATAGGCCAGATAGGCGGGATCGTCGCACATGGTTTTTTCCGGCGAATCCGAGACCTTGGCGACCGGTTGCCCGTTGCAACGGACCATTTTCATGACGATCTGCAGTGGCTGGTGCCCCAGGTCGTTGGTCAGGTTGGTGCCGATGCCGAACGACACGCGGCAGCGCCCGGCGAAACGCCGCGCCAGCTCGATGGCGCGCGGAAAGGTCAGCGCGTCGGAAAACACCAGCGTCTTGGTGCGCGGATCCACGCGGTTGAACTGGTAATGCTCGATCATGCGCTCGCCCCATACGAAGGGGTCGCCCGAATCGTGGCGGGCGCCATCGAACAGCTTGCAGAAATACATATCGAAGTCGCGCAGGAAGGCGTCCGTGCCATAAACGTCAGACAGCGCGATACCCAGGTCCCCGCGGTATTCCTTGGCCCAGACTTCCAGCGCGAATACCTGCGAATCGCGCAGCCGCGGGCCCAGCGCCTGGCAGGCCTGCAGGTATTCATGCCCCATGGTGCCCAGCGGCAGCACGTCGTATTTGCGCGCCAGGGCGACGTTGCTGGTACCGGCGAACATCCTGCCCATGCTGGCTTTCATGGTGGCCACGACCTCATCGTGCCAGACCTTGGAGAACCGCCGGCGGGTGCCGTATTCGGCCACCCGGAAATCCGCCATGTCGGGCGCGCTGACCACCATGTCCATCTTCGACCGCAGGCGGGAGCGACCTTCGTCCAGGTCGGGATGCTTGCGGGTATTGCGGAAATAGACCTCGTTGACGATGGCCAGCACCGGGATTTCGAACAATATCGTGTGCAGCCAGGGGCCTTTGACCTCGATGGATATTTCACCCGGGTGCTCGCCTTCGGCGACCTCGATGCAGCGCTCGGGCAGATGGAACAGCCCCAGGAAATCGACGAAATCGCTTTTGATGAACCGCAGCCCGCGCAGATAGTCGAGCTCGTCGTCGCTGAACCGCAGCTGGCACAGGTGATGGATTTCCGCGCGGATCTCATCCATGTACGGACGCAGGTTCACCCCGGGCGTGCGGCACTTGTAGCGGTACTCCACCTGCGCGGCCGGAAAATGATGCAGGACCACCTGCATCATGCTGAACTTGTACAGGTCGGTATCTAACAGCGAGGTGATTATCATGGTTGGATCGATCGCTTGCGAACCCATATTCAACCATAGTTGCGGTCGGGCATCCGATAACCGACGCGAGCGGCCGCCACGGCAGGCCGGCGTGGGGGCCGCCCCAAGGGAACGCCGGCCCGGCGGCGCAGGGACACTACCCCGCTCAGGGGTATACCGGGAGCGGCGGCGCGCAATTGGGTAAAATCCTTTTCTTTCAGCAGAATAAAAAGCGCCCACCGGGAGTTGCCGCATGACTCACGTCGTCACCGAAAACTGTATTAAATGCAAGTACACCGATTGCGTCGACGTGTGCCCCGTTGATTGCTTCCGCGAAGGCCCGAATTTCCTGGTCATCGACCCGGACGAATGCATCGACTGCGCCGTATGCATTCCGGAATGCCCGGCCAACGCCATCTACGCCGAAGAAGACGTGCCGCAGGACCAGCTCAAGTTCATCCAGATCAACGCCGAGCTGTCGCCCGAATTCAAGAGCATCAGCCGCGCCAAGGAACCCATGCCCGACGCGGACGACTGGAACGGCAAGCCGGACAAGCTGCAGTACCTGGAAAAGTAATCGGGCCACCATTGCCCATGACCGACAGCAAGTACACGCGCCAGACCGTCACCGAGGTACGCAGCTGGGTACCCGGCAAGTTGTTTTCCTTGCGCGTGACCCGTGATCCCGGCTTTGTCTTCAAGGCCGGGCAGTTCGCGAGGGTGGGCTTGCCGGAAAGCGACGAGCCCGGGGCCGAGCCGACCCTGTGGCGCGCCTACTCGATGGTCTCCGGCCCGTTGGACAACGAGCTGGAGTTCTATTCCATCGTGGTGCCGGAAGGCCTGTTCAGCCCCCGGATGGCGGCCCTGCGCCCGGGCGACACGCTGTACGTCGAGAAAAACCCATTTGGTTTCCTGACGATAGATCGTTTCGTACCGGCGGCCGCCCAGCCGGCGCAGGACGGCCATGCCAAGCCTGCCCCCCAGCCCGGCGCCTACAGCGACCTGTGGCTGCTGGCCACCGGCACCGGCTTGTCCGCCTACCTGTCCATCCTGCGCGATCCCGCCACCTGGACGACGTTCCGCCGCATCATCCTGGTCCATGGCGTGCGCACGGCCGAGGAGCTGGCCTATCGCCAGGAAATCGAAGGCTGGTCCACCCTGCCCGAGTTCGCCAACATCCACCGCGCCGACCCCCGCAAACTGATCTACCTGCCCGTCGCCACCCGCGAGGCACTGCCCGGCGTGCCGCAGGCGCGGCTGACCACGCTGATCGATGACGGCCGACTGGAAACGCTGGTGGGCGAAAAGCTGGATCCGGCTCATGCCAAGGTCATGCTTTGCGGCAATCCCGCCATGCTGGCGGACGCTCGTAAACTATTGTCGGAAAAGGGCTTTGCGCCTGGCCGGCGCGGCATCCCGGGCAACCTGGCGGTCGAGAACTACTGGTGAGCCATGGGGCGGGCCGCGAGGGCCGCTTTCCCCTTTTGGCAACACAAGCAGGGCCGAATTCCGCTCCGATTCCGTCCTACATGTCGTCAGTTCTGTTGCAGTGCGTAAAATAACCCGCACGAAGTCGCCACGGACCGGTCCAACCCGGCATCAAGAGACAGCTTCAGGCGATCCAGGGCCAACCGCCCCCGTAGCCTGGAAAGGAAGATTCGATGCTGTATCAATTGCATGAGCTGCAGCGCGCATTTCTGACGCCCCTCGCCGCCTTTACCGACGTGGGCTCGCAGCTGTTTTCCAACCCCTACAGCCCTTGGGCCTATACGCCCATGTCGCGCCAACTGGCCGCCGGCTACGAGCTGATGCACCGCATCGGCAAAGAGTACGAAAAGCCGGCCTGGGGCCTGCCGACCACGGAAATCGATGGCAAGCAGGTGAAGGTGGTTGAAAAGGTCGCTGTCGATAAGCCCTTCTGCCGGCTGGTTCATTTCGAACGCCACGGCGTCGGCAAGCGCAAGGACCCGCAGGTATTGCTGGTCGCCCCCTTGTCGGGGCACCACGCCACGCTGCTGCGCGACACCGTTCGCGCCCTGCTGCCGCGGCACGACGTCTACGTGACGGATTGGGTCGACGCGCGCATGGTGCCGCTGTCGGAAGGCCCGTTCCACCTGAACGATTACGTCCGCTACGTGCAGGATTTCCTGCGCTTCCTGGGCGCCGACACGCATGTGATTTCCGTGTGCCAGCCGACCGTGCCGGTGCTGGCCGCGATTTCGCTGATGGCGTCGGAAAACGATCCCTGCCAGCCGCGCAGCATGGTCATGATGGGCGGCCCCATCGATCCGCGCAAGAGCCCGACCGAGGTCAACAACCTGGCGACCGAAAAACCGTATTCGTGGTTCGAGAACCAGTTGATCCACCGCGTGCCGGGACGTTATCCCGGCGCCGGACGCCTGGTCTATCCGGGCTTCCTGCAGCATGCCGGTTTCGTCGCCATGAACCCGGATCGCCACCTGAAGTCGCACTACGATTTCTACCAGGACCTGGTCCGCGGCGACGACAGCGATGCCGAGGCGCACCGCCGCTTCTATGACGAATACAACGCGGTGCTGGATATGGCGGCCGAGTTCTACCTGGATACCATCAAGATGGTGTTCCAGGAGTACCAGTTGCCCAAGGGCAAGTGGAAGATCGACGGGCAGCTGGTCAAGCCGGCCGACATCAAGCGCGTCGCGCTGATGACCGTCGAAGGCGAACTGGACGATATTTCCGGGCTGGGCCAGACCCGCGCGGCGCTGGATCTGTGCAGCGGCATACCCGCCGACCGCAAGACGCATTACACCGCGCAGAACTGCGGCCACTACGGGATATTTTCCGGCCGCCGCTGGCGGGAAATCATCTGTCCTAAAATCGCCGACTTCATACGCCATTACGCCTGAGCCGGCGGCACCGCCGCGATCATCACGACGGGGCCGTTCAGGCCCCGGTTTTTTTATGTCCACCTTGACGCTCGCGGACCGCATCGACGGCCTGCTTCCCCAGACCCAGTGCACCAAGTGCGGGTATGACGGCTGTCGTCCGTATGCCGCCGCCATCGCGGATGGGCAGGCCGATATCAATCGCTGTCCGCCCGGCGGCGACGACGGCGTGCGCGCCCTGGCCGCGCTGCTCGACCGGCCCGCGTCCCCGCTGGACCTGTCGCGCGGACAACCCGGCCCGTTGCTGGTGGCCGTGATCGATGAAGCGCACTGCATCGGCTGTACGCTGTGCATCGCAGCCTGTCCGGTGGACGCCATCGTCGGCGCCACCAAGCGCATGCATACCGTGGTGGACGAGCTGTGCACCGGCTGCGACCTGTGCGTCGCGCCCTGTCCGGTCGACTGCATCGTCATGGTGCCGGCGGGCCGCGCCTGGAGCGCGGACGATGCCGTCTGCGCTCGCGAACGCCATGATCGCCGCGCGCGGCGGCTGCTGGACGTCGACGGCGGCCCCACGCCGGCGGCCACCGCGCCGACCGAACCCTCGGCGGACGACGCGGCCGCCCGCCGCCGCGCCGCCATCGAAAACGCCCTGGCCCGCGCCCGCGCGCGCCGCACGCGATAGACCGGACAGCCCGCCGATGAATGCCGCCAAACGCCGCGAAATCTTCGCCCGCCTGCAAGCCGCCAATCCCACGCCCACCACCGAACTCGAATACACCACACCGTTCCAGCTGCTGATCGCCGTGCTGCTATCCGCGCAGGCCACCGACAAATCGGTCAACATCGCGACGCGCAAATTCTTTCCCCACTACGGCACGCCGCAAGGCCTGCTGGAGCTGGGCGAAGCCGGGTTGACCGAGTACATCAAGACCATCGGCCTGTACCGCACCAAGGCGAAGAATGCCATCGCCACGGCCAGGATCGTCCTGGAACAGCATGGCGGCGAAGTGCCGCAGGATCGCGAGGCCCTGGAAGCGCTGCCCGGCGTCGGCCGCAAGACCGCCAACGTCGTATTGAATACCGCCTTCGGGCAAGCGACCATGGCCGTCGACACGCACATCTTCCGTGTCGCCAACCGCACCGGGCTGGCGCCCGGGAAGAACGTGCTGGAAGTCGAGCTGAAGCTGGTCCGCCTGGTGCCCAAGGAATACCTGCAGGATGCCCATCACTGGCTGATCCTGCACGGCCGCTACGTCTGCGTCGCCCGCACGCCGAAATGCCCCCAATGCGGTATCGCCGACCTGTGCGAATACCGGCATAAAACGCCACAGAAGCCGGCCTGATCGCCGCGGTTGTCACCCGCCTGTCAAGCTGCGATATTCCTTAGGAAAAACCTATGTAAAACCCGCATAGTATTTTGCCCCTGCCGTCCGCATACTCGCCGCAACAATTACGCACAATGATCGATGGTGGAGTATGGAAGACACCATTCTGGAGACCCAGGGGCTGACCAAGGAATTCCGTGGCTTCGTCGCGGTAAAAGGCGTCGACCTGCGCGTCCGGCGCGGACATATCCACGCCCTGATAGGCCCGAACGGGGCCGGCAAGACGACCTGCTTCAACCTGTTGACCAAATTCCTGGCGCCCAGCGCCGGCCGCATCGTTTTCAATGGCAGCGACATCACGGGTGAACGGCCGGCGCAGATCGCCCGCCGCGGCATCATCCGATCATTCCAGATTTCGGCGGTGTTTCCGCACCTGACGGTGCTGGAGAACGTCCGTATCGGGCTGCAACGCAAGACCGGGCTTTCCTATCACTTCTGGCGCAGCGAAAAACAGCTGGACACGCTGAACGCGACCGCGCGCAAGTTGCTGGATGAAGTCGACCTGGGCGGCTTCGCCGACGAGATGACCGTAAACCTTCCCTACGGCCGCAAGCGCGCGCTGGAGATCGCCACGACGCTGGCGATGGAGCCCGAACTGATGCTGCTGGACGAGCCCACCCAGGGCATGGGACACGAAGACGTGGATCGCGTGACGAAGCTGATCAAGCGCGTCGGCGCGGGCCGCACCATCCTGATGGTGGAACACAACATGAACGTGGTGTCGTCCATCGCCGACCGTATC
Source organism: Bordetella genomosp. 8 (assembly GCF_002119685.1). NCBI lineage: Bacteria > Pseudomonadati > Pseudomonadota > Betaproteobacteria > Burkholderiales > Alcaligenaceae > Bordetella > Bordetella genomosp. 8. The sequence goes on along the minus strand of NZ_CP021108.1, from coordinate 1,786,850 downwards.
ACCGTCCTGGCGCGCGGCGCCGTCCTGGCCGAAGGCAGCTATGCCGAAGTCTCGCGCAATCCGGACGTGATGCAGGCCTATATGGGCACCACCGCGGGCGAACTGCAAGGAGCGCACGCATGACAGCGCCTGCATTGGAAATCTCCGACCTGCACGCCTGGTATGGCGAATCGCACATCCTGCATGGCGTGGACATGAGCGTCGGCCAGGGCGAGGTCGTCACCCTGCTGGGCCGCAACGGCGCCGGGCGCACCACCACGCTGCGTGCCATCCTGGGGCTGACCGGCAGCCGGCGCGGCTCGGTGCGCGTCAACGGCACCGAATCCATCGGCATGCCGACCTTTCGCATCGCGCACCTGGGCGTCGGCTATTGCCCGGAAGAACGCGGCATCTTCGCCAGCCTGTCGTGCGAGGAAAACCTGCTGCTGCCGCCGGTCGTCGGCGGCGCGCTGGGCGGCGGCATGTCGCTGGCGGAAATCTACGATATGTTCCCCAACCTGCACGAGCGCCGGCATTCGCCCGGCACCCGGCTGTCGGGCGGCGAACAGCAGATGCTGGCGGTGGCGCGCATCCTGCGTACCGGCGCCAGCCTGCTGCTTCTGGACGAGATCTCCGAAGGCCTGGCCCCGGTTATCGTGCAAGCGCTGGGCCGGATGATCACGGCCCTGAAACAGCGCGGGTACACCATTGTGATGGTGGAACAGAACTTCCACTTCGCGGCGCCGCTGGCGGACCGGTTCTACGTCATGGAACACGGCCAGATCGTCGAACATTTCGAGGCCTCACAGCTGCATGAAAAACAGGAAGCGCTCAACGACCTGTTGGGCGTTTGAATGTGCCACCCGCCGGAACACCGGCAACCCCCTACAAGAGGGAGAGGAGTCAAAATGAAGCTGCATACCCTAACCGCCGCATTGGCGCTGGCCGGTCTCGGCCTGGCCGCCGCGCCGGCCATCCACGCGCAAGGCATCAGCGATGATGTCATCCGCATAGGCTTCATTACCGATATGTCGGGCGTGTATTCCGACATCGACGGCAAGGCTGGCGTGGAAGCCATCCGCATGGCCATCGAGGATGCCGGCGGCGCGATCAACGGCAAGAAGATCGAAGTGGTCTATGCCGACCACCAGAACAAGGCCGACGTGGCCTCGTCGCGCGCCCGCGAATGGTTCGACCAGCAAAAGGTGGACGTGCTGATCGGCGGCACCAATTCGGCCACCAGCCTGGCCATGGCCGCGGTCGCCGCTGAAAAGAAGAAGCCCTTCATCGCCATCGGCGCGGGCGCCTCCGACCTGACCAATGCGCAGTGCTCGCCCTACACCGTCCACTACGCCTACGACACCGTGGCGCTGGCGCGCGGCACCGGGTCCGCCGTCGTGAAGGACGGCGGCAAGAGCTGGTTCTTCCTGACCGCCGACTATGCATTCGGCCATGCGCTGGAGCGCGATACGGCCAACGTGGTGAAGGCCGCCGGCGGCGAAGTGAAGGGCCAGGTGCGCGCGCCGCTGGGCGCCTCGGACTTCTCGTCCTTCCTGCTCCAGGCACAGGCGTCCAAGGCGCAGATCCTGGGCCTGGCCAATGCCGGCGGCGACACGATCAATTCGGTCAAGGCGGCGAACGAGTTCGGCGTGACGCAGACCATGAAGCTGGCGGGCCTGCTGGTCTTCATCAACGACATCGACTCGCTGGGCCTGCAGGCCACGCAGAACATGTACCTGACCGACGGCTGGTACTGGGACCAGAACGACGCCTCGCGCGCCTGGGCCAAGAAGTTCGAAGCCAAGGTGGGCCGCAAGCCGTCCATGCTGCAGGCCGGCGACTATTCCTCGGTGTCCTTCTACCTGAGCGCCGTCAAGGCGACCGGCACCGATGACGCCGACACCGTCATGAAGTGGATGAAGTCGAACAAGATCAACGATATGTTCACCCAGGGCGGCTACGTGCGCGAAGACGGCCGCATGGTCCACGACATGTACCTGATGCAGGTGAAGACGCCCAAGGAATCCAAGGGCCGCTGGGACTACTACAAGGTCGTCGCCACCCTGCCCGGGGACCAGGTGTACACCAAGCTGTCCGAATCGACCTGCAAGCTGGTCAAGAAATAATCGGCGCGGCAAGCCGTCGCGGCGTCCGCCGGCCCGGCCGGCGGCGCCGCCCGCCTGCCTGTCTTCGATCGCCCTTGCTTAACCGGCGCAGGACTTCCAGACAAACATGACTTTCTTCGGCATCCCCATGCAGGCCCTGTTCGGGCAATTGCTGCTGGGCCTGGTGAACGGTTCCTTCTACGCCATGCTGTCGCTGGGCCTGGCGGTCATATTCGGCCTGCTCAACGTCATCAATTTCGCCCACGGCGCCCTGTACATGATGGGCGCGTTCGTGGCCTGGATGGGCTTGCAGTACCTGGGCCTGAACTACTGGCTCATGCTGGTGCTCGCGCCGCTGGTGGTCGGCGCCTTCGGCATCGTCATCGAACGGCTGCTGCTGCGCCACCTTTACCGGCTGGACCACCTCTACGGCCTGCTGCTGACCTTCGGGCTCACGCTGTTGATCGAAGGCCTGTTCCGCAGCTTCTACGGGGTCTCCGGCCAGCCCTTTCCCACGCCCGACGTGCTGCGCGGCGCCACCAACCTGGGCTTCATGATCCTGCCCAACTACCGGGGCTGGGTGGTGGTGGCATCGCTGGTCGTTTGCTTCGGCACCTGGTTCGTCATCGAGCGCACGCCCCTGGGCGCCCTGCTGCGTGCCGCCACGGAAAACCCCAAGCTGGTCGAAGCCTTCGGCGTAAACGTGCCGCGCATGATCATGCTGACCTACGGCTTCGGCGTGGCGCTGGCGGCCTTTGCCGGCGTGCTGGCGGCGCCGGTGCTGCAGGTGTCGCCGCTGATGGGGTCCAACCTGATCATCGTCGTATTCGCCGTCGTGGTGATCGGCGGCATGGGGTCCATCATGGGCGCCATCGTCACCGGCCTGGGCCTGGGCGTGATCGAAGGGCTGACCAAGGTGTTCTGGCCCGAGGCGTCCAATACCGTGGTGTTCGTCATCATGGCGATCGTGCTGCTGCTGCGCCCCGCGGGCCTGTTCGGGAAGGAAAAATGAATCGACACATTGCCGGCTACGTGGTCCTGGCCGTCGCCGCGGCGCTGCTGCCCTTCATGGGCGTGTATCCCATCTTCGCCATGAAGGTGATGTGCTACGCGCTGTTCGCCTGCGCCTTCAACCTGCTGCTGGGCTTCACCGGGCTGCTGTCCTTCGGGCACGCGGCCTTCCTGGGCAGCGCGGCCTATGCGACCGGCTATGCGCTCAAGGCCTGGGGCCTGACGCCCGAGCTGGGCATCCTGTTCGGCGTCGCCGTGGCCGCCCTGCTCGGGCTGGCGGTGGGCGGCCTGGCCATCCGCCGCAGCGGCATCTACTTCGCCATGATCACGCTGGCGATGGCGCAGATGGTGTATTTCTTCTTTCTGCAGGCGCGCTTCACCGGCGGCGAGGACGGCCTGCAGCAGGTGCCGCGCGGACGCCTGTTCGGCCTGATCGACCTGAGCAGCGACCTGACGCTGTACTACCTGGTGCTGGCGCTGTTCATCATCGGCTTCGCCATCATCTGGCGGGCGGTCAATTCGCCCTTCGGCCAGGTGCTGAAGGCGCTGCGCGAGAACGAGCCGCGGGCGGTTTCGCTGGGCTACGACGTCGAGCGCTTCAAGCTGCTGGCCTTCGTCCTGTCGGCCGCCATCGCCGGACTGGCCGGATCGGCCAAGACCCTGGTCTTCGTATCGGCCACGCTGTCGGACGCGACCTGGCAGATGTCCGGGCTGGTGATCCTGATGACCCTGATCGGCGGCATGGGCACCTTCCTGGGGCCCGTGCTGGGCGCCTTCATCGTGGTGCTGCTGGAAAACAAGGTGGGGGATTTCGGCCAGGCCCTGACGGCCATGACCGGCGTCGACTGGTTCCGCCAGCTGGGCGAGTCGGTCACCATCGTGATCGGGCTGATCTTCGTGATCTGCGTCATGGCCTTCCGCCGCGGCATCGTCGGCGAATTCCAGGCCTTGCTCAGGCGTCGAAAGGCTGCCTGAGGCGAGCTCCTTGCTATATGCTGGTGCGATGGTGCTTTCCGGTCGATACACCATCGGCGACGGTTGGGCACGCGCAACACTCGCGCGAAGAGACCGTAGGGCGTTCCCGTCGAAACTCGCGATCGGCATCAACAAGGAGGCAGGCATGGTCAAGACTGCGTTGTTCGTCCGGCTCGAAGCGAAGCCGGGCAAGGAGCAGGAAGTCGAAAACTTCCTGATGGGCGGACTGCCGCTCGTCGAGCAGGAACCCGCGACGATTGCGTGGTTCGGGCTGAAAATCGCGCCGTCGGTGTATGGCATCTTCGATGCCTTCCCCGACGATGCTGGACGCCAGGCGCACCTCTCCGGCAAAGTAGCCGAGGCGCTGATGGCGCAGGCGCCCGACCTCTTCGCCAAGCCGCCGGAAATCATGAGCATTGATGTACTCGCGGCGAAGCTGCCATCGTAGCGGCGCCGGATTCGGGTGTGGGACCTGCCACAGCGGCGCTATTTCGAGTGCCTTACGCGCGGCGGCGGGTCGACAGGTCGGCGTGCCCAAGGTCGATGCGACGTGGCAAAGGCGTTCCCAGGGCAATGCCGCCAAGTATCAACACCATCGCGATTGCCAGCGAGGTACCGATACTCTCGCCCAACCCTAAGACCGAGGACGCGATACCTACGACAGGTGTCGCCAGCAACCCTAGCGAGGTCGTCACGGCGGGCAAGCTGCGGTTGACCATCGCCATGGCCCAGTAGGCCAGCGCGGTGCCGCATAAGCCCGCGAACAGGAAAGCGCCCGCGAGTTGAGGCGACCACGCGATCTGCGGCGCACCATCCATGCAAAACGCCAGCATCGACAAGACGCAGCTGGCCAGCGACGTTTGCCAGAAAACCAATTGGAATGGCGTGGAAACCCATCGATGAGCGCGCACGTAGAGAATGTTTGCCGCCCAGAAGAAAGCGGCGAGGAGGATCACGCCGTTGCCGAACAGCGCATGTGCATCCCTCCAGTCCAGCGCCCATGGGTTGAACAGGAGTGCCAGGCCGACCAGACCAAGGGCAATGCCGGCAAGCTGGCGGGGCGACGGCTTTTCTCGAAGAAACAGCCAGGCGCCCGGCATCACCCATAGCGGCGTCGTGTACCCGAGGACGATAGACCGGCCCACGGGTACGAACTTCAGTCCCAATGCGACCAAAGTCGAGAAGGCGACCATATGGAGCATGGCGATCGCCAGCACGACAGGCAGATCGCCGCGCTTGGGGATGATCAGTTGGCCACGCGCCACCAGAATAACGAACAACGCCCCGCTGGCAATCGCGCACCGAATCGCCGTGGTCCACAGTGGTGTGACCTGATGAACGATGATTTTGGTTGCGGTCCAGTTCAAGCCCCAACTCAAAATCACCAACGCAAACAAAAGACCGGCGTAGCGGCGCGAAAGAGGAGGAGTGACGACTTGGTCCATAGCTACACGATGTGGGAAACGTTGACACGATCATAGGTTTGACTGGCCCCTCTACACAGGGTATGTTTCCATAAAATTATGGGTCCAGTTCATGGCTGATGTACTCGCCGGTTTCATCGATCTGAGGGTGGAACCGGGAAACGGCGTTGCGCTCACACGGCAGCTCTCCGAACAGCTGCGACAGGCCATTGCGGCGGGCAGGCTGGCCAGCGGCCGGCGTCTGCCATCCAGTCGGGAACTCGCGCGGCACCTGGGCGTGTCGAGGAATACCATCTCCGCTGTGATCGACCAGTTGGCGATGGAGGGATATCTCGACGTCTCGAAAGGACGGCGTCCGGTCGTGGCGGCCATGCCGTCAGCGAATCTGATCTCGCTCGAAACGGATAGCCAGCGACGCGCCACCGTCACCGGCATGTCGAGTTGGGCACAAAAAGTCGGCCGTAGCGATTGGCCGTTTACCGAGCAGGGTCGTCCCAGACCCTTCGTGCCGGGCCTGGCCGATGCCCGGGAGTTCCCCCACGCGATCTGGGGACGATGCCTGAGGACGGCGGCACGCCACGCGCTCCCTCGAAGAAACATGGCATGCAACCGGCTCGAGTTGCAAAAGGTACTGCTGCATCATCTGGTCGAATACCGTGGCGTCAACGCGGATGCGCAGCAGGTGTTCCTGATGCCGACAGCCCAGGCTGCCATTGCGCTGATCGCCCGCGTGGTATTGGACCCCGGTGAGGTCGCGTGGGTCGAAAACCCCGGCTACGGCGGCGCACGCGCGGCGTTCGAGGCTGCCGGCGCGGCCGTGCAAGGCATCCCACTCGATCAATGCGGCCTGGCATTCGAATCGTCGTCCGCGACTCCTCGTTTGATATTCGTCACGCCCGCGCACCAGCATCCAACCGGACTGCTGATGCCGGTTACCCGTCGGCAAGCGCTGCTGCGGTTTGCCGACCGTATCGGCGCCCATATCATCGAGGACGACTACGACAGCGAATTTCACTACGAAGGGCGACCGGTGGCGGCGCTGCAGGGCTCCGATCCAAGCGGCAGCGTGTTTTACGTCGGCACCTTTTCGAAATCCCTGCATGCGGATATTCGAGTAGGTTATGTCGTCGTGCCCAAACGATTCGTGGAGATATTTGCCAAGGCGCAAAGACACACGGGCCAGATCGTCGGCATGACGTTACAAGATGCCTTGTCCGATTTCATTGGTGAGGGACATTACGCCGCGCACATACGGAAGATGACGCGCATCTACCGTGCACGGCGTGATCACATGTGTCATGCACTGGCAGCGATCGAAACTGAACTCAGCCTGTCACCGCCGGAAGGCGGAATGCAAGTGGTTGCCCGATTGAGGCCCCAGCGAAAAGATCATGACGTGTGCCTGCGCTTGGCGGAGGCTGGAGTAACGGTGCGTCCGCTGTCATCCTATTATTTCGCTGAAGCCCAAGCCCAGGGATTGTTTTTCGGCTTTGCGGCCTGGAATGAAACCGAGATCGACGAGGGTGTGCGCATCATTGGAAGCGTGCTGCACGGATGACCGCCCGACCTTATTTCACGCTTTGCCATGTGTTTTGCCACGGGTTTTGGCTATGCTATCGGGCGGTCTGGAACAGAACGCGGCACGCCCCTTGCAAAGCGGCCCGAACTTTTTCAGGTTGGCAAGGTCTTATATAAGACATAAGATATAAGACCAAGAATACTCCCGGCTTGCGGCGCACATGACAAGCACGGGAAATCGCATGAAAATGGCTGCTTTTTCGCGGTCACCTACATTGGAGTTCATCATGCCGCACAACGCGTTCGACACACTGAAGACATTCAAGATCGGCAGCCAGACCTGTCAGTACTACTCGCTGCCGGCGCTGGGCAAGGCGCTGGGCGTGGACGTGCAACGATTGCCCGTGTCGCTGCGCGTCGTGCTGGAATCGGTCCTGCGCAATTGTGACGGCCAGAAGGTGACCGAAGAGCACATCAAGCAATTGGCCGGCTGGCAGCCCAATGCCAGGCGCGAAGAGGAAATCCCCTTCGTGGTGGCGCGCGTGGTGCTGCAGGACTTCACCGGCGTGCCGCTACTGGCCGACATCGGCGCCATGCGCTCGGTGGCGCAGGCCATGGGCGCGGATCCCAAGCGCATCGAGCCGCTGGTGCCGGTGGACCTGGTGGTCGATCACTCCGTGATGATCGATTACTTCGGCACCAAGCAGGCCCTGGACCTGAACATGAAGCTGGAATTCAAGCGCAACCAGGAGCGCTACCAGTTCATGAAGTGGGGCATGGAAGCCTTCGACACCTTCCGCGTCGTACCGCCGGGCTTCGGCATCGTGCACCAGGTCAACCTGGAATACCTGGCCCGTGGCGTGCACCTGGACAAGGCCAACAACGTCTACTACCCCGATTCCCTGGTGGGCACCGACAGCCACACCACCATGATCAATGGAATCGGCGTGGTCGGCTGGGGCGTGGGCGGCATCGAGGCGGAAGCCGGCATGCTGGGCCAGCCGGTCTACTTCCTGACGCCTGACGTGGTCGGCGTCGAACTGAAAGGCCAGCTGCGCGGCGGCGTCACCGCCACCGACCTGGTGCTGACCATCACCGAAATGCTGCGCCGTGAAAAGGTCGTCGGCAAGTTCGTCGAGTTCTGCGGCGAAGGCACCGCCAGCCTGTCCGTGACCGACCGGGCCACCATCGGCAACATGGCGCCGGAATACGGCGCCACCATGGGCTTCTTCCCGGTGGACGAGCGCACGATCGACTACTTCAAGGGCACCGGCCGCACCGAACAGGAAATCGCCGCCTTCGAGGCCTATTTCAAGGCCCAGAAGATGTTCGGCGTACCCAAGGCCAAGGATATCCAGTTCACCAAGCTGCTGACCCTGGACCTGGGCACGGTGGCGCCTTCCCTGGCCGGCCCCAAGCGCCCGCAGGACCGCATCGAGATCGGCAGCGTGAAGAACACCTTCACCACGCTGTTCTCCGCGCCGGTCGCCGAAAATGGCTTCAACCAGCCCGCCGAAAAGCTGCGGCAGGAATTCACCACCAGCGCCGGCACCAAGGTCAAGAATGGCGACATCCTGATCGCGGCCATCACGTCCTGCACCAACACGTCCAATCCCAGCGTCATGCTGGCGGCCGGCCTGCTGGCCAAGAAGGCCGTCGAAGCCGGCCTGAAGGTCTCGCCCAAGATCAAGACCTCGCTGGCGCCCGGCTCGCGCGTGGTCACCGAATACCTCACCAAGACGGGCCTGCTGCCCTATCTGGAAAAGCTGGGCTTCGACGTAGCCGCCTACGGCTGCACCACCTGCATCGGCAACGCCGGCGACCTGGCCGCCGACCTGAACGAAGCCATCAACGACAACGACCTGGTGTGTGCCGCGGTGCTGTCGGGCAACCGCAACTTCGAAGCGCGCATCCACCCGAACATCAAGGCCAACTTCCTGGCGTCGCCGCCGCTGGTCGTCGCGTACGCGCTGGCCGGCACGATGCTGCGCGACCTGATGACCGAGCCGGTCGGCAAGGGCAAGAACGGCGACGTCTGGCTGGGCGACATCTGGCCGTCCACAGAGGAAGTGCAGGACCTGTTGAAGTTCGCCCTGGACTCCGAGGTGTACCGCGAGAACTACAGCGACGTCCGCACCAATCCCGGCAAGCTGTGGGAGCACATCAAGGGCGTGTCGGGCGAGGTCTACAACTGGCCGACGTCGACGTACATCGCCGAACCGCCCTTCTTCAAGGATTTCGGCATGGAGCCGGCGGCCATGCCTACGGTGCAAGGCGCCCGCGCGCTGGGCATCTTCGGCGACTCGGTCACCACCGACCATATCTCGCCGGCCGGCTCGATCAAGGAATCTTCGCCCGCGGGCAAGTGGCTGAAGGAGCACGGCGTCATGAAGGCCGACTTCAACAGCTACGGCTCACGCCGCGGCAATCATGAAATCATGATGCGCGGCACCTTCGCCAACGTGCGGATCAAGAACCTGATGATCCCGCCGCGCGAGGACGGCAGCCGCTTCGAAGGCGGCGAAACGCTGTACCAGCCTTCGGGCGAACAGCTGCCCATCTACGACGCGGCGATGAAATACATCGACGCCGGCGTGCCGACGGTGGTGTTCGGCGGCGAGGAATACGGCACCGGTTCGTCGCGTGACTGGGCGGCCAAGGGCACGCAGCTGCTGGGCGTCAAGGCCGTCGTGGCGCGCAGCTTCGAGCGCATCCACCGCAGCAACCTGGTTGGCATGGGTGTGCTGCCGCTGCAGTTCAAGGGTGACGACAGCGTGCAGACGCTGAATATCACCGGCGAGGAAACCTTCGACGTTTCGGGCCTGGAAAACGGCATCAAGCCGCAGCAGGACGTGACGCTGACGATCCATCGCAAGGATGGCTCGTCGCAAAAGGTGCAGGTGCTGCTGCGTATCGACACGCCGATCGAGGTGGACTACTACCAGCACGGTGGCATCCTGCCCTTCGTGCTGCGCCAGTTGCTCGCCGCCTGATCGACGCCAGCAAGGCGGTCAATCCAGCCGGATATCCGCCTTCCGCACCACCGCGGCCCAGCGCTGGCGCTCGGCCAGCAGCCACTTGTCCATATCGGCGGGCGTCATGGTCACGACGTCCGCGCCCTGCTCCGCCAGCTTGGCCTTCAGGTCGGGAATGTTCATGATGCGCGCCAGGTCCTTGCTGAGCCGCGCCGCGACCTCCGGCGGCATGGACGCCGGCGCCATCAGGCCCTGCCATGTTCCGGACTCGAAGCCCGCGACGCCCGATTCCGCGATGGTCGGCACATTGGGCACCTGCGGCATGCGATTGCGGCTGGACACCGCGATCGCCTTCAGCTTGCCGCTCTGGATATGCGGCAGCGTGGCCAGCATGCCGTTCATGATGATCTGCGTCTGGCCGCCGATGGTATCGGTAATGGCTTGCGAACCGCCCTTGTAAGGCACGTACTGCCATTGCGCCTGGGTGGCCTGCTCCACCGCCACGCCGGCGACGTGCGGCGCGCTGCCCATGGCCGTCACGGCGAAATTCAGCCGTTCCTTCTTCGACAAGGCCACCAGTTCGGCCAGCGTGTTCACCGGCACCGACGGATGCACCGCCAGGATGTGCGGCGAATAGGCCAGCATGCTGACCCCGCGCAGATCCTTGTTGGGGTCGAAGTTCAGCTTGGTATAGACCGACGGGCTGATCATCAGCGCGCCGACGTCGCACAGCAGCAACGTGTGGCGGTCTTCGCCGGACTGGGCAACGATGGCGGCGCCCAGGTTGCCATTGGCGCCCGGCCGGTTGTCCACGATGACGGTCTGCTTGAGGCTTTCGGACAGCGGCTGGCTGACGGCCCGCGCGATGATGTCCGACGAACCGCCGGCGGGATACGGCACCAGCAGGCGCACATTGCGCTCGGGCCAGTTCTGCTGCGCCCGCGCCATGGGCGAGGCGCCATAGAGGGCGGCCGCGCCGGCAGCGGCCATGAACGAGCGGCGGGATAGGGCCATGGACCTTGTCTCCTCGATCTTGGTTTATTGGAATGTTATAGGACATCATATAAGTCAAACCTGATTCTGCCCAGGTTCAACGGACCCGTCAATCAGGCAGGCACCCGGCCCGAGGTACGACAACATGTCAGCAAATTGACAGCAGCTCGCGCATACGCCCGTCGGCCGATGGATGCCGCAGGGGGACGGCCCCTGGCGCAGTACACTATATGGTTCTCCTTTCGCCCCATCCTTCGTCATGCCTCGCTCTCGCAGCCATACCTCCTCTCGCCTGACCCGCGATGCCTCCCGGCTTGCCACGCTGGCGCTGGCATTGAACAGTTCGGGCAGCCGCGTGGAAGACATCTTCTGGGAAGAGCAGCTGCGCGCGTCGATTCCCAAGCTGCTGCGCGCCGGCAACGACGCCCCGCTGGAATCCGCGCTGGACCATCTGTCCCAGACGCAACCGGGTGCCTACGAAGTGTTGATCGAACAGGCGGAGACCTTCACCGAATCCACCGTGATCGAAAAGAACGGCGTCAGCTACGACGTGCTGCTGATCGTGGCCCCCATGGTGGCCTGGACGCGCTACACCATCCCCACCGGGCCCGTGACGCCCAGCGCATTGCAGGCGCTGACGGCGCAGTTGCACGGCCACGTGCTGGCCCAGGGCGCCCGCCTGGCGCTGATGCCCCATCTGGTCAGCATCGACCAGATGCCGCGCACCTTCTCGGAAACCTGGCACTGGCTGCAGCGCCTGGGTTCGCAGGCGCTGGGCGCCGAAACCATGAAACCGGCCATCGCCGAAGAATCGGAAACGGCCAATATGCTGGCCGATACGCGCTACCTGGTGGGCGCCGTCGCGGTGCCGCGCGGCGCGGCCATCTTCCGCTGGCAGGAAAGTCCCGGCGATGCCGGCGCCACGCGCGAAGCCTGCCTGGCCCGGTGGGTGGAGCAGGCGCAGCCCACGCTGGCCTCACTGCTGCCGGGCTGCAGCTTCGAATGCCTGCTGCCGGATGCCTACTACGTCAGCAACCGCGAAGCCGACCGCCGGGTACGGCCGCTGGCCTTGCGCGCGGCGGTGACGTGGCTGGAAGGCTCGGTCAACCTGGAACCCGCCAAGCTGCGCGCGGTGGTGGCGGGATGCGGCGAAGGCCGCATCGACGAATACCGGGTCGGCTTCACGGCCCGCAGCAGCAATGACGTCATCTACGGCTGTGTCTGGCCGCTCTATGGCCGCGAGGACGAAGCCGGCGGCGAGGACGAACGCGCCGACCCCGTAGAGGAAATCGCCGCCCTGCTCAAGGAACTCGGCGTGAACGAGGTGCGCCGCATTCCCGGCGTCTTGCCGGCCGAATATTGCGAGGACTGCGGCACGCCCTATTTCCCCAACCCGCTGGGCGAGATGGTCCACGCCGAACTGCCGGAAGATGCCGAATCGGCGCCGGCCCGCTTCCACTGACCGATCGGCATCCACGGCCGGCACGCCTGTTCCCGCATGCCGATACCTGAAATCCGCGCCGACATCTTCTGCCGGCGCATCGACAACTACGGCGACATCGGCGTCTGCTGGCGCCTGGCGCGGGCGCTGCGCCAGGCCGGCGGATGGCGGGTACGCCTGTGGATCGACGACCGGGCGGCCTTCGCCCGCATGGAGCCGCACTGCGATCCCTTGCTGGATGTGCAGACGGTGCGCGGCATCGACGTCGTGGCGTGGTCCGCACAGCCGCCGGCGCTGCCGCCGGGCGACGTCGTCATCGAAGCCTTCGCCTGCGATCCTCCGGACAGCTTCCGCGCCGCCATGCGGCGGCATCCGCCCATCTGGATCAACCTGGAATACCTGAGCGCCGAAAGCTGGGTGGAATCGCACCACCGCCTGCCGTCGCCGCAGCCCGACGGACTGATGAAGTACTTCTTCTTTCCGGGATTCACGCCGGGCACCGGCGGTCTGCTGCGCGAGCCGGACCTGGCGGCGCGACGCGATGCCTTCATGCACGAGCCCGGGGCTCGGCTGGCGTTCCTGCGCGAGCTCGGCCTGTCCGGGGAACATCTCGCGCGGCTGGCCACGCCGACAGGCGGCGGCACAGGATCGGCCGAAGCGGACGGCGCGGCCCGCGCGGCGGACCAAGGCACGCGGCTGATCACCTTGTTCTGCTATCCCGACGCACCCCTGGCGGGGCTGCTCGACGGCCTGCGAACGGATTCCAGGCCTACGCTGCTGCTGGTGCCGGAGGGCGTCGCGCCGCGGCTGGAGATCGCCGTTGGCGCGGCGACGCCCGGACTGCACATCGCCCGCATTCCCTTCCTGCCGCAGGACGATTACGACCGTTTGCTGTGGTGCGCCGATCTCAACTTCGTGCGCGGCGAGGATTCCGTGGTGCGCGCCGGCTGGGCAGGCCGGCCGCTGGTCTGGCAGATCTACCCGCAGGCCGACGAAGCCCATCTGGCCAAGCTGGACGCCTGGCTGGACCGTTACCGGCCGCCACCGCAGGCGCGCGCGCTCTTTCGGGCCTGGAACACGGGCGCGGACGCCCGGGCCATGGCGCAAGCGTGGCGCGAGGCCAGCGCCGGCCCCGCTTGGTCGGACTGGCAGGCGGCGGCACGGACCTGGGACGCGGACTTGTCGCGATTGCCGGACCTGGCGACGAGCCTGATCGGCTTTTGCGCGCAGTTGCGCGCGCGGTGAGGACCTACCGCGCCGCATGCGCGCATCTCGCTTGTCCGCAAAAATGCTAGAATAGTGAGTTTTGCAGGCCAGCCCTGCCCCAGCCTATCCCTATGGCCCGCCGATTTACCGGTTCCTTTTTCGCAGCGCGCGGAGTGAACCCGAAACCCGCGGCACCATGGCGGACCGGGCAGAACCAGAAATCTCCCGGAGTTTTTAATCGATGAAAACCGCTCAGGAATTGCGAGTCGGCAACGTGATCATGGTCGGCAAGGATCCGCTCGTGGTCCAGAAGGCCGAATACAACAAGTCGGGCCGTAACGCGGCCGTGGTCAAGCTCAAGTTCAAGAACCTGCTGACCGCCGCCGGCAGCGAATCGGTCTACAAGGCCGATGAAAAATTCGACGTCGTCGTGCTGGACCGCAAGGAATGCACCTACTCGTACTTCGGCGATCCGATGTACGTGTTCATGGACGAGGAATACAACCAGTACGAGATCGAAGCCGAAAGCATGGGCGACGCGCTCAACTACCTGGAAGAAGGCATGCCGGTCGAAGTCGTGTTCTACGACGGCCGCGCCATCTCGGTGGAACTGCCGACCAACGTCGTGCGCGAAATCACCTACACCGAACCCGCCGTGCGTGGCGATACGTCGGGCAAGGTGCTCAAGCCCGCCAAGATCAACACCGGCTTCGACATCAACGTGCCGTTGTTCTGCGAAATCGGCGACAAGATCGAAATCGACACGCGTACCGGCGAATACCGCAGCCGCGTGAACAGCTGAGCTTCTTACGCGCCGTCGAAAAAAGGCCCTCTTCGGAGGGCCTTTTTTTACACGCGGGGTCGGCTGGCCCGGGACTGCATCGACAGGAACCGCGAGCGCGCGCCGACTACCCAGTCGGGTCCGCACTTGGCATGAGGTCCGTCCCGATGTACTCCGTCAACGGGGGCTATCAGCCCCAGCTCCAATCCCATATTCAATCCCACCTTCAATCCCAACCTCAGTCCTACCCTCAATCCCTTTCGTCCCGGCCTTCTTCCCACCGGCAGTTCCGCCCCGCGCACGGCCGAGCTGCGCCCTATGGTGAGGCCGCCAGCGCCCCGTTTCGCGCCGGTTCCGGCTCAGCGCCACAGCCACGCGCGCGTGCGCGTCATCCGGCGGCAAGCGGCTGGAATCGACTGCCGCCCGTCTGGTCGTCGACACCCGCCGCGATCCAGCGCTGCGACGCCAGTGCAGCCAAACGCGCCGTGCCGCCGCGTGCGCCATCGCCCCCCTGCGCAAGCGCGCCGGGCTCTCCGCTAGCGCTCCCTTTCGATGGAATCGATGACCTGTTCGGCACGCTCAGCCCGTCCATGCTGCTGATCGCCGACGACGTCGCGCGCCAGGGCGACCCGTGGGCCACGCCGCCCTGCGACATATCGGGAGCCAGGCCGCCCCAACGCGCCGCCGGCAAGGCCAAGCTGCCGAGCCGAAGCCCCCGGAGCGAGATCACCCGCGAGATCGTCCTGGACATCAGCCAACGCCTGCGGACGGGCGGCTGCAGCATCAACGGCTGCGCCGATCGGTATGGCGTGGCGCTGCGGGTCGTGCGCGCGCTGGTGCAACCCGGCGGCAGCCTGACGCCGGTGGGGCGCGCCCTGATCGCCGGCGACATCATGACGCCACGCGATCGCGAAAACGCCGGGCTGCCCCCTGTGGATCGGCAGACCGGCTTGAGTACGGAGGATCACGCGCTTGCCGGGAAACTGATAGGGGTGACCGTGGGCAAGATGTCGCGCTCGATGTTCTGCGACCTGTTCGGGTACGACTACGATCTCATCTACGCCGCGTACAACCAGAATGGGACCATCACCGGCTGGGGACGCCGGTCACGCGACGCCGCGGCGGGTAGCCAGCCGCTGCAGCCGCCCAGATGGTCCACGGCAGGCAAGGTCCCGAGGGCCGGCAAGCAGGCCCCTTGATCTCACTGCAGGCGGTCGTCGTCGAAGATGTCCGGCAGCGCCAGGAAATCGATGCCGTCTTCGGCCAGGGCCTGGCGCTCTTCCGGCGTGGACGTGCCGCGTATCGGCCTTTCGTCAGCCTCGCCTTCATGGATGCGGCGCGCCTCTTCGGCGAAACGCGGGCCGACGTTTTCGGCCTTGCGCACCATGTCCCGCACCTGTTGCAGTATCGCGGCCTGCAGGCGCGCCATGTCCGCGGGCGCGGCGGTGGCGGCAGCGGGCGAGCCTTGGGTGGCGGGCTGCGGCGCGCCCTGGGGCGCTTTCAGATGGGAGACGTTGAGCCGCGGCGCGGACAGGCGCTTGGACACCTTGTTCGCGCCGCACATCGGACACGACACCAGGCCGCGCGCCTGTTGCTCGTCGTAGTTTTCATGCGAGGCAAACCAGCCTTCGAATAGATGGCCCTGCTCGTCGCACTGAAGGTCGAATACTTTCATAAAAGGGATATGGCGGCGCGGCGCGGCATTGCAAGATGCATCCCGGCTGGGCAAACCGCCAGATAGTACGCCATCGCGGCGTCGCGCACCGTGGAAGGCCCGGGGGCAGGTGCCGTTGTCGCGCCAGCGCAACGGGCGGACCGTCAGCCGCGTTCCGCCGCGGCGGCCAGCTCGGCGGCCTCGCTCAATTCGAACTTGCGCATCTTTTCCCATAGCGCCTTGCGGCTGATGCCCAGGGCGGCCGCCGTGACCTGCCGGCGCCAGCCGTGGGCGCGCAGCGCCGCCAGGACCCGTTCGCGGTCGGCCCGCTGAGCCGGCGTCAACCAGGGCGCGGGCGGCAGGGAGCGCGCGGCCGTCGGCAGGCAGATGCCGCTGGCCAGCACTTTCTCGATCTGCGCCTGGTCCCAGCTGCCCACACGCCGGCGCATGATGGCGACGCGCTCCGCCAGGTTGCAGAGTTCCCGAACATTTCCGGGATAGCGCGCATGGGCCACGCGATCCCGCAGCCAGGCCGGCAGCAGCTCGCCCTGCCCCGGCAGCTCGCGGTCGATGAAGGCACTGAAAATTGCCAGTTTTTCTTCCGGCCCACGCTCTTCCAGGCTGGGCACCCGCAACTCGATGACGGCCAGCCGGTAATACAGATCGGCACGGAAGGCGCCCTGCGCCACCCGTGCGCGCAAATCCTGGTTGGTCGCCGCCACCAGCCGGAAGTCGACCGGCGTGTCCACCGCGGCACCCAGTCGCGTCACCACGTTGTGCTCCAGCACCCGCAGCAACTTCACTTGCTGGTAGAGCGGCATATCGGCGATTTCATCCAGGAACAGGGTGCCGCCGTCGGCCTGCTCGAAATAGCCCTTGTGGGAACCCAACGCACCCGTGAACGCGCCTTTCGCGTGACCGAAGAAATGCGCCTCGAACAAGCCTTCGGGAACGGCACCGCAGTTCACCGCGACGAATGGCCCGCGCGCCCAGGGGGCACTGTCGTGCAGCAGGCGTGCGATGCATTCCTTGCCCACGCCGGTTTCTCCCAGGATCAGCACGCTGGCGCGCGCGTCGGCATACGCGCGGGCATCGTCGAGCAGGCTGCGCATCGCTGCCGAAACCGCGACGAGCTCGCGCCCGCGCGGAGCGCGGCAGGCAGCGCCTTGGTGCGGATGGGAGAGGTTGTCCATGACGTCCGCCTGATTACCGCGGGGCATAGCCCGCCCCGGCGTGGTTTGCTATTTCATGAGGCCAAAAGGGGTTGCAGGCCAGATCAGTCTTTACCAAGGCAATCCGGATGGCATCCGGGAAAGTCCTAGGTCATAAAGGTGGAATTGAATCAAATCCTTGTGGTTGAGGATTCATCCATATGATCTATAAGAAAATTTTGAATTTACAAATGTGTAAGCACGGTGTAGCGGGGCCCTACTCCGGCGTCGCTTCCGTGCAAATTGGGCTACGCCAGCTCTTCCTTGGAAGCAAGTCGTAGACACCTAAAACATTCGGCAAGCATTAAACGGACGCCGCGCTGGGCATCCTTCCACGGAAACATCCAAGTACAGCGCCCAGACCATGGCACGACGTCGTCGGATCCTCCCCCTTTGCACTTCGGCTCCCATCCCGGTCCCATCGAAGGAAATCTTCATGCACATCGGCGGCGTGGCTTTGCTGGCCTTCGGCCTCTGTGCGGCGGCCCATGCGGATGGCCCCTTGCGCGGCAATCCCGTGGATGCGCTGCCGCCGCTGGAAAAGCCGCGCACCCAGGCGCCGCCCCCGCGGCTGGAAGGCCGCACGCCGGAGCAGTCCGCGGTCGAAGCCCGCCTGGCCCAACGCATCGTGCCGCGCCACTTCGACGTCATCGGGGTGCACGCCATCCCGTTCGCGGAAGTGTCCGCCCTGCTGACGCCGCTGGCCAACAAGGAAATCTCTGTCGGCGAACTGGTGCAGCAGACTGACCGTATCACCGCGCTTTATCGCGCACGCGGCTTCCCGCTGTCCTTCGCGGTCGTGCAGAACCAGAGCTTCGCGCAGGGCAAGGTCGTGGTTACCGTGGTTGAGGGCTTCATTTCCAACGTGCGCGTGGAAGGCGACGCGGGTACCGCGAAGGCCCGCATCGACTCGCTGGCCCAACCCCTGCTGCGCGAAAAGCCCTTGACGGCGGCCACGCTGGAACGCGTGCTCAACCTGATGCGCATGGTGCCTGGCGTGACGTTCAAGCCCGCGCTGGAATTGCCACGCCGCGCCGATGGCGCCACAGAGCTGGTGCTGGATGTCCGCCATCAGGCAGTCAGCGCCAATGGCGGCGTTGTCGACCTTGGCACCGGCATGCAGCCCTTGCTTTCCGCCAGCGCCAACAGCCTGACACCGCTGGGCGAGCAGACGCGCTTGACGGGCAGCATCCCGCTGGGGACCGATGACGTACGCTACTTCGCCGGGGACATCACCATCCCCATCGGCCATGATGGCCTGGGCCTGAAAATCGATGGTTTCCACTACAAGGCCAAGCCGGAAGACGACGCGGTCGAACAACTGGGCTTCGATCGCACCGTGCAGACCGACCGCGTCGGTATCGGGCTCAGTTATCCCTTCCTGCTGGACAACCGCCAATCGCTGACGGGCACGCTGGGCGTCTACGCCGTCAATGCGCAGGATCGCTACGACCTGCGCCATTCGGACCTGTGGCTGCGGCAGGATACGCGCGTGCGCGCCGCGACGGCGGAGCTGCGCTACATCACCGTGGCGCCGGCGCGCAGCACCGATGTGAGCCTGAGCGTGTCCCAAGGATTCGACACCCTGGGCGCGGACAAGTACATCGACTCCAATTACGGCTATTCGTCCGTGCCGAACGTCGACCTGGACTTCACGCGGTGGAACCTGAATGCCAAGCAGAGCTTCGTACTGCCCGCGCAATTCGGATTGACGCTGGCGGCGGCGGGACAATACAGCGATGACGTACTGCCCACATCGGAACAGATCTCCTTCGGCAGCTGGCGTTTCGGGATGGGCTATCCGCAGGGCGAGCAGAGCGGCGACAAGGGGGTAGGCGCATCGGCGGAAGTGAACCGGCGCTTCACCGTGGGCATACCCATGGTGTCGGCATTGCAGCCTTACCTGCTGATCGACTACGCGCGTACCTGGTACAACGCCGCCGAGCTCAAGCCCTACAACACACAGCATCTCTCGTCGGTGGCCATCGGCATGCGAGTCACGGACGATCGCTACTACCTGTTCGACTTCAACGTGGCCAAGCCCATCGCGTCCGCCAGTTCGGAAGGCGATGGCCGGGGGTGGCGGTTCAATGCCAACTACTCGTTCTACTACAACGCGATCTGAATCGCGGTGGGTGGCACGCGTCGCGAGGGTTACGTGCGTTACCCGCGTCACGTAACGCCTCAGGTAACGTCGTAACGCGCGCGGCGCCCCGCACGCCTTTTTCCCTGGGAAAAACAGCCATTTTCGGGTTGGCATGGATTTCGCATGGCACTTCGCATCGGCCCCGTGGGGGCTGCCATGAATCCGCATAAGGAGACCTCCATGCGAACCGTCCTTCCTTCCGTTTCTCATGTCGAACAGGGCCTGCGCCGCACCGCGATCGCCATCGCATTGCTGGGCGCGCTATCCGCCTGTGGTGGCGGCCATCACCATCACGATCGAACCGCTTCCAACGGCATGCCGGATGGGGGCATGCAAGGCAGCGGTGGCGGTGGTGCTGGCAGCGGTGGCGGCGGGGGTGCCGGCGATGGTGGTGGAGGCGGAGGCGGCGCGCCGGGGACGCCGGGCGGCGGAACGGGCGGTGGCGGAACGGGCGGCAATCCCGGCGGTGGCAATCCGGGCGGCAACCCCGGTGGCGGCACGCCCGGCGACGGCACGGGCGGCGGGTCCACCACGACGTCGGGCGTCCTGCAGAACACCCTGGGTGGCGTGGGCGCGGCCGTCAACGACGTCGCGCCGATCGGCACGGATTCCGCCTTGTCGAATACGGGCCAAGCCCTGGACGGCACCGTGCAGCCACTGGTCGCCAACGCCACCACGTTGACGCAGCGGGTCGGCGGGGCCACCGGCCTGGGCGCGCCGACCGACAATCTGCTGAACCAGGTCGGTTCCACCCTGGACGCGACGGGCCAGCGGGTGTCGGGCACGCAGTCGCCGGCCAACCTGACGACGGGGCTGGGCGGCGCCGTCAGCGGATTGGGTGCGACCGTGGCCGACACCGGCGACCTGCTCAATCCCAACTCCACGCTGCAATCGCCACTGGCGTCGGTGGCAGCCAATGCCACCGGCGCCGTGCGCGCGCTGACCAGTTCGCAAGGCGGCCAGGGCGGACTCCTGCAGCCGGTCAATGCGCTGACCGGCACGTTGACCGGATCCCTGCTGGACAAGCCATCTATGCCCATCCTGCAGCCGGCCTTGAAGAATACCGGCACCGGCGTGGACAACCTGGCCGACCTCGGACTGACCGCGCCGCTGGATGGCACCGGCGCGGCGCTCGATCCCATGGTTTCGCCAGTCGTGACCCAGGTGAGCTCGATCACGCAAACGACGGGCGACAACCTGGGCGTAGGCGCGCCCGTCAACAACCTGCTGACCAACGTGGGTTCCGGCATCGCGCGGATTGATGCGGGTGGCCAGAATACGCCCCTGAACGGCGTCAACGGGCTGCTCGATGGCGTGGGCGGCGCGGTCGCCAGCACGGGCGGGCTGGTGCACGGCGGACCGGCCAATGCCAACCCGGTGGGCAATACGCTGGCCAACGCGACCGGTGGTGTCGCCGCCTTGACCGGCGGCGCGGCCGGACCGGGTACGGGTGGCGTGCTGGCGCCGATCAACGGCGTACTGGGCAGCGTCGCCGGCACGCCGGCGGGCGGCACGGGCAATGCCGGCCTGCTGGCGCCCGTCACCGGGCTGGTGGGTACGGTCACGGGCGATCCGGCCAACGGCGCGACCAATAACGGCGGCCTGCTGGGCGGCCTGATCCAGGGGGTCACGCGCGTGGCTGGCGGAGCACCGGCGGCGGGGGTCGGCGCGGGCGTGGGCGCAGGGGCCGGCGTCACGGCGGGCGGCGCCACGGGCACGCCTGCCGTGGGCGCCACTGCCGGAGCCGGCGCAGGCGCCACCACCGCCACGTCCAGCGGCGCCCCGTCGGGCGGCCTGCTGGCGACCGCGGGCGCCACGACCAGCACCGGCTCCACGGCGACGCAGCAGCAACAGCAGCAAGGCGGCCTGCTGGGTGGCCTGCTGGGCGGCGTGCTGGGCCGGCGCTGACGCTGCGCGCTACGCCGCCGTTTCCGGCGGCGTAGCGCCGAAGTGCAGGCGTGGCACGGCCGCCAACAGGCGGCGCGTCACCTCGTGTCTGGGTTGGCGCAGCACCGTGGCGGTATCGTCCAGTTCCACGATGCGGCCGCCATGCATGACGGCGATGCGATCCGCCAGGTACTCGACCACGCTGAAGTTATGCGTGATGAACAGATAGGCGATGCCCAGTTCCCGCTGCAGGTCGCGCAGCAGGTCCAGGATCTGTGCCTGGATGGACACATCCAGCGCCGATGTCGGCTCATCGCAGATCAGCACCTTCGGTTCGACCGCCAGCGCCCTGGCGATGGCGATACGCTGGCGCTGCCCGCCGGAAAACTCGTGCGGATACCGCGTCGCGGTGTCCTCCGGCAGGCCCACGCGCGCCAGCAGCCGGCCGACGCGATCGGTGCAGGCCTGACGCGGCAGATCGCGCCGCAGCGCCATCACGCCTTCGAGCAGGATGTCGCCCACGCGCATGCGCGGATTGAGCGACGCAAAAGGATCCTGGAAGACGATCTGGATATGCTCGCGCAGGCGCGCCAGCGTCCGCCCGCGCGCACGCATCAGGTCCTGCCCGTCCAGCATGGCCTGGCCGCCGATGTGCGCGCCTTCGATCAGGCGCAGCAGCGCCTTGCCGGTGGTGGTCTTGCCGCAACCGGATTCGCCTAGCAAGGCCAGGGTCTCGCCGGCACGCAGGCTGAAACCCAGGCCATCGACCGCCTTGACCCAGCGCTGGACACGGCGTAGCGGCCCCTTGCGCACGGGGTAATGCACGGACAGGTCGCGCACTTCCAGCACGACATCGGCGGCGGCGGGCATGGCGAGCGTGGCGTCCCGATTGCCCGCCGCCGGTTCGATCCCGGACACCTGACCGGCAGCGGGCGCATCCGCACCCTGCCCGCCGGACAGGGCACGGCCGCGCTTTTCGAATGCGGGGATGGCGTTGAACAACTGCTTCGCATAGGGATGCTTAGGCGCGGTGAAAAACTGCTCCGCCGGCGCGCATTCGACGATCTCGCCGAACCGCATCAGGGCCACGTGCTGGGCCACGTTGCGCACCACCGCCAGGTCATGGGTGATCAGCAGCATCGCCATGCCCATGTCGCGCTGGATCCCCGCCAGCAGTTCCAGCACCTGCGCCTGCACCGTCACATCCAGCGCCGTGGTGGGTTCGTCGGCAATCAGCAGCAATGGCTCGGCCGCCAGCGCGATGGCGATCATCACCCGCTGCTTCTGACCGCCGGAGAACTGCATGGGGTAGTCGTCGATCCGCCGCTCGGGTTCGGGAATGCCGACACGCCGCAGCCAATCGATGGCGCGGGCGCGCGCCGCCGCACCGCGTAATTCGGTATGCGCGATCAGCGTTTCGACGATCTGGTCCCCGACACGCATCACCGGGTTCAGGCTGGTGGCGGGTTCCTGGAAAATGATGCCGATACGCCCGCCCCGCACGCGCCGCATCGCGCTTTCCGGCAGGCGGTTCAAGTCCTCGCCGCCCAGCTCCACCTGCCCCGCGACGATGCGGCCGGCATCGGGCAACAGCCGCAACAGCGCCAGCGCCGTCATGCTCTTGCCGCTGCCGGATTCGCCGACCAGCGCGAAGGTCTCCCCGCGTGCGATGGCAAGTTCCAGCCGCTTGACGGCGACCGCGACACCGCGCTCGCCGGCGATCTCGACACGCAGGTCCCGCACGTTCAACACGGTGTCGGCGGTCATTGGCGGTCTCCTTGCTGGCGCGTGACTTCACGGCCTTCCGCGGCCACCGGCGATATCGCGAACAAGCCGCCAGTGGGCGGCGGCGCCAGCACCGGCGTGCGGCGCGCCCTGAACTTGCGTGCACGCGGATCGAAGGCCGCGCGCACGCCGTCGGCGAACAGGTTGGCCGACAGCACCAGCGCCAGCATGAACACGAAGGCCGTCAGCAGGTTCCACCAGATCATGGGATCCATCGACATTTCCAGCCGCGCCGAATTGATCATGGACCCGTAGGAATTCATGCTCGGGTCCACGCCTATCCCCAGATACGACAGCACCGCCTCGTACAGCACCAGGGACGAGAACTCCAGCACTACCGTGATCAGCACGATATGCATGACGTTGGGCACCAGGTGGCGCCGCATGATGCCCCACTTCGACACGCCAAAGGCGCGCGCGGCCTGCACGTACTCCAGTTCGCGCAGCTTCAGCACTTCGGCGCGCACCAGGCGGCACAGGCCGGCCCAGCCGGTCAGCCCCAGGATCAGGCAAAGCAGAAACAGCCGCAGATCGGCGCGTTCGGCGGACGTCGGAAAGCGCGTGGGATTGTTGTCGATGTAGACCTGCATCATCAGCACGCAGGCCGCCACCAGCAGCACGCCAGGTATGGACGTCAGCGTGGTGTACAGATAGGTGATGGCGTCGTCGACCTTGCCCTTGAAATAACCGGCGGCAATACCGAAACCCAGCGCCGGCGGCAACATGGACAAGGTCGTCAGGCTACCGATCACCAGCGCGGTGCGCACGCTCTTGATGGCCTGCCACAAGACGTCGTTGCCGGTCCGGTCGGTGCCCAGCGGATGGTAGCCCGTGGCCAGGCCGGCCAGGAGCCCGCCCAGCACGCACAGCGCGCACAGCGTGACGTACATGGGCCGCCAGCGTATGTCCGTATCGCCGCGCACCAGGTCGCGCAGCCCGGCGCGCCAGGAAGCGCGCCGCCGTCCCAGCCCCAGGCCGAGCACGCCCCCGATCGCCAGCGCCGTCACCACGCCGCCGGCCAGGCCGGCTCCCGCGCGCCATGCGACGTCGGGCCAGCGTTCGATGTCCGGATTCTTCAGGTGCGCCGCACCCGCGCGCAGGCGCGGAAAATCCCGCACGGGCTGGCCGTCCACCAACATGGTTTCCTTGGTGAACTGGCGCGCCGCCAGCGGCGCGGAATAGGTCTTCTCCGGCCGGGTCAACACCGTGCCGGCCAGCAGGGTGTCCAGCAGCGACTTGGTCGACGGCGCATAGGCCACGGGCGCGCCGGCGGCGGCATCCGGCAGCGGCGGCAGGCGGGGCCGGTAATGCACGGAATCCAGCAGGCCGACCACGGCGAACACCGCCAGCACCGCCGCCGCGCACATGGCCGGACCGTCATGCGCGACGCGCAGCCAGGTCGACCGCAGGGTCGGCGTGCGCCGGACATGCCAGCCATACGCCAATACCGCGACCACGATCAGGTACAGGGCGACATCGGTCCAGAGCAGAACGATCAGAGGCATGGCGCTTACTCGAAACGCACGCGGGGATCAGCCAGCGTGTAGGAGATATCGGCCAGGATCAGGCCGACGATGTACAGCGCCGATCCCAGGAAAACCATGGCCCGCACGATGGAGAAATCCTGCGCGTTGATGGCGTCTATCGTGTAGCTGCCCAGGCCGGGAATGCCGAAGAACGATTCGGCGATCAGGCTGCCCATGAACAGCAGGGGCAGCGTGGCAACGGTGCCGGTCAGTATGGGCAGCAGGGCATTGCGCAGCACATGGCGGAACAGCACCGCCGTCTCGGTCAGCCCCTTGGCGCGGGCAGTACGCACATAGTCCTTGCCGATTTCCTCCAGGAACAGGGTGCGGTAGAAACGCGCTTCCGGCCCCAGGCGCGACACCACCGCGACGGCCACCGGCAGCGCCAGGAACTTGACCGCGTCCAGGCCGCCCGCATAGCCGGAATACGGCACCAGGCTCAGTATCTTGGAAAACATCCATTGGCCCGCGATGATGTAGAACAGCCCCGATATCGACAGCAGGACCACGCAGAGCACTACGCCCCAGAAATCCAGCCGGGTGGCGCGGAAGAACACCAGCAGCAGCGAAAACGCGATGCTCGCCCACAGGCCAAGCACGAAGGTCGGCACCGCCAGCGCCAAGCTGGGCCACATGCGCGTGCGTATCTCGCGGCCGATGTCGCGGCCGGCGTCCGACGCGCCGAAGTCCATGCGCAGCAAGGGTACGGACCTCTGGTAGAAGATGGTGTCGGTGAAGCGCGAGGCGCCATCGGACGTCGTGTTCAAGAACAGCGGCTTGTCGTAGCCCCGTTCGGCCTTCCATTTCTCGATGGCGTCCTGGCTGACGCGCTGCCCGCCTATCGACAGCCGCGCCATGTCGTCCGGTGTGTTGACCGCGAAGAACAGCAGGAAGGTGAACAGGTTCACCCCGATCAGGATCAGGATGCCGTACAGGAGCCGGCGGATGATGTATGCGGTCATGTCGATTCCCCGGTGGAAGCGGCGCGATCGCCGAATGCCGTCTGCTTTTCTCGCCTGCGTATGGCGCGGTAGGAAGGCCATATCGCCAGCGCGATCAGCAAGGCCAGCAGGGCCAGCGGCCACCAGATGGGCCGATTCCATTCATCTATCTTGCGCACCCGCAGCGCGGGATCGAGCTTCATGTACTGCAGGGTGTTGCGCACCATCTGCGTCGGCTTGGCGTTGCCCACCCATTGCTGGTAAGCCCCGCCGGACATCGGGAAATAGCCGAACATCCACGGCGCGTCGCGCTGCACGATGGCCACCATGCGATCGATGATCGCCGCCTTCTCGGGCCCGTCGTCCAGGAATTTCATCTGGTCGAACAGCTTGTCGAACTCCGGATTCTCATAATTCGACGCGTTCTCGCCACCCGACGTCGCCTTCGCGTTGGGGCCGTACAGCAGGAACAGGAAGTTCTCCGCGTCCGGATAATCCGCGTTCCAGCCCCACAGGAACATCTGCGCCGTGCCCCGCCGCATCTTGTCCTGGAAGCGGCTGTAGTCGGTGGACCGCACGTCCAGCTGGATGCCGAGCTTGTCCAGCTGGCGGCGTATCCAGTCGAACATCGGGCTGGCGCCCATGCCGGTCATGGCGTCGTAGTGCAGCACCAGCGGTTCGCCCGTCACGGCGTCGCGGCCGCCGGGATAGCCGGCCTCGGCCAGCAGCTTCCTGGCCAGCTCGATGGACTTGCGTACCGGCTTGCCGTCCACCGTGTCGTAGACCACCGGATTGATGCCTTCCGGAGCGGCCTTGTAGCCCAGCACGCCGGGCGGCACGGGACCATAGGCCACCGCCGCCTGGCTGTTCTCGAAGATGGCGATGTACTCCTCCCAGTCGAATGCGATGCTGATCGCCTGCCGCAGCTTGCGATTGCGCGCCTGCTTCTCGGGCGTGTCGCCCTTGCCCACCACGGGGTCGTTCCAGTTGAAGCCCATGTACCAGTTCTGCGTTTCCACCGTGGTGGGCAGCTGGATGCCATGTTCGCGATAGCGCGCGGCCTTGTCGGGCGAATCGCCGGCGGCCACCAGCATGGCGACGCCGTATTCGCCGCGCTCGACCTGCGGTATGTCGTAATAGCCCTGCATGAACTTGCCGCTCAGCGGGGTGGACTCCTTTTCGATGCTGAACACCACCCGATCGATGAAGGGCGTGGGCTTGCCGCAATCGGCCAGGCGACCGGCAGCGCGATCCGACGGCTCGCCATCGCAGGGATAGGGTTCGCCATGGAAGTTCGGATTGCGCGCCAGCACGTGGCGGCGGTTCTGCAGCGACTCCACCATCATGTAGGGCCCCGTGCCCACCGGCCACGTGTTCAAGGACAGGTTGCGCGTAGCCATGCCGGGCTGGCTGTAGAAGCGCTCGGCTTCCCAGGGCACCGGCGCGGTGAACGTCATGGCCAGCCAGTACTTGAACTGCGGATACTTGCCCTTGATGCGGATGCGCAGGGTATGCGGATCCGGCGCGGTGACGCCGTCGAAGCCGATCTGCCGCAGGTCCAGCCAGGGCAGGTCGCGCGCATCCGGCGGCAGCTTGGCGCGCGCCTGCTGATCCAGCGCGCGCAGGCGGTCGCCGTAGTCCTTCATGCCGATCACATAATCGGCCATCAAGGAATAGATGGGCGAGACGATGCGCGGACTGGCCAGCCGGCGGAAGGCATACACGTAGTCGTCGGCGGTCAGCTCGCGCGTGCCCGTTTGCGGAAAGTCCGGGATCGCCGACTTGTCGTCGAGTTCGCCGGGACGCAGGGGGAAATACGCGTAGCGGCCGTCGGCATCGCGGGCGAAGGCGGGATGCGGCTGGAAGCGGATGCCCGGACGGATGGGGATTTCGTAGACGCTTTCGGCGATGCTCTGGCCGGGCGCGTCCTGCGGCAGCACCTTGCCCTGCGCGTCCAGATAGGTGGGAACGTCGATGGCCGCGGCGGCGCGCGGGATCAGCTTGTACGGCCTGGCCAGGTAGTCGTAGCCGTACAGCGGCTCATAGACGTTATAGGTGAACGGCGTCTCGTCCACCGAATACGAGCTGGCCGGATCCAGAAATTTCGGCGAATTGCGGGTAAAGGCGGTGTAAAGCGTGTTGTCCTTTTCCGCACCGGACGGATAGGGGCTGTTGATCGGGCTTTCCTGCCCGCAGCCCGCCAGTGCGGCGACGCAAAGCGCCGCCGTGACCCAAAGCCGCCTGATGCTCCCCATTTGCCCCGATCCCGCCGCAAGTCGATGTCGCGGCAAGGATAGCAAACTGGCCCTCGATATAGGCCGGATTGGCCGCCGGTCGATCGCCGCCAGTGAGGAACCGGGGGTAATCCCTGGCCCCGCCGTCGAGGTTCAGGGTGGCGGGGAGTTCGGGTGCGGGAGGGTTCGGGAAGGTCAGGGCTGGGACGAGCCGGCGACCGCGCACTTGCGCTCGTTCCAGCACTGGAACCGCCACACCCAGGGCTCGATCGCGCCGGGCTGCGCCCACAGCCCCTTGCGCGCCTCGCGCGCCGCGCGTTCGGCGGCGGGCAGCGTGGCGTCGCGCAGATATTCGCCATGGCGCGTGGTATTGGCCCAGGCATACCCCGCGGCCACCTGCTTGCGGTTGGCGGTTTCCCCGTCGGCCGCCGGCAGGTCGCACACGTCGCGGCCATAACGGTCCTGCTCGTAGCAGCGCGCCGTCAGCGTCCGCCCGGCCACCAGGCTTTCCAGGTGCTGCCGCGAAGCCTGGGCAAAGGGTTGGCCCGGCTTTTCCTTGCCATGGCCGGTTTCCGGCGCGTCGATGCTGGCCAGCCGGATCTTGTACTGGCGATTATTGGCGCCCAGCAGCGTGACCGTATCGCCGTCGGCGACACGGACGATGCGGCCTTCCAGGGTGTACGCGGTTTCGGTCCTTACCGCCGGACCGCGCGACGACGAGCAATACGCCACGCCTACGCTCGCCACCGCGGTAACCACCGCGACGATGGGCCGTGACACGCCCATACGCCGCAATACCGTGTTCAATCCCCGTACCGCCCGTCCTGCCTTCACAACCACCCTGCTCTCCGAAAACGCCAATACAACAGCCCGCACGCCAGCCCTATTCCGGCCAACGTGACGGGGTAACCATATTCCCAGCTCAGCTCAGGCATGTGCTGGAAGTTCATTCCGTAGATGCCCGCCACGGCCGTCGGCACCGCCAGGATGGCGGCCCACGACGCCAGGCGGCGGGTCGTGTCGTTCTGCTGCGATTGCCCGATCATCAGGCTGGCCTCGAACGCAAAGGCCAGGGCATCGCGCAGCGCCGCCACCAGTTCGTCGATGCGCGTCACCCGGTCAGCCACTTCCGCGAAATACGGGCGGGCATGCTCGTCGATGGCCGTCATTTCAACGCGAGCCAGGCGCCGGCAGATCTCCGACATCGGCGCGATCGCGTTATGGATGCGCAGCAGATCGCGCCGCTGCCGGTAAAGCCTGCGGATGTCCGTGTCCTTGGCGCCGCGGATCAGGAGTTTCTGTTCCGCGTTTTCCACCACCGCTTCCAGCTTGGTGACGCCCTGCACATAGCGGTCGACCAGGAAATCGAGCAGCTCCGAGGCGACGTAATCGCTGCCGCGCGCCAGCAGCTCCGGTGCCGCTTCCAGGCGTTCGCGCAGCGCGCTGTAGGGCGCCGTCGATCCGCGCCGCACCGTGAAGAGGAAACCGTTGCCGATGATCAGTTGCGTTTCGCCGAACAGCGGCCGGTCGCCGTCCACTTCCAGCGTCACCGCGACCACCAGCACGACATTGCCGTAATCGATGATCTTCGGGCGCTTGTGGGGTTCATGGATTTCCTCCATGGCCTTCGGCCCCAGCTGCAGTTCTTCGCCCACGCGCGTCAGCAACTCGGGATGCGGATTCTTCACGCCCAGCCATAACAGGCGTTCCGATTGGCCCACATAGGAATGGATCTGCTCGATGGGCACGGCGACATCGCGCCGGCCTTTCACGTAGGAGATCGAAGCGACGACCTCGCCGTTGTATTCGGTGCCGGGCGTGGCCGCACCCGTGGCGGGCGCCGCATCCGGACCGCCAGCGTCGCGATGCGCGGAAGAGAGTGCTTCGGGTTCCTGCATGGCAATTCCTTCATGGCTTTCGACACGTGCCGCGCCGTGTGGCCACCGGTCCGTTTCGAGCAGCCGACGATGATAGCACCGGGGTGCATGACGCCCGGGCACGGCATGGCGCTTGCAGCGGCCTTGCCTGACATTGTCCCGTATGGAACCCACGCATGGCTGAACACAGGCAAGGACCTGGCCGCGCAAGCGGCGCCGTACGCATCGGCATTTCGGGCTGGCGCTATGCGCCATGGCGCGGCCACTTCTATCCCGACGACCTGCCTCAGGACCGTGAGCTGGCCTATGCCTCGCGCAAGGTCTGCACCGTTGAAATCAATGGCACTTTCTACTCGCTGCAGAAGCCGGCGTTCTTCGAGCATTGGCGCGATGAGACGCCGGGTGGTTTCGTCTTCGCGGTAAAGGGCCCGCGGTACATCACACATACCCTGCGGCTGCGCAAGCTGGACGAACCGCTGGCGAACTTCTTCGCGTCCGGCGTGCTGGCCTTGCGCGAAAAGCTCGGGCCCTTCCTCTGGCAGTTTCCGCCTACCCTGCAATGGGACGCCGGCCGCGTCGAACCCTTCCTGGACATGCTGCCGCGCGATACCGTCGCCGCGGCGCGCATGGCCCGCCGGCATGGCGCGCGACTCGATGGCCGCGACCTGACCGAGACCGACGCGCGGCGCCCGCTGCGCCACGCCGTGGAGGTTCGCCATCCCAGTTTTGCCTGTCCGCAATTCGTCGACGCGCTCAGGCGGCGCGGCATCGCGCTGGTGACGGCCGATACGGCCGGCAAGTGGCCCTTGCTGGAAGACGCCACGGCCGACTTCGCCTATATCCGCCTGCATGGCGACCAGGCTTTGTACAGCAGCGGCTACAGCGCTTCGGCGATCGCGGACTGGGCGCGCCGCATCGCGGCCTGGGCACGCGGGGCGACGCCGCGCGGGGCGCGGCTGGCGGGTCCGCGCACGCCGGCGACACCTGACGCTCGGGGGCCGCGCGACGTCTATTGCTATTTCGACAATGACATGAAGGTGATGGCGCCCCGCGACGCCCGCGCGTTGATGAGCGCGCTGCGGCTGCCGATGGAGCCGGTGCCGGACTGACGCCGGCCGAGCGCGCGACGCCGGAACGCGGGGCGACGGCGGCGCGCCCGGGCGAACACGCTGGAGGCATGCGGTTTGCTGCTGGGCAGGCGGTGGCGTCCTGGGAAGCACCCAGGCGCCGGTCCTCAACATAACGCGGCGATCGGTGCGGGCCGATCCGCCACGCCGAAGGGAGAACGTCATGACGCAAGGAAATTCGAAACAAGGCCGCCAGGAAAAGACCGGCAAGGATGCCGATCATACGCACGACAAGGCGCCTACCTACCAGGAATCCCTGGACGAAGCCATCGAGGAAACCTTTCCTGCCAGCGATCCGATTTCGCCGAGCGTCGCGGAAAAGATGGACCGCAAGGTTTCCACGTCCAAGGATGACGTGGATTGGAAGGCCAAGCACGACAAGAGCGGCGACAAGAAGTAAGTGGATGCGCCGGCCGGTCGACCGGCCGGTGCTAGCTTCGGCGAGTCCGGCATGGCGGCGCGGGCTCAGAACAGCTTGCGCAGCCTGGCGCCCACATCCAGCTGGGTGACGGGCGCCGGCGCGGCGGCGCGCGACGCCGGAAGTTCCGGCAGCTTGGGCAGGAACTCGAACAGCGGCGCCATGCCGTCGGGAATGAAGCGCGTGCGCGATCCGTATACGTGGCGATCACCCATGCCCGTCTGCTGGTGCACATAGAAGCGCTGCGGCACGATCAGGTGCAGGTCCTCCTTGGCGCGCGTCATCGCGACATACAGCAGGCGGCGTTCTTCCTCGATCTCTTCCGCCGACCCGGTGGCCATGTCGGAGGGGATGCAGCCATCCACCACGTTCAGCACGTAGACCGACTTCCACTCCTGTCCCTTGGCGGAATGGATGGTCGACAGGATCATGTAGTCTTCGTCGCGCAGCGGCGCGCCGGATTCGGCGCTGGTGGCGTCCGGAGGATCCAGCGTCAGCTCCGTCAGGAAGCGTTCGCGCGAGCCGTAGCCGGCGGCGATGCGCGCCAACTGGTCCAGGTCCGACTTGCGCACGCGGGCATCCTCGTACAGGCGCTCCAGGTGCGGCGCGTACCAGCGCAAGGCGATGTCCAGGTCGGCCGGCCATGCCAGGGACGGGGTGCACAAGTCCTTGTACACCTGTGCGAATGCCTGCCAGTCCTCGCGCGCTGCATTGCCGGGCTTGAAGCCGTCCATTGCCGCCAGTGGATCCGTGGCGGCGTCCATCGCGTCCAGCAGCTTGCCGGCCGTCGCGGGCCCGATGCCGGGCACGAGTTGCGCCACACGAAAACCCGACATCCGCCCGCGCGGATTCTGCGCCCATCGCAGCAGCGCCAGCAGATCCTTGATGTGCGCGGCTTCCAGGAAACGCAGGCCGCCGAATTTGACGAAGGGAATATTGCGCCGCGTGAGCTCCAGTTCCACGGCCGCGCTGTGTCCTGAAGCGCGGAACAGCACCGCCTGCGACTTCAGCGTAGCGCCGGCTTCACGCTGGGCCAGCACCTGGTCGGCCACCCAGCGGGCCTGGCCGGCTTCATCGCTTACCGTGACCAGCTTGGGCAGGTTGGACGACTTGCGCTCCGTCCACAGCTGCTTGGCGTGCCGTTCGCGCGCCTGCGCGATGACGGCGTTGGAAGCGTCCAGGATGGGCTGGGTCGACCGGTAATTGCGCTCCAGCGTGACGACCTTGGCCCGCGGCTGGCCGGGCGCGGCGCTGAACTGCCCGGGAAAATCCAGGATGTTGCGTACGGTGGCCGCGCGGAAGGAATAGATGGCCTGGGCATCGTCGCCCACCACCGTCAGCCCCTTGCCGTCGGGCTTCATCCCCAGCAGGATGGCGGCCTGCAGGCGATTCGTATCCTGGTATTCGTCCACCATGACATGGTCGAAGCGCCCGCCCACGTCGGCGGCGATTTCGGGATGCGACATCATCTCCGACCAGTAGAGCAGCAGATCGTCGTAATCGAGCACCTGCTGCGACTGCTTGGCTTCCACATACGCGCGGAACAGGCGCTTGAGTTGCTCTTCCCATTGGGCGCACCACGGGTAGACGTCCTTCAGGATGCCGTCCAGCGGCGACTGGCTGTTCACCACGCGCGAATAGATCGACAGGCAGGTGCCCTTCAGTGGGAAACGCGATTCCGTCGAAGACAATCCGAGCTCGTGGCGCAGCATGCCCATCAGGTCCTCGGAATCGCCCCGATCGTGCACGGTGAAGGCCTCGGCCAGCCCGATGCGAGGCGCGAATTCACGCAGCAGGCGCGCGCCGATGGCATGGAAGGTACCCGCCCAAGGCAGCGCGGGCGGTGTCATCCCCGCCCCGATGCCACCGTATTGGCCCTGCTGCCGCAGCACCTTCTGCAGGACCGCGCCCGCCCGGCGCTCCATTTCGATGGACGCGCGGCGCGAAAACGTCAGCAGCAGGATGCGCTGCGGATCGGCGCCCTTCAGGATCAGATAGGCCACACGGTGCGCCAGCGTGCTGGTCTTGCCGGATCCCGCGCCGGCGATGACCAGCAGCGGGCCGGCACCTTCCGGCGCGGCGCCGTATTCGGCGGCCTCGCGCTGGCTGGGATTCAGATCCGCGAGCGGATCGGGCGCGGCGGCGTTGGCGGCGGGACTCTCTGACATGGGGGACTGGGGCGGCCGGACAGTAAGGATGGGCACGCGCTGACCGAGCAGTGCGAGCCCGCCATGATACTGGATAAAACCTCAGTCCGACCGCGCCCGCCGGACGCCTTTCCCACCGGGTACGTGGTTTGCGATTGCGTCCATGTATGCGCTGCCGCAGCGAGCGGCGCGCCGTTTCAACCAAGGAGATTGCCATGGCCGACCGTATCGTCAAACTGCTGAACAACCTTATCGAGACCTGCAAGAATGGCGAGAAAGGCTTTCTTGCCGCGGCCGAGGATACCAAGGATGCGGAACTGCGCGGCCTCTTCCAGAACCGCGCCACCGACTGCGCGTCCGGCGCCGCCGAACTGCAGGCCATCGTGGCACGTCTGGGCGGCGAGCCTGAAACCAGCGGCAGCGTGGCGGGCGCCGTGCATCGTGGCTGGGTGCACCTGAAGGCCGCGGTCGCGGGCCGCACGGATGCATCCATCCTGGAAGAATGCGAACGCGGCGAAGACGTCGCCAAGCATGACTACACCGACGCGCTGCGCGAGCCCCTGCCGGAAGACATCCGCGCCGTGGTGCAGAAGCAATACGAAGGCGTGTTGCGCAACCACGACCAGGTGCGCGCGCTGCGCGACCGCTATCGCGCCAGCGCCTGACGCTTTTCCCAGCCCGCCCCATCGCCAGGGGCCGCATGGGCCGGGCCGGTCTGCCCGGGCCGGCCCAACCCCAGCAAGCCCGACCCTGGGATAATGCACCGCGACCTCACGCGAGTGCCCATGTCCACGACGCCTTCCACCCATCCACAGCACGACGCGCGCGCACCATCAGGCCCGCCCGCGCCGGCCATCCTGGTGGGCACCGCTTCCTGGACCGACCCGACCTTGCTGGCGTCCGGCCGCTTCTACCCCGCCGGCACCACCACCGCCGAGGCCCGCTTGCGCCATTACGCCACGCGGTTCCCCATCGTCGAAGTGGACTCCAGCTATTACACCCTGCCATCGGCGCGCAATGCCCAGGCATGGGCCACGCGCACCCCGGACGACTTCGTCATCAGCATCAAGGCATTCCGCCTGTTCACCGGCCATCAGACCCCCTGGGCGGCGCTGGACGGCGATCTGCGCGACGCGCTGCCGGAGCCACCGGCGCACGCCGGCCGCGATGCCGTGTTCATAGACCAGTTGCCGCGCGACGTGGTGGAGGAAAGCTGGCGACGCTTCGTATTCGCGCTGGAGCCCCTGCGCATGTCCGGCAAACTTGGCACGGTGCATTTCCAGTTTCCGCGCTGGATCAAGCCGGATGCGCGCGGCCGCGCGCGCGTCGCCGATTGCGTCGCGCACCTGGAAGACCATATCGCATCGGTGGAGTTTCGCCATCGCGCCTGGTTCGATGGCGCGGCGGCCGCCTCCACGCTGGATTTCCTGCGCGAGCTGGGCGCGGCGCACACCGTCGTCGACGCGCCGCAGGGCTTCCAGGACGCCGTTCCGCCCGTATGGGCAACCACCCGCGACGACCTCGCGCTGGTCCGCCTGCATGGACGCAACGCGGCGGCGTGGACCGCGTCGGGCAACGCATCGTCGGGCCGCTTCAACTACGAATACAGCACGGCCGAACTCGAAGAGCTGGCCCGTCGCGTGCGGGCCCTGGCCGATCGCGTGCGCACGACCCATGTCATCCTCAACACCAACTTCGAAGACCAGGGGATGCGCAACGCCCAGGGCCTGATGACGGCGTTGCAAGCGGCGCTGTAGTCCCTGGCCCGCCGTGCCGCGCGCGCGACGTTGGCCGCGCCGTCAGGGTGCGGCTTTCCCCAGGAAGCCGATGGACAGCCACGGGATCGCCGCGACGATGATCAGCCCGATCGCGATGGACACCAGGTAGCCCACGATGGCCCGCATGCCGCGATCCGGCGCGACCCGGCCGATGGCGCAGGCCGCGTAGTACCCGACGCCGAACGGCGGCGCGAACAGGCCTATGCCCATCGCCAGGATCACAACCATGGCGTAGTGGACTTCATGCACGCCGATCTGCCGGGCGATCGGGAACAGCAGGGGCCCGAACAGCACGATGGCCGGTATGCCTTCCAGCACGCTGCCCAGGATGACGAATGCGACGATGGACACGGCCAGGAAGGTGACGGCGCCGCCCGGCAGCCCGGCCATCATGTCGGCCAGCTGATGGGAAAAACCGGATTGCGTCAACGCCCATGCCATGCCCGTCGCGGCGCCGATGATCAACAGGATGGCGCCGGACAGGCTGGCGGTATCGACCAGCATGGGCCACAGGCGCTTCCAGTCGAAGCGCCGGTACACCAGCAGGCCGACCAGGGCAGAGTAGATGATGCCGATGGTCGAGACCTCCGTGGCAGTCGCCACGCCCTCCACCACCGCCGCGCGGATCACGAAGGGCAGCGCCAGGGCCGGCAGCGCGATCATCAGCGCGCGCAGGATCTGCGGGCGCGTGGCCCGCGCGACATTGCCCATGTCTTCATGGCGGCTACGTCGCCACACCACGAAACACAGCATCAGCCCCAGCACCAGTCCGGGCAGCAGGCCGCCGGTGAACAAGGCCGTGATCGATACGCCCGTGACCGAACCGATGGTGATCAGCACCAGGCTGGGCGGTATGGTTTCAGTCTGCGCGCCGGTCGCCGACAGCAGCGCCACCAGATCGCCTTCGCTGGCGCCGCGCTTGCGCATCTCGGGAAACAGCACGGGCGCGACGGCCGCCATGTCGGCCGCCTTGGCGCCCGAGATGCCGGACACCAGGTACATCGCGCCGATCAGCACATACGACAGGCCTCCGCGCACATGCCCCAGCAGGCTGGCCAGGAAGCCCACCATGCGCTCGGCCATGCCGGTCATCTCGATCAACACGCCCAGGAACACGAACATCGGCACGGCGAGCAGGATCAGGTGCGACATGCCTTCGTCCATGCGTCCCACGACCACCATCATCGGCGTGCCGGTGCTCAAGGCCAGGTAGCCGAAAGTCGCCAGGCCGAAGCAGAAG
Source organism: Bordetella genomosp. 8 (assembly GCF_002119685.1). NCBI lineage: Bacteria > Pseudomonadati > Pseudomonadota > Betaproteobacteria > Burkholderiales > Alcaligenaceae > Bordetella > Bordetella genomosp. 8. The sequence goes on along the minus strand of NZ_CP021108.1, from coordinate 1,750,471 downwards.
GCAATGGGCACGCCGGCGAACACGCACACGGCGACCACGCCGACGAAGAAGACCACCAGGTTGGCATTGCCCAACTGGGCGAACAGGGGCTGCAGCGCCATCATGCCGGCGACGATGGCGGCCACCAGCAGGACCGCGCCCAGCGTGACGCGCCAGCGCGCGCGAGCGGCCAGCCGCAACAGCCCGATCGCGATCATGAGCGCGGTGCCGACCGGCAAGGCGGCGGCGCGCCAGATATTGGATATCTCGAGCGCCGGGGTGGTGACGTATTGCTCCTCGACCGCATACTCGTAGCCGGGCATGGCGATCATCAACAGGAAGGCCAGCGCGCCCGCCATGGCGACGACATCCAGGAAAGCGCGTGCCGCGGGCGGCGCACGGCTGACCAGCGCCGTCATGCGCATATGTTCGCCGCGGCGGAAGGCGACCACGGCGCCCAGCATGGCCAGCCACAGGAACAGGATGGACGCGAGTTCGTCGGACCATACCAGCGGCGTGTGGAAGGCATAGCGCGCGACGACACCGGCGAACAGCACGGCGATCTCCGCGACCACGAGCAGGGCCGCGGGAATTTCGATCAGCAGGCCCAGGACGGTATCCAGGCCGCGCATCCAGGCAGGCCCCGCGGCGACGCGATCGGCGGCGTGCGCAGCGACATGCGCAGCGGCGTGCGCAGCGTCATGCCCGGCGGCGGACGCAACGACGCCCTGCGCGGGCGGCGGGCGCACCTCGGGCATCACGACAGCTTGCCGACCGATTGTTCCAGGATGGCCCAGGCCTTGTCGCCGTACTTGCCTTGCCACTCCTTGTAGAAGCCCGCCTTGCGCAGGGCCTCGCGGATGGGCGCGGGATCGGGTGTGTTGAAAACCAGCCCCTGCCGCGCCAACTGCGTCTGCAGTTCGCCGTTCAGCTTGAAGGTGTCGGCGCGCATCTTCATGCCGGCGTCGTTGATGTGGGTCGAGACGATGCCCTGGATATCCTTGGGCAATTTTTCCCAGGCGCGGCGGTTCATCAGGAACCAGAAGCCGTCCCACATATGGTTCGTCATGGAGCAGTACTTCTGCACTTCATACAGCTTGGCGGTCTGGATGATCGCCAGCGGGTTTTCCTCCGCGTCGACGATGCGGGTCTGCAGCGCCGAATACGTTTCGTTGAAGTTGATGCTGGCCGGCGCCGCGCCCAGCGCCTGGAACATGGACGTCCACAGCGGGCTGACCGGCACGCGTATCTTCAGGTCCTTGAAGTCCCCCGGCGCATTGATGGGCCGCGTGCTGGTGGTGACCTGGCGGAAGCCGTTATCCCAGATCTTGTCCATCACCAGCAGGCCCTTGGCCTGGATCTCCTGCCGGATGAAGGCCCCTAGCGGACCGTCCATGGCCTTCCAGACGGTGTCGTAGTCGGGGAAGGTGAAGCCCACGCCGCTGATCGACGCGGCGGGCACCAGCGTGGAGAGGATCAGGCCGGACAAGGTGAAGAATTCCACCGCGCCGGCGCGCAGCTGGCTCAGGGTGTCGGTATCCGAGCCGAGTTGGCTGCTGGGAAAGACATCCAGCTGGAAGCGGCCGTTGGTGTCCTTGGCGATGGCGGCGGCGGCTTCACGCGCGCGCACGTTCATGGGATGCGTGGCCGGCAGGTTGTTGGCGTACTTGTAGCGGAACTCAGGCGCCGCCATGGCGCGCCGTACCGGCGTGGCAGCGACCACCGCGCCGCCGGCCGCCGCCAGCACCCACTTCCGTCGTGTCGTGTCGATCATCGATTCCTATGCCTCCGTATTGTTTTATCCGCGCGCTCGCGGGGCGCGGTATACGCTCACGTGTCCGCCGCGCGGCCGTGGCATGCCGGCACGGCCGGGTCGGGCGCATCGGGCCTCTCCGTCGGGCGGCGAGGTATTAAATCATAGGGTCATCGGGGGCGGCTTAAGAAAGTTCTCGCACTATTGCAAGCCGACATGGTGCATTTCAACGCCCCGGCGATTCATCCTATGATTTATCCCCACCTTTTGTGGACAACCCTTGGGATAGCTGTTGAGCAGCTCGAAAAATCCCTTGGCAGTCAAGCACTTGGGCCCGGCGAGCAGGGATGGCCCAGGCGCCATGGCGGGACGCTTATCCCCACGTTTTGTGGACAACCCTTGGGATAGCTTTGGGGCAGATTCAAAAATGCCTTGCCGCACAAGCACTTGGCGCAGCCGGGCAGAATCGGCGCAGCGTCGGCCGTGACGCGGATGTCAGCCGCCGTGCGCGGTCTCATGGTAGATTCGACCCCCTCCCCGCCCATGCTCGCCCGGTGCGCCATGCGCGACACGCGGTCGAACCTATCGCCATGCTCCGATCCATCACCCGTGAAGAAACACGCCGCATCGCCGCGCTGATGGCCGAAGCCGCGGCGGCCGAGATCATGCCGCGCTTCCGCCGGCTGGCGAGCGACGCCGTGCGCCACAAGACCTCGCCGCTGGACCTGGTCACCGACGCCGACGAAGCGGCGGAGCGCTACATCGGCGAGCGCCTGGCACGCGCCTATCCGGGCGCGGTGCTGGTCGGCGAGGAAGCCTGTTCGCGCAATCCGGCGCTGCTGAATGTGTGGATCGATGCCGAACTGGCCTTCCTGATCGACCCCGTAGACGGGACGCGCAACTATGTCGCCGGCCTGCCGCTGTTCGGCGTGATGGTCGCGGCCGTGAGCCGCGGCGAAGTCATGGCCGGGATCATCTACGATCCGCTATGCCGCGACGCCGCCATCGCGGTGCGCGGCGAAGGCGCGTGGCTGGAGAGCGAGCACGGCGTGCAGACGCCGCTGCGGGTGGCCGAACCGGCGCCGGTAAAGGACATGACCGGATTGATCGCGGTCGGGCACCTGGACGATCCCTTGCGCACGACCGTCAACGCGAATGCGCTCGGGCTGGCGTCTTCGACCATACTCAACTGTTCGGCGCACGAATACCGCATGATCGCCGGCGGCCACGCGCACGTGCTGCTGTACGGGCGTCTCATGCCCTGGGACCACGCGGCCGGCTGGCTGCTGCACCACGAGGCCGGCGGCTACAGCGCGCATTTCGACGGTTCGCCGTACAAGCCCACGCATCGCGGCGGCGGGCTGTTGTACGCACCCGATGTCGGCAGCTGGAAGGCCGCGCACCGGCTGTTGCTGGGCGAGGACTGAGCCGGCGGCCCTCACTTCCGGCGAAGCACGCCCGCGCTCCACGGTCATGAACCCACGGCCTTAAACCCTGTGGGCCACAAGGTTAGCCCGCACGGGGTTTCCGCCATCGGGGTAAATTAGCGCTGTCCCGCCGATGGCCGCCGCGGGCCGCCGCGATCCGCGTCGGCACGCGCCCCCCGGTACTTTCCCAAGCCCGAGCGCCATGAACGCACCCTTGAATCACCGCAGCGCGTCCTGGAACGTGGACCGCATCGTTTCCGAACTGCGCATCGTGCGCACCGAATGGCGCCAGCCGCTGGGCCGCCTGCGCGACGGCGGCGTACGCGAATACCCTTCGCAGGAAAGCGTGCGCCAGATCGTCATCGCGCTGTGCGGCGCGTTGTTCCCCATGCGGCTCGGCCCCATAGACCTGCGCGCGGAGGTCGAGGACTTCTACGTCGGCCACACCATCGGATCCGCGCTGGATGCGCTGCTGCACCAGGTGCGGCTGGAACTGAACTCGGGTGAAGGCAACCACGGCCCCATCCGTCCCGAAACGGAACAGCGCGCCGAGGAAATCGTGCGCGCGTTCGGCGCGCGCTTGCCGGACATCCGCCGCAGGCTGGATGCGGACGTCATCGCGGCCTACCAGGGCGATCCCGCGGCACGCAGCGTGGACGAAGTGCTGCTGTGCTATCCCGGCGTGATGGCCATGATCCATCACCGCCTGGCGCACGAACTGCATCTGCTGGGCGTGCCGCTGCTGGCGCGCATCGTCGCCGAGATCGCGCATGCCGATACCGGCATCGACATCCATCCGGCCGCCACCATCGGCCGCAGCTTCTTCATCGACCACGGCACCGGGGTGGTGATCGGCGAAACCGCCGTCATCGGCGACCGGGTGCGGCTCTACCAGATGGTGACGCTGGGCGCCAAGCGCTTTCCGCCGGGCGAGAACGGCGAGCTCAAGAAAGGCCTGCCGCGCCACCCGGTGCTGGAAGACGACGTGGTGGTATATGCCGGCGCCACCATCCTGGGCCGCATCACCATAGGCCGCGGTTCGGTCATCGGCGGCAATGTGTGGCTGACCCGCGACGTGCCGCCGGGCTCCAACGTCACGCAGGCGGGCACGCTGAACACCTCCCCGGATGCCGGCCTTGGCGGCTGACGGGCCGACGACGGCCGAACTGGAGGCCTTGCGCGATTTCGTGGTGTCGCATCCGCGCCTGTTCGTGCTGACCGGGGCGGGCTGCAGCACGGGGTCGGGCATACCGGACTATCGCGATAGCGAAGGCGCCTGGAAACGCCGTCCGCCCATGAACTACGCCACGTTCATGGGCAGCGCCCTGTCCCGTTCCCGTTACTGGGCGCGCGGAATGATAGGTTGGCGCATGTTCGGCAGCGTGGCGCCCAACGCGGCCCATCTGGCCCTGGCGCGTATGCAGGACCAGGGCCGGTTCGCGCTGCTGGTCACGCAGAACGTCGACGGGCTGCACGAACGGGCCGGCAGCCGCGACGTCGTCGACCTGCATGGGCGCATGGACCGTGTCATCTGTACGCAGTGCGGGCATCTGATGCCGCGCGACCGGATGCAGGACAGCCTCGAAGCCCTGAATCCGCTGTGGCGCGACCTGGCGGCGGCCGACGCGCCGGACGGCGATGCCGACCTGGACGACATGGACTTTTCCGGTTTCCAGGTCCCGCCCTGCCCCATCTGCGGCGGCATCCTCAAACCCGACGTGGTGTTCTTCGGCGAAACTGTGCCGCGCGACCGGGTGGCCCGGGCCAACGACGCGCTGGCGACCGCCGCCGCGGTGCTCGTGGTGGGCTCGTCGCTGATGGTCTATTCGGGCTATCGCTTCGTGGCGGCCGCCGGCCGCGCCGAGCTGCCCATCGCGGCCATCAACCTGGGACGTACCCGGGCCGACGACCTGCTCTCGCTCAAGGTGGAACGGTCCTGCGCCGACACCCTGGCCGGCCTGTTGCCCCTGTTACCGCCCCAGCCGGACGCGGGCGGGCCGACGCCGGACCTGGCCTGATTTTGACCTGAGGCGCCAAGTCCTTACCAGCAAAAGGTTTTTGCTCCCTGTTCGCAGACTATCCAAAGGGTTGTCCACAGAAGCTGGGGATAACCCTATTCGCCCAGGAACTCGGCGACGCCCTGGAAGCCCTGCACATGGTCGGCGACCACCTTGACGATCACCGCGATCGGGATCGACAGCAGCGTGCCCCAGATGCCCCAGGCCCAGGTGAACAGCAGCAGGATCACGAACACCGCCACCGGGTTCATCCGTGCGATCCGTCCCGTCATCCAGGTCTGCACGACGAAACCGATCAAGGCCGCAATGAACAGGGAGACGCTGGCCACCAGGAGCGCGGGTCCCAGTTCGCCGAACTGCAGCAGCGCCGCGACGCCGGTGAACACCGCCACCAGCAGGGGGCCGAAATAGGGAACGATATGCAGCGCGCCGGCGACCACGCCCCAGGTGCCGGCGTTGTCCAGGCCGATGGCGCGGAAGGCCAGCCACGTCAGCACGCCCAGCAGGGCGTTGGTCACCACCATCATCATCATGTACAGGCGGATGGACCGATGGATCTCGCCCAGCATGTGCACGCTGACCTTTTTCTCGCTCAGGTTGCGTCCGCATAGATGGATGAACTTGCGCTTGAAGGTGTCTCCCGCCATCAAAAGGAAGAACACCAGGAAGGTCACCATCAAGGACTGGCCCACGAACGCGGCGATGCCCAGGGATCCGGCCAGCAGCATGTCTTCCAGCTTGTCGGCCGGGCGCGTCACCACCACCCGTTCGCCGCCGTTGCGCGGCTTTTCCGGCGCGCTCAGGGTATTGGCCGCCGAACGGACCTTGTCGACGATGGAGCCGTTGCCGCCGCTGAAAGTCGCCAGGGATCGCGACACCTTCTGCGCGGTCTGCGGCAGGCTGTCCACGATGGACATCACCTGCCCGCGCAGCGCGAACACCCCGAACACCACGATGCCCAGCATGGTCAGCACCACCACGGTGGCGGCGATGGCGCGCGGCAGCCGCAGGCGCTGATGCAGGAAGGTCATCGGCGTGTCGAGCGCGTAGGAAAGTATGATGGCCAGCACCACCGGGATGACGAAATCGCGTGCCTGCTGTAACGCGAACACCACGGCCAGCACGGCGATGATGGTGACCGGCGCGTGGCGCCGGTCGAAGGCCCGTGGCGGCGGCATGGCGGTGGCGCCCTCGCCGGCTGTGGACGCCGCAGCCTGGACCGTCTGCACGGCGGTTTCTGACACGGTCGTCGCTTGGGCGGACGGCGCGCGAGGCTGAGCACTCATGGGTGGGTGTGGACCAGAAATCGGGGCAGGGACCGGCGGCCTCGCGGCCGTGGCGTTATCGGTGGGTCCCTAGAGCAAGCTGCGTGCCCACGCCTTCCAGATGGCGTCGGACCGCCGATCAGCGGGCCGGCTCCGCGGCCGGCCCCCATTTACAGTCGACGCGCCCACCGTCACGGGGGGCCGGCGGCCTGGCCCGGTTTCAGTGGGTGGCGCCGTACCCTTCCGGATTGGACTGCTGCCAGCGCCAGCCGTCCTGGCACATGCTCTCCACCCCGTGGGTGGTCTGCCAGTTCAACAGACGCCGCGCCAGGCTGGCGTCCGCCCACACCCGGTCCACGTCACCCGGCCGCCGCGCCTCGATCCGGCAGGGTATGCGCAAGCCGTTGACCCGTTCGAACGTGCGCACCAGCTCCATGACGCTGGTGCCCTTGCCCGTTCCCAGGTTGACCGCCACGAAATCCGAATGGCGCAGGGCGTAATCGACGGCGCGCACATGGCCCGCCGCCAGATCCATGACGTGCAGATAATCGCGCACACCGGTGCCGTCCTCGGTGTCGTAGTCGTTGCCGAAGACTTTCAGGTGAGGCTGCCTGCCCACCGCCACCTGGGTGATGAACGGGAACAGATTGTTCGGGACGTCGCGCGGGTTTTCGCCGATCAGGCCGCTGGGGTGCGCGCCGATGGGATTGAAGTAGCGCAGCGTCACCGCGCCGAACTCGGGATCGGCCGCGCAGGCATCCTGCAGCATCTGCTCGACGATGAGCTTGGAGCGTCCATACGGATTGGTCGGATGCAGCGGATGTTCTTCGGTGAACGGCAGGAAGCGCGGCACCCCGTACACCGTCGCGGATGAGCTGAACACCAGGCGTCGTATGCCGTGGTCGCGCATGGCGGACAGCAGCGCCACTGTACCGGAGACATTGTTGTCGAAGTACTTGATGGGATCGCGCACCGATTCGCCCACGGCCTTGACGCCCGCCAGGTGCAACACGCATTCGATGGGCTGGCCCTGGCGTTCCTGCAAGGCGAACAAGCCATCCAGCAATCCCGCCGACCGGATGTCGCCTTCGACGAACGGAATGTGCGTGCCGACGATGCGTTCGACGCGTCGCACGGCGGCGCGGCTGCCGTTGCAGAGGTTGTCGATGACGATGGGGCGGTATCCCGCGCCTATCAGCTCTATCAGGGTGTGGCTGCCGATATACCCGGCGCCGCCGGTGACCAATAACGTCGTCATTGTCGTTCCATAGCCGGTTTCGTTAGAAAGGCAGGCGCAATCCGGGTGCCACGCTAAGCAGCTGGCGCCGGAAGTCCTCCTGGATGCGCGACAGCGCCACGCCGTTGTCGCCCTCGAAGCGCAGCATTACCGCCGGCTGCGCGCCGACCGCTCGCGCCAGGCCGAAGCCGTCTTCGTATTCGACGCGCACCCCATCCAGGTGCATGATTTCGCGGGCGCCCATGAAGCGGCCGTTGGCGCGCAAGGCTTCGATCAGCCGGTACTGCTCGCCGTCCGCCGTATTTAGGCGCAGTTCCGGAGTCGCGCATGATTCCGGCAGCGCGTCCAGGACGCCCGATGCATCGTCGTGGCGCGACAGCAGTTCCAGCAGGCGCGCGGCCGCGTACAGGCCATCGCTGTAGCCGTACCAGCGATCCCTAAAGCGGATGCCGCCGCCGGTTTCGCCGGCCAGCTGCGCGCCGGTCTCGAGCATCCGCGCGCCGATATGGACGTCGCCGCCACGACTGACTACCGACATGCCACCCACGGCGCGGATTTCACGCGCGACGTTGCGGCTGCTCCTGACGTCATGCACCACCGCCCCACCCCGCGTGCCCGGCAGCATGTCGCGGGCGAACAGGATGAGCAGGCGATCCGAGCTGATGCATGCGCCGGATTTGCTGATCACGGTCACACGATCGCCGTCGCCGGCGATCGACAGAGCCAGTTCGCAATCGCTGTAGCGCAGGGCTGCCGCCAGGTCGGCCAGATAGCGGCCTCCCTGCTGCCGCGAGGCATCGGGATAGGCGCCCGGCATATCGCCGGCGATCTCCGTGACCTCGCAACCCAGTTCGCGCAACAGGTCCGGCGCCAGGCTGTTCGCCACCCCTTGCTCGCAATCCAGCGCCACCTTCATGGCGCGGTCCAGCCGGACGTCGCTGGCGACGCGCGCGATATAGCATTGCGCGGCATTGATCTTGGCCCGGCCGCCGGAGCGCGACGGCTCGGCCGGCTGGGCATGCATGCGCCCGCGCAAGGCCTGCAGCGCTGGCTGCCCGAGCGTTTCGCCATCGAGCATGATCTTGAAGCCGTTGTAGGCGTCGTCGTCCTGCCCGCCCGTGACGGACACCGCCGCGGCCGTATCCGTCAGGCGCGCCGCGAACCAGGTCAGGGGCGTGGGCGCCATGCCGATATCGATCACCGCCATACCCGATTCGCGCACCCCCGCCTGTAGCGCCGCGCCCAATTCGACGCTGCTGAGCCGCGCATCCTTGCCGATCACCACCGCGCGCCGGTCGAGCTCCGCCACGCACCGCCCGACGGCCAGGCCGAGGGCGTGTGCGAAGCGGGCGTCGATTTCCTGGCCGACGCGGCCACGTATGTCATCGGTGCGGAAGACGTGCGGCGGGAATCCGGACATTTCCGGAAGACCCAATGAATCCATGACGTCTCCGATGGGCTAGGGCTGGTTCTCGCCGTAGTACGACGCACGCGAGTAGCGATACGGCCCGTACTTGGAGCGATAGCCCCAGCCTTCGGACTGCAGCTTCAAGCCGTTGAAGACCACGCCGGCCACCGGCGCGCCGGCCTGCTGCAGACGCTTGTTGGTTTCGCGGATCTCGCCCACCGTGTTCATGCCGGACCGCACCACGACCATCACGGCCGCCGCATGGGCGCCGACGACGGCGGCGTCCGACGACGACAGCACCGGTGCCGTATCGACGATGACGATGTCGTAGTCGGCGGCAAGTGCGTGCAGGCATTCCCCAAAGGCTTCGGAGGCCAGCAGCTCGGACGGGTCGAAGGTGACGCGGCCGGTGGAGATGAAGTCCACCCCGTTCATGATGTTGCGCTTGGTCACGGCCTCCAGCGGCACCGTACCGGCCAGCACTTCGAACAAGCCGTTCTCCGCGGAGGTCGCGAAATAGCGGTTCAGGGTGCCGCGGCGGAAGTCGGCGTCGATCAGCAGCACCCGCTTGCCGACGGCGGCCTGGATGAAGGCGAAGTTGGCCGACAGGAAGGACTTGCCAACGCCGGCCAGCGGTCCGGTAAAGACCACGATATTGTTGGAGGAATCGCGCATCGCCACCTGCAACACCGTGCGGAAGCTGCGCAGGCTCTCGATGGGCGGCGTGCTGCCGTTGCTCTGCGCCAGCAGCGCGGGGATGCGCGTGTTCTTGCGGCGGGCACGGCGCCACAGGCGATCCTGCAGATCGCTGTAGGGCACGGTGGCCAGCACAGGCAGGCCCGTATAGCGCTCGATTTCGTCGGGATCGGTCAGGCCGCCGAATAGCGCGTTGCGCAGGAATGCGACCACCACGCCCAGGATCAGGCCGGCCAGCGCCGCCACGCCGATGACAATGGGCGCCTTCGGGCTGAGCGGACGTTCCGCCGCCACCGCCGTGTCCACCACGCGCACATTGCCCACCTTGCCGGCGCGGATCATGCGCAGCTGCTGGGCGTTGGCCAGCAGGCCGGTATACAGGTCGGTATTGACCTTGACGTCGCGCGTCAGCCGCACCACGTCCTGCTCCAGATCCGGCAGTTCGCGGATCTTGCTGTTCAGCTTGTTCATATCCCCGGTCAGCGAGGCGATCTGGCGATCGATCGCGGTGATGCTGGGATGCGAAGGCGCGAAGCGCGTGATCAGCTCCTGCCGCTGCGCCTTCAGTTCGAAGATTCGGTTCTGCGTCTGCACCGACTGGCCCAGCACCAGCTTGCCCTCTTCCGTCAGGTCGATGGTGCCGCGCGAGTTACGCAAGGCGTTGTAGCGGGTTTCCGAATCTTCCAGCTGCTTCTTCAGCACCGGCAGCTGCTGATCCAGGAAAGCCAGCGACTTCTCGGCCTGCGCGGTCTTGCGGTTGGTGTTCTGCCGCACGTATTCCTGGCCGATCTCGTTCAATACCGCCGCCGTCAGCACGGGGTCCTGGCCGGTCAGGTTCACGCCTATGACATTGGACTGCCGGCCGCGCTCGAAGATGTTCATGCGCGCCTGCACCGACTCGATGGCCTCCAGGCGCGAATTGCGCACGATCGTGAAGCTGGTTTCCGGACGGCCCTGCAGCGCGTCGATCTGTACTTCGATGGCGCCGCCAGGCACCTCGAAGCGCTCCAGCTGGCCGACCCGGCCTTCGAAGCGGCGATCGTGCACGGGATCCACCAGTTCGTAGGCCCCGCCGCCCAGCGTGATCACATGCAGCTTCTTGCCGATCAGGTCGTCCGGTACGTCGATGCGATTGACCTGTATGCGTTCGCCGCCCCAGGCCCAGCCGCCGGGAATCGCGTCCGTGATGGATGTGGGCAGCGCGAAGCTCTCATGCCGCTTGGCGAGCCAGCGGCCGATCACAGGGAAGTAATCGGGCATGGCATGCACGTACAGCTGGTAGTAGTCCACGGCGTGGCCCACCACCATGCGCGAGCGCAGGATTTCCATTTCGCCCGATGCCGCCTGCTTGATGTCGAAAATCGACGACACGTCGCTGAGCGTGCTGGTGCGCTGGCCGCTGGGCAATTCCTCTTCCACCTGCACCGCGATGTCCGACTGGTACACGGGTGCCTTGACCATGTAGTACGCCACGCCGATCAGCGTGGCAAGCACGGTGAGGACGATGATCATGAAACGGTTCGCCAGCAATACGTCCACGTACGACATCATCGGAGTGTCCGGCGGCGTACCGCCGGTGTTGGCGTATTCCAGCTGGAGAGGAGGCTGCTTCATTGTCGACTCGCTAATAGGAAGAAACATCGCGCCGGCCAGGGCCGGCACACGGGGGCCCGCATCGTCACGCCATGCGGGCCGCGTGCGGAAGGGGTTACTGCCTGCGGACGGCGTCCACCGTCTGGACCGTCTGCGCGCTGGGGAACAGGAGCGAGATAAAGCGATTCCACCGCACCAGGTTGCCTGCATCGACGAACACCACGTCCTTCGATTGCAACGGGAATTTCTGGGCTACCGCCAGGGCCTGGGGCGATGCGCTGTTCAAACGAAATACCTCCGGTGTGGCATTGGGCATGGAACGAACGACATAGATATCCGCCGGTTCGCTGGTCAGCTGGCTGGGGCCTCCGGCTTCGCCCAAGGCGTCTCCCAGCGACAACAAGCCGTCACGCATCGTCAGCGCCAGCGGCTGCGTTACTTCTCCCATCACGTAGACCTTGTTCTCGTCGCGCGGAACGACGCGGACAATGTCGTTGGACTGCAGCAGAATCGACGTCGGATCGATGCCTGCTTGCTGCAGCGCCGGCAGATCCACACGCGTCGTCTGGCCGTCACGCGTCACATACACGCGGCTGCGATCGGCGGTGGGCAGGACGCCGCCAGCCGTGTTGATGGCCTGCGGCAGCGTCATCGGCACATCGGTGATCGGCAGCGGACCGGGGGTCTTTACCTCGCCTTCGATGAATACGCGTTTGCTGCGATAACCTAGCACGCGCACCGTGATTTGAGGATCCTGAATAAAGTTGGCGGAGCCGCGTATCAAGCCACCGCGGACTTGCGACTCAGTCAACCCGGCTACCTTCACAAGGCCTACGTAGGGGAACTGAATGTAGCCATCCGAGGAGACGGGATAGCCAGGAATGCCGGCGCCGGTATCCCCAAAGGTGAGTTCGGTGGGCCCAGTTCCGATGCTGTAGGTCTGCGTCGGAAGCACTAGTTCTGGGTGGTCCCAGACCACGATAGAAAGAATGTCGCCCGGGCCGATGACATAAGGCTTCGGCGTGCCGATAAGTTTACGAACGTTATCGGAGACGGGCTGTTCACGCGCCTGTGTCTGTTCGACCGCGAGCTGCGGCGTGATGTCCTTGACCGCCACACGTGAGTTTGGATCATTCGGATCCACAAGGAAGTCGGCCTTGTAGCGCATGCCGGGCGCGAATGCGCAGGCGCCCAACAAAGATACGAGAGCGACCATGAGGCCGCCCCGGCAAAGCGTGCGAAGGATCGTATTCATTGGCTTTCCACGGTTAAAGACCTTTCTAGGCCTACTGTTTCGCGGTACTACGGCCGCGTAACGGGTTGCGACATTGCACGCGATTTCCGCGGTGCCGCACATTGGGCTGATGGCCTAATACCTCGCATAAGCCCTTTGGACGTTTCGACCAGGATGAGCGCTCCCTATGATTTTTCAGTCGCGATGTTGCGACGCCGCGCAGCGCATTGGGCGCGCCGATCGAATCACCCTGGAGCACGTCATGGACACATCGCCGGTGAACGTATCGGGCAAGCTGGCCGATACCAGCCTGCTGTTTAGACTGACCGATGCCGCCGTGGTCGCGGCGGTCGGACTGGGGGCGACCACATGGCTGGACGCACGGCAAGGTCCCGACGTCGCGCCCATACACGCGATGCTGGTGTACCTGTGCAGCTTCGGCACCATCGCCATCTTCCCGGCCTTTCGCCTGTACAGTTCGTGGCGCGGACGCAGCCTGTTCGATCTGTCCGCGCGCAGCTTCGCGGCATGGACCACGGTATTCGCGCTGGGCATCCTTATCAGCTTCCTGAATCACCAGGTCGGCGCAATCTCGCGGCTCTGGGCCCTGAGCTGGTATGCCGGAACGGCGGCCGGGTTGATCGGCCTGCGCCTGGCCGTGCACGGCATCCTGCGCGAAGCGCGCGATCGCGGCCTGGACCGCAAGCGCGTCCTGATGATCGGCTTCGGCACCCTGGGCCACGACCTGTGGCGGCGCGCGGCCGCCGCGCGCAGCAGCGGCTACGAAATTGCCGGCATCTACGTCAACACCAAGGAGCAGCTCCCCGCCAAGGCGCATCGACTGAATGCACTGACCGAACTATCGGCCTTCATACGCGAGCACGAGGTACGCGAAGTCTGGATCGCCCTGCCCGTGGAATCCAGCGCGCTGGTGCGCGAAGCCATCTACCACCTGCGCCACGATCCCATCGACGTGCGCTGGATCCCCGACGTGATGTCGGTACGGCTGCTGGGCCATCGCGTCGACGAGTTCCTGGGCGTGCCCGCCATCGAGCTGAACAGCCTGCCGGCCGCCGGCATCCGCGGCATGGCCAAGGAAGTGTTCGACCGCGTTTTCGCCTTCTTCGTCCTGCTGGGGCTGTCGCCGGTACTTCTTTCGATCGCATTGATGATCAAGCTGACCTCGCGCGGACCCGTGCTGTTCACGCAAAAGCGCCTGGGCGTGGACGGCAGGGTGTTCCAGGTCTACAAATTCCGCAGCATGACGGTGCACCAGGAAAAGGGAACCGTCACGCAGGCCACCCGCAACGATGCGCGCGTGACGTCCATCGGCGCCTTCCTGCGCCGTACCAGCCTGGATGAACTGCCGCAGTTCATCAACGTGCTGCGCGGCGAGATGTCGGTGGTCGGTCCGCGCCCGCACGCGCTGGAACACAACGAGCAATACAAGGACGTGGTCGCGCGCTACATGCTGCGCCATCGCGTCAAGCCCGGCATCACTGGCTGGGCGCAGGTCAACGGCTATCGCGGCCAGACCGATACGGTCAACAAGATGCGCAGCCGCGTCGAGTTCGACCTGTACTACATCCAGAACTGGACCTTCCTGATGGACATGCGCATCATCGCCAGGACCGCCGTGTCAGGCTGGACCGGAAAAAATGTCTATTGAGCTGCGCGCTTCATCCGGCGCCGGCCGGCTCAGCACCGAGCGCTTCCGCGAAGCGGTGGACATGCTTCCGCTGGTCTCCATCGACCTGTTGCTGCGCGACGCGGGCGGACGCTATCTGCTGGGGCTGCGCGGCAATCCGCCGGCGCAGGGCCGCTGGTTCGTGCCGGGCGGCCGCATCCGCAAGAGTGAAACGCTGGCGCAGGCGCTGGAGCGCCTGGCCGCCGAGGAACTGGGCATGACGCTGCCGCCGGCCAGTTGGCGGCTGCACGGCGTGTACGAACACTTTTACGACGTCAACTTCGCCGGCGAATCGGGCATGCCTACCCACTACGTGGTGCTGGCATACGAAGCGCAGCTGCCGTCCGGCCCCCTGGCCACGGCTTTGCCGGCCACCCAGCACCTGGGCTACCGCTGGGACACCCCCGAGGATGCCGCGCGCGACGCGGACGTACATCCCTATACGAAGGCCTACTTCACGGAGCAACATCCATGACTGGACCCTATCCCGAGTTTCGCCCCGTCATCCTCTGCGGCGGATCCGGTTCGCGCCTGTGGCCGCTTTCGCGTGAGCTGCTGCCCAAGCAGTTCATCCGCCTGACGGGCGAGCGCAGCCTGCTGCAGAACACCGTGATGCGCCTCGCAAACAGCGCCGACGCCACGCGTCCGTTGCTGGTCTGCAACGACGCGCACCGCTTCATCGCCGCCGAGCAGCTGCAGGAGCTGGACGACATCCAGCCCGAACTTCTGCTCGAACCCTGCGCGCGCAATACGGCACCCGCCATCGCGGCCGCCGCGCTGCGCGCCATGCGCGATGGCGAGGATCCGGTCATGCTGGTCGTGCCCTCGGACCACGTCATGGAAGAAGGCGAAGCCCTGCGCGACGCCTTCCGTGTGGCCCATGAGGCCGCCAGCAACGGCGCCCTGGTGACCTTCGGCATACGGCCGAGCGCGCCGCTCACCGGCTATGGCTACCTGCGCACCGAGCCATCCGACGGCGCATGGCGCCGCGTAGAGGCTTTCGTGGAAAAGCCCAATGCCGAACGCGCCGAAGAATTCCTGCGCGATGGCGGCTACTACTGGAACAGCGGCATGTTCGCCTTCCGCGCCTCGGTATTCCTGGGCGAACTGGAACGGCTGGCGCCGGCCATGCTGGACGCCGTCCGCGCCGCGGTGCGCGACGGCGTGGGCGACGACAGCGCGTTCCGCCTGGACGCGGCCGCCTTCGCGGCCTGCCCCAGCGATTCCATCGACTATGCGGTGATGGAACGTACCGACAGCGCGGTCGCCGTGCCCCTGGATGCCGGCTGGAGCGACGTCGGCGCCTGGGACGCGGTCTGGGACATCGCGACCAAGTGCGCCGACGGCAACTCGACGGCGGGCGACGTGTTGATCGAGGACTCGCGCAACTGCCTGGTGCACTCCACCAACCGGCTGGTCGCCACCATCGGCCTGGACAACATCGTGGTCATCGAGACCGCCGACGCGGTCCTGGTGGTGCACAAGGACCACACCCAGGACGTCAAGCGCGTGGTGGAGACCTTCCGCGCCCAGCACCGGCACGAGATGACCCACCACCGCGAAGTCAAGCGCCCATGGGGATCCTACGACTCCATCGGCCAGGGCCCGCGTTACCAGATCAAGCGCATCACCGTGAAGCCGGGCGCGCGCCTGTCGTCACAAATGCATCATCATCGCGCGGAACACTGGGTGGTCGTCTCGGGCACGGCGCGCATCCACAACGGCGACCGCACCTTCCTGCTCTCCGAAAACCAGTCCACCTACATCCCGCTCGGCGAGGTCCACTGCCTGGAGAACCCCGGCAAGATCCCGCTGGAGCTCATCGAAGTGCAGTCCGGCGCCTACCTGGGCGAGGACGACATCGTGCGTTTCGAGGACATGTACGGGCGCGTCTGACGCCCGCGGCGCCGCGCCCGGGAGACGGGCCCGGCGCCTCCTTCGTGTGGCCGGCCCCCAGGGCCGTGTCTTAGACCTTCCGGCCGATACCCCGGCTAGCGCTACCTCAGTACTCTTCTTGGACCTCTCAGCCTTAAGGACACAGCCATGCCAAAACGGGCATTGATTACGGGAATTACCGGCCAGGACGGCGCCTATCTCGCCGAATTCCTGCTGGACAAGGGCTACGAGGTGCATGGCATCAAGCGCCGCGCCTCCTTGTTCAATACCGCCCGTATCGACCATCTGTACCAGGATCCGCACACCAGCCCGCGCAACTTCGTGCTGCATCACGGCGACATGACCGACGCCTGCAGCCTGATCCGCATCGTCCAGGCCGTGCAGCCGGATGAAATCTACAACCTGGCCGCGCAAAGCCACGTCGGCGTCTCGTTCGAAGAACCCGAGTACACCGCCAACGCCGATGGCCTGGGCACCCTGCGCCTGCTGGAAGCGATGCGCATCCTGAAAATGGAGGATCGCACCCGCCTGTACCAGGCGTCCACGTCCGAGCTGTACGGGATGGTGCAGGAAGTCCCCCAGAAGGAAACCACGCCCTTCTACCCGCGCAGCCCCTACGCGGTCGCCAAGCTGTACGCCTACTGGATCTGCGTGAACTATCGCGAAGCCTACGGCATGTATGCCTGCAACGGCATCCTGTTCAACCACGAATCGCCGCGCCGCGGGGAAACCTTCGTCACGCGCAAGATCACGCGTGCGCTGGCCCGCATCGCCCTGGGCCTGGAAGACTGCCTCTACCTGGGCAACCTGTCCGCGCTGCGCGACTGGGGCCATGCACGCGACTACGTCGAGATGCAGTGGCTGATGCTGCAGCAGGACAAGCCGGAAGATTTCGTGATCGCCACGGGGATGCAATACAGCGTGCGCGACTTCATCAACGTCGCCGCGCGCGAGCTGGGCCTGCTGCTGGCCTGGGAAGGCGAAGGCGTGAACGAAACCGCGACGGTGCTGCTGAGCCCGGCCTATGACGCCGTCAAGCCCGGCCAGGTGATCGTGCGTGTCGACCCGCGCTACTTCCGCCCCACCGAAGTCGAGACCCTGCTGGGCGATCCGACCAAGGCCCGCGAGAAGCTGGGCTGGACGCCGCGCACGAGCTTCGAAGGCCTGGTGAAGGAAATGATCGCCAGCGACCTGAAGGAAGCCCAGCGCGACGCCCTGGTCGAGCAGAACGGCTACGAAGTGTACGCCTACAAGGAGTAGCGTCATGGCGGACCTGGAACAGCATATCTTCGTTGCCGGACATCGGGGCATGGTCGGCTCGGCGATCGAACGCGAACTGCGGCAGCGCGGGTATCGCAACATCATCACGCGCACGCACGCCGAGCTGGACCTGGAGAACCAGAACCAGGTCAACCGCTTCTTCTGCACGCAGAAGGTGGATACGGTGTACCTGGCGGCGGCCAAGGTGGGCGGCATCCTGGCCAACCGGGATTATCCGGTAGACTTCCTGTACCGCAACCTGATGATGGAATGCAACGTCATCCATGCGGCACACGCGGCCGGCGTCAAGCGCCTGCTGTTCCTGGGATCGTCGTGCATCTATCCCAAGATGGCGCCGCAACCCATGGGCGAGGACGTACTGCTGACCGGGCCGCTGGAGCCGACCAACGAACCCTATGCCATCGCCAAGATCGCCGGGCTGAAGCTGTGCGAGGCCTACAACCGACAGTATGGCGCACGCTACCTGTGCGCCATGCCGACGAACCTGTACGGCCCCAACGACAACTACGACCTGGAAAGCAGCCACGTGCTGCCGGCGCTGATCCGCAAGTTCCATGAGGCGCGGGAACAGGGCTCGCCCACCGTCACCATCTGGGGCACCGGGCAGCCGCGGCGCGAGTTCCTGCACGTGGACGACCTGGCGCGCGCCTGCGTCACGCTGGCCGAATCGGATAGCGCCCAAGGCGTCTACAACATCGGCGTCGGTACCGACGTGTCGATCGCGGAACTGGCCGCCATGGTGGCGCAGGCGGTGGGCTATCACGGCGAGCTGGTGTACGACACCAGCAAGCCGGACGGCACGCCGCGCAAGCTGCTGGACGTCAGCCGCATACAGGCGCTGGGCTGGCGCGCGGAAATGGGCCTGCGCCAGGGTATCGAATCCACCTACCACGACTACCTGCGCCACGCCCCAAGGCAGGCGCTACCGCTTGCCTAGGCAGGCCCGTCACCAGGGCTCGCGCAAACCGACAACCGACGTAGGGGAATCGCGCTCATGCGTGTGCTCGTCAAGAAGTACATCTCCGGAAACGCTTCGTTCTGGGGGCTGATGGAATATGGGCTGGGACCGCTGGTCGCGCTGGCGGCCACGCCCATACTCCTGCGCCAGCTCGGCACGGTGGGCTTCGGCCAGTTCGCCATGATCATGGCGCTGGCCGGCTTCGGCAACGTCGCCAACCTGGGCGCCGCGGTCACCGGCACCAAGCTGGTGTCCGAGCGCCTGCACGAGCCGGGAGGCGCCATGCGCGGCGCCAGCGTGAGCTTCGCCCTGGTGGGCTGTGCGCTGGTTTTCGTGATGGCGGTCGCCCTGCTGGCCTGGGGAGGCGTGTCCTGGCTGTGGCCGCACGCGACGTTCGGCGGCATCGCCGTATCGACGCTGGCGCTCCCGGCGATGATCGTCTACCTGAGCCAGCAATTCGACCAGTTGTTCACCGGCTGCCTGAAAGGACGCGAGGCTTTCGCCACCACCGCGCTGTGCGAGGTCGGCGGCCGCCTCGCGGCCTACACCGTCACCTGCACGGTGGCGGTGATCACCCAGTCGCCCACCATGGCCGCCATGACGCAGGCGGGCGGCCTGCTGGCGACCGGACTGATCAAGATGCACCTGTTCGCGCGGCACGACGGACACTACGTGGTGCGTCCGCTGATGGACCGTGGCGCCATGGGCGCGGCCTTCCGGTTTTCGCGGTGGTCCTGGCTGAACAGCCTGAGCGCCGTGGCCTTCGGCTCGGTGGACCGCATCCTGGTGGGATCGTTGCTGGGTCCCGCGACGCTGGCGATCTATACGGTGGGCGCGCAGATCGGCCAGATGATCCATACCGCGTCCGTCGCCGTGTTCCAGAAGACCATGCCGCGCATCAGCCACCTGGCCGCGGGCGCCGACAGCGTGCGCGCCGTGTACCGGGAAGTGCGCCGGCTGATGGCGGTCAACCTGACGCTGTCCGTCCTGGGCACCGCGGTCGCCCTGGCCATCAGCGCGCCCGTGCTCTCCCTGATGCTGGGCCATGCCTATACGCCGGGCCACCTGCTGACCTTCCGGCTGCTGATCGTCGCCGCCGGCCTGCTGTCGCTGAACGTCGTGGCGCACTTTTCCCTGTTGGGATTGGGTAATAGCCGCGCGGTGGCCGTGCTGAACGGGCTGGCCGGCCTGAGCATGGTCTGCGTGCTGTTCATGCTGGTGGCGCCGGTGGGCGAAAGCGCCGCGGGTTGGGCTCGCATCGCCTATTCGGTCACGACGCTGTACGGCATCTACCTGGCCCTGCGCCAGTCGCGGCCGCCGCCACTGGTGCCGCACGCGCAACGGCCGGTCACCACCGCAACACGATAAGTTTCACGCCTATGCTGAGGTCTTTGATGCGCAAGCGCCATTTGAAATCCACCCGGGCCCTGGTCGACTTCGTCAGCCGGCTGCAGATCCCGCCGCCGCCGCAAGACGCCGACAGCCTGCCTAAGGTCACGGTGGTCACGCCGTCGTACAACCAGGCCCGCTTCCTGGAGCGCACCATCCTGTCCGTGCTCAACCAGGGCTATCCCAACCTGGAATACATCATCATGGACGGCGGCTCCACCGATGGCAGCGTGGACATCATCCGCAAGTACGAACCGTACCTGACCTACTGGGAAAGCAAGAAGGACCGCGGCCAGTCGCATGCCATCAACAAGGGCTTCGCCATGGCCACCGGCGACTATGTCGGCTGGCAGAACTCCGACGACCTGTATTGCGCCGGCGCCCTGGTCAAGCTGGGCCGGGCCGCCGCCAAGCGGCGCCCGCCCATCGTCAACGGCCATCTGTACATCGCCGACGCCGACAACCGCATCTTCCGCCAGGTCTTCTACACCCCGCTGACGCGCTCCAAGCTGACCATCATCAAGGCGTCCATTCCCAACCAGGTGGCGCTGTTCCGCCGCGACTGCCTGGAGCGGCACGGCCTGCTGAAGGAAGAAATGCGTTATTGCATGGACCTGGAGCTGTGGAGCCGCCTGCTGCACGACGGCCCGAACGTCCTGGTGCCTTCGGCCATGGGCGTCTACACCGCCCATGAGGAAACCAAGACCGCGCTGCTGCAGGACGTGCTGGAAAGCGAACGCGAGCAGATCATCGGCGATATCCGCGCCACCGAACGCGGCATCGGCCCGCTGTTCGGCCTGTCCTGCCGTGCCGCCAAGGTGGCGGCGCACGCGCGGCAAGGCGACCTGGACTATCTGTTCGACAAGCTGCTGCACAAAGTGGCCGGTCGCGACGACTGGAACGCGCACTAGAGGCCCGCCATCATGCGCCACGTCCAAAGGCATTATTCGACCGTCCCGCTGCTGTGCGCCTTCCTGTTCACTTCGCTTGCGATGAGCAACGAGGCGCTGGTGATCGCGGTGGGCGGATTCAAGCTGTCGCTGTTCGACCTGATCTTCGTCGCCATACTGGCGGTCAAGTTCTTCAGGCTGGCCGACCCCGATGCCTACCGCCTGCCCTCGCCGCCCATCACCGCGCTGATGGGCCTGAACCTGCTGGCCTGGGGCTACCTGATCTACATGGCGCCGCCCCCGCCGGGCATCGAGCTGAGCGACACCCTGCGGGACATGCGCATCGTCGTGTACTTCCTGATCACGCCCTACCTTTGCTACAAGGACATCGACGGACCGGCGGCCTACCGCAAGCTGCAATGGGCCATCGTGGCGGCGGGCCTGGCGGTCGCGGCGCAAATGATCATCAAGGTGGCGATCGGCTTCAGCACGGTGGATCCCGTGCGCGACGTGAACCTGGGGATCTGGGGGATACCGATGGCGATCACCTCCATCCTGTACTTCCGCGAAGTACTGGGGTTGAAATCGCGCACGGCCTATTTCCTGATCATGTTCATGTTCATGGCCCTGGTGTTCTCGCTGAACCGCAGCCAGTACCTGCAACTGGCGATCACGGTTGGCATCGCCGTGGTGCTGGGCGGCAAGGTCGGCGCCCTCAAGCGCGTCACGGTGATCTTCGCGCCGGCCATCGTCGCGGGCCTGGTGGTGTTCTATGCCATCGGCTACCTGGACGTGCTGGCCAGCCGCGTGCTGACCGTCGAAGCGCTGGACGACGATTCCAGCTACGGCGCGCGCGTGCAGGAGTACGAAGGCCAGATGGGCCAGTTCCGCGAGAAGCCCTTCTTCGGCCACGGCGCGGGCTATCGCTTCTGGGTCATGGGCGAAGACGGATTCGAGCTGGGCACCTTCGCCCACAACTCCTGGGCCTTCTACCTGATGAAGTTCGGCCTGGTCGGCACGATCATCATCATGGGTCCGCCATTGCTGCTCCTGATCCTGTCGCTGACCAGGCGCAACGGCAATGTCGGACTGGACATGCATCGCCGCTACCTGATCGCCTGCGTGCCTATCTACGTGTTCATCGACTCGCTCTCGGGCGGCCTGGCCTACGCGCCCAAGACCGCCTTGACCGGTTTCCTGTTGACCTACTGCCTATCCCTGTTGCGCAACTACCGTGCGCCGCAACCTCCCTTCGAGGCGGCAGCGGCACGGCCAGTGGCGCCGGTACGGCCTGTTCCGCCCGCGTGGCCGCCCCAGGGCGATCCGCGTCCGATCGTGACCGGGCAGTCGCCCGGCAAAACCGCCTACCCGAGGTTGCCGCACCATGGTTGATATCCTATTCGTTGTCCCGGACCTGCATCGCGGTGGCGTGGGCCGATGCGTCCACTTCATGCTGGAAGAACTGCCCAAGCACGGGCTCAGCACTTCCCTGTTCTGCATGCGCGAAATCGAGCATGAGTTCACGCCCAGCAAGGCCAATGTGACCCGCGGCGTCGCCCGCAAGCTGGGCAACCGCGCGATGCAGTTGTCCGCCCCCTGGAGCCTGCTCAAGCTGATGTCGACGATCCGCCGCGAACAACCCGCCGTGGTGTGCTCGCACGGATTGATCTGCAACATCCTGGTGGCCGCCGCGCGCCTGTTCATGCCCGGCAGCTTCCGCACGGTCGCCTTCGAGCACAACAGTCCCTCGGCGCACTACCGCTCCACCAGCCTGGGCGCGCTCAAGCGCGCCCTGCTGCGCGTCTGCTACGGGGCTCATGACGAAGTCGTCGGCGTATCGCGCGGCGTGGTGCGGGACCTGGTCGCCATGGTGCCGTCCCTGAAGGAGAAGTGCCGGCATATCTACAACGGCATTCCGCTGGAAGAAGTGCGCGCGCAGGCCCGTGCGCCGGGCCAGGCGTTGCCGGAGGACGGCAAGCTGCACGTGGTGTCCGTCGGCCGCCTGGTCAGTACCAAGGGCTTCCAGACCCTGATCGACGCCGCCTGCCGCCTGGACGATCCGGACGTGGTCTTCACCGTCATCGGGGAAGGCCCGCAACGCGCCGAGTTCGAAGCCCAGATCGCCGCGCGCAAGCCCGGCAGCCCGGTCAGGCTGGTCGGCCACGTGGACAATCCCTTCCCCATGCTGGCCAGCGCCGACATCTTCCTGTCGTGTTCCGAGCGCGAAAGCTTCGGCATCGTCCTGGTCGAAGCGCTGTGCCTGGGCGTGCCGGTGGTGGCCACCGATTGCCCATCCGGCCCCGCCGAGATCCTGGAAGACGGCAAGTTCGGCGAGCTGGTCCCGGTGGGCGACGCGGCTGCCGTGGCCCACGCCATCCAGTCGCTCGCCGCCGACCGCCCGCGCCGCGAACATCTTTCCGACCTCGGTCCCCAGCGGGCCGCGGACTTTTCCCTGGAACGCCATTGCCGCAATGTGGCCGACCTCTTCCAGCCCCTGCTGCGCAAAGGTGGCTTGGACCGCGTAGGAGCACGCACATGAACCGCGTACCGGTATCCGTCATCGTCATGACCAAGAACGAGGAACGGAACATCGAAAAGTGCCTGAGGGCGCTGGCCGATTTCGACGAAGTGTTCGTGGTCGATTCCCACAGCACGGATCGCACCGTCGAACTCGCCACCGGCCTCGGCGCCCATGTGGTGCAGTTCCAATGGAACAAGCGCTATCCCAAGAAGAAGCAATGGTGCCTGGACAACCTGCCCTTCAAGCATGACGTGGTTCTGTACGTCGACGCCGACGAAGTGATGAGTCCCGAGCTGGCGCGCGAAATCGACGCCTGCCTGCCACGCTTCGCCCAGGGCGCCGGCGGCGCTTTCGTAGGCTTCAACTACGTATTCTGCGGCAAGCAGCTGAACTACGGCCATCGGGTCTACAAACTGATCCTGCTGTCGCGGACGCGCTCGCGCTTCCTGGACTACAACGACCTGGACGTGGCGAATATGTGGGAAGTGGAAGGCCACTACCAGCCGCAGGTGACCGGCCCGGTGTTCCTGCTCAAGGGCCGCATGGCGCATCACGACCACGATGGCCTGTACCACTACTTCGACAAGCACAACAAGTATTCCGACTGGGAAGCCAACCTGCGCGTCAAGGGCCTGCTGAACGACCCGCGCGAGGCCAACGTCGGCATGCGTTCCCTGATGAAGCGGATCTTCGCGGCCATGCCCTTCAAGGCCGTCGCCGCCTTCGTGCATTGCTACATCCTGCGCCTGGGTTTCCTGGACGGCAAGGCCGGGCTGGACTACGCCGTGGCACGGTCCATGTACTACTGGCAGATCGGCATCAAGTCGCGCGAACTGCGCGCCGCGATGGCCACCGCCTCACCCACCGCCGACGCGGAAGCAGACGCCCTGCGTGGCGGTACCCACTAGAAGAAGGAGTCGGCCATGGATACTTTCCAGAGACTCAACCAATTCCAGATGCCGGCCGGCTTCCGCGGCAGGAACGCCCTGTACGTGCAACTGTGGTGGATGGTGCAAAGCACCGCGTTCCGCTATTCGCCACAGTTCGCCTACGGCTTCCGCCGCTTCCTGTTGCGCCTGTTCGGCGCGCAGGTGGGACACAAGGTGCTGGTGCGTGCCAGCGCCAAGATCACCTACCCCTGGAAGGTGCGCATCGGCGATTACTCCTGGATCGGCGACGACGTCGTGCTCTACAGCCTGGCCGACATCGATATCGGCAACCATGCGGTCGTTTCGCAGCGCGGCTATCTCTGTGCCGGCGACCATGACGCCGCCCTGCCGGAGTTTCCGATCCGCGGCAGGCCCATCGTCATCGAGGACGGCGCCTGGATCGCGACGGACGTGTTCATCGCGCCGGGCGTCACCATCCACCGCAATGCCGTGGTGGGCGCGCGCAGCTCCGTCTTCAAGGATATGCCGTCCGACATGGTCTGCCACGGCACGCCTTGCCGCCCGGTACGTCCACGCGTCCGGACACTCCCATGAAGATCGTCCTGTACGGCATCAACTTCGCGCCCGAGCTCACCGGCACCGGCAAATACACCGGTGAAATGGCCGCCTGGCTGGCGGCGCGCGGGCATGACGTGACGGCGATCACCGCGCCGCCCTACTACCCGCAGTGGAAGGTCCAGCCCGGCTATCGGGCGGGGCGCTATGCGACGCAGGAGTGGCAAGGTGTAAAGGTGATGCGCGCACCGCTCTGGGTGCCGCCCAAGCCCGGCGGCGTCAAGCGGCTGCTGCACCTCGCCACGTTCGCCCTATCCAGCCTGCCACTGCTGCTGGCCTGCGGCGCGCGCCGTCCGGACGTGATACTCGTGGTCGAGCCGCCGCTCTTCTGCGCGCCCGCTGCCGCCGCCATGGCACGCCTGTGCGGCGCGCGTGCCTGGCTGCACATACAGGACTACGAAGTGGATGCCGCCTTCGAGCTCGGCCTGTTGAAGGGGCGCGCATTAAAGCGCATGGTCGCCGGCATGGAGCGCTGGCTGATGCGCCGCTTCGACCGGGTATCGACCATTTCCACCCGCATGCTGGCCCTGGCCCGCCGCAAGGGTGTCGACGAATCGCGCCTGGTGCTCTTCCCCAATTGGATCGACGTCGCCGCGGCGCGCGACGGCCGCGATGCCTTCGACTACCGCGGCCTGCTGGGCATCGGCCACGACGATATCGTGGCCGTCTATTCCGGCAACATGGGCGGCAAGCAGGGCCTGGAAACGCTGGCCGACCTGGCGCGCATACTGCGGCGCCGCCCGGATATCCATTTCATCTTCTGCGGCGAAGGACACCAGCGCGAGGACCTGCAGCGACGCTGCGCGGACCTGGCCAACGTCCACTTCCTGCCCCTGCAGCCCGCGGAACGCCTGCCCGCGCTGCTCGCGACCGCCGACATGCATTTGCTGCCGCAGCGCGCGGGAGCCGCCGACCTGGTCATGCCGTCCAAGCTGACCGGCATGCTGGCCAGCGGCCGGCCCGTCATCTGCGGCACGGCGGCTGGCACTGAGCTGGCCCACGTCGTGTCCTTGTGCGGCATCATCGTGCAGCCCGAGAACGCGCCGGCCATGGCGCGCGCGGTGCTGCGCCTGGCCGCCTCGCCCACCCGGCGCGACGCGCTGGGCCGCGCCGCGCTCGAGTACGCGCGCACGCAGCTCCATACCGATACGGTGCTGGAGAAGCTGGAACAACAGCTGCAAGCGCTGGTCGCGCCCAATGCGGCCGCGTTGAAGACGCGCTGAGGGCGCCCGACCGCTTGACAGCGCGGGCACGCGATCGCCTTCCATCGGCAATCGGATTATGAATCGACGCGGGCCCGCGCATGGCGGCCCCGCGATACCGCGGGGGAGGCCTGTCGCCTACCCGGGCGGCGCATCACCATTTTCATGCGTGATGGAAGGCGCGGGCGGATCGTCCCGCAGCAAACCCTCCTGTACCGCGATATAGGCCGCCTCGGCCTGGTTCCGCGCGTTCAGCTTCCAATACAGGGTCCGCGCGTGGCTTTTGACCGTCGCCACGGATATCCCGATCTCGCGGCTGATTTCGCGCATGGTGCGGCCTTTCGCAAGCAGGCGCAGGATCTCCTCCTGCCGCGGTGTCAGCATGCGTATCGCCGTATGCCCACGCCCCGGCACATGCGGCGTGGCTTGCGTCGCTTCGACGATGGTCCGCGGAAAGCACTGTCCACCGGCCAGCACCAGATGCACCGCCGCTGTAATCGCCTCGGGTGTCGACGACTTGGGCAGCAGCCCGCAGGCCCCCGCGCGCGCCGCTTCCAGCAGGAAACGCGGATCCAGCGTATCGTGCAGCACCAGCGTATGGCGTGGCGCCAGCAGCGTCATCGACGCCGACAACATATGTAGATCGTTTTCGGTCATCCCCGTCACGCCCAATACCAGCAATTCGACCGGTCTGACGGCGGACAGCGATAACTCATTCAATTTGATGGGCGCCATTGCCATGACGCTTTCTGGACTGCGCGCCGTTTCCAGTATGTGTTGGATAGCGATGCGCAGAATGGCATATTCCTCGATCAGGACGGTAGTCATTCGCCGGGAGCCTCTCACGATGTGCTGAGCGTCCCAGCCACGCACGGGATCGGATCGATCGCGGCCCGCTAGGGAACTGCCTGCGCCATCGTATCAGCGACGCGTCCCCGTGACTCTCGGCCGTGCGCATGACGGCAAACGCATGGGGACAGGTACGTGTACGTCGGCCTTCGTCCCCAAGCAAAAAAGCAAGCCCCGACTCACGTCGGAAGGCTTGCTTCGGTTGCCGGCCTGCTTCGCGATCCTGCCGTGCTAGAGCCGGTTGCGCTCATAGCTGGATCCATTGGCGCCGCCAGCATCCCAATCCAGCGTCGCGCCACGTTGCAAGGCTGTATATACCGCCTCCCCTTTGTTTTTCACCTGCAGCCGCTGGTACAGCGTGCAGGCATGGGTCTTCGCAGTCGCCACGGAAATATTGAGCATGCGGCTTACCGTCTTGATCGGATAGCCACGCGACAACAGCACCAGCACTTCGTATTGCCGCGGCGTGATCTTCAACAATTGCGCGCCCGCGGTGATCGGCATCGCCTTCGGTCCATTGCCATGATCGACGTCGCTGGACATCATCATCGAGGCCGCCGCCGGAGCATGCTGCATGGTCGACGCCATCGACACTTCGACGGACGAGGGCGCCTGGCCCATCTGGCCGCTAGGAAAACATTGGCCACCAGCCATCACCAACCGGATGGCTGCTTCAAGCACCTCGATCGAGGCCGTCTTCATGAGGCAGCCATGGATACTGCCTTCCGGGAGACGCGACAACGCCTGCATGGGCATGTTGTCCACCAGCAGGAGGATGCGCTTGGGCGCCAACACCCGACGCACATCGGCCAGCGCTTGCCAGCCCGTTTCGGTTTCGATCGGCAGGCCGAAAATAAGCAATTCGGCACTGCGGTTCTGCTCAGCGGCTTCGTCCAGATTCGCCAGATCCAATCCGACGATTTCCCACACGCCTTCGACCTTGCCCAGAATTTGACGTAGACCCAACCTCAAGAGTGGATGAGCCTCGATCAAGACCATTTTCGACATAGCTTTCCCCATAAGACATCAATTAGATGCAGCAGAGATGCAGCAGTGAATGGTACGTAGCGCGAACACACGGCGATTTATATTATTGTTCGGTGTGCCTGCCGACCACATGGACGAGATGTTGGCGAACCGACCGAAACTTGAGTAGTCATCGTTTGGATGACGCACCATGTTATGGGTAGGCCGCTTCAAAATCAAGCTTGTCCAATGGACATAAACCGACAGGAAGCGAAGTCATCCGTTAGTATCAATCGAATGCTCCTCACCGTCCTTCCCTGATTTTTTCCGTACGAATAAACAGCACTGCCACGCCGGTTTAAAAGCGGAACTAAAAAAGTTTTGAATGGAGTCGGACTGCAAGATTTTGCAAGCGGTCCAGGGCGAGTTGTGTCTTCATTTCAAGCTCCAAGCCTTATTTCAAGGGGGTTTCCAAGGGGGAACGACGAAACGCTGCTACTGACACTTGCAATTCGCCGCGATTATGCTGCGGGGTCCAGCAAATAGCCGGCGCACGAAGCGCCGTAACGTTTACCAGTATTTGTTATTCCATAAATGCAAAGTCGAACACGGTATGCCCGCCATGGTGGTGCCAGTGGTGCATCGACGCGAATGGCTTGCGCAGGAAATTGGGGTAATGGACCGGGCCGTCGGCCTCGCGATAGGTGCGCGGGGTCAGCTCCTCAATACGGTTGAGCGATACGCCCTTGCCGTAGTGCTGGAAACCCTGAGACTGGGCACATCGCACCACGCTGCCGTCCTGCGCCATGATCATGCCGGCGTTGCGCGCCTTCACGGGGCTGCGCACGATGGGATTCAGCGCGTGCGGCTGCCAGTTGTCCGTATCCGGACGGTCCGCGTGGAAGGCGAAAAGCTCGTCGCAGTGGCTCAAGCCGTCGGTGCGGTCGATATTCGTGAACAGCCACCAGCGCCCGCCGTAAGGGAAAACGATGGTGTCCACAGCGGAAATATTATTCATCAACGTGCAATGCAGTTCCCATTTCAGCGGGAATTCGGTGCATTTCCACAGTTCGATGGTACGGTTACCGCAGGTTTCCGGGACCATATAGGTCGCGCCGCCGTATTCGAAAATGTAGGGAAAGCTCAGGTGGTACGGCAGGTCCAGCACGACCCCCAGGAAGCGGAAGGCGCCATCGATATACGTCGCCACGGATATCTTCCCTTTACGTTCGCGGAAGTAGTAATCCTCGAAGAAAATAAAGGGCTGCCCGTTGCGGGTGTAGACGAAAGGATCGGCGAAGAAACGGTCTTTCGGCGGCTCCATGACGGCGGCCTCCGACGTCACGACTTCTTCGCGGCCGGTGGGACACATGCCGATGCGCCAGCGAACATTGCGCTTCATCGCCCGCCGCAGGACCATGCTGGAAGCCAGCCAGGCCTGCCGCGCCAGGTAGGCCATGCCATCGCGCTGGACGGGCTGGGGCCGCGTCATGGCGGTGTGGAT
This sequence comes from Bordetella genomosp. 8, assembly GCF_002119685.1. NCBI lineage: Bacteria > Pseudomonadati > Pseudomonadota > Betaproteobacteria > Burkholderiales > Alcaligenaceae > Bordetella > Bordetella genomosp. 8. The sequence continues at coordinate 1,721,213 of NZ_CP021108.1, read as the reverse complement.
CTGCAGCGACGACGATGATTCCTTGCGGCGTTCCGGTTGCGCCATGGCCTGCAGCGTATCGAAGATCATCAGGTTGCCGAGACTCAAGGCGCGCGCGCGGTTCTTCAGCCAGAACACTTCCGTATTGAAGCTGCGGGCGTCGATCAACTCGTCGGCCTGCTCCGTGGCGCCCAGGCGCCACAACTTGACGGTGGTGTGATCGGCGCGCTGGTAGACCTCCCAGAAGCCGGCATGCGCCACATCCTGCTGATCCTTCAGTTCGGAATGCACCGGCATCCATACGCCGGCAGCCGGCAGCGAAGCCAGCTCGCCCCGCACCGCCGGCGCGCCCAGCACCAGGATCACGTCCAGGTGCAACGCCATCAGCGCGCGCAGCTGCTCGGCGTCGGCGGCGATACGGCCGCCAGGGCCGCGCGTGATGGCCAGGTCCAGCACCGGCGTGCCGGGCGGCAGCGAAGCGCTCAGGTCGCTGGTCGCCAGTTGCGCGCGATGGCGCGTCTCCAGCATGCGGGACTCCAGCCGGGCGACGGTGCCCAACGGGTCGCGCGTCCAGGGCAGGCTGCGCTCCGCCGATGGGGTGTCGTCCCATGCGACGATCAGCGCGGCAACACGAAAATCCTCCTCGCGCGCGAGCCACTGGGCGATTTCATGTATCCACCCCGCCTGGTTCGTGGCACTCACAAGCAACGCAACGGTCTTCTTGTCCATGTCGTATCCGATTGGGCGTTCAGTCGTACCTACTCCGCGCAGATAGTGCGCGCAGTAATGCGAGAGCTCCAGAATGCGTTCATCCTAGGACGGACGAGCGAGCGCCCGCGCGGGCCCTCCTAGATCGAAAGCACGGCTCTACATCTATCGATGGACAGGACGGAACGCGGCGGGGTCTTTACCCCGCCACCTGCGTCACAGGGAGTGGAGTCAAACGTCCAGCAGCGCCGGCGATGCCGCGCGGGCAGGCAAGCGGAATTCGAAGACGGCACCGCGGCTGGCGTGCCGCGCCAGCCGTATTTCGCAGCCGTGCAGCGCGAGTATCCGATGCACCGTCAGCAGCCCGAGGCCACCGGCCTGGGCGTCATCCGCGCGCCACACCGACGCGCGCGTGAACAGGTTCGCCCGCAGGGGTTCGGGTATGCCGGGCCCGTCGTCGCTGACGCAAACCCGTGCTCCGCCGTCCACCGTGCTCATGCGAACGTCCACGGTGCCACCCGCCGGGCTATGGCGGATGGCGTTGTCGAGCAGGTTGGTAAGAACGCGCTCGATCATCCCGACGTCCGCCTCCACCGGCGGTAGGTCTCGGTCGAAATCGGCCGCCAGGCGTACACCGCGCGCCTCCGCCGAAAGTTCGAACTTCTGGAAGACATCCTGGACCAGATCCGGCAGCACGAAGACTTCCTTGTCAGGCTGGATCAGTCCCGACTCCAGTCGCGCCAGCTCGAACAGCGATTGCGCCAGCCGTCCCACCTTGCGACTCTGTCCCAGCGCCGTCTCCAGGTAGCGCCGTCGCTCGGCGCCATCCAGCGTATCGGCCTTGACCAGCAGCGTTTCCAGATAGCCGTGCAGGGACGTCAAGGGCGTGCGCAGATCGTGCGAGATGTTGGCGACCAGCTCGCGGCGCTGCTGGTCCTGGCGGCTGAGTTCGCGCCATTGCTCCGCGATGCGAGCGGCCATCTGGCGGAAAGCGTGCTCCAGCACGCCGATCTCGTCGCCGCCCGCGGGCGGCAGCGCGTGCGCCGGCGCGGCTTGCAGCGTCGCCGTCGCGGCGGCCTCGTTGCCGTCGAAGTCCCGCACCACGCCGGTCAGCCGCCGCAGCGGCCGCGTGATCAGGTTGAAGGCCACCAGACCGGCGATCAGGCAGCACAGGGCCACCAGGGCCAGCGACCACAGTGTGGTGCGCAGGACGCTGCTGGCGGCAAGGTTGGCGGCGACGGCTTCCAGCCGCTCGCCCTGCAATACCACGTACACATAGCCGGCGTCGCGCCCGCCGACCTGCAGGGGCGCGGCGTCGAAGACCTTGCGCGCCGTTTCGCTGCGCGGATCGTCGCCGAAGATCGGCAGCGACGCGCCGGACAGCAGGCGCCGCACCGGTTCGATATCCACGCGATCGCGCTTGAGGCGGCCGCGCGGGGCGGCGTCGCCGACGATGCGGCCTTCGTTGTCCAGCAGATAGACCTCCACGCTGGGATTCACCGCCATCAGCTTGGCGAACAGGTCGCGCACCGCGCCGGGACGCAGGCCGCCTTCGTCCATCAAGGGCGTGGTTTCGGCGATATGCCGCGCCAGTCCGATGGACAGGCGCTGCGCGGTTTCTTCCTCGCGCAAGCGGTTGGCGCCGATCTGCAGCCAGGCGGCCGCCGCCATGCAGGCCAGCAGCAGCACGGCGAAGACCAGGGAGAGGCGTTGCGTCAGGCTCAGGCGTTTCATGCGTCTTCCCCGGCGCCGGTCGCGTAGCGGTAGCCCTTGCCCCATACGGTCAGGATGCGCCGCGGTTCCGCCGGATCGGCCTCGACTTTCAGGCGCAGGCGATTGATGTGGGTGTTCACCGTGTGTTCATAGCCGTCATGCTGGTAGCCCCAGACGTGATGCAGCAGCTCCATCCGGGAAAACACCTTGCCGGGATGGCGGGCGAAGAAATACAGCAGATCGAATTCGCGCGGCGTCAGGTCGACGTCCTTGCCATCCACCTGCGCCACGCGCGTGATCGGGTCGATGCGCAAGCCGGCCAGTTCGAGGGTGCCGCCTTCCATGCGGGCGTCCCGGGCCAGGGCATCGACCCGGCGCAGCAAGGCCTTCACCCGCGCCACCAGCTCCATCATGGAGAAGGGCTTGGCCAGGTAATCGTCGGCGCCCAGCTCCAGGCCGATGATGCGATGCACTTCGCTGGCGCGGGCGCTGGTGATGATGATGGGCGTATAGCGGCTCATCGCCCGCGCGCGCCGGCAGATCTCCAGGCCGTCGACACCGGGCAGCATCAGGTCCAGCACCAGCAGATCCCAGCCGCCGCCTTCCAGCAGGCGCAGGCCGCTGTCGCCATCCGCCGCATGGACGACGTCATAGCCTTCGTCGCGCAGATGCAGGCGCAGCAGCTCGGCGATGTGGGCGTCGTCTTCGACGATCAGGATGCGTTTCAGGGTAGTCATGGCGGTGGTGGCGGTGGCTCGGGCGGCGCGTCGGCGCGGCGCCGGTCGGGCGGGGTCGGACGGGTTCGGCCGCCCGGCGATATTCCGGCGGCTATTGTCGCGCAGCGCGGCGCCGCTGTCGGCGCCCGCGGGCGAATATCACGTTTAATTTAAGTTTGCGTGCGCGGGCGCGCGGGATAATGCCCCGTACCTTCCAAGGAGTCCGCCATGCCGTTCGCCACCCTCTCCCGCGCCAGATTCCCCGCCCTGGTCCTGGCTGCCGGCGCCGCCGTCGCCGCCGCCCTGTTCGCCGGCCATGCGCCAGCCGTGGCGGCCGAGGACGCCGTCGCCATCCCGCCACCCGCGCTGGACGAACCCGCCACGACGGCGGCGACCGAAACCGCCGTCTTCGCCGGCGGCTGCTTCTGGGGCGTACAGGGCGTATTCCAGCACGTGAAGGGCGTGACCCAGGCCGTGTCCGGGTATGCGGGCGGCAAGCCGGGCACCGCGTCCTACGATCAGGTGAGCGGCGGCGACACCGGCCACGCGGAGTCGGTCCAGGTCACCTACGATCCGCGCCAGGTCAGCTACGGCAAGCTGCTGCAGGTGTATTTCTCGGTGGCCCACGATCCCACCCAGCTGAATCGCCAGGGGCCGGACACCGGCACGCAGTACCGCTCCACCATTTTCACCAGCAACGAAACGCAGCAGCGCGTCGCACAGGCCTATATCGCGCAGCTCGGCCGGGCCGGAGTCTACGGCAAACCCATCGTCACCACGCTGGAGAATCTGCGGGGCTTCTATCCCGCCGAGGCCTACCACCAGAATTTCCTGGTGAACAATCCCCGCTATCCGTACATCGTGTTCAACGACCTGCCCAAGGTCGACAATCTGAAGCACATGTTCGCCGATATCTACCAGGAGCAGCCCGTCCTGGTGGCGGTCAAATAAGCTCCGATCCGGCGTGCCGGCTGCCCGCCGCCGGCAGCGCCCGCGGAGCCACGGCGACTTGCACCAGGCTGGGCCGCCAGCGCTGGCGGCATGACTCGACGCTCTTGCCTTCCAGGATGCCGCGGTAGAAGCCCGTGGCCTGTTCCACGGTGCGGAAGTGGTAGAAACTACCGCCGTGCCGTACCGTGCGCCCATCGCGGCCTGAGTCCATGGTGCTTCTCCCCGAATTGAACCCCATCCGCCAGCAAACGGCATGCCCGGACCAGCCGCCACGCGGCCGGCCGGGAGCCGGCGGTTGCGGCCCTCAGCGCATGGCCGAATACGCGGTCGGCGCCAGGAACTGGTTTTCGACGCGCTCGACGATGGGTTTTTCGGCTTCCGTCGCATTGCGCTGGCGTATCCATTCGGGATCGGCCTGGAAGGCGTTCCACTTCTGCTCGCGCTCGGCCAGGCTTTCCCACTTCAACAGATAGGTCAGCGCATGGTTGCTGCTGCCCACCAGCGTGGTCCAGAAGCCGATCTGCTCGATGCCGTACTTCTTGAAGAAATCCAGCGTGATGTTGGTAAAACGCTCGTTCAGGGCCGGCAAGCGGCCCGGAGCGCAGTGATAGACGCGCATTTCGACGATCATCGGTTCAACTCCTTGTTTCCCGAAACGGCCCGGCGCCGTTTGCGGATGCATGATACCCGCATGCCGGGCCATGATTGTATTATTGACTGACTGTACGACATTACCCTATCATCGGCCGCTCCAGAGCCGAAGAACGAAGGAGACACCCATGCTGCCCGAGTACGAAGTCTTCGCGATCAAGTACGGCGAACATCAGCGCATGGCCAGCGCCAACTTCATCGGCGGCGATCCCCACGACGGTCCCATGCCCATGGACTATTTCGTGTGGCTGATCCGCGATGGCGCGCGCGTGTGGGTGGTCGATGCCGGATTCGATGCCGAAGAAGCCCGCAAGCGGGGCCGCAAACTGATCCATCCCATGCGCGACGCCCTGAAATTGATGGACGTCGATGTCGACGCGGTGCGCGACCTGATCGTCACCCACATGCATTACGACCATGTGGGCAATCTGGCCTCCTATCCCAACGCCACCTTCCATCTGCAGGACCGCGAGATGGAATACGCCACGGGCCGCTACATGGCGCATCGCTGCATCGCCGAAGCCTTCAACCTGCGCGACGTGCTGCAGATGGTGGAACAGGTCTATGCCGGCCGGGTCCAATTCCACGACGGTGACGCCGAAATCGCCCCGGGCATCACGGTGCACCGCATCGGCGGGCACACCCGGGGCCTGCAGGTCGTCAGGGTACATACGGCGCGCGGCTGGGTCGTGCTGGCGTCCGACGCATCGCACTACTACCGGAACATGGAGGAAGGACGGCCCTTCCCCGCCGTCTTCAACGTGGGCGAGATGCTGGAAGGGCATCGCCGCCTGGACGCGCTGGCCGACAGCCACGCCCATATCGTGCCAGGGCACGACCCGCAGGTGCTGCTGCGTTATCCGCCGCCATCGCCTGCCCTGGCTGGATTGGTGGCAACCCTGCACGTCGCGCCTCGGCAATAGGCTCGCGCGGCGGGGCGCTAGCGCGGGTCGCGGCGCACCGCCCATGCCTGCTCCAGGAGAGGCGCGCCGACCTCCGCGGCATGGATGCCGATGGTGCTCACGATCTCCAGCATCTCCATGAGTTCATGGGCCGTGGCGCCGTAGCCCAGCGCATTGCGCATGTGCAGTTTCAGTCCCGGCACATAGAGATGCGTCGCGGACGCGTCGAAGGCGCAGTACATCAGCTCCTTGACCTTGGGTGGCAGCACACCGGCGCGCCAGGGTACGGACGAGAAATCCAGATAGGCCTGGAAGAAGTCCGGATCGAGTTCCAGCAGGCCTTCGAAGGTTTCATGCCAGTAGCCGCGCTGCTTGTGGAAGTCCGCCTTCAGCGCCTCGCGGCGCGCGTCCAACGGCGCGGGCGCATCGCGCAGCCCTTCTTCGCGCAGGACTTCCAGCAGCACCGGTACGCCCACATTCGACGCATGGATGCCCAGGGTGCTGGTCAGCGCCAGCACTTCCATCAGTTCCTCGCGGGTGGCGCCGTGACGGATGGCGGATTCGATATGGGCGCGTATGCCCGGGCGATACAGCTGGGTCGCGGCGGCGTCCGCGGCGATGTGGATGAAGTCCTTGACCTTGTCTTCCAGATGGTTCTTCTTCCAGGGCACGGTGGCCAGGTTCAGATAGGCTTCGAAGAAACCGGCATCCAGCCGCAGGATGCTTTCCCACTCCGGCCCCCAGGTGCCGCGCAGGCGGACGAAGGCTTCCTTGAGCGCGTGCTGCCGTTCCGTCATTTCCATGGCTGTCGCTTCCTGTTCTTCAGTCCTTGAGCCGGACGCCGCCCGACACGTCGCCGATCGCGTCGACGACGCGGTTGCTGATCTTGTCCCCATAGCCCAGCGCCGTGGCCAGGCCGAAGCAGGACATGGGGCCGGACGCGTTGAAAGACGCGACGCCCAGTTCATGCGTCAGGTCCACGTACAGCACCACGTCCTTGGTCATGAGCTTGCTGGTCAGGCCGCCTTCCAGGTAATTGCCGTCGACGATGTACGGAAAGCGGTTCTGCGTGGCGAAGTTCACGCCGCTGCTGCTATTCAGTACGTCCAGCAGTTGATGCAGATCCAGCCCCGCTTTCTTGCCCGCCACCATCACTTCCGCCGTTGCCGCCAGGCTGACGGCATTCAGGAAGTTGTTCAGCAGCTTGGTGGTGTGCCCGGCGCCGCTGGCGCCCATGTGCAGCGCCTTCGTGCTGAAGGGCTGGAAGACCCAGCGCACGGCCTCCACGGCCTGCGCGTCGCCACCTATCATCAGCGTCAGCGTGCCCTTCTCGGCGGCGGCCGCGCCGCCGGAGATGCCGGCGTCGATGTAGTGCACGCCCTTGTCGCGAAACAAGCCGTGCAGGCGCTTGGTCGAACTGGCGGCCGCGGTGCTCAGGTCGACCACGGTCTGGCCGGGCCGGCAGTGCGCCAGCACGCCGTCCTGGCCTTCCACGACCGCCTCGACCACGTGGCTGTCGGGCAGCGACATCAGCACCACGTCGCAGGCCTGGACGACGTCGCGTACGCCGCCCGCCGCCGTCGCCCCGCATGCCGCGGCGCGCGATGCATCCGTGTCGAAGCCCAGCACCGGGATGCCGGCGTCCACCAGGCGCCGCGTCATGCGTCCGCCCATATTCCCCAGGCCGATGAAACCCACCTTGTCATTGCGCATGGCAACCATCCTTTTAGAAATCGACGTCCCGCGTTTCGGGACCCATCAAGGCGCCTATCGTGCCTATCACCGCGCCGATGACCAGCAGCGCCACCGGCGCGGCCCGCATGGGCATGAAGCGGCCCAGCCAGTTCATGTAGAAGGCGTAGAACGAGGGAATGATCACGGACAGGCTGAAACCGACGCCGAAGCCCGTCGCGCGTACGTCCGTCACGAAGCGCTCGTTGATATACGTGACGATGACGCCCCACGGCGATGTGACCAGGATCGACAGCAGCACCACCAGCAGCATGATCACCGGCAGCGGCATGCCCGCCGCATGCGACAGCAGATAGAACAGCACCGCGCCCACGGTGGCGATCAGCGGCCCGGCCAGCAGGAAGAAGCGGCGGCGGCCGATGCGCTGGCCCAGCACCCCCGAGGCGATATAGCTGAAGAACAGCGCCGCGTAGCAGACCAGCAGCGTGGCGGCGGTATCGAAGGCGCTCATGTGCAGCGTGCCCGAGAGCAGGCCGGTCGGCATGTAGATCGTGATCAGGTTCTGCGTCAGCCAGAAGCCCGTCATCAGCAGCAGTACCTGCAGCAGGTTGCGGCCGCTGCGGCCGCTGACCAGGTCCATCAACGGCAGCTTCTCCCGCCTCTGGCCCGCGGCCGTGGCCGTGGCCTGGTTCCTGGCGGCAGCGCCCTTCTTTGCCTCGCTCTGCCAGATTTCGGATTCGGCGACCTTGTGGATGTAGTACCAGGCCAGCACGCCGGCCAGCACCGCCCCGATCAGGAAGGGGATGCGCCAACCCACCTGGGCGTAGGGCGACTGCGCGCCGTCCAGCGGAAACAGGGCGAACATCAGCATCGCCACCAGGTTGATGCAGACATAGGCCGCGGGGAAGCCCGCGAGTATCAGGCCGCCGACGAAGCCACGCTGCGATTTGCGCGAGTATTCGATGGCCAAGGGCATCGCGCCGGTGTAGCCCCCGCCCAGGAATATCCCGTCGACGAAGCGCAGCGCCACCAGCAGCAGGTAGGACGCGATACCTATGCTGTCGTAGCCGGGCAGCAGCCCGATCAAAAGCGTCACCACGCCGAATCCCGACACGGACCAGATCGACGCCATGCGTCGGCCGATGCGGTCCGCCACCATGCCGAAGATCAGCGCACCTATGGGACGGCCCAACAACGTGGTGATGAACACCAGCGACGCCAGGATCGCTTCGGTCGCCGGCGCCACGCCGCGCGGTTGGAAGTAGAACAGCACCGGCGCCAGCACGACCACCGGCAGGTAGATGTCGAACATGTCGATGAATTCGGAGAAGAACGCGCCTTTGATTGCATTGCGGCGTTTCTGCTCGATGGAGGTCTCGGCGGCGGGCGCGTGGCCGGCCTGTACGAATGTAGCCATGGTGCTCCTTCCACGTTATTGATCTTATTGACGGATTGTCTGATCGCAATCCGGGCAAAAAAAATTCCGCCGGGCTGCCGGCGGCGATGCTCGATGTTCAGGAATGGCGGGCGCCGGCGTCGGGGTCGAGCATCCGGTACATCTCGGTGTGGTCCGTAGTGGGCGTGGCGTCCTGGGAAACCTGGTCCCAGACGTCGGTCACGGTCTCGCCGACGCGCAAGGGGTAGTCCACCGTCGCGGCCAGCGCGCGTGCGATCTTCAGGTCCTTGTTCATCAGTTGCATGAAGAAGCCGGATGCATAGGATCCGCTCAGCATGAACTGCTTGACCTTGTTTTCGGAGGTATTGCTGCGGCCGGTGGAGGCATTCAGCACGTCGGTCATGACGGCCGGGTCGATGCCGAAGCGGGCCGCCACGTGCAGGGCCTCGACGGTGGCCAGCAAACCCGCGGCGGACACGTAGTTGTTCAAGGCCTTGGCCGCATGGCCGGCACCCGCATCGCCGATGCGCAGGATGCTCTTGCCCATGGCTTGCAGCAGCGGCATGCAACGCTCCAGGACCGCCGGGTCTCCACCCACCAGGATGGCCAGGCTGCCGTCCGTGGCGCGCCTGACGCCGCCGGAGACGGGCGCGTCCAGATAGGACAGGCCCATATCGCGCAAGCTGGCGCCCAGGTCACGAGAGCGCGCGGGTTCGGATGAACTCATGTCGATGACCACGGCGCCCCGCTTCAGGCGGCGGGCCCAGCCCGCGGCGCCGTCGCCCAGCAGGACTTTTTCGACGATGGCGGAATTGGGCAGCATGGTAACCAGCGCGTCGAGCGCGCCGGCATTGTTCTCCGTCAGGGCGGCGGCGTTCAGCTCCTTGCAAAGAGCGTCGGTGCGGGCGGGGTCCGCGTCCGCCAGGAACAGGGAAAAGCCCGCGTTGGCCAGGCAGCGCGACATGGGCGTGCCCATCATACCCAGGCCGATGAAACCGATGCGATGCGGGGGGGATTGCGTCATGGGGAAACCTTGTCTCTGTATGTACGTGATCGATGTGCGTGTCGGCCGGCCGGCGCGGTGCCCGCGCCGGCTCATGCCAAGACTAAATCTCGTCATACAATCGGTCAATATTATTGACCTGGGGTTTACCCTCGGATTCACCTTGGGGGATTGCGCTCCGTGGGAGCGCGCCGCGCTATTTTCTCGCGATGTAGATGGGACTGGAGTAGATGAAGAAACCGTCCTCCGTCGTCACGCGTACGTAGATCGCATTATCCTCGCCGGCATGCAGCGGCACGCGCACGCGGCGGCGCATGCGGCGGACCTCGTTCACATCCGGCAGGCGGTAGATCTGCAAGCGCCGCTGCAGGCCGCCGTTCTCCCGCACGATGGGCGACAGGCCGATGTCCGCCACGTCGACGTCCACCTCGATCAGCGGGGTACGCACCTTCAATACGCCGGCGTTCGAATCCGCCAGGCGCACGTCGACGCCGCTGAACCCGCCTGTCGTAAGCGACTTCCAGCAGAGGCGCGCGGGATCCGGATGGTCCAGCGTCTTGTCCAGGTTCCAGAAATTGATCGGCCGGGGATCCACGAAGGCGTTGCCTTCCAGGGTAGCCTCGCCATCCCAGACGGTCTGCCGCCCTCGCCCGCGATAACCGGATCCCTCCCAGACCATGCGGATGCGGCTGCCCAGGTCGCCGGGGGCGTAGGGATACAGCGTATGCGCGACCTCCATCCGGTTGCGCACTTCGACGCGTTCGATCGCCCCGTGGGTGGCGACGTCGAACTCGAACTCGACGAAGTCGCCGCCGTAATCGACGATCGCACCCATCTCGACGCTGTCGACCTGGCGTTGCGTCACCGGCTGGCCCAGCTTCGGGTCATCCGACCAGCACTGCGCCGGCTGGGGGAAATGCGCACGCACGTCCAGATAGGCGCGACAGCCGGTCGTCGCGTAATGACGCCGCTGGCGCAGCGCTTCGGCGATCGCGGGGCGCGTCAGTTCGTCGGCGACCAGGCAGCTCAGGCCGCCGTAGGCGCCGAACAGCGAAGCGCCGGGATGGCTGGCGCCGTGACGTCCTTTGTGGCCATCGCTGTTGGCCAGGATGCCCACCCGGTAGCCGAGCTTGAAGGCGTCCTCCAGCAGCCATTCGAACGTGCCCCAATCGGAATGGATTTCCACCGACCGTTCGATGCGCGCGTCGTGCGACAAGGTGATGTCCGCATAGCGTCCGCCGATATGCGCGAAGACGACGACGTCCTCGTCCTTCAGGGCGTCGAACAGCTGGTCGGCGCTGTTGCAATCGCTGTCCATGTCGCTCAGGTCATCGACCAGTGCGTGGGAAGAGCGATGGAGGGGGCGCCCTTCGCGCAGGTACATGACGTTGCGGTCGCCCCCCAGGCCTGTGTTGCCCGACCATTCGTACCCTGGAAAGATGACGAAGCGACCATCCTCGTTGTATTTGGCGGTGAGGCCATTCAGTTCCCGCCAGAATTCGCTGGTGATCTGGAAGTCGTTGCCCTGGTGGCTCATGACGTCCAGGAAAGCGCGGTCGCGCGCGAAGACGATCAGCTCTTCCGCCGAATTGGTGCCTATGGTCTCTTCCGACTGGCCATGCAGGTCGCCCCAGAAATGGCGGCGCGCGACGCGGGCGGACACGCGGCAGGGATTGCTGCGCGCCACAACGTGGCCGTCGCGCAGCACTTCGATCTCGAGGTCTCCTTCCTGCGTCGGCACGAGGTTCTCCATCACGGTGGCATAGTCGCCCGCCGTCACCGTGAAACCGGCCGGCAGGCCGGCGACGTCCAGGTTGCTGCGCAAGGTGAATGTGCCCGCCACGCGATGCGAGGGATTGCCCCATTTGTCCTCGCCCTTGAAACCCAGCCGCACGGGCTGGCCAAGTTCCACCAGCGAAGGAAGGACCGCCTTGTAGCTGGCCGCCGGCCCGGCCACGACCGATATCGTCGGCGAGCTGGGCAGCTCGGTGTAGTTGTAGGTGGCGAAGGCGTCGACCAGCACACGGAACTCGAAGGTAGGTTCGTGAAAGGTCTGGACCCGCATGCCGGGCGAGCCCTGCCGCGTGTCGCCGAAACGCACCACGATGCGATCGCCCTCTTCCAGGTAGCCGCGCACGACGCGGATGAACAGCGTCTTGTCCCAGGGGCGGATGTTGCGCTTGCCGTCGTATTCGACCTGCAGCACGGCGCCGTTGCTGGCTTCCACCGTCGTGTAGTTCCACCCTTGCGGATCGTCGAACTGCGGCTTGCCCATGTCGCTGGCGAAGCGGTGCACGATCTTCAGCGAACCCGTGTCGTCGATGCCGAAGTAACCGGCCGTGTAGGTCAACGTGAAGCAGGCAAAGCTGCCGGCCTCGAACTCGCCGGTCGGCTCGATGGCGGCGGCGCCCATCAGGTGGCGGGCATACTGGGAATGCGGCATGGATGACTCGCGGGTCGATGTGGACCCTTGCATCCTAAGCGCGCGCCGGGCATGCTCCTATGGTATACACGCTATTTCTCCATGACGCCAGGCTATGGAAGACACTTCGGAACCCGTCTCGCTGCGGCAACTGCGCGCGCTGATCGCCGTGGGCGATTCGGGTAGTTTCACCGGCGCCGCCGAGCAGCTCGGCATGTCGCAGCCCTCGGTCAGCCACCTGGTCCGGCGGCTGGAAGCCGAACTGGGGCAGACGCTGGTGGTCAGGGGCCGGGACGCCTGCCTGACCCCGCAAGGCCGCGCCATCGTCGACGTCGCGCGGCGCGCCGTGCTGTCGATCGACGGCGTGTTGCGGGAATGCCGCGACATGACGCAGTTGAAGGCGGGCTCGGTGAATGTCGCCGTGGGACACGTTACCGCCGCCACCCTGCTGCCGGAGATCCTGCGCCGCTTCCACAAGAAGCACCCGGAGCTCGAAGTCACCGTCGTGGACTGCGTGGTCGATCACATCCGCGCCAAGCTGCTGGCCCACGAAGCCGATATCGGCCTGGGGGCCTTGATCGCCCCCGACGACTCCAAGCTGGTCGTCGAAAATCTCTGGGACTGCGGGATGGCGCTGTTCGTGCGCGACGACCATCCGCTGGCGCGGCGCGCGTCGGTCGACGCCCGGATCCTGGCCGAGCTCCCCTGTATCCAGCTCAATCCGAACGCGCATGCCTGGCTGGCCATCAGCCGCAAGCTGATCGCCCACAACATCTATCCCCGGGTGGAACAGCGCGCCGTGCTGGTTTCCACCGCCCTGGGCCTGATCCAGGCGGATATGGGCGTGGCGATGATGCCGCGCATCGCGACCATGGTGATGCCCCGCGGCATCAAGGGAATACCCTTGAGCGAACCGGAGCTGGAGTGGCCGATTTCGCTGGTCCGGCTGGCGAACTATCCCTTGTCTCCCGCCGCGCAGGCCTTCGCGTCCGTGGCGCGCGACACGATCAAGGCCTGCGGCAAGCGCGCCGGGGCATAACGCGACGACATGACGGTATAGGCGCGGCGGCCTAGGGACGACACGCGGCGTCCGATACGCTGGCTAGGCTTTGATGCGCTGCGGAACGCCAGCGACAGGCATGTAGCGGTTCGCCGCGTATCGCCAATTATCGACCGTCGGAGTCGTCATGAAAAAAATACTAGGGGTTTGCCTGGCCGCCCTGGCCGGCTATGGCTTTTCGGCGCAGGCCGACAATTTCCCGTCACGTCCCATCACGCTCGTCGTGCCGCTGGCCGCCGGCAGCACCGCGGATATCCTGGCGCGCGCCATCCAGCCCGGACTGTCCGAGCGGCTGGGCCAGAGCGTCGTGGTGGAAAACAAGGCCGGCGGCAGCGGGCTGATCGCCATGAACTACGTGGCGCGATCGGCCCCCGATGGCTACACGCTCGTCATGGGATCGAACAATACCTGGGCCATCAACCTGGGGCTGTTCAAGACCATGCCCTACGATCCGCAGAAGGACTTCGCGCCGGTGGCCTACCTGGCCGGGGGATCGAATGTGCTGATCGTCAAGCAGGGCGGCAAGTACGACTCCGTCAAGGCGCTGATCGACGCGATGCGCCAGCACCCCGGCCGCCTGACGTTTTCTTCGGGTGGCAATGGCACGACCCATCACCTGTCGGCCGAAAACCTCAAGGCCTTGACCGATACCAATGCCACGCATATTCCCTACCGGGGAGCGCCGCAGGGCGTCACCGCCGTCATGGCGGGAGAAGTCGATTTCGGCTTCTACAACACGCCCAGCGTCTCGGGGCTGGTGAAGGAAGGCAAGGTCAAGGCGCTGGCCACCACCGGCGAAGCACGCTCGCCACTGCTGCCTGAAATCCCCACGATGATCGAAGCCGGCGTGCCGGGATACGTGATCTCCGTCGATTTCGGCCTGCTGGCACCGGCCCGCACCCCCCAGGCCGTGATCGACCGCTTGAACGAGACCACGCGCGCGGTGATGAACGACCCCAAGCTGCAGGAACGACTCAAGGCGCTGGGCTATGAGGTGTACCGCGACGAGACGCCGGCGCAGTTCGCCAAGTTCATCCAGCAGGACATCGACAAGTGGGTGCCGCTGGTGAAGCGGTCGGGGGCGACGATCGATTAGAGCGCCGGAAAATCGCCAAGACTCGCCAGGAAAAGAAAAAGCGGCTTGAAGGATAAACCTTCAAGCCGCTTTGACTGCCTGAGTTGATTGTTTGATGAATCAAGCAGCAAATCAAGCAGTGATATTGGCGCGCCCGGCAGGATTCGAACCCACGACCCCTTGGTTCGTAGCCAAGTACTCTATCCAACTGAGCTACGGGCGCTGAGCACTCAGGCTTAAATAACTTTTTAAGTAACTTAAGCTTAAGTACAGAAGAAAGATTATAGCACGGATTTCTTTCTCTTCAAGTCTCCCCCGTTCCTGGGCCTGTCCGCCGATCAACGGCGGGACCCGGTTTCGCGGGAAGGGCGCAACTATATCAGAAAGCCGCCACGGTCTTGCGGCGACTGCCGCGCCGGGTATCCGCGCGGGGCTCGTGCGGCGGCTGGGGAGCTTCGGATGCCAGGGCAAAGTATTCCTTGACCGCTTCGGTGAAGGCAGTCCGGCTGTGGCGGCCCCGCTCCAGCAGGCCGACGCGGCGATAGACTTCCACGCCCGGCAGCGGCACGACCCGTAGCGCCCGGTCCTGCGCCCAGGCGACATTGGCCAGCCGGGGCACGATGGACACGCCGAAGCCATGCCGCACCAGCTCGACGATGGCCTCCACCGAATTCAGCTCCATGCTTTCGCGCACGCTCGCGCCCAGCCGGTCCAGCACCTCCTGCACCAGGATCCCCGTCCATGTGTTGCGCTCGAAACGCAGGAAAGGCGAGTCCCCCAGCACGTCTTCCACCCTGGACGCCAGGGGAAAATGCGGCTTGCGCGGCACGATAAGGATCATGGGCTCCGCGTACAGCGGCGTCCACAACAGGTTGGACGACAAGGGATGCGGCGGCTGGGTGACGATCGCGGCGTCCAGCTCGCCGCGCTCGACGCGCATCGCGAAATCGCTGGACAGGCCGGCGAACAGGCGCACGTCCAGCCGCGGATAGCGCTGGCGCACCGTCCACAAGGCATCGGCGAACGCGCCCATCAGGGCGGACACCAGCGCGCCTATCACCATGGTCCCGGACATGCCGTCGCCGCCGGCCTCGGTGCCCAGCGACTCATAGCGGCGCACGATGTCGGCGACTTCCGGTACCAGCGCGCGGCCCGCGGGATTCAGCACGGCGGACCGGGCGGTACGGTCGAACAGGCGGCAGTTCAGGCTTTCTTCCAGGGCGCGGATCTGCAGGCCCACCGCGGCGGGCGTCAGGCCGATCTCCTTGCCGGCGGCGGCGAAGGTGCCGTGCCGGGCCACGGCCAGGAAGGTCTTCAGGGTGCGGATGGACGACATGGGTGGGGCGCGCGCCACCTCTGGCGCGAGCGTCGCGCAGAGGAAGATTTGCTTTGTCTCGACCGAAGAATATTTAGCTTTTGATTTATATAGATGATATAGAACAATAAGCCGCGCCGCTGCCTGGCGCATGCATCGCTATCCCTAAGGCATCCGGGGGCCGCCGGCGGCAATGCGACTCCGGTCAGGACAAAAACATCGATAACAGCGTGGCGCCGGTCCCCCTGCGGACTGGACGCCGCCGGAGGAGACCCTTATGAAACGCATCGCATGCCGCGCGTTCGCCGCGGCCCGTCCGAGGCACCGGACGCTCGCCCGCGCGGCGCGCGGCCGGGCCGCATTCCCCGGCACGGCCATCCTGACCTGTGCCGCCCTGCTCGCCTGCGCGCTCAACGCCGCGGCGGCGGCCGCCGCACCCCGCTATCCTGAACATCCGATCACCATCGTCGTGCCCTTCAGCGCCGGCGGCGATGCCGACCTGGCGGCGCGCAACCTGGCCAAGGCGGTGCAGGCCATGCTGCCCCAACCCATGGTGGTGTTGAACAAGGGCGGCGCCAACGGCGCCATCGGCTCGATGTTCGTGCGCGAAGCGGCGCCCGACGGCTACACGCTGCTGTTGGCGCGCGTCGGCTCGCAAGCCATCCTGCCGGCGCTGCAGGCCGACCTGAAATACAAGTGGAACGACTTCACGCCGCTGGGCCTGCTCGACCTGAACCCCATGGTGTGCGTCGTCAACGGCGATGCGCCCTACCGAACCCTGGGCGAACTGGTGCAGGCCATCCGCGAACAGCCGGGCAAGCTTAACTACAGCACGTCTGGCCCGGCCACCGTGCTGAATCTGGCGACCCAGATGCTGCTGGATGCCGCCGGCCTGCCGCCGCAGGCCGCCGCGCAAATCGTCTACAAGGGCGGCGGCGAGGCAACGGCCGCCGTACTGTCCAGGGAAGTGCAGTTCAGCTGCAACAACGTCACGGCCTTGATCGGCAACGTCAAGGCGGGCCGCCTGCGCGCCCTCGTCACCACCACGGCGCAGCGCCTGCCCGAATTGCCCGACGTGCCCACCGCCAAGGAAGCCGGCTTTCCCCAGTTGGAACGTATCAGCGGCTGGAGCGCGTTGTACGGGCCGCCCGGCATGCCGGCGCCCCTGGTGCGGCAATGGGCCGATGTGCTGCTACGCTTGTCCAAGGACAATGAATGGCTTGCCGGCGTGCGCAATATCGGTTCCGTGCCGAACGTCATGGCGCCGGCCGCCACCGCGCGCTTCGCGGAAGAACAGTACCGACTGTTCCGCGACCTGGGCGGCAAGCTGAACATACAGATCAAGTAGAACCACAATCGGAGGAAGACCGCATCATGACCCGATCCCGCAATGGCGCCGACGCGCTCGTGCAGACCCTGGGCGCCGCCGGCGTGAAGCGCATCTTTACGCTGTCCGGCAATCACATCATGCCGGTGTTCGATGCATGCGTCGACGCCCGTATCGAGCTGGTGCACGTGCGCCACGAGGCCGCCGCGGTGCATATGGCCGATGCCTGGGCGCGTTTGACGGGAGAAGTCGGCGTGGCCATGGTCACCGGCGGGCCCGGCCACGCCAATGCGGTGTCGGCGTTGTACACCGCGTCCATGGCGGAATCGCCGGTGCTGCTGCTGTCCGGCCACGCGCCCAACAACCAGATCGGCATGGGCGCCTTCCAGGAAATGCGACAGGCCGACGTCGCGGAGCCGCTGGCCAAGTGGTCCGCCACGGTCGGCAGCGCCGACGCCATGGCAGGCGACGTCGGCACGGCCATGCGCATCGCGCGTTCGGGACGCCCGGGCCCGGTCAGCCTGGGCCTGCCCACCGATGCGCTGGAAGCGGCATGTACCGCGCAGACGGACACGCCGCAATCCTTCGATGCCATCGCGCAGGCGCTGGATGCCGGCGTCGCCGCGTCCCTGCTCCAGCGCCTGCGGGCCGCGCAGCGGCCGCTGATCCTGACCGGTCCGGCCACGATGATGGGACCGGCGCTGGCACGTGCGCGCGAACTGGAGGCCGCCAGCGGCATCCCCGTCATCGGCATGGAAAGCCCGCGCGGCGTCGCCGACCCCAGCCTGGGCGCTTTCGCGCAGATGCTGGCGCAGGCCGATTGCATCCTGCTGCTGGGCAAGCGCGTGGATTTCACGCTGAAGTTCGGCAAGCCTCCCGCCATCGCGGCCGACTGCGCTTTCCTGCAGGTCGATGCCGATGCGCCCGAGCTCGAACGCACGCGCCGGGCGGTGGGATCGCGGCTGGAGGCGTGGGCCCTGGCCGACGCGGCATCGGCGATGAACGCGCTGCTGCGGGCCGCCATGGCGTCCGCCAGATCGCCACGGCACGGATCGTGGACGCGGGACGTGCGCGACGCCATCGCCTACAGGCCCGAGGCCTGGCGGACGGCCTCTTCCGCCCTGGACGGGCGCATGCATCCCGTCCAGGCGCTGGCGCCCGTGCAGCAACTGCTGGACAGCCATCCCGACTCCGTACTCATCGCCGACGGCGGCGAAATCGGCCAATGGGCGCAAGCCTGCCTGCATGCGCCGAACCGGGTGGTGAACGGCGTGGCCGGTTCCATCGGCGCCGCCCTGCCCTTCGCGCTGGCCGCGCGCCTGGCGCGCCCGGATGCCCCGGTGGTCACCGTGATGGGCGACGGCACCTTCGGCTTCCATACCGCCGAAATGGACACGGCGGTGCGCTATCGCCTGCCCTTCATCGCCGTGGTCGGCAACGACGCGCGCTGGAACGCCGAATACCAGATCCAGCTGCGCGACTATGGCAAGGACCGGCTGATCGGCTGCGAACTGTTGCCGGCGCGCTACGACGCGGTCACCGCCGCGTTCGGCGGTTTCGGCAAGCAGGTGACCGACCCGGCGCAAGTGGCGCCGGCCATCGACGAGGCCTACCGCTCGGGGCTTCCGGCCTGCCTGAATATCATGATCGAAGGTTTTCCCGCCCCCACCGTCAGCCGTCCGGCGGGCGCCTGAGCCGAGGCGGATCGACGACGATGTGGGATTTCCTGGTATCGCATCTGGGCGCGTCCGTCACCGGCGTGGACCCATGGCCGCTGCTGGTCGCCGGCATGGCGCTGACCGGCGGCTACATCATTTTCGGGATGACGGGCTTCGGTTCGGCCATCGTGGCCATGCCTTTGCTGACGCAAGTCATGCCCCTGCACCGCGCGGTGCCCATCATGCTGGTTTGCGACATGATCTCCGGCCTGCTGCTGGGCGCCACCAGCCGCCGCGACGTGGAGATGACGGAGTTGCGCCGCATCGTTCCATGGATGCTGCTCGGCATGGTCGCCGGCCTGGCCCTGCTGATGTACGTCCCGGAGCGGCCGCTCCTGATCGTGCTCGGCGTGGGCGTGCTCGGCTATTCGTTATGGCGGCTGCGAGGCGGCGACGTGTTCCGCCGCTTGAACGCGGGCTGGGCCATACCCCTGGGCGTGGGCGGCGGCGGACTCACGGCGATGTTCGGCACCGGCGGGCCGCTGTACACGATCTACCTGGCAGGCCGCCTGGAAGATCGCCATGCATTGCGGGCGACGGTCGGGACCCTGATCATGCTCACCGGCGTGACCCGCCTGGTGATGTTCGCGATCACGGGACTGCTGCTGCAGCCGGCGGTACTGGCCCTGATGGTGTGGCTGGTGCCATGCTGCCTCTTCGGGATGCGCGTGGGCTCCTGGCTACGGCATCGCATCTCGCCCATGCACATCTTCCGTCTGCTGTGGACGGTGCTGATCCTGGGCAGCATCAGCCTGCTCGTGAACGCGATCGCGGGTTGAGCAGCGGCCGCCAGGGCCAGGATCGCCCGAGCGGCCGCCGTCAGGCGGCGTCGCGCAGCAGCGTCGTTCCCGGTGCGACCCGCGTGAAGCCCACGGGCTCACGCGCGATGCCCACCGCGCCGTCCCGCCACCGCGCCACCGTGTATGCGGACCCCAGCATATCGCCCGCCAAGGGAAAGTCTTCCCGAAAATGGGCGCCCCGCGAATCCTCACGCGCCAGCGCCGCTTCGGCGATGACCTGGCTGACGGTAATCAGGCTGCGCAGGTTCAACCAGTCATGCCAGGTCGGATTGAAAGCCCGGTCCGCGCCCGCCACGCCGGTCAGCGCCAGGCGATCGCGCAGGCCGGCCAGCGTGCCACGGGCACGCAGCAGGCCGGTGGCGTCTCGCATGATGCCCACGTCGTCCCACATGCAGTCGTACAAGGCTTCGCGTATGGCGTTGAGTCCGTCCGCCGGCCGCGTGAAGGGGGCCAGCGCGTCGTCGACGGCGGCGGCCATGGCTGCTTCGTCGGGCGCGTGCCACTGTCCTTCCCGCCGCACCCAGTCCGCCATGCTGTCGCCGGCGATGCCGCCGAACACGGTGGAATTCGCCACGCCGTTGCCGCCCAGGCGGTTCGCGCCATGCACGCCACCCGTGTCCTCGCCGGCGGCGAACAGGCCGCGCAGCGCCGTCCGGCAGTCAGGCTGGAACACCACGCCGCCCATCATGTAATGCGCCGTGGGCACCACTTCGACCAGGCCGCCGGCCAGGTCGAAACCGCAGTCGGCGCAGCGCTCCACCATGCCCTTGAACTGGCGCCGCACTTCGTCGACGCCCAGGTGGTGCATCTGGATATAGACGCCGCCATTGGGAGACGTGCGCCCGGCGCGCATTTCCGCATAGATGCCGCGTGAGACGATGTCACGCGTGGCCCGGTCGGCGCGCGCATCGTAGCGCTCCATGAAGCGTTCCTTGTCGCCGTTCAACAGGTAGCCGCCGGCGCCACGCAGGCCTTCTTCCAGCACGGTGCCGGTCATGCGCGTCTGGGTGCCGGCCAGCAGGCCGGTGGGATGGAATTGCACCATCTCCATATCGCGCAGCGGCAACCCCGCCGCCAGGGCCATGGCCAGCCCGTCGCAGCTCTTGTCGCCGGACGGCGTGTGGTACTTGTACATGGTCGGGCCGCCGCCGGTCGCGAGCAACACGGCGCGCGCCTGCACGAAAACGAAGCCGCCGGTGCGGACGTCTATCATCAGCACGCCCGCCAGCGATAGGCCGTCGGCCGTACGCACCAGGGCCAGCGCGCGATGTTCCTCCAGCCTGCCGATGCCGCGCCGCCATACCTGCTCGGCCAGGCGGTTGATGATCTCGATGCCGGTCAGGTCGCCCTTGTGGACGGTGCGGTCGAAGGTCTGTCCGGCAAAGGCCTTCTGGTGCACCGTGCCGTCCGGGTTGCGATCGAAGAAGCAGCCCAGCTCGTTTTCCAGTTCGTGGATGCGTTCGATGGCCGTGCTGACCAGCGTCCATGCCAGGTCCTGGTTCGCCAGCCACTTGCTGCCTTCTATGGTGTCCATGAAGTGGCGTTCCACGGAATCGCCGGGCGCCAGCGCGACGTTGTAGCCGCCCTGCACCATGCGCGTACAGCCGCATTTGCCGAGCAGGCCCTTGACGGCCACCGTGATCGACAGCTCGGGTGCGCGCTGGTGCGCATGGAGCGCCGCGAACAATCCCGCGCCACCGGCGCCCAGGATCAGGATATCGGTGCGCAGGCGCTTGATGGGCTGGACCAGGTTCATGACGCGCTGACTCCCAGGCCGGCCAGCACGGCGGCGCGGCGCGCCTCGGTGTCCTGCCTGACGGCGTCGTACAGGCTGCCGCCGTGGCTGTCCATCGCGACCAGCAGGGGGCCGAAGTCGCGGATACGGAAGCGCCATAGCGATTCGGGATTCAGGTCGTCGAGGTCGACGTCCTCGATCTGCTCGATCCAGGTGGTTTCCAGCGCCGCCGTGCCGCCGATGATGGCCAGATAGGCGCCGCCCAGTTCGCGGAAGGCATCCTGCGAGCCTTGCCTCAGGCCGCCCTTGCCGATGACCAGCCTTACGCCGTATTGCTGCATCAGGGGCCGGGTGAAGCGCTCCATGCGGTCGGACGTGGTCGTGCCGATGCAGACAGGCTCATAGCCCGCCGGGTGCGCGTCGCTGGGCGGCACCTTGCGGACATTGGGCGCCGTATGGATGACCGCATGGCCGGCCAGGTCCATGCGCGTCCTGCGGCTCTTGTCGAACATATGGATCTGCGTGGCGTCGCGGATACCGTAGAGCGTACGTTGCAAGGTGACGGTATCGTTGACGCGCAGCTGCCGCGCCTGCGCCTCGGTCACCGGCATGATCAGTTCGTGGTGCGCCATGGTCAGAATCCGTAATCGATGCCTTGCGGCGTGATGACGGCGCGGGCCCGCCGCGCCGAGTGGCATTGCATGTTCACCGCCACCGGGTTCATGGTGATGTGGGTATGGGCCAGCTCGATGTGCACGGCGAACGCGGTGCCATCGCCGCCCAGGCCTTGCGGCCCGACGCCCAACTGGTTGACCGCGGCGGACAGCACCTGCTCCAGCCGCGCGCCCTCGGGATCGGCGCATTGCGTCCCCAATGGCCGCGTGGCCGCCCGCTTGGCCAGCGCCACGCACAGATCCGAGGTACCGCCCACGCCCACGCCGACGATGGTGGGCGGACAGGTCTTGCCGCCCGCCGCGATGACGCAATCGACCACGAAGGTCTTGATGGCGTCGATGCCTTCCGCCGGGACCGCCATCTTCAGGAAGGAGTTGTTCTCCGAGCCGCTGCCCTTGGGTATCATCTCGATGGACAGGCGGTCCGGCGCATCGTCGAAATCGATATGGATGACGGGCACCTCGAAACCGCAGGAGGTGTGGTTGTTGCTGCGCGTCAGCGGATGCACGACCGACGATCGCAGCGGATGCTCGCGGGTGGCCCGCTCGCAGCCACGACGGATGGCCTGCTTCAACGCGTGGCCGTCGACGTGGACATTGCGGCCGATGGCGACGTTGTAGATGGGTATGCCGGTGTCCTGGCACAGCAGGTTCTCGTTGTCCTCGGCGACGCGGATATTCGTGCGCATCGTCTGCAGCACGCCGCGCGCGACTTCATGCGTTTCATCGGCGGCCAGCCTGTCTATGCCGGCCTTGACGTCCGGCGGCAGGATTTTCAATGCGCGGATGTAAAGGTCCTTGGCGGCTTCTTCCACCGCCGCGAGATCTGGATTCATGCTGCTGCTCCCATCGCACGCGTCGTCGCGGCCGCACCGGCCGCCGCGACCGAGCGCGGCGTTCATTCAATGGAAAGATTGCGGCGGGCGACGATGGCCTTCCACTTCCCGGATTCGTCCTGGATGCTCTTGACGAGCTCGGCCGGCGTATTGCCCACCGGCGTCATGCCCTGCCCGGCCAGCTTCTCGCGCACGGCCGGGTTGCGCAGCACCATGGCGGTATCGCGCTGGATCTTGTCGACGACGTCCTTGGGCGTCCCCACCGCGGTGACCAGGGCGAACCAGCCCGTCGTCTCGTAGTCCGGCAGGCCGGCTTCCTTCGCGGTCGGCACGTCCGGCATCATCGGCGAGCGCACGGGCCCCGTGACCGCCAGCGCGCGGGCCTTGCCGCTCTTGGCGAATACGGAGGCCGCGGCGATATTGCCGACCACCAGTTGCACCTGGCCGGCAAGCAGGTCGTTGTAGGCCAGTGCCTCGCCCTTGTACGGCACATGCGTGATCTGGATGCCGGCGGCGTCGGCCAAGGCCTCGCCGGCCATATGCACCTGGCTGCCGTTGCCCGCCGAGCCGAAGTTCAGCTTCTTCGGCTGCGCCTTGGCCAGCGCGATCAGCGCCTTCAGGTCATGGGCGGGCAGCGCGTTGTTCACCAGCACGAGCATGGGACCGCTGGCCACGTTGGTGATGTAGTCGAAATCCTTCAGGGTGTATGGGAGGTTGCGGTACAGATAGGGATTGACGGTGAACATGCTGCCGGACGCCATCAGCAGGGTGTAGCCGTCGGGCGGTGCCTTGGCCGTCAGCGTGGCGCCGATGGCGCCGCCCGCGCCGGGCCGGTTGTCGATGACCACCGACTGGTGCCACAGCTGGCCCAGCTCCGCGCCCAGCACACGGGCGACCACGTCCGTGGTGCCACCCGCGGTGAAAGGAACGATGATGCGCACCGGCTTGTCGGGCCAGGGCGCATCGGCATGAGCGCCGCCCGAGATCGCCAGCGCCGTGGTGGCGAAGGCCAGGATACAGGTATGCAGCCAGCGCCTGCGTCCAGCTTGGCGGGCGCGCAGGGACAACTCGTACAGGTAGTCGTGCATGATGCTTGTCTCCTTGGTTATGCGGCCTCGCATCGGGGCGAGGCTCGTACCGCGACAAGCGCCGCCCTTACCGCAACAGCGCCAGCAGAAACGCCAGGCCCGTACAGGCGCCCACGCCCAGGCCCACCGCCAGCCAGT
Organism: Bordetella genomosp. 8; assembly: GCF_002119685.1. NCBI lineage: Bacteria > Pseudomonadati > Pseudomonadota > Betaproteobacteria > Burkholderiales > Alcaligenaceae > Bordetella > Bordetella genomosp. 8. Next base: position 1,697,314 of record NZ_CP021108.1, on the reverse strand, counting down.
CCTTGCGCAGGTGGGTCCACGGGGCGAATTCGATGACGAGCAGGCGCAGGCCGCCCATCAGGTGCAGCGACAGCAGCACCACCAGTCCCCATTCGGCAAACTTGAACAGCGGACGATCGGCAAGGTGCAGGAAGCCGTCCAAGGCCTGCTCTCCGGCGATGGCCTGGCCCAATGCCCAGAAATGCACGGGCAGGAACAGGGCCAGCGCCAGGCCGGAAAGCCGATGCACCAGGAACGCCCAGTACGCAGGGTGATTGCGCGCGCGGAAGTCATTGCGACGCATCACGCCACCACCCCGTACACGGCCCGCAGGCCCATGACGGCGAGCAGCACGGCGAAGGCGAGCGCGGCCACCACGGCCGAACGCCCGCGCCAGCGCAGCCATTCCTCCGCGATACGCAGCAGGCCGATCGGCACGTGCACCGCGCAGGCCAGCACGAACAGGCCATAGAACGCGGCGAACCCGATGCTGCCGCGCGTGCGCGCCAGGATCTCGGCACCGCTCAGCCCACCTTGCACGGCATACACGATGATCGCGATATGGACCGCGACGAACAGCGCCAGGGCCATCGCGCTGATGCGCTGCAGATACCAGAGCCCGGCCTGCGTGCGCAGGTTCATGCCGGCCATCACAACTCGCCCTTGATCGCCGCCTTGGCGGCCAGCCGTTTCAGGCCCGCGATGCCGGCGGTCGGCGCCAGCGCCTTGGGGCAGCGCTCCGTACAGCTGCCCTGCGTATGGCAGGAATGGCAGCCGGCGTCGCCCGCCACGGCGCGCAGGCGCTGCGGCCCTTCCACATCGCGCTCGTCGTTCATCAGGGTCCAGGCGCGATTCAATGCGGCCGGCCCCAGATATTCGGGCCGCCACGTCACCACATCGCAGGACGCGTAGCACACGCCGCAACCGATGCATTCGATGCCGGCATCCACCGCCTGGCGCCGGGGCGAGGCGGGCGGCACGCGCGCGAAGTCGTCATGGCGCGACAGCGACCCGGCGAAGCTGCCCTTGGCCTGGCTCCACTTGTCGAAGAAACCGCTCATGTCGGTCACCAGGTCCTTGATCACCGGCAGGTTCGACAGCGGCGCGATTTCCAGCAGCCCGTCCGGCGCCACCTTGGACACATGGGTGCGGCAGGTCCAGCGGGCCTTGCCGTTGACGGTCATCGCGCAGGAGCCGCACATGCCCACGCGGCAGGCATAGCGGTAGCCCAGGTCGGGCTGCAGTTCGCGCTGGATATAGGTCACCACATCCAGCACGGTCTGGCTGGTGTGGCGCGGCACGCGGTAGGTCACGAAAGCGCCCGCGCCGGCGCTGCGCCATATCCTTGCTTGCAACATGTCCATGCCGTCTCGTCCACGGTACGGAGGCAGGCCTCCGGTGGGACGTATTGTGGACGGACGCCGTCGGAAAGCGAAAGCGAATAATTGTGCGATTCGAGCAAAGAGATTCTTTATCTCAACTGCCCAGGATGGCGCAGATGCGCCGCGTGATTTCGTCGATGCCGAAGGGCTTGGTGACCAGCTCGATGCCCGGCTCGCGCAGGCCTTCGGTCAAGGCCAGGCTTTGCGCATAACCGGTCATCAGGATCACCTTCAGCCCGGGATTCGAAGCGCGTGCTTTCTCGACCATGAGCCTGCCGTCCATGCCCGGCAGGCCGATGTCGCTGAGCACCAGCTGGATGCTCGGCGTTTCCTGCAGGATGCGCAGGCCCGACAGTCCATCCGCCGCTTCCACGACACGGCACTGCTGGTCCTGCAGGACCTCGACCAGCAGATTGCGCACGCGCGGGTCGTCCTCCACCACGAGCACCAGGGGATGCCGTGGCGGCGGCCGCGGCGCTGGACCGTCCTGCAACGTGCCGGCGGCGGATTCCTCGACGAGCGGCCCGGCGTAACGGGGCAGATACATGCGGATGGCGGTTCCCTCGCCGGGCCGGCTGTCCAGGTCCGTATGGCCGCCGGACTGCCGCACGAAGCCATAGACCATGGACAGCCCCAGCCCCGTCCCTTCGCCCTGCGGCTTGGTACTGAAGAAAGGCTCGAAGGCCTTGGCGGCGACTTCGGCCGGCATGCCCAGGCCGGTGTCCGCCACGGAGATACAGACGTACTCGCCCGCGGTCAGGATGACGGCGCGCGCCACCGCGATATTGTCCAGATCCACATTGCGCGTGGTGATGGTCAGCGTGCCGCCGTCGGGCATGGCGTCGCGCGCATTGATTACCAGGTTCAGGATGGCGTTCTCCAGCTGGTGGGCATCGCACAGCACATTCCAGAGATCCGCCTGCAGATCGACCTCCAGGGCGATTCTTTCGCCCAGCGTGCGCTCGAACAGTTCCGTCAGGTTGCCCACCAGCCGGTTCGGCTGGGTGGGCTTGGGCGCCAATGGCTGGCGCCGCGAGAACGCCAGCAGCCGGTGCGTCAGCGCCGCCGCGCGCTTGGCCGACTCCATCGCCATGTCGGTGTAGCGCAGCATGTCCATGGGTTGGCCGCGCTCCAGGCGCTTCTGCATGAGCTGCAGCGCACCCATGATGCCGGTCAGCAGATTGTTGAAGTCGTGCGCGATGCCGCCGGTCAGCTGTCCCACCGCTTCCATTTTCTGCGACTGGCGCAGCGCTTCCTGCGCCAGTCCCAGCTCGGCGGTGGCTTCGTTTTCCGCGGTGACGTCCTGGGCCACGGCATGCACCAGGCCGTCGCCGGGGACGGCGGTCCAAGACAGCGTGCGGTAGCTGCCGTCCCGATGCCGGCATTCGCACACGAAACGCGACGCGGCGTGGCCCCGCCGCAGGCGATCGAGCTGGTTCTGCGCCAGCGAACTGTAGTCGGGGTGGACCAGTCCCAGGATGTCGTTGCCGAGCAGTTCTTCATGCTGCCACCCCAGCCGCGCGGTCCACGCCGGGTTGGCGTCGAGCACGTAGCCATCGAAATCCGTCACCACCATCAGGTCGTTGGCGAGCTGCCAGGTGCGGTCGCGCTCTGCCTTGCCGCGCGCCACCTCGCTCAGCAACAGCTTCTGGCTGCGACGCAAATCGTTGCGCGATGCCACCACCAGGTCGATGTCGAAGGCGATGATGAGCCAGCCGCTGACCCGGCCATCCTCTTCGATGGGCGCGGCGCGCGCCATGAACCAGCGCCAGCTCTCGTCGGCCGCGCACCTGAAGCGGATCTCCATCTCGCAGCCCGTGCCGTTCGCCATGGCGGCGCGCCAGGCCTGCTGCAGCGGCAGGCGGTCTTCGGGATGGAGGGATTCGGTCCAGTCGCCGCGCTGCCCGTCCTGCTGGTCCCAACCGGTGTAACGGGCCCAGTACGGGCTGGTGTAGATCACGCGCCCCTTGGCGTCGGTGAAGAACGTCATCTGCGGCGAGCTTTCCACCAGGGCGCGGAAACGTGCGTCGACGGCCTTGGCGCGGTTCTCCGCCAGGTGCTGTTCCGTGCGGTCGCGCACGATCTTCAGGTAGCCGATGTGTTCACCGGTGATGTCGTCCAGGAAGGGCTGCATCAGTCCCGACGCCCACAGCATCGAGCCATCCTTGCGCAGGTGCCATCGCTCGTCCTCGGCGCGGCCGTGCACGCGAGCCGTCTCCGCTTCCGTCAGGTGGTCGCCGCGATCGCGCGACTCCGGCGTGAAGATCATCGACGAATCGGCGCCCAGGGCTTCTTCCTCTTCCCAGCCGAACAAATGGCGGGCGCCCGCGTTCCAGCTGGTGACGACCAGCGCCAGATCGACCGTGAAAATGGCGAAGTCCGTCGCGCTTTCCAGCAAGGCACGGGCAACGCGGTCCGTGGCTTCGCGCCGCTCCCTGTCTACTTGGCTCATCACGCCTCCTTGCGCATCCACGACGGATACCAGCAAGTTACCTGCCCTGCCTGCTCAACCGCGCCGTCCCGCCGGATGTGTTCTTATGGGCGAGACGCGCGACGCGCGGGATTCCGCCCGCGCCGTTCACCGCGGGCAGCATAGTTTGCCGCGAAATGGGGTAACAGCGTGCGCCGCCGCTATCCCGGGCGCCCCAACCCCAGCTTTTCCATGACTTCCTGCGCATCGATGACCATGGCCGCGACTTCCGCCACGGTCACCCTCAGGCTGGTCGCGCGCGCCCGCATGTGTTCGTAGGCCTTCACCTCATCCATGCCTTGATGATCGACCAGCACCTTGATCGCCTTGTCGATCTGGCGCCGCGACTTGATGGTGGCTTCCAGTTTCTGGATCTTGGCCTGCTGGCGCTGCTGGAAACCCTGCGCCGATCGTGCCAGCACCAGTGTGCTCAACACGCCGGACGAGCGGAAAGGCTTGGTGAGGACGCCATGGGCGCTGCTGTCCAGCAGCAGCTTGAGCGTCGTCGGGCTTTCATAGTCGGACAGCGCGATCAGGGTCGCGTCGGTCGCGCTGGCGCACCACATGCCGCCGCTGGGCATGTCCTGCGACAAGTGGAAGAACACCACGTCGGCACCGCGCGGCGGCTCCTGGCAATACGGCCAGAGCACCTGCAGGCGGCAGCCGATGCGCTTGAGCTGCTCGATCAGCAGGTCGCGGTCTTCGCCCGGCGGATGGACCACCGCGACGCTGATGCTGCGCAGATCTTCGTAGAGGCGGCGTATGCTGCTCATGGCGTTACTTCAGCCAGAATTCCGCGAGGCCGAAAGTGGACAGATAGGGATCCGGCCTGACCGGCTCCGCCCCCTGCCACACCACATCGAACTGGCCGTCCTCGCGGCAGACTCCGATACGCGGAGTCAGCAGGCAATGATTGTTTTCCGAATCGATGGCCAGGAGACCTTCGGGCGAATCGTAACGCACCGAGTGTGCCATGCGAACCAGCCTGGCGGGGTCGAGGCTGCCGGTGCGCTCCAGCGCCCGGGCGAACAGATGGACCTGGTTGTAGGCGGACTCCGACCACGTGCTGGTCGGCCGGTCGCCATAGCGGGCACGCCACAAGGCGGTGAAGCGGCGGTTGCTTTCATTGTCCAGGGAGTTGAAATAGGTGGCGGCGGTGATGTGGCCCGCGCACAGGGGCGGCCCCACCAGGCGGATTTCCTCTTCCGCCATGGACAGGCTGGCGATGGGCATGCGGTGAGGATCGAGGCCGCTTTCGGCGTACTGCCGGTACAGCATGCGCGCCGAGTCCCCCACCACCGTCGAGAACACGACTTCCGGCTGCGCCGAGCGAATGTCGCGGATGACTTCGGCCACTTCCGCGGCGCCGGCGGACAAGGGCAGATAGACCTCGTCCAGGACCTCGCCGCCGTGCTGCTCGACCATGTCGCGCATGACCCGGTTGGATTCGCGCGGATAGATGTAGTCCGAACCCACCAGAAAGAAGCGCGAGCCGTTGTGCTGCAACAGATAGGCCGCCAGCTGCATGGCGTTCTGGTTCAGCACCGCGCCCGTGTACACCACGTTGGGCGAATATTCGAAGCCCTCGTAGAACGAGCAGTACCACAGCAGGCCGTTGTTGCGCTCCACTACCGGCAGGACCGCCTTGCGGCTGGATGACGTCGAACAGCCGAAGATGACGTTGACGTCGTCGTCGGCCATCAGCTTGGTCGCCAGGCGCCGGTATTCCGCCGGATCGCTGGCCGGGTCGTAGCAAACCGGCGCCAGCTGGCGGTCCAGCACGCCGCCGGCGGCGTTGATTTCCTCCACCGCCAGCGCGGTACCCAGGAAGTGCTCCGACCCCGTCACGCGGGTAACGCCAGTGCGCGAAAACAGTATGCCGATGCGCCAATCCGCCGATGATCCCCTGCTTGCCGTCATGACTCCGTCCTGGTCCGTCGCGCGCCGCTACACGCGCAAATGGGCAAATATCGTTTCCGCCGCGCTGTCCGCCCTGGCGTCGCCCTGTTCGACTATCCGCCCCTGCTTCAACACCAGGAAGCGGTCCGTGACGCGCAGGGCGAAGGCGACGTTCTGTTCGATCAGCAGCATCGCGGTGCCATTTTCCCGGCGTTCCCACAACAGGGCCTGCGCCAGGCGTTCGATGACGGAAGGCTGCAATCCTTCCGTGATCTCATCCAGAAGGATAACGGACGGACGAAGCATCAGGGCGCGTGCAACCAGCAGCATTTTCTGCTCGCCGCCCGACAGCGTGCCTGCCGGTTGCCGTAGCCTGTCCTTGAACACGGGGAAAACCGGCTCGATGGCGGCGAACCGCGCCGGGAAGTCGGCTTCGCGGGCCAGGCCGAGGCGCAGGTTGTCGCGCACGCTGAGTTCGGTGAAGATCGCCTGTTCCTGGGCGGCGTAGGCCACGCCCTTGCGGGCGACCCGGTGCGGGGGCAGGCGGGTAATGTCCTCGCCGCCCAGGGCCACGCTGCCGCCCTGCTTGGGCAGATAGCCCATGACGGTCTTCAGCAGGGTGCTCTTGCCCATGCCGTTCTTGCCCAGCAGCGCCACGGCCTGCCCAGCGTCGATTTGCATCGACAGGTCGCGCAGGACGACCGAGGCGCCATAGCCGCTGGTCACCCCGTCGAGTTTCAATGCAATTGTGTCGCTCACGCCTCTCATGGCGTACCTCCCGCCTGTCCGGTGCCGGCGTATATGGTGCGGACCAGCTCCGACCCGACCACGTCGGCGAAGCTGCCGTCCATGACGATGGCGCCCTGGTGCAGCACGACGATGCGCGTGGCGACTTCCTCGACAAAGTCCAGATCGTGCTCCACCAGCAGGCAGCACAAGCCATGGCGGTGGGCCAGCGAGGCCAGGATTTCGCCGACGCGGACGCGCTCGTGGCTGCTCAATCCCGCCGTGGGTTCGTCCAGCAATACAACGCGCGGCGCCAGGGCGAGCACCATCGCGAGTTCCAGCGCCTGCTGCTCGCCATGGGAAAGATCGCGCGCGACGGCGCCCAGCTTGCGATCGAGATCGGTGGCGCGCAATACCTCCAGCGCATAGTCCGGCAGGCGCAGCGTGTCCGACCGCCGCCACAGCGACGGCCGGTCATGCAAGGCGCCGGCGATGCGCAGGCTGTCGGCGACTGTCAGCGTCTCGAAGATATTGGCGTTCTGGAATTTGCGTCCCAGGCCATCGCGCACGCAGTCCTGCGGCGGCTGGCAGCCGATATCGTGGCCGCACAGCGCCACGCTGCCGCCGCTGCGTTCGGCGCCATCGCTCAATGCCCGCATCAGCGTGGTCTTGCCGGCCCCATTGGGACCGATCAGGCCCACCAACTCGCCAGGCCGCGCCGTCAGCGTGATGCCGCGCAGCACGTGCAACGAACCGAAGCTGCGGCTGACGTCGCGCACTTCCAGCGCCGGCACGTCCGCGCGCGGCCTTGCCTGGGCATCTCGCCGCGCCAGCGTCGGGATGCGCGGCGCCAGGCGGCCCAGGCCGAAAGGACGCAGCAGGACCGGCACCAGTCCGCGCGGCAGCAGCAGGATGACGGCGACAAAAGCCACGCCCAGTATCAGTTGCCACGCGAAGGGCATGCTGCCGCTCAGGTAGGCGGTGGCGACGTTGATCAACACGGCGCCGATCAAAGGCCCCCACAGGGTGCCGCGGCCGCCCAGCGCGACCCAGATGATCAGCTCCGTGCCGAGCACGAAACCGGTCAGCTCCGGCGCCACCACACCGCTGAACGCGCCATAGCCGAAACCGGCCAGGCCGGCCACCGCCGCCATTGCCACCAGCAGCAGGATACGCACGCGGGAGACGCGCAACCCCAGGTATTCGCAGCGTACCTCGTTGTCGCGGATCGCCGTCAACACGCGGCCGGCATCGCTGCGCACCAGCAGCCAACCGGCGGCGCCGGTCACCGCCAGGGCGATGCCCGCCACCCAGTACCAACCCTGCAGTGACAGGTCGAAGCTGTCATAACCCGTCAGCCCCGAGCTGGAGCCCGTCCACTCGCCGCCCGACAGCACCAGCTGCGTCAATACGATGGGCAGCACCAGCGAGATCACCGTGGCGAAGAACGGCGAGGCGCCACGGTAAAAGGACAGCCAGCCGACGATGCCGGCCAGCAGCGCCGTGCCGGCGACCGCCGCGAGCAGGGTCAGCGCCACCACGCCGGGAGAAAACCCGTAATGGGTGAACGCCAGTCCCGCCGCATACGCACCCATGCCGAAAAACGCCGACTGGCCGAAGGTCAGGTAGCCCGTGTAGCCCCACAGCACATCGACGGTCAAGGCGGCGATGGCGAAGAAATAGGCCTTGATGAGAACATTCAACAAATAGGTGTCGAACAGGAAAGGCCCCGCGGCCACCAGGACCAGGCCGGCGACGGCCAATCCCGCCAGCCCGCGCCCGCTGGCGTGACGGCGGGCGGCACCGGCGTCCGTCCCCGCGTCGCGATCGATCGTGGCATCACTCATGCGCGAACCCCTTGGGCCGCACGCGCAAGGTCAATGCGGCCAATACGGCTATCGTCAATCCGCCCAGGACCGGATTCACGTATATGCTGACCAGCACCTGGCAGGCGCCGAAGACCAGGCACGTCAGCATCAGGCTGGATATCGAATGCCCGGCCACCATCACCAGCATGAAGGCGCTGATCAGCCAGCCCACGCCCATATTCGGGTCGACGCTGGACAGCGGCGTGACCAGCGCACCGCCCAGCGTGCCCAGCCCCGCGCCCAGGCTGAAAGTGATGAAGCGGATACGCGAGGCGTTGATGCCCAGGCCGCTGGCCAGCGGCTCGTTCATGATCACCGCGCGCGTCCGCACGCCGAAACGCGTACCGTTCAGCAAGGCGGCCAGCAGCGCCCACAGCACCAAGGCGACGGGAATGAGCAGGATGCGATAGGCGGAATAGCCCATGTCGCCCAGGTTCCAGATGCCCGCCAGCGGCGCATCCGCGAACTGCACCTCGCGCCCGAACGCGAGCACGATCAGTTGCCCGATGATGATGCCCAGGCCCCAGGTGGCCAGGATGGCGTCCAGCGGCCGCCGGTACAAGGGACGTACCACCAGCCATTCGATCGCCATTCCGGCCAGGATGCCGCACAGCACGGCCAGCGGCCAGCCCAGCCAGGGATCCAGACCCAGGCGGGTGACCACGTAGCTGACGTAGCCGCCCAGGGTGATCAAGGACCCGTGCGCGAAGTTCACGATCTTCATCACGCCGAAGATCACCATCAAGCCGACGGTCACGACGAACAGCATGGCCGCCGTGGTCAGCACATCCAGCAACAGACCCATCTCGTTCTCCCCGCGCCGGCGTAGGCATCCCGTGCCGCCGGCGCGATGCCGCGTTTACTTGATGTTGGGACACTGCGGACCCGGATCGACCGCGGCGAAGGTCTGCAGGATCTTGACGGAACCGTCGGCCTGGATCTGTCCCAGGTGCATATTCAAGGCCGCATGCCGGCTCTTGTCCATGCTGACCGGCCCGCGCGGACCGTCGTAGGACACCTGGGCCAGCGCCGGAATGACCTTGTCGGAGTCGGTGGTGCCGGCCTTCTCGACGGCGGCCTTGTACAGGAAGAAAGCCTCGTACTGCGGCTCCGACAATTCGTTAGGCGTCTTCAGCTCGCCGCCGAACTTCTTGCGCATCGCATCCAGGAAACGCTTGTTCCCCGCGTTATCGATGCCGGTCAGATAGGAGGCCGAAAGATACATGCCCGACGCCACGTCGCCCATGGTTTTGGCCGTGCCCTCGTCGATGGCCAGGTTGCCGTAGGGAATCGCGATACCGGCCGCCTTGAGCTGCTTGGCCAGCGACACGTTGGGCGCGCCGCCCGCGGTGGAGCTGATCAACGCGTCGGGCTTGGCGGCGCGGATCTTGGCGATCACGGCGGTCCAGTCGCTGCCGTCCATGGGCAGGTATTCCTCGCCCACGACCTTGCCGCCCTTCTGCTCGATGTACTTGCGGGTGAAACCCAGCATCCCACGGCCGAAGGAGTAATCGCTGCCCACCAGGAAAAATGTCTTGGCCTTTTCATGCCCGGTGAAGTAATCGACGACCGGCGCGACCTGCTGCTCCGGCACCCAGCCGTTGACGTACAGCCACTTGCTGCACGAGCGGCCTTCGTAGAACGAGGTGTAGATGTACGGCGTCTTGCCGCGCGCCACCACGGGCAGTCCGGCGCTGCGCGCCGCGCTGGTTTCCATGCCGATGACGGCATCGACCTTCTTCTGGAAAACCAGCGTGTCGAAAGCCTTCTGCGCACCGACCGCGCCAGAGCCGTCGTCGGCGATTTCCAGCTGCACCTGGCGGCCCAGGATGCCGCCGGACGCATTGATTTCGTCGACGGCCAGTTGCGACGATTGCACGGCCGCCGGCGCGACCACGCTATTGGCGCCGGACAAGCCGACGGCAACGCCGATACGGATAGGCTCCGCCGCCGTTGCGGGAAGCGTCAGCACGCCGGCCGCGGCCAGCACGATGGATAGGAGGGAAGTCGCGGTGGTTTTCATCGTCGATCCTGTTTCAAGATGGATGGGAACTGCGGCATGGCGCGCTATCGGCCTCGGCCGCGCCGGCCGTCACCAGGCCTGGGTTGACACTATGTCCGCGCGGATTCGCGCCCGGACACGATCCGGTAAAGGTCATCGCGCCGATCGCGCAGCACGACGTTGTAGGGATTCAGATGGCGGGCGGCGCGCGACCGCTTCAGGTTGATCGCGGCATAGAGGACCTCTTCCCTGTCCGGACTGGCGGGCCCCGCCAGCGGCCAGCCCTGCGCGCCGACCACCAGGCTCTGCCCCAGGAAGGGCTGGCCGCGCTCCACGCCCACGCGGTCGGCGCAAACGATGTTCAGGCCATTGCTGTGGGCCGCCGCCATCGCGAGGGTATTGGCCATGGTCGGATGGCGCGGATCCTGGCCCGGCATGGGCACCCAGTTGGTCGGCATGCAGACGATATCGACGCCTTGTCCGGCAAGCAGCCGATAGACCTCCGGGAACCAGCCGTCGTAGCAGATCGCCACACCCAGCCGGCCATGCTCCGTATCGAAGACCGGCAGGCCCAGGTCGCCCGGCTCGAAGAACAGGTTTTCCTCTCCCCACAAGTGCAGCTTGCGATAGGTGCCCATATAGCCGCGCGGGCCTATCACCACCGCCGCGTTGTACAGGCGTTCGCCCGCGCGCTCGGTGATGCCGGCCACGATGTAGATGCCCAGCCGCGCGGCCGCGGCGATCCAGGCCTGCGCCGTGGGGCCGTCCGGCACGCTTTCCGCCTGGTCGAACGCTTCCGCCCGGCTGTCGAAGACATAGCCCGTATTGCACAGTTCCGGCAGCACGACGATAGCCGCGCCCTGCCGCGCCGCCTGCTCCATCAATGCCAGCGACTGCGCCACATTGGCGGCCTTCTGGCCGATACGGCAATCCATCTGCACCGCGGCAACCACGGTGTCCGGGAACACGCGCTCGCCAGGCGGGGGGAGGCCGGCGGAATCGTAAGACGACATGGAAACTCCAAAAACAAAAAGCCCTCGAACACGCCTGAGGCGCGAGTCGAGGGCTTTCATAGCCAGTGGTTTGCACAGCAATCCTGCTGTGTTCGGAACGCGGCGGCTGTGTCGCGAACCTGGACGGATTATCCGGATTGCCGCGCCACGCTGTCAATGCGGCATGGATTGGTGGATACCCTAGGACTGGCCGGCTACAGGTGCAAACGGGTTTCGACGTACAAGGTGCGGCCCGGATAAGGGTGATAGACGAAATACCGTTCGTCGAACAGGTTGTCCACGCCCACGCTGACCTCGCTGTAGCGGTTCAGCTTGTACGTGAACTTGGCATCGACCACGGTATAGCTGCTGGTGCCGCCGAACACGTCCGGGTTGCTGTCCTGGTTCGTCAGCGTGTTGTACTGGCGGCCTGAATAACGCACGGCGCCGGTCAGCGACGCCTTGTCGCCAAAACGATAGGTGCCCACCAGATTGGCGCGCCACAGCGGGATGCGATAGAAGTACTTGCCCACCGAGTCCGGATTCTGCGAATTGGCCAGTATCTTCGATTGCGTATAGGCGACATTGGCGATGACATCCAGGCCATCGATGCCTACGTCCTGGCCCTGGTAGCTGGTTTCCACGCCCCGCGATCGCACCTTGTCGATGTTCTGGAAGCTGGTCACGTTGGGGATGGCCGTCGTATCGGTCTGGCTGAAGATGGTGTTCTTCACGTCGTCCTGGAACAGCGACACCCGATAGATGCCGTTGCCGTGGGTCCATTCCGCCGTCAGCTCCTTGGACAGGTCGTTTTCCGGTTGCAGGTTGGGATTGTTATTGACCAGCGTCGAGCCGTTGATCTTGCCCTGGAACAGCTCGCCCACCGTCGGGAAGCGATATGCCCGCCCGAAGGACGCGCGCAGCGTCAGTTCCTCGGTCGCGTCGAAGGATAGCGACGCCTTGGGCGATACGTGCTGCTGGTCGGCATTCGCGTAAGGCACCTGCACGCTGCCTACTGCCTGCGATCCGCCATAGGCGCGCCAGTCTTCGTAGCGCAGCCCGTACACCAGCTTCCAGCGTGGCAGGAAGCGCCAGGCATCCTGGGCATACCAGGCCTGGGTCTGCGTGCGGCCCTTGAACGCATTCGCGAAGGCACCCGCGCCGCCGTCCGACCAGTCGTCCGTGTTGTAGGTCCGGCTATCCGAGAAATAGCTATCGACGTGGTAGCCGAAGGCCAGGTCATGCGCGGCAAGGCCCGACACCGAAGGCGCCTGGGTGTAGGTCGATCGCAGGTCCAGCGTCTTCCAGCCGGTGCCGTCGCCATACGTGGCGGTGCCCGGGCCGTCGCCCGGTCCGCCCTGGTTGGCGTTGCGCGCCACGTTGCGGGCGACGTCGTAGTAGGACGCGATGGCCTCCGCATTCCAGCCCGTGGCATGGCGCGTCTTCAGCGAGAGGCCGTACAGGTAGTTCTCGCTGTCGCCACGGCTGGGCGCCAGGGCGGAAGCCGGGATGTTGTACTCATACCCGCCGATGTCCACCCTGCCCTGGTACACCTTGTTGCCGTCGGCGTCGCGCAGAAAGCTCGACGTATCGCTGCGATAGCGGTCGCGCCAATAGCCGAACGTCGCCCCACCCTGCAGCGTGGGGGTGAAGTCGTATTGGAGCCTGAACTTGAGCTGATCCTCGATGGTGCGCTCGATGCCCTCGCCGTTGACGCCAAGCACGACGGTGGGCGCACCGGTCTGGTTGTTGTAGTAGCGGGCACCGGTCACGGGGGTATCGCCGGGACGCGCCGGCGTGGTGGAGCGCGGCAAGGTCGCGAACTGCAAGGGCTGGCTGGTGTTCTCCAGATGGCTGACGCCGAGCACGTAGGACAGCTTGCCGATGCGATCGCCGATGGAGGCGGACGCCTGGCCGCCGGTGTAGTCACGATCGACGCCGAACAGGCTGAAATGCTGCGTATAGCCCTTGGCGTCGGCGTGCGTCTCGAAGCTGTCCGGCATGCGCGTGGTGATCAGGACGGTGGCGCCCAGGGAATTGCCGGGATAGAGGGCCGAATACGGCCCGTAGATGACGTCGACGCGATCGATCTCGTCGGGCGCCACCATGGACCAGCGCGGCGGGTACGTGAAACTGTTGCCCAGCAGGTTGCTGAGCAAGAGGCCATCGGCGTAGACCAGGCCGCGCGCGCTCTGGCTATTGCTGGTGCCGCGCACGGCGATGATGGAGTTCTGGTCGCCGATGAAGCGTTTGCGTACCGCCAGGTTCGGCATGTACTTGAGGGCGTCTTCGCTGTTGACGACGTTCCATTTGCCGAACTGGTCGCGGGTCACCGACTCGACGGTGGCCGGCAGATTGGGATCGGTGGGCGGCGGCGCTTCGGCATCGGCGGTGACGCTGACGGTGGCCAGGGTGGCGGGGGCAGGTTCGGCGCCCTGCGCCAGGCAGGGGCCGGCGGCGAAGAGCAAGGGCAGCAAGGCGCCGCCCATGCGCCCGGCCGCCAGGCGCGCCAGCAACGGCGCGCGGCAAAAGCAAGGATAGGACATGGAATTTCCTGACGGGAAAGGACGGGCGGACACCCGCTTCGCGATGAAGCGGCGTCCGGTTACCAGGCGTGGTCAGGAAAAGGCGGGCGGGGCGCGGGGACGGCCGGAGGGGAAGGCGCCCAGCGGCGTATAGCGCCTCAGGGCCGGCAGGAGGAAGACGGCGAACAGCAGCAACAGGGCCGCGACCGGCGCCGGCGGGACCATGGCCAGCGCGGGCACGTGATTGAGCAGGTCGCAATATCCGCAGTCGTCCATGGGCTGCGATTCATGGTCGGCATGGCCATCCGCGCCATGGCCCGCGGACGGGGCATGATGCATGGACGGCATGTCGCCCATGGTCATCACGGCCGCCATGGCCGTCATGGCGGTCATGGCGCCTGCCCGCATGGGCGTCATCGACCCGATAAGCAGATTGACGGGCCGCGCCGCCTGTTCGCCTTCCACCGTGCATACGGGAAGCACGACGGTACGGGCCGCCCGCACGAAATGGCTGACCGTGGGCGCGAACGCGACCAGGCACATGGCGATCAGGCCAAGCCAGGCGGTCAGTTGTCGGCGAGCGCGGTAGGTCATGATGGCGGGATATGAGCGGCTGGAGTTTAACCGCCCATATCCCGCCGTGGCGTGGACAAATTGTCCAGGGGCGGCGCTTCAGGCGCTCATGCGTGCGCGCAAGCGTTGGTTGATCGCCAGCAGGACCACGCTGGCCGTCCCGGCGAACAAGGTCAGCAGCAGCGTCAGGGTCATGATCAGGTCGACGTTGTGCAGGCCGATGGCGCTCATCAGCAGGAAGCCCAGCCCGCGCTGCGAGGCGAACATCTCCCCCAGCAAGGTGCCGATCAGGGTCAGGGAAAACCCGATCCGCAGGCCGGCGAAGATTTCCGGCAAGGCGGACGGGAAGACGATGCGCGTGACCATGTCCCACGGCCGCAGCCCCATCACCCGCCCGGTCTTCATATGCACTGTCCGGACGTTGCGCACCGCATTGATGGTGAACAAGGCGATCGGGATCACGCCATGGATGGTGCCGAAGGCCACCTTGGACGAGATGCCCAGCCCGAAAGCCAGCAGCAGGATGGGATAGAGCGTGATCTTGGGAATCGAATACAGGGCGATCAGCATGGGCTCGAACACTTCGCCCAGGAAACGATGGCCCCCCAGCACGAAGCCGATGCCCAGCCCGATCACCACCGCGAGCACCAGTGCCATGCCGAAGGCGCCGGCCGTTTCCGCCAGATGCGCGGCGAATTGCGGGGTGGTCACGAAACGCAGCGTGAACGCCAGGGTCTGCGCCGGCGACCGCAGGGCGACGTCGCCCACCAACCAGTAAAGCAGCTGCCACAGCACCACGATCGCCACCAGCAGCGTCAGGGTATTGCGCAATATCGGAGCGCGGCCTTTCATCGCAATCCCCTGCGCGCCAGGATGGACTTCTCCCAACGGGCGAACAGCATGTTGATGGACACGGACACCGCCAGGATCAGCAGGATCAGGGGATACATCGTGGTGTTGTCGAAGTTGTTGTACGCGAAACTGATCTCGTACCCCATCCCGCCGTTGGACATGATGAACTCCGCCCCGATGATGCCGATCAGCGAATACGCCACCGCCAGCTTGGCACCCGTCAGGATATAGGGCGTGGCGTAGGGCAGCGTGATGCGCCAGGCCGTTTCGCGCACGCCCATGTGCTGGATGCGCGCCGTCTTCAGCAGGACATTGGGCACGCGGTCCAGGCCATTCAAGGTGTTCACGATAACCGCGACGACGCCCAGCATCGCGCCGATGAAAATCTGCGGCGCCGCGTTCAGGCCGAAGACGATGATCAGCAGCGGGTAGAACGCGAATACGGGAATCGCATAATAGGTGGCGAACAGGGGTTCCAGCGTGTCCCGCACGCGCCGCAGCCGGTGGATGACGATGGCGCCGGACACGCCCAGCACGACGGCCGCCACGAAGGCGACGGCGGCGTTGCCCAGCGTCTTGGCGATGGCGCCGTTCAGCGAACCGGATACCAGCATGTTGAACATGTCGACGACCATGCGGTGCGGCGGCTGCATGGTCAGCTTGTCGATGACGCCGGTCAGGCACAGGACCTCCAGCAGCGCCACGCAGCCGGCCAGGATGGCGATACGCCAGACGCGCGCGCGATTCATGGCCGCGCTCCCGGCTGCATGGCGCCGATGGATTTCATGGACTCTTCGCGCAGCGCGCGCCACAGGCGAGCGGTGATGGCGCCGAAACGCTCGTCCTGCACGATGCGGCTGTCGCGGTCGCGGGGCCAGCCGGTTTCCACGATGTCGATCAGGCGCCCGGGCCGCGCCGACATCACGCCGATGCGATCGGCCAGCATCGCGGCCTCGTCCAGCGCGTGGGTGATCAGGAACACCGTCGCCCCCGTCTTGCGCCACAGGTTCAGCACTTCGTCGCCCATCAGCAGCCGGGTCTGCTGGTCCAGCGCCCCGAAGGGCTCGTCCAGCAGGATCAGGCGCGGCTCCGTCACCAGCGTACGGGCGATGCAGACGCGTTGCCGCATGCCGCCGGACAACTGCGCCGGATAGCTTTCCGCGAACGGCGCCAGGCCCATCATGGCCAGGGCGCGGTCCACCCGCCGGTTTTTCTCCGCCGCGGCTATCTTCAGGCGGCGCAGCCCGAAGGCGATGTTCTCGCGCACCGTCAGCCAGGGAAAGGAGGCGTCTTCCTGGAACACCACGCCGACGCCATCCGGGATGCGGCCGACGATGGGGTCGCCTTCGAAGGACACTTCGCCGCGCGTGGCGGTGGACAGGCCCGCCACCAGCTCCAGCAGCGTGCTCTTGCCGCAGCCGGACGGGCCGACGACGGCGAAGAACTCGCCCTGGCGCAACTCCAGGTCGATGGGACCCAGCGCATGGACGGCATCGTCGGGATCGCCCCCGGGACGGGTGAAAAGCTTGTCGACGCCACGCATGGAGACGTGCGCCACCCCTGCCCCCGGCCGGGGATCGCCGGGCCGCCGCCCAGGCAAGGCATGCGGAAGGACTTGCGCAACCTGGGCCATCTACTTCACCTTTTTCAGATCGTCGGGCAGGTAGCGCGTGTCGATCAGCTTGTCCAGGTCGACGTCGCCCTTGATGGCGCCGACCATCTTCTGGACATCGACAGCGCGCTTCAGCCCGTCCATGTGGATGTCGCCCGGGCCCCAGTACGGCACGCCGCTGGTGCGGCTGGTCACCAGGTTGCGCACGGCGGCGCGCGCCACGGCGGGTTCCAGGTTGTAGACCTGGGCGACGATATCGCCAGACTCGTCGGGGTGTTTTTCCATGTATTCGACGGCGAGCCGGCGCGCGCGGATCACGCCCTTGATGAAGGCCTCCCGTTCCGGCGACACGCCGGATCCGGCGGCGATGCCGATGACGTTGGCGATGGGCGGCAGCATGTCCTGCGCCACGGCAACCGCGCGGTACTTGTCGCGGTACTTGGACCACAGCGGCTCGGGTATGGGCGCCGCGTCGACCAGCCCCGTGTCCAGCGCCGCGACGCCTTCGCCGAAGCCGCCGGTCTTGACCAGTTCCACGTCTTCCGTCTTCAGGCCGCCCGATTGCAGCACCAGGGTCGCCAGCGCCTGGCTGGTGGAGCGTGGATTCGTATAGCCCATCTTCCTGCCCTTGAGGTCGCGTACCGACTTGATGGGCGAGTCCTTTTTGACGGCCCAGACGAATTCGGCCACCGTCAGCACGTTGTCGCTGACGATCCTGATGTCGGCGCCCTGCTGCGCGGCGGCAATGACGGCGTTGGGATTGACTTCGGCATACGGCGCGTTGCCGGCCAGCATGTTGCGCAGCGTGGTGCCGCCGCCGGCCGACGTCAGGATGCCGGTGACTTTGGCGCCTTCCTGCTTGAAGAAGCCCTTGGCCATCGCCACGGCGAAAGGCATGCCGTTGGCGGAAACGCCGTAGTTGCTGACGACGATTTCCTCGGCCTGCGCGGCGCCGTGCATGGCAAGCGCCAGTATGGCGACGCCGGCACAGCGCGCCAGGGCTCCAGTGGTGGTTTTTTTATGCATGGTCTCCTCCGTTTCCATCAAGGTTTCTTCATTGCCCGCGCGGCTGGCCTGCCTCGATGGCGCGCCAGCCGGCCAGGCCTGTCGCCTCATCCAGCACCTGCCGCACTTCGGCGCCCCGCGACATGGGAATCAGGCGCTCGGCGCCGTCGGCATGGCGCCGCAAGGCGGACAAGCCATCGCGCAACGCCTGCACCACACGCAGGATCAGGCTGGCCGGATAGGAAACCTGCGTGAACCCCATCGCCCCGAGTTCGGCGGGACTCAACCAGGGCGTGTCGCCGCCTTCGAACATCGCCGCCGACAGGTAGGCGCCCTTCAGCGCCGCGCCTACGCGCCGGTAATCCTCTTCGCGTCGCAAACCGGCAATGAAGACGCCATCGACACCCAGCGCCAGGAAGCGTTCGGCGCGTCGCAGCGCGGCATCCAGGCCCAGCGGACCGTAGGCATCGGTACGCCCGATGATGAAGGTCTCCGGGTTGCGCCGTGCCTGCATGGCGGCCTTCAGCTTGGCTTCGATGACGGCCTCGTCGACCACCAGGGCGGCCTTGTCGGCGCGCTGCTGCTTGTGGTCGCGGCTTTGGTCCTCCACCAGGAAGCCGCTGACGCCGATGGCTTCGTATGCGGCGACCAGGCGCGCCACGCTCTTGACGTCGCCATAGCCATCGTCGGCATCGGCGATGAACGGCAGGCTGGATGCGGCGGCGATATCGCGCAGGCCCTGCACCATATCGGTCAGGCCGATCAGCCCGATGTCGGGATAGGCATGGCGCGCGGCCAGCATGGCCGAGCCGCCGACCGCGAAGGCATGGAAGCCGGCCTGCTCTATCAGCCGCGCCGACAAAGCGTCGTGCGCCAGCGGCGTGACCAGCGGCGTTTCGCGCTTCAAGGCATCGCGCAGGCTGGGACGGGTCATGATGCATTGCTCCTTTGCAGCGCGGCGGGAAACAGCCAGGGGCTGGCCGCGCGCATGCGTTCGTAGTGCGCTTCGATGGCCGGCAGATGGGCCATGGTCATGGCGATCTCGTCGTCGCCGCGCATCAGGGCCTGCGCGCGGGACGCCGGAATCGTGAAGGGACGCGAGACGCCGTCGGGGCCGGTGACCGTCGCGGTGGCGAGATCGACGCGGCATGTCGGCGCCGGCCCGGCCGGGTCGGCGGACGCGCTGTCGCGCAGCCGCCGATAGGTCTCGCCATCGATGATCGCCGCCACCAGGCCATTGCGAAAGGCGTTCTCGTAGAAGATGTCGGCGAAGCTGGGCGCCAGCACGCAGCCGATGCCAAACCCCGTCAGCGCCCATACCGCCGCTTCGCGTGAGCTGCCGCAGCCGAAATTCTCGTCGGCCAGCAGGATGCGCGCGTGCCGGTACGGCCCGCGGTTCAGCACGAAATCCGGCTGCTCGCGGCCCTGGCCGTCGTAGCGATAGCCGCCGAACAGGCCCTTGCCCATGTCGGCCGTGGCGGTACGCAGCCATACCGACGGAATGATGGCGTCGGTATTGATGTTCGCCATGGGCATCACGGCCATGACGCCCTCGATGTCGCGGACGGCGGGTCTCATGAGCGCATCTCCCGGCGCACGTCGGTGATGTGCCCGCGCAGCGCGGCCGCCGCGACCATGGCGGGGCTGGCCAGATGCGTGCGGCTGCCCGGCCCCTGGCGGTTCTCGAAATTGCGATTGCTGGTGGCGATGCAGCGTGCGCCCGCCGGCACCATGTCGTCGTTGATGCTGACGCACATCGAACATCCCGCTTCGCGCCACTCGAAGCCGGCGGCGCGGAAGATCCGGTGCAGGCCCATGGCCTCGGCTTCCCGCTTCACCGCCATCGAGCCTGGCACCACCAGGGCGCGCACGCCCGGCGCGACGCGACGCCCCTGCACGATGGCCGCCGCGGCCTGCAGATCGGAAAGCCGCGAATTGGTACAGGAACCGATAAAGGCCACGTCCACGGGTATACCCTCCAGCGGCGTGCCGGGTGTCAGGCCCATATAGGCGAGCGCGGCCGCCACGCCGTCGCGCTGCCTTGCGTCGGCAAAGAAGGCGGGATCCGGCACCTTGCCGTCGACGCCGCCGACGTGGGCGGGCGTGGTGCCCCAGGTCACCTGCGGCGCCACGCCCTCGCAATCGACCACCACATCGCGATCGAACGACGCGTCGTCGTCGCTGCGCAAGGTACGCCATGCCCGCACCGCCCGCTCGTAGTCCGCGCCCACCGGGGCGAACTCGCGGCCGCGCACATAATCGAAGGTCGCGTCGTCCGGCGCGACGAGCCCCATGCGCGCGCCCAGCTCGATGGACATGTTGCACAGCGTCAGGCGCCCTTCCACGGACAGCGCGCGCACGGCCTCGCCGGTGTATTCCACCGCACAGCCGCGGCCGCCCGCCACACCCAGCGCGCCCATGGCGAGCAGGATCAGGTCCTTGGCGGTAATGCCAGCCCCGGGCCTGCCCTGGAACCGCACGCGCATCGTGCCCGGCCGCGCCAGCGCCAGGGTCTGGGTCGCCAGCACGTGCTCGACTTCGCTGGTCCCCACCCCTATGCCCAGGGCGCCCAGGCCGCCCGCCGTCGACGTATGGCTGTCGCCGCAGGCCAGGATGCTGCCCGGCAAGGCGAAGCCGAGCTCCGGCGCAATCACGTGCACGATGCCCTGGCGCGGATCCTCGATGCCGAAATGCCGGATATGCCCCCGCAAGGCGTTGGCCCGCATCAGGGTCAGCAGTTCTCGACCGCCCGGATAGCTGTCTTCGTTGCGGCCCGGTGCGGTGGAAACGATGTGGTCCTGCGTGGCGATGGTCAGCTCGGGATGCCGCACTGCCCGGCCCTCCCGCTGCAGGTTGGCGAAGGCCACCGCGCTGGTGGTTTCCTGCAGCACGTGGCGATCGACGAAGATCAGGTCCCGCCCGTCGTCCAGGCGGGCGATGAGATGCGCGTTCCATATCTTGTCGAAGACGGTGGCCGGCTGCGCCGAGACCGGCGGCAAGGGGCCGCCGGCGCGCGGAACGCCCGCCCCGCCCCCATCGCGCATGGTGGCTGGCATGATTTTTTCTCCTCCAGGGATGCTGCACCGCACCCCGGCTTATCCTTGGCGCGCCGCCCGAAGGCCGCACGGTTTTCCGCTTCGTTCGCGGAGGTTTTGCGCTAGGATAATTGCAAGCCCTGGCGGCTCAAACCAAAATTAATGCAGGCTCCCCTGAGAAAAAATCAGAGCAGATGGCCAGACGCCTTCCCCCCTTGAACGCGCTGCGGGCTTTCGAAGCCACCGCCCGCAATGGCAGCCTGACGCGCGCGGCACAGGAGTTGTCGGTGACCCAGGGTGCCGTCAGCCGCCACGTCAGCCAGCTCGAAGCGTGGCTGGGCGTGGCGCTGTGCCAGCGCTTGCGCCATGGCATCGAGACCACCGCGGAAGGCGCCAGCTACGCCGCGACCCTGCGCGCGGCCTTCGACCTGATCGAAGCGCAGACGCGCCAGCTGCGCGCGCGGCCGACCGACAACATCCTGCGTATCAAGCTGCCGCCCACCTTCGCGATACGCTGGTTCGTCCCTCGCCTGGCGCGCTTTCATGCCTTGCACCGCCACATCGACGTGCACATCACGACGTCGCACCAGCAGGTGGAATTCGATCGCGATGAAGTAGACCTGTGCATCCATTCCGGCCCCGCCCCCATTCCGGGCGCGATATGCCGGCGACTGTTCGGCGAAATCCTGCTGCCCGTCTGCAGCCCGGGGCTGTTCAGGAACGCGGAGCCGCCCCGCGACGCCGCGGACCTCTCGCGCTTCGTCCTGCTCTGTTCGATGCACCGGGCGTCCGATTGGCCCGACTGGCTGGCCGCCGCGCGCGTGGCGACGATAGACGGCAACAGCGGCCTGAAGTTCGAGAACTCGGCGCTGGCCTACCAGGCGGCCGTCGATGAACTGGGTATCGTCATGGCGCAGCGCGCCTTCGTGGAAGACGACCTGCGCACGGGGCGCCTGCTGGCACCGCTCGACCTGCGCGTGGAGACGGGCAACGCCTACTATCTGGCCTATCCGAAAGGCGGCCAGGCGTCGCCGCTGATCGCGGCCTTCGAAGCGTGGATCGTGCAGGAAACCACGCAGATGGAAGAAGCCGCCCGATAAGCCCTACTTGCCGCCGTTGACGTTCAGGAAGCCGCCCGTGGCGAAGGACGCCTTGTCGCTCAACAGCCAGACGATGGCCTCTGCCACTTCCTCCGGTTGGCCACCCCGGCCCATGGGTATGGTGTCCTTCAGCCGGTCGACCCGGCCCGGTTCGCCACCGCTGGCATGCATCTCGGTGTAGATGTGGCCAGGGCGCACGCCGTTGACGCGGATGCCCTCGCGCGCGACTTCCTTGGCCAGGCCTATCGTCATCGTCTCCAGCGCGCCCTTGGTGGCGGCATAGTCGACGTATTCGTTGGCCGAACCCATCTGGGCCGAAGACGACGACACGTTGACGATGGCGCCACCCGCGCCGCCGCGACGGGTCGACATGCGGCGCACGGCCTCGCGCGAACACAGGAACGGGCCGATGGCATTCACCGCGAACATCCGCTGCAGCCGCTCATGCGAGATATCCTCGACCCGGCTGTGGCTGGCGATGATCGCCGCGTTGTTGACCAGTCCGGCGATGGGCCCCAGGCTGCGTTCGGCCGTGTCGAACAGAGCGATCACGTCCTCCTCCTTGGCGACGTCGACCTTGACGGCGATTGCCTCGCCGCCGGCCGCCTTGATCGCGCTCACCACCTCTTCGGCCGACGTCGTGTCGGATCGATAGGCGATGCACACCGCGTACCCCTGCCGCGCCGCGAGCTTCGCGGTGGCGGCGCCGATGCCGCGGCTGCCGCCGGTGATGATCAATGTCCTTGCCATGAATGAAGACCTCCTGTTTGAACGAAGCGTGTTGCGGTCGGACCCTGCGACGTTGCCGGGTCCATCGAGACTCAGCAGGCGTCGCTGATGCGGCGCAGGCGTGGCGCAAGCGCGAGCGCCAGCGGGACGATGACCAGCGCCGTCAACGCCGCCGCCACCGTTGCGCTGTTCACGCCGAGATGGTCGCCGAGCACGCCGTAGGCGACGGGCGACAGCGCGCCCGAGGCGATCGTGCCGGTATAGAAAAGCGCGAACGCGCGCTCGGTGCGTTCGATGGGCGTCAACTCGGGCACCGTCCCGTACAGGACGGACGACGTGCCATTCAGCATCAGGCCGAGCACGGGCAGCAGCACCAGCGCGGGGGTCAGCGGCAGCACGATCAAGGCGAGGATCAGGGCGGCCGTCCCGCCTTCGGTCGCGATCACGGTTCCGATCACGCCGGCGCGCGCGCCCAGCCAGCCGCATGCGAACTTGCCGGCGGCGCCGCCGATGAAGACCAGGGCAAGCGCCGTCCCCATCATCGGCTGCGAGATGCCTTTCGCCTTCAGCAGGAAGGGCAGAAAGGTCAGCACGCCCATGCGCACGGCCGTATCCAGCGCGCCGATCGCGAACAGCAGCCAGAAGCCCGATCCCGAACCCTGTCCGTCGCGGCTGGCTGTTTCCTTGGCGGCGGACGGCGCGTTCGCGACGGCCGGAAGAAAAAGCGCGATGAGCGCCGCGGCGGCCAAACCCAGCAGCGATACGGCCCACAGCGCATGGCGCCACGGCATGACGACCATCAGCAGGGAGATCGCCGCGGGCAGCGCGGATTTCCCCAGGTCGCCCGCGAAGTTGTAGATGCTGAGCGGTCCTCTCGCGCCGCGGCCGTAGGCGCGCGACACGGCGCCGGAGGCCAAGGGATGCTGGGTGCTGGAGCCGATGCCGGAGACGGCCAGGGCGACGCACAGGCCCGGCAAGGTGGCCGACCAGCCGGCGACGGCATAGCCGAGCGCCGCCAATAGCGTGCCGCAGGCCAGCGTGGCCCGCGTCCCGAATTTGCGCGCCAGGCGGCCGGCAGGCAGCTGCAGCGTCGCCATCGTGCCCGCGTAGATGCCGCGCAGGATGGCGAGCGCGCCGTAATTGAGCGCGAAGTCGGCCTGCCATACGGGCAGGAGGACGTAGATCATGTCCGTGTACCCGTCATGCAGCGCATGCGCCATGCAGGCCATCCACAGGACCCGCTTCGGCGCGCCCGCAGCCTGCGCCCGGGGACTGGCGGCCATCCGGCCCATCGCGGAAGAAAAAGAAAAACGTCGCATGATTCGGTGGGCGCCAGGCGATCTCAACATTGGCGCCGGGAGTAATGGTCCATGACTGCGCCAGTCTAGGCGCGGCAAGAAGCACCCACAACTGACGTAAAATTGCTCGTGACGGGAGAAAAAGTCACTCATGGCCGACGACGATCGTGACACTGGACAGGCGTCCGCACAGCCGGACGCGGAACATCTGCCACCCTTGAACGCGCTGCGCCACTTCGAGGCCGTTGCCCGCCTGGGCAGCTTCGCGGCCGCCGCGGCCGACCTGCACGTCACCCATTGGGCGGTCGGCAAACAGATCCGCCTGCTGGAAAACTGGTTCGGCGTGCCGCTTTTCGAGCGCCGCCCCCGCGGCGTGGTGCCCACCGACGAAGGCGCCGCGCTGCTCAATGACGTCAAAAGCGCATTTGCCCGCCTGAACAATTCCTCTACCCGCCTGCGGCGTGCGTCGAGCACGCGTCGCGCCAGCGGCATCGTGCGTGTGAACGCCCTGGCCAGCTTCGCGCTGTGCTGGCTGATACCACGGCTGGGAGATTTTCAGGCCCGCTACCCGGACATCGAGGTCAGGCTGTCGACCAGTTCGCGCAGGCTGCGCTATGTGGGCGACGCCTACGATATCGGCGTGCGTTCCGGCCTCGAGGATGCGGGGGGTGTCGTTTCCACGACCTTGATGCCGGACCTGCGCCTGCCCGCCTGCAGTCCGTCCTTGTTGTCGAACCGGCCGATCAGGACGGTCGCGGACTTGCGCAATCACACGCTGCTGCATTCGGCGAGCACGCGCACCGCATGGTCCGACTGGTCGCGCGCGGCCGGGATTTCCGGATTGCGCGGCCTGCGCGACCTGCATTTCGACCACGTGTATCTGCAGCTGGGCGCGGCCGCCGAAGGCCTGGGCGTCACGCTGGCGTCGCTGCCGCTCATCGAGCGCGAGATCGCGACGGGCCGGCTCGTATGCCCCCTATCCGAGCCGATCTGGCGCGGCCCGGATTACACCCTGGTGGTGAACACCGATCGCGCGGACGACGACGCCGTCGTCGCGTTCAGGAGCTGGATCGTGGCCGCCGCGGCCCAGGGGGCGACAGGAGGGTGAATCAGTGGATGTCCAGCGGCTCGAAGGACTTCACCAGGTCGTCGAGCCGCTTGAGCTGGGTCAGGAAAGGCTCCAGCTTGTCCAGCGGCAAGGCGCTGGGGCCGTCGCATTTGGCGTTGTCCGGGTCCGGATGCGCCTCCAGGAACAGGCCGGCCAGGCCGGCGCCGATGCCTGCACGCGCGAGCTCCACGACCTGCTCGCGGCGCCCGCCTGACGCCGCCGCGCCGGCGGCGCGCTGCTGCAGTGCATGCGTCACGTCGAAGATCACCGGCCGGTTGCCGCTGACTTTCCTCATCACGCCGAATCCCAGCATGTCGACCACCAGATTGTCGTAGCCGAAACTGCTGCCGCGATCGCACAGGATCACCTGCTCATTGCCGGCCTCGACGATTTTCTCGACCACGTTCTGGATCTGCGACGGACTCATGAACTGCGGCTTCTTGACGTTGATGACGCGCCCTGTCCGGGCCAGCGCCACCGCCAGGTCGGTCTGCCTGGCCAGGAAGGCCGGCAACTGCAACACGTCGACGACCTGCGCGACCGGATCCGCCTGCCAGGGTTCATGCACGTCGGTGAGCACCGGCACACCGAATTCCGCCTTCACCGCTTCGAATATCTTCAGCCCCTCTTCCAGCCCGGGCCCCCGATAGGAGTGCATCGACGACCGGTTCGCCTTGTCGAACGACGCCTTGAAAACGTAAGGGATGCCCAACTTGCGCGTCACGTTCTGGTAGTGCTCGCACGCCCGCAAGGCCAGATCGAGAGACTCCAGCACATTGATGCCGCCGAACAGCACGAAAGGCCTGTCGTTGCCGCAAACGATATCCGGCGCGATGGAAACGATGGAGTGGGACATGATCTTGGGTCCGGCGGGGGAAAAGTAGAATCATAGTCTGCCGGCCCTGACTGCGAAAACGGGCACGCCTGTTACTTGACCGACGCACATGCCCGATCAGCACGCCAATCGCCCTTTATCCGATTCCATCGAGATTCGCCTAGCCAAGCCGAGCGACGACATTACGCGGCTGACGGCCCTGCTGCACCGCGCCTACGCGCAGCTTGGCGGCATGGGTCTGCGCTACCTGGCGGTCGACCAGACCGACGAAGTCACGCGGGCGCGCATGGCGCAGGGTGAATGCCATGTCGCCCTGCTCGATGGCGCCTATGTCGGGACCGTCCTGTTCAAGCCGCCGGAACGTACCCGTGGCAGCCCCTGGCTGGAACGTCCGGAGGTGGCTGGCGTGGCGCAATTGGCGGTGGATCCCGTCCTGCAGAAGCACGGCCTGGGGGCGCGCCTGATGGCACTGGTCGAAGCGCGCGCCCTGGCGAGCGGCGCGCGCGAGATCGCTCTCGATACGGCGGAGCCGGCCACGCATTTGAGACGCTGGTACGCATCCCTCGGCTACCGCTTCGTCGAGTATGTGCAATGGAAGCATGCCAACTACCGAAGCGTGGTCCTGAGCAAGGAATTGAAAATGGCGACGCAGCCAGAAGGCTGAGGTCTGGCGTCGCGTCGCCATACACACTGTCTGGCGCCCGACCAGGACGCGACTCTAATGCAAGCCGCTTGCACCATCGACCCGAGGGATCGCGTCCCACTTGGCCGCTTCCGCCGCGACCAACTGCTGGAAGGACTCCGGCGTATTACGGCCCAAAGGCGCCACATACCCGCGCGCTATGAAGCCCGCCTGCAGCGCCGGGTTCATGAGAACGGCATTGACAGCCCTGTTCAGGCGAGCGATGACGTCCTCCGGCGTGCCGGCCGGCGCCATCAGGCCGAAGCGGGTTTCCATGTCCATACCGATGACACCAGACTCCTCCATGGTGGGTATATGGTCGATCGCCAAAGCCCTGCGCTCGGACATCACCGCCAACGCACGTACAGTCCCTGCCTGTATGTGCGGCAGCGCGCCGGGCAACGATATGAACAATGCATCCAGCCTGCCAGCGATGACCTCCGGAATCGCCAGCGCGCCGCCACGATAGGGCACATGGAGTAGCTCGGTCTGCGTCCTGCTCAGAAATAGTTCACCCAGCAGATGCGGCGGCGAGCCCACGCCTGGCGACCCGTAGCTCAGCAAACGCGGATACGTCTTCGCCAGTTCGACGAGGCCGGCAATGCTGGTGACCGGCGTCCGCATGCCCGTGACAACCACGTTCGGGACCGTCGCCAGCAGCGCCACGGGCGCCAGCGCCGCCGCCGGGTCCATCCATGATTGAGGTTGTTCCACCGGGCGCGGCGGACGTGGATGCGTGCTGATATAGAGCGTGTAGCCATCAGGCGCGGCGCGTGCGACCGACTCCGCAGCGATGTTGCTTGCCGCGCCAGGCCGGTTTTCGATCAGGACTTTTTGCTCCAGGTCTTCCGACAGCTGGCCCGCGAGCAGGCGGGCCAGGATGTCGACGCCGCCGCCGGGCGCGTACCCCACGACCAGGGTAATCGGTCGCTCAGGGTATTTCACGGCCGCTTCACCCCCAGCCGCCGCCATGGGTAGGCAGCTTCCAATCAATGTAAGTGCCGCCAGCTCGGGCCCGCATATCTGCATGTGTCGTCTCCGGTTATCCCTTCCCGGTCCGCCGGCGCTCCAGGCTCATGGACGCCGCACGCTGGAAGGTTCCGTACGTGCCATGGGTCTGGGCTGTGTTCCGGGCGACTGGTGCGCCTGGCGCCCATCGTCGGTTGGGAAAGACCGCATTCGGCACGGGCACGAAGACGCGAACGGCGCGAGGAGCGAATCCGTCATACCTATAATCCCCTGATCCGCAGACACCTCGACATGCCTATGTTTCGCCCTTCAGACCTCCTCTCGCTGATGACGCTACGCACGATTGCAGGCGACGGTCCGGCAGCCGCGGCGCCGACTCGGGAACGGCCCGCCGATTTCGTCGATGTCGCGGCATATAGCCAGCTGGACAAGCCGCGCCGCGTCCAGATCGACATGCGGTATGCCGGCAGCGACAACTTCATCGGCCGGCCGATCGCAGGGTATCTCGCGAACAAGTGCCTGCTGACGCAGGCGGCGGCGAGCGCCGCCATGCGGGTCGTCGATGACCTCGAACCCTATGGCCTGACCCTGCGATTCCTGGACGCCTATCGTCCCCAGCGCGCCGTGGACGATTTCATCGCCTGGGCGGGGACGCCGGGCGATGAAAAGATGAAGCCTGCCTACTTTCCCGAGGTCGACAAACAGAACCTGTTCAAGGAAGGCTATCTGGCGCAAAGATCCAGCCACAGCCGGGGCAGCGCCATGGATGTCGCCATCGCGGCTATCGACGGCGCGCCGGGCGACATGCTGGATTTCGGCACGGCGTATGACTACTTCGGCCGGGAATCACACCCGTCGTACCCGGCGCTGTCGCCGGCGCAGAAGGCCAACCGCTTGCTGCTGCGCACCTTGATGATCCAGGCGGGGTTCAAGCCGATCGAAACGGAATGGTGGCATTTCCAGCTCGCCGACGAGCCCTACCCGCGGACTTACTTCGATTTCCCCGTGGAATAGGCTTTTCCGGCAGCCCGTCTCCCGCCTGAACCCAAGCATCGCAGCGCGGCAGCCCCCACCGTCGGCATGGAGTTTGCTGGATATCGGACTCATTCTCAGCCAGGAGGAAAACATGTCCGACAACCTGACCGACCGCGGCCCGCGCGACCGCTCGCGCATCGCGCTGGAAGAAGACTGGGAAATGCGCTACTGGACCAAGGAATTCGGCTGCACGC
Source organism: Bordetella genomosp. 8 (assembly GCF_002119685.1). NCBI lineage: Bacteria > Pseudomonadati > Pseudomonadota > Betaproteobacteria > Burkholderiales > Alcaligenaceae > Bordetella > Bordetella genomosp. 8. The sequence continues at coordinate 1,668,444 of NZ_CP021108.1, read as the reverse complement.
CCGAGCAACTGCGCGACGCCGTCCATAAAGCCGGCAGCAACTCGGTCGACAAGGTCCGCGAGTACCTGAACAAGTAACCGGATCGCGGCCAGGGGGCCACAGCCGCGGCCCCCGCCACTGCCCCTCCACCACCCCTCCAGTCACGCCGGCATCCCATCGGCTAACACCCTGGCACGTCAGCCAGGCTGTTTCGCCGGCACGATATACGGCCGATCGGTGTTGAACTTCGCCGACAACAGCGTGGGCGCACCCTTCCCCACCAGCACCATGTCCTGCACGTGCCAGTGGTCCTTGTGCGGCTCCAGCGCCAGCACCATGCCTTCCTCCAGCAACACGTCCGAGCCGCGGCGCAATATGGGTTCCTGCTGGTGCCACCACGCGCCGACCCCATGGCCGATCAGCAGCGAGTTGTACGACCAATCGTTCTTCTGGAACTCCGTCATCACGTAGTCGTATAGATCGCCCACGCGCGCCCCCACCCGGCAGCGGTCGATCACGGTCCGATAGATGTCCAGGTTGATCTCGTAGTCGCGTCGCTGTTCGGCGCTGGGCTCGCCGATGACCACGTTGCGCGACTGATGGCCGGGATAACCGTGCAGGTAGGCGACATAGTCGGTGCGTATCACGTCGCCAGCGGCTATCACCAGGTCGCTTTCACCCGCGTAGGGGATCGTGTTCTTGTCGGAGTTCAGGATGCCATGCGCCCATTCGAAGCCCTTGGACAGGCAGGTGGCCATCATGTCAGCATGGATCTTGCGTTCCGTATCGCCAGGGCGTATGCGCTCGAACACCTCCTGGTAGACATCGTCCAGCAGATCGGCGGCGCGCCGGATCATCCGTACTTCTTCATCCGTCTTGACCCAACGCACCCTGTCCATCACCGCCGTGCAGTCGGTCATTTGCAGCGCGGGTGCATGCTGCCGCAGCAGCTCCCAATCGCGCACGTTGACGTAGTCCCGCTCCAGGCCGACGCGCGCGCTGCCGAGGCCGGCATCCTGCAGTACCTGCGCCACTTTTTCATAGGGCGACTGCACATAGCCTTCGTAGCTGACGACCTGCTCGACCCAGGCGTCGCGCCGCGCCAGGCCGGCCGCGGTCTTGTTGGCGACGATGACGGGGGTGCCGTGGCGCGGCCACACCAGCAGCACCGCACGCGTCGAATCCGACAGGTCCTGATGACGGGCGAGCGTGCCCGGGTACACCACGCCGGACAGATAGGTGAAGTTCTGGCCGGAACGCAGGACCACCGCATCCAGCCCGGCCTCGTCCATCAAACGGTTCAGCCGCTCCAGGTTGGCGGTCGGTGTTCTTCTTGCAGTCATTTCCAGGATCTCCATTCGAAACAGGGGCTGGACGCCGGACGACCGGCGCTCAGAAGGCGCGGCGACCCGCCGGCGCCAGCGACTGGGCGACGATGGTGCGCATGATCTCCACTACCGCGGCGTTGGCCCGCGGCGGCACGCCGTCGCACCAGGGGCGCAACTGGCCGCTGCCGCCGTCGATCAGGCCCAGGCCTACGCCGACATGAGCCAGCGCGAATTCCTGCTCGGCGGTATGGCACAGCGACAGATCGCCACGCAGCAAGGCGAGCCCCGCCGTTACCGCATGTGCGCCCAGGTTCGAGCTGTTGGCCACCAGCAGCACGTCGGTCTCGACCACCGAATACACGCCACCGCCGCAGGGCGTGGCCTGCCGATAGTCGTATTGCGGCCATTCCCGCGACAGGCGCGCGTGGACCTTGCCGAAGCCGATTTCGTTGCCGCCGTCGCCGATGCCGATCGTGCGCTTGCCCAGGGACCGGGCCGTGTCGAACAGCAGGTCCAGATTGGCACGGTGCGGCGCGCGGGACACGCCGGTGGCGCCGTAGATGATGCCGTTGGCATTGCCCCCCAGCCGTTCGATGGCGCAGAAAACGTCATGTGCCCGCGCCAGCTCCTGCTGCATGCCCGCGTCGTCCAGGCCGATCTCCAGCACCTCGGCCTGGACGCCGAGGGCGCGCAGCAGCCCGCGAAACGGCGCCGCGGCCGCGCCATCGGTGACGATGCGCACGGTGTGGCCGATCGCCACCAGCGCGCGCGCCAGCGCCGCCGTGCCGATGGGCCCGTCGTTCTCGCCCACCGGCATGTGGTCCGGCACGGCCGCGCCGCTGGCCAGCAGGACCTGGCAGGGCGCGCGATCGAATTCTTGCGCGGCGGCCTGCACCAGCGACATGCCCGCGGCCTCGCGCGCCATCAGGTACATGGACCATTTCATGCCGCGCGGCAGGCTGCCATGGTCCCGCATCTCGATATTCATCGCGCGGTCGATGTTCTCGCAGGCGATGGTATCCACCGCCGGCACCTCCATGGATGGCTTGCTAGTCAACTTTGGCTCCGGATTGTTCAATGACCTTGCGCCACTTCGGCACGTCGCGGTCCACCAGGGCCGCGAAGTCGGCTGAGGAACTCCATGTCGGCTCGATCGCCAGGGTGGCGAACTTGTCCCGCACGTCCTTGGCGTCGAGCGCCTGCTTGACCGCCGCGTTCAAGCGTTCGACGACCTCCGGCGGCGTACCGCGGGGCGCGAACAAGCCGTACCAGGTGATCATTTCGTAGCCGGGCACCGATTCCGCGATCGCGGGCACCTTCGGCAGCGCCGGATTGCGCGACAGGCTGCTGATGCCCAGCACCTTCAGCTTGGGCGATCCCGCCTGCGGCAGCGCCGAGCCCATCGTGTCGAAATCCATGTCGACCTGGCCCGCCATCAGGTCCACCAGGGCCGGGCCCGCACCTTTATAGGGCACGTGCATGATCCTGGTTCCGGTCATCATCTTGAACAGCTCACCGCCCAGGTGCTGGGCCGAGCCTGTGCCGGCCGATGCGAACGTCATTTCGTTGCTGGCGCCACGCTTTTTCGCCAGGGCGATCAGTTCGCCCACGTTGTTGGCGGGCACCGAGGCATTGACCATCAGCAGCAGCGGCGTGGACGCGACCGGCGAAACTGGCGCGAAATCCTTGATGGGGTCATAGCCCAGGTCCTTGTACAGGCTGGGGTTGATCGCGTGCGTGGCGGTGCTGCCCAGCACCAGGGTATAGCCGTCGGGCGCGGCGCGCGCGACGAAGGCGGTGCCCAGGCTCCCGCCCGCGCCGGCCTTGTTCTCGATGATGACGCCCTGCCCCAGCAGGCTGCCCAGCTTTTCGCCGATGATCCGCGCCACCACATCGGAGCCTCCGCCGGGCGGGAAAGGCGTGATCAGCCGGATGGGCCGGTCGGGATAACCCGCGGCCGACGCGGGCTGCATCGCGCCCGCCACGCACACAATCGTACCCGCGAACGCCATCGCGGCCATTACTCGTTTCATGGTCTAACCCCTTGGATCCGCGGCTGTCGGGCAACCGCATGTCTTTGTATTGGTGCTGCCAGTATCCACCTACCTGCGCGCCGGCAAGTAACGGATAATTTGGATGGGGATATAAAAAAAGCCTATGACTGCCACGATGCCGGACGACCGCGATTTCGCCTACGGGCACCTCAAGCTCAGGCACCTGCACCTGATGCATCTGCTGGAAAGCGAAAAATCCATCACGCGCGCGGCGCAGGCCATGCACCTGACCCAGCCGGCCGTCAGCGCCATGCTGAAAGAACTGGAAGCCCAGTTCGGCATCCGCATGGTCGAGCGCACCGCGCAGGGCGTGCTGCTGACGCCGGCCGCGCGCGCCGCGCTGCGGCGTTTTTCGATCGCCCTGGCCGAAGTAGGCGCTGCTCACGAAGAAGCCTTACGCGCCCAGCAGCATGAAGGACTGCGCCTGCGTGTCGGCGCGCTCACGCTGGCGACGCTGGAACTGCTGCCCAAGGCCTTGTCGCTGCTGCTCGAAGAGTCGCCCGACGTGCAGATCGAAATTTCGGAAGGCACGGTGGAAGGATTGACCGATACCTTGATGCGCGGGGAACTCGATTGCATCATCGGCCGCGTCGGCACGCCATGGGCGAAGGCCCCGCACGAAGCGCGCATCGAACAGCTCAAGCTGTATGACGAGCAGCGCTGCCTGGTGTGCCGGCCAGGGCATCCGCTGAGCACGCACCGCCGCGTGGATCTGGCGGCGCTGGCGCAACACCACTGGGTGCTTCAGCCCGTCCCTTCATCCACCCGGCTGGTCTTTGACGAGTTGTTCCTGGAGCGCGGCATGGTGCCGCCGGCCCCGACGATCGAATCGGTGTCGGCCCATTCGAACATGGAGATCGTGGCCGCGACGGATCTGCTGGGAATCGCGCCGCAGGCCCTTGCGCGCCCGCACATCGCCACGGGGCGGCTGCACGCGATCGCTACCGACGCCCTGTTGCCACGCATGTCGATCTCGCTGATCTGGCGCCGCGCCAGCGGGGCCGACCCGCTCCTGGCGCGGCTGCGGCGCGCATTGGTCGCCGCCGGCGCGGCGCGGAGCAACAGGCGTCGTGGGGCTCGTCGCCCTGATTGAAAAACCGTCTAGGATGCGGCGGGCTTGCGTTGCGAGATCAATGTTCCGCCAACCGCCCAGTTTTCCCGAGCCACATCCTCGAACACCACGAAGACGCTTTGCGGCGGCGCGCCGGCGTGGTCCTCCATGGCTTGCGTCACCACCTTGGCGATCGCCGCCTTCTGTTCCTCGGTGCGGCCTTCCAGCATTTCTATACGTACGTACGGCATTGCGTTTTCCTTGGTTCGCGGTGAATGAAGCGCCGTGGGATTTTCAGGCCTTGCCGGCCTCTTTGTCCATGATGTTGCCTTCGAAAACCGGCGCGGCGACGTCCGCCGGCAGGGCAAGCACTTCGTCCACCACCTGCTGCAAGGTCGCGCCTACCGGCTTGATACCCGCCCTGTCGCACGCCGCGTGAAGCGCGGTCAAGGACTGCTCGTAGCGGATACGCGCCGGATCGCTGTCATCGCGATAGTCGTAGTGGTTGTGCGAGATCAGGTTGATAACCGGCACGCGCGGAGCACGTTCGACAAGCTGCCGGACCATGCTTTCCGCGATTTCGTCGTAGCTCAACCCGTACTGCGTAGCCCAATCGGTGTCCGGGCGCAGATCGGGATGGAAGGCCCAGCCCTTGGACGTGGCCAGCGAGCGCGAGAAATCCACCGCCACGGGCATATTGACGAAGTCCATCGCGCCGGCGATCTGCCGGAAGCTCGGATGCGTGCGATGCGCGTCCGCCGGCGCGCCGGCCCAGATTGCCTGCATCTCCGGCATCATCCGGCCCGGTACGGAACAGGACCCTCCGCGAAAGCCCATGTCCGCCAAGATCCTGAAGATACTGTCGTTGGCCGAGAACGTGCCCGGCCGGAAGTACAGCGGCCAGTCGCCCAGCGCCTGTTTCCACAGTGCGCCGGCCTCCCCCAGCACCCCGTATTGCTCCGCATCCGACAACGCGCCGTAATGCGACATATAGCGCTTGCCCGCGTGGTACGACATGGCGAACTTCCATGCGTGCACGTGCAGGCCCAGGCAGGCGCCCTGGTTGCGCAAGCGGTCGTAGACCGCCGCCTGCTCGATGGCGGTTTCGGGATGGACGAAAAAGGTCACCGGCAGCCCGAAGCGGCTTGCGATGTCCGCATAGCCCTCGACCGCGCGCTGCCCCAGCGACCACTCCGCCGGCCCCGTGGCTTCGGGGTGGGCCGCATGCTTCCTGGGCTCGCAATCCATGGTGACGACGATTTTCACTTCTTTCATACGCTAGTCTCCTCCGAATGCCGGGGTTCGCCGGCGCTCAATTCGCCTTTGCCCCTGCCAGCGCGACGATGTCCTTGTTGCGTTTCAATTCATCCAGCCAGAAGGACTTGAACGCGGCTGGCGTCATGGGATTCACTTCGCCGCCGTTGGCGATGAAATAGTCGCGCACCTTGGGCTCGTTCACGACGTCGTTGACGGCCTGGTTCAGCTCCTGGACCATGGCCGGCGGCATGCCCTTGGGCCCCGCCACGCCGCCCCAGAAGGCGTAGTACAGCCCCTTGACACCGACTTCGTCGAAGGTCGGGACGTCGGGCAGCGCCTGCAGGCGGCGCTGGGACGCCACGGCCAGCGCACGCAGGCCGCCCGAACGCACCTGGGCGATCTGCGCCGCCGTGTCGACGGAGATGTCCACCTGCCCGCCCAGCAGCGCGGCCAGCGCGGGCGCCGCCCCCTGGTATGGCACGTGGACCATATCCAGTCCGGCCAGCTTGGTGAACAAGGCACCGGCCAGGTGGCTGGACGCGCCGATGCCGCCACTGCCGTAGGTGTACTTGCCCGGGTTGGCGCGGGCCGCCGCGATGAAGTCCTGCGCGGTCTTGTAGGGGGACTTGCTGCCTACGTACAGGACGTTGGGCGCGGCGGCGATGAACGCGACCGGGGTGAAGTCGGCCACCGGGTCGTACTGCAGGTCCTTGAACAGATATGGCGCGGCGGTATTGGCGGCGCCGGTCGCCAGCAAGAGCGTGCAGCCGTCGGGCTTCGCATTGTTGACGAAGCTGTTGGTGCCCACCACGCCACCGGCGCCCGGCCGGTTCACCACCACGATCTGCTTGCCCAGGCGCTGGGCAAGCGGTTCGGCGATGACGCGGGCCTGCAGGTCGGTGCCGCCGCCGGCCGGCCACGGCACGATCAGCTGTATCGATCCCGCGGGACATAGCGAACTCGCGGCCGTGGCGGCGGCGTGGATCAGCCAGGATGCGGCGGACAGGGCCAGGAACCGGCCTGGCCGCCACTGCTTGTTAACAGCACTGTTCACGTCAATTCCCCTTGACGATGCGACCTGGCGTCGAGGTCGCGGTAGGCGCGTACGTGCGCGCGTCAGATCCGCCTGACGGGCGGTTGGCGTCGGCTACACAGCCAGGCGAGCCAGCCTCCTGGAAGACGGTCGATACCATTGTCGACATGTCGACATGATGTGTGAACCCGGGGATTTCCCGCAGGGCGGCCGCACGCCGGCGGGTACGCGGCGCGGTAAGATTCCCTTCGTTCACGCAGCCGCGCGCATCAGGACACAGGACTTATTTGCCGCCCATGACCGAGGCCGACGCCACGCCCCGCACTCCCCGCTCGCCCAGCACGCCGCGCCGCCGCGCCGACGCCGGCGGCTACAGCCCCCAATCCTTGCCCGAGCAGGTCGCGGACAAGCTCCTGCAAGCCATCCTGGACGGCGAAATCCCTTCCGGCGCGCGCCTTCCCGAAATCGCATTGGCGGAGGAATACAAGGTCAGCCGCGCGACCATACGCGACGCGCTGGCGCAGCTGGAACGACATCACTTCGTCGAAAAGCTGCCACGTTTCGGCTGCCGGGTGATCGAAGTCGACATGGCGGAAATCGCCGAGCTGTACGAACTGCGCGCCATGCTGCTCGGCCTGGCGTCGTCGCGGGCGGCACGCCTGGCGTCCCAGGAAGACATCGACCAATTCGTCGAAGCCACCCACCATCTGCGTATCCTGGCCGACAACGACGCCAGCGCCACGATCTACAAGCGCGAAGTGCTGTCCGCGCAGGCGCTGCTGATCGCCATGTCCAACAGCAAGTGGCTGTCGGACATGTACCAACTGATCTCCAACCAGTCCCTGTGGCGCGTCATGGTGCGCGGCAAGAGCGTGGTGTTCGGCTCCAAGGAGCGCCGCCAGCAATCCGCCACCGACTGGACCACGCTCGCCCGCACCGTCGCCGAACGCGACCCCACCGCCAGCGAAGCCGCCGCGCGTGCGCTGATCGGCGCGTCGTGGGATTACGTGCGGGAACAGCGCAGCGGGAAGTAGGCAGCGGTTGGGCAGCAAGCTGGCGTTACAACACGAACCGAGTCCTGCGCCAAAGCCGTCCGTGCTGCACAACGTCAGCTAGCCTAAGCTAACGTTGCTCCCAGGGAGAAAAACATGCGTTTCGTGGGCATTCATGAGGCCAGAACAACGCTTTCCAAGTTGATCGAGGCGATCGAACTTGGCAAGGAAAATGAGATCGTCATAGCGCGCAACGGCCGGCCGGCTGCGAAGTTGGTCGCGATACCAAAGTTGGCAACGAACAGACGGCTCGGCGTGGCGAAGGGCCGCTTAGAAGTCCCCGATGATATCGACGACGACAATGATCAGATCGCTGACCTGTTCTCAGGTGGCCCCATACGTGAATGTACTTCTGGGCACCCACATTGCCCCGCGGGCGATTGCTGAGAGCCGAACGCTACCCGGAAGCACGCCGCCTGATTACACACAACGAAAAAGTCGCGGCCTATAGCGAGTCGATCATCCTGGTGTGAACAAAAAACCCGCAGAGCTCGCGCTGTGCGGGTTTTTCGTCATCAGAACGGGTCTGATGGGTGTCTTGGCGGAGACGGTGGGATTCGAACCCACGATGCAGTTTTTAGCCACATACTCCCTTAGCAGGGGAGCCCCTTCAGCCTCTCGGGCACGTCTCCGAAGAATTCGCGATTCTAGCATAAGAACCGCGGGCTTCGCTGTCATCCGGCCCGTTCAACCGGGGACGAGGGCAGCGAATTCAACAGAGGCAGGCTCAGGCCTTTTCGCCCGGCGCCTGATCCAGGCCGAAGGCCTTGTGCAGCGAGCGAACGGCCAGTTCCATGTACTTGTCGTCGATGATCACCGAGGTCTTGATTTCGCTGGTGCTGATCATCTGGATGTTGATGCCTTCGTTCGACAGCGTCTGGAACATCAGGCTGGCGACGCCGACGTGCGAGCGCATGCCGATGCCGACGATGGAGACCTTGCAGACCTTGTCGTCGGTGACCAGTTCGCGGGCGTGCACGGCGGGCATGACGTCGCGCTTGAGGACGTCGATGGTGCGCAGGAATTCGTTGCGGTTGACGGTGAAGGAAAAGTCCGTGGTGCCCGCGACCGACTGGTTCTGCACGATCATGTCGACGTCGATGTTGGCGGCGGCGACGGGGCCCAGGATGGCGTAGGCGATGCCCGGCTTGTCCGGCACGGCGAACAGGGTGATCTTGGCTTCGTCGCGGCTGAAGGCGATGCCGGAGACAACGGCGGCTTCCATTTTTTCGTCATCCTCAAAGGTAATCAGCGTGCCCGAGCGCATTTCCTCGTCGAGCGGAATCATGGGGTCGGTCAGCGAGGACAGCACGCGCGTCGGCACGCGATACTTGCCCGCGAACTCGACGGAGCGGATCTGCAGGACCTTGGAGCCCAGCGAGGCCATTTCCAGCATTTCCTCGAAGGACACCACGGGCATGCGGCGCGCTTCCGGCACGACGCGCGGATCGGTCGTGTAGACGCCGTCCACGTCCGTGTAGATCAGGCATTCGTCGGCCTTGAGGGCGGCGGCCACCGCGACGGCGGAGGTATCCGAACCGCCCCGGCCCAGCGTCGTGATGTGGCCTTCCTCGTCGATGCCCTGGAAGCCCGTGACGATGACAACGCGGCCAGCGTCCAGGTCGGCGCGGATGCGGGCGTCGTCGATCGAGGTGATGCGGGCCTTGGTGTAGGCGGAATCGGTGCGCACCGGGACCTGCCAGCCGGCGTAGCTGCGCGCCGGAACGCCTTCGGCCTGCAGCGCGATGGCCAGCAGCCCACTGGACGCCTGTTCGCCGGTGGCGGCGATCATGTCCAGTTCGCGGCCGTCGGGCTGCGGCGTGATTTCGCGGGCCAGGCCCAGCAGGCGATTGGTTTCCCCTGCCATGGCGGAGGGCACGACCACGACTTTGTGGCCGGCGGCATGCCACTTCGCGACGCGGCGCGCCACGTTCTTGATGCGCTCGACCGAGCCCATCGAGGTACCGCCATACTTGTGAACGATCAGGGACATCTCGTACTCTGGCTGGAAACTTGCCGTCATGCGCGGCAGGCAAAGCTGGGTATTTTAGCGTGTTCGGGAAAAATCGCTGAAGTTCAACGGCGTTCGGTGCTCAGGGACGCGGCCACGCGCCCGCCGGGCCGCCGGACCGCGCAACCGCGCTGCCACGATGGGGCGCGCCGATCAACGGTCTTCCCGAGGCCCGACGCTGACGCGGCCGCGTACGCAGCGCACGCAATGATCGGCATGGTTCCATACCAGATGGCGGTCATGCCCCAGGCTGTGCAACTGGCGCAATTGCTTCAGCAGCTCCGCCAGACGGGCTTCGGTCGGCATGCGCGCGCCCTGCCCGGCCAGCCAGTGGCGTAGCACCTGCGCCTGGCGGGCGGGCGACAGCTGCCGCCACCTCGCCAGGGAAAAACTGTCTCCCGAAGCCGATGGCTCCAGCGCGGCGAAATCCTCGCGGGCGACCTCTTCCAGAATCTGGGCGGCTTCGCCGGCCTGGCGGGCATGCCGGGCCGCGATCGCCTGCCAGCCGGGCCAGCGGGCATCGAGCGCCGGCACCAGCAGTTTGCGCAGGGCGGCACGGGTATAGCGTTCGTCGGCGTTGGCGGGATCCTGGGCCGGCTGCCAGCCGTGCGCGGCCGTGTAAGCATCGGCGGCCTGGCGGATGGTGGCGCGCGGCACGTCCAGCCATGGCCGCAGGTAGACCACGCCGTCGCGCTCGGTGCGCGGCGACATGGCCGCCAGCCCGGCGGGACCGGCGCCCCGCAGCAGGCGCAGCAGGACGGTCTCGGCCTGGTCGTCGCGATGATGGGCCAACAGGATATGCCGCAGGCCCTGGCGCGCGGCGGCTTCGGCCATGGCGGCGTAACGCGCCTGGCGGGCGGCGGCCTCGATGCCGCTTCCGTCCGCAGTGTCGACCTGGACGTGCAGGATGTGGACATGGGCGTTCAGCGCGGCGCCCAGTTGGCGCACGGCATCCGCCCACTCGTCGGCCTGTTCGTACAGGCCGTGGTGCACATGCAGGAGATGCAAGGGCTTTTCGGCATCTCGCGCGAACTCGCGCAGGACCGACGCGGCGTGGACCGCCAGCATCACCGAATCCGCCCCGCCGCTGACCGCGACGCCCAGCGGCGGCGACGTGGCCGACATCGACACCAGGGCATCGCGCAAGGCCCGCGTCAACGCGAGCGCCGGATCTCCCGGCCTGGAAGGAGGATCGCCACGGCCGGCGCCGGTGCCTGGGATCGCTACGCCGGACGCCATGGCACGGGTACCGTTTACCTAGACGCGGGCTTCCTGGACGCGGCCGTATGCCAGGACGCGTTGCAGGCGCTGTTCCACCAGTTGGTCCGCGCTCATGCCGGACAACTGGCGCAGGGTGTCGCTGAGCGAGCGCCGCAGCAAACGCGCCATGACGCGCGGATCGCGGTGCGCGCCACCGACGGGTTCGTTGACCACGCGGTCGATCAGCCCCAGGTCTTTCAGGCGCGGCGCGGTGATGCCCAGGGCCTCGGCAGCCTCGGGCGCCTTGTCGGCGCTGCGCCACAGGATGGACGCGCAGCCTTCGGGGGAAATCACCGAATAGGTGGCGTATTGCAGCATCAGCACCGCGTTGCCCACGGCAATGGCCAGCGCGCCGCCGGAACCGCCTTCGCCGATGATGGTGGCGATGATGGGTACGCGCAATTCGGCCATGGCATACAGGTTGTGGCCGATGGCTTCGGACTGGCCGCGCTCTTCCGCGCCGATGCCGGGATAGGCGCCCGGCGTATCGACGAAGGTGAATACGGGGATATCGAATTTTTCCGCCAGGCGCATCAGCCGCAGGGCCTTGCGATAGCCTTCGGGACGCGGCATGCCGAAGTTGCGCGCGGCGCGCTCCTTGGTGTCGCGGCCCTTCTGGTGCCCGATGACCATGCAGGAGGTGCCGTTGAAGCGCGCCAGGCCGCCGATGATGGACTGGTCGTCGGCGTACATGCGGTCGCCATGCAATTCATGGAAATCCGTAAAGATTTCCCGCACATAATCCAGGGTGTACGGCCGCTGCGGATGGCGGGCGACCAACGCGGTCTGCCACGGCGTCAGCTTGCCGTAGATTTCCTTGGCCAGGGCCTGGCTCTTCTGCTGCAGGCGTGCGATTTCGTCGGAGATATCGACCGCGGAGTCGGCTTGCACGAAGCGCAGCTGTTCGATCTTATTGTCGAGCTCGGCCAGCGGTTGTTCGAAATCCAGGAAGGTATTGCGCATGTAGGTGTGGTTCCGTTGTTGGGCCATGCGGCATCGGGGGCAGGCTAGACCGCGAGCGGGTCCAGGCTGCGCCACAGATACCAGGTTGCCACGGTACGCCAGGGTTGCCAGGCCAGCGAGACCTCCCGCGCCTCGAAGCGCGAGACGGGTTCGCCGCTGAAATAGTGTAGCGAGATCGCCTTCAGCAATCCCGGATCATCCAGCGGCAGGACGTCCGGCCGCTGCAGATTGAAGATCAGGAACATTTCCGCCGTCCAGCGGCTGATGCCCCGGATGGCGACCAGTTCTTCGATCACCGCCTCGTCTTCCATCAGGGGCCAGCGATCCGGATGGACCTTGCGTTCGCTGAAATGCGTCGCCAGGTCCTGCACGTATTCCGCCTTGCGCTTGGACAGGCCGGCTTCGCGCAGTCCGTCCACGCCCACGCGCAGCACGGAAGTCGGCGATGGCCGCGCGCCGGCGGCCTGTACGAACCGCTGCCAGGCCGCTTCGGCGGCCTTGACGGAAATCTGCTGGCCGACGATGGAGCGGGCCAGCGTGACGAAAGGCGTGCCCAGCGGAGTCAGCCAGACCTCCGGATGCTGGGGGATGAGTTTTTTCAAAATGCGGTCGCGGCGCACCAGGTGGGCGACGGCGTCTTCCCAATAGTGCGGCTTGCTGACGGCGACTTCGGCGCTCGGCATGACGGGCGGCTCCTCGATGCGGCTCAAACCCGGCGCCAGTTGGTGACGCCGCCCGGCTTGTCTTCGAGCTCGACGCCGGCGTCACGCAAAGCGGCGCGGATGCGGTCGGCTTCGGCGAAGTCGCGTGCGCGCTTGGCGGCGGCCCGCGCGTCGATCAATGCCTGGATGGCGTGGTCGTCCATGGCGGCCGACGGCACGGCCCCGCCCAGCTTGTAGCGGGTGGGCGCGCGCAGGTAGGCCTGCGGATCCTGCTGCAACAGGCCGAGGATGGCGGCCAGCCCTTTCAACTGGCCCGCGGTGCGCGCGCTGCCGGTGCGGTTGGCGTCGCCGGCCAGTTGGAACAGCGCGGCCACCGCGCCCGACGTGTTGAAGTCGTCGTCCATGGCGGCCTTGAAGGCCTGTGCCTGCGGCTCGTTCCAGTCCACGCCCTGGTCGTCCGGCGCGACGTTGGCCAGAGCCTGGTAGAGACGATCCAGCGCGTTCTGTGCGTCGTTCAGGTTATCGGGCGTGTAGTTCTGCGGGCTGCGATAGTGGTTGCGCGCGATGAAGAAGCGCACCATTTCCGCTTCGCGCGGATTGACGACATAATCGGCGCGCGTGTCGTCGGGCTCGCCCATCGCCACGGTCTGGCGGATGGTGCGGAAATTGTTCAGCGACTTCGACATCTTGTCGTCGTCGACCATGAGCGGACCGCAGTGCATCCACACATTGGCGAGCACGCCGCCGAAAGCGCCTTCGGTCTGGGCGATCTCGTTTTCGTGGTGCGGGAATTTCAGGTCCGGACCGCCGCCATGGATATCCAGCGGCAGGCCCAGCAGGCTTTTGCTCATCGCCGAGCATTCGATATGCCAGCCGGGACGGCCCAGGCCATAGGGCGACTGCCACTTGGTGTCGTCCGGCTCATCCGTCTTTGCCGCCTTCCACAACACGAAATCCAGCGGATCGCGCTTGCCGGCGGCGACCGCCACGCGTTCGCCCGCGCGCAGGTCGTCCAGCGACTTGCCGGACAGCTTGCCGTAGCCGGCGAAGCCGCGCACCGCAAAATTGACGTCGCCGTCCTCGGCGCGATACGCCAGGCCTTTGTCTTCCAGGCGGCCGATGATGTCCAGCATGTCGCCGATATGCGCCGTGGCACGCGGTTCGTGGTCGGGCCGCTGCACGCCCAGCGCGCGTTCGTCCGCATGCATGGCGTCGATGTAGAAGGACGTCACGTCGCCAATGCGCCGGTTGGTCTGCACGGCGCGGCGGATGATCTTGTCATCGATGTCGGTGATGTTGCGGACATAATCCACCTGCAGGCCGCTGGCCCGCAGCCACCGCTGCACGATGTCGAAACTGACCAGCATCCGGGCATGGCCCAGGTGGCAGTAGTCGTAGACGGTCATGCCGCACACATACATGCGCACCCGGCCGGCTTCGACAGGGGTGAAAGGGACTTTCGTGCGCGATAACGTGTCGTGGATGTGCAGCATAAAAAGAAGACTGCCGTGGGCGTCCAGGCGCTTCCTGGAGCTACCCTTGGAATAGGTCTCGTGGGTGATGGCTTAGGGTTGCCCCGGGTTGCCCCAGGTTGCCCATGTTCGGTTCCGCCGCGGGTCGCAGGGACAAGCCTGACCCTGAAACTGAACCAAGGCTAAAATGGCGGTCGTCAAGTATAGCAAGCAGCCCGACCGTGCGCCCATCGCGCCAGGCCGGGCCAACACCGGAAACCCCAGTGACCATCAAGACCAGATTCCTGCCGGCCCTGCTCGCGGCCGCCCTGCTATGGCTATCCCCCGACTCCGGCCATGCCCAGGGCATGCCGGGTGGTGGCGGCACCCCCGGTCGCAACGCCAACGCCACCACGCTGGACGAGCCCCCGCCCGAAGGCGGCTGGGACGCGCTGGCGCGCCTGCTGGAAGCCGCGAAACCCAGCGTCGATACCCGCCTGCAGCCCACGCCTTCGCAGATCACCGACCGGATCGAGCAGTTGATCACCGCCGGCCGCAACGATGAAGCGCTGAAGATGATAGAAAAGCGGCTGGCCGAAACGGCGAATCCCCCGCCGCCCGGCGGCACCGACGTGCAGCTGGAGTTCCAGCACGCGCGCGTGCTGGCGGCCATGGGCCGGGACCAGGAAGCGCTGGACATCTACGAAGATATGACGTCCCGGTATCCCGAACTTCCGGAACCGTGGAATAACATGGCGGTCATCTATGCCAAGCGCGGTGAAATCGATCGCGCGGAAACCGCCGTCCGCAACGCCCTGCGCGCCGATCCCAACTATGCGGCGGCGCGCGCCAACCTGGCCGATATCCAGCTGGCCCAGGCCAAGCGCTCGTATGGCGAAGCGGCGAAACTCGGCGTCACGGGCAGTGGCAACAAGGCCCGCGCCGTCGACAACCTGCTGAAGGGACCAAGCAAGCAATGATGTTCTCAGATTCTGTACTGCGTGTGCTGCGCCATGCGGCATGCGGCGTGGCGCTCGCCGCGATCCTGCCGGCGGCCGCCGGCGCCGCGCCCACCGGCGCGGCATCAACCAACACTACCGAAGGTAAACAGTCCATGTCTTCTTCCCCCCGCGTCAAGATGACCACCAACTACGGCGCCTTTGTCATTACCCTGGACGCCGACAAGGCACCGAAGACGGTGGCCAACTTCCTGACTTACACCAAGGAAGGCTTCTACAACAACACGGTTTTCCATCGCGTCATCGACGGTTTCATGATCCAGGGCGGCGGCTTCGAGCCCGGCATGAAGCAGAAGCAGACCCACGCGCCCGTGGAAAACGAGGCCAACAATGGCCTGAAGAACGACAAGTACACCGTCGCCATGGCGCGCACCAGCGACCCGCAATCGGCCACGGCGCAATTCTTCATCAACGTCGCCGACAATGACTTCCTGAATTTCACCGCGCCCACGGCCAACGGCTGGGGCTACGCGGTGTTCGGCAAGGTCACCGAAGGCACCGACGTGGTGGACAAGATCAAGGCGGTCAAGACGGGCAACAGCGGTTTCCACCAGAACGTGCCGGCCCAGGACGTCGTGATCGAAAAGGCCGAAGTCCTTGAATAAGCTTACGCTGCCCGGAACCATCTGGGTGGCGTCGGATATGCATCTGGGGCCGGCGACGCCGGCCACGTCCGAAGCCTTCCTGGGTTTTCTGGAAGCGGCGGCGGCCGAAGCATCAGCGGTGCTGTTGCCGGGCGACATCTTCGACGCCTGGATAGGCGACGACGTCATCCGGCAGGCCCCGCCCTGGCTGGCGACCGTACTGCAAGCCATCAAGCGCACGACGAACACCACGCCCGTGTGGCTGGGTCGCGGCAATCGCGACTTCCTGATCGGCCAGGAACTGGCCGAAACCGTGGGAGCCCGGCTGCTGCCCGAGCCGGCGATGCTGGACACGGACTATGGCCTCGTCCTGCTGACGCACGGCGACGAGCTGTGCCTGGACGACGAGGCTTACCAGGCCTTCCGGGCCATGGTGCGCGATCCCAGATGGCAGCAGGAATTCCTGGGCAAATCCATTCCGGAACGCCTGGCGCTGGCACAGCAGGCACGTGGCGAAAGCAAGGCCGCGACGCAGGCGCTGCAGGCCTCGCGGGCGGACATCATGGACGTAAACCCCGGCGCGGTCGAAGCACTGTTCCGCGATACCGGCGTGCCTACGCTGGTGCACGGCCATACCCATCGCCCGTACCGGCACGTGCTGGAAGTCGCCGGCAGGCGCCGCGAACGCTGGGTGCTGCCCGACTGGGATTGCGATCATGCGCAGCCGCCGCGTGGCGGCTGGCTGGCCATCGATCGCGACGGACTGCAGTTCTTCGACCTGGAAGTGGCCTGAAGCCGTCGGGGTCCACCCGCGCGGCAAAGCTGGCACAGCTGGCACGGGGCGAACGCCCCGTCGCCCGGCGCGCCATCAACGGGTGAACAGCACCAGCCCCACCACGATGCCCAGTGCGATGCGATACCACGCGAACACGCGATAGGTGTGGTTCGCCACGAAGCGCAGCACCGCCCGCACCACCAGCAGTGCGCTCAGGAAGGCAGCGATGAAGCCCACGGCGATGCCCACCACGTCGTGCTGGCTGAGTACCGACATGTTGCGGTAGGAATCGTAGACCGCGGCGCCCAGCATCGTGGGCATGGCCAGGAAGAAAGAAAACTCCGTGGCCGTCTTGCGCTGGATGCCGGCGATCATGCCGCCGATGATGGTGGACCCCGACCGCGATACGCCCGGGATCATCGCGACGCATTGCGCGCAGCCCACGCCCAGCGCCTGCTTCCAGGTAATCTCTTCCAGCCGGTGCGCCGTGGCCCGAACCTGCGATGCGCTGTCATCGCCCGCCGCGGCGCCGCGGGCGTGGTGCGTATGGCGCTCCACATACAGCATGATCAACCCGCCCAGCACCAGCGTGGTCGCCACGACGCCCGGGTGATAGAACAGGTTCTTGATCGCGTGGATGAAGATCGCGCCGATGACCGCCGCGGGCAGGAACGCCACCAGCAGGTTGCGGGTGAACATGACTTCGCTGCGCACGCCGGTCAGCGTGCCGTGGATCAACTGCCACAGGCGCGCGCGGAAGATCCACATCACCGCCAGGATGGAGCCGAACTGGATGACGACTTCGAACACCTTGGCCGAACTCGACTGGAAATTGATCCAGTCGCCGAACAGGATAAGGTGGCCCGTACTGGAAACCGGAATGAACTCGGTCAGGCCTTCGATGATGCCCAGGAAGAAAGCCTTGATCAGGTAAAGCGTGTAGTCGGTCACGATGTGCGGCTCGGATGGGTCGGGACGGGGTCAGGGCTGGATCAGGACGATTCGACTTCGTCGGTGGACGAAAGTTCGAAGGGTAGGCGTTCGACGCCGACCGAAGCTATACGCCTTCCGGCCAATTGCAGGACTTCGAATCGATAGCGCTGATGCGGCGCCACGAACTCGCAGCTGTCGCCGGGCTGCGGCAGGTGGCCGAAACGCGACAGCAGATATCCCGCCAGGGTGGCGTAGTCCTGGGCCTCGTCGACCAGCCCGTCCGTCTCCAGCACCTGCTCCACATGGCGCAGGTCGGCCGCGCCATCGATCTTCCACTTGCCATCGCCTTCATGGACGATGTCGGGCAGTTCGTCCTCGTCGGGGAATTCGCCGGCGATGGCCTCGAACACGTCCATGGGCGTGACCAGGCCTTCGATGGCACCGAACTCGTCGGCCACCAGCACCAACTGGCCGCGCGCGCGCTTGAGCGTGTCCATCAGGCGCAGGATGCCGATGGATTCGTGCACGATGATGGGCTCGCGCAGGCGATTGCGGCGGATGGCACCTTCGGTGATCAAGTCGGCCACCATCTCCTTGGCGCGGCCTATGCCCAGGACTTCGTCCAGGCTGCCGCGGCAGACCGGGAAGAAGGTGTGCGGCGCGGCCTCGATCTGGGCGCGCATGGTCTGCGCGTCATCGTTGATGTCTATCCACGAGATATCCGTGCGCGGCGTCATGATGGAATGGATGGAGCGCTCGGCCAGTGTCAGCACGCCGCTGACCATGTTGCGTTCCTCCACGCCGAAGGCCGGCACGTCCCCGGGCTCGATCGATTCGGCGTCGTCGGGTTCGTCCATGACCGGCTGCGGCGGCCGCTTGCCCAGCATGCGCAGCACGCCTTCGGCCGTGCGTTCGCGCATGGGCCGGCGCGCATCCAGCTTGAGCAGGTTGCGGCGCGCCACCTGGTTCAGCGCCTCGATCAGCACCGAGAAGCCGATGGCGGCATACAGGTAGCCCTTGGGTACCTTGAAGCCGAAGGCCTCCGCCACCAGGGAAAAACCGATCATCAGCAGGAAGCCCAGGCACAGCACCACCACCGTGGGATGCGCATTGACGAAGCGGGTCAGCGGCTTGGACGCCACCAGCATGATGCCGATGGCAATGACGACGGCGATCATCATGATCGCCAGATGATCGACCATGCCGACGGCGGTGATGATGGAGTCCAGCGAGAACACCGCGTCCAGCACGACGATCTGCGTGACGATGACCCAGAAGCTGGCGTAGACGCGCGGACCGGAACTGACCTGCGCGCCGCCTTCCAGGCGTTCGTGCAGTTCCATGGTGCCCTTGAAGAGCAGGAAGAAACCGCCTATGAGCAGGATGAGGTCGCGTGCCGATGGATGCAGCGGGCCGACGTAGAACAACGGTTGCGTCAGCGTGACGAGCCATGACATGACGGACAGCAGCACCAGTCGCATGACCAGCGCCATGCTCAAGCCCATGATCCGCGCGCGGTCCCGTTGCGCGGGTGGCAGCTTGTCCGCCAGGATGGCAATAAAAATGAGGTTGTCGATCCCGAGAACGATTTCGAGGATGACTAGGGTAAGCAGGCCGACCCAGGCAGCGGGGTCCAGCAGCCACTCCATTGGCGACTCCAGCAGTGAGGGACCGGTAATCGTACATGGAAAACCAACGACACGCCGGTCATGGAACAGCACGCGCCGCGCGGATCGCGGCATGCCCCGTCCCGCGCCGGAGCGCTGCCCTAGGCCGTCTGGACGATGGCGTGCTCAGTCGACCGGCGTTGAAATACGCCTACAGACCCGATCGGTTTTCTGCCCGAGCGTCCGCGGCCCCCTCTCCCCCGGCCTACCCATCTGGCCCCGCGCGCGCAACGCCAGACCGACGGGTCTGACCATTTCCGCGCATTGCGCCGCCCCGCATACGCCACCAGGTGCCAGCCGACCTGGGACGCCGTCGCCCCCTTTGAGGGGAAAGCGCGTAGCGCTTCGGGGGTGGGCTACTCGCCCTGCAGGATGCCCAGCATCTGCGTGAAGACCTTGGGACTGGCCGCCAGCACGTTGCCGGATTCCAGCCAGCCCTGCTCGCCGGTGAAATCGGCCACCAGGCCGCCGGCTTCCAGCACCAGCAGGCTGCCCGCCGCCATGTCCCAGGGCTGCAGCGCCACGCCGCAGAATCCATCCAGGCGCCCGCAGGCGACGTAGGCCAGGTCCAGCACGGTCGCGCCCATGCGGCGCACGCCGGCGCTGCCCTGCGCCATCTGCTTGAACTTGCCGCCGCCCTGGTCCGGGCTGGCCGATCCCGGCCAATGCGCGCCCAGCAGCGCTTCATGGAAACGCGTACGGCCGGATACCCGCACCCGGCGATCGTTCAGGAAGGCGCCGCCGCCGCGGCTGGCGGTGAACATCTCGTTGCGCGACGGGTCGTAGATCACGGCCTGCGTCATGACGTTACGCTGCATCAGGGCGATCGATACCGCATAGTTGGGCAGCCCGTGGATGAAGTTGGTCGTACCGTCCAGCGGGTCGATGATCCAGCGGTATTCGGCCTGCTCATCGCCCTGCAAGCCGTATTCCTCGCCCATGACGGCGTGGTCGGGATACGCCGTGCGCAAGGTTTCCACGATGGCGGTCTCCGCGGCCTGGTCGACTTCCGTGACATAATCCCGCGGCCCCTTTTTGGCCACGTTCAGTCTTTCCAGGTCGAGGCTGGCACGGTTGATAATGGTGCCGGCACGCCGGGCCGCCTTGATGGCGATGTTGAGCATCGGGTGCATAGAATTCCGTACGATTTCGCTAATGCGCGGTCGGCAGCCTGCCGGATGGTCGGTTCCGCCGCGCCAAACGTGGCATTTTAAATGACTCAGGCTTCCACCTCCCCGCCGGCGTTCCAGCGCGTGCGTTTTGTCATGGTCGAGCCCAGCCATCCGGGCAATGTGGGCTCGGCCGCGCGGGCCATCAAGACCATGGGATTCGGCGATCTGGCGCTTGTGGCGCCGCGCCTGCCGGACATGACGGCGCAGCCGGAAGCGGTGGCCTTGGCCAGTGGCGCGGGCGACGTGCTGGCGGCCGCCAGCGTGCACGACACCCTGGAAGCCGCGCTGGGCCCGGTGACGCTGGCCTTCGCCCTGACCGCGCGCGTGCGCGACCTGGGCCCCCCGCCCTGCGATATCCGCGAAGCGGCGGTCCTGGCGCGCGAGCATCTGGGCGCCCACGAAACGGGCGGCGTGGCCATCGTCCTGGGAACGGAACGGGCGGGGCTGACCAATGCCCAGATCGCCGCCTGCCACCGCATCTGCCATATTCCGGCGAATCCGGAATACAGCTCCCTGAACGTGGCGCAGGCGCTGCAGCTGGCGGCCTGGGAGCTGCGCTATGCCCTGATTTCGGCACACGGCGGCAGCCTGCTGCCCACGACGACGGCGCAGGCGCCGGATCCCGGCGCCGCGCCGGCCACGGCCGAAGCCGTGCATGCCTTGCTCGCGCATTGGGAAGAAGCATTGGTGGCGGTCAAGTTCCTGGATCCCAAGCATCCCAAGAAGCTGATGCCGCGCATGCGGCACCTGTTCAGCCGCAGCGCCCTGACCCGCGACGAAGTCGACATGCTCAGGGGCGTCTGCACCGCGATGCTGAAGGCCGCGCGGACAGCGCGATAGCACGTCCGGCGGGACGCGTCAGCGTCAATCCACGCGCGCGCCCGATGCCTTGACGACCGTCGCCCAGGTCTGCACTTCGGATTGGATGAACTGGCCGAATTGCTCCGGCGTGGTCTTGGCCGGCACGGCGCCCAGCTTGTCGAAGGCGTCCTTCACTTCCGGCTTCTCCAGCGACTTGAGCATGGCCGTGTTCAGGGTCTTGATGACCTCCGGCGGCGTGCCCCTGGGCGCGATCAGGCCGAACCACGAGGACACGTCAAAGCCCGGAAAACCCGATTCCGCCATGGTGGGCAGATCCGGCGCCGTCGGCGAGCGTTCCTTGGTCGTCACCGCCAGGGCGCGCAGCTTGCCGGATTGCACGTGCGGCCAGGAAGACGGCATGTTGTCGAACATGAACTGCACCTGGCCGCCGATCAGGTCGGTCAAGGCCGGCGCGCTGCCCTTGTACGGCACATGCAGCACGTCGACGCCGGCCTTCAGCTTGAACAGCTCGCCCGCCATGTGTATGGACGTGCCGCTGCCCGAGGACGCGAAGGCCAGCTTGCCGGGATGGGCCTTGGCGTAATCGACCAGTTCCTTGACCGACTTGACCGGCACCTGCGGATTGACCACCAGCACATTGGGCACCTTGGCGGCCAGCGCCACCGGAGCGAAGTCCTTGACCAGGTCGAAGTTCAGCTTGGAATACAGGGTCTGGTTGATGGCGCTGGTGACCGCCACGAAATACAGGGTATAGCCATCGGGCGCGGACCGCGCGACGTATTCCGTACCGATGTTGCTGCCGGCGCCCGGCTTGTTCTCGATGACGAAGGACTGGCCCAGGGCTTCGGTGAGCTCCTTGGCCATGATGCGGGCGATCACGTCGGTCGTGCCGCCGGCGCTGAAGCCCACGACGATACGCACCGGTTTGTCCGGATAGGCGGCCTGGGCCGGCGCGCTGGCGACGCAAAATGCGGCCGCCGCGGCCAAGGTGGCGGCGGCCCGTTTGAACAGGGCAAGCTTTTGACTCATCTGTCTCACTCCAATAGTGTCCAGGTAATGGACGTTTAGGCTTGAACGTCCAGGTGATGGACGCTAAATTTATCGTCCAGGTAATGGACGTTTGGAATTTTTCTCGGCGGATTTTCCCGAAACCCGTGTCCGCTGCAACACCTTGTCGCTCTTTCGTCCGTCAGGCGGACGTTTTGCCTTCATTTTGCTTTCCGCGCGAGCCGCGCGCGTGCTTCGACGACGGCCCCGGCCGCTAGACCTATGGAAGACTTTACGCCCACCGCGGCCGGCCCGCGGACGCTACGCCGAGGCCTGCAGGTCCTGGCGGCCCTGCGCGACCACGGCACGGACGGCCTGTGCGTGACGGATCTGGCCCGCTATACCGGCATCCAGCGCCCCACCATCTATCGCCTGATGGCCGCGCTGATGGAAGCCGGACTGGCGCAGCAGGTGGCGGGCAGCAAGCGCTATCGGGCCCAGCTGGCGCAGGAGGCCGGCGCGCCGGATTCGGACCCGCGGCTGCGGCAGACCCTGCCCGCGCTGCGGCGCCTGGCCGAACGCACCGGCGACGCCGTCTTCCTGGTCGTGCGCGACGGCGACGAATCCATCAGCCTGCATCGCGAGATCGGCGGCTATCCGGTGCAGATCCTGGCCACCTACGCCGGGAAGCGACAGCCCCTGGGCGTGGGGTCCGGCGGCATGGCCCTGTTGGCGGCGCTGCCCGACGAAGAGGCGCGCAGCATCGTCGAACGCAATGCGACGCACCTGGACGAATACGGCGGCATGACGCCGCATGAAATGCTGCGCCTGGTGGAGAACACGCGCTCGCGCGGCTACGCCGTGGTCGGCAATCACGCCGTGCGCGGCGCGCTGGGCGTGGGATGCGCACTGCTCGATACGCAGGGCATGCCGGTGCTGGCGATCAGCGTGACGGCCATCATCGACCGCATGCCTGCGCAGCGGCAGCGCGAAATCGCCGGCTGGATACAGGCGGAGCTTGCGCGCCTGCAGAACCAGAACTGATCGCGGCCGCCGCTCGTTTCAAGCCAGCCTGGACGGCGCCGCCCCCTCTTCGGAATTCGCCTGGATCAGTTCGCGCACGGGCACCGGCGGACGCAGGCCGGCGGCATCCAGCGCCAGGCGGGTCTTGTGCAACAGGTCCCAGCGGAATTCCCAGTAGCGCGCGGATTCGGCCCATACCCGCACATTGACGAGCACCACGTTGTCGCGATATTCGAACACACGTACTTCCGGCGCCGGCGTTTGCAGCGCCAGCGGATGCGCGCTGACCAGGTCGCGCAGCGTTGCCATCGCCAGGTCCAGGTCGTCGCCGTAACGCACGCCCACGGCCATGTCGAAGCGCCGGGTGGCGTTGCGACTGTAGTTGGTGATGGTGGCGTTCCAGATCGTGCTGTTGGGCAGCGTCACGTGGATGCCGTCGCCCTGCACCAGGCGTGTCAGGAACAGGCCGACTTCCTCGACTGTACCGTCGCTGCCGGAGCTCAAGGCGATGTATTCGCCCGCGCGTATGGGCCGCAATATCAGCAGCATGATGCCGGCCGCGATGTTCTGCAGCGTTCCCTGCAACGCCAGGCCCACGGCCAGGCCGGCCGCGCCGAGCACCGCGATGATGCTGGCGGTCTGCACGCCCAGCTGTGCCAGCACGGCGATCAACGTGAAGATACGGACGGCCCAGATCACGGTCGTGCAGAACATCGGCACGATGGTGCGGTCGATGCGGTCCGAACGTTGCGCCAGGCGGCGCACCCAGCGTCCCAGCACGCCGGCGATCCACCAACCCAGCCCCAGTATCACCACGCCCCACAGCAGGTTCAGGCCGAGATCGACCATGGTGGGGACCATCGCGGCAAAGCCGTCGAGATTGAGCTGCATGCGTCACTCCTGAAAGTCCATGGCGGCGCGGGCGCCGCCCCGGCGCACCGGCCGGAAAGCAGGCGGACTTTAGCAGAAGCAACAGGCCTTTTCGCGGCCTGTCGGCATGGCCGCGGGCGGCCTGTTTCGGGACCTTGTTTTCGCGGCCCTGGTCAGGCCGTGGCGCGCCTGGGCCGTGGGTGCAGCCACCGGTGCAGGACCCGGCTGATGAAAGGAATCAGCACGAAGGACAGGATGGGACTCATCGTCGACGTCGTCACGAGCACCCGCCAGAACAGCGACAGGGAGGTCAGTTGATCCTGGAAGGCGATGTTGAACAACAGCAGCGACGGGCAATAGACCACCCAGATACAGAAAGCCTGCTTCCAGCGCGGCGGGGCGCTTTTCTGCGGGCCGAACCAGGTGTCCATGCCGGTGGCCCGGTGGACCCGGCTGTCCCGCACCAGGCTGCTGCCCCGCTCCAGCCACATCCTGCGAGGCAGGGAGTTCTCCCAGCGCGACAGACTGGCCTCATCGTGGAAGCGCAGCACGATCTGGTATTGGTCGCCGCCTTCCGGTGGTTGCAATACCCCCGACCCCAGGAAACCGGGAAAGCCCGCCGCCAGGATCTCGCCCTGGCGCTGCCAAGCCAGGAAATCGCTGTAGCGTTCGGGCGCGATCTGACGGGTGACCAACATGGTGACGGGGGCCGGCGTGACGAGCGCGGGGGCGGGGGCGGACATGGCAAACGACTCCTGGACGACCAGATACAGCACTGGCCTTTAACCCAGAGCAATACGCGTGCCAATTTTTTGCAGCGCAATATCCCTGGGACGCCCGTGGTATCGCCGATACACACGTGGTTATCCCGCACCGCACAATTCACCGTATCAGTGAAAACCCTGACCGACTGCACCATATGGGTGCATGATTTTGGTTACGACGCGGAGGGGAGCGCTCCCCTACACTGGAACGCCGTCAAACGCATATGGAGCGGAACATGGAATACCGGATCGCCGTCCTCGTCGGCAGCCTGCGCAAGGCCTCGTTCAATCTTCAGCTGGCCCACGCCTTGGAAAAGCTGCTGCCCGCCCATTTCAAACCGACCTACGCCAACCTGGATATCCCGCTTTACAACCAGGACCTGGACCAATCCATGCCGGCGGGCGCGGTGGCGCTGAAGGACCTGGTTCGGCAGTCGCAGGGCGTGCTGTTCGTCACGCCGGAACACAATCGGTCCATCCCGGCCGCG
The DNA here is from genome assembly GCF_002119685.1 of Bordetella genomosp. 8. Lineage (NCBI taxonomy): Bacteria > Pseudomonadati > Pseudomonadota > Betaproteobacteria > Burkholderiales > Alcaligenaceae > Bordetella > Bordetella genomosp. 8. Next base: position 1,643,239 of record NZ_CP021108.1, on the reverse strand, counting down.
CTCAAGAACGCCATCGACTGGGGCACCCGCCCCGCCGGACAGAACGTCTGGACGGGCAAGCCGAGCGGCATTGTCGGCATCTCGCCCAGCAACGCGGGCACGGCCCTGGCGCAGCAGCACCTGCGCAATATCCTGGCGGCGGAAGGATCGATGGCGCTGACCGTGCCGGAAATCTTTCTGCAGATGAAGGACGGATTCTTCGACGCCGATGGCGCCATCGCGAATGCCGACACCCGTGCCTTTTTGCAAGGCTGGGTGGACAAGTACGTGGCGTGGGTGGAAAAACTGGCGGCCTGAGGGGGCGCCGGGCGCGCCCTGCTGCGCGCGTCTGCTACGCGCGTCTGCTACGCGCGTCTGCTACGCGGTGCTGCGCCCGCCGCTACGCACGTCGCTGCGCACGCCGCTACGCGCGTCGCTGCGCGCGCCGCTGCGCGCGCCGCTACGCGCGTCTCAATCCGCTTCTTCTATACGCATGCCTATCTTCAGGCCCACCTGCCAGTGGGCCACCTTGCCCTCCTCGATATGCCCGCGCACGCTGGTCACTTCGAACCACTCGATATTGCGCAAGGTGGACGAGGCGCGTTCGATCGCGCGCGAAATCGCGTCGTCGCTGGACGTGGTCGAAGAGCCGACCAGCTCGATCTGCTTGTAAACGTGATTGGCCATTTGAATTCTCCATGAAACCGCGCGGCGGGAACGCGCCGGGAGTGACACGCACCTCGCCGGCCGCGCTGCAGGCCGTCGCAAATGCCGTGCTCAGCCTGCCATCCCCCGCTGCCTCGCGCCGCCGCGGCGCGGGCGCGCGGGCACCACGGCATGGGGTTTGCTGCCCGTACGGCACACCCATCGGGCCCATCCTGGGCTCGTTCTTCGATGGAGTTGATCATGCCCGAACGCAAAACCCTGGCTCGCGCGGAGCGCGACAAGAAGCAAGGCAAGTCGGCGTCTACCCAGGCCGGCGAATTCGTCCGCGAACAGATCGATCATGTACGCGAAGGCAAGCACGGCGTGCGCTCGGCCAAGCAGGCCGTGGCGATCGGCTTGTCCGAGGCGCGCCGGTCCGGCGTCAAGGTGCCGACCAAATCCACCGCGTCCAAGACCACCAAGAAAAAGGCCAAGCAGGATGAAGCCAAGGCCGGTCGCGGCGCGACCAAGTCCGCCAAGCGGTCGGCGGCCAGCACGCGCGCGCTGAAGCGCGAGAGCACCGCTGGCGCGTCCAAGCGCGCGCTGTCGGGACAGGCCAAGACCGCGGCCCGCAAGCGCACGTCCACCGACAGGTCGGCGGCCGCACGCAAGGCCGCCCAGACCAAGGGCGCGGCAGGCCGTTCCGCCGCGGCACGCAAGGCCGCCCGCACCCGCGCGGCGAACCGGCAAGCCCAGGCGCGCTAGGGCGGCGGAGAATGCTGATGGCATCCACAACGTCCAAGAACGTGTCGCAATTGCTGGCCTTTCTATCCGCAAAACCGGAACTGGGACCGGCCAACCTGAACGATACCGAGCGTTTGATGTCCGGCGTCGGCGGCGGGGCGCTGGTGCTGGCCGGCCTGCGCCGGGGCGGCCTCGTCGGGGTGCTGGCCGCTTTGGCGGGCGGCGCGCTGGTGAGCCGCGGGCTATCCGGCCGCTGCGCCGTCAAGGCGCGGCTGGCCAAGACGCCGCATGAACGCGCCATCGCCGCCGAGCGCGGCTGGAACACCGCCGCGGCGTCGTCCCAGCGCATCGTCATCCAGCGTCCGATTGCCGAGGTCTACGCCTTCTGCCGTGAATTCCGCAATCTTCCCCAGTTCATGGAACACGTCCGGACCGTCGAGGTGATGGACGGCCGGCGCAGCCACTGGACCATCGAAGCCCCCTTGGGGCGGTCGCTGGAATGGGACACCGTCATCACGGAAGACGTGCCGGGCAGCCGTATCGCCTGGGAATCGACGCCGGAGTCGCCGGTGCGGCACACAGGCTCCTTGAGCTTCAGCGACGTGGTCGGCCTGGGTACGGAAGTGCAAGCGGTGATCGCCTACGAACCGCCGGCGGGGGAACTCGGCCGCATCGTCTCCAAGCTATGGGGCGACAGCCCCGGGGCGCAAGCCCGCGACGACCTGTTGCGGCTCAAGCGTTTCCTGGAAGCGGGCCAGGACCACGTCACCGCCAGCGAGGACGGCGACTGACGTTCACGCGGCTCCGCGCCGCGCGGGTTTACGGTGCCCGCTGATGTCCGCGCCGGCATTGGCGGGCAGCCGCGCGCTGTCCAGCACCGCCACCGCGGCCAGCAAGGCCGAAAGCAACAGGGCGATGCGGAATTGCATGGGCTGCGGCGCGGCCTGGCCATGGCTGGTCAGCCACTCCGCCGCGCGCAGGGCCACCGCGCCGAAGGCGATGCCCAATCCGGCATTCAGTTGCTGGCAGGCGCTGAACAGCGTGGTCGCGCCGGTCATGGCCGGCTTGGGAATGTCGGCGAAGCCCAGCGTGTTCAGCGCCGTGTATTGCATCGAGCGGCTCATGCCGCAGAAGAACAGCAGCGCGGACGTCCACCAGGCCGGCGTACCCGCCGTCAGCGTGGCGCACAGCCCGAAACCGATGGCGACGAGCAACCCGTTGCCCACCAACACGCGACGGAAGCCGAACCTGCGCATCACCCAGGTGGTGGCGGGCTTCATCGCCAGGTTGCCGGCGAACAAGGCCAGCATCAGCGAGCCCGCCTGCACTGGCGACAGGCCGAACCCCACCTGGAACATCAGCGGCAAGAGGAAGGGCGCGCTGCCGATCGCGATACGGAACAGGGAGCCGCCGTACATGGTGACCGCGAATGTCCGGTAGCGCATGGGCGTCAGGTCGACCAGCGGATGCGGCGTGCGGCGCAGATGCCGTACCGCCAGCGCCAGCGAGAGCACCGCCAGCACCATCAGCCCCGCCACCATTCCAGCTTCCACGTCCAGCTTGCCGCACAGGTCGACGGCGTACATCAGCACGCTGCAGCCCACGCCGGTCAGGATGAAGCCGGGCAGATCGAAGGGCCGCCTGCCGCCGGCGCTACCACGCACCAGCCGTGCGTTGGCCGCCAGCGCGATCAGGCCCAGGGGAACGTTCAGGAAAAAGATCCAGTGCCAGCTCAGGGTGGTGGTGACGATGCCGCCGACCAGCGGACCGATGACCGGCGCGGCCAGGCCGGGCCAGGTGATGATGGCGATGGCCTTGACCAGATCCTGCTTGGGGGTCACGCGCAGTACCGCGAGGCGGCCCACCGGCACCATCATCGCCCCGCCCAGGCCCTGCAGGATGCGGGCGGCGGTGAATTGCGGCAGCGATTGCGACAATCCGCACAGGATGGACGCCACGGTGAACAGGGCGAGCGCGCCGCCGAAGACCCGGCGCGGGCCGTAGCGGTCGGCCACCCAGCCGCTGACGGGAATGAACACCGCGAGCGCCAGCAGGTAGGCGCTCATGCCGATGGACATGTCCGCCGGCCGGACGCCGAAACTCTGGGCCATTTCGGGCAAGGCGGTGGTGATGACGGTGGCGTCCAGCATTTCCATGAAGAACGCGCCGGCGACCAGCCAGGCCACGCCGCGGCCGCTGGGGGACGGTGGCTGGGGTTCCTGCCCCGGTGGCTCCCGGCCCTGGGGCGCCGGCCCGGCGCCACCGACGGTGGCCGGACCCTCCTGCTGCTCGATGCTCACTCTTTCTCCTGCTGAACCGGCCCGCCGGGGGACGCGCGGGCGGTGCCATGGGCGGACGACGGGGGCGGACCGAGGGGATGGACCCGCCGGGCGCACGACGCGCACGATGAGACGCACTACGGCCGGACGACGGCCGGTCCGAAATTGTATCGGCAGCCGCCCCCCCGGCGCCCGCGCCGCCACTGCGGGCAAAAGCCCAAATTGGACCGGGACTCGGCCGCTGATCCGGTATCCCCGCCATCCCGCCCGATGGCAACATGCCTGCGGCTGCCCGCCACGCCGCGCGACCCGCGCCCCCGTCCCGGCAGCCACGCATTCCGGCAGATACGCATGACCCTTCCCCCCACCGCCCCGCCATCCGGCGGTTCGCTGGATCCCACCGACTGGGCGGAGCTGCGCGCGCAAGGCCACAGGATGCTCGACGACATGTTCGACTACCTGGCCGGCCTGCGCGAGCGCCCCGTCTGGCAGCCCGCGCCGGCCGACGTGCGCGCCGGCTTCAGCGCACCCCTGCCGCGCCAGCCGAGCAGCCTGGAGGCCGCGCACGGCCGTTTCATGCGCGACATCCTGCCCTATGCCGTGGGCAACGCACACCCCGGCTTCATGGGTTGGGTGCACGGCGGCGGCACCGCCGTCGGCATGCTGGCCGAAACGCTGGCCGCCGGCCTGAACGCCAACCTGGGCGGCCGCAACCAGATTCCGATCGAAGTGGAACGGCAGATCACCCGCTGGATGCGCGAACTGTTCGGCTTCCCGGAAGCCGCCAGCGGCCTGTTCGTGACGGGCACCTCCATGGCCAACCTGGTCGGCGTACTGGTGGCGCGCGCCGCCGCCCTGGGGCAGCCGGTCAGGCGCACGGGCGTGGCCGGACAGACGCGCTCAACCGCGCGGCTGGTGGCCTACACGTCCGCCTGCGCGCACACCTGCATCGCCCAGGCGATGGACATCACGGGCCTGGGCACCGACGCGCTGCGGCTGATTCCCGTCGACCGCGATTTCCGGATGGACCCGGCGGCCTTGCGCGCGGCCATCGCGGCCGACCGCCAGGCCGGCTTCCAGCCTTTCCTGATCGCCGGCACGGCCGGCACCGTGGACGTCGGAGCCATCGATCCGCTCGACGTCCTGGCCGACATCGCCGCCGACGAAGGCATGTGGTTCCATGTGGATGGCGCCTTCGGGGCACTGGCCATGCTTGCGCCCGCGCTGGCGCCTTTGCTGGCCGGCATCGAACGCGCCGATTCCATCGCCTTCGACTTCCACAAGTGGGGGCAAGTGCCCTACGACGCCGGTTTCATCCTGGTGCGCGACGGCGCGACGCATCGCGCCGCATTCGAAACCAGTGCGGCGTACCTGAGCCGGGAGACGCGCGGACTGGCCGCGGATTCGCCGTGGCCCTGCGACTACGGGCCGGACCTGTCGCGCGGCTTCCGCGCGCTGAAGACCTGGTTCACGCTGACGGTCTACGGGGCGGATCAACTCGGCGCCGCCATTGCCCGCACTTGCGACGTCGCCCGCCATCTGGCCCGCCGGGTCGCGGACGAGCCCCGGCTGGAACTGCTGGCGCCCGTGGCCTTGAACATCGTCTGCTTCCGCTACCGCGCGGACGACCCGCATGCCAGCGATCGGCTGAACACCGCCATCGCGCAGGCCGTGCAGGAATCCGGCATCGCCGCGCCATCCACCACGCGCGTCAACGGCACGCTGGCCATCCGCGCCGCCATCGTCAACCATCGCACCGCGCCCGCCGACGTCGACCGACTCTGCGACGCGGTGCTGCGCATCGGCGCCGAGCTGGGCGCGCCCGTACCGGAAGTCCAATCGACACCATGACCGACACCGCATCCCCCATCGCCGCCGAACGCCCGCCGCTGATCGGCAAGGCGCGGCTCATCACCCTGGCCTTCCAGCAGGGCGACCTGGAAGGGTTGCGCCAGCAGTTGCTGGCGCGCGCCCAGCAGGATCCGGACGACGCCAATGCCGCGCTCGACCTGTCCATGACGCTGTTGCTGCTGGGCCAGCGCGACACTGCGCTGGCGCTGCAACGCCACGCGGTGCAGGCCCAGCCGCTGTACCACATGCCGGCGGCAAGGCCGGGCGGCGTGCGCCTGCTGGCGCTGGTGTCCTGCGGCGACTTCCTGGCCAACACGCCGCTGGAATTCCTGATTGCCGACTCCGACGTCTCGCTGGACATCCTGTACGTAGGCGAAGGCGTGCCCGCGCCGGCCGCGCTGCCGCCGCACGATGCGCTGATCGTGGCCATAGGCGAGTCGGCCGTGAATAGGCCGCTATTGCAGGCGCTGGCCGGACCCGTGGGACAGTGGCACACGCCGGTGGTGAATCATCCGGAACACGTCCTGAAGACCTCGCGCGACGGCCTGGCGGCGGCCCTGCGAGACGCGCCGGGCGTGGTCGTGCCGGAGATCGCGCGCGTCCAGCGCGCGGCCGTGGAAGCCATGGCAGATGGCAGCTCGACGCCCGCCAGCCTGCTGCCCGGCGTCGACTACCCCATACTCGTCCGCCCCGTCGATAGCCATGCGGGACATGGCCTGGCGAAGATCGACCGCGCCGCCGACCTGGCGGAGTACCTGGCCGGCAGCTACGCCGCCGAATTCTACGTGTCGCGTTTCGTCGAGTACCGCGGCACGGACGGCCGCTATCGCAAATACCGCGTGGTGCTGATCGACGGCAAGCCCTACCTGGGCCATCTCGGCATCTCGCCGCGCTGGATGGTGCATTACCTGAACGCCGACATGGCCGAAAACGCCGGCAACCGGGCCGAGGAAGCCGAGCAGATGCGCGACTTCGACGGCGGCTTCGGCGGTCGCCATGCGCAGGCCTTCGCCGAAATCCACCGTCGCGTCGGACTGGACTACCTGGTGATGGACTGCGCGGAAACGCCGGATGGCCGCCTGCTGGTCTTCGAAGGCGACACCTGCGGCGTCATCCACGCGATGGACCCGGAAGACCTCTATCCCTACAAGCCGCCGTACATGCGTAAGATTTTCGCGGCGTTCCAGGACATGCTGCGCCGCAAGGCCTTCCCCTGAACGATCGGCGCGCGCGCCGATCACAGCGCGTAGCTGTCCCATTCGTAGCCGATGAATGCGGCGCGCTCCCCGGTATGCACGACGGGATCGCGCCGCAGGCCGATGATGATGCCGTCCGCGGGCACGCGGATGTGCTCGCGCACCGTGCCGTATATATCCATCGCCGTGCCCAACAAGGCGTCCTTGCGCACTTCGTCGCCGGCCTGCGCCTCCGGCACGAAAAGTCCTCCCTGATCGAAGGTGATCCAGCCCCGCCGCGTCACGCGGCGCACCGACGCCGGCGCCGCCACCTGCTTGTCCAGTATGCCCATCTGCGCGGCCAGGCGTTCAAAGCCGCGTTCCGCCAGCACCACATTGGCGGCCTCGTAGCGGCTGCCGCCGCCCAGTTCGAGCATGAACGCGGGAATGCCGGCCGTCTGGCATTGATAGTCCAGCGCGCCGGCGATATTGCCCGGTAGCTCGCCCTTTCCACCCACATCCATACGGCAGGCGACGCTAGGCTCGAACAAGGCGATGGCGCGCAGCAGCTCGCTCTCACCGATCCCGCTATCGGGATTCAGCTTGTACACCGCGTACGGTTTCGCATCGAACAGCGGGTTCATCGTATGCAGGTTGATGACCAGGTCGGCCGTATCGCGTATCTCGTTCATCAACGCATATGCCAGCCGCTCGGAAATCAGGCCGCGCGCATTGCCCGGGTAGCACTGGTCGAGATCCAGGTCGTCATAGGGATTGCGTTTGCGCCGGAGATCCAGCGCGTGCGGATTGCCCGTCGGCGTCACGACCACGTTGCCGCGCATGGCCTGCGGATCCAGCCGCGCGGCAAAGCGCAGCGCCGCCACCATGCCGTTGATTTCATCGCCATGCACCTGCCCATGCAGCCACAGCGTCTTGCCGGGTTGCACGCCGCGCACGGCGACGTAAGGCAGTTCGACCGCCATGCCCGACGACATCGAGCCGACCGTGATGCCGCCCGTGCGGCGGGCGCCGCCATCGCGGCCCGAGAGAAATTCCTTGATGATGCCCATGAATGTCATGCTCCTGTCGTATCGTTGCGGCCGGCACGCCAGCGCTCCGCCTGTACCAGGCAGCTCATGGCGTTCGGTCCTTGCGTCAAAGTGGAAGTGCCGACGTCCAGCGTCAGGACGTTGGCGGTGCCGGCGTCTTCCGGCGCATCGTCGCCGGCCGGCGGCGCGAACCAGGCACCCGTGGCCATCACCACCGTGCCGGGCAGCAGCCCGTCGTCCAGCCGAGCGCCGGCCAGGCAGGCGCCGCGCGCGTTATACAGGCGCACGACGTCGCCATCGCGCAGTCCACGCGCCTGCGCGTCCGCGGGATGGATGCGCACGGCCTCGCGCCCCGCCACCTTGCCGGATTGCGCCAGGGGCGCGGGATCCAGCTGGCTGTGCAGTCGATCGGCCGGCTGCACCGTCAGCAGGTGCAGCGGATAATCGCGCGCCGCCGGCGCGCCCAGCCATTCGCCCGGCGGCATCCAGCGCGGATGCGGTCCGCAGTCCTCGCAGCCGTACGACGCCAGGGTCTGGCTGTAGAGTTCGATGCGTCCGCTGGGTGTGCGCAGCGGGTGCGCCGCCGGATCCTCGCGGAAGTCCTCGAACAGGATGAAATCGGTGGCGGGCGACGGCAGCCTGACGTGCCCCAGTCGCCAGAACGCGTCGAAGTCCGGCATCGTGATGCCCGCATGCTCTTGCGTCCGGGCGAACTGCGCATAGATATGGCGGATCCACGCCATTTCGTCGCGGCCTTCGGTATAGCGGTCGCGATAGCCCAGCCGCTGCGCCAGGTCGGCGAAGACGTCCAGGTCGTTGCGCGCCTGGCCGACCGGATCGATGGCGCGATGCATGGCCAGCGCATAGCGGTCGCGTGAAGAGCCGCCGATATCGTTGCGCTCCAGCGACGTGGTGATCGGCAGGACGATGTCGGCATGGCGCGCCACCGGCGTCCACCAGATTTCATTGACGACGATGGTGCGCGGCTTGTCGCGCCATGCCCGCAACAGGCGATTCAGCTGCTGGTGGTGATGGAAGGGATTGCCGCCGGCCCAGTGGATGAAATGGATATCCGGATAGCGGTGTGTCTGGCCCTGGAAGGGATATGGCTGGCCCGGCCTTTCCAGCATGTCCGTCAGCCGCGCCACCGGGATGGACAGATCCGCGGGATTGCGTCCCACGGGCATCTCTGGCCCGGGCGTGGCGATGCGCGGATTGCCCACGCCATTCATCGAACCATGGCCGAAACCGAAGCCGCCGCCCGGCAGACCGATCTGCCCCAGCATCGCCGCCAGCGCGATCGCCATCCAGTACGGCTGCTCACCGTGTTGCGCGCGCTGCACGGCGAACGAACACGTCAGATAGCTGCGCGTGCCGCGCAGTGCCCGCGCCAACTCGCGGATGCGTTCGGCGGGAATCCCGGTGATGGGCGCCGCCCATTCCGGCGATTTCGGCACGCCGTCGGCGGTCCCCATGAAGTAGGCTTCCAGCGCGGGGTAGCCGACGCAATGGCTGGCCAGGAAGGCCGGGTCGTGGGCGTCCATGCGGCGCAGTTCGTGCGCCAGCGCCAGCATCAGCGCGACGTCGGTATTCGGCCGTATGGGTATCCACTCGGCATCCAGGAAGGCGGGGCAATCGCCGCGCGTCGGGCTGACGTTGACGACGCGCGCACCCTTGGCCGCCAGTTGCCGCAGCCAGTATTCCTGCGTATGTTCCGCCGCGCCGCCGGACGACACCTGGCCGTTCTTCAGCGCCAGCCCGCCGAATGCCAGGAACACGTCGGTATGCGCGATGATGCTGGGCCAGGAAGTGACGCGGCCGGTCAGCGGCGTGTACGTGCCGATGACATGGGGCAAGATGAATTGCGCCGTGCCCCAGCTGTAGTTGCCGACCTGGTCGACGCCGCCCCCGCCGGCGAAATAGAAGCGGCGTATCAGCGAACGGGCGTGGTGCAGGCGACCGGCGGAGGACCAGCCGTAAGACCCGCAGAATATGCCGTCGGCGCCCTGCTCTTCGCGCGTCCGCCCGATTTCCGCCGCCACCAGGTCCAGCGCCACGTCCCAATCGACCTCGACGAATTCATCGCGGCCGCGCAATTCGCCGCCCGCCGCGCCGTGCGTGGCAAGCCAGGACTTGCGCACCGCCGGCCGCGCGATGCGGCGCGGCGAATAGACCATGGGCGCGATGGCCTCGAGCATGCGCGAAGGCGCGGGGTCCTGCTCGAAAGGCTCGCAGGCAACCAGCCGGCCGTCGCGCACCACGGCGTTGAACGCGCCCCAATGCGCGAGCTGCGGATAGCGCCGCTCATGGGATGGAATGGAAGTCATGCTGCATCTCCCGCGGCGGCCCAGCCGCCGCTTGGCGTAATCCAACCAGGCCGATCGAGCCGGGTCAATCAAGTCGAATGTCGGCCTTCTTGACCAGATCCGCCCATTTGGCACGCTCCTTGGTCATCAGCTCGCCGAACTGCGCCGGCGTATCCGAGGTCGCGGTCATGCCCGACGCGGCCAGCTGCTTGACGATCTCCGGATTCGCCATCGCCTGCGCGAACGCCTTGTTGAGCTTTTCGACGACATCGGCCGGCACGCCCGCGGGCGCGATGACGCCGTACCAGTTCGTCAGCTCGTAGCCGGGCACCGCCTCGCCGATGGGCGGCGCGCCGGGAAACTCGCCGGATGCCGACGTGGTGGTCACGCCCAGCGCCTTGAGCTTGCCGCCCTGCACCAGCGTCTTCACCGACGGGTCGGAGAACGTCACTTCCACCAGCCCGCTGGCGACGTCCGTGAGCGCGGGCGTCGTGCCCTTGTACGGAATATGGCGCATGCGTATGCCGGCCATCATATTGAACTGCTCCGCCGCCATCTGGCCTATCGTGCCGTTGCCGCCGGACGCGTAGGTGACGTCCTTGCCGGTCTTGGCCCGCGCGATCAGGTCCTTGATGCTGTTGATGCCCGAATTCGGGCTGGTGACCAGCACGTTCGGCATCGTCACCAGCAGCGAGATCGGCGTGAAATCCTTGGCCGGGTTGTATGGCACTTTCTGCAGGCTGGGAAGGATGGTCAGCGAGCCGGGCGTGGCGATGTAGAGCGTATAGCCATCGGGCTTGGCCCGCGCCACGTAGTCGGTGGCGATGATGCCGCTGGCGCCGGGCCGGTTTTCCACCATTACGTTGGTGTTCAGCGCCTTGGAAACGCCCAGCGCGGCGGCACGCGCGAGCACGTCCGCGCCGCCGCCGGGCGGGAATCCGACAACGATGCGGACCGGCACGGCCGGATCTGGAAAGGCGGCCTGGGCCGACGAAATGGCCGCCGCGCACAACGCGGCCGCGCCGAGCGCGGTGATCGACTTGAACTGCATGGCACTTCCCCTTGTCGGCGGCGATCCGCTGCGCGGCCGCCGCCATGGTTGATGAAACGGTTTATCGATGAAAACTCAGTGCAGGATGTCAGCCAGGAACTTGCGCGCACGCGGGTGTTCCGGGCTGGTGAAAAACTGCTCGGGCGTGGTGTCTTCCAGGATACGGCCCTGGTCCATGAACCAGATGCGATCCGCCACTTCGCGCGCGAAGCCCATTTCATGGGTGACCACCACCATGGTCATGCCTTCGGCGGCCAGCTGCTTCATGACGGACAATACCTCTCCCACCATTTCCGGGTCGAGGGCACTGGTGGGCTCGTCGAACAGGATCAGCGGCGGGTGCTGCGCCAGGGCGCGGGCGATCGCCACGCGCTGCTGCTGTCCGCCCGACAGGCTGGCGGGCATGGCGTCGTACTTGTGTTCCAGGCCGACCTTGGCCAGTAGGTCGCGCGCCAGCGCGGCCGCCCGCTCGCGCGGCATGCCCGCCACGCGCAACGGCGACAGCATGATGTTGTCCGCCACCGACAGGTGCGGAAACAGGTTGAACTGCTGGAAGACGAAGCCGATGCCGGCACGCAGCGCGTTGATGTCGCGGCCCGCCGCATGGATGTCCTGGCCGGCGACACGGATGGCGCCACCCTGTATCGGCTCCAGCCGGTTGATGGTCCGTATCATCGTCGACTTGCCCGAACCGGACGGACCGCACACCACCACGACCTGCCCCGGCTCCACGCGCCCGTGGATGCTGTCCAGCGCGTGGTAGCTGCCATACCATTTCTGTACGTTGTCGAGTTCTATCACCGCAATCTCCTATGGCCGGCTCAGGCGGCGCGCAAGCGCCTGCTCGCCAGGCCGCGCTCCAGGCGCGCCGCCACCCGCGACAGCGCAAAGCAGGGCACGAAATACAGGGCCGCCAGCACCAGGAAGGTCTGCAGGGCGCGGGACGTCTCCATGCTGTTGACCTGCTGGGCGGCGAAGGTCAGTTCCTGCACGCCGATGACGTAGACGATGGACGTCGCCTTGATGGTCGATACGAACTGGTTGACCAGCGACGGAATCATGTTGGCCAGCGCCTGCGGCAGGATCACGTACCGCATGGCCTGCCCATAGCTCAGCCCGAGCGCGCGCGAGGCTTCCGTCTGCCCGGGCGGCAGGCCTTCCAGGCCGGCGCGCACGATCTCGCCCAGGAAGGCCGATTCGTACAGCACGATGGCGCACAGCGCGGTGGCGAAGGCCGGCACCGTGGCGCCGGTCAGCAGCGGCAGGACGAAATACGCCCAGAAAATGATCATGATCAAGGGCACGCCGCGAAAGGCATACACCCAGGCGGTGGCCGGCCACCGCAGGGCGCGATACGTACTGGTGCGCGCCAGGCCCAGGCAGATGGCCAGCGGGAACGAGATGCCCAGCCCCGCGCCGGCCAGGATCAGCGTGGCGGCGATGCCGCCCAAGGGGCCCTGGGGCCACGCGCCGACCAGGAACATCAGGCCATAGTCATGCAGGATCTGCCACATGGCTCATCTCCTGTAAGCCGGCGGATAACGCCGGCCGAACCACGCGCCCAGGCCCATCAAGGCGAGCGAGGCCGCCAGGTACAGGGTGGTCGACACGGCGAACACTTCGAAGGATCGGAAGGTCTGGTTCTCGATCGCCTTGACCTGGTAGGTCAGCTCGCCGACGCCGATCACCATCGCCAGGCTGGTGTCCTTGAACAGGATCAGCGAACGATTGATCAGCGGCGGCACGGCGATGCGCACCGCCTGCGGCAGCATCACGTGGCGCAGCGCGCCCCAGGCGCCCAGGCCCACCGAACGCGCGGCCTCGATCTGCGTGCCGGGAATGGCGCGCAGGCCGGCCCGTATGTCTTCCGACATGAAGCCGCTGACGTTCAGGCTGAGCGCGATCAAACCGAACAGGAACTCCGTATCGCCGCGGTTGATCCACAGGCGCATGCCGTCGGGCAGCACCTGCGGCATGCCGAAGTACCACACCATGATCTGCACCACGGTGGGCACGTTGCGGTGGTACTCGACGAAAGCGGCCACCAGCAGCTGCAAGGGGCGCCACGGTATCGTGCGCAGGACGGTCAGCACCAGGGCGATGGCGAAGCCCAGTATCCATGCCCCGGCGAACAGGCGCACGGTGGTGAGCGCGCCCGCCAGCAATATCGCGCCGTAGTTGCCGCCGGCCAGGAAAGCGAAATCGAAGTGCATGACGCTTCCCGTCCGCCTTACTCGGCGTCCACCGGCTCGACCTTGAAGGTGCGGGTCAGCTTGTAGATGGAATCCGCGCCCAGCCACTTCGTGTACATGGCGTCCAGCGTGCCGTCCTTGTCCATGTCCTGGATCACCTTGTTGACGGCGGCCAGCAGCTTGGGATTGCCCTTGTTCACCACCACGCCGATGTGTTCGACGTAGGTCGGCTCGGGCAGCAGCACCACGGGCGTGCCAGCTTTCTGCGAATCCAGTTCGAAGCGCTTCAGGATCAGTTCGCCGGCGGTGAAGCCATCGACCTTTTCATTCTGCAGGCCCAGGTAGCAGGACGCCACGTCCTGGAAGGACAGGACCTGCGAATTCGGCAGCACGCGGGCGGCGATGGCCGCGGAACTCGACCCCTTGGACGCGCATACCTTGCGGCCGGCCAGGTCCTTCAGCGACGCGATGCCGGAATTCTTGCGCACCAGCACCTTGATGCTGCCCTGTAGGTATTGCAGGCTGTAGTCGACCTGTTGCGCGCGCTCCGGCAGGTAGGCCATGGAACCGGCAACCACGTCCACGCGGTCCATCTTCAGCTCCGGGATGCGTGCCTCGGTGGACAGCGGCTTGTGCTCCAGGGCCACGCCCAGGCCCTTCGCGAGGGCGGCGCACATATCGACGTCGTAGCCGACGAAGCTGCGGGTGGCCGTGTCCTGGTAGGCGTAGGGCACGCTGGCGCTCTGCGTGCCGCAGATCAGCTTGCCACGCGCCTTGACGGTATCCAGCGCGTCGGCGTGGGCCACGCCGGCGCTCATGGTGGCGGCCGCCACCGCGGCGGCAAACAGCATTGCAGTGCTTCTCATCGTTGCTCCCCTACTCTGGTTGATGTGCTTCACGTGGTTCGCACCGGGACCGCTCCACCGATGGCGTCAAGCCGCGGCGGAACCGGCCGGAAAACGGAATATCGATCGTTCCTGTTCGTCGATCTGATGGATCAGGTTGGTCTCCCATGCCAGGTATTGGCGCGCCGCGGCCTTGTTGCCGTCATGGCGGTCATGGACGAAGAACAGGTAGTCGATGCATTCCTTGTCGGCCGGCACGTCGTCGGTGGCTTCGATGGCCAGCCCGCTCGCGCGCCAGGCGTCCACGCCGTCGCAGTTCGCCTGGACCTGCGTGATGCCCAGCGCCGCCAGGTCGCGCGCGGCCAGCGCGGCCACCGCGGACTCGGCGGCCAGCAGGACGACACGCGCGCCGCGCGGCAGGTCCAAGGTGTGCAATCTGGGGCGTATGGACCAGAGCGCGCCGGCGATGTGGCCCTTGCGGTAGGCCATGCCGGGCCGCAGGTCCAGCAGGACCGCGCCATCGCGCTGCGCGGCGGCCAGCGCGGCCGTGGCGATGGCGGGCAGGGCCGGAGACGCACCGGACGCCGTCGAGCGGGTCTTCGGCAGGTCCGCCTCGACGCCGTCGCGCAGCACATGCACATCCCATCCCATCTGCTTCAGCCAGCTGCCGACCACCGGGGCACGCACGCCTTCGCCATCCAGCAGCACGATGCGCGCATTGCGCACGCCGACGTACTGGTCGGTGGCCTGGATCAATTGGCCGCCCGGCGCATGCTGCGCACCCGCCAGCGTGCCGGCGGCGTATTCCTCGGGCGTACGCACGTCGCACAGGTAGGTGGTGCGGCCGGCATCCGCCAGCCACGCGCGGACCTGGACGGCATCCACGGTATCGACGCCGTACTGGCGCACCAGCGCCTCGGCTCGCTCGCGCAGCGCGGGCAGCGCCTGCGCCGGCATGGCTTCGGAGTGCCTGCGGCGGGAGCCATGCTCAAGCGGCAGGTCGGCCAGGTACCAGCCCTGCGTGCCGTTTTCCAGCGCCAGGATGGGATTCGGCAGACCCAGGTTGATCAGCGTCTGCGCACCGATGATGCTGCGCGTGCGGCCCGCGCAGTTGATCACGATGGTAGTGTCGGCATCGGGAACCAGGTCCGGGATACGCAAGGCCAGCTCGCCGTTCGGGCAGCAGATGCCGCCAGGAATGTTCATCTTGGCGTATTCGGTGAACGGGCGGCCGTCCAGCACCACCAGCTTATCGCCCTTGCGCTGGCGATCCGCCAGGTCGGTGGCGCTGATGCGCGGCGTGTGGCAGATATGTTCGGCAAGTTCGCCGAAGGTCTTGCTGGGCAGGTTGACGCCCGCGAACAGGGTAAAGCCCGCGGCTCGCCAGGCCGGCGCGCCGCCCTGCAACACGTGGACGTCCGTGTAGCCCAGGCCGCGCAGCGCCGCCGCGGCGCGCGGCGCCACCCCGTCGCCGTCGTCGAATGCGACCAGGCGGGCCGTCCTGCGCGGCAGCAGGCGCGGCGCTTCGAGCTCCAGGCGGCTGTAAGGCAGGGACACCGCCAGGAAGGGATGGCCTTCGCCATACTGGCCGTGCTCGCGCACATCCAGCAAGCCGATTTCGGCGCCGTCATGCAGCCAGCGTTTCAGCGTGGCGGCGTCGATGCGCGGAATGGACGTGTCGTCGGTAGGTGGCTGGGTCATGTGGGCCTGCGGGATTCAAGGAAAAAAGCGTCCCCACGCGCCGCGCGACGCGGCGTGCCGGGATGATCTCGGGTGTGGAACGGCGCGGGTGCGCCGCGCTCAGCGTTTCAGCGTGCCAGGCGTTCGAGGTGTCAGCGTTTCAGCGCGGCCATGGCCTGGTCCAGGTCGGCGATCAGGTCCTCGGGATCTTCCAGGCCGATATGCAGCCGCAATACCGCCCCGCGCCCCGACCAGTCCGCCACGGTGCGCGCACGGGTCATATAGGCCGGCACGCACAGGCTTTCGAAGCCGCCCCACGATGCGCCCAGGCCGAACAGGCGGAAGGCATCGATCATGCGCTCGACGTCCGCGTCCTGGATGCCGCGCGCGAATTCGATTGAAAGCAGGCCGTTGGTGCCGGTGCAATCCCGCTCCCACAGCGCGTGGCCGGGATGGTCGGGCAAGGCGGGGCAAAGGACTCGCGCCACCTCCGGACGGCTTTGCAGCCATTCCGCGACGCGCAGCGCGTGGCGTTCGTGCATGGCCAGCCGCGCCGGCATGGAGCGCAGGCCGCGCAGCACCAGGTAGGCATCGTCGGCGCCCACGGTCTGGCCCATATCGACAGTGGCCCGCTCCAGCGGCGCCCAGGCCCTTTCGTTGGTGACCACCGTGCCCATCATGACGTCGGCGTGGCCGCCCAGGTATTTGGTCGCCGCGCAGACCGAGATATCGGCGCCCAGCGCCAGCGGCCGATACAGCAGGCCGGAGCCCCAGGTGTTGTCCACCGCCAGCCAGCAATCGTGGCGTCGCGCCAAGTCCGCGACCGCCGGCAGGTCCATCATTTCATAGACCAGCGAACCCGGACATTCCGCATAGATCATGCGGGTATTGGGACGGATCTGGTCCGCCAGGTCGCTGCCGTCGGGCTGGTAGTAGCTGAAGGCGATGCCCCAGCGGGACAGTTGTTCGGCGCAGAAGCGCCTTACCGGTTCGTACACCGCATCCGTGATCAGTACGTGGTCGCCGGACTTCAGATAGGCCAGCAGCACCACCGCGATGGCGGCCTGGCCCGTCGGGTAGGCCTTGGCGCGATAGCCGCCTTCCAGCTCGACGAGCGCGTCTTCCAGCGCATGCGTGCTGTCGGTCCCGCGCGCGCCGTAGGACAGCAGGCGTTCCTTTTCGCGGCGCGCGCGCGTGTCGCGCCACTGCTGCACGTTCTCGTAGATAAAGGTGCTGGCGCGGGTGACGGGCGTGTTGACCCAGCCGCGATGCGGCCGCCCGGCACGCAGCAGCCGCGTGCCAGGCTTGTACTGTTCATCCATGGTGGGCTTCCGTTCAGCGACGCGTCTGCACGCCGATGGGCATGACCTTGCAGGTGCCGGTGTCCAGGTCGAAGGACAGGCGCTCGGATAGCGTTTCCAGCGCGCGGCCGTACATGTGCAGATGGCGGATCACGCCATCCCCACGGATTTCCACGGCGTGGATATCGTCGGGCATCAGGGCGATGCCGGTCCCGGGTTCCACCACCACGGTGCCGGTCTTTTCCAGGCGGCCGACGCCAGGCTCGCTGCCGTCGTCCAACCTGTCGTAGACGTAGTTGTATTCGATGCCTTCCACCGCCGCGATGCACGCCCACGTGGTGTGGTTGTGCGGGACGATCTTCTTGCCCGGGCGCATCACGTTCAGGTACAGCGCATAGGTCTTGTCGGGGGTTTCGCTTATCAGGTAGCGGGCCTGGCGCTCGTCGCCTTCCGGCGCGGGGTAGCGGTCGGCGCCCCACCAGTCGGCATGGCTGGCGAGGCCGACCACCGTGCGCAGGACATCGTCCAGGCTGTCACGGCTCAGGCCCTGCGTTTGTACAGTATCCTTTATGTTTTCGATCGCAGCTGAAATGTCTTTGTTATGCGGATGCAAGCCGGCCATGAGCGTAACCCCTGTGGAAATGCGATTTTGGCGTTACTCTACGGGCCTGCCTGCGGCGTGACAAATTAATTTGATTTAATAACTCATTAGCTTCCGTAATATGTCGGAGACGGCATGCGCAATCTGGACCTGGACCTGCTGCGTACCCTGGCTGCCATAGACCAGGCCCAGACCTTCTCGGCGGCCGCCGAGCGGTTGCACAGAACCCAATCGGCGATTACCCAGCAGATGCAGCGGCTGGAAAGCATCGTCGGGCTGCCCCTGTTCGAAAAGCAAGGCCGCAACAAGCTGCTGTCGCCGCACGGACGCAAGCTGGTGGATTACGCGCGCCACATGCTGGCCATCAACGACGAAGCGATGCGCGCGATGCAGGATGGCCAACTGGAAGGCGAGCTGCGCCTGGGCGCCCCGCATGACGTCGCCGAAACCCTGTTGCCGACGGTGCTGACACACATCACCCGCTGGTCGCCACGCGTCAGGCTGGAAATACGCGTCGATCGCAGCCCCTTCCTGATGAACGCGCTGCGCGCCGGGGAACTGGACCTGACCATCTCCACGCGCTTCGATCCCGCCTACGAGGGCGTCATCCTGCGCACGTCGCCCACCGCCTGGATTGCATCCGCCAGCTATGTCCACGACGCCAACTTGCCGGTCCCGCTGGTGCTGGCGGACGAGCCCAGCCTGTTCCGCCGGCTGGCCCTGAATGCGCTGGAACAGGCGCGCGTGCCCTGGCAGACCAACTACGTCGCGCCCAATCTGGTCGGCATCCGCGCCGCGGTGCGCGCCGGCCTGGGCGTGACCGCGCGCAGCATCGAATTCCTGGGGCCGGATATGCGCGTACTGGGCGAAAAGGACGGCCTGCCGCCCCTGCCGGACGCCAATTACTTCCTCTGGATGCGCAGCGACCTGATCAATCCCCTGACGCGCTATGTCTTCGACATGCTGATCGCCAAAATGGGCCTGACCGATCGCGGTACGCCGGCCGCCAGCGTGCAGGCGCGGCAGTTCTGAGCAAAGGGTGCCAGGCGGCGCCACCGGCCAACCTACGACCGCGGCTGCCCCGCTGCGTTGATGCGACGCTGCCACGCATGGGCGCAGAACGCGGCGACGCCGCCCAGGGCGGCCGCCAGGCCCAGGCTGGAGAAGGTCGCCGGCGTCGGTGGCATGTGCGATGCGAAATACGCCACCAGCCCCAGGAAAAATCCCAGCAGATTGTTGAACACGGGCAGACGCGCCAGCGACAGGGCCACGGCGGTGACCGCCACCACGACGGCACTGATCGCATAGTCGCCCAGCAGCGGCGCCAGCGCGCCCAGCACATGCGCCGCGCCTATGCCCAGGGCAACGCCCATCAGCACGCAGGCCAGGTTCACCAGCCCGCTGCGCAGGTTCAGGCCGCGGGTGAAGAACGCGATCCAGCCGACGAACATCGCCCACACCGGCAGCTCCAAGGCCAGCGTACTGACGGTGGCGGCCGATGAGGCGACGATCGATTCACCCAGCACGACCTTCATGTGTTTGCCCAGATTATTGCCGGCCATGAGCAGTCTCCTTATCGATGCGCGGCGACAGCAGGTCGCCCAGGTTGACGCGCCGCAGGAACTCGGCGCGGATGCGGTCGGCCACCGGCCCGACCACGGCGCAGCCGTCATCCGATGGGTCGATGTGCACGCGGAAGGGCCGGCTGCCATAAGGCGCGTCCACGACGTCGACGATGGCCCGCGCGACGCTGGCGGGGTCGGCATCGGGCGGCTCGCAGGCCGCCAGGTTGGTGAGGATTTCGTCGGCCAGCCCGTGGGTGGGCCCGGCATCGTATTCCGCCTGGCATGCCTGGTCGGCGGGCGAGCCGGCATGCGCGAAATGGTTGGTGCCCTTGGTGAACGCACCCGGCACGACGATGCTGGTTTCGATTCCCCAGCGCGCCACTTCGCCCGCATAACTGACCGCCAGCGCGTCCATCGCGGCCTTGGCGGCGAAGTACGGTGCAAGATAGGGCGGCGTGCCGCCGCGGTGGCTGGAACTGCCGACCCACAGCAGCAGGCCGCGCCCTTGCCGGCGCAGCACCGGCAGCACCGCGCGATTCACGCGCTGCGTGCCCAGCACGTTGATGTCGTAAAGCTGGGCGAACTGTGCCGGCGTGAAGGCCTCGGCCGGCCCGAACGCCATATGCCCGGCGTTATGCACCACCACGTCCAGCCGGCCGCTTTCCGCCAGCACCTGCGCGACCGCCGCTTCGATTGACGATTCCGACTGGACGTCCAGCTCGAGCGGCCGCAGGTCGGCCCGCGTTTCAGACCCGTGCGTCGCGGACCACTCGACGATCTCGCGCACGCGCGGCGCGTTGCGGCCCGCCGTTTCGCGCATCGATGCGTAGACGACATGCCCCGCCCGCGCCAGCGCGCGGGCCGTCATCGCGCCAAAACCGGACGATGCGCCGGTCACCAGGATGGTGTAGGCCATGGATATCTCCTGAAAAGCTTGCCATGGCGACCATTCTTATCGTTATCCTTCGCTGGATAAATGCACTGAAACGAACATGCAAATTCAATACCAATCAACAATCCGCCACTTTCCACCTGCCTGACGCGATCTGAGCGGCTCTTGTCACGCCGTGGATTACACGGCGTCCCCAGGTCAGATCCGGTAGACCCTGGCCGCGGTGCCGGAGAACAGGTCGTTCTTCTCCTGTTCCCCGGCGCCCGCGGCGATGCGCTTGAACGCGTTCCAGACGGTGCAGTAATTGCCGGACGAACGGTCGACGGGAAAATTGCTTTCGAACATGCAGCGGTGCGAGCCGAACGCTTCCATGACCACTTCCGCCGACGGCCGCCACAGTTCGGCCAGCGCGGCGGAGGATGGCGGCGACGACAGCGATTCCGTCCTGTGGCCGAAGGTCGCGATGCCATAGCCCCCTATCTTGACGAACACGTTGGGGCACGCCGCCAGCGCCCTGATCGACTTCATCCATTCCCGCCAGGCCTCGTCGCCACGCCCGGCGTAGTCGCCGACCCCGAGAATGCCGCCGATGTGGTCCAGGACGATCATGGCCTCGGGCACGGCCCGCGCCAGGTCAAGGACTTCAGCCAGTTGGGGGTGGTAGATCCAGGCATCGAAGACCAGGCCCATGGCGGCCAGCCGGCGCAGGCCGGCGCGAAACCCGGGACACGCGTAAAGACCGACGGGTGGCCGGGGCAGCACGCCGAACTTGAACGATCGATGGCGCGCCGCCGAACACCGCACGCCCCGGAACCGCCCCTTTCCCGCGTCGACGTGGGCTTCGAGGATCTCCGTTACCGCGTCGCCCAGGAGCAGGTCGGCATATCCGACGATCCCGGCCGCGACCCTGGTCGTCGCGCCACGCGCCGCGGCTTCTTCAGCCAGGGCCACCACGGCCTCTGTTTCGCCGACCGGTCGCAGATGCGCCGGCCCGCTCGTCCAGTACTTCCAGCCGACCTGCATGAATATCGTGGCGTCGATCCGGTGTCCTCCGCCCACGTCCCGTAGCTGGTCGTCCAGGCCATAGCCCGCCCAATGATCGGAGAAGTGGAAATGCGCGTCGATGATGGCAAGCTCCGGCTCGATCGCCGGCTCGGGCCGCGCCGTGTACCAGGCAGGATCCAGGCGCGGCGGATGCAGCACCGGCGGGTCGTCTTCGTCGGCGGTTTGCGGCGGAAGGCTCATGTCGCCATGCGTTTTCCAGTCAGCCATTCATTCCTCGCGCAGTGCTTTACCGGCCGATTCCTCGATCCCAAGCACCACCACGCCCGAGATGATCGCGGCCCCGATCAGTATCCATGCCGGCGCGGTGGGCGAGCCCGTGCTTGCGATCAGCCATGTCGCCAGGTAGGGGGCCGAGCCGCCCGCCACGATCGCCGCCGCGCTGATGCCCAGGTTAATGCCGCTGGTGCGTACCTTGGTCGGCAGCAGCTCGCTATAGACCGTGTAGTTGGTCGACAGATACGCGGCTTCGAACAGGCCCAGCGCGATCTGCGCGCCGACGGCCCAGGCCAGCGAGGTCTGCATCGCCATGAAAAGCGGGTAGCTGAAGACGATGAAACACAGATTCGCGCCGATCAGGACCGGCTTGCGTCCGATCCGGTCGGACAGGACACCGAACGGATAGATGGCCGCCGCCGCCACGACCATCGACAAGGTGGCGGACCAACCTGCCATCTGGGCCGACATGATCTGCTGCTTCTGAAAGTACGTGACGAAATAGGTGAACGGAATGTAGTAGCCCGCCATCGCGCAGCATCCTATGCAGGCGATCGCCAGCACGCCCCTGGGGTATTCGCGCAGCAGGGTCAGCGTGGGCACTTTCTCGATCTTGCTCTGGTTTTCCATGCGGACGAAGTCGGGCGTCTCCTCCATCTTGTGGCGCACCAGCAGCGCAATCACGCCTATCGGCGCGGAGATCAGGAAAGGAATGCGCCAGCCCCAGGCATGCAGGTCGTCCAGGCTCATCGAGGCGTTCAGCAACGCGACCGCGATCGCGCCGCCCATGGTTCCCGCCAGGCAGCCGATCTGCGTCGTGCTCGCCAACGCGGCACGCCGCGCATCGGGCGCGACTTCCGCCACGTAGGCCACCGCGCCGCCCATCTCCCCGCCCGCGGCGAATCCCTGTACGCATCGCAGCAAGCACAGCAGCGCCGGCGCAAGAAAACCCGCCTGCGCATACGTCGGCAGCAGCCCGATGAGCGCGGTGGCGGCCACCATCATGACGACGGATACCAACAGGGCCGGCTTGCGGCCGTAGCGGTC
Source organism: Bordetella genomosp. 8 (assembly GCF_002119685.1). Classification (NCBI taxonomy): domain Bacteria; kingdom Pseudomonadati; phylum Pseudomonadota; class Betaproteobacteria; order Burkholderiales; family Alcaligenaceae; genus Bordetella; species Bordetella genomosp. 8. Next base: position 1,620,759 of record NZ_CP021108.1, on the reverse strand, counting down.
GGCCAGCGCGCCCAGCACGATGCCACCCAGTGGGCGAACCACGAACGCGACGCCGAACACCGCGAAGGTATAGAGCAGCGCCAACGCGCCCATGTCCGGAAAGAAAAGAATGGCCAGCGTCGTGGCAAGAAACGCATAGACGGTGTAATCGTAGTATTCGACCAGCGTGCCGATGGCGCCCGCCAGGACCACCCGGCGTATGGACGTCGCGGTTCGCACCGCGCCCGGCAACGCGCCAGCTCGGGGTATAGCGCTCATGATTGTCTCCTTTGCTGTTCTGTGATCCTGTGCGGCCCAAGGGGTCCTATCAGGTGCTCGCGCCCTGGCGCACGCATTTGACGCGCAGGAATTCGCGGATCCCCTCGATTCCGCCTTCCGACCCCAGCCCGCTGTCCTTGTGGCCGCCGAAGGGCGTTTCGGGCAGCGAGGCCTGCCATTCATTGATGCACACCGAACCGCTCTCGATTTCACGGGCAAGGCGATCCGCCGTGCCCAGATGGTTGGTGTACGCATAGGCGGCCAGCCCGAACGGCAGGCGATTGGCCTCCTCGATGGCGTCGTCCAGCCGCCCGAACGAAGCAAGCAGTGCGATGGGGCCGAAAGGCTCGATATTGGCCGCGTCGCTATCGACGCCCGGCTCCAGCAGCACGGTGGGCATGTAGTAGTACCCTGCCGTGCCCATCCTCGCGCCACCAGCGGCAATCCGGACGCCGCGGCCGCGGGCGTCGTCCACCAGCCGCTCGACCGCCTCCAAGCGGCGCTGGTTCTTCAGCGGACCCATCTGCGTGGCGGGGTCGAAAGGATCCCCCACTTTCAGCGCGCTCGCGGCGTCGACGAATTTTTCCGAAAACTCGGGGAAGATCGCCTCATCGACCAGGAAGCGCGTGGGGCAGACGCAGAACTGCCCGGAATTCCTGTACTTCGTGGCGACTGCCGCCTTGACGACGCGATCGACATCGACGTCCGCGCAGACGATGACGGGAGCGTGCCCGCCCAGTTCCAGCGTCGCCCGCTTCAAGGTCCTGGCGGCCTTGGCGCCCAGTTCCTTGCCGACGGACGTTGCGCCCGTGAACGTCAACATGGCGATCTTCGGCGATGCGCACAGCAGATCGGCAATCTCCACGGGTTCGCCGAAGACCATGTTGACCACGCCGTCCGGAATGCCGGCGTCCTTGATCGCCCTGGCCATCAACAACGCCACGCCGGCGGTCTCCTCGGAAGGTTTCAGCACGACCGTGCAGCCGGCGGCCAATGCGCCGCTGATCTTGCGCGCGGGCGTGATGGCGGGCGCGTTCCAGCCCGCGAAGGCGGCCACCGGACCGATGGATTCCAGCACCATGGTCTGGGTAGTCCCGATCGTGCGTGAGGGAATGACACGCCCGTACAGCCTGCGCGCTTCTTCCGCCGCCCATTCGAACATCTCCAAGGCGGTGGCCACTTCCTTGCGCGATTCGCCGACGGGCTTGCCCAGCTCCAGCGAAATCTGGCGCGCGAATTCCTCGGTCCGCTCCTTCATCAGGATGGCCACGCGTCGCAGCAGTGCCGAGCGCTCCACCGGCGAGGTATCGCGCCAGCCGCGGAAGCTCGCCGCCGCGGCCGAAATGGCCTGCTCGACATCGCCGCGGGCGGCGCAGGCGAAATCGCCGAGCGCCTCGCCATTGGCAGGATTGACGATCCGGAACGTTTTACCGGCCGTGCCTTGCCGGAACTCACCGGCGATGAATTGCGCGTATTCCATAGTTCTGACCTTGTCTTTGAGGGTGATGGACAGACGCCCTTGCGTCAGCACCGGGGAACGGCGACGCCGTTCGCGGCCGCCCAGAACTCCGTGAGCGACGAGGTGTCCTTGCCGTCGTACCCCGCATTGCGCGCCAGCCGGAACATGCCGCGCACCAGATCGCCCACGGGCAGCGACACGCCGCTGGACTGTGCGGCCTGGCAAGCCAGGGTCAGGTCCTTGAAGCCGAGCGCGATGTCGAATCCCGGCGTGAGGTCGCCCTTGAGAACCTTGATCGGCCACTTTTCCTTGAGCTGGCCATTCGATGCCGTCGTGCCGGTCAGGACGTCGAAAGTCTTCCGGATATCCATGCCCAGCGAACTCGCCAGCACCAGCGCCTCCGAATTCAGTTGGCAATAGCACAGCACCATCAGGTTATTGATCAACTTCATGCGGGTGCCGGACCCCGGACCGCCGCAATGAAGCACGGTGCTGCCCATTTTCAGCAGGACGGACTGGCATGCGTCGAAGTCGGCATCCGTCGCGCCCAGCATGAACAGCGATTCGCCCTTGTCGGCGCTGGTCGCCAGCCGCCCCACGGGCGCGTCGGCGAAGCGTATGCCTTTTTCCCTGGCGACACGGCCGATTTCATCGACCGTATCGGTATCGACCGTGCTGAGTTCGATGCACAGCTTGCCGGCGGTCAGGTTGGCGAGTACGCCATCGGACCCGAGGAGCACTTCGCGGGATTGCCTGGGCCCCGGCAGCATCGTGAAGACGACGTCCGCCGCTTCGGCCACCGCCCTGGCGCCCGCGCCCGCCGTGGCGCCCTTGTCCACCAGGCTTTTGACGGGATCGGGATGGATGTCGTGGACGACCACGTCGACCTTGTTGCGTAGAAGATTCGAGGCCAATGCGTATCCCATCCGGCCCAGACCAATGAACCCAGCTTTCAACATGCTTCTCCTCTCGCCGCGGCGTGCGGCTCATTGAATCGGCGGCTAGTCGCAACGCGCGCTCATGCCGCCATCGACGACGATTTCCGTTGCCGTGATGAAACGTGCTTCATCGGAGGCCAGGAACAGCGCGGCATTCGCCGTATCGCGCCCGTCGCCCATGAAGCCCAGCGGGATCCGCGACTGTCGTTGTGCCAGCAAGCTGTCCAGATCGCCGCCCGCGCGCTGCTTCGCCAGACGGGCCTCCACCATGGGCGTGTGCATCTGGCCGGGGATCACGGTGTTGACGCGTATGTTGCGAGCCGCATACTCGATCGCGACCACGCGTGACAATTGAACGATCCCCGCCTTGGCTGACGCATAGCCCACCTGCGCCGCGCCAGTCCATCGCAAGGCGGATGTCGATGCCGTATTGACGATGGCGCCGCCGCCCACCTTGAGCATCTCCGGAATCGCGAATTTGCACGCCAGGAAAACGCTCTTCAGGTTGAAGTCGATCTGCGCGTCCCAATCCGCTTCGGCAAGATCCACCGGCCCGCCCTTGCGCGAACCGCCGACGTTGTTGACCAGCACGTCGATCTTCCCGAAGCGCGCCACGCAGGCCTGGACCATCGCCTGCACGTCGTCCGACCGCGTCGCATCGCCCGTCCAGGTGCTGATCCGCGGCGCCGCATCGCCCGCCAATGCCAAGGTTTCCGTCATCGCGTCGGCGCTCTTGTCCACCGCGAGCACCAGCGCGCCTTCCTGCGCGAAACGCACCGCCACCGCGCGCCCGTTGCCCCAACCGGGCCCCACGCATCCCGCACCGGTCACTATCGCCACTTTTCCTGCCAGTCTTCGACTCATGCTTGTCGCCTTCCAGGTAGCCTTCCCTTCAACTGTCGTCCGCCCTCGCGTTCACTCGATCGTGAGATTCGACTTGCGGACGATCTCGGCCGTGCGTTCGGTCTGCGTGCGAATGTGGTCCGCGAACGCCTGCGCGGAACCGGGAAACGGATACTGGTCGATCGCCTTGAGCCTGGCGGCCACGCTATCGCTGGTCATGACTTCGTTGACCGCGGCGTTCAGCGTCCTGACCACGCTTTCCGGCATGCCGGCGGGGCCGAGCAGGCCATTCCATGGCTCGGCCGAATAGCCCGCCAAGGGCCCCTGGCCCAATATGGGCAGGCCCGGCAAGCCGATGTCGGCGGAGGAACTGGCGGACGCGAGCATGCGAAGATTCTTCGAGTCGACCTGGGGAATGACGATCGATCCCGCGAGGAAGGCGAAATCGACCCTGCCGGCAATCAGGTCGCTCAGCACGGCCGCGTCGCCCTTGTAGGGAACGTGGGTGGAGGCGATCCCCGCCGCCTTGGAAAACCAGACGCCGGCGAGATGGTTGGCCGATCCCGGGCCGGCCGAGCCGAAGGTCAGGTTTTCGGCCGGCTTGCGGCCCGTTTCGATCAGGTCGCCGTACGACCTGAACCTGGACTGGTTGGAAACCACCAGGTAATACGGAAAGCGCGCGACCGGCGCGATCGGTGTGAAGTCGTGCAAGGGCTCGTATCCCAACCCTTTCTTGACGACGGGAAGTATGGCCAAGGTGCCGTTGGCGCCTACCATCAGCGTGTAGCCGTCGGGCGCGGCCTTCTTCACCAGATTCGCGGCGAGCTCGCCGCTGGCGCCCGGGCGGTTTTCGACCACGAACGGTTGACCCAGCTTTCTGCTCAAGCCTTCGGCGAGCAGCCTGGCGACCACGTCGGTGGGGCCGCCCGCGGCGAACCCGACATAGATGGTTGTCGCCCTGACCGGATAGTCGGCGGCACATGCGTGGCCGGCGGCCAGGGCTGCCGCGACGCCCAGGGCCAGCGTGGCGCATAGCTTGTCGATGATTGTCATGCCTGTCTCCTTTCCAGCGTGGACGCTGATTGTTCTGGTACCGGCTGCGTAGGCGTCGCAGCTGGAATGGATGGGAATGTACCAACCACTGTATTGCTGTTGGTATACTGCGAGGCATCTATGTAAACCTTTGGTAAACGGTCCCAGGCTCATGACGCTCCAACAGCTACGCGACTTCATCGCTGTCGCCGACCTGGGCAGCCTGCGGGCCGCGGCGCGCAGCCGTGGCGTCACCGCCCCGGCGCTGGCCAAGAATATCCGCGCCCTCGAGGACGGCCTGCATGCGGTCCTCGTCGAGCGTCGCTCGCGCGGCGTCGCGCTGACCGAGGCGGGCCGAGCGCTGCTCGCGCATGCACGCTTGATCGACTCCCAGGCCAGCAAGGCGGCCGAAGACATTGCCCAGCGCCAGGGCAAGATGGAAGGATCGCTTTCGATGGGCGTCGGGCCATCGGCTGGGGTCGCACTGCTACCCGGCGTCCTGAAGGACTTCCAGCGCAGCTTTCCCGCCGTCAACGTGAATATGTACGGCGGCTCCTACTACGACCATATCGGCCCCCTGCACCAGGGCAGCCTGGACATGGCGATCGTCGCCGTACCGGATATGCACGAATCCACCCTGGATGTGGAGCACCTTTTCTACAACGACCTAGTGGTGGCGTGCCGGCGCGGGCATCCGCTCAGCCGGGCGCGTTCGCTTTCGGATCTGGTCGACTGTGTCTGGGTGCTGACTGGCCCGCCGGGGCGCGGCCCGGGATCGGCGATCCTTGAAGCGTTCCGCCAGCGCGATCTGCCGCGGCCTACCCGCCTTGTCCAGTGCGACATGACGTGGACGCTCAACACCCTGCTGGTGCACAGCGATATGCTTTGCGCCTTGCCCCGCATCATGATCGAACAACCGGGCCTGTCCGGATCCCTGCAGGCCTTGAAGCTCGTCGATACGCTTCCGAGCTACAGCATCAGCCTGGTCAGGCGCAGCAATACCCCCTTGCTGCCCATCGCCGATCACATGGCCACGTTGATCAGGCGCCATGCGCACTACTTCGCGGTTTCCCAGCCAGCCGCTTCCTAGCCGGTTCGGCGCTCGGCGGCGTGCCGGAGCCGGGGGTGATCGCAGGGGCCCGTCCCGATACAATCGAAACTTTGCGCGGCCAGCACGGCCGTGCCCGCAAAGCGTTCGGTATTAATGGAAAAAAACGATCTGTCGGAAAAAAGCGATCTGTCCGGCCACACGCCGATGATGCAGCAGTACCTCAAGCTGAAGGCCGAAGCCGGCCCGCTGCTGCTCTTCTACCGTATGGGCGACTTCTATGAAATGTTCTATGAAGACGCCGAACGGGGCGCGCGCCTGCTCAATCTGACGCTGACCAAGCGCGGCACGTCCAACGGCAGCCCCATTCCCATGGCCGGCGTGCCCGTCCATGCCATGGAGCAGTACCTGGCCAGGCTGGTCGCGCTGGGCGAATCCATCGCCATCTGCGAACAGATCGGCGATCCCGCGGCGTCCAAGGGGCCGGTCGAGCGGCGCATCGTGCGCATCGTCACCCCGGGCACACTCACCGACGACGCCTTGCTGCCCGCCAAGGCGGACCGCTGCCTGGCGGCGGTGTTCCCCGGCGCCGGCCGGTCGCCGCGCGCCGGGCTGGCCTGGCTGAACCTGGCCAGCGGCGACTTTCGCGTCACGGAATGCGCGCCGGCGCAGATCGAATCGGAATTGCACCGGATCGCACCGGCCGAAATCGTCTATCCGGAAGGCGCGGACCTGCGCATCTCGATAGACGGCGCGCAAACCCGCGTTCCGGACTGGCATTTCGAAAGCGATGGCGCGCGCGCGCATCTGTTGGCGCACTTCCGCACCGATTCCCTGGCCGGCTTCGACGTCGAGGACATGCCGGCCGGCGTACGCGCCGCCGGCGCCCTGCTGCGCTACGCCGCGCGCACGCAATCGCAGGCCTTGTCGCACGTCCAGGGCATCAGCGTGGACCGGCCCGGGCAGTACGTGCTGATGGACCCCGTCACCCGCCGCAACCTCGAACTGACGCAGACGCTCAGCGGCGAAGAATCCCCCACGCTGTTTTCCATATTGGACAACTGCCGTACGCCCATGGGCAGCCGGCTGCTGCGGCGCTGGCTGCATCATCCGCTGCGCGACAACGCGCCCGTACTGGAGCGCCAGCGCGCCATCGCCGCGCTGCTCGCCGCCAGGCTGGACACGCCGGCGGGGCTGGCGGCCGCCCTGCCCCTGGACACCCTGCGCGACACCTTGAAGCGCTTTCCCGATATCGAGCGCATCGCCGCCCGTGTCGCCCTGCGTTCCGCGCGCCCGCGCGAACTGGCCAGCCTGCGCGACGCGCTGGGCGATCTGCCGGCCTTGTGCGAACAGGTCCGCGCGCTGGCCACGGAAGGCCGTTTCGCCGCGCTGGCCGACAAGCTGTGTCCCGACTCGGCCATCCACGCCCTGCTCGCCGCCACCATCGCCCCCGAACCCGCGGCGGCGATCCGCGACGGGGGCGTCATCGCCACCGGCCATGACGCCGAGCTGGACGAGCTGCGCGCGCTTGCCACCGATGGCGGCGACTTCCTGATCCAGCTCGAAGCCCGCGAACGCGAGCGCAGCGGCATCGCCAACCTGCGCGTCGAGTTCAACCGCGTCCATGGCTTCTATATCGAGGTCAGCCGGGGACAGGCCGACAAGGTGCCGGAAGACTACCGGCGCCGCCAGACCCTGAAGAACGTCGAACGCTACATCACGCCTGAGCTCAAGACCTGGGAAGACCGCGTGCTGTCGGCGCAGGACCGCTCCCTGGCGCGCGAAAAATGGCTGTACGAGCAGATGCTGGACCAGCTGGGCGGCCACGTGCGCGCCCTGTCGGATTGCGCCTGGGCGCTGGCGGAGGTCGACACGTTGGCCGCCCTGGCCGAGCATGCGCGCCGGCATGACTGGAATGCGCCCGAACTGTCGGAAGACGCGGAGATCGATATCGACGCCGGCCGCCACCCGGTGGTGGAACGCGCCATCGAACGCTTCACGCCGAACAGCTGCAAGATGGACGCCACGCGGCGCATGCTGCTGATCACCGGCCCCAACATGGGCGGCAAGTCCACGTACATGAGGCAGGTGGCGTTGATCGCGCTGCTGGCGCGCACCGGCAGCTTCGTCCCCGCCGCGCGGGCGCGGATCGGACGGCTCGACCGGATCTTCACGCGCATCGGCGCGGCCGACGACCTGGCGGGCGGCCGCTCCACGTTCATGATGGAAATGACGGAGGCAGCCGCCATCCTGGCGGCCAGCACCCCGGCCAGCCTGGTACTGATGGATGAAATCGGCCGCGGCACGTCCACCTACGACGGCCTGGCACTGGCATGGGCCATCGCGCTGCGCCTGCTGACGCACAACCGCGCGCTGACGCTCTTCGCCACGCATTATTTCGAGATCACCCGCATGCCCGCCGAACAGCCTACCGCCGCCAACGTCCATCTGGCCGCGGCGGAATCGGCCGGCGGCATCGTCTTCCTGCATGAAGTCCGCGACGGCCCGGCCAGCCGCAGCTACGGCATCCAGGTGGCGCAGCGCGCCGGCGTGCCGGCCGCCGTCATCCGCCAGGCTTCCCGGGAGCTGGAGCGGCTGGAGGCGCAAGGCGCGCCGACGCCGCAGCTGGGCCTGTTCGCCGCCGCCGCCCAGGCGGACGCGGAATCCGCGGCGCTGTCGGCCGCCGCCCACGAAACCGAAACACTGCTGGCGCTGCGCGCGGCCCTGGCCGACGTCGACCCGGACAGCCTGACCCCGCGCGAAGCGCTGGACACGCTGTATCGATTGAAAGCCCACCTGCAATAAGCGTGCGCATCGTTCAAGGCATATCCCCATGATCCCATCGATCAATCCGCAGCCGGACCAGCCCCTGGACCTGCTGGGCGGCCGCACGCCGGCGCAATTCATGAAATCGTATTGGCAGCGCAAGCCGTTGCTCATACGCCAGGCCATTCCGGGCTTCAAGCCGCCGGTCGGCATCGCCGAACTGAAGCGGATGGCCCGCAACGACGACGTCGCGTCGCGCCTGATCTGGCGCGAAGACGGGCAATGGCAGATGGAGCACGGGCCGTTCGCACGCTTGCCCAAGGCATCCGAACCCGACTGGACGCTGTTGGTGCAGAGCGTGGACCAGCATCACGACGCCGCCGCCGAACTGATGCATCGTTTCCGCTTCATCCCGGATGCGCGACTGGACGATGTGATGATCAGCATCGCCACCGATGGCGGCGGCGTCGGACCGCATTTCGACAGCTACGACGTGTTCCTGCTACAGGCGGTCGGGCGGCGCGAATGGCGCATCGGCCGGCAACGGGACCTGAGCCTGCAGCCCGACCTGCCGCTGAAGATCCTGCGTCACTTCGAACCCGAGGCCACCTACGTGCTGGAGCCGGGCGACATGCTGTACCTGCCGCCCCAGGTAGCGCACGACGGCATCGCACAGGGCGATTGCATGACGATCTCGATAGGCTTTCGCGCGCCCGACCAGGCCGCGCTGGCGCGCGGCATGCTCGAAGCCGCCGCGGAGCAGGTGCTGGCGCGCGCCGGCCAGCCCAGCGGCCCCTACGGCGAACCTCCGCTGCCCGGACCGCGCCTGCAGGCCCGGTATCGGGATGCGGGCCTGCAGGCGACCAGGCACCCGGCCGAGCTGCCCGAAGGGCTGGCGGCCGCCGCGCTCGACGCGGTGCGCCGCGTGCGCTTCGACGAAGCCTTGGCGCACCGCTTCCTGGGCTGCTGGCTGACGGAACCCGGCGCCGCCGCGGTGTTCGACGTGCCCGCCGAGGACGGCCCGGACCTGGCGGCCGCATGGCCCGCCAGCGGCGTGTTGCGGCTGGACCGCCGTACCCGCATGCTTTATCGCGGCAGGCAGGTATTCATCAACGGCGAAACCGCGCCGGTGCCGGCCAGCCCCGCGCTACGGCAGTTGGCGGACGCCAGGCGCCTGGCCTGCGGCGACCCGGCCGCCGCCAAATTGACCGATGAAGAGCGGGAGTGCCTGGTCCAATGGCTGGACGATGGCTGGCTGGTATATGAATCAGACAAATCTCGCCTCTGAAACCTGTAAAGGTTTCTAGAAGACACGCTTCGGCCCCGATTCCCCCACAATCGAAACATCTGGAAAAACCCTATACATGAGAGCAAGGCTTGTTTCCTTTAGGACTCGCAAGCTTTAATTTCCACACGCAATCGTTCGGGTAAGTCCTGTAGCCTGAATCCGTCATCCCGGTTAGGCACCTGCGCGGGCAGGCTATCCGGGTCGCACGGATTCCATCACAAAGGAGATCTCGAATGATGATGAAAACCCTGGTTGTGGCTAGTGTCCTGGCCGTTTCGCTGAGCGCGTGCAACAAGAAGGAAGACGCGCCCGCCCCGGCCAGCAGCACGCCTTCCACCACGGCCCCGTCGTCGTCCACCCCGGCCCCCTCCACCACCGCGCCGGCTGCCGGCGGCGGCGGCGCCACCACCACGCCGGGCAACGGCAGCGGTGGCGGCACGACGGGCGGCACCACGCAGTAAACGATCGGCCAGCTTCCCAAGAGCAGGCAAAAAAAGGAACGCGCAAGCGTTCCTTTTTTGCTTCCGGAGTATCCGGCACGAGCCGCGAAAACCAGCGGCACCGTCCTGGTGGCACCAGCCAGGGGCGTCGGTCCGACGCCCCTGGCCGACGCCTACTGAACCGCGGACATCTTGTCCGCCAGCACGCTCAGCAGGCGCTGGGCCGTCGGCGTGGTGTCGACCTGGCCATTGGCGTCCAGCACCGTGACCTGCGTGGCCGCGCCTTGGCCGACGACGTGGATGCGGTATTGCGGTGCCTGGCTGGGCCGCGCGGTACCGAACATTCGGCTGAAGAACCCGGGTTCGTCACGCTGCACGCCCGTATCGGTATCCAGGTAACGCACGTAGAAATCACCCGCCGAACGGTCGCGATCATCCACCGTGAAGCCGCCCGAATCCAGCGCCACACCCACGCGGCGCCATGCGCGATCGAAGGATTCCTGCACGTTCAGGCGCGCGCCGTCCGCCACCACGTCACGCGTGATCTTGGGTTGCGCCGGCGTGGCTTCGGCACGTGCAACCATGGTCTTGGCCTGGTCCACACTGGTGCCCAGGTACACCATCAGGCGTGCCAGCATGGCGGCATTCAGCCCGGGATCTTCCGGACCAGGCTGCCATTGCAGGTTGCCGGAATCGCGCTGGCCCACGTTCTTTTCCACCATGTGCTGGTGGCTGATATAGATTTCCGTGTGGCCGTTGACGCGTTCCATGCGGGTGCGGAATTTTTCGCGTTCGCCGCTATCGTAGGCCTGCTCCAGGACGAAGCCCAGCGCCTGCCGCAGCCAGCTTTCAGGAATCTTCGCGCGGTTTTCCGCCCAGTTGGTTTCGATCAGGCCGGCCTTCGGATCGTTGCTCTGGATCGTGAAGCCGTTGCTGGTCCAGAAATCGACCACCTTGCCGAAAATCTGGTCAGGCGGCATGTCGACCACCAGCCAGCGGATATCGCCGTCGCGCTCGACATGCATGTCGGTGCGCTGCGGCAATACGTCGTTGGAGGCCTTGCCCTGGGCCTGGTTGGCCGCCTGTTGCTGGCCTTCCGCCTGGTATTGCGAGAACGTGGTCGTCCCACCCGGAGGCGCCTTGTAGCGCGGATCCGCGGCGGCCTGGGTCAGGTCCGGCGGGATACTGAGCGGCTGGGCCTGCTGGCCGCTCGCGCTCTTGTAATCGATGGGTTCTTCTTTGCCCAGTATCTGATTGACGTCGCTGCAGCCGGCCAGCATGACCAGAGTAAGCAATGCCGAGTAACCGGCATGGCGCGTGTTCATACGTATCCTCATTGATTGCTTTTAAAGCAGGCCTGCGTCCCGCAATGCGGCTTCGACCGTGGCATGGTGCTGCGTGCCCGGTTCCACCAGGGGCAGACGGTAGCCCAAGGGCATGCGCCCCATGCGCGACAAGGCCCATTTGACGGGAATCGGATTGGCCTCGACGAAAAGGGCCTTGTTCAGACGTGCGACACGGGCGTTTAGTTCACGCACCTTGGGCACGTCCATGGCCAGCGCCGCCGCGCACAGGTCGTGCATGAGGCGGGGCGCGACGTTGGCGGTCACGGAAATATTGCCGCGTCCGCCCAGCAGCATCAGCGCGGCGGCCGTGGGGTCGTCGCCACTGAAAATCTGGAAGCTGGCCGGTGCTTCGCGCAACAGCAAGGCGCCCCGGCCGATATCGCCGGTGGCATCCTTGATGCCGACGATGCCGGGCACCTGGGCCAGGCGCAGAACGGTCTCGTTCGACAGGTCCGCCACCGTACGGCCCGGTACGTTATACAGGATGGTGGGCAGGTCGACGGCTTCGACGATGCGCCGGAAGTGCTGGTACAGGCCTTCCTGCGAAGGCTTGTTGTAATAGGGAACGACCGACAGGCCGGCCTGCGCACCGACGGCCTTCGCGTGGCGCGCCAGATGGATGGCTTCGTCGGTGGAATTGGCGCCGACGCCGGCGATCACGGGCACGCGGCCGGCGGCATGTTCCACCGCCACGCGTATCAGCTCCGCATGTTCCTCCATCGACACCGTCGGCGATTCGCCGGTGGTGCCGACCACGACCAGGGCATCCGTGCCTTCGGCGACGTGCCAGTCGATCAGAGAGCGGTAGGCCTTGTAGTCCAGCGTACCGTCGGGATGCATGGGGGTCACCAGGGCGACCATGCTGCCCTGGAAAGTAACGCCAGCGGCGGATGCCGAAGATGCCATATTGAGAGGGGCTCCGGTGCCCGCCGGGCTGCCCGGCGGGGACTTGAATCTGGAAATCCCGCGAGTTTACCGGATACCAGGAAAAAACCTATAGAAACCAGCTGACGACCGTGCTGCCCAGCGCAAAAATCGGCTTGAGGAAGATCCACAGCCCGCCGCTGAACAGCAGCAGCAGGACGATCATCATGCCGTAGGGCTCGATGCGGGAATACTGGTAGGCCAGGCGGTTGGGCAGCAGGCTGTAAAGGATGCGTCCCCCGTCCAGGGGCAGCAGCGGCAGCAGGTTCAGGGCCATCAGCACCAGATTGATCTGCACGCCGGCCTGCGCCATGTCGAACCAGTAGCCTTCCGCGCCGCCGCTCTGGTAGACCAGCTTGAGCACGATGCCCCAGAGGATGGCCATGACCAGGTTGGACGCCGGCCCGGCCGCGGCCACCCACAGCATGTCCTGCTTGGGGCGGCGCAGGCGGCCGAAATCGACCGGCACCGGCTTGGCCCAGCCGAACAGGATGCCCGGACTGCCCAGCAGCTTGGAAGCCAGCAGGATGACCAGCGGCACCAGCAGCGTGCCGACCGGATCGATGTGGCGGGCCGGATTCAGGCTGACCCGTCCCATCTGGTAGGCGGTCGGATCGCCGAACATGCGGGCGACATAGCCATGCGCCGCTTCATGCAGCGTAATGGCGAAAATGACGGGGATCGCGTAGATCGCGATCGACTGGATGATGTCGTCCATGGATCAGGCGATTCCGAGCTGGGTGGGGTCGCCGCGCCCCACCCGGATGAGTTGCGCTTCGTCGCCGGTCAGGTCGACGACGGTCGTGGGTTCCTTGGGGCAGGCGCCGCTATCGACGACCGCGGCCAGCACGTGCTCGTAGCGCTCGCGGATTTCCTCGGCGTCATTCAATGCGTCGGTTTCACCGGCGGGGATCAGGGTGGTGGACAGCAGCGGTTCGCCGAACTGTTCCAGCAGGCCGAGGGTGACAGGGTGATCCGGCACGCGCAGGCCTATGGTCTTGCGGGAAGGATGCGAGACGCGCCGCGGCACTTCGCGCGTGGCCTCGAGGATGAAAGTGAACGGGCCGGGCGTGGCGGCCTTCAGCATGCGGTACTGGCGGTTGTCGACGCGGGCAAAATGGCCCAGCTGCGCGAGATCGCGGCAGATCAGCGTCAGATGGTGGCGATCGTCCAGCCCGCGCAGCCGCCGCAAGCCGTCGGCGGCCGCCTTGTCGTCCAGGCGGGCGATCACGGCGTAGCTGGAGTCGGTCGGCACGGCCGCAAGCCCGCCGTCGCGCAACAGCTGCGCGGCCTGCTTCAACAAACGCGGCTGTGGATTCGCGGGATGTACGGTAAAGAATTGCGCCATGCGGCTATCCTAACATCTTGCAAGTAGGCATCCGCCCCGGCGGCGCGCCCGCGCGGGGCACGAAGGAGAATCTCATGCGCTTGGATGATTCGCGTGAAAGTGAAAATGTGGAAGATCGGCGTGGCATGGGGCTGCCCATCGGCGGCGGCAAGCTGGGCATAGGCGCCATCGTCCTGGCCCTGGTCGCCGCGTACTTCGGTATCGATCCGTCAGTCGTGCTGGAGACGATGCAGGAGCCGGCCACCCAGCAGGCACCCGCCAACACGGCGGCGCCGCCGGCCAACGACCCGCAGCGACGCTTCGTCGCCAAGGTCCTGGGCGAAACGGAAGATACCTGGCAGGCGATTTTCCGCGAGCATGCCAAGCGCGCCTACGTGCCGCCGACCCTGGTCCTGTACAACGGCGCCACCCGCACCGCCTGCGGCACCGGCCGCGCCGCCATGGGGCCGTTCTACTGCCCGGCCGACAGCAAGGTCTACCTGGACCTGAGCTTCTTCGACGACATGAAGCGGCGCTTCCAGGCACCTGGCGACTTCGCCCAGGCCTACGTGATCGCGCACGAGGTCGGCCATCACGTGCAGAACCTGCTGGGCATATCGCAACGCGTCGCCTCGCTGCAGCAGGAAAACCCGAGCCAGGCCAACGCGCTGTCGGTGCGGCTGGAACTGCAGGCGGATTGCTATGCCGGCCTGTGGGCCAAGCGTGCCGACAGCGCGCGGCACATCCTGGAGGCCGGCGACGTGGAAGAAGCGTTGAATGCCGCCAGCGCCATCGGCGACGATCGGCTGCAGAAGCAAAGCCAGGGCTATGTCGTGCCCGACGCCTTCACGCACGGCACGTCCGCGCAGCGGGTGCGCTGGTTCAAGCGGGGACTGGAAAGCGGCGATCCGCGCCGCTGCGATACCTTCAGCACCCAGTCGCCCTAGCGCAGCGGCCAGCGCGTCAGATCAGCTGGAATTCGCCATTCCGCCGATAGCGGCGGAATGCCTCCAGCGTCGCGCGCACGTGCGGCATCATGGGTGGCGGCGCTTCGTCCAGGGATACCCACCGCAGGACCGCGGCTTCCAGGGGATCGCCGCGCAAGGTGCCCTCGAATTGCGAACAATGGAACAGCACCGCCTGGTATTGGCAAACGTCGCCGTTCGGCAGCGTGACGGTTTCCACGGCGGGATTCGACGCATGGCCGAAAGGAAGCAGTACGCGCGCGTCCAGGCCGGTTTCTTCACGGGTTTCGCGCCGCGCCGCCTGTTCGGCGGACTCCCCCAGTTCGATGTGGCCGCCGGGCAGTCCCCACATGCCTCGGAAGTCGGCCCGCTCGTGCAGCAGGACGGTTGCGTCCGGGCCTTCCAGCACGATGCGCACGCAGGGACACAGCAAGGGCCGCGGCCCGACCAGGGCACGCAGGCGCCCCAGCGTCGATTGCGCGAATGCGCTCATGACACCGCCAGGCGCACTCCCGACAGGGCGTCCACGATCTCGCGGCCATGCGCGACAGCCGCATGCACGGCTTCCGCGGGGCTGTAGACGAAGCCGCCGTCCACGAAGCGCGGAATCGGATATTCGTCGCCGTCGGTGGGCTGCAGCGATGCCGGTGCCACGCAAACCACCGCGCGGAACATAGGTGTACCGCCATCGTCGGGCGCCGGAACATCCCGGGCGACCTTGGCGGTCAGGCGAAAGCCCTTGTAGACGTCGTTGTTTCGATGCACGCGTTGTTCCCCTCTTACGATCGGTCCGGGGCGAGCATACCCGCCTCACATGACATGTCGCGGAATATTTTGTAACCACAAAATGACAAAAAGTTAAGCGGGGTTTTCCCGGCGAAAGGGGGTGTCGGGGCGGAAAAACCACAAAAAGGGAGTCTGGCAGGTATGAAGTTTGCGCATCCATGGGCGCGGGAAGCGCCGGACATATCCGGCGCCCGACATGCGGAGGTGCAACATGTTGACCCAGGAACAACTACAACTGCTTAAACAAATCCACGCCGGCGAGCACGGCATCGACGGCCTGAAAGCCAGGGATCTGCTGGATCGCGGCCTGGTCGCCCAGGCCGATGACGGCCTGACAGTCACCCCACAGGGCCGCGATGCGCTGGGACTGCGGGAAGGCTTCGGCGACGCCATCGTCGACGCGGTCCTGCCGGGCGAAGGCGCGCGGCAAGCCGAGGAAAAACACTGATCAGGCCTTCAGCGCGGCGATGACCGAGTCGCGCATCGCTTCGAAGCCGGCAACATACTGCTGGCTTTCGGAGCGCGCCAGCAAGGCCGCGTAGTTCTGCTCCAGGCGGGTTTCCACCGCCTCCCGCAGCCCCGGCGAGCCGCGCGCGATGTGCAGCACGCACAGCAGCGACGCGGTCAGGGCGCTGATCTGGCCCCCCTGATGCGCGATGGTTTGCGCAATCAGTGCAAGTTTTTCATCGGTATCCATGCTGGTCCTTGTCGTCGGCGCCTGCCGCGGGCGCCGGCTGTTGGTAGAGTCGCGGGCCATCCTAGCACGGTCATTCCGCCCGCTGGACGGCGCGGGGGGCTTCCCCCTGACTCCACCATCTGGATAGACTTGCCGTCTTTTCCATATGAGCACACCATCTTCATGTGCCTGTCAGGCCGAACGCTTCTGGCGAGCGGCCACCCGGCAAGCCTCAAGACTCGAACGCCCATGACTAAACCGGTCAAGATCCTCATCGTTGTCGTCCTGCTCATCGCCGTCGCCGCCGTGGGCGCCCTGCATGTGGCTTCCAGATTGGTCGTCAGCCGCATCCAGGACATGATGGGCGACAAGGGCCATGCCGCCCATATCGACGTGGGCTGGACGGAAATCGTGCTGCAGGACGTGGAAATCGGCGCGCCGCCCGATTGGCCCAGCCGCCAGACGTTGCGCGCCGCCCGCGTGACCATGGAACCGGATTGGCGCGCGCTGCTGTCGGATCGGCTGGACATACGGCGCGTGGTCGTCAGCGACTACTACGTCTCTATCCTGCGCTCGGCGGACGGCAGCCTGCAGATCCTGCCGACGCTGCGGCAACGCGCGCGCGAACGCGCCGAGGCCCGCGGCGACGCGCAAACCGACGACCAGGGCCGCCCGAAGCGCGAAACGTCGATCGGCAAGCTGATCCTGGACAAGGGCCGGCTGGACTTCTTCGACGCGCGGGTCGTCAAGACCCCGTACCGGGTGCCCTTCGAGAACGTGCATGCCGAGGTCGGCCCACTGCATGCGCCCGCCAACGACGCGCACACCGAGATCAAAATGCAAGGCCAGCTGGTGGGCAAGCAGCGCCGTGGCACCGTCACCGTGAACGGCTGGCTGGCGCTGCCCAGCCACGACGCCGACATGCGCACCACGACCACGGGCGCGGACGTGGCCGTGCTCGCGCCCTACCTGCAACGACATGCGCCTTCTATCCTGACTGCGGGCCAGATGGACCTGGACATGACGACCCGCGTACAGAACCAGCAGTTGTCGGCGCAGGGCAAGGCCAAGCTGCGCGACCTGGACTTCAGCGGCGGCGGCCTGGGATCCCTGCCGCGCAAGGCCGTCATGGCGGCGCTGGAAGACCGCAAAGGCGAGGTCAATTTCGAATTCACCCTGCAGGGCAGCCTGAAGGACCCGAAATTCTCGCTGACCGACGACGTGTCCACGCGCATCGTCGGCGGCTTCGCCAAGGCCATCGGCGTCAGCGTCGAAGGCGTCGCGGAAGGGGTTGGGTCGGCGGTGAAGGGATTGGGCGGCGCGATAGGCGAATTGCTGGGTAAGTGAGCACCGCGTCCGTCAAGCCACCCAGCCACCATCGGGAGCGGCGGGACGCGGCGTGACGGGGGCGTCTGCCTGCCCTGGCTTGGCGGGCTCCGGCGGGACCGGTGCCCCCACCGGCGGCTGGCCCGGGCCGGGCACCGGATCCTTCGGCGGGATATCGGGATTTTCGGGCATGCCGGGGTTCACCGGCCGCACCGGCTGGACCGGGCGCACCGGGTCGACGGGATTGACAGGATTCGCGCCGCCGCCCGCGCCGCCGACGGGGGCGGCCGGGCCGATAGGACCGATAGGACCGATAGGGTTCATGGTGATCTCCTTGTGGTTTGCCGCCCTTTCCGCAAACCCTGTGCCATGGCGCGCGATGTTGCACAATCAGGCTCTTTGTCCATTATGGAACCACGATGCCGCCGCGCGATCTGGCCCTGGCCCTGGTAGTCATCCTCGTCTGGGGAATGAATTTCGTCGTCATCAAGATAGGCCTGCACGGCATACCCCCCATGCTGCTGGGCGGAATCCGTTTCCTGCTGGCGGCGGTGCCGGCGATATTCTTCGTCAGGCGGCCGGCGATTCCCCTGCGCTGGCTGGTGGCCTACGGCGCCACGATATCGCTGGGCCAATTCGCCTTCCTGTTCACCGCCATGGCGGTGGGCATGCCCGCCGGGCTGGCTTCGGTCGTGCTGCAAGCCCAGGCATTCTTTACCGTGGCGCTGGGCGCGCTGCTGCTGCGCGAACCTTTCCGTGCCCACAACGCTGTCGGATTGGTGGTCGCCGCGGCAGGCCTGGCCTTGATAGGTGCGGAAGGCGGCGCGGGGATGACGACCATGGGCTTCGTGCTGACCCTGTGCGCGGCCTTGATGTGGGGCCTGGGGAATATCGCCACCAAGAAAGCCGGCAAGGCCGACATGCTGGGACTGGTGGTGTGGGGCAGCCTGGTGCCGCCGCTGCCATTCTTCGCGCTGTCGTGGTGGCTGGAAGGCCCTGATCGTATCCACGCCGCGCTGGCATCGATAGACGGTTCGTCGGTGTTCGCGGTGGTGTATCTGTCGTTCGTTGCCACGCTCGTGGGCTACGGGCTGTGGGCGTGGCTGATGTCTCGCTATCCGGCGGCCCAGGTAGCGCCGTTTTCGCTGCTGATCCCGGTGATCGGGCTGGCGGCCGCGGCGGCCTTGCTGGGCGAAATGCCCACGGCGCCGCAGGTGGGCGGCGCCGTGCTGGTCATGGTGGGACTATTGATCAACACCTTTGGGCGCCGCCGCGGACAAGGAACCCTGTCGGGAACCGTTCGGTGAATGGTGCGGTGAATTGCGCGGTGAATTGTGCGGTGAACTGTTCGGCGAACTCTTCGATGAACCGCTCGGATCGAAATACAGGTTGGCATCCGGTTGCGCGACGTTCGCATCCGCCTTGTGCGACGTGCGCCATCTGTTCTTCCATGAAGCCACGGCGCTGGTGAACGCCTCGAATCGCCTGGAAACGAACTGGGTCCGGAAACGGCGCTTCTTGGGCCGGACGGATGTCGACTGCGCCGGCGGGTCCGGCTCCGTGTAGTCCGCGCTGTCCGGCACGCTACCGCTCCCGGCGGCATCCGACTGCCTGGCACCAATCTCGAGCTTGGCCATCGCCTGGACGGCCGCTTGCTCATGGTTCGACAGCGACCGCCTGCGATCGGCAAGTTGCTGCTGCATTGCCGGCGTGTCGACCTGCCCCGCCAGCTCGTTCACGAACTTGCGATGCGTTTCCGCAAGGTCTTGCCCGCTCTGGTTGGCATATTGTTCGACGATGCAGGCGTTGCGGGCCGCCAGCAGCGCCTGGAACACTGCGGCCGCGTAATGCCGTTCCGGCGGCACGCCGATGTCGGGCGCCGGCGCCGTCAAGACGTCCAGGGATAGCCACAAGTCCCGCGATGCCAGGTCGCGCGCCACGGGAGCATCGGACGACAACAGGTGCACCGCGAGCGGATGGTCCTGCCTGGCCCGCTCGCGGAAATATTCCAGCACCTCGTGGCCGCTGGGCATCGCGTCTATCACGCCCAGGATATCGATCAAACGCTCCCTGCAGCCGGCATCCCTGACGGATTGCGCAAGGTACACGTCCAGCCGTCCCCCCAGGTCATCGCGCTCCGGCTTGGGTGGCCGCGCGGGCGGTCCATCGTTCAATCCATTCAACTCGGAATGGGAGGGTTGCCTTTGTCCTACTAGCATGGGGTCTCCTTACTCGCCGTTGTGGGCAGTGCCATTCGCGGAATTGCCGGTACCGCCGTCGCGCGCGGATACCGGCGGTATATCGCCGGGGATAGACGTGCGCCTGTGCCCAAGCTTGGCTTCCTTGAGCGCGGCCGGTTCGCCACGCGGCCGGCAGTCGTCGGCGACATCCTGCCGACCCATGAAGCCGGCGAATTTCTGCACCTGCTGCGCCGCCCACCTGAACGCCAGCCGCGCCTTGCCCGGGCGGGCGATTTCCGTGGCGTCGGTGGGGTCCACCGCAACGACCGGCCCGTAGGCAGGCCTGGAATCCTTGCGCAGCGGTATGCATAGAAAGCCCCGGCCGCCGCCCGGCGCGATGGGCGACTCGCCATCGATGGGCGCCTGGCCGACGATCAGCGGCGTGGACATGGAGTGCCGACGGCTTTCAGTGGCCTGGGAGGCAGACGGCGTACGCTCGTGCACTTCCAGTTCCTTGCGGAACTTGACGACGGTGGAAACGGGGTCCAGCCATACGTCAAGCACATCGGTGGGCGACTTCGTGAAACGGCTTTCCGGACTGCGCCCCGCCAGCGCATTGCGGACCTGCGTCAACCGCAACAGCATCGAAGGCGCCTGCTCCACCTCCGGCGGCACGCCGATCCGTGTGGCCCCGGCGGTCAGGCTGTCGGCCGCGAGATAAAGGCAATGCGGCTTTTCCGCCTCCTTGCGCGGAATGTCGCCGCCGTCGGCCAGCGCGATGGTGGGATGCTTGCCACGTTCGCCCAGCGTGCGGAAATCATGCAGCAGTTCCCTGCCCGTCTGCGTGGCGTGGATCACCCGCAGGGTGTCGACGATGCGCGGCCGATGATCGCTGACGGTGGGAAACATCGTCGCCGTCAACAGGCCGTCCAGCTCATCCTTGATTCGTTCGGGAGGACGTGGAGGACTGTTTCGATCGACGACCTGGACGTCAATGTGTTGATGTCCGAGTGATCCTGGCTCCAACATGAGGCCTCCTCCGTAAGATAGGCGTGGGCGTGTCGCCCTGGCCGTGTACGTGGAGTTAGGCAATGCCGCGTTCCGCGCCGTCCGACAGCGGAAAACCCGTATTCCCACGGGCGGCTTCCCGGTCTAGAGGAAAGGCCGCCACATGGCCCCCCCAAGGAGGGGCGCGTCAGCGGACGTCCGGCCGCGGATCCGCGACGAAGCCACCGGCGTTCGGCATGCGGACTTGCAGCAGGGTCCGCGCGTTGGCGGGGGCGCCGTCAGGCCACAGCCCATTCAGCGCCAGCACATAAGCGGTGACGGAATAGACCTCGTCGTTGCTGAGCGTCTGCGGCGCATCCAGCGGCATGGCGCGGCGTATGTAATCGTAAAGCGTGGTCGCGTACGGCCAGAAACTGCCCACCGTCTTCACCGGTTTCCTGTCGGCGAGCGTGCCGACGCCGCCGGCCAGCCGGTCCCCCAGGCCGCCTTCGCCCTTTACGCCATGACAGGCAGCGCAGCGCGTTTCATACAAGCTCTTGCCGTCCGCCAGCGTGCCGCCGCCCGCGGGCAAGTTCTTGCCATCAGGAGCGACGTCGATGTTCCAGCCCTGGACCTGCGCTGGCGTCGCGGGCGTGCCGATGCCATAGGGCCCCGCCTGGACGGCGCCACCGCAGACCGTGACCGCGAGGGCGATGGCCACTGATAAGGGGCCCCTCGGCACCAAGCGCGGCGATGGCCGGCCGCCCGCCGTATCAAAGCCGCGCATTGCTGACCTCTCCATTGGACGCGATACGCCACGGCGTGATGGCGTTGTTGTGATAGCCGGAATTCACCCCGCGCACCGCCAGCAAGGCCTCGAGCGTGGGCTGCACATAGCCGGTTTCGTCGGTGGCGCGACTCTGGATGACGGCAGGCCCGCCATCCCAGCGCCACGGAAAGCGAAAACGCGTCACGGCGCGGGTCAGCACAGGATCCTGCAGCGCCGCGTCGTGCCAGTTATCGCCGCCATCCACGGACACTTCCACCCTGGCCACCTTGCCACGTCCGCTCCACGCAATACCGCGGATCTCGACGAACCCAGGGGCGTTCAGGCGCTGGCCGCCGGACGGCGCGGTGATGATGGATTTGGCCTCCATGTAGAAGGTGAACTGCCGCGCGGTGCCATCGGGCATGGAGTCCGTGTACTTGGCGGTCTCCTCGCGCGAGAACGCCGGCGTGTCGGTGATGTGCAGGCGGCGCAGCCACTTGACGCTCATGTTGCCTTCGAAGCCCGGCAGCAACAGGCGCAGCGGATAGCCCTGTTCCGGTCGCAGCCGTTCGCCATTCTGGCTGTAGACCAGCAAGGCGTCTTCCAGGCACTTTTCGATCGGCACGCTCCGTGTCATGCCCGACGCGTCGGCGCCTTCGGCGACGGCCCAGCGCGCCCCTGGCTGCAAGCCGACTTCTTCCAGGACTGTTTTCAACGCCACGCCCGTCCATTCGGCGCAGCTGAGCAAGCCGTTGGCCTCGGCAGCGGTCTTGCCATGGACGTCATAGCCCGGATTGCCGGAACACTCCAGGAAGTGGATACGCGAGACTGACGGAAATCGCCGCAAGTCATCGACGGTGAACAACAGTTCTTTCGCCACCAAACCATGCACCAGCAGACGATGCCGGGCGGGGTCGATGTCGGGCACTCCGCCATGGTGCCGTTCATAGAACAGGCCGTTGGGCGTGAGGATGCCATCCAGGTCCTGCAGCGGCGTGCGCGAAGAAGACGATATGTATTGCTTGTCGGTAGGCCGCACCGAACGCACGACGTTCTTTTCGAAGGACGATGGCGCGCCATAGGGATGGCTACCGGTGGGCGCGCCGGGCTTCCGGCTCCAGGGGGGTACCGCGAGCGGTACGTCGGCCCCCGCCGGCTGTGGCGGGGCGACCTGCGCCAGGGTGCCTTGCGCCGACGACAGCGCCGTGCCGGCTCCCAGCGCGACGGCGTTTTCAAGGAATTTTCTGCGGGATCTCACGTGAGCCTCCAGGATGACGCGGCATCCTATCGCGCCGGATAGGGGCTTGAAACGACGGAATCAGGATATGGTTATGCGCGCCCGCGGCGCGCGATGGCATCGCATAAGCGTATGACCCATAACGTCATGGGCCAGAAGCAAATGCCCCATACGCAAATAAGGATGAATTCGTTGGGCGGGCATGTAGGCCCCGGTAGTGTATGCGGCACACACTCACCGGAGACCTTGAATGAACGATCGCTTGAAGCAAGTCCAGGCGTCCCGATCGGCAGCCGTGAAATCACGGCTGGACCATCCTGTCATCGATACGGACGTCCACGTCAATTCCTACGCGCCGGCGCTGGAAGACTACGTGCAGCACTACGGCGGCAGCAAGCTGGTCGACGCGCTGCGCAAGGCGCAGGGCGGCCGCTTCACCAGCCGCAGCGCCGGCGGCAAGGACTGGTACCAGCAGACCGCCGAAGAGCGCCAGTACCATCGCACGCTGCGCTCGCCCTGGTGGGCGCGGGTCACGCGCAATACCTATGACCTGGCCACCTACACGCTGCCCGCCCTGCTGCACGAACGACTGGCGGAACAGGGCTCCGACTACTCGGTGCTGTTCCCCAACGACGTGCTGGCTCCGCTGGCCGCCGGCGCCGACAACCGCCAGGCGCTGCAGCGGGCGATCAACCATTTCCACGCCGACCAGTATCGGCCCTATGCCGACCGCTTGACGCCGGTGGCGGGGATCGGCCTGCATACGCCGCAGGAAGGCATCGAAGAACTGGAATTCGCGGTCAAGACGCTGGGCCTGAAGGTCATCAATATCCCTGGCGGCATACGCCGCCCCATACGCGCGATCGCCGACAAGTACCCCGCCAGTGAGTATCCCGACGTGGCCCGCCATGCCGGCTACGTGGACTTCCTGGGCCTGGACAGTGAATACGACTATGACCCGTTCTGGGCCAAGGTGGTCGAACTGGGCGTACCGGTGACCACGCACTACGGCAGCCAGGGCTGGACGGGCAGGCAGTCGATCAGCAACTACATGTTCAATCACATCGGCCATTTCGCCGACGGCTCGCAGGCTTTCGCCAAGGCACTGTTCTTTGGCGGCGTCACGCGGCGTTTCCCGCAATTGCGCGTCGCGCTGCTGGAAGGTGGCGCCGATTGGGGCGCGCACGTGTACACCCATCTGATCGATCGCTGGGAAAAGCGTAATCGCGATGCGGTACAGAACTACAACCCCGCGCACGTCAACCTGGAACTGTTGGAAGAACTGTTCCTCCGTTACGGCGGCAGCCTGTTGAAAAGCGGGAAGCCGAACCGCGCAACCCTGCTGCGCGATAGCCTGGGTATTTCCGCCCTGCCTCACAGCCGCGACCCCGTGGACGAGGAGCTGGACGACTTCGCCGCGGCGGGCATCGAGAAGCCGGAAGATATCCGCACCCGTTGGCTGGACAGCTTCTACTTCGGCTCGGAAGCCGACGATCGCACGGTGGCCTCCGCGTTCAACAGCCGGGCACTGCCGCTGAACGGCCGCGTCAACGCCATCTGGTCATCGGACGTCGGCCATTGGGACGTGCCCGAATTCACCGAGCCGCTGGCGGAGAGCTGGGACCTGGTCGAAGCCGGCGTCATCTCGCGCGCCGACTTCAAGGCTTGGGTGTACGACAATCCCCTGCGCTTCTACACGCAGGCGAATCCCGACTTCTTCAAGGGCACGGCCATCGAACGCAGCCTGGCCGCATCTGGAGCGCAGGCACGATGAACCGCATCTGGCATGGCTGGCGACGGCTTGCGGCTGGCGCGGCGGGCGTGGTGGCGTTGGCCTTGGGTGCCTGCCCGCCCGCGGCGGCGGAGACCGACACGATACGCATCGGCGTCGCCACCGCAGGCGGCGGCGATCCCATCACCTGGGGCGGATCGCCCGGCTCGGTGGCGCGTATCAACCGCTGGGTGGAAGACGCATTCGCGGCGTCCGGCGTCAAGGTCGAATGGCTGTTCTTCAAGGGCGCGGGACCGGCGGTGAACGAAGCGCTGTCCAACCGGCAGATCGATTTTGCCTACCAGGGCGACCTGCCAGCCGTCGTGGGCCGCGCGAATGGGCTGGACACCCGCCTCCTGCTGGTCAGCGGGGCGCGCAACAACCTGTACGTCGCCGTGCCGTCGGCCTCTTCGTTGCAGTCGGTGGACGATCTGAAAGGCCGCACGGTCGCGCTTTTCCGCGGCACCAATGGCCATCTGGTGGCGATCAATGTCCTGGCGGCGCATAAGCTGGCGGAACGCGACCTGAAGATCGTCAACCTGGACACGGGTAGCGCCCAGGCCGCCATCGTTTCCAATGGCGTGGAAGCGGCATTCGGCGGCATCGAGTACTTCAAGCTGCGCGACCAGGGGTTGGTCAGGCTGATCTATTCGACGCAGAAGGAAAGCCCCGCCTACACGCGTCAGGCCGCCCTGCTGGTGCGCAACGCCTTCGCACAGGAGAACCCGGCCGCTACGCAGCGGGTGGTGGACGTGTTCGTGCGCGCCGCGCGCTGGGCTTCCGACGAAGCCAACCGCGACGCGCTGTTCAAGCTGTGGGCGCGCAGCGGCATTCCCTACGAGTCGTTCAGGGCGGAATTCCAGGACCAGGACCTGCGGGCGCGTAATTCGCCGCTGGTCGATCCCTTCATCATCGGCCGCTACAAGGCCGTGGTGGCGGATGCGCTCAAGCAACGGCTCATTCGCCGCGAGGTCAGTGTCGATGATTGGTTCGATACCCGGTTCCTGGCGCAGGCGCTGAAGACACAGGGCTTGACGGAATACTGGACGCCTTACGCGGCGGATGGCGTAACGAAGCTGGATCCCCCATGAGTGCATCGCCTTCCGTGCTTGCCGGCGCACGCCGCCCGCGCCGGCTCATCGTCCCCCGGGATCTGCTTGCCAGGCTGGGATCCCGGGGGTTGGGGTGGATCCTGCCGCTGGCCGTCCTGGCCCTGTGGCAATACTGCGATGGCCGCGGCTGGATATCGCCACAGGTGCTGCCGTCCCCGCGTTTCGTGCTGGATACCCTGCGCGATCTCGCCACAAGCGGCGACCTGTGGACCAATACCCGCGCCAGCATGACGCGCGTGCTGGTCGGGTTCCTCGTGGGCAGCGGGCTGGGGCTGGCGCTGGGTACAGCCATGGGCCTGTCGCGCAGGGTGGAATCCTATGTACTGCCAACCTTCAATGCGCTGGTGCAAATTCCCGTACTGGCCTGGATGCCCTTCGTGCTGCTGCTGGTCGGCATAGGCGAGCCGCTCAAGTACATCCTGATCGCCAAGGCCGCACTGGTGCCGGTCACGCTGAACACATTGCAGGGCTTCCGGCAGACGCCGCCAGCGCTGTCGGAGGTCGCGCGCATCTACGGCTACAGCCGCCGCCAGGAAGTGCTGGAAGTGGTACTTCCGCACGCGATACCGACGCTATTCACCGGCCTGCGCCTGGGTTTCACCAAGGCCTGGCTTTCACTGGTGGTGGTGGAACTGGTGGCCTCCAGCGAAGGCCTGGGTTATCTGATCGTCTACGGCAGGCAGCTGTTCCAGCTGGACCTGGTCATGGCGGCGGTCATCGTCGTCGGCGCCATCGGCTACGCCATTGACCGCCTGATGGACGCCGCCGAACGGCGCGTATCCGCGGGCCGTCCCCCGGCAGCGGACGGAGCGGTGCCATGAGCGCGGCGCGGCCATTGGGGCGCTGGCGCGGATGGGTGGTTCCCGTCGTCGCGATCGCCGTATGGTGGTGGGTTGCGGGCACCGGCGTCAGCAAATCACCCATGCTGGTGTCGCCTGCCCTGGTGCTCGATACCGCGCTGGATCAGGTCACGACCGGCAAGCTATGGCGGGCGCTGGGCGCCAGCTTCGCCCGCGAGCTGGCCGGTTTCACGATAGGGACGTCGCTGGGCCTGCTGCTGGGCATGGCGCTGGGGCTGTCGCGCGGATTCCAGCGCGTAGTGGGTCCCAGCTTCAATACCTTCAAGCAAGTGTCCCTGTTCGCGTGGATACCGCTGATTTCGGTGTGGTTCGGGCTGGGCGACGCCGCGAAGGTGGTGTTCCTGTCGCTGGCCGCGCTGGTGCCCGTGGTGGTCAATACCTGCGACGGCATACGCAACGCGCCCGTGGGGCTGTTGGAAGTCGCGCGCGTGCACGGCTATGGCAGGCTGCAGACCATCGTCTCGGTCATCCTGCCCAGCGCCGTGCCATCCATTTTCACGGGCGTCTATCTGGCCCTGATCTATTCGTGGCTGGCCACGATAGGCGCGGAATACCTGCTGGTGGCTGGCGTCGGCATCGGCAATACCTTGATCGACGGCAGCGAACATTTCCGCATGGACCTGGTCATCTTCGGCATGACCGTGGTCGGTATGGTGGGATGGGCGCTGAACGCCCTGGCCCGCATGGTCGAACGCCGCCTGGTCGGCTGGCGCGGCGCGTGACGCCCGCCTTCCTTTTCTCCCACCCTACGACAAACCGATATGTCCATACTCGCTTCCGCCGATCACAACGCGTCCGCCTTGCGTATCCAGGGCCTGGGCAAGAACTTCCCGGCCGCGGGACGCCAGGAGGCCCTGGCGGTGCTCGATCACATCGACCTGGACGTCCCGGCCGGGCGTTTCATCAGCATCGTGGGCGCCAGCGGATGCGGCAAGTCCACGCTGCTGCGCCTGATTGTCGGCCTGGACGGTGACTATCAGGGTTCGATCCGCATCGACGGCCGGCCTGTCCACGGACCTGGTCTGGATCGCGGCATCGTGTTCCAGGAGCATCGGCTGTTTCCATGGCTGACCGTGGCCGGCAATGTCGCGGTCGGCCTGCGCAACGCGCCGATTTCCGCCGCGCAGAAGCGCCAGCGCGTGGACGAGCACCTTGCCCTGGTCGGACTGCAAGGCTTCGAGCATGCCTACCCGCATCAGATTTCAGGCGGCATGGCGCAGCGCGTCGCCATCGCGCGCGGACTGGTAAATCGGCCGCGCATGCTGCTGCTGGACGAGCCTTTCGGCGCCCTGGACGCCCTGACACGCTCACGCATGCAGATCCAGCTGCAGCGTATCTGGCAACAGGAGCGGATCACGATGATCCTGGTCACGCACGATGTGGAGGAAGCGGTCTTCCTGGGCGATGAAGTGGTGATCATGCAGCCGCATCCGGGCCGCATCCACCGCACAGTGCGCGTGGAGCTGCCGCATCCGCGCGACCGCAGCGACCCGCGCTTCATCCGGCTGCGCGACGACGTGCTCAGCGACTTCCTGGAGCCCGAAGACCGCCGGCGTGCGACGTCGTCGGATGCGGAAAACGTGGTGTTCCTGCAGGATCGGCGGCGACTGCGCATGGCCTGGTGACAGGTCCGGGCGGGGGCGCCCGGCGTCCCCGCCGTCGCGCCCACGGGGCTACAACTTGGCGACCGAGACCTCGGTCGACTTGACGAAGGCCAGCACCTCGGTGCCGACCTGCAATTCCAGCTCGTGGACGGAACGCGTCGTGATGACCGACGTCACGATGCCCGCGGGCGTGTCGATGTCGACTTCGGACACGACGGGGCCTTCGATGATTTCCTTGATCTTGCCGCGGAACTGGTTGCGAGCGTTGATGGATTGTATGGGCACTGCGAGCTCCTGATGGAATGGCTACACGGCACAGCGTGCCAGTGCTGGAGTATGGGAAACCGCGCCGCGGAATCCCGTTTGGGCGGACCTAGACACGGCGTCCCACGCGGCGCGCGATGGCCGCGCGATTCGGATGATCTCGTCGACCAGGCCTAGCAGGCGGCGGTCGATCTCGCCATCCAGTTCCGCATTGCCGCGGCGATTCAATCGGATCTGCGTATCGGCCGCATAGACGCCGGACAGCACGTGGCTGGCATGCAACGCCGACAGCACGGTCTTTACATTCTGTTCGATGGCAAGCAGGCGCGCGCCAGACGTCCACGTCACCAGCGGTACGACGATCTTGCCGGCGAAGGCGCCGCGCCGCGGCGGCCAGTCCAGCAGGTCCAACATGGCGATCAGGCCGCATGGCAGGCAATCGTTGCGCGCGAAGGCACCCAGGAGCACCACGTCGGCCTGCTCCACCCACCCGCGCAACGCTGCCGCCGCGGTGCCGTCATGGCGCGCCTGGATCAGGTCTTCGGCGGGCAGGTTGTCTACGCCAAGGATATCGACGCGCTGGCCTCGCTCGCGCAGCAGCGCGGCGGCGCGGCGCGTCAATGCGGACGACAGACATCGGGATGAAGGACTTCCGGTCAAGGCAAGAATGCTCATGGAGACTCCAGATGCGAGAACCGCGCATGCGATCGGGTCGTGATGATTCGATTCTATTGATCGGCTCGCGGACGGCAACGACATATCGCGCATATCGGTATGCCGTATCAGCGGTGGCGGCGCGCGCGCTCCGGTGGAAGAATGGCGTCATCCAACATGACCTGGTTGGGAGCGTATCGCCATGTTCATACATCCCTACGAATACGAAATGATGGACACCATGGCGGAGCATGTCGCGGCGCCTATATCCCCAGTCGGCCAGAGCAGGCCAACGGCCCCAGGGACACGGCCTCCGGCCCCGGCCACGGCCGCGCGGGCGCCAGATACTTCAGCAGCTTCTCCGCCGCTTCGTCCAGCCGCCGCCGAACATCGGCATCAATCAAGACCCTGCCCTGCTCGTCGAAGCTGACCTGCTTGTCGGTCGCAAAAACGCCAGCCAGGATATGGCGCGCGCCAAGCGCGGACAGCACCGGCTTGAGGCTGTACTCCAGGGCGAGCAGATGGGCCGGGCTACCGCCGGTCGCGATCGGCAGCACCAGTTTGTCGGCGAGTGCTTTCTCGTCCAGCAGATCGAGCACCGCTTTCAGGCCTCCGGCGAACGACGCCTTGTACACGGGGGTGGAAATCAGCACGGCCTGCGCCGAGTCCACGCGTCCGCGCAAGGCGTGCGCCGCGGGACTGTCGTAGTGTCCGCCGATCAGCGCCTCGGCCGGGATGTCGTCCAAGCCCGCTTCGCCCACGGCAATGCCGCGCTCCGCCAGGCGGCTGGCGACGTGGCGCGACAACGCCGAGGAACGGGACTTGCCGGACGGGCTGCCGACCATCATCAACATGCTCATAGGCCATGGATGGTGCCAGCGAGGCATCGCGGCAGGAAATACTTCGTCGGCATGACCATATGCGCGGCTGTGGCTCCTGGTATATTCACTGGCTGTCGGCAGAGGCGCGTCGGCTCTTGCTCTGCCATAACAATTTCCCAAAGCGGCCAGGAGTGGAAAGCAAGATGGAGCAGCAGCCTCTGGACCCCAGTTCCCCGCACGATGATCCGGCGCCGTCGTTCCTGGCCGGTGGCGGCGAAATGGGCGCCTTGATTCGCGCTCACGATTGGGCCGCCACATCGCTGGGCGAGCCCGCGCAGTGGCCGCAAAGCCTGCGGACGGCCATACGGATCATGCTGGCCTCTCGCCAGCCTATCTGGATAGGCTGGGGCGAAGAACTGATCTTCTTCTACAACGACCCCTACAAGAGCATCATCGGCGGCAAGCATCCGGCCGCCCTGGGCCTCCCCACCATCGAGGTCTGGAAGGAGATCTGGGGCGACATCGAGCCGCTGCTGCGCACCGCCATGGGCGGCATGGAGGGCACCTACGTCGAGGAAAAGTTTCTCCTGATGGAGCGTAACGGCTACCCGGAAGAAACCTATTACACCTTTTCGTACAGCCCCATCCCGCTCGACGACGGCACCGCGGGCGGCATCATCTGCGCCAACAGCGACGATACGGCCCGCGTCATCACGGCGCGCCAGATCCGCCTGCTGCGCGAACTGGCCGCGTCGACCACCCAGGCGCACAGCTGGGACGAGGCCTGCCGGCTGGCCACGCGCGCCTTGGGGCTGGATCCCTACGATATCCCCTTTGCCATGCTTTACATCGCCGAGGCCGGCAGCGACATGGTCACGCTGGTCGGCAGCAGCGGCATCGAGGACGGCCATCCCGCCGCGCCGGCCTCGATGCAGGCCGATCCGGACGCGCCATGGCCGATCGACGACTCCCTCCGGCGCGAGGGCCTGGTGGTCCTGAACGACCTTGCCGAGCGCTTCGGCGACAGCTTGCCTTCCGGCCCGTGGCGGCACACGCCGTCCAGGGCGGCGCTGCTGCCGGTTTCACCCACCGGCGATGGCGGCCGGGCGGGCGTACTCATCGTGGGGTTGAATCCCTACCGCCTGTTCGACGATGACTATCGAGGCTTCCTGAACCTGGTGGCCGGACAGGTCAGCGCGGCCATCGCCTATGCGCATGCCTACCAGGAAGAACGCCGCCGCGCGCGGGCGCTGGAACAGATCGACCTGGCCAAGACCACCTTCTTTTCCAATATCAGCCACGAGTTCCGCACGCCGCTGACCCTGATGCTGGGCCCGCTGGAGGAATTGCTGCAAAGGGCCCATGAGGACGACGGCCAGCGTCCGCTGCTGGACCTGACCTATCGCAACGGCCTGCGCCTGCTCAAGCTGGTCAACAGCCTGCTGGACTTCTCCCGTATCGAAGCGGGGCGCGTGCAGGCCAAGTACCAGCCCACCGACCTGGCGGCGCTGACCGCCGAGCTGGCGTCGCTGTTCCGCTCCGCGACCGACCGCGCGGGACTGAAGCTGGTGGTCGACTGCCCGCCGCTGCCGGCGGCGGTGTACGTCGATCGCGAGATGTGGGAAAAGATCGTCCTGAACCTGCTCTCCAACGCGTTCAAGTTCACGTTCGATGGCGAAATCCGCATCGAGCTGCGCCCGACCGTCGATGGCACCGCCGCGGAAATGCGCGTGCGCGATAGCGGCATCGGCATTCCCACGCATGAGCTGCCGCACATCTTCGACCGTTTCCACCGCGTCAGCGGCGCGGTGGGCCGCAGTATCGAAGGCAGCGGCATCGGCCTGGCGCTGGTGCAGGAACTGGTACGGATGCATGGCGGCACGATAGACGTGCAAAGCCAGCTGGGCGAAGGCACGCAGTTCACGGTCCGCGTGCCGCTGGGCGCGGCGCGCGCCGCGGACGGTGTCCAGCCGGATGCGGCCGGCCACGGCGACGCCGGCCGCGGCACCAGCGTCAATGCTCAGGCCTACGTCGCCGATGCCCTGCGTTGGGTGCCGGAAGGCGAGGCCGGACCGACGCTATCCACCGTGCTCGATGCCGATATTGCCAAGACCAGCGACGGCGAGCGGGTGCTGGTGGTCGACGACAACGCCGACCTGCGCGATTACGTGCGACGCATGCTGAGCTCCGCCGGCTATCGGGTCGAGGTCTCGGTGGACGGCAACGACGCACTGGCGGCGGCGCGCCGCCAGCCACCCAGCCTGATTCTTTCCGACATCATGATGCCGGGACTGGACGGCTTCGGCCTGCTGGCGGCCGTGCGTGGCGACCCTCAGCTGCGCGATATCCCGGTGCTGCTGATGTCGGCGCGCGCCGGCGAAGAAGCGCGCGTGGAAGGCCTGAGCGCGGGCGCCGACGATTACCTGACCAAGCCGTTCTCCGCGCGCGAGCTGCTGGCGCGCGTGGCCAGCAACGTCCAGATGTACCGGCTGCGCCAGGACACGGCGCGCCAGATCAAGGAAGACGCGCGCATCCTCGAAGTCCTGAACCGCGTCGGCACCACGATCGCCGCCGAACTGGACCTGGGCCGCGCGGTGCAGGTCGTGACCGACGCCGCGACGGAATTGACGGGCGCTGCTTTCGGCGCGTTCTTCTATAACCTGCTGGACGAA
Source organism: Bordetella genomosp. 8 (assembly GCF_002119685.1). NCBI lineage: Bacteria > Pseudomonadati > Pseudomonadota > Betaproteobacteria > Burkholderiales > Alcaligenaceae > Bordetella > Bordetella genomosp. 8. The sequence goes on along the minus strand of NZ_CP021108.1, from coordinate 1,588,406 downwards.
GCCGGCGAACGCTACACGCTGTACACCTTGTCCGGTGCGTCCAGGGACCTGTTCGAAGGCTTCCAGATGCCGCGCAACACCGCGGTATTCGGCCCGACCTTCCGCGGCGAAGGCATCGTCCGGTCCGACGACATCACACAGGATCCGCGCTACGGCCACAACGCCCCCCACCATGGCATGCCGGCGGGACATCTGCCCGTGCGCAGCTATATGGCCGTGCCCGTGCATTCGCGCAATGGCGAAGTCCTGGGCGGCCTGTTCTTCGGCCATCCCGAGCCTGGCATGTTCGATGCCGCCGCCGAACGGCTGGCCGTCGGCATCGCGGCCCAGGCCGCGATCGCCATCGACAATGCCGGCCTGTACCAGGCGGCGCAGAACGAGATCGCCCAGCGCAGCCGCGCCGAACAGGCGCTGCGGCAGCTGAACGAAACCCTCGAACTGCGCGTTGCCGAGGCCGTCGCCGAGCAGGAGCGCCTGTGGGAGCTGAGCGAAGACCTGCTGGCCATCGGCGACTATGACGGGAATCTGCTGCGCGCCAGTCCTTCCTGGACCCGCGTGCTGGGACACCGCCGCGAAACGTTGGCGTCCAGGCCTTACCGCGACCTGGTGCATCCCGACGACTATCCGGTGGCTGCCGGCGCGTTGAAGGCCTTGCGCGCCGATGGCAGGTCGGTCACTTTCGAATGCCGCATGCGCACCGAAGCCGGACTATGGCGCTGGATCGCCTGGACGCTTTCCCCGGATCCGGAGCACGGCACGGTGCATGGGGTCGGCCGCGACGTCACGGCGGACAAGGAAGCCGCCGAAACCCTGCGCCAGACCGAGGAAGCGCTGCGCATGGCCCAGAAGATGGAAGCCGTGGGCAAATTGACCGGTGGCGTGGCGCACGACTTCAACAACCTGCTGCAGGTCATCGGCGGGAATCTGCAATTGCTGGCCATCGACACCGTCGGCAACGAACGCGCCGAAAAGCGCGTGCGCAACGCGCTGACCAGCGTGTCGCGCGGCGCCAAGCTGGCGTCGCAGCTGCTGGCCTTCGGACGCAGGCAGCCGCTGGCGCCCAAGGTGGTGAACCTGGGCCGCTTCGTACGCGGCATGGACGACATGTTGCGCCGCGCGCTGGGCGACGGCATCGAGATCGAAACCATTATTTCGGGTGGCCTGTGGAATACGCTGGTCGATCCTTCGCAGGTGGAAAACGCGCTGCTGAACCTGGCGATCAATGCGCGCGACGCGATGCAGGGGCACGGCAAGCTGACCATCGAGGCCGGCAACGCGCTGCTGGACGACGACTATGCCATGCGCCATGCCGACGTGACGCCGGGCCAGTACGTCATGGTGGCCGTGACCGACACCGGCGAAGGCATGCCGCCCGAAGTGCTCGAACACGTCTTCGAGCCCTTCTTCACCACCAAGCCCGAAGGCCGCGGCACCGGCCTGGGATTGAGCATGGTGTACGGCTTCATCAAGCAGTCCAACGGCCACATCAAGATCTACAGCGAACCGCGCCAGGGCACGACGGTGCGCCTGTACCTGCCGCGCGAAAAGCAGCCAGAGGACCTGGCGACCGAGTTGGACACCGGTCCCATCGCCGGCGGTACCGAGACGATCCTGGCCGTGGAAGACGACGAGGAAGTCCGCACCACGGTCGTCGATATGTTGTCGGAACTGGGCTATAGCGTGCTCAAGGCCAAGGACGCGCAGAGCGCGCTGGCGATCGTCGAGAGCGGCGTGCCCATCGATCTGCTGTTCACCGATGTGGTCATGCCCGGCCCGCTGCGCAGCCCCGAGCTGGCCCGCAAAACGCGCGAACGCCTGCCCAATGTGGCGGTGCTGTTCACGTCCGGGTATACCGAAAACGCCATCGTGCACGGCGGCCGCCTGCATGAGGGCATAGACCTGCTCAGCAAGCCCTATACACGCGAGGCACTAGCGCGCAAGCTGCGCCACGTGCTGCGCAACCAGCAGCAGCGCAACGTGGTCAACGAAGCGCGGCAGCGCAGCCTGCCGCTGCCGGCGGCCCGGCGCGATGGCGCGGCGGCCATCCCGCTGCGCGTGCTGCTGGTGGAAGACGACGGCCTGATCCGCTCCAGCACGGCCGAAATGCTGGAAGCATTGGGCCATACCGTCGTGCCCACCGAGCATGCATCGGCCGCCCTGGCGGCTCTCAACAGCGACAGTATCGATGTGCTGATGACCGACATCGGCCTGCCGGGCGTGTCGGGCGTCGAACTGGCGGCGCAGGCGCGGCAGCGCCAGCCCGACCTGCGCGTGGTCTTTGCCTCCGGCCACGACGCGGGCGCGGAAGCCGGCAGCGGCCAGCTGGAAGATGCCGTGCATCTGCTCAAGCCCTACACGGTGGAAGACCTGGCGCGGACGCTGGAAATGCTGCGATAGCGGTCGGCGGCGATGGCGCCCGAGCGCTCGTTGCGCGCATGACCGCGGTTGCCGCGCTAAGGGGCTGGCGATAGCGTCCGATCGTCGGCCATCCCGACGCGCCACAGCCGCAGCGCGACGTGGATCTCCAGTGCGCGGGCGGGGTCGCGCCAATCCGCCATCAGGGCTTCCACGCTGGCCAGGCGCTGGCGCACGGTGTTCACATGCAGGTCCAGGGCACTGGCCGTGGCCGTCGCGTTCTGATGGTGATCGAAGAACGCCAGCAGCGTGGCCGCCAGCTCCGTGCCGCGCTTGCGGTCGTGGTCGATGACGGGACCGATGGCGGCGTCCAGGAAAGCCCGCAGGCCGGCGCGATCCTGGCTTTCGAACAAGGCGGAATAGAGCGCCAATTCGTGCTGGGCAAGGACGCGGCCGCGCATGCCCAGGCGTCCGGCCACGGCAAGCGCGCGCCGCAATGCGGCATGGACGGCCGGCATATCGGCGGCGCTGGCCACCGGCCGCGACAGCACGCCCAGGTAGGCGTCGCCCAGTTCGCGGCGGGCGAAATCGGCGAACGCGCGCCGCACCGGCGCCACATCTTCCGCCCCGCACACCAGCACCAGAACGCCATCGACATCGTCCATGACGACGCCCGGCATATCGAGTCCCTGGCGCGCCCGCCGTGCCAGGAAGATGGCATCGCGCCCATCCGGCTCGACCAGCGACTGCACCAGCAACAGCGACAGGGGCCGCGCCAGATCCAGGCCGAAGCGCTCGGCGCGGTCGCGCGTCAGCGCGGGTTCGCCCTGGCGGGGCGATATCAGCGATTGCAGCAGCTGCGACACATCGCGGCTCTTGGTGGCTTCCAGGCGATCCTGCGACAACAGCACGATGCCGATGACGCTGGAGCTTCTCTCGAAGGTGCGGATGGAGATATCGCGCATGTCCTCTCGCCGGAACAGCAGCATGGCGCCGACGATGCCATCGCCACCGATCACGGCGATGGCACGGCAGAGTTCGCCGTCGCTTTCATAGGCGATGGCCGAACGGCCGGCGCGGCGACTGTCCCGCAAGGCCTGAGCGATCGCCGCGCCGTAAGGTCCGTAGGGATCGTAGGCATCGGCCGCCCTGCCCTGGTAGCCAGGCGCCGTGGCGCGGACGATCACGTGCTGGGCCTCGTCCAGCACCAGGACGCTGCCTTGCAGCAGCTGGGCGACGTCCCGGCAGAGTTCGCCCAGCGACGCGCCACGCGCCAGCAGCGAGGTCAGCCGCTCGTGCGCTTCCACCGCGTCCTGCACGTCGCGCGCGTGTTCCTCCAGCTCCGCGCGCGCCTGGCGGGCCTTCTCCAGGGCGGCCTGGGCGTCGGCGAAGGCCTTGGCGTTGTTGATGGCGACCGCCGCGTGTGTGGCCAGGGTGCACAGGATGGAGACGTTCAGCGCGGTATGGGTGCGATGGTAGCGATCCGCCACGAACAGCAGGCCGATCACCTCGTCGTCCCAGATCAGCGGCGCGCCGACCACGGCCCCCACGCCCTCGCCCCGGAAAATGTCGTCCAGCTCGGCGTCATGGATGAAACGGTCGTCGTTCAGATAATCCGGCGTGGAAAAAGGCAGCCGCGTGGACATGACCACACCGGCGACGCCGAGCTCGCGCCTGGCGGTCATCCTGCCAGTGCGCTGCGTGATCGCGCCGTCGGCCACCAGGGCCTTGAATTCCCCGCTTTCGGCGTCGTAGACGGACAGCCAGCACAGGTGCGCCCGCAAGAGATCGCGGGCACGCGCCGCAACGGCCTTGAGCAGCTCGGAAAGGTGCAGCCGGCTGGCCAGGTCCTGGGCCGACTCCGTCACGGCAAGCATCCCGCGCTCGCGCTGCTCGTGCAGGTCGAGCCGGTTGCGCAGCGCCATCGCCATGCGGACCAGCTCGATCAGGCCGGTTTTCTGGTGCATGGCATCGGGCAGGGCCTCCAGGGCCGCCAGGCGTGCGGCGAACTCGGTCCCCGGGGCGTTGGCGTGCAGCAGGCCGACCAGTTCGGTGGCCACGGCATCCACGCCCAGGGTGGGCGCCTGCCCTGCCTGTCCGCTTTCCACTGATCCATGGCCCATGGCATCGCACCCCGAATAATGTGCAAACATCATATCAACATCCCGCTTCTTATAGCGGAATCGCACATGGTTTCCTCGGACGCTTTCCTGGAAACTGGCTCCATTCCAAGAATGGCAGGAGACAAACAGTGACTACGAGCGTCCTGGATTCCTTGCGCCCGGTCGCGGGACTGCGGGTATTGATCAGCGCGGGCGCGTCCGGCATCGGCGCGGCGGTGGTCCGCGCCTTCCGCGAAGCCGGGGCCCGCGTCCACGTCTGCGACATCGACCGGAACGCCCTGGACAGGCTGGCCGCCGAAGCGCCGGGGGTCACCACCAGCACGGCCGACGCGTCCCTGGCCAGGGACGTGGACACCGTCTTCGACGACGTCAGGAATGCGCTGGGCGGACTGGACGTGCTGGTGAACAACGTCGGCATCGCCGGCCCGACCGGCCCGGTGGAACAGCTGCGGGCCGCGGATTGGGAACGGACGATCGGCGTCAACCTGAACAGCCACTTCTACTTCGCATCGCGCGCCGTTCCACTGCTGAAGGAATCCCCCCACGACCCCTGCCTGATCGCCATGAGCTCGGTGGCGGGCCGCCTGGGCTATGCCCTGCGCACGCCCTACGCGTCCACCAAATGGGCCATCGTGGGAATGATGAAATCCCTGGCCATCGAACTGGGGCCGCACGGCGTCCGGGTCAACGCGATCCTGCCCGGCACGGTGGAAGGCGAACGCATGACGGCCGTGATGGGCGCCCGGGCCGCCGCGGCCGGCGTGTCGCTGGAGGACATGCGGCAGGAATACCTGGGCAAGATTTCGCTGCGCCGCATGGTGACGACCGACGACGTCGCGGCCATGGCGCTTTTCCTGTGTTCACCGGCCGCGCGCAACATCAGCGGCCAGGCCATCAGCGTGGACGGCAACATGGAGTATCTCTAGCACGCCGCGCGGCACGTCCGCGGCCCCACCCAATCGAAAAACGAGGAGACAAACCATGAACCACTTCCAGTTTCCCGCCGCCACGGTGGCTGCGATCCTGGCCCTGTGCGGCGCCACGCCGGCGCTGGCCGCGCCGGTGAAAATAGGCCTGGTGGAAACGCTGTCCGGACCGCAGGCTTCCACCGGCCAGACCTACCGCTCGGCGGTGCGCTACGCCATCGACCAGATTAATGCGGCAGGCGGCTGGAACGGCGAACCGGTGCAGCTGCTGGAATACGACAACCAGGGCGGCCCGGCCGGCGCGGCGGACAAGCTGAAGGCCGCGGCGGCCGACGGCGTGCAGATCGTCGTGCAGGGAGCGTCCTCGGCAATCGGCGGACAGATCACCGAGGACGTGCGCAAGTACAACATGCGCAACCCCGGCAAGGAGATGGTCTACGTCAACATGGGCGCCGAAGCGCTGGACCTGACCGGCGAGAAATGCAACTTCTACCATTTCCGCTTCGCCGGCAATGCGCAGGTCCGCACCAAGTCGCTGATCGAAGGCATGAAGAAGGCCAATGCGCTGGGCACCAAGGTCTACGCCATCAACCAGAACTATTCCTGGGGCCAGGACATGGAGCAGGCCATCGTCGACGACCAGAAGCTGGGCGGCTACACGGTGGTGGAAAAAACCCTGCACGACGTCAACAAGATCCAGGACTTCGCGCCCTACGTCGCAAAGATTTCCGCGTCTGGCGCCGATACCGTCATCACGGGCAACTGGTCCAATGACCTGCTGCTGCTCATGAAGGCGTCGAAGGCGGCCGGCCTGAAGGCGCGCTATGGCACCGTCTATCTGGACCAGCCCGGCAACCTGGCCAACGCGGGCGACCTGGCGCTGGGCAATTTCGTGGCGCACACCTTCAACGCCGAAGCCGGCGGCGCCGACGCCGTGAAATTCGTCGACGACTACAAGGCCAAGACCGGCCATGTGCCGGTCTTCGTCGAGCCGCAGACCTACTACGGCATGATGATGGTGGCCGATGCGCTCAAGCGCACACCGGCCAGCAAGGGCGCGCTGAACGTCAACGCCTTCGCCACGAACCTGGAAAACGCGCGCATCGCCACGCCCATGGGCGAGATGAGCATGCGCGCCGCGGACCACCAGGCGCAATTGCCGATGGTGGTCTCCACCGTCGCGCGCGACGCCAGGTACAAGGTCGACAACACCGACATGGGCTTCAAGCCGGTGCTGCTGCTGACGGCGCAGGAAGCATCCACGCCCGCGCAGGCCAGCTGCAAGATGAAACGGCCCGGCTGACCGCGGCGCGTCCATCCCATGGAGCAGATCGTCTTTTCCCTTCTGAACGGCATCATTTACGGATTGCTGCTGTTCATGGTGTCGGCCGGGCTGACGCTGATCTTCGGCATGATGGGCGTGCTGAACTTCGCCCATGCGTCCTTCTACATGCTGGGGGCCTACTTCGCCTATACCCTGCAGGGCGCGATCGGCTTCTGGCCGGCAGTGATCGTTTCGCCGCTGCTGGTCGGGCTGGTGGGCGTGGTGGTCGAGCGCTGGTTCCTGCGTCGCGTCCATCATCACGGCCACGCGCATGAGCTTCTGCTGACCTTCGGCCTGTCCTTCATCATCGCCGAGGTGATCAAGCTGATCTACGGCAACTTCCCGGTGGACTATCGGGTTCCGCCTTCGCTGGACTTTTCCGCCTTCAGTATCGGCGGCACGCAATATCCGGCGTACCGGATATTGATGGGCGGCATCGCGCTGGCGATGTTCGCCGCCATCTACCTGGTGCTGACGCGCACGCGGGTGGGCATCGTGGTGCGTTCGGCCATCCACAAGCCGCGCATGGCGGAGGCCCTGGGACACAACGTTCCGCTGGTCTTCATGGGCGTGTTCGGCGCGGGCGCGGCGCTGGCAGGCCTGGCCGGCGCGGTGGCCGGCGCCTTCTACACCACCAATCCGAACATGGCGCTGGAACTGGGCGTGATGGTCTTCGTGGTGGTCGTCGTGGGCGGCCTGGGGTCCCTGGTCGGGGCGATGCTGGCGTCCTTGCTGATCGGCGTCATCACCTCGCTGGCCGTGGCGGTGGATGGCAGCCTGGCCGACCTGCTGGGGCTGGTGGGCCTGGGCGACTGGGCACGCGGCGTAGGCGGCCTGATGACACTGAGCCTGTCCAGCCTGGCGGCGACCCTGCCCTTCGCGCTGATGCTGCTGATCCTGCTGGTGCGGCCCGGCGGGCTGATGGGGGATAAAGAATGACGGGCGACAAGGAATGACGCGATGAAGAAAACCGTCCTGGCCTGCCTGGCGGGCACGGCCGTGCTGGCCGCGCTGCCTTACCTGCTTTCGCAGGGGCTGCTGAATGCCGCCATCCAGATGCTGATAGCCGCGCTGTTCGCCACCGCCTACAACCTGCTGTGCGGGCAGGCGGGCATGCTGTCCTTCGGCCACGCGGCTTACTTCGGCGTCGGCGCCTTCGCCACCGTGCATGCGATGAACGCACTGGGTGGCAACGGCCTGCTGCCCACGCCCCTGATGCCGCTGGCCGGCGCCTTCGGCGGGCTGGTGTTCGGCGGCATCGCCGGCTGGTTCGCCACCCAGCGCAGCGGCACCTACTTCGCCATGATCACGCTGGCCATCGCCGAGCTGGTGCATTCCCTGGCGCCGCACCTGAAGGGGACGTTCGGCGGCGAAGCCGGCATTTCGACGATGCGCATGCCCGCCTGGGGCCTGGACTTCGGCTCGACCACGCAGGTGTACTACCTGACCCTGGCGTGGGTGCTGCTGGCCATGCTGCTGCTGTACCTGTACACACGCACGCCGCTGGGGCGCCTGACGTTGGGCCTGCGGGAAAACAACCATCGGCTGAAATTCCTGGGCTACAACGTGCACGGGCTGCGCACCCTGGTATTCGCCATATCGGCGATGTTCGCCGGCATGGCGGGCGGCCTGCAGGTGCTGTCCAACGAGTCCGCCAACTACGTGGTGTTCGATCCCGCCTTGTCGGCGGCGGCCGTTCTCAATACCTATATCGGCGGCGTCGGCGTGTTCCTGGGGCCCGCGTTCGGCGCCTCGCTGATGACCTTCTTCGGCTACGCGGTGTCGGACCTGACCCGTTCCTGGCTGCTCTACCAGGGCATTCTTTTCGTCATCGTGATGATGTTCCTGCCACGCGGCCTCGCCGGGCTGTTCGTCCGGCGTGCGCGGCCGGCACCGGAGGCACCGCCAACGCAGGCGGCCACCTCCGCGACCCCACCCACCCCGCCCACTCCGGCCATTCCAGCCGAGTCCGCCGCAGCGCGCGGGCAGGGCCGCAAGGAGCTGGCATGAGCGATCCTATACTTCGCATCCGCGACCTGCGCAAATCCTTCGGCGTCACGGAAATCATCCGCGGCGTGGACCTGGACATCGAACCGGGCGAACGGCACGCGCTGATCGGTCCGAACGGCGCCGGCAAATCGACGTTATTCCATCTGGTATCCGGGCAGCTTGCGCCCACATCCGGCAGCATCCTGTTCCAGGGCCGCGAGATCGGCGGCCAGACGCCGCAGGCCATCAACCGGCGAGGCCTGTCGCGATCATTCCAGATCACCAACATCTTTCCCAGGCTGAGCACCTTCGAGAACGTGCGGCTGGCGGTGATGCGCGCCCACGGCACGCAATACGCCTTCTGGCGCTTCATCGACCGCGACCGCCGCGTCCGCCAGGAAACCGAGCGCCTGCTGGAACTGGTGCGCCTGACGCCGCGCGCCTATACCTTGGCTGGCGAGATGGCCTATTCCGAACAACGTTCGCTGGAAATCGCCATGACGCTGGCGTCCGATCCGCGCCTGATCCTGCTGGATGAACCGATGGCCGGCATGTCCAACGAAGAGACCGCCTACACCGCGCAGTTGATCCGCGTAGCCGCCGCCGGCCGCACGCTGGTGATCGTCGAACACGACATGGACGTGGTGTTTTCGCTGAGCGACCGCATCAGCGTGCTGGTGTACGGCCAGATCATCGCCACCGGCACACCTGACGAAATCCGGGCGCACGCCGCCGTGCGCGAAGCTTACCTGGGCGACGAGGCCATCGCATGAACGACACCGCCACGCCACTGCTGGACGTGCGCGACCTGCACGCGCACTACGGCAAAAGCCATGTCCTGCAAGGCGTCGACCTGCGGGTCGGACAGGACGAAGTGGTCAGCCTGGTGGGCCGCAACGGTTCCGGGCGTTCGACCACCATGAAAACCATCATGGGCCTCGTGGCGCCGACCTCCGGCCATGTCCGCCTGCGCGGACGCGAACTGGCGGGCGCGCGCCCGTATGCCATCTGCCGGGCCGGCATCGCCTACGTGCCGGAAGAACGCGAGGTCTTCGCCAACCTGACGGTGGACGAAAACCTGCGCATGGGCGAGCAGCCGCCGGCGGCCGGGGCCCATCGCTGGACGGTCGAACAGATGTTCGACTATTTCCCGCGGTTGAAGGAACGGCGCAACGCCAAGGCGGGCAGCATGTCGGGCGGCGAGCAGCAGATGCTGACCATCTGCCGGTCGCTGCTGGGCAACCCGCTGGTCATCCTGATCGACGAGCCCACGGAAGGCCTTGCGCCGAAGATCGTCGCGCAAGTGGGCGAATGTATACGCGACATGCATCGCAAGGGCGTGTCGGTGCTGCTGGTCGAACAGAAGCTGACCATCGCGCTGAAGGTGTCCACGCGCGTCTGCGTGATGGGACACGGCCGCGTGGTATTCGAAGGCACGCCAGACGCGCTGAGCGCTAACGACGAAATCGTCTCGCAATGGCTGGCGGTGTAGCCCGCCGCGCCGGCGCCTGGGTTCAACCCATGAACGCACCCATACATCCACCCATCGCACATAACGCCCACCCACATCGAAGATCCTTCCCATGAAAACCCGCCAAGACAAGGTCATCATCTCCTGCGCGGTTACCGGCTCCGTGCACACGCCGACAATGTCGCCGCACCTGCCCCTGACGCCCGACCAGATCGCCGCGCAGGCCATCGAAGCGGCGGAAGCCGGCGCGGCGATCCTGCACCTGCATGCGCGCGATCCGCGCGACGGCCGGCCCACATCCGATCCGGCGGTGTTCGACGCGTTCGTGCCCCGCATCCGCGACGCCACCGACGCGGTGATCAACATCACCACCGGCGGCAGCACGCGCATGACGCTGGAAGAGCGCCTGGCCTATCCCTTGCGCGCCAAGCCTGAGATGTGCTCCCTGAACATGGGATCGATGAACTTTTCCATCCATCCAGCCGCGCGGCGCATCGCGGCGTGGCGCCACGACTGGGAAAAACCCTATATCGAAGGCATGGAGGACCTGATCTTCCGCAACACCTTCCGCGATATCCGGCACATCCTGAAGGTGCTGGGAGACGACTGCGGCACCCGCTTCGAGTTCGAGTGCTACGACATGGGCCATCTGTACAACCTGGCGCACTTCGTCGACGAGGGCCTGGTGCGGGGGCCGCTGTTCATCCAGGCCATCTTCGGCATCCTGGGCGGCCTGGGTCCGGATCCGGAAAACGTCGCCACCATGCGCACCACCGCGGACCGCCTGTTCGGGCGCGACGGCTATCGGTTTTCGGTGCTCGGCGCAGGCCGGCACCAGATGCCCCTGGTCACCATGGGCGCCATCCTCGGCGGCAATGTGCGCGTGGGCCTGGAGGACAGCCTTTACCTGTCCAAGGGCCAGTTGGCCACATCCTGCGCGGAGCAGGTCCTGAAGATCCGCGGCATCCTGGAAGCGCTGTCCCTGGAGATCGCCAGTCCCGACGAGGCGCGCGCCATGCTGGGCCTGAAAGGCAGCCACGCCGTGGCGTTCTGAAACGCCGCGCCTCCCGGGAAGCCGTCCGAGTTCCTGGCATGACAGTTGCTACGCGCCAAAAAACAGCGCGCGGCGGGTACGCGCGCTCGCCGAAAAAGGAACTGCCATGGCCTCGTCAAGAACGATCTGGAAAGGCGCCATTTCATTCGGGCTGGTGAACATCCCGGTGGGCCTGCATACCGCCGCCGTCGAGTCGGGCGTCGACTTCGACTGGCTGGACAAGCGCAGCATGGACCCGGTGGGCTACAAGCGCATCAACAAGCGCACCGGCCGCGAAATCGACCGCGACAACATCGTCAAGGGCGTCGAATACGAAGACGGCAAGTACGTCATCATTTCGCCGGAAGAGATCGCCGAAGCCTACCCGCGCACCACGCAGACCATCGAAATCCAGCGCTTCGTGCCGGCGGACCAGCTTTCCTTCGTCTACCTGGAGCGGCCCTACTACATCGCCCCCATCAACAAGGGGCACAAGGTCTACGCGCTGCTGCGCGACACATTGGCCAAGACCGGCAAGATCGGTATCGCCAAGGTGGTGATCCAGACCAAGCAGCACCTGGCAGCGCTGGTGCCGTCGGGCGATGCGATGATCCTGAACCTCATGCGCTGGGGCGACGAGATCAAGTCCATGGAAGATCTCGACCTGCCCACCGTCGGCGCCAAGGCGATGGCCGCCAGCCCGCAGGAACAGAAGATGGCCAAGATGCTGGTCGACGACATGTCCGGCGATTGGAATCCGGACGACTTCCAGGACGAGTTCCGCCACGCCATCATGGCCTTGGTCGAACAGAAGGTGCAGGCCGGCAAGACCGAAACCGTGATCGAGCCGCAGGAAGAAGCGCCCAGTGTCGGCGGCGATAACGTGATCGACCTGACCGAACTGCTGCAACGCAGCCTGAAAGGCCGGTCCGCGCCCAAGGCCGACGCGCCGGCCAAGACGCCCGCCAGGAAGGCAGCGAAGAAGACCGCCGCCAAGAGCGCATCGAAGACGGCCAAGTCGGCATCGAAATCCGGCGGACGTACGCGCAAGGCGGCCTGACCATGGTGGACAGCCTTGCCAAGTACCGCCAGAAGCGGAACTTCGACGTCACGTCCGAACCGGCGGGCGGCGGCAAGCCGAACGCCACGGCGCGCGCCTTCGTCATCCAGAAGCATTGGGCCACGCGCCTGCACTACGATTTCCGCCTGGAGCTGGACGGCGCCATGAAGAGTTGGGCCGTGCCCAAGGGCCCCAGCTACGATCCGTCGATCAAGCGCATGGCGGTCCAGGTGGAAGACCATCCCATCGCCTACAACCAGTTCGAAGGCGAGATCCCCAAGGGACAGTATGGCGCGGGCAAGGTCATCATCTGGGATGAAGGAACCTGGCAGCCGGTGGGCGATCCGCGCAAGGGTTATCGGGAAGGCCACCTGAAATTCGACCTGATGGGTGCCAAGATGCAGGGGCGTTGGGCGCTGGTGCGCCTGCACGGCAAGGAGAACGAACGCCAGCCGCCGTGGCTGTTGATCAAGGACCGCGACGAATTCGCGCGCGCCGACGCGGAATTCAGCGTGGTGGATGAAATGCCCGACAGCGTCGTGCCGCTGCGCGCGCAGCGCAAGAAGGCGCTGGCGCGCGCCGCGCGCCCCGCCGCGAACGAAGCCGCCACGGACCAAGCCACCGCCAAGAAAACCGCTGCCAAGAAAACCACTGCCAAGAAAGCCGCCGCCAAGCAAGCCACCACCGAGAAAGCCACCGCCAGGAAGGCCACCGCGAAGACCGCCACCGCGAAGACCGCGCCGCGGAAGCGTGCCGCCAAAACCGGCGCCGCCGCCGATGGCGCGGACGCAGCGACAACGGACGCGGCCCAGCATCGCCTGCCCGGCGTGGCGCGCGCCCTGCCCGCCACCCTCAAGCCGCAGCTTGCCACGCTGGTGGACGGCGTGCCGCCCAATCCCGCCGACTGGATCTACGAAGTCAAGTTCGATGGCTACCGCATCGTCGCGCGGCTGGACGAAGGCGGCGCGCGGCTCTACACCCGCAACGGCCACGACTGGAGCGCGAAGATGCCGCACCTGGTCAAGGCACTGTCCGCGCTGAAGGTACAGGACACCTGGATCGATGGCGAAATCGTCGTGCTGGCCGACCATGGCGCCCCCAGCTTCCAGGCCTTGCAGAATGCCTTCGACAGCGATCGCACCGGCGACATCGTCTACTACGCATTCGACCTGCCTTTCGTCGCGGGTCGCGACCTGCGCGAAGAACCCGTCACCGTGCGCCGCGCCTTGCTGGAGCAACTGCTGGGCGGCGCCTCCGACGGTCCGATGCGCTTCAGCGCCGCCTTCGACGCCCCACCGGGCGAACTGGTGGCCTCGGCCTGCAAGATGGGGTTGGAAGGCATCATCGCCAAGCGCAGGGACTCCATCTACGTTTCACGGCGCTCGGACGCCTGGCTCAAGCTGAAGTGCGCGCAGCGGCAGGAATTCATCATCGTCGGCTATACCGACCCCGCCGGCAGCCGCAAGGGGCTGGGCGCGCTATTGGTGGCCGTGCATGACGACAAGGGCGAGCTGCGCTACGCCGGCAAGGTCGGCACCGGCTTCGATACGCGCGGCCTGCAGGAAATGGCGAAGCGGCTGCAGGCGATCGAGATCCCGGAGCGGCCCCTGCCCCAGCAACCCGAGCTGCCGCGCAAGGCGCATTGGGTCAAGCCGGAACTCGTCGCCGAAGTTTCGTTCGGCGAATGGACGCAGTCCGGCCACATCCGCCATTCCGTTTTCCGCGGCTTGCGCGGCGACAAGCCGGCGCGCGCCATCACGCGGGAGAAGCCGCTGGCCGCGCAGGCGGTAGGCAAGGATGCCGCGGCGGACGTCGGAGACGGCGCGCCTTCCCGCGCCGGAAAAGCCAAGGCTGCGAAGAAGGCCGCCACGAAAACCGCGGCGAAAGCGCCGGCCGGGACACAGGAAACCGTGGCCCGGCCCGCCTCGCTGAAAGGCGCACCCGCAGGCAAGGGCAAGCTGGGTCGCCTGTCCAACCCGGATCGCATCATCGACCCGTCGACCGGCCTGACCAAGCTGGACCTGGCGCGCTATTACGGCCTGGTGGCGCCGCTGCTGCTGGAACACCTGAAGAATCGTCCGGTATCGCTGGTGCGCGCGCCAGGCGGCATCCAGGAACCGCTGTTCTTCCAGAAGCACCTGGAAGCCGCCATCCCGGGCGTCAAGCCGCTGCCGCAGCGGCTCGACCCCGGCCACCCGTCGCTGCTGGAAGTGCCCAGCGACGTCGCCATCGTTTCGGCCGCGCAGATGAACGTGGTGGAATTCCACACCTGGAACGCCGTCAAGACGGCGATCGGCAAGCCCGACCGCATGTTGTTCGACCTGGATCCGGGGGAAGGCGTGAAGTGGGCGACGCTGCAACAGGCCGCCGGACTGGTGCGGGTCCTGCTGCGTGAACTGGGACTGGACTGCTGGCTGAAGACCAGCGGGGGCAAGGGCCTGCATGTGGTAGTGCCGCTGCGCAAGCAGTACGGCTGGGACACCGTCAAGGATTTCTCGCAGGCGATCGTGCGGCACCTGGCCAGCACCCTGCCGCAGTTGTTCGTGGCCAAGAGCGGGCCGAAGAACCGCGTGGGCAAGATCTTCGCGGACTATCTGCGCAACGGCTACGGCGCCACCACCGTCGCGGCGTGGTCGGCGCGCGCCCGGCCCGGCCTCGGTATTTCCGTGCCGATCGCGTGGGATGAGCTTCCTGACATCAAGGGCGGCGCGCATTGGACCATCAGCACCGCGCACACCCGCCTGGACGCCGGCAACGCGCCGTGGGACGACTATCAGCCCCAGGCGGTCTCCCCAGCCATGAAGGCGCTGGACTTCGACCCCAAGGATTGATCGGCCGACATCCTGCCATGTGCCCGTGGGTATGGCGCCTGCGGACTACCCGCGTCCGCCAGCATGATCCGGCGCTGGCGCCCGCGGTAATCCCACAGGAGATGACAATGGAAAACGAAGGCATCACCATGGACAGGGACGTCCTGGAATCGCACTATATGGATTGGCTGCGCGACGCTCACGCCATGGAAGAGCAAGCCGAAAGCATGTTGACCGCCATGGCCAAGCGCATCGAAAACTATCCCGACCTGAAACGCCGCATCGAGCAGCACATCGACGAAACGCGCAACCAGGCGCGGCTCATTGCGCAGTGCATCGAGCGCCGCGGTGGCGATACGTCTACGCTGAAGGACTTGGCGGGCAAGGCGGTGGCGGGCATGCACGGCGCGACGAGCATGTTCGCCAGCGACGAGATCGTCAAGGGCGGCATGATGAGCTACGCGTTCGAACACTTCGAGATCGCCTCGTACCGCAATCTGATCGAAGCGGCGCGCATGGTGGGCGACCGGGAAACCATGGCGATATGCGAGCGCATCCTGCCCGAGGAACAGGCCATGGCGGATTGGCTGCAGCACAACATGGCGGGCACGACGCGGCGCTTCCTACAACTGGCGCAGATACCGGACGCGAAGGCCAAGATATAGCGTCCACGGGCCGCGTTCCGCCAACGAACCGGCCTCGGAGCGATTCGGTAGCGCTCCGAAAGAAACAGGGCCGCCCGAGGGCGGCCTTGTTTCTTTCGATGCAGCGATTATCCGCGATTGCGGTCCTGCTGGCCCTGCTGGTTCTGCTGGCGGTTCTGGTTGTTCTGTTGTTCCTGCTGGCGATTCTGGTCGCCTTGTTGGTTCTGCTGGCGATTCTGGTCGTTCTGTTGGTTCTGCTGCCGGTTCTGATCGTTCTGTTGGCTCTGTTGCCGATTCTGGTCGTTCTGTTGGTTCTGTTGCCGGTTCTGGTCGTTTTGTTGGCTCTGCTGGCGATTCTGGTCGTTTTGTTGGTTCTGCTGGCTCATGGTGTCTCTCCGGTGGATGAGTTGAATGCAGCGATGCGCCGCACCTTGCTTGCGCAACAGTCGTACCTGAACCGTTCCATGGAACTCGCACCGGGCTTGAATCCGCCCTGCTTCAGCAAAAGCAAAACGGATGAGCTGACTTTACGAACCGGAGCACGAACCAGAGCGCGAACCAGAGCGGCCCGCCGTCCGCCCAGGCGTCGTCGAAGCGCACTACGCATGCTGCGTTGCAAGGTGCTCTGGCGCGGGATGGTCCAGTCGCCGCGGGCGCCACCACGCCGGCAGCAAGGCCCGCACGCTCGCGCGCCGGAAGCGGTCATCGATCAGGTAGACGCTGCCCCGGTCCGTCTCGGTACGGATCACCCGGCCCGCCGCCTGCACGACCTTCTGCAGGCCCGGATAGAGATAGGTGTATTCGAAGCCGCAACCGAAGCGGGCGTCCATGCACCGCATCATCTGTTCATTGACGGGATTCACCTGCGGCATGCCCAAGGTGATGATGAAGGCGCCGATCAGGCGGTCTCCCGGCAGATCCACGCCTTCTCCGAACACGCCGCCCAGGACGGCAAAGCCCAGGCCGGCGCCGCCTGGCGCGAACCGGTCGAGAAAGGCCTCGCGTCCGGCCGCGTCCATGCCGGCGGCCTGCTGCCACGAGGGCAGTTCCGGCAAGCGCGCTCGCAGCTGGCACGCCAGCCGATCCATGTATTCGAAGCTGCTGGCGAAGCAGATGTAATTGCCTGGATTCTCCCGATACGCCCGCACCATGATCTCCACGATCGCGGATATCGATGCATCGCGATCGCGATAGCGCGTCGAAACGTTGCCGACCAGATTCACGGTGAGTTGCTCCGCGCGAAAGGGCCCCGGCACATCGATCGTCCGGCAGTCGCCCGGCAGGCCCAGGGTATCGCGATAGAACGCCATGGGGTTCAGGGTCGCCGAGAACAGCACCGCGCCGTGGGCCGCCTTGAAGCGCGGCGACAGATAAGGACCCGGCACCACGTTGCGCACGCACAGCGTGCCACCCTGGTCGCGACCTTGCCCGCGCACCGCGCCCGCAGCGCCGGGCTGCGTCCGGGTAATGTCGAACAGCGCGTGGTCCCCCAGGTCTTCGGCCAGCCTGGTGAACGACAGGATGGTGAAATACAGCTGCAACAGCGGTTCAGGCGCTTCCCCGCCCTGGTCGGCGAAATGCGCCGACAGCGCGGAACCGGCCTGCTGCAATTGCGCCAGCAGCGCCGGCGGCATGGCGTCGTGGACCGAATAGCGTTGCGCCTGCGCCTTCAACAGTTGCTGGCAGACGCGCCGCAGGGCGTCCAGAGGCTTGCGCAGCGCCGCCGGCGCCACTCTGCGCGCCGCGGCGATATCGTCCACACGCAGCTCGGCGGTGTACATGCGCCGCGCGCGCTCGACCATGTTGTGGGCTTCGTCCACCAGCAGCCCCACCCGCCACTGGTTTGCCACCGTCATCGCATGGAGCATCGCGCTGGCGTCGAAGTAATAGTTGTAGTCGCCCACCACCACGTCGCTCCAGCGCGCCAATTCCTGGCTCAGGAAATACGGGCAGACGTCATGCGCCAGCGCGGCCGTACGCACCGCGGCGCGGTCCATGACGAAGCCCTGCAATGCCGTGGCGCGCGCCGCCGGAAGGCGATCGTGGAAGCCGCGCGCCAGGGGGCACGAATCGCCGTTGCAGGCTTTGCCGGGATGCTCGCAGGCCTGCTCGCGGGCCACCATTTCCAACACGCGCAAGGGCACCGGGGTAACGCCTTGCCGAAGACGTTGCAAGGCCGCCAGCGCCGCCTGCCGTCCCGCCGTCTTGGCGCAAAGAAAAAACACCTTGTCCAGCGTACCGACGCAGGCCTTGAGCATGGGAAAGATCGTCGCCATGGTCTTGCCGATGCCCGTCGGCGCCTGGGCCAGCACGCATTGCGCGTCTCGCGCGGCGCGAAAGACCGCCTTGGCCAGATCGCGCTGGCCGGCGCGGAACCCGCCATGGGGAAAGGCCAGGCCGGCCAGCGCCGCATCGCGCGACTGGCGGTGAGCGATCTCCTGGCGCGCCCAGGCGAGAAAGCGCTCGCACTGGTCAGTGAAGAAGTCGCGCAGCGCATTCGCGTCATGGGTTTCCACCAGCACCGTTTCCTTCTGGCTGCCGATGTCGAAATACACCAGCGCGACTTCCATTTCCTTCAAGCCGCGTTGCTGGCAGAGCAGATGGGCGTAGACCTTGGCTTGCGCCCAATGCAGGGCGCGATGATTGGGAGGAATGCGCTCGACGCTGCCGCGATGGGTCTTGATTTCCTCCAGCCGATTGCGCGCGGTGTCGTAGCCATCCGCGCGTCCACGCACCCGCAGGGCGCCGTGCGTGCCGGTCAGGGACACCTCGGTCTCGTAGTCCGCGCCGCGGCGCTGGGTCACGAACAGGTGTCCCGCCTGGCCTTCCTGCGCCGAGGGAGCCGGCGTGAATCGCAGGTCGAGATCGCCG
Source organism: Bordetella genomosp. 8 (assembly GCF_002119685.1). Lineage (NCBI taxonomy): Bacteria > Pseudomonadati > Pseudomonadota > Betaproteobacteria > Burkholderiales > Alcaligenaceae > Bordetella > Bordetella genomosp. 8. The sequence goes on along the minus strand of NZ_CP021108.1, from coordinate 1,569,800 downwards.
CGCCGCGCGGTGAAGTCGCACAGCGCGCGCACCGCGACGACGTAGGCGTCAGGTGACGCGGCGGCTGAGCCGGCGCCGGGCTGAGAAGACACGCGGGCGGATGTGGCCATGGGTGAGCATATACTGTATTTTTATACAGTATAGCCGCAGCGGCATGGCGCCTTCGCTACGGCCACACGGGACGTCTCTGCGGTGGCGACATGGTGATTCCTGGGTCGCCTGCGGCAGCGTGACAGTCGCTAGCCCTCGCCACCCAGGAACAGCTTGTCGCAGTAGCCGCCCTGCAGGTAGGAGGACACGATGGTCTTTTGGGCGTTAGTGATGAAGGTCATGATGCACGTCTCGCCTTCTTGGGTGTAATAACCCGTTGGCGCGGTGTTTTCCTGGAAGATCGGGGTCTGGGCTTGGCCGCCACCGGCGGGAAGTACCCCGACCAGCGTACGGCCTGTCGACGCCGTTCCGGTCTGGACGAATCGCTGGTGCTGGGTAGAGCCGTATCGGGTCCAGGCGTGCGAGTAGCGGGGGTTCTGTGGGGTGCCGATGTTGGGATAGGTGGCCGAACCGCCCTGGTAATCTTCGGGCCCGAACCGCGAGGTGACCTCGTTCAGGTTATGGCCGACCATACTTTTCGCGTAGCGATCCATCTGGTTGGCGGGCGGGTGATAGACGCAACCGCCTAGCAGGACGAAACCCAGGGTGGCGGAACAGGCAAACAGGGTGCGGCGGATCATGGAGTCGTTTCGCGAAAGACGAAAGTGTGAATTCTATTTCCGCACCTGCGGGACGAAAATCCTCATCTGTAGAGAAAATGTAACTACGGCCGCATCCAACAATGCGCCAGATCGGCCGACTTCGGCAGTGGGACAGCCGCTCCGCCTAAACGCCAGGCATTCGGCCGGTCGGCGAACGCCCGCGGTCCCGCAGCATCCGCTTCAGCCAACGGCAGAACTCCCGCGCCGCCTGTACATGGCGACTGTAGGCGCTGACGTAGGCGGCATAGGTCGCACCGGAGGCCACCGGCTCCTCGTCGACGAGCACCAGCGTGGCGTTGTCGAGCTGATCCTGGACGACGATGCGCGGAATGACCAGCAAACCGGTCCCGCCTATCGCGGCCGCGACCGCCAGGAATAGATGATCGTAGACCGCGCACACATGCAGCGCGTCCGCGGACAGCCCCTTCGCCACGGCCCATATGGGAATGGCGTCCGGCCGGGAGCGCGACGCGATCAGCGGCCATGACGACGGCGATCGGGCCGCATGGCGTTTCGCCACCGCGGGCGCCGCCACGCATACCAGCTCTTCGCGAAAAAGCTCCCAGCTTTCCGCCCCTGGAAGGCTGAGGTCGCGCGTGATCAGCACATCGAATTCGTCGCGCGGCTGCGGCGAGGATAAAGAGGTGACCAAGTCCACCGCCACGGCATGCCGTGCGGTGAAGTTGCCCAGCGCGGGGATCACCACGGTCATCGCAAAACTGGGCATCGAGGTACGCACCACCAGGCGATCATGCGAGTGCCGGCCTTGCGACAGCTGAATCGTCGCCAGCTCGATCGTCGACATCGCGTCTCGCACCGCATCGTAAAACTGCGAGCCGGCAGGGGTCGGCGAGATGTGCGGGCCGCTGCGTGTGAACAGCGGTCCGCCCGCCAGTTCTTCCAGGGTCGCGACATGGCGGCTTACCGCGCTCTGCGTAATGCCCAAGGCCGCTGCCGCGCGCGTGAAGCTCCCGTAGCGCCCCACCGCCGTAAACGCGCGTATGGCCACAAGAGGGATGCTGGGTTTATCGTCCATGATTAAAACTCATCAAAGGCAGGCGCAAAACCGATTGTGGCGAATGGCCTCCCCTGTTCGGGGCCGGCCTCAGCGCGTAGATTTTCCCCATGGCAAACCACCAAGGGGAAATCCAATGTTCAAAGCCGGATTGGCATCATGCGTATTAATCATACAGGCGGCGTTTGCGACGCTGGGAACAGGTAACGCGATCGCGGGGCAAGTTGTGCTGTATTCCTCCAACGACGTCCAGACCGTCAGCACTGTCGTGGAGCAATTCGAACGACAGAACCCGGACGTCCGGGTGTCCGTTGTGCGCGCAGGCACGGGGGCGCTGATGCAAAGGATCAAGGCCGAGGCCGCCAATCCCCTGGGCGACGTGTTCTGGTCGGGCGGCCTGTCGACCATGGGCGCGTTCGCGGACGGATTCCAGCCCTATCACTCGCCGGAAGAAGGCGCCGTCGCCCCCAGGTATCGCGGTCCGGACGGCCTCTGGCTTGGGACCAACACGCATGTCAGCGTGCTCATGGCGAATCTCAGGCAGGTGCCGGATGGGGCGCCACCGACACGCTGGGCCGAACTGGCCGATCCCCGCTGGAAAGGCAAGATCGCCATCCCCGATCCGCAGTTCAGCAGCGCGTCGTACGTGGCGTTGTACGGAATCAGGAACCTGCTTGGCGACGACGTCTACGCGCGCATCGTCCGCAACGCCGTCATCGTCGGCACGACCTCGGCCGCCTACCAGGGCGTGGCCAATGGCGAGTTCGCCGCCGCGGTCACCATGGAATATGCCGCGTACCAATATGTCGCGGGGGGCCTGAAGGAAATCAAGGTGGTCTATCCCGCGGAGGGCACCTTCCTGTCGCCCGAGGGCATGGCCTTGATCAAGGGCGCCAAGCATCCCGCCGAAGCGCGCCGGCTGTATGACTTCCTGGCCTCCCGGTCCGCGCAAGCCATGATTTTCGAGCGGGCATTCCGGCGTCCGCTGCGTGCCGATATCGACGTCGCCGCGCTGTCGGGGCTGCCGGCCCTGGCGGGAATCAAGGTCATCGACCTGGACGACAACCGGATGGAAGCCGACCGCGCGCAGTTCCTGGTGCAGTGGCGGCAACTGGTGTCCTCGAACTGATCGCGTCCGACGCAAGGAACACCGACATGCAGGTTGCATTCGAAGGCATCACCCAGGGCTATGGCGGGCACACCCTGTTCGAGGGTCTCGACCTCGTTATTCCAGCCGGCGGTTTTTTCACCCTGCTGGGGCCGTCCGGCTGCGGCAAGACCACGCTGCTGCGCATGCTGGCCGGCTTCATTCGGCCGGACAAGGGGCGCGTGCTTTTCGGCGACAGCGACGTCACCACGGTACCGGTGCATCGTCGCGGCGTGGGTATCGTATTCCAGGACTATGCGCTATTCCCCGACCGCTCCACGATTGCCAACGTCGCGTATGGCCTGCTCGCGCGCAAGGTGCCGAAGAAGGACGCCTATGCGCGTGCCGCCGCCATGCTGGAACGCGTCGGCCTGGGCGCATTCCTGGACCGGCCGCCGCCGGCGCTTTCCGGCGGGCAGCGCCAGCGTGTCGCCATGGCACGGGCGCTGGTGATCGAGCCCAGGCTGCTGCTGCTGGACGAGCCGCTTTCGGCGCTCGACGCCAAGCTGCGCGTCGAGCTGCGTGAAATGGTCAGGACACTGCAGCGCGAGGCGGGCATCACCACGGTGTTCGTGACCCACGACCAGGAAGAAGCCCTGGCCATGTCCGACCTGATCGCGGTCATGGACCGTGGCCGGGTGATCCAGACGGGCTCGCCGCAGGAGATCTATGCCGAGCCGCGCACCGCCTTCGTGGCCGACTTTGTCGACGGCGCCAATCTGATACCCATCCTGAGCGAACTTCCGGCGACCGAACCGGGTCTGCGTCGCATCGATACCCCCGCCGGTGCGTTGATGACATGCTGCGACCGCCCGCTGACCGCGGGCGCGCTGCTCGCGGTACGCGGCACTGCGATCGCCATCGCCGCGGGACGGCCGGCGCGGGAAGGCGAGCTCGGCGGCGAAATCCGCCACGTCGAATATCGCGGCGGCACCACGGGCTACACGGTCCATACCGCGGCGGGCACCATCAAGGTACAGACCTCGGAAGCGCCGGCTTGCACGCCGATGCGCCCAGGCCTCCCCGTCGCGCTGACGATACCGGCAACCGCACGGATCGTGGAGGGATGGTCGTGCTAGGCAAACTACGCAGGGATCCCGTATGGCTGGCGCTGGCCGCCATATCGCTCGTGACGCTCGGCATGTTCCTGCTGTGGCCGCTCGCGACCATGTTTGGAAAATCCCTGGTCAACGGCAATGGTGGCATCGACCTGAGCGGCTACGCACGCTTCTTCGGCGAGCGGTCGTACCGACAGGCCTTCGTGAACACCTTGATTCTGGGCGCGGCCGTCACGCTGTGTTCCCTGGTCGTGGGCGGCGGCCTGGCCGTGGCGGTGGCCCGTTGCAGGTTTCCGCTGGCCGCCCTGGTCGCGGTGCTGCCCCTCGTCACCCTGGTGATTCCGGACGTCGTCGTGGCGGCGTCCTGGGTGGTCCTGCTCGGGAAGCAGGGCATCTTCAACACGCTGATCCGCCCGCTGGGCATGGAGCTGCCCTCGCTGTACTCATGGTGGGGACTGATCCTGGTCATGACGCTCAACAACTACGTCTACGCCTTCGTGGCGGTATTCGTGGGATTGCGATCGATGGACCGCAACCTGGAGGAAGCCGCGCTAAGCCTGGGTCGGCCGCCGGAACGCGTCGTGTTGGGCATCACCCTGCCCATGCTGCTGCCCTCCATCTTCGGCGGCGCGATGATCGTCTTCACCCACGTCATCGGCAGCTTCGGCGTGCCGGCCATCATCGGCGCCCGCACGCCGGTCCTGGCGGTCAAGGCGTACCACGAATTCGTGAACGAAATGGGCGGCAGCGCGCAGATGCAGACCACCATGGCATCCATGCTGGTACTGCTGGGCGCCGCCGCGCTGCTGTTCCAGAAGCTCGTGGTGGAACGCCGGCAATACCAGATGGAGACGGGCCGCGCGCCAGTGCGGGTGACCTTGAAGGGTTGGCGCGCCAGCGCCGCGGCCACCGGCGTGCTGCTCATCGTGGCCCTGTCGCTGGCGCCCGCGGTCGTGGTCGTGATCACCGCTTTCACGCCAGCGAGCGGGCCCGTGCTGCGCTATGGCGGATTCACGCTCGACCATGTCCTGCATGCCGCGCTGCGCGCGCCGGATCCCTTGTACCACTCCTTGTTCCTGGCCACGACGGCGACGCTGGCCGGCTCGCTGTTCGCCATCGTTACCGCCTACCTGATCGTCAAGCGGCGCAGCGGGCTCACCCATGTCCTGGATATCCTGGTCGCCCTGCCCTTGACCATCGCCGGGACGGTACTTGGCATCGCCCTGATCAACACGTTCGGCAGCGGATGGTTGGTGCTGACCGGCAGTTGGACCATCATGGCGCTCGCGTATTTCCTGCGCCGCGTACCGACCAACGTACGAGCGGCGATAGGCCCGCTGCACAACCTCAAGGACTCGCTCGAGGAAGCTTCCATGAGCCTGGGGGTCAGTCCGATCCGCAGCTTCTTCAAGGTCGTGCTGCCCACGATCTGGCCGGCCGCCGCCGCGGCCGCGGTGCTGATGTGGGTGACCACGCTGTCCGAGCTGTCGGCCACGGTGGTGCTCTATTTCGGTGGCATGAGCACCATGCCCATCGAGATCTTCCAGCAGGTCGACAGCGACCGGCTGGCCCTGGCATGCGCTTATAGCGTGGTGCTGATTCTCACCATCTTCATCCCGCTGGCCCTTGCCAGATGGAAACTGGGTCTCAAAGTAGGAGCAATAGAATGAATACCGACACGGCCGCCGGCAACAGCTTCCTGGCGCATCGCGTGCTGGGCGCCAAGCCCTCCGCCACCAAGGAGATGACCCGCCTCGCCAACGAACTGAAGCGCGAAGGCCAGGACATCATCGCCCTGAGCCAGGGCGAGCCGGACTTCCCGACGCCGGAGCATATCCGCGCGGCGGCCAAGGCAGCCATCGACCGCAATGAGTCGCGCTACACCGAGGTCGCCGGCACGCTGGCCTTGCGTGTAGCGGTCACCCGAAAATTCGAACGGGACAACGGCCTGCGATACACCCCCGATCAGGTCCAGGTGGGATGCGGAGCCAAGCAACTGCTCTATAACGCCCTGCAGGCCACGGTCGAGGCGGGCGACGAGGTCGTGATCCCGACGCCAGCCTGGGTCTCCTATCCCGACATGGTGCTGCTGGCCGGCGGCAAGCCGGTGATCGTACGCTGCGGCGCCGCCACCGGATTCAAGATCACGCCGGCGCAGCTGGAAGCCGCCATCACGCCCAGGACCAAATGGCTGATGCTCAACTCGCCGTCCAATCCCAGCGGCGCCGTCTACAGCGGCCAGGAGCTGGCCGCGCTGGCGGAGGTGCTGCTGCGCCATCCCCACGTCTGGCTGATGGCCGATGACATCTACGAGAAGATCCGCTATGACGGCGCGCCCTTCGCCACGCCGGCCGCGGTCACGCCGGAGCTGGCCCAGCGCACGCTCACGGTCAATGGCGTATCCAAGGCCTACGCAATGACGGGTTGGCGAGTCGGGTTCGCCGCCGGCCCTGTCGAGTTGATCAAGGCGATGAACCTGGTCCAATCCCAATCGACGTCGCACACCAGCTCCATCAGCCAGGCCGCCTCGATCGCGGCGCTGGACGGCCCGATGGACTTCCTTGACGGGTTCCTCGCCAGCTTTCGCCGTCGCCGGGACGGCGTCGTGGCCGCCCTGCGGGCGATCGAGGGTGTGACTTGCGATCTGCCTCCTGGCGCCTTCTATGCATTCCCCGGCTGCCAGGGACTGCTCGGACGACGCGATCCGTCGGGCGCTCTCATCGCCTCGGACGTCGACCTGGCGATGTACCTGCTACGGCATGCGGGCGTGGCCGTGGTGCCGGGGACCGCGTTCGAATTGCCCGGCCACTTCCGCGTTTCCTATGCGGCTTCCGACGAGGATCTTGAGCAAGCGATGTCGCGCATCGCCGCGGCCTGCGCGAAACTCCGTTGAGCCACCGCCTTCGCCATCCCACCATCAGACCGGAGATACCCATGAGCAGAACCCAGGCATTGCGCCAGGCCATCACGTCGGGCAAGCTTTTCACCGCCATGTCGGCGCACAACCCCCTGTCGGCCAAGCTGGCCGAGGAAGCCGGTTTCGGCGCGATATGGGGCAGCGGCTTCGAACTTTCCGCCAGCCATGCCGTTCCGGATGCCAACATCCTGTCGGCCGGCACACACCTCGACATGATGCGCGCCATCGCGTCGGCGGTTGCCATCCCGCTGATCGCCGATATCGACACCGGCTTCGGCAATGCGGTCAATGTCAGTTATGTCGTCCCGCAGTATGAGGCGGCCGGCGCCTCGGCTGTCGTCATGGAGGACAAGACCTTTCCCAAGGACACCAGCCTGCGCGCCGATGGCCGGCAGGAACTGGTCCGCACAGAGGAATTCCAGGGCAAGATCGCCGCCGCGGCCGCCGCGCGGCGCGACAAGGATTTCGTGGTGATCGCCCGGACGGAAGCGCTGATCGCCGGCCTGGGCCAGGCAGAGGCCCTGCAACGCGCGCTGGCGTATGAGGAAGCCGGCGCCGACGCGATCCTGATCCATTCCAAGCAAACCACCCCGGCCGAGGTACTCGCCTTCATCGAGGCATGGCCCGGCAAAGTGCCGCTGGTGCTGGTGCCGACCGCCTACCCGGAACTGACGGAAGCCGACATACAGCAGTTGGGCAAGGTCGGCCTCGTGATCTATGGCAACCATGCCATCCGCGCGGCGGTGGGCGCCATGCGCGCCGTGTTCGCGCGAATACGCGCGGAAGGCGGCATCCGCGGCGTGGACAAGGAATTGCCCACGGTCAAGGAGATCATCCGTCTGCAAGGCGACGAACATATGCGCGGCATAGAGGCAGCCTATCTGCGCTGAGGCCGCGCGCGTCGCCGGCGGCACAGTCCGGCCGGCGGCGCGCGGCCCATGACCAGGAACCACAATGGCAGTCGAAGTCTTTTCCTTCCATGGGGGCAGCGTCAGCAGCCCCACCACCACGCTATGCGATCGCGCGGACGGCGGGCACCTTATCGTCTATCCCGGCCGCCCTGTATGGGAGCGCAGCGAACTCTCGCCGCAGGAACTCGTGCACTGGTCCTACCTCGTGGCCGCCACCGGCCGCGCGATGCTCGACGTCCTGCCCCAGTTGGAAGGCGGATGCGTGAATTACTGGGAAGCCGGCAACTGGTCCCTGAACGACGCCGCCCTGCCGCCGGGTCCGAAGGATGTGCAGGCGTGCCGCCGCGTGCATCACCATATCTTCGGGCGTAGCCGGCATGCCAAGGATCCGGACTGGCAGTGGGGCGAGGCTCCCGGGTTTCCTGCCTACTTGCGGAAGAAGACATGGGCCCAACGGTTTTCTCCCTTGACCGACGATGAATGCAGAGCACTGGCGATACGCATAGCCCAATTGCTGGAGCGCTACCTGGGCGGGTAGCCGCATCGAACTGGCGCTCCCACGTGGCATGTGTGAGCGGCTCGTACTCATGCACAAGCAGCCATGCATAACCGGCACGAAAACTGCTAAGGGCGCATACCCGGTCGAACTCTTCCATGGAGAGTTCGGCTCCATCAGACATAGAACGGGTGCCCGATGCTCATCCGGCCTGGCCGGACCGCCCTTCCCGGCTTGCGTTGGGACCGCCCGGCAACAGGGTACGAGCAAATGGCAAAAGAGCACGCTACAACCGGGCCGCATACCGAGCCCGCCGGCGGCTGGGGTTCGGCCCGCGCGGTCGGGTCCATCCTGGTCAAGGAACACCGCCTGGTGCACGGCACCCGGGTGCTGATGCAGCAGAACAAGCCCGACGGCTTCATGTGCGTCAGCTGCTCCTGGGCCAAGCCGGCCCATCCCCACCCCTTCGAATTCTGCGAGAACGGCGCCAAGGCCACGGCCTGGGACATCACCAGCAAGCACGTGTCGGCCAGCTTCTTCGCGGAACATACCTGCACGGAGCTGGAATCCTGGTCGGACCATGAATTGGAAGCCATCGGCCGCGTCACCGTGCCGATGCGCTGGGACGCCGCCACCGACAAGTACGTGGAGATCGGCTGGCAACAGGCTTTCGACGAAATCGGCGCGCTGCTGCGCGCGCGCGAACCGGATGCGACGGTGTTCTATACGTCGGGCCGGGCGTCGCTGGAAACCTCATACATGTATGCCTTGTTCGCACGCATGTACGGCACCAACAATCTGCCCGACAGCTCCAACATGTGCCATGAGAGCACGTCCGTCGGGCTGCCCAAGACCATAGGCGTGCCGGTTGGCACGGTCACGCTCGAAGACTTTGAACATACGGACTGCATGTTCTTCTTCGGCCACAACACGGGCACCAATGCGCCGCGCATGCTGCACCAGCTGCAGGAAGCACGCCAGCGAGGCGTACCCATCGTCACCTTCAACCCGCTGCGCGAACCGGGATTGGTCAGCTTCACCAACCCGCAGTCGCCGGTGGAAATGCTGACGGGCAAGGAAACGCAGATCAGCACGCAGTATCTGCAGCTGAAACTGGGCGGCGACACCGCGGCGCTCGGCGGGCTGTGCAAATGGCTGATAGAAGCCGACGACCGGGCACGCGCCGAAGGCGGCGAGCCGATGCTGGACCATGCCTTCATCGCCGAACATACGCATGGATTCGAGGCCTTCGCGGACGCCATGCGGCAACTGTCGTGGGAAGACATCGAACGCGAGTCCGGCCTGGCGCGCGCGGCGCTGGCCGAGGCGGCCGCGACCTACGCGCGGGCCAAGGCCTGCATGCTGCTGTACGGCATGGGGCTGACGCAGCACCGCAACGGCGTGCAGAGCGTGCAGATGGTGACTAACCTCTTGCTGTTGCGCGGCAACATCGGCAAGCCTGGCGCCGGGGTCTGTCCCATCCGCGGGCATTCCAATGTCCAGGGCCAGCGTACGGTCGGCATCACGGAAAAACCTTCCAAGGTTCCCGCCGACAAGCTGCGCGAGCTCTACCATTTCGACCCGCCCACCAAGAAAGGCATGAATACCGTCGAAGCGTGCGAAGGCATCCTCGACGGCCGGGTATCGGCCTTTGTCGCGCTGGGCGGAAATTTCGCGCGCGCCATTCCAGACCATTACCGCATGGAGCCGGCGTGGCGCCGCCTGGACCTGACGGTGGGCATCACCACCCGCCTGAATCGCAGCCACCTGCTGCATGGCCGGCAGGCCTACCTGCTGCCCTGCCTGAGCCGCATCGAAATCGACCAGCAGGCAACCGGCGAACAGGCCGTGTCGATGGAGGACAGCACCGGCTGCTTCCACGGATCGCGCGGCATCCACGAGCCGCCCGGGGACAAGCTGCTATCGGAACCCGCCATCGTCGCCGGCATCGCCAAGGCCACGCTGGCGCCCAACCCGCACGTCGACTGGGACCGGTGGGTGGACGATTATTCGCTGGTGCGCGACGCCATCGAGGCGACCTACCCGAAGATCTTCAAGGACTTCAATTTCCGCATGTGGAACCCGGGCGGCTTCCACCGCCCCCTGGGGGCGGCCGAGCGTAAATGGGAAACCGAAACCGGCAAGGCGAACTTCGTCGTACCGGAGACGCTGGATGGCGATCCGGACATGCCGGAGCACGGCCCCGACGTCATCCGTTTGATGACCACGCGTGGCGACAATCAGTTCAACACCACGGTGTATGCCCTGGACGATCGCTTCCGCGGCGTCCACGGCACACGTCAGGTGATCATGCTGAATCCGGACGACATGAAACGCCTGGGCCTGCGGGAAGACGACGTCGTGACCGCCAGCACGGTCGCCCATGACGGGTTCACGCGCGAAGTGGGCGGCCTGCGCGTGCGGCCCTACAACATTCCCGCCGGCTGCGCGTGGTCGTACTACCCGGAATGCAATCCGCTGATTCCGCTGTGGCATCACGCCAAGGAAAGCAAGGTGCCGGCTGCCAAGTCGGTGCCCATCACGCTGCGCAAGGAGGCCTGACGTATAGGAACCGCGCCGGCGTGGCGGCGGGAACCGGCCAGATGAAGCCAGCCTGCGCCGCCGGTCATCCGGACAGGGAACCGGGCGTCATCTTCGCGGTGTAATAGGTGTAGCCCCAGGTCGTGTTGGGATCGCCGGGGTATTGTTCCGGGAAGGTGTCACAGGTGACCCATCGCTGCGTGCCGCCGGCCCAGGGATCGCAGATGTACCACATGGGCACGGGATCCGAGCTGCCGGCGACCGAACGCAGGTTGTAGGCGCTGATGACCACGAAATGGCCCATGGCCGTGGCTTCGCCACGCGAAAGATACACGGCGAACGGGCGATCGTTCACCAGTTCGGTTCGAAGCACCTGGCGCGACGGCATGCCCAGCACCAGCTTCTTCAGCGCGCCGACGAACTGCAAGGGGCTCACCAGTTCGTGGGCCCTGTTGCAGAGCGCCTCCGTGTACGAAGCACCCGAACATTGATTCTGCGTGAGTCCGAATACCGCGCAGTAGATCTGCAACTGCGTGTAGGTCGGGCCGGATTGGCTTTGATAGTAATTGCCCAGGCCCGTGGCCACCGCGGCCCAGCACCACTGGGTGTGCTGCTGCCCTTCAAGAAAGCTGGGATAGGATGTCGTGGCGCCACCGCCCGGCGTCCCCACCAGTTCGCCCGTCTTTCCCTGCACGCCGCTGTCCAGGGAAAGCCGCTTCAATGACAGGCAGGCGGGCAGGCGCGATTGAGTGCTCGGATCCATGGGTCGCTCCACGTTAACGCTTCAGCCAGGCCAGGAAAGTCGCCGCGTCGTACACCTGGTGGTGCGCGATCGGACCCGCCACTACGGTGGGCGCCATCGGCACGAACAGGTCGCCGGCCGCGCCATGCAGCCATAACACGGCCACGTATTCGGCTCGGGCGCAATACAGTTCGCGGGCTTCGTAATCCTGGGCAGCGGTCCTCGGATCGGCTTCGGCCGCCAGCAAGGCGGCGACCGTGGACGCCGTCAACGGGGTGTCGATGCTGGTCGACACCACGACGGGTTTGCCGGTCGCGTCCGAATCGACGCAGATATCGTTGATGACGGATCCGCCGGAGACCAGCAGATAGCGCCAACCACCGGGCCTGGCCTGGTCCAAGGGTCGCGCCGCGGCAAGATCGTCGTCCCGCAGGTAGTACATGCGCAGGCATTCCGAAATGGAGACGTCGTGCGGATCGAAGCGCGCCTTGGCCGGCATCTGCTCCAGGAAGCCGCCTCCGACGAAGCCGTTGAGGAAAGCATGGATGGTGTCATCCGCGCCGGTGGGCGCGGTCGCGAATGCGATAGCCATGGCGGGCCACCTCCGAGAGCGTATCCTAGGCCACGTAAAGGAACGGGTCCCACGAGAAGAAGAACTGCTGCTGGTTGAGCCCATTCGTCGTCAGGGAGCAACTGATCCTGTACGCCGAGTTCGACGCGTTGATGATCTGGCCCACCCAATAGTTGTAGCTCTTCTGCACCGGATGGCCGGCGCTGCCGCCGAACACGTCGCCGCTGGTAATCGAAAATCCCATGATGGCAAGCTGATCGCCGAGATTGGGATTGATGGCATCGATATAGAAGCCGATGTAGTCCCTGGGATGGGCCACGGTCTTCAACTCGAGCGTCCCCTCGGCGCCGCTGCCGTTGTCGGCACGGTTATCGAACATATATGCCTGGCCGATGCCGATCGCGCCGCCCCCGCTGGCAGCCACGCTGGCAGTGTCGACCATTATCCTGACCACGGTCTGCGGATTCGTGGGACTCCAGTCTTCCGACGGAACCAGCGCGGCCTTCGACCGTGTCGCCAGGTTCCTGGACGGCGGCAATACCTGTATTTCCGGCTTTACCTGTATTTCGTTAGTCATGGCAGGCTCCACTGCATGATGGAATTCACGGACAGCTGGATCATGAAACGTTGATCGTCGGCGTAATCTTTATCGTGTTGACCTGGCCCGTACTCGCCACCACGTCAAGCGAAACGATGTACTGGTACGTTCCCGCGGTTTCCACCGTGCCCACGTATGCGGTGCCGTCGTTGATATCGGCGGCGATCTGGGGTGTCCCTGTCGTACCCCAGGCATTGCAGTCGCCGACCTCCACGATCGTGGACAGGCCGGGCGACTTGGGGTTCAGCATCTCGACTTTCCAGCAGATGACGCTACCTCGCGACACGTAGGCCTTCGAACTATCGACCCAGTAGATGCCGCTGCTCTGTCCCATGGTCACGACCAGGTCGTCGACCAGGATACGTATATAGACGTCGGCATCCGTTGTGTTCCACGCCATGGCGAACTCCAGTCTGGAAGCGGCCTTCCTGGAATCGCATCATGGATCCCACGGCCAACGGAGCGAATGGTGCCAGACGCCGCCGCTCGCGGGCGTATTTACGGGGGCCTGCCACCGTAATGTCGTGTAACCATGCCTGTCACCCAAGCATGGCCCACGGCATACCGCTTGCAGCGCCGAAGGCTGCCTACCTCTCGGCGCCATCATGCGAATCCATCATCTGAACTGCATCTCGTCCTGCCCGTTGGGCGGCCATCTCATGGATGGGCGCAGCGATTGCCTGTTGTGCCGCGGCACGCTCTGCTGCCACTGCATCCTGGTCGAAACCGCGCGCGACGGGCTGGTGCTCATCGACACGGGCTTTGGCCTGCGCGACGTGCATGCGCCGCGCACGCGCCTGAGCGCGTTCTTCCTGGCCTTGCTGAAACCGGACTTCAAGGAATCCATGACGGCGGTCCGGCAGATCGAACGGCTGGGCTATCAGGCGCGCGACGTCAGGCACATTGCGCTTACGCACCTCGACTTCGATCACGCGGGCGGCCTGGACGACTTCCCCGAGGCGACCGTGCACCTCTCGCGCCCCGAGCGCGAAGCGGCGTCCCGGCAGTCGACCTGGCTGGACCGCCAGCGCTACCGGCCGCGCCAATGGTCATCCAGGCGGCGCTGGAAGGAGTATCCGGCGACGGGCGACACCTGGTTCGGTTTCTCGGGCACCCGCGGGATCGAGGGAGTCCGGGAGGACATCGCCCTCGTCCCGCTGCACGGGCATACACTGGGCCACGCCGGCGTGGCGGTGCGCCGCGACGAGGGCTGGCTGCTGCAAGCGGGCGACGCGTACTTCTATCATCAGGAGCTCGATCCTGACCGGCCGCGTTGCACACCCGGCCTGCGCTTCTATCAGTGGATGATGGAGAAAGACCGCAAGGCGCGGCTGGGCAACCAGGCCAGGCTGCGTGCGCTGCGGCAGGGCCATGAAAACGAGGTCACCATTTGCTGCAGCCACGATCCGCACGAATTCGACGCCATGCGGGCGCAGCGATTGCCCTCAGCGCCCCAGGCTGCCCATCCCTAGCGCTGGCGTCCGGCACCGGCATCCTGTCCGCGTTCGCCGCTCAATCGCCGGCTTCCGGCCACGCGCCATTGGGTTCGCGCGTGCGCGTGGCCGCCACTTGCGGATCGTGCAGCAGCACTTCGGCGAATTGCCGCGCCAGGCCGGCGGCCGGCGCGTCCGCCCGGGTCACCAAGTGGAGCGCCCTCAGCGCCCAGGCATCGGTCAGCGCGATTCCCGCCAGGCTGCCGTCCCGCAAGCCCGGCTCGGCCACGCTGGTGGGCACCAGCGCCAGTCCCACCCCGGCACGCACCAGGTACAGGGTCGATGCGAAGTCATGCGCATGCACGCGTACGGACAGCGCGCGCCCCGCCTGCTGGGCCTGCGCCTGCAGGAAGTGAAAATTGCTGCTCGCGCGGTCCATGCAGACGAAGCCATGCTCCAGCGCTTCGGCGAAGGCGATGCGGTCACGCGTGGCCAGCGGGTGGTCGGGCCGCGCCACACAAACCAGCCGATCGATGGCATATAGCGCGCAGCGCAGGTCGGCCTCGGTGTTGCGTCCGGCGAAGATGCCGATATCGGCCTCGTTGCGGCGGATCGCGGCCGCGATCGTCTCGCTGTCGGCCTCCTGCAGGTCCACATCGATATGCGCATTGCCCGCCAGGAAACGCGCCAGGCTGGGAATGATGAAACCGTTGAGCGAACTGCTGTTGGCCAGCAGCCGGATGCGGCCTTTCAGGTTGCGTGCGTAGGCGCCGACTTCTTCCTGCATCGTCTGCAACGCGGCCAGCAGGATGTCCGCGTGGCGCGCCAGCGCTTCGCCGGCCGCCGTCAGCGTCATGCCCTTGGCGGTGCGCAGGAAAAGCGGGCTGCCCGCCGCGTATTCCAGATTCTTCAGGCGATAGCTCGCCGCCGGCGCCGTCATGTGCATGGCGGCGGCGCCGGCGGACAGGTTGCCGGCCTGGACGATGGCCTTGAACAGGCGCAGATCCTTCAGCTCGTATGACATGGCGACATTCCGTGGCCAGGCGAGCGCCGGCCCTGCCGGTCAACCGCCCTTGGCGCGCGCTTTTTCTTCGAGGAAGCCGCGCATGTAGAGCCCTGGTTCGCCTGTGCCGAAGGCCACGCCGAACTCCAGCACGCCATTGCGGATGGACGATTCCAGCGGCTCGTCTTCCCACTCTCGCAGCAAACGCTTCTGCTGGGCCAGCACGCGAGGGCCCAGGCCGGCCAGCATACCCGCAATCCGGTCGACCTCGCGATCCAGGTCCGCCGCCGGCACCACGCGGTCCAGCAGTCCCCAGGCCAGGGCTTCCTGCGCATCGGCCACTTCGCCGGTCAACAGCATCCAGCTGGCGCGGGCCTTGCCTATCAGCCGGGGCAGCAGCGCCGCATGGATGATGGACGGAACGCCTACCTTGACCTCCGGCATGCCCATGCGGGCGGCGTCGGAAGCGATGCGCAGGTCGCAGGCCAGGGCCAGCTCCATGCCACCGCCCAGGCACCAGCCCGGAATGCGCGCGATCACCGGCGTCGCCAGCAAACGCACGCCGTCGCACAGCAGGCGCAGGCGATCGATGTATTCGATGGCGCCCGCCTGGTCGAAGGCGGCCATCTCCGTGATGTCGGAGCCGGCGACGAAGGCCTTTTCCTGTTCGGCGCGCAGCACCACGATGCGGACGTCGTCGCGCCCGGCCAGGTGCTCCAGCGCCAGGATCAGGCCGTCGACCACGCGGCGGCTGAGTATGTTCAGCTTGCCGGCGTCGCGGATCTGCAGCGTGGCTACGCCGCGTGCGTCCACCGCGACCGCGGCATGGGGATGTTCGAATGCCATGATCACATCTTCTCGAAGCCGATATCGCTGACCACCTTGCGCCACACCTCGTTCGACCGCACGATGATGGCGGCGAACTGGGCGCGCGTGGTGTAGTCGGGCACCGCGCCCTGCTGTTCGATGGCCTGCACCACCGAAGGCTCGGCCAGCACTTTCTTGATCGCCGCGTTCAGCGTATCCAGCACCGGCTCGGGCGTGCCCTTGGGCGCCGCCAGGCCGAACCAGCTGGGCGTGTTCAATTGCGGGTAGCCGAGTTCGGCATAGGTGGGCACGTCGGGCAGGCTCTTGACGCGCGTCGGCGACGCCACCGCCAGTGCGCGCAATTTGCCCGAGGCGATGAAGCCGGCGGACGACGGCAGGTTGTCGAACACCACCTGCACCTGGCCCGCCATCAGGTCGACCAGCGCCGGCCCCAAGCCCTTGTAGGGTACGTGCAGCATCTTGGTCTGCGTGCTGCTCAGGAAGAGCTCGCCGAACAGGTGGCTGTAGCCGCCGCTGCCGGAAGAGCCGAAGGCCAGCCGGCCGGGCTTGGCCTTCAGCGTGTCCAGCAGCTGCTGGAAGGTCTTGATGTCGGAGCTGCCGCTGACGTCCAGCACGCCCAGCACGTTCGCCAGGTTGCTGATGGGCGCGAAGTCCTTCACCGGATCGTAGCTGGACTTCTGGTGGACGTTCGGGTTCACGGCGTGCGAGCTTTCCACCGCCATCACCAGGGTATAGCCGTCGGCCGCTTCGCGCGCCGCGAAGGCGCTGCCCAGCGCGCCCCCCGCGCCGGGCTTGTTCACCACCACCACGGACTGGCCCAATACCTCGCTCAGCTTGGGTGCGACGATGCGCGCCAGCAGATCGGTGGTTCCGCCCGGCGCATACGGCACGATGAGCTGCACGGTGTGGTCAGGATAGGCCGCGAGCGCCGGCGCGGACGTGGCAAGAGTGATGGCCAGCGCGCAGGCGGCGCGGCGCAGGGAACGATGCATGGTTGTCTCCAGGTTATGGTTGGATCTAGGGCTTGTCGCGGGCCGCGAGCCGGCCCAGTACGGCGTCGGTATGCTCGCCCATCAGCGGCGGCGGCCGCAGCGGCGCATCCGGCTCGCCGGCGAGCATGGGATTGCGCACCAGCGGGATCGTGCCGAAGCGCGGATGTTCGGCGTGGCGCAGCATGCCGCGATGGCGCACCTGCTCGTCCGCGAACACTTCTTCCAGGCTGTTGACCGGGCCCCAGGCAATACCGGCGGCCTCCAGGCCGTCGGTCCAGTGCTTGCGGTCGCGCAGGATCAGGATGTCGGCCAGGATGGCGCGCAGCGCCGGCAGATTCTCCACGCGGCCGGTGTTGTGGAGGAAGCGCGGGTCGGCCGCCAGTTCCGGACGCCCGCACAGCGCGCACAGGCGTGCGAATTGTTCGTCGTTGCCGACCGCGAGTATGAAATGACCGTCGCTGGCGCGGAAAACCTCGTACGGCGCCAGATTGGGATGGGCGTTGCCGGTACGCTCGGGATTGCGGCCGGACACCAGGTAATTGGCGCCCTGGTTGGCATTGATGGCCACCGCGACATCCAGCAGCGCGATGTCCAGGTAGCCGCCTTCGCCGGTGCGGGCGCGCCGCAGCAGCGCCGCCAGCACGGCCGACGTCGCGTACATGCCGGTGCTCACGTCCACCACCGGCATGCCGGCGCGCAGCGGCCCGGCACCGGCTTCGTCGTCGGCGCGGCCGGTATAGCCCATCAGGCCGCCCATGCCCTGGAAGATATAGTCATAGCCCGGCCGCGCGGCCTTGGGGCCATCCTGGCCATAGCCGGTGATCGACAGATAGATCAGGTCGGGCTTGATCGACTTCAGGGTGGCATAGTCCAGGCCGTAGCGGGCCAGGGTGCCCGCCTTGTAGTTCTCCACCAGGACGTCGGTGCCGCGCACCAGCGCGAGCAGCGTATCGCGGTCACCGGCGTCGGCGAAATCCAGGCAGATGGATTGCTTGTTGCGGTTGCAGCAGGTGAAGTAGGCCGAGAAGGTGTCGGCGCCGTCGGTCGAACGCAGGTACGGCGGCCCCCACTTGCGCGTGTCGTCGCCCTGCCCGGGCCGCTCGACCTTGATCACTTCCGCGCCCAGGTCGGCCAGGTTCTGGGTGCACCACGGACCCGCCAGGATACGCGACAGGTCCAACACCCGGACATTGTCCAGCACTTTACTCAGCACCTCGTCTCCAGCCTGTCGTTATTCTCGAATGACGGCAGTCTAGGAAGGCGACGGCACCCGCGTCCAGTTCAAGTTTTCTAAGCGGGCGTTCAAGGATGCTTAATGGCGCTAGCGCCTGGCGGCCGTGACGATGATCTCCACCAGCAGATCGGGCGAGGCCAGTTTCGCCTCGCAGGTCGCCCGCGTCGGCAGCGCATCGGCCGGCGCCCATTCGGCCCATACCTGATTCATGCCGGCGAAATCGCGCTCGATGTCCTTGAGCCAGATCTGTACCGACAGCAGCCGCGCCTTGTCCGTACCGGCCTGCGCCAGACAGTCGTCGATCTTGGCCAGCACGTCGCGCGTCTGGGCGACGATGCCGCCCTGGGCGGAAGAAGTCATGCCCGCCAGGTATACGGTATCGCCGTGGATCACGATACGGCTCAGGCGTTGATTGGAATCCTTGCGCACGATATCAGTCATGGATGACGCTCCTTGGAAATGGAAAGTGGTGCACCGGAGGGCCCAGTGAACCGATCGATGGAGAACGGCGCGATCGGCAGATCGGTCGCGCCGGTGGTGATCAGGTCGGCCATGATGCGGCCGACGATCGGCCCCAGTTCGAAGCCATGCGCCGAAAAACCGAAGGCGTGGAAGGCGCTGTCGTAACGGCTGCTGCGGCCGATGACGGGAATCTCGTCGGGCATGGCGGCCTCGATGCCGGCCCAGCCGCGATTCACGACCGCCTGGCGCATATGCGGAAACAGGTCGCACACCGTGCGTGCGCCCTCGGCCAGCGAGTGGAAATCCAGTTCGGTCCATTCCGCGTCGCGGTCGACCCAGGCGCGGCGGCCACCGCCGATCAGCACGGTGCCGTTGGCGCGCTGCTTGAACGACAGCGGACGGCCGGTTCCCAGCACTACCGCATCCAGGAAATGGTCCATGCGCAGGGTCACCAGCATCATCGGGCTGATCGGGGCCAGCGGCACCGCCTCGCCCCATTCGGCGGCGATGCGGTCGGCCCAGGCGCCGGCGCAGTTGAGCACCTGCGGCGCGGTATATACGCCCGCGTCCGTCTCGACCCGCCACTGTCCCCGCTCGTGCGAGCTGCGCAGCACGCGCACGCCCTCCAGGAAACGCGCGCCCAGGCTGGCGGCCTTGCGGCGGAACGCCATGGTGGTGCGGTAGGGATCGGCGGCGGCATCCTCGCGCGCGATCAATCCGCCATGCACCGTGGGCGCCAGGGCGGGAATCATTGCAAGCAATTCATCGCGGGCGATCCATTGTTCATGGGTGTAGCCATGCGCCTGCATCGTCGCCAGGCGCTCGCGCAGCGTCGCCGCGTCGGCTTCGTTTTCGGCGACGCGTACCTGCCCGTGCTGTTCGAAGCCGCAATCGTCATCGACCAGCTCGCCGATGCGATACCAGAGCTCGCGCGAGGCCAGCGCCAGCGGCACTTCGGCCAGGTTGCGCGCCAGCGTGCGCACGCCGCCCGCGTTCACGCCCGAGGCATGGCGGCCGACGTAGTTCTTCTCGATCACCAGCGCCGGCACGCCGGCGCGCGCCAGGTGCAGCGCCGCCGAACTGCCGTGCAGGCCGCCACCGATGATGATGACGGCGGCCGAACCGGAGGCGTCGGTCATGGCGGCCTCCTATTTCTTCAGGCGCACCACTGCCTGGCGGGACTCGTCGGTTTGCGGCAGCGACGCCAGCTCGCCCAGCGTCAGCGGCTTGGTCGGGAAGCGCAGGCGGTAGTAGCCGACTTCCGGCACCGGCACGCCGCGTTCCGCGGCGATGATCTCCGACACCGTCAGGCCGCAGAAGCGGCCCTGGCACGGTCCCATGCCGCAGCGCAGGAAAGCCTTCATCTGATTCGGGCCGCTGCAGCCGAGCTTGACGGTCTCGCGCACCTGCGCCGCGGTCACTTCCTCGCAGCGGCAGACGATGGTGTCGCCGGTGGGACGGCGGAAGGTCTCCGGGGCCTTGTACAAGACATCGAAGAATTCGCGTCCGCGCACCGCCCGCGCCAGCGCCGCGCGCGGCGCGGCGGCGTCGCGATCGCGCCGCGCCGTGTCGATGCGGCCCAGCAGGTGCGCCGCCTGCAATGCCACCAGCCGGCCGCGCTGCTCGGCCGCCAGCGCACCGGCGATGCCGGCGCCGTCGCCCGCCATGCCGACGCCGTCCACCGAGGTCAAACCCCAGTCGTCCACGTCCGGCTCCCAGCAATCCAGCGCGGCGTTCCAGCGATGCTCGGCGCCGATGGCGCGCGACAGGTTGACGTTGGGCACGACGCCCTGGTGCAGCATCAATTGCTGCGCGGGCAGCGTCTCGGTTTTCCCCGCCGCGGTGGTGTAGCGCACGCTTTCCAGCTTGTCCTGGCCCAGCGCCTCCAGCGCCGTCACGCCCTTGACGATGGGTATCGCCGCCTTCACCGCGCGCAGCAGCGACAGTCCCTTGCCCAGGTAGGGAGAACGCAGGAAGTCCCATACCTTCGGCAAGGCCTCGCGCAGGCGGCCGGGCGGCGTGGTTTCGAGCAGCGCGTCGACCTTCACCCCGGCGTTCAGGTACTGCCAGGCCACCAGGTACAGCAGCGGACCGCAGCCGGCCAGCACGGTACGGTCGGCCGGCACCACGCCGGCCGACTTCAGCAGGATCTGCGCCGCGCCAGCGGTGATGACGCCCGGCAGCGTCCAGCCCGGGATCGGGAAGGGGCGTTCCTGCGCACCGGTCGCCAGCAACAGGCGCCGCGCATACACGATGCGCGCCTCGCCCGCCACCGAATATGCGACCTCGAAGCCGAGCGCCGGCTCGGGCGCGGTCCGCTCGGCCACCGCCCACACGGTCGCGCCCGGCACATAGCGCGCGCCCGATTGCCTGAACGGCTCGACCAGCGTGGCGCCGTGCCAATAGTCCGGCCCCAGCACGGCGCGATCGGTGACCGGCGTGGTGGTGATGGCGCGGTAGATCTGCCCACCCGGCGCGGGCTGTTCGTCCAGCAGCACGGTGTCCACGCCCAGCCGGGCGGCCGTGGTGGCCGCGGCCAGCCCGGCGGGACCGGCGCCCACCACCAGCAAATCGCATTGCGTCGTTTCGATCATGCCTGCACCTTGCGCGCGCCCAGCTGGCGCTCGATCTTCATGCCTTCGCGCACGGCCATCATGCAGCCCTGCTGGTTGGCCTGGCCATCGATCGTGACCAGGCAGTCGTAGCACACGCCCATCATGCAATAGGGTCCACGCGGCACCTCGCCCACCGCCGTATCGCGACAGGCCTGCACCCCACCGGCGAACAATGCCGCGGCCACGCTGTCGCCGGCGCGGCACAGCAATTCGGCGCCATTGACCGTCACCCGCACCGGCGTGCCCTGCGCCTGCCGCTGTGCTTCGTCAAGCCTCTTGAACATGGAACCTCCGGGTCGAGAAAGGCGCCATGTCGTCGGCCAGCCGGCCGGCGGCGATCATGGGCGCCAGTTTGAGCGCGTGCGCGGCGGCCAGCGTGACGCCGCTGTGGCAGGTGGCGACGAAGGCGCCGGGGCACGTCTCGGATTGTTGGTAGACGGGGAAACCGTCCTTGGACATCACGCGCAGCGCCGCCCAGCTGCGCACCACCCGTACCTCGCGCAGCGCGGGCAGGGTGCGCACGGCGCGGTCGGCCAGCGTGCCCAGGATAGGCAGGCCCACCTGGTTGTCCACGTAGCCGGCCTCTTCCTGCGAATCGCCGATCAGCCAGGTGCCCTCGTCCATCTGCCGCAGCGTGGAAAGCGGCGTTTCCAGCAGGCGGCGGGTGCGCTCCAGCACCACGATCTGGCCGCGCTGCGGACGCACCGGCACCGTCAGGCCGACCTGTTCGCCCAGCGCCTTGTTCGACAGGCCGCTGGCCAGCACCAGCCTGCGCCCACGCACCGTGCCGGTCGGCGTGGCGACTTCGAATACGCCGTCGCGCTGGCGGATGTCCTGGGCCGGACAGCGCGGCAGGTAATCCACCGCCCGTTGCGCGAACGACATATGCAGCGCGCGCAGCAGCTTGAGCGGATTGGCGATGCCGTCCACCGGCGTCCAGGTGGCGCCGCGTACCTCGGGACCGATGCCGGGCACCAGGTCGGCCAGCTCGTGGCGATCCAGCATCTTCCAGTCGTACTGCGCCATGCCGGGCTGACCCAGCAGCGTGCGCATGAAGGTGGCGCGCGCTTCCATTTCCTCGTCGCTCAGCAGCACATGCAGGCCGCCTCGCTGCTCCAGGCGCACGTCCACGCCGGTCTGCTCCAGCAGCTCGGCCGCGAGTTGCGGCCAGGCGGTGACCGAGGCCATGGTCCACACGCCGTAGCGCGGCAGCCCCATGCCCTTGCTCTGCACCCATACCAGGCCGAAGTTGCCGCGCGAGGCGCGGTAGGCCACGTCGCCTTCGTCGAGCACCGCGACGTGGTCCAGCTCGCGCCGCAGCCCGTAGGCAATGGCCGAGCCGACCAGGCCGCCGCCGACCACCACGGCATCGTGGATGCCGCGATGCGCCGGCGCGCGCGGCGCCCCTTCTTGTGTTTCGTCCATCGTTAACGTCCCTTTCCGACAAACAGCTTTTCCAGGCCCACCACGCGATCCAGGATGAAGATGGCGATGATCGTCACGTAGATCAGTACGGCCGACACGGCCGTCACCAGCGGATCGATGGTGTCCTCGATGTGCAGGAAGATGCGCACCGGCAGCGTGGTGGTGGACGGCGAGGCGATGAAGATCGACATGGTCAGCTCGTCGAAGCTGGTGATGAAGGCGATCACCCAGCCGCTCACCACGCCCGGCAGCAACAGCGGCAGCACCACGCGGCGGAACGCGGTCCAGTTCGACGCGCCCAGCGACTGCGCCGCGCGCTCCAGCGCGGGGTCGATGCCCGTGGCCGACGCCAGCACCAGCCGCAGCGCATAAGGCATCACCAGGATCACGTGCGCCACCACCAGCCCGACATAGGTGCCGGCCAGGTCCACGGTGGTGAAGAACTTCAGGAAGGCCAGTCCCAGCACCACGTGCGGGATCATCAGCGGCGACAGGAAGAAGGCCAGCAAGGCTTCGCGGCCACGGAAGCGGTTGCGCGCCAGCGCCAACGCGCCCGGCACCGCCAGCCCGATCGCCAGGGTCGCCGACAGCGTACCCAGGCCCAGGCTGAACCAGAACGCGTCGATGAAGCGCGGGTTGTCGAGGATGGCGCGGAACCAGCGCAGCGACAGCCCGCCGCTGGGCAGCGAGATGAAGCCTTCGGACGTGAACGCGACCGCGCACACCATCACGATGGGCGCCAGGATGAACAGGATGAACAGCGTATGGAACAGCAGGCCGATGGGACCGTTGCGGAAGTTCATGTCAGGCTCCCGACGGATTGAAGACAGCGCCGTAACGGCGTTCGATCAGCCGGTTGGCCGACAGCAGCACCACCACGGTCGCCATCAGCAGCAGCACCGCCAGCGCCGCGCCGAGCGGCCAGTTGAGCGTATTCAGGAATTCGTCATAGGCGGCGGTGGCCACGTTCTTCAGGCGCCGGCCGCCGATGATGGCGGGCGTGGCGAACGAACTGGAGGCCATCGCGAACACCATGATCGAACCGGACAGGATGCCCGGCATGACCTGCGGCACGATCACGCGCCGTATCACGGTGAACTGGCTCGCGCCCAGCGACAGCGCGGCGGCCTCCGTCGACGGATTGATCCGCTGCAACGACGCCCAGACGGAGATCACCATGAACGGCACCAGCACATGCGTGAGCGCGATGCCCACGCCCAGGTTGCTGTACATCAGGTCGATCGGCGTGGAGACCAGGCCGGTGCCCATCAGCGCCTTGTTGATCAGGCCGGTCGAGCCGAACAGCAGCGCCCAGCCCAGCGTGCGCACCACCACCGAAATCAGCAGCGGTCCCAGCACCACCATCAAGAACAGGCTCTTCCAGGGATTGGCCATGCGCGACAGCACGTAGGCTTCGGCCGTGCCAAGCACCAGGCAGGCCACCGTCACCAGCGCCGCCACGCCGAAGGTGCGGGCGTAGATTTCGTAGTAGTAGCCGTCGCTCAGGATGTCGACGTAGTTCTTCCAGGTGAAGGTGGCCTGGATGCCACCGTAGAACTGGAAGTCGAAGAAGCTGATCAGGAATACCAGCGCCATCGGCACCACCAGGAAGGTGGCATAGACGACCAGCGCCGGTGCGCTCAGCAGCCAGGGGTTGGCGCGCGCGCTCATTGCGCGGTCTCCTGTCCGGCCACCGCGCACATGTCCTGCGCGCGCCAGCGCAGATGCACGGTCTCGCCTTCGGCGGGCACCGGCACGCCGTCGTTCTGGCGGATGACCAGCACCTCGCCGACGGAGGTGTCGACCTGGCACAGCCAGTGGTTGCCCTGGAACACGCGCGTCTTCATGCGGCCAGGCAGCGAACATGCCCCGGCCTCGGAGAACAGGATCTTTTCGGGCCGCACGATCACCGCGCCATGCGGCACCGGCTGGCCCTCCATGGCGATATGGGCCTCGCCGATGCGGGCCCGCGTCTCGCCCTCATAGGGCTGCGCCGTGGGCGTGAAAACGTTGGCCTTGCCGAGGAACCCGCCGACGAAGCGGTTCGATGGCGCCTCGTAGGCCGCGAAGGGCTCGGCCACCTGCTCGACCCGGCCATGGTTCATCACCACGATGCGGTCGGACAGCGCCAGGGCTTCGGACTGGTCGTGCGTCACCAGGATGGTGGTGGTGCCGACAGTGCGCTGGATGCTGCGCAGCTCCAGCTGCATTTCCTCACGCAGCTTGGCGTCCAGGTTCGACAGCGGTTCGTCCAGCAACAGCACCCTGGGGCGGATGACCAGCGCGCGCGCCAGCGCCACGCGCTGCTGCTGGCCGCCCGACATGCGCGCCGGATGGCGGTCGGCCAGGTGCGACAGGCCCACCAGTTCGAGCGCCTCGGCCACCCTCGCCTGCCGCTCGTCCTTGCCGATGCGCTGCATCTCCAGGCCGAACGACACGTTCTCGGCCGCGGTCATGTGCGGAAACAGGGCGTAGTTCTGGAACACCATGCCCAGGCCACGCTTGTTGGCCGGGATGCGGCTGACGTCCTTGCCGTCCAGCACGATGCTGCCGCCGCTGGGCTCGACGAACCCGGCGATCATCTGCAGGGTCGTGGTCTTGCCGCAGCCCGACGGTCCCAGCAGCGAGATGAACTCGCCGCGTTCGACCGACAGGCTCAGGTGCTCGACCGCCGTCAGGTCGCCGTAGCGCTTGGACAGGCCGTTCAATACGAGATAGCTCATGGATGCTCCCGCTGGCGGCGCGCCCGCGCCGCCGTTGCCTCAACGCTCGATTTCACGCGTCCAGCGCTTGTTCCAGTCGTCCCGGTTCTGGTTGACGGTGTCCCAGTCGATCACGATCAGCTCGGCGGCGCGCTTGCCGATCGGCAGCGGCACGCGCGGATCGTCGACCACCTTGGCCTGCTTGTTGACCGGGCCGTAGCCATAGGCGGTGGCCAGTTGCTCCTGCACCTTGGGGCTGACCAGGTAGTTGACGAAAGCCTGCGCCAGCGGATTGGCGTTGGCCTTGGCCACCGGGCACACCGACGACAGCAAGGCATAGGCGCCTTCCTGGGGGTAGACGAAGCCCACCGGGAAGCCGGTATCGGCGAAGGCCTTGACGCGGCCGCTGCCCCACACCGCGATGGTGGCCTGGCCACTGGCGAACAGCTCGGTCATCTTGCCGGGCGAAGGTTCGTACACCAGTACGTTGGGACCGATCTCGTCCTTGAAGGTCTTGAAGCCGGGATCGATCTTCTTCTCGCCCCCGCCGCCTTCGCGGGCGTATTCCACCAGGGCGTGCAGGCCGTAGGTGTTGTTCAGCGGCGGCACCACCAGCTGTTTCTTGTACTTGGGATCCTTCAGGTCCTTCCATGAGGTGGGCGCGGCCCATTTGCGCTCATCGAAGACCTTCTTGTTGTACATGATGCCGGTGGCGACGATACCGATGGCCACGGCCTTGTCGTCCTTGTAGCGCGCGGTGCCGTAGATGTCGTCGACCGGCAGGCCCTTGATGGGCTCGCAAAAGCCCAGCGCGATGGCCTGGTACATCGGACCGTCGTCGATGATGGCAACATCGATCTGCTGGTTGCTCTTCTGTGCCTGCAAGCGCGCCACCGTGTTGGTGGAGTTGCCGGCCACGTAATCCAGCTCGACGCCATGCTGCTTGGCGAAGGGCGGGAAGATGTCCTTGCGCATGATGTCTTCGAACGAACCGCCGTAGCCGGCGACCACCAGTTTCTGCTGCGCCTGCGCGGTGGCGCACATACCAATGGCCACCGTGGCCGCCGTCAGGACTGCGAGTACCTTGCCCATGAAAACCCCCGTTTATTGGAAGAGAACTGCGGGAACCGCCTGTGCCATTTGCATCCGGGGATGAACTCGCCGCGAAAAAAAAGCGGACCCGCTTGCCCCGCGACCCCATGTCCGCCGTACAATTTGTCCGTACATGAATGTCCGGACAAATAATGGATCCAGCGTCATGGCCTTGTCAATCGGTTATTGTCCGGACAAACCCCGATGGAAAGAGCAAAGGAACCACCCATGACCCGATCCTCCGAAGGCGTGCTCGCTCCCGCCGACGCGCGCGAGGCACGCGGCCAGGCCACGGGGCTGGACGACGAGGCTGGCAGTCCACGCTACAAAAGTATTTACCAGCAGCTTGCGCGCGACATCGGCAGCGGCCGCTATCCGGTCATGACGCTGCTGCCCACCGAACACGAACTGTGCGAGAAATTCGGCGCCAGCCGTCACACCATCCGCGAGGCCATCCGCATGTTGACGGTGGCCGGGATGGTGTCGCGCCGCCCGGGCGTGGGCACGCGGGTCGAGACCGCCCACGCCAGCACCCGTTTCACGCAGCGCATCTCGCAGTTTCCCGACCTGCTGCAATATGCGCGCAACGCCGCCCTGCTGGTGCGGGACGTGCGCACGATCAAGCTCGGCAAGCGGCAGGCCGAGGCCCTGGGCGCCGAGCCCGGCCAACCGTGGCTACACATCAATTCGGTCAAGACGCTGGACGACCAGGACACGCCGGTGGCGTGCACGGTGATCTACGCCAATCCGGCGCATGCCGACCTGCGCGCCGACATCCAGCCGCGCATTTCGCTGCTGCGCCTGATCGAGGATCACTTCGGCAACCGCATCCACGAGGTGAACCAGGAGTTCTCGGCCACGCCCATCGCCGCGCCCATCGCCCGGCAACTGCAGGTGGAACCGGAGACGGCGGGCTTCGTGATCACGCGGCGCTATTACGGCAGCGGCGGCTTGCTATTGCTGGCCACCATCACCACCTTTCCGCACGACAAGATGAAGTACTCGATGTCGCTGAACGTGGCCTAGCGCGGGCCAGGCGCGCTGTCATCGATCCACGCTGTCATCGATCCATTTCGACAGCAGATCGGCGACCTGCAGGTTATTGCGGTCCTGCATCAGCATGTGCGTGTTGCCATGCATGCCTGCCTGCGGCAATTGCAGGACCCTGGCCTTCCCGCCGGCCTTGTTGACGGCCTGGGCGAATGCCTCGCATGACGCCAGCCGCGGCGCCCACACGGCGGACTGCGCGACATAGTCGCCGAACAGGACCATGACGGGGATGCCCGTATAGGGCGCCAGGTCGCCGTCGGCCGCCGGACATGCGGCGGGCTCGATGGAAATGATGGCCGCGATCCCCGTGCGGCTGCGCGCGGCGGCCTGGAACGGATAGATCCCGGATTGCGAGTGGCTGACCAGGACCGTGCGTCCGAGCCGCTGGGCCAGCAGGTTCAACGCGGGCACGGTCGGGTTCGGCATGGACATCGAATAGGCCCAGTCCGGGACCATCTGCTTCCAGAGTTGCTCCTGGGCCTCGACCGGGTACTGCGAGCCCGCATAGGCTTCGGGATAGCGCGGGCCGAAGCGGAACAGCGGCCAGGCGACCTCGCGCCCTGCCTGGAAACCGACGGGCAGCGCATCCGGCTGCAACTTGCCTGTCTTGACGCCGTAGACCGCCGCCGCGTTCATCGCCGAGCGGCCTCGCGCCGCCTGGTCGATGACGTAGGTCGGATAACCCTTGCGCACGAAATACTCCGACCACCCCATGCGGCCGTCCGGCGTCGTCTCCCAGGAGGCGCCCGTCAGGCAGCAGCCGTGAATGAACACCACCTGGACCGGCTTGGCGTCGACCGGCACCTGGTATTGCACATACATCTGCTCCACCGTCACCGTGCCCTTTGGGTCGACCTGCGGCAGCGTGGACAAGGTCTCGGACTTCACCTCCCGGCCGCCGACGAAGAAGCTGCCCTGGCTGGCGATGGTCAGCGGTTGTTTGATATCGACGCTCTGCGCACGCGAGACCTGCATCGCGATCGCGACGTACGCGAACATGGCGGCCATCACCGCGATCGAACGGGCAAGCTTGGGCATCGTCTCCTCCGTGGGTCAATAGACCAGACTTATATTTATGTTTATACATATTAAGTCTAGGCAGACGCGTGCCGCGCGGCCATCGGTGGATTCCCTAGGCGCATGGGCCTCGGACAGGCCGCGTCCCGCCGAATGCGCAAATGAAAAAGGCGCCCCGAGAACGGTAGGCGCCTGATTCAATGAACTACTGCGGAAGTGCTATTGGGGTGGCTGATGGGACTCGAACCCACGACAACCGGAATCACAATCCGGGACTCTACCAACTGAGCTACAGCCACCGCAGCAAAGAAGCGAGATTCTAGCACGAGTTGCCGACCTCATTTCAAGTGTTGTTCCCCGCCACCTGAAGCGCGGCGTTGATGGCGCCATCGGCCCAGTTTCACGCCCGGGCTTGGTATCCTCCCGACCAAGGCGGCTCCGCGGGGCCGGCCAGCACGCTTGCAACTCGCCCGGCAACAAACCCAATAACCATATGCGCGAACTGCATCAGATCCTTCTAACCTATTGGCCGCATATCGTTTTCACGGTCAGCCTGGTCGCCGGCGCCGGCGCCGCGGTACATGCCGCCATGACCAAGAACGACGTGCGCGCCGCCATCGGCTGGGTCGGCATCACGCTGTTTTCGCCGCTGTTCGGCGCGGCCGCCTATTTCGTCGCCGGCGTCAACCGCATACGCATCACACGCGTTTCGCAGCAGCGCGACGACGCCATGGTGGCCTATGCGCGCGAGCCCTCGGCGGTGGAACTGGACGTCGTCCCGCTGTCCGCGCCGCAGTTCGCCTCCTTGAAAATCCTGGCGGACAAGGTCAGCCACTTCCAGCTGGTGGGTGGCAATTCCGTGCGGATGCTGGACGGCGGCGATGAAGCGTATCCGGCCATGATCCAGGCCATCCGCCAGGCCCGCTATACCGTGGCGCTGCAAAGCTATATCTTCGACAACGATCCCATCGGCCGCGAATTCGCGCAGGCCTTGATCGAAGCGCAGGCGCGCGGCGTACAGGTCCGCGTCCTGATCGACGCCGTGGGCGCGCATTATTCGCGTCCGCCCATCATCCGGATGCTGAAGAAAGGCGGCGTGCCGACGGCGCGTTTCATGACCAATCCGCTGGGCTTCCTGCGCATGCCGTACGCCAATCTGCGCAGCCACCGCAAGATCCTGGTCGTGGACAGCCGTATCGGGTTTTCCGGCGGCATGAACATCCGCGCCGCCTTCGTCAGCGCCCTGGCGCGCCAGGAGACCAACCGCGATACGCATTTCCGCGTCGAAGGACCGCTGGTGATCCAGCTGCTGTCGGTATTCGCCCACGACTGGGATTTCACGACGGGCGAATCCCTGGCGGGCAGCCTGTGGTTCAACTACGCGGCCAACGCCGCGGACCCGACGCCGGGCAGCGCCGCGGTGCGCTGCGTGCCGTCCGGTCCCGACCGTTCGCTGGGCAGCACCCACAACATGCTGCTGGGCGCACTGGCGGTGGCCCAGCGCCACGTACGCATCCAGTCGCCCTACTTCCTGCCGGACCAGACGCTGATCGGCGCGCTGGCCACGGCTGCGCGGCGCGGGGTGCGCGTGGATATCGTCATTCCCGGCAGGAACAACCTGCGCCTGGTGGACTACGCCATGACGGCACAGCTGGACCAGGTCATCCGCTGCGGCTGCCGGGTATGGCGCACGACCGGGATGTTCGATCACTCCAAGCTCATGACGGTCGACGACGCCTGGTCGTACGCGGGATCGTCCAACCTGGACCCGCGCAGCCTGCGGCTGAATTTCGAGCTGGACACGGAAATCTACGACCGCCAGGTCGCCCTGGCGCTCGGCAAGCGGATCGATGCGACCATCGCCACGGCCAGGCCGCAGACGCTGGAACTGCTGTCGTCGGCGCCCTTCCTGGTCCGGCTGCGCAACAAGGTGATCTGGCTGGCGACGCCGTATCTCTGATCGGCGATCAGCTTTTGAGCCAGCCCGCCGCGTCCACCATGGCTTGCGCGACTTCGCCGATACGCTTCTGGCTCTTCATGGCGTGTTCGCGCAGCATGCGATAGGCCTCTTCTTCCGACACCCCGCGCAGGGACATCAGCAGCCCCTTGGCCTTTTCCACGGCCTGCCGCTCGGCCAGCCGCAGCTTGGCTTCGGTCAGTTCCTCGCGGCGCGCGCGATCCACGGCATAGCGCTCGATGGCGACGTCCAGCAGGCTGCGGATGCGTGACGCGGGCACCTCGCCCACGACGTAGGCGGCCACCCCGGCCTGCAGCGCCGCCCGCATGGTCTGTCGATCATTGCTCTCCGTGAACATGACGACCGGGCGGTCGCTGTGCGCACTGGCGACGCAAACGCCCTCGAGCGTATCGCGTGAAGGCGCGTCGGCGTCGATCAGCACGACATCCGGCGCATGGCGCGCGACGGCGGCGGGCAAGTCGGCGTCCGGCAGGACTTCGGCCACGATCCGGACGCCGCCCTGTTCCAGGGTGTTCCGCAACTCGGCCACGCGTCCTTCGCCATCCCTGATCAACATAACCCTGAGCATGTGTCTGTCCTCTCCTCCGCGTTTGTGCGATGCAAATTGCATGCCATTTTGCCGGGCGATGGCGCGTGTCCGCCGGACGTCGCCCGCAATCACGACGCGTTTTTCGCCGGCGGGGATGCGCTGGCGCCGCCCATGGTCATGGGCCGCGCGCACCATCGACGACTATTCCCGCACCGCATTGGCGCAGGACATCGATCGCAACGCACCATGGCGCGGCATGCGCCACGTCGCCGCACACCGCACCGCAACCCGCCCGCACATTCGAAAGTCGCCAAGCCATTGATCGCGCAGGAAAAAGCCACTGCGGCGCCGGTCATGGCGAAATTGGCATAGCGATTGCTTTGAACGAAGCGACGGCCAACGGCGGCCGTCATATGCCGCAACGCGGCGACCGGAACAACGACGTTCCGCGCACCCAGGGATAGCCCTGGGCGCGCGGAACGTTTTTTTTTGCCTTCGAAGGACACATCGCATGAAGCTAAAGACCACGCCGCAGCCTCCGACCTTCGCGGCTCCGCCAGCCAGTTTCCAGCGCCGGCGCCTGATGGGTTGGGCCACCCGCACCTTGGCGGGTGCAAGCATCCTCGGCGTGGTCGACCCCCGTGTGCGGGCCGGCGCCTGGGCCGCGGGCACGGATGCGCCGGAGAAGACCGAAGTCAGGATAGGGTTCATTCCGCTGACCGATTGTTCGTCGGTCGTCATGGCGTCGGTGCTGGGCCTGGATCAGAAGCACGGCGTGAAGTTCGTGCTGTCCAAGGAAGCATCCTGGGCCGGCGTGCGCGACAAGCTGATCAATGGCGAACTGGACGTGGCGCATGTCCTGTACGGACTGGTGTACGGCGTACACCTGGGCATAGGCGGGCCGAAGAAAGAGATGGCGGTATTGATGGGCCTCAACCAGAACGGCCAGGCCATCTCTTTGTCGCAGCAGTTGAAGGACGCCGGTGTCACCGACGGCGCATCGCTGGCGCGCGTCATGGCGGAAAAGAAGCGCGAATACACCTTCGCGCAGACCTTCCCCACCGGCACGCACGCCATGTGGCTGTATTACTGGCTGGCCGCCAACGGCATCCACCCCATGCGCGACGCCAAGGTCATTACCGTGCCGCCGCCCCAGATGGTGGCCAATATGCGCATCGGCAACATGGACGGCTTTTGCGTGGGCGAGCCCTGGAACGCGCGCGCCATCCTGGACAAGGTCGGCTTCACCGCCGTCACGACGCAGGAGATCTGGCAGGACCATCCTGAAAAAGTGCTCGGAGGCTCCGCCGAATTCGTCTCCCGCTATCCCAACACCGCGCGCGCGGTGACCGCCGCCGTCCTGGAGGCCAGCAAGTGGATAGACGCCTCCCCCGAAAACCGCCGCAAGACGGCGGAAACGATCGCCGCCAAATCCTATGTGAACACCGACGCGGCCGTGATCGTCGACCGCATGCTGGGCCGCTATGACAACGGCCTGGGCAAGACCTGGGACGACAAGCACGCGATGCGTTTCTATGGCGACGGCGCCGTCAACTTCCCGTATTTGAGCGATGGCATGTGGTTCCTGACCCAGCACAAGCGCTGGGGCCTGCTGAAGGACCATCCCGATTACCTGGCCGTCGCCCGGCAGATCAACCGCATCGACATCTACAAACAGGCCGCCACGGCCGCGGGCGCTCCGCTGCCCGCGCAGGAGATGCGGTCTTCCACGCTGATCGACGGGATCGTGTGGGATGGCAGCAACCCGGCCGCGTATGCGGACGCCTTCAAGATCAAGACCTGAGGACGAGCGCCATGGATCGATCGCTACCCCTGACCGACACCCGCCCGGCGTGGCCGTGGCGCGACCATGTCGAGAGTGTCCTGCGAGCCGTCGTCGGACCGGTCGCCGGCTTCGCCCTCTTCGTGCTGGTGTGGCAGACCATCTCCCTGCTGGTGCCGGCCATTCCGACGCCGGCCAAGACCTGGGAGGCGGCCGTCGCGCTGTTCGCCCATCCTTTCTACGACAACGGTCCCAACGATCGCGGCATCGGCTGGAACGTGCTGGCGTCGCTGCTGCGCGTGGCCGGCGGCTTCGGGCTGGCGGCGCTGGTGGGCATCCCGCTGGGCTTCGCCATCGGCCGCTTCAAGGCCTTGAACGCCCTGGCTTCGCCCATCATCAGCCTGCTGAGGCCGGTGTCCCCGCTCGCCTGGCTGCCGCTGGGACTGCTCCTGTTCAAGGCGGCCAATCCGGCGGCCATCTGGACCATCTTCATCTGTTCCATCTGGCCGATGATCCTCAATACCGCGGCCGGCGTGCAGCGCGTGCCGCGGGATTACCTGAACGTCGCGCGGGTGCTGGACCTGTCGGAATGGAAAATCCTGACGCGCGTGCTGTTGCCGGCCGCCCTGCCGCACGTACTAACGGGCGTACGCCTGTCCATCGGCACGGCCTGGCTGGTCATCGTCGCGGCCGAGATGCTGACCGGTGGCACCGGCATCGGTTTCTGGCTGTGGGATGAATGGAACAACCTCAAGGTCGAACACATCGTCATCGCGATCTTCGTGATCGGCATCGTCGGCCTGACGCTGGACGTGTTGCTGATGCAACTGGCCCGGCGCTACACCTACGAGGAATAAGGCCATGGAAAAGTTCGTACGGGTCGAAAACGTGGGGCAGGTCTTCGATACGCGCAAGGGCCCGTTCGTCGCCCTGCGCGACATCGACCTGACGGTCGCGCAGGGCGAGTTCATCACGCTGATCGGCCATTCCGGCTGCGGCAAGTCGACGCTGCTGAACCTGGTGGCCGGCCTGACCCGCCCCACCACCGGCGTGCTGTTGTGCGCGGAAAAAGAAATCGCCGGGCCCGGTCCGGACCGCGCCGTCGTGTTCCAGAACCATTCCCTGCTGCCATGGCTGAGCTGTTTCCAGAACGTCCACCTGGCGGTGGAAAGGGTTTACGGCCGCCAGGAAAGCAAGGCGCGGCTGGCCGAACGCACGCATGCGGCGCTCGAACTGGTCGGGCTGGCCCACGCCCAGGGCAAGCTGCCGCGTGAGATTTCCGGCGGCATGAAGCAGCGCGTGGGCATTGCCCGCGCCCTGGCCATCGAACCCAAGGTGCTGCTGATGGACGAGCCCTTCGGCGCGCTGGACGCATTGACCCGCGCCCATCTCCAGGACGAACTGCTGAAGATCGTCGCCAAGACGCGCACCACCACCATCATGGTGACTCACGATGTCGACGAAGCCGTGCTGCTATCCGATCGGGTCGTGATGCTGACCAACGGACCGGCGGCCACCATCGGCCAGATCCAGGACGTGGCGCTGCCGCGTCCGCGCGACCGGGTCGCCCTGGCGGAAGACCCCCGCTACCTGGCCTGCCGCGCGGCCGTGGTGGACTTCCTGCATCGCCGCTATGGGCATCCCGTGGAATCGCGCCCGCATGCCACCGCAACGGCCGCGCCAGCCGCCCTGCCCGCGGCCGCATCCCAGCTCGAAGCGGTACGGGCGCACAACGCCGCCTGATGCCGGCGACCACGGGAGACGGGCATGAGCAGGCAGAAGCTGGTAGTGGTGGGCAACGGCATGGCCGGCATCCGCGCCCTGGAGGAATTGCTCGCGCTGGACGCGGGGCTGTACGACGTCACCGTATTCGGCGCCGAGCCGCATCCGAACTACAACCGCATCATGCTGTCGCCTGTGCTGACCGGCGAACGGACCTTGCGCGATATCGTCCTGAACGATGAGCAATGGTATGCGCGACACGGCATACGGTTGCTGCTGAATCGCGCGGTGACCCGTATCGATCGCGCGCGCCGGCAGGTGCATGCCGAGGACGGCACCGTCGCGCCCTACGACAAGCTGCTGCTGGCCACCGGCTCCACGCCGGTCGTGCTGCCCGTGCCGGGCAGGGAGCTGCGGGGCGTGCTGACGTTTCGCGACATCCAGGACGTCAACCACATGATCGAAGCGGCCGCACGGCACCGTCGCGCGGTGGTCATCGGGGGAGGCCTGCTGGGCCTGGAAGCCGCCAACGGGCTCGCCACGCGCGGAATGGAAGTTTCCGTCGTGCACCTGGGCGCGACGCTGCTGGACCGCCAGTTGGATACGCACGCGGCCCGGCTGCTGCGCGGCAGCCTGGAGGCGCGCGGCCTGCGCTTCCTCATGGCGCGCCAGACCGCGGCGATCCTGGGCGACGCGGACGGCCGCGTGCGTGGCCTGCGCTTCGCCGATGGCCAGGAGATCGCCACCGACCTCGTCATCATGGCGGTGGGCATCCGGCCGCACACGGCGCTGGCCGAGCAGGCCGGGCTCCACGTCGACCGCGGCATCGTCGTCAGCGACACCATGCAGACCTACGACCCGCGTATCTACGCCGTGGGCGAATGCGTCAGCCATCGCGGTGTCGCGTATGGGCTGGTCGCGCCGCTGTTCGAACAGGCCCGTGTCGCGGCCAACCACCTGGCCCTGCACGGTACCGGCCGCTACGCGGGCAGCATTACCTCGACCAAACTGAAGGTGACCGGCATCGACGTATTCTCCGCCGGGGACTTCATCGGCGGCGCCGGCACGCAAGCCATCACCCTCTCGGACGCACAGGACGGCGTCTACAAGAAACTGGTCGTCAAGGACGACAAGCTGGTGGGCGCCTGTTTGTACGGCGACACCGCCGACGGCGGCTGGTACCTGCGCCTGATCCGCGAGGCAACCCCGCTGGCGGGACTGCGCGACCGCTTGATGCATGGCGAAATTGGGGCGGCGGAGGCACCCTGAAGATGGACGCTCACAATCTTCACGATGCCGCCGCCAGCCGGGCCGCCGCGAACGGCGCGCGCACCGTTTCGTCGGTCTGCTGCTATTGCGGGACCGGCTGCGGGGTGCGGGTTGCCGCCCATGGCGGCCGCGTGATCGCCATCCTTGGCGATGAAACCCATCCGTCCAATCGCGGCCGCCTGTGCAGCAAGGGCCTGCAGTTGGCGGACACGGTCCGCGGCGACGCCGCGCGCATCCTCAAGGCCCAGTGGCGGCCGGGCAAGACGGCGGCCAGGGTGGACGTTCCACTGGACCAGGCATTGGATATCGCGGCCGGGCGGCTGGCCGACATCATCCGCCGCGATGGGCCGGATGCGATCGGCTTCTACCTGTCGGGCCAGTTGCTGACCGAGGACTACAGCGTCTTCAACAAGCTGGCGCGAGCATTGGCCGGCACCAACAATGTGGACACGAATTCGCGGCTATGCATGTCCAGCGCGGTGGCCGGCTACAAGCAGACGCTGGGTGCCGATGCCCCGCCCGCCTGCTACGACGATCTGGAGCTGGCCGACACCGTATTCATCGCCGGCGCCAACGTGGCGTACGCGCATCCGGTTCTGTTTCGCCGCCTGGAAGCGGCGCGCCACGCGCGTCCGCGGATGCGGGTGATCGTGGCCGATCCGCGCCGCACCGACACCACCGCCCTGGCCGATCTGCACCTGCCCATCCTGCCAGGCACCGATGTCGCCCTGTTCCATGCCATGCTGCGCGTCATGGCCGCCGAATCGTTGATCGACCGCGGCTATATCGAGCGGCACACCGAAGGTTATGCGGCCCTGGAGCGCCGGATCGCCGACTTCACGCCGGAAGCGGCACAGGAAATCTGCGGCGTGCCGGCCGCCGACATCGTGCAGGCGGCCCGCTGGTTCGCCCGGTCGCCCGCGACGCTGTCGCTGTACACCATGGGCCTGAACCAGTCCAGCAGCGGTACGGCCAAGAATGCCGCCTTGATCCATCTGCATCTGGCCACCGGCCAGATCGGCAAACCCGGCGCCGGTCCGTTCTCGCTGACCGGCCAGCCCAACGCCATGGGCGGCCGCGAGGCCGGCGGCATGGCGACGCTGCTGCCCGGCCATCGCGACCCGGGCAATGCCGCCGACCGCGCGGAAGTCGCGGCGCTGTGGGGCGTGGACAGCCTGCCCGAGACGCCCGGCCTGCCGGCCGTGGAGATGTTCGACGCCGTGCTGGAAGGCCGCGTCAAGGCATTGTGGATCGTCGCGACCAACCCCGCGCAGTCGATGCCGGACCAGGCACGCGTGCGCGCGGCGCTGGAGAAGGCCGAGTTCGTCATCGTGCAGGACGCCTATGCCGGCACCGAAACGCTGGCCTATGCCGATCTGGTGTTGCCCGCCGCCACCTGGCCGGAGAAAGAAGGCACGACGACCAACTCCGAGCGGCGCATCAGCCGCGTGCGCGCCGCGATCGCCCCACCCGGCGACGCCCGGCCCGATTGGCGCCTTGCCGCGGACGTCGCCACGCGCCTGGCCCGCCGCATTGCTCCCGACAAGGCGCGGCTCTTCTCGTTTGCCGGGGAAAGCGAGGTTTTCGCGGAACATGCGCGCACCACCGCGGGCCGCGACCTGGATTACAGCGCCCTGGACTACGCGGTGCTGGAACGCGACGGCCCGCAACAATGGCCCTACCGGCCCGATCGGCGCGGCGCCGATGCACGTCCGCGCGCACGGCTCTACGTCGACGGCCTTTTCGCCACGCCCAACGGTCGCGCCCGCTTCCTCGACCTGCCCTATCTGCCCGTCGCCGAACCCGTGTCGCCGGACTTCCCGCTGCGGCTGACGACCGGCCGCTTGCGCGACCACTGGCACACGATGGCGCGCACCGCGCTGTCGCCAGCCCTGACCCGGCATGTGGAGGAACCCTGGCTGTCCATGCATCCGGCCGACATGGCCGAGGCCGGACTCGCGGAAGGCGGCCTGGCGCATATCGCCTCGCGGCGCGGACAGCTGCACATGCCCGTACGCGCCGACGATGCCCTGCGGCCCGGCCAGGCCTTCCTGCCCATGCATTGGGGCAGCGCCTTCATTGCCGGCGACGGCGTGAACGCGTTGACCAATCCCGCGCGCGACCCCGTGTCCAGGCAGCCCGAACTGAAACATAGCGCCATCGTCGTGCGGCCCGCGAACCTTGACTGGCAGGCGGCGGGATGGATACGCGGCGATGTGCCGGCGCTGCGCCGGGACCTGGCGCCATGGCTGCGGCGCTTTCACTATGCCGCGATACTGCCGACCGCCATGGGCGGTGGCGGCGTCCGCATCGTGCTGGCCGCGGCGCACGCACCGGATACCGACGTCCTGGAGGCCCTGTGCGCGGCCCTGGCGCTGGAACAGCCCCACGCCTTCTATGACGACCCGCATCGCGGCATCGTGCGGCGTATTGCCCTGTCCGACGGCAGGCCGGTGGCTTTCCTGGTGGCCGGCGACACGCGCATACTCGACGCCGTATCGGCATGGGCGGATGGCGGCGCGGCGCCCGCCAGCGCGGCGCAGTTGCTGATGGGGCGCACGGCCCCGGTGGCGCGGGCGCGCACGGTCTGTGTCTGCCACGGCGTAACGGACCGCGCCATCCACGCCGGCATCGCCGCCGGACTCGACGCCGACGGTCTGCGCCGCACCTTGCGCTGCGGGACCGGCTGCGGCTCCTGCGGCCCGGAAGTCGCCCGCATGGTTGCGCGGGCACAGGTCCAACTGGAAACCTGACGATGAACGACCTTGGCGGCACGCCGCGCCTGACTGGCGAATCCGATTTCAAACCCGATTTCAAACCCGATTCCAAAGCCACCTCCAGGCCCGATGCCGCATCCATCGCCAAGCCCGACGGCAAACCCAGCGGCAAGGTCTGGCTGGTCGGCGCAGGGCCCGGCGACCCCGATCTGCTGACCGTCAAGGCCGCGCGCATCCTGCGGCAGGCCGAAGTCTGGCTGGTCGACGATCTGGTCGGCCCGGACATCCGCGCGCTCGCCGCGCCGGGCGCGCGCATCGTCAACGTCGGCAAGCGCGGCGGCTGTCGTTCGACGCCGCAGGATTTCATCCTGCGCCTGATGGCACGCCATGCCCGCCAGGGCAGGATGGTGGCGCGCGTCAAGGGCGGCGATCCCTTTATCTTCGGCCGCGGCGGCGAGGAAATGCATTGGCTGGCGGCGCGCGGCCTCGCGGCCGAAGCGGTCGGCGGCATCACCGCCGGACTCGCGGTGGGCGCCGCGCTGGGCTTGCCATTGACCCACCGCGGCGTAAGCCGCGGCGTCGCGCTGGTGACCGCGCACACCATGGATGACAGCCGTCCGGACTGGCGCGCGCTGGCCGCCAGCGGCCTGACACTGGTCTGCTACATGGGCATGCGCGATGCCGGCACGTTGGCGCGGGAGCTGCGCGAAGCCGGCTTCGCGGCGGATATGCCGGTCGCCGTGGCGCAACGCGTTTCATGTCCGGAGCAACGCCATATCGTCACGCGGCTGGATCGCATGGCCGCCGACATCGCCGACGCCGGCATGGCCAGCCCCGCCGTTATCGTCATCGGCCAGGCCGTAGCGCTGATCGAATCGGTCCCACGCCATGCCTCGCTGACCTTGGCGGCCTGAGATTTCAACGGTCCGGCACGCGCGACTGCCGCAAAACCCCTTTTTTTCAGGGCTCCCAAGGCGCATAACCGTTGTTGTAGCGCCTCTACAAGGCTTTTTCGCGCGCAATACACGCCAAATCGTGTACATAACGGCTACGCATAACGTATCATCGCGTTCAGCCGTCGCCAGGCGTACGGCTTGAGCCTTGCTATTTCAACCCAACCATTCTTTCGACCATGGCCACTAAAGCTAAAGCTCCTGCAAAGAAAGCCTCCACGACTGCTGCCAAGAAAGCCCCGGCCAAAAAAGCCGTGGCCAAGAAGGCCGCTGTGACCAAGTCCGCTCCGGCCAAAAAGGCCGCCGCGCCCGTAGCCGCGCTGAAGAGCGCGCTGAACAAAAGCCAACTGGTGGCCCACGTGGTCGAACAGAGCGGCGTCGAAGCCAAATCGGTCAAGGCCGTGCTGGCCAGCCTGGAAGGCGCTGTCCTGGCTTCCGTGAACAAGAAGGGCTCCGGCGAATTCACGATGCCCGGCCTGTTCAAGGTCACCGTGCAAAAGGTCCCCGCCAAGCCCAAGCGCTTCGGCAAGGATCCCTTCTCCGGTGAAGAGCGCTGGTTCGCCGCCAAGCCCGCTTCGGTCAAGGTGAAGGTCCGCCCGCTGAAGAAGCTGAAGGACGCCGCGCAGTAATATCGCGCCAGTTCTGAAGTCGGCGGCCCAGGCCGCGGTCACTTCGGAAGCCAGCTTTAAAAGCATGCATTAAAGGCAGCGTGCTTTCGAAGCGGTGCGTCGCACCTTAAAACCCGCCGCAAGGCGGGTTTTTCTTTGGCCGGACATTTCGAGAGTCGGGCACGGCACCTGCCTGAGCCGCGTCAACGGCCCAAGGCACACCCTGCCTTAATAAGCTGGCTTTCTAAGCAAATAACCCCAGGTCAATAGCGGGGACAGGTACCCCGCTTCCGGGCTACGATGGCGGTTTCCGGCCTGTGCACAGGGCCGCCGCACCCACTGGTGGCGTGCGTATCGAGGCGCATAGACATGTACGTGTATGACCCCATAGACCAGCAACTGGTCGAAGAGCGCGTCGCGCAGTTCCGCGACCAGACGCAACGCTTTCTGGCCGGCCAGCTGTCGGAAGACGACTTCCGCACGCTGCGACTGCAGAACGGCCTATATATACAGCGGCACGCGCCCATGCTGCGCGTCGCGATCCCCTATGGCATGCTGACGTCCCGCCAGTTGCGCATGCTGGGCCACATCGCCCGCACGTACGACCGCGGCTATGGGCACTTCAGCACGCGTCAGAACATGCAATTCAACTGGCCCAAGCTGGAAGACGTGCCCGACATCCTGGCCGAACTGGCCACGGTGCAGATGCATGCCATCCAGACCAGCGGCAACTGCATCCGCAACACCACCACCGATCATTTCGCCGGCGTCGCGCCGGATGAAGTGACCAACCCGCTGGTATGGTGCGAGATCATCCGCCAGTGGTCGATGCTGCACCCGGAATTCGCCTTCCTGCCGCGCAAGTTCAAGATCGCCGTCAGCGGCGCGCACGAAGACCGCGCGGCCGTGGGCGTGCACGACATCGGGCTGCAGGCGCTGCAACAGGACGGCGTGGTCGGCTTCCGCGTCTGGGTGGGCGGCGGCATGGGCCGTACTCCCATCGTCGGCAAACAGATCAGCCCCTTCGTCGCCTGGTACGACCTGCTGACCTATCTGCAGGCCGTCCTGCGCGTCTACAACCTGCATGGCCGGCGCGACAACAAGTACAAGGCGCGCATCAAGATCCTGGTCAAGGACCTGACGCCCGAAGTCTTCGCTCAGCAGGTCGAACAGGAATGGGCCTATCTGAAGGACGGTCCCAACAAGCTGGCGCAGGCCGACCTGGACCGGATCGCCGACCGCTTCACCTGGCCGGCCTACGACGCCGCCGCCGCGCAGGACCACGATCCCACCGACACGCTGGCGGCAGCGGACCCGGCCTTCGGTCGCTGGCTGCGCAAGAACGTGCGCCCGCACCGGGTCGCCGGCTATGCCTCCGTGACGCTGTCCCTGAAGCCCACCGGCACGCCTCCCGGCGACGTGACCGCCGACCAGATGGACGCCATCGCGGCGCTGGCCGACGACTATTCGTTCGGTGAAATGCGCGTTTCGCACGAACAGAACCTGATCCTGGCCGACGTGCGCCGCAGCCGCCTGTACGAGCTGTGGAACGCGCTCAAGCCGCTGAAGCTGGCCACCCCCAACATCGGGCTGCTGACCAACATCATCGCCTGTCCGGGGGGCGACTTCTGCGCCCTGGCCAACGCCGTGTCCATCCCCGTGGCGGACGCCATCCAGCGCCGCTTCGACGACCTGGACTACCTGTTCGAGATCGGTGAACTCGACCTGAACATCTCGGGCTGCATCAACGCCTGCGGGCACCACCACGTGGGGCACATCGGCATCCTCGGCGTCGACAAGGCCGGCGAGGAGTGGTACCAGGTGACGATAGGCGGGCGCCAGAACGGCGCCGGCGACAACCTGAACGACGTCGATCCGCTGCGCGCCGGCGGCGCCGCCATCGGTCGCATTATCGGCCCCTCGTTCGCTCGCGACGAAGTGCCCGGCGTGGTCGAAACCCTGATCCACACCTACCTGCGCCTGCGCGACAGCGAAGAAGAACGCTTCGTCGACGTGGTCGGCCGCGTGGGCATCGACCCCTTCAAGGCCGATGTCTACGGCGCCGCCAAGAGCCAGGCCACCGGAGAGGCCACCCATGCCTGACCAGACCTCCCCCGACAACCTGATCCGCCATGGCCGCCTGCAGGCGGATACCTCGCGCCGGTACGAGCCCGGCGAGACGGACGACGCAAACGCCACGCCGCCCGACGAACCGGATTGGATCGTGCCGCTTTCGACCTGGTTGAAGGCGCGCGACACGCTGCGCGCACGGCGTCACCCGGTCGCCATCCTGCTGGAACCGGACGCCGAACCGGCGGACCTGCTGGAAAACGGCGCGCGCACCCTGGATCCAGCGGGCATCGCCTATATCGCGGTGAACTTCCCGCTGTATACGGACGGCCGTGGTTATTCCATCGCCCAGATCCTGCGCACCCACCATGGCTGGCAAGGCGAACTCCGTGCGGTGGGCGACGTGCTGATCGATACCATCCACTACCAGGCGCGCTGCGGCTTCGACAGCTTCCTGGTCAAGCCAGGGCATGATCCCGTCAAGGCCCTGCACGCGCTGAAGACCTTCAGCCATCACTACCAGCACGGTTACGCGAAACCGCCCGAACCGGTCGAACCCGCCTGAGTGCGTGCGGCGTCAGCGCCGGCCGGGCACCGGCGCTATTTGCCGAAATTGGCGTCTATCCATTTATGCGCCCAGGCTGCCGTCTGCTCGCGCGCATCATCGGGCGTCATGTAGCTGCCCACCGGCGGAAACTGGTAGCGGCCGCGGTCCGCGTCGCCTGCCTTGCCGGCGCGCTCGCCGTCGCCCGCCCGCCGCAGTTCGAACGCGGCCTCGTATTGTCCCGCCGCATCCGGCACGACAGTCATTTCGATCTCGAAGTCTCGGTATTTCGCCATGGCTAGTCCTCTCCCATGTCCAGTCGCTGCCCTGCCGGGCATCAACGCGGATTGACCTGACCGCCCGGAGGTACGGCAGGGGCCGCGCCGCGCAGCATGTGTTCCGGTTCGCGCTCCGGCGGCTTCAGGGGATCGAAGTCCACCCACCGCCCTTCCTGCCAGCGGCCCTGCGCGCGCTCCACGTCCACGCCACCGGCGTCCCGCAAGAGCTTGCAAGCCTCGGCTTCGCGCGAGATATCCGTATGCAATGCGAGCAGCACGCCCGCATGCCGGTTTTCCGGATGGTCGGCGGGTGCGCCGCGATTGCGTGAAACACCGGGCTTGCGGCGCCCGGACACCCACATCGCACCCATCAGCGAGCCGATGTACGCGCCCACCGCCGCCACCGCCAGCACCCCCAGCGGCGCGAGCTGGAATGCGCCGCCGATCAGGCCCCCCACGACCGCGCCGATCAACGCCACCCCGGCGCCGCCCAGCAGCAGGCCATAGGAAGTGCCTTCCATATCGGGATCGACATCGCGGTCCCCGCCTATGGGATAGCGGGCATGCGAACCCGCCATATTCACGTAAAAAATATGCACGTCGTCTTCGGCAAAGCCCTGGGCGAACAGTGCTCTTGCAGCGCCCTGGGCCTGCTCGAAGGTGGTGAACCGTGCGGCTACGA
The DNA here is from genome assembly GCF_002119685.1 of Bordetella genomosp. 8. NCBI lineage: Bacteria > Pseudomonadati > Pseudomonadota > Betaproteobacteria > Burkholderiales > Alcaligenaceae > Bordetella > Bordetella genomosp. 8. The sequence goes on along the minus strand of NZ_CP021108.1, from coordinate 1,526,066 downwards.
TAAGTGCCATGACAGTCTCCCTGGATACCCTGTGATGTACAGCCACGCGCCATCCCCGTAGCGATGGGCACCTGGCGGAAGTCGCAAGCGTCATGCCGTCGTAAGGTGGCGCCCTGCAGAGCATGCGGTCGCTGGCTCTACGGTGTACGCCTGTTGGACATCCGACGCGCGCGGTCGACTCTTGCTGATCCACGGCGATGTATGCTGGCAGGCGGATGTGGCCGGGCGACGGGTGATTCCATTTTGGAATCAATGCCTTCCGAAAAATATATTGGACCCGACAGGCGCCGCCGCCCAGAATTCCAGCCCGATAACGTCGCGCGGCGACGGCAAGACAACGAACGGAGACCCGCATGGCACGTATACAACCGCTGCAACCCGGCCAGATGAATGCCGAGCAACAGCGCATACACGATCTGATCGCCAGTGGCCCGCGCGGCCGCGTGCGCGGCCCGCTGGCCGTGTGGCTGCACCGTCCCGCGCTGGCCGAGCCCGCGCAGGCGCTGGGCCGCTACTGCCGCTACGAGACCAGCCTGTCGCCCCGCCTTTCCGAATGGGCCATCCTGATCCTGGCCCGGCACTGGCGCTCCGAGTTCGAATGGTGGGCGCACAAGCAGATGGGCCTCAAGGCCGGCCTGGCCGAGCCCATGATCGACGCGCTGCGCGACGACAAGCCCATTCCCTACGTCCACGATGACGAAATACTGGTGCACGAATTCCTGACCGCGCTGCATGAAAAGCGCCACATTCCCGACGCCCTCTATGAAAAGGCCACCATGGTGCTGGGCGAAGCCGGCATCATCGACCTGGTCGGCATCGCGGGGTATTACTCGCTGGTATCGATGACCTTGAATGTGTTCGAGATCATGCCGCCGGAAGGCGAGCCCATCGAAATGGGCCTGCACAAGCACCCTACCGACAAATAAGCTGAACACAGGGAGACTCGGCATGACGGGAAGACTGCAAGACAAGGTGGCGATCGTGGTCGGCGCGGGATGCGTCGGTCCGGGCTGGGGTAACGGCCGCGCGGTCGCGGTACGCTTCGCGCAGGAAGGCGCGCGCATCTTCGCGGTGGACAAGAACGCGGATGCGATGACCGAAACGCTGGACCTGATCCGCGCCGATGGCGGCGAAGTCACCGCCTGGACCTGCGACGTCACCAAGGACGACGAAGTCGCGGCGATGGTGGACGCCTGCCGCAAGCACTACGGCCGGGTCGACATCCTGGTGAACAACGTCGGCGGCTCGGCCAAGGGCGGGCCCGTCACGCTGTCGGAAGAAACCTGGGACGCGCAGATCGCCTTCAACCTGAAGAGCGTCTTCCTGACCTGCAAGCACGTCCTGCCCATCATGGAAGCGCAGGGCGGCGGCGCGATCGTCAACACGGCGTCCACTTCCGGCATACGCTGGACGGGGTCGGCCCAGGTCGGCTACGCGTCCGCCAAGGCCGGCGTGATCCAGTTTTCCAAGGTCGTCGCGGTGGAGTACGCCAAGAAGAACATCCGTGTGAACACCGTCATTCCAGGGCAGATGCATACGCCCATGGTGGAAGTGCGCCTGGCCGGGCAGCGCGCCGGCGGCAACGTCGATGCCCTGCTACAGCAACGCCAGTCGCGTATACCCCTGAACTTCATGGGCGATGGACGCGATACCGCCAATGCGGCGCTGTTCCTGGCCTCCGATGAAGCCCGCTTCGTCACCGGCACCGAAATCGTGGTCGACGGCGGCATGAGCGTGCGCTGCGATTGACCCTTACGGACGAAAAGCGACTGGCCATGGCAGAACCAAGCAGCACACCCGATACGCAGGCAGGCGCGGCGACCCACGCCGCCGGCGGCGACGATATCTGGGATACCCATTTCCATGTCTTCGGTCCATGGGAGCGGTATCCCCTGCCGCCGAATCCTTCCTACCGCCCGGAGGAAGCGCCCTTCGAGGCGACGCGCGCCCTGCATGCCCGCATGGGCGTGACGCGCGGCGTCATCGTCCACGGAGCGAACTACGGCGGCGATCATTCGGCGCTGCTGGGCGCGCTGGCCGCCAGCCAGGGGGCCTACCGGGGCATCGTCATCATCGATCCGGATGTCCCGGACGCCACGTTGCGCGCCATGCATGACGCGGGCGTGCGCGGCATCCGATTCAACGTGCTGGCGCATCTGGGCGGCGGCGCGGCGAGCTTCGACGCCGGACGCATGCGCGCGGCCATCGCGCGCGTGGCGGGCTATGGCTGGCACGCACTGGTCCACGCCGGCCCGGAAGACACCATCGCCGTACTGGACGCGCTGGACGGTTGCGGCGTGCCCGTGGTCGTCGACCACATGGCGCGACTGCCCGCCGGCGACGGCCTGCGCAGCGAGGCCGGGCAGGCGCTGCTGCGCTGGCTGGAATCGCCGCAAGTGTGGGTGAAGGTTTCCGGCGCGGACCGGGTCACCCAAGGGCAGCCGGAGCAGGCCATCGCGCAGATGCGCGCGCTGATCGCGGCCGCGCCGGACCGCGTGCTGTGGGGCACCGACTTTCCCCACGTGAACATCAAGTACGCGCATCCGGACGATGCCGCCCTGCTGGACCTGGCACGCCGCGCCTGCGGCGACGCCGCCACCGCGCGCGCGCTGCTGACCGACAATCCGGCACGCCTGTACGCCTGACGACCGTCGTGGCGACCCGGCGGATGCGGCGCGACCGCGCCCGACCGCCCCCACCCCCATGCGGGACCCTGTCCCGCCGCCTGGAGCCTCATCATCATGTGGGAACCCACGCAACGCTATCCCGATCCCGCCGTACGCAGCCTGACACCGGCATTCCACGCGCTGCACCTGCCGCTGGCGGCGGTGGAGCGTATCGCCACCGGCAGCCGCTGGGCCGAAGGCCCGGTGTGGTTCGGCGACGGCCGCTACCTGCTGTGGAGCGATATTCCCAACGACCGCATCATGCGCTGGGACGAAGCCACCGGCCAGGTCGGCGTGTTTCGCGGACCTTCCAATAACGCCAATGGCAACACCCGCGATCGCCAGGGCCGGCTGATCACCTGCGAACACGGCGGCCGCCGCGTCACGCGCACGGAATACGATGGCAGGATCACGGTCCTGGCCGACTCGTACGCCGGCAAGCGCCTGAATTCGCCGAACGACGTCGTGGTCAAGTCGGATGGATCCATCTGGTTCACCGACCCGCCCTTCGGCATCGTGGGCTACTACCAGGGCGAAAAAGCGGAACAGGAACTGCCCGCCAACGTCTACCGGCTGGATCCGGACAGCGGCCGGCTGGACGTGGTGGCGGACGACGTGAACGGTCCCAACGGCCTGGCGTTTTCTCCCGACGAAACCCGGCTGTACGTGATCGAATCGCGCGCCCGGCCCCGCACCATCCGCGTCTTCGACGTCGCAGCCGGCGGGGCCGGCCAGGCATTGCTGTCGAACAGCCGCGTCCTGGTGGACGCCGGGCCGGGCACGCCGGACGGCTTCCGGGTCGATATCCACGGCAACCTGTGGTGCGGCTGGGGCATGGGCACGCCGGAACTGGACGGCGTGCGCGTGTTCACGCCGGAAGGCGAGGCCATCGGCCACATCGAACTGCCGGAGCGCTGCGCCAACCTGTGCTTTGGCGGAAAACACCGGAATCGCCTCTTCATGGCGTCCTGCACCTCCATCTATTCGCTCTACGTGAATACGCAAGGCGTTCCGGGCGGCTGAGGCCACGGGTATCCGCGCCTGGGAGGCGCGACGCGTGGATCGGCCGGCATATGCATTGCCGCCACCGGCGCTATACTTGGCAAGTTATCGATAGATCAACTGGCAGGTCGTCGATCCGGCGCCCGGCCACGCACAAGGACACGCCGTGAACGCATCTTCCGCATCGCTCTCTCCATCGTCGGGCCGCCCCGCCACCGTGGGCGTGCTGGGCATCGGCATCATGGGGTCGGCGATAGCCGCGAACCTGGTCAAGGCGGGATTCCAGGTGATCGGCTACGACCCCCTGCCCGCGGCGCGCGCGGCGCTCGAATCCGCCGGCGGCCTGGCCGTGTCGACGCCCGAGCACGCCATCCGCGAGGCCAGGTGCCTGATACTCTGCCTGCCCAGCGAAGCCGCGCTGTGCGAAGTATCGCGGCAGATCGCCGCGGCCGGACGGGACGGATTGATCGTGGCCGAGACCAGCACCCTGCCCATACCCGCCAAGCAGCAGGCGGCGGATCTGCTGTCCGCCCGCGGCATCACCTTGCTGGATACTCCGCTCTCGGGCACCGGGGCGCAGGCGGTCACGCGCGACCTGGTCGTGTATGCCAGCGGCGACGCGGCGGCGGTCGAGGCGATGAAGGAGGTATTCGACGGCTTCGCGCGCGTGACCTACAACATCGGCGCCTTCGGCAACGGCATGCGCATGAAGCTGATGGCGAACCTGCTGGTCGCCATCCACAACATTTCCACGGCCGAGGCCCTGCTGATGGGGCAGCGCATGGGCATCGACATGGACCTGGCGGTCCAGGTGCTGGCCGACGGCGCGGGCGGCTCGCGCATGCTGCAGGTGCGCGGACCGGCGATGGCGGCCGGCACGTGGGACGAAGCCACCATGAAAGTCTCGATCTGGCAAAAGGACATGAAGCTGATCGCGGCGGCGCTGGCGGACGCCAACGTGCCCGCCCCGCTCTTCAGCGCCTGCATCCCCGTGTACAACGCCGCCATGGGCATGGGGCATGGCGAGTCGGATACGGCGGCGGTCTACGACGTGCTGGAGAAGATGTCCGCGCTCAAGCGCTAGCGATGCGTGACGCCGCCCGGTGCCGCACGTCGCCTGGCGCGCCATCGACGCGGCGCCCGGTCGCCCTCCGGGCCCTCAGGACCGTATCGCCCCGACCGCCTCGAACAGCCCGCGTATCGCGGCCGCCTTGATGTTCCGCGTGATGAAGACCAGCCTGGATCCATGGTCGTCCGTCGGCCAGGCGTCCAGCGTGACGGGCGGATGCATGATGTGCTGCACCGCCTGCACCACCACCGGCTGGCCCTCCACGTTGACGATGCCCTTTACCCGTAACAGGTCCACGCCGCGCATGCCGATCAGCATGTCCATCGCCGCGGCGAATACATCCCAGGTGAAAGGCGCGTCGAAACGCAGGGCCAGGGTCTCGATGCCGGCATGCCGGGACGGCACGCGGTCGCCCAAGTAGCCACCCTGCCCGCCCGTGGCGCCCGCTTCGTCGAACGCCGTGCCCAGGAAGCGCAACGCACCTTCGCGCGAACGCGCGCTGGTCAAGCCCAGCCCCGTCAATTCGGCCGGCTCGATCTGGCCCATGCTCGTGTGGCGGATGGCCGCATTGCCGTTGATGTCGCGCAGGGCGGCGGTCAAGGCCTGCACGCCGGCGGGTTGCGCCAGGTCTTCCTTGGTGATCACCAGCAGGTCGGCGACCGCCGCCTGCTTGACGGCTTCCGGCTGCGTGCGCAGTTGGTCCGGCCCGTTGACCGCGTCCACCAGCGTCACCACGCCGTCCAGGCGATACTGCGCGCCCAGCATCGTGTCGCTGGCCAATGTCTGGATGACCGGCGCCGGATCCGCCAGCCCCGTCGTTTCGATCACCACGCGGTCGAAATCGGCGATCTGCCCGGCGCGACGCTGGCCGAACAGCTCGCGCAGCGTTTCCTGGAGATCGGTACGCACGGTGCAGCACAGGCAGCCGTTCGCCAGCAGGCTGACGTTTTCCGAGGACATCACGACCAGGTCGTTGTCGATGCCGATCTCGCCGACCTCATTGATCACCACCGCCACGCGGTTCATGTCCGGGTGGGTCAGCAGGCGCCGGATCAGCGTGGTCTTGCCGCTGCCCAGGAACCCAGTGATGAGCGTGACGGGCAGCTTGCCCGCCAGCGGATCGCGTTGATAAGCCATGCGGAACCGCCCGTCAGATCGTCAGCTCCAGGATGTACAGGCCACCGGCGAAACGGTCGATGGTGTACACGATGCGCCGGTCGTCCACATAGACGTCGTTGAGCTGGATCGCGCCGGCCGGCGACAGCTTGGGCGCACCCGGCACGAAGTAGGCGACCTCTTCCACGTGATAGGGATCCGTGGTGTCGTAGACCCGCACGCCGCCATTGAAGAAGGTGCCGACGATCAGGGTTTCCGACTGGAAGGAAACGGGCAGCGGCAGGTTCTCATGCAGGTTGTGCGCGCCGAAGCGGCCGCCGCGCTTGGCGAAGGCCTCCACCGGCGGCATCGGGAAGGTGCCGATGGGCAGCGGGTGGCGTTCCGATTTGGCGTTCACCACCCACACCAGCTTGGGCCAGTCGGCGCCGTCGTCCTGCACGCATTCGTCGCTGACGATCCAGAGGTCGCGCTCGAACAAGGGCAGCACGGTATGCGTGAAACCGTTGTTGGGGGGCGAGTGGTTCCAGCTCGAAACGACCTTGATATCGGACTTGTCGGAGATGTCCAGCACGAAGGCGCCGCCATCGATATAACCGACGTAGGCACGGTCGGGACGTTGCGGGAACACGTTGGTGTTGTGCGCGCGGAAACCCGTATCGAATTTTTCAGGCAGGCGCTGCGGTTGCGGTTCGGTGTCGCCCACGCGCGTGCCCGGGTACCACCAGCGGCCGGCTTCGACCGGCTTGGCGGGATCGCTGACGTCGACGATGCGGTAGATCTGGTCGTCCTTGGGATCGTGCGGCTGGAAGTCCGGCGCGCCCGAGGCCATGTGCACGGTCTTGCCGTCGACGAACCACAGCGCATGCACGCCGCGCGAATACGGGCCCGAGCAATCGAAATGCGAAACCAGCCTGGGCTGTTCGGGAACGCTGATGTCGAACAGGTCGAAGCCCGCGGGCTTCATGCCGGGCGATTGGACCTGATAGGCCACCGCCATCAGGTTGCCGCACACGTCCAGCGAATTGGAGCGCACCTTCATGTGCGGCAGGTCGGTCTGCACCACCATTTTCGGCTGCCGCGGATCGGTCACGTCCACCGCGGTGAAATTCTTGGGCGCCGATTCGTGCGCCATCCACAGGATGCGGCGCCCGTCGTCGGTCCGCTGCATGGCGATCCCTTCGCCCAGCCCGCCAAAGCCTTCCAGCTCGTGCTGAGCCAACAGTTTCATGTTGTGGGCCAGGGTCTGGTCGGCACGGCCGGCCTGGCTGGGACTGCTGAAATTTGCCATGAATATTTCCGCTGCGAGATTTAGCGATTGCTTTCTAATTTATCGATCGATAGTATATCCGCAAAGGCCCCGCACAGAACGGGGCCGCGCGCATACCACCAGGAGACAACGAATGTACCGCCGAATCACGACCCGCGTGGTCGCGGCAGTGCTGTTCGCCCTTTGGGCGAGCGTCGCCGCGGCTGCCTTCCCCGATCGCCCAGTCCATCTCGTTGTCACTTTTCCGCCGGGAGGCGCATCCGACCTGATGGCGCGCATCCTGGGCCAGCAGTTGGCGGATGTCTGGAAACAGCCGGTGATCGTCGACAACAAGCCGGGCGCGGCCGGCTCGCTGGGTACGGAGTACGCGGCCCGGCAACCCGCCGACGGCTATACCTTCATGATGGGAAACATGGGCCCCACGCTGGTCAATCCCTTATTGAGCAAGCTGCCCTACGACATGGCGCGCGACTTCACACCCGTATCGCTGGTGGCCACCGGCCCGGTGGTGCTGGTGGTCCATCCGAAGTCGCCGTTCAGGACGCTGCACGATGTCATCCAGGCCGCCAAGGCGAAGCCGGGCGGACTGAACTTCGGCTCGGGCGGCTCCGGCACCCTGGCGCACCTCAGCGGCGAAATGCTGGACGAAGCGGCCGGCATCAAGATGCAGCACGTGCCCTACAAGGGCGGGGTGGCGGCGGTCAACGACCTGATGGGAGGCCAGATCGACATGATCTTCGCCGACACGCAGGCGGTCATGCAGTACATCAAGGCCGGCAAGCTGCGGCCGCTGGCGATCACCAGCGCGCAGCGTTCGGCGCAGTTGCCCGACGTGCCGACGGTGGCCGAAAGCGGCCTGCCCGGCATGGTGGCGCTGAACTCCTGGGGCGTTTACCTGCCGGCGAACACGCCGCCGGCGATCGTCGCGGAATATCAGCGCGCCATCGGCAAGGCCATGACGGATCACAGGCTGGTCAAGCTCTACTATGACCTGGGCGTGGACGCCATGCATACCAGCCCCGCGGAACTGGTACGCTTCAACCGCGCCGAGACCGACAAGTACGCGAAAATCATCAAGGACAAGGGCATACGCGTGGATTGACGCATGCCGGCAATCGGAGATCGCAGAATGAGCAATGTGCTGCTGGAACAGGCCGACCGCATCGCGGACGAAGCGCTCAGGCAAGGCCGCGAACGAGGCTACGCGCCCTTGACGGTGGCCATCATGGATGCCGGCGGGCATCTGGTGGTGCTGAAGCGTGCCGACAACTCGGGAATCATGCGGCCGCAGCTGGCCATGGCCAAGGCCTGGGGCGTGCTGGGCATGGGCCTGGGCGGCCGCGAACTGGCCCGGCGCTCCCAGGGCGCGCCGGTTTTCTTCGCCGCGCTGAACGCGATCTCCGAAGGCCGTCTGGCCCCCGTGGCCGGCGGCGCGCTGATCCGCGACGCAGCGGGCCATGTGGTCGGCTCCATCGGCATTTCGGGGGATACCTCCGACAATGACGAGCTCTGCCTGATTCCCGCGGTGCAGTCCGCGGGCCTGACGCCTGACACGGGGGATCCGCTGTAAGCATGGTTGCCACGACCAAATCCACACGCGCGGCGCGATCCGCCACGCCAGCGAAGACAGCCTCCCCCCGCGCCGGCAAGCCCGCGCCGGTGGAAAAGAAACCGCGCCTACGCGCGGCCGAACGCCAGCAGCAGATCCTGCACGGCGCCATCCGATATTTTTCCGAAAAGGGCTTCGCCGGTCACACGCGCGAACTCTCCCAGCGCCTGGGTATCACGCAGCCGCTGCTGTACCGGTACTTCAAATCCAAGCAGGACCTGATCGACCAGGTCTATCTGCACGTGTTCATGGGACGCTGGCAGCCGCAATGGGTGGCCCTGCTGCGCGATCGCACGCTGCCGCTGCAGGAAAGACTGGTGCGCTTCTACCGCGAATATGCGCGGGCGACCTACCAGCCCGAATGGATACGCATCTATATGTTCGCCGGCCTGGAAAGCAGCGGCCTGAACCGCCGCTATCTGCAGTTGATCAAGAAGGACCTGCTCGCGCCTTGCTGCCAGGAACTGCGGCATCACTGCGGCGTCGCGGATGACGGGCCGGTGACGGAACAGGAGATCGAGTTCTACTGGACGCTGCACGACGGGCTGTTCTACACCGCCATCCGCGAAACCATCTACCAGTCGCCCATGGAAGTCTCGTTCGACGACAAGGTGCGCTACGCGGTCGAAAACTTCCTGGCGGGCGCGAAGACCGTCTATCCCAGGCTGGTGCGCGAAGCGCGCCAGGAAGACGCCGAGGCCAGGAGCCCCCGGGCCAGGCGGACCGCGCCCGTCTGAAGTCCCTGGCCGCGCCGGCGCGCGGCGTGGTTCAACGGCCGGCCGTCTCCGTCCCGCCAGGCCCGCGCAGCTCGTCCGTGCCGTCGGCCAGGGTCACGAAGACCGGCGCGGCCGACATGGAATGGGTAGAGGCCTCGGCCGCGCTGTCCGGTAATTGCCGGAACAGGCCATCCACGTACAGGAAAGTCAGCTGGCCGGCCAGGTCCTTGAGCGCGCTCGCCAGGTCCGGCAGGTCGCGGCCAACGATGGCGCCCTGATCCAGCCGGTAGCTGTAGCGGCCCTGTTCTTCCAGCAGGTCGCCCACCTCGATCACCTTGCCGGCGGCATTCTGGATATAGATGCGGCCCGCCGTGGCCGACAGGGCGAACTGGTGCGCCGCGGGCGCGCCGTCATCCACCCGTTTGGCATCCATCGGGGATTCGACGCCCAGCTCCATCGCCAGGCCTTGCACGGTGTCTTTCAAGGTGTTCATCGCAGTCTCCATTTGCCGTCCCGCCATGCGGCAATCCGCATTCCCGCGCTGGGCATGAAGCTTGCTTCCTTATCGCGCCGTTTGCTCTTCCATACGCGGCCATCAATTCCCCCCGGAGCATGACCATGACCCACCAGCCACGTATCACCGAAGGCTCGCCATTCCCCCTGGGCGCCACCTGGGACGGCGAAGGCGTGAATTTCGCCCTGTTTTCAGCACACGCCACCCGGGTCGAAGTCTGCCTGTTCGACCCCAAGGGCCAGAAAGAAATCGAACGTATCGAACTCCCCGAATTCACCGACGAGGTCTGGCACGTGCACGTGCGGGGCCTGGAGCCCGGCGCGGTCTACGGCTATCGCGTGTACGGCCCTTACGATCCCGAAAACGGCCATCGCTTCAATCACCACAAGCTGTTGCTCGACCCCTACGCCAAGGCCTATGTGGGCGAGCTCAAGTGGGACCCGGCGGTGTTCGGCTACACCATCGGCAGCGAAGAAGGCGACCTGGGCTTCGACGAAAGGGACAGCGCGCCTTTCATGCCCAAATGCCAGGTAGTGGACCAGCGTTTCAGCTGGGAACATCCGAGCAAGGTCCGCGTGCCGTGGGAAGAAACGATCTTCTACGAGACCCATGTGCGCGGCTACACCAGGCTGCATCCCGCCGTGCCCGAATCGATGCGCGGCACCTTCGAGGGCCTGGGCCAGAAGGCCGTGATCGACCACATCAAGTCCCTCGGCGTCACCTCGGTGGAACTGCTGCCCATCCATGCGTTCGTCAACGACAGCCACTTGCTGGACAAGGGACTGACGAACTACTGGGGTTACAACACCATCGGCTTTTTCGCGCCCGACCCGCGCTATTTCGCGCGCGGCCCCAGCGAGATCACCGAACTGAAGCAGATGATAGACCGCTTCCATGAGGCGAACCTGGAAGTGATCCTGGACGTGGTCTACAACCATACGGCCGAGGGCAGCGAGCTGGGCGCCACCCTGTCCTTCCGCGGCATCGACAACGCCTCATACTATCGGTTGCTACCCGACCAGAAGCGCTACTACATCAACGACACCGGCACGGGCAACACGCTGAACCTGTCGCACCCGCGCGTGCTGCAGATGGTGATGGACAGCCTGCGCTACTGGGTCACCGAGATGAACGTCGATGGCTTCCGCTTCGACCTGGCGACCATCCTGGCACGCGAGCCGGGCGGCTTCGACTATGAAAGCGGTTTCCTGAAGGCTTGCCGCCAGGACCCCATCCTGTCCAGTGTGAAGCTGATCGCCGAACCCTGGGATTGCGGGCCGGGCGGCTACCAGGTCGGCAATTTCCCGCCGGGATGGGCGGAGTGGAACGACCGCTTCCGCGATTGCGTGCGCGCCTACTGGAAGGGCGACGAAGGCATGGTGGCCGATCTGGCTTCCTGCCTGACCGCGTCCGGCGACAAGTTCAACCACAACGGGCGGCGCCCGTGGGCCAGCGTGAACTTCATCACCGCCCACGACGGCTTCACCCTGCACGACCTGGTTTCCTACAACGACAAGCACAACGACGCCAACGGAGAAGACAACCGCGACGGCCATTCGGACAACCGTTCCTGGAACTGCGGCGCGGAAGGTCCGACGGACGACCCGGACATCCGTACGCTGCGCGAACGGCAGAAGCGCAATATGCTGGCGACGCTGCTGTTTTCGCAGGGCACGCCCATGATCGTGGCGGGCGACGAATTCGGGCGCACCCAGAACGGCAACAACAATGCCTATTGCCAGGACAACGAGATCAGCTGGGTAAACTGGAATATCGACGAGGAAGGCCAGGCGCTGATGGAATTCACGCGCAAGCTGACCACCCTGCGGCACACCCTTCCGGTGTTGCGGCGCGGCCGTTTCCTGACGGGCGACTACCACGAGGAACTTGACGTCACCGACGTACGTTGGATCAGTCCGGCCGGCGTGGATATCGCTGACGACCAGTGGTCGGATCCGGGCATGCGGTGCTTCGGCCTGATCATCGACGGCCGCGCGCGCGCCACTGGCATCCGCCGCCCCGCTTCCGACGCCACCTTGATGCTGGTGCTCAACGCGCACCACGACGTCGTCGATTTCACCGTGCCGGAAATCCCGGGCAGCGACCAGTGGACCTGCATGATCGATACCAACGCGCCCGTGCGGACGGAGTTGCCCAGCTTCGGATCGGGCGATGTCTACCAGGTCACTGGCCGTTCGCTGCTGCTGTTCACCTTGCAAACCAAGGGGCAGACGGGCCGCGTGCTGGAAAACCTGGAAGAAAAGCTGGTCGACGAGGAGCCGGCCAAGTCCTGAGCCCACGTCCCAGGCTCAACGAAAAAGGGCGGCCTGGTGGCCGCCCTGCTCTCACCGCGGCGGCGAGGCCGCGGTGCCTTGCCCTTAGGGCTCGCCTTTAAGGCTGATCGTTCTTCTTGATGTCTTCGCGCACGTCGCCGGCCGCCTTTTGGGCCTTGCCCAGGCCTTGCTGGACGTCGCCCTTCAGTTCCTGGCTCTTGTTGCCAGTCGCCTTGCCGACCGTCTCGTTGACCTTGCCCTTCACTTGTTCGGCAACACCCTTCACTTGGTCCTTGTTCATCGCTCTACTCCTACAAAGAACGCCGGAATTGGCGCATGTGTACAGTTCAGCAAGGGGCATGCCCAGCAGCACCAGGAGGGAACGCCCGGGAATCGTCCAGTCCCAACGGAAGAGCATTTCCTTCCACGCAGGCAACCAAGGCCTGGCCTTGCCCCGCATCCACCGCATGGCCGCCGGTGAATTCGGAAAACGCCGGCAACACCGTCACACGGTCACGTAGCCAGAACGCCGGCCACGCGCGCGGTACGCCCGGCACGCGCGCCTTGGGATGCACGTGTCCGGCGATCACGTGGCGGCCGCGGGCATCGCGATCGGGCAGATGCCGGAACAGGAAAGGGCCGTCGGCGTGGGCGTCGCCCAGCTGCCGTATATCCAGCGCGGCGCCGGACAGGGCGCGGTCGTGGTTGCCGATGACGGCCGCGACGTCCAGGTCCGCATGGGCCTGGCGCCATTGCGCCCAGGCGTCACGCCAGGCGGCGTGCGAGGCCGGCCCGTGCAGCACGTCGCCGACGATCCACAGTTCGCGCGCATCCACGCGCGCGAGCAGCCGCGTCAGCCGCAGCAGATCGTCGCCAGTGGCGCCGCTCGGCACGGCGATGCCGGCCTGGCGGAATACATTCCCTTTGCCCAGGTGCAGGTCCGCGATGACCAGGCGCCGCCGCGCGGGCCAATGCAGGGCCCGCTCGCCCAGCAGGACCACCGGTTCGCCCGCCAGCGTCAGGGCGTAGCCGTCGTCAGGCGATGCTTGCCCGGGCGACGCGTTCATAGCGCTTCTCCAGTTGCGCGGCCGCGCGCTTGACGCGCGCCTGCCAGGTTTCGGTACTGAGCTGGCCGCGCAGGCTCTCCATCCACAAAGGGAAAGACAGCGGGCTGAACGCGCCCGGATTCCGCAGCACCAGGGTGCGATCCTCGCAATCGCGCAGGGTGGCCCGCAGCCGCGGGGCTTCCAGCTGGATGTCGAAGACCTCGCGCTCGGCCTGCGCCAGCAGCAGATGGTCCGGATCGTAGCGCCGCAACACGTCATACAGCAGCCCGCTGGACGCCTGGACCTGACGCAGCGAACGCAGCTCCCTGCCGGGAAACGACGGCGTCAGCAGGCCGGCGACGCGGGCGATTTCGCGAAACTGCCGGCGCGCCAGCTCGCCCAGGTTCACGCCTTCGCTCAGATCGGCCTCCATGCCTTCGACACGCAGCAAGCGCCGCAACAGGGACTCGTCCAGTTCCGCCGGCTCGGCCAGTGTCAGCATCAGGCCATAGTCGTTGACGGTATAGGAAAAGGTGTTGGCCCGCAGCCTGCCCCATCGCAGCGCCATCATCGCCGCCAGGCCTTCGTGCACGAAACGGCCGGCAAAGGGATAGAGAAAAAGATGCATGCCTTTACGCGAACCCACCTGCTCGGCCACCAGGCGGCCACGCCCGGGCAGCGCGCCGATGTGGCGCAGGATGCGCAGCAAGGGTTCGGCGGCGCGCATTTCCGGCGCGGCGGGTTCGGCCTTATTCCCTGCTTCATTCGCGCCCTTGCTCCTGGCCTCGCCGTTGGCCTTTTCTTCGGCCTCGTCGTCTGCCTGTCCATACAAGGCTTCCACTTCGTGCGCGAGCTGCGTGGACAAGGGCATGCGGCCACCCAGCCAGGTCGCCACGGGGCCGTCGCCGCCCTTGGCCCGCCGCACGTACGCGGTCATTCCTTCCAGCCGCGCGAGTTGCAGCGTGCGGCCGGCGAACTGGAAACGGTCGCCGGGACGCAGCCGCGCCAGGAAGCCCTCTTCCACCGAGCCCAGGCTGCCGCCGCGCAGATACTTGACGGCGACCGCGCCGTCGGCGGTGATGGTGCCGATGGACAGCCGATGGCGCAGCGCGATGCGGCGATCGTGCACGCGGTATGTGCCGTCTTCGTCGATGTCGACCCGGCGGAACTCAGGGTAGCTGCCCAAGGCGCGGCCGCCCTGCACGATGAAATCCAGCACGGCCTGCCAGGTGGCGGCATCCAGGTCGGCATAGGCATGGGTATCGCGGACTTCACGATACAGGTCGTGGGCTTGGAAACCGCCGCCCAGGGCCAGCGTCACGGCATGCTGCGCCAGCACGTCCAGGCTGCCGCGCGGCGGCGGACGCGACTCGATTTCACCGCGTTCGATCGCCTGGCGGGCGGCGGCATACTCGATCAGGTCCAGCGCCTGCGCCGGCACGCAGACCACCTGGCCGGATTCGCCCGGCCGATGCCTGGCCCGGCCCGCGCGCTGCATCAGCCGTGCGACGCCCTTGGGACTGCCGACCTGCAGGACCTGGTCCACCGCCGGGAAGTCCACGCCCAGGTCCAGGCTGGAAGTCGCCACCACGCAGCGTATGCGGCCTTCGCGCAGGCCATGTTCGGTGCCGGCCCGCAGGCGCGCGTCCAGCGAACCATGATGCAACGCCAGCGTGGACGGATCTTCCGGCCAGATGGACTCCAATGCACGGTGCCACAGTTCGGCCTGCGCGCGCGTGTTGGTGAACAGCAGGCTGGCGCGTACGTCGAATAGGCGCTTGAACACTCGCGGCAACTGCGACAGGCCAAGATAGCCAGCCCAGGGCAAGCCGCCATCGCGCGGCGGCAGCAGCGTGGAGATGCGTATACGTCGCGGGCGGGCGCCGGCCACCAGCGCGCTGGGCGTCGCATGCGGCAACAGCACGGCGCGCGCTTCGTCCAGGTTGCCCAGGGTCGCCGACAGGCCCCAGATGCGCACGCCTGGCGACAGGCGGCGCAGCCGCGCCAGGCATAGCTGCAGCAGCACGCCCCGCTTGTTTCCCAACAGCTCGTGCCACTCGTCCACTACGATGCAGCGCAAGGCCTTGAAGCGCGGGGCGGTGTCGGCGTACGACAGCAGCAGGGCCAGCGACTCGGGCGTGATGATAAGAACGTCTGCCTTTCCTTGCCGCGCCAGGCGCTTGTCGCGCGCGCTGGCGTCGCCGGTGCGCAGCGCCACCGTCCACGGAAGCTGCACGGCCTGGGTGATTTCGGTCAGGGCGCGCGAAGTGTCGGCGGCCAGCGCGCGCAGCGGCGTGACCCACAGCACCTTGGGACCGTCGCCCAAGGCCTGCCGTGTTCCAGGCCTGTTGACGGACGCATCGGCGGACGCATCGGCGGGCGCGTCGGCAGGCGTATTGGCCAGCGCTTCCAGCAAGGGCCCGCCGAATGCAGCCAGGGTCTTGCCGCTGCCCGTGGGCGTGTGCAGCAGGCCCGACTCACCGTCCAGGTAGCGATGCCAGGTCTCGCGCTGGAAGGGTGCGGACTTCCATCCGCGCTCGGCGAACCATTGCTCCAGGCGAGCTTCCGTCCGGCGCGCGGCCGCGTGTCGTTCCATGCCTGGCGTCTCCCTCATCGTGATGCCGCCGCCCCTGTGCGGGCGGGCGCTCGGGGGCAGGCCGCCGGCACGCAAGCCGACGGGTCGGCCGCCGTAGGGCAAATGGCATACCTGCCGAGGAGATGGGCCGATTGGCCCGCCCTACACGATTCGAACGTGTGACCGCTCGCTTAGAAGGCGAGTGCTCTATCCAACTGAGCTAAGGGCGGAGAAGAATCTGGCGGGGAGAAAGTCGCCAGGTCTGGGTGCCGGTTCGCGGCGCCGCGATTTTACCCTGTATGGCCGGAGGTCCCGACGGCAGGAACGTGGAACAGGACCGATCCCTGTCGCGCGAAAGACGCAGTGTGTAATCCATTATCCGCCGGCGGTAACCAGTCGTACGAGTACCCCCACAGGGTCAGGCAGCATGAAAGCACGTGGGAGGCCAGCTATTGCGCCGCAGCAAGCATCAGGCACATAACCCTGCTCCGCAATGACATTACAGGTTGTTTCAATAGACCCCAAGTGCGATGCTAGAGTGCAACGACTGCAAATCCCTGGCCATTGCTACCATGCCTCGTACCGTCCACTCCTTCCTTACGCGGCACCTGGGCGTCATCGCCGCCCTGTTTGCATCGACCGTCACCGGCGCGGCGCATGCCGGCATCAGCTACAAGCTGGATCGCGCGTCGGCGGCGCCCGGCGGCACCGTGCATATCCAGGCCGTGTACTTCAACGACAGCGAAGCGGGCGGCCGCTGGCAACCGCCCCGCAGCCTGGTGCTGCAGTGGCGCTCGCCGTCCGGCGCCGTGGTGCGCAGCCTGGCGCAGGCCGATAGCGACGACCTGGACATCAATGTACCGGTCAACAACTTCGCCCGCATGTCCTGGACAGCGGTGGTGCCGACCACCGCGACCGGCCTGCAGGCGGTTTCCATCGAAGGCGAGCCCGCCCTGATGGCGCTGGACGCCAGCGGCATCGGCGCCATCGCCGGCAAGCCGGCCGACGTTCCGGTGGTGGATGCGCGCACCGGCAAACCCCTGCCTCCGGCGGAGGTCGAAGCCACCGGCGTGTCGCCGACCGCCGGCCCCGCGCCGACCCAGGTTGCCGTCGCCACGGACGCCAACGCGACCGGCAATCCGGCCTTCGATCGCCTGCGCGCCGGGCTGTCGGAATACGAGCCCACCTATTTCGACCTGCGTACCCGCGATCGCACCACGGCCAAATTCCAATTCAGCTTCAAGTACCGGCTGTTCACGCCGGATCGCGGCGAGCAGCCGGGTTTCCTCGATCATTTGTACCTGGCCTACACGCAGACCTCGGTGTGGGACCTGCAGGGCGACTCGCGGCCTTTCATCGACACCACCTTCAACCCCAGCCTGTTCTGGCTGTCGGACAAGGTGTGGCAGTCCAAGAGCAACGACTGGAGCCTGGGCCTGGCCAGCGGCGTCGAGCATGCATCGAACGGCAAGGCCGGCGACGACTCGCGTTCGGTCAACGACGCCTTCGTGCAACCCGCCCTGAATTACCGCTTCGAAGGCGGAAGCACGTTGACCTTCGCGCCGCGCATCAAGGGCTACTTCGCCCTGGGTGACGAAAACCGCGACTACACGGATTACACCGGCTGGGTCGATTACCACCTGCGCTGGGCGCAGGACAACGGCCTGGTCGCATCGGTCATGTATCGCCAGGGCGACAGCGCGCGGCGCACCACCCAGCTGGACCTGGCGTGGCCATTGAAGCGCACCTTCCTGAACATGAACGGCTACCTGCACCTGCAGTACTTCAACGGCTATGGCGACACGCTGCTGGCCTACAACCAACGGCAACGTTCGCAGATCGGCATCGGCTTGTCCCTGGTTCCCTGATGGCCTGATGGCCTGACATGCCGGCGCGCGCCGGCATCAAGGCGCCGGACGATAGACCAGCACCGAACGCAGCGCGTCGATGTAGGCATACAGCAGGGTTTCCACCGCGGGGTA
Organism: Bordetella genomosp. 8; assembly: GCF_002119685.1. NCBI lineage: Bacteria > Pseudomonadati > Pseudomonadota > Betaproteobacteria > Burkholderiales > Alcaligenaceae > Bordetella > Bordetella genomosp. 8. The sequence continues at coordinate 1,508,231 of NZ_CP021108.1, read as the reverse complement.
CGCGTCGGCCGGATAGATGTCCGCGTCGACCCGCAGGTGGCGGGTCACCGTGATTCCGTCCGCCTCCCGCACGTGGCGCGCGGTCATTTGCCCGGCGGGCGTCGCCACGTCGACGTCGGCCGGCAAATGCTCCACCACCGCGCCAGCCGGCAGGCGTATCCGATAGATCCACGTGTAGTCGCGCGCGCCCATCATCAGGGGAAAATGGCGCCTGCCGTCGCGTGCAAGATAGGCGCGCATGTCACCGTGAGGCGTCATGTCTATCCCCAGCGGCACGGTCATATAAGTGGACGGAGAAGCGCGCACCACGCCATGGGGGCTGCGCCAGCGCCCGGACAGCGTCAGCGGCCGCGACAGGTCGCGCGGGTCGCTGGCATGCAGGGACCCGAAACCGCCTTCGGGCGTGGGTGCGAGCAACCGGCCGCCCAGCGCGTCCGGCGATCCGCCGCTGGCGACGGCGCTACGCAGCAGCGATTCCAGGCGGGGCGATGCGGTCGTCGCGTTGGCGCCGGAGACCGTGCCGTCGGCCGCGATCGACACGTCCGCTTCCATGCGGAAGCGATTCTGCGCCGGCGTCGACGCCGGCGTACGCCGCACCTCGCCCTGCGGGCTGGCGATGACGACCAGCTTGTCGGAAAGCTGGATATCCAGCGCACCGAGCGCGGCGTAGGGATCGGTGGTATTGCCGTAGACGTCGAAGTCCGGCAGATACACCAGGGCATGATTGAACGACGCGCCGGACCACAAGGGCAGCGGCTGCATGCGGTTGTCCCAGTTCACCAGCACGGCTTCCGCGCGTATCCCGATGGCCGACAGCAGGGCCTGCATCAGCACCACGTGATCCTTGCAATCGCCATAGCCGTTCCGCAGCACCGTGGCGGCGTCATGCGGCACGAGGTCGTCTGCCGGATCCAGGTACACCGCCACGTAGCGGATATGCGACGCCACCCAATCGTGCATGGCGCGAGCGGCGTCCAGGCCTTGCGCGGTGCCCGCGACCTGGCGGGCCAGCGCGGCGATCTCGGGCGTGACGACGGCCTTGCCGGCACTGCGGCTGGCATAGATGGCGCCGATCTCCTCGTAGCCCGACAACGTCGACGCGACGAATCCGGGGCCGACATCGATGGCGGAAACCATGTACGGTTCGGGCGGCGGCGCCGCCTCGACATTCGCCGAAGCGGTGATTACGCGCGTATCGCCTTCCAGGCTTTCCGCGGTGGTGAAGCCGCCGCGCTGCCGATAGGCCAGCGGCAGGCTGGCGGGCGCCTCGATGCGGACTTCCACCGCCGTGTGGGATTCCAGCCCCAGCAGCACGTTGGCATTGAAACCGAAGATCCGCGGCGTCTTGATGGTATGGCGCCACTTGCTGTGGACCACGCTGCCGGTCTGTACCTGCGGGAACACGACGGTGGTGGTCTGCGTCGCGACGAAACCCGGCGCGTTGCGCGCGGCGGCGCTGGGCCGCGTGTAGATGCTGGCCTGCGGCACGTCGATACGCGTGCCGTCGGGGTGCTCGATCCAGGCCTCCAGCACTTCCAGGCTTTCGTCGGCGGGATCGAAGTCGAAAAACGCGGTGCCGGCCTCGGCTGCCATGCCGGCATTGGCCAGCCGCGTTTCGACGGTGAGGATTTCGGTGTAGCGCTTGTCGGCCTGCACCGTATATTCATAGCGCGCGTAGTGCCGCTGGCCGGGCGCGATCCCCGCGATGGCGGCGGCCGGCAGGATGCAGGCAAGCAGGGCAAAGGCCAGCACGGCTGGCCGCTGTCGCGACGGTCGCAAATCGATCTCCCCAGGGTCGCACCGCCGTGCAGTCCCGCACGAGCGGATGGCGCACGATTGTCCCATGGGAAGTGTCAGGCCGCACGCCACACGCCACACACCGCACACCGCACACCGCACGCCACACGACGCGCTTGCCGCGCCGCTCGGTGGCCGAACCGCTCCGTGGCTCGGCCGCCCGGCGGCTCAGTCGCCGATGGGCGTGTGCGCGGCCAGGCCGCTGCGCAGCTCCAGGTCGGGCATGCGGCGCACCACCAGCAGGGACAGCAGCGCGATCCCCGCGCCGAAGGCGAAGATATCGCGGAAGGTCGATGCCACGCCATCCATCAGGACCAGCTTGGCCGAGGCCGGCAGCTGCGACAGCACATCGCTGCCATGGCGCAGCGCGCCCAGGTCGATCTGCTGGTGGATGCCGGCGGCGGCCAGCGAACCCGCGAAGCCCAGGCCCAACAGCGTGCCGGCCAAAGCGCTGCCGAACGCGCTGCCCATGGAGCGCAGCACCAGCACCGAGCCGGTGCCCGCGCCGATATCGCGCGGATCCAGCGCATTCTGCACGACCATGATGGTCGCGACCATGCAGGAACCCAGCCCGACGCCTGTCAGCAAGGTGGCCGCCAGTACCGCGGCCAGCGGCGTCGTGGGCCCCATGAAGGCGAGCAGCGCGAGCCCGATGGCGCCGCCGATGAAGCCGGCCGACAGGATGCCCCGCATGCGCCCGGTGCGGCGCGCGAGATTGCTGCTGATGATGTTGCCCAGCACGTTGGACAGCAGGAAAGGGGTGACGAACAAGCCCGATTCCGACGCGCTGTTGCCGCGCACCAGTTGGAAATATAGGGGTAGCGCGAAGATGCACATGAAGATCGCGAGCGCACCCAGGGACGACGCGGCCACGCCGCAGGTGAAGGTGCGGTTGCGGAACATGCGCGGCGGCAGCAGCGGATCGGCCGCGCGGCGTTCCTGCCAGACCAGCGCGGCCAGGGTCGCCACGCTCAACGCGAGCAGCCCGAGGATCTCCGGCGACAGCCAGCCATAGCTGGCGCCGCCCCAGCTCAGGGCCAGCAGGCATGACACGATGGTCGAGGCCAGCAGCAGCGACCCCAGGATGTCCAGGCGGATCTTGCCACCGCGCGGCTTGAGCATGCGCAGGCCGCGATTGCACGAATACATGGCGATCAGGCCCAGGGGCAGGTTCAGCCAGAACAGCCAGCGCCAGGACAGGTGCTCGGATACGTAGCCGCCCACCAGCGGACCGGCAATCGACGCCACGCCCCAGACCGCCGCCAGATAGCCCTGGTAGCGGCCGCGCTGGCGTGGGGCCACCACGTCGGCGATGGCGGCCTGCGCCAGGGACATCAGGCCGCCGCCGCCCAGGCCCTGCAAGGCGCGGAACAGGATCAACTGATCCAGGGTCTGGGCCATTGCGCACATGGCCGACGTGACGATGAACAGGCCGATGGAAACCGTCAACAGTTGGCGGCGCCCGTAGATGTCGGACAGCTTGCCGTAGATCGGCGTGGTGACCGTGGCGGCGATCAGATAGGCGGCGACGATCCAGGAAAGATGGTCGAAGCCGTTCAGATCCGCGGCGATGGCCGGCACGGCGGGAATGACGACGGTCTGGTCCAGCGCCGCGAGCAGGATGCAGAGCACGATGCCGCCGATCACGCGCATGATCTCGCGGTGGGTCAGGCTGGACGGATGGGAATTGGAGGTGGAACGTGAAGCGAACGTGCCGGTGGGCGTGGACATGATGCTGCGAGGCGGGACGGAAGACAGCCGTCGGACGGCGACGGCAAAACGGGGACGGCGTTGAAGTCTTATATAAGTTATAGATATTAATACATATGACTTGATTCTTTCGCGAGCCTGCCCTGCCCTCCCAGGCGACCCCCCCTGTCAAAGCGCCCGCCTGTCGGGCCACCTGCCTCGCCACGCCGCCTGCCTCGCCAAGTCACAGCGGGTCCGGCCACGGCGGGGGCGTCGATTGGTCCGACAAGTTCCGAAGTCGCGGAACCGGCCTTGGCGCTTGCCTACCTACCCCCCTCGCGCCGCGCCTGGCACGGCAACGCAGATGGTCCCAAGGAAGGCAAGCCATGCAGCTCCCCTCTTACAAACCCGCCGCGGGTACCAGCGGTGTCCGGCAAGCCGCGGAAAGCGGCCACGTCGAAGTCGTCCGCACCATCACCGACGCGCTGGCCTGGGACGAAGCCATCGTCGGCTATTACAGCCATCTGGCCATCACCCTGCCGCAGTATGCGGAGCTGCACGCGCCGGTGGCGGCCGGCAGTCCCGGCCACCACGCGATCCGCGAGCAACTCATCGCGCTGGCGACGAAAGCGGCCTCCCTGCTTCGCGACGCCGGCAAGGGCGCCGGCAAGGGCGCCTGTGACGACGCCGACAGCGCGGGCCGGTTGCGGCTGGGACTCATGCACCGGCTGGCCTGCGACACGCTGGAAGCCCACGAACGCGCCTACTTCTACAGCAGGACATTCAAGGAGACCTTCGAGGAAAAAGTCGCGCGCGCCGACCTGGCGCGCCCGGAGGATGGCGAAAAGGCGCGGCAGGAGCTGCACGTCATCTGCTACCTGCTGGGCGACCCGTCGGCCTTCGTGCTTTACACGGCGGCCACCAAGGTGCTGCGGGACTTTTCCGGCTGCGCCCCGCACCTCGCCCGCGTCATGCCGCCTTCAGCGCGGCCAACGTTTCCTGGATGATGGCCAGCGTGCTTTCGCGTTCCGCGCCGGTCAAAGGCAGGCGCGGTTCGCGCACCGTTTCCGAGTAACCCGCCGTGACGCTTTCCGCCAGCTTGATGTACTGCACCAGCTTGACGTGCGTATCCAGGTGGAACAGCTTGATCAGCTTGCGATACAGCACGCGGGCGCGCTCATAGTCGCCCTTGACCGCCAGGTCCAGCAGTTGCACGGATTCCCTGGGCAAGGCGTTGGCCATGCCCGACACCCAGCCCTTGACGCCCAGGGCGACGCTTTCCAGCACCAGGTCGTCCACGCCGCAGAACACCGTATAGCGGTCGCCCAGGCGGGCGTAGATGTCGGTGACGCGCGTGGTGTCGTAGGTCTCTTCCTTGATGCATGCCAGCGTGGGCTCGTCGGCCAGCTGCTCCAGCAGCTGGGGCGTCATATCGACCCCATAGCCGCGCGGATTGTTGTAGACCATGATGGGCAGCCCGCTGCTGCGCGCGACGCCGCGGTAGAACGCCATGGTTTCGGCCGCATCCGACTTGTAGGTCAAGGCCGGAAACACCATCAGGCCGTCGACGCCGATGCGCTCCGCTTCCTTGGCATAGCGGCCCGCGGACGCCGTGGTGGTTTCCGCCAGGCCGGAGACGATAGGTACGCGGCCCTTGATGGTTTCCTTGGCGATCCGCAGCACCGTGAGTTTTTCCTCGGGTGCCAGGGACGCGTTTTCGCCGACCATGCCCATCATCACCACGCCGCCCACACCACTGTCCAGCAGACGCTCCAGGCCCGCCGCAATAGCGTCGTGGTCCAGGGATTGGTCCGCCTTCATCTTGGTGGTGACGGCGGGAAAGACGCCAGCCCAATTAACTTTCATGATTTTCATCCGATAGAAGAAATGGAAGTCGCTCGCGGCGGCAGCCCGCCGCGGCATGAGAACCTTCAGCGCAAATGCACCGGCTTGCCAGCCTTCATGACCATGGACAGGTGCTCGCCCTGTCCGCCCAGCAGGGAAATATCCGCGACGGGATCACCATCGACGATCAACAGGTCGGCATAGGCGTCCGGCGCCACCACCCCCAGCCTGTCCTTCTGCCCCACGATCTCGGCCCCGACCTGCGTGGCCTGGCAGATCACCTCGAAATTGCTCAATACCTGCGAACGGATACGCAGCTCATCGCTCTGGAACGTGTGCATCTCGCCCAGCAGGTCCGACCCCAGGCCCATGCGCACGCCATGGCGCTTGAAGATCTCCAGCGATTGCAGGCCCTGCAGGCGCACGTCGTCGATCTTGGCCACGGCCTCCGGCGGCACGCCGAACTGCGCGCCGACCTTGTGCAGGGCATCGTAGGTCACCAGGGTGGGCACCGCGAAAGCGCCGTGCTCGGCCATGGCGGCCGCCGCGTCGTCGTCGACCAGGTTGCCGTGCTCGATGGTGCGCACGCCCAGCTTGACCGCGCGCGCGATCGCCTTTCCGGTATAGGCGTGCGCCATCACATAGGTCTGGTGCGAGGCGGCTTCCTCCACGATGGCGGCGACCTCGTCGCGCGAATACTGCAGGTTGCCGATGGGGTCGGTGGGCGATGCCACGCCGCCGGAAGCCATGATCTTGATGTGCGTCGCGCCCGCGCGCATTTCCTCGCGCACGGCCTTGCGCACCGCATCGACGCCGTCCACCACGCGGGCGATGGCGCCCAGGTTGCGGTGGCAGGGACAGGGGTCCGGATCGCTCAGGTCTATCCGTTCGCGGAAATCGCCGTGGCCGCCGGTCTGCGACAGCGCCTTGCCGGCGATGAACAGGCGCGGGCCATCGATCAGGCCGTCTTCCACCGCGCGGCGCAAGGCGTAATCCGCGCCACCGGCATCGCGCACGGTGGTGAAACCACGGCGCAGCATGGCGGCCAGGATGGGCACGGCGCGCAGCGTGGCGAACGCCGCCGGCATGCGCGCATTGGTGCCCAGGTTCGCCATCGAGGCGACCACGTGCACGTGGCAATCGATCATGCCCGGCATCAGCGTGCGGCCGGCCACGTCGATGACCTGGTCGTTGCTGCCTGCCTGCACCGGCCGCGACGACACCTCGCGGATGCGGTCGCCTTCCACGACGACGTCGTAGGAGCCGTCGTCGTCTTCGTGATACGCGTCCAGGACGCGCGCGTTCTTCAGAATCAGCATAGCGGGTTCGCCTTGTTGAAGCGGGAAATCGAATAGGGTCGCAGGTCGATGCGAGGGTCGTCGTCCGCAAGCAGGTCGCCGACGATGGCGCCGGTCGTGGCTGCCTGCGTCAAGCCGAGATGGCCATGGCCGAAGGCGTACAACACGCGATCCGACGCCGGCGACGCGCCGATGACCGGCAGCGAGTCCGGCGTGGCGGGGCGATGGCCCATCCATCGGCGCGCGTCGCGCTCGTCCATGCCGGGCAGATAGCGCCGTGCCAGCGCCAGCAGCGCATCGCTGCGGCGATAGTTGGGCGCCGCGTCCAGGCCGGCGAATTCGGCCGCGCCGCCAATGCGCAGGCCGATCGCCAGCGGCGTCGCGACGAACTTGCGTTCGGCGAAGATGACCTCGCGGTCGAGCATTCCCGTCGCGGCGGGCAGCGTCGTGTTGTAGCCGCGTTCGCTTTCCAGCAGCACGCGGTCGCCGACGGATCGCGCCAGGGCGCCCGACCACGCGCCGGCGGCGACGACGACACGGTCCGCCGCATGGCGGCGGCCATCGCGGCCCAGTGCGGCCGGACGGCCCGGATCGTCGAGCGCCAGGGCGGCGACGTCGGCCGTCACCAGCTGGCCGCCATCCTGCCGGATGCGTTCGCGCAAGGCCCGCACGATGTTCAGCGGATCGTCCACGTGGGCCCAGTCCTCCAGCATGATCGCGTGGCGGAATACCGGCGCCAGCGCGGGCTCCAGCTGGCGCAGTTCGTCGGCGGACACGGGACGCCAGCGCACGCCCAGTTCGCGCTTCCAGGCCCATTCCCCGGCATCCGCCGCATAGGCCGCATCGGTCTCGTAGACCGTCAGCGCGCCGCGGCGGTGCAGCTGGCTCGCCAGGCCCAGGTCGTCCAGCAGGGGCGCCAGGTCGGCCAGTGCGCGGTCGTTCAGCGCGGCCAGCGCTCGCGAAATACGGCGGAAGTGTTCTGGCCGGCCGACCTGGTTGAATACGCGCAGCCACGGCAGCAGCCGCGGCGCATGGGACAGGCGGATGGCCAGCGGCCCCAGCGGGTCCAGCAGCCAGCGGGCGGCCTTCAGGCTGAATCCCGACACCGCGATCGGTGTCGATTCGCTGACGGCGATGCCGCCGGCATTACCGTGGGAGGCGCGGTCTCCTTCGAAATCGCGGTCCAACAGGGTGACACGCCAGCCCGCTTGCTGCGCGCGCCGCGCGCAGGCCAGCCCGATCACGCCCGCGCCGACGACGACAAGTTCCTTCATGCTCTTTCCGTTCTACGCATCGTGTTTGCCCAGGAAAAGGTCGGCCGCGCGCGGATCGTCGAGCAGATCCCGGGCGGCGCCTTCCATGGCCACCGCGCCCTGGTCGATGATGTAGCCGCGCTGGCTGACCGCGAGCGACTGGCGGGCGCGCTGTTCCACCATCAGCACCGTGGTGCCGGCGGCCGGCAGCGCCTGTACGTAGGCAAAGATCTCGTCCACGCGCGCCGGCGAAAGCGCCGCCGTCGGCTCGTCGAGCAGCAGCATATCCGGTTCGCGCATCAACGCCCGGGCGAACGCCAGTTGCTGCCGCTCGCCGCCGGACAAGGTGCCGGCCGCGCGGCGGCGGTGGCGCACGAGCGCGGGAAAGAGCTGGTACATCGCGTCCGCCCGCGCCCGCGGACGCTTGACGCCCTGCACCACCAGCAGGTTTTCGTGGACGGTCAAGGAGCCGAACACGTTGGCGACCTGCGGGACGTAGCCGATGCCGCGGTCCAGGCGCGACTCCACGCTCAAGGCGGCGATGTCGCGGTCGCGCAGGACGACCTGTCCCGAGGTGCGGGGCAGCAGGCCCATCACGGCCTTGATGATGGTCGACTTGCCGGCGCCGTTGGTGCCGGCAATGGTCACGATCTCGCCGGGCAGCACGTGCAGGGAAATGCCCTTCAGGATATCGGTGTCGCCGTAGCCGCCACGCAGGTCGGCCAGCCGTAGCACGGAGCTGGTCATGGCGCCTCCGTGGTCACGGGCGCCAGCGCGCCCATATAGGCGGCACGCACGCGTGGATCCGCCAGCACCTGTTCGGGATGCCCGTGCGCCAGCAGGCGCCCGCCATCCAGCACGTACAGGTCGGACACCAGGCGATTCAGCGCCATCAGGTTGTGCTCGATGATCAGGAAACCTATGCCTCGCTCGGCGTTGATCTCGCGGATACGCTGCGAGATTTCTTCGATCAATACCGGATTGACGCCCGCGTAGGGTTCATCCAGCAGGATGAACCGGGGCTCGGACATCAGCGCGCGGCCCAACTCCAGCAGTTTCTTCTGGCCGCCGGAAAGGCCGCCGGCCGGCTTGTCCGCCACCGCGTTCAGCTTGAGGAAGTCCAGGATATGCTGCGCGCGGTCGGCGATCTCGGCCTCGGCGCGGCGCACGCGGCCAGGGGCGAAAAACAAGGGCAGCAAGGATTCGCCGGGCTGGTCGCGCGGCCCGACCATCAGGTTCTGCCGCACCGTCAGGTGGGTGAATTCGCGCGGGATCTGGAAGGTCCGGCCCAGGCCCAGGCGCGCCCGCGCCGCCGGTCCCGCGCCGCGCAGCACCGCGCCGCCGAAGCTGACCGTGCCGGCGGACGGTGGGAGAAAACCGCTCAGCACGGCAAAGAAAGTGCTCTTGCCGGCGCCATTGGGGCCGATCATGCCGTGCAGCCCGTCCAGGCTCATGGAAAGGGTCACATCGTCCAGCACCTGGAAATCGCCGTACGACAACGATATGCCCGCGGTCGCCAGGCTGGCCTCGTTCGGTGCCAAGGCTGTCATCGCGCTCCCCTGGCGCCGAACAGGCCTTGCGGCCGCCAGCGCATGAACAGGATCAGGATCAAGCCCACCACGCCCAGCTGCACGCTGCCCATGTCGGCATCCGATACGCCGGGAATGATGCCGCGGGTGAAGCGCACGCCTTCCAGGAACAGCACCAGCAGCACGGCGCCCGCCACGCTGCCCGACAGGCGCGCGACGCCGCCCATGATGATGGCCATCCAGACATAGAAGGTGATCAGCGGGACGAACTGGTCGGGGACGATATACGTCATGTAATGCGCGAAATAGGCGCCCGCCAGCCCGGACAGCGCCGCGCCCAGCATCAGCACCTGGGTCTTGAAGCGGGCCGGCTCCTTGCCGAGCACGCGCACCGCCGTTTCGTCGTCGCGCACCGCCTGTATGGTGCGGCCGTAGGGACTGTGCGTCACCCGGCGCAGCAGCGCCACCGCCACGACGATGGACAAGGCCAGCAGCCCCAGCAACAGGCTGTCGCTGAAGCGCGCGTCGCCCCAGCCGGCGCCCAGGCGCGGCACGCCGGGGACGCCCTGCACGCCATTGGTCAGCCATTGTTCCTGCACCAGCACCAGCCGGACGATTTCGGAAAAGCCCAAGGTCACGATGGCCAGGTAATCGTCGCGCAGCCGCAAGGCCACGCGTCCCAGCGGCCAGGCCAGGAGAGCCGCGACGAGCATGGCGGCGGGAAAGGAAAGCAGCGGCGTCCATCCCGCTTTCAAGGTCAGGAGCGCCGACGTGTAGGCGCCCACGCCGAAGAAGCCGGCCAGCCCGAAGTTGATCAGGCCGGTGAACCCGTATTGAAGGTCCAGGGCCAGCGCCAGGAGCATGTAGATGCCCATGATCACCAGGATGGACAGCAGATAGGTCAACATCAGCGCACTCCCACCGGCCGGTTGAACAGCCCCTGCGGACGCAGCAGCAGCACGATCATCATGAACACGTAGCCCAGCGCGATCTTGTAGACGAAGCCCACGAACGGTGTGGACAGCTCCTGCAGCACGCCCAGCAGCAGCGCGCCCATGACAGCCCCGACCGGATTGCCCAGGCCACCCACCACCGCGGCCGCGAAGGCCGGCAGCAACAGGTTCCAGCCGGCATCCGGATAGACCACGGTGCGCATGCCGGTCACGGTGCCCGCGATGCCGCAGACCAGCCCGGCGATGGTCCACATGGCCAGCATGCAGCGTTCGCGCCGGATGCCGCTGACCCGCGCCAGGTCGGGATCGTCGGCGATGGCGCGCAGCGATCGGCCCAGCGGCGTCGCATACAGCATGAAGAACACCAGCGCCAGCGTCACCAGGGTCAGGGCCGCCAGATTGAGGTCGGCCGGCGCGATGGACACGTCGCCGAAGCGCCAGGCGCGATCCAGGGGCATGTCGAAGGCGCGTGGATCGTGGCCGAACGCCACGCCCAGCACGGCGCGGATGACGAAGCCCACGCCGATGGACGTCAGCAGCAATGTGATGACCGACCGGCGAATCACCGGCCTGAATGCGAGCAGATAGGCCAACACCGAAGCCGCCGCGCCGCCGATGGCGCCCGCCAGCCCGGCGACGACCAGGGAACCACTCAGATGATGCGCCGCCAGGCCCGCGTAGCCGCCCACCGCGACGAAGTCGCCCGTCGCCGCATTGGGAAAGCGGGCCAGCCCGTAGACCAGCGTCAGGGCCAGGGCCGGAAGGGCGATGATCAGCCCTTCCACCAGCCCGTTGATGACCAGATTGATGTAATCCGCGTACGACACGCCGCGGCCTTAGAGCTTGACCACGTACTTGCGCACCAGCTTGCCGTTTTCGACGAAGGACGCAGCGAAGTCCGGCGTGACGTCGTTGTACTGGTCGAAGTTCAGGGCACTGGAGGCGCCGACATAGGTAATGCGCTTGCCTGCCTCCAGCAGCTTCTTGCCGTCGGCGAAGCTGTACACGACCTCGCCGCCGGGCGTGCCCATCTCATGCACTTTCTTGGCCAGCTCCGGACCGGTCGCCTTTGGACCCAGGGCCTGCACGGCCAGCGCCAGGATGATGGCCTGGTCGTAGGCCATCGGGGCATAGACATTGCCCGCCACGTCCACGCCTTCCTTGCCCAGCGCGTCGCGCACGTGGACATAGTTGGGCGCGTTTTCGTTGCTGACGGATTCCACCGAAATCACGCCTTCGGTCACCTTGGGTCCCAAGGCCTTGATCAGATCCGCATTGGCGGCCCAGCCCGGAATGATCCAATGCGTGTCGATGCCGGTCTGGTACCACTCGCGCAGCAGGATGGTGGTGTCGGCCAGGTACGAGCCCGTCACGATCACGTCGGGCTTGGCGCGCAGCACGGACTGCAGCTCGGAGCGGTAGGACGGCCGGTTGGGCTCGTACACCACGCTGGCGACCACCTTGCCGCCGGCGGCCTTCCAGGCTTGCGTGAACCCTTCGGTGTTGCCGATGCCCGATGCGTTGTTGAACGCCATGGTAGCCGGCTGCTTGTAGCCCTGCCGCTCGGCGATCTTGGCGAAGGCCTGGCCGAAACGGCCGTTGGTGGCCTGGAAGCGGAAGCCCAGGCGCTTGGGGTTGGCGTCCGCGCTGAGCGCCGGCGCGCCCGAGGCATGCATCAAGGGGATGTTGGCCTCGTTGGTGAGCGGAATCACGGCCAGCGACTCGCCGGAGCTCCAGCACCCCATAATGGCGCGCACCTTGTCGACCTCGATCATTTTCTTGGCGCCGGTCACGGCTGCCTGCGGCGCGGTCTGGGTGTCTTCCGCCACGACGCGGAATTGCGCGCCCTGCGCGCCGCCGGCCGCGTTGATTTCCTTGGCGGCCAATTGAATGGCCTTGACCATGCCCGGTCCGTAAGGCGCGCCGGACCCGGTCAGGGGGCTGAGCGCGCCCACCACGAAATCGGTGGATTGTGCCCAGGCCGGCAGGCCCAGGCTGCTGGCCACGGCGGCGACCAGGGTTGCTGCGACGAAATGACGGCGATTCATGGAAAGCTCACTCCAAGGGCACGAAGGCGCGGCTGCGCCGCACACGGCCCCAGGAGGGCCACCGTGGCGAACCGCCAACAGAAACCCGCATGAGACCGTCAGTTAGATTGGATCCAATATCCTGGATACGGACCCCATGCTAAACTGCGCGCTATCCCAGGGTCAACAAGATCAGTCCTAGGGTTTACGTGAGAGCCATGAACCATCCGCCCTCCCCCCCTGGGGATACCAAGCTCGTGCGGCGCACGACGGTCGACCTGGTGCTGGATGCCCTGCGCCAGCAGATCCTGTCGGGACATCTGCGTCCCGGCGCGCCCCTGCGCCAGGAAGCGCTGGCGGACGAACTCGGGGTCAGCAGGATCCCCGTGCGGGAGGCCATCCGCCGCCTGGAAGCCGAAGGCCTGGTCGCGGTGCATGCCCACCGCGGCGCCTATGTCTGCGGCATCTCGGCCGGCGACGTGGTGGAAACCTTCGAACTGCGCCTGCAGATCGAACCCTGGTTGTTCGGCGAGGCCATCCGCGCGGGTGGCGGCGGGCGGCTGGACGCGGCGCGCGCGGCGCTGGAGGCGACCCGCCACGCCGACGCGGCCGACTGGGGCCGGGTCAACTGGCGCCTGCACGAAGCCCTGTACCTTCCCGCCCGGCGCGACCTGGCCATGAACGTCCTGCGCCAGTTGCACGACCGCGGGGACCGTTACCTGCGCTTCCAGGTCGTCAACGTGCCGCTGCGCCAGCAGGCGCACGCCGAGCACCTGGAATTGATTGAACACGCCGAAAAGGGCGATATCAAGGGCGCGGTGGACGCGCTGCGCGCGCATATCAAGGTAGCCCTGGAGCAAGTGGTGGACGTCGTCGCCGAGCTGACGCAGGCGGCGCCGGCCAAGTGATGGCGGCCAGCGGGAGTAAGCTGGACAGGCACGCGCCGGCCCATTGGAACAACCCGATGGAACAACCCGATGGAATAAATCGGGCCCCTGCCGTGTTGCACTCCCATGCAAACCCACCACACGGAGGTCTTATGGTTCGCAACTTCACGCTTTCCGCCCTGGGCGCCGCCGCCCTGCTGGTCGCCACCGGCGCCGTCGCCGCCCCCCCGGCCAAGACCAGCAATGGCGTCCTCGTCGGCGAAAAAGGCATGACGCTGTACACGTTCGACAAAGACACCGCCAATTCCGGCAAGAGCGTCTGCAACGATAAGTGCGCCACCAACTGGCCGCCGCTGATGGCTCCGGCCAGCGCCAAGGCCGAAGGCCAGTGGACGGTCGTCACCCGTGACGACGGCTCCAAGCAATGGGCCTACAAGGGCCAACCGGTGTACTACTGGACCAAGGACAAGGCCGCCGGCGACAAGACCGGCGACGGCGTCGGCGGCGTCTGGCACGCGGCTAAGCCCTAATAAGGCCATGGCATCGGGTTCGGGCGTGGAGCAGATCCTCGCCCACATTCCGTCGCTGCGCCGCTATGCCCGCCTGCTGGCGGGCGACGCGGCCAGCGCGGACGACCTGGTGCAGGACACGCTGGAACGCGCCTGCGCCAAATGGTCGCTGTGGAAGCCGGGAACCGCCCTGCGCGCCTGGCTGATGACCCTGATGCACAACCTGTACCTGAACCGGGTGCGCGATTGGCGCCATGACGACAATCACGACACCTGGGACGAAGATACCGATCTGGCGCACGAGCCCATGGCGCATGCGCCGGAAATGCTCGACCTGGAGCGCGCGCTGGCGCGCCTGACCCCCACGCTGCGCACCGTGCTGCTGCTGGTGACCGTGGAGGAATACACCTATGCCGAGGCCGCCGACATCCTGCAGGTGCCCGTGGGCACGGTCATGTCGCGGCTGCACCGCGCGCGGGAAGCCGTGCGCGCCGCCATGGCCGGACCGGAAGAGGCGGCCGCCCCCTTGCATCTAGTGAAGCGATGATGGAAACCGACGCCCCTGTCTCCGATGACGATCTGCACGCCTTCGTCGACGGCCAGCTGGACGCGTCCCGGGTCGCGGCGGTGTTGCAGCATCTGAGACGCCATCCCGACGCCGCGGTGCGCGTCGCGCATTGGCACGCCCAGCGCTTCGCGCTGCGCCGCCTGCATCACGCAAGCGATATCGGCCCGGCCCCGGCCGCGCTCGCCGAGACGGTGTTGCGCCACAGCCGCCGGCGCTGGAATCCCTGGATCCAGGCATGCGCCGCCATGCTGCTGGTGGTCGTGGGGGCGGCCGGCATGCGCGCATGGCAGCTTGGCATGGGCCCCATCGACGGCAGGACCGCCGCCACGGCCACCGCATCCGCCACGCCGCAGTTCGTACGCGACGCCGCGGCGGCGTACGCGGTGTTCTCTCCTGAAGTACGGCATCCCGTCGAAGTCGGCGCGCAGGAAGAAGCGCATCTCGTGCAATGGCTGAGCCGGCGCCTGGGCCGTCCGCTGGCCGCGCCGGTACTGCAGGACCGCGGCTTCCGCTTGCTGGGCGGCCGGCTGCTATCCGGCGAGGGCGTCGCGCAGGACACGGCGAAGGTCGCGGCGGCGCGCGCGCAGTTCATGTATGAGGATGAGCGCGGACGCCGCGTCACGCTGTACGTCGCGGTCTTCCCCGCTGGCGTGGCGCCCCGGGAAACCGCTTTCCGCTCGGTCCGGTCGGCCAGCGGCACCGCCTTCTACTGGGTGGAGAACGGCTACGCCTTGAACGGCGACCTGCCGCCGGACCAATTGCAGGGCCTGGCCAGCGACGTGTACGATCAGCTGTTTCCGCGCTAGGCAGGCCGCGCCGGCCACCTGGGCGGCATCGCAACGTCCTTCCGGCGAGCGTTCATGCCACTCACCATCCGACCCATAGACCCGCGTGACGAAGCGCGGTGGCGCGTCCTGTGGGACGCCTACACACGCTTCTACGAGCGCGAGCCCGACGAGGCCGTGACCCGCCATACCTGGGCGCGCATACTGGACCCCGCCGCCCCCGTGCACGCCATCGTCGCTGAAGACCCGGCCGGACACGTCATCGGCATTGCCAACTATCTGCTGCACGAAAACACATCGACCCTGACACCGGTGTGCTATCTGCAAGACCTGTTCGTCGACCCCGACGTACGCGCCCAGGGTACCGGCAAGCTGTTGATCGACTGGCTGGTGGACCAGATGAAGGCGCGCCGATGGTCCCGGTTGTACTGGCAGACGCGGGAGAACAATTACCGGGCGCGCGGACTCTACGACAAGTACACCGAGCACAGCGGTTTCATCCGGTACGTCCTGGTCAACGAGGACATCCAGGCATAGCGGGACGCTTCGGGACGCGATGACGCCCCCCCGCGGCTGCCTTGGCCAGGTGCGGCCGGCCAGGTGCGGCCGGCCTAGGCGACCGGCGTCAGGGGACGCCGCCTTTCGAACCATCCATCCAGGTTGGCCATGACCAGGTCCGCCATGGCCTGGCGGGTTTCCACCGTGCTGCTGCCGATATGCGGCGACAGCACGACCTGGTCCATCGCGCACAGCGCCTCCGGGACCTCCGGCTCGTTCTCGAAAACGTCCAGGCCGGCCCCGCCCAACCGCCCTTCCCGCAGCGCGCAGACCAGCGCATCCTGGTCCACCACGCTGCCACGCGCGACGTTCACCAGTATGCCTTGCGGGCCCAGGGCGTCGAGCACGCCGGCATCGACCACGCGCTGCGTGCCGGAACCGCCCGGGACGGCAAGCACCATGACGTCGCTGGCCCGCGCCAGGGCATGGATATCCTCGCAGTACATGAAGTGCGCAGGCACGTCCCTGCGCGGCGTACGGTTGTGATACGCGATATCCATGCCGAAGGCTTCGGCACGGCGCGCGATCTGGCGGCCGATATTGCCCAATCCCAGAATGCCGCAACGCCGGCCGCCGAGCTTGCGGCCCATCGGCGGCGTTTCGCTGCGCCAGCGTCCCGCGCGCACGAAGCGATCGAGTTCGCAGATGCGCCGCGACACGGCCAGCATCAGGGCCAGCGCGGTGTCGGCCACGCAATCGTCCAGCACGCCCGGCGTATTGGTCACCACCACGTCGTGCTCACGCGCGGCCTCCATGTCGATGGGATCGATCCCCACGCCGAAGCTGACGATGGCTTCCAGCGCCGGCAAGGACTCGATCATGGTCCTCGTGGCGCCGTAGCGGCCGCTGGTGGCGATGCCGCGTATGGAAGCGCCATGGGCCTTCAGGAATGCCGCCGTGTCGGCGATCTCCCACCAGCGATGCACACGATACTTCGCCTCGATGCGCTGCATGAGCTCGGGCAGCAAGGGCCCGGCGATGAGGATTTCGGCGGGCGCGCCATCGGCGCCGTCCTTGCGGCTATCGGCATCGTGGTTCACGGCATCTGTAGCGGTAGGCATGTCTCGTTTCGCATGTGGGACGCAGCCCGCGTCTCCTAATCGACGCGCAGGTTGCGCAGTTTGATGATGTCGCCGTAGCGGGCGCGTTCCTGGGCGGCAAGCCGGGCCAGTTCCTGCGGCGTCGATCCGTGCGGCACGGCGCCTTGGGAAATCAGCTTTTCCTTGACGTCCGGCAGCTCCGCCACCTGGCGGATCGCGAGCGACAGTTTATCGATGATTGCCGGCGGCGTGCCAGCCGGCGCCAACACCGCCGTCCACGAACCCGTCTGCGCATTGTGCACCCCGGCCTGGTCCAGCGTGGGCACGTCGGGCATGACGGGCGACCGCTCCGGTCCCGTCACCGCCAGCGCGCGCAGCTTGCCGGCGTTGACGTAGGTCACCGTCTCCAGCACCGAAGCGAACAGCATATCGACGCGCCCCGCCATCAGGTCGGTCATGGCAGGACCGCCGCCCTTGTACGGGACGTGCGTCAGTTGCACGCCGGTCGCCTGCTGGAAGATCTCGCCCGCCAGATGCGGCGCGCCGCCGGTCCCCGAACTGGCGAAGGTATGCGCGCCCGGCTGCGACTTGGCCAGCGCCACCAGTTCGGCCACGGACCTGGCCGGCAGCGCCGGCGGCACCACCAGCACGAAAGGCAGGTCCGAAAACATGGACACGGGGACGAAAGCCTTGGCGGGATCGCTGTGCAGCTTGTACAGCCAGGGGTTGATGGCCAGCATGCCGGAATTGGCGAAAAGCAGCGTGTATCCGTCGGGCGTGGCGCGCGCGACCAGGTCGGCGGCGATCTGCCCGCCGGCGCCGGGGCGGTTATCGACCACCACGGACGCATTCAGCTGCTGGCCCAGTGCCGCCGCCAGCAGCCGCGCGGAAATGTCGGTGCCGCCCCCTGGCGAGAATGGCACGATCAGGCTGATGGGCCGTGAGGGAAAATCGTCGGCGGCGGCCGTGCCGGGCACCAGCGCCACCGCGACGGCCAGGGCCAAAGCCGCGCACGTCGCCATGGCGCGACGGGCTCGCGTTGAAATCTTCATGTCGTCTCCTCCGGTCCAGACCCGGCTTCGTTATGCGGGCCAGTATAGGAAGGAAGCGCGGCGGGGAGCGCAATCGAGCTATAAATAGCAACGATCAATACAAGGCTTATATCGATGGAATTGCGCCAACTCGAATGCTTCGTCGCGGTCGCGGAAGAACTGCACTTCGGCCGCGCCGCAGCGCGGCTGTGCATGACGCAGCCGCCGCTCAGCCGGCAGATACAGTTGCTGGAGCAGAGCCTGGGCGTCACGCTCCTGGAGCGCAGCAGCCGCGTAGTCACGTTGACATCCGCCGGCCGCAACTTCCTGCGCGATGCGCGCCACCTGCTGGCCTATTCCGTACGCGCGGCATCCACCGCGCGGCGAGCGTCCGGAGGCGAGGCGGGACACGTCACGCTGGGATTCACCGCGGTCGCGGCCTACCGCCTGGTACCCGATTGGGTCATGAAGGCCGGCAAGATCCTGCCGGACGTGGCCATCGATCTGCGCGAACGCGTGTCCACGGACCTGGGCAGGCTGCTGGTGGCGGGTGAACTCGACGCCATACTCGCGCGCCATTTGCCGCGGCAGGACGGCCTGGCGCACCACCTGATCCAGCGCGAACCCATGGTGGTGGCCATTCCCCGCAGGTCGCCGCTGCTGGCCCACAAGGCCGTTCCGCTGCGGGCGCTGCACCGGCAGCCCTTCGTCGCCTATGCGCCCAGCGAAGGCAAGTATTTCTACGACCGGATCGCCGCCGCCCTGACGCTGGCCGGCGTGGAGCCCGACTACGTCCAGTACGCGGGACAGACGCACACGCTGCTGGGCCTGGTGCGCGCGGGACTGGGCGCGGGCCTGGTGCCGGAATCCGCGCGCGAGCTGCGCCTGGACGGCGTGTCCTTCCTGCCGCTGGCGCAGAACAGGCTGCACGCCGAGCTCTATCTGGCCTGGCGCGAAAGGCATGACAATCCCGCGCTGGACGCCTTCATCAGCCGCGTGGCGGAGATCCCGGCCACGCGGCGCTGAACAGCGATTCGCGCATGGCCGCGCAACGGCCATGCATGGGGGTGTCAGGCCGCCGCGGGCGCCACGGCGGCGCCTTCGATGTGATGGCGCTCGAGTGCATCGGCGACGAAGCCACTGGCCTTCATTTCCTCGACGAAGGCGCGCAGTTCGTTGGCGGCGGCTTCGCCGCGCCCTTTGGGCAGGCCCATCGCCTGGCGGATCACCATGAAACTGCCCGGCAGCAGGCGCAGGCCCGGCACGCGTTGCATATCGGCTTCCAGCTGCTGCTTGACCCCGGCCGCGACCTCGGTTTTCTCGGCGACGAAGAAATCCACGACGGCCGGCGAGGTCGGCGCGCGGACGATCTCGGCCTGCTTGAGCTCGCGCGTCAGGTACAGGTCATAGGCGCTGCCCTTGCCTACCGTCACCCGCGTACCGGGGCGATCGACTTCAGTGCGGTCGCGCAGCGGCGAATCTTCACGCACCAGATAGGCGCCCTCGATCAGCACATAGGCGTCGGTGAAGTTGATGCCGGCGCCGCGCACCGGGTCGATGGCGAAAAAGCCGATATCGGCCTGTTCCGCGGTAACGGCATCCACCGACTTGCCCGCGCTGTCGAAGACCACCAGTTCCAGCTCCACGCCCAGCCGCTTGGCGAAGGCACGCGCCAGGTCCACGGAGACGCCGGCGGCGCCTCCGGGACCGTCGTCGCGGCGCGCCAGGATGGGATTGCCGACATTGATGGACGCGCGCAGGCGGCCGGTGGGAATGAACTGCTGCAGGACTTGCGGATCGAGCGGCATAGCGGATCTCTCACATAATGGGTCTTGAAGCGAACCTGGCTGCGGCCAGCCGGAAGGGCGTGCGCAGCCAGGCCTCAGGCGCTGTAGCGGGCGGTCTCGCCGCCGCAGCATAGATCGATGACGGTGGGCTCCAGGTCTTCGCCAAACCAGGCCTTCATGGCCGCGCGCCGCTCGCCGACATAGACCGGCTGGCCCGTGCCGTCCAGCCGCATGCACAAGTCATGGCCGGGAATCAATAAAGTGTCCGGTTCCCGCCGCCACGTCGTCCAGATCAGCTCCAGCGTCGCGCGGCTGGCCTGCATATCATACGTGTCGTTGACGCTCATGCTGAGCAGCTCGGCGCGATTCTTGGCGGCATCGCCGGTGAACAACAGGGGCTGCGCGGCGCCTGATACCGTGAACAGCAGGTGGCCAGGCGTATGGCCCGGCGCCACGATGGCCGTGAAGCCCGGCAGGAACCGTTCGCCGTCGGCAATGCGGCGCACGCGCGGCGACACCGTCAGTTCACGCACATACAGTTCCGGCAGCGGATTGAATCCTGGCGGCTGGGCGGCCGCCCACTCCAGTTCCAGGTCGCCGATCCACACCGTGGCATTGGGGAACAAGGTGAAGTTGAGGGAATGATCGTAATGCGCGTGGGTCAGCACCACGTCGGTAATGTCGCCGGCCTCCATGCGCAGCTCGGTCAGTTGCTGCTTCAGCAAATGACGGGCGCCGAAGGCGCCGACGTCCACCAGGATATTGCGGCCCTCGCCACGCAACAACGTGGTGGTGCTCCACCCCAGGGTGCCGTGAAACAGGCTGCGCCCGGGATAGCCGTTGATCAGGACATCCAGTTGATACATGTCTACGCTCCGTTGCGGCCAGGTGGCGGCCGCCTTCCGTGCCCGTTCAGGCTTATTGCTTGGGTATGCCGGCATCCTCGATCAGGCGGCGGTAAAGCTCCAGATCCGAACGGATCTGCGCGGCGAACTGCTCCGGCGTGCCCGCCACCATGTCATTCCCGCCCTCCGTCACCAGCTTGCGCACCACGTCCGGGTCGCGCGATGCCTTGACCACTTCGTCGTGCAGGCGCGCGATGATCCGCGAATCGGTACCGGCCGGCGCCAGCAGCCCTTGGAATTGCGTCACCGCAAAGCCTTTATAGCCCAGCTCTTCCATGGTGGGGACATCGGGCAGCACGGCGGCGCGATGCGGGCCCGAGACGGCAAAGGGGCGCAGGCGGCCGCTCTGTATCTGCGGGGCGGACGTCACCACCGTATCGAAGGTGAACGACAGTTGCCCGCTCAGCACGTCGGTCAAGGCCTGGGCATTGCCTTTATACGGGACATGCGTCATTTGCGTGTGAGTCGTCAGGGCCAGCAGCTCGCCCGCCAGATGGCCGCCGGCGCCGACACCCGCCGAGCCGTAGCTGAGCTGGCCCGGATGGGCGCGCGCTTGCGCGATCAGGTCGTCCAGGCTGCGTATCGTCGATTTCTGCGGGACGACCAGCACGTATTGGTAGCTGGCGATCTGCGAAATGGGCGCGAAGTCCTTGACGGGGTCGTAAGGGGTCTTGCGCGCATAGAGCGAGGGATTCACCACCAGCGGCCCGCTGGCGTCCAGCAGCAGCGTATAGCCGTCCGGCTGTGCCTTGGCGACGAAGTCCGTGCCTATCATGCCGTTGGCGCCCGGTTTGTTCTCCACCACCAGAGCCACGCCCATGCTGACCGACATCTTCTGCGCGATGACGCGCGCGGTGATGTCGGCCGCGCCGCCCGCCACGTAGGGCACGATCACGCGTATCGGCTTGTTCGGATAGTTGCCCGTCCCGGCGGCCAGCGCCTGCGCATGCATGCATGGCAGGGCCAGCGCGAACAGGACCAGCTTGCCCATGGTCTTCCACATTGCAGTCTCCTTATGCTTTTTCGACGCCGCCCGCGTGTGCGCGGGCGAGCGGGCTTTATTGCTTTTCGATGCTGCCCGCGTGTGCGCGGGCTGTATGTTCTACGCGGGCGACTTGGCGGCGTGCTGGCGCAGCAGCGCCACTGTCGCCGCATCCAGCGCGATGCCTTCGCGGCGCTGGCGCGCCATCTTGGCCAGCTCGATCTCGCCGGGGACGATGACCGGCCGCGCGGGATCCGCCGGCGGACTATCGTGCAGGATGGCGGCGAAGTCGTTCATGCGCTGGGCCAGCCATTGCGTCGAACCCAGCTTGCGCGTGTCGATGAGGATGAAGAAATGGCCCAGGTTCTGTGGCTCGTCCGGCGCGTCGACCCAGGACTTCACGTGCGTGAGGTAGGCGGCATTGGCGAGCACGCCGGAGAACATGTCCACCAGCAGTGCCAGCCCATAGCCCTTGTGCCCGCCGATGGGCAGCAGGAAGCCGTCCAGGGCCGCCTTGGGGTCCGTGGTGGGGCGACCGCCGGCGTCGGTGGCCCAGGTATCCGGAATGGACTGGCCGGCCTTCAGCGCGTTGCGGATCTTGGCGCGCGCCACCACGCTCATGGCCATGTCCAGCAGGAAAGGATCGCCGTCCGGATTGGGTACGCCGAAGCCCAGCGGACTGTTGCCCAGCCTGGCGTCGCTGCCGCCCCAGGGCGCGATCGTGGTCGTGGCATTGCTGCCGATGATGCTGGCGTAGCCGGCCTGCGCGGCAATCAGGCCGTAGGGCGATATCGGCCCGAAGTGATTGCTGCCGCGGGCGAAGGCGACGCCGACGCCGCAGGACTCGGCGGCTTCCATGGCCGCGCGCAGCGCATGCATGCCCACCAGCGGCCCGACGCCGTTGTCGCCATCGACCAGCCGCAGCGCCGGCGCCACCGCTTGCGTGCTGACCCGGGCGCGGGCGTTGATGCCCTGTACCTGCAGGCGATCGCCATAGGATTCGATCCGGCTCAATCCATGCGTGGACAAGCCGAAGAGGTCCGCCAGCACCAGGATGCGGGCCACGTCCGCGGCGTCGGCCTCGGGCAGGCCCAACCCCATGAAGGCCCGGGTACCCAGGTCGGTGAGTTCTGCCTCGGTATAAAGGTGTTTGTCTTGTACTTGTGCGGTCATGGCTGGTCTCGTCCCCGGTAAAAGCGGAAGCGCCGCCCGGTTCGGGCGGCACGGCCAGCATGATGCGCAACGGCGCTTATCCAGTAAAGCGCAAATATTCGAGTAATTGATGCGTGAAACGCATCACCCTGCCGCCCCCATGGGAAGTTGCACGCCCATGCCGCGCTCGCGGGCGGCGGCCAGGATGACGGCGCCGGCGTACAGGTCCTGCACCGCCATGCCATGCGATTCGAACAGCGTGATCTGGTGGTCGGCCGTGCGCCCGGGCCAGCGGCCCGTGACCACGCCACCCATGTCGGCCAGGTCTTCCCAGTAGACCAGGCCATTCTCGTAGGCCGGCAGCAGGTCGCCGCACTCGCCTTGCGCGACCTCGCGCGAATCCACCACGATGACGTCCGCGCGGCGCACGGTTTCGAGATCGATCTCGCGCCGGTCCAGCGCATTGGAGCCGGTGGCGGCGACGAAGGTGCCGGGTTCCAGCCAACGGCCATCGAACAGCGGTTCGGATGCCTTGGTCATGGTGACGACCACGTGAGACCCGCGGACGGCGTCCTCCCGCGAGGCCGCGGGCCGCAGACGCGCCGCCACGCGCTGCGACATCTCGTCGCAGAAGGCGCGCACGGCGTCCTGGTTGCGTCCGAACACCTTGACTTCCTCGATGCCGCGCACGGTGCACACGGCTTCGAGCTGCGTGCGGGCATGGCGGCCGTAACCGAACAGGCCCATGACGCGCGCATCCTGCCGCGCCAGGTAGCGCGCGGCCACGCCGGTCGCCGCCCCGGTACGTATGCGGCCCAGCCAATCGGATTCGATGATCGCCTCGGTATTGCCCTGCTCGTGGTTCATCATGTGCAGCAGGGTATTCAGCGGCTTGCCCGGCCTGTTGTAGTAGGCCTTGTAGCCGATGTAGCCGATCTCCGGCGCGGCGGCCTGCAGAATGTGCAGGTGGCCGCCGGGCTGGCGCGTGCGGCGCCGGGGCACGTCGAAGGCCTTGCCGCGGCCATGCGCGGAGAAGGCGCGTTCCACTTCTTCCACCGCCCTGGACATGGTCAACAGTTGACGCACGTCGGATTCGTTCAGATAGAGCACCATGCCGGCATCCTATAGGCGCGTCCGCGCCGAAATGGAAAAGATAGCCGCCCTTGTCCGGCGGCGCCACTACGTATCACATGCGTATCACCGGACCGCCACGCCCCGCGCGCCCGACAGCAGCAGTCCGCCGTCCGCCGCCGTGTCGCGCACGCCTATGGTGCGCAGCGCATTCCACATCATCGCCGTGGCGCTGGAGATCACGGGCTTGCCCAGATCGCGCTCCAGCAGGTTGATCGCGTCCACCGTCGGCATGCCGACGCCGCTCAGGAACAGGGCCTGCGCATCCGGATGATCGACCTGGCGTCCGAGCGAATAGGCGCGTTCCGGGGTTTCATCATAGATGTTGACCACGCCCGGCAGGATGCCATGCGCCACCACCTTCATGCCATGGGCTTCCAGGTGCGCCTTGCCCTGCAGCGTCGTCTGTTCGTTGTACGGCGTCGCGTAGGCCACACGCTCGATGCCCAGATGCTTGAACGCCGCCAGCACGCTGCCGAAGGCCGTGATGAAGGGAATGCCGTACTGCTGTTCCATGCGCGCGACCAGTTCGGCCTCGCCCTGCTTGCCCAGCGTATAGCTGGTGGCGGTATGGGCCATGACGATCACGCCGGGCTTGACCATGGCGAGCAATTCGACGTTTTCCGGTATGTGCTCGATCTGGGTGCGGTTGCGGTCGTCCTGGCCGGCATGCGCGCCGGTCAGCCCGTGGGCCACCATGCGCGTGAAATGCAGGGACACGCCCTTCGGCACCAATTGCTGCATCTCCGGCTCCACGGTCGGGTTGCCCGGAGGAACCAGAAAGCCGATGCGGCCGCGCCATCCCATCATGATGAATTCCTTTCGATAAAACGTAGAGCGATTTCCGCGCAGGCATCGGGATGCGTGGCGGCGATGTGATACGAATCGGCCTGCAGTTCGACCAGCGCCGACCCGGGAATCCGCGTCTGCCAGCGACGCACTTCCGCCACCGGCTGGCGCTGGTCGTAGGCGCCCGGCTTTTCCGGCTGCACGGCGACGATGACCTGCGTGGGGCAGCGTATGTCCTCCAGGCGGGTCGGCTCCGCCAGGCGGGGGAACATGCGGATGCAGGCCTTGACCGTCGCCGCCGGCGCCAGCCCCATGTACCGCGTCCACCACGCCATGCCGGCGGGCGGCAAGGCGGTGCCCATGCGGCCGGGCATGGTCGCGCGCGCCCAGGCTTCGACGCCACCACCGTCGACCAGGCCCAGCCAGTCGTCCACCCACTTGCCCAGGGCGCCGCCCGGCGAAATCAGGACGCCGGCGAGGGTCAGCGTCGCCATCCAGGGCGCGCCGCGCTGCGCGAGCTCCAGCGCGATCTGCGCGCCCAATTTCGCCCCCACCACGTGTATCGCGCCACCCAGGTGGCGCGCCAGCGCATCGATGTCGTCGGCCATGGCCGCGATCGACAGCAGGTCGTGTTCGCCGACCGGCGACGACAATCCGTGGCCGCGCAGGTCCACCCGTACGACACGGCAACGCCTAGCCAGCGCCGGCACCCATCCCGTGAATGCCTCGGCGGATTCCGATACGCCGTGCAGCAACATGACCACCGGCGCATCGCGCCAGCCATCGGTGTAGTCGTCCACGACGTAGGCGATATCGACCCCGCGCGCCACTTCCATCCTTTCGGTCGTGCGTCGGGCTGACTCGTAGAAATGCGCCATGCGTGCTGTCCCCGCCTTCATTGCTTGTCGATGTTGCTGTCCTTGATCACCGCGGCCCACTTGTCGATTTCCTTGTGGATCAAGGCTTGCAGGTCCTTGGCAGGCAAGGCGTGGGGATGGATGGTCTGGGCTTCCAGCTTCTGCTTGACCTCCGGATCGTTCACCGCCTGCAGGAAGACTTTCTCCAGCTTGGCGCTGACGTCCGCCGGTATCCCGGCGGGACCCAGCAGGCCGATCCAGTACGACGTTTCATAGCCGGGGTAACCGAGTTCGGCGATGGTCGGCACGTCGGGCAGGATGGGGTCGCGCTGCGCGCTGGTGACGGCCAGGACCTTCAGCTTGCCGTCCTTGACCATGCCCATGGACGTGGCATAGGCCTCGATCTTGACGTCCACGCGCCCGGCGATCAGGTCCGCCTTGGCGGGGCCCGTTCCCTGATAGGGCACGTGCACCATCTGCAGGCCGGCATCCTTGGCCAGCATGGCCATGGACAGGTGCGGCCAGCTGCCGGTGCCGGCCGATGAGTACACCACCTTGCCGGGATTGGCCTTGGCATAGGCGATGAACTCCTGGAAGGTGTTGTACGGCTTGGTGTACTGCGCCAGGAATACGCCGGGATGGTCCGCCATCAGCGCGATGGGCGTGAAGTCCTTGACGGTGTCGTAGGGCAGCTTCTCGCGCAGCGAGGCATTGACCGCGAAGGCGGTCTGGCCGACCAACAGGGTGTAGCCATCGGGCGCCGCCTTGGCCACGTAGTCCGATCCGATGATGCTGCCGGCGCCGCCGCGGTTTTCGACGATGATGTTCTGCCCCAGCAGCTCCTGCGCCTTGGCCACGACGATGCGCGTGACCACGTCGGTCGACCCGCCCGGCGGGAAGGGCACGATGACGTGGATGGGGTGGTCCGGATAGGCGGCCTGCGCCGCTCCGCCGACGACGAGCGCGGTCATTCCCGCCACGATGAGGCTGGCCAGTTTCATGATTGTTGTCTCCTGATTTTGTTGTGTACGGCGCGCGCGGCGGGCCAGGCTCCCTTGCATGCGAGCCAGAATGTTCCGCTGATCGAACCACTATATCGTTGAACGGACTATATTTTGCACCCGCCGGATTTGTCAAATCCAGCGCGGCACGGACTAGTACGTTTGGCATTGTTCAGCAGCAAGTAAGCCCTAGACCGCCCGCGGCGTCACATCACCGCGCATACTATGGGCTGCCCACACGCCGCACCCATGCACACGCCGAACCCATGAAACGCCTCCGGCTGCTCCGCCGTTCGCCGTCCCCCGAGGAACTGCCCGGGGCGGAGACCGACTACAGCGTCCTTCCTATCTCCCCCGCGCACATCGATGGCTATCGGCGTGCGCTGGACACGGTCGCGCGCGAACGGCGGCACCTGAGCTTCCTGCAAGCGCCGCCCGTGGAGCAAACGCGCGCCTTCGTCATGAACAACATCGCCATGCGGCATCCACACTATGTCGCCATGGCGCATCGGGACGTCGTCGGATGGTGCGACATCGTGCCCCTGGCGCAGCCCGGCTTCACGCACACGGGCGTGCTGGGGATGGGGGTACGTCCGGACTGGCGCGGGCGCGGCATCGGCAAGGCCCTGCTGAACGCCGCCTTGGACGCGGCCGCGGCCATGGAGCTGCGCCGCATCGAACTCGAAGTCTATGCGGCGAACGCAGCCGCGCGGGCGCTCTATCGGTCCTGCGGATTCGTCGAAGAAGGCGTGAAGCGCAAGGCGCGCTATCTGGACGGCCACCACGAGGACATCGTGATCATGGCGCGGCTGCTGGCCTGACGCCAGGCTCGGGACGAGGCTCCAAAAACGTGCATTGCGCACCGCATTGCGCACCACCCGCGCGCATCCGGATCGCCCGCCGCCCCGGCGCACCGGGCGGCGAATCTGGCATGCGTATTGCTTGATCTTCCATGCCGGGGAGCGATCCCGGCACACAACTCGAGCATGACAGGCAAAGGCGCCTCGACCTCACGGTCGCAGGCGCCTTTTTGTCTTTTGCTTTCCGTTTTCTGTTTACGTCTCCCGCAGACGCGCCTCCGGTGACTTCATATGAATGCAGCGCATCCCACTCCTACCCTGAAGACCCTGGTCGTGGTCGGCAATGGCATGGTCGGCCATCACTTCGTGGAACAGGCGATCGCCCAGGGCGCGCTGGACCGCTACCGCATCCTGGTCTACGGCGATGAAACACGCCGCGCCTACGACAGGGTTCACTTGTCCGAATACCTGGCGGGCCGCGACGCTGAGTCCATGGCCTTGAGCGACGCGGCGTTCTACGAGCGTCCCGGCCTGCACCTGCGCCTGGGTGTGCGCGTGCAGGAAATCGACCGCCGCAACCGCGAGATCGTCACCGAGGAAGGACGCCAGTCCTACGACAAGTTGGTGCTGGCGACCGGCTCCTTTCCCTTCGTGCCGCCCGTGGCCGGCGCCGAGGGCACGGCCGGCCTGGTGTACCGCACGCTGGACGACCTCGACCTGATCCGCGCGGCGTCCGTGGGGGCCCGTCGCGGCGTGGTCGTGGGTGGCGGCCTGCTGGGATTGGAGGCCGCCAATTCGTTGAAGACCCTGGGCCTGGACGTACACGTGGTGGAGTTCGCACCGCGGCTGATGCCCGTGCAGCTGGACGACTTCGGCGGCGCCGCGCTGAAGGCGCGCATCGAGGCCCTGGGCGCCCATGTGCACCTGTCGCGCTCCACGCTGGCGATCAAGGAAGGCCTGCGCTACCGGTACGCGATGCGGTTTACGGAAGGCGAACCGCTGGAAACCGACCTGGTCGTGTTTTCCGCCGGCATCCGGCCACGCGACGGCCTGGCGCGCGCCGGCGGCTTGGCGGTGGGCGAACGTGGCGGCGTCGTGATCGATGACCGCTGCCGCACCAGCGACGAGGATATCTACGCCATCGGCGAGTGCGCGATCTGGAACGGCACGGTCTTCGGCCTGGTCGCGCCGGGCTACCAGATGGCGCGCACCGCCGCGTCCGACCTGTGCGGCGCGGCGCCACAAGCTTTCACAGGCGCCGACATGTCGACCAAGCTGAAATTGCTGGGCGTGGACGTCGGCTCGATAGGCGATGCCCACGCCAGGACGCCGGGCGCCGTCAGCTACCGGTACATCGACGAGGCAGGCGCGAGCTATCGCCGGCTGGTGGTTTCCGCCGACGGCAAGCGCATCCTGGGCGCGGTGCTGGTGGGCGACAACAGCTATTACGATACGCTGCTGCAATACGCGCAGAATGGCATCGCGCCGCCCGCCGATCCGGCCAGCCTCATCCTGCCGTCCGGCGCGGGCGCGCCCGCGCTCGGACCCGATGCCCTGCCCGCCACGGCCACCATCTGCTCGTGCCACAACGTCAGCAAGGGCGCCGTCTGCGCAGCCATCGACGAAGGCTGCACCGACCTGCCGGCCATCAAGTCCTGCACCAAGGCATCCACGGGATGCGGCGGCTGTGCCGCGCTGCTCAAGCAGGTCTTCGAACACGAACTCTCGCGCCGCGGCGTCGTCGTGGATAAAAGCCTGTGCGAACACTTCGCCTACACGCGCCAGGAGCTGTACGGCATCGTCCGCGTCGAAGGCGTGGAAACGTTCGAAGAACTGCTGGCCCGGCATGGCCGCGGCCGGATGGGCTGCGATATCTGCAAACCCGCCGTCGCATCCATACTGGCGTCGTGCTGGAACCGGCCGATCCAGGACCCCAGCCTGGTTCCCCTGCAGGACACCAACGATACCTTCATGGCCAATATGCAGAAGAACGGCACCTATTCCGTGGTGCCGCGCATACCGGGCGGAGAGATCACGCCGGACGGCCTGCTGGCCATCGGCGCCATCGCCAAGGAATACCAGCTGTACACCAAGATCACGGGCGGGCAGCGCATCGATCTGTTCGGCGCGCAGCTGCATGATCTGCCGGACATCTGGGCCGCGCTGATCGCGGCGGGCTTCGAGACCGGCCATGCCTACGGCAAGGCCACCCGCACGGTGAAATCCTGCGTCGGCAGCACCTGGTGCCGCTACGGCGTGCAGGACAGCGTCAAAATGGCCCTGGACATCGAGAACCGCTACAAGGGCCTCCGCGCCCCGCACAAGCTCAAGTTCGCGGTCTCCGGGTGCACGCGCGAATGCGCGGAAGCACAGAGCAAGGACGTTGGCGTAATCGCCACCGAAAAGGGCTGGAACCTGTACGTCTGTGGCAACGGCGGCATGCGGCCACGCCACGCCGAGCTTTTCGCCACGGACCTGGACGACGCCACCCTGATCCGCTACATCGATCGCTTCCTGATGTTCTATATCCGGACCGCCGACAAGCTGCAGCGCACGTCCGTATGGCGCGACGCCCTGGAGGGCGGCCTGGACTACCTCAAGGCGGTCATCATCGACGACAGCCTGGGCCTGGCCGCGGAACTGGAAGCGCAGATGCAGCTGGTGGTCGACCGCTATGAATGCGAGTGGGCCAATGCATTGAAGGACCCCGAGAAGCTCAAGCGATTCCGGACCTTCGTCAACGATCGGCGGCCCGATCCCGACATAAGGTTTGTGCAGGAACGCGGCCAGCCCCGCCCCGCACCGCCCGAAGGCGCCCGCGCCATCGTCGAGGAGATCGCCTGATGCAAGCCACGACAGACTCCGGCGGCTGGCGCCACGCCTGCGAACGCCGCGACCTGGTGGAGAACTCCGGCGTGGTGGCGCTGGTCGACGGCGCGCAGATCGCCCTGTTCTACATACCGGGCAGCGAAGGCGTCGACCTCTATGCCGTCGACAACCGCGATCCCCGGTCCGGCGCGAACGTCGTCGGCCGAGGCATCGTGGGCCACCTGAATGGCGAACTGGTGGTGGCGTCGCCCCTGTACAAACAGCACTTCCGGCTGCGCGACGGGCAGTGCGTGGAGTATCCGGAGCAGCGGCTGCGCACCTGGCAGGCGCGCTTCAACGGCGATGCCGTGGAAACACGGCCCGCACCCTGATGCCCCCTGACGCGCCGGCGGCATTACTGCGTCCCTGAGGGTTCGCAGCGGGCTCACTGCGTCAGATGGCTGGACAGCTTGTCGACGGTCGCCTGTGCGCGCCGTACCGTCGCGGCGAACTCATCCGGCGTGTTTCCCACCGGCTGGATCAGCAGCGGCTTCAGCACGTTCAGCACCTGCGGATCCCGCGCCGCCAGGCGCATGCCGTCGGCGATCTTCGCCACCAGGGCATCCGGCGTCCTCGCTGGCACGAAGATGCCGTACCAGTTGTTGGTGAAATCCACATCGCCCAGGCCGGTCTCGGCATAGGTGGGCACGTCGGGCACTTCCGCCAGGCGCTGGTCGCTGCTCAACGCCAGGATCTTCATGGTGCCCGCCTTGTGGTGCGGCACCACGGACGACAGGCCGGTCACCATCATGGTGACGCGGCCGCCGATGATGTCGTTCACCGCGGCGGACGTGCCCGCATAGCGCACGTTGGTCATATCCTTCAGGCCCATCTTCTCCACCAGCCCGGTTCCGGCCAGCAAGGTGAAAGGCTCGCCGCTGGCCCAGCTGCAGCGCGCCGCGGTCTTCGCGCAGGCGCGCTTCAGGTCATCGATGGTCTTGATATCGGTGCCGCCCTTGACCACGATGCCGGTGGGCCCCGACGCCAGCATGCTGACCGGACGCAATTCCACCAGGGGATCGGCGTCCATGGACTTGCTGATGTACTTCAAGGCCGCGATCGCGGGTATGGAAATCAGCAGCGTGTAGCCATCCGGCGCCGCACGCATGACCTGCCGCGTGGCGATCATGCCATCGGCGCCGGGCTTGTTTTCCACGATGACAGGCTGCTTCCAGTGCTGCGATAGGAAATTGGCCGTGGCGCGCGCGATGTTGTCGCTGCCGCCCCCGGGCGAATACGGCACGACCAGCGTGACCGGTTTATCGGGGAATTTGTCTGCGGCGGATTGCGCGCCTGCGGGCGAGGCGGCCGATGCGGCCAGCGCCAGGACGGACGCCAGCAGGGTGGAATGGATCCGATGCTTCATGGTTAGTCTCCTCGTGGGCGGTGTCGGCCGGCGCTGCGCGCCGGTCCCGCCGCCCCTTCTGTGTGGATGCAGCACTGCGGACGGCTGGACCTAGATCTCGTACCTGGATTCCTCCCGGGTGATGCGGTCCAGGCCGACGAACTGGTTGAACGCCTCGAAAGTCGTCAGGCGGTCGGCGATGGCATTGGTCGAGCAGCCTTCGCGCATGAAGGTTTCCATCATTTCCTTGACCGCCTTGTGCATCGCCAGCATGGGCTCGACCGGGCACAGCGCGTAGTCGAATCCGATGTCGTGGATCTCCTTCAGCGACAGGTAGGGGCTTTTGCCCGAGCGCACCATATTGAACAGGATGGGCTTGCCCAGCGGCTTGAGCCGGCGAATGATTTCGCGCATCTGGTCGACGCTCTCCGGGGCGTCGGCGTACAGGCCGTCGACCCCGGTTGCCGAGTACGCCTCCAGGCGATCGAGGGCATCCGCGAGCCCGGTCACGGCGATCGCATCGGTACGCGCGACGACGAAGAAATTCGGGTCCGTCCGCGCGTCCAGCATCGCGCGCAGCTTCTGCGTCATTTCTTCCTTGGACACCAGCTGCTTGCCGGCGAAGTGGCCGCAGCGCTTGGGCACGGCCTGGTCTTCCAGGTGCAGCACGGAAGCGCCGGCCTCTTCCCACAGCTGTATGGTGCGCTGGGCATCCAGCACACCGCCGTAGCCTGTATCGGCGTCGGCGAACACAGGAATGCTGGTCACGCGGCAGATGCGCCGGATATGGTCGAACATCTCGGTCTGGGTGAGCAGCCCCACGTCCGGCTTGCCCGCCACGATGGCGGACGCGACGAAACCGCTGACGTAGATCGCGGGGGCGCCGGCCTGCTCGGCCAGCATGGCGGTGACCGCGTCATGGGCGCCCATGCAGACGAAGGGCGGCTTCTTGAGCAGCTCGCGGAATCGTTCGGATCGGGTCATGATGCCTCCTTGCGGGCTGCCTTGCCTCGCACTTCCACGCCCGCGGCCTCTTCGGCCAGGCGCACGATTTCCGTCATGTCGGCCTGGTCGCCCAGGCGCGCGACCGCATCGTTCAGCAGGTCGCGCACGACGGCGCCCACGCGCAGCGGCGCGCCGATGGCCTCGCTTTCGGACAGGCACAGGCCGACATCCTTGGCCGACAGGCCCATGGCGAAGCCAAAACCGAAGCTGCGGCTCAACACGTACTTGGGTATCTTGTCTTCCGAGGAATTGCTGCGGCCGGAGCCCGAATTGATGACCTGGACCATGATGTCCGGATCGAGCCCGGCCTTCACGCCCATGACCAGTGCTTCGGAAGTGACGGCGAGCGCCGTCACCGACACCAGGTTGTTGATGACCTTCATGGTCTGCGCCAGGCCCGGCTTTTCGCCGATGTAGAAGGGCTTGCCCAGGACACGCAGCACGGGGTCCAGCGTGTCGCAGGCCTCGCGCGGTCCCGAAAGCATGAGCGCGAGCGTGCCCTTGGCCGCGCCCGCCATGCCGCCGCTGACGGGGCAATCCACCGACGCGATGCCGCGCTCGCCCAAGCCGCTCGCCAGGCGTTGTGCCGCCTGTGCGCCCGACGTCGACAGATCGACGGCGATACGGATGGCGCTGCCCAGCGCCAGCCCGTCCGCGCCCAGCGCGACGTCCGTCACGATATCGGGCTTGGGCAGCGAAACCAGTACGATGGACGCGGCATCGGCGACCGCGCGCGGCGAGTCGACGGCGCGCGCGCCCAACGCGACCAGCTCCTTTACCGCCGCCGGCTGCGCGTCGTGGATGGTAAGCGGATAGCCGGCTTCCAGCAGCCGCCGCACCATCGGCGCTCCCATGCGGCCTATGCCGACGAAGCCCAGGTGAGGCTTGTCCTTGTCGTTCATATTCGTCTCCATCGTGATGGTCGTTCAGAAACCGCGCTGGCGTGCGGGTCGAAACTGCGTTTCCTCAAGCGGCCGTCCAGCCGCCGTCCACCGGCAGCATCGCACCGGTGATGTCCGCCCCGGCGGGCGAGCAGAGCAACATGACCATGGCCGCCACACTTTCCATCGCCACGAAGCGTCCCGTGGGCTGCCGTGCCCGCAGGTAATTCGCCGCGGCTTCGGCTTCGGTGATGCCCTGTGTCGCCGCGATACCCGCGATCCGGTCGACGATGGGCGGCGTGGGCACCGTGCCGGGCATCAGGGCGTTGCAGGTCACGCCCGTGCGCGCGGTTTCCACCGCGATGGCGCGTGTCATCCCTATCAGTGCGGTCTTGGTGGTGATATAGGCGATGCGGTCCGAGGTCGCGCCAGCGCCATATACCGAGGACATGTTCACGATGCGGCCCCATCCACGCGCCCGCATCCCGGGCAGCGCCAGCCGCACCGTATGGAAAGCCGCCGACAGGTTGACCGCCAGGGCTTCGTTCCAGTGCTCGGTCCGCAACTGGTCGACCGGCGCGAAATGCCTGACCACGGCGTTGTTCACCAGGATATCGACGCCGCCCAGTTCCGTTTCCGCCTGGGCCATCATGGCTTCGATCTGGTCCACGTCGTTCAGGTCCGCGCGCGACAGCGACACGCGCGAGCCGGTCTCTTCGGCCAGCCGGCGCGCGGCGGCCTGGGCGTCCTGGATGGGTTCCAGGCCGTGCAGCATCACGTCCGCGCCCGCCAGGGCCAGCCGCCGTGCGATGGCGTGGCCCAGCCCCGCGACGGAGCCGGTGATGACCGCGCAACGGCCGCGCATCGATGGCGCGATGGCGCTCTCTGTCTCCATGGTGCTCCTCTTTTATTGTCCGCGGGGGACGCCACAGGACTTCCGCCGCGCCGGGATGACAGTTAGTATGATTGTATTATTGATATTTTGCAAAGGAGACGAACTGATATGACCGGACGATCAGCAGACCCGGCTTCGGATACGGCCATGAACATGGATATGGAGCGCTTTGGCCCCATCACCCGTGCGGTGGCCCGCTTCGGCGCGGAATGGCGCTGGGAGGACATCCCGGAAGCCGTGCGCCACGAAGCCCGGCGTTCGCTGCTGAACTACTTCGCGGTGGCGCTGGCCGGCAGCGCCGACCCGACGGTCGACATCGCCGCGAGCGTGTTCGCGCGATTCAGCGCGGGGCAGCAGGCCACGGTCATCGGTCGCGGCCAGCGGATGGATATGCTGAACGCAGCCAGCCTGAACGCCATGATGGCCAATGTCTTCGACTTCGATGACACCCATCCCGCCACCATCATTCATCCCACCGCGCCCGTGGCGCCGGCCGCTTTCGCCCTGGCGCAGGTCCAGCCGGTCAGCGGCGCGCGCCTGCTGCACGCCTTCATCCTGGGGGCGGAGATCGAATGCCGCATGGGCAATGCGCTGACGCTGGGGCATTACGCGCATGGCTGGCATATCACGTCAACCTGCGGCGTATTCGGCGCGGCCATCGCCAGCGCCAGCCTGCTCGGCCTGGATGCGCGCCGCACCGCCTGGGCGCTGGCCGGCGCGGGCAACCAGACCGGCGGGCTAGTGGAGACGCTCGGTACGATGTCCAAGAGCATCTCGGTGGGCAACACCGCCCGCAACGGATTGCTTTCCGCGCTGCTGGCGCGCGAGGGCCTGGCGGGCCCCGACCAGCCGATCGAAGGCGCACGCGGCGTGTTGAACGTGCTGTCGGCCACGCCGGCGCCGGAAAAGCTGATCGACGGCCTGGGCCAACGGTGGGAGCTTCGCACCAACACCTACAAGCCCTATCCCTGCGGTGTCGTGCTGAACCCCGTCATAGAGGCCGTACTGGCACTCAGGGAACGCATGGCGCTTGCCGATCGCGATCCGGCCCGCGTCGCGCGGGTCGAACTCACCGGCCATCCGCTGCTGCGCCAGCGCACCGATCGCCCAGGCGTGCGCAACGGCCGCGAATCGCAAGTCAGCGCGCAACACGCCATCGCGGTATGCCTGCTGCATGGCCGTGCGGGCCTGGCGGAATTCTCCGACCAGGCCGTCGCCGCCCCGCGCGCCCACGCGCTGGACATGCGGCTGCGCTTCCACGACGACGACGCCTATACCGTCGACGCGGTCCACATACGGATCACCCTGGACGACGGCCGCGACTTCGAGCACCGCATCGACGCCGCTCGCGGCTCATCGGGCAACCCGCTTACCGACGCCGACCTGGAAAACAAGCTACACGAGCTCTGCGCCTATGGTGGATCGGGTTGCGACGCGGAGGCCATCATCGGCGGCATATGGGAACTGGAAACGCTGACAGACGCTGGCAAGCTGATGGCGCGGGTCGCCGGCACGCCAAGGACGGAGATACGGACGGGCTAGCCGAGAAACAGGCGGATCTCAGCACTCGACAATATTCACCGCCAGGCCGCCTCGGGCCGTTTCCTTGTATTTCATGTGCATGTCGGCGCCGGTCTCGCGCATGGTCTTGATCACCTTGTCCAGGCTGACGTAGTGCGAGCCATCGCCATGCAGGGCCATGCGCGCGGCATTGATCGCCTTGACGGAGGCAATCGCGTTTCGCTCGATGCACGGGATCTGCACCAGGCCTCCCACCGGATCGCAGGTCAGGCCCAGGTGATGCTCCATCCCGATTTCCGCGGCATTCTCGACCTGGGCCGGCGTACCGCCCATCACCGCGCACAGCGCGCCGGCCGCCATGGAACACGCCACGCCCACTTCGCCCTGGCAACCGACTTCCGCCCCGCTGATCGACGCATTCTCCTTGTAGAGGATGCCGATGGCACCCGCCGTGAGCAGGAAATCGACGATGCCCTGTTCGGTGGCGCCCCGAACCGCAAACGCGTAGTAATGCAGCACCGCCGGAATGATGCCGGCCGCGCCATTGGTGGGCGCCGTCACCACGCGCCCGCCCGCGGCATTTTCTTCGTTGACCGCCAGTGCCCAGAGATTGACCCGGTCCAGCAGGCGCAGCGGATCGTCCCCATCGTCGCCTACCGGTCCGAGGCGCCGCGCCCAGTCGGCGGCGCGGCGCTTTACCTTGAAACCACCGGGCAGCACGCCTTCCGTGCGGCAGCCCCGCTGCACGCAGGCCTGCATGACCCGCCAGATGTCCAGCAGCCCGGTGTCGATCTCGTCGTCGGTCCGCCAGTGCCGTTCGTTGCGCCGCATCACCTGGGCGATGCTGATGCCATGTTCGCGCGTCAGCCGCAGCAGGTCGTCCGCATGATGGAAAGGCAAGGGCAGCACGGTCGCATCGGGCGCGATGACCCGCTGCCGTTCCCCATCGGCCGCCAGCGAGTCGCTCACGATGAAGCCGCCGCCCACCGAGTAGTACGTCGCCTCGCGCAGCAGCCGGCCACCCGCGTCGAAGGCCGCGCAGGTCATGCCGTTCGCATGGAAAGGCAAGGCGCGCCGGAAGAACAGGATGTCACGCTTCTCGTCGAAGGCGACTGCGTGATCGCCGCCCAGCCGAATCGCGCCCGCCTCGCGTATGCCCCGCAGGATGTCCGGCACCCGGTCGACATCGACGGTGTCGGGCCGGTGGCCGGCCAGACCCAGCAGCACGGCCTTGTCGCTTCCGTGCCCCTTGCCCGTCGCGCCCAGCGATCCATACAGCGAGACCTGCACCCTCGCGACCTCGGGCATCTGCCCATGATCCACCAACGCGCGACAGAAGCGCCTGGCCGCGCGCATCGGTCCCACGGTATGGGAACTGGACGGTCCGATGCCGATCTTGAACAGGTCGAAAACGCTGATTGCCATGGATTTGCGCCAAAGACGGGCGACGCAACGCCGCCGGGAAGCATGAGATGCCACGCCCATGGTAGGAAGAGCGTATCGACATGTCTACTTATATAAATTTACGCGTACCATTAGAAAAATTGTCGAATCAAGGATGCTGGAGTCCCGGGATGGACATGAATCGCCTGCTCACCCTGCGCGAACTCGCGCGTTGCGGCACGATGGCCGCGGCCGCGCAGGCCCTGCATCTGACCCCTTCCGCCATATCCCAGCAGCTCGCGCAACTCGAGCGAGACCTGGACACGAAACTCACCGAACGGCGCGGCCGCGGCGTGGCGCTCACCGCAGCCGGCCACGCGCTGGTGCGGCACGCCGAACGACTCATGTCGGTACTCGACGAGGCCAGGTCCGAACTGGCGCAGTTGCGCACCGACATTGCCGGCGAATTGCGCGTGGCGGCCTTTTCCTCGATCTCGGTGGCGGTGCTGGCCGGCGCCCTGCGGTCCCTCCAAGCCCGCCATCCACGGCTGAGGGTGATCGTCAGCGAAATGGAGGCGCGCGAAGGATTGGCGGCCTTGACCGCCTGGCATACCGACGTTGCCGTCATCGACGATCTCGCGGTGGACCCGGGCGTCCGCCATCATGCCTACGAACTGGTTCCGCTGGCATCGGACGCCTTGCATGTGATGTTGCCCGCCAAGCATCCCTTGGCACGGCGCACGTCCTTGCGCATGTCGGACCTCAAGGACGCGTCGTGGGCGCTGGACTCTTCCAACAGCTCCTTCGGCGATTTCGTCGCCGGGCTATGCCGCCGCGCCGGCTTCGAACCTCACGTCAACGCCCACTGCGCCGGATTCGAACTGGTCGCCGCGATGGTGGCGGCCGGGTGCTCCGTCTCGCTGGCTTCCGGCCTGCGGCTCAGCCGCCCCCTGCCGGGCGTCAAGGCCGTGCGCCTGCGTCCGGAGATCCAACGGCGCATCCTGCTGGCCTACCGGAAAGGCGAACGGGACCACCCTGCCGTCCAGGCGCTTGTGGAAGAAGTCATGCGCTGCGCAAGGCGCATCCTGGTCGAATCCGCACCTGGCTAAGCGCCTCCACGGCGCCGCTGGCCGTGGAGCCAGCCGTGGGCTGCACGCGTTTCATATCCGCCGGCGGCGGACGGGTGCCATCGCCTCGAACACGCCGTCGCGCCTTATCCACGCGTGAAAAAGCGCGGCGGCAAGGTGCAACAGGATCAGCGCGAAAAAGCAGAACGCCAGGGCCCGGTGCGCCGACCAGAGCACGCTATGCAATTCGGCGTTGGGGGGCACGATGGAGGGCAATCGCATCCCCGCCACGATCACAGGATAGTCGGCCGCGGAAAGCATGGACCACCCCAGCAGCGGCATCGCGATCATCAGCGCATAGAAGGCGACATGCGACAGCCGTGCCGCGAGCTTCATCGGCTCCGGCATGCCCGCCGGCAACGGCGGGGCACCCTTGCGCCACCGCACGATCAGCCGCAGCACGGCCAGCACCAGGATGGCGATTCCCAGCGGCTTGTGGATGTCCACCAGTGCCAGATACACGGGTTCGATCGTGGACATCATCCCCACGCCGATGAACAACATGGCCAGGATGGCGATCGCCATGACCCAATGCAGCGCACGCTGCAAAGGCGTGAATGTCGGACAGGCGCCGTTCATGGTTTCTCCTGGGCGGGGACACGCGGATAGCTCGAAGACTCGCTGGTGCGGCGGTTATAGGACACGGCATACGCGGCCGAACGGGCGGCGGGGAAGGGATCGTCCGATGTGCTCATGCCCGCTGGCAGCACTGTGGGATCGAAGTTGAGATCGCGGCATGGCCCGTCCGCTTCGGCTTCGATCCGGCTCACCACCAGCGTACCGGCGTCGATCCTGCGGCGGCTGTCCGGCCAGACCTGGGTAGGATCGGCGGTCGGATCGCCCTTGTCGGCGATCGTCAGCACCAACGCCCACTTCTGCGCGCCGGCCGCGACTCTTGCGCCAATTTCCTTGGACAGGAAGTCGGGGTCGCGCTTGGCCAACTCTTCGGGCGGAATGGGCACCACGGTGGCCGCCGGCACGAACGACCAGCGCACCGCCCTGTTTTCGCCATTCGCATCGGTCAGCACGAAACTGTTCAGGCTGTTGTAGCGATCCTCGGCGTAGGACTCGGTAAACGGCGCGCTATGCGCCCACGCGCCGAAAGCCCCAAGCGAAGGATGCGTGGCCGCGAACTGCTTCATGGCGGCAGGGTTCTCCTTGTCCGCGGAAGCCTGTTGCAATGCATAGAAGTCCTCCGGCGTCGCGACCGGAAAAAGCGGCGCATCGAGCATGGCGGTGCGCCATTCCTGGCCGTCGGGCGTTTGTATCCGCAAACTGAGCCCCCGCACCCGCCCGGCGCCATCCGCCATGGTCGGAATCGGACCCGCCAGATTGAACCGTCCTGTCACCGGGTAGGTACCCGCCTTGAAGACCGACGCGCGCGACACATCCGCGCCCGCGCCATTTGCTTCGAAGCTGCCGGTAAAACAGATGCCCTTGGCATGATTCCGCCGGTAGCCTTTCACCGCGCCCCCGGGAGGCGCCAGTGAATCAACAACCTTTTCCGGGGTGATGCGCGTGGGCGTCAGCCAGCCGGCCGTATAGGCGAAAGCGCCCGCGGCCGCGATGACGATCACGCCGATGCCGACCAGACGCAAACCGTCAGCGCTCGCGGGCGGCGCTTTGTGTTTCTGATCATTCATCGCAGCCCCCGCCCGCCGGAGCCCACCGCCCGGCCGTGCGGCGTCCGGCGTAGTTCGATTCGAAGGTCATATCGAGTCCTTATGCGGTCCTATTCTGTACTGATTATTCCATAAAGTTCTTGCAGATCAAGCCCATCGGCTATAGCATTTATATACCGATCGATATATAAACCGCTACGCCCAGGGATATCTTCATGAACGACCCCACTCTACGTCTTGCCGGAAAACGCGCGCTGGTCACCGGCGCGGCGCGCGGCATCGGCGCGGCCATCGCCCTCAAGCTGGCCGAGGACGGCGCCGACGTCGCGATCACCTTCGAGAAATCGGCAGAAAAGGCCGAGGCCCTCGCCACGGAAATGCGTGCCTTGGGTCGCAAGGCGGTAGCCATCCAGGCCGACGCGGCCAGCCCCCAGGCGTCACAGTCAGCGGTCGAACAGGCCGTCGCGGCGCTCGACGGCCTCGACATCCTGGTCAACAACGCCGGCGTCCTGATCGCGGGCGCGTTTGCCGAGCACACGCTGGAGGAAATCAACCTGCAGCTGGACGTGAATGTGCGCGGCGTGTTCGTCACCACGCAGGCCGCGCTGAAATACATCCCGAATGGCGGGCGCATCATCACCATAGGCAGCAATGCGGGATTGTCCGTGCCGTTCGTCGGAATAGCAGTCTATGCCGCCACCAAATCCGCCATGGAAAGCTTCACACGCGGTCTTGCCCGTGAACTGGGCCCTCGCGACATTACCGTCAATCTGGTCCGCCCCGGGCCCATCGACACCGATATGAATCCGGCGGACGGCCCTCTCGCGGCGTCCGTCCTTCCCAGCCTGTCCATTGGACGCTACGGCAAGCCCCGGGAAGTCGCCCAGGCCGTCGCCTTCCTCGCGGGGCCTGAAGCCGCCTACATCACCGGTTCGGGCATTCTTGTCGATGGCGGCATCAGCGCCTGAACCGCCATTCAGAACTGGCAATCGAAAAGCTGAAAGAGATACGGCAGAAAACATGGCAAAGATGATCGTTGTATGCGCTGGCGATGCCGGCGTGAGGTTCGATCGCGACTACTACGCGAACAATCACTTCGAGCTGGCAAAAGCATGCTGGGCCGAGTATGGACTCCAATCCACGGAGGCTTTTTTCCCCTACTCCGCAACCGGCGAGTGGAAATCCATTGGGGTGTACACCTTTTCCTCGGAACAAGGCATCCATGACGCCCTTGCCAGCCCGCAAACTCAGCAAGTGATAGACGACGTAAAGAACTTCACCGACGCGCCTGTCGTCATGCGCAGTCTGTTCATCACATTCTGAATCGCGTCAATGCGTCGGCGCCGGCGCGCTGTCGATGCGGATGCGGAACAGGCTGTATGGTTTCCGCCGCAAGTCCCTGCCCGCATGAAAGCCCGGCTGGCGATGCAACTGGTTGACGGTGAAGTACAGATAACCGTCGGGACCGATCGACATGGTGTCGGGCCACAGGATGCGCGGATCGTGCGCGATCGTTTCCCACTGGCCGCCGGGACGCAGTTCGCGTATCGAGTTACGTTCGTAGTCGCCGGCATAGACCACGCCATTCGCGTCCGCCTCCAGGCCATCGGAAGCGCCCTTCTCGCCCAGGTCCTTGACGGCCGCGGCCACCTGCGCGTCGCTGGCGTTCGGGTCGCGCAGGATATCGGTGGGCACCGAATACAGATGGCGGCTGGACAGGGGCGAAAAGTACAAGGTCTTGCCGTCCGGCGAAAGCGCGATGCCATCGGATGCCACCGTGAACGGCGACGTGGTGCCGTCCGGGTTGCGCCCGATCAGCGTTTCGCCTTCCACGACCGCCACGAAGGCGGGATCGGCGGAGGTCGACCGATCGCCCGTCAGGCGTCGCACCGCCGTGCCGTTATCCAGGTCGACGATGATAATGCCGCCCGTGCCGCTCAACGACGAATCCGTCACGTACGCCACGCCCGCCTTACCCACCCGGAAGTCGAAGCGCACGTCATTGACGTACGTCTGCGGCCGCATCACGTTCGGCGGAAAAATGATGGTCTTCACGATCTTGTTGGTGCTCAGGTCGATAGCTACCAACTTCGCGCCGCCCGCCTCCGGCGGCCCGAACTTCGGCGCGGCGGTATCCAGCACCCAGAGATGATTGCGGCCGTCGGCGACGACGCTCTGCACGCTGATGAACTGGCTGCCCGGCGACTCTGCATCGCCGCGATTCACGGCCGCATCCGGATAGGGAACCACCTTGCCGCCGCGAACCTCGCCCACGGTGAAGGGCACGTCATCGCCCCAACGCGGGAAATTGACGAAGATGCGGCCCGCTTCCGTCACCGCCACGCCGGTCGGCATGGCATCGTGAAAGATCGCGACGGTTTCCAGCTTGCCGTAAGCCTGCTCACGCGCCTGGTTCTGGACCTGGATGAGCTTGATGGGGGCCGCCCCCGCGGGCAGGCCCAACACGGCGATCGCCGCGGCCAGGGGAGCCGCGATCAAGGCTTTACGAATGAAGGGATGGGGTGCGGACATGATGATCTCCTTGCCTGGCGAGGCAGAAACGCGCGGGTTCGGCCACGACGCCGTGGCGTATGCACATACTGCGTCAACTCGCATTTCTGAAAAATCGCAGGGATCGATCAGCACTTTCCTTGAAAATCGAAAAATGGGAGCGGCGTGGGCGCCGCGGCGCTAGTTTTGCCCTACCCAATGTTTGCTGTCCGAGCCACCCAAGAAAGGATTCGATGGCGAAAGCATCCTGCGAAGAGCGCTTGGGTCAAGTGCCTGGCTCCTGGATCACGGAGCCCCACCGCTTGATCTCCGCTTCAAGGAAATCCCGGTGACCTTCCGGGGTGAGACGTTCATCCTTGATGACTTTAAGGCCCGCGTCCGCCTGTTCCTTTTGGAAGTCAGGATCCTGCACCACAGCCTGGAGTGCCTCTGAAATCTTCCGGACTACAGGATCAGGGGCCTTGGCCGGAGCGTAAAGTCCATACCAGACCGTCAATGGTGCAATGGGAATGCCGAAATCCTGCATCGCTGGCGTGTCGGCCAGCGCAGTGCCGACCAGCGGCTGCGGCACGGTAACAGCAATCGCCTTGACCTTTCCTGCCTGGATCTGAGGAATGGCATTGGCGGTCAGATCGCACATGAGATCGACCTGGCCACTTAGAAGATCGATCATCGCGGGGCCCGTTCCCCGATACGGAACCATGGTGATGTGTTTTTTCAGTCCGGACTGCAATAGCGAACCACACAGGAACGAAGCCGAGCCCGTTCCTGCGTTGGCCATGCTGACCTG
Organism: Bordetella genomosp. 8; assembly: GCF_002119685.1. Taxonomy (NCBI): domain Bacteria; kingdom Pseudomonadati; phylum Pseudomonadota; class Betaproteobacteria; order Burkholderiales; family Alcaligenaceae; genus Bordetella; species Bordetella genomosp. 8. The sequence continues at coordinate 1,465,110 of NZ_CP021108.1, read as the reverse complement.
GGCTTGACTCGCCAACCAACGCAGGAAGTCGTCTTTGTTGTCGGCGGGAATTCCAGGCCGGGCTATCAGTACCAGCGGAGACTCGACGAAAATGCCCAGAGGGGTAAAGTCTTCCAGAGGGTTGAAGTCCAGCTTGCGCTCGAGCGATGGTGCCGTCGCCATATGGATGTGATCCAGGAACAGCGTGTACCCATCCGGCGCGGCGTGCTTGGCGCTCACCGCGCCGATGTTGCCGCCCGCGCCGCCCCGGTTGAGGATGACGATAGGCTGGCCAAGCTGGGGGATGAGCTTGGCGGCGAGTTGACGCGCAAGCCGGTCCATCGGGCCACCCGCGGCGTAGGGCACGATCAGCGTGATCGGATGATCCGGAAAAGCCGCATGCGCGGCGCCATGCGCAAGGACAAAGAACGTAAGCGCCGCGGCGAGCCCTCTCTTCAAGCATTCCATGATGCGCTCCGTCATCGCTTTACGCGTCCAGTGCCCGCGCGGCCTGGGCCACGGCTTGTGCGCGAATAGCGTGGCGCTTCCGGGTGGCATCCAGGCAGCGCTGGACGATATGGTCGGGCGACGTGCGTGGCGTGCCGCCGGCGAATGGTGGCTCCGGGTCGTATTCGATCTGCAATTGGATTTGCCGCGCGGCATCGTCGCCAAGAATCATCGCAACGACCTTGATGGCCATATCGATGCCGGATGTCACACCGCCCGAAGTGAATATGTTGCCGTCCACGCACATACGGGACTCATCTGGAATGGCGCCGAACTCGCTCAAGAACTCGCGTGCCTGCCAGTGGCAGGCGGCGCGCCGGCCACGAAGCAATCCCGCCGCTCCCAGCAGAAGCGAACCGGTGCAAATGCCGAAGACGAACTTGGCCTGTGCGGCCTGGCGGGCCGTGAAATCCACCCAGCGGGGGTCCACCAAGGCGTCGTCAGTGCCCGGTCCACCGGGTACGACCAGCAGATCGCAGGGCTTGGCATCGTCGAACGTTGCGGTGGGCAGCATGGTCAGGCCACGGTCGGATCGGACCGGCTCCATCGACGGCGAGACCAGATCGATCTCGAAGCCCGGCGCACGCGCCAAAACCTCATATGGACCGGTCAAATCGAGTTGAGTGACCGCGGAAAAGAGCAGAAAATTGACTTGCATACAGAATCCCCTTGAAAGTCTCCAAGGTAGAGGTCTTCGTGAATGAACATGCGCCAAAAGCAGAGGGAATTGCGCCAATTCACATTGGCTTTCTCGTTTTCCCTGGCTTTCAACCGATAGACCTGAGCGGTCCCTGGCAGGCGTTCACCACAGCCAACGATGAACTGGGGTACCGGCGCTATCACCTGTCCAGCTTTGGTCCCGAAACCCTCGCGCGAACCACTGACGGAGGCTTGCGCCTGCTGGTCGACCACACCCTGGATGCAGCCATTGAATTCCGCGTGCACACGCTGATCGTGCCTGGCGGGGACGGTGTGCATCGCGCGGCGCAAGATCCTGCCATCCTGCAATGGCTGCGTGCCTGCGACCTGACCACTGTTCGAACCTGCAGCGTCTGCACGGGCGCATTTCTGCTCGCCTCAGCCGGCTTTCTGGACGGACGGCCCGTCACCACGCACTGGCGCAACGCCGACCGGCTACGCCAGGCGTTTCCAAAGCTGGACGTCGTCGATGAACGTATCTTTTGCGAAAGCGGAAAGTACTGGACGACCGCCGGCGTCACCGCCGGTATCGACCTGGCACTGACATTGATCGAACATGATTGCGGCATTGCGCTTGCCCAGCGGGTGGCGCGACGCCTGGTGGTCTATCTGAGGCGAAGCGGCGACCAGCGGCAGTACAGCCAGACCCTGCGCGTGCAGGACCGTGCCAGCGCGCCATTTCGAGATCTGATCGGCAGCATGGAAAAGAACCTGGCTGCGCCATGGACCGTGGACGACATGGCTGATCGCTGCAATATGTCGCGCCGGACATTCCAGCGCAGATTCAAGCAGCACTTCGGCGTTCCGCCCCAGGAACTGCTGAAGACGTTGCGACAAGAGAATGCCAAGCTTCTGCTGGCAAGCGGCAAGTTGACCAAGAAGGACCTTGCGCGGCAAGTGGGTTTGCCAGTCACCGAACTCGCCAACTTGATGTAGGAACGACATGGGCGCGGCCGACGAAGTCGTTGCGGCCGCGGGTTTGACCACTTGCGCAGATGCTTCGCCATCGCGGCCTTGACGCGACCGGGATCGTCCGAGCGATACGCGCGCTCCCCGGACGCTTAACCCACGATGCGACCAGTGAGCCTTAGTTCACACGACGCCAGATCGAGATCGGCACGTCGCCATTCGGCCGCGCGGTCACCTTGTAGCTCAGGGTGCCGTCTTTCAGTTCATAGGTCCGTTTCTGCTCCTCCCCTTCCCAATTCGGGAAGGATGCATTCTGGATGTGGAAGACCAGCGTGCTCTTGGCCGGGTCGACACTGATGGTACCGAAGTGCGTGCTCGATCCCATGACGACCTCCTTGTATTCGGCGGGCGTGGCGGCGGACTTGTCCGGCGATGCAAAGCGCTGGCGCTCCGACTTGTAAATCTGCAGGGAATAGCGCCCCTGCTTATCCACGATCAGCAAGCCCTTCGGCGCGGCGCCGTAGTCACGGCCTCTCGATCCGTCGGGGTGCTGGACATCGGCCGCGACGAGCGTCCAGGTGCCGGCCAAGGACGACGCGGCCGCCGGCGTCTTCGCCAGGGCAACCGCCGACGACAACGACGCCGTCACGAACAACGCCGCGACGGCACCAGACTTGAATGAGGAACGACGATGCATTTCTTCTCCAGGCTACGAATAAGGACTGCGTGGCGTTCGTCACGCTGCATCTTTGAATGATAGGTATGCGACGCCCTCGTGGGTGCGATAATCCGACAGCCTCGATTTAGAAAAACCGCATCATGCTTCTACCGAATCTTGATATGGATGCGTTACGCACGTTCCTCACCGCGCAACAGGTGGGAAGCTTGGCCCGTGCCGCCGAGCAGGTGGGGCGCTCTCAGTCCGCCGTCAGCCAGCAGATGCGCAAACTGGAAATGCAAGTCGGACAGCCGCTGTTTCGCCGTCAGGGACGAGGCCTGACGTTGACGGACGCCGGCGAGCAGGTTCTTTCGTATGCGCGCCGCATTCTCGAACTGAATGATCAGGCGATCCTCGCATTGCGGGGAGCATCCCTGGAAGGCAGCGTGCGCTTCGGTTTGCCCGGCGACTTCGCCGAAACCTGGCTGCCGACAGCGCTAGGGCAATTCAAGAAGGCACACGCCGCGGTGCGCGTGGAGGTTTCCGTCGAACGCAACGGCGCCTTGCTCGAACGGCTGGATCGCGGGGAGCTGGATCTCGTCCTTGCGATGGGCTATGAACACCGCGAGGATGCGGAACCTGTCGCCACCTTGCCGATGACATGGATAGGACCGGCGACGGATGCGGTGGTCCTGCGTGCGGGCCAACCCCTGGACCTGGCGCTGTACAACCCGCCATGTTTCTTTCGTCGTGCCGGACTCGAAGCCCTGGATGCCGCGAACATCGCATGGAGGCTGGCATATACCACCGCCAGCTTGAACAGTCTCTGGTCGGGCGTCGCGGCTGGCCTGGGCATCACATTGAGAACGGGCAGCGGTTTGCCCGCTACGTTGAGGCAACTTGGCGAACAGGATGGCCTGCCTCCCCTCCCCGTCGTAAAGCTGTGCTTGCACGCAGGCGGGCGGGAGATCACGCCCGCCTTGGCGCGCCTGCGCGAAGCCGTGATCGAGAGTGCCTTGGGGAACCTGCAAACCTGACTCCGATTCCGTCGCCAAGCTGCGCGCTGATTAACCCCGTACCGCGCCGCGAAAGGCTGCCGCGAGTGCGCCGAGCGCGTCACGTCCGCGCCCGTCCTTGACTCTCGAATAAAGTAGAACAGGAAGCCGCGGCAGCTCGGGCAGCCCCAGCTTGGGACCCACGTCAAGGGCGCCGAAGGGGACCATGCGCGGCGACAAGGCCGCGACGCCCAGCCCTGCCATGACCGCGGCGGCCACGGCCATCACCCCGCCACCCACAAAGACTTCAGTCCACGGTATGCCCGCATCGTCGAGCAGCTCCTCGGCCATTGCGCGCACGCCGCAGGGCGCGGCCATCGTGGCAAGCGGGAGTGGCTCGCCAGCGCGGTGCTCCCAGCCTGGAACCGCGAACCAGCCGAATTTCTCTTCAGCGATCATCTCGCCATCGCTGCGGTCGACGTGCTGGCGAACCAACACCGTATCCAGCTCCCGCCTGTCGAAGTCGTGCAGGAGGTCACCCGACGAACCTATCCGAATTTCGATCAGCAGCTGGGGATTCTGGCTATTCATGCGGGCGATGAGCGCGGGGAGCTCCGGCCCCGCCACATGGTCGCTGATGCCGATCGCCAGACGTTGCCGCGCGCTGACAGCGACAGACAGCGCGCGCTCATGCGCCTCCAGGAGTGCTCGCGCGTGGACGAGGAAAGCGGCGCCCTGCCCCGAAAGTTCGACATGCCTGGGGGTCCGTTCAACGAGTCGGGCCCCGAGCCTTTCCTCCAGGCGCTTCAGTTTCAGGCTGACCGCGGCTTGCGTGGTCCGCAGCGCTTCGGCCGCGCGGGTAAAGCTGCCCAAGTCCGCAATGCGGACAAATGCCCTGACGGCATCGAGATCGAGGGTGCGCTCAGCCATTTCCATATCTTATCGCTGAAATAAACACCAATAGCTTATCAGAATAGATAATTCCCCCCACGGTAAACACACCGAAAAGGAACACACCATGCCCCTCGTCCATATCTCATTGCGTGCTGGAAAACCGGAAGCCTATCGGCAGGCCATCTTCGACGGCGTCTACCAGGCATTGCAGGACACCTTCGATGTGCCCGAAGACGATCAGTTCATGGCCATCACCGAGCACGAGGCCGCCAACTTCCGCTACGGCAAGTCATACCTCGACGTCGCGCGCAGCGATGATGTCGTCTACATCCAGATCACTGCAAACAACACTCGCAGCACGGAACAGAAGAAAGCGCTGTTCAAACGGCTCGCGGATCTGCTCAGCGAGCAACCTGGCATCCGTCGCGAGGACGTCTTCATCAACCTGGTGGAAGTGGCGAAGGAAAACTGGTCCCTGGGCAACGGCATCGCACACTACGCCTGAGCGCAAGGCCATCCCCGAAGCAGCACCATCTATTGCTGAACCAAGAATTCGGATCGAGATCCAGGTGCGGGCCTGCAATAGAATGCCCACCATCGACGCTCTGGTTGCAGAAAATGCAAGAGACATCTCATTACTGGTTCTTGGCAAAGCATCATGGCTGGGGCTGGGGGTTTCCGGTTCTTTGGCAAGGATGGGCGGTGCTGCTCGTCTACATCGTCTCGCTTATCGTTATCGGGAACGTACTTCGGCCCGACCGTCGGCTCGGAGCATTTCTTTTTGCAGTCGTCTTGCTCAGTGCCGCATTCTTCTTGGTGGTTTGGGCAACTGGCGAACCGCCACACTGGCAGTCCTAAAGCGCGAAACGGCTGGACACAATCGGGCAATTTCACAATAATATTGTCCAATCAGGCCAATGTCTCGCCTCCCTGGAATTCCGCACACATGTCGAGCACTGCGATCACCGATCTGACTGTGCCTTCGAACGTCGACGATGTCCCTCGATCCGTTGTTGCCCTGAGCGCCACATCGGTCACAAAGGACTGGGAGCACACGAGGCATCAGCACCGCAAGGCACAGTTGCTCTACTCTGTTCGCGGCATCCTTAATTGCGAAATCGAAGATGGTGTCTGGATCGTCCCGCCCCAGTGCGCCATATGGATACCGGGAGGCTTGCCGCACGCGGCACGGGGCTCGGGCGAAACGGAATGCTATTGCCTGTTCGTCGAACCAGACGCCGCACCGGATCTTCCGAAAGCGTGTTGCACGATTTCGGTATCGCCATTGCTACGCGAGTTACTGGTGAAGGTGGCTGGTTTCCCCGAGTCATACGCGCTGGGGGGACGGGAAGATCGGCTGATTGCCGCGTTGCTCGACGAATTGGCAGAGGCTCCGGTGGAAGACCTGCACCTGCCCATGCCGCGCGATCCCCGATTGCGGCGTCTCGCGGAAATGATGTTGGCCGACCCCACGGACAAGACCTCGAAGGCTGACTGGGCCACCCGCATAGGCATGAGCGAGCGCAGCATGAGCCGCCTCCTGATGCACGAAATTGGAATGAGCTTCGGGCGCTGGCGCCGGCAACTGCATGTGATCCTGGCCCTTCAACGATTGACCAAGGGTGACAGCGTGCAAAGGGTGGCACTGGAGCTAGGGTACGAAAACGCCAGCGGGTTCGTCACCATGTTCCGCAAGGCGGTGGGCAAGCCTCCGGCACGATACCTCTCGGATCGCACGAACGGAGTGGAGCCTGCCCCCGCATCCGGCATCATGCTCCCCGTCGAGATCTCGCCCTGATTGGGTCTGCCTGTCTTGGCCCGAATCGCCGCGAGTCATCCACGGGCTACTGCCCTACGTTGCGGAGTGACCGGCATTTTTCACACGTCGTGCTGATGGTAAAGACTGGCTCCGCTTCGAGAGCAAAGCCTTTCTCGCGTGCCAGCGTCTGCAGATGTTTACGCAGCGCCAGGTCGTCAAGGAAAACCAGTCGCCCGCCACAATGACAACGCAGCGTGTCGTAGCGGGCGTTCAGCGCGTCCGGCTTGATCGCATAGAGCGCACGCCCACGTGCGGCTTCGGTGCGAACCAGCAGCCCGGCAATCCATAAATCGTTCAGCGCCCGGTAGATCGCCCCCGGCGTGAGGCTGTCGAACTGCGTGCTGAGGATCCGATACGTTTGCCGAGCATCGAGACAGCTCGGCATCGCCTTTTCCAGGGTACTCAAGACACTGAGACGAGCGATCGTCGGTCGGACTTTGTTCGCCACCAAGCGTTGCTCTAGAAACGACAACGACGATCCGGTGTCGGGAGCAGCCGCCGCAGTGTGCTCTATCTTGTGTTTGCCTGACGGGAGCTTCTTGCTACCGAATGCTGCTATCAAGTCGACGATCCGAGGGGAGTCATCTCGTGGCTCCATATCTTTACTCCTTAGATGGCAATGGGCTTGATACGGGAGATGGCGGTAGACATGCGTTGCTCTCAACAATCAAGCGCAGCGTACCGGCGCCAACCGAATACCACATTGCGAAACCAGGTCAGGATATTTCTCGTTCCGGCCAATTTTTAGACATCTCCCAGTTTGGCCCAACTGAATAACAATCTGGCCGAACTTCGCCATCCCTCCACTTTGTCTACATTGTTAAATACGGCGTCCAAATGAGAATGAGTATTGTTGATGCCCACCTCCACCATTGCCGGGAAGTCCAATCGGCCGATCGATATGCGCGCGACGCGCGCCGCCCATCCTTATCTGGCCGGGCGGTACAAGGCCGCCATGAGGAACGGGCCCCGCACCATGCTGGGCTCGGCAGTCGCGGCGGCGGTCTTCATCAGTGCGCAGGGCGCATTCGCCGCCGAGTCCGCGCAGATTCAAGCCAAGGAGGAGGAGGCGTCCCAGGAGGGAATAGCCTTGCCGGCCATTACCGTAACGGGCCACGCGGATTCGGCGACCACCGAAGGTACTGGCTCCTACACCACGGGCGAGACCACGGCGGCCACGCGGCTACCGCTGTCGCTGCAGGAAACACCGCAGTCGATAACGGTGATCACGCGCCAGCGCATGGACGACCAGCAATTGAATTCAGTGCAGGACGTGTTGGAGAACACCACGGGCATCTCTTCGTACCAGTCCGACAGCGAGCGAACGAGTTTCTATTCGCGCGGCTTTCTGATCAACAACGTCCAGTACGACGGCATACCTACGGTCCTCGGTGATACCGTCAATGGGAGCGGCATCAGCTCTCTCGATACCGCCTTCTATGACCGTGTCGAGGTCGTGCGCGGCGCCTCCGGCTTGCTGACCGGCACCGGCAACCCCTCGGCCGCCATCAACCTGGTGCGCAAGCGACCGACCCCTGACTTCTCGGCGTCTGCTTCGGTCGGCGCGGGGAGCTGGGATACCCACCGGGAGATGGCTGACATCTCGACCCCGTTGACCGAGGACGGTCGCATCCGCGCGCGCATAGTCGGGACGAACCAGGACGGACACTCGTACCTCGACGGCTACAGGCCGCGGAGGAAAGGGTTCTACGGCATCATCGAGGCAGACCTGACTCCAGACACGACGGTGAGCCTGGGCTATGACTACCAGGACATCACGCCCAAGGGCACCACCTGGGGCGGTTTGCCGCTGTGGCTCAGCGACGGCACGCAAGCAGATTATTTGCGCTCCAAGACCTATGCGCAGGATTGGAGCCATTCGGACACTACGCTGAAGACGGCTTTTGCCGAGATCGAGCACCGCTTTCACAACGGCTGGAACGTGCGGGCCGTGGCCAACCAGTACCGCACCAACTTCGACGCGGAACTGCTTGGCTTGGTGGGCAACCCCGATCGTGCGACGGGACTGGGCACTTATCCCTACGGGGCTTATCCGGTGGCACTGGCGTCCCAGGCGCGCAGCCGTCAAAACACCTTTGACGTGATGGCGAGCGGCCCCTTCGAACTGCTGGGCCGTCAACACGACTTGGTGATGGGGGCGACGAGTTCGCGCCGCACGGCCAGCCAGGAGGATGTCCCGCCTTTCTATCCAGGCTTTACGCCGGTCAATATCTATACCCTGAGCCCGGCCTATCCCCGGCCTGACTTCGATGCCATGACCTGGATACCGACCCGCACCCGAATAAAGCAGAGCGGTGTCTACAGCGCGGCCCGCTTCTCGCTGGCTGAACCCCTGAAACTGATTGTCGGCGGCCGCTTCACCAACTACGAAATCGACGAGGACGCCAATGGCAGCCCGTTGCACTACAAGAAGAACAGCGAATTCACGCCGTACGCCGGCTTGGTCTACGACATCGACAAGACTTACTCGGCCTACGTCAGCTACACCGGGATCTTCAACCCGCAGACCGACTATCGGGACAGCAAGGGCAACGTGCTCACGCCGTCGAAGGGGAAAACCAAGGAAATCGGCCTCAAGGGCGCCTACATGGACGGGCGACTGAATGCGTCGGTGGCCTTGTTCGAGACCGAGCTGGACAACGCGGCGCAGATGGTCGCCGGAACCCTTACACCAGGCGGCGCCCAAGCCTACGAAAACGCCGACGGGACGAAGTCTCGCGGGATCGAGCTGGATTTGCAGGGTGAACTGGCGCGTGGCTGGAATATCTATGCAGGTATCGCGCATTTCACGGCCAGCGATAGCGATGGCGTCCGCCTGAATTCACAAATTCCGCGTACCACCGCCCAACTTTTCACGACCTACCAGTTGCCGGGAGCTTGGAGCAAGTTGACCGTGGGCGGCGGCGTCAAATGGCAAAGCCGCATCTACGAGGCGCCCAACACCGGCACGAGCACGCGGGGCGGGGAACAGAGCCCATATGGCCTGGTGTCGCTGCTGGCACGTTACGCCATCTCGAAGCAAACGAACGTGGCGGTCAACGTCAACAACTTGTTTGATAAGAAGTACGCGCTACAGAAGGGCGATTTCGACACCGTGGGCTATGGCGCACCCCGTAACGTGATGGTGACGCTGAACTATAGATATTGATTCGCTCGCAGGCGAACGCTGCGCCCGTGAGAGATCCGCGGATGTACAGCCCATTTGATTACCGAGAGGCTCCGATGCGCCTTCAGCCCACCCTACTCCCCACCTCCGACGCAGCCACGAACGACCCGAACAAGCCCGCCTTGTTCTGGTTGACGACAGCCACTGGCGCCGTGCTTTTCGTCACCTTCCAGTTGTTTTTCTACGTAAACGACTTCGTGAGAGCACGGGGAACAACACCAACGATTACGTTCGAGCCCGGAATACTGTGGATGTTTTCCGCATTCTATGGTTCCTGGATCGTCACGGTGCTACTCGCGCTGGCCGGAACCCGTAAGGCTCAGTGGGTTGCGCTGGTACTCGGCAGCCTGCTTGTCGTCCTGAATACCCTCGGAGGAATCTCAGACGGGTTGCGCGACGGTTGGCACATTGCCTTTTCGGCAGTGTTCTTCATCACGTTGCCCGGCGTGTTCGCCATCGCGGCCACCTGGCGTCGCATCAAAAACAAAGGAAACCATCATGGCGATGAATAGTTCTGATTTCCCTTTGGTCTGGATGAATCTTACGCAAGAGTCCGGCCATGACCAGCAGAAGGACTTCCACGAATTCGAAGCGATTTTGCAGCGTGGAGAGCCCTTCGTTCTCTTGACCGATACCGCTCCCGCCGCAGACCACGAGCACTCACCGGAAGAAAAGAAACGCACCGCGCTCTGGATGAAAAAGCACAAGGTCGAATTGCGAAGGCTGGTTCTTGCAATGATCCTGGTCGAGCCCAACTCGGCAAAACGCCTGGGCCTCAAGGCATTTGCCGCCGTTTTTGCCAAGTTCTGGGGCTATCCTCTGCTTCTTGCTCCGTCGCGTGAGCAGGCGATAGAAATGGCCAGGGGACTGCTGTCGATGGACGAGAAGCCATCTGCCTGATGGCCTCTCCTCGTCCGCTTTCACAGGCACCCGTCTCCGCTCACTGCCGCGGCGAGGCTTTGACATAAGCGCTGTTCCGTCATCGATTCCCACAGCACCAGCAGGCCACCCGCCGTCATCGAGCATCGCACCGTGCCACAAGGCGTCCAATTCCTTAGCGCCGGCTGCGAGCCAGGCATTACATAAAGCTTTTTTTCTGCTGACCTGGACTAAAGATTCTGAGCCCTTACGTAGGTTGTAGGATCGGGTTTCGCAGTCCGGCGGCTACGCGTTGTATGCCGCCCATCATGGTAGTTCGTCGCGCTTGCCGTGCTGAATCACGGAAGGACGACCGGAAAGGGCGGGCGCGCAGGCCGCAGGCGGAGCGCAGGCACCGAACGGGAGAGCACCTGGCGTAGCGCACCCTTGATACAGTCGGCGCTTTAGGGCGACGTTCTGACAGGACAGGCATTGCGCCATTGCGATTGCGTGCGCGAACCGGCCGCGCGGCGAGCTCCCCTAGCCGGTAGGGCTCTCACTCCGAGTGTCCGCAGGACACTGGCAAGCGGAGCGCGCAGCGCCGAACGCGCGAAGGCGTGAGCCGACCGTAGGGAGGGAAGGATGGAAGCCCGATAGCGGCGAGACAGGCGGAGCCTGGCTCGATGCATCGCAAGACAGCCCGACCCGGGGCCCCAGGCGCAGGGACACGCACCGCGACAGTGGTGACGCGAAGCAGCCGCGACGACTATCGGCGCACCTCTAACTCGATCCATGGCCTCCAACGATGTCGTTGCAGTTCATGACCGGCCAGCGGTACGATCGGCGTCGGGAAACGAGGAGTGGAACGATGGCACGCGAGCCCCCCATGCGTATGATGTCTGTGGCTCACACAACTGCTCAGTGCTTTGCCAGAACGAGTGAACTGGCTCGAAGCCTTGCACTTTTCACATCGCGACTTGGCGCAATGGGTACCTTGCGTTGGCGGTAGGTCCCACTGCTGAAGATTGATTCGCCACCTGGGGCATCCAGGTGCAGCGCCCGAAAGGCGCTGCCCGACATCTTGAGGAAACCAGCTGATGAAGTTCATCGCCTTCGGGTTTTTGCTTTTGCTTGCTGCTCCCTTTGCGGCTCACGCGCAGTGCGCACCCGGTATCCCAGGTGCCGGGAACCCGGGCTGCATTCCTCCTTCGGCGCCCAATTCCCCCTATAACCAAGGTGACGGCGCCCCAGCTTTGCCTCAAGCCCCACCACCCGTATGGCAAGACCGTTGGGGAGCTATTGCCTTTGATGAAGCTACCTCTAGCGCTGGTGTTTCCACGAACCAGACATCGCAACGCCACGCGGAATCCATGGCACTGTCGAACTGCGAAAAGGCGGGCGGAAAACATTGCCAGGTCAACGTCACCTACCACAACCAGTGCGTTGCCGTAGCACAAAAACCTGGAGGTGGCCGTATCGGCGTTTCACGCGGCCCTTCCATCAAGAAGGCCTCCGACGTCGCGCTGAAGAACTGCGGATCTGATTCCTGCAAAGTCGCGTATAGCAATTGCACCGACGCGGTACGAGTTCAGTGACGGCATCTCGCAGTGCTCACACGGGGTCGGTCGGGACGTAGGCGCCGAAAAAATATACGCCAACGCGGAAGCGCTGTTCAGCGAAGCAACCATCCTCGCTGACAGCAAGGCGTGGCCTCGCGCGCTGCTCCTTCATCAGATTGCCCTGGAGGAATGCGCAAAGGTTAACGCACTCGGCACCGCCGTCACGGCGCTGCTGATGGGTCATGAAATTAACGTCGACGCATTGCGCCGAGAGTTCCGGCGCCATAAATACAAGAATAAGACGAACGCCTACTTTCTGCCGACCACGCACGTTGAACGACTAGCTCGCGACAGTGGCGATTTCGAAGCTGCGCATCAAGAGTTCAAACAGCTTCAAGAGGCATTTCATCAGGAATCGAACAACGATAAAAACGCATCGCTCTACGTTGACTTCGGAGACACTTTCACATCCCCGCAAGAACTCATCAATGAAGAGGCCTTCATTAAAGTCCGAAAGCGCGACGAAGAGTTCATGTCGATTGCGTTCCACCATATCAGGATGTTGCGCGGCTGGGCGGGTGACTTGAAACGCAGCGCTGAACAACTCACCGAGGCGGTGACCGCACTGGGCATCACCGACCTCGAACGTAACAACAAGGAGCAGTTGGAGTCCTTCTTGGATTCGCTCGGCGACAAGATAGAGGAGCTAGCGCGAAAGCGACCGGCCAGCGTACAGTAATTGGGGCCGGACAATTTCGCCCGCACCCACGCTCTACCCGCACGCTGCTCGCTTTCTTAACGCCCGATATCGCGCCTGTCACTGCCAGACGAATGCTCACCACTTCCCCCGGCGACAGGGCGTATTTTCCCAGTTTGATCTGTCAGCTCTGTGGCAGCGAGATCAAGACAGCGGATGTCTTTTCAGGGTCGGTAGCTGACCTTTGCGATCTTCCGCTACCGGCTGGATGCGACGTTCGCCAGCATCCATCGACAACCCGAACATTTCAGTCATGGCGCGAGGAGATTCAATTTCGGCGCGCAGCCATGTCGGTGATGCCGCAGCGGTTAACCAAGGTTTAGCGGTCCAAGTCTCTTCTGTGGTCCCGCGCCATGTCGCGTTGGGTGTCATGAGATGGCGCAGAGTCGCCGCTATGCATATCCACTATGCCGACGGCGCCATGAGGATACCGGATATCGACCACGGAACCAGGAGCGACCCCGGCAAGCCCGGAGAGAGCTCGCCGGTTATGCAGGACGATCTCCTTCACGTGCTCCGTCGCGGCCTGTACTACGTATCGCTCTGTCAGTCCCAACACCGCGCCGGCATAGGTGTGTCCGGCCTCAGCTCGAACGAGCTGAACGTCGTGGCCATAGGTCGCCGCGACCAGGTCGAGCACATACGCGCGCTCGGGATCTTGCAGATTGCTTTGGATCAGCCTGGCCATTCTCGAAGAATCGCCGTGATACGCCTCTATGGCCGCCTGCGTCATTTCATCACGCTCGATGGCACGCCAATCAATGTCGTAGCCGGCTCCGCGCGCCAATTGGCCGATGAATTCTCGAATCGAACGCCCGTTGCCCTCGCGAAAGGGATGCAACACGTTCAATTCGCCCAAGTAGTGCCCAGCGCGTGCACTGAAAATGGAAGGCGTTAAGCCCTTGAGGAACTGTTCTTGTGCCAACTTCCTTGTGATTTGCGGTGCGTAGCTGACAATCTGTTCATGACTCGCGAATCTTGTTGAGCCTTTGGTGATGTCGACGGACCGAATATCACCGGCCCATGCGTAAATGTCCTTGAACAGGTGCCGGTGTATGGCCTGCAGATGCGCCAGATCGAATTTCCCAACGATTGGCTCCGCACGCAGCTCATTTGAACGCAACGCAGCGAGTGCGGCTTCGGTCCTATCGAGCGCATCTTGGCTTGCGATATTCAAACGTTCCGCAGCACGCCAGACTGTTGATCGGTGTACGGATCTGACCTATCCGTCGGGTACTTAGCCATCGCGAGACCAAAAAAAAACCGGCCCAAATGGCCGGTTAGATACCAAATTCACCGGCGAGAGCTCGCCGTTTCACCTTTTCAACTATCTCTTCGGTGGTCACTTCGCCATCAGCGATGCGGTGCATGTCAGCGATGGTTTCCGCATCGACCTCCAGGTCTTCCAACCGCTGGCTCGCTACGGCGTTTTCTACTGCTCGGTGCCGCTGCCAAGAGAGGAAATTAGAGTCCATATTAGGCTCCTTAGAGACCTCTATTTTACCTCAGGGCATGGCCCTACGCCGAGGTGTTTCAGCCGCTAAACGGCCCGGTAGTGCACCAACCGAGGCTTAGGGGCCAGGAGACTTCAAAACCCCTGGTAAACACGAGACACCGTAGAGTGCACCATCAATAAAAGGGGGGTCCAAACCGTTCTTACCGGTCTACAAGACGCCGATTCAAATGGTCGGGGCGGCGGGATTCGAACTCGCGACCCTCTGCTCCCAAAGCAGATGCGCTACCAGGCTGCGCTACGCCCCGACGGGCCGTCCGGCATTCCGAACGGGCCTGCATTGTACCCGAGATGACCGTCGCCCTTTCTCATGCCGCGACGCATGGCGCCCTTTCCCCAGGGCAACAAGGGTTTGTTCCCAATACGGCACAAGTTCCAAATATGGTATTTTCCCGGGAAGGAGCAACGCACATGACCACTGACCTGAAATCCCTGAAACGCGACCTGGCGTTGGCGCATCGCCTGCTGGTGGACCAAGGCGCGATGGACGCGTTCGGCCACGTCAGCGTGCGGCATCCCGATCGCCCCGACCGTTTCCTGCTGCCCGTCGCCGGCGCGCCCAGCCGCGTGACCCCCGACGACATCATCGAATACGACATGAACGCGGAGCCGGTCGAACCCACCCCGGCCGGGCTGTTTTCCGAGCGCATCATCCACAGCGCCATCTTCCGCGCCCGTCCCGACGTCGGCGCCGTGTGCCATCACCATTCGCCAGCCATCATGCCCTTCGCGCAAACGGGCGCCTCGTTGAAGCCGAGCTGCCAGACGGGCGCCGCCATGGGCGCGCAAGTGCCCTACTGGGACAGCCGCGACGAATTCGGCGATACGCGGCTGCTGGTGGTCACGCAGGCCGAAGGCGACTCGCTGGCGCGCGCGCTGGGGCCCTGGTGGACGGTGCTGATGCGCCGGCATGGCGCTACCGTGGCGGGACGCGACCTGCATGAATGCATCTTCCGCACGGTGCATGGCTGCGCGGATGCCGCCAGCCAGATACGCGCCGCCGCGCTGGGCCCCGTACAGGTGCTCAGCGAACAGGAACAGAACCTGGCCGGCACGCTGCGGCCCGATCCCATCATGCGCTGCTGGTCGCACTGGACGGCTGTGATGAATCCTGTCCTGGCGCTGCCCGACGCCTAGCGCCTGTTGGCTTTGGCGGACGCGCTCGATACGCCATCCTTCGCGGCGCGCCCCGGCCCGGCCGGGTCGGCATCCAGCAAGGCACGCAGATAGTCCACCGCGGCACTCCCCTTCAGCGCCGTCTTCCACGCGTCCTTGACGATCTGGTCATGCAGCTTCAGCGCCTCGGGCGCCGAGGTCAACATCGCCACGCCCACCCGGATATTGGGCTGCGCGCCCAGGCGGAAAGGACTGATGGTGAGCGTACTGCGCTCCGCCTGGCGGAATATCTGGAATCCGTTCAGCGGCAGGGTATCCGTGACGATCCCGACCTGCACGCCCAGGTTGTCGGCCTCGATCAAGCCGGCCAGGTGTTCGATTTCCGCGCGGGTGGCCGCGTGCCGTTCCTGCAAGGTTTTCTCGGGCAGATCTCCCCGCCCCAGCAGTCCACCGTTCAGGAAACGCTTGATCTGCTCGGCCGAGATCAGGTTGACGATGCTGGGACGCCGCCGCATATAGGTGCGCTTGCGCTCACGCAGGATCTCCATGATCAGGTCGATATCCGCCAGCGTACGCTTGCGGCGCGGCGCGTCTTCCGGGACGCTCTCGCGCAGCACCTGTTCCAGGTTGCCGTTGAACTCGTCGGACGCCAGCAGGAAGGAAACAGGCCCCGCCAGCACGATGATCTGGTCGGCGCCTTCTTCCAGTTGCCGCGTGCGCTCGAAATAGCTGACCGCCGAGGCCATGTATTCGATGCCTACGCCCAGCAGCGTCGGCATGGAGACATCCAGCAGGTCCGACAGGCGCTCCAGCGTGTCGACCTTGGCGATCTCGCCCTTTTCCACACGGTAGAGCGCGGTGCGCGAGATCCCGATTTTCTGGGCGACCTCGTCGGCGCTCAGGCCCGACGCCATGCGGAAGGCCTTTACCCGTTTTCCTATATCTTCATAGCGCCAGCGCATTCAATGACTCCTGTCTCCCAGCGGCCGCGCGATTCCAGGCCGGCCCGGCGCGGACGGACGCCGCCGCCCCGCGGTGTGCGGATTGTATAGCGGCGGACCAATTCTGGTACGGTGGCGCAAACCCACGCATCAAAACGCCCGCACGTGCACGACACGCGTCCTGGGCGCCAAACGCAAAGGGCCGCGAAGGCGGCCCCTTGCATTGCGGGAGGCGGGGACTCAGCCGAAGCGGCCGGTGATGTAGTCTTCCGTTTCCTTGCGGCGCGGCTTGACGAAGATCTGGTCGGTATCGCCGAATTCCATCAATTCGCCCAGGTACATGTAGGCGGTGTAGTCCGAGCAGCGGGCCGCCTGCTGCATGTTGTGCGTCACGATCACCACCGTGTACTCGTTCTTGAGTTCGGCGATCAGTTCCTCGATCTTGGCGGTGGAAATCGGATCCAGCGCCGAGCACGGCTCGTCCAGCAACAGCACCTCGGGTTTGATGGCGACGCCGCGCGCGATGCACAGGCGCTGCTGCTGGCCGCCGGACAAACTGTTGCCGCTTTGATGGATCTTGTCCTTGACCTCGTTCCACAGGGCGGCCTTGGTCAGCGCCCATTCCACGCGCTCGTCCATTTCGCCCTTGCTCAGGCGCTCGAACAGGCGCACGCCGAAGGCAATGTTGTCGTAGATGCTCATGGGGAACGGCGTCGGCTTCTGGAACACCATGCCGACCTTGGCGCGGATGAGCGAGATATCCGTCTTGGTGGTCAGCAGGTTCTCGCCGTCCAGCAGGATTTCGCCTTCCGCGCGCTGGCCGGGATACAGCTCGAACATGCGGTTGAACGTGCGCAGCAGCGTCGACTTGCCGCAGCCCGACGGGCCGATGAAGGCGGTGACCTTCTTTTCCCGGATCGACATGTTCACGTTGCGGATCGCGTGGAACTTGCCGTAGTAGAAGTTCAGGTTCTTGACCTCGAGCTTCGAGGTGGTGGATTGTGCGGTGTTTTCCATATTGTTTCCCAAGGCCGCGCCAGCGGCGCGAGCGGCGGATCAGGTCGGTCGGGTCAGGACTTGCGGAACATGTTGCGGGCGACGATGTTGATCGCCAGGACGACCAGGGTGATCAAGCCGGCGCCGGCCCAGGCCAGGTTGTTCCATTCCTTGAACGGGCTGGCCGCGAACTGGTAGATCACTACCGGCAGGTTGGCCATGGGTGCGTTCATGTTCAGCGACATGAACTGGTTGGAAAGCGCGGTGAACAGCAGCGGCGCGGTTTCGCCGGAGATGCGGGCGATGGCCAGCAGCACGCCGGTCATGATGCCCGACCGAGCGGCGCGATAGCACACCATGGTGATCATGCGCCACTTGGGGCAGCCCAACGCGGCGGTGGCTTCGCGCAGGCCGTTCGGCACCAGCAGCAACATGTTGTCGGTCGTGCGGACCACCACCGGCACCACCAGGATGGCCAGCGCCAGCGAGCCCGCCCAGCCCGAGTAGTGGCCTACCTGGGCGACGTACACGGCATAGATGAACAGGCCGATGATGATGGACGGCGCCGACAGCAGCACGTCGTTCAGGAAGCGCGTGGCGGGCGCCAGCCATCCGCTGCGGCCATATTCGGCCAGGTAGGTGCCGGCCAGGATGCCGACCGGCGTGCCGATCAGGGTGCCCACGCCGACCATCAGCAGGCTGCCGGTGATGGCGTTGATCAGCCCGCCCGCCTGTCCCGGCGGCGGCGTGATTTCGGTGAACAACGTGAACGAGATCGCGGCGCCGCCCTTCACCAGCAGCGTGACGATGATCCAGAACAGCCAGAACAGGCCGAACACCAGCGCCGCCATCGACAGGGTCAGCATGACCTTGTTGACGACACTGCGGCGCCGGTAGATGGCGTTCTGCATATTGATGACGGATACGGCCATGACGATTTCCGGACGCCTCAGTTTTTCTTGCCTTCCTGCAGCGACAGCCGAACCAGCAGCAGCTTCGACAGCGCGAGGACGATGGTAGTGATGATGAACAGCACCAGGCCCAGTTCCAGCAGCGCGGACTTCTGTATGCCGCCCGCTTCGTTGAACTCGTTGGCCAGCGCGGAAGCGATGGAGTTGCCGGGCGAAAACAGCGAACTGTTCAACGAGAACGAATTCCCGATGACGAAGGTCACCGCCATGGTTTCGCCCAGCGCCCGGCCCAGCCCCAGCATGACGCCGCCGATGACGCCGGACTTGGTGAACGGCAGGACCACCTTCCACATGACTTCCCAGGTGGTGCTGCCCAGGCCGTAGGCGGACTCCTTCAGCATCGGCGGCACCAGCTCGAACACGTCGCGCATGACGGCCGTGATGAAGGGAATGATCATGATGGACAAGATCAGTCCGGCGGTGAAGATGCCGATGCCGAACGGCGGGCCGGCGAACCAGCCGCCGATCAGCGGAATGCTGCCCAGCACATCGATCAGGGTGGGCTGCACGTACTGCTGGAACACCGGCACGAAGACGAACAGGCCCCACATGCCGTAGATGATGGACGGGATCGCCGCCAGCATTTCGATGGCCGTACCCAAAGGACGGCGCAGCCAGGTGGGCGACAGCTCGGTCAGGAAGATGGCGATGCCGAACGAGACCGGCACGGCGATCAGCAGCGCGATGATGGACGTCGCCAGCGTGCCGTAGATAGGCACCACGGCGCCGAAGTTGCGCTTGACCGGATCCCAGTCATTGGTGAAGAGAAACGACAGCCCGTATTGGGACAGGGTCTCGCGGCTGCCGTAGATCAAGGAAATCAGTACCGCCGCCAGCAGGCTGAATACCAGGAAGGCGAACAGACGCGTCAGGTTCCTGAACAGCGCATCCATCAGCGCGTTGTTGTTTTGCTTCATTGGGGAGGGTGTGCCGTGTAGTGCGGAGACTTCCGCTTCGTGCGGAATCGGCACATTATTATCCACTACCGCGCTCATGGATGGGCTTTCCTTGGGGGGGACAAAGGCCCGGGCGACAGTGCCCGGGCCTTTCGGGGAACCGCTTTACTTCCAGACAGCCTTGCCGTCAGCCGACTTGATCTGGCTCCACGAAGCGCGGATCTGCGTCGTCACGGCGTCGGGCAGGGGCACGTAGTCCAGCGCGGTGGCGGACTGCTGGCCGCTCTTGAAGGCCCAGTCGAAGAACTTCAGCACGGCCTCGCCTTGGGCGGGCTTGTCCTGGGACTTGTGCACCAGGATGAAGGTGGCCGACGTCACGGGCCAGGACTTGTCGCCCGGCTCGTTGGTCAGCACCACGCCCATGCCGGGCGCGCTCTTCCAGTCGGCATTGGCGGCGGCGGCGGCGAAGGCCGCCTGCTCGGGCTGCACGAACTTGCCGGCGTCGTTCTTCAGCTGCGTCCAGGCCAGCTTGTTCTGCTTGGCGTAGGCGTATTCGACGTAGCCGATGGAGTTCTTCAGCTGGCCGACGTAGGCGGACACGCCTTCGTTGCCCTTGCCGCCCTGGCCCACGGGCCACTTGACGGCCTTGCCTTCACCGACTTGCGCCTTCCAGTCGGCCGACACCTTGGACAGGTAGTTGGTCCAGCCGAAGGTCGTGCCCGAGCCGTCCGAACGGTGCACCACGATGATGTCGGCCGACGGCAGCTTGACGTCGGGGTTCATCGCCGTAATCTGGGCGTCGTTCCACTTCTTGATCTTGCCCTGGAAGATGTCGGCCAGCACCGGGCCGGACAGCTTCAATTGGCCAGCCTGGATGCCGTCGATGTTCACCACGGCGACCGTGCCGCCGATCACGGCCGGGAATTGCAGCAGGCCGTTCTTGTCCAGGTCGGCACCGCTCATCGGATCATCCGACGCGCCGAAGTCCACGGTCTTGGCGATGATCTGCTGCTGGCCGCCGCCCGAACCGATGGATTGATAGTTCACCGCGGTGCCCGTGGCCGCCTTGTAGTCCGACGCCCACTTGGCGTAGACGGGGTACGGGAAGGAGGCGCCAGCACCGGTGATGTCGGCGGCCTGCACGGCGAAAACCGCAGCGCTCAGGGCGATGCCCAGGGAGATCTGCTTGAACACACGCATTGGGATTTCCTTATCGTCGGGGGTAAATGACCGTGGGCCGGGTCAGCACTGCTGTGAGTCCTGCCGCCCCAATGTCGTCATGCCCGGCATCTTAAGCACCGAAAATGACAAGCTAGTGACAGTCAAATACCGGTCACACGACAATTTGACCCGGGTGATAATCACGCCGCCCCGTTGCCGAGCTTGCCCATCAGGTACTCGTGCAGGTTGAAGGCCGCCGCGCGGCTGCGCACGCGGACGTAGTCGCCGTCCGGCTGCTGCTGCCAGGCCAACTGGTTGTCGCGCAAGGCATAGGTAAAGGCCTCGTCTATGACCCTTTTTTTCAAGGCCTTGTCCTGGACGGGGAAGGCGATTTCCACCCGGCGGAAGAAATTGCGGTCCATCCAGTCGGCGGACGACAGATACACCGTTTCCTGGCCGTCGGCATGGAAATAGAACACCCGCGAATGCTCCAGGAAGCGCCCGACAATGGACCGCACCCGGATGTTCTCCGACAGGCCGCGGACGCCGCCGCGCAGGGCGCAGACCCCGCGCACGATCAGGTCGATCTTGACCCCGGCCTGGCTGGCCTCGTAAAGCTCCTCGATGACGCCGGTTTCCAGCAGCGAGTTCATCTTGGCCATGATGCGGGCCTTGCGGCCTTCGCGCGCCGCCCGCGCCTCGGCGCGGATCAGCGCCACCATGCTTTCGTGCAAGGTGAACGGCGACTGCAGCAGGGACTTCAACGCGCGGCGCGCGCCCAGCCCCGTCAGCTGCGCGAACACCTTGTCCATGTCCTCGCAGATGGCCGGATCGGCCGTCAGCAGGCCGAAATCCGTATATAGCCGCGCGGTGCGGGGGTGGTAATTGCCGGTGCCCAGGTGGGCGTAGCGGCGCAGCCGCCCCTGCTCCCGCCGCAGGACCACGGCCATCTTGGCGTGGGTCTTGTGGCCCACCACCCCGTACACCACATGGGCGCCGACCTCTTCCAGCCGCGCCGCCCAGTTGATATTGGTCTGCTCGTCGAAGCGCGCCATCAGCTCGACGACCACCGTCACTTCCTTGCCGGCACGTGCTGCCGCCAGCAGGATCTGCATGAGCTCGGAGTCCTCGCCGGTACGGTAGATGGTCTGCTTGATCGCCATCACGTCCGGATCCAGCGCCGCGGCGGTCAGGAAGTCGATCACCGGCTGGAAGGACTGATAGGGATGGTGCAGCAAGCGGTCGCCCGCGGCGATGGCCGCGAACAGGGTGGCGGGATCGACGGCGGGCTGGTTGAAGGGCGCCGGCACGGGCGCCCGATATTCGGGAAACAGCAGGCCCGGCTGATCGGGGACATTGCAGAGCTGCATCAGCCGCGACAGATTCACCGGCCCATTGACGCGGTAGGTGTCGGTGGCGGACAGCGAGAACTCACGCTGCAGGAAGGTTTCCAGCTCCGGCGGCGTCAGCTTGTCGATCTCCAGCCGCACGGCCGAACCGAAATTGCGCTGCGACAGCTCGCCCTGCAGCGCCTGCCGCAGGTTGGTGACTTCTTCCTCGTCGACGAACAGGTCGCTGTTGCGCGTCACGCGCCATTGATAGCATCCCTGCATTTCCAGCCCGGGGAACAGCTCTCCCACGAAGGCCCGCATCAGCGAGGTCAGCAGCACGTAGCCGTTGGGCTGGCCGGACAGCGCTTCCGGCATGGCGATCAGGCGCGGAAGCGCCCGCGGCGCCTGCACGATGGCGATGGAGGCCTTGCGCCCGAAGGCGTCGACGCCGCGCAAGGCCACGATGAAGTTCAGGCTCTTGTTGTACACGCGCGGGAACGGATGCGCGGGATCCAGCCCGATCGGGGTCAGCAGCGGCATGACGTCGCGATGGAAGGTTTCGCGCGCCCACGCCTGCTGCGCCTCGTCCCATTCGGACGCGTGGTGCAGCGCGATACCGTGCTCGTGCAGCCGGGGCAGTATCTCGTCGTTCAGCAGGTCGTACTGGCGATCCACCAGGATGTGCGCGGCGGCCTGCACCTGCGCATAGGCTTCGCCCGGCGTCAGGCCGTCCGCGCCCACCAGATTGGGCGTCTGGCGCTGCTGTTCCTTGAGACTGGAAATACGGATTTCAAAGAATTCGTCCAGATTCGAGCTGACGATGCACACATAGCGCAGCCGTTCCAGCAAGGGCGTCGCCGGGTTTTCCGCCATGGCCAGGACGCGCTCGTTGAACTTGAGCAGTGACAGTTCCCGGTTCAAGAACAGGGGAGGAGAAGCCACGTTCGATGTCATTCGGAGTCCGTATCTTTGATTTTTTGATTTCAGCGGGCGGTTTTACGTCAGTTTTATGACCATTCCATGACAAGTTGGTATCCAACCCTGCAAGGCTACGCCGAATTTCCGCCCCATGCGACCATGGGCCAAGTCACAGCTCTCTATAATGGCGCGTCCCCCGCTTTCTCGCTTTCCGCCGCATGGATCATCTACTGGCCGCCGTCGACCTGGGTTCAAACAGCTTCCGCCTGTCCATAGGACGCGTCGTCCAGCAGGAAGGCGCGGCGCAGATCTACCAGATCGACCGGCTGAAGGAAACGGTGCGCCTGGCCGCCGGCCTGGACGCCGACAAGCGCCTGTCGCGGGACGCCGTGGAACGCGCCATCGAAGTGCTGGAACGCTTCGGCGAAAGGCTGCGCAGTTTCCATCCCAGCCGCGTGCGCGCCGTGGCTACCAATACCTTCCGCGTGGCGCGCAATACGGCCGAATTCCTGCCCCGCGCGGAAGCGGCGCTGGGGTTTCCCATCGAAGTCATCGCCGGCCGGGAAGAAGCGCGCCTGATTTTCTCCGGCGTGGTCCACACCCTGCCCCCGTCGCCCAACAAGCGCCTGGTGATCGACATCGGCGGCGGATCCACCGAAGTCATCATCGGCAAGGCCTACGAACCCGGCCTGATGTCCTCGCTGTACATGGGCTGCGTCAGCTACAGCCGCCAGTTCTTCCGCGACGGCGTCGTCGATGCCCATCAGATGAAACTGGCCGAACTGGCCGCCCGCCGCGAAGCCGAAGTCATCGCCAAGCAGTACCGCAAGATGGGCTGGAAGGAAGCCTACGGCTCCTCCGGCACGGCCAAGGCCTTGTACGCCATCCTGACCGAATGCGGCTTCTCCGACCGGGGCATCACGCGCGCCGGGCTGAACAAGCTCAAGGACCGCATCGTCCGCTCGGGCCGCGTCATCCCGTCGGAACTGCCCGGCATCAAGGTCGAACGCGCCGACGTGCTGCCCGGCGGGCTCGCGATCATGAGCGCCCTGTTCGACGAACTGAACATCGACGTCATGCACACCGGCGATGGCGCCCTGCGCCTTGGGGTGCTGTACGACCTGCTGGGCCGAGACGACCAGCATGACAAGCGCGACGAATCGGTGCGGCAGTTCATGAAGCGCTACCACATCGACGTCAACCAGGCCGCGCGCGTGCGCCGCGCCGCGCTGACCCTGTTCCAGGAAGCCGGCATCAAGGACAGCTCCGAACGCCGCGAACTGGAGCACGCCCTCGGCTGGGCCGCCGACCTGCATGAGATCGGCCTGTCGATCGCGCACAACGACTATCACAAGCATTCCGCCTATGTGCTGGGCAACGCCGACATGCCGGGATTTTCGCGCGACGACCAGCGCCTGCTGGCCCTGCTGGCGCTGGGGCATCATGGCAAGCTCGCCAAGCTGGAACCGCTGGTGCGCAGCCGGGAAGAATGGCTGACCATCCTGTGCCTGCGGTTGGCGGTACTGCTGTTCCGCCGGCGCGAAGACCTGGACACCCTGCCGCTGACCGTTTCGGTGCGCGGCGACTCGATCGTGATACGGGTGCGCCAGGACTGGCTGGCGGATCATCCGCTCAGCGACTTCACCTTGCGCGCCGAAGAATCGGAATGGCGCAAGGTGGGTTTTTCCTTCGAATTGCTGGAATTCTGACCCGAATTCCAGCCCGCATCGGGCGCGTCAGGTACGTCAGGTACGTCAGGCCGCCTTGCGTACCGCGGCGCCAGTGGCTTGCGCCGGGGCGACCGCTTCCGCTTCATCCCCCAGCGACGGCAGGCCGAAGTGGCGTCGATACCGTTCGTCCATGCGCTTCATTTCCAGCAGGACCGGAAAGTCCGCCGCATTGAAGTCGGGATCCCAGGCAGGTTCGCCGCAGATCCTGGCGCCCAGCTTGAGGTAGCCCTTGATCAGCGGCGGCACGCGGGCCGGCAGCGTGGTGCTGTTGAGTTTTTCCAGCGGGTAGCGGTGCAGCGGCTGCACGCGAGGCCCCGTGATGTCGCCCAGATGGCCGGATACCGCGCGCCAGACTTCCGCCGCGGTGACGCCGTCATCGCGCAGGCTGACGCTGGCGCAGCCGAGCAGATAGTCGTAGCCACCGCGCCGCATGACCTCCGCGACACCCGACCACAGCAGCATGATCACCGCGCCGTTGCGGTAGTCGGGATGGGTGCACGAGCGACCGGCTTCCACCAGCCGTTCGCGCACCGGGCCCAGGCCCGACAGGTCGAATTCCGACTCGGAATAGTAACCGCCGGCCGCACGGGCGTTTTCCGGCGTCAAGAGGCGATAGGTGCCGACGACACGGCCGGTGTGCAGCTCGCGCACCATGACGTGCTCGCACCAGGCGTCGAAGCGATCCTGGTCTATGCCGTCGTGGGCGTCGGGGAACACGGCGCCCATGTCTTCCGTGAACACACGGAAGCGCAGGCGCTGGATTTCCTCGATTTCGTCCGCGGTTCGCGCCAAGCCGACTACGAGGCCGCCTGCGGCGGGATTGGTCCACGTATCCGGCGTGGTAGTGCGATCGGGGTCGATGCGGACTAGTTCAAGCATTCGGCCAACTCCTAGGTGTCCGAGTAGTGTGGGCGTCATGTATGTCAGGTATTTGACCGACATGTTACGTGACTGTGAACCATCGTGCGTCGGAGTCTGGCCTTGAATTGCGGGTTTTTACCGCACGGAAAAAAGGTGACAAGGCTAAGCTGACGTCAGGCTGGCAGCCAGGCTTTGGGCGCAAGACATGGCCAGCGATGGCTCTTCCGCTTCGACCATCAGGCGCAGCTTGGGTTCGGTACCGGACGCACGAATCAGCACCCGGCCGCGGCCGGATAGTTGCGCTTCGCATTCGCGCTGGGCCGCCTGCAGGCCCGGATGGGACTTCCAATCCTGTCCCGGTGTCAACGGAACGTTGATCATCTGCTGCGGGTACATCCGCAGATCGCCGATCCAGTCCGCCAGCGTGCTGTCGTTGCGGCGCAACGCGGTCAGGACCTGCAGCGCCGCGATG
This sequence comes from Bordetella genomosp. 8, assembly GCF_002119685.1. Taxonomy (NCBI): domain Bacteria; kingdom Pseudomonadati; phylum Pseudomonadota; class Betaproteobacteria; order Burkholderiales; family Alcaligenaceae; genus Bordetella; species Bordetella genomosp. 8. Next base: position 1,439,383 of record NZ_CP021108.1, on the reverse strand, counting down.
ATGCCGTCGCCCGTCGTGTGGCAATCCAGGCAGATCAGGTGTCCGGAGCTTTCGCCGCCATACAGCCAACCGCGCGCCTGCATCTGCTCCAGGACATAGCGGTCGCCCACATCGGCGCGATGGAAGCCGACGCCCACCTGCTCCAGGCGGCGTTCCAGGCCGTAATTCGTCATCAGCGTGCCGACGGCGCCGGCCACGGCGCCGCGCTGCATGCGTTCCTTGATGATGGCGTAGAGCAATTCGTCGCCGTTGTAGATGCGGCCGCTGGCATCGACCATCTGCAGGCGATCCGCGTCGCCGTCCAGCGCGATGCCCAGGTGCGCGCCACGCGAGCGCACTTCCGCCGCCAGGGCCTCGGGATACAGGGCGCCGACGCCCTTGTTGATATTGAAGCCATCCGGCTGGACACCCACCGCATGCACGTCGGCCCCCAGCTCCCGGAACACGTGGGGGGCGATGTGATACGCGGCACCATGAGCGGCGTCCACCACCAGGCTCAGGCCGTTCAGGTCCAGATCGTTGGGGAAAGTGCTTTTGCAGAACTCGATGTAGCGTCCGGCGGCGTCATCCAGCCGGCGCGCGCGCCCCAGCGCTTCCGAACTGACGCAACCCAGCGGTTCGTCCAGCGCGGCCTCGATGGCGGCTTCCGTGTCGTCCGGCAGCTTCATGCCGCGACCCGAAAAGAACTTGATGCCGTTGTCGTGATAAGGGTTGTGCGACGCGCTGATGACGATGCCGGCAGTCTGCCGCAGCACGCGCGTCAGGTAGGCGATGGCAGGCGTGGGCAGCGGCCCCGCCAGCAGCACGTCGATGCCCGCCGCGGAAAAACCGGCCTCCAGGGCCGATTCCAGCATGTAGCCCGAGATCCGGGTGTCCTTGCCGATCAATACCTTGGGGCGGCTGCCGGCGCGCGTGTCGCGGGCCAGCACCTTGCCCGCCGCATACCCCAACCGCAAGGCGAACTCCGCATTGATGACGGGACCGCCGACCTCGCCCCGCACGCCATCCGTGCCGAAGTATTTACGTGTACTCATGTGTGTCCGTCCTATGGCGAAGCGCCGGATTGCTCACCGGCCTACTTGCTGCTTTCCCTGACGGGATTGCGGATATCGATGGGGATCCCCCCCTGCTCGACAGCTTGCCACACTTTGAGGGCATCGACCGTCGCGGCCACGTCGTGCACGCGGACGATGGCCGCGCCACGCGCGACGCAAGCCAATGCCGCGGCGATGCTGCCAGGCAGGCGGCCCTGCACGTCGCGCCCGGTGGCATGGCCTATCATCGACTTGCGCGAGACGCCGACCAGCAGGGGATAGCTGGACACCCGCAAGCTGCCCAGCCGTCGGGCCAATTGATAGTTCTGGTCCGCCGTCTTGCCGAAGCCGAAGCCCGGATCCAGCACGATGCGACGCGGATCGACCCAGGCGCTGCGCAGCTTTTGCGCGCGCGCGCCCAGGAACAAGCCGATCTCGCCCAGCAGGTCGCCGTACTCCGGCTTCTCCTGCATCGTGCGCGGCTCGCCCTTCATGTGCATCACGCAGAGCCCGCAGCGCGACGCGGCGACGGCCTCGATGGCGCCGGGCTGCCTGAAACCGTAGATGTCGTTGATCATGTCGGCGCCGGCATCCAGCACCGCGCGCATCACCGCCGGCTTGAAGGTATCGACGGAAAGCGGGACGCCGCAATCGCGCAGGCCTTCGATCAAGGGCAGCACGCGCGCCAGTTCGTCCTGTTCGGACACCGGCGCGGCGCCGGGGCGAGTCGATTCCCCGCCTATGTCCAGGATGTGGGCACCCTCTTCCACCAATTGGCGGGCATGGGCGATGGCGGCATCGGTGGTGGCATGTTCGCCGCCATCCGAAAACGAATCCGGCGTGACATTGACGATGCCCATGACCAACGGGCGCTCGAGGTCGAACTCGAAGCGCCCGCACAGGAAGTTATTGGCCATCTATAACGCGTCGCGCGGGTGAGTCCTCAGACCGCGGGCGCGGTGCTGTTGCCGCCGGGAGCCAGCCCGCTGGGCGGACTGTCGGCGGTATCGGACGGACCCTGCGGGGTCTTGGGCGGGCGCGGCGGCCGGCCGGAGATGATGTCCTCGATCTGGTCGGAATCGATGGTTTCCCATTCGAGCAGGGCGGCCGCCATGGCTTCCACCTTGTCGCGATTGCCGTCCAGGATCTTGCGCGCGACGTCGTACTGCTCGTCGATGATACGGCGGATCGACGAGTCCACCTTCTGCATGGTGGCTTCGGACACGTGCGTCGTCTTGGTGACGCTGCGTCCCAGGAAGACTTCACCTTCGTTTTCCGCGTAGACCATGGGACCCAGGTCCTGGTCCATGCCGTAGCGGGTGACGATATCGCGCGCGATGGCGGTCGCCCGCTCGAAGTCGTTCGAGGCGCCCGTGGTCATCTGGTCCATGAACAGCTCTTCGGCGATACGGCCGCCGAACAGCACGGCGATGGTGCTCAGCAGGCGCTGCTTGTCCATGCTGTAGCGGTCGCTTTCCGGCAGCTGCATGGTGACGCCCAGGGCACGGCCACGCGGGATGATGGTGACCTTGTGGACCGGATCGGTCTTGGGCAGCATGCGCGCCACGATGGCGTGGCCGGACTCGTGGTACGCGGTGTTCTTGCGCTCTTCTTCAGGCATCACGATGGAGCGGCGTTCCGCGCCCATGATGATCTTGTCCTTGGCCTTTTCGAAGTCCGACATATCGACCGTGCGGCCGTTGCGGCGCGCGGCGAACAGCGCGGCTTCGTTGACCAGGTTGGCCAGGTCGGCACCGGAAAAGCCCGGGGTGCCGCGCGCCAGGACGGAGGCGTCCACGTTCGGCGACAGCGGGACCTTGCGCATATGCACTTTCAGGATCTGTTCGCGGCCACGGATATCGGGCAGCGGCACCACGACCTGGCGGTCGAAGCGGCCCGGACGCAGCAGCGCCGGATCCAGCACGTCGGGTCGGTTCGTGGCAGCGATCACGATGACGCCCTGGCCGGACTCGAAGCCGTCCATTTCCACCAGCATCTGGTTCAGGGTCTGTTCGCGTTCGTCGTTGCCGCCGCCCAGGCCGGCGCCACGCTGGCGGCCCACCGCGTCGATTTCATCGATGAAGATGATGCAGGGGGCGTGCTTCTTGGCATTCTCGAACATGTCGCGCACGCGGGCCGCGCCCACGCCGACGAACATTTCCACGAAGTCCGAACCGGAAATACTGAAGAAAGGCACCTTGGCCTCGCCGGCGATGGCCTTGGCCAGCAGCGTCTTGCCGGTACCGGGCGAACCCACCATCAGCACGCCGCGCGGAATGCGGCCGCCCAGCTTCTGGAACTTGCTGGGATCGCGCAGGAAATCCACCAGCTCCTGCACGTCTTCCTTGGCTTCGTCGCACCCGGCGACGTCCGAGAAGGTAATCTGGTTGGTGTTTTCATCCAGCATGCGCGCGCGCGATTTGCCGAAGCTGAACGCCCCGCCTCGCCCACCGCCCTGCATCTGTCTCATGAAGAAGATCCACACGCCGATCAGCAGCAGCATGGGGAACCACGAGACGAAGATATTCATCAGCAGCGACTGTTCTTCGCGGGCCTTGCCGGACACCTGCACGCCATACTTGAGCAGGTCGGAGACCATCCAGAGGTCGCCCGGCGACGTCAGCGTATACGGACGGCCGGCATCCGGCGTCACGTAGAGCATGTCGCCCTGCACGTCGACCTTGCGGATGCGCCCTGCCTTGGCGTCGTCCATGAACTGCGTATAGCTGACGCCGTCCTGGGACTGGGTACGCCCGTCGAATTGCTTGAAGACGGTGAACAGCACGAGCGCTATCACCATCCACACCGCAACTTTGGAAAATGAATTATTCAAGGTCGATCTCCTGCTTTCGATTCCGACCAGTGATTGCGGCAGCCTCTGCCATAGGACACAACCACAAGGATGTCAATAGCGATTCTACCCCGTCGAGGGGCTTAAGTGGGCCGTTCCCCGGAGAACGGCCTTTTCAGGGCTTCTGGCGACCTCAGCCCGGATGTTTCAGGGACCTCGCGACAAGGAAAGTTTCAGACGAATTGGGGCGCGATGCCTTTGGCTTGCGCTCCACCACCCGCTTGAAATGCTGCTTGAACAGTTGCACGATCTGGGAAAACCCGCTGCCGTGGAAGGCTTTGACGATCAGCGCGCCGTCCGGCTTCAAATGGGCCAGCGAAAACTCCAGCGCCAGTTCGCACACGTGCTGGATGCGCGCCGCATCGGCGTCACCTACTCCCGACAGGTTGGGGGCCATATCGGAAATCACAAGGTCCACCGGCTGCCCATCCAGGGTTTTCTCCAGTATCTCCAGCATCGATTCCTCGCGAAAGTCCCCTTGCAGGAACTCCACCCCCGCCACGGGCTCCATGGGCAGGATATCGAGCGCGACGATACGGCCGTCGACGATCCCGCCCGGCCCCGCCAGGCGTTCGCGCGCCACCTGCGACCAGCTGCCCGGGGCGGAGCCCAGGTCGACCACCACGTCGCCGCGCCGCATGAGCTTTTCGGTATCCAGGAGTTCGATCAATTTGAAGGCGGCGCGGGCGCGATAACCCTTCTGCTGCGCCATCTTCACGTAGGGATCGTTGATATGCTGGTGCAGCCAGTCCTTGGAGAATTTATTCTTGGCCATTCCCGTACAATTCCGCCATGCCTATATTAGAAATTACATCTCGAGAGCGTAGTGCGTTGCGGTCCGCCGCCCACGCCTTGCGCCCCGTCGTCCTGATCGGCGACAAGGGACTGTCGGACGCGGTCCTCAAGGAAATCGACGCCAACCTCACTTCGCACGGCCTGATCAAGGTGCGCGCGGGCGGCGAAGACCGCGACACGCGCGAGGAAATGCTGGCGTCCATCTGCGACTCGCTGTCCTGCGCACCGGTTCATCACCTGGGCAAAGTCCTGATCCTGTATCGCCCCAGCGCCGCCATGCCCACCCCGGTCGCGCCCGCCGCGCCGGCAGGCCAGCCCAAGCGCAAGGCCTCGGAACCTTATACCCCCAAGAAGCTGGCGGCGGAAGGCAAAAGCCTGGCGAAGCCCGCCCGGGCGCCGCGCAAGACGGCCGACGACGCGGACGACAAACGCCGCCCCGACCGCGGCGAACTGAACAAGGCCGGCAAGCCGGTACGTCCCAGTACGCGCAAGGCCGCGGCCCCGTCGCACGGTATCCCGCGGCGCTCGGGCAGCGCGCTCAGCCTGCGTGCCGGCGCCCGCAGCGGCCTCCAGCGGCCAGCCCGCAAGACCGTCAAGCGCTAGGGCCGCCGGCCGGTCCGCTGGCTGGCCGCCCTCCCTGGCCGGTCCGTCATCCGCGCCCGCGGCGGCAAGCGCTCGCACCGGCCAAGACCTACAGGTAACGGACGCCGATCACCTCGTACTCGCGCACGCCGGAAGGCGCCTGGACTTCCACGACGTCGCCTTCGCTCTTGCCGATCAGCGCGCGCGCGACCGGGCTGGAAACCGAAATCTTGTTCGCGCGGATGTCCGCCTCGACGTCACCGACGATCTGATACACCAGCCGGTCGCCCGAATCCAGGTCCTCGATCTCCACCGTCGCGCCGAAAACCGCCCGGCCATCGGCCTCGAGTTCCAGGGGGTTGATCACGTGCGCGTTCGACAACGTGGCCTCGAGCTCGGCGATGCGGGCCTCGATGAAGCCCTGGCGCTCGCGCGCGGCATCGTATTCGGCGTTCTCGGACAGGTCGCCCTGGGCGCGGGCCTCCGCGATGGCATTGATAACGGAAGGCCGCTCAACGGTCTTGAGCCGGTGCAATTCGAGGCGCAGGCGTTCGGCGCCGTCCACCGTCAACGGAATGGCTGACATATCGCAATCTCTACTAAAAGTGGAAAACGCCCCCGCCGGGGGCGTTTCGATAACGGTCAAAGCGCGGCGGCTTCAAGCCGGCCAGGGATGTACAAACAGGGACAGTGCTATCGCGCCCGGCAACGGGTGGGCGCGGCCCCGCGGGCTGCGCCAGTACTCTGCCTGAAGGAAACCCGCCGGGTTCCCTGGCCAGTTTCCCAGCGGTGCCTCCCGCCGTGCCTGCTCTTCCCTGCCGGCGTCCACGCCGGCTGCGGCAAGCTTCGACCAAAACAAAACCCCGGCTCGGAAACCGGGGCGATCAAGCATCATTGTGGTCAAAGTCGGACTGAATTGCAAGCCGCCGGGCGGGACAGGCTTCCCGCGCCGGAGACCGCCTCCCCCGGGGAGCCAGCGCAGCGGCGCCGTCGGCCTCAGCCCTCGCGGCCGCGCTGTCCCAGGGGGCGCAGCAGGGCGTACAGGATGATGGCGCCGAACGTGGCGGTGCCGATGCCGCTCAGGGCGAATTCGCCCAGGCGCACGGTGAAATCCCCCGCGCCCAGGACCAGGGTGACGGCCGCCACGATCAGGTTGCGGTTGTCGCTGAAATCCACCCGGTTGACGACCCAGATGCGCGCGCCGGCGACCGCGATCAGCCCGAAGACGACGACCGACATGCCGCCCAGGACGGGTCCCGGAATGGTCTGGATCAGCGCCCCGAACTTGGGCGAGAACCCCAGCAGGATGGCAATCAGCGCGGCGACGGCGAACACCACGGTCGAATAGATGCGCGTGACGGCCATGACGCCGATATTCTCGGCATAGGTCGTCACGCCGGTGCCGCCCACCGCGCCGGAGACCATGGTGGCGATGCCGTCGCCGACGAAGGCGCGGCCCAGGTAACGGTCCAGGTCGCGGCCGGTCATCGCGCTGACCGCCTTGATATGCCCCAGGTTCTCCGCCACCAGGATGATGGCGACGGGCACCAGCAGGCCCATCGCGGAGGCCTGGAAAACCGGCGCGGCGAAACGCGGCAAGCCCAGCCAGGCGGCGGCCGCCACCCCGGAAAAGTCCATGGGCTTGCCCAGGCCCAGGCCGTTGGCGCAGATGGCGTAGACCACGCAGGCCAGAATCAGCCCGGCCAGGATCAGCAGACGCTGCAGCATCCCGCGGGTGTACACGGCGATGCCGCCCACGCACAGTATGGTGACGATGGCCATGCAGGCGTCGAAGCCGGACGCGCCCATGGCGCCCTTGGCGGCGACCGGCGCCAGGTTCAGGCCGATGACGGCCACGACGGCGCCTGTCACGACCGGCGGCATCAAGGCTTCGATCCAGCGCGCCCCGCCCCCGCTTCCCGCGTTGGCGGTCCAGACCAGGACGCCAAGCAGCGCGTATACCAGTCCGCACAGGATGATGCCGCCCAAGGCGACGCCGATATTGGGGTTCGGACCCGCGCCCGCGTAGCCCGTGACGGCGATCACGCCGCCGATGAACGCAAAGCTGGAGCCCAGGTAGCTGGGCACGCGGCCGCCCACGAACACGAAAAAGATCAATGATCCTATGCCCGACATCAGGATGGCCACATTGGGGTCGAAGCCCATGAGCAATGGCGCCAGCACCGTGGAGCCGAACATGGCGACCACGTGCTGCAAGCCCATCGCGGCGGTCTTGGGCCAAGGCAGGCGCTCATCGGGCGCCATGACCGCGCCGGGCGCGATTTCACGGACCAGCCGCCAACGCGGAAAATACGAACCGGACATGTCTTCCCTCCCCCGCTGATGTAGGAATCGGCCGCAAGTTTATCGGGGCTCAAGTTTTTACGGTAGCGTGCCGTAACTCAGATCAGGCTATCCAGGAACTGACATGACGATTTCCGTGATTTCCTCCACGCTCGCCTCGGCCTACGTGTCGTCGCCGCTGGGTCCCCGCTCGGTGCAGGAGAACACAGCGGACGCCAAGGGACAGCCGGTCGGCACGGCCGCAGCCGGTGGCAACGATGCGCCAGCGGCCGACGGCCAGCGCGGCAGCACCAACTTCCAGGCCCGGCCGGCGCCGGGCGCCCAGGCCGCCGACCAGGGCGAAAGCGACGACCCCATCAGCCGTACGATCAAGATGCTGGAACAACAGCTGCGCCAGGTGCAGTTGCAGATCCAGCGGCTGGCAGCGAGTTCGATCCCGCAAGAGCAAAAAGCCGGACAGCTGCAGGCGCTGAGCGGTGAAGCCGCCACGCTGCAGGCGCAGATCGCCGCCCTGCGTCAGCAGCAGGCCGAGGCGGCCAAGGGCTCGATCACTGCCTGAGACGGCAGGGGCCAGCGCGGCCGGCGCCGATTTCCTGCGCGGCCGGCCGGCCGTGGGATTTGTGGATACTATCGTGGTTTGCGGCGCGCGACCGACCGAACGCGCCGGCGTCTACGCACCACTTTCATCCCCCGAATCTCATGACCGAAATCTGGCTGATCCGCCATGGAGAAACCGACTGGAACCGTGCCCGCAGGCTGCAAGGCTGGCAGGACACGCCACTGAACGCCCATGGCGTGAACCAGGCCCGCCGCCTGGCCGAACGCCTGTACGAGGACGCCCGCAACGGCGCCTTCGACGCCCTGTATAGCAGCGACCTGCAGCGCACCCTGCATACGGCCGAGCCGGCGGCGGCGCGCCTGGATCTGCGGGTCCGGCCCGAGCCCGGCCTGCGCGAACGCTGCTACGGCGTGCTGGAAGGCGTCACCATGGATCGCCTGGATGTCGAACAGCCGGAGGCAGCCGCCGCCTGGAAGAGCCGCGAGCCCGACCGCCCATTGGATGGCGGCGAAACGCTGCGCCAGTTCCACAACCGCATCGTCGCCACCATCGATGACATCGGCGAGCGCCATGGCGGTGGCCGTGTGCTGGTCTTCACCCATGGGGGAGTGCTCGACATCGTCTGGCGGCATGCGCATGGCATACCGCTGACGCATGCGCGCGACGCCGCGCTGTTGAACGCCGGCGTGAACCGGCTTGCGGTGGAAAACCGCAAATGGCATGTGATGGGATGGGGCGACGTCACGCACATCGCCACGCTGTCGGCTGACGATATCGTCTAGTGCTGCCGCGGCTTGCGCGGCGCATTGCGCGCCAGCCTGTCGTACAGGGCATCGGGCAGTGCGCGCATCAGCTTCGCCACCACGCCCATTTGCCAGGGAATGACCGTGTAGCTGCGCCCGCGCTCGATCGCCATCGCCGCGCGCGCGGCGAAATCGTCGGCGTCCATCAGAAAGGGCATGCGATAGGGGTTGTGCGCCGTCATCGCGGTGCGGATGTAGCCCGGCGCGATGGTGACGACCCGCACGCCATCGCCGGCCAGCTCGTTGCGCAGGCTCTCGCAATAGACCGTGACCGCCGCCTTTGAAGCGCTATAGGCGCCTGCACCAGGCAGGCCGCGTATGCCCGCCACGCTCGATATACCCACCAGTCGGCCCGATCGCGCGCGGCGCATGGCATCGATGAAGGGTTCGAAGGTGGCCACCGTCGCCAGCAGATTGGTCTGGACGATGGCGTCGAAGACCGCGAAATCCTCCACTTGTTCGGTGAGTGTGCCGGCGCTGATGCCGGCGCTGGCGATCACGCCATCCACCAGGCCGCCGCTGCGCGCGAGAAAGTCCTGCGCGGCCGTGTGCAGCGCCGCGCGGTCCCGCACGTCCACGGCATAACAGGCATGCGATCCCGGCAATGATGCGGCCAGTTCCCGCAGGGCGGCTTCGCGTCGCCCGACCAGGCCCAGCGAGATACCACGGGCGGCGTAGTGCCGCGCCAGCGCCTGCCCCAGTCCGCTGCTGGCCCCTGTGATGAAGACGTGGCGCATGCCGGGCCGGCCCGTGGTCAGGGCCAGAAAATCCAGGCCAGGATACCCAGCACGATGCCCCACTTCAGCACGTAGTACAGGGTCTTGTTCTGCTTCTTGATGCGCTTGCCGAAACGACGCACGGCATACACCGAACCGAAGATGCGGTTGATGCCGCCGGTGCGGTCGCCTTCCTGGTTGGGCGAGGCCGCCGCGCGCAGCAGGACACTGCCGATGAAATGGTTGACCGCCTGCGCCCAGCGATAGCGCATGGGGCGCTCGACGTCGGCGAACAGGATGATGCGATTGATGTCGGTCTTGTTTTCGGCGTAGTGGATGAAAGTCTCGTCGAACACCACCGCTTCGCCGTCACGCCAGTAATACGTCTGGCCGTCGACGTCGATATAGCAATCCGCGTCGTTGGGCGTGATCAGGCCCATGTGGAACCGCAGGGATCCCGCATACGGATCGCGATGGCGCGGCAAGCGGCTGCCGGGCGGCAGCGCGGCGAACATCGCCCCCTTGATGGACGGGATGCCGGCCAGCAGGCTGGTGGTGACGGGGCACAGGGCCCGCGCCGACGGATGGTCGGCGTCGTACCACTTCAGGTAGAACCGTTTCCAGCCGCTCTTGAAGAAGGAATTGAAGCCGGCATCGTTATAGGTGTTGGACACCTTGATGTGGCCCGCCGAGAACAGGGCTTCCGCCTCGGCCCGGATGTCCTGCCAGCGTTGCTGCAGCACCTTGAGTTCCGGAAATTCCGACAGCGCCAGGTACGGTTCGTTCGGTACGCGCGAAAACGCGTACATGAACACATTGATCGGCGACGTGAAGGTCGAATGGTCCAGGGCCTGGCGCGCGAAGCGGTGCCGCACCCTGCCCCGGAAGTGCACGATGGTCGCGCACACGACGAATAACGCCAGTATCCACCATTTCATTTCGACCTCCACCGCACAGCGAATTACCGTTCTGGTCCTTGGCGTTAGCCGAAGTTATACCGTCGATTCCGGAGCCTTTCAGCCCGCCGCCACGAGGGACTCGTGCAGCGTCTGCAAAGGATACACCTGCAGGCCGTGGCCCTGGCGCATGTACTGCATGCCTTCCACCGCGGCGCGGGCACCGGCGATTGTGGTGTAGAAGGTGACGCGCGCCGCCAGCGATTGCGTACGGATGGCACGCGAATCGGCGATGGCATTGCGGCGTTCTTCGACCGTGTTGATGACCAGCGATACTTCGCCGTTCTTCAACATGTCCACGATGTGCGGGCGGCCTTCCGTGACCTTGTTCACGACCTGCACGGGGATGCCGGCCGCGTCGATTTCCGCCGCGGTGCCGCGCGTGGCCACCAGCTTGAAGCCCAGGGCATGCAGGCCACGGGCCACTTCCACGGCACGGGGCTTGTCCTGCGGCTTGACGCTGATGAAGGCCGTACCGCTTTCCGGCAGGCGGATACCGGCGGCCATCTGCGACTTGACGAAGGCTTCGCCGAAGCTGGCCCCCACGCCCATGACTTCGCCGGTGGACTTCATTTCCGGTCCGAGGATGGTGTCCACGCCCGGGAACTTGACGAAGGGGAACACCGCTTCCTTGACGGAGAAGTAGCTGGGCACGACCTCGCGCGTGACGCCCTGCGAGGCCAGCGTCTTGCCGGACATGGCGCGCGCCGCGATCTTGGCCAGCTGCAGGCCGGTCGCCTTGGACACGTAGGGCACCGTGCGCGATGCGCGCGGATTCACTTCCAGCACGTAGACGTCGCCGTCCTGGATGGCGAACTGCACGTTCATCAGGCCGCTGACGTTCAGCGCCTTGGCCATCATCGTGGTCTGGCGCTTGATCTCGGCGATGATTTCTTCCGACAAGGAATACGGCGGCAGGCTGCAGGCCGAGTCTCCCGAGTGCACGCCGGCCTGTTCGATATGCTCCATGACGCCGCCGATGAACACGGTTTCGCCGTCGGCCAGGCAATCGACGTCCACTTCGGTGGCGTTGTTCAGGAAGCGGTCGAGCAGCACCGGCGAATCGTTGCTGACCTTGACCGCTTCGCGCATGTAGCGCTCCAGGTCCTGCTGCTCGTGCACGATTTCCATGGCTCGGCCGCCCAGCACGTAGCTGGGGCGCACGACCAGGGGATAGCCGATTTCCGACGCGTGGGCCAGGGCTTCCGCTTCGGTGCGCGCGGTGCGGTTGGGCGGCTGGCGCAGGCCCAGTTTATTGAGCAGCTTCTGGAAACGTTCGCGATCCTCGGCGACGTCGATGGATTCCGGGCTGGTGCCGATGATGGGCACGCCATTGGCTTCCAGCGCGCGCGCCAGCTTCAGCGGCGTCTGGCCGCCGTACTGGACGATCATGCCCACGGGATTTTCCTTGTGGACGATTTCCAGCACGTCTTCCAGCGTCAGCGGCTCGAAGTACAGGCGATCGGACGTGTCGTAGTCGGTCGACACGGTTTCCGGGTTGCAGTTGACCATGATGGTCTCGTACCCGTCTTCACGCAGCGCCAGCGCGGCATGCACGCAGCAGTAGTCGAACTCGATGCCCTGGCCGATACGGTTCGGCCCGCCGCCCAGCACGACGATCTTCTTGCGGTCGGTGGGCGCGGCTTCGCACTCTTCTTCGTACGTGGAGTACATGTAGGCGGTACGCGTGGCGAATTCCGCCGCGCAGGTATCGACTCGCTTGTACACCGGACGCACGTTCAGCTGATGACGCAGGCGCCGCACCTCGGATTCCGAAGTGTCCAGCAGGAAGGCCAGCCGGCGGTCGGAAAAGCCGCGGCGCTTCAGGTGCCACAGCGTGTCGTAATCCAGCTCGGCCAAGGTCTTCTGTTCCAGCGCCAGCTCGATATCGACGATTTCCTTGATCTGGGCCAGGAACCAGGGATCGATATGCGTCAGGTTGTGCACTTCGTCCAGCGTGAAGCCCTGGGCGAAGGCGTCGCCCACGTACCAGATGCGTTCCGGACCGGGCTCGCCCAGCTCGACCTGCAGCTTTTCGCGGTCGGTGGTCTTCTGGTTCAGGCCGTCCACGCCGACTTCCAGGCCGCGCAGCGCCTTCTGGAAGGATTCCTGGAAGGTGCGGCCGATGGCCATGACTTCGCCGACGGATTTCATCTGCGTGGTCAGGCGCGCGTCGGCGGTGGGGAATTTTTCGAAGGCGAAACGCGGCACCTTGGTGACCACGTAGTCGATGGTCGGCTCGAAGGACGCCGGCGTCGCGCCGCCGGTGATTTCGTTGCGCAGTTCGTCCAGCGTGTAGCCGACGGCCAGGCGGGCGGCGACCTTGGCGATGGGGAAGCCGGTGGCCTTGGAGGCCAGCGCCGACGAGCGCGACACCCGCGGGTTCATTTCGATGACGATCATGCGGCCGTTGGCGGGGTTGACCGCGAACTGCACGTTCGAGCCCCCCGTATCCACGCCGATTTCGCGCAGCACGGCGATGGAGGCATCGCGCATGATCTGGTATTCCTTGTCCGTCAGCGTCTGCGCCGGCGCGACGGTGATGGAGTCGCCGGTGTGCACGCCCATGGGATCGAGGTTTTCGATCGAGCACACGATGATGCAGTTGTCGGCGCTGTCGCGCACGACTTCCATCTCGAATTCCTTCCAGCCCAGCAGCGATTCTTCGATCAGCAGCTCATTGGTGGGCGAGGCTTCCAGCCCGCGGCGGCAGATGGTTTCGAACTCTTCGGCGTTGTAGGCGATGCCGCCGCCGGTGCCGCCCAGCGTGAAGCTGGGGCGGATGACCGCGGGAAAGCCCGACGTACCCAGTTCGGACGCGATGCGCTTCTGTACTTCCCAGGCCTCGTCCATCGTATGGGCGACGCCGGATTTGGCGGATTCCAGGCCGATGTCGGTCATGGCCTGCTTGAACTTCTGGCGGTCCTCGGCCTTTTCGATGGCCTGCTCGTTGGCGCCGATCAGTTCGACCTTGTAGCGCTCCAGCACGCCATTGTGGGCGAGGTCCAGCGCGCAGTTCAGCGCGGTCTGGCCGCCCATGGTGGGCAACAGGGCATCGGGGCGTTCACGCTCGATGATCTTTTCCACCGCCTGCCAGGTGATGGGCTCGATGTACGTGACGTCCGCCGTTTCCGGGTCCGTCATGATGGTGGCGGGGTTGCTGTTGACCAGGATGGTGCGATAGCCCTCGGCCTTCAGCGCCTTGCAGGCCTGTGCGCCCGAGTAGTCGAATTCGCAGGCCTGGCCGATGATGATGGGGCCGGCCCCGATGATCAATATGCTCTTTATGTCTGTACGCTTGGGCATGGTGCAATCTTTAGGCAGTCTTGGCTTGGCCGGACATCTGGCTGATGAACTTGTCGAACAGCACGAGGATGTCGTGCGGCCCGGGGCTGGCTTCGGGGTGTCCCTGGAAGCAGAAGGCGGGCCGGTCGGTCAGTTCGAAGCCCTGCAACGTGCCGTCGAACAAGGAAATATGGGTCACGCGGGCGTTCTTCGGCAGGCTGGCTGCGTCCACCTCGAAGCCGTGGTTCTGGCTGGTGATGAACACGCGCTTGCTGTTCACGTCCTGCACGGGGTGATTGGCGCCGTGGTGGCCGGTCTTCATCTTGCGGGTCTTGCCGCCCACCGCCAGGCCCATGATCTGGTGCCCCAGGCAGATGCCGAACACCGGCAGCTTGCGATCCAGGAAGGCGCGGGTGGCGTCGACGGCGTAGTCGCAGGGTTCGGGGTCGCCGGGGCCGTTGGCCAGGAACAGGCCGTCCGGCTGCAGCTTCAGCGCTTCTTCGGCCGGCGTCTGCGCCGGAACCAGGGTGATCTTGCAGCCACGGTCGGCCAGCAGGCGCAGAATGTTGCTCTTGACGCCGAAGTCGTAGGCGACCACGTGGAATTTGTCGGCCTTGGGGTGGCTGAAGCCCTGGCCCAGCTGCCAGGTGCCTTCCGACCACTCGCCCCGCTTGTCGATGGACACCGTCTTGGCCAGGTCCTGGCCCGCCATGCCGGGGAAGGCGCGCGCCAGTTCCAGGGCGCGGTCGACGTCGTCGCCGGCCAGGATGCAACCGCCCTGGGCACCCTTTTCACGCAGGATGCGCGTCAGCTTGCGGGTATCGATGCCGGCGATGGCGACGATGCCCTGTGCCTTCAGGTAGTCCGGCAGCGAGCTGGTGGAACGGAAGTTCGACACGCGGGCGGGACAGTCGCGCACGATCAGCCCGGAGGCGAACACCTGGCGCGACTCGACGTCTTCATGGTTGACGCCGGTATTGCCGATGTGCGGATAGGTCAGCGTGACGATCTGGCCGGCATAGCTGGGGTCGGTCAGGATTTCCTGGTAGCCGGTCATGGACGTGTTGAACACGACCTCGGCCACGGTGTGCCCCGGCGCGCCTATGGAAATTCCGCGGAATACGGTACCGTCCGCCAGGGCCAGAATAGCGGGAGAAGGCCGATGCACCCCATCGGACCCCTCGGAAAAAACCCCTGGAAATAATTGCGGCAGCACGATAAACCCCGGCTTGAGAATTCAGTAATCAAACCTTGGGATTATACCTCGAACCGCCTTTTCTCCCGGAAACCCGCGCCAGTCAAGGCTTTCCGGCCCATACAAGGGTACCCGTCCGCATGATGAGACGGGCCACGGAAAGCGGGGACGCCGAGGATCCGGCTCCGCCGGTCCTCCAGCGTCGCCCCCCTTGAGGGGGGAAGCGCGCAGCGCTTCGGGGGGTGGGCTACAACTTCTCGGTTTCGCCGGCGCGGGGCTGCCACTTCATCAGGCGCCGTTCCACCAGGGTGACGATGCCGTCGAGCACCAGCGCGAACGCGGTCAGCACGACGATGCCGGCAAAGACGGTATTGACGTCCAGCGTGCCTTCGGCCTGCAGGATCAGGTAGCCGACGCCGCTGGCCGACCCCAGGTATTCGCCCACCACGGCGCCGACGAAGGCCAGGCCCACGGACGTATGCAGGCTGGAGAATACCCAGCTGGTGGCCGATGGCAGGTACACGTAGCGCAGCAGCTGGCGGCGATCGGCGCCCAGCATGCGGGCATTGTCGAGCAGCGTGGTGCTGACTTCCCGCACGCCCTGGTAGACATTGAAGAACACGATAAAGAACACCAGCGTGACCGCCAGCGCCACCTTGGACCAGATGCCCAGGCCGAACCACATGCCGAAAATCGGCGCCAGGATGACGCGCGGCATGGAGTTGGCGGCGGTGATATAGGGGTCCAGGATCGCGCTGGCCTTGGGCGACAGGCCCAGCCACAGGCCGCAAGCCAGTCCCGCCACGGTGCCGATCAGGAAGGCCAGCACGGTTTCAGCCAGCGTCACCCACAAATGGCGATAGATATCGCCGTCGGTGACGAACCAGGCCCAGATGCGCTGAGCGACTTCCAGCGGCTGGCCGAAGAAGAAGGCGATATTGGGACTGCGCGACGCGATATGCCAGGCCAGCAGCAGGATGACCAGGAGCGAAACCTGCCACAGGCGCAGGGATTTGGTACCGGTTTTGATCATGTTGGACAGGGGCAGCCGAGGCGCCTTCCGTTATGGCCGTCAGGCCAGTTTCTGCTGGGCATAGCCCTTGAGCACTTCCTCGCGCAGCACGTCCCAGATGGCGGCGTGCAGCTCGATGAAGCGCGGGTGCGTGCGGACTTCCGCCACGTCGCGCGGGCGCGGCAGGTCGATGGCGAACTCGCCGATGGGATGCGTGGCCGGGCCGGCCGACAGCACCACGACGCGGTCGCTCATGGCGATGGCTTCGTCCAGGTCGTGCGTGATGAACAGCACGGCCTTGCGCTTGGCCATCCACAGCTCCAGGACCTCGTTTTCCATCAGTTGGCGCGTCTGGATATCCAGCGCGGAAAACGGTTCGTCCATCAGGATGATGTCGGGATCGCGGATCAGCGTCTGCGCCAGCATCACGCGCTTGCGCATGCCGCCGGACATCTGGTGCGGATAGCGGTGTTCGGACCCGCCCAGCCCCACGCGGCGCATCCATTCGCGGCCGCGCTCGGCGGACTCCTGGGGCGACAGGCGGGCGAACTGCAGCCCGGCGGTGACGTTGTCCAGCGCATTGCGCCAAGGCATCAGCGCCTCGCCTTGGAACATATAACCGGCCCGGCTGTTGATGCCGGACAGCGGCTGGCCGAACACACGCACCTGGCCGGACGACGGGGCCAGCAGGCCGGCCCCGACATTCAGCAGCGTGGACTTGCCGCAGCCGGTCGGCCCCACCACCGACACGAACTCGCCGGGCGCGATGGACAGGGTCGCTTCCCGGACGGCGGTATAGCGCGTATCACCTTCCCGGGAAACGAAGGTGCAGGTGATATTGTCCAGCGCAAGTGCTGCGTCAGCCATTCGGATACTTCTGGTTGGCGCGCTTGGCGAACTCGTTGGTCCACATCTTGGACGGATCGACCTTCTTCGGATCGAAGTCGGGCACGAAGGCGGCGAGCGCGTTGACGGCCGTGGCCGCGCCGTCCTCGGGAATCATGCCGTCCGGCGAAAAGCCATCCATGCTGGCCTGCAGCGAAGCCTTGTAGACCTCCGGCTCGCCCAGCAGATAGCTCTTGGGCACCGCGTTGACGATGGCGTCCAGGTTGTTGCGCTGCGCCTGGATCCATTTGTCGGCGCGCACGATGGCGTTGGCCAGGGCCTGCACGGTGTTGGGATTGGCGTCGATGTAGCTCTGCGAGCAATACAGGCAGCCGGCCGGCATGTTGCCGCCGAAGATTTCCCGGGTGTCCTTCAGCGTGCGGGTATCGACGATGATTTTCAGGTCGCCGGATTTTTCCAGCGCCGTCACCACGGGATCGGTGTTGGAGATCGCGTCGATCTGCCCGGTCTTCAGGGCGGTGATGGCGCCGGCGCCGGCGCCCACGCCGATGATGGAGACGTCGGAGGCCTTCAGGCCGTGCTTGGCCAGGAAGAAGTTCACCACCATGTTGGTGGACGAACCCGGGGCCGTCACGCCGATCTTCTTGCCTTTCAGGTCGGCCGGCGACTTGTAGTTGGGCATGTTCTTGGTCGACACGCCGAAGCCGATCATGGGCGCGCGGCCCTGCAGCACGAAATCGCGATAGAACTGGCCCTTGGATTGCAGGTTCAGCGCGTGTTCGAACGCACCGGAGACGACGTCCGCGCTGCCGCCCACCACGGCCTGCAAGGCCTTGGCGCCGCCGGCGAAGTCGGCGATGGTGACGTCCAGGCCTTCATCCTTGAAGTAGCCGCGGACTTCGGCGATGGTCAGGGGCAGGTAGTAGGTCAGCGGCTTGCCGCCCACGGCAATCGCGACTTCCTTCTTTTCCAGCTTCTGCGCCCGCACGATGGCGGGGGCCAGGCCCAGGGCGCCTGCCGCGCCGGCAAGCTTGAGCCAATCACGTCGAGTCACGGACATTTTGTTGTCTCCAGGTGGTGAATCCTATGTGCCGATGGCGCCCGAAGCAGCCAGGGCGGCGATAGCCGCAGCATCATACCCCAGGGATTTCAGCACTTCCTCGGTATGTTCCCCTAAGCGCGGACCCACCCAGCGCGTGCCGCCGGGGGTTTCCGACAACTTGGGCGTGACCGCCGGCAGCTTGACCGGACTGCCGTCGGCGAAGCGATGCTGCTCGATCATGCCGCGCGCGAGAAACTGCGGATCGCTGAACATGTCGGCGACGCTGTAGATCTTGCCCACCGGCACGTCGGCGCGCTGCAGGGTGTCCAGCGCTTCATCGATGCTGTGCGTATCGCACCAGGCCTGGATGGCGCCGTCGATGTCGTCCACGCGCCGGGCGCGGCCATCGTTGCGCGCCAGCGCCGGATCGTGGGCCAGGTCGTCGCGGCCGATGGCCAGCATCAGGCGGTGGAATATGGCGTCGCCATTGCCGGCGATGACGATGTTCTGGCCGTCGCGCGTGGTGTAGGTGTTGGATGGCACGATGCCCGGCAGCGCGCCGCCGGTGCGCTCGCGCACCACGCCGGCAACGTCGTATTCCGGCACCAGGCTTTCCATCATGTTGAAGACGGCCTCGTACAGGGCCACGTCCACCATTTGCCCCTGCCCGCCCGACGTGCCGTTCCAGCGCCCGCCGGTCGCGTCGCGGTGGCGCAGCGCCATCATGGCGCCGATGACGCCATGCAGCGCGGCGATGGAGTCGCCTATCGATATGCCGACCCGAACGGGCGGACGGTCCGGATGGCCGGACACATAACGCAGCCCGCCCATGGATTCGCCTATCGCGCCGAAGCCGGGCCGGTCGCGCAGCGGGCCGGTCTGGCCGTAGCCGGACAGGCGCACCATGATGGTGGCCGGATTCAGGGCGCGCAGTTGCTCGTACCCCAGGCCCCATTTCTCCAGGACGCCCGGGCGGTAGTTTTCGACGATGACGTCGGCATCCAGCGCCAGCTTCAAGGCGACTTCGCGCGCCGCCGGGTCCTTCATGTTGAGCGCGACCGAACGCTTGTTGCGGGCCTGCACGGTCCACCACAGGGAATTGCCTTCGTGCAGGTGGCGCCAGGTGCGGATCGGGTCGCCCCCGCCCTTGCCGTCCGGGCCATCGGGCGTTTCGATCTTGATGACATCGGCGCCGAATTCGCCGAACATGCGGGCCGCGAAGGGGCCGGCGATCAGCGTGCCGAGTTCAAGGACTTTCAGTCCGGTCAAGGCGGACATGACGGTGGTCTCCGTAGTCATTCGATGGGACCGGGCCTTGGCGGCCCGTCCCTTACGTTGCCTTGCGCTCCATCAGCGCCCAGGCGATGGTGCCGGCGTCCACGTATTCGAGTTCGCTGCCGGCGGGCACGCCGCGCGCGAGCCGGGTCACCGACAAGCCGCGTTCGCGCAGCGCTTCGCCCAGGAAATGCGCGGTGGTCTCGCCTTCCGCCGTGAAGTTCGTCGCCAGGATGACTTCCGTGACAACGCCGTCGCCAGCGCGGGCCAGCAGGCGTTCGAAGTCGAGCTCGCGCGGGCCGATGCCTTCCAGGGGCGCGACGCGGCCCATCAGCACGTAGTACAGCCCGCGATAGCCATGGCTGGACTCGATCATGTTCTGGTCGGCCGGCGTTTCCACGACGCACAACTGCGACGGATCCCGCTTGGGATTACTGCAGGTCGCGCAGATTTCGTCTTCGGTGAAGCTGTTGCAGCGGGCGCAGTGCCGCAGGTTGTGCACGGCCGACGCCAGGGCCTGGCCGAGCAGATCCGCGCCGCGCGGATCGTGCTGCAGCAGGTGGTACGCCATGCGCCGGGCCGAGCGCACGCCCACGCCGGGCAGGCGCCGCAGCGCCTCGATCAGGGCGCGCAGGGGTTCGGGTTCGGGAAGCGTAGGTTCCATGGGTCGCACGAACGCCGGCATGAACGCGACTCCGCATGCCGCGACGGCCGCTCAAGGCCGCATCGCGGCGCGCGGGCGCGCCGGCCGGGTTCAGAAGGGGAACTTCATTCCCGGGGGCAGCGGCATGCCGGCCGTGACGCCGGACATTTTCTCCTGCGCGGTGGCCTCGGCCTTGCGCAGGGCGTCGTTGAAGGCGGCCGCCACCAGGTCTTCCAGCATGTCCTTGTCGTCGCCGGTCAGCGACGGGTCGATGGCGACACGCTTGACGTCGTTGCGGCAGGACATGGTGACCTTGACCAGGCCTCCGCCCGACGTCCCTTCGACCAGGATGTCGGCCAGCGCTTCCTGCGCCTTCTTCATGTTTTCCTGCATCTGCTGGGCTTGACGCATCAAGCCTGCCAATTGTCCTTTCATCATGATGGAAGCATCCTTTTCAGCGGATAAACGAATAGAGTAAGGCCGCCATGCTCAGCGGGCGGCCGCGGCCGGTGGATCGACGTGGCGGATGGAGCCGGGCACCACCTGGCCGCCGAAATCGGATAACAGGGCTTGCACGAAAGGATCGGCGTCGACGGCGGCCTCCGCCGCCTTCTGCCGCTCGGCCCGTTCCTGCTGGGCCACCGCGTGCGCCGTGGCGTCGCCCGTGGCGCCGACCAGGACATCCAGGCGCAGGCTCTGGCCGAAGTGTTCGCACAATACCGTTTGCAGGCGAACGCGGCTGGCGCTGTCGGCGAGCGTGCGGACGGCCACGCGCAGGATGACGGTGTCGCCCTGCACGCCCTGCCATTCGCTTTGCCGCGCCAGTTCGGCGGCCAGGCCGGTGACGGGCAGGCGGGCGGCCAGCTCAGGCCAATTGGATTCGGACATATCGGCCACGCGAGGGGCGCGGCGCGACGCGGCCCTCGCCGCCGGCGCACGTCGCGCCGGGGCGAGGGGCGCCGGCGCGGCCGTTCCTGGCCCCATGGCCATGGTTTCGAAATCGTCGTCATCCGGGCTGGCGATGAAGCCTTCGCCCGCCGAGCCGGAGAAGGATTCGTAGCCGCCTTCGGCGTCGTCGGGAATGGCCTCGTCGACCCAGGCCGGCGGACCGTCGTCGGGCGCTTGCTGCGCCGCGGTCGCCGGCGCGGCCGGGGTCGGCGTGGCGCGGTGTGCAGCGGCAGCGTCCGTGACGGCAGGCGCGTCTGAGGTCGGCGTGGCCGGCGTAGGCGTGGCCGGCGTAGGCGCGGCGCGGCCGCCAGCGGCGGCGTCCGTGGTGACGGGGGCGGCCGGCTCAGGCGTGGCCGGCTCTGGCGCGGCCGGCTTAGGCGCAGCCGGTTCAGGCACGGCTGGCGCGATCCCGGCGGGAGCGTCCTCCCACGGCGCGACACCCGCGCCAGGCGCGCGGCGCGGCGCGACCGCGGAAGCCGGCGGCGTCGCGGCCAGGGTGGCCGTGCTGGAACGCGGCGCGCCCACGGCCGGCGGCGCGGCGGAATCGGAAGATGGGGTCGATACGGCGGCCGAGCCGGCGCCTGCCTCAGGCGGGGGCGTTTCGGCGTTCGCGGACGGCGTGGGCGCCACGGATGGCGCGGCCACCGCCGCCGGGGCGGCTGCAGCAGAAGGCACCTGCGCCGCCGGCGCGGGAACGGACGGCGATACCGCTGCCGCGGGCGCGGCGATGGAAGACGGCACAGCTGCCGCGGGCGCGGCGACGGAAGGCGGCGCCGATGCCGCTGGCGCCGCGACGGAGGACGGCACCGATGCTGCTGGCGCCGCGACGGCGGGCGCCATCGCCGCGGGCGCGGCTGCCTGCGTTGCCGCGGGCGCGGCACCCGCGGCCATGGCGGCCGGCGCGTTCGCATTCGTTGCCGGCGGCGTGGCCGGCAGCATGTGCGGCCCGGCATCGCCGCTGAGCGACAGCATGCGCAGGCAAGCCATCACGAAACCCGCATACTCGTCCGGCGCCAGCGCCAATTCGCCACGGCTATGTACCGCGACCGAATAAAACAGCTGAAGCGCATCCGGATGCAGACTGTGCGCCAGGCGCGCGATATCGGCCGCCAGCGGATCATCTGAGGAAATCGCGCCCGCCACGCGCTGCTCGATGGCCACGCGCGACAACAGCCCGGCCAGGTCCGCCAGCGCCCCGCCATACGACAGGCCACGGGTGGCAAGCTCATCGGCCACCGCCAGCACCGCCCGCGCATCGCCGGCGCCGAGCGCATCCAGCAGGCGCACCAGATGCCGCTGATCGATGGTCCCCAGCATGCCGCGCACGGCTTCTTCGGTCAGATTGCCGGCGCTGTAGGCGATCGCCTGATCGGTCAGCGACAGGGCATCCCGCATGGAGCCCGAAGCCGCCTGCGCGATCAGCCGCAGCGCCGGCACCTCGAAGGCAAGCTGCTCGTCCCCCAGCACCTGGCGCAGATGCCCCACGATGGCATCCGGCGGCATCTGCTTCAGGTTGAACTGCAGGCAGCGCGACAGCACCGTGACGGGAATCTTCTGCGGATCGGTCGTCGCCAGGATGAACTTGACGTGCGGCGGCGGCTCTTCCAGCGTCTTCAACATCGCATTGAAGGCGTGGCCCGTGAGCATGTGCACTTCGTCGATCATGTAGACCTTGAAGCGCCCTGCTCCCGGCGCGTACACGGCCTGCTCCAGCAGCTGCGTCATCTCGTCGACACCGCGATTGGACGCCGCGTCGAGCTCCAGGTAGTCGACGAAACGCCCCGCGTCGATCTCGGTACAAGCCTGGCACACGCCACACGGCTTGGACGTCACGCCCGTTTCGCAATTCAGGGATTTGGCGAGTATGCGCGACAGCGTGGTCTTGCCGACGCCGCGCGTGCCGGTGAACAGCCAGGCATGGTGCAGCCGCTGGGTGTCCAGCGCATGCGTCAGGGCGCGCACCACATGATCCTGTCCGACCAGGGTATCGAACGAACGTGGCCGCCACTTGCGGGCCAATACGAGATAGGTCATGGACGGATTGTAGAGCGAGCGGCGCCCAGAACAAGAAAGGACGGAACGATGCGCGGCACCTGATCCGTCCTTCTGTGGCGTATTCGGGAAGGCGAGCCTTACTCCGGCACTGACCCTAAACGGCTATGGCTGCTTCGTTCCCGACCTGACCAGGTTCACCGCCGGACCATGCGAAGGGGCCCGCCAGACAAGATTCTAGCAGGTTCGGGATCCGGGCCATTCCCATCGCCGGCGACAGCGGTTCACACGTCCCGCCGCGAACGATCGACCCAGGTGATCCGGTCCGCTACGGAACCGAAACAGGGACGGGCCGGAACCCGCAAATACACCCCCGGCACGAAGGGCCCGCCCGACGACACCCTGTCCACCGCAAGGAGACCCACACGTGACCATCAACACCCACCCCATGACGCAGGCCGCCATGCAGGCCACCATCGAAAGCATCAACCCGCGGAATCGGCACGAGCGGTTCGATGCCCAGGTCGCCTGGCTGAACGCGCACCTGGCCGAGGAAGACATCGTCTTCGAGAATTTCCGCGGCATCGATGGCCGGCCCATCATTCCGCAATGGTGCGCCAACACCTTTGTCGGCTATCTGTACAAAAGGCCAGACGCAGCCTCGGCGGCCGCGACGCCTCCCGTGTACTACTCGGAGAAAGTCGCACAGGCCGAGGCATCGGCCGTCGAGTCGATGACCGTCATGCTGGACCAGCCATTCGTCGACGCCAAGACGAAGGCAATGCTCCAGCAGTCGATCAGGCAATTGCAGGCCAACACGCAGACCTCGCACTGCCAGGAACAGATGACCAGAGTGCTGGAGAACGCCAGAGCCGCCATCATCCATCGCGGACTGGCGCAGGAGCCTCAATGCGCCGAAACCATCCACATCATCGATGCAGTCCTGGGCAACATGAGCGCCCTTGACCGCCCGGGCATGTCGGCCCCCGACAGGGAATTCCTGGGCATCTACAGCGAGACGGTAAAACGGCCATGCGAGTACGCGGTCGCGAACGGCAGGAATCCCTATCCGATGACCCAGGCCTTCTTCGACGCCTGCGATGGCGGCCGCGTTGCCTATGACCATGCATGGGACCAGGCGCTCGAAGCCGTCCGTCCGCAGACCCGGCAAATGGCCGAACAGTTGAAGTCGCTTTTGCGTCCCTACGCCGAACGGCCGTCCCAGGCCGCGCCGGAGGGCGCCGTGTCGTCGCCAGCACAGAGCCCCGCCACGCGGGACCGCGCCGACAGTTGGCAGTTGGTGTAACAAAGGACGGCCGAGGCGACCAAGAACAGGCGGAACGGGAGCCGCTCTGAAGCCGCGCTAACTGCTCGATAAGAATATGTGCATTTACCTGATGAAGAACCAGCCCGAGCAGGTCGCCCGTCGCTTCGGCTCGCCGTGGGCGGAGGCAGCGGTCACGAGCGAATGTTAGAATCGCCTTCCTCTCAGATGCGGCCCGCGCCCCGCGTGGCCCGTCCGTCTCGCCGTAGTTAAATGGATATAACCGGCCCCTCCTAAGGGTCAATTGGTGGTTCGATTCCACCCGGCGAGGCCACCCAGCCCACAGACCTTACCCGGCCCTCGATGCGCGCTTCACGCCCGCTTCGCCGGAACACTGCGCCATCGCGGGATGATCCGTCCCCCTACCCCGAGCTCGTCACGATTTCCGATCCCCCATGGATGAGCCATACGAACGCCTCGGCGGCCCGCCAGGTACCGCGGACGCCTGCATGCGCCAAAGATGAGCATTCCTCGGACGCATTCGTATGAAATCTCGGATATCATCCCCGGGAAGCTTAAAAAGATTGTTTAAATTCTTGGGCTAACCCTATAATTCGATTCAACTTTCTGGCGCGCCCTACCATGGTGCGTCGATCCAGTCTTACGGACATGTCCTAACTATGGCGCCATTTTCGACACGTTCAGTGGTAACAGTGGCCGCGCCGGTCCTGCTCGCCGCCTCCCTTTTCCTATCGCCCGGCGCCCGGGCGGCAACCGATCCTTGCAAGGTCAACGCCAAGTCCTCCGCCTGCAAGGCGGCCCAGGCGAAGGCCAAAACCAAGCAAACCACCACGACCACCGTCACCAAGAGCACCACCACCGCCAAGACGGGCAGCAAGACGACGGTGGCGAAGACGGAAAGCAAGACCACGACCGTCGCCAAGAAGACGCCCAGCGGCAAGACCAACACGACCGTGCGCAAGGAAGTGGTCGCGGACACGACCACCAAGTCCGGCAACAAGGTCGTCGCCCACAAGAGCACCGCCACGCGCAGCAAGGTCACCGCCGCCGCCCCGCCGGCCACGACGTCCGCCCAGGCCGCGGCCCTGCGCTCGAGCGTAGCCTATGTACAGGACCTGGCCACGTCCACCGTGCTGTTCTCCAAGAACGAAGACACGATCAAGCCCATCGCGTCGATTTCCAAGCTGATGACCGCGCTGGTGGTGGTGGACGCCAACCAGCCCATGGACGAGATGCTGGAAGTCACCGATGACGACATCGATCGCCTGCGCCACGCCGCGTCGCGCCTGCCCGTCGGGTCGCGCCTGACGCGCGCGGACATGCTGCACGTCGCCCTGATGTCCTCGGAAAACCGCGCCGCCCATGCCCTGGGCCGCTATTACCCTGGCGGCATGCCGGCCTTCGTCCGGGCCATGAATGCCAAGGCGCGCGAGCTGGGCATGATGGACACGCACTTCGTCGAGCCCACCGGCCTGTCCAGCGAAAACGTGTCGTCGCCGCGCGATCTGGCGCGCATGTTGCGCGCGGCCGCGCAGCGGCCGCTGATCCATCGCTACACCACGGATACGGAATACGACGTCGACATGGGCAAGGGTCATATGCGCACGTTCCGCAATACCAATGCCCTGGTGCGCAGCGCGGATTGGGACATCAAGGTATCGAAGACCGGCTTCATCAACGAAGCCGGCGAATGCCTGGTGATGCTGGTCAACATGCAGGGCCGCGAGCTGGCCATCGTGCTGCTCGATTCGCAGGGCAAGTATTCGCGCATCGCGGACGCCGTGCGCATTCGCAAGTTCGTGCAGAACGAAGTCGCGATGATGTGACATCCCGCCCCGGTGCCGCGCGCGGCACCGGGAGCTCGGGAACGCATCAGGAACGCCAGGCCGAATCGCGGATGACGCTGCAGAAGTTGCCGCGATGGAAATGCGGCTCCTTGTCGGCGATGACGTCGGCCTTGACGTTGCCGAAGGTGGTATCCGGCTTGTGCCTGATGCCATCGTAGAAGGTCTGGATGATATTTTCCTTGAAGTGCTCGCCGCGCGGATGCGCGTGCACCACGGCCTCGCGGTCGGCATCCGCGAAGCCGGAATAATCGATCCCCAGGACGTCCATCTCCACCCCCGACGTCACCAGCGCGACGACGGGATGCATGTGCTCGGGGATGCCGGGCGTCGTGTGCAGCGCGATCGCCGTCCAGACCAGATCGATATCTTCGCGCGCGATCCCATGGCTTTTCAGGAAGTCGCGGGCCGCATTGGCGCCATCCACTTCGAAACGCAGATGATCGCTGGCGTGCTGATGGGTCAGGCCCATGTCGTGGAACATGGCGCCGGCATACAGCAGTTCCGGATCGAATTCCAGGCCACGGCGCTTGCCGGCAAGGGCGCCGAAGTAGTAAACCCGGCTCGAATGATGGAATAACAAGGAAGATTCGGTGTCGCGTACCAACTCGGTAATCTCGCGCGCCAACTGGCTGTCGGGGATGGCGATGCCGTCTATGGTCAGGCTCATGACTGCTGCTCCGTAAGAGTGTGTGCGGTCATTGTGTAAGCCTGGCGCCATGGCATCAATCGGCGTATTACGTCATATACTGCCATTTCGCGCGTGATCGGGACATGACGGGAGAAACCACGCAATGGCTAAATCCATCGCCATCCTGGCGCTGCCCGGCGTCCAGTTGCTGGACGTGTCGGGGCCCCTGGATGTATTCGCCCAGGCGAACCTGGAAGCCGGGCGGGATTGCTACGATCTGCACGTGGTCGGCTACGACCATGGGCCGCTGCGCAGTTCTTCCGGCGTGAGGATCCTGCCGGACCTCGTCGCCGGCCAGACGGAAGCTCGCTTCGACACGCTGCTGGTGGCGGGCGCTCCGCATGCGCACCAGTTGGCCTTGCGCAAGGATGTCATCGAATGGCTGCGCGGCAGCGCGCGGCGGGCGCGTCGCTACGGATCGGTGTGCACCGGCGCCTTCGTGCTGGCGTCGGCCGGGCTGCTGGACGGCCGCCGTATCACCACCCATTGGGCCGCGGTGCGGACATTGGTACAGGCCTATCCGTCGATCACCGTCGACGAGGACGCCCTCTATGTGCGCGACGGCAAGCTGCGCACCGCCGCCGGCGTGACGGCAGGCCTGGACCTGGCCTTGGCGCTGGTGGAAGAAGACCTGGGCCGCGATGTCGCGCAACGCGTGGCCAGCCAGCTGGTGATGTTCTTCAAGCGGCCTGGCGGGCAGTTGCAGTTCAGCCGCAAGGGCGAAACGCATGCGGCGGGCCGGTCCGTGCTGCAGGAAGTGCAGCGCTGGGTCGCCGCCAATCCCGAGCTGCGGCATGACGTCGCCAGCCTGGCGGAACACGCGGGATTGAGCCCGCGCCATTTTGCGCGGCTGTTCCGCACGGAAACCGGCATCACGCCGGCGTCATGGGTGGAAGCGGCACGCGTGGCGGCCGCGCGATCGATGCTGGAGTCCGGTAGCCGGATGCCGAAGCAGGTCGCCGCGGACTGCGGTTTCGCCAATGCCGATACGCTGCGCAGGGCATTCCACAAGCATGTGGGAGTCACGCCGGCGGAGTACCGGCGCCGCCACGCGCACACGCAGGAATCCTGATCGCGGGATCGGCTATTCCAGCGCAACCGTCACCGGACGCGCGCCGAGCAGGTCGACCAGCACCGCCGGCGCGATGCCGATCAGATAGCCGCGCCGTCCGCCGTTGACGTAGATGGCCGGGTAGTCCAGCACGCTGGCCTCCACCCACACCGGCATGCGCTTGCGTGTTCCGAAAGGCGACGTGCCACCCACCTGGTAACCGGAATGGCGTTGCGCCACTTCCGGTTGGCAGGGACCGACCTTCTTCAAGCCAGCCTGGCGCGCGAGGTTCTTCGTCGACACTTCGCGATCGCCGTGCATCAACACGATCAGCGGCCGCGCCGCTTCGTCTTCCATCACCAGCGTCTTGACGACGGCATGCGGGTCCAGGCCCAGCTGGCGCGCGGCCTCGCCCGCGCCGCCGTGGTCGACATAGTCGTAGGTGTGTTCGGTGTAGGCGACCTTGTGCTGCTTCAGGAATTGCGTCGCCGGCGTTTCGGATACGTGTCTGGTCTTGCTCATGATGCGGGATTGTAGAAAAGAAAAGCCAGGCCCCGGGCCTGGCTTTTCGTCGTGCCGGACGATGCGGCGCCGAAGATCAGGCGGACTACTCCAGCTTGATATTCTGCTTCTTGACGATTTCCTTCGCCCAGTCGTACTGCGACTTGATTTCCTTGGCGAATTCTTCCGGGGTGTTGCCGGACGGCTCGGAACCCTGTTCGTCCAGCGCCTTGATCACCTTGGGATCCTTCAGCGCCACCACGGCCGCATCGCGCAGCTTGTTGACGATGGCCATCGGCGTGCCGGCGGGCGCCAGCAGGCCATACCACACCGGCTGGTTCACCGCGGGGAAGCCGACTTCCGCGAAGGTAGGCACGTTGGGCATCGTCTTGATGCGCGTCGGCCACGCCACCGCCATCGCGTTGATGGCCTTGGCCTGGATCTGCGGCATGGACGACGGCAGGTTGTCGAACAGGATCTCGATCTGGCCGCCGACCGCGTCGGCCAACGCCGGACCCGAGCCCTTGTAGGGCACGTGCACGATGTCCGTACCTGTGGCCAGCTTGAAGGACTCGCCCATCAGGTGCAGCACGCCGCAGGTACCCGAGCTGCCGTAGGAATACTTGCCCGGGTTCTTCTTCAGCACATCCAGGAATTCCTTGAAATCCTTGACGGGCATCTTCTTGGGATTCACCGACACCACGTTGGCGGTGTTGGCGAAGTTGGTGACCGGCTGGAAATCCTTGATCGGGTCGTAGGGCAGGTCGTTGGGACGGCAGGCCGGGTTGACGGCCATGGTCGACACCGTGGCGATGGACAGCGTGTAGCCATCGGGCGCGGCCTTGGCGGCTTCGGCCGCGCCGATGGCGCCGCCCGCGCCGCCCTTGTTTTCCACGACCAGGGGCTGGCCGAGTTCCTGGCTCATGCGCTGGGTGACCAGGCGCGCGATGATGTCGGTGGAGCCGCCCGGTGCAAACGGGACGATCACGCGTATGGCGTGGCTGGGATATTTATCGGCGGCCTGGGCGGAAGACGCCAGCGCCCCCGCGCCCAATGCGATTGCCACGGCCAACGTGCGGATTTTCATCATTTGAGAGATCTCCTGTATGTTCTTCAACCCGCCCTTCGCGGGCTGATTTGACTGCGGACGCGCATTGCTCTGCTTTGTGGGCCGGTGCGCGTTCCTGCACATTCCGCAGGATAGCAGCATTTTTTTACAGGAGGTACGGGGGTCTCTACGGCTGGCGCTTGGCGTTGGTCATGTCCGCCGGCACCACCCATTGCTGGAATTGGGCCTCGGTCACATGGCCCAGTTGCAGCGCGGCTTCCTTCAAGGACAGGTTTTCCTTGTGCGCCTTCTTGGCGATCTGCGCGGCCTTGTCGTAGCCGATGTGCGGATTCAAGGCGGTCACCAGCATCAGCGAACGGTCCACCAGCTCGGCGATGCGCTGATGGTTGGGCTCGATGCCCTTGGCGCAGTGTTCGTTGAAGCTGTTCATGCCGTCGGCCAGCAGGCGCACCGACTGCAGGAAGTTGTGTATGAGCAGGGGCTTGAACACGTTCAGCTCGAAGTTGCCGCTGGCGCCGCCGATGTTGATGGCGACGTCGTTGCCCAGCACCTGCGCGCCCAGCATGGTGACGGCTTCGCACTGCGTGGGGTTGACCTTGCCGGGCATGATGGAACTGCCGGGCTCGTTTTCCGGGATGCTGATTTCGCCCAGGCCGGAGCGCGGGCCGCTGGACAGCCAGCGCACGTCGTTGGCGATCTTGATCATGCCGGCCGCCAGCGTCTTCAAGGCGCCATGCATGAACAACAAGGCTTCGTGCGAAGCCAGGGCCTGGAATTTGTTGGGCGCCGATACGAAGGCCGCGCCCGTATCGTGCGCCAGTTGCGCCGATACGCGGGCGCTGAACTCGGGATGCGCGTTCAAGCCGGTGCCCACGGCCGTGCCGCCGATGGCAAGCTGGTGCAAGCCAGGCAACGCGGCGCGTATCTGCTGTTCGGACAGGTCCAGCTGCGCGACATGGCCGGACAATTCCTGGCCGAGCGTCAACGGGGTGGCGTCCTGCAGGTGGGTACGGCCGATCTTGACGATGTCGTAGAACGCGGCGCTCTTTTCCGCCAGCGTCGCGCGCAGCGATTTCAGTGCCGGCAGCAGGTGCTGTTCGACCTGCACCGCCGCGGCCACGTGCATCGCCGTGGGGAAGGTATCGTTGGACGACTGGCCGCGGTTCACGTGGTCATTGGGATGCACCTTGCGGCCTTCGCCGCGCTCGCCGCCCAGGATTTCCGAGGCGCGATTGGCCAGCACCTCGTTCATGTTCATATTGCTTTGCGTGCCGGAGCCGGTCTGCCAGACCGACAGCGGAAACTCGTTGGGCCACTTGCCCGCGATGACTTCGTCGGCGGCCTTGACGATGGCGTCGGCGATGCCGCCATCCAGTTCGCCGAGCTGGGCGTTGACCTGCGCCGCGGCCTTCTTCAGCCTGGCCATCGCG
Source organism: Bordetella genomosp. 8 (assembly GCF_002119685.1). Classification (NCBI taxonomy): domain Bacteria; kingdom Pseudomonadati; phylum Pseudomonadota; class Betaproteobacteria; order Burkholderiales; family Alcaligenaceae; genus Bordetella; species Bordetella genomosp. 8. The sequence continues at coordinate 1,408,674 of NZ_CP021108.1, read as the reverse complement.
TCGACCAGGGGCACCGGCATCTTTTCCGTGGAGATGGCGAAGAACTGCAGCGACCGCTGCGTCTGCGCGCCCCACAGGTGATCGGCCGGGACGTCGATGGGGCCGAAGGTGTCTTTTTCGGTGCGGGTCTTCATGGTGATGCGGCTCCGTTGTTCGCCGGCGCGGCAGGCGTCGGCGGTTCCTATAATCCCTTGTTTTTACCACTCGCCTCGCGCCATGTCCCCCTCCAGCAGCCTGACCCTGCATCTGCCCGACGACCAGGCCACCGACGCGCTGGCGCGGCGTTTCGCCCCCTTGCTGGACGGCAGGGCGGGAATCGCGCCGCCGGGCGGCCGCGTCCACCTTTCGGGCGACCTGGGCGCCGGGAAAACCGCCTTCGTCCGGGCGCTGTTGCGAGAAAGCGGCATTAAGGGCCGGATCAAAAGTCCGAGCTATGCCCTGCTTGAAAGCTATAAAGTTTCTAACTTATACTTCTATCACTTTGATTTTTATAGATTTAGCGATCCGCGCGAGTGGCTGGACGCAGGATTCCGCGATTTACTGCGGGATGATGTGGTCGTCTTGATCGAATGGCCAGAGCGGGCGGAGGCCTTTTTGCCCCCTCCCGATCTGCACATACACCTGGCCTATGCCGATCAAGGACGCGACGCCACGTTGACCGCGCATACCGCTCGAGGACAACTATGGCTGAACGCGATTGTCCCCCCGCCGGCGCACCGGTCCACCGGAGCGCCCTGACGCGACGCCGCCTGATCGGCGCCGCGGCGACCCTGCTTGTCCTCCCCGTTATCCCGCGCCTGGCCCAGGCCGCCACCATACTGGCGGTGCGAACCTGGCCTGCCGACGAATACACCCGCGTGACGCTGGAACTGGACAGCGAACTCAAGGCGGAACAGTTCACGCTGGAAAATCCCGACCGGCTGGTCGTCGATATCCAGGGCCTGTCGATGAGCCACTCGCTGAACGAGCTGGCGGCCAAGATCCGCACGGACGATCCGTACATCCGCTCGCTGCGCATCGCCCAGAACCGTCCCAATGTCGTGCGCCTGGTGTTCGACCTTAAGCAGGCGGTGGCGCCGCAGATCTTCACGCTCAAGCCGGTGGCCGACTACCAGTTCCGGCTGGTGCTGGACCTCTATCCCAAGGTGGCCCAGGATCCGCTGATGGCGATCCTGAAAAAGTCGCCCGGACCGGACGTGGACGACCCGCTGGCCCGCATCCTGGACGATATTTCGCGCAATCCGCCCGGCCCCGCCACGGCGACGATTCCGCCCCCGGCGCCGCTGCCCAATACGCCGCCGCCATCGGTCGCGCTGCCGCGTCCGAGCGATCCGCCGCCCAAGCTCAGCGGACGCAAGCGCATGCTGACCATCGCGCTGGATCCCGGCCACGGCGGCGAAGACCCGGGCGCCAGCGGGCAGACCGGCCTGCGTGAAAAAGACGTGGTGTTGCGCATCGCCCATCGCCTGAAGGCCTTGATCGACTCGCAGCCGAACATGCGCGCCTACCTGACCCGCGATGACGATTATTTCGTCCCGCTGCACGTGCGCGTGCAGAAAGCCCGCCGTGTGCGCGCCGACCTGTTCGTCTCCATCCACGCGGATGCCTGGATCAAGCCCAGCGCCAGCGGTTCATCGGTTTTCGCCCTGTCTCAGCGTGGTGCTTCCAGCGCCGCGGCGCGCTGGATGGCGAACAAGGAAAACGCCGCCGACCTGATCGGCGGCGTGAACCTGGGTGCCCACGACGAACAGGTCGCGAAAGTCCTGCTGGACCTGTCGACGTCGGCGCAGATCCACGATTCCCTGAAGCTGGGCAGCACGCTGCTGGAGGAAATCAAGAAGATCAACCGGCTGCACAAGGACGATGTCGAACAGGCCGGTTTCGCGGTGCTGAAGGCCCCCGACATTCCGTCCATCCTGGTGGAAACGGCGTTCATCAGCAATCCGAACGAGGAAGCGCTGCTGAAATCGTCGGCTCACCAGGACAAGCTGGCCCTGGCCATGTTCACGGGCATCCAGCGCTACCTGACCACCAACCCCCCGCTGGCGCGGGTGGGCGACGTCAGCTAGCCTGCCGGCGGCGCACCAGCTTCCACACCCCCGCCAGCACCAGCGGGGCGATCGCCGCCGCCAGGCCGATCAGCACGATCAGGTTCAGGTGCTCCTTGACCGCCGGGATGTTGCCGAAGAAGTACCCGGCGGCCACCAGGCTGCCCACCCACAGGATGGCGCCGGTGATATTGAAGAGCTGGAAACGCGCCACGCTCATTTCCGCCACCCCGGCCACGAAGGGCGCGAAGGTGCGCACCAGAGGGATGAAACGCGAAAGCACGATGGTCTTGCCGCCGTGCTTTTCGTAGAACGCGTGCGTGCGCATCAGGGCGGAGCGGTCCAGGAAGCGCACATTCATGGAAAAGACCCGGGGACCGATGTAGCGTCCTATCGCATAGTTCAGGGTGTTGCCCGTGATCGCCGCCACGATCAGCAGCACGCCCAGCAGCATGGGATCGATGTGGCCGGATGCGCCGAAGGCGCCGGCGATGAACAGCAGCGAATCGCCAGGCAGGAATGGCAGGACGACAAAACCCGTTTCGCCGAAAACGATCAGGAACAGGACCAGGTAAACCCAGGCGCCATACTTGGCGACCCAGATTCCAAGCGTCTGGTCGACGTGCAACACCATATTCAGTAGATCGAGCATGCCGGCGAAATCAGGAAAGTAGGGATGGGGTAGCCCGCGACTATAGCCGACCCGGCACCCCGGCTAAAATCGATCGCAAACCCTGAGTCATCCTTGTCCATGTCCGATCGCCGCCCCATCGCCGCCCTGCCCGACCTGTTGATCAGCCAGATCGCCGCTGGCGAGGTCATCGAGCGCCCCGCGTCGGTGCTGAAAGAGCTGCTGGAAAACGCCATCGACGCCGGTGCGCGGGCCATCGAGGTACGCCTGGAGGGCGGCGGCATCCGGCGCATCGCGGTCAGCGACGACGGCGGCGGCATCCCGCCGGAAGAACTCCCCCTGGCCCTGCGCCGCCACGCGACCAGCAAGATCGCCACGCTGAACGAACTGGAAGCGGTGGCCTCCATGGGTTTCCGAGGTGAAGCGCTGGCGTCCATCTCGTCGGTGGCCCAGGTGACGTTGATTTCCCGCACGCGCGATGCATCCCACGCGTCGCAGATCGATGCCGGCAGCGGCGAAATCGCGCCGGCATCCGGACCGGCCGGCACGACCGTGGACGTGCGCCAATTGTTCGATGCGGTGCCGGCACGGCGCAAATTCCTGCGGTCGGAGGCGACCGAGTTCGGCCATTGCCTGGATGCCATGGAGCGCATCGCGCTGGCGCATCCGCGCATCGCGTTCCGCCTGTTCCACCATGACCGCGCCCATCGCCAATGGCTCCCCGCCGAGCCGCCGCAGCGCATCCGCGACGTGCTGGGCGCGGAGTTCGCGGACCAGGGCCTGCTGATCAGCCGCGCGGTCGGGCCGGTCGCCTTGAGCGGCATGGTCACCCGGCCCACCGCGGCGCGGGCGCGGGCCGATCGCCAATACCTGTACGTGAACGGCCGCTTCGTGCGCGATCGCACGGTCAGCCACGCGCTGCGCAGCGCGTATGCGGACGTGCTGCATGGGGACCGCCAGCCGGCCTACGTGCTGTTCCTGGACATCGATCCCGCCGCGGTCGACGTGAACGTGCATCCGGCCAAGCATGAAGTGCGTTTCCGCGACAGCGGCGCGGTGCACCGCTTCGTGTCCCAGTCGGTCGCGGATGCGCTGGCGCAGACTGGCGGACAGAACGTCGCCGGCGGGGCGGCGCCGGCCGATGCGCCGGATGCCATGGCGGCGCGCGAAGGCGATGGCGATGGCGCCTCCATGCGCGGCGGCGCATACGCCATTCCGCAAACGCACATGCCTGCCGGCGCGGGCATGGGCACCAGCCATGGCGCCGGCAATGGCAATGGCATCGGTACAGGCACCGGCGCGCGGCCGCATACGCAGATGCCCTTCCGCTTGCACACGCCGCCCGCGAGCGGCGGTTCGGCCGATTGGCGGAGCCTGTACCGCCCGCTGGACGACGGCGCGCATACTGCCGCCGCTCCGGCCGGCAGCAGTGACGCGCCGGCGGCCCTCGTCGACTACGCGTCCGTCATGGCCGACGCCGCGCGCATGCAAGCCGCCACGTCGCTGCGCGAACCGGCGCCCGGCGGCGGCTTGCCGATGGACGAGGAACAGCCCCTGGGCATGGCGCTGGGCCAGTTGCACGGCATCTATATCCTGGCGCAGAACAGGCGCGGCCTGGTGCTGGTCGACATGCACGCCGCGCACGAGCGCGTCGTGTACGAGCAGCTCAAGAACGCGCTGGATGCGCGCGACATGCCGCGGCAGGACCTGCTGGTGCCCGTGGTGTTCAATGCACAGGAAAAGGACGTGGCCCTGGTCGAGGAGTGCGAGGAACAGCTCGAAGAGCTGGGATTCCGCATGCGGCCGGCGGGGCCGGCGTCCATCGCGGTGCGCTCGGTGCCGGCGCTGCTGGCGCGCGGCGACGTGGAATCGCTGGCGCGCGCCGTGCTGCGCGACCTGGCCACGGTCGGCGTGTCACGGCTGCTGACCGAACAACGCAACGAACTGCTGGCCACCATGGCATGCCATGGCTCGGTGCGCGCGAACCGGCGCCTGACCATCGAAGAGATGAACGCGCTGCTGCGCCGCATGGAAGCCACCGAACGGGCAGACCAATGCAATCATGGCCGGCCGACCTGGGTGCAATGGTCGGTGGCCGAACTGGACCGTCTCTTCCTGCGCGGGCAATAAGGCGCATGAACCCGTGCATGCATCAAGCCCCACATCGACATCCGAACCAGCGCCCGCACCCGCGCCCGCGATGCCGCGTCATGGCATGACCCGCCGCACCATCCTCTGCGTGACCGGCCCCACCGCCGCCGGCAAGAGCGCCGCCACGCTGGCGCTGGCGCGGCGCTGGCCGCTGGAGATCGTCAACGTCGATTCGGCGACCATCTATCGCGGCATGGACATCGGCACGGCCAAGCCGAGCGCCGAAGAGCGCGCGCGCGTCCCGCAGCACCTGCTCGACATACGCGACCCCGTGCAGGCCTATTCGGCCGCGGAATTCCGCGCCGACGCCTTGCGCCTGATCGCCGATATCCACGCGCGCGGACGCATCCCGCTGCTGGCGGGCGGGACCATGCTGTACTTCAAGGCGCTACGCGAAGGACTGGACGACCTGCCCTCGGCCGACCCGGCCTTGCGGGCTTCTCTGGAAGCACGGGCGGCGCAGCAAGGCTGGCCGGCGATGCACGATGAGCTGGCGCGCCTGGACCCGGTGACCGCGGCGCGGCTCAAGCCCAATGACAGCCAGCGCATACAGCGGGCCCTGGAAGTGTGCATCGTCAGCGGACGGCCCATGTCGTCGCTGTTCCGGCGCGCCGGTGCGCCCCAGGACCACGATTACGTGACCATCAGCATGGAGCCGGCCGACCGGGCTGCGCTGCATGCGCGCATCGCCCAGCGCTTCGACACGATGCTGGAACAGGGACTGGTGGAAGAAGTCGCGGCGCTGCGGGCTCGCGGCGACCTGCATACGGGCCTGCCTTCGGTGCGCTGCGTGGGCTATCGCCAGATATGGGCCTACCTGGATGGCGAGGTCGACCTGCCCACCGCCCGCGAACAAGGCATCGCCGCGACGCGGCAGCTTGCCAAACGGCAGATCACCTGGCTGCGCGCGCAGCCGGAACGACTGATCGTGGACAGCCTGGCGCCCGATGCGGCCGCGCAGGTGGAAAGGATCTGCGCCAGGGTCCTGGCGCGCACCTAGCGCGGGATGGCGGCGCCCGGCGTTCAGCGAACGACGGTCTGCGGCGCGTCGCCCTGGCGGGCGACGACCACGCCGATGCGGTCGACGGTTTCGCCCTGCTCACGCAAGGTGGCCGCGACGGCGTCGGCCTGGGCCGCGTCGACCACGATGGCCATGCCGATGCCGCAGTTGAAGACGCGATGCATCTCCGCGTCCGCCACGCCGCCCTGCTGCTGCAGCCAGCTGAACAACGGGGGCATTTTCCAGGCGTCCCGCTGCAATTCGGCGGCGACGTCCGCCTGCAGGATGCGCGGCACGTTTTCGACCAGGCCGCCGCCGGTGATGTGGGCCATGCCCTTGATGGCGGCCCCATGGCGCGCCAGGGCGGCCAGCACCGGCTTGACATAGATGCGGGTGGGCGCCATGACCACGTCGCCCAGGGGCTGGCCCTGGAAGTCCTGCTCCGGCCGGGCGCCGGCACGGTCGAGGATCTTGCGCACCAGCGAATAACCGTTGGAATGCGCGCCGCTGGAAGCCAGGCCCAGGATGGCGTCGCCGGGCCGGATCGATTTGCCGTCCAGGATGGCGGACTTTTCGACCGCGCCGACCGCGAAGCCTGCCAGGTCGTATTCGCCATCGGGATACATTCCCGGCATTTCGGCGGTTTCACCGCCGATCAGGGCGCAACCGGCCAGTTCGCAGCCGCGCGCGATGCCGCCCACCACGGCAGCCGCCGTATCCACGGCCAGCTTGCCGCAGGCGAAATAGTCCAGGAAGAACAGGGGTTCGGCGCCCTGGACCAGGATGTCGTTGACGCTCATCGCGACCAGGTCGATACCCACGGTATCGTGCCGGTTCCACTGGAAGGCCAGCTTGAGCTTGGTGCCCACGCCATCCGTACCCGACACGAGCACCGGTTCGCGGTATTTCCCGGGGACTTCGAACAGTGCGCCGAAGCCGCCGATGCCGGCCAGCACGCCGGGCCGCATGGTGCGGGCCGCCAGCGGCTTGATGCGGTCGACCAGGGCGTCGCCCGCGTCGATATCGACACCTGCGTCGCGATAGGTCAGCGGGGCGGAAGGTTGATTTGTCATGAGGAAAACCGTGGGGTGTGTAAAAATTGCGGGATTTTTTCAAGTCAGCTTTCCTGATTTTACGATGAGCCCACCTTTTCTATGCCAGCGGACGTCCGAAGCGGGTTTTGGCCGAGCCGCGCCAGGCCGAGCCGCGCCAGGCCGCGCCGCGCTAGGCCGCGCCGCGTCAGGCCGAGCCGCGCCGGGTCGGGCTCTCCACGTGTCCAAATGAATCGCCAGCTGCTGCTAGACGTCCTGCCCGAGCCCGCTCCGTCGCTCGGCAACTACATACCCGGCCCCAACGGACAGGCGCTGGACGCGGCGCACCGCCTGGCGCCCGGCCATGCGCTGTACCTCTGGGGCCCGGCCGGCTGCGGCCGCAGCCATCTGCTGCGCGCCATCGCCGGCTCGCCCGGCGGCCGCTATATCGGCGCCCAGGACGCGGCCGCCGCGCTGGCGGGCCTGGCCCAATCCAGCCCCACCGACCCCATGCCCCGCATCGTGGCGGTGGATGACCTGCACCGCATGGACGACGCCGGGCAGGCGGCGCTGTTTGCCTTGTACAATCGCTGGCGCGAGTCGGCGGCCACCCAGCATGCATTCGCGCTGGCCGTCGCCGGGGACCGCGCGCCCCTGGCCATGCCGCTGCGCGAAGACCTTCGCACCCGGCTGGGCTGGGACCTGGTGTTCCGCCTGGATCCGCTGTCGGATGCCGACAAGCTGGCGGCGCTGTCCGCGCAGGCCGCCGGGCGGGGACTGCAGCTGGCGCCTGAAGTCATCAATTGGATGCTGACGCATTACGAGCGCGACATGCGCCGCCTGGCCGCGCTGCTGGACGCGCTGGACCGCTATTCGCTGGCCACGCGCCGGCCCCTGACCATACCGCTGCTGCGCGCGATGCTGGCGGACCCGGATACTCCTACTTCATGACTGCTGCACGCCTGGCCCTCTTCGATCTCGATCACACGCTCCTGCCTCTGGATAGCGACTACCAATGGGCCGATTTCCTGGCCCGTACCGGCCGCGCCGGCGACCCGGACGAAGCCCGTGCGCGCAACGAAGACCTGATGGCCCGCTACAACCGCGGCGAACTGACCGCCGAGCAGTCGGCCGAGTTCATGCTGGGCCTGCTGGCCGCCCATACGCCCTTCGAGCTGGCCCTGTGGCACGAGGAATACATGGCGCAGGTCATCCGCCCCGCCATCGAGGCCAGCGCCGTGCAGCTGGTGCGCCAGCACCTGGAAGCCGGCGACCTGTGCGCCGTGGTCACCGCCACCAATCATTTCGTCACCGCGCCCATCAGCCGCGCCTTCGGCATCCCGCACCTGATCGCCACCGATGCGGAATACATCGCCGGCCGCTACACCGGCCGCATTGCCGGCACCCCCAGCTTCAAGGAAGGCAAGGTGGTGCGGGTGAAGGAATGGCTGGCCGGCATGGGGCTGGCCCTTGCGGATTTCTCCGAAACGTTTTTTTATAGCGACTCGATCAACGACGTGCCGCTGCTCGAAGCGGTCACCCGGCCGGTGGCGACCAATCCCAGTCCCGCGCTGCGCGAACTCGCGCGGGCGAATGGATGGCAGGTGCTGAATTTGTTCGCCCACATGGAAGATGCGAAGTCCTGAATTCGATGATCACCGAAACCATAAAAAAATTCGTCGCCCGGCTATTCCCGGCGCGCGGCCCGCAGCGTATTCCGAAAGAGCGCCACGGTATCGATCGCCGCAACGTTTCGCGGCATGCCATCAAGGTCTGCGAAGTCCTGCGCCAGGCGGGCTATGAGGCCTACATCGTCGGCGGCGCGGTACGCGACCTGATCGTGGGCATGGAGCCCAAGGACTTCGACGTGGCCACCAATGCCACGCCGGAAGAAATCCGCCCCCTGTTCCGCCGCGCCCGCATCATCGGCCGGCGCTTCCAGCTGGTGCACGTCGTGTTCGGCCAGGAGATCATCGAGACCTCCACCTTCCGTGCGCTGGCCACCGGTGACCAGGAAACGGACGAACACGGCCGCATCCTGCGCGACAACGTGTTCGGCAGCCAGGAAGAAGACGCCGCGCGCCGCGACTTCACCTTGAACGCCCTGTACTACGATCCGCTGACGGAAGTCGTCATCGACTACCACCAGGGCGTGGCCGACCTGAAAAAGCGCGTGGTGCGGATGATCGGCGATCCCGCCAAGCGCTATCGCGAGGACCCGGTGCGCATGCTGCGCGCCGTGCGCTTCGCGGCCAAGCTGAATTTCGTCATCGACGACGAAACGCGCGCGCCCATCCGCTCGATGTCCGCCTTGATCGAGAACGTGCCCGCTTCGCGGCTGTTCGACGAGATGCTCAAGCTGCTGACCTGCGGCCATGCCATGGACTGCCTGCGCCAGCTGCGCGCCGAAGGCCTGCACCACGGCGTGCTGCCCTTGCTGGACGTCGTGCTGGAGCAACCCCAGGGCGAGCAGTTCGTCGAGCTGGCGCTGGAACGCACCGACGCGCGGGTGCGCGCCGGCAAGACCATCAGCCCCAGTTTCCTGTTCGCATCGCTGCTCTGGCAGCAGGTGGAAGTGCGCTGGCGCGACCTGTGCAAGCAGGGAGAGCTGCCCATCCCCGCCCTGTTGCAGGCGGCGGACTCCGTGCTGGACGAACAGACCGAAAAGCTGGCTATCCAGCGCCGGTTTTCCTCGGACATGCGGGAAATCTGGTTCATGCAACCGCGCTTCGAGCGACGCGTCGGCAAGACCATCTTCCGCATGCTGGAGCAGCCGCGCTTCCGCGCGGCCTGCGATTTCCTGCAGTTGCGCGCGGCGGCCGGCGAGTTCGATAGCGTGCTGGCGCAATGGTGGATGGACCTGGCCAATGCCGACGACATCACCCGCACCCAGATGATAGACGAGGCCTCTCGCGCGCCCCGCGCCAAGGGCGATGAACCCGCGCCCCGGCGGCGCCGTACGCGGCGGCGCAGCGGTGGCGGCGGCCAAGGTGGCCAGCCCGTCGTCGCGCAGGGCGGCGACGAGTAGCGCCATGCAGGCGGATCGCGCGACTCCGCCCGAAGCGATTGCCTACATCGGCCTGGGCGCGAACCTGGGCGATAGCGCCGCCACGCTGCGGGCCGCCTTGCGCGAGCTGGCGGCCTTGCCGGATACCCGGGAATGCGTGGCATCGCCCTTCTACCGGTCCGCGCCCGTGGACGCCACGGGGCCGGACTTCGTCAATGCGGTCGCGCGCCTGCGCACCGCGCTGGCGCCGCTGGATCTGCTGGACGCCCTGCAGGCCATCGAGCTCGAGCACGGCCGCGCACGGCCTTACCGCAACGCACCGCGTACCCTGGACCTGGACCTGCTGCTCTACGATGACCTGCGCCTGGACACGCCGCGGCTGACGCTGCCGCATCCGCGCATGCATGAACGCGCGTTCGTGCTGCTGCCCCTGCGCGACCTGGCGCCGGACATGCGGCTGCGGGACGAAACGCTGGACGGCCTGCTGGCGCGCTGCGCGGACCAGGCCATTCATCGCATGGCGGAACCGGCGGAGCCCCCACCGCGCGGCGCGGGCTGAGCCGCCGGCGCAAAACGCCCGCGGCAAACCCGCGGGCAATTTCACGTCAGGCCACGGCGACGGGGATCTTGCCGATCTTCGCCTGCCATTCGCGCGGGCCGGTGGTATGCACCGACGTGCCCTGCGCATCCACGGCCACCGTCACCGGCATGTCCTTGACCTCGAACTCGTAGATCGCTTCCATGCCCAGGTCTTCGAACGCCAGCACCTTGGCGGCGCGGATGGCCTTGGAAACCAGGTAGGCCGCGCCGCCCACCGCCATCAGGTACGCCGACTGGTGCTTCCGGATGGCCTCGATCGCCACCGGACCACGCTCCGACTTGCCGATCATGGCGATCAGGCCGGTCTTGTCCAGCATCATGTCGGTGAACTTGTCCATGCGGGTGGACGTGGTGGGGCCGGCCGGACCGACGACCTCGTCGCGCACCGGATCGACCGGGCCAACGTAATAGATCACGCGATTGCGGAAATCGACCGGCAATTGCTCGCCCTTGGCCAGCATGTCCTGGATGCGCTTGTGCGCGGCGTCGCGGCCCGTCAGCATCTTGCCCGACAGCAGCAAGGTCTGGCCCGGCTTCCAGCTGGCGACCTCTTCCTTGGTCAGGGTGTCCAGGTCGACCTGCCGGGACTTGTTGTAGTCCGGCGCCCAGCGGACTTCCGGCCATTCCGACAGGGCGGGCGGCGTCAGTTGCGCGGGACCGCTGCCGTCCAGCTCGAAGTGCGCATGGCGGGTGGCCGCGCAGTTCGGGATCATCGCCACTGGCAGCGACGCGGCATGCGTGGGGAAGGTGGCGATCTTGATGTCCAGCACCGTGGTCAGGCCGCCCAGGCCCTGCGCGCCTATGCCCAGTGCGTTGACCTTTTCGTAGAGCTCGATGCGCAGCTCTTCCAGCTTGCTCTGCGGGCCGCGCTGCAGCAGCTCGTACATGTCGATATCTTCCATGAGCGACTGCTTGGCCATCAGCATGGCTTTTTCGGCCGTGCCGCCGACGCCGATGCCCAGCATGCCCGGCGGACACCAGCCGGCGCCCATGGTCGGGACCGTCTTCAGCACCCAGTCCACCAGCGAATCGCTGGGATTGAGCATGGCGAACTTGGACTTGTTCTCGGAACCGCCACCCTTGGACGCCAGCTGCACGTCGACCTTGTCGCCAGGGACCAGCTCGACGTTGACGATACAGGGCGTGTTGTCCTTGGTGTTGCGGCGGGCGAACAGCGGATCGGCCAGCACCGAGGCACGCAAGGGGTTATCGGGATTGGTGTAGCCGCGGCGCACGCCTTCGTCGCACAGCTCCTGCAGGCCGCGCGCCGTGTCGAAACGCACGTTCATGCCGATCTTCAGGAAGACGTTGACGATGCCGGTGTCCTGGCACAGCGGGCGCTTACCCTCGGCGCACATGCGCGAATTCGTCAGGATCTGCGCGATGGCGTCGCGGGCCGCGGGACTTTCCTCGCGCTCATAGGCGCGCGCCAGATGGCGCAGGTAGTCCACGGGATGGTAGTAGCTGATGAACTGGATCCCATCCGCGATGGACTGGATGAAGTCTTCTTCCTTGATGACGGTCATGACGTGCTGTAGCGTAAGGTTGAGCGATGAAGGTTTATTTTCCCTGCCAGACCGGCTTGCGCTTTTCGGCGAAGGCCAGTGCGCCTTCCTTGGCGTCGGCGGAGGTGAATATATGCGCAATCAGGGGCCGTTGGCGATCGAACATGCCGGCCTGCTCCCAATCGACAGCCTGCGACACGATGCTTTTGGCGGTCTGGACGGCCAGGGGGCCGTTTTCGACGATGGTGCGGGCCAGGGCCTTGGCCTCGTCCAGCGCCTTGCCGGGTTCCGTCAGGCGATTGACCAGGCCGAAAGCGTGGGCGCGTTCCGCCCCGAGCATATCGCCGGTCAGGATGATTTCCATGGCGATGTGATACGGCAGCCGGCGCGGCAGCCGCAGCATGCCGCCCGAGCCCGCCACCAGGCCGCGCTTGACCTCGGGCAGACCGAAACTGGCGTTGCGGGCGGCGACGAGCAGGTCGCAGGCCAGCGCCATTTCGAAGCCGCCGGCCAGCGCGTAGCCTTCCACGGCGGCGATCAGCGGCTTTTTGGGCGGTGCCTCGTTCAGGCCGGCAAAGCCGCGCCCCGGGATCAGCGGCCGTTCGCCACGTTGCCCGAAGGCCTTCAGGTCCATGCCGGACGAAAAGGTATTGTTCGCGCCGGTCAGGATGCCGATGCGCACGGCAGGATCCTTGTCCAGCTGGTCCAGGGCGGCGGCCATCGCCTGCGCGGTTTCCAGGTTGATCGCGTTGCGGGCGTCCGGGCGGTTGATGGTGATGGTCTGGATGCCGTCTTCGACTGCCACCTCGATCAGGTCGGCCATGTGCTGTTCTCCTTCCAATTGGCGGATGCGCGCCCCGCGGGGCGCGCGAGGCGCGGAAATCGAATGATACGACCAACGCCGCGCAAGGATTTTCCGGCGGGCCGGCCGGCTCCAGTAAAATGCCGGGTTTGTCATCCGCGGGCCCATCGGGCGGTTTCCCCAGCACCATGCTCACCTTTCAGCAAATCATCCTAAAACTCCAGGAATACTGGGATAAGCAGGGTTGCACGCTGCTGCAGCCCTACGACATGGAAGTCGGCGCGGGAACCTCGCATACGGCCACCTTTCTGCGCGCGATCGGGCCGGAGCCCTGGCGCGCGGCCTATGTGCAACCGTCGCGCCGTCCCAAGGACGGCCGCTACGGCGAAAACCCCAACCGGCTGCAACACTATTACCAGTACCAGGTCGTGCTGAAGCCGGCGCCTCCGGAAATCCTGGACCTGTACATCGGTTCGCTGAAGGCCTTGGGCATCGATCCGACCCGCCACGACATCCGCTTCGTCGAAGACGACTGGGAAAACCCCACGCTGGGCGCCTGGGGGCTGGGTTGGGAAGTCTGGCTGAACGGCATGGAAGTCACCCAGTTCACGTATTTCCAGCAGGTCGGCGGCTTGAACTGCACCCCGACCACCGGCGAAATAACCTACGGCCTGGAACGCCTGGCCATGTACCTGCAGGATGTGCAGAGCGTCTACGACCTGGTCTGGACGATCGGCCCGGACGGCCGACCGGTCAAGTACGGCGACGTGTTCCACCAGAACGAAGTGGAGCAGTCCACCTATAACTTCGAATACTCCTCGGCCGACATGCTGTTCGCGCATTTCAACGACTACGAATCCGAAGCCAAGCGGCTGATGGAAGTCCCGCTGGCCCTGCCCGCCTACGAGGCGGTGCTCAAGGCCGCGCACACCTTCAACCTGCTGGACGCGCGCGGCGCCATCAGCGTTACCGAGCGCGCCGCCTATATCGGGCGCATCCGCAACCTGTCGCGTGCCATTGCGCAGGCCTACTACGAATCGCGCGAACGGCTGGGCTTTCCCATGCTGGGCGGCCGCACCGCCGCGGAGGTCGCGCAATGAGCGACGTCCGTCCCCTGCTGGTCGAACTGCTGACCGAAGAACTGCCGCCCAAGGCCTTGCGCAAGCTGGGCGAGGCTTACGCCGAAGGCATACGCCAGGGCCTGGACGCGCGAGGCCTGCTGGGCCCGGACTGCCGCGTGCAGGCCTACGCGACGCCGCGCCGCCTGGCCGTGCACCTGTCCGCCGTGCTGGCGCAGGCACCCGACCAGGACTACGCGGAAAAGCTGATGCCGGTGAAGGTGGGTCTGGACGCCGAAGGGCGGCCGACTCCCGCGCTGCTGAAGAAACTGGCCGCCAAGGGCCTGGATAACGTCGATGCCGCGGCATTGGCACGCGAATCCGATGGAAAGCAGGACTACCTGGTGGCGCGCGGCACGGCGCCCGGCGCGCGCCTGGCCGACGGGCTGCAACAGGCGCTGGACGCGGCCATCGCCGGCCTGCCCATCCCCAAGGTCATGAGCTACCAGTTGGCCGATGGCGTGACCACCGTCAAATTCGTGCGTCCGGCGCACGGCCTGGTGGCCTTGTTCGGGCCCGACGTCGTGGACATTTCCGCGCTGGGCCTGGCGGCCGGCCGCGACACGCTGGGCCATCGCTTCATGAGCGAAGGCGCCATCACCGTGGCCGACGCCGATGCCTATGTCGACCGGCTGGCCGACGCGGGCCGCGTGATCGCATCCTTCGACGCACGCCGCGATGAAATCTCGCGCCAGTTGCAGGCGCATGCCCAGCGCCTGGGCGCCACGCTGGGCGACGATCCCGAAGTGCCGGCGCTGCTGGACGAAGTCACCGCGCTGGTCGAGCATCCCACTGTGTATGTCGGCGAGTTCGAACCGCGCTTCCTCCAGGTGCCGCAGGAATGCCTGATCCTGACGATGCGGCTGAACCAGAAGTATTTCCCCCTGTTCGCCCCCGACACCGGCAAGCTGACGCACCGTTTCCTGATCGTCAGCAACATGCAGGTGGCCGATCCGGTCAACATCGTCGAAGGCAACCAGCGCGTGGTCCGGCCCCGGCTGGCGGACGCGCAGTTCTTCTTCGAGACCGACCGCAAGACGCCGCTGGCCGCGCGCGTGGAGCAACTGGGCTCGATCGTTTATCACAACAAGCTGGGTAGCCAGCTGCAACGCGTCGAACGTGTGCGCGGCGTGGCGCGTGGCGTGGCGCAGGCGCTGGGCGCCGATCCGCAAGCCGCCGATCGCGCGGCGCTGCTGGCCAAGGCCGACCTGGGCACCCTGATGGTGGGCGAATTCCCCGAGCTGCAAGGCATCATGGGCGCCTACTACGCCGAAGCGGATGGCGAAGCCGCCGACGTGGTGCGCGCGCTGCGCGAGCAATACCGCAACCGCCTGGACACGCCGGTCGACCGCGACAGCCTGACCATGGCGGCCCTGTTCATCGCCGAACGCGCCGAAACCCTGGTGGGAATCTGGAGCATCGGCCTGGCGCCCACCGGCGAACGCGATCCCTTCGGCCTGCGCCGCGCCGCGCTGGGCCTGATCAGCGCCTTCGAACAACTGGCGGCCGGCGGTTGGCTCAAGCCCAGCCAGAATGGCCCCTTGACCCTGCAAGGCGTGCTGCGCCTGGCGGCCGACAGCTTCGGCGCCGGCCAGATCGCCGATACCGTGCTGGCGGAAGTCGCCGACTTCACCTACGAACGCTACCGCAACCAGCTGGCCGCCGAGTTCGACCGCAACGCGGTCGATGCCGTGGTGGCGCTGGCGCCGCCGCTGCACCAGGTGGCCGCGCGCGTGCGCGCCGTGACCGCCTTCGGCGCGCTGCCCGAAGCCGCCAGCCTGGCGGCCGCCAACAAGCGCGTCGGCAATCTGCTGAAAAAAGCGGAAGGCGACATCGGCGCCGTCGATGCCGCGCGCCTGCAGGAGCCCGCCGAGCGCGCACTCGCCCAGGCCATCGACAGCCTGAGCCCGCGCGCGCAAGCGCAATTCGATGCCGGCGATTTCGCCGGCAGCCTCAGCACGCTGGCCCAGGCTCGCGAACCGGTGGACGCATTCTTCGCCGACGTCATGGTCATGGCCGACGACCCGGCCGTGCGCGCCAACCGGCTGGCATTGCTGGGCCAGCTCCATGGCCTGATGAACAAGGTCGCAGACATTTCCCGGCTCGCCCAGTGAAAATCATCATCCTAGACCGCGACGGCGTTATCAATCAGGACAGCGACGCGTTCGTCAAGTCGCCGGACGAATGGATCGCCCTGCCCGGGTCCTTGCAGGCGATCTCGCGGCTGCACCAGGCCGGCTGGACGGTCGTCGTCGCGTCCAACCAATCGGGATTGGGGCGCGGCCTGTTCGACATGCGTACGCTGACCGCCATCCATGCCAAGATGCGGCGCGAACTGGCCCAGGTCGGCGGTGCCATCGACGCCATTTTCCTTTGCCCTCACCTGCCCGAAGACAACTGCCGCTGCCGCAAGCCGCTGCCCGGCATGTACGAGCAGATCGCCGAGCGCTTCGACGTGGACCTGGCCGGCGTGCCGGCCGTCGGGGACTCGCTGCGCGACCTGCAGGCCTGCGCGACGGCGGGCTGCGCGCCGTGGCTGGTCAAGACCGGCAACGGCCTGAAGACGCTGGCCTCCGGCCAGATGCCGGCGGGCACGCGGGTGGCCGACGACCTTGCCGCGGTGGTGGATATCCTTCTGGAAGAAAGCGCCGCATGAAGGCCGTATTGTTCCTGCGTTCGCTGCTGTACATGATCTTCCTGAGCGTCACGGTCATTCCCTATGCGCTGGCATGCCTGCTGTGGGCGCCTCTGCCCCTGCACTGGCGCTATCGCCTGACGGTGGGCTGGCCGCGCCTGGCCATCTGGGGCGCGCGCGTGTTCTGCGGCATCCGGTGGCAGGTGCGCGGCTGGGAGAACCTGCCCGACGGCCCTGCGATCCTGCTTTCCAAGCACCAGTCCGCGTGGGAAACGCTGTGCTTCCCGGCCCACATGCCGCGCGAGGTCTGTTTCGTCTACAAGCGTGAATTGCACTACGTGCCGTTTTTCGGCTGGGGACTGGCGCTGTTGCGCATGATCCCGATCGATCGCGCCAAGGGCCGCGACGCCTTCGAACAAGTGGTGCGGCAAGGACAACGCCGCCTGAACGAAGGCCGTTGGCCGCTGCTCTTTCCCGAAGGCACGCGCATCGCGCCCGGGCAGAAGGGCCGCTTCAAGATGGGCGGCGCCCTGCTGGCATCGCGCACCGGCAGCGTGGTGATTCCCATCGCGCACAACGCCGGCGAGTGTTGGCCGCGCAACGCTTTCGTCAAGCGTCCGGGCATGATCACCGTTTCAATCGGCCCCGCGATAGAATCGCAAGGCAAATCACCGGAGGAGCTGAATCGCCAGGTCCAGGACTGGATCGAAGGCGAAATGCGCCGCCTCAACCCTGAAAGGTATGTCTCGGAATAATCAGCTCGAACTTCTGTTCGATGCAGCCGGTTCAGGCGCGCCCCCTGGCGATACGGGCGGCGGCGACGCCGAGCCGGCGCTATTCCCTACGGAATCGCCCGCGCTGGGTGCGACGGGTCCGTCGACGCGGGACGCCCCCGATACTTTCGATCTGCGGCCTTCTTCGGCCAGCCCGTTCATCGTCCCGACGATCTGCCCGCCCACCCTGCCGCCCAATGCACGCTGGCGCGTCGTCGCGACGCCGCAGCAGGATATCGGCTTCGTGCTGCTGCGCTCGCGCCGGCGCACGATAGGCTTCGTGGTCAGCGACGATGGCCTGCGCGTGACGGCGCCGAACTGGGTCACGCTACGCCAGGTCGACGAGTCCGTGGTAGAGAAATCCGGGTGGATCCTGGCCAAGCTGCGCGACTGGCAGAAGCGCAGGGAACAGCTGGCGCTGTCGCAGACGCAATGGCGCGCCGGCGGCGAACTGCCCTACCTGGGCAAGCGCATCGTGCTGGAGCTGGGTTCGCACGAACGGCATGCGGCCTTGGCGGGCGACGCGGACGCGCCGCGTGATGGCGACATCCTGCGATTGGCACTGCCCGCCGACGCCGCGGCATCGCGTATCCGGGACGCCGCCCAGGCCTGGCTGCAGCAGCGCGCCGGCATCTGGTTCGGCGCGCGCCTGGCGTATTTCCTGCAGGCCAGCGGCTTGAAGATCCGCCGCTGGCGGCTGTCGTCCGCGGCCACGCGCTGGGGGTCGTGCACCAGCGACGGCAACATCATGCTGAACTGGCGCCTGATCCATTTCGCGCCCGCCATCATCGACTATGTGATCGCGCATGAGCTGGCACACTTGCGGGAAATGAATCACAGCCCCAATTTCTGGACCGAGGTCGGGCACATCCTGCCCGACTACCAGCAGGCGCGCGACGTCCTGCGCCGCCACGATCCGGCGATGCTGCCGCAGCTTTGATCCGCGGACGGACAGGAACCGCCTAGGACGCAGGCTGGACGTTGCGGGTCTGCAGGATGGTCGTCCACCTTTCGGTTTCTTTTTCGATCAAGGCCCCGAAGGCCGCGGGCGTGTCCGGCGCGGGCGGGACGTAGGCCAGCTGGAGCAGCGCCTCCTGCAGCTCCTGCCTGGCCAGCGCCGCATTCATCGATTGATTCAGCCGCGCCACGACTTCCGGTGGCGTGGCCGCCGGCGCCATCAGGCCGTACCAGGCGTCCAGCGCGAGGGAGGGGAAGCCGGCTTCGGCGATGGTTGGGGTGTGCGGAAGATTGGGCGTCCGCAGATGCGACATTACCGCGATCGGACGCAAGTTGCCCGCCGTGATATGTGGCAGCGCCGCGGGCAGCGGGGCGAAGACCATGTCCACGCGCCCACCGATTACGTCCGCTAAGGCGTGCGCACTGCCGCGATACGGAACATGTGCGATGTCGGTGCCGGTTTCCTGCTGGAACATCACGCACAGGAGATGGTCGCTGGTGCCGACGCCGGCGGATGCGCAGGTGGAAGCGCCTGGATAGGCTCTCGCCAACGCGATGACGTCCTGGACGCTGGCCACGGGGACATCCTTGCCTACGGCCACCACGTAAGGCATCGTCGCAACCAGTCCGATAGGCTGCAGATCCCGCGCGAAATCGTAATCGAGCTGTGGGTACATGGCCTTGTGTATGGTATTCGGACGGCCGCTAAGGTATATCGTGTGGCCGTCCGGCAGCGTATTCGCGACCGCCTTCGCGCCGATGTTACCCGCCGCTCCAGGGCGATAATCGACGATCATGTTCTGCCCGAGTTCCTCCGCCATATGCTTGGCGACGAGGCGGGCGAGCGCGTCAGCGCCTCCACCCGGGGGAAACCCGATGACCAGGGTGATGGGGCGCTGCGGATATAACCGTTCCGCGTCCGCCGCCGTGGCGCTCCACGGGATGAAGCTGCTCAACAACGCTAGGACCACGAACTCCCGTTTGCAAAAACGCATACCTGTCTCCTGTTCTGCTGTTGTGGCCGGCGGCGGCGATCGCGGGTGGCCGGCGCACAGTTGATCGCGGCGGGTTGGGTGCCAGCCCGGCGGCAGGGGTTCCTCGCGGCGGGGACAGGGGCCCCGCAAGGCCCGCCGGCAGCCTCTACAATGTCGAATTGCCCGCGCCCCGCGCGGCCGCCGCGATCAGCCAGTTGAAAGGAAACCATCATGCGACTGCTCCACACCATGCTCCGTGTCGGCAATCTGGACCGTTCCATCGATTTCTATACCAACGTGCTCGGCATGCGCCTGCTGCGCCGCAAGGACTACCCGGACGGCAAGTTCACCCTGGCCTTCGTCGGCTACCAGGACGAAAAGGACGGCGCGGTGCTCGAGCTCACGCACAACTGGGACACCGAGCGCTACGACCTGGGCACCGGCTACGGCCACATCGCCATCGACGTGCCCGATGCGTACGAAGCCTGTGACCGCGTGCGCGAACGCGGCGGCAAGGTCACGCGCGAGGCCGGCCCCATGAAGCACGGCACCACGGTCATCGCCTTCGTCGAAGACCCCGACGGCTACAAGATCGAGTTCATCCAGAAAGGATCGCAGAACGATTGATCCGAGTTTGCGCGGCGTGTGGACGGACCATGGGCACGCCGCCTAGAATGCTCCGCGGAGCATCCTTCACCGCGACATCGACGCCATGATCCACGAAATCCTCAAAATGGGTGACCCCCGCCTGCTGCGCGTGGCGGCCCCCATCCGCGACTTCGACACGCCCGAGCTGCACGCCCTCGTCCAGGACATGTTCGAAACCATGCGGCACGCGCACGGCGTCGGCCTGGCGGCGCCGCAGATAGGCGTGGACCTGCAACTCGTGATCTTCGGCTTCGAACGCAGCGAACGCTATCCCGGCGCGGAGCCCGTCCCGCAGACGGTGCTGTGCAATCCCATCATCACCCCGCTGTCGGACGACCGCGAGGAAGGCTGGGAAGGCTGCCTGTCGGTGCCGGGGCTGCGCGGACTGGTGCCGCGCCATACGCACATCCGCTACACCGGCTACGATCCCGCCGGCAACATGATCGAACGCGAGGCG
The DNA here is from genome assembly GCF_002119685.1 of Bordetella genomosp. 8. Classification (NCBI taxonomy): domain Bacteria; kingdom Pseudomonadati; phylum Pseudomonadota; class Betaproteobacteria; order Burkholderiales; family Alcaligenaceae; genus Bordetella; species Bordetella genomosp. 8. The sequence continues at coordinate 1,388,337 of NZ_CP021108.1, read as the reverse complement.
CACGGTTTCCATGCGCGCGTCGTGCAACATGAATGCGATCACCTGATCGGCCGCCTGTACCCCACACGCATGACGGACCTGACGAAGCTGGGCTACACCGACGTGCTCTTCCCGGGACTGGATCCCAAGAGCGACGATTGAACCGCGATGCCGGGTCATGCTGAATAGGCTCTGGCTGGCATTCTTCGTCGCCGCCGGCGTCGCCGGCGCGCTGCGTTGGCTGGTCGGTGGCGATGCCGGCGTCTTCGCGTCCATGGTGGGCGCGCTGTTCGACATGGCGCGCCTGTCGGTGGAGGTCATGGTGCTGCTGTTCGGCACCTTGACCTTGTGGCTGGGGTTCCTGCGCATCGCCGAGCAGGCGGGCCTGGTCGGCGCCCTGGCCCGCCTGCTCGGTCCGCTGTTCGGCCGGCTCATGCCGGAAGTGCCGCGCAACCATCCCGCCATCGGCCTGATCACGCTGAACTTCGCCGCCAACGCGCTCGGGCTGGACAACGCGGCCACGCCGATCGGGCTGCGCGCCATGCGCGAACTGCAGACGCTGAATCAGCAGCCGGAGACGGCAACCAATGCCCAGATACTTTTCCTGGTGCTGAATGCCTCGTCGCTGACGCTGCTGCCGGTCACGATCTTCATGTATCGGGCACAGCAAGGCGCCACCGACCCCACGCTGGTCTTTCTGCCGATCTTGCTGGCGACCTGCGCGTCCAGCCTGGTGGGGCTGCTGACGGTCGCCGCATGCCAGCGCCTGCGCCTGCACGACCCGGTCGTGCTCGCATGGCTGGCAGCGGTCGCCGTGATCCTGGGCGGCCTTGCCGCGCTACTGGCCACGCTTTCGTCCGGCGCGATCGCGGCGCTGTCCTCGCTGCTCGGCAACCTCACGCTGTTCGGCATCATCCTTGCCTTCCTGCTGGTGGGCGCGTGGAAAAAAATCCCGGTGTACGAGTCCTTCATCGAAGGCGCGCGCCAGGGCTTCGACATTGCGCGCGATCTGCTGCCCTACCTGGTGGCAATGCTGTGCGCGGTCGGCGTGTTGCGGGCCTCGGGGGCGCTGGACGCGGTGCTGGACGGCATGCGCTGGCTGGCGCATGCGGCGGGCTGGGACACGCGCTTCGTCGACGCCTTGCCCACGGCGCTGGTCAAGCCGTTTTCGGGCAGTGCCGCGCGCGCCATGATGCTGGACACCATGTCCCATTTTGGCGTGGACAGCTTCCCGGCGCTGCTTGCCGCCACCGTGCAGGGCAGCACGGAAACCACCTTCTACGTGCTGGCGGTGTATTTCGGCGCGGTCGGCATACGCCGCGCGCGCCACGCCGTGGGCTGCGCGCTGCTGGCCGACCTGGCGGGGGTGCTGGCCTCCATCGGCGTGTGCTACTGGTTTTTCGGCTGAGCGGCCACGCCTACTCCACCGGCAGCAGCTTCATGCCATTGGTGCCGCCGCTGTCGCGGTAGGAATCGCCTTTCGTCAGGATCACCCAATCGCCCGCTTCGACGCGGCCGCGCTGCTTCAGCTCGTTGATCGCGGCATTGCTCAACTCCGCGGGATCATAGGACGACGGGTCGAAGGGAACGGTGTACACGCCACGAAAAAGCGCGGCCCGATGCTGCGTCACGGGGTGCGGGCTGTAGCAGTAGATGGGCACCCCTGAGCGGATGCGCGACATGATCAACGGCGTATGCCCGCTTTCCGTCATGGCGATCACCGCCTTGACGACGGGGAAGTGGTTGGCCGCGTACATGGCCGCCAGCGCGATGGTCTCGTCGCAGCGGGAAAACGTCTCGCCCAGGCGATGATGCGAATGCGTGGACGTGGGATGCTTTTCCGCGCCCAGGCAGACGCGCGCCATGGCCTCGACCGCTTCGACCGGATACTGGCCTGACGCGCTTTCGGCGGACAGCATCACGGCATCGGTGTAATCGAGCACCGCGTTGGCCACATCCGAAACTTCCGCGCGCGTGGGCAAGGGATTGGTGATCATCGATTCCATCATCTGCGTGGCGGTGATGACGACCTTGTTCAGCGTGCGGGCGTGCTGGATGATGCGCTTCTGGATGCCGGCCAGTTCGGCGTCGCCGACTTCGACACCCAGGTCCCCGCGCGCCACCATGACGCCGTCGCTGGCGCGGATCAGGGCATCCAGGGCCTCATCGTCGACCACGGCTTCCGCCCGTTCGATCTTGGCGATGATCCATGCGTCGCTACCGGCCGCGCGTACCAGTTCGCGCGCCTCGTCGATGTCGGAACCGTGGCGGGGAAAGGAAACCGCCACGTAGTCCAGCTGCAACTCCGCCGCCACCTTGATGTCCGCGCGGTCCTTGTCGGTCAGGCTGGGCGCCGACAGGCCGCCGCCGCGGCGATTGATGCCCTTGTTGTTCGACAGTACGCCACCGACCATGACGGTGGTCTGCACCGAATCGCGGTCTATGCTTTCCACGCGCAGCACCACGCGGCCGTCATCCAGCAGCAGCTCGTCGCCCGGGCGGCAGTCCTGCACCAGTTCCGGATAATCGATGCCGACAATTTCCGCGTTGCCCTCGTCATAGGGATAGCTGTTGGACAAGGTGAACGTGGAGCCGACCTTCAGCGTCACCTTGCCATCGGCAAAACGCGCGATACGGATCTTCGGACCTTGCAGGTCGCCCATCAACGCCACGAAACGGCCCTGCCTGGCAGCGGCCTCACGCACCAGTTGCGCGCGCTGCCGATGGTCCTCGGTGTCGCCATGCGAGAAATTCAAGCGGGCTACGTCCATGCCGGCGCGCACGAGCGCTTCGATCCGCTCCGGCGACGACGTCGCGGGACCCAGGGTGGCGACGATTTTGGTGCGACGCAGCACTGCCATGACGTATTTCCTCTGGAAGTTGAGCAAGCGTCCTATGGTACGCCTGCCAGACTGCAATGGTCATACAGGCGCCGGCAGGGCGTTATCATGGGCGCCTCTTCCGGCAGGGCAGCCGCCCTGCTCCGCAGCCCACGGCACACAACCAACAACGAGACCGCCTGTGAAAATCGTCATCGCGCCCGACTCTTTCAAGGAAAGCCTGTCCGCCCCCGACGCCGCCGCCGCCATCGCGCGTGGCGTGCGTGCCGCCTGCCCGCACGCGGACATCGTCGAGATTCCGATGGCCGATGGTGGGGAAGGGACAGTGGCGGCGGTGCTGGCAGCCACCGGCGGCCAATGGCGATCGACGGAAGTGACGGATGCGCTCGGCGGCCGCGCAACGGCGGCCTGGGGCTGGCTGGACGACGACACCGCGGTCATCGAAATGGCGGCCGCCGCGGGCCTGGAGCAAGTGCCGCCGGAACGGCGCGATCCCTTGCGCGCGACCAGCCGCGGCGTTGGAGAGCTGATGCGCGCGGCACTGGATGCCGGGGCGCGCCGCATCATCCTGGGGTTGGGTGGATCGGCGACGAACGACGCCGGCGCCGGCATGCTCTGCGCCTTGGGCCTGCGCATACTCGACGCGCACGGCCATCCCGTTCCCGACGGCGGCGCCGGGCTGGCCCAGGCCGCGCGCATCGACACCGGCACGCTGGACCCGCGCCTGGCGACGGTACGCGTCGAAGTGGCGTCCGACGTCGACAATCCCTTGTGCGGCCCGCATGGCGCGTCCGCGGTGTTCGGGCCGCAGAAAGGCGCGACACCCGACCATGTGCGGCAACTGGATGCGGCGCTCGCGCACTTCGCGGACCTTAGCGCGCGCACCCTGGGGCGGGACGAACGCGAACGCGCAGGCGCCGGCGCGGCGGGCGGACTGGGCTTTGCGGCGCATGCCTTCCTGAACGCCGCTTTCCGGCCCGGCGTCGAGGTGGTCGCGGAATTGGGCAAACTGGCGCAAGCCATGCAGGGCGCGGCCTTGGCCTTCACGGGCGAAGGCCGCATGGACGAACAAACGCTGCATGGAAAGACCCCGGCGGGCGTCGCCCGTATCGCCAGCCAGGCCGGCGTGCCTGTGGTGGCGTTGGCGGGTTCCCTGGGCGAAGGCTATGAAAAACTGTATGGCGCCGGGATCACGGCGGCGTACAGCCTGGCGGCCGGGCCGATGACCCTGGCCCAGGCTTGCGCGCAGGCCGCGCAACTGTTGTCCGATCGCGCTCGCGATGCGACGCGCCTGTTCCTGGCCGGCGCAAGGATACGACAGGCCTGAACCAGCAGTCCGGGCCGGTCACGACGATGCGTATGGGTCTGCCGTCGTCTTGCGACGGCTCAGGCGGCGGCCGGGACTGCCGGCACCTCAGGCATCGAGCTCCGCGCTATGCGGCCGCTCCGGCCCGACCAGGCCGGCATCGAACAGCGCATCGGCCAGGGCAATGAACCTGGCCACCGGCACTTCTTCCGCGCGCGCCGTGGGCGCGATGCCCAGGGCTTCCCATGGCACGTGCGCCGCCCAGTCGCCCAGGGCGCGCCGCAGCATCTTGCGCCGCTGCGCGAATGCCCGCGCAACCACCTGCTCCAGCGCGGCTTCGCTGCGCGGCCGGCTACGGTCCGCCGGCAGCGGCACCATGCGCACCACGGCCGACACCACACGCGGCGGCGGGTCGAAGGCTTCCGGCGGGACATCGAACAGCTTGTCGATGCGATAGCGGGACTGCAGCATCACCGAGAGCCGACCGTAATCCGACGACGACGGCTGCGCCGCCATGCGATCGATGACTTCCCGCTGCAGCATGAAGTGCTGATCCCGCACCGTATCGCTGACCGTCATCAGATGGAACAGGATGGGGCTGGAGATGTTGTAGGGCAGGTTGCCGACGATGCGCAGGCCAGCGCCGAATTGCGAGAAGTCGACGGTCAGCGCGTCGGCTTCCACCACCACCAGCCGGTCGGCCGGGTGGTCGCGCCGCAGGCGTTCCGCCAGGTCGCGGTCGATCTCCACCACATTCAACTGCCGCACGCGTTCCAGCAGAGGCCGGGTCAGCGCAGACAAGCCCGGGCCGATTTCCACCATGCGGTCATCCTGCGCGGGCCCGATGGCGCGGACGATGGCGTCCACGACGCCTTCGTCGACCAGGAAATGCTGTCCGAAGCGCTTGCGCGCCTGATGCTGGGCCATGGCTCTGACTACCGGGTTACCGCGTACCGCTGTCCTGGCTATTCTCGCGATCCTGCTTTTCCAGGCGATTGTCGATATACGCCTGGTCGCGCAGTTGCTCCAGATAGTCGTCGAACGCCAGTTCGGAACGCCGCTCGAACAGCACGCGGCTGGCCTGCAAGCGCTGGACCTCATCCTTGACGTCCTTCTCGCGACGCTCCAACACCTGGATCAGGTGCCAGCCGAAGCGGCTATGGACGGGCTCGCTGACCTGGCCGGGTTGCAGGGCATTCATGGCCTGTTCGAATTCCGGCACGGTTTCGCCCGGGTTCAGCCAGCCGAGATCGCCGCCCTGCGGCGCCGTGGCGTCCTGCGAGTTCTGCCGCGCGAGCACGCCGAAATCTTCGTGGCCTTCGAGGATGCGCTGGCGCAGCAGCTCCAGACGTTGGCGGGCTTCGTCATCCGACATGACGGCGGAGGTCTTGATCAGGATGTGCCGCGCATGTGTCTGGGTGACTTGCACGGGGCCTTGCGGCAGCGGCACGGCACCGTCCGAGCTGGGATTGGGCGGCGCGGCCGGCGGCGTGGCCGGCGTCTGCGCCGGATTGCGCGCCGGGGCGGGCGCGCCCGCGCTGCGGCGGTCCAGGACCTTCAGGATGTGGAAGCCATTGCCGCTCTGGACGATGCCGGACACGTCGCCCTTGCGGAGATTTGCGATCGCATTGACGAACAGGTCGGGCCAGCCTTCCAGCGGACGCTCGCCCATCACGCCACCCTGCAGGGCTTCCGGGCCGTCCGAGGCGGCGGCGGCAACGCTGGCAAAATCCGCGCCGCCTTTCAGGCGCGCCAGGATGTCTTCGGCTTTCTTGCGCAAGGTGGCGACGGCGTCGCGCGTAGCGCTTTCCGGTACGCGCACCAGGATCTGGGCCAAGGCCACGATTTCCGGCCCTGCCGGCGCCTGGGCCTGCGGCGCCGCCGCGACGGCCGGTCCGGGAGCGGCGGGCGTGCTGCCCGCGCGGCCCTGGCGGCGCTCCTGTTCCTTCAGGAAGGCATCGACCTCGGCGTCCGACACCACCAGCGTACTGTCGACGGTACGCTGGCGCAGGCGGTCGGCCAGCACTTCGTTACTGATGTTCTTGCGATAGGCTTGCCACGTCAGACCCTGCTTTTCGATGGCCTGGCGCAGCTGGTCAGTGGACATCTTGTTGCGCGCGGCGACCGTGCCGATGGCCTGGTCCACCTGCGCGTCGTCGACGCGGATATTCAAGCGCTTGGCTTCCTGGCGCTGCAGGTCTTCCATGATCAGGCGTTGCAACACCTGGCGCTGGAGGACCTTGGTATCCGGCAACTGGATGTTCTGGCGCGTCAATTCCTGCGTGGCGGCTTTTACGCCTTCATTGACCTCGCGCAGCGTGATGATGTCCTTGTTCACCACGGCGGCGATGCCATCGGCGAACTGGTCCGTCTGCGGCGCCGCCGCGGGCTGCGGAGCCGGCGCGGGCGCCGCCGGCTTGGCGGCGGGCTTGGCGGCCGGCTTATGCGACTGCGCGGATGGACGCCCCTGCGACTGCGATTGCGACTGCGCGACAGCCGAGAGCGGCAGCGCGGCGCACGCGATCGTTACCACGATGTCGCGCGCCAGGCTGGCCGGCAAAAACACACTACGCATCATTCATACCTTTCGAAAGTCGTTCCGGACGCCGGGGGCGGATTGACCGGCTCGTAACCCGGGATGCTGCGCCGCAGGAGCTTCAGGGGATCGGTTCCCAACGCGCCCAGTCCGGTCAGCTCCAGCTGGAGGAAGAAGGCCGTATTGTTCTCGTCGGTCGCCACGGCATAGCGTTGGAATACCGCGCGGCCTGTCCAGCAGCAATCGCCTTTGTACTCCAGGCCGAGGATAGCCTGCGTCACGCGCCGCGAATCCTGGGTCTGCAACCCGTTGGAATCGGTGATCGGCCCGGTATGCAGGGAATAGTCGATGCGGCCCACCCCGAATATGCGCTGGGTGAAGGGCCACTGGAACGCCAGGCTGACCTGGTTCTGGCCTTGCACATAGGACTGCTGCGCACCCGTGCTGATCGTCGGCGGATCGCGCTGGTAGCGATAGGAAACGGAAACCGACGTCAAGCGCTGCGGCGCCCAGCGGGCCGACACCAGGCCCTGCTGGAAGCGGCTATTGTAAGGGTCGTACTGGGCGCTGAGGGTCGTGGTCAACGTGTCCGTCAGCGCGGCGGTCGTTTCCGCCAGGAAATTGGAACGGACGTTCGTGCGCGGCGTTTCATTCGGCAGCGTGACGCGCTGGTCCTGGAAGTAGAGCTGCTGTCCGATCGACGCGGACAGGCGCTCGAAGCCGGAGTTGGCGTCCAGCCAGCGGGTCGTCAGCGCCGCCGTCAGCTGGTTCGCGTTGGCGATCCGGTCCCAACCGCCGGTATAGATGTTTTCCTCGAAGGCCTGGGCAAAGCTGAAATCCGCCAGGGCGGTGTCGTAAACGGGCAGTTTCGACTGATCGCGATACGGAACGCGCAGGTAGTAAAGGCGGGGCTCCAGCGTCTGGATGGAGTCCTTGCCGAACAGCGTCGTATCGCGTTCGAAGGTCATCCCGCTGTCGACGGAGAAAATGGGCAGGCCACGCGACTGGCTGCTCGGATAGTTGGTCGTGCCCAGGTAGTTCCAGTCACCGCCGTACCAGTTGGTGCTTTGGTACTGCGTGAAGTTGTAGCCGACCTTGGGGGTGACATACCAGCCAGGACGCACGATAGGAAAAGCCAGCGACGGATACGCCTGCAGGCGGTCGCCGTTCGGTCCATAGTGGCCATTGATGGCGCCCGCGATGTTTTCCGCCGGTCCCACCAGGCTACGCTCGAAGCGCGTCGCGGTGCTGTTGAAATTGGCGTCGAAGCCGTAGAAGTTGTAGCGCTGTCCACGCAGGGATAGCTCCGGAACCTTGTCGTACGGGGGCAGGATCAGGGAATCCTCATCCTGCAGCGTTTGATATTTATAGACCTGGACGTAGGTCTGCCAGTACTGGTTGCTCCAGCCCACCATGCCCTGGCGCGGCAGGTAGGTGGTGGACGCCTCATTCAACCCGATCGTGGAAAAGTCGCGGTAATAGTCGTTATCCGACACGCCATTGAGATTCCACATCCCATAGAAGCCGTTGCCGAAGGTCTGCCAATGCTTGCTGCTGTACATCCATCGCTTCTCACCCGTCTGCGCGTCGTCGGGCAGATAGGTACCCTGCATGATCCCGCTGTATGACGATCCCAGATACCGGAAGTCCCCACCGAGCTGCAATCCGCGCTTGGACAGCAGCCTCGGGTACAACGTGGCGTCGTAATTCGGCGCCAGATTGAAGTAGTACGGGGTCATGACCTCGAAGCCGCTGCGGCTGGTCGAGCCATACGTCGGAACCAGGAGACCCGACTTCCGCTCCTTCTTGACAGGAAAGGTCATGTACGGCGACGCCAGGATGGGCACGTCCTTGAAGTACAGCACCCCATTGCGCGCCACGCCTTCGTTTTCGTCGAAATCCAGGTCCGCGGAATCGGCCTTGATGTACCAGGACGGGTTGTCGCAGGCGCAGCCGGCATAGGTGGTGTTCTGCAGCCGCATCGTCGAACGGCTGAAGATATCGGCATGCTGCGCCTGGGCGAAGCCGCCGGAAGCGCCCAGCCAGAAATCCGGCGCGGTCAGCTGGCCGCTGTCGGTGTCGACGTTGTATTGCAGGGCCGGGCCGGTCACGACCGTGCCGTCGCGCATCAGCCGCGCGCTGCCCTGCGAGTCGACCTGGCCCGACGCACGGCGGTAGGTGATCGTGTCGCCCTTGAGCACGGAATCGATGCGGCGCACCTGGGCGCTGCCCGTCAGCGTGAGGTTGGAATCGGGATCGCCGTCCATGGTGTCGGCTTCCAGGTAGGCGGGCGCCTGGTCGCCGTTCAGGCGATGCACCCGCAAGCCCGGCGACGAACGCAGGCCCAGGACCTCGACGTCCTGGCTGGCGGTTTTGGAAACGGACTGCGTCGTCGACGACTTGGAATCCGCTGACGTATCCGTTGCGACTTGGGCCTGGGCGACAGAGACCGCGCCAGCAAGGAATAGGATCAACGACCGGACGATGCGCACGTACGAGGGAACCTGAAAAAAGGGCAATGCGGCCGGAACGGCGATGGTCGCCCGCCCGGTGTAACCCGCGAAGAGCCGGTATTATAGATAAGCTCGGCGTCAGCGCAGCCAGCGATTGCCCGGCATGCGCGTTATTCCGTACGGCCGGCCTTACACGCCCCTCGAACGCCCTTATTTCCACACAGGTCGCTTTCCTTGTCTCCCACCGCCGATTCCCGCCTGGAAGCGCTGCGCCTATGGCTGCGCGGCCTGCCCGCCTCCCTGGGCCTGCAAACCGACACCCTGCGCCCGGCCTCCAGCGATGCCAGCTTCCGCCGGTATTTCCGCCTGGATGCCGGCGCCGGCTCCGTCATCGTCATGGACGCGCCGCCGCCGCATGAAGACACCCGGCCCTTCCTGCACGTGGCGGGGCTGCTTCGCGACGCCGGGCTGAACGTGCCGGCTATCCTGGCCGAAGACCAGCCGCGCGGATTCCTGCTCCTGTCGGACCTGGGCCCGCATACCTATTACCAGCGCATCCAGGACGGCCTGGACGACGCCACCCTGCAGACCCTGTACCGGCAAGCCCTGGCTGCGCTGGTGCGCATGCAGCAGGCGTCGGTCAGCGGCCTGGCCGCGTACGACAGCGCCAGGCTGATGGCCGAACTGGAGCTGTTCCCCGAGTGGTACGTGGCGCGCCATCACGGCCTGGCCCTGGATGCCGACGCCCGGGAGGCCCTGCAAGGCGTCTTCCATCTGCTTTCCACGGCCAACGGCAGCCAGCCGACCGTCCTGGTCCATCGCGACTTCCATTCGCCCAACCTGATGGCCTGCCAGGAATCGCGCCACGGCCCCAACCCCGGCATCATCGATTTCCAGGACGCCCTGGCGGGCCCCATCACCTACGACCTGGCGTCGCTGGTGACGGATGCACGCACGACCTGGGAAGAGGCCCAGCAACTGGACTGGGCAATCCGCTATTGGGAAATGGCGCGCGCCGCGGGACTGCCCGTCGCGGCGGATTTCGCTGATTTCCACCGCGCCTACGAGTGGATGGGCCTGCAACGCAACCTGCGCATCCTGGGCGTATTCGCGCGCCTGCATCACCGTGACGGCAAGCCGGGCTACCTGGCGCACATTCCACGCGTCAATACCTACGTCCGCCAGGTGGCGAGCCGCTACGGCGCGTTCGCCCCCCTGCTGCGCCTGCTGGACAGGCTGGACGACAGCCAACCCACGGTGGGATACACGTTCTGATGCGCGCCATGATCCTGGCCGCAGGGCGCGGCGAGCGCATGCGTCCGCTCACCGACACCACGCCCAAGCCCCTGCTGCGGGCCGGCGGCAAGCCGCTGATTGCCTGGCATATCGAACGGCTGGTGGCGGCCGGCATGCGCGACATCGTCATCAATCACGCCTGGCTCGGCGACCGGCTCGAAGCGGCCCTGGGCGACGGCAGCGCCTATGGCGCCCGGTTGCGCTACTCCCGCGAAGGCACGGCGCTGGAAACCGCGGGCGGCATCGCCCTGGCGCTGCCGATGCTGGGCGACGCCCCCTTCCTGGTCGTCAACGGCGATGTCTGGTGCGACTGGGATCCCGCGGCCGCTCCCGCCCTGGCGGAGGAACTCGACGGCGCCCGCGGCCAGGCGTGGCTGCTGTTGGTCGACAACCCGGACCATCACCCGCTGGGCGATTTTCATGCGGGAACCGCCGGCGTCCTGGACCCGGACGTGGGCGAACGGTTGACCTTCTCAGGCATCGGCATTTACCACCCATCGCTGTTCGGCGGCATCGCGCCGGGCACGGCGGCCCGGCTGGGCCCCTTGCTGGGACAGGCCATCGCCCGGCATGCCGTGCGCGGACAGCGCCATGAGGGGCGCTGGGTCGACGTCGGAACGCCCGAACGCCTGGCCGCGCTCGACACCGAGCTGCGCAACAAGGCCCCGGACGCGGCTTCCTGACCGGATATTTCACAATATCAAGGTAGGCAACCATGCTTGTCGAAATGGCTAAGCCATGGCTGGCCGGGTTATCCTTTCACGCTTTCAGCGATCGGCCCGCCTTACGGCGGGCCGATCGCGTGGCAACGCATACTTGCTTCCGCGCTCTTTCAACGCCGTCGTGATGGCGCTGCGAGCAGGCGCGGAGTGGTTTCTGTTTGGATGGATGGGGATGTTCGGACGCTCGCAGCGCGCGGTTTTCAAACCTTCGGTTTATCAACCCGGCAAACGGTCGCGGCGCATGCCGCGCTGGCTGGTCCTGCTGCTCGCCGGCGTCGTGCTGGGTGCGGGCGGGGTATTGTTCCTGCAGACCAATTATGGACCGCAGCGGCTGACGGTCGAACAGTCGGAACAGCTGCACGGCGAACTGAGCGCCGCCAACATCGATCGCCAGCGGCTGCAAGGACTGGTCGAAGAACTGACCCAGCAACGTGACGCCGCCCGCGCCACGCACGACAAGTTGACCGCGGATCTGTCGCAGGCACGCCAGCAGATCCAGGGCCTCAACAAGGACCTGACGCTGTTCCAGGACGCCGTACCGCCCGATCCCCGCGGCGGCCCCATCGGTATCCGATCCGCCACGCTCTCGCGCCAGCCCGGCCAGTTGAATTACCAGGTGCTGGTCATGCGGGACAAGGACAACAGCGGCGTCCCGTTCAAGGGAACCCTGGTCTTCGCGATCGAAGGCCGTTATCCGAACGGCCGCAGCGGCACGGTCACGCCCGATGCGCTGCCCGTCGATGTGGATCGCTTCGACAACCTGAGCGGCACCCTGCAGTTGCCGGAAGGCTTCATCGCCCGCGGCGTCACCATCAAGGTGCTGGACTCCGCCCAGAAGCAGCAGGCCATGCGGATCTTCTACGTGCGCAGTTGACGCGATCGCGCGCATGGCCGCCGGCGTGCGAACCAGCGCGGCGAGCAGCCGCGCGATGCGCCTTCAAAGCATCTTGCGCAACGTTCCATCCTTGCGCACGTACTGGTGCCACAAGGCGGCCAGCGCATGCAGGGCAATCAGGTAGAACAACGCATTGCCCATGAAAACGTGAATGTCGTGCACGACGCCGCGCGCGTCGCTGTTGGCGCCGACGATGGTGATGGCGATACCGGTTCCCATCAGCCTGACCGGATTGCCGCCGAAGTTGATCATCAGGATGCCCAGCAGCGGCTGCGCCAGCAGCACGATATAGAACAGCCAATGCACCGCACGCGCGGTGACGGTCAGCAGGCCACCGCCCTGCTCGGCCGCCGGCACGCCGTGCACCAGGCGCCAGACCAGCCGCACCGCCGTCACACAGAGCACCGACACGCCGGCCCACATATGGATGCCCGTCCAGAAAGCCCGCGAATCGCTGCCGCGCGGGCCACGGATTTCGATCGCGAACAAGGCCACCGCGACCAGCAGGAAGACCAGCCAATGCAGGATGATGGCCGGGCGGCTATAGCGGACCGGCGCAAGGGAAGTAGCGGAAGGGGTGGCGGACATCGGGGACTCCTGTATGTGAGTGGTGCGGGCGGCCGGGTGTCGCCAGATGCTCCCTACCTTACAGCACCCAGCGGGCGGCGCTGTCCAGCAAGGCCTGGTCGCGGCCGCGAGCCGTGATCAGTGACAGCCCGACCGCGCACTGGTTCCCCGCCATGGCGGGCATGGTCAACTGCGGCAATCCGGCCAGGCTGGCGATGCAAAGCAGGCACAGGGCGCGGGTGCGATCCTCGGCCGCGGTGGTCGATCCCTTGATGGGCGCAACGAAGGAAACCGTGGGAATGCAAAGGACCGCGTCCTGCAGCAACTCGTCCAGCTGGGCGGCGATGCGTTGGCGCTGGATCGCGGCGGCGTCGGCTTCATCGGCGGCGATGGTGGATGCCCATTTGAAACGTTCGGCGATATCCGGGCCGAAGCTGGGCGCATGGCGGCTGATCCATGCGCCATGCGCGGCCCAGACTTCGCGGCCCTGGATGACGCGGAAGATCTGCTGCCATGCCAGCAGGCCTTCGGTAGCCAGCGTCAGGTGTTCGACCTTGCCGAACCGCGCTCGCGCCTTTTCCAGCGGCGCGGCCAGGCCCTGGCGCACTTCATCCGACGCCAGCGCCCAGGCGTCGTCGGCGATCAACAGGCGACCCTCCGGCGGCTGGCCCGGTGCGCCGCCGGGCAGCAGCGTCCGCCCTGTCCGCGCCAACGTTGCCGCGTCGCGGGTGATCCATCCCACCACGTCGTAGCTGGGCGCCAGCGGAACGACGCCGGCGCTGGACACCGCGCCGTGCGTGGGCCGGAACCCCCAGGCGCCGCAGAACGTCGCGGGCAATCGGATCGAACCCGCCGTATCCGTGCCGAGGCCGATGTCGCACAAACCGCTGGCCGCGGCCACGGCCGAACCGCATGAAGAACCGCCAGGAATCCGTTCGGGGGTGACCGGATTCACCGGCGTCCCATAGTGGAAATTCTCGCCATTCAGGCTGTAGGCGAGTTCGTCGGTCAGTGTCTTGCCGATGACGTCGGCGCCAGCATCCAGGAGTTGGCGCACCACCGGCGCGTGTTCCGGCGCCGCCCCATGCGTGGCCCGCCAATCCGGGTTGCCGGCCCCGGTGATCCGGCCCTGGATGTCGATCATGTCCTTGACGCCGACGCGCAACCGGGCCAGAGGACCGGCTGCCGCGCCGGGCAGTTCGAAACGGCCTTCCGGCGCGAAGGCGCCGCTGGGGTTGGCCGCGGTCGAGTCGGCCGGCTTGCCGCCGGCCGGGGCCGACGCGATATTCGCTTGTGTCATTGGGTCACCGATACAGAAGAGTTCCGATTACGTTCACTTCATTGCGCAGCAAGGGGTAGAGCGCGGCCTGGCGCGCCGGCGTCATGCGGCTGGAAATCGCCGCGATCGCCAGCGCCGCCACCGGCGCCCCAAAGGGATTGCGGACGGCCAGGCCGATGGCGGTGACGCCCGGCACCGCCTTTTCGCCGATGGACGCATAGCCCTGGGTCCGGCCGGCGGTGATCGCGTCCTTCAGATCCCGTTCGTCCAGTTCCCCGTATGCGCCGATGCGGGGCCGTATGGCCTCGACCACGCGGTCGACTTCGGCTGGCGCGAGCGCCAGCAGGATCGCCAGCCCGCCGGCGTTCACGCCCAAAGGCTGCCGGCTGCCTACCGTGACCACCGGCGTCTGGATGGGGTAATGGCCCTGCATGCGGCTGATGCATACGGCGTCGTTGCCACGGCGGATGAACAGGAAGGCCGTATCCCCGGTCGCTTCGGCCAGGCGCTGCAGCGACGCGGCGCACAGTTCGCGCAGGTTGAACTGCGGCGCGGCTACCAGCCCCAGCTCGAAGACCAGCGTGCCCAGGCGGTAGCGCCGCGCCCGGACGTCCCTGGACACCATGCCTTCGGCCACCAGCGCCTTCAGCATGCGATGCGCCGTGGGCGCTTCCAGCCCGCACAGGCGCGCGACGTCGACGAAGCGCAGCCCACCCTCCTGGTGTTGGGCCAGGACCTTCAGCACATTCACGACGCGCCGGATGGCCTGGGTGCCCGCCGGCGCCCCTTCCGCCGGCAAGGCCGTGCGCGCGGCGTCCAGGGCCGCGCCTGGATCCGCGCCAGGATCCTCGCCCATCCGGTCGCCGACGTCCGGGCGCGGCAAGGCGTCAGGGTTTACCACGACCGAGAATTCCAATATATGGATAATTTATTGCACTGCATTGACAGCCCAAGCCCTGCTAAATACATTGGCCCGAACAATACAGAGGCGGAAGGCCCGGGTCAAACATCCATTATATGGACTATCAATGCTACCCAAGCAACGTATCGATTATTCCGCGATCATCGATCGCAAGAAGCTGACGCCACCCGACGGCGCGCGCGTCATCGTCTGGCCCATCGTCAATGTGGAAGACTGGCAGATCGAACGCTACATGCCGCGCCAGGTGCTGCCCCCGCCGACCGGCGTGACCACCCTGCCCGACATCGCAAACTGGGCATGGCATGAATACGGCATGCGCGTCGGTTTCTGGCGTTTGAAGGCCGCGCTGGACCGCCTGGGCATCGTGCCCACGCTGTCCATCAACGGCAGCGTCTGCCTGAACTACCCCCGCGTCGCCGAAGAGGCGCACAAATCCGGCTGGGAGTTCATGGGCCACGGCTTCATCCAGATGCCGACGCATCAGGTCGAGGACCAGCGCGACATGATCAAGCGCACCGTCGAAACGATCGAACAGTTCACCGGCAAGAAACCGGTCGGCTGGCTCGGACCGGGGCTGACGCAGACCCTGGAAACGGTCGACTACCTGCACGAGGCCGGTATCCGCTATATCGGCGACTGGTGCCTCGACGACCAGCCCTGCAAGGTGCGCACGGCCACGGGCGACATGGTCGCCATGCCGTACGCCCTGGAACTCAATGACATACCCGTCGTGGCGGTCCAGCATCATTCGTCGGACGAACTGCTGATCCGCGTCAAGGACACCTTCGACCGCCTCTACCAGGAAGGCGGGGACCACGTGCGGGTCATGGGCATCGCCGTACATCCCTTCCTGAGCGGCGTGCCGCACCGGATCAAGTACTTCGAAGAAGCACTGGCCTACGTCGCCGGCCACGACCACGTCAAGTTCATGACCGGCGCGCAGATCCTGGAGTGGTATCAGGCGCAACAGGCCTGACGACACCGGCATTACCAGCGGTACCCGGACAGCGGTGCAGGCCTGCCAGGCCTGCACCGCGCCGAAAAAATCAGGGGATCAGGGCGGTGGGGGAAAACAAAGGACGCAAGCGTCCAGATTCATTGCGCGGCGCGCCAGGCGCGCCGCGTTACCGCCCCAGTTATTCAAATCAGTTCGGAGCTTTTATGCGTACCCGCAGTCTACTCGGCGCCTTTGCCTGCCTATTCGCTTTGTCGGCCAGCACCGGGGCCATGGCCCAGGCCGACGACTATCCCAATCGGCCGATCCGCTTGCTGGTGGGCTTCCCGCCTGGCGGCATCTCGGACGTCATCGCGCGCACGGTCGCATCCAAGGCCAGTTCGATCCTGAAGCAGAACATCGTCGTGGAAAACCGCCCCGGCGCCGGCACCACCATCGCCGCCGATACGGTGGCGCGCTCGGCGCCCGACGGCTACACGCTGCTGCTGCAGGACACGACCACGCACGCCATCAACGCCAGCCTGTATCCCAAGCTGCCGTTCGATACGGTCAAGAGCTTCACGCCGATCTCGCTGGTTTCCAGCTCGCCGCTGATGCTGGTGGTCAAGGAAGACTCGCCGGCCAAGACGGTCAAGGAACTGGTCGCCCTGCTGGCATCCAAGCCGGGCAGCTACGCATATGGCTCGTCCGGCAACGGCACCATCATCCACCTGGCCAGCGAAATGATGGACCGCGCGGCCAACGTGCAGGCGGTGCACATTCCCTACAAGGGCAGCGCTCCCATCATCCAGGCCCTGCTGTCGGGCGACGTGGCCTACGCATGGAGCAGCATGCCGCCCGCCATTTCGCAGGTGAAGGCAGGCAAGCTGCGTGCGCTGGCCGTCAGCACGCCCAAGCGCATCGCAGCCGCGCCCGATGTGCCGACGATCGCCGAAGCCGGCGTACCGGCGGCGGAAGTGGTGCTGTACAACGGCGTCCTGGGACCTGCCAATCTGCCGCCCGCCATCGTCAAGAAGTTGAATGCCGCCTTCAATGAAGCGGCCAACAGCGACGAGGTCAAGACCGTCTATGCCACGCTGGGCGCCGAACCGGTGGCCGTGACGCCGGAACAGATGCAGGCGCAGATCAACGCCGACATTCCCAAGTACGGCAAGGTCGTGAAGGAAGTCGGCGCGAAGGTGGACTGACGCATCGCCGCGCGGCATCCCTTCCCGTTGAAAAAAGCCCGGATTCCTCCTGGAATCCGGGCTTGATCATTTCATGTGCGGCCGAAGCGCCGCACGGCCGGATCAGCTGAAGAACTCCTTCACCCGGTCCGTCCAGGACTTGCTTTGCGGCGAATGGCGGTCGCCACCGTCATTCAGCGAGGCTTCGAACTGACGCAGGATGCCCTTCTGCTCTTCACTCAAGCGCACCGGCGTTTCCACCACCACGTGGCAATACAGGTCGCCCGGATAGCTGCCGCGCACGCCGCGTATGCCTTTGCCGCGCAGGCGGAAGGTCTTGCCCGACTGCGTGCCTTCGGGAATGGTGATCTCCGCCTTGCCGCCCAGCGTCGGCACCTGCAGTTCGCCACCCAGTGCCGCGGTAGTGAACGGGATGGTCAGCTCGCAATGCAGATCGTCGCCGTCGCGCTGGAAGATCTTGTGCTGCTTGATGTGGATTTCCACATACAGATCCCCCGGCGGGCCGCCATTCAGGCCAGGCTCGCCGTTGCCGGCCGAGCGGATCCGCATGCCATCGTCGATGCCGGCGGGAATCTTCACCTGCAGCGTCTTGTTCTTGCGGATGCGTCCGACGCCATCGCAGTTCGTGCAGGGATCGGTGATTTCCTTGCCGCTGCCATGGCAGGTCGGGCAGGTCTGCTGCACGCTGAAAAAGCCCTGCTGCATGCGCACCGCCCCGGAGCCGCCGCAAGTGCGGCAGGTCTTGGGCGTGGTACCAGGCTTGGCGCCACTGCCGTGGCAGACTTCGCAGTTTTCCCAGCTGGGCACGCGGATTTCGGTATCGAAACCGTTGGCGGCCTGCTCCAGGGTGATTTCGAGCGCGTACTTCAGGTCCGCGCCGCGATACACCTGGGGGCCGCCGCCGCGCCGCGCGGCGCCACCGAAAATCTCGCCGAAGATATCGCCGAACGCATCGGCGAAACCGCCGCCCATGCCGGCCCCCATGCCGCCCGCGGCATTGGGATCGACGCCGGCATGCCCGTAGCGGTCATAGGCGGCGCGTTTCTGTTCGTCGGTCAGGACCTCGTAGGCTTCCTTGGCCTCTTTGAACTTTTCCTCGGCCTCTTTGTTATCCGGATTGCGGTCCGGATGGTATTTCATCGCCAGCTTGCGATAGGCCTTCTTGATGTCGTCGTCCAAGGCGTTCTTGGCAACACCCAGGATCTCGTAATAGTCACGTTTTGCCATGATCTTCCAAAGGCTTTCTTCTTCGAGGGCGCCGATCAAACCCCTGCTTTCATACGACCGCGCCCGGGGCAGGAAAACTTCCGGCCCCGGGCGTTCATACCATCACTATACGCGGTGGTTCATCACTGGTCGCGCTTGACTTCCTTGAAGTCGGCATCGACCACATTGTCGTCCGCCGGCTTGGCGTTGTCCGCCGCGGTCTGCTGCTGCGCGGCCTGTTGGGCCTGCATGTCGGCGTACATCTTTTCGCCCAGCTTCTGCGACGCGGTAGACAGCGCCTGCACCTTGGCATCGATCGCGGCCTTGTCGCCATCCTTCAGGGTGGCTTCCAGGTCCTTGATCGCGGCCTCGATGCCTTCCTTTTCGGCGGCATCCAGCTTATCGCCATACTCGGTCAACGACTTGCGCGTGGCGTGCACCAGGGCGTCCGCCTGGTTGCGCGTCTGCGCCAGCTCGGCGATGCGGTGATCCTCGTCGGCGTTCGCTTCGGCGTCCTTCACCATGCGCTGGATCTCGTCTTCCGACAGACCCGAGTTCGCCTTGATGGTGATCTTGTTTTCCTTGCCCGTGCCCTTGTCCTTGGCGGACACGTGCAGGATGCCGTTTGCGTCGATGTCGAAGGTCACCTCGATCTGCGGCACGCCGCGCGGCGACGGCGGGATGCCTTCCAGATTGAACTCGCCCAGCGCCTTGTTGCCCGCAGCGATTTCGCGCTCGCCCTGGAAGACCTTGATGGTCACCGCCGGCTGATTGTCGTCGGCCGTCGAGAACGTCTGCGAGAAGCGCGTCGGGATGGTCGTGTTCTTCTGGATCATCTTGGTCATGACGCCACCCAGGGTTTCGATACCCAGGGACAGCGGCGTGACGTCCAGCAGCAGCACGTCCTTGCGGTCGCCCGACAGCACGGAGCCCTGGATCGCGGCGCCAGCGGCCACGGCTTCATCCGGGTTCACGTCCTTGCGCGGCTCGCGGCCGAAGAATTCCTTGACCTTGTCCTGCACCTTGGGCATGCGGGTCATACCGCCGACCAGGATCACGTCATGGATTTCCGAAACCTTGACGCCGGCGTCCTTGATGGCGATGCGGCACGGCTCGATGGTGCGCTCGATCAGTTCCTCCACCAGCGCTTCCAGCTTGGCACGCGTGATCTTCAGGTTCAGGTGCTTGGGACCGGAAGCATCCGCCGTGATGTACGGCAGGTTGATTTCGGTCTGCTGGCTGGACGACAGCTCGATCTTGGCCTTTTCGGCGGCTTCCTTCAAGCGTTGCAGCGCCAGCACGTCCTTGGACAGGTCGACGCCCTGCTCTTTCTTGAACTCGCCGATGATGTAGTCGATGATGCGCTGGTCGAAGTCCTCGCCGCCCAGGAAAGTGTCACCGTTGGTGGACAGCACTTCGAACTGCTTTTCACCGTCGACGTCGGCGATTTCGATGATGGAAATATCGAAGGTGCCACCGCCCAGGTCATACACCGCGATCTTGCGGTCGCCCTTTTCCGCCTTGTCCAGGCCAAAGGCCAACGCCGCCGCGGTGGGCTCGTTGATGATGCGCTTGACTTCCAGGCCCGCGATGCGGCCGGCGTCCTTGGTCGCCTGGCGCTGGCTGTCGTTGAAGTACGCCGGCACCGTGATGACGGCTTCGGTCACTTCCTCGCCCAGGTAGTCCTCGGCGGTCTTCTTCATTTTGCGCAGCACTTCGGCCGACACCTGCGGGGGCGCCAGCTTCTTGCCCTGGGCTTCGACCCAGGCGTCGCCGTTGTCCGCCTTGGCGATCTTGTAGGGCATCAGGTTGATGTCCTTCTGCACTTCTTTTTCTTCGAACTTGCGGCCGATCAGGCGCTTGACGGCATACAGGGTGTTCTTGGGATTGGTGACGGCCTGGCGCTTGGCGGGGGCGCCGACCAGGATTTCACCATCGTCCATGTACGCGATGATGGAAGGCGTCGTGCGGGCGCCTTCGGCGTTTTCGATGATGCGGACCTGGCCACCGTCCATCACAGCCACGCAGCTGTTGGTGGTGCCCAGGTCGATGCCGATGATCTTGCTCATGATGGTTTACCTTGGATTAGGTCGAATTTAAGGTTGAATTGGTAAAAAACCGCTTAGCGAATAAGTGGGGCTGGCGTCAGGGTTTTCAAGCGCTTTCTTCAGCTCTTTTCCGACTGCAGCCGCCGCACGGCCTCGGTGAACTGCGGCAGGCCCGGCCAGCCGGTAATCCGGCCCAGCCGCTTGCCCGCGCGGTACATCACAAAAGTGGGGACGCCATGCAGGGAGAAGCGCCGGCCCAAGGCGACGTCCGCGTAGACGTCCGCCTCGAACCAGCTCAGCCCGAGCGCCAACAGCGCGTCCTTGTGCAGCAGGGCGGTCTGCTTGAAGAGATTGCAGTTGTAGCAATCGGTGCCCCACAGGAAGACACACCGCAGGTCGTCGCCCGGCGCCTGCACGACGTCGCGATCGAAGCCATCGCTGGCGACGGGACGCATGCCGAACAGCTCGAACACCTGGGAAGGGTCGAAAGCCTGGGGCGACTGGGGCGAGGCCACGGGACGCTCCGTCAGTCCTGCTGGCCCGCGGACACCACGACCAGCGCCGGACGCAGGACACGGTCGACGATCAGATAGCCCTTCTGCAGGGTCTGCACGACAGTGTTGGCGGGCTGGTCGGAGGGGACCGAGGAAATGGCCTGGTGCTGGTGCGGATCGAATTTTTCGCCCGCCGCGGGCGCGATTTCCAACAGCTTGTTCCGTTCGAAGGCGGAGGCCAGTTGCTTCAGGGTGGCTTCGACGCCTTCGCGCAGGAACTGCACGGTCTGGTCCTGCTGGGCCAGGGCGGCTTCCAGGCTGTCCTTCACGGGCACCAGGCTTTCGGCAAACGACTCGATGCCGAACTTGTGCGCCTTGGCGACATCGTCCTGCGCGCGGCGGCGGATGTTTTCCGCGTCGGCGCGGGTGCGCAGCAGTTGATCGTAATGTTCGGCCGCCTTGGCTTGCGCGGCTTCCAATTCGGCGCGCAGCGTCGCCAGCAGGTCTTGCTGGCCGTCGGCCGCGCCCGCGCCACTCGCTGCGTCGATGTCGGGCCTTTTCTCGGCAGGCTCGTTCTGTGCCGTCATGGGATGGATCCTCCTGGGTAACGAATAACGTTGGAGAGCAGTGTGGGGGCCAATGCCCCCATTTCAAGGGGGGTTAAAACCCGCGGTGCGTTGGCCTCAGGCCGGCCAACCCTGCAGGTGGCGTTGCACCAATTCCGACAGCGCGGCGATCCAGGTCTCGTCGTCGTTGAGCGCCGGGATATAACGCAGGCGCTTGCCGCCGGCCTCGATGAAGGCGTCGCGGCACTCGACCTGGACCTCTTCCAGGGTTTCCAGGCAGTCGGCCAAAAAACCGGGACAGACCACGTCGACCTCGGTGACGCCGTCCCGCGCGAGAGCCATGACAGTGGGCGCTGTGTAGGGCTCGAGCCAGCGGGCCGAGCCGAAGCGGCTCTGGAAAGTGACCAGCGCCTGCTCGGGCATCAGGCCCAGGCGTTCGCGCAGCAGGCGGCCGGTACGCAGGCAATCCTGATAGTAGGGATCGCCGAGCTCCACCGAGTAGCGCGGCAGTCCGTGGAAGCTCATCACCAGCTTCTGCGGCCGGCCATGCTCGGCCCAGTAACGCTCGATCTTGCCGACGATGGCCTGCACGTATCCAGGGTCATCATGGAAGCGCTTGATGAAGCGCAGTTCCGGCTGGTCGCGCAAGCGCGCCGCATGGCGGCCCACCGCGTCCACGACCGTCGCCGTCGTGCTGGCCGCGTATTGCGGATACATGGGTACGACCAGGATACGTTCGCAACCGCGGCGGCGCAGCTCATCCATGGCATCGGCCACCGACGGACTGCCGTAGCGCATGCCCAGCGCGACTTCCACCTGCATGCCGCGCTGCGCGAGCAGGCGGCTCAAGCCTTCGGCCTGCCGGCGGCTGTAGACCATGAGCGGCGAACCGCCGTCCATCCAGATGCCTCGATAGCGGGGTACCAGTTTCCGGGGCCTCAGGGTGAGCACCAGCCCATGCAGGATGGGCCACCACAGATAGCGGGGGATCTCGATGACGCGGGGATCGGCCAGGAATTCGCCCAGGTAGCGGCGGATTTCCGGAGCCGTCGCGGCCTGCGGCGTGCCCAGGTTGATCAGCAGCACGCCGGTCTTGCCCAGTGGGGGCACCATGCGCTCTTCGAAGGGATCGGCTTGTTCGGGTTCCGGCAGGAAACGCTCCGGCCACAGATATTTGAACGCACGCAGGAACACGCGGATACCTCGCCACCCGTACGTCCCCCGCGGGACGCGGGAATTCTTAGTGGTTATGACTCAAGGCGTTGGACAGCAGGCGTGCCGTGATGTCCACGATGGGGATGACGCGCTCGTACGACATGCGGGTGGGACCGATCACGCCCAGCGTGCCGACGACCTGGCCATCGACGCCATACGGCGCGGTGATGACCGAGACTTCGTCCAACGGCACCAGCTGAGAATCCCCGCCGATGTAGATCTGGACGCCCTGGGCCCGGCTGGACACGTCCAGCAGTTGCAGCAGGTCGGTCTTCTTTTCGAACAGCGCGAACATCTTGCGCAGCCGGTCCATGTCCGACGCGATGTCAGTGACGTCCAGCAGCTTGCGTTCGCCGGAAATCACCACGGCGTCGCCGTCTTCGATGGCCTCCGTGCCGGCTTCGACCGCGGCCTGCATCAGGCGCGAGATATCGTCGCGCAACTGCGCCAGCTCGGTCGCCAGCGTGCGGCGCACGGCGTCGAAGGACTTGCCGGCGAAGTGCACGTTGAAGAAATTGGCCGCCTCCAGCAGTTCGTGTTCGGCGTAATCGCGCTGGACGAACAGGATGCGGTTCTGCACGTCGCCGTCCGGCGTGACGATGATCAGCAGCACGCGCTTGTCGGAAAGGCGGATGAATTCGATCTGGCGGAAAACCTGGGCGCGCTTGGGGGTGAGCACGACGCCGGCGAACTGCGTGAGGTTGGACAGCAGGGCCGCCGCCGCATTCACCGCCCGCGCGGGCTCGGCCGCCGGCAGGCTTTCGCGGATATGCTCGGGCTGGATGTCATAGCTGCGCACCGCCAGCAGCGAATCGACGAAGAGCCGGTAGCCGCGTGGCGTGGGAATCCGCCCGGAAGAAGTATGCGGGCTGTGGATCAGCCCGGACTCTTCCAGATCCGCCATCACATTCCGTATGGTGGCCGGGGAAAGATCGAACACCTTCGAAAGCGTGCGCGATCCGACCGGTTGGCCGTCGGCGATATAGCGTTCAATCAACGCCTTGAGCAGTGCGCGTGCGCGGTCGTCCATGTCGCTATTCTATGGAAACTTTTTTGCAACGGTGCCAATTTTGTCCCTTAAAGGCAAATATGACCCCATATAATCGTTGAATCCTAGCTCAAACCCACACCGGACGCCGCCTCCAGCATGCATTTCCCGACTGTCGCCCTCATCGGCAGATACCAGGACACCGGACTGGACGCACCGCTGCGCGCCTTGGCCCAGATGTTGACCGAGGAAGGCCGCGCCGTGCTTATTGAAAAGGACACGTCCCACAATACCGGCCTGGCGGAATTCCCCGTGGCGGACATCGACGAAATCGGCCGGCGCGCCGATCTGGCCGTGGTGATGGGCGGCGACGGCACCATGCTGGGCGCGGCGCGCGTCCTGGCGCCGCACGGCGTGCCCCTGATCGGGGTCAATCACGGCAGGCTGGGCTTCATCACCGACGTGCCCCTGCACGACGCCAAGAGCGCCCTGTCGCGCGTGCTGGAGGGCAACTTCAAGGCCGAGGACCGCATGCTGCTGGAAGGCGGCATCTGGCGCGGCGACCAGCAATTGTTTTCCTCATCCGCGGTGAACGACGTCGTGCTCAACCGCGCCGGCCGCGGCGGGATGATCGAAGTGCGGGTCGAACTGGACGGGATTTTCATGTACACGCAGCGGGCGGATGGACTGATCGTCGCCACGCCCACGGGGTCCACGGCCTACGCCCTGTCGTCCAACGGGCCCATCCTGCATCCGGGCCTGCAGGCCATGGTGCTGGTGCCGGTGGCGCCGCAGACCTTGTCGAACCGGCCCATCGTCATCCCGGACAACGGCGAACTGGCGATGACCCTGACCGGCATGGGCCGCGTCGAACATGGCGCCTCCTGCCATTTCGACATGCAGACCTGGTCGGACCTGCAGCCCGGCGACCGCATCGTGGTCCGCCGCGCGCCGCACACTATCCGCTTCCTGCATCCCGAAGGCTACAGCTTCTTCACGACCCTGCGACGCAAGCTGCATTGGAACCTGATGCCGCAAGCCACCGACAGCGGAGAATGACGCCGCCATGCTGCGCACGCTGCATATCCGGGACTTCGTTATCGTTGAGAAGACCGACATCCATTTCGGTGCTGGTTTTACCGTGTTTTCCGGCGAAACCGGCGCCGGCAAGTCCATCCTGATCGACGCGCTGGCGCTGACGCTGGGCGAACGCGCCGACGCGTCCGTACTGCGCGAAGGCGCGGCGCGCGCCGACATCAGCGCGGTATTCGACACGCCCGAGCATCTGCGCCCCTGGCTCGCCGAACGCGAAATCGACGCCGAGGACGAACTCGTCCTGCGCCGCGTGGTGGACGCGCAGGGCCGCAGCCGCGCCTTCGTGAACGGCGTGCCGTCCACCGTCGCGCAGTTGCGCGAGCTGGGCGACAGCCTGGTGGATATCCACGGCCAGCACGCCCATC
This sequence comes from Bordetella genomosp. 8, assembly GCF_002119685.1. Lineage (NCBI taxonomy): Bacteria > Pseudomonadati > Pseudomonadota > Betaproteobacteria > Burkholderiales > Alcaligenaceae > Bordetella > Bordetella genomosp. 8. The sequence continues at coordinate 1,363,423 of NZ_CP021108.1, read as the reverse complement.
AAAGCCTGATGCGGCCCGATGCCCAGCGCGACCTGCTGGACACCCAGGGCGGCCATGGCGACCTGCGGCAAGCGGTGTCGCAGGCCTGGAAGCGCTGGCGCCAACTGGCCAAGCAGCTGGAAGGCGCCGAACGCGACAGCGCGACGCTGGAAGCCGATCGCGAACGCCTGCAATGGCAGGCCGACGAACTGGACAAGCTGGATCCTCACCCGGGCGAATGGGAAACGCTGCAGACCGAGCACACGCGCCTGTCGCATGCGCAATCGCTGCTGGACGGGGCTTCGCGCACCGTGCAGGCGCTGGATGGCGACGATGAATCCGCGCACAGCCGGGTGGTGGCCGCGGCGCACGTGCTGGAACAGCTCAAGCGCCACGATCCCGAACTGGCGGGCGTCTACGATGAACTGGAGTCCGCCCGGATCGCCATCGCGGAGGCGGTCTCGGACCTGAACAACTATGTGAGTCGCGTCGAGCTGGACCCGGCCCGCCTGCAACAGGTCGAAGAACGGATGACCGCGGTATTCGAGCTGGGACGCAAGTTCAAGGTCGACCCCGAAGGCCTGCCCGAGCTGCGCGAATCGCTGCATGCCCAATTGGCGGACATGGCAGCGGCCGCCGACGTGGACGCGCTGCGCGCCCAGACCGAAGCGGCGCAGGCCGACTATGCCAAGGCCGCAACCAAGCTGTCGACCGCCCGCCGCAAGACCGCCAAGGAACTCGGCAAGCTGATTACCGACGCCATGCAGACGCTGGCGATGCAGGGAGGCCGCTTCGAAGTGGCAGTGGAAAAAGCCTCCGCGCCGTCGGCGCAGGGGGACGATGTCGTGGAATTCCTGGTCGCCGGACACGCCGGCACCACGCCCCGGCCGCTGGCCAAGGTCGCGTCGGGCGGCGAACTTTCGCGCATTTCGCTGGCCCTGTCGGTGATCGCCAGCCGGGCGGCACGCGTCCCCACCCTGATATTCGATGAAGTCGACAGCGGGGTGGGCGGCGCCGTGGCCGAGGTCGTGGGCCGCCTGCTCGGCGAACTCGGACAACGGCACCAGGTGCTGTGCGTGACCCACCTGCCCCAGGTCGCCGCGCGCGGCGGTGCCCATTACCAGGTCAGCAAGGCGGAAAAGGCAGGCACCACGCACTCGCGCATCGTCGAGCTGGATGCCGAAGCGCGCGTCGAGGAAATTGCGCGCATGCTGGGCGGAATCAAGATCACGGCCACCACCCGGCAGCACGCCCGGGAAATGCTCGGCGCCTGAACCGGTGGCCACCGCGGTGGCCAGCCGCTGGGGGCGCCTGCCGCCGGATCAACGGCGCGTGGCGCAGTCCCCGCACGTGCCGTAGAGCACCATCGCATGGCTTTCAAGTAGAAAGCTGTTGTCCTTGGCGATCTTGTGCTGGCGCTTTTCGATCTCGATATCGTTGAATTCGACCACTTTTCCGCAGTTGGTGCAGATCAGATGATCGTGGTGGTCGCCGTCGTTCAATTCGAAGACGGCCTTGCCGCTATCGAACTGGCTGCGCGCCAGGATGCCCGCCTGCTCGAACTGCGTGAGTACGCGGTAGACGGTGGCAAGGCCGATCTCGACGTTTTCGGCGATCAGGGCACGGTATACATCTTCCGCGCTAAGATGGCGCTGCTCTGCCTTACGGAAAATGTCCAGGATCTTGAGGCGCGGAAAGGTCGCCTTCAAACCCATGGTCTTGAGGTCGCTTTGATCGCTCATTGGTCCAATGGAAAACGGAATGACTGGATAAGCCTTTATGATAACGGTTTTGCCAGTATCCATTACGGGGAACCCCGAGTGTCCACGATCATACGTCCCACTTCCCGCCGCTTGAAGGCGGTCATCGCAGTCGGTGCGGTCGCCCTTGCCCTGGCGGGATGCAGCTCCGGCAAATGGGGCTTCCCGTACAAGGCGCCGGTCCAGCAAGGCAACTGGATCACCAGCGAGCAGGTCGGTCTGCTGCGCCCCGGCATGACCCGGGAACAGGTGCGGTTCGCACTGGGCAGCCCCACGCTGACCAGCGTGCTGCACGCCGACCGCTGGGACTATCCCTACTACTACAAGCCCGGCTATGGCGCCGCCCAGGAACGCAAGTTCACCGTTTTCTTCGAAAACGACAAGCTGACCCGCTGGGAGGGCGACCAGCAGCCTGCCGTGCAGCCCTATCAGTTGGCCGACGGGCCGTCCAATTCGGCCGGCACCAACGTGCCGCCGCCGCAGCCACCGGCGCCCGCCGGTACCGCCCCGGCCGGCCCGACCGGCGCCGGCCTGCCCGCCGGCGTCAGCGGTGGCAGCGGCACGACCGCCAATGTCAATGGCACGGGCGGCACGCCCACGACCATCAATGGCGCCAGCACCCCGGCCGCGCCCAGCCAGAAGTAGCGCCTACCCAGCAGCCAACGACAAGGATTTCACATGCGCATCGCCATTGCCGGCGCCGGCGGCCGGATGGGCCGCATGCTTATCGAAGCGGTCCTGAACCATCCCGACATGACGCTGACGGTCGCGCTCGACCGCGCGGGCAGCGACCAGGTCGGACAGGACGCCGGGGCCTTCCTGGGCCGCGATACCGGCGTGGCGATCACCGGTGACCTGCAGGCGCTGGCCGGCGCCGACTGCCTGATCGACTTCACGCGTCCGGAAGGCACGCTGGACCATCTGCGGGCCTGCGTGCGGCATGGCGTCAAGGCGGTGATCGGCACCACGGGCTTCGACGAAGCCGGCCGCGCCGAGATCGCCAAGGCGGCTGAAAGCATCGCCATCGTATTCGCGCCGAACATGAGCGTGGGCGTCAACGCGACGCTGCGCCTGCTGGACATGGCGGCACGCATCCTGAATTCGGGCTATGACGTGGAAGTGTTCGAAGCGCATCACAACAAGAAGGTGGATGCGCCATCGGGCACCGCGTTGAAGATGGGCGAAACCATCGCGCAGGCCTGGGGCGTGGACTTGCCCGACGTGGCCACGTGGACGCGGCATGGCGAGACGGGCGTGCGGGAACCGGGCACCATCGGGTTTTCCGTCGTGCGCGGCGGGGACATCGTCGGCGATCACACGGTGTACTTCTGCGGCATCGGCGAGCGCATCGAGATCACGCACCGCAGCACCAGCCGCGCAACATACGCGCAAGGCAGCCTGCGCGCCGCCGCCTTCCTGCGCGACAAGACGCAGGGGCTGTTCGATATGCAGAAGGTACTGGGACTGTAGGCCCCATTCAGGGCCGTACCGGCTCGGGCTCCAGGTCCACGCCATAGCGGGCCTGGACGTCCTCACGGATCGCGTCGGCCAGGGCCATGATGTCGGCGGCGCGAGCGCCGCCGCGATTGATCAGTACCAGCGCCTGGCGGTCATGCACGCCCACCGGTCCCAGCGAGCGCCCCTTCCACCCGCATTGGTCGATCAACCAGCCGGCCGCCAGTTTGTAGCGGCCGTCCGGCTGGGGGTAGGACACCAGTCCGGGAAAGCGCTCGCGCAGGACGGCATGCTGCCCGGCCGTCACGATCGGATTCTTGAAAAAGCTGCCGGCGTTGCCGATCACCGCGGGGTCCGGCAATTTCTGTCGGCGGATGGCGCATACGGCATCGAAGATCGCCTGCGCCGACACGGCGTCGGCCAGCGCCAGATGCTTCCGCAGATCGGGATAATCGAGCACGGGCCGCCAGGGCCGCGGCAAGGCGAAGCGCACCGACACGATGGCCCATCGGCCAGGCGCGTCGTGCTTGAAACGACTGTCCCGATAGGCGAAGCGGCAGTCCCCTGCCGACATTTCGACCCTCTCGCCGCGCGCGATGTCCCACGCCGTCAGCCCCAGGAAACGCTGGTCCAGCTCGACGCCATACGCGCCGATGTTCTGCACGGGACTGGCACCGACCGTACCGGGTATCAGGGCGAGATTTTCCAGGCCATCCCACCCGTTGCGCAGGCATGCATCGACGAAACCGTGCCAGCTTTCGCCACCGCTGGCCTCGACGATCCACGCGTCGTCGCGCGCTTCGAGCAGCCGGATGCCGGGGATGGCCATGTGCGCCACCAGGCCTTCCATGGTGGACGGCAGCACGACGTTGCTGCCGCCGCCCAGGACGAAGGCTCGGCCGTACCGGCGGGCAAGCTCCGACAGGGCGGGAAGCTGCTCAGGCGAAACGATACGGACGTAGGCCTCCGCTTGCGACACCAGGCCGAAGGTGTTCAGCGGCGTAAGGCCCGCAGCCATCGGTGTGAGAGTGCCGGTTTCACCAACTGGCGCCGATGAGTTTGACATCGCTTTTTGTGATCTGATATAGTTTCTGTCTTCGCTGATTTTACGCGATGCGCAAAATGCAAGATGCGAACTGCACGGTGCAATGTGCGCAGGGCGAGTGAAGCAATGCGGGAATAGCTCAGTTGGTAGAGCGCAACCTTGCCAAGGTTGAGGTCGCGAGTTCGAGACTCGTTTCCCGCTCCAGAATTCCGGGCGCCATGTTTTACTCGGCGCCGACACGTTCAACAACATGATCGAAAAAAGGCCGAACACCTCGTGTTCGGCCTTTTTCCATTCTGGGCGGCTGAATCAGCTAATCACGCGAACGGCCGAACGGTTCCAGAATCCAGACGAGACATGTTGCTAACATGTCAGACTGATGTTAATGTGCGGTCATGGATACCTCTCCCGCAGACCATCTCCGCAACCAGGCCTACGAACGCTTCAGGCAGCAGGTGCTCGCTTCGCGCTTGAAGCCGGGCCAATTCGTCTCCCAGCAGGAACTGACGCTGCTGCTGGGCATGCCGCTGGGCGCCGTGCGCGAAATGATCCCGCGCTTGGAAGCGGCGCGGCTCATCACGACCGTGCCGAAACGCGGTCTGCAGATTGCCGCCGTGGATCTCAAGCTGATACGGAACGCGTTCCAGACGCGCACGGTGATAGAACGCGAAGCGATGACGCAATATGTCCGCGACGCCACCGACGACGAGATCGACGACGTCATCGCCCAGCACCGCGCCATCCTGGCGCGCGCGGAGACTCCCTCGACCGACCCGGCCCTGGACGAGGACGCGCTCGCCGTCGACTGGGGACTGCACAATCGGATGGTCGATGCGATGGACAATGAAATCCTGTCGGACATCTATCGGGTCAACAACCTGCACATCAAGCTGATCCGCATTGACAGTGCGATGGCGCGCCCCATGCGCGTCGTACCCGCCATGCAGGAGCACCTGGCATTTCTGGAGGCAGTGCGCGCCCGCGATGAATCGCGTGCCGTCGCCTTGATGGTCGCCCATATCGACGCATCCCGCCAGCGCGTGCTGGCGCGTGCCAATGGCCTCGCGGCAGACCCTGCGGAGGAGCGCAGAACCGCCTGAGCGCCAACCCGCCATTCCATAGAAGAACCAGGAGACAAGCATGATCAAGCTCAAACGCGCCCTTGCGGGCGCGGCGGCGGCGCTCGCCTTTTCGGCGGCCGCCCAGCCCTTCCCCGCCAGGCCCGTATCCATCGTGGTGCCCTTCGCCGCCGGCGGCAACAACGACGTATCGGGCCGCATCATCGCGCAGGAGATGGCCAGGAATCTTGGCCAGGCCGTGGTTGTGGACAACAAGACCGGAGCAGGCGGAGCGATAGGCGCGACGTTCGTGGCCAAGGCCAAACCAGACGGCTATACCCTGGGTTTTCTGTCGAGCGGCCCGCTCGCGGGCAACGCCAGCCTTTACAAAAGCCTTCCGTACGACGCCGCGAAGGACTTCGTGCCAATAGCGCGTACGACTACCAGCCCCAGCGTGCTGGTGGTCAACACTTCGGTACCGGCCAATACACTCGACGAATTCATCGCCTACGTCAAGGCCCACCCGGGCAAGGTCAATTACGGCACGTCGGGCACAGGTTCGTCCCCACATCTGGCGGGCGTTCTTTTCCAGAAGATGGCCGCTGTCGAGATGACCGCGGTGCCTTATCGGGGCGGCAGCCAGGTCAACTCCGACCTGCTCGCGGGCCAGATCCAGGCCTCGTTCAGCCCCATACTCGAAGTGATGCCGCTCATCCAGGCCGGCAAGCTCAAGGCGATCGCGGTTACCAGCGCACAGCGCAGCCCCTTGCTGCCACAGGTCCCCGCCATCGCGGAACGCCTGCACGGCTACGAGTTGATTACCTGGAACGGCCTCGTGGCGCCAGCCGGTACGCCACCGGACGTCGTCGAGCGCCTGAACGCGGAAGTGGTCAAGGCGGTGAACGCGCCGGAAGTCAAAGCGCAACTGCTTCAACTGGGCCTGGAGGCTGCGCCCACCAGTTCGAGCGATTTCGGCGCATATATCAGCCAAGAGACGGCCACCTTCGCCCGCCTGGTGAAGTTGGCTGGCATTGAACCGCAGTAAGTGAACCGAACCACAGCGACATCGAGGAAGACAGACACCATGACCAAGACCTTCAGCCCGGCCGACATCCAAGGCATCGTTCCGCCCCTGGTCACGCCGTTTACCGAGGACGGCGTGCTCGACGAAAAGTCCTTGCGCAGCACCATCCGCTTCATGTTGAACCAGGGGGTGCACGGCCTGGTAGCGGGCGGCAGTTCCGGCGAGGGCTATTCCCTGACGACCGGCGAATTGGCCCGCATCACCGAAATCGCCGCGGAAGAAATCGACGGAACGGTGCCCCTGGTGGCGGGCGTCATCGCCAACAGCACGCGCGACGCGATCGCCAAGGTGCGCGCCGTGCAGAAGCTGGGGATATCCGCGCTGCAGGTCACGCCGTCGCACTATATCTACAAGACGGACGAGGAATCGATGCTGCGCCACTTCCGCGAGATCGCCGCCGAGACCGACATCCCGATTCTCATCTACAACGTCATCCCCTGGAACTACTTGTCGCCCGCGTTGCTCTTGCGCGCCATGCGCGAAATTCCCGGCGTGGCGGGCGTCAAGCAAAGCGCGGGCGACCTCAAGTCGCTGGCCGACCTGATGATCGGCGCCCAACCGGGCGACCGCATCTTCGCCGCGGTGGATTCCCTGCTGTATCCATGCATGGTGCTGGGCGCGCACGGCGTCATTTCCATACTGACCACCGCCGTCCCGGGCGCGCTGATCCAGTTGTGGGACGCGGTAAAGCGAGGCGACCACATCTTCGCCAAGGATATGCATGAACGGCTGCTGCGCCTGTGGAATGCGATCTATGCCGACAATCGCGTTGCGACGACCAAATTCACCTTGGCGCTGCAAGGGGCGCCGACTGGCCACACGCTGCGCCCCGTGGCGGCGGTCACCGCGGCGCAGCAAGCCGCTATTCGGGAAGCGCTGTCGCAGGTCATTCCGCCCGAGCAACTGAAAGGCGCTTGAACCATGCCGCGTTTCGCTGCCAACCTGACCATGCTTTTCACCGAGCTGCCTTTCATGCAGCGCTTCGAAGCCGCGGCGCAAGCGGGCTTCGAAGCGGTGGAGTATCTCTTTCCCTATCCGTTCGAGAAACAGGAGCTGGCCGCAGCGCTGAACGCCAACGGCTTGGCCCAGGTGCTGCACAACCTGCCAGCGGGCGATTGGGACGCCGGCGAACGCGGCATCGCCTGCCATCCCAACCGCGAGGCCGAGTTCCGCGCGGGCGTGGGCCGCGCCATCGAGTACGCGACCGTGCTGCGAAGTCCGCAGGTGAACTGCCTGGCCGGCAAACTACCTGATGGCGTAAACCGTCAGGATGCGCGCACGACGCTGGTCGAGAACCTGCGCTACGCGGCGCGCGAGTTGGAAAAGGCCGGCCTCAAGCTGCTGATCGAGCCGGTCAATAGTTTCGATATCCCGGGATTTTTCCTTACCCGCACCGATCAGGCGCTGACGCTGTTGGACGAGGTGGGTTCCGACAATCTGCGCATCCAGTACGACATCTACCATGCGCAACGGATGGAAGGCGAACTGGGCAATACCCTGAGCACGCACCTGTCGCGCATCGGCCACATCCAGCTGGCCGACAACCCCGGACGGGGCGAACCTGGCACGGGCGAGATCAACTACCACTGGCTGCTTCGCCACATCGACGCCATCGGCTATACGGGTTGGATAGGCTGCGAGTACAAGCCACGCGCGACCACGATCGAGGGGTTGGGGTGGCGTTCGTCCGCCGGCATGACTACAGGTTGAGCCGAGAAGCTACGACCAGACAGACTTGGAGACATCACCATGAACATTGCGGCGCCCCGCAAAGTGGGCTTCATCGGTCTGGGCATCATGGGCACGCCCATGGCCGGCCACCTGGCCGACGCCGGCCATACGCTATTCGTGCACACGCGCAGCCAGGTTCCGCCTGGCGTTCGTGACAAAGCGAAAGTCTGCACGTCCGGCACCGACGTGACGCGGAATGCCGACGTGATCTTCCTGATGTTGCCGGACACTCCCGACGTGGAAAAGGTGCTGTTCGGCACCGACGGCGTCGCGGCGGGGCTGTCCGCGGGGAAAACCGTGGTGGACTGCAGTTCCATCGATCCGCTCGCCACCAGGGATTTCGCGGCGCGCATCGCCAAGCTCGGCTGCGGGTATCTGGACGCCCCCGTCTCCGGCGGCGAAGTCGGCGCCAAGGCGGCCACCCTGACCATCATGTGTGGCGGTGACGCGAAAACCTTCGAGTCGGTGCGTCCGCTGCTGGAGACCATGGGCAGGAACGTGACACTGGTGGGCGAAGCGGGTGCTGGCCAGATTACCAAGGTAGCCAACCAGATCGTTGTCGCATTGAACATCGCGGCCGTGGGCGAGGCCCTGCTCTTCGCCAGCAAGGCCGGCGCGGACCCGGCGAAGGTGCGCCAGGCGCTGATGGGCGGTTTCGCCGCCAGCCGTGTCCTGGAAGTCCATGGCGAGCGCATGATCGGGCGCAACTTCCAACCGGGCTTTCGCATCGCGCTGCATCAGAAAGACTTGAACCTCGCCATTCAGAGCGCGCGCCGCCTAGGCCTGGCGTTGCCCCAGACCGCCGGTGCCGCTCAGCTGATGAACGCCTGCGACGCGCTCGGACACGGGCCGTCCGACCATTCCGCGCTGGTCGTCGCGCTCGAGGCGCTGGCGCGTCATGCGATCAAGCGCGAGGGAAATTCGACGCTTTCCAGGCAATGAACGCCTACTCCGCAACGATGCCCTTCTCCCTGATCAGCTTCCCCCAGACATCACTGTCCGTACGTGCGCGGTCCAGGAATCCGGCTGCATCGCCCTGCCACAGGATCAGGCCCTGGGCTGCGTAGAACGCCTGGACCTTGGGATCCTGCTGGGCCTTGTGCAATGCATCGGCGAGCTTCGCCGTGATCTCACCGGGCAATCCGGCCGGCCCCACGAGGCCCACCCAGCCCGCGATCTTCGGCAGTTCATAGCCCTGTTCGGAGGACGTCGGCACGTCCGGCAGCAAAGCGCTGCGCTTGTCCGCGAAAACGACGATCGGCCGCAATTTTCCGGCTCGGGCGGGCCCAGCTACCGCGCCCACTACGTTGGACAGCAGGTCCGTCTCATTGCCTATGACGCTCGTCACCGCGGGTGCCGTGCCTTTATAGGGGACGTGCAGCAACGATATACCTGCTCGGTCCGATAGCATCTCCACCGAGAGCTGGGACGCGGACCCCACACCCGAACTTGCGTAGGTGATGCGCCCCGGCGCCGCCCTGGCCTTGCGGACCAGCGTATCCAGATCGGTGATGCCGCTTTTGTCACTGGCGGTCAGGACCATCACGACATCAGCCGCGGGAGCGATATAGGTGAAGTCCTTGAACGGGTCATAGGCCGCCTTCTTGAATAGATGCGGTCCCAGGCTCAATTGGGAAGCGATCCCCATCATCAGCGTATATCCATCCGGCTTCATCTGCGCCACGCTCGCCGCTGCAATCGTGCCACCGGCGCCGGCCTGGTTTTCGACGACGACGGGCTGGCCCAGATACTTGCCCATCTCGGCCGCGAGCAGACGCGCAACGCCATCCGCGGCCGACCCGGGCGATTGCCCCACGATGAGCCGGATGGGCCGCTCCGGGTATTGGTGCTGGGCATGAGCCAGCGAAACGCCGGCCATCAGCGCCGAAAGCGCCGCCCCCGCGATCAGTCTTTTCATGGTTTCCCTTTGTCCGAGGCGACGGACGCCCGTCTCTCGCAACTACGATATATAGCCACGTGGCCGCGCTCTTCGTAGATTCGCGACAACGTGAAGTACAAAAGCGACAGGCAGGGGAATACCCTGCTTCGAACATGCGCCAACTACGGCATTCTCGCTGTCATGCGGCGACGGTACCGCCGTCATGCGAACGCGGCCGGTTCTGCCGGGCGCCAGGGCGCGTCAAGGCCAAGGAGGTCCGATGGATTGGGAAACCCGATTGGAAGACACGGTGTGCGAGACCGACCGCCCCAGCCTGGCGGTTGGCTTTGTCCTGCTGCCGAACTTCACCCTGATGGCGCTGACCTGCTTCGTCGAAGTTCTGAGGCATGCTGCCGACAAAGGAGACCGCAGCAGCCAGTTGCTTTGTTCGTGGACCGTCATGACCCACGATGGCGCCGCCGTGCTGTCCAGCTGCGGAATACGGATAACGCCGACTTGCGGCCTGCTGGATCCCAAGCGTTTCGACTATGTCGTCGTGGTGGGAGGAAAACTCCCGGAAGGCCTGGAGTACGACGGCCGAGTCCTGGCGTATGTAAAGCAGGCCTCGCGTGTGGGGGCGGCACTGGTGGGCGCGTGTACCGGGTCGTTCGTACTTGCCAAAGCGGGTCTGCTGAATGGTGTGCGCAGCAGCGTCCATTGGTACCACTACGAAGAATTCCTGAGTCATTTCCCCGCCGCCCTGCCCGTCACCGACGAAATCTTCTCAATAGATCAGGGCATCATTACATGCGCGGGAGGCGCGTCGACCAGCGATCTCGCGATGTACTTGGTGCAGCGCCATTGCGGCCCGGAACGGGCGCTGAAATGCATGAGGCAACTCGTGCTGGCGCAGTTACGGCCCCCAGCCCATCCCCAGTTCGATTCCGTGTCGGGCAGCGCGGCCCCAACCGACCCCCGGCTTCGCAAGGCGGTCTTCCTGATGGAACGCAACCTGCAAGCGCCGCTATCCCTGGACGACCTGGCCAAAAGGGTCAACGTCAGCTCGCGCCAGCTTTCCAGGCTTTTCAAAAGCCAGTACGCGGAAACCATTACCCAGCACTATCGCTCGTTGCGCTTGACGTACGCCCGATATCTTCTGGAAAAGACCGATCACACGCTGGAGCGGATCGCGCAGGAATGCGGATTCACCGACGCCTCGCATATGAACAGGCTGTTCCGCGCGAAGTTCTCGCTGTTACCGAGCCAGTGTCGCGATGCGCGGCGACGCAACGCGTAGCCATGGTCGGCCAGGCGCTGCTATGGACGCCTGGGCGTTGCGATCCTGGCCGCACCCGGCCCCCAGGTGTCGGCCAGCACGTAGCCATCGGGATAGGGATCGTCGGGATCGCGGCCGTAGTGTTCCATCGAATAGATCCACGCCCGTCCCGATATCCGAGGAACGACCGCGGCACGCGCCCCCACCTGCGTCGTACGCACGATCTCGCAATCGAAGCGGCTATCGATCAGGCTGTACATGGCCGCTTGCCCGCCGACGTCCAGGAGACCGCGCGCATGCATCACCGCCAGTCTGGCGGCGCTCCCGGTGCCGCAGGGAGAGCGGTCGACGCGGCCGGGAAAGATAATATTGCAGTTGCGGAACCCTTCGGGATGAGACCCGGCGAAGAGCGCGTACTCGATCAGATTTACCTGCTCGAATACTGGATGCCGCACCGCGATCTGGGCGGCCGCCGCCTGCTGGATCGCCGCACCGATCTCCACCAGTCGACGCGCCTCTGTCCGATCCAAGGCCAGGCCCAGCTGGCGCGGGTCGACCAAGGCGAAATAACAGCCCCCAAACGCGACGTCCACGGTAATGCGGCCCAGCCCGGGCACATCGACCGGGTGGTCGAGATGCTCGACGAAACTGGGCACCATCTCCAGTGAAACACGTTGGCACTTCCCGTCCTTGCATTGCGCGGCTACGTGGATCAGGCCGGATGGAGTCTCCAGCACCAATCGGGTTTCGGGTTCGCGCATGGGCACCATGCCGGTTTCCAACAGCGCGGTGGCAACGCACATGCAATTCGATCCGGACAGGGCATGCGCGCCATCGGGTTGCAAGGGAATGAAGGCGATGTGTGCGTCGGGATGAACCGCGGGCAACAGCACATTCACCGTCATCTGCGCGGCCCCTCTGGGCTCGAACAGCAGGAACCGCAGAAGTGCGTCGTCGACGGTGTTGATGTGATGCATCTTTTCCAGCAACGTTCCGCCTGGAATATGCGGCACCCCGCCGGTAATGACACGGCCGATTTCGCCTTCCGCGTGCACGCCTATTGCAGAAACCATCCGGTTCCAACGCATGGCACTCCATCCTTTTCGCGATTCTTCGCACCGCCTTCAGGATAAGGGGCGTGGCTTTAGTCCCCGCTGGTAGATTCCGGCCATATTCGAGTATGGATACGACGATGGTCTGCCACCACGGCGGCACCCGGTGGCGAAACCGAAATCCGTATCACCACGCGAGCGCGTAGGCTTCCCGGCGCGGGTCGGCGCCAGCGTGGAGCAGACGAGTATGCGGATCGCGCAAGACGACGCACACCGCGCCGCTCATCGCGGGCAGCACGGGTATGGCCTGTACATCGTGTCCCAGCGCCCGCATCGCGTCGAAGACCGCCTGCGGCATATTCTCCTCGAGGCACAGGCGGCCAGGCATGTAGTCGTGCGGCGCGAACGAGTTCGGGAAGTTCGCACTGGAAAAGCGGGGCGCCTCGACGGCTTGCTGCACCTGCATGCCGAACTCCGTGATATTGAGGAAGACCTGCAGCATCGCCTGAGATTGCACATCGCCACCCGGTGTGCCAAAGCAAAGGTAAGGCTTGCCGTCGCGCAGCGCCATGCCCGGGCTTGGCGTCAGGCGCGGGCGCTTGCCGGGCTCGACCTTGGCCGGATGGCCATCCTGCAGACGCGACTGATGGCCGCGCGTCGATATGACCATGCCCAACCCAGGCACCACGGGAGCATCATGCGACGTATCCGACAAGGTCGCCGAGTAGGCGTTGCCGTACCTGTCCATCACGCTGGCGTGGATGGTGTCCGGCGACATGCCCACGGGTCCGGATGCAGCCCTGTCTCCACCCGTATTGCGGTTCGACACCCCAGGGATGTCGCCCGGCTCGGGCATTGCACCGAAGCACGCATCGGGGCGGATGCGAGCACGCTGCGCGCGGGCATAGGCATCCGAGAGCAGCGTCGCCGTGGGCACATCGATGAACTTCGGATCGCCGATATACGCCTCTCGATCCGCGAAGGACAGGTTCAGCGCCTCGGTGAGCAGATGCACATAGGCAGGCGAGTTGCGCCCCAACCCTCGCAGATCGTCATGCTCCAGGAGCTTGAGCGTCTGCAGCAATACGATGCCCTGGCACCAGGTATCGCAGGAGTGGACTTCGGTGCCGTGGTAGACCGCGTGGATGCTGTCTTCCGGCTCCACCTCGAATGCGGCCAGGTCTTCATGGCGGAGGAATCCGCCGCTGTCCTGCTGGAACCGGCCGATCGCATCAGCGATCGGCCCGCGGTAGAAATGATCATGCACGGCCCGCAGCTTCCTGTCGCGGTCGCCATGCGCGCCACGCTCGGCCTCGACCAGGCTTTCCAGTGTCCTGGCAAGATCTCGCTGGACGAACAACTCGCCGACATCGGGGGTCCGCCCGCCCGGCACGAAGATCTCCCTGCTCGAAGGCCAGCGCTCATATCTCCACCTGGCCTGGCGCAGGCTTTCCGCCAGAAAGGGATACGTGGCGAACCCGTCCCGAGCAAGCTCCAGGGCCGGCGCCACGGCCTCGGCGAAGGATATGGTCCCGTATCGACGCAAGGCGGTGATGTGCGTGGCCGGCGCCGCTGGCACCACCGTGCGCAGCACCCCGTCCGGCACGGAAAAACCATCCCCTTCGGCGACCAGCCGCGGGATATCCGTAGCTGCCGGCCAGTGCCCCAGGCCCGGCAGCGATACGACCCGGCCGAGCTTTTGCACGTAGATCAGCGTCGGCGCGACCCCGGCCACCGATACGACGTCCGGCTGCAGCACGGCCAGCGCGAAAGCAGCCGTCACGCCCGCATCGATGGCGTTGCCGCCGGCGTCCAGTACCCGGTTGGCGGCAATGCTCGCAAGATAGTGGCCGGAGGACACGGCATGCTGCCTGCCCATGGGCGTGGGCCGCATGCTGACGGCGGGGATGGCCAGCGACACCGGGCCGCTTTCCGCTTGCTTGGGATGTTCCATTCATCAACCTCCGGGACTCAATAGCGCAGGTTTGCCTGCTGGATCGGCTTGTAGGCATCGAGCAGCATCAGCATGAGGTACTCCGCAAAACTGCGCCTGATGATCAGCTCATATATCCCCGAGCCGCCAGCGCAGACGATGACTGGGGCCTTGAAACAGACGCTTTGCGCGCACTCTCCCATCGGGAACGCCCGGGCGCTCAAATCCAGCGGGCAACCGCGCGCAAGCACCAGCGGCGCCTTCCTGCCGCTGAGTGTCACGCTGGTATAGCCGCTGGTCACGTCGACCACCGAATAATGTCCCGGACCGAGCGCGTGACGGAGCCGGCTTTCCATATCGCGAGCCGACCAGACCGCCGACGCCAGCATCCATTCGTCCGGTCCCAGCCAGATGGCGCGGATATCGGCGCCTTGCGTATAAGTATTCGGCTGGAGCGGCAAGCTGATGCCTATTACCGAGCCGACGCCGGCATGCAGCGCTGGTTCGTCAGGCGAGGCCCGGAATATGCAGAAGCCGACCAGCGGGCGGCCATTCACCTCGAATTCGCCATTCGGCGAGCCGTGCTCCGCCAACAGGTGCCCGATACCTGTCAAGGGAGATTCATGCCGGGGAGTCGGCCAGGCGGCTCTCTGTTCACTCAACATTTTGGCGCAGCCCCTCTTTGTCGTAGAACACGGTGTCGCAGACCGTCGCGGCCACGCTGGCACCATTCGCCAGGCCGACCATCACGGCCTGGCCCTTCATGTTCGACCCATCACGCAGCATGGCCAGGGCGATGGATCGTTGCAGTATCGGACTGAAGTAGCTGGACGTGACGTGGCCGGCGGACTTGAAGGCATGTCCGGCGCCGGCGCCAGGATGCTTTGCCGGCAGGATCTGGCTGCCTTCCGGAAGCACGAAGGCGGCGTCCTCGGTCAGCAAGCCGACGTACTGCCGTCTTCCTTCGCTGGCCGTATCCGCTCGGGACAGCGACCTTTTCCCCAGGCATTCCTTGTGCTTCGATACCATCCCGCCCATGCCCATGTCGGCGGGCGTCATCGATCCATCCGTATCCTGGCCGACGATGATGAAGCCCTTTTCCGCGCGCAGGACGTGCAGCGCCTCGGTGCCATAGGGCGCGATGTCGTACTCGGCTCCCGCGACCATGAGCGCCTCCCATACCGCGCGACCGTAGTCCGCCGGAACGTTGACTTCATAGGCCAGTTCGCCGGAAAAACTGATGCGCATCACGCGGGCGGGAACGCCCGCGACGGTGCCCTCGCGGTAGCTCATGAAGGGAAACGCCGCGTTGCCGAAGTCGATGTCATCGCAGACCTTGCGCAGCACATCGCGGCTGCGCGGCCCGGGTACGGCGATCGTGCACCAGTGGTCGGTCACGGACGTCAGACGCACCCGCATATCCGGCCACTCGGTCTGCAACCACAGCTCCAGCCAGTTCATGACGGTCGCCGCATT
Organism: Bordetella genomosp. 8; assembly: GCF_002119685.1. NCBI lineage: Bacteria > Pseudomonadati > Pseudomonadota > Betaproteobacteria > Burkholderiales > Alcaligenaceae > Bordetella > Bordetella genomosp. 8. The sequence continues at coordinate 1,347,695 of NZ_CP021108.1, read as the reverse complement.
GCCCGTGGTCGTGGTCATGAGGAAATGTTCCTCGCCCAACCGCACCGTCACGCCATCATCGAAGATCATGCCGTTTTCGTTGAGCATCAACCCATAGCGGGCGCGGCCGACGGCGAGCTTGCTCCAGTCGTTCGTATAGACCCAATTCAGCAGCTTGACCGCGTCCGGCCCCTGGATGTCGATCTTGCCCAGCGTGGAGGCATCCAGCAAGGCGACCGAGCGCCGCACGGCCAGGCATTCGCGCGCCACCGCCGCATGCATATCCTCGCCGGCCCTGGGGTAGTACCACGGCCTCTTCCACGCACCGACGTCTTCGAATACCGCCCCGTGTTCGGCATGCCATTCATGCAGGCAGGTTTTGCGGATCGGCTCGTGGTGAATCCCCAGATCGCGCCCGGAGAACGCGCCGAAGGTCACCGGCGTGTAATTTGGGCGGAATGTCGTCGTGCCCACATCGGCGATCGGTTTGTTCAGCAAACCGGCCAGGATCCCCATGCCATTGATATTGCCTGTTTTTCCCTGGTCGGTACCGAAGCCGAGCGCGGTGTACCGCTTGACGTGCTCCACCGATTCGAAGCCTTCGCGCACGGCCAGCATGATGTCGGCGGTGGTCACGTCGTTCTGGAAATCCACGAACTGCTTGGGCCCCCGGCTTGCCGTGACGTCGTCGGTTACCCGCCAAAGGGGAAGAATCGGCATTCCCTGGCCTGCTTCGACAGCCAGGTGCGGCAGCTCCGTCGCTGCCTCGAAGCCGCATGCTGCCGCGGCCGCCCTGCCCGCCGCAACGCCTTCCGCCATCGCGTCGGCCAGCGCGAAAGTGCCATTGGCTGCGCCCACGCTCTGTTCCGGCTGCCTGCTGGCGCCCGGCACGAAGCACGATCGGGCGTCGTCCCACCGCGTTTTCCCGCCCGACTGGCTGAACAAATGTATGGTCGGGCTGAGCCCGCCCGTCACGGCAACCAGGTCGCATCGCAGGACGACGTCCTCTCCCTTGACGCCGTGGGCGCGCCGCCGCACTTTCACGCTGCTTACGCGCCTGTCGCCCGAGGCCGCCACGACCACCGATTCGTCGTAGATCCTGATGCCGGCCCGCAGGGCCGCGTCGATCGGAACGCCCTGCGCCGCCTTGCGGGCGTCGACGACACTCACGGTGGCGCCCACCGCCGCCAGCGCGCTCGCGGTGCGGTAGCCTTCATCGTTATTGCAGAACACCACCACGTTGCGGCCGGGCAATACACCGTAGCGGTGGATATACGACGACACGGCTGATGCCAGCATGATGCCGGGCAGGTCATTGTTTCCAAACACGATGGGGCGTTCGTGCGCTCCCGTCGCCAGGATCACGCGCCTGGCGCGGATTTTCCACAGCAGCTCGCGGGTACCGATGCGCTCGCCGAGCGGAAGATGGTCGTGCAGCCGCTGCGTCACCGTGACCAGGTTGTGGTCGTAATAGCCGAAAGCGGTGCTCCGATCCAGGATCGTGACGGAAGTCGAGGCCGCCAACTGCCGCCGTGCCCTGGCGATCCATGCGGCGGATGACTGCTCGCCGATCGCGCGCGGGCTGGACAACAGGAACCCACCCAGCTCCGGCTGGTCGTCGACCAGGATGATTCGTGCGCCGGAGCCCGCGGCGGCCAATGCAGCCGCAAGCCCCGCGGCACCTCCGCCCACGATCAGCAGGTCGCAATGGGCGAACCGCTTGTCGTATCGCGACGGATCGCGCGCCGCCGGCGACGTCCCCAGGCCGGCCGCGTCGCGGATCCGGCGTTCATACCTGGGCCAGAAAGACCGCGGCCACATGAACGTCTTGTAGTAGAAGCCGGCGGGCAGGAGGCGGGCGATACGCTGGTTGAAAGCCATGCGATCCCTTTCCAGCGACGGGAAGGCATTGACGCTGCGCGCGGCCAAGCCTTCATACAGCTCGATCTCGGTGGCCTTGGCGTTCGGCACGGTGTGCGGACCATCTTCCAGTTGCACGATGGCGTTGGGCTCTTCGGGACCGGCCGAGACGATGCCCCGTGGCCGGTGATACTTGAAGCTGCGCGCGACGAAATGCACGTCGTTCGCCAGCAGCGCCGACGCCAAGGTATCTCCGTGGAAGCCTTCGTACCGCTTGCCGTTGAAAGTGAAGGAGATGGGCCGGGCCCGGTCGACGTTGCCGCCGCTCTGGATTCGATTCTGCTGCTTCATTGCTGATTTTCCCGGCCGTCGCTCGTGGCCTGGCCGGAGCCGAACCGCGATGTGCGCAGGATTTCATAGGTCACCGTATCCCGCTCCACCCTGAACCAGCGGCGGCAGCCCTGGCCGTGCAGCCACTGCTCCTCGCCCGGGCCGCGATGGTTGCTGCGCATGAAGAGGTAATCGGCCCATGCGCCGTCCGTCACTTCCGCCGACGGCGCCGGACGCCGGATATTGGCCTCGCCCCCGCAGGAAAACTCGATCTCCGCGCGCGGCCCGCACCAGGGACATTCGATCAGTAGCACGTTATTTCTCCATCAGTGCGCAACGTTCGCGGCGCCGTATTCGTCGATCAGGCTGCCGGTGGTGAACCGGTCCAGCCCGAACGGCGCGTTCAATTCGTGGGGGCGATCCAGCGCCACCGTGTGCGCGAAAACCAGCCCGGATATCGGCGTGGCCTTGAAGCCGCCCGTGCCCCAGCCACAGTTGAAATAGAGCCCGTTGACAGGCGTCTTCGTGATGATCGGGCAGGAATCCGGACTGAGATCGACGATGCCGCCCCACTGGCGGTTCATGCGGACCCGGGAGAACACGGGGAACATCTCCACGATGGCCGTCACGGTGCTTTCTATCGTCTGGAAACTGCCGCGCTGGCCATATCCCACGTACTGGTCGGCGCCGGCGCCGATGACCAGATCGCCCTTGTCCGATTGGCTGATGTAGGCATGCACGGCATTGGACATCACGACCGTATCGAGCACGGGCTTGATCGGCTCCGAGACCAAGGCCTGCAAAGGGTGGCTTTCCAACGGCAGGCGTATGCCGGCCATATCCGCCAGGACGGTGGTATTGCCAGCCGTCACCACCGCGACCTTCCTGGCCTTGATCGTGCCTCTTTCGGTCCTGACGCCGGTGACCTGGTTGCCGTTGCGCTCGATGCCCAGCACAGCGCAGTTCTGGATGATGTCCACCCCTGCCCGGTCCGCTGCCCTGGCATAGCCCCAGGCCACGGCATCATGCCGCGCCACGCCCGCCTTTCTCTGCATGGCTCCTCCCCACACGGGGAAGCGGCAATCCAGGTTCAGTATGGGAACTTCGCGTTTGAGCGCCGCCCGATCGAGGTACTCCACATCGATACCGAGCAGTCGGTTGGCATGCATACGGCGCTGTACGTCCCGGAAGTCCTTTTGGGAGTGGACCAGGCTGACCACGCCGCGCTGGCTGAACATGACGTTGTAGTTCAGGTCGGCGGACAGGTTTTCCCACAGCTTGATGCCCGCGTCGTACAAGGCCGCCGATTCTTCCCATAGATAGCTGGATCGGACGATGGTGGTGTTTCGAGCGGTGTTGCCGCCCCCTATCCATCCTTTTTCGACCACCGCGACATTGGTGATGCCATGGTTCTTCGCCAGGTAGTAGGCCGTCGCCAGGCCATGCCCGCCACCGCCGACGATCACCACGTCGTATTCCGGACGGGGAGCGGGGCTGCGCCATTGCCGTTCCCATCGCTCGTGATACGACATGGCATTCCTGGCGATACTGAAAATCGAATACTTCATCAACCGTTACTCCTGGCCCGCAGGCCGGCGTGTCGCCGCGGATTCGCACGCTCGGCCTGGAGCGCGGCGGCATACGTGTTCTTCATCAGCATCGCGATCGTCATCGGCCCGACCCCGCCAGGCACCGGCGTAATGAAGGATGCGACCTCCGCCGCCTCGTCGTACGCCACATCGCCGGCCAGCCTGTGCGTGCCGGCCTCCCCGGCGATGCGGTTGATGCCGACGTCGATGACGACCGCGCCGGGTTTTATCCAGTCGCCCCTGACCAGTCCGGGAGAGCCGGCTGCCACCACCAGGATGTCGGCGGTGCGGCAGAGCTGCTCGATATTCCGGGTATGTATGTGAGCGACGCTGACGGTGCATTCGGCGTGCATCAACAGCGTCGCCATCGGCCGGCCCACGATGTTCGACTTGCCGATGACGACCGCGCTCAGCCCCTTGAGCTCATGCCCGATGGCGCGATGGATCAGATGCATGCAGCCCAATGGCGTACATGGGACGAATGCATTGCGGCTGGATTGGATCGTCATGCGGCCGACGTTGACCTCGTGAAAGCCGTCGACGTCCTTCTCGGGCGCGATCTCGCGGATGACCGCTTCCGCCGGAAGATGCGGCGGAAGCGGCAACTGCACGAGTATGCCGTGCACGGACGGGTCATCGTTCAAGCGCCGTATCACCGCGGAGAGCTCGGCACCGGAAGTTTCAGCGGGAAGGCGGATCTGCAGCGACCCGAAGCCGATACGCTCGGCCTGCCTGGCCTTGTTCGCCACATAGACCGCGCTGGCCGCGTCGTCACCCACCAGGACCACCGCCAGTTTCGGGATCACGCCAGACTCGCGCATTTGCCTGGCGACTTCGGCGGTCACTTCGGCGGCGGCCTCCGTGCCGCTCAACGCGATGGCCTTCCGCGCGTCAGAAGATGATGGTGCGGTTCTCATTCAGCAGGATCCGGTGTTCAACATGGGTCTTGACGGCCTTGGCCAGCACCTGGCATTCGGTATCCCGTCCGATCGCGACCATTTCTTCGGGACTTGTCGCATGGTCTACGCGCCGTATGTCCTGCTCGATGATCGGCCCTTCGTCCAGGTCGGCGGTCACGTAGTGGGCCGTCGCGCCTATGAGCTTCACGCCGCGCTCGTAGGCCTGGTGGTAGGGCTTGGCACCCTTGAAGCTGGGCAGGAAGGAATGATGGATATTGATGACCTTGCCAGGCAGCCTGCGGCACAGGTCGTCGGAAAGAATCTGCATGTACCTGGCCAGCACGACCAGATCCACCTCGAGGCTCTCCAGCAAACCCAGTAAGGCTCGCTCCTGCTCCGCCTTGTTATCCGGCGTCACGGGCAGATGATGGAAGGGGATGCCTTCATGCTCCACCCGTGAACGATAAACGGTGTGATTGGACACGACGCCCACCAGCTGCAGGGGCAACTGGTCGATGCTGTTCCTATAGAGCAGGTCGTTGAGGCAATGGCCCAACTGGGAAACCATGATGAGAACCTTGGGCCTCTGCGTGAGATCGAATGTCTCCATCCGCATCCGATAACGCTGCACGACCGGTTCGAAATGCCGGTCGATCGCTTGATGCGGTACGTCGCTGTCGAACTGGAAGCAGACACGCATGAACAGGCGGCCGGTCGTCGGATCGACGAACTGGCCGCTTTCCGTGATGCAGCCGCCCAGCGAGGCAACGCCCTGGCCTACCGCCCCTACGATGCCACGCTGATCCTGGCACGTCACCTTGAGTACGAATTTTTTCATGGCACCGTGATTTATCCATTCCTGGCAAGAATGCCTATTCAAACTACTTAAGTGGATTGACACTTGCTATGATGCGTTTATCTGCTTAATGCGACCAGCGAATTGCGCGCACCACTCATTCCCGCCTGGAATCATTTCCCGAGTCCTGCCATGCTAGATATCAACGGTCCCCGTCTTTTCTCCAGACTGCCGTCCATGGAGAACCTGATCTGCTTCGAAGCCGTTGCGCGATGTGGCAGCTTTACCCGCGCCGCGCTGGAGCTGTCCCTGACCCAGAGCGCCGTCAGCAAGCAGATGGCCATGCTGGAAGACAGCCTCAAGACCTCGTTGTTCGACCGCGTAGGCCGGGGCATACGCCTGAGCGCGAAGGGCCGTGAACTGCAGGCGGAACTGCAGCCGCTGCTGCTCAGGCTGAACGACGTGGTGGCGCAACTGCGCAGCACGAATGCCGAGCAAGCCGTCGCCATCCGCTGCACCCAGGCCGTGGCGCATAGCTGGCTGTTTCCCCAGGTGGTCTATTTCAACCAGGACCATCCTGAAATCAATGTGAATATCATCGCCAGCAATTCGATCAACGAGGAAAGCTGCAGCGATGGATCGTTCGGCATCCTGTATGGCGACGGCAATTGGAGTTCGCTGGACGCCACCCCGCTCTTTCCGGAAGTCGTCTACGCGGTCTGCCGCCCCGATCTTCCCTTGCCGCCCATCGAGACCGTCGCGCAGCTGCGCGACGCACCGCTCATCCAGCTCGACTCCCGCGAGTGGAATTGCATGGATTGGCCGGCATGGTTCCACCAGTTCGGCGTCGAGTACACCGCGCCCACGCGTGCCCTGACCTTCAACCAGGTCACGCTCGTCTACAACGCGGCGCTGCAAGGGCTGGGCGTGGGCCTGGGATGGGACTACATGGTTCGCGAATCGATCGACCGGGGACAACTGCGTGCGATCGGGGAGTTCGCCTGCCGCACGGGTCGCTACGACTATCTTGTGCATTCGCGCCACAGGACCCTCAGCCCCGCGGCTCGGCTGTTCCGGGATTGGCTGCTGCAAAGGAAATCCCTTTGGATTCAGTCGTAGGTAATCGACAATTCCTTGCCGAGCGGCACCCATTTCCTGATTTCGCGGTCGATATCCGCCGTGAAGACCTCGGGCGACTCCGGCGTCAACTGAATGCCCAGCTGCGCGAATCGCCTGGCGACCTCCGGGTCCGCCAGTACGCGATTGATCTGCGTGTTGAGCAGCTTGACCACCTCGGGTGACGTCCCCGCGGGCGATACGAAGCCAAACCACTGCATGACTTCGAAGCCTGGCATGCCCTGCGATGCAATCGATGGAATATCCGGCGCGATGGAAGCGGGCGTCAGGCTGGTCACGCCAAGTGCCTTGAGCTTCCCCGACTTTATAAGAGGCAGCGCCGCCGACAGGCTGGGATAATTCAGGCTGATCATGTGGCCCACGACGTCAGCCATGGCCTGCGCCGCGGATTTGTAGGGCACATGCATGATGTCGATATCGAGCTGCTTGTCGACCAGGGCGCCGATCAAGTGCGAATACGTGCCTATGCCCGCGCTCGAATAGGTCAGCTTTCCGGGGTGCTGCCGGGCGTATGCCGCCATGCCGGCCATATCTCCGAAAGGCGCGTCCGGGGCGGTCACCAGGACGCTGGGCGCCGCGCCGACCTTGGCGACCGCGACAAAGTCCCTCATTGGTTCGTACGGTATCCGCTTGAAGAAATACGGCGTATAAGCCCATGGGGAGGCGGCAAACAGCAGCGTGTAGCCATCCGGCTTGGCACGCAGCACGTATTGGGCGCCGATGAAGCCGCCGGCGCCGTCCTTGTTTTCCACCACGACGGACTGGCCCAGCGCCTCGCCCAGCTTGGCGCCTATCACGCGGGCGTAGGTGTCGCTAGCACTGCCTGCTGAGAACGGCACGACGACGGTAATCGTGCGCGAGGGGTAGGCTGGCTCGGCACGCGCGGCGGTGGACAGCCCGAAGATGGCGACCGCAAGCGCGCCGCCCAGCAATCTGGGAATACGGATGTTCAAGATAGCCCCTTGTATGCATGCATGCGGGTCGTTGGCGCCCGATGCGATCTTTCTCTGTATGTGGTGGAGACAGCATACAAACGAGGCGCTGGCAGGACTAATGAAAGAATCGCACGACTCATTCCCGGAAGAAATGTGTCGCGCAACGACAAGAAGCCAGGCTGATGGCTGCCCGCGGCGGGTCACCGCCGGCGCAGGTCCTTTTAAGGGGCCGGGCACTAGAATCTCGAGACACCCGTCGCCCAACACCAGATCGCCGAGCCCAATTGTCCGTGTCCGCCTCATCCCCAGGTAAACGCCCGCGCAACGCCGCCACCAGAGCCGCGGCAAACAGCACCTCCGACGACCGCATCGACGCCCGCGTATGGAAAACCGCCAGCGTGGTGATGCTGGCGCCGCTGATGGCGCAGTTGGACTCCACCGTGGTGAACGTTTCCCTGTCGACGCTGGCGCAGGAATTGAATACAGACCTCGCCACCATTCAGTGGGTATCCAGCGGCTACCTGCTGGCCCTGGCCTTGACGCTGCCGCTGACGGGGTGGCTGGTGGACCGGATGGGCGCGAAGCGGATGTACCTGATCTGCTTTTCCATCTTTACCCTGACGTCGCTGTTCTGCGGAATCGCCACCGATGCCAACAGCCTGATCGTGTCGCGGGTCCTCCAGGGCATGGCGGGCGGACTGCTCACGCCCATGACGCAGATGATGATGGCGCGCACGGCTGGCCGACACCTGGCGCGCGTCATGGGCTTCGCGGTCATGCCGGTGATGATCGGGCCCATCCTCGGCCCGACCTTGGCGGGCCTCATCCTGCAACATGCCGGGTGGCCCTGGATCTTCCTGATCAACCTGCCCGTGGGCGTACTGGCCATCCTGCTGGCCTGGCGCGTGCTGCCGCCGGACGGCGACCTGCGGGTCCGGCGAGGCTTCGACGCGATCGGCTTCCTGCTGCTGGCGCCCGGCCTGGCCATGCTGCTGCATAGCCTGGAAGCCCTGGCGAACACGGAAAGCGGCGCAGCCGATACCAACCGGCTGGAACTGGCGATCGCCGTGCTCCTGCTGCTGGCCTTCCTGCTGCACGGGCTGCGCCGCGGCGCGAAGGCCCTGATCGACATCCGCCTGTTTCGCGCGCGCTCGTTCGCGCCTTCGGCCGCCACCCAGTTCCTGACGAACTGCATGACCTATGGCGGCCAGTTGCTGTTCCCGCTGTATCTGATCAGCGCGCGCGGCTACAGCCCGTCGCGCGCCGGCATCCTGCTGGCGGCGATGGGCATAGGACTGCTTTGCGCGTTCCCGTGGATGGGGCGGCTGACGGACCGCTACGGCTCGCGCCGCGTCTCGACGGCGGGCGCGCTGATCGGTCTGGCCGGTACCCTGCCCTTCATGCTGGTCGGCGTCTACGAGATGCCGGACACGCTGATCTGCCTGCTGCTGTGGCTGCGCGGCGTGGGACTGGGCTCGATCAACATCCCGTCGATGTCGTCCGCCTACGCCAGCATCCCGCGCGAACAACTGCCCGTCGCGACGACGGCGCTGAACATCGTGCAGCGACTGGGCGGCCCCATCGCCACGACCTCGCTGGCGATCTGGCTGCACGCCAGTCTCGCCGAGCACCAGGCCGAGGCGGCGCCCGCGTTCTCCAGCACCTTCGCGGTGTTCTGCCTGATACACGCCTTGGGCGTGGTGGCCGCACTGACGATTCCGGCCCGGCGCGCGGCCTGACCTCCCCGGGTTCAGCCGTCGTCCGTCCTCGGCTCGGCCACCTGCGATGCCTCCATCAGCCACTGCCGGAACGCCTGCAGGATGGGCAGCTTGGATTTGGTCTCGGGATAACACAGGTAATACCCTTGACGGGCGCGTATCCGCAGCTCGATGACCGGCGCCAGCTTGCCGTCGCGCAATTCGTCCTCGATCAGGCAGCGCGGGATCAGGGCGATGCCGAAGCCCGCCGCCGCGGCCTGCGACAACAGGTTGTATTGATCGAAGCGGGCGCCTTCGCGCGCGCGGCGGGTGTCGCAACCGGCCTGTTCGAACCAGTCGGTCCAGCCATCCAGCGCCGATGTGTGGTGCATCAGCGGCTGCTTGAGCAATTCCTCCGGTGTCGCGCAGGGGCGCGGAAAAAGCCTGGGGCTGCCCACCGGCACGACGTCGCGGCCGACGATATAGTCGGCGCCGCTGCCCGGCCATACCCCTTCGCCGAATCGCACGGCGGCGTCCAGCTCCGGCGTCGAAAAGTCATAGCCTTGGCGGTGCGGCAGGAACTCGACATGGATGTCGGGCCGAAGGCGCATGAAACCGGCCAGGCGGGGGATGAGCCAGCGCGCACCGAAGGTCGGCATGCTGGTCAGATACAAGGTGCCGCCCTGCCCCTGGTGCGAGATCAGTTCCAGCGTGGCCGCTTCGATCTGGCCCAGCCCGACCTGGATCTTGGCGAGGTAAGCCTGCCCCGCTTCGGTCAATACCAATCCATGCCTGAGCCGCAGGAATAGCTCGACCCCGACGAACTGCTCCAATTGCTTGACCTGCTTGCTCACCGCGCCTTGCGTGACGGACAGTTCCTGGGCGGCGCGCGTGAAACTGCCGTGACGGGCGGCCATTTCGAAAGCCTGCAGATCCGTCAGGGATGGGCAAAGGCGGCGCATGTATATAACGAGGTAGGGATGAGCATAGCCATCAGGTATGAAATATTTTCATAGCATAAGGAGAATTCTTCGTTTGCACAATTTGTTGCGGCAGCCAAGAATCGCCGGGGCTCACAAAGCGCCCGCATATTCAGAACACCTTCCACAAGGGATCTTCATGTTTTTCAAGCAACGCCTCCTCGGCCTGACCGCCGTCGCCGCCATGGCCGCCCTGCCGCTCCTGGCCCACGCCGACGACGCCTATCCCAGCAAGCCCATCCGCCTGATCGTGCCCTTCCCGCCGGGTGGCACGACCGACATCGTCGGCCGCCTGTTCGCCGACAAGCTGGGCCGTGAACTGGGGCAGACCGTGGTGGTCGAGAACCGCGGCGGCGCGGGCGGCTCCATCGGCAGCGCGGCCATCGCCAGCAGCACGCCGGACGGCTACACGCTCGGCATCGCCACCGCCAGTACCCACGGCATCAACCCGGCCGTGTACACCAAGCTGCCGTTCGACGCTCAAAAGGACTTCACCCCCATCACCAATCTGGCGGCCGTGCCGAATATCATGGCCATCAATCCCAAGCTCGGCGCGAAGAACATGGCCGAGTTCATCAAGCTGGCCAAGGGCGAGCCGGGCAAGCTGACGTATGCGTCCGCCGGGAACGGTTCGGTTTCGCACATGATGGGCGAACTGTTCAAGATGGCCTCGGGCACCAACCTGGTCCACGTCCCGTACCGTGGCGTGGGTCCGGCCTTGAACGACGTGCTGGCGGGCCAGGTCGACGTCATGTATGACAACTTGCCTTCGACGCTGCCGCACGTGCAGGCCAACCGCCTGATCGCCATGGCCGTGGCCGCGCCCCAGCGCGTCAAGGCCCTGCCGGACGTGCCGACCTTCGCCGAAGTCGGCCTGCCCGCCGTCAACGACGCGTCGTGGTTCGGCCTGGTCGGCCCCGCCAAGCTGCCCAAGGCCGTGGTCGACAAGCTGAACGCCGCCGTCGCCAAGGTCGAAGGCGAGGAAGACGTGAAGGCCCGCCTGGAAGCGCTGGGCGCCGCGCCGGCCAACAACACGCCGGAGGCTTTCGCCAAGCAGATCGACGCCGAGATCGCCAAGAACAAGCGTGTGGCCGCCGAAGCCCACGTCAAGGTCGACTGACCGTAGCCACGGGCCGCCGGGCGTCATGCGTCGCGGCCCGTCTTCCCGAATACCAAAGCTATCACCATGCTGAAAACCCAGCCGCTTTCCTACCGCCTCTACGCGCCGGACAATTACCCGGCCGCTTCCGCCTCCTCCCCCCTGGTCCTCGATTCGCCGCACAGCGGCACCACCTATCCCCCGGACTTCGCGCCCGCCATCGATTTCGGCGCGCTGCGCACCGCGGAGGACACCTGGATCGACGATCTCTGGAGCGGGGCGCTGGCGTTCGGCGTGCCCATGGTGGCGGCGTCCTTCCCACGTGCCTACATCGACGCCAACCGCGCCGCCGATGAAATCGACGCGCTATTGCTGGATGCGCCCTGGGATGGCCCGCTGAACGAGACCGGCAAGGTCAAGCTGGGCAAGGGGCTGATCTGGCGCATGCTGGACGACGGCACCCCGCTGTACGCGCGCAAGCTGAGCGTGGCGGAAGTCCATCATCGGATCGACGCGTGCTGGAAGCCTTACCACCAGGCCGTGGCGCAGTTGCTCGACGCCGCCCATCAGCGCTTCGGCAAGGTGTGGCACATCAACTGCCACTCCATGCCCAGCGTGGCGGGCGCCTACGCAACCGACAAGCCCGGGCTGGTCCACCCCGACTTCGTGCTGGGCGATCGCGACGGCAGCACCAGCGCGCCGGAATTCCGCCAGTTCGTGGCGGCCTGGCTGCGCGAAAAAGGCTACGACGTGGCCGAGAACGATCCCTACAAGGGCGTCGAGCTGGTGCGCGCCTTCGGCCATCCGGCCGAAGGCCGGCACAGCTTGCAGATCGAAGTCAACCGCAAGCTCTACATGGACGAAGTCACCCTGCGTCCGCATGAGGGTTATGCGCGTCTGCAGGCCGACCTGCGCGGCTTGAGCGAGGCCCTTGTGGCCTGGATGCGCGACCAGATCGCCTGATCAGGCCTGGACCGCTGGCGGCGATCACGCCAGCGGAAACGGCGACGCCACGACAGGCTCGGTCTGCAGGATCTGGCCGATGAAATGCCGCACCGTGGGCGTACGCTCATGGCGCCGGTATATCGCCGCGATGGTAGAAGGAATGTCCGCCCCGGCGACCTGCCGGAAGACGACGTTGGGCAAGGCGAGCACGTCCTTGACGATGCTGGGCAGCACGGCGACGCCGACACCCAGGGACACATGGGTCACCACCGCGAGCAATGAACCCGGCACGGCGCCTATGCGTGGCGTGAAGCGGCCGCGCCGGGCGACCTCGCGCAGGCCGAGGTCCTGCTCCGGGACGATGAAGTCCTCGTCCGCCAGGTCCCGAGCCTTGACCGCGGGCCCATGCCGCCGTCCGCCGGAGCCGGCCAGGCGATGGCCGGACGGCAAGGCCAGGCAGAAGCCATCGCGCACCAGGACGTGGCTGGCGATGCCGGCCGGCAGTGGAACCGGCAGGCGGACGAAGCCGATGTCCACCGTGCCGGCGTCGATGCACGCGGCCACCTGGTCCATGGGCAGTTCGCGCGCGTGCAGCGTCACGTCCGGCCAGTCCGCGCGAAAGCGTTGCATCTGGTGTTGCAGGACGCCGGAAAAGGCAGCGGAACCGACGTAGCCCAAGGCAATGCGTCCAAGCTGCCCGCGCCCCGCGCGGCGGCCCACGTTGACGGCGCGGTCGAAGCGATCGAGCACGGCCAGCGTTTCCGCCAGGAAGGCGACGCCGGCCTGCGTCAAGGCCACGGACCGCTTGGTGCGGTCGAACAGTCGCGCCTGCAATGCACGCTCCAGCTCCTGGATCTGCAGTGTCAAGGTGGAAGACGAGACGCCCAGCTCTTCAGCAGCCTTGCCGAAGTGCAATGCGCGCGCCGCGACGACGAATGAACGCAGATGGCGCAGCTCCATGGCGTGTTCCTGTATTCGATTTTCTCGAATTATTTTGGCTGAATAGTTGGTTGAACTCAACCAAGTCACATGCTGCAATGAGCCCTTGCGCTCATACCCTTGCGCTCACACCCCTTACGTCCACACCCTTACATCCACACTCAAGGCAGCCATGGAAGCCACCCTCGCCGCGCGGCCAGCCAGCCGGCAGACCGCGATCCTGCTGATCGCATCGTTCGGTTGCGCGATGACGGTGCTCGACACCAATGTCGTGGGCATCGTGCTGCCGACGATCGCGCGCGACCTGCAGGCGACCTTCGCGGAAATCGAATGGGTGATCAGCGCCTACGTGCTGTGTTTTGCGTCGCTGCTGCTGCCGGCGGGGTCCATCGCCGACCGCTACGGCCGCAGGCGGGTATTCCTGTGCGGGATCGGGCTGTTCGCGCTCTCCTCGCTGGCCTGCGGGCTGGCGCCGACGCCGGTCGCGCTCTACGCGGCGCGCGCCGCCCAGGGCGCCAGCGCGGCTTTCCTGCTGGCGCCCGCGCTGGCGATCGTCGGCCACACTTTCCACGACGAACATGCGCGGGGGCGAGCCTGGGCCGTATGGGGCGGCATCATGGGCCTGACCATGGTGCTATCGCCTTTGCTCGGCGGTGTCATCAACAGCCTGCTGGGATGGCGCTGGGCCTTCCACATCAATGTGCCGATTTGCGCCGTGCTGGGCACGGCGGTACTGCGCCGCGTGGACGAATCGCGTGATCCCACGCCGCGGCCGTTGGATTTTGCCGGGATCGCGCTGTTCGCCTCCGCCATGTTCGCCGTGACCTGGGCCTTGATACTAGGTCCGGGGCACGGCTGGGGCCGCGGCGCCGTGCTGGGCCGCGCAGCCGTCGGGTTGATGCTGTTCGGCGCGTTCTGCCTGGTGGAGCGTGCGCGGCCCCATCCCATGCTGGACCTGGCCTTGTTCCAGGCCTGGCCTTTCGTCGGCGCCGTCATCGCCATGTTTGCCTATGCCTCGTCGGCGCAGGTCATGGCTTCCGTGTTGCCGCTGTTCCTGCAGAACGGACGCGGCGATACCGCGCTGATGGCCAGCGTCGGCATGCTGCCCTTCGCGCTGGCCATGCTGGTCTTTCCCCAGGTCGGGCGGCGGCTGTCCCGGTGGCTGGACGGCAAGGACATCCTGGCGCTGGGCCTGGCGATCGTGGCCCTCGGCAACGCGGTCATGGCTTACGCGGCGCTGCAAACGGGCCAGGGCATCGTCATCGCGGGGATGGCGCTGCTCGGAACCGGCGGCGGCCTGCTGAATGGCGAAACGCAGAAAGCCATCATGGGAAATGTCCCGCCGCATCGCGCCGGCATGGCGTCGGGCATCAGCACGACGGCGCGCTTTTCCGGCATCCTGCTGGGCTTTGCCGGACTGGGCGCGGTGCTGGCGAGCAATACCGGCGCGGCCATCCGCGCGGCGACGGAAGCGGCCCATCTGCCTGTCGACGACGCCTTCATCGGACGCGTAGTGGCGGGCGACATCCAGGGCGCGATCGCCGCCTATCCGTCCAGCGCGTGGGATGCGCTGGGCAACATCGCCCGCCTTGCCTACGGCGCCGGCTTTTCCGGTGCTTTCCTGCTGGCCGCCGGTAGCGCGGCAATCTGCGCGCTGCTCGTATTCCTGTCGATGAGGCGGTCAGGCAAACGCCCTGCGCTGGTCCGATAGGAAAGCGCGGTCGATCTGGCGCTCCAGCGTGGCGATATCCATATCGTTCACGCCGAGCCGGGCGAAATGGTCTTTCCAACGCGCGATAACCGCGCAGACCCTCTTTATCTGATCGTGCGCCTCGTTCCGGGACATGCCGAACAAGCCATGTTCCGACATCGCATTATCGAGCGTCGAATCAGCGGCGTATGTCCCTACGCGCATTTGCTGGAATCCCAGGGACTGCCCGGATGGCAAAACGTCGAATGCCGGTGAAAGCTCGTACTCGCCTTCGACGTTCATCAACAGCACATGGTTCTTCTCGTGATCATCGGTATTGTCGATGAGAATGTTGAACACCATGCGTCTGAAGAGCTCTTTCATCTGCTCCAGATTGCGATGATCAGCAGTAACTCCCCGCCGGCGCAGCAACTGCGCCAGTTCCGGATAGCCCAACTCAACTTCAACACCCATGGGTGATCGTCCATGTCCAACAGGGCCTTCGGGCGAGCGCCACCCAAGGTGGTGCCCGGCGTGATCAGGCGACGCTTCCGTTCGTCGACCTGCTCGCCCGCCAGGACCTGCAACACCAATTTCTCCATCGTCGACCGCGCCTGCCGCGGTCTCCCTATCCCTTGGGAATAGTTCGTCCGGCACGAGAGGCAAATCCTCGCTCAACGGGAAGCCGGTTTTCAGCCAGCCCGGCGCGTAGAGCAACGAACCCCTTTCAGCGTGCGCACGAGGCGCAATTCGCCGATGAGGCGTGGCGCGGCGGGATCAGCCAACCACCATAAGTACAGCGCATCGACGGGCTGGTAGGTCGCAATATCGAAGGCGATCATGTATCACCACCCGGAGTATCCTTGGCCGTCGGCGGCACCTGGTAAAGCGGCGGGCGCTTGCGTACGGAGCGCGATTTGGCCGCCCGGATCGCGTCTTCCAGTGCCCCCCTGTCGTGCTCGGGAGCCGCAATTTCGGCAAGGGCCTGCGAGCGGCCCATCATCCATAGCGCCGTTGCATAGACGCCCATCGAGACGCTGGGATCGCCTTTTTCCATGCGTATCAGGGTGGGCTCCGAAACACCTATCCGCTGAGCCCAGGACTTCAGGGGCTCGCGCCGGCGTTTCCGCGCGATAGCCAGGTCCTCACCCAGCGCACGCAGGTCAGCGAGCACGGCTGGAGGCATGGCGTCGAGGGCGGCAGATCGCTTTGGCATAACATATATTTTAGTTAATTCGCCAAAATACTCAACTTTATATAAAGTAAGCGGCTCACCTGCCTGCGCCTCGCGAGCCCCCGCCGGTGTGCAAGCTCAATGGCCCGATACGCGGTTGAACCAATACTCCTACCCCCGTGACACTGCCCGCTCCGCGGCGTGCAGCCATCCCAGGCCGGCGCGCGTGCCGTTGGCGGGACGGTACTCGCAGCCTATCCAGCCGTCGTAGCCCAGTTCTTCGAGTACGCGGAACAGGTGGGGATAGTTGATTTCGCCGAGGTCCGGCTCATGGCGGGCGGGGACGCCGGCGATCTGCATGTGCCCGACTCGCCCGGTGGGCAGGTATTGGCGGATGCGCATTTCCAGGTCGCCTTCGACGATCTGGCAGTGGTACAGGTCCATCTGGACTTTCAGGTTGGGGGCGCCGACCTCGTCGATGACGGCGTGGGCGTCCGCCTGCCGGTTGAGAAAGTAGCCGGGAATATCGCGCGTGTTGATGGGTTCGATCATCACGTCACGGCCGCCTTTCGCGGCAGCCTCGGCGGCCCAGGCCAGGTTATGCACATAGGTCTCGCGCAGGTGCGCGCGATCGCCGTCCGCTGGCGCCAGACCCGCCATGACATGGATGC
This sequence comes from Bordetella genomosp. 8, assembly GCF_002119685.1. NCBI lineage: Bacteria > Pseudomonadati > Pseudomonadota > Betaproteobacteria > Burkholderiales > Alcaligenaceae > Bordetella > Bordetella genomosp. 8. The sequence goes on along the minus strand of NZ_CP021108.1, from coordinate 1,330,975 downwards.
GTGGGCAGGACAGCGCTTCGGCGTATTCCAGCGCCCGTTCGATACCTTCGCGGAATTCAGCCTCGCGGCCGGGCAGGCAGGCCAGGCCGCGTTCGCCGGCATCTTCCCTGCCCGGTGGCCCGTTGAACAAAGCCTGGGTCAGGCCGTTATCCCGCAGGCGAACGGCCAGTTCGCTTGCCGGCCAAGCGTAGGGGAACAGGCACTCCACGCCTTTGAATCCATCTTGCGCGGCGGCCTGGAAACGGTCCAGGAAGCCGTATTCGTTGTACAGCAGACTGATATTCGCGGCGAACTTCAACATATCGGGTCCTTGGCTATCTGGGGGTAGCGTCCAGGACCGCGCCCAGCGCGGCGCCATCGACGGTCACTGACTGCTTGTCCAGCAGGCCCTGCAAATAGGCCTGCGCCGCCTGCTGCTGTCGTTCCTGCCGCATCCCCAGACGCAGGCGGTCACGCACTTGGGCGAACGTGGCGGCCTGCTGCGGGCGCTCGTCCACGAGCTTCAGGATATGGAAACCCTGCAGCGATTGCACGGGTGCGGAAACCTGCCCCTTGCGCATCGTGGCGACCACGGGGCGCATCTCCGGCAGCAACTGGGCCAGCGGGATCATGCCGGTATCGCCGCCCTGCTGGGCCCCCGGGTCCTGGGAATATTTCTTCATCAGCGTCGTGAAATCGGCCTTGGGACCCTGGGCCTGCCTGGCGACGTCGTCCGCCTGCCTGCGGGCGCGCGCCACGGCGGCGGCGTCGTTGATCGGCGCGGCCAGGAAAATCTGCGCCACCCGGTACATGGCGGGCTCGACCCAATTGGACTTGGTGCGTTCGTAGGCGGCGCTGAGCTCCTTATCGGAAGGATAGTCGGCGGGCACCGTGCTGACCGAAGCCAGGTAGGAGCGGAACACGATTTCCCGCGTGGCGGCCTCGATCTGCGCCTTGACCTCGGGACGCTGCGCCCAGTTCTGGCTCTGCGCCTGCTGCAGCAAAGCCTTTTCCGCCAGGCGTCCGCGGACCATATTGTCCAGCAGGGAACGGTTGGCTTTCACTTGCGCGCGAGCCTGCGGCGCCAGCGCGTTCAGCATCGCCTGCACTTCGCCTCGCTGCACTTCCACGGTGCCCATTCGGGCGACGACCGTGGTGTCCGAGCCGTCGGCGGCGTTGCTTGCCGAAGACGTCCTGCCTGCCGGCTTGGCGGCATCCGCCGCCTGGGCCGGACCGGCACAGATCATGCAAAGAGCGGTCGCGGCGAGCCAACCGTAGTTTTGGATTTTCATCGCATTCTTGTCGATACGTGGACGCGGAGCGGCAACGATAACGCGAATACGAGGAACCGGCATGGCCTACGTATCGAATCAAAACCCCGTCAATGCGCCCCGCTCGGCCAGCGACCTGACATCGTCTGCCGGCATGCCAAGCCAACGCGCCAGCACCTCGTCTGCGTCTTTCCCCAGGCGAGGCGGATAGGTGGGCGGAACTTCGGCTTCGCCACTGAACTTGATGGGATTCCCGACGACATCGATAGCGTCGCCGTCGTTATCGCACAATGGCAGAACCATGCTCCGGCCCGCCTCTCGCGCATCGGCCAGCGCCTCGGGAACATTCTTGATCAGTGCGACCGGCACGCCCGCGCGCTGCAGCGGTTCTACCCAGTCCGCCGCGGGGCGCGCCAGGAAGGCCTCTTCCAGCAAGGCCCAAAGCGCATCGCGATTTTCGAGTCTGTCGGCTCCCGTCAGGAAACGGGGGTCGCGCGTCAGCGCCTCGCGGTCCAGGACCGCGCACAGTCCTTTCCACATGCGGTCGGTATTCGCGGTAATGACGAGTTCACGGCCATCGCCCCCCACGAAGGAACGATAGGTCGGGATGGAATCATGGCGCGCGCCCTGAGGCTGGGGCGTGATCCCCGCCACGAGCGCATAAGTGCTCTGGTAGGACAGCATGGCGAGCTGGCAGTCGAGCATGGAAATATCGATAGTCCGCCCATGGCCGGTGCGCTGGCGATCCGCCAGCGCGGCGTTGATAGCGATGGCGGCATACATGCCGGCGACCATGTCGCCGGCCGGAATGCCCAGTCGCACGGCCGGGCGTCCGGCCTCACCCGTCAAGCTCATTACGCCGGACAAGGCCTGCACGATCATGTCGTACGCTGGCTGGTCGCGCCAGGGCCCATGCTGCCCGAAGCCGCTGATGGACGCCCAGACCAGCCCCGGCTGCGCGGCGCGCAGGCTCTCGATGTTCAGGTCCATGCGCGCGAGCACGCCCGGCCGGTAATTTTCGACGACCACGTCGGCGGCCTGGATCAGGCGGCGAGTCAGGCCCATGCCATCGGCGTGCTTCATGTCGACGGCAACGCTACGCTTATTGCGGTTGATGCCCAGGAAGTAAGCGCTTTCGCCCTTGACGAAATAGGGTGGTATCGCGCGACTGGAGTCGCCCGCTGGCGACTCCAACTTGACGACTTCGGCGCCCAGGTCGGCGAGTATCTGGGTGCAGAACGGCCCGGAGAGAAAGGTCGTCATATCCAGGATGCGGTAACCCGCCAAGGGGCCGGATCGCGCATCGGACCTGGCGTGCTGGCGGCTGCTGGAATCGGCTGCCATGTTCACGCTCCGCCGACGATGGTGAGGTCCGCCAGCTGGTCCACCGCGTGAGCGTCCAGGGATTCCAGGCGCCACAACCGGGACAGCAGCGTTTGGGCACGGTCATGGCCCAGCAGCGGCACGATCAGATCGCGCGCCTTGGCGTCGACCTCCTCGCGAGGCATGGGGTTGCCCCAGGTCCCGCGTACCGCGCGAGTGTGATGGCTGAGCGTGCGGCCATCATCGCATTCGATCGTCACGATCGCCTGGCGACCGCCACTGCGCTGCAAGGCTTCGCTGGGCACCAGCTTTATCCGCGCCCGCAGCGCCGCCACGACTGGATCCGCCATGCGGGCAAAGTCATGGGCTGACTCGAAGGTCAGGCCGCGATCGACGATATACAGCGCGCTCAAGTGCTGCAGGCTGATGTTGGGCATATCGCGGCCGTCGACGATAAAAGCTTCGTTGGCCTGGATCTCGACCGTGACGGCTCGGATGCGGTCCGGCGACGGCAACTGGTCGCGCAAGGCTTCCAGGCTGTCCAGCGGCGCCTGCACCGGCGAACCGACGCACCATTTCTTGATGTTGGACGACAGGATCTCGTCGCCCAGGGTCATTCCTTCATCCAGGGTCCGCCCCTTCTCCCCCCGGCCGAAAGCCACGAACAAGGTACGATCGCCGTGCAGCACGTCGTCCACGCCCGTCCACCCCGCTTGCGTGAGCAGGGTGGCGAAGATCGCGTTCTTGGCCGCCATCGCCCCGAAAACATAGGCTTTCTGGACATGGTCGTGGTCGACCATCCAGCAGGACAGCCCAGACACTTCGTGACCCAGGTAGGAAAGCAGCCGGCGCGCGGCCGCCTCATCGAAGCCCGCCAGGACGCCCGCCGCGGCGCCGGCGCCGAACAGCGCGCCTACCGCATGCGTGGAACGGCCACGGTGGTTCAGCGCCATCGCGCCCATTTCCTCCAGCACGCGCGCGCCCACGTCGTAGCCGGCGGCCACCGCAGCGATCAACTCACTGCCATTCCGGCGCTGCAACTGAGCCATGGCCAACGCGGCAGGCACGACGGCGCAACCGGGATGGAAGACGGACTTTTCGTGGGAGTCGTCGGTCTCATCGGCATGGGCCAGCATCGCATTCAGCATGGCGGCGGAGAACACCGGCAGGCGCTGGCCAGTGCCGATCAAGGTGGCCTGCTCCTGGCCCGCAAATACCGGCGCGGTGGCCAGCGCACGCTTGCCCACGTCCAGCGCTGCTCCAGAGACCATGGCGGCCACCGTGTCGACAATATGATGCTTTGCCTTTTCTATCAGCCGGTCCGACATCGGCGTGCCGAGGGCGCCAGCGATCAGGCCGGATACGTTGCGAGTGGCGGGTGACACCTTGGATAGGTCGCTCATGATGATCCTGTTCGTTCCATGATGGGTCGAGGCCGCGCGGCGGCCGCAAACCGTCGGCATTATCTTGCGGAGCGCCTCTGGCTGAGGCCGCCATCGACGGTAAGGGTGGTGCCCGAGACATACGATGCCGCCCCGGAAGCCAGGAACGCCAGGGCGTTGCCGATCTCGCTCGGCCTGGCCAATCGGCCGAACGGCAGATGCGTGGTCAGTTCCTCCCAACGCTCGGCATCGTTCAGGCTGTCGGCCGCGCGCTGACGCCATCGCGTGATCTGCCTGTCCGTCGCCACCATGCCGGGATGCAGGCCGACGACGCGGATGCCGTCGCCTGGGCTCAAGGCGCCCAGCGCCCGCGTGAAGGCGTCCAGCGCCGCATTCCCGGCACTGCCCGCGATGTACTCGGGAATGACGCCCTCGCCGCCCGCCATGCCGATCACATTGAGCACCACGCCACCACGTCCACGCTCACGCATGCCGGCATAAATGGCGCGCGTCAGATCGATGTAGCCATATACCTTCAAGTCCCAGGCGGTGCGCCAGCGCTGTGCATCGATATCCTGCAGGGTGCCATGCGGAATATCGCCGGCGTTGTTCACCAGGATGTCGAGTTCGCCGCCGAACCGATCAGCCACGGCGTCGACGGCGCCAGGCTCCCGCATGTCGATCGCCATTGTTTCGACGGTAGCGCCGTGGCGGTCCTGCAGAGCAAGGGCCGCCGCGGCCAGCGCCTCGGTGCTGCGTGAGACCAGCCTTACCGCGCAGCCTTCGGCGGCGAAGGCTTCGGCGGCCGCGAAGCCGATGCCGCGCGACGCGCCTGTGACCAGCACGGTCTTGCCCTCGAGATCCAATCGCATGTGATGCTCCTTTCGATTCTGACGCTACTGGATCTGCAAGCGGGACTCTGTGGCGATCGTGCGCCAGCGGCCGCCTTCCTGCTGGAAGAACGCGCGGCTTTCCTCCAGATTGGCCGTGGTGGTGACCGTGGCCCCGACTCGTTGCAGTGAAGCCTGATATTCCGGCGACTTCACCACGTCGACGACGGCGTCGTGCAGGCGAACCAGCTTGTCCTTGGGTATGGTCGGTGCGGCGAGCATGATGGTGTACCCCGTGAGCGGCGCATAGCCGGGGATTTCCTCGCTGGCCGTCGGCACCTTTGGCAGCGCGGCGTTGCGCTGCTCGCCGGTGCTGGCGATGGCTTTGAGCTTGCCTTCGCGTATCAAGGGCAAGGAGGTTTCCGCCGACATCACGACCATATCGACCTGGCCGCCGCCGACCGCGGTCAGCAGATCGGGGCCGCCGCGGTACGAGATAGGATTGGTTTGCACGTGCGCCGCGCGCGCGAACTCGATGCCGAAGAAATGGCCCGGAGAGCCTATTCCGCCGAAACCCCAAGCCAGCTTGCCAGGGTTTGCCTTGGCGTAAGCGGCGACGTCATGGAGACTGTTGAATCTGCTATTGCCGGGCACGACGAAAACATAGGGGGACGTCCCCAGCTGCAGGATAGGCACGAAATCCTTGTCCGGATCGTAGCCGGGGTCCTTGAAGATGACCGGGTTGACGAAGTGATTCACCATGGTCACCAGCAGTGTCGGCTGGCTGGCCGGCGCGTGCGCCACGTAGACGGCGGCGATATTGCCGCCCGCGCCCGGCTTGTTCTCCACGACCACGGATTGGTTGATGCGTTTCTGCAGGCCCTGGGCGATGACGCGCGCCGCCACGTCGACGGTACCGCCCGCCGAGAACGGCACGGCGATGTGCACCGGATGGTCGAATAGCGGCGCGCCGGATTGCGCATGGACCGGCGCCGCCAGCGCGGCCAGCGTGACGGCCGCCGCCGCCAGCGAACGTCTGACCCTGTCGCCGGCCGGATGGGCGAGGACGGGACGAGAGGCGCCTCGTTTCGAAGGAAGGTGGCATTTCATGGTGTTGTCTCCTTGGGTAGGCTGGGCCAGCCGGCCGCATTTCCCGTCTGCGCGGGCCTGGCGGTCTCTAAGTTGCTCGACGGTTGGTCGATATGGCGCCCTTGGGTTGTCCTCAACGCTTGAGGATAGTCACGGCGCAGGCACCGTGTTCGAAACCGGATATGCCGCCGCCGGTGGCATGGGCGAGGCCGACGCGCGCGCCTTCCACCTGATGTGCGCCGCAACGCCCCTGCAGCTGCCGCACGATCTCGACGATCTGCGCCACACCGGTGGCCGCAACAGGATGGCCGCGCGCCATCAGCCCGCCCGACGGATTGATGGGATGCTTGCCTCCCAACGAGGTCGCGCCGCTTTTCAGCAGGCTGATCGCTTCGCCCGGCCGGCAAAACTGGAAGGTTTCGTAGTACATCAACTCCGCGATCGCGAAGGAATCGTGGATTTCGGCAACGTCGATGTCCTCGGGCCCCAGGCCGGCGATTTCATAGGCCTCGGCCGCCGATTTTCCGGACACGTGCGACTTGATCATGGAGCTCGGGCCTGGCTCGAATTTTCCGGAATGCAGCACCGTGGCGCAGATTTCCACCGGCATGGCGACCTTGGCGCGCTTGACCCAGTCTTCCGACGCCACCACCACCGCGGCCGCCCCGTCGCCGGTAGGGCAGCAATGCAGCAGGCGTAGCGGGTCGGCGATCATGCGCGAACCTTCGACTTCATCCAACGTGACGGGCTTGCGCATCTGTGCCAACGGATTCAACGCACCGTGCTTGCGCGCCTTCACCGATACCTGTGAGAAGTCGCCGCGCGATATGCCATGCTCGTACACGTAGCGTTGCGCACGCATGGCGTAGACACCCGGCATGGTCAGGCCGTGTGCGGCATCCCAATCGTCGGGACTGAGCGGCAATGGACCACCGCCCAGCTTGCTGAGCATTTCGACGCCGAAGACCAGCGCGACATCGGCCGTTCCCGCGCGTATGCGACTGACCGCCTCGCCCAAGGCGGTGGATCCGCTGGAACAGGCGTTTTCCACGTTGATGATGGGCAGGCCGGTCAGCCCGATCTTGCCCAACACCTGCTGGCCGGTCAGCATGCCGCCTAGCATCGACGCGGAATACGCGACGTCGATATCTTCCTTGGCCACGCCGCTATCGAGGATGGCCTCGCGCACGGCGGGCCAGGCGAATTCACGATGGCTCATTTCAGGAAAGCGGCCGAAGGGCACCATGCCCGTGCCGATCAGATAGACCTTGGGTGTCATCGGGCGACCTCCTTCGGGACGAACTTGAAATCCACGGGGGCGCTGGTGCGCGCGCCTTCCACGGGCGCCGCCGCCACCACGCGGACCGGGCTGTCGCATACGGGGGGTGTGTCTTCCGTGTATCCGCCCAGATGCCCAAACACTCTTATGTTTTCCGGAAAGTCCACATAGCCCGCGTAGGTAATACCGGCGCCGTGACGCATGGTGGTGTAGCTGTAGAGCCTGCCTTCCGCATTCAGGCGCAGCGGGCGCACGGCCAGCGACATGCAGCGCGGACACACCGTGGAAGGCGGGAACGTGTGATAGCCGCATTCGTCGCACAGCGTGGCCAACAAACGGACCTCGTCCGCCGTCTTCTCCAGATAAGGCAGCACGGTGAGCGCTGCCGCAGGGTGTGCATCCGCCATTTGTCTCCTCCGTCATATTCCGCTGGTTGGAATGACTTACTATTCATTTGAATGGAATGGGATTCTATACACTTGAATCCCGGCCGGCAATAGCCTTCAAGGAGTGGATCGATGAGCGAGGAAGCCCACAGCACGCTGTTGCGCAGCGTGCGCGTACTTTTCGGGCTGGCGGAGGCTGGGCGCCCCATCACGGTGACACGGCTCGCGAGCGTGCTGGACCTGCCGGCCAGCACGACGCATCGCATCCTGAACGTCTTGCGGCAGGCAGATTACGTCACGCAGGATGAGGAGACCGGCGCCTACAGCCCAGGACCCGCATTCCTGCGCGTGGCGACCGTGATGGTGGCGTCCAGCAGCTTCCCCGCGTCGGTCAACGACGCCCTGCGGCTGCTGGTGGATGGAAGCGGCGAGTCGGCGTTCTACGGGGCTTACCTGGAGCAGGTGTCCCGCATGCGCTTCATTGCCAACCTGCACTCCCATCATGCGATCCAATACGTCATGCGCACCGACCAGACATATTCCGTGCTGTGGGGCGCGTCCGGCCGTTCGATCGCGTCGCAATTGCCCGAGCCCACCCTGCGCATGATCTACGACCGCGAAAAGGCTGGCGGCGAAGGCGTCGCCGCCTTGCCTGACTGGGACACCTTCGTCGAATGGATGCGGGAGGCGCGTGCCGCGGGCTACAGCATTTCGGACGGCCAGCGGTATGAAGGCTCGCACGCGATCGCCGCTCCCGTGTTTGGCGCCAGCGGCGCGGTCATCGGCTGCGTTGGCATTTCCATGCCCCTGGCGCGCAAGGACCCGCAAAAGACCGCACGCTGCATAGAACTGGTCAATGCCTGTGCGATCCAGCTATCGCGTGCGGCGCGATCGACCGGGACGCGTCAGGAAGATCGAACCGCCTTCACGTTGCCTTGAGCAATGGCGAGGCGAAGTTGAAGACCGGGAGTCTCGGCCCGCTTCGCACCAGTGCGGCCCCTGTTCGCCCTGAAGTCTGACGAAAGGCCCCCGAAAGCAAACATCGCGCACCAATCCGCGGCGCGGTTCGCACCACCACCGTGCCATACCCCAGGCCGGACGCCTACTATTGGTGCACGAACTCACGATGACGTGCGCGTCGATGCGTACGCGCCGCGCCGTCGCGGACTGCCCGCGCCACCCCAACCCATGCCGGCCGGCCGCCGCACCGCACCCAGGGGGAGGCCCGCCCCTGCATGAGAAATTGGCATACGTTTTGCTTTTCATGCTCGTGCCTCCGCGCATCGACAGCCGCGCGGGCCGCCGCTGTACGACGCATTGCCACGCACTCCTGCCGGCCCGTGCCGGCTCACCGTTAAGGATCCCGACAACATGAACCGCAGACTCGTACTCAAACAATTGACGGCCGCCAGCGTGATGGCGATGACGGGATGGCTGCCGGAAGCCCTGGCCGCCGAAGAGACCATCAAGGTCGGCATCCTGCATTCGCTGTCCGGCACGATGGCGATTTCCGAGACGTCGCTGAAAGACGTTGCCCTGATGACCATCGAAGAAATCAACGCGGCCGGCGGCGTGATGGGCAAGAAGCTCGAACCCGTGATCGTGGACCCCGCGTCGAACTGGCCGCTGTTCGCCGAAAAGGCCCGCCAGTTGCTGTCGCAGGACAAGGTCGCAGTGGTGTTCGGTTGCTGGACCTCGGTGTCGCGCAAGTCGGTCCTGCCGGTATTCAAGGAATTGAACGGCCTGCTGTTCTACCCCGTTCAGTACGAAGGCGAGGAACTCGAACACAACGTCTTCTACACCGGCGCCGCGCCCAACCAGCAGGCCATCCCCGCGGTGGAGTACCTGATGAGCGAAGACGGCGGCGGCGCCAAGCGTTTCGTGCTGCTGGGTACGGACTACGTCTATCCCCGTACGACCAACAAGATCCTGCGCGCCTTCCTGCACTCCAAGGGCATCAAGGACCAGGACATCCAGGAGGTCTACACGCCCTTCGGCCACTCCGATTATCAGACCATCGTCGCCAACATCAAGAAGTTCGCCACCGGCGGCAAGACGGCCGTGGTCTCCACCATCAACGGCGATTCCAACGTGCCCTTCTACAAGGAACTGGGCAATGCCGGCCTGAAGGCGACCGACGTTCCGGTCGTGGCGTTCTCGGTGGGCGAAGAAGAACTGCGCGGCGTGGACACCAAGCCGCTGGTCGGCCACCTGGCCGCCTGGAATTACTTCGAGTCCATCAAGAATCCGGTCAACGCCGAATTCATCAAGAAGTGGAAGGCCTACGCCAAGGCCAAGAACCTGCCGAACGCGGATACGGTGGTCACCAACGACCCGATGGAAGCCACCTACATCGGCATCCATATGTGGAAGCAGGCGGTCGAACAGGCCAAGACGACGGACGTCTCCAAGGTCATCGCGGCGGTGGGCGGCCAGAAGTTCAATGCGCCTGACGGCTACACCATCGAGATGGACAAGACCAACCATCACCTGCACAAGCCCGTCTACATCGGCGAAATCCGCGCCGATGGCCAGTTCAACGTCGTCTGGAAGAGCAAGGGGCCCATCCGCGCGCAACCGTGGAGCCCCTACATCCCCGGCAACGAAGGCAAGCAAGGCCTGTAATGGCGATCCTTGCCGGGACGGCCCGCAAGGCCGGCCCGCAAGGACGCCGCCGAGTACGGAAACGCATAGGAAGGAACGGCATCGCCATGCGCCTCGCGCTCTTCGCAATCTCTCTGCGCCGCCTGTTGGCCGCATGGCTGCTCGCCATGCCCATGGCGGCGGCGCTGGGCGCGGGGCTCGATGCCTCGCTGCTCGCGCCGCTGGCCGGCGACGATACCGACGCCAAGCTGGAGGCGATCGGCAAACTGGGCCAGTCCACGCAAGCCGAGGCCGCCGATGTATTGGCGGCCATGGGTTCGGACCGCCTGTATGCCACGGCCGACGGCCGCGTGCTGGTCGATACCGGCAAGGGCGCGCTCGACCCGGCCACGGGGCAGAGCCTGACGATGCCGGCCGACGCAAGCGCCGTCATGATCAATAACCGCCTGCGCCGCGCCATCGATGGCGCGCTGGCGGAATCGCGGCTGCATGCCGCCGATCCCGCCCAGCGCCTGGCCGCCGCGCAGCGCCTGCAGCAAACGTCGCAGGCCAGCGTGCTGCCGCAGATCGTCGCCGCGCTGGACAAGGAAAAAGACCCGCAGGTACGGGCCGCGCTGGAAATCGCGCAAGCCAATCTCGAACTGAAAAGTCCCGACGCCAACGTGCGCCGTCACGCGGTCGACATCCTGGGCCGCAGCCTGAACACGGGCTTCATTCCCGTGCTGACGGCGATGACCGGCCGCGATGCGCAGGGCAATTACACGGAAGCGGACGCCGGCGTTCGCGATGCCGCGGCCGCGGCGCTGCGCGCCATCGATCGCCACCTGGCCGCCATCGAATGGGCCGGCAATCTCTTCTACGGCATCAGCCTGGGCAGCGTGCTGTTGCTGGCCGCGCTGGGCCTGGCCATCACCTTCGGCCTGATGGGCGTCATCAACATGGCCCACGGTGAATTGCTGATGATAGGCGCCTATGCCACCTTCGCCGTGCAGGGTGCGTTCCGCGCCTGGGCGCCCGCCTGGCTGGACTGGTACGTGATCGCCGCGCTGCCGGTCGCCTTCGTCGTGACCGCGCTGGTGGGCATGGCGCTGGAACGCACCGTCATCCGCTGGCTGTACGGCCGGCCGCTGGAAACGCTGCTGGCGACCTGGGGCATCAGCCTGATCCTGATGCAACTGGTGCGCTCGCTGTTCGGCGCGCAGAACGTGGAAGTCAGCAATCCCGGCTGGATGAGCGGCGGCGTCACCGTCATGGGCGGACTGGTGCTGACCTACAACCGTATCGTCATCATCGTGTTCTCGCTGCTGGTGCTGTTCTTCGTGTGGCTGCTGCTGAATCACACGCGGCTGGGCCTGTTCGTGCGCGCCATCACGCAGAATCGCCGCATGGCCGACTGCGTGGGCGTCCCGACGGGGCGCATCGATATGCTGGCCTTCGGGCTCGGTTCCGGCATTGCCGGGCTGGCGGGCGTGGCGCTGTCGCAGCTGGGCAACGTCGGGCCGGACCTGGGCCGCGGCTACATCGTCGACTCCTTCATGGTGGTGGTGCTGGGCGGCGTCGGCCAGCTCGCGGGCACCGTCATCGCCGCCCTGGGCCTGGGCGGCCTCAACAAGATCATGGAGCCCTACGCGGGCGCCGTGCTGGCCAAGATCGCCATCCTGGTGCTGATCGTGCTGTTCGTGCAAAAGCGGCCGCAAGGCCTGTTCGCCCCGCGTGGCCGGAGCGTCGAATGAAGATGTCCCCTTCCATGGACCTGGCCGCGATGGCGCGGCCCCCCTTGTATTCCCGGCGCGCCTGGGTGGCGCTGGCCCTGGTGGCGCTGATCCTGGCCTTGCCGCCGCTGCTGAACCTGGCCTTCCCGCCGGGCAGCCCCTTGCACATATCCTCGTACGTGGTGGCGCTGCTGGGCAAATTCATGTGCTACGCACTGGCCGCGCTGGCGCTGGACCTGGTCTGGGGCTATGCGGGCATCCTGTCGCTGGGCCACGGGCTGTTCTTCGCGCTGGGAGGCTATGCCCACGGCATGTACCTGATGCGTGCCATCGGCCATGACGGCGTCTACAAGAGCGACCTGCCGGACTTCATGGTGTTCCTGAACTGGAAGTCCTATCCCTGGTACTGGTCGTTCACCGAGCATTTCTGGTACGCCGCCTTGCTGGTGGTGCTGGTGCCGGGCGTACTGGCCTTCGTGTTCGGCTACTTCGCCTTCCGCTCGCGCATCAAGGGCGTGTACTTCTCCATCATCACCCAGGCCCTGACGTTCGCCGCCATGCTGCTGTTCTTCCGCAACGACACCGGCTTCGGCGGCAACAACGGATTCACGGATTTCAAGCGCATCCTGGGTTTCGACATCACGTCGGCGGGCACGCGCGCGGCGCTCTACTGGATCACGCTGGCCTTCCTGGGCGGCTGCCTGGTGCTGGCGCGGTCGGTCACGCAATCCAAGCTGGGCCGCGTGCTGACCGCCGTACGGGATTCGGAAAGCCGGCTGCGCTTCATCGGCTATGAGCCGCTGGGCTTCAAGCTGTTCGTCTGGACGCTGTCGGCGGTGATGTGCGGCATCGCCGGTGCCCTCTACGTCCCGCAGGTGGGCATCATCAATCCCGGCGAAATGTCCACCGAGAACTCCATCGAAATGGTGATCTGGGTCGCCACCGGCGGACGCGGCACCTTGATCGGTCCCATCCTGGGCGCCGGCGTCGTCAACGGCCTGAAGACCTGGTTCACCAGCGTGTTCCCGGAGTTCTGGCTGTACGCGCTGGGCCTGATTTTCGTGCTGGTGACGCTGTTCCTGCCACAGGGCATCGTCGGCCTGGTGCGGCAGCTCGCCGCCGCGCGCGCCGACCGCCGCGCACGCGCGCAAGGCACGCCGCCATCCATGGGAGCCGATCCGGACGGCGAAAGGAGGGTCACGGAATGAGCCGCGAAGCAATACCCCCGCACGTGCCCGCCGAGCCGCCGCTTGCGGAAAACGACGGCCCCAGCGGCAGCGCAAGCTATGGGCGCGTCAACTCCAGGGACGTCGACACCACGCACGGGGCGATCCTGTACCTGGATGGCATCACCGTCAGTTTCGACGGTTTCAAGGCACTCAACAACCTGACGCTGGACATCAGCGTCGGCGAGCTGCGCTGCATCATCGGTCCCAACGGCGCCGGCAAGACAACGATGATGGACGTGATCACCGGCAAGACCCGGCCCACATCCGGATCGGCCTTTTTCGGCCAGAACATCGACCTGACCACGCTGAACGAGGCGCAGATCGCGCATGCCGGGATCGGCCGAAAATTCCAGCGCCCCACGGTCTTCGAGAACCACACCGTGTTCGAGAACCTGGAACTGGCGATGAAGACCGATAAACGTGTGCGGCCCACGCTGTTCGCCCGGCTGGACAGCGCGCAGGCGGACCGCATCGCCGAAACGCTCGCGCTGATCCGCCTGACGGCGGAGGCCTACCGTCCGGCCGGCCTGTTGTCGCACGGGCAGAAACAGTGGCTGGAGATCGGCATGCTGTTGATGCAGGAGCCGCGCCTGCTGCTGCTGGACGAGCCGGTGGCCGGCATGACCGACGCCGAAACCGAACGCACGGGCGAGCTGCTGAACGAACTGCGGGGCCGGCACTCGCTGATGGTGGTGGAGCACGATATGGATTTCGTGACCGGCATCGCCGGCGACGGCAAGGTCACCGTACTGCACGAAGGCTCGGTCCTGGCCGAAGGCAGCATGGCCGAGGTCCAAGCCCATCCACGGGTTATCGAAGTTTACTTGGGCCGTTGACATGCTCGACGTACAAGCCATCAATCAATACTACGGCGGCAGCCACACCCTGCGCGGCGTATCGCTGGACGTCAGGCAGGGCGAATGCCTGGCCCTGCTGGGCCGCAACGGCGTGGGCAAGACCACGCTGCTGAAATGCCTGATGGGCGTACTGCCGCTGGCCAGCGGCAAGGTACTGTTCGAAGGCCAGGACGTTTCGAAGTTGCCCCCGCACCGGCGGGCCGCCATGGGCATGGCCTACGTGCCGCAGGGCCGCGACATCTTCGCCCGCCTGACGGTGGAAGAAAACATCGTCATGGGCATGGCGGCGTTCTCGGGCTCCAAGGCGCGGCGCATCAAGGACGAAGTCTTCGAACTCTTTCCCGTGCTGAAGACCATGCTGGCGCGCCGCGGCGGCGATCTGTCCGGCGGCCAGCAGCAGCAACTGGCCATCGCGCGGGCCCTGGTCGCCGAACCGAAGCTGATCATCTTCGATGAGCCGACAGAAGGCATACAGCCTTCCATCATCAAAGACATCGGCCGCGTCATCCGCCTGCTGCGGGAACGCGGCGACATCGGCATCCTGCTGTGCGAGCAGTACTTCGACTTCGCCCACGAACTGGCCGACCGCTTCGTCGTCATGTCGCGCGGCGAGGTCGTGGCGCGCGGCGAGCAGGCCGCGATGGGCGACGCGGAAGTCCGGCGCCATCTTTCCGTTTGAGGGCACCGTGCCGCGTGGGACGGGCCTGGGCAGGGCCGCCCGAGCCGGTCCGCAGCCAGCCGCGGAGGCCCGGAAGGCCTAGAAGCTCCAGCCCACGCCCGTGCCGTAGATGGACTCGTTCATGCTTTCGCGGGTGCCGGTAACCAGGTCGCGCGCGTATTTCACGTACAGCGACAAGGTGCTGTTGATGTTGTAGCGCAGGCCGACTTCGCCGTTCAGGCCGAAGCCGGCGTCGCCCAGCGCCCGATAGAATTCGCCGTTGGTGTACACCTGGAATTGCTTGCCGCTCAGGTAGCGCGTGTAGTTCCAGCGCAATCCGCCGGCGAAGAAGCCTTCGTTGCCGCCGTCGCTGTAGCCGTATTCCACTCGTCCCACCAGCGCCGACAGCGAGAACGCCCCCAGTTCGTCATCCCAGAACTGATAGCCCGGGCCGGTGCCGTAGGCGGTCTGGCGGCTGACTTCCTCGACGAAGTCGCGCTTGTAGCGGATGCGGCCCTGCCAGAACGCCTTCTCGGTCAGGAAGCGGTCCAGCGCGTAGTCGCCGCCGTAGTTGTCCGTGCCGACGTCATCGCCGTCCTTGCTGCGGTTGTAGGCCGCGCTGAGGACATTGCGCCACAGTCCGCGGCGCGCATCCAGGGAAAACGCGGCCGCGTAATTCTGCGAATTGACCGACGCGGTTTTCTGCGCCAGTGACAAGTCCAGCTTGCCCTTCACCGCCGTCTCGCCGAGCAATGGCTTGGGCGCCGTCATGCTTTGCAGCGACGAAAGCGCGACGTCGGTCTTGACCTCGTTATCGCCGTCCGGGCTGCGCTGCACGCCCTCCACCTGCACCTTGCCCTGGTCGGCGCTCACCAGCTTGGCGTAGTAGTCGTGCTCCACGGACTTGTCGCGGATGACCAGCGCCTTGTCGCTCTGCAAGGTCTTTACGTGCTTGAACTGCAGGCGCACGTCGCCGCCGTAGGGGGTGTTCACCAGCAGGATGCCGTTGTCCAGGGACAGGATGTTGCCCGTGATGCGGTCGCCATTGTCCATCCACACCGTGCCGGCCTGCGCGCAGGCGGCGAACAAGGCCAGGGAGGACAGCAGGAGAAAACGGACAATGCGGCGGCACGGCGCCGCGTAGGCGTGGTTCGGCATGGCTTGTTTCAGGGAGTGGGG
The DNA here is from genome assembly GCF_002119685.1 of Bordetella genomosp. 8. Classification (NCBI taxonomy): domain Bacteria; kingdom Pseudomonadati; phylum Pseudomonadota; class Betaproteobacteria; order Burkholderiales; family Alcaligenaceae; genus Bordetella; species Bordetella genomosp. 8. The sequence goes on along the minus strand of NZ_CP021108.1, from coordinate 1,315,197 downwards.
GCTATGGACCAGGCAGGCGGCTCAGCGCCATACAGCTCTGCCATGAGGCCTACATCCTAAAGACTCCGCACGCGACGCCACACGAATGGATGTAACCAGAGACTTGGCAGGTAAGCGCACGTTGCCCCGGCCGTACGCCCGCGTGGGGCTTGCCCGGAAGCGCTGATGCTTCTTGTATCGTCACTGTCAGCCCACGCGTGGCGTTCCGCGCCAGCGGTGCCGCCGGCCCGTTTGCCGAGGGCCCTTCGGCTGGAAAGACAGGCGCCAGGATTTATGTATAATGCCGGTCTTGCTGCTGACCCAGGCACCGCGCCAGGCCAGCCAGTACGCGGGAATAGCTCAGTTGGTAGAGCGCAACCTTGCCAAGGTTGAGGTCGCGAGTTCGAGACTCGTTTCCCGCTCCAGAATTTGGCATGCGGGCTGGTGAACAGCCTGCGGGCCGATCAAAAAAGGCGAATCGCAAGATTCGCCTTTTTCTTTGCGCGTCACTATCTGGCTGGCAGCCATGCCTTGTCCTGCCGCTGACATGCACGACCGCTCGGCCGTCGAGATTTACACGTACCTGGATGCATACGCCCCGCATCGGGGAAATATATTGTTGGCGCACCGAAGCAAGCCTTTGGCTATGCAATACTGCTCCGTCGATCATGTGGGAGCCTACCCGTGCGCCTTCCGCAGCTTCATTACTCCCTGCGCCAGCTGCGCTATTTTGTGGCGACGGCCGAAACCCTCTCGTTCACGGCGGCCGCCAAGGCGCTGCATATCTCGCAGCCGTCCATGTCCACGGCCCTGGCCGAGCTGGAGTCCAGCTTCGGTGTGCAACTGTTCATCCGCCACCACGCCTCAGGACTTTCCCTGACCCAGGCTGGACAGGAAATGCTGGGGCGCGCCCGAGCGCTGCTGAAGAATGCCGAAGAGCTGCAGAACGCCGCGCGGGACATCGATGCGGGCCTGTCCGGCGATATCGCGCTGGGTTGCCTGACGTCCCTGGCGCCACCGCTGTTGCCGGGCCTGATCAGCCGGTTCATGAAGGCACACACGGGCATCAGCTTCCGCACCCGCGAAGCGCCGCAGAACGAGTTGCTGGATGGGCTGTACGACGGTTCGCTGGACGTCGCACTGACCTACGACATCGACACCGGCGATACCATCGACTTCCAGCCGCTGCTGACGCTGCCGCCATACGTCATCCTGCCGAAGAACCATCCACTCGCATCCCGCCGCACCATCCCCATCCCCAGCCTGCTGACGGTGCCTTATGTGATGCTTGACCTGCCTCACAGCCGTGAATATTTTTCGCGGCTTTTCGATTCCCTGGGCGAGCGTCCCACACCCGTATTCCAATCCGCTCAGCCCGAAGTCGTGCGCGGCCTGGTCGCCAACGGCCTGGGATACAGCATCCTGAACTTTCCGTTGAAATCCACCCGCACCGTCGACGGCGCCGAATTCGCGGTCCGTCCCTTCAGCGGCGAAGTCGGCGCGATCACATTGGGCATCGCTCAAGCCGCCGGGATGAAACCCAGGCGGGCGGTGCAGCAATTCGCCGCATACTGCGGCGAGTACATACGCACGCACTACAAGCGGAGGGCCGGCCGCGCATAGCTGTTAACCCTGATGCTGCATAGCCGCAAACTTGGGGTTGTATTCAAAAACAATATTTTGTTTTTGCGCCCGATCTGGCCGAGACTTGTGCAAAGCACACAACGACAGCCAAGGGGAAATCATGCGAGCGCTCATCACCGCATCCATCATGGCGCTGGCGGCGATTGGTACCGCCAGCGCGCAAAATCCGGACGACGGCTACCCATCCAAGCCCATCCACCTGGTCGTGCCCTATCCGGCCGGCGGAATGCCGGATCGCGTTGCGCGCGACGTCGCCCAGGAACTGCAAGGACGCCTCAACCAGCCTGTGATCGTGGAAAACCGGTCTGGAGCATCGGGCAATATCGGCTTCGATTATGCGATGCGCCAGCCGGCCGACGGCTATACGCTGGTGTTGTCCCCCGCCTCGAACCTGGCAACCCAGAAAGCGTTGTTCAAATCCCTTTCCTATGATCCCCAGCGCGATTTCGAGGTCGTGTCCGTGCTGGTCGAAGCGCCGCAGATATTGCTGGTCAACCCGAAGGTGGAAGCGGAAAGCGTCGGGCAACTGATCGCTTTCGCGCGCGCGCACCCTGGCAAACTGAGTTTCGGCACCACGTTGGGCGCATTCTCGCATCTGGCGGGCGAACTGATGCGGACGCAGGAGGGAATCAGCTTCGCAACCATTCCATACCAGGGAAGCAATGTGGCCGTGCGCGATCTCCTCGGCGGCCAGGTGGACATGATGTTCTACGACAGTGTGGGTTCGATCCCCCTGATACGCGGCGGCAAGGTGCGCGCCCTGGGCGTGGCGTCCTCCACGCGGCTGGTGGCCTTGCCCGACGTGCCGACCATGGACGAAGCCGGAATGAAGGGGTTCGAGGCCATATCCTGGTACGCGCTGGTGACCCGCACCGGCACCCCGGACTCGGTGGTGAATACGCTCGGCAAGGAACTACGCGAGATCCTGGCATCCCCTGCCTTCCGCAAGCGCTACGAAGAAATGGGCGCGTCGACCGTCTCGTGGACGACCAAGGAGGCCGCGGCCTTCGTGGCATCCGAAACCGCCAAATGGACCGCGGTCATCAAAACCGCCGGCGTGCAGGCCAACTAACGTCAACATAACGATCCACACCAGCAAGGGACCAATATGGCCAAAGTCGATTTCCGCATCCTCAATCGCGAACAGGTCTCCGACCTCATACCCGCCGGCGCCGAGCTCGTGGACATTGTCGCCAGGGGATTGCAGGCGCATGCCCAGGGCAAGGTGGTCCTGCCGCCCAAGGCCCATGTGGATCTGGACGACAGGTTCAACGGGCATCTGAATATCCTCGTGGGCTGGGCCGAGCCAGCTGGGCTTTCGGGCGTCAAGGTCATCAGCGACTACGTCGACAACTACAAGCTCGGGCTACCGTCGGAAGTGGCGATGCTGACGCTGTACGACCCGAAGACGGGAGTTCCGGTGGCCATTATCGATGCAACGGACATCACGACCTGGAGAACCGGGGCGGTCACCACGATAGGCGCGCGCCACCTGGCGCCATCGGGCAGCAAGATCCTGGGCCATATCGGCGCACGCGGCACGGCGTTCGCGAACATTGCCCTCATGGCCCGCCAGTTCGACCTGGAAGAAGTCCGCATACACAGCAAGCGCAGCGAAACCCGTGAGCTGCTGGCCAAGCGCGTCAGGGAGGAACTGAAAATCAAAGCCGTCGCCGTCGACTCCACGGAGGCCGCCGTCCGCGATGCTGACATCGTGGTCGAGGCGACGCGCCTTGAAAAACCGGAAATACTGATCCGGGACGCATGGCTCAAGCCGGACTGCCTGCTGGTGTGCTACGGCTGGAAGATGGCGGTCGACCCCGCAACGGTACTGACGGCGTCCAAGGTAGTGGTGGACGATTGGCGCCAGTGCTGCGTCGGCGGCCAGCTGCATGAGCTGATCGTGCAAGGCAAGCTGACCCGGGACATGCTCCACGCGGAAATCGGCGAGATCGTCGACGGAAGCCGGGCAGGCCGTGAAGAAGGCGATGGCCGCATCGTCTTCTGGCACCGTGGCTTCGCCATCAGCGACATCATGGTCGGCCGCGCCGTTATCGACCGCGCGCAAGCGCGGGGCGTGGGAACGTCCTTCACCCTGTTCGACGGCCCCGACGAATAGCCGATTTCCCCGCGCTCAGGCCGCCAGAAACAGGCCTTCGCTTACGCACTGGGCCACGTGTTCTTCGATCGCGCCGCGGAAAGCTTTCGCGGCGAGGCTGACGGGCCGTCCCTTGGCAACGGCAAGCATGCGCGTGACGGAGAAGGCCCGGATCGGCACCGCCACCAGGCCCTGCCAGATCGCCGATGTCCGCGAGACCGACCCCGGCATCACCACCACGCCGACCCCGGCACGGGCCAGTTGCGCGGCGCCCTCTCCACCATCCATCTGTATGACGGGCTGCACCGCGCCGTGCTGCGCTTCGAGGCTGTTGCGCAAGCCCAGCGAAATGATGATCGGGAGCTTGGCCAGCTCACGGGCGTGCAGGCTGGACCGGGCGGCCAGCTTGCTGCCCGGTTGGCAGAAGACGGCGATCTCCTGCCTCATCAAGGGCGTGAAGCGGATGTGTTCCTGGTTGCCCGGATCCGAGACGATAGCCATGTCGATGGTGCCCGCGGACAGGCGATGCAACGCGTCCTCGGTCGGGCTTTCGGTCAGCTCGAGCCGGACCTGCGGAAATCGTGGGCGGAAATCCAGCGCGGTCCGCCCGTACAGGGCCTGGCCCACCGTCGGAGCCGCCGACATGCGCACCGTGCCACGCACGTCGCGATTGGAGCCTCGCATCCCTCGGTTGAAATCCGAGACATCCTGGGTGGCGCTCTGCAATTCACGCAGGATGAACCTGGCACGCTCCAGGAACATGAGACCGCTGTCGGTCAGCTCCACGCCGGCGACACTGCGTGCGAACAGCGGGCCGCCCAGGCTTTCCTCCAGCAGGCGTATCTGCCGGCTGATGGCCGACTGGGCCACGTGCAACACCGCGGCGGCCGCGCTGATGCTGCCCTTCTCCGCCACCGCCAGGAAATACCGCACCGGCCGCAGATCCATCCGCGTCTCCTTGTACAAGGCGATATAAATTATAGATGGAAGGTATCTGAAAACTATTATTTTTAGTTGGTTCGGCACGGTCCAGAATACCCAGGCAAACTACAAAACGGAGGCAACATGGCCACCATGGACAAGGCGCCGCGCGCGTCACGATCCGCCTGGGCGCAGCTAGCGAAACGGACCCGGCATAAGCATCCAGGCTGGGGCGCGATCGCGTTGGCCACCCTGCTGTCGGGTACCACCGTCCATGCCGAGTACCCTGACAAGCCGGTGCGCGCCATCGTGCCATTCGCGGCGGGCGCGGGTGCCGACATCGCGTCGCGCTTCATGGCCGAAAAGCTGAGCGCGATGTGGGGCAAGGGCGTGGTCGTGGAAAACCAGGTCGGCGCCAATAGCATCATCGGCGCACAGCAGGTCGCTCGCGCCCCCGCCGACGGCTATACGCTGCTGGTTCCCAACGACACTACCCTGGCGGCCAACCCATGGTTGTATGCCAGGCTTCCCTATGTCCCCTTGAAGGACTTCGCGCCCATCGCGCTGATCGGCGAGACGCCCTTTGTGCTGGTGGCGTCGCCGCGACTCCCGGCACGCTCGGTGAAGGAACTGGTCGAGCTGGCGCGAGCCAGACCCGGCACGATCAACTTCGGCTCCAGCGGCCTGGCCAGCGCGCAGCATCTGCCGATGGAAATGCTGATGCACAGCGCGCACATCAAATTGATGCATGTTCCGTACAAGAGCGCATCGGATGCGGCGGTCGGCGTCGTGAGTGATCAGATACAGGTGATGTTCGCAGGAGTGTCCGCGGTGCTGCCATTCCTGCAGTCCGGCAGGCTGGTCCCGCTTGCGGTCAGCACGGCCGAAAGGCTTGCCGTACTGCCCCAGGTGCCCACGATAGCCGAGTCGGGCTACCCCGGCTTCCGTTATGGCGCATGGCTGGGTTTCGTGGCGCCCGCCGGCACGCCGGCAGCCATCGTGAGCAAGATAAATGCCGACGTCAACAGCGTGCTACGCCGCCCGGAGACACGCCAACGGCTGACCGAACTCGGCTTCCTGCCCGCCGCGCCGGCCACACCGGACGCCTTCCGCACGTTCATCAGTGACGAGACCGAACGCTACGGCACGCTGATCCGCGCCGCCGGCATCGAACAGACTCGCTGACGCGACACAACATACACGGACCCCGAACCAGGCCATGCGCATCATCGCCCTACACGAAGCCGCGTTTCCGGTGCAAAGCACCATGCGCAATGCGGTATTCTCCTTCGCGGAGATGACCACCTCCATCGTCGCCGTCAAGCTCGATCCCGGCGCTGGCGCGGCGCCAATAACCGGCTACGCCTTCAACTCCACCGGCCGCTATGCCTGCGGCCAATCGATGCGCGACCGCTTCTTCCCGCGCCTGCTCCGCGCCAAGCCCGAAGCGCTGCTGGACGCCGCCGGCATGCTCGATCCGGAAAAGGCTGTGGCGACGATGCTGGTCGGCGAAAAGCCGGGCGGCCACGCCGAACGTTGCATCGCCATCGGCACCATCGAGACCGCGCTGTGGGACGCCTTGGGCAAGGCGCGGGACCTGCCCACCGCGGAACTGCTGGCGCGCCGATACCGCGGCGGCCCGATGCGGCAGAGGGTGTCGGTATACGTGGGCGGCGGATGGTATCGCCCGGGCGGCGTTCCGCGGGACGTGGCCGACGAGATCCGTGACCACCAGGAAAGCGGCTATACGCACGTCAAGATCAAGGTGGGCGGCGCGTCGCTGGACGAAGACCTGCGGCGCATCGACTGCGCCCTGGGCGTGTTGCCCGACAGCGGGCACCTGGCGGTGGACGCCAACTGCAAATTCGAGCGCGACGAGGCGCTCACCTATGCGGCCGCGCTGGCCCCGTACCGGCTGCGCTGGTTCGAAGAACCATGCGACCCCAACGACTACTCGTTGATGGCGGAGCTCGCCTCCGTCTACGCGCCGCCGCTGTCGGCCGGAGAGAACCTCTACGGCATGCAGGATGTGGTGAACCTGGTTCGCCTGGGCGGCTGGCGTAGCGGACAAGACCTGATCCAGGTGGATCCTCCGCAATCCTATGGCATGGCCGCATACGCCACCATGGTGCTCGATCTGGAAGCGCGGGGCTGGCCGCCGTCCAGCCACTTCCCGCATGGCGGCAACCAGATGTCGCTGGCCCTGGCCGCCGGACTGGGCCTGGGCGGCTGCGAGGCCTATCCCGGTGTGTTCGGCTCCTTCGGCGGCTACGCGGACGGTACGGTGGTGGAAGAAGGCTATGTACATCCGCCACAGTTGCCCGGCATCGGCTTCGAGGGCCACAGCGCGCTGTACGCATTGATGCGCACGGTCGGTGCGGACTGACGCCGATCGCTCCTCAGCCGGGACCGCGCGCGGCCCCCGCGCCGTTCCCCCATCTGCAAGTAACCCTGGAATACGCCTATGAACTTCGTCACTTTCCGAACCGCCACCGACGTTACGCCCCGCCTGGGCGCCGTGGTGGATGACTCGGTCGTCGCCCTTCCCGGCGACATGGCCAGCCTCTGCGCCAGTGGCGCTGCCGGCTTCGCCGCGGCGACACGGACGGCTGCCGCGGCGCCTGCCGCGGATCGCCGCCCCCTGGCCGACGTGGCGCTGCTGCCGGTGGTGCCGCGCCCCGGCAAAATCATCTGCCTGGGCCTCAACTATGCCGACCACGCCGCCGAGGGCGGCAACAACAAGCCGGAATACCCGAGCTTCTTCATGCGTGGCCCATCGTCCCTGACGGCCCACGGCGCACCTTTGCAGCGCCCGCGCGCGTCGACGAAGCTCGACTTCGAAGCCGAGCTGGCCGTGATCATCGGCAAGACCGCGCGCCACCTCGTGCCGGCCAACGCCCTGGAAGCCGTGGCGGGTTATTCCTGCTTCAACGACGGCACGCTGCGCGACTACCAACGCAAGACGGCGCAATGGACGATAGGCAAGAACTTCGACCGGACAGGCGCCTTCGGACCCTGGCTGGTCCCCGCGTCGGCGCTGCCCGCCGGCGCGGCCGGCTTGAAAATCCAATCCCGCCTGAACGGGACGGTCATGCAGAGCAGCAACACCGCGCACATGCTCTTCCCGGTGGAAGAAACGCTGTGCCTCGTCACCGAAGCCATCACCCTGGAGCCGGGAGACGTCATCATCATGGGGACACCGGCCGGGGTCGGCTACGCACGCACGCCGCCAGTGTGGATGAAGGCTGGCGACACGATCGAGATCGAAATTGAAGGGATAGGCGTACTGTGCAACCGCATTGAGGACGAAAGGTGACGCGCACAGCCCAACACGAAACTCAAACCGACAAGGCGCCATCCACCACCAGCAGCGCACCGCTGACGTAAGACGCCTCGTCGGACGCCAGGAACAGGGCGGCATTGGCTACATCCCAGCATGTTCCCTGCCGGCCCATGGGGCATCTGGCATCGCGGTCTTTCATGATGGCGTCGAACTCCTGCGGGTTTGCGTTCCCATACAGGACGCGTACATGGGGAGTGTCGATCAGGCCCGGCACCACGACGTTGCAACGAATCCGCTTTTCGGCGTATTGGCGCGCGATGATGCGAGACATATGGTTCAGCGCCGCCTTGGACGAGTTGTACGAGATATAGGCAAGACCACCCCATCGGAGGCTCGCCGTCGAGGAAATATTCACGATGGCCCCGCCTCCTTGTCTTTCCATGATGGGAATGACCTGCTTGCAGGCCAAAAACACGCTCTTGATGTTTACGTCGTGCACGTGGTCCCATGCTTCTTCCGGCGTTTCCACTGGACCGCCGCGATACTCTATGCCGACATTGTTATAGAGGATGTCGATCCGCCCATGCCGTTCCATGGTGGCCGCCACGGCGGCCGCCACGTCATCGCGCCTGCTCACATCGGCTCGCACCGCGATGGCCTCATAGCCCTCCAGGGCGAGTTGCGTGACCGTATCCCGTGCCGCCTCCAGCCGCACGTCGACCACCACCAAGCTCGCTCCCTGCCGCGCGAAGGTGAGCGCGGCGGCCTGGCCATTGCTGAAACCACTGCCCGCCAGGGTCGCGCCGCCGCCCATGAGCAGGCATACCTTGCCTTCGAGACGACCTTTCACTATGTTGTCCTCACTTTGTGCCGCATGGCGGAAGGAATGGAGCCGAGCGCACAATCACACCGTCGGAATCCGCGTAAACCCAGTCACCAGGCGTGAATAGCGCCGAGCCAAATGCGACTGGCACATTCAGCAGTCCTTCCATGCGCGCGGAGGCCTTGCGCACGGTGGTGCCTAACGCCTTGATTCCTATATCCAGATCGGCGAGCTGGTCGCTGTCGCGTATGCAGCCGAAGACGATCGCCCCCGCCCAACCGTGACGCAAAGCATTCGAAGCCATGGTCGCGCCCAACAACGCGTTGCGGGTAGGACCGCCTCCGTCAATGACCAGTATCCGGCCTGCGCCCGGCGCTTCGAGCAGCGAGAATGCATGGCGATGATCCTCGGTCACTTTCAACGTGAGGCACGGGCCGTAGAAAGTGCGGCGGCCACCATAATTCCGGAAGTCGATGGCGCATATGCGCGACGCATCGGGATCGGCATCGAAGATGTCGCTGGTATGCAGTTTCATGTCGATATGGGCCATCGTGCGCGGCTGTTTAGCGTAGATACGCGCCGCCGTTTACGTCCAGCGTCGCCCCGGTAACGTAGGTCGATAGATCGGATGCGAGAAAAAGGCAGGCTCCCGCCATTTCCTCCACGCTGCCGGCTCGTTGCAAAGGCCAGCCCGCTGCGGAAGCCTGCTTCTCTTCATCCGTCCGACCGCTACGGGAAAAGTCGGTGATGACGAGACCGGGCGCGATTGCATTCACGCGCACATTGTCTTTCCCCAATTCGACGGCCAGCGTACGAATCATGCCCAGGATGCCGGCTTTGCTGGCACAGTAATGCGCGCCTCCATACAGCCCACCCTGCTGCGCACCCAGCGAGGAAATGTGCACGAGACTCCCGCTGCGCTGCTCGCGCAGGGGCCCGATGACCGCTTGTGACAGATTGAACGCACCTTTCAGATTGATGGAGCAGACCAGATCGAAATCCGCCTGCTCGATCTCCATGAACGACCGCTTCTGCGTAATGCCCGCGAAATTGATGACGGCATCCATGCGGCCTGCCCCCAGGTCCCAATCGAGGGCTTGCGCGATCGCGTGCTGGCAGGAACTTATGTCCGTGACATCGATCCGCAAGCCCAACGCGGAGCGCCCGGGAAACGTTGACGTGGCCGCGTCCAACTCCGCCTGGTCTACATCGAGCAACACCAATTTCGCTCCGTGCTGATGGAATAGCCGCGCAGTCGCCAATCCCATGCCGCGTGCCCTGGCGGCGCCGCAAAGCACCACGGTGCGGCCCTCGAGCAGCCGGCCGGTCATGACCAGATCCTTGGGAAACATGGCCATGCCTCGCTTCAATCCACTCTGGCGCCCGAGGCCTGGACCACGGGTCGCCAGCGTTCGATCTCGGCTATCGCCAGTTTGCGCATCCCGTCCGGGGTACCCGGCATCGTCAAGGCCGCCAGATCTGCAAACGACTTCTGCGTGGACGGCATTGCCAGCGTTGCATTGAGCGCTGCGTTCAACCGCATTACGACAGGCACTGGCGTGCCCGCCGGGACGACCAGCCCATTCCATGTCGTGATGTCGAAACCCGGAAATCCCGATTCCGCCAATGTTGGAACGTCGGGCAGCTGTGGCATGCGCTGCGCGCTGGTCACGGCAAGCGCCCGCAGCTTGCCGCTTTGAATCAGCGCCACCGTGGAGGACGCCGCGTTGAACATGCACTGGACCTGTCCGCCAAGCAGGTCCGCCAGCGCCGGCGCCGCACCTTTGTAGGGGACATGCAGGATATTCAGCCCCGCCTGCGTCTTGAATATCTCCGCGGATAGATGGGTGGACGAGCCGGTGCCGGACGAGGCGAACGTGACGCCGCTCTTGGACTCCTTGGCGTAGCGGATCAGGTCCGCGACGCTATGGACAGGCAGACTCGCATTGACTACCAGCACATTCGGGGACCCGCCAAAAAGGCCGACGAACTCGAAATCCCTCACGGGGTCGTAGTTCAGCTTGGGATAGAGCGAGGCGTTGATGGCATTGGACGTGGAGTAGACATACAGCGTGTAGCCGTCGGGCCGCGAGCGTGCCGTCACCTCCGCGCCGATGTTGCTATTCGCGCCGGGGCGGTTTTCGACGATGACCGACACCCCCAGTTCCTTGCTCATACCTCCAGCCACGATACGGGCCATCGGATCCTGCGTTCCCCCCGCCGTATTGCCCACCACGATACGGATTGGCTGGCTGGGCCAATTGCCCTGGGCCTGCGCCGGCAGGTAGGCGACCGCAACGGTGCCAACGGACATTCTCAACATCCGGCGGCGTGACAACGCCTTATCGAACATGGTCTCACTCCACAATATTGACGAATCACAGTTCCTTTTTACAGAACCATTAGTTCCGCTCTAAGGAACTTTATGCGAGCCCAGTAGGAGCTGTCAATGCGTTTTTCAGTAGAATCCGCAACATGCCGCCCCGCCAGCCATACCAAGATGTGATCGACGACACCGGCCCTGACGGGTCCATGAAGGTCGTCATGCGACTCGCCAACGTGCTCAAGGCGATTGGCCGATATGCCCCGGACGGCGCCAGTTTTACCGATGTAGGCCGCGAGACCGAACTTGGCAAAAGCACAACGCACCGCCTGCTGGCCGCCCTCGCTGACGCCGGTCTGGTCTACCAAGACCTGGAAAGCAAACGCTACAGGTTGGGATCCACGATTGCACTGCTTGGCGCAAGCGCGCTTGCGCAGTCGTATGCGAGTGCGTGCCGGCGGGCGCTTGAGGAGGTCGCACGGGTCAGTGGCGACACCGTGTTCGCGTCAGTCGTCGAGGGCTCCGGCGCCGTATGCATCGCGCGGGAACTCGGCAGCTTTCCTATCCGTACGCTGGTGCTCAATGTGGGCGACCGTCGTCCTCTAGGTGTGGGCGCGGGCAGTCTGGCGCTGCTTTCCGCCATGGATGATGGAACGGTCGCCCGTATGCTGGAAAGAAACCGGAAGTGGCTCGGAGACTACCCCAGCTATTCGCTGGATGAAATCCTCGCCGATGTACAGGCCACGCGGTCGAACGGCTACGCTCTCATGCGCGGGAAGATCGTGCCGGCGATCTGGGCTATCGGCTGCGCGATACCGGACCGCGAGGGGCGGCCCGTCTGTGCGTTGAGCATCTCCGCCATTGCCGAACGCCTATCCGGAGACAGAGTCGAGGCAATGGCGAAGTTGTTGCGCGCGCAGGCCGTCGAAGTCGGCGCCTTGCTTGATTCGCTGAAGCCGTAACGCATGGTCGGCGGCGCGGGTAGTCGCCCGCGCCGATCACGGCTGCAGCTCAATTTCCCAGCGCACCCAATCGCCGCGATAGATCACATCCGCGTAGTACAGGATCAGCCCCTTGCCATCCAGGAACACGCGGGTCACGTTCACGACCGGACTGCCAGCTGACACGCGCAGCAGCCGTGCCGTCTCGGCATCCGCGATGCCAATGGACATGGACTGGTGGGCTCGCGCTGTCCGCTTCCCACAGCTGGCGGGCGAACTGTTCAAGCAGGCAAACGGACTCGGCACCACCCATATTCCCTACAGCGGGGGACCGGCGGCCATGACGGCAGATCGCATTGCCCGACAAGACCGTGCAGGCCAGCCCGGCGGCGCAAGGCGATGAGGTCTCGTACAGCACACCCCAAGACTTCGGCGCCTTCGTCGCGGCCGAAACGAAGAAATGGACGAAGGTGGTGAAGGACGCCGACCTGAAGATCGACTGAGTTTTGCTAGAACCGCATGGCCACCTTGAACAGCCCCGCCTGTTGCCGGTTGCCGCCGCCGAACTGCGCGTCGTAGCTGATCGCGGCGGTGGTGTTGCGCGTGATCGCCATCTCGATGCCCAGGCCGAGTACCGCGGCGTCGCGGGCGATCGGGACGCCCGCCACCGTGAAGGTGCTGCCGCCGTCGAAGGACAGGTCCTGCCTGGGCGTCACATCGCCCATGGCGTGGCGCCAACCCAGCGATGCGGTCAGGCGCCCCGGCGCGCGCTCGGATTCGAACTGCCATGAACCGCGCAGGCCCAGCGTGGTGCTCGTCACGTCGCTGTTATCCGCCGACCCGTGCAAGGCCGCCGTGCCGCCCGATTCATCGAAGGCGCGCGTGCGCAACTGGTTCCAGGCCACGCCCGCGAACGGTTCGATGGTGTAGGCGTCGCCCAGGGGCAGGTTGTAGCCCAATTCGCTGAACAGCTGCGTCGAAGAGGCGTGATAGGACGATTCCAGTTGCTGGTTCAGGGCGCCCGCCGCCACGTCGCGCTTGGTATCGATGTCGTGCCAGGTGTAGGCAGCGCCCGCGGTAAAGCGGAAATGGCCAGCGCCCGCCTGGAAGTTCCGCCCGCCGAACACCGTCGCCGTGTAGCTGTCGATGCTGCTGCGCGACGACACGTCGTCGATGGAACTGTGGCTGCCGATGTAGCCGACCGCGCCGCCCAGCCGCCAGCCGCCGCCGACCGCGCCGTCGCCGCCGACGAACAGCCCGCCATCGGATTGCCGCACACGGGACGCATTGCCGTCGCCCGAGAAGGTGCGCCAGTTGCCGAACACCTGTGCCCACACCGGCGATGCGCCGCTGCTTGGAAAGGCGTCGGCGGATGGCGCTCCCAATTGCGCCGTCGGCCGTCCCGCCACCGCCGGTGCGTCCAGGTTGCCACGCAGATGGGCCATCGGCAGCGTGCGCACGGTGTCGCCCAGGCCCTGCAACACGCTGGCGGTGCTGGCGTAGGCCTCACCGGAAAGCATGTTCAGGGCCGAACGCGCCTGTTCCGGCGTCATGGCGAGAACCGCCGCGGCGACCTGGCTGGCGCCAGTACCGGTGGCCGCGCCGGCCACCGAGCCCGCGGCGCCATTGCCGCCGCCCGGCACGCCGCCCACGCCGGCACCGCCATTCGCGCCACTTGCACCGCTGGCACCGGTGGCGCCACCAGTGCCGCCGCCGGCGCCGCCATTGCCCGCCGCTGGCGCCCCGTTACCGTTGGCCGGCGGCGCTTCGTTATCCAGCGCGCCGCCCACGCTGCCCTGGTTGCCCGTGTTGCCTACGCTGCCTATCGGTACGTCGTTGCGGGTCAACGTCATGAACGCATTCTTCGGGTCATAGCTCAGCGTCGGGGTCAGGAACGCGTAGTCGCTCGACACACCGGTGAACCGCCCCTGGATGCCCCCGTCCGCCGTCAGGATGTTGTACGTCGTGCGCGGCGCATAGTTGCCATTGGGCCCCACGTGCGCGACGGTACCGTCCAGGTAGGCGATGCCGGTCACGTGGATGTGATCGCTGGCGCTGCTGGCCGGATCCGCATGCACCCGATAGATGGTGTCCTGGCCGAAGGTAAGGTTGCCGTTGACCGTCAGCGTGCCGATCGGCGACGCGTCATTGCCGGGGGAGATGACCGCGGTGGGATATAGCGTGGTGCTGCCGACCTGGCCCACGCCGGCCAGCACGACCTCACGCCCGATGTCGATGGGGCCGTTCAGCTTGCCATTGATCTCCAGGGCGCCGTCGGCGATCAGGATGGGGCCGCTGAGCCCGCTGCTGTCGGCATTCAGGATGACCGACCCGGGGCCGGTCTTGACGAAACCGCTCGTGCCTTGCAGAGGATTGTCGATGGTGTCGACGAACTGGCCCGACGCGTAGGTGCCGTCACCCACCACGATCGCCGGTGGATTGCCGCCACTGGCGACCAGGGTGATGGGAGCGCCCTGCAGGCGGTATCGGTCGGTGGCGAACTGAATGCCCGACACGCGCACCGCTCCGGCACCGCCGTCGACCGTCACCAATCCCGCGGCGCCGGTGAAGATGGCGTACCCGCCATCGGGCAGCGCTCCCGTGGCGTTGGTGGGGCTGTTCCAGTTCGTGCTGGCGGCCGTCCACGTTCCATCGCCGCCGCCGGCACGGGTCGCGGACGCCACGCCATTGCCGTTCCAGAGATTGGTCGTGCTCGGACCCAGGATAAGGTTGATCTGCTTGTCGCCCGTCAGCGATTGAATGGTGGCGGCGGGCAGCGAATCGCCGCTGACGGTGCCCAGGGCCAGGCCGTTGCCGCTCAAGGTACCGCCGTACGACATGATCCGGTAATAGCCGGCGTTGACCCCCAGCGTATTCACCGAGACATTCAGCGTGGCGTTGTTGAGTGCGACGTTGCCGCCCACGGTGATGTTGTCGCCGGTTCCAGGCTGCGTAATCGGCAGCCCGGCATAGCCGGTTTCGAAGTCGAACGCGGCATTGCTGATGGACAGGTTGCCGTTGACGACCATATTCCCGTTGGACACCCCGGTCGGCGTACCCACGGGGTAGCCTGGCGCGACGCGCGCATTTCCCGTCAGGCTGAGATCGCCGTTCACCGCGCCGAAACCGCCGACGGTGGCGCCCGCGGTCGCGGCGACATTCCCGTCGAGGGTGGTGCCGGCGCCCGGACCGGTGCTGCCGATCACCAGGGTGCCGCCGTTGACGTCCACGCCCCCCGGAAAACTGGCGGAGCCATCGATGAGCCTGGTATCGGTCGGCCCCACGACCAGGTCGGCGGCCATGACGCCGCCGCAATACGTTGCGCTGAGCGCGAGCGTTGCCTTGAGCAACTTCTTCGTTTTAGCCATAGCTTCGGATTCCCCTTCTGGCGCATGCCGTCCGCAGGTTCCGGGACGGCGTTTCCGACTCCCACGAATGCGGATCCGCAAGGAAGAGCATTCGCAAAAAAAAACGCAATGTATACGCCTTTCGCGGTAATACCAAGCATTTAGTGAGTAGATACCATCCAGTTAGGCGAAGATACATACTAGATACCGTCATAAAGATGTAGAGTTGCCACTCCGGATACCATCCGCCCGCATACGCCTGGACAGCATCGAGCCTCACGCCGGCTTCCCGCATAGCGAGAAGACGGCGGGCGGGCTGCGCAAGGGCATACGCCGCTCGCGCAGGCATCCGGACCCGCCTCGCCGCAGCCGACGCTATCGTTTTCCCGAGAATTTATTGCTATCTGGGAAAAGCCCAGATTCTCCTTTGACCGCGTTTTGGCCGCGCCACTAGGATCGATTCAAGCGGTTGAACGGGCCCTTTCCCCACGTAGTTGCGGCGCGATCGGCCCCACCGTCCATCACATCCCAGTTTCGGAGTCGGCACATGGCGGAAGAGCTTCTGATCGATCAGGTCACCGATGTCACGCATGGCGTCTACCAGCCTTACGGCTGGCATCACTGGCCTGCTTACCCGTGGATGAGTTATCAGTTTCGTCGCGCGCTCGGCGAAACCCAGGAAGGCGGCGGCGCGGTGTCCGAGTGCTTCCTGGCGGCCAGCCGCATGGTGCCGGGCGACAAGGAAAGCTGGCATCGCGAATGGCAGCGCATTGCCGACTTCAACCAGGCCCGCGGCGATGGCGCTTACGCCAAAGGCCACATCCGCACCGCGATGAATTGCTGGCTGCGCGCCGCCAACTACTACCGCCATACCGAATTCTGGCTCGAATACTCGGACCCGCGCCGCCTGGTCGCCTTCACCAACATGGAGGAATGCTCGCGCAAGTTCATCGAGAACCTGAATCCAGCGGGCGAGGTCGTACACATTCCTTACGAGGACGGCAAGCCGCTTTACGCGTATTTCGTGCGGGCACCCTTTGACAACGGCAAGCAGCCCGTCCTGATCTGCATGGGCGGCCTGGATTCGATCAAGGACGAAATGTGGTTCATGCAGGCCCACGGCGCGCTGCAGCGTGGCATATCGGTCCTGATGATCGACGGTCCGGGCCAGGGCGGCACGCTGCGCCGGCACAAGATACCGACGCGGCCCGATTATGAAGTCCCGGTCGGCAAGTGCATCGACTACCTGCTGACGCGCCAGGATATCGATCCGGACCGGATAGCGGTCTGCGGGTCCTCGCTGGGTGGCTACTACGCCGCGCGCTCGGCCTGCTACGAGCACCGGCTGGCGGCGGCCATCTCGCATGGCGCGATCTGGTCCATCACGGAGCTGTGGGCCAATGCCAGGGAAGACCACGGGCTCGCGGACCACATCAAGACCGTGTTCGGCGCGAGTTCCATGAAAGAAGCGATGGAGAAGGCACGGCCTTTCGCGCTGGAAGGCCATCTCGACCACATGCGCTGCCCTTACCTGATCGTCCACGGCGGCCACGACGTGCTGGGCGTCGCCGCGGCGCGGAAGGTCGCCGATTATGCGAAGGCGAAGGGCGTCGATGTCACGCTGCGTTTCGTGACCGAGGACGAGACCGGTGCGGATCACTGCCAGCACGACAACCCGACCCTGGGCCAGGAACTGATGGCGGACTGGCTTGCCGACGTGTTCGGGATCGACGAGCGCGCGCTGCGCGAGTCGGCGATGCACCCGTTGATCTGAAGCCGTCACCGGCCGCGCCTCGCCGGCCGCACCTGGCCGCCCCCAAGGGAGAAATATCATGCAAAAACGCCATGCCGCGATAGCGATGTTCCTGATCCTGCTGCTGTCCTACGTGCTGAACGCCGTCGACCGCACCCTGTTCTCCGTCCTGGCCATCGAAGTGCGCAACGCGATGAATCTGTCGCTGCCGCAGGTGGGCCTGGCATCCACCCTGTTCACGCTTGGCATGGGGTTGGCCGCGATACCGACCGGTTATCTGCTGGGCGTACGCTCGCGCAGGTCCGTCGTGATCCTGGGCCTGCTGATCTTCTCCGTGGCCACGCTGATGACGGCCTACGCGCACGGACTGGCGGACCTGCTCGCCTACCGCTTCATTTCCGGATTGGGCGAAGCCATGCAGGCGACGGCCATCATCGCCATCGGCGCCAGCTATTTCTACAGGCACCGCGCGCTGGTCACCGGATCGGTGTCGTTCGGCTACGGCATCGGCGCCTTCCTGGGCCCGACCAGCACCGCCGCGCTGATGAACGCATACGACTGGAAGCAGCCGTTCGTCGTCTTCGGCATGATAGGCGCCGTCGCGATGGTGATGGTCTGGATGTGGGTCAAGCCTTGGTTCAGCGAGAGCCGCGAAAACGAGTCGCCGGCCAATACCGCGAACAACCGCGCCCCCTACGGCACCAACGAAACCATCTGGAACCCGACCACGGTCACGCTGGGGCTTGCCGCGATCTGCGCCGGCATCGCGGTGTATGGCTTCTCCGGCCTGTATCCCACCTATCTTCGCAACGCACTGGGCTACACGCCGGCGCAGGCGGCCTACGTCATGAGCGCCATCGGCATCGGCGGCTTTCTCGCGCCGCTCAGCGGCTGGCTGGGTGACCGGCTGGGCTATCACAAGGTGCTCTTCCTGGCGTTGCCGCTGGGCGCCCTGTCCGGGGGCATCGCCTTCACCGAACTGGATCGCTCGGTCTTCCTGCATGCCCTGGCCGCCGGCGTATTCGGCGTTTCGGTGCTGAGCCTGCTCTATTCCAACCTGTCCGCCATCATCATCGAATCCATGAGCCCGGCCAAGACGGCCCAGGGTTCGGGCATGTTCATCGCCAGCTACTACATCCCCGCCGCCTTCGCCGGCTATCTGCTCGCCGAACTGAAGGAAATTTTCGGCTGGACGGCGGCCGGCATCATCCAGACATCGGGTTTCGCGATCCTTTCCATGATCCTGGTGATGATCGCCACCACGATGCGCCGCAAGGCGGCGCGCCCGTCCACCGGCGTCGAGCTCGGCGCGGCAGGCGGACCGGCACATCGGCTCAAGGCATAGGCACCACTTACCCACAGGAGATCCGCAATGGCGAAAATCGACGATCAGGCGCTTGCTTCAGGCGGCCGGTCCCATGCCGAACGTATCGAGGGCGTCATGCCGGGCGGGGGAACCGTACCCTTGCGGCTGCCCGCGGGCGCCCTGAACCATCTTGACCGGAACCAGTACCTTTCCAACATGGAGGTCATCGACTTCTTTCCGTCGATCAAGCTGACGATCTTCGGCGACGAGCATTCCTGCATGTGGGCCAAGGGCCAGCGCCGCCTGATCGCCTTCGAAGGCGGCTGGGTCGACATCACGGATCCCCGGAAAGCGACGGTCATTCCGGAAGACAAGCTGTCGACCTTCCAAAGCTGCGTCTACAACGAAAAGCTCGGAAAATGGATACGCGTCGTCGCGCACCAGATGCCGCTGACGCCGGGCACGATGCAATACCCACGCGGCAAATACCACGAGGAATATGCCAACAAGGCAAAAAGCCACGCGGGCTTTCGGGGCATCAAGACGTATGACGTCACCAATCCCGAAAAGACGGTGCTGTTGAACGAGTTCGAAACGGGCAGCAGCGGCCATGGCGTGCACCTGCCCTTCTACGATGGCGGCAAATACGCCTACCTGGCCTGCGGCTGGGACGATCAGCTGCGCATGGAAAGCACGGAGCGCGTGTACAGCAACGGGCTGATGATCGTCGATATGTCCGACCCCGCCAAGGTCAAGGAGGTGTCGCGCTGGTGGGCGCCGGGCCAGCGGCTGGACGAGGAAGACTACTATCGCGCCACCTACCCCTTCGCCGGCGACCAGAGTTCCTGGACCTGCAATCGCACGCCCTGCATCGTCCCCGTCCGGGTCGAGGATGGCGGCACCGTGGGCTACGGCGGCTGGGGACATTTCGGCATGTACGTCCATGATCTCTCCGATATCCGCAATCCCAAGGTGTACGGCAAGGTCACGCATCCATTGGAGGCCATCGGCGGCATTCCCTATCACCACGTCGTGCCCGTCACCGCCGATCCGAAGCGCTATCCGCGATTGCAGAACCTGGTGATCGCCATCCCGGAGTCGCTGGAGTCCGACTGCCGCGAGCCCTTCCATACCAGCTATGTCGTCGACGTGAAGGACCCCGCCGATCCGCGCATCATCGGCCTCTTCCCGCGCCCCATGCCGCATCCGGACGCACCGTACAAGGATTTCGCGATGGCGCGCGGCCGGTTCAGTTCGCGCGTCATGCAGCACTGGATCGCGCCGGGCCAGGCGCGCCCGGACATCGTGGCGCTGTCCTACCTGAATGCCGGCCTGCGTCTTTTCGACATCTCCGACCCGACCGCGCCCAAGGAGGTCGCCTACTTCGTGCCGGCGCGCGACGGCGATATCCACGACTACATGAGCTGGCGCCGCGGCACGTCGGAAGCGGTCTTCATCGAATGGGATCGCAAATTGATCTGGCTGTCCACGCACGCCGGCCTGTACCTGCTGTCGGCGCCCTTCCTGGGCGAGCCGGTGCTCAAGCCCATGGCTGTCGAACAATGGTCGGTGCCGCACGTGAACGTGGGCTGGGAAGGCTAGCGCAACGAGGAACGCCGCAACCATGCAGATCGATATCCACAGCCACGTCATTCCCGATCGCATCGTCGCGGCGATCGCGGCCGACCCCGCGCGCTTCCAGGCGCGGATCGTGGGGGAAGGCGCTGCCCGCAAGATGGTCCATGACCAGGGCTACGTCTACCCCCTGTTCGATGAATTCCGCGTCGTCGAGGCCAAGCTCGCGGCGATGGACCGCAAGGGCATCGATATCTCCGTGATCTCGCCCGCGCCGCCGATGTTCTATTACTGGGCGGACGCCGATCTGGCGCTGCACGTCGCCAGCCTGGTCAATGACGGCGTCGCCGATATGGTGGCGCGCAAGCCCGACCGGCTGCGCGCCATGGCCACCGTACCGATGCAGCATCCCGATGCCGCGGTGGCCGAACTCGAGCGGGTCGTGCGGGAATACGGTTTCAAGGCGGTGGAGATCGGCACCTCCATCGAAGGCGCCCAGCTTGCCGAGGAGCGCTTCCGGCCCTTGTTGCGACGCGCTTCCGAACTGGGCGTGTTCGTATTCGCACACCCGTACTACGTCGGCGCCAAGAACGGCCTGGAAAACTACTACCTGACGAACCTGATCGGCAATCCGCTGGACACCACCGTCATGCTGGCCAACCTGATGTTCTCGGGCCGCCTGGACGAACTGCCGGACCTGCGCATCGTGCTGGCCCATGGCGGCGGCTTCGCGCCCTACCAGATAGGCCGGCTGGTGCACGGCCACGCGGTGCGCGCCGAAACGCACGGCGCCAGCAGATCGTCACCCAAGGATTTGTTGAAGCGCATTTACTTCGACAGCCTGGTGTTCGATCCGCAGGCGCTGCGTTATCTTATCGATCTGGTCGGCGCCGATCATGTCTGCATCGGCACCGATGCGCCCTTCGACATGGCCGATGACCATCCCACGGCCACCCTGGACGCGGTGCCTCGCATGACGCCCTTGGAGCGCCAGTGCGTGTGCTGCGGTACGGCGTTGAAGCTGCTGCGCGAAGCGTGACACGTCGCATCCGGCATGGCGTGTGCGCCGCATCGAAGCGGGAGGTGTATCGTGGCAGTCGCCACATCGACGTCGCAAACGGTAGGCCGGGCCATCCAGTTGATCCGGCTGGTCGCATCGAGCAAATCGCACAACCTGCGCCTGATCGATATCGCCGAAATGGCCTCGCTGGACAAGTCCACGGCGCATCGGCTGCTGCAACGGCTGGTGCAGGAACGCATGCTGGCGCGCGATCCGGGCCGGCGCGGCTACCGGCTGGGACCGCTGCTGCACGAACTGGGCCTGGGCGCCCTGCCGGAAACCAATGTGGAAGAAGCCGCCGAGCCCGCCTTGCGGCAACTGGCCCGCACGACTGGCGACATGGCTTTCCTGAGCGGACGCAGCGGACTCGAAATCGTCTGCCTGCGGCGGATTGCCGGCAACTTCGAGATCCAGACCCTGGCCCGCAACGTGGGTGACAGGCACCCCTTGGGCATAGGCGCCGCCGGCCTGGCGATCCTGGCCGCGATGAACGATAACGATGCCGACGTCGCCATCGGGGCCATCGCCCCGCAACTGGGCCGCTACTGCCTGACGGAAGCTGTCTTGCGCGATCGGATCATGCAGACCCGCCGCCGCGGCTACGCGCTGGACGAGGGCAGCGCCGCGCTGGACATCGTGGCGCTGGGCCGGGTGGTGCGCAACCGCGGCGGCGTCCCCAGCGCGGCGGTTTTCGTCGCGTCCATCAGCAGCCGTATGACGGAGATGCGCCAGCGCATGGTGGACAGGCACGTCCTGGAATGCGTCGCCGCGATCGAAGCCGCGCTTATCCGCTAGAACATCGAGCCGGGGCATCGGGCCGGCGTGTCGGCCGGGAACGACGCCCGCGCATGCGGCCGTCCGGCGGCGACTCAGCCATCGTGTTCGTCCTGCCAGGGGATGAATCGCCCTCGCAGCGCCACCAGCAACCTGTCCAGCACGACCCCGGACAGCAGCATCAATACGATGCAGACGAACACCGTGGGCGTTTCGAAGAAACGCTGCGCATACATCAACACCGCGCCCAGTCCGCCACCGCCGGCTACCATTTCCGCCGTATAGGCCGTGATCAGGGCTACCGGCACGGTAACGCGTATCCCGCTGAAGATCGCAGGCACGGCCGCGGGCAGGACGATGCGCCACAGCACACGGCGCGGCGTGGTGCCCATGGCCTGGGCCGACCACAGCATGACCGGCGGCACGGAAATCGCGCCTTCGTACGCGGCGATGATCATGGGAAAGATGCAGGTGAACGCCACCAGCAGCACCTTGGACAGGCTGTCTATGCCGAACCAAAGGATGAAGATAGGCATGAACGCTATCTTCGGCGCCGGAAAGGCCACCGCCACCAATGGGTCCAGCACATGCCGGACCCAGCGGATGCGCGCCATGCCCACCCCCAGGGCGATGCCGGCGGCAACCGCCAGCAGCAGTCCCAGGAAGGCGCGATACAGGCTCAGCAGCACCGGCTGCACGACATCCTGGGAGGACAGCAAGGCCAGGAACTGGCGCACCACCGCCATGGGCGATGGCAGGAACATGGGACGCGCCCCTCCCCACTCCGTCATCGCGAACCAGGCCGCGATGACCAGCGCGAAAGGATAGAGCCCGAGCAGCCCCCGGCACAGGCGGCGCAGCACCCCACATGCGCGGCGGAACAGGCGCGCGGAGGCGCCGGCGTCGACGCCCTCGGCCATCGCGGAACGCTTCGAGCCGGCCATCATGCGGCCTCCCGAGCATGCGAGGATTCATGCCACCGCAACAGGCGCCCGGTCAGCAACACCATCAGCCTGTCCATGGCATACGCCAGGATCACGATGGCCAGTATCCCGGCGAACATGTAGGCATAGGATCCATTCTCGCCATACTGGAACACCAGCTTGCCGATACCCGACTTGGCGGCGATCATCTCGGCCGACAGCGTCAGCACCCAGGAAAAGCCCAGCGCGATGCGCACGCCGGTCAGGATATGCGGCGCGCTGGCCGGCAGCAGTACCCGCGCCAGGATCCGGTGGAAGGGCGTCCCGAAGGCGCGAGCGCTCCACACCAGGGTCGGTGGAACGGCCTTGACGCCATGATAGGTGTTGACCACCACCGGCAGCAGGCTGGACAGGAACACGGTCAGCATATTGGTCATGTCACCCACGCCGAACCACAGCACGAATAGCGGGACCAGGGCCGCCTTGGGCAGGGAATAGGTCGCGGCGACCAGCGGTCCGAAAAAGCCGTTCGCGCGGCGCGAAGTCGCCATCAGCAATCCCAGCACCACGCCGGCCGCGGAGCCCAGCACCAATCCGCCCAATGCCCGATACGCGGATATCGACAGGTCGCGCCAGATCTCGCCTTCGCTCACCAATTGGCAGAAGGCGGCCACCACCTGATGCGCGGGCGGCAGGAAGGACGGGTTTACCAGGCCCGCGACAACGACGCCTTCCCAGAGCAGCAGCAGGCCCAGCAGCGGCAGGGCGCGGCGCAGATGCAGCGCGGCCGCGGTCATGCGGGCTCCGCTTCCGCCACTGCCTGTCGGCGCACCGACAGCCAAACCTTGTTGCGCAAGGCATTGAAGGCGTCGGACAGCATCAGCGCCTCACGGCCCTGGGAATGATCCAGATCGACACCGAACTCTTCCACCAGCGTGCCGGGGCGGCGGCTCATCACCATGATGCGGCTGGACAGGTATACCGCCTCGCTGACGTCATGGGTGATCATGATGACGGTGGTCGAGGTGGCCTGCCAGAGGCGCAGCAGCTCGTCCTGCAGGCCTTCGCGGGTTTGCGCATCCAGGGCGCCGAGGGGTTCGTCGAGCAGGAGTATGCGCGGCCCGCAGGCCAGCGTGCGGGCGATGGCCACGCGCTGCTTCATGCCGCCGGAAAGCTCCTTGGGATAGCGGTTTTCAAAGCCGGCAAGCCCGATCAGGTTGACGTAATGCCGTACGATGCGCTCGCGCTCCGACGGCGGCTTGCCGGCCTCTTTCAGCCCGTATTCGATGTTGCCCGCCACGGTCAACCAGGGGAACAGCGCGTACTCCTGGAACACCACGCCGCGGTCCACGCCGGGGCCGGTCACGCGCTTGCCGGCCGCCTCGATGGTGCCCTCCCCGGCTTGCAGGAAACCGCCGATCAGGTACAGCAGCGTGCTCTTGCCGCAACCCGACGGGCCAACGATGGAAACGAACTCGCCTTCGCGTATCGACAGGTTCACATCGCGCAGCGCCATGACGTCGCCATGGCGCGAGCCGTAGCGCTTGGAAAGATTCCTGACCGCAATGAAGCTCATGACCCGCAGGTTCCCGGCAGCAGGCTGGGGTCCAGGTAGTCGGCGATCTTCAAGGGCTTGGGTATCAGGCCTTGTTCCACCATCGCGTCCACCGGACGCTGGATCAGGTCGGCATTGACGCAGGCATTGCGGTCGCGATAGTAGTCCTTGCTGGTCATGAAATACGAATCCAGCAGTTCGGGCGGCGACTTGGTGAATGCCGCCGTCAGCGCGATCGCCTGCTTGCGGTTGGCCGGATCGTAGAACCACTGCAGCCCGCGCACATAATCGGCCAGGAAGGCGGAAACCGCGGCGCGGTTGGACTTGATGAAGTCGCGCGTCGCCACCTGGAAGATCGGCGCATAGGAGCCAAAGGCATCGCCGCCGTTGAACAACGCCCGCAGGCCACCCTTGGCGGTTTCATTGACCATGAAAGGAATCACCAGCACGCCGCAGTCGACGCGCTTTTCACGCAACGCCGCGCCGATGTTGGGAAAGGCGACCTCGACGATTTCCACGTCCTTGCGGGCATCCAGGCCGCTCTTCTTCAAGCGCACGCGCAGCCCGAGGTCCACCGCGGAACCATATGCGTTCACACCGATGCGCTTGCCGCGCAGGTCTTCCACTTTGTGTATTGGCGAACCGTCGAGCACGAAGAACGTATTCGCGGCATAGCCCGGCTTGGCGTCCTGGTAGTTGTCCGCCACGATGGACAAACCGTTCGGCACCGCGCCTTTCAGCATCAGCGTCGCGAAAACGGAAAACGACAGCGTGGCCATGTTGGCCTGGCCCGCCGCCAGCAGGGTGGCGGCCTCGGGCGTGCCGCGCGTATAGGTCATGTCGACCACGTAGGCCTTGCCGTACTGCCGCAGCACGTTCTTCTGCATCCAGTCCAGGAAGATCACGGTCTCCATTTCATTGGGACCGATGCCGCCGCCCGTGGCGTAGCGAATCTTCACCGGCGCGGCCTGGGCGGCCACCCAGGCCGGCAAGCCCAGCGTCGCGCCCGCGACGGCCGTCGCGCCAGCGCGCAACAGGGCGCGCCGGGACCGCATGATTCCACTGTTGTTTCCGCTCATCGTCGTTTTTCCCTTGTATCGTGTTTTTTTGTCCGTGGCGCTTATGCCGCGGACGGTGCCAGGACCGCCATCGCTTCTATCTCAACCATGAAATCAGGATGGGACAGGCGCGTCACCTCGACGGTGGTACTGGTGGGCAGGCTGGTCCCCAGGTACTCGTGGCGGGCGTCGACATGGCGGAAGAACTCGTCGATCTTCGTGGTGTAGGTCGCCGTGCGCACCAGGTCGTCCAAGGTCGCGCCCACCGACGACAAGGCACTCTTCAGGTTGGCGCCGACCTGGTGTATCTGCGCTGCCATATCGCCAGCCCCGACGATGTCGCCGTCGGCGTTGCGCGCCAGCAGGCCCGAGACGAAAACCAGCTTGTAGCCGCCGATATCCACCGAAACCACCGGCGAATAAAGCGTTCTTCCCCCGACGATGCGCTTGGACAGGCCGTCCGGAAACACATTGGCGCGCATGAAAATCTCCGTATTGGTGCGCCAGGCACTGATCCAGTGCGGCGCGGGTCGCCGCGCACGGCGGCATGGATGGCGTGTGGAAATTCTAGGGTCGCGTGGCGGCTGCGATAAGCCGTCCAGCAGGAATTTGTCTTTTTCCATTCATTGACGAATCGGAGCGCCATTCGTAACCTTTGGTGGAGCTGAACGCCGCTCGCCCCCCTTCGCCGATCGCCATCGCGTATAAGCCTGTATGCACAACCCCATCGACATGATCGTGTTCGCCAAGGTCGTCGAATACGAGAGTTTTTCGGCCGCCGCGCAGCATTTGCAGATGTCCGCGTCCGCGGTCAGCAAGCACGTCTCGCGCCTGGAGCAGTCGCTGGGCGTACGCCTGCTGAATCGCACCACCCGGCGCCTGAGCCTGACCGAAGTGGGCGAAGCCGTTTTCGCCCACTGCGCCCGCATGTCCAGGGAAGCGGAAGCCGGCGAACTCGTGGCCGGCCATTTCGCGGCGGAGGCCCGCGGCCTGCTGCGCATCGGCGCGGCATCGGCGTTCGGCCGCCTGTACGTCGCACCGGCCATTCCGGAATTCCTGCATCTGCACCCCCATCTATCCATCGAACTGACGATGAGCGATCGCCTGGCGGATTTCGTCAAGGAACGCTTCGACCTGGCCATCGGCGCGGACGTGATACCCGGCGCGAACCTGGTGGCCCGCAAGCTTGCCGACGTACGCTGGGTGGTCTGCGCGACCGACGAATATCTGGCGCGCCACGGCGTGCCGCGCACGCCCGCCGACCTGGAGGCGCACAACTGCGTGTTCTACCGATCGTCGGTAACATCGGGCGAGGTATGGCGCTTCCGCGCCGGCACGGCCGAGTTCGCCATATCCGTCCGCGGCCGCTACCTGGTCAACGACAGCGAGGCCGTCTACCGCGCCACGCTCGCGGGCATGGGAGTGGGTTTGATGCCGACCTTCGCCATCGGCGCCGATGTCATGGAGGGCAGGCTGCGGGTACTGCTAAGCGACTACGAGGCCCTGGGCACCTTCGGTTCCCACGTGTGGCTGCACTACGTGGCCGGGCCTTTCGTATCGCCCAAGATACGCGCATGCGTCGACTACTTCGCCGAACGCTTTCGCCATGACCTGTATTGGGACAAGCTGGAGTTGACGGCGGCGAGCTGATTCACGCCTGGCCGGGCTGGGTCCTTGCGACATTCCATCCCATCCCGTTGTAGAAGTGGTAGCGCGCGATGCCGATGAATTCATGCAGTGCGAAGTCCGCCAGGGTGAAATTGAAGGACAGCGGCAGCCACGACCTGACGGCCTGCGGGTAGTCGGCCCGTACCGGCACCGGCGCGATGCCGAAATGCGCGAAGTACATCAGGCTGCGCCGCAGATGCAGGGCCGATGAAACCAGCACCACGCGGTTGGCCCGGTAATCGGCCAGCATGGCACTGGTGAACTGCGCGTTCTGCCAGGTGTTCCTGCTTTCGGCTTCGGCCAGGATGTCCGAAGCCGGAATGCCGACGTCCACCAGCGCGGCCCGGTAAACCGAGGCTTCCGGCATGCCGTGGTACTGGGGATCGCCGCCGCTCACGATGATCTTGCAGTCCGCCTGCGTCGCGCGGCAGCCGCGATACAGCATGGCGGCCTCGACCAGGCGCGGGTAGGCGAAAAAACCGGGCTCGACACCTGGCGAGCCGGGTATAAGCGCGGTGCCGGCGCCCAGCAGGACGATGGCGTTGCGCTCCGCCCACTGCACCATGGGCCGCGTTGCGTAGGCGGATTGCAGTTGCCCGAGCAGCCAGGCTGGCACGGGCCCGCAGCCGACCGCCAGGAACAGGACGGCCGCGATGCCGTAGCCAGCCTGGCCCGCGCGACGCCAGCCCAGGCATAGGAACAAGGTGGCGATCGCGACGATCCCGACGAAGACGATAAGCGTCATTTGCGTTCAGCGTGACGTAAAGGTGGACCCGGGGCGTGGGCAGCCAAGGCGCCAGAGTGCCGCCCGCGCGGGACAGATTCATCATGCAGTGGGAACGCATGCTGACAGAACCATGAACCGCTTGCAATCACTGCTCAGCATTTTGACAAGGCACGGGGCTATGGCGAGAATCCTGGCTGCCCGCCGCCCCCGTCAACTTGCAGCAACGATCTGTGAACCCGCACAGCAATTTCCGCGTCATCGCCGTGGTGGTCGCCACGACGCTATTCATGCAGAACATCGACAGCACCGCCATCGCGACGGCGCTCCCGGCGATGGCCCGCGATATGAACGTCAATCCGGTGCACCTGAGCGCGGCGATCACATCCTATCTGGTGGCAATGACCGTTTTCATCCCGGTCAGCGGCTGGGTGGCGGACCGCTTCGGCGCCAAGCGGATTTTCATGTGCGCGATCTTCCTGTTCACCGCGGCATCCTGTTGCTGCGCGCTGTCCAATGGCCTGGGCGGCCTGGTCATCGCCCGCATCGTGCAGGGCGCCAGCGGCGCGATGATGGTGCCGGTCGGCAGGCTGGTGCTGCTGCGCGGCGTGCGCCGGGAAGATCTGCTGTCCGCGACCACCTGGCTGTCCATGCCGGCGATGGTCGGACCGGTGATCGGTCCGCCCCTGGGCGGTTTCCTGACCGATACGTTTTCCTGGCGCAGCATCTTCTGGATCAACCTGCCGATCGGCGTACTCGGCCTGGCCCTGGTCTGGCGCCTGATTCCGCCTTCGGAAACCGAGCGTCCGCCCAGGCTGGACATACCGGGAATGACCTTGATGGGCATCGCCATCAGCGTCTTCATGATAGGCGTGGAGACCGTCGGACGCGGCATCGTGGCGCCGCAGCTGCCCTGGCTGGCGATTGCCGTCGGCCTGCTGTTCTTCTGCCTGACGGTGTGGCATTGCAGGCGCGCGCCGAATCCGGCGATCGATTTTTCGCTGCTGACCATTCCCACCTTCAGGGCAGCCACGGCGGCCGGCAGCCTGTTCCGCGCGGGCGCCGGCGCCCTGCCCTTCATGGTGCCGCTGACGCTGCAGCTGGGCTTCGGCCTGTCGGCGTCGCGCAGCGGCATGCTGACGCTGGCCAGCGCCGTAGGCGCTTTCTGCATGCGCCCCATGGCGCAGTTTTTCCTGCAGCGCTTTCGGGTGCGCAACATCCTGCTGGGCGGATGCTATGCCTTCACCGCAACGCTGCTGGTTTGCGCGACGCTGACGTCCAGTTGGCCGGAGAGCGCCATTTTCGTGTTGCTGCTGTGCGGCGGCCTGGCGCGTTCGCTGAACTTCGCCTGCATGAATGCATTGACGTACGCGGATATCCCGCCGGCGAAGCTTTCCGCCGCGACGTCGTTTTCCGGCACGGCCCAGCATCTGCCGCGCGCCGCCGGCGTCGCGGTGGCGGCGGGCGTCATGCAGCTGTCCATGCTGATCGCCGGCCGCGACCATCCGGAACATTGGGACTTTGCCTGGTCCTTCATCGCGATCGGCGCGGTGGTGCTGGCGTCAACGCCGGGCTATGCCGCGCTGGCACCGGAAGCCGGCGCCGGGATTTCGCGGGGACGGTCGCGCAAGGTCGCATGATCGACGGCCCGGGGCATGCCCGCGCCCGCTACCACCTGGCCACTTCGATGATGGCGTCGGCGAACTCGCGCGGCGCCTCCTGCGGCAGGTTATGGCCGATGTCGCCGGGCAGGTCGATGTGCTTGTACTTGCCCGTGAATTTGTTCGCGTAGGCGGCGGGCGGCGGATGCGGCGCGCCGTTGGCCGCGCCTTCCATGGTGATGGTGGGCACCGCGATGGCCGGCAGGCCGGCCAGCCGCTTTTCCAGCGCATCGTATTGCGGCTCGCCTTCGGCCAGGCCCAGCCGCCAGCGGTAATTGTGGATCGTGATGGCGGCATGGTCGGGATTCGCCAGGGACGCGGCGGACCGTTCGAAGGTCGCATCGTCGAAGCGCCATCTGGGCGATGCGGTCTTCCAGATCAGTTTCGCGAAATCGTGCCAGTTCTTTTCATAGCCGAGGCGGCCGCGTTCCGTGGAGAAATAGAACTGATACCACCATGCCAACTCCGCGTCCGGCGCCAGCGGCGCCTGGTTTGCCGCCTGCGTGCCGATCAGGTAACCGCTGACGGACACCATGGCCTTGCAACGCTCCGGCCACAACGCGGCGATGACGTTCGCGGTGCGCGCGCCCCAGTCATAACCGCCGATGACCGCACGGCGGATCTGCAGCGCATTCATCAACGCGATGATGTCGGCCGCGACCGCCGTCTGCTGCGCGGTCCGCCGCGTCTGTTCGGACAGGAAACGCGTGGTGCCGTAGCCTCGCAGATGGGGGACGATGACGCGATAGCCCTTGGCCGCCAGCATGGGCGCGACGTCGGCATAGCTGTGGATGTCGTAGGGCCAGCCGTGCAGCAGTATCACCACCTGGCCATCGGCGGGACCCGCCTCGGCGTAGCCGATGTTCAGCGGTCCCGCGTCGACCTGCCGGATCACCGGAAATGCGGCGACGGCGCGGGCGGCCTTGCCAGTGGGGGCAGGCGCAGGTTCATCCCCGGGCTGGCCGACGGGCGGCGCGGCGTCGGCGTGGGCCAGCCCGGCCATGGCCAGCTCGACGGCGCCGATACCGGCGGCGGCTGTCCCGAGGAAACGGCGGCGGCGTTTATTGATCTGGTCCGGCATCGGTGGCTCTCCTGTGCGAGGTGTTCGGGGGTGCGTGGTACGGATTGCACGCATTTCACCGGACCGATGTATCGGGCATTTTTTCGATTTGGGCCTGGGCGGTATCGCCGTGTACCGGCCCCGGGCATCCGTATACAGTGCGATACATTGCGCCTTGGACAGCCGCTAAGATGTGGCGGGTGGCCCGCCGGTCGATGGCGATGCCCGACACGAGCGAGCGCGGGAGGATAAACGCATGCACCCTATGACGGCGTTCCGCCGGCCCGGCCCGGGCCCGGCCTGGCGCAAACTGCTGGCAACGGCCACGCTGGCCGTTTCGGCCGCCCTGGGCACCGGCGGCGCATCATGGGCCCAGCCGGTCAACTGGAAGGAAGCCATGGTGTGCGGCGCGGATCCGCGCCGCCCTGACGCACAAGCCGACCTTACCCAACGGTACGTGATCACGCCGCGGGGGCCCATCGCCTATTACCGGTTCGGCCAGGGCAGTCCCATCGTGCTGGTCACGGGCTACCGCGCCACCATCGCCAATTGGAACGCGTACTTCCTGGGCGAACTGGCCAGGCGGCATGAGGTCATCGTGTTCGACAACCGTGGCATAGGCGGGTCGGGGCCGGCCGCCGGCGACTACGGTATCGAGGATCTGGCACGCGATACGTCGACCTTGATGCAGACGCTCAAGTTGCGGGACGTCACGATGCTGGGATGGTCGATGGGCGGCATGATCGTCCAGACCCTGCTGGCCCGGCAGCCGGAACAGGTGCGCAATGCGGTGCTGATGAATACGGCGCCCCCCGGACCGGCGGGCGCCCCGGTGCCGGAACAGGACATGCGCGTCCTGTCCGGCGGACCCGGCGTCACATTCTCGCAGGTGATGGCAGTGCTGTTCCCCGCGAATGTCCGCGAACAGGCGGACCGTTGCTTCGCGCGCGACATGTTCCGTCCGGCCGACTATGGCCCGGTCAGCGTTCCGGCCCAGGTCACCCGGTCGCAGCAGGCCATCCTGCGAGCGTGGACCGTGGACAAGCGGGCCTTTGCCGCGCTGGACCATATCGGCGTCCCGACGCTGGTGGCCTATGCGAAGGACGATGCCATCCTGGCGCCCCGCAACGGCGACGCCTTGCTGCAGGCGCTGCCCGGCTCCACGGCGCTGGAAGTGGACGACGCCGGCCACGCGATGATGTACCAGTACCCACGCGCGCTGGCGCGCCGCATCGGCGAATTCGCCGAAACAGGCCGCTAGTTCGGCTGTATGCCGGCGTCCGCCGCGACCTTCTGCCACAGGGGGATTTCTTCGGCGATGCGGGCGGCGAAGGCCTTGGACGTGCTGCTGACCGGGTTGATGGACATGCCTTCCACCCGCTTGCGGACGTCGGCGTCGTCCATGATGGTTTTCATCGAAGCCTCGAGCTTCCGGACCACGGCGGGCGGGGTGCCGGCCGGGACGAACAGGCCGCTCCACAGCTCCACGTTCATGTCGATGCCGAGTTCCTTCATCGTGGGCGTGTCGGGCAGGAAAGCGGTCCGGCTCGGCGACGTCACCGCCAGCGGCCGCACCCGGCCGCCGGCAATGCCCTGCATGGCGGGTCCGGAATCGGCCAGCGTCATCGTGGCGTCGCCCGTGCTGACGGCCATCACGGATTCGTAGCTGCCCTTATAGGGGATGTATTCGAACTGCGTGTCCGTACGGCGCTTGAACAGCTCGGTGATCAGTTGGAACGAGGCCGAACTGGCGCTGTAGTTCGATTTGCCGGGATGGCCTTTGGCATACTCGACCAAGGCGGGCAGGGACCCGGTGTCCGGGTTGGACTTCTGCGTCAGCAGCACCAGCGGGAACGTGCCTACCAGGGATACCGGCGTCAGGTCCTTCTGCGGATCGTAGGGCAGTTTCTTGTACAGCGAAGGATTGAAGGAAATCGGGCCGCTCGCGCCCATCAGCAACGTGTAGCCATCCGGCTTGGCCTTGGCCACGAAGTTCGCGCCGATGATGGAGCCCGCCCCCGGCTTGTTTTCCACGATGACCGGCTGCTTCAGCAGGGTGGACATTTTTTCCGCCACGACGCGGGCCAGCAGATCGTTGGCTCCACCCGTGCTATAGCCGACCACGATGGTGATCGGCTTGGATGGATAGGTGTCGTCGGCGTGGGCGCAGGTCGCGGCCAGCATGCCCGCCAGGGCCAGCACGCGCAAGCCGCGCTCGGGGATAAGCGTCATGATTCATGTCTCCAGTGTTTTATAGGGTTTTGTTATCTCGCGGGCGGCGGCGCCTTGTTTTCCACGGCGTCGTCCACGGTGTGATTCACGTTGTCGTCCAGCTGGATCGCGCGCGCCAGCTCCAATCCCTTGACCAGGCGATAGACGGTGCGGCATGCCGTCACGTCGACGCCCAGCCGGTCGCCCTCGCGGACGACGAACCCGGTCAATTCCTCGATTTCCGTGGGCGCGCCCCGCGCGATGTCCAGGGCCATGGACCCCGCATGGCGCGTGATCGGGCGCTCGCCGGCACGCGTCTGCTTGACCAGCTGCATGGGATCGAAGGCAAGCCGGCCGCCCAGCGCGGCCACCACATTCATGCATTCGCGAGCCAGATCGTCGATCAGGTCGCGCACCTGCGGCACCTCATACCGGGCGCGGTTCACCCCCAGCAGCAAGGCGCCGACGGGGTTCATCACCGCGTTGAATATGAACTTGGACCAGACCGCGTCCATGGGATCGGCGATCGCCTGCGCGGGCATGCCGGCCTCGCTCAAGAGGCGCGCCAGCCAGTCGCAGTCCTCCACTGCGCCACGCATGGGACCGATCCACGTCGTATTGCCGCGGATCAGGTGTTCGACCCGGCCCGGCCCCAGGTAACGGCCGGCGTCGAGCGTGATGCCGCGCGCCACCGGCGCATCGCTGCCGTCCTGCAGGGTCTCGCTGTTACCCATGCCGTTCTGCAGCGTGACCAGCAGCGGCGTGCCGGACAGGACGGCCCGCAGGGCCGACCATGCTGCGCCCGTCTGACCGGACTTGGTCAGGAAGATCAGCGCATCGAAGGACTCGCCGGCAAGCTCATCCGCCGACATGACTGCGCGCAAGGGCACAGTGCGCGGCTCGGGTCCTTCCACACGCAAGCCCTGCCCGCGTATCGCCTGGACATGGTCCGCATTGACGTCCAGCGCGGTCACGTCCGCCACGGCGGCCAGGTGGGCGGCAAAGATGCCGCCCATGGCGCCGCACCCCACGATCAGTATGCGCCGCATGGCTGCTCCTCTACAGCGCCGCGATGCGCACGTGCATGACCGCCGCCTGCCCCGCGTCCACGGCGGCCAGGCAGCGCGCGATCGCGGCCTCCAACTGCGTGGGCTCGTCCACGTACTCGCCATGCGCGCCGAAGGCCATCGCCACCTGGTCGAAACGACGCTCGCCGCGGTTCGCCAGGCGGGCCTGGAAGTTGTCCACGCCGGCGGCCTCGCCTTCGGGATATACCCGCAGCACGGCTTCCTTGACCGCCTGCCAGCCGCCGTTGTCCAGCACCACCGTGAAAATGGGCAGGCCATATTGCTGGGCGACGGCGTAGACGGAGGTCGGCGTGGAGAAATGGAAGCCGCCGTCGCCGACGATCTGCACCACGCGGGCATGCGGACGCGCCAGTTTCACGCCCAGCGCCATGCCGCCGCTGTAGCCCAGGCCGCCGCCGGAACATCCCAGCAGGCTGAGCGGTCGGCTGCGCGGGATCTGTCCCAGCACGGCGGGCGAATTGCGTATGGCTTCGTTGACGACCACGTCGTCGCTGGCGATGGCCCGGCCCACGGCGGCGCACACATACGGCGCCGACAGCGCGCGCGCCGCGCCCGGCTGCGACGCGGCACGCGCCAGCATGGCCCTGCGCTGCGCGTTGTCGGCTTCCCAGGCCTCGCGGCGCTGCCGGGCGCGTTGGTCGAAATCGGCCGTGGCCAGGCGCTCCACCGCCGCCAGCACCTGTTCCAGGGCGCGTCCGCAATCGGCCTGCAGGCGCCGATGCGTGGCGAAGCCCCACATGGGAAAGTCCTGCTTGACCGCGTCCACGTCGATGTGGGTCCAGGCAGTGCGCGGATTCGCTTCGGCGAAGGCCGGCAGCCAGGGAACGTCCACGTCCAGCAGCATGCCGAAGTCCGCGCCAGCCAGGCCGGCCTTGGGGTCGAAGCCGCCGAAGCACGCCGCGTCGCGCGGCACGTTCATGTAGGTGGGCATGAATTCATAGACCCGCATGCCGCAGCGGTCGGCAAGCCGGGTAAGGGCCTCCACGGCCTGGGGGTTGCGGCCCAGGTAAGCCGTCACGGCAATCGGCAATTGCGCCGCGATCAGGTCGCGCGCGATGGCCTCGGCCTGTTCGGCATCGATGCCGCCGCGCATCACTGCGCCATAGCGATCGGCCGGATAGGACGGCATGTTCGTCTCCGGCCAGGACTCGGCCAGGGTTTCGCGCGGCAGGGTCATGTACACCGGCCCGGGCGGATCGCTTTGCATCATCGTATGGGCGCGCCGCAGCGCTTCCTTCGCCACGACGCCGGAAGGCAGCGTGTATTCCCACTTCACGTAGGGACGCACCAGGCTGCCGATATCGAACGGATCCTGCACGAAGTGCACGTAGTTGTCGCGCGAGGCCGGCAGCTCGCCGCGCAGCGTGTAAGGCGCCTTCCCCGCCATGAGCATGACGGGCAGGCGGCTGCGGAACATGTTGTGCATGCCCATGGCCGCATTCGCGGTACCGGCATCCACATGCACCATGACGGCCTGCCCGCGTCCCGTCATGGCCGCATAACCGGCCGCCATGTGCATGGCGACATTTTCGTGGGGACACAGCACGGTGGCGGGCGCGCGCCGGCCTTCGCGCTGCCAGCGCGCCAGCTCTTCGATCAGCGTCACATGGTCGGTGCCCAGGTTCGAAAAGATGTACTCGACGCCCGTATCGGCCAGTCCTTCCAGGAAATAGTGCGCCGTCGTGCGCCGGGTCTGCGCGCCCGAACCGGTTTGCTGCGTGTCCATGTCGTCTCCTGTGTTGTTTCGTCGCGGTGCGGTCAGACGCCGGTCTCGAAGTAGTAATGCTTGGTCTCGAGGAAATCGTTGAGCCCTTCCACCCCGTGCAAGCGGCCATAGCCGCTGTCGGCGTGGCCGCCGGTTTCCGCCTCGGCGAACAGGCGGTTGTGGGTATTGGCCCAGACCGTGCCGAAGCGCAGCCTCGCGGCCACCCGTTCGCCGCGCATCGCGTCGGCGGTCCACACGCTGGAAGCCAGGCTGTAGCGCGTGGCGTTGGCGCGGCGGATGGCGTCTTCTTCGTCCTTGAATCGCTCGACCACCAGCAAGGGGCCGAACAGTTCGCGCTGCACGTATTCCGATTCCAGGTCATCGATGGCGACCAGGCTGGGCGCCAGGAAAGCGCCCTTGGCCAGCGCGCCGTCCGGCGCCTCGCCACGCACCAGTACGTCACCGGCGTCGCCGGCGCGCGCGACCAGTCCGGCCACGCGGTCGCGGCTGGCGATGTCGATCAGGCTGCCCATCTGCGATCCGGGATCGTTGCCCGGCCCTACCCTTACCGATCGAAAGGATGCGGCCAGCCGGCGGGTGAAGTCGTCATACACGCTGTCCTGGACCAGCACGCGGCTGATGGCGGTGCATTGCTGGCCCGCGAGTATCAGGCTGCCCGCGGTGATGCCCTTGATGGTGGCGTCCGAGGCGCCATCCGCGAAAACCAGCGCGGGGGCCTTGCCTCCCAGCTCCAGCGACAGGCGCTTGAGCGTACCCGCGGCGGCGGCCGCGATCTTCTTGCCCACGGCGGTGGATCCGGTGAAGCTGACAACGTCCACCTCCGGCGACGCGCAGAGCGTCTCCGACACCGCGGATCCGCTTTCGATCACGGAATTGACGATGCCCGCCGGAAGCCGCTCATCCACCGTCAGGCATTCCAGGGCCAGGTTATGGGCCAGCGCGGTCTGGAAGGCCGGCTTGATGACGGTGGAACAACCCGCCGCCAGCGCCGGCGCCAGCGATCGCACCAGCAGCGTGATGGGCGCGTTCCAGGGCAGGATGATGCCCGCCACGCCCGCGGCCTCGCGCCGCAGCGAAGCATGGCAGCCGGGCTCCACTTCGATCAGCCGTCCGAACAGATTTCGCGCCAGGCCGGCGTAGTACTTGAGCTCCGACACCCCCGCCATGATCTCGCCGATCGCTTCGCGGCGCAGCTTGCCATTCAGCGTCACCAGCCAGTCGGCGATTTCCTCCTTGCGAGCGTCCAGGCGCACGGCGTAGTCCCACAGCACGTCGGCGCGCAGCCGCGGCGACCGGCGCCAGGCGGTCTGCTCGAAAGCGCGCCGCGCCGCGGCGATGGCGGCCTGCGCATCTTCCACGCCACCATCGGCGTAGCGAGCCGCCGGTTCCGAGGTCGCGGGGTTGTTCGACACGCCGTGCCTGTCGCGCCCGCCGATGGAGTCGGTCCACTTTCCGTCGATATGGTGCCTGGCAAGCTGCATGCGCGTCGTCCTGTAAGGGGTTCGAGGTAAGAGGGTCGAAAAGTGTGGCGCGACGTCCCCGCCTCCAGGCGACGGACGTACGTATCCATCGCGCCTGCGCGCGGGAGTGGGCGCAGGCGCGTCTATGTCGAGATCGGTATGCGGCGTGGCCTGGCCACGGCGCTCGCAAGGGCGTGCCGCCGGCGGCGGGCGCTAGCCCGCGCTGTCGCGCGGATCCCGCGCCGCGGCGCGCGTCAAAGGCGATCGCGCGACGCGCGGGTCGTGAGGGGGAATGGAACAGGCGCGATGAAGCCGCGCGCGGGAAAGCATGGCCATGACTGTCTCCATATGGCTAGCCGCATGGCGCGGCTGCTATGGCCGCCTCCGGTGGCATTACCCGCCGGGGTCGGCATGTGCCGGTTGGATCGCTCGTCCAGACGTGGCGACGCGATCCCCGTGCTTGTTTTGTCATTCGTCTTCGAAGGAAATTATCCTGTCGGAGCCATGCAGTCTGAAATGAATTTAAATTATCAACCATACCGCCCAGCGTATATCTGCCGGGACGTTCCGGTTCACTTGATCACGCCCAGCGCCTTGAGCCGGGCATCGACCCAGCTGGTGTCGTGCTTGCCCGCGGCGATGTTGGCGAAGGTCTTTTCCTCGGCAGCGTGCTTGCCCTTGGCCGCTTCGTAGATGGCGTCCACCTGGTCGTAGGGAATGCACAGCAGGCCGTCGTCGTCGCCGACGACCAGGTCGCCCGGCTCGATGGTCATGCCATCCAGCGCGATGGTGCAATTGATTTCGCCCGGGCCGTCCTTGTAGGGGCCGCGATGGGTAATGCCTGCCGCGAACACCGGAAAATCGCCGCGCCGCAAGGCACCGGCGTCGCGGATCGAGCCATTGATGACGATGCCGCCCAGCTTCCGCGATTTGGCGTACGACACCATGATTTCGCCGATGATGGCATTGGTCAGATCCCCGCCGGCATCCACCACGACCACGTCGCCCGGCGCCGCCAGGTCCAGCGCCTTGTGCACCATCAGGTTGTCGCCCGGCCGCGTACGGACCGTCAGCGCCGGTCCCGCCATGAAGCTGCCGTCATGCATGGGACGCAGGCGCGGGCCGCCGGCGGTCATCCGGGACATGACGTCGCTGATATTGGCGACGGGCAGGCCGACGTACTTGGCGACGATATTGGCGGCGACGGCGCGGCGGCGGGTATGGATCTCAAAACCGATCATGGGCAGTTCTCCGTGTTTGGCGCGACAGAGTCGGGATGCTTGGCGCGCCCGCGCCGCAGGCCGGCCTCCAGCCGCCGCGCGACGCTTCGGGGACATCGTAAACGACCCTTGCTGGCAACCCGCTTGCGAGGCCATGGAGGACGGATTAACAAGTTTTTCTTGTCAATCAAATCAGTATTCCGTGGCTAGGCCGGATACGGGCGGAAACCTAAAGTGGCATCGAACGCGGCGCCACAAGCAAATGCATGCGGGCCGTGCCCTCTCACCTGATATCCCGGAGAATTGCCATGACGACTACGACTTCATCCTCTTTCAAGCGCGTGTGGTTCATTACCGGCGCCGCGCGCGGCCTGGGCGCCCTGATCGCCGACGCGGCCCTGGCCGACGGCAACGCCGTGGTGGTGGCCGGCCGCAACCTCGCCGCTCTGGCGAAACGTTTCGGCGACGCGCCCAACGTGCTGGCCGTCCAGCTCGACGTCACCGATGAAACGCAGGCCCGTGCCGCCGCCAGCGCCGCCATCGGCCGCTTCGGCCGCATCGACGTGCTGATCAACAATGCCGGCTTCGGCCTGCTGGGCGCCGTCGAAGAGGCCGACGACGCCGACGTCCGCCGGATGTACGACACCAACGTCTTCGGACTGCTGAACGTCACGCGCGCCATCCTGCCCCATATGCGCGAACGGAAGGCCGGCCACGTCATCAACATCTCATCCATCGGCGGCTATCGCAGCGCGGCGGGTTTCGGCGTGTACTGCTCCACGAAGTTCGCGGTCGAAGGCCTGACCGAAGCCCTGCACGACGAGCTGGCGCCGCTGGGCATCCATGCCACGGTGGTCGAGCCCGGCTATTTCCGGACCGACTTCCTGGATGCGACCTCGCTGGTGAAGTCGCCCACGATCATCGCCGACTACGCGGAAACCGCCGGCCAGGTCCGCGAACGGGCAGTGCAGATCAACCATCAGCAGCCGGGCGACCCCAAGCGCCTGGCCGCCGCGATGATCAAGCTGGTGGACGCCGACCAGCCGCCGCTGCGCATGCCTTTCGGTACCGATACGCTGGCCGCCATCGCCGACAAGAACGCCTACGTCGCCGAGGAAACCGCCGCCTGGAGCGAGCTGGCCGCGTCGACGGACTTTCCCAGGTAAGGTCGTGCGCCACGCACGAAGCCCGGGTCTGGCGCGAAGCTCCGAATCACGGGCCACGCCCACGGGGCGTACACGGGGCATCCGCGCACGATCATCCCTTGCGCGGCTGGCGCTTGCGCGCCGGCTTTCCGGCGCGCAGTTCTTCCTCGCCCAGATGCCATTCGGTGCTGGCCAGCAGCCGTTCCATCATGAAGTCGATGAACAGCCGCGCCCGTTTCGGCATCTGCGTACGGCGCGCGTAGTACAGGTACATCGCGATACGCTGCACCGTGTGCGACAGCAGCAGCGGCACCAATTGCCCCGCCCGGATCAGGGGTACCGCGTTGAAGCTCCCCAGCTGCCCTATCCCCAACCCCGCCAGCACGGCGCGCGTTTCCAGGTCGGGATCGTTCATGCAGATGGCGGGCGGCACGTCGCGGTAGACGACGTCGTCGCCTACCTGGAATTCCCAGGGCGCCACCTTGCCCGTATTCGGCTGCAGATACCCCGTGCAGCGATGCGCGCCCAGATCCTCGATGCCGGCCGGCGCGCCATGGCGCGCCAGATACTCCGGCGACGCGCACACGATCAGCTGTATCGGCAGGACCCGCCGCGCGATGATGCGTCCGTCCGGCTGCTGCCCTGTACGAAAGCCCACGTCGATGCGTTCGGCCACCCAATCCTGCAGGCGGTCTTCCAGCTGGATGTCCAGGTGCACGTCGGGATGCGCCCGCGCGAAAGCCTCGAACAGCGGCCACAGCACCGAGTAGCCCAGGCTGCGCGGCGCGGTGACCCGCAATGGCCCGCTCGCCAGGTCCGCGTGGCGGGCGCTGTGCATGGCGTCGTTCAGCGCATCCAGCGGCGATTGCACGGATTCCAGGAAGCGGCGGCCCTCGTCGGTCAGGCTGATCCGCCTGGTGGTGCGATGGAACAGCCGTATGCCCAGATGCTTTTCCAGTTGCGTGACCGCCAGGCTGGCCGCCTGCGGCGTCACGCCCTGCTCGATAGCGGCCTTGCGCAGGCTGCCCAGCGTGGCCGTCCTGACAAAAAGCGAAATGGCGCGGATCTCGTTCACGGAATCCCCTTTGCTGTTCCGCGCGGATTTTATGCATCCCGGCAGGCGCTCTGCACGGCCTGACGAGCGACGCTGCAGGCCGCCCGCGGATGATGTTAGAATCTTGGGCTTCCCTTAGGGGATCACCGCGGGCCCTGAGGGGATCGCCGCAGGCGATAGCGAAGCAGCAGCAAGGCTATCAAAGCAATACCAGGCAATATCAAGGCGCAATGGCAGAGTGGTTATGCAGCGGATTGCAAATCCGTGTACGTCGGTTCGATTCCGGCTTGCGCCTCCAGGATTTCA
The DNA here is from genome assembly GCF_002119685.1 of Bordetella genomosp. 8. Classification (NCBI taxonomy): domain Bacteria; kingdom Pseudomonadati; phylum Pseudomonadota; class Betaproteobacteria; order Burkholderiales; family Alcaligenaceae; genus Bordetella; species Bordetella genomosp. 8. The sequence continues at coordinate 1,274,511 of NZ_CP021108.1, read as the reverse complement.
GCGGCCCCCAGCGATGGGGGCCGTTTTCATTGGTGTCGCCGTCTCAAGGATTACTGTCAAGGGTTGCTGACCTAACCTGGCAGCATCGTGGTTAACGCCAACTTCCTAAGTTGCCGTAATGACGGCAAAATTGCCTTGGATTTGGTTTGGTAGACCGAATCTCACACGAGCTTAAGCCGCCCCGACGGGGCGGCTTTTTTCTGAGGATGCCCCGGGGCATTTCCGGATGCGAGGGGCCAGCCGCCCGGACAAGCGCTCCGTACCGGCTTCAACGGCCGAGCTGATTGTCCTTGGCCCCGCGCGACCCCGCCGTGCCACCGGCGGGATCGCCGATCGAACCGGGCGCTCCCTTGCTGCCGCTTACGGTGCCCTGCCCCGGCATGGAGCTGGACGGCGCGCCCGAAGGCACCTTCGACGTCGGCGGCACGCCGGTACCGGCCGGCGGCGCGGGCGTGCCGGGACGCTGCCCGTTCGGCCCCATGGTGGAACCGGGAACAGGCTGGTTCAGCCCCGTTCCCGCCGGCTGGTTGCCCGGCATCAACGGGCGCGAAGAGCCCGAAGACGACCGCTGGTCCGCGGCCTGCACGCTGGAAGCCGCCCAGGGCGCCATGGCCAGCACGATGGCCGTGGCGACGTAGAGCACGGCCAGGAGGGCCGAACGTTTTCTCGCCTGCTGTTTACGCGTCTTTTTCATGGTGAGGCTCCGTCGCGGAAACGGCTCCGCTGCCTGCCGCGCGCCGCAAAACATGTTCCCGCCGGGCCCCCTCCAGCGAGGACCGGGCATGCGTGGATGAGCCATAATCGGCCCATGAACGACACAATACCCCGCGACACCCCCATACTGCGGCTGCAACATGGCGATGCCAGCGTCGAACTCTGCCCCGGCCTGGGCGGGACCATCCTGCGCTACTCCTGGCGCGGCATCCCCATCCTGCGACCCAGCGACGGCCTGCCCGATATCGCCAGACTCACGGCCTGCTATCCCCTGCTGCCTTACTCCAACCGCATCGGCGGCGGACGCCTGCGCTTCGGCGGTCACGCCTACGCCATCCCGCCCACCGTCGATTACGCGCCGCTGCCCATGCACGGCCTGGCGTGGCAGCGGCCCTGGCGCATCGCCTCGCGCACCGGCCACCAGGCCGTGCTGGAACAGGACTACGTGCCCGAGGACGCGTCGCCGGCCTGGCCCTTCCCCTATGCCGCGCGGCAGACGTTCGACCTGCGCGAAAATGGCCTGCGCATGACGCTGTCCATCCGCAACACCGGCACCCTGCCGCAGCCCGCCGGCCTGGGCTGGCATCCGTATTTCCCGCGCACCGCTGAAACCTGGATACGCGCGGGCGTCGGCGATATGTGGGTCAACGACGCCGACCATCTGCCCACGCACCTGGCGCCGCCCCCGGCGGCGCTGGCGACCCGCCTGGCGGTGACGGAAACCGATTACGACAACGTTTTCCGCGATTTCTCCGGCCATGCGTGCGTGGCCTGGCCGGAACGCGATGCCGCCGTCAGGCTGGAAGCGGACGCCGCATTCAGCCATCTCGTCATCTTCACCCCGCCCGGCAAGCCGCACCTGGCCATCGAACCGGTTTCGCACATGACCGATGCCTTCAACCGATATGCGGGCGGCACCGCCGCCAGCGGCAATGCGACGGTCGCGGATCCTGCCACCGGAACAGTCGTACTGGCCCCGGGCGCAACGCTTGCCGGCGGCATCTCGCTGCTGCCCTCGACGCTGGCCGAAGCCGGCGCGGGCTAGCCGCCGCGCCATCCGCACGGACACCAGGAGACCCCATGGACCCATCAGTGCTGGAAGCCATCGCCCGCTGGCCCGACGTTCCCGCCGTGGCAGGCTGGCTGTCGCTGGACGCCCAGGGCCGCTGGAAGCTGCATCCGCAGGGCAATGCCGCGCAGGCCGGACCGGGCATGTCGATTTCCAACACCGCCATCCTGGCCTTCATGGATCGCAACTACGGTCACGACGAACAGGGCCGCTGGTTCTTCCAGAACGGGCCGCAGCGCGTCTACGTCCGCCTGGACGCGGCCCCCTATATCCTGCGCAGCGGCGCGGACGCTTCGGTGCTGGAAACCCATACCGGCCAGGCCGTGGGCGACGTCGCCGCTTGGTATCTGGACGATGCGCACCAGCTGTATGCGCGGACGGATGTCGGCCCGGGCATGGTGGCGGGGCGGGACGTTGCCGTCGTGATGGACGCCATGCGGCTGGAGGACGGCGGCGACGCGCTGGAAGCGGCGGCCGCCCTGGAAGAGGGCGCCGTGCTTCAGGTACGCCATCCGGCGTCGAAAGACCGGGCGCCCCTGCGCCGGATCCCGCGCGGCAGCCTGCCGCGCGAACTGGGCTTCGTGGCCAACCCCGGCCTTCCGGCCAAGCCGGTAGAATCGGCATCATGAGCGAACAGCCCCCACACTATTTCCCGGCTCCCCGCCGCGCCAAATTCTGCAGCCAGTGCGGATCGCCGGTCGATAGGCGCGTGCCCGACGGCGACAATCGCGAACGCGACATCTGCGACCACTGCGGCGCCATCCACTACCAGAATCCGCGGGTCGTGGTGGGTACCGTGCCGGTGTGGGAAAACCGCATCCTGCTGTGCCGCCGCGCCATCGAGCCCCGCTACGACACCTGGACGCTGCCGGCCGGGTTCATGGAGCTGAGCGAAACCTCGGCGCAGGGAGCCGCCCGCGAAACCCTGGAAGAATCCGGCGCCCGCGTGGAACTGGGCGAGCTCTTCACCGTCATCGACGTGCCGCAGGTGGATCAGGTGCACATCTACTATCTGGCCCGCGCCCTGGGTCCGGAGCTCGATCCCGGCCCCGAAAGCCTGGAAGCGCGCTACTACGATGAAGCGGACATCCCCTGGGATGACCTGTCGTTCCGCACCGTCGTCACGACGCTGCGGCACTACCTGGACGACCGCCGGCGGGGTGTCTTCGCCACCCACCGCTACTCGCTCGAGCATCATTGAAGCTTCCCTGGGTCGATCCCGACACGCCGCTGCCGCCGGTCGAGTCCGCGATGAGCGAGCCCGACGGCCTGCTCGCGGCCGGCGCCGACCTGTCCGTGGCGCGCCTGACCGAAGCCTATTCCCGCGGTATCTTTCCCTGGTATTCGGCCGGCGAACCGGTGCTGTGGTGGTCGCCGAATCCGCGCATGGTGCTGGCCTGCGAAGACTTCGTCGTCTCGCACTCGATGGCCAAGCTGCTGCGTCGCCTGGCGCGCGATGAACAACAGGCCCAGCCTCACGTCCAGGTGCGCGTGGACACCGCCTTCGAGCAGGTGCTGGAAGCCTGCGCCGCGCCCCGCGACCACCTGTCCGGCACCTGGATCACGCGCGAGATGCGCGACGTCTATACCGACTGGCACCGCGCCGGCGCCGCGCACAGCGTAGAAACCTGGGTCGACGGCGAGCTGTGCGCCGGGCTGTACGGCGTCAGCCTGGGCGCGATGTTCTTCGGCGAATCGATGTTCACGCGCGTGACGGACGGATCCAAGATCGCGCTGGCGCACCTGGTGCGCTTCCTGTCCAGCCACGGCGTGCCCTGGATAGACTGCCAGCAGCAGACCGGCCATCTGGCCAGCCTGGGCGCGCGGCCGCTGCCGCGCGCGCGGTTCGTCGCCCGGGTGGCGGAACTGGTGGCCCGGCCCGCGCCGCCCTGGCGCCCCGGCCGGCTCGATACGCAAGGCCGGCTGCTGCCCCTGCCGGCCGCGGAAACCGATGGCGCGTGCTAGCGCGACTGGCGTTATCATGTCCGAACCGCCACCGGGCCTCACACCGGCTGGCGGCCGCGCATGAGCCAGCTAAAAGAACTCCCTTTCTCTACCCTGCAGTTCTATGCCACGGCCCCCTACCCCTGCAGCTACCTGCCGGGGCGCCAGGCGCGCTCGCAAGTGGCCGCGCCGGGCCACCTGATCCATGCCGGCACCTATTCGCAACTGGTGGAACAAGGCTTCCGCCGTAGCGGCCTGTTCACCTATCGACCGCACTGCGATGGCTGCCAGGCCTGTATTCCGGTGCGCGTGGACGCCAAAGGGTTCACGCCCAGCCGCACCCAGCGCCGGGCCTGGAAGCGACACGCCGACCTGCGGCCCTTCGTGGCCGAGCTGGCCTGGTCGCCGGAGCACTACGAGCTCTACACGCGCTACCAGCAGGGCCGCCACCCAGGCGGCGGCATGGATGAGGACAGCCGCACGCAATACGCGCAATTCCTGCTGACCAGCCGCGTGAACACCCGGCTGGTGGAGTTCCGCGACCCGGATGGGACCCTGGCGATGGTGTCCATCATCGACGTGCTGGACGAAGGTCTGTCGTCGGTCTACACCTTCTACGATCCCGATCATCCCGGCAGCCTGGGTACCTACAGCATCCTGTGGCAGATCGACCAGTGCCGCGTGCTGGACCTGCCCTGGCTGTACCTGGGGTACTGGATCGGCGCCAGCCGCAAGATGGCCTACAAGGCCGGCTTTCGCCCTTCGCAGTTGCTGATCGAGGGCCTCTGGCAGAGCCCCCCCGCGCACGAAGACGGGCCGCGCTGATACGCCCCACGCCGCCGGCGGATGGCTCTACAATGCCGCCCCATGTCTATCCTGTTCCACGCCTATCCGATCGCGCGCCAGGCCCTGTTCGCCATGGACGCCGAAACCGCGCATGAAGTCACGCTGAAAAGCCTGCAGCGCGCCTATGAATGCGGACTGACGCGTTCACTGCTGCACGCCGCGCCGCTGGCGCCGGTAACGCTGATGGGCCTGCGCGTGCCGAACGCCGTCGGCCTGGCCGCGGGGCTGGACAAGAACGGGGCCTATATCGATGCGCTGGGCAACCTGGGCTTCGGCTTCGTCGAGGTCGGCACGGTGACCCCACGGCCGCAGCCGGGCAATCCCAAGCCGCGGCTGTTCCGGCTGCCCAAGGCGAATGCGCTGATCAATCGGCTGGGCTTCAACAATCTGGGACTGGATGCGTTCATCGCCAACGTCAAGCGCAGCCAGTGGCGGGCGCGCGGTGGAATCCTGGGATTGAATATCGGCAAGAACGCCGACACGCCCATCGCCCAGGCCGCGGACGACTACCTGAAGGGGCTGCGCGGCGTGTTTCCGCACGCCGACTACGTGACGGTGAACATATCGTCACCGAACACGCAGAACCTGCGTTCCCTGCAGGGCGGCGACGAGCTCAGCGACCTGCTGAGCCGCCTGCGCGACACGCGCAAGGAACTGGCCGATACGCATGGCCGCGACGTGCCGCTGGCCGTCAAGATCGCGCCCGACCTGACGCCGGAACAGGTCGATGCGATCGCCGATATCCTCACCCGCTATGGCGTGGACGGCGTGATCGCCAGCAACACCACCCTGTCGCGCACGGCCGTGGCCGGCCTGCCGCATGCCGACGAAGCAGGCGGCCTGTCGGGCCCGCCGGTGCACGAACTCTGCCTTGCGGTGATCGCCCGTTTGAAGCAACGCTTGGGGTCCAGCCTGTCCATCATCGGCGTGGGCGGTATCCACAGCGGCCGCCAGGCAGCGGAAAAAATGGCGGCCGGGGCCGATGCGGTGCAGCTGTACACCGGCCTGATCTACCGCGGCCCGGAGCTGGTCCGCGAATGCGTGGACGCGGTGTCGAAGCGCGCCACCTGAGCGTCGCGCGCACGGCCGCCGCCGGGCCTGTCCCGCGCGGCCGACACATCCGTCACCCCATCGAAGCGCTGCTGGACCAGGTGCGCCTGGCGACGGCAGACAAAAAAGGGCCGCCCATAGGGCGGCCCAGCTCCAGCTCTGCTCAAACTGGCTTACTTCGATGACGCCGCAGGGCGGCGCGTGCTACCTGTGAACGATCTCGGCTCAGGCGGCGGCGCGGCGGCTGCGCGGCGTGGCGACCTTGTTGGCGGCATCGGCGGCATCCGACGCAGCTTTGAAGGTCGCATTGGCGGCGGCATTCAGATTCGATTCGGCGACTTCGGCGGCCTGCTTGGCAGCCTTGGTCATCGAGTCATACGCGCTGGTCGCGGTGGCCAGCGAGGACTTGATCAGGGCCACGGCGCCTTCGGTGCCGGTGGGGGCATTCTTGGCCATCTGGTCGATGGCTTCGGACAGCTGCGCCTGGTTGTCGGCGATATGCTCTTCGCCGAGCTTCACGAGTTCACCTTGCACGCCGGCGACGATGTCGTACACGTGCTTGCCGTAGGCCAGGGCCTTTTCAGCGCTGGGCTGCACCAGGCCGGTGGAGAACGCCAGGGCTTCCTGCGGATCCTTTACATCGGCGGCCTGCTGCGAACGCAGGGCGACTTCATCCATGGTGGCCTTGATGACCTTCAGGTTCAGGTCGATCAGCTTTTCGAAGCCGGCGAACAGCGCCGACTGGGTGGCGACCAGGGTATTGATGCTGGCTTTCTGGCGGGCGAAAACTTGTTGCGGAATAGCGCTCATTAGGGGATCTCCTCTAGTGCCCCTGCACGGGGGGCGGAATTGACATGGGAAGCGGAAGACAGCAGAGGGTCCCGTATATTGCTGGAGACGCCTCCGGCTCGCGGCCTACCACCAATCCCGAGCCGTTGTTGCACTGCACAATTCACATTGTAGGCAGCTCAGAATCGATGTCAAGCACTTTTGGTGCGCCGCAACAAAGAAAAACAAATCGCCGGGGAGCAAAAACAAAACCGGCCATAGCCGGGTAAAAAACCCGGGAACATCGCCCGGGAAACACCCGGGAAATATGGCGCGACAACATGACGCCTTCAATACTCGGACCGAAAGATAGAGATCCGTGGAGCAGGCGCAACATGGGGAAACAACTAGGGTGACGCGTCCCTGCTTATTGCCTAGACTGGGCCTCAGAGTGAGCCTCGGCGGGTATCCCCCGGCGGGTAGTCCAGCAGGCGCTCATGACCATAATGCATCCGCAGATCCAGGAGACAACATGCCCTTCCCTTCCCGTCGGCTAGCCGCTGTCCTCACGGCCGTCGCGTTGTCCGCGGCAGGCGCCGCGCACGCCGAATATCCGGACCACGTCATCAATATGGTGGTTCCGTTCGCTGCAGGCGGACCGACCGACAACGTCGCCCGATCGCTGGCCGAGGCCATGCGGCCGTCGCTGGGCCAATCGGTCATCGTGGAGAACAAGGGCGGTGCCGGCGGCACGATAGGGACCACATTCGCGGCCCGCGCGCCCGCCGACGGCTACACCGTACTGCTGATGCATGTGGGATTTTCGACGGCGCCGTCGCTGTACAAGGATCCGGGCTACGACCCCTACAAGAGCTTCGAACCCATCGGCCTGGTGGTCGACGTGCCCATGACCATCCTGGCGCGCGACAACTTCCCGCCCAACAACATCAAGGAACTGGCCGAATACGTCAAAAAGAATTCGGACAAGATCACGCTGGCCAATGCCGGCATCGGCGCCGCCAGCCATCTGTGCAGCACCATGCTGAACGAAGCCTTCGGCGTGCAGTTGCTGACGGTTCCGTACAAGGGCACTGCGCCCGCCATGAACGACCTGCTGGGCAAGCAGGTGGACATGCTGTGCGACCAGACCACCAATACCACCCAACAGATCAACGCCAAGAAGGTCAAGGCCTACGCCGTCACCAGCCTGAAGCGCGTGGCGACGCTGCCGGACCTGCCGACGATGGACGAATCGGGCTACAAGGGCTTCGAAGTCGGCATCTGGCACGGCATGTGGGTCGCCAAGGGCACGCCCAAGCCTGTCGTGGACAAGCTGGTCAAGGCCTTGCAGGCGGGCGTGAAGGATCCCAAGTTCCAGGAACGCATGCAGACGCTGGGCGCCACCGTCCTGGTCGACGAGGCCAATCCCCAGGCCCTGGACGCCAAGGTCAAGCAGCAGGTGCCGCAATGGGCTGAGCTGTTCAAGAAAGCCAAGGTCGAAAAGCAGTAAGGACCACGGCGCACGCCCCGTGCATCCCCGAGCCTTCGGGATGCACGCGGGCCGGCTAGATCATCCCCGCGTTCACCACCCCCGCATCGACCAGGGCTGCCCGCATTCGCGGCACGGCCGGGTTGATGCCGTCCTTCCGATAGGCGACATACAGGGTCGAGCATGGCAGTACCTTTGCCTTCAGGGGCAGGTATCTGACACCGCGCGGCCGCAGTTCGCTGATCGACGCCGGGACGACCGCCACGCCCACGCCAGCCGCCACCGGCGTCAGCAAGGTCGGGAGCAGGCTTTCCATGACTATGTCCGGCGCAACGCCGTTCGCCCTGAACAGCTCGTTCAGCAGCGCATGGAAGTATTCCGATTGCGCGCGCACGAAGCCCACGAGCGGCATATCCGCCAGCTCGGTAATGTCGATCTCGTCCCGGGCGGCCAGGGGATGGTGCGCGGGCAGCGCCACAACCAGGGGTTCGGTATCGACGGGCTCCGTGTGCAGGTCGTCATCCGCGATGTTTTCGTGGCGACGCGTCACGGCGATGTCGAGCCTGTCATGGCGCAGCAGCGCATGCAAATGCGCGGTATCGGCCTCGATCATGGACAGGTGCACGCCCGGGTACTGCTGGCGATACGTGCCGACCGCGGCGGGCACCAGCCGATAGGCGGCCGTGGGCGTGAAACCGATGCGCAGCAGGCCGGACTCCCCGACGGCCACGCGCCGCGCGGCGGTAAGCGCCGCATCGCCGTCGTCCATCAGGCGCTGCAGGGCGTTGCGCAGCGCGAGGCCGGCCGCCGTCAGCCTGACGGTGCGGGTGGAGCGCTCGATGAGCGGCACGCCGACTCTTTCCTCGAACAGGCGGACCTGCTGGCTCAAGGGCGGCTGGCTGACATGCAGGCGTTGCGCCGCGCGGCCGAAGTGCAGCTCTTCGGCCACCGCCATGAAGGCAATCATCTGACGGGAAAAGAGCGCCACGGGATCTCCGGATCATTGGCAAGACGATGGAGGCGCACGAGGGCGCGAGCCAGCAGATTGAGACGATTATCGTATCAACGGCAGCAGAATTTTATATTGGATATATGGATCGCCTTTTCCTACGATGCCGGAAGCTCAGGGCGCGAATCGTTCCGCCCGTGGACCACACCGTCGAGGGGAAATACATGTCCATCCGCAAACGCCGCCTGGCGACGCTCGCCGTCGGCCTGACCCTGGCCCTGGCCGCCGCACCGGCGGTCCATGCGCAGGCTGCTCCCTATCCGGCCAAGCCCATCCGGCTGATCGTGCCCTTCGGGCCCGGCAGCGTGACGGACCAGCTGGCGCGCATCGTCGCTTCCGGCCTGGCGGAACGCCTGGGACAGTCCGTCGTCGTGGAGAACAAGGCCGGCGCGGGCGGCAATATCGGCGCAGGCTATGTAGCGGAGAGCGCGCCCGACGGCTATACGCTGCTGATGGGAGCGGCCAGCACGAATGCCATCAATCCCAGCCTGTATTCGAACCTGAAGTTCGACCCGATGAAGGATTTCGTACCCATCGCGAATGTCGCATCGGTCACGAATGTGCTGGTCGTCAATCCCCAGGTGAAAGCGCGCAGCGTAGCCGCGCTTATCGAAGAACTGAAGGCGAACAACTACAGCTATGCGTCCGGCGGCGCCGGCGGCAGCCAGCATCTGTCGGCCGAGCTGTTCAAAAGCATGTCGGGGACCGATATGGTGCATATCCCCTACAAGGGCGGCAGCGAGCCCTTGCCCGACCTGATGAGCAACCGCGTACAGGTGATGTTCTGCAACCTGCCTGTGTGCCTGCCGCATATACAGGCCGGCAAGCTGGTCGCGCTGGGCGTGACATCCACGCAGCGTTCGCCGCTGCTGCCCAACGTTCCGACGATCGCGGAGGCGGGCCTGCCGGGCTACGCCGTGGATGGTTGGTTCGCGTTGTTCGGTCCGGCCAGGATGCCCGCCGAGTTGGTCGCCCGCCTGCATGACGAGACCGCCAAGGTATTGGCCGCGCCGGCGACCGCGGAGCAGATCCGCCGCCAGGGCGCGGAACCGAATTCGGGCAGCCAGCAGGACTTCGCGCGTTTCGTGCAGGCCGAGCACGACAAGTGGGCCAAGGTCATCAAGGACGCCAACATCCGCCTCGAGTAGTAGAAGATGGAACGATCGAATGAGTTGCCCGGCATAGCGGAAGCGCTGCGCCGGATGGAGGCTGGCGAGCTACGCGCGCGGGATCTGGCCGAGATGTGCCTGGCCCGGATAGAGGCCCGCGATGCGCAGGTGCAAGCCTATGCCGCCTGCGATCCGGCTCGCGTGCGCGCACAGGCCGACGAGATCGATGCGGGCCGGCGCGGCGGCCTGCTGGCCGGCATCCCCTTCGCCGTCAAGGACGTCATCCAGAGCGCCGATTACCCCACGACATATGGCTCGGCCATCTATGCCGGGCACCGCACCGGCCGCGACGCGGCCTGCGTGGCCCTGTCCCGCGAGCAGGGAGCCGTTCTGATGGGCAAGGTCGTCACCAGCGAATTCGCCACGCAGACGCCTGGTCCCACGCGCAACCCACTCGATCTGGCACACACGCCCGGCGGCTCTTCCAGCGGCTCGGCGGCCGCGGTGGCGGACGGCATGGCGATGGTGGCCTGGGGCACCCAGACCACCGGCTCCATCACACGCCCAGCCATCTACTGCGGCGTGGTCGGCTACAAGCCCAGCTTCGGCCTGGTATCGACGGCCGGCGTGGGGCTGCTCAGCCCCTTGCAGGATACCGTGGGCGTGCTGGCGCGCAATGTCGGCGACGCCGCGGCCACCGTGCTGGGCATCCATGGCCGACGCTTCGAAACGGCGCCCGCGGATAGCCGCTACCGGCTCGGCATCTGCCTGTCATCCCAGTGGCGCTACGCCAGTCCCGAGGCAGTCCAGGCATTGCGCTCGTGGGTCGACCGGCTGGCGTCCGCCGGCTACGCGATCAGCGAACGCCCGCTGCCGGCCGAGTTCGAAGCGCTGATAGAGGATCAGGGTCGCCTGGTGGCCTATGACGCGCGCCACGCCCTTGCCCATGAACGCCGCACGGATGCCGGCAGGCTCAGCGCGCGCCTGACCGCCCGCATGGCCAGCGGCGAGGATATCGACTTGCCTTCGTATATGGCCATGCAGCAGCGCGCGGCGCTGGGCCGCTGCCGCGCCGGAATGCTGTTCGACGGTGTCGATGCCCTGGTCTACCCGGCCACCGATGGAGAGGCCGAGGCGGGGCTGGAGAACTCCGGCTCGCCACGCCATGGCGCGCTGTGGACGCTGCTGCATCTGCCCACGGTGGCCTTGCCGGTTGCGAGCGGGCCCGGTGGTTTGCCCTTGGGCGTACAACTGGTGGGCCGCTATGGAGACGACGAAGCGCTGCTGCGGATCGCCGAGCATGCCGCGTCCCACGGGGTCGACGGCTGATACGATAGGCTGCGCGGGGTATCCCGCGCACCTGCCCGGCCGTCCCCGAGCACAGCCGGGCTTTCAGCGGCCGTCGCCGTTTTCCGCGGTGCCGATCTGTTCGAACCCTGCATGGACCGCGCGGATGTCATAGCCGAGCGATGCCGAAATCCGAGCGGCGGTGTCCTTCAGCCGAGCGATCCATTCGTCCTGCATGCGCTCCGCCGGCGCGGAAATCGACAGCCCGGCCACCAGCTTGCCGCTGTCGTCGTGGATCCCGGCCGCGATGCAGCGCACGCCTACTTCCAGCTCTTCGTTGTCGCGCGCGTAGCCGTGGCTGCGCACCGTGGAAAGCTCCTGTTCCAGCTGCTCCAGCTGTGTCAGGCTGTTCCCGGTATGGCCGGCCAAGCCGGTGCGCGAGGCGTAGGCACGAACCTGACGCGGCTCCGCCATGGACAGGAACAGCTTTCCGGTCGACGTCAGGTGCAGCGGCGCGCGGCCGCCGATCGCACGCACCACCTGCATGCCGGAGCGCTCGCTCCAGGCCCGGTCGATGTACACGATTTCATCGCCCTGCTGGACCGACAGATTGATGGTCTGTCCGGTCATTTCGTGCAGGTCGTGCATGGGCGCCTTAGCCGCATCACGTACGTTTAGGCGACCCTTTACCAGCGATCCCAGTTCCAGCAGGCGCATGCCCAGTTGGTACACGCCGTTGTCCACGCGTTCGACGTAGCGACCCACGACCAGATCGTTCAGGATCCTGTGCGCCGTGGATGCATGCAGCCCGGTCGTGGCGGCCAGTTCCTTCAAGGTGACAGGATCCGGCTGGGCGGCAAGCGCGTCCAGCAGGCGCATGGCGCGCTCGATCACCTGAATGGCGATGGTCGTATGGCCATCGCCAGGCTGCTGGATGGTATTGCCGTGCGTAGAAGGGCGGGTCATAAGCTCTATGCGCCGGTCCCGCGCCCCACCGGAATGTGGGGTAATGCGGCGGCGCAATAATTCGTTATTTCCCGTATTGTGAAATACGCGGGTGCGTTTGGCAACCTGGACGGCCCGCTGCCACGGCGGTCCCGGGTAGCCACCGCCCGCCCGCCGCGCTGTCCGGCCCGCTGTCCCGCTGCATCAAACGGGAGGCGTCAGCCGTCCGCCCAGCCTCTCGACTTCGGCACGCAAGTGATTCATCGCTTCCGCCGCGGCGGCCGGCTCCCCCTTGACCCCAAGGTCGATGTGGGGAGATTTGCCGTCCTCGCCCACGCTGGGCAGGCTGAATGCCTTGACCCCGGGCCAGCGCGACTGGATTTCTTCCATGACCGGCGTGATGCGGGATTCCGGCAGGCCGTACACCAGGAAGGCGTGCTCGGCGTGCGCCGTCTGGTGCTGCAGGTGGCGATAGCGCGTATCCAGCGTCCATTCCAGCATGGGCCAGGCCATGACGGGAAAGCCCGGCACGAAAGTGTGATCGCGGATGAAGAATCCGGGTATGCGGTTGTACGGGTTGGGCACCACTTCGCAGCCTTGCGGGAATCGCCCCATCTCCAGGCGGCGCTGGTTCTCGGGCGTGCTCATGTCCGCCGACCCCTGCCCCTTCTGGGCCATCTCGGCGCAGCGCAGGGTAATTTCCCGTTCGGCATCCGGATGCAGCACCAAGGGCAGTTCCAGCGCCGCGGCGGCGGCCTGGCGCGTGTGGTCGTCGGGCGTGGCGCCGATGCCGCCACAGGAAAACACGATGTCGCCGCTGGCGAAGCTGCGGCGATAGCCGGCGATCAAGGCATCCCTGTCGTCGGGCAGGATTTCAGCCCAGGACAGGCGCAGCCCCCGCGCGGACAGCAGCTCGATCACCTTGGCAAAATGCTTGTCCTGCCGGCGGCCGGACAGGATTTCGTCGCCGACGATGATCAGCCCGATGCGGGGCGTGGTGGAATCAAGAGACATTTGGGAACCTCGCCATTTCGATGACCTTTTCCTGCCGCAGGCGCTGCAAGGCGTCCAGGCCGTAGTGGGCGAACACCAGCGCCGAGAACACGGGCAGGAAGACCCAGGCCGGCGGCAGCAGATTGATCAGCGAACATATCAGGCCCACGACCCAGAAGCCCACGTTGTTCCGGCGCAGCAGGATGCGGCGTTCCTCGGGACTGGCGTGCTCGACGATGGCATCGATGCGCATCATGCGCGAGAACGCGAAGGCCCACCAGAATACGGACAGCAGCACGGCCATGGGGGGCACCAGCCACAGGGGCAGCGTCAACAGCCAGCCCAGGGCGAAGGCAAGGCTCACCCACAACGCGTTCCAGACGCTGACCGCCGTGCCGAACTTGCCTTGCTTGCCGACCGCCGCGTACTCGCGTTGGCCGACATGCCGCAGCACCAGCGGCATGACGAATATCGCCGCGATGGCCAGGCCCAGTATCCCCGAAACCGGCAGCAGGATGGCGGCGGCCACCACCGGCACCAGATAGACCTTCAGCGAGAACAGCCCCACCGTCACCAGCCATTCGTCGACGTTGTTGACGACGCTCCACCTGGAAGCTTCGTCGCGCAGCCAATCCGTCAGCGGGGTCCAGCAGAACCACAACAGCAGCATCGCACCCACCAGCGCGATCAGGAAAGGCAGCAGCACCGCGAACAGCATGGCCGGGTGGCATTGCGATACCGCCGCGCGCTTGAAGGCTTGCCACACGCCTGTCATGCCTGCCGACGCAGGAGGCGGATTGAGCGATGGATAAGGGGATGGGCGCATGGGTATGGTCCGGTTGTGCATCGAAGGTATGATAAATAAATAGTCGACCCGCCGCCCTGCATGTTCAATCCCAGTATGTTCGCTCCATATGTCCGCCCTGGAACCCGGTAACGATACAGCCGCCCTGCGCGCCCTGCTTCAACGCCCCGACATCGACCTGGTCGCCTGCTTTTGCGCCGCCTGGTGCGATACCTGCCGGGAATACCGCCCCAAGTTCGACGCCCTGGCCGCGCGCACGCCTGCCGCGGCCTTTGCGTGGGTCGACATCGAGGACCATCCGGAACTGCTGGGCGAGGAAGAGGTGGAGAACTTTCCCACGCTGCTGGTGCAGCGCGCGGGCAGGACGGTGTTCTACGGGCCCATGCTGCCGCACATCGGTCACCTGGAACGATTGCTGGATACGCTGGGTCCCGACAACGCCGCGGTGGCGACGGGCTTGCCCGACGTGCGTGCCCTGCTGACGGCCTAGCCTGGCGGCCTTCCCGGCGGCCCTCCTGGCGGCCCTGGTCGCCAACTGCTCCGGGTCAGGCCCGGCGACATGCATCGCCAGATCGCATGACCAGACGTGGCGACGGTGCCCGTTGGAAATCAGGAAGGCTTGCGGCTGCCGCCCAACAGCACGGCGACCTTGCGCTTGGTCCCGGCGCGCTCGGCGGGCGCCTCGGTTTCCGGCGCGGCTTCGGGCGCCGGATTGCTGGGCACGTAAGGCTTGAGGAAGAAATCGTCGACCGGCGCCTGGCGCGGGCCGCCCTGGCGCGGTCCCGATGGGCGCGAGCCGCCCTGGCGCGCGCCGGCATCGCCGTAGCGGCGATCGCTGGCGCCGCGCCCCGAGGATTCGCGACCTTCGCGTCCACCGCGCGCTTCGTCGCCATGGCCGCGGCTGCGCGCGATCAATTCGGCGGGTACGTCCAGATGCCCGCGCGGCACGGGCCGCTTGATGAGCTTTTCGATGTCCAGCAGCAGGCGTTCTTCGCTGGGCGTATACAGGGCGATGGCTTCGCCCGAGGCGCCCGCGCGGCCGGTGCGGCCGATGCGGTGCACGTAGTCTTCGGCGTTGTACGGCAGGTCGTAATTGATGACGCAGGGAACGCCAGCCACGTCCAGTCCGCGCGCGGCGACGTCGGTGGCGACCAGTACTTCCAGTTGTCCGGCCTTGAAAGCCTCCAGCGCCTTCATGCGATCCGCCTGGCTTTTATCGCCGTGTATGGATTCCGCCTTGATGCCGTCGCGTTCAAGCTGGCGCGCGAGCCGCGCCGTGCCGATCTTGGTATTCGAAAACACGATGACCTGGTTCAGGTTGCGCGATTTCACCAGATGCACGACCGCAGCGCGCTTGCCCTCGCTGCTCATTTCGTAGGCGATCTGCGTCACCGTATCGGCGGTGGCATTGCGCGCCGCCACTTCGATTTCGACCGGCTGGTTCAGATAGGAACGCGCCATCTTCCGGATTTCGTTGCTGAAGGTCGCGGAAAACAGCAGGCTCTGTCGCTGCGCGGGCAGCAGGCGGATGATGCGCTCCAGATCGGGCAGGAAGCCCATATCGAGCATGCGATCCGCTTCGTCCAGAACGAGTATGCCCACCTGGCCCAGATTGACGTTCTTCTGCTCGACGTGGTCCAGCAGGCGGCCGGGGGTGGCAACCAGGATTTCGCAGCCGTTGCGCAGCGCTTCTTTTTGCGGGCCGATATCGACGCCGCCGAACACCACGGCGGAACGCAGGGGCGTGCGCTTGCTGTAGCGCTTGACGCTTTCCGCGACCTGGTCGGCCAGCTCGCGCGTGGGCGTCAGGATCAGCGCGCGCACGGGGTGGCGCGCGGGCGATGCGCTGCTGTTGGCCATCGGCATCAGCCGATTCAGGATAGGCACGGTAAACGCGGCCGTCTTGCCGGTACCGGTCTGGGCGGCGCCCATCACGTCGCGCCCCGCGATGACCACCGGTATGGCCTGAGCCTGGATGGGCGTCGGGGTGGTGTATCCCGTCTCGGTGATCGACGCCAGCAGTTGCGGGTGCAGATCGAAATCCGAAAACGAGAGAGTCGGCGCTTCCGTGGAAGGCGCAGCGGAAGAATTGGTTTCAGTCATGGAGTAGGCAGATTCCGAGGCCACGTGCAAGCACGAAAACAGAAGGAATCAGGCCCGGATTGCTGTGGATAACTGGATTTTAACGCAGGTAGCACCCGCTGGCAGGGTCCGCGTTAATTTATTGGGGACGCTACAACCCGGCGTGGCGCCAGAGCCCGTTCGGACATCATGGCGCCAGCCAGCGCAAGCCCCACAGCACCAGCATGCCCACCACGATCACCAGCACGGCGCTGCGGGTGCGCAGGAACACCAGCACGCCAGCCACGCCGGCCAGCAGCCTCATGTCCAGTTGCGGCCCCATGCCCGCCTTCCATGGCAGCAGGTCCGGGACGATGATGGCGGTCAGGGCCGCGGCGGGGGCATAGCGCAGGGCGCGGCGCACGTTGTCTGACAGCGGCAGGTAATCGCCGAATACCTGGTAACCCGCGCGGGTGATGAGGCTGCACAGCGTCAACAGCGCAATGGCCGCATACACATAAGCGTCTTCCGAGGCCAGGTCGAGGTTCACGTCCGGGCCCGCCCATAACGTTCCGCCAGCATGCCCGCCGCCACGCCCGCGACGACGGCCGCGGCCAGCCCCAGGCGCAGCGGAAACACCTGCCCCACCCAGGCGGTGGCGGCGGCCGCCACCATGGCCGCCAGCATCGGCCGCGTCGTGGCCAGCGGCACCACGATCGCCAGCAGCGCCAGGACCGCGGCGAAATCCAGCGACCAGGCCGTGGGCACGAGGGCGCCCAGGTAGATCCCCGCGATCGAAGTCCCCTGCCAGACGAACCAGGCGGGCGCGATCGCCCCGATGAAGAACCACAGCTGCTCGCGGGTGCCGCGCACGCGGGCGTCGCCATAGCGCGGCACGAACATCACGAAGCTCATGTCGGTGGTGAAGTAGCCCAGCGCCAGGCGGCGCGGCCAGGGCAAGTGGCGAAAATAGGGATGCAGCGCCGCGCCGAAGATAAGGAACCGCAGGTTGACGATGAAGCCGGCGGCGAAGATCAGCCACAACGGCGACCCGGAGGCGATCAGAGGCAGGGACGTCAGCTGCGCGGACCCCGCATACAGGGCCAGCGACATCATCAACGCCATGGACTCCGTCAGGCCGGACTTGACCATGGCGACGCCGGTCACCAGGCCCCATGTACCGGTCGCGATCAGGGTGGGCGCGACGGCCTGCGCGCCCTGGCGGGCGGCGCTCCACCGCTCCTGCCGGATGGCTGGCGCATCGGTATCGGAAACTGCCGGCTCGGACGACAACAGCGGACCTGGTACGAGGGGGTTGATGCCGCCGCGCGGGCGGACAAAAATGGCGCACAGTGGGGCATACCGCGCACCGCAATGGGGCATATTGTAGCCGTCCGCTTGATACAATACCGCCCACTCAAGGAGAACGAACATGTCGATGGCCGACCGCGACGGACTCATCTGGTATGACGGCAAAATGGTTCCGTGGCGCGACGCCACCACGCACGTGCTGACGCACTCGCTGCACTACGGGCTGTCCGTGTTCGAAGGCGTCCGTGCCTACAAGACGGACACCGGCACCGCGATTTTCCGCCTCCAGGATCACACCAAGCGGCTGTTCAACTCCGCCCACATCTACCAGATCCCCATTCCCTACGACGCCGAAACGCTGGAAGCCGCGCAGTGCGAAGTCGTGCGCGCCAACCAGTTGGAGTCCTGCTACCTGCGGCCCCTGGTGTTCTACGGTTCGGAAAAAATGGGCGTGTCGCCCAAGGGCGCCAAGGTGCACGTCGCCATCGCCGCCTGGCCCTGGGGCGCCTACCTGGGCGAAGAAGCCCTGGCCAACGGCATCCGCGTCAAGGTGTCGTCCTATTCGCGCCAGCACGTGAACGTCACCATGCCGCGCGCCAAGGTGGCCACCACCTACGCGAATTCCATCATCGCCAACTCGGAAGCGCTGCAGGACGGCTATGACGAAGCCCTGCTGCTGGACACCGACGGTTTCGTCGCGGAAGGCGCGGGCGAAAACATCTTCATCGTCAAGGACGGCGTGCTGGTGGAACCCGAGATCGCGTCCGCGTTGACGGGCATCACGCGATCGACCATCCACGCCCTGGCGGCCGACCTGGGCATACAGGTGCTGACCCGCCGGCTGACCCGCGACGACGTCTATATCGCCGACGAAGCCTTCTTTACCGGCACGGCGGCCGAGGTCACGCCCATCCGCGAAGTCGACAATCGCCGCATCGGCGCCGGCCGCCGCGGCCCCGTCACCGAGCGCCTGCAGAAAGCCTTCTTCGACATGGTCCAGGGCCGCAACGCCAAGTACCAGTCGTGGTTGACCAAGGTGTGAAGCCCCACCTACCCGTACATCGATTCCTCCGCTATCGTTGCGCTATTCGAAGCACCCATCGTCCCAGGACCTGCCATGACCGCTGCCGCCACTGCCTCCAAACATGAAATCATCGAGGTCGGCGCCGAAGACCTGCCCGTTTACTGCCCCAATCCCAAGGCCCCGCTGTGGAGCATGCATCCGCGCGTGTTCCTGGACGTCGCCCATACCGGTTCGACGCGCTGCCCTTACTGCGGCGCCGAATACCGGTTGAAGCCGGGCACCGTGCTGAGCGGGCACGGGCACTGACCTCGCGCCCTGCCTCGGCTTGCCCGCGCCTGCCCGCGACCCTCGGCCCCGACCGGTCTTCGCCAGGATCCCGCGCCTAGCCGGCCTTGCCTTTCGTCCACTTCGTTTTCGTTCGACCAGCCCATGTTCGCCACGCCGCAAGAAACCGAAGACGCTTTCTACGAAGCACTGGAACACGCCGACCTGACCCGCCTGATGCAGGTCTGGGCGGACGACGAGGAAATCGTATGCATCCACCCCGGAGGCATGCGCATCGTCGGCCACAAGGCGGTGGAAGAATCCTGGCAGGCGATACTCGCGGCGGGCCCGCTGCACGTGCGGCCGATGCGACCGCTGATCATGCAGAGCATGGGCAGCGCGGTGCACATACTGGTCGAACAGGTCGGCTCGTCCAAGGGGCCGCATGACGGCTACGTCAGCTGCTACGCGACCAATATCTACCACAAGGGACCGACCGGCTGGCGCATGGTCATGCACCATGCATCCGCGGCGCCGGCGGAAGCCGGACTGCTGGACCTGCACGACGTCCCTGACATGCTGCATTAGGCGGGTGACAGCTTTTGGCCTACGCCCGACTGGATACCACCCCCTGCCCCGTACCGCGCTGGCTGCCCGACGGGCATAGCCAGACGCTGTACGCCGCCACCCTGGCGCACTATCACCGTATCGCCTTCGTGCGCGAACGCGTCGACACGCCGGACGGCGATTTCATCGATATCGATTGGACCGGTCCCGGCCTGTTTCCCCATAAATCCGTGGACGGCCAGCCCGCGGCGGCGCCGCCGGTCGTCACGGCCAAGAGCGCGGCGGCACGCTGGATCGTCGACGCCGATTGGGCGTCGCTGCCACAGCTGCCCGGCACCCCGGCGCTGGTCCTGTTCCACGGCCTGGAAGGCGGCAGCCTGAGCCGCTACGCGCAGTCCATCGCCCACTATTTCCGCGCGCGCGGCTGGATCGTCGCCATCGCGCATTTCCGCGGCTGCTCGGGCACGCCCAACCGGCTGGCGCGCGCCTATTATTCGGGCGACTCGGATGAAGTCGGATTCATGCTGGCCAGCGTCCGGGCGCGCGCGCCGCATGCCCGCTGGCACGCCGTTGGCGTATCGCTCGGGGGCAACGCGCTGCTGAAATACGTCGGCGAACAGCAGCAGTCGGTGGATTGGCTGGCCGCTTGCGCCGGCATTTCCGTCCCCCTGGACCTGGTGGCCGGCGGCAACAGCCTGTGCCGAGGTTTCATCAACCGGCGCATTTACAGCGCTTACTTCCTGCGCACCATGAAGCACAAGGTGCTGGAGAAGGCGCGGCGTTTTCCAGGCGCCATCGACGTGATGCGCATCGCGCATGCGCGCAATCTGCGCGACTTCGACGATGCCTATACCGCGCCCATGCACGGTTTCCGCAACGCCCTGGATTACTGGACGCGCGCGTCCAGCAAACCCTGGCTGGCCTCGATCGCGGTACCGACGCTGGTGCTCAACGCGCGCAACGATCCGTTTTTTCCCGAGCCGGCATTGCCCGGGCCGGCGGATTGCTCGCCGCACGTACTGCTGCACCAGCCGGCCAACGGCGGCCACGCGGGTTTCCCCACGGGCCCGTTTCCCGCGCACCTGGGCTGGCTGCCGCAGCGGCTGGGGCGTTTCTTCGAAACAGGCGGCTGACGGCCGGCCGCTCAGCTCTTGAACCGTTGCAGCAGTTCGCGCTGCTCGTCCAGCTTGTCCCTGACCTGCTTGATCTGCACGTCGATCTGCGAAGAAACATAGAAATCGCGCGACATATCGCGGGCCTGGCGCAATTGCGCCTCGGCCGCCGGGAAAGCGCCGATCGCGGTGTAATAGGTCGCCATGTCGCGCCGCGCCTGCACGCGGTCGCCGGTCCTTTCCTCGCTTTGTGCCAGCAACTGGTAGAACACCGGCTCGTCCTCTCCCCACTGCTTGATGCGTTCCCGCAGGAAAGCCTGCGCCTGCGCGTCACGCCCCGCCTGCTGCAAGGCCTGCACGTAGGCGATGGCGATCGCATAGCTGGCCGGCCAGGCTTTCCAGGCGGCCTCGGCCAGCGACAGCGCACGCGCCGAGTCCTTCTGCGCGTTGGCCAGGTCGATGGCCAGCCTGTCGAGCTCCGCCGATGAACGGCCGTTCGCCATCGCCTGTTTCAGGTAGCGATCCGCGCCGGCCAGATCTTCGCGCCGCATGGCGCCCAGCGCCAGGCCGTAATAGGCCGCCGACTGCTGCACGCCCGTCAGCGTGCGGGCCTCGTCCTGGAACTGTTGGGTGGACGTGCGCAGCCCCGCCGTATCCTGCCCCTGGATGACGCGCATCTTGGCGCGCACATACCAATAATCATCGGTGTCGACGTGGTTGCCGCGCGGCAGGTTGCGCACGCGGTTCTCGATGTCCGACATCCGGTCGATGGACAGCGGGTGGGTCGATGCCCAGGCGCCGCCGCCTATCCCTTCGTTCAGGCGCGATGCGTTCATCAGCCGCTCGAACATGTGCGACATCCCGCTGGGGTTGTAGCCCGCGCTGGTCAGCATCTGGAAGCCGGCGCGGTCCGCTTCCCGTTCGGCATCCCGGGAGAAGCCCAGTTGGCGATCGATGGCGGCCGCCTGCCCGAACGCCGCCACCCCCACGGCCAGGTTGCCACCGGCGCCGGCCAAGCCGGCCAGCAGCGCGGCTGCCAGCGAAGCGAGCATGATGGCGCTGGTCTGCTTGCCCTGCGTCATGCCGCGGGCGATGTGCCGCTGCACGACGTGGCCGATTTCGTGCGCCAGCACCGCCGCCAGCTCGGATTCGCTTTGCGTGGCGACGACCAGGCCGCTGTTGACGCCGATATAGCCGCCCGGCAGGGCAAAGGCATTGATCTCGGGATCGCGCACGCCGAACAGGTCGACGGTTGGAACCGTACCGGGGGCGTATGTAGCCAGCTTGCGGCCCATGGAAGTAAGGTATTGGTTGACTTCCGGATCGCTGATGTACGTCGGGTCGCGCCGCCCCTCGGCCATGATCAGGTTGCCCAGCTGGCGCTCCGAATACGGCGACAGCTGATCCGCGGAAGCGGCCCCCATCGAAGGTAGCCCGACTGGCTGAGCCCAGGCGGCCGATGGCGGCCCGCTCAATAATGAAGCACAAAGCAACAGCATGAGCGCCTTGCTTACGCCGAACGATGGCCGCAGGGCACGGCGTTTCATGCGAGTATCATAGCCACGCACAAATATCCCTTTCCTAGCAATACCGAGATTCCATCATACCGAGGTTCCAATGCGACCCATAAGAAAAGCTGTCTTCCCTGTTGCGGGCATGGGCACCCGTTTTCTGCCGGCCACCAAGGCCATGCCCAAGGAAATGCTTCCTGTCGTGGATAAGCCCTTGATCCAATACGCCGTGGAAGAAGCCGTGGCCGCTGGCATCACGGATCTCGTATTTGTCACCGGGCGCAACAAGCGGGCCATCGAAGACCATTTCGACTCCGCCCCGGAGCTGGAATCGGACCTGGAAAAGAAGGGCAAGGTCGAACTGCTGAACATGGTTCGCGGCATCCTGCCCGCCGGCGTCAACTGCATTTATATCCGCCAGTCCGCCCCGCTCGGCCTGGGCCACGCGGTGTTGACCGCCGAACCCGCGGTAGGCAACGAGCCCTTCGCGGTCGTGCTGGCCGATGACCTGATCGACGCCGACACGCCGGTGCTCAAGCAACTGGTCAACACCGCCATCAAGTACGACGGCAGCGTGCTGGGCGTGCAGGACGTGCCTCGCGCGGAAACCAAAAAGTACGGCATCGTGGCCGCCCGCCGGGTGGATGAACGCACGGAACGCGTCGAACATATCGTGGAAAAGCCCGAGCCGGAACAGGCGCCGTCCACCCTGGCCGTCGTCGGCCGCTATGTGCTGGAACCCGAGATCTTCGAACACCTGCGCGCCACCAAGCTGGGCGCGGGCAACGAGATCCAGCTCACCGACGGCATCGCCTCGCTGATGCGCGAACGCGCGGTGTTCGCGCATCGCTATGAAGGCACGCGATACGACTGCGGCAACAAGCACGGCATGTTCGAAGCCACCGTCGCGCTGGGCCGCAAGTACCACGGCCTGGAACCGAAGTAATCCGCCTGACGGCGCGCGCCGATCAGCGCGCGGCCGGCGGCGCGGCGACCATACGCCCGCGCCGCCGGCGCACCGGCAGCCTGCCCTTGCCGGACAATCGCATCAGGCTGCCCAAGGCCACCAGCAGGCCCACCAGCTCAACGAGCGCCGCGGGTATCCACATGGTCAAGCCCCCTATGCTCTGATCCATCAGCGCGGGCATCGGTATGGCCCGGCCGCACAGTTCGAATAGAGGGTACAGGTCGGTCTGGGTCAGCGCGATATATGCCCCCGCCACCATCTGCGGCGCCATGGTCAGGATGGGGGAAATGACACGGCCACCCGGCGACATCGCGGCGGGCGGGCTGGGGCGGCGATCCAGGATCAGGTTCCAGTACAGGAAGCCGGTGATGACGACCGACCAGTTCATCAGCCGGTACAGGCGCCAGTCCAGCATGGAATAGAACTGCACGGTGGGCAGCAGCCACACCACGACCAGGAACACGAACAGGACTGGCACCAATATCTTGTGCGTGAGCGTGGCTTCCACGAAACGCCCCAGGGCGGTCGCGCGGAAGCCGTGCAACCAACGGCGCACACCGACCGGCAGGCCGGCGCGCATGGCGGACCCGGGATAGGCGGCCATCACCACCAGCGGCCCCAGATGATGCAGCACCAGGTGCTGGATGCGGTGGATGAAGAACATCCGCTCCGCGTAATAGTCCACCCGGGTGTGCAAGGACAGGTAGAGCAGCGCCATGCCGGCCCAGAACAGGCCTTTGCGCACGACCGATACATGATGCACGCGGCCGCCGCGCACGAACAGCACCCCGCCGGCGATGAACAGCGCCACCAGCGTCGGTGAAAACTCCCAGGGTATGAGCCAGTCGAGCAGCAGCAAAGGCGGGGTCCCGAAAAGCGCTCCGCCTGGATGGCGGGGAAAGGGGCATTGTAGTCGGCGCGCCCGGCTGCCGCGCGGCGCGGCCCGCGCCGCGCCTAGAACTGATGCGTGATCCCCAGCGCCACGCGGGTGGTGTGGGAGTTATCGGGATCGAACTGGTTGTCCAGCGTGTAGTTGCGTGCGTAGCCGACGAAGGAGTACAGGCTGGTGCGCTTGGACAGCGGATAGATATAGCCCAGCGTGGCCACCTGTGCCGTACGCGCACGCCTGCCGTCATCCCAGGACCAGGAAGGCCTGGCGGGCGACCACTGCGCGACCAGGCTGCCGGGCCCCATGGGCACGGTCGCGCCCAGGTACCAGGCATCGACCCGCCCGCCATGCACGAAGGCCGCGGGCCCGATGTCCACGCCCAGGCCGTCCGGATCGGCGCCATCCAGTCCGACGAAGCCATCCTGCTGGCGCGTCCATGCGACGGCGATCTTCACGACCTCGAAGTCATACGACACGCCCAGCTGCAACGCGCGCGGCCGCGCGCCGCCGGCGTCCGTCGCGCCCAGGCGCATCTGGTCCCAGGTCGCCACCGCCAGCAAGGGGCCCTGCTCGTAGCGCAGGCCCAGGCTGTAGGCGCGATTGTTGTTCGCCGTGCGGAAGCCGGACGCGCTGCCGTCGTCCGCGTTGAACGAGTAGCCCATGCCGAACTTCAGGCCGCCGAAGCTGGGCGACAGGTAATTCACGGTGTTATCGAACTGGAAGGTGTCGGAGGCCTTGAAGGTTGCGCCCAGCCCCATGTCCTTCCATCCGGCCTGCTCCAGATCGCCGAAGAATTGGTTGGCGATGGTCGCCTGCCGGCCCAGGCGCAGTTCGCCCACGGAGTCGTGGCCCAGCCCGACCCAGGCGTTGTAGTTGAACAGGCGGTTGGCGTCGTCTTCCACGAGCCCATTGGCGGCATTGAAGCCCGTTTCCAGCTGGAACGAGGCGCGCCACCCGCCGCTCAGGTCTTCCTTGCCGCGCATGCCCCACAGCGAGTCGGTCTGCCCGCCCGTGATCATGCTGTTGCGCGTGCCCTGCCCCGACGTGTGCTGGCTGGCGACGCCGATATCGATCAGGCCGTACAGCGTCACGCCCGCGGGCGTATCGTCATCCGGGTCGGCATGGCCGACCGACGGATAAAAGAAAGCCGCGCTGGTCAGCGCGGCGGATAGAACATGTTTCTTCATTGAACGCAGCCTCGGATACCCCGAACCACGTGCGCGTCCAAGGTTCAAGACGCGGCACGCCGCAGGTCACCGAAGTGTACGTGCCTGATGCTGGGATGCGCCTGCAATTGGCGCGCGTGCGACATAAGTATCGTTCTCATATCAGCGGGGCATTTAACGGTGATGCAGGCGGATGCCAGCTGTTGATCGCTGCCCTGGTCCACCTGCATCTGCGATACCGTCAATCCGGCCGCCTTGAAGTCGGAGACGATGTGCTTGCGCACCGCGCCCAACGCATCGCGCGGACACACCACCGTCAGGCGCGAACTGGCACCGCGGCGCTCGGGCATGGCGGCACGGTCGACACCGGCACGGCGCAGGAACATATCGAAAACACGCATGGTGGCCTCCTTACTGAAGCGGGTCCCGCGTGAACACGCGTCACGACGGCACCCATGGCATGCATTGCGCTGGGCAAGGCATGGCCACGGATGACGACGGACGATTCAAACGACTGCGCTGCGCAAAGGCAGGCCGCGCCGCTATTCCATACATGCGCGTCGCATAACGCGGCGCGCGGATCCTGGCTTGCCAAGCACCACGGGGGGCAGGCAGACAGAGAGGAAGCGGAACGGGGAGTGAGCGGTTTGGAGACCGCACCCTGCGAAATAGGGTGCGGCAGAGCTGATCTGCGTGAACCCTATCAGGCAGCGACGCCGACACTAGGTCGACTACTACTGTCGCCGGAATCTGTATTCACGTAGCAACTCCTGGGGATTCGAAGTCCCTATTGTAAACGGGTTTACCCCATGAGCTCAATGGCTTAGCGTCTCTTCAAGCGTAGAAATGCCAGCCGATGTAACCGGCGAACAACGCATACAGGCCGCCCACGGCGGACAGCGTGCGCAGGCTCATGGCGTCCTGGCGGAAACGCAGCCAGAGCACGCCGATGGACAGCATGGTGAACAGGCCGGCGGCCAGCAGGGTGCCGTCCAGCAGCCAGGGGGTCAGGAAGATGCCCAGCGCGCTGGGGATGGTCGCCTGGATCATCATCGCGCCGGAAATATTCGCCAGGGCCAGGCGCTCCTTGCCCTGCCGCACCCAGATGATCGCGTTCATGATCTCCGGCAGTTCGGTGGCGACGGGGGCCAGCAGCAGCGCCGCGATATGGGGGGACGCGCCGAGCAGCTCGCCCAGCGATTCGATCTGCAGCACGAATACCCGCGAGGCGATCGCGATCACGACCAGGGCCAGGATGGTCTGGAAACAGGCCCACCCCATGGTGGGCTGGGGGTCGCGCGGCCGCAGCTTGAGCGGTTCCAGGACGTCGGCTTCCGTACAGGTATCCTCGGCGGCCAGTTCGCGCTTGACGTACAGGGCGTAGGCGGCCAGGAACAGGATGCCCAGCCACGGCTTCCACGCGAAGGCGATCAGGCCCAGGCCCACCTTGAAGATGAAGATGGCCATGAACCAGCCCTGGTCGCGGGCCAGGCGCTGCTGGTCGGCCTTGATGCGAGGATCGTCCGCGCCGGCGGGACGCCGCTTCTGCATCCGCAGCAGCGACAGCCCCACCACGGCATAGGCCAGGGTGGACAGCACCAGCGGACCGCCCATGGCCGCGCCGACGCCGATATCTTTCTGGTCCGGCGTCGTGCCGAAGACGACCGCCATGAAGGTCACCGCGCTTTCGGGCAACGCGGTGCCGAAGGCCGCCAGCACGGTGCCCACCGCGGTGGCGCCCAATTCCAATCTGTGACCGACCCATTCGACGCCGTTGACGAAGTATTCGCAGGCGAAATAGATCACCGCTGCCGAGGCAAAAAACAGCACGATGGAGGAAATCATGATGACACAGCCGGACGAGCGGATACCGATGGCGCGACGACACGGCTCGCCCGGCTGGGTTAGCGTATCGTGGCCAAAGGTCTCGCCTGGCGGTTCCGCGCGGCGCGCGCGGGGCGCGGCCGTCACGAAAGGCCGTTTGCGCCATGGGGTCCGGGACCACCAAGTGTGTTGACGCAAACTCCTGGGGGAAGGATGGCTACTCCCCGATGACAACGGGCCGGATTGTAGCAGCGAATGGTTGAGCCGTATCGTGAAACTCGCGTGACGCGCGGTAAAGTAGCCCATCGGACAACAGCCGGATACGCCATGAGCCTGCCTCCCGAAGACCCTGCTCCCCATATCGCCCGGCGTCGCCGGCTGCAGGACACCATGCGCGCGGCGGGCGGCGGGATCGCCCTGCTGCCCGCCGCGCGGCCGGTCATCCGCAATCGCGACGCGGAATATCCTTATCGGCAGGACAGCGACTTCCTGTACCTGACCGGCTTTCCGGAGCCGGAGGCCTGGCTGGTACTGATCGCCGGCGACACCGATCGCACGGTGCTGTTCTGCCGCGACAAGAACGAGGACCGCGAGCTATGGGAAGGCCGAAGCTTCGGTCCGGACGCCGCCCTGGCGCATTTCGGCTTCGACGAGGCCTATCCGGTGGAGCGCCTGGACGACATGCTGCCGGCGCTGCTGCTGGACCAGCCCACGCTGTTTGCGTCCGTCCTGCGCGACGCCCGCGTCGACGAATGCCTGCGGCGCGCCACGGAAACGGCGCGCCGGCAATCCAGGACGGGGCAACGGCCGCCCGAACGGCAGCAGGACCTGCTGCCCCTCCTGGCCGAGATGCGGCTCGTGAAGGACCCAACGGAAATCGCCCTGATGCGGCGCGCCGCGCGGATTTCGGCGGGGGCGCATGCGCGGGCCATGCGGCACGCGCGCCCGGGCATGCGCGAGTATGAGATCGAGGCGGAACTGCTGTATGAGTTTCGCCGGCACGGAGCGCAGTCTCCGGCCTACGGCAGCATCGTGGCGACAGGGCCGAACGCCTGCGTCCTGCACTATCCCGCCGGCGATGCCGTGCTGCGGGATGGGCACCTGCTGCTGGTCGATGCCGGTTGCGAGGTCGACGGCTATGCGTCGGACATCACCCGCACGTTTCCGGTCAACGGCCGCTACAGCGGTCCGCAGCGGCTGCTGTACGACCTGACTGTGGCCGCGCAGGAAGCCGCCAGCGCGGCCACCCGCCCCGGCCTGACCTGGAACGATGGCCATGACGCCGCGGTGCGCGTGCTGGCGCAGGGCATGCTGGACGCCGGCCTGCTGCAGGGCTCGCTGGACGGCGTGCTGGAATCCAAGGCCTACAACCGCTTCTACATGCACCGCACCGGCCATTGGCTGGGGCTGGACGTGCACGACGTCGGCGACTACCGCATGCCGGACGCGCCCGCCGGCACGGAACGCCCGTGGCGCGAGCTGCGCAAGGGCATGATCCTGACGATAGAGCCGGGCATCTATGTGCGGCCGGCGGACGACGTGCCGGAGGAGTTCTGGAATATCGGCATCCGCACCGAAGACGATGCGCTGGTCACCGACGAAGGCTGCGAACTGATCACGCGCGGCGTCCCGGTGGATGCGCGCGAAATCGAAGCGCTGATGCGGGAATAGCCGGGGAATCCCGGCGCGGCGGGTGCAGACGGATCGTCCATGCAGCAACTGAAATTGCTTGAAAGCTTCGTCGCGGTCGCGCGGAGCAAATCCATACGCGAAGCGGCGGAAGCGACGCATCTGACCTCGTCGGCGCTGAATCGCCGCATCCTGGACCTGGAGGCAGAACTGGGCGCGCCGCTTTTCGACCGGCACGCGCGCGGCATCCGCCTGACTTCCGCGGGCGAGGTCTACCTGGCCTACGCGGTACGCGCGCTGCGCGAGGCGGAAGCCGTGCACTCGCAGATCGACGATCTGCGCGGACTGCGGCGGGGCAACGTCAACCTGGCCGTCATCGCGGTGGCGGCGAACGACCGATTGACGGAGATCATCGCGAGATTCCAGCAGGAATATCCGAAGATCGCGTTTTCCGTCCACGTCGCCGGGGCCGACGAAGTGGTGGCCTCCGTGCTCGAGAACCAGGCGGACCTGGGCATATCGTTCAACCTGTCGGCGGAAAGAGACTTCTACGAAATCGCCGAACAGCGGTACGTGATGTGCGCCGTCGTACGGCGCGACCACCCTTCCGCCAGCAAGGGCGGGATCTCGATCGCCGAATGCACCAACTATCCCGTCGCCATGGCCGACCGCAGCTGGGGCGGACGCAAGCTGCTGGACGAATACCTCAACCGGACCGGCTTCCGCTTGACGCCGCAGCTGGTGTCGAACTCCTATGAGACGCTGACGTCCTTCGTGAAGCGTACCAATGGCGTGTGCTTCCAGATCCGCCCCGAAAAGGAACATGACAACGCCGACGACGGGCTGGTGGCCGTGCCGGTGGCGGAAATGGCGCGCTACGCCCGGCCCGTGGTGCTGGGATCGCTGCGCGGGCGCCTGCTGCCGGTGGCGGCCGCGCTGTTTGGCGAAACGTTGAAACGGGACTTTTTCGCCTGACGGCGCCGCCAGGCGGGGCTAGCCGCCGACCTGGGGGGCGGCTAGCCACGAGCGCTGCAGGATTTGCAGCGCTGCTGAAAAAAAATAGCGCTAGTTCTTTGCGCTGGCCGCTCCTACAGTGACGGCCATGAACACTCCGCGACAAGCTCTCGTACACCGCCTGCCGGCCTCCGCGCCCGATGACGTCACCGCCCTCGTCCAGGCGGTCGATCGAGGCGAGATCGACCCGCGCGCGATCGTGGCCGTCCTGGGCAAGACCGAAGGCAACGGCTGCGTGAACGACTTCAGCCGCGGCCTGGCCACCCAGGCGCTGAAGCACGCGATCGCGCGCCTGGCGCGACGCGACCTCGACGACGTCGCGCGGGACGTGGCCTTCGTCATGTCCGGCGGCACGGAAGGCGGCCTGTCGCCGCATTGGCTGGTGTTCGAAGTCCGCGACGCACCAGCAGCGCCGGCAACGCCAGCAGCGCCGCCTGTGCAAGCCTCGCGGGCCGGCGCGACCGCGGCGGGTCCGGCCACGGAGGGCGTTGCGACGCTCGCCATCGGCGTCGCCATCACGCCCGCCTTCCTGCCCGAGGAAATAGGCCGCATGCCGCAGGCCCTGCGCACCGCTGAAGCCGTGCAGGCCGCCATGCGCGCCGCGGGCATCGCCGACGCCCGCGATGTGCACTATGTGCAGGTCAAATGCCCCCTGCTGACGCGCGCGCGGATCGAGCAGGCTTACGGCCGGGGCCGCGACGTGGCGACGGAAGACACCTATCTTTCGATGGGCTATTCGCGCGGCGCCTCGGCCCTGGGCGTGGCGCTGGCGCTGGGCGAAGTATCCGCGGACGCCCTGAGCGACGCCCGCGTATGCCGCGATGCCGGCCTGTACTCGGGCCGCGCCTCGACCTCGGCGGGCATCGAGCTGATGGAGAACCAGATCATGGTGCTCGGCAACAGCACCGCCTGGCGCAGCGACTATATCGTGGGCCATGGTGTCATGCGGGACGCGCTGGACGTCGACGCCGTCGACACGGCCCTGGCGTCGGTCGGCCTGCGCATGGGCGGCGAATTGCGCGGTCCCGGCCGTGAACGCGTCGCCGCGGTACTCGCCAAGGCGGAACCGTCGCAGACGGGCGCCATCCGCGGCCGCCGGCACACCATGCTGGACGACAGCGACATCCACGCGTCACGCCACGCACGGGCGCTGGTCGGCGGCGTCCTGGCCGGCGTATTCGGCGAAACTCAGCTGTTCGTTTCCGGTGGCGCGGAACATCAGGGCCCCGACGGAGGCGGGCCGGTCGCCGTCATCGCGCGGCGCGGCCCTTGAGCCCATCCACGAAACTTCCCCCGGCGCTCCACCGAGACGCCAGGTTATCGCGCATTCCCATCCCGTTTATTTTTCCGCCAGGAAGCCCGCCATGAAATCCCTTCCCATCCCGCGCCGACTGATCGGCATCGCCGCCACCCTCGCCTGCCTGGGCATCCCCGCCGCCGTCATGGCGCAGGCCGCGGCACCCAAGGCTGCCATGCTCCTGCCCGGCAGCATCAACGACCAGAGCTGGAATGCCGTGGGCTATGCCGGCCTGATGAAGGTCAAGGAACTGGGCTTCGACGTGTCGTATTCGGAGAACGTGCCCGCCGCGGACCACGTCAACGCGATGCGGGACTATGCGCGCCAGGGCGCGAAGCTGATCATCGGGCATTCGGGCCGCTTCCTGTCCGCCGAACAACGGGTGGCGCCGGAGTTTCCCAATGTGCAGTTCATCACCGCCGCAGGCTCCAAGGGCTATCCGCCCAACGTGATGTCCATCGACTTCAACAACGTGCATTTCGGCTGCCAGCTCGGCGCCCTGATGGCCTTGATGAGCAAGACGGGCAAGATAGGCGGGGTGTACGGATTGGAAGGCCTGCCGACCACCATCGACCAGGTCGGCAGCTTCCGCATCTGCGCCAAGCAGGCGCGGCCGGGCGTGGAAGTCACCATCCTGTACATCAAGGACATCGAGGATGCCGCCGCCGCCAAGGAAGCCGCGTTTTCGCTGATCTCCGGCGGCGCCGATGCGCTGGTCGGCCAGTTGAACGCCGCGCAGGGCGGCCTGATCCAGGCGGCGAAGGAAAAGAATGCCTGGGTGGCCGGACGGTCGTACGAACATACCGCCATCGCGCCGCAGCAGGTGCTGACCAACATCATCGAGAAATGGCCGGAGATGTACGCGGCCGCGGCGACGGACGTCAAGGCCGGCAAACTGTCCGGCGCGTACAAGGTCTACGGTTACGATACCCCCGGCTCGACGGGAGCCGAGCTGGGCTACGCGCCGGATCGCGCCTTCAATCCGAGCGTGCCGGAAGCCGTGGTGGCGCGGCTCAAGCTGTTGCAGGACGAGCTGGCGTCGGGCAAGTTGAAGATCGTGCCCACCAAGGCCGACGCGATGGGCGGCAAGGGCTGAAAGCGCTGCGGTCGCGACGTGGATGAAAGGATGAAATGAGCAAGCTCATGCTGGAGATGCGCGGCATCACGAAGCATTATGGTGCCGTGCGAGCCAACGACGGCGTCGACCTCGACGTCCGTCCCGGCAGCATCGTCGGCCTGCTCGGCGAAAACGGCTCCGGCAAAAGCACGCTGATGAAAATCCTGTTCGGCATGACGGAGCCGGACGCGGGCGTCATCGTGTTCAAGAACCGCGAGCTGTCCGGGCATCGGCCGGCGGCCGCCCTGGAAGCGGGCATCGGCATGGTGCACCAGCACTTCATGCTGGTCGACGCCATGAGCGTGGTGGAGAACGTCATGCTGGGTTGGCCGCGCGCCGGCCGCCGCGTGCTGCGCGCGGCCGAAATGGCGCGGGAGATCGCGGCCGCCAGCGCGCAATACGGCCTGGACCTGGACCCCCACGCCATGGTGGAAAGCCTGTCGCTGGGCGCGCGCCAACGCGTGGAGATCCTGAAGGCCCTGCTGCGCGGCGTGGACCTGCTGGTAC
This sequence comes from Bordetella genomosp. 8, assembly GCF_002119685.1. Classification (NCBI taxonomy): domain Bacteria; kingdom Pseudomonadati; phylum Pseudomonadota; class Betaproteobacteria; order Burkholderiales; family Alcaligenaceae; genus Bordetella; species Bordetella genomosp. 8. The sequence continues at coordinate 1,242,223 of NZ_CP021108.1, read as the reverse complement.
TGGACGAGCCGACCTCCAACCTGAGCCCGCCGGAAGTCGCGCGGCTGCTGGACGTCATGCGCCGCCTGCGCGCGGAGCAGCGTTCGGTGATTTTCATTTCGCACAAGTTGGGCGAGGTCCTGGAGATCTGCGACGACGTCGTGGTGCTGCGCGATGGCAAGACCGTCGGCAAGACGGCCGCCGCGCACGCCACGCGGGATAGCCTGGCCGCGATGATGGTGGGCCGCCCCGGCGGCGGCTGGACGGCCGCCGCGCGCGAGGCGGGGAGTCCTCCTGGCCGTCCGCTGTTGACGGTGCGGAGCCTGGACCTGCCGGGCAGGGTATCGGAGCCCGGGCTGCGCAACGTGCAATGCGAGGTGCGCGCCGGCGAGATCGTCGCGATCGTCGGCGTCGACGGCAATGGCCAGCGCGAGCTTACCGACACGATCGCCGGCATGCGCGAGCCCGCGGCGGGCAGCATCCACATCGACGGTTCCGATATGACCCGGACCGGCGTGCGCCAGCGGATCGCCGCGGGCCTGTCGTACATCCCGTCGGACCGCGCCGCCACCAGCCTCGTGCCCGCGATGTCCATCGCCGACAACCTGATGCTGAGGGATTATGCCGGCGAGCCTTATTCGCGCGGGCCATGGTTGCGCTCGAAAGCGAAGCTGGCCGCCGGGGCGCGGCGCCTGATGCGCGCCTACGACGTACGCGCCGATCGACCGGACATCCCCGTGCGCCAGCTTTCCGGCGGCAATCAGCAGAAGATCGTGGTGGCCCGCGAGGTCGACCGGCAACCCAAGGTCATGGTCGCGCTGCAGCCGACATGGGGGCTGGACCCCTCGGCGACGCGCTTCGTGCTCGAACGCATGCTGGCGCTGCGCAAGGCGGGTTCGGCGGTGTTGTATGTGACCGCCGAGCTGGAGGAAGGCCTGGCGATCGGCGATCGCATCGGCGTCATGTACCGCGGCCGCCTGTCGACGTTGATGCCGCGCGATATGGCCACCCCTGAACGGATAGGACTGCTGATGGCGACGGGCGAGGACAGGCCGGCCCCCGCCGGGAGGCCGGCATGAAGGCCGATGTCGCCGTGGCGCCCGCCGATCGCCCCCCGCGGCCGCACTGGCGCCCGCTCAACCGCCAGTTCGTCTTGGCGCTCGTCCTGGGGCTGGCGGCGGTGGCCTGCCTGATCGCCCTTTCAGGCACCGACCCGATGACGGCCACCCGCGCCTTCGTGCGCGGCGCCTTCGGTTCCTTCGACCGGATCTCGGTGGCGGTGAACAAGGCCACCCCCTATATCCTGTGCGGCACCGGCGTGGCCTTGTGCTTCCGCGCCAACATCATCAACATCGGCGGCGAAGGGCAGATCGCCCTGGGCGGACTGGGGGCTGCGGCATGCGCCCTGGCCTTCCCGTTCGAAAACCCGGTGCTGGCGATCGGCACCAGCCTGGCGGCGGGCGTCGCGGCGGGTGCGTCATGGGCGGTGATCGCCGCCTTGCTGCATCTGACCCGCCGCATCAACGAGGTGATCGTCACCTTGCTGATGAACTTCGTCGCGGTGCTGGCGGTGCAATGGATCGTCCAGGACTACATCGGCGAAGCGGGCGCCGGCTTTCCGCAGACGCCCTTGCTGGAATCCGCCTATTGGTTGCCCAAATTCGTCGCCGACAGCGACCTGCACTGGGGCGCGGCGCTGGCGGTCGTCGTGGCCATCCTCGGACATGTGTGCCTGTGGCATACGAAGTGGGGCTACACATTGCGGCTGGTGGGCGCCAGCCGCGCGGCCGCGCGCTACGCGGGAGTCGGCGTGTTCGGTACCACGGTCGCGGTGATGGCCGTGGCGGGCGCCCTCGCCGGCCTCGCCGGATCGGTGGAAGTGCTGGGCCTGCACTACCGCCTGATCGCCGGCTTCTCGCAGGGCTTCGGCTTCAACGCGGTGGCGATCGCATTGCTGGCGGGCAGGCAGCCGCTGGCGGTGCTGCCGGCGGGCCTGTTCCTGGGCTTCCTGGAAGCGGGTGCGCTGGCCATGCAGCGCGAAGTCGGATCGCCTTCATCCCTGGTGGCGATGATAGAAGGCCTGACCATGCTGTTCGCGCTGGTCATCGCGGGCGCCGCGGGCCGCAAGGGACGGGTGTAGGAATGGATATGTCGGTGCTCGATTTCCTGGCGTCGGTGCTGCGCATCGCCACGCCGCTGCTGTTTGGCGCGATGGGCAGCATCCTGTCCGAACGGGCCGGGGTGTTCGCGGTGGGCCTGGAGGGGATGATGCTGGCCGGCGCGTTCGGCGCCGCCCTGTTCACCTTCCTGACGGGCGACGCCGTCGCGGGCATCGCCGGCAGCATGGCGGCGGGCGCCGTGGTGGCCGCCATCGTGGGCGTGGTGAGCGTCCGGCTGGGCGCCGACCAGATGGTGACCGGGCTCGCCGTCAACGTGCTGGTGGCGGGCGCGACCAGCTTTCTGGTGCGGACGGCCAGCGCGCATGCGCACGTGCCTTCGCTGCAGGCCGCCCTGTTGTCGCCCTGGCCCCTGCCCGTATTGTCCGGCCTGCCTTTCGTGGGTCCGCTGCTGTTTTCACAGCCACCCCTGACCTACCTGGCCCTGGCCCTGCTGGCGCCCCTGAACTTCTTCCTGTTACGTACGCCCTGGGGACTGACGCTGCGCGCCGTTGGCGAAAACCCCGCCGCCGCCTACGCCGTGGGCGTCGACCCGAATGCCGTTCGCATGGCCGCCGTCATCGCGGGCGGCGCCATCGCCGGACTGGGCGGCGCGGTGCTGGTGCTGCAACAGGTGGGCACATTCACCGACGGCATGACCAGCGGACGCGGCTTCCTCGCGCTGGCCGCCATCATCGTGGGGCGCTGGACGCCATGGGGCGCCTTCGCGGCTTGCCTGGTCTTCGGCGCGGCGGAAGCGCTGCACCTGCGGCTGCAGATGTCCGGCCTGCCGGTCAGTTCCTACGTGATGCAGATGCTGCCGTACCTGATCGCGCTGGCGGTGCTGGCCGGCCTGGGCCGGTCCGTGCGGCTGCCCGCCGGGATAGGCCGGTACATAGAACGCAAAAGCGCGTAGCGCGCGCGATATTCACTGGAGAAACGCATGCCCCGATCGCACATTCCCGCCGACATGATGCCGGTGGTCGGCCCCTTGAGCTGGGGCCTGGAATTTCCCCTGCAGGGACGCTGCCTGCTCGTGTCGGGCCAGGTCGGCGCCGATGCGCAAGGCGACGTGCCGGATGGCCTGATTGCGCAGACACGGAATGTGTGGGCCAACATCGACCGCGTGCTGAAGTCGGCAGGTATGTCGGCGCGCGACGTCGTGCGCACCGGCATCTATCTGTCTTCGCAAGTGGAGTTCGGCGAGGAGGAGCGAGCGGCCTTCAACACCCTGCGCGTGGAGTTCCTGGGCGACAACCGGCCGGCGTCCACGCTGATCTTCGTGCATCGCCTCATGGACAGGCGATGGCTGGTGGAAATCGACGCGATCGCGGTCGCGCCCGATGCTGCTTCATAGGACGTAGCCTTCCAGCCAGCCCATCGCCTGCCACACGTAGACGACCACCATGGCGATGGCGAACATCCCGCAGATCGAGCCGATCAGCACCGCGCCCAAGGCGACCAGCACAGGTCCCCAGCCGGTACGCGGCGACGCCGGCAGGCCCGGGTTGTGGGCGCGATCGAATTTTTCGTCGGGGCGCAGTGACAGCACGGCGCTTTCGATGAAGCCTTCGATCATGGGGATGAACAGGAGGAAGAAGGCGGGATTGTCGTACCAGACCGGGAACCAGCGCGTGGCGAGCAGGCAGGCGGCCGCGTACAAGGTGATCCAGACGGCGCCGCGGCGGCCCAGGTACCACCAATGCGCCCCCATCCAGCCGAAGAACAGCGCCAGCAGGCCGGCCCGCACCTTGGTGCGCGGCGCCCGGCGGGGCGGTTGCAGAACGGAAGAAGCATCGGCCATGGATAACCCCACGCGAACTTGACGGCGTCGGCGATTGTAAGCGGATCCGGACGTCCAGGAACGCGCGGCGCGGGAGCCGTCCCTGGCCGCCGGGATAGAATTCCCGCATGAATGACTCCGCATTTCCCATCGCGATCCTGGGCGCGGGCCCGGTCGGACAGGCGCTGGCGCTGATGCTGGCCCGTGTCGCCGACGATGCATCCCGCATCGTGCTGATCCAGGGCGCCGCCCCGGCCCGGACGCCGACCGCTACGCCGGTTCCGGCCGCCACGGCGGAATCGCGCGTGCTGGCCCTGAACCACGGCAGCCTGGTGCTGCTCGATACGCTGGGCGCGCGCCCGGCCCCGGCGGCGGCCATCCAGACCATCCATGTTTCGCAACGCGGTCGCCTGGGCCATACCGTGATCCGCCATGGCGATTTCCAGGTGCCGGAGCTGGGCGCCGTGGCGTCCTATCCCGCCGTTCGCGATGCGCTGGCGCGGGCCGTGGCCACGTCGGGGGTCACCATCGTGCATGCCGATGGCGCTCGCGTGGCGGCCCGCACCGCCGATGGAGTGGTGGTGCGGGTTGCCGACGACCGCGACATCCGCTGCGGTGTGGCAGTCGTTTCCGACGGCGCGGCGGCGGACCAATTGCGGCGCGAATACGGGCAGGACGCCGTGCTGACGGCCGTCCGCGCCAGCCGGCCGCGGCGCGGCTGGGCCTACGAGCGCTTCACGCGTGAAGGGCCCCTGGCCTTGCTGCCGCATCCGGCGGCGGACGACTGCTACGCGGTGGTGTGGTGCTGCGCGCCGGAACGCGCGGCGACGCTGGCCACGCTGGATACGGCGGCGTTTTCGCAGGCCCTGACCGGTGCCTTCGGCGACCGGCTCGGCCGGCTGGACTGCATCGGCGAGCGCCATGTCGCGCCGCTCTTCATGAGCATCCGCCGCACGCAGGTCGAGGGCCGTGTCGTCGCCATCGGCAATGCCGCGCAGACCCTGCACCCGGTCGCCGGGCAAGGCCTGAACCTGGGCTTGCGCGATGCCGCCAGCCTGGCGCAATCGTTGGCGTCCTGGCTGCGCGACCCCGCCAGGGATCCCGCGGCGGCGCTGCGCGACTTCGCGGGCGCGCGCCGCGGCGATCGCTGGCTGACCACCGCGCTGACCGATCTGCTGCCTCGCGTCTTCACCACCGGCCTGGCGCCAGTGGAGCACGCCTGCGGCCTGGCGCTGCTGGCGCTCGACCTGGCGGCACCCCTGCGCGCGCCGCTGGCCCGGCATTTACTGCAGGGCTGGCGCGCGTAAGTCGATAAACCGGAGCTCATCCGCCGGTTGTCAACTGCATCGAGCCAACAGTCGCCCATCCGGTAAAAATCGGGCCGTATCCCGCCCGGGTAAAATCCGCCGATGCAAATTGGTTCCTGGACTCTTCCCAACAACGTGCTGGTCGCGCCCATGGCGGGCGTGACCGACCGCCCATTCCGGCAGCTGTGCAAGCGGCTGGGGGCGGGCTATGCCGTGTCGGAAATGGCCGCCAGCAATCCCCGGCTGTGGGACAGCGTCAAGACGTCGCGACGCCTGAACCATGACGGCGAGATCGCTCCCGTGTCTGTACAGATCGCCGGCGCCGATCCGGCCATGATGGCCGAGGCCGCCGTGTTCAATGCGCAGCGCGGCGCCCGCATCATCGACATCAACATGGGCTGCCCGGTCAAGAAAGTCTGCAATGTGGCGTCGGGCTCGGCGCTGCTGCGCCATGAGGACCTGGTGGCGCGCATCCTGGACGCCGTGGTACGGGCCTGCCAGCCGCTGGGCGTGCCCGTCACGCTGAAGACGCGCACGGGCTGGGATCGCGAAAACCGCAATGCGCTGCGCATCGCCAGGCTGGCCGAGGACACCGGCATCGCCGCGCTTACGCTGCACGGCCGCACGCGCGCCGATCTCTACACCGGCCACGCCGAATACGACACCATCCGCGCCGTCAAGGCCGCCATCCGCATCCCGGTGGTGGCCAACGGCGACATCGACAGTCCCGAGAAGGCGCGCCACGTCCTCGACTACACTGGCGCCGACGCCGTGATGATAGGCCGGGCCGCCCAGGGGCGTCCCTGGATCTTCCGCGAAATCGACCACTACCTGCGCACGGGCGCCAGGCTGGCGCCGCCCACCTACGGTGAAATGCGCGACCTGCTGCTCGAGCACCTGGACGACCACTACCGCTTCTACGGCGAGCACACGGGCGTGCGCACCGCCCGCAAGCACATAGGCTGGTACGTCGAGGGCCTGCCCGGCGCCGAAGATTTCCGCGCCGCGATGAACCGCCTCGACGATACCGCCGCGCAGGCGCGCGCCGTCGGCGCCTGGTTCGATCACTTTCCGCGCGATGGCCGGCCTGGGCAGGCCGGCCACGCGCAAACCCTGCTGGCAGCCTGACCGCCAGTCACATAAACAAAAATAGTTGTGCCTCGAAATGAGTAAAAAAGTTGGATTGGAAGAATGCGTGCGCGCCAGCCTGGAGCGCTATTTCGAAGACCTGGGTGACGCCGAACCCCACGATATGTGGGACATGGTGATGCGTTGCGTGGAACGGCCGGTCCTCGAAATGGCGATGGAACGGGCGGGCGGCAATCAGTCCCGCGCTTCCGAAATGCTGGGCATCACGCGCAATACCTTGCGCAAGAAGCTGCTCGCGCACAACATCCAGGTTTGACCCCATCCGCCGCCCGCGATCCGCATCGCGCTTTCCAGACTCCCATCATGAAAATCGAAACCGCCCTAATTTCGGTCTCCGACAAGACCGGTATCGTTGAATTCGCCCGGTCGCTGGCGGCGCGCGGCGTGCGCCTGCTGTCCACCGGCGGCACCGCCAAGCTGCTCGCCGATGCCGGCCTGCAGGTCACGGAAGTGGCCGCCCATACCGGTTCGCCGGAAATCCTGGATGGCCGCGTCAAGACGCTGCATCCCAAGATCCACGGCGGCCTGCTGGCCCGCCGCGATAGCGAAGAGCACATGGACACCCTGCGGGCGCAGGGCATAGACCGCATCGACATGCTGGTCGTGAATCTGTACCCGTTCCGCGAAACCGTGGCGCGCGACGATTGCACCTTTGCCGATGCCGTCGAAAACATCGACATCGGCGGGCCGGCGATGCTGCGGGCAGCCGCCAAGAACCACGGCACGGACGCCGGCGGCGTCACGGTGGTGATCGATCCGGCGGACTACACCCGCGTGCTGGCGGAAATCGATGCCGGGGGCACCACGTCCTATGCGCTGCGCCTGGCGCTGGCGACCAAGGTATATGCCCATACCGCCGCCTACGACGGCGCCATCGCCGCCTACCTGAGCAGCCTGGCCGATGCCGCGCCCGTGCAGCACGCCACGCCGGCGCGCAATGCCTGGCCCGAAACCCTGACCATCCAGATGCGCCAGCAGCAGGCCTTGCGCTACGGCGAAAACCCGCACCAGTCGGCCGCGTTCTACGTCGACGCGCAGCGCCCCGCCGGCGTGCTGGGCAACTACCGGCAGCTGCAGGGCAAGGAGCTGTCGTACAACAACATCGCCGACGCCGACGCGGCGTGGGAATGCGTGCGCACCTTCGACAGCGCCGCCTGCGTCATCGTCAAGCATGCCAATCCCTGCGGCGTGGCCGTGGCCGAACACGCGCTCGAAGCGTATGGCAAGGCCTTCAAGACCGATCCCACATCGGCCTTCGGCGGCATCATCGCCTTCAACCGGCCGGTGGACGCCGCGATGGCCGAGGCCGTCAGCGAGCAGTTCCTCGAAGTGCTGCTGGCGCCGGCCTATGACGGCGCCGCGCTGGCCCTGCTGGCCAAGAAGAAGAACGTGCGCGTGCTGGAAGTGCCGACCGGCGCCGGCCACAACGCCTTCGACGTCAAGCGGGTGGGCGGCGGCTGGCTGGTGCAGACCCCCGACTCCTTCGCCGTGGCGCCCGATGCGCTCAAGGTGGTGACGCGCAAGCAGCCCACCGCACAGCAGATGCAGGACATGATGTTCGCCTGGAAGGTGGCCAAGTACGTCAAGTCGAACGCCATCGTGTTCTGCGCCGACGGCATGACCCTGGGGGTGGGCGCGGGCCAGATGAGCCGCATCGATTCGGCGCGCATCGCCTCGATCAAGGCGGAAAACGCCGGCCTGACGCTGAGCGGTTCCGCGGTGGCGTCCGACGCGTTCTTCCCCTTCCGCGACGGCCTGGACGTCGTGGTCGCGGCGGGCGCGAATTGCGTGATCCAGCCCGGCGGCAGCGTGCGCGACGATGAAGTCATCGCCGCCGCCGACGAACACGGTATCGCGATGGTGCTGACCGGCACCCGTCACTTCCGCCACTGATGCGTATCCTCGGCGTCGATCCCGGCCTGCGCCGCACCGGCTTCGGCGTCATCGACGCCGAAGGACCGCGCCTGCGCTACGTGGCGAGCGGCACGGTGGTGGTGCCGCCCATGAAGACGCTGGCCGACCGGCTGAAGGTCATCCTCGACAACCTGCGCGAAGTCGTCCGCGATACGCAACCGGACGTCGCCGCGCTGGAAATCGTCTTCCTGAATACCAATCCCGCCTCCACGCTGCTGCTGGGCCAGGCACGCGGCGCGGCGCTGTGCGCCATGGCCGACAGCGGCCTGGCGGTGCATGAATATACGGCTCTGCAGATCAAGAAGTCCGTGGTCGGCACGGGAAGGGCGGCCAAGGAACAGGTGCAGGAAATGGTGCGCCAGCTGCTGGCCCTGGACGGCCTGCCGGCGCCCGATTCGGCCGACGCGCTGGCCTGCGCGATCTGCCACGCCCACGTCGGGCCGCTGGCCGACCGGCTGGCGGCGTTGAACGGGCCCATCGCGTCGGCGCGCGGCCGCATGCGCCTGCGCGGCGGACGCCTGTCCGGATAACGAAAACAGATACCCACCATGATCGGAAGAATCACCGGTACGCTCATCGAAAAATCGCCTCCCACCGTTTGCGTGGACGTCAACGGCGTGGGCTACGACGTCGACGTGCCCATGAGCACGCTGTACTCCTTGCCCGAAAACGGCGCTCGGGTGTCGCTGTACACGCACCTGACGGTGCGCGAGGACGCGCATCTGCTCTACGGCTTCGCCACCGTGGGCGAGCGCAGCGCATTCCGCGAACTGATCAAGGTGAGCGGCATCGGCGCCCGTACCGCCCTGTCGGTGCTGTCCGGCCTGTCCGTGGCGGACCTGGCGCAGGCGATCACCTTGCAGGAATCGGGACGGCTGACGCGCGTACCCGGCATAGGCAAGAAAACCGCCGAACGCCTGCTGCTGGAGATGCGCGGCAAGCTGGGCGCGGACATCGGGGCAGCGCCGCATGCCGTGCCCGACAGCCAGTCCGACATCCTGAACGCCCTGCTCGCCCTGGGCTATTCGGAGAAAGAATCGCTGGCGGCGCTCAAGACCTTGCCGGAAGGGATCGGCGTGTCGGATGGCATACGGCAGGCGCTGAAATCACTGGTACGCTGAAGTCGCTGATGCGCTGAGATCGCCTTCTACTGGCGCGCGCGGCGCTATCTGCCGCCCGCGCGCCGCTGGCCCAGATACCCCGGCACGACGGCCTCCATCGCGGTGGGGATGATGCCCAGCTCGGTCGACATGCTCGCGCGGCTGACGTTATCGATCTTCAGGCTGTCCAGATTGTCGGGGGTCATCAGCGGCCGGCCGGGCAGGCATGCCAGGAAGGCCGCCTGCAGGCGCCCCACGCCTATGGGAACGCTAACCACCATGCGCGGATGGCCGCTCCACTTGGCGCACATGCCGGCGATGGCGCCCAGGGTGTGCACCTGCGGCCCGGCAAGCTCGTAGACCTTGCCGTAGGTGTGCGGATTGTCGAGCATGGTCTCGATGGCCGCCGCGACGTCTTCCACATACACCGGCTGCAGGCGCGACTGCGCGCCGGCCAGCGGCAGCACGGGAAACCAGCGCGCCAGGCGCGCGAAGAGATTGGTGAAATCGTCGTCGTGGCCGAACACAACGGATGGCCGCACGATGGTCCACGCGGCATCGGGCGTGTTGGCGAAGGTCTCGCGCACCGCCCCTTCGCCCGCGCCCTTGGACCGCAGGTACATGCTTGGCCCGCCAGGGTCCGCGCCCAGTGCGCTGACGTGGATCATCCGCCGCACGCCATTGCGCAGGCAGCCTTGCGCGATGCGGCGCGGCAGCTCCACATGTGCCCGCGCGAAGCCCCGACCATACGGACGGCCCCTGCCGTCATGCAGGATGCCCACCAGATTGACGACCGCGTCGCAATCCGACAGCAGCTCATCCAGCGCGGCGTCGTCGTAGACGTCCGATTGGGACAGGGTCACGGTGGGCACGACCTGCAGGTCGCGGCCCCTTGCGTACAAGCGCGTCGGCACGCGTACCTGATGCCTGGCCACGCCCAGGCGCGCCACCAGATGACGGCCTATGAAGCCGGTGCCGCCTATGACAAGGATGCGCATCCGCCGCTCCCGCGTCGATATAAAACAGGGTCGATTCTGCGCCGTGGCGGGCCCTTGACGCAAGCGCGGCAGACGGGGGGATCAGGATCCCAGGTATCCGGCGTAGGCCTTCAGGTCGACATTGCCGCCGCTGATGATCACACCCACCCGCGCATCGGGGGTGGGCACGACCTGGTTCAGCACCGCCGCCGCGCCCAGGCAGCCGGTGGGCTCGACCACCATCTTCATGCGTTCGGCGAAGAGCTTCATCGCATCGATCAGTTGCGCGTCGCTGACCGTCACGATGTCGGTGACATGCTGGCGGATGATGGGAAAGGTCAACTCGCCCAGGTGCGTGGTAAGGGCGCCGTCGGCGATGGACTTGGGCGTGGGGATGGGCACCACGCGGCCGGCGCGCAACGACTGCTGGCCGTCATTGCCGGCTTCGGGCTCCACGCCGTACACCTTGCACGACGGGCTGAGCGCGGCCGCCGACAGCAGCGACCCCGACAACAGGCCGCCGCCGCCCAGGCAGACGAACAGGTAGTCGAGGTCACCCACTTCCTCGAACAGCTCCTTGGCGGCGGTGCCCTGCCCCGCGATGACGTCGAAGTGATCGTACGGCGGGATCAGCGTGGCGCCGGTTTCGGCCTGCAGGCGCTTGGCGACGGCTTCGCGGTCTTCCGTGTAGCGGTCGTAGGTGACGACCTTGCCGCCGTAGCCTTCGGTCGCCGCGCGCTTGGCGGCGGGGGCGTCCAGCGGCATGATGATGGTGGCCGAGACGCCTTGCAGCCTGGCAGCCAGCGCGATGGCCTGGGCATGGTTGCCGGACGAAAAAGTCAGCACGCCCGCGCGCCGCTGCTCCGGCGTCAGCCGGGCGATCGCATTGAAGCCCCCGCGAAACTTGAAGGCGCCCATGCGCTGGTAGTTCTCGCACTTGAAAAAGACCCGCGCGCCCGCCCGCGCGTCGGCGGTGGTGGATGTCAGGACCGGGGTGCGATGCGCCGCGCCGCTCAGTCTTTCACTGGCGGCGACGACATCGGCGTAGGTGGGCAGTTCGCGGGACATGATGGTTCCTAGGCAGGGGGATGAGGCGAAACCGAAGGATGATAGTCCAGCATGCCGGCGGCCGCCACGGCGCGCGGCCCCCGTGGTGTACGATAGCCAGGCATAGTTCGCCACTGCCCCCATGGCCATCCAGTCCGACTCCCTTTCTTCCCGCCCAGATGCCGGCCGACTCGTCGCGCCGCAGCCCGTATCCCCGAACGAGGAGTCCATCGAGCGCGCGCTGCGTCCCAAGATCCTGCGCGACTACGTCGGCCAGGACCGCGCGCGCGAGCAGCTGGAGATTTTCATCGCGGCGGCCCGCAAGCGCGGCGAGGCGCTCGACCACGTACTGCTGTTCGGCCCGCCCGGCCTGGGCAAGACGACGCTGGCGCATATCATCGCGCATGAGATGGGCGTGCAGCTGCGGCAGACCTCCGGGCCCGTGCTGGAACGTCCGGGCGACCTGGCCGCCCTGCTGACCAACCTGGAAAAGAACGACGTCCTGTTCATCGACGAAATCCACCGGCTGTCGCCGGTCGTCGAGGAAATCCTCTACCCCGCGCTGGAAGACTTCCAGATCGACATCCTGATCGGCGAAGGCCCGGCCGCGCGCAGCGTCAAGCTGGACCTGCAGCCCTTCACCCTGGTCGGCGCCACCACCCGCGCCGGCATGCTGACCAATCCGCTGCGCGATCGCTTCGGCATCGTGTCGCGGCTGGAGTTCTACAACGCCACCGACCTGGCGCATATCGTCAGCCGCAGCGCCGCGCTGCTGCAGGCGGAGATCACGCCCGAAGGCGCCGACGAAGTGGCGCGCCGGTCGCGCGGCACGCCGCGTATCGCCAACCGCCTGCTGCGCCGGGTCCGCGACTATGCCGAAGTAAAGGCACAAGGACGCATCGACGCCAAGGTCGCCGGCGCCGCGCTCGCGATGCTGGAAGTCGATCCGCAGGGCCTGGACCTGATGGACCGCAAGCTGCTGGAGGCCATCGTGCACAAATTCGATGGCGGCCCGGTGGGCGTGGACAGCCTTGCCGCCGCCATCGGCGAAGAGCGCGACACGATCGAAGACGTCATCGAACCCTACCTGATCCAGCACGGCTACCTGCAACGCACCCCGCGCGGCCGCATGGCCACGCAGACGACCTGGCGCCACCTGGGGCTGGCGCCGCCCGCGGGCGCCACGGCGGCCACGGGCGACCTGTTCGGCGGTTGACGCAAGGCTCGTCGAGATAAGCCGGGACGTCGCGGCGGGCGCATCAGCGGCTGCCGAACATCACCCAGCCATTGCGCATCGGCAACCGCCGCTTCATTTCGCCTATGCCGAGCCCGATGATGCCTGTTACCGGCACATTGTTGAAAAAGCCGGAGCAGAAGACGTCCACCGCGATGGATGCGAACGACCAGAATCTTTCCACTCTCTCGATGCCGGGCAGCCAACGCAGACCTTCATTGGCCGCGCGAACCTCTTTCCGCAAGGCCGCTTCATCCGCCGGCGATCCGCAGGAAAGGGCTTCCGTCCACCTTGTCATCGCGGACCGAAAGGCGTCGATTCGCCTGTCCTTGCGGAGCTCGAGCACATCGCCGATCGATCGCAGCCGCGGAGCATGAGTCACGCCCTCGACCCAGATCTGTACGGCGACATGCGTACTGCCCTGCTCGGCCGCCAGTTCGACCTGCCGCAGGAAATTTCCCTGCCGTGAAAGACCATCGGTGTACAACAAGCTTTTGGGTATGTCCGCGCTCATCACCGCTCCCAAAGAGCGGCTGGCGTGCGTCAAGGCCAGCCAACGATGGGCGGAACCCGCGAAATCGTGCATGAAGCCCCGGAAAGGCTGGTATGCCTTGAATGCCAGGAATTCATCCCGATTGGCGCCGGCCGTCAAACTGGCCGCGAACTCGCTGCCCGATATCGGGCGACCTTTGCCGCCGGGCAACTCGAGGATGTCATCCCCGAACATTTCACTCATCCCGGCGACGTATTCCTCGTATGTATCGAACATGTCGAACATGGCCGAATCCATCCGCTGGGCGACGTCGTGGCCTTCGGACCTGGCCAGTCGCAGGAATGTTTCAACGGGCGTCCCCGCAAGGATGGCGGGATGCCTGTCCGCCAGGTCCGCGAGCACGAGCGCCTCGATGGAGCGCACGACTTCCGGGGCGCGGCGCAACTGACTGTCGGCCGCGAGCTGGCTTTCATGGTCCAATTGTCGATCGACCAGGCCCAGATCCTGTAATCCGCTGATGTCGAGATTGTCACAGGGACTGATCACCGCGGGGTAGTGGAGCAAAAGGTCCCATAAGGCCTGCTGACGAAGCTTTTCGTCGGTTCCTTTCGCCAGGAACCCCGCAGTCGTGGGATCGCGGTAGAGCGCGCTTCGGTCTCCGGCATGCCAAGCCCACTGTTCATCCACGGCGACACCCAGCAGGGAAGCGCTCAACGCCTGATCGAGAACAAGCATGTCCGCCCCCTGGAGTGGCTTTTGCCGGCTATCTTGCGCCCATGGAATGCGGGGCGTCAATCCGAGGCGGTCGGCAGGGAGCGGCGCCGTTCCCCGTCAAGCAAACCCGGCCACGCACTCCAGGATCTCGTCGCCGTAGGCTTCCAGCTTGCGCGCGCCCACGCCGCTGATGCCGCCCAGCTCGTCGGCCGTGTCGGGGCGCGCCAGGGCGATTTCGCGCAGTGTGGCATCGTGGAAAATCACATAGGCGGGCACGCCGTGGTTGCGGGCCACGCCGGCCCGCCAGGCGCGCAGCGCTTCGAACACCGGCTGGGCCTCGGCCGGCAGTTCCACCGCCGGCGCCCTGCCGCGCGTGCCGGCGCTCTTGGCGGCACGCGCCGCCTTGGGCGATTCACGCCGCAGCATCAACTGCCGTTCGCCCTTGAGCACCGCGCGGCTGGCCTCGGTCAGGGCCAGCGTGCCGTAGCCTTCATGGTCGACGGCCAGCAGTCCCTGCGCCAGCAACTGCCGCAACACGCCGCGCCAAGCCGAATCCGACAGGTCGGCGCCGACCCCGAATACTGACAGCGTCTGATGCCCGTATTGGTTGACGCGATCCGTGGCCTTGCCGCGCAGGATGTCGATGATGTGGCCGGCGCCGTAGCGCTGGCCGCGCTCCTTCCAAAGCCGGTACACGGCCGACAGCACCTTCTGCGCCGCCACCGTGCCGTCCCAGGCCTGCGGCGGGTCCAGGCAGACATCGCAATTGCCGCAGGCGCCGATCTGCTGGCCGAAGTACGCCAGCAAGCGCACGCGCCGGCACTCCACGGTTTCACACAGCCCGAGCATGGCGTCCAGCTGCTGGCCCAGCCTGCGCTTGAAAACCTCGTCGCCCGGCGATTCGTCGATCATGCGGCGCTGCTGCACCACATCCTGCAGGCCGTAGGCCAGCCATGCGGTCGCGGGCAAGCCATCGCGGCCCGCCCGTCCGGTTTCCTGATAGTAGCCTTCCACCGATTTCGGCAGGTCGATGTGCGCGACGAAGCGCACGTCGGGCTTGTCTATGCCCATGCCGAAGGCGATGGTGGCCACCATGACGATGCCGTCCTCGCGCAGGAAGCGCGACTGGTTGGCCGCGCGCACGGTGGCGCCCAGGCCGGCGTGGTACGGCAAGGCCTGGACGCCGTTGTTGCAGAGGAATTCCGCGGTTTCCTCGACCCGGGCGCGCGACAGGCAGTACACCACGCCGGAATCGCCCGCGTGTTCGGTGCTGATCATGTCCAGCAACTGCTTGCGCACCTCGTTCTTTTCGACGATGCGATAACGGATGTTGGGACGGTCGAAGCTGGCGACGAAGTGGTGGGCTTCGTCCAGCGCCAGGCGCTGGGCGATTTCGGTGCGCGTGGCGGCGGTGGCGGTGGCCGTCAGGGCGATGCGCGGCACCTGCGGCCAGCGCTCGTGCAACAGCGACAGCCCCATGTATTCCGGCCGGAAGTCATGGCCCCACTGCGACACGCAATGCGCTTCGTCGATGGCGAACAGCGCGATGCGGCCACGGTCCAGCAAGTCCAGGCAGCGGTCGGTCAGCAGGCGTTCCGGCGCGACGTAGAGCAGATCGAGCTCTCCATCCAGGAAGGCGCGCTCGACGTCGCGGGCAACACGCCAATCCTGCGTGGAATTCAAAAAAGCGGCACGCACACCCAGTTCGGTCAGCGCATCCACCTGATCCTGCATCAGCGCGATCAGCGGCGACACCACCACGCCGGTGCCTTCACGCACCAGTGAGGGCACCTGGTAGCACAGCGACTTGCCGCCGCCGGTCGGCATCAGGACGAGCGCATCGCCACCCTGGATCACATGATCGACGATGGCCTGCTGTTCGCCGCGGAAAGATTCGTAGCCGAAAACGCGCCGCAGGACTTCCAGGGCGCGCGGGTCAGACATGAAGAAAAGCCGATAGCATCATGGCGGGCATTTTATAGGAGCGCCGGCGCGGCGGCGCGGGCGCCGGGACATCGCGGACACCCGCGGCGGCATGGCCGGCCGCGCCAAGGCGGCCGGGGCAGCCGGGCCGGCCCGTCAGCGTCCGCCCAGCGGCATGGTCAGCTGCATGTTGACGCCGTAGTCGCCGGTGATCACGTCATGGTCGGCGCCCACGGCCAGGCGGACATTGGGCGACAGCATCATGCTTTGCGATATGCCATAGCGGCGTTCCAGCATCTCGCCGCTGGTGTCGCGCAGGCCGGAATAGGTGCCGCTCAGTTCGCCCCAACCGCTGATCGGCACGCCGGCGGAAAAGGTGTTGCGGAACTGGCTGGTGGCCGTGGTCCCGTCCTGGTAGGTCGACAGATCGCCATAGCCGCTGCTGGTCAATTCATTGCCGTAACCCAACCTGACCGTATCGAAGACCTTGACGTTGTAGCCCAGGTTGTAGCGCCAGCCCTGCGCGGCATCGAAATGGCTTTGCGTCGCGCCGCCCTGCAGCGTGCCCCACTCGCCCATCGAATACGTGGTGCCCAGGCCGGTCGTGGTCAGGGCGCGCGCGCTTTGGACCTGCCCTTCCAGCGTGACGTCGGGCGTCAGGCCATAGCGCACGGCATTGCTGCCGGCGGGGACGCCGTACTGGACGCCGCCCGCGGTCATCGCCGGATCGGTGTTGTTGATGCGTCCCCACACGGACGAATAGCCCAGCTTGCCTTCCGGTACGGTGCTGTCGCTGCTGGCGCTCAGGTTGGAGACCTGTACGCCGCCTATGGTGGCGGCGCTGCTCCAGGCGGGGGCGAAGGGCGTCAGGCTGCCCAGCGAGACCGACGGGCCATCGACGCTGCGGTAGGTCAGGCTTCGGTCGCCCAGTTGCATGCCGCCTTCGGGCGTCACGCTGGAGAACCAGGGTTTCGGGGTGCCCAGCGGCCGACCCCACTTGACGGGGGTGGAGCCCGGGGGCAACGGGACGTAGTCCAGGTCCAGGCCGCCCGCCGTGGCGTCCGCCGCCTCCGAAGCCGCGGTGGGGACGACGGGGCAACCTTCCATCACGCTTGCCGGCATGTCGTCGCCCGCCTGGGCGTCCGGAGATGACGCGGCGGTTGCTTCGTTGCTCGCCGGAGGGAGGCCTGAGGCCGCGTCCCGGGCCGGTGCGGACCCCGCCGGGTCTGCCGCCGCCGGCGCGGCGGCCTCCGCCGACGCCTCGGGAACGGAACACGGCAGCAACTCGGCCGTGACGCCTACCGGCGCCTGCGGCTTGACGGGCATGGGCAGCGCGGGCGCCAGCACGCCCAGGCCACGGCCGGCCTGGGCAAGCAACACGGGCATGCGCGTCGAATCGGCCTGGGCGGGCAGACCGGACACGCGCGTCGAATCATTCTGGGCGAGCAGCACCGGTTCGCGCGCCGGGCGATCGGCGTGCTCGACGGGTATCGTGGAAATCGCGGGGACCGGCGCGGCTCGCGCGCCCGTCTGGACGCCGCAAGCCACCAAGGCGGCAAGCACGGCGCGCCAGGCGCGCCGCCAGACAAAACAATGCATAAGGCCAAATTCCGGTGCCAGGGGGCGCTGCATCCGCGCGGCATCTAGGCTCGCTGTAGCGGAATGCGCCGCCCCGGCCGTTACATATTCCGCCTCCTCCTGGAACGCCGTATTTTAATCGGCCCTGCCCGCTGCTGTACCTTATAGTTGCCCTCGATTACCGATTTCAGTTCATTTCCTCCCCTTGCCCGCGAGGCGACGGCCTCGCAATATGCGGACATGGATACGCCTCATACCAAATTGCTGGTCGTCGACGACGACCCCGCCCTGCGGCAGTTGTTGGCCGACTACCTGAACCGGCACGGATACGACACCCTGCTGGCGCCCGACGCCGCCGACCTGCCGGCGCGCATCGCCCGATACGCGCCGGACCTGCTCGTCCTGGACCGCATGCTGCCCGGCGGCGACGGTGCCGACGCCTGCCGCCGCCTGCGCGAACAGGGAGAGGACATCCCGGTCATCCTGCTGACCGCCCGCGACGAAGCCGTGGACCGCATCATCGGCCTGGAGGCCGGCGCCGACGACTACCTGGGCAAGCCCTTCGACCCGCGCGAACTGCTGGCGCGCATCGAAGCCGTCCTCCGCCGCAAGAAAGGTCCGTCGGCGCTGACGCGCGACGCCGCGGTCAGCTTCGGTCCCTTCGTCTTCGAACCGGCCACGCGGCAGCTGTTGCGCGACGGCGTCGCGGTCAAGCTGACGGGCGGTGAAATCAACCTGCTGGAAGCCCTGGTCCGCAACGCCGGCAAGCCGCTGTCGCGCGAACGCCTGCTGGCCCTGGCCCGCGACGACGACGCCGGCGAACGCAACGACCGCGCCATCGACATCGCCATCCTGCGCCTGCGCCGGGCCATAGAGGAAGACCCCAAGCAGCCTCGCTGGATACAGACGGTGTGGGGCATAGGCTATCGCTTTTCGCCGTGATGAAGTTTTCGCCGCGGTCATTGCTGCCGCGTTCCTTGCGCACTCGACTGATCCTGCTGGTGCTGGGCTGCCTGCTGGTGGCGCAGGCCGGCACGCTGGCCGTCGGTTCGCACTACCGCGAACGCTTCATCAGCGACGTGGTGATGGACTACATCGTCACGACCATACGCACGCTGCGCGCGGCGCTGTCCGAAGTGCCGGCGGAAGACCGCTCCAGCTTCGTTCGCGACGCTTCCGGCGGCCAATGGCATCTCTGGGCGCGATCCCTGCCGGCCGAGGCGCAACTGGCCCGCTTTCACCGCGGCGGTTTGCCGCCGCCCCCGCTGCGCGACGACGCGTCCGACGCCGACCGCGAAGCCCGGCTGGCCGAGCTGCGCGAGTACCGCCGCCAGCGCCCCGACGGCCCGGAGGACGACATCCGCCGCGACCTGCGCGGACTGGTGCGGCAACTCAACGAACGCCTGAACGACGGTACGCGCGTGGCGCTGTCCCGCGGCCCGCGTCCGGAGATGTTCATCTCGCTGGCGCCCAATCCGACCAGCGAAGACACGCCGCAGCTGCGCGAATGGCTGGTCATCCCGCTGGACCGCCTGGACCCGCCGCTGGCCACGCCCCTGGTGATCACCTGGCTGGCGGTGTTCGGCGTGGTGCTGATATTGGCGGGTGGATTCTCGTGGCACATCACGCGGCCGATCACGCGCCTGGCGGAAGCCGCGGACAAACTGGCCGCCGGCCAGCCGCAGCGCGTCGAACCGTCCGGTCCGCACGAAACGCGCGTGCTGGGGGAGCGCTTCAACGCCATGCTGGACGCCCTGCAGGAGTCGGAATCGGTCAGGCGCACCTTGCTGGCAGGGCTGCCGCACGACCTCAAGGCGCCCCTGTCCCGCATGTGGCTGCGCATCGAAATGTCCGACGACGTGGCCTTGACCGAAGGCTTGCGCAAGGACCTGCACGACATGCAATACATGGTCGACCAGTTCATCGGTTTCGTGCGCGGCACCGATCCGGCCGGCTACCGTTATGCGCCCATCCCCCTGGCCGAATGGCTGACGGAGCGGGTGCAGGGCTGGCAGGGCGCGGGATCGCCGGTGGAGTTGCGCATGGACAGCGATCCTGCCATCACGGTGCAGGGCGACGCGGTAGCGCTGGCGCGCCTGCTGGACAACCTGATCGCCAACGCCCTGCATCATGGCGCGCCGCCGGTGGAGGTCTCGCTGGCGGAACAGGACGGCAACGCGGTACTGCGCGTGGCGGATCACGGGCCCGGCATACCGGCGGAGCGACGCGCCGAGGCACTGCGTCCTTTTGCCCGGCTGGACGACGCCCGCACCCGGACGGGCAATGTCGGCCTGGGCCTGGCGCTGGCCGACGCCATCACGCGCGCGCATGGCGGCACGCTGGCGCTGGGCAGCGCGCCGTGGGGCGGCCTGAGCGTGGAGATCGTCCTGCCGCTGCGGAACTGAGCCCCTTCAGTTCCGCGCCCGGCGAGCCTTGCCGAACACCGAGCGGTACGCCAGGATGTTGAAGACCAGGATCAGCGGGATGGCGACGATGGCGCCCGACAACACCAGCCGCATCGAGCCCAGCGACGCGGCGCCGTCCCACAGGGTCATGTCGTCCAGGATCAGGAACGGGAACAGGCTGTAGGCCAGGCCGCCCAGCATCAGCAGGAACAGGCCCACGCAAGTGACGAAAGGCACCCAGCTGAAACGCTCCGCATGGCGCGGCAACCGGGTCAGGACCATTTCGGTGCCGACAAAGCCCAGCAGCATCGCCACCCACACGCCGACCGCCAGGCCCAGGTGGGCCAGGTTGCTCCACTTGTAGAAGATGCCTGCGTTGGCCAGGCCCAGCGTGACGGCGATCGCCACCATGCCGGCGGCGGTCCAGCGGATCGCGTGGCGCGCCCAATTCACCGCGCGGCGCTGCAGGTCGCCATCCACCCGCATCGTCAGCCAGGTGGCGCCCAACAGCACATAGGCCGCCACCGCGCAGAGCCCGACGAACAGGGAAAATCCGTGATAGCCGGCGGTGTTCTGGTAGCCGGTCGCGATGCGGCCCAGTGCCATGCCCTGTCCGAAGGCCGTCATGAGCGATCCGATCCAGAACGCCGTCACCCAGCGCGGCTTGGATTCCGTCCGGGCGCGCAAGCGGAATTCATAGGACACGCTGCGCAGGACCACCCCCAGCACCATCAGCGTCAGGGGCGCGTAAAGCTGCCCCAGCACCGTACCCCAGGCGAACGGGAATGCCGCCGCGAACAGCCCTATGCCCAGCAGCAGCCAGAATTCGTTGGCATCGCGCCATGGACTCAGCAGTCCCAGCATGCGGCCGCGTTCCTCGGCCGGCGCCAGCTGCAGCAGGATGCCCACGCCCAGGTCGAACCCGTCCAGCACCGTCCCCGCCACCACCAGCACGAACAGCATGCCCATGAACACCAGCGGCATCCAGAACGACGGATCGTCCGGCGTGAGTCCCAGCGAAGCGGCCAGCGTGGCGATCACGACGCCGCCCCCGCCGCCTTGCGCACCGGCACCACGCCGTAGCGCGCCGCATGGAAAAGCATGCGCACGAAAGCCGTGAAGAGCACGCCGTACAGCAGCGCGTAGCCCAGGGTGCCGTATAGCAGCGAACGCGGCGAAGCGGCCCCCAGGATTTCCGACTGGGTGACGGCGCCGTTGACCGCGTAAGGCTGCAGGCCGACGATCGTGAACACCCAGCCGAAGACCACCAGCGCGCCGCCCGACAAGGTCATCGCCGCCAGGGCGCGCAACCAGCGCCGCGAAAGGAAGGAGGGATCGAAGCCGCGCTTGCGCAACTTGAACAGGGTGGCCCAGGCAACGCCCGCCATCAGGCCCGCCAGGATAACGATGATGCGCAAGGACCAGAACGTCAGCGCCACTGGCGGCTGCATGTTGGCGTAGTTTTCCAAGGCGAGGAAATGGCCGTTGACGTTGCGGCCCAGCCAGCGCGCGGCCGCGCCCCGCACCGTCCAGGCGCCGCGGTTGGCCGCCAGGTCGGCATCGGGCCAGCCAAGCAGGACCATGTCCGGCGCAACGCCTTCATGCCAATAGGCCAGCGCGGCGGCCGCCTTGGCGGGCTGGTAATGGGCGATCATCTTGCCCATGCCTATGCCCACCGGCACCAGCAGGACCACCGAAATGCTGGCCAGGCCCAGGGCGGCCCGGAAACCCAGGCGCTGGCCGTCGTCCAGCGGCCGGCGCAGGGCCTGCCAGGCGGTGATGCCCATGATCAGGAACGCCGCCGTCAGCAGCGCGCCCAGCATCGTCGAGCCTATCGTCCATCCGAGCGAGGGGTTGAACACCACCTTGGCCCAGTCGTAGATCTGGAAGCGGCCGTCCACCACGACCGCACCGTCCGGCGTCTGCATCCACGACACCAGCGCCAGCACCCAGAAGGCGGTGGCCAGGTGGCCCAGCGCCACCATCAGCACGGACAGGGTGTGCACGGCCTCGGAAACGCGCCGCTGGCCGAACAGCATGACACCCAGGAAGCAGGATTTCAGGGCGAATACCGACAGCACGGCGAAACCCAGCAGGGGGCCGGCCACATTGCCGATCTTGTCCATCAGGCCCGACCAGATCGTGCCGAGCTGCAGCAGCACCGGCACCCCGGATGCCAGCGCAAGCACGAAAGCCAGGGCAAAAATGCGGACCCAGAAGCGATAAGCGGCGGTCCAGCCGGCGTCGCCCGTGGCGCGGGCGCGCAGCTTGAAATACAGCAGCAGCCAGGACAAGGCCATCGCCAGCGCCATGAAAAGCGCCACGAAGGCCAGGCACGCGATGAACTGCAGACGTCCCAGGAATAAAGGGGGGATGCTCATGGTGGGCGCTAGTTTAGTCGGGTTTACGCCGGCCGCGCCGCCCCTGGGCGGCTGGTTCGGCGCGGCCGCGGGCGGGGGCGCTGCCGTGGCCGCGGACGCGGGCGCGGGCCGCGCGCGGGCTGGGCGCGGTGCACGCGCGGCGCCCAGCCGTGGGGGCCGTCGAGGCGCCCGGCCCCGAACGTGGCAAAATTGTCCCTTTGCCGCCGCCTTTACGACGCCCAGCATGACCACTGCTTCCCCGCCCCCCGCCGCCACCGCCAACTTCCTGCGGCACATCATCGAGGCCGACCTCAAGGCCGAGCGCTTCAAGGACAAGCACTGGGCCGGCGTTCCCGGTCCGGCGGCGGTACAGGCCCAGGGCGGCCTGGACCCGGCGCGCATCCGCACCCGCTTCCCGCCCGAGCCGAACGGCTACCTGCATATCGGCCATGCCAAGAGCATCTGCGTGAACTTCGGGCTGGCGCGGGACTACGGCGGCACCTGTCACCTGCGCTTCGACGACACCAATCCCGAGAAGGAAGACCAGGAATACGTCGACGCCATCGTCGAAGCCGTGCGCTGGCTGGGCTTCGACTGGAAAGCCGCGGACGGCCGCGAGCAGCTGTATTTCGCCAGCGACTACTTCGACACCATGTACGCCTTCGCGCAGGCGCTGATCCGCGCCGGCTACGCCTACGTGGACCAGCAGTCGCCCGAAGAAATCCGCGCCAGCCGCGGCACGCTGACCGAGCCGGGCACCAACTCGCCCTGGCGCGACCGGCCGGCCCAGGAATCGCTGGACCTGCTGGCCGAAATGCGCGATGGCAAGCATCCGGACGGCAGCATGGTGCTGCGCGCGCGCATCGATATGGCGTCGCCCAACATCAATCTGCGCGACCCCGTGATCTATCGCGTGCGCCACGCCACCCATCACCGGACCGGCGACAAGTGGTGCATCTATCCCATGTATACCTGGGCGCATCCCATCGAAGATGCCCTGGAAGGCATCACGCACAGCATCTGCACGCTGGAATTCGAAGACCAGCGGCCGTTCTACGACTGGACGCTGGATCGCCTGGCCGAACTGGGCCTGCTGGCACGCCCGTTGCCGCACCAGTATGAATTCGCGCGCCTGAACATGACCTACGTGGTCACCAGCAAGCGCAAGCTGCTGCAGCTGGTACGCGACGGCCATGTGGATGGCTGGGACGACCCGCGCATGCCCACCTTGTTCGGCATGCGCCGGCGCGGCTATCCGGCGTCGGCGATCCGCCTGTTCTGCGACCGCACCAGTATTTCGAAGTCGGATTCGCGCATCGACTACGGCCTGCTGGAAGCCGCCGTGCGCGACGAACTGGATCCGGTCGCGCCGCGCTCCGTGGCCGTGCTGCAACCCTTGAAGCTGGTCCTCACCAACTACCCGGAAGACCGGGTCGAGATGTGCAGCGCGCCGCGCAATCCGCGCGATCCCGCCCAGGGGCAGCGTGAATTCCCGCTGTCGCGCACCCTGTGGATCGAGCAGGACGATTTCCGCGAAGAGCCGCCCAAGAAGTATTTCCGCCTGTTCCCCGGTAACCTGGTGCGACTGAAGTACGGGTACGTGGTGCGTTGCACCGGCTTCGTCAAGGACGACCAGGGCAAGGTGGTGGAAGTCCAGGCCGAGTATCTGCCGGAAACCAAGAGCGGCACGCCGGGGGCCGACAGCGTCAAGGTAAAGGGCAATATCACCTGGGTCAGCGCGGCGCATGCCATCGGCGCGACGATCCAGCTCTATGATCGCCTGTTTGCCGACCCCCACCCGGATGCCGGCGACAAGGACTTCATCGCCGCGCTGAATCCGGATTCGCGCCAGACCGTGCAAGGCTGGCTGGAACCGGGGACCGAACTCGTCCCGGGCGTGACGTGGCAGTTCGAACGGCTGGGTTATTTCACCCTGGACAGCGCGACTTCGACGGCGGAAACGCCCATCCTGAATCGCGTGGTCACGCTGAAGGATTCCTGGGGCCAGGGCTGAGGCCCGGCCAGGGGTGCCCGGCTAGGGGCGCCCGGCTAGGGGCGTCGACGCGTGGTGTCCGGGTCCAGGTTGGCCGGCATCGAGCCGGTATCGTCGGGCCGGTCCATGGGCGGCGTGGCCACGTTGCTCGATGGCAGCAGGCCCTTGCGTTCGGCGTCGCCCAGCGGATCGGCGGACGCCCCACCCGCTTCGCGCGAGGACTGCCGCCCGGTGACATGGGCGTCCGGGCCAGCCGCCTGCCTGCCTTTCCCACCGCGGCCCTGCGGGGCCATCGCATCGTCGCCCGGCTTGCGATCGCGATCGTCATGCACGGGCAATTCCTTGTCCGGCAGGGCCCCGGCGTCGGGGTCGTAGCCTTTTTCCAGGGTCCGCAGCGCTTCTTCTTCCTGGCCGCTCAGGCCGGTCGGACGGTGGGGCGTATCGCGATTGCTCATGTGTATGCTCCTGTTCAACCGAGTAGGGTTGGGGAACAGTCGCGCAAGGCATGTGCCCGTGGCGCCCTCGGGTGCGCGGCAATATCGCACCAACGGGTATCTTGGATGGCCGCTCGGTTATCATGCCCGTCGTTACCGTAACCGGCGGTTTTTTCCGGTTTTTCGCCGCAAAGATGAGCTCCGATTCCCTAGCCCTGGATTTCAAAAGCGCAACGCTCTACGCCGTGCGCGTCGTTTTGCATAGCGCCGATATCGCCCGGCTGGCCGCCGCCCTCGACCAGCGCATGGCCGACGCCGGCAGCTTTTTCGAGAACGAACCTGTCGTGATCGACGCCAGCCGCGTCGACGGCCCGGTCGATTGGCCGGCGCTGCTGGACGCCTTGCGCAAACATAATCTGCCGCCCATCGGGGTGGTGGCCGAAGGCGACACGCTGCAAGCCGCCCAGGCCGCGGGCCTGGCGCCCGTCGAGCTGTCGACCCCGCCAGCCCGGCCGGCGCCGGTCGACGCCGGCAACTCGCCGCCGCCCATGCCCACGCAGCCCGCCGCCGCCCTGACCACGGAGCCGGCCCCGCGAGCGGGCGTCGAAGAAGCCGCCGCCGACGGGCCAGCCGCGTATGGAGCAGCCCCGAATGCGCCGGCCGCCGATGCCGGCAAGGTCACCTCCGCCGCGGCCACCGGCGACGTAGCGGCCGCTGGCAATGGCAATGGCAAGCCGGCGCCGTCCGCGGGCGCGAATGGCAAACCGGCGACCGCCACCGGACGCACGCGCGAACCGCTGCCGTCGCGGGCGGCGCGAGAAACCACCTCGTCGCCGGCTCCCACGCCCGCCGACCCGCAGTCTTCATCCGCGCTGGTGATCAGCCGTCCCCTGCGTTCGGGGCAGCGCGTCTACGCGCGCCACACCGACCTGGTGGTGATCGGCATGGTCAGCCAGGGCGCGGAAGTGATCGCGGACGGCAATGTGCACGTCTATGGTCCCTTGCGCGGCAAGGCCATGGCCGGCGCGCGCGGCGACACGTCGGCGCGCATCTTCACCACGCATCTGGATGCGGAACTGCTGGCCGTGGCCGGGGTGTACCGCGTGGTGGAAGACAAGCTCGACTCGACGCTGCACGGCCAGCCCGCGCTGGTCCGCCTGGACGGCGACACCTTGCGTATCGAGGCGTTGAAAGCTTGACGGCGGCATAAGGGCCCAAGCCACGAAAGAGCGGCTGCGCCATGTGCGCGCGGCCCGGCGGGTCCTGTCCCCCATGGGGACTTGGTGACCAAGGGTTGCCGGAGGCGTTGAAGAAACGCTAAACGCGCAGTTTTGCTTTACGATACTGCGATTTATTTGCTCAGGACATAAGGGTTCTATCGACATGACGCGTACTGTTGTGGTCACTTCCGGCAAGGGCGGGGTGGGCAAGACGACTACCAG
This sequence comes from Bordetella genomosp. 8, assembly GCF_002119685.1. Taxonomy (NCBI): domain Bacteria; kingdom Pseudomonadati; phylum Pseudomonadota; class Betaproteobacteria; order Burkholderiales; family Alcaligenaceae; genus Bordetella; species Bordetella genomosp. 8. The sequence goes on along the minus strand of NZ_CP021108.1, from coordinate 1,216,235 downwards.
CGCCAGTTTCTCTTCCGGCCTAGCGATGCGCGGACACAAGACCGCTGTAATCGACTTCGACGTCGGCTTGCGCAATCTGGACCTGATCATGGGCTGCGAACGGCGTGTCGTGTACGACTTCGTCAATGTGATCCAGGGCGAAGCCTCGTTGAAGCAGGCGCTGATCAAGGACAAGCAGCTGGAAAACCTGTTCGTCCTGCCCGCTTCGCAAACCCGCGACAAGGATGCCTTGACGCAGGAAGGCGTGGGCAAGGTCATCGACGAATTGAAGGAGATGGGTTTCGACTACATCGTCTGCGATTCGCCCGCCGGTATCGAAACCGGCGCGCTGATGGCCGCCTACTTTGCCGATGACGCGCTGGTCGTCACCAACCCGGAAGTCTCTTCCGTGCGCGATTCGGACCGCATCCTGGGCATACTGGCGGCCAAATCGAAGCGCGCCGTGGAAGGCGACGAACCGGTCAAGGAATACCTGCTGCTGACGCGCTACAACCCCAAGCGCGTGTCCGAAGGCGAAATGCTTTCGCTGCAGGACATCGAAGACATCCTGCGCATCAAACTGATCGGCGTCATCCCCGAATCCGAATCGGTTCTGCAAGCGTCCAACCAGGGCGTGCCGGCCATCCACCTGAAGGATACCGACGTCGCGGAAGCGTACAAGGATGTGGTGGCCCGGTATCTCGGCGAGGAGCGTTCGCTGCGTTTTACCGACTATGCGAAGCCCGGTTTCCTGAAACGCATATTCGGAGGCAAGTAATCGATGTCCCTTCTGTCCTTTCTGCTCGGTCAGAAAAAGTCATCCGCCAGCGTTGCCAAGGAGCGTCTGCAGATCATCCTGGCGCATGAGCGCTCGGGCCGCGACGGCTCGCCCGACTATTTGCCGCAACTGCAGCAAGAGCTGATCGCCGTCATCTCGAAATACGTGAAGATCAATCCCGAGGACATCAAGGTGCACCTGGAACGCCAGGACACCCTGGAAATCCTCGAGGTCAAGATCGAGATGCCGCAGCCCTAGCAGCCGCGTACGCCCAGGCAGGGACGCAAAAAGCCCGCCCCGCGCAGAACGCGGGGCGGGCTTTTTACCGCCGGCTTGCCGCCGCGGATTACTTGCCGACCTGGTTGCCGATCACGCCGCCGATGGCCGCGCCGCCGACCGTGCCGAGCACGCCGCCGTTGGTGATGACCGCGCCGGCCACGCCGCCGATACCGGCCCCGGTGACCGTCGCCTTCTGCCGGTGGCTCATGCCGTCCCACGTAGAACAGCCCGCCGCGGACGTGGCGATCAGCGCAACCGCGCACAGTTTGGATAATGTTTTGATCTTCATGATTTCTTCCTCCTGACATCGAAGGCGCCAGGCGGGGAAATCAGGCCCTGCCGCCGCGCCGTCTTGGGCGATGCCGTCATGGACGACAGATCCAGCATTGCAAATGAATGACGGTGGGGGTGTGAACTTTGCCCAACAGTTGTGTCAAACCGTTCAGTTCCGCGCCAGCTTCCGAGGCGCGATGTTGCTCGACCGCCGCCCTATTTGACCAGACGTAACACGTCGCGGAAGCGCGCATGTTCGCAGCTGCCCAACCATTCGAACAGTGCCATCTCGACGGTGACCACGTCGATGTCATGGGCGCGCGCCCGCTGCATCGCGAAATCGAAATCGGCGCGTCGCCGCGAGCCGCAGGCATCCGCCACCAGGCACACGCGTCGCCCCATGCGCCGCAGTTCGAGCGCGGTCTGCAGCACGCAGATGTGCGCTTCGCAACCCGCGATGAATACCGTGCCGCGGGCATTGGGCAGCCAGCTGTCGAAACCGGACTCGGCCGCCGCCGAGAAATGCATTTTGGGGAAGACCCCGCGCACCTGCCCCGCGATCTCGGGCACCGTGGCGCCCAGCGCGGCGCGATGGTGTTCGGTGGCCACCACGGGCACGTCCAGCAGGGACGCGCCGGCCGCCAGTTTGATGGCGGCCGCGAGCACGGCGGCGCCGTCGTCGATCACGGGCATCAGCCGCGCCTGCATGTCCACGACCAGGACGGTGGCATCCGCTGCATTGTGGACGGGCATGGCGATCTCCTGACGATTGCGACGTGGCGCGGCTGGCCCTGGCGGCTTGCTTCAGCGGCCTATTTCAGTGGCTTGTAGCGCAGGCGCTTGGGCTTGGCGCCCTCTTCGCCCAGGCGGCGGCGCTTGTCGGCCTCGTATTCCTGGTAGTTGCCATCGAAGAACACGACCTGCGAGTCGCCTTCGAAGGCCAGGATGTGCGTGGCGATACGATCCAGGAACCAGCGATCGTGGCTGATCACCATGACGCTGCCCGGAAACTCGAGCAGGGCGTCTTCCAGCGCGCGCAGCGTTTCCACGTCCAGATCGTTGGACGGTTCGTCCAGCAGCAGCAGATTGCCGCCGGCGATCAGCGTCTTGGCCAGATGCAGGCGTCCGCGTTCGCCGCCCGACAGTTGCCCGACGATCTTGTTCTGGTCGCCGCCCTTGAAGTTGAAGCGGCCCAGATAGGCGCGCGACGACATCTCGAACTTGCCGACGGTCAATATGTCGGCGCCATCGGAGATGGCATCGAACACGGTCTTGTTGTCGGTGAGCGAATCGCGCGACTGGTCCACATAGGCCAGCTTGACCGTCTGGCCCAGCGTGACCTTGCCCGTATCGGGTTGTTCGCGGCCGGCCAGCATGCGGAACAGCGTGGATTTACCGGCGCCGTTGGGGCCGATGATGCCGACGATGGCGCCAGGCGGCACCTTGAAGCTGAGATTGTCGATCAACAAGCGATCGCCATAGGCCTTGCTGACGTTTTCGAACTCCACGACTTCGTTGCCCAGCCGCTCGCCGACCGGGATGAAGATTTCCTGGGTTTCATTGCGCTTCTGGTACTCGTAGGACGACAGTTCTTCGAAGCGCGCCATGCGGGCCTTGGCCTTGGCCTGGCGCCCCTTGGGATTCTGGCGCACCCACTCCAGTTCCTTCTTGATGGTTTTCTGGCGCGCGGACTCGGTGGCTTCTTCCTGCTTGAGGCGGTCTTCCTTCTGCTCCAGCCACGAGCTGTAGTTGCCCTTCCAGGGGATGCCATGGCCGCGGTCCAGTTCCAGGATCCATTCGGCGGCGTTGTCCAGGAAATAGCGGTCGTGGGTGACACCGACCACGGTGCCGGGGAATTTCTGCAGGAACTGTTCCAGCCATTCGACGCTTTCCGCGTCCAGGTGGTTGGTGGGCTCGTCCAGCAGCAGCATGTCGGGCTTGGACAGCAGCAGGCGGCACAGCGCGACACGGCGCTTTTCACCGCCGGACAGGTGTTCGACCGACGCGTCCCAGGGCGGCAGGCGCAAGGCGTCGGCGGCGATTTCCATCTGGTGTTCGATATCGTCGGCGCCACTGCTGGCGGCGGCGGCGATGATGGCTTCCAGCTCAGCCTGCTCGGCCGCCAGCGCGTCGAAATCGGCGTCCGGCTCCGCGTAGGCGGCGTAGACCTCGTCCAGCCGCTTGCGCGCGGTGACGACCGCGCCCAGGCCTTCTTCCACGGCCTGGCGCACGGTATGCGACGGATCCAGCTGCGGCTCCTGCGGCAGATAACCGATGTTCAAGCCGGGCATGGGCACGGCTTCGCCTTCGATGTCCTTGTCGACCCCGGCCATGATCTTCAGCAGGGTCGATTTGCCCGAGCCGTTCAGGCCCAGCACGCCGATCTTGGCGCCCGGGAAGAAAGACAGCGAAATATCGCGCAGGATCTGGCGCTTCGGCGGCACGATTTTGCCGACGCGGTGCATGGTGTAGACGTATTGGGCCATGGAGGATGCTTGAAAATTTCCGATCGAATGGGTGATTGTAGGGCGTGTGACCGCGCACAGCGACCGGCCCGTGCCGGCGCACCGTGCCGGCCACCGGCACCATGCGATCAACGACGGGCAGGAAAAAGCAGGGACGACCCATTGGCCGATTCTCCTTTTGCCGCTCTTTCGATATTCTTACAGTTCCCCTGGCGCCTTGCGAGGCGCCGTGCAGCAGCAGGAAAGCATAATGTCCGCCTCAGCCACTCCCCCCGACTCCGTTTCGCGCTTCCAGACCGCGGAACTGGACATGCTGGCCAAGACCGCCGATGCCCTGAGCGCCTACCTGGGCAAGCCGGTGCTGGCCGAAGTCGGCACCGCGGACGACGGCCTCGAATGGGTCACCTTCGGCATACCGCTGGATGCGGATGCGCTGGAAGGCGGCGAGCATGATCCCGTGCGCGTGCAGATGGGCGGGCCCGACGCCAGGCTGCTGGGCAGCCGTGGCGGCCTGACGGGTACCGACGAGCAGGCCTACGATTGCCTGTACCTTTGGGCCATCCAGATCACGCTGGCCGAAGGCGAACGCTTCGTCAAGCTGGACCAGGACGGAGAAGAATCCGCCTGGTCGGACACGCTGGCCGATGTATTGCCCTTCGTCCTCTCCGATGAAGACCTCGCCGCCCTCGAAGACGAGGATGACGAAGACGACGAGGACGAAGACGAAGACGAGGACGAGGACGACGAGAACGACGTCGACCGCGGCACGCCGCCACGCCATTAGGCGGATCGGGCGGTAGCGACGGCGCGTCGAGCCGTCGGAATGACATGCGGATGACAGCAGGCGGGCCATGGCGGCGCGCCCGCCGCGCGGTTCCGCGTGGTTCAATAGCGCCCGTTGCCTGATCCCTATCCGATCCTGGAGCCCACCATGCCGTCCAAAGCCCTGCGTGCCGCCATGGCGCTGCTGGCCGCCTGCCTAGCCTTGCCGAGCTTCGCACAAATGAAGATCGGCGTCGTCACTTCCTCGACCGGCCCGACGGCGCTGGTCGGCATCCCGCAGAAGAACACCGTGCCGCTGCTGCCCACGCGCATCGGCGACCTGACCGTGCAATACATCGTGCTGGATGACGCGAGCGATACGACGCAATCGGTCACCGCGGTGCGCAAGCTGATCAACGAAGACCACGTCGACGCCATCATCGGCCCGCCCGGCTCGCCCAATACGCTGGCCATCCTGCCCTTCGTCGCCGAGGCCGGCGTCCCGCTGCTGGCGCCGGTGGGCACGGCGGCGGCGGTGCTGCCCATGGACACGCAGAAGAAGTGGGTGTTCAAGACCACGCAGAACGACGACATCATCGCCCAGGCCCTGGTCGACCACATGGCGCTGGCCGGCGTGAAGACGGTGGGCTTCATCGGCCTGAACGATCCGTATGGCGAGAACTGGCACAAGGTATTCGCCGACCTGGCCGCGCGGCGCCGTATCGAGATCGTCGCCAGCGAACGCTACGTGCGCACCGACAGCTCGGTCACCGGTCAGGCCCTGAAGCTGCTGGCGGCCAAGCCGGACGCCGTGCTGATCGCGGCCCCCGGCGGCGCCAGTGTCCTGCCGGAGACCACGCTCGTCGACCTTGGCTACCGTGGCCAGTTTTACCAGACCCATGGGGCGGCGCTGCCCGATTTCCTGAAGCTCGGCGGGAAGAAAGTGGAAGGCACCATCCTGGCCGCCGGCCCCATGCTGGTGCTGCCGGAGATCGCCGACGACAACCCATCCAGGAAGGTCGCCACCGCGTATATCGATGCCTATCGCCAGCGCTACAGCGCGGCGCCGGCCACTTTCGGCGCGAATGTGTACGATGCCGGCCTGCTGCTGGAACGCGCCGTTCCCCAGGCCGAGAAAGCCGGCGCGCCGGGCACGCCGGCTTTCCGGTCCGCGCTGCGCGACGCGCTGGAGCAGACGCGCGACCTGGTCGGCACGCAGGGCGTGTACAACATGAGCCCGCAGGATCACAGCGGTTTCGACGAGCGCGGCCGCGTCCTGATCACGGTCAAGAACGGCAACTGGACGCTGGTGAAGTAGCGGCGGCGATGAATGCGCAGATCGCCCTGATCCTGGGCCAGGACGGCATGGCCAACGGCGCGGTGTATGCGCTGCTCGCGCTGTGCATACTGCTGGTGTTTTCGGTCACCCGCGTGCTGCTGATACCGCAGGGCGAATTCGTCGTCTATGGCGCCCTCTGCATGGCGGCCATGCAGAACGGCCGCATGCCCGCGCTGGTGTGGCTGCTGGCCGGATTCGCGGTGGCCGAAGCCATCGCCGATGCGCGGGCGCGCGGCCCGGCGGCAGGTGGCGTGGCGCCGCGCCGGCTGCTGGCCAGGATCGCCTACCCCTTCGCACTGGCCGGCCTGTTGTGGCTGCTGCCCCTGGCCGCGCTGCCCATCTGGCTGCAAGGCCTGCTCACGCTGGCCATCGTCGCGCCCATGGGCCCGCAGCTCTATCGCCTGTTCTACCAACCCGTCGCCGACGCCTCGACGCTCACGCTATTGATCGTCTCGATCGCCGTGCACCTGGCGCTGGTGGGCCTGGGCCTGTTGGCCTTCGGGCCGGAAGGCGCGCGCGCCGCGGCCTTCAGCGATGCCCGATATCCGCTGGGCCCGGTGACCATCGCCAGCCAGACCGTGTGGATCGTCGCCGTATCGGTGGTGTGGATGGCCGTCCTGTTTCGCTTCTTCGGCCGCACGCTGGCCGGCCGGGCCTTGCTGGCCGCCGCGGACAATCGCATGGGCGCGCGGCTGGTGGGCATTTCACCAGCCTACGCGGGCCGCGCGGTGTTCCTGCTGGCCGCGACCCTGGGCGCCTGCTCCGGCATCCTGGTAGGGCCCGCCACCACGCTGTATTACGACTCGGGCTTCCTGATCAGCCTGAAAGGCTTCGTCGCGGCCATCGTCGGCGGGCTGGCCAGCTACCCGCTGGCGGTGGCCGGGGCGCTGGCCGTGGGACTGGTGGAAGCGTTCTCCGCGTTCTGGGCGAGCGCCTACAAGGAAATCATCGTCTTCACCCTGATCATTCCTTTCCTGCTGTGGCGTTCGCTGCGCCAGGGCCCGATCGAGGACGACGCGGAATGACGCCGGGCAAGACACTGGCGGCCTTCGTGGCACTGCTGGCCTGCGCGCCGTGGCTGCTGCCGCCGTTCCAGGTCAGCCTGCTGGGCAGCATCGGCATGTACGCGCTGGTGGCGCTGGGGCTGGTATTGCTGACGGGGATCGCCGGCCTGACCAGTTTCGGCCAGGCCGCCTTCGTCGGCGTGGGCGCCTACACGGCCGCGCTGCTGGCCACGCGCGCGGCCGCGCTGCCGGGATGGATATCCTGGCTGGGCGCGTCGCCCTGGCTGGCCTTGGCGGCGGGCCTGGCCGCCGCCTTCGTGCTCGCCTGCCTGCTGGGCGCGATCACGCTGCGCCTGTCGGGACACTTCCTGCCCATCGGCACGATAGCGTGGGGCCTGGGCCTGTACTTCGCCTTCGCCGCCATTCCCGGCCTGGGCGGCTTCAGCGGCATCGGCGACATCCCGCCGCTGCGCGTCGCCGGCTGGACGCTGGGCGATCGCGGCATGTACTACCTGACCTGGCTGTTCCTGCTGCTGGCCGTCTGGACCACACGCAATCTGCTCGATTCGCGCCAGGGGCGCGCGATGCGCGCGCTGCGCGGCGGCCGCGTCATGGCCGAAGCCATGGGCGTGGACACGACGCGCGCGCGGGCCATCATTTTCGTCATCGCGGCGCTGCAGGCCAGCGCGTCGGGCTGGCTGTACGCGTATACGCAGCGCTTCGTCAATCCGACGCCCTTCGGCCTGCAGATGGGGATCGAATACCTGTTCATGACCGTCATCGGCGGCGCTACGCATGTATGGGGCGCGCTGGTGGGGGCCGGCGTCTTTACGCTGGCCAAGCAATGGCTGCAGGACTGGCTGCCGCGCCTGCTGGGGCAGAACGGCAACTTCGAGATCATCGTGTTCGGATTCGGCATGGTGCTGGTGCTGCATCGCGCGCGCGGCGGGCTATGGCCGGCGATCGCGCGGCGCCTGCCGGTGGCGCGCGCGCCGCGCAACATCAATATGTCCGCCGAGCCGTTGCCGCGCCGGCCCTTGCCGCCACGTGGCGACGTGGTGCTGGAGGCGCACGGGCTCACGCGGCGTTTCGGTGGCCTGGTGGCGAACGACGGGATCGGGCTGGCGGTGGAAGCGGGCCAGATCGTCGCGGTGATCGGCCCCAACGGCGCGGGCAAGAGCACGCTGTTCAACCTGCTGTCTGGCGTCGACGCGCCGACGGCCGGATCGATATTGTTCCAGGGCGAACCGGTGGCCGGCCGCGGCGCCCGCCATATCGCCGCGCTGGGAATGAGCCGCACCTTCCAGCACGTGCGCCTGCTGCCGCGCATGAGTGTGCTGGACAACGTGGCGCTGGGCGCGCATCTGCGCGGCACCCATGGCGTCTGGGCTTCGAGCTGGCGCGCCGACCGCCGCGAGGAAGCCCGCCTGCTGGCGGAATCCGCCAGGCAGGTCGAGCGCGTGGGCCTGGGCGCGCACATGCACGACGAGGCCGGCACGCTGCCACTGGGCCGCCAGCGCATACTGGAAGTCGCGCGGGCGCTGGCGGCGGATCCCTGCCTGCTGCTGCTGGACGAGCCCGCCGCCGGCCTGCGCCATCAGGAAAAGCGCGAGCTGGCCGCACTGCTCTCCCGATTGCGCGCCGGCGGCATGGCCCTGCTGCTGGTGGAACACGATATGGAGTTCGTCATGGAGCTGGCCGATCGCGTGATCGTGATGGACTTCGGCCAGAAGATCGCCGAAGGCACGCCTGCCGAAGTCCAGGGCGACCCGGCGGTCATGGAAGCCTATCTCGGTGCCATCGACTGAAGCCGGCGCCCCGGCACATCGCGGCCCCACAGGCGCGCGCGCCGAAGTAAAATCCGGCGCATTCCCACGGCCTTGCCGCTGATTCGCACGGAACGCGTATGGACGCCGCTACGGTTCAATTGAACGACATCGCGCTTTTCGTAGAAGTGGCGCGCCGCAAGAGCTTCAGCCTGGCGGCGCGCGCGCTGAACATTCCGACATCCACGCTTTCGCGCCGCATCAGCGAACTGGAGCGCGCGGTCGGCATGCGCTTGTTGAACCGCAATACGCGGCGCCTGGACCTGACCGAAGCCGGATCACAGTATTTCGATCGCTGCCAGGGCCTGGTGGACGAAGCGCGCTTCGCGCATGAACAGCTGTTCTCGCGCACCGCGCGGCCGGAAGGCAAATTGACGGTCTGCCTGCCCAGCAGCCTGGCGATGCTGCTGATGGCGGAATCGCTGCAGGCCTTCACCGACGAATATCCGGAAATCGAGTGCGAACTGGACCTGAGCCTGCGCTCGGCCGACCCGCATGCGGAGCCCTTCGACGTGATGCTGCGTTTCGGCGAACCCGCGTCGGCCGACGGCATGGAGGTGCGCGAGCTGATGGCGCTGAGGCGGAACCTGTACGCATCCGAGGATTACGTGGCCCGCCATGGCGAACCACGGACGCCGGCCGACCTGACGCGTTTCGAATGCCTGCGCAGCGGGTCGAGCGAGATGAGCTCCACGTGGATATTGAGCCGCGACGGCGTCGTCGAGCGGGTACCCGTCTACGGCCGCATCATGGCGAACAACATGGGCCTGTTGAGCGACTTCGCCAGCATGGGCCTGGGCATCGCCCCCCTGCCCGTCTACGCCGCCACGCACGGGCGCATCTCCAGCGAGCACAGGCTGCACCACGTCCTGCCGGAATGGTCGGCCGCGCCCCTGCCGGTGTATGCGGTATTTCCCTCGCGCATCCTGCCCGCCAAGACGCGGGCCTTCATGGAATTCATGATGCCCAGGCTGGCGCCCGTCAATGGCGACGCCGCCTGACGCACGGCTGCCTACCAGGCTGCCGCCTCGCTGCCGATGACCTCGGCGCACCAGTCGGTGAACGCGCGTATCGCCGGCGAAAGATGGCGGCTTTGCGGATAGAGGATGGAAATGGGTTCGGGCGGAACCTCGATATCGGCCAGCAGCCTGACAAGACGGCCCTGGGCGATACGCTCGCGCACCATATAACTGGCGGCGCGGATCAAACCCAGGCCGGCCACGCCAGCCGCGACATAGGCGTCGGTATCGTTGACGCTGATGCGATACGTCATCGGCACGGCGACCCATTGTTCCGCCGATCGAAATGTCCAGGTGCCTGAACGACCGGTACTGCCGATGAAGCCCACCGCCGTATGCCGCTTGAGCGCGTCCACGTCTTCGGGTTCGCCGTGCAATTCGAGATAGCGCGGCGACGCGCACACGTACCAGCGAAACGCCCCCAGGCGCCGTGCGATCAGGCGCGATGGCCGCGGCTCACCGGTCCTGACCACACAGTCCAGGCCATGCTGGATCACGTCCACCGTGGCGTCGCTCAGATGCAGGTCCAGGTCTATCCCCGGATACCGCGCGGTGAAATGCGGCAGGGCCGGAATGATGAAATCCCTGGCCAGGGTAGGTGTCGTGCCCACCTTGATGGACCCGCGCAATACGCCCGTCCGTTGCGATGCCATCTCGTCCGCCAGCTGGGCGTCGCGCAGGAGCGCCTTGCAATTATCGTAGTAACGCAGGCCCACGTCGGTGACACTCAGCGCGCGCGTCGTCCGGTGCAGCAGCCGTGCCTCCAGATAGGACTCCAGTTCCTTGATCGTGCGCGTGACCGTCGAAGGCAGGACGTGCATCGTGTCGGCCGCCTTTCTGAAGCTGCCGGCCTCGACGACACGGACAAAGGTTTCCATGGCCTGCAGCCGATCCATGCGATGACGTCCTTGGAATCCGAAAAGCACTATCCATGAATATTATTGTCCAAATTCAAATTATGAAAGTTGTCGGTGACGCTTTATCGCCGGCGCTCCTCGCGGCACCATGGCGACATTCCAATTGATTGCTTCGAAGATAGAAAATAATGTTCAGCGCAAGCCATGATGTGACAACGCCGCGCGGCGTGCTCGTGCTGGGGGCCGGCCAGCTCGGGATGGCGATGCTTTCGGCCCTCGCGCCCCGACTGTGCGCATCGCAAACGCCGATTACGGTGCTGGTATCGCCCGGCACGCTTCGCCAGGCATCGCCGCCCGGCACCGGCAAGCTCGCGGCCTTGCGCGACCTGGGCGTCGAAGTGATCGGCTTCGCTCTGGCGTCCGATATGGCGTCGCTGAGGACGCTTTTTGCCGCGTACGACACCGTGCTGAACTGCAGCGGTTTCGTCGCCGGACCGGGTACGCAGCTGAAGATCAGCAGGGCCGCGCTGGCGGCCAGGGTCAAGCGCTACATTCCGTGGCAGTTCGGCGTGGACTACGACATCGTCGGGCGCGGCAGCGGCCAGCCGGTTTTCGACGAACAGTACGAAGTGCGGCAATTGCTGCGCAACCAGCGAGAAACGGAATGGGTGATCGTGTCGACGGGAATGTTCACCAGCTTCCTGTTCGAGCCGGCCTTCGATGTGGTGAATCTGGAGCGAAGGACGATACACGCGCTCGGCAGCTGGGACACCAAGGTGACCGTGACGACGCCGGAAGACATCGGCAGGCTGACCACCGAAATCCTGCTGGCACGGCCGCGCATCGCCAATGCGCTGGTCTACGTCGCCGGCGACACGATCTCATACGGGGAACTGGCGCGGGTCATCGAGCGAGTCACCGGACAGGACTTCGAAAAAACGGTGTGGACGCAGGAGAAACTGCGCGACGATCTGGCGGCGGCACCGGACGACGTGATGACACGCTATCGAGCGGCTTTCGCGCAGGGCGATGGTATGTGGTGGGAGAAGTCCCGGACCTTCAATGCGCGCGGAGGCTATGAGACGACGGATGTCGAAAGCTATCTGCGGTCCAGGCTGCGGCCAGGGACAGGGGCCCAGGCAGGCGCTTGACGGCTCGCCCGCGATGACCGCGGGCGACCGGAGGAAACGCGCTCAGGCGCGCTTGATCTTTTCCAGCATCTTGAACACGCCCTTGGGCGCGTTCACGAACAGGCGCTTGAAGGACTTGCCCAGGCAACGACGTTCCAGGGTATTGCGACGCACGCGCTTGCGCTCAGCCATGACGAATCTCCAATCTAGTTCCGGGCGTACCGCCCGGGGGGTTCAGTCCCGGGCCGAAGCCCGGACACGCGCCCAGCGGGAATTCCGTGGCGCCGAATGAGGAAAACCCGGCATTCTACCCGGTTTTTCGCCAAGTCGCCGCCGTGACGGTGTTGCGCCCCTGGATCCGGGGACTACATCCGACGCATCGACCGTGGCGGACAGCGGCGAACAGCGGAGTCAGGCCCGCAGGAAAGCGTCTACCTCGGCCGCCGTGGGCAGCGGCTGGACGGCGCCGAAACCGCGCGTCGACAGCGCCGCCGCGGCATTGGCGTAGCGGACCGCCGCGCCCCAGTCGTCGCCCCGGGCGCGCCGCGCCAGCAGGCTGCCCGCGAAACAATCGCCGGCCCCCGTGGCGTCGATGGCGTCGACCACCAGCCCCGGCACGATGACTCGTCCGTGCCCGTCGTCCAGGACGGCGCCTTCGCGGCCCAGCTTCAGCACGATGACACCGGGCGCGCCCGCCGCGCGTATCCAGTCCAGTGTCCGCGCGGCGTCGGCATGGCCGGTGAGGTGCCGCATATCGTCCATGCTGGGCAGGAAAACGTCGGCCTGCCGCATGGCTTCGCGCAGGATGGCGCGGGCGCGGTCCACCGGCCACAGCCGCAACCGCAGGTTCGAATCCAGGCAGACCTGCGTGCCGGCGCCGCGCGCCCGTTCGACGGCGGCGAACACGGTATCGCAGGCACTGGCGCTGATCGCCAGGCTGATGCCGGATACATGCAGGAATGCCGCGCGTTCCACCAGTCCATGCCGCAGGTCTTCCGGGTTCATGCGGCTGGCGGCGGAGCCATGGCGCATATAGCTGAACACATGGCCTTCCGGGCCGTGCTGGACGAAGTACAGGCCGGTGTGCGCATGCGGATCGATCATCGCCCCGCTGGTATCGACGTTCTCGTCGCGCCACAGCTGCATGAGCTGTTCGCCGAACACGTCCGCGCCGACGCGGGTCAGGTACGCGCAGCGCGCCCCCTGGCGCGCCGCGGCGATGATGGCGTTGGACGTATCGCCGCCATAGCCCTGCAGGAACTCCGGATGGCCGGGACGGGTCTGGTTGAACTCGATCAGCGGCTCGCCCAGGCCGACGATGTCGAAATCACGCATGGGCCGCCTCGCGTATGCGCTGGATCTGCGCGACCAGCGCTCCGGAGTCGCGCGCGGCGAAGGCCGCCTTGTCGTACAGGTTGCTGCCGATGCCGACCAGCGACGCGCCCGCCTTGAAGTATTCACCCATGTTCTTTTCCGTCACGCCGCCGGTGGGGCAGAAATCGGTGTCGGGGAACACGGACTTGAGCGCGGCCAGGTGCCCCGGGCCGCCGGTTTCGGCGGGGAATATCTTGACCATGTCGGCGCCCGCGCGGCGTGCCTGGATGACCTCGGACGGCGTGAAGGCGCCAGGCAGGCACAGGGCCGACGCTGCATGCGCCAGTTCGACCATTTCCGGCACCAGGCCCGGCGACACCAGGAAATCCACGCCCGCCACCAGCGCGTCGCGCGCCTGGTCTTCCGTCAGCACCGTGCCCAGCCCCAGCAACAGGCGGTCGCCATGCTTGTCACGCAGCGCCTTGACCAGGTCGATGACGCTGGGAATGGTCCACGTCAGCTCCAGCGTGGTGCAGCCGGCGGCGATGGCGACTTCCGCGGCGTAGGCCGCGGTGGTGGCGTCGTTGTAGCGCAGCACCGGCACCACGCGGGCGGCCATCAGCGCCTGGCGCTTGGACGCACGGGCGTCTAGGGAGGGGTTGGTCGCGTTCATGAGTCCTCTCGAAAAAGTGCGCCGCCGGCAACCGCCGGCCAGGCGCTGAATCTGGCTTGCGCCGCATCGCGCAACCGCATGAGCGGCGCGATGTAGCGGGAGGGCGGCGTCGCCTGCGGGCCCGCCCGGCCAACCGAAAACTGCAGCGTGCTGACGCTGACGCAGGCCAGCGGCTGGCCGCCCTGGCCAGCCAGGGCGACGCTGTAGCAGACGATGCCGCGTTCGTTTTCCTGGTCGTCGACCGCATAGCCGCGCTGGCGGATGCGCGCCAGTTCCTGGCGCAGCGCTTCCTTGTCGGTGATGGTAGCCGGCATGCGGGGCGGCAGCGCCAGGGTGGCGAGCAGGCTGTCGGCGTCCGCCGGCGGCAACGCCGCCAGGTAGGCTTTGCCGGCAGCCGTGCAATGCAGGGCAAGGCGGCCGCCCACTCGCGACGCCATGCGCACGGGGCCGTGGTTTTCCAGCTTGTCGATGTAGATCAGTTCCCGCCCCGCCGGCACCGCCAGGTGGACGGTTTCGCCCGTCTCGTCACGCAGGGCCCGCAGGTCTTCCGCCAGCGCGGCGCGCAGGTCCAGCTGCGACCAGGCGCGGCTGGCCAGTTGCAGCAGCCTCGGCCCCAGCGCATAGCGCACCACCGGACCGGGGCCGCCGGCGGCTTCGGCGATCATGCCCTGTTGCTGCAAGGCGGCGACGATGCGATAGACCGTTCCGCGCGGATAGCCGCAGGCGCGCACCAGCTCCGCCATGCCCAGTGGGCCGGCGGCGTCAGCCACCGCCTGCAGGACGGTCATGAACTTGGAAAAAGCAGCGGTACCGGCAACCTGGGGCGGGCTGTCCATAATATGGTCAGGAGTTTCACAATATAGGCGATTATCCCACAGCGTAGCCCCCGGTCGCTATCCCGACTGGCGATCAAGGGCATGGTCCGCCCCCTATTGACGCCCAGGCTACGATACGTACATGACATCCGAAATCCGCATTGTTGGCGCTCGCCAGAACAACCTGAAAAACCTGGACGTATCGTTCGCCACCGGCGAATTCGTCGTCGTCACCGGCGTATCCGGCTCGGGCAAGAGCTCGCTGGCCTTCGATACCCTTTATGCCGAAGGGCAGCGGCGCTACGTCGAGACGTTCTCCCCCTACGCCCGCCAGTTCCTCGACCGCATGGACAAGCCGCAGGTCGATCGCATCGAAGGCATCCTCCCCGCCATCGCGATCGACCAGACCAATCCTGTGCGCAGCTCGCGCAGCACGGTCGGCACCATGACGGAGCTGAACGATCACCTGAAGCTGTTGTTCGCGCGCGGCGCCCGCCTGTACTGCCGCGGCTGCGGCACCCTGGTGCGCCGCGACACCGCCGATTCCATCTTCCGCTCGCTGCGCGAACGCAGCGCCGGGGCGGACGACCGGCGGCTGGTGGTGACCTTCCCCATCAAGGTCCCCGCCAACTTCACCGAAGACGAAGTGCGCGGTTTCCTGGAACAGCAGGGCTATACCCGCGTGCACGCGCAGGAAGGCGAACCCGCCGCGTCCGAGGCCGAAGGCCCGACGGTCGAGGCCACCGCCAAAAAGAGCAAATCCAAAAGCGCCAAGGCCAAGGCGGGCGCGGGTGCGCCCGCCCAGGCGCTGCGGGTGCTGCACGTGGTGCAGGATAGATTCCGCTTCGGATCGGTGGAGCGCGAGCGGGCGATGGAAGCCCTGGACACCGCCCTGCGCATGGGCGCGGGCCACCTGTCGGTGCACGTGCTCGATGACGACGGCAAGGACGCCCAGGTCTGGAAGTACAGCGATCGGCTGCACTGCGCCGACTGCGACATCGAATACACCGATCCCTTGCCCAGTTCGTTTTCGTTCAATTCGCCGCTGGGCGCATGCGAAGCCTGCCGCGGCTTCGGCCGCGTCATCGGCATCGACTTCGGCCTGGTCGTGCCCGACGAAAACAAGACCCTGCTGGAAGGCGCCATCAAGCCCTGGCAGACCGCCAGCTACAGCGAATGCCAGGACGACCTGCGCAAGTACGCACCCAAGGCCGGTGTGCCCTTGTCGGTGCCCTGGAAAAGCCTGACGCCCGAACAGCGCGATTGGGTCCTGCATGGCGATCCCGAATTCAAGGGCGGCAGCCAGGCATGGAAAACGCAGTGGTATGGCGTGCAGCGCTTTTTTGCCTGGCTGGAAACCAAGGCCTACAAGATGCACGTGCGCGTGCTGCTGTCCAAGTACCGCAGCTACACGCCCTGCCCCGTTTGCCATGGTTCGCGGCTGAAGCCGGACGCGCTGCTGTGGCGCGTGGGCAGCAAGGAAGAAGCGGACATGGTGCTGCCGCCGGACGACGGCCGCTACAAGCGTTTCAAGCCGGTGCAGGCCAATTGGTCCGATGAACTGCTGCATCTGCTGGACGGCCTGTCCATCCATGACCTGATGCTGCTGCCCATCGAACGCGTGCGTACCTTCTTCGACACGCTCGGCTTCGTCGGCGTGCTGGACGCCGCCACCGACCTGTTGCTGACGGAAGTGCGCGCGCGCCTGAAATTCCTGTGCGACGTGGGGCTGGGCTATCTGACGCTGGACCGCCAGAGCCGCACCCTGTCGGGCGGCGAAGTGCAACGCATCAACCTGACCACGGCGCTGGGCACCTCGCTGGTGAACACCCTGTTCGTGCTGGACGAGCCTTCCATCGGCCTGCATCCGCGCGACATGCATCGGGTGGTCGAGGTCATGCATCGCCTGCGCGACGCCGGCAATACGCTGGTGGTGGTGGAGCACGACCCGCAGGTCATGGTCGCGGCCGACCGCGTCATCGATATCGGCCCCGGTCCCGGCGAACGCGGCGGGCATATCGTGTTCGACGGCACGCCCGCGCAGCTGCGCAAGGCGCGCACGCTGACCGGCGACTACCTGGGCGGGCGCCAGCGCGTCGAAGCGCCGCGCCCCATGCCGGTGGCCGCCAACACGCCGCGGCTGCTGTTGGAAGGCGTCAACGCCCATAACCTGAAGAACGTTTCCGTCGAGATCCCGCTGGGCCGGCTGGTGTGCGTCACCGGCGTGTCCGGGTCGGGCAAGTCCACGCTCGTGCAGGACGTGCTCTATCCGGCGCTGCTCAAGCTCAAGGGCCGGCCTTCGGAAGCCCCCGGCGCGCATGCGCGCCTGCTGGGCGCGGAACAGATCACCGACGTCGTCATGGTCGACCAGGCGCCCATCGGCAAGACCGCGCGGTCGAATCCGGCCAGCTATGTCGGCGCCTTCGAGGCGATACGCAAGCTGTTCGCGCAGGCACCGGTCTCGAAAGAGCGCAGCTATACCGCCGGCATGTTCAGCTTCAACAGCGGCGAAGGCCGCTGTCCCACCTGCGGCGGCACGGGCTTCGAACACGTCGAGATGCAGTTCCTGTCCGATGTCTACCTGCGCTGCCCCGATTGCGACGGCAAGCGCTTCCGTCCGGAAGTGCTGCAGGTGCGCGTCGAACACCTGGGCAAGAGCGCGTCGATAGACGAAGTGCTGGACATGACCGTCAGCGAAGCCATCGAGTTCTTCAAGGGCCTGCGCGACGTGCAGACCGGCCTGGCGCCCCTGGCCGACGTCGGCCTGGAATACGTGCGCCTGGGCCAGCCGGTGCCGACCCTGTCGGGCGGCGAGGCGCAGCGCCTGAAGCTGGCGGGCCACCTGGCGGAAGCCGCGCGCAGCGGTATTTCCACGGCCAAGGTCGCCAAGAAAGGCAGCCTGTTCCTGTTCGACGAGCCCACCACCGGCCTGCATTTCGATGACGTCGCGCGGCTGATGCGGGCCTTCCGGCAACTGCTTGCCGCGGGCCACACGCTGCTGATCATCGAACACAACCTGGACGTGATCCGCGCGGCCGATTGGCTGCTGGACCTGGGTCCGGAAGGCGGCGATGCCGGCGGCCTGCTGGTAGGCGTGGGCACGCCCGCCGACCTGATGAAGAATCCCGCGTCGCACACGGGCGCGGCCTTGCGCGACTATGAGGACGCCATCGTACCGGCGGCACGCGAAACCGCCGCCGCCACGGTCCTGGCGGAGCCGGCGCTGGCCTATGGCTATGGCGACGGCAATGGCGGCGACGATGATGACGTCGGCGGCATCCTCGCGTCGCGCGACGATGTGGACGCCGATGCCGGCACGCCGCTGCAGACGGCTGTGCGTCGTCGCGCCACGCAGGCCATCGAAATCCGCAACGCACGCGAGCACAACCTGAAGAACGTCAACGTCGAGATCCCGCGCGACAAGTTCACGGTGATCACCGGCGTATCCGGCTCCGGCAAGTCCACGCTAGCCTTCGACATCCTCTTCAACGAAGGCCAGCGACGCTATCTGGAATCCCTGAACGCCTACGCCCGCGCCATCGTGCAACCGGCCGGCAAGCCGGACGTCGATGCGATCTTCGGCATTCCTCCAACCGTCGCCATCGCGCAGCGCACCAGCCGCGGCGGATTGAAGTCCACCGTGGCCACGATGACGGAAATCCATCATTTCCTGCGGCTGCTGTACGTCAAGCTGGGCGTGCAGTATTCGCCGGACTACAACGTGCCGGTGGAGCCGCAGACGCCGGACCAGATCGTCGCGCGCATCATGCGCGACCGCATGGGCCAGCACATCGGCATCCTGGCGCCCCTGGTCATGGCGCGCAAGGGCTACTACACCGACCTGGCGAAATGGGCCGGCGGCAAGGGCCATACGCATCTGCGGGTGGACGGCGTGTTCACGCCCGTCAGCCCCTGGCCGCGCCTGGACCGCTACCGCGAGCACACGATCGAACTGCCGGTGGCAGACATCCAGGTCAATGCCGCCAATGAACCCGCGCTGCGAGATGCGATCAAGCGCGCGCTGGAATACGGCCAGGGCGCCCTGAGCGTGCTGTGGCCGCTGGACAACCTGCGCGACAACCCCGATACCCCGCTGGAGCAGGCGCACTTCTCCACCAAGCGCACCTGCCCGATCAGCGGCGTCAGCTTCCCCGAGCTGGATCCGCGCATGTTCTCGTACAACTCCAAGCACGGCTGGTGCCCCACCTGCTACGGCGCGGGCGTCGTCATCCCGGAATTCGACGAAGAACAGAGCGGCGAGGAAAGCGCCTGGATCGACGGTTCGGGCGAAGCCCAGGTCTGCCCGGCCTGCCATGGCCAGCGCCTGAACCGCGTGGCCCTGGCCGTGCGCTGGCGCGACCGCAACATCGCCCAGCTGGCCGGCATGGCGGTCAGCGAAGCCCATACCTTCTTCGAGGGCCTGGTGCTGCGCGGCCGCGAGGCCGAAATCGCGCGCGACATCCTGCAGGAAATCCGCAGCCGCCTGAACTTCATGAAGGAAGTCGGCCTGGATTACCTGGCCCTGGACCGTTCGGCGCCCACGCTGTCGGGCGGCGAGGCGCAGCGCATCCGCCTGGCCGCGCAACTGGGATCCAACATGCAGGGCGTGTGCTACGTCCTGGACGAGCCCACCATCGGCCTGCATCCGCGCGACAACCGCATCCTGCTGGACGCCTTGAGCAAGCTGGAAGGCAACGGCAACACGCTGGTGGTGGTCGAGCACGATGACGACACCATACGGCGCGCCGCGCATATCATCGACATCGGTCCCGGCGCCGGCGTGCGCGGCGGCCGCGTGGTGGCCCAGGGCACGGCGCAGGACGTCATCGATGCGCCGGATTCGGTCACCGGTCGCTACCTGGCGCATCCGCTGCAGCATCCGCTACAGGGCCGCCGGCCGGTCGACAAGGACACCGCCTTCATCGAAGTGCGCAATGCCCATCTGCACAACCTGCGCAACGTCACGGCCAGGCTGCCGATCGGCCGGCTCAGCGTGGTGACCGGCGTTTCCGGCTCCGGCAAATCCACCCTGGCGCGCGAAGTCCTGCTGGACAACCTGCTGCAGGCGGTCTCGCAAGGCCAGGCGCCCGCCTGGAAGGGCTGCACCGCGATCAACGGCTGGGAAGTGCTGGACCGCGTGCTCGAAGTGGACCAGACGCCCATCGGCAAGACGCCGCGCTCCTGCCCCAGCACCTATATCGGTTTCTGGGACGAGGTGCGCAAGCAGTTCGCCGACACGCGCGAAGCCCGCATGCGCGGCTGGACGCCGGCGCGCTTTTCCTTCAACACCGGCGACGGCCGCTGCCCGATCTGCGAAGGCCAGGGCATGCGGACGATAGAAATGAACTTCCTGCCGGACGTGAAGGTGCCCTGCGACGCCTGCAACGGCGCGCGCTTCAACGCGGACACGCTGTCCGTGCAGTTGCGCGGCAAGCATGCCGGCGAAGTGCTCGCCATGGAAGTCGACGACGCGCTGGCCTATTTCGAGGCCCATCCCAAGGTGCGCCGGCCGCTGCAACTGATGCAGGACGTCGGCCTGGGATACCTGACACTGGGGCAGCCTTCGCCCACGCTGTCGGGCGGCGAGGCGCAGCGCATCAAGCTGGTGACGGAACTGTCCAAGGCGCGGCTGACGGAAGGCGTCATCACCACTGGACGCGCGTCGCGCGCGCCGCATACGCTATACGTGCTGGACGAACCCACGGTCGGCCTGTCGATGGCGGACGTGGAAAAACTCATCCACGTCCTGCATCGTCTGGTGGAAGCCGGCAATACCGTGGTGGTCATCGAGCACAACCTCGACGTCATCGCGGAAGCCGACTGGCTGCTGGACCTGGGCCCCGAAGGCGGCACCGGCGGCGGCCAATTGGTCGCCCAGGGATCGCCGGAGGACGTCATGGCGCTGCGCGACCGCTCGCACACCGGCCGGGTCCTGGCCGAGTTCCTGGAGCGGCAGTAGAGGTTCCGATGTTCTGCCGTTTCGAAGACCGCCTGGCCGGGCGGGCCTTGCAGCTGGAAGGCCCGCGCGACCGCATCCTGGCCTGCGCGCCGGATCAGTTGCAGGCCGCGCTGGACGCCATCGAGGCGGCGCGCGACGCCGGCCGCTGGGTCGCGCTGCTGCTGGATTTCGAACTGGGCGAATGGCTGCTGCCCCTGCCGGCCAACGCCGGAAGCGGTACCGCCGGCCGGCCCCGCCTGCGCGCCCTGGTATTCGACCAGGCCCGGCACGAAGCGCCCTGGTCGGCCGCCGCGCCGCCAGCGGACGGCGCTCGCGCGATTGCGGCGATTGCCGCGCGGCAGGACCGCGCCAGCTATCTGGAGCGGATCCAGGCCATACGCGCCGGCATAGGCCGGGGCGAGTATTACCAGGTCAACTACACGATGCCGCTGGACGTAGGCGTGCGGGGCGACCGGCGCGAGCTTTATCGCCGCATCGCCGCCCGCAATCCGGTCGCGCACGCCGCCTACATCGAGGACGGCGGGCAAGCGGTGTTGTCCTTCTCGCCCGAACTGTTCGTGCAGCGGCGTGGCGACCTGCTGACCACGCGGCCCATGAAGGGGACCGCCCCGCGCGATGCCGATCCCGAACGCGACCATGCGTTGGGCCAGGCGCTGCTGGCCAGCGACAAGAACCGCGCCGAAAACCTGATGATCGTGGACCTGCTGCGCAACGACCTGGGCCGGATCGCCGAAACCGGCAGCGTGCGCGCCGAAGCCTTGTTCACGCTGGAACGCTATCCCACCGTGTGGACCATGACGTCGACCGTCACGGCGCGCGCCCCGCGCGCCAGCCTGGGCGACGTGCTGCGCGCGCTGTTTCCCTGCGGTTCGGTGACGGGCGCTCCCAAGGTCGCCGCGCTGGCCCACATCCGACAGGCCGAGATCGCGCCGCGCGGCCTCTACTGCGGCAGCATAGGCTGGCTGGCGCCGGACGGCGATTTTTCGCTGAACGTGGCAATACGCACCCTGGTGGTGGACGCCGACGGCCGCGGCGTCTATGGTGTGGGCGGCGGCATCGTCCACGACTCCGAGCCAGATTCCGAATGGCAGGAATGCCTGTGGAAGGCGCGCATACTCGACCCGGAGCTCGACCCCGCATGACGCCCACCCCGACCCCCGCCCCCACCGCCAGCCCACGCGCAACGGCTGTCCTGCCGGACCTGATCGAAACCATCCGCGTCGATGCCGACGGACGCATGCCGCTGCTGGATCGCCACAT
Source organism: Bordetella genomosp. 8 (assembly GCF_002119685.1). Classification (NCBI taxonomy): domain Bacteria; kingdom Pseudomonadati; phylum Pseudomonadota; class Betaproteobacteria; order Burkholderiales; family Alcaligenaceae; genus Bordetella; species Bordetella genomosp. 8. The sequence continues at coordinate 1,194,503 of NZ_CP021108.1, read as the reverse complement.
GGCGCGCCTGCAGGCCTCGTGCGCCGCGCTCGGCCACCGCTCGGATGCCGACCAGGTCCGCGCGGAAGTGCTCACGGCCGCCGGCACGGCGCAGGGCCCCGGGCCGCACCGCCTGCGCCTGCTGCACCATCCCGATGGCACGTTGACGCTGCGCACCGCGCCGCTGCCGCCGCTGCCCACGCCCCAGGGCGTCTGCCTGTGGACCAGCCGGCTGTCGTCCGGCGCATCGTTGCTGCGCCACAAGACCACGCACCGGCCCTGGTATGACGACATCACCGAATGGCTGGCGCGGCACCCGGACTTGTTCGATGCCGTGCTGTGCAACGAGCGGGGCGAGTTGTGCGAAGGCAGCCGTACCAACGTCTATCTGCAGATGGGCGGCACATGGTTCACGCCGCCCGTGTCCTGCGGCTGCCTGCCCGGCGTGCAGCGCGCCGCGCTGCTGGACGCTGGCCTGGTCCAGGAACGCATCCTGTACGAAGACGACATGCAGCGCGCCACCCGCATCCGTTTGTCCAATGCGCTGCGCGGATGGATGGACGTGGAATTCCGCCTGGGCGCGAAAGCGGCGCCGGCGCGCTAGCCGGCTAGGTGCGCGCCAATACCAGCCGCAAGGCCTGGTCGGCCGCCGCCATGCCCATGGTCGCGGTGATGGTGATGGACGAGCCATACCCGGCGCAGGACAAGCCTTGCGGCGCGAGCGGCGCCACCATGGCGCCGACGTCGTCTTCCGCCTCCGCCCCGGCGGTCCAGGCGGCCGGCAGGATCGCCGGCTGGTCGAACCACAAGGCCCGCACGTGCATCTTCGGCGTGCGCGAGGGCGCCTTGCCGGCCTTGGCGGCCGCCTTGGGATAGCCATGTTCGCGGCGCAGCTTGTTGCGCAGCTTCGCCAGCAAGGCGTCATTGCAGGCCTGCGACAGATCGCCCACGCGCAAGGCCAGCGGATCGGTCTTGCCGCCCGCGCCGCCGCAGACCAGCAGGCCCAGGCCACGCCGCCGCGCATGCAGGATCATGGCGATCTTTGCCGCCGCCTGGTCGGTGCAGTCGACCACGGCGTCATAGTCCGCGGCCAGCACGTCCGCGACGTTGTCGGGCGTGACGAAATCGTCCACCTGCGTGACGGCGCATGTTGGATTGATGCCGGCCACCCTGGCCGCCATCGCCGCGACCTTGGCCTGGCCCAGCGTGTCCGACAGCGCATGGATCTGCCGGTTCACGTTGGATTCGGCGATGTGGTCGAGGTCGATCAACGTCAGGGCGCCCACGCCGCTGCGCGCCAGCGCTTCCGCCGTCCAGGAACCGACGCCCCCCAGGCCGACCACCGCGATGCGCGCGGCGCGCAGGCGGTCCGGCGCGCCGGGGCCATACAGGCGCGCCAGGCCGCCGAAGCGGCGCTCCGCGTCGATGTCGCAGGTCGGGGGATCGATCGCAATGCTCATGATGGGGGGCATTTTCGCATGCCGCCGCGCGCCCCGGCCGGCGCCGCGTAGGCACGGAGACAGGGGCAAGGAAGCGCATGGCACGGCGCGCCGCCGCCCCCCTGCCCGCCGGCAAGGGCGGGTCAGCCCAGCTTCAATGCATTTCCAGCTTGTAGCCCACGCCGTATATCGATCGGATCAGGTCATGGCCCGGCAACACGGCTTCGAACTTGCGGCGCAGGTTCTTGATGTGGCTGTCGACCGTGCGGTCGGTGACCACACGATGATCCGCGTACAGGTGATTCAGCAGCGCGTCGCGCGACAGGATCTTGCCTTCCGCCGCCGACAGCGCCTGCAGCAGGCGGAACTCGACGGGGGTCAGGGACAGGGGCTTGCCGTCCAGCGTGGCCATGTGATGTTCGGGACGGATCTCCAGCAGGGACTGGTGATGGCCGTTGTTGTTGGCGCCGCGCGCGCGCCGCAGGATGGCCTTCACGCGCGCGACGACTTCGCGCGGGCTGAAGGGCTTGCAGATGTAGTCGTCGGCGCCCATCTCCAGGCCGATGAGCCGGTCGATCTCTTCCACCCGCGCCGTGACCATGATCACCGGCACGTCGCTGAACGTGCGCAGTTCGCGGCACACTTCCAGGCCGTCGCGGCCCGGCAGCATCAGGTCCAGCAGCACCAGGTCGGGTTTCACGCGGCGTATCGCCGCCAGCGCCTCCGCGCCGTCGCCCAGCGATTCGGTTTCGTATCGCGCGGCGCGCAGGTAGTCGGTCAGCAGGGCCGCCAGCTTGGGTTCGTCTTCTACGATCAGGATCATGATGTGTCTCAGGACGTGGCCGCCTGGGCCAGGGGAAAAACGATGCGCACGCACAGCCCGCCCAGGTCGGACGGCATGGCCTGGATGTTGCCGCGGTGCGATTCGACGATGCGCTGGCAGATGGCCAGCCCCAGGCCGGCGCCCCCGCTTTCGCGGGAACGCGACGGGTCCACGCGAAACAGCCGGTCGAACAGCCGGGGCAGGAACTGCGGGGGCACGCCCGGCGCCGAGTCCTGGCATTCCACCACCACGGTCTCGCCTTCGGTGCGCACGGCCACCCGCACCACGCCGCCCGGATCGGTATAGCGCGAAGTGTTCTCGAGCAGGTTGTTCATCAGTTGCGTCAGGCGCTGGGTATCGCCTTCGACGATGCAGGGATCGCCGCCGAACGAGGTTTCCACGCGCAGGCCGCGCGCGCCCAGGCGCTCGCGATACGCGTCGACCGATTGCTCGACGATATCCGCCATGCTGACCGGCACCAGGCGGTAGGACAGCGCGCCCACATCGGCCAACGCCAGTTCGTAGAGATCGTCGATCAGCTTGCTCAGCATCGACACTTCCGCTTGCAGCGACGCCAGGGCCTCGGGCGAGAACGGCCGCACGCCATCCTGCAGCGCTTCCATTTCGCCACGCAATATCGCCAGCGGCGTGCGCAATTCATGCGAGATGTCGGCCACCATTTCGCGCCGCAGGGCCTCGTTGCGTTCCAGGGTATGGGCCAGGCGGTTGAAATCCTGGCCCAGCCGTCCCAGCTCGTCAGCCGAGGTGACATTCACCCGGGTGGCATAGTCCCCGGCCGACAGCCGATGGGTGGCGCTGGCCAGCCGCCTGACGGGCGCCAGGAAAATCCGCGCCAGGAAGATGCTGACCGCCGCCGCCAGCAAAGCGGCCAGCGCCCCGATCACCCAGGTCGCTTCGGATTGTTCGCGCTGGAACCGCTGGTCCGCCTCGCTGGGCAGGCGGTTGGGGAATGGCGTGACCAGCCATCCCACGGTCATTCCATCCACGTCGACGGCGCGGCGTGGCGCGCCGGGGGTGGGCGCGGAGTAACCCGCCACCACGCGCATCTGGTTGTCCAGCAGGGTGAAGGGTAACGCCAGGAAGTCGCGCCCCCGGGCCCAATCCGGATCGGGCGGCTCCATCGGCGGCCCAGGCGGCGTCAGGTTGGGATCCATGTCGGACAGCCATTCCAGCACGCCACGGGGCGGGGGATGGCGGCGCGCGGCCGGATCGCCGGCCGGCACCGTCAGGATATGGTTCCAGAGCGACGGATTGCCGCGCAACGCATCCCAGCTGCCGCGCTCGCGATACAAGTCCGCCAAAGATTGCCGCATCCGATCGACTCGCCGTAATTCCCTTTCCTTGACGTACGAAAGGAAATGTCGCTCGAAGTTCCACCGTACGGCGGAGCCCATGGCCAGGGTCACCGCCAGGCTGGTGGCGAGGATGGCCAGGAACAGTTTGAAGGTGATGCCTAATCTCATGGCTGGGTGCGGACGATGCGCGGCACGAAAGACGCCCGCGCGGGCCGCGGCGAATCGGTCAAATGTTAACCAGCATGGCGTTCAGAGGGGGCCACCTGCGCCACTGTTCCATAATCTTTACGCCTTGCCACAGGCCATGGAAGCGGATTCCTGCACACTGTTGCGTAAATGTTACTGACCACCCTCACCTACCAGGCTGACTCGACATAGGGAGAAGTTAGGCACAGAATAAGACAAAATTACCGTGCCACAGTCCGATTCTTCCCCCTCGATCGCGCCGATTGCCGCTTCCGCCTCAGGAGCCGTGTCGCTGTGCCTGATCAATATGATGAATCACGTGGCGTTGACGGGCGGGCGTGTAACCGTTTCCCTCAGCGCCCTGCATATCGGGCTGTCCACTTTCACGGTGGGCGTACTTATCGCCGTTTTCGCCATACTTCCCATGGTTTTCTCGGTGAAAGCCGGGAGATGGATAGACAAGGTAGGCACCCGGCGGCCCATGGTCATCGGTACGGCGATACTGGCGGTCGGGACGCTCGTGCCGGCACTGGTTTCCACGCGGATGTCGCTGCTGTTTGCCTCGTGCTGCCTGGGCGTGGGCTTCATGCTGCATCAGGTGGCCACCCAGAACGTCCTCGGCCAGGTGCGCACGGAAGAGCGCCTGCGCAACTTTTCATGGATGTCGATCGCGCTGGCCGCCTCGGGCTTCTGCGGTCCGCTGGTGGGCGGTTTCGCGATCGACCACCTGGGCGGGGGCGCGGCCTTCGCGCTGCTGGCCGCGGGCCCGCTGGGGGCGGCGACCGGCCTGTATCGTCTGCGACGCCATCTGCCGCGCAAGCGGCAACGGCGGGGCGAGCCGCCCCAACTGGAGCAGCGGCGGGTGACCGAACTGCTGGCTTCGCCGCCATTGCGACGCATCCTGCTGGTCAACACCATCCTGTCGGGCGCCTGGGACAGCCATCTGTTCATCGTGCCGCTGTTCGGCGTCGCGATCGGGCTGTCCGCGACGACAATAGGCATCGTTCTCGCTGCCTTCTCGGCCGCAACTTTCCTCATTCGCCTGGCTTTGCCGCTCATCCAGCGGCGAGTGCGCTCCTGGACCCTGATCCGCGTCGCCATGGGCACGGCGGCGGCGGACTTCATGATTTACCCGTTTTTCACCGACGTAGCCATCCTGATCGGGCTGTCTTTCGCCCTCGGCCTGGCTCTAGGGTCCAGCCAGCCCAGCATCCTGGCATTGTTGCATCAGCATTGCCCGCCGGGCCGCGCGGCCGAGTCGGTCGGCCTGCGCATGGCGTTGATCAACGGGTCCCAGGTGTCCCTGCCGCTGACCTTCGGCGCCCTGGGCGCCGTCATCGGCATCGCGCCCCTGTTCTGGGCCTACGCCCTGGCCCTGGCCGCGGCTGGATGGTTGAACCGTATGCCGCCGGCCGGGTCGGATGGTAATGCCTGAGCCGAAAACGCCCGCCGAGATACCGTTCCGCCTGTGGACGCCAGAAGAGCGCCAGGCGTCGATGGAAGACGCGCTGCGGCATCGGCGGCCGGACGAGGACGTCTGGATCTTTGGCTACGGCTCGCTGATCTGGCGCCCGGAATTCGAGTATGTGGAAAGACGGCTTGCCACCCTGCACGGCTACCACCGCGCCCTGTGCCTGTGGTCGCGCGTCAACCGCGGCACGCCGGAATCGCCGGGGCTGGTGTTCGGCCTGGACCGTGGCGGTTCATGCCGCGGCGTGGTGTACCGGATGGACAGCGCCCAGGTCCCGACATTTTTCCCGCAGCTCTGGAAACGCGAAATGACCACCGGCGCCTACCTGCCGCGCTGGCTGTCCTGCGCCACGGACGACGGCCCGGTCAAAGGACTGGTGTTCGTCATGGACCGCAGCGGACCGGCCTATATCCCCGCCTTGCCCGAGGAAGAAATCCTGGCCATCGTGCGGCGCGCCAGTGGCCACTACGGCCCGTGCATCGATTACGTCATGCAGACCGCGGAGGCGCTGCATCAGTCCGGCATCCACGACCGTCGGCTGATGCGCGTGGCGCGCCTGCTGGCGGCGCAGCGCCACACCTTGCCGGATAGCTGAACGACGGGTGCCGCCGGCCCGACCCGTGGCCCGAGGCCGCGTACTCGCAAGAGCGGTAAACTGGCGCTTTAGCCCCAGGCCAGGCCGCACCGCCCTCTTGTCCATGCAAGCGCGCGCAGCGCGGCCGCCTCCGTGAGCACGCCATGTCCCTTGCAGATCTGCGCCAAAGCTACGAAAAGAAAGTCCTGCTCGAAAGCGACGCCGCCGCTTCGCCTTTCGATCAGTTTTCCACCTGGTTCGACGAGGCGCTCGCCGCCCAGGTGCCCGAACCCAACGCCATGACCCTGGCCACCGTCGACGAACGCGGCCATCCGTCGGCGCGCATCGTGTTGATCAAGGGCGCGGATCCACGCGGTTTCGTTTTCTACACCAATTACGAATCGCGCAAGGGCCGGGAACTGGCGGCCAATCCGCGCGCCAGCCTGCTCTTCTTCTGGCAAGCGCTGGAACGGCAGGTCCGCATCGAAGGCACGATCGAAAAAACGTCGGCCGAAGAATCCGACACCTACTTCCACAGCCGGCCCCTGGGGTCGCGGCTGGGCGCCTGCGCCTCGCACCAAAGCCAGCCGGCCACGCGGGAAAACCTGGAAGCCGCCTTGCGCGATTGCGAACAGCGCTACGGCGATGCGCCGCCCCGTCCGGACTACTGGGGCGGCTACCGCCTGGTGCCGGATCGCTTCGAATTCTGGCAAGGCCGCCCGTCGCGCCTGCACGACCGGCTGGTCTACGAACCGGACGGCAGCGGCGACGGCAAGTCCTGGCGCATCGTCAGGTTGTCGCCCTGAAGCACATGTCCGCATCCGCTCCCGATTTCGACGCCGGCTATTTCCGCACCGCGCTGGGCCGCTTCGCGACCGGCGTGACCGTGGTCACGGCCAATGGGCCGGACGGCAAGCCGCTGGGCCTGACGGTCAGCTCCTTCAACTCCGTTTCACTGGAACCGCCGCTGGTGCTGTGGAGCCTGTCGGCGTCGTCCGGATCACGCGACGCCTTCATGCGCTGCGAACGCTATGTGGTCAACGTGCTGAGCGCCGACCAACTGGACCTGGCGCAACGCTTCGCGCGCGGAAGCGTGCTGGAGCGGTATGCGGGCATGCGCGACGTCTACGCGCCGGGCGGCACCCGCATGCTGGACGAGCACTGCGCGGCCTGGTTCGAATGCTACAACCGCAGCCGCTATGAAGAAGGCGATCACATCATCATGGTGGGACAGGTAGAGCATTGCGGCCATAGCGGCGCCCTGCCCCTGGTCTATCACGCCGGCGGCTTCGACCTGACGCCGGACCGCGCCACGACGGAAAGAGGGTAGCCGGGGCATGGGCACCGATATCGATTGCGTCGTGATCGGCGCGGGCGTCGTGGGCCTGGCCATCGCCCGCGCGCTCGCGATGGCGGGACGGGAAGTCCTGGTGGCCGAGGCCGCCGAAGGCATAGGCACGGGCACCAGCTCGCGCAATTCGGAAGTCATCCACGCGGGCATCTACTATCCGGCCGGCAGCCTGAAGGCCGAGCTCTGCGTGCGCGGCAAGCACCTGCTGTACGCCTACTGCGCCGAGCGCGGGATTCCGCACCGGCGGCTGGGCAAGCTGATCGTCGCGACGGACGCGGCGCAAGCCGCCATGCTGGACGACATCGCGCGGCGCGCGGCGGCCAACGGCGTCGAGGATCTGCAACGCCTGACAGGCGACCAGGCGATGCGCATGGAGCCCGCGCTCAGCTGCACGGCGGCGCTACTGTCGCCGTCGACCGGCATCGTCGACAGCCATGCGTTGATGCTGGCCTATCAGGGCGATGCGGAAAACACCGGCGCCCAGTGCGTATTCCATACGCCCCTGCTGTCCGGTGGCGTACGGGCGCAAGGCGGTTTCGACCTGCGCTTCGGCGGCGACGACGCCATGGCGCTGTCCTGCTCGACGCTGATCAACGCGGCGGGCCTGCATGCGCCCGCGCTGGCACGCACGATCGCCGGCGTCCCCGCCGACAGCGTCCCGACCGCCTACCTTTGCAAGGGCAGCTATTTCACCCTGGCGGGACGCGCGCCCTTTTCGCGGCTGATCTATCCGGTGCCCCAACATGCCGGACTGGGCGTGCACCTGACGCTGGACATGGGCGGCCAGGCCAAGTTCGGCCCCGACACCGAATGGATAGCGCGGGAAGACTACACGCTGGACCCGCGCCGCGCGGATGTGTTCTACGATGCGGTGCGCAGCTACTGGCCCGGCTTGCCGGATGGCGCGCTGGCGCCGGGTTATACCGGTATCCGTCCCAAGATTTCCGGTCCGCAGGAACCTGCGGCCGACTTCGCCATCGTGGGACCGGCGCAGCACGGCGTGCCTGGCCTGGTGAACCTGTTCGGCATCGAATCGCCCGGATTGACCGCCAGCCTGGCGATCGCGGAGCGCACGCTGGCCGCGCTGCGGGACCGGGCCTGAATACTCTGAATACCCTCACGCAACGCACCCATCATGCAGCACAACGACTACATCCTGACGCTATCCTGCCCCGACCGCACCGGCATCGTGTACCGCGTCAGCGGCCTGCTGTTCGAGCTGGGCTGCAACATCCTGGATTCGCAGCAGTTTGGCGATGACGAAACCGGGCGCTTTTTCCTGCGCGTGCACTTCGACCTGCCGGCCGCGACCGCGCCGGAAGACCTGCGGGAACGCTTCGCCCCGCTGGCGCGCGAACACGCGATGGACTGGCAGATCCACGACGCGCGCCGCAAGGCCCGCCTGCTGATCATGGTGAGCAAGCAGGGGCATTGCCTGAACGACCTGCTGTTCCGGGTCCGTAGCGGCCACCTGCACGCCGAGGTGGCGGCCATCGTGTCCAATCATCCCGACTACGCGGGCCTGGCGGCGTCCTACGACATTCCCTTCCATCATCTACCGGTGACGACGGACACCAAGGCCGCGCAGGAAGCGCGGATCCTGGAGCTGGTCGATACGCTGCAGGTGGACCTGGTGGTGCTGGCGCGCTACATGCAGATCCTGTCGGCGGACCTGTGCCGGGCGCTGGCGGGCCGGGCCATCAATATCCATCACAGCTTCCTGCCCAGCTTCAAGGGCGCGCGGCCCTATCACCAGGCGCACCAGCGCGGCGTGAAGATCATCGGCGCGACCGCGCACTACGTCACGCCGGACCTGGATGAAGGTCCCATCATCGAGCAGGACATCGAACGCGTCGACCACACCATGTCGGCGCAGGACCTGACCCAGGTGGGCAGCGACGTGGAATCGCTGGTGCTGGCGCGCGCGGTGCGCAGCCATGTGGAGCACCGCATCCTGCTGAACGGCAACCGCACGGTCGTGTTCCGCTAGCGCGGGCCGCCAGCCGCGCGCCGCTGGCCGCGCACCGCTGGCCGCGCGCGTACTGCCGCTTGCGCGGCATCGTGGCGCGGCAGCGTGGCGCGAGCGCCTCAATGCGACAGGATCTTCGACAGGAACTGCTGCGCGCGCGGGGAGCGCGCTTCCAGGTTGCCGAAGAACTCATCCTTGCCGCAATCCTCGACGATCAGTCCGCCGACGTCCATGAACACCACGCGGTTGGCGACCTTGCGGGCGAAACCCATTTCGTGGGTCACCACCATCATGGTCATGCCTTCACGCGCCAGGTCCACCATGACGTCCAGCACTTCGTTGACCATCTCGGGATCCAGCGCCGACGTCGGTTCGTCGAACAGCATGGCGATGGGATCCATCGACAGCGCGCGGGCGATGGCCACGCGCTGCTGCTGGCCGCCCGACAGCTGGCCGGGGAACTTGTCCTTGTGCGCGCTCAGGCCCACGCGGTCCAGCAGCTTCAGGCCACGCGCGATCGCTTCATCCTTGCCGCGGCCCAGCACCTTGACCTGCGCCAGCGCCAGGTTCTGCGTCACCGACAGATGCGGGAACAGTTCGAAGTGCTGGAACACCATGCCGACGCGCGAACGCAGCTTGGGCAGGTCGGTCTTGGGCGAACCCACCGACGTCCCGTCGACCGTGATCTCGCCCTTCTGGAACGGCTCCAGGCCGTTGACTGTCTTGATCAGCGTGGACTTGCCGGAACCGGAAGGTCCGCACACCACCACGACCTCGCCTTTCTCGACCGACGTCGTGCAATCCGTCAGCACCTGGAAGTCGCCGTACCACTTGCTGACGTTCTTGATTTCTATCATTGCCATTCAATAAATCCCTAAGTGGCGGCGCGCGTCAGCGCACGATTGCCATGCGAGTCTGCATCCGCTTGACCAGCCGCGAGAGCGTGAAGCAGATGATGAAATACACGACCGCCGCGAACAAATACATTTCCACCAGGCGCCCGTCGCGCTGCGCGATCTTGGCCGCGGCCCCCATGAAGTCCGTCAGGGACAGCACATAGACCAGCGACGTGTCCTGGAACAGGACGATGGTCTGCGTCAGCAGCACCGGCATCATGTTGCGGAAGGCCTGCGGCAGAATGACGTGGCCCATGATCTGGAAATAACGCAGCCCCAGCGCCTGCCCCGCCGCGATCTGGCCGCGCGGTATGGACTGGATGCCGGCCCGCATGATCTCGCAGTAGTAGGCCGCCTCGAACAGCGTGAAGGTGACCAGCGCGGACGTGAAGCCGCCCACGGCCAGCGGCCGGTCCGATCCCGTCAGCCAGGCGCCGATATAGGGCACCAGGAAGTAGAACCAGAAGATCACCAGCAGAAGCGGCAGCGCACGCAGGCCGTTCACGTAGACCGTGCCTATCCAGTTGAAGACGCGGTTGCTGGACAACCGCATCATCGCCAGCAGCGTACCCAGGACCAGACCGCCGATCGCCGACAGGATCGTCAGCTTCAGCGTGAACACCATGCCGTCGCGGAACAGGTAGGGCAGCGAACGTATGATGACGTCGAAATCGAATCCGTTGTTCATGGCCTTCCCCTCAATGTCCGCCGGTGCCGCTGGACTTCGAGCCGACGAAGCCCGGCACGGAGACGCGACGTTCCAGCACCCGAGCGCCGAGCTGCACCACGATGTTCAGCGCGAAATACAGCAGCGTCGCGCCGGCGAAGGCCTCGAACACCTGGAAGCTGAATTCCTGCATCGAGCGCGCCGCGCCCGTCAGCTCCAGCAGGCCGATGGTGAAGGCGATGGACGTGTTCTTGATCAGGTTCAGGAACTCGGACGTCATCGGCGGCAGGATGATGCGATAGGCCATGGGCAACAGCACATAGCGATAGACCTGCGCCGGCCGCAGGCCCATGGCGGTGCCCGCCATGCGCTGGCCGCGCGGCAGCGAACCGATGCCGGAACGCACCTGCTCGGCGACGCGGGACGACGTGAAGAAACCCAGGCACAGCACGGCGGGCCAGAACATGCCCCACGGGGGCGGCATCTGCTTGATGGCGTCGCCCAGGGATGCCGGCACCAGCTCCGGCACCACGAAATACCATATGAACATCTGCACCAGCAGCGGCACGTTGCGGAAGATTTCCACATAGCAGGTGCCGATGCGTTGGGCGAGCTTGCTGTCGGTGGTGCGCATCACCCCGATCACGGAACCCAGGAAAAAAGCCATGATCCAGGCCAGCAGCGCTGTCGAGACCGTCCACCCCAGCCCGCGCAGCAGCGCATCCAGATAGGTACCGGACCCATCGGGCGCCATCTGGAAAAAGATGGACCAGTTCCAGTTGTAATGCATGTGAGATCCTGCGGAAAAACCGCGCCGGCGATCATGCGCCGGCGCAGGGAATCGGCGTGGCCGCGCCGCGGTGGGCGCGGGACGGGCCTGGCCCGTCCACGCCGTTCATCGAGACTGGACGTCGATTACTGCTTGTAGACCGAGGGATCGCCCGAGTCCGTGGGATTGGCCAGGACCTTCTTCAGCGCCGGGCTCATCGGCAGGTTCAGGTTGACGTTCTTCGGCGGGATGGGCGATTCGAACCACTTCTTGTACAGCTTTTCGACGGTGCCGTCCTTGATCATGGCGACGACGGCTTCGTCCACCACCTTCTTGAAGGCCGGATCGTCCTTGGGTTCGATCATGGCATACGGCTCGACCGAGTAGGCCTGCTCGCTGATCATCCATTCCTTGGGATTGCGCGAGGTGGCGACCAGGCCGGCCAGCAGCACGTCATCCATGAAGAAGGCGGCGGCGCGTCCGCTTTCGACCGTCAGGAAGGCTTCGGCGTGATCCTTGGCGGGAATGATGTTCATGCCCAGCGCCGGGACTTTCTTGCCGTCCAGGTAGGTGGCCTGGCCGCCGTTGGCTTCCGTCACCCACTTGATGTTGCTGGTGCCGGCGGTGGAAATCACGGTCTTGCCCTTCAGGTCTTCCAGCGTCTTGTAGCCGGCCGACTTCTTGGCGACGAAACGGTTGGCCGTCACGAAGGTCGTGGGCGCGAAGCTGACCTGCTTCTGGCGCTCCAGGTTGTTCGTGGTCGAGCCGCATTCGAGGTCGACGGTGCCGTTGGACACCAGCGGGATACGGGTGGACGAGGTCACGGCGACCAGGTTCACCTTCAGCGGCTTGCCGACGCTTTTTTCCACGGCCTTGACGATGCCGTAGCAGATATCCATGGAATAGCCGATGGGCTTCTGGTTATCGTCCAGATAGGAAAACGGCAGCGAAGCGTCGCGATAGCCCAGCTTGATGGTGCCAGAAGACTTGATGTCATCCATGCGTCCGGCGTGGGCGGACAGGGACGTCAGCGTGGTGGCGGCAGCGAGAGCAGCGAAGAGCAGCGTTTTTTTCATGAAGAAATTCCCATGGTCAGGAGAAACACTCGAACCACACGGGTAATGGGGTCCGAGACTAGCCAGGTATTGTTTCAGAAAACGTCTCGGAAACAATCGGTATTACCCCTTTGATAAAGGGCAAATACCCGGCGTGATCTTTGATTCAACGGCGCGTAAATATAGACAAAAGCGCGCCGCCGCGCTTGGAAGCAAGCTTCGTGCTGACGTTCGCCCCGTTAGAGCACCAGACGGCGCGGCCGGTCATCCGCCGACCATCGCCTGCAGCCAGCCCTGAAATATACGTGGCGCGTCGGCGCGATGGCCGCGGTCGGGGTAGCTGAAATAATAGCCGTGCGGCACCGGCAATACGCCGGGGGTGGGCAGGACGACCTGCCCCGCGTCCAGCGATTCCTGGGCCAGGAAGCGGGGCACCAGGCCCACGCCCAGCCCGGCCTCGGCCGCCGCGAGGACCATGGAAAACAATTCATAGCGTGGGCCGCCGGCCGCCTGTGGCCCGAACAGGACGTGGTTTTCCGAATACCACAGCCGCCAGGCGTCCGGCCGGGAATTCAAATGCAGGTGCGGCATGCCCGCCAGCGGCCCGCCGCCCTGTTCGCGGCTGGCCTGGGCCATGGCCGGCGCGCATACCGGCACCAGTTCGCGCTCGCGAAACAGCAGCACCCCGCGCGTGCCGGGCCAGACATGGTCGCCGTGGTACAGCGCACCGTCGAAGGGCTGGTCCTTGAACTGGAACGGCAAGGTGCGCACCGACAGGCTGACCGTGATGTCCGGATGCAGCCGGTTGAAGTCGGCCAGGCGCGGAATCAGCCAGGTGGTCGCCAGGGTCGGCACGACGGCGATGTGCAGGCTGCGGCCCATGCCGGTGCGGCTGACCAGGCCGAAGGTGTCCTTCTCGATCTGGTCCAGGTGATGGCGGATGCGGCCGGCGTACTCGGCGCCATGGTCGGTCAAGGCGATGCGCCGCCGGACGCGGGTGAACAGCTGCACGCCCAGGCGGTCCTCGAGACTGGCCACCTGTCGGTAGACCGCACTGTGCGTCAACGAAAGTTCTTCGGCCGCGCGGGAAAAGGTGCCCAGCCTGGCCGTGGCTTCGAAGGCCTGCAGGGCGCTCAGGTTGGGGATGCCTTTTCTCATGGGTCGTGGGGCGGCGGCGGTCGAAACCGCGGTGATTGGATTGTGCAATTTTATCAATGGCGATGTGCGCCCACGGCAAAGAGGTGCGACCACCGTCGCTGCCTCCTTCGGCAACCCACACAACCGCTCCACGCACTCACCGGCAGGGCGGGCGCAAACGCCACATTTCGCCTTATACTGAAATATTCAATTACTTGCGCTGCACATAGTCGTCACTATTCATCGATGAGAAGAGACTCCATGAAAGACCTGCTCCAATTCTGCCGCCGTTCCGCCCTCCTCGCCGCCGCCGCGTTCCTGTTGGCCGGCTGTGCATCGCACAGGTACGCCGACGTCGCCGACGCCATGGTCCCCATGGCGCCCGGCGAAGGGCGGATCGTCCTGTACACGCCGACCACCAGCGTCAGCCTGGGCGCGAACGTGCAACCCCGCGTGCGCATCAATAACCGCCTGGTCGGCCGCGCCAAGCCAGGTGGGTTCTTCTATCTGAACCGCCCCGCCGGCAGCTACACCGTCCTGGCGCAGCGCGGCAAGTCCCTGACTTTCGACCTGGCCGCCGGCCAGACCCAATACATCCGCTTCGTCCCGGACGGGCTCTTCTCGTCGAACGCGGGCGACGCCGGCGCCAAGTATCTGCGCCCGGAGCTGGCCGCGTCACCCACGGATGCCCAAGCTGAACTGAAGGCCATGCAGTTCTGGGGCGCGTCGTCGCGCACGCGGAACGAGGAAGGCATCGCCCGCACCGGCGCGGCGGCAAACTGACCGGGACTTGTCGCCATCCTGCCGACACGGCAGGCAGCGGACCGCGAAGCGCCGGCCCGCGCGCCGCGACCAGGCTGGCGCGCCTGTGCCCGCACCGCACGTGATTGTGCGTTTTTATCAATTGCCTTGTGCGCGTTTGGAACATTATTCTCACGGGTACCCTAGCCTGTACTCCGTGAAATAACTCCATGCAGACACCGCAGCCACCCCGCCTGGGCGGGCACATCCTGGTCGACCAACTCGCCGCGCACGGCGTCACGCACGTGTTCTGCGTGCCCGGCGAAAGCTACCTGGCCGTGCTGGACGGCCTGCATGACGCCAAGATCGACGTCACCGTGTGCCGTCAGGAAGGCGGCGCGGCGATGATGGCCGATGCCCATGGCAAGCTGACCGGCGAACCCGGCATCTGCATGGTCACCCGCGGCCCCGGCGCTTCCAACGCGCTGGCGGGCATCCACATCGCCATGCAGGACTCGACGCCGCTGATTCTTTTCGTCGGCCAGATCGAACGCGGCATGCGCGAACGCGAAGCCTTCCAGGAAATGGACTATCGCGCGGTGTTCGGCACCCAGGCCAAGTGGGTGACCGA
Source organism: Bordetella genomosp. 8 (assembly GCF_002119685.1). Classification (NCBI taxonomy): domain Bacteria; kingdom Pseudomonadati; phylum Pseudomonadota; class Betaproteobacteria; order Burkholderiales; family Alcaligenaceae; genus Bordetella; species Bordetella genomosp. 8. The sequence continues at coordinate 1,179,499 of NZ_CP021108.1, read as the reverse complement.
GATCGACCAGGTTGAACGGATACCCGAACTGGTCTCGCGCGCCTTTCACGTTGCCACCTCCGGCCGCCCGGGTCCGGTCGTGATCGCGTTGCCGGAAGACATGCTGGTGGAAACCGCGGAAGTCGCGGATGCGCCGCACTACGAGGTGATCGACAGCGCACCGTCGCCGGCGCAACTGGATGAACTGCAAGCCTTGCTGAATTCCGCGCGCGCGCCCATCGCCATCCTGGGCGGCGCACGCTGGGATGCCGACGCGGTCGCCCGCTTCGCCGATTTCGCCACGCGCTTCCAATTGCCGGTGGCGGTGTCCTTCCGCCGGCAGATGCTGTTCCCCGCCGACCATCCCTGCTACGCCGGCGACGTCGGCATAGGCCTGAATCCCGCCCTGCTCAAGCGCGTGCAAGATGCCGACCTGGTCCTGCTGGTGGGCGGCCGCATGTCGGAAATGCCCAGCCAGTCGTACACGCTGTTCGACATCCCCGTGCCGAAACAGAAGCTCGTGCACATCCACCCCGACGCCGGCGAGCTGAATCGCGTCTATCGTGCGACGCTGGCGATCAATGCGTCGCCCATCGCCCTCACGCAAGCGCTGGCCCGGCTGCAACCCGCAAACGACGTCACCGGCTGGCCGAAAGACGTGCAAGCCGCCCACCAGGCCTACCTGGCCTGGAGCGATCCGACCGCCATCAAGACATCGGGCGACCTGCAGATGGGCGCGGTGATGCAGACGCTGCGCGAAACACTGCCGCCCGACGCCATCATGACCAATGGCGCCGGCAACTACGCCACCTGGCTGCATCGCTTCCATCGCTTCCAGCGCTACGGCACGCAGCTGGCGCCGACCTCCGGTTCCATGGGTTACGGCCTGCCGGCCGCCGTCGGCGCGAAGCGCGTGTATCGCGATCGCACGGTCGTATGCCTGGCCGGCGACGGCTGCTTCATGATGCACGGCCAGGAATTCGCGACGGCGGTGCAGTACGACCTGCCTATCCTGGTGCTGATCATCGACAACGGCATGTACGGCACGATCCGCATGCACCAGGAACGCCATTACCCCGGCCGCGTATCCGCGACGGCCTTGCGCAATCCGGACTTTGCCGCCTACGCGCAGGCTTTCGGCGGCTACGGCGAACGCGTCGAATCCACCGAACAGTTCGCGCCCGCGCTACGGCGCGCATTGGATAGCGGCAAGCCCGCCATCCTGCACTGCCTGATCGATCCGGAAGTCATCACACCGACGACCACGCTGGAAAAAATCCGCGACGCGGCATTGAAAACCAAAAACTGAATCCGCCATACCAGGAGATCTCATGTCATCCAACGCTTCCTTCCACTGGCAAGACCCGCTGCTGCTCGATAGCCAGCTCACCGACGACGAACGCATGGTGCGCGAAGCCGCCGCCGCGTATGCGCAGGACAAGCTGATGCCGCGCGTGCTGGAGGCCTTCCGCCACGAGCACACCGACCCGGCGATCTTCCGCGAAATGGGCGAACTGGGCCTGCTCGGACCGACCATCCCGACCGAATACGGCGGCGCCGGCCTGAACTACGTCTGCTACGGCCTGATCGCGCGCGAAGTGGAACGCGTGGATTCGGGCTATCGCTCCATGATGAGCGTGCAGTCCTCGCTGGTCATGGTGCCGATCAACGAATTCGGCAGCGACGAACAAAAGCAAAAATACCTGCCCAAGCTGGCCAGCGGCGAATGGATAGGCTGCTTCGGCCTGACCGAACCCAATCACGGCTCCGATCCCGGCAGCATGGAGACCCGCGCGGTCAAGACCAGCGACGGCTACAAGGTGTCCGGCAGCAAGATGTGGATCAGCAACTCGCCCATCGCCGACGTCTTCGTCGTGTGGGCCAAGGTCGTCGGCGGCGACGACGACGGCAAGATCCGCGGCTTCATCCTGGACAAGGGCATGAAAGGCCTGTCGGCGCCGGCCATCCACGGCAAGGTCGGCCTGCGCGCGTCCATCACGGGCGAAATCGTCATGGACGAAGTCGAGATCCCGGCCTCGCAGATGCTGCCCAAGGTCAGCGGCCTGAAGGGCCCCTTCACCTGCCTGAATTCGGCGCGCTACGGCATCGCCTGGGGCGCGCTGGGCGCGGCCGAGTTCTGCTGGCACACGGCGCGCCAGTACACCCTGGACCGCAAGCAATTCGGCCGCCCGCTGGCCGCGAACCAGCTTATCCAGAAGAAGCTGGCCGACATGCAGACCGAGATTACGCTGGGCCTGCAAGGCTGCCTGCGCCTGGGCCGCATGAAGGACGAAGGCACCGCGGCGGTGGAGATTACGTCCATCATGAAACGCAATTCCTGCGGCAAGGCCCTGGATATCGCCCGCCTGGCGCGCGACATGATGGGCGGCAACGGCATCTCCGACGAGTTCGGCGTCGCGCGCCACCTCGTCAATCTGGAGGTCGTGAACACCTACGAAGGCACGCATGACGTGCATGCCTTGATACTGGGCCGGGCGCAGACTGGCATCCAGGCGTTCTGCTGAACGCATAGGCATGACGCGGCCCGGTTACGCGACCGGGGCCACGCAAGGGGGCGAGGGTCACACACCCTCGCCCCCTTTTCGCTGCGAAATTTGTCACACGAAGTTGCTCCTTCGTCTCAGTCGAATTCCTAAAGAATTAAGTCCAAGCCGCGCAAGCGTCGAGACAACGCAAACGATCAGGAATGCGCACATGAACGGTCTCCCCGCCCCCTCCCCGACCCGTGACCAGCGCCTCGGCCATGGCGGGAGACATCAGCAGCCGCGCCTTTGCGCGCGCGCTTCGAGACGCAGACCTCGCGGATCCCTCGCACCGTTATCCAGCAGCTTATGACGCGACCCGCCTTTGCCGTTCTGAACGGCAAAACGTGGTCGGAAACGTTGAATCGCCCCCTCTCTGGCGCAAGAACTTCCCACCGCCGGAAAGGACGAAGCCTGCTTTCCCACACGGACGAAGGATAAGTCTATGCAGCGATCACCATGCGTTCCCATCGATGGGGGAAATCATGTCCGGCCCAAGGGCCGGTGCGCGCCGGTCGATTTTCCGCTGGCGCGCTATGCCTTGCTGCTGGGGTCGATATGCGCGGGCACCCTCGTGTCGGCAACAGCCTCGGCCCAGCAGACCGCATCGGGTGGCAGCCAGGTGCAGATCACCGCGCCCAACTGCACGGTGCAAAACTGCTTTTCCGCGACCGGCGCCGGCTCGGTCCTGTTTTCCAATCCGCCCACGCAGATCAATGTCGCCCCGGTCAACGCGTTCAGTACGACGATAGGCGTCAGCGCGACGACCGGCGGCACCGTGCGGCTGGGTAACGGTGGCGCCATCGCCGGTACGACCGCCCTGCTCTCGGACAACGGCACCATCACGGTCACCGGTCCGCTCACCCTGACCCAGGACCGCCAGGGCAGCAACGCGCTATTCGTCAATGCCAGGAATGGCGGATCCATCACGCTCAATGGCCCGACCACATTCCAGGGCGTCTATCTCTCGAACGCGCTGGTCGCGCAGGGCGCGGGTTCGACCATCACCGTCAACGGTCCCCTCACCGCAACGGGGCTGAACAATTCGCCGAATTTCGCCTTCGCCCTCAACGGCGGCCACGTCAGCCTGAACGGCGGCGGCACCCTTACGTTGACCGGGACCAATTCCTCGCTGTCCATCCTGCAGGCGGCCAACCAGGTCGACACCACGCCCACCATCGTGGATGCGACAGGCATCACCGCCAGCACGAGCGGCAACAATGTGAATGCGTGGGGCGCCCGCGCCGTGGGCGCGGGCACGATCAACATCACCAACAGCAGCTTCACGATCGGCGGCGTCGCGTCCGGGAATCTCCCCGCCGGCATCATGATGCAGGACGCCACCAACCAGGCCCTGGCCGGCACCGTCAATCTCGACAATTCGCACTTCCAGACCAGTTCCACGGCGGGCCCGGTGGTGCAGTACAACGGGACGACAGGTTCGCAGGTCAACCTGACCAACAACTCGAGCCTGACCGCCTTCAACGGCAGGTCGGGCACCATGATCAACGTGTCTTCCGGGACGACGAACGCCGGCGCGGGCGCCAACGTGGCCCTGCACGCGACGGATTCGACCCTGACCGGACAGGTGTTCGTGCAGGCCCCCGCGACGACCAATCCGAATCATCTGGCGATGACCCTGGACGGCAACTCCACATGGGCGGGCGACCTGAACGTCGGCGCCGCGTCGAGCGCGTCGCAGACCGTGGGCGGCAATGCCGTGTGGACAGGCACGACGCTGGCCGGCGCAGGCGTAGACGTGTCCATGCAGGACGCGGGACGATGGACCGTGACCGCGCAACCGACGGGCCTGGACAGTCTGTCCTTCAACGGCGGCACCGTCCAGGCGGGCGTGAGCAATCTTGCCTTGTCCAGTCCCATCACGGTGGGCGCCGGCGGCGGCAGCATCGATACGCAGCGCTTCGCCATGTCCCTGTCGGCTCCCCTGTCCGGCACGGGCACGCTGAGCAAGCTCGGCTCCGGCACCCTGACCCAGACCGGCAACAACAGTGCGTTCGGCGGCGGCACCCGCGTGAACGCCGGCACCCTGCTGGTCAACGGGACGTTGGGCGGCACGATGAATGTCGCGTCCGGCGGCACCCTCGGAGGCACCGGCACGGTCGCCGGCGAGGCCACCGTCGCGAGCGGCGGCGCCTTGCTGGGCAGGCAGGGCCAAGTGTTGAACTTCGCCGGCAACCTGACCCTGGCCAGCGGGTCCAATGTGAACGTCTCGCTGGGCGCTCCGGAAACCAATGGCTTGTTCAATGTCGCGGGCAATCTCACGCTCGATGGCCAGGTCAATGTCACCGATCTCGGCGGTTTCAGCCCGGGCCTCTATCGCCTGTTCGACTACAGCGGCAGCCTGACGAACAACGGCATCGACGTGGGCGCCTTGCCCGCCGGAATCGACGCCGCGTCGATCACCGTGCAGACCGCGCCCGGCCAGGTGAATCTCGTGAACACGACGGGGGTCGACCTGGACTTCTGGGACGGCGGCAACCCCCAGGACCACAACAACAACGTCGTCAACGGCGGCGACGGCGTCTGGAATGTGTCGAACGCCAACTGGACCGAAGCCGATGGCGCACTGAACGGCCGCTGGACCAACGACCACTTCGCGGTGTTCATGGGGCAGCCCGGCACCGTGACGGTTGAAGGCAACGGCCAGGTCGCCGTGGCCGGCATGCAGTTCGCGGTCGACGGCTATCGCGTCGAAGGCGGCGCCATCACACTGAATCGGCCGGAGACCATCATCCGCACCGGCGCGGGCGGCCCCGGCAACGTGACCGCCACCATCGCGTCGGAGCTGACCGGCGCGGGCGGTCTCGTGAAGACCGACACCGGCACGCTCATCCTGAGCGGCAACAACACCTACCAGGGTGGCACGGTGATACGCGGAGGCACGCTGCAGCTCGGCGAAGGCGGCACCAGCGGCTCGATCGCCGGCGGCGTCACCAACAACGGCACGCTGTCCTTCAATCGGTCGGATAACCTGACGTTCGACGGCGTCATCCAGGGAACTGGCGCGCTGACGCAGGCCGGACCGGGCACCACGGTGCTGACCGCCGCGAACACCTATACGGGCGACACGCTCGTAAAAGCCGGCACATTGGCGGTGAACGGCTCCATCGCGTCGCCGACGACGGTGGCGCCCGGCGCCACGCTGGGCGGCACCGGCACCATCAGCGGCAACGTCGACAACTACGGCATCATCGCGCCCGGCAACGGCGGATCGCCGGGAACGCTGACCGTCGCCGGCAACTACACGGGCCATGGCGGCGTCTTCCAGGTGAACAGCGTGCTGGGAGACAGTGCCTCGCCGGCCGGCCACCTGGTCGTCAGCGGCGGCGAAGCGAGCGGCAGCACCAGCGTCAATGTCGTCAACCAGGGCGGCGGCGGCGCGCGCACCACGGGCCTGGGGATTCCGATCGTGTCGGTGGCCAATGGCGGCACCACCACGAGCAATGCGTTTTCCCTTTCCGCGCCGGTGGCGGCCGGCCCTTACGAGTACCAGCTCTATCGCGGTTCCGAATTCGGCGCCACGGGAGACGATGGCAACGGCTGGTACCTGTCTTCGGTCACGCCACCTTCGACCGATACGCCGACGGGCTCGAATCCGCTCTATCGCCCGGAAGCGCCGGTGTTCGGCGCGGCCGCCGGCGTGGCCCGCGAGCTGAGTCTGGCCATGATAGGCACATATCACGACCGTGTCGGCGACGCATCGCTGATGGGCGCGTCCTCGACGACGGGCGGCGACGCCCTGTCCGATGGCGGCAATGGCGACAATGGCAGCCTCGGCAAGAAGGGCGCCTGGGGCCGCTGGATAGGCGTGTCGCAGCGGCGCGGCTACGGCGGCGAGTTGAATGCACGGACCAATTCGAACATCAACGGCCTGCAGGCGGGCACGGATGTCTATCGGCGTGCGCCCCAGGCCCCCGGCGATTCGGAAGACCGGATAGGCACCTTCTTCACCTACGGCCACACCGACACCGAAGTCCACGGCTTCGCGCTGGGCCAGCAGAACTACGACTCCGGCAACATCAACCTCGACAGCTACTCGATCGGCGCCAACTGGACGCGCGTGGGCGCATCGGGCTGGTACCTGGACGGCGTTCTGATGGGGACCCGCTACGACGGCAAGCTGCGGTCGAATCGCGACGTCGGCGCGCCCATACAGGGATACGGCGCCACGGCGTCGCTCGAAGCCGGCTATCCCATCCGGCTCGCGCACAACATCACGCTCGAACCGCAGGCGCAGCTGATCTGGCAGTACGTCGACCTGGACAGCACGAAGGACGATTTTTCGTCGGTTGGCTTCAACGCCACCAGCGCCTTCGCCGCGCGCGCGGGCGCCAGGCTGACCAGCACGTTCCAGGTCGGCCGGACCGTCGTCACGCCGTCCCTGACCACGAATATCTGGCAGGAATTCAATCCCAAGGACCGGACCGACTTTTCCGGCACGACCTTGTCGTCCGGCGGGCAGGACACGACCGCATTCGAGGTCGTCGGCGGGCTGTCGGCGAAGGTGGCGAAGAACGTCGGCATATGGACCTCGGTTTCCTATCTGACCGGTATCGCCGGCCCCAGCCAGAACGCGTGGCGGGGCAACGTGGGGGTGCGCATCACCTGGTAGAACCCGAGCCCGCTCACCAGCACGTGACGGGACGCATTGCCTGATTCTTGATCGTCGATTTTTTTTACGCTCCTGCGCTATCACCAGCCTGGAGTCAACTTGCGACAGCGAAGGGAGTAATCATGGCTATCTCCGTCACAACCTGGCTATCGGGCGACGTCATTCCGCTCACGGCCACCAGACTACTGTTGGGCGTGGCCACAGACGGTCCGGGAAGCGTGGAGTTCGCGCAGACCGGCACCGTCACGCTTACCGGCTTTCCCACGGGCAGGATCAATATCGAACAGGGACTGGCCGGCGATTATTATGCGACGGTTTCCGGCGTCGGCGTGCCGGTGGGCACGGCCGACGGGGAGACGGTGGACATCACGGTCACCCCCTACGACACCACCGGCGCCCCCGGTACGCCGTTCCCGCAGAAGGTGACCTGCAAGGAGTACAGCACGGACTCCGGGACGAAAGCCATCACCAACGGCAACTTCGTCCTGACGCCGGCGGACGAGAATACGGACGGCAAGTATTGGCTCGTATCCATGGAAGCGCGCACCATGGGCGGCGCCACACCGAGCCCGCTGGCAGGCGCGATGGTCAGATTCGTACCGCACGTCACCCGGGACCTCAAGTTCTGGACCAATACCACCCCCCCCGTGGACGCCGGCACGCTGCAACATGCCAACGGCTACTTCGTCAAGACGGATGGGAACGGCGTCGCCGCCCTGCGCGTCACCACGCTGGCAGGCACGCTCAACCAACACGCCACGTTCGACGTCACCATGACCGGCATCGAGGAAGCCAAGCGGGCCGACGGCTATCTCGCCAACGGCATTGACGACGCCGACGAAGACGGATTGTGGAGCCCCCCGTCGGCGGTGGTGGACATCAACAACAATATCCAGATTCCGGAATACGGCCAGACGTTCAACCTGGACGTGTCCGTTAACAACGAAACCGGGCAGGGAACGCAGAATTTCGTGCGGTACGTGGTGATGAACAACACCGCGGTCTATCCCTACGACCAGGGCAACGACGGCGTCCTGCCGCTCGACTATTCCATCCTGAACCAGAACCCCGCGCCCAATTCGAACTTCTTCACCTACGTCCGGATTTCGGACGCCAACACCAAATGCAGCAGCCCCTGGTTCTGCGGCGTGGACGGCACGCGCGTCAATCTGCCCGACCCGCAGGTCGGCCCGCGCGTCGCGCCAGCGCCGCGCGTCGTTCCAGACCCGGGCCTGGACCGGACCATAGGCATCAGCACGCTCAAGTACTACAACGGGCTGCGGCTGGAGCTCCAGGATTTCAACGCCAGCCTGTTGACCGGCTTCGGCACCGGCACGTTGTCGATCGTATTCAGATGCTATATGAACGGCTATGACCAGGAGGGGAACGACAGGCCGCCCATGGTCTACGACAGCGGTCTCAACCCCGCCCTATACGACAAAGTCCCCACGATCAGCGAAGTAGGCGGCGAGATCAGATTTTCCGACCCCTACGTGGAGCTATCGAAAGGCGCTGCCAGCAATTGGGGGAGAAATCCGTTCGATGGCGGCGACAAGAAGAAGGTCGGATTCGAGTACATCATCAAGCAGGGCCCCAACACGTGGTACAGCGTCTACTCGTCGACCAACAGCTGGTATTTCATCTCCACCGGAAACTGGTAATTCCGCGGGCATCCAACCCTTGTGACGCCTGAACGGGCAGCCGCCGCGGGAGACCGCGGCCCGATCGGCGCCGGCATTCCAATCGGCATGCGGAAATCGATGCGGAATGCATGAGATTTCCGCCCGCCCATGCGCTCGTCAAGGAATTCCAGATGAAAATCGAATTGCTGCAGCCCGGCGAACACGCCGTTCCGGGCCAGGGCCTGGCCTTTCCCATGGCCGTACTCGTTCGGGATGTCAGGGACGTCGCCATTCCGAACATGGCGGTCACGTGGACGATGGATGGCCACGGACACCGTTTCGAGCAGGCGACGACCAGGACGGACAAGACCGGCGTCGCGCGCAACACGGTGGTATTTTCCGCGCCTTCCGACCTGGGCCGGGCCACGGTCTCGGTGCAGGCCGCCGACGGACGCCCGCAACCCATCGGATCGTTCCTGGTTGTTCCCGACGGCGCGGGCGCGGGCGGCGTACTTTTCCATCCCATCAAGGACGGGCGCGGGGCGACGCCGCCAGCGCCGGCAAAGCGGTCCGCCAAGGCCATGCAGGCAGCGGCCGGCTCGCTTCCCGCCGGCAAGGCCGCGGCGAACACCCTGCAGCTTTATTACCCCGCGGCTGGCGTCAAACTGGCCTGGGGCGTGCCGCAATACGCGTGGGCGCAATATCTCGATGACGGCGGCCAGCCGCTCAAGGGTCAGACGCTGATACCCACCGGCGATGGCGCCGTGTACATCGATCCGGGAGATCCGAAACCGGTCACGGACGACGAAGGCTGGGCCGTCATCAAGATCCAGGTCACACCGTCGCTGGGAGACAATCCGCCGTTCACCGCGCAGGACGCGACCGGCAATCTCTACCTGCAGGCTCAGGCCAACCCGGGCGACCGGACGCAGGGCCCCGTCACGTTCTCGACGACGGTCGGCGGACGTGGATATCTCACCGCGACGCCGGCGACCGGCATCACGCAAGGCTATTGGTGGGCGATCCAGGTCACCTACCGGCTTGCGGACGGGACACCCGCCGCCCATAGAAGCCTGACATGGCACAACATGACCGGCACTTTCGGGACGTTCTACCCGATGTCCTTTTCCCGTCCGGGGGCTGGAAATCCTCCCGCGACCTGGCAGTCGCAGGAGGCCTTTTCGTTCACGGACCAGAACGGAGAATCGACACTCTACGTCCTGACCGATAGCGGCTATGGCAAGGACATCCAGGTCACCCTGGTCATTACATCGCTGAATGAGTTGAGTCCATCATTGGACTCCGTCGCGGTCGGGCCCATAACGGTCATGCGTCGGCCATACCCCCCAGCGATCTGGCCGATCGTTACGGGCGATCTGTCGATCAAGTCGCCTGGCAAGCAGGTCTACGTGGAATTCTCGGAATCGAGACTCCCCGATGGACAGAACGTTATCTGGAGGTCCCTGGATTCGCGGGCAACCCTTTCCTACGCCACCACCCAGGTGCAAGGTGGCAAGTCGGCGAATTGGGTGACCGGAAAGAACGTGGATCCGCTGTACGGCGCGACGATCTCAGCGACGGCATCGCCGCAAGGCAATGCGGCGACCGCCGATTTCACCCTGCTGTTCGGCAATGGCATACCGACATATACGCGTTTGCTGAACCTGTCGCCGGCACCCACGACGGCGCCCTTATCTTCGGGCGAGTGGCACACGCTCACGCTGACATGCATGAACCCGGACAGCCTCCAGGTAGGCGAGGCCGTTCGATGGTACGCCGATCCGGCGAGCAGCATCGAGTTCAATCCGCCTTATCCCGGGTCCATCAACGCCAGCAAGACCAACACGGTCGATGTGCGGGCCGTGAATATCTCCACGGACACGCGCATCGCCATCAGCGCCGAGATCTACAACAGGCAGTCGGGCAAGTATGACAAGGCCAGCCATGTCTATACCTTCGCCGCCCAGGTCGCGAACAATGCCCGGATCGTCGTCAATCCCATGACGCCGGCGCCGGTGATGTATGCGCCTTCCACGGTGTCGGCCACCTACACCATCGGCGGCAAGCCGGTATCCGGCGCCGACATCCAGTGGGCCGCGACGCCGCCGAACACCGCCGCGTTCTCGCCCAACCTGTCTCAGACGAACAGCCAGGGCATCGCATCGACCACGATGACGGCCTATGGTCCCAACCAAGCCACCGGCCTGACCATCGTCGCCAGTTCCTATGACGACACCACGCAGGAAACCGTCGCCGGCAGCCTGGATGTACAAGTCGCCGCCGCGTCCACGCCGCCGGCCGATTCCGCCGCCTGGCTGGACCTGGTTTCCCTTGAAGGCGACACGCTCTACGGCCTGACCTGGCATGTGCTGCAGGTCAGCTATCTGTACGACGACGGCCGCCCCGTGACCGGCAAGCGCCAGATCGACTGGTCCACCGTGAACGGCAGCGGCGCGGAACTCCAGGAAACGTCCACCTGGACAGACGAGAACGGCGTAGCCACCAACATGATCCACGGCCCCGGCACCTTCCACGGCGATCTGGTCCAGGCCATCGTGCGCGTCAGCACCGCCAACCCGCAGACCAGCCAGCCGGACAGCGCCACGGTGTCGCTGATCCTGACGGCGAACGACGTCGAACCGGTGTCCAAGGCCATGACGATCACGGTCGACGGCACCCAGCCCATCAACAGCGGCTATGCCTGCCCGATCAGCGTCAAGTACACCCAGGCCGACCTGATCACGCCCATGGTCAACGCCCCCGTCACCTGGGCCGTATATCCCTATGTGGAGGACAGCGGCGATCCGCCCTACGAACTGAGCTTCGGCGAAGTCAACCCCACCTATACCGGCGACGACGGCGTGGCCCACAACACGATCAGCTACAACGGCACCCAGGACCTGCCGAACGCCATCCTGGTCGCCAGTTGCTTCAATCCGGTCACCGGCCAGACCGATTTCGCCACGACCCGCCTCAGCTTCGATTACGTGTCGCCGTTGACCGGCATCATGATTTCCCGGCCTTGGGCGACGAACCCCGCTTCGGGCAATGTCATTCCATCCATTCCCTGCCAGGTGGTGACGGCCAGGATGAACCTGGCCAGCGGCGAAGGCGATGCCCAGGTCAAGATGGTGACGGAGCCCGCCCAGCTCAACGGCGTCCAGGTCTATACCACCAACGGCGTCCAGGTCCAGCCCGTGGATGGCGCCTATACGGTCATGAGCCAGAACGGTGCCGTCGAGGTCCTGGTCGGCGCCCGCTTTCCGACCTTCTTCACCCTGCAGGCCTATTACCCGGTCAATGCGCCGCAGCCGCTGTGCGACACCGACCTGTGGCTGTCGACGCTGGGCGGCAAGTATTCGGACGCCCGGTTCCCGCTGACCATCGAGAACCTGGATATGTCCGCGACGCCGCCGCTGCTGACCATGCCGGACAAATCGACCTGGCCCGACCCGTCGTTCACCGTCAGTCTGCCGGCCAGCGGGCAACAACTCGATCCGGACGCGCCCCTGGCGATCCTGTTGAATTACCGCGTTGCCTATACCGGCAAGGTCGCCGATATCCTGGCGCCGAACAGCATCGACATCGCGTATGCGATGCTGCAGCCCACCGGCAATACGATCGCCTATTTTGTCGGCACCAGCGTCGCCGTGACCCAGCGCGGCAACCTGACCTTCGATGCGCAGGGCCAGGCCCAGACCTATCCCTGGACCGGCAGCATTTCGCCGACCCTGTCGATGCCGGCCCTGGTCCCCCCGCTGCAACGCGTCACGGCGGTGGACATCATCAACGGACTGAACGTCAGGATACTGCCGTCATCGACACAGTCCGGCTGGAAGTACCAGGCAGGCGACCAGATCACCGTGTACTTCTACCTGTCCGGCAAGTACCCCTTGCCCGACGTGGCGTCGAACTATTGCCCGAGCATCACCCAGCCCGCGCGCAACGTCGCCACACTGCGATACACGATACAGGCAGGCGACGCACTGACGACGGGACAGCCGCAGGTGCTTGGCCCCTTGCCGCAGGCGCTGCTGGCCGGCTATGGCGGGTCGGGCACGCTGCAGCTGAACTTCTCGGTCCAGCGTGGCAGCACTACATACTGGTCGAAGGCAGGCAACACGATCGCCATGGACACCGCCACGATCGATCCATCCCTGTGAACCCGCCAGCGCGGCGCGGCCCGAAGGCCGCCCGCCTGGCCCGGTCGCCGCAATGCGTGCGCGTAGCGATTCTCCGCTCATATGGCCTGGGCTATCGAGGATTCCAGATGAAGACCGACTTGCTGCAGCCTGGTGAAGCCCGCTCTAGCGCGGGGAACTCGCTGACCATCCCGTATCCGGGCAGCGGCGTGAAGCTGGCCTGGGGTGTGCCGCAATATGCGTGGGCGCAATACCTGGACGGCGCGGGCCAACCGTTGGCGGGGCAGACGCTGATACCCACCGGCGATGGTTCCGTCTATATCGACCCCGGCGATCCCAAACCGGTGACCGACGCGTATGGGTGGGCCGCCATCAAGATCCAGGTGATTCCCCCCCTGGCCTACAACCCGCCATACACGGCGCAGGACGCGACCGGCAATCTTCATCTGCAGGCTCAGACCAACCCGGGCGATGAGACCCAGGCGCCCATCACCTTTTCCACGACCATGGGCGGTCGCGGCTACCTTGGCGCCACGCCGGCGACCGGGCGGACGCAAGGGTATTGGTGGGCGGTGAAGGTCGTCTACCGCAATCCGGACGGCACGCCCGTGGCCCACAAAAAGCTCATGTGGGAAAACATCAGCGGCACGTTTGGCACCTTCTATCCGATTTCGTATTCCTCGATGCCCCTGAATCCGCCCGGCGACTACTCGTCGCTGATCGCATGGTCCTATACGGACCAGAACGGGGAATGCACGCTCTACATACTCACGCAAAGCGGATATAGCCGGCCCATCGGCATCGGGCTGCGGATATCGTCCACCAACGAACTGAACCCGCCGGCCGACTCGATCCAGATCGGGCCGCTGGGGGTGGACCCGCGCCCCTATGCCGCAGCCGTCTGGCCGAACCTTTCCGGCAACTCCGGAATCGTCCGTCCCGGCGCCCAGGTGGCCCTGACGCTCAACTCGAAAAAGCCGATTCCGGACGGCACGAACATCACCTGGAAATCCCTGGACAAGCGGGCCACGCTCGCCTATCCGTCCACCCAGATGCAGAACGGGAGCTCCGTGAACTGGGCGACCGGCAAGGACGTGGACACCCTGTACAACGCTGCGGTGCTCGCGGAGTCGATGTATCCGCCTGGCGTCCCGGAACAGGGTTATTTCACCTTGACCTTCGGATACAGCACGCCTTCCGTCGACCGGTACATCCAGCCCAATGCAAGCCAGCCGCTGTCTTCCGGCGATTGGCACACCTTCACCTTCAATTACGCGAGCGGCGGCTGGGCGACGGGACATGCCGTGCGGTGGTCGGCCGACCCCGCCGGGAGCATCGAATTCAAGCCACCCTATCCTGGCACCCTGAACACCAGCGGCACGTCGTCCGTCGACCTGCGCGCGGTGGGGCTGACGGCGGATACCCGCATCGCCATCCAGGCCGGGATCTATAACCCGCTCTGGGGCGAATACGACACTGCCGGCTCCACCTACACGTTCCTCGCGCAGGCGGACACCGGTGGCCAGATCGTCGTCGGGACGATCACGCCGGCGCCCGTGATGTATGCGCCGTCCACGGTGTCGGCCACCTACACGGTGGGCGGCAAGCCGGTATCCGGAGCCGACATCCAGTGGGCCGCGACGCCGCCGAACACCGCCGCGTTCTCGCCCAACCTGTCTCAGACGAACAGCCAGGGCATCGCATCGACCACGATGACGGCCTATGGTCCGAACCAGGTCACCGGCCTGACCATCGTCGCCAGTTCCTATGACGACACCACGCAGGAAACCGTCGCCGGCAGCCTGGATGTACAGGTCGCCGCCGCGTCCACGCCGCCGTCCGATGCCGCCGCCTGGCTGGACCTGGTTTCCCTGGAAGGCGACACGCTCTACGGCCTGACCTGGCATGTGCTGCAAGTCAGCTATCTGTACGACGACGGCCAGCCCGTGGCCGGCAAGCGCCAGATAGACTGGTCGACCGTGGACGGCAGCGGGGCGCGGCTCCAGGAGGCATCCACGTGGACCGACGACAACGGCGTGGCCACCAACCAGCTCCTTGGACCCGGCACGTTCCAGGGCGATCGGGTCCAGGCCATCGTGCGCGTCAGCACCACCAACCCGCAGTCCAGCCAGCCCGATTCCACCACGTTGTCATTGATCCTGACGGCGAACGACGTCGAGCCGGTGTCCAAGGTCATGCGGATCACGGTGGATGGCCCCCAGCCCATCAGCAACGGCTACGCCTGCCCGATCAACGTCAAGTACACGCAGGCCGACCTGACCACGCCCATGGTCAACGCGCCCATCACCTGGGCCGTCTATCCCTATGTCGAAGACGACGCCGACCCGCCCTATGCGCTGAGCTTCGGTTTTCCCAATCCCACCTATACCGGCGACGACGGCGTGGCCGTCAACACGATCAGCTACGAAGGCACGCGGGACCTGCCCGACGCCAC
The DNA here is from genome assembly GCF_002119685.1 of Bordetella genomosp. 8. Taxonomy (NCBI): domain Bacteria; kingdom Pseudomonadati; phylum Pseudomonadota; class Betaproteobacteria; order Burkholderiales; family Alcaligenaceae; genus Bordetella; species Bordetella genomosp. 8. Next base: position 1,164,125 of record NZ_CP021108.1, on the reverse strand, counting down.
CCTGGTCGCCAGCTGCTTTAATCCCCTCACCGGCCAGACCGACTTCGCCACCACGCGGATCAGCTTCGTTTATGCGTCGCCATTGACCGGCATCATGGTCTCCCGGCCCTGGGCGACCAATCCCGGATCCGGCAACGTTCTTCCATCCGTCCCATGCCAGGTGCTGACGGCGGGGATGACCCTGGACAACGACGAAGGTGACGGCCAGATCAGGTTGCAGACCGTCCCCGCCCAGCTCAACGGCGTCCAGCTCTACACCAGCGATGGTACCCAGATCCAGGCCGTGAGCGGCGCTTATACGGTCACGACCCGGGATCGCTCGGTCGAGGTCCTGGTCGGCGCCCGCTTTCCGACCTTCTTCAACCTGCAGGCCTATTACCCGGTCGACGCGCAGCAGCCGCTGTGCGACACCGATCTGTGGCTGTCCACGCTGGGCGGCAAGTATGCCGACGGCCGGTACCCGCTGGCCATCGAAAACCTGGACTTGTCCACGACGCCGCCGCTGCTGACCATGCCGGACGAATCGACCTGGCCCGAGCCGTCGTTCACCGTCAGCCTGCCGGCCAATGGCAATGGCCAACAGCTCGATCCGGACGCGCCCCTGGCGATCATATTGAATTACCGCGTCGCCTATACCGGCAAGGTCGCCGATGCCCAGGCCCCCAACAGCATCGACATCGCCTATGCGATGCTGCAACCCACCGGCAACACGATCGCCTATTTCGTCGGCACCGGCATCGCCGTGACCCAGCGAGGGACCCTGGTTTTCGACGCGCGGGGCCAGGCCCAGACCGATCCCTGGACCGGCGGGATTTCGCCGACCCTGCCGATGCCTGCGCTGGTGCCCAGCCTGCAAGGCGTCACGGCGGCCGACATCGTCAACGGCCTGGCAGTCAGGATACAGCCCGGATCGACACAGTCCGGCTGGAAGTATCAGGCTGGCGACCGGATCACCGTGTACTTCTATCTGAGCGGCACGTATCCCTTGCCCGATACCGAGGGTTGTCCGAGCATCGCGCAACCCGCGCGGAACGTCGCCACGCTGCGGCACACGCTGCAGGCGGGCGATGACTTGACGACCGGACAGGCCCAGTTGCTCGGCCCGATCCCGCAGGCCTTGCTGGCCGGCTACGGCGCCCCGGGCACGCTGCGGATGAACTTCGCGGTCCAGCGTGGTGAAACGGCGTACTGGTCGCAGGCAAGCGCCACGATCGCCATCGACACCGCGACGATCGTCCCCCCTTCGTCATCGCTGTCGTGATCCTCGTCGCAACGGCGCTCGAGCGGATGAAACATCGATTCAAACCACAGTGAGAAAGACACCATGGCCCTGTACATACCCTATATCGCGGTCGACAAATATGTCGCGATGCCTTACGACCCCGGCACCAACCAGCAGAACGTCCTGCCTGACGCCACGGCGTATTATCGATTGGGCATACAGGTGCACAACGCCGACGGATCGTTGCCCCAGGGCGCGGTTCCGGTATACCTGGGCGACGACCAGAACCGAAACCGCGTCCAGTACTGGAAGAGTGACAAACAGACCAACATCACGCAGACCGTTCTGGATGGAGGGTCCATCATGTCGGATGCCCAAGGCCATCTGACGGTCTATATCGCTATCACCAACTTCCACTACCCGTCGTATCCCGGCTGCATATTCAACGTCTACGCCAGCCCGACACCCGATCCGGTCGACTATGGCGTCAATCAGACGTTGACGTGCTGCTATTACACCCAGGACGCCGCGTCCAAGGTCATGGACCCAAACCTCGAGCCCCTGGTGCTTTCGGTTGACGGGCACGGGCAGGTCACGATACCGGCCTGGAATAGTTTCGACTATGCCTTGAGCATTTTGCTGGAAAGCCCGGACCCGAACGTGAGCTCCGACGCGAAGCTTTCCATCGTCGTCAATGGCAGGCGCGTGGACAACAGCAGCTACACATACCAATCCTTGTTCACGGGCGTGGACATCCCCTATAGCCTGATGATCCCGGGCAACAACTGCATCGTCTACATGACCGACGACGGCACCCCGAGGTTATCGAAGCCGTGGCCGTTCACCATCGTCGGCGTGCCCCTGCTGATGCCGAACCCCAACATACAAAACCGCTACGGCCTGCCATGGTGGTTCGGCGCCCCACCGGGTAAGCCGCCCAAGAAAGAGCCTCTGGGACTGAGCGACATGCAAGACAGCGACGACGGACCCGGTTTCGACGTCGTGCTGGCCTTCGCCTCCGATGTCAAGCCAGGCGACGTCTACAGCGTTCTCATCTACATGAACGGCTACACCGCGTCCGGCGAACCGCAAACCCGAATGCTGGGAGACGGAAGTCCGCTGCCGAACGGCGTGGGTGGGGACAATCTGCTCACGATCATCGCGCCGCCGAACGTCCAACCCGGGGACACGATGTCGGTGGCTTCACCGATCGCCACCTTGGAAGGATTCGGCGCGAAAGATGCGGCCGACCCCGGCTTTCTGTTCGTGAATTTTCAAGTCAACGGACAGGACTGGTCCGCTCCCTATGTGGGCAATAAACGGCCAGTAAAGATCAACTTCGCGGAAGGCACCTGATGGCGGCGAGAAGCGCCGCCGAACTTCCGATGCTTGAGGAACAGCCATGTCCGAGATCATTTACTTCCGCGCCGACAAACAGCTCGCCGCGCCGACCGGCCTGCAGGCGTCTTCGTCGGAGCCGGCCGATCCGCATGATCCACGGAGGACCATCACGATCACGATCCAGGTGCTCGGCGACGGGACGGCAGGAGACTCGCTGCCCCTGGCCATCGGTAGCGGCGAAGCGCGCGGCGCGATCCTTTATTTCGATGCGGACTTCCTGCCGATACCGGTGGACGAACAATCGTTCATCCACGTGGCCACGCGGAAAGACGGCGGACTGATCGTGTATGTTTGCGCGCCGCAGAGCATCCTGTGCACCCTGCTGGCCAAGATCGACCAACCTGGCCAGAACTTTCGCTCATTGGAACTGCTCTTCTTCGATTACCAGCTGACGCCCGCGGAAGGGCTACTGGCGCCCAGCCTGTCGCGCGCCAACGGCCAGCTGAAGATACCGCCCTGGAGCAGCTTCGATTACGCGGCCAACGCCAATACGCCGCTGCCGCCAGCCGTCTACGAGGCCGCGGCCATCGTGTGCAATCAAACCTATGCGCATATCGGCGACCCCAACATCATTCCCAACGACTTCCGCGTGCCCTATGGGGTGATGCTGCCGCAGGGCAAGCAGAACACCGTGGCGTATGTTTTGAAAGCGGGCAGCAATACGATCTGCTCGCCCGTCGTCAACTTCATCGCGGTGGGGCAAGGCCTGGTCATGCCCGATCCCGAGAAATATGCGACCTACCGTGCGCCCGAATGGGAAGGCGGCACTTCGCGCCAGCTCAATACCTACGATATCTACCCCGATCTCGTACTGAACATCACCCTGGTTGACGATGTGCGGGAGGGCGACCTTTACGAGGTCAATATCTACCTGAACGGCTACGACAAGAACGGCGTGCCCATGCCGCCGGCGCCTGTCCAGGTCTATACGCTGCGGGCGCCCAAGGATGCGCGCGCGGGCCAGCAGCTACCTTGCGCGATCAGCCAGGACAAATTGCTCGGGTACCGGCGGAAGGATGCGAGCAATTGGGGCTATATGTGGGCGGACTGCCAGATCACCAGCGCGGCATGGTTATACGCATCCGGGTGGACCCGCCCCTGGGGGCCGATAAAGATCGACTTTTTCTAGCTCCGCTTCCTTGCGGGGTCAGGGCCCGATTCGAGATTTCGGAGCGCTCGGCGCGTACCCGACGCCGCGCACCAGGAAGCGCCAGTAGCGCGGTCCGGCGCCGGTGTCGATCACCGCGACGCCGCCGACGTTCACGCGCGCCTGACGCACGCATGCGGAGTCGCGCGCCATCCATACGGACGCGGCGCCGCGCGGCGGCAGCTCCAGCCACTCCCGTGGCGCGTAGCCCGGCGACACGGGCACACCGGTAATGGACAGGCGGGTGCACAGGCCGACGAAGGCCTGCGAGCCCAGCAAGGCAATGCGGACAGGCACGGGACGGGGATTTTCCACGCGCAACCAGACGCCGGAACCATGGCCGGCGGTCGCATCCGATTGCTTGCCCGGTCCGGCCGTATCCGCCGCGGCGTCGGCGCCCTGCCCTGTCACGGTGATCCGCAGCGGTTGTTCCAGCGCCGCGTCGCGCGGCCATTGCCGGTCCGCGCGCGCCTGGCCGGCCAGCACCTGGCGCGAGGTGTCCGCGACGTAGGCCGCACGGCCTCGCCATTCCGCGAGTGCGTCGGTCTTGCACCCGCCGGCATTGGCGACGACGCGTACCGCCTGCTCCGCGGTCATCAGCACCGGCGGCACTTCGTCGCGAAGCGCTTCCAGCATTGCCTTCGCCGACAGCTTCAGGCGCTGCCTGGCGACGGTTTCCAGTTCGTCCAGGCGGCGGGCTTCCCGATCGCGGTCGCCATCGGGGCACAGGACATCGACCTTGGACAGCATGTCCGAGGCCATGAGGGCTTGCCGCAGCGTGTAGTTCTCCTGCGCCGGCACCGGCGCGACAGGGGCAGCCGACCCGGCGGATGCGGCGGGTGCCCTTGGTGCGGCATCAGGTGCGGCGTGTTGTGCGGCGTCCGGTGCGGCGCGCGCGCCCATGGCGCAGGTCGCGAACCCGAGCGCGAATGCGGCGATACGGATGCGCATCGTGCGCCCTGCCCTCAAGCGGAGGTATCCTCGCCCAGGTCGAACAGGCTGGTCGCGTCGAGCTCCAGCACCGCTTCGTCATGCTGGTTGTAGACCACCCAGGCCCAGTTGATGATGCCCAGGTCGCTGCGCGACGACGAGCTGCGCACGCCGTGCACGCGCGCCTCCAGGCGCAGCTGGTCGCCCGGGCGCACGGGCACGCGCCAGCGCACTTCGCCCAGCCCCGGCGAGCCGAAGGATTCGGAATCGTGCAGGGCCGCGTCGACGGCCATGCGCATGGCCATGGCGCAGGTATGCCAGCCGCTGGCGATCAGGCCGCCCCAGCGCCCTTCGTTGGCGCGCTTGACGTCGGTGTGGAACCACTGCGGATCGTACTTGCGAGCGAAATCCAGGATCTCGGCTTCGGTGACCTTGAGCGGGCCGGCGTGTATGACCATGCCCTGCTTGAACTCGGCGAACTTCATCTAGCGGCTTCCCCATGGCGGCCGGGCCGGAACTGCGCCAAGCCGCGCGCCCGTGGGGCGCCTGGGCGGGATCGTCCGGTCGCGGTCAGTACGTCTCGAAATGCAGCCTGCCTTGGCGGCACAAGGCCTGGTGCAGGATAGACCAATCCTGGCCGGCTTGCACGGCGGCATGCTCCAGGGCGTCCAGCACGCCGGTTTCCATGCCCTTGAGTCCGCAGACGTACACACAGGTCTTGTCATCGTTGAGCAACGCCAGCACGTCGGCCGCCCGCTCGACGATCAGGTCCTGCACGTAGCGCTTGGGCTGGCCGGGTTCGCGCGACAGGGCCAGGTTGATGTCGATGAAGTCGGCGGGCAGCTTCATCAGCGGACCGAAATACGGCAGCTCGCGGCGCGTGCGGGCGCCGAAGAACAGCATCAGCTTGCCGTTTTCCTTGCCGTCCATGCGGCGGCGGCAACGCTCCGTCATGGCACGCATGGGAGCGGAGCCGGTGCCGGTGCAGATCATCAGCAGGTTGGCGCCGGATCGGCCGGGCATCAGGAAGGTGTTGCCGAAGGGGCCGATGACGCGCACGGTGTCGTGCTTGGCCAGGTCGCACAGGTAGTTGGAACAAAGGCCGTCGTGGGTGTTGCCGTCGCGGCCGGCGGCCACGCGTTTCACCGTCAGCGACAGGTTGTTGTAGCCGGGGCGCTCGCCATCGCGCGGGCTGGCGACGGAGTACTGGCGCGCGTGGTGGGGCCGGCCCCGCGCGTCCACCCCGGGCGGCAGGATGCCGATGGATTGGCCTTCCAGAACGGGGAAGGACGCTTCGCCGAAATCGAGGACGATGTGGCGCACGTCGCTGTCGGCAGCGTCGTCGGTGACGCGGTAGTTGCCGACGACGGTCGCCACCACCGGTTCCTTGTGGGTATACAGGTTGACGTAGGGATGGGCGGCCGACCAGGGCGGGACGGTGGCGCCCCGGTTGACGACGACGGCTGCCGCTGCGACGCCTTCCTCGATGAGGGCATCGTCAGGCGCGCCGGCCAAGGCGGCGCTGGCCAAGGCGGCGCTTGCCGACTCGGGCGTAGCGAAAGCCGGCGCGGCGTCCGCGCTGGCGGACGCGCCGCCTTGGCCGGCAACGGCCTGTGCAACGGCCTGCGCTTCGGCCAGCAGGCTCTCCACCGGTTCCTGCGGCGGCAAGGCGTCCCAACCGAACTGGTCGTCCACGCCGTAGGCCCGCGCGCGCGGGATGACGCGCCAGTTGTCGATGGAGCCGGTCGGACACGGCGGCACGCAGGCCATGCAGCCATTGCAGACGTCCGGATTCACCACGTAGTTGTTGCCGTCGTGCGTAATGGCATCGATCGGGCAGGTTTCCTCGCAGGTGTTGCAGCGGATGCAGATCTCCGGATCGATCAGATGCTGCTTCAGCAGGCTGGCGGGCAATGGCGCGTTCATCTCTACACCCTGGATACGGCCGGCGGGCGGATCAGTTGAAACGGATGTACTCGAAGTCCACCGGCTGGCGATTCACGCCCATGACCGGCGGCGCGATCCAGTTGGCGAACTTGCCCGGCTCGGTGACACGTCCCATCAAGGACGCCACGAAGGCGCGGTCGTCCTCGGTGGGCAGCCAGCGCGGCAGGCCCGCGCGCCATTGCGCATCGTCCACCACCTGGCCTTCGGGCGTTACGTTGACGCCGGCCAGCGTGCCGATCTGGCGGTTGAAAGCCTTGTGCGGCACGGTCAGGCGGAAGGGCAGGCCGTTCTTTTCGATGACCTTGTTCCACCGCCCCACCCCGGCCATGGAATCGCGGATGAAGTCGTCGCGCAGCACTTCGTTCAAGGCGTTCAACATGGGCACTTCCGTTTCGCCCAGCCTGCCGCCTTCCAGCGACAGGATGCGATACGTGTCGTTCTTGAGCTGATGGTCGTCCTGGCGCTTGCCCTCCTCGTAGCGGCCCTTCAGGCCGGCGCTGTAGAAAATGGCGGCATTGGACGACTGGTCGGCGCCGAACAGGTCTATGGTGACGCTGTAGTGGAAATTCAGGTAGCGCTGGATGGTGGGCAGGTCGATGACGCCGGCCGCGCGTATCGAGGCGGGATCGTCGGTCTTCAACTGGTTCATCACTTCGCAGGTGCGCTGGATGATGCGCGACACGCCGGATTCGCCCACGAACATGTGATGCGCTTCTTCGGTCAGCATGAATTTGGTCGTGCGGGCCAGTGGATCGAAGCCGGACTCCGCCAGCGCGCACAACTGGAACTTGCCGTCGCGGTCGGTGAAGTACGTGAACATGTAGAAGGACAGCCAGTCTGGCGTCTTCTCGTTGAACGCGCCCAGGATGCGCGGGTTGTCGGCATCGCCGGACGTGCGCTGCAGCAGCGCGTCGGCTTCCTCGCGGCCGTCGCGGCCGAAGTAGCGGTGCAGCAGGTATACCATCGCCCACAGGTGGCGGCCTTCCTCGACATTGATCTGGAACAGGTTGCGCAGGTCGTATTGCGACGGCGCGGTCAGGCCCAGATGGCGCTGCTGTTCGATCGACGCGGGTTCGGTATCGCCCTGCGTGACGATGATGCGGCGCAGGTTGGCGCGATGCTCGCCGGGCACGTCCTGCCAGACCTCGCGGCCCAGGTTTTCGCCGAAGTGGATCCTGCGCTGGCCGTCCTGCGGCGCCAGGAAGATGCCCCAGCGGTAATCGGGCATCTTCACGTGGTCGAAATGGGCCCAGCCGTCGGGCTCCACGCTGACGGCGGTGCGCAGGTAGACGTCGTGGCCGTGCGAGCCGTCGGGACCCATGTCGCGCCACCATTGCAGGTAGTTGGGCTGCCAGTGTTCCAGCGCGCGCTGCAGGGCGCGGTCGCCGGACAGGTTGACGTTGTTGGGGATACGGTCGGAATAGTTAACGCCTGACATGTCGATGCTCCTAGACGCGGTTCCAGTCGAACTGGGCCTGTTCGCCTTTGCCATAAAGCTTGAGTGCGCCTTTTTCACCGGCGGCGTTGGGCCGGTTGAAGATCCAGTTCTGCCACGCCGTCAGGCGGCCGAAGATGCGGGTTTCCATGGTCTCGCGCGGGCCGAAGCGCAGGTTGGCTTCCATGCCGGTCAGCGCGTCGGGCGAAAGCGCCCCACGCTCTTCCAGGGCCAGGCGCACTTCGTCGTCCCAGTCGATGGCGTCCGGCGCGAAGGTGACCAGCCCCAGATCCAGTGCCTGCGGGGCGGCCAGCGCCTGGCCGGCATGCGCGCGCACCGCTTCCAGCGGCGCCGCTTCGCCGTGGAAGCGGCGTTGCAAACGGCTTACGCCGCTGACCATGGGATAGGCGCCGAAGTTGCGATCGCCGAGCACGAGCCGCGCGGGCGCGGCGGCCTCCTCGTCATCCAGCATGTAGATGCGATCCGCCGCCAGCGCCAGCTCCAGCAGCGTGCCGGCGAAGCATGAGCCGGGTTCCACGAACGCGAACAGGGTGCGCGAGGTGACGTCCAGCCGCGCCAGCGTACGGCGCAGCATGCCGGCGGTTTCGTTGACGAACCAGTGTTCCGCATGCGCCTGCAAGGCGGCATCCGCGGCAAGCACGGCCTGCGCATCGCCTTGCGTGCGCAGCACCCAGGTGCCGATATCCAGTTCATTCGCGCGCATCCACAGGATGGCGTCGTCCAGTTCGCGCGCCATCTGCAGCGGCCACCAGGCCGCGCCCTGCGCCAGGATCGCGTCAAGCTGGACAGGTACGTCGCCGTCGGGGGCGCGCACGGTCCAGTTGGCCAGGCGGCGTTCGCGATCTATTTCGACGGAGACGTAGCGATAGGAAAGGCCCTCTGGCGAGTCGCGCCGCTCCAGCGGCGTGAGTACGATGCCCTGGGCCTGCGCGGGACGGCTGCTGCCTTCCCCCAGGGCCAGGGCGCGTTCGCGCACGCCGGCCGCGAACTGCTGCGGCTTGATGACGTCGTCGACCAGGCGCCAAGCCTTGGCGCGCTCGCCGCGCACGCCTTCGACCAGGGTGCAGAAGATGTCGGCATGGTCGTGCCGCACCTTGCGCTTGTCGATCACGCGCGTCAGCCCGCCGGTGCCGGGCAGCACGCCCAGCAAGGGCACTTCCGGCAAGGCCACCGCGGAAGAGCGGTCGTCCACCAGCAGGATTTCATCGCAGGCCAGGGCCAGCTCGTAGCCGCCGCCGGCGCAGGCGCCGTTGACCGCGGCGATGAACTTCAGGCCGCTGTGCCGGCTGGCGTCTTCCATGCCGTTGCGCGTCTCGTTGGTGAACTTGCAGAAGTTCACCTTCCAGGCATGCGAGGACAGGCCCAGCATGAAGATGTTGGCGCCCGAACAGAACACGCGGTCCTTGAGGCTGGTCACCACCACGGTCCGGACTTCGGGGTGCTCGAAGCGGATGCGCTGCAGGGCGTCGTGCAGCTCGATGTCGACGCCCAGGTCATAGGAATTCAGCTTGAGCTTGTAGCCGGGACGCAGCCCGCCGTCTTCGGCCACGTCCATTGCCAGGGTGGCGATGGGGCCGTCGGTGGTCAGGCGCCAGTGGCGATAGCGGCTGGGGTCGGTCCGGAAATCGACCGGGGGTACGGCATGGGTCATGAGGGTCTCCTGCACCGTTCACATGCAACATACTGCATGTGGTTTATTTTGATGCAGAATAGTGCAGCAAAGTGCAGGCGTCAAGCACTACATGCAGGAAAGTGCCTGTCATGCGTTCGCCTTGCTACCCGCCTCACAGTCCAAGCCCGTGCCATGGCGGGGCCCACCGGCCCGAGGCAGGGATCCCGCCCGCGCTCAGAGCGGCAGACCGCCCGCCTTGCGCACCTGGGCCCGCAGACCCGCGAAACATTCGCTCAGGTCCATATGGCTGGTGGTCCACGTCAGGTCGGCCTTGGCATAGAAGGCCTCGCGCCCAGCCAGGATGCGTTTCAGGTCCGCCATGGCCTCGTTGTTGCCGGACATCGGCCGGAAGTCTCCCTGCGCCATGACCCGGCCCATGTGTTCTTCCGGCGTGGCGCGCAGCCACACCGTGTAGCAATGCGCCAGCAGCAGGTTGAAGGTCGCCGCCTCCGACACCAGGCCGCCGGGCGTGGCCAGCACCATCTCCGGATAGAGCTGCACCGCTTCTTCCAGCGCGCGCCGCTCGTAGCGGCGATAGGCATTGGGGCCGTACAGATTGTGGATTTCCAGGATGCCGCAACCGGCCACCCGTTCGATTTCCACGTTGAGTTCGACGAAGGGGTAGCCCAGGTCTTCGGCCAGCATCTGCCCCAGCGTGGATTTGCCGGCCCCGCGCAGGCCGATCAGGGCGATACGCTGGAAGCGGTCGGGCCGCTGCCCGCCGCCCACCCCGAAAAGCTGCGCCAGCGATTCGCGGGCACGCTGCAGGTCCGCTTCGCCGCGGCCGCTGAGCAGCTCGCGGATCAACAGCCATTCGGGCGATTCGGTGGTGACGTCGCCCACCAGTTCCGCCAGCGCGCAGTTGAAGGCCTTGGCGATCTGCAACAGCACCAGGATGGACGCGTTGCCGACACCGTGTTCCAGGTTGGCCAGATGCCGTTCCGATACGCCGGTCGCCTGTGCCAGTGCCTTGCGCGTCAGCCCGCGGATGGCCCGCAGGCGACGCACGCGCTCGCCCAGCGCCATCAGGAAGGGCTCGCGGGCGGGGTCCGCGATCGCCTTGTCCAGTGCTTGAGTCATGAATCTCCTTGCTCCGAGATTACCCTAGGAGGCGACGTTTTATGCATTATAGTGCTTGACCGAGCACGATTAAAGCACTATTTTTCCTGAAAATCGGACGCAGGCTCCGCCGCGCAGCGTCCACCCGATACGCCGGCGCGCGCCACGCGCGCCCGCCGAACGAGCGCCGGCCCAAGTCGCCGTCGCCGGTCGGGATAAAGACAGACCAGGAGACAACCGTGGAAAGCTGTCCGCAGGAATTGAATTTTGCCCAGTACTTGGCCGCCTCGAACGCGGGGCGGGCCGACAAGGTAGCCTATATCGACGACTTCCGCACCTTGCGCTACGGCGAACTGGCGGACCGCGTCGCGCGCTTCGGCGGCGTGCTGAAACAGCTGGGCCTGCGCCGCGAAGAACGCATGCTGCTGTTGATGCACGACACGGCGGATTGGCCGGTGGCTTTCCTTGGGGCCTTGCACGCGGGCATCGTGCCGGTCGCGGTGAATACCCTGCTGACCGCCGACGACTACGCCTATATCCTGTCGCACAGCCGGGCGCGCGCGGCCATCGTGTCGGGCGCGCTGATGCCCATACTGCGCCAGGCCATGGCCCTGGCGGATACCGAGGTCGAACACATCATCGTCTCGCGTCCCGCGGATGACAGCGAAGGCGGTGTCATCGAACTGGAGCAGGCGCTGGCGGACGCGCCGGCGATACCGGCCATACGCACGCTGGCCGACGAAATGGCCTTCTGGCTGTATTCGTCGGGGTCCACCGGCAAGCCCAAGGGCGTCGTACATACGCACGGCAATCTGTGGCACACGGCCGAACTGTACGCCAAGCCCGTGCTGGGCATACGCGAGGACGACGTCGTGTTCTCCGCCGCCAAGCTGTTCTTCGCCTACGGCCTGGGAAACGGCCTGACCTTTCCCCTTTCGGTGGGCGCGACCGTGGTGCTGATGGCGGAACGGCCGACGCCGCAAGCGGTGTTCGAGCGATTGACGCGCCACCGCCCCACGGTGTTCTACGGGGTCCCCACGCTATACGCGGCGATGCTGGCCGCGCCCGACCTGCCAGCGCGCGAGCGGCTCGCGCTGCGCGTCTGCACGTCGGCGGGCGAAGCCTTGCCGCGCGATATCGGCGAGCGCTTCCGCCGGCACTTCGGCTGCGACATCCTGGACGGCATCGGCTCCACCGAGATGCTGCACATCTTCATCAGCAACCAGGCGGGGCGCATCCGCTACGGCACCACGGGCATGCCGGTGGCCGGCTACGAGGTGCAGCTGCGCGACGACCAGGGCCTGCCCGTTCCACCCGGCGCGATCGGCGACCTGTACATCAAGGGCCCCAGTGCCGCGCTGATGTACTGGAACAATCGCGAGAAGACCCGCCAGTGCTTTCTGGGCGACTGGCTCAAGAGCGGCGACAAGTACGTGTGTGACGCCGACGGCTATTACACCTACGCGGGCCGCAGCGACGACATGATCAAGGTCAGCGGCCAGTACGTGTCGCCGGTGGAGGTCGAAAACGTGCTGATCCAGCACGAAGCCGTCCTGGAAGCCGCCGTCATCGGCGTCGCCGACGAGCAGGGTCTCGTCAAGACCAAGGCCTTCGTGGTGCTGCGTCCGGGCCATGCGCCGGATCCGGATACCGGGGCCGCGTTGCAGGCCTACGTCAAGCAACACCTGGCGCCCTTCAAGTATCCGCGGCAGATCTACTTCACGGAAGAATTACCCAAGACGGCGACCGGCAAGATTCAGCGTTTCCGCCTGCGGCAGCTGGAAGAGCGGGCATGACGATGACGGAGCACGCATCCTCGCTGGCGCCGGTGCGGGTGGCGGGACGCGAGCTGTTCCTGGAGTACCAGTGGATCGCGGCCGAACGCCGCGACGCCCCCTTGCTGGTATTCCTGCACGAAGGGCTCGGTTCCGTATCCATGTGGAAGGACTGGCCGGCGCACGCTTGCGTGGCGGCGGGCTGCCGCGGCCTGGTTTACTCGCGGCCGGGCTACGGGCGGTCCACGCCGCGCCCGCACGGGGAAAAGTGGCCCGTGCGCTTCATGCACGACCAGGCCGCGGACGTACTGCCCGCGCTGCTGCGAGCCCTGGACGTCGATGCCCGCAAAGATCCGCCGATACTCTTCGGGCACAGCGACGGCGGCTCCATCGCCCTGCTGTATGCCGCGAGCCATCCCGACGCCGTGGGCGGCGTGATCGCGGCCGCGCCGCACGTCTTCGTGGAAGACGTGACCGTGCGCAATATCGCGGCGGCGCGCGTGGCCTATCTGGAAGGCGACCTGCGCGCCAGGCTGGGCCGCTACCACGATGACGTCGAATCCGCCTTCTGGGGATGGAACGACGTCTGGCTGGACCCGGCCTTCCGTGCATGGAACATCGAGCAAGCGCTGGGCGACATACGCTGCCCCGTGCTGGCCCTGCAGGGCATCGATGACGAATACGGCACCTTGGCGCAAGTCGAGACCATCGTCCAGCACGCGCCGCGCGCGGCCATGCAGGTCCTGCCCGACTGCGGGCACACGCCCCATCGCGACCAGCCCGCCGCGGTGATCGAGGCCATACGCGATTTCCTGCGGACGCGATAACGACGAATGCAAAAACGACGAACGCAACAACCATAAACGGCATATAGACCGGCATATAGACCGGCTTATAACAACCACCAGGAGACACACGATGAACACGCGCATCACCCGGGCCGCGCTGGCGGCCGTGCTGGCGACGTCGGCAACGCTCGCCCACGCGCAGGCCCAAGGCCCCGTCAAGGTGGGCTTCATGCTGCCGTACAGCGGCACCTACGCGGCGCTGGGCACCGCCATCGAAAACGGCTTCAAGCTGTACGTCGACGAACAGGGCGGCAAACTGGCCGGCCGCGAAGTCGCGTACTACAAGGTCGACGACGAATCGAATCCGGCCAAGGCCCCGGAAAATGCCAATCGCCTGATCAAGCGCGACCAGGTCGACATCCTGGTGGGTACCGTGCATTCCGGCGTGGCGATGGCCTTGACCAAGGCGGCCAAGGAATCCGACACCACGCTGCTGGTGACCAATGCCGGCGCCGACGCCATCACCGGCCCCATGTGCGGCATGGGCGTATTTCGCACCTCGTTCAGCAATTGGCAGCCGGCCTATGCCATGGGGCCAATCGCCGCGGAAAAGGGCTACAAGACCGCCGTGACCATCACCTGGAAGTACGCCGCCGGCGAGGAAGCGGTCGCGGGCTTTCGGGAAGGCTTCGAAAAGTCGGGCGGCAAGGTGGTCAAGGACCTGAGCCTGCCCTTTCCCAATGTCGAGTTCCAGCCCCTGCTGACGGAGATCGCGGCGCTGAAACCCGACGTGGTGTTCACGTTCTTCGCCGGCGGCGGCGCCGTGAAGTTCGTCCAGGACTATGCCGCGGCGGGCCTGAACAAGACCATACCCCTGTACGGATCGGGCTTCCTGACGGATGGCACGCTACAGGCCCAAGGGCAGTCGGCCCAGGGCCTGCTGACCACCCTGCACTACGCCGACGGCCTGGACAACCCGCGCGACAAGGCCTTCCGTGCCGCCTATGCCAAGGCCTACCCCGGCGTCGCGCCGGACGTGTATGCGGTGCAGGGCTACGACGCCGCGCAGCTGCTGGCAGCCGGCCTGCAAGCGGTGCAGGGAGACCTGTCGAAGAAGGCCGATATGCGCAAGGCGATGCGGGCGGCCACCATCGACAGCCCGCGCGGCGCGTTCACCCTGTCGCCGGCCGGCAATCCGGTGCAGGACATCTACCTGCGCCAGGTCGACGGGCTGGAGAACAAGGTGGTGAAGGTCGCCGTCAGGAAGCTCGCCGATCCGGCGCGCGGCTGCCGCCTGTAGGTCCGCGTCCATGAACGCGTCCGTCTTCCTGATCCAGTGCCTGAACGCCCTGCAGTACGGCCTGCTGCTGTTCCTGGTGGCCAGCGGGCTGACGCTGATCTTCGGCATCATGGGCATCATCAACCTGGCGCATGGCAGCTTCTACATGGCGGGCGCCTATATGGCCTTCGCGCTGGGCCCCTGGATAGAGAGGACGACGGGCGGCGGGCTGCTCCTGACCATCGCGGCCTGCGTGGTGCTGGCCGCGGTGCTGGGGTATCTGCTGGAACTGGCATTCTTCAGCTTCCTGTATCGGCGCGAGCACCTGCAGCAGGTGCTGATGACCTACGGCCTGATCCTGGTATTCGAGGAAGCGCGCGCCATCCTGGCGGGCAACGACGTGCACGGCGTCCCCATCCCCGGCTGGCTGCAAGGCAGCATCCCGCTGGGCGACGTGATGAGCTATCCCGTCTACCGGCTTTTCATCTCGGCCGTGGGCGCCGCGGTGGCGTTGCTGCTCTACGCGGTCCTGACGCGCACCCGCATCGGCATGATGGTGCGCGCCGGCGCCAGCAACCGCGAAATGATCGCGTCGCTGGGCGTGGACATCAACCGCCTGTACCGCCTGGTGTTCGCCGGCGGCGTGGCCCTGGCGGCGCTGGCGGGCGCGATCGCCGCGCCGGTGTCGTCCGTGTATCCGGGCATGGGCAATGGCGTGCTGATCGCCTGTTTCGTGGTGGTGGTGATCGGCGGCATCGGCTCCATCCGCGGCGCCTTCGTCGCGGCCATGCTGGTGGGCTTCGTCGATACCTTCGGCCAGGTGTTCTTTCCGGCGGCCGCGGGCGTGCTGGTGTATGTGTTGATGGCCCTGGTCCTGCTGTGCAGGCCCGAAGGCCTGTTCAAGCAAGGTTGACGAGGGACGCCGATGAAGATTTCAGCTGTAGGAATGGCGGCGATCGTCGTCCTGCTGTGCCTGGCGCTGCTGCCATGGGTGGCCAGCGAATACTACGTGGGCCTGGCCCAGCGCATCGTCATCTATGCCGTGTTCGCCCTGAGCCTGCAATTGCTGGTGGGTGAAGCGGGGCTGGTCAGCCTGGGACATGCGGCGCCTTTCGGCATAGGCGCATACGCGGCGGCGCTGCTGTCGCCGGCATCCGCCGCGGGACCGCTGCTGCCGCTGCTGGCGGCCGCCCTGGCCGGCGGCGCGGCCTATGCCCTGGCCACCGGCGCGCTGGCGCTGCGCACGCGTGGCGTGTACTTCATCATGGTGACGCTGGCTTTCGCGCAGATGGCGTATTACGTGTTCCACGACACCAAGGTGGGCGGGGGCAGCGACGGCGCCTATCTGTATTTCCGACCGGAATGGCGGGTGGGCGGCTGGATGCCGTTCGACCTGGCGCATGCGACGAGCTTCCACCTGTTCGTGGTCGCCTGCCTGGCCCTGGCCTGGGGCCTGCTGGCGCGGCTGCGGCACTCGCCTTTCGGCGCGGCGCTGGCGGGCATACGCATCAACGAACAGCGCATGCGGGCCACGGGCTTCTCGACCTTTCCGTACAAACTCGTGGCCTACACGCTGGCGGGCGCGCTGGCCGGGCTGGCGGGGTTCCTGTACGCATTGAAGGACGGCTTCGTGACGCCGGAGCTCTTTGCCTGGGAGCAATCCGGCCTGGTCCTGCTGATGGTGATCCTGGGCGGCATGGCGCGGCCCGGCGGCGCCGTGGCCGGCGCGGCCGCCCTGGTGCTGATGCAGGAGCTGTTCCAGTCCGAAGCCCTCTTCGGCGACTACGCGCGCCACTGGCATCTGCCGATGGGGCTCGCGGTCATCCTGCTGGTGGCGCTGCTGCCCCGCGGGCTGGCCGGCCTGATCGGCCTGGGACGCGTGCCGCGCGCGGCACGCATGGCGCCCCTCGCCGACACCGCGGAGAAATCCCATGCCTGAGATTTCGATGACCGGCATCTCCAGTCCTGGCATGCCGGGAAGCGGCATTGCACGCGCGGACGCCGCGGAACCGGGCATCGCCATGCCCGGCGTCCTGATGCAGGCGACCGGACTCCGGCGCAGCTTCGGCGGGCTGACGGCGGTGCAGGACGTATCGCTGGCGCTGCCCAGGGGCAGCCTGCATGCCGTCATCGGCACCAACGGCGCCGGCAAATCGACGCTGATCAATCTGCTGTCGGGCGACCTGCCGACCAACGGCGGAACCATCATGATGGACGGCCGCGACATCACCGCCTGGCCACAGCCGCGCCGGGCGCGCGCGGGGCTGGGCCGCACCTACCAGCGATCCACGCTATTCCCGTCGCTGACCGTGCATGAGAACTGCCGGCTGGCGGCACAGGCCGCGCGGCAGCGCTTCTGGCAATGGTGGCGCCATGCCGGCGATTGCTCGCACACCACCCGTCTGGCCGACGACGCGCTGGAACGGACCGGCCTGGCGGACGCCGCCGCATGCATCGCCGGCACGCTCCCGCACGGACGCAAGCGCCAGCTGGAGATCGCCATGTGCCTGGCGACGCGGCCGGCAGTGCTGCTGCTGGACGAACCGCTGGCCGGCATGGGCGCGGAAGAAACCGGACGCATGCTGGACCTGCTGGAGCGCTTGAAACCCGACCACGCCATCCTGCTGGTGGAACACGATATGGACGCGGTCTTTCGCGTGGCCGATACCATCACCGTAATGGTGAACGGCGCGGTGATCGCCAGCGGCGACCCGGACACCATCCGCGCGGACGAGGCCGTGCGCACCGCCTATCTCGGCACGGATGAAGCGGAGGGCAGGCCATGAGCGCGTATCCTGGACTGGGCAAGATGCGTGCAGCGACAGAAGGACAGCGCGTGCATGAGGAATGGGTACGCGCGGAGGGCCTGCACGCCCACTACGGCGCCAGCCACGTCCTGCGCGGCATCGACCTGCGCATCGAGCGCGGCGAAGCCGTCGGTTTGCTGGGCCGCAACGGCATGGGCAAGACCACGCTGATACGCGTGCTGACGGGGCATCTGCGCTGCAGCGCCGGGCGCATGCGCATAAGCGGCGGCGACAGCACCCATATGCCGCCGCACGCGCGCGCCCGCCTGGGCATTGCCTACGTGCCGGAAGGCCGCGGCGTCTTTCCCAACCTGTCCGTGCGCGAGAACCTGCTGGTGGCGGCGCGCGCCGGCGTCTCGGGCCGCCGCGACTGGGATTACGAACGCGTGATGGACACCTTTCCGCGGCTGCGCGAACGCACGCGGCACGGCGGCCAGGAATTGTCGGGCGGCGAACAGCAGATGCTGGCCATCGGCCGCGCGCTCATGACCAACCCCGACCTGCTGATCCTGGACGAAGCCACCGAAGGCCTCGCCCCGCTCATCGTCGCCGAACTCTGGCGCGTGATCGCCGCGATCCGGCGCACCGGCATATCGACGCTGATCGTCGACCGCAACTATCGCGCGGTGCTGGCCCACACCGATCGCTGCGTGGTCATGGAAAAAGGCGTGCTCGCGCACCAGGACGCCAGCGCCGCCCTCGCGGCGCAACCTCATTTGCTGGAGCGCTATCTGGGCGTGTAGCGTCCGGGCGCCCCGCCAGGACCGGGCGCGGATGAAGCGGCGGCCGTCGTTCGGGTGTCAGCGCACCGGCCAGGGATACATCGCCCCGCCCTGGTTCCACAGCGCGTTGACGCCGCGCTTGAGCCCCAGCTTGCTGCCGCCGCCCACGTTGCGCTCGAAGATCTCGCCGTAGTTGCCGACGGCCTTGATCGCGTTGTAGGCCCATTTTTCGTCCAGGCCCATATTCTTGCCGGCCCCGGGCGTCACGCCCAGGATGCGCAGCACGTTGGGATTGTTGCTCTTGAGCATGTCGTCGACATTCTTCTGCGTGATGCCGTATTCCTCGGCTTCCATCAGCGCGAACAGCGTCCAGCGCACGATGCCCAGCCAGTTCTCGTCGCCCTGGCGCACCATCGGGCCCAGGGGCTCCTTGGAAAGCCGTTCGGGCAGGATGTCGTAATCGTTGGGGTTGGCCACCTGCGACGCGCGCACCGCCGCCAGCTGGGAGGCGTCGTCGGTGAAGGCATCGCAGCGGCCCGATTCGAAGGCGCGCACCACCTCGGTCACCTTGTCGATGACCACCGGCGTGAACTTGATGTTGTTGGCGCGGAACCAGTCGGACAGGTTCAGCTCCGTCGTCGTGCCCGGCTGCACGCAGATCGTCGCGCCGTCCAGCTCCTTGGCGCTCTTGACGTTCAGCGACTTGCGCACCAGGATGCCCTGGCCGTCATAGAAGCTGGCCGCCACGGCAGCCAGGCCCAGCGACGTATCGCGCGTCTGCGTCAGCGTGACCGTGCGCAGCAGCACATCCACTTCGCCCGATTGCAGCGCGGTGAATCGCTGCTGCGTGGACAGGGCCGTGCCCTTGAACTTGCTGGCGTCGCCCAGCGTCGCGGCCGCGATGGCGCGGCAGATGTCCACGTCCATCCCCGCCCATTCGCCCTTGCTGTCGGTCGCGCTGAAACCCGTCACGCCATCGCTCAGGCCGCATTGCACGAATCCTTTCTTCTTGACCGCGTCCAGCGTCGGTCCCGCGACCGCGACATGCGCGGCGCCCGCCAGCGCCAGGGCGCTCGCGGTCAGGGCAAGAAACTTCTTCATGGATGTTCTCCTTTTGGGCGCCCGCCGGCCTCGTGAGCACGGCAAGCCGTATCGCCGGGCTAGCCGCCGGCCGGTCTTGCATGTAGGCGGCGCAGCGTAAGCCGCGGCTTACGGCGCGGCAATTAGGTGGAACACTTATTCGAAGGCGGCCGCGGCGCGGCCGATGCGGTCGTTCACCGCCGCCCATTCCGGTGTCAGGGGCGGCGCTTCGACCAGGATACGGCGATAGCCCATGCCATCCAATTCGCGCAACACCGCATAGAGCGCCTGTGCGTACCGCGCAGGATCGGCGGCCACGGGCTGCCAGACCAGCCGAGGATCCAATTCCAGGGGACGCGGCGTGTAGGCGACCGCCACGACGCGACCGTCGTCCGGCAGGCCCAGGCCCACCGCGGCGGCTTCCAGTTGCTCCCGCGAGACCAGCGCCAGCGGGGTGTGCGGCGCGTAGTGGGCACGCAGCGTGCCCGACGCGCGCGGCGCCGCCGCATCGGGCAGCGCGGGCGCGACGCCCAGCACGCGGGCGATGTCGTCGGCGGATATATGGCCCGGCCTCAGCAGCACCGGCCCTATGCCCCGATCCACGCGCGACAGATCGACGATGGTGGATTCGATGCCCACCGCGGAAGCCCCGCCCTGCAGCACCGGCATGCCCTGGGCGACCTCATCGGGGAATTCGGCCCGCACATGCTCGGCGCGCGTGGGCGACACCTGGCCAAAGCGATTGGCCGACGGCCCGGCGACACCGCCCTGCCCGC
Organism: Bordetella genomosp. 8; assembly: GCF_002119685.1. Classification (NCBI taxonomy): domain Bacteria; kingdom Pseudomonadati; phylum Pseudomonadota; class Betaproteobacteria; order Burkholderiales; family Alcaligenaceae; genus Bordetella; species Bordetella genomosp. 8. The sequence goes on along the minus strand of NZ_CP021108.1, from coordinate 1,144,064 downwards.
TGGGATTCAGGGCGGCGAAGGCACGCAGCAGGCGCTGCGCCACCGGATGCGACGGGCAGCGCACGCCCACGCTGTCCTGGCCGCCGCTGACGGCCGGATCGATGCGCGCGGCGCGTTTCAGGATCAGGGTGAGCGGCCCCGGCCAGAATGCGTCGATCAGGGCGCGGGCCGGCGGCGGGATATCGGCCGCCCAATAGGACAGGTCGGCATCGGGCGCGATATGCACGATGACGGGATGGCTGGACGGACGGCCCTTGGCGGCATAGATACGACCGACCGCGAGCGGGCTTTCCGCATCCGCGCCCAGCCCGTAGACGGTTTCCGTCGGAAAGGCGACCAATTGGCCGGCGGCCAGGACGCGCGCGGCATGCGCGATCTGTTCGTCGCTGGCTTCGGCTTCGGTCTGGGGCGCCATCATGGACTCCTGTTCAGGGCGCCGGGCTACCGGGCGCCGGGCTACCGGGCGCCGGAATGCCGAGCGCCTCGGCGACGCGGGTGGCGTCGCGCCGTGCCTGCGACATGGTGGGCGCGACGATGGTCACGTGGCCCATCTTGCGGGCGCGCCGCGCATCGTGCTTGCCGTACAGATGCAGCTTGGCCGTGGGCACGGACAAGGCCGCGGCCCAGTCGGGTTCGCGCTGCGCGTCCGCCGGCGCTGGCGTGGCCTCGCCAGCGTCGCTGGCCGCGAACCAGATGTCGCCCAGGATATTCAGCATGACCGACGGCGCCAGCAGGTCCGTGGCGCCCAGCGGCAAGCCGGCCATGGCGCGCGCCTGCTGCTCGAACTGGCTGGTGACACAGGCGTCGATGGTGTAGTGGCCGCTGTTGTGCGGGCGCGGCGCGATCTCGTTGACCAGCAAGGTCCCGTCGCGCAGGACGAAGAACTCCACGCACAGCACGCCGTGATAATCCAGGCCGGCCGCGATGCGCAGGGCGGCGTCGCCGGCGGCACGCTCCAGCGCGGCGTCAGGCCCCGACAGCGCCGCGCGATCGACCGTCGATACCGCCAGGATGCCGTCGCGGTGGACATTGCGGGCCACCGGAAACATGACCGTGCCGCCGTCGAAGCCGCGCGCGATCACCACCGAGATTTCATGGTCCAGCGGCAGCAGGGCTTCCAGCACGCAAGGCACGCGGCCGAAGGCCTCGAATGCCGCCAGCGCCTGTTCGCGCGTCTGCACGCGCGCCTGCCCCTTGCCGTCATAACCCAGCCGGGCCACCTTCAGGATGCCAGGAAACAGCGTATCGGCGGCATCGCGCAGGTCGGCATCCTGCCGCACGGCGACGTGGGGCGCGACCGGGATGCCCTGACCGGCGATGAAGGACTTTTCGGCGATGCGGTCCTGCACCACGGCGACGGCATCGGCCGACGGGCTGACCCGGCAGCGCGCCGCCAGGGCGCGCAGGCTGTCGGCGGGCACGTTCTCGAATTCGGTGGTGACGGCGCGGCAGGTGCGCGCGAGTTCGTCGAGCCCGGCGGGATCGTCATAGGCCGCGTGGATATGGCGGTCGGCGACCATCGCCGCCGGGCCGTCGGCGGCCGGATCCAGCACCGCCACCTTGTAGCCCAGGCTTTGCGCGGCATGGCAGAACATGCGGCCCAGCTGCCCGCCGCCCAGCAGGCCCAGCCATCCGCCTGGTTCGACGATCGTGGCGGAAGCGGGCTTGTCCTGCCCGGCCATGCCGGCGGCAGCCGCGACCGCCGGCGAAACCTTGGAATCCTGACGCGCCGTCATGCCTGGGCTCCCGGCGGGGGCACCTGCATATCGCGGGCGGCCTGGGTCTGGCGGGCGCGGAATTCCACCAGTCTGGCATGCAGGCGATCGTCGGCGGTGGCCAGGTTGGCGATGGCGTGCAACGCCGCGTTGGCGGCGCCGGCTTCGCCGATCGCGAAGGTCGCCACGGGCACGCCCTTGGGCATCTGCACGATGGAAAGCAGCGAATCTTCGCCGCGCAGGTACTTGGACGGCACCGGCACGCCGAACACCGGCACTTCGGTGAGCGCGGCCATCATGCCGGGCAGATGCGCCGCCCCGCCGGCGCCGGCGATGATGGCGCGCAAACCCCGTCCGCGCGCCGCGGCGCCGTACTCGGCCATGTCCAGCGGCATGCGGTGGGCGGAAATCACGCGGGCTTCGCACGCGACGCCGAAGTCGTCCAGCATGGCGACGGCGTGCTTCATGACTTCCCAGTCGCTGGAAGAGCCCATGATCACGCCGACCAGGGGCGTCGGCGCGGGCGTAGAGGTGGATTTGGCGGTCATAACGGCGGTTGGAGGGCGGCGAGGAAAGTCCTCGATTTTACCTGCCCCGGCGGGGAGTCAGCCGCCGAACGCCGGAAGCCACTGGTAGGTCGTGGGATTATCCGGGCAAGGTCCCAGGCCGCATTCCAGCGTCGTGCCGGCGGCGTGCGCCACGACGGTCACGAAAAACAGCCACATGATGGCGCCGGCGACGATGCCGGCGCGCCGCGGATGGCTGTTGTCGCCCGACCGGCGGTCCAGGGCCAGCATCACCGCGCAATAGGCGATCAGCGCGACGAAGGCCACCAGCGCCCAGGTGTAGAAATGCATGCCGAGCAGCGTCGAGCCGTAGCCCGGGTCCGCCGGTGCCTGGTGCAGCATCATCTGCCGCGCCGCCACCACCGCGCCGGCCAAGGCGGCGGCGAGGACCATGGCGTAATGCGCCGGCGAGGCGCCGAAACGCAGATTCAGCAGCAGGCCCGCGCCCGCCATCACCAGCGCCAGGCGCTGCAGCAGGCACAGCGGGCAGGGCAATTCGTTGAAGAGGATCTGCCAGGCGAAGGCCAGGATCAGCGAGCCCGTGATCGCCAGCAAGGCCAGCCCATTCAACAGGGTCGAAGCGGGATGCGAGGCCCGGGAGGCGAATTGCATGGCTGTGTTCCTAGAGCGACAGCCGCAGCGGGTCGGTCATGTGGTGGTTCGCCCAGGCGGCGAAGACCAGCAGGGTCACGATCCATAAGGCGAAGCAGGCCGACCGCCTGCCCCGGATACCGAACCAAACCGCCAGCATGCCGAGTACGAACGGCAGCATCATGATCATTTCAGCGCCACTCCCCTTGCTTGCGCCTGGTGCCGGACCGGGTGGCCGACAGCGCCCCCGCCGCCCCACCCGGGGCGCGGCTGCGCGGCACTATATATGATCCTTGGCGGAAAGACGACTACGGCGGAGCAGCCGGCACGTGGCCGCCCCCCGCCGCTCCGCGATCGGGCCGGGCCGCGTAGGCCGGGCCGCGTAGGCCGGGCCGCGTAGGCCGGGCCGCGTAGGCCGAGCCGCGTAGGCCGAGCCGCGTAGGCCGGGCCGCGCTAGGCCGTCAGCCGGTCCAGGGCCTCGCGGTACTTCTCCGCCGTCTTGCGGATGACGTCGGCGGGCAGCCGCGGCGCGGGCGGCGTCTTGTCCCAGGGCTGCGTTTCCAGCCAGTCGCGCACGAACTGCTTGTCGAACGAAGGCGGGCTGATGCCCACCGCATAGCTGTCGGCCGGCCAGAATCGCGAGGAATCCGGCGTCAGCACCTCGTCCATCAGATGCAGCGCCCCATCATCGTCCAGGCCGAATTCGAACTTGGTATCGGCAATGATGATGCCCTTGGTCGTGGCGAAGGCGGACGCTTCCGCATACAAGGCCAGCGTCACCTCGCGGATGCGTTCGGCCATCTGCTGGCCGACCTCGCGCACCACGTGCTCGAAATCGACGTTTTCATCGTGGGTGCCGAATTCCGCCTTGGCGGCCGGGGTGAAAATCGGCTGCGGCAGCTTTTCCGCCTGCCGCAGGCCGGCGGGCAGCGCGATGCCGCACACCGCGCCGGTGGCCTGGTAGTCCTTCCAGCCGGACCCGATGAGGTACCCGCGCGCCACCGCCTCCACCAGGATGGGCTTGAGCCGCTTCACCACCACCGCCCTGCCCCTGACCTGCTCGACTTCGTCGGGCGCCACCACGTCTTCGGGCGCAACGCCGGTGGAGTGGTTGGGGATGACGTGCCCCAGCCTGGACAACCAGAACTCGGTCAGCGCCGTCAGCACCTGGCCCTTGCCGGGAATGGGATCGTCGAGGATGACGTCGAAGGCGGATATACGATCCGTCGCGACGATGAGCAGCTTGTCGTCGCCGACGGCGTACATGTCGCGTACCTTGCCTCGCCCGAGCAGGGGCAGGGACCGGATACTGGATTGATGCAGGGCTGAAGTCACGGGAGGCCTATGGCGGAAATGAAACATTCCCGCGGGACGCGCGGTCCGGCGGGAATGTCCGAGGTAATTAAATGCCGACGGATGCGCGCAGTTTACTGCACGACCTGGGACAGCTTGCCCCCGGCATACTGCTGGGCCATTTCCTGCAGCGGCATCGCCTTGATCTTGCTGGCATTGCCGGCCGTGCCGAATTCCGTGTAGCGCTGCACGCAGATCGCCTTGGCGGCGGCGCGCGCCGGCTTCAGGTATTCGCGCGGATCGAACTTGGAAGGATTTTCGGCGAAGAAGCGGCGGATCGCGCCCGTCATGGCCAGGCGGATATCGGTGTCGATATTGATCTTGCGCACGCCGTACTTGATGGCTTCCTGGATTTCCTCGACCGGCACGCCGTAGGTTTCCTTCATGTCGCCGCCGAATTCACGGATTTCCGCCAGCAGGTCCTGCGGCACGCTGGAGCTGCCATGCATCACCAGGTGGGTGTTGGGCAGGCGGCTGTGGATTTCCTTGATGCGGGAAATGGACAGGATGTCGCCGGTGGGCTTGCGGGTGAACTTGTAGGCGCCGTGGCTGGTGCCGATGGCGATGGCCAGGGCGTCCAGCTGCGTCTTGCGGACGAAGTCGGCGGCCTGTTCCGGGTCGGTCAGCAGTTGCTCGCGCGTCATGGTGCCTTCGGCGCCATGGCCGTCTTCCTTGTCGCCCATCATGGTTTCCAGCGAGCCCAGGCAGCCCAGCTCGCCTTCCACCGTTACGCCGACCTTATGGGCCATTTCGACGACCTTGCGGGTGACCTCGACGTTGTAGTCGTAGTCGGCGACAGTCTTGCCGTCTTCCTTCAGCGAGCCGTCCATCATCACGCTGGAAAAGCCCAGGTCGATGGCGCCCTGGCAGATCTTGGGCGACTGGCCGTGATCCTGGTGCATGACCACGGGGATGTGCGGGTAGGACTCGACGGCAGCCTGGATCAGATATTTCAGGAAACCTTCGCCGGCGTATTTACGAGCGCCGGCCGACGCCTGCATGATCACCGGGCTATTGGTTTCGTCGGCGGCCTCCATGATGGCCTGGACCTGCTCGAGGTTGTTGACGTTGAACGCCGGGATGCCGTAGCCGTTCTCGGCGGCATGATCGAGCAGCTGGCGCATGGAAACTAGGGCCATGAGGTCCTCCTGGTAGGCAATGATTGAGTGATGTTGAATTTTTACCGGCGATCGAGCCGAACCGGGCGATTTTAGCGGGGCTGCAAGGAAAGTTCTTGGGACGTAGGCACTAGCCCGGGCGTGCGATTGTTTCCGGGCATTACCCTGCACGTCCGCCCGGGACCGGTTTCACGGCGTGAACCACCGGCCGGCCGCCGTGTCTTACGCCTGTTAAGCTCGGGCAAGCCCCTTGCAAGGCGGCTCGTCCGCCCACCCGTCCGGCGCATGCCGGCGCATCCTCAGAGGACAGCATGAAATCACGCGCGATATCCGCGATCGCAATCGCCCTGATGTGGGCCGCCGCAGGCGCGGCTTCCGCCCAGGCCCAGGCCCCGCAGGAGATGCAGTTTCCCGGCCATGACGGCAGCCTGTCGCCCCCTTCCACGCTGCGCATGACCGTGACGCCGCAGGGACCTGCCGTGCCCCCGCCGCCGCCCGTGCGCGACACGCCCGAAAGCGTGCGCCTGTACACGCAATGCCGCAACGACGCCGACCGGGAAGCCACCTCGGCGGAAAAAATGCGCCAGGCCGTGGGCGTCTGCCTGGACCAGTTGAACCAACGCCGCGCGCAAGGCCAATAAGCACCCGCGTGGAACCCCGCGCCGCGGGGCGCGCCGGGCGTCCATGCCGGCGCGATCCCGGGTAAACTCCCGCGCGTTCGCGCCGGGATCACCGCGCCGCCGGGCCCATGGGGGCCGGCCCTTTTCTTACGCCATGACGCAGAATTTCACATCCGCTCCTCCGACGGTTTTTCTGTACACAGAGGAAAAACGCGGCAATCAATGGGTCGAATCCATCATCGTCGGCCAGCTGGGTGATTTTTCCGGCTCGGAAAAATTCATCGTGATCCAGGATCCGCATACGCAGATCAATTTCGTCTACCGCATCGACAGCATGAGCAGCAACCTGGATGCGGTGTCGATGACCAGCCTGACCGAAGCGGACTTCGCCGGACGCAAGACCACGACCATCAGCGGCGCCACCTTCAAGCTGGGACCGCCCGAAGACGCCGTCAGGCTGCTGCGCGGCAAGACGCAATGGATCCAGGACAAGGGCGCGATCCTCTCGGTACTACTGCAGGGCGCCGCCACCAAGAAAGTGGGTTTCGTCTCTTCGCGCATCCAGCGGGACCGGGTCACGCAGGTGAGCCCCAATGTACCGGTGGAGTACCTGCGGGACCGCACCCGGCGCCATGACGAAGAAGACGCCGGCTCATCGGGCGCCTCGGCGGCCGGAACGTCGGCGGCCGGCGCCACGCAGTACGGCCCCGCGGAGTAAGGCGGCTATTCGTTGATCGTGCAGGCGACGGCTTCGCCGCCTTCGAATTCGACGTCGTAGGTATGTTCCTGGTCCCACGGGACGGTGAACCACAATTCGTAGTCCTCGCCGCTTTCGTCGAACACCCATAGCGCCCGCAGCACGGCCACCTCCGCCATGGCCTCGGGCGTGTCCTTGCGCGGCAGCCGCGCCAGGTCGATCCCCATCTTTTCGCATTCGTCGCGCGAATACTGCTCGAGCAGCAGCTCCGCGGCCTCCAGGACCTTGTCGCTCAAGCCGTCCAGCAGGGCAAGCAGTACCTTCTGGCACTCGCGCGACGGCGTTTCGCCGTCGGTCTGCACCATCACGTGTATGGGGGGACGATCCACCGCATACATGACGTTTTCCACCGCCCAGAGTTCTGGCTCTTCGGGGTCCTGGTTGAATTTCAGGAGCGCCATCTCGGATCCTCCACCGGAATTTGAGTCCGGTCGCCATGGTAACGCGTGGCGCCTGACGGTGGTTGCGCCATCGACGTTCTTTCCCGGATCGTGCCGAAGGCTTAATGCATCTGACGGCTATTGACAAAAAATAACCAAACTAATCTACACTCCCACGGTTTATCCGGATCCTCTTCCCATTTGCCGCTCCCATGATAGGCCGCCACGCATGGCGCTTCTGGTTGCCTGCGCTGCTGGCGGTCTTCCATGCGGCCGCGGGCGCCGCCCCCTTGCCGGCCGATGCGGATGCCCGCGCCGCCATGGTGGGCCAGGTGGTCATGGGGATCCTGGGCTATGCACGCTGGCCGGTGCAGCCTGAAGCGATACGCCTGTGCGTCGCGGGCCAGCCGGCCTACGCGGCCGCCCTGTTCGACGAACAGGCGCGACCGCCCTCGCTGGCCGTACAGGCGCGGCGGATGGCCGCGGACGATCCCGCGCTGGTGGCGGGCTGCGACGCGGTCTATATGGGAGGCCTGGGCAATGAGGCGCGGCAACGGCTGTTGCGGCGCATCGTGGGCCATCCCGTGGTCAGCATCGTCGAGGACGACGCCGAGTGCGCCGTCGGCGGCATGTTCTGTCTGGACGTCCAGTCCGACCGTGTCGGGTTCCAGATCAATCTCGATTCCGTGGCGCGCAGCGGTGTTCGCATCAATCCCAGCGTGCTTCAGCTTTCGCGTCGCAGGTCATCTCCATGAAGAAGAACGCGCGCCCCGACTACAACCGCCCCACCCTGCGCCAGGCGCTGCGCAGACTGCACATCGCCGTGACCCTGTTCGCCGTGGGGCTGGCCGGCATTATCGTGATGGTGATGGGATTGTTCGCGCTGCGAACCTATAGCGATCACCACCAGAAGCTGATCGCCCGGTCCATCGCCTACACCGTGGAAGCGGCCACCGTCTTCCAGGACCGCCAGGCCGCCATGGAAATCCTGGCGACGATCGCCGCCAGGGAGGACGTGTCGTCCGCCGTAGTCTTCGACGGGCGTAACGAGATCCTGGCGGAATGGCATCACCCGCAACAGGAAAACTTCGTCTGGATTCGGGAGCAGGTGGCGCGGCTGGTCAATCCGCCGCCCGTCTACACCCCCATCGCGCACCAGGGCCAGGTGGTGGGCCGCCTGCTGCTGGTGAGCCGGGGCGCCAATCTGTTCGATTTCCTGTTGAAAGGGCTGGGCGGCGTGCTGGCCTGCGTACTCGTCAGCGGACTGATCGCCAGCTGGCTCTCCCGCAGGACCTCGCGCGAAATCGTGCGCCCGCTGCGGACGCTGGCCGAGGTCGCCCACGCCGTGCGCAACGAGCGCGCCTTCGCACGCCGCGTGCCGCCCGCGCGCATCCAGGAACTGCATGCGCTAGGGGAAGACTTCAATGCCTTGCTGGATGAGCTGGAAGCCTGGCAGACGCAATGGCTGCATGAAAACGCATCGCTGGCGCACAAGGCCGCGCACGACAGCCTGACCGGGCTGCCGAACCGTGCGCACTTCGAAGAGCAGCTGGACCGCGCCATCCACGATGCCGCCGTACTGGACCGTCGCGTGGCCATCATGTTCCTGGATAGCGACCGGTTCAAGGAAATCAATGACGGCATGGGCCACGCGGCCGGCGATGCCGTCCTGATCAACATCGCCGCGCGCGTACGCGGCCAGTTGCGCGAAGGCGATGTCGTCGCCCGGCTGGGCGGCGACGAGTTCGCCGTCATGCTGTCGCCCCTGCGCGAACTGAGCGACGCGCAGCGCATCGCCGACGACATCCTGCTGGGCATGCGGTCCCCCATCCGCCTTCCCAACGGCGAACATATCATCTGTTCGCTGAGCATCGGCATCGCCGTCTATCCCGATCATGCCGGCAATCCCACCGACCTGTTCGACGCGGCGGATAGCGCGATGTACCGCGCGAAACGGCGCGGCGGCGGCACCCAGTCGACGGCCGGCCGCCGCGGACGGCCGTCGCGCGAAATCCATACCGCCTACAACTAACGCAGAGGAGTCCTTCCGTGTCCGCCATCCGTCTATCCGCCCCCGGCCGTTTTCCCGCCACGATCGGCGCCTGCCTGCGCTGGATCCTGTGGCTGGCCTGCGCCGGACTGGTGCTGGCCGGCTGCCAGACCGTGCACAAAGGGCTGACGCCAGCGCAGATCGCCGTGCTCAAGCAGGAAGGCTTCAAGCAGACCGAGGAAGGCTGGGAGTTGGGGCTGTCCGATAAGGTGCTGTTCGACTTCGACGCCTATGTCGTCAAGCCGGAAGCCGGCCAGAACCTGCAGCGCCTGACCGGCAACCTGCTGCGCGTCGGCCTGGACCGCATGCGTCTGGACGGCCATACCGACAATGTCGGCGCCGCCGACTACAACCAGCAGTTGTCTTTGCGGCGTGCCCAGGCCGTCGCCGACGTCGTCAAGGCCGCCGGCATGCCGGCGGCCAACGTCCAGGTACGCGGCTTGGGCGCGACCCGGCCGGTGGCCGACAACGGCACTCCGGCCGGCCGCGCGGAAAACCGCCGCGTCGCGATCGTCATCACCGTGGAATAAGGCCTGGGACTCATACCATCCAGCGCTGCAACCAGAAGACGATCCGGTCCAGCAGGCCGCCCCGCGGCGCGCGGCTGTCCAGGTACACGGCCAGCCACTGATCCACCTTACCCTCCCAGGCCGGCGACACCCCCGGCTGTCCGGCTTCCGGCACGGATGCCGGCCGGCGCGCGGCGGCGAAGCGGCGAGATCGCACGCTGCGCCGGCCGACCGCCCCGCCGATGTACGGTTCGATGCGGCTGTCCACCAGGATCGCGCGAAAAGCGTCTATCGCGGGCTGGTAGCCGCCGCGCACCGCCAGGGGCAATCCGGTCATGCCGGATACGCCGCGCTTGATCAGCAGGGTGGCCAGGACATGCTGTATTTCGGGCAGGATCTTCCGGTCCACCAGCATGGCGTGATAAGCCTTGAGCACGTCGGCATGCCCGGCACCCAGGGCCTGCGCCAGGCCGGTGGCTTCCCCCAGGGGGCGTGCCTTCAACAAGCCGGGCAGGCTGGCGCGGACAGTTGGCCAGATGGCATCGTCGACCAGTATCGCGTGATAGGCGGCGATGGCCCGCGCGCATCCGCGGGACGCCGCGATCGCGAGCCCCGGCGATCCCCAGCTGTCCTCGGCCCGCAGCAGTTCGGGCAGCGCGGCGCGGATCCGCGGCAAGACGTCGGGATGGGCCAGGAAGGCATGGTAGGCGTCGATGGCTGCCGCGTAGTCCTTGCGCAACGCCGCGTGCAAGGCGGTGATACGGCCCGCCGGGTCCCACCCGGCGAGCACGTCCGGCAGGTGTGGCTTCATGCAGTCCATCACCGCCGCCTGCGTCAGTATCCGCTGGAAGGCGCCCACGGCGCCGGCGTGTCCATTGTTCATGGCCCACCACAAGGGCGCCCGGCGATAGGCGCGCGCCGAGCCGCGCCTGCCGGCGCCGCTGATGCCGAACAGCTTGGGAATATCCTTGCTTATCCGCGACAGCAGCGCCGGCTGCACCAGCAATTCTCCATAGGCCTCGATCGCCGCCACGGCGCCGCCGTCCATGCCGTACATCAGCGCAGTCGCACGGTGCGGCGTACGCCGGAACCGCGATCCGGTACCCGCCAGGAGCGCGGGCAGTTGCGTATGCACTTCCTGCAACAGCCGCGCATCGGCCAGCATCGCGCCGTAGGCCGCCACCGATGCGGCGCAGTTCTTGTGCATCGCCTCGGACAGCGCGGAAATGCCGCCCTGGCGGTCGGCGACCAGCAGGTCCGGCAGCATCGCCCCGATGTTCGGCAGGATCGCGGACGAACATAGCAGCCGCCCCCACGCGGCAATGCCGGCGGCATCGCCGCGCGCCATGGCTTCGTAGAGGATGGGGGTCTGCTTGTGTCCGCGCATCAGTGCCGCAAGCTGCGCGGCTTTCCTGGGCGGGCAGGTCGCACCGCCCCAGCCGTTGTCCGCCAGATCGCGGACGGCGTCGATGGCGGCGGCATCGCGCAGCGTCATCCAGCGCTGCAATCGCGTCGGGCCGCCGGCGACGGGTGTCTCGCTCAGCAAGGCATACATGTCCGCATACCAGCTGCACGCCAGCAGGCCCGCCGCATGGCCGCGATGCATCGCCCCGTCGATGAAGGCCGCCCGCTGATCGTGCGGGAAGCGCACCAGGAAATGCGATACGTGCGTTTCCAGGTAGCGGTTTGCCCGCTCGTCGCCCATACGCGCCAGCAACTGCAGCGCGGTATCGGCGTCCATCAGCCAGGCCGCCGGCACCGCCGCCAGCGCCTCGGGTTCGTCGGCCCTGATCGCCGCCCGCAGCAGGATCGCGGGGACATCGTCGCCGAACGGGTCGTACGCGTTCTTCCAGCGGCGCAGGTCTTCCACGGTGAGCAGTTCCGCGGCGCTTTCCGCTGCATTCCAGACGGGGCGCGCCTCCCCCCGGCCCGTGGCGCTGGCGCGCCAGGCCAAGGTGCCATGCACCAGCATGGCGGCCCGCTGGCCATCCTGGTCCACCCACTCGCCGCCGTATTGCGGCATGTGGTCCATCAGCCCTTCCGCATGGATCGCGTCCAGCAGCGCCACGGCGACCAGGGTGGCGTCGGTTCTCAACCTGTAGCGCTGGCCGGCTTCGTCCAGCTGCACGAAGGCATGCAGCGTCAATCTGTCCGCGCCCAGGCGCAGGTCCAGCAGGATGCTTTCCAGGGCGCTGTCGAACCAGGCCGGGATGCCTGCGCCGTAGGGCGCGCCACGCGCGCCTTCAGGCGCCGATCCCACGAACGCGCCCAGACAGTCTTCCGCCAGCCGGGTGGCCAGGTTTTCGGGGGTGAGTCCCGCCAGCAGCCGCGCGCGGCACAAACCCAGGAACGCGGTATCGCCGGCCAGCAAGGCATCGGCACCGGGATCGTTCATCGCTTGCAGGCCGAACTCGCCCGCCAGCAGGTTCCAGGCTGAATTGACGTAATGCATCTCGGCCGAGAGGTATTCCTTGCGGGTGTGGAATTTTTCGTGCACCGCTTCCAGCAGCAGCGCACGCGCGCATTCGTCCTTGATCTTCCACAACCTGGCGCGTATGCCGCCGGCGGACGTCATCAAGGTCCGTTGCGCAAGCAACAGATTGGACAGCGTGCCGCCCTGGCACACGCTCAGGCTTGCCGAAAGATTGCACGCCGTGGCGCGGCGCAGGGCCAGCGGTATCGATTCGTCGTGGACCAGCGCGCAGATGCTTTCCAGCGCGCGCTTGCCCGGCCCGTCGATCAGTTCGGCATATGGCTCGACGTAGGGGGCATCGAAGCGCCGTTGGTACAACTGGCTGAAGCCGTCGGCGATCGCCGTTCGCGTGGCCGCGGGCATGTCGTCGTGTATGGCGAAGGCAGTCAGGATGTCCAGCAGCACGCGCATTTCTTCGCGATAGCGCGGAAACGCGGGGCTTGCGCAGAATGCCCGATTGGAGCCGTGCAGCTCCCGCGAATAACTGATGCCGGTGTCCGAGGACTCGGTATCGGAAGGCGCCGCGCTGGAGAGCGCCGCGCTGGACAGCGGCGCGTCCGCTTTCGACTGCAAGGGAAGGAAAAATTCGGGCCGGAAACCGGACGCCGCGTGCGCGACCACGCCTGCCGTCTGTGCGTACATGCCACATCCCACAAAAACCGCTTGTGTGGCGGCTGCGGAATATGGTTCCGGCCCGGTTCCCGCCTCCGGCGCGCTAGGCCGCCAGCGCCGCGCTGCCCCGGCTGGCCGGCTGGGCGTGATCGGCCGGCATCGGATAGCCCGCGGAGAACACCTGCCTGCCCGCGCTCCAGGTATGACTGACCAGCGGCTGCCCACCGACCATGGCGACCGCCGTCAGGTCGGCGCGCAGGCCCGCCTGGATGCGGCCGCGATCGCGCAGGCCGGCGGCGTCGGCGGGATTGGACGTGACCAGCGCCAGCGCGCGCGGCAGCGGCAGCGACGCCTGGCGGGCCGCGACGAAGGCGGCGGCGATCAGCGTGGACGGCTGGTAATCGGAGCACAGGCAACTCGCGACGCCCGCGCGTATCGCGTCGATGGCGCGCATGGAACCGCTCTGGCTTTGCCCGCGCAATACATTCGGCGCCCCCAGTATGGTCGGCAGCCCGCACGATACCGCAGCCTTGGCGGTGTCCAGGGTGATGGGGAACTCGCTCATCGCCACGCCCAGGGCGCGCATCGCCGCGATGCGATGCACGGAATCGTCGTCATGGCTGGCGGTCGGGATGCCGTTCAGGCGGGCACGCTCGAGCAGATGCTCGACCCGCCCGACGGCGCCTTCCCGCGCCGCCGTCTTGGCCTGCGCGGCTTCCTCGGCCTGTTCGCGGCTCATCCCGTGGTTGCCCATCATGTACTCGAGATAGGCATCCAGCGTCTTGAACTGGCCCTGGCCAGGTGAATGGTCCATGACCGACAGCAGGTGCACCACCCCTTCGTCCATCAGGCTGCTCAACACGGGAACCGCATGGGGATCGGTGACTTCGTAGCGGCAGTGCACGCGATTGTCCACCAGGCTGTGCTGGCGGAAGGCATGCACCATGCGGATGACCTGCGCGGCGGTTTCGTTGTTGCGCACGCCCCATTCGCGGTTGGCGAAGGATACCGCGTGGTAAGGCGTGGTGATGCCGGCGGCGGCATTGCGGCGGTCCACCTGCGCCACCGCGAACTCCAGGGGAAACAGGACGCGGGAGCGCGGCTCGGCTTCTTTTTCGATGGCGTCGCAGTGCAGGTCGACCAGGCCGGGCACCAGCGTATGGCCGCGCAGGTCGACGACATGGTCAGGCCGCGCGCCGTCGGGATCCACCGCGGCGATAAGGTCGTCCTCGATCAGCAGCGAGGCGTTTTCGAGGACGTCGTCGGCCAGCACGATGCGGGCATGGGTCAGCAGCGTAGTCGGCATGGCTTACTCCTGCAGGGCCGCGACGGCCGGTTCCAGGGCGAGGACGCGCGTCGCCACGGCGTCGCGCACGGCATCGTCGTGAAATATGCCGATCACGCAGCGGCCCTGGGCCACGGCGTCGCGGATCAGGGCGACGACGACCTCGCGATTGCCCGCGTCGAGCGACGCCGTCGGCTCGTCGAGCAGCAGCAATGGATGGCCGCCGATGAAGCCGCGCGCGATGTTCACGCGCTGCTGTTCGCCGCCGGAAAAGGTGGCCGGCGGCAGGTCCCACAGGCGCCGGGGCAGTCGCAGCCGTTGCAGCAGGCCGGCGGCGCGTTCGCGGGCTTCGCCGGCATCCACGCCACGGTGGCGCAGCGGCTCGGCGACCACGTCCAGCGTCGAGACGCGGGGGACGGCGCGCAGGAACTGGCTGACGTAGCCGATCACGTCGCGTCGCAGTTGCAGGATGCGCTGCTCGGGCGCGCGGGTCAGGTCCACCCAGTCCTCGCCATCGCGCAGGCGGATGCTGCCCGACGTTGCCAGGTAGTTGCCGTACAGGCAGCGCAGCAGCGTGCTCTTGCCGGTACCGGAAGGCCCGGCCAGCACCAGGCATTCGCCGCGCGCGGCGTCGAAGGAAACATCGCGCAGCACCGGCAGCGTGATGCCGCCCTGGTTATGCAGCGTGAAGAGCTTGGACAGCCCCCGCGCTTCCATCATGATGTGTCTTTCCGTCATGTCAATAATCCGTCCTTCCTCTAGCCCTGCAATATGGAAGATACGAGCAGCTGCGTATACGGGTGCTGCGGATCGTCCAGGATCTGGTCGGTCAGGCCGCTTTCGACGACGTGGCCGCCGCGCATCACCAGCGTCCGATGCGCCAGCAGGCGCGCCACCGCCAGGTCGTGCGTGACCACGATCGCGGCCAGCCCCAGGTCCGATACCAGTTGCCGCAGCAGGTCCAGCAACCGGGCCTGCACCGACACGTCCAGCGACGCGGTCGGTTCGTCCATGAACACCATGCGCGGGTGCGTCACCAGGTTGCGGGCAATCTGCAGCCGCTGCTGCATGCCCCCGGAAAACGCCGCCGGCCGGTCATCCAGGCGGCCCACGTCGATTTCCATCTTGTGCAGCCAGTTGCCGGCGACCTCGCGCAGGCCGCCGTAGTGACGCTGGCCCACCGCCATCAGCCGTTCGGCGATATTCGCGCCCGCGCTGACCTGCATGCGCAGCCCGTCGCGCGGATTCTGCCGCACGAACCCCCAATCGGTGCGCGCCAGCAGACGCAGGCGCGCGCTGGACAGCGTCGCCAGATCGGTGAGGCCTTCTTCGCGCAGGTCGTAGCGCACGCTGCCGGCCTGCGGCGCCACCTGGCAGGACACCGCCTGCAGCAAGGTGCTCTTGCCCGATCCCGATTCGCCCACCACGCACAGCACTTCGCCGGGGTACAGGTCGAAATCGATATCGCGGCAGCCGTGGATGCCATCCCAGGTGTGCGTCATGCCTCGCACGGAAAGCAAGGGGGTGGTGGCCATCATGCCGCGCTCCCTTCGGCGGCGGGGCCGCGATGTCCGGCGGATTGACGGTCCGCGCAGTATTCGGTGTCCGAGCAGACGAATTGCCGGCCGCCCTTGTCGTCCAGGATGATCTCGTCCAGATAGCTGTCGTGCGATCCGCACAGCGCGCAGCAGTCCTGCCACTTCTCCACGGTGAACGGGTGATCCTGGAAGTCCAGGCTCTTGACGCGGGTATAGGGCGGCACCGCATACACCCGCTTTTCACGGCCGGCGCCGAACAGCATGAGCGCCGGATTGCCGTCCAGCTTGGGGTTGTCGAACTTGGGGATGGGCGACGGGCGCATCATATAGCGTTCATTGACCACCACGGGATAGTCGTACGTCGTGGCGATATGGCCATGCTGCGCGATGTCTTCGTACAGCTTGACGTGCATGCCGCCGTACTCGGCCAGCGCGTGCATGGTGCGCGTTTCGGTTTCGCTGGGTTCCAGCCAGCGCAACGGTTCCGGAATCGGCACCTGGAAGACCATGATCTGTCCTTCGCGCAGCGGCGTTTCGGGAATGCGATGGCGCGTCTGCACGATCGATGCCGCCTGCGTGGATTCCGTCGTGCGCACCCCGGTCACGCGGGCGAAGAAGCGGCGGATGTTGATCGCGTTGGTCGTGTCGTCCGACCCCTGGTCGATCACCTTCAGCACGTCGCCGGCCCCGATGATGGCGGCCGTCACCTGTATGCCGCCGGTGCCCCAGCCGTAAGGCAGCGGCATTTCGCGGCTGCCGAACGGCACCTGGTAGCCGGGAATCGCCACGGCCTTCAGCAGCGCGCGGCGCAGCATGCGCTTGGTCGATTCGTCCAGGTAGGCGAAGTTGTAGTGCGGATCGCGCGCGATGTCGCCCTGCGCGGCGGTGGCGAAGGATGGCGTGGCGGTGGTCATGATGCGATGGCCTCGTCCAGTGTGGCGCCGGCAGCCGGGGCCAGGCCTGGCGCGTCGTGTTGTTCGGGGTGCCGCGTGTTCGTGGCGGCTTGTTGCGCGTCGTCATGCCCGTCGGCCTGCGCCGCCTGCGCGGCCAGTTCCGCGCGCATGCGCCGCACCAGCTCCAGGTTGGCCTGGAAATCCACGTAATGAGGCAGCTTCAAATGCTGGACGAAGCCGGACGCCTCGACGTTGTCGCTGTGATACAGCACGAACTCGTGATCGTTGGCGGGGGAATCGCCGGCCTCGCCGAGTTCCTTCGCGCGCAGCGCGCGGTCCACCAGCGCCATGGACATGGCCTTGCGCTCGCCGTAACCGAACACCAGGCCGTAGCCGCGGGTGAAGCGCGGCCCTTCCTGCGGGTCGCCGGCGAACTGGCTGACCATCTGGCACTCCGTCACCTCGATCTCGCCCAGCGTGACGGCGAAGCCGAGTTCCTCGACGAACATTTCGACTTCCACCGTGCCGTAGCGGATCTCGGCCGCAAAGGGGTGGGTGTTGCCGTAGCCGCGCTGCGTCGAATAACCCATGGACAGCAGATAGCCTTCATCGGCGCGCGCCAGGTTCTGCAGGCGCGCCGGACGCGAGGCGGGAAAGGTCAGCGGCTGCCGAGTCAGGTCGAAAGGCGCGGGGTCGCCCGGCGGGACGGCCTCGCCTTCGATCAGGGACTCGCGGCGCAGCAGATCGGTGACGCGCGGCATCTCCGCCGCAACGGGAACGTCGGCGGGCGGCAGCGGCACCGCCGGCGCATCGTCTTCCAGGCTGAAGTCCAGCAGGCGCTGCGTGTAGTCGTAGGTGGGTCCCAGCACCTGGCCGCCCGGCACATCCTTGAACGTGGCCGAAATGCGTCGCTGCAGCCCCATCCGCGCCGTGTCCATGGGCTGCGTATAGCCGAAGCGGGGCAGCGTGGTGCGATAGGCGCGCAGCAGGAAAACCGCCTCTATGGTGTCGCCCGCGGCCTGCTTCAGCGCCAGGGCCGCCAGATGGGGGTCGTACAGCGAACCTTCGGCCATGACCCGCGACACCGCCAGCGGCATCTGCTCGCGGATCTGCGCCAGGGTGAGCGCCGGCACCGCCGGATCGCCGCGGCGATAGCAGTCCAGCATGCGATACGAATTCAGGATGGCGCGTTCGCCACCCTTCACGGCTACATACATGTCAGTTCTCCATACGCGTCGTGCGCGGCAGGCCGCAGATCCGGTCGCCGTGCGTCAGGAAGGCGTCGACACCCAGCGGAAACAGCGCGTGATTGGCGGCCCATTGCGCCACGAAGCCGTCGGGCAGTCCCGCTACCGACACGGCGCGCGAGCCCGGAATGCCCGGGCCGCCAAGCGTCAACGTACTGGCCGCCGCCGTGCCCGCCGCCAGGCCGTTCACCTCCAGCAGCACCGTGGCGGAACGATCGGGATAGGCGGGATCGCCCGCATCGCAGTGCGCCAGGGCGGGCATGGCGTGGCCCGCCGGCACGGCGACGAAGCGCGCCTGGGCCGGGTCGTCCACCAGCGGGCAGGCGCAGTGGAAACGCAGGAAGCCGCGTACCGCCGCGTCCACGCCGGCCGGTAGCCATACGGGTGCATCGATGTCCGCCAGGGCAAGCAGCAAGGCGGTCATGGCCGGCGACAGGCCCGCCGGCACGCCGCAGGCGGCGTCCACCACCTGTATCTGTCCCGGGTTGGCCAGGGCCTGCAGCGCCGCGCGAAAAGCGGCCTGCGCACCATCGACGGGGTCATCGAAGCCGGGCAGCAGCGTCGCGCTGTGCCCGAAGGCGCCGCTCGACGTGCCGGAAGCCGCCGCGCGCGACGACATGAAAGGCGACACAGGCAGGGATTGATGGTTCGACATATCAGTTATCTCCCCGCACCATGGTGAAGAAGTCCACGCGGGTCTGCGCCGCCACCGCCGCGCGGCTGGCGGCCTTGTCGGCATGCGCACGGGCCAGGGGCTCGATGACGCCGGCATGCACGCGCTGATGCCAGGACTCCATTTGCAGCAGGCCATCCAGCACCGCGGCCTGCTCGGCATGGCGGTGCGCGCGGCCGCGCACATAGGCGGTGCCGACCACGCCGTTGCCGTCGAAAGCCACCGCGCAGCGCGTGACCGAGACTTCGCCCACGTTGAATTGCGCGCCGGTGCCGCCGGCCCGCCCGCGCACCATCGCCATCCCGGTTTCCGGCGCCCGCAGCTTGCGATAGCCGGGCAGGTCGCCCAGGGCCGCGTAGGCGCGTGCCAGCGCATCCGGCTCCGCCAACGCCATCACGCGCATCCAGGCGGCGCGAGTGCCACCGGCAGCTTGCTGCCGATCACCGCTTTGCGTAGTCATGGTTACCTCTAAACGTCTATACGAGTAGATGTAGTATGATCGCTTGCACGGCAAAGTTCAACCGCAGTGGACCACGATCTCGGTGAACTTTTTATGACTGCGCCGGCATAACGGGAAGAACATCATGGTGGAACGAGGATCAGGCATCGCTGTATGGCGCCAGATAGGTGAAGCGCTGGCGACGGACATACGCAACAAGCGCTACGCGCCCGGCGAACAATTGCCGCCCGAACCCGAACTGGCCGCGAAGTTCTCGGTCAACCGGCACACCATCCGGCGCGCGATGGGCGCGCTCGAACAAGGCGGCCTGGTACGTATCGAGCAGGGGCGCGGCACCTTCGTACAGGAACATGCCATCGATTACGCCATCGGCAAGCGCACACGCTTTTCCGAAAACCTGGGCAGCCAGGGCGTGCTGGGCCACGCGCAGGTTCTCGCGAGCCAGGTCACCAAGTCCGCCGAGATCGCCCAGCACCTGGGCCTGCCACGCAATGCGCAGCTGCTGTACGTCAAGCTGATCGGCAAGACCGAGAACCGCACCATCAGCGTGGCGGACCATTACTTCGATGAAAAACGCTTTCCCGGCTTCGTCGAAAAGCTCAACGCCGCGCGTTCGATCTCGAAAACCTACCGGCAATTCGGCATCGCGGACTACACGCGCAAGTGGTCGCGCATCACCGCGACGCTGCCCAACGACGACATCGCGCGCCTGCTGGGCCAACCGAAGACACGGCCCATCCTGAAAGTGGAAGCGCTGAACGTCGACCAGGACCAGGCTCCGCTCCAATACAGCATCACGCGGTTCTCCGGCGACTGGGTGCAGTTGATGGTCAATGACGACGATCGCACAGACATCTAGACATCTGTTCGTCATGAAACAGGCCTAATCTATCGGTTCAATCAGGTGGACCCCATGCACACAGACAACACGCCTCCTTCCTTCCTGCGCGGCATCAGCGGTCGCCGGGTATTGACCGCCCAGGGTGTGGGCCCGGCCTCCCTGGCCTTCGACCACGACCGCATCGGCGACGTCTGCATCGGCGCGGAGCTGGCGGACGCCGAACTCGATGCCGGCGATCTGCTGGTGCTGCCCGGGATCGTGGACCTGCATGGGGATGCTTTCGAGCGCGCGGTCATGCCGCGCCCGGGCGTGGCCTTTCCCTATGACGGCGCGCTGCTCGACGTCGACCGGCAGTTGCTGGCCAATGGCATCACCACCGAATTCCATGGCCTGACCCTGTCCTGGGAAGGCGGCCTGCGCGGGGAACCCTATGCGCTGCGCATGTTCGACGCGCTGGAGCGCATGCAGCGCCTGATGGGCGCCCGCCATCACGTGCACCTGCGCTTCGAGACACACCACGTCGCGGGCGTCGAGACGGCGCAGGCATGGATCCGCGCCGGCAAGGTGCGCTTCCTGGCATTGAACGACCACCTGCCCAGCATGACGAAACGCCTGGGCAACGACCGCAAGCTGCTGCAGTATGCCGAGCGCGCGGAATGCGACCTGGACACCTTCCAGAACCGCATCCGGGCCGCCATGCAGTCGGCGGACGCCGTCGCCGGCGCCATGCGCGAACTGACGGACTGCGCGCGCGAAGCCGGCCTGGAAGTCGCGTCGCATGACGACCGCGACCCCGCCACCCGGCGCTACTACCACCAGCTCGGCTGCAAGGTGGCGGAATTCCCCTTGACCGCCGAGGCCGCGCAGGTGGCGCGCTCGCTGGGCGATTCGATCGTCTTCGGCGCGCCCAACGTCGTGCGCGGCGGCAGCCACACCAACGCGCCCGATGCAACCGAAATGATCCGCGCGGGCCTGTGCGACGTCCTCGCCTCCGACTATTACTACCCTGCACCGCTCACCGCGGTGATGAAGCTGGCCAACCGCGGCATCCTGCCGCTGGAACAGGCGTGGGCACTGGTGTCGCGCAACCCGGCGCGCGCCGCCGGCCTGCGCGATCGCGGTGCGCTGGACGCCGGCATGATGGCCGATGCCATCGTGGTGGACGACAGCGTGCCGGATGTCCCGCGCGTCTGCGCCGCCATCGTCGGTGGCCGGTTGCGCTATGCCGCGCGGCAGTTCGACACTCGCCTTGCCCACGCCGACGCGTGAGGCGCGACGCTGGAATTCGACCTTATGCCGCGAGCCTATCGCTACGCCGTTTATCTGGCCCCGGTCGGCGCCTGGCGTGAAGTCGGCACAGCCTGGCTGGGCCGCGATGAAGAAACCGGGCAGCGCCTTGCGCGCGCGCGGGAGGACGATCCCCGGCTGGACACCTGGACCGATGCGCCGCGTCACTACGGCCTGCATGCCACGCTCAAGCCGCCCTTCCGGCTGCGAGCCGGCACCACCGCCACCGCGCTGGACGCGGCGGTGCGCGCGCTGGCGCGCACGCGTACGCCTTTCGACATCGCCCTGGGCTTGCGCGCGCTGCGCGGCTTCCTGGCATGGTGCCTGCCGGACGACGCCGCCACGCACGCCCGCGTACGCGCGCTGGCCGACCGCGTGGTGCGGGACCTGGACGCCTTCCGGGCTCCGCCCACGCCGATGGAAATCGCCCGGCGCCGGCCCGACCAACTGACCTTGCCGCAACAGCGCATGCTGGCCGAATGGGGTTATCCGTACGTGTTCGACACCTTCACTTTCCACATTACGCTCACCGGCAACCTGGGCGCGACCGAGCTGGAACATGCGCAGGAACTCTTGCGCGCGCGTGCCGGCCGGATGCTCGACGCGCCCATGCCGGTCGCAGCCATCAGCGTATACGTCCAGCCCGGCGCGGATGAACCCTTCGTCGTGGCGCGCCATTACGGTTTCGATGGCACGGTGCGGGACGCGGCCGGGGCGCACTATATGGATGACGATGCGTCATGAATGCCGCGACGATCCCCTTGATCTACGTCATGGGCGCGTCCGGCAGCGGCAAGGACACCCTGCTGCGCCACGTGCGCGCGATGAGCACACCGCAAGACCGCCTGCTGGTCGCGCATCGGTACATCACCCGGCCCAGTGGCGCCGACGAGGCGTCGGTGGCGCTGACCGAAGACGAATTCATACGCCGCGAAAGCCTGGGATGCTTCGCGCTGTCCTGGCGCAGCCACGGCCTGGCCTACGGGGTGGGCGTGGAAATCGATGCCTGGATGGCGGCCGGCGTGACGGTGCTGGTCAACGGCTCGCGGGCCCACCTGCCGCCCGCATGCGCCCGCTATCCCGGCCTGTGCGCCGTGGAAATCACGGTGGACGCGCAGGCACTCAGGCAGCGCCTGGCCGGACGCGGCCGGGAAAGCGGCCAGGCTATCCAGGAACGACTGGCGCGCGCCAACGCGCAATTCGATGTCCCCGCCGATTGCGAGCGCCTGACGATAGACAACAACGGCGCGCCGGAAGAGGCCGCGGAAAGACTGCTGCATATCGCGCGCCACCGTCACGCGTAACGGAGCGCCATTGCGCTCATCGTGCCCGGGCCGCCTCCACAACGTCGCGGTGGAAACGGTTCAACAGCGGATCTTCCAGCGACATGCGGTGGTAAGCGAGCATCACGGGATTGACCGGCAGCGCGCGCCGTACCTTGACGATGCGCAGCACGCCGAAGCCGACATGCCGGCGCACGATGGATTCAGGCGCGATGGACACCAGCCGCGACGCGGCGACCAGCGCCAGGTTGGCTTCGAAGGAGCGCGTTTCCATCAAGGGCCTGATCGCCGGCAGGCCCTGCTGCGTCCAGAACGAATCGAAGGCCCCACGGGAAGTGGTGCCACGCTCAGGCAGGGTCCAGTCCAGGGCGGCCAGGCGCGACAGCGACACCTGACCATGCGCGATATCCGGATGATCGGCCGCGCAGTAGATCACCGTGCGTTCGTCGAAGAGGCGTTCGATGGCCCACTCGTTTCCGGTTTGCTGCACATTGCCGCGCAGGATCGAGAAATCCAGGTCGCCCGCCACCAGGGCATCGAACAGCGCGACGGAATTGCCTTCCTGAACGACGAAGCGCATGCCGGTCGGACCCGGGCCATCGGCCCCGTCCTGGCGCGGATAGACGCGTTCCAGCAGGCGCGGCAACAGCGTATGCATGGCGCGCGGAATACAGCCGAGGCGGATGGGCGGCGCGTCACCGGTGGTCAGGTCGTTCAGGCGTTCCATGCTGCGCAAGGCGAAGCGGGCGCGCGGCAGGATCACGCGGCCTTGCGCGGTGGGCACGCTGCCATGGCTCGAGCGCTCGAACAGTCGCGCGCCCACCAGCGCTTCAGCCTCGCCCAGCAGGCGTGAGAGCACGGGCTGCGGAACGCCGAGCTCGCGCGCGGCGCGATGCACCGACCGGCTTTCCGCCACGGCGACCAGGGCTTCGATATGACGGCGCTGCAGGTTCTTATGCTTGGACATGGACGGGACGCCAGACGGCAAGCGCGGCTCGGGGGATACGAATCCAGTATAACGATATGCCTTATATATATCATTTACCGCATTACCCGCCGTTGCTATATTGGTTTCGTCCGCGGCCCGTCAGTGCCGCATCGGAAACACGAACTGCAAGGGTCGATACCATGTCTTCGATAACCGTTACCCCCATCGCGCCGGCGCTCGGCGCCGAGATCTCCGGCGTCGACCTGCGCAAGCCGCTGGCCGCCGACGACCTGGCGGCGATCAAGCGGGCCTGGTCGGATCACCTGGTGCTGCGCTTTCGCGGCCAGTTGCTCAGCGATCCCGAACTGATGGCCTTGAGCCGCTCCTTTGGCGAGCTGGATCCCCCGGGCCCCAACCCCTATGGCAAGCCTTTCCTGACCGAATTTCCGGAAATCAATGTGATTTCCAACGTGAAGAAGGACGGTGTGCCGATCGGCAATCTCGGGGATGGCGAGGCGGTCTGGCATTGCGACATGACCTACATCGAAACGCCGCCCATGGCCGCGATGCTGCATGCGCTGGACGTGCCGCCCAGCGGCGGCGATACCTACTGGGCCAATATGTACATGGCCTATGAAACGCTGCCCGCGGAACTGAAGCAGGCCATCGCCGGGCGGCGCGCGATCCACGACGCCACGTACAACAGCGCCGGCATGATGCGCAAGGGCATGAAGGAAGTCACCGACCCGCGCGAGGCGCCGGGCGCGCATCATCCGCTGGTGGTGCGGCATCCGGAAACGGGCCGCGCGGCCCTGTACCTGGGCCGCCGCCGCAACAGCTACATCCTGGGACTGCCGCTGGACGAGAGCAATGCCCTGCTGGACGAACTGTGGGCCCATGCGACGCAGCCGGAGTTCACCTTCCGGCAGGAATGGAAGCTCCATGACCTGATCCTGTGGGACAACCGCTGCACCCTGCACCGCCGCGACGCCTTCGATCCCAGCGTCAGCCGCATCATGCACCGCACGCAGATCAAGGGCATCGCGACGATACCGTACGAGCAGGCCGGCACCGTGGCGGCCTGACGCGGGAGATCCCGCCGAAAACCGCTCTGCTAAACTCGCACGGTTTTCGACGGGGGTATCCCCATGAGCGTCAAGCATGTGGCCAGCGACGTGCCGTCCCTGGACAACGTTTCCGGCGACTTGAAGCGCCTGGGTTTCACGGAATACGAAGCCAAGGTCTACGTGCAGTTGCTGGGAATGCCGCCTTCGACGGCGTACGAGATTTCAAAGCTGGCCGGTGTTCCCCGGCCCAATACCTATAGCGCACTGGACAGCCTGGCGCGCCGTGGCGCGGTCCTGCCCGTGCGTGAAAACCCCACCTGCTATGTCGCTGCGCGCCCGCGCGAACTGCTCGACGCCATCGCGCGGCAGACGCGCTCGCTGTGTACCGGGCTGACGGAACGGCTGGAAGCCGTGACGCCGCGCACGGACGACCACTATGTATGGACGCTGCGCGGCGATTCGGCGGTGCACGAGCACATCGACATGCTGATCGATCGCAGCACGGAAACGGTATGGATCAAGGCGGCGGACCACGTGCTGCGGCGCCATGCCGACGGCTTGCGCGAGGCTGCGGTCACGCGCGGCGTGCGGCTGTTGATCGTGCTGTTCGGGACGGACGCGGATGAATTCCGCTACACCGAGAAGTGCAGCGTGTACATCCATGAGAACAATGGCGTGCGCATGGGCACGGCGGACAATCTGTTCACGCTGGCGGTGGATTATCGGGAAATGCTGACGGCCAATGTCGAAGGCGACGTCATCGCGGCGCATTCGAAGAACATGCCCATCGTCACGATGGCCTTGTCGCTGATCCGCCATGACTACTACATGGCGGAAATCTTCGCCCGCTTCGGCGACCAGATCGACGAGGCGTTCGGACCGTACCTGCGGGATCTGCGCCTGCCCAGCTTCACGCCTGAACAGGTCGCCTCGTTCAGGAAGAATACCGGGCTGGGCGATTAGCGTCCCTGCCCCCGCCGCCAGGCGCTGGCTGTCAGCCGGCGAAATCGCGCCGTTCCATCGTGAACGCTTCGACGGCTGCGCGGTCCAGCGCCGGCCGGTATCCCGCCGGCATGACCACCGCGCCATTCTCGAAGCCCAGCGGCTCGCGCAGCAGCTTGGCCGGGTGCTTCAGGAAACCATTGAATTCCCCGGCGTTATCGATGATGCCGCGCGCGACGCAGGCCTCCATCCAGTTGTGGATCTCGCTGCCCAGGCCGTCGCCCAGGACGGGTCGCATGCCCTGCGCGTGTACGCGGTTCAGGCCTTCGGCCAGCCGCTCCATGCTGCCGAAGCGCTTGAGCTTGAGCTTGCAGTAGCCGACATTGCGCAGGGTGGCGGCGCGATCGATATCGGCCAGCGCGCAGATCGGTTCGTCCAGCATCAGGGGCACGGGACTGGCCTCCGCGACGGCGGCATTGGCGTCCCAATCGTCGGCGTCGCAGGGCTGTTCGAACAGGTCGATGCCCGCGGGGTCCAGCTCGCCGACGAAGGCGATCGCGTCCGCGCGGCTGTAGGCGCGGTTGGCATCCAGGCGCAGGGTCGCGCGGCCATCCGCCGCCCGCTGTATGGCGCGCACGCGATCCAGGTCCGCCCGCACGTCCTTGCCCACTTTCACCTTGAAAACATGGAAGCCGGCGGCGACGCGGCGGTCGATTTCCTCGGCGATGGCGGCCGGTTCCAACGCGCTGACGGGAACCAGCAGAGGCAGCACCGTGTCCTGCGTGACGTCGAGGAAGCTCGAGCCTTCCAGCGCCTCGATCGCGCACACCATGGCGGTGACAGCCACCTTGCTGTCCTCGAACCGGCCCAGCAGGTCCTGCTTGGCCTGCGCGGCATCGCGCCCCGGCAATCGCGCCAATTGTTCCAGGCAGAACGCCCAGGCACCTTCCCGCGTTTCGCTGCTGGAACCCGGCGACACGTGGCCATCCGCGAACGACTGCCGCCCGCTGTCGTCTTCCAGTTCCACCAGGTAGGGCTCGAATTCGGTGAAGGTGCGATAGGACAGCCGGTACGGGCTGGACAGGGGCAGGCGCAAGCGGCGCAGGGTGATCTTGCGGATGGTGCTCAAAGTGCGGCCTCGATGGCTGAGCCGGGGATATTGATCCGTGGGATGTTCCCGTCGGCTTCGTTGTTATCGTCGTTGCGTACACTACTACGATAATGTTCCGCTCGCAACGATGCCGATTCTTGCTGCGCTGCATGGAACCCGGCACTTATAAACATATGCGTTTTTGCCCGATTGACGGCCTGCACCGGGCGGCATCACAATCCCCTGGCTAGTAGTTGTACAAACGACAACGATATTGAAGCCGTGTGGACCATTCGCGTCCCGCAGAGGCGTCAAGGGAGGCAAGGATGCAGGACGACAATAAGGAGTACGGCCAGCCCAGGCGTGCGCCGGTGGCACCGGACCATGGCATCGGGATCCGCCCCACGCGGCGTTGGCTGGTGCGGGCCGCCACCGGCCTCATCGCGTGCGCGGCGCTCTCGACGCTCGCGGCCGTGCCGGCGCATGCCGCCGACGATTGGCCCACCAAGCCCCTGACCATGCTGATTCCCTACGCGCCCGGCGGCACGACGGACATCATCGGCCGCGTCCTGGCCGACAAGGTCGGGCGCATCCTGGGCCAGACCGTGGTCGCCGACAATCGTGGCGGCGCGGGGGGCACCATCGCCGGCACCATGCTGGCCCGCTCGAATCCGGACGGCTACACCTTCATGCTGGAGCACATCGGCTTCGCCTTCAACGCGTCGCTGTATCCGCATCTGAGCTACGAGCCGCTGAAGGACATCACGCCGGTCGCCTACGTCGGCCAGACGCCGAATGTGCTGGTGGTGACGAATTCCATGCCGGTCAAGACGTTCAAGGAATTCCTGGACTACGCCCGCGCCCACCCCGGCGCGGTCAACTACGGATCCGGCGGCGTGGGCAGCGCCGGCCACCTGCCCATGGCATGGCTGCAGTCCAAGGAACAGCTGACGCTGACCCACATACCCTACAAGGGTTCCGGGCCGGCCATCACCGACCTGATCTCCGGCCGCATCGAGGCGATGCTATTGACCATCCCCGCGGTGCTGCCCTACATCCGCAGCGGCCAGGTGCGCCCGCTGGCGACGTCGGGCGCGGCGCGCGCGGCATCGCTGCCCGACCTGCCCACCATGCAGGAGGCTGGCGTGAAGGGCTTCGACTATGAGCCCTGGTACGGTGTTTTCGTGCGCGCCGGCACGCCCCCGGCCGTGGTGGCCAAGCTGCACGACGCCATCAACAAGGCGCTGACGGATCCCGACACCCAGAAAAAGATGCTGGAGCAGGGACTGGCCGTCCAGACCTGGACGCAGCAGAAGTTCCAGCAGACGGTGCGCGACGATACCCAGAAATGGCACGGGATCATCACGACGCTGAACATCAGGATGAACTGACGGTGCCCTGCTCGCGGCGTGGCCGCCGCGCGCGTCAGGCGGCCTTGTCGACCGCCGTCACCGTCTCCAGCATGTCCAGGTAATGGCGCAGCGTCGGCGTGGCCGCGCCGGGTACCTTGGCCAGGTCATCGTATCGGCGCAGGCGCACCGCCTCGGCGAAGTACGGCAGGCGTTCGAAGGCCTCGACTTCGCGCGCGGTGTAAGGGCCGCCCTGCAACACCAGGGTATCCTTGGACGCCTGCGACAGCGTGGACCAGTAATCCGCGTCCACCGCGCACAGATAGCGCTTGGCCGGCACGTGCAGGCGCACCGGCGCGATGACGCTTTCGCCCACCAGGCCCAGCAGCGCGCGAGCGCCGATGTCCTGGTGGCGCTTGTCCTCGAGCGTGCTCTCGGCCATGACCAGATGGCCGATGTCGTGCAGCAGGCTGGCGGCGATGGTGGCCGGCGTTTCGCCCGCCTGCTCCGCCAGCGCCGCGCATTGCAGGGCATGCTCGGTCTGCGTGATGGCCTCGCGGCCGTAGTAGGCGCTGCCGTAGCCCGCGAACAGGCTTTCGATGCGCGACAGGGTCAAGGCTTCCGACATGGCGGCCCCTTCAAATGAACACTTTGCGGATGCGCGACGACAGCACGTCGATGCCCGTCACGAAGACGATGATGATGATCATCACCGCGCAGGTCTGGGCATACTGGAAGCTGCGGATGATTTCCCACAGCACCATGCCGATCCCGCCCGCGCCGACGATGCCCACGACCGACGCCGACCGCACGTTCGACTCGAAGCGGTACAGCGAGTAGGAAATCCACAGCGGCAGCACTTGCGGAATCACGCCGAAGACGATTTCCTCGATGGCGCCGGCGCCGGTGGCGCGCACCCCTTCGACGGGCCGCGGATCGATGGCTTCGACGGCCTCCGAGAACAGCTTGGCCAGCACGCCCAGCGTGTGCACCCACAAGGCCAGCACACCCGCGAACGGGCCCAGGCCCACCGCCACGATGAACAGCATGGCGAAGACCATCTCGTTGATCGCCCGGCATGCGTCCATCAGGCGGCGCACCGGCTGGTAGACCCAGGCAGGCACGATATTGGACGAACACAGCAGGCTCATCGGCACCGCCAGTACGATCGCCAGGAAAGTGCCCCAGATGGCGATCTGCACCGTCACCAGCATCTCTTCCAGATACATGCGCCAGTCGCGGAAGTTCGGCGGAAAGAAATCCCGCGCGAACTGCGACATGTTGCCGGAATCGCGGAACAGGTCCATGGGGCGCATGTCGGCCCCCTGCCACGACGCGGCCAGCACGGCGATGACGATGGCCCATGCCAGCAAGGTGGGCAGGGAGCTCTTGGCGGGCGTGGGCGCGGGGCGCGCCGGGGTCAGGGTGGCGCTCATCGGCTTACTGGGACTTCGCGGCGGCGACCTGCTTGGACAGCTCGGCCAGCCTGGCATCCATTTCCGCCAGCTTCTGCTGCTTTTCCTGGGCGCTCAGCGTGGTGTCGTGCTCGACCTTGGCGCGCTGCCCGGCCAGGCTGATCTGGCGGATCGGCAGCAACTGGCCGTTGTCCGAAGCGACGAAGCCCTTGTAGGTCAGCGCCTGCAGGTTCTTCAGCTCCTGCGCGGCATTGGGGCCGCTTTTGCCGTAGTTGACGAAGAAGGCCTGGATCTTCTGCTTCAGGTCGGCCGGCAGGTCGGTGCGCCACACCAGCGGGTCAGCCGGGATCAGCGGCGATTTCCACAGCACGCGCACGGAATCCTCGGGCGACTTGCCGGTATTGATCTTGTAGCGCTCCATGGCTTCCGTATTGGTGATGGCCACGTCCACCTGGCCGTTCATCGCCGACAGCAGGTTGGTTTCGTGGTTGGCGATGCGGAAGTTCTTGAAGAAGGTCTTGGGATCGATCTTGTTGGCGGCCCACAGGTAGTAGCCGGGAACGGCCGTGCCGGACGTCGAGTTGGGGTCGCCCGCGCCGTAGCTCATGCTCTTGCCATTCTTCAGCACGTCGTCCAGCGTGGCGACCTTGCCGTTCTTGGCCGTCACCAGCACCGACCAGTAGCCGGGGTTGCCGTCCTTGTCGATGACGTGGGCGAACACCTCGCCTTGCGAACGATCCACGGCCTCGATGGCCGACAGGTTGCCGTACCAGGCCATCTGCACTTTGTCGAAGCGCATGCCTTCGATGATGCCGGCGTAGTCGGAAGCGAAAAAGGGCTTGACCGTGACGCCGATCGCCTTGCTCAGGTCATCGATGACAGGCTGCCAGCCGCTGCGCAGATTGGACGACGATTCCGTCGAAATGATGCCGAAATTCAGGGTCTTCGCGTCCTGGGCGAACGCCGGGGCGGTCAGGGCAGCGGTCGCGATCAGGGCGCAAAAGGTTCTGCGAAGCATGAGGGTAACTCCGTGTCTTGCGAAAGGAAGGAAAGAAACTAGGCGGCCGCCAGTTGCGGACGCCCGAGGGAAGGTTGCGGCGCCGCGCCCTCGGCCGGCACACCGTCCTGCGGCTGCGCGGAAGGCATCAGCTCGTCCAGCTCGGCGCCGTACAGGTCGCGCAGCATTTGCGCGGTCAATTGAGCGGACGGGCCGTCGTACACGACCTTGCCGTGGCGCAGCGCGACTACGCGAGGGCAATAGCGCATGGCGACGTCGACCTGGTGCAGCGAAACCACGACGGCCACGCCGCGACTGCGGTTGATCTGCGCCAGCGTATCCATGACGCGGCGCGACGATTCCGGATCGAGCGACGCGATGGGCTCGTCGGCCAGGATGGTGCGCGCGTTCTGCACCAGCGTGCGGGCGATGGCCGCACGTTGCTGCTGCCCGCCCGACAGATTGGATGCGCGTTGGAAGGCATGGCCTTCGATGCCGACTTGTGCCAGTGCGTCCAGGCCGACCTGCACTTCCGCGCGCAGGAACCAGCGCAGCAGGCTGCGATACAGCGGCACGCGCGGCAGCATGCCGGCCAGCACATTGGTAATGACAGGCAGGCGTCCCACCAGGTTGAATTGCTGGAATACGAAGCCGATGCCGGCGCGCGCGCGACGCACGTCGCGGCTGATGCGGCCATTGCGCTGGATCAGGTCGCCATTGACGCGGATCTCGCTGGCCCCGGCGTCGCCCGCGACGAAGCCGGCCAGATGGCGCAGCAGCGTGGACTTGCCCGATCCCGAAGCGCCCAGCAACGCCACCATTTCACCGTCGCGCACTTGCAGGGTCACGTCGTCCAGGGCCTTTTGTCCGGCGCGGAAGGACTTGCTGAGTCCGCGCACTTCGATCGCATAAGTCATAGCCGTAGGTCCGCATTCATAAGATGCGGATAGTCTGGAGACGGCCAATGACAGCCGCGTGACCATGTAATAAAACATTCAGGCCGTCTTTGGTGACGAGGTGTCGGTCCGTCATCAAACTGAAATGCTGTACCGGCACGGGCGGCTGGCGCGCACCGATCCGCGCATTAGTTCGCGGATTAATACTCGTGGCTGACTGCGACGACGAACGCGCCGCGCGATACCAACTGGTACACGTCGATTTCTTCGCGCTATTGGCCGCCAACTTTCCGTATCGCGCACAAGGATGCATTAAGCATGAGCATGCGGCGGTGCGACATGCCCCGCCGTAGGCTGCGACCAAAGCATATGGATCATCTCCGATCCATATGGAGGACGCGACGCCCGGCACCCGGCGCGCAGAATCTCGGGCATGGATGGAGACTGCCCATGGGTTTGCTGAGGACGCTGTTCGCTTTGTCGGTGGTGCTGGACCACTCCCCCTTCAACGATGGCAACATGCTGGTCGGGGGCCGACTCGCGGTACAGCTTTTCTACGTGATATCGGGCTTCCTGATCTCATACATCCTGACCACGAACAAGGCCTATGACAGCACGGCGCGCTTCTATGAGAATCGCCTGCTGCGCCTGTTCCCCACCTATTTCGCGGTGGCCGTCGTCGCGCTGGCGCTGAACGTCGTGGCGAATCCCGAATTCCTGGACGTCTATCGCCGCAGCCCCAACAGCGCGGACCTGTTCCTGGTGCTGGCCAACCTGTTCATCTTCGGGCAGGACTGGCTGATGTTCTTCGGCATCAAGGGTGGCGAACTGACGCTGACGGGCAGCTATGCCAACAGCGACGTACCGCTGTACCAGGGCTTGCTGATACCGCAGGCATGGACACTGGGCGTGGAGCTCAGTTTCTACCTAATCGCGCCGTTCATCCTGCGTTCGATGCGTTGCGTGGTGGCGCTGTTCCTGGCGTCGTTGGCCCTGCGCGCCGTGCTGCTGCACACCGGCGTGGCGCAATCGGATCCATGGAGCTATCGCTTCTTCCCGCTCGAACTGGCGCTGTTCCTGGCGGGCGCGCTATCGCATCGCCTGTTGCTGCCGATATGGCAGAAATTGAGCGAACGCTTCCATTACCTGCCGGAACTGGCCACGGGCTTGTTCGTGGTGTATGCGCTGTTCCACTTCTCGGTGACGATCAACCACAACCTGCGCGATGCGCTGGCGCTAGCCGCCTTTACCGGCATACTGCCGCTGACCTTCATCTATCAGGCGCGGCACCGGCTGGACAAAAAAATCGGGCAGCTCAGCTACCCGATCTATATCTCGCATTCCGTCGCCCTCCTGCTGGTGCATCAGGCAACCAGCTGGATGGGCTTGACCAACGCCCTGCTGATTTCCACCTTGAACGTCCTGCTGTCGCTGGTACTGGCGGTATTGCTGTGGACCATGATAGACAGCAGGGTCGACAAGGTGCGCGAACGCGTCAAGAGCGGTGCGCCGTCAGGCGCTCCGGCGCGCGCCCTGCGCGCCTGAGAACGTGCTGACCAGCGCCTGCGCGATGACGGCGACCACGATGTTCACGAGCAGCGCGACCAGGCCGGTATAGATGCCATAGGTATTGCCGCCCACCACGAAGGCATGCACGGGCTTGATGCCGTCCATGTACGCCAGCGTGGTGCCGGTGGCCAGGCCCACCAGCCAGCCCAGCAGCAGCGGGCCGCCACGGAACCAGCCGAAGAACAGGCCGAACACCACCGCCGGGAACGTCTGCAGTATCCACACGCCGCCCAGCAGCTGCAGATCGAGGGCGAACTGCGTCGGCACGAACACGATGAAGACCAGCGCGCCGACCTTGACCACGAGCGACACGATCTTGGCGACCTTGGCCTCGCCTTCCGACGTGACCGCCGGATTCACGTAGGCCTTCCAGAAGTTGCGCGTGAACAGATTGGCCGCGCCGATCGACATCACCGCCGCCGGCACCAGCGCGCCGATGGCGATGGCGGCGAAGGCGAAGCCCGCGAACCAGCTGGGGAACAGGGTGTTGAAGAGCGCGGGCACGACGTCATTGGGCGTCTTCGGGTGCAGGTTCGCCGCATAGGCCATGTAGCCCAGCAAGGCGATCAGGCCCAGCAGCAGGGTATAGGCCGGCAGGAAGATCGCGTTCTTGCGTATCGTGTCGGCGCTCTTGGCGGCGAAAATGCCCGTCAGCGTGTGCGGGTACATGAATGCCGCCAGGGCCGAGCCCAGCGCCAGCGTGGCATAGGGCAGGAACTGCGAGGCTTTCAGTGTCAGCCCGGTGGCGCCGCCTTTCGCGGCGAAACCGGCCGCCGCGGACGAAAACACCGCGCTGTAGCCGCCCAGTTTGGCCGGCACCAGTACGATGGCCACCAGGACCACGATATAGATCATCAGGTCCTTGACGAAGGCGATCAAGGCCGGCGCGCGCAGGCCCGCCGAATAGGTATAGAGCGCCAGGATCACGAAAGCGGCGGCCAGGGGAAGTTCGCCCTGCAGGCCCAGTGCCTTGATGACGACTTCCATGCCGACCAGCTGCAGCGCGATGTAGGGCATGGTGGCGAGCACGCCGGTGGCGGCAATGGCCAGCTCCAGCGGCCGCGACTGGAACCGCGCGTAGACCACGTCGGCCGACGTCACGTGGCCGGCCTTCTGCGCCACGCGCCACAAGCGCGGCATGATGGTAAAGACGATGGGATATACCAGGATCGTGTACGGCAGCGCGAAAAAGCCATAGGCGCCGACGGCATAGACCAGCGCCGGCACGGCGATGACCGTATAGGCGGTATAGAAATCGCCGCCCACCAGGAACCAGGTGATCCAGGTGCCGAAGCGTCGGCCGCCCAGGCCCCACTCATCCAGGTGCGAAGCGGAACTGCCCCGCTGCCAGCGCGAGGCGGCGAAACCCATGACGGTGACGAGCACGAAGAAGAAAATGAACACGCTCAAGGCGGTCCAGTTGATTTGGGCGAGGTCGTTCATTATTCGTCTCCCCGGTGGCGTTGGCTGCGGTAGACGATCCACGTCAGCAAAGCCGTGATCGGTACCCAGAGCAACTGGTACCAATAGAAGAAGGGGAAACCGAACAGCTCGGGTAGTGTCTCGTTATAGAAGGGCACCCAGAGCAAGCCGATGAACGGCAGCAATAGCAGAATCCACATGCCTAGACTCGTTATAGGAAAGGTTGTCTCTCGATATACCGCGATGATGTGTCGCGGGGCGGCAATGACGCCGGTCGCGCGGGGTAGGCGCAAAGGCGACGCGCAGAATACTCCCGTCCGGGAACCGGCGCCAAAATGACCATTTCGCTGGTAGGGGCCTGTGATTTAGGGTTTACACCAGGGTAAAATTAGACTAGACTCTATTGCTTGTTGATCTTCGATAGATTCGGCTTGCTCGCCTGAGTGCGCGCCGACCTTGCGAAGGTCGGATCGGCCTGGGTAGTTCCGGCCATTTTTGCGGCTCCGCCGCACCACCAGCTTCTTCCAGCGCGCCGACCGGGCCGCTGCGACCAAGCGCCCGCCCTGGCGGGTTCAGCGGCCTCGACGGCCAGCGTCCTTGCCCTTAATCCCCGCGTCCCCGACGCACCGGCCCGCCCAGGCCCCAGGCCGCGTCCACCCCAGGCCGCGGCCACTGCTCTTTTCTGGAGACTTTTCATGGCGAAAGAAGAACTGATCGAACTCGACGGCATCGTCGACGAAGTACTGCCCGACGCCCGCTACCGCGTCACGTTGGACAATGGCGTGGAAGTCGGCGCGTACGCGTCCGGCCGCCTGCGCAAGCACCGTATCCGTATCCTGGCTGGCGATCGCGTCACCCTGGAAATGTCGCCCTACGACCTGACCAAGGGGCGCATCAATTTCCGCCACAAGGATGCCACGCCGGTTGCCCGCCAGGGCGCGCCGGCCTATCGTCGCTAGGAACAGCCGCCGTTTCGGCCTGATTTCGATCGAATGCCGCGCCGGTACTTGCGGTAAGGTTGCGGCTTTGCGGAATCACCCGGCCAGCCATGGCTACCGAACAGGAATTGCGCGCGGCGGCCGCGCGCGTCGCGGAGGTCCAGAAACAGCTCGCCCTGGCGGACCGGGGCTGGCAGTTGCTGGGCCGGTCACGCGCGGCGTTCATCAGCAGCTTGCGACACACCGGGCTTTCCTACGCCCACGCCCAGATCAAGTTCGACGACTTCGTGGAAGAACAGCGCCGGCTGTACGAGCACCTGACACAGGCGCTGGAAGCGGCGCAGACCCACTACGCCCATCTGACGGCCGGCCCCGCTGCCGCGCCGGCACAAGCCGCGCGGTCCTGAAGGCCGGCCGGGCCCTACATCCCTACATGCAAAGATTGGCGGTCTGCACCAGGTTCTGCGCGCCATACGTCGAGCGCGAGACCATGCGTATGTCCACCGTGCCGTTGGCGTACTGGATGACACGCAGCGCGGAACTGAGTCCCAGGGTAGCGTCCTGCAGGACGTCGTAGCCATTGTCGATGGCTACTACCCGCACCTGCTCGCCCTGCCCTCGCCACCCATCCGCCACGCATTGCGCATAGGACTTCGGCGATTTGGTCGTGTGGCCAAAGAACACGGGGTCTTTTTTCATCAGGTCATTGGGGGACGTGCAGGCCGCCAGGGCCAGTACGGCGCCGGCGACGCCTAAACGACGGATCATCGGGACATCCTTGAAGATCGAAAACGATCCCGGACTATAGCGCACGGGCACACCAGGGGCGCGCGGCGTCAGCCGCGTATCGCCGACTTCGGCCTGAAGGCCTTGACCACGTCGGGGCGCGTTTCCATGTACGGACCGCCGATCAGGTCGATGCAATATGGCACGGCCGCGAATATCCCCGGCACGGACACCGCGCCGTCCTGCCCGCGCAGTCCTTCCAGGGTTTCCTTGATGGCCTTGGGCTGGCCCGGCAGGTTGATGATCAGCGCCGCATGGTCGGCGGTTTCCCGCAATACCGCCACCTGCCGCGAAAGAATGGCCGTCGGGACGAACTTGAGGCTGATCTGCCGCATCTGCTCGCCGAAGCCCGGCATTTCGCGCGTGGCGACCGCCAGCGTGGCTTCCGGCGTGACGTCCCGGCGCGCCGGTCCGGTACCGCCGGTGGTCAGGACGAGATCGCACCCGGCCTGGTCCACGAGTTCGATCAAGGTGGCGGAAATCCCGTCCCGTTCGTCGGGAATCAGGCGGTCCACCGCCTGCCAGGGCGACGTCAGGGCCTGCCCCAGCCACTCCCGCAGCGCGGGGATGCCCTGGTCCTGGTAGGCGCCCTGCGACGCCCGGTCGGACACGGACACCAGGCCCACGATCAGTTCATCGGGATGGCGGCGCGCAAGGCGCGTGACGGTATTGCTCATGAAGGACACCTGACCGGCGGATAAGGGGTGGATAGGGGGACGGCCTACTATACCGTCCGCCGGCGCCTACGCGCATATTCCCCCGCTGCCGCCCCGGCGCCGGGCGACGTCCCGCCAGCGTCCCCTACCTGCCCAGGTTGGCGCGCGGATCGAAAGGCGCCTGGCGCTGCAGGTTGCGATAGGCCTCCTGCATCGCCGGCGTATTGGCCGGAGGCAGTACCACTTCCAGCTCCAGGTACAGATCGCCCGGCGGCTTGCCGGGCAACCCGCGTCCCTTCAGGCGCAGCTTGCCGCCATTGCGCGACCCCGCGGGTATCGCGACCTCCACCGGACCGGCCGGC
Source organism: Bordetella genomosp. 8 (assembly GCF_002119685.1). Classification (NCBI taxonomy): domain Bacteria; kingdom Pseudomonadati; phylum Pseudomonadota; class Betaproteobacteria; order Burkholderiales; family Alcaligenaceae; genus Bordetella; species Bordetella genomosp. 8. Next base: position 1,107,396 of record NZ_CP021108.1, on the reverse strand, counting down.
GTGGGCGCCGTCACGGAGGCGCCCAGCGCCGCTTCCCAGGGCGCCACGGGCAAGGTCAAGGACAGGTCGCGGCCGTCGACGCGGTACAGGCGGTGCGGCTTGAGCCGGACTTCAAGATACAGGTCACCCGCGCCGCCGCCCGCGTAGCCGGCCATGCCCTGCCCGGCCAGGCGGATGCGCTGGCCTTCGCGGATACCGGGGGGTATCTTCACGCTGAGCTTGCGCTCCTGCAGCCGCGGACGTCCCTGCTCGTCCATTTTCATGGACCTCAAGCTGATCTCCCGCTCGGCGCCATGCAGGGCGTCTTCCAGGTCGACTTCGATGGTGGCGTGGTGGTCCTCGCCGCGCGCGCGGAATCCGCGCGTCCGCTTGCGGGTCGCGTTGCCGAACAGCGACGAGAAGAACTCGCTGAAGTCGGCATCTTCAGCCCCATTGTTCGACGTGAACTCGAAGCCCTGGTCCCACCCCGGCGGCGGCCGATGCCCGCCGCCCGCGCTTACGCCGGCCGCCAGGTCGTCATAGGCGGCGCGCTTTTCCGCGTCGCGCAGGACGTCGTAGGCCTCGTTGATGTCGCGCATGCGCGCTTCCGCGTTGGGCTCGGTGCTGACGTCGGGATGGTATTGCCGCGCCAACTTGCGATAGGCACGGCGGAGCTCATCGTCGCCCACGCCGCGTTCCACGCCCAGAATGTCGTAATAGTCTTTGAACTCCATAGCGCCCGTTCCCGGAGACCGGGTCATAAACTTTCAGATAGTGGATATATCGGGGTGGATGGCCTGTTTTCAATGTAAGGCGACCGCATGGCTACCAGAACGCTACACCGGCAGCAGCGGTCCGGCGATCAGCCGTCAGGGGGATTGCACCGAGCGGCAGTTTGCGGGAACAAAATGTAGCGCGACGACGGGCTTTGCGACAGAATGAGTGCCGTTCATATCAGCCAGGCAGCAGGCTTGCTCCGTCGCCAAACCCTCACGATCCAGCAGCAGATCCTACTGCTGGCCGGTACCCTCTGTCTGGCCCTCGTGGCGGCGGCGGCCGGCGGTGCGGCCTACATGGGCCAGCGCCAGACGCGGGACCTGATCGAGCAGCACGTGGCGGATATCGCCAGCGCCATGGCGCGCACGCTGGACCGCGACATGTTCGAGCGCTTCCGCGAAATCCGCAACCTGGCGGAAGCGCCGACCACCCGTACCATGGAGCCCGCCGCACTGCGTGGCCTGCTGACCGGCCGCCAGCAATCGATGACGGACTATGCCTGGATGGGAGTCACCGACCCGGCGGGCAACGTTGTCGTCTCCACGCAGGGCAAGCTGGAAGGCAGTTCCGTCGCCGATCGCATGTGGTTCAAGCGGGGCCGGGAGGCGCCCAACATCGGCGACGTCCGCGAATCCAACATGCTTAACGAACTGCTGGGCCGACCGCGCGGCAAAGGCTTCCGCTTCGTGGAGATTTCCGCCCCCATCGTCGACCGGGGCCGGCTCGTGGGCGTCCTGGGCGCGCACCTGAGCTGGACCTGGGCCGCGGACGTCCGGCGCACCATGCTGGAGGCCGACACATCCGGCGGCGTCCGCGACCTGTGGATACTGTCTTCGGACGGCACCATGCTGCTGGGCCCGCGGCTGGGTAGCCGGCCTTTCTCCGACGAACGGATCGCCGAGATGCGCGCCTCCCGCCAGGGCTACTTCGAGCTGCAGACGGACCAGGGCGAAATGCTGACGGGCTACGCCCTGGCGTCCGGCTATCGCGACTACCCTGGCCGCAACTGGATCATCGTCGCGCAGCAGCCGTCCCGCGATGCCTACGCGGCCGTCCGGCGGCTGGAGTGGCGCGTGCTGATCCTGAGCGTGCTGATCAGCATCGCCGGCATCGCCCTCATGTGGACCATCGCCAAGCGCATCGCGCGGCCGCTGCGCGCGTTGACCGAGGCCGCCAGCCGCCTGGGCCGGGACGAGACGGTCACCATGCTGCCCCGTCTGGCCGGTGCCCGCGAAATCGTCGACCTCTCCGCCGCGCTGCGTTCGCTGATGCGGCGCCTGGACGTCGAGCAGGCGCGCGCCGAGCATGCCCAGCGCCGCGCCCAGATCGAGGAACAGCGCTACGTGCAGGAGATCAGCGAACTGCGCAAGGCCGCCGGCATCGACCCGCTGTCCGGCCTGCTCAACCGCCGCTCCTTCCTCTACGCCGCCGCCATGCTGATGGCCGAGCAGAGTTCGCGCATGGGCCAGGTCGCGGTCATCATGGCCGATATCGATTTCTTCAAGCTGGTCAACGACAACCATGGCCACGGGGCCGGCGACGCCACCATCCGCAAGGTCGGCGAGATACTGACCGGCTCGGTCCGTGAAAATGACCTGGTCGCCCGCTTCGGCGGCGAGGAGTTCGTCATCCTGCTGGCCGGCGCCTCCCCCAATGCCGTCCTGGCCACGGCCGAGCGCATGCGCCGGAACGTGCAGGAAACGCCCATCGACTATCACCACGTGACCATACGCATCACCATCAGCCTGGGCATCGCCGTCGCCAGCGCGCGCGACGCGGACATCCAGGCGGTCATCGAAAGCGCCGATCACGCCTTGTACCGGGCCAAGCAGCGCGGCCGCAACCGCGCCGTCCTGTCCGCCTGACGACCTGCTCTTCCTGTCGCCAGCGCACCGGCCCGCGCGCTGCTAGTATCTGTATACGCGCGACCGGTCCAGTCCAACGTTCGCGTGGATAAACCTGGAGGAGACCGTGGCCGTACCGCTGACCCTATATGTCGACGCCCAATTCCTGAGCCCCTACGCGTTGTCGGCGTACGTGGCCCTGGAGGAAAAAGGGCTGGACTTCGAGGTCAGGCAGATCGATCTGGAGCAGGGCGACCAGCGTACCGCGCCTTTCCTGCACCGTTCGCCCATCGGCAAGGTGCCGGTGCTGGCACATCTGGATTTCTACCTGAGCGAATCGAGCGCCATCGCCGAATACCTGGAGCAGGCATTTCCGCCGCCCGAGTACGCGACCCTGTATCCCGCCGATCCGCGTCCGCGCGCACAGGCGCGGCAGGTGCAATCCTGGCTGCGCAGCGACCTGCACGCCCTGCGCCGCGATCGTCCCACCGAAGTGGTTTTCGAAGGCGCGCGACCCGCGCCCCTGAGCGACGCCGGCTTGTGCGACGCCGCGCGGCTGGTACGGGTGGCCAGCTCCCTGCTCGCCCAGGGGCAGGCGCACCTGTTCGGCGCCTGGTCGCTGGCCGATCTGGATCTGGCGCTGATGCTCAATCGCCTGGCGGTCCCCGGCGATGAACTGCCGGAAACGCTACGGGAGTATGCCCAGGCCCAGTGGGATCATCCCGGCGTGCGCCGCTGGCTGGCCAGCCGGGGCTAGCCGCGCGCCCAGGCGCGCGGCGTATTCCGATCAGCCGGCCCGCTGCTGCAGGATCTCCACCGCGGGCAGCGTCTTGCCTTCCAGGAACTCCAGGAAGGCGCCGCCGCCGGTAGAGATATAGCCCACCTTGTCCGTGATGCCGAACTTGGCGATCGCCGCCAGGGTATCGCCGCCGCCGGCGATGGAAAACGCCGACGATTCGGCGATCGCGCGGGCGATCACCTCGGTCCCGTGCGAGAACTGTTCGAACTCGAACACGCCCACCGGCCCGTTCCACACGATGGTGCCCGCCTTCTTCAGGATGTCCGCCAGCGCCTGCGCGGTCTGCGGGCCGATGTCCAGCACCATGTCGTCGGCGCCGATCGCGTCGGCGGCCTTGACCGTCGCCGGCGCGTCCGCGCCGAAGCTCGGAGCGCAGACCACGTCCGTCGGAATGGGTACATCCGCACCGCGCTTGCGCATGATGTCGATGACGGCCACTGCTTCGTTCTTCTGGTCCGGCTCGGCCAGCGATTTGCCGATGGACTTGCCCGCCGCCAGCATGAAGGTATTGGCGATACCGCCGCCCACCACCAGTTGGTCGACCTTGCTCGCCAGGGACTGCAGGATGCTCAGCTTGGTGGACACTTTGGAGCCGCCCACGATGGCGACCAGCGGCCGCTTGGGTTCGTGCAAGGCGCGGCCCAGCGCGTCCAGCTCGGCCTCCAGCAAGGGGCCGGCGCATGCCACCGGCGCGAAACGGGCGATGCCGTAGGTCGTGGCTTCGGCGCGATGGGCGGTGCCGAACGCATCGTTGACATAGACGTCGCACAGCGCGGCCATCTTGCGCGACAGGGCTTCGTCGTTTTTCTTTTCGCCGGGGTTCACCCGGCAGTTTTCCAGCAGGACGACCTGGCCCGGTGCCACCTGCACGCCATCCACCCAGTCGCGTACCAGCGGGACGGGGCTGCCCAGCAGCTCGGACAGGCGGCGACCCACGGGTGCCAGGCTGTCGGCGTCGGTGAGCTGGCCTTCCTTGGGCCGCCCCAGGTGGGAAGTCACCATCACCGCTGCGCCGGCATCCAGCGCCATGCGGATGCCCGGCACGGAGGCGCGGATGCGCGTGTCTTCCGTGATGTTGCCGGCGTCATCGAGCGGCACGTTGAAATCGGCACGGATGAAAACGCGCTTGCCTTTCAGCGCGCCGGCCTTGGCCAGCGCGGACAAAGTATTTACCTTGGACATGAAAAACTCCTCCCCATCATTCCCACGCTATGCAAAAAAAAGGAACGTCGACCGTCCCTTTGCCATTGCCCGAGAGAAGACGGCCCACCCCCGAAGCGCTGCGCGCTTCCCCCTCCAGGGGGCGACGCTGGAGGACCGGGGGACCCGGATCCTCGGCGTCCGCGATCCGAGGGCACCCGTTTCTTGCGGGCAGAATCTTCCTGCCGGGGTGGGCCTATTTAGCGTTCATGAGCGCAACGGTCGTGTCCAGCATGCGGTTGCTGAAGCCCCACTCGTTGTCGTACCACGACGACACCTTGACCAGCGAGCCGGACACCTTGGTCAACGTGGCGTCGACCGTGCTCGATGCCGGGTTGTGGTTGTAGTCCACCGAGACCAGCGGTTCGGTGTTGTATTCCAGGATGCCCTTTAGCGCGCCCTGCGAGGCGGCCTTCAGGATACCGTTCACTTCCTCGACCGACGTCTCGCGCTTGGCGATGAAGGACAGGTCGACGATCGACACGTTGATGGTCGGCACGCGGATCGCGAAGCCATCCAGCTTGCCGTTTAGCTCCGGCAGCACCAGGCCCACCGCCGCGGCGGCGCCGGTCTTGGTGGGGATCATGCTCATGGTGGCCGAACGGGCGCGACGCAGGTCTTCGTGGTAGACGTCGGTCAGCACCTGGTCGTTGGTGTAGGAGTGGATCGTCGTCATCAGGCCCGACACCACGCCCAGTTCGTCATGCAGCGGCTTGACCAGCGGGGCCAGGCAGTTGGTGGTGCAGGACGCGTTGGAAATGACGGTGTGCTCGGCCTTCAGTGTCTGGTGGTTCACGCCGTACACGACGGTGGCGTCGACGTCCTTGCCGCCGGGCGCGGAGATGATCACCTTCTTGGCGCCGCCCTTCAGGTGCGCGCTGGCCTTTTCCTTGCTGGTGAAGAAGCCGGTGCATTCCAGCACCACGTCCACCTTGAGGTCGCCCCAGGGCAGTTCGGCCGGATTGCGATTGGCCAGCACGCGGATCTTGTCGCCATTGACGACCATGTAGTCACCGTCGACTTCCACGGTACCGGGGAAGCGGCCATGCGCCGTGTCGTAGCGCGTCAGGTGCGCATTGGTCTTGGGATCGCCGAGGTCGTTGATGGCGACGATCTGGATGTCGTGCTTCTTGCCGCTTTCATAGTGCGCGCGCAGGACGTTGCGTCCGATGCGGCCGTAGCCGTTGATGGCAACACGTATGGTCATGACTCGATCTCCTCGTTTACAAAACCTGTTTCACGGCAGCGGCGACCTTCTCGGCAGTCAGGCCGAAGAAGGGGAACAGCACGCCGGCCGGCGCCGACTCGCCATAGCGGTCGATACCGACGACCGCGCCTTCCAATCCCACGTATTTATGCCACAGGCCGGTCGTGCCGGCCTCGACGGCGACGCGCGGCACGCCCTTGGGCAATACGGCGGCGCGCCAAGCGGCGTCCTGTTTGTCGAAGACGTCCGTGCTGGGCATGGACACGACCCGCACCGCGACGCCTTCCTTGGCCAGCAAGTCCTGTGCTGCGAGCGCCAGGGCGACTTCCGATCCGGTGGCGATGATGACGGCGCGGGCGTCGGAAGCATCGCGCAGCACATAGCCGCCGCGCGCGATCGCGGCGAGGGTGGCCTCGTCCCGCGGCACGAAAGGCAGATTCTGGCGCGACAGCAGCAGCGCGCTGGGGCCGCCATCGTGCACAGCCATGCCGATGCTGGCCGGACGGCTGACCGCCTCGATCCAGGCGACGGCGGTTTCGGTGGTATCGCAGGGGCGCCACACCGACAGATTCGGAATCAGGCGCAGGCTGTTGGCATGCTCGATCGACTGGTGCGTCGGGCCGTCTTCGCCCAGGCCGATGGAATCGTGCGTGAACACGTGCACCACCCGCTGCTTCATGAGCGCGGCCATGCGCAGGCCATTGCGCGAGTAGTCGGAGAACGTCAGGAAGGTGCCGCCGAAGGGCAGGTAACCGCCGTGCAGGGCAATGCCGTTCATGATGGCGGCCATGCCGAATTCGCGCACGCCGTAGTTAATGTGGCGGCCGAACTGGATGGCCTTGTCGCCGGCGCGCACCGGCGCCACGCCCTTCCAGTCGGTGTAGTTGGAGCCGGTCAGGTCGGCCGAGCCGCCCAGCAGTTCCGGCAAGGCCTGGGCCAGCGCGCCGATGGCGTACTGCGAGGCCTTGCGGGTGGCCACCGTTTCCGCCTTTTCCACCATGGCGGCTACGAAGGCGCGCGCCTTGTCGGCGAAATCGGCGGGCAGTTCGCCACGCATGCGGCGGGAGAATTCCGCCGCTTCCGTGGGGAACTGGCGCGCATAGGCGTCGAAACGCGTCTGCCATTCGTTCTGCGCCACGGAACCCGCCCGGCGCGCGTCCCAGCCTTCGTAGACCTCGGAAGGAATCACGAAGGGCTCGTACTGCCAGTTCAGGGCGGCGCGCGTGGCGGCGATTTCGTCCTTGCCCAGCGGGGCGCCGTGGACCTTGTCGGTGCCCGCCACATTGGGCGCGCCCTTGCCGATGACGGTACGGCAAGCGATCAGGGTCGGCCCGCCATGGCTGGCGGCGTTCGCGCGTGCCTGGCGCAGGGCGGCATCGACGGCATCGACATCGTGGCCGTCGACGCCGCGGATCACGTTCCAGCCATAGGCTTCGAAGCGCTTGGCGGTGTCGTCGCCGAACCAGGCTTCCACCTTGCCGTCGATCGAAATACCGTTGTCGTCGTACAGCACGACGAGCTTGGACAGGCGCAGCGTGCCGGCCAGGGAGCACACTTCGTGCGAGATGCCTTCCATCAGGCAGCCGTCGCCGACGAAGGCATAGGTGTGATGATCCACCACGTCATGGCCGGGGCGGTTGAATTCCGCCGCCAGCAGGGCTTCGGCCAAGGCCATGCCGACGGCATTGCCCAGGCCCTGGCCCAGCGGGCCGGTGGTGGTTTCGACGCCGGCGGTGATGCCGACTTCCGGATGCCCTGGCGTGCGCGAGTGCATCTGGCGGAATTGCTTGATCTCTTCGATGGGCAGGTCGTAGCCCGTCAGGTGCAGCAGCGAGTAAAGCAGCATCGAGCCATGGCCGTTGGACAGCACGAAGCGGTCGCGGCCGGGCCAGGCCGGATCGGCCGGATTGTGGCGCAAGTGGCGCGTCCACAGCGCCTGCGCGATTTCCGCCATGCCCATGGGAGCACCCGGGTGCCCGGAGTTCGCCTGCTGTACGGCGTCCATCGCCAAAGCGCGGATGGCATCCGCCAAAGAAGGTTGTCGGGCGGTCGGATTGCTCATTCTGGAAGGGCTCGCTGCACACGCTGTCCCGGCGGCGATAGAAAGGAGCCGGGCCTGGGGTTTGAAGAGCTCACGATTTTAGCATCCGGCCGGGGGCCGGCCGGCCGCGCGGTCTCGCCCGGGCGAACTAGTGCGCGGCCGGCCAGACGATGGACGCGGGGCGCCGGCGGGTAAGATGCGCCGGACATCCGCACGTTTACGATGGCCGCCCAGGCCCACATCCCATGCCCAGCCCTCGCTTCTATTGTTCATTCGCCCTCGCGCCCCATGCGCGCATCGAACTGCCCGACGCCATCGCGCACCATGCCGCGCGCGTCCTGCGCCTGCGCGATGGAGACACGGCGGTGCTGTTCGACGGCACGGGCGGGGAGTATCCGGCGACGCTGGCGATCAACGGCAAGGCGGTGCATGCCGAGCTGGGCGCGCACGATGCTCGCGAGGCCGAACTGGCGGGGACCATCACCCTGGTCCAGGGCCTGCCGTCGGGCGACAAAATGGACTGGATCGTCGAAAAATCCGTTGAGCTGGGCGTACAGCGGCTGGTGCCCATCGCCGCGCAGCGCAGCGTCCTGCAGCTCAACGGCGAGCGCCAGGACAAGCGCCTGGCGCACTGGCGGCGCATCGCCACGGCCGCCAGCGAGCAATGCGGGCGCAACAGGCTGATGCGGATCGATCCGGTCATGCCCCTGGCGCGCTGGCTGGAAACCGCCGCCACGGGACTCAGGCTGCTGTGCCATCCGGAGAACGGCCGGCCGCTGAAGGCGGCGCTACAGGATATCGGGGACGCGCGGGCGATCGAGCTGCTGGTGGGACCCGAAGGCGGCTGGTCGGACGCGGAGCGCGACGCCGCGCGCGCCGCCGGGGTGGACGTGGTCAGCCTTGGGCCACGTGTGCTGCGGACCGAAACCGCCGGCCTGGCGCTGGCGGCCGCGGCAACGGCGCTGCTGGACTGGGATCGCGCCGGGCTTCAGTCGGCTTCGCCATAAGGCGCGGCGGCCACGCCCGGTTCCGCCGCGGGGTGGGCGCCCGCGTGTTCCACGACATAGGCGAACAGCCGGCCGTTTTCACGGGCGTATTCGGTGACGTCCTGGCAGATGGAGAGTATGCGCGACGCGTCTTCTTCCAACGCGGGGTCGCCGGAATGCAGCTTGTGCAACCACAACACGACGCCGACCTTCTGATCCAGCACGGTGTCGGACAGGCAATCCGACAACTCATCGAAACTGCGGAAGTGCATGGGAAAGTCCACCGCCTTGGCGATGGCGCGGAATACGGCCGACCTGCTGCGCGCGCGATCGCAGTCCGCGACGTACAAGGCCGCGCGCAATTCGCCGGCGGCGTCCGCCACCGATTCCCTGTCCAGCGCAGCAGCATCGAGCTCGCCGCCACGCTGCAACTGTCGCTGCAATGCGGGCTGACCTGTTCTGGCCATGCTCGGACCTCCTGCAAAAAAATCGACCGCGAGTCATCCGCGGATTACGCTGCATCGTATCGGCATAAACCGGTTCGATCAATCGCGCCGCGCCATGTTTTTGCACGCTCCCGATCCACGCGATATCCACGGTCGGCGCATTGGATTCGGAAGATACAACGAGCAGGATGCAATGAAAAGGGCCGGAGCCCGGGCTGCTGCCCGGCGCTCCGGCCCCTTGGACCGGCGCCGGCCATGGCTGGCCGGCCGTGTCGCGACTTCCTTAGCGGCGATTGTTGGCGTCAACCACGGCCAGGGCCGTCATGTTCACGATACGGCGCACCGTGGAACTGGACGTCAGGATATGCACCGGCGCATTGGCCCCCAGCAGGAAAGGACCGACGGCGACATTCCCGCCAGCCGCCGTCTTCAGCAGGTTGTACGCGATGTTGCCCGAATCGACGTTGGGACATACCAACAGATTGGCACTTCCTTTCAGCGTCGACGACGGCAGGATGCGCAGGCGCAGTTCTTCGTCCAGCGCGCAATCGCCATGCATTTCGCCGTCGATTTCGATCTCGGGCGCACGCTCGCGCACCAGTTGCAGCGCTTCGCGCATCTTCTCGCCCGACGACGAACTGCCGGAACCGAAGTTCGAACGCGACAGCAAGGCGACCTTGGGCGCGACGTTCAGGCGGCTCATTTCCTGCGCGGCGGCGATCGTGAACTCGGCGATCTGTTCGGCGGTGGGATCCTCGTTGATGTGCGTATCCACCAGCACGACCGTACGCTCGGACAGCAACAGGATGCTCATCGCGGCGTAGACGTTGCTGCCGGCGCGCTTGCCGATCACTTCGTCGACGAAGCGCAGGTGGTCGGCGTACGCGCCGACCGTGCCGCAGATCATGCCGTCGGCATCGCCCAGGTGGACCATCATCGCGCCGATCAGCGTCAGCCGGCGGCGCATTTCCACGCGCGCCATTTCCTTGGTGATGCCGCGGCGGCACATCAATTCCCAATACGTGGTCCAGTAGCGATGGAAGCGCTCGTCGTATTCGGGATTGGTGACCTCGACGTCCTCGCCCAGGCGGATGCGCAGGCCCAGGCGCTCGATGCGCGCGGCCAGCACGGCCGGGCGGCCGACCAGGATGGGCTTGGCCAGGCCTTCGTCCACCACCACCTGTACCGCGCGCAGCACGCGCTCGTCTTCGCCTTCCGTGAACACCACGCGCGACTTGGCGCCTTCGCGCACCAGGCGCTTGGACGCCGCGAACACCGGCTTCATGAAAGCGCCGGAGTGGTAGACGAACTGCTGCAGCTGTTCGACATAGTTGTCCATGTCGGCCAGCGGACGCGTTGCCACGCCCTCTTCCATCGCGGCCTTGGCCACGGCGGGGGCGATGCGCACGATCAGGCGTGGATCGAACGGCTTGGGAATGAAGTATTCGGGTCCGAAACAGAGATCGAAAGTGCCGTAGGCGGCGGCCACGACTTCGCTCTGTTCTTCCTGAGCGAGCTTGGCGATGGCGTACACCGCGGCTTTTTCCATGCCGCGCGTGATGGTGGTCGCGCCCACGTCCAGCGCGCCGCGGAAGATATACGGGAAGCACAGGACGTTGTTGACCTGGTTCGGGTAATCCGAGCGGCCGGTCGCCATCACGGCGTCGTCGCGCACGCTCTTGACCACTTCCGGCAGGACTTCGGGCGTGGGGTTGGCCAGCGCCAGGATCAACGGACGGGCGGCCATCGCGGCCACCATTTCCGGCTTCAGCACATTGCCGGCCGACAGGCCCAGGAAGACGTCGGCGCCTTCGATCACTTCGCCGAGCTTGCGCAGGTCGGTCTTGCGCGCGAAGCGGGCCTTGTCCGGATCCATGAGCGTGGTGCGGCCTTCGTACACCACGCCTTCGATGTCGGTCACCCAGATGTTTTCGATGGGCAGGCCCAGATCCACCATCAGTTCCAGGCAGGCCAGCGCCGCGGCGCCCGCGCCCGAGGTCACCACCTTGACCTTGGCGATGTCCTTGCCCACCACCTTCAGGCCATTGATGAAGGCCGCGCAGACCGTGATGGCGGTACCGTGCTGGTCGTCATGGAAGACCGGGATCTTCATGCGTTCGCGCAGCTTGCGCTCCACGACGAAGCATTCCGGCGCCTTGATGTCTTCCAGGTTGATGCCACCGAACGTGGGTTCCAGGCCGGCGATGATTTCCACCAGTTTGTCGGGATCGGTTTCGCTGATCTCGATGTCGAACACATCCAGGCCGGCAAACTTCTTGAACAGCACGGCCTTGCCTTCCATCACGGGCTTGGACGCCAGCGCGCCGATATTGCCCAGGCCCAGCACCGCCGTACCGTTGGAGATGACGCCAACCAGATTGCCGCGGCTGGTGTAGCGATAGGCGTTCACCGGATCCGTGACGATTTCTTCGCAGGCGGCCGCGACGCCGGGCGTGTAGGCCAGTGCCAGATCGCGTTGGTTGGTCAGTTGCTTGGTCGGCGTGACCGAGATCTTGCCGGGGCGGTCCTGCTCGTGATATTCGAGCGCGGCCTTGCGCAGATTGGCGTCCATGATCGCTTGATACGTGTGAAGAAAGTTGAAAACCGAAAAGGCAGGATTCTAGTCCCTTGCCGGACCCTGTGCCGGGAATCGGGTCGAAACGCGCCGGCGGGGCGGCCCTCGTGGGGCGCGCGGCGGGCGCGGGAAGCGGGGAAATGGAGACTGGCGTGGGTAGCCGCCTCATCATTTCTTACAAACGAAAGTCTTCAATCTTACTCCGATGCGGCGGTGCGCCCGCGCGGCGGCGGGTGGCAGCGCATGGTCAGGCCGGTTCGGGGAACACTCCCGCGGGGTCGAAGCTGTCCTTGATGCGCCTGTCGAGCGCCCGCGCGCGCGCCGGAGGAAGCGACATGGCCGCCCCGGCAGCCTCCGGCGCCGCGGGCGACGATCCGGTGGGCGAGTCCGTAGGCGATGCCGGCAGCGACTCAGGTCGCGATGCGGCTGGCATCGCGGGCGGTGATACGGACGGCAAGCCCTGCGGCGGAGCCTGCAGGACCAGGCTTTCCAGCCACGCCAGGGTACCCTCATGGCCATGCAGCAGGCATCCCAGGTTCACCGTGGCGGGCGCGGCCGGCAGCAAGGCATCCAGCCGGTAACGCGCCGGCCACACCGGCTGCTCGGCGCACCAGCGCGCTTCCTCGCCGGACGCCAGGCGGAACAACGCCGGCACCAGCTGCTGCAGGGTCGCGCTGCGCAAGGGGCGGCCATCGTCCGCGCCGAACGGACCCAGCGTTTCCGCCACGCCATCGGCCAGCAGTACGTCGGCCTCGTACACGCCCGACAGATCCCCGCGCCCGGTCGGCCAGGCCGCCGCGCGCCGGTCGGCGAACCACGCGGCCAGCGTGCGCGCCGGATCGGCGTCCGTGAATTGCGGCAGGCCGACGCCGGCCAGCTGACCGAGTGTCACGCCGGGCCCGGCGCGCCAACGCGGCACGGCACCCGGCTCGCGCACGAGCCTGTTCAAGGCCGCCGGATCCACCCATAGCACCGGCCTGCCGTCCACCGCCCCGGCCGATCCGGCCAGGGCCAGTTGCACCCCGTGCTCCAGGCAGAGCAGCCTGGCTTGCCGCACGTCGGCGCCATCGACGGGTGTCCAGCGCGCCTGCGGCGCGGCCTCGGCCGCCTGGATCACCTTGAGCTCGCCGGCGCACACCCTGCGCAGGCTGTGGCAAAACACCTGCCACGGCGTGCGCGGCGTGGCGCGGCCCATCAGAAACGCGCGTCGCGATGGCTGCATGACTACAATTCCTTTCTTCCTAATCCGCGACCGCAGCAAGCATCCGTATGTCTCCCCTCGCCGACCGTACCCATGAATTCCTGACGTTCCACGCGGTGGAGGTGTTCAAAAAAGCGCAGGCCATGCAGGCGGCGGGGCGCGACATCATCAGCCTGGGCATAGGCGAACCGGACTTTACCGCGCCCGCCCAGGTGGTGGAAGCATTGGAACGCGCCGCGCGCGCGGGCCAGAGCGGCTACAGCCCGCCCGCCGGCCTGTCCGCGCTGCGTGAACGCATCGCCGGGTTCTACACCCGTTTCGGCGCCCATGTCGATCCATCGCGCGTCATCGTGACGGCGGGCGCCTCGGGCGCGCTGTCGCTGGCATGCGCCGCCCTGGTCAATCCGGGCGACGAAGTGCTCATGCCGGACCCCTCCTATCCCGCCAACAGCAATTTCGTGCTGGCGTCGGGCGGCCGGCCGCGCCTGATACCGAGCACGCCGGCCAAGCGCTTCCAATTGTCGGCCGCGGACCTGCGCGAGCACTGGTCGTCCCGCACACGCGGGGCGATCATCGCGTCACCCAGCAATCCCACCGGCACCTCGGTGGCGCAGCCGGAGCTGGCGGAGCTGCTGGGCGAGATCGGTGCACGCGGCGGTTTCACGCTGATGGACGAAATCTACCTTGGGCTGTCCTACGACGGCCAGCCGCGCTCGGCGCTGGCCCTGGATGACGACGTCATCGTGATCAACAGCTTTTCCAAGTACTTCAATATGACAGGGTGGCGGCTGGGTTGGCTGATCGTGCCGCAGTCCATGGTGGCCACCGTGGAGAAAATGGCCGCCAGCCTGGCGATCTGCGCCCCGACCCTGGCCCAGCACGCGGCCCTGGCCTGCTTCCAGCCCGACACGCTGGCGCTTTACGAAGAGCGGCGCCTGGCGTTCCAGGCTCGCCGCGACTTCCTGCTGGAAGCCTTCGACCGCCTGGGGATCCAGGTTCCGGTCAAGCCGGATGGCGCCTTCTACATTTATGCCGACGTGGCGCGCTGGGGCATGGACAGCGCCAGCTTTGCCATGCGGCTGCTGCAGGAAGCCGGGGTGGCCGCCGTCCCGGGCCTGGATTTCGGTCCGGCGCACGCCAGCCGCACCGTGCGCTTCGCGTACACGACCGGCATGGAACAGCTGCGGGCGGCGGTGGACCGCATCGGCGGGTTCCTGGACACGCTGCGCCCTTAGAAACGACGGGCCCCGTCCCGGTCCTAGTCCCGCGCCAGCGGGATGCCCGACGCCAGCGCCAGGCGGCGGCGTTCCGCCTGCACCTTGTCGCCGTAGCCGCCGTCGTTCGCACCGCTTGCGCCGACGTAGCACGCCAAACCGCCCGGCACCGAACCCCGGCGCTTGATGCAGTCCTTCAGGATGCCGGCGCCCACGCGGATGTTGGAGACCGGGTCCAGCGCGCCCTTCTTGCCATAGGCATCGAACTTGGACTGATGCACGCTGGTCATCACCTGCATGAGGCCCTGCGCGCCCACGCTGGATTCAGCGAACGGGTTGTAGCGCGACTCGACCGCGATCACCGCCAGCAACAGCAGCGGATCGATCTTCAGCTCTCGCCCCACCTTGTACGAGGTGTTCACGAGCACCGCGGTGGCATCCGAGGCGACCTTGTACTTGCGCGAGATATAGTTGCGCAGGGCTTCGGTCTGCCCGGTGCTCACGGTTTCGGCTCTCGGCGCCGGCTTGAGTTCGGGATGAGGCAAAGGCGTAAGGAAAGCGGTCGCGTTATTGCCGGTATCCGGCACTGCCAGCGCAACGGCGCCCGGCGAACCATCTGTCCTGTTGCTATCGTCCGCGTCCAGGTCGGACAGCGTGTCGGCGTCGGCATAGGCGCTATCCGAAGATCCCGCCGGTGAAACCGTCGCGGGTGCAAGCGCCGTCAATAATGCTTTGTGTACTTGCAAGGCCTGATCGCGCAGACCAGGTAAAGCCAAACCCATGCTGACTGTGACGATGACCGCGATGCCCAGGTAGACGGAACAGATACGCAGCCATTCGCCGAGATAACGGTGAACGCCTTGTGCCAATTGCCGGAAAACCGGATAACTGGCGACTGACGCATAAGGCATTGGAGACCTCCTGCGTTTTATAGGGAAGGGGATGTTAACCTCTTATGGACTGCCCATATGTAACAAATACCGTAATTACCATGCAACGTTGGGCAACTTTGTCGAACTTCCGCGAACTCACACGCGCTCTCCCCTAGGCCTTCCGTGAAATACCGAGATTTAAGAGATTTCATCGCCCAACTCGAAGCGCGCGGCGACCTCAAGCGCATCGCCGCGCCGGTGTCCACCCATCTGGAAATGACGGAGATCGCCGATCGCGTGCTGCAAAAGGGCGGCCCCGCCCTGCTGTTCGAAAACGCGATGCACCAGGACCGTCCGGCGGGCATGCCGGTGCTGGCCAACCTGTTCGGCACACCCAGGCGCGTGGCCTGGGGCATGGGCGCGGAACAGGTCGAGGCGCTGCGCGATACCGGCGAACTGCTGGCGTCCCTGCGCGAACCCGAACCGCCCAAGGGCCTGCGCGACGCCTTCGCCAAGGTCGCGATGCTGAAGGCCGCGCTCTGGGACATGAGCCCGAAAACAGTGCGCGCCCCGGCCTGCCAGGAAATCGTGCTGGAAGGCGACGACGTGGACCTGTCGCGCCTGCCGCTGCAAAAGTGCTGGCCCGGTGACGTCGCTCCCTTGCTGACCTGGGGCCTGGTGATTACCAAGGGTCCGCGGGCACGGCGCCAGAACCTGGGAATCTACCGCCAGCAGCCGGTCGGCCGCAACAAGCTGATCATGCGCTGGCTGTCGCATCGGGGCGGCGCGCTGGACTTCCGCGAACATGCCCAGGCGCATCCCGGCCAGCCCTTTCCCATCGCTGTGGCCTTGGGCGCGGATCCGGCGACCATCCTGGGTGCCGTGACGCCCGTGCCCGACAGCCTCTCCGAATACCAGTTTGCCGGCCTGCTGCGCGGATCGCGCACCGAAGTGGCCAAGGCGCTGGGCAGCGAACTATCGGTGCCCGCCTACGCCGAAATCGTCCTGGAAGGCCATCTGCTGCCGGCCAGCGATCCGCGCGCCGTCGCGCCCGTGGTGCCCGAAGGCGTGGCGCCGCCGCCGGACACGGGTTACGAGATGGCCCTGGAAGGCCCGTACGGCGACCACACCGGCTACTACAACGAACGCGATTGGTTCCCGGTGTTCACGGTGGACCGCATCACGATGCGCCGCGATCCCATCTACCATTCCACCTATACGGGCAAGCCGCCCGACGAACCGGCGGTGCTGGGCGTGGCGCTGAACGAAGTGTTCGTGCCCCTGCTGCGCCGCCAACTGCCGGAAATCGTCGATTTCCACCTGCCGCCCGAAGGCTGCAGCTACCGCCTGGCCGTGGTGTCCATCCGCAAGCAGTACCCCGGCCACGCCAAGCGTGTCATGTTCGGGTTATGGAGCGTGCTGCGGCAGTTCATGTACACCAAGTTCATCGTGGTGGTGGACGAGGACGTCAACCCGCGCGACTGGAAAGAAGTGGTATGGGCCATGACCACCCGGATGGATCCGGTACGGGACACCACCCTGGTGGAACACACGCCCATCGACTACCTGGATTTCGCTTCGCCGGTGTCGGGCCTGGGTGGCAAGATGGGCCTGGACGCCACCAACAAATGGCCCGGCGAAACCGACCGCGAGTGGGGCCGGCCCATCGTGATGGACGCCGCCGTCAAAAATAAGGTGGACGCGATGTGGAGCCAGTTGGGTTTGTGACCTGCGCCGAACCCGCGGCGCTGGCGGCCTGGCGCGCCTTCCAGCCGCGGAACACCTGCCAACCGACCACGGCCGCGGTGCCCAGCTTCAGCAGCCGGGAGCGCTTGCCGCCCAGGAATGCGGTGGATAGCGTGGATGTGATGATGGGGTAGCGGCGCGCCAGGTTGAAGGCCTGCCAGGCCAGGCCGGGCATATTGCTCGCGCCGAAGCGCGGCACCAGGCCCTTGACCAGATGCGAAGGCGACAGGGACTGCGTCAGTCCGGCGACGTTGTGCACCAGCGCCTGGCGCTCGACCGCGGCACGGGCGCGCAGCAACTCGATGCGCACCTGGCGGTCTACCTCGGGGGACAATTTACTCATGGCGCGTCTCCCGCCGGCGGGCGGCGTGGGCTTGGCGTTCGGCTTCGGCGCGGCGTTCGGCTTCTTCTTCCTCCTGGGCCTTGATGCGCAGGTGCTCGAGCAACTGCACGTCTCGCGCCAGTTCTTCCATCGTGGCGGCGAAGGGCGCCGGGCCCTGCGTCAGCATGCGGCGCACGACCAGCAGCAGGATGACGCCCAGGATGGCATAACCGGCCGCCAGCGCGCCGAACGCCAGATAGCGTTCATCGGTGGGCCAGAAGTACACGGCCACCCAAATGGAAAATACCAGCACGGCCAGGGTCAGGAACAACAGGGCCGCGAAGGAACAGCCCAGCAGCTTGAGCAGCCGGCCTTTTTCCGCGGAGGCTTCCAGCGCCAGCAGCTCGAAACGCGTGCGCCCCAGTTCGACCAGGCTGGAGGCGACGCCGAGCAAGGATTTGCGTATGGGCATGTTCTGATGTGCGCACCGCCGGCGGGTCGAAGGATTCGCGCCCGCCGGCGGCCCGCGAGGTGAGGGTTCAGCGGCGCGCGATCAGCAGGCCCAGCAACAGGCCCGTCACGCCCGCGATGCCGATGGCCTGCCACGGATTGTCGTGCACGTAGTCATCGGTCGCGCGCGCTGCCTTGCGGCCACGCTCGACCACGGCGTCCTGCACTTCGTAAAGCGCTTCGCGGGTGCGCTTGAGCGAAGTCATCGCGCGGTCGCGCAATTCGGCGGCCTTGTCGCCGGTGCTGGCGGCGGCTTCGCGCAGCAGGCTTTCCGCATCATTCAGGCTGCTTTTGACGCTGTCGATCAGGTTGTCTTTGGCGGCGTCGGAAGATGTCGCGTTCATGTTCGCTCCTTTCTTGTTGCAAGTCCTGGACGAAAACAATGATACCAGCGGGGCTTTGCCTCAAGCCCCCTATTGCTACCGTCTGCTACGCCCACAAACGGTCTATTCGACCTTTATTTGACCTTGGTTATCTCTACCGCTGATTTGATGCCCTGCTGATCGATATCCTGCTTCATGACCAGGTTGACGGCCGGGCAATACCAATCGGTGACGGTGGTGTTGAGCGCCGGGATAGGAATGGTCAGGCCCTTGAACGTGGCCATGGTCGGATCCGTATCGCGGCGATAGGAAATCGGCCAGCAGGACTGCTGCCCCAAGGCGGTTTCCATGGTGCGGCGGGTGCCGACGGTCTTCTGGCCTATGCGCACGGTGGTGCTGGGGGTGCCGCCCACGGGCGCCTCCTTGCCGATGTTCAGGCGGAAATTCGCCCCGGGCAGCTTCTGGCCCGGCCCGCTGATCTTGCCGTCGTAGGCGAACAGGCCCAGCATGCGCAGGTCGAACTGGCCGTCCGCCGCAGGCCGTTCGCCGGCGTTTTCATACTTCACGAAGGTCGCCTTGCCGTCGCGCACGGTCATCAGATAATCCAGCTTGGATTTGCCCGGCGGCAACCCGGCATAGGAAAAAGTCGCGACGCCGCTGACGCGCGCCCGGCAGTTCTCCCCATTGCTTTTGGTTACTTCGGCAAACGCCAAATCGGCGCCCAGTTGCAAATTGCCCGAACCCGTCAGCTGAACCTGGCCGCCGTCGCGCACGAATTGAGCATCGCAGACGCCGGCTTGGGCCGCGCCCGCGGCCAGCCACATCGCGGCAGCCGCGAATGCGTACCCCAGGGCATGGGGAAGCCGGGCGCCGGCGCAGCGGCCGGGACGCGGCGGGACGGATTGCATGGGTAGGCGGTTGGGGAGCCCGGCGTCGGAAGCGGAATGCGGATACACGGTTGGAGACCTCTTCGAAAGCGGCCGCCCGTGGCGTCGGGCGGGTGCATCGATACTACACCGTGGCTGCTGCCCGCACGGGACGGGAAAACAGGACGCTTTATAGCGTCCGCCCATAAAATTCCATCTTGATATTCCAATTACTCATAAGAACATGCCTATAACTTCGTTCCTCCGCCGGGGAGCGGTTTTTTAGAATGCCCCTGTTGCCCACTTCGCGCCGCGACGGTGGGCTATGCGTCGTTTTGCCGCACCCGATACGCCGACCGCCATGAAACTATTTCCCCTGTTCGCCGACCTGAACCAGCGCCTCGTCCTGGTCGTGGGGGGCGGCGCCGTCGCCGCGCGCAAGGCCCAGGCGCTGCTGGAAGCCGGGGCCCGCGTGAAAGTGGGGGCGCCCGAGCTGAACCCGGAGCTGGCGGCGCTGGCGCAGGCTGGCAGGGTGACCCATATCCCCGGACGGTTCGACGAAGCCTGGCTGGATGACACCTGGCTGGTGGTGGCGGCCACCGATGACGAAACCGTCAACGCGCGGGTGGCGGTGGCGGCGGGCGCGCGGCGCATCCTGGCCAACGTGGTGGACGACCCCAAGCTGTCTTCCTTCCAGGTGCCGTCCATCGTTGACCGTTCCCCGCTGATCGTGGCGGTCTCGTCGTCCGGCGTGGCGCCGGTGCTGGCCCGCCGCATGCGCGAACGCATCGAATCCCTGTTCGACCACGCCCTGGGCCCCTTGGCCGAGCTGGCGGCCCGCTACCGGGCGCGCATCCGCGAACGCCGTCCGGATCTTGGCGCGCGGCGGCGCTTCTACGACACCCTGCTGGATGGCCCGGTCGCCGCGCTGCTGCGCCAGGCCCGTCCGGCGGAAGCCGAGCAGGCGCTGGAAGCCGCGCTGGAGCAGCCGCAGGAGGCGCCGGTGGGCAGCGTGGTACTGGTCGGCGCCGGCCCCGGCGACCCTGGCCTGCTGACGCTGAAGGCCCTGCGCGCCCTGAACGAGGCCGACGTCATCCTGTACGACCGTTTGATCAGCGCCGAGATCATGTCGCTGGCCCGGCGCGACGCCGAACGCATCGACGTGGGCAAGCGGCCGGGCGAAGACCACCCGGCCACCCAGGCCCGCATCCACGGCCTGATGGTCGAGCACGCCAGGCGCGGGCGCCGCGTGGTGCGGCTCAAGGGCGGCGACGCCTTCATTTTCGGACGCGGCGGCGAAGAGCTGCAATACCTGCGGGCCCACGGGGTTCCCTACGAGGTCGTGCCCGGCGTGACGGCGGCGCTGGCCTGCGCGGCGCATGCCGGCATCCCCCTGACCCATCGCGAGCACGCGCAGTCGCTGCATCTGATCACGGCCCATTGCCGCGATGACAATGCCCAGGCCATGGACTGGCAGGCCCTGGCGGGCGGCAACCAGACGCTGGCCTTCTATATGGGTGTGGGACAGTTGGAGTCCTTGTCGCGCCGCCTGCGCGAACACGGCCGCTCGGCGGACACCCCCTTCGCGCTGGTGGAAAACGGCAGCCGGCCGGAGCAGCGGGTACTGACCGGCCGGCTGGAAGACCTGGCGCCGCTGGCCCGGGCCCATGAAATACGATCGCCCGCCCTGCTGATCGTGGGCAGCGTGGCGGCGCTGGCCAATGAGCTGCACTGGTTCGGACAACATATAGACGGCATGGCCGCCGTGCCGGCGGCCTGACGCCGGCTACTCCGCCTTCTGCCGCGTACCGAAGATCCGGTCGCCCGCGTCGCCCAGGCCGGGAATGATGTAGCCGTCCTCGTTCAGCCGCTCATCGATGGATGCCGTGTAAACCTGCACGTCCGGATGTTCCCGGTCCAGGCGGGCGATGCCTTCCGGCGCGGCCACCAGCACCAGCGCGCGGATATCGCGGCACCCCGCCCGCTTCAGCATGTCGATGGTGGCGCACATCGAGCCCGCCGTCGCCAGCATGGGGTCGACGATCAGCGCCACGCGCTGGTCCAGCTCGGCCACCAGGCGCTCCAGATACGTGTGGGCCTGCAGGGTTTCCTCGTTGCGGGCGATGCCGACGACGCTGACCTTGGCGCCGGGCACCAGCGTCAGCACGCCGTCCAGCATGCCGATGCCGGCACGCAGGATGGGCACCACGGTGATTTTCTTGCCGGCCAGCTTTTCCACGTCGACCACGCCGCTCCACCCCTGTACCTGGCAGTGCTCCAGGGGCAGGTCCTTGCAGGCCTCGTAGGTCAGCAGGGCCGCGACTTCCTGCGACAGCTCGCGAAAGCTCTTGGTGCTGAGGTCGGCGCGCCGCATGATGCCGATCTTGTGGCGGATGAGCGGGTGGCGGATTTCATGCACGGGCATGGGGATACTCCGATGGCAATAGTTGGAATCGTAGCCTGTTCAGCGATCGACCAGCCACTTGATCAGCGCATCGTCGAAAGGCCGCACCGCGTCGGCGCGGTCGTCGTTGACGATGCTGACCACCACGTAGCGCTTGCCGCTCGCGCCCAGGACATAACCGGCCATGGATCGCACGTTCGCCAGCGATCCTGTCTTCAGGTGCGCCATGCCGCGGGTGTCCTTGTCGCGCAGCCGGCGGCGCACCGTGCCGTCGACGCCGGCGATCGCCAGGGAAGACATGAATTCCGGCATATAGGGCGAATTCCAGGCCACGGTCAGCATGGACGCCAGGCTGTCGGCCGACACGCGGCCCGTCCGCGACAGGCCCGAGCCATTGTCGATGACCAGCTCGGGCATGGACAGCCCTTGGCTGCCCAGGACGCGCCGCACGACGGCCGCGCCGGTGTCCGGGGTGGCGGGACGGCGGCCGCCTTCGGCGCCCAGGGTCAGCAGCAGCAGGCGCGCCATGACGTTATTGCTGCGCTTGTTGATGGTGCGGATGATGTCGCCCAGCGGCGGCGATTCGTGGGACGCCAGCGGGACCGCGTCCGGCGGCACCATGCCGGCGCGCACCTGGCCAGTGAACGTGCCGCCCATCTCGCGCCATAGCTGCCGGATGACTTCGGTGGAGAAATCGGACTGCGACAGGGCCAGCCGGTACAGGCTGAATTCGCCGCAGGAACCGGCCACCGTGCCGGTCACCCGCAAGGTAATCCCCTGCTGCGTGATGAGGGGCTCGGTCGAGACGTCCGGCGATCCAGGGCAGGCGGCGTCGCTCCATTCCACCTGGCCGCTGATGCTCACGCCGGGGAGCGGGGGGTCGATCACCGGCCGCCAGCGGCGCGCCGCCGGATCGGGGATGAACAGCAGGCGCAGGGCGCCGAAGCCGACCATGAGCGCGTCCGGACTGGCGTTGTAGGGACGGTCCGGGGCGCCGTCGAAGGCGCCGGGATCGGTGGCGACCGGGCCGAAGATCGTGCGGTCGATCACCAGGTCGTTGATCTGCCGCACGCCATGCAGGCGCAGGTCGCGCAGCAGCGTCCACAGGTCCTGCAGCATGAACAGGGGGTCGCCGCCGGCACGCAGATACAGCGGGCCGGGCAGGACGCCGCTGGCGTTCGGCCGGGCACCCGGCTGGGCCAGCAATTCGGTGCGCCACGTGTAGTTGGCCCCCAGGCTGGACAGGGCGGACCAGGTGGTGACCAGCTTCATCACCGACGCCGGATTGCGTGGCTCCTTGGCATTGATGGACAACAGGCGCTGGCCGCCCAGTTCCTGGACCACCAGCGACAGCGACCCAGAGGGCAGCTTGCTGGCTCGCCAGGTCGCAGCCAGGTCATGCGGAAGCACATTGGTTGACGCGGGCGCCAGGCCCTGGGCGACGGCGCCGCCGGGCATCAGGGCCGTTGCGGACAGGGCCATTGCGGACACAGCCATCAGACCGGCCGCGACCGATCGCCACGAAGCCGGCCACGATGCCGGCCGCGACGTGGACCACAAAGCCGGCCACAATGCCGGCCACCGCCCCGCCGTCCGTTCGCTTGCCCGTTCGCCTGCGCGTTCGCCCGCCCGTTCCGTCATTCCCGTCCGCTGTCCGCCAAAACGCCAAAAAGCGCCGAAAAGCGCAAAGAGCGCCAAGGATACCTTGCAAGCCCGGGTCATGCGCCCGGGCTACTACAATGCCGGGTTGGCTTTTTACGATTTCCACGTCCAGCGTGTCTCCGTCCCTGCCCTCTTCCCATCGCCTTTCCGATTTCGACTACGAACTGCCGCCGGAGCTGATCGCGCAGCATCCCAGCGCCGAGCGCGGCGGCAGCCGTCTGCTGCACCTGGATGCCCACGGCGAGCTGCACGACCGGCGCTTTGCCGACGTGACCGCGCTGCTGCGCCCGGGCGACCTGCTGGTGTTCAACGATACCCGCGTGATCAAGGCGCGCCTGACCGGCCACAAGGCCAGCGGCGGCAAGATAGAGGTCCTGGTCGAACGCATCACCGGCCCGCGCCGCGCCCTGGCGCACGTGCGCGCCAGCAAATCGCCCGGGCCGGGCACGGTCCTGCGGCTGGCCGACGCCTTCGATGCCGTGGTGGAAGGCCGCGCCGGCGAGCTCTTCGACCTGAGCTTCCCCGAGGATGTACTTGCCTTGCTGGACGCCCATGGCGCTACGCCGCTGCCGCCCTATATCACCCACTCGCCGGACAGCGACGACGACACCCGCTACCAGACCGTCTACGCCCGCGAACCCGGCGCGGTGGCCGCGCCCACCGCCGGCCTGCATTTCGACCAGGCCATGCTGGACCGCCTGGAAGCCATGGGCGTCGGACGGGCCTTCGTCACCCTGCACGTCGGCGCCGGCACCTTCCAGCCGGTGCGCGTGGAAAACATCGCCGATCACGTCATGCACGCCGAGTGGTACACCGTTCCGCAGGCGACGGCGGACGCCGTGGCGCGCGCCAAGGCGTCCGGCGGGCGGGTGGTGGCGGTCGGCACCACCAGCGCCCGCGCCCTGGAATCGGCCGCGGGCCAGCATCTGCCGCTGCGCGCCACCCAGGGCGATACGCGGCTGTTCATCACCCCGGGCTATCGCTTCCAGGCCCTGGACGTGCTGATCACCAATTTCCACCTGCCGCAGTCGACGCTCCTGATGATGGTGTCGGCGCTGGCGGGCATGGACCCCATCCGCCGCGCGTATGCCCACGCCGTGGCGCAACGCTACCGTTTCTTCAGCTATGGCGACGCGATGTTCATCGAAGCCGCCGCGGCCACCGCACCATGACAGGACTCGATTTCCAACTGCTGGCCACCGATGGCGGCGCCCGCCGCGGCCGCATCACGCTGAACCACGGCGTGGTCGAAACCCCCATCTTCATGCCCGTGGGCACCTACGGCAGCGTCAAGGCCATGCTGCCCCACGAGCTGGAAGAAGTCGGCGCGCAGATCGTGCTGGGCAATACCTTCCACCTGTGGCTGCGTCCGGGCACGGACATCATGGAAAAGCACGGGGGCCTGCATGGCTTCATGGGATGGAACAAGCCCATCCTGACGGACTCGGGCGGTTTCCAGGTGTTCAGCCTGCAGGGCATGCGCAAGATCACCGAAGAAGGCGTGCGCTTCGCCTCGCCCATCGACGGCGCCCGGTTGTTCCTGACGCCGGAAGAGTCCATGCGCATACAGCGCGCGCTGAACTCGGACATCGTGATGGTGTTCGACGAATGCACGCCCTACGAAATCGACGGCCGCGCCGCCACGGAAGAAGAAGCCGCGCGCTCCATGCGGATGTCGCTGCGCTGGGCGCGCCGCTCGCGCGACGCCTTCGACGGCTTGGCGAATCCCAATGCGCTGTTCGGCATCGTCCAGGGCGGGATGTACGAACGCCTGCGCGACGAATCGCTGGCGGGCCTGCTGGACATCGGCTTCCACGGCTACGCGATCGGCGGCCTGTCCGTGGGCGAGCCCAAGGAAGACATGATGCGCATCCTGGCGCACGTGGCGCCGCGCCTGCCGGCCCAGGCCCCCCGCTACCTGATGGGCGTGGGCACGCCGGAAGACCTGGTGGCCGGCGTGGCGCAGGGCGTCGACATGTTCGACTGCGTCATGCCGACGCGCAACGCACGCAATGGCTGGCTTTTCACCCGCTACGGCGACGTCAAGATCCGCAATGCGCGCTACCGCGACGATACCCGGCCGCTGGACCCCAGCTGCGCCTGCCACACCTGCCGGCACTTCACGCGGGCCTACCTGCACCATTTGCAGCGCGCCAACGAAATCACCGGCGCGCGGCTGAATACGCTGCACAATCTGCATTTCTACCTGACGCTGATGGGCGAGATGCGCGCAGCCATCGCCGCCGGCCGCTTCGAGGCCTGGCGGGCACAGTTCGCGGCCGACCGGGCGCGCGGGGTGGACTAGCGGACGGCCGCCCCCCGTCCCCGCCGGGCGCGGGCGGCGGCGGGGGCCTGCCCCGGGCGGGCGGCTTCGCTACAATAGCGGGCTGCCTAATATGCGCAGGCTCGCGAAAAACCCAAAACCAGACCAAAAACCGATAACCGGATCCGCATGACGGATTCCACAGGAGTATCCCGATGTCCTTCATGACCGACAACCTGGGCGTGGTCATCGCCCAAGCCGCCCCGGAAAGCGCGCTGATGAACTTCCTGCCGATCGTGCTGATGTTCGTCATCCTGTATTTCCTGATGATCCGTCCGCAGATGAAGCGCCAGAAGGAACATCGCAACCTGCTGGCCGCGCTGAGCAAGGGCGACGAAGTGGTCACCGCCGGCGGCGTGCTGGGCAAGGTCACCCGCGTCACCGACACCTACATCACGGTGGAAATCTCCGAGTCCGCGGACAAGCCCGTCGAAGTCGTCGTGCAGAAGAGCGCCGTGTCGACCGTGCTGCCCAAGGGAACCATCAAGGCGCTGTAAGCGTCCCAGCATGCCGGGCCGGCGGCGCAGCAGCCGCTCGACCCGGCGCGCAGCGTCCCGGCTTTTCGCCTCAACCGTCTTTCTTCACCTACAAGTAGCCGGCCATGAACCGCTATCCCCTCTGGAAGTACCTTACGGTCCTGATCGCGGTCGTCATCGGCCTGTTGTATACGCTGCCCAATTTCTACGGCGAATCCCCCGCGGTACAGATTTCCAGTGCGAAAGCGACGGTCAAGGTCGACAACGCCCTGCTGGGCACGGTGGAACAGATCCTCGCCCAGGCGAAGATCCCCACGACCGGCGCCTACTATGAGCAGAACGGGCCGCTGGGCACCATCCGCGCGCGTTTCGGCTCCACGGATCAGCAGCTGCAGGCGCGCGACCTGATCGACAAGACGCTCAATACCGTGCCGGGCGATCCCCACTACACGGTGGCGCTGAACCTGCTGCCGGCTTCGCCCGAATGGATGCGGGCGCTGGGCTGGTTCGAACCCAAGCCCATGTACCTGGGGCTGGACCTGCGCGGCGGCGTGTACTTCCTGCTGCAGATCGACATGCAGGGCGCACTGACCGCCCGCTACGACTCCCTGGCCGCCGACGTGCGCAGCGTGCTGCGCGACCAGGACGTGCCGGGCGTGACCGTCGACCGCACGGGCCAGGCTGTCACCGCCGCCTTCCCCAACGCCGACAGCCGCGACAAGGCCGTTGGCATCCTGCGGTCGCGCATGCCCGACCTGCAATTCGTCGACCAGAACGACGGCGGCAAGCCGCAGCTGGTCGGCACGCTCAGCCAGGCGTCCATCACCCGGGTGCAGGAAACCGCGCTGAGCCAGAACATCAATACGCTGCACAACCGGATCAACGAACTGGGCGTGGCCGAACCGGTCATCCAGCAGCAGGGCAACGACCGTATCGTCGTGCAGCTGCCCGGCGTGCAGGACGTGGCCAAGGCCAAGGAACTGCTGGGCCGCACCGCCACGCTGGAAATCCGCATGGTGGACGACTCGCCGTCGGCCCAGGCCGCGCTGGCCGCCAATACCGTGCCCTTCGGCCTGGAACGCTATACCGACCGCGACGGCCGTCCGCTGCTGGTGCGCCGCCAGGTCATCCTGACCGGCGAAAACCTGCAGGACGCCCAGCCCGGCCGTGACCAGCAGACCCAGCAGGCCGCGGTGCACCTGACGCTGGACGCCAAGGGCGCGCGCATCTTCCGCGACGTCACGCGCGACAACGTGGGCAAGCGCATGGCCATCCTGCTGTTCGAAAACGGCAAGGGCGAAGTGGTCACGGCGCCGGTCATCCGCGGCGAGATCCCCGGCGGCCAGGTGCAGATCTCCGGCAGCATGAGCGCCGAGGAAGCCGCCGATACCGCGCTGCTGCTGCGCGCCGGCGCCCTTGCCGCGCCGATGTCCATCATCGAAGAACGCACCATCGGCCCGAGCCTGGGCGCGGACAACATCGCCAAGGGCTTCGCGTCCACGCTGTACGGCTTCCTGGCGATCGCCGTCTTCATCATCGTCTATTACCGCCTGTTCGGTGTGTTCTCCACCATCGGCCTGGCGGTGAACGTGCTGCTGCTGCTGGCGCTGCTGTCCATGCTGCAGGCCACGCTGACCCTGCCTGGCATCGCGGCCATCGCGCTGACACTGGGCATGGCCATCGACTCGAACGTGCTGATCAACGAACGGATACGGGAAGAACTGCGCAACGGCGCTTCGCCGCAGCAGGCCATCCACCACGGTTTCGAACGAGCCTGGGGCACCATCCTGGATTCGAACCTGACCACGCTGATCGTCGGCCTGGCGCTGCTGGCCTTCGGCTCCGGCCCCATCCGCGGCTTCGCGGTGGTGCACTGCCTGGGCATCCTGACGTCCATGTTCTCGTCGGTGGTCGGCGTGCGTGCGCTGGCGAACCTGTGGTACGGGCGGCGCAAGAAACTGGCCAGCGTGTCCATCGGCCAAGTGTGGAAACCGTCGGACGACGCCAAGGCCAAGGCCTGATCCAAGTACGGCAATAGAACCGGCAACCGAACAAAGCAAGGCGAATCATGGAATTTTTCCGCATACACCGCACCATCCCGTTCATGCGGCATGCGCTGGTGCTCAACATCATCAGCGCCATCACCTTCCTGTTGGCGGTCTTTTTCATCCTGACGCGCGGTTTCCACCTGTCCATCGAATTCACCGGCGGTACGGTGATGGAAGTCAGCTACGCGCAGACGGCGCAGCTGGAGAAGGTGCGCGGGTCCGTGGCCAAGCTGGGCTATGCGGACTTCCAGGTGCAGAACTTCGGCACGTCGCGCGACGTGCTGATCCGCCTGCCGCTGCAGGCCGGGCAAACGTCTTCGCAGCAAAGCGACGCGGTGTTGAAGTCCCTGAAGGCCGACGATCCTTCCGTCGAACTGCGCCGGGTGGAATACGTGGGCCCGCAGGTGGGCCAGGAGCTGGTGCACAACGGCCTGATGGCGCTGCTGTTCGTGGTGCTGGGCATCGTCATCTACCTGGGGATCCGCTTCGAATGGAAGTTCGCGCTAGCGGGAGTCGTGGCCAACCTGCATGACGTGGTCATCATCCTGGGCTTCTTCGCGTTCTTCCAGTGGGAATTTTCGCTGTCGGTGCTGGCGGGCGTGCTGGCGGTGCTGGGGTATTCGGTCAACGAATCCGTGGTGATCATGGACCGGATCCGTGAGAACTTCCGCAAGCAGCGCAAGGCTTCGGTGCAGGAAGTCATCAACGGCGCCATCACGCAGACCATCTCGCGGACCATCATCACGCACGGTTCCACGCAGATGATGGTGCTGTCCATGCTGTTCTTCGGCGGCCCGACCCTGCACTACTTCGCGATGGCGCTGACCATCGGCATCTGGTTCGGCATCTATTCGTCGGTCTTCGTGGCCGCGGCGCTGGCCATGTGGTTCGGCGTCAAGCGCGAAGACCTGGTCAAGCCGGCCAAGAAGGACGGCCCCGAAGTCGCCTGATCTCGCAACCGCCGCCGGGAACGCGCCGCCCGCCGCGGGCGGCGCACCGTTGATCGGGGGTTACGCGTGGCGCATCCGTCATATTGCCGCGCTGGCGAACCGGGAAGATAATTCCCGGTATGGAAGCCGCCGCCCAGCCCCGCCGAAGATTTCACTCCAGGCTCGAAGCCATCGAAGCCAGCATGGACTGCCGGATCTCGCGCATTGAAGATCACACACGCGAGATAAAGGAAACCTTCAGGGAAGCCATCAAGGATATCCGTGCGGAAACTCAAGAGATCCGCACCGACATGAAGGAAATGCGCGCCGAAATGCGGGCGGAGCTGAAAGAGGTCAACACCAAGATAACGGGCTTCAAGATAGCGCTCTTCACGACGGCGGTTGCCGTCGTGCTGGGTATAGCCTCATTCAATGCCGCGCTGACGTCGAACATGCTCAGCGCCTTCCAGGCCGGCACACAGGACGCGACGCAGAAAGCGCCCGCCGAAGCGCCTGCACAGGCCCGCTAGCGGCGCGCCGAAACAGCCGCACCGCCGCCAGCAAGGCCGGGTTTTACGCCGGGCAGTTCATCTTCGTGGCCAACTGCCCCATATCGTCGGCGACCCAATCCCAGTCCTGTTCCGCGCGTAGATTGGTCTTTTGGTCCGGCCCGTATTCCGTGGGCCGCAGGACGAATGCGGTATGGAAACCGCACTTGCGCGCGGCGGCCAGGTCGGAGTTGTGGGCAGCGACCATGCAGATTTCTTCCGGACGCAGGTCCAGCACTTCCGCGGTGCGCAGATAGGCCTCTGGGGAAGTCTTGTACGCCTTGACCACTTCCGCGCCCAGGATGGCATCCCAGGGCAGGCCGGCGCCCTTGGCCATGTCCGTCATCAGCCGGATATTGCCGTTGGACATCGGCGCGATGATGAAGCGTTGCTTCAACCTCCTCAGGCCCGCGACCGAATCGGGCCACGGGTCCAGCCGGTGCCAGATCAGGTTCAGGTCGTTAAGCGTTTCCTCGGACAGCGCGCCGACGTCGAGCTTGTAGTCCGCCAGCAGGGCTTCCAGGTTTTCGCGATGCAACACGTCCAGTTTGACGAAGGGACGTCGACCGGAGCGCACCTCGTCCAGCGCGGGCTGGTACTTCTTGCGCCAGGCATTGGCGACGTCGTGCGGATCGTCCTGGATGCCATGCTGCTCCAGGAATGGCCGCAACTGCCGCGCGACGCTGGTGCGCCAGTCCACCACCGTTCCGAACACATCGAACAGCAGCGCCTTGATCGTATCTTCCTTGGCCATGGTCTCCATCCTTGCATCGAGTAAGTTCGATGCCGAAGTCTACCGCTGGTGATACGCTCGCGGCTTAATCGTCGCTGAACCGATATCCAACGAATCTGGCGTGCTGCGACGTCCTGGCGTGCTCATCGCGCCAGGCAGCGGCCAGGACTGGCGCCACGCTGGCGGCGCCGACCTTCAGCGTTCTTCGTGCGCCAGTCTTGCGCTAACCCGCCGCGCCAGGTCCAGCATGGGGTCGCTGGACGGATACAGCTCGTGCCTGCCCACGATGGGGAAGCTGTGGCCCTTCCAGAACTGCCCGGGATCGAAGCGGAACTTGGCCACCAGGCGCCGCCCGAAATCCATTTCGTGATGCAGGTACAGCGCCTTCTGCCCGATGCCTGACATCTCCGGATATTCGCCCAGCAGATAGCCTTCCTGCAGATGCGGCCGCGCGGCGGATGGCGGGCAGACGCTGGACAGGCGGATGGTCTGCAGGCCGGATTCGGCGCTGACGGTAATGCCGCCGCTCAGATACGGCACGCCTACGACGAAGACATAGGCCTCGTCCCGCGCATCGTGGCTGGCGAACGATGCCGCCACGCGCAGCGAGTGCGTGACGTCGAGCAGCGGCGTGGCGCAGATTTCGTAATGCTGCAGGATCGCCCAGCGCACCATGCCGTGGCGGCCCACGCGTTCCAGGCCCAGGAAGCCCGCCCCCAGGTATTCCTCGGCCAGGATTTTTTCGGCCGCGGTCAACCTGGCGTAGCGTTTACGCAGCTCGTCCAGACTGGGGTTCTTGCCGCCGTTGCCGCGCAGTATCGTCGGCTTCAGCGATGTGTAGCCGGCACGATTGCGATGGTCGGCCGCCTGGCCGCGGAACAGCAGGATGTGGTCGCGGTTGTGGAACTGCAGTTCGGCGATCCTGGTGGCCAGCTCGAAGTACGAGCCGACCGGATAGGCGTCGGCCTTGCGATAGTCCTGCCGCTGCACCACGGTCGCCACCGGCGAGCCGCCGGTGAACGACCACAGCTTGTACTCGGTGATGGTCTCCAAGCGCCGTCCTTCAGGTGGTGGGATGGGTCATTTGCCCAGCCATTTTCCACTGATCTGCGCGTATTCGCCGCTGGCTTGCGCCAGGTGCAACCATTGGTCGACGAAGCGCTTGAAGATTTCATCGCCCTGCGGCAGCAGATACGCCATCTCCGCATACTGCAACGGCTTGTCGGGGTTCACCGCGCACAGCTCGGGATGCAGCTTGCTCTGCACGATGGCTTCAGCCGCTTCGGTGACGAATACGTCGGCCTGGCCCTTGACCAGTTCGTCGAAGATGGTCAGGTTGTCCGGGTGCATGGTCAGCTTGGCGTGGCTCAGCCTGGTCTTGGCGAAGCGTTCGTTGCTGCCGCCGGGGTTGGCGATCACGCGCACCGATGGCTGGTCGATCGCCTCCACGGTCTGGAATTTGGCCACGTTTTCGCAACGGGTCAGCGGGGTTTTGCCATTGATCATGTACGGCATGCTGAAGTAAGCCTGCTTCTGGCGTTCCAGCGACGCGGAAATCCCGCCCACCGCGATGTCGCACTTGCCGGCGACGAAGTCGGGCATCAGGTTGGCCCAGGTGGTCTTGATGAACTGCGGCTTGGCCTTCAGCGCCGTGCCCAGGCTTTGCATCAGGTCGATATCGATGCCTTCGAATTCCCCGGGCGCGTGCTGGAAGCTGAAAGGCTTGTAGTCGCCGGGCGTGCAGACGCGGAGCACGCCCGCTTGCTCGATCCGGCCCAGCGCGGAATTCGCGGCGGGAGGTGGAGTGGCGGGCGCGCCGGCCATGGGCGCCTGGGCGTATGCCAGGGCCTGGACGGAGAGCAGGATCAAAGCGGCAAGGATTTTCATGGCCGGGTTTCCTTTGGTATTGGAGTTGTGCGGTACCGCGGACCGCCGAGGGCGCGGGACGTGGACGGTCCGACTGACAACTGTAATCGCTTGCGTGGGGGTATACATTGCGGGTTTGCACGGCTTGCGGGCGGGAGGGGAACTGCCGCGCGCGCGGGCCGTCGAAGGTAGGCCGCGCCCGGGGGGACGGCTTTCCAGGAGCATCGATCCATGCGTTATCCCATGCGTTATCTATTGCTTGTGCTGATGGCGCTATGCGCCCCCCTGCATGCGGCGCCCGCCAGCGACGCGGAGCGCTTCGCGTCCGGCTTGCAGTTCCCCGAAGGCACCGTGTTCGTCGGCGACACGCTTTATTTCGTGGACTACGGCACGTCCGCCGTGCTTCGCCTGGGCGCGGACCGGTCGGCCGTCCGCGCGTGGCAATCGGCGGGTTGCGGCCCCAATGGCTTGCTGCCGCTGGCGGACGGCACGATGCTGGTCGCCTGTTATGACGCCGGAACGGTGGAACAGCGTACGCTGGATGGCCGGCTGCTGCGTACCGTGGATAGGGGCGCACAGGGGGAGCCTTTGATCCGCCCCAACGATCTGGCGCCGGACGGCCATGGCGGCGCCTATTTCACCGCTTCCGGCGGCGCGCAGGGGATAGAGGGCCGCCTGTATCACCTGGCGGCGGGATTGGCGCGGGCCGACATGGTGGTGGACCACGTCCAGAATGCCAACGGCGTGGCCCTGTCGCCCGATGGCCGTACCCTTTACCTGGGCGAGAGCACCACGGACAAGCTGCTGCGCTTCGATGTGGCGGCGGACGGCAGCCTGACCGGGCGGCGGGATTTCCTGGTGCTGGACGATCTGGGCCATGGCCAACGGCTGCCGGGCGGCGGACGCCATACCCCGGATGGCGTACGTACGGATCCCTCGGGCCATGTGTACGTCAGTCTCTACAATGGCGACGGCTTTGCCGTGTTCGGCGCCGATGGTCGCCTGCTGGCAACGCAGTCCCTGCCGGGCACCCACCATGCCAATCTGGCGATCTCGCCGGATCAGGCCTGGGTCTACGGCACCATCGATGACGACGAAGGAAGTCTCTACCGGGTCAGGAATCCGCTGGCGCCGCCGCGAGGATGAGCCGCGCCGCGCGGGCATGGAACGTGTGACGGGACGCCACGACAAAACCGCCGATGACGTCCGAGGACTCCATGACGAACAAGATACGGTTGGATAAATGGCTGTGGGCCGCGCGCTTCTACAAGACGCGCGCCCTGGCGGTCGAGGAAATCGGCAAGGGTCGGGTGCTGGTCAACGACCAGCCCGCCAAGCCGGCGCGCGACGTGGGCGAAGGCGATTACATCACCTTGCGCAAGAACGATCCGCCCATACGCGTGCTGGTCCGCGCGGTCAGCACCATACGCGGCCCCGCCACAGCGGCGCGCCTGATGTACGACGAAACCCCCGAAAGCATCGCCGCCCGCGAACGGGCCGCCGAAATGCGCCGCCTGGCACCCGAACCTGCCCTCGATATCGTCGAAGGCCGCCCGACCAAGCGCGACCGCCGATTGATCGATCAGTGGCGCGGTAAATAGGCTGACCAGTTCGGCCGCGCCGTGGCTCAGGGCCGCGCGCCGCGCCGGAACCAGCGCCAGGGCAGCCGCGTGGGCCACCGATAGGCGGGATCCAGGAACCACGGCTTGAGCACGTGCACGGCGGTGATCGCGATCAGCGCCGACGCGGCCACGTCGGAAGCGAAATGATCCAGGTTGACCAGGCGGCTGATGCCCGCCAGCACCGCCAGCGTGAACACCGGCAGCCGCCAGCGCGGCGCCACCACCGCGATCGCCGACGCCAGCACGAAGGCCGTCAGGGAATGGCTGGACGGGAAAGAGTTGAAAGGCTTGCCCTGGAAGGCGTGTCCCAGCCCGTAGTAGCCCTGCTCGAACAACACATAGGGCCGGGCGCGCGCCACCGTCTGCTTGAGCAGCCCCGTGACGATGCCGCCTGCGATCCAGGCGCCCATCAGCAGCAGGCTGCCGCGTACCACCCGCTCGTAGCCGCCGATCCAGGCGCCGTCGCTGCCGCGCCGCATCGCCACCAGCGCGGCGATATAGACCGCCAGCACGACCCACGCGTAGTTGTTGCTATCGCCCAGCTCGCCTATCCATTCGAAGGCGTTGTCCACGGCCGGCGACACATTGGCGTGGAGGTACCTGGCCAGGGGGAGGTCGACGAATGCGGCCAGGCCGCCGATCAGCAGCAGGGCCAGCAGCCAGCCGGCCACCCATCGATTGCGTGCCGCCCTACGGTCGCGCGGCGCCCCTTGGCTGGATTGCGCTTCGCCGCGCAAGGCCGTGTTCTGGACCATGTCCCCTCGTCATCCCTGTCGATTGCGCGGCGCCGCCCCGTGCGGCCGGCCGCGTATCCGGCCTCATGCTAGGACCGGACCGAGACAATACCAAGACAACGGCGCATCCGGGGTAAAATTCTGTTTTTCTCCCCTGCCCCCGGGATCTACACCCGTCACGGCTTCCGACATGCAAGAAACCATACTCGCGCGCGACGGCGCACTGGCGCCGGCGTCCGCCGACGCTTCCCCTTCCCTGTCCGCTGGCCCGGATTCCGATACGCCCCGCAAATTGTTCATCCG
The DNA here is from genome assembly GCF_002119685.1 of Bordetella genomosp. 8. Classification (NCBI taxonomy): domain Bacteria; kingdom Pseudomonadati; phylum Pseudomonadota; class Betaproteobacteria; order Burkholderiales; family Alcaligenaceae; genus Bordetella; species Bordetella genomosp. 8. The sequence goes on along the minus strand of NZ_CP021108.1, from coordinate 1,072,840 downwards.
CACCTTCGGTTGCCAGATGAACGAGTACGACTCCGACAAAATGGTGGACGTACTGCGTGAATCGCAGGGCGTCGAGCTGACCGACACGCCGGAAGACGCGGACATCATCCTGTTCAACACCTGTTCCGTGCGCGAAAAGGCGCAGGAAAAAGTGTTCTCCGACCTTGGCCGCGTGCAGCAGCTCAAGAAGGCCAAGCCCGGGCTGGTCATCGGCGTCGGCGGCTGCGTGGCCAGCCAGGAAGGCGAAGCCATCGTCAAGCGCGCCCCGTACGTCGACGTGGTGTTCGGTCCGCAGACCCTGCATCGGCTGCCAGAGCTGATCCGCCAGCGCGAGGCCGAGGGCCGCGCCCAGGTGGACATCAGCTTTCCCAGCATCGAAAAATTCGACTCGCTGCCGCCGCCGCGCGTCGACGGCGCGACCGCCTTCGTGTCCATCATGGAAGGCTGCAGCAAGTACTGCAGCTTCTGCGTCGTACCCTACACCCGTGGCGACGAAGTCTCGCGGCCCTTCGACGACATCCTGGTCGAGATCGCCGACCTGGCCGACCAGGGCGTGAAGGAAGTCACGCTGCTGGGCCAGAACGTCAATGCCTACCGCGGCCGCCTGGGCGATGGCGACGAGATCGCCGATTTCGCCATGCTGCTGGAATACGTGCATGACATTCCCGGCATCGAACGGATCCGCTACACGACCTCGCACCCCAAGGAGATGACGCCGCGGCTGATCGAGGCCTATGCCCGGCTGCCCAAGCTGGTGTCCTTCCTGCATCTGCCGGTCCAGGCGGGCAGCGATCGCGTACTGGCAGCGATGAAGCGCGGCTACACCACGCTGGAATTCAAGTCCATCGTGCGCCGCCTGCGCGAGGCGCGCCCCGGCCTGACCCTGTCGTCCGACTTCATCGTCGGCTTCCCCGGGGAAACGGAAGAAGACTTCGAGAAAACCATGAAGCTGATCGACGACGTCGGCTTCGACACCTCGTTTTCCTTCGTCTACTCGCGCCGTCCCGGTACGCCGGCGGCGGACCTGGCCGACGATACGCCACAGACCCTCAAGCTGCAGCGCCTGCAGCGGCTGCAGGCGCGCATCGCCGAACAGGCGTCGGCGATCAGCCGCGCCATGGTCGGCACCACCCAGCGCGTGCTGGTCGAAGGACCTTCGCGCCGCGATCCGAATGAACTCATGGGCCGCACGGAAAACAACCGCATCGTCAATTTCGCCGCGCCGCCGCGGCTGATCGGCCACATGGTCGACATCGTCATCACCGAGGCCTATCCCAACTCCCTGCGCGGACGGGTGGCGGTCTCCGGCGACACCGGGGAGGCCGCGTAATGGCAGGCGCGCCCCGCAAACAGCCCGGCATCACCGTACAGCTCAGCGGCGACAATGCGCAGCTGGCGAATCTTTGCGGTCCTCTCGATGAAAACCTGCGCCAGCTGGCCGATGGCCTGGCGGTCAAGCTGACCCGCCGCGGCAGCCGCGTCACGCTGGAAGGCGAACAGGCGGAACTGGCGGCGCAGGCGCTGCGCCGCTTCGATGAGCAGGCGGCCCGCAAGCCCCTGTCCGTCGACGACATCCAGCTGGGCCTGGTGGAAATCGGCATCGGCCGCGTCGGCGGCTCGCCGGGCGCCACGCAGGCCTCGGGTACCGGCGCGATGCCCGCCCTGGACGACGACCGCGACTTCATCGCCCTGCGCACGCGTCGCTCGGACCTGCGTCCGCGCACGCCGCGCCAGCGCGACTATCTGGAAAACATCCTCAAGCACGACATCACCTTCGGCATCGGACCGGCCGGCACGGGCAAGACCTGGCTGGCGGTGGCCTGCGCCATCGACGCCATGGAGCGCGACACCGTGCAACGCCTGGTGCTGACGCGCCCGGCTGTCGAGGCCGGCGAACGCCTGGGCTTCCTGCCGGGAGACCTGGCGCAGAAGGTCGATCCCTATCTGCGCCCGCTGTATGACGCCCTGTACGACCTGATGGGCTTCGAACGGGTGCAGCGCCTGTTCGAAAAACAGACCATCGAGATCGCGCCGCTGGCCTATATGCGCGGCCGCACGCTGAACCATGCTTTCGTCATCCTGGACGAAGCGCAGAACACCACGCCGGAACAGATGAAGATGTTCCTGACGCGTATCGGTTTCGGCAGCAAGGCGGTGATCACCGGCGATCCGTCACAGGTGGACTTGCCGCGTGGCCAGCAAAGCGGCCTGGCGCACGCGGTGCGGGTGCTGGAAGAAGTGCAGGGCATCGCCACGACTCGCTTCACCAGCCGCGACGTGGTCCGCCACCCGCTGGTCGCGCGCATCGTCGACGCCTACGACAAGGCCGCGGCGGATGAGGAATAGCGTCGCTGATGGCGTGGGCGCCGGTTCCGTCGATCTGTCGCTTTCCGTGCAGTACGCCGTCGAAGCACCCACCTTGCCGCGCTGGCGGCTGCGCCGCTGGATCCAGCGTGCGCTGCAGGCCGCGCGCGACGATGGCCTGGTCGGATTCCAGGGCGCGGAAATCAGCCTGCGCATCGTCGGGCAGGCGGAAGGCCGCCAGCTCAACCACGCGTTCCGTGGGCGGGACTATGCCACCAATGTGCTGACGTTCGAGTACGGCGTCGGGCCGGACGCGGTGGCCCGGGGCGACATCGTGCTCTGCCTGCCGGTCCTGCGGCGCGAGGCGCGCGAGCAGCGGAAGACGCCGCTGGACCATGCCGCCCATCTGACGGTGCACGGCGCCTTGCATGCGCTGGGCTACGACCACATCAAGGCGCGCGACGCCAAGCGCATGGAAGCCCTGGAAACCCGCGTGCTGGCCGGGATGGGCATCGCCGATCCCTACGAGCCGCAGTAGGCGGCGGCGGTCGCGGCGCCCGCCACGGGCCCGCGCGCAGTGAGCGCCGGCCCCTACTGGGGTTATCCCCGCCGCGCAGTTACAAAAGCGCCGCGCAACATCGGTTATGCTGGATTCTTTGTAACTTGTCCTCTGGACGATGCCTGACCCCTACCCTGCGAACGACGCGGATTCCACGCGTCAAGCCAAGCCCGCCACCAAATCCCTGCTCGACCGCCTGCTGTCCCTGGTTCGCCGCGAACCCGAAGATCGCGAAGGCATCAAGGCGATCCTCGAAGCCGCCCACGAACGCGATCTGCTGGACGCCGAGTCGTACGCGATGATCAAGGGCGCGCTCGCCGTGTCGGAGCGCACCGTCGGCGACATCATGGTGCCGCGTTCGCGCATGGACCTGCTGGACATCGCGCAGCCCCTGCCCTATCTGCTGTCCGTCATCATCGATACCGCGCATTCGCGCTTTCCGGTATTCGAGGACGACCGCGACAACATCATCGGTATCCTGCTGGCCAAGGACCTGCTGCGTTGCATGCTCGAACCGAATATCGAGTTGCGCTCGCTGGTGCGGCCGGCTGTTTTCATCCCCGAATCCAAGCGCCTGAACGTGCTGCTGCGCGATTTCCGCGAAAGCCGCAACCACCTGGCCATCGTCATCGACGAATACGGCGGCATTGCCGGGCTGGTCAGCATGGAAGACGTGCTGGAGGAAATCGTCGGCGATATCGAGGATGAATTCGACGAAGACGAGGAAGCCACCATATTCGCCGAAGGCGAGAACCAGTGGCGGGTGCAGGCGAGCACCGACATCGAAAAATTTAACGAGGCCTTCGGCCTGGCGCTGCCGCACGATGAATACGACAGCATCGGCGGCTGGCTGGGCGGCGAACTCGGCCGCATCCCGCGCCGCGGCGACCACGCCGAGCGCGACGGCCTGAGTTTCGAAGTCGTCCGCGCGGATCCTCGCCGCGCGCTGTGGCTGCGCGTGAAGCGGCTGCCGCCCAATCCGCCATCCACCGCTTCCTCCGAATCAGAATGAGCAGCCTGAAGACGCGCGCCCCCCGGATCGCGGGCGCGGCGTGCATGATCGTGGCCGGCGCCGTACAGGCGCTGACCTTCGCCCCGGGTCCGCTACCCGATGGCGCCCTGGCGCTGGTGCAGGTCCTGATGCTCGCCATCGTGGCGCGCCGCCAATTGGCGGCGCCCACCTTGCGCCGCGCGCTATGGGACGGCTGGCTCTTTCACTTCGCGTGCTATGCCCTGGGCCTGTACTGGCTGTACGTCAGCATGCACGACTACGGCGGCCTGTCGTCACCCCTGGCCGTGGCGGGCGTGCTGGCGCTGTCGGCGTTCATCGCGCTGTTCCCCGCGTTGGGCGGCGTGCTCGGCCGCTGGCTCGCGCCGCTGCGCGCGGACGCCGCGCCCAGGCGCCGGCTGCGCGCGGCGCTGGCTTTCGCCTGCGGACTTGCCGCGCTCGAATGGGTGCGCGGCACGCTATGGACCGGCTTCCCCTGGCTGAACATCGGCTATGCCCACGTCGACAGCCCGTACGCGGGCTGGGCGCCGGTGCTGGGCGTGTACGGCGTCGCCTGGCTGGCCGCCTTCGCGGCCGCCGCCCTGGCGGTGCTCTGGCGACCGGCCGAAACGTCCCGCGACCCGCGCGACGGCATGGCCGCCGCGCTGGCGATCGTGGCGGCGCTGGCGGGCTGGGGCTTGTCGCATATCGCGTGGTCGCGGCCCGATGGCGCGCCGCTGCGGGTGCGGCTGGTCCAGGGCAACATCGAACAATCGCAGAAGTTCGATCCCGCCCAGATGGAAAGAGGCCTGCTGCAGCACATGAACCAGGCGGCCCTGCCGCCCGCCCCGGGCGAAGCCGCGCCGCAGGTCATCATCCTGCCGGAAACCGTATTGCCGGTCTTCCAGGACCAGCTCGACCCACGCGCCTGGGACCTGTGGCGCCGCATCGCCGAAGAACGCAACGCCACCATCGTGATGGGCGTGCCCCTGCACCGCGTGGTGGACGGCCGCGACCGCTACACCAACAGCGCAGTGGCCTTCGACGCCAACACGTCGCCGGAAGCGCTGCGCACCGGCGAACTGCCCATGCGCTACGACAAGCGCCACCTGGTGCCCTGGGGCGAATTCGTGCCGCCCGGCTTCCACTGGTTCGTACGCATGCTGGATATTCCGCTGGGCGACTTCGATCGCGGCGACGCGCGCCAAGTGCCCTTCGACATCGCGGGCCAGCGCCTGGCGCTGAACATCTGCTACGAAGACCTGTTCGGCGAAGAACTGCTGCCGGCCCTGCGGCCGGGGCCGCAGGGCGAACCCGGGGCGTCCATCCTGGTGAACCTCAGCAACCTGGGCTGGTTCGGCGATACCTGGGCCTTGCGGCAGCATCTGCAGATCGGTCGCATGCGCACCCTGGAAACCGCGCGGCCCATGCTGGCGGCGACCAACACCGGCCTGACGGTGTCCATCGATCCGCAAGGCCATGTGCTGGCCCAGGCGCCGACGATGCAGATGACGGCGCTGGCGACCTCCGTCCAGGGAACCACGGGCCTGACGCCCTATGTCCGCACCGGCAACACCGCCATCATGGGACTGGTGGCGCTGGGACTGCTGGGGTTGCTGGCGACGCGCCGGCGCACTGTTTCTGCATAAGGCAGTGCGCCGCGGCCTGTGGCCCGGGCCGCACCGAACCGGCCCGTCTCAGACGTGAAGCCGGGCGCGCGCGCGCCCGCCGCGGTTCAGCGTTCGCGCAGCGGCAGGTCCGCGCCTGCCTGGCGCTGCGGCGACGAAGGCCCCGTACCCACACCGCTCAGCTCGATGAAGGACGCAATCTCGGCCATGTCCTGCTCGTCGAGCTCCAGGGTCGCGGCGCCCAGCCAGCCGTCCACCTGCCCCGCCGACCGCGCGCCGACGATGGCGCCGGTCACGCCGGGCCAGGCCAATGTCCAGGCAATCGCCGCGGCGGCCACCGTGCAGCCATGCCGCTCGGCGATGCGCCGCAGCACGTCGGCCAGCTCCAGGTTGCGGCGCAGGTTTTCGCCGGTGAATTCAGGGTTGCGCGAGCGCCAGTCATCCTCGGGCAAGGCGGCGGCGCGCGCCTGGCTGAAGCCCCCGCTCAATAGCCCCGACTGCATCGGGCTGTAGACGATCACGCCCGTGGCGTGATCCAGGCACCAGGGCAGCAGGTCGGCGGCGGCGTCCCGCCGTATGGCGGAAAACGGCGGCTGCAGCGTGTCGACGTGACCCAGGCGCTCGGCGTCTTCCAGTTGCGCGGCGTTGTGATTGGACAGTCCGATGGCGCGTACCTTTCCTTCGGCCTTCATGTCCAGCAAGGCCTGCCAGTATTCCGCCAACGTGGCGCCGTCGCCGGCAGGCCAGTGCATCTGGTACAGGTCGATGCGCTCCACGCCCAGGCGCTTGAGCGAGCCTTCCAGCTCCGCGCGCAGGCTGCGCGTGGCGCCGACCCGGCGCGGCGGCGCGGTGGGCGCATGCTCGTCCCATACCAGGCCGCACTTGGTGAACACATAGGGACGCCGGCTGGGCGCTATATCCTTCAATGCCTGGCCCACCAGTTCTTCGGAATGGCCCAGGCCGTACACGGCTGCCGTGTCGATCCAGTTGACGCCGCGATCGACGGCATGGCGGATCGCCGCGATGGAATCGGCGTCATCCTGCGCGCCCCAGCCCGCGGCCCAACCGGCGCCGCCGATGGCCCACGCGCCGAATCCGACGCGCGTGATGTTCATGTCGGTACGTCCCAGGGGACGCACCGGAAAGGAAGTCGGACTCATGCTAGGCCTCCTGATTCGTTCTCCTGAAAAGGGCCCGGCGGCATATCGCATGCCCGGCCCAGCTCAACTTGCACGCCCCAAAAAAGTCGTGCATAATCTCGTTTCTTCGCCAACGGCACAGACAAAAGCCGGCAAGAACAGTCGCAACGAACAGTTTTATCGCTGCACCCAAGCACTGATTTTGCAGGATTTTGGCTAGTATTTCGTCAGCAGTATCGCGAATACACGGGGGTATAGCTCAGCTGGGAGAGCGCTTGCATGGCATGCAAGAGGTCAGCGGTTCGATCCCGCTTACCTCCACCAGTCGAAAGCGAAGTGCAGTAAAAACGCAGTACAAGACGAGTTCAAGTCCCCTTCGTCTAGAGGCCTAGGACATCACCCTTTCACGGTGAGTACAGGGGTTCGAATCCCCTAGGGGACGCCAGCTTCATCGCTGGCAAGGTTGTAAAGTCCGGCGTCGTTCGCGATGCTGTACAAAATACGCCGCTGCGGAGCGGTAGTTCAGTTGGTTAGAATACCGGCCTGTCACGCCGGGGGTCGCGGGTTCGAGCCCCGTCCGCTCCGCCAAAATTCAGATCGTTGTCGATGGATTACCCACAACAGCGATCACGCTGAAAGCCCTGAGAAATCAGGGCTTTTTGCATTGGAACGGCCTGTCGATCTCGAGCCGTCCCGTGAGCGCGACGCCTGCTCGGCACACACTGCGCGGATCGGCTTCCTAGGTACAAAATCGGCACGACCGTCCGATGCGGACATGCGATTGCGATGTCCGCATCGATCGCTTGCTGAATGGGATCCAGCCGCCGGGCTTACAATCGATGTCGCCGTCGATCGATGGCATCCGGCCGCGCACTCTTCTATCCCAGCAACTGCGGATTCAAGCGCCACGTCCTATAGCAAAGCGCGGTGGCGAAACCCACCCACGCCAGGTAAGGCAGCATCAGCACACCCGCCAGCGCCCGCACGCGCCAGAACGCCGCCAGCGTCGCGACGATAAGCAGTAGCAGCAGGCAGACATCGACGAAGGCGGCGGCGCCCAGATGCCATGCGAAGAACAGCCAGCTCCAGAGCGCGTTGACCACGAGCTGCACCAGGAAAAGCGCCAGTGGTTTGGCGTGGATCCGCCAGCCGCCCTCGCGCCAGACCAGCCAGGCCGCGACGCTCATCAAGACATACAAGGTGCTCCAGACCGGGCCGAACACCCCCGCCGGCGGCGCCCAATCAGGCCGGGTGAGCTGCCCATAGAACTGCGCCGCCTGGACGGACGCGATAGCCCCGGTGGCCGCCGTGGCGAAGCCGACCGCGAGCCAGCCGATCAAGCCCAGGATCTGTTGTCGCATCGAAAGGAATGGCATAGGTGGTCGTGTGCTGAATGGGAGAACGGATTACAGCACGCCCCGATCCGACCGATCGGCGGGCCGGATCAGGGCACGTAACCCCACAGATCCAGAATGACGGCCGCGCCCGGCAGGAACAGGGTGTCCGCCACCTGGATGGCGCTGAAAGGCAAGCCGGTGCGACGCAGCCCCGGGTCCCAGGCCACATAACCCCGGCGGAAATCCGCCAGGTCGGCATGGAAATGCAGCGCGCGCGTGACGTAGGCCAGCTCCGTGCCGGCGGCGGCGAAAATCGTCGCTGCCTTTTCCAGGATATCGCGCATCTGTGCCTGCACCGGGTCGTCATAGAACGGCGCGCTGGGGTGCACATGGCACCCGGCGCACAAACCGCCATCCTCGATGCCCATCAGGCCCGCCACGAACAGGACGCCGTCGAAGACGCGCGCCGGCAACATGTCGGTGGCGATCAGCGACACGTCGCATTCGACGTCGCGTACACGGTCGGCGGCGGATTCGTGGGCGGCGACCAGGTTGACCTCGATGGTGGCGTCGCGCGTGCCGAAGCCCGGATGCCGCACGGGCACCACGGTGGTGGGCGGCACCCGTCCACCGAAGGCGCGCGACCAGGACTGCCAGAACGCGGGCAGGTCTTCGTGATGGCTCAGGTAGACCTGGGCCTTCAGCACCAGGTCCAGGCGGCTGCCCGCCGCGTCCAGCGCGGGCACCAGGCGCTTCTGCACCAGGTAATCGGTTTCCAGCTTGATGCGCGTGCCGTTCCACATCTGGCCTGCCGGCACCTGGGCTTCCGGCGCGATGTTGCCGCTGGCGTCGCGCGCCAGCTGGCCGGCGACGAAGATCATGTCGCCCATGCGCAGACAGGGCGCATAGCCCGAGGTCTGCGGGACGTTGAGCTTGCCGGTGCCGGCTTTTTCCACGGTGTAGCCACTGGCCGCGGTGGCGGCCATGACCTGCACGTCCATGGAGACGTCCAGGTTCAGCAGGCGGTCGACGATGACCGAGGTACTGGGCGCGACCTGCCCCGCCAGCGCCTGCTTGCGGGCGACGTGGTAAGGATCGACGTGGCGTGGGTCCGGGTAGTACTGGTCCAGCCGCGCCACGCGGTCCAGGCCGCTGCCGGCTTCTTCCAGGTGGCGGCGCATGGTGTCGAAGATGGCCTGCGCTTCGCGCTGCGCCTGTGGCGGCGCGCCCAGCGGGTGATCGGCGCGCAGCACGGCAGGGTCTGCCAGCCCGTTGGGACGCACGGCGCGCAGGCCCGTGCCGAACACCCAATGGCCCGCGCGCACGAAAGGCACGTGAATGATGTCGCCGTTGCCGTAGCGGCGGATCCCATAGCGCTGGAAAGGCATGCTGTCTCCAAATTATTGCCTTGGGGGCGGTCATTTGTTCCGCCACCACAAACTGCTGCCACCTCAACCCGGGCGGCGGCGGATCCGGCTCCGCCGGTCCGCCGGCCGCGCCCCCTTGAGGGGGAAGCGCGCCAGCGCTTCGGGGGTGGGTCAATCTACCTTCAGTCCGGCTTCCTTGATCACCTTGGCGTCGCGCTCCTTCTCTTCCTGAAAGAAGGCCTGGAACTCCGCAGGCGTGTTGGTGATGATTTCGACGGACGCATTGTTCATGTAGGCCTTGACGGTGTCCGATTCCATGGCTTTCTTCAGCTCGCGGTTCAGGCGCTCGATGATGGCGGGCGGCGTGCCCTTGGGGGCGACCAGCCCCGACCAGACATAGGCGGAAAACCCGGGGAAGCCGGACTCGGCCAGGGTCGGCACGTCGGGCAGCAGCGGCGACCGCTTGTCGCCGGTGACCGCCAGCGGAATCAGGCGCTTTTCGCGGATGTGAGGCATCATCGCCGCCAGTCCCGGCATGGCGACCATGACCTGGCCGGCCACCACGTCGGTCACGGCCTGCGCGCTGCCGCGATAGGGGATATGCATCATCTGCAGACCCGCGGCGGACAGGAACATGGCGGTGAACAGGTGCTGCGCGCTGCCATTGCCCGACGACGCGTAATCGATCTTGCCGGGCCGCGCCTTCACGTAGTCGATGAATTCCTGGACGCTGCGCACCGGCATCTTCGGATTGACCACCAGCACGCCAGGCTCGCGGCCGAACAGCGAGATCGCGGCGAAGTCGGCCACCGGGTCGAAATTCAGGTGGCTGTACAAGGTCGCGCTGATGGCCTGGGGATTGGAGGCCAGCAGCAGCGTATAGCCATCGGGCACCGAACGGGCGACGTATTCGGCGCCTATCATCGCCCCTTGCCCCGGCTTGTTTTCGATGACGATGGCCTGTCCCATCTGCTGGGCCATCTGCTGCGCGATGACGCGCATCGGTGCGTCGGACGAACCGCCCGCGGAGTAAGGCACGATGATGTGGATCGCGCGCGACGGATAGTCCTCGGCGCGCGCGAACGGCGCCCCCAGGCTGGCCGACAGGGCCAGCAACGCCATCCATGACGCGGCGCGGCGAAGAAAGCGGCGAGGCAACAGATCCAGCATTCCGACTCCTACAGGCTCAATGTGGGGCGTCAACGGACGCCGTCGCCTGTTGAAAGCAATATGCGCGCCAAGTTCGCGTCGGCTTTTGCTTTTACACATCCGGCCCCAGCATGCACCAGCGAGGGGCCGGTTGGGATCCGGTGTTTCCCGGAAGCGTGCATGTTTGCCCTGGGGACGGGCGGCAGCCTGCGGATGGGATGTGGCTTTTTTGATAATCCCCAGGAAATTTCGTCGAAGAAAACCGGGTATTCGTCGAAAAACCGCCTGCCGCCCCTGCCGGACCGGAACAATTCGCTTACGAACAATGGCGTCTCGTCATGCTTGCGTAAGCGCAGCGGCATCCACGAGACCGAACCGCCGCCTACAGGATTGCCGATGAGACGACGCACCGCCCTGCCCGCCACGACGAAGCACCGGGGCTCGCGTCCCGCCACGCCGGCCTGCACGGCGCATGCGCCCCGGTCGGCGGCACTGACGGTGTTGTCGGCTGCGCTGTGGGGCGCCCTGGGCACCCTGGCCGCGCCTTCGGCGCAGGCCGCGCTGTCCTGCCCCGCCCCCAGTTCGTCGACGGGCCCGGCCACCACCTGCACCATCGATGCCAGCCAGGGCGGCTCGGGCGCGCAGATCAACATCAATTTCACCGCCAACGCCGGCACCGGCACCAACATCGGCGACTACGGCGGCAACTACACCGTGGTCAACAACGGCGCGGTGCTGCAGCCCAGCGTCCCGCAGGCCGGCCTCTACGTGAAGCTGCAGGGCGGCAAGGGCTCCAGCGACACGTCCAACAATGCCACCAACGGCGGCAACGGCGGCACGATCTCCATCACCAACAGCGGCGCCATCAACGTCTACACGACGCCGACCTCCAGCAGCGAGGGCGGCGCGCCCGGTATCTGGGACGACGCGGGCGCGCAGTTCGGCATCTATGCCGCGTCGGTCGGCGGCAACGGCGCCGACGCCAACGTCACGGTCATCGGGGGCGGCAACGGCGGCTCCGGCGGCCAGGGATCGGCCATCTCGATCACCAATAGCGGCGCGATCCAGGTGAACAGCCTGCCGTATGGCGGCGTGGGCATCTATGCGGCCGGCATAGGCGGAAACGGCGGCGCCGAGGACAAGGCGGGCAGCGGCGACCAGAATGGCGGCAACGGCGGCGTCACGAATACGATCTCCGTCAACAACAGCGCGTCGATCTCCGTCAACTCCGGCAGCGCCTCGCGCTATGCCTGGGGCATCGGCGTCGAATCCATCGGCGGCAATGGCGGCAACTACAACGGCTATGGCGGCGATGCGGGCTTCGCGAACACCTCGGCCCCCAGCAGCATCGTCAACAGCGGCAGCATCACGGTCCAGCTCAATGGCGGCTCCAGCTTCGCCAACGGCGTGCGCGGCCTGTACATGCTCAACCAGGGCGGCAACGGGATCAATTCCGAAGACGGCAGCGACAATGGCGGCGCGGGCGCCAATGCGGCCGGCATGACCATCACCAACTCCGCCCCGATCAACATATCGATGAACAACGCACTGCCCGCGCCAACCGGGCTGTCCGGCCTGTCGGGCGGCATCGTCATGATAGGGCTGGGCGGCAACGGCGGCGCGAGCGCCCAGACGGTCACGAACACCACCAACCAGCGCGGCGGCACGGGCGGCTCCAACCCCTATACGTCGACGATCAACCTGAATAGCGGGACCAACATAGCCACCTATGGCAACTACCTGCCGGGCGTCATAGCGATAAGCCAGGGCGGCGCCGCCGGCCCGGGACGGGAAGATGGCAACGGCGGCGCGGGCGGGTATGGCGGGCTCGTCAACATCTTCATGGATGGGAATGCGAGCATCACGACCAATGGCACGCAGTCCCATGGCATTGCCGCCCGCAGCGCCGGCGGCGCCGGCGGTGGAGTCGAAACCAGCAGCGGCCTGATCGACTTCACTCCCGAAAACGCCGGTACCGGCGGCGCGGGCAAGGACGTGACGATCACGACCGGCAGCCAGTCGGGCAGCGGCGGCACCATCGGGACCTATGGGGCGAACTCCATCGGCATGCTGGCGCAGTCCATGGGCGGCTTCGGCGGCGGCACGACGTCCAACTTCGAATTCCTCGGCGATGCGGGCGCGAACGCGGGCGATGGCGGCACCCCGGGCAACGTCACCATCAGCAGCCTGACCGCCATCACGACAAGCGGCGCTTCGTCGCATGGCATCGTGGCCCAGTCCCTGGGCGGCGGCGGCGGCGCGGCGGGCCAGAGCAGCGGCATCGTGGCGCTGGGCGGTTCCGGCGGCAACGCGGTCAACGGCGGCACGGTCAGCGTCACGCAATCCACGACGCTGGCGACCAAGGGGTCCGCCGCGATCGGCATACTCGCGCAGTCCATCGGCGGCGGCGGCGGCGACGGCGGCGGATCCAGCGGCATCGCGACCATCGGCGGCCAGGCCGGCAACGGCGGCGGGGGTGGCGGCAGCGCCACCATCAACCTGAACGGCGGCGCCGTCAGCACGACAGGCGATACCTCCTACGGGATGGTCGCGCAATCCATCGGCGGCGGCGGCGGCACGGGCGGCGCGGCGTCGTCTTTCAACGCCAGCCTGGGATTCTCCATGGCGGTGGCCGTGGGCGGCAGCGGCGGCAACGGCGGCGCCGCCAGCACCGCCAGCGCCAACCTGAGCAATGGGAGCATCACCACCGGCACGTCCGGCACCAGCGCAACCGACGCGCATGGCATCGTCGTGCAATCCATCGGCGGCGGCGGCGGTATCGGCGGCGCGGCGGTGGCGCAAGCCTACGCGGTGGCCGTGCCAGACGATTCGGTGTCCGTCGGCGCGTCCGTGACCTTCGCGGCCGGGGGCAGCGGCGGCACGGGCGGCAGCGGGGGCGATGCCAACGCCAACCTGACCGGGTCTACCGTGACCACCTATGGCGCAAGCTCGAACGGCCTGCTGGTGCAGTCCATCGGCGGCGGCGGCGGCGTGGGCGGCAACGCCACGGCGACGTCCACGGTGATCGGCACGGACAGCTCGGTCGGCGCCGAGGTCAGCGCCGCGTTCGGCGGCAACGGCGGATCGGCGGCCTGCGGCGGCACGTCGACCTCCACCTGCGCCAGCAACGCCAACGTGTCACTGCTGGGCAACAACCGCATCCAGACCTGGGGAGACTCGGCCAACGGCATCGTGGTGCAAAGCATCGGCGGCGGCGGCGGCGCGGGCGGCATAGGCTCGGCGACGGGCAACAACAGAAACACCGACGCCAACGTACAGGCGACGCTCAGCCTCGGCGGCACGGGGGGCGGCGGGGGCACGGGCGGCGCGGTCAACTACGCCAGCACCTATACCGATACCGTCATCACCGCCGGCGACGGCGCGCGCGGCGTGCTGCTGCAATCCATCGGCGGCGGCGGCGGCGCGGCCCAGGGCGGGCAGATCGGCCTGTCGCTGGCTGCGGAAAGCGAGGATGGCAGCACCGACGTGCGCGGTACCGTGAACGTCGGCCGGGGCGGCAGCTCAGGCGGCGCGGGCGGGAGCATCACCCTGGTCTCCAACGGCAACATCACCACCTATGGCGCGGACGCCGACGGCCTGGTCGCGCAAAGCATAGGCGGCTCGGGCGGCCTGGGCGGCGTGGCCGGCGGCAACGCCGCGGATCCGTCCACCGGCGTGCTGCGCAAGGCGGTCGGGACGTTGAACGATGACGGCACGAGCTATGAGCTGAACATCGGCGTCGGCGGCACCGGGGGCAACGGCGGCAATGGCGGCGCCATCGGCACCAGCACCACGGCGGTCAGCCTGGGCTCGCAGATCAACACCTTCGGCGACTATGCCGACGCGGCCTTGCTCCAATCCATAGGCGGTGGCGGTGGACAGGGTGGCGCATCGACGACCTCGTCCAGCAGTTCGTCCTCGCACCTGACCTTGTCGGTAGGCGGCAAAGGCGGCGCAGGCGGCGCCGGCGGCGACATCGTCGCGTATTTCAATGACGATTTCGTCGACAGCCATAACGGCAACCTTTTCAATACCAACGGCTTCGGCGCGCATGGCGTGGTGCTGCAATCCATCGGCGGCGGCGGTGGCCTGGGGGCCTCGGGCTCCCCCATGGCCAATGGCACGATCACGGTGGGCCGCAACGGCGGCGGTGGCGGCAACGGCGGCAACATCACCGTGAACCAGGCGAGCTGGGCCAATATCTCCACGCACGGCGACAGCGCCTATGGCCTGGTGCTGCAAACGATCGGCGCCGGCGGCGGTATCGGCATGGCCGGCGATTCCGACACGGCGGCCACCAGCAGCGGACGCCAGCTCAATCTGCAACTGGGCGGGCAGAACGGCGCCAGCGGCAACGGCGGGTCCATCACCGTTTCCACGGGCCTGGGTATGAACACCTATGGCGCGCGCGCCATCGGCGTCGTCGCCCAATCCATCGGCGGTGGCGGCGGCATCGCCGGCACCGGCGCGGCGGGCAGCATCAGCGGTATTACCCTGGGCGGCCAGACAGGCAACGGCGGCGCGGTCTTCCTGAACATCACGGGCGGCAGCGTCACCACGCGTGGCGATGGCGCGCACGCCATCGTGGCCCAATCGATCGGCGGCGGCGGCGGCATCGTCGGCGACACCGCCATGGGCATACAGCTCGATCCGACGGCCTGGGGCGTGGCGACACGGGCGCCCAGCGCTTCCGGCAGCGGCGGGACGGTGTCGCTCACCGTCAACGGCACCCTGGCGACATCCGGCCGCAATGCCTTCGGCATCGTGGCGCAATCCATCGGCGGCGGCGGCGGGCTGGGCGGCAGCGCCACCAATGGCTTTGCCGGCACCAACAACGCCCAGTCCAGCGTGATCAGCAACCAGGTCAACGTCTACCAGTACGGCACGATCACGGCGACCGGCGAGGGCTCGACCGGGATATTCGCGCAGAGCCTGGGCTCCAACGACGACAATCCCGTCACGGTCAACGTCAACGGCACGGTGCAAGGCGGTTCAGGGTCCAATGCGTCGGCCGTGTGGATCGCCAACGGCAAGCACAATACGCTGAACGTGGCTGCCGGGGCCAGCCTGAGCGCGCTGTCCGGCGTGGCGATACGCTACGACGGCGAGGCCAACACCGGCTACGGTTCGGTGCTGACCGTGAACAACAGCGGGGTCATCACCGGCAGCGCCATGTGCGAGAACACCGACGGGACCGGCGCCTGCACGATCGACAACCTGCAAGGCGGGACACTGGCCAACGCCGCGGTCTACCAGGCCGATGTGAACAACGACGGGCTGCTGGTGCTGGGCGCGCCGGGGCAATTCAACCAGTTGCGCATCACCGGCAGCTTCATCCAGCGTCCCACCGGCGTGATCCGCGCGGATGCCGACTTCAGCGGGATGAACTCGGACAGCCTGGTCGTACAGGGCAACGCGGCCTTGGCGGGCTCCCTGGACGTGGTGCCCAGCGCGCTGCTGCCCAATCGCGACCTGACCGTGCTGACGGTGCAAGGACAAACGCAGGGGTCGCTGCAAGCCCTGGACAGCCCGGTCGTCGATTACGGCGTGCGGCAGAACGGCCAGACCTACCAGGTGCGTGCCGACTCGGCGAACTTCAATGCACCGTCCATGGCCCTGTCGGGCAACCAGAGCAGGATCGCGGGGCAGTTGCAGCGCATCTGGGACGCGGGCGGCAACGCCGCGCTGGCCCCGCTGTTCGCGCAGATGGACCTGGCGTCGCGCGTGGGTGGCGACGCGTATCGCCGCAACGTCGACAGCCTGTCGCCCGGCGCGACCGTGGCGCCGGCCGCGCAATCGATGGCGGCAATGGGTCAGTTCACGGGCAATATGATGTCCTGCCCCACGTTCACGGGCGTCGACGCGATGACCGGGGAACAGAACTGCTTCTGGGGCCTGGTGTCGGGCCGCTCCACCACGCAGGACGGCAGCCGCGGCAACTCCGATTTCGACTACGACAGCGTGACGTATCAGTTCGGCGGGCAACGCGAAGTCAGCCCCGGCTGGTTCCTGGGCGGGTCCGTGGCCTATCAGAACAATGACCTCAAGGGCGATGGCAGCCGCGTGAACGGCAACGGCGACAGCGGCTATGCGGGGCTACTGCTGAAGCGCCAGAGCGGGGACTGGACCTTCTCCGGCGCGGTCGGAGGCGGCTATGGCTCGTACCGGATGAACCGGGACATCACCGTTCCCGGTTACCAGGACACGCTGAAGAGCGATCCCGATATGTACAGCTTCGGGCTGAAGCTGCGCGCGGCGCGGACCTTCAGCTTCGACCGCGTGTACGTGAAGCCGTACCTGGACTTCGACGCGAACTACACGCGGATGTCTTCGTATTCGGAATCCGGCGGCAACGCGCTGGGCCTGTCCGTCGACAGCAGCCACCAGTTCATCATGGGTTTCTCGCCGATGATCGAGATCGGCGGGCGCTCGGAACTGCCGAACGGCGCGGTGATGCGGCCCTTCGCCTATATGGGCGTGACCTTCCTGACGCAGAACAGCTGGGACGCCAATGCGCGCCTGCAAGGCGCGCCGTCAGGCACCGGATCGTTCACGACCTCGCTGCCCATCGACGACGTCATCGGCCGGGTCGGCGCGGGACTACAGGTCGCGACCGCCAAGGGTGTGGATTTCCGCCTGCAATACGATGGCGAATTCGCGCAGCACACGAAGAGCCATAGCGGGTCGCTGAAGGTGATGATCCCGTTCTGAGTCCGGCATGGCGCCGGACTCAGAACGGGGCAGACGCCGTGGGTCATCCTGGCCGGCGCGCTTCAACCGGCCGGGAAGCCCACCTTCTGCGGCCATAGATTGACGAAGGCGTGGACGGACGTCGAGCCATACACGCCGTGGCGGGTGAAGGGCTCGTCGCGCAGCCACTGTTCCGCCGCGTCGCGGGACGGAAAATCGATGACCAGCAGGCTGCCGATCATGGTTTCGCCGTCATCCGCCAGCAGCGGGCCGGCGAAGGCCATCTGGTCGGCCTTGGTCGCCAGGTAGGCCCGATGCTCGGGCCGGATACGCGTCCGGATGTCGGTGACGCCGGGTTTGTCGAGCATGTGGATGGCAAACAGCACGGGGATACTCCTTGTGTGGATCGACAGCACTGTAGACCCGCCGGGTGCCGGCGGAGTGCCCTCCGCATGCCATCAGAAACATCTTGAAACTATAAAGTCGGGCAGCCGCGCCAGCCGGCATTGCCGGCACGTTATGCGCGATGCAGCGCCAACGTAGGGCAACTCCCGGGAGTTGCATTCAACGCGCCGCCAATAAGAGGCAAACGACGGGATTGTGCAGGGCCCCTCCCCTGCCTACGATGCGGCCGTTTTTTCCAGCCGCCCGGAGTCCCGCATGCCCCATATCCAGACCGTTGCCCTGCCTGACCGTCCACGACGGCGATCGGAAGGCCGCTGGTCCAGCGCGAACATCGCCAACCTCCTCGACCTGCCCTTTCCCGACCTGCTGCACCGCGCGCAGGAAGTCCATCGCGCCCATTTCGATCCGACCGAAATCCAGCTTTCCAGCCTGTTGTCGATCAAGACCGGGGGCTGCCCGGAGGATTGCGGCTATTGCTCGCAATCCGCGCATCACGACACCGGGCTCAAGGCGCAGCCCCTGATGGACCTGGACCATGTGCTGGCGGCCGCGCGCGCCGCGCAGGCGGCGGGGGCGCGCCGTTTCTGCATGGGCGCGGCGTGGCGATCGCCCAAGCCGCGCCAGGTCGCCGCGGTCGCGCGCATGGTCGCTGGCGTCAAGGCGCTGGGACTGGAAACCTGCGTGACCCTGGGCATGCTGGACGCGTCGCATGCGCGCGAGCTCGCCGACGCCGGCCTGGACTACTACAACCACAACCTGGACACCTCGCCCGAGTTCTACGGCAACGTCGTCACCACGCGCACCTACCAGGACCGGCTCGACACCTTGTGGCACGTGCGCGAGGCCGGCGTCAAGGTGTGCTGCGGCGGCATCGTCGGCATGGGCGAGGACCGCACGGTGCGGGCCGGCCTGATCGCCCAACTGGCCAACCTTGATCCCTATCCCGAGTCGGTGCCTGTCAACGGCCTGATGCGCGTCGCCGGCACGCCCTTGCACGGATCGGCGCCGTTGGATCCCTTCGAATTCGTGCGGACGATCGCCGTGGCGCGCATCGCCATGCCGCGTGCGGTGGTGCGGCTGTCCGCCGGCCGCGAGCAGATGGACGATGCGACCCAGGCGCTCTGCTTCCTGGCCGGCGCCAACTCCATGTTCTACGGCGACGCGTTGCTGACCACCGGCAATCCGCGCGTCGCGGCCGACCGCCAGTTGCTGGCCCGGCTGGGCATGCGCGGCGGGGACGTGTCATGCAAGGCGTAACGAACCCTGTGCGGGGCGATGCGCTGGTCGCCCGCAGCCTGCGGGCGGTATGGCATCCCTGCACGCAGATGAAGCACCATGAAAGCAGTCCGCCATTGCCGATCGCGCGAGGCGCGGGCGCCTGGCTATATGACGCCGACGGACGCCGTTACCTGGATGGCATCAGCTCGTGGTGGGTGAACTTGTTCGGCCATGCGCACCCGGCGATCAATGCAGCGCTGGTCGACCAGTTGGCGACGCTGGAGCACGCCATGCTGGCGGGATGCACGCACGAACCCGCGGTGGCCCTGGCGGAACGACTTTCCGCGCGCACGGACGGCGCGCTGGGTCACGCATTCTTCGCTTCCGACGGCGCGTCGGCGGTCGAGATCGCACTGAAGATGAGCTTCCATTTCTGGCGCAATGGCGGCCAGCCGGACAAGCGCGAGTTCGCCTGCGTGGAGCACGGTTATCACGGCGAAACCCTGGGCGCCCTGGGCGTCACCGACGTCGCGCTGTTTCGCGACGCCTATGGGCCCCTGCTGCGGCGGGCGCACAAGGTCGCATCGCCGGATGCCAGGCAGGCCGCGCCCGGCGAAACCGCCGCCGATGTGGCGGCCCGCGCCCTGGCGGACGTCGCCGCCCTGTTCGAGACGCGCGGCGCGTCGATCGCGGCGATCATCGTCGAGCCGCTGGTGCAATGCGCGGCAGGCATGGCGATGCACGACCCGGCCTACCTGCGCGGCCTGCGCGCGCTGTGCGATCGGCACGATGTGCACCTGATCGCCGACGAGATCGCCGTCGGCTTCGGCCGCACGGGCAGCTTCTTCGCGCACGAGCAGGCAGGTATCCGGCCGGATCTGCTGTGCTTGTCCAAGGGCATTACCGGCGGATACCTGCCGCTGTCGGTCGTGCTGTGCAGCGATCGCGTCCATGACGCCTTCTACGACGACGATATCGCGCGCGGCTTCCTGCATTCGCACTCCTACACCGGCAACCCGCTGGCCTGCCGCGCCGCCTTGGCCACGCTGGACCTGTTCGACCGGCACGACGTACTGGCCGGCAACAGGGCGCGCTTCGACGCCCTGGCGGCTGCGCTGGGCGATCTTGCGTCGCACCGCCATGTCGCGCACCTGCGCCGTTGCGGCGCCATCCTGGCGTTCGATGTGCGGGGCGGTGCGCATGCGGACGGGGGCTTCGCGCGCCGCTATGCCCGCCATGCGCTGGCGGCGGGCGCCTTGTTGCGCCCCATCGGCCGCACGGTCTACCTGATGCCGCCCTATGTGCTGGACCCGCAGGAGATCGCCTGCTTGGCATCCGCCACCCTGCAGGCACTGGAGCGGAGCCTGGATCCGCGCCAGGCCTGAATGGATAACCTTATTCGAGGTCATGCATGAATCATCTTTCCGATACCTCTGCCCTGATGACGCCGGCGCACATGCTGGCGCGCGGTTTGGAAGACCTGCGGTCGCGGGCGCTGACGCGGCGCCGGCGCGTCGCCGATACGCCATGCGCCCCGCGCATCCGTATCGACGGCAAGGACCTGGTCGCCTTCGCCAGCAACGACTACCTGGGCCTGGCCAACCACCCCGCGCTGATCGACGCGATTGCCGCCGGCGCTCGCCGCTATGGCGCCGGCAGCGGCGGCTCGCACCTGCTCGGCGGGCACTCCCGCGCGCATGTCGTGCTGGAGGACGTGCTTGC
This sequence comes from Bordetella genomosp. 8, assembly GCF_002119685.1. Lineage (NCBI taxonomy): Bacteria > Pseudomonadati > Pseudomonadota > Betaproteobacteria > Burkholderiales > Alcaligenaceae > Bordetella > Bordetella genomosp. 8. The sequence goes on along the minus strand of NZ_CP021108.1, from coordinate 1,052,334 downwards.
CGAATACGCCGGAGGCTTTGCCCGGCACCCGCGCGCCCTGTCGTTCTCCACGGGTTATATGGCGAACCTGGCGATCCTCGGCGCGCTGGCGGGACGCGGCGCGACGATCTATTCCGATGCCTTGAACCATGCCTCGCTGATCGACGGCGCGCGGCTGTCGCGCGCCAACGTGCGCATCTATCCCCATGCGGACGCCACGGCGCTGGCCGCGATGCTCGATGAGGACCGCGGCGCCGGCCTGAAGCTGATCGTGACCGATGCCGTGTTCAGCATGGACGGCGATGTGGCGCCGCTGGGCGAACTCGTCGCACTGGCCGAAAGGCACCAGGCCTGGCTGGTGGTCGACGACGCCCATGGCTTCGGCGTGCACGGCGACGATGGCGCCGGTACGGTCGCGGCGGCGAGCCTGCGATCGCCGCTGCTGGTCTATATGGGCACGCTGGGCAAGGCCGCGGGCGTGTCGGGTGCATTCGTCGTGGCGGAAGACACGGTCATCGAATGGCTGGTACAGCGTGCGCGGACCTATATCTTCACCACCGCCGCCGCGCCCGCGCTGGCCCATGCCGCGAGCGCCAGCATCGCGTTGATGCGCGGGGCGGAGGGCACGGCCAGACGCCGCGCGCTGCGGGGGCACATCGATACGATGCAAGCGTTCATCGCGCGGACCGCGTGGGCGGGCCCGGCCTGGATGGGCCCGGCCTGGATGGGCCCGGCCTGGACGGGCCCGGCCTCGGCCACGCCTGCGCCAGCGCCAGCGCCCATTTTGCCCATCGTGGTCGGCGCCAACGAAGCTGCCCTGGGGCTGGCCGACGCGCTGATGGAACAAGGATTCTGGGTGCCGGCGATCAGGCCGCCGACGGTGCCGGCCGGCACCGCGCGTCTGCGGCTGTCGCTCTCGGCGGCGCACGAAGCGGGCGATATCGAACGCCTGGGAGCGGCCTTGCTGGCGGCGGCCCGGGCGGCGGACCGGATGGCGGACAACATGGCGGGCCGGGGCGCGGACCAGGCGGCGGACCGGACGTGCGCGCCATGACGCATCATCGCGCCTCCTACTTCGTGGCGGGCACCGACACCGAGATCGGCAAGACCCTGGCCAGCTGCGCCCTGCTGCACGCCTTCGCGGCCCGCGGGCTGTCCACCGCGGCGATGAAACCCATCGCCGCCGGCGCGCATCGGGACGCCGGCGGAACCTGGCGCAACGAGGACGCCGAACTGCTGGCCGATGCCGCCACGGTCGCCGTGCCGCGCACGCTGTCCACGCCCTTCCTGCTGCGCGCCGCGGCGGCGCCGCACCTGGTCGCCCGGCAGGAAGGCGTCACGCTGGACATCGGCCACATCGTGCGCTGCCATCGCGAGGTTTCAGCCAGCGCGCAGATCACCATCGTCGAGGGCGTGGGTGGCTTCCGCGTACCGCTGAACGGCGACCTCGATACCGGCGACCTGGCTGTCGCGCTGGCTTTGCCGGTCATCCTGGTGGTGGGCATGCGATTGGGCTGCCTGAGCCACGCCTTGCTGACCGCCGAAGCCATCGCGGCGTGCGGCCTGCGCATGGCGGGCTGGATCGCCAACGGCATCGACCCCGCCATGCCGCTGCGCCAGGAAAACCTGGACACGCTGCGTGTACGCCTGGCGCGCAGCCATGGCGCCCCCCTGCTCGGCGCCATGCCATGGCTGCCGGCGCCCACCGGCCAGGCCGCGGCGGCCTGCCTGGACATCGGGTCGCTCATCCCCCGGCCGGCTGCGCCAGGGCCTGCTGGATCATCGCCTCCGTCTCCTTGTACTGGCCTTCGCCGAAGTGCGTGTAGATGATCCTGCCCTGCTTGTCGACCAGGTAGAACGCCGGCCAATAGACATTGCGATAGGCCTCCCAGGTCGCGTACTTGTTGTCCTGCGCCACGGGGTACGTGATGCCGAAACGCTTGATGGCGTCCTGCACGTTCCGGGTGGATCGTTCGAAGGCGAACTCGGGCGTATGCACGCCCACCACCACCAGGCCCTGGTCCTTGTATTTCTCGTGCCAGCTCTTCACGTAGGGCAGCGTGCGGATGCAGTTGATGCAGGTGTAGGTCCAGAAGTCCACCAGCACCACCTTGCCCCGCAGCGCGGCCAGGTCCAGCGGCTCGCTGTTCAGCCACTTTTCTATGCCGGTGAAGGCCGGGGCCTGCGCCGGCGGCTGCGCGGCCCGCGCCAGCCCGCCGAGCGGCAGGGCGGATACGGCGAACAGGGCCGCCAGGGCGAGTTTCTTGAGTGCAAGCATGATGGTCTCCTTGGGTCGTGGGAAGAATGATTCGAATGGCCTTGTGGCGAGCACGCGCTGCCTGCCCGCACGGCCGCGATTCGGGGGATCGGAGGGGTCAGGGCGTGGCGCCGCCGAACAGCCCGGCGATCCACGCATACGCCAGCACGTCGTACTGGAAATAGATGGCGGCCGCCGTCAGGATGAGCAGGACGCCAAAGGCCCGCTGCAGCCCCGCCGCGTGACGCGCCACGCGGCGCACGCGGCCCACGACGAGCTTGCCGCCGTAGGCGATGGCCCGCATGGGAATGCCGGCGCCCACGGCGTACAGCAGCAGGAGCAGGCTGGATTGCCCGACGTCCTGGGCGCGCGCGGCCAGCACCAGGATGGAAGCCAGCACCGGCCCCGCGCAGGGCGTCCATACCGCGCCCAGCGACATGCCCAGCAGGAAACCGCCGGCATTGCCATTGCCGGCGCTCGCCCCCAGCGCCGCGACGCGCTGCACCGGGCCGCCCAGCCGGGCCATCAGCCAGTCATAGGGCCTCGGCCATAGCCGGGCCAGGCCGAACAATGCCAGCAGCACGATCGAGGTCGATCGCACGGCTTCCTGCACATGGCCGGACGAGTGCGACAGCAGCCCCAGCAGGATACCGAGCGCGGCGAACGCCAGCACGAAGCCCGCCACGATGAACAGCGGCCGCAGCCGCCCGGCGCGTTCCACCGAACTGCCCAACACCACCGGCAGCAGCGGCAGCACGCAGGGCGAGGCGATGGTCAGCACGCCGGCCAGCAGCGCGAGGGGAGGATCGATCAAGTCCATGGCGGGTCTCCGTTCCAAGAGCCCACATTCCACCGTCTCCAGGTATCTGGCCTGTACCCGCGAACGGGATTTTTCCGGGGTTTTGTATCCCGTGCCGGGGCGTATACAGTACGACACAAACCCCGCGCCGGGCGACGGTATAAAGCGTTCATGCACCCTGCCGGCTCGGGCAGACCCCAGAAAGGCAACACGTATGGAACATGTCGATCACATCCTGATCGTCGACGACGATCGCGAAATCCGCGAACTGGCCGGCAACTTCCTGAAGAAGAACGGCTTGAACGTCAGCTTCGCCGCCGACGGCAGGCAGATGCGCACCCTGCTGGAAAGCGCCACGGTCGACCTGATCGTGCTGGACATCATGATGCCGGGCGACGATGGCCTGGTCCTGTGCCGCGAGCTGCGAGGCGGCAAGCACAAGCGCATCCCCATCATGCTGCTGACGGCGCGCAGCGACGATATGGACCGCGTCCTCGGCCTGGAGATGGGCGCCGACGACTACCTGGTGAAACCCTTCGTCGCCCGCGAGCTGCTGGCGCGGATCAAGGCCGTCCTGCGGCGCACCCGCATGCTGCCGCCCAATTTCCAGGTGACCGAATCCGGACGGCAGATCCGCTTCGGCGAGTGGCGGCTGGACACCACCGCGCGCCACCTGCTGGATGCGGACGGTACGGTGGTATCGCTCAGCGGCGCCGAGTACCGCATGCTGCGCGTCTTCCTGGATCATCCGCAGCGCGTGCTGACGCGCGACCAGTTGCTGAACCTGACCCAGGGTCGCGACGCGGACGTCTTTGGACGTTCGATCGACCTGCTGATCAGCCGGCTGCGCCAGCGCCTGCGCGAAGATGCCCGCGAACCGACGTTCATCAAGACGGTGCGCAGCGAAGGCTATGTCTTCGCATCGGCCGTCGAAGTGACCGAGGGCGACGACTGAAGCAGAATGAAGATGCCCGCCGCCCTCTCCGCACGACGCATTGCGTTATGGCCGCGTACGCTGGTCGTGCGACTGTTCGTGATCTTCCTGATAGGCCTGGCCGTTGCCCAGGTCCTGTCGCTGGCGTTGCTGTTCTACGAGCGCTACGAAGCCGGCAAGTCCATGATGCTGGGCAACCTGGAAAGCGAGGTCGCGCTCGCCGTCGACATCCTGGACCGGCTGCCGCCGCAGGAACGCCCCGCGTGGCTGCCGCGCCTGAATACCTCGACTCGCACCTATCTGTTGAGCGAGGGCGTGGCCGACCAGCCCTTGACGACGCTGGCCGCGCGGTCCGCCGCGACCACCATCGAACACGCCTTGCCGGGCCGTGAAGTCAAGGTACGCGAAATGCCCGGCCAGCCCAAGCATATCCAGGCCATCACGCGGCTGCTCGACGGCAGCCCCGTCACCCTGGACATCAATATGTCCATGATGCCGATGGCGATGTGGCTGCCGCTGGTACTGGCATTGCAGTTGCTGCTGCTGGTGGGCTGCACCTGGTATGCGGTGCGGCTGGCGGTGCGACCGCTGACGCGCCTGGCCCATGCCGCCGATACCCTGGACCCCAACAAGACGGGACCGCGGCTGGACGAGCAGGGGCCGCTGGAAGTCGCGCACGCCGCCACCGCCTTCAACGCGATGCAGGACCGCATCGCGGCTCACCTGGCGGAACGCATGCGCATACTGGGTGCGATCTCGCACGACCTGCAGACGCCGATTACGCGCATGAAGCTGCGCTCCGAACTGATGGACGATTCCGCCGACAAGGCCAAGCTCACCCAGGACCTGGACGAAGTCGAGCGCCTGGTGCGCGAAGGCCTGGCCTATGCCCGCACCGCCCACGGCGGCATGGAAAAGCCCGCGCGCCTGGACCTGTGCGCCTTCCTGGACAGCCTGGTGTGCGATTACCAGGATACGGGCAAGGACGTCAGCCTGTCGGGCGCGCCCCACGCGTCGCCGCTGCTGACGCGGCCGCACGCGCTGCGTCGGCTGCTGGGCAACCTGATCGACAACGCGCTCAAGTACGGCGACGGTACGGCTGAAGTCCAGGTCGCGGCGCGCGACGACGGCGGGTTGACGGTATCGGTCCTGGACCGCGGCCCAGGCATACCGGAAGACAAGCTGCAGGACGTGCTGCAGCCGTTCTACCGGCTCGAAGGCTCCCGCAACCGGGACACCGGCGGCACCGGCCTGGGCCTGGCCATCGCCAGCCAGCTGGCCGCCGTCACGGGCGGCACGCTATCCCTGGCCAACCGCGATGGCGGCGGCCTGCGCGCCGAGCTGCGGCTGGCGGGCCTGGAGTAAGGGGGCGCGACATGCAGGCCGATCTGTTCGGCGCCCCGGCTTCCGCCGTACCCGTCGTGATGCAGGACATCATCAGCGCGGTGGAAGAACGTCGACTGCTGGCCGCGTTGCAAGCGGTGGAACTGCAGCCCTTCCGCTTCCAGCAATGGGAAGGCAGGCGTCTGACCCGGACCTACGGCTGGAAGTACGACTTCGGCGCGGGCACGTTCGAACCGGCCGCAGCCATACCCGGCTTCCTGCTCCCGCTGCGCGAGCGCGCGGCCGCATTCGCCGGCCTCGATGCTCCGCTGTTCGTACAGGCCCTGGTCACGCTGTACGAACCCGGCGCCGGCATAGGCTGGCACCGCGACCGCCCGGAGTTCGAGGATGTGGTCGGCATATCGCTGGGTGCCCCGGCGACCATGCGTTTCCGGCGGCGGCTGGCGAATGGCAAGTTCCAGCGCCTGGGCCTGGCGATGGCACCCCGTTCGGCGTATCACCTGGCGGGAGAGTTCCGGCACGAATGGGAGCACAGCATCGCGCCCATGACGGCGCGACGCTGGTCGGTAACCTTCCGGCGCCTGTCGGCGCGCGGCCTGGCCCGCGAACGCGATGTCACTTCATCCCGGACTTCGCCGGGCGGCCGTAGCGGAGCATGACGCTGGAATACCCGAGCACATGCCCGCGCATTTCCTCGATCAGCTCATCGCGCTTCAAGCCCTGCTTCAAGGCGCCGGGCTCCAGGTCCAGGGCATAGGCCTGGAAGATGTAATGATGCGGCTTGTCCCCCATCGGCGGACAAGGACCGTAATAGCCCGGCCCGTTCGTGCGGTTGGTGCCCGGCGTCGATCCCTCCGGGCCTTTCGCGCCGACGCCGCGCGCCAGCGTTTTCGTCGACGCGGGGATGCCGTACACCACCCAGTGGACGATACCCAGTCCCGTCGCGCCGTCGGGATCGTAGACCGTGACCGCATAGCTCTTGGTGCCCGGCGGCGCGTGATTGAAGGATAGTTCCGGCGATACGTTTTCGCCGCCGCACATCGCGCCGGTGGCGTCCTTGGCGCTGGCCGCGTTGGCGCGGCTCAGCGTGGCGTTGTCGTGCAATCCCTTCGCGACCAGCTCGAAGGGCTGTGCGGCCTGGGCGGATAGCGCCCAGCTCAGGCACAGCGCGCCGGTGACAACGCCAACGCTACGCAAACCCATGGATCGGTACATCTGCAACTCCTTGTAAGGTGGCCTACGTCCTGCTGTGCATTGGACTCGGCCGCCGGCACTTGCGCAAGCACCTGATACATGTGGCGGAGCTACAAGGTTTACACCTCATCCGCACGATGGTACCGTCGATCCTGTTTTGAAAAAAACCGGTCCCGGGCGCCGACCTCGTCATGGCCGAGGCGTCGCGGAGTGCCACCGCTTCCCTTCCGCGCCTATGCAAACTGCCGCCGTACCCTTGAACGAGTCCGCCCGCATTGCGCGGCTGCGCTCGCTGCAAATCCTCGACACGCTGCCTGAAGAGCGCTTCGACCGCCTGACCCGCCTGGCCAAGCGCATGTTCGGCGTGCCCATCGCCCTGGTCAGCCTGGTCGACGTCAATCGCCAATGGTTCAAATCGCACCAGGGCCTGGACGTCGCCGAAACGCCGCGCGATGTCTCGTTCTGCGCCCACGCGATACTGGACGACGCCGTGCTTGAAATCCCGGATGCCCGCAACGATGGCCGGTTCTTCGACAATCCCCTGGTCACCGGCAACCCGCACATCCGTTTCTACGCGGGCTGCCCGCTCAGCGTGGACAACGGCATGCGGGTGGGCACGTTGTGCCTGGTCGATACCGAGCCGCGCCAACTGAGCGACGAAGACCGCGCGCTGCTGCAGGACCTGGCCAAGATGGTCGAACAGGAATTGGCGTCGCTGCACACCGCCACGGTGGACCATCTGACCGGCCTGAGCAACCGCCGGGGCTTCGAGATCCTGAGCCAGCACGTGTTGTCGCTGTGCGAGCGGCTGCGCTTGCCGGTGACGCTGATGCTGCTGGACGTGGACCACTTCAAGGCTATCAACGACACGCACGGGCATGCCGAAGGCGACCAGGCGCTGGCGGCGTTCGCGGAAATCCTGCGCGGCACGCTGCGCGATTCCGACGTATTGGGCCGCCTGGGCGGAGACGAATTCGTGGCGCTGCTCAGCAACGTCGACGCGCAGCAGGCGACCGTGGTCAGCGAACGGCTGCGCCAGTCTTTCGAGCAGGCGAGCGACGCTTCCACCCGCGTCTACGAACTGCTGCCCAGCATAGGCTGCGCCACGGTGAACGAGCATACCGGCTATCGGCTGGAAGCCCTGCTGCAGGCCGCAGATGGCGCGATGTACCAGAACAAGCGCGCGCGCCGCGCCAGGATGCGCTGACGGCCGGCCCTCGGATGGCCGGCCCTCGGATGGCCGGCCCCCGGATGGCCAGCCCCCGGATCAGGCGGCCGAATCCCGTGCCCGCTCGAAAATATCGACCCACTGCGCGTACTGCGTGCCGATGCGCCGGGCCGCCTCTTCACGGCTGATCTTCTTGGCCTCGTAGTCGGCAACGGCGCTGAAAAAGCTGGTGCGTCCCACCGCGAAACCGATGAAGCCCGGCACCGACGCGGCGGTTTCCAGCCACATGCGCACCTTGGCGTCGTCGGCGCCGCGACCCAGCACAATGCAGCCCACCCGGTCACGGCCCCCGCGCCGCGCCTGCTGCACGACACGCTCGCAATCTTCCCGGCGGTCCAGGCCTTCGATCTTCCAGACGTCGGGATCCACGCCTGCATCCTGCAGCGCGCGCATGGCCTCGATCATCAGGTCGGGCCGCAGGCGCAGGTCGTAGGCGTCCTTGTCCCCGCCGACGCTGGCCATCTGCGCGTCGGTGGCCGGCACCAGCAGCTCGAACATCAGGCGGCGATTGGCGCCACGGCAGTACTCCGACAGATTGCGCAGCCGCGCCGCCTGGCGGCGGTTCATGGCGTCGTCGTCTTCCGGGTTGTAGCGCACCAGCACCTTGGCGAAGGCCGGATCGAATTCCTCGATATGGTCCGCATAATCGTCGCCATACTCGAAGTGGAATTCGTCGGAGCCGCTGCGCTCGACGGACAAGGCCACCACATAGCCGCGCTTGCGGGCGTCCCGCAGGATAGGCGTGCCGAATTCCTCGTCCACCAGGATGCCGGCATGCTCCTTGGCCAGGCCGCCGGCGGCCGCATGCAGGAAGCCTTCGTAGATCAGGTTTTTGCTGTCTTCCACCTGCGCCTGCTGCGCCGCGGTGAGCGGCGGCGTGTAGTGGAACATGCTCTTGACGTACGAATTCCGGTGGTCGAAAGGGAGCAGATACAGGGCTTGTTCGTAACCGGGTTGCATGGCGGCCTCCTGGGTTAGATCAAACGCCGCGGGCCCGCGATGGGCGGGACCGGGCGGGAATATCGGCATCGGCGAACTGGCCGATGTGATCGAGCGTGATGTCGGCGGGCGGGTAATCCGCGTTGGCCTTGGCGTCATGGGCGTAATGCCCCTGGCGCACGAAGACCGTGGTCACCTTGTCGCCCCAGGCCTGCTTGATGGCGGCCAGCAAGCGCAGCTTGTCGTCCACCACGACATAGTGCGGCGCGGGGTGGTCGGCGGCGATACGCGCCAGCACTTTTTCCTTGTGCACGTGGATAAGCACGCGACCTTCCACGGCGTCCCACAGGCCGGCGCGGCGCACCTTGTGCGGCTGGAACACCACGTCGCCATCCGAAAGTATGAAGGGATCGCCCGCGCTGGCCAGGGCATCCATCGCGCCGGGGAACACGCCGCGCTGGAAGGGATATTCCAGCAGGAAAGTGGACGCCTGCACCAGTTCGGCGTCATTGACGCCGGGTTCGCGCAGGGCCTGCAGGCTGCCCAGGTAATCCGCGTAGCCGAGTTCGTCGCGGCGCCGCTCGTAGACCTGCCGGTAGCGCGTCGCGGCCTGGTCGCCCAGGAGGCGGCGCAGCCGCTCGTCCAGGGCGTGGGTCATGCCGTCATTGTCGAACAGGGTGTTGTCGACGTCGAACAGGACTAAGGGTTCATCGCGCATGCCGTGGGGCCTCCATGGGACCGGGCGGCGGCCACCGCGGCGACACGCGCCCCCGGCGGGCTACCCGGATACCGGTACTTCGGGTGGTTCATGGTAAGCCCGCCGCCACGGCGCGGCAATCGCGTCACCGTAACGCTTGTTCACGCGGGATACGAGCCCAGGTAATCCAGCTTGCCGACCGGCACGCCGCTATGGCGCAGGATGCCGTAGGCCGTGGTGACGTGGAAGAAGAAGTTCGGCAACGCGAACGTCAGCAGATAGGCATCGCCCTGGAACGACGGCTTGTGTTCGCCGAAGCTGAGTTGCACGGTCCTGCCTTCGCTGCCTTCCAGGGCGGAAGCCGGCACGCTCTGCAGCCAGGCGATCGTATCGGCGATCCGCTTGCGCAAGTCGGCAAAGGTCGTCTCCTTGTCTTCGAAGCTGGGCGCGTCCACGCCGGCCAGGCGCTTGATGGCGAACTTGGCCGTGTCGCTGGCGCGCTGAATTTGCCCTGACAGCGGATACATATCGGGCGCCAGACGGGCATTCACCAGCGTCGAGAGGTCGACGCCTTTATCGGCCGCGTGCGATTCGGCCTTGTCCAGCAAGGCGCTCAGGACGTTCAGCGCGCGGACAAAAACGGGGATGGAAGCCTGGTACATCGACAAGGACATGAGGGTCTACTCCGGTTCACAGGAACGGCCGGCGTCCACGATGAACACCGCAAGCCGTGCATCGGCGCATAGTAGCGTCCCGGCGATGACGGCATGACGGACAACCCTGCCGGCAGCCGGGGGAATGGCCAGGGCGGCCATCGTGCGGCTTCCGCCAGCCGCCCAGCCACGGGCATAATGCGTCGGCGGCCGCGGGCGCGGATCGAGCGGTCATACCCAGGATCACGGAGCAACCCCATGAACCACCCCGTATTGGTCGTAGGCGCAGGTCCCGTCGGCTTGACCCTGGCGATGGCGCTGAAGCGCCGCGGCGTCGACGTGCGCATCATCGACAAGGCGATTGCCCGCAGCGACAAGTCCAAGGCGCTGGTCATCTGGTCGCGCACGCTGGAATTGCTGGAAGTACAGGGCTGCGCCCACGCTTTCATCGCCGCCGGCATGCGCGCGAGGGGCGCGCGCATCTTCGCCCAGGACACGATGCTGGCGCACGTGCGCTTCGACATCGCGCGCAGCGCCTACAACTACGCGCTGATGATCCCGCAAAGCGAAACCGAACGCCTGCTGGAGGAACAGCTGGAAGACCTGGGCACGCGCGTCGAGCGCCGGATCGAACTGGTCGCCTTCCAGGACAACGGGAACGATGGCGTCAACGCCACGCTGCGCCATCCCGACGGCCGGCAGGAAACCATGGACGCGTCATATCTGTGCGGCTGCGACGGCGCGCACAGCACGGTGAGGCACGCGCTGGGCAGCCAGTTCGAGGGCGAAACCATGCCTTCGGACTGGCTGCTGGCCGACGTGCATCTGGAAGGGGACCTGCCGCAGGACGAGCTGACGATCTGCTGGAAGCCGGATGGCGTGCTGGTGGCCTTCCCCATGGGCGACAAGCGCTTTCGCGTGATCGCCGACCTGGGGACGACGGGCGCATCCATCCCGCCCACGCCCACCCTCGAACAGATACAAGCCGTGCTGGACGCGCGCGGACCGCATGGGCTGCGCGCCTACGACCCCTATTGGCTGAGCGGGTTTCGCATCAACGAACGCAAGGTCAAGCATTACCGGCGCGGCCGCGTCTTCCTGAGCGGCGACGCCGCCCACGTGCATAGTCCCGCCGGCGGCCAGGGCATGAACACCGGCATGCAGGACGCCTTCAATCTGGCATGGAAACTGGGCATGGTCTGGCATGGCCACGCCGCCGAGCCCCTGCTGGACAGCTATTCGGTGGAGCGCAGCGCCATCGGCAACCAGGTCCTGCGCAACGCCGGCAATATGACCAGGATCGCCCTGCTGCGCAATCCCATCCTGCGCGAGCTGCGCAATCTGGCGGCGGGCACGTTGTCGCGCATACCGGGATTGCGCCAGCGCATGGTCGACCAGCTGACGGAAATGGACCTGCACTATCGCGACGCCAGCCCGCTGACGCAGACGCCGCGCGGCGCCGCCGAAATGCCCCTGCCCGGCGACCGCGCGCCCGACGTCGGCCTGCGCGATACGAACAGCGATATCCGCAATCTGTATGGCCTGCTGGGCACCGGGCGCTTCGCGGTATTGTCGGTGGACGCGCCCGCCGTGGACCTGCCGCAGGGCGCGCGCTCGCTGGCCGTGGCCGCCGTCGCCGCGGCCGACCCTGCCTATGAATCCGGCCACGTGTACCTGATCCGACCGGATGCCTATGTGGCGCTCAGCGCGCGCGCGGGCGACGATGCCACCATCATCGCCGCGCTGGAGCGCCTGGAAGCGGGCGGCTGAGCGTCGCCCACGGCACGCCGCCTGCGCGTCTTCAGGTGAAATAGAACTCCAGCGCGTTGGGTCCGTACACCCGGGTGCGCGCGGCGTCGTCGGGGATGACCTGCTTCAGCCAATCGATGGCGCGTCGATAGTCCGTGTCCTTCTCTCCGCCGACGAAAGGACAGTCGCTGGCCCAGAACATTTTTTCGTAGCCGACGCGGCGGCACAGCTCCTGCGCGCAGCCCAGGGCGTAGTCACCCAGGCGATAGGCACCCGACAGCTTCACCCACGTCCGGCCTTTTTCCACCGACGCCACCATGGCGCGAAAACCGTCGCTATCGATGCCCTTGACCGGATCCGGCCGGCCGATGTGATCGATGACGATCTTGACGCCCGATCGCTCCAGATAGGGCAGTACCAGTGGCAGCCGCGGCCCGTCGATATGCACGTGCACGTGCCAGTCCAGGTCGACCAGGCGGCGCAGGAATTTGCGGTAGTCCCAGCTGTCCAGGTCGGGCAGTTGCGGCATGCTGATGAAGGGCAGGCGCACGCCGACGATGCCATCCCGATCCATTTGGTCCAGCACCATCCGTTCGATCGACGGCTCGGCGATGATGGTGCCGCGCAGGCGTTTGTTGCCGCGCACCGAGTCGATCACGTAGTCGTTGTAGTCTCCCCAGGGGCTGGCCGCGGCGATCACCGCGTAGCGCACGCCATGCTGGTCCATCACATCGGTCAACTGCTCCACGGTGAAGCTGTACGTGGGGCTGTGCCGCGGGTTCGGGATCAGTGGCATGTCCTGCTTGAAGACATGCACGTGGGTGTCGACCAGAAGGCCTTCCGGCGGGTAGTTCGTGCTGCTCATGTGTGCTCCTGTTTTCATCGGCGATCACTGGCGCTGTATGCCTGCCTGCTGGATCACCTTGGCCCACTTGTCGATATCGCCGCGCAGCGTCGCGCCGATCTCGTCGGGCGTGCTGCCCTTGGCCTCGGTACCCAGGTCGCGAAAGCGCTGCTTGACGTCGGGCATTTGCAGCACTTCGTTCAACTGCGTGTTCATCACCTTGACGGCTTCTTCCGGGACGCCTTTCGCCGCGAAGATGGCGTTCCAGCCCGTCACGTCGTAATCGAGACCGCTTTCCCGCACTGTGGGGACCTGCGGCAGCCAGGCCGACCGTTGCGTACCGGTCGCCGCGATCGGCACGATCTGGCCGGAATCGACGATGCCCTTCACGGCCGCATACGATTCGAACGCGACGTCGACGTCGCCGCGTATCAGCGCGGATACCACGTCCGAGGTCGTCTTGAACGGAATGACAGAGGCGTTCAGCCGCGACGTGGACTTGAACAGTTCGGCGGACAGGTTCTGGGTGCTGCCAGGATTGATCGTGCCCAACACGATGGGCCGTTTCCTGGCCTCGGCCAGCACGTCGGCGAGCGAATGCAGCGTCCCCTTGGCCTTGGTCACCAGGATCAGGTCGAAGTACGCCACCGTCGAGACGGGCGTGAAGTCCTTCACCGGATCGTAGGGCAGCTTGAACAGCGACTTGCTGATGGCCGTGCCGTTGGAAAAGGCGATGAACGTGTAGCCGTCATGCGCCGCGTTCAGGGTCGCGGTGCCGGCGACGATGCCGCCCGCGCCCGGGCGATTCTCGATGATGATTTTTTCGCCGTAGCGCTCGCCCATCTTCTGCGCGACCAGGCGCATGGAGATGTCCGCCAGCCCGCCCGGGCCGAAGGGGATGATGAAGCGGATCGGCTGCTCGGGATATTTGGCGCTGGCGGCCGGCGCGGCCGCCAGCAGGCCGGCCAGCAGCGCCATGCCGCCGGCCAATCCGCGCGCGGCGCCGAGCCAGCGGGTCCTGCGCGCCGGACGCGGCCACCGCGTCCGCCCTTGTGGCACCCCAAGGATAGGCAGGGTGCCCGTATCGCCCACGCCGTGTCGGTTCATGAATAGTCTCCCTGTCGTTATGTGCCGCGTCGGGACGAGTAAGGGACGAACACTCGCTACGCCCGGCGGCCTGCTGTCAAGCAGCAGTCTAGGGATGCGACCGTGAGGGAACAAATGAATTGTTTGGGATGATTTATTCGTGCGGTTCATCCGCCACGCGCGAGGCCAGGGCGGCATGGGACGGCAGGCCGGCCCGCAGCGCGTCGACCAGCAGGTCGCGCAAGGTCCGCGCCGGCTCGGAGAGCACAGCCCCGCGGCGGGTGAGCACCGCCAGCCTGCGGGAGATGCTGGGCTGCAGCAAGGGCCGCGTGGCCAGATCGTCGCCCGGCGCGACGGAGAGCGCCGGCACCACGGTCAGGCCCAGCCCCGCGCGCACGAAATTCAGGGCGACAGCGGTATGCTGGGTTTCATAGGACCAGCGCAGGGCCAGTCTTCTTCCTCCCAGGGCGTCATCGATGGCGGTGCTGTTGCCGGCGGGCAGGCTGATGCGGATCAGCGTTTCGCCTTTCAGCTGGTCCCAGTGGATGGCCTCGTGCGCCGCCAGTGGATGATCCGGACGGCAGGCGAGCACGAAAGGTTCGTCGGCCCAGGGCTCCACCGCCAGGTTGTAGGGGTTGGACGTGGCGACCGAAATACCGAAAAGCGTGGTCTCCGCATGGGTGAGTTCGGCGATTTCCTGGATGGAGTTATCGAAGACGCGGACGGCGATGGCCGGATGCAATTCGCGGAACCGGGTCAGCGCGGGCGCGATGCGGTGCGCGGCCAGGGTCGGCAGGCAGCCGAAGGCCAGCCATTGCGGCGCGGTTTTGCTGTGCTGCCGCAAGGCATCGTAGGAAAGCTCGAACTCGCGCATGGCGCCGCGCACGCGCGGCAGCAGCGCCCGCCCGGCGTCGGTCAGGGTGACGTCGCGGGTGGTACGCGCCAGCAAGGTAACGCCCAGGCTGGCTTCCAGCTTGCGAATGCGGTGGCTGACGGCGGTCTGTGACAGGCACAGATGCGCCGCGGCCTGCTGGAAGCCGCCTTGTTCGACGATGGCCAGGAAGGCCTGCATGCCCAGGAAATCGATTTGCATGCGGCTATTAAAGCGCGGCGCCGGGGATTTTGCTGCGCGATCCCCGGCGCCGCGGGTGGCCGGCTACGCGGTCACCCGGTTGGGCACGGTTTCGCCCGCCAGCCAGGCGTCCAGGTTGCCGCGCACGCCGCGCGCGAACTCCGCGAAGACCGGCTCGGCCACAAACCCGTAATGCGGCGTCAGCAGTACGTTCTTCAGGTCCAGCAAGGGATGGTCGCGCGGCAGCGGTTCCGCATCGAACACATCGAAAGCCCCGAATCCGGGACGGCCCGCGCGCAGCGCCTCGACCAGGGCTTCGCTATCCACCAGGTCGGCCCGCGACGTATTCACGAGGATGCTGTCCGGACGCATCAGTGCCAGGCGTTCGCGATTCAGCAACTGCCGGGTCGGCGCGGAAGGCACCAAGTGCAGGCTGACCACCCGCGACGTGCGCAGCAGGTCTTCGAGGCTGACGGACAGGGCGCCGTGTTCGGCGGCGCGCGCGGCCGTCATGTGGGGACTCCAGGTGACGACCTCCATGCCCAGCGCCCTTCCCACCGCCGCGACGCGCTGGCCGATCTGGCCCAGTCCCACCAGGCCCAGGCGCTGGCCATGCAGCACCGGGGGCAGGAAGGCGACGCGGGACGGATCCCGCCAGGCGGAACGCTCGGAGGTGAGGCTGAGCCCGGGGATGCCGCGCGCGGCGGCCAGGATCAGCGACCAGGTCATCTCGCAGGTGCTGGCCTTGGACGGGCCCCACTCGGTGTGGCTGACGATGATGTCCTGGTCCAGCGCGGCCTGCACGTCCAGCTTGGTATTGCGCGTACCGGTGAACAGGATGTGCCGCAGGTCCGGGAGCTGCCGCAGCAGCTCCGCGGGCATCGGCGTGCGGTCGCGGATCAGCACCACGCATTGCGCGCCGCGCAGCGCGGCCCCCAGGGCCTCGCCGCGCAGCATGGTGTTGTGGATGACGACATCGGCGCGCTCGCCGATCGCCTTCCAGTCCACCCGCTCGCGCAGGGCGTTTTCCCAGTCATCCAGGACGACGATTTTGGAGCGGCCCACGGTGACGTTCATCCTTTTGCACGCCCGAGCTCGGCGACCTTGCGGATGTCGGGGGCGTTGCCCAGGTCCCAGCACGCGGCGATCAGCTGGCGCGTCTGCTCGGCGCCGAGCACCTGGTCCGACATGCCGCTGAACTTGGCTTCCAGGTCTGCATCGCTCATCGGCCGCTGTAGCGAACCGATCGCGTGTTCGACGAAGATATGCACCTTGCTGCCGTCCTTCAGCGTCGCCACCGCATCCACGCTGGCCTCGTCGATCGCATCGTCCACCGTCGCGACCACCTTGTGGCGCACATCCACCACGTCGGGACGGTTCACGATATCGTCGGCGTATTCGTCTTCCGACGCCCGACCGAAGATCAGTCCCGCCGCGCACCCGTGGTACACGCTGAACTTGCCCTGCAGGCCATCCGCCGGTTCTTTCTTGCCGGTCAGTTCCAGCACCAGCGAGTGCACGCGCAGATCGATGCGCTCCAGGTTCTCCGGCGTCACACCCTTGCCGCGCAGTTGCACGCACGCGTCGATGCTGGGATGGATCACGATGCCGCAGGCGAAAGGCTTGTAGGTATTGAAGGAAATCTCGAACCGCTTGCCCAGCTCGTCGGTGATCTCGTTCCAATCGAACTTGGTCGACGCCACCTGCGCGAACCCGCGCGGCGCTTCGATGGCGCGCTTGCTGGACGTAAAGCCTTCGCGGGCCAGCAACGCCGACATCAGGCCGGCCTTGGCGGCGCCGCCGGGATGGAAAGGCTTGGTCATCGTGCCGAACTGCTCGCGCAGCCCCACCGGCTGCGATGCCGCGATACCCAGCGCCATCTGTGTCTGGTCCACGCTCAGTCCCATCAGGCGCGCGCATGCCGCCGCCGCGCCGAAGCCGCCCGTAGTGCCGGTGATGTGCCAGCCGCGATCGTAGTGCTGCGGATAAACCATATTGCCGATGCGGCACGACACGTCGATGCCGATGACGATGGCATCGATGATCTGGCGGCCGCTCGCGCCCGTCAGTTCGGCCAGCGCCAGCACCGCCGAGCACACCGGCCCGGCGGGATGGATGATGGTCTTGAGGTGCGTGTCGTCGAAGTCGAAGGTATGCGACGTGATGCCGTTGATCAACGCCGCGCTGGCGATGTCGACGCGTTCGCGGCGCCCCAGGATGGTGGCCTGCTCCGACGGCTTGAGCACCTGCACCGCGTGCAGCGCGGCCAGCGCGGCTTCGTGGTGCGCCGCGCCGACGGCGCAGCCCAGCCAGTTCATGAAGGTGCGATGGGCCTCGTGGTCGACCTCGTCGCTCCAGCCACGCGAAGGATGGTTGACGACGTATTCCGCCAGGGTGCGGGTGACGGGCGGGGCATTGTGATCGGCGTCGATCTTGGTGTTCAGGGCCATGCTTTTCTCTAGGTTGAAGGTATGGGGAATCCGTGGCGGCCGGGCCGCCGGCTGGCGTTCATGCGTCCAGGCTGATGTTCTGCGCCTTCGCCAGCTTGGACCAGCGTTCGAAATCCTTGCTGACGTAGGCCGCGAATTGCGCGGGCGACATCGGCATGGGAATGATGGCCTCGGTGTCCAGCTGCTTGGCCAGCGCCGGGTCCTTCAGGACCTTGTTCAGCGACGTATTCAAGGTCTGGACGATACCCGAATCCATGCCGGCCGGGCCCGACACGCCGTACCACTGGAGCACGTCGTCGAAGCCCGCCAGGCCCAGTTCCTTGAAGGTAGGCACGTCGGGGAACCCGGCATTGCGCTGGTCGCCGGTCAGGGCGATGGCGCGCACGGCGCCCGAGCGCAGGTGCGGCACCGCCGCGGCGAGGCCCGGGAACATGGCCTGGGTCTGCTGGCCCAGCAGGTCGGTGAATGCCGGTGCGATGCCCTTGTAGGCGATGTGCACCATCTTCGTCCCGGCCTGCTGCTGCAGCAGTTCCATCAGCAGGTGGGTCAGGGAGCCGGCGCCGGCCGACCCGTAGTTCATATTGCTGTGCGCCTTGGCGTAGGCGATGAATTCCTTCAGGTTGTTGATGGGCAGCTTGGCGCTGACCACCAGCACGTTGGGCGTGCCGCCTATCATGCCCACCGCCGTGAAGTCCTTGATCGGGTCGTAAGGCACCTTGCGCGTCGCCGGGCTCGTGCCCAGGGTGGCGACGTAGCCCTGCATCAGCGTATAGCCGTCCGGCTTGGCGCGCATGGTCTTCTGGCAGGCGATCACGCCGCCGCCACCGCTCTGGTTTTCCACGACGAAATTGGCGTCCAGGTCCTTGCCCCAGGCCGCGGTCGTGGCGCGGCCCACGTAATCGCTGCCGCCGCCCGGCGCCACCGGCACGATGTAGGTGATGGGATGGTCGGGATACTTGGACGCGGCGAAGGACGCGTAAGGCAGGCTCAGGGCGGTCGCGCCCGCGCCTAGCAGGAATGAACGACGATTCACGGTATGTCTCCTTTTTTCTGGGTAGAACTTCCACACGGGTCGAGATGGAATTCCTTTATCTGCGCCGCTTGCCAGCCCAGCCGGGCCGCCGCGGCGATGCGCCCTCACATGGCCGACAGGCGATCGTGGGCGTTGATGACGTGATCGGCGAGCAGGCGCGCGCAGTCCTCGGCCTGCGCCGCGCTGCATGATTCCCGCAAGGCCTTGACGATCTGCTTGTGCTCCGCGTTGGATTGCTCGCGATGCGGTTCGGACGACAGGTTCTTCAGCCGCGCCAGGTGCAATTTCTGGATCACCTCGCGATAGGTCTTGGCGATCTCGCGATTGCCGGCGTATTCGATGAACAGCCAATGAAAGCGCAGGTTTTCGCGGTAGTAGGCCTGCGGATTGGCTTCGCGGATGGCGGCATCCATGGCCTCGGTGCAGGGCTCCAGCGCCTGGACCAGGCCCTGGCGGCGGTCGGCGGGCAAGCGCGACGCGGCGCGGCCGGCATGGCTGTCCAGCAGCGATCGGAATTGATAGAGATCCGCGACCTCGGCATCGGTCAGCTCGCGCACATATACGCCGGAGTGCTTGCGGGACACCACCATGCCTGAGCTTTCCAGCTCGCGCAGCGCTTCGCGCACGGGGACGCGCGAGACCTTCAGGCGCTCCACCAGCTCCGATTCCCGCAGCGGCTGCCCGGGCTCGAACTCGCCGGCCAGGATCTGGCTGAGCAGGCGGTCGCGCACCAGCTTGCCCAGCGAGGTGTTCTTGATTTCCTCGAAGCTTTCCTGCCCGACGGGGGAAGACAACCAGTCCATGGAGCTCGTCCGATATTGCCGTTTGTCTAATCGTATACGATTAGACAAGGCGAGCGCCACTGCTATCTTTGGCCGCGGCCTCCCAGGCGCGAGCCTCCTTCCCCCATGAAAAGTGAATATTTCGGCCAAGAGAGAAATTTTCTGCGACAAGTATTCACAAACTGATTTAAATTGCGGGGTTCGTGAGTTTTGCCGTTTCCAGGACACGCCCATGCGAGACACCGCTCTATTGCTCGAAGCCTCCTACCGCCGGGTCGACCGGGCCATGCTGCCCCTGCTATGGGCGTTGTTCATCATCGCCCTGTGCCTGGCGCCGCAGTATGGCCGCTGGACCTCCGCACTGGCGGTCGGCGTGCCGGCGGTGTTGCTGCCCACCTTGCTGATCGTCTGGCTGCCTTCGCGGCTGTTCACGCGACTGACGGTGGCCACGGCGCTCATGGTGTTCGCCGCCCTGCAGATCCACCTGCTTTCCGGCATGACGGAAATGCATTTCGGCGTGTTCGTGCTGCTGTCGCTGCTGCTGGCCTACCGGGACTGGCGGCCCATCGCCTGTGCCGCGGTGGTTATTGCGATCCACCATGTGTCCTTCAACTTCCTGCAGCAGTGGGGCTACAGCGTGTCCTGCTTCACGCAGCCGGGACTGCGCATCGTCGCCCTGCACGCGGCCTATCTGGTGGTCCAGGCCGGCGCGCTGGGCTGGCTCGCCTGGCGCATGGAGAAGGACGCGGTCGCGGCGGAAGAACTCGCCCGCCTGAGCGCGCACCTGGGCCGTGAAGCCGGCGTGTTCGACCTGCGCTTCGGCCGCCTGGACCTGAACAGCGAGCTGGCCGGCGCCTTCAAGAACACGATGGACGCGGTCCATCGCACCCTGAACCACGTGCGCGTGAACGCGCTGGCCATGTCCGGCGCGACGCGCGAACTGACGCAGGGCAATGCGGAACTGGAACAGCGCACCCGCACGCAGGCGGACTCCCTGCAACGCACGGTGGCGTCGATGCAAATGCTGGCCGACAACGTCCACAACAATGCTTCCAATGCGAACACCGCCGCCCAGCTGGCGGTGGCCGCCCGTCAGGTCGCGGGGACCGGCAGCCAGGCGGTGACCGAAGTAGCCGGCGTCATGGGCGAAATCCGCCAGGAGGCGCAGAAGATTTCGGAAATCACCGGCCTCATCGACAGCATCGCATTCCAGACCAACATCCTGGCCCTGAACGCCGCGGTGGAAGCGGCCCGCGCCGGCGAAAGCGGCCGCGGCTTTGCCGTGGTGGCGTCCGAAGTGCGTGCACTGGCCCAGCGCAGCGCCACCGCCGCCAAGGATATTCGCGGGCTGATCACCGCGTCATTGGACAAGACCGACAACGGCGCGCGCAAGGCCGACGATGCCGCCGCGGTCATGGGCGAGATGGTCCAAAGCGTCGAGCGCGTGGCGACCATCGTCGCGGAGATCGGCCAGGCCAGCCAGACTCAGCGCGCCGGGATCGATGAAGTGAATGCCGCCGTGGCGGAGATCGACCAGTTGACGGGGCAGAATGCCGCGCTGGTAGGCACCGCGGCCGCCGCATCGGCCTCGCTGCAGGGCCAGGCCGCGCAGTTGCTGGAAGCGATCGGTGCGTTCAAGCTGTACGACAGCGCGGAAGCGATGCGCGTGCATGAAGCGATGTCCGACGAGGAAGCCGAATCGACCTATACCGACTCGTATGGGTTGCAAGCCGCCAACGCGCCTTTGCTCACGGCTTGAGAGAGGCGCGTCACGCGGCGATGGCCTCGTCCTCGACACGCCTGACGCTGGTCGCGCCCAGCCGGAACACGCGCAGCCGGTGGCCGTCCGGATCCAGCGCCACGAAGGTGCGCCCGAAATCCATATCGGTAGGCGGCTGCACGATGGCCAGGCCGCGTTCCTTCCAGTTGGCGTACATGGCGTGCAGCGCCTGGTCGTCGTCCACCGGTATACCCAGCTCGCAACCGCCACCACGCGAGATCACCATGGGCTCGGCATCGCGCCGCGACCACAGGCCCAGGCGGACGCCTGACGACAATTCGAACAGGGCGAAGGACGGCGAAGCTTCCATCGGCTTGCAATCCAGCAGCGACGCATAGAACGCCGCGCTGAGGATGGGGTTTTCGACGAAAAGCAGAACGTAGTTTGGGTGTGGCATAGCGCTTTCCTCGTTTCATCGGCCGAACGGTAGCCTCGCGCGGCGCCTTCGCTTGTCGGCGCGGTGCGATAGCCTATCCGGCCATACTGTCAGAATTTGTCAGCAGCGTTGGCTGCACCATCGGCGCCATCGGCGCCAGCCGTGCGCCGATGGAAGGTCAACAGGAAGTCATTCCGGCGTGGCGGTGGACATCATCTGCCGCCAGGTCTTCATGAGCGACTGCCGCCGCTCCGGATACCGGTCGCCCGGGGCCGCCAGGGCCACGATGCGGTCGGTCCGAAAGTGCCGGAAGCCCTGGCGCAATTCGCACCATGCGGCCACGATGCGCACCCGATCGAAGAACCCCAGGGCGAAGGGCCAGATCACGCGCGCCGTTTCGGCCGCATGCTCGTCCCGATACTCGATGCGCAGCTTGCGCTCGCGTCGGATCGACTCGCGAATCAGTGCGACGTCGGTCGTATCCGCCACCTGCTCGCCGGGGACCACGAACAGCGTACCGTCGTCGAAATCGTGCCGCAGGTCGGCGGGCAGCACTGCCGCGATCTTCGCCAGGGCGTTGCGCGCCGCCTGTCCCAGCTGGTTGTCGGCATGCTCCCACACCCAGCGCGATCCCAGCGCCAGCGCCTGGATTTCCTCTTCGGAAAACATCAGGGGCGGCAACAGGAAGCCCGGCCGCAACACATAGCCCACGCCGGCCTCGCCTTCGATATGCGCCCCCTGCTCCTGCAGCAGCGCGATATCGCGATACAGGGTGCGCAGGCTGATGCCCAATTGTCCGGCCAGGAGCGCGCCGCTCACCGGGTAACGGTGGCTGCGCAGGATCTGCAGAAGGTCGAGCAGCCTTTGGGCGCGGGACATTGCGCGGATCGCTTCCGGTGACGTTGATCATTGGACGGAATTATGCCGCCCGGCAGACCTTCCGGACTGTCAATTTCCACGCAATTCCTGCCCAAAAGTCCGAAGCCGGGCGGAAAGGCAGCGGCTACTTCCGGTCGAGCCAGACCGTCTGCACATTGCAGAATTCACGGACGCCGAAGTGCGACAGTTCGCGGCCGAAGCCGCTCTTCTTGACGCCGCCAAAGGCCACCCGGGGATCGCTGGCGCTATAGCCGTTGATGAATACGCCGCCGACTTCCAGCCTGGCGGCCAGCCGGCGAGCCAGCTGCGGGTCGCCCGCATAGACCGTCGCCGTCAGGCCGAACTGGCTGTCGTTGGCCAGGGCCAAGGCGTGATCCGCGTCGTCCGCGCGGATGATAGACGCCACTGGGCCGAACATCTCTTCGCGGAACGAGGTCATGCCGGCCGTCACATTGGCCAGCACGGTGGGTTCGTAGAAGTTGCCCGGCCCGTCCAGCTTGCGGCCGCCCAGCAGCAGCTCGGCGCCCTCCCGCATCGAGCGTTGCACCTGGTTGTGGAGTTCGTCGCGCAGGTCGAAGCGCGCCATCGGGCCGATGTAGGTGGCAGCATCGGTGGGCGAGCCCACGACCAGGGCCTTGGCGCCCGCGATGAAGCGTTCGGTGAACGCATCGGCCACCTCGCGATGGACGATGAAGCGCTTGGCCGCGGCGCAGACCTGCCCGGTGTTCTGGAACCGCCCCAAGACGGCGGCCCGCACGGCTTCGTCCAGGTCGGCATCCGGCAGCACGATGAAGGGATCGGAGCCTCCCAGTTCGAGCACGCATTTCTTCAGCGCCTGGCCGGCTTGCGCGCCGATCGCGGCGCCCGCCCTGACGCTTCCGGTCAGCGTGACGGCGGCGATGCGGTCGTCCGCGATCGCCTCGGACACCAGGTCGTTGGACAGATTGGCCACCTGGAACACGCCATCGGGCAGCCCTGCGCGGGCGCAGGCCTCGCGCAACAGGTAGGCGCTGCCCATGACGTTGGGCGCGTGCTTCAGGACATAGGTATTCCCCGCGACCAGCGCCGGCACCACGCTGCGTATGACCTGCCAGATGGGAAAGTTCCAGGGCATCACCGCCAGCACGGTCCCGATCGGCCGGAACTCGATCCAGGCCGCGTCGTTCTCCACGCTGGTGGGTTCGGGGGCGACCATGCGGGCGCCGTTTTCAGCGTACCAGGCGCAGGTGGCGGCGCACTTCTCGATCTCGCCCCTGGCCTGCGCGATGGGCTTGCCCATTTCCGCCGTGATCATGCCGGCAAGGCGATCGATGTCCGCCCGCAGCGCCTCGCCCAGGCGCTTCAGCATCGCGCAGCGATCGGCCGCCGACGTCAGGCGCCATGTACCGAAGGCGCTTGCCGCGCGGTCCAGCACGGCATGCAGGACGGCCTGCGTGTCGTAGGGGTAGGCGCCGATTTCTTCTCCGGTGGCGGGGTTGATGGAGATGGCGTGCGTGGGGTTCGACATCGAGGGCATCCTGGAATCAGCAATAGACGCCCGCCAGGATACGACGGCGGAAGACTCTCAAAAACTGAATATTCATGAACAAAACGCTCTCATTTCGAGAGGATCGGGATATAGTGCCGGCAGACGCCAGGGCGACGTCGCCCGCAGGAAGAACCATGGACCTCGTACAGCTGGAAATCTTCTGCGCGGTCGCGCAGCATCAGAGCATCGCCGCCGCGGCGGAACAGATACACCGGGTTCCGTCCAACCTGACCACCCGGCTCAAGCAGCTGGAAGCCGACCTCGGGGTGGACCTGTTCATCCGGGAAAACAACCGGCTGCGGCTGTCGGCGACGGGCCGCAACTTCCTGGGCTACGCGAAGAACATCCTCAGCCTGGTCGACCAGGCACGCAGCGCGGTATCGGGCGAAGAACCCGCCGGCAGCTTCCCCCTGGGCTCGCTGGAAAGCACCGCCGCGGTCCGCATCCCGGTCATACTCGCCCGCTTCAACGCCCGCCATCCGGACGTCGAGCTGGAGCTCTCGACAGGCCCGTCCGGCTCGATGATCGACGGCGTGCTGGAAGGCCGCCTGGTCGCCGCCTTCGTCGACGGTCCGATCAAGCACCCCGCCATCGACGGCATCCCGGTCTTCGACGAGGAAATGGTCATCATCGCCCCGGCACAGCACGCCCCGGTACGGCGCGGTCGCGATGCGGCCGGAGACACCATCTACGTGTTCCGCGACAACTGCTCTTACCGCCACCACTTCGAGAAATGGTTCGCCGAGGACAAGGCCATCCCCGGCAAGGTGCGCGAGATCGAGTCGTACCACACCATGCTGGCCTGCGTCAGCGCCGGCGGCGGCCTGGCCGTCATCCCCAGGGCCATGCTGGAAAGCATGCCTGGATATCTGTCGGTGGCGGCCTGGCCCATGCACGGCAGGTTCTCGGTGCTGCAGACCTGGCTGGTCTGGCGCCGGGACACCGCCTCGCGCGCCTTGGATGCCTTCGCCGCCATGCTCCGGGAACACCGGCAGGCCGCCCAGGACGTACAGGCCGCGTGAGCGCGCCGGCGGCCAGCGTACCGCTGCCGCCCTCAGCCTTGCGCCTGCTCCTGCGTATCGGGAATCAGGCGCTTGCCGTAGCTGACCACGTCATCCTGCGTGAAACCCAGGCCGCGATAGAAGTCCTGGACCTGGACGTTGTCGCCGCGTATGAGCAGATTGATCTTCGGGCAACCGGCGGCGATGAACCGCTGTTCCGCCGCTTCGACCAGCGCCTTGCCGTAGCCGCGCTTGCGGCAGGCCGGGTCGACGGACAGGTAGTTGATCCAGCCCCGATGGCCGTCGTAACCGGCCATCATCGAGGCCACGACGCGGTTGTCTTCAAGGCCGACCAGAAACCATTCCGCCTGCACCGTCAGCTTGCGCTGGATGTCCTTGCGCGGATCGTTCCAGGGCCGCGTCAGGCCGCAGGCCCGCCAAAGCTGGATGACGGCCGCTTCGTCGCCATCCTGGTAAGGCCGGATATGGAAGTCAGGGTAATGCATGCTTGCGCTCCTTCAGCGTAAAAGCGAAGGCCGGAGAGGACATCACCCTTGGCCGCGCCGGGAAGCGCACTCGAAAACAAAAAAGGCCACGAGGGATGTCGTGGCCTTCAAGGTTGATCGCTGGATATTCGATGATCAGCGACCGGACAGCGAGAAACCACTCAACGTCGGCGTCGAGTGATTCGTCGGAAAGCGGAAATGGCGGATGGGCCGGGAATGCGTACGTGCATGTGTGCTCGCGCGGGCGGGCTCGTCAGCAAAGGCGACAGCGTACCGCAGCTTGCCCGGATGCGGCAACACGGCAACACAGTCTTAACCGGGCCGGCGTACGACGCGTACCTTGCCGCTGGGGCCGCCGCCGCAGAACAGCAGGTCGCGGCCATTGGATTCCATGCCGGAAACGTGGATGCCCGCCGGCATGTCCAGCTGCTGGATCACCTTTCCGGTTTCCGGACAGATTTGCCGGATCTCGCTGGCGTCGTCTTCCCAGGTGCCATGCCACAGCTCGCCATCCACCCAGGTGATGCCGGTGACGAAGCGATTGGATTCGATGCTGCGCAGGACCTTGCCGGTCGCGGGGTCGACCTGGTGGATCTTGCGTTCGCGGTACTGGGCCACCCACAGGAAGCCTTCGGCCCAGGCCATGCCGGAACAACCCGTGGCCGGCGTGGGAATCGACCCGGCGACCTGGCCGGTTCGCGGGTCGATTTTCTGGATGCGTTCCCCGGCGATCTGGTAGATGTGCTCGCCATCGAACGCCGTCCCGGCATTGGCTTCCACCGCTATCGTCCGCAGCGTCGCGCCGCTTTCGCCGTCCACGCAATTCAGCCTGTCGCCCGATGCGAACCATACGTGCCGCCCATCGAAGGTCAGGCCGTGCACGGCCGACACACCGGGGAAGGGTCCAAGTTCGCGAATGATTTCTGCTGGCTTGTTCATGGCTTGAGTCCTTGTCGAAGTACATCCGTGTTTGCGAGCCTTCATCCTAATCAGGCAGCAAGGGATACGGGAGTAACAAGGTTGTCGTGCAACCGGGCGGCGCCGGCGCCGCCCATCGGCGCGCGCGGCCCTGGCCAAGGCATTGGATCTGGCCGCGCGCCGCCAGCGCTTCCAGTGCGCGCTGCACCGTACGCTGGCTCGTGCCCAACGCCATCGCCAAGGCCGAGCTGGACCAGGACTCGCCGTCCGACAGCAGGGCCAGCAAGGCCGCGTGTGGCTCGTCGACGGGATGCGCCAGCACCGCGACATCCCGCCCCGCCCGTGGGACCAGCGCAAAACCGCGCGGCGTAGCCGCGACATCCGCCAGGCCCCGCAGCGCCTTGCGGAGCCGGCCTATCTCCACGCGCAGACGCACGCGATGCGTATCGTCGCCGTGCCGCGTGCGAAAGGCATGCTCGATCAGGACGTCGCGTGAGACGTCGCCGGGCCACGCCTGGGCCAGCAGTCGCGCCAGCGAGAACAATACGGGCCGCGTGGCCAAGGGCACCGTCACGTTACCCTCCACCACGGCGTGGCGGCAGGCGTCGACCACGAAGGTGGACGACCGCAGCAGCGCCTCGACTTCCTCCAGGCGCAACAGGCGCTCGCCATCACGGACAAGCAGGCGCGCGGCCGGCGCTTCCAGCACGCGCGCCACCGTTTCCACCTCGGCCGCCAAGGCAGGAATGCCGGCGTTGCGCGCGGCGCGTTCGGCCCGCGCCAGCGCCTCGCGCGCCGGCTTCGCGCGTATCCGGCGCATGGCGATGCCAGCCACGGCCAGTTCGTGCGCCGCCCGCGATGCGGGGGTCATGGCCGAGGTATCGATGGCCGCGATGGCCTGTTCCGCGTCGCCCAGCCTGCCCAGCAGCAGCAGGTGGCGCACATGCAGATGACGTGCATGGGCGGCATTCATGCGGTCGCCGCTGGCTTCGAGCACCGCCAGCGCGGCATGCAAAGGCTTTTCCGGCCAGGCGAGGTCACGCGATACCAGCGCGATTTCCGCTTCCGCGACCACGCAGCGCGCGCGGGCCAGGGCGTTGCGCGCGCCGAACCCGCGGGCCGCCCGCCGCAGCAGCGGCCGGGCACGCGCGAACTCCGTCAGCTGCGCCATGGCGATGCCGCGCAGCGCCAGCGCCTGCGGGTCTTCCCGCAGCGCCACGCAGTTCAGCGCGCCCAGCGCGTCGCCGGCCGCCAGCGCGCGGGCAGCCGAGGTGATGAGGCGGTCCATTGCGTTTCCATTGGGTCTGCCCTGTCCTGCACAAGGCGGTGCTATGCTGCGCAGCTTGCGGCTGACGCCGGCGTCGGGTATCCGTTCCCGCCTTCGTCCACCGGCCGCGTCGCCCCCTCGTCAACCACCGCGCGGCACGCGCCGGGAGCAGCAGAGATGGATGTTTGCGTATTCGGCGCTGGTGCCATAGGCGGTTTCATGGCCGCCCACCTGGCGGCCAACCTGGCGGCCGGCGACCAGGCAAATGTATCGGTGATCGCCCGCGGCGCGCAACTGGCGGCGATCCGGCAGCATGGCCTGCGCGTGATTTCCAACGGCAGCGATATCGTCGCCCGCCCGGCGCGCGCGGTCGACCGGCCGGCGGACCTGCCGCCGCAGGACATCGTCTTCGTCACGCTGAAGGCCTGTGCCCTGCCCGCCACGGCCGGCGCGATCGCAGCCTTGCTCAAACCCGAAGGCCATGCCGTCTTCGTCACCAACGGCCTGACGTGGTGGTGGAAGCACGGCCAGCCCAACCCTGGCCCCCTGCCCCTGCTGGACCCGGACGGCACACTGTGGAACACGCTGACGCCGCAACGCGTGCTGGGCTGCGTGGTGTACGCGCCCAATGAGGTCATCGAGCCCGGCGTGGTGCGCCACACCGGCGCGAACCGCTGGATCGTGGGCGAGCCCGACAACTCGGATAGCGCCCGCCTGCGCGCCACGGTGGACCTGATGACGCAGGCCGGCCTGGGCGGCGAGGCCTCGCTCGACCTGCGCCGCGAGGTCTGGGCCAAGCTGATGCTGAACGCGGCGCTGAACCCCTTGTGCGCCCTGACGCGCCTGCCCTCCAACCACCTGTCCGCTGATCCGGAACTGCTGGCCATCGGCGATGGCATCATCGAAGAACTGGTCGCCATCGCGGCGGCGCAAGGCAGCGATGTCGCTGACCAGGCCGAGAAGGCGCACACGGCCCTGCGCCGCCGCCCTAGCGGTGGGAACAGTGGCGGCGCCCCGACAGGCGGCACGCGGCCATCCATGCTGCAGGACGCCCTGGCCGGCCGCCCCACCGAAGTGGAAGCCATCCTGGGACAGTCGCAGGCCTTTGCCCGCGAAGCCGGCATCCGCTGCCCGCGCATCGACGGCGTCCTGCCGCTGATGCGTGGGCTGGACCGGTCGCTGCGCATGCCCGACGCGTGACGTCGGCGTCGTCATGGCCATCATGCCCATGGCGGCCGGGACGGACGACTAGCGCCTCGCTTGCGCAAAATCCACGGTGGGCCGCTCGAAGGCGCCATCGATATGCGCCAGGAGCGCGCGCGCTTCCGCCTCGCCCAGCCCGCCATAGGCGCAGTTCGCCTGGAACTTGCGCGTCAGGTCCTCATCGCTGAGCGGATGTTCCGCGCCGCCCTTGAAATACCCCTGCCGGAACTCGTGCACCTTGCCGTCATCGAGCTTGACGCGCACATGCCCGGTGAACTGCCTGGGATAGGGATTCTGGGGATCCACCACGTACGATACCTTGGACGCCACGCCCAGGATGGCGGCGTCCTTGACGATCACATCGTCGTACTCGCGCAGTCCCGCGTCGCCCCGCACGATCGCCACCGCGATCGCATACGGCACGCTGAACTTGGCCGCGTAGCCGTTCGGCGGCGAGCGCTTCTGGTCCAGCGGCTCCCACAGGCGATGCAGCACGCCTTCGGCGGCCTCGCACTCGATGCTGACGATGGACGCGGGATCGATGCCCAGCTTGCCGAATTCGCGCGCGCAATCGATGTAGGGGTGGCACATGGTGCCGCAGGCGTAGGGCTTGAACGCGATGGTTTCCCAGATCCACTTCTGGCCGAAATCCGCCATCATCGCGTCGAAGTCACCGTCCAGCGTATTGGCGAAGCCGTGGAACAGGCCGTGCGTGCCCTCGAAAACGGTGCGCGGCCCCTTGAAGCCTTCCAGCGCCAGCCGCACCGCCCGATAGCCCGACTGCGCCGCCCAGCCGGGATGCATGCGCTTGGTCCACGATCCATCGGACAGGTATTCGATGATGCCCGACGCCATGCTGCCGGCGATGCCGAAGGCATCGACCAGTTGCCGTTCCGTCAGTCTCAAGGCCGCGCCGATGCCGGCCACCGCGCCCATCACGCCGAACACCGCCGTCGGATGAAAGCCCGCCTTGTGCACCTTGGTCGGCGCCACCGCGCACAGGCGGCACATCAGTTCCGACCCCACCGCCAAGCCACGCAGGAAGTCCTGCCCGGAAAGCCCGTGGCGTTCGGCGGCCGCCAGCAAGGCCGGCACGATCACCACGCCGGCATGCACGGGCCCGCCCTCGAAGGTATCGTCGAAATCCTCGCCATGCGCGGCGATGCCGTTGACGAAGGCCGCGCCTTCCGCCCCCATGCGGCGCCCATGGCCCAGCACCGTGCAGGGGCCGTCGCCGTCGATCGCGGCCATGGCAGCCTCGACATAGTTCTGGTCTCGCGCGGCGATGCAGATGCCAACGATATCCAGCAACATGCGCCGGCCGACCTCACGGGCGCCGGCGGTCTTCTGCGGCTCCGCCGCCAGGATGCCACGCGCCAGGCGTTGCGATATCGAGACTTCCGGGTTCCTGCTTTCCTTGGACATGGTCTTTCCTGTGTCAATCGATGCTGATCTTGCTGTCGTGCGCCACCTGGGTCCAGGTGCGCACTTCCCTGGCGATGTAGTCGCCGAACTGCGGCGGCGTCATGGGCATGGGCTCGATGCCGATCTGCTCAAGTTTCCGCTGGAAATCTGGCGACTTCAGAATGTCGTTGATGGTGGCGTTGAGCTTGTCGGTGATCGCCTGCGGCATCTTCGCCGGTCCGACCACGCCGTACCAGGTCAGTGCCTGCATGGACGGATAGCCCAGCTCCTGGAAGGTAGGCACGTCGGGCAGCACGGCCTGGCGCTTTTCACCCGTGACCGCCAGCGGCGTGACGCGGCCCGACTTCACCGCGGGCAATCCCGCCGCGACGCCCGGGAACACCGTCTGCACGCGGCCACCGATCACGTCGGTCAGCGCCTCGCTCATGCTCTTGTACGGCACCGACAGGTCATTGAAGTCCGCCACGTGCTTGAACTGCTCCATGGCAAGGTGGTTCAAGGTGCCATTGCCCGACGTGCCGTAGCTGAGCTTATCCGGATTCTGTTTGGCATAGGCCACGAAGTCCTTCAGGGTCTTCACATCCAGATGCTGGCCGACCAGCAGCATGTTGGCGGTGCCGCCTATCATCGCGATCGGCGTGAAGCTCTTCACCGCGTCATAAGGCGTCTTGCGCACCGCCGGATTCGTGCCATGCGTGGCCACGTAGGCGATCATCAGCGTATAGCCATCGGGCGTGGCGCGCGCCGTATCCGATGCCCCGATGATGCCGCCGGCGCCCCCCTGGTTTTCGATATAGAAGGATTGGCCCAGGCGTTGCGATAGCTGCTCCATCAGCAGGCGCCCCACGACGTCCACGCCACCACCCGCGCCTTGCGGCGCGATGACGCGGACTTTGTGCGTGGGGTAGTCGGTTTGGGCGCGGGCGCACTGCATGCCCAGGCCCAGCGCCAGGGCGATCCCCACGCCCATGCCGGCCGCGCGCGCTGCGATGCGCGATATCGTGCTTGTCGGTTTCATTCGATCTCCAGTGAAGTTCTTGTTTTGCGCGGGCGACGTGGGCGGGCGGCGTTGGCGGGGAGTATCAAGGCCCCCCTGTCGGCGCCCGGCGCCTGCATATTCCTATCCGCCCAGATACGCCCCGCCATTCGCATGCAGCGTCTGCCCCGTCAGGTACCGGGCCTTCGGTCCGCACAGGAACGCCACCAGGTCGGCCACTTCCTGCGAGCTGCCGCGACGCCCCAGCAGGGTCGTATGCCTGGCGTGATGCGCGGGCGTGCCTTGCGCGGAATGCCCGCGTGCCGTATCGATCAGGCCAGGCACCACGCAATTCACGGTCACGCCATCGCCGCTCATGTCATGCGCCAGCGCGCGCGTCAGGCCGACCAGGCCCATCTTGGCGGCAATGACGTGGGCGCGCCCGCTCGATCCGCCATGCGCGGACATGCCGCCGATGTTGACAATGGCACCCGCCGGAGACCGCCGTATGTACGGCGCGGCGGCATGCGCGCAAAGATACGCGCCGTCCAGGATCACGCCCGTCACCTCGCGCCATTGCCGCCAGTCGAGCTCGTCGAACGGCGATTCGCGGCGAATCGCGGCGTTGTTGACCAGGATGTCGATCCGTCCGAAGCAGTCGACGGCGACATCGATCAGGCCCTGCGTGCCGTCCGGATTGGAGATATCCGCCAGATGCACCAGGGCTTGCGCGCCCGCTTGCCGGATCAGCGACGCGGTCTCTTCGACTTCGGCGGCGGACCGTTGCGCGTTAACCACCACGTCCGCACCCTGCCTGGCCAGCTCGACCGCGATCGCGCGGCCGATATTGCGGGCCGCGCCCGTCACGATCGCCACCTGTCCCGCCAAGGGGCGGTCCACTGCTTCACTCATGCGCTGTGCTCCTGAATTCCATCACTGGCGCGCCTGGCCTGGGGGTCTTGGGTTTGGCCGCCGGCACCTGCAGTACCTTGTCCGGCCGCATCCAGAAAGACATCACGATGCCGACCACCAGGATGGCGATCGACACCACGAAAGGCGATGTATAGCTACCCGTGACGTCGACGATGTAGCCGAAGGTGATGGGCGAAATCACCGCCGCGAGCCCCGCGGCCGTGCTCACGAAACCGGTCGCCACGCCCGCGTAGGCGGGCGCCACGTCCATCGGCGTCGCGAACACCGGTCCCGCGCTCAACTCCAGGAAGAACAGCGCGGCCGCCAGGCACAGCGCGACGATGGTTTCGTCGTGCACGAACAGCACGCCCGACATGAACAGGATGGAGCCACCGAAGCCGAGGATCACCACGTTGCGCCGCGAGGCGTTCAACTTGCCCGTGCGCGTGTAGAGACTGTCCGTCAGCATGCCGCCGGCGGTGTTGCCGATCACCGCCGCCAGGAAGACGGCGCCGGTATAGAACGCGGAATGCTCCAGATTGATGTGGAAGTGCGACACGAAGAAGCTGGGCAGCCAGCTCAGGTACATCCACAGCGCCCAGGCATGCGCGAAGAACACGATGGTGACCGGCAGTATGCGTCGCAGCAGCGCCAGCCAGGGCACCGGCTGCCGCGCGCCGTCCTGCCCCCGCGCGGCATCGCTGTAGGCCGGCAGCGCCGCCAGCTCTTCCTGCGTGATCGCGCGATGGTCGCGTGGATCGTCGCGGAAGTAGCCGTACCAGAGCGCGACCCAGATCAGGCTGATCACGCCCATCACCATGAAGGATCCGCGCCAGCCGACGAAGGGGATCAGGAAGACCACGAGCGGCGGCGTCAGTGCCGCCGCCGCGCGCGATGCCGAATGGGTGAAGCCCTGCGCGAAGCCGCGCCGGCTGGTGGGCACCCAGTTGCTCATCGCCCGCGTGGCGACGGGGATCGTGCCGCCCTCGCCCGTTCCGACGAGCAGGCGCGCGACGATCAAGCCGCCGAGTCCTGTCGCGAAGCCGGTCACCAGCGTACCCAGTGCCCAGACCAGCCCCGACACCGCGAGCATGCGGCGCGGTCCCAGTCGATCGCCCAGATAGCCGCAGATGATCTGGAAGATGGCATAGCAATAGCCGAATGCCGCGAGCGCGACGCCCAGCCTGGTATTGCTCAGCCCGAACTCCTGCTTGATCAGCGGCGCCGCCACCGACAGGTTCACGCGGTCCACGTACTCGATGAAGTACATGGCGCACAGCAGGATGAACACCTTGCCGGGCGTGCCACTGAATACTTTCGCCTTGATAGCGGCCATTTGTCTCGACTCCACGGATGTCCGGTACTTGCCAAACACCTCGAGAAAATTGCATCCTACAGATTGTCGACGATTCGACAATCTTCGGGATACAGTACTTTTGTTATCCTTACCGACCGCTGAAGTTGGCGCAGTTTCACAAGTCGTTCACAAGGTCGCACCCTTCATGTCCTCCACCGCCGCATCGCCCTTCGATCTCTTGCGCTCCATGACCCTTTCGGGCCTGGTGCAGGAGGAAATCCTGCGTGGCATCAAGTCCGGGGAACTCACCGTGGGGTCGAGGCTGAACGAAAGCGAGCTGTCCCAGCGGCTGGG
Organism: Bordetella genomosp. 8; assembly: GCF_002119685.1. Taxonomy (NCBI): domain Bacteria; kingdom Pseudomonadati; phylum Pseudomonadota; class Betaproteobacteria; order Burkholderiales; family Alcaligenaceae; genus Bordetella; species Bordetella genomosp. 8. The sequence goes on along the minus strand of NZ_CP021108.1, from coordinate 1,018,872 downwards.
CGTCAGCCGCAGCCCGCTGCGCGAAGCCTTTCGTGCACTGGAGGAAGCCGGTCTCGTCCGACTGGAGAAAAATCGCGGCGTCTTTATCCGCGACCTGTCGGACGAAGAGGCGGCCGAGCTCTACGACGTACGAGCCGGCATGGACGAAATGGTGGGCCGTCGCCTGGCGCCGCGCATCACGCCGGAGCAATTGGCGGAGTTGGGCGCGATGCTGACCGAACTGGAGACCACGTCCTCGCGCGACGGCGTCAACCGGTATTTCGAGTTGAACCTGGCGTTCCACGACCGGCTGGTCGAGATGACGGGCAACGCGACGTTGCTCGGGCTATACCGGCAGGTCGTGAACCGCATACACCTGCTGCGCAGGCGCGGATTCTCATTGGCGGGCAGCTCGGCCGCATCCCACGCGGAACACCGCGCGATCCTCGACGCGCTCGCCACGCGCGACGCCGACGTGGCCGCCAAGGCCATGCGGCAGCATGTGGAAAGCGGCTTCCAACGGGCCGTGGCCGCGCACCATCTGGAAGAAAGCCCCGCGCCTACCCAGGTGTCTTCCTGAGGCGGCTTCATCGGGAATATCTCAGCTCATCCATGGGGGCTGGGGAGCGTCATGTGCACAGGCCGGGTCGCCCCCGTAACGAGCCCATATAGTTCCGATATTATGGGAATAACGAGGCAAAAGGGGGGCATTTTCCCGATAGTTCTCATATAATAGGAATAAAGTGCCAATTTGGCGTAGAGCATCTTTTATTCCTGGAATATCAGAACTATGGCGCGATCTCTTCCGAAACCCGTTGAGGGCCAAGACTCGGTCGCCGTGGATCTCCAATCCCTGGGCCAGCTTATCCGAAATCGCCGCGCGTACTCGATGCTGCGCATTGACGACGCAGCGGCACTAATTGGCGTCTCCAAGGACACCTTGTCACGGTTGGAAAACGGGCGCCCCGTCGGCACGGACAAGCTGATGTCAGTGATTCAAGGTCTGGGTTTGACCCTGTTCATCATGGATAAGTCGTTGGCGAACGTAGCGCGGCGTGCGATAGAGCGGGACGCTAGCGCGAAGGACGACATCTGATGGCCCGTCACGCGCTAAGCGTTCTCGCACCGCAAGGCCATGTTGGAACCCTGATTTTCGAATCCACCGAAGATCGATATGAATTCGGCTACGACCCGGACTGGCTGGCCAGTCCACGGCCTTTCCCGTTATCACCACATATTCCTCTAGGCGGACAGCCCGCTGCCTCCGGTGTGATTGCTCGGTTCTTGCAGAATCTACTGCCGGAAGGTCGGGCCTTGGATGTCGCTTCTGCCTTTCACCAAATATCCAAGAACAATATTTTCGGCTTGGTGAACCTACTGGGCAGAGAACCTGTTGGGGCCTTGAGCTTCGTATCCGACGAAGCGGAGCCTGAGCAAGACGTTACTCAGGCGCCACGGCGGCCGATCAGTGACGAAGAGTTGAGCAACCGTATCCGTGAGAGAGATCGAGTCCCTTTCCCTGTCTGGGACGGAAGGGTACGACTGTCGGTAGCGGGCTTCCAGGACAAGCTGCAGGTACTGCTTGATGGCGACCGGATCAACCTGGCCGAGGCCCCCTTGGCATCCACTCACATCCTCAAGCCAGAAGCCCATAACCCTGCCACGCCATTCATGGTAGCCAACGAGCACTTCTGCATGACGCTCGCCTCCCGCATGGGTTTACCGACGGCATCCGTTCGCATCAGGCGCATTCCTGATCCCATCCTTCTCATTGAGCGCTTTGACCGGAAGATAGAGCTAGCGGAAGACGGCCAGCTTGTTGCCGCGGTAAACCGTCTGCATGTCATAGACGCTTGCCAGGCGCTGGATATGCCGGTGGCGCTCAAGTACGAACGCAACATGGGAAGTACCGAACACGTCCGGCATATCCGTGATGGCGTAAGCTTCGCAAAACTCTTCACTTTGGCTAAAAGCTTCGAGAATCCGGCGACCACTCGCATGTTCTTCTTGCGCTGGGCGATCCTGCAGTTGCTTATAGGGAACAGCGACGCCCACGGCAAGAACCTCTCGTTCTTCTTGAATGACGCCGGACTTTCCCCAGCCAAGCTCTACGATCTGGTCTGCGTTCACGCCTATGGCCAGGCAATCGAACAGGAAATGGCCATGGGGTATGGCGACGAATTTCACTGTGAATCCGTCACACCATACGACTTGGCTGACTTTGCTCACCGAACAGGCATGCGTGCGACGCTGGTAGCGCGCGAGGTCACGTTGATGGCACGGCAAGCCCTCGAATTGGCGCCAGACTTGGCCAAAAGCGAGGTGTACACAGATGCCGAACGAGCGATGGTGCACCAGATCGCGCAGTTTGTAATCGGTCAAGCAGGACGTTTACTTAAAATCGCGCCCGCCGTCCCCAAGGTCGATCCAGACTTACTATGAAGCGCCTGTTTTCTTGCCTTCAACCGCCGGAGTGCTTGATCGCCGACCAAAGCGTCCAACGGTCCTGCTCGACGATGGTTTCCCCGACCGGCAGCCGCTGGCCGATGAAGTCCACCAGTTGTTCGAGCTCGGCGTCGCTCAACTCGTGCAGGATGGATCGTCCGGTCCGCGCGCGCAGATCGCGCGCCAGCGGCTCGAAGTCCTTATAGGTCTTGCGCGTTTCCCACAACGTACGCGATTGCGTGTTGACGAAGCCTGATTCGTCCAGGGCATCGCGCACGCGAGCATCGGTGGGCCGCCGACCGGACTCGAAGGCCGCCAGACGCGGGAAGCATTCGAAGAAGTAACCCCGTATATGTCGCGGCGAGCCCGGCAGCCGCACGTCGTCCACCGTGCGATCCTGGACCAACAGCATCCCGCCCGGCGTCAACAGGCGCGCCGCTTCACGGAAGGTCTCCCTGTAGTCCATCAGATGATGGATCAACGCCCGTTGGAAAACGACGTCGGCGCTCCCGGTCGGCAAACCCGTGGCGTCGGAAGCGCCCACCTTGAACGCCAGGTCGGCGCGACCCCGCGCCTGCTTCGACGCCGTCTCGATCATCACTTCGGAGAAGTCGACACCTGTGACATGCACGGCGCCCAGATTCGCCCACGCCAGCGTATAGATCCCGCCGCCGCAGCCTACGTCCACCACGCGTTTTCCGGTCGGCTTCAGCAGTCCCTCGATCGCCTGCGTCCAATCCGCATGCGCATCGCGGTTCGCATACGTGTCCTTCACTGCTTCCGAGTGGAAATCGATGCTCATTCTTTACTCCGGTTGACGATCGTGCCGCATGGCTTCTGTACGCAAGCAAGATTCTGGGCGTCGGGACCAGATATGTAAAATATATTGTTAGTCCTATAAGGATATGTCTAACCTCTGCAAGGTTCGCCGATGGAACTGCGTCATCTTCGGTACTTCGTGGCGGTCGCGGAGGAGCAGCACATGACTCGGGCCGCGCAGCGCCTGGGCATACAGCAGCCGCCGCTGAGCCAGCAGATCCGCGACCTGGAACGCGAACTGGGCGTACAGCTATTCGACCGCACGCCGCGCAGCATCAGGCTGAACGCCAGCGGACAGGTCTTCCTGAAAGACGCACGACGCCTGTTGGCCGAAGCCGAAGCCGCCGTCGCAAGAGTCCGCCAGGCATCCCGTGGCGAATCCGGCCGCATCGCCGTCGGCTACACCAGCTCGGCATCGCTGCATCCGCTCGTTCCGAAACTACTTCGGGCATTTAACGAAAAGCACCCGCAGGTCGATCTGGAGTTCCAGGAGAACGCCACCCGTGACCTCCTGGAAGCGGTCGCCAACGAATCCCTGGATGCCGCCTTCGTCCGCTCGACGACCGACCGCTACCCTGCCCTGCGCTCGGTGATCCTGGATAAGGAACCCATGGTCGTCGCCTTGCCCGTCGGCCACCGGCTGGCGATACGGCGCAAGGCGATTTCGTTAGGAGAACTGGCTGACGAACCGTGGATCTTCTACCGCCGCGCCGACGGCCCCGGCATCCAGGATGAACTCATGCCAGCGTGCCGCAAGGCAGGCTTTACGCCCCGCATCGTCGCCGACGTGCCGCGGCTGCTTTCCGCCGTCACGCTCGTTTCCGCGGGTAAAGGCATCACCATCGTTCCGCAGGCGATCGGCGCCGTGCATCAGGAGAGCGTCGCCTATCTCCAGTTGGCGCGGGCTTCGGCTTTCACGATTCCGCTGACCCTGGTGTATCGCCGAACCCGATCCGCGCCGGCCGAACGGCTGGCGGACATGGCCGCCAGGACCGCCAAGAACGCCAGGGCCACCTGACCATGTCAGGCAGTCATTGTCAGGATGATTTTGCCCACGTTCTGGGCCGACTCCATCCTGCGATGCGCATCAGCGGCGCGTTCGAGCGGGTAGGTGCTGTCAACCACGGGCATCACCCCCGCGTCGCTTGAAAATCGGTCCAGCCAGTGCTCTCGAAAGCGCCGCACCATCGCGTGCTTGTCGACCTGCGGACGCGACTTCATGACCGTGCCTAGAATCTGCAGATGGCGGTACAGGATGTCCTCCATGGCGATAGTGACCTGGCCACCGCCGCCCAGAATGCCCACCTGAACCAGCCGCCCGCCGTTGGCCAGCGAGGCAATGTTGCGCGCAAAATAAGGCGCGCCTATGAAGTCGATCACGACATCCACGCCTTGCCCCGACGTCTGCTCGGCCACGACCTGCGAAAAATCCTGCGTGCGGTAATCGATCGCGCAGTCCGCACCCAACCGTTTGACCTGCCCAAGCTTGCCGGCCTCGGCCGTGGCGTACACGGTGGCGCCCGTGGCACGAGCAAGCTGCACCGCCGCGGACCCCACCCCGCCCGCCGCCGCGTGGATAAGCACGGCATCGCCGGCCTTCAGGCGCCCCAGGTGCAACATGGCTTCGTGTGCGGTCACGAACACTTCGGGTATGGCGGCGGCGTGGACATAGTCCAGTCCCTTCGGGATCGGCAAGGCCATGCGCCAGTCCAATCTGGCCATCTCCGCATAGGCGCCACCGCCCACCACGCCCATCACGCGGTCGCCGGCCTTGAAGCCCCGTACGGCGCTACCGGCCCGCACCACCTCGCCGGCTATCTCCAGGCCCATGATGGTCGATTCGCCAAAGTTCGGACGGCCATAGCCGCCACGGCGATGGGTCAGGTCGGCACGATTCACGCCGGCGGCGTGAACGCGGACGATGAGATCGTCGGGCCGCATTTCCGGCGGCTCAACCTCCGCGACCTGAAGGACGTCGGCATCTCCAAACTGGTCAAAAACAATCGCTCTCATTGCCTATCCTCCGGTTTCAGGCTTGACTGATGAACTTGTGCGTGAGGTAGTACTCGATGCCTTCGACGCCGCCTTCCGAGCCATGCCCGCTTTCCTTCATCCCACCGAAGGGCAGCTCCGTGGCGACGATACGGTATTGGTTGATGCCGATCATTCCGGCCTCCAGGCCATCGGCCACGTCAATCGCCGTCCGGGCATCGCGGGTGAATGCGTAGGCGGACAAGCCATAGGGCAGCCGGTTTGCTTCGCGCAAACCGTCCGCGAGTTCATCGAAGGCCATCAGCACCGCGATCGGGCCGAACGGCTCTTCGTGCATGATCTTCGCGTGCATCGGCACATCGGCCAGCACCGTCGGCTCGAAGAAGTAGCCTTCGCCATCGATGGCCTTTCCCCCCGTCAATACCGTCGCGCCGCATGCCAGCGCATCGGCAATCAAGGCCTGCATCTTCTCCAACTGGCGCGGGTTGGCCAAGGGGCCGACTTGGGTCCCGGCTTCAAGGCCATTACCGACCTTCAAGGCGCGGGTGGCTTTGACGAAATGTTCGCGGAACTCGTCGTAGACGCCGCGCTGGACCAGAAACCGCGTGGACGAAATGCAGACCTGGCCGGTGCCGCGAAAGCGGTTGGCAGCGCCCTCGACCGCCGCGCGTTGGACGTCGGCATCGTTGAATACCAGCACCGGTCCGTGGCCGCCAAGCTCCAGGGTGATGGGTTTTACGCCTTCCGCGGCACGCGCCGACAACAAGCGGCCAATCGGCACGGAACCGGTAAACGTCACCTTGCGAATAACCGGTGACGCAATCAGGTGCCGGGAAACCTCGTCCGGAACGCCGAACACCACTTGCAGCACGCCTTTGGGCAAGCCCGCGTCGTCCAGCGCACGCGCCAGCGCCAGCGCGGTTGCCGGGCTTTCTTCGCCCGGCTTGATAATCACGCTGCACCCGGCCGCCAGTGCGGCGGCCAGTTTGCGCGCTGGGGTAATCGCGGGAAAATTCCAGGGAGTGAACGCCGCCACCGGGCCGATTGCCTGCCGCTTGACCAATTGCTGCACACCCGGCCGGTTGCCCGGCACCACGCGGCCATCGATCCGTTTCGCTTCTTCGGCAAACCATTCGAAATAGTCGGCGGCGCGCTGCACTTCATCGTGGCTTTCGGCCAGGGGCTTGCCTTCTTCGAGTGTCATCAGGGTGGCGATGTGCGGGGCGCGTTCGCGCATCAATTCCGCCGCGCGCTTCAGGACGCGAGCGCGCTCGTTGGGAAACGTCGTGCGCCAGGCCTCGAAGGCCGGCACCGTCGCCAGGAGCGCCCGGTCCAGGTCCGCCAACGTCGCCAGGGGCACGCGGCCCAGCTCCTGCCGCGTGGCGGGGTTGATCACACCAGCCGTGTCGCGTCCGTTCGCACCTATCCATACGCCGTCAATAAACAGGTAAAGGGGGTCATAATTGCCGTTCATCGCTGAAACCTCCGATAAGATCGATCGATACAGCGAAGTCTAGGCGCGAGGGGCGTGCGGATTTAGCCCCGCACGAAGGAATGACTTTCCTTCCCAGGGGAAAAGTCGCACGCACAACATGGATCCAGGATGGACAAGCTATACAACATGTCGGTTTTCGCGAAAGTGGTGGAGATGGGCAGTTTCACTGCCGTGGCCAACCATCTTTCCACCACGGTCGGCAACATTTCGCGCGCCATCACGGTGCTGGAAGAAGGCCTGAATGCACGCCTGATTCAGCGCTCCACCCGCCGCCTGGTCGTGACCGACGTGGGGCATCGCTTCTATGACCGATGCATCGCGATCCTGGGCGACGTCGAGCAGGCCGAAGCAGAAGCCAGCCACGCAACGGCTACTCCAAGGGGCGTATTGCGTGTGCATGCGATCCCCGGCCTGGGCCGCACGCTGGTGACACGGGCCGCCCTGGCCTACAGAAAGGCCTACCCCGACGTCTCGGTCGACCTTTTTCTATCGCAGCGGATGCCGAACCTGCTCGAAGATCAGCTTGATGTCGGGATCGTGATCTCGCGCACCCTGCCGGACTCGACCTATGTCAGCCAGAAGATAGGCGTCAGCCACTGCGTCCTGGTCGCGTCGCCCGCGTATCTTGAACAGCATCCCCCTGTGCATACTCCCGAGGATCTGGCGCAGCATGCCTGCCTGTGGCTGACCACGGTGGACTATGCGCCGGACGAGTGGAACCTGGAAGGGGAACACGGCGCGTTTACCCATAGGCCCACGGGCGGACACCTGGGGTTGAACGACATGGATGCCATGGCCACGGCGCTACGCGACGGCGCCGGGATAGGCCTGCTCGCGGGATACTCCGCGATCGAAGACCTGCGCAGAGGTACGTTGGTGCGCGTATTGCCGGGGTATTACACGAACCAGCGCAACGTGTACGCGTTATATTCCTCGCGGCAATTCGTCGATGCGAAGATCAAGCTCTTTGTGGAGACACTGCGGCAGCACGTTGGCGAACAACTTGAGCGCGATGCCTCTGAATTGGGCATCGCGACCAAAGAGACGGCTTGAATGTCCGGCATCGTCCTCGGCCTTGCAATCGCCGATGCCGGTCGAGCCGGTGGACGCCCAACTCGCCGTTTACCTCATGGCGCCAGATAGAAGTCCATGGGAATCAGCTCGACGGCCCATCCACCCTCCTCGCCCAGCGTGGCGGCAGGATGCATGGACGCGATGCGTAGTGCCTCGTCCTGGCTATCCGCCTCGATGACGAACAGGCCTCCCACCACTTCCTTGGCCTCGGCATAGGGTCCATCGGTGATGCGCGTCTTGCCGCCGCTTGGGCGCAGTGTCTTCCAGTTATCCAGGTCGCCCAGCGACGCGGAAACCAGGACCTTGCCGGTGGCGCGCATCTTCTCGTCCAAGGGCGGGCACTGGCTGACTAGTGCCTTGACGTCGTCCGGCGCCATCGCGGCGAATTTTTCAGGGGTGAAATAGGCCAGGCCGAGATATTTCATGGGAGATCCTTTGGGTGTTGCTATGCCAACGACGAATCTAGTGGTTGGAAATCGACATGCGCACGGAAATATTTCTGGCGATCCCCTTAAACCCCGCGGAGTTAGCGCGAGCCAACCCCGGCGGCCTCGCGGTCCAGGCTCACTGATACGTAATGGTAAAACGCACGGCTGAATTGGCATGCCCTGGCGTGACGGTGTCAGCCGTCTGGTAGTAGGCCGCCTGCAATGGGATGGAGGCAGAGACAGAACCCGGGACATAGCCGGAGTAGGGTATCGCCTGCTGCAAGGGCACTGGATGACCGGTATCGTCCAGCAACTGCAGCCCTACGCCGGTGGCGGCGCCGTCAGCCTCCAGACCGATGACCCCTTGGACAGGGTCGATGATCTGGGTTATTGGATCGAGTGAGTATTCAATGCTCTGAATGCCATCGGAGCAATTCGTCAACTCTATCGAAAAGGACTTGCGTCCCGCCGTCGTACCTGGTCCATGGAAATCCCTGATCGATATGTTGCCCATGGCCACGTTGACATCCGGAGTCCTGCACGTCAATGGGACGATTTGTATGGGCGCGAGCGAATACATCTGCGCGCTCCAGGCGCCTGGAAGATTCTGGGTGTTTGGACCTAATGGAGCTTCCAGGAGCTTTGTATACAAATTCGAGACCTGGCCTGCGTTGACCAGGCCATCCGTGGTCTTGACGAGTTGATAACTGACTTGACCGCCCTCTGTACGCGAGCGGTCGCCCGTGTAGATTTCAGCTGAGAGCAGAATGTCGCCGGCGGGGTATTGCATGCCCTGCATCCAGGGCGTCCAGCCGGTAGCCTGGAAATATGCCCGCGCGGCAATAGCAATCCCGATTCCATAAACATTGGTACTGATAACGGGAACTGCCGCACCGTCCCGGAACACCCTCATCCCCGTGTCGCCCCCCCTACCCCTGTATTGCCCCAGCATGCTATACCACACGGTGCCGTACTGGCCATTGCAGGTATACAGGTTCGTAGCCTGCGGCCCATCGATCCAACCCGTCAGCGGCGTCCCGGAGGGCATACCAGGCGACACGGTCACCGAAGATGGTCCAGGCACGGAAATCTCTGGCCCACCACCCTGGCACTCCATATTGGCGGATGCCGAGGAGATCCATCCCAAGGCGAGGGCGGCAAACGCGATGCGCCATCGGGTTGAGCGCCCGATCATGCATCGTTTTCCCAACGGGCGAACCGCATGCATCAGACCATGCGAGTGCTTCATCTCGGATTCCCTATACGTGTTCAATCAGTAATGCACTGGCAGCGCCGCGGTCTGAGCATTGCCGGACTGTGCATGCGTGCCGCCCTTCAAGCTGTCCGCCTGCCTACGATCGGCGCCCGGAGTGCAGGCCAAGGCAATACCCGCATTGCCCTGCGCCCGTTGGTACGGGAGGGCACACTCTGCTCCGGCGTCCGAGCCCCAGCGCACGGTAAGCGTGCCGCGATCTGGCACACCCCGCGCGAACAACATGCCGCCTTGCCCGACTACTCCGACCTGCCGCCCCTGCGAATCGAATACGTCCGCCCCCATCGGAACCACCTGGCCGTCGCCCTTGCGTACATGCAATATGAGCGGCGCCCCCAGCTGGGTCTCAAAGGTGGCCCGCACCACCGTGCCCGCACGCGGCACTACATCCTGGCTCGTCGATTTCAGTTCGACGTCGTCGGACAATCCTTGGGGATCCAACTCCAGCGTATTGACCTGGTACGGCGTGAGATAAGGCACTACGGCATAGCCACGCCCGTCCACGACCACGCCCGCCGCATTGGTCACGATGGCCCCTGCCGCGCCATCGGCCTCGATAAGCGCCACGGATGCGTCGGGACTCATGGCCTGGCCGAAGGTCAAGCCGCCGGCGTGCAGAATCAGGGAGCCCGACCCGTTCAGCGAGTATTGGGAGACGCCTTCGCCCTGCGACGCCGAGGCGCTCACTGCTCCCTGCCCGCCGGTATACGCCACATTGCCACCCAATGAAGTCGTGCGATCGGCACTCTGATCGGTGTAGTTGCCGTTCAGCCCATAGGACCAGGCATTGTTGGCGCCAGCCGTACCCGAGGCGCTGGACTGCAGGGTGGTATCGCCGCGGGTGTCGTGCATGACCGAGGTCGTCAACGAGGAAAACAGCGGCGACTGGGCTACCTGCCGGCCGAACGGAATCGAGAGACTCGCGTAGACCTGGTTGTCTTGCGCCCCGTAAGCGTTACGCGTGCGCTGGACCGACACACCGAGTTGGCCCCAACTGAAGTCTGTGGAGTACCCCACCTGGAACTGCATATCGCGGGAGCGGTCCGTCCAGTAGCTCGTCACCATGCCCATGGCGTAGAGCGAGCTGTTGGCGCCGACGCGTTGGCTGATATTGAGCTGCAGCCGATCGCGGGCCCGATAGTCGTTGTCATACCATTCGTCGTCCCAATCGGAGTGGGTCGCCTGGCGCGCCTGCATCGCATCGGTGAAGCTGTAGTAGCCCGAGGTGGAATAGCGATAGGCGGCGAGAGTAAGTGAGGTATCCGTCTGCGGCAGAATCTTGGCGTAGCTCAATCGCCAACTCTGCCCCATCCGGTTGACGTGCTCCGGCAACTGCGCACGTGCGGCGGTAAGATCCAGGGCGAAGGCGCCCCAGTAGGTGTTCAGGGCGCTGCCCACCAGCACGGCGGCGTAGTTGTCCGCGCCCAAAGCGCCTGTATATCCGGTGAAGAGGTCACTCAAGCCTCGTTGATAGAGCAACTGGCCGACGTACGGCTCCGGGCCGTCCTGGTAGCGGGAGCGGTATTGACCGAACGCGACGCTGTAGCGGCTGCGCCCGGGGCGCAAGAGCTGCGGCACGCTGGCGTACGGCGCGGAAAACGTGTGCCGGCTGCCGTCGGCTTCGGTGACCGTTACCTCCAGATCTCCGCCATATCCGGTGGGATTCAAGTCGTCGATGGTAAAGGCGCCGGGCGCCACGGTCGTCTGGTAGATCACATTGCCGTTTTGACGAACTTCGACCTTGGCGTTCGACCGCGCCACGCCGTGCAACACGGGCGCATAGCCCCGCAGGGAATTGGGGTACATGCGATCATCGCTTGCCAGCTGAACGCCGCGCAGCGAAAAACTGTCGAACAGCTCACCGTTGGTCGTGCTGTCGCCGACAGTGAAAGTCGACTTCCACGCTGTCACATCGTGCTGCGCATAGGTTTCGATAGACTGATACTCGAAACTCGTATGGTCTTTCTTGCCCGCCCGATCGTGATCGTCATACCCGTACTGCGTTTGGCTGTACTTGTTGTAGTTGAGCGCAGAGCGCTGACGGAAGCGCCAGCCGCCCAGGTTCAATCCCGCCATCAATCCCAGGTAGCCGCTGTCATTGTCCAGATCATTGCCCTGGGTTCGGTAGATGTTTGCGTCGTAGCGAAGCAGGCCCGCGGGAACGCCGTCGCTCCATAGCGATGGATCGACCTCGCCGCGCGCCGTGTGCCTCAACGCGGCTTGTGGAATGCTCAGCGTCAGTTGCTGCTCGCCCGCATCGTAGTGAACCGCGGCATCGGGAATACGGTTCGATAGATCGACACATTCCTCGGCCCCGATCTTCTCGTCCTGCCCCTCTTGCTGATCGGAAAGCGACGATTCCAGTCGGCGCATATCGACGCCGCTGGCCTGCAGCAGCGCGCGCGTCAGACAGGGCTGCGCGCCTGCACTGCCTTGCTGCGGCACGAAGCGCACATCCCTGCGCGCCAGCGGCTGGTCGTTGACGTACAGTTCGACCGTATAAATGCCGGGCAACACGATATTGCCCCGTTCAAAGCGGCTTACGTCGATCGAGTTCCCGGGCAGGAAGGTCGGATCGAACTGCACGGCGGCGTCACCGTCAACCGCTGTCGGCGCATCCGCCAGAGCCACTGGCGCAGCAATAGTGCAGCCGCTCGCAACGATGATCGCTGCTATATGCTGGTTCGTTCGATCGCAACGCACTCAATGTCCTTTGAAGCCATATCGAGACAAACGGGATATCCATGCACGTTCTGCCGCTTCGGCTCGGCCTGGACTGGCGCGTGAAACATATGCAGCCGCACCGTCTAAGGCAGGCTCGTTTCAGCAGGGACAAGTGCGCCGTAATCGTTGATGGTCGAATACTCGATCTTCAAAGGACGCGGGATGCCTCCGATATCGCCCGACAGGGGGAACGTGGCGGCATCGAAAGGCATGACCATGCCTGGCGTGGCTTGCACGGTTTTTCCAGGCGTCCGAACCCCCAGCGTCGAATAGGACACCGCGAACTGCGTGGGGTTTTCCGCGCGCAAGGCGAACCCATGGTCGGTCTTGAGTACCGACCACCTCACCTTCTGGGCGGCCTCAGTCGGGTCACCCTTCAAATCCCGCGGACGGAAGAAGAGCTTTATGCGTGTGCGATAGGCAATCTGAAGCGAGTTCTGCGACTCGCCACTGGCCTGCGCCTTGGGCGGGATTTCCAGCACGTTCAGCCAGAACACCGATTCCCGATCCTGGGGCAGCGGCTCCTTCGTATAGGACAGGCGTATCACCTGCGCCTTGCCGGCTTCCATGCGGAACACCGGCGGCATGAGCATGAAGGGAACACTCAGCGCTTCGGGCTTTGCGCTCGCGTCGCCTGTGTCAACCCACGCCTGTACCAGCACCGGGTGATTACCATCATTGCTCAGCCGCACGCTGACCTGCTTGTTCTGCTCAGGATAGATAACCCGCGTACCCGACACCGACACGCTCGCATGGACATACGCGCTGACGGAGCCGAGCAGCGCCGCACACAGAGCTCGCCAAAGACCTCTCATCTCGCATTCTCTTCGAATCGATCAGGGATCGCTGCCGGAGCGGCAGCGATCCCTGCGGCATGGTTTACAGATACTCGATCGTGAAATTGACGGTACTCGTGACGCCTCCCGCCGCGGCAGCGTCAACGGCGTAGTACTCGGCGACATAGGTCAAGGTGGCGTTTCCTGAAGTGTCGACCGTCACCGGCGCCTGCGTTTGAGTGAAACCTACGGGAATCAGATTGCCGTTCACGTCCGTCAGCGCAACCTCTACATTCTTTGCCGCGGAGCCAGCCGGCGCGGTGTTCTTCAACATCATGGTTTCCGGATCCACGGAGGGCCCCATCTCGAAATAGGCTCGAACCTTCTGTCCCGCCTCGCATTCGGTCAAGGAGATCTGGAAGGCGTGGGCCCCTGCGGTTTTGCCGCTCTCCGCGAGCGACTGTTCCGACACGGATGGCAGGGTGACGTCGATCGCGGATCCGCCTGGCAGTACCACTGTGCAGGTCTGAGACACGATCTGTCCGCTGAAATTGATCGTTCCGTCATAGGCATGGGCCGAACCGGCCGTCATGACGAGCGCGACGCCACACGACATGGCCAGGACGCTGAGGGGATTTCTTTGACCTTCCATCTGATTGCTCCAGTTTCATAAGAACGAGGTTGCTGCAAACCCCGTGCAAGTGTGTATCGAGCCGGCTTACGAACCCATCGGACAATTCCCAAAAATTCGCATGCGCGCGCGTGAACTTAGGACAAGTCCTATGGCAGGAATCCCGCATCTACCTACACTGGAATTGGCGAACGCTCGCCGCGCATCTTCGGCGACGTGAATGGCTGAACAGGGTTCTGATTCAAGGATAGGCTCATGATGACTACGGGTGCCGTCGATAGGTCTGGCCTTTTCTCGGGCGTTTCCCGGCAACGCATGGCCTTTGGATTCATCACGACATGCGTAATCGCGCTGAGCGTCCATGCCGTTATGCTGGAAGTCTTTCGGGTCCCTTATCCGTCCGAGCAGATCACGGCGCGGCTGCCAGATGTCCTCAATCACATCGTGTTCGCGTGGGGCGCGATGTGGCTATATGACAGCCTGCACCTCCGGCTTTACCGATGGTCCACGGCGTGGCGCATCGCTGTCCTTACCGTGCTGTTGTGTACGCTTAACGAGACATTGCGCGGCTGGCTCATGAACGCGTACTGCGCCGATACGTCAGTTTCCGCCTTGGTCTATTTCGCGGTCCAGGAGATACCCAAGATCGCGGCTATTGCCGTGACGGCGACAGGCGCCGTGATTGCCAGCCGGCGACTTTCCCCTGGCTGGCAACGGGGTGCGGGTGCTGTTGTATTGGGCCTGTTCCTGGGCTTCGCGGTGGGCCCGCTGTTGTCCTGGCTCCAGGCGGTCTTCTCGGCTGCCGTCGCCGGCTTGGCTCCCCATGGAGGTTGGTGCCAGCAGCCGTACGGAATGAACGTTCTCATCCCCGCATATCTGACTTACGCCGAGCCCGCGCTGGCGTGCCTGCTTTGCATGGCGCTCGTGGCAAGGCGGCTGCCCGCCCATGGACCACTGCGTCCGCTGATCTTCATGCTGCTGATTCTCGCGCTCAAGATGCAGCTGCTCACGACTTTTTTCTACGCCTTCTATGCGGCAATACCAGCGAAGACGGCGTTGGCCAGCATGGGGCAATTCTCTTTGGAAACGGCCATTCTGGGTGTGCTGACGGCGCTGAGCTGGGATTACGCCACGCGGCCTTCCCGCTGACCGACGGTTTACCGCCCGGTGGGCGTCCAGCGCCGGGCGAGCATTTCCATCTCGTCCAGAAGTGCGGTGGAGAGCATGGCATCCATTGGCGTGGAGGACGCCAATCGTGCTTCGAAAACCCGGGCTGCTTGGGCCAGGGAGCCGGCGCGCAGCGCTTCCGCGGCGCCGACCAGCCGATGTGCATGGTGAACCGCGGCAGGATGGTCATTGGACATGCACGCCCTGCGCAGCGCTTCCACATCGGCCAGCAAGGCGCGGCGTATTTCGCTCGGATCAAGATGTGCCGCCGTGTCGCAGTGCGCTTCGGCCAATGTTCGGGAGCACCAGAGCTGCAGCGCATCGCGGAGCTTTTCCAGCGTGTAGGGCTTCGTAAGAACACCATCCATGCCGGAGTCGAAACACGCCGCCATATGCCGGTGGTCGGTCGATGCGGATACCGCCAGGATGGGTATTCGGCCGTGACGCCGTGCGGCTTCACGCCGCCGCCAATCGCGCGTCAACGCGTAGCCGCTCATATCCGGCAGGTCACAGTCGCACAGCACGATGTCATAGGATGACTCACCAAGCGCGCGTATCGCGGCGGACCCGGTGGGAGCCATGTCGGTCGTGCAATTCAAGGATGAAAGTTGCGCCAGCAACACTTCCTGGTTGACCAGGTTGTCCTCCACCACCAGCACTCGCAGGGCCGTTCCGGCTACCGTCGGTGCCGGGTTGGTTGCCTGGCCGTCGTTGTCCGAAGGACGTTCGACTCCAGACGCAACAATCCGGCAAGGGATATGGACCGTAATGGTCGTTCCACGCCCAGGCGCACTATCGACTTCCATCGAGCCATGCATCAGTTGCACCAGTTCCCGACAGATGGCCAATCCCAATCCGGTCCCGCCGAATCGACCGATCGTTACGGCGGAGCCTTGGCAATACGGCTGGAAAAGCTGCTGCCGCGTGCTGTCGTCCATGCCGATACCAGTATCCGTCACCTCGATGTGCAGGAGGCCGTCAGCGCATTCCCCTTCTTGCATTTCCAACCATGGAGAGACGGAAACCGAGCCTCCAGGCGTGAATTTGATCGCGTTGCCGACGAGGTTGCGCAGGATCTGGCCGACGCGCAAGGGGTCCAATAACATCCGGCACGCGATAGGCCGCCGTTCCTGGACGGTAAGCGCCGTTCCTTGGTCCCGCGCCTGGACCGCCAGCAGGTCCGTGATGCCGCGCGTCAGCTCCACGATGTCCACGGGACGCAGCTGCAATTGGACCCGGCCCGCGTCCAGCTTGGACATATCGAGCACGTCATCGAGCAAGCGCAACAGATTCTGCGCGCCGCCCGCAACGATGCCGACAAGCCGCCGTGCATCGAACGAGACGACGGACCGCTGCAGCAACTCCATCGACGCCAGGATGGCATGCATGGGCGATCGGATCTCATGGCTCATGACGGCCAGGAACATCGATTTCTCGCGTTCGCTGCGCAGCGCCAGGCGATGTTGACGGTGGGCGTACAAAGCGAAGAACCCGATAAGCAGCAACCCGGCGACAGCAAGGGAGATATGGACGCGGTAGTACCGGAGAAGCACTTGCAACGACGGCGCGCCGTAGTCCGCACGTTCCAGCCAACGCGCATCCATTTCGTCCGTTTCCTCGGCGGTCAACGAATCCAACGCCTTATCCAGGATCGCACGGAGAACTGGCAGGTCTTTCCTGACGCCCATCGCCAACTCCAACGGCACATGCGCCAACACGCCGGAAACGTGCAACATGCCGTCGTACTTCCTACGAAGCAGCGGCGATACGGCCGCCTCCAGACCCAACGCCGCATCCGCTCGTCCGTCGATCACCGCCAGCAAAGCTTCTTCGGACGACTGGGTAGGCAACACCTTGACCCCCGGATATAAGCGCCGAATGAGGGCAAAGTATGCGCCTCCACTTTTGAGCGCCACGGTACCGCCGTCCAGGCGATCAAGATGGAAAACGGAGCGGAAGCGATCGCGCGTAACGACGACAGTCGAACCGGCATAGTAGACGTCGGTAAGGTCGATGTACTTCGCCACTTCCGGCGACGTGAATTGGCGCAATGTTGCCGGAAGCACATCCACGTCGGCCCGTGCCAGCTTATCCGTCACTTCGTCCCATCCGGTGTGAGGAACAAGCACGAATTTCAGGCCGGTTCTCCGCTCGATGGCAGACAGGTACTCGGAAACCAGGCCTGCGTCCCGCCCGTTCTCAACGTACTGGATGGGTTTCCATGAAGGGTCGACCGCTATGCGCACCGCGGGATGTGCGGCAATCCAGGTTTTTTCTTCGGCACTCAAGTCCAGCGGTAGACCCGAGGCGGGAAACGCGGCAAGCCAAAGGGCGGCCGCCACGAAGGCGGCTGCGAGATTCATAATTCGCGGAGCATGTGCTTGATCTTGAACAGCTCGCCGTCCGACGTCACTCCCAGTTTGCGGAAGGCCGTCTGTTTTTGGGTGCTGATGGTCTTCTTGCTTCGATTGAATTTCTCGGAAATCTGGGTAACCGACATCCCGTCCAGGAAGCACCGTATGACTTCCCGTTCCTTGACCGAGAGTGGAACGCCGGCGAGCAGGACCGCATCGTCCTTCGGAAGCGGTGCCGGCATCTCACGGTCGAGGTCGACACACCGGACAGATGCCTCTTCCAGGCGATATGCCATGTCATGTGCCAGATAGCGGCGGCCCGCGGCCACCGCCCTGATGGCTTTGGCGATATGGTCGACACTCTGGCTCTTCCCGACGAAACCGTCGGCGCCCACCCGCATCGCCAACGCCACGATGGCGGGGTCATAGTGCGAGGACAGGATGATAATCCGGCTGTCGGCAAACTTCGCCTTTAGCGCTCGTATAAGCGAAACACCGTCGATCTGCTCCGGCCCGAGGGAGTAGTCGACCAGCAGCACGTCGGCCGGGGCGGCAGCCAGTCCCGCGATCATCGTGTAGCTGCTTTCGTAGCTGCCGACGACGGCCATATCCCGCTCCGTCGCCAAACAGGAAGCCAGACCGTATCTCACGATCACATGATCGTCCAGTATGGCGACTCGGATGCAAGAACGGGGGTACTGCACATGATCTCCTGATGGAAGCGCGCGGCAACTGACGCATGTTAGAAGAAAGTCGCGGAAACTTTCCGATTCCCATGGACGACGTCGGGTTGGGCGGGACGTTGGAGCCACGGCGACTCCGCACTCCAGAAGATAATATCTGCGCCAAGATAGTCTTCCGCATACTCGGTGAACTCGTCGCGGGTGTAAGGCTTGTGCGTTTTCGGATTCGTGTAGGTCAGCGTAGGTTCCTGAACGGCCATCGCGACCAAGGCCAGCCGCCCCTTGTATTGATGGAAGAACGGATAGGAATTTTTCATCTGGCCCTTCTTCCAAGGCACGATATCGGGCCCACCCAGACCGATACCTTTCTCGGCCGCGAACGAAAACAGCCGGGACATGTAGCGATGGTCGTTGTCCCACTCGCACGGCCAGAAATTGACGTACTGCACCACATAGGACTTGTGGAAAGCACGCTTGGCGAACGCAAGATTTTGCAGCGTCGCATCGAAGTACTTGTCGCAGCTGAAGCCGGTCCGGTCTCGCTTCATATCGATGTCGATCGCGGTCTCCGGCAAATTGATTCCCTGGATACGTCCATCGAATTCTTTTGCCAGGGCAGCCAGCAATTGCCGATAGCGTTCACCTACCGCTGGGTTCCACTGCTGCGCCACCCAGCCGTTCCCTACCGGGCGATTCTCCCCTGGATTATCGTACTGAGGCACGAGCCCGCCATGATATACAGGGTCTTGCAACAGGTAGGCCGGAACATTTCGGGCGTCGGGCTCGAAAAATCGATCCTGGATTTGAATGAATAATTTTCTGTTCAATCCGTTGAGGTAAGCCAGGTCTCGTTCTATGCGGGAGAAATCGTACTGGTCTTTCCCTTTCTCCAGCGCTTTCCAGGTGTACACGACCTGGACACCCTGGATATCCGGCCGTCTGATCGTCGCTTCGATGCTCTTCAGGTCATCAGCGCTGGTGTAGATGAAATTCTGTACGGCGACAGCGCGTGGGCTTGCGGAGAGCGCCGAAAAAGCCAGCAAGGCAAGCAGGATGCGCCTGATCGAGGAAGCTGATCTGCGGGATGACATCGGAAGTCCATTCAGAGTGCTGACGATATGACCTATACGCCCCGGTTTCGTTCTGCTCGTGGACGACCCCGTGCGCCGTCATCGTCATACGGAAGCGCCGTCCAACACCAAGTCGACGAAATTCCGCAGCGCGGGCGACAACTCGCCCGACCGGTGCGCCATGCCCAGGCTGGCGACCAGGCCGGAGTCTTCCAGGGATAGGTAATGCACGTCGTCGGACCGCGTGCCGCGCATGCATGCCGGCACGATGGAAATGCCCAGGCCGCTGGCAACAAGGTTGATGGTGGACGAGACCTGCGGTGCCTGCTGCACGACCTTGGGGCTGAATCCCCTGGCCTCGCACGCGGCCACGACCATTTCCGGCACGCCGGAACGGGTGGAGCGCGGATAGAGGACGAACAGTTCGTCGCGTAGTGCTTCCAGTCGCACGCTCTGGCGGCCGTCCAGCGGGTGGCCCTTGGGGACGACGACCATCATGGGCTCGGTCGAGAGCAGCGAGAACGTGATGCCGCTGTCGTCTCCGATGGGCAGCCGCACGAAGGCGACGTCGATGCGGCCCTGGCGCAGGGCGTCCATGAGCGGTCCCGTGCGGCTTTCCTCCAGGGACATTTCGACCCGTGGATAAAGGCTGCGATAGCGCTGGAGCGCGGTCGTGACTTCGGCCCGGAAGGAGGCCGACTCGGTAAAGCCGACGCTGATTCTGCCCACCATGCCTTGCGCGCTGAGCTGGCAGCGCAACGCGGCCATCCTGACGTGCTCCAGGATGGCGCGCGCTTCTTCCAGATAGAGCTGGCCGGGCAGCGTCAGGCTGACCCGCCCGGGCTGGCGATTGAACAGTTGCACGCCCAGTTCGCTCTCCAGCGCCTTGATTTGCGCCGTCAGCGGCGGCTGGGCGATACCGATGCGCTGCGCCGCACGGGTGAAATGCAGTTCCTCGGCGACGGCGACGAAATACCGTAGGTGACGGAGCTCCATATCTTATAAGTATCAGAAGTAGGAACACAATATATTAGACGGATCGCCCTCCTTTCCCTAGACTCGACGGATTCCAGTAGGCGCACAGATCCGAAAAAGCGAGGAGACCATGGCATTCCAACCCACCGACACCTTACGTCCGCTTCCCATCGAGGGCAGTCCCGACAGCCGCTACTACTCGCTGGCCGTGCTAGAGGAAATGGGCCTGGGAAAGATTTCCCGCCTGCCCCACTCGATACGCGTCATCCTGGAATCCGTGCTGCGCAATCTGAACGGCTCCAGCGTGCAGGAGCACCATCTGCGCCAATTGGCCGGTTGGCAGCCGAATGGCGAACGCAGCGGCGAAGTCCCATTCGTGGTGTCGCGCATCGTGGCGCCGGATTCTTCGGGCGTGCCTTTGTTGGCGGATCTGGCCGCCATGCGCGACGCCGCCGCCGAACTCGGCATGGTGCCTGGCGACATCGAGCCCCTGGTGCCGGTCGACCTGGTCGTCGACCATTCCATCATCGTCGAACATGCAGGTTCCGCCAATGCGCTCATGCTGAATATGGAGATCGAATACGAACGCAATGCGGAAAGGTATTCGTTCCTGAAATGGGCGGCCAATGCATTCAAGGCCTTCCGCATCTTTCCTCCGGGATCGGGCATCGTCCACCAGGTGAATCTTGAAAACCTGGCGCGGGGCGTGCATCAGAAAGGGGGCGTGACGTATTTCGATTCGCTGGTCGGTACCGACAGCCATACGCCCATGGTCAATGGCATCGGCGTACTGGGTTGGGGTGTCGGCGGTATCGAGGCGGAAGCCGCCATGCTGGGCGAGCCGATGTACCTGGTCGCGCCTGACGTGATCGGCGTGGAGCTTACCGGCGCGCCCGCGCCCGGCATCGTAGCCACGGATATCGTGCTGACGGTGGTCCAGGCCTTGCGCGCCAAAAAGGTGGTCGGCAAGTTTGTCGAATTTTTTGGTCCGGGCGCCGCGGCCCTGCCCGCGCCCGACCGCGCGACGATATCGAATATGGCGCCTGAGTACGGCGCGACAGCGGCCTTTTTCCCGGTCGACGCCAATACGCTCGACTATCTGCGGGCCACCGGCCGGACGAAGGCCGAGATCGCCGCCTTGAAAGCCTATTTCCAAGCGCAAGGTATGTTCGGCATGCCGACGCTGGGCCAGATCGATTACACCGATACCGTCCATATTGATCTGGGCGCCGTCGTGCCAAGCGTGGCCGGCCCCTCCCGCCCGCAGGACCGTATCGCGCTTGGCGAGCTGAAGGAAAAGGTGCGCGGCCTCTTGCCCCAGGAAGCGTCCGCCGCGTCGGGCTCCGGCCAGGCGCTGCGTCATGGCGACGTCGTCCTGGCCGCCATTACGTCCTGTACCAATACCTCCAATCCCCGGCTGATGCTGGCCGCGGGGATCCTGGCCAGGAAAGCCGTCGAAAAAGGATTGAAGGCCGCGGCGCATGTGAAGACCTCCTTCACACCCGGCTCGCGTGTCGTGACCTCGTACTTGCAGGCCACCGGCCTGGACCAATACCTGGATACCCTGGGCTTCAACGTCGCGGGCTACGGCTGCGCCACCTGCATGGGCAATTCCGGCCCTTTGGATGCGGGGATCCTCGACCAGATCAAGGACGGCAACCTGACCGTGGCCGCGGTGCTTTCGGGCAACCGGAATTTCGAAGCGCGCATCCACCAGGCGATCAAGGCCAACTTCCTGATGAGCCCGCCGCTGGTGGTGGCATTCGCGATCGCGGGCAGGGCCGATTTCGATCCGGCGAACGACGCCCTCGGCGCAGGGCCGGACGGCAAGATGGTCTATCTTGCCGATCTCTGGCCCACGGCGGAAGAAATGGCGCAGGTCATGCCCGTCGCGCAAGACCCCAAGCACGTCCTCGCCGTTTACGCCCAGACGGGACGGAATAATGAGCTATGGGAGGCGCTGCCCGCGCCCAAGGGCGACCTGTTCGTATGGGACGACGGCTCGACCTACCTGAAGCGGCCGCCCTTCTTCGATGGCGTCACGCTGGATATCCCATCCAAGGGCGCGATCAAGGGTGCACGAGCGCTCGCGATCCTGGGTGATTCGGTGACCACCGATCACATCAATCCAGGCGGCTCGATTCCACCCGAATCCGAGTCAGGAAAATTCCTCATATCGCTGGGTGTGGAACCACGCGACTTCAACAGCTATATATCGCGCCGCGCGCACGACCGCGTCATGGTGCGCAGCAGCTTCGCGAATGTGCGCATCCGCAACCTGATGGTCGATGAAGTGGGCAGCCATACGCTGCACCAACCGGATGGGCAGCGCATGAGCATCTTCGAAGCCGCCGTCAAATACACGGCCGAAGGCGTGCCGATGATCGTCTTCGCGGGCGAGGAATACGGCAACGGTTCCAGCCGCGATTGGGCCGCGAAAGGCCCCAGCCTGCTGGGTGTGCGCGCCGTGATTGCGCGGGGTTTCGAGCGCATCCATCGCAGCAACCTGGTCGGCATGGGCATATTGCCGCTGGAGCTTCCCGAAGGCGTCAGCGCCCAGACCCTGGGGCTGGTGGGAGACGAAACCTTCGATGTGACCGGGGACATGGACGACGTTCGCACCGGCCAGGTTTTCGAACTGGTGATCCATCGCCAGGATGGAACGACGGCGAAGGTGCCCTTGCGGGTACGTATCGACTCGGCGATCGAAGAGGCGTATTTCAGGAATGGCGGGATCCTGCCCTATGTATTGAGGCAGCGGCTCGCCCGGCATGTGAGCGGTGCGAGCCACGCCTGAACAGGTTCCTTCCGCTAGCCTTCCCAGCCAGCGTTCACATGCGGAACCGACCATTGCGTCACCGCCGTCGGCTCAAGCACCGGCTTGCCGAGAAAGGGGGCCGACAGGCAGTAGATGCCGGCGTGCGTCGATTGCCAGATCAGGTTCCGGTCCCATTCGATGAAAACGGCTTCCGTGGTGCCTCGACGCCAGCTCATGTAGTCGTCGATCTCGCCGTCACGCGGTGGGACGAAGTACGCGACCTCCTTCGGCTCCGTCGGATCCGAAATGTCGAAGAGGCGCAGCCCTGCATTGAGATATGACAGTGCAACGACATCTGGACGCGCTTTTCCTGGCGCGATCCAGTTCTGCATGACGCGCGAGCTGAAGCGGCCTCGCGCCATCGCAAAGTCCTTGTAGGGCGCATCGGGATGCGGCATCGGACGCGGGAAGAGACCGATGATGCGCGGCTTGGCCGGGTCCTTCACGTCGATGACATAGCTCGTGTGAAACGGCTCGCGACAGTCGGACTCAAGCGCTTCGGGTATCGCGATGACGAGATTCTGCAACCGCGGATAGCGCTGCGGATCGGCCGTCACTGGCACGACATGATGATAAGGAATGGCGCCGATGGCTTCGAGCGGATGCGACACCCGACCATAGACCTTGGGATTGCGTATGTCGGACAGGTCATGGACGTACATGCCGAAGTGGCCCCACCCACCATATCCGATGGTCCCCCCATCTTCGACCCGGACCGGGACGATGCAGGGCGTGCGATTACCGGTCCATGAGCATTGGTCGCCGGCAAACGGATAGGTCTCGCGATAGTGCTGTTCTTCGTCGAGCCTCTGCCCTGGCACCCACCATCGCGATACTTCCTTCACCTTGGCGGGGTCGGACATGTCCACGATCATCAAGCCGTTGCTGTAGACGCGCTCGGTGCTTTCCATACGCAACTGGTCGTCCCAGCCGCAGGCCAGATATGCGTATCGGCCTCCATCGTAGAAAGGCAGATGGACGCCGTGGCCTGTGGTGCCCGTTTCGAATTCGCTCAGCAACTGGGTCTTTTCGGGATTCGTGACGTCGTAGACCTTGATGCCACGGAAGCCGCGATTGTCGATCGCCTTGCGGGCGTATTCCTCGTGATATTTCCCGTGGGGGTATTCCGGTGTTCCCGGGGTCAGCGGCATCTGGTGCGCGACCACCCGGATCCACTTCTTCAGTTGCTGGTTGTAGACGCAGCTCTGGAATGTGGGCAGGTTTCCTTCCTCGATCACCGTCGCTTTCAAGGGATCCGTGACGTCGACCCAACCGCCCTGGAAAGCAATCAGGCGACGCTTGCCCTTCGCCCACATGCATGAGTGTTCGTCCCCGAACATCCTCAGCTTGATCGACGGGTAATAAGCAAGGATCTCCATGTTGGAGATGTACTGATTACGGTCGAGATAATTCAATGCGCCGGCCGGCAAACGGAATGGCACCGTGCCGCCGCCCGGCATGACACCTTCCACCCGTTTGCCTTCGGCGGCCGCGTGCGCCATCGATTTGGAAGACACAGCCTGATCATCGTTTGCTGCCATTACCGCGCTCCTGTCCCGTATGGCTGATTTGCATCCACTAGCTTCATGGTCCCACTCGCGAGCAGGACACGCCCGGACTTCAGAGCGGTTGGAATCCGATATCCTTGACCAGCTTCTCGAAGCGGGCCATGTCGCTATCGATCAATTCAGCGAACTGCTGTGGCGACTTGATCGTCGGCACCAGGCCCAGGGCTTTCAACTTTTCCTGCATGTCCGGCTCGGCGAGTATCTGGTTGATGGCCGCGTTCAGCTTTTTTACGATCTTGGGATCCGTCCCGGCCGGTGCGACGATGCCGTTCCAGCCAGGCACGGAATAACCCGGCAAGCTGTCGCCGATCGCAGGCAATTCCGGCAGAAACTTATCCTTCGCCGTGATCCCCACCAGATGGACTCTTCCGGATTGTATGGACGGCGCGAGGCTGGTGTACGAAGAAACACCCAGGTCCAGTTGGCCGCTGGCGAGATCGGTGACGATAGGGCCGACATCCTTATAGGAGATGTTCTGCACGTCGAAGCCATTCTGGTAAGCGATCAGGGCGACCGACAGATGAGGCAGGCCTCCCTGGCTCGGGCTACCCAGCTTCAGCTCGCGCTTGCCCTGCTTGGCCCACGCGATGACGTCCTTGATGTTCTTCAGCGGCCCGTCCACATTGGAAACGATCGCCAGGTAGTTTTCCGCGATCTCGACGACCGGCACGAAGTCCTTCTTGGGGTCGTACATGAGCTTCGCGGTGACGAACGGCGCGAGAGCCAGATTGGTGATCTGTACGACGCCCAGGGTGTATCCGTCCGGCTTCGCCCGTGCGACGCGGTTCAGCCCGATCTGGCCGCTGGCCCCTGCGTGGTTTTCCACGATGACCGGCTGGTTGAATCGCGTGCGCAAACGCTCGCCTATCATCCGCGCCATGATATCGACGGATGCACCCGGACTGTAAGGCACTTCGATGGTGATCGGTCGACTCGGATAATCGTCAGCCCGTGACGATGACGCGAAGCACAACGACGCCAGCGCCGTTGCGAAGACAAAAGCTAGCCGTTTCATTCAAAGACCCCTTGCGTGTTGCCGCGTTGTCGCGTTGTCCCGGCTTGGTGCCGAGTTCTTTTACAGTGCGCCAAATTAGGGGGTCCGCCATCCTTTGTCAACACACTACCACTACCTGATCATCGTGCTGCCTCAAACTCAAAGCTCTTCATTCGAAGTCAACCACTCAGGCTCGTACGCGCCCAGTGCGCGTGCCGGATAAGACCAGGCAAGCGGTGCCCCTTCTATCTCCAAGGGCGGAAGCAGCCGGGTCGCGGGCCCCCAGGACGTTTGCTCGACGTGCCGGGTGCAATCGCCAGGCGTATCCGTCGCGAGCTTGACCACCTCAGTCACAGGCTCCGGGCGAGGTTGCAAAACCGCCGCGGTACGCGCCAGGGACGCACGAAACTCCGATCCAGCCCCTTGCGTCGTTCTGATCGTCAACCCGCGCAGCGCCGCCGCAGCCATCAGGTAGCCGGTCGCGTGGTCGATCGCCTGGACCGGGAGGCTGACCGGTTCATCGCTGTGCATCGCACGCATGCCCGCCTCCGCGATGCCCGTGCTCATCTGGATGAGACTGTCGAAACCCCGCCGGCAACGCCACGCACCGGACCAGCCATACGCATCGAGCGATACGTCGATCAGCGCGGGATTCAGCTCGCGCCGCTGAGCGGCATCGAGACCGAGACGGGCGAGCGCATCGGACCGGTAACCGTGGACCAGGATATCCGCGCGGCGCAACAACTGTCGCAGCGTATCGAGATCGGCGGCGTCCTTCAGGTTCAGCCGCGCACAGCGCTTGCCCAGGACGACCTCAGGCACCGTGCCGGGCTCTTCCCAGCCGTAGGGATCGATGCGCAACACTTCCGCGCCCAGACCGGCCAGGAATCGTGTCGCGACGGGACCCGCGAGTATGCGCGTCAGGTCGAGCACGCGGATGCCGCGCAACGGACGGTCTCGCGAAGGCTGCCATCCGCGCGTCGCGACACGGCTCTCCGTGTGGACGTGCAACAAGGGCTCGGACGCGACGGCGCGGCCTTGCGGATGGGCAGCCCATTCCTGCCGCGAGTACATGACGGCCGCACAGCCGCCACGCGCAACCACGGCGTCTTCGAGCGCGCCGGCCTGCCAGCGGCTTACCGCGCGCGCGACGGATTTCGCGTCCCCCGCGCAGCCAAGAACCGCCAGCGCGGCTTCGCGATGATGCGGCGCGTTGGTGTGCAAACGGATCCAGCGATCGCTCGCTCGATAATTGCCGGCTACGGGATCCCATTGCGGCGGCATCGTCCATCCAATCGGACGCAGCGACGTGCCGAACCATAGCGACGCCATGCGTCGGTCGACCTCGACCGCCGGCAGGCTGCCGGTCGACGCCTGCAGCAATTCCGCGGCGGCCGTTCCCGCCGCGCCGATTGCCGCCGCCGCCAGGTCGGTTACGTGGAACGCGGAGATCAGCTCTCCCGACCCGCTGAAGGCGCAGGCATCGGGAAGCCCGGCCGCTCCACCCAACGCTGCCCAAAACTCCCGCAACTGCTTGGACGCCGGGTCCCCAGCATTACCGGCTGGGCCTTGTGACACTTTGTCGGCACGCATGTTCGTCTCGAATGATTCAGGTATGGCAAAGATCGGACGGCTCGCTTTTATTGTCAACGTTGACTATTCTGATCAACCAATCGAACGTTTCCCCTCTTCCGTCATGCCGAACTATCTGAATTCGACCGAAGCCGCGGCAAGGCTCGGCGTGTCGCGCCAAACGCTCTACGCGTACGTCAGCCGCGGCCTGCTGCATGCCGCGCCCGGCGGCAATCATCGCGAAAGCCGTTATTTCGCGGCCGACGTCGACAGGTTCGCGTCCCAGCGCGCACGCGGCCGCAAGCCGAAGGAAGTCGCGAAGGCCGCACTGAACTGGGGCTTGCCCGTACTCGAATCGAGCATCACGTCTATCGATGATGGACGGCTCTTCTATCGTGGCGTGGACGCATTGGAACTCGCCGACCATGCGAGCCTGGAGGACGTCGCCGCACTCCTCTGGCAATGCGACAGGCAAATCGCTTTCGGCCCCCGAGCCGCCCCCGCGCCGGCCGTCTTGCGGCCGCTGATCAAGCATTACCGGGATCAACGCGCGGAGGAAGCTCTCCTGCCGCTTTTCGCTGTCGCGAGCGAAGATGCGCCAACTGCCATCTGGCAGAAGTCGGCCGAGCGGCAGGCGCGAGGCTGCGGAGACCTGGTGCGGATCCTGGCCGCATGCCTGTTGGGCGCGCCTCCCGATACGACGCCTATCCACGAGCAATGCGCGCGCGCCTGGGGCGTAGGTCCCGCGGGAGCCGAACTGATCAGGATGGCGCTCGTGCTGTGCGCGGATCACGAACTCAACGCATCGAGCTTCACCGGTCGCTGCGTGGCCTCGACCAGCGCGAGTCTGCGGGCCGTCGTGATCGGCGGTTTGGCCGGCCTGTCTGGCGAACGACACGGCGCCACCACCGCCCGCGTCGAGGCGTGGTGGGATGAACTCGGCACACGGGATACCGAACGAAAAATGCGCGACCGGCTTTCGAGGGGAGACGATCTGCCGGGCTTCGGACATTCGCTTTATCCCGACGGCGATGCGCGCGCGACGTATCTGTTGACGCGCCTGCTTCCGCGCCATCCTCAATGGGTACGCATGCTCGATGCCGGGACGACGCTGGTAGGACAGAAGCCGTCCGTGGATCTCGCACTCGTGGCCTTGCGCAGGCATCTACGGCTTCCCCTTGGGGCTGCATTCGGCCTGTTCGCGCTTGGCCGCTCGGTGGGATGGATTGCACACGGACTGGAACAGCGCGAGCAACCCGATTTGATCCGGCCTCGCGCGGTGTACGTTGGGCCCCCTGTCGAACCAGGGCCGTCACGGTCGCAGGGGCGGTCGACAAAGCGGCAAGCGGCGCGGCAAACGGCGCGGCATGCGGTGCCGCAAAACGATCTACCACCCGCTTTCTTCAGAACTGGTCTATAAAGTTCGAACGTCCGGCGATTCCGGCAACCGCGGCCACTTCGCCAGCGATGTCCGGGCGTTCCTCTTCACATCCACACGCACCCAGGAGCAAGACATGACTGCAAAACTAGCTGGCAAAGTTGCCTTCGTCACGGGCGGTAGTCGCGGTATCGGCGCTGCGATCGTGCGGCGATTGTCGGACGACGGGGCGACGGTGGTCTTTACCTACAAGGGATCCGCGGAGGCGGCCAACGCCTTGGCTGCGGGCATAGAGAAAAACGGCGGACGTGCGCTGGCCTTGCAGGCCGACGCGGGGGATGCGGCCGCGGTCGGCGGCGCGATCGACAAGGCGGCGGCTCAACTGGGGAAGATCGACATCCTGGTGAACAACGCGGGCATCGCGGTGTTGGGGCCGGTCGACGACATCTCGCTTGAGGACTTCGACCGGACGCTGCAGGTGAATGTGCGCGCCGTTTTCGTTGCCGTGAAGGCCGTGCTGCCGCATATGGGCGAAGGCGGCCGTATCGTGAATATCAGCAGCTGCAACGCGGAGAGGATGCCCTTTCCCGGCGGCGCGGCCTATGCGATGAGCAAGTCGGCGTTGCGGGGGCTGGTGCAGGGCCTGGCGCGGGATCTGGGTCCGCGCGGGATCACGGTCAACAACGTGCAGCCGGGGCCCGTCGATACCGATATGAATCCCAAGGACGGCGACTTCGCTTCCATGCTGCATGGGCTGATGGCAATTCCTCGGCACGCACGACCGGAGGAGATCGCCGGGATGGTGTCCTATGTCGTCAGCCCGGAAGCGGCATTCGTGACCGGAGCGAGCCTGACGATCGATGGCGGGTTCAACGCCTAGGACTGCCCACGCTTTTGGCCGATGCGCACCGTGCGCAAAGGCCGAAACAGAAGGTCCGTCAGGCTGCGTCAGCCGACCGGAAGCTGGTTCATTTCATCCACCAACTGCCGGCCGTGCAGGATGGCGGCATCCACCGCGCGGCGAGGCGTCGGGACCGCGCCGCCCTGCGCGAATTGCGGTACGCCATGCTCGGAGGAGACCGAGCCCTCGTGGCGTATGACGAGCAGCGTGGCGGTGAACGCAGGCTGGTTGCTAGCGGCTTCGCGCTTCACGATGGCGCTGAGCCGATAGCCTTTGTAGACGATGTTGTTTTCCATATCTGATCCTCTTACCCGAGCGGCCGGTCAACGACCACAACAAAAAAACGCCCAAATAAAAAAGCCCTCTGGGGAGGGCTTTTTCCTACAACATGCGGATGTTCGCGGTTTGCGGTCCCTTGGGACCCTGTCCTATCGAAAAGGTGATCTTGCGCGGCTCGTCGGGCATCGCGGCGACTACGCTTTCAGCCGCGGAATATTCGGCATAGAGATCGCCGCCGTCGCCCGCGGGCATGATGAATCCATGGCCGCAACCGGCGTCACGCTGACTCGCGATGTGTGTTTGCATGTGCTTTCCTCGAAACGGAAGGGACGCCCCCTTCAAGCGAGATATCAAGGAAAGGACTTTGGACTATGAAGCGCGCAGGCGCAGGATGGAACAAATCGCGGTACTTGAGTCTTGGATGCAATGTGATCTACATGAAGGGTAGTGTCAAGGAAAGACTCTTGGGGACGCAACCTCATTGGTTACCGCGTGTGCCATGCGCCTACGGATGAGCTCGGGCTTGTTAGGTGGCACGGATAGGGACTACTGTGCGTGACGGCTTGGTCCGCGTGCATCTGCCGCGGGCGGAAACCCATCAGGAGTGAACGATGCAGCGCATTATTTCCGAACACCAGATCCCCACCGGCGACTTCCGGCAGGTCAAGTATGTGGGCGCCATCAAGGATCGCGTCGACGATGGCAATAGCACTCCCGTCTGGACCATAGAGAAGAAGTCGCCTTACTACGTGCAGATCGGGGCGAAGCCGGTGGAGAGCTGGGCGGAAGTGCTGATCGATGTGGAAGATCCGGATTCGCCCGAAACGCTGGCCAGGCTGCGGCGGGCGGTCGAAGCCCGGCTCGAACAACAGCTGGGGTGAGCGGGCGGGCGTCCTGAACGGGGTCATATCAAGATGTGATGGCTCGCCGCAAATTCAGCATTGGACTGGGCCATCCCGTCTCCCTACACTCCTATAAAAACCAGAGCCTGATAAGGCAACAAGGCGGAGACGACATGATCGGACATAACAAAACGGCATCGGTGCGGGCCATTCGGCTAGCCGAACGACCGGCAGGGGACTGGGTGGCGAGCCGCCATCCCGCGCGCGGCGGCGTCCGTCGCCCGCGCCTTCGATAAATCCTGAAATCCCGCCGCACAGGCGGCCGCCGGTATAGCTACACGCGCGGCCGTGCCTGGCCGGCGGAGCGCGCCTGCGGCCGTCCGCGCGGCGCCGACCGCCACAGCGATCGCGCCGGCGCCCATAACGCAAAGACACCGAACGCCAGAGCCGAGGCTCGCCGACGCCCTGCAACGAGACTAGGAGACCATCATGGGACTGCGCTTCATGGAGCACATCCTGATTCTTACCCACGACCCGGAAGGAACGCGCGACTGGTTCTGCGACAACCTGGGATTCCGCAATGGCTATCACCCGGAATTCGGGTTCCCGGTGTACTGGCTGTATATCGGCGACCAGGACGTGGTCCACATCGGCAAGGCGCGCCATTCGAACCACCAGGATACCTACCTGCGCACGCCCAGCGACAAGGAAAACGACGACTACTCGGCGGGTGGCGCCATGGGGTCCGGGCGTATCGATCACGTGTGCTTCAACTGCGAGAACATCAACGAGTTCATCGAGCGGCTGACGCGCAATGGCGTGACGTTCAGCGAGCGAAAGGCGCACAACTCCGACCTGTACCAGTTGTTCATGCGCGAGCCGATCAACGGGATCAAGGTCGAGCTGAATTTTTCCGCCGAAGAAGCTGTAAAGGCGGGCCGCGTGCCGAGCTGGACGGATGCAGGCGCAGCTGCGGGTGCAACTGCGGGTGCAACGGCGGACACGAACGCCGCCGCCAATGCCAGCGCCGAAGCCACGGCCAACAAATGACCGGAGATCGCGCCATGCCGATATATCCGGAATTCTCGGGCCGCAGCGTCGTCATCACCGGCTCGGCCGGTGGCATCGGGGAGCAAGCCGCCCGCGCCTTCCATGCGCAGGGCGCCTGGGTATTCCTGATGGACATCCAGGCCGACGCCGTCCTATCCATCGCCAGCTCGCTGGGCGAGCGGGCGACGGGCCTGGGCGTGGACATCACCGACGAACAGCAGGTGCGGCAGGCCTTCGATGCCGTGCTGTCCGCCGGGCATGGCCTGGACGTGCTGGTGAATTGCGCGGGCGGCTACCGCAAGCTGCTGACCGTGGAGCAAATGGACCTGGAGGAATGGGAGCGCACCGTGGCGCTGAACCTGCGCAGCGTCTTCCTGTGCTGCCGGGCCGCGATCGCGCCGCTGAAACAGTCGCAGGCGGGCCGCATCATCAACGTCACGTCGATCTCGGGCCGCACGGTCCACGCGGCATCGTCGCCGGCGTATGGCGCGGCCAAGGCCGGCGTGACGCAGCTGACGCGCTTCCTGGCCTATGAGCTGGGCCCCCACGGCATCACCGCCAATACGATCGCGCCGCTGACCACGGTGACACCGCGCGTGGCCGCGCTGCGTTCCAAGGAAGACCTGGATCGCATCGCGGCGCAGGTGCCGCTGCGCCGGCTAGCGACGTCCGACGACCACGTGGCCGCGATGCTCTATCTGGCTTCCGACGGCGCATCGTTCGTATCGGGCGTGAACCTGGACACCAACGGAGCGCGAGTCATGTTGTAGCCAGGCGTCCTCGGACGCCACTTCGGGACAGTCCCCGCCAGACGGGACGCCCTTCCAAGAACGAGGAGACAAGGATGCACCCCTTCAAGTTGGTCGATCGGCGGCTGCGCGCCGTGTTGGCGCTGGCAGTGCTCAGCGGCGGAGCCGCCATGCTGGCGCCGGGCCTGGCACAGGCGCAGGCTTACCCGCAACGCGCCGTCACGCTGGTGACGCCGCTAGCCACCGGCAGCGCTTCCGACCTGGCCTTGCGTATCGTGGCCGAACGCCTGGCGACGCCGCTGGGCCAGTCCATCGTCGTCGAAAACCAGACCGGCGCCTCCGGCGCGATCGGCGCGGAAAAAGTGGCGCGCGCCGCGCCGGACGGCTACACGCTGTGCGGCTGCAACAACGCCATCCTGAGCGTGCTGCCGCACGTCCGCAAGGTCAGCTACGACCCCGCCACGCAATTCCGGCCGGTCGGCATGGTGGCCGTGCTGCCGACCGTGCTGGTGGTGAACCCTGCCCTGCCCGTGAAGACCGTGCGCGAATTGACCGACTACGTGAAAGCGAATCCGGGCAAGGTCTCTTATGCGACCGGTGGCGTCGGCAGTCCGCAGCACATCGCGATGGCGATGTTCGAGGCGGGCTCCGGCATCAAGATGATGCACGTCCCGTACAAGGGCGCGAGCCCGGCGGCGGTCGGCGTGGCCGGCGGCGAGGCGCAGGTGATGTTCAACGCCATCGGCACCGTGCTGCCGCTGATCAAGGCCGGCAAGCTGCGCCCCATCGCGGTGGCGGGCGCGCAGCGCACGGCCATCCTGCCGGATCTGCCGACGGTGGCCGAATCGGGCGTGCCGGGCTACGACTATGCGTCCTGGATAGGCATCGTGGCGCCGGCGGCGACGCCGGACGCCGTGGTGGAGCGTCTGTCGAAGGAACTGATGCAGGTGCTCAAGGCGCCCGCCACGGTGGCGAAGCTGGCG
Organism: Bordetella genomosp. 8; assembly: GCF_002119685.1. Taxonomy (NCBI): domain Bacteria; kingdom Pseudomonadati; phylum Pseudomonadota; class Betaproteobacteria; order Burkholderiales; family Alcaligenaceae; genus Bordetella; species Bordetella genomosp. 8. The sequence goes on along the minus strand of NZ_CP021108.1, from coordinate 985,853 downwards.
GAAAACGGCATCGATCCCCTGGTGATGACGCCGCAGGAGATGGCCAGGTACATGGCGGACGACAGCAAGCGCATGGCTACGGTGGTCAAGCAAGCCGGGATGGAGACGGAATGAGCAGCACGACGAAGTCCACGGCGGCCCGGTGGCGCGGGCGCCAGTTTCATTACCAACCGGTCGCCAGCCATGTGCATCCCTTCCTGGTCGATCTGTGGGATGCGGTGCGTGAAGAGACCTCCGGCCGGCTCGACATCGAGGTCGTCGCCGACAACGGCGGGCTCAAGAAGTCGCACCTGGAGATCGTCGATGCGGTGATCGCCGGCGACATCCAGTTCTATGCCTTGATGGGCAGCATACTGGGGCCGCTGGCGCCGGCGATGAACGTGCAGAGCCTGCCCTTCGCCTTCCGCGACAACGATGACGTCTACCGCGCCATGGACGGTGCGCTGGGAGATGCCTTGCGGTCGGACCTGGCGGCGCGCGGCCTGTACCTGATGCCCCATGGGCTGATGGAGAACGGCTTTCGCCATATCGCCACCACTGGCCGCGTGATCAATGACGCCAGCGACCTGGAAGGCCTGTCGATACGCATCCCGGAAGGCAAGGTGTTCGAGGAGACCTTCCGCACGCTGGGCGCCGATCCCGTTCCCCTGTTCGTGCTGGAACTGTACGACGCGCTGAAGACGGGGAAGCTGCAGGCGCAGGAGAACCCCCTGGCGATCATCGATTCGCTGCGCCTGCACGAGGTGGTGACGCATGTATCGATGACCTCGCATATGTGGTCCGGCTTCAACATCATCGGCAATCTACCCTTCTGGAATGCGCTGCCCGAGGACGTGCGCGAGATCGTGCTGCGCAACGTGAAGCTGCACGTCGGACGCCAGCGCCGCCACACGATTGCCTTGAACGAGGAGCTGGCCCGGACGCTGCGCGAACGCGGCCTGCGGTTCAACACCGCGGATACCGACAGTTTCCGGCGCAGGCTGGCCGGCGGCTTCTACCGGCAATGGAAGGATGAGCTGGGCACGCGCATCTGGAGCCTGCTGGAAGCGGAAGTCGGCAAGCTGGCCTGATCGCCGGCCGGCCGCGCATTTCCACAACGAGGGGGAGACTTCAATGACGACAAGAAAACTGGGATTGCTGCTGGCCAGCCTGGCGCTGGCGAGCGGCGCGGCGTCCGCGCAATCGACCTGGCCCAACAAGCCTATCCAGGTGATCGTGCCGTTGCAGGTAGGCAGCGCGGCCGACGTGGCCACGCGCGTGGTGCTCGCCAAGATGGGCGAGAACATGAAGCAGACCTTCATCATCGAGAACCAGGCGGGCGTGTCCGGCTTGCTGGGCGCCGAACGCGTGACACGTGCGGCGCCGGATGGCTATACGCTGGGCGGCATCACGGACAGCGTGCTGAACTATGCGGTGAACCTGAGCGACAAGGTGAACTTCGACCCGCTGAAGGATCTCGCGCCGATCAGCCAGATGGCGAATATTTCGTGGGTGCTGGTGGTGAACAGCGCCTACCCCGCCAAGGACCTGGCCGACCTGCTGGCCCGGGCGCGCGCCCAGCCGGGCAAGATCGACTACGCGACGGGCGGGACCGGCAGCCCGCATCACATTGCGATGGAGCTGTTCGCGTCGAGCGCCGGAGTGAAATTCGCGCATGTTCCCTACAAGGGGGCGACGCAGGCGACCACGGATGTGGCGGGCGGCCAGGTGCCGATGATGTTCTCGGCGGTGTCTGTGGCCCTGCCCTTCATCAAGGACGGCAAGCTGCGTGCACTGGCGCAGCCCAACGACAAGCGTTCCACGCTGTTGCCCGACGTCCCGACCTTCGCCGAGGCTGGGGTGAAGGAATTCCGCTTCTCCACGTGGTTGGGCTTGTACGCGCCCAAGGGTACGCCGGCCGACATCGTGAATCGCCTGAACGCGGAGGTAGCCAAGGCCGTGGCCGATCCAGGCGTACGGGATCGCCTGGTCGGACTCGGGCTCGATCCGGTGGCGTCCACGCCGGCGGAACTGGGTACGTTGACGCGCGAAGGCTATGCGCGCGTGGGGCAGGCCATACGCGACGCAGGGATCAAGGCGCAATGAACATGAGCACTTCGACGACACGGACGGTCGGCATCGCCGGACTGGGACTGATGGGGTCCGCCAGCGCACAGCGTCTGGCCCTGGCGGGCTTCGAGCTTAGAGGATATGACGTGGACCCGGCCCGTTGCTCGCAGTTCGCCAATGCGGGCGAGCCAGGCCGCGCGGCGGTGCAATCGCTGGCGGATCTGGCGGTGCAATGCGACGTCATCGTGTTGGCGGTGTTCGACACGGAGCAGGTAGAACAGGCGCTGTTCGGGCCGACGGGCATCGTGCAGGCCGCGAAGGCGGCGGCGCAATCGGTGGCGCAATCGGCGGCACGATCGGCGGCGCAATCCGCCAAGGTCGCGGTGGAAGCGGCCGCGCGGGCCGCTGGTCGCATGCCCGCGATCGTCTGCATCAGCACCTGCGATCCCGACCGCATCGCGGCCGTGGCGCAGCGCTGCGCGGAGCAAGGCGTTCCCTTCGTCGAATCGCCGATCTCCGGCACCAGCGCAACGCTGGCCAAGGGCGAGGCGGTCGGCCTGGTGGCGGGACGCGATCAGGACCTTGAACTTGCCGCGCCCGTGCTGGACGCCTTGTGCGCGCGTCGCTATGCGATGGGCGCGCCGGGCAACGCCGCGCGTGCGAAGCTAGCCGTCAACCTGGTGCTGGGCCTGAACCGCGCCGCCCTGGCCGAAGGCCTGCAATTCGCCGGACAACTGGGCCTGGATCCACAGGAATTCCTGTCCGTGCTGACAGGCTCAGCCGCCTATTCGCGCGTGATGGAAGTCAAGGGCCCCGCGATGGCGCAACGCCGTTTCGATCCGCCCCAAAGCCGTGTGGACCAGAGCTTGAAGGACTTCCGCCTGATCCTGGAGCAAGGCCGATCCCGCGCCCAACACCTGCCCTTCGCCGAAGTCTACGTGCGCATGCTGGAAGACTGCATCGCGCACGGCGAAGCCCAATTCGACAACGCCGCGATCATCGAGGCGATAGGCAGGTCGCGCGATTAGCACCGTATCGGCCGCACACTACGGAACGCCGAAGGGACTTCTACCGGAACAACCTGTTGTAATGAAACTGACGAAGCACTCGTACCTTGAATTGACGTGTATCCCCATGGGACGGATTGATCAAGGTGACGCCTTCTTCCGGTACAACGACCGAGGGCACTACCAGGATGGCCGTACGCCCCTGACGCAGCCAGTGGGACCCCACCGCCACACTGGCGCGACCAGCCGGAATCGCACACCACGCCGTGGGGAGCTCGCCAGGAACGGTAAACGCCCTCGACCGCCAAACCGGCTCGGGCACGTCTATTTCCACCAGAAAGCGATTCAAAGGAAGTCCGCCCTCAGAGATATGAGCAGCCGTTTCCAATACAGCCATGGCGATGGTCGGCGCCGTATACACCACAGCTTCGGTTTCCTGATTCCACCGGCCAGGGTTCCTGGCGGCACCCATGCCGGACAGGTCGTCCGCGGCGTAGTTGCGAGTTTCAGTCGCGATGCGCCACAACTTCACTGATAAGCTCCGCTTTCAAGAGCGCCCAGGAGCCGTGCGACCACGTCGACGCCAGTCGGCGTATCGATAAGGTCGCCGGGCTTGCGGCCGCCAAGAGCGGGCTGTGGACTATCCAGCCATTGCCCAAGCCATGCGACCGCGTCGAAGCCTCGGGCTTCCGGTGAGGTGGAGTTTGCAACGATGGATTGCGCAATGCCTAGAAGGCGCGCCAATCCCAGTGCCGATTTGCCTGCCATGCCGGTCAGAGACTGATTGGCGGCTGCCTTTTTTTCGATCGTTGCTTTTGGTATCCCCATCATCGTGTACAGGCGCGTCGCGGGGATATGCATCCTCACCGGAAGTTGCTTGACGAAGCGGCTTGACACCCCTGCACGCTCCGTTTCCACCAGCGCCATCGGAGCGGCGCTGCCTACGCTCAGCACAAATGCGTCTATGTCCTTGTGATATTCCACTGGACGATAGTCGGTGGAAACCAGCCTCATCGCTGTCCGCGTTGCTGCGGTTTTCACGGCGCCTGTCGTGGTGGTGCGCACGACATTCCTCGTGGACTTCGGCTTGGCCCGCTTGCCTGTCTTGAGTCCGATAGTAGGTTCCGGCGCCTCTCCCCTTCCAGTTTTGGCTCGATTAGCAGCACGTCGAACGGCCATAGCCTTTCCCCAAGGGATGTCTCAAAGTAGACACAGTATAGTCTCCGGATATACGGCCACCCTTCTTCCAAAGAAAGCCACGATGGGATCGAAATACAAATGCGCTGCCCTACGCGCGCCGGGTTCCTGAGGGTGAACAACCACTCCTCAGGTCTCGCTCCACTCCCGCAGCAGGTTGTGGTAGCAGCCCACCAGCTTGCTGCGCGCGACGGGATCGGCCTGGGTCTGGTTCAGGCGCTGGATGGCGTTATCCAGGTCATAGAGCAGGCTGCGACGGGAATCCTCGCGGATCAGGCTTTGCACCCAGAAGAAACAGCCCAAGCGCACGCCGCGCGTGATGGGGGTGACCTGGTGCAGGCTGGTGGCCGGATAGACCACCATATCGCCGGCGTCGAGCTTGACGCTGTGCAGGCCGTAGGTATCGTGGACCTGCAGTTCGCCGCCGTCGTAGTCGGCGGCGTCGCTCAGGAATAGCGTGATGGACACGTCGGTGCGGACCTTGCGGCCGGTGTGCGGGTGGATGCGCACGCCACCGTCGACGTGGGCGCCGAAGGTCATGCCTTCCCCGTAGCGGTTGATCATCGGCGGGTAGGCCACGTTGGGCAGGACCGCGCTGATGAAGGCGGGGTTGCGCTCCACCGCGCCCAGCACGATCTGCTGCACGCGGTGCGCGACTTCGGAACGTTCGTCGATCTGCTGGTTGTGCTTGACGGCGGCGCCCTGGTAGCCGGCTGATACACGGCCGTCGACCCATGCGTCGCCGGCGTTGTCGAGCAGGCCGCGGATGGCCTGGACCTGCGTGGCGTCGAGGACTTTCGGGATGGTGATCAGCACGAGGGTCGCCTATTGAATGTGATAACTCACCGTCAACATGGCGGTGCGCCCGGTACCCGGCACTGCGCGGCCGCCATCGGACGGGATCAGCGCATCGTAGTATTTTTTGTCGAAGATATTGAACAGGTTCAGCCGCACATCGTACTTGGGCTGGTGCCAGGCCAGCGTGCCGTCCCAACGGGTATAGCCGCCGACCTGCACCGCGTCGGTATTGGCCGCGTAGCGCGAGGACGTATACACCGCGCCGCCGCCCACCTCCCAGTTCTGCAGGAACTGGTACGTGCTCCAGAAGTTGAACGTATTCTTGGGCGTGTTGGCCGGCGTGTTGCCTTGCGTGCCGTCCTTGGCCGACGTGATCTCGGCATCCAGATACGTGTAGGCGGCATACAACTGCCACTGCCTGGTCAGATGTCCCGATGCCCCCGCCCGTACGCCGTTCACGCGCACCGTGCCGTCCAGCTCGTACACGCCAGGGCTGATCTGGGTGCGCGCGTTTTCCTTCTTGATCTGGAAGACCGCCGAGTTCAGCGACAGGTTGCCGTCGAACAGATCCCATTTGCCGCCCGCCTCGTAGGAGCGGTTCTTTTCCGGCTCCAGGGTGTCCTGGCCGACCGTCGCGGTCAGCTGCTCCAGCGACGGATTGAAGGACGTGCCGTATGAGATGTAGTACGACTGCCAATCGCTGGGCTGCCAGATCGCGCCGCCCCGCACGCTGGTGTAGTGCACCGTCTGGTCGGCATTGGCGGGCGTCGTGCTGCGCGGCACGGAATTGGTGACGGTGGCTTCATAACGGTCCCAGCGCAGGCCGCCCACCAGCTTGAACTGCTTGGTCAATTCGACCGTGTCGTTGGCGTAGATGCCCACCGTATTGGCAGAGCCCGTGGCGAAGTTGCCGGGCACTTCCGGTAGGTCCGCGGACGTGTGCTGCGGGTCCACCATCGGTGTGCAGCCCACGAAACCGCTGTTCAAGGTAAATCCGTCGCAGGTGCCGGTGCGCGAATAGGCCTGGTTGCTGTAGTGGTCATGGCCCAGTTCCACGCCGGTCAGCAGGGTGTGCTTGATCGAACCGGTATCGAACTTGGTGCTCAGTTCTGTCTGATTGAAGATGGACTCGTCATGGATGACGCGGTCATGGCTTTGCTGCAGGATCCACAAATCGTCCAGCGGCAGGTTGGTGACGTTGCCGGCGGGCAGCTGCTGGAAGCCCTTGGGGCCTAGCGTACCCACGGCCTGCGGCGCGGTTTCCCGGGCATCGGTGCGCACGTTGTTGTACTGCGTCTGATTGCGCAGCACGGTGTCCGGCGTGAACTTGTGCTGCACCGATGCATTCAGCATCGCGATGTCCTGCATGGTGCGGTCATCGTGGAAACCGTAGGCCGTGTCGCGGCTCACACCCGCCGGATGGCCGTTGACGGACTGCACGCCGTAGTCGGGCATGTCGTCGTTGTGCTGCAGCAATGCGGACAAGGTGACTTCGGTCGGCGTGCCGATGCCGAACTTGAACGAGGGCGCCGCGCCGAAATCCTTCACATGCGACTGGTCGCGTGTCGTGGCGTCGCCGTTCTGCGCCATGCCATTGAAGCGGAAGGCCGACGTATCCGACAACTGCATGTTGGTATCGACGGTGGAACGCACCAGGCCGTTGGTCGTGACGGATCCGGTCACGTCGGTGAAGTCCGCCAGCTTGGGCTTCTTGCTGACCTGGTTGATCACGCCGCCGGTGGAGCCCCGGCCGAACAGCATGGACGACGGTCCCATCAGCACTTCCACTTCATCGAGGTCGAAGGTGTCGCGGTAGTACTGCGCGCGATCACGAAAGCCGTCCAGGTAGATGTCGGTACGCGCCGAGAAGCCGTTCAGGTAGATGTTGTTGCCTATCGTGCCGCCTTCGGCCGCGCCCAGCGTGATGCCGGCGACGTTGCGCAGCGCGTCCTGCAATGAGGTCGCGCCCTGCGACTGCATCAGCGCCTTGTTCACCACCGTGACGGATTGCGGCACGTCATGCAGATCGACGCCCAGGCGCGGCAGCGCGGATTGCTGGGTGTTGAAGTCGTCGGATGGGGCGTCGCCGTTCACATGGACGGTGTCCAGCGTCGCGGTGGACGCCGCGGGGGTGGCGGGCGCCGGCGTCCCGGGCGCCGCGGCTTGCTGCGCGATGGCCGCGACAGGCGCGGCGAACAGGGCCAGGACTGCGGCGGCGATCGGGGTGAGCTGTTTCATGAAGGCGGCAGATTCCAAAAAATTTCGCGAATGCTAACTATTCCCGTTATCGTTAGCAAAAGCTTTTTCAAATCTGTCGACGTGCTTTGATTGCGCTGTCTGGAGGCTGAACGAAAGGCTCAGTTTTCGAACAAGGTCCGCTCGTCGGCGAACACACGCAGCAAGTGATCGACGACGAACCTGATCGCCGGATTGTTGCGATCCTGACCCCGGGTCAGGACATAGATCTCCCGCGGCTCGGGTACCGGCTCCAGCCGGCATTGCCGCAGCGCGGGCTCGCCGCGACCGATGTAGTGCGGCAGCAAGGCCAGTCCCGCGCCCGCGCGCGCGGCGGCTGCCTGGGCAACATGGTTGTTGGCCTTGAATGCGATGCGCGCGCCAGGGTACGTGCGCGCCAGCCATACGGCTTCCGGGATATCGGTGTTGACTTCGTCGAAACCGACAAAGACCGGGTCCCCGCCCGCTTCGACACGCTCGCAGATCGCCGGCGCGCCGTACCAGCCGTAGGCCATGCTGCCCAGTCGCCGGGCGATGAAGCCGCCATCCGTCGGCCGTCCGAGGCGGATGGCGATGTCGGCTTCACGGCGTTCCAGGCTGACCGGACGCAGGTCCGTCGCCAGGTCGATATCCAGGCCGGGATGCGATACCGGGAGCGTCGCGAGGCGCTCGGCCAGGAATCCCAGCGACAAGGCCGGCGGCGCGTTGACGCGGACCAGGCCCTTGATCGCGTCGTCTTCACCGCCGCGGCCCAAGGTATGGACGGCGGCTTCCATGTCGCCGGCCGCCGCCAGCGTGCGCGTGCCGGCCGGCGTCAGTATGTAGCCTTCCGGGCGACGCTCGACCAGCTTTTCGCCCAGCGTCGCTTCCAGCGACTGGATGCGGCGCGCGATGGTCGCGTGGTTGACCGACAGCGCGCGCGCGGCGCCCGACAGGCTGCCATGACGGCCCAGCGCCAGGAAGACGCGTATGTCCTGCCAATCGACCTCTGTGCGTTTTTTCTCAGCCATTGAGCGGGAATAGCGAATTCCGCGGAAACGGACTGGAGCTTAGGCTACGTCCATCGCTAAATCAACACGGAGAACGACATGCGCGAAACGACGCTGAGCCTGACCCTGGTAGGCGGACCGACGGTCCTGATCGAGTACGGGTCCATACGCCTGCTGACCGATCCCACCTTCGATGCCCCGGGCCATTACCAGTTGCCCTCCATCTCGTTCGAGAAAACGTCCGGTCCCGCGTTGACCAGGGATGAAGTCGGTCGCCTGGACGCCGTGCTGCTTAGCCACGACCAGCATATCGACAACCTGGATATCTCTGGGCGCGCGATGCTGGGCAGCGTGGGCAAGACCTTCACCACGCAGGCGGGCGCGCAACGGCTGGGCGGCAACGCGATCGGCCTGGCGCCTTACGAGACCTGCACCTTGCACGGCGCCGGCGGCGAAACGCTGCTGGTGACCGCCACGCCGGCCCGGCATGGCCCCATCGGGATCGAACCGATCTCGGGCGACGTCGTGGGCTTCGCGCTGGGCCGCCAACAGCCTGGCGATCTGCTGTACGTGACGGGCGACACCGTCTGGTACGAAGGCACCGCCGAGGTGGCGCGCCGCTTCGATCCCAAGGTCGTGGTTCTGTTCACCGGCGCCGCCGAACCGCGCGGCCGCTTCCACATGACGATGGGCAGCGAGGGCGCCATCGAGGCCGCCCATGCCTTTCCCAATGCGGCGCTGGTATCCGCGCATTCCGAAGGCTGGATGCATTTCCGCGAAAGCCAGGAACAACTGGCCGACGTTTTCCAGAAGCTGAATCTTGCCGGCCGCCTCACGCCCTTCGACAAGGGCACGCCGGTACGCTTTCCCATCCCGGCCTGATGGGCCCGGCCTTGACGAGGAACATCATGAATACGCAAACCAAAGTCGCCATCGTGACCGGCGCATCCCAAGGCATAGGCGCCGGCATCGTGCGGGCGTACCGCAAGCAGGGTTATGCCGTCGTCGCGAATTCCCGCAGTATCGAGGCGGGCGAGGATACGGATGTGATCGCCGTTCCCGGCGACATCGCCGATCGAGCCGTCGCGAACAAGGTCGTCGCCACCGCGCTGGAGCGATTCGGACGCATCGATACGTTGATCAACAATGCCGGGATTTTCGTCAGCAAGCCCTTCACCGAGTATACGGAAGAAGACTATACGAACGTCGTCAATGTGAACCTGGGTGGCTTTTTCCACATTACGCAGTTCGCGCTGCGGCAGATGGCGAAGCAGGAACACGGGCATATCGTCCAGATCACCACGACGCTGGTCGAACAGCCCCTGTCCAATGTACCCGCGGGTTTGGCTTCGCTGACCAAGGGTGGACTGGCGGCGGTGACGCGCGGCCTGGCCATCGAGTATGCGCGCAAGGGCATACGGGTCAATGCCGTGGCGCCCGGGATCATCAAGACACCCATGCATGCGCCGGAAACGCATGAATTCCTGGATGGCCTGCACCCGGTCGGCCATATGGGCGACATCGCGGATATAGTCGAAGCGATCCTGTATCTGGAACGGGCCGGCTTCGTGACTGGCGAGACCATCAATGTCGATGGCGGCCAGCACGCGGGGCATTGGTAGGCGACGCTGCCTTACTCGCCCTTGATGCCGGCCTTCCAGATCACTTCGCTCCACTTCTTCATTTCCGCGTCGATGAAAGCGGCGAAGTCGGCGGCGTTGCCGGGATAGGGCTCCATGCCTTGCGCCAGCAGCTTGCGCTGGATGTCGGGGTCCTTCAGCGCGCCGTTGATCTCGTTGTCCAGGCGGCTGACGATGGCGGCAGGCGTACCGGCGGGTGCCATGAAACCGTACCAGCCGGAAGCCACGACATTGGGCAGTCCCTGTTCGCGCAGGGTCGGCGCGTCCGGATAGATCTTGCTGCGCTGCGCCGACGCCACGCCGAGCACACGCAGCTTGCCGGCCTGGATATGCGGCAGCGCGGCGGTGATCGCCGTCAGCGTGGCGTCCAGCCGGCCGGCCAGCAGATCGGTATAGGCGGGCACATCGCCACGGTACTGGACGCTCAGGCCCTTGACGTTGGCGTCGCGCAGGAACAGCTCGGCCGCCAGATGCGGCAACGATCCCGTGCCGGGCGTGCCGAAGGTCAGCCCGTTCGGCAGCGACTTGCCGTAGGCGATCAGCTCCTGCGCCGTCTTGGCGGGCGACTGGGCATTGACCACCAGGAACAGCGGCACGGTGGCGGCCATCGCCACCGCCTGCAGGTCCTTGCGCGGGTCGTACCCCAGCTTGCCGTACAAGGCTTCCAGCGTGGAGTAAGGCGCCGCCCCATACAGCAGCGTGTAGCCGTCGGCCGGCGCATGGGCGACGTATTCGTTGCCCAGCCGGGTGCCGGCCCCGGCCTTGTTCTCCACGATGAAGGACTGGTTCAGGCGCCGGCCCAGGTATTCGGCGAACAGGCGCGCCGACAGGTCGTTGGGGCCGCCGACCCCGTACGGCGAAATGACGCGGACGGGACGGGCGGGCCAATCGCCCTGGGCGAACACACGCGGGGCGAGCCCGCCGTACAGGCCGGCGGCCGCCGCGCCCAGCAGGGCTCGTCGGGTGATCTTCATGGTGGTCTCCTGATTATTGGAATAGGAACTGCCGACCCGCGCCGTTTGAGCATGGCGACGGGACGCGAGCTTGGAGACGCGATGATAGAGGCGGCAAACCTATCGGGACAAATCTCATTTTTTTGATGACTTAAAGGTTAAAGTTATAAATGCCCCGGCGCCTGCCGCGCCGGTGGCGGCCCGCCCGCATCGACCGTGGGCGGCAGGACGCACCCGACTTTCGCAAAGGACACACCATGGCAGCCGAGGTCACGCTCAGGCAATTGCGCGCCTTTCTCGCCGTTCTGGAATCCGGCAGTTTTTCCGAGGCGGCCGACACCATGCATCTGTCGCAGGCAGCGCTGAGCGGGTTGGTCAAGGAACTGGAAAGCCGGCTGGGCGTGCGCCTGCTGGACCGCAATACGCGCAGCGTCAGCGCATCCGCGGTGGGCAGCGCATTCGAACCGATGGTGCGGCGCGTGCTCGCGGACCTGGACGAGGCGCTGGAAGGCGTCAGCAACCTGAAGGAACTGCGTCGCGGGCTGGTGCGCGTGGCCGCGCCGGAGCCGCTGTCCTGCACCTTGCTGCCGGAGCTGATATCCGGCTACGGCAAAGCCTACCCGGGCGTCGAGGTGCGCTTCGACGACGTGCCCATCGAACAGGTCCTGGCCAACCTGCACAACGGCAGCGCGGACATCGGTTTCGGGCCGGCCGGCGTGCTGACCGACGACGCCATCGAAGCGCACGTGGTGCGGGCCGACCCCTTGTGGGCCGCATTGCGCCCGGACGATCCGCTGGCCGACGCCGAATCGATAAGCTGGAAGGACCTGCGTGATCGCCCCCTGATCAACTACATGCCCAACCTGGCCGTCAACGTCCTGGCCCATATCCCGCCCCGCAACCATCCGCGCGACATCGTGTCCGTGCATCGGGTCAACACGGCCCTGTCGCTGCTGCGGGTGCGGCCAGGCTACGTGATATGCCCCGCCATGGCACGGGCCCTGGTCGAAGGATTCGGCCTCGTGTTCCTGCCGGTGCTGCAGCCGGTGGTGAGCTGGCGCATCGCGATCTTCGTGCGGCCGCGGACGTCCATATCGCCGGCGGTCGAGCGCTTCCTGGACTACACGCTGCGCGATGGCAAGGCCGGCAATAAATAACCAGAGCTTATAGAAAATTCAGAAAACACAGTTTGTCTGATAAGACCACTGGCGGTATCTTGGCCGATCTCCGGAGACACCCGGCGCGCATAACCATGACATCCATAGCGCGCGCACCCTGCCCGGCATTCGTCCACAGATCCCATGACCCTGCCAGACCTAGACTCTTTCCTGTCGCCACGCTCCATCGCCATCGTCGGCGCTTCGTCGAACCGCAGCAAGATCGGGGCGGTGCCTGTCCGCTACCTGGTCGAATACGGCTACGAAGGGCATATCTATCCCATCAACGCCCGCGCCGATGAAATCGAAGGACGGCGCGCGTATGCATCGCTCGGCGCCGTGCAGGCGCCCATCGACCTGGCGATCTTCGCCATCCCGGCTTCCAGTGTCAGCGCCGCCCTGGACGAGGCCATCGCGGCCGGGGTGAAGAACATCGTCATGTTCTCCGCCGGCTTCGCGGAGATGGGCAAGCAGGGCGAACAGGCGCAGGCAGAATTCGCGGCCAGGGCCAATGCGGCGGGCATCCGCGTGCTGGGGCCCAACTGCCTGGGTTTCATGAACGTCGCCCGCGCGGTGTACGCCACGTTTTCGCCGGTGGTCGGCACGGGTTCGAACACGCCCGGCCATGTCGGCATCGTCAGCCAGAGCGGCGCCTTCGGCGCCTATGCCTACGCGATGGCGCGCGAGCGCGGGCTGGGTTTGTCGGCCTGGGTCACCACGGGCAACGAATCGGATATCGGCGTGGCCGACTGCATCGCCTGGATGGCGCGCGATCCCGCCACGCGCGTGATCATGGCCTATCTGGAAGGCTGCCGCGACGGCCGCAAGCTGCGCGAGGCGCTGGACCTGGCCCGCGCGGCGGGCAAGCCGGTGGTCGTGGTCAAGGTCGGCCGCACCGCGCTGGGCGCCCTGACGGCCGCCTCCCATACCGCGGCGCTGGCGGGCGACGATGCCGTCTTCGACGTGCTGTTCCGCCAGCATGGCGCCTATCGGGCGCGCACCATCGAGGAATTCTTCGACGTGGCCCATGGCCTCGCGGTGGCCGGCCTGCCGCCCAATACGCAGGTGGGACTGCTGACCGTCTCGGGCGGTGTCGGCGTCATGATGGCCGATGAAGCCGCCGACGCGGGGCTGGACGTGCGGGAGCTGCCGGCGGCGGCGCAGGCCATGATCCGGGCGCGCGTGCCGCTGGCGGCCACGCACAATCCCGTCGACATCACGGGACAGGTGACGGCAGAGCCGGACCTGCTGGAAGCGACCGCGCGCGCCATGCTCGGCGAGGCGGGCCATGGCAGCCTGCTGATATTCCTGGCGGCGTTCGGCGCCACGCCCGCCATGCGCGCCTTGCAACAGCAATTGGCGCGCGACCTGCGACGCGATTTTCCGGACCGGCTGGTGGCCTTCAGCACCTTGGCGGATGCGGCGCAGCAGCGCGCGTTGGAAGAAGCCGGCTGCCTGTCGTTCACCGACCCGGCGCGCGCGATACGCGTCATGGCGGCCATGCGCTTTTTCCTGCGCGACCGAGAAACGGCCGTCATCCGCGCCGGCGCTCCAGGGGCGGCGATGGCGGCCGCGCGCGATGCGCAGGCCGCGGCGGCGGACGCCATGGCGCAGCCGGCCGACTCGCCGGCGATCGCGGCCCAGGCCGATGCGCCTCCGGCGGCCCTGCGCCCCACCCCGTACAGCGAAGCCGACGCGCTGGAACTGCTGACGGCTCGCGGACTGCCCGCCGTACCCTTCCACCGCGCTCACAGCCGCGAGGACGCGATCGCGGGCGCCAACGCGCTGGGCTACCCCGTCGTCATGAAGGTGCTCTCCGCCGACATCACGCACAAGAGCGATATCGGCGGCGTCGTGCTGAACATCCGCCAGGAGAAGGAAGCCGGCGCGGCGTATGACCGCATCATGGCCGCAACGCGCGCTGCCGCGCCGAACGCGCGCGTGGACGGCGTGCTGGTGGCGCCCATGGTGCGCGGCGGCGTCGAATGCATCCTCGGCGCCCGGCGCGACCCGGCGCTGGGTGTCGTCGTCATGCTGGGTTCCGGCGGCGTGAACGTCGAGCTCCTGGGCGACGTGACGTTCCGCCTCGCCCCTGTCGACCTCGAAGAAGCCCGCGACATGATCGACGAGTTGAAGACCGCGCGCCTGCTGCGCGGCTTTCGCGGCGCGCCGCACGCCGACGTCGAGGCGCTGGCGCAGGCCATCGTGCGTCTGTCTCGATTCGCGCTGGCGGCGGGCGACACGCTGGAATCCGTGGAACTGAATCCTTTCGTCGTACTGCCCCAGGGCCAGGGCGCGCTGGCCCTGGACGCCGTACTGATCTCGACCCAGGCATGAATACCGACATCGTGAACACCAATACCCAGGCCGTCCCGGCCGAAGTCCGCCAGACCGTCCTCATCACCCTGCCGCTGTTCGAAATGGCCCGCATGCGCGCCGCCAACACGGCACGCAAGCACGCCGTGCAGGGCTATGCCGGCGACAGCCCGACGTCGCGCATGCGGTGGCTGAACCAATTCACCCACACGCGCCGCCTGCGCGGTCCGGAAGACAGGGAAGTCGTCACGCCGAACAACGACACCCTGTTCACCAATGCCTGGTTGGACCTGTCCGCCGGCCCGCTGGTGATCGACGTGCCCGCGATGGGCAATCGCTATTGGGTGCTGGGCTTCCTGGATGCCTGGACCAATCCCTGGGCCTACGCCGGCCGCCGCACCACCGGCGGCGAGGCGCAACGCCTGTTCGTGCACGGCCCGGGATGGCAGGGCGACGTGCCCGCCGGCATGCACGCGATCAGCGCGCCCAGCGACGACGTCTGGGTCATCGGGCGCATCCTGGTCGACGCCACCGAACAGGACCTGGCGCAGGTACATGCCTTGCAAAACCGGTTCGCGCTGCTGCGGCCGGATGGCAAGCCGGCGCTTTCGCGCATCGACACCTTGATCGACGATCGCGGCGCGGGCGTGCCGCAGGCCGCCGAGTACCAGCGCGTCGTGGATGCCATGCTGGCGCGCAATCCTTCCGCCCATCGCCTGCCCGCCTGGCCGATCGCGCCTGCGCTGCTGCAGGACGCGCTGACCCAGGTGTACGCGGAGCTGCGCGACGTCGCGCAGGCCTCGGAACTGGGCGGCGGCTGGACCACGGCGGTCAGCGTGCGCGAGAACTTCGGCGACGACTTCCTGACCCGCGCCCGCGTGGCGCGCAACTGGATAGGCACGCTGGGCATCGAGGAAGCCATGTACATCATGGCGGAAGTCGACGAACAGGGCGAGGCATTGAGCGGTGCGCACCGCTACGTGCTGCGCTTCCCGCCGGGCGGACTGCCGGATGTCCGCTCCTTCTGGTCCATCACCCTGTATCGGCGCAGCGACTGCCTGCTGGTGGCCAATCCCATCGGACGCCATTCCATCGGCGACCGCACCCAGGGCCTGCTGCACGACGCGGATGGCGGCTTGAGCATCCGCATCCAGGCGGACGACCCCGGACCGGGACACAACTGGCTGCCCGCGCCGGCGGACCAGGGCTTCTACCTGACGCTGCGGCTGTACACCCCCGGGCGCGCCCACCTGGAAGGGACCTACGCCTATCCGCCGGTACGGCGCGCGGCTTGAGCAAGGAATCGCCATGCAAAAAGATGTCTACGTTATCGCCGCCACGCGCACCGCGATCGGCACCTTCGGCGGCACGCTGAAGAACACGCCGCCCGCCAAACTGGCCACCCTGGTGGTGCGTGAGGCCCTGGCACGCAGCGGGGCCGCGCCGGAGTCGGTCGGCCACGTATCGATGGGCACGGTCATTACCACCGAGCCACGCGACATTTACATGAGCCGCATCGCCGCGCTCGACGCGGGACTGCCTCAATCGGTATCGGCCTTCAACATCAATCGCCTTTGCGGATCGGGCCTGCAGGCCATCGTGTCGTCGGCGCAGGCGATCGCCGCGGGGGACTGCGACGTGGCCGTGGGCGCGGGCGCCGAATGCATGTCGCGCGCCGGCTACCTGTCGCCCTCGAACCGCTGGGGCGCGCGGATGGGCGACACCGTCATGCTGGACCTGATGCTGAACGCCCTGCACGATCCCTTCCATGACATACACATGGGCATGACGGCGGAGAACGTCGCCGAGCGCTACGGCATCACGCGTCGGATGATGGACGAACTGGCGGTGACCAGCCACCAGCGCGCGGCCACCGCGATCCGCGAAGGCCGTTTCAAGGAACAGATCGTTCCAGTGAAGATCGCCACGCGTCGCGGCGAGATCCACTTCGATACCGACGAACACGTCAAGCCCGAAACGACGCTGGACGTGCTGGCGGCCATGAAGCCGGCGTTCAAGCGGGACGGCGGCAGCGTGACCGCCGGCAATGCATCCGGCATCAACGATGGCGCCGCCGCGCTCGTCCTCGCGGGGGCCGATGCCGTGAAGGCGCAGAACCTGGCCCCCATCGGACGGCTCGTCGGTCACGCCTATGCGGGTGTCGAGCCCGCCTACATGGGCACGGGGCCCATACCGGCGACCCGCGCCGTGCTGGCGCGCACAGGGCTGAAGGTGGCCGATATGGACGTCATCGAGTCCAACGAAGCCTTCGCCGCCCAAGCCTGCGCGGTCATGCGCGAGCTGGACTTCGATCCGGCCAAGGTCAACCCGAATGGCTCCGGCATATCATTGGGGCATCCGATCGGCGCCACGGGCGCCATCATCGCCACCAAGGCGCTGTACGAGCTGCAACGCATACGCGGCCGCTATGCGCTGGTAACGATGTGCATAGGCGGCGGCCAGGGCATTGCCGCCATCTTCGAGCGGGTCTGATCGGGACTTGCCGTCCGCGAACAAGGGAAACAAATGTCGAATGTGTTGAAGGACCGGGTGGCGATCGTGACGGGTGCCGGCGGCGGACTCGGACGCGCGCATGCGCTGGAGCTGGCGCGCCATGGCGCACGCGTGGTGGTCAACGACCTGGGAGAGGCCGCGAAGACCGTGGCGGAGGAAATCCGCCGCGCGGGGGGCCAGGCCATCGCCCACGCGGGCGACGTCAGCCGCTACGACCATATGGAAGCCATGGCGGCGCTGGCCGTCGCCGAGTTCGGCCGGGTCGACATCCTGGTGAACAATGCCGGCATCCTGCGCGACCGCACCTTCGCCAAGATGTCGCTGGACGAGTTCCGCCTGGTGATGGACGTGCACGTCATGGGCGCGGTGCACGCCACCAAGGCGGTCTGGGCCGGCATGCGCGAGCAGAACTACGGCCGCATCGTCATGACGACTTCGTCGTCCGGCCTGTACGGCAATTTCGGCCAGTCGAACTATGGCGCCGCCAAGATGGCCCTGGTCGGCTTCATGCAGACCCTGGCCATGGAAGGCGCCAGCAAGAACGTGCGCGTGAACTGCCTGGCCCCCACCGCCATGACGGCGATGACGAAAGGCCTGCTGCCACCCGAAGCCGACGCCGTGCTGACGCCCGAGCGTGTCAGCCCCGGCCTGCTGGCCCTGGTGGGCGAAGACGCGCCGACGCGCATGATCCTGCTGGCCGGCGGTGGCAGCTTCGAAAGCGCGCACATCACCATGACGCCGGGCATATATATCGCGGACGCCGACGATCCCGCTGGCACGCTGCCGGGCCGGATCGCCGAAGTGCGGGACCAGGCAGGCCAGGTGGCCCCCGAGTCGGGCTGGGACCAGGCCAAACACGAGTTGGCCAAGGCGCAGGCGGGGTCCTGAAGGCAGGCGTCGCGGCGGATCTCCTGGAGAACGCGTCGTTGCGGGTTCGTCAGGACGCGCGACACGGCGGGTCAGGTGCGCAACCATCCCGTCGCCGCCGACGGCAACCTGTCCAGTCCGAACAGCACGCGAGCGGTTTTGTCCGGATCCAACGCCAGCGCCTCGGCGGCGGCGCCAGCGATCAATGCGTCCAGCGACGCGGTCGGGCGCAGGTCGCGTCCTTCATAAAGGTCCGCTAGCGCCAGCCCGGGCCAATCGGCCTGGACTCGGCCGCCCGCCACGGCGCCGCCCAGCAGCATCGCGACGGCGCCCTGTCCGTGATCCGTGCCGCCCGTGCCATTGGCGGCGGCGGTGCGGCCGAATTCCGTGGCGACCAGCACCGTCGTCCGATCCCAGTCCGAGCCCAGTCCTTCACGCAAGGCCGCCAGCATGGCGTCCAGCGCCTTCAACTGATACGCGAGCCGCTGGTTCTGGCCGCTATGGGTATCCCAGCCGTTCGTCTCCATCATGGCGATGCGCGGACCATCGGGCCGCGCCAGGAATTCGGCGGCCATCTTGCCCAGGTGCGCGGGATCCTGCCGCGCACCCACGTCGCCCGCCAGCGCCCGTGTCTGCATGGCCTGGCGCCAGAGCGGGCCCAGTTGCGGATCGGCGTCGTAAAGCTGGGACACCCGCGCCAGCAGGTCGTCGGGCGCGGCGGGCAAGGCGGAAGGCGCATACGACGTGACCGCCGCCGCGCCGCGCAGCGCGGCGGGTATCGTCGGCGCGAAGGCGATGGCCTCTTCGCGGGACTTCGGCAGCATGCCCGCCAGGCGGTTCAACCAGCCATCCTTGATCCGGTACGGCGCGCTGCCGCCGGTCTCCAGCACGTTCTGCCCATCGAAGTGCGAGCGGTCGCGGTAAGGCGACGCCACGGCATGCACGAACAAGGCCTGGCGCAGCGCATACATGCGCGCCGTCTGCGCCAGCGCGGGATGCAAGCCGAAGGTGCCGTCCAGGCGCGTGGCCGCCGGGACGTCGATCGCCAGTTCGCCGCGCAGGCGGGCGTAGGCGGGATCGGCATAAGGCACGACGATATTCAGGCCGTCGGCCGCGCCCCGCTGGATGACGAAGACAAAGCGGCGGTCCGTCTCGACATTGGCGAAGACGATGCGCGGCCTGGCGACCAGCGAAGCGGCGGCCAGGGCGAGGAAATGGCGGCGAGGTAGGGTCATCGTCGTTGGAAGTCCGGTGAGACGAGCAGGAGCGCGATACCGGCTTGCACGCTTTCAGCGCGCGCCACGGCCTCGGCGGTGGCGGGGCTGGCGGCGCCCGCGAACAGCGCATGGGCCAGCAAGCGCGGGTCTTGCGTCCCATTGCCGCGCGCGGCCAGCCGCTGCGCAGCTTCGACCCTGCGCACCAGCGCGTCCGGCGCCGCCCACGCTGCCGCCACGTCGTCGTAGCCGGCCGGCGAACCGGGACGCCACACCGGCTGTCCCAACTGCGCCAACAGCGGCGCGTAGGCGGTATTGCCCCGTAGCCGGCCGCCCAGTCCCCGCACGGCGGAGATCATCCATTCCCAAGGCGTCTTGAACTTCGCCGTGAGGGCCTGCGTTGGCCACGCCCATGCGGCGGGCATGTCCACGAGATCGCGGTACAGGGCGGGCAGATCGCCGCCGCTGCGCGCATAGGTCCGCGCAAGGCGATCGACGGCCAGCGATGGCGGATCGTCGGCGATGAAGTGGCGTGCCAGCTTGAAGGCGATATGGCGCGCCGTGTCCGGCGATGCCGCGAGATCGCGCAGCACCGCCAGCGCCTGTTGCGGGCCGGGTTGCGCATACTGGCGTCCCATGATGGCACGCACACCGGGCTCGTGCAGCCCGGCGCGGAACACGAACGCGCCCGGCTCGGCATCGCCGGGTCGAGGACCGCGCGAGCCGGCGATACTCCAGCCCGTCAACGCGCGCGCGAACTCGGTGACGTCGGCTTGGGTGTAACCCGTGCGCACCCCCAGGGTGTGCAGTTCCATGATCTCGCGGGCCAGGTTTTCGTTCAGGCCGCGCTTGCGGCCCGGATCGCGCTCGGCCGCGCGCCGGACCGCCTTGCTGTCGGGTCCGGCGGATCGCGGCTGGTCCAGGAACAGCTGCATGGCGGGATGCTGCTCGACGGCAACCAGCATGTCCTGGAAGCGTCCCAGCACATGCGGACGGATCGCTTCGGCCTCGAAGCACCCGGCCAGCGCGGCGACCACCGGCTTGTCCGCCGACACCGCGAAATGGTTGGTCCAGAAGTGCACCAGTCTTTCGACGAACGGCGTCGCCGTCGTCAAGGCGCTTTCGACGCGGGCGTCCACCGCGCTCCGGTAGATTTCACGCGCGGCGCCGGCCTTGCGGCCCGGCTGCTGATCCGCGGCCACTGCCAGGGACGAGGGCTGCGCCTGCCAGACGGCGGGGCGGGGATCGTAGTCGTCGAATTGCGCCAACAGCCATGCCTTGGGATCGGCGGGCGCCGGCTCATCGGGGCGGGCGCCCAGGCCGAAGCGGTTCAGGGCGATGGCCGCCGCATGCGTGCGAGTATCCATGGCGACCTCCTTGGCTCTCCGGTCCCTGGCTTTGCGTGGCGTCAGCGGGCAGCGCCATCGCGCGCCGAGCCTTGTGCCGCTTTATTGCCCGAAGCGGGCGGCTCGCGCCATTGCCCGCGACGGCGCAAGCCGTCGACGAAGGCCAGGCGTTCCTGTGGCGACAGGCTTTCCGCGAAATCCGCGACCGCGCGCTCCACCCGCTTGCGCACTTCGCCATCGGCCTCCCGTGCCCGGGCCAACGAAGCATCGAGCGCCGCGCGATCGAATTGCGGCGCGGCCAGTTGCTCCAGGACTTCCCGACGCGCCTCGCGCGCCGCCAGCGCGTCGTCGCGGCCTTGCCGCCGCGCCTGCCTGAGCGCCTGCAGGAACTGCTGGCGACGTTCCGGCGCCAGTTCTTCGGCCGCGAAACGCAACGCGGCGCGCGGCGCCGCCGCGTTCTCCGCGACATGATCGGCGGAAAACCAGCGATAGGCGCCGCCGGCGATACCGCCCAGCAGGAACGCGTTCAGCACCAGCGAGCCGACCAGCGCGAACTTCCACGTGCGGCCTGTCATTCTTCGCTCCAGTCGGACAAGGGACTGCTGAAGCCGGTTTCCATCCAAGGCGCGTCGGCATGCATCGCCGGGACCGCCGTCAACATGTAGAAGGAAACGGCGAAGGCGCCGACGCAGCCGCCGGCCACGCCCACGCCGGCGAACACCGCGCCGGACCACCAGAGGCGTGCGCGCCGCCACAGCGGCCGCGCGGGAGCGCTGGCGACGATGCGATCGAACAGGCTCCGGTCCGGCGGCGACACCGTGTCGCCATCGAGCCATGCATCCAGCGGCGCGGCGGCCGCGAGTATCGCGTCGGCCGCCACGGGATGACCGGACGCCCAGGCTTGCGCGCCGGCACGCTCGGCTTCAGGCCAGCGGCGCGCGTCGGCGCCGTAGGCTTGCACGATGGCTTGGAATCTTTCAGGTGTCATGGCGTACCTTCACGGTTTCGGTGGCGGCCAGCGTCTCGCGCAGGGCACGCCTGGCTCGCACCAGCAGGCTTTCCAGGGCCTCCACGCTGATGTCCATCACGGCGGCCGCTTCCACGTTGGACAGATCCTGGTAGTAGGTCAGGACCAGCGCCTCGCGCTGCCGCGTCGGCAAGGCCGCGAGCGCGGCCTGGACACGACGGTCGCGCGCGCCCGTTTCCACCACCTCGTCCGGCCCCGGCCCGGGGTCGGCGCTTTCGGGCAATTGGTCGACAGTCTCTTCATGGCGACCCCGCAGCCTGTCGTAGCACAGGTTCAGCGCGACCCGATGCAGCCAGGTATCGAATCGCGCCTCGCCTTCCTTCCACCGCGGGGCCTGTTTCCATATGCGCACGAACGCTTCCTGCGCCACGTCTTCGGCTTCCATGCGATCGCCCAGCATGCGCGTGGCCAGTGCGAGCAGCCGGGGCAACTTGAGCGCGACCAACTGGCGCACGGCCGAGGAATCATTCCTGCCGACCCTGGCCAGCAGGTCGGCATCGGGCTCGCGTTCGCTCAAAGTGCGGGTCTGGTCGTTGGAAAGACGTCAGTAAACGTACACCGGATGGACATGGACCGGCCGCGCCGGCACGACGACGCAGCCGCTCAACGTGGCGGCGGCGAGCAGCAGGATGGCGATGGTTTTGATCATGATGGGAACTCCAGGTTCAGTTTCATGTGCGGAGACAAAGGGCACGCTAGGCCCAATGCCCGGGAATCCAGTGCCAGTTGGGACCGTGCGCCACCCAGTGGCCTGGTACCCAGTGATGACCTACCCGCACGGGCCGCCAATGACCGGGGACCCAGGCGTAGGCCCCATGGTCCCAACGCCAGTGGCCGGCGTCCCAGACGTAACCCGCGCGCGGGCCGGGCATGACTTCGACGCGCGGCGGAGGCGGCGGCGCGGTGGGTTCGACGATCACCAATTCGGCGCACGCCGACGAAGCCGCGGCCAGGGCGCCCGCGGCGCATGCCATCTTGAGGAAAACAGGAAGCTTCATTCACGACTCCCAGCGATACCGTCGGATCGGGACGGCGCCGTTTCTACTTCAACGGACGGCGCGCGGGAAATCCGTCGCGGACAGATGTAAGAGTCGGTAAAGCCGGCGCTAGCCGGGCGCTAGCCCCGCACTAGCCTGGCGCGGCCGCCTGGCGCCCGATGCGCAGCACTTGGCGTATCCCGACGGACGCGATCAATCCCATGATGATGGCGACCGCGCCCAGCGCCACGCGCAGGTCGGCATGATGCGTAATGGCGCCGATGATGGCCGGCCCCAGCAGCATGCCGGTATAGGCACAGCGGGCGATGGCCGCCACGCCTTCCGCCGGCGTGGTCCCGGGCAGCCGCGCGCCGGCCAGGAAAAAAAGCGGCATCAGGTTGGCCACGCCCAGCCCCATCAGGATGAAGCCCGCCACTGTCCAGGCCGGCTGCGGCAAGGCCACGGCCAGCGCGATGCCCGCGAAGCCCATCCAGGTGCTGATCGTCAACGTGGCCCCATCGCCGATGCGGCGGCGCAAGGGATCGGCCGCGAAGCGCCCGCAGGCCATCCCAGTGGAAAAGGCGGCATATCCGTAGCTGGCCAGCTGTGGCGCGGCTCGGGCGACATCGCGCAGGTACACGCTGGCCCAGTCGTACATGGCGCCTTCGCAGATCAGGCCCAGGAAGGCGAAAAACCCGAGTATCCAAAGCGCGGCGGGAATCCGCCTGGAACCGGTACCCCGCGCCTCGTCTTCCGTGGCCGCATCGGCCAGCAGATAGGGCCGGCCCCATGCGATGGCGCCCAGCGTCGCGACCCCGATGCCGGCGGGATATACCCAGGCCGGCAGATCACCCAGGGCCGCAAGGCCGCCCAGGCCCGCGCCTATCATGCCGCCCAGGCTGAACATGCCGTGCAGGGTCGACATGATGGGGCGGCCGCCGCGCGTTTCCACCGCCGCGGCCTGCACGTTCACGGTGACGTCGTAACCGGCCGTGGCCATGCCCAGCACCAGCAGCAGGGCCAGCAGGATCTCGAAATTCGGCATCCATGGGATCGATGCGGTGGCCACCGCATACACCACGCCGCTGACCACCATTGCGCGGGCACTCCCTACCCGGGTGGCCCAGCGCCCTATCGTGCCCATCGCAATGATGGCGCCACCCGCCACGGTCAGCATGGCGAAGGACAGCACGAAGTCCGACAGGCCGAAGCGCGACTTGATGTCGGGTATCTGCACGCCCCAACAGGCGAATGCCATTCCGGCGACGAAGAACTGCGCCATGACGGCGCGGGTGGTGGCGCGCATGCCATGGGCATGGGCCGTTGCGGAAGGCAAGGAGTCGTTCAAATCCACCGATTCAGGTATCCGTTGTCAATGCCGGCGTGGCGTTACAGGGAATAGCGCGCGGCGCGTTCCGCGGCCTGGGCTTCCAGCAGGGGCGCCAGCTGGCGTACCGCCCGCCGGAACTGCTGCGCCACGGCGCCCAACGGAATCGCGCGGCGCCGAAGCAGTCCCAGTGTGCGCGTCACCCGTGGCCCGCCCAGCACACGGATCGCCAGCCGCGGATCCGGCAGGTCAGGCAATGCCGACAAGGGCAGGACGGAGATGCCCAGCCCCGCTTCCACCAGGCCTAGCGAACTGGTCAGATGGTCGATCTCCACCAGGTGGTCGCGCTGCCAGCGCCACTTCCGCAAGGCCTGTTCCAGCACCGCGCGGTTGCCGCTGCCCGGCTCGGAAACGATCAGCCGGTAGGGTTTGAGGTCGCTCCAATCGACATGGCGCCGTTCGGCCAGGGGGTGGTCGATCGGGCAGGCCAGCAGGAAAGGTTCGGTGAGCAAGGCGTCGAAGGCCAGGCCGGCGCCCGCCGCGGGCTGCAGGGTGATGCCGAAATCCACCGTGCCGTTCAGCACCGCGGCGGTGACGCCCGCCACGTTGTTTTCGGCGATGCGTATGCGGGTCTGCGGCCTTCGCTCATGGAAGGCCCGCAGGATGTGCGGCAGCAGCAGCCTGGTGGCCGTGGGGATGCAGCCCAGGCTGAGCTGCCCGCTGCGGCTGGCCAGCGCGTCGTCCACCGCGGACAGGGCATCCGCCAGGCTGGACAGGATGTCCCGCGCGCGCGGCAGCAGCATTTCGCCGATGGGCGTCAATTGCACACGACGCGTGGTCCGTTCGAACAGCGGCGCGCCGATGGCGGCCTCCAGCCGCTGGATGCGGCGCGTCAGCGCGGGCGCCGAGATGTTCAGCTCGGTCGTCGCCAACTGGAAGCTGGCATGCCGCGCGATCGCCACGAACCCCCGCAGGCCTTCGAGATCGACAGCGTTCAATGAAGCCATGGCATCTGATTATTCCACTTCACGCAATAATAATCGCGCAGCGCGCAATTCACAATCCAAGGGCCCGCGCCGGATACTTCCAGGTCACCCTATTCAAAAACCCCTCAGGGGATGCCGGAGACGACCATGGGCCACGCGCACGACACCGAAGAGATCCAGAACACCTATACCCGGGGCATCGCCGAATTCATCGCCACGCTGGAATACGATGCCATCCCCGACCACGTGCGCGAGCGCATCAAGCTGCTGATCCTGGATTCGTTCGGCTGCGCCATCTTCGGCGCCGAGCTGCCGTGGAGCAGGATCCTGCTGGAAACGTTGCTGGTGGAAGACCAGAGCACCACGACGCCGGTCTGGGGCACGGACAAGCGCCTGTCCTCGCCGCATGCGGCGCTGGTCAACGGCACGCTGATACAGGGCTTCGAGATCGACGACGTGCATCGTGTCGGCGTACTGCACGTGGGCGCGGTCACCTTGCCGGCGGTGCTGGCGGTGGCTGGCCGGCGGCCCGGCATGACGGGACAGGATTTCCTGCGCGCCTGCGTGGCCGGCTACGAGATCGGGCCGCGCGTGGGCATGTGCATGGGACCCGAACACATCGCCCAGGGCTGGCATTCTGGCGCGACGGTGGGCGTGTTCTCCGCCGCCGCCGGCGCCGCCGCGGCGCTGCGGTTGACCGCCGACCAGGCCGTGCATGCGCTGGGCATCGCCGGCACGCAATCGTCCGGCCTGATGGCGGCGCAGTTCGGCGCCATGGTCAAGCGCATGCATGCCGGACGCGCGTCGCAAAGCGGCTTGTACGGCGCCCTGCTTGCCGCGCGCGGCTTCACGGGCATCGTCGACGTGTTCGAAAACCCCTATGGCGGCTTCTGCAGCACGCTGTCGCGCTCGACCGACCGCTTCGACCTGACCAAGCTGACGGCGGGACTGGGCTCTCAGTTCGAAACCATGCGCATCGCCCTGAAGTTCTATTCCTGCGTGGGCAGCAACCACACGACGCTGGACGCCCTGCGCACCATGCGCGCACGCAAGCCTTTCGGGCCCGAAGATGTCGAGGAAATCGTGGTGGAAGGCTCGCGCGTCACGGTGGACCATGTGGGCTGGAAGTACGTGCCGCAGGGATTGACGTCGGCGCAGCTGAACCTGCCCTACTGCGTCGCCACGCTGCTGTTGGAGGGCGACGTTTTCGTCGATCAGTTCACGGAAGCGGACGTCACCAATGCGGAGAGGATCCGCGTGTCGCAGAAAGTGCGGGTGATCGAAGACCCGGCCATCACCGCGCGCGGCGCGGTGTATCGGCACATGGTGAAGGTCAAGGTGGCGCTGAAGGACGGCACGCGGATGGAAGAAACCGTCGAAGCGCCGCGCGGCAGCGAACATTCCTTCGCCTCCGCCGACGACGTCATCGAAAAGTTCGTCAAGCTGGCGTCGCGGCGCATCGCGCGGGCGCAGGTGGATCGCGTGGTCGACACCATGATGAACGTCGAGAAGCTGGCGGACATCGGCGAGCTGATCGACGCATTGACCGTCAAGCGCTGACCGTCAAGCGTTGCCCGGCGCGATCAGGCGAGCTGCCAGTAGCGCGCGAGCGCCGGATCCTTGCCGGTGACCGGGTCGCCCGCCGGGAAGGGCAACCTGGCGATCCGGTCCAGCATGGCCTGGGTGGGCGCGTCCCGGCAGATATCCCACTTCTGCCCGGGCGGATAGGCGCCTACCACCAGGAAATCCGGGCTGGCCGACAGGCGGCAGTGGCCGGTGCCGGCCGGCAGCACCAGCACATCGCCCTTCTGCACGGCCATCTCGGTGCCGTGCGGACCGCCCAGCATCAGGCGGGCCGAGCCGGCCGCGATGCCCAGCGTCTCGTGCGCGGTGGAGTGGTAATGGTGGTAGTCGTAGATGCCGTCGCGCCATTGCGGCACCCAGCCGTTGCGCGCGAACAGGCCTTCGAAGGCGGACGCGACGTCGCCGTCCATGAGCACGCCCATGTACTGCAGCACGGGCAAGCGCGGATTGTTGGGCACCCAGTCGTTACGCTGCAGCAGCAGCGTGGCGGGCACCTGCACCGCGGCAAGCGCGGGCGATGAAGGAATGGCCAGGCAGGCGGCGCCGAGCAGCGCGCCGGTAATGAAATCGCGCCGATGGAATGTCGTCATGGTCAGCTCCCGAGCTGTCTTCGTATCCGGGGCAAAACCCGTAGTGTGACACCCAGGGACCGGCTGTGGAATCCACCGTCGCACCGCGCCTATGGCCGACGGCCCCGGCGCGCGCGGGTCAGGCGGTGACGTGCAGCTGCGTGCCCACCATGCCGTAGGTCGACAGCTGCGGCACCGTGGCCGCGTCCAGCAGGCTGGTGATGGCCTGCGCCTGGTTGTCCAGGACCTTGCGCAGCAGGACGTTCTGGGCTTCCTGCATGGCGTTGGCCTGCTGCAGGCCGACGGCGGTGGCGACGGTCCCTTCGATCGACAAGTTGTCCATGGATATGATCCCCGCGGGAGAAAGATTCCGAAGCATACCGTACGATTGTGACATTTGGCATAATTTCCGCCCGCACCGTACCTTCGCCCTCACCCCATGCCCACGCTGCACATGTTCCTGCTGTTCCTGGCCGCCGACATCGCCCTGAAGTTGACGCCCGGTCCCGACATGGCCCTGACCCTGACCCGCGGCATGACCCAGGGATTCCGGATTGCCTGGCTCAGCGTGCTGGGGACGTTCGCGGCGGGTTTCGTGCAGGTGCCCCTGATCGTGCTGGGACTGGCGGCGATCTTCAAGGAATCGCCCACCCTGTTCCTGGCGGTGAAGCTGATGGGAGCGATGTACCTGATCTATCTGGGCGTGCGCGCCATCCGCCGCAGCCGCAATCCGCGCGCGCTGGCCGAGGTCGCCGCGCGCGGCCAGGGCTGGGACGTATTCGTGCAGGGCTTCATGACGAATCTTCTGAACCCCAAGGTATTCATCTTCCTGATCGCCTTCCTGCCCCAGTTCACCGATCCGGCGCGGGGCCCGGTGTGGATGCAGCTGCTTTTCCTGGCCTGCTTTTCCAAGGTCTTCGGCCTGTTTTCGGGCGCCACCTACGCCTATGGCGCCGCGCGCATACGCAACTGGCTGACCCGCAACCGCTGGTTCCTGAGGGCGCAGGAAGGCGCGCTGGGCGTCACGATGATCGCCGTCGCCGGCTACCTGATCTTCAGCCAGGATGGGCCGGCGGCGAAGTAGCCGGCTATGCCGCGCGCTCGCGGATGATCAATCCCAGGTAGACGAGCCCGGCGGCCAGGCTGGTATGGCCGCTGTAGCTGACCAGTCCCAGTCCCCAACCCTGCCGCGCGACGACGATGGACAGCGCCACCGCGAGTGCGCTCCAACCGGCCAGGCGCAGCATGCGGGTGCGCGCGGGCGTGAGCAGGCGGCCGAACAAGGCCTCCTGCTGGCGCTCGGTCGCCATGGCCAACGCCATGAAGCCGAGCAGGCAGAACCACAGCGTCAGCAGATGGGTCATCGGGCCGCTCCACGCGGCGCGCGCGGCCTGTGCCGCGCCATCCGCACCGCCAACGCGGCGTGCAGCGCCGCGAACAGCCACAGCATCAGGTCGAAGCCGGCGTAGACCCAGTCGCCCGTGGCGATGCTATGCCACAGCGGCCGTTGCGTGGTCAGCGCATTCACGACGGGCAACGCCGCCAGCAGGGCCGCGGCCAGCCACAGCAGCTCCAGCCAGGCCCGCCGCGCCGGCCGCGCCAGGGCGTACAGCAAGGTCGCTGCCCACACCGCGAAGAACAGATCGATCTCCCTGGCGGCGCGCGCGTCCAGGCCGGCCGGCAGCAGCCGGTTGCCCCAGAGAAACGCCGTCATCGCCACGGACAGCCCGGCGATGGCGGCGATGTTCAGCCGCTCGACCAGCCGGAACCCAAAATGCGGGCGCTGCGGATCCGGCAGCTTCTGCCGCCGCTTGACGGTCCACATCACCAGGCCGGTGCCGACCATGGCCGTGCCCGCCAGGCTGACGATGAAATACAGCCAGCGCAGCTCCAGGTCGCTGAAGCGCCCCAGATGCAGGGCGTACATCACGCCCCTGACCTCGGCCGCCGGGCCGACACTGTCGTACACCTGCAGCAGCTTGCCGGTGGCGCCTTCGAACAACAGATAGTGCGGGCTCCTCGACGGCCTGTCGGCCTCGCCGCGGGTGACGGCGACGCGCGACGCGGCATCGCCGGGCAGCGTCACCGTCACGCGTCCCACCTGGTCGGTGCCCCAGCGCGCCTGGGCCTGCCGCACCATCTGGTCGATGGGCGCCAGCGCGGCGGGCTGGCCGCTGGGCTTGCCCGGCTGGATGAAGGTATTGAGCTGCGCCGTCAGCGCCTGGCGCTGCTCCGGGGTCTTGATCGCGACCTGCTGCCCCCAGGGCATGTACATCGCCATCAAGGTGACCAGCCCGGTGTAGGTGATCATCAGGTGGAAGGGCAGGCCGAACACGGACAGCGCGTTGTGCGCGTCCAGCCAGGAGCGCTGGCCCTTGCCCCAGCGGAACGTGAAGAAGTCGACGAAGATCTTCTTGTGCGTGATGACGCCGCTGACGATGGCCACCAGCATGAACATCGCGCACAGGCCGGCCAGCCATCGCCCCCAGAAGGCCGACATGTAGTGGAACTGGAAGTGGAAGCGGTAGAAGAAATCGCCGCCCTGGGTGGCGCGCGCGGCCACCTGGCGGCCGCTGTCGGGATCCAGCGTCGCCGAACCGAAGGAGCGCCGGCCCGGCTCGGCGCTGGGCAGGCGCCAGAACACGTCGACGACATTGCTGCGCGGCGTGGGCAGCTCCATATTCCATTGCGTGGTGCCGGCGGCCAGCACCCGCATTTCGTCGGCGACGCGTTGCGCGGTGGCGGCGGGGTCTCCCAACTGGGCCTGGTGCGGCAGCTCGGGCCGCATCCACTGGGAAATTTCCTCCTTGAAGTAGCTCACCGTGCCGGTCAGGAACATCGCATACAGGACCCAGCCCGCCAGCAGGCCGGCCCAGGTGTGCAGGTCCGACATGGTCTGGCGTATCCCGCGGCCCGTATATGCGGCGAAGACCCAGACCACGGCGCCGGCGTAAATGGCGAAACTGGCCAGCATGCCGGTCAGCACCGCCTGCGGGCGGCTGATGGGCAGCGCGAGCGCCGCCACGCTTGCCAGGGCCGCCAGCGCGTAACCGCCGCCGATGGCCAGAACGATGCGAACGATGAGCGCGCCGGTGCGCCCCATCCCTGTTCCTATACCCCGCAAGATGCCCCTTCCCTCTTTCAGAAATCGATCTGCGCCGACAGCAGCAAGGTGCGCGGCGCCGCGACCGTGGCGTAGGTCCCACTGACCAGCCAGTAGTCCTTGTTGAACAGGTTTTCGATGTTGGCGCGGAACACCACCGACTTGCCCATCACGTCGGTGGCGTAGCGCGCGCCGACGTCAAAGCGCGTCCACGAGGGTACCTTGAAGGTGTTCGCCGCATTGAAGTACGTCGACGACGTGTGGATGACGCGCGCGTTCAGGCTCAGCCCCCGCACCCACGGCGTATCCCAATCCACGCCCGCGTTGAAGGTGCTGTCCGGCACGCCGTTGGCATCGTTGCCGTCGTTCACGCCACCCGCCGTACGCTTGAGCTTGGCGTCGAAGAACGTCGCGCTGGTCATGACGCGCAGGCCGCGCGTCAGTTCGCCATAGGCCGACAGCTCCACGCCGCGATTGCGCTGTTCGCCATCGAAGCTGTAGATGTTGGTGTCCGGATCCGTGATGGCGTTGGGCCGGTCGATCTGGAAGACCGACGCGGTGGTGATCACGCTACCCCAATCGACCTTGACGCCGGCTTCGTACTGCTTGGATTTGTAGGGTGCGAAGACCTGCCCGGCGTTCGCCGCCGTGGCCGGCGCGATGCCGCCGCGCGTCAGGCCGGAGGTGAAGTTCCCGTACAGGGAGACGTTGGACATCGGCTTGAAGACGATGCCGGCCAGTGGCGATACCGCGCTTTCGTCATACGACGAAGTGCGGGCGCCACTGGTGGTCGAATAGTTGTCCAGCTTGACGCGCTGGTCGCGCAGGCCGCCGGTGACCAGCAGGCGGTCGCCGAAGAACGACAGCGTATCGGTCAGGGCCACGCTGGACAGCGCGGTGTCCGACGCCTTGCTGGGCGACACGCGATCGCCGGTCACGGGCGGCAGTGGCGACGGGTGGTAGATGTTGGACGCCACGCGGGTCGCCGAGGTCACGTAGGCATTGCCGGCCTCCTGGTCCAGGCGCGTGGCGCCCAGGGTCAGCGTGTGGCCGACGCCCCAGGTATCGAAGCGCGCGCGCATGCCCACTTCGCCCGTGGAAGTCTTGCTGTAAGAGTCGTAGTACGCGTTGGTGACCGTGAAATTGCCGAACTGGTCCACCGGTCCCGACGGGAAGGTCTGGTCGGCCGAACCGTAGCGATAGCCGCCCGCGGCATAGACGGTGATGCGGTCGGTGACGTCGTACTCGACGCGGCTCAGGACTGTCGAATCCTGCAGCTTGAGCTTGGTGCCCGGGAAAAAGTTGCGATGCCCGGACGGCGCGTCCGGCATGGACGTCACCGAGGACTGGAAACCCACCTGCGGACGAAAGTTGTCGGTATCCTCGCGCTGGTCATAGGCATCCAGCGACCAGCGCAGCCGGGTGCCGCGATAGTCCAGCCCGATCGCGCCCACCGTCTGCTGCTGGTTGCCCTTGTCGATCGTGGTGGCGCCATCCTTGTACACGCCGTTGACGCGTATACCCCACTCATTGTTTTCACCGAAGCGGCGGCCGATATCGAACTGCTCGCCCAACTGGCCCTTGCTCTGGTAAGTGGTGGTGAAGCGGGTCAGCGGATCGTCGCCGGCGCGCTTGGTCACGATGTTGATGCCGCCGCCGATGCTGCCGTTCGGCGCGATGCCGTTCATCAGCGTACCGGGGCCCTTCAGCACTTCCACTCGCTCCATGATCGCGGCCGGCATGCGGCTGGCCGAGGCCAGGCCATACAGGCCGTTGATGCCGACGTCGTTGCTCGACACCGTATAGCCGCGGATCTGGAAGTCCTCGCCGAAGCCATTGGTGGAAGTCAGCATGCGCACGGACGATTCGTTCTGCACGACGTCCGCCAGCGTGCGGGCTTGCAGGTCCTCGATCGCCTCGGCGGTGTAGTTGGTGGTATTGAAGGGCACGTCCATGACGTTGTTCGTGCCGAGTATGCCCAGGCCTCCGCCGGTGGCGATCTGCCCGCCGGCATAGGCCGGCGGCAGTTCGTTCTCGGCGGTGGTGTGGACCTTGACCGTGGGCAAGAGCACGGCGCCGGCGCCCGTGTCCATGGGGCGGTTCAACACATACCCGCCGTTGGCCTGGCGCACCGCCTGGATGCTGGTGCCGGCCAGCAGCGCGTCCAGCCCGCCTTCCACCGTATAGCTGCCGCGCAGGCCCGTACTCTGGCGGCCTTGCGTCACCTCGGGCTTGAACGACAGCATGATGCCGGCCTCGCGGCCGAAACGGCCCAGTACGCTTTCCAGCGTGCCGGCGGGAATGTCGTAGTTGCGCACCTGCGCGGCCGGGGACTGCGCGTGGACCGCGGGCGCCAACGCCATCAGGGACGTCGCCGCCACCGCGCCGAATGCCATGCGCCCCGCAGCGCATGCCCACACGGCCCGGCGGGCAACCGGTTTCAGAGAGCGCTTGCGCGCCATAGCCTTGTACATATGCAGCCTTTCGTTCCGAATGAGTAAGTGTTCTCATTCGCATTGACCCGCGAAAACTCAAAACGGATCAGGTTGGCTGGATTTTTTTGAAAAGAGCGTCAGCCTCGCGCGACGGCAGGCCCCGGAACCAGGCGCGAGGCCCTGCCCCAGAAGCGCCGGCGTATTTCCAGCTGCGCGCCCAGCGTCGTGCCGACCGTGCGCATCACTTGGTCGATGTCGCGCAAGGGGAAGGATCCCGACACCCGCAATCCGGCGATGCCGGGATCACAGGACAGCGACTCGGGGCTGTAGCGCGCCAGTTCGGCGATGAAATCGTCCAGGCGCATACCGTGGGCCACGATGAAGCCGTCCTTCCAAGCGGCGCCGTCGTCGTCTTCCCGGCGCGGCGGCTCGACGCCGCCAGCGGTATAGATGGCGGCATGTCCAGCCTGGATATCCAGCGTCCGCCCGCCATCGCCGCGCGGCCGGACGCGCACCGCGCCTTTGTAGACGCCGATGCGCGTATCGCCGTCCTGCTGGCGCACGGTGTATTCGGTGCCCAGCGCCTGCGCGGTGCCTTCGGTGGTTTCCACCAGGAAGGGCCGGGGCATGGCCGCGCGGTCCACCGCCGTGGCGATGAATATTTCCCCCGCCAGCAGCCTGATGCGGCGTTCGGCCGCGTCGAAGCGGACGTCGATCGCGCTGTCGGTGTTCAACACCAGCTTCGTGCCATCGGCCAGCACCACTTCGCGGCGCTCGCCCACCGCGGTGCGATAGTCGGCGCCGGTCCATACGCGCCACGGCGCGTGCGCTTCCACCGCCCAGCCCGCGCCGCCCGCGAATACCATCACCGCCAATGCCTTGATGATGCGGCGCCGGTACGCCGATCGCGGCCCCAGCAACGTGGCCTGCGCCACGGCGGCATGCAGGGGCGACGCCAGAGGCTGGAGCCGGCCGCCCACGGCTTCGATGCGCTGCCAGGCGCGCGCGTGGTCCGGATGCGCGTCGCGCCAGCGCGCCCATTCTTCGCGCACCGCCGCCGGCACCGCATCCCCCTGCAGTTCCACCAGCCATTCGAGGGCGCGCTCGGCCACCGCCGGCGGGATGCCGGACACATCGGTGGTGTCGCGATACCAGGGAGAGGCGGACAAAACGTTATCCCGTGAACGAAAGATCGGCGAAATAGCAGCGCTGCAAGGCCTTGACGACGTAGCGCTTGACGGTAGGTATGGACACGCCCAGCGACTCAGCCACCTGGGCGTGCGTGTGCCCGTCCAGCTGCGACAACAGGAAGGCGCGCCGCACGATGGCCGGCAGGCCGTCCAGCAGCCGATCCAGTTCCAGCAGCGTTTCCAGCAGGATGGCGTGGGTTTCCGGCGAGCAGGCCATCTCCACGGGGGCCTGGGCCAGGGCTTCCAGATAGGCTTTTTCGAGTTTCTCGCGGCGCCAGTGGTTGGATACCAGGCGCTGCGCCACCGTGGTCAGGAAGGCGCGCGGCTCGTCCAGCGCGGCGGGCACCCGCTCGCTGCTGAGCAGGCGGATGAAGGTGTCATGCGCCAGGTCGGCCGCCTGGTCCGCATTGCCCAGGCGCCGATGGAGCCAGCCTTTCAGCCAGGAGTGATGGTCGCAGTAGAGCGCTTCCACGTGGGTGGGGTAGAGATATCCCGTACTCAAAACAGGGCCTTTTCGGTCGGGCCATCGCGGCCCGGGGCGGGCGCGAGCCTGATGCACATCGCAAATAGTAATCGTTACCATTTTCAAGTGTACACCGGCGTAGGGATATTCGTGCTCCAGCGTTGCGCGCTTACCATGGCTGAGCTGGACCGCCAGCCGGGGCGCGGCCTGGCGCGGCTGGATCCTGGCCGCCCGCCCCTGACGGGCGGCCAGCCGCCTTCCTACGTCCCGCTGCCCTGCAGCTTGTCCTGCGTGCGGGTGTCGAAATCCGAGGCATCGTGGCGTTCGTGCAGTTGGTTCGCCAGATCGCCGTTGACGCGATTCACCATCCTGCCGCGCCGCACCGCCGGCCGCGCGCCGATGGCGTCGGCCCACCGCTGCAGATGCCGATAGTCCTGCACCGACAGGAACTCCCCTGCCCCATACACCTGCCCCTTCACCAAGGCCCCATACCACGGGAATATGGCGATGTCCGCGATGGTGTAGTCGCTGCCCGAGATGTATTCGTTGTCCGCCAGCCGCTTGTCCAGCACGTCCAGCTGTCGCTTGGTTTCCATGGCGAAGCGGTCGATCGCGTATTCGATCTTGGTCGGCGCATAGGCGTAGAAGTGGCCGAAGCCGCCGCCCAGGTAAGGCGCGCTGCCCATCTGCCAGAACAGCCACGACAGGCACTCGGCTCGCAGGGCGGGATCCTTGGGCAGGAAGGCGCCGAACTTTTCCGCCAGATACAGAAGGATCGCGCCGGATTCGAAGACGCGGATGGGCTGGGGCCCACTGCGATCCATCAAGGCCGGGATCTTGGAATTCGGATTGACCTGCACGAAGCCGCTGCCGAACTGATCGCCGTCGCCGATGCGGATCAGCCAGGCATCGTATTCCGCGCCCTTGTGCCCCTGCGCCAATAGTTCTTCCAGCAGGATGGTCACTTTCTGCCCATTGGGAGTCGCCAGCGAATAAAGCTGAAGCGGATGCCGGCCGACCGGCAATTCCTTGTCATGCGTGGGGCCGGACACCGGCCGGTTGATGCTGGCGAAGTGGCCGCCGCTCGGTTTATTCCAGGTCCAGACCTTGGGTGGCACGTATTCGGGGGATGCGCTCATTCAACAGCTCCTTGTCAGCGGCGGATGATCATTCCGCCCATGCTTTCGTATAGCACGGCACGCTACGCAAGCGCGCAAAGCCCGACGCCGCGTGCGGGCAAACGAGGCGCTGCGGTATCCTGCGTGCACGGCATACGCACGTGGAGCGAAGGTTGGCACACATCATTCCGGACGGCTGGGAGAACCAGCAGCGCAGCGGCCCGGCGCAACGGGAACTGGACACATTGGCCCGGCTCAAGGCCGGCCTGCCCGACGACTACACGGTCTACCACGCGGTGCACTGGACCAATGTCGAAGGCCGCCACGCCATCCACGGCGAAATCGACTTCGTGATCACCAACCGCGCGGGCGAGCTGCTGGTCATCGAACAAAAAACCGGCGCGCTCGACGAAACGCCGGAAGGCCTGGCCAAGCGCCACGAAGGCAAGGCCAGGCTGGTATCCGTGCAAATGGCCCGCACCGCCGACAGCCTGCGCGCGAAACTGGCCCGCAGCCTGGACGGCGCGGAAATCCGCCTGGACTACCTGCTGTATTGCCCGGACCATCGCGTGGTGGCGCCCACCACCGCGGGACTGGTGCCGGAACGCATTGTCGACGCCAGCCGGCGCGACCGCCTGTGCGGCGTGATCAAGGACATCCTGCCGCCCGGCGTGC
Organism: Bordetella genomosp. 8; assembly: GCF_002119685.1. Lineage (NCBI taxonomy): Bacteria > Pseudomonadati > Pseudomonadota > Betaproteobacteria > Burkholderiales > Alcaligenaceae > Bordetella > Bordetella genomosp. 8. The sequence continues at coordinate 950,117 of NZ_CP021108.1, read as the reverse complement.
ATACGCCGCTGGCGGCACGCGTGGACCGTTTCCTGCGCGACATCATTCGCCTGGAAGTCGACGTCAGCGCGTTGATCGGCCAGGCCCGCACGCAGGTGACGCGGCTGGCCGGTGGCCTGGCGCATTGGGCGCGCCAGCTGGACATCGATCCCTATCGCCTGCGCGTGACGGGTACCGCCGGCTCAGGCAAGACGCAGCTCGCGCTCGCCGAATACCGCGACGCCATCGAACAAGGCAAGCGTCCGCTCTACGTGTGCTTCAACCGCCCCCTGGCCGATCATTTCAACCGGATCGCGCCCGAAGGCGGCCTGGTGTGCTCCTTCCATATGCTGTGCGACCGCTTGTTGCGGGCCGCCGGACGCAAGCCGGATTTTTCCCAGGCCGACGCCTTCGACCGGCTGGTGGAGCAGGCCGCGACGCTGGAGGTGCCGGCGGATTTCCTGTTCGACACCGTGATCGTCGACGAGGGCCAGGACTTCAGCGCGCGCTGGCGCGACATCGTGCTACGCCTTGCCAAGCCGAAGGCGCGCGTGCTCTGGCTGGAAGACCCGCTGCAGAACCTTTATGGCAATACCCCGCCCGAGCTGCCCGGCTGGGTCCGCATGCGGGCGCAAAGCAATTTCCGCAGCCCGCGCCCGGTGGTCGGCTTCCTGCACACCATCCTGCCCGACGACGCGCACATCGACGCCCAGGCGCCGGTGCTCGACGCCGACGTGGAAGTGCTTTCCTATCGCGATGAAGAAAGCCTGGCCCGCGCGGTCAAGCAGGGCATACGCAAATGCTATTCGGCCGGTTTTCGGCAGGAGGATATCGCGGTGCTCAGCTACCACGGCCACAAGACGTCGCAGGTGCTGCGCCGGGACAAGCTGGCGCCGCACACGCTGCGCCGCTTCACCGGCCAATACGACATGTTCGGCCAGCCCGAATATTCCGCCGGCGAAATCCTGGCCGAATCGGTATATCGCTTCAAGGGCCAGTCGATCCCCGCGGTGGTGTTCGCGGAGATCGATTTCGATACGTTGGACGAACAGGCTGTGCGCAAGCTGTTCGTCGGCGCGACACGGGCGACGCTCAAGCTGATACTGATCGCGGCCGAGCCCGCAGCCGCCGTCCTGAGCGACAGGCTGGGGCAGTCGGCGGAAGCGGAACAGGCCTGACGGCAGTCCGCCTCCGCCTTCAATGCGCGCTGGCGCGCGCGTAGAAACCCTGCCGCTCCAGCAAGGCGTCATGCGTGCCGGACTGTGCCAGCCGGCCCTCCTGCAACACCAGTATCAGGTCGGCCTCGCGGATGGTGGAGAGGCGGTGGGCGATGACCAGCGTCGTGCGATTCCGCATCAGCAGCTGCAGCGAACGCCGAATACGCAATTCCGACAACGTGTCCAGGTGCGAGGTCGCCTCGTCCAGGATCAGCACCGGCGCGTTCTTCAGGAAGGCGCGCGCGATGGAGATCCGCTGGCGTTGTCCGCCCGACAGCTGCATGCCGCGTTCGCCCACCTTGGTCGCCAGGCCGTCGGGCAAGGCGCGCACGAAGTCCGTAAGCGCTGCCTGCTCCAGCGCCGTGCGCAGCTCGGCATCGCTGGCGTCCGGCCGCGCGAGACGGATGTTCGCTTCCAGCGTCTCGTTGAACAGGTAGGTGTCCTGGGTCACCAGCGCGACGCATTCGCGCAGCCCGTCCAGTTGCAGCTCGCGCACGTCGATGCCGCCGACGCGTATCGCGCCCTGTGCGGGGTCCCAGAATCGCAGCAGCAGGCTGGCCACGGTGCTCTTGCCGGCGCCGGACGGGCCGACGATGGCGGTCATGGCACCGGCCGGCACATCGAAGCTCAGGTCCTTCAGCGTGTCGTCCCGCTTGCCGGGATAGGCGAAGCTGACGTGATCGAAGGCCAGCGACAGGCCTTCCGCCGCGCGCGGCGCGGGCCGGGGTCCATCCTGGACGGGCTCGGGCTCGTGATTGACCACGTGCAGGCGGCGCGACGCCGCGATGGTGTCCGCCAACTGGCGGCTGACCTGCGAGATCTCCGACACCGGCAGGAACGTGGCCAGCGAGATCAGGATCAGTAGTGGCAGCATGCCCGCGTCCAGCGCACCGGCGGACACCTGCAGCGCGCCGACGACGGCCACCGCGAGGCCGCCCAGGCCCATCGCGACTTCGAAGCGGGCCGCCTGGCCCGAGAGATCGCGCAGGATATCCAGGCGGCGCAGGCCATAGCGTTCGGCCAGCGCCAGGAAGTTGGTGCGGCAGCGGTCGGTCGCCTGGAAGGCCGTCAGCTCGGCGAGTCCCTGGATGGTGTCGGTGGCGTGGGCGCTCATTTCGCCCAGTGCCGCCCGGGCCTTGTCGCCCAGGGCATCCACATGGCGGCGGCCGCGCACGGGGGCGAACAGCGCATAGGCCAGGAAGGGCAGCAAGGTGATGGCCACGGGCCAGCTGAAGGCGAACAGGAAACCGAGCACGGTCAGCGGCACGAGCAGCGCGACGATCGCGGGCGCGATGGTGTGGGCGTAGAAGTATTCGATCATCTCCACGTCCTGGGTCGCCAATGCCACCAGGTCGCCCGAGCGGCGGCGCAACAGGTATGCGGGCGCCAGCCGTTCCAGCTTGTCGTAGAGATGCACGCGCATATCGCCCAGCAGGCGGTAGGCCATGGCGTGCGCCAGCCAGGACTCCAGCCAATGGAACAGCGCGGCCAGCGGCGCCGCCACCAGCAACGCGACGACCAGGCCGCCGGTGTCGCGGCCGTCGCGCACGGCGGCCACCACCAGGGCGCTCAGGACGCCGACGCCGATGTAGGCCGCCACGCGGGCGACGCCCAGGAAGATTGTCGCGATCAGCGTCCCGCGCCAGGGACGCACCACCGCCAGCAGGGTGGCCACGGTCGCGCGCCAGCCGACATGTTGCGCGTCGTCGTCGAGCGCGCGCGCCTCGGGCGGCGCAGGGTCGCCGGCCTGGGAAGCGGCGTGCGCCGAGGCATCGTCGTATGCGTCGGCAACCGCGGGGCCGGCGGCATGCGCGTGCGGAGCGGCATACGCGCGTCCATCCGGATCGCCGCCCTTGCGCCGCGCCTCGTCCTGCTCGTGCATCAGCTCGTGGTAAAGGCCGCGCCGCGCCATCAGCTCGGCGTGCGTGCCCTGCTCCGCCACGCGGCCGCCATCCAGCACCAGGCAACGGTCCGCGCCCAGCACGCTCGCCAGGCGATGCGCCAGGATCAGGGTCGTGCGGCCGGCCATCAAGCGGTCGAGCGCCTGCTGGATGATGGCTTCGTTCTCGGTGTCCACCGAAGACAGCGCTTCGTCCAGGATCAGGATGGGCGCGTCGCGCAGCAGCGCGCGCGCGATCGCGATGCGCTGGCGCTGGCCGCCCGACAACTGCAAGCCGCGTTCACCGATGCGCGTCGCGTAGCCGTCGGGCAAGGCCATGATGAAGTCATCGATGTTCGCGGCGCGCGCCGCGGCGCGGACCTGCTCCGGGCTTGCGTCGAATCTTCCCAGGCGCAGATTCTCGTCCAGCGTGCCATGGAACAGCGTGATGTCCTGGCTGACCACCGCGATACGCGACAGCAGCGCCTGCTGATCGAGGTCCCGTATATCGTGTCCGCCTATGCGCACCGCGCCTTGCTGCGCGATGCATTCGCGCAGCAGCAGGCGCACGATGGTCGATTTACCGGCGCCGCTGGGGCCCACGATCCCCACGCGTTCGCCCGCGTCGATACGAAAGCTCAGGCCACGATGCGCCGTACGCTGTGCGGTGTAGGCGAACGTCACGCCGTCGAATTCGACACTGGGCCGGAAGTCGGCCGCGGCGATGTCGGCCGTGGCGATGTCGGCCACGGTCGCCGTCGCGGAACTGCCCAAGGCGGTCGCGGCGGATTCCGCGTCCATCAGGGCATGGATGCCGGCCGCCGCCGATTGCCCCAGCATGCCACGATGCAGCACCGCGCGCAGGTCGCGCAGCGGCCGGAAAATCTCCGTTCCCGCCATGAGCACGATCAGCAGCGCCTCCACGCTCATCTCGCCGTGCCCGACGCGCCAGGCGCCCAGGGTAAGCGCGAGCGCGGCACCCAGCGCCACGCCCAGATCGCTGATGCCGCGCGTCAGCAGGCTGACCGACAGCACCCACATGGTGCCATCCGACAGGCGCCGCGCGCGCTCGGCCAGCCGGCGGCCCCAGGATTTTCCTTGCCCGAAGGATTTGAGCGTCGGCAGTCCCTGCACCGCGTCCAGGAAGTCTTCACCGAAATCATGCAGCGATCTGGAACGCTCCAGGCTGGCGCGCCGGTCCAGCATATGCACGGCCATGGGCCCCACCAGGGCGAATATCGCCGCCGCCAGCAACACCAGGGCCGTCGGCACGTCCCAGAATGCGATGACGGCGAAGATGGCGAAAGGCGCCGCCGCCGCGATCGCCAACTGGGGCAGGTACTGGCCGAAAAAAGTCTGCAGCTGTTCGACCCCGTCGACCACCGTCAGCATCACCCCGCCCGTGCGCTGGTTGGCGAACCAGCCGGGGCCGAGCGCGACGATCCGGTCATACAGCCTGGCGCGCAGCACCTGCTGCACGGTGGCCGCGCAGCGGTTGGCCTGGACGGTGCGTCCGTGGTCCAGGGCGGCACGCAGCAGCACCATCGCCACCGCCGCGCCGGCCGGCCAGATCCAGCCCTGCCAGGGCGAGCCGGCGAATACCATTGCCAGCATCTGGCCCAGGAATACATAGCGGCCGATGCCGGCGGCCAATGCCAGCAGGCCCAACACGATCCCGCCCGCCAACTGCCCCCGCATGCCGCGAGTCAGCCGCCAAAGCCGAAAGTCGAAATACATCTGTCCGTCCTTGATCTCTATCGCGCGCCCGGGCGGCGCCTTGCCGGCATTGTTGCCTTGGCGGGTGGAAGAGGAATAGTGATAGTTTTTCGCTCGTGGGTAGAGTTAAATTACACCCATGCCGACACTACCTCTGCGCACGCCTCCCCTGGCCGCGCTGCGCGCATTCGAATCCGTCGCCCGCCTGGGAAGCCTCAGCCGCGCCGCGGCGGAACTGAACGTGACCAAGAGCGCCGTCAGCCATCAGCTGCGCGGCCTCGAGGCCGATCTGGGCGTGATCCTGCTGCGGCGGGGTGGCACCACCCGCCGCGCGGAACCCACCGAAGCCGGCGCCGACCTGCTGGCCTCCGTGCAACAGGCCTTGACCCTGCTGGCGACCGCCTGCCGCAATGTGCGCGTGTCTGCCCGCCCGCGCCAGGCCTATCGCCTGAATATATCGTCCAATCCATCGCTGGCCGCGCTATGGCTGGCCCCGCGCATCGGCCGCTTCGTCCAATCGCATCCGGAGATCGACGTGCAGGTGTATCTGCATACGAACCAGGACCCGGCCTGGCAGGAGCAGGACATCGATCTGGCCTTCCTGCATATGCGCGACGAAGGCCCGCACCGGCCGGCGCCGGGCGATATCCCGCTCATGCGGGAAACGGTGGTGCCGGTCTGCAGTCCCGGCCTGGTCGACGCCGCCGAGCGCGACGACCCGGCGGTCTTCGCGCGCCATCGCTGGCTGGAGGAAAAACACGTCGCCAGTCCGGAGACCAGTTGGCGCACCTGGCGCAAGCGCTTGCAACTGAGCGACGCGCAAGGGCAGGAACCGCTGATCCTTAGCGGACTGAGCACGGTGGTGTCGGCCGCCGTCGCAGGGGCGGGCATCGCGCTCGGAAGGTCGCCGCTGATCGACGAGGAGATCGCGCGCGGCGGCCTGGTGCCTCTGGTACCCGCGCTGCGCATGGCGGGATCATGGGGCTACGTGATGCGCATGCGGTCGGATCGGCCCGATGATGCCGCGCTGCCCACGCTGGTGGAATTCCTGCTGGACGAAGCGCGCGGTGACGCCAGGGCCTGCTAGCGTCGCGGCGCGTTATCGTTTTGGGCCGGCCGCGTCCGGCAGCGGCTCGAACGGCGTACGCGCACGCGGCTCCAGCGTGTCGACCACACGCTGCAGCAGCGCCAACAGCGTCTCCCGCTCCTGCGGGTCCAGCGGCGCCATCTGCTGGTCATACGTGGCATCCGCCATGGCGGCCGTGCGGGTCAGGGCCCTGCGGCCAGCGGCGGTCAGCGCAAGATGGCGGCGGCGCCGGTCAGCGGCGGCGGTCTGCCGGGCGATCCAGCCGCGCTCCTCCAGGGCCTGCACGATCTGCGATACCGTCACCTTGTTCATGCCTATCGAACGGGCGATGTCGTTCTGGTTGATACCCTTGGCGTTGTGGACGGCGAGCAGCACGGAGTACTGCGCCGGTGACAGCGCCAGCTTGACGAAGTTGTCCTCGAAAATAGCCTCGAAGATCTGGTGCGCACGGCGCAACAGAAAGCCGGGACGGCGGTACAGCTGGGGCAATTTTTCGATGGAAGCGGCAGGCATGCGGGTGATCGGACGAAAACGAAAGGCGGACCGGGCGTCACGCGGCGCGATGGCCGCTGAGCTCTTCGCCCGCGCGTACGGATAGCGCTCGATAGCGAGGGATCGCCGCGGCGACGAACAGCGCCAGTACCAGGAAGGCGACCGAGTAGTCGATGCCGACAGGCGTGCCACGGCCGCCAAGCTTAGCAGACCACTGCACCACCAGCGCCGACAACGCAATGCCCAGCATGATGGCCAATTGCCATGCCATCGTGTTCAGCGTGGTCGCGGAAGCCACCTTGGCGGGCGGCAGATCGGCATAGGCGACGGCCGTCACGGCGTTGAACTGCATCGCACGGAAAAAACCCGCCAGCGACACAAAGGCGGCGATCGCGGCCAGGCTCCAGGACGCGCCGGAAAACAATGCGCAGCCGCCCAACGCGCCCGCGCATAGCAGGCCGTTCCAAAGCAGCACCCGGCGGAATCCCCAACGGCGCAACATCATCGATGTCCTGGTCTTGGTGAAGAACGCGACGGTACCGCTGACAAGAAGGACGATACCGCTTTGCAGGGCGCTGTAGCCCAGGCCCAACTGCAGCATCAGCGGCAGCAGGAAAGGCAGCGCGCCATAGCCGACCCGACTCAGGGACCCGCCCCAGAAACCCGCGGCGAAGGTCGGCAGTCCCAGCAGCCGGAAGTCCATCATGGGGCTCGCCAGGCGGCGGAAGCGGCGGACATACAGCGTGGCGAACAGTGCGATCAGGCATAGCAGCGACACCCCTGCCAGGACGTCCATCCCGTGGCGTGCCCGTTCAAGCGTGACGACCACCAGCGCCAGCACGATGCCGGCGTACGACCATTCGCGCATGTCGAAGCGCAGGTCATTGCGCTGGCGCAACTGCGGCATCACGCGCAAGGCAGCCAGCCATCCCGCCAGGCCCACCGGGACATTGATCAGGAACACCCAATGCCATGAAAGCCAGGCGGAAAACAGTCCGCCCAAGGGCGGCCCCAGCATGGGACCTATCATGGCAGGGGTAGTCATCCATGCCAGCGCCTCCACCAACTGCGCCTTGCCGACGGTGTGGACGATAGCGGTGCGGCCCACCGGCACCATCATGGCCGCCGCCAACCCTTGCAGTGCCCGCGCGACGGCCAGGGCAGCCAGGCTTTGCGACGCCGCGCACAGCGCGGAGCTGGCCACGAATAACGCCACCGCCCAGGAAAACGTGGTCCGGGTACCGTAGCGCGAAGCCACCAGGCCACTCAAGGGAATGAACACCAGCGAACACAGCAGATACACCGTCATGGTCAGGTTCAGGCTGAGCGGGTCGATGCCGAAATCGCGGGCGATGTCGGGAATGACGGGACTGATGATGGTGGCGTCCAACTGCTCCATGAAAAAGGCGGCGCCCACCAGCATGGAAAGCGGACGGAAGTCGTGGTTGGCGGATGACGTGGACATGGGACGACGACAGGGATGGTGACCGACGCGATCATTGTCAGAGCCCCGCGCCACAAAGAAAACCCGGAATAGTAAATAAGCTAACAATTTAATCTGCGTTGGAATCCGGATTCGCCGGCGATAGCATTCCGTTCGTCATCCCGTTATTCAAGCAAGGCCGATATGAACGGTATTTTTGTCGACGAAGCCAAACTCGACCGCATCCAGCCGCGGATCCTGGATATGGCGCAATATCACGGCGCGCCCTCCACGCGGGACGGCGTCACGATCACGCCCTATTCCGCCACGGTGGGCGGCAAGGTAACCGGCCTGCGCATCGACGCCACGACCCAGGTGGACGAAACGCAGCGCAAGTTCCTGCGCGACGGTCTGCTGCGCCATGGCTTTCTGAGTTTCGAACCGGGCACGGTCGACGTGGCGAACTTCGAGCGGCTGATATCGCTGTTCGGCAAGGCCAAGTTGATGAACACGCCCTATACGCCCGAAACCGGCAAGGATGGCCAACTCAATGCCATCGATTCTTCCATCAAGAAGACCCGCATGAACTACATCTGGCATATGGACCAGGTGTTCCAGCACCACTCTCCCCCGTTCACGGCGCTGTTCGGGCAGTCGGTGCCCAAAGTAGGTGGCGATACGCTATTCGCCAACGCCACGGCGGCCTATGACCTGCTCGACCCCTTGCTGGCCCAGTACCTGGAAACACTGACCGCCATCCATGACGTCGAAACCCAGGGCTACCTGACGCTGGCGTACCACGACCAGGCGCAACGGGCCGCCGAAAGGGAGAAGCATCCTCCCATCGAGGTCCCCTTGATACGCGTCCACCCGGAGACCGGGCGCAAGCAGATCTTCGTCAACGAGCTCTACACCCTGCGCATCCTGGGCGTGACCCGGCGCACCAGCCAGGCCTTGCTCGACGTACTGTTCGATGCCTTGAGCGCCCCCGAAGTGCAGACACGCCACCGCTGGGAAGATGGTGTCGCGCTGATCTGGGACAACCGGACCGTGCAACACCGCGGGGTGCCGGACTTTGGCAAGCAACGCCGCGTCTTGCATCGTGCGCTGGTGGTATGACCACGCGGCATGCGGCAAACGGTGATCGACCGTCGACAAGCGACTCTACATAAGCACGAGAACTTAATGAAACGCAGGGAATTCCTACACGCCGCCGGCGCTTTCGCCGCCAGCATGAAGACAGCGCGCGCGTTGGCGGCTGGCGACGACGCCGTTCGCATCACCTTGCCGTCGCCGGGCAGCGCGGGATCGGCGTGGCAACCCTTGATCGACCGCTTTCATCTGAATACGGATCCGGCATTGAGGCTGAACTGGGTGACGGCCGATCCAGGCAAGATGCAGGTGCAGCTCAGCGCGGGATCGTTGGACGTCGGCGTGTTCGGCGCGGTCGGGCTGGCCACCTTGGCCAATCGCGGAAGCGACATCGTGCTCTTCGGTCCAGCCTTGAACAACCACGGGCGCTGGATCGTGCGCGGCGATAGCGGCCTGCGCGCACCGAAGGACCTGGTAGGCAAGACCATCGCTACGACGGCGGAAACCAGCGAGACGTATCAGCAGGCCCGCATCGCCGCGTCGCTGATAGGCGTAGACCTCAAGAAGGACGTCAAGGTCATCCATGGTTCGCCCACGGCCAACCTGGCGCTGTTCGAACGCGGCGACGTGGACGGCATCATCACGCTGGAGCCCACGGCGACGCGGCTGGTGGGACGAGGCGCACGCGAAATCGCCCGCGTTGCCGACATCTGGAAACAGGCGACCGGCCAGCACGACGATCCCTTCCTGGTCGGGCTGGCGGCCAGCCGCGCCTGGTTCGACGCCAACAAGGCCACCGCCGCTCAACTGGCCTTGCTGTTCCAACGAGTCAACGGGTCCATTGAGCAGGATCCGCAGCGCCTGCGCCTGATCCATCGCGAACTCGGCCTGAAAGCCGACGAGACACGCGCCATCGAACTGCTGCCCGAGCGCCTGGGCCCTGCCTATGCCACCCGTTGGGACGCCAGCGTTTTCGCCACCATCGACAAGCAGATACAGGTGGCCGTACAGCTGGGATTGCTGGACCGCGCGCCAGCGCGGAAAATCTACGCGCAGGCTTGAATGAACACCGACAACGCAATCCTGGACCGGCCCGCGGCTCGCAAGGCGCGGTCCGTTTCGGCCGTGGCGCGGCTGAAGGGCGTGCTGAGCAAGAGCACGCCACAAATTCTTTTCTTCGTTGTCCTGGTAGGCGGCTGGGAGGCGATGGCCCGCGTGCTGCATTCGCCGCTGGTGCCCGATTCCGCTGCGATCGCCGGCGAACTGCTCAGGATAGTCGCCAGCGGTTTCGCGTTCATCGAGATCGGCGTCACGTTCTGGCGCATGTCGCTCGGTTTCCTGCTGGCCTTGGCCATCGCCCTGCCCATCGGCATCGTCACGGCGCTGTCGCGCTTCGCGCAGCGCTTCTTCGAGCCGGGCATCATCCTGGGCCTTACGGTACCCGGACTCGTGTGGGCGCTGCTGTGCGTGATCTGGTTTGGCGTGTCGCTGTCCTCGCCTGTCGTCGCGGTGGCCTTGGGCGTGTTGCCCGCGCTGATCATTTCCGTACAGCACGGCATACGCTCGCTGGATCATGACCTGGTCGACATGGTCCATGTCTTCCGCATGCCGCGCGCCATGGTGCTGCGCAAGGTATGGCTGCCGCTGCTCTACAGCTTCATCATCTCCGGTTGCCGGGTAGGCTTCTCGATCGCCTGGAAGGTCATCGTGCTGGTGGAGATCTTCGGCATGTCCGACGGCGTCGGGTACCAGCTCAACGCCCAGTTCAGCACGCAGAATGTCGAAGGCGTGCTGGCGTGGACCATTGCATTCTGGGCCGCCATGCTGCTGGTCGAACACGGCATTTTCCAGGCCCTGGAAAGCCACGCCAACCGCTGGAAGAAACGTCCGCGGGAATGAGGGTTGCGGTCCGTCGGGCCTTGCCACCGATATGGAGCACCGACATGACCGATAACCGTCCCACCGAAGATCCCACCCGTACCACGCCGCCCGAACCGTCCACCCGAAGCCAGGTCGACATCGCCAACGATGTGCAGGCCGGCCTGCACAAGGGCAAGGACGCGGATCAGCAACGCCAGACCACCGTCGGTCAAAAGGCCACGCAGTTCGACGGCAATCCCAACCCCGAAAGCGACGACGAAGGCGGCGTGTTCAGCCCGCCCGACGATACGCCCGCCGTCCTGCCCAAGAAGGAAGGCGTCTGATCGACGCGACGCTGCCGGCCCGTAGATACGCGGCTGGCGGCGCACGGCACACCGCCGCGTGCCGACGTACTCAACTGGGGCATGGCCCTTGCGCGACTCGCGACGTTAAATCAAACCACGGTACGGGAGAATGCGATGAGAGCACTACGTTGGCACGGCAAGCACGATATCCGCTGCGATACCGTTCCTGATCCACAGATCGAACATCCGCGCGACGCCATCGTCAAGGTGTCATGTTGCGCCATCTGCGGTTCCGACCTGCACTTGTTCGACGGCTTCATGCCAGGCATGAAGCACGGCGACATCATGGGCCACGAGTTCATGGGCGAGGTCATGGAAGTCGGCGCCGAGAACAAGTCCTTGAAGCCGGGCGACCGCGTGGTCGTACCCTTCACCATCATTTGCGGCGAATGCGACCAGTGCAAGCGCGGAAACTTCTCCGTCTGCGAACGCAGCAACCGCAACAAGGAAACGGCGGACAAGCTGTTCGGCCACACCACGGCGGGGCTGTTCGGCTACACCCACCTGACTGGCGGCTATCCGGGCGGCCAGGCCGAATTCGTGCGCGTGCCGTTCGCCGACAAGACGCACATCAAGATCCCGGATGGGCTGAGCGATGAGCAGGTTCTTTTCCTGGGCGACATTTTTCCGACCGGGTGGCAGGCTGCCGCGCAGTGCGACATCGAACCTACCGACACGGTTGCGGTGTGGGGTGCGGGGCCGGTCGGGCAGATGGCGATCCGCAGCGCCGTGCTCCTGGGCGCCAAGCAGGTGATCGCCATCGACCACGTGCCCGAGCGCCTGGACATGGCGCGCGCCGGCGGCGCCATCGCGATCAATTTCGATGAGGAAAGTGTGCTCGACCGGTTGCAGGAACTGACGCAGGGCAAGGGACCGGAGAAATGCATCGACGCGGTCGGCATGGAATCCCATGCCACCCGTTCCATCGATTCGATGTACGACCGCGCCAAGCAGGCGGTGATGCTGGAGAGCGACCGTCCGCATGTGCTGCGGGAGATGATCTACGTTTGCCGGCCCGGGGGCGTGCTGTCCATCCCGGGCGTGTATGGCGGCCTGATCGACAAGATACCTTTCGGCGCGTCGATGAACAAAGGGCTGACCTGGCGCATGGGCCAGACGCACGTCAACCGCTGGACCGACGATCTGCTCAAGCGTATCGCCGAAGGCCAGATCGACCCGTCTTTCGTCATCACGCATCGCGTCAGCCTGGAGGAAGGCCCCGACATGTACAAGACGTTCCGCGACAAGAAAGACGGCTGCATCAAGGTTGTGCTGAAGCCATAGGCTCCCAGCCGCCGCCGAGCGCCTTGTACAGGGCCACCAGGTCGGTGGTGACGCGCACCGTGGCGTTGGCCAGTTCGATGCGGCTGTTGGAGAGCTGGCGCTCGGTGTCCAGCACCTCGATGAAGCTGTTGAGGCCATTCACGTAGCCATTGCGGGCCAGGTCGAAGGCGCGGCGGTTGGCGTCCACCACCGTCGACAGCGTGTCGCGCCGCGCCTGGTCGGTGCGGTAGCGCACCAGGGCATTGTCCACGTCATGCAACGCGGACAGGACCGTCTGCCTGTAGGCCAGCGTCGCCGCGGCCTGGTCGGCCTTGGCCATGGCGATCTGCGCGCGCAGGGCGCCGCCCTGGAATATCGGCAGGCTGATCTGCGGCCCCACGGAATAGAAATGGCTGGCCCAGCGCGTCAGGTAGCTGGCCTCCGTCGCCCGCAAGCCTATGCTGCCGGTCAAGGAAATGTCGGGGAACAATTGGGCGATGGACGCGCCGACCTGCGCCGTGGCCGCATGCAGGTCGGCCTCGGCCCGCCGGATATCCGGACGCCGGCGCGCCAGTTCCGCCGGCAGGCCGATCGGCACGCTGGGCGGAACAGGCGGCACCGCGCCGGGCGTCGATAATTCGGCGTCCAGGGTTCCGGGCGGCTGACCCATCAACAGCGCCAATCCATTGAGCGCAGTGGTCATCTGCTGCTCGTAGAACGGCAACTGCGATTGCGACGCGCCCAACTGCGCCTGCGCGCGCTCGACATCGGTCTGGCTGGCCAGCCCGGCCTGCTGGCGGCTGCGGGTCAGGTCCAGCACTTCCTGGTCTTCCTGGATCTGCTCCGTCGCGATGCGCGTCATCAACTGCGCGCCGCGCAATTGCGCATAAGTCTGGGCGACCTCCGCTTCCAGCGACACCAGCGCATCGTTGCGCGCTTCTATCGCCGATTCGGTCTGCGCGTCGGCGGCTTCCACGGTACGGCGGACGCGGCCAAACAGGTCCAGCTCCCAGCTGGCGTCGAAGCCCACCTGGTAGAGATTGACGGGATCCTCGATCTTGTCGATCAGCTGCTTGCCAGCCGCCCGGGCCGCCGCGCCCGCGCCTGGGGACACGCTGTCCAGCGGCGAGCCGGGCGCGCCCAGGCTGTCTATCTTCTGCGGCACGCCGCGCGACTCCAGCACGCCGCGCGCACCCAACTGCTGGTAGGTGTAGCTGCCGCTGGCATTCAATTGCGGCAAGGCGGCCGCGCCCGCGGCACGCGCCTGCGCCCGGGAGGCCGCGATGCGCTGCACGGCCTGCTGCAAGGACAGGTTGCCTGCGATCGCCCGATCGATCAGCGTATCCAGTTGGGGATCGTTGAAGCGTCGCCACCAGCGCGGGTCCGTATCGGCCTGGTCGGTGACCGCAGACGCCGGCCCCGCCCCCGGCGGCGCCGGCTGCGCGCGCGTGCGGTCCGCATAGGCGTCCGGCATGGCGGGATCGGGTTTCTGGAAATCAGGGCCGACCGTGCATGCGGCGCACAGCAAGGCGGCCGCGCCACAAGCGAGCAGTTTCACCGGCCGCCGCATCAGTGGCCTCCCGGCTTGCCCGACGCCTTGGTCGGCGAAAACAGGAACGTCAGTGGAATAAAACACCATGCAAAGATGCCGCATATGGCGAACACGTCTATGTAGGCCAGTATCGTGGCCTGGGAAACGAACATCTGGTACATCTGGCCGGCCGCCGCCTGGGTCACGTCGCCAGCGGCGCCCGCGTAATCGTGCAAGGCCTGCGCCACGCGATCCAGCGTGTCCTGGTAAGGCTGGTACAGCGGCGTCATGTCGTGGGACAGATGCGCCATGCGCACCTGCGTTCGTTCGCGTATGCCGGCGGTCGCCAGCGAAATCCCGATGGAGCCGGCGATGTTGCGGAACATCGTGAACAGCGCCGCCGCGTCGTCATTCATCTCCTGCGGCAGGCTGACGTAGGCCAGCGTGCTTGTCGGCACGAACAGGAAGGCCAGTGCAAAGGACTGTGCCATGCGCATGATCACGAGCGTGTTGAAATCGATGTCCGGCACCAGGTGATGGGAATAGAACAAGGCCGCGCCCAGCAGCAGGAAACCCACGGCGATCAGGTGGCGCGTCTGCACCAGCGGCATGGCCTTGCCCACGATGGGGATCATGAAGGTGATCAGCAATGCGCCCGGCGACAGCAGCAGGCCCGCCAGCGTGGCCGTGTAGCCCAGATGCTGCTGCGCCAGCTGCGGCAGCAGCACCGAACTGCCATACAGCACGCCGGCGAAGGCGGCGATGGTGATGCAGCCCAGGGTGAAGTTACGATCCTTCATCACCCGCAAGTCCACCACCGGCCGCCGCGCGGTCAAGAGCCACGCAATGGCGCCCGATATGCCCAGCGCCGCCAGCACCGCGAAGACGCGGATGAAGCTGGAGCCGAACCAGTCTTCGTCCTCGCCGCGATCCAGCATGACCTGCAGGCATCCCAGCCCCAATGCAATCAGGCCGATGCCGGGCAGGTCGATGTGCAATTTTGAGAGCGGCGTCGGCTTCTGCCAGGGCGGGTCCTCGACCACCTGCATCACCGCAAGCGCCGTCAGCACGCCGACGGGAACATTGATCAGGAATACCCAGCGCCAGGAAAAATTGTCGGTGATCCAACCGCCCAGCGTCGGACCCAGCACCGGCGCGACCACGATGGCCACCGCCGAGACGGAAAACGCGCGGCCGCGCTGCGAAGGCTCGAAGGTGTCGAGGATGATGGACTGCTGGCTGGGCTGCAGGCCGCCGCCGAAGAAGCCCTGCAACATGCGGAAGACGATCAGCTCAGCCAGGTTGGTGGCGATGCCGCACAGGAAGGAGCAGCAGGTAAAGGCGATGATGCAGATCAGGAAATAGCGCTTGCGTCCCAACGTGCGCGACAGGAAGCCGGAGATCGGCAGAACGACGCCGTTGGCCACCAGGTAGGAGGTCAAGGTCCATGTGGCTTCGTCATAGCTGGCGGACATCGTGCCCGCGATGTGGGGCAGCGATACGTTGACGATGGTGGTGTCCAGCACCTCCATAAAGGCAGCCAGCGTCACCGCCACGGCGATCAGCCACGGGTTGGCGCTGGGGCGCCATTGCCGCGCCGCCGCGTCCGAGCCGCTCATTTCACGTGCACCGTCGGCGTGACCGACAGTCCCAGCGGCAGGGGCAGGGAAGGATCCAGCCCGTCGTCGATGACGATCTTGACCGGCACGCGCTGGACGATCTTGACGAAGTTGCCCGTGGCATTTTCCGCCGGGAAAGCGGAAAAGCGCGATCCCGAACCCAGCTGCACGCTGTCGACGTGGCCATGCAGCTTCAGTTGCGGGTAGGCGTCGACCTCGATGTCGACCGGATCGCCGGGGCGCATGCGATCGAGCTGGGTTTCCTTGTAGTTGGCTGTCACCCATACCGCCTGGGGCACGAGCGAGAACAGCGACATGCCGGCCTGCACCAGCTTGCCGGACTGCACGTTGCGGCGCGTGACCCAGCCATCGACGGGCGCGCGCACCTCGGTGTACGACAGGTTGAGTTCGGCCTGTTCCAGCTGCGCGCGCGCGGCGCGCGACTGCGCTTGCCGGGACTCCACCAGCGCGCGCGCCTGCGCCACCTGCTCGCGCACCACGCTGGCGGCCTTGACCTCGGCCTGCGCGCGGGCCACGGCGGCCGTGGCACTACGCAGCTGCGCGGTGGCGGTATCGACGTTCTGCTGGCTGGTGGCGCGCGGGTCGACCTTGCGTTGCCGCTGGTAGCTGGCGCGCGCGTTCGCCAAATCGGCCTGGGCGGCCTGTTCCTGGGCCTGCGCCTGGGCCAGCTGGGCGGGATACTGGACTTCCGCCAGCGCCAGCTGGGTCTGCGCCTGGTGCAGTTGCGCGTCCGCCAGTTCCACCTGTGCCTGCGCCTGGTCACGCGCCGCGATGTAGTCGCGGGGGTCGATGCGCAGCAGGACATCGCCCTGCCGCACGCGGCTGTTGTCGCCGATGCGCAGGTCGACGACGTAGCCGCCTACCTTGGACGCCACGGTGACGGCGTCGCCTTCGGTATAGGCGTCGTCGGTGGAGATGTCGTTGCGGGTGAGGAACCACCAGATCGCGCCGACGATGGCCAGTACGATGACGACAACAACCAGGATGATCAGCGGCTTCTTGCTGCGACGCTTGGGCTCCTTGCCGTGGCCGTCTTCGTCGGCCCCCTGCTTGCCGCCATCCTTGTCGTCGCCGTGACTGCCGCGTCCGTTATTGCCGTCGTTGTCCTTTTCGTTGTCTTTGTGCTTGCCACGGCCTTCAGCGCCGGCAGCGGCCGGCTGGCGTTCATGGTCCTGCTGCGATGATTCTTCCATACATGGATGCGGTTCAAGTTGAGCACGCGGCGACAGCAAGGCTCGTGCCTTGCTCAAGCGCTAAACTCGCCCCCGGCGGTTCAGCTTTTTTTAAGCGCGCAAGCTGCTCCGGCCGCACCCATTTTTTCGCATTCAGCATCTTTTCCGATGATCGATCCCACCGGTCTCTTCAACCACTACCGTCCGCGGCTACAGGCAATCGCCTACCGCATGCTGGGCGCCGTCGCCGATGCCGAGGACGTCGTCCAGGACGCCTGGCTGCGTTGGAACGAAGCCGACCTTGCCGCCTTGGACAACCCGGAAGCCTGGCTCGTCACCGTCACCACGCGCCTGTCCATCGACCGCCTGCGTGTCCTGAAGGCGCAACGTGAACACTACGCCGGCGTATGGCTCCCGGAGCCCTTGTTGCAGGAATCGCCGCCCACCCCCGCCGAAATCCACGAAGCCGCCGACGACTTCTCAATCGCGTTCCTGTTCATGCTGGAGCGGTTGAGCCCCGAGGCACGCGCGGCCTTCCTGATGCGCGAGGTGATGGACGCGGATTACGACGAAGTCGCCCGCACGCTGGGCAAGACCGAAGCCGCCTGCCGCCAGCTGGTCCGGCGCGCCAAGCAGCAGCTGCAGGAAAAAACGCCGCGCCGCGCGGTGCCGCCCGATACCCACCGCCGCCTGATGCAGGGCTTCGCGCAAGCCATCCGCGCGGGCGACCTGCATGGCCTGTATGCCATGCTGGCCGAAGATGCCGAACTGATCGCGGATGGCGGCGGCAAGGTGCCGGCCTTCTCCAGCCTGCTGGGCGGCAAGCGCCTGGCGCACCTGTACTACGCGGGCAAGCGCCGCCACGGGGACGGGTTGCGCGTGGAAGTCGCACGGGTGAACGGCGAGTGGTCGTTGCTGCGGTTCATCGACGGCACACTGGAGTCCGTGCAGTCGTACGATACGGACGGCGCGCGCATCATCCGCGTGCTGGTACAGCGCAACCCCGACAAGCTGGCGGCGGTGGCGACCGCCTGGGCGCGGTCGGCGGCTCGCCCGCCCGGCTAGCGCGACCGGTCCGGCGACGTCACAAAACCGCTCCCTGCTCCGTCTAAGGGCATGGACAGACAGACAGCCCTTGCCTATGCGGGCCCGGACCCGCTCGCCTCCAGCTTCGCGACCAGCTATGCGGGCGTCGTGGCATTCATCGCGGTCGCCGCGGAAGGCAGCTTCGCCAAGGCGGCCGACCGCCTGGGCATAGGCCGTTCCGCCGTCAGCCGCAACGTGCAGAAGCTGGAAGACCAGTTGGGCGTGCGGCTGTTCATCCGCACCACGCGCAGTACGTCATTGACGCGCGAAGGCGAGCGCTTCTACCAGAACTGCCATCAGGGCGTGCAAGGCGTCGTGCAGGCCGTGGACGATATGCGCGAGTTGCGGGCGGGACCGCCGTCGGGGCATCTGCGGGTGTGCGCCACCGCAGGCTTCGGCCGCAAGGTCGTCGCGCCGCTGCTTGCCGGCTTCCGCGCGGAATATCCGGAGATTTCGATCGACCTGCTGCTGGACGACGGACCTGTGGATTTCACCCGCGATCGCGTGGACGTGTCCTTCCGGAATGGCCGCATGGAGGACAGCCAGGTCATTGCCAGGCAGTTGGTCCCGATGCCGATGCTGCTGTGCGCGTCGCCGGATTATGCCCGCGCGCATGGCTTGCCGACGACCCTGCGGGCGCTGGACGAGCATCGCTGCGTCAACTTCCGCCTGGCGTCGGGACGGATCTACGAATGGGAGTTCCTGGTGGACGGACAGCTGCACCGCTTCCTGCCGAGGCCGCCGCGGGCCATGATGGCCTTCGACGACGCGGACCTGGTGTTGCAGGCGGTGCTGGATGGCCAGGGCCTGGCGCAGATGGCCGGTTACCAGGTCGACGCCCATCTGCGCGCCGGGCGCCTGCTGGCATGCCTGCCGCAATATGCGCCCCGCGACCGCGGCCACTATATCTGCTACCCGAGCCGCCAGCATCTGCCGTCGCGGATCCGGGTGTTCGTGGACTACATGACGGCGCGCATCCGCGATGCGGTGCCGCGCGCCGTTCCGGCGGCCGCCGGGATGCCGGCGGCCCTGGCGGCTTAGTCCAGTTTCGCCTTGTCCAGCCCGAACGCCTTGTCCATCGATCCCGGCGTGGTGCGGAAACCCACGTTCAGGCGGTTCCAGCCATTGATCATCATGACGGCATAGCTGAGTTCGGTGATTTCCTTCTCCGAGAACTGCTCGCGTACGTGCTCGTAGATCGCGTCGGGCACGCCATCCTCGGGCAGCCGTGTCAAGGCCTCGGTCCAGGCCAGCGCCGCGCGTTCCCGCGGCGAAAACAGCCCGGATTCGCGCCAGACGGCGACGTGGTGCAGGCGCAGTTCACGCTCGCCCTGGATCGTCGCCTGCTTGACGTGCATATCCAGGCAGAAGCCGCAACCATTCATCTGCGAGGCGCGGATTTCGATCAGGTTGAACAGAGGCCTTTCCAGGTCGCCCGATTTCAACAACTTGCCGACTTCGGCGAATTTCTTGAATAGTTCGGGGCATTGTTCAGCGGCGTTCACGCGTTGCATCATGACGTTCCCATCGAGGTATTTGGCCGGACCATGCCTTGCATTTCGGTCCCATGTTGCCGGCGTTGCGACAACGTGGCCATCGTAGGCCGCCCGGCGTGCCGGCGCTAGACGCATGCCGTGAATCATGGCGTTTCCAGCCGCGCAACAATACCGCCGCACTGAGATCTACGCCGTATCCGCGGCGCGATGGGCGTGGCATGATAGGCGCCTCCCATCGCGAGCCCGCATATCGACCACCCCTATGTCGAACCTGATCGTAAACGGCGGCCTGCCGCTGCGCGGCAAGATCGTGCCGTCCGCCAACAAGAACGCCGTCCTGCCCATACTCTGTGCCACCCTGCTTACCGACCAGCCGCTGCGGCTGGTCGGCGTGCCCGAGATCACCGACGTCAAGAAGCTCCTGGATATCTTCCGCACCCTGGGCAGCGACGTCGCCATGGATTTCACCACCGGCATCCTGGACCTGCATCACCGCGCGACGAGCTTCGATCCGGCCGTGCATCGACTGCCGGAAGAAATGCGCTCGTCCATCATGCTGGTGCCGCCGCTGCTGGCCCGCTTCGGCGTCGCTCGCCTGGAGAACGACGTCAAGGGCTGCACCCTGGGCGTACGCGAAATCGATCCGCACGTGGAGGTGCTGGAACGCTTCGGCGCCAGCGTATCCCGCACCGCCGATTCGCTGATCGTCAGGACGGGTCTATCGGGTGGCGGCATGACGGCCAACCACCATTGGCTGGACTATGCGTCGGTTACCACCACGGAAAATTTCGTGCTGTGCGCGGTGTCCGCCCGCGGCACCTCGACCCTGGTCAATGCCGCTTCGGAACCGCACGTGCAGGAGTTCTGCCGCTTCCTGGCAATGCTGGGCGCCAGCATCGACGGGATAGGCACGTCGCGGCTGAGCGTGGAAGGCGGCCACAAACTGGCCGGCGGCGAATTCCGCTTCAGCGAGGACTTCCATGAAATCGCGACCTTCCTGGCCTTGGGCGCCATCACGGGCGGCGACATCGCCGTGCGCAACACCGCGCCGGAACAGTTCCCGCTGATCGATCGGACGTTCGCCAAATTCGGGGTGGAGGTCTCGCATCGCGACGGCTGGTCGCATGCGCTGCGCGATGGGCCCTTGCGTGTGCGCAAGCCCTTCACGCAGAACATCCTGACCAAGGTGGAAGCCGCGCCGTGGCCTTATCTGCCGGTCGACCTGCTGCCGATCTTCATCGCCCTGGGCGTGCAGGCCGAGGGCAGCGCGATGTTCTGGAACAAGGTCTATGACGGCGCCATGGGTTGGTCCGTCGAACTGTCGAAATTCGGGGCGCACGTCTTCCTTTCGGATCCGCACCGCCTGATCACCTTCGGCGGGCTGCGGCTCAGCCCCGCCAAGGTGGAAAGCCCCTACATCATCCGCGTGGCGATCGCCCTGTTGATGGTGGCAGCCAGCATCGAAGGACGATCGGAAATCACCAACGCGTTGCCGATCCGCCGCGCCCACCCCAACTTTGTCGAAAACCTGCGGTCGGTCGGCGCCAACGTCGACTGGACCAGCGGGGAATAAGACGCAAGGGGATGGGACGGGCGCGGATACCGATCAGCCTTGGAACGGCGTGTTGTCGGTGTCGCCGAACTTCACATGACCCAGGCCGCTGGGGTCACGCTGGCCATCGGTGGCCACGCTGGTACGCGGCGCGCTGGCCGCGGGCTGGGCCTTGAACGGCTGGTTGTCCATGTCTTCGTTGCCCATCTGCCCCGCGGCGCGCGCGGCCTGCAGTTCCTGGGCGACCTGGTCGCGCGTCACATTGCTGTACTGCTTGCCATAGACGCCCTGGAATGGCGTCGTTTGCGCCTGGGCGACGCCCACGGCGGCGGCCGACAGAACCAAAGCGGAAACAATCGTCTTGATCTTCATGGCTGTACTCCTCATCCTGTTTAGTTCGGGGGCGGGGCACCAAGATCGGCGCCTGGTTCGTGCCCTTCCGTATGGCCAGGATTCTGCGCGCGCGCGAGCGGCGGATAAATCGTCATGGCGAGAATCAATTTTTCAGAATCGAGGGTAATCCCTAGGCCAGCCCGCCGCTTGCCAGGGCCCGGATGACGCCGTTCGCATGGTGCGGCCACTGACGTTGTCAAAACATCACATGCATGTACCTACTTCGTGCCAAACCGGCGTGGGTGGGTTATGTTGCCGTGGATCAGGCGCGCCTGCCCGTGCGGGCCCGCCACGGACGCATTGAAGGGCCGCGATGGCGCTGCCGATATCGACGAATTTCGCCCTGCGCCAGCTGGGCCACAAAGACCTGGGATTGGTCGCGGCGCTTGCCGGCGTCTGCGTGGCCGTGGTGCTGGTCTTCGTCCAAGTGGGGTTCAGGAACGCGCTCACGGATAGCGTGCTGAACTTCGATCGCGCGCTCGATGCCGATATCGTGCTGTCCAGTTCGCAGTTCGAAACCATCGCGCATACCCCGCCATGGTTCGCGCGGGGCCTGGTCTACCAGGCGCGGGACGTCGCAGGCGTGCGCAGCGCGACCCCTGTGTACGTGCGCATGGCCCGATTGAGCATGACCCCGCACGGCGAACCGCTCTCGGCACGCGTCATCGGCGTGGACCCGGCGGACGCCGCGCTACACGCTCCCGGACTGGCGCAGCAGCAGAAGCGGCTGCGCCAGCCCGCCGCCGGGCTGATCGACGCGCTGTCGCGCGGCCCGTTCGCCGATCGCGTCGAGCAGGTGAACGACGGCGCAATACCTCGGGTCTATCTGCGCAATGCGAGAGGCCCCGGCAACGTCGTCGACGGCCAACGGCAGGGGCGTGCGCCAACAGGGAACGGCATCGCTGCGCCACTCTACATCGATCTGATCGGCACCTTCCAGCTGGGACCGGACTTCAACTTTCCAGGCAGCCTGATCGTCAGCGACCAGGATTTCTCCCGCCTGTTCGATCACCCCGCGGACCGCGTTACGCTGGGCCTGGTCAAGATCGTCCCCGGCGCGAACGCCGAACGCGTCCGCGACGAACTGGGGCGGCGCATGCGCGGCAGCGCACAGGTATGGCTGAAGGAAGACTTCATCGCGGCCGAGCGCAACCATTTCATCCATCGCACGCCGCTGGGCATCGTCACCAACTTCGGTATCCTGGTCGGGATCATGATCGGCGTGGTGTTCGTGCTGGAAGTGCTGCACGGAATCATCGAAAAGAACCTGGCCGAATACGCCGTCCTGCGCGCCGCCGGACGCGACCATGGCTTACTGCTGGCCTTGGTGATCCAGCTGGCACTCTTCGTCGCCGTCGCGACGTTCGCGGCGTCCCTTGCCGTCACGGCGCTGCTCTACAAGGTGCTGGAGCGCGCCACCCAGCTGACATTCTCCATGGACGCCAGCGTGGCCGCCTCCGTGTTGCTCGCGACCCTGACCATGAGCGCCCTTGCCGTCGTGCTCGCGATGCGCAAGCTCCTGCAAAGCGATCCTGTCGATTCGTTTGCTTGATATGCACGTATGAAAGTGGTGTATCCACGTTGAAAGCGGGCGTCGCCGCTTGCAGTGCGCAATTATGACTGCCTACGGCTTGGAAGCGCGATTGGCGCGCACGGCGATATCGGCGCATCGTCCCATGAGTTCTTCGAACGGCTCGGCATCATCCAGCAGCAGCCCATCCTCGACCATGCGTGCGTAGTCGTCCTGCAAAGCTTTGAACGCCATGCCGCCTGGCACGAGGTGCAAGCCGCCGTTTACAGCAGCGGCGTAATCGATGGAAGCGCGATCAGCGGCTTTTTCGGCGAAGAACATGCCTTTATGTCTGGCTACGGCATCCGCCAGCTCACGATCGGCGAAGGCCGCGTCGACTAGACCTACCTCATCCAGTCGCACGACATCATGCCAGTGCCGCGCGAATCGGTCGCCTCGGAGGCGCTCCTGCAAACAGAACACGTGGATCGCCGTGGCTTTTTCCCAAAAGGTACGTTCGGCGTGCATCACACGAGGGCGTGCAGTGGGGAATAGCAGGCCTTCCATCACATCGGATGCATCACAGGCCACCGTGCGTGGGCTCGCGGGCTCCCCAGTCGATCTCGCGCCGAATTCGAGCATGACACTTGGTGGTACATAGCCGGAACCTCCGGCCACGGGCTCGTAGTCTATGTACAGCTTTTCGCCCTCCGGGCGGACCGTAGCGGGGAGGGCATCGGCCTGCAGCGCGTCTGCAATGATCGGCTTCGCTGCCCCGGCCACCCACTCCGGAAGGCGTTTGCGCACTTCCGAAGACCACCGCCTCTCTTCGCTGCGGGTTCTTGGCAGAGCTTCACCCTTGCTGTCCGCCATTTCCGGCATGATGGATCGAATGTCGTAGGTCAGGTCCACGTCTTCCGAGAATCGACGAATGACCCCATAGGCTTTCGACAGCGACGTGCCGCCCTTGAATACCAGATGTTCGCCGAGTGCCGACCCATAAAGCGTCGACAGTGCCCAGACTACCCAGATGTCCTTTTCCAGGAGGTGTGCGGGCCGTCCCGACCTGTCGGCCGCAACGCCCAGCACATCTTGACGGTCGCCGGCTGAAAGCTGGAGGAAGACGTCAGCCATACGCCACCTTTCCTACGCTGCGTGCAAGCCAAGTGGGCAACTGAGGCACTGCGGCGACCAATTCATTGAAACTACCTGGCGCGAGCCTGCGCTTCAACATTTTCAGGGCTGACTCCGCCCTTTCGGGCCCTAGCCAAGCCAGCGCCCGCACGGCCTCGCCAGCAGGTTTGTCGGCGAGCGCGAGTTGCCATCGCGGAGCGTGGCGCAGTTCGATGACCTGTTTGCCGAAACTCATCTTCCGACTGCGACCAGACGTCAGATAAACGGTGCGAACCGGCACCTGTGTCGTCAGCCCAAGCGAATTGGCCGCCGCCGCCCCGCTCGGCACGATCACTTCACCACGCTGAGTGGCGAGGGCGTCGACTGCCTGCTCGACGGAAGGGGTCCTGACGCCAAAACGGGTAGGCACTGGCCGGAGATAAACGCCCCGCCCGGCACGGATCAACCGCCCGCGCGCGGTCAAACGTGACAAGGCTTGATCCAAAGCAGCACGATTGCCCAGGTGCAGCAGGCTTTTAGCCGAAATGGGGCTGCCTTCCGGCAAGGTTTCCGTATGAGTCAGGATTTGTTCGCTCAACCGTTGCATGACCGTTCTCCTGTCAGAAATTTACCAGTTTTTCTGACACTTCGGCAAGGCCGCGATGCAACCCCAACATATGAATCAGACCAAACCGCACCCGCGAAATGGGTTCTCCAGCGGCACGAGCATTGCGTCGCGGGTCAGCACAGCGGCCGCTCGGTGCCGCGTTCCGGAGATGCGGCATGGTCAATCTTTCGAAGGGTGACAAGGTCCAATGGGAAACCTCCCAGGGGCGGACGGAAGGCACCGTCACGCGCAAGGTGACGGGAACGTCGAAGGCCGGCGGCCATGTGGCGAAGGCGTCGCCGGATCACCCGCAATATGAGGTGAAGAGCGCCCGCACCGGCAAGACGGCAATCCATAAGGCCGAGGCCTTGAAGAAGACCCGTTAGCAGAGCCGCCGCTGGTGCCGTTGCCGGCCCCGTGCGGGCCGGTCAGCCTAGCCCCGGCCGCGCGCTGCTCTGCCTTGAACCCCGCACGGCACGGGCGGGCAGGCTGCGTATAATACTGGATATAAACACAGCATATCCTCAGCCATGGAACTGCTTACCAAGCTGGAAATTCTTGCGGATGCGGCCAAGTACGACGCGTCCTGCGCCAGCAGCGGCGCACCCAAAAGGGATAGCCGTGGCCTTGACGGGCTGGGGGCGAGCACTGGAGCCGGCATCTGCCACAGCTTCACGCCGGATGGGCGGTGCGTATCGCTGCTGAAAATCCTGCTGACCAATTTCTGCCAGTACGACTGCCAGTATTGCGTCAACCGCCGGTCCAGCAACGTGCCGCGCGCCCGCTTCGCGCCACGCGAAGTGGTCGACCTGACCATGGATTTCTACCGCCGCAACTATATCGACGGCCTGTTCCTGAGCTCCGGCATCATTCGCAGCGCGGACTACACCATGGAGCAGCTGGTGCACGTGGCGCGCTCGCTGCGCGAAGACCATCATTTCCGTGGCTACATCCACCTGAAGACGATACCCGATGCCGATCCCAAGCTGATCTCGCAAGCGGGCCGGTACGCCGATCGCCTGAGCGTCAACATCGAGCTGCCCACCGATGGCGGCCTGCAACGGCTGGCGCCGGAAAAGAGCGCCCATACGATCAAGCGCGCCATGGGCTCCATCCGCCTGGACCAGGAAAACGCGCAGGAAGAATCCAAGGGCGCCAAGCGGCCGCCGCGCCATGCGCCGGCGGGCCAGAGCACCCAGATGATCGTGGGCGCGGACGACGCCGACGATCGCACCATCCTGCAGACGGCGCAAACGCTGTACGGCTCCTACAAGCTGAAGCGCGTGTACTACTCCGCGTTCAGCCCCATACCGGACAGCCCCACCGCCCTGCCGGCGCAAGCGCCACCGCTGCTGCGCGAACACCGCCTGTACCAGGCCGACTTCCTGCTGCGCGGCTACGGATTCCGCGCGGAAGAATTGCTGCCCGCCGCGGGGGACCTGCCGTTGGACATCGATCCCAAGCTGGCCTGGGCCCTGGCGCACCGCGAATCCTTCCCGGTGGACATCAACCGCGCGCCGCAGCAGCTGATCGCGCGCGTGCCGGGCATAGGCATGCGCAATGCCAAGCGGCTGGCCGATCTGCGCCGGCTGCGGGCAGTGCGCTACCAGGACCTGGTGCGGCTGCGCTGCGCGATGGACAAGGTCAAGCCTTTCATCGTGGTGCAGGATTATCGGCCGGGCCTGGCCGAGCCGCCTTCCGAGCAATTGCGGCGTTCGCTCACGCAGGCGCCCCAGCAATTATCGTTGCTATGAAGGACGCTCCGCCGCCGACACTGACGGTACAGGACGGCTATGCAGGCTGGCGCAATCAGGCGCTGCGCGCGCTTGCCCGTGGTTGGCCGCCGGAAGCCGTAACGTGGGTAGAACAGCTGCCGTTGCCCGGCGGCGGCGGAGCCGAGCAGATGTCGCTTGACTACGCGGCGGGCGACGTCCACGCCGCGCCGGCCACGGCACAGGGTCCAGCGGACGCATCGGCCGCACCGGACACCCCGGCGGCCGGGACCGCGGCGCCCGCGGTACGCATTTCCAGAAGCCTCGCGACGCTGCTGCAGGACGCCGCGCTCTTTCGTTCGCCACGCCGGTGGGCCTTCCTTTACCGGGTACTGTGGCGCTGGCATCAGGGCGATCGCGCGGTGGAGTCAGCGGCGGACGAAGACGGCCAGCAACTGCACGCCATGGCCAAATCGGTGCGGCGCGCCAAGCACGACATGATCGCCTACGTGCGTTTCCATCAGGGCGAGCCGGGCGCGATGCCTGAGTACCGGTCGTGGTACGAACCCGACCACGACGTCCTGGCCTACGCCGCCGAGCACTTCGCGCGCCGCATGGGCAAATCGTCCTGGCTGATCGGCACCCCACAGGGCGCCGCGCTATGGGATGGCCAGGCGCTGCACCTGACCAACGCGCCGCCCGACGCCGACGCCATACGCGCGGGCGCCGCGCGCGACCAGGCCGAACCACTCTGGCTGGCCTACTACCGAAATATCTTCAATCCCGCGCGGCTGAACGAAAGCGCCTTGCATCGGCAGATGCCGGTGCGCTTCTGGAAAGGCCTGCCGGAAGGCCCCCTGATCCCCGGCATGATCGCCGAAGCGCGCAACGGCGCGCGCCGCGTGGCGCAGGCCAACACGGTGGGCGCCATGGGCGGCAAGCAGGTGGCCGTCGATGCGCGGCAAGCGCAGCCCGCCCGCCCGACGCCGACCACCCTGGACGAATGCCGTCGCTGCGAACTCTGGCGCCACGCCACGCAAGCCGTGGCGGGCGAAGGGCCCGCGGCCGCCCGCATCATGCTGGTGGGCGAACAACCGGGCGATCAGGAAGACCTTGCGGGCCGCGCTTTCGTCGGGCCGGCCGGACAGGTGTTGAACGAAGCCCTGCAACGCGCCGACGTGCCGCGCCAGGACCTTTTCCTGACCAATGCGGTGAAGCACTTCAAGTGGTTCCCGCGGGGCAAGCGGCGCATGCACAAAACTCCCGCCCAACAGGAAGTGGATGCCTGCGCGCACTGGCTGGAAGAAGAACTGGCGCGCGTGCGGCCGGCCGTTATCGTGACCCTGGGCGCCACCGCGCTTGGCGCGCTCCTGCATCGCAAGGTCAGCATGCGGGATTATCTGGACGCCCCCGTCAGGCTGGGCGACGCCTGGCTGGTCGCCACCTGGCATCCCTCCTATGCACTGCGGGTGGACAATGCGGCGGCGCGCGAAGAGATCGTCGCCGGCATCGCCCGCGCCATCACGCGCGCGCGCGATCTGTCGGCCGCCGCACAGCCCTAGGCCAGGGCCAGCGACTGTTGCTGGAAGGACGTCTTCAGCCGCTCGGTCAGGAAATCCAGCAATACACGCACGGCCGGCGTCATGCCATGGCGCGAAGGATAGATGCAATGCAGGATGCCGCTCTGCGATTGCCATTCCGGCAGCACCCGTACCAGGCGGCCCTGCCGGCGCTCCTCATGCGTAGCGGTGACCG
Organism: Bordetella genomosp. 8; assembly: GCF_002119685.1. Lineage (NCBI taxonomy): Bacteria > Pseudomonadati > Pseudomonadota > Betaproteobacteria > Burkholderiales > Alcaligenaceae > Bordetella > Bordetella genomosp. 8. The sequence goes on along the minus strand of NZ_CP021108.1, from coordinate 922,177 downwards.
GCAGAAGCGCGATGCCGCGTCCGCGCACGGCGGCCTCCACCAGCACGGTGAAGTCGTTGCACACCAGCACGGGCTTGATGGGCACGTCGACGCGGGACCCTTGCTCGTCCACCAGCGTCCAGCGTGGCGTTTCGCCCGGCGACGCAAAGTACAGCGCGGCGTGATCGCTCAACTCTTGCACGCTCGCGGGTTGGCCCCAGCGTTGCAGATAGGCGGGACTGGCCGCCAGCAGTCCCGAAGCCTGGCCCAGATGCCGCACGACGAAGTCGGCATCCGTGTTCAATCGCTCGCGTACGCGGATCGCCAGGTCCACCCCTTCGGCGATCAGGTCGACCGGGCGGTTGGTCACCATCAGTTCCACCCGGATTTCCGGCCAGGCGTCGAGAAATTCGGGCAGTATCGGGGCCACCATCCATTGCGCGATCGCCACCGGACAACTGACGCGCACCGGCCCCGAGGGCGCGGATTTCAAGTGCTGCATGGCGTCGTTCGCGGCACGCGCGGCCGCGGAAATCTCGCGGCAATACTGCAAGTAGCGTTCACCGGCCGCGCTCAGCCGCAAGCGACGGGTGCTGCGCTGGATCAGCCGCACGCCCAGACTCGCTTCCAGCTCCGCGATACGCCTGGACAAGCGCGATTTGGGAATATTCAGCGCCCGAGCCGCGGCGCTGAATCCGCCGAATTCGATCACCTGGGAGAAGTAATAGAGGTCGTTCAGATCCTGCATGCCCGCCGCCTATTGTCCTATTAATAGAACGAACCGTTCATCTTAACCCCCTTTTTGCGCCGAATGGTCTTGCGTAAAGTTTCCCCATCGCAGACAACCTTTTCGGGAAACCGCCATGAACATGCTCGTTATCCACTCCTCCATCCTGGGCAGCAACTCCAAGTCGCGCCAGGTCGCCGACCAGTTGGTCAGCCGGCTTGCCGAAGCTGATCCCGGAATGACCATCCGCACGCGCGACCTGGGCGCGCAGCCGCTGCCTTACGTGGATGCCGGGCATCTGGGCGCGCTGTTCACACCCGCCGACCAACGCTCGGCCGAACAGACCCAAAGGGCCACCCTGGCCGACGAACTGATTGCCGAGATCACCCAGGCCGACCGCGTGGTTATCGCCGCACCGGTCTACAACTTCAATGTTCCGGCCCAGTTGAAGACCTATATCGATTACATCGCCCGCGCCGGGGTCACCTTCAAATACGTCGACGGCAAGCCGCAAGGCCTGCTGACCGGCAAGAAGGTCTACGTGGTGACCGCGCGCGGCGGCAAGACCGTGGGCACGGAGCTGGACCAGGCGACCTCCTACCTGAAGATCGTCCTGGCTTTCCTGGGCATGGAAGACGTCACCTTCATCCACGCCGAAGGACTGAACATGGGCGAGGACGCCGCCGCCGCCGGGCTGGAAAGCGCCCGCGCGCAGATCGAGGCGCACGCCGGCGAACCTGCCCTCGCTTGAGCGAGGCGCCCGCACGGCGTCCTCGGATAACATGGCGGGCCGCCAAGCACTCAGGAAGAAACCATGCTTACAGCCATACAGCCCGGCCCCGTCTTCAAGGACAACCTGCAGCAGCTCCCACCCGTCACGGCGATCGCGCGCATCGATCTGATCGATGCCGACGGCAGGATCGCCGGGACCATCGAAAACCAGCCGGGCAAACAGGGATCGTTGGCCGTCTATCACTATCTGGCGCGCGCCTATGGCGCCCTGGACGCCAAAGCGGCGGAGCATGGCCTCGCGGTGTTCGCCGAGCATACCGCCGACGCGCGCAACCGTCCGGGCGCACATCCCAATGTGGATAGGCTGCTCGCCATCGTCGATGGCGGGGCCGCGCTGCGCATCGAAGTGATACCGGCTCAGCAATAGCGACCAGTGCAGGCCGGCGCAGGGAGCCGGCGGAACATGCGCACGACCATGGCCGGGATGGGCCGGCACACCGATTGCGGCCCGTAAGGCAAGGGGCGGCTTCCGCCCCGGCACTTACAGGAGTACGCCATGCTTCCCTATCCCGACCCGAACCGGGGTGCGCCCCGGCCTTCCAGGAAGGCCGATCTTTCCGACAGTCGCCCCGACATGGACCATCCGCCTGCGGCGGAAGCGCAGGATGCGCCGCTGTTCGACCGCGCCACCGCCGCGGCTGAGCAGGATGCGCGCGCCGGCGAACCCAACGCCACGCAAAACCCCACGCCGCCCGACACGGGCCGCCACAACAAGCGTGGCACGCTGCGCCGTTCGCCCGACGATGAAACGGCATGACCACATCGCAATGTGGCATAGGCATGACAGCACGGTTTCGACAGGAGAATCATCATGGCCCCGCAACAAGGCAGCAGTCCTCTCGCGCCCCACACCGTCGATCGCCTGAAGGAAGACCGGCACGACGTCCCGCGGGACGTACCGCCACGCGATGAGTACAACCCCAGCGACGGCCGCCTCGGCTCACGCGATACGGACGAGGAAAGCGAGGACGAAGAAGGCGATGCCGGCGACAAGGCCTGAAGCCGTGTCCCGTCGCGGCGGAGCTCAATTCGCCTGGATATGGGCGCCCTGGATGATGCGCGTCCAGCGCTCCGTTTCCTGCTCGGACTGCCGTGCGAGATCGACGCTGCTACCCGGAAACGGCAGCGCGCCCTGGTCCGACAGGTGAGCAATCATCGCCTTTTCCTTCGCGATACCGACGATCGCGTCCTGCAGCTTGCGTATCACTTCGGGATTGGTGCGGGCCGGCGCCATCACGCCGTACCAGGACTCGACGACGGCATCGTTGACGCCCGCCTCCGCCAGCGTGGGCACATCCGGCAACGCGGGACTGCGTTTGTCGCTGGCGACGGCCAACACGCGCAGTTGCCCTGCCTTGACGTAAGGCAGCACGTTGGGCAGATTGGCGAACAGTATCTGCACCTGGCCTGACAGCAGATCGGCCGTCGCCGGCCCCGCGCCGCGGTAAGGCACGTGCGCGAAACGCGCGCCCGAGCGCAGCATGAAAAGCTCGCCGGTCAAATGATTGACCGAGCCGATGCCCGCCGATGCCATGTTGAGCTTGTCCGGGTTCTGCCTGGCGTAGGCCACCAGTTCGGCCACGGTCCTCGCCGGTGTGTTGGCGGAAACGGCCAATACATTGGGTACGGTGGCGAACAGTGCGACGGGCGCAAAATCCTTGGCGGGGTCGTAAGGAAGATCCCTGGACAGCAAGGGCTGGATGGACTGCTGGCCCATGGTCGCGAGCAGAAGCGTGTACCCATCGGGCGCCGCCTTGGCGACGAAATTCGCGCCTATGCTGCCGCCCGCGCCGGGTTTGTTTTCCACGATGACGGGCTGCCCCAGCACTTCGGACAGGCGCGTGGCCAGCAGGCGTCCCATCAGGTTTACCGTCCCCCCGGGCGCGAATGGCACGACCAGCGTGACCGGCCTGGCGGGATAGGTCTGGGCGGCGGCGTTCATGCACAGGCCCAGCGCAACGGCGGCAGCCGCGATCAATTTCATCATTATCGTTCCCCTTGGAATGTTCCAATGTCAGTGTTTTTCGTGCAAGGACGCATTGCCGTCCTCGGACACCATCTGCCGGATGCGTTCGCGCAACAAGGCACGCGCGTCGTCGAGCCGCCGCGCCGTGGCATCGATGGCGCCGCCCTGCTCGGCCAGCGCCGCGCCCTGCTCTTCGATGCGTTGCAGGACAAGCGCGGGCGCGGGCGCGCCGTATGACAGCCGCGACGCCACGTTGCGCACCGGATCCAGGCACGCGCGAATATCCTCTTCGCGCAACGCGACCTCCAGGCCAAGTTGCTCGCGCGCGGCCGCGTCGATCATCGCGGACGTGATATCGCTGGCCGGAAGCTTGCGTTCCAGCGCGACGCGCACGACCGCCCCTATGATGTGATGCGCATCGCGGAACGACACGTTCGCCGTGCGCACCAGCAGGTCGGCCAAGTCGGTCACTGTGGAGAAGTCGCGCGCCACGCGGTCCGCCATGCGGTCGCGGTCGGGCGCGACCTGCTCCACCAGCAGGCGTATCAACTCGAGCGCCTTGAGTGCTTCTTCGCAGGCTTCCCAGCAGGTGCGCGTGCTCTCGCGGCTGCTATCGCCGGAATGGGTGAAATGAGTCGACTTGACGGTCGACAAAGCCGCGGTGGTCAGACCGATCAGGTGGCCCGTCTTGCCGCGCAGGTACTCCAGCACGGCGGGATTTTTCTTCTGCGGCATGATGCTGGACGTGCTGGCGATGCTGTCCGGAAAGGACAGATAGCCGAACTCGGGCGTGGACCAGATATAGAAATCCTGCACCATCCGGCTGCACGTCACCATCATGATGGACAGCGCGGCGCTCAGCTCCAGCGCGAAATCCCGCGACGCGACGCCGTCCAGCGCATTATCGAGCGGACGGCTGAAACCCAGCATCGCGCTGGTGGCGTGGCGATCGATGGCGAAGGACGTCCCCGCGAGCGCGCATGAACCCAGGGGCGACGCGTCGGCCCTGCCCAGCGCCAGCAGCACCCTGTCGATATCGCGCGACCAGGCATCCACCAGGGCCGACAGGTAGTACCCATAGGTGATGGGTTGCGCGGCCTGCATATGCGTGTATCCGGGCATCACGTAGTGCGCGTACTTGCGCGCCTGCGCAAGCGCCGCCTGCGCGACGCCGATCAGCGCCTGCCCTATGCGCAGCGCGAAATCGCGGGCGCGGATGCGGTCTATGGTCGCGCCGATATCGTTGCGGCTGCGCGCCGTATGCAGGCGCCCGCCCACGTCCTGTCCCACCAGCTTGATCAGGTGGGCTTCGTAGTTGAAATACGCTTCTTCCCGCGCCGCATCCAGCTCGACGGCGGCGGGGCCATCCTGCTGCATCTTCATCAAGGCGCGCGCCAGCGCCCCCGCCGTTTCATCGTCCAGGATGCGCCGCTCGTGCAACATCCACAGGTGGGCCTGGTTGATCTCGTTGAGCATCTCGAAATTCGCGAAGAACTCGCGGTTCAGGCGCGGCAGGAAGATGTGCTGGATGACCTCGCTGGCCAAGGGCTGTTTCAGGCGGCTGCTGACTTTGGATTCCATGTTGCTTGGCGTCGAAGCTGTGTGAGCGACTAGTCTCGGCCCCCGGCGCCGGATACGTCAAATTAGGTTTTCATAGCTATTCATACAAAAATGATATGCTGGGACAGGCTGGGGATCGGGGAATCGACGCATGAATTTCAAGCAGGTGGAAGCCTTTCGCGCAGTCATGATGACGCGCTCCATGACCACGGCGGCGGGCTTGCTGCACACGTCGCAACCCAACGTGAGCCGCTGGATCGCGCTCCTTGAAAAGACCCTGGGATTCGTGCTGTTCCAGCGCGTGGGCACCCGCCTGATTCCGACGCCGGAAGCGGAAGCCTTCTATTCCGACGTCGAAAGAGCCTTCATCGGGCTCGAATCGCTGAACGACAGCGCCAGCTCCATACGCCGGCGCGGGACGGGCATGCTGAGGGTGGGCGCGGTCGGTTCGATCACGCAATGCGTGATGCCCGACGCCATGCGGCTGTTCAGGCAGAAGTGTTCCGACATTCCGGTCGTCGTCAACACCGGGGGATCCGACGTCGTTGCCAAATGGGTGGCCACGGGCTACTGCGATATCGGATTCAGTTCCATCCATACCGATGTGCCCACCCTGAATTACGAGCGCATCAATATGGCCTACGGGGTGGGGATCGTCGCGAGCACGCACCGGCTGTCGCGCAAGAAGCTCCTGAAACCCGCCGACTTCAAGGACGAGGCCTTCATTTCCCTGCCCGCCGGCAGCTTCAATCGCGCGGCGATCGACCGCCACTTTCCCGACGATGCGCGGATACTTTCCATCGAAACGCCTTATGCCACCACCATCTGTACGATGGTCGCGAAGGGGCTGGGAGTGTCCATCGTCAACCCTATCGTGTCGCGGGCGCTGCGCGATTCGGGACTACGGGAAATCGCGTTCTCGGAGCAGGTGCAATTCCCCAGCTACGCCGTCACCTCGCACCAGTTTCCGGTCAATGTGCTGGCCCGCCGCATGGCGGAATGCGTACGCGAGGTCTTCAGCGAACTCAATGGGCCCGGCGGCATCAGGCGCCCAGGCATATCGCGCCGGCCGCCACGACCGAACACGCGATCCAGCGCTGGACGCTGACGGTCTCGCCCAGGAAGGTCCGGCCGATCAGCAGCGCGAACACGACGCTGGTTTCGCGCAGGGCCGATACGGCACCCATCTCACCCCACTGCATGGCCCAGATGACGATGCCGTAGGCGCCTATGGAAACCAATCCGCCCGCGATGGATGACCACACGGCGGCGGGCGCCGCGCGCGCGGGCGCCAACAACGCGCGCACGCCCCTGCTGGCGATGAACAGCAAGGGCGTCAGCCAATAGAACAGGAACATCCAGGCGATGTACGGTATGGCCTGGCCGTTCGACAGGCGCACGCCCATGCCATCGACGACGGTATAGATGGCGATCAGCGCGCCGGTGCCCAAGGCGGCCAGCAGCCCCAGGCGCGCGCCCCTGCCCACGAACGCCCGACGGTGCAGCGCCAGGGCGATGATCCCGCCCGACACCAGGGCGATGCCCAGCAGGCGCAGCGGCCCCAGCTCCTCGTGCGCAAAGATCGCGGCGCCCAGCGTGACCAGCAAGGGAGAAGAGCCGCGCGCGATCGGGTAGGCCTGCGTCAGGTCGCCGCGGCGATAGGAATGGACGAGGCTGGCGTTGTACACCACATGCGTCAGGCCGGACGCGGCAATGTACGGCCAGGAGGCCGGGTCGGGCAGGGGCAGGCATGCGACGGCGACGGTGGACACCGCCGCGATCGCGATACTCATCCAGGCCATGGACAACAGGCGGTCGCGATTGCCATGCAGCATGGCGTTCCAGCTGGCGTGCAGCAGCGCGGCAAGCAGGACGACGCCGCCCGTGTAGCCGAACATCATTGGGTTTGCGCTCAGGTAAAAAAGGTGAAATAACGAAGATAACTATCTTGTGATACTCCGGCAAACGATATAAATTGCCCTTTCACGTTAGTTTCTCTTAACCGAATGGCCCGATCCCTGCCTCCTCTCCACGCCCTACGCGTCTTCGAGGCCGCCGGCCGCCTGGGCAGCTTCAAGGCCGCCGCGGAGGAATTGCACGTCACGCAGGGCGCGGTCAGCCAGCAGATCCGGATGCTGGAAAGCTGGCTGCAGGCGGCCTTGTTCGAGCGGCACAACCGCCGCATCACGCTCACGCCCGCCGCCCAGGCCTACCTGGCGAAGATAGGCCCGCTGTTCCGGCAACTTGCCCAGGCGACGACCGACTTTGGCCTGCCGGAGGTCCAGCCCCGCACGCTGTCCGTGAATGCCTCCGCGACCTTCACGCTGCGCTGGCTGGTGCCCAGGCTCGCTGCCTTCCGCGCCGCGCACCCTGGCGTGGACGTCAGAATAGAGACGTCGAACGAGCCCGTCGAAGCCCTCCGCGATGGCTACGACGTCATCATCCGCGGCGGTCCGGACACCTTCTACGGCTATGTGATGCGGCCCTTCCTGGCCGAGGAAAGAGTGCCGGTCTGCAGTCCGGCGCTGTTGCGCGCGCTGCCGCTGGGTGTCCCGCGCGACCTGCGCCGGCACACCTTGCTCCATACCTCCAGCCTGCCGCGCCTGTGGCCGGACTGGCTGGCGCGCGCGAAACTCGCGGCATTGCAGCCGGCCGCGGCCCTGACCTTCGATCACTTTTACCTGACCCTGCAGGCGGCCGTCGACGGCGTGGGTATCGCCATGGGGCCCGTCACGCTGGTGGCGGACGATCTCGCGGCCGGCCGCCTGGTCGCGCCATTCGACACGCCGCGGCTGCCCTCGCGAAGCTATTGCAGCTATATCCCCGAAGCCAGGGCGGAAGACGACCTGGTCCTGCGCTTCCGCGCCTGGCTGGAAGCCGAAGGCGCCGGCCGCTGACGCACCGTTGATGTGCCACGCACGACCACGGTGCCTGGGCGCGCCGCGTTCCGGTGCATTTCGAGGGGCTGGCCTGTCGTGATATCCGCCGCCTCATAGAGGGGAGGAAATTGGCACAGGCTTTGCTTTGATCTTGTACACAAGTTTGGATATCTCTTGAGACAAGGTCGCCATGCCAGCTCCTGAACCTGTCACTCCCGTCGCGTCCGCACCGGGGTCCGCGTCGCCCGATCACGCCTGGATCCGCCGGTTCGAGCCCGCTCAGGCCGGCGCCGCCGAGAGCCCATTGTCGGGGCTGCGCTTCGCCGTGAAGGACAACATCGACGTCGGCGGCCAGCCTACCACCGCCGCCTGCCCCGAATTCGCCTATGTCCCGGCCACCCATGCCGCCGTGGTCGAGCGACTGCTGCAGGCCGGCGCCGTACTGGCCGGCAAGACCAACCTGGACCAGTTCGCCTGCGGACTGAATGGCACCCGCTCACCCTACGGCGCGGTGCCCAACGCTTTCGATCCGGCTTATGTCAGCGGCGGCTCCAGCTCGGGCTCGGCCTACGTGGTGGCCGCCGGCGAAATGGACTTCGCGCTCGGCACGGACACCGCGGGCTCCGGCCGGGTGCCGGCGGGACTGAACAACATCGTGGGGCTCAAGCCCAGCCGCGGCCTGATTCCCGCCCATGGCGTATTCCCGGCGGCGCAAAGCGTGGACTGCGTTTCCATCCTGGCGCGCACGGTAGCCACGGCGGTCAAGGTGCTGGAGGCCGCCGCCGGCCCCGATCCGCGCGATCCCTACTCCCGGAATCTGGCGATGCGGACCACGCCGCTGCCCGCCCGTCCGCGCGTCGGCGTGCCGGCGCAACTGGAGTTCTTCGGCGACACCCTGTCCGAGCGGGCCTGGCAGGATGCGATGAAGCAGGTGCAGGATCTGGGCGGGACACTCGTTCCCGTCGACTACGCGCCGCTGGCCGAGGCGGCGGCCATGTTGTACGACAGCGCCCTGGTCGCCGAACGCTATGAAGCGGTCAGGGAGTTCTTCGACGCGCATGAGGATGCCGTCATTCAGCCCGTGCGCGACATCATCGCGGCGGGACGCGGCTACAGCGCGGCCGACCTGTATCGCGCGCAGCATCGCCTGCAGGCGCTGGCCCGGCAGGCCGACGCGATGTGGGCGGATATAGACCTGTTCTGCGTGCCCACCGCGCCGACCCACTGCACCATCGCCGCGATGCTGGCCGAACCGGTCGCCCGCAACCGCGAGCTGGGCTACTACACGAACTTCGTCAACCTGCTCGACTACGCGGCCCTGGCGATCCCCACCGGCATGCGCACGGATGGCCTGCCCTTCGGCATCACGCTGATCGGCCCCGCGGGCAGCGATTGGCAACTCGCCGATCTGGGACAGCGCCTGCATCACGCCACGGGACTGCCGCAGGGGGCGACGACCCAGCCCTTGCCGGCGCCACAGCCCATCGCCGCGCTGCAGCCCACGCCGGCCACGCATCTGCGTATCGCCGTCGTCGGCGCGCATCTGACGGGCATGCCGCTGAACGGGCAATTGATCGAACGCGGCGCCACCCTGGCCGAGACGACCCGCACCGCGCCCCACTACCGCCTCTACGCCCTGCGGGGCACGGTCCCCCCCAAGCCTGGCCTGCGCCGCGTGGCGAGCGACGGCGTCGCCATCGAGGTCGAAGTCTGGAACGTGCCCTTGCCGACGGTGGGCAGCTTCCTGGCATTGATTCCATCGCCTCTGGGTCTGGGCAGCCTGGAACTGGCGGACGGCCGTTGGGTGCATGGCTTCATCTGCGAAGACCATGCCTACGGCGATGCCCAGGATGTCAGCACATACGGCGGCTGGCGCGCGTACGTGGCGTCGCGCGCGCAGCCGCCGGCCTGACGGCCGCCTCATTCCTTTATCGACCACGAACTCAACAAGGGGAATTCCATGCGCTACCCACAGTCCAAGCCCGTCCTTGCAACGGTAGACGGCCACCGCCGCCGCCTGTTGCGCAGCGGCGCCGCAGTCGCCGGCATGCTGGCCATGCCGGCCATCGTACGCGCGCAATCGACACCCAGGATCCGCATCGGCTTCTGGCCCGTCGCGGCAGGCCTGCCGTTCTTCGCCGCGGTGGAGCAAGGCTATTTCAAGGCCGCCGGCCTGGATGTCGAGGCGCTGAAGTTCGCCGGCGCCCAGCAGGTGATGGAAGCGATGCTTTCGGGCCGCTGCGACGGCAGCGCCAATGGCACCGGGTCGGCCAACCTTGCCATCGGGGAGATCGCGCAGCCGGGCCTGTTCAAGATCTTCTGCACCAACCCCAGCAACGCCCGCAACGTGCTGGAAGAGTTCCTGGTGGCGAAGGACAGCGGCATCAAATCGGCGGCCGAATTCAAGGGCAAGAAGATCGCATCGGGCCCGGGCATCCAGAACGTGACGCTGGCCAAGACAATGTTGGAGCGTGCGGGCGCCACCGGCGCGACGGTCGTCGAGCTGCCCATCGGCCAGCACGTCGCCGCCGTCGCGACGGGACAGGTGGACGGCTGCTACACGCTGGAACCCACCGGCACGGTGGGCCGCCTGAACGGCACCACGCGGGTGCTGGAAGCCGGCGTGGTCGCCCACTACATCCTGGGCGACCCCATGGCGCCCTGGCATGGCGGCGCCGCCAGCCTGACCACGGACTTCATCCAGAAGCACCCCGACATGGCGAAGCAGTTCATCGCGGCCTACCGGCGCGGCGTCGAGTTCGTGCGCAAGCAGCCCGCCGATGCGCGCCAGTACATGAAGGGCTATACCGCCATCGAAGGCCCGCTGACCACCGAAGTGCCGTTGGCGGCGTACATGATGTACGACGAATTCCAAGCCAGCGACGTGCAGTACTTCCAGAAGTTCTATGACCTGTTCACCGAGAAGAATATCTTCTCGAAGAAGGTGGACGTGGCGCCTTTGATCTACAAGGGGTAAGCAATGGACGAGGCTACTTCAACACCGGGCGCTTCGGTGCCGCCGGCCGCATCCGCGGTACCGGCGGCGACGTGGTCGCCTCCCGCGTCGGCCGACGCGGCGCCGCGCACGCCGCTGCGCGAACGCCTGCTGCCCTTCGTGGGGCCGATCGTGCTGTTCATCATCTGGGACCTGGTGGTGCGGGCCGGCCTCATCAAGCCGATCCTGCTGCCCAGCCCCGCCGATACGCTGGTGGCGCTGGCTACCGGGCTGGCCGGCGGGCCCTTGCTGACGGATTTCCTGGTGACCGTCAGCCGCACCCTGCAGGCCTTCCTGATCGCGGCGGTCATCGGCATGCCCCTGGGCGTGCTGCTCGGCAGCAACGAGCGCGCCTACCGCACCGTCGAGTTCCTGGTCGACTTCTTCCGCTCCACGCCCTCTTCCGCGCTGATCCCGCTGTTCCTGCTGATTTTCGGCGTGTCGGACATCAACAAGGTCGCGATCGCCGCCTTCGGCGCCTTCCTGATCGTCGTGTTCAACAGCGCCTACGGCGTCATCAACGCCCGCAAGCAGCGGGTGATGGCGGCTCGCGTCATGGGCGCGTCGCGCTGGCGCATCTTCAAGGACGTGCTGATCTGGGAAAGCCTGCAGCCCAGCTTCGTCGGGCTGCGCTCCGCGGTGTCCATGGCCCTGGTCATCGTCATCGTTGCCGAGATGTTCATCGGCTCGGAAAACGGCCTGGGCCACGCCATCATCGACGCCCAGCAGGTGCTGAACGTCAAGACCATGTACGCGGCCATCCTGAGCGCGGGCGCGCTGGGCTATGTGCTGAACATACTGTTCCTGCTGCTGGAACGCCGCGTGGTCCATTGGAGCGGAAGGTAGAACGCCATGAGCACCGTCCTGAACATACCCGCCTATGCCGACGTGCCGCCGCCGCGTTTCCAGCCCGGCCCGGCCGGCACGCACATCACCATCCGCGGCCTGACCAAGTATTTCGCCGGCTGGCCGCTGTACGAAAACTTCGACCTGGACATACCCAAGAGCAAGATCGTCTCGGTGTTCGGCCCCAACGGGTGCGGCAAGAGCACGTTGATCAACATGATCGCCGGCCTGATTCCGGTGGATCGCGGTGAAATCCTGTTCGATGGCAAATCGCTGCGCGATACGCGCATCGGCTACGTCTTCCAGAACTACCGCGAGGCGCTCTTTCCCTGGATGCGCACCATAGACAACATCGCCTACCCCTTGCTGCTGGAAGGCAAGAGCAAGGCGGACGTCGATCGGCGCATGGAAGAGCTGATCGAATCCTTCGACGTCAAGTTCGACCTGAAACGCTATCCCTACGAACTGTCGGGCGGGCAGCAGCAGACGGCGTCCATCATGCGCGCGCTCGCGCCGCGTCCGGAAGTGCTGTTCCTGGACGAGCCGTTTTCCGCGCTGGACTTCGAGATGACGCTGTTCATCCGCGAAAAGCTGCAGGAGGTATTCATGCAGACCGGCACCACCATGCTGCTGGTGTCGCACGATCTCGAAGAGGCCGTCTACCTGGCCGACCAGATCCTGCTGCTGACCAAGCGGCCCACGCGGGTCGCGGAAATCCTCGATTACGCCGACGCCCGGCCGCGTACGGTGGAAACGCTGTCGCAACCCAGCTTCGTCGCCGCCAAGAAAGAAAGCCTGGAAATATTTCAACGCGAGGTACGCCGATGATCCCGCCGACCCACCCCGAAGACACCGCGCTGGCCTATGTGCAAGCCAGCGCCGCGCTGCTGGACCTGCCGCTGGACGCGGCCCAGGCGGCCCGTGTGGCCGTCTACCTGGCGCGCACGGCGGATATGGCGCGCGTGCTGGAAGATGCCCCCCTGGAAGTCGCCGACGAGCCGGTCGCCTTGTTCTGCCCGGCGCCGTTCCCGGAGGTACAGCCATGACGGCCGCGCAGCCGAACGCCATGCCCGACGGCGTCGCCGGCCTGCGGGCCATCGCCCGTGGCGACGCCACGGCGCGCGAATGGCTGGAACGCAGCCTGGCGCGCATCGATGCCACCGATGGCGCCGTCAATGCCTTCACCGCGCGCACCCTGGCGCGGGCGCGTGCCGACGCCGACAGGGTGGACGCCATGCGCGCCGCCGGCCAGGCCTTGCCGCCGCTGGCGGGCCTGCCCTACGCCGTCAAGAACCTGTTCGATATCGAAGGCGTCGTGACCCTGGCGGGCTCCAAGGTCAATCGCGGCCACGCCGCGGCCACCGCGGACGCCGTACTCGTGCAACGCTTGCGGGCGGCCGGCGCGGTGCTGCTCGGCGCGCTGAACATGGACGAGTACGCCTACGGCTTCACCACCGAAAACACGCACTACGGTCCCACCCGCAACCCGCATGACCGGTCGCGCATCGCCGGCGGATCGTCGGGCGGCTCGGGCGCGGCCGTCGCCGCCGGGCAGGTCCCCGTGTCCCTGGGATCGGATACCAACGGGTCGATACGCGTACCGGCGTCGCTGTGCGGCGTCTGGGGCCTGAAGCCGACCTTCGGCCGGCTGTCGCGGCGCGGCACCTTCCCCTTCGTGCACAGCATCGACCACCTGGGCCCTTTCGCGGATTCCGCCGCATTGCTGGCGCGCGTCTACGACACCTTGCAGTATCCCGACAGCCAGGATCCCGGCTGCCATGCGCGGGCTGTCCAGCCGGTGTATCCGGCACTAGGCTCGGGCACGCAAGGCCTGCGCATCGGCGTGCTGGGCGGCTACTTCGACACCAACGCTACCGCGCCCGCGCGCGCCGTGGTAAGCGCGGCGGCGTCGGTGCTCGGCGCGACCCGCACGGTGGAATGGCCCGACGCGCAGATGGCGCGCATCGCGGCATTCATCATCACGGCGTCGGAGGGCGGCAGCCTGCATCTGCCGGCCTTGCGCCGCCACGCGGCGGACTTCGAACCGCTGTCGGTGGACCGCTTCATCGCCGGGGCGCTGCAGCCCGCGCACTGGGTGGCTCGCGCGCATCGCTTCCGCCGCCTGTATCGGGAACGCGTGCTGGGCCTGTTCCAGGATTGGGACCTGCTGCTGGCCCCGGCCACGCCGGTGGCCGCCCCGGCGATCGGCACCGAGTGGCTGGACATCAACGGCACTACTCATCCATGCCGGCCGGCCATGGGGCTGCTGACCCAGCCGATCTCGTTCGCGGGATGCCCGGTGGCGGTGGCCCCCATGTGGCCGGACGGCACACAAGGCATGCCGATCGGTGTACAACTCATCGCGGCGCCATGGCGCGAAGACATCGCGCTGCGCGCCGCCGTGGCGCTCGAACAGGCCGGCGCCGCCGGTATCCGCCACCCGCATTTCGACGAAGGACTCTGATGGACATCAATCTGCCGGACGTGCTGGCCGAAGTTCAAACGCAATTCGCCCGCTACGAAAAAGCCCTGACGGGCAACGACGTCGCGGTGCTGGACGAACTGTTCTGGGACAGTCCGCACACCCTGCGCTACGGCGCGACCGAAAACCTGTACGGCTACGACGAGATCCGCGAGTTCCGCGCCGCGCGGCCTGCGCAGGGGCTGGAGCGCGAGGTGCTGCGCACCGTCATCACCACGTATGGCCGGGATTTCGCGACCGCGAATATCGAATTCCACCGTGTGGGTGCGTCGCGCGTCGGGCGCCAGAGCCAGACCTGGGTGCGCACGCCGGATGGCTGGCGCGTGGTGTCCGCCCACGTCAGCCTGATGGCCTGAACACGCCGGATGAATGTGAACAGCATCGATCACGCAACGTCCAAGGCGCCGCGCCTGACGCGCGCCGAAGACGTCTACCAGTTGCTGAAGCGGGATATCGCCGAGTTCCGGCTGGTGCCGGGCGACCGCTTCACGGAAGGCGAGATCAGCGAACGGCTCGGGGTATCCCGCACGCCCGTCCGCCAGGCCTTGTTCCGCCTGCAGCAGGAAGGCTATGTGGAGGTGCTGTTCCGCAGCGGCTGGCGCGTGCTGCCGTTCGACTTCGACCAGTTCGAACAGCTATACGACCTGCGCCAGGTGCTGGAATCCGAAGCGGTCAGAAGGCTGTGCACCGGCGCGCCGCACATCGACCGGCAGCTGCTGGACGATCTGGCCGATATCTGGCTGGTCGCGCCCGAAGCACGCAGCACCGACATGGCGCAGGTCGGCGTGTGGGACGAAGCCTTTCACTGCACGCTGGTGCAGGCGGCCGGCAACGCGGAAATCGCCCGCGTGCACCGCGAAGTCACCGACCGCATACGCATCATCCGCCGCCTGGATTTCACCAAGCGGCCGCGGGTCGACGCGACCTACGACGAGCACGCGCGCATCCTGCGCGCGGTGATGGCGCAACGCGCCGACGAAGCCTGCCGCCTGCTGTCGGCGCACATCGCCGCCAGCCAGGCGGAGGTGCGGAAGATAACGCTGCACGAGATCCACCTGGCGCGCCAGGCGCACGCGACGGGCTGAGCGAGCCGTGCCGAGCGCGTGCCGGGCCGAACGCGCCGGGGGCAACGCAGGGGACCAAGCGCGGCGGATCAGCGCGGCGCCGGCGTCGATGGGCGGCTACCTGGCCTGTGCGGACAGCCACTTGAGGATGTAGTCCGCCACCGCCAGGTTGTTCTTGTCCTGCATCATCATGTGCGAGTTGCCATGTATGCCTACGCTGGGCAGCGTGACCAGTTTCGCCTTGCCCCCCGGCTGCTGGTTGATCCGGTCCACGACGGCCTGGCGGCCGCGCATCCTGACCGCGCCCGTGATCGCCTGGGCGTCCAGGTGATCGCCGAACAGCTCCAGATCGGGGATGCCCTTGTAGGCGGCCACCTGGGCGTCGGTGGGCACGATGTACTGCGCGCCCTCGATGTTCACCACGGCGCGCACCAGCTTGGGACGCAGGCCGACGAGTATGTCGGCGTAGGGGCCGGACAGGGAATGGACCAGCACGATGGACGGCCCGATCCTGTCGAGCAGCGCGGCCAGCGCCGCGGGCGCGGTCTTGGCGCCGCCGCCGGTCAGCGTTGCTTCCGAATTGGGTACGCCCTGGGCGGCGAAGGCGTCGATGGCCGCGACCGGGAACTGCGTGTCGGGGAACGGCGTGCCGAACTGGGGGCCGAAGCGGAAATTGGTCCAGGCGAATTCGCCCGTGGCGCTGAACAGCCCGGACGGCAGAATGGCGGGGTCCTTCTTTTCCTTGGCCTCGTTGATGGACGTCGCGTCGAAGCCCGCGCGGCCACGGCCCGGCGTGTCCACCACATAGACCGGAAAACCCTTGCGCGCGAAGTAGGTCGCCCAGCCTTCGCGGCCATCCGGCGTGGTCTCGTATTCGGCGCCGGTGAGCCCGCCGCCGGGCACCAGCACGATGGGCGTCTTCCGGGCATGCTCGGGAATGACGTAGCTGACGTACATCTGGTCGACCGCGATCTTGCCGTTGGGTACCCGGCCAGCCGGGAAAGACCCCGGATACTGCGTCTCGATGATGCGGCCACCCACGAAGAAGCTGCCCATATCGGCAATCCGCAGGGGCCCGCCCATGCCCGCGGCGAACGCCGCGTCGACCGTGCACAGCGCCAAGGCGCAGGTGCCCACCAACAGGGAAAATCGTCTGTTCATAGCGTCGTCTCGTTCGTTCTAATAATTGGAATCAACGCCATCGCGATGCGGCGCGCGAACAGAGTACGCCAGGGAAGCTGACAACTTGCCGAAGCTTTACAGGGGACGCCAGGCGAGCGCCCGCCCGGCTCTAGACGTAGCAGGGCCCTTCGATCAGCGGGTGGGCGGCGATGAAGGTTGCGTCCAGGCGCAGGCCTATGCCGACGCCGTCGAGCGCCTGGACGCAGCCGTCGGCGTCCAGCACATAGGGCGGACGGTCGGTCATGTCGTCGCGGAAGGGGTTGTAGGGGGTCAGGTCGGCTTCGAAGTAGCCGGGGTTATCGATCGCGCACAGGAAGCTGATCGACGTCGCCATGTTGATCGCGGTGGCGGACGTGTGCGGATTGATGCTGGTGCGGCGCGCGCCGGCCAGGGCGGCGATCTTCAGGGATTCGGTGATGCCGCCGGTCTTGGACAGATCCGGCTGCGCGAAGCCGATGGACTCGGACGCCAGCAGCGGATCGAACTCGAAGCGCGTGTAATGGTTTTCGCCCGCCGCCAGCGGCGTGCGGCCCAGGCGGGCGGCGCGGACGTACAAGGCCAGGTCGGCCGCGGGAAAAGGTTCTTCCAGCCAGCCGACGTTCAATTCGTCATAGGCCGGCAACACCCGCCTGACGTCGTCCAGCGTGTAGCTGGTATTCGCGTCGACCAGGATATCGATATCGTCGCCCAACGCCGCGCGCACCGCCGCCACCCTGGCGATGTCGCGGGCGACCGTATCCCCGACACGCAGCTTGACCGCGCGATAGCCCTGCTCCACATAGCGCCTGGCCTCATCGGCCAGCGATTCGGGCGGCTGGTAACCCAGCGAGATGCCACCGGCATACGCCTTGATCGAGCGGTTCCTGCCCCCCAGCAGCGTATGCAGCGGCAACTGCGTCACCTGGCATCGTATGTCCCACAGCGCCAGGTCCAGGCCGCTGAGCGCCAGGGCCGCCGCGGTGCCCATCCCATGGCTGCCGATCTGCATCTTGTGGACGCGCGCCCACACGCCCGAGACGTCCATCGCGTCCATGCCCAGCACCAGTTCGCGCATCGTCGTATCGATCAGCCTGGCGATGGCGCCCGGGCAGCGCCCATGATGCGCTTCGCCCCAGCCTACCAGCCCGTCGTCGGTATCCACGCGCACCAGCACCGCATCGCGCTTGACGCTGCGGCCTATGCCCAGGGTCACGGACTTGTCGGGAGGAACGGGAACGGAGATCGGATACGCGCGTATGTCTCGGATTTTCATGATGCCTGTTCGTATATCTGCGGATTCACCAGGTTGGCGTAACGTTCGCCGCGCAGCAGGCGCAGCACCTCGTCCACGGTGCCGCGGCTCATGCGCGTCATGCTGGATCGCGTGATGCCGGCGACGTGCGGCGTCAGCAGCAGGCGGGGCAGCGCCTGCGGATAGAGGTCTTCCGGGATCGGCTGCACGTCATGGACGTCCAGCGCCGCGCCGCCCAGGCGGCCGTTCTCCAGGGCTTGCAGCAAGGCCGCCGTGTCGACCACCGGCCCGCGCGACACATTGATCAGCACGGCGTCCGGCTTCATCGCGGCCAGCGTCGTGGCATCCACCATGCCGCGCGTCTCGGGCGTCAGCGGACAGGCCAGCACCACCACGTCCGCCTGCGCGAACAGGTCCGCCTTGCTGGCAGGATCCACGCCGGCGGGCAGGCTTTCCGGTCGCCGCGTCAGGCCGATCACCTTCATGCCCAAGGCAAGCGCGACCTTTGCCAGGGCGCTTCCTATGGTGCCCACGCCTACGATGCCCAGCGTGCGCTCGTGCAGTTCCAGGGTGCGGTCGGCCTGCGCGCGCCTGTCGCTCCAGTCGGAAGCATCGCGCAGCGCCAGCGCCTGCATACTCCGGTACAGGTCGAACATCGCGTTCACGCAATACTCCACCACCGACGCGGTATTCGAGCCCGGCATGTTGGCCACGGGAATCTTCAGCGCATTGGCCTGCCGCATCGGGATCAGGTCGACGCCGACACCATGGCGCACCACGCCCTTCAGCCGCGTCTGGTGGTCGAAGATATCCTCGGGCAGCCTGGAGCGGACCACCAGCACGTCGGCGTCCGCGATCAGTCCGCGCAAGGTGTCGGCACGCGCGTCCGGCGCGACCACCACCCGGGCATGCCGCGCCAGGCGCGCATGTTCGTCCGCCTGGATGGGGTCGGTCAACAGGACGACGGGCAGGTCCAAGGCCATAGTTCTACAACTCCACGACAGGATTGCTGAGTTCGCCCAGGCCGTCGATGCGTATCGTCACGCGCTGGCCATGCCGCAGCCACGCGGGCGGCGCGTGGTTGGCGGCCACGCCGGCAGGCGTGCCGGTGGCGATGACGTCGCCCGGATCCAGCGGCATGCGTTCCGATGCGTACTCGACCAGGCGGTCGATGCGGAACAGCATGCGCGACGTGCTGGACGATTGCAGCGAGACGCCATCGACGTCCAGTTCGACGGATAGATCGTGCGGATCGTCCACGTCGTCGGCGGAGACGATCCACGGACCGAGCGGACCCGTGGTCGGCTGGTTCTTGCCGCGGACGAAGCCGCAATCCTCGCGAACCATATTGCTGTAGCTGACGTCGTTGAAGATGGCATACCCGCATATATGCGCCGTGGCATCGTCGCGGTCGATCTTCAGCGCCGGCTTGCCGATGATGGCCGCCAGTTCCGCTTCGTAGGTCACCTGGTTGCCCGGCGCCAGCCTGACGGGCGCATCCGGCCCCACCACAGTCCGGCGCGACTTGACGAAGATGATGGGTTCTTCGGGCACGGGCCGGTTGCCGACCGCCAGCGCGTCCAGGTAATTGAAGGCGGCGCCGACGATCTTGCCGGGATTCGGCAAGGGCGCCAGCAGCCGCACGTCCGCCAGGGACAGCAGGCACGCCGGCGCGGGCGACAGCGGCTTCAAGGCCAGGGACAATTCGACCAGGCCATGCGCTATCCAGGCCATCATGGACGGCTCCAGCGCGCGCAGCGGCGCCGGGCGGTCCGGATGCGCCCCGTCGATCAGGGCTGCCGCCTGGCCGCCGGCGGCACCGGAATCAAGCAGCACGCCGGCCCGCACGCGGCCTTGGTGCTCGAAGGTAATGAAGCGCATGACGATCAGCCTCTATTCTGTCAGTCGGCGGACGCGCCGGAAGTCTGCACCAGATCCTTCCACAGGACCGCTTCACGATCCAGGAAGGCCTTGAACTCAGCGGGCGTGCTGCCCACCGCTTCCGACCCCTGGTTCTCGATGGCCTTGCGCATTTCCGGGCTGCGCGTGACTTCGACGATATGCCTGGCCAGGATCTCGACGACCGCCGGCGGCGTCTTGGCCGGCACGAACACCGCGTTCCAGGTGGCGATATCGAAGCCGGGCAGCGTGTTGGCGATAGGCGGCACGTCCGGGACCTGGGGCGCCGCCTTGGCGGTCGTGATGCCCAGCGCCTTGACCTTGCCACTGCGAATGAAGGTCAGCGCGTCGATCAAGGGTGCAAACATGACCTGGATATTGCCGCCGATCAGATCGGACATGGCCGGCGCCGCGCCCTTGTAGGGCACGTGCGTCATCTCCACCTTGGCCATCTTGGCGAACATCACGCCGCCCAGGTGCTGCGACGTGCCCGGACCGCCGGAACCGTAGTTCAACTGGCCCGGCTTCTGCTTGGCCAGCTTGATCAGTCCGGCGACGTCGTCGACCGGCAGGCTGTTGTTGGCGACCAGCACCAGCGGCGTATTGGCGATCTGCGATACGGCGGTGAAGTCCTTCATGATGTCGAAGGGCAGCTTCTTGAACAGCGTGATGTTGGCGATCGACGTGCTGGTCCCCATGAACAGGGTGTAGCCGTCCGGCGCGGACCGCGCCACATAGTCGCCGGCGATGTTGCCGCTGGCGCCGGGCTTGTTTTCCACCACCACGGGCTGGCCCATGGCCTTGGTCAGGCCCTGCGCCAGGATGCGCGCCACGATATCGGTGCTGCCGCCCGCGGAGAACGGCACCACGATGTTGATGTTGTGGTCAGGGTAGGCCGCGCCGGCGCTCGTCGCGCACAGCGTCAAGGCGGTCGCCAGTCCTGCCAGCATGCTTCTTGTCATAATTTTCATGTCTTCCTCCTGTTTCCTCTTGGCGGTGTACGCCTATGAGAGGACCGCGACCTGTTTCCGTTTGATCAGGTCAAAGTCGATTTCCGCGCCCAGGCCGGGCTCGGTGGGCGCATACACGTAGCCGTCGGCATCCGCATGGATGTCCTTCGCCAGCCCGTACTTCTGTGCGCCGTCCGGCAGCAGCACTTCGAAGAATTCGGTGTTCTTCAATGCCATGATGACGTGCAGGCCCGCCACGTTGTTCAGCGAGTTTCCGCCATGGTGGACTTCGTAGTTCATGCGGAAGGACTCAGCCAGGTGGGCGGTCTTCATCATCGTGGTGATACCGCCCTTGAGCGCGACGTCGCCGCGCAGGAAGTCCGTGGCCTGCTGCAGCACCCAGGGCGCATACGAATCCAGGCCGGCGGCCGGGAATTCCGTCGCCATGAGCGGAATGTGCAACTGCTGCTTCAGCTTCACGTAGTTGTAGACGTCGGCATCGTGCAGGGGGTCCTCGTACCAGTAGTAGTTCAGGTCCTGCAGCGCGCGGCCGACGCGGACGGCTTCCGGATACTGGTAGCTCCACGCGGCGTCCAGCATGACCAGGTAGTCGTCGCCCACCGCCTTGCGCACGGCTTCGCACACCTTGATGTCTTCCTGCCAGGGGTGCGGCGGATGGATCTTGTAGGCGGCCCAGTTCAGTGACTTGTAGTGCTGGGCCTCTTCGGCATAGGCCTCGGCGCTGTCCAGGATCATCGAGCTGGCGTAGGCCTTGACGCGGTCGCGGAAAGAACCCAACAGGCGGTGGATGGGCATGCCCGCGGCCTTGCCGCAGATGTCCCACAGCGCGACGTCGCAGGCCCCGATCGTACGCACGGTGGTCGTTCGGGACCGGCGCCATAGCGCCTGGTTCAGGCGTTCGCGGTCCAGCGGGTTTTGCCCCACCAGGATGGGCTTCAGGTACTTGATCAGGTTGGGGCCGTCCAGGTCCGCGCCGTAGTAGGCCGAGCCCAGGAACGCGTGGCCGGTGATGCCCTCGTCGGTTTCGATCTTCAACAGGCCGATCTTGCTGGAGCCGGCGAACTTGCCGGTGTGGGCGGCGTAGCTGGTGGGGGGAATGTCGTCCCAGGCGAACAGGGTCAGGCTGACGTCGATTATTTTCATAGGAGTTCCGTCCTCGGTGGAAAATGCAAGTGCTATAGTCCTATACAGGACTAAGTGTCTTGCAAATCATGGACCCTGTCAACGGTCTCGCCGGAACTGGACGCCGGGCCGCCGCGTGATGGCAGCGTGGCGCGGTACTGCCGCATTTGCTTGGAGATAAACTGTCGCGATGCCGAAGAACACGCCCCGCACTTTTCCCCAGATCAAGCTCGCCGGCCCGGATGGCCTTCCGAAATATCTGCAATTCAAGAACGCCCTGGCGCAGGAAATCGCCGCGGGCAGCTGGGAAGCCGGCGATCAGTTGCCGGCGGAAGACGTGCTGGTGGAAGCCGCCGGCCTGAGCCTGGGCACCGTACAGCGCGCGCTGCGGATGCTGGTCGACGAAGGAATACTCGTCAGGCGGCATGGTTCGGGCACCTACGTCGCCAAGCGCAGGTATCCGATGAGCGGGCCGTTCCAGCATTTCAGGTTCATCGACGATACGGGCGAAGGCATCCTGCCCATCTACACCCGCGTCCTGAAGCGCTACACGGTCAATGAAGACGGCCCGTGGGGCGACCTGCTGCAAAGCGAAAAGGTAGTCTGCATCGACCGCGAGTTTTCGATCAACAACGAATTCTCGCTCTATGTGCAGATCTATTTCTGTGGCGTGCGCTTTCCGGAGTTGGTGACGATAGAGGCGGCCAAGCTTAACGACGTCAGTTTCAAGGACCTGCTCTCGCGCAAGTACGGGCAGCCGACGGCGTCCTACACCGAGCGCATGAGCGTCAGAAAATTACCGGGCTTCGTGGTGCAGGCCTTGAAGCTGCCGCGCAATACGGTAGGCGTGCGGCTGGACATCGTGGCGGCCGACCAGCGCGGCCAGGCCATCTACTTCCAGCACGCCTACGTGCCGCCCAATGAGCGGCAGCTGTTGATGCAGGATCACTGAAACCAGCGGATGCTGGATCAGTGACTGGCGCGGCGCAGCGCGATCAGCTCGCGCGCTTCTTCCTCGGAATCGACGCCCAGCCGCACCAGCATATCCAGCTCGTCGACGCCCTGGGATTTCGCATAGTCGGCGATCTCCTGCTCGATCTCGGCTTCATAGAGCTCCATGCGCCGCTCGCTGGCCGAGCCCGCTTTCTCGGTGGCGCGGGCATCCGCATTGCGCGCGAGTTCGGGCTCCGCGGCCAGCAAACGCTCCCGGCCTTTCGCCATCGCGATATCCAGGCGCTTTTCCGCCGCCGTCCGGTTTTCAGCCATGTTCGACTCCTGAGAAGCTGGGTGATGTGATGCCATGGTAATACCGGTCTCGCACCGGGAACAGGCATTGGCGTTCGCAATCCGCATTCCCGCCCTGCCGCCGGAGGCAGGCCCGTGGCTAGCCCGACGGACCGCGCAACCAGATCATCTGCATGATCGACGCCAGCGCCACCAGCGCCGGATCGCCGGCGCGGTCTGGCGCCAGGGTGAAACCCAGCATGGCCGCGGAACGGGCCGTTCCCCAGACGATGAAATCGTCGGCCGCCGCGCCCGCCATGGCGACTTCCTCGCGCAACAGGGCGCAGCCCGCGCCTGCCCGGACCAGCGCATCCAGATGGGCGTGGTCGTCGTTCTGCATGACGACGCGCGGCGCCAGGCCATGGCGTTCGAACAGTTCTCTCAAAAGCAGCTGCGCGTGGCTGCCTGCCGGCCCGTCTATCCATGGCAGTTGCGCCAATTCGCGCCAGCCGCCGCGCTTCATCGCTTCGGCGTGAGCGTGCGGCAGCGCGATGCGGTAATGGACGCTGCGCAGCGGCGTCCATTGCAGTCCCAGCGGCGGCCGTGCCGCCACCACCAGCGCCGCGGCCAGACGGCCGGTGGTCAGCTGTTCCGTCAATTGCGCCATGGGCATCACGTGCATCTTGAGCTCGATGAGCGGCAAGCGCTGGGTGACCACCGACGCCAGTTCCCCCAGGCGCAGGAAATCCGGCTGTTCGCTGGGCACGCCCAGGTCCAGCACCCCCTGCAGCTCGCCCTGCAAGGCGCGGGCTTCGGACTTCAACTGATTTCCCAGCGCCAGCAGCGCTTCCGCCGTCGGCAGCAGCGCTTCGCCGGCCTTGGCCAATACCAGGCGCCCGCCGCTGCGATCGAACAAGGCCACGCCCAGGGTCTGTTCGAGCGCCTTCACCTGGGCAGTGACGGCCGGCTGCGTCAAGGACAGGGCTTCGGCGGCCCGGGTCAGATTGCCCAGGCGCGCAACCTTGACGAACGCGCGTATCTGATAGATCTCCATGGGCCCGTGCCGTTCCGCGACGCGGCCGGCGCTCAAGCGGCCAGCAGGCGGATCTGGCCGGGCTCGACGCCCACCGCGACCGGCGCGCCAGGCTGGAAGATGGATAGCCCGGCGAGATGCGCCTGGTCGGCGGTGATCGTCCGTTCGCCGACCTGCACCTGGTAGCGCGTGAACTCACCCTGGAACTCGCTGCCCTGCACCACGCCAGGCAGCCAGAGATAACGCGCGTCGGTACTGCCGCCCGCCATGTCGATCTGCACCACGTGCGGGCGGAAGCTGGCCGCCAGCCGGGCGCCGGCAGGAACCTCGCCCTGCACGGGCATATGCAGATCACCCACGCCATCCACCGCGAGCGTGACGCTATGGCTGCTGCGTTCCTTGACGGTCCCTTCAAGCACATTCATGGTGCCGACGAAGTTGGCGACGAAACCGTTGACCGGGAAATCGAACAGCGTGTGCGGCGCGCCGATCTGTTGCAGCACGCCATGATCGAGCACCGCCATGCGGTCGGCGGTGGTCATGGCCTCTTCCTGGTCGTGCGTGACGAAGATCGTGGTGATGCCCAGCCGGCGCTGCAAAGCCAGCAGTTCGCGGCGCATCTGCACCCGCAGTTTCTTGTCCAGGTTGGACAGCGGCTCGTCCAGCAGCAGGACCGCGGGTTCGATGACGATGGTGCGCGCGAGCGCGACGCGCTGCTGCTGGCCGCCGGACAGCTCATTCGGGCGACGTGCGGCGTACTGGGACAAGCCCACCAGCGCCAGGGCGGCCTCGGCGCGTTCGCGCACCTCTGCGCGCGGCAGGCGGCGCTCGACCAGGCCGAAGGCGACGTTATCGCGCACCGTCATGTGGGGCCACAGGGCGTAGCTCTGGAACACCATGCCGATGTTGCGGCGCCAGGGTGGCACGCCGGTCACATCCTGCCCGTCGACCAGCAACTGCCCCCGCGAATGCTGGTTGAAACCCGCGATCAGCCGCAATAGCGTGGACTTGCCCGATCCGGACGGACCCAGCAGCGCGAAGAACTCGCCGGGCTCGATATGCAGGTTCAGGTCTTTCAGGACTTCGGTCTTGCCGTAGGAAAGGCAAATGCCGCGGCATTCCACGCTGACTTTCTTCATGTCGTCTCCAGCCGGCGCGCGGCCGGCGTGTCCCGCGGGTCCAGGCCCGGTGATTCTTCCATGAGGACGGGCTCACGCCGCGCCCCCGTGCGCGCCACCAGCAAATGGCTGACATAAGTGCCAATCGCCACGGCGACCACCGCCAATACGCCCAGCGCGGCGCCGGGGCCGCGCCCGGATGCGCTCTGCATGTACAGATAGATGCCGTAGCTCATGGGCGCCTGGCTTTCCTTGGTGACCAGCATGATGGTGGCCGATAGTTCCACCGCCGCGGTGATGAAGCTGGTCACGAAGCCGGCCAACATACCGCCCGCCATCAAGGGGACGACGACCCTGCGCAGCGTGCGCCAGCGGTTGGCTCCCAGCGATTGAGCGGCTTCTTCCAGCGATACGTTGATCTGCTGCAGCGCCGCCACGCAGGACCGCAACGCATACGGCAGGCGCCGCACCGAATAGGCGATCATGATGATCATCCAGGACGACGTGAGGGTCGTCGCCATGAAAGGCAGCTCGACGCCGCGGAAGGTGCGCAACAGGCCGATGGCCAGCACGATGCCCGGCACCGCCAGCGCGGCCGATGCCATCCAGTCCAGCCATTGCCTGGCGGGCAGGCGCGTGCGCAGCAGCAGATAGGCGATGGCGGTCCCCAGCACGACATCGACACCCGCCGCCAGGCCGCAGTAGAGCAGCGTGTTGGCGATCATGCCGCCGGAGTCCTGGAATACGGTGGCATAGTGCGCCAGCGTATAGCCGTCCGGCAGCGGCGCGAAGCTCCACACGCTGGCGAAGGACAGCAGCAACACTCCGATGTGCGGCGAAAGGACCAGCAGCAGCACGAGGATGATCCAGCCATAGGCCAGCACGGCTTCGCCGCGGCGCAGGCGGCGCTTCTGGATGCCGGTGCCGCCTTTCTGCAGCGTGGAGTAGTCCCTGCCCTTGAGCACTCGCGCCGACAGCCAGAGCGAGGCGATCGAGAAGGCGATGATGATGACGCTGATCACGTAGCCAAGAGGGTCTTCCAGGCCGACCTGCGTGATGCGCAGATAGGCCTGTGGGGCCAGCATGTTGGTGGTGCCCAGGACCAGCGGCGTACCCAGGTCGTCGAAGACCTTGACGAAGACCAGCGACGCGCCGGCGACGTAGCCAGGCAAGGCCAGCGGGAAGATCACCCTGCGGAACAGCCTGAACCCGCGCGAGCCCAGATTGAAGGCGGCCTCCTCCATCGCGCCATCGATGTTGCGCAGCGCGACGACGAGGTTCATCAGGATGAACGGGAAGTAGTGCAGCGCTTCGACGAAGATGACGCTGTTGAGCCCTTCCATCAGCGGCAGATTGATATCGAACCAGTCGCCCAGCAGCAGGTTGACGCTGCCGGAGCGGCCGAAGATCAGCTGCATGGCCACCGCCCCGACGAAGGGCGGCATGATGAGAGGCAGGATACCCAGCGTCTGGATCAGCAGCGCGCCGCGGAACTGGAAACGCACCGTGAAGTAAGCCAGGGGCACCGCCAGCAGCGTCGCAATCAAGGTCGCCCATATCGCGACGTACAGGCTGTTGTAGAAGGCCTCCCGCATCAAGGGCTGATTGAAGAACGCCAGAAAATGGCCGCCGGTGAAACTGCCATCCGAATTGACGAAGGCGGCATGGAAGACCGTCGCCACCGGCACGATCAGGAAGGCGGCCAGGAAGGCGATGACGCAGGCCGCCGTCACCGCCGGGCCCTTGCTCGACGCGAAGTTGATGGACACGGGATGCTCCGGGAAAGCCCTTACTGCGATGCCGCCTGCTGCGCGAGTCTGGCCGCCTCTTCATAGTTGGTGCGCGCCTTGCCGTTCCACTCGCCTTCCAGCTGGGTGATCTTCTGGTTGACGGCGCTATCGCGCTTGTCGCCGGCGAACAGCTTCAGGAATTGCGCGTCGCCGCTCTGTTGCGCCGTCACCAGCGGCGACCAGGCGAGCTTGCGCGCCTGCCCCAGCAGCTCGGCCGCCTTGCCGGTTTTCGCCTTGTCGCCCAGCTTCCGCTCGGCATCATGGATCGCCTTGGTCGCCTGTTGCAATTCTTTCAGGCGGAAGGTGATGGTCTGGTCGAACAGCGACTGCACCAGGTAATACCGCTGCTGCGACAGGTCCACGTCGAAATGCACGGTACTGCGCTTGGCGAGTTCCAGGGGATCCGGATAGCCGGCGGGAATCTTGCCCTTGAGCTCGCTGTACGGGACGACAGGCAGGCGCGATATCTTGGGCTCCAGCAGCACCTCCTGACCGGCCGTCCCCAGGGCGAACTTGATGAATTCCTTCGCTTCGGCCGTATTCTTGGCGCCCGCGATCAGCGCGATATTGGCCGGCACGATGGCCGTCTCGGTCGGGTAGACGAAATCCACGGGAAACTTGGAGAATTTGCTGGACAGGCCGAAGAAGTCGATCACCGGGCCCGCGCCGAACTGGCCGTTGTTGACGCCATCGGGCACGCCGAACGACCGCTCGGTCACGGCGCTGCTGTTGCCGGCCATGCGCAGCATGGTGTTCCAGCCCTTATCCCAGCCTTCGCCCTGCAGGACGGTTTCCACCGTCAGGTGCATGGTGCCGGAGCGCGATGGCGACGTGATTCCCACGTGTCCCAGCCATTCGGGCCCCAGCAGGTCGGTCCATTGCCTGGGCGGCGCCAACTTGTGCGCCTTGATGTAGCGCGTGTTGTACATGATGCCGTAGCCGGCCAGCGCCTGCCCGTAGTACATCCCGCCCGGGTCGTTGATGGGGAAGCTGCCGATCTTGTCGGGCACCTTGGGGTTCGTCACGTCTTTCGCGGGCTCCAGCAACTTGTCGCGATTGAGCACCTCGAAGGCGTCCGGCGCGCTGGCCCAAAACACGTCGGGCCGCTGACCCACGGGGGTTTCGCGCACATAGGCAAGGCCGGCGACGGTGTTCTTGTTCAGAAATTCCAGCGTGATGCCTGGATGGGCCTTCTCGAACGCCGTCTTGTAGGCCTGGGTCAGGTCCTTCGGAAAGGAAGTGATGACGGTGACGGTACCGGCGCGTACGGCGCCTCCGGCGAGCGGAAGGGCGAGTGCCAGCCCCAAGGCCAGCGCAAGTCGACGGAATCCGGGCATCTTTGTCTCCTCTTTGTTTGTTGTAGCCGGGACCGTAAACCGCCAGCGGACGGACTGTCCAATCACAAATTCTGATACGCCCCATCAATGCGCGGGCGCGCTAGCGAGCCGGGACGACAGGCAATCGAGACCGGTTGGCGGCGTGTGCGGCGCTGTATTCCATGATGCGGGCCACCTCGTCGGCGGCGGGCTGCCCGTAGCGTCGGGCCAGAAGATACAGCACCAGGTCTATGCAGAGCGTGACGCCCCCGCCGGTGATGACGTCGCCGTCATCCACCAACAGGGCATGTTCGGCGACGACGGTGGGATGGGCGCCGGCCAGCTCTTGCAGCGGGGCCTGCTCGGGCGGCACGACCTGGACCTTGGTGGTCGCGCGACGGCCATCGAGCACGCCGGCCGCGGCCAGGATCATGGCGCCGGTGCAGACCGAGGCCAATGTGCATGTTCCCTGCATGCGGCGGATGAAGGCGAGCGTTTCGGCATCGGCCGCGGCCGTCCGCCAGCCCGGGCCACCGGGGACGAGCAACACGTCCAGTTGCCCCACGTCGTCGACCCGTCGATCCGGACAGACCCTCAACCCGTTCGCCAGGGTGACGGCCTCCTCCTTGACCGCCAGCGTCTGGTAGGACACCTCGGGAATGATGCGTCGGGCCATGGAAATCACGCCGATCGCGGCCAGATCAATGGGTTCGACGCCGGGATAAAGCAAGAAACTGACTTCCATGATGGGGTGATCTCCAGGAGTGGCTTACCGTTAGTTTTCCATTGGGAAACATTATATTGACACCAGCACGGCCGCTGCCAGTGCCGACGACCGCATCGCCCGAGGCACCGTTGTAGCTCAGAACTTCGCACCATATGCGTGCAAATCTCGCGTTATTTCGATGCAACCATCGCTCTCCAGGCGGCTGGCGGCCGGTTTTCAGCCCGTACCCACCAGGGCAGAAACTTGGCATACACATTGCTTAATGGGAAACCTTTAGGAAACTTTTGGGAAACCAACCGGGGAGCACCATCGTGAGCCAAATCGCAGCGGTCCCATCCTTGTCCAAGGAAACATCCAGTTCATCCGAGCTCAACCGCGTCGTCTTCGCGAGCTCCATAGGCACCATCATCGAGTGGTACGACTTCCTGATCTACGGCACGGCGGCGGCGCTCGTGTTCAACAAACTCTTCTTCCCCGCCGCCGACCCCTTCCTGGGCACGCTGGCCGCGCTGGGCAGCGCCGCGGTGGGATTCTTCGCCCGCCCCTTCGGGGGCGCCTTGTTCGGCTACATGGGCGACCGGTTGGGCCGCAAGTCCATGCTGCTGCTTACCCTGGCGATCATGGGCCTGGCCACCTTCGCCATCGGCCTGCTGCCGACCTACCAGAGCATAGGCATATGGGCGCCCATCCTGCTGGTGACGCTACGCGTCATCCAGGGCATAGGCCTGGGCGGCGAATGGGGCGGTGCGGCGCTGATGGTGCTGGAACATGCGCCGGCGCATCGGCGCGGGCTGTGCGGCAGCCTGGTGCAGACCGGCTTCCCGGTCGGCCTGATCCTGTCCACCGCCGCCTATAGCGCGATTTCCGCGTTGCCCGAGCAGGCGCTGCTGTCCTGGGGATGGCGCATCCCTTTCCTGGCCAGCATCGTGCTGGTGGCCATCGGCGCCTTCATCCGGCACCGCGTCAGCGAATCCCCGGTATTCCTGGAAATGAAAGCGCGCAATGAGATCTCGCGCAACCCGCTAGCCGAGGCAATAGGCCGCAACCGCAAGGAGTTCGTGGTGGCCATCGGGCTCAAGCTGTGTGAGGTTTCCTGGGTTTACCTGCTGACCGTTTTCCTGGTGGTGTACGCGACGACCCACCTGGGCTTGTCCCGTACCTCCATGCTGAACGCCATCCTGGTGGCTTCCATCATCGAGGTCGCAGCCATCCCTCTCTTCGGCCATCTGTCCGACCGCATCGGCCGGCGGCCCATGTTCTTCATGGGCACCGCATTCACCATCGTGTTCGCCTTTCCGCTTTTCTGGATGATGGATACCCGGGATCCGACCCTGGTCTTCTGCGCGGTGGCCATGGGCCTGATACTGGGCCAGGGCCTGATGTTCGGCGTCGAAGCGACCTATTTCCCCGAACTGTTCGGCGCGAGTTCGCGCTATACCGGCGCCTCGTTCGGCTTCCAGGTGTCCGCGGCGATCGGCGGCGGGTTGACGCCGGTGTTCGCCACGCTGCTGGTCGAGAAGTTCGGCGGCACCACCGGGGTGTCCGTGCTGCTGATCGGTGTCGCCCTGATCACCTTGGTCGCCGCCCTGTTTGCCCGGGAGACGAAGGGCACGTCCATCGGCCACGGATAAGCCATTTCCGCTACACTCATGTTTCCCTATAGGCAACTTTTGCCGGCGTGACACGCCGGCCCGCACTCGACTCGGAAGGAATACGCCGCCATGACCCAGCCGCTTCCCCTGCAGACCGCCGACGCACCCGCCGCGGTGGGGCCCTATGCACAGGGTGTCCGCCTGAACGACCTGGTGTTCTGCTCGGGCCAATTACCCATCGATCCCGCGACCGGCGCGGTCCCCGATGGTGTCCAGGCCCAGACGCGGCAATCGCTGGCCAACGTCCAGGCCGTCCTGCAGGCCGGCGGCGCCTCCTTGGCCAGCGCCGTCAAGACGACCGTGTTCCTGAAGGACATGAACCAATTCGCCGCGATGAACGAGGTCTACGCATCGTTCTTTCCGGGCGCCGTGCCCGCGCGCTCCACGATCGAAGTCGCCCGCCTGCCGCGCGACGTGCTGGTCGAGATCGAGGCAATCGCCGCGGCGTCGAAATAAGGGAGGACACGACAATGACGACATGGACTGGCGGCCGCCTGTTGCACATTCATATCGCCCCCGCGGCTTCCTATGAAATGGAGGAACTGCAGCGGGCCGAGCTCATCGCGGGCAAAGGCATCGTCGGCGACCGGTATTTCCTGGGAACCGGCACCTACTCGCCCAAGCCCGACATACGCGAGGTGACGCTGTTCGCGGCGGAGGTACTGGACGCGCTGGCGCGCAACGACCCGCCCCTGCAGGCGGGCCCCATCATCCTCAAGCCGGAAGAACACCGCCGCAACCTGACGGTCAGCGGCGTCCCGCTGGATCATCTCGTAGGCAAGCGTTTCCGCGTGGGCAACACCATTCTGCGCGGCGGCCGCATGAACTTTCCTTGCAAGTATCTGGAAGAGCTGCTGGGCATGCCGCTATACCTGCCGCTGTACAACCGTTCCGGACTGAATTGCGCCATCGAACAAGGCGGCTGGATCGCACCCGGCGATGCGATCGAACCGCTGGATTGACCGGAGAGCCGTCCATGTCCGCCCGCATCATCATGAAGCTGCAGGTATCCGAGGTCTCGCAGGACGCCTCGGGGATCAAGATCATCCGCTTCGTCCATCCCACACGCCCCAATTTGCCCGAGGCGCCAGCCGGTGCGCACGTGGACGTGCATATCCCGGGCGGCAAGATCCGCCAGTATTCCCTTTGCGGCGATCCGCGGCAGACCTCCCACTACACGATCGCCGTCAAGCGCAGCGACACCGGGCGCGGCGGATCGCGCTGGCTGCACGAGCACGCCAAGCCGGGGCTGATACTGCCCGTGAGCGCGCCGCGCAGCAATTTCCCGCTGGCGCCCGAGGCCAGGCGCCACATTTTCGTGGCCGGCGGCATCGGCATCACGCCTTTCGTCTCGCTGGCCTGGCAGGCACGCGCCCAGGGCCAGGATTTCCTGCTGCACTACTGCGCACGGCAGCAGCAGTCGGCACCGTTGCTCGACACGCTGCAAACCCTCTGCGGCGCCAGCGCCCTGGCCACCTGGTTCAGCGGCGACCCCGGCGGAAGCCGCTTCGATGCGGCCACGCTGGGCGATCCCTCCGATGGCACGCATGTCTATTGCTGCGGGCCCGCCAGCCTGATCGCCGCGGTGCGCGCGGCCACGGCGCATTGGCCTGAAGCCCAGGTGCACTTCGAGGTGTTCGAAGCGGCGCTGGACGAAAACTTCAAGCCGGAGCCCTTCGACATCCGCATTGCCTCGACGGGTGCAATGCTGCGGGTGGCGGCGAACGAGTCGGCCCTGGATGTCCTGCGGCGGCAGGGCCATGCCTTGCCCTCCTCCTGCGAGATGGGCGTCTGCGGCGCCTGCGTCTGCGCCTACACGGATGGCACGGTGCTGCATCGCGACGCATTCCTGAGCGCCTCCCAGCGGCAGGAAAAATTGGCCCTGTGCGTGTCGCGTGCGCGCGTCGGCGTCACGCTCGATCTTTGACGGGAAACATAGGCGGTAAACTTCGCTGCAAGCAGTAAACATGACTTCAGGCCCATGAAACCGGTTCGTCGACCATCGTCCCGCCGCAAAGCCATCCCGAACAGCGCTCTTCCGCTCGAGCAGGATACCGCTGACGCCGAAACCCCGGCGCACATCGCGCTGGGCGAACGCATCCGCGGCCTGCGCCAGCAAGCCAAGCTGACGTTGGCGGACGTGGCCGAACGAGCGGGCTTCGGCAAGGCCTATCTGTCGCGCATCGAAAACGGCCAGAAGGTCCCGCCGCTGGCCACCTTGACCCGCATCGCGGAAGTACTGGGGGTGGAGGCCGCCGGCCTGCTGGCCGACCATGCCCCGGTGCACGACTGGCGGGGCGTCAGCCTGGTACGCAGGAACGAACGGCGGCCCACGGTGCTGGGCGGCACCGCCTTCGGCTACGACTACCTGTCGGTGTCCAACGCCACGCATGGCCGGGCGCTGCAACCCTTTCTGTTCACGTTTCCCGACCAGATCGACAAGTACGTTTTCTTCGAGCACGACGGCGAGGAACTCATCCACATCCTGTCCGGCCGTGTCGAATGGCAGATCGGCATGGACAAGTTCATGCTGGAAGCCGGCGACACGCTGCATTTCGATTCCCGCATGCCGCATCGCGGACGCAGCCTGGGGGGCCCCGCCACCGCCCTGGTCGTGATGTACGCCCCACCCCACGGCACGGGCGAGCTCGCCTAGCCCCCACACCCCGCCAGCCTACCCACTACGGCCCCGCCTGCCCTCCGCATGCGGCAGTGCAAGATATTTTGCTGCTCTGCAACTAATCTTGCAGCTGTAAAATTACTGCAATATATTTTGCAGTACCATCGCGGCCTGTCGCTTTCCACCGCTCCCACCAAATAAATCGCCTGAAGGCCAGGATGCGCTTCGAAGAACTCGTCGCCGACAAGAACGACACCCTCACCGGCTCCGACCGCAAGCTCGTGGACGTACTGCTTTCCGACACGACGGTGGGCAGCTTCATGCCCGCGCACAAGATCGCCGAACGGGCTGGCGTGCATCCGTCCACGGCCGGACGGCTGGCGCGCAAGCTGGGGTTCGACTCCTACCGCGCCATGCGCGAGGCCATGGTGTTCGAACTCGACGCGTCGGCGCGGGTGCGCAAGCGCATCGACAACGCCACCGGCAGCACGCTGCTTGAATCCGTCATAGCCGGCGAGATCGCCGCGCTCGGCCGCCTGATGGAACAGGTCACCCAGAAGGAAATCGCCGCCGCCACCGACGCCCTGCGCCGGGCACGCCGCATCATCGTGATCGGCGAAAGCCATGCCGGCAGCCTGGCCGAGC
This sequence comes from Bordetella genomosp. 8, assembly GCF_002119685.1. NCBI lineage: Bacteria > Pseudomonadati > Pseudomonadota > Betaproteobacteria > Burkholderiales > Alcaligenaceae > Bordetella > Bordetella genomosp. 8. The sequence continues at coordinate 888,357 of NZ_CP021108.1, read as the reverse complement.
TCTTCGCACGCCGGCTCAAGCGTTCGGGCTACCACGCGGTGGGGCTGTCGCATGCCGACTGGCAGGCGGCCGACGAGCTCATCAGCCTGACGGACAAGGACCTGGTCTTCGGGATGATCTTTCGCCACGACAGCCCCGGCGTCGCGCTGGCGCTGAAGCTGGCCCGCGACACGGGAGCCGGCAGCATCCTGCTGACCGACCTGACGCTGCCCGTGGAAGCGCGGCTGACCATCACCGCCCGGCGTGGCGAACCCGGCGAATTCCAATCGCTGACGGTACCCATGGCGATCTGTAACACCTTGATCCTGGAGCTCACGCGAGTCGATCGCGGCCGTTCCATGGAAGCGCTGGCCAGGCTGGAAGACCTGCGGATCAGCTTCGAAAAGGCCGGCGGCGCCAGGCGCCGCTGAACGCACCGAACCCATCATCCATTTACGCGCGCGGGAGACAACATGATCAAACTGAACCGGTACGCCGCCAAGGGCGTGCTGCTATGCCTGCCGGTCATCGGCATGGCCACGGAAGCCTTGGGCGTCGCGCAGGCGCAATCCGCCGCCGACACGCGCCCCAGCCTGACCGTCGCCGTCAACGAACTGGCTCGCACGCTGGATCCCGCGGCGGGGAACGGCACGGTCGACGTGCGCGCCTATTACTCCATCTACGACACGCTGATCCGCCGCGACTTCGACCACCCCGAGGCCAACGGCGGCGCCCGGCTGCAGCCCGGCCTGGCGACGAGCTGGGCCTGGACCACGCCCACCACCTTCGACGTCAAGCTGCGCGCCGGCGTCGTTTGCCATGACGGCAGCCCCTTCAATGCCGACGACGTCCTGGCGACGTTTTCCGCCGAGCGCCTGTGGGGCCCGGATGCCTACTACGCCGAAGGCCCGGCCTACTTCGGCACCTTGAAGAAAGTCGAAAAGCTGGATGACATGACGGTGCGCTTCACCACCGCGGAACACGATGCTTCCCTGGACCAGCGGCTGTCCAGCTACATGTCCTTCGTGATCTGCGACGAAGCCTGGAACAAGTACCGCAAGGACGGCGTGCCCGCCAAGGTATGGATGGACGAAGCCGCCAAGGCGCTGCGCTTCAATCCCGTGGGGACCGGACCGTACAAGTTCGCCAGCTACCAGAAGAACGACCACATCACGCTGCAGGCCTTCGACAAGTACTACGAAGGCAAGCCGGCCGCCAAGACCGTCACCTTCAAGTCCGTGCCCGAAGTCGCCGCGCGCATCGCCGGCCTGGTTTCCGGCGAGTACGACATCGCCGCCGAGATCCCGCCAGACCAGTGGCAAAGCCTGTCCGCGTACAAGGACCTGACGCTGAAGACGGTCGCGATGGAGAACAGCCACGTCGTCGTCTTCAACACCAACGATCCGCTGCTGTCCGACAAGAACCTGCGTCACGCGCTGAGCCTGGCCATCGATCGCAAGGCCCTGATCGACGCGCTGTGGAAAGGCCGCAGCTATGCGCCCAACGGCTACCAGCTGCCCAGCTTCGGCAACCTGTACGACAAGAATCGCGTGGGCTACCAATACGATCCCGAGCAGGCGAAAAAGCTGCTGAAGCAAAGCCGCTACAAGGGCCAGGAGATCTCCTACCGCCTGATCCCCAACTACTACCTCTACAACGTCGAAGCCGCGCAGATCATGCAGGAGATGTGGCGGGCGGTGGGCATCAACGTGCGCATCGACTTCGTCGACAGCTTCAAGGACGTGCGCAAGCCCGGCATCCAGATGTACGCCTGGTCGAACACCTACCGCATTCCGGATCCCACCGGCTCGCTGCTGATCCTCTGGGGAGCCAATTCCGAAGTGCAGAAGTCGTCCAAGGTCTACACGCCGACGCCGGAATTCAACACGCTTTCGCAGTCGCTCTACACGCAGGCAGACCTGGCCCAGCGGCGTGCCACATACCAGAAGGTCCTGGACATCTTCGAGGACGATATGCCGATGACCATGCTGTACAACCCGGCGACCGGGTACGCCATGAAGAAGACGGTGCGGTGGGAACCGTACTCGCAGTACTACATGGACTTCCGTCCCGACAACCTCTCGTTCGGGCCGAAGTAATTGGACACCCTGTTATCCGTGCAAGGCCTGCGCGTGGGCTTCCGCACCGCGGCAGGCTATGCCGACGTCCTGCATGACGTCAGCTTCGACGTCGCGCAGGGCCGCACGCTGTGCATCGTCGGCGAAAGCGGCAGTGGCAAGAGCATTACCTGCCAGGCCATCCTGGGCCTGTTGGCCCGCAACGGCCGCCGCACCGCCGGAAGCATCCTGTTCCAGGGCCGCGACCTGGCCACGCTGTCCGAAGGCGAACTGCGACAGGTGCGCGGCAGCGGCATCGGCATGGTGTTCCAGGACCCGCTGGGCTCGCTGAATCCGGTCCACACGGTGGGCAAGCTGCTGGATGAAACGCTGGCCCTGCATACGCCGCTGGACCGTGCCCGGCGGGCGACGCGCGCCGTCGAGCTGCTGCGCATGGTGGGCATTCCGGAACCGCGGCAGCGCCTGGCCTCGTACGTGCACCAGTTTTCCGGCGGCATGGCGCAACGCGTGATGATCGCGATGGCGCTGGCCTGCGGCCCCAGATTGCTGATCGCCGACGAGCCGACCACGGCCCTGGACGTCACCATCCAGGCCCAGATACTGGATCTTTTGAACCGGCTGAAGGCCGAGCTGGGCATGGCCATCCTGTTCATCACCCACGACCTGGGCGTGGTCGCCGAAATGGCCGACGATGTGCTGGTCATGCGCCACGGACGCGTGGTCGAGACCGCGCCCGCCGCGCGTCTATTCACCGAACCGCGCGCGGCCTACACGCGCGAACTGCTGGCCGCCATGCCGCGCCTGGATACCCGGGCGCCGGTTTACCAGTGGCGCGAGGAATGGGCATGACGGCGCGCGCACCCCTGCTCGAAGTCCATGAACTGCGCCGCTACTTCGGCGCCTCGCGCTCGCTGACGGGTCGTGGCGGCCGCGCCATACAGGCCGTGGAAGACGTGTCCTTTCACGTACGTACCGGCGAAACGCTGGGCCTGGTCGGCGAAAGCGGCTGCGGCAAGTCCACCACCGGCCGCATGATCGTGGGCCTGGACCGCCCGACGCGCGGCGCCATCCGTTTCAAGGGCCAGGACCTGGCGGCCTTGAACGACGCGCAATGGCGGATCAAGCGGCGCGAAGTGCAGATCATCTTCCAGAATCCGCTGGCGGCGCTGGATCCGCGGCTGCCCATCGCCAGGCAGATACGCGAGCCCCTGGACCTCCACGGGATCGGCCCGGCCGGCGAACGCGACGCCGCGGTGGACGCCCTGATGAACGCGGTCTCGCTGCCTTACGCCCTGCGCGACCGCTACCCGCATCAGATCAGCGGCGGCCAGGCGCAGCGCGTGGTGATCGCGCGGGCGCTGGCGCTCAAGCCCAGCCTGATCGTCTGCGACGAGCCCGTCTCGGCGCTGGACGTATCCGTGCAAGCCACGGTGATCGCCCTGCTGGAAAAACTGCAGCATGACCACGGCATCGCCTACCTGTTCATTTCGCACGACCTGCGGGTGGTCAGGCGCCTGTCGCACCGCGTCGCGGTGATGTACCTGGGCCAGATCGTGGAAGAAGGCCCCACCGACGCGCTCTACGAGCGGCCGCTGCATCCCTACACCCAGGCACTGCTGTCGGCCATCCCCGACATCTCGGCCACCTTGCAGCGTACGGAGGGCACGGCGCCGGACAAGCCGCGCATCGTCCTGCAGGGCGACCCGCCCAGTCCCGCCCAGCCGCCCGACGGCTGCCGTTTCCATACCCGCTGCCCCTACGCGCAGCCGCGCTGCGCGCGGGAAATGCCGGCGTTGCGTCCTTTGGAGGACGGCCATACGGTGCGCTGCCATTTCGCGGAACAGATAAGTGCCCAGCATGCATAAACCCCTGGTCATCGCCCATCGCGGCTACTCATCGCGCTACGTGGAAAACACGCAGTCAGCGTATCGCGGCGCCATCGAGATCGGTGCCGACATCGTCGAAAGCGACGCCCGCCTGTCCCGTGACGGCTGCGTCTTCGCCTGCCACGACGCCACGCTGTCACGCATCGCGGGCGATCCACGGGCCATCGCGGACATGACGGCGGATGAACTGCGGGCGGTGGCGCTCGCGGGCGGCGAACGTCTTTCGCCCCTGCCGCGCACCTTGACCGACATCGCCCCGCTGCGGCCGGTCCTGATCGACGTAAAGACCCAGGATCTGGACATCATCGAGGCGATAGCCCGCGATATACGTGCCTGCGGCGCGGCCGCCAGGGTCTGGATAGGCGTACGCGACGCCGGCCAGATGGATCTGGCGCGCAGGCTGCTGCCCGACACCTGCCTGCTGGCCTTCCTGCCGGATTACACGCGCGCCGATGAGTTCGAACGTGCCGGCGCCCGCGCCTTCCGCGTATGGGAAGGACAGGTCGATGATCCCGCGGCGATCGACGTGCTCCGCGACAAGCCGACGTGGATCACGCTGGGCGGCAAGCACACGCCCTGCGAAGTCGGCGACACCACGCCGGAGCGCCTGGCGCGCATCCTGGCATTGCGGCCGCGCGGCGTCCTGTTGAACGATCCCGTGCTGATGACCGGATCCACGGCGGCACCCAGCGTGCCGGACGCCCCATGAACGGCCGCCTGCTGACGCGCAAGCTGCTGCGCGGGCTGTTGACGGTGTGGATCGTCGTCACCTTCACCTTCGTCGCGCTGAACCTGTCTGGCGACCCGCTGGAAGCCCTGGTGGGCGACCAGGCGTCGCCCGAGGTGGTGCAGCAGTACCGTGAGAAGTTCGGGCTGGACAAGCCGCTGTGGCAACAATATCTGTCGTACCTGGGCAACCTGGCGCACGGCGATTTCGGCCTGTCCCTGTCCGACCAGACGCCCGCCACGCAATTGATCGCCGCGGCGCTGCCCTATACGCTGCGCCTGGGCCTGACCGCGTTCGGCTTCGGGCTGGCATTGGGCCTGGCGCTGGGTATCGTCGCGGCGCTGAACCGCAACCGCCCGGTGGACCGCTTCGTCATGAGCTTCGCCGTGCTGGGCTTCAGCCTGCCCAACTTTTTCCTGGGCATCCTGCTGATCCTGCTGTTCTCGCTGCATCTGCGCCTGCTGCCCAGCGCCGGCGCGGACACCCTGTGGCATCTGATCCTGCCCGCCCTGACCCTGGGCACCCATTTCGCCGGCGTGTTCGCGCGCTTCACCCGCTCGGCGATGCTGGAAGTACTCAACCGCCAATACATGGTTGCGGCCCGCGCCAAGGGTGTCCCGCGCCTGCGGCGGGTGGTCTGGCATGCGCTGCCCAACGCCGCGATTCCCATCGTCACCATCGCCGGCCTGAAGCTGGGCGACCTGGTCGCGGGTTCGATCATCGTCGAAACCGTGTTCGGCTGGCCCGGCGTCGGGCGGTTGCTGGTCGGCTCGGTCACGTCCCGGGATTTCGCCGTCGTACAGGCCATCCTGATCCTGACCGCGGTCACGATGGTGTTGACCAACCTGGCGGTGGATTTCATCTACACCCTGCTGGACCCACGCATGCGCGCCGCGCGCAAGGAGGGCTAGGAATATGCTGTCCGCACTGCCCTGGCGCCGCAACAAGGCCGCCGGCGTCGCCGCCGAAAAGCGCTACCCGGCGCTGGTGGTCCTGTCGATCGCCTTCATCGTCCTGCTGCTGACGGTGGCCTGCCTGGCCGACATACTGGCGCCTTACGACTATCGCACCCAGGCGCTGCGCCTGCGCCTGGCGCCACCCGTGTTCCTGGGCGGCACCAGCGCCCATCTGCTGGGCACCGACGAACTGGGCCGAGACATACTCAGCCGCCTGCTCTATGCCATCCGCTTCAGCGTCCTGGTGGCGCTGGGCGGCACGGCGATCGGCGCGGCCGTCGGCACCACGCTCGGTTTCCTGGCGGCGCATTTCCGCGGCGTGGTGGAAGAAACCATCATGATGCTGACGGACGTCCAGGCATCGCTGCCCTTCATCCTGATCGCGCTCGCGCTGATCGCCGTGTTCGGCGGCAGCTTCACGCTGTTCATCGTGATCATGGGCTTCTACGGCTGGGAAGTGTTCGCCCGCCTGACGCGCGGCGTGGTCATCGCCGCCAACAACCAGGGCTACGCCACGGCCGTGAAGGCACTCGGCGCCCCGCCCTGGCACATCTATTCCCGACACATCCTGCCCAATATCCTGAGCGTGTTGATCGTGCAATTCACGCTGAACTTCCCGCAGGTGATCCTGCTTGAAACCTCGCTCAGCTTCCTGGGCCTGGGCATACGGCCGCCGCTGACCAGCCTGGGACAGATGCTGGGATCCGGCCGCGCCTTCCTGACCACGGCCTGGTGGATCGCCATCCTGCCCGGCACCGTCATCTTCCTGACGACGATGTCCATTTCCATCGTCGGCGACTGGATACGCGACCGGCTCGATCCCGCGCTGCGCGACGCGCGATAGCGTTCACGCGCCGCCGACCTCAATCCAGCAGCAATTTGGGGTAACGGCGGGGTTCCCGGCCTTCCAGCACGTCACGGCCCCGTGCCGTATCGGCGTAGATGCGGCCGTACACGATCTTGCCGTCCTTCACGCGGAACAGGAAGCAGTGTTCGTTTTCCATCGAATGGCCCGCGTTGGACTTCGCGCGGGCAATCACCGGAACGATGATGTAGTCCTCGACGTGAAGCACGGCGCGCGCGTCATAGTTGAAGTACTCATATTCACTGTTGACGTGCTTCCAGAACGCCAGGAATTCTTTCTTTCCGTGGTAGGTGCCGCCGTAGGGCAACGAGTCGGAAAACTCGAATACGACGTCATCGGCCAGGGCGGCGACCAGGTCCGCCCTGTCGTTCCTGTCGAACCCGGTAAAAGCCTTTGTGCATGCGGCGAGCAATTCTGCATCGGTCATTTCGTGTCTCCTCGGTCACTATCCGGTGTGGTTGTCGTCGGTATATATGAGCATATACTCGTATATGCGGAAAAGAAAGCGGGTGCGAACCCGCATGGTGCCGCCGGTCGACGGCGTGACTTGGGCTGCGCCGCTAGGCGGCGTTCTCCGCCCAGGGCTCGAATCCGCTTTGCAGGACGAAGCCCAAGGCCTTGCGCAGATCCTGCGCACGCTTGGCGCCGTAGCTCGACTCGAAGCGCGACTGGACATCGGACCACAAGGGAAACGCCTGCTTGTAGCGTGACTTGCCCGCTTTCGTAATGACGGCAAGCTTGGCACGGCGGTCTTCGCCCGCGGCCATGTCGATCAGGCCGTCACGCTGAAGGAGCTTCAGATTGGTCGACAGCGTGGTGCGGTCCATCGCCAGCTTGGCGGCCAGTTCGCCGATCGGCATCGGGCCGTTTTTCGCCAACTGGTACAGGATGGAGAACTGGGTGATACGCAATCCAGCCGGGCTGAGCGCCTGATCGTAGACAGCGGTCAGGTAGCGCGACGCGCGGCGCACGGCCGTCAGGTTGCACAGACCGTCGATATTGACCGTGAGCTCCTCATCGAGCGTGGGCATGCCTTGCTCCTTCGTGTCGTGGCATGCCTGGAATATACGCTCATCTACTCCTATTTTCCAGTCGGAGCCCCCGGCTGCAGGAACCGCACCAGATGCGCGGCGGTGCTCGCCGCTTGCTCCAGTTGGGGCCAATGTCCGCTGCCCTCGATAAAGGCGAGCTCGGCGCGCGGGTGCCGCGTGGAACGTATGCGCTCCACCATGTCGGGTGGAATCACCGGGTCCTCCACGGCGCCCAGGATCAGGGTAGGACCGGCATACTGGCCAGCATGCTTGCCCGCGCGATCCCCTCCGGTGAAGGCGTCGTAATAACCGCGCACCGCCGCCACGCCCATCATGCGCCGGGGATCCAGGCTGGCGTCCAGCAGCTGATCGGGAAGATTCCGCGAGAAGGCTTTCCTGATGCCGCGTTGGGCGGCGACGTCGCCGCCCGACTCCCGCAGCATGGCGCGCACCTCGTCTGGCAATACATTGCCTTCCAAGGGTGTCGGCGTGATCAGGACAAGCGCCGAGACGGATCGAGGCGACCGCAGTGCCGCCAGTTCCGCGATCTGCGCGCCCATGCTGTGGCCGACCAGCGCGACCCCACCTGCCGCGACAGGTTCGCGCAGCACGTCAAGCACATCGTCGACCGCCTGCGCCAGCGTATAAGGCCCGTCCTGATCGGCGCGCTCTCCGGCTCCGCGTAGGTCCGGCGCCAGGCACGCTAGGCCATAGGGAGCCAAGGCCCGCGCAAGTGGCTGCCAGGACGCGCCGCTATCCAGGAATCCATGAATGAATACCACGGTGCGTATCGGGTATGCCGCCGGGGAGGCGGCTTGCGATCGCGGCGACGCGTGATCGACGTGCGTGTTCATGTCTCGGCTCCGTTTTATCGAAAGGGCTTGTCATCCCACAGTGACATGAATATTATGCGCATATACTCATATTGTCCACGACGCGGGTACGACATGCCGACCAGACAGGAAATCGAGTTCACCGGAGAATCCGGCGCGACCCTACGCGGCTGGTATTTCCTGCCGGATGGCACGGGAGAATCGCGGGTCCCCGCCATATCCATGTGCCACGGCTATGCGGCGATCCGGGAGCACGGCCTGGAACCGTATGCGCAGGCCTTCGCGCGCGCCGGCTTCGCGGTGCTGGTGCACGACCATCACGGCTTCGGGGCGAGCGACGGCGAGCCCCGGCAAGATATCGATCCCTGGCTGCAGATCGCCGATTGGCGACGCGCGCTGTCCTATCTGGAAAGACGTCCGGAGGTGGATGCGCAGCGCCTGGGCATCTGGGGGACCAGCTACAGCGGTGGCCACGCGTTGGTGCTGGGTGCGACGGACCGGCGAGTGCGCTGCGTGGTCTCGCAGGTGCCCACCATCAGCGGCTTCGAGCAGGGACGGCGGCGAGTTTCCCCCGACGTTGCGCCGGCCTTCGTGGAGACGCTGACCGAAGACCTGAGGGCACAGCATCGCGGCGAAGCGCCCCGTTATCAGGCCATCGTCGATGCCGACCCCGCGCGGCCCGCCGCCTACCGTTCGCCGGATGCCGTGGCTTTCTACACCCGCGACCTGTGCGAGGCACGCTGGTCCAATACCGTAACGCTGCGATCCACGCACGCGGCGCGCATGTACGAGCCGGGCCTGTGGGTGGGCAGGGTCTCTCCCACGCCGCTGATGATGATCGTCGCCCAGGACGATCGCCTGACCATGACCGACCTGGAGTTGCAGGCCTACGAACGGGCGCTCCAGCCCAAACGCCTGGTGCTGCTGCCCGGTGGGCATTTCGATCCCTACGACAAGTATTTCTCGCTATCCAGCGGCGCGGCCGTCGAATGGTTCGTCGACCACCTGGCGGCCCGCTAGCGCCGATGCCAGGCGGACCCTGGCGCACATACCGGAGGTTTTTCCATGCCCGTATTCCACGCGCATATCCCCAAGGGCCGTTACACGCGCGACCGCAAGATGGCGATCGGCAACGCGCTGAACCAGTCGCTGGTACAAGGCCTGGGCATACCCGAGGGAGACCGCTTCATCGTGATTTCCGAACACGGCGACGACGAACTGTTCATCCATCCCACCTTCATGGACATGGCGCGAACGGAAGGCGCCATGATCATCGAGGTACTGATCGGCGCGCACCGCCCGATCGCCGACAAGCGCAAGTTGATGGCGGCCATGACGCGCCTGCTGGAAGCGGATGCGGCGGTATCGCCCGACGACGTCTTCATCGCATTCGTGCCGGTGCCCAACGAGAACTTTTCCTTCGGCCGGGGCATCGCGCAACTGGCCGATATCGACCCCAAGTGGTGACGATGTGGTACCCGGGCTGCCGGCACCAGCCGGCGCGTCCCGCGATCACATCAAAAACGACAATATCAGGAGACTTCCATGCCCCGCACCGCAACGACGATGCTTGCGTCCTTTCTGGTCCGCCTTGGCCGGGCAGCCCTGTTCGCCTGGGCGTGCATGGCCACGGCCAACGCGACAGCCGATACTTTCCCGACACAGAATGTCGTCATCAAGGTCGGCTACCCGCCGGGCGGGGGCGCCGACGTGGCGGCCAGGCAGCTGTCGGCGCAGTTGCAGCAAGTGCTGGGCAAACCGGTGGTCATCGAAAACCAGGGCGGCGCGGGCGGCAGTGTCGCCACGTTGACGTACCTGCGGCAGCCCGCGGACGGCCATTACCTGGTAGTGCTGACCGGCAACGATGCGGTGATGAATCCCATCGTATCGGCTTCGGCCAGATACAAGCCGGACGAACTGCGCCTGATCCATCCGCTGATCTTCTCCGATTTCGTGCTGGTGACGGCGCGCGATGATGCCCCGGCCAGCATCGATGCATTGATAGACCGCATGAAGGGCGCGGGCGCCCCCGAATACTCGTTCGGTAATTGGGGGATCGGATCGACACCGCACCTGGCCGCGGCCGACTTCCGCGCGCAGGCCGGCGTCCAGTCGCTGGACGTTCCCTACAAGGGAATATCGCCCATCGTGCAGGACTTGATCGGCAAGGGACTGGACTACGCGTTCATACCCCTGGTCTCATCGGTACTGGACATGATACGCAGCGGCCGCCTGAAAGCGGTCGGCATGGCGACGCACACACGCAACGACCTGCTTCCCGACGTGCCCGCGGCTGGCGAAAGCAAAGTGCTGAAGAATTTCGACTACAAGGTGTGGCCTGGCGTATTCGTGAACAGCAAGACGCCACAGCCCGTGGTCGAGAAACTGCACGCGGCGATCTCGTCCGTGGTGAATGGCGAGAAGTATCAGAAGTGGTCCGTGGATACCGGCAACCGCCCGATGACGCCCATGTCATTGGCGCAGGCGGACACCTTCTACCAGGACGAGCTGGCCCGCAACCAGCGGCTGGCCGCCACGATGAAGCTAAGTCCGCAATAACGGCGTATTGGCGGCGCGAGCGTCCAGCCGGCGCGCGACGTCGACGGGACGCGCGCGCATCGGGCCTGCCGCGCGGTCAGCCAGTGCACCCCGCCCGCAGGAAATTCGCCGCATGCGCGAGCGCGGTGCGGCTGCTTTCCAAGTGCGCGAGGTCCAGCTGGAACACGTGATGCATGCCCTGCCAGATTTCGAGTTCGACCCGCGCGCCCGCTGCGGCGGCGCGTTCGGCGAACTGGCGGGAGTCGTCCAGCAGGCGCTCGTCGGTACCGACCTGGATCAGCAGGGGCGGAAGACCGCGCAGGTCGCCATGCAGCGGCGAAGCCAGCGGGTCGCGCGGCTGCGCATCGCCCAGGTACTTGCGCGCGCAATCGCGCAGGTAATCGAAGCCGATCAGGGGGTCCTGCACGGCGGGATCCCGCATCGACGCGCCAGTGAAAGCCAGATCGGTCCAGGGCGAGAACACGACGCCGGCAACCGGACGCGGTTCGCGCCTGGCCTTGTGGTCATGACCCGCGACGTCGCGATGGGCCTGGCCCGTGCCGGCCGCCAACTGGATCAGCGTCGACAAGGTCAGCCCGCCACCCGCCGAATCGCCGACGATCGCGATCCGTTCGCAGCCGCGCGCCACCAGCCAATCCCAGGCGGCGAGCGCGGCGGATGTGGCGGCGGGCAAGGTGGCCTCCGGCGCCAGCGGATAATCGATGGCCAGCGCGGGGATGCCGGTCAAGGCGACGAGTTGGCTGACGAAGCCGCGATAGGCCTTGGCGGAGCCCTGCACATAACCGCCGCCGTGGATGTACAGGATCGCCGAGCCCTGCCCTACTGGCGGCGCCGCGCCGTCCAGCGGGCGTATCCACCAGCCGTGGACAGTCTCTTCTTCCACGGCTTCGCAGGCGGCACCGGACGCCATGGGCGTGGCGGCGATGAAGACGTCATAGACGTCCCTGGGCGCGCCCTTGGTCTCGGCCCAGAAGCGCGCGAACCGCTCCCGCAGCGCGGCTTCGCGGCTGATTTCTTCCGGCGTGATGGGCACGATGACCGTACGGTTCTTCGGCTGCCCGGTGTGTGCGTGTGCCATCCCTAGCCCTCCGATTCCGCGGTAGCCGCCGATGTCGCCGTCGATGTGGCCGTTGTTTTCGCCCGAGTCTCGGCCGGTACGCCGGCCGACATTTCGGCCGGGACGTCCGCCGGTATCTGGCCGTAGCCGCCTTCCGCATAGCGCTCCAGCGTGCGACGCACCTCCGCGGCGGAGCTCATCACCAGCGGTCCGTACTTGTAGAAGCGCTCGCGTATGGGGACGCCGGCCAGGAGGACGAAATGCGCCGCCTCCCTGGACGCGACCGTGACGTCGGCCAGCGCGCCGGCGGCGACCGTGGTCGCGCTGCCCGCATCCAGCATGCGCGTCTCGCCATGGCAGTGCACCGCGACCGCGCCGGACACCGCATAGACCCAGGCCTGCCGCCCCTCCAGCAGGGTATGCGTGTAGCCGCCTCCCGGCGACAGGAAGCCGTCGAGCAAGGTCATTTCCTCAGGCGTGCCATCCGCGCCCGCCGCGTCGCCGCTGCGGCCCAGCACGACGCGGACGCGATGGCCCGGGCCTTGCAGTACCGGCACGGACCGCGCCTGCACGTGCAGCGCGCGGGGCGGCGCGGCCTTCAGGCGGGCGGGCAGGTTGACGAAAATCTGCAGGGCATGCACGCGGGCACCGTCCGCCGGACGCTCTTCATGCACCGCGCCGCTGGCCGCCGCCAGCCAGTACAGGTCGCCGCCGCCCAGGGCAATGTTCCGGCCCAGCGTGTCGCGGTTCAGGAAGCTGCCGCGGCTATCCTCGAACAAGGCCGTGACCGCCGACAGCCCGGCATGCAGATGCGGCTCGAAAGTGGGTGCGGTCATCACGAAGTGATCGACCATCAACAGCGGATCCATACGGCCGCCGAACATTTCCTCGGAGAAATGATAGGCGCTGAAACCCGTGCCTATCCGGTGCGGCATGCCGCGGACGACGGCGCCCAGCCGTTCGCTCGCCATGCCGGTGGTCGATGTAGTGGATGTGTCACGCATGCGGTATCGCTCCAAGACTGTTGTCCTGGCAACGATTGTGCGAACGCGGGCGACGGGCGAGAAGCCGTCCGGAGCGGAACGCAGCGTCCAACCCGCTGGACGATCTACAGCAGCACGGTCTTGGGGAACTCCGCCACCAGATGGTCCAGGAAGGCCCGCACCGAAGGCAGCAGGCCTTTCCTGTAGGGAATCAGCGCGGTGAGCGTGGAGTCGCCGGCGATCCATTCCGGCAGTACGCGTTGCAGCGTGCCCGCGCGCACGGCGGCGCGGCAGATGTAGCTGGGCAAGGCCACCACGCCCAGGCCCTTGATGGCCGCCTGCTGCAGGCCGACCATGTCGTCGCTGAGCAGGCGTGGCGTCAGGGGCATGACGATCTCCTCGCCCGCCTTGCTGGCGTGCCGCAGGCGCCACGCGGGCGCCACGCCGGTACGCATCATGAACAGCGACGGATGGCCTTGCAGGTCGCGCGGCGTGCGCGGCGCGCCATGCTCGGCGATATAGCCGGACCCGGCGAACAGGAACCAGGGCGCGGGCGCCAGCGTCCTTTGCACCAGGTTGGAATCCGGCAGCGGATCGGAATGCGCGCGCACGGCGACATCGTAGTTTTCGCCGACGATGTCGACGGGGCGATCCGCCGCGTGCGCGACGATATCCACCTTGGGATGCTGCGCCAGGAAGTCGGCGATCAGGTCGGACAGGGCGAACTGCATGGTCGCCACGCCCGCCGTGCAGCGCACGGTGCCGGTGGGTTCCGCGAGGCGGTTGCGGATGGTGTACTCGGCCAGTTCGGCCTCGCGCAGCATCGCCACGGCGTGGCGGTAGAAATCTTCCCCCGCGTCGGTCACGCCGAAGCGGCGCGACGTACGGTTCAACAGCCTGACGCCCAGCTCGCCTTCCAACTGCTGGATGCGATGGCTGAGCGTGGATTTGGGCATCCGCAACGTGCGGCCGGCGGCGGTGAAGCCCCCGCGATCCACGACCTGCACGAAAAAATAGAAGTCGTTCAAATCCAGCACGCGGCACCTCGAGGTCCGGAACGATCGTCCAGAAAATTGGACGCTGGGTTCGAATTCTGGCGTCTTTTCGGCGGATGGTCCAGTGCATAGCATGTCCCTGTGGCGACATTCCGCCGCGTCAACGAACCCTTCAGGAGATGCCATGACCCACCGCGCCTACGAACCGCTGACCGCCGACAACGCCGCCCTGATCCTGGTCGACCACCAGGTCGGCCTGATGACCGGCGTGCGCGACTACTCCACCGGCGAGCTGAAGCACAACGTCGTCGCGCTGGCCAAGGCCGCCAAGGCGCTGGGCCTGCCCATCGTCGTGACCACCACCGCGCGCGACAGCATGTGGGGCCCGACCTTTCCGGAGCTGGTAGCGGCCTTGCCCGGCGTGGAGATCATCAACCGCTCCACGGTCAATGCCTACGACGACGAACGCGTGGCGCGCGCCATCGAGGCGACCGGCCGCAGGAAACTGATCTTCGCCGGCATATCGCTGGAGGTCTGCGCGGCATTCCCGGCCATGACGGCCGTTGCGCGAGGCCTGGATGCCTACGTCGCCGTGGACGCGTCGGGCACCTTCAGCGTAACCAAGCACCAGGTCGGCCTGCTGCGCATGCAGCAGGCGGGCGTCATCGTGTCGGACTACGCGACCTTGATGGTGGAAATCCTCAAGGACAACGGGCGGCCCGAGGCCGGCGCGGTATACGCCGCGCTCGATATGCCATGGGCCACGCTGGTCGGCCAGGTCGCGCAGGCCTACGCCAGGTAAGCGAGGTAAGCGAGGTAAGCGAGGTAAGCGAGGTAAGCGAGGTAAGCGAGGTAAGCGAAGGAAGCGAAGGAAGCGAAGGAAGCGCAGCGTCCAGGCACCCGTTGCACCTACACTCACGAACGGGCGCCCCCGCGGCGGCACGACGAAGGACAGCCAATGAGCAAAGCATCGACATCGCGCGGCATTCCGCTGATTCCCCCATCTTTCTTCGCGATCGTGCTCGGCCTGGCGGGACTGGCCGGGAACTGGCGCGCTGCGCATGCGGCCTGGTCGCTACCGGCGGCGGTGGGCGAAGCGCTCTACGCCCTCGCCTTCCTGGCCTGGCTGGCCATTGCGGTGCTGTACGGACTGAAGTGGATCGTCGCGCCGGCGGTCGCGCGTGCCGAAGCGGAACATGCGGTCCAGTGCTGCTTCATCGGGCTGGCGGGGGTGGCGACCATGCTGGTGGCCCAGGGTGCGTTGCCGTATTCGCGGTCCGCAGCGATCCTCCTGTTCATGCTCGGCGTGGCGGCGACGTTCGCCTTCGGCGTATGGCGCACGGGCCTGCTCTGGCGCGGCGGGCGCGATCACGCCGCCACCACGCCGGTACTGTATCTGCCCCTGGTGGCGGGCGGATTCGTGACGGGCACCGTGTCCGCAGCGCTGGGCTGGCGCGAGTGGGGGCAGATGGCCTTCGGCGCGGCGTTTTTCGCCTGGCTGGCGATCGAGTCGGTGCTGCTGCACAGGCTCTACACGGCGGCGCCGCTGACGCCCGCGCTGCGGCCGACGCTGGGCATCCAGCTCGCCCCGCCGGCCGTCGGCGCGGTGTGCTACCTGTCGGTGGGCGGCGGCCAGCCCGACCTGTTCGCCCATATGTTGATCGGCTACGCCCTGTTGCAGGCGCTGCTGCTGGCGCGCATGGCACGCTGGATAGGCGAGCAACCATTCTCGCCCGCGTACTGGGCCTTTACCTTCGGCGCCACCGCGCTGGCTGGCGCCACCGTTCGCCTGTCCATCATCGATCGCGCAGGCGCTTTCGCGACGCTGGCGCCTGTGCTGTTTGTGCTGGCCAATATGGTGGTGCTGGCCATCGCCGCCGGCACGTTGAGACTATGGGTGCAGGGCAGGCTGCTGCCCCCCGCCGCACCCGCGCCGGTACAAACGCCGGTACAAGCGGCGGAACCCGCGGCCGTCACGTCCGCACGCGGCGACGGTTGAAAAAAATGCCCTCCCGGAAGGGAGGGCATTCAGGATGCCGGCCAGTGAGGCCGGGCGGCGGCACATACTCGGTCGTGTGCTTGGCGTTCAATCCACCTGCGCGACAGGCTGCGCGGCGGCCAGGGCGGCGGCCTTGCGTTGCCGGTTCTTGCGGAAGAACGACCACGCCTGCCACGCCACGATGACGCCGATGACCGCAAACAGCGTGCCGCTGATAGGCCGCGAAACGAAGATGCCGAAGTCCCCACGGCTGAGCAGCATCGCGCGACGGAAGTTTTCCTCCAGCATCGGTCCCAGGATGAAGCCCAGCATCAGCGGCGCCGCCTCCATGCCCAGGCGCATGAACAGGTAGCCGATGAAGCCGAACACCGCGGTAATGTAAATATCGTCCAGGCTGTTATTGATGCTGAACGTTCCGACGCAGCAGAAGAACAGGATGGCGGGGAACAGCACGGTGTACGGGATCTTGAACACCGACAGCCAATAGCGCACCAGCGGCACGTTCAGGATCAGCAGAAAGCAGTTGCCGATCCACATGCTGGCCACCAGCCCCCAGAACAGATCGGGGTGGTTGGCGATCATGTTGGGTCCCGGCTGCACGCCCTTGACGATGAAGGCCGCCAGCATCAGCGCCATCACGGCGTTTTCCGGAATGCCGATCGCCATCAGGGGAATGAAGCTGGTCCGCGCCGCGGCTTCGTCGGCCGCCGCCTGGCCCGCCACGCCTTCGATGGCGCCCTGCCCGATTTCGTCGCGGTACTTGCTGAAGCGCTTGTCGGCGGCGTAGGCGGCGAACTGCGCGATCGTCGGACCGCCGCCGGGCAGGATGCCCAGCACCGAACCGATGACGCTGCCGCGCAAGGCGCTGGGGATGATGCGCTTGAACTCGGTCCAGTTCGGCAACAGCTTGATCTTGCCATTGAAGGGCGTCAGCGTATTGCGCGCATCCAGGTTCTTGACGATCTCGGCGATACCGAAGCAGCCCAGCGCGATGCTGATGAGCCCCACGCCATCCTGCAGGAAGATCAAGTCCATGGTGTAGCGCGCCATCCCGCTGTTGACGTCGGTCCCGATCACGCCCAGCAGGATGCCTATCATGGCCATGGCCAGGCCGTTCAACAGGCTGCCGCTGCTGACGAAGCTGACGCAGAAGAACCCCAGCAGCATCAGCGCGCAGTAATCGGCCGGCCCGAACAGCATGCCGACTTCGCCCAGCGCCGGCGCCATCGTCGACAGCACCACGATGGCCACCGTGCCCCCGATGAAGCTGGACAGGCCGGCCGTGAACAGCGCCAGGCCCGTCTTGCCCTTCAGGTTCATCTGGTATCCGTCTATGCATGCCACGATACTGCTCGCATGCGGGATCTTCATGGTAATGGCGCTGACACTATCGCCATATTG
Source organism: Bordetella genomosp. 8 (assembly GCF_002119685.1). NCBI lineage: Bacteria > Pseudomonadati > Pseudomonadota > Betaproteobacteria > Burkholderiales > Alcaligenaceae > Bordetella > Bordetella genomosp. 8. The sequence continues at coordinate 871,008 of NZ_CP021108.1, read as the reverse complement.
TGCGCCGTAGTAGATGCCCGCCAGCATGATGAGGGCGCCGCCGGCGGGGATGGAGTAGGTGATGGGCAGCAACAGGCTGATGGTGGACAGCGGTCCCAGGCCGGGCAGCAGGCCGATCAGCGTGCCGACCGTGCAGCCCAGAGCGCAGTACATCAGGTTTTCCAGTGTCAGCGCCTGTTCGAAGCCGAACGAGAGGTTGTGCAGGATTTCGATCATAGGAGTGGCAGGTTCAAGCCCAGCAGGAATTTGAAGGCGAGCGCCACCACGATCAGGCCGGCGGATATCTTGACGTTGCGCGCCACGGAATAGGAGGTGCCGGCCAGCGTCGAGCAGAACACCAGGAACACGATGCCGAGCAGCATGTTCAGGTAGTTCGATACCAGCACGAAACCGATCAGGCTGGCCATGACGATGGCGATGTTGCGGATGCTGTAGTTCAGCGGGACCGGCTCGACGAAATACGCCCGGATCACCGTGATGATGCCGACCAGCAGCAGGCAGCCGCATATCAGCAAGGGGAACAGGCCGGGGCCGAAACGCGCAAGGTTGCCCAGGGGGTAGGTCGACGCGACCCCGCCGAACACCAGCGCGAAGGCGATCAGGAACAATCCCCTGACGAAGTTGCGATTGTTCATGTTCATGGCCGACACCCTCCCGGCCCTGCCATGCATGTAGGGAATTTCATGTGCTCTTACCTCCACCCTTGGGTTTTTTTGCGGGCGCATCGCGCGGCTTGCAGGATGCTGAACGCGATTCTGGGCTGGCCGACTTTCAGTCGGCTGTCGGTTTCGGCCGATACGCGTATACACCTAGGGTGGAAAAGCAACAGGGAGCTGAACGAAAGCAAACCAAAAGCTGAACGTGATATGACGCCGAGCTGAACGTATCCGCCCCGGGGGTATGGGTCTTGCTGGACACGGTGGACGCCAGGCCCGGCACTCGAACGCCTGGCACCCCACAGGAGGAAAATGCTCATGAACAAGCCGTCCGCGACCCGTCCCGCCGACCTGCCCGCCGCCCGCGAGGGCGCCCACGAAAAGAAGCCCGACGAAACCATCCGCAGCCGCAGCGCCGATCCCGGCCAGAGCAGCTATGGCGGCTTCAAGGGAGAGGATCCGCGCCGGCAGGTGGAAGACCTGTCGCCAGGTGATGCGGCGCAAGGCGGGCAGGACAAGCCGCGGAAGTGACCAGGGCGGCGAGTTCGCCGCCCGCTTCAAGTTTGCCGGCCGCTTGCCGTTAACCAGGCGCGGCCCCGCCGCGCTTGCGCACAAGACGCGCAATCATCCTGCAACATGCGCCCACCTGGCGCGGCGAGACGTTCCATGATCCGTGGCCTCACCCTCAAGATCAGCACGCGCATCGGTGCGGTCCTCGGCATCTTTTCCCTGATCCTCGTGGCGATCAGCGCAGCCGCGCTCTATGCGACTTCGCATGCCAATGGCGTCATCCACGAGATCTACAACGACGATATGGCAGGCGCCGCCGATATCGCGGTCATCCAGCTGGGCGTATCTCGCCAGCGCCTGGCGCTGGACCGCGCGGTGCTGGTGGTCGGCACGCCGGAGGCCAGCGAACGGGTCGCCACGCTGGCCACGCGCCAGAAGCAGATGGACGAGGCCTGGAAGCATTTCCAGTCCCTGCCCCGCGATGCGCAGGAAGACAGGCTGACCAACGAATTCGGCGCTGCCATCGCCAGTATGCGACAGGCCGTCGACAGCCTGGCCGCGGCGGTGCGCGCCGGCGAGCAGGGCCGCCTGCTGGAACTGATGCGCGACCTGACGCAGCGCTACGAAACGATGTCGAGCAAGGCCGAGGCGCTCAAGAAGTACCAGAGCGACTACGCGGCGCAACGCTACGCGCGTGCCGAACAGACCTACACCGTATTCAAGATGGCCGCGCTGGGCGCGGCGGCTTTCGCGATCCTGGTGGCGCTGTGGTCCTACGTCGCCCTGCGCCGCGCCATCGTGCGGCCGATAGACAGCGTGCTGGCGCATCTGGGGCATATCGCGGCGGGCGACCTGGGCCAGCGCATTCCCCGCCACGCGAACGATGAGCTGGGCCAGGTGCTGGAAGGCCTGGATGGCATGCGACGGCAGCTGGCCGATACGGTCGGCGAAGTCCGCGCGAGCAGCGCCTCGATCAGCGCCGCGACACGCGACATCGCGGCCGGCCAGCTGGACCTGTCCTCGCGCACGGAAGAACAGGCCGCGTCGCTGGAGCAGACGGCGGCCAGCATGGGCGAGCTGACCGGCATCGTCAAGCAGAACGCCGACAACGCAAACCTGGCCAGCACGCTGGCGGAGAAGGCGCGCGCCACCGCGCAGCAAGGCAGCCAGGTCATGGGCCGCATGACCGACACGATGGGCACGATAGACCAGAGCTCCCACGAGATCGGCGACATCGTCACGCTGATCGAGACCATCTCCTTCCAGACCAATATCCTTGCCCTGAACGCGGCGGTGGAAGCCGCGCGCGCCGGCGAGGAAGGCCGCGGCTTCGCCGTCGTCGCCAGCGAAGTGCGCGCGCTGGCACAGCGCTCGGCGACCGCCGCCAAGGAAATCAAGACGCTGATCGGCACGTCCACGGAACGGGTGGCGCTGGGCATGTCGCTGGTGGAGGAAGCCGGCACGACGATGCGCGGCATCATCACCGCCGTGCAGCAGGTCAGCGACATCATGGGCGAGATCGCCTCGGCATCCGTCGAACAGAGCAACGGCATCGAGCAGGTCAACAAGGCGGTGATGCAGATGGACGAGATGACGCAGCACAACGCGGCGCTGGTGGAACAAGGCACCGCCGCCGCGCAATCGCTGCACGAACAGGCGGACCGACTGGACCGCGCGATCGCCGCCTTCAAGACCTCGCACGGCGCCGTGCCGGCGCTGGTCGAAAGCCGACCGCTCGCGCTGGCCGCCGCATGACCGCGTATGACGGCGCGTGAATGCGCATGACGGCGCCTGAACCTGCGTGACGGCGCGTCAGGCCCCGGTCACGCGGCGGCAACCTGCCGCGCGAGATCGCAGCTGTCGCAATGCCCGCAGCGCTCCCAGTCGGGCACGTCGCCGAAGTGTTCCAGCAGCATGCGCCAGCGGCAGCGGCCGCTGCGCGCGTACTGCACCATCGACGCCAGTATGGCCTTGTCGTGTTCCGCGCGCTGTTCGTATTTTTCGGCAGCCAGCGCGGCGCGCTCGCGCGCATCCTCCACGCCGCACGGCCGCACCCGATCCTGGTCGTCGCTTTCCACCAGTCCCGCGTCCGCCAGCAGCTTCAACCCCACCCGCAGCTTGCGCACCCCGACCTTGCCCAGCGAAGCCGCCAGCGCGGCTTCCGTAAAGGGCGTGTCCGCGTCTTCAAGTACCTGCAGCACGCGCTGCAGCAAGTCCTTGGTGGGATAGCGATTGGCCAGGAAGAACTGCTGGATGCGCTTGTCCTTTTCCTCGTGTATCAACACGCAGGACGCGGGTTGGCCATCGCGTCCGCCGCGACCGGACTCTTGGTAATAGGAATCCAGGCTGCCCGGCAACTGCGCATGCACGACCAGGCGTACATCGGGCTTGTCGATGCCCATGCCGAAGGCATCGGTCGCCACCATCACCGGCGTGCCGCCCGACATGAAGGCGTCCTGCGCCTCGTGCCGCGCCTTGGCGGCCAGCCGGCCGTGATACAGGGCGGCGTCGACGCCCGCGTCGCGCAGCACCTGGTGCAGCACTTCTGCTTCCTTCACCGTCGTGCTGTAAACGATGGCCGGGCCGCGGGCCTGCTTCACCAGTTCCAGCACGGCGTCCTGCTTGCGGTCCTCATCGCTGACCTGGCGTACCGCGTAGTGCAGGTTGTCGCGGTAAACGCCCACCTTGACCACGCAGGCAGCGGTCAGGTCCAGCGTCGCGGCGATGTCGTGGATCACTTCGTCGGTCGCGGTGGCGGTCATGGCCAGGACGGGTGGCGAACCGACGGCGCGGACGGCGGCCGGTATATCCAGGAAGGCAGGCCGGAAGTCGTGCCCCCATTGCGAAATGCAGTGGGCTTCGTCGACGACGAACAGCCGCACGGTCTGCTGCTTCAGCCAATCCATGAAGCCCGCGTCGGCCAGGCGCTCCGGCGTCGCCAGCACGATGGGTTGCTTGCGGCTGCCGCCATTCTTCAGGTAGCGCGCCTGTTCCTCGCTGGGCGTCGCGCTGTTGAAGACCGCCGCATCCACGCCGAACTCGCGCAGCTTTTCGTCCTGGTCCTTCATCAGGGCGATGAGGGGCGACACGACCACCGTGAGGCCGGGCTTGCATAGCGCGGGCACCTGATAGCAAAGGGATTTGCCGCTGCCCGTGGGCATCACGGCGATGGTGTGGTTGCCGCGCAGCACGCTGGCCATGACTTCGGCCTGGCCAGGGCGCAGATCGGCCACGCCGAAACGTTCGCGCAGCACGCGGCGCGCTTGGACGGGTAAAGCAATGGGAAGGGTTGCGGCAGGCATGGCGGATGGGATGAAAGCCCCGCCCAATGCAAGCGGTGTGCCAGGCCCGGAACAAAAAACGCTTGCAATCCGCCCCAAAGCGCAGTGATATTCTAATGTTTTAGTACAACAATGACCTGGGAGGAGACCCCATGCGATTACTTCGAATCGCCGCATTCGCCTTGGCGGCGGGCGCGGCAGGCAACGCCCTGGCCGCCGATGCCTACCCCAACCACACCATCACGATCATCGTGCCGGCCTCGCCCGGCGGCGCCATCGACATCGTGGCACGGCTGATCAGCCAGAAGATGACAGTGTCGATGGGCCAGTCCGTGGTCGTCCAGAACAAGCCGGGCGCCACCGGGACCATAGGCGAGGACTACGTCGCCAAGAGCGCGCCCGACGGCTATACCCTGGTCCTGGCCGCCAGCTCGCACGCGATCAATCCCACCATGTTCAAGCTGCCGTACGACACGGTGAAGAGCTTCGAACCCGTCGCGCTGACGCACTCCGTGCCGCTGATGCTGGTCGTCACGCCGGGACTGCCGGTAAAGTCCGTGAAGGAACTGATCGCCTACGGCAAGGCGCATCCGCATGAATTGACGTTCGCCTCCAGCGGCCCCGGCGGCGCGCCGCATTTTTCCGGCGAGCTGTTCAAGAGCATGACGGGCATCGATATGGTCCATGTGCCGTACAAGGGCAGCACGGCGGCGCACCCGGACCTGACCAGCGGCCGGGTGTCCATGATGTTCGATACGCTGGCCGCGCTGCATGCGCCGGTATCCGGCAAGCTGGTTCGTCCGCTGGCCGTCACCACCACCAAGCGCGCGCCGGCCTATCCGGACATTCCGACCATGGCCGAAGCGGGACTGCCCGGCTACGACACCAGCACCTGGGGCGGCGTGCTGGCCCCGGCGGGGACGCCGGCGGCCATCGTCAACAGACTGAACGCCGAGATCAACAAGGCCCTGTCCGATCCGGATGTGCGCAAGACCCTGCAGCAGGCCAGCATCGATCCGGTGACCGAATCGCCGCAGTACTTCGCCAAATTCATCGATACCGAGATGGTGAAGTGGGCCAAGGTGGCCAAGGACGCCAACATCCACCCGGAATAGCAACCGAGGCCGCGCGGTCAGGAAAAATGCACGCCGATGCCACCCAGCGGGCCGTAGTCGGCGTGCAGCGTATCCCCCGCCTTCACCGGCACGGTGCGCGTGAAGGAACCGGCCAGCACGATATGGCCGGCTTCGAGCCCGGTATCGTGCTGCGCCAGCTTGTTCGCCAGCCAGGCGATGCCCAGCGCGGGATGGCCCAGCACGGCGGCAGAGACGCCGGATTCCTCGATCACGCCGTTCTTCGACAGGATGGCGCTTACCCAGCGCAGGTCGATGTCCATGGGGCGCACCGGGCGGCCGCCCAGCACGATGCCCGCGCAGGCGGCGTTGTCTGCAATGTTGTCGACGATGGTGCGCGGATACTTGCTGCGGCCATCGATGATTTCCAGGGCCGGGACCACGTAATCCGTGGCATCCAGCACGTCGAACAGGCTGACGTCGGGCCCGCGCAGCGGCTTGCCCAGCACGAAGGCCAGCTCCACTTCCACGCGTGGCACGATCAGCGTCGCGGTCGGAATGTCCTGGCCATCCTGGAAGAACATGTTGTCCAGCAGATGGCCGTAATCCGGCTCGTCGATGCCGACGGTGCTTTGCATGGCCTTGGACGTCAGGCCGATCTTGTGCCCGCGCAAGCGCGCGCCCTGCGCGATCTTCTGGTCGATGATGCGTTTCTGGATGGCATAGGAATCCGCGATTTCCATGCCGGGAAAGGTCTGGGCCAGCTGCGTGACGGGTTGGCCGGTGCGTTCGGCCTGCAGCAGCAGCGTCGCGGCGCGATCGCGGTCCTGGTCGTTCAACATGAGTATGTGCTCGCGAAAGACAGTAAAGCAGTCAGGCGGCAAGGCCGTCAGGCAGTCAGGCAGTCAGGCGGCCGGTCCCCGGGCGATGGCCGCCGGGTCGTCGGCAACGGAATTGGAAAGGATGCCGATACCGGGCACTTCGACTTCGACCACGTCGCCGGGCTTCAGGAAACGCGGCGGATCGAAGCGCACGCCCGCCCCCACCGGCGTACCGGTGCTGATGATGTCGCCCGGCTCCAGCGTGGTCCAGATGGAGATGTAGCGGATCAACTCGGCGAAGGGAAACATCAGGTTCGCCGTCGTGTCGTGCTGCCTTTGTTCGCCATTGACGCGCGTCGTCACGGTCAAGGGCGCATCCGGATCGAAGGCGTCGGCGGTGACCATCCAAGGCCCCATCGATCCGCTCGCGTCGAAGTTCTTGCCCTGCGTCACGTTGAACTTGCCATGGCGCAGCCAGTCGCGCACCGTGCCTTCGTTGGCGCAGGTCAGCCCGGCGACGTGCGACCAGGCATCGGCCGCATCGATGCGCCGGCCGCGCTTGCCGATGACCAGCGCGATCTCGCCTTCGTAATCCAGCTGTTCCGACTCGGGCGGCCGCAGCAGCGGCTGGCCGTGGCCGACGAAGGATCCGGGGAACCGGGGGAATACGCTGGGATAGGCGGGCGGCGCGCTGCCATCCTTGTATTCCTCGTTGCGATTGCCGTAGTTCACGCCGACGCAGATGATTTTTTCCGGATGGGGAACGGGCGGCAGCAGGCGCACGTGCGCCAGCTTCAGGCTGGCGGGCAAGGCCGCCGCGCGGCGAGCCAGCGCCGGCAAGGCATTCGCCGCCAGCGCGGCGCGCAGGTCCGCGTACCCCTGCCCGCCCAGGTCGACGATGTCGTCCTCGCCGCGCAGCAGGCCGAAGCTGGCGCGCCCCTGGTATTCGAAGGAAAGCAGCTTCATTTGTCGAATCCGAAAAGGCGGGCGGGGTTGTCGACCATGATCTTTTGCAAGGTGGCGGCGTCGCCCGCGTAGCGCGCCACCTGGTCCACCAGCCGGCCCTCGTCGGGCGTGGCCTTGACGGAGACGGGATGCGGCCAGTCGCTGCCCCACACCACGCGATCCGGGTTGGCTTCGATCAGCGCGTGCGCCAGCGGCAGCACGTCGTCCCAGGGTTCGCCGGCCTTCGAAAGCTTTTCCGTCAACGACAGCATGACCCAGAAGTTGCCGCGCCTGAGCAATTCCACCAGCTTGCGCCGGCTGGGATCCTGGGCGCCCGCGGCGGGGTCCGCGCGACCCATGTGGTCGATCAGCACCGGGATGTCCAGGTCTTCGAACTGCGCGGCCTGCGCCATGATGCCATCGGGTTCGGGCTGGAATTTGGCGTACCAGCCCAGCTCGCGCAGCCGCGCGATGGACCGCTGGAACACCGCCGGCTCCATGCTGATGCCCAGGCCCTGCCGCGTGTAGCGCGCGCCACGCACGCCGGCATCGTGCAGTTTCGCGATGTAGGCGTCGTCGCGCTCGGCCAGCACGGCGGCGTTGGCGCAGCCCCGATAATCGGGCCCGGCCGCGGCCAGCCCATCGAGCACGACCTGGTGGTCCGCCCCATAGGTTGTCGCCTGCACGATGACGCCACGCTGGATGCCCAGCAGGCGGTGCAGGCGCAGGGCCACTTCTATCGTGGCGCCGGGCATCTCGTAGGCGGCGCCGGGACGCACGGGATACCGGTCCGCCGGCCCGAACACATGGAATTGGCTGTCGCAGGCCCCGGCCGGCAGGCGCGTGTGTGGCGCGCTGGGATTCGGATGGAACGATTGATACTGTGTCATGCCGCGCCCTCCTCGACGATCACCGCGACGAAGTCGCATTCGATCAGCTTGTCGCCATCCAGGTCGGCCTGCATCGTGTGACGCGCCGGCCGGTCCTCGGCGTTGGGGAAGGCGCGCAGCCACACGGCATTGAGCGCCGCGCGTTGTCCGCGATCGCGCATCCACACCGTCATCTTGACGATGGAAGCCAGCGAGCCGCCGCCTGCTTCGACGATGCGCCGCACGTGATCGAACATCAGTTCGCACTGGCGTTCGAGGGTGTCGCCGTAGGCGCCTGTGGCGGGATCGGTGCCCTGGATGCTGCCCGAATACAGCATGGCGCCCAGGCGGCATGCGGCCGGGATGGGATTCTTGTGGCTGAAGCCTTCGGCATAGATGCTGCGTCTGCTCATGGCGGGTTTCCCTCAGTTGGCGGTGATGCCGGCGCGCTCGATGATCGGCGTCCAGCGCGCGTCCTCGGCGGCCAGGTAGCGCGTGAACTCTTCCGGCGTATTGCCGCGCGCCTGCGCACCCATGTCGTCGAAACGCTTGATGATGTCGGGCTGCTTGAGTATGCCGGCCAGCACCTGGCTCAGCCTCGCCAGGATTTCCGGCGGCGTGCCCTTGGGCGCGAGCAAGCCGGTGAACGTCGCCGCCTCCATGCCCTGCACACCCGCTTCGGCGAAGGTCGGCACGTCGGGCAGCGATGGCAGGCGCGTGGCCGTGGTGACCGCCAGCGCGCGCAGCTTGCCGTCCTTGATGAAGGGCGTGGCCACCGATATCTGGTCGAACTGGAAGTCCACCTGGCCGCCGAGCAGGTCCGTGTTGGCGGGCGCGTTGCCCTTGTACTGGGCGGTGGTCCAGCGAGCGCCCGTCACGTGCTGCAGCAGCTCGCTGACCAGGTGGTTCGTGGTGCCGGCGCCGGGCGACGCCATGGTCAGCTTGCCCGGCTCCTTCTTCGCCAATGCGATCAGCTCGCCCACCGTCTTCACCGGCAGCGAGGGTTTCACCTCCAGCACCAGCGGCGTGTACGACACCGAGCTGATGGGCGCGAAGTCGCGATCCCACTTGTAGGCCGGGCGCTTGAAGATCAAGGGGCTGAACAGCAGGGGACCGTTCGCGGCCATGAAGAGCGTGTACCCGTCGGGATCGGCGCGGGCCACGAACTCGCCGGCGATCATGCCGCCCGCGCCCGGCTTGTTCTCCACGATGATGGGCTGGCCCAGCGCGGCTTGCAGGCCTGGGCTGATCAGCCTGGCGGCCACGTCGACGTTGCCGCCGGGTGGGTAGGGCACGACGATCCGTATGGGACGGTCGGGCCAGGCGGCATGGGCAAGCGAGGTCAGGCCGGCAAGCGCGATGGCGGCGCAGGCCGGAGCCAGCAGGCGGCGGATCATGATGTTGTCTCCGTATTCGTCGGTGTGTCGATCTTGTGCAAGCACTCTAGGAATTTGCGCGGGAAGCGACAATGCCGAACTCGGAAAAAAGTCCGGATAGTGGACTTAATTGCATGATGCCTTTCGCGGCGGTTTTGCTCGCTGGCGCAAAAATCCCGACAATACGCATGGAGACATCGGCCAAAAGGCCGACCGGCCATCGGCAGATGGTTCAATAATTGGACACCTCGGAAAGATCCATCATGCGTATCGATGCCCCGGAACTGACGCCCCAGCAGACCTACAAGCTCCTGTCCGGCATCGTGGTGCCCCGCCCCATCGCCTGGATCAGCAGCCTGGGCTCCCATGGCAAGGTGAACCTGGCGCCTTTCAGCTGCTTCACCTTCGTGTCGAACGCCCCGCCGCTGTTGGGCATCAACATCGGCCGCAAGGCGGGCGAACGCAAGGACACGGCGCGCAACATCCTGGCGCAGCGGCATTTCGTGGTGAACATCGCCGACGAAACGCTGCTGGATGCCCTGCATGACAGCGCCGAGGAACATCCGCCGGAAATCAGCGAAGCCGAGCTGCTGGGGCTGGATACCGTGCCCGGCGTCGCGATCGATACGCCGCGCCTGGCCGCCGCGCCCATCAGCATGGAATGCCGGTTCCACAGCGTCACGCCGTACGGCGATACGGGCGCCGAGTTCTTCGTGGGCGAAGTGCTGGTCTTCCATGTCCGCGACGGCCTGGCGCGCGACTGCAAGATAGACACCGAAGCCTTGCGGCCGGTATGCCGCATCGGCGGCCCCAACTATGCATCGCTGGGACCCATCGTCAGCAAGCGCGTCATACGCCAGACGCCGAAATCGGTCATGGCGCCGGAGCCGCCCGACGCGTCGCGGGACCAGCCATGAGCGCGCCGGCCGCCGACGATGCACCGGCGGGCGCGCAGACCGTACGCCGGGCCGTGGCGCTGCTGCGGCTGGTGGCCTGCGGGCAGGAGCGCGGCGTCCGCCTGATCGACCTGGTGCGCATGTCGGGCCTGAACCGCCCGACGGTGCACCGCCTGCTCAAGGCCCTGATCCAGGAAGGCGCGGTGGAGCAGGATCCCGAGACGCGGCGTTACCTGATCGGCCAGGAAGTCACTCTGCTCGGGCTCGCGCGCACCCGCCGCTTTCCGCTGCTTACGCTGGCCGATCCCTACCTGATCGAGTTGGCGCAGCAAGTGGGCGACACCGTGTTCCTGAGCATCCGCCACGGCCACGACTCCATATGCATCGGCCGGCGCACCGGGCATCACCCCATCCAGGTGCTGTCGATCGAGGTCGGCGTCCGCCGGCCGCTGGGCGTGGGCGTATCCGGCGTGGCGCTGCTGGCCAGCCTCCCGGAACAGGAAAGCGATGCCCTGGTCGCCGACAATGCCGCGCGCCTGGCCGTGCTGGGCGAACAACCCCAGGACATCCTGGCGCGCGTCGCCGCCGCCCGCGCCACCGGCATCGCGCACGCGCCCGCCGGCCTGATGCCGGGCACCAGCGCGGTCTCCGTCCCCGTCCCGGGTCCCGGCGGTACCGCGCTGGGCGCGGTGACCGTCACCGCCATGGCCAACCGGCTGACGGCGGACCGCTATGGCGAAGTCGTACGCCTTATGCGCCAGACCGCGCTGGCCATCGCACGCCGGCACCAGGAGCGCTATCCCGGCCATGCCTGGTCCCGCGACGCGCTGGCCGACGACCTGCTGGCGGGCAACACCGAGTCCTGAGCCCGACGTATAGGATCGTTACATCTGGGCGCAGCCCGTGCGCGCCGCCCGCGCCGTTATGGGCCACCATGCGGCCTTGGATTATGACTAGTCATAAATACACCCGGGCCTACCCGGAGGAGGAAGCAGCATATGAGTTTCGACGGATTCGATTCGGCGCGGGTCGCGCGTTTCCAGCGCAAGGTCACCTTGCTATCGGCGGGCGGCACATTTCTCGACGGCTTCGACCTGACCATCGTGGCGGTGGCCTTGCCGCTGATCAAGCAGCAATGGAATGTGCAGGCCGGCGCGCAGAGCCTGCTGGTGTCGTCGGCCATCATCGGTTCTTTCGTCGGCGCCATACTGCTGGGGCGGCTGACCGATCGCTTCGGGCGCAAGGCCATGTACGTGGTGGACCTGCTCGCTTTCGTCATCTTCGCCGCCCTGACCGCGTTGTCCCAGGACATCTGGCAGCTGATCGCCTTCCGCTTCCTGCTGGGGGTAGGCATCGGCGCGGATTATCCGATTTCGGCCACACTGGTTACCGAATTCAGCTCACGCCACCGGCGCGGCCAGCACGGGACTTTTCTGGCGGCCATGTGGTTCGTGGGAGCGGTGGCGGCCTACCTCGTCGGGCTGGCCTGCCTGCCCGCGGGGCCGGCGGCATGGCGCTATATGTTCATGGTCGGCGCGGTGTTCGCACTGGTCATTTTCTTTTTCCGGATCACGCTGCCGGAATCGCCGCGTTGGCTGCAATCGCGCGGACGCGTCGAGGAAGCGCAGGCCATCATGTTGAAGGTCACCGGCGAGCCGGTGGTGCTGGCCCCGGACACGGGACGCAAGGTGGGACTGGCGCAGTTGTTCAGTCCCGCGCTGGCGCGGCGCACGCTGTTCGTATTCGGCTTCTGGTTCTGCTACGCCACCGCCTACTACGGCATCGCCATGTACACGCCCACGCTGATCTCGCCCTTCTCGCATGGCTCGCACCCGGCCACGCTGGTGGGCTCGGGCATCGTCGCCCTGCTTGGCATGATCGGCGCATTCATCGGCATGAAGCTGGTGGACAGCTGGGGGCGCCGGCCGCTGCTGATCACCTCTTTCGCGGGCCTGACCGCGGCGCTGGTGGCGCTGGCCATGAACAGCAACCCCAGCTTCGGTTTCCTGGTGGTGCTGTTCAGCTGCGCCGTGCTGTTCGCCAACTCGGGCGGCGGCATCCTGAATTTCGTCTACCCGACCGAGCTGTTTCCCACCGACATCCGCGCGGGCGCATCCGGCATGGCCACCGGGGTCAGCCGCATCGGTTCCATCCTCGGCGTGCTGGTGTTTCCCAACTTCGTCGCCTGGTGGGGCAACAGCGCCGCGCTGTGGTTCTTCGCGGCGATCGGCGCGCTGGGCCTTATCATTTCCGTGGTCCTGGCGCCCGAAACCAAGGGCACCAGCCTTGAAGAACTGAACCAGGCACACGCATGACCATGACCACATTGATCGCCCAGCTTTCCGATCCGCATATCCGCGAACCGGGACGCCTGGCCTATGGCCGCATCGACACGGCGCCCTATCTGCGGCGCGCCGTGCAGGCCGTCATGACGCTCAAGCAGCGGCCGGACGCGGTGATCCTGACGGGAGACCTGACGGACTTCGGCCGCGCCGAGGAATACGCGCATCTGGCCGAGCTGTTGAGCGGGCTGGGCATGCCGACGTACCTGCTGCCGGGTAACCATGACGACCGCGACCAGCTGCGCCTGAGCTTTCCAGCACACACCTACCTGGGCGACGAGGGCCCGGTGCGCTACGCTGTGAAGATAGGCGGCCTGCGTGTGGTGGCGCTGGACACCAGCGTGGCGGGCCGCAGCGAGGGCGCCATCGGTACCGATCAGCTCGATTGGCTGGAGGCGACGCTTGCAGCCCATGACGACGAGCCCGTCATCGTCGCGCTGCATCACCCGCCCTTCGAGACCTTCATCGGGCATATGGACAAGATCGGCCTGCTGGAAGGCAGCGCGGCGCTGGAAGCCGTGATCGCGCGGCACCCCAACGTCGAGCGCGTGATCTGCGGCCATGACCATCGCGCCATCGAAAAGCGTTTCGGCGGCACCATCGCGACGGTATGCCCCAGTCCCGCGCACCAGGTCTGCCTGGACCTGTCGCCGGACGCGCCGTCGGCCTGGGTGCTGGAGCCTCCGGCCTTCCGGCTGTACGCGCTGGGCCAGGATGGCCGCGTCGTCAGCCATCTGGCGCCCGTCGGCGATTTCGACGGACCGCATCCTTTCCATGAAAGCGGAAAATTGATCGACTGAAGCGGCGAGCGATGCGGACGCGTGCCCGCATCGCGGCGACTCATTCGAACTGGAAGCCGGCCTGCTTGGCGATGGGCGCCCAGAAATCGCGCTCCTTGCGCACACGGGCGGCAAGCTGCGCGTGATCCATGGGTTTCACGATCAGGCCGTTTTCCTGCAATCGCTTCACCAGCGCGGGATCCTGCGCGGCCTTGAGGAACACGCGCTCCAGTGCCGCCGCGGTCTTGTCGGGCAGGCCGGCGGGTGCGAAGACCGCGTAGAAGCTGGTGGCGGCTTCGAATTGCGGAAAGCCCTGCTCCTTGGCCGTCGGCACGTTGGGCAGCGAAGCAAGACGATCCGATCCGCTCAGGCCCAGGAATTTGATCTTCCCGCCCTGATAGAGCGGCATCATGCTGGCCGCGGCATCCCAGCCCATCGACACGCGGTCGCTGGCGACGTCGACCAGCATGGGCGACGCGCCCTTGTAGACCACCGGGGCGATATCCACGCCGATCGCCTTGCCCAGCGCGATCGTGCCCAACTGCCCCGAGCTGCCTTGCGCGGCGAGCCCCACGGTGGCATTGGCCGGGTGCGCCTTGGCCCAGGCGACGTACTCCTTCATATTGCTGTAAGGCTGGCCGGCGCCGGTGACGATGGCGGTGGGAATATCCACCAGCAGCGCGATGGGACGAAAATCCTTGTCGCCGTCATAGCCCAGGTTCTTGTAGGTATGCGGATAGATGGTGAAGGCCGGCGACGTGGCCAGCAGCAGCGTCAGGCCATCGGGCGCGGCGCGCTGCACGTAGCTGTTGGCGATGCGCGTCGATGCCCCGGGCCGGTTGTCGACGATGACTTCCTTGACGCCTTCCTTCGACAACTGTTCGGCGAACGTGCGTGCCGTCAGGTCCGCCGCTCCGCCGGGCGCGAAGCCGACGACGATCTTGATCAAGCCGTCGGGCAAGCCATCGGGCAGTGCCGGCTGTGCGCCCTGGGCATGGGCGCAGGACATAGCCATCGACCACCCCGATACCATCAGCACGGCGGCGCGCAGGAAGCGCGCCGGCTTGGCATGAATGGCTGCGTACTGCTTCATCATTACTCCCACCTCATCGTGTGACCTTCCTGGGGCCGGCCCGCGTCCTGGAACGCCCGCCGGATTTTCTGGGATACTAAGCGCGCCGCGCTTGTATCTACATCGGTACTTACCCATGCGGGCGCGCCAAACCGGGGAAGATATGAGCGACCTGAGCGATACGTCGGCCGTCGAGCTGGGCAAACTGATCAAGGCAAAATCCGTGTCGCCGGTGGAGCTGGTCCGCGCGACACTGGACCGGGCCGAACGCCTGCAGCCTACGCTGAACTGCTTCATCACGCTATGCGGCGACGCCGCCATGGACGCGGCGAAGGCAGCGGAAAGCGAGATCATGGCCGGCCGGTATCGCGGCCCCCTGCACGGCATTCCCTACGCGGCGAAAGACCTGGTCGACACGGCCGGCATACGCACCACCTATGGCACGCTGGCCTACAAGGACCACGTGCCCGCGCAGGACGCCGTGGCCGTCGCGCGGCTGAAGCAGGCGGGCGCCGTCCTGTTCGGCAAGACGACCACGCCGGAATTCGGCAGCCAGTCGATCACGCGATCGCCGCTGTTCGGCGATACGCGCAACGCATGGAGCGCCAGGCACTCCAGCGGGGGATCCAGCGGCGGCGCGGCCGTCGCGGTGGCTACGGGCATCGGCGCCATCGGCATCGCCACGGACGGCGGCGGTTCGACCCGCATTCCGGCGTCGGTGAACGGCGTGGTCGGGCTCAAGCAAAGCCTGGGCGTGGTCCCGCACAGCCAGGCGCAGGACACCTACGGCAACCAGACCTATGTGACGCCCATTTCACGCACCGTGATGGACACCGTCGTCATGCTCGAAGCCATGGCGGGCGCGGATGGCTGCGATCCCTGGTCCATGGGACGCGGCAGTGCCGCGATCATGGACGGGGCGGCGCCCTCCTTGCGCGGTTGCCGGATCAAGTATTGCCTGGCCCCGCGGGGCAAGCTGGTCGAGGCCTCCGTCGAACAGGCGTTCTCCGATGCATTGAAGATCATGGCGGACGCGGGCGCACAGCTGCAAGCCTTCGACGCCGGCGACGAATTCGACGTCGAGCCGATATGGCGCACCGTCAATCACACGGTATGGCGCGCGCGCTTCGGCAAGCTGGTCCAGGAACGACCCGCCGATTTCAGCGCGACCTTCATCCGCCAGATCGAATCCGCCCAGTCATACACGGCGGCCGACTACCAGGAAGCCATGTTCGCCCGCACGCGGCTGTTCCGCCATGTCGAAAGCCTGCTGGCCGACGCGGATATGCTGGTGACGCCGACGCTGCTGCGGCCGGCGCTGCCGCTGGAACAGGACCTGTTCGAGCCTTTCGAGATCGCCGGCCAACGCATCGAAGGCATACGCAGCAACTGGTTCCCCTGGACGATGCCGTTCAACATGACGGGCAATCCCGCCATCAGCCTGCCCAATGGTTTCGACGCGGCCGGGCTGCCGATCGGCATCCAGTTCGTGGGATCGCTGGGCCGCGATGGAGACCTGCTGCGGCGCGCCCTGGCCTTCGAGGCGCTGACGCCGCAGCACTATCGCCAGCCTGCTATTTGAAGAGCGCGCCGGCGTCGCCGCTATCGTTGCCGTAGACGCTGCCGCCGTAGCCGCCCTGCACGTCTATCTTCACCGACGACGGGTCGACCTGCGACTGGTCGCCCTTGTAGTGCATGACCATCGCGGGCATCAGCATGACCATCGCCACCATCAGCAGCTGGATCACGATGAAGGGCACCGACCCCCAGTAGATCTGCCCGGTGGTCACCGGCGCGATCGTGCGGCCCGTGACCTTGTCCTTGTACGGATCCTTGGGCGCGACCGAGCGCAGGTAGAACAGCGCGAAGCCGAAAGGCGGATGCATGAAGGACGTCTGCATGTTCACCGCCAGGATCACGCCGAACCAGATCAGGTCTATGCCCATCTTCTCGGCCACCGGCCCCAGCAGCGGCACGATGATGAAGGCCAGCTCGAAGAAATCCAGGAAGAACGCCAGCACGAAGGTCAGCACGCTGACCACGATCAGGAAGCCCCACTGCCCGCCCGGCAGGCCGGTCAGCAGATGCTCCACCCACAGGTCGCCGTTCACGCCGCGGAAGGTCAGCCCGAACACCGTCGACCCCACCAGGATGAACACCACGAAGCAGGACAGCTTGGTGGTGGTGTCCATGGCCTGCTTCATCAGGTCCAGGGTCAGGCGCTTGCGCGCCAGGGCCATGGCGATGGCGCCGACCGCGCCCATCGCGCCGCCCTCGGTCGGCGTGGCCACGCCGATGAAGATGGTGCCCAGCACCAGGAAGATCAGGAACAGCGGCGGGATCATCACGAAGGTGACGCGTTCGGCCAGCGCCGACAGCAGGCCCAGCCTGAGCGCCTTGTTGACGATGGCGATGACAAAGGCGGTCAGGCCCCACAGCAGCAGGCTGAGCACGATGCGCTCGTCGGCCGGCGCCGTGTCGTTCTCCATCCACTGGCCCAGCGCCCAGGCCACCGTCACCGAGATGATCATCAGCACCAGCAGCGACCGGCCGCCGCGCGTGCCGTTGTCTTCGCGAAAGCGCCGCGCCTCTTCCGGCAGCGCCGGCGCGGACGCGGGCTTGATCACGCACATGATGGCGATGTACACGATGTACAGGCCCGCCAGCACGAAGCCCGGCACCATGGCCGCGCGGTACATGTCGCCGATGGAGCGGCCCAGCTGGTCGGCCAGGATGATCAGCACCAGCGACGGCGGGATGATCTGCGACAGCGTGCCCGAGGCGGCGATCACGCCGCTGGCCAGGCGCCGGTCGTAGCCGTAGCGCAGCATGATGGGCAGCGAGATCAGGCCCATCGAGATGACGGAGGCCGACACCACGCCGGTGGTCGCCGCCAGCATGGCGCCGACGAACACCACGGCAAAGGCCAGGCCGCCGCGCACGGTGCCGAACAGCTGGCCGATGGTCTCCAGCAGGTCCTCGGCCATGCCGGATCGCTCCAGCACCAGGCCCATCAGGGTGAAGAACGGCACCGCCAGCAGCGTGTCGTTGGAGATGATGCCGAAGATGCGCTGCGGCAGGGCCTGGAACAGCGCGGGCGTGAGCAGCCCCAGCTCGATGCCGATCAGGCCGTACAGGATGCCGTTGGCCGCCAGCGCGAAGGCGACGGGAAAGCCCAGCAGCAGGAACACCACCAGGGTGGCGAACATGATGGGGGCGAGGTTGGCGATCAGGAATTCCATTTCAGCGCTCCCCCTTCCGCGTGGCGCCCGTCTCGGCCAAGGCCGCGGCTTCACGCGCCTGTGCCTCGCGGGCGATCTCCTCGGCCAGCTCCTCTTCGGCAGACCGCGCGCCCTCGCGCCTGCCAGGATCGTCGCAGCGGCCCAGCAGGAACCCCACGCACTTGATCAGGTGCGACACCCCCGCCAATACCAGCAGCGCGAAACCCGCCGGTATCAGCAGCTTGACCGGCCAACGCACCAGCCCGCCCGAATTCGACGACTGTTCGTTGGTGACGAAGGAATCGACGAACACCGGCCAGGACAGCACCAGGATCAGCACGCAGGCCGGCAGCAGGAAGAACACCACGCCGAAGATCTCGATCCAGATCTGCTGGCGCCGCGGCAGGCGCGAGGACAGGATGTCCACGCGCACGTGCTCGTTCTTCAGCAGCGTATAGCCCGAGGCCAGCAGGAACATGGCCCCGAACATATACCACTGCAGCTCCAGCCAGGCATTCGAACTGGTGTGCAATACCTTGCGCACCACCGCGTTGCCGGCGCTGACCAGCACCACCAGCAGCGTCACCCAGGTGACCGCGCGGCCCACGCGCAGGTTTATCGCGTCGATCAGACGCGACAGGGCAAGTAGGGATTCCATTGCTGCTCGCTTACTTGCCGCCGTTGTTGCGTCCTATCGTGCCCATGTAGCCGTCGAAGCTGCCGTCCGCCACGCGGAACCACGGGATCTCGTTGTCGCGGAAGGCCACCATGCTCTCGTAGAGCTTCTTGAACATGGGGCTCTTGGCGCTCATTTCCTCGTAGACCTTGAGCGACTCGGCGTAGCACGCGTCCATCACCGGCTTGGGGAAGGCGCGCAACTGCGCGCCATTGGCGATCAGGCGGCGCAGCGCGGCCGGGTTTTCCGCGTCGTACTTGGCGATCATGTCATTGGTCGCCGCGGCGGAGGCCTGCTCCAGCACGGCCTGGTAGTGCTTGGGCAGCTTGTTGTAGGCCTCCTGGTTGACGTACAGCGAGACCTGCAGCGTGCCTTCCCACCAGCCGGGGAAGTAATAGTATTTGGCGACCTTGTTGAAGCCGAGCTTTTCATCGTCGTACGGACCGATCCATTCGGCGCCGTCGATGGTGCCCTTTTCCAGGGCCGGATAGATGTCGCCACCCGCGATCTGCTGGGGAACCACGCCAAGTCGCGACAACACGGCGCCCGCGAAGGCGCTCATGCGGAACTTCAGGCCTTTCAGGTCGTCGACCGACTTGATTTCGTTGCGGAACCAGCCGCCCATCTGGGTCCCGGTATAGCCGCACGGGAAATTCACCACGTTATAGGTCTTGAACAGTTCGCGCAGCAGCTTCAGGCCGTCGCCATGGCGCATCCAGGCGTTCATCTGTCGCGTGTTCAGGCCGAAGGGCACGGCGGCGTCGAAACTCAGGGCCGGGTCCTTGCCGAAGTAGTAGTACGAGGCGCTGTGCCCGCACTCCACCGTTCCGTTCTGCACCCCGTCCAGCACTTGCAGCGCCGGCACGATTTCGCCGGCGGGAAAGGCGCGGATGTTGAACTTGCCGCCAGTGGCTTCGCCGACGTATTTCGCCAGGTTCTCCCCGCCGCTGTAGATGGCATCGGCGCTGCGTGGGAAGCTGGAGGCCAGCCGCCAGTTGATGGTCGGGGATTCCTGGGCGAAGACGGGGGAAGCGAGGGTGGCGCCACCGGCGGCGGCGCCCAGGGTGGCCTTTTTCAGGAAGGAACGGCGTTGCATCGAGGATGTCTCCCGGGTGTAGGAATGAACGGCTTCGGGACGCCGCCCGGGTAAGGCGGGTCCCGATTAGGAATTGTGTACAACAGCTTTCAACAAGCTGTCATTTGGGCCGACATCTTACGGGGGAACAGACTCAACGGGGCTTGCGGATAACCCTTAAAGATCGTTACAGATATGTAGTCCGGTAGGTGCTCAATGACTGATCATCCACGGCCGGCTGTTGGCGAAAGTCTTGCCGCCATCGGCGGTCGTGCGCGTCTTGCCGGGGCGGCGGCCGCCGCCGCAGCAGCTGCAGTTCATGCCGTGCCCGCCCCGCGTACTGCGCGGTTCGCTGGCGTTCCGCTCGTTCATGGCATGGGCCCGGTTGACCGCCGACGACAAGGCGCCCAGCGCGGGCGCGCCGGCCAGGATGCGGTCCGAGGCCGCGCCGCATTCCGGGCAGGGCGACGGATCGCGCCACCGGGCCATGGGTTGCATGGCGGCAAAGTCGCCACATTGCTCGCAGGAGTAGTCGTAAAGTGGCATGGCGCGCTCCGGGACCGTTCAGAGATCGGGCGACAGGGGCATGTCGACCCCGCCGCTCACCGCCTTCACCGGCCCGTTGGCCGAAGGCTGGATGTCGAACTCGAATATCTCGGTCGGCAGCCACAACGTGGCGCAGGCGTTGGGGATGTCCACCACCCCGCTGATGTGCCCCTGCACCGGCGCCGTGCCCAGGATGGAATAGGCCTGCGCGCCCGAGTAGCCGAACTTCTTCAGGTATTCGATGGCATTCAGGCAGGCCTGCCGGTAGGCGATATGCACGTCCAGGTAATGCTGGCCGCCGCCTTCGTCCACGGAAATACCCTCGAAGATCAGGTAGTCCTTGTAGTTGGGCGTGATCGGGCTGGGCTTGAAAATGGGATTCTTGATCCCGTACTTGGCCATGCCGCCCTTGATCAGCGACACGCGCATGTGTATCCAGCCCGCCATTTCGATGGCGCCGCAGAAGGTGATCTCGCCATCGCCCTGCGAAAAGTGCAGGTCGCCCACCGACAGGCCGCCGCCCTTCACATAGACCGGGAAGAACACACGCGATCCGCGCGACAGGTCCTTGATGTCGCAATTGCCGCCGTGTTCGCGCGGCGGTACGGTGCGCGCGCCTTCGGCCGCGGCCTTGTCGCGGCCGGCGCCCTGCAGCTTGCCCATGTGGGCGGTCTGCGGCGACGGGGGGTTCGCCAGCGGCGGCACCCGGGTGGGATTGGTATCGATCAGCGCCTGTTCGCGCTTGTTCCAGGTATCCAGCATGGCCTGGTCGGGCAGGCAGCCGATCAGCCCGGGGTGGATCAGGCCGGCGAAGCGCACGCCGGGCACGTGGCGCGACTTGGTGAACATGCCTTCGAAGTCCCAGATGGACTTCTGCGCCTGCGGGAAATGCTCGGTCAGGAAACCGCCGCCATTGTTCTTGCTGAAGAAGCCGTTGAAGCCCCACAGGCTGTCCGGCTTGGCGCCGATGTCCAGGAAGTCCACCACCAGCAGGTCGCCCGGCTCCGCGCCTTCGACACCCACCGGACCCGACAGGAAATGCACGGTCGACAGGTCGACGTCGCGCACGTCGTCGGCGCTGTCGTCATTCTTGATGGCGCCGCCGGTCCAGTCGTAGGTCTCCAGCACGAAGTCGTCGCCGGGCTTCACCCAGGCGGCCATGGGGATGTCGGGATGCCAGCGGTTGTGGATGTTTTCGTTTTCGTACGGCGACTGCGCGAGATCGACCTTGATCAGGGTTTCGGGCATGGCTTGCTCCTTTGGGTTCTACACGGACAAATAGCGGCTGATGGTCTGCTCGTCGACCTGGTCGCGCACGTCTTCATGCACGAAACGACCCTTGTCGATGACGATCAGGCGGTCGGCGATCTGCATGGTGAAGCTGAGCACCTGCTCGGACACGATGATGGCCAGGTCCTTGAGCTTGCGGATTTCCAGCAGCGTGCGGGCGATGTCCTTGATGATGGACGGCTGTATGCCTTCGGTGGGCTCGTCCAGCATCAGCACCTTGGGGCCGGTGACCAGCGCCCGCGCGATCGCCAATTGTTGCTGCTGGCCGCCGGAAAGATCGCCGCCCCGGCGGCGGCGCATATCGTGCAGCACCGGAAAGAGCGCGAAGACATCGTCGGGAATCGGATCGCGCAACGCCCGGCCCGGCAGCCCGGTGCGAATGTTCTCCTCCACCGTCAGCGTGGGAAAGATCATGCGGCCCTGCGGCACGTAGGCGACGCCGTTGCGCACGCGCTGGAAGCTTTCCATGGCGGTGATGTCCCTGCCATCGACGTCCACCTTGCCCTGCATCGACGGCAACACCCCCATCATGGTCTTGAACAGCGTGGTCTTGCCCATCCCATTGCGGCCCATGATCGCCACGATCTCGCCCTTGGCGACGCTCAGGTCCACGCCATGGATCACGCGGCTTTGGCCGTAGCCGGACACCAGGCCGGAAACATTGAACATGCGGGTTCTCCAGAACGGTCAATGACCCAGATAGACTTCGATGACGCGCGGATCCGACTGCACCTTGTCCATCGGCCCTTCCGCCAGCACCTTGCCCTGGTGCAGCACGGTCACCTTGTGCGCGATGTTCTTCACGAACTCCATGTCGTGCTCGATGACGATCATGGAGCGGTCCTTGCTGATGCGGTTCAGCAATTCGGCGGTCTTTTCGCGTTCGGACACGCTCATGCCGGCCACCGGCTCGTCCAGCATCATCAGCTCGGGCTCCTGCATCAGCAGCATGCCGATCTCCAGCCATTGCTTCTGCCCGTGCGACAGCAGCTCGGCGGATTTCTCCAGCATGTCGGCCAGGAAGATGTCCTCGGCCACCTGCTCCACGCGCTCGATCACGTCGGCCGTGCGGCGAAAGGCCAGCGCGCCGAACACGCTGCGGCCGCGCGGGAAGGACACTTCCAGGTTTTCCCGCACGGTCAGCGTTTCGTAGATGGACGGCGTCTGGAACTTGCGGCCCACGCCGGCGCGCACGATTTCGTGCTCGGCCATGCGGGTCAGCTCGGTGTCCTTGAAGCGGATCGAACCGGATGTGGCCTTGGTGCGGCCGCAGATCAGGTCCAGCACGGTGGTCTTGCCCGCGCCGTTGGGCCCGATGACCACGCGCAGCTCGCCCTTGTCCACGTACAGGTTCAGGTCGTTGACGGCGACGAAGCCATTGAAGGACACGGTAAGTCCTTCGACGTAGAGCGCGAACTCCTGGGCGCCGGCGGGGCGGACATTCATCAGCGGCGGATTCATGCGGCCTCCGTGGGCGATGCGGTTTCCGGGGCGGCCGGATTAGACGCGGCCGCGGTTGCCCGCTGCGCCGCGACGCGGTCGCGCCGGCCCAGGCGCGGCTGCACGTAGCGGGTATAGAGTCCGGCCAGGCCGTTGGGAAAGGCCATGACCACCGCGATGAACAGGCCGCCCATCAGGAACAACCACAACTGCGGGAAACTCTCGGAAAAATAGCTCTTGCCGAAGTTCACCAGCAGCGTGCCGTAGACCGCGCCCAGCAGCGACAGCCGGCCGCCGACCGCCGCGAAGATCACCATCTCGATCGACGGCACGATGCCGACGAAGGACGGCGACATGAAACCCACCTGCAAGGTGAACATCGCCCCGCCGATGGCGGAAAAGACCGCCGCCACGCAGAACACGAAGACCTTGAACCCGGCCACGTCGTAGCCGGAAAACCGCACCCGCTCCTCTTTGTCGCGCATGGCCACCAGCAGCTTGCCCAGCTTGGACGACAGCAGGAAGCGGCCGAACAGCAGGCAGGCGAACAGCAGGACGCCGTTGACGAAATACAGGATCACGCGCGCCGAGTCGGTACGGATGTCCCAGCCCAGCAGCGTCTTCAGGTCGGTGATGCCGTTCACGCCGCCGGTCAGCCCCTGTTGGCCGATGATCAGGACCGACAGGATCAGCGCGATGGCCTGGGTGACGATGGCGAAATAGGTATCGCCGACGCGGCGCTTGAACATCGCCACGCCGATGATCAAGGCCAGCAAGGCCGGCACGATGGGCACCGCGAACAGGGTGAACAGGAAGCTTTTGAACGGCACCCAGAACCACGGCAGCGCCGTGATCTGGTTCCAGTCCATGAAGTCGGGTATCCCCGGCGTCGACTGGATCTTGGTGGCTTCCACCGTGGACGCCTCCAGCTTCAGGAACATGGCCATGCAATAGCCGCCGATGCCGAAGAACACCCCCTGCCCCAGGCTCAGGATGCCGCCGTAGCCCCAGCACAGCACCAGGCCCAGCGCCACGAAGGCATAGGTCAGGTATTTGCCGACCAGATTCAGGCGGAAGCCATCCAGCACCACCGGGAACACGATGAAGATCAGCGCCGCCAGGACGGCCAGGCCCACCAGGCCCTGGCGCCCGCCCAATACATTCTTGTAGATGAGTTTCACGTTCGATCTCCCGGCGGCCTACTTGCGTACCTTGATCGTGAACAGGCCCTGCGGACGCAGCATCAGGATGATGACCACGGCCGACAAGGTCAGCACCTTGGCCATGGAGCCCGTCAGGAAGAACTCCGATACCGACTGCGTCTGGGCGATCACGAAAGCCGAGGCGATGGTGCCGTAGAGGCTGGCGGCGCCGCCGAAGACCACCGTCAGGAAGGTATCGACGATGTACAGCGATCCGCTGGTCGGCCCGGTTGAACCGATGGTGGTGAAGGCCGCGCCGGCGATGCCCGCGATGCCGCACCCCAGCGCGAACGTCATGCGGTCGACCTTCTTGGTATCGATGCCCACCGCGCCGCTCATCACCCGGTTCTGCACCGTGGCGCGCACGTGCAGGCCCCAACTGGAGCGGAACAGCGCGAACAGCAGGGCCACGGTCAGGATCACGGTGATGGACATCACCACCAGGCCATTGATCGGGATGTCGACGCCGGTCAGCGGCTGCACCGACCCCATCAGCCAGTCCGGCAGGGTCGGACTGACTTCACGCGGGCCGAAGATGGACCGCAGCGCCTGCTGCATCACCAGCGACAGGCCCCAGGTCGCCAGCAGGGTATCCAGCGGCCGGCGGTACAGGTGGCGGATCATCAGCCATTCCACCAGCCAGCCCAGCGCGAAAGTCGCCACGAAGGCCGCGGCGATCGCCACGAAAAAGTAATAGGGCATGGCGCCCGGCGCGTATTGCTGGGTCAGTTCCGAAAACAGGTAGGTGGTATAGGCGCCCACCGCCAGGAACTCGCCGTGCGCCATGTTGATGACGCCCATCTGCCCGAAGATGATGGCCAGCCCCAAGGCCATCAGCAGGAGGACACTGAACACGGACAGGCCATTGAAGCCCTGCATCAAAAGGATCGCGCCTAGATCGGAAAAGGATTCCATGGCCTGGACCTGTTCAAGTTGAAGGGGAAAAAGGGCTGCTTATTGATAGCCCTCGGGGAAGGGATCCGGCTTGATCAGGTCGGGCGTCTCGTACACCACGTCGAACTGGCCATCCTTGCGGATCTGTCCCACGCGGGTACGGCTCCACAGGTGATGGTTCGGGTCGACCTTGACGTAGCCTTCCGGCGCCTGCTTGAACTCCAGGTTGGGCGATGCGGCCACCACCTTGTCGACGTCGAAGCTCTGCGCCTTTTCCACGGCCATCTTCCACAGCCACGGCCCCAGGTAGGCCGCCTGCGTCACGTCGCCGATCACCGCGTTGGGTCCGTACTTGGCCTTGAAGGCGGCGACGAACTTCTTGTTGTTCTCGTTGGTCAGGCTCTGGAAGTACTTCATGCACGACCAGAAGCCTTCGGCGTTTTCACCGCCGATACCGAGCAGTTCGTCCTCGGTCACCGAAATCGTCAGCAGCTTCTGCTTCTGCGACGTCACGCCGGCGGCCTTCAACTGCTTGTAGAAGGACACGTTGCTGCCGCCCACCACGTCGGCGAAGACGACGTCGGGCTTTTTCAGCTTGATCTTGTTGATCAGCGAGCCGAACTGGGTGTGGCCCAGCGGGTAGTATTCCTCGCCCACGACCTCGCCCTTGAGCACGTTCTCGATGTGCTTGCGGGCGATCTTGTTGGAGGTGCGGGGCCAGATGTAGTCGGAGCCGACCAGGTAGAAGGTCTTGGCCTTCTTCTCCTTGGCCAGCCAGTTCAGGCTGGCCAGGATCTGCTGCGTGGCTTCCTGGCCGGTGTAGAACACGTTCTTGGACTGCTCCAGGCCTTCGTAGAAGGTGGGGTAGTACAGCAGGCCGTTTTCCTTTTCGAACACCGGCAGCACCGCCTTGCGCGACGCCGACGTCCAGCAGCCGAACACCGTGGCCACCTTGTCGCTGACCAGCAGTTTGCGGGCTTTCTCCGCGAAGGTCGGCCAATCGGACGCGCCGTCTTCCTGGATGATCTTGATCTGCCGGCCCAGGATGCCGCCCATGGCGTTGATCTGCTCGATGGCCAGGCGCTCGGCCTGGATGGAGCCCGTTTCGCTGATGGCCATGGTGCCGGTGGCCGAATGCAATTGCCCCACCGTCACTTCCGTGTCGGTAATGGCCAGTCCCGTGGTGTTGACGGCGGACGTCGCCGGTCCCGCGGCGCGGCCGAGCGCGGGAATGCCGATCAGCGGCAGCGCGGCCAGCGCCAGCGCCGCGCGGCGCCGCGAGGGCGACGCAAGGTCTTGTTCGTATGGGGGTTTGCGGGACATCGGATGCTCCTTGCGGATGGATCGCTTCAGGGGAAACCCGATGCCGCGAACGCTATCTTGCGCTGCCGCAATCCGGGGGTTCGATGCGATACTAGGAGCCCGTATCGCAGTGCAACATACGTTGATTGACGTAGTGGCTGTTACCTTCCCAGCAGGTACAAACACGGCATACGTCAATTGACGCATACCGGAGACCTTAAGCGTGGATGCCGGCGCACCTCAACGCATCGTCAAGATACGGCGCGACTACAACACCTGGGTGGCCAACGAGACCCTGGAAGACTACGCGTTGCGGTTCACGCCGCTGTCGTTTCGCAAATGGTCGGAGTTCCGCGTCGCCAATACGGCGATCGGCGCCCTGTCCTTCCTGGCCCTGGAAGCAATAGGCGGCACGCTGGCGCTGAACTACGGCTTCGTCAATGCCTTCTGGGCCATCGTGGCCGTAGCCGTGCTGGTGTTCTTCACGGGCCTGCCCATCGCGTACTACGCGGCGCGGCATGGGCTGGACATGGACCTGCTGACGCGCGGCGCGGGCTTCGGCTATATCGGCTCGACCATCACGTCGCTGATCTACGCGTCCTTCACCTTCATATTCTTCGCGCTCGAAGCCGCCATCATGGCGCTGGCCATCGAGGTCTGCACGGGCCTGCCGCTGTGGCTGGGATACATGGCATGCGCCATCGTGATCATCCCTTTGGTGACCTACGGCATCACGCTGGTGAACCGGCTGCAATCGTGGACGCAGCCGGTGTGGCTGCTACTGCTGGTGCTGCCCTACGCTTTCATCCTGTACAAGGATCCGGACGCCCTGCGCGGGCTGATGGATTTCGCCGGCCGCCATGGCGGCACCGGCGCGGGACGGCCTGGCGGCTTCGACCTGCTGATGTTCGGCGCGGGCGCGGCGGTGGCCGCATCGCTGATCACCCAGATCGGCGAGCAGGTCGATTTCCTGCGCTTCCTGCCGGAGAAGACCGCCGCCAACCGCGCGCGCTGGTGGACGGCCCTGCTCTGCGCCGGCCCCGGCTGGATCGTGCCGGGCGCGGCCAAGATGCTGGGCGGCGCCTTCCTGGCCTGGCTGGCGCTGGAACATGGCATCCCCGCCGCCAAGGCCGCCGACCCGACGAAGATGTACCTGCACGCCTTCGGCTACGTGTTCGCGAACCCCGGGCTGGCGCTGGCGGCGATGACGCTGTTCGTCGTCATCTCGCAGGTGAAGATCAACGTGACGAACGCCTATGCCGGGTCGCTGGCGTGGTCGAACTTCTTCGCGCGCATCACGCACAGCCATCCCGGCCGGGTCGTGTGGCTGGTCTTCAACGTGCTGATCGCCATCGGGCTGATGGAAATGGGCGTGTTCGATGCGCTCGAACACGTGCTGGCCGTGTTCGCGCACGTGGCGATCGCCTGGATAGGGTCGCTGGTCGCGGACCTGGTCATCAACAAACCCCTGGGGCTGAGCCCGCGCGGCATCGAATTCCGGCGCGCCTACCTGTACGACATCAACCCCGTGGGCGTAGGCGGCATGCTGATTTCGATGGCGATCGCGTTTACCGCCTATAGCGGGGTGGCCGGCGCCGCCGCGCAGGCGCTGTCGCCCTTCATCACCTTGCTGGCCGCCTTCATCGCCGCGCCGGCGATCGCCTGGGCGACGCGCGGCCGCTATTACCTGGCCCGCCAGCCGCAGGACCTGCGCGCCCACGGCGCCGGCCTGACCTGCGTGATCTGCGCCAAGCCCTTCGAAGCGCAGGACATGGCGCATTGCCCGGCCTACAACGGCGCCATCTGCTCCCTGTGCTGCACGCTCGACGCACGCTGCCAGGACCGCTGCAAGACGGAAGCGCGCCTGCAGGACCAGCTGGGCGCGGCGCTGCGGCGGATACTGCCGGGCGCCGCCACGCCCCTGTTCCATAACCGCCTGGCGCATTACCTGGTGGTGATCGGCATGATAGGCGGGCTCTTCGCGGCCATCCTGGCGCTGATCTATTACCAGGAAGCCGTGACCTTCGGCCAGGTCGGCGCCGACACCACGGTGCTGCGGGCCACCTTTCTCAAGCTGTTCGCCGCGCTGCTGCTGGTGGGAGGCGTGGCGGCATGGTGGCTGGTGTTGACCAACGAAAGCCGCCAGGTCGCGCAGGAAGAATCGGACCGCCAGACCAACCTGCTGCTGCACGAGATCGAGGCCCACCGCCAGACCGACGCCCAGCTGCAGAAAGCCAAGGAAGCCGCCGAGGCCGCCAACCTGGCCAAGAGCCGCTTCATGGGCGGCATGAGCCACGAACTTCGCGCGCCCCTGAACAGCATCCTGGGCTATGCGCAGATCCTGCAGCGCGACGCCGCCATTCCCCCGCCCCGCCGCGAGGCCATCGACGTCATCCACCGCAGCGGCAAGCACCTGATCGGCCTGATCGACGGCCTGCTGGATATCGCCCGCATCGAGGCCGGCAAGCTGCGCCTGGAAAACGCCGAGCTGCGCCTGCCGGAATTCCTGGAACAGATCGTCAAGATGTTCCAGCCGCAGACCGCGCTCAAGGGCCTGCGCTTCGACTACGAGGTGGCGACCAACCTGCCGAAGATCGTCCACATCGACGAGAAGCGGCTGCGGCAGATCCTGATCAATCTGATGAGCAATGCGGTCAAGTTCACCCGCATCGGCCATGTGGCGCTGCGCGTGCGCTACGCCGCCGACATGGTGCAGATGGAGGTCGAGGACAGCGGCGCCGGCATTCCGCCGGAGGACCTGGAGCGGATCTTCATGCCCTTCGAACGCAGCTGGGCGGCCGCGGACCAGGCCGATACGGGCACGGGACTGGGACTGACCATCTGCCGCATGCTGACGGGCATCATGGGCGGCGAGCTCACGGTGCGCAGCGAGGTCGGGCGCGGCAGCGCCTTCACGCTCAAGCTGTTCCTGCCGGAGGTGCGATCGCCGCGCAGCGATATGCGGCCGGCGGGCGCCATTGTCGGCTATGCGGGCGAGCGCCGCGCGGTGCTGGTGGTGGACGACCAGCCTTCGCAACGCCGCATCCTGCGCGACATGCTGGAGCCATTGGGCTTCGACGTCCTTGAGGCGGGCAATGGGCAGGAGTGCCTGGCCTGCGTGCACACGCTGCGGCCGGCGCTGATCCTGATGGACGTCTCCATGCCCGGCCTGGCGGGATGGGAGGTCTGCCGCCTGCTGCGCGACCAGGGCGTCGGCGTGCCGGTGATCATCGTCTCGGCGAACGCCTATGGCGTGGACCCGAAGGAGGCCGTGCAATGCGGGCTGACCGACTGGCTGGTCAAGCCGGTCGTGCTGGAAGAACTGCTGGCGAAGATCGGCCTGCACCTGCGGCTGGAGTGGATCGTGCGTCCCGCCGCGACGCCGGCCCAACCCACCGCCGACGCGCTGCGCGGCGTGGCGCTGGACCGCGAGGACGCGGAATCGCTGCTGGAATTGGGCGCGATGGGCTATATCAAGGGCATTTTCGCCCGGCTGGACGAGATCCGCGCACGCGCCCCGCACACGGCGCCCCTCATCGATCACCTGGCCGCGCTGGCGCAGGACTTCCGCCTCGCCGAGTACAACGCCTTGCTCAAGGAACATCTACAGCACCATGTCGCCGCCGTCCGCTAACAACCTGGTCCTGCTCGTGGACGATACCCCGGACAACCTCAAGATGCTGTCCGAGGCGCTGGACCACGCCGGCTATATGGTGATCGTCGCCACCGACGGCCACTCCGCCCTGGAGCGGCTGGATTTCGTGGTGCCGGACATCGTGCTGCTGGACGCGGTCATGCCGGGCATGGACGGCTTCGAGACCTGCCGCCGCATCAAGGCCCACCCCACCGCCGGCCACGTTCCCGTGGTGTTCATGACGGGCCTGACCGAGCCCGAAGACGTGGTGCGGGGCTTCCAGGCAGGCGGCATCGATTATGTCGTCAAGCCGCTGGACACCAATGTCGTGCTGGCCCGGCTGCAAGCCCATTTGCGCAACGCCCGCATGATGTCGGTCGCCATCAATGCCATGGATGCGGTGGCCAATGCCGTCGTGGTCCTGGACGACGCTGGCGCGGTCACGTGGATGACCGCCAAGGCGCGGATGTGGCTGACGGAGTTCTTTGGCGACGACGCCGATGGCCTGCCGGCGCCGGTGTCGAAATGGATCGCCCAGCATCTCGCGGGCGCGGCCCTGCCCGCGGGAGGCGGGGGCGACGTGGCGGACGCGGGCGCCACGGCCGCCGAGGAAGCGCCCACCTTCGTGCGCCAGACGGGCGAGCGCGAACTGCGCATCCGGCTGACGGCGTCCCGCAAGCCCGGCGAGCACGTGCTGTTGATGGACGAGCGCTGCGCCCCGCCGCCGCCGGCTTCCTCGCTGGCCGTGGCGTATCAGCTCACGGCCAGGGAGAACGAAGTCCTGCTTTGGCTTGCCAAGGGCAAGACCAACCGGGACATCAGCGACATCCTCGGCATGAGCCCGCGCACGGTGAACAAGCATCTGGAGCACGTATACGTAAAGCTGGGCGTGGAAACCCGCGCCGCGGCGACCGCGCTGGTCCTGACCCATATGCATGGGCAGGCATAGCCGCGAACCGGCTGCGCTGCGCCGCCAGCCCAGCCGCCGGCCACACTGGCGCCAGCGTCTCTAGTCTTTCGCGGCGTCCAGAAGAAAATCCCGCAGCAGACGGGCGCTCGGCCCGATTCGTCTGGCATGCAACAGGAAGATATCCAACGGCGGCGTTTCGACGTCCGGCAACAGGCGCACCAGGTCGCCGGCGGCGAGCGCGGCCGCGGCGTCGTAGGCCGGTAGCCGGGCAATGCCTTCCCCGGCCAGCACGAAAGCCAGGCGGGATGCCGCGCTGTCGGTGACGATATCGCCCTGAACCGGGACGTCGACACGACCCTGCTTCGTCCGCACCGCGACGGATCGCTGGCTGGGCGGATAAATGACCCAGCGATGCTGCGCCAGATCCGCGACCGTGTCCGGCGTTCCATGCCGGCGCAGATAGCCGGGTGAGGCGCACAGCATCGTGGTCTCCCGCACCCACGCACGCGCCACCAGGTCCGAGTCCGGCAACGGACCCGCCCGCACCGCCAGCTCCACACCCGCCTGCACCAGATCGACATTGGCGTCGCTCATCGACATGTGCAGGCGTATTGCGGGATAACGCCTGCGAAACTCCACCAAGGCGGGAAGGACGCGCTTATGGCCGAAGTGATGGGAACAGGTCAGGCGGACTTCGCCGCGCGGTTCGGCACGCAGCAACTCCATGCCGCGGATGCCGTCGGAAGCCTCATCCAGCAAGCGTTCGCAGTGCACGCGGAACGCGTCGCCCGCCGGAGTCAGGCTGAAACTCCGCGTGCTTCGCTGCGCCAGGGGCACGCCCAGCCGTAGCTCCAGCGCACGCACATGGTGGCTGACCACTGCCCGGGTCAGGCCGAGCGAGCGGGCCGCGGCCGCGAAGCTGCCGCAGCGGACGACCGTCGCGAAGACTGCCATCGCGCGCAGCTCGTCGAGTATCGGCGACGTACCGCTCATGCCATTCCCCACGTGCATCGTGACCGAGCATTGTCCAATTTTATAATCCAATACGTCAATCCGAGCGGTGCTACCGGGCGAACGGCGATTTATCTAAAGTGCCTTCATTCCCCGAAGCACGGGGCTACGTTCAACCAGACAGGAGCCTGCCATGACCGTTCGACATGTACTTTTCGTTGTGACAAACGCCGCGGAGATCGGCCCCAACCATCGCGCCACCGGATTCTTCTTTCCGGAGATCGCCCACCCCTTCGAAGCGCTCGACCAGGCTGGCATCGCCGTGGAATACGCGTCGCTGTCGGGCGGAAAGCCGCCGGAAGACGGCTTCGACGCCAACGACGCCGTGCAGGCCGCCTTCCGGGAAAGCAAGTCGTACCGCCGCATGGCGCACAGCAGGAAGCTTTCCGAAGTGGACGTACTGGACTACGACGCCATCTTCTTTCCCGGCGGATTGGGCCCCATGGTCGATATCGCCCGCAATCCGGAGATCCAGGATGCCGTGCAGCGCGCCTGGAATGGCGGCAAGATCGTCGCAGCCGTGTGCCACGGCCCCGCCGCGCTGCTGGGCGTCACCCTGCCCGATGGCAGCCCCCTCGTTCGCGGCCGCCGGCTGGCGTCATTCTCGACGGCCGAGGAAGACGGCTACGCCAGAAGCGACGTGCCGTTCGATCTGGAAAGCGCATTGCGCGCGGAAGGCGCCATCCACGAATCGGTCGAACCGTGGCAGCCCAAGCTGGTAGTCGATGGGCGGTTGATCACTGGCCAGAATCCCGCATCGGGCGGCCTGGTCGGGGAAGCCATCGCCCAGGCACTGCGCCAGCAGGCCTGATGGCGGCAGCGGGCCGGCCATCCTGGCCGGGAGAAGAGCCGGGCATCGCAATGCGCGCCCCGGCTCACCCCTGGATGCCAGACGCCGCGACGGTCAGACCTGCGCCATGCCGCCGTCGACGAACAGTTCGATGCCGTTGACGAAGCTGGACGCGTCGGAAGCCAGGAAGGCCACCGCCTTGCCGACCTCTTCAGGCTCGCCCAGGCGTCCCAGCGGTATCTGTGAGGCCAGGTAGTCGAACAGGCCCTGGCGCCCCTCATCAGGAACCAGGCCGCCCAAGCCTGGCGTGCGGACAGGACCCGGGCTGACGACGTTGACGCGGATGCCCCGATCCTTCAGATCCAGCGCCCAGGAACGGGCGAAGTTGCGCACCGCCGCCTTGCTGGCGCTGTAGACGCTGAAGTTGGCCGTGCCCATCACGGCAGCCGTGGAAGACGTCAGGATCACCGACGCGCCATCGACCAGCAGGGGCAGCGCCTTCTGCACGGTGAAGAGCACGCCGCGCACGTTGGTGCCGAAGATGCGGTCGAAGTGTTCCTCGGTGATCGCACCCAGCGGCAGCATGTCGCCGCCGCCGGCATTGGCGAACAGGATGTCCAGCCTGCCGGCCGTCCTGGCGATCTGCGCATAGACCGCATCAAGGTCGGACAGGACGGACGCATCCGCGCGGATGGCGGTGGCGGCCGGGCCTATCGCCGCCACCGCGGCGTCCAGCTCGGCCTGGCGCCGGCCGGTGATGAAGACACGCGCGCCTTGCGCGGCCAATTCCTGGGCCGCCGCCAGGCCGATACCCGTGCTGCCGCCGGTGACCAGGGCGATCTTTCCGTTCAGTTGCTTGCTCATGACTTTGCTCCATTCTGCTGGTTACAGGAGGCCCTGACCGCGCGCTTTTTCGCGCTTTCCGACGCGATTCGCGATCGGCAGGTCGTCAGGCCATGGAGAGACTGTAGGGGCTTCGTATTTATGGAACAATGGAGAACAATGGAATCACTATCCATGCACGTGGATAATCAAAATGGATCAGCTCCTTGCCATACGCGCATTCGCCCGGGTCGTGGAAGCCGGCAACTTCACGCGGGCGGCCGACTCTATCGACATGCCCAATGCCACTTTGAGCAAGCTGGTACAGGATCTGGAGGCGCATCTCGGCGTCAAGCTGCTGCAGCGGACCACCCGCCGCGTCACCGTCACGCCGGAAGGCCAGGACTACTACGCGAAGACCGCGCGCCTGCTCAATGACCTGGAAGACGTCGACGCCTCCTTCAACGCAGCACATGGCAAACCGCGCGGCCGCCTGCGTATCGACGTCGGCGGGTCCACCGCTCGCGACGTGCTGATCCCCTTGCTGCCGGATTTCATTGCCCGCTATCCGGAAATCCGGATCGAACTGGGTGTATCCGACCGCTCCATCGACCTGATCGGCGACAACGTCGACTGCGTCATTCGCGGCGGCGTACCGAACAACGCAACGCTGGTCGCGCGCCCTGTCGGCCACGCCGTGATGGTGACCTGCGCATCGCCGGCCTACTTGAAGCAGTACGGCGTCCCCGCCTATCCGCTGGAATTGCAGAACGGGCACCGGCTGGTCAACTACATCTCCACCCAGAACAACCGCGCCGTCCCCTTTCGATTCAGGCATAACGGCGAGAAAACCGAGATCAAGGGGGAGCACCAGGTGGGCGTGAACGAAAGCAATGCCCACCTGGCGGCCTGCCTGGCGGGCCTGGGGATCATCCAGACATTCACCTACGCCGCCGGCCCGGCCCTGCGCAGCGGCGCGTTGGTGGAAATACTGGAAAAGTGGCGGCCGCCTCCCTA
This sequence comes from Bordetella genomosp. 8, assembly GCF_002119685.1. Lineage (NCBI taxonomy): Bacteria > Pseudomonadati > Pseudomonadota > Betaproteobacteria > Burkholderiales > Alcaligenaceae > Bordetella > Bordetella genomosp. 8. The sequence goes on along the minus strand of NZ_CP021108.1, from coordinate 836,558 downwards.
CCCTTTTTCGGTCATCTATCCGCAGAACCGCTACGTCGCCCGGCGCCTGCGCGTATTCATCGACTGGCTGGTGGAGGTATTCCCGTCGAAACTGGCGGACGGCGCAGGCGCATAGCGCGCGTGCAGCGTGTCCGCACCTGCCGTTCGAATTTCACTGTATTCACGGATTTCAGCATTTGCTGAAATTACCGTATTCAGTGAAATTCCTGACTTTTTTACTCGAACCGCAGCGCGCGCTCGCCGCTGCGTGTCAGGCGCAGCGCGCGGCTGTCCAGTTGCTTTTCGACCCACCGGCGCGCCACGAAATGGGCCAGCAGGGCGTCGCCCAGGGCGCCGCCGATGTGGGGTTTGCGGGCGCTCCAGTCCAGGCAGGGGTGGGCGAAGCTGCGGCGCGTCGTGCGGATGGCCTCGATGTCCATGCCTATCCCTTCCAGGTAGGTCGAGCCGGCTGGCGTCAGGACGTATTGGCCCGAGCGGTTGCGCAGGTAGCCGCGCGCCAGGAAGGCGTCGTGGATGCGGACGGCGACCGTGCCGGCCATATGCTTGTAGCAGGTGCGCGCCTCGCGCAGCGCCGGCGGCGTGGTCGGTGTGTAGGGCGTGGCCTTGACGCCGGCGATCACCAGCAGCGACTCCAGCGCGCCGGCGACTTCGGGGCTGGCCAGGCGGTAGTAGCGGTGCTTGCCCTGCGTGGCCTGTTCCACCAGGCCCTGTTCGCGCAAGCGCGTGAAGTGGCTGCTGGCGGTCGATGCGCCGATCTCGGCCACCGCCGCGAGTTCGGTCGCGGTGCGCGCGTGTCCGTCGAGCAGGCTGCACAGCATGCGGGCGCGCACCGGATCGCCGATCGCGGCGGCGATGGCCGCCAACTGGACGTCGGCCGTCGCGGCGCCGGCGTCCGCATTCGGCAGCGGATTCCCACCGTGGTCGACGCGACCGCTGATGGCAGTGGAGGCGGTGGTGGCCTTGGCGGCCTTGGCGCCACGTGGCGGCCGCGCTGGCCTGGGTGCCCTGTCCGTGTATTGCATGATTCGACCCATCCCGAAGTATGCATACGAGGTTCCAGCATACTGGGCGCCTCGACATCAAGGCAAGGGAAGACATGACGCCAGGCACGGACGCCAAGCATCATCCTTTTTTCGGCGGCACGATCATCGCGGCCACCTTCGTGCTGGCCGTGTTCGGCTGGGGCGTGGGCTTCTACGGCCCACCTATTTACCTGCAGGATGTGCTGCGCCGAGGTGTCGCGGACGTGGCGGTGGCATCGGCGGCGATCACTTTTCATTTCGTACTCGGCGCCCTGGTCGTCGCCAATCTTCCCCGGCTGTACCGGCGCTTCGGCGTGCCACGTATTACGGTGTTGGGCGCCGTGCTGCTGGCGGCCGGCATATATGGATGGTCGGCGGCCGCGACGCCGGCGCAACTGTTCGCCGCGGCCGCCTTGAGCGGCGCGGGCTGGGTGGCCATGGGCGCGGCGGCGGTCAATGCCTTGATCGCGCCGTGGTATGCGGCGCGACGCCCCGCCGCATTGGGCATGGCCTACAACGGCGCCAGCATGGGCGGCGTGCTGTTCTCCCCTTTATGGGTACTGCTGATCGAACGCATGGGCTTCGGTGGCGCGGCGGCGGCCGTCGGGATCGCGATGGTCGCCATCGTGACGGCGCTGGCGGTCGGCGTCTTCCGGCACACGCCGGCATCCAAAGGACAAGCGGTGGATGGCGGGGCCACAATGACCGTGACGGCCACGCGCTCCACGGCGGCGCCGCTCAGTTCGGTATGGCGCGACCGGCGCTTCACGACGCTGTGCGCCGGCATGGCCTTGGGACTCTTCGCGCAGATCGGCCTGATCGCGCACCTGTTCTCCATCCTGGCGCCCACCCTGGGCGAGCGGCTGGCCGGTGCGGCGATGGGGCTGTGCACCGCATGCGCCATCCTGGGCCGCCATGCGGTTGGCCGCCTGATGCCGCCCGGCGCCGACCGCCGGCGCGTCGCCGCGGTGGCCTACGGCCTGCAAACGCTGGGCGTGCTGGCGCTACTGGCAAGCCTCCCGCTGCGCAACGACGGCTGGCCGGCCGACGTCCTGTGCTGGGCCGGCCTGCTGCTGTTCGGCTCGGGGATCGGCAACGCGACATCGCTTCCCCCGCTGATTGCGCAGGTCGACTTCCGGCCTGCCGATACGCCCGCCGTCATCCCCTTGATCGTCGCCATATCGCAAGCCACCTATGCCTTTGCGCCCGCCGTATTCGGCCTGCTGCGTGCGAGCGGCGGCACATGGGCCTTGTTCTGCCTGGCCGCGCTGGCCCAGCTGGCCGCCGCCGTCAGCTTGCTGATGGGTCGCCGGGCAAGCTCGCCTGGCTTTCCGGCATCACGGCCGCAGACGGGTGGCCGGTGACAGCTTCTTCCAGGGCAGATCGGCAGGATCGACCAGGAGCAGCCCCGGCGCCAGCGCGAACAGCACATCGGTTTCCGGGTCGTCGACCAGCCTGTCGAAATCCGCCCGGAAGTGATGCGAACTCTTGACGACGATGATCTTCATGGCCTCCGGTTCGACGCCAACCATGCGGAACAGCTCGCGATCCTGCGCGCCTATCCTGCCGCTGGCCACGACGATGGAAATGCCTTCGATCGACAGGCAGGCCGTGGGCCCAAGCTGGGCGCGGAAACCCGTCATCTTGGGGCCCTTGAACGTCGCCTCGCCGTCCGCCAAGGCCAGCACGCGAAAGCTGCCTTCCACCGGCGGTTCGCTGGCGCCCGCCGGCGTCCGCACGGACTCGCCGAGCGCACAGCGGATCTCCTGGCCCACGCCTGCGCGATGCGCCAGCGCAGCTGCGGCCGGATCGTAGAGCACCCCCAAGGCCACACGTCCAGGGAAAGTGCGGCCCGCCCCCGCGTCCAGCAGGGCATGCAGGACCCCCGTGGTGGAGCTGGTACCGCCTATGCCCGGGTTGTCCTGCGTATCGGCGATGACCACCGCCCCCTGGCTGGTGGCGGCGCGCTGCAGCGCCCGTGCCACCGCTTGCGGCGCGGTCTGCGCCGTCAGGCGCCATTGGGAAGGCTCGGCCACCCGGGCCTGCAAGGCCGCGACGGCCTCGCGCGCCCGCTCGCCGTGGGCCCACAGCACCGGCCCGCATTCGTCGAAGTCCGACGCCGGGAATCCCATGCAGAAGCTCGACACCGTGCCGTATCGCGCGTCGACGTCCTCCAGCAGGGCATAGCAGCTCCTGGCCGGTTCCGATCCCGTACCCTGCGAATTGATCGAAATCAGGAATGGCAGCCGCCAGGAGGCACAGGCTTCCCGCCGCCCCTGGCGCAGCAATCGGTCCAGCAGCTCGGCGGCGCGTTCGCCCGTCTTCACATAGTCGATGTGGGGATAGGTGCGGAACGCCACCAGGCCATCGGCGAGTTCCAGCATGGCACGCGTCACGTTGGCGTGGAGGTCCAGGCTGGCCACGATGGGGATGTCCGGCCCGACGACGGCGCGGATGCGCGCCAGCAATTCGCCTTCCGCGTCATCGAACGAGACGGTCAGTGCCGCACCATGCAGTTCCAGGTAGATGGCGTCGAAGTCCAGCTTGCGGGCGTCCTCCAGGATGGACGCACAGATGCGCTCGAATGCGTCATCGGTGACGTAGGAAGAAGGCACGGCGCCGCACCACAGGCTGGGCACCAGGGTCCAACCGCGTGCGCGCGCTTGCCGGGCGAAGCCGGTGGCCGACACATCGACGGTCGCCAGCATATCCAGCATGGCCTGTCCGCGCACCGGCTTGGGGAACATTTCCCCGCGCTCGAATGCGGCCCAGTCGGCCAGGTTGGAAGCAAAGGTATTGGTCTCGTGCTTGAATCCTGCTATTAGTACGCGCATTCGTATCCCCTGCGTTTCGGTCGTTGGGATTCTTGACCCGCATACCGTCGATCACAAGCGCTTAATAGTGCGGCACGCATCAATGAAACTAATGAACCCTGGCGGCGCTCCCCCGCTATCGCCGTCGGAACTGGCCTGGCTGCGTTGCTTCGACGCCGCCGCGCGCTGCGGCAGCTTCACCAGGGCGGCCAACGAACTGCATGTCTCCCAGGGCGCCGTGAGCCAGCAGGTCAAGAAGCTGGAAGACCGACTGGGGCATGTGCTGCTGCTGCGCACGCAGACCGGCCTGACGTTGACGCCCGAAGGGGAACAGCTGTTCGCCGCCACCCGCGAGTCCTTCCGCGGCCTGGAGACCGCCGTGCACCGCTTGCATGGCGCCCGTATGGGCGAACCGGTGAACTTCAGCTGCTCGCCGTCTTTTGCGATGTTCTGGCTGACCTTGCGACTGGGGAGCTTCTACCGCGCCTATCCGCACCTGGCCCTGCGCATCGTCGGCGAATCCGACCGCGTCGATCCTTCCCGCATGGCCCAGGACAACATCGCCGCGGCGGTACGGTTCGGGCCGCCCGACAGCCAGGACGCCAAGGCGGTCATCCTGTTCGACGAATGGCTGGTGCCGGTGGCGACACCGGCCTTCATGCAGGCGCATCCCGACTTGCAAGGAGCCGGCGATCTCGGGGGCGCGCATCTGCTGCATGCGGCCGATCCCTGGGAAGGCACCGAGCCGACCGAGGAATGGGCCAGCTGGCTGACGGCGGTGGGCGTTGACCTGCCGCCGGGGGCATTGCGCCAGGGCACGCAGTTCAATCATTCGCTGCTCGCGATGCAGGCGGCGTTGGGCGGCCAGGGCGTCGCCATGGGCCGGCTGGCGCTGGTACTGGGCTATTTGCTGCAGGGTCGGCTGGTCGTGCCCTTTCCCTACCGGGTGCGGTTGCCGGGGGCCTATCGTTTCATCGGCAGCCCGACCCATCCCGACACGGCCACCATCCTGGAGTGGCTGCGTGGAGAAGCCGGTTTGTTCACGCAGCAACGCGACGCGCTATTCGACAGCGCGGGGATCGCGGCGGCATGGGATGCCTGAGGGTCCGCATTAGCGCCACTGCGATGCCCCTCAACAATAGTGGCTTGCCGCGCCATGAGCGGCAACCAACAATAAGCCCGCGGGATCTTCACCGTCCATAACGATCCAAGGGGTACTCAACATGTGGCGTACACGCCCAATACACGGAATCATCGCCGGATTGATGATGCTGCTGGCGCACGGCAGCGCGCTGGCGGCGGACACATCGGCTCCCATTCGGCTGATCGTGCCGACACCGCCGGGGTCGGCGTCCGATGCATTGGCGCGCGCGATGTCGGCGCCCTGGGGCAAGGCCAGCGGGCACGCCATCGTGGTCGAAAACGTGGCTGGCGCGGGCACCACCATCGGCACGCGCCAGCTCGCTCGCGCGTCCAGGGACGGGCTGACGCTGGGCGTGATCAGCTCCAACCACACCATCAATCCCTGGCTGTACAAGAATCTGCCGTACGACCCCATCAGCGACTTCACGCCGATCGCGATGATAGGCAGCGTGCCCGCCATGCTGGTTGCCAACAACAACCTTGCCGCCAGCACGCCAGCCGAACTCATCCAGCTGTCCAGGTCGGCGCCCAAGCCCCTGGCGGAAGGCGTCGTCACAGGGACCGCCTATCACATGGCCAGCGAAGTCTTCAAGGAACAGGCCGGCATTACCACCAACCCTATTCCATACAAAGGATCCACGCAGGTCATCAACGATCTGATCGGTGGCAACCTCGATATCGCCTTCGTCGCGGCCCAGGCCGTGGCTCCCCTGGTCGCCGCGGGCAAGCTGAAGGCGCTGGCCGTCACCAGCCCGATCCGCAGCGACATGGCGCCGCAGGTACCGACCCTGCGTGAAAGCGGCCTGCCGAAATACGACGTCGACGTCTGGCTCGCGATCGCCGGTCCCGGCGGCCTGGCCGCCGATCAAGTGGCCGCCAGGCGCAAGGAAATCGAAGCGGCGCTTGCCGATCCCGACATGAAAAACGCCATGCAAAAGCAGGGCGTCCAGCCGATCCGCATGGAGCAGGCCCAGATCGCGCCCTTCATGAAACAGGAATTGGAAAGAAACCGCGCGGTGATACAGCGCGTGGGCATCTCCGTGGAGTAGCAGCCCGCCCCCGCCATAGATCACGTTTATGTCGATATAAATGGGAGCTGTCGGCCAACCCGGCGAATTCCATTAAAGTCGGACGCCGATATTGCGACATAACGATGACTCAGGGGAGCGGGCATGGCGGTCGACATCATCAAGGGCCTGCGCGTACCGATGCGCGACGGCGTCGAGCTGAATGTCAGGATCACGCGGCCGGCGGCCGAAGGCCGCTTCCCCGCGATCATCGAATACAACCCATACCGCCGCCTGGACCACGCCCAGCCCAGCTTTCCACCCGCGGTGCCATACCTGGCGCAACACGGCTATGTGGTGGTGCAGTTCGACGTTCGCGGCACCGGCAGTTCGTCCGGCGCCAGTTCGGACGCCTACTCGGACGACGAGCAGCAGGACGGCTACGACATGGTCGAATGGGCCGCGCGGCAGCCCTGGTGCAGCGGTGCGGTAGGCATGATCGGCAAGTCCTATGGCGCGACGGTGCAATGGCAGGTCGCGGGCAAGGCGCCGCCGCATCTCAAGGCCATCATCGTACGATCCGGCAGCAACGACATGTACGAGGACACCGCCTATCCGGGCGGCTGCCGGCGGCCATGGCGTTTCGAATTCTTCGCGCCCAACATGAGCGCCTACAACTTCGCGCCACCCGATCCTGCGCTGGTCGGCGCCAACTGGTCCCGCATCTGGAACGAACGCCTGGAAGGCAGTTCGCCATGGAGCCTGGAGATATTCCGCCACGACACCGATGGCGAATATTGGCGCGGCAAGAGCATCAGGAACAACTTCGACAAGGTCGGTTGCGCGGTCTACCTGATCGAGGGCTGGGCCGACTGGTACGCGAACGCCGAGCTGGACGCATTCCGCCAGCTGAAAGGTCCGAAGAAGGTGGTGATCGGACCGTGGGGCCATTACTACCCCGAAGAAAAATTCGCATTGCCCGGCCCGCGCATCGACACCCGGGTCGAATACCTGCGATGGTTCGATTACTGGCTCAAGGGCATCGACAACGGCATCATGGACGAACCGCCGGTCACGGTGTTCGTGCGCCAATGGCAACAGCCCACGCTGCTGACGCTGAACGAACCCGGACACTGGCACGCCGACACGCAATGGCCGCCAGCCGCGTCGCGAGCCGAAACGCTGTACCTGGAACCGGGGCCGTCGGCCGCCGGCAAGCTCGCGCATCAGCCGCCGGCGGACGGCGAGGTCGGCTACGACTACCGCCCCACCGTCGGCATGGCCAGCGGGCGCATCGGCCTGGGCAGCACATCGCCATGGGGCATGCCTACCGACCAGCGCGTCGACGATGCGTATTCCGCCTGCTTCACCACGATGCCCCTGGACCGGACGATGTCCATCCTGGGGCAGCCGGAAGCGGTGCTGCATGTGTCGTCCTCAGCTGAAGTCGCCTACTTCAACGTCAGGATCTGCGACGTCGCGCCCGACGGGACCTCGCGGCTGATCAGCCACGGGGGCTGCCTGGCGACGCACCGGGAAAGCCACGACAGGCCCACCCCGCTGGAACCTGGCAAGGTCTACGAGCTGCGCCTGAAATTGCGTGACCTGGCCTACGAGATCGCGCCGTCCCATCGCCTGCGCATTGCCGTATCCAGCGCCGATTTCCAGAATGCCTGGCCCACGGGCATGCATGCACGGAACACCATCCACTGCGGGACGGCGCACCCATCGCGCATCGAACTGCCCATCATGGCGGCGAATGGCGATGGCCTGCCGGCGCCGGCCTTCCAGGCATCGCCGCATCCCCTGCCCTCGGCCGCGGAAGTGCCCAAGGCCACCTACACGCTGACCCATGACCTGGCCGCCGACACCGTGGTCTGCACGCTGGGCGCCGCGGACAACGGCACGACCCGGCGTTCGGACTACACGGTATCGAACCGGAACCCGGCCTGCGCGTCCATCATTTCCGAGGTCCGCTACCGGGCGCCGCATCCGCACATGGCCATAGACGTGCAGGCCAGCTGCCAGACGAGCAGCACGGCAACGGAGTTCACGCACGCGGTGCAGGTGTCCATACGCGTCGAAGACCGGCTGCATTTCCAGAAAAGCTGGATGGAAAGCCTGCCGCGCAATTACGCATAAGCAATTACGCATAAGAATCGAGCATCAGCATAAGCAAGGGGAAGCAGGCAATGACGATGAACCGACGTGATTTTCTTCTGGGCGCCGCGGGCGCCATCGCCACGCTGGGCGCGGCCGCTCCGGCATCCGCGCAGGCGCGCAAGGACACGCTGATCATAGGCACGCGGTCCGCCGCGACATCGGCAGACCCGCATTATGCGAACACCCAGCCGAACATCGACTACGCGTCGCACATCTACGAAAAGCTGGTCGAACGCGACCAGAGCTCCAAGCCGGCCGCGCGCGGCCTGGCGCAATCCTGGCGGCTCGTTTCGGACACGGTATGGGAATTCAAGCTGCGGCCGAACGTGCGTTGGCACGACGGCAAGCCCTTCACGGCTGAAGACGTGGCCTACACCATCGATCGGGTGATCAAGCTGCGCGACGTGCCCGGCGGCTTCGCCAGCTACATCAACGCCATCACCCAGGTCGAGATCATCGATCCCTTGACCGTGCGGCTGCACACGGCAAAGCCTTATGCCAACCTGCCGCGCGGGGTGGGCACGGTGTATATCGTCTCGCGACACGTGGGGGAAAGCGCCACCAGCGAAGACTACAACAGCGGCAAGGCCGCCATCGGCACCGGCCCCTACCGCTACGAATACTTCCGCCAGAACGAGGAAGCCGGCTTCATCCGCAACGACGATTACTGGGGCGCCAAGCCGGCCTGGGCGCGGGCACGGCTGCGCACCATCGCGAATGACAGCACGCGCATCGCCGCCCTGCTGGCGGGCGACATCGATATGGCCGATCAGATCCCCACGGCCGACATCGCGCACCTGAAGTCGGCGGCGAACGTCACGGTCGACCAGATCGCGGGCATGCGTTCCATTTTCCTGTTCCCCAACGTCTCGCGCGACGACGATATGGCCTTCATCAAGGCCGCGGACGGCACCCCGCTGCCGCACAATCCGCTACGCGACCTGCGGGTGCGGCAGGCGCTGTCGCTGGCCATCGACCGTAAACTGCTGGTCGACCGCCTGATGAACGGCGGCGCCGCGGCCAACGGCCAATGGATACCGCCGGGCGCCTATTCCTACAATCCGCAAATCCCGGTACCGCAGGTCGATGTGCAGGAAGCCCGCCGCCTGATGGCCGAAGCGGGCTTCCCGAAAGGTTTTCGCATCACCCTGCACAGCACGAACGATCGCTATCCGAACGACTCGCGCGTGGCGCAGGCGATCGGGCAGATGTGGTCACGCGCCGGGCTGGGCGTCGAAGTGGCGACCATGCCCTATGCCGTGTTCGCGCAACGCGCCCGCAAGCAGGAGTTCGCCATCCATCTGATCGGCTGGGGCAATTCCGCGGGCGACGCATCGACAGGGCTGATGAATGTCGTCGGCACCTACAACGCCGCGACAGGCTGGGGCGTGGCGAACGAGGGACGCTACAGCAATCCCAAGCTGGACGCCATGACCGCGCAGGCCCTGGCAACGATGGACGACAAATCGCGTGAAAAGCAGATGCAGGAAGCGGTCAAGATCGCCGTCGACGACCTGGCCATCATTCCGCTGTACCAGGTGAACCCGGTGTGGGCGGTCCGCAAGGGCGTCCACCACGATCCTCGCGCCGACGAACGGACGTCAGCCATCGATATGTCGATCTGATCCGGCGGTAAGGAGCGGAAACGGGTTGATGGCGCCGTCCGGCGGGTAGATGCCGTAATGCAGGTGCGGCGGCGTGCCCTGCGCGTTGCCGGTATTGCCGACGTAGCCCAGCACGTCGCCCGGCATCACATGGCTGCCCCATTGCACGTGGGCGTAGTCTTCCAGGTGTGCGTAGTAGTGCATCTGGTGACCGGGGCCCATGACCCACACGACCTTGCCGCCCAGGCGGTTGGTGCCCACCTGGGTGACCACGCCTTCGGTGGTGGACAGCACCGGCGTGCCACGGCGCGCGAAGATATCTATCCCCTGGTGCTTGCGGCCTTCCGACCGGGCCGCGTTCCAGGTATCCGCCAGTTGGCGGGGCGTCACGCCGTGCACCGGCACGGGCAAGGCCGTGGGCGCCTCCTGCAAGGCGAGCCGCGCCATATGCCATGGGGCCCGCCAGGCGTCCGGCAGGCGCGGCCAGGCCCACCAGGCCGCCACGGCCAGCAAGACAACGATCAGAAGTCGCGCGATCGTACGCATGTTGCATATCCCGAATCACCGTTGCCCTGCCTCAAGCACATAATGATCCCGATCGATGGCGGCCGCCCCGACGGGGCGCACCGCATGCCGGCAATGGCCGCGGGCAAACGCGGATCCGGAGCGCCTAGGTCGCGCGCACCGCTTCCGCCGTCCTGGCGTCGTAGGCGTAGGGCCGGACCTTCGACACCCACCACATCGAGAAAACGATGCAGGCGCAGCAGAGCCAGCCATTGACGCCGTAGCCGGAAATCTGCCCGCCGGAAGACGTCGTCAGCATCAGGCCGCCTATCCAGGCGCCCGTGCCGGTCGCGATCTGCTGGACGGCCGAGTTCACGCTCATGAAAGCGCCACGCCGGTGTGCTTCCGGCACCGTCGTCAGCAGCGCCTGCACGGGAATCATGCGCGCATTCGCCGTGACCAGGAAGAACGGGAAGAATACGATCAAGGCCCACAGCGGCAGCTGCGGCAGGTGTGTAATGAACAGCGCTGGCAGCAACGAAGCAAGCGCCGCCGCGCGAAAGACCTGGCGCTTGCCGTAGCGGTCCGCCAGGCGTCCCACGGCGCGCGACGTAAAGAAGGTGGCGGCGCCGCCGGCCATGTAGATCAGCGAGATATTTTCGGGCTCCACGCCCAGGTTGCCGACCAGGAAGGGCGAGATGAACGGCACGATCACCATGTGCGCGCCCATCACGATGGCCGTCAGGCCAAAGCCGCGCAGGTGTGACGGCTCGCGCATCAAGGACCACAGGTCAGGCAGCGTCCGCGACAGCGGCACCGGCGGAATCCGGATGTGCGCGGTCAGCGTGGGCACCACCTTCCAGGCGCCCGCCCAGATCACCGCCGACAGCAGGACCAGCTCGAAGAACGGCGAACTCCAGCCGTAATGCGCGCCCAGCACCACACCCAGCGGCACGCCCGCCACGGCCGCCAGCGAGAACGACGTCATCACCACGCCCATCGCGGCGCCGCGCCGCTGCGGCGGGATGACGTCGCCTATGATCGCCAGCACCAGCGAACCCAGCACGCCGCCCGTCAGGCCCGCGAACGCGCGCGACAGCAGCAGGGCGTGGTAGTTGGTGGCCATGGCGCAGACCAGATTGGACAGCGCGAACAGGGCATACACCACCAGCAGCATCTTGCGCCGGTCGAATCGATCGATGTACGTGGCCGCCAGCAGGCCGGAAATGCCGGCGCACCAGGAATAGGCCGACACTGCGGCGGCGAAGGCCGCCGGACTGATGGTGAAGGCCTGCATGATCTGCGGCCCCAGCGGCATCATCACCATGAAGTCGACCACGATGGTGAACTGGGTCAGCGCAAGCAGCCAGAGCAAGGTGCGCTCGCGTCGCGGCGGCAACACAGGCGTGGGCAAGGCGGAGGAAGAAGACATGGCGGTGGGGCAGAGGCCGTTTTCCGGCTCGTTTTACCGGCTATAGGGGAAATGAACGCGCGGGGACGATTGTCGACAAAGCGCCATTGCGGCGGCCTCGCGTCGCCGCGGATTGTAGCCATAAAAGCTTGCCGGTTTCCTGAACGGTCCCGATGGACGGCGCGCGTCGCCGGCCACCCCGCACGGTATGGCGCTTGCAACGAGGCCGCGTTCACGAGTCGCACAGGAGATTGCCATGAACCGTTTCGAAGGGAAGGTCGTCATCGTCACAGGCGCCGGATCCGGCATCGGCGCCGCCACCGCCCGGCGCTTCGCCCAGGAGGGCGCCAGCGTGGTATTCGCCGGCCGCACGGCGTCCAAGCTCGAGCGCGCCGCCGCCGGGTTGGACGAGTCGAAGATACTCATCCATACCGCCGACGTATCGGTGTTGCGCGAAGTCGAATCCATGGTCCGGGCCGCCGTCCAACGCTACGGGCGCCTGGACGTCATGGTGAACAACGCCGGCACCGCCGTCGAAGGCACGATCACCGAGGCGTCCCCGGACGACTGGCACAAGGTCATCGCCACCGACCTGGACGGCGTCTTTTACGGCTGCCGCGCCGCCATGCCGGAGCTGATCAAGACACGCGGGTGCATCGTCAACGTCTCGTCCGTATCGGGACTGGGCGGCGATTGGCGCATGAGCTTCTACAACGCGGCGAAGGGCGCGGTCACCAACTTCACGCGCTCGCTGGCGATGGACCATGGCCGCGACGGCGTCCGCGTCAACGCGGTATGTCCCAGCCTGACCCGCACGGACCTTACCGAGGACATGTACGCCAACCAGGCGCTGATGGAGAAATTCGCGGAACGCATACCGCTGGGCCGTGGCGCGGAGCCCGAGGAAATCGCTTCCGTCATCGCCTTCCTGGCCAGCGAGGACGCTGTCTTCGTGACCGGCGTCAACCTGCCGGTGGACGGCGGCCTGACCGCGTCGAACGGCCAACCGCCGCAAGCGTAAAAGCTATTCGGACCTCGGCGCCGAGACCGCGGCCAGCAGGACCTGGACAAAAGCCTGGGCGTTCGCATCGCACGGGCATTGCATGTGCGCGAGGTACGCATCCAGATTCGCCGCGCCCAGGGTGTCGATCGTGGCCGCATCCAAGGCGTCCGACGAATCCAGCGCAACCCGCGCATCCGACGCGAAGCCGTCGCCCGCATCGGCCTGGACCGGCGCCGCGGTGCCCGGCCGCGCGGCCAGCCACTGCTCCATATTGCATTGCTGCGCGCGTTCCGCCGACAGCTCCGCGCGCTTGATGGCCTCGTAGGTTTCCTGCTCCACGGACGCGGGCGTCGGCGTCTTGCCGGCCCGCGTGGCGCCGCCCCCATCGCCCAGCGTCGTCTTGACGTGGCGGCGTATGGCGCGCAACGGCGCCACCACCTGCCGCCGCCAGTTGGCGACGGCGCCGTCCAGATCCTCGAAGGCATCGGTGTCCAGCGCCGCCCCGTGCTGCGCCGCGTACAGCGCGAACAACAGCACGTTGACGTCCAGGCCATAGCCATCCTGCAGCGCCAGGCAGGCCTCCGGCACGCCGGGGCGCGCATACACGGCCAGGGAAAACGTCCAGAAGCTGCCCGGCATCGCCCCGGCGCGGGGCGGATTCTCCATCGTCATGGTTGCCTCCTGGCGATGCCGGCCGCCGTCATGGCGCCGATCTGGCCGGAAATATCCCGCGCGGCATTTCCCACCAGTTCCAGCAGCTTGCGCTCGCGCGCCTTGCCGAAACGGTACAGGGGGACAGTGATAGTCAGCGCGATCGTCGCCTGGCCGTTGACGTTGCGCACGATGGCCGCGACGGCGCCCGCGTCTTCCGAGAACTCCGCGCGGTTCAGCGCCAGGCCGGTTTCGCGCACGCGCCCCAGTTCGCGCCGCAGCACAGCCGGATCGGTGATCGTGCGTTCGGTGTAGCGCGTCAATGGCGCCCGCAGCACCGCCGACAGGTCGGCCTCGGATGCGAAGGCCAGCAACACCTTGCCGGACGCCGTGCAATGCGCCGGGTTGTTCTGCCCCGGCGCCGCGTAGTGCGTAATGGCGTTCGGTCCCACCGTCTGGTCGATGCTGATGGCTTCGCGGCCATCCCAGATGCTCAGGTTGACCGTTTCCGCGGATTCCTCCGCCAGCTGCGCCATGCGCTGCCGCGACGCCTGCGAGATGCCCATATGGTTGATCAGGGGCGCGGCGATCGCGATGAGGCCCGGCGCCAGGCTGACGCGATCGGTGTGTGGATTGCGTTCGACCACGCGCTGCGCTTCCAGCGTCGCGACCAGCCGCGACACCGAGCTTTTATGCAATCCGATTCGGCGCGCGATGTCGCTGACGCCGATCTCCGGCTGCGACTGCGAGATGCATCGCAGGATCTCTATGGCGTGCCGCGCCGCATGCACCGTGGGGTCGCGCCGGCCCGGGCCCGCGGCGGCGCTATCGCCATCCCCCATGGCGTCGGCAGGCTTGGCATTCGTGGTCTCAGGCATCGGGGCATTCCCGTCGGGGTATTCCATTAGACAGCCGCGAAAAACGCATATAGGGGCATGCCCGGCGTTGACAGCCCTCCGGGCGGTACCCATAATCAAAACGTGATTGCGCAACAGCGTTGCGCAGTAACCAACACTATAGCCGGCTTCCCGCAGCCGATCAAGCAATCGAAGATCCATAACAAGCGTCCGATATGAAACCGATGGAATCCTTTCGTCAACTGGTGGGCTGGCTCGAAACCCGTGGCCTGGTGTCGGAGGTGGCGCGGCAGGTCGATCCCCGCCACGAATTGACGGCGGTCATGCGCTGCGTGCAGAAGGCCGGCAACCAGGCCTTGCGCTTCACCGACGTGAAGGGCGCCAATGTGCCCGTGGTCACCAATGTGTTCGGATTCCGCAGCCATGTCGCCGCGGCGCTGGGCCTGGAGGAAAAGGACCTGCTGCGTACCCTGGTGCGCCAGGAAGCGCGCGGCATCCCGACCGAACGGGTGGAGGACGCGCCGGTGCAGCAGGTCGTGAGCCAGGGCGCGGACATCGACTTGCAGCGCGACGTGCCGCAGGTGGTCTTCTCCGAGCACGACGGCGGCGCCTATATCACCGCCGGCGTGCTGATCGCGCCGCATCCCGACACCGGCGTCTACAACGCTTCCTGGAACCGCTGCCAGCTGGTCGGCAAGGACAAGCTGCGCGTGCGCATGATGCCGCCCCAGCACCTGGGCCGCTACCACGCGGAAGCCGAAAGCAAAGGCCAGAACCTGCCCTGCGCGATCGTCATCGGGGCGCCGCCGGCGCTGATGTTCTCGGCGGCTTCCAAGGTCCCCTACGAGGCGGACGAGCTTGAAGTCGCCGGCGCCTGGCAGGACAAGCCGCTGCGCGTGACCCGTTGCAAGACCATCCCTGTCGACGTGCCGGCCGACGCCGAGATGGTGATCGAAGGCGAAGTGCTGTGCGGCGTACGGGAAGACGAAGGCCCCTTCGGCGAATTCACCGACGGCTACGTGCCCGTCATGAAGAACCACGTCTTCCGCGTCACGGCGATCACGCGCCGCAGCGACGCCATCTATCACACCATCCTGGCCGGCGGCACGGAAGACCTGAACCTGGTGGGCGTACCCATACAGACGGAGATCTACAAGAAGGTCTCGGCGTTCGTGCCGCGCATCCGCGACATCGCCACGCCGGGCTATGTATTCGGCTGCGTGATCGCCATCGAGAAGCAGAACGAGGACCAGGCCAAGAACGCCTTGCTGGCGGCGCTGGGCGGCTATTCCTGGACCAAGATCGTGGTCGTCGTCGACGAGGACGTCGACCCCTTCAATGCCGCCGACGTGCTGTGGGCCATACAGACCCGCTGCACGCCCGAAACCGGCACCTACATGATTCCGCGCATGCCCAGCTATACGCGGGAAGACGTGCGCGAAGTCCATCGCGGCAAGCTGGGACTGGACGCCACCGTGCCGGTCGCCATGAAGCAATTGTTCGAACGCCGCCGCTTTCCCGGCGAGCACGACATCAACCTGCAGGAGTATTTGAATGTCCGGAATTAGCATCGAACGCATCGGCGAAGCCGTCGATCACCTGATCACCGCGCCGATGTCGAACTGGACCATCCTGAAGGGCATCCCGCTGCTCAAGCTCTACGCCACCGCGCGGCGCCACGCCGGCGGCGCCCCGTTGACGCTGGCGGCCGCCGCGCGGCTCAAGGAAAGCGTCACGCCGGGCGACACGGTGCTGATGATCAGCGGCTTCATCATGCGCGGCTACGGCCTGCCGGAAACCGACGGTCCGATCGGCGCGGCCGTGCTGGCGCGCGCGCTGGCGGTAGGCCTGGGCGCGATCCCGGTGGGCATCTCGGAAGCCTCGGTGGTGCCGTGCATGCAGGCGTGCTTCGCGGCCGCGGGCCTGATACCCGCGGACATGGCCGACATCCGCTCGGGCCGCAACCGCTGCGCGTTCTCCGGCTTCCCCGTGGACAGGAAAGCCGCCGAACAGGCCGCGGTGGCGCTGCTGGACGAACTGCGGCCCAAGGCCGTGGTGGCGGTCGAGCGCCCGGGCGCTGGCCGCGACGGCCACTACCATGGGGGCGGCGGCTTCGAGATCAGCGATTTCACCGCCCATACGGATGCCCTGTATGCCGAGGCGCGGCGGCGCGGCATCCTCACCATAGGCGTCGGCGACCTGGGCAATGAACTTGGCATGGGCGTGGTGGCGGAAGACGTGCGCGCCGACGTACCGCTGGGCGACGTCATCGCGGCCGAGCAGCCCGCGGACGTCGCGGTCATCGCCAACATCTCCAACTGGGGCGCCTACGGCATCGCGGCGGTGCTGGCGGCCATGGTCGGCAACGACGCCGCCTTTCACGATGGAACGGAAGAAGTGCGGTTGATCGAGGCCTGCGTACGCGCCGGCGCCATCGATCCCGTGGGCGGCATGCTGCGCCAGTACGTCGACGGCACCGACGCGCGCACCAATGCGGCCATGGTGGACCTGCTGCGCTCGCTGGTCGTCTTGAGCCAGCGCGAAGGCGCCAACATGGCCGGCTATCAATCGTCATGGAAAAAGTGACCGGCACCGCCATCGCCCGGCCGCGCCGCGTGGGCCTGATCGTGCCCTCGGTCAACGCCGTGATCGAACCGGACTACGCCCGCCTGGGCCTGCCCGGGCTGACCTTCCATGCGACGCGCGTCATGCTGCGCGAGACCACGCCGGAAGGCCTGCGCGCCATGAATGCCGGGGTGGCGCAGGCCGCGGAACTGATCGCGTCGGTCACGCCGGACGTCGTGGCCTACGCCTGCACCAGCGGCTCCTTCATCGACGGCGAGGCGGCACTGGCGCGCCAGCTGGAATCGCTGGAAGCCATCGCCGGATGCCCGGTGGTCGCCACGTCCCGCTGCATCGTGGAAAGCCTGCGGGCGCTCGATATCCGGGGCGTGGCCCTGGCCACGCCCTATCTGGACAGCGTGAACGACGCCGAACGCGCCTTCCTGCAATCGCATGGTTTCGACGTCGTCGGCGTGGAAGGCCTGGGCCTGTCGGGCAAGGCCATACGCGAAGTCGCGCCTGACGCGGTGGCCGAGCTGATACGCCGGGCCGACCGGCCGGCGGCGCAGGCGGTATTCGTCAGCTGCACGGACTTCCGCGCGCTGGAAGTCGCCGGCCGTATGGAAGCCGAGCTCGGCAAACCTGTCCTGACCAGCAACCAGGTCACGCTGTGGGGCATCCTGAAGTCGCTGAAGCTGCGCCTGCCCGTCGCCGGCCATGGAGCCCTGCTGGCATGACGATCAACCCGCAGAACGCCTTGATGGCCAGCATGCGGCTGTACGAGGCCGAAACCTCGGTGGACGATATCGCCGCGCGCCACGCCCTGGACGTGCGCGACGTGGTGGATTTCTCGCTGAACGTCAATCCCTTCGGGCCGCCGGAAAGCGCGATCGCCGCGGCGCGCGCCGCACTGGGCCAGAGCCATCTGTATCCCGACCTGCGCTTCGCCGAGCTGCGCGCCGCCCTGGCCCGGCGCCACGGCGTCCATCCCGATTCGCTGTTCTTCGGCGCCGGCCTGGACGACGTCATCAAGCTGATCGTCCATGCCTGGACCAGCGACGGCGACACCGTGCTGGTGCATCTGCCGACCTTTCCGCGCTATGAGCTGGAAGCCCGGCTGCGCGGCTGCCGGGTCGTCTGCGTGGAAGGCGAAGTCCCGGAAAAAACGAACATCGCCGGCATGCATGTCGCGCTGCGCGCCGGCACGATCGCCATGACCTTCGTCTGCTCGCCCAACAATCCCACCGGCGAGAAGATCCCGCGCGTATCCGTCGCCAGCCTGGCGCGCGCCGCCGATCCCGGCCTGCTGATCGTCGACGAAGCGCTGCTGGACCCAGCCGAGGACGGCGCGGTGCCGCTGCTGGCCGCGCATCCGAACCTGGTCGTCCTGCGTACGTTCTCCAAGTACTTTGGCCTGGCCGGCACCCGTGTGGGCTATGCGATCGCGGCGCCGGCGCTGGTGCGCGCGGCCGAAGTCGGCCGCCCGCCCTTCAACCTGGCGCGGGCATCGGTCGCCGCGGCGCGCGCGGTGCTGGACGACAGCGCTTTCCTGGATATGTGCCGCGCCACGTTCGCGCGGGAGCGTGCGTGGTTCGCGGACGCCATTGCGGACATTCCCGAAGTGCGCGTCCGTGGCGGCAACGCCAATATGGTGCTGCTGGATGTCGACATGCCACCGGACCAGGCCGCCGACCGCCTGGCCGCGCAAGGCATCGTCGTGGCCGATGCGACCTCGTTCCGCGGCATGGAACGTTATCGCGCTCTACGCGTATCCCTGAGAGGACGCGCGGACAACAAAAAGCTGCTCGCAGCGATAAGGGGTATTTTCAATGAACCGGGAAAAGACGGTGGCTAGCACCGTCCGCTGGCGGCCGCCGCGGTGGCTGGACGGCCTGATCGTCGGCATCGCCCTGCTGCTGATCTGGGAAGCGGCGGTGCGCATCGGCCAGGTGCCGGCCTATCTGTTGCCGCCGCCGTCCGCGGTGGCGATGCGGCTGGTCACCGACTACCAGAGCATTCTCGTCCACACCCTGACCACCACGGGCGAGATCATGCTGGGCTTCGGCCTGGCCATCGTCGTGAGCATTCCCATGGCGGCGCTGCTGGCGCAGTCGCAATGGGCCGAACGCGTGCTGCACCCCATCCTCGTGCTGTCGCAGACGGTGCCCAAGGTCGCCGTGGCGCCGCTGCTGGTGGTGTGGTTCGGCTTCGGGCTGGCGCCCAAGGTGCTGATCGCCTTCACGATGTGCTTTTTCCCCATCGTGGTGGATACCCTGACGGGGTTCAAATCCGCACCGGCGCACCTGCGCTGGCTGGCGCTTTCCACAGGCGCCAGCCGCTGGCAGACCTTCCTGCATTTCCAGGTACCGGCGGCCTTGCCGCACATCTTCGCCGGCATCAAGGTGGCCAGCACGCTGGCCATCGTCGGCGCCGTGGTGGGTGAATTCGTGGCGGCGGATCGCGGACTGGGCTACCAGCTGATCGTGGCCAACGGCACCCTGGACGTGACGCTGTCCTTCACCGTACTGGTGGTGCTCAGCATCATGGGCGTGGTGCTGTACGGCCTGGTCGACCTGATCGAACGCCTGGCACTGCCCTGGCATGTGTCGCAACGCATGCACGGGGGTGGGCGATGACGGCCGCGCTGACGCTTTCCCACGTCACCAAGATCTATCCCACAAAAAGCGGGCCCTTGACCGCGCTGCGGGACCTGGACTTCGACATCGCCGAAGGCGAGTTCCTGTCGGTATTGGGGCCCAGCGGCTGCGGCAAGAGCACCCTGCTGACCCTGGCTTCCGGCCTGGAAGCCCCCACCGAAGGCACCGTGCTGCGCGCGGGCGAGCCGGTGCGCAGCGCCGTCACCGACATCGGCATCGTGTTCCAGACCGATGCCTTGCTGGAATGGCGCCGGGTGCTGGAGAACATCATGCTGCAGCCGCAGATACGCGGCCTGGACATGGCTGCCTACGAACGGCGCGCGCGTGAACTGCTGGACATGGTCGGCCTGGCCGACTTCGCCGGCAAGTATCCGCACGAGCTATCGGGCGGCATGCGCCAGCGCGTATCGATCTGCCGCGCGCTGGTCCACGACCCTTCCCTGATCCTGATGGACGAACCCTTCGGCGCGCTGGACGCGCTGACGCGCGAACAGATGGTCATGGAACTGCACCAGATATGGCTGAGAACCAAGAAGAGCGTCATGTTCGTGACCCACGACATCCAGGAAGCCATCCTGCTCGCGCAGCGGGTCCTGGTGATGACGCCCCGCCCGGGACGGGCCGCCGAGATCGTCGAGGTGGACCTGCCCTATCCCCGGACGCCCAAAACCATGGAGACGCCGCGTTTCATTGCGTTGGTGGCACACGTGCGCAATCTCTTCGAGCAATACGGTGTGCTTAAGAAGTACTAGCCCTGGATCAAGGATGGACATCATGAAAACGACACGGCGCAGCTTCCTGACTTTCGCCACCGCGGCCGCGGCGGCCGGCCTGCCCGTACTGGGCCGCCCGGCCTGGGCGGCAACCGGCTCGGACAAGCTGACCAAGGCCACGGTGCGCCTGGCCTTCAACTACAACGGCCACCGCTCGCCCTATCTGCTGGCCGTGGACAAGGGCTTCTATCGCGACGTCGGGCTGGACGTCGAGGTGCTGGAAGGCAAGGGTGTGACGTCTTCCATGCAGCTGGTGGCGGGCAAGCAGGACACCTTCACCATCGTCGACCCGCCCTCCCTGATGCTGGGCGCCGCGCAGGGCATGCCGGTCCGGCAGGTAACCCAGCTGTACCAGACCAGCCCGAACGCCCTGATCAGCTGGAAGGACCAGGGCATCGCGCGGCCCGCCGATCTGGCGGGCAAGGCCGTGGCGACGCTGCAGGGCGACACCACCACGACCATGCTCTACGCGTTGCTGGCCAAGAACAAGGTGCCGCGCGGCGCGGTGCAGATCATGGCCTCGGATGGCGGCACCCGCAACCAGGCCTTCCTGGGCAAGCGCACGCAGGCGATCACCGGCTTCCTGAACGACTCCTATCCCGGCATGGCGGCGCTGACGGAGAACGGCGTGGCCTGCTTCGCCTATTCCGATTTCGGCGTCGACACCATGGGTGACGGCATCGCGGCTCATGCCGATACGGTCGCATCGTCGCCGGAAGTCGTGCGCGGCTTCGTGCAGGCTTCGATACGCGCCTACCAATACGCGATGGACCATCCGGAAGAAGCCATCGCGTCGCTGCTCAAGCGTTCGCCGTCGCTGAAGGCCGACGTGGAGCTGACCAAGCTCAAGGCCACCGCGCCGCTGCTGCGCGCAAAGGGCGACGCGAAACAGGCCATCGGCTACTCCGACAAGGCCCGCTGGGAGGAAACGCAGGCGCTGATGGCGGAATTCGGCGGCCTGAGCAAGACCGTGTCCGACGTGTCGGTGTTCTACACCAACCAATTCCTCGCATAAGGCAGTGGCGGCCAGGCAATGAAGCGAAGCTCCTTACCTTCCGACGGGGACGCGCGATGACCGCGTCACCGCCGCCGCGGATCATCGTCGGCATCAGCGGCGCGTCCGGCGTGATCTACGGCGTGCGCGCGCTCGAACTGCTGGGCAAGGCCGGCGTGGAAACGCATCTGGTGATGACCCGTTCGGCGCAGATCACGCTGGCGCACGAACTGCCGATGAAAGTCTCGGACGTGCATGCGCTGGCCAGCAAGGTCTACAAGGCCGACGACATCGGCGCCAGCATATCGTCGGGGTCGTTCAAGACCATGGGCATGCTGGTGGCGCCATGCTCGATACGCAGCCTGTCCGAAATCGCCACCGGAGTGACCTCGGGCCTGCTGAGTCGCGCCGCCGACGTCGTCCTGAAGGAACGGCGGCGCCTGGTGCTGATGCTGCGCGAGTCTCCCCTGCACCTGGGCCATCTGCGCAGCATGGCGCAGGTGACCGAGATGGGCGCCATCGTGGCGCCGCCGGTGCCTGCTTTCTACGCCCAACCCCAGTCGCTCGACGACATGATCAATCATACGGTGGGCCGAGCGCTGGATCTGTTCGGCATCGAAACCGGCGCGGTGCGGCGCTGGGGCGAGGTCCAGGACCATTGACGCACCCATGCGGGATCTTTCCGCATCGACAGGCGCTTTATTTTTATGAGGAATTCCATCATGGACAGCGATAGCTTGGAGTTGTGCCCGGGCCAGGTCGACCTGCCCACTCTCCGGCGCATCCATGCCGGCGGCGTGGCCCTGCGGCTCGACCCCGCCACACGGCAGGAAATGCAGGCATCGTTCGACGCCGTACGGCATATCGTCGATTCCGGCGCCGTGGTCTACGGCATCAATACCGGCTTCGGCAAGCTGGCGCAGACGGTCATCGAACCCGAGCGCCTGGCCGAACTGCAGCGCAATCTGGTGCTGTCGCATAGCGTGGGCACGGGCAGTCCGCTGTCGGCCGGCGTGACGCGCCTGGTCCTGGCGACCAAGGCGATCAGCCTGGCGCGTGGGCATTCCGGCGTGCGGCCCGAATTGGCCGAGGCGCTGCTCGCCCTGTTCAATGCCGGCATCCTGCCCGTGATACCCGCCAAGGGTTCCGTCGGCGCATCCGGCGACCTGGCGCCCCTGGCCCACCTGGCCTGCGTGCTGATCGGCGAAGGCGCCGCCACCGGCCCGGATGGCGCCGTGATGAGCGGCGCGCAGGCGCTGGCGACGCTGGGCCTGGAGCCCTTCGTGCTCGGGCCCAAGGAAGGCCTGGCGCTGCTCAATGGCACGCAGGTATCCACCGCGCTGGGACTGTCCGGCCTGTTCGGCGCGGAAAACGTCTTTGCCGCGGGGCTCCTGGCCGGCGCCCTGTCGCTGGAAGCGATACAGGGCTCGATCAAGCCGTTCGATCCGCGCATCCATCGGGCGCGCGGACAGGCCGGCCAGATCGCGGTGGCGGCGGCTTTGCAGGCCCTGTTGCAGGGCAGCGGCATCGTCGCTTCCCATGCCGACTGCGGCCGTGTGCAGGATCCCTATTCCATCCGCTGCATGCCGCAGGTCATGGGCGCATGCCTGGACAACCTGGGGCATGCGGCCAGGGTGCTGGAGATCGAAGCCAATGCGGCTTCGGACAACCCTCTGGTGTTCAGCGACAGCGGCGAGGTGATCTCCGGCGGCAACTTCCACGCCGAGCCGGTCGCCTTCGCGTCGGACATCATTGCCCTGGCGGTCAGCGAGATCGGCGCCATCTCCGAACGCCGCATGGCGCTGCTGCTGGACTCCGGCCTGTCGCATCTGCCGCCCTTCCTGGTGCGCGACGGCGGCGTGAATTCCGGGTTCATGATCGCCCAGGTGACGGCGGCGGCGCTTGCTTCGGAAAACAAGTCCCTGGCGCATCCAGCCAGCGTGGACAGCCTGCCCACCTCAGCCAACCAGGAAGACCACGTGTCCATGGCCACCTTTGCCGGCCGGCGGCTGGCCGACATGGTCGAGAACACGGCCGTGGTCGTCGGCATCGAAGCCATGGCCGCCGCGCAAGGCATGGAATTGCGGCGCGGCCCCAGGAGCACCCCTTGCATCGAAGCCGAATTCGCCGCCATCCGCGAACGCGTGGCCTTCCTGGACCAGGACCGCTACATGGCGAACGACGTCGCCGCCATGCGCGATTGGGCGATGCGTTCCGATTGGCCGGCGCCCGTCACCGCCATCCTGCCCTGCGCGGCCTAGGCGCCGCGGCGCTGCTTGTGGTTAGCCAGGACCTGCCGGATCTTGCGCGCGAGCTCTTCGCGGGTGTAGGGCTTGGTGATCAGCTCCACGCCCTTGTCCAGCCGGCCGCCGTGCACGATCGCGTTCTGCGTATACCCGGACGTGAACAGCACCGCCATATCGGGTAGATGCTCCTGCGCCTTGCGCGCGAGGTCGCGGCTGCGCATCGGCCCGGGCATCACGACGTCCGAGAACAGCAGGTCGATCCTGACGCCGCTTTGCACGATGGCGAAGGCGCTCTCGCCGTCCATGGCCTTGAGCACCTTGTAGCCAAGGCCACGGAGCATATCCACGACCGTGGCGCAGACTTCGGCGTCGTCTTCCGCGACCAGTATGGTTTCGGTGCCGCCCGTCGCGTCGGGCGCCAGGGACTGAGCCGGCACGTCTTCCTTTTCCATGGAACGCGGCAGATACAGCTTCGCCGTGGTCCCGTGGCCGACTTCGCTATAGAGTGCGAAGTGGCCGCCGGACTGCTTCACGAAGCCGTAGACCATCGATAGCCCCAGGCCGGTACCGTGCCCTTCCGGCTTGGTCGAGAAGAACGGTTCGATCGCCTGGGCGATGACTTCTTCGGTCATGCCACATCCGGTGTCGGTGACGGCCAGCATGACGTACTGCCCCGGCGTGACTTCGGGACGAGTCCGGGCGTATGCATCATCCAGGTAGGCATTGCCGATCTCGATCGTCAGCTTGCCAACGCCGTTCATGGCGTCGCGCGCGTTGATGGCCAGATTGAGCAGCGCGTTCTCCAGCTGCGCCGTATCCACCATGGTGTTCCAGAGTCCGCCCGCGACGATGGTCTCGATCTCGACGGCCTCCCCCAGGCTGCGTTGCAGCATGTCGTCGAAGCCGCGCAGGAAACGGCTGACGTTGACGACGCTGGGCGCCAGGGGTTGCCTGCGGCCGAACGCCAGCAGCTGGTTCGCCAACTTCGCGCCCCGCTGCACGCCGGCCATGGCGTTGGCCAGCCGTTGCCGGGCGCGTTCGTTGTCGGGAAACTCGTAGGCCAGCAGTTGCAGGTTCCCGCCGATCACCTGCAGCAGATTGTTGAAGTCATGCGCGACGCCGCCGGTCAGCTTGCCGATGGTCTCCAGCTTCTGCGCCTGCTGCAGGGCGCGCTGGGTGCGCTCCAGCTCTTCCTTGGCCGCCTGCTTTTCCGTGATGTCGCGCGTGATTTTCGCGAAACCGACGTGGTTGTGCCGGCCATCGAAAATGGGATCGACCACGACGTGCGCGTAGAAACGCGAACCGTCCTTGCGCACGCGCCAGGATTCGCTTTCGTATCGCCCCTCGGCCAAGGCCGTGCGCAGCGCATGCGCGGGCATGCCCGCTTCGCGATCCGGTTCGGTGTAGAAGCGGGAGAAATGGCTGCCGAGGATCTCTTCCTTGGTATAGCCCTTGATGCGCTCGGCGCCCGCGTTCCAGCTGCTGACGTGGCCATCGCGGTCGAGCATGTAGATGGCGTAGTCGACCACGCCGCGCATCAGCAACTGGAATTGCTCTTCGCTCTGGCGCAGCGCCTCGTCGGCTGCCACGACGTCGGAAAGATCGCGCGAGACGAAGGCGTACCCCAGCAAGGCGCCGGCGCCGTCGCGCATCGGGCTGATCGCGGTGCTGACGCGCAGGTGCGTGCCGTCCTTGCGCTTCAGCCACCCTTCGCGATGCAACACCTGGGGCGACGCCGCGTCGTCCCGCAGGGCGCCCA
This sequence comes from Bordetella genomosp. 8, assembly GCF_002119685.1. NCBI lineage: Bacteria > Pseudomonadati > Pseudomonadota > Betaproteobacteria > Burkholderiales > Alcaligenaceae > Bordetella > Bordetella genomosp. 8. The sequence goes on along the minus strand of NZ_CP021108.1, from coordinate 811,389 downwards.
GGTCGTCCGAAATCGCCGCGAAGGCGGGACAGAAGGTCGAATAATGCTGGCCGATTGCGTCGGCCGGCCGCCAGCCGGTCAGCTCGCGCGCACCGGCGTTCCAGCTGGCGACGGTGCCCTCCAGGGTCACCATATAGACTGCATAGCTGACGATGGCGTCGACCAGGCGTTCCGGTTCATAGCCGGGCAATGGGCGGCCGTCGTTCGGCTCCAGGGAAGACATGTCGCACCCCCATGCAGTTATTTTGTGCGCAATGGTACAACATGAACCGGAGCTCGTTACACACGCCGGCCGTGGACCGCCGTGAGCCCGCCGCGAGCCCGCCGTGGGGCTAGCGCGGCACGACTTCGACCTCCAGCGCATCCGTCAGTACGGAGATGAAATCACCCGCCCGGTACCGGAAGCGGATCCTGAGGGTGTCGCCCGCTTCCACGCTGACGGGCGTGCGCAACGGGAAGGCCATGTAGCGGTTCAGCCAATCGATCGTCGATCCGCGTTCCATGACCATGGCAAGGATGTTCTTGGTGATGAAACGAAGGGTATTGACGACGCCCCCGTGTTCGATCACCACCGTACCGTCCCAGGCGATGTCCATCGGCGTATCCAGCGTGAAGTCCAGCAGGCTGTAGACCGCCGGCTGGGCCAGGTCCAAGGTGCCCGGTGCATTGGCCCCCAGTTCTTCCACCTGGATGATGGGCGCATGGAAGCCTTCGAAATCGTAAGCTTTCTGCAAGGGCTGCACCGCCATGACCACGGCGGTCGGCATCAGGAGGGGTAGCGGATCGCCGAACCGCTCGCGATAGCGCCGCTTGAAGGACTCGACCATCTCGACCTGCTTTTCCCTGAGCATGGCGACGTGGATCATTTCGCAGATCATCACGTCGACCGGCTCGGGTGGCAGATACTCGAAGGCGTCGGCATGCACGACCTCCACTTTTTCGCCGTTGGGATTCATGGCGAGAAAGCGCCTGGCCTCGGTCACCAGTTCCCGATTGAACTCCACGCACCAGACCTTCTGCGCCCTGGCGGCGGCAAACCAGGAAAGGACGCCGGTCCCGCCGCCCAGCTCCAGCACCTTCGCGCCAGGCTTGACGACATGGTCGATGGCGGCCTTGAAATTCTTCATCCGATTGGCGTCCATCAGCATCGCGTGATGGTATTGGATGGGAATGAATTGGCCGAGATATTTACTGTCCTCGTCTTGCTCGGTGACCATGGTCATTTGCTTGGCGTCCTCAGGGGTCCAGGGGGATGCGCGCGGCGCGGGTCTTTCGCGCCGGCACAGCCCGTAGTTCGTCCCGGGGTGCGGTTTGGTTACACCCTTTGCGGAAATATTCGCGTGGCCGGCACACCACTTGCCAAAGAAAGGCATCCAAGGAACATGGACCAGAAAAATGACCTGCTCATCCAACGAGACAACCCAGATGGCGCGACGAACGGCAGAGCTCCCGGCGGGCGCGGCGGCCGCCGGCGGCCTGCGGTACAAGGAGCTTTATCAACAGATGGTGGCCAGCCCCGACGACGCACGCACGCTGGAAACCAGCGGCGCTTGGCTGGCGGCCAGGCTCGACGCGGTCGACGTGGGCGCGGCGGCGCTGCCGGCCGACCCGCAGGACCTATATGCCTGGATGGACGCCAATGTCGACGCGGTCGGCGAGCGGTACCAGCAGTACCTGGCCCGCCGCAAGGCCGGCGGCCCGCGCGAAATGTTCCCTACCCGCTCCCATGCGCTCTACTTCCTGGCCCAGGTCGCGCCGACCAAGCTGGTCGACGGATCCTGGCTGTACGGCAGCCTGCGGCACCAGGGCGACCCGCGCTTCGAACCGCTGATCTCCACCTATCTGGAAGAGCTGGGCATGGGCGACGAAGCGCAGAACCATGTCACGCTGTTCCTGAACCTGCTGCGCTCGACTGGCGCAGACGGCTGGGAGCCCACCGACGACAGCCTGTACGAACAGGGCGCGACCCAGCTCGCCATAGGCTTGCACGGCCACACGCTGACGGCCGAAATGGCCGGCTTCAACCTGGGCTATGAACAGTTGCCCTATCACCTGCATGTCACGGCCTACGAGCTGGATGAACTGGGGATAGATCCGTACTACTTCACCGTGCACGTCACCGTGGACAACGCCGGGTCGGGCCATGCCCGCCAGGCGGTGGACGCGGTGCTGCGGCTGATGCCGGAGGACCCTCTGCAACGCGCCGCCTTCTACGAACGCGTCAAGCGCGGGTTCCTGCTGAACGATGCGGGGGTTTCTTCCACCGCCATAGCCGCCGGCTTCGATTCCCGGCAGGTCGTCACGGAGATCTTCCGCAAGAAGTCCCGCTACGGACGCGCGGCGCATGCCGATTACTGCCGGATTGCCGGCCGTACCGTCAATGCCTGGCTATCCGACCCGGACAGCATCCCCGAATTTTTGCAGACACTGCAGCAGAAGAACTGGATCGTCCGCCACCAGGATCCGTCGCAGTCCCGATTCTGGGCCCTGCTGTCGGGGACCGACGCCTGCATGTTCGGCGTCTTCAATTCCTTTGAGCTCCAGGCCATCTACGACTGGATCGCCGGCGACTGCAAGGAGTACCTGGAAGGCCCGCAGTTGCCCGGCCGGCTGCCGCGCGTCATGGTCAACGGCCGCCACCTGAGTTTCCGCGCCGCCAAGCGGCACGCCGCCCTGGCCGGAAACCGCCAGCGCTCGCTGGCGGCTTCCAGCGACCTGCTGGCCAAGCTCGCCCCCGGCTCGCACTACACGCCGGAAGGCCTGGCCGCCACCCGGGCCTTCGCCGAGCAGGCCTATCAGGCGACCACGCTCTAGCGCCCCGCACCAACCGCGGGCCAGCGGGCGAAGTGCCTGTCGCGCGGGGCATCCTCGCCTTGTTGCGCGGGCACCGCAAATTCGGCCGCAGCATGGTGCATGGCCGCGCCATGCCGGGGAATGTGTGCGCCACCCCAGTGAAGCGTTCGTCGCGACGGTCCAGTCCATGGCACCATGCTCGTGCTGCGAGGGCCGCGGCGCCCGATTGCGGCCCGTCCCGGCAGCCCGCCATGAACCTTCACACGGACCGAACATCCATGCCGTACAAACTTATCGCCGGGGCAGCCGCCGCGGCGCTTTCCGCTTTCTACATGAGCACCGCCGCGGCCTGGACCCTGCCTGCAGACAAGGGAACGCTGCCCCAGGCGCAGGTCGAGGAAATACTGGCCGGCAAGGACTATCCGGAGACCAGCCAGTTCACGAAGAAAATCACCTACGTCGACTATCCCGCGAACGGAATGACCTTCACCCAGGTCGTCATGCGCCTGGAGCCCGCGAAGCCATTGATGCACAACGGCCGCAAGGTCGTGCTCGTCGCCACCGAGGAAGGCAGCTCCAGCGCCAACGGGTTCATCGAAACGGATGAAGGCAAGGAAGGCATAGGCGTGTGGCTCGCCAAGCGCGGGATCACCTTCATCGCCCTGACACGCGTGGGCCGCTGGAACTTCTTCGCCCCCGATCGCAGCGGCACCTGGGAGACCATCCCGCTGGACGAGCGCATGCCGATTTTCTCGCAACACCAGAAGGCATACTGGTCCAAGGACGACTACACCATCCAACCCGCGGGCAATACCGCCAGCAAGAGCGGCAGCGAGTACGTACGCTTTCCCAAGCCAGGCACCCAGCTGTTCAACGAGATGGTTGCCGCGACGCCGGTCGCCATGGTCGACGGACTGGAGGCCGGCTTGCGCAGCACGCTGTCGGACCAGGAGCGCAGGAAGTCCATGGTGCTGTACTGGGGCTTTTCCACCGGCGGCGCCCTGATGTGGCCCCTGGCCGAGCGCGTGCGCCCGGATGGCTACCTGAACTGGGGCTCTTCGCCTCCCGGTGTGGCGTATTACTACGGCGCGGCCCAGGCGGGACGCTGGGATTGGCCGTATGAAAAATCGGCCTTGCGCGTGCGCGGCCGCGGACGCGCCGACTTCGAGTTCTACAACAAGCGTGCCGACCCCGCCGAAAAGGACGCCCGTTGGGCGCGCGACCTGAAAGAGCCGCGCTTCAAGGAAGTCGAAGACCCCATCATGTTCTACAACGCGGGCGCGCTGTCCGAGCTCGCCCTGCGGCTGTACATGGCGCCCTTCGTTCCCGCCAAGATGAAGCAGGCGGGATTCAACAAGATGCTGAACGACATCCTGGCGACCAGCATGCCCGGCCCGGCGCTGAAGGGGCTGCCCGTGTGGGACATGAACGGCACCTATGACGAAGTCTATCCCGTCGATTGGATGGAAGCGGCCCGCACCATGATGGCGCCCTACATCGGCAAGCACGTGCTGATCCGCATCGAAGGATTCAATCACAGCATCGTCAATCGCCAGGTCCGCGTGATCGGCCCGGTGTGGCTGCGGGCGATCCAGCAGGGCTACTTCGACCGTAAGTCGTAACGGGCCGGCCGCTGCCCTGGGGCGCGGCCGGAACGGGTAAGATCGGAAGCGGCGCGGCCGGCACAGGAGCCGCGCCGCTTGCTTATCCATGACGGGGTGCCTTTGAAATTCGAAGCGGTGCTATTCGATTGCGACGGCGTGCTGGTCGACAGCGAACGCATATCCGCGGGCGTGCTGCGTGACATGCTCGATGAACTGGGCATCGCCATGACGCACGACGAGGTGCTGCGCCGTTTCGTCGGCAGGACGATGAAGGACGAGCTGCCGTGGATCGCCCAGGCATCGGGAAAAGCCATAGGGGCGGACTGGCTGGCGCAATTCTGGCAACGGCGCAACGTGGCCCTGGGCGAGCGGGTGCAAGCCATTCCCCACGTGCTGGACACGGTGAAGCTGCTGCATGAACGGTTGGACGGCCGCATCGCCTGCGCGTCGGGCGCCGACCGCGCCAAGCTGGAATTGCAGCTGAACAAGACCGGCCTGATGCGCTACTTCGAGGGCAGGACCTTCAGCGGCTATGAAATGGCCCGCTCCAAGCCCAGCCCCGACGTCTACCTGGCCGCCGCCGCGGCATTGGAAGCCGACCCCGCCGACTGCGTGGTGATCGAAGACAGCGTCACCGGCGTCACCGCCGGCGTGGCGGCCGGCGCGACCGTGCTGGGCTATTCGCCCGGCGGGCCCTCGCATAGCCCCGCCGCCGCGCTGCTCGCCAGCGGCGCCACCGCCGTGTTCGCCGACATGGCTCAACTGCCCGTGCTGCTGGGCGTGGTGGCCTGACTATAATCACCGGCGCGCGCCACTCTCACCTCAGGCAGGCCGGCCATGCCCAGACCGTCGTTCTCCACCCAGCTCGTCGCGCTGTGGATACTCGTCGCCGGGCTGTGCGGATTGCTGGGCGCCGCGGTGTGGCTCATGATGTCGTCCGCATTGAGCGAACGCGTCGCTGTCGCGCGGCAGCAGGCCTACGCCGCGTGCGCCGCCGTCGCGGCCCGCTACGATCTTTCGCTGCAGGAGCCGGGCACGATCAACGTGGACCTGATGCACGCGGTGCTCGACCTCGCCCTGCTGCGCGCGGAAGGCATAGAAGGCGGTTTCTGGCGCGCGGCCGCGGCGACCGGTTCGGCCAACGGTTTCCTGGCCTATGCCTTCCCCACCTATGAAGGCAGCGGGCTGAAGCGCGATATCCCGGAAGCCGAAACACCCCTGATCCTTCGCACCCTGAAAAAAGCGGCCGGCGCCGGCGAGACGCAGGTCGATGTCGTTTCCAGCGGCGCGGATGCCGTGATCGCCGTGGCATGCCCGGTGCCGCGCCAGGACAAGCTGCTGGCCTGGACGCTGACGCGGGCACGGCCGCCGCTGGGTCCCTACGGGGAACGCGCCACCACGGTACTGTCGGCGATGCTGGCGGTCATCGTCCTGCTGGCCCTGTTCGTCGCGCTGGCCCTGCGGCGATGGAAGCGGAACCTGACGCGGCTGCAACAGGCGCTGGCGTCCAACGGCGCGTTCGAACAAGGCAAGACCCTGGGCCGGCTCGACGAGCCGGACCTGGACCAGATCGTAGACGCCCTCAATCGCTACGTGGAACGCGCCCAGCAGCTGCAACGCGAAACGAATGCCCTGAGCGCCCGGCTCACCCAGGCGGAGCGCTTCGGCGCGCTGGGAAAAATGGCGGCGCAGATCGCGCACGAAATCCGCAATCCGGTCGGCGCAATGCGCCTGAAGGCGGAAAACGCGCTGGCCGGCGACGGCGCGCGCCGCGAAGCCGCGCTGCGGACCATCATCGAACAGGTGGGCCGTATCGAATCGCAGGTCGCCAGCCTGCTGGCGTTGACGCAACCGGTCAACCTGCAGCCGCGCGAGGTCGATCTGCGCCCCTGGCTGGCGGACGTCGCCCATACGCACGAGCCGCGCGCGGAAAGCCGCGGCATCGCCCTGGACGTCGACGCCATGGACGGCGCGACCCTGCCCGTCTTCGATCCCGCGCAACTCGCGCGCGCCATGGATAACCTGATCGCGAACGCGCTGCGGCATGCGCCGGCCGGCGGCAAGGTGACGCTGCGCGCATACGGCATCCGCACCGAAGCCGGCGAGCGCCTCCGGCTCGAAGTCATCGACGACGGGCCCGGCGTCAGCCCGGCGGAGCGCGAACGCATCTTCGAACCCTTCGTGACGGGCCGGCCCGATGGCTCCGGACTCGGCCTGGCGGTCGTTCGCGAAATCGCCGCGGCGCATCGCGGCGGCGCCTGGCTGGCGGAAGAGGCCACGCCGACCCGTTTCATCATCGAGCTGCCATGGCGACCGTACTGATCATCGACGACGACGATGCCTTCCGCGAAGGCCTGGCCGAAACCATACAGGATTGCGGCCACGCGCCAGTCGAGGCCCGCGACGGCGCCGAGGCATTCGAACGCCTGCGGGACGGCATGGCTCCCGACTGCATCTTCCTGGACTTCCGCCTGCCGGGGGACGACGGCCTCGCCGTGCTGGAGGCGCTGCGCGCCCGGCCCGGCCTGGAACACGTTCCCGTCGTCATGCTGACCGCCCATGCCACCAGCGCCAATACGATAGGGGCCATGCGCCTGGGCGCCTTCGAGCATCTGACCAAGCCCGTCGGCCGCGCCGAGATTGCCGCCCTGCTCGCACGCATGGTCGCCTCGCATCCCGCGGCGGCCGCCACGGCCCACGCGCCCTTCGCCGAGGAGGCCGCCTCGAACGAACCGCAACTGCTAGGCGTGAGCGCCGCCATGCGCGAAGTGCAGAAGCGCCTGGGCCGCGCCGCGGGCACGAACTCGACGGTCCTCATCACGGGCGAAACGGGAACCGGCAAGGAAGTGGCCGCACGGCTGCTGCACCGTGAGTCCGCGCGCGCCGCCCGGCCTTTCGTGACGGTGAATTGCGCGGCCATCCCGGAAGGCCTGCTGGAAAGCGAACTGTTCGGCCATGGCAAGGGCGCTTTCACCGGCGCGCACGCCGAGCGCGGCGGACGTTTCGAGGAAGCGAACGGCGGCACGCTGTTCCTGGACGAGATCGGCGATATGCCGCTCGCGATGCAGGCGAAGCTGCTGCGCGTGCTGCAGGAACGGCAGGTCACGCCGCTGGGCACCGCACGCCGGGTGGCCATCGACGTGCGCATCGTGGCGGCGACGCACCGCGACCTGGCGGCCATGGTGACCGCCGGCACGTTCCGCGAGGACCTGCTGTACCGGCTGAACGTGATCCCCCTGCACATGCCGCCCTTGCGCGAACGCGTGGCGGATATCCTGCCGCTCGCCGAGCATTTCCTGTCGACCCGGGCGCCCGCGCCCCAGCGCAAACACCTTTCCACCGAGGCGCAGCGGCTGCTGGCCACCTACACGTGGCCGGGCAACGTCAGGGAGCTGGCGAACGCCATGGAGCGGGCCAGCGCGATGGCGCCCGGGGCGACGCTGACCCGCGACGACTTCGCCTTCCTGCACGAGACAACGGCCGATACGGCCGACGCGATTCCTTCCGCGCTACTCGACCTGCCGCTCAACGACGCCTTGGCCCGGATCGAACGCGCCCTGATTCATCGCGCGCTGGAGCTGGCCCATGGCAACCGCGCCGAAGCCGCGCGCAGGCTCGGCATCAGCCGCCAATCGCTGTACAGCCGTCTCGCCAATCTGAGCATAACCGGCACCGACAGCAGCGACGGCGGCTGACGACAGAACAACTGTCAGGGAATCCGACACCCGGTGTCGGATCGCTTGACAGATTGGCGGGCCGCTTGCGGCATTTGCCTGCAGGCCTCCCCGTGCGGCGCACATGGCACAGGCTTTGCATATCACTCCATATCGAACAACGGAGTGGATCATGCCATCGACATCGATAAGCCCCATCAAACGCGCGAGCCGTCTTTCCGTCCGTGCCCTGGGCCTGGCCGCGCTGCTTGCGGTTTGCGCCACGAACGCGGCGCAAACGCCACCTGACGTGAGCCAGCCCCCGCCGCCGCCACCACGAATCGGCTTCGGTCCCGAACCCGGCCCACTGCCCGATGACGGCACGCTGGTGACGACACAGGCCACCGTCTCGCGATTCATCCCCAACCCTGACGGCGACGTGGAGGGCTTCCTGAGCACGGACGGCGTCTTCGTGCGCTTTCCGCCGCATCTGAGCGCGGAGTTGACCGCGATGGTCCGCCCCGGCGATGGCGTGCAGATCAGCGGCAGGAAGGACGGGAGCGGGAACGTCAAGGCCGAACGCATCGTCGATACGAACAATGGCCGCACCCTGGTCGATCGTCCACCGGCGCCCGGCAACCCGCCCTTGCCGCCAGGATCCCGCAGCGCCCGGCTGTCGCAGCTTAGCGCCCAGGGACGCGTGGCCTATGTCACGACCGCGCCGCGCGGTGAACCCGACGGAGTGATCCTGGCCGACGGCACGGTCATCAAGCTGGCGCCACCCGACGCGCGGCAATTCACGGATCTGCTGCGCGCCGGCGCGGATGTCTCCGCGCAAGGCTACGGCATGCGCAATCAGTACGGCACGGCGCTGCAGGCGACGTCGTTCGGCATGCCGGGCAACGAAGTCCGGCTTTACGACCGTGCCCCGCCGGCCCCCTGATCGCCTCCATCTACCCTCGACAACATCCCTTGGTCGCCCGCGCAACATGGCGGGCGCTTCTTTCTCGATACTGCCAGGATAAGCAACATGCATTGGATCGACCCCGACGGCTTGCCGCAATGGCGCGGAACAGTCAGCCGCTTTCTCATCAACCCGCACGGCGAACTGGATGGCCTGATCCTCGGTTCCCGGCGGCGTCGCCAGGTCCACTTTCCGCCGCATCTTTCCGGCCAGGTCGCGCGCCACATCGCCGTCGGCGACAAGATAAGCGTCAGCGGCGTGAAGCCACGCGGCGCCGACATGCTAGTGGCGGTGGCGCTTTCGGGGCCGGACGGCAAGACCATACTCGATGAAGGTCCGCGCCACGACCGCGACAAGCATCACAAGCCGCATCGGGAACACCGGGAAATGGAGGCCAGCGGCGAAGTCGTGCTGCACCTGTTCGGCGCCAGGGGCGAGTTGCGCGGCGCCCTGCTGGCCGATGGCACCGCGCTGCTCATGCCGCCCGATACCGCGGCGCGGTTTTCGGAATACCTGACGCCAGGCACGCATGTACAGGCATGGGGACACGGCGTGCGCAACCGGCACGGATGCGCGCTCGAGGTCGACGCCATCGCCGAACTCGTCGACGTGGCCTCCTGACCGCCACGATCGCGCCCATACCGCCGGGATCGCCAGGGCCGCCAGATGCGCCAGTACAAACTCGAAGCGCTGAACTTCTTCATGGCCGACGTGCAGGCGGGACTCGGCCCGTTCCTGGGCGTGTTCCTGCAGGCGCAGGGTTGGCGCCCCGACGCCATAGGCGCGATGATGACCCTGGGCGGCATCGCGGGCATGCTGGCGACTTCTCCAGCGGGCGCCCTTGTCGATGCGACGCGCCGCAAGCGTGCGCTGATCGTCGCGGCATCCTTGCTGACCACCCTGGGCTCGCTGGCCTTATGGTTGTCGCAAGGCTACTGGACGGTCGCCGCTTCGCAGGTCATCACCGGCGTGGCCGGCGCCGCGCTGGGTCCGGCGGTGGCGGGGGTGACGCTGGGCATCGTCCGCGAGCATGGCTTCGGACGGCAGATCGGCCGCAACCAGGTGGCGAATCACGCCGGCAACGTCGTGGGCGCGGGCCTGTCCGGCCTGCTGGGCTGGCAGTTCGGCTTTGGCGCCGTGTTCGCGCTGGCGGGCGTCTTCGGGCTGATGACGATCGTTGCCACCCTGCTCCTGCGCGCCGACTCGATCGACCACGACAGCGCGCGGGGTCTAAGCCCGGCGTCGCCCGCGGGTGCGTCTGCGGATGCGGATGCGCATGCACATGCGGCCCCCGGACCCGGGCATGCCAGCGGCTTGCGCGAACTGGCGAAGAACCGGCCCCTGCTGCTGCTTGCCATGGCGCTCGCCCTGTTCCATCTGGGCAATGCCGCCATGCTGCCCCTGTTCGGACTCGCCGTGGTGGGCGCTCACAAGGGCGATCCCAGCGCCTTCACCGCGCAGACCATCGTCGTCGCGCAACTGGTCATGGTCGTTGCCGCGCTGGTCGCCAACGCGCTGATACGGCGCATCGGCTACTGGGCCGTCATGCTCATCACTTTCCTGGCGCTGCCGCTGCGCGGGCTCCTGGCCGCCTGCTTCATCGACGCCTGGGCCGTGTGGCCGGTGCAGGCGCTGGACGGCATCGGCGCCGGCTTGCAGAGCGTCGCCGTGCCGGCGCTGGTCGTGCGCCTGCTGCAAGGCACCGGCCGCGTCAACGTCGGCCAGGGCATGGTCATGACGGTGCAGGCCATCGGCGCGGCGCTGAGCGCCACGCTGGGCGGCGTGATGGCGCAGCATTTCGGCTACCCGACCGCGTTCCTGGTCCTGGGCGGCGTGTCGCTCGGGTCGCTCGCGCTGTGGGCACGGACCCGTACAATGCCGCTTTGACACCCGGATCGCGCCCCGCGCCCGCCAACGCGGGGCGCGCGCATTTCATGACTCGTTCCACTCCCGCCGTCGCCTGCGGCATCGACTTCGGCACTTCCAATTCCGCGGTAGGCTGGCACCGGCCGGGCGCATCGCCCCTGCTGCCGCTGGAAGACGGCCAACCGACCATGCCGTCCGCCATCTTCTTCCATGAAGAAGACAGCACCATCAGCTATGGCCGCGCCGCGCTGGAAGACTATCTGGCCGGCTATGAAGGCCGCCTGATGCGCGCCATGAAGAACCTGCTGGGCAGCTCCCTGATCGACGGCCATACGGAGATCCGTGGCCGTGGCGTCCCCTTCCGCGTGCTGCTGACCCACTTCATCGCGCAATTGAAGGCGCGCGCCGAGCAGGCCGCCGGTCGCGCGTTCACGTCGGTGGTGATGGGCCGCCCGGCCTTTTTCGTCGATGGCGACGAAGCGGCGGACCAAAGCGCCCAGGACACATTGGGCGAAATCGCCGCCGCCGTGGGTTTCGAACACATCGCCTTCCAATATGAACCACTCGCCGCCGCCTTCGACTACGAGTCGCAGATCGGCCGCGAAGAACTGGTGCTGGTGGTCGACATCGGCGGCGGCACGTCCGACTTTTCCCTGATCCGGCTGGGACCGAAGCGCGCCGGCCAGGCCGACCGCAAGCAGGACATCCTGGCCCATGGCGGCGTGCACATCGGCGGCGGCGATTTCGACCGGCACCTGAACCTGGCCGCCTTCATGCCGCTGCTGGGCTTGGGCAGCAAGCTGCGCAACGGCAAGGACGTGCCTTCAACGCAGTACTCCAATCTTGCTTCCTGGCACACGATCAACTTCGCCTATACCAACAAGGCCCAGGAGACGCTTTCATACATCCGCGCCAATGCCGCGGAGCGCGACAAGGTCGAGCTGCTGCTCAAGCTCGTCAAGGAGCGCGCTGGCCATTGGCTGTCCCTGCAGGTGGAAAAAACCAAGATCGAGTTGTCCGATGCGCCGCTGGCGCGAGCCAGCCTGGACCGCATCGCACCGGGCCGCATGCTGGACGTCACACGACCCGAACTGGACCACGCGACGGCGCCGCTGATCGCCCGCATCGAAGATACCGTCGCCGCGCTGTTGCGCGATGCGACGGTGGGCAGCGCGGCGATCGACACCGTGTTCTTCACCGGCGGTTCGAGCCGCGTCTCCTGCCTGCGCGAGCGCATCGCCGCGCTGCTGCCGGAAGCGCGTAGCGTGGAAGGCGACCTGTTCGGCAGCATCGGCGCCGGACTGGCGCTGGATGCCGCCCGCAAGTTCGGTTATTGATCCCGGCGATTGAACACGGCTGTTGCACCCGGCGATTGCGCGCGGTCCCGACCCCGGCTATTGCGGCTAGTTGGCGTTGATCTCTCGCGCCTTGACCAGTTCACCCCAGCGGTGACGCTCCTGGTCCTCGAAGTTCGCCAGGTCCCGGCCCGCCAGCCGCCCCGGGACCGCACCCACGGAACGGAATTGCTCCTTCACCGCGTCGGTCTGCAGCGCCTGCTGGGCGGCGGTGATGAGCCTGTCCCGAACGGCGCCGGGTATTCCCGCCGGCGCATAGAGCGCGAACCATGCCGTGACGTCCATCTTGCCGATGCCGCTATCCGACACCGTCGGCACGTCAGGCAGCGATGGCGAGCGCTCCGCGCTGGTGACCGCCAGGGCCCGCACCCGCGTGCCATCCTTCAACTGTCCCAACGCGCTGGGCAGGTTATCCAGCAGCACGTCGATCTGCCCGCCGATCAGGGCGGGCATCGATGCGGCAACACCACGAAAGGGGACGTGCAGCATCTCGATGCCGGCGATCTGCTCCAGGTAGGCGCCCGTCAGGTGCACGGAAGAGCCGACCCCGGGTGAACCGTAGGTCAGCGGCTTGCCTCGGCTACCCTTGGCGTAAGCGACCAGGTCCTGCATCGTTTTCATGCCGGAATCCGCGCGCACCATGATCACATTGGGCGTCGTGAACACCAGCGCCAAGGGCGTGAAGTCCTGGGCCGGGTCGTAGGCCATGTCCTTGTAGATGAACTCGTTGATGGCCTGCGTGCCTATGGTGCCCATCCCTATCGTGTAGCCGTCCGGCTGCGCGCGCTTGACCACGGCCATGCCGATGTTTCCGCCCGCGCCGGCGCGGTTATCCACGACCAGCGGCTGGCCAAGGAAAGGCGCCATCGCCTGCGCCACGGCGCGGGCGGCGATGTCCGTCGTTCCTCCCGCCGGATAGGGAACGATGAGCGTCACCGGCCTTTCGGGATAGTCCGCCGCGGCGGGCGTCACCGCCATCATCGTCGCCATGGCGCAGGCAGCCACCAACAGAGTGAATCTCATCGACTAGTCTCCTTATTGGAATGGACGTGGCGACGATGGTCCTGGCCTTGGCCGCGAACGCCGCCACGGCCTAGCTTAACCGCTGCGGGCCGTGCCGCTGCCGGCGGCCCGCGGCGCCGGGCATCCCGCACCGCGGCGATCCAGGCGGCGACGGTTGCGGCAATCGGCGCAAGGCATTAAGGTCTGGCGGCAACGCGCCGCATCCCCCTGTCGCACCGCGGCGCACGTGGGACCACTGACTGGAGCCTGAACCGTGAAACCCGTCGTTGTAATGCTCGCCGCGGCCAGCCTGGCGCTGGCATCGTGCGCCCAGCCGCCTCGCCAGCAACCGCGTGCCGCCATCGATGCCGCACTGGCGTCGTCCGATCGCCCCGCCGCCGACGTGCAGCGCGATGCCGCCCGCAAACCCGGTGAGTTGCTGGCGTTCGCCGGCATCAAGCCGGGCGACCGCGTGGCCGACCTGATGCCGGGCGGCGGCTACTTCACCCGCCTGTTCAGCAAGGCCGTCGGCCCCGGCGGCCATGTCTACGCCGTCGTGCCGCAGGAATTCCTGGCAATCGCGCCCAAGTCCCTGGCCACGGCGCAGGCCATCCCGACCGCCGCCTATGCCAACGTGACCGTGGCCAGCCAGCCGCTGGCCACGTTGGCGCTACCGGAACCGCTGGACGTCGCTTGGACTTCCGAAAACTATCACGATGTCTACGGCTTCGCCGGCCCGGCGGCCGCGGCGCAACTCGACGCCGCGGTCTACCGGGCCTTGAAGCCGGGCGGCGTGTTCATCGTCACCGATCACGTGGCCAATGCGGGTACCAGCGGCCAGAGCGCGCACACCCTGCATCGCATCGACCCGGAAACCGTCAAGCAGCAGGCATTGGCGGCGGGCTTCCAGCTCGTGGCCGAGAGCAGCATCCTGCGCAATCCGCAGGACCCGCATGACGTCCCGGTGTTCGCGCCGGCGGTACGCGGCCATACCGATCAGTTCGTGCTCAAGTTCCGCAAGCCCGGCTGAGTCCGAACCGCCGCCGGCCGCCATTCAGCCTTGCGGGCCGCGCCGCGCCTTGGCCCGGCGCGCCATCAGGTTCAGGCCCTCGATCAGGGCGGAGAATGCCATGGCGGCGTAGATATAGCCCTTGGGCACGTGTGCGCCGAAGCCTTCGGCGATCAGCGTCATGCCTATCATCAGCAGGAAACCCAGGGCCAGCATGACGACGGTGGGATTGCGCTGGATGAAGCGCGCCAGCGGATCGGCGGCAAGCAGCATGACCAGGACGGCCACGATGACCGCGATGAACATGATGGGAATGTGCTCGGTCATCCCCACCACCGTGATGATGCTGTCGATGGAGAACACCAGATCCAGCAACAGGATCTGGCCGATGGCCGCGGCGAAGCCTATCGTGGCGGTCTTGCCTTCGAACATGTCGCCATCGGGATCCGGATCGACGTGGTGATGGATTTCCTTAGTTGCCTTCCAGACCAGGAACAGGCCGCCGGCGATCAGGATGAGGTCGCGCCAGGAAATCCCGCGTCCGAATATCTCGAACAGCGGCTGGGTCAACTGGACGATGAAGGCGACCGTGCCCAGCAAGGCCAGGCGCAGGACCAGCGCCAGGCCGATACCGATACGCCGGCCGTGCGCCTGCTGCGATGCCGGCAGCTTGTTGGTCAGGATGGAAATGAAGATCAGGTTGTCGATGCCCAGCACGACTTCCATCGCGATCAAGGTCGCCAGGGCTATCCAGGCGGCAGGGTCCTGAGTCAGCGATAACAGGTAATCCATACATGCTCTCCGGCTCGTGCGGCGCCCGCGCGCCATCGTGGCTTATGATACATACCGCCCATTTCTTCGGCCGCCCTGCCGCGCTTCATGTCCGCCCTGCCCTTGCGCGTGCTGTCCGTCATCCCGCCGATGACGCAGCTGAATACGCCCTACCCATCCACCGCCTACCTGACCGGCTTCCTGCGATCGCGCGGCGTGCCGTCGTTCCAGGAGGACCTGGCGCTGGCGCTCGTGCTGCGCCTGCTGTCGCCCGCGGGCCTGCGTGCCGTGGCGGCGCGGGTCGACGCCCTGCCGGCGCACGCCCACAGCGCGTCGGTCCAGGCCTTCGTCGCGCAGCAGCCGCGCTATCTGGCGACCATAGGCCCGGCGATCGCCTTCCTGCAAGGCCGGGACTCGACGCTGGCGCATCGCATCGTCGGCCGCCACTACCTGCCCGAAGGACCGCGCTTCGACTCCCTGGATGTCTATGTGGATGAGGAAGGCGGCGATCCCCTGGGCTGGGCGTTCGGCGCCCTGGGCCTGCAGGACCGCGCAAAGCACCTGGCCACCCTGTACCTGAACGATCTGGCCGACGTCATACGCGACGCCGTCGACGAACGTTTCGAATTCGTGCGCTACGCGGAATCGCTGGCGGGCAGCCAGCCTACTTTCGATCCTCTGGCGGAGGCGCTGGCGGCGCCCGCCAACCTGGTGGACGATACGCTGCGCGACCTGACGCTGGACGCGCTGGCGCGCCATGCGCCGACCATGGTGCTGCTCTCGGTGCCCTTCCCCGGCGCCGTCTACGCGGCTTTCCGCATCGCGCAGACCATCAAGGCGCGGGATCCCGGCATCGTCACGGTGCTGGGCGGCGGCTTCGTCAATACCGAGCTGCGCGAGCTGAAGGATCCACGCGTATTCGATTATTTCGACTATGTCACGCTGGATGCCGGCGAACGCCCCCTGCTCGCCTTGCTGGAGCACGTGCAGGGCAAGCGTTCGCGCCAACGCCTGGTGCGCACCTTCCTGCGCGATGCCGAGACGGCGGCGGTCCGCTACGTGAACATGGTCGAGCCCGATGTCGCCTTCGCGGAAGTCGGCACGCCGACCTGGGACGGGCTGCCGCTGGATCGTTACCTGTCGCTGCTGGACATGCTGAATCCCATGCACCGGCTGTGGAGCGACGGGCGCTGGAACAAGCTGACGGTGGCGCATGGCTGTTATTGGAAGAAGTGCAGCTTCTGCGACATCAGCCTGGACTATATCGACCGCTACGAGGGCGCATCCGCCACCGTGCTGGCGGACCGTATCGAAGCCATCGTGCGCGAGACCTCGCAAACCGGCTTCCATTTCGTCGACGAAGCCGCGCCGCCCAAATCGCTGAAGGCACTCGCCACGGAACTCATCGCCCGCGACACCGGTATTTCATGGTGGGGCAATATCCGTTTCGAAAAGACCTTCACGCCGGACCTGTGCGAGCTATTGGCCGACAGCGGCTGCATAGCGGTTTCGGGCGGGCTTGAGGTCGCATCCGACCGCCTGCTGAAGCTGATGAAGAAAGGCGTATCCATCGACCAGGTGGCGCGGGTAACGCGCGCCTTCACCGATGCGGGCATCCTGGTGCATGCCTACCTGATGTACGGCTTTCCCACGCAGACCGTGCAGGACACGGTCGATGCGCTGGAATATGTGCGGCAACTGTTCGAAAACGGCTGCATCCAGAGCGGGTTCTTCCACCGTTTCGCGTGCACCGTGCATTCGCCGGTCGGCAAGCACCCCGAGGAATACGGCGTGACCTTGCGGCCTTTGCCGCCAACGTCCTTCGCCAGGAACGATGTCGGGTTCGACGACCCGACGGGCGTGGATCACGACAGCCTGGGCAGGGGCCTGAAGAAGGCCATCTACAACTACATGCACGGCATCGGCCTGGAGGAGGACGTGCGCGCCTGGTTTCCTTACAAGGTGCCCCGCACGACGGTGCAGCGCAATCGCATAGAACGGGCCTTGAGCCAACAGGGATAGTCCATGAACGATCACGCTTTTTCATCGCTGCCCATGCAGCCCGCCCTGCTGGAAAATCTGCAAGGCCTGGGCTACACGCAGATGACGCCTATCCAGGCGCAAAGCCTGCCCATCATCCTGGAAGGCCGCGACCTGATCGCCCAGGCCAAGACCGGCAGCGGCAAGACCGCCGCGTTCGGCCTGGGCCTGCTGCAGCACCTGGACGTCGCGCGCCTGGTCCCACAGGCGCTGGTCGTCTGCCCGACCCGAGAACTGGCGGACCAGGTGGCCCAGGAACTGCGCCGGCTGGCCCGGTTGATTCCGAATGTGAAGGTCTTGACGCTGTGCGGCGGCGCCGCCGCGCGGCCCCAGGCGGAATCGCTGGCCGGCGGCACGCATCTGGTCGTGGGTACGCCCGGCCGGATCAAGGACCATCTCGAACGCGGCAGCCTGGACCTGTCCGGCCTGCGGACCTTGGTGCTCGACGAAGCGGACCGCATGGTGGACATGGGCTTTTATGACGACATCGTCGCCATTGCCGCGCATTGTCCGGCCAAACGGCAGACCCTGCTGTTTTCCGCCACCTACCCGGACAACATCCGCAAGCTCAGCGCCCGCTTCCTGCGCAACCAGGTCGAAATCAAGGTGGAGACGCAGCATGACGCAAGCCACATCGAACAGGTTTTCTATGAGATCGACGACAGGGAACGCCTGGACGCGGTGGTCACGCTGTTGAACCACTTCCGACCGGTCTCCACGCTGGCGTTCTGCAATACCAAGGTCCGCAGCCACGACCTGGTGGAACGCCTGCAATCGGCGGGCATCAGCGCGCAGGCGCTCAACGGCGACCTGGAACAGCGCGAGCGCGACGAGATCCTGATCCAGTTCGCCAACCAGAGCTGCGCCGTGCTGGTGGCGACCGACGTCGCCGCCCGCGGGCTGGACATCCAGAACCTGGGCGCGGTCATCAATGTGGACGTGACCAAGGACACGGAAGTCCACATCCACCGTATCGGCCGCAGCGGCCGCGGCGACCAGAAGGGCCTGGCGCTCAGCCTGTGCTCGCCCGAGGAAATGCGCTGGGCCAACCTCATAGAGGAATACCAGGGCGCTCCGCTGAAATGGGGCGACCTGAAATCGCTGCGGGCAAAATCCGATCGCCCATTGCGGGCCCCCATGGTGACCCTGTGCATACAGGGCGGCAAGAAGGACAAGCTGCGTCCGGGAGACCTGGTGGGCGCCTTGACCGGCGATGGCGGCCTGGCATTCGAACAGGTCGGCAAGATCAACATTACCGAGTTCAATGCCTATGTGGCCTTGAACCGCCAGATCGCCAAGCAGGCCTACGCCAAGGTCTCGAACAGCAATATCAAGGGGCGGCGGTTCCGCATGCGGTTCCTGGAAGAATTCTGATCGATCCAGGTCCACCGTGAAGGTCAGCGCAGTCGGGCGCGCATGGCCGTACGGAACCGCTCATCAACCAGCGCACCGACATTGCATCTGGACCATCGAGACAGCTGCTCCGCGTCGACGCTGAACACCCGCCCCGGTGCGAGCAGGATTTTTTCCGGCATCAGCTCGCGGGCCAAAGCCACCGTATCGTCGATGCCCGGGAAGGCCGGCCAGAGATAAAGCGAACTCGCCGGTCGCGCAAAGACCTCCGCGCCCAGTTCGTCCAGCACTTCCAGCGCCCGCGCGGTGGCGGCCTCCAGGCGGCGGCGCAGGCGGAACAGATGCCGTTCATAGTGGCCCTCGCGCAGCATGACGTCGACCATGCGTTCGCAGTATTCCGAGCTGCTTACGTGCACCAGGGCCTTGAGGTCCGCCAGATCGCTTGCCAGCGCGGCGTCGCAGGCGATGAAGCCGACGCGTAGCGCCGCCGAGAACGACTTCGAAAAGCTGCCGATATGGATGGTGCCCGCCAGCTGGTCCAGCGCCGCCAGGCGCACCGCCGACGTAGGCTTGAAATCCGCCAGCGGGTCGTTCTCAACGATCGTCACGCCATGGGCCTGGCACAGCTGCAGCACACGATAGGCCTTCGCCGCGGAAATATCCGACCCCGTGGGATTATGTGCCACCGACTGCGTGAAGAACAGCCGCGGCTTGTCGCGCGCCAGCAGGCGTTCCAGCACCGCGACGTCGGGCCCGTCCGGCAGGCGGGGAACGCCCAGCATGCGCGCGCCCGCCAGCTTCAGCTTGCCGAACAGCGGGTAATAGCCGGGATCGTCCACCAGCACGGCGGCGCCCGGCGGCACGAAATAGCGAATCAGCAGGTCCATGGCCTCGTTGGCGCCATGCGTGAGCACAAGCTGGGACGTGGAGGCATGCACGCCGATGTCGCCGAGCTTGCGCACCAGGCTTTCGCGCAACGGCGCGTAGCCGAAGCGGCTGCCATAGCGGAACAGGCTGCCCAGGCCGGTACGCACGACCTTCTGGTGATAACGATCCATGCGCATGTCGGCCAGCCATTCCACCGGCGGAAAGCCGTCACCGACGGCCACCGCGTCGGGCTGGGTCTTGAGCTGTTCGCGCATCAGCCACACGATGTCCATGGCCCGGCTCAACTGCCCGGCTTCCTCTTCCGCGGGCTTGCGCACGTAGTGGCGGTCCGCGACGTAGAAGCCCGAACCCCGCCGCGGTTCCACCAGGCCCTGCGCCACCAGTATCTCGAACGCGACCACGACGGTGTTCTTGGCGTAGCGGTGCAGCTGGGCCACTTCGCGCAGCGACGGCAGCTTGTCGCCGGCGCGGTATACGCCATTGGCGATCTGCTGCCCGATCAATCGGGCCAGGCCCTCGGCGATCGGGGCGCCGCGTCCGACGCGTGTGTCGCGTGGTTCGCGTGCTTCGCGCGGCGCGCGCCGCGCCGTCGCTTTCCTGCTGTCGTCCATGGCCACGATCCTTGGGCATCCGCAAAAATTGGTGCAGTGCGATGGTACTGTTTGCCCAAACTGTACCTGTCAACAGCGGTACAGTTTACCTAGCATCGACGCGTTGATTCCCAAACGGAGCATTTCATCGTGGTCGATTCGCGCCTTTCCAATTTCCGCGCCCTGTCCCCTTCCGAAAGACTGGAAGCCATCGTCGGCGCCGTCGGGCTGAGCGACGAAGAAAGGCTGGCCCTGGCCCGCCCCGGCGCATTGGCGCTGGACCGCGCCGACGGCATGATCGAGAACGTCATCGGCACGTTCGAACTGCCGATGGGCGTCGCCGCGAATTTCCAGGTGAACGGCAAGGACGTGCTCGTACCCATGGTGGTGGAAGAGCCTTCCGTGGTCGCGGCGGCATCCTATATGGCCAAGCTGGCGCGCGAATGCGGCGGCTTCGAAACCTCCAGCAGCGCGCCCGTGATGCGCGCGCAGATACAGATCCTGGGCCTGACCGATCCCCAGGGCGCGCGCCTGTCGCTGCTGCGGGAAAAAGAACGCATCCTGGCGCTGGCCAACAGCCGCGACAAGCTGCTGGTGGAGCTGGGCGGCGGCTGCCGCGACATCGAGGTACATATCTTCCCCGACACGCCGCGCGGCCCGATGGCGGTGGTGCATCTGATCGTCGACGTGCGCGACGCCATGGGAGCGAACACGGTCAACACCATGGCCGAAGCGGTCGCCCCCGTGGTGGAAGAAATCACCGGCGGATCGGTGCGCCTGCGCATCCTGTCCAACCTGGCGGACTTGCGGCTCGCGCGCGCCCGCGTCAGACTGACGCCCGCCGTGCTGGCCACGCGCGAACGCGGCGGCGAGGAAATCATCGAAGGCATCCTCGACGCCTGGGCTTTCGCCGCGGTCGATCCCTACCGCGCGGCCACGCACAACAAGGGCATCATGAACGGCATCGATCCGGTCGTCGTCGCCACCGGCAACGACTGGCGCGCGATCGAAGCCGGCGCGCATGCCTACGCCGCGCGGACGGGCCGCTATACCTCGCTGACCGCCTGGGAAAAGGACACCTCGGGCGCGCTGGTGGGATCCATCGAAATGCCCATGGCCCTAGGGCTGGTGGGCGGCGCGACCAAGACCCATCCGCTGGCGCGGGTGGCCTTGAAGATCCTGGGCGTGCGCTCGGCGCAGGAACTGGCCGAGATCGCGGTGGCCGTCGGCCTGGCGCAGAACCTGGGCGCCTTGCGCGCCCTGGCGACCGAAGGCATACAGCGCGGGCACATGGCGCTGCATGCCCGCAATATTGCGTTGACGGCCGGCGCGACAGGCGCCGAAGTGGACGCCATCGCGAAACGCATGGCCGCCGAAAAAGACGTACGCACCGATCGCGCCATCGCCCTGCTGAAGGCCTTGCGCGAACCGGGCTCGAGCGCATAGCGCAGGGACAATAACGGCGGCGGACGCCGCCATCAGGAGGAGACCACAATGAGCATCGACATCAGCCCTCATGGGCAACGCGCCGTGCCGGATCGCGCATCCGCATGGCAGCTCGCGGAAGTCTGGAGCGACACCGTCGACCTGCGCCACCTGGCATGGTCCATCGGCATCGGCGTCGTCATCAGTGTCGCCGCCTTCATCGCCGCCGGCCGCTGGTTGGGCGGGATCGCGGCATCGGCGGAACTCGCGCATGCCTACGCCATGCTCGCGGGCCTGGCAGGCAGCGTGATCGCCGGCGTCGTCTGCGCACGCCTGTTCCCGCCCAAGCGCGAGGTGGTCGAGGACACGTCGCTGGCCGATCCGGCCTGGCGCGCGGAAGTGTTGGCCGAGCTGGCCGGCGAGCCGGGCGGACTGGGTACGCTGGCCGACCTGCCGCCGGCCGCGCTGCGGGAGCTGCGCGAGCTGGGCCTGCTGGAACTGTTCGACGGACAGCCCGAGCCGCGCGATGCGCGCTTGCCCAGGACCAAGGAGGCGCTGGCATGAGCGATCCCGTATTGTTGAACCAGATCCTGGTTGCGGCCGCGATGGGCCTGGTCGGCGCGGCCGTCTTCGCCGCCATCGGCCTGATCTCGGGCACCGACGAAACCACCACCATCGCGCCGCTGACGCTGCTGGTGGCCTTGCTGGGCGTGCCGCCAGCCGGCGTCTTCACCTTCTTCCTGGCGGGCGCGGTCGCGAAGCACATGACCCATGCGGTGCCCACCGCCCTGCTGGGCATCCCCGGCGACACGCTGGCGACGCCGCTGCTGCAGGACGCCAACATGCTGCGCAAGCTGGGCGTGCCGCACATCGCCCTGCGCAAGATGATTTCCGGCGCCATCATCGCCGCCTTCGTCGCCGTGCCGCTGGCCGTCCTGTTCGCCGTGCTGCTGGCGCCGTTCGGGCCGGCGATCACGCGCTCGGCGCCCTGGATATTCCTGGCGGCCGCGGTGCTGATCGCCTATTTTTCCGCGGGGCGCTGGGCCGCGGTCGCGCTGTTGATTCCTTTCGTCGTGGTCATCGTCGCGTTGCAGAGCCTGACGGCCCGCTATGGCGTCAAGCTGAGCGTCAGCTACTTCCTGGGCATCGCCATCGGCCCGCTGATCGCGGACCTGTTCGCCGTCATGTCGCCGCAGGGCCGCAAGCGGATGGCGCGCGACAAGGTCCATACGCTCACGCTGGCGCCCGACGTGAAGGGCTGGTCGGGCTATTTCCCCAATCCGCTGAAGGTGCTGGACCGTACGCAGACGCGTTGGACGCTGGCCACCGCGGCCGTCTCCAGCGCGACCTTCGTCTTCAGCCCCGTGGCGATGACGGTGGTGATGGGCGAGATGGTCGGCGCGCGTATCCGCCATGCGTATCACCGGCTGACGACGGTGCTCAGCGCCCGCAACGGCGTGACGGAAGCCACCTATATCGCCGAAGCCCTGATCCCGCTCATCGCCTTCGGCTTGCCCTTGAGCCCGGTCGCCGCCGGCCCCGCGGCGCCCTTGTTCAACGCGCCGCCGAGGTTTACGGTGGACAGCGCCACGGGGCAGACCCACAACCTGCACAACCTGTTGAACCACTGGGAGTTCCTGGGCTACGGCATGCTGGCGGTGATCATTGCCTCCCTGGTTTCCTATCCCTTCGCGATGAACTACGCACGCCGCGCCGCGCTGTTCGTGTCGCGCAAGGTCAGCCACGAAGCCATCATCGCCACCTTCGTCGGCCTGATCGTGGTGATCAGCGTGTGGGAAGGACAGTTGCTGGGACTGCTGGTCATCCTGACCATGGGGCTGATCGGCGGGCTGCTGTCGCGCTTCTTCGCGTTCAACACCGGCGTGCAGTTCATGGGCTACTACACGGCGGTGCTGACCGTGCCGGCCCTGGTCAAGCTGATGACCTAGCCGGCGCCGGGCGACGTCGCCCGGGCTTTCGTCATGTCGGGCGGAACGGAGATCTTCACGGGAAATGGCCGGCGCGGATTATGCTTGCGCGAGTAGAGGCCTCATATCAACGGAGACGTCCATGACCCGAGTTGTCCGCTTTCACGAATACGGAGATGCGAGTGTGCTGCGCATCGAAGACATCGATGTCCGCGCGCCCGCCGCGGATGAGGTGCAGATCGCCGTCAAGGCGATCGGCCTGAATCGCGCCGAGGTGATGTTCCGCACCGGCCGCTACCTGCAGGAAGCCGCGTTCCCGTCCCAGCTGGGTTACGAGGCCGCGGGCGTGGTGCGGACGATGGGCGACGACGTGGCCGGCTTTGCAGAGGGAGATGCCGTCAGCGTGATTCCCACCCCCGACATGGCGCGTTGGCCGACTTACGGGGAGCTGATCAACGTGCCCGCCAGGTATGTGGTCAAGCACCCGGCACGGCTGAGCTTCGCGCAGGCCGCTGCGTCTTGGATGCAGTATGTGACGGCCTGGGGCGCCTTGATTGCGCAGGGACGGCTGCGGGCCGACGATTTCGTGATCGTCTCGGCCGCGTCCAGCAGTGTCGGTATCGCCGCGATACAGATCGCCCGCAGCGTCGGCGCGACGGTGATCGCGACCACCCGCGGCAGTGGGAAGGCGCAATCGCTCAAAGAGGCCGGCGCGCACCACGTGATCGCGACCGCCGAGGAGGATCTGGCGGCCAGGGTCATGGCGATCACCAATGGCAAGGGCGCGCGCCTGGTGTTCGATCCCATCGGCGGACCGGCCATCGCCCAGCTGGCGGAATGCATGGCCTTCGGCGGCATGCTGCTGGAATACGGCGCCCTGAGCCCCGACGCCGGCGCCTTCCCCCAGTTCGCGCTGCTGGGCAAGTGCCTGACCTTCAAGGGCTACCTCTACATCGAGGTCATCACGCACGACGAATTGCTGGCGCAGGCGAAGGCGTTCATCAACGCGGGACTGGAATCCGGCACGCTGTCGCCGCTGATCTCGCGGACCTTCCCATTCGATCAGATCCAGGAGGCCACGCGTTTCCTGGAATCGAACGAGCAGGTCGGGAAGATCGTGGTCACGGTCGGCTGATCGGACGCGGCTGGCGTATCCGGGTATGCGTATACTTTGCGGCCGCGCCCCGTACGGGGCAACGATGCAGGAGTAACCAGGCAGTGAACGACATTTCCGCGGACGACGCAGACACACCCGAAGACCGCAAGACGCAGGAGGCCAGGCTCTGGTGCGATGACGGCTGGACCGCCCGGGTCATCAAGAACGAAGACGATGACGGCTGGGCCGTGGAAATGACCAAGGACGGCGAAGCGGAACCGGCCCTGGTCGGCCCTTGGACGATGGGCCGCGACAAGAAGAATCCGAAGCCCCTCGATGCGCCCGCCTTCTTCACGCTCGTCAAGACCGCCAATGAAGTCCTGCGCCGGCACGAACAGCAATTGCACGCCACCCTGCACAAGAGCGTGAAAATAGACGTTGAAGGCGGCCGCCTGACCGTCAAGCTGGATATCGTGCCCGACGAGGACGAACCGTATGCGGTGTTGAGCGCCTACGACGAACTCGGCGAGCAATTGGCCCAGATCAACGTGGCGCCGACCTACAAGCTCAGCGTTCAACGCGCCTCGGAGTGGGCCGCGGGCGGGTTCGGTAAGCCGCGCTGAAGCGGGGCTGGATTACTGCAAGCTTCCCCAGCGGCCGACCGCCGGCTCCGCGGCGGCCCAGCGCCACTGCTGGTCGCTGTCGCGGCAGACCTGCGTGATGAACCATTGCGAGCTCGCGGTTTCCGCCTCGCCGGTGATCACGGAAAACGCAATTTCGCGGCATGTCGTGAGGGCGTTCTCCGTCTGATTGAGCACTTGCAGCTCGCCGTGCTCATCGAAGAAGCTGATCGAGTAATGCGCCGCCCATACGCGCTTTTCACCGGGGGCCATCGTGCCCGCGGCGCGGGCGATCAGGGTCTGCTCGGTGTCCTGCATGTTGCGGTACACCCGCTGCACGGCCGCATCGGTGGCGGCCTTTACCGCCACGCCGACGCCCACGCCGATCGCCGGATTGCTGGTCGCCGCGCCCGTCGCGATACCGGCGGCGGCGCCGGTGAAGCCGCCGATCGAGCTGCAGCCGGTCAGCGCGATGGCGAGCAGGCACGCGGAGATGGCCAGGCGCGCGCAGGGCATGCGCGTGCCCGCTTCGCTGTCGTTCTCGCCAGGCGCGCCCGAGGATGGGTACGGTTGCGCCATCACTGCAAGGATCCCCAGCGCGCCGTCGCGGGCTCGGCCGATGCCCATTTCCAATGTCCCGCCTGCTCGCAGATCGTCGCGGTATAGAAGTCGCTGCGGGGCTTGTCATCGACCACGTCGTCGACCGAGAACACGATTTCCTTGCAGTTCAGCTCGCCGGCGCTGATCTGGCGCGACACGGTCACCCTGCCGCGCGCGTCCGGCTCGATCTCCACGGCATGGCGGCTTTCCCACTTGGCGGTCTTGCCCATCGCCAGGGGTCCGGCCACGGAGGCGATGCGGTCCTGTTGCTCTTCGTGGTAGTTCTTCTCGACATACTTGACGCCGGCTTGCGCGGCGGCCAGCGCGCCCAGGCCGATGCCGGCGGCCACCGTGGGATTGCGGGTGACCTTGCTGGCCAGCGCGGCGCCCCCGACGCCGGCGCCCGCGGCGGCACCTTCGCTGAACAGCGAACTGCACCCGCTCGCGGAGAGCAGCATGAGCGCACCCGCCAGCACCGCGACCGCGCATCTGGCGCCGCGCGGCCCACTGCCACGACAGGGATGATCGGGACCGGGCAGCGGTGTGCCGGCACTCGGACAGGACGCGTGCGTTTGCGAATTCTCGAACGCGCTGGATGCAGGGGACATAGGGATGCTCTCGCTGATGTAGCCAAATCGGCGCCCGGGGCAAGGCTGCACCCCGAACGCAGCAGCGGTGCGCGGCCGTGCCGCGCAGGACAGAGAGTTTACGCGAGCGCGCGCAGGTGCATGGTAGAGCTAGCCACCACGGATGTGCATCAGAAAATCCGCACTGGCGATCACGTCCCCCGATCTCCCGGGCGCCCGCTGCCCGCTCCAGTAGAGATTGGTATGCCTGATGACCGCATCCGCCGTGGGAGCGCCCTGCCGCGTCCTGTCGATGGTCGTATGTCCATCACCGACCAGCACCGCGTCATAGCCCCGGACCAGCGCGCCATGCAATGTCGAACGCACGCACATGTCCGTCTGCGCGCCGGTCACCACGAGCTTGCCCGCATGCAGCCTGGAACAGAGGTCTTCGAACCCGGTGTCCTCGAACGCATCCCGATAGCGCTTGTACACCACCGGCTCTTGCGCTTGCGGTACGAGCCCGTCGACGAATTGCCACGCGACGCTGCCCTCGGCGAGCTCGTCGTCCGTGTGCTGCACCCATATGACGGGCATGCCCTCACGCCGGGCATGCTCGATCAACGTCCTGACGACCTCGATCACCGCATCACGTCGATATGCTTCGGCGACCACGCCGTTCTGCATGTCGATAACAACCAGCGCCGCATTGCCGCGATTTTCCAGCGTCGTCATGACTGCTCCTGTTCAATTGCCTGCTCCAGTCATTTATAGCCGACAAGACCACGAATGCTGCGAAATGTCTTGTATCGGCAGTGAGGAGTCGCGCTAAGCTGCAGTCGGCGATTCTGGTCGGAGCTCACCTGAGCAAGCGGCGTTTAGCCGACTGGATGCAACACCGACCGCGATCTACCCGCGGATGTCGAATACTTCCGGCTTATTGCCGAGATACCACGCCACGGAACGGGTGACGCTCAGTTGGCGTATCTCGTCGAGTTCGAAGTATCCCGCGCCGGCGCCTTCCAGGACTTGGAAATCGCCCCATTCGACGGGGCGGCGCAACAGCATCAGTGGCGCTTCCTGGCCATCGCTGCCCGTGCGGCGGCCTATTTCGGTGAAATCGGCGGGCGCCGCGATGATGCCGAGCTCTTCTTCCAGTTCACGCGCCGCCGTGTGCCGGTGATCCACGTCCTCGTCTTCCACGCCTCCGCCCCAGAAGCTCCACGCCAGCGGGCCGTTGGCGGCCTTGCTGTCGCGCATCTGCAGCAGTGTCCGGCCCTGCCCGTCGCGAATGAGAATACTGACGTTGGTGATCACGGTGGCTCCCTGGCCGCCAGTTGACGCGGCGGCGACTATCCATAAGAATAGAATATATATCCAATATTATAGACGCCCATGGACATCAACCAGCTCATCGCGGCCCGCCTGCGCGACCTGCGTAACAAGCGGGCGTGGTCGCTGGACGTGCTTGCCGATCGCAGCGGCGTGAGCCGGTCCACCATCTCGGTGATCGAGCGGGGCGAAAGCAGCCCCACCGCCATCATCCTCGACAAGCTCGCCTCGGCGCTCGATGTCCCCCTCGCGTCCCTGTTCGAACGGCCGCCTTCGGAAGCAAGCCCCTCGCCCGTCTCACGCGCCGACCAGCAGGCGGTCTGGAAAGACCCGGCATCGGGTTACGTGCGCCGGCACCTTTCCGCGGCCTTTCCCTGTCCCACCCAGTTGATCGAGATCCACTTCCCACCGGGCCAGAGCATCGCCTACGACGCGGTCATGCAGAACCCCGACGTCGTGCAGCAGGTGTGGATGATGCGCGGAACGATGGATGTGCGGGTGGGCGAAACCACCTGGCAGCTCGCGAAAGGCGACTGCCTGACGATGCCGCTCAACGTGCCTACCGCTTTCCACAACCCGGGCGCCGCCACCGCGCATTATCTGGTCGCGATCACGACGCCTGCCAAAGGACTCTAGGATGACCACCGAAACCAGGATCCGCATCGTCGGCGCGGACGAAGCAGCAGGCCTTGCCGGGCCGCTGGCCGAGTTGTTGATGGACTGCGTCGCCGGTGGCGCGTCGGTCAGCTTCATGGCGCCCCTGGATAAGCCGAAGGCCGAACGCTTCTGGATGAAGGTCGCCGACGGCGTCGCGAAAGGCGATCGCATCCTGCTGATCGCTGAGTCCGGCAAACGCATCATGGGCACCGTCCAGGTCGTCATCGGCCTGCCCGAAAACCAGCCGCACAGGGCGGACGTCTCCAAGCTGCTCGTGCATCGCGAATTCCGGCGCCTGGGGGTCGGAGCCAGGTTGATGGCGGAAGTGGACAAGGTCGCCGCCCAGGCCGGCAGGACGCTCCTGGTCCTGGACACCGCCACCGGCAGCGATGGCGAACGGCTTTATGCGCGCTCCGGCTGGATCCGCGCGGGCGTCATCCCGGGCTACGCCCTGAAGCCGCACGGTGGCGCGACGGACACCACGTTCTTCTACAAACAGCTATCGGCCGGCGGCGCGCCCGACGGCCGCGCGAAGACCGCAGACGTCTCGCACGCGGCGGATGCCGCGCAGGCCATCGAGCCGGCGCGGCCGGCCGATGCCGCCGCCATCAAGGCGCTGGTGGATGGCGCCTATTCCAAGTACATCGACCGCATGGGAAAACTTCCGGCGCCGATGCAGGCCGACTACGGCGCGCTGGCGGCATCAGGCGACCTGTACGTGCTGCGCGCGCATGGCGTGATCGCGGGCGCGATCCTGCTGACACAGGACCGTGACGCGTTGAAGGTCAACAACCTGGTCGTGGGACACGAGGACCAGGGCAAGGGCTACGGACGCGAGCTGATGCTGTTCGCGGAACGCATGGCCCGCTCGCGCGGTCTGCGTGCCCTGACGCTGTACACCAATGCGCTGATGCATGAAAACATCGCGCTGTACCAGAAGACGGGTTTCGTCATAACCGACCGCGTCGCGGAAGACGGATTCGACAGGGTGTACTTCCGCAAGCCGCTGGTCCCGTAGCCCCTGGACGATCCCCTCACCGTGCGTCTTGTCCACCTCTCAGTAGAAACCATGATGCGCACGGCCGGCCATCCGTGCCTACAATTGCGGAAACGTTTCCGCAACCTGCTCGCCAGGGCTTCTTTGGCACGGCGGCCAAGCGGATAAAAAGCAACGGAGACATCATGAGCTTTCTGCTGGGTGCCGCGCGCCAGGTGGGCTACGTCGTCAGGGACATCGAAAAAGCGATGGCGCAGTGGGCCAGGCTGGGCGTCGGCCCGTGGTTCTACAAGGAAGACGTCGGCACCACGGAGTTCCGCTACTACGGTGACGACTCGCCGCCGCCTGCCCTGTCCATCGCGCTGGCCAATTCCGGCGACCTCCAGCTGGAGCTGATCCAGCAACGGGACGATGCGCCGTCGCTGTACCTCGACACGCTGCGGCAGGCCGGCGATGCGGCCCAGCACATCGCCTACTGGACGCTGGATCGCTACGACGAACATGTGGCCACCTTGCTGGGCCTGGGCTATGTGGAAGGCCATGGCGGCCGGATGGGAACGCGCGGCCGCTTCGGCTATTTCGTGCACGCCGACCTGCCCAGCGCGATGATCGAGATTTCGGAGCTGACCGGTGGCAAGGGCGAACACTTCGAACGCGTGCGCGCCGCCAGCGTGGGCTGGGACGGCCGTGATGCCGTTCGCCGGCTGACCGCCACGGGCCTTGCCAGGCCCTAGCCTGCCGCCTGCCCGCGACGCCAGCCTCGAGCAATGCTCCTCGTCACAGCTACCCTGCGCCACCACCAGGATTCTTACGCACGACACCATGCCCAATGCTCCCAAACCCCGAGTGACTATCCGGGACGTCGCCCGCCAGGCTGGCGTCTCCATCGGCACGGCCTCGCGGGCGCTCAACCGCGCCGGCCGCGTCAGCGACGACACCATCGCGCTGGTGACGCAGGCGGCGCGCCAGCTGGGCTACGCGCCGGACGGCGTCGCGCGCAGCATGCGCACGCGCAGCACCGGCGTCGTGGGCATCCTGGTTTCGGATCTGTCCAACCCGCTCTACGCCGCCATCATCACCGCCGCGGAAACGGCGTTCCGGGCCGCGGGCTATTCCCTGCTGGTGGCCAGCACGCATAACCGGCAAGCCACCGAACGCGACCTGATAGACGTATTCCGGGGCCGCCGCGTGGACGGCCTGATCCTGGGCGCCTGCGAAATCGAATCGGCCGACATGCTCAGCCGCCTGGCGGGCGATATCCCTATCGTCGCGCTGGATCGTGATTTCGGGGCCGACTGCTCGGGTGTGCACGTCGACCACTACCATGGCGCCCTGAAGGCCACGCAATACCTGCTCAATCTCGGGCACCGCCGCATCGCGCTCTTCACGCCGGGCGCCCGGCTGCGTCCGGGCCGCGAGCGGATCGCGGGCTTCCGCGATGCCTATACCCAGATGGGGCTGAAGCCCGGTTCCGACCTCGTGCGCATGGAACGCTCGGCCATGGAATTCGCCTTCAGCGAAGCGCTGGCCCTGCTGTCAGCCGACACGTCGCCCACCGCGTTCATCTGCCTGAGCACCCGCATCATGGCGGGCGTGCTGCAGGCCATCCGCCACAGCGGGCGCGGCATACCCGACGACGTCAGCGTGGTCGGCGTGGGCGATAGCGATATCTCGCAGCTGGTCAGCCCGAACATCACCACCTTGACCTGGAACCTGGGCACCGTGGGCGCGGCCGCCGCCGACCTGCTCCTGAAACAGCTGGAAGGCCAGGAAAGGCGGCCCGCCGGCGAACGCGTGCTGATCACCACGGAGCTGATGCTGCGCGATTCCTGCTCCGCCCTGGATTCCGCCGCGGCGCCAGCCGGGCAACGGTTCGCCGCCAAGGAGGCGCGGCGCGCGCCGGCGCGACGGTAGCGCGCATCGGCACCGCGCGGCCGACAGGCCGACACCCCACAGAAAAACCGCGCCAGTGCGCAGAGGAGACACCATGACGCAACCCACCCCCACCACCAGGCAGGACCGGCTGCTGTCGGTCAATATCGACGACGGCCATGCGCTGCCGGGCTCCGCGCCCGGCTCCACCATCATCCCGCTATTCCTCGATCGCGAGAATGGCGTCTGGGTGCTGTACGGCAAGTTCGAGCCCGGCACGCGCCTGCCCACGCACTTCCATACCGGGGTCGTGCATTTCTACACGATCAAGGGGGAATGGCATTACCTGGAATATCCCGACGACGTGCAGAAGGCGGGCAGCTATCTGTTCGAACCAGGCGGGTCCGTGCATACGTTCTGTGTGCCCGAGACCGCCAGCCAGGCCGCGGAAGGCTTTATGGTCGTGTTCGGGGCGAATATCAATTTCATCGACGGCGAATTCGTGGGTATCCGCGACGCCGGCTTCATCGAGGATGCCATCCTCGAATCCGCGCGCCAGGCCGGGCTGCCCATCCCGCGCTATATCCGACCCAAGGGCGGCGCGGAATTCACCCGCGACTGAAGCGACCGTTTTCCGCTGTTTTTTTACCCTGCTGCGTAAACGTTTCCACAACGGATTCACAGGCTTCCCCGACGGGGACCTGCCGCGCGGCGACATACCTATAGCAATAACGAGGAGACAACCCCATGCCTGCATCCTTGCGCAGATCCCTGCTTGCGACGCTGTTGTTAAGCGGTACCCTGGCCTGCCTGCCGCAGCCGGCCCGCGCGGCCGACTACCCTACCCGCCCCATCACCCTGGTGCTGCCTTTCGCCGCGGGAGGCGGCGGCGACGTGTTGGGCCGCATGCTGGCGGAAAACTTCAGTGGCCGCCTGGGCCAGCCCGTCATCGTCGAGAACCGCCCCGGGGCCGGCGGCGTCATCGGCACGCAGTACGTCGCACGGGCCAAGCCCGATGGCTACACCATCACCATCGGTGGCATGACCACGCATCTGCTGGCGCCCATCGTGAACCACAGCGTGCAATACGACCCGCTCAAGGACTTCGTGCCGATCGGCGGCATAGGCAATTCCCCCATCGTCATGCTGGCGGCGAACGATTTCCCGGCCACCAATATCGCCGAACTGAAGGCGCTGGAAGCCAAACGCAGGCAGCCGCTGCAGTACGGCAGCTGGGGCCCAGGTTCCACCGGCAATTTCTGTGGCGAGATCCTGGCGCTCAAGGCAGGCCTGCGGATAGAGCATGTGCCCTATCGCGGCACGACGGAAGTCATCACTGCCCTGATCGGCGGGCAGATACCCGTCGGCTTCGTCGACATGGCCACGGCAGTGCCGCAGGTCCGGGGCGGCAAGCTGAAGGCGCTGGCCCTGTGCACCAAGCCGTCGCCCAGCCTTCCCGGCGTGGGGGGCTATGTCGACCAGGGTATCGACTTCGATCGCGCGCTCTCCTGGGTGATGTACGCGCCGGCCGGCATACCGGCGCCGGTGCTGCAAAAGTTGTCGGACGCGCTGGCCGCGGCGCTGCGCGACGAATCCGTCCGCGACCGCCTGCTTTCCCTCGGCATCGAGCCGGGCTTCGTCCCGAGCGCGCAGGAGCACGACATTCTGAAGCGCGACTACGCGAGCTGGAAGCAGATCGCGGACGAAGCGCGCATCCAGATGCAATGACGAAGGCATCGCGAACCATCCACAGACAGGAATTTCCATGACCGTATCCCTGCAGGAAGCCCGCATCGAGGTCGTGCGGCGGCACATGGCGCTCGAATGCGTCCAGGATTGGGACGGCGTGCTGGACACGTTCCAGCATCCCCGTTATGAAATGCACGGCAGCGGCGCCGTCTATGACGGCACCGACGCCGTGATGGGTTACTTCGAATCCTCGCGCGCCGCCTTCCCCGACCTGATCAACGACATCATCTGCATCGCCGCCACGGGCGATACGGTGCTGGTCGAGTTCTGGCTGCAGGGCACCCACCTGGGACCGCTGGTCGCGCGCGGGCAACGCTACGAGCCCACCGGCCGCAGCTTCCGCGTGCGCATGGCCGCCAGCTTCGAGTTCGCGCCAGGCACCGACAAGATCGTCTGCGAACGGCCCTATACGTCGGTGGACGCGAAGCTGATCGCCCTGCAACTGCTTTGAGGAAAACACGATGAAGCTGCTTCAAGACAAGGTCGCCATCGTGACGGGCGCGGCCCGCAAGCGCGGGATAGGCCTGGCCACGGCGCGGCTGTTCGCCGAACACGGCGCGCGCGTCGCCATCCTGGACCTGGATCCCGAGGAGACCCGCCAGGCCGCCGCCGAACTCGGCGACCCGCACATGGGCCTGGTGTGCGACGTCACGCGGCGCGAGGAGTGCGACGCCGCAATACAGGCCGTGGTGCGCCGCCATGGCGGGGTCGACGTGCTGGTCAACAATGCCGGCATCACGCAGAAGCGCGGCATCATGGAGGTGACCGACGAAGACTACGCGCGCGTGCTGGACACGAATCTGCGCGGCGTGCTGCATATGTCGCAGGCGGTGATTCCCCAGCTGAAGTCGCGCGGCGGCGGCAGTATCGTCTGCATCAGCTCGTTGTCCGCGCTGCAGGGCGGCGGGGTCTTCGGCGGCAGCCACTATTGCGCTGCGAAGGCCGGCATCCTGGGATTGGTCCGCGCCATGGCGCTGGAACTTGGGCCGGACAACATCCGCGCCAATGGCGTGGCGCCGGGACTGATCCTGACCGACTTCTCGCGCGGCGGGACCTCCGACGAGTACAAGCACGAGAAAGCACGAAGCTTCCCGCTGCGCCGTGTGGGCCAGCCTGGCGATATCGCGGGCGCCTGCCTCTACCTGGCCAGCGAACTGGCCGCCTATGTCACCGGGGTCACGCTGGACGTCAACGGTGGCGCCTACATCCGCCCGTAAGGACGCGACATGAATGGTCGATTGAAAGACAGGATCGCCGTGGTCATGGGTGGCGGCGCGTCCGCCCCCGAGGCCGGCATCAGCAACGGCCAGGCCGTCGCGATCACCTTTGCCCGCGAGGGCGCCAGCGTGGTCGTGGCCGACCTGCAGCTGGCCTCCGCCGAAGCCACCGTGCGGATGATCCGCGCGGAAGGCGGCGAGGCCCACGCCATCCAGGCGGACGTCAGCCGGCACGACGACGTCAGGCAGGTCATCGCCTACGCGGCAGAACGATGGGGACATCTGGACGTGCTGCACAACAACGTCGGCATCGAATACCTGGGCGGCCCGGTGGACACGCCGGAAGAAGCCTGGGACCGAGTGCACGACGTCAACCTCAAGAGCGTGTTCCTCGCCTGCAAGGAGGCGATTCCCTTGATGGAGCGACATGGCGGCGGCAGCATCATCAACGTATCGTCCACCGCCAGCCTGCGCTATGCCGGCGTGCCCTACCTGGCCTACAACTCGTCCAAGGCGGCGTTGAACCATGTCTCCCGCATCATCGCCCGCCAGTACGCGCCCCAGCAGATACGCTGCAACGTAGTGGTGCCGGGATATATGGACACGCCCCACATCCGCACCCTGTACCGCCACCTGCCCCCCGATCGCTTCGACGAAGTAATGCGGGAACGCGACGCAAAATGCCCGATGGGTCGGCAGGGAAGCTGCTGGGATGTGGCGCGCGCGGCCTTGTTCCTGGCGTCCGATGACGCGACCTACGTGACCGGGACGCTGCTGATGGTGGATGGCGGCGCCTCGATATAGCAGCGGGACGGCGCTCCTGGCGGTCAGGTCCGTTCGGTCGGAGGCGCCACCGGTTCGTCGAGGGGACGGCAGATGTCCAGCACCACGCCGCGCAACCAGCGGTGCGCGGGATCCCGATCCAGGCGCGGATGCCACATCTGCGACACAGTGATGGCCGCGGTGGGCATGGGCAGCGGAAAAGCGCGCAGGCTGCCGCGCTCGCGCAGATGCTCGAAGTAAGAGGCAGGGATCGACGCCACCAGATCGGTGGCGGCCGCCACCGACAAGGCAGTGTTGAAACTGGGCACCACGACCGCCGTATTACGCGCCAGGCCGAGGCCCGCGAGCGCGTCGTCCACCGGACCGGCGGTGCGGCCATGGCGCGAGGTGACCACATGCCCGCAGGCGGCGTAGCGTTCGACCGTGATCTCCGATTCGGCAAGCAGCGGGTGGCCGTCGCGGACGACCGCGATGAAGCGGTCGCGGAACAGCGCCTGCACGAGCACCTCCGGCCCGGCCTCACCCAGCACGCCGATGTCCAGGTCGAGCAGGCCCTCGCGCAGCGGGCGGACATCCTTGTCCGGCTTGGGCGCGAAGCGCAGGCGGACAGCGGGCGCCACACGCGCGATACGCGACACCAGGCGATGCGCGAATGCTTCGATGAAGCCATCGTTGGCGCGTATCGTGAACAGGTTCTGCAGCGTACCCGGATCCAGGTCCACGCCGGCGGGCTGAAGCACCGCGCGCGATTCCTGCACCAGGTCCCTGACGCGGTCGCGCAGTACGAGCGCACGCGGGGTGAGCACCATGCCGCGCCCTGCCCGCACCAGGAGCTGGTCCGCGGTTGCTTCGCGCAGCCGTGCCAGCGCACGGCTCATTGCCGACTCGCTCAGGCCCAGGCGTTCAGCAGCCTTGGCGACGCTGCCCTCGGAAAGCAGCGCGTTCAACGCCAGCAATAGGTTCAGGTCGGCTTCGGTCGGCATGGCGGGAATCTAGCACGGCCTCCGAGGGTTGGAACAGGCGCCGCATGCAAGGACAACTTGCGCGCCACGCGCTGGGCAAGCGTGGTGCTCGCGCCTAAGCTGACCTGACGCGATGTACCCCGCCCTCGAGGCCATTTCCATCAGGTACTCCCTATAGGTATCCGCTCATGTTGCCGTCCATGTCTCGCCCAGTCCCCTCTCCCTCTCCCAAGATCGCATCATCCATGCCGAGCCAACAGCCGGCCGATGCGCAGGACACCGACGGCCTGCCCCTGCCGCGGCGCATCGCAGCCGTTGCCGCGGTGCTCGGCGGCGGCGTACTGGTCGTGCTGGACGGCGCGATCGCCAATATTGCGCTGCCGGAAATCTCCCGGCAATTGCAGGCGACGCCCGCCGATGCGATCTGGATCGTCACCGCCTATCAGCTGGCGGTCGTCATGTTCCTGTTGCCGGCTTCGGCGGTGGGAGAAAGGTACGGGTATCGCCGTATCTTTGCCGGAGGCGTCGCCCTTTTTACCGTGGCGTCCGTCTTGTGCGCGCTGGCGCCATCGCTGCCCTGGCTGGTAGCCGCGCGCTGCCTGCAGGGCCTGGGCAGCGCGGCCGTCATGCCGCTGGGACTGGCCTTGTTGCGGTTCACCTATCCGCGTCACCTGCTGGCGCGCTCGATCGCCTGGAACGCGCTCGCCGTGGCTGCCGCTTCGGCAGCAGGGCCGACTATCGGCGCGCTGATCCTGTCCGCGGCAAACTGGCCGTGGCTATTCGCGGTGAACCTGCCGATAGGCATGTTGGTGCTCGCAGCCTGCGCGGCCCTGCCGACGCCTGCGCCTTCGAATCGCCGCGTCGATGCCTGGAGCATCGCATTGAATGCCGCCATGTTCGCTTCGTTCGTGTTGGGCAGCGACCGGGTGGTCATGCAACCGGGCCAAGGTGGCGCGCTGCTGGCCTTTGCGCTGATCTGCATGGTGCTGTTGGTGCGGCGCGAGACGTCCCAGTCCGCGCCATTGATCCCGCTCGACCTGCTGCGCGTGCCCTCGTTCCGGGCGTCGATCGTGGCGTCCGTGTGCTGCTTCACCGGGCAGATGGCCGCCTTCGTCGCACTGCCGTTCTACATCCAGCACGAACTCGACCAGAGCGCCGTGACCGCGGGCCTGCTGATGATCCCCTGGCCGCTGGCGGTGATGCTGGCCGCGCCTCTGTCGGCGCGCCTGGCCCAGCGGGTGCCGGGCGCCTGGCTATGCGCGGCCGGAAGCGCATGCCTCGCCAGCGGTCTGGCGATGTGCGCCCTGTGGCCCCTGCACGGCAACCCGGCGCTGCCAATCGCCGTTTTCACCAGCATCGCCGGACTGGGCTTCGGCTTTTTCCAGACGCCGAACAACCAGAACATGCTGCTGTCGGCACCCAAGGAGCGCAGCGGCGCGGCCGGCGGTGCGCAAGGCACGGCCCGGCTTACCGGCTTGACGCTGGGCAGCCTGTTGATGAGCTTGATGTTCGCGCTGCTGCCCTCGCACGACGCGGTGCACTGGGGGCTGGCGTCCGCGGCCCTGGCCGCACTGGGCGGCAGCGTGGCCAGCCTGTCCAGGCGCCGGTGACCCGCCGGCAGGCGGCCTAATCCTGGCCCACGGCGGCGGTGACGATGATCTCGACCAGAATGTCCTTGGCGGCCAGATCGCATTGCGCGGTGGCGCGGGTGGGCGCCGCGTTCGGCGCGGTCCAGGCATCCCAGACCTCGTTCATGCCGGCGAAGTCGCGCGCCAGGTCCTTGATCCAGATCTGCGCGGTCAGCAGGCGGCTCTTGTCCGTACCGGCTTCCGCCAGGAATTTCTCTATCTTGGCCAGCGTCTGGGCCGTCTGGCCGCGTATGTCCTGGCTGCGATCGTCGGCGGTCTGGCCACCCACGAAAACCATATTGTTGTAGACCACTGCGCGCGAGCGGCGGGTGTCGGTCGCGATGCGTTTGATTTCCATGTCTGAGACTCTTCAGGGAAGGTTGAAAAACTATTCTTCGAGATTGGCGAGTTCGCCCAAGGTGATGGGCTTGATCGGCGGCCGGATCCGGTAATAGCCGACGTCCTGCGGGCTGACCTTGCGCTCGTCCGCGATGACTTCGGTTACCGTCAGCCCGCAAAGGCGGCCCTGGCATGGCCCCATCCCGCAGCGGCCGAAGGCCTTGGTCTGGTTGGGTCCCAGGCAGCCGACCTCCACGTATTTGCGGATCTTCCCGGCGTTGACCTCTTCGCAACGGCAGACAATGACGTTCCCGTCCGGCGGAATGCGATGATCGTCCAGCGGGCGATACAGCTGGTCCAGGAAGGGCCGGATACGCACATGCTTCCGCAACTCGCCCTGCAGTTCGGCCTTGCGCCGCTGCATCGCCTCGGGTTCGGCGCGCCGCAAGCGGCGGGCGATATCCAGCGCGGCCAGGCGGCCTTGCGTAGCCGATGCCTTCGCGCCCACGATGCCCCGGCTGTCGCCCGCGATATAGATGCACGTGTCGTCGATCTGTCCGTAGGGATCCGTGCGCGGAATCCAGCAGAGCTGCGCCTCGTCCCACCGATGTTCGGCGCGTAGCGACCAGCTCAGCTGCGTATTGGGGACCACGCCCTGATGCAGCAGGATCAGGGAAGAGGCAATGCGCTTCCGGCTGCCCTTATGCCGGAAGGCGATGGCCTCGGCCCTGTCGGCGCCTTCGATGGAAAATTCGCTTGCGCCCGTGTAGGTTTCAACGCCGTGCGCGCGTATCGCCCTGAGCATCTTCGCGCCCTTGGCCAGGTCATTCCAGCCTCGCATTGCGCGGAAAAGATGCGGGGCGGCGCGCAGGTAGTCGGCCGTGCCGGTCGTCTGCACCAATGCCTTGATCTTCAGCCCCGCGTCCAGGTACTGCTGGGCCAGGAGCAGCAGCAGCGGCCCGCATCCCGCGATGACGACAGGTTCGGACGGGATCGCACCCGACGCCTTGTACAGGATCTGCGCCGCACCCGCGCCCATGACGCCGGGCAAGGTCCATCCCGGGACGGGGAAAGGACGCTCCATCGCGCCACTGGCAAGCACGACGGCCTGCCCCCGCACCGTTTGGCCCCGGCCTTCCCGCAGATAGGAAACCGTCCTGTCCCGATCGACGTTCCAGACCGCGGCGCCGGTGCGGTGCACCGCGCCGCAAGCGGCGAAGGACTCGGCCAGGGCGGCGCCGGCGGAATAATCCGCGCCGAGGACCTTGCGCCTGTGCGCCGGCGCGTCCTGGATGGACCGGTAGATCTGCCCACCCAGGCGCTGCTGTTCATCCAGCACGACGACGCTCAATCCGGCGCGCCGCGCCTCTATCGCCGCGGACAGCCCCGCCGGGCCAGCCCCGACCACCACCAGGTCGAATCGCTCGAC
The DNA here is from genome assembly GCF_002119685.1 of Bordetella genomosp. 8. Taxonomy (NCBI): domain Bacteria; kingdom Pseudomonadati; phylum Pseudomonadota; class Betaproteobacteria; order Burkholderiales; family Alcaligenaceae; genus Bordetella; species Bordetella genomosp. 8. Next base: position 772,301 of record NZ_CP021108.1, on the reverse strand, counting down.
ATTCGCATCCATATCAGTCCTTCTCGCTCGACGTATCAAGCTCGGTGGCGCCTTCCTGGCGCCTGACCACCATTCCGTCGCGAACCGGCACGAGACAGGACTGCCGGCCGGGACGGCCGTCTATCTCCACGAGGCATTCGAAACACACACCCATCATGCAGTAAGGCGCCCGCGTCGCGCCGGACACCGGCGTGGACCTGAACGCGCGCACGCCCGACATCAACAGGGCCGACGCAACGCTGACCCCTTCCGGCACCGCCAGGGCCTTGCCGTCGAATTGGATGCGGACAGTTTTCGCGCCGCGTATGTCTTCCGGCACGAACAGGGAAATGGCGGTCTCTGGATCGTTAGTGCGCATTGCTGAACTTCCGGTTGGGGTCGAGGAAGCGCTCCCCGGCGAACTGCTCCAGGTCAGGCGGCGGCGTCTTGACGCCCGCAATCCAGGGGGCAACTTCGAACGCATGCGAACCTGCCAGCGATACGCCGCTATGGCTGGTCACCACGAATGCGCCGGGGAACCGCGCCGATTCCTGGTAGATCGGCGCGCCATCGGGCGTCATCACACGAAGCGCCCCCCAGGCGCGCACCAGTTTCACGGTGGCCAGCAGCGGAAAGGTCGTCACGGCGCGTTTTGCTATCCATTCGATGGCGGACACCGTCGTGCCGTCGTCCAGGCCCACGTCCTCCACGGAGAACCCGAGCTGGACCGTCCCTTCCGCCGTCTGGCGCGCCTTGTTCGTCGGATACGGCAGGAATGTCTTCAGCCGCTCCGTAATCAATACCTGTCCCCGGTTGGCCACGACCGGCGCATGCAGCCCCAGCTGCGACGCGAGCGCATCGTTGCTCAAGCCCGCGGCCAGCACGATCCTGTTCCCCGTCCAGCTGCGTCCGTCGGCCGACCTGGCCTGGAAGCCCGAAGACCCGTGCGTCTTGACCTCGCGGATATCGACGCCGTTGCAGATGCGTCCGCCACGCAGCTTCAGCCCGGCATGCAGGGCGTGCAGCAGTTTCAGGGGATTCACGTGGCCGTCCAGGGGGCACCAGCTGCCGCCCACGACTTTCGGGCCGATGGCGGGCAGGCGCGCCTTGAGCTGCGCGTGATCCAGCATCTCGAACGGAGTGCGGCCATCGGCGTTGATCTCGGCCAGCATGGCCTCGCGTTCGACCATTTCCTTTTCGCTGAAACCCATCCAGAAGCCGCCGTTCTGCCGCAGGTCGACATCGACGCCGGTCAGTTCGGCCAGCTCGCTGGCCAGCGGACCCCAGTGGTCCACCGCATCGCGGCTCCACCGGGCATAGCGGGGGAAGCCGGCGCCTTTGCTTTGCAGCCAGACCAGGCCGAAGTTGCCGCGCGAGGCGCGATGGGCGACATCGCCCTGATCCAGCAAGGTCACGGCGCCGCCGGTCCGGGCTATCCCGTATGCAATGGCGGCGCCGACCAACCCGCCGCCTACGACGATGATTTCATTCGAGGACATACGACTTCGCTACTCGAGCGTGATGTGATTGCGCCTGATCACTTCGCCCCAGCGGGCGCTGTCGGCATCCAGCATCTGCGTGAACTCCGCGATGGAGCCCGGCGCCACCGTCGCGCCCAGCGCGGCGTGCTTCTTGATGACCGCGGGATCGGCAAGCACCGCGTTTATCTCGCGATTCAGCTTTTCCACGATGGCCGGCGGCATATTGGCCGGACCGACGACACCGCCCCAGGTTTCCATCTCGAGCGCCGGGTAGCCGGCTTCGCGGATGGTGGGCACGTCGGGGAGCATGGGCGAGCGATTCGGCCCGGTAATGGCCAACGCGCGGATGCGGCCCGCCCGCGCCTGCGGCTCCATGGACGTGAAGTTGCTGAACATCATCTGGATCTGCCCGGTGGACAGATCGAGTTCGGCCGCGGGCGCGCTCTTGTAGGGAACATGGGTCAATTGCGCGCCGGACAGATTCGCGAACAAGGCGCCGAGCACATGCAATGCGGTGCCGGTGCCAGTGGAGCCGTAGAACAATGCGTTCGGGTGCGCCTTGGCATAGTCCACCAGCTCGGCAACCGTCTTTACGGGCAGCTTGGGGCTGACGCCCAGCAGATTCGGCTGCGTCCATTGCCTGGCGATGGGCGTGAAGTCCTTCGCGGGGTTATAGGGCAGCGACGTCGCGGTCAACGCGGTGACGGTGTACGTCGCCAGGTTGGCATTGCCGATGGTGTAGCCATCGGGAGCGGCCTTGGCGACGATGTCCAGACCGATCGCACCCGAGGCGCCCGGCCTGTTTTCGACGATCACAGGCTGGCCCAGGCGCTTGCCCAGCCCGTCCGCCAGCACGCGGGCCGTACCGTCCGCCGCGCCGCCCGCGGCGGCATTGACGATGAACCGGATGGGCCGCTCGGGCCAGTCGGCCTGCGCCGCCGATGCGGCAAAGACTATCCCCATTGAAACGGCCGCGATCCACGGCCGACGCGCGATGCTCCAGGACATCAGGATCCCCTTGAAATTTATTGAGGCTCCATCCTAAAAAGTCGGCGCGTCCACATCCATGGACCTCAGGTGATCAACCCATACCTGGATGTTATGTTTCAGCCATGCGCCGCGGCGACCAGCCGTATAAGCTCGCGTGCGGGCGCCGACATCCGGGTATCGCTCATCGCCGTGGCATAGACGGTGTAGACCATGGATGGCCGCAGCGGCAGGGTCAAGCCGCCACGTTCCCGATGCTTGATGCCCGTCAGGCGATCGACGACGGCGACGCCCAGGCCTTCCAGGCACAGATCGCTGATCGACTGGAAAAGCGAGGCTTCCGCCATGGCGTCGACCCGCACGTCGTTGGCCCGCAGCCAGGCATCCAGGCGTGGCCGGAACGTACCGGTCGGCGAGATGAAGGGCAGCTGGCCCAGTTCTTCCACATCCACATGGGTGGCGCAAGGATCGAGCCAGGCCGCCGTACCGATGCAAACGCAATCCGCCGAAAACTCGGCCACGGTCTCCAAGCCAGCCAACGAAAACGTGTCCGCGGTCAATCCTATGTCGGCCTGCCGCGTCTTGACGTGGCGCGCCACGTCGGCGTATGAGCTGACCTGCAGGCTGATCAGCACATCGGGAAATTTCTTGCGGAGCTGGGCGACCACCCGCGGCATGATCGAGTGCCCGATGGACGGTATGGCGCAGATGCTCAGTTGTCCCAGTTTCTGCTTGCGCAGCTGGGCCGAAAAATCCACGATCTGTTCCAGGCCCAGGAAGGACTGCTGAACCTTCGCCATCAAGGCCTGCGCTTCATCCGTGGGCTTCACCGTGCGCCCACTCTTGTCGAACAGCGGGAAACCTATCGATTTCTGCAGGTCGGCGATCAGCCGGCTCATGGCCGGCTGCGATATTCCCAGCGCGTCGGCACCGGCGCCGATGCCTCCGTGCAGCATGGCGGCCTGGAAGGCCTCGATCATCCGGTAGGTGACAGTCCGCTGGTTCATTTATCCCGTGAAAAAACGCTAGAAGACGCCGGGAACCGCTGCCGGCCCAGAATTCCCGCCATTTTCTCATCCCTGCACCGGATGGAGCCTGTGTCGCTCGCTGATCGCCGCGCCCACGCCGGCGGAGGCGCAGCTGTATGTGCCGGTGCATGCGACGGGCATGGCCGCGGGCCCGCGCCAGACGAGATCGCGTCGGTTACCTAATGCGCGCAAGTTGTGCACGCAATATGTCGTTTTGTACCAACGAACAACAACATCTGCACTGGAAATTCAAAAACGCCTGCTAATCTCACATCGATGCAACGCTATGCAACGTTGCTGTATTAATTCGTTGCAATCCCTCGTCGGTTGGCTACTCGACTGACGCCACGCCCGAAGAACACCAAGAGGACGGCAAGGATGGAGCAGTTGACCGAGGTCGGGAAAGACAAGCAAAACGGTGTATCCAGTTCCGCGCACGCCATAAAAACGAAGCCATCGCGCCCTGGCAGCCTCGGCCACACCTACGAATCACACGCCCTCGCCGCCGCGCTTCTTGCGGTCATGCCCGCGATGGCGGCGCATGCGCAGTCCGGAATCTCGATAAACAACAGCACCACCATCAACCAGACGGCCGTCGACAGCAATGGATATATCTTCGGCATCTGGCAGAGCCAGGCCGGATCGAACGGCTCGACGGGAGGCTCGACGTCCAATGGCGTCAGCATCACCAACACCGCCGCGATCACACTGAACGCCAGCGGCCCGGCCTTGAGCGGCGCGGCGATCTGGGCAACCGACCAGGGCGGCAGTTCGAACAGTTCCGGCGGGGGTGGATCCTCCTCCGGCGTCACCATCACCAGCTCGGACAATCTGCTCAACGCAACGGGCGCCGGATCGGGCGGGTTCGCCGACGTGCAGGCCATGTCCCTGGGCGGCAACGGCAGCAACTGGGGAGGCGGTGGAAGTGGCGGTACGGCACAGGTGACCCTGAACCAGGCCGCCAGGCTCAACTGGACCTGGCAGAACGCCAGCAGCGGCAATAGCGGCATCTATGGCGTCCAGGCCTTGTCGCAAGGCGGCCAGGGCGGCACCACGAACACCGGCAGCTCGAACAACAACGGGGGCGCGGGCGGCAACGGCGGTTCGGCGATCGTGAACCTCAGCTACTACGGCGATATCTACGTGAATGTCGCCGGGACGCCGCCCAGCGGGCAGCCCGCCATACCCAGCGGCGCGGCCGTTGCGGCCAGCGTGGGCGGCAACGGCGGGTCCGCCATCCAGGGCAACAACAATTCCGGCGGGCAAGGCGGAAGCGCCGGCACGGTGACGATCAGCCATGCGGATTCCAGCATCACGACCAACAACGATTACCTGCCAGGTTTCGTTGCGTATGGCGTCGGCGGCACCGGCGGCAATGGTGGGACGCCGTCTTCCCAGGTCGGCGCCGCGAACCCATCGCAGAACGGCGGCAACGGCGGGAGCACGAACGGCGCGAACATTACCTTCAGCGCCCCCTCGCGTTGGGCGTCGATAACGACCAGTGCCTCGGGGGCCGGCTTTTCGCCCGCGATCGCGGCGACACAGGTGGGCGGCGCGGGCGGCTTCGGCGGCTACAGCCACGACACCGGGTTCTCGGCCTCGCACGGCGGCGATGGCGGCGCGGGGGGCAACGCCGGCGCCATCAACGTGACGGTCCAGGGCAGCAACGGCAACTTCGTGGGCCTGACCACGGATGCGCCCAGTTCTCCAGGCATCTATGCTTCGAGCCTGGGTGGCGCTGGCGGCTATGGCGGCTATGCCGATACGTCGGCGGCCGGCAATGCGCATGGCGGCGACGGCGGAGCCGGGGGCGCGGGCGGCGACATCACCATATCGGTCACCAACTCCATCATCACCACGCATCACTCCAACTCGCCGGGGATCATGGCGCGTTCGGAAGGCGGCGTCGGCGCGGAAGGCGGCTCCGCGGACGCGGGCACCGGCAAGGCCTATGGCGGCGACGGCGGCGCGGGCGGAAACTCCGGCGGCATAACGATCACCACGGACAGCTACTCCACCATCACGACAACCTATGGCACGGATGCCATGGGCATATTCGCGCAGAGCCTGAGCGCCGCGGGCGGCAACAACAACGGAAAGAACGGCGGCTTCGGCGGCGACGACGGCACCGCGGGTGCCGGCGGCAGCGTAGGCACGATACAGATCACCAACGGCGCCACCATTTCAACCGCGGGCCCGACTTCGCGAGGCATATTGGCGCAGGCCATGGCAGGAGCCGGCGGTACCGGCGGATCCAGCTGGTCGCTGGGCCATTCGGGCGGCGGCACCGGCGCGTCCGGCGGCGCGGCCGGCACGATCAACCTGACCAACAGCGGCGCCATCAGCACCGCCGGCGACAGCGCGCAAGGCATCCTGATGCAATCGATCGGCGGCGGCGGCGGCGCCGGCGGCGCGGGATCCGGCATCATCTCCGCGATAGGCGGCAACGGCGGCAACGGCAGCGACGGCGGCACGATCAACTTCACCAATACCGGCAGCGTGTCGACCACCGCGGCGGGCAGCATCGGCGTGCTGGGCCAATCGATCGGCGGCGGTGGCGGCGATGGCGGCGGCGCCTCTGGCATTTCCGTCGCGATCGGCGGCAACGGCGGCAATTCCGCGAATGGCGGGAGCCTCACGGCCAACCTGAACAGCGGTACCGCGATCACGACCGTCGGCGACATCGCGCATGGAGCGGTCTTCCAATCCATCGGCGGCGGTGGCGGCAATGGCGGCAATGCCATGGCCACCGGTATCAGCGTGTCCGAAGCGATCGGCGGCACGGGCGGCGCGGCGGGAACGGGAGGACAGGTGACCGTCAATACGAACGGCGCCGTCATCACGACATCGGGCAGCAAGTCCGTCGGCCTGGTCGCCCAGTCGATCGGCGGTGGCGGCGGCACCGGCGGATCGGCGATGAGCACGTCCATCGGGCCGCTGTACGATGTCTCGATCGCGGTGGGCGGCGCCGGCGGCAGTGCGCCGAGCTACGGCGGCATCGCGGCGATCAACATGACCGGTGGCTCGATTGCGACCGGCCAGAGCCCCAGCCTGATCAACGGGTCGTCGGCCGCGACCGGCATCTGCCCTGGTACCTCCAATGGTGCCTGCAATGTGCAACCGGTCGACAGCTACGGCGTCGTCGTGCAGAGCATCGGCGGCGGCGGCGGGCATGGCGGCGCCGCCAGCGCGCAGGCCATCGCGATTTCCACGACCTTCGAACCCGACGGCAGCCAATTGGCGCTTTCGGAGGCGCTGAGCGCCGGCGGCAATGGCGGCGGCGGCGGCAACGGGGGGACGGCGATGTTCGCCATGTCCACCGGTGCGAAGATCGTCACGGCGGGCAATGGCGCCACCGGCGCGCTGGTGCAAAGCATCGGCGGCGGCGGCGGCAATGGCGGCGACTCTTCCGCCATGGCCGCGGCCGTCGGCTACACGTCCAATTCGGCGCCGACAGGCTTCTCGCCAGGCATCAGCCTGACGGCCACCGTTTCGGGCAATGGCGGCAGCGCGGGTGCGGGCGGTCCGGTACAGGTCGCGATCGGCGGCGGCACCGACCAGTGGGGCGGGTTCTGGGGCGACGGCAGCGGCGCGGCGCCGACCTCCATCGTGACCTATGGCGACTACGCGGCCGGCATCAAGGCGCAATCCATCGGCGGTGGCGGCGGCGACGCCGGCGTGGGCTCGGGCAATACGCAGAACTTCGGCACCGGATCGACCACTTCGCTGTCGATCAACCTGGGCAGTTCGGGCTCGCCGGGCGGCAACGGCGGCAACACCACGGTCGCGCTGTATCCGGGCAATGGCATACAGACCTTCGGTTCCGGGGCGGTGGGCATCATCGCCCAATCGATCGGCGGCGGCGGTGGCACGTCGCAAGGGGGCTCCTTCAGCTTCGCGCAGTCCGCCAAGCAGGATAACGGTCCCGACGTGAAACCCGGCGTGAATCTCGCGCTCGGCCACGCGACGAGCGCCAGCGGCGGCTCGGGCCAGACGGTGGTGGTGAACGTGCAGGCCCCCATCACGACCCATGGAAACGATGCGACCGGCGTGGTGGCGCAGTCGATCGGCGGCGGTGGCGGCGTGGGCGGCTCGTCCGGATCGGACGGCTCGGGCGACAACCCGGTGCTGCAAGCCATGCAGGGACGCGAGTTCGAAAGCGACGTCACCAACTGGCTGAACGACAAATCCCTGCCGCAGGAAAACACGACGCTGAACATGAACGTCGGCGGGCAAGGCGGCGCGGGCGGCGATGGCGGTCCCGTCACGGTGTGGCTGTCCTCGACCATCGCGACGGTCGGCAACCCGGTCGTCGCGGGAGGCAACCAGGCGCCCAGTTCCGGCGACTGGGCGCACGGCATCGTGGCGCAATCCATCGGGGGCGGCGGCGGCAAGGGCGGCACCGCCCTGGCGTCCAGCCGCGGCGGCGACTGGGCCGAGATCAACGCCTCCTATAACCTGGCCGTGGGCGGCACCGGCGGCCAGGGCGGTTCGGGCGGGACCGTGACGGTCAACCTGCAGGATACCGGCGTGGTGCAAACCGTCGGCTATGGCGCGACGGGCGTCGTCGCGCAGAGTATCGGCGGCGGCGGTGGCATGGGCGCCGATGGCTCCGACGCACTGGGCGGACGCATTTCCCTGGGCGCCTCGGGCGGCGGCGGTGGCGGAAGCGGCGGATCCGGCGGCACCGTGTACATCCAGGAGGACGGCAACCTGGGCAGCACGATCACCACGTCGGGAACCTTCGCCGACGGCATCAACGCGCAAAGCATAGGCGGGGGCGGCGGCATCGCCGGCGCCGGGTCCAGCGTGTGGGCCGAGTACGGATCGAAGCAGGTGTCGGGCAGCATGCAGCTGACGGCCGGCGGCGGGAACAACTCGGGCGGCTCGGGCGGCAACGTCTACATCAACCAGAACTTCCAGAACTATCCGCTGTTCGTCAATGTGTCCGGCTATGGCGCCTATGGCATCCTGGCGCAGAGCATAGGCGGCGGCGGGGGCAACATCATCGCCAACCAGGCCGCGTCGGGAGGGACGACGACGCAGCTCGGCAGCCTGAGCACGTCGGGAGGCGCGTATGGCGGCGGCGTCTACATCAACCTGACTTCCGGCTCGATCATCAGCGCCAGCGGCACCGCCGGCATGGGGGTCGTGGCGCAATCCATCGGCGGCGGCGGCGGCATCATCCGCGTGAACGACGGCACCGGCACGACGCCTTCGCTGTTCACCGGCTACCAGCCGTCGTTCACGAAACAGACCAACACCAGCGCGGCCAACGGCGGCCCCGTCATCATCACCTCGTACGCGAACATCAGCGCCAACGGCCCTGGAGGCATCGGCATATTCGCCCAGAGCGTGGGCGGCGGCGGCGGCCTCATACTGAACGGATCTTCGCTGTATGCGGGCACGCCCTTGGCGGATGGGTGCAGCCAGGCACGTTGCGGCGGCACCGGGGCCAACGGCAGCGATAACTTCACGGTGACGTTGCTGGGCGGATCGGTGTCGGCCACGGGCGCCAATGGCATCGGCATCTTCGCGCAATCGACCGGGTTCGCGCAGTTGACGAACGCCACGCCCAACGTCGTGATCGGCAGCGGAGACCCGACGAACACCGTGACGGTCACCGGCGGTTCCGGCAGCGGCGTGGGCGTGTGGATCGATCGCCCCGGCGGCGATTCGAACGACAACCAGGGCTGGCTGAAGATCCAGGAAGGCGGCGTGCTGACGACCGTGTCGGGCTCCGGCGGCATGGCGGTGAATGCGACCGGCGGCGGCAGCGTCGCGGTCACGAACCTGGGCACCATCGTGGGGTCGATGTCCCTGGACACCACCGAGACCAACTACAACAACGCCAGCTGGACGCCCGGTCCGGTGGACAGCAAGGGCATGCTGCAGAACGATCGCGGCGCGCTGCTCAACCGTGGCACCTGGGTGCCCGGCGCGTCCGCCCGCGCCGACATCCTCAACCAGGGCGTCATCGCGTTCGACAACCCGGCGATGGCGACCAACGTGCACGGCCGCTTCATCCAGACAGACACGGGCAGCCTCAGTCCGGTCATCGACTCGCTGAACAACCAGGTGAGCCACTTCAATGTGAATGGCACCGCTACGCTGGGCGGCGTGATCGTGCCGAATGCGGTGTCGCTGCTGCCCGGCACCACGCCCGCCGTGTTGACCGCCAACAGCTTCGCCAGCACCGCGCAGGCGAAAGATTCGCTGGTGTTCGATTGGGATGCCACGACGTCCGGCAACTCCGTTGCCCTGACGCCATCGAACTTCACGCCGAATATCGGCGCGCTCAACGGCAGCCAATCTTCGCTGGCGAACTACTACAGCCGGGGCTGGGGCAACGTCGATCGCGGCCTTGCCACGACCTTCGCGGGGCTATCGCACATCGACGACGTCGATACCTACAAGAAGACACTGAACAGCCTGTCGAGCAAAGCGACGCAGGCGCAGTCCATGGCCGTCATCGAATCGGCCGGCACCATACTCGGCGCCGGCATGAGCTGTCCCGTATTCGTGGGTGACAGCGTGCAGCTGGGTGAGGACAACTGCGTCTGGGGCCAGATCAACGGCCGCTGGACCGATCAATCCTCCACCAACGACATCCAGGGCTACCACGTGTCGGGCACCACCTATCGCATCGGCGCGCAGCACCAGGTCGCGCCGAACTGGTACGTGGGCGGATCGCTGGCCGCGGGCCAGACCTATGCGCGCACCAAGGGCGGCTCGTCCGGCGACGGCGACGTCTACGACGGCTCCGTCACGGTGAAGCACCTGGCGGGCCCGTGGTATTTCGCGGGATCGCTGGCCATGGCAACGGGATCGTTCAACAACAACCGGCAGGTCGACGTGTTCGGCGATTCGATTTCGCTGGGCAGCGATTCGAACATCTTCCTGGCGGGCGGCCGCTTCCGCGCGGGCTACGAGTTTGATCGCGGCGATTGGTACATCCGGCCCTACGGCGACGTGGATGTGGTCTACACGCACGCGCCCGGTTTCAAGGAAGGCGGCTCGTCGCCCTATGCCCTGAACGTACGCACGACCGACCAGACCAATGTCTCGTTCTCCCCGATGATCGAGTTCGGGCGGCGCGGCGACCTCGATGCGAAGACGACGATACGCGCCTATGCCGCGTTCGGCATAAGCTGGCGGCCCGACAACACGCGTACGGTGAAGTCCAGCTTCTCGAACGCGGACTCGTCCAACGGCACCTTCACCGACTACATCAAGTCGCCCGAGGTGCTCGGCAAGGTCGACCTGGGCCTGCAGTTGTTCCGCGCGGGCGGCTACGAACTCAGGGCGGGATACACGGCCGATATCGGCAACCACTTCATCAGCCAGTCGGCGACCGCGCGTTTCGCTTATCACTTCTAGGATGGCGAATGCTGCGCGCACCGTCCGGTCCCGCCGTCCCGGGACCGGACGCGCCTGACGTGCGCGGTGCGATTCATCGACAAAAACCGCCGTTTCATCGAAAAACCGCGCAGCGCCGCGAGGACGTATGGCACACTCGCGCGCTCCCGAGAAACAAAGAACCATTGCGGTCGTTCGAGGCGAGGCCGCTGCGTGGAGCAGATGCAGGATGAACGAAACGGCCGGGTTCCCCAAGCAGCACACCACGACGAACGACAGCCCTGAACGGCGTGCCACGCATGCGAGCGTCGCGGCCGGACCGTTGGCGCCGCCCGCACCGCCATGGCCTCGGTTTACCGTGCTTTCCGCCGCGGTGGCATGCGGATTGATCGGCGTCCTGCCGCGCGTCGCGCAGGCATCGTGCAGCGCAAGCACGGTCAATGGCGCCACCACGGAAACCTGCAGCATCTCCAGCGGCTCGTACTCGACGGGCCAGGCCTTGTTTTATGGCGGCGCCAGCGGCACCAGCAGCAACAAGAACGGTAGCGCCGGACCCCAGGTATCGATCACCAACGATGGCAACTTTTCGCTGAATTATTCGGTTTCCAACATCATCGGCGGGGCCGCGATATTGGGCGGCAGCGAGGGCGGCTCAGGGTATGACGAGGGCGCCGGCGGCGCGGCCGGCGCCGTCACGCTGACCAACAACGGCACGCTCAGCGCCTTCCTGAACGGCACGGGCAACGGCTTCTACCCGACCGGGAAACTGCTGTACGCCTTGTCGGCGGGCGGCAGCGGCAGCCAGGACAACAAGAACAACAATTCCAACGGCGGCCTGGGCGGCAACAGCGGCACGGTGACGGTGACCAACAACGCCGCATTGAGCATGACGGGCACCGTCTCCGGGGAAGGGTTCTTCGGCATATTGGCCGACGCCCGCGGCGGCATCGGCGGCGAACAGAACAACTCCGCCTTCGGCGACCAGCTCGGCGGCGGCGGCGGCAGCGCCAGCGTAGCCACGGTCAACAACTATGGCGGCATCGCACTGGGCAACAGCGGCAGCCGGGTACAAGGCACGGCGCTGGGCGCGGCCATCCTTTCGCAATCGGTCGGCGGCAGCGGCGGACCCAACAACGGCAACGCCGGCGCCGGCGGCTACGCCGTGATCAACAACACGGCGCCCATCAGCGTCTACTGGAACGCGACGACCGAAGGCTATCTGTTCGGCCTGTCCAGCAGGTCGGTGGGCGGCGACGGCCTGCCCTCCACCGACAACAGCGACCGTGGCGGCAGCGGCGGCAGCGCGGAATACGCGTCGGTCACGTCGTCGAATGCGAACGTATTGCTGGACGTCACCGGCTCACCGAACGCCGTGGGCGCCGCCATCGCGGCCTTGAGCCATGGCGGCGCCGGTGGCAAGGGCCCCGGCAGCGACGAATATGGCGGCAGCGGCGGCGTGTCCTGGGGCTCCCAGGTCAAGCTGCTGAACGGCGGCTCCGTGACCACGCGCGGCGACTCGATGTTCGGCATACTCGCCGAGTCGCTGGGCGGCCTGGGCGGGGATGGCAGCAACGGCGGTGCGCTGGCCGGCACGGGCGGCGGCGGCGGTTTCGGCGGCAATGGCGGCCTCGTGTACGTGAACACGGACGCCAGCACGACCATCAGCACCAGCGGCAACTATTCGGCCGCCATCGTCGGCCATTCCGTGGGTGGTGGCGGCGGCACCGGTTCCGATTTCGTCGGCGTGCTGGGCGGCTCCGGCGGCAACGGCGGCAATGGCGGCGACGCCTCCAACGTCACCATCCAGACTGCGGGACGCATCACCACCAGCGGCGACCATGCCTACGGCATCCTGGCCCAGTCGGTGGGCGGCAGCGGCGGCAACGGCGGCGTGGACACGTCCTCGCTGGTGTCGCTGGGCGGCTCCGGCGCGGGCGGCGGCACGGCAGGCATGGCGCAGGTCGCCAACACCGGCCCGATCACCACCGCCGGCTACGCCGCCCACGGCATCGTCGCGCAGTCGATCGGCGGCGGCGGTGGCGCAGCGGGGTCGTCCAACGGGCTGCTGGCCGTCGGCGGCAACGCCGCGGGCAGCACGACGTCGCCCGGCGGCATGGTCCAGGTCTACAACTCGGGCGCGGTCACCACGGGCGGCAACGCGGCCATCGGCCTGTTGGCCCAATCCGTGGGCGGAGGCGGCGGCACGGGCGGCAGCGCCAAGGGGATCGCCGGCGTGGGCGGTACCGGTTCGGCTGGCGGCGCCGGCGGCGCGGTCAACATGTTCAACCTGGGCACGATACAGACCACGGGCAGCTACGCGATCGGCGCCCTGGCGCAGTCGGTGGGCGGCGGCGGCGGCAACGGCGGCGACACCATGACGGTCTCGACGGGCGTGTCGCTCGGCATCGGCGGCAGCGCCAGCGGCGGCGGGAACGGCGGCACGGTCTGCGTGGACAACACGGGAAGCTGCGGGCCCCTGCCCGCCATCCTGCCCGGCGTCATCACCACGCAGGGCGACTACGCCGTCGGCCTGATCGCGCAGTCGGTCGGCGGGGGCGGCGGCAATGGCGGCAGCGCCAGCAACGTGAGCCTGGCGTCGTTCGTGCAACTGCAGATCGGCGGCTCGGCCGGCGCGGGCGGCAGCGGCGGCAACGTCTCGGTGCAGCAGGATTTCCTGTCCATCGCCACCAGCGGCCAACACGCCACCGGCGTGCTGGCCCAGTCCATCGGCGGCGGCGGCGGCAACGGCGGCGACTCGTCATACTTCAATGCGACCATCGGCTTCAACGCGGGCGTGGCCATCGGGGGCAGCGGCGGCGCCGGCGGCTCGGCGGGTACGACCACGGTCAACCTGAACAACGGCAGCATCGTGACCGGCATGCCGCCGCCGAACGTCAATCCCTCGACCTTCGCGCCCGACGACGCCTTCGGCATCCTGGCGCAATCGATAGGCGGCGGGGGCGGCAATGGCGGCAGCGCCACCGCCAAGGACTTCGTGCTCGTGGCCCCGACGGGTACGGGTGTTCCGGTAGCGGTGAATATGCAGGCCTCCGTTGGCGGCAATGGAGGCGTCGGCGGCGCGGGCAACACGGTCACCGTCAACCTGGCGAACGGCACGTCCGTCGCGACGCTGGGCGACGGATCGCACGCAGTCGTCGCGCAGTCCATCGGCGGTGGCGGCGGCAACGGCGGCGACGCATCCACGCTGTCGACCACGCTGGGCGATTCGGACAGCGTGGAGATTTCTTCCTCCATCGCCATCGGCGGCATCAACACCGGCAACGGTAGCAACGGCGGCCAGGTCAACCTGACGCTGGGCGACGCCGGCAGCGCGTACGCCCGCATTCCCGCCGCGCTGCAACTGCCGCCTGTCGACATGCGACCACCGCCCTCCACCATCGTGACCTATGGCGACTACGCCAACGGCGTGCTGGCGCAATCCATCGGCGGTGGCGGCGGCAACGGCGGCGTCGGCGCCAGCAACGCCTATGCGCAAGGCGGCCTGGTGAATCTCAAGGCCACCGTGGGACTCGGCGGCCAGGGCGGCCAGGGTGGCTACGGCGGCACGGTCAACGTGACGCAGAACCCCAACCAGACCATCCAGACGCTGGGCTCGGGTTCGCGCGGCATCACCGCGCAGTCCATCGGCGGCGGCGGCGGCAACTCGCAGGGCGGCACGCTGTACCTGGGCGGCGCGGTGAACGGCTATGGCGGCCGCCTGAGCGTGGGCGTGGGCAAGACCGGCGGCAGCGGCGGCGACGGCGGCGCCGTCACCGCCACGACGTCGGGCGCGATCGCCACAGCGGGCGGCGATGCCGATGGCGTCATGCTGCAATCGATAGGCGGAGGCGGCGGCCTGGGCGGCTCCATAGGCGCGGATGCCTCGTCCAATCCGATCCTGGATCGCATCGCCGCCTTCGAAGACAACAAGAACCGGCTCACGGACTCGGGCGCCACGTACACGCTTACCGTCAACGTCGGCGGCAGCGGCGGCGGCGGGGGCGACGGCGGCGCGGTGACCTTCACGCATGCCGGCCAGATCGCCACCCAGGGCGACTGGGCGGATGGCTATGTTGCCCAATCCATCGGTGGCGGTGGCGGCGCTGGCGGCTCGTCCACCGCATCGGGCAGCAAGGTCAATGCCAATATCACCGTCGGCGTCGGCGGTACTGGCGGGGTGTCCGGCAACGGCGGCAACGTCAAGGCGGTCTTTGACGACGACCACGCCAACCTGATCACCACCGCGGGCTATTCGGCCTATGGCGTCCTGCTGCAATCCATCGGCGGCGGCGGCGGCCAGGGCGGCGACGGTTCCGACATGGCCAGCGGCAACATCACGGTGGGCGGCGTGGCTGGCGGCGCGGGCGGCGCGTCGGGCTCCGGCGGCACGATCACGATTCCCACCGGCGGCAGCTGGATCAATATTTCGACCACGGGCAGCGACTCGCCCGCCTTGGTCATGCAATCCATCGGCGGCGGGGGCGGGATCGGCGGCGCCGGCAACACGAGCTCCGCGCTCGGCCTCAACACGCATGAAATCGCCCTGGCGGTAGGCGGCAAAGGCGGCGTCACCGGGGACGGCGGCAGCATCGACGCTTCCACGGGTGGCGCCTTCACGACCACGGGACCGCGCGCGTATGGCGTGCTCGCACAGTCCATCGGCGGTGGCGGCGGGATAGGCGGCGCGGGCAATAGCGGCAACCTGCTCGGCGCGGGACTGGGCGGCAGCGGCGGCGCCGGCGGCAACGGCGGCTCGGTCAACCTCGCGCTGACCAGTGGCAGCCGGCTGAACACGTCAGGCGCCGGCGCGCATGCCATCGTGGCGCAATCCATCGGCGGCGGGGGCGGCATCGCGGGCGACAGCTCGCTGAGCCTGCAGCTGGATCCCGACCAATGGAGCGGCAAGCCCGCCGACGCGAATGCCAGCGGCAACGGCGGACCCGTGACCGTTTCCGTCGATGGCGGCGTCAACGCCTACGGCACGAACGCATTCGGCATCCTGGCGCAATCGATCGGTGGCGGCGGCGGCCTGGGCGGCGCGGGCGCCAGCGGCTTCGCCGGCAACACCAACCCGTCGGCCCAGGGCACGGCGGGCGCGGTCCAGGTCACCCAGGCGGGCACCTTGAACGCGACGGGCAGCGGCGGCACCGGCATCTTCGCGCAAAGCCAGGGTCCGTCGGGCAACGGCATCATCACGGTCAATGTGAACGGCAGCGTGCAGGGCGGCACCGGCGACAACGCCAGCGGCGTGTGGATCGCCGCCGGCACGGACAACGTGCTGAACGTCGGCGCGGGCGGATCCATATCGGCCCTTTCGGGCGTGGCCGTGCGCTACAACGGCAACAACGAGACCTCGCTCGGATCGGTCCTCACCATCAACAACAACGGCACGATCCAGGGCAATGTCATCTGCAATAACCTGAGCGGCAACGCGGCTTGCACGGGCAACCTGCCCGACCTGAACAACGCGAGCACTGGCACGCTCGCGAACGCGAGCATCTATCAGGCCGACGTCGACAACGCCGGCCTGATGGTGGTCGGCACGCCCGGGCGCTACGACACTACCAGCGTGAGCGGAAGCTTCCGCCAACAGGCGAGCGGCGTCCTGCGCGTCACGACGGACTTCGACCAGATGCGCACGAACAGCCTCGTGGTTCAAGGGCCATCGACCCTGGACGGCAAGGTGGATGTGACGCCGACCAACCTGCTGCCCGACCGCGAGGTCACGGTGCTGACGACCCAAGGCGCCACGCAGGGCCAACTCGATGCCACGGATTCGCCGATCATCGACTACGCGACGCGCCAGGCCGGACCGGACGTTCGCGTACGCGCCGCCGGCGCCGATTTCGCGGCGCCATCGATGGGCCTGCGCCATAACCAGGAGACCGTCGCGAACAATCTGCAACGGGCGTGGGATGCCGGTGGCAACCCGGGCTTCGGCGTGCTGTTCGCCGCCTTGGACCAGGCCTCGCGCCAGGGCGCCGACAGCTACCGGCAAAGCCTGTCCGACCTGTCACCCGGCGTGGCGCTGGCGCCGGCGGTGCAGATGCAGGCCAGCATGGCCCGCTTCAACAACGGCATGATGTCCTGCCCGGTCTTCACCAGCAGCGGCCCGTTGACCGGCGAACGCGACTGCCTGTGGGGCCAGGTGACCGGCCGCAGCACGCACCAGGATGGCAACGGCGGCACGGCGGACCTGAAATACGACAGCATGACCTACCAGTTCGGCGGCCAGCGCCAGTTCCGCCCGGACTGGTTCATCGGCGCGTCGGGCGCCTATCAAAGCAGCCAGCTGCGTGGCCAGGATGGCCGCGTCACGGGCGATGGCGACAGCGGCTACCTGGGCGTGGTGCTGAAGCACCAGGCCGGCCCGTGGACCTTCTCCGGCGCGCTGGGCGGCGGCTACGGCTCGTATGAACTGGATCGCAATATCGGCATTCCGGGGCTGCAAAGCACTGCGGACGGCAATCCGGATGTGTACAGCATGGGCGCCAAGCTGCGCGCGGCGCGCACCTTCGCGCCCACCGACAGCTTCTACCTGAAGCCTTACCTGGACCTGGACGCAACCTATGTGCGCATGCCGGGCTACAAGGAATCCGGCAACGAGCTGCACCTGTCGGTGGACGGCAGCGACCAGTTCGTGATGGCCTTGTCGCCCATGCTGGAAATCGGCGGCCGCGCCGAGCTCGGCAACGGCGCGACGATGCGGCCTTATGCCTATGCCGGCGCGTCCTTCCTGTCCAAGGACAAATGGCGCACGAACGCAAGCTTCCAGGGTGCGCCCGCCGGTTCCGGATCCTTCAGCACGACCATGGAAACGGACAGCGTCATCGCCAGGATAGGCGCCGGCCTGCAAGTCACCACGAGATCGGGCGTGGACTTCCGGCTCCAATACAACGGCGAACTGTCCGGCCGGATCGCCAGCCATAGCGGCACGCTGCGGGTGATGGCGCCGTTCTAGCGCGGGGACGGCGGTCTATTTCGTTTCGGATACAGCCCTGCCGGCATGATCGCGTTCGAAGGCGGCGGCCAGGGCCAGTACCTGCGCGTCGTCGCCCGGCCGCCCCAGGAAGGAGATGCCGACGGGCATGTTGCCTGGCGCCCAGCCTCCGTTCACCGTGATCTCCGGAAAACCGGTCGCCGACGAAATCTTGCCGGCGGCGTACGCGTAGCGATTGCAGACGAAGGTCGGATCGGTCTTTCCCGGCACCACCGGAGCCGTGCACGCGATCGTGGGGAACACCAACGCGTCGTAGCCGCCCTGGTCCATCAGCGCGAGCAAACGCCGCTTCAGGTCGGGGATCACCACGCTCAACATCCTGATGTACGCCGCGGAGTCGGTCGTATGGGTCTCCAGGTTTTCCACCAGGCCTTTGTAGCGGCCGGGATTGATGACCTTGGTCCCCCGGTCGGTCGGGCCATCGAGCGCGTGCAGGAACGCCGGCAGGTCGTGCGGCTGCCCAGCCGGCAGTTTGGCCAGATAGGCCTCGAACTGCGGACGGAATTCGGCGAGCCCGATCGGACCGAGCAGGTCCGGTTGCAGCGTCGCGTACGGTTCGGGCAGGTGGATTTCGACGATGCGGGCGCCCGCCTTACGCAACCCGGCGACAGTCTGGCGCTTGACCGCGTCCACATCGAGGCTGCCGCCATCGAAGTTGTCCACCACGGCGATCGACTTGCCGGCCAGCGCCGCGCCGGCCAGGCCCGACGCCAGCGAAGACGACGGCCGCGCGACGCCGACGGTCGCGCCATCGGCATCGTCCCTGCCCTGCATCGCATCGAGCACGATGGCCTGGTCTTCCACGGTTCTCGTGATCACGCCGGCCACGTCGGAGGTGAGCGACATCGGAATGATGCCCGTACGGCTGATCAGCCCCATGGTCGTGCGCATCCCGACCGTACCCGTGACGCTGGCCGGGGCGCGGATGGATCCGGTGGTGTCCGTGCCCAGCGCGAAAGGCGCGAACCTTGCGGCCACGGCGGCGGCCGAGCCGCTGCTCGACCCGTCCGCCGTGCGCAAGGGGCTGTAGGGATTCAAGGTCTGCCCGCCCACCGAGCTGTACCCGTACCAGCCATACGACGCCGCCAGCTCGGACAGGTTGGTCTTGCCCAGCAGGATGGCGCCCTGATCCAGCAGACGTTGGATCACAAATGCGTTCGTGGCCGGAATCGACGTGCGCAATGCGAGCGAGCCGCCCGTCGCGGGCATGCCCGCGGCATCGTAGTTGTCCTTCGCCAGGAAGGGAATGCCAGCGAGCGGCGCGCTCGGCTTGCCCTGGCCGCGCTGGATGCGGTGCGCGTCCCACGCCCTTGCCTGCGCCATGGCGCCGGGATTGAGCGCGATCACGGCATGCGGCCCATGCTCGGCGCGATCGGCCGCTTCGATCCGGGCCAGGTAAGCGCCGACCAGCGCCTCGGCGCTCAGCGTGCCGCTGTCCAGCGCCGTGCGCAGTTGCGGCAGGCTCATGCTGACGATTTCATCGGCGGGCATGCCCGCCGCCCACGAGGTGGTATGCGCGCCGGCCAGCATTAACGCGACCGCGGCAAGCCCGAGCGTCCTGCGCGGGCTGCGCGCACCGCATGACATGGAAGTTGGGGCGTGATTCGACAGGGCTTGCATGATGGCATGCCTCCTCAAGAACAGACGTGGTGAAACGGAAAGCGGCGGGGTTCGCTGGCTGGAGGCCTGCCCGGCTAGTCGACCTGCGCGCCCGAAGCCTTGACCACCGGCGCCCACAGCGCGCGTTCCTCTCGCAACAGCGCGGCGAAGGAAGCGGGATCTCCGCCCGAGGTTCCAGGCGGGCGATCGATGCCCATGACCAGCAACTGGTTGGCAACCGCCGGCCCCTGCATGGCCTTGTTCACCTGGGCGTTGATTTGGTTGACGACAGGGGCGGGTATGCCCGCCGGACCGACGAGGCCGAACACGACACTCGCTTCCATGCCGGGATAACCCGCCTGCGCCATGGTCGGCACGTCCGCCAGGCTGCCGAGCCGATGCGGCGCCGTCACGGCCAGCGCGCGAACCTTGCCGCCCTTGATCATCGGCAAGGCCACCGGCACCGATGCGAAGAACATATCGACCTGGCCGCCGATCAGGTCCGTCAGGGCAGGCGCGGCGCCCCGGTAAGGCACGTGCAGCATGTCCAGTCCGGCCTGGCCTTTCCATCGCTCGCCCATCAGATGCGCCAGGGTACCGTTGCCGGACGAGGCGAACGTGATCTTCTTTTTCCGTGCGGCGGCCGCAAGGTCCGCGACGCTGCCGTAGGGTCCATTGGCGGCAACGATCAACACCAGCGGCACCCTCGCGAGCAGCGCGATGGGCTGCATGTCTTTCTCGATGTCGTACGGTATGCGGTGATAGAGAAACTCGTTGACGATCATATTGCTGGACTCGCCCAGGGCCAGCGTGTAGCCGTCCGGCGTCGAACGGAAGGCCTGGTCGAACCCGATGTTCCCACCCCCGCCGGGACGGTTTTCCGCCACGACGTTCCACTTGGCCGAATCCGCCAGCGCATTGGCCAGCAGCCGCGCCATGGCATCCGTGCCGCCACCCGGCGGCGCCGGTACGATCAGCCGGATGGGCTTGACGGGAAAGTCCTGGGCAACGCCGATGCCAGCGGCCGCCGAGGCCGCCAGCAGGAAAGCCGAGCGCAGCACCGTGCGGCGCCGGCGATCGATACGATGGCTCGTATTGGTCATGGGTGATCTCCCTTGCGATGTTGTGGGTCCGTCCAACCTGGCACACCGAGGACGCCCGATGCGCCCAACGCTCCCGCCAGCGGTACGCTGTCGCCGTTACGCAGTTCAGCGATCGCATCCAGGAGCGCCTGCTGCCTGACAGGCGACAGCCCGGCGCGCGTGGCTACGCGGAACTTGGTTACCAGATCGGCCCATTCCAGCGCCGTGGCGGGGTCGCCGCGCGGGTCCATCACGGGCGATGCCAGGCGCCGTCCGTCCTTGAGGCTGACGGTGACGCTGGCCGGTGAGCGGGCGGGAAAAAGCGCTTCTACCCCGGCGTCATGCACGACGGAAATCCGCGCCGCCAGGTCTCGTACGCCAGGGTCGCCCAGGTGTATCGCCTGCAGCGGGACCAAGGCATCGCTGCCGTGCAACGCGCACAAGGCCAGGCAATATGGAACGCTGTACTGCGCTTCCACCAGCGTGCCCGGGGTCGGGCTGTTGGACAGGTTGAACGTGGCGCGATAGGTGCGGACCTGCATCCCGGCGACATCCGCGGCCTCCAGGCCATGCCTGGCCCGCAGATGCAGCCATGCATCCAATGGCGCGTGAATATGGCGGCAGCATCCGTAAGGCTTGAAGTAGGTCCCCTGGATCAGGGGCGCGCCGCCCAAGTCGTGCAGCGCGATGCCGGCATCGAACAGCCGCCCGTCATCCAGCGCGGCAACAGGACCTTCGTACCCCGCCATCGCCAGACGCAACGCGGCCCAGCCGGCAGCGACGCCGGCCGCGATGCCCTCTTTCACGTCGGAACCGGCAATGCCCGCCAGCGCGGGCAAGGCGGGCGCCGTCTGGGCGGCGATCGCCAGGGCATGCGCGATCACCGCGGGATCCAGGCCCAGCATCTTCGCCGCCGTGGCCACCACCGCGTATCCCGACCACGCGCCCGACGGGGCGTAGCCTGGCCTGGCCATGGCCAGGCGCAGGCCGACCTCATATCCGGCGACGATCGCCGCCACCAGGTCCGCGACGGTGCGGCGCGGGTCCTCGCCCAGCAGGGCGAGCGCGGTGGGAATGACCGCCGCGCCCGGGTGTCCGCGCGCCTGCCGATAACCGTCGTCCAGGTCGAGCGCCGCCGTGGCCGCGCTGTTGGCGAACAGGGCCGCGGCCATGCTGGCCGGCCTGCCCGTAAACCACAGGGGCACATGGCCGGGGCCGTACAGCGCCAACGCGGTCTCCTGCGCCGCCATTACCGCGGGCAAGCCCAGCGCGGCGCCCGCGCTCGCAAGCGCGTCCAGCACGCAACGCCACACGGCCTCACGGGTGGGTGCGTCGATGGCGCGACCATCCAGGTCGGCGACATAACGCCCCAGCCGCAGCGCCAGCCCGGCATGCGGCACCCGATGGCCGTGCGGGGCCGGCGCGCGCGGCGCGTCCGTTCCCGCCCCCATGACCCCTGATTCATCACTTTTAAGCATATTCTCACGGGTATCGTGGTCCGGATATCCTTCCCGGCACACTACGTATCAACAACAAGCCCGTGAATAATAGACAGCAGTCCGGGCGCAAAATAGTCAAGAATCAACGCCTGCTTATGCCTTTGAGGTATATATGAAAATCGACATGAATATGCGCCATATCGAGGCGTTCCGGGCGGTCATGATTTCCGGCAGCGTCGTGGGCGCGGCCCGGCTGCTGAACGTCACGCAACCCGGCGTCAGCCGCACCATCGCGCTGCTCGAACTCCGCTTGGGTTATGCGCTGTTCCAGCGCAAGGGACGGCGGCTCGTGCCGACGTCGGAAGCCGAAGCGCTGTATCGCGAAGTGGAGCATCTGTACGTCGGCATCGAGCGGATCACGCAGGTGGCATATGACATCGGCCATCATCGCGCGGGCGCGCTGCGTGTCGCCACGCTGCCCGCGCTGGCGCATTGGTTCATCCCCAAGGTGATCGCGTCGTTCCTGAAGACGCGTCCCAAGGTTCGCGTCTTCGTGCAGACCTTGCCATCCACACAGATCGCCGAACTGGTGGCGACACGGCAGTTCGACATCGGCCTGGTCGAACTGCCGATGTCGAAGTCCGGCGTCAGCGTGCAAGCCCTGCCGCCGTGTCGCATCGTCGCGGTCATACCCGCGCGCCACAGGCTGGCGGCCTCGGAGCGGATCGCGTTGCGCGACCTGGATGGCGAACGGCTGGTGCTTCCTTCCCCGCAGAGCTATCTGCGCTACCAGATCGACGATGCCTTCAACCGCCAGGGCATCACGCCGGACGTGATTGCGGAGACGCCTACATCACCGTTGATCTGCGGGCTGGCGGCGGAAGCTTCGGGTATCGGCCTGGTATCGGCCTGGACGCCGATGCCGCAGGGCGACCCACGCATCGTGCAACGGCCATTGAAGGAGCGGCTGGTGTCGCAATACGCCTGCATGCGCGCGGAAAACGCCGTTCCCATGGCGCTGGCCGATGAATTCCAATCCTTGATTAGCGAACAGATACTGGACCTGGCGCCGGAGCATGCATAGGAAGAGACCCGCCAGGCGGGTCGTTGTCGCTCCTGTCCTCAGGCGAACGCCTGCCTGTTCCTGCTGATGAACTCACGCACTGACAGGGCCGGTTGACCGGTGATCCGTTCCACCGCATCGTTGGTCCCGGCAAAAACGCCGTTCTGATAGTCCTGCGCCACTTCGACCAGATGCTGGGTCAGGAAAGCATTGAAGCCATAGGTGCCTTCCATACGCTCGCGGAATTCCGCGATCGACAGGGGCGCATACGATATCTTTTCCCCCAACGCCTCGCTCATTTCGGCCGCTATCTCGTGATGGTTCATTTCACGCGGGCCATGCAGCGTGTAGATCTTGCCTTCATGGCCGGCCGGCTTGGCCAGGATGTGCGCGATGACGCGGCCCTGGTCATCGGTGCTGATCGGCGCGTGGCGCCCCTCTCCGAAGGGAAATTCCACCCGCTTCCGCGCCCGGATTTCCTTGGCGAAATGCGGGTACACCAGCCAATCGGCGAAGAACGTCGGCCTGATATGCGTGGTGGGAACCCCCCATGCGTCGAACACCCGTTCCGAGATCCAGTGATCGCGCGCCGCATTGCTTTTCGATTCGCGCCTCGCGGATATCTGCGACATGTTGACGATCGCCTGCAGTCCCGCTTCCTTCGCGGCCTGCGCGAAAAAGGCGCTGGCCTGGACAATGCCGGGGCTGATCGGATGCAGGAAGTAGGCGGAACGCACCCCCTGCATGGCGGTCCGGATCGCATCGATATCGGTGAAGTCGCCGATGGCGATCTCCACGCCCCTGTTTCGTAACGCGGCGGCTTGTTCACCGTCCTTGCGCACGTAGGCGCGCACCCGCTTGTTCATGTCGAGCAGCGTGTCGATCGCGACGCCGCCCGTGCGGCCTGTCGCGCCGCTCACGAGATATTCCGCCTGGCTCATCGTCTTTCCTTCACCGTTGGGATCCTTGCAGTCTAGCCAGGCACAACATGGCATGAATGACTCTTTTCGGTCGTTTCGTGCCAGAATCAAGCGGTCGCGACCGAATCAGTCGAGTCCGTTGAGCCCCGAAGAATCCCGCCATGCCCCAACGCACCCGTTCGAAACCGACACCGCCGCGGAACGCTCCCCGGCGCGTCGTGATGCTCGTCCTGCAGCCGGCGGACGCGCTTGACGTCGTCGGCCCCGCGGAAGTCTTCACCCTGGCCAACCTGCTGCACGAAGGCTCGCCGTATCGATTCGAACTGGTCAGCGCCGGGGCGACGACCGATCTAGAGACGGAATCGCGCATCACCATCAAGGCGCACAAGACACTCGCCGAAGTGCGACGATCCCGCCTGCCGATCGACACCCTGATCGTGACGGCTGGTTTCAAGCCCCTGACGGGGCTGACCGACGCCGCGATGCGCTGGCTTCGACGGGTCGCGCCGGAGGCGCGGCGAGTGTGCGCGATCTGCGTCGGCGCCTTCGTCCTGGCCGAAGCTGGCCTGCTGGATGGCCGGCGTGCCACCACGCACTGGCGGATGACCCGTCAGCTTGCTGAACGCTATCCGCGCGTCAAGGTCGAGCCCGAACCCATCTGGATCAAGGATGGCGCGTTCTATACCTCCGCCGGGATCGCCGCCGGTATCGACTTGGCGCTCGGGCTGGTGGCGGAGGATCTGGGAGACCCGGTGGCGCTCGACATCGCGAGGAATCTGGTTTTGTTCCTGCGGCGGCCAGGCGGACAGGCGCAATTCAGCGTGGCCTTGCAGTCCCAGCAAGGATCGGCCTCCAGGCTGGCAGAACTATGCGTGTGGATAGGCGAACACCTGCACTTGGATCTCTCCACCGAAACGTTGGCGGACAGGCTGGCCACCAGCGTACGCACCGCGATCAGGATGTTCCGGCGAGAGCTCAACACCACGCCGGCCAGGTATGTGGAAGACGTTCGCCTGGAAGCGGCCCGCCGGGCGCTCGAACTGGGCGGCCAGACGATGGAGGACATCGCCAGGCAATGCGGCTACAGCAGCGTCGCCGTGCTGCGCAAGGCATTTCTCCGGCGTCCGGGTGTCACGCCCAGGGAATATGCGGCGCGGTTTATGATCGGGCAAACCCAGACTTAGAAAATCATGGCGACCCCCATCATGGCAAACCTCACCTGCATTTCGTCGATGGCGACCAAACGCCTGCTCGAAGAAGCGGCAGCGGACTTCCACACCCAATCGGGAATTTCCGTCACGCTCCAGTCGGTGGGCGGCGTCCTGGCGGCGAAACGCGTGTCGGATGGCGAACCGTTCGACGTGGTCATCCTGGCCCAGGACGCGCTGGACGCCCTGGCCAACGCCGGCAAGGTCGAGCCGTCCACGATGACGCCCATCGCCCTTTCCCAGGTCGCCGCCGCGATGGCCGAGACCGCGCCCGCGGTCGCGTTCGAGCGGGCAGACGACCTGCGCGCGCTGATGTCTTCCGCGGCGCGCATCGGCTATTCGACAGGACCCAGCGGCGTGGCCTTGATCTCGCTGATCAAGGAATGGGGCATGCACGACGCGCTCGCGCCCAAGCTGGTGCAGGCGCCGCCCGGCGTTCCCGTGGCCAAGCTGATCGCCGACGGGACCGTGCAGCTGGGCCTGCAGCAGCGCAGCGAGCTGCTGGGCATGCCGGGCATACGGATCCTGGGGGACATGCCGCCAGGGGCGGAGATCAGCACCGTTTTTTCAGGCGCGGTATGCGCGGCCGCTCCGGCATGCAAGGAGGCGGCGAGTTTCCTGGCTTATCTTGCGTCCGGCCGCACCGCGGCGCTGAAGGAAAAGATCGGCATGGCGCCCGCCCCCGCGCGGTAGGCGACGACACCCGGCGCACGACCGGTCACGCGGACGCGTCGAAGGCCAGGGCGATGTCCCCGGCGAACTTGCGCAGGATGGGAACGTTGGCAATCATCTCTTCGTAAGTCATGCGCGCCGTCGGCGCGGACACGCATAACCCGATGAACGCGGAGCCGCGTAGCGGTATCCGCACCCCGCAGCCCACCACCCCCGCGTTCCATTCCTCGTTGCAGGATGCCCAGCCCTGGGCACGGATCTCGTTGAAGTGCGCGCGCAGGCGCGTCTCGCCGGTCAGCGTCTTGCTGGTGAATTTGCGCCGCGTGGACGATCGCAGCCACGCCGACAGCGCGTCGTCAGGCATATGCGCCAGGTGCAGCTTGCCGATGGACGTGCAGTGCAGCGGACCGCGGTTGCCCTGCTCCAGGTGCAGCCCACCGGGCCGGCGCACCGCGGCGGCGTCCACGCAGACCAGCTCCCCATCCACCACCATGCTGATCTGGGCGAACTCGCCCAGCGACATCGCCAGGGACTTCAACAAGGCATGGGGCTGGTCGGCGTTCAAGGACGCCTGCACCGCGTCGATACCCAGGCGTGTCAGGCGGGCGCCGGCCATCACCCGCTTGGAAGCGAGGTGCCGGGCCAACACATTGCGCTCCGTCAACTGGACGACCAGGCGGTGCGTGGTCGGCATGGACAGCCCGGTCAGCTCGGCGATCTCGGTCACCGTCAGGGGGCGGCGCGACCCCGCCACGGCTTCCATGATGGCCAGCGATTTATCGATCGGCGCCTCTTCCATGCGTCCCCCAGGGAATTTCCACAAACAAGAACAAATATTCCGGAATCCGGAAATTCGCGATTGTTCACGATGTGGCGCGAGCATAGCATCGTGCCGCGTCGACCCATATCGAAGCAACGATCAAGTGACCCATATCGATGGTCCGAATATTCCAAGGGGTAAGTCATGGCTCAAGGCAATAAGGGCGTGGCCGGCATGGACGGCGGCGGCGCCTACACCGGCTCGATCGAGGATCGCCAGGTCATCGGCAAGGCGGCGCGCCGCCTGATTCCGCTGATCATGATCCTGTACGTGTGCGCATACCTGGACCGCGTGAACATTTCGTTCGCCGCGTTGCAGATGAATGCGGACCTGGGACTGTCGAATGCCGTCTATGGCTTCGGCGCCAGCATGTTCTTCGTCAGTTATTTCCTGTTCGAAGTCCCCAGCAACCTCGTGCTGGACAAGGTCGGACCGCGGCGTTGGATCGCCCGCATCATGATCAGCTGGGGCATCGTGTCGGGCTGCATGGCCTTCGTGCAGGGCGAGACCAGCTTCTACGCGCTGCGCTTCCTGCTGGGCGTGGCCGAGGCGGGATTCTTCCCCGGCATCGTGATGTACATCAGCTACTGGTTCCCCAAGTCCTACCGGGCGCGCTTCACCAGCATTTTCATGATGTCCATCCCCGTCTCCGGCCTGATCGGCAGCCCCATTTCGGGTTCCATCCTGGACGGCATGAACGGCGTCGGCGGCCTGGCGGGCTGGCAGTGGATGTTCATCGTGGAAGCCCTGCCGGCGGTGGTGCTGGGCATCGCCTGCCTGTGGCTGCTGACCGATCGCCCGTCCAAGGCCACGTGGCTGGCGCCGGCCGAACGCGACAGGCTGGAAAGCATGCTGGCCCATGAACGTGCCAGCCTGGAAGCCGTGCGCAAGTACAAGCTGTCGGAGGCGTTCACCTCGCCCGGCGTGCTGCTGCTGGCCGGCATCCTGTTCTGCATCGTATTCGGCACCACCGGCATTGCCTTTTTCCTGCCGCAGATCATCAAGAGCTTCGGCTTCAGCAATACGGCGGTGGGATTCCTGAGCGTGCTTCCCTACCTGGGCGGGGTCTGCGCCATGTATCTCTGGGCGCGGCACTCCGACCTGAAGCGCGAGAAGATACGTCACCTGGGCGTGGCGCTCGTGCTGGCGGCGGTCGGCTTCGTCTTCACCACGCTGATGCTGGGCAATCACGCCGCCGCGCTGTTCGGCCTGGTCGTGGCGGCGGCGGGCGTCTACGCCGCCAACACCATGCTGTGGACCTTGCCGACCTCATTGCTCACCGGCACGGCGGCCGCCGCTGCCGTGGCGCTGATCAATTCGCTGGCGAACCTGAGCGGCATCCTGGCGCCGCCCCTGCTGGGCTGGAGCCGCGACGTGACCGGAGGCTACGCGGCCACGGGCATCATCTTCGCGGCCTTCGTCGTACTGGGCGCGCTGCTGACCTGGGCCTTCTGGCACAGCGAGCTGGCCGCCGGCGAGCGCCACCCCAACACCAAGGAATCACATGGCATTGCGGCACATCGTCGTTCGGCCTGAGGCCGGGGATATACAGCTGGAGCCCTACGGCGTGGTCTTCCCCGTCACGCCGGGCGACGAACGCATTCCCGTGCCGCTGGGCACCGACATATCCGCGCGCGGCGCGTTCACTGCCACGGTGATACGTGCGCGAGCCTGGCGCGCGGCAAGCCCGCTCAACGGCCTGGAACGCCACCCCTATTCGGTGCAGGCCTTCGTTCCCCTGGGCGCCAGCCGACTGGTCGTGGTCGCGGCGCCGCCCGGACCCGCGCCGTCCCGGCTGGACCAGTTGGCCGCGATCCACGTGCCGGCCGGATGGGGCATCGCCTATCACCCTGGTGTCTGGCATACCGGGCTGATGGGGGACGGGATGGAAGCCGCGCTGGTGTCGATGGTGCGGCGCCTGCCGGATGGCAGCGACACGGAATTCGCCACCCTGCCCTTCCAGATCGAGCTCGACCCGATCGCAAACTGAAGCTCCAGCCATGACACAAAGCTCACCTCTTCCCCGCGATCTGGCGGGATACGGACAAACGCCCCCGGACCCGCAATGGCCGGGCGGCGCGCGCGTCGCCGTGAACATCGTCATCAACGTCGAGGAAGGCTCCGAGCCGTCGGTACCCGACGGCGATGATGACAGCGAGGTCGGCCTGATCGAAACCGGCGGCCGGGCCTTTCCCGGACGCGACCTGGGCGCTGAATCGATGTTCGAGTACGGCAGCCGCGCGGGCTTCTGGCGCCTGTGGAAGATCCTGCGCCGTCATGACGCGCCGGCCACATTCTTCGCCTGTTCGCGGGCGTTGGAACGCAATCCCGAAATCGCGGCGGCGATCCGTGACGGCGTCGCGGCATCACGCTACGACGTCTGCGGTCACGGCCTGCGCTGGGAGCGCCACCAGGCCTTGACGCCAGAAGCCGAAGCCCGGGCCATACATACGGCTTTCCAGGGCATCGAGCAACTGACCGGCGCCGCGCCCGCCGGCTGGTACTGCCGCTATGCGCCCACCATCCACACGCGGCGTATCGTGGCGGAACATGGCGGCTTCCTGTACGACAGCGATGCGTACAACGACGACCTGCCCTACTGGACCACCGTGGACGAGCGGCCACACCTGGTCGTGCCGTACACACAGGTGATGAACGATGCCAAGTTCCTGCGCGGTGGCCTGAACACAGGGGCCGATTTCTTCGACGTGCTGCGCGAGCAGTTCGATGCCCTGTGGGAAGAAGGCGCCACGGAACCCAAGATGATGTCGATCGGCCTGCATTGCCGCGTGGCGGGCCATCCTTTCCGTGCCACGGCGCTGGAGCGCTTCCTGCGGCACATCGGCGCGCGGCCGCAGGTCTGGCTGTGCCGCCGCGTGGACATCGCGCGGCACTGGATCGAACACCACCCCTGGACCTCCGGCACGGGCGCCGCCTAGCTGCCGGCGAACTGGCGCTGGTATGTCGCGACCGACGCCTGCATGGCCTGCCGTGCGGCGTCCACCAGCCGGTTGTCGTCGTCGGCCTTGCGCGCCGCCAGCGACAGGGTCAGCACCGGGGCGCCGCGACCCAGCTTGACCACACGCACCGGGCACATCTGCAAGGTCGTCGCATCCGGCATCTGCAGCAGCGAAATGCCCAACCCCGCGCTCACGAGAGCGGCAATCGCGGGCGCGCTGTCGAACTCCAGCGTGCCGCGCATTTCGCGCACGTGCGCCGCCACATACTGGATCGACAACTCGCCCGTCACGGTCTTCCGATCGTAGCGGATCCAGTCGTACTGCCGGAACAGCGCAACGACGCTGTTCTCGCTGGCCGCGGGCGGGGCCAGCAACACGAGTTCGCGGCGCAGCATCG
This sequence comes from Bordetella genomosp. 8, assembly GCF_002119685.1. NCBI lineage: Bacteria > Pseudomonadati > Pseudomonadota > Betaproteobacteria > Burkholderiales > Alcaligenaceae > Bordetella > Bordetella genomosp. 8. The sequence goes on along the minus strand of NZ_CP021108.1, from coordinate 742,307 downwards.
GCGTCCAGCGCAGCCGGGCCGAGCCGCCCGTGGGCGGTTGCGCCACCAGCGCCGCGTCGAGGTCCCCCGCCTTCACAGCCGCCGTCAGGCTGGCGCTGCGCCCGCGCGCCAGCCGCAGTTCCAGGCGCGGGTGGCGTTCACGGAGGAAACGGATGATGCCCGGCAGCAGGGCCGCCTGCAGCGATTCGATGACGCCCAGGCGCACCACGCCCTCCACCGCGACGCTGTGGCCCGCGCGCAAGGCCGCCAGATCATGCATTGCCTGGCGCAAGGTATCCGCGACTTCATGGGCGAGCCGGTTCGGCCTGGCCTGCAGGCCCGAGCGGTCGAACAGCGGCTTGCCCATGTAGCGCTCCAACTGCTTCATCTGCATGCTGACTGCGCTGGGCGTGACGTTGGTCTGCCTGGCCGCGCCAGCGAAGGTGCCCGTCTGCAACACGGCTTCCAGCGTACGGAAAGTCTCCAGTTTCATCCATGCTCCTTTGACGATGCACACGGCCCACCCCGCGCAAGCCATGATCAAAAATGCTTATGAAGAAGCTCAAATAAGTTCACTATTCTAATGGGCCGTCAAAATCTAGACTAATGCCGGACGGCCCGCATCAGGGCCCGGCGGCGGGACAGCCGCCGCACCGCAAAAGAGGAGACGTGCATGACCGCCATGGCAACCCATCAACGCCCCGAGGCCTGGACGGCGCGGCAAGCCCGGGAGGACCAATCCTGGGTGCTGCGGCTGACCGGGGAGCAGATCCAGGGCTTCCATCACGCGGTGGCGCATGCGCGCAAGCTGGGCAAGCCGCTGCTCACGATGGAGCAGCAAGACTTCCCCTTGCCGGCGGCCTCGCGCGGCATCCTGGAACAGGCGATCGCCACGACCCAGGGCCGCTGGGGCATGTGCCTGCTGAAGGGGTTTCCGGTCGACGTCTGGAGCGAGGACGACGCCCGTCTCGCCTATTGGGGCATGAGCCTGTACATGGGCGTGGGCCGCACGCAGAATCGCGCCAGCCAGGTCATGAACGACGTCCGCGACGAAGGCGGCGAGTACAAGGTCAAGGGCGGACGCGGCTACAACACCAACGCCGGCCTGGATTTCCACCAGGATTCCTGCGACGTCGTGGGCCTGTTGTGCCGGCGCACCGCCAGGTCGGGCGGCACCAGCAAGGTCGTGAGTTCGATCGCCCTGTACCGGGAAGTCGAGCGTCGCCGCCCCGACCTGATACCGGTCCTGAAGGCGCCCTTCTTCCACAGTTACCAGGGCACCCAGGATCCCAGCCAGCCGCCTTACTATCGCTGCCCCATCTTCGGCAGCGATTCCGGCTACTTCAGCGCCCGCACCAACCGCAAGAACACCATCGCGGCGCAGCGCGATTTCCCGGAAGTCCCACGCCTGACCCCGGCGCAGACCGAAGCGCTGGATCTGCTGGACGAGCTGCTGCCCAGCGAGGCGCTGTGCTACACGATGACCCTGGAGCAGGGCGACATGCAACTGCTGAACAACTACGTCATCCTGCACTCGCGCACACCGTTCGAGGACCATGAGGAACCTGACCGCAAGCGCCACCTCTTTCGCCTGTGGCTGTCCGTGCCCGGCTCGCAGCCCCTGCCGGACGACTGGAAGGAATACTACGGCGACGTGCGTGCCGGCGCCGTACGTGGAGGCGTCCGTGGCAGCGCCATCACGCAGGAATTCCTGGACTACGAACAGCGCCAGGCCAGAGCGATGAACATGCTTTTCGAAACCTGGAAGCCGCAGTTGCTCAAGGAAGAAATGGACCGCATCGTCGCGGCATATCCGCGCGAGTCGGCAACGGCCTGATCGTCGCGCCCATCACACACGCCAACCAGGCAGGCAGCAATACAGGCGCGGCACAGCGCCGGCAGGAGACAGCATGGACAGACGATCTTTCATGGGGGCGCTGGGCGCCGGCATGGCCGCGGCATCGGGACTGGCGCGCGCGCAGGGCGGACCGACACGCATCATCGTCGGCGCGACGCCGGGGGGCGGTACCGATACCGTCGCGCGCATGCTGGCGGCGCAACTGGCGAACTACGTCCCCGGTACCTACGTGGTGGACAACCGGCCGGGCGCCGGCGGCAACATCGCGGCGCAGGCGGTGGCGCACGCCGAACCGGACGGCCGCACGCTGCTGGTCTGCTATACCAGCCACGCCATCAACGCCACGCTGTACGGCAATCTCTCTTTCGATCCGGTCAAGAGTTTCCAGCCCATCGCCTACGTCGCGAGCGCACCGTCCATCCTGGTGGCGCACCCGTCCGTGCGGGCGAACAATGTGAAGGAACTTATCGCCCTGGCGCAGGCCCGGCCCGGCACCCTGAACATCGCCCTGCCCGGCATCGGCTCGGCGGGCCATCTGTGCGCGGAGGTCCTCAAGGAGGAAACCAAGGTGGACCTGGTGCTGGTGCCTTACAAGGGAACCGCGCCCGCGATGACCGACGTGCTGGGCGGGCAGGTACAGCTGATGTTCGCCGGCGCCGCCCTGGCGCGTCCGCAACTGGAAGGCAAGACCTTGAAGGCATTGGGCGTGAGCAGCGCCCGGCGCATGGAAATTCTGCCCGCCATCCCGCCCATCGCGGACACCCTGCCCGGCTATGACTTCAACGCCTGGTATGGGCTGCTCGGCCCCGCCGGCATGGATGGCGGCCTGGCCGACCGGCTCTCGGCGGCCACCGGCCGCATCCTCGCGGACCCGGCCAACAGGAAGCGCCTGATGGACGAAGGCCTGATCGCGACCGGCAGTACGCCGGACGGCTTCCGCCAGTTCCTGGTCACCGAAGTGAACCGCTGGGGGCAGGTCGTCAAGGCGTCGGGCGCCCGAGCGGGCTGAGGCTGGGCCAACGCCGGCCGTGCCTAAAGCTTTTTGTAGCAACGCCGGGCTCCCATTGCCGCCGGGACTGCGTTATATCTGCTGGTCGAGCGGAAACCCCCATCACCGGTGAGCCATGGCAGAGCAGAGCGCGACACGCATAGCACTGATCGGAATGTTGTCTGTCGCCACTGCCATCGGCATTGGACGTTTCGCCTACACGCCCATCCTGCCTGTCATGCTGCAGGACGGATGGCTCACCTTGGCGGAAGGCTGCTGGCTCGCCGAAAGCAACCTGCTGGGCTACTTCGTCGGGGCCATCCTGTGTTCGCTGATTCCCGGCGCCTGGATGCGATGGACCCGCCGCGAGGCGCCCGACGAACGCCTGGCCGTCGCCGGCTTGGCCGCCACGGTGGTGCTGACGCTGGGGATGGCCCTGCCGTGGCCCTGGCTGTGGCAATGGCTGCGCTTTTTCTCGGGCCTGGCCAGTGCGATCGCATTCGTGTTCACGTCGAGCTGGTGCCTGCGCCGGCTGGCACAGCAGAACGGCACGTCGCTGGCGGGCTTGATTTATTGCGGCTCCGGCGTCGGCATCATGCTGGGCGGGATCCTGGTGAGCGCGACCATCTCGCTGGGTTGGAGTTCGAGCGCCTGCTGGAAGATCCTGGGCGCCGTGGTGGGCGCCTTCGTGTTGTGGATCGGATACGAATGCCGTCGCGACCGCCTGCATGGGTCGCGGCGCGGCAGCCTTGCCGGCGATGCCGGTGCCGTCCCCCACCTGCCCCAGTCTCCGTCGGAGCTGGTCGAATCGCTGGCCGAGAATCGTGGACTGGGCTGGCTGATGCTCGCCTATGGCCTGGCAGGCTTCGGCTATGTCATCACGGCGACGTTCCTGCCGGTGATGGCGCGCGAAGTCCTGCCGGGCTCCATCTGGGTCGACTGGATCTGGCCGATCTATGGCGTGTCGGCGGCATTGGGCTGCCTGGCTTCCACGCGGCTGCCGCCCCACTGGGACACCAGCCGGCTGCTGGCTGCCTGCTACTGCACCCAGGCGCTGGGCGTGGTGATGGGCCTGTGGTGGCCCGATGTGGGTGGCTTCGTGCTGAGCAGCGTGCTGGTGGGCGCGCCCTTCACCGCGCTGACCCTGTTCGCCTTCCGGGAGGCCAGGCGGCGCTGGCCGCACCGGTCGACATCGGTCATCGGCCTGATGACCGCCGTCTACGCCATTGGCCAGATCCTGAGCCCGCCGCTGTTCGGTGCGCTGCTCAGGAGCGGCATCGGCCATCGCCAGGTCTTCGCGTGGTCGCTGCATACGGCCAGCGCGGCGCTGTTGATCGGCGGCGCCATCTGGTTCTTCGCGGCGTCGCGCTTCCCGATCCGGAGTCCTGCGTCGCAGGCTACTGGATCTTGATATCCTCGCGCTGTATCAGGTCTCCCGATTTCGCGATCTCGGTGGAGACCCGCCGGGCGGACGGCCCGGGCGTTCCCGCCGCTCAGACCGCGATCGCCCGCATCAGCGCCTGCACGTCCTCGGGCCGGTCGGCGCGTCCGCTCAGCACCACCCGCCCGCGCTCCAGGGCGTAGAAGCGGTCGCACAGGGTCAGCGCCCGCGAGACGTTCTGCTCGACCAGCAGGATGGACTGTCCGGCCGCCTTGACCTGCGCCATGACCTCGAACAAGTCGTTGATGATCAGCGGTGCCAGGCCTTCCGTCGGCTCGTCGATCAGCAGCAGGTCGGGCTGGCCCAGCAGCACGCGAGCGATCGCCAGCATCTGTTGCTCGCCACCCGACAGGGTGGTGCCGGGCTGCGCGCGGCGCTCGGCCAACCGCGGGAATCGTCGATAGATGCCATCGAGCCGCGCGCGTTCCTCGGCGCGGCCCAGGCGGGCGCACTGCATGAAGCCCATGGCCAGGTTTTCCTCGGTGGTCAGGCCGGGAAAGATGCGCCGGTCCTCGGGCACCAGGCCGATGCCGCGCCGGCATATTTTGTCGGACGCCAGGCCGGCCAGGGATACGCCCCGGAAGCGGATCTCGCCGCCGCTGGCCGCCGTCCAGCCCGCCACCGTCTTGACGGTCGTGGTCTTGCCCACGCCGTTGCGGCCGAACAGTCCGACCACTTCGCCCGGCCCGACCTCCAGCGTCAAACCCTGCAGGACATGGCTCAGCCCGTAATGCACATGTACGTCGCGCAGTTCAAGCATGCGCGGCCTCCCCGAAATAAGCGGCCTGGACCGCGGGATCGGCGCGCACCTGCGCCGGCGGTCCTTCGGCCAGCTTGCGGCCCTGCGCCAGCACGATCACATGGTCGGATACGTCCATGACCAGCCCGACGTCATGCTCGACGAGCAGGATCGTCAGGCCGCCGGCCAGGCGCTTGATCAGCGCGGCGGTTTCCTGGGTGTCGCCATGGGACATCCCCTGGGTGGGTTCGTCCAGCAGCAGCAGCCTGGGCTTGCAGGCCAGCGCGACCGCGATCTCCAGGCGCCGCTGCTCGCCGTGCGACAGCGCACCCGCGGGGTCGGCCGCCTTGGCCTGCAAGCCGAATTCCTCCAGCAGTTCGTCGACCCGGGCCTGCGCGATGCGCGAGGCCGACAAGGGCCGCAGCCCGTTCCAGCCACCGTCCAGCACCTGCGCGGCAAGCCGCAGGTTTTCGGCCACGGACAGTTCGAAAAACAGATTGGTGATCTGGAACGAGCGCGCCAGCCCGGCGCGCAACAACGCATGGGGCGTCCAGCCGGTGACGTCGCGGCCATCGAAGGCGACCTTGCCCGTCGTCGGCCACAGGGCGCCGCTGATGAGGTTGAACAAGGTGCTCTTGCCCGCGCCGTTGGGGCCGATCAGCGACGTGATGCCGCCGCGCGCGACCTGCAGCGTCACGTCGTCCACGGCCCGCAGCGCGCCGAAGCGCACTCCCAGTTGCTCGACCCGCAGGATGGCATCGCCGCTCGCGGCCGTTCGGTCGGTTGTGCTCACTTGCGCCTCCGCAATGCGCCCACCAGCCCGGCGGGAAAGAAGATGACCGCGATCATGAACAGCACCCCGATCACGATCAGGTGATGTTCGGTGTAGGTGCCGATGATGGACTTCAAACCGAACAGGATGACGCTGCCGTAGAGCGCGCCGATCAGGGTCCCGACCCCGCCCAGCACCACGGTGATGACGGCATTCCCGGACGTCTGGAAGTACAGCAGCTCCGGCGAGGCAAAGCCGCGCAGCACGGGATACAGCGCGCCCGCCACGGCCGCCAGGACGGCGGCGATCACGAAGGCCGCCAGCTTGTAGCGCCAGGGATCGAAGCCCAGGAAGGACAGGCGCTGCGGATTGGCGCGCAGCGCCTGCATATTGCGCCCGAAGGGGGTATTGAGCAGGTAGCTGAGCACGCCGTACATGATCATGACGAGGGCCAGCACGACCAGGAAGAATCCCAAGGGGTCCGACGCCGAAACCTGCCACGGTCCCACGCCGACGGCCACCACCGGAACCCCCATCAGCCCGTCCGAAGCGCCCAGCGCCTGGACGTTGTAGACCGCCTTGGCCGCGATCTGCGCCAGGCCGAAAGTGATCAGGGCGAAGTACACCCCGCGCGCCCGGATGGCGATGATGCCGGCCACCAGGCCCGCCACCGCGCCGCTCGCCGCCACCACCACCAGCATGGGCCAGAAGGAAAAGCCCGCGTCGCGCAGCAGCAAGCCCGCCACGTAGGCGCCGAACCCGAAGAACAGCGCCTGGCCCAGCGACAGCAGGCCCGCGATGCCCAGCAGCAGATCCACCGCCATGGCGAGCCCGCCGAAGATCAGCGCCTCGGTCGCCAGCCGCAGATAGAAGACGTTGTCCGTCAGCCAGCCCGCCAGGCCGCCCGCCAGGGCCAGGACCACGAAGACCAGGGCCAGCCCGGGCCGCACGCGCGCCCGCTGGTTCGCCGCGCGCGGCAATGCGATCGTGTCAGCCATGGCCCAGCCTCCCGAACAGACCTTGCGGACGGAACATCAGGACCAGCACCATGATGCCGAACAGCAAGGGATCCGACCACACCGGCGAGATATACAGGCTGGACAAGGCCTGGACCTGGGTCAGCAGCAAGCCGGCGATGATCGCGCCCTTGATGCTGCCCAGCCCGCCCACGATGACCACGGAGAAGGCCATCAGGATGAAATCCTTGCCCATGGTCGGAAACACCGAATACACCGGCGCCAGCAGCACGCCCGCCAGTCCGGCCAGCGCGACGCCGAAGGCGAAGGTGGCCGCATAGACCCGCAGCACCGGAATACCCAGCGAGGCGGCCATGTTGCGGTCGTAGGCGGCGGCCCGCACCATCGCCCCCAGGCGGGTGCGGTAGACCACCCACCAGACCGCCGCCACGATCGCCACGCCCACGCCCATCAGGAACAGGCGGTAGGTGGGGAAGATCATCCCGAACAGCTCGGTCGCGCCGGTGATGGGCGCATCCGGACGCAGGGGATTGGGACCGTAGGCCAGCTTGAACAGGTCTTCCAGCACGATCGCCATGCCGAAGGTCAGCAGCAGCGTCAGGATATGGCGGTCCTTGTGGTGGAACACGCGCTGGATCAGCGCACGCTCGGTCAGGTAGCCGATGGGCAGCATGACTAGCGGCACCAGTACCAGCGCGACCCAGAAGTCCACGCCCATCGCCAGCAGCGACATGCCCAGGTAAGCCCCCAGCGCGTAGAACTCGCCGTGCGCCATATTGATGACGTCGAGCAGGCCGAAGATGATGGTCAGCCCCAGCGCCATCAATATCACGGCCACGCCCAGCGACAGGCCGTTGACGACCTGCGGGGCGTAGACGAACTGCAGGCTTTCGAACAAGGCGTTCATGGCATTCCTCGTGAACCGGGCCTACCAGCGCTTGCAGACGCTGGCATCGATGGCGTCCTTGCCGTCGACCTTGCTGACGATGGTGAAGTTGCCGTTCTGGATGCGCACCACGTACATGTCCTGGATCGCCTGGTGATCGGCCGCCCGCATGGTCTTGCGGCCTTGCGGCGTATCCCATTCCAGTCCTTCCATGGCCTTGCGGACCTTGGCGGTGTCGGTGCTCTGTGCCTTTTCGACGGCGGCCTTGTAGAAGTACAGCACGCCGTAGGAATCGGCACCGTACAGATCGGGCAGGACCTTGTTCGCCTGCTTGAACTTGTCGACGAACTGCTTGTTCTCGGGCGTGTCGATTTCGGGCGAGTAGCCGACGCCGGTGACGAAGCCTTCCGCGTTCTTGCCGATGGCCTTGATGTTCTGCGCGGTGATCGCGCCGGACACGCCGACCATGGTCAGGTTCTTGTTCATGCCGTATTCGCTCATCTGGCTGAACAGGCGCACGGTGTCGTTGCCCGCCGTCGACGTGTAGAAAACCTGAGGCCGCGCCGCGCGTATCTGGCCGAAGTAGCTCGAATAGTCCTTGCTGTCGAGCGGTGCGAACAGGTCGCCCACCGGCTTGATGCCGCGCTGCTCGGCGGCGCTCTTGAACGCCGCCACCGTGCTACGGCCCATTTCATAGTCCGGTCCCAGCAGGAACAGCGAGGCGCCCGGCTTCTCCTTGGCGAGCCAGGCGGCCAGCGCGACCGATTGCTGGCCCGCCTTCGCGTTCACCCGGAACACGTTGGGCGAGCACTTGTCGCCGGTGATGGCGTCGGAAAAGGACACCGTCGTGGCGATCAGCTTGTTGTTGCGTTCGGCCACCTGGCCAACCGCCAACGTCGATCCGGAATTCACCGTGCCGGTCAGGAAATCGACCTTGCTCTGCTGGAACAGCTTCTCGGCCTTCTGCACCGCGACCTGGGGATTGGCCTCTTCATCCTCATACATCAATTCGACCTTGCGGCCCATGATGCCGCCGGCGGCGTTGATCTCGGCCAAGGCCATGTCCAGGCCCATCTTCACCTGAGCGCCGATGGGCGCGTAGGTGCCGGACAGCGGGGTGACGACGCCAACTCGTATCGGCTGCGTATCCTGCGCCAGTGCGCCCTGCGCGCCCAGCGCCATCACCATGGCCGCGGCCATATGCAGGGGGAACTTGCGTTGCGTGGTGTTCATGCGATGTCTCCTTGTCGTTTTATGCAGGCCGGCGGCCAGGAGGCGCGCCGGTCGATCCTGCGTTATATCGTCATGCCGCCCATACCGGGCGGCGCCCATCAACTGCCTTTGAAAACCGGCGCACGCTTGCCGTGGAAGGCTTCCACCCCTTCTCGGAAATCGTCGGAGCTGCGCAGGCGGCTGTAGCAGTGTCCCTCCAGCTCGATGGCGATGGAAAGCGTGGAGTCCTCCGTGTCGTTCAACAATTTCTTGGCCGTCCGCTGGGCGAGTGGCGAAAAGCCGATCAGCTCTTCGACCAGCCGGTCGGTGGCGGCTTCCAGTTCGGCATCGGGCACGCACTCCGTGGCGATCCCCCAGTCGTAGGCCTGCTTACCCGGGATGCGGCGCGAACGCATGACGACGTCCTTGGTGCGCGTGATGCCGACCATCTTCTGCAAGCGGGCCGAACCGCCGGACCCCGGAATCTGGCCCAGTTTCTGCTCGGGCAGCGCATAGCGCGTGGTGTCGGTCACGATGCGGAAATCGCAAGCCAGGGAGATCTCGAAGCCCACGCCGAAACAATAGCCACGGTTGGCGGCGATCACCGGCTTGCCGCAGCGCGCCGGCGCGGCGATATTCCAGGCCAGTTGGGAGACATGTTCCGGCGACGCCGCCAGGAAGCCCTTGATATCTCCGCCGCTGGAAAAGTGCTCGCCCTCGGCCCGCAGCACGATCACCCGCACCGCATCGTTTTCGTCCAGCGCTTCGAATACCAGGCGCAGCTGATCGCGCTGCGGCATGGCGATGATGTTGAACGGCGGGCGCGCCAGCACGATGTCGGCGCGCTGGCGGGATTCGTCGATCTCCACGCGGAAACCGTCGAGATCGGCGAGCAGATGGTGGGCCGGATGGTTCAAGGTAGACACGGATACTCTCCTGAATGAATGGTTGCGGTCCGGTTCCGGGATCAGGATGGATCCCGCTCGAACTCCCCGGCCACCAGCAGGCGGCGCAGGATTTTGCCCACGGGCGATTTGGGTATGCCCCGCACGAAGACGTAGTCGCGCGGGCGTTTGAAATTGACCAGGTCGGACTCCCGACAATGGGCGTCCAGCGCCGCGGCATCCACCGGCTGGCGGCGCTTGACGAAGGCGACGACCCGCTGGCCCCAGCGCTCGTCCGGCAAGCCCACGACGGCGACCTCGTCGACCGCCGGATGCAGCGACAGCAACGATTCGATTTCCACGGGCGATATGTTTTCGCCGCCGGAGATGATCATGTCGTCGACCCGGCCGGTCACGTAGAGATCGCCGTCGGCGTCGAGATAGCCGGTATCTCCCGTGAAATACCAGCCGCCGCGCAGGGCCTTGGCATCGGCGTCCGGGCGATTCCAATAGCCTTCGAAGGCTTCGTCCCCGGCCAGGTCGGCGATGATCTGTCCTTCTTCGCCCTGGCGCGCCAGCTCGTCCGGCCCGGCAGCATCCAGCCGCACCACGCGAATGCGGGTATTGATGCCGGCACGGCCCGCGCAGCCGGCCTTGCGCGCCGCGTCCTGGTTGACCGTGCAGGTATAGACCTCCGACGACCCGTAGTGATTGGCGAACAGCGTGGGCCGGAACGCCGCGTCCAGCCGCTTGAGCAGCGCGTCGTGCATGGGCGCGCCGGCGAAGCCGATCTTGCGCACCGACGATATGTCGGTGCGCGAAAAATCCTCGTGGCCCAGGATGTCGTGATACAGCGTGGGGACCAGGTACAGCGTGGTGATGGCTTCATCCTGGATGGCGCGCAGCACCGCCGCGGGATCGTACCTGGGTATGCAGACGAACACGCCGTCGACCAGCGCCATGGACAGCAGCGAGCGCACGCCCATGGTGTGATACAGCGGCATGACGCCCAGCGTGCGTTCGCCGACCCGGTAGGTATTCTGCGCGACGTGTGCCAGCGCGGCGGCGCGCTCCTGGCGGTGCCGGCGCGGCACGCCCTTGGGCTTGCCGGTGGTCCCCGAGGTATACAGCATGAGCGATACGTCCTCGGCGCTCGCCCGTGGCGTGTCCGCATCCGCCGCGGCAGCACCGCCGCGCAGCAACTCGGCGAACGCCAGCCCCGGACCGGCATCGTCGCCCACCACGATGCGCGGCAAGGCGCTCGCGGCGGGCGACAGCGCCACCGCGTCGGCGCTGACGCTCTCGTATGCGATTGCGCGGGCACCCGAATCGCGCAGGCAGTATTCGATCTCGTCGCCCTTGGCGCGCCAGTTCAGCGGCGTCGCGATCACGCCCAGGAACTGGCAGGCCCAGTGCAGGGTGGCCGCCTCCCAGCGATTGCGTAGCACCATCAACAGATGATCGCCGCGCGCCAGTCCCAGGCCGGCCAGTCCGGCGGCGGCGGCCCGCACGTCTTCATGCCACTCGCCGTAGCTGCGCCGCACCGCGCCGTCGACGATGGCCAGGGCGGTCGGACTGCGCTCCACGCTTTGCAGGAAGGTGCGTCCCAGATCAAGCATTTGCGTCACCTCCGGCAAGGCGGGGCCTGGCCAGGCGGTCGCGCGCGGTCTCCATCACCGCGCGGACGATATTGGTGTAGCCGGTGCACCGGCACAGATGTCCCGACAGGGTTTCCCTGACCTGCTGCTCGGTCGGATCGGGTACGCGTGCCAGGAAGTCATCGCAAGTCATCAGTATTCCGGATGTGCAGAAACCGCATTGCAGCGCGTGGTTCCGCTTGAAAGCGGCCTGCAGGTCGCCCATCGCGTCCGCGACATTGCTGGCATTCGTGGCATTCGTGGTATTCGTGGCATTCGTGCCGTGCGCCGCGTGCACCGCCGCGTCACGCGCGTGCTTGCGCGCCAACCCTTCCACGGTGTCCACGTTCAGGCCTTCGGCCTGCACCGCCAGCATCATGCAGGACCGCACCGCCACGCCTTCGACCTGCACCGTGCAGGCGCCGCAGACGCCGTGTTCGCAGCCGACGTGGGTGCCGGTCGCGCCCAGTTCGTGGCGCAGGAAGTCCGCCAACAAGGTGCGGTTGTCGCACGCGCCCGTGCGCGCCTTGCCGTTCAGGGTGATGGCGATGGTGTCGCGCTGTCCCCGGTCCAGAGCTTTCATCGGGTCGCTTCCTCTATCACGCGCCGTCCCAGGTTGCGCACCAGGTGGCGGCGATACACCGCGCTGGCATGCGGATCGTCCTGGGCATCCAGCTGCCACGCAAAATCGTTGATGGCGCTCGCCAGCTCGCTCGCCGCCAGCCGCGGCAAGGTCAACACGCGCGGCCGGTCGGAGACGCCGCCCACCGCCAGCCGTATCTCGCGTTCGCCGACCACGGCGGCGCAGGCCACAATGGCGAAATCCCCATGCCTGCGGCTGACTTCGGCAAAGGCATAGCGGGTGCCCGGACGGTGCAAGGGATAGTGCACGTCCTCCAGCAGTTCGTCGTGGCGTCGCGCGGTGGTCAGCATGCCCTGGAAGAACGCGTCGGCCTCCAGCTCGCGCCGCCCCTTGCGCGACCGCAGCCTGACCTTGCCGCCCAAGGCCGCCAGCGCCAGGGGCAGCTCCGCGCTGGGGTCGGCATGCGCCACCGAGCCACATACGGTGCCCCGGTTGCGGATCTGGAAATGCGAGATCCTGGGAAAGGCGAGCGCCAGCAGGGGCACTTCCTCGGACAGTGTGGCGCGCCACTCGACGGAGGCCTGCGTGGCCGATGCGCCGATCGCCAGGAAGCCGTTCTCGGGACGCGCGTAGTCGAGGCCCTTCACGCGGGAAATATCGACCAGTACGCGCGGCTGCGCCAAACGCATGTTCAGCACGGCCATCAGCGACTGGCCGCCCGCCAGCACGCGGGCGTCGTCACCATGCTCGTCGAGCAGGGCCAGCGCCTCGTCGACGGTGTCGCAACGGCGGTAATCGAAGACGGGAGGCTTCATCTGGATACCCCCAACCAACGCAGCAGGCGCCGCCAGAGCGGCACCGACACCGACACCGGCAGGCCGGCGGCGTCGCTCCCGGCAGGACCGCCGGCCTGGCTGCCCAGTTTCTCGAACAGCTGCGCCAGCACGATCCTGGCCGCGCCTTCCAGCATGCGTCCTCCCACCGCGGCCACCTTGCCGCTGACTTCCGCCCTGTAGTCGTAGCGCAGCAACGTGCCCGAGCCCTGCGGCTCCAGCTCCACGCTGCCGTCGCCGCGCGCCGTGCCCAGCGACGAAATCCCCGATCCGGACAGCCGCAGCCGATACGGCGGCTCGAGTTCGGAAAGCGCGATCTCCGCCGCATAGCGTGCCTTGACCAGGCCCACGCCGACTGTCACATCCGCGCGATAGCGGTTCGGCCCGGTGGGCTCCAGCGCATGGCAGCCAGGAATGACACGGGCCAAAGCCTCGGGATCGAGAAACACGTCGTAGACCGCTTGCGGCGGCGCCTGCAGCCGCACCTCGCCGCGCGCGGTCAACCCGCGGCCCTTGCCGGCGGGCGAGCCCGCGCGCGATTCCGCGCCAGCCGCCTCGGCGCCTGACACGCCGCCGGCCAGCGATGCGCCAGCCGACGGTTCCTCGGCCCGCGATGTGGCCCCCCGCGCGGGCGCTCCGCCGGCAGGCTCGGGGTCGGCCATGCCGATCAAGTCCATCACCCGGGACGGACTCAGCGGCAGGCGCACGTCCGCCACGCCCAGCGCGTCGGCGACCGCATTGGCGACGCAGACCGGCGTGCTCATGTTGTTACCCTCCCCCAGCCCCTTCGCGCCCAGCGGCGTGAAGGGCGACGGCGTCTCCATGTGGACGATCACCGGCTCGGGCACTTCGCAGGCGGTCGGCACCGTATAGTCCGCCAGCGTGCCGGACAGGAAGCTGCCATCCGCTCCGTAGACGAACTCTTCCATCAAGGCCGCGCCCAGGCCCTGCGCATAGGCCCCGCTTATCTGTCCGTCGGCCAGCGCCGGGTTCAGGATGCGGCCGGCGTCATGGCAGGTCACGTAGCGGTCGATGCGGACTTCCCCCGTCTCCCGGTCGACCTCGACCGCGCAGATATCGAACACGAATCCATAGGCGGCCGACGTATTTATGCGGTCGTCCTCGGTCGGCGCGGTCAGTTGCTCGGGGGTCCAGAAAACAGTCGCCCGCAGGCTGGCGTCCTCTCCCGGCGGGAGCAGCGCGGGCGCCCAGTGCGCGCCGCTGGACAGGCGGGCGAACGGCAGCGACTTGTCGGCGCGCCCTTCCGGAAAAATCTTTCCGCCGGCGAACCGTACGTCCCGCGGCGCGCAGCCGAACTGCGCGGCCGCGATGCGCGCAAGCTTGTCCCGCACCTGCACCGCGGCCAGATGCAGCGTCCCGGCGACCGCGCCGGCAAAGCGGCTGGAGTAATTCCCCGCCGCCACCGACCACGCATCCTTTTGCGTATCCAGCTCGGCGTTGACGGTGATCTCCGACGGATCCAGTCCCAGCACGTCGGCCACGATCTGCGCGGCCACCGTGCGGTGTCCCTGCCCTTGCGGGGTCGAATCGATGATGGCGGTCACCCCGCCCAGCAGATCGATGGCGACCGTCGCGGTGGCCAGCGCGCCGTTCTTCGGCCCGGCCTTGGCCCGCTGCTCGGGCGTCAGGGCCGTGGTGATATAGCCCATGTTGGAGATGGACGGCTCGACGATGGCCGCATAACCGATCCCATACAAGCGGCCTTCGCGGCGGGCCGCTTCGCGCCGCGCCAGCAATTCGTCCAGGCCGCCCCGCTCCATCGCCAGCGCCAGCGCCTTGGGATAGTCTCCCGAATCCAGCAATGCCCCGGCCGCCGCGCGGTAGGGGAAGGCACCCGGCTGCACGAAATTGCGACGGTACACGTCCAGCGGATCCAGCCCCAGCTCGACGGCGATGCGCTGGACCAGGCGCTCCAGCGCGTAGTACACCTGCGGCCCGCCGAAGCCGCGCACCAGGCCGGCGGGCGTCTTGTTGGTCAGCACCACCCGGTTGCGCACGCTCAGGTTGGGAATGTCGTAGGCGCCGGTCAGGCAACCGTGCATGCGATAGAAAGTCGCCGGCTCCGGCGCGCGCAGATAGCCGCCGACGTCGTCGAACTGGTCATAGTCCAGGGCCGTGATGCGGCCATCGGCTTCGACCGCGGCGCGCAGCGTGGTCAGGCGGCCCGTGGCGGAAGTCGCCGCCACCAGGTGCTCCAGCCTGTCCTCCACCCATTTGACGGGGGCGCCGGCCTTGCGCGCGGCCAGGCACATCAACACGATGTACGGAAACACCGCCTGCTTGACGCCGTAGCTGCCGCCGGAATCGGGCGGCGTCTTCAGCCGCAAGCGCGCGGCGGGTACCTGCAAGGCCAAGGCCATCACCGCATGCAGCGAAAACGGCCCCTGGAAATTGGACAGGACTTCATAACCATCGTCGTCGGACACATGCTCGGCGGACACCACGAAGCATTCGATGGGCGTGCCCGAATTGCGCGGATAGCGCACTGTCAACCGCACGCTGTGGGGGGCGCGCGCGAAGGCGGCTTCGGGATCGCCGTAGCGGAAGACGCGATCGCTGGCGATATTGCTGCCCACCTTCTGATGCAGCAGGGGCGCATCCTCGGCGATGGCCGCGTCTATCTCGACGACCGGATCGAGCGGTTCGTACTCGACCTCCAGCTGTTCCAGGGCGTCTTCCGCCAGCGCGCGGCTTTCGGCGACCACCACGGCCACCGGCTCGCCGACATAGCGGACCGTATCGACGGCCAGGCACCAGTGCTCCATGGGTTGCTTGACGCCGACCACGAACGGCCGCGTCCAGCGCCGAACGTCGTCGCCTGCGAGCATGGCGTGCACCCCGGGCAGCGCCAGGGCCCTGGCGCCATCCACCCGCAGCAGACGCGCGTGCGCATGCGGCGACCGCAGCACGGCCGCGTGGAGCGTGCCAGGCTTGGTGCCCAGATCGTCGGCATATCGTCCCTTGCCGGTCAGCAGGGTATCGTCTTCGATCCGCTGACGGGCGTCGCCCACGTGCCGTACGGCGCGTTGCTGGCCTGTATCCAAGTCTCGTCCCGTCGGACGGCAGCCCTCGCCGCGCGCCCTTGTAATAGTCTTGGACGCAGCTTAGACAGGAGCGGGACCGGCCGTCTTACCGGGCAATCCGGCAACTTACCCTGGAGTCTGATTTTCGTAACTCTGGACGACCCGACGGTAGTCGTTGGGCGCCGAGCCGATGTGCTGGCGGAAGAAACGGGTGAAATGGCCGGGCGCCGAGAAACCCAGCCGGTAGGACAGGTCGGTCAGCGTCGTGTCGCGCCGGCTCAGCGCCTGCAGCGCGGCCTCCATGCGCAGCACATTGCTGAAAACATTGGGCGTCAGGCTGGTGCTGCGCCGGAACAGCTCGAAGAAATGCGCGCGCGACAGCCCGCTGCGGGTCGCCAGCGCGGCCATGTCGACGGGCGCGCCGATGTTTTCCCGCATATACGCCATGGCGCGCCGGATGCGCGGGTCCATGGCGTTCGTGGCGTGCTTGTACGGGAATCCCCGCAGATTGCGCCATTCCGAGAACGGATCGATGACGGCGATCATCAGGTCGAACAGCACCGCCTCCAGCCGCTGCGGCGAAATCTGGTCGGCGAAGTACATCTCCATGGCCAGTTCGTCGGCAAGCTTGCGGATGCGGGGCGCGATCTCCACGCACGGCTTGGGGAAGAACTGGGGATGGGCGGAAACCCAAAGCTGGCGCTGGATATCGGCCAGCCAGGAAGGCTCTATGTACAGCGCCAGGATGACGGTGCCGGGCGCCAAGGGACCGGGATGCTCATAGGAATGCAGCTCCCAGGCGTTGACCAGCACCGCCGTATCGTCGGTCAGCGGGTTCAGGCGATCGCGTACCGAGAAGAACGTGTCCGCCCCGCTGGCCTTGATCAGCACATGGCAATGGTGATGCGCATGCGGGATCAGCGGCTTGTCCATGTCGAGCAGCGCGACCCGTCCGAATCGGCCGTGGAAGATTTTGATGGCCGTTGACAAAAGGTCCTCCTCATAGGCACCCGGCGCTTTTCTCGTCGTTCTTCTTGTCGCCATTATAGGAAGCGGAGCGCTCCGGCGGGGTTCCGCGTGCCCCGGCGTACGGCCGATAAGTATTTTCCCTAAATGTCGCCGCGAAAATAATCAGTACTATGAGCAAAAAACTCAGTAGGCTGATTAATCGGCCACTCACTTGGCGTCCAGGAGGCGCCGGTAAACAAGGGGTAATTCGTCATGACGCTGGGCAAACTGATCACGGGAGCCGCCGCGGCGGCCCTATTTTTAGCGGCGGGAACCGCCTTGGCCGCCGAGGACGCGGCCTCCTTCCCGAGCAAACCCTTGGACATCATCGTTACGTTTCCGCCAGGCGGCGGGACGGACATGCTGGCCCGGCTCATCGGCAATTACATGCCGGAAGCGATAGGCAAGACCGCCATCGTCGAAAACCGTCCCGGCGCCAGCGGCAACGTCGGCGCGCGGGTCGTGAAGGAGCGGGCGCCGGACGGTTATTCGCTGCTGATGGTCAACAGCTCCTTCGCCGTGAATCCCGGCGTTTTCAAGACCCTGCCCTTCGATCCGAAGAAGGACTTCGACGCCATCATCAACATCGCCTACGTGCCCTCGGTGCTGGTGGTGCCGCCCGGTTCGCCTTACAAGACCCTGGCCGACGTCACGGCGGCCGCGGCGAAGGCCAACGACGTCTCCTTCGGGTCCTGCGGCAATGGCACGCCGCAGCATCTGGCCGGCGAGCTGTTCAAGCTGCAGGCCAAGGTCAACATGGTGCATGTGCCGTACAAGGGCTGCGGTCCGGCGCTGAACGACGTGGTGGGCGGCCAGATCGGCCTGGCGGTGATCACGGCGTCCAGCGCGCTGCCCTTCATCAAGGCCGGCAAGCTGCGCGCCGTGGCGGTCACCTCCAAGGAACGCTCCAAGCTGATGCCGGATGTGCCGACGGTGGCCGAACAGGGCTACCCCGGCTATGAACTGACGCAGTGGCACGGCCTGCTGGCTCCGGCCGGCACGCCCCCGGATATCAAGCAGAAGCTCTATGAAGCCGTCGCCAAGATCATGCGGCGCCCCGATGTGGAACAGAAGCTTGCGGACCTGGGTTATGACACCGCCTCCGACGGGCCGGCGGTTTTCCAGAAAATGGTGAACAGCGATATCGACAAGTTCACCGCGCTGGCGCAGAAGATCGGCCTGTCGGCGGATTAGCGCGGCGCGGCTCAAGGCAAGGGACCAACAGGAGCATCACGATGAGCAATAAATTGAAGATCAGTCTGGCCTGCGGCATGTACGATCGGACCGCGGCCTTGTTCGACGGCCGCGCCCCCATCGAGGGATGCGACGTCGCGGCGGTGCCGGTCGAGCCGGAAGAAGCCTTCCACCGCGCCTTCCGCTACCACGAGTTCGACGTCACCGAAATCTCCATGAGCAGCCACATGATGACCACGGCGCGCGGCGACAACGCCTACGTCGCGGTGCCGGCGTTCATTTCGCGCGTCTTTCGGCAGTCCGGGATCTACGTCCGCACGGACCGTGGCATCGAGAAACCGCAGGACCTGCGCGGCAAGACCATAGGCGTGCCGGAATACCAGATCACCGCCAACGTGTGGATCCGCGGCATCCTGGAAGACGAGTATGGCGTCAAGCCGTCCGACATCAAATGGCGCCGTGGCGGCATCGAGGAACCGGGCCGAGGCGAGCGCGCGCCCATCGACCTTGGCAAGGACATCGACCTGCAGCAGATCCCGGACGACAAGACCTTGTCCGGCATGCTGGAAGCCGGCGAGATCGACGGCTACATCGGCGCGCGAGCCCCGTCCTGCTTCCTGCGCGGCGCGCCCAACGTCGGTCGCCTGTTCGGCGACTACATCGAGGCCGAGAAAGACTATTACCGGCGCACCGGCATCTTTCCCATCATGCATATGGTGGGTATCCGCAAAACGCTGGTCGAAGAGAATCCCTGGCTTCCGGTCAGCGTGTACAAGGCTTTCCTGAAGGCCAAGGCGCTTGCCGTCAAGGAACTGAACGAGATCTGCCACCTGGCGGTGACCTTGCCGTGGATGGTGCATCACTACAACGAAGCCCGCTCCATCATGGGCGAGGACTTCTGGCCCTACGGACTGGAAGCCAACCGGCACACGATCGAAACCTTTGCGCGCTACCACTACGAACAAGGCCTGTCCAAGCGCAAGGTCGCGCCGGAAGAACTGTTCGCCGCGTCCGCGCTGGACCTGTCGAAGATCTGACATCCGCCGATGAAAGCCCCGGCCCTGCGTTACCTGGCGCCCCGTTCGGTGGACGAGGCCCTGGCCATGCTGTGCGAAACGGAGAACGGGCGCATCCTGGCGGGCGGCCAGTCGCTGGTCGCCATGCTGAATATGCGCTTCGCGTTTCCGGAGTGCCTGATCGACATCAACCGCATCCCCGAGCTGGCCTACATCCGCGCCAGCGGAGATGGCGGGATGGTGGAGTTCGGCGCGATGACCCGCCAGCGGGAGGTCGAGTTTTCGCCGCTGGTGGCGGAGCGCCTGCCCTTGTGGCGCGAGGCGGTGCTGCAGGTGGGACACCGGCAGACGCGCAACCGGGGCACCGTGGGGGGCAGTCTCTGCCAGCTGGACCCTTCGGCCGAAATCCCCACCGTGGCCATGGCCATGGATGCGCGCGTCGAGGTTCGCAGCCGGCGCGGCGCGCGCGAAATCGCCATGGCGGATTTCCCGGCGGCCTATATGACGCCCGCCATGGAACCCGACGAAATGGTGACCGCCGTGCGCGTTCCCGCCTGGCCCCGGCACCATGGATATGCATTTGTAGAATTCGCGCGCCGACACGGCGATTTCGCCATCGTTTCGTGCGCGGCCTTGGTATTGCTCGACAGGCACGGCCTCGTCGAACGGGTGTCGCTGACGCTGGGCGGAGTCGCGATCGCGCCCTTGCGCATGCGCGAAGCGGAAACGGCGCTGCTCGGCCGCGCGCCGGACGATGAAGCGCTGGCGCTAGCCGCCGCGACATGCGGGCAGGTCGATGCCGTTGCCGACAGCTACGTGCCGGCCTGGTATCGCCGCAGGCTGGCCACGGTACTGTCGCGCCGCGCGCTGGAACAGGCCGTGGCGCGGGCCGTCGCGCACGAGGAGACCTCATCACCATGAACCAGGACGACGCCCCCGAGGCGCTGCCGATCCGGCTGGTCGTCAATGGCCAGCCACGCCAGGGCGCGGCCGAACCCCGCGTCCATCTCGCGGACTTCCTGCGCGGGGAACTGAAGCTCACCGGCACGCACATCGGCTGCGAACACGGCGTGTGCGGCGCCTGTACCGTGCTGGTCGATGGCCAGACCGCCCGTGCCTGCCTGATGCTGGCGGTGCAGGCCGAAGGCTGCCGCGTCGAGACCATCGAAGGGCTGGCCGGCGACGGTGCGCCGCACGTGCTGCAGGCCGCCTTCCACGACCTGCACGCGCTGCAATGCGGCTATTGCACGCCCGGCATCCTGATGTCGCTGGCCGAACTGCTGCGCGACAACCCCGACCCTGACGAAGCCACCGTGCGCGATGTGCTGTCGGGCCATTTGTGCCGTTGCACCGGCTACCAGAACATTGTGGCCGCCGCGCTCGAAGCGGCGCGGCGACTGCGCGAAGAGCGGCTACATGGACACATCGCTTGAACCCGCTTATCCCGAGGTAGCGCCCGGCGCGCGGCCGGACGCGGCGCCCCTGGCGAATCCCGGCATCGGGGCATCCGTCCGCCGCATCGAAGACGAAGCGCTGCTGACCGGCACCGCCCGCTTCCTGGACGATCTTCAGGTCGATCCGCTGCTGCACGCCTGCTTCGTGCGCAGTCCGCATGCGCATGCACGCATCCGCGCCATCGATGCCACGGCGGCGCGCGCCATGCCGGGCGTGGTGGCGGTGTACGCGGCGCAGGACCTGTACGGCGAAATCACCGAATGGCGCATGCCGCTGGGCTTTCCGCTTGCCAACCTGCCCGCCGATACCACACCGTTCGTGCTCGCGACGCACGAAGTCGCCTTCGTGGGCGAAGCCATCGCCATCGTGGTGGCGTCGACGCGCCATGCGGCGGAAGACGCCGCCGCGGCGGTCGCGGTGGACTATGAAGTGCTGCCGGCCGTGGCGGATTGCCGTGCGGCACTGGAACCCGCGGCCCCGCCCGTGCGGCTGGGACTGGCGTCCAACGCGCTACAGGAATACACGCTGTCGTACGGCGATTGCGATGCCGTTTTCGCCGATGCGCACACCGTGCTGCAGGAAGACTTCCACGTGCACCGAGGCTGCGGCCATCCCATGGAAGGGCGCGGCGTGCTGGCGCGGCCCGACCCGGCATCGGGCGAATTGACGGTGTGGTCGTCGACCCAGCTGGCGCACGAACTGCACTACACGATCGCGATGATGCTCGGCCATCCGGAAGACCTGCTGCGCGTCGTGACGCCCGATGTCGGCGGAGGCTTCGGCGTCAAGTTCATGATCTATCCGGAAGAAATCGCGGTGCCGGCGGCCGCGCGCAAGCTGGGCCGGCCGGTCAAATGGGTGGAGGACAGGCGCGAGCATTTCGTCAGCGCGATCCAAGAGCGCGACCAGTATTGGTCGATGGCGGTGGCCGTGGACGAACGGGGCTGCGTGCTGGGCCTGCGCGGGCGCATGGTGCACGATCATGGCGCGTACACGCCGCAAGGCGCCAACGTGCCCTATAACTCGGCCTCGTCGATGACCGGTCCCTATGTCGTGCCGGCCTATCGGCTGGACGTCGCCGTTGCCTATACCAACAAGGTGCCGGTCGCCACCGTGCGCGGCGCCGGCTATCCGCAGGCCGCCTTCGTCATGGAACGGCTGCTGGACCGCATCAGCGCGACCCTGGGCATCGACAGGGCGGAATGCCGCCGGCGCAACATGATTCCGGCCGCGAAGATACCCTATACCAAGCCGCTGAAGTCGCGCGCGGGCGTACCCCTGACCATAGACAGCGGCGATTTCCCGGCGCTGCAGGCGCGCGCCCTGCAGGCCATCGACTATGACGGCTTCGACGCCCGCAGGCAGGCATCGCGCGCGCGGGGCCTGTATCGCGGCATCGCGGTCGCCAACAGCGTCAAGCCGACCGGGCGCGGTCCTTTCGAATCGGCGCGCGTCAGGGTGCAGCCTTCC
The DNA here is from genome assembly GCF_002119685.1 of Bordetella genomosp. 8. Taxonomy (NCBI): domain Bacteria; kingdom Pseudomonadati; phylum Pseudomonadota; class Betaproteobacteria; order Burkholderiales; family Alcaligenaceae; genus Bordetella; species Bordetella genomosp. 8. The sequence continues at coordinate 720,331 of NZ_CP021108.1, read as the reverse complement.
GGGCAGATATCCGTGTACACGGGCGCGCTGGCCATGGGGCAAGGCATCAAGACCACGCTGGCGCAGATCTGCGCCGGCCATTTCGGCGTCGCGGCGGAAGCGGTGCAGGTCATCGCCGGCGATACCGCCTTCATAGGCTATGGGATGGGTGGCTTCGCCAGCCGCCAGGCGATCATGGCGGGCTCCGCGGTGGACCAGGCATCGGCCAGGCTGCGCCGACGTATCCTGGACGCGGCAGCCGTGCTGCTCGATACCCTGCCGGACGAACTGACCTTGGCCCATGGCGAAGTGGTGTCCCGATCGGGTACGGGACCATCGGTGGCCCTGGCCAGGCTGGCAATGCTGCTGAAGGGTGTACCGGGTTATGCCCTGCCCGTCCCGGGCGACCCGGGGCTGGACGAGACCGTCCACTTCCATTGCGATGCGCAGGCTTATGCGGGCGCGTCGCACGCCTGCGAGGTCGAGGTCGATGCGCTGACCGGCGCGGTATCCATCGTGCGCTACGTCGCCGTGCATGACAGCGGACGCATCATCAACCCTGTTCTCGCGGCCGGCCAGGTGCACGGTGGGGTCGTGCACGGCATCGGCAACGCCCTGTTCGAATGGATGGGCTACGACGACGCCGGGCAGCCGCTCAGCACGACTTTCGCGGAATACCTGCTGCCGACGGCACCCGAGGTGCCCGACGTGGAAGTGATCTTCCAGCCTTCCATGACGCCGCTCAACCCGCTGGGCGTAAAGGGCGTGGGCGAATGCGCCACCATCCCGGTTGCCGCGGCGGTCATCGGCGCGGTCGAACACGCGCTGGCGGGTCAGGGGGTGCGGCTATCGGAATTCCCCTTGACGCCGATGCGCCTGCTGGAGTGCCTGGACGCCGCCGACGGCCCCGACGATATCGCGCCGGCCGGCGGACGCGCCTAGGCGCAGCTTTCATACTATTTCAGGAACAGCCATGGAGTTCACCAATACCTTCCACGTGCCGCTGCCGCTGGAAGAGGCCTGGCAGCTGATGCTCGACGTGCCGCGCATCCTGCCCTGCCTGCCGGGCGCGCGGCTGACCGAAGTCGAGGGCGACAACCGATACAAAGGCTCGGTGTCGGTCAAGCTCGGCCCCATCCGGCTTTCCTTCGACGGACAGGCCCAGCTGGTGCGCCAGGACGATGAAAACCACATCGCCTGGCTGGAAGGGTCGGGCGTCGATCCGAAAGGGCGTGGCTCGGCCCGATCCGAATTCAGTTTTGCGCTGGCGCCGGTGGCCGGAGGCACCCAGGTCACCGTCACGACGCAGCTGGCGCTATCCGGCTCCGTCGCCCAGTACGGGCGGGGCAGCGGCATGATCACCGAAGTGGCGTCGCAGATCCTGGCCCAGTTCGAACGGAACCTGGCGCAGTCGCTGGCCGCACCGGCCGCCGGGACCGGGGCAGGCGCGGAGATGGGCCCGGATCCGGACACAGGCCTGGACTCAGGCCCGGCCCCGGACACAGGCGCGACCGCGGCCGCGCGCGGCGCGGCATTGCGAGGCGCGGCGCTGAACGGGGCTGCCGGAACACCTGCTGCGTTCGCCGCCGGCACAGTAGACGCCCAGACGGTGCTGCTGCAGGCGCAGGCGGTACTGGGCCAGGCCCAGGCCATCCTGGCCTTGGCCCAATCGCGCATGATGCAGGCGCAACACGGCAAGGCGGCAAGCGCGCCGCCGGCCGCTGAACTCAATATGCTCAGCATCGGGCTCAAGGCGATGTGGGCACGCATCCGCTACGGCGTCGCCGGTCTGCTGGGCCGCCGGCCATGAACGGTTCCCAACGCTAGAGCCGGGATCCAGGCGGCGGCGCGGCGCGCAGGGCGAATCAGGCGCCCTGTTCCCGACTTAACTGCTGCGAATCAGGCCCCCTGCCCCCGACTTACCTGCTGCCTTCAGGCGTCCCGCCGGGCCGCGAGCATCAGGCGATCCAGCGCGTTGCCGAAGGCGCGGCGATCGGCCTGGCTGAACGCCGCGGGTCCGCCGATATCGACGCCGGCGTTGCGCAGGTCTTCCATCATGTCGCGCATCGACAGGCGCTCCCGTATGGTGCCGGCCGAGAAGCGTTCGCCGCGCGGGCTGAGCACCAGGGCGTGCTTGTCCAGGACCTGGGCCGCCAGCGGGATATCGCCGGTAATGACCAGGTCTCCTGCCTTGACGTGCTGCACGATGTAGTCATCCGCCACGTCGAAGCCTCGCGGCACCTGCACGGCCCGGATCAAGGGCGACGGCGGCGTACGCAGCATCTGGTTGGCGACGAGCGTCAGGGACACCTGCCACCGCTGCGCCGCGCGATACAGGATTTCCTTGATGACGGCGGGACAGGCATCGGCGTCGACCCAGATGTGCATGGGTTCAGCCCCTACTACGTCGGCTGGGTCGGGATGGATCGCTTGCACCGGATATCCATGGAATGGTCGATCCGGGCATTCTAAGCGACGGCATGGCGACCGACCCGCCCGGCATCGGCGCCGGGAGACCCCAGGGCCGCTTAACCCCGCACCGCGCCCGCGGTCAGGCCCGCCACGAAGTGCTTCTGCATGAAGAAGAACAAGGCCACGGGCGGCAGCGCGGCGAACAGCGCGCCGGCCGAAATCAGGTTCCAGGCCGTAAGCCATTCTCCTTTCAGCCCCGCCAACCCCAGCGTCAAGGGCTTGGCCGCATCGCTCTGCACCAGCACCAGCGCCCAGAAATAGTCGTTCCAGACAAAAGTGAATACCAGGACGGCGACCCCGGCCAGCGCCGGGCGCACCAGCGGGATGACGATGGTCCGCAGGATCTGGAATTCGCTGACACCTTCAATGCGTGCCGCCTCGAACAATTCCTCGGGCAGCGCCGCGATGAAGTTGCGCAGGAACAGCGTGGCGAAGCCCGTCTGGAAGGCGGTATGGAATAGAATCAATGCCCAGATGCTGTCGTACAGCCCCAGGTGCACGACCAGGTTGCGCACGGGGATCATCAGGATCTGATATGGAACGAAGTTCCCGGCGATGAACATGGCGAACAACCAGGTCCTGCCGCGAAAGCGGTACTTGCCCAGGGCCACGCCCGCCAGCGTCGACAGGACCAGCACCAGGAACACGGTGATGCCGGTGACGAGCACGCTGTTCACGAAGAACACGCCCATCGGGGACGACGCGAAGACCTCGTGGTAATTCGACACCAGCGAAAACTGGCTGGGCCAACCCCAGTAGTTGCCCGACAGCAGGTCGCCCTGCGAACGCAGGGCCGTCATCATGACCGCCACCAGCGGCAGGATCCAGACCAGCAGCGCAATGTATAGCGCCACACGGTAGGCCAGGCGCTGGCCAGGTGGACGGTCGGCAATGGGCGACGGATACATCAGAGTTGCTCCCGGGCTTCGTTGCGCAAGGTGTACCGCAGGAACAAGGCGATGTAGATGCTCATGATCAGGAACAGCACGGTCGCGATGGCCGCGCCGTAGCCCGCGCGGAAACTGAAAATCGTGGTGTCGTACATCTGGTAGGCCAGCACGGTGGAAGAGCCGTAGGGACCGCCCTGGGTCATCACCGCGATCATGTCGAAGTTGCGCAAAGACATGATGACCGTGATGATGACGGCGACGAAGGTCACCGAATGCAGTTGCGGCAGCACGATATGGCGGAACAGGCGCCATCCGGACGCGCCGTCCATTTTCGCCGCGGCGATCAGTTCATGGTCGATCTGTGAAAGACCGGCCAGGAACAACACCAGGCAGAATGCGATCTGCGACCACAGGGCGGCGATGATGATGCCCAGCGTCACGAAATGCTCGTCGGAAAGCACCGCCAGCGGCTGCAACCCGAGCGCCTTGAACGCCAGCGCCAGCAGGCCGAAGGTGGGGTCGTAGAACCAGGTGAACACCACGCCGATGATCACGTGCGCCAGTACCAGCGGAATGAAGAACATGGACTTCACGAACCGCATCTCGGGCAGCTTCTGGTTCAGGAACAGCGCCAGCGCGAGTCCGATGACGGGCGCGAGCAGGAACAGGACCAGCCAGATGACATTGTTCTTCAACGACACCCAGAACTGCGGATCGCCGAACAGCTCGACATAGTTGCCCAGCCCCACCCAGGTCTTCGGCCCAGTACCGTCCCAGTCGAACAGGCTCAGCCAGATGCTCTGCACGATGGAAGACACGATGACCAGCAGGAACAGGCCCGCGGGCAGTACCAGCAGCAGTAGCGGCGTTATCCAGGCCTGGTTGCGGCCCCAGAACTCTTTCATTGCAATCCCTGTGGCAACCCGCGCGGGGGCGGGTTGCGCTGCATGCTTACAAAGCGGCCATCACTTGAAAATGCGCTCGCGGGCCTTTTCCAGGCGGTCCAGGATGGCCGTCTCGCGGTCCGGATTCGCCAGGAATTCCTGGAATCCGCGCATACCGATCTGCGCCATTTCCGGATCCGTGTCGCGATCGTAGAACTGCGACGAACCCTTGGCCTGCTTCACCAGCTCGATCTGCGACTGGGCGAACGGATCGTCCGTGATCGTCACATCGGTGCGCGCCGGAATGACCGCGCCGGCCCTGGCGAACGCCAGCATGTTGTCGGGCTTGGCCAGGAAAGCGAGGAAGCGCTTCGCCAATTCCTTGTTCTTCGCGCCTTCGGGGATCCCGACGCCATTGACGGACAGTTCCTCGAAGTTCGGCACCGACGGGTCCACGACGGGGAACTTGAAGAAGCCGATATTCCCGTGCACGTCCTTGGGCAGCGAGGTCAGAACATAGGGTCCCAGCAGATACATGGCCGCCTTGCCCTGCGCCAGGAAGGGGATGGCTTCCTGCCAGCCGTATGAACTGGCGTTCTCCTGGAAATAGCCCTTCTTGACCGCGTCGCCCCACATGGAGAAGACCTTCTTCACCCGCGGGTCGGTGTACTTTTCCTTGCCGTCCATCAGACGCATGTGGAAATCCAGGCCATTCACGCGCAGGTCCAGGTAGTCGAACCACAGGTCGTTGGCCCAGAGGTCGCGGGTGCCGATGGTGAAAGGCGTCACCCCGGCTGCCTTCAACTTGGCCGCCGCCGCCATCAACTCGTCCCACGTCTTGGGCGGCGCGATGCCGGCGCTCTCGAACACCTTCTTGTTGTAGAAGAAACCCCAGGTCGTCAGATTGGTCGGCATCATGTACTGCTTGCCGTTGTCGGTGACCGCGGCAAGGAACGGCTTCATCGGCTCGTTCAGCTTGTTCTCGACAAAAAAGCCCGTCAGGTCGGCGAACAGATTGCGCTTGGTGAAGGCGCGCATGCGTGCCCCGGTGAACCAGAAGGCGAGGTCCGGCGGACTCGTCACCAGGAAATTGCGGATCGACGTCTTGTAGGACTCGACATCGCTGTAGTTCACGTTGACCTTGACGCCGGGGTTTGCTGTCTCGAAATCCGCGACGATCTTGTTGAAGGCGGCCTTCTGGCCGGTTCCGCTGCGGTCCGTGTTGATGGTCAGCGTCTGCTGCGCATGCGCCTGGACGGCGCACAGCATCGCCGACGAAGCGAGCGCCGCTCCCGCCAGCCACGCACGGATGGATAGACCATGCTTGAACATTCTTGTCTCCTCGCTGGGAAGTATTGTTTGTGCTGACGCCCACGCCAGCCGGTCGTGCATGAGCGAAGAATAAACTTACTTATCGAAAAGTCAATACCGAAACTTACTTACTACTAAGTAATTTATTCGAGTCGTTCAGCGAGAATCCGTAAGCCTGCGGCCGCTCTCTTCGTCGAACAGGTGGATCCTGCTCACGTCGGGCAGGATACGCAGCTGACTGCCGGGCTCCGGCAGCAGGCGATCGCGGAACAGGCAGACGATCTCCTGTTTGCCGCAGTGCGTCATGATCTGGGTTTCCAATCCCGTGGGCTCGACGACCACGACGTCGACCGGCACGCCCTGGTCCGAAACGGTGAAGTGCTCAGGCCGAACGCCATACACCGCACGCCTGCCCTCCTCCAGCCGCCGGTCGCCCAATGGCAAGGTCAGCCCGCAATCGGCGGCGAACGCGCCGCCGCGCGCCACGCCCGGCAGAAAGTTCATGGATGGCGAGCCGATGAAACCCGCCACGAAGATGTTGGCAGGCTCGTCGTACAGCTGCAGAGGCGCGCCCGTCTGTTCGATCAGGCCATCCTTCATGACCACGATCTTGCTGGCCATGGTCATGGCTTCGATCTGGTCATGGGTGACGTAGACGGTCGTGGTCTTCAGCCGCTGATGCAGTTCCTTGATCTCCGCTCGCATCGCCACGCGCAGCTTCGCGTCCAGGTTAGACAGCGGTTCGTCGAACAGGAAGACCCTGGGGTTGCGCACCAGCGCGCGCCCCATCGCCACGCGCTGCCGCTGGCCGCCGGACAACTGCCTGGGATAACGATCCAGCAGCTTCTCCAGGCCCAGGATCCGCGCCGCGCGCTGCACGGCCTCGTCCGTCTGCGTCTTGGGCGCGCGCCGCATCTTCAGCGAAAACCCCATGTTCTCCGCGACGGTCATGTGCGGATAGAGGGCGTAGTTCTGGAAGACCATGGCGATGTCGCGGTCCTGCGGCGGCAGGTCGTTGACCGGCTTGCCGTCGATGCGGATATCCCCGCCAGTGGCCTTCTCCAGTCCCGCCAAGGTGCGCAACAGCGTGGACTTGCCGCAGCCGGAAGGCCCGACCAGGATGACGAACTCACCGTCTTCGATGTCGATGGATACCCCGCGCAGGATATGTGCCTCGCCGAAGCTCTTGCGCACATCGACGATGTTTACCGACGCCATTGCCTACCTCCGTTCCACGGTTTTTTGTACTTGCCCCGTCCGCTACATGGGGCAGTATACTTACTTATCGATAAATATGTATTATAAGATCGAGACGAGGAGAAATCGCAATGCCCCAAGACGAAGTTGCACCTTCCCAGCCGGCCGGCAGAGAGCTGGACGCCGGCGAATACGGCTACGACGCACTGGAGCCCGGTGACCACTATCGCACCGCCGGCATCACCATAACGGAAACGCACGTCGTCGGCTTCGCCGGCATCTCGGGCGACCTGTTCGACGTCCACATGGACGACGAGTTCGCCCGTGAAGCCGGTTTCGGCGGACGCATCGCCCATGGACTATTGGGCCTGGCCCTGGCGGATGGCCTCAAGACGCGCAGCAAGGTCCGGCTCAAGGGCATCGCGACGCTGAACTGGAACTGGTCGTTCCGCGCCCCCTTGCTGATCGGCGACCGTATCCATGCACGGCTTGCCGTCAAGGCCAAGCGTCCCACCCGCAAGCCTGGCCGAGGCATCGTGACGCTGGAGATGAAGGTATTCAACCAGCGGGACGAGGTCGTGCAGGAAGGGGAAACGCAGCTGATGATGGAATCCGCTTGAGTTGCTGTAGCATATCGGCTCATCACAACCACGTTTTTCCGCCAGAGGCCTACAGTGCCGAGAAAAAAGACCGTGAGCGGACCGGCAGCCGGGCAGCCATTGATGCGCGACCGCATCAAGGAGGTCGCCACCGCGCTGCTCATTACGAACGGCTATAACGGGATGAGCTTTCGCGACATCGCGACCAAGCTCGATATCACCACGACGAACATCCACTATCACTTCGGCAACAAGCAGAGCCTGGTGGATGAACTCGTCAAGGAATACGTGGACTCCGCGATCGGCCGCCATCGCGAAATCTGGCTGGACGAAAACCTGACACTGCCGGAAAAGCTGCGCCGGGTCGTGGAGTACAACCACTCCCGCTACAAGCGCTTCAATCGCACCGGCCATGGCGGGAAATCGTGGAGCCTGATCGGGCGCCTGCGCCTGGAAAGCGAAGTCCTCAGCGACGCTGGCCGCGCCGACCTGGAGCGCTTCACCGACTCCATACACGAAGCCATCCAGGCCGCGGTCCAGCAGGCATCGGACAGCGGGGAACTGCGGGCCGACACGCCACGCGATGACCTCGCATTCCTGCTGATCAACATCGTCAACAGTTCCTCGGTGTTCACGCAGGGCACCGGCGGCTTTGACCGGCTGGAATTGTTCTTCGACGCATTCTCCCGCGTCATGTTGTCCGCCTATGCGGGCAAGCAGCCCGCCGCCAGGAAGAAGGCGGCCGCGAAAACCACACGCGCCTGACACGCACGAAGCCCGCCGGGCTGCCGTGCGCCTCTTCCTTCCAGCACCTTCTCCGCGCCTCTTTGACTTATTGACGTATCAGTAAGTTGGCAGTACGCTTGCCTCCACAGATTCCAAGCAGGATGGAGACCATGCAAGTCATAAGCGCCGACCAGGCCGCACAGCTCGTCCATGACGGCGACACCATACTCATCGGCGGTTCCGGTTCCGGCCACGCGATCCCCGAGTCGCTGATAGAAGCCGTGGAGCGTCGCTTTCTCGCCAGCGCCCAGCCGCGCGGCATCACGTCGCTGCACCCGGTGGGCCTGGGCGACCGCGACCAGCGCGGCGTCGCGCATTTCGGCCATCCCGGCCTGCTCAAGCGCATCGTCTGCGGAACCGTGGTCGATGCCCCGTCCGTCGCCGCCATGGCCGCGCGTGACGAGATCGAGGCCTACACCCTGCCCCAGGGCGCCTTGTCGCAACTGATGCGCGAGATCGCCGGCGGCCGGCCCGGACTGATGACGCATGTCGGCCTGCACACATTCGTGGATCCCCGCATCAGCGGCGGCAAGCAGAGCGCGAAGTGCCAGGAAGATCTCGTCGAGCTGGTGGAATTCCGAGGCCAGGAGTGGCTGTTCTACAAGCCCTTCCACATCGACGTCGCGTTCCTGCGCGGGACCACCGCGGACGAGGACGGCAATATCTCGATGGAAGATGAGGCCATCTTCGGCGAGATGCTGTCCATGGCGCAGGCCACTCGACGCTGCGGCGGCGTGGTCATCGTGCAGGTCAAGCGCCTTGCCCAACGCGGCGCGCTGCCCGGCAAGACCGTCAAAATACCTGGCATGCTGGTCGACGCCGTCGTGGTCGAGCCCAAGCAGTGGCAGACCTACCAGACGGACCACGATCCCGCATTCGCCGGACAGATGCGCATCCCGCTGGGTTCCTTTCCCCAACTGCCGCTGGACGAACGCAAGATCGTCGCGCGCCGCTGTGCGCTGGAATTGCGCGACGGCGCGGTGTGCAACGTCGGCTCCGGCATCTGCACCGGCATCGGCATCGTCGCCGCGGAAGAAAAGCTCCTGGATCGCATCATCCTCACGAACGAACAAGGCCTGACCGGCGGCGCGCCGGCCAACGGCCTGGATGCGGGCGCGGCCCGCAACTACTGGGCGATGATCGACCAGCCCTATCAGTTCGACTTCTACGATGGCGGCGGCCTGGACATCGCCTTCCTTTCGGCGGTCGAAGTGGACGCGCGCGGCAGCGTGAACATCAGCCGTTTCGCGGGTCGCGTGGTCGGCATCGGCGGTTTCGTGAACATCAGCCAGAACGCCAAGAAGATGGTCTTCGGCGGCACGTTCACCGCGGGTGGCCTGAAGATACAGACGGGCGACGGGACGCTGAAAATCCTGAACGAGGGCAAGCACTCGAAGTTCGTGAACGAGCTGGAGCAGACCAGCTACAGCGGTCCCTATGGACTGCAACGCGGCCAGGTCATGGTCCTGGTGACAGAGCGAGCGGTCTTCCACAACACCGCCGATGGCCTGGAACTGGTCGAGATCGCACCGGGCATCGACCTGCAACGCGACATCCTGGACCAGATGGCCTTCCGGCCCCGCATCGCCACGAACCTGCACACCATGGACGAACGCCTGTTTCGCGCAGCTCCCATGGATATCGCCGGCGAGATGCTTCCGCAAGGCCCGCGCCACCACCCGCGCGTCGCCGCGCTGGCCGGAGCGCGTGCGTGAAAACGGCGCGAGCGACGCCGGGCTTGTCCGGCACGACGCGGCTCTATGCCATCATCGGCGATCCGATCGCGCAGGTCGGATCGCCGCGGCTGTTCAACGCCGAGTTCCAGGCGCGCGGCATCGACGCCGTCCTGGTGGCGATGCACGTCGCGCCCGCCGATCTGGGCGGCATGATCGCGACCTTCCGCGCGATGAAGAATTTCGATGGCCTGATCGTGACGGTGCCGCACAAGATCCAGGCAGCGGCCATGGTCGATAGCCTCGGCGGCAACGCCGCACGCCTGGGCGCCGTCAATGCGATACGCAAGCTGCCGGACGGCCGGCTGCTGGGCGACAACTTCGACGGCGAGGGCTTCGTGCGCGGCCTGGCCGCGCGCGGCATCGAACTGGCCGGCAGGAAGGTCCTGGTGATCGGCGCCGGTGGCGCCGGCTGCGCGGTGGTCAATGCCATCGCCGACCAGCGCGCGGCAAGCATAGGCGTTTACGATATCGACGCCACGCGCCGCGACGCACTGGTCAGGTCGGTCGGCGCGCATTCGCCCGGCGTTCCTGTCGGATCCAGCGAACCGGTGGCCGCGGGCTTCGATGTCATCGTCAACTGCACTTCCGTCGGCATGAAGCCGGACGACCCGCTGCCGCTCGACATCTCGGGCCTGGACGCGAATACCGTGGTTGCCGACATCATCCTGAAGCCGGTCCGTACCCCTCTGCTGGAAGCCGCCGCACGGCTGGGCTGCATCACGCACGAAGGCCCCGCCATGCTCGAAGGGCAGGTCGACGCCGTGATGGATTTCTTCTTCGCTACGTCTCCACAGGCACACGCATGACGCTGACACTGCAACTTCCCCGCCCGAACGGCGAGCTGGAAAACTATCGGTTGAGCGGCCGCACCGCCATCGCCGGCAGCGCGGGCGCCGGCCGCTTCAACCGGCTCGCCTATTCGGCGGCGCACGTCGTCGCCGACCCATACGCCGATATCGACCCCTCCCGCCAGTGCGCGGTCGACTGGGATGCGACCATCGCATACCGGAAGCGCCTGTGGAAACTCGGCCTGGGCGTCGCCGAGGCCATGGACACCGCGCAGCGGGGGATGGGACTGGATTGGCCCACGTCGCTGCAACTGATCGATCGCACGCTGCAGGCGGCCCGCGACGTGCCCGGCGCCGACGTCGTGTCGGGCTGCGGCACGGACCATCTGTCGCCGGACGACGCGCGCGGCTTCGACGACGTGATTGCCGCCTACGAAATGCAGATGGAAGCGATCGAGAAGCTCGGCGGCCGCCTCATCATCATGGCCAGCCGCGCCTTGGCGCGCGTCGCGCAAACACCGGACGATTATCTGCGGGTATACGACCGCATCCTGTCGCAATCGCGCGAACCGGTGGTGCTGCACTGGCTGGGCGAGGCATTCGATCCGGCACTCGCGGGCTACTGGGGCACGGCGGACCTGGACGTGGCGATGGACCACGCGCTTGCCGTCATCGCGGCGCATCCGGAAAAGGTAACCGGCATCAAGATCTCGCTGCTGGACAAGGACAAGGAAATCGCCATGCGGCGCAGGCTGCCGGCCGGCGTCCGCATGTTCACGGGCGACGATTTCAACTATGCCGAACTGATCGCGGGCGACGGCCAGGGCAACCAGCCTAACCACGGCCACAGCGACGCGCTGCTCGGCATATTCGATGCCATCGCACCGGCGGCAAGCGCCGCGCTGGCCGCGCTCGGCACGGGCGACGAGGCACGTTTCAAGGCCATCCTGGAGCCCACGGTCGCGGTTTCGCGCCACATCTTCCAGGCGCCCACCCGCTTCTACAAGACCGGCATCGTGTTCCTGGCCTGGCTGAACGGCCACCAGACGCATTTTTCCATGGTGGGCGGCCAGCAAAGCATGCGCAGCCTTCCCCACCTGGCGCAGCTGCTGCGCCTGGCCGATAACGCGGGCCTGCTGGAAGACCCCGATCTGGCCGCGCAACGGATGCGCGCCCTGTTGGCCACGCATGGCATCGGCAATGCGTGACTTCGCGGGCGACCTGCGCTGGTTGTCCATCAACACGGCGACCGTGCGCGCCCAGTGGCCGCTCGACCGCATCATCGAGGAGTGCGCCCGCCGCGGCATCGAGACGATCAGCCCTTGGCGGGACCAGGTCGCGGCGATCGGGCTGGACGATGCCGCGCGTTGCCTGCGCGATAGCGGCGTGGGGCTGTCCGGCTATTGCCGTGGCGGCATGTTCCCCGCGGCGGATCGCGCGGGCAGGCAGGCGGCCATCGACGATACCCGCCGGGCCATCGACGAGGCCAGGACCTTGGACGCCCCCTGCCTGGTGCTGGTGGTAGGCGGCCTGCCGGGCGCGCTGTCGGGCGCCGCCGCGCACAGGGACATTGCGTCGGCACGCCGGGACGTGGTGGACGGCATCGAAGCAGTCCTGCAACACGCGCGCGACGCGGACATGCCCCTGGCGATCGAACCGCTCCATCCCATGTATGCCGCCGACCGCGCGTGCATCAATACCCTGGAGCACGCCCTGGACATCTGCGATGCGCTGGACCCGTTGGCAGACGACACCACGCGCCGCATCCTCGGCGTGGCGGTCGATGTCTACCACGTCTGGTGGGATCCCAAGCTGGACCAACAGATCCACCGGGCAGGCCGCGACCGCCTGCTCGCTTTCCACGTATGCGACTGGCTGGTGCCCACGCGCGACCTGCTGAACGACCGCGGCATGATGGGCGACGGCATCATCGATATCCGCCGCATCCGCGCGGCGATGGAAGCCGCCGGCTACCAGGGACACGCCGAAGTGGAGATTTTTTCATCCACGAACTGGTGGAATCGCCCTGGCGGCGAAGTGCTCGATACCTGCATCGAACGATTCCACGACACGGTTTGATCGGGCCGCAGGACAGGCATCGGCGTCCACCCGGCTATGCGTGCGATCAGTCCTTCAAGGCCATGGCCGGCGGATGGCGGTGCGCACGGCCCCGAACCTGTTCCAGGCATAGCCTGATGCTTTCCGACAGCGTTTCCGCCGTCACCTTCACGATCGGAGACAAAGGCTTGCGCGCATCGATGGCCACCCGGATGACCTGCGGTTCCGCGCCCTGGTCCCGCACCGGCACGAAGCGCAGGCGGCCGTCCAGCAGTTCCGGCGCCGCGTCCAGTTCCGACGTCACGGACACGTACCGTCCCGTCCGCGCGAGCTTTTTGATCAGGGGCAGGGAATTGGTCTCTATCCGATTCTGGTTGTCGCCGAAAAGCCAGCTGTAGTGGGATTCCAGATAGCGACGGATGAACAGGCTCTTGCTCTGCAAGGCAACCGGATACCCACAGATTTCCTGCAGGCTGACCGACGCCTCGTTCGCCAGCGGGTGATCGGGCGCGACGATGCAGCCCAGCGGCAGCTCGCTTTCCCAAAGGACATGAAGATGGCGGCCCGGCGACAGGTTGAACGCCGCCGCCAGGTCGGCGGTGCCATCGAGCAAGGCGGCGCTGGCCTCGTCGGTATTGCAGATCTCGACCGAAAGCGAAATATTGGGGTGCAGGGCGGCCAGGTCCGTTATCCATGTCGACAGGAATCCGTCGACATGGCTGCCCATGGCGACCAGGCGCACATGGCCTTGGTGCACCCCCTGCAGTTTCCGGATGTCCTCGGACGCGCGGCGTTCGTCGTTACGCCACCGCCGCGCCATGGACACGATGGCGTCGCCCGATGACGTCAGCCGCATGCCGCGAGGCATCCGCTCGAACAGCGGTACGCCCAGTTCTTCTTCCAGCCGCAGCAACTGCCGGTTGATGGCGGACGCCGCGACATTGAGCTCTCGGGCGGCCCGCTGTATGGAGCCCGAGCGCGCCACCTGGTCGACGTAGCGCAGCGCGGTGGGAATCAGGGATCGGGCCATGGGCGCTTCCATACTAATTTTGAGTATGGATTGTTGCTTAATCGCTGATGGACGGCAATGGTCGGGGCTTCTTAAGATGTGCCAACCCCACATCGCCCTGCTCCCATGCCTACCCCTGTCACCCTGGACGCCCTCAATACATGCAGCGAGGCGGAATTCGTCGAACTCCTGGGTTCGGTATTCGAAGACGCGCCCTGGGTGGCCCGCGCGGTGGCCGGACTGCGGCCCTTTGCGGATGCGGACGCCCTGCATGCCGCCATGATGGCGCACGTCCGGGGACTGCCTCGCAGCCAATGCCTGGACTTCCTGACCTTGCATCCGGAATTGGCCGGCCTGGCGGCGCGCATGGGCGTCATGGGCGCCGAGTCCACCCTGGAACAGGGGAGCCTCGCCCTTGCGGCCCTGTCGGTCGACGAGGCCGCTCGCTGGGAAGAGCTGAACCAGGCGTACCGGCACAAGTTCGAGTTCCCGTTCATCCTGTGCGTACGGCGACACACGCGGGCCTCCGCCCTGCGCATCTTCGCCAAGCGTCTCGCCAACGATCGCGACACGGAATTCGCGACCGCGCTGGACGAAATCGGCAGGATCACACGCTTGCGCCTGGCCGGCCGCATCGACGGGCACGGATTGGCGAACATCGCCGGCCGCCTGACCACACATGTGCTGGACACCGCGTCGGGCCGGCCCGCCGAGGGTGTCCGCGTCCAGCTCTTCGAGACCGGCGGCGCCGAGCGCCTGCTCGCCGACCGGAACACCGATCGCAAAGGCCGCACCGAACAGCCGCTCCTGGATGGCGGGCCGTTGCCCACGGGGCAATATGAGCTGCGCTTCCATCTTGGCGACTATTTCCGCGCGCAGGGCCTGAGCGCGGAAGAACCGCCGTTCCTGGACGTGGTCGGCATCGCTTTCGGCATTGCCGAGCCTGAGGCCCACTATCACATCCCCCTGACCGCCACGCCGTGGGCGTATTCCACCTACCGGGGAAGCTGAATGGACAAGCGCGCCGGCCACGCCCTGCGACTGGAACATATCGGACACCGCTTCCAGGCGTTCGAAGCGGTACGCGACGTCGACCTGGAGATCGGCGCCGGCGAATTGGTCGCCTTGCTGGGACCATCGGGCTGCGGAAAATCGACCTTGCTGCGCATCGTTTCGGGCTTCCTGCGGCAGACCTCCGGCCGTGTGCTGTTTGATGGCGTACCGGTCGATCACCTGGCGGCGGACAAGCGCGGCGTCGGCATCGTCTTCCAGAATTACGCGCTGTTCCCCCACATGACGGTCAGGCAGAACGTCGCATATGGCCTGGAAGCCCGGGGCTGGCCGCGCGCGCGCATCGGCGCCCGTGTCGACGAAATGCTGGCCATGGTGCACATGGAGGCGCATGGCGCGCGCCTGCCGAAGCAGTTGTCGGGCGGGCAGCAGCAGCGCATTGCCCTGGCGCGTTGCCTGGCCGTCGATCCCAAGATACTGCTGCTCGACGAGCCGTTCGGCGCATTGGACAAGAACCTGCGGCTGGACATGCAGATGGAAGTGAAGCGCCTGCAGCGCGAGTACGGCATTACCACCATCCTCGTCACGCACGACCAGGAGGAAGCCCTGTCGATGGCCGACCGCATCGCCGTGATGAACCGGGGTGCGATCGAGCAGATCGCCACGCCCGCCGGCATCTACGACCAGCCGGCCACGGCGTTCGTCAACACCTTCGTCGGGGCGACCAACCTGCTCGACGGGCATGTCGCCGCCGACGGCGGCGCCGTCGAACTCGCGGGCGGCGCGGCGTGGCGACTCGCACCCGGCCATGGGCTATCCCCCGGCACGTCGGTGCGGGTATCGGTACGGCCCGAACACTGCGGCATGGACGCCCATGGTGAAGACGGCCTGCCCGGCAGCGTCGACGCGGTGCTGCCCCTCGGTCCGCAGGTCGTATACGGCGTGCGGCTGGATACAGGCGTTTCGGTCAAGGTCAGCCAGCCGCGCCAGCGCACCCAGCAGCCCTTGGCGACAGGCGCCCGGGTCCGCATTGCGCCCGTGTCGCCGGAGGCCTGCCTGGTCTTTCCTCGACCAGCCTAGTTCCGCGAACCAAACCACTTCTCGATCCAAGGAATGACCATGCATTTGAATCGCAGCCGTCGCAGCATGTTGTTCGCCACCCTGGGCCTGGGGACCAGCGCCATCCTTCCACGACGCCTGCTCGCCCAGGGGCGATCGCTGGTCGCGGCGACCTTTCCGGGCACCTGGAGCGAAGCCCATCGCGCCATCCTGGCGCCCGCTTTCAAGCAGCGCACCGGCGCCACGGTGACGCAGTCCATCCTTCTCGCGCAAGACCAGGTCGCTCGCCTGACGGCGGCCAAGGGCGGCAAGCCGCCCTTCGACGTCGCAATGTTCGATGAGCCGCAGGTGCCCGACGCCATCAAGGCCGGGATCCTGGCGCCGTACCCGGCGGCCAAGTCGGCCAATTTCGCCGATCTTCTGCCGCCCTTCCAGGGCCAATGGGGTCCGACGGTCTCCATGCAGGTGATCGGCATCGGCTACAACCCCAAGCGCATCAAGACGCCGCCCACGAGCTGGGACGAGCTGTGGGATCCCAAGTACAAGGGGCGCGTCGGTTTGACCGCGCTCAACAGCCAGCTGGGCATCGCCTTCCTGGCCGAACTCAACCGCCTGCGCGGCGGCAGCGCCGACAACTTCGATCCGGCGTTCAAGGCGATACGCGAACTGATGCCCAACGTGGGCGCCGTGGCCGCGGACCTGGGCGCGTTCGCGACCCTGTGGCAACAGGAACAGATCGACATCGCGCCCTACAACTTCAATTTTGTGCAGACCCTCAAGAGCAAGGGCGTGCCGGTGGAGCTGGCCATCCCCTCGACCGGCGCCGCCGGCTGGAAAACCAGCCTGCACCTGGTGGCGAATGCGGTGGAACCGGACCTGGCCGTGCAGTACATCGACACCCACCTGGACCCCGCGGTCCAGGCCGCGATGCTCAAGTCCCCCTACGATGTGATCCCCACCAATCGCAAGGTCGCGCTGGAAGGGCCCGTGACGCTGGCCATCGCCAAAACCCAGGACGACCTGGGCAAAATCCGCGGTTTCGACTGGGCCGCGATCAATCCGCGCCGCAGCGAGTTGATCGCCCGCTTCAACCGGGAAATCCAGCAGACCTAGGATCCCGTCATGCGCATTCCGGAAAGCCGCCTGGCCTTGCCGCTCGCGGCGCTGTTCGTCGTCTGCTTCCTCGCGCCGCTCTTCGTCCTGCTGGCTCTGTCCTTGCAGGCCGGGACCGAGGCGCAGGGGTTTTCGCTGGGGCGCATATCGCTCGCGCATTACCAGGACTTCTTCGCCGACGGCTTCAACGATCGCATCCTGGCGCAGACCCTGCTGCTGGGTGCCAAGGTGACCGCGGTGTGCCTGCTGTTCGGCTTTCCAGTGGCCTGGATGGCGGCGCGCGCACGGGGCGGCTGGCAAAGCGCGCTGACGCTGCTGATCGTGCTGCCCATCCTGACCAGCGTGGTCGTCCGGACGTTCGCGTGGATCGTCATCCTGGGCCGGCACGGCATCGTCAATCAGTTGCTCCAGTGGCTGGGCATGGCCGACGACCCGGTCAACCTCCTGTTCACCGAAACGGGCGTGATCATCGTCCTGGCCCAGGTCCAGATGCCGCTGATGGTGCTGCCCATCATGACGGTGCTGTCGAAGCTGGATCCCAATCTGCTGGACGCCTCCCAGGCACTGGGCGCGGGGCCCTGGCGCACCTTGCGGCGAGTCGTCGTTCCACTGGCGGCCCCCGGCATCCTGGCGGGCTGCATCCTGACCTATGCCGCGTCCGTGACGGCATTCGTCACGCAGACGCTGATAGGGGGCGCCCGGCTGGTGTATATGCCGCTGCGGATCTACCAGGAGGCCATGGGCGCGAACAACTGGCCCTACGCCGCCGCCATTTCGATCGTCTTCATGGTCGCGGTGCTGGCCGTCATCGCCATCGCCGGCAAGATCGGGAATCTCACGAGGAGTCGCGTTCATGCCTAGCCCCGCGCCCGTCTTCGGGCGAAGGATCGACTCCGTGCGCCTGGTGTTCGGCACGATGACCGGCCTGGCATTGATCGTGCTCGTGCTGCCCACGCTCGTCATCCTGGCGACCTCGTTCACTTCGTCGGAATCGCTGCAGTTCCCGCCGCAAGGCTATTCGCTGCGCTGGTACCGGGAGCTGCTGGACGCGGACCAGATGCGGCAGGCGGCCTGGAACAGCCTGGTGCTGGCCTTCTGGACGATGCTGCTGTCGGCGATCCTCGGCACGGCGGCCGCGCTGGGCCTGTCCGCGGCGAAATCCCGCTGGACCCGGGCGGCCGACACGCTGTTCATGTCGCCCCTGGTCCTGCCAGCCCTCGCGTTCGGCTTCGCGGCGCTGGTTTTCATCTACGGCGTCGGCCTGCGGCCGAATATGGCCCTGCTGGTGCTGGGCCACACGGTGGTGTGCGTGCCTTTCGTGATACGCACCACCCTGGCCGCCCTGTCACAAGTGGACCCCGTCCTGCGCGACGCCTCACGCAGCCTGGGAGCCAGCCATAGTCGCACCTTCCGCAAGGTCACCCTGCCGCTGATCGCCAAGGGCGTGGGCGCCGGCGCTTTCCTCGCGTTCATGTCTTCGTTCGACAACGTGCCGGTGTCCCTCTTCCTGGCCGACGAGCGGACCGAAGTGCTGCCGATACACCTGTGGCAGCAGATCTCGTCGAACCTGGACGTGCGAGTGGCGTCGGCGTCAGGGGTCATCGTCCTGTCGACGCTGGTCCTGATGCTGCTGGCCGAACGGTTCCTGGGCCTGACGCGCCAGCTGGGACGCTAGCCCGAGGCCGACCCCGAGGGCGCCCCCGCAGGCCTGCCGGCCCGTGCGGATGTTCCCGGGTCAGCTCCTCAGCAATAACCCTGATCCTGCGGGTTATCCCTCTTTGCCGCACTGCGCAAGCGCTGCAAGCTGTCGACAGACGACAGTTGTGCAGCGCATCCCGGCCGCCACGTGACCGGGCCCACCACCGATCGAGGGTCACTCATGGCCGTGCAAACCCTGCAGCAGCGACAGCCTTCCATGTCCGACGCAGAGCGCCAGATGCGTGTCGACCTGGCGGCCGCCTACCGGCTGGTCGCCCACTACGGCATGGACGACAGCATCTATACGCATATCTCGGCGCGCGTGCCGGGTACGGAAGATCAGTTCCTGATCAATCCCTTCGGCATGCTGTTCCGCGACATCACGGCGTCCTCGCTGGTCAAGATCGACCTGGAAGGCCGCATCGTCGAGCCGAACGGCCATGATGTGAATCCCGCCGGCTTCACGATCCATAGCGCCGTGCATATGGCGCGCCATGATGCCACCTGCGTCCTGCATACCCATACCGTCGCGGGTGTCGGGGTGTCCTCGCTGGCCTGCGGCCTGCAGCCCTGCAACCAGTGGGCGCTGCAGTTCCACAACCGGGTCGTCTACCACGAGTACGAAGGCATCGCGCTCGATCACGGCGAGCGCCAACGACTGATCGAGGATCTTGGGCCCACCTCGCGCGCCATGATCCTGCGCAATCACGGCTTGATGACCCTGGGCTCCACCGTGGCCGAGGCCTTCATCCTTCATTTGAATCTGGAACGCGCGTGCCGCGTGCAAATGGCCATACAGGCCACCGGCCAGGCCATACATCCGGTCTCCGAGGAAATTGCCGAACGCACCGCCCGGCAGTACGAAAGCGGCGACAGCAACCGCCTGCCGGGGCGCCCCGATCCGAACGCGCGCGAATGGCGCGCGATGCTGCAACGCCTGGAACCGCCGACCAGCGCGTCCTATCGCGACTGAACCGCCTACCCGAGCGCCCGGTTGTCGGGCGCGCCATCTCCATTCCGACCATCCAGAAGGATCCGCCAGTCATGAATCGTCGTGAGCTAATGAAGCTGGGCGCAGCAGGCCTGGGCATCTCCATCGCCGGGGTACCGTTGTCCGCGCTGGCGCAAGCCAAAAAGGGTGGCACCCTTAATGTCATCGTGCAGCCCGAGCCGCCCGGGCTGATGCTCGGCATCATCCAGAACGGCCCCGCCCAGATGGTGGCCGGCAATATCTACGAAGGCCTGCTGCGTTACGACGAGAAGCTGGATCCGCATCCGCAGCTGGCCACGTCCTGGACCATGAGCGACGACGGCCTGACCTATACCTTCAAGCTCAAGCCCGACGTGAGCTGGCATGACGGCAAGCCCTTCACCGCCGATGACGTGGTGTTCTCGGCCGATGTCTTCCTGCGCAAGACGCACGCGCGGCTGCGCGGCAACCTGGATGCCGTCGACACCATCAAGGCACTGGACCCGCTGACCGTCCAATTCAAGCTGAAGTACCCCTTCGGGCCTTTCCTGGGGCTGTTCGAAAACGGCTCCATGCCCATGGTGCCCAAGCATATCTACGAAGGCACGGACTTCCTCGCCAACCCGGCCAACAACACGCCCATCGGCACGGGTCCCTTCAAATTCAAGGAATGGGTGAAGGGTTCGTACATTCATCTGGTGGCGAACGACAAGTACCACGTCAAGGACGTGCCCCTGGTCGATAACGTCTATTTCCATGTCATCCCCGACGCCGCCTCGCGCGCGGCGGCCTTTGAGTCCGGCAAGGTGGACATCGTGCCGGGTGGCGCCGTGGAGTTCTTCGACGTGGCGCGGCTGGCCAAGCTGCCCGGCACCGCCGTGACGACCAAGGGCTGGGAGTTCTTTGCCCCGCAATCCTGGCTGTGGCTGAACAACCGCAAGGCGCCGATGGACAACGTCAAGTTCCGGCAGGCCGTCATGTACGCGATCAATCGCGACGCCATGACCAAGATCGCCTACCAGGGCTACGCGAAGGTCGCCACCGGTCCCTTCAACAGCCACATCAAGTACTACAGCGACGATGTGGCCAAGTATCCGCACGACCTGAACAAGGCCAAGCAGCTGCTGGCGGAATCCGGCTACAAGGGCGAAACGCTGCGCCTGCTGCCCCTGCCCTATGGCGAGACCTGGCAGCGCCAGGCGGAGATCGTGCGGCAGAACCTGATGCAGGCGGGCATCAAGATCGACCTGACGCCCTCCGATGTCGCCGGCTGGAATCAGCGCCTGAACGAATGGGATTACGACATCGCGTTCACCTACGTGTACCAGTACGGCGACCCGGCCCTGGGCGTGGCCCGCAACTACACCAGCAGCACCATCGCCAAGGGCTCGCCCTTCAACAACGTCGAGGGCTATAGCAACCCCAAGGTGGACGAACTGTTCGCCAGCGGCGCGCGCGCCGTGGACCCGAAACAGCGGGCCGACATCTATCTGCAAGTGCAGAAAATCCTGCTGCAGGACGTACCGGTGGCCTGGCTGCACGAGATCGAGTTCCCCACCCTGTACCGCACCAAGGTGCATGACCCGGTCAGTTCCGCCATCGGCTTGAACGATAGCCTCAGCCGAGCCTGGATCGGTTGATCCGAGAGCGATGAGACGCCTGCAATTCATGCTGACCCGGCTGGCACAGGGCCTGGTGGCCCTGATGCTGATCGCCACCGTCAACTTCCTGCTGATACGCGCCGCCCCGGGCGATCCGGTGGCGGTCATGGCCGGCGAAGCCGGGGCCTCCGACGCGCAATTCGTCGCGCAATTGCGTGGGCAGTTCGGCCTGGACCAGCCCTTGGGCACGCAGCTCTTCAAGTACCTGCAACACGTCGTGCACCTGGACCTGGGCTATTCGTACCGCCAGCAGCAGCCCGTGATAGACCTGATCGTCGATCGCCTGCCGGCCACGCTGCTGCTGACCGGCAGCGCCTTCGTGCTGTCGCTGATACTCGGCGTAATGGCGGGCGCGCTAGCCAGCCGCCGCGCCGGCAGCTGGGTGGACAGCCTGGTTACCGTGGTCTCGCTGGTGTTCTACGCCACCCCGCTCTACTGGCTGGCCATGATGGCGGTGCTGCTATTCACCGTCAAACTCGGCGTATTGCCCGGCTTCGGCTATTTCACCGTCGGCGCGGACCTGCACGGCATGGCCCTGGCCTGGGATATCGCCAAGCACCTGGTCCTGCCGGCGCTGACGCTGGCGCTGTTCTATATGGCGGTCTACGCGCGCATGACGCGCGCCTCCATGCTGGAGGTCGCGCAGATGGATTTCGTCAAGACCGCGCGCGCCAAGGGCGTGCGGCCGGGACGCATCCAGCGCGCCCACATCCTGCGCAATGCCTTGCTGCCGGTGGTGACACTGGCGGGGATCCAGGCCGGCGGCCTGATAGGCGGCGCGGTCCTGACGGAAACCGTATTCGCCTGGCCGGGTATCGGCCGGCTGATGTTCGATGCCTTGATGCAGCGCGACTACAACCTGCTGCTGGGATGCTTCCTGGTGGCGGCGGCGATGGCCGTGCTCTTCAACCTGATCACCGACTTCGTCTACACGCTGGTCGATCCTCGTATCGAGTTGACCTAGGGGCGGCCGACACGCCCTGGCGGAAAAAAGGGGAAAGCCCATGAGCAGT
This sequence comes from Bordetella genomosp. 8, assembly GCF_002119685.1. Lineage (NCBI taxonomy): Bacteria > Pseudomonadati > Pseudomonadota > Betaproteobacteria > Burkholderiales > Alcaligenaceae > Bordetella > Bordetella genomosp. 8. The sequence continues at coordinate 698,097 of NZ_CP021108.1, read as the reverse complement.
GCATTCTGGCGGCGCTTCTGCCGCAACAAGGGCGCCGTGGCCGGCCTGGTGGTGCTGATCGCGGCTGCGGCGGCGGCCATCTTCGGTCCCATGTTCGCCCCCGGCAATCCATGGGACATGACGCAGATGCCGTTCCTGGCACCGGGCGCCGAACCGGGCGTGCTGATGGGAACGGACACGCTGGGCCGCGACATCCTGTCAGGCGTCATCTATGGCGCCCGGGTATCGCTGCTGATAGGCGTGGTGTCCACCGTGGTGTCGCTGCTGATCGGCGTGGGCATCGGCGCGGTGGCCGGATACTTCGGCCGCTGGATCGACGCCGTGCTGATGCGCTTTACCGAACTCTTCCAGTGCATACCCAGTTTCGCGCTGGCCATCGTGCTCGTCGCCATCTTTCAGCCGTCGGTACGTTCCATCGTGGCGGCGATAGGCGTGGTGTCCTGGCCGCCGGTGGCCCGCCTGGTACGCGGCGAATTCCTGACGCTCAGGCAGCGAGATTTCGTCGCCGCCGCACGCCTGGCCGGCCAGTCCACCCCGCGCATCATCCTGACGCAGATCCTGCCCAACGCCGCGTCGCCCATCATCGTGATGGCATCGCTGATGGTGGCCACCAGCATCCTGCTGGAATCCAGCCTGAGCTTCCTCGGCCTGGGCGATCCCAATGAGATGAGCTGGGGCTATATGGTGGGCTCCGCGCGCAGCGTGCTGCAGCAGGCATGGTGGATGGCGGTGTTTCCCGGACTGGCCATCCTGCTCACGGTGTTGGCCTTGAACCTGGTGGGCGAGGGCTTGAATGACGGCCTGAACGCCCGGCTGGATGGGAGAAGCCGATGAGCGCGGCGATGACGCCAGGCGCGGCCGACAATGCGGCCCCGGTACTGGATGTACGGGGCCTGAGCATCCGCCTGCCCAGGGGCGGCGACCGCGAACTCGCGGTGCGCGAGGTTTCGTTCGCCATCCAGCCCGGCCAGACGCTGTGCGTCGTCGGCGAATCCGGCTCGGGCAAATCGATGATCGCCAATGCCGTCATGGGCCTGCTGCCGCGGCCCACCGTACAGCCCGTTGCCGGCCGCATCCTGTTCGAAGGGCAGGACCTGCTGGCCCTGGACGAAGAACAGCTGCGCACGCTGCGCGGCCGGCGCATGGGCATGGTGTTCCAGGAGCCGATGTCCGCGCTGAACCCGGTGATGCGCATCGGCGAGCAGATCGCCGAGGTCTTCGACGCCCACGTCAGGCTGCCCGCGGCGGAAAAACGCGGCCGCATCGTTGCCGCCCTGGCGGATGTGGGCCTGCCCGATCCGGAACTCCTGGTGGACGCCTATCCCTTCCGCCTGTCCGGCGGCCAACGGCAGCGCGTGATGATCGCCTGCGCCCTGGCGCTGGAGCCGCGGCTGCTGATCGCCGACGAGCCGACCACGGCGCTGGACGTCACGACGCAGGCGCAGATCCTGGCGCTGATGCGGGACTTGCAGCGGCGCCGCGGCACCGCGCTGCTTTTCATCACCCACGATTTCGGGGTCGTCGCCGAGATCGCGGACCACGTGGTGGTCATGCAAACCGGCAACGTGGTGGAGTCAGGCCCCGCCGCCCAAGTCTTGTCGGCCCCAGGGCAGCCCTATACGCGGCAGTTGATCGCCGCCATTCCGCACGGCACGCCGCGCGCCGCCGAGGCCGCGCCGGATCCGCTGCACGTGCTGCAAGTGCAGGACCTGCGCAAGACCTATGTCACGGCAGGCAGCCTGTTCCACCGCGGCCGCGAGATACAGGCCGTCAGCGACGTCAGCTTCACGCTGCGCCGTGGCCAGACGCTGGGCCTGGTGGGCGAGTCCGGCTCCGGCAAGTCCACGGTGGGACGCTGCATCGTCGGCCTGCATGGCTTCGATTCCGGTCGCGTCCTGTTCAAGGGACAGAACCTGCTTTCCGGTCCGCGCTTCCGCGAACTGTCCCAGGGCCGCATCCAGATGGTGTTCCAGGACCCCTATGCATCCTTGAACCCGCGCCATCGCATCGGCGCGGCCATCGCCGCCGGCCCCATCGCCCAGGGCGTGCCGAAGAAGCAGGCCATGGCCAAGGCCATCGAACTGCTGCGCCTGGTCGGACTCGGGCCGGAGGCCGCCGATCGCTACCCGCACGAGTTCTCCGGCGGGCAGCGCCAGCGCATCGGCATCGCGCGGGCCCTGGCTATGGAGCCGGAACTGCTGGTCGCCGACGAACCCGTTTCCGCGCTGGACGTGTCCGTCCAGGCCCAGGTGCTGGACCTGTTCGCGCGCGTGCGCCAGCAGTTCCAGCTGGCCATGGTGTTCATCACGCACGACCTGCGCGTGGCCGGGGAAATGTGCGACCACATCGCCGTCATGCAACGCGGCCGCGTCGTCGAATACGGCGCCAGCGCGGATGTCCTGGGCAACCCGCGGCACGCGTACACGCGGACGCTGATCGACGCCATACCCAGGCTGGAGCGCATCGAAGACGGGCAGGCTCGGGCGGCGACGGGCATGGAGGCGGAACAATGACGGCCGAGACCGCGACGGGCGGCGCGGGCGATGCACGCCCGGACAGTATGGAACCTCTTGCCGGGTTCGAGACGCGACGACCGCGCGTCGCATTGCTCAGCACGCAGCTCGATATGAGTTATCTGCTGCCTGCCTTCGCCGAGCTGTTTCCCGAAGCCGAGGTCCGCCTGGAGCCCGCGCTGGGCGATCTGCGGGAGATCGATGCGGCGGTGTGCTGGATGCCGCCGCGCGGACTGCTGGCCCGGATGCCCGGGCTGAAGCTGATACAGTCCATCGCCGCCGGCATCGATCACATCACCGGCGACCCGAGCATGCCCGCCGTGCCCCTGTGCCGCATGGTCGACCCCGACATGGCCGCGGGCATGGCGGCCTACGTATGCTGGGCAGTGACGCACCGCCAGCGCCATATGGACGGTTATCTGGCCTCCGCCGCCGCGGGGCTGTGGCAGGAACAAGCCGTGGAGGCGCCGGGCGCGCACCGTGTCGGGATAGCCGGGCTGGGCGCGCTGGGCGTACGCTGCGCCCTGGCCTTGCGCGCCATCGGCTACCGTGTCAGCGGCTGGAGCCGCAACGCCAAGTCCGGCCTGCCGGACGACATCGCGCTGTTCCATGGAGATGGGCAGCGCGCGGCCTTCCTGGCCAACTGCGATACCCTGGTATGCCTGCTGCCCTACACGCCGGAAACGCACGGCATCCTGGATGCCAAATGCTACGCCTGCTTGCCGCGCGGTGCGCATCTGATCAACGTTGGACGCGGCGCGCACGTGGTGGAAGACGACCTGCTGCGAGCCCTGGACAGCGGCCAGCTGGGCTACGCCACCATGGACACCTTCACGCAGGAACCCCTGCCCGCGGATCATCCCTACTGGACGCATCCGCGCATACGGGTGACGCCCCACATCGCCTCGCGCACGCCGGCGCGTGCGATCGCGCGCCAGACCCGGATCAACCTGGCGCAGATCGCCATGGGCAATACCGCCATGGTCGCCGTCGATCCGGCCCGGGGTTATTGAGATGGAATCCGACGCACGCGTCCCACCCGTGACGGCCCGTGACGCGTCTGTCGGAGGTGATGGCCGCGCTGCGTCCGTACGCGGCGGCATCGCGCTGTTTCTCGTCGCCTTGTGCGGCTTCGCCACCTTCGATGCCTTCTGCAAGCAAATGCTGGCGACGTACTCGTCGCCTTTCATGAATCTCATGCGCTACATCGCGACCAGCACGATCGCAATACTGTGGCTGGCGCGGGAGGCGCGCCATGGCGTGCCATGGCGCCTGTGGCGCACGCCGCATCGCGGATTGCTGCTGGCGCGCAGCGTGGCGCTGGCCTGCGTGGCCACCGCCTTCATGACGGCGCTGACCATCATGCCGCTGGCCGAAGCGACGGCCATCTACTTCACCTCGCCTTTGATCATGGTGGCGCTGTCGCCCTGGCTGCTGGGTGAACGGGTGGGTTACATGCAGTGGACGGCCGTCGTCGCCGGCTTCGCGGGCATGCTGCTCATCGTGCGGCCCGGCGGCGACCTGCCCTGGGCGGGCGTGGTGCTGATGGCCACTGCCGCCGTCAGCTATGCGTTTTTCCAACTGCTGACCCGCCGACTGTCCGGGCTGGTGGCTGCGCCGGTACAGTACGCTTATATGGCCGTCGTCTGCCTGGTCATCACCGGCGCGCCCGCCGCCTTCGCCCTGCCCGCCGAATGGCCCGGGTGGCCGCAACTCCTGCTGCTGCTGGCGGGGGGCACATGCAGCGGCGTTGCGCAGCTTCTGCTGCTCGCCGCCTTCCGCCGGGCGCAGGCGTCCATCCTGGCGCCGCTGAACTATATCCAGCTGTTGCTGGCCGTCCTGATCAGCGCCTTCTGGTTCGGCCGCCCCCCCGACACCGTCGCGCTGGCCGGCATCGCGCTGATCATGGGCAGCGGCGCGTGGCTGGCGTTGCGCCGGACACGTCCCCTGGCCGGCGACGCCGGCAAGCGCCTGGCGCCAGGCGAACACACCGCCCTGCCCCGGCACGACGCGCCAGCCGGCGCGCCCAGCAACAGCGAATCCGCATTCCCACGATGAAAACAGCCACACTCCCGGACAACGACAACGGCTTCGCGGCCATAGAGGCCACCGACCTGGTGGCCGAAGTGGAGGCCCAGTTGATACACGCGATCGCCGAAGGCCGTCTTCCACCGGGCGCCCGCATCATCGAGGCCGACCTGGCGCGGCGCATGGGCATCAGCCGCGCCCCCGTCCGGGAGGCCGCGCGCCGCCTGGAACGCCAGGGCATCGTGGTCGCCCGTCCGCGCCACGGCTTCATGGTGCGGACCATCACGGCGCACGAGATCGACGACCTGTACCAGGTCCGCCTGCACATGGAGCTGCAGGCCGTCGAACTCGCTTGCAAGAACGCCGACGACGCCGGCATGCAGCGGCTTCAGGCCGCGCTGGCGCGCATGGTGGCCGAAGCCGATACCACGCCCCAAACGCAGCGGGTGATGCGCGACCTGGAATTCCATACCTTGATCTGCGAGCTCTCCGGCAACGGCTACCTGCTGCGCCTGTTCATGAATATGCGCACGGAGCTGCGCATGATCATGGCGCTGATCGAGCTGGCCTACCAGGATCCGCGACGCGTCGCCGAAACGCATCAGCCTATCGTCGACTGCCTGCGCCGCCGAGACGTCGTCGCGGTATCCGCGGCGATGCGCCTGCACCTGGAAGACGCGCGGCTGCATGTGCGTGCGCTTTATCAGGAAAAACATGGAATCCCGGCATAAGGCCGCGGAACAAGGACACGCCGTAGGGACACGGGACAAGGACACCGTATAAGGACACGCGAACATGAAAGCCTATTTCCACGAAGACCAGAAACTGCATCATCCCCGCACCTATTTCTCGCGCGGCAAAATGCGCGACCCTCAGGAGATCCCGTCCCGCCTGGACGGCCTGGTCGGCGCCTCGCGCAAGCTGGGCTTCGATGTGCTGGCGCCCGCGGATCATGGCGGTGGGGCGATCGCCGCGGTCCACTCGCTGGAGTACCTGCGCTTCCTGCAATCCGTGCACCAGCAATGGAAGCAGATGCCGGAGGACTGGGGCGACGAAGTCATGTCCACCATCTTCGTGCGCGATCGCAATCCGCTGCGCGGCGTGCTGGCGCAGGCCGGGCGATACCTGGCCGATGGCAGCTGCCCGGTTGGCGAGCACACCTGGCATTCAGCCTATTGGTCCGCGCAATGCGCGATCGCGGGCGCAAAATCCCTGATCGCGGGGGATCGGCACGCCTACGCCATCTGCCGTCCGCCCGGCCACCATGCACGGTGGGACGCCGCGGGCGGCTTCTGCTACCTGAACAATGCCGCCATCGCCGCGCAACACCTGACGGCGAAGTATCCCAAGGTGGCGATCCTGGATACCGACATGCATCATGGCCAGGGCATCCAGGAAATCTTCTACACCCGCAGCGACGTGCTCTACGTGTCCATCCACGGCGATCCGCAAAATTTCTATCCCGCCGTCGCCGGCTTCGAGGACGAACGCGGTGAAGGCGAGGGCTACGGCTACAACATCAACCTGCCCATGCCGCATGGGTCGCCCGAGTCGGTATTCTTCGACCGCCTGGCCCAGGCCCGGCGCGCGATAGAACTCTTCCAGCCCGACGTGCTGGTGCTATCCCTGGGCTTCGACATATTCGAAAAGGATCCGCAGGCCAAGGTGGCGGTCACCGAGAACGGCTTCGAGCGGCTGGGCCGCGAAGTAGCCGCGCTGAAGCTGCCCACCCTGGTGGTGCAGGAAGGCGGCTACTACATCGAGGGACTGGAATCGAACGCGACGCGATTCTTCGGGGGGTTGCAGGGCGGCTGATTCGACCCGGGAAGCCATATCGGTCGCGCACGACGCCAAGAAGCAGGTGCGCTGACCGGTCCTATTCGGCGACGATCCCCGCGTCCTTGGCCACCGTCGCCCACTTGGCGATCTCCTTCACGATGAAGGCGTCGCACTGCGCGGGCGTCGTGCCGGCGGGTTCGAAGCCATGGTCTTCCATGGTCTTCGCGAAGGCGGGGTCCTTGACCACCTTCACCAACACCTCGTTCAGACGGTTGATCACCGATGCCGGCGTGCCGTTGGGAACGAACATGCCGGACCACAGGTTGGCCTGGAAGCCCGGCACGCCCGCTTCCGCGACGGTGGGAAGGTCGGGCAGCGAAGGAGAGCGGTGGTCATCGCCGATGGCCAACGCGCGCAGATGCCCGGACTTGATGTATGGGATTGCCGACGCGGCGGCAATGAAGCCCATCTGTACTCGCCCCGCGATCATATCGGTCAGCGCCGGCCCCGACCCCTTGTAGGGTACGGCGGTCAGCTTCAGGCCGGTCATCCTGGCGAACAACTCCATCGGCAGTTGCGACGCCTTGGAGGACGTGCCGAAGTACAGCGAGTTGGGATGGCGCTTGCCGTAGTCGATCAGTTCCTTGACGCTGCGCACCGGCAGGGACGGCGTGACGACCAGCACGATCTGCTGCACCGCGGTCTGTGTCACGCAGCGCAAATCCTTTACGGTATCGAAGCTTATGTTCTTGTACAGGGTGGGATTGACGGCATGGCCGCTAGACACGAAGGCCACGGTGTAGCCGTTGGGCTTGGCCTGCGCCACGTAAGCCGTGCCTATCATGCCGTCGGCGCCGGGACGGTTCTCCACGATGACGGGCTGCCCGAGCGCGGCGGACGCTTTCTGGGCCAGCAGCCGGCCGAGTTCATCCGTACCGCCGGCGGGGGCATAGGGGACGACCATGCGTATGGGTTCGTCGGGATAGCCACCCGCCGTGGCGTCGGTGCCGGTCGCCAGGGCCGCCAGCCCCAGCAGTGTCGCCATACAGGAAGCCCGGCGTGACGCCGGACGCAAATTCAGTCTCTTCATTTGTTCCTCCGTGGTTCTCGTTTTTCTGGCGGCCGCGACGATGCGCGGCCATCTGCCTGTGCCGGCAGTCGTGCTTAGACGGGACGCGTACCGCGGATCTGGACGCGGTGCATCAGCCGGCGCTGGCCGGGATAGTCGTCTAGCGCCAGATGCTGGCAACAGCGGTTGTCCCAGAAGGCGATCGAGCCCGGCTCCCAGCGGAAGCGGCAGGTGAACTCGGGCCGCGTGCTGTGCTCGTACAGGTAATTCAGCAGGGGCTGGCTCTCGGCCAGGGTCATGCCTTCGAACCGTTCGGTATGCATCTTGTTGACGAAGAGCGCCTTGCGGCCGGTGTCGGGATGGGTACGAACCACGGGATGCACGGCCGACATGGTGCCGTCCTTGTTGCCCAGGCCCTGCCCCGGCGCAAGTACATCGTCCACTTCCAGCGAGGCCAGGATGCGGCTGTTGGAATGAACCGCCTTGACGCCGTCCAGCATCGCCTTCATGGCGTCGGACAGGGTGTCATAGGCCATGTATTGGTTGGCGAACATGGTGTCGCCACCCACCGGCGGCAGCTGCCGCGCGGCCAGCACCGACCCCAGCGGGGGAACTTCCAGGTGCGTGGTATCGGAGTGCCATTCCCAGCCGAAAACCAGGCCGGTGTCGGGCTTCTTGTCGATGACCAGCAGTTCGGGAAACTGGCCGGGGTGCTGCCGATGCGGAGGCAGCACGGCCAGATCGCCGAAGTGGCGGGCAAAGCGGGCCAGATCGTGATCCGACGCTTCCTGGTCGCGGAAGAAAATGACCTGGTACTCGTTGAACGCGCGCTTGATCTCGGCGATCGTGGCCTGCGGCATCTCGCCTGCCAGGCTCGCGCCGAAAACCTCGGCGCCCAGCGCGCCCGAAAGGGGTCGAACTTGGATGTGGGAATACATGGGACCTCGTCTCATCGGTGGTTGGATAGGGTGTGCGCGACGGTTTCGGACGAACCGTTTCGGCATCGGTGCTAAAGCCTTCTGTTCATATACATGAACGACTATTCTTGTATATGAACGAATAATACCCATCATGATCGCGGTCCGCAATGTGCTTTAGAATCCCGCGACTTCAGGGAGTGTTATGAGAAACCCCTCCGAGACCGACGTGAAAAGCGCACGCCGCGTCGTGCAGATCTTCCAGTTGTTCGCGGAATTGCGGCAGCCGGTGCCGCTGTCCCTGGTCAGCAAGCGGCTGGAGCTTCCCAAGTCCAGCTGCCTGGCTTTGCTGAAGACTCTGGAGAGCAACGGGTACCTGTATCGCCTGAACGACGGCAAGGACTACTACCCGACGCGGCGCATCTTCAATGAGGCGCGCATCATCACGGAGAACGATCCCCTGCTATCCAGCATGGGATCCCTGCTGCATGGCCTGCGCGAGACCACCGGCGAGACGGTGTACCTTGCCAAACGCGAAGGCCATCTGTCGCACTACGTCGAGGTGGTCGAGTCAGACCAACCCTTGCGTTACGCCGCCTCCGTCGGGGAAAAGCGCCAGCTGCATATCGGCGCGGCGGGCCAATGCCTGCTCGCGGCCATGCCCGATGACGAACGGGATGCCTTGATCGACGAACTCGATCTGACCAAATACTCGGCCAACACCATCACCAGCCCGGCGAAGCTGAAAAAGGCGGTGGCCGAGGGCAAGGCGCGCGGGTGGTATCTGTCGGTAGGCGGCTACCAGTCGGGCGTCGCCTCCATCGGCGGCTATGTATGGATCAATGGCGAGCCCTACGCCATCGTCGTGGCGGGCCCCACGGAGCGCATCATCGACAACGAACAGGCCATCGGCCGCGCCGTCGCGGCGCTCTGCAAGAGGGTGACGCAGCTGCGCTGAAGGGGCACAGCACCGACCGGCGGTGCGCGAGCCGCGGGCAGCGCCTGGCGCGGCCGTTCCTGACCGCGGACTGCCGTCGCAGCCGCGCTGATCCACCCTCTGGCCAGGGATCAGGACGTCGTGTCGCGTGGCGGCAACTGGAATGTCACGGCTCCTGGGCGGCCCTGTACAAACAGCGACGTGGTCGCCGGCGGTGTCGTCGCAATGACATTGCCCGCCCGCATCACCAGCAGCCGCGTGGCGCGCAGGCGTATGGCTTCCACCGGGTCGCGCGCCTGCAGCAGCACCAGGTCGGCCCGCTTGCCGGGCGCGATGCCCAGGTCGTCCAGGCCCAGGATGCGCGCTGGTGTATCCGTGACCGCGGTGAAACATGCGCGCATTGCCGCCTGCCCCGTCATCTGCGCCACATGCAGTCCCATGTGGGCGACTTCGAGCATGTCGGCACTGCCCAGGCCGTACCAGGGATCCATGACGCAATCGTGGCCGAAGGCCACCGGGACGCCGGCCTCGAGCAGTTCAGGTACGCGCGTCATGCCGCGCCGCTTGGGATAGGTGTCGTGGCGACCCTGCAGCGTAATGTTGATGAGCGGATTGGCAATGGCCGCGACGCCAGCCTCCCGTATCAGAGGCAGCAGCTTCGAGACGTAGTAGTTGTCCATCGAATGCATGGACGTCAGGTGAGACCCCGCCACGCGCCCCTGCAAACCCAGGCGCTGCGTATGGAAAGCCAGCGTTTCGATATGGCGCGACAGCGGATCGTCGCTTTCGTCGCAGTGCATGTCCACGCGCAGCCCCCGCTCCGCCGCGAGTTCGCAGAGTATCCGTACCGATTCCGCGCCGTCCTGCATGGTGCGTTCGAAATGCGGGATGCCCCCCACCACGTCGACGCCCATATCCAGTGCCCGTTCCAGGTTTCCCAGCGCGTCCGGCGCCCGCAGCACGCCGTCCTGCGGGAACGCCACCAGTTGCAAGTCGAGGTAAGGCCGCACCAGTTCGCGTACGTGCAGCAGCGCCTCCACCGCCAGCAAGCGCGGATCGCAAACGTCGACGTGGCTGCGTATGGCCAACAGGCCCTTGGCCACGGCCCAGTCGCAATAGGTCAACGCCCTGTCCACCAGCGCATCCTGGCTGAGCAGGGGCTTCAATTCGCCCCATAGTGCGATGCCTTCCAGCAGCGTGCCGGAGCCGTTCACGCGTGGCAGGCCGTACGACAGCGTCGAGTCCATGTGGAAGTGCGCATCGACGAACGGCGGGCTGACCAACTGGCCGGCGGCGTCCACCACGCGCGCGGCTTGCGCCTGCAAGTGCGGCTGCACTGCCGCGATGCGCCCGTCCACGATACCGATATCGATACCGGTACGGCCATCCGGCAGGCTGCAGTCTCTCAGGATGGTATCAAGCATGCGGTGGCACTCCTCGGAAGCGCGGTGCTGGTCGCAAGATCAGCTGATCTGGCCGCGCATTCCCAAGCGGCCGGCGGATTCACTGTCAACGGACATCATCCGTCCGCTGAGACAACAACTGAAATTGGGTCACATGAGTCATCTGGCGTGGCTGCCGTCCCGGCTGCAATCGACCTGTCACGCGGACGTACGTACCGTTGACTTTATGCGCGGTGATGGCCTTTTCGTAATCATCCGCGCTAAGCATGGTCTTCACCCTGATGGTTTCTCCCTCATCGGGAAGAAGTACCGCGAGGATCACATCTCCTGAACGGCGGCCATCAGCCTCCACCGACCCATCGAGTCTTTCGACAGTACCGATAAATGTATCCGCCACCACCAGGTCGACAGCGCGCAACTCGCGGCGCACTTCCTCAATACGCGAAAAATAGTCGCGCTGGATCCGTATCGTTCCTGTGGAGATGTGCGTCGGAACTGCATGCAGCACAGACCAGTCGAAACTGAACTCGACCGAATTATCGATCGACTCGTCATGCATTCCGGCGATTGCCTCACATAAATTCGAAGAAATGATAGGGGCCGGGTCCGTTTTCAGATCGTCCACGAGCGAATCCAGAGTATCGGATTCAATAGCCGTTCTCAGTTTGAACATGGCTTGCTGCAAAGCAAGCGTCACATTCCGCACGAAGGGCGGATTCGTATCGTCGAGTTCCAAACCACCTTGCCCCTCCAACGCATCGAGCGGGCATGCGACCTTCAGAATGAAACTGCCCTGCTCCGTCTGCTGGAACTTGGCTTTCTCAATAAGCTGGGAAGCCTCACTCAGCGACAAACGTGGGTGATGCGGGCGGGGTCTCAGGACGGTACACGTGGCCGCCTTCAACAGCTTTTCAGTGTTCTGCACCAATGCGCCGGCAAAGCTCAGGGGTAGCGCGCTATCGTTTCCGTCAAAGGACACCCTGAGGCGAAGGACGTCATCCTTCAATACTCGAATGCTGGAAAGGAGAGGGTCTGGATGCTGGCCAGTCATCTCCGCAAGCTTTTCGAGGACGATGCGGACAGACTCACGGTAATCCGGCGCTGTCGTATCCATTGGGAAAACAAGCTGACGCTGCGGATAGCGGCCATTTTGCAGCACATATAACCGGTCCGATAGCGCGACCTCGAGCAAAGACCAGCCATGCGCCTTGAGATAATCCCGCAGGTCTGTAGGACCGACCGTCCAATCTGACGTCATGCTTCTGCCCCTTGATAGAGCGGAATATCGTTCCTTGATAGCCGCGCCATCAAGGCGACCAGGCCCGCCGGATCGAATCTCTGTGACGTGGGCAGATAAACGGTCTGTGTCGATCTGTTCTCGGACGCTGGGGCTCCGCGCAAGCTGACCCAGTATGCGCACTTTCGTAAAGAAAGCGCCTTATCTGAATGGGACAGCCATTCGGCATGCGTCGGTGGAAGAAACAAAACCACAAGGATGCGAGGCGTGCAAACAGCTGCAGTGCGGAGATCATCGTATTGGGCGATGCCGTGCAAGCTGTACGACAAGCAGTTGCCTACGATTGCCGGCTCGCGAGCCGTTGCCTTGAGCTGAATCTTGATGTCGACCTCGTTCCTGTACCCTCCGTTCGGGAATGGCCCCCAACCGGTAAGCTTTGCGTCCACCCCGGCGTTGTCTTCGTGACGCCCCGCCGCCACGCACGCCACAGCCGCGTGTGAGGCGACCGCATGTAGATAGGCATAGCTCAGTTCAGCTACGATGTTTTCAGGGCTGAGGGGCCGCATGGGTGCAGATCTATATGGTTGGAATCATACAAGCAGGACGCCATGGGCTATCGGTCGCGCTGGGATCCTGGGGAAAGGTCGCCGGCAGCTTATCTGGAAGCATCGCGCGGCAGCTGTAACCCGTCAAAGATCAGACCTCCCATCCGCCCCTGTAAGCCGGCAGACACCCAGCACAACATATTTGTAACAGCAGACCACCTCGCTCTTGAAGCCAAACCAACCGCCCCTATAATTAGCACTCGCCGCCAATGAGTGCTAACACAGCCTCTGGCCGGTCCCTAGAGACAACCCCACATCGTACTGAATACAGGAGTTCTTCATGGCCCTGCGTCCTTTGAATGATCGCGTGATCGTCAAACGCCTGGACAACGAGCGCAAAACCGCCTCGGGCATCGTCATCCCCGACAGCGCGGCCGAAAAACCTGACCAAGGCGAAGTCGTCGCCGTCGGTCCCGGCAAGCGCACGGAAGACGGCAAGGTGCTGCCGGTTGACCTGAAGGCCGGTGACAAGGTGCTCTTCGGCAAGTATTCCGGCCAGACCGTCAAGGTCGATGGCGAAGAGCTGCTCGTCATCCGCGAGGAAGAAATCCTCGCCGTGATCCAGTAATTCCCCCGTCCCGAATACCGAATTCGACAGAATTCCCACAGAATTCCAGTAAGGAACCACTATGGCTGCCAAGCAAGTCCTGTTCGCCGATGACGCCCGTGTGCGCATCGTCCGTGGCGTGAATGTCCTCGCCAACGCTGTCAAAACCACCCTGGGCCCCAAGGGCCGCAACGTCGTGCTGGAGCGCTCCTTCGGCGCCCCGACCGTGACCAAGGACGGCGTGTCCGTCGCCAAGGAAATCGAACTGAAGGACAAGTTCGAGAACATCGGCGCGCAACTGGTCAAGGACGTTGCCTCCAAGACCTCCGACAACGCCGGTGACGGCACCACGACCGCCACCGTGCTGGCCCAGGCCATCGTCCAGGAAGGCCTGAAGTACGTGGCCGCCGGCTTCAACCCCATCGACCTGAAGCGCGGCATCGACAAGGCCGTCGCCGCCGCCGTCGAAGAGCTGAAGAAGCTGAGCAAGCCCGTCACCACCAGCAAGGAAATCGCCCAGGTCGGCTCGATCTCCGCCAACAGCGATTCGTCGATCGGCCAGATCATCGCCGACGCGATGGACAAGGTCGGCAAGGAAGGCGTCATCACCGTCGAAGACGGCAAGTCGCTGGAAAACGAGCTGGACGTGGTCGAAGGCATGCAATTCGATCGCGGCTACCTGTCGCCCTACTTCATCAACAACCCCGACAAGCAAGTCGCCGCGCTGGACGACCCGTTCGTCCTGATCTTCGACAAGAAGATCAGCAACATCCGCGACCTGCTGCCCGTGCTGGAACAAGTCGCCAAGTCGAGCCGTCCGCTGCTGATCATCGCTGAAGACGTCGAAGGCGAAGCGCTGGCCACCCTGGTCGTGAACAACATCCGTGGCATCCTGAAGACCACCGCCGTCAAGGCGCCTGGCTTCGGCGACCGCCGCAAGGCCATGCTGGAAGACATCGCCATCCTGACGGGCGGCGTGGTCATCTCCGAAGAAACCGGCATGTCGCTGGAAAAGGCCTCGTTGCAGGACCTGGGCCAGGCCAAGCGCATCGAAGTGGGCAAGGAAAACACCACCATCATCGACGGCGCTGGCGACAGCAAGTCGATCGAAGCCCGCGTCAAGCAGATCCGCGTCCAGATCGAAGAAGCGACGTCCGACTACGACCGTGAAAAGCTGCAAGAGCGCGTGGCCAAGCTGGCCGGCGGTGTTGCCGTGATCCGCGTCGGTGCCGCGACCGAAGTCGAAATGAAGGAAAAGAAGGCCCGCGTCGAAGACGCCCTGCACGCGACGCGTGCCGCGGTGGAAGAAGGCGTGGTGGCTGGTGGCGGCGTCGCGCTGCTGCGTGCCAAGCAAGCCATTGCCCAGCTGAAGGGCGATACGCCTGACCAGAACGCCGGCATCAAGCTGATCCTGCGCGCCGTCGAAGAGCCGCTGCGCACGATCGTCGCCAACGCCGGTGAAGAGTCCAGCGTGGTCGTCAACGCCGTGCTGGGTGGCAAGGGCAACTACGGCTACAACGCCGCGACCGGCGAGTACGCCGATCTGGTCGAGCAAGGCGTGCTGGATCCGACCAAGGTCACCCGCACCGCCCTGCAGAACGCCGCGTCCGTCGCCAGCCTGCTGCTGACGGCCGAGGCCGCCGTGGTCGAGCTGGTGGAAGACAAGCCCGCCGCGCCGGCTGGCATGCCTGGTGGCATGGGCGGCATGGGCGGCATGGACTTCTAAGCAAGTCCTGCTCGCAGGCCCGGCCCGGATCATCGGGGCGGGCCGGCCGCAAGCCATCATCGCAAGTAGAAAGGCCAGGTCTTCGGACCTGGCCTTTTTTTTATGCCGCCCGCACGTTGGGTCGGATCGCCGGACGCAGAACCCGGATCACCGGGCACAGGATCGGGATTAGGGTCGGGGTCGGGCTGGGACAATCCCTGATATTTTTGGCGCCAATTTAAGATAAACTTTTTCGCTCCCCTGCCCCGCAGCGCATGCGCCAGTCCGGCGCCGCCTCCTGCCGGACTCTTCCTGCCCACGCCAGGTACGCCATGCCCACCACACCGCAGCAGTTCCCCTTCATCTCGGTAGCCGGGAAACCCTATGAACGAGGCGTGCAGTACGGGCGCGCGGCCGTGGACCGGGTTCGAAAAAGCGCGGCCATGTATGGCCAGACCCTGGTGACCCTGGGCTACGACGGCCCGGCACGCACGCAGCTGATCGAATCCTTCGCCAAGGAAATCGAGGCCTACGGCCCGCACTACATCGAAGAAATGCGCGGCATCGCCGACGGCGCCGGCGTGCCACTGGAAGACATCGTGATGATCAACGCACGCACCGAGGTCGTCGCCAAGGCGCGCGCGGAAAAGAAAAAGGCCGCCGAACTCGAGCCCGGCGACGGCTGCACCGGCGCGCTGGTGCTGCCGGAGCGTTCCGCCACCGGCAACCTGCTGCACGGCCAGAACTGGGACTGGCGCGCCGAATGCGCCGAGACGTCCATCGTGCTGCGCATCCGGCAGGAAGACGGTCCCGACATGCTCACCTTCGTCGAAGCCGGCGGCCTGGCGCGCAGCGGATTGAACAGCACGGGGATTTCCATCACCGCCAACTACCTGGAATCGGATCGCGATTTCAAGCAGTTGGGCGTGCCCCTGTCGCTGATCCGCCGCAAGGTGCTGGAACAGCAGCATTTCGCGCTGGCGGTGAAAGCGGTGGCGACCACGCCCAAGTCTTGTTCCAACAACATCATGCTGGGCATGGCGGAAGGCTTCGGCATCGATTTCGAGTGCACGACGGACGAAGCCTTCCCCATCTACCCCGGCACCGACGACCTGATCGTGCACGCCAATCACTGGGTCAGCGAAGTCGCGCTGTGCAAGCTGCGCGATACCGGCCGCGCCAGCACCCCGGAAAGCCAATACCGCGATTGGCGCGTGCGGCGGCTGCTGAACAGGCGCGACGCGCTGACGCGCGACGACCTGCGCGCCGCCTTCTTCGACAACTTCGGCGCGCCTTACTCGGTATGCCGCCCGCCGCGCCCGGGCAGCCACGACAACCTGTCGGCGTCGGTCGCGATGGTCGTGATGGAACCGGCCGTCGGCGAAATGGACGTCGTGCCGCTGCCCGCGCTGAACCAGGTCTATACGCGCTACAGCCTGAGCGCGGAGCCCGAAGTCATCACCTATGCCCCCCGTTGACGGGAAGGAGCGCGGCATGAAGATAACGCTCACACTCCGCCGCCCCGCCGCCGCCATGCTGGCATCGACGGCGCTGGCCATCGCGGGCACGGCCGGCATCGCGGGCCCGGCCTATGCCGCGGGCGGCACGCCTTTGCGCGTCGCCATGACGGCGGACATCCGCTCCACGGAACCCGGTGTGAACCGGGACGGCAACAGCGACATGGTGGTGATGCATATCGTCGAAGGCCTGGTCGCCTTCGGCGAACACGCGGAGATCAAACCCCTGCTGGCCAGGTCGTATGCGATCAGCGACGACGGCAAGACATACACCTTCACGCTGCGCGATGGCGTCACCTTCCAGAACGGCGCGCCGCTGACCGCGCAGGACGTGGTGTGGAGCTGGAATTACTTCATGAATCCGAAGACGGCATGGCGCTGCCATGGCGATTTCGACGGCAGCGGGGCTGCCAAGGTGACCGCGGTCGACGCCCCCGATCCGCATACCGTGGTGTATCACCTGGAGAAGCCTTACGGCCTGTTCCTGGGTTCGCTGGCGCGCCCCGATTGCGCGGGCAGCGGCGTGGTGCACCGCGATTCCCTGAATCCGGACGGCTCGTGGAACAAGCCCATAGGCACGGGCCCGTTCATGCTGAATGAGTGGAAGCGCGGGCAATACATCAGCCTGGTGAAGAATCCGCACTACGCCAACCAGGACGGCAAGCCCGACGGCTTTACCGGCTCGAAGCGGCCGCTCGTGGATGAAGTCCGCTTCATGATCGTGCCGGACGACGCAACGGCCAAGGCCGGCCTGCAGCGCGGCGACGTCGACATCATCCAGGACCTGTCGTATTCGGACGTGAAGACCGTGCAGGCTGTCAAGGGCGTGAAGGTGGCGACCTCGCCGGTGATGAGCCTGACGGCGCTGCTGATGCAGACTCGCGACCCGCTCTTGTCCAACGTCAAGCTGCGGCAGGCGATCGTGCACGCGATCGATGCCGGGCAACTGGTCGCCGCGGTGGGCGATGGCTTGATGCAGCCCAGTACGTCCATGGTGCCGCTGATATCTTCGTACTACGACAAGACCCAGCAGCAGGCCTGGAAGTACGATCCCGCGCTGGCGCAGAAGCTGGTGCAGGAATCGGGCTACAAGGGGCAGGAACTGGTCATGATGGCGACCAAGCGCTATCCCGAAACCTACTCGTCCGGCGTGATCATCCAGGCCATGCTGCAGGCGGTCGGCATCAACGCCAGGCTGGAGGTGCAGGAATGGGCGTCGCAGCTGGATCGCTACAACAGCGGCAAATACCAGATGATGGTCTTCCCGTATTCCGCTCGCCTGGATCCCAGCCTGAATTATGAAATGATGGCGGGCAACAAGGACAAGCAGCCGCGCAAGGTGTGGGATGATCCCAAGGCGCTGGCCCTGATCGACTCGTCGTCCCAGATCACCGATACGGCCCAGCGCCAGGCGCAGTTCGACGAACTGCACAAGCTGTTCCTGGCCGATGCGCCGATGATGCCCCTGTTCAACGGCCTGGACGTCGGCGCTTTCCGCGACAACGTGAAGGGATATACGCCCTGGGCGCTGAAGCGGGCGCGGGCGTGGGAGGTCTCCAAGGACTAGACGTCAATTGCGCTGCCGGGGCAGCGCGATGACGGCCTTGCGCAACTGCGCGATCTGCGCCGCCATTTCGCGCATCACCCAGTCGGGACCTTGCAGCGTCGCCACCCAGCCGGCGGCCGGATCGGTGGCCGCATCGGTGGTCGGATCGGCGACCCCATCTTCGCCCGCGGCGGCGGCAGCCGCACCCAGCACCGACGTATCGCCCTTGCGCAGCGCGCGGGCGATCGTCAGCAAGCCGCGCCGCAGCGACTGCCCCTGGCTGCCGCGAAACGCCCGCGACAGGTTCAGCTGATCCTGCGCGGACGCATGCAGGCGCGCGTTGGATATCATCTCCAGCGCCGCCACGATCGCGCGTTGATGCTGCTGGATGCGTTCTATCTGCGCGCCGCTCAGCTTCATCTCTTTCGCCGCCGAAGGCATCAGGCCCCGCAAGGCGATGGATCGTTTGCTCAGTTCCGAGAACATCGCGCTGCGCGCTTCGGGCGTGAACGGCTGGTCCGTCTGCAATCGCCGGATCTGCTGCTGCGCGCGGCGCAGGTTCAGCGCCAGGCTGTAGCGCCAGGAATAACTGGCGTTCAGGGGCAAGGCGAAGGAAAAGGCGAGCGCCACGGCGATGCCGATACATACCTGCAGCGTGCGCCACAGGCCCGTCGCCATGGAATCGCCACCCTGCCCGCCGACGATGACCATCGTGATCGCGGTCAGCAAGGCGATATAGCCCCCGCGCCCGATCGCATAGTAGGCGCAGAGCCCGCCGATGGCGCACATGGCGATGATGGTTACGACGGGCGGTGCGCCGAACTCCTCGGCGAAGATCAGCAGCAATCCCGCCAGCGCGCCCAGTAGGGTCCCCAGGCCGCGCTCCATGGCTTTTTTGCGGATGTTGCCGTGATGCTGGATGCCGCCGATGACCGCCAGCAGCGACACGCTGGCCCATACGCCGTGCGGCAGGTCCAGCAGACGCGACAGCAGCACCGTCGTCAGCATGGCCAGCGCGACCCGTATGCCGTGCAGCGCGCGGGCATGGCGGTAACGCTGATACGGCGACCCCAGGTTGCGCAAGGCGAACACCATGCGGCGCAAGGGATCCTGCACATGGAACAGGACCTGGGAAAATGGCGAACGGCGGGGCCCGGCAGGCGATTCCGTATCCATCGATCGATGGCTCCAGCTAAGACGGATGGACAGATTAGCCCGGAAACCCCGACATGTGCCCCCTTCCGCTTTTGCGGAACGACAGGCGATTCAACCGTGGCCGGCGCGGGCGATCAGGCCGAAGGCGCCGGTTCGTCGGGACGGCCCATGTACAGCGCGTACTGCCGCGTGAAAATGGCGCCGAAAAAGAAAATCTGCGCGGAATAATAGATCCACAGCAACAAGGCCACGACCGAGCCGGCCGCCCCGTAGGCCGACGCCACCGCGCCCCGCCCCAGATACAGGCCGATGCCCCATTTCCCCAGCAGGAACAACGCCGCCGTCACGATCGCCCCCGGCAGCACGTGCCCCCAGGGAATGACGGCGTTGGGGAGCAGCTTGTAGATCACCGCGAACAGCGCCGCCACGACCGCGAAGGAAAATATCCACGACAGGACCTCGGCCACCATCGCGAACGCCGAGTTCGTCCACAGGGCGCCGTAGTAACTGTGCGCCGCGCTCAGGCCCGCGTTCACGGTCAGCGATATCAGCAGGAACAGCGCCAGCACCAGCACCAGGCCGAAGGACAGCAAGCGGCTGCGCACCATGCCGTGCACGCCGCTGCGGCCCTTGCCGCGCACGTCCCACAGTTCGTCCAGGCTTTCCTTGAGCTCGGCAAAGGCGGTCGTCGCGCTGAAGATCAACACCGCGATGGACATGATGGTCGCGGCCAGGCCGCTGTTGGACTCGTGCGCGCTGGCCAGGACGATCTGGATGACTTCCGCGCCGCGGTCGCCCATCAGGTCGCGCAATTGCCCGACCAGCTCGGATCGCACCGCCTGTTCGCCGAAAAACGCGCCCGCCACGGCGATCACCAGGATCAGCATGGGCGCCAGCGAGAAGATCGTGTACAGCGCCAGCGCCGCGCCCTTGCTGGACGCACGATGCTCGGACCATTGCTTGCCCGACGCGATCAGCAGCCGCAAAAGGGCGGATGGCGTGGCTCGGACTCGAGAGAAGTAGGACATGGGCGAACTCGGCGTATGCAACGTGGAAG
Source organism: Bordetella genomosp. 8 (assembly GCF_002119685.1). Lineage (NCBI taxonomy): Bacteria > Pseudomonadati > Pseudomonadota > Betaproteobacteria > Burkholderiales > Alcaligenaceae > Bordetella > Bordetella genomosp. 8. The sequence continues at coordinate 678,082 of NZ_CP021108.1, read as the reverse complement.
GACTGGATTTAAACCCGCAATGCCCGCGCGGGACGATGCCCAGCAATCGATGTTCCCGCCGCGCATCACCGCCGATGATACGGCCCGCCATCGACCGCGTCCTGCGCGCCGGTACGGGATTACCCGTCTTGCGGTCCCTTACGGCGGTTAATAATATTGGCGCCAATTTAGTCGCACGCTGTCGCCGCGAGATCGATCGACTGGCCGCACGGCAGCCCACGCATTTCTTCCAGAGCACCCCATGCCCCAAGATTCCTCGCCTTCCGATAGCGCCAGCCTGGCGCGTGCCCTCTACGACCTGGGCCCCGGCATCATCTACGCGTCGCGCGGCGACCCGCGGTTTTCCTATTGCACCTACGTGCCGCCGCACCTGGCGCAGGCCACCCGCCCCATGCAGCTGGTCGTCATCGTGCACGGCACGGGCCGCGCCTTCGTGGAATACCGGGATTCCTTCGCCGAGTTCGCCCGCTGGAACGACTGCATCGTGTTGTGCCCCCTGTTCCCGGCGGGCGTGCTGGGCGACGGCAATCGCGATGGCTTCAAGCATCTGCGCGAAGGCGACATCCGCTACGACGACGTCCTGCTGGACATGGTGGACGAAGTCGCGGAAAAGTACGGCTGCGATTTCAGCCGCTTCATGCTGTTCGGGTATTCCGGCGGCGGCCAGTTCGTCAACCGCTTCGCCCTGCTGCACCCGGAACGGCTGCGCGCGGTGTCCATCGGCGCGCCCGGGTCGGTCACGCTGCTGGATGCCGACAAGGATTGGTGGGTGGGCACGCGCGACATGGCGGCCCGCTTCGGCAAGAGCCTGGACCTGGACGCCTTGCGGCGCGTCGCGGTGCACATGGTGGTCGGCAAGGCCGACATGGAAACCTGGGAGATCACGCACCAGCCCGGCGGCAAGTACTACATGCCCGGCTGCAACGACGCCGGCCGCACGCGCCCCGAACGGCTGGCCACGCTGCGCCGCTCTTTCGAGGCGGCCGGCGTGACGGTGGACATGGACGTGGTCGACAACGTGCCGCATGACGGCCTGAAGGTGGTGGGCATCGTGCAGGACTTCTTCGCCAAGGTGCTGCGGCAGGACCGCGGCCCGGATCGTGGCCCGGATCGTGGCGTATAGGCCCGGCGGCCAAGGACGGTAGCCATGCTGCGCTTCGCGCTGACCCGTATCCTGATGACCCTGCCCACGCTGCTGATCGTGGCGGTGGCGGTGTTCGTGATGATCCGGCTGATCCCCGGCGACCCGGCGCAGCTGATGCTGGGTGACCTGGCGGATCCCGCCAGCCTGGCCGACCTGCGCGCGCGGCTGGGACTGGACCAGACCTGGCCGGTGCAGTTCGGCATCTGGTTCCGCAACATGCTGCATGGCGACCTTGGCGTATCCATCACCACCGGCCAGCAGGTGCTGGGCCTGGTCTGGGACCGCTTCGTGGTCAGCGCGCAGGTCGTGCTGGCGGCGGTGCTGTTCGCCACCGCGGTCGCGGTGCCGGCCGGCATGATCGCGGCGTGGAAGCAGAACGCGCTGCCCGACGTCATGCTGGTGGGCGGCGCGACCCTGCTGGTGTCGATCCCCACTTTCTGGGGCGGCCTGCTGTTGCTGCTGCTGTTCGGCGTCAAGCTGCAATGGCTGCCGGTGGTGGGCTACGTGTCGGTGTCCAGCGACTGGAAGGCGGGCTTGCTGTACCTGATCCTGCCGGTGCTGACGCTGTTCCTGCATGAGATAGGCGTCATCATGCGCATGGCGCGCGCCAGCACGCTGGAAGTGCTGCGGCTGGACTACATCACCCATGCGCGCGCCAAGGGCCTGTCGGAGCGCACGGTATTGATGCGGCATGCCTTCAAGAACGCCTTCGGCCCGACCTGGACGCTGATCGGGCTGGTGCTGGGCAATCTGCTGGGCGGCATCGCGGTGGTGGAAACCGTGTTCACCATCCCGGGGCTCGGCCGGCTGCTGGTCGACTCCATCTTCGGTCGCGACTACCCGGTGATCCAGGGCTGCCTGCTCTTCGTGGCGGTGATCTACGTGGTCGTCAACCTGGTCGTCGACCTGTGCTATCCCTACTTCGATCCCAGGGTGACCGTCGAATGAAAAAACGCGTGGCAGCCAATGCGCTGGTCGGCGGCGTCCTGGTGGGCATCGTCGTCGTTGCCGCCATCGCGGGCGTGGCGTGGACGCCCTACGATCCGCTCAAGATCAACTTCGTCGCGCGCCTGCATGCGCCAGGCGGTGCCTATCTGCTGGGCACCGACGAGTTCGGCCGCGACGAGCTGTCCCGGCTGATGGCCGGGGCCGCCGCCAGCGTGTGGATCAGCCTGCTGACGGTGGCCTTCGCGCTCATCGCCGGCACCTGCGTGGGGCTGCTGACCGGCTTCGTGCGCGGCTGGACCGACCGCATCGTCATGGCCTTCAACAACGCGCTGCTGGCCTTTCCCGGCCTGCTGCTGGCGCTGGGCCTGCTGGCTGTGGTAGGCGCCAACAAATACGGCATCATCCTGGCGCTGGGACTGGCCTACACGCCGTCGGTCACGCGTATCGTGCGCGGCACGGTGCTGTCGCTGCGCGAACGGGAATTCATCGAAGCGTCGCGCGTGCTGGGCAATTCCGAGCTCTACACCATGGCGCGCCATGTCCTGCCCAACTGCGGGGCGCCGCTGACGGTGCTGGCGACGTCGATGTTCGGCTGGGTCGTGCTGGCCGAAAGCGCCCTGTCCTTCCTGGGCCTGGGCGTGCCGCCGCCCGCCCCCACCTGGGGCAACATGCTGTCCGCGGCCCGGCCCTTCCTGTCGCAGGCGCCGTATCTGTCCATTCTTCCCGGCCTGTGCATCGCCATCACCCTGCTGGGCATCAACCTGCTGGGCGACGCCGTGCGCGACCGCCTGGATCCGCGCATGCGGGGAATGCAATGAACCCGCGCGGCGCAACGGACATGGGAGGCGCGGGGCAGGCGCTGGTCAGCGTGCAGGGCTTGACCCTGGCGGTGGGACATGGCGGCCGCGAGATCGTGCGCAACGTGTCCTTCGAAATCGCGCCCGGTGAAATGGTCGGCATCGTCGGCGAATCCGGCAGCGGCAAGACGCAGGCCGCCCGCGCCATCCTGGGCCTGACGCCGCCGCCACTGGTGCGCGTGGGCGGGCGCATCCTGGTCGAAGGCACCGACATCACGCAGGCAGCGCCGTCGGTGCTGCGCCGCCTGCGCGGCGCGCGGATAGGCATGGTGTTCCAGGAACCTATGACGTCCCTGAACCCGTCGATGACGATAGGCCGGCAGCTGGAAGAAGGCCTGGCCCTGCATCGCCGCGACCTGGGCGCGGCGGCGCGTCGCAAGCGCATCCTGGACATGCTGGGCCGCGTCGGCCTGCGCGACCCCGAAGGTGCCCTGAAGGCCTGGCCGCACGAGTTTTCCGGCGGCATGCGCCAGCGCATGATGCTCGCGTCGGTGATGCTGCTGGAGCCCGCGCTGCTGGTGGCCGACGAACCCACCACCGCGCTGGACGCGGTCGTGCAGCGCGACGTGCTCGAACTGATGGTGGGCCTGACGCGTGAACACGGCACTGCCGTGCTGATGATCAGCCACGACCTGCCCATGGTCGCGCGCTACACGGAACGCGTGGTCGTGATGTCGCAGGGCGAAGTCGTGGAAAGCGGCCGCACCGCGGACCTGCTGGCGCAGCCGCAGCACCCGTATACCCGCAAGTTGCTGCAGGCCATGCCGCGCAGGATGCCCGCGCGCCTGCCGTCGCGCGAGGCGCCTGTGGTGGAAGTCCGGCAGCTCGTCGTCGACTACGCCGGCCGCCAGCGCATGTTGTCGCGCACCGCCGCCAAGCGGGCCCTGGACGGCGTGTCGCTGGCCGTGCACCCGCGCGAGGTCGTGGCCGTGGTCGGCGGCTCGGGATCGGGCAAGACCACCCTGGGCCGCGCCATCGCCGGCCTGGTCGCGCCGACGGAAGGCCAGATCCTGTTCCGGGGCCGGCCGCTGAAACGCGGCGACGCCGCCTGGAACGATTACCGCCTGAACTGCCAGATGGTGTTCCAGGACCCCTACTCGTCGCTGGATCCCCGCATGACGATCGCCCAGCTGGTCGGCGAAGCCCTGCGCCTGGTCCCGGGGCTGGGCGCCGCCGACAAGGCCCGCCGCGTCGCCGAGGCGCTGGACGAAGTCGGCCTGTCCGCCGAACACGGCGCCCGCTATCCGCACGAGCTGTCCGGCGGCCAGCGCCAACGCGTCGCGATCGCGCGCGCCGTGGTGCGGCGCCCGTCCTTCGTCATCGCCGACGAGCCGGTCTCGGCGCTGGACGTGACCGTGCGCGCGCAGATCCTGGACCTGTTCGCCGACCTGCAGCGCAGGCATGGCTTCAGCTGCCTGTTCATCAGCCATGACCTTGGCGTGGTGGAGCAGGTCGCCGACCGTGTCATCGTGATGCAGGACGGCGCCATCGTCGAACAGGGCACGCGCGACCAGATCTTCGATGCGCCCCAGCAGGATTACACGCGGCGGCTGCTGGCCGCGATACCCATGCTGGTCTCCACGGACGCCGGCGGGGTGAGGCTGAAATGGCGCTTCGCCGAACCGACGACGGCCACCGCGGCGGCGTGATCCTGCCGGCCGCTGCAAAGTGCGAGGCAAATTTCATAAAATCCGCATAAACCCATAACGGAATGAAATCATGCCGAAGACGGCGGCCTCTACCGCACCGGCTACGCTGGCCGATCAACTTGCCCGTGACATCCAGTCCGGCGTGTTCGGCACCGGCGCCTGGCTCAAGCAGATCGATCTGCAGGAACGCTATGGCGCCAAGCGCCTGGACGTCCGGCGCGCGCTGGACCACCTGACCCAGAAGCGCGTCATCGAACACGTTCCCAACCGGGGCTATCACGTCCATGCGATCGACGAGCAGCGGCAGAACCACGTCCGCGATATCCGCGCCCTGCTGGAAGTCGGCGCCGCCGCCGACCTGATGCCCCAGGTGACCGACGCCAAGGTCGCGCAGCTGCGCGCCCTGGCGGAACGTTTCGAACAGCTGGTGCTGACCGGCACGCTGCTGCAGCAGTACGAAGTGAACCTGCAGTTCCACGAAATGCTGTACGACCTGTGCGCCAACCGCGAACTGGTGTCGCTGATCCACGACATGCGCAGCCGCGCCGTCGCCGCGCCGGCCACGCAATGGATGACGCGCGCCCGTATCGAAAAATCGGTGCGCGAACACTTCGATATCGTCGCCGCGCTGCAAGCCCGCGACGTCAAGCGCCTGCAGAAAATCATCCGCGAACACGTCATGCAGACCATGCCCTGACCCCGGCGCTCGTCCCGGGTGGAACCCCGGGACGAGCCCCCGGGGGAGCCCCGGGAGGTGCCCTGGGGAAAGCCCTGGGTTACGGATCGCCGGCCACGTCTCCATAATGCCCAAATTTGGCGCCAATATTGTCATTTCTGTGCGCCCCCGGGCTTCGTCGGGAAAGCGAAGCCCGCGACCGGCCTGAGGAGAAGCGTTCGTGAAGTCCGTCCCAACATTCCGCGTCACCATCGCCCTGGCGCTGCTGGCCGCCGCGGCGTCCGCGCAGGCATCCTCCTACGTAATTTCCGAACCGGCGGACATCCGGTCGAGCAATCCCGGCGTCAATCGCGACGACACCACCGACGGCGTCGTGCTGAACATGGTGGAGGGCCTGGCGGGCTATCGGGCCAACGGTACGGTGGGACCGCTGCTGGCCAAATCCATCGATGTCTCCGCCGATGGGCTGACCTACACCTTCACGCTGCGTGACGGCGTCAAATTCCACAACGGCGAGCCCATGACGTCGGCCGACGTCATGTGGAGCTGGAAGCGCTACATGGACCCCGCCACCGACTGGCGCTGCCGCACCGAATTCGACGGCCGCAACGGGCTCAAGGTGGAAGAGGTCTCCGCGCCCGACGCCAGGACCTTCGTGATGAAGCTCAACCACAAGTCCGCGGTGTTCCTGGACACGCTGGCGCGCACGGATTGCGGCATGACAGCGATCCTGAACAAGGCCTCCGTCAAGGCGGACGGCAGCTGGGACAAGCCCGTCGGCACCGGGCCCTTCATGTTCGGCGAGTGGAAACGCGGCGAATACATCGTGCTCAAGGCGTTCAAAGACTACGTGTCGCCCCCGGGCGACAAGGGCGACGGTTATCTCGGCAACAAGAAGCCGCTGGTGGACGAAGTGAAGTTCCTGGTCGTGCCCGACGCATCCACCGTCAAGGCGGGGCTGATATCAGGGGCGATCGATGCCGGCCAGATCCCCTATACCGACGTGCCCGAGCTGAAGTCGCAGAAGGCGGTCCGCATCCTGGTCGCCTCCGATTCGGCCAAGCACACGATGCTGTTCCAGACGCGCGATCCGGCGTTGAAGAACCCCAAGCTGCGCCTGGCCATCGCGGCCTCCCTGGACATCCCGCAGATCGTCCAGGCCGCGACGGAAGGTCTGGGTACGCCCAACGCATCCGCGGTGGCGCGCGACTCCGCCTTCTACGACAAGGCACAGCAGCAAAGCTATCACTACGATCCCGCGCTGGCGCAGAAGCTGCTGAAGGAAGCCGGCTACAAGGGCGAGAAGATCGTCATCTACGCCAACAAGCGGGCGCACGTTCCCAGCTATCAGGTGGCAGTGATGGCGCAGGCCATGATGCAGGCCGTGGGCATCAATGCGCAGATCGAGGTGCTGGAGTGGGCGACGCAGCTGGACCGGTACAACAAGGGCAACTACCAGATCAGCTCGTTCAGCTATTCGTCGCGGCTGGATCCGGCGCTGAGCTACGAACAGTTCTCCGGCGACAAGGACAAGCAATCGCGCAAGGTCTGGGACGATCCGCAGGCCCTGGCACTGATCGACGAGAGCTTCTCGGAACTGGATACCGCGAAGCGTCAGGCGATCTTCGACAAGCTCCATGCCATGATGATGGCGCAGGCGCCGCTGATCCTGCTGTCCAACGGCAACCAGCCCTGGGGCGTCGGCAAGCGGCTGAGCGGCTTCACGGTATGGGAAGGCAAGCCTTTCGCGTGGGGCGCTTCCGTGCAGTAAGCGCTCGGTGACGGCCAGCGGCGCCGCGCCAGCACCGACTCGGCGTTTGCCGAGCGACCGCTCGACGCCTGCTCAGCGCCCATCCCGCACGGCCGGCAGGGCGACCCTCAACCGTTCGCCCCAGGCGCTGATTTCATTCCACAAGCCCGGCTCGATGGGGATCCCCTCGGCCCCGCGCCGCGCCGCCGCGTCGAGCTCCGGGTCGCCCGGCATGCGCGGCGAGCCGGGCTGCTGCGCCAGCTCGCGCGCCATCTGCTCGACGGTCGCGGCCAGCGCCGGGCCGCCGGGAAACCGCGCCGGATCGACGACGATGAAGAAAGCCCCCAGGCGCCGCGGCATGTCCAGCTTGTCGTACATCGGCGAGATATGCGGCCCGAACGGGTTTCCATTCAAGGGCCCGCACAGCAGGTCGATCATCAGCGCCAACGCGTACCCCTTGTGCCCATAAGATGGCCCGCCCAAGGGCCGCAGCGCTTTCGCGGCAGTGGCATCCTGCGCATCGGCGCCATGCGCGTCCACCGCCACGCCCGGCGGCAGGTCGGCGCCTTCACGCCGCGCGTTCATCACCCGATTCCAGGGGATGGACGTGGTCGCCATATCCAGGCAGACCGGTTCGCCGCCCGCGCGCGGGAAGGCGATCGAGATCGGGTTCGTGCCCAGAAACGGCACATGCCCGCCGAAGGGCGCGGCGATGGCGTCGGAATGCGTGAAGCCGATGCCCACCATCCCTGCCCGCGCCGCGACGCGCGTATACAGCCCGATCGCCCCGCAGTGCGACGAATCGGAAACCCCGACCGCCCCGACGCCGCTTTCCGCGGCGATTTCCATCGCGACCTTGTTGGCCCGATGGGACACGACGATGCCCAATCCCTGGCCGCCGTCCACATGGGCGGTGGCGGGTCCGGTGCGCCGTACCGCAATATCGGGCCGCGCCAGGATGGACCCATGCGCGAGCCGGTTCAGGTAATGCGGCAACCGCGCGATCCCGTGCGAATCGATTCCCCACAGGCTGGTCTGCACCAGGCTGCGCGTGACCAGCAGCGCATCTTCCGGCGGCACATCGTGCGCGCGCAGGCAGGCCGCACCCCATTCGATCAACGCATCGGCATCGCAATAACGCATGGTGTCTCCACATCCATCATGATCACATCACCGCGCCCAGTTGCCAGGGCACGAACTCGTTCTGCCCGTAGCCGTGCGCTTCGCTCTTGGTCACGCGGCCCGATGCCGTATCCAGCATCAGGCGGAAAATGCGTTCGCCCATCTCCTGTACCGTGACCCGGCCTTCGACGATGGCGCCGCAATCGATGTCGATGTCGTCCTCCTGCCGCTCCCACAGCGCGGTATTGGTGGACAGCTTCAGGGATGGCGCGGGGGCGCAGCCATAGGCGGAACCCCGCCCGGTGGTGAAGCAGATCAGGTTCGCGCCGCCGGCGACCTGGCCGGTGGCGGACACCGGGTCGTAGCCCGGCGTATCCATGAAAACCAGGCCGCGCGCGGTGACGGCCTGCGCGTACTCGTACACGTCGACCAGGTTGGTCGTGCCGCTCTTGGCGATGGCGCCCAGCGACTTTTCCAGTATGGTCGTCAAACCGCCGGCCTTGTTGCCCGCCGAAGGATTGTTATCCATCTCGGCGTCGTTGCGCCTGCAATAGTCTTCCCACCATCGCAGCCGGGCGACGAGCTTTTCCGCCACGGCCGGCGACACGGCGCGGCGCGTCAGCAGGTGCTCGCCGCCATAGATTTCCGGGGTTTCCGACAGGATGGCGGTGCCGCCGTGCCGCACCAGCATATCCACCGCGGCGCCCAGCGCCGGGTTGGCGCTGATGCCGGAATAGCCGTCCGAGCCGCCGCATTGCAGCCCCACGGTAATGTGGCTGGCGGATACGGGCGTACGCTGGACGCGGTTGGCGTCCTCCAGCATCCATTCCACCAGCTCGATGCCGCGCGCCACGGTCTTGCGCGTGCCGCCGGTGTCCTGGATGTTGAAGGTCTGCAGCTGCCGGCCGGCTTGCAGGCCCTCCTGCTCCATCAGGCCGCCGATCTGGTTGGTTTCGCAGCCCAGGCCGACCAGCATCAGCCCGGCGAAATTGGGATGGCGCGCATAGCCGCCCAGCGTGCGGCGCAGGACCTTGAGGGGTTCGCCTTCGCTGCTGGTGGCACAGCCCGCGCCATGCGTCAGCGCCACCACGCCATCCACGTTGGGATACTCGGCCAGCGCGCGCGGATTGATGTCGCGGCGGAAATGGTCGGCGATGGCCCGCGCGACAGTGGCGGAACAATTCACCGACGTCAGTACGCCGATGTAATTGCGGGTGGCCACGCGGCCGTCCGCGCGCACGATGCCGTCGAAGGTCGCGGGCGCTTCGACGTAGGCGGTGGGATGGGCGTCGCGGCCGGCGGCATAATCGCGCTGGAAATCGCTGAATTCCAGGTTGTGCGTATGCACGTGCTGGCCGGCCTTGATGTCCTGCCGCGCAACGCCGATGACCTGGTTATAGCGCCGCACTGCGGCGCCGGCGGGGATATCCCGCACGGCGATCTTGTGGCCTGGCGGGATCAGGCCGACGACAGTGACGTCCTCCGTGGGCAGGCGCGTCCCGCCCAGGAGTTGCCGCCGCGCGATGACGACGTTGTCGGCCGCATGGATGCGGATGACAGGATTTTCGCTTGCACTCATGTTCATGCTCTCCCCGCCACGCGACTTTCCGCCTGCGGCGCGCCGGACCCGCGCCCCGCAGCGCGTCCGCCGTATCGATGTGCGCCGCGTGACGCCGCGGCGCAGGCACATCAGCCGTCGATAAGCTCCGGATTCCAGGCATGCACGGGCTGCTGCTGCTCGCCCAATCCATCGATGCCCAGGCGCATCCTGTCGCCGGCCTTCAGGTACACCGGCGGCTTCATGCCCAGGCCGACGCCCGGCGGCGTGCCGGTGCTGATCAGGTCGCCGGGATACAGCGTCATGAAGCGGCTGACATAGCTGACCACTTGCGCCACGTTGAAGATCATGGTGCGCGTGCTGCCGGTCTGCATGCGCTTGCCGTTCACGTCCAGCCACATCGCCAGGTTCTGCGGATCGCCGATTTCGTCAGGCGTGACCAGCCAGGGACCGACCGGCCCAAAGGTATCGCAGCCCTTGCCCTTGTCCCAGGTGCCGCCGCGCTCGATCTGGTATTCGCGTTCCGAGACATCGTTGACGATGCAATAGCCGGCCACGTGCTTGAGCGCGTCGGCCTCCGACACATAGCGCGCCCGTGCGCCGATGACCACGCCCAGCTCCACTTCCCAGTCGCCCTTGACCGAATCCTGCGGCAACACCACCGGATCATTCGGCCCGATGACGCAACTGGTCGGCTTCATGAACACCACCGGCTCGGCCGGAATCGGCAAGCCCGACTCGGCCGCATGGTCGGCGTAGTTCAGCCCGATGCACACGAACTTGCCCATGCCACGCCACGGCGGCGCGATCCGCCCCGGCTCGGCCACCAGCGGCAGGCTGGCCGGATCCACCTTGGCCAGCGGCGCCAGGCCCTGCGGCGTCAGCAGATCCGCGGTGATGTCCGGCACCACACCGGACAGGTCCCGCACCTTCCCATCGCGGTCCAGCATGGCGGGCTTTTCAGCGCCCTTGGCGCCATAACGAAGCAACTTCATCGCATTCCCTCAAGTATGAATTCAGTGACAACCCAAGCCCAAGGCAACGGCCAAGACCCAGGCCCCCCCCAATCGTCGCACGAAACGATACTCCCACCACCCCCACCCCGCGCCGCAAACCCCACCAAGAACCCCGACGCCGCCGCGACCCAGGACGCCGCGGATCCGGGTCCCCCGGTCCGCCAGCGTCGCCCCCCTGGGGGGGAAGCGCGCAGCGCTTCGGGGGGGGTCAATTACTCCAGCCCCCGTCCACAATCTGCGTCGTGCCGGTCGTGAAGGCGGACTCGTCGCTGGCCAGATAGACGGCGAGCGCGGCGATTTCCTCGGCGCGGCCCAGGCGGCCCATCGGCTGGCGCGCGACGAAGGCGGCTTCGACTTCCTGCGGCGACTGGCCGTTCTGGCGGGCCTGCGCGGCGATCCGGTCGCGCAAGGACGGCGACTCCACCGTACCGGGGCAGATCGCGTTGCAGCGCACACCCTTGCCGACGAAGTCCAGGGCGACGGACTTGGTCAGTCCCACCACCGCTGCCTTGGTGGTGCTGTAGACGAAGCGATTGGGTACGGCCTTCACGCTGCCGGCCACCGACGCCATATTGATGATGGAGCCCGAGCCTTTGGCGACCATGCCCGGCAGGAACCCCTGGATCAGGCGCACCATCGCCCGCACATTCAGCTCGAAGGCAAAGCTCAGGTCTTCGTCCTTCGCTTCGAGGATGCCGCCGGCATGGACATAGCCCGCGCCATTGAACAGGATATCCACGTGGCCGGCGTCAGCCACCGCGCGCTCGACCGCCCGCGCATCGGTCACGTCCAATTCCAGCACGGTGCAGTTGGGCAGCTCCGCCAGCGCGCTCAATCCCGTCGGGTTGATATCGGCCGCGATCACGCGCGCGCCCTCGCGCAGGAAGGCTTCCGCCGTTGCCCTGCCTATGCCCTGCCCCGCCGCCGTCACGAACGCCGACTTGCCCGCCAATCGCTGACCCATGATGTTGCTACCGCCTCCAGTGGAATCAGTTGCCCATGCCCAATGCATGCGGCAACCACAAAGTAATCTGCGGCACGTAGGTAATGGCGATCAGCGCCAGGAACAGCGGCACCAGCCAGGGCAGGATCGCCATGGTGGTCCGTTCCACGGACAGCCGCGCCACGCGCGCCAGCACGAACAGCACCATGCCCAAGGGCGGGTGCAGCAGGCCGATCATCAGGTTCAAGGTCATGATGAGGCCGAAATGTATCGGGTCGATGCCCAGCTTCAGCACGATCGGCAGCAGGATGGGGACCAGGATGGTGATCGCCGCGATGGTATCGATGAAGCAACCCACCACCAGGATCAGCACATTGGCCAGCATCAGGAAGACCCACTTGCTCTGCGTCACGCTGAGTATGGCGTCGGTCAGCGCCTGCGCCGCCTGCGTCGTGGTCAGCAGCCAGGCGAATACCGAAGCCGCGGTCACGATGAACAGCACCGATGCCGTCGTCTCGATGGTCTCGAAGGTAGCCTTGGCCAACAGCCGCAGCGTCATGCTGCGATAGCGCACCAGGCCCAGGAACAGGGCCCATACCACGGCGGCCACCGCCGCTTCGGTGGGTGTGAACCAGCCCAGCGTCATGCCGCCGATCAGGATGACGGGCGCCATCAGCGCCATGACGGCGGAAAAATTGAAGCGCCAGTCCAGCGCCAGCAGCACCACGAAGGCGATGATGGCGGCCCAGTTCGTCGACACGCCGTACCGGGTCATCAGCCAGATGGCGAACGGGAACGCCAGCACGATCACCACTTCCAGCGCGGCCCCGCCCAACCGGCGCAGGTCGAAACCGACGTCGCCGCCCCAGCCGTTCCTGCGCGCGTAGTAGGCGACGGTGAACATCATCAATACCGTCAGCACCGCACCCGGCACCACGCCGGCCAGGAAGAGCGAGCCGATCGATACGTTCGCCATCATGCCGTAGATGACGAAGGGCAGCGACGGCGGAATGATCGGTCCCAGCGTGGCCGACGCGGCCGTCACGCCGACCGCGAACTCCGTCTTGTAGCCATGATCCTTCATGGCCTTGATCTCGATGGTGCCCAGTCCGGCTGCGTCGGCGATGGCGGTGCCCGACATGCCCGCGAAGATCACCGAGCCGATGATGTTCACATGCCCCAGGCCGCCGCGCATCCAGCCCACCAGCGCCACCGCGAAGTTATAGATACGCCCCGTGATGCCGGCGATGTTCATCAGGTTGCCGGCCAGGATGAAAAAAGGCACCGCCAGCAGCGGAAAGGATTCCACGCCGGCGATCATGCGCTGCGCCACCACCACGTCCGGCACGTCGCCGGAGACGAGCAGGTAAAGCAGGGAAGCGCCCGCCATGGACACCGCCACGGGCATGCCGACGATCATCATCAGCAGGAAAGCACAGATCAATATCCACATTGTCCAGCCCCTTGTTCGCGCCAGCGGCTCAGTCGAGTTTGTCGTAGGCGTCGGGCCGTTCCAGATTGGAATAGCCTTGCCGCCAGTTAACGATCGTGACTTGCAGAGACCGGACGGCCATCAGCGCGAAACCGAGCAGGGCCAGCCAGTAGACGTATGACTTGTTCCATTCGATGGTGGTCATCGGCTCGTCGCCGACCAGCTGGATATAACGCCAGACCAGCCAGCAGACATAAGCGAAGAATGCCGTGCGCACCACGTCGATCAGCGTGGACAGCACCCTGCCCAATGCATGCGGCAGGAAGCGGTACAGCAGATCGACCTGGATGTGGCGGCAGGTACGCACGCACATCGCCGCGCCGATGAACACCACCCCGATCAGGCAGTAGGTGGCAAGCTCTTCGGTCCAGGCGAAGGAATCGTTCAGCACGTAACGCGTGAAAAACTGCAGGAACACCAGCAACGCCATGAGCCAGAAAATCGCCAGGCACAGCCAGTCCTCGAAGGTATGGCCCGAGAGGTCGGCATCCTGGTGATCGGCTTCCTCGAAACTGGAGACGATGGATTCCACGGACGACGCGTGCTGCGCCGCCTGTTGCGGCGCTACGCCGACGGGTGAAACGTGTGCATCGGTAGCCATGGCGCTTCCTCCGCTTACTTCACGGCCTGTATTTTTTCCCAGTCGGCCTTTTCATAGCCGTATTGCTTGAACGGCACCTTGTCCAGCACCGTCTGGCGGAAGTCGGCCACGTTAACCGTGTCCACTGTGATGCCTTTTTTCTTGAATTCATCCACCAGCTGCTGTTCGCGCGCGATGATCTGCTTGGACGCGCGTTCGGCAGCCTGCTGCGCCACGTCCGAGAAGATCTGGCGATCCTCGGGAGACAGCTTCTTCCACAACTGGCCGGAGATGATCGTGTTCAGGTGGTCGACGATGTGGCCGGTCAGCGCGATGTACTTCTGCACTTCGTAGAACTTCTTGGCCTCGATCGTGGTCAGCGGATTTTCCTGGGCCTCGACGGTGCCGTTCTGCAAGGCCAGGTAGACCTCGGCGAATGCGATCGGCGACGTATTGGCGCCGCAGGCGCGCGGCATCGCCAGGTAGGCCGGCACGTCGGGCACGCGCATCTTCAGGCCCTGCATGTCGGAGCACTTCTGGATGCGCCGGTTGGACGTGGTTTGCCGCGTGCCGTAGTAGGTGGTGGCGACGATGTGGTTATTGCTCTTCTTCTCGTAGCCTTCCACCAGTTCCTTGTAGATATCGCTCTTGGTATAGGCCAGCAGATGCTGCGGGTCGCGGAAGGTATAGGGATAGTAGGTGACGCCGATGCGCGGGAACGCCTTGGCGGCGAAGCTGGAGCCGGAGATGATCATGTCCACCGTGCCCAGCGTCAGGCCCTGGTTGATATCGTTTTCCTTGCCCAGTTGCGACGCCGGGTAGACATCGATGTGATAGCGGCCGTTGGTGCGCTTCTCGATCTCCTGGGCGGCCCACACCGATTCCGTATGGAAAGGTTCCGACGTCTCGTAGACGTGCGCCCATTTCAGCTTGGTCTGCGCGGTCGCGCCCGCCGATACGGCGAGCGCCAGCGCGGCGAACAGTAGTCTGGCTGCCTGGCCTTGCTTCATGTCGTGTCTCCTCTTTCTTGCAGGACGTCGATGCGCTCTGCGGCGCTGCCTGTCGGTTCAATGGAACATCATTCACATACGAGTTGCACCTTGGTACTGCGGGTTCGGTCGGCCGCCAGTTCGAAGGCCGCGACGGCCTGGTCCAGCGGCAGTTGCGCGCTCATCAAGGGCCGGACGTCGACCTTGCGCGCGCGCAGATAGGCAACGGCCCAATCGAATTCAGGACCGGCGCGGAAAGCGCCGACGTAGTCGAGTTCGCGGGCCATGATGCTGTTCGCCGGGAAATGCAGGCCTTCGGCCGGCAGCGTGCCCACCTGCACGATGCGCCCGCCGCGCCGCGTAGCGGCCAGGCAGGTCGCCAGGGCCGCGGGACTGCCGGCTGCCTCGATGGCGATGTCGGCCACGTCCGCCAGTTCGCTCGCGTGGGCCGTATCGCTGCGCACGGCGGCGTCGGCGCCCACGGCGCGGGCCATCTCCAGCGGACGATCGGCGATGTCGCAGACGATGATGCGGGCCGCGCCCGCCAGGCGCGCGGCGATCACCGTCATGCAGCCTATGGTGCCGCCGCCGGTCACGAGCACCGTGCGGCCCATCATTTCACCCGCGCGGCGCACGCCGTGCAGACCGATGGACAGCGGCTCGGCACAGGCCAGCTCACCCAGCGTAATGTCTTCCGGCACCGGCGTCAGTTGCCGCTCACCCATCACGAAACGCTCGCGGAACATGCCCTGCACGTGGGGATAGACGCTGGCGCTGCCCAGGAAACGCATGTTGCTGCACAGGTTGTCGCGGCCGGCGCGGCAGTAGTCGCAGCGCCCGCAGGGATGCGAAGGATTGATGGCGACCTTCATGCCCGGCGCGACGCGGGTCACCGCGTCGCCGACACGCGTGACGACGCCGGAAGCCTCGTGGCCAGGGATCAGCGGCTCGCGGATGACGAAGGCGCCGACCCGGCCATGCAGGAAGTAATGCAGGTCGGAACCGCAGATGCCGGCCGCGCCCAGGCGCAGCTCGACGTCATGGGGCGCCAGCGGCGCGGGATCGTCCGGCTCCAGCCGCAGGTCGCGGGCGCCGTGGATGCGGCAGGCGATGCTCATGCCGACACTCCTGGCTGCCTTCCCTGCAGCCTTCCTTGCCGCTTTCCTGGCTGCCGGTCCGGCGGCTCCTGGCTTGCGACCATCATGTGTCTCCTCCCGAGGCGATGGCTACGTGGCTGCGCCCATGGTTCTGGATACCGCCTTCGATTTGCCTGTCGTACCATCCGTTGCCGACCACTGCGCGGTGAACCGGTCGTGCGACCTGGCCATGTGGTCGCGCATGGCCGCCCGCGCCGCCGCGGCGTCGCCGGCCGCGATCGCGTCGACCACCCGTTCGTGTTCGGCGATGGCCGCTTCCCAGCTTTCCGCGTTCTCGAAATGACTGCCCAGCTGCACCGCCAGCGGATTGTGGCGTTCGTCGTAAAGCTCGCCCACCAGCCGCAACAGCACCGAGTTCTCGGTGGCGGCCGCGATGCGCACATGGAACAGGCGGTCGCCGCGCGCGGGGATGTTGCCGGAACCGGCTTCCTCGCGCATGACGTCCAGCGCCTGGCGCAGGCCGGCGATATCCGGCGCCTTCATCACGCGGGCGGCCTGCGCCGCCAGCTCGCCTTCGATCAACTGCCGCGCCAGGATGGTGTCCAGCGGACTTTCCGCCACCACGCTGCCGGCCGCCGCGCCGTCGCCGCGCGCCCGGACGTAGATGCCCGACCCCATCCGCACTTCGACCAGGCCTTCGACCTCCAGGGCGATCAGGGCTTCGCGCACCGAGGGCCGCGAAACACCCATCTTCAGCGCCAGATCCCGTTCCGGGGGCAGGCGGGTGCCCACGGGAAATTCGCCCCGCTCTATCAGGGCCCGCAACTGGTCCGCGATCTGGCGGTACAGTCGCCGGGGTTCAATGGCGTGGAACGGCATGCGGTTGATCGGTCAAGTGGCCTTACCAATTGACCGCATACTGCGCGTCACGGCATGATGAAACAATTAGGGTTTCTGCTTATCATTGCGGCGGTCGCCCTTCCGCCGGTCCAACCTATCCGCCATGACGCCTACACCGCAGCACTCGCCATATAAAAGCACCGGCGGCATGCGCCGCATCTTCAACGCGCTGCGCTATTCCATGCAGGGGCTGCGCGCGGCCATCCGTTACGAAGCGGCCTTCCGCCAGGAACTCGCCCTGGCCATCCTGCTGATCCCGGCCGCCTTCTGGCTGGGCCGGTCCGTGCTGGAAGTCTTCATTCTTATCATGTCGGTCACGATGGTGCTGGTGACCGAACTGCTGAATTCCGCCATCGAGGCCCTGGCCGATGCGCTTTCGGTGGAAATGCACCCGCTGCTGGGACGCGCCAAGGACCTGGGCAGCGCCGCGGTGCTGCTCTGCCTGATCTTCACCGTGGCGATCTGGGCCGCCGTGGCGATCGGCCGCTTCCTGTTGTGAAGGACGCGGCCGGCGCGCCTGTCAGAACGCGACGTTGAGCGCGCCCAGCACGCCCTGATCGGTATTGCGGGACGAATACTGCCCGTTGTATGAAACGCTGATCGTCGCATTGCGCGTGATGTGCACGCCCACACCCACATCGACCACCGCCTGGCTGCGCGCGATCGGCACCCCGGAAATGTCGAACGACGCGCCGCCCTGGAACGATTCGGTCGCTACCGGCCGGATATCGCCCACCGCGTAACGCCAGCCCACCATGCCCTTCAACAGGAACTCCGTGCCGTTGAAGCTGAAGCGGGTGGTCCCACGCAAGCCCAGCGTGCTCAGGCCGGTGTTCATATCCTGGCTGGCGACGTGCAGCGCGTCCGCGCCGCCGCGCTCGTCGAAGGCTTCGGCATGCTGATTGACGTAGGCCAGGTTCAGGAAGGGCTCGACGTCGGCGCGACTGCCCAGCGGCACCTTGTAGCCCAGTTCGCCGAAGACCTGCGCGGTGCCGGCGTTGTAATTCGAGCTGAGGCGGTCGGAAAACCCTGGCACCGCCAGCCGGCGGTCGGCGCTGATGTCATGCCAGGTATACGTCGCGCCGGTGCGCAGTCCCAGCGCGCCCCATTGCGTGCCGCCGTACACACCCAGGTGGTAGTCGTCGCTGTCGGCGGTCGCGGTGCTGCCGTTCACGCGATACGAGCCGTGGCTGTAGCCGGCCAGCACGCCGGCCCGCCAGTTCCCCGCCACGGGCATGTCGGCGCCGATGAAGAAGCCGCCCACGGAACGATTCAATCGGGCGGCATCGCTGTCGCCGTCCGCATGACCCCAATTGCCGTAGAAGCGCGCCCATCCCATCGGCCGCGAGCCGCCGCAGGCCGTCGCGCCCGACGCCCGCGCTGGCGCGACGGCACGCGGGTCCGCCGCGGGATCGGCGGTGCAGGTAAACGCATCGCCCAGCCGTTCGTTGACCGCATCACGCGTGAAATGGCTGCTTTCGAGCATCGCCGACTGCACCGAGGCATGGATCTCACCGGACAGTTGATCCAGCGCGGTGCGCGCGGCCGCGTCGGTCTGCTGGTTGACCACCGGCACCGCCGCCGGCGCGCCGGGGCCCAGGGAGTCCAGCCCGGACGCGGTCGCGGCCTGGTTGGGGGTGGTCGCAACGTCGCCGATCGGGCGTGTCTGCTTCACTTCCAGGTAGGCGTTGCGCGGGTCGTAAGTGCCGTTCAAGGCCAGGAAGGCGCTCAATCCGGTATCGCCCGTCACGGTGAATGCGCCGTTCACGCCATCGGTCGCGGTCAGGACCGTGTAGCGCGTACCCACCACATAAGGCGCGGGGCTGGTTTTGGTCACGTTGAGCACCGCGCCATTCTGGATCGTGGCCGTACCGTTCACCGCGATGCGGTCGGAAACCGGCAAGGTCGGATCGACTTCAGCCTGGTAGGTCGCGCCGGCCTGCTGCACGTAGGGCCCGTTGACGGTCAGCGTGCCGATGCTGTTGCCCGGCGCCACCACCGCGCCGGCGCGCAAGGTGGTCGCCCCGACGGTGCCGGCGCCACGCAGCGTACCCTTGTCGACCGTCACCGCGGAAGTCCCGGCATCGCCGTTGACGGTCAGTACGCCGCCATTGCCGACCGTGAAGGACGATGCATACGCCGATCCGTTGATTGTCGCCGTGCCACCATCCAGGCGCATCGGAGAGTTCGCCAGTGTTCCGGCAACTGTCGCCACGCCGCCATTCAGTGCCACCGGGGAGTTCGCCAGCGTCCCGGCGACCGTCAACGCGCCGCCATTCAGCGCCACTGGAGAGTTCGCCAGCGTCCCGGCGACCAGGAGCGTGCTGGCGGCGTCCACGGTCAGCGATGAATTCGCCACCGTGCCGCCGGCCAGGACATCGATCGCACTGCTGGCGGCGCCGATCGCGGCACCGTCGACGGTCCCGGCCACCGCCAAGGTGCTGCCGCTCGCCAGCGTCAAGCGGGAGTCGTTCACGCTGCCGCCCGCCGCCACCTCGACGGAGGCGCCGCTCACGGACATGGACGAATTGGCCAGGCTGCCGCTGACAGCCAGCGTGGCGCCACGATTCACCGTGAACGCCGAATTCGAGACGGCGCCGTCGACGCCCAGCGTGCCCTGCCGCACCGTCCAAGACATGGCCGACGTCGACGTGCCGGTCAGGGTCCAGTCGCTGGCGCCGGTCTTTTCGAATTGGCCGAAGCCCCGGTACTGCGCGATCGTACCGATCGCCGATACGTCGAAGGCGGCGTCGGTATCGCCGCCCAGCCTGAGGCTATCGGCGTTGCTGAACGCCACCACATTGCCGGTGATCGTGGAACCCGCTTGCAGCTCCAGCGAATTCACGCCGCCGACGAATCGCACGGCATCGGCGCCGGTCCCCGCGGTGATCGTCCCCGCGTTGACCACCGTGGCATTGTTTCCCACGACCCCCGCGCCGCCGATCGGTTTGGGCAAGGCGACGTTGCTGGTCGTGATCGCGGCCGCCGCGCCGCCGGCGATCACGCCCTGGGCGGCGTTGACCAGCGTGCCGCCGTTGGATATCCATACCCCTTCCCCGCCGGAACCGCCTTGCCCGGCCGACCCGCTGGTGCTCGCGGCATTGCCCCCCGTGCCCCCCGTCAGCACGCCCGCATTGACCAGGGTGCCCGCGCCGCCCAGCACGGCCGCCACGCCCCCGCCACCACCGCCGCCGAACAGCCGCGTGGTGCCGCCGTGGCCACCCGTGATCGTCGCGCCCGACTCCACAACCGCATTGGCGGACGAAAACAAGCCGGCACCACCGCCGCCACCGCCACCGGACGAGTTCCCGCTCTGCGAGCTGTCGCCCCCCGCGCCGCCGGTCACCGAAGCGCCCGCGCCGACGACCAGGTCGACACTCGTGGTGACGCCTACCCCGCCGCCCCCGCCCCCCGCGCCGTTGTTCAAGCCGCTGGGGAGCGCCGCGGCATTGGCGCCCCTCGCCCCGGAGACCGACCCTGACACCGTGGACACACCTGCCGCGCCCGCGCTTCCCGTCGCGCCCGGCGCGAAGACGGTGGGATCATTGTTGATCACCGCGAGGCCGCCGCTGCCGCCGTAACCTGTCGTGATGTCGGTCGCGCCACCCCCGCCGCCCTTCCTGCCTGTCCCATTGACGACGGACGCGGCCTGTCCGTTGGCCTGGGCCGCGTCACCGTTGGTCCCGCCGGCGCCCGCGTAGGGCTGGCTGGCGACAACCACGGCGCTTCCGGCGCCGCCGTTACCCGCCCAGGCCGTCGCGGACATCGCCATCGCGAGCGCGAGCACAGATGCCCTGAGCCGGTAGGGAGGCAACGCCCGGACCTTATCCGGAACGTCGCGGACAACGGACTTCACCAAAACGGCATTGGCCAGACTCAGACACATCGCACTTTTCCCAGGGTTATGAAATCGGTACGGAAGAGCGCGCAAATTATTTCCGAGTTTGTCTCGAACAACAATTATTATCTTGGCGTGGCAATTTATGTTGCAGCTCGCCACCTCAATGCCACTGGGAAAGGCCAACGTGTCGCATGTAACCTGGTTACGTCCTTGCGGCGCCCGCGCAACGACTGCCTCGACAGGTGGCACGCCTGATGGCGACCATCCCCCGTGACTGGGGCGGTCTAGGCAGGCGGTACACTGGCGCGGTTCACCGACGCGCAACATTCCACTGACGATGAATTTCAAAGAAAAACTCGACGCCGCCTGGGAGTCCTCCGGCTCGCTGCTGACGGTCGGCCTGGATCCAGACGTGCAAAGGCTGCCCCATGAACTGGACGGGGAGCCGGACGCCATCTTCCGTTTCTGCCGCGACATCGTGGACGCGACGGCACCCTACGCCTGCAGCTTCAAACCGCAGATCGCCTACTTCGCCGCGGCGCGGGCGGAAGACCAGTTGGAGGCGCTGTGCGCGCACATCCGCGAACGGCATCCGGACCATGCCATCGTGCTCGACGCCAAGCGCGGCGATATCGGCTCCACCGCGGAACAGTACGCACGCGAGGCCTTCGAGCGCTACAACGCGCATTGCGTGACCGTCAGCCCGTACATGGGCCTGGATTCGGTCGAACCCTATCTGCGCTGGACCGATCGCGGCGTGTTCGTCCTGTGCCGCACCTCCAACCCCGGCGGCTCGGACCTGCAGTTCCTGAAAACGGAAGAAGGCGAACCGCTATACCTGCACGTGGCCGGCCTGGTCGCGGATAAATGGAACAGCCACGGCCAATGCGGCCTGGTGGTGGGCGCCACCTATCCCAACGAGCTTGCCTCGGTGCGCCAGCGCGTGGGCGATGCCGTCCCGCTGCTGATACCGGGCATAGGCGCGCAGGGCGGCGACGTGACGGCCACCGTGACCAATGCGCGCGATGCGCACGGGACAGGCATGTTGATCAGTTCGTCCCGCGCCATCCTGTACGCGTCGGGCGGCAAGGATTGGCGTGAAGCCGCGGGCGCGGCCGCCAAGGACCTGCGCGACGCCATCAACGCGGTGCGCTGACGTCGGCGGTCCTTTTCGATCGGACATGACAACGGCCCGGCATCGTCATGCGATGCCGGGCCGCCATCAGGACGCGACAGGGCCGCGATAGGGCAGCAGCGATCAGACCAGCGTGGGTGCCGGTTCCTCGACCCTGGCGCCTATGGTTTCGAGCAGGCCCAGCAGGGCGAACGCCACCGCCTGCTCGCGGATCTGCGCGCGGTCGCCGGTGAATACGTGCGTGGCGGCGCGGGTGGTGATGCCGCTGCCCACGCGCACCGCGAAACCGAAGCACACCATGCCCACGGGCTTGCCGGGCGTTCCGCCTTCCGGCCCGGCGATGCCCGTGGTGGACACCGCCACGTGCGCGCCCAGGGATTCCAGCAATACGCCGTTGGCCATTTCCTGGGCCACGGGTTCGCTGACGGCGCCATACAGGTTCAGCGTATCCGGCGATACCTGCAGGTCGACGACCTTGGCTTCGTTGCTGTAGGTGACGAAGCCTCGGTCGAACCAGGCGCTGGAGCCCGCGACCGCCGTGATGGCGCCGGCGACCAGCCCGCCGGTGCAGGATTCGGCCGTACCCATCATCCAGTTGCGGCGCTTCAGTTCCCGCCCCAGCGCGGCGGCCAGGTTGATCGTATTGCTGTCGAACGTCGTCATTGAAATGCTCCCATACGCACTGCAATTGCCATGACCAGCAGCGCATAAGCCGCCGCCAGCAAGTCATCCCACATCACACCAATACCGTTCTTCATGCGCGCATCAAAATAGCGGATGGGCGGCGGCTTGACGATGTCGAAAACACGGAACAGGACAAAGGCGCAAAGTTGCGCCACCCACCCGCTCGGCACCAGCCACAACACCAGCCAGAAGGCGGCCATTTCGTCCCAGACCATACCGACATGATCGGGTTCGCCGAGTTCCTGGCCCGCACGATGACAAGCCCAGCATCCATAGACGATCGCCAGAGCAATTAGCAGGCCCAACGCCAGGTCGCCGAGCCAGTGCGCCGCGGGCAGCCACAGGATCCAGGCCAGCAGGGTGCCCCAGGTACCCGAGGCCGGCCGGATCAGGCCCGAGCCCAGGCCGAAGGCGACGAAGCGGCTTGGGGTCTTCGATATCCACGAAAAGGACGGGAAAGCGACGCGGGCGCGTGCCCGCATGGAAACGGGATCTGGATCCGGCGTAGTGTGATTCATGAGGAACGGAAGTGATCGAAACCGCGGGGAAGGTCGCGCAACGGGGTGCCGTCCGCATCCAGCACCACGAGCTGGCCGCCGGCATCGACGACGCCGATGCGGCTCACCGCCACCCCGCATTCGGCGCCGATGCGGCGGACGGCGTCGGCGCGGTCGGGAGGGGCCGTAAAGCACAATTCATAAACGTCGCCACCGGCCAGCACGGCGTGCCGCACGCGGGCGGGCGGCAGATCCGCCAGCGCGGTGGAAACCGGCATGGCATCCAGCGCCAACCGGGCGCCGACGCCGCTGGCCTTCAGGATGTGGCCCAGGTCCTGCAGCAGCCCGTCGGAGATGTCGATGGCCGCGTGGGCGACGCCGGCCAGGGCCGGACCCAGGGTGTAACGTGGCTGCGGCCATTCCAGCGCCGTGCGCGTGCGCGCCAGCAGCGCCTCGTCGGCGGGCATGTGGCCGCCCAGCAGCCGATAGGCGATATCGGCATCGCCCAAGGTGCCCGACACCCAGATATCGTCACCCACCCGCGCACCGTCGCGGCGCAAGGCGGCTTCCGGCCGGACCGCGCCAAACACCGTCACGCTGATGGCGAGCGCGCCGGGATTGCCCGTCGTGTCGCCGCCTATCAGCGGGCAGCCTGCCTGGTCGGCCATGGCATGGAAGCCCTGGGCGAAGGCCGCCAGCCAGGGCTCCCTGGCTTCCGGCAGCGCCAGCCCCAGCAGGCAGCCGATGGGCCGTGCGCCCATCGCGGCAAGGTCCGATACGTTCACCGCCAGCGCCTTGTGCCCGAGGGCGCGTGGATCGACGTCCGGAAAGAAATGCCGGCCTTCGATCAACAGGTCGGTACTGGTCGCCACCTGCATGCCGGCCGGCACGCCGAACAGCGCGCAATCGTCGCCGACGCCCAGCATGCCAGGCGGGGCGGCGCGCTTGAAGTACCGGTCTATCAGGTCGAACTCGGAAGCCACGCGGATTCCTTGCAATGGATCGACGCCGCGCGAGCTGGTTCCGTCGGGATCAGCGGCGCGCGGCCGCCGCGACTTCCTTGGCCCGTACGTCCGCCGCCAGCTTGTCCAGCACGCCGTTCACGAACTTGAAGCCGTCGGTACCGCCAAAGGACTTGGCCAGTTCGACGGCCTCGTTGATGGCGACCTTGTACGGGACTTCGACGTGGTGCACCAGCTCGTAGCTGCCGATCAACAGTATGCCGTGTTCGACCGGCGACAGCTCGTTCAGCGGCCTGTCGATGAAGGGCGTGAAGCGCTCGCGCAGGTCGGGCGCTTCACGCAGCACACCGTGCAGCAGGGTTTTGAACCACTGCGCATCGGCTTCGGAAAAATCCTCGGCATCGCGCAGATGGGCGTCGATTTCGCCGGCGTCCTGGGTGCCTTCGCCGCCGCGCAGCAGCCAGGCATAGACGCCCTGCAGGGCGAATTCGCGGGCGCGGCGACGCGCGCTGCGCGCGTTGGCGCGTACCTGGGCGGCTTGATCAGCGGCGGTTGTCATCGTCTTCTTCTTCGTCGAAATCTTCGTCCTCTTCTTCCTCGTCCTCGTCGTCTTCTTCGGGTTCGAGGGCGGCGATCAGGTTGGCCATCTCGACGGCGACCTGGGCGCAGTCGCGGCCCTTGCCAGGCGCGCGGGCTTCGGCCTGTTCGTCGGTATCGACCGTCAACACGCCGTTGGCGATGGGGATGCCGGTTTCCACGGAAATACGGGTGATCGCGGCGGCCATTTCGTTGCTGACGACCTCGAAATGGTAGGTTTCCCCACGGATCACCGCGCCCAGTGCGATCAGGGCGTCGAATTCATAGGTTTCGGCCATGCGCGCCAGCGTGACGCCCAGTTCCAGCGCACCCGGCACGGAAACCAGCATGACGTCGCGTTCGTCGACACCCAGCTTGGCCAGTTCTTCCAGGCAAGCTTCCTGTTCGGCCTGGCCGATCTCCTCGTTGAACCGGGCGCGGACGATGCCGATGTGCAGCCCCTCGCCGTTCATGTCGGGGGATAAGGTGTAGGGATTCATCGATGACTGCCTTATAGGGTTGCGGCGGTGGTCGCAAAAGATGGAAGCGGCGGGTGCCGGAAGGCGGCACCCGCGAGTAAAGCCTGTGCGCCTAGCGTACCGGGGACGCGGGAGGGTCGCAATCGTAACCTGTAATCGACAGGGCGAAGCCCGCCATGCTGGGCATCCGGCGCGGCCGCGCCAGCAATTTCATCTGGCCGACGTTCAGGTCGCGCAGGATCTGGGCGCCGATGCCATAGGTGCGCAGCCCCACGCGGTCGGCGCGGGATTCGTCCCTGGCGCCACTGGCGGGCTCGCCCCAGGCGGCGATCTGGTCGGACAGGTGTTCGCCGCCCGCCTGGCAATTCATCAGCACCACCACGCCGGCCGGCGCGGTGGCGATGGTCTGCAGGGCCTGCGCCACGCCCCAGCTGTGCTGGCTGGCGCCCATGTCCAGGACATCCAGCAGCGACGCGGGTTCGTGCACCCGCACCAGGGTTTCGCGCTGCGGGTCGATGTCGCCGTGCACCAGGGCCAGGTGGATGGATTGCGTGGCGGTGTCGCGATACGCAACCGAGCGGAAGGTGCCCCACGGCGTACGCATCGGGCGCTCGCCCAGCCGCTGGATGATGGATTCGTGCTCGCTGCGGTACTGGATCAGGTCGGCGATGGTGCCTATCTTCAGGTCGTGCGCCTGGGCGAACGCCACCAGGTCGGGCAGGCGCGCCATCGTGCCGTCCGGCTTCAGGATTTCGCAGATGACGGCGGCCGGGGTCAGGCCCGCCATGGCGGTCAGGTCGCAGCCGGCTTCGGTATGGCCGGCCCGGACCAGGACGCCGCCAGGCACGGCGCGTACGGGGAAGATATGGCCAGGCTGCACCAGATCGGCCGGCTTGGCGTCGCGCGCCACGGCCACGCGTATGGTGCGGGCGCGGTCGGCGGCCGAAATGCCGGTTTCCACGCCTTCCGCGGCCTCGATCGACACGGTGAAATTGGTGCCAAAGCGAGTGCCGTTGCGGGTGGCCATCAGCGGCAGGTCCAGCTGGCGACAGCGTTCTTCCGTCAGCGTCAGGCAGACCAGGCCGCGGCCGTGGGTGACCATGAAGTTGATGGCCTCCGGCGTGACGAATTCCGCCGCCATGACCAGGTCGCCTTCGTTTTCCCGGTCTTCTTCGTCGACCAGAATGACGATGCGCCCGGCGCGCAGCTCGGCGATGATTTCGGCGACCGAGGCGATGCCGAAGGATTCGGCTTCGGCGGCGGACGCGGCGGGAGTAAGCTGGGCGGACATGACGGCGACAGGCGGGCGGAAAAAACCGATTTTACCGCTCCGCGGCGGAGCGCAGACGGCATGCGCACCCCGAACTCCCCGTCAACCGCGTGCGAATGACGAATTTATGACACGTCATCACTATCCAATCAACGGATGGGTACTATCGCGGGTCACTTTGTTTTGCGGAACGTCATGTCGGAACAGGAACTGAAGCTGCACGTGCCTGCGGCGGCCCGGGCTAACGTCGAACGAGAACTCAGGCAGGCGGGCGCGGAACGCGTACCCCTGCATGCGATGTATTTCGACACCCCGGAACGCGAACTGGCGCGGGCCCGGATCGCCATCCGCCTGCGGCGCGAGGGTCGCAACTGGGTGCAGACCTTGAAAACCCCCGGGGCCAACGCGATCACGCGCGTGGAGATGAATCATCCCCGCCCCGGGCCCATCCTGGACCTGTCCGTCTATGCCGGCACCGAAGTCCATGACGCGCTGGCCGCGCTGAAGGGCGAACTGGAACTCCGCTACGAGACGGACGTCATCCGCCTGGTCCGCAAGACGCGCACGCGGCAGGGCACGGTGGAGATCGCCTACGACCAGGGCGTGCTGCGCGCGGGCGAGTTCGAGCTGCCCATCTCCGAAGTCGAATTCGAACTGATGTCGGGCCGTCCTGCCGCCATCTTCGCCACGGCGCGCACCTGGCTGCCTCGCCATGGCCTGGTACTGGATCCCCGCAGCAAGTCGGAACGCGGCGACAGCCTGGCGCAGTTGGCACATACGCTGGCTCGGCCAGGCCTGACGGAAGACGCGCGCAAGGCGGCGATCGCGGAATTCTGGGGGCCGCGCGCCACCAAGCCCATCCACCTGTCGCCGGGCATGACGCCCCCGCAGGGCCTGGCGGCGGTCGCGAGCGAATGCCTGAACCAGATCATGCGCAACGCCGCGATGCTGGCCGAAGTCGATACGCTGGACGTCTATGGCGCCGGCCAGCCGGAACACGTGCACCAGCTTCGGGTGGGCATACGCCGCCTGCGATCGGCCTGGCGCCTTTTCCGCGGCTGGGCCGAATTGCCGTCGGATGACGCGCAAAACGCCCTGCGGGAATACTTCGCGGCCTTCGGCGCCAATCGCGACCAGGACGTGCTGCAGGAGTCCATCATCCCGGCGCTGGTGAAAGCCGGCATGCCCACCTTTCCGATACCGGGGTCCGATACGGCCCCGGTGGCGGCGCGCGACACCGCCGCCGGCAAGGCCTTCCAGGGCTGGCTGCTGGACATGCTGGAGTGGACGCTGGACGTGCGCCCCGCGCCGGAAACATTGGAAACCGCGATGGCGGGTGGTGCCGCCCCGGGCGGGAACGCGCACAAGAGCCTCAGATTGCCCGGTGGCCTGCTCGCCGCCGCCGAGGACGGTGCGGCCAGCGCGGCAGGCAAGGACAGCGGGGGCGGCGCCATCGATGCGGCAGATGCCGGCGCCCAGGACGTCGACAGGGCCGGCGGCAATGGCGTTTACGCCGGTACGCCCGCGCACGACCCGGAGATCATCCATCCCACCATCATCCCGCTGACCCCGCGCGAACCGCGTGACCTGCCTACCCTGTTGGGGCGCCGGCTACGCAAATGGCACAAGCAGGTGCTGGCGGAAGGCCAGCGGTTCGCCGAACTGGATATCCCGACGCGCCACGATCTGCGCAAACGCGCCAAGCGCCTGCGCTACGGCCTGAGCTTCGCGGAATCCCTGCTGCCGGCGAACCGGATGCGCGACTACCGGCGCCGCCTGGCGGCGGTGCAGGACGTGTTGGGCGAGATGAACGATCTGTCGGTCGCGCATGATCTGTATCGCCAGTGGAGCAGCCGCCATCCGCAGGCGTGGTTCGCCCTGGGCTGGATCAGCGCCAGGCAGGAAAAGCTGACCGGCGAGGCCCAGCGGGCTTTCGCCAAGCTGGGCGCGGCGAAGCGATTCTGGCGATAAGCGGGAACCGCCGCGCGTCGGCGGCGGTTCGGTTCGGATCAGTTCAGTTCGACATGCCCAGCAAGGCGGCGGCGAACTCGTCGGCGACGAAGGGCTGGAGGTCTTCCAGGCCTTCGCCCACCCCTATCCAGTAGACCGGAACCGGGCGTACCCCCTGGCTGCCGGCGGCCACCGCGGCCAGCGTGCCGCCCTTGGCCGTGCCGTCCAGCTTGGTCACCACCAGGCCGGTCAGATTGATCGCCGCATCGAAGGCCCGTATCTGCGCCAGGGCGTTCTGGCCCGTATTGCCGTCGACCACCAGCAGCACTTCATGGGGCGCCGCGGGATCGGCCTTGCCGACGACACGGCGGATCTTCTTGAGTTCTTCCATCAGGTGCAACTGCGTCGGCAGGCGCCCGGCGGTATCGACCATCACCACCCCCACGCCCCGGGCGCGGCCGGCGTTGACGGCATCGAATGCCACCGCGGCGGGGTCGCCGCCTTCCTGGGCGATCACCGTGACATTGTTGCGGGCGCCCCATTCCATCAATTGCTGGCGGGCGGCGGCGCGGAAGGTATCCCCAGCGGCCAGCAGCACGCTGGCGCCCTGCTGCTGGAAGGTGTTGGCCAGTTTGCCGATGGAGGTCGTCTTGCCGGCGCCGTTCACGCCGGCGATCATGATCACCAGCGGGGCCGCCCGGCCCAGCTCGAACCGGCGTTCCAGCGGCCGCAGATGGTCGGCCAGGATCTGGCGCAGTACTTCGCGCACTCGGGCGGCGTCTTCGATGCGCTCTTTCTTGACGCGGGCGCGCAGCGCGTTCAACAGCGTCTCGGTGGCTTCAACGCCGGCATCGGCCATAATGAGCGCCGTTTCCAGTTCCTCGAACAGGTTTTCGTCGACCTTGACGCCGACGAACAGGCCGCCGATGCTCTGGCCGGTACGCGACAGGCCCTGCTTGAGGCGCTGCAGCCAGGATTTTTTGCCGGCCTGCTCGACCGGAGCCGCGGCGGACGTGGTCTGAGCCGGCGTCGCGGCGGAAGGCAGGTCCGGGGGCGCCGCCGGCACCGCCAGCGGTGTCGGCGCGGCTACGCTGGACGTCCCTGGTCCGGGCGTCGCCACGGCAGGCGCCGGCGCGGCGGATACGCCCGCGGTACCGGCGCCCGGAACCCGCGCGGACGTGCCGCCCAGGTCGATGGCGGGTTCCACCCTGGCCGCCGGCCACGGGGCGTGCTCATCCGGAAGCCGCGGCGCGGCTTCGGGCGCCGTGGCGGGCGGGACGTGATCCTGGGAGTCGCGGCCGGCCGGCTCGGCAGGCTGGGGAGCCTGCGCGGGCTCAGGGGCGGGCGCGGGGGATTTTTTCTTGAAGAAATTCAGCATGACGACCAAGTATATTCGCATCGTCGGCGGCCAATACCGGCGCACGCCGATTGCAGTGATCGATACGGCCGGGCTGCGGCCGACACCGGACCGGGTCCGCGAAACGCTGTTCAACTGGCTGCACTATTTCTGGGATGGCGACTTCGCCGGCAAAAGCGTGCTGGATCTGTTCGCCGGCAGTGGCGCGCTGGGCTTCGAGGCCGCTTCGCGCGGCGTGGCGCACGTGCAGATGGTGGAACGCGACAAGGCCGCCCTGGCCGCCCTGCGCGCCGTCCGCGACAAGCTGGGCGCCAGCCAGATACGCATCCACGCGGGCGATGCCATGGAAGTCCTGCGTCGCATGGACGCGTCGCGCTACGACCTGGTGCTGCTGGATCCGCCATTCAACCAGGGCTGGCTGGAACGGGTCGCGCCCCTGCTGCCGGGCGTCCTGGCCGAAGATGCGCTGGTGTACGTCGAAAGCGAAGCCGAGCTGCCGCAGGACGTGCTGGCCGCTCCACAATTCGAAATGTTGCGTAAGGACCGTGCCGGTGCTGTCCACTATGCGCTACTACGGTTTGCTGCAATGCAGAAATAGATCAATAATCGTCGGTTCGGAGAGGCGACATACCCATAAATCAAGGGAGGACGCATGATCATCGCTGTTTACCCCGGCACATTCGACCCGCTCACCCGCGGTCACGAGGACCTCGTACGGCGCGCCGCCGCGCTGTTCGACGAGGTCGTGGTCGGCGTTGCCCATAGCCGCAACAAGAAGCCCTTTTTCAATATCGAAGAACGCGTCGCGATCGCGCGCGAAGTCCTCGGCCACTACCCCAATGTGCGCGTCGAGAGCTTCGGCGGCCTGCTGAAGGATTTCGTGCGCGAACAGAATGGCCGCGTGATCGTGCGCGGCCTGCGCGCCGTGTCCGACTTCGAATATGAATTCCAGATGGCGGGCATGAATCGTCACCTGCTGCCGGACGTCGAAACGCTGTTCATGACGCCGTCCGACCAATACCAGTTCATTTCCGGCACCATCGTGCGCGAGATCGCTCAACTGGGCGGGGACGTCAGCAAATTCGTCTTCCCTTCGGTCGAGCGTTGGCTGCAGGAAAAAGCCAAGGTGCACCGCGAGCAGAGCTGGCCTCGATGAGCCGCGCGCCGGCTGGCGCGGGCATGGTGGCGGCCGGCACTACAATAGGCCTATTCGCGCGCGCTGCGCGCAGCCCGAGCGGCTTTCGAAGCCGCTGTCCACCATGGCTCTGACGATCACTGAAGAATGCATCAACTGCGACGTATGCGAGCCGCAGTGTCCCAACGAAGCCATTTCGATGGGCGATGACTATTACGTCATCGATCCCGACAAGTGCACGGAATGCGTGGGGCATCATGACGAGCCGCAGTGCAAGGTGGTCTGTCCGGTGGAATGCATAGAGATCCACCCGCAGTGGCAGGAAGGCCAGGAAGCGCTGATGGCGAAATACCGGCGCCTGACCGGCCACGCCTAGCCGGCCGCGCCTGGCCGGCTGCAACTGACTGGCTGACCTCACCGTCCGCACCTCACCGCCCGCACCTCACCGCCCGCACCTGGCCGGCCGCACCTGATCACATAGCCCATATGCAGGAAACGCAGGTACAAACCGACTCAGCCCCTCGCGCCGGCGCGCTGCGCGGCGATCTTTCCCTTTCCGCCATCGTCGCCGGCCTGGTCGCCGTCGTCGTCAGTTTCGGCGGCACCGCCGTGCTGATGGTGCAGGCCGGCCACACCGTCGGCCTGGACGCCGCGCGCATCGGATCCTGGCTGGGATCGATCTGCCTGGCCCTGGGCCTGGGCGGCGTGTGGCTAAGCATGCGCACGCGCCTGCCCATCGTGCTGGCATGGTCCACGCCCGGCGCGGCGCTGCTGATCACCGCGCTGGCCGGCGTGCCATTTGCCGAAGCCGTCGGCGCCTTCGTCGTGGCCGCCGCCCTGGCCCTCGTGTGCGGCCTGCTCGGCTGGGTCGATCCGATCGCGCGCCGTATCCCGCCGCAGATCGCTTCCGCCATGCTGGCCGGCGTGCTGCTGAATTTCGGCATCGGCGTCTTCGGCGCCATGGGCCGGCAGGCCGCGCTGGTGCTGCCGATGGCGCTGGTTTACCTGATCTTCAAACGCTGCGCGCCCCGCTACGCCATCCTGGCCGTGCTGGCGACAGGACTCGCGGCCGCCGCCGCACAAGGGCTGCTGAGTTTCGGCGGTGCGGAATGGCACATGACCGAGTTCGTCTGGACCACGCCCGTCTTCACGGGGCGCGCGGTCATCAGCCTGGCCGTGCCCTTGTTCGTGGTCGGCATGGCGTCGCAGAACCTGCCCGGGTTGGCGGTGTTGCAGGCCGCGGGCTACCGCGACGTCCCGGCTTCGCGCGTCATTGCCGTCAGCGGTGCCGTGGGACTGGTCGCGGCGCCGTTCGGCGCGCACAGCGTAACGCTGGCGGCCATCATCGCGGCCATCTGCGCGGGGCGCGAAGCGCATCCCGATCCGGCGCGGCGCTATGTCGCCGCCGTCGCCTATGGCGTGGCCTATGTCGTATTGAGCGTGGCGGCCGGCGCGGTCGCCGTGTTTTTCCAGGCCTTGCCACCGACCTTGATCGCCGCCCTGGCGGGGCTGGCCCTGCTGGCGCCCATCATGGGTGGCATGGCGGCCGCCATGCGCGACGAGCCCGGCCGCGAAGCCGCGCTGATCACGCTGCTGGCCACCGCCTCCGGCATGACGTTCTGGGGCGTGGGGTCGGCCTTCTGGGGGCTGGCGGCCGGCCTGGTCGCGCATGCCTTCATGAGCGGCATGCGCAAAGGGTGAAAGGAAAAGGCCGAAGCGCTTACTCCGGCCAGTCGACGGGCCCCATGTCCGGATGCACCTTCATCAAGCGGCATGGAATTCCCGTGTAATTGGATATCCATGCTGCCGCGAGTTCGCCTTCGTCGACGACGTCGACGGCCTGCTGGCCGACCAGCACGGCGGTACGCACGCTGTCGTCGTCCTCGATGACATCCAGCGGGATATCGATGCGCAACATGCCGGGCGCGCGCAGCACCAGGTAGCCGAAACGCAGTTCGACCGAAATGTCCGCCAGCTTCGGACAGGCGTCGCGCGTGATCCATTGTCCGCCGGAGTTCACCGCCAGCCAGCGGCGGTCGTAGTCGGCGGCGCGTGGATCGTCCAGGCCGCCGCAGTGCGCGACGGGATGGTATCGAGTGCTCATTTCCCGGTTATCCCCTTAAGCATCTTGCCTAGGTCGCGCAAGCGATCCCGGCGCGATTCGTTGTCCTGCTGATCGGCGCCCTTGCCGCCCAGCGCGCGCTCCAGCGTCCGCGTGACGGCGTCGCCCGCCACGGATCGCCAGTCCACCCGATACCGCAACTGGTCGTACGGGCCGGCCACATGCACCGGCACCGCCACGCCGCGCAACTCGCGCATATCCACGGGCGGCGGATCGGCCAGCCGCACGTTCGCGACGACATCCAGTGTGCCCTTGGGCAGGTCGATGATGGCCGGTGAACCTTCGCTCAAGCGTATCACCGGCGACGCGACGTCCAGCTTCTTGATGGTGGCCACGCCCGCCGCAATCGCCAGGTCGGCATCCATGCGGGTGAAGGTGGTTTCGCGCGACGTATCGGCCGCGACGTCGTCGGACGCAGCGCCCTTGCCGCCGAGTATCAACTGCTTCAGCTCGCGCAAGGAGCGGGCCACGTCGAAGCCCTTGATGGCGCCTTCGCGCAACCGCAACTGGAGGGTGCCCGCCAGGTTGTCGCGCATGGCCGTGGACCGGGCGCCATGGGTGCTCAGGTTCGCCGATACGCTGCCCACGCCGGTCAGCGAGGATCGCTTGGTCAGGTCGGTCAGCAACGGGCCCATGGCCACGCCATCCAGCGTGAAGCGCGTGGTGAGCGCGTTGTCGCGCGTCGCGTCCAGGGCCAGGCTGCCGGCCAGCTTGCCGTTGTAGAGATTGGCCGTGAGCGGAGTGACGTCCAGCTTGCCCTGCGCCAGTTTGACGCTGGCCGCGAGGTTCTGCATGGTGACCCCCTGCGCGACGAGGCGGCCCGCCTTGACGGTGCCCTGCGCGGTCGGCCCGATCAGGGCAGACAGGTCGATGGCGCCCGGCTGGGCCGCCGCGGTTTGCGCGGGTACGGCCGCGGACGCGGCGCCGGATGCCGGCGCGGACGGGGGCGCTCCGGCGGCAACACCCGCCGTCGCCGGCGGCGCGGCGCCGGCCGAAGCGCCGGCCGTGGCGGGCGCCGGGCCTGCCGCACCGGCGGCCGGCTGGGCGGCCGCCGCAGGCGCGGCGTTCGGAGCAGCGGGCGCGGCGGGCGCGGTTCCCGGCCCGGAAGTGGCCGGCGTCGTCGATGGCCGGGCCGCCGCGTCCGGCAACAGCTTGTCCAGATCCAGCGTATCGGCATTCAATGCGAAACGGACCGCCGGCTTGGCGCCCAGCTGCGTGGCATCCGCCGTCAAGGTCAGCTTGCCGCCCTCCACCTGCGCATCCAGCGCAACCTCCGCCGACTTCTTCGTCAGGTCGGCCCGCAGCGCGCCCGTATACGGCACGCGCATGGCGCCGCCCGGCAGGCCCGGCGCGGTGACGACCAATTCGCCCGCCATCGTCGGCATGGCGCCGGCGCGCTGGCGCAGGTCCAGCGTCACGGGCGACGCGGCGCTGACGTTCCAGCCGCGGCCCCCCTGCTTGATATCGGCAGCGACCTTCGCCTGCGCGACGGAAAGATTGCTGCTGTTGCCGCTGATCCCGTCGATGGCCAGCCGCGCATCCACGCTATCCGGACCGGCGATCCGCACGCGCGCGCTGATGGCATCACCGGAAGCCGCCGTGGGCGAAACATCCAGGGCCGGCGCATCGGCGGCGAATTCGAACGGGCCGCGCGGCAGCGTGCCCTTGGCGCGGACCGCCACCTTGGACGCCAGGATGGCGCCACTGGCCGGATCGGCGCGCAGGCGTTCCGCCGCCAGGCTGGCGTCGGCGCTGGCCGTCCCGCCTTCCACATTGGCGATATCGCCCTGGAACACCAGCTCGATCGCGTTGGCGTCCAGCACCCCGCTCTTGCCGTCATAGTTCAGGTTGCCGCGCGCGGTCAGGTTGCGGGCGTTGGCGTCAGGCAATTGGCCGGACACCTTCAGGTCCAGCCCGCGCACTTCGTAGCGCTGGGCTTCGGGATCCAGGCGCACGACGGCCTTGCCCGCGATGTCCGTGTCGACCCTCGGATTGGCGCCCTGGACGTGCGCCGACACGCTGGCGTCGAAGGGTTCGTCGATGCGCATGCGGCCCGTCCGCGCGTTCAGCTGCGAAATGACCAGCGCGCGTCCGTGGGCGTCGTCCTGCAACTGGATTTCGCCATCCTTGATATCCAGTCCGGCGATATCGATGGTGGGCGCGGGACCGGACGAGCGGTCCTGGTCCGCCGGCTCGGGCGTCGCCTGACGCGGCTGCCTGGGTTCGCCCAGCAGATCCTGGAAATTCAGCCTGCCCTGCTTGTCCCGCACCACGCGTGCCTTCACGCCACTGAAGCTCGCGTGGTCCAGGATAATATGGCGCGACAGCAGCGGCCATATCGCCACGGACATGCGCGCCGTTTCCATCGACGCGAACGTATCGCTGCTATTGGGCTCCGATAGCGTGACGCCCTGAAGCGTCAGCCCCAGGCGCGGGAACAGCGTGGCATCGATGTCCCCCTCTATGGTCAGCGTGCGGTGATAACGCTCCTGCACCCAGGCCTGCAGGCGGTCCTTGTAGGCGTTGGGATCGAAGGTCAACAGAAAGACCGCGGCCGCCGCGACGGCCAGGGCGAGCACGGCCGCCACGCCTATCGATATGCGTTTGGTCCACTTCTTCATGGGTATTCTGCGGCCGGGAGATCGTCGTTCCCCGGCGTCCTGTGTTGGCGGGTTCTACAAACGGCAATGGTATCAAAGCGACCTTAGGCCACCGCGCGCAGCCCCTGCAATGCCAGCACCTTCATCTGCGCCGCGAGTTCCGCCGCCGGGCAGTCGAACAGGGCCTGCATCGGCGATTCCACGCCCGGGGCCAGCACCAGCAGCATCAGGCAAGGCGCCACCACGCTGAGCACGCAACAGGTCAACGCCGGCGTGTCGAGCGGCAAGCCGGTGATCTCGGCCACGATGCCGCTCAACACCTGGAACTTGGGCATCGCTTCTTCGCGCATGACTTGCGCCAGCAGGGGCGAAGGCGACACGATTTCGCGCGCCCACAGCCGGGTATGCCAACTGCTTGCATCGACGATGGCGCTGACCAGGCCATCGAGGAATACGCCCAGTTTTTCCTCGGCGGAAAGCTCGCTGTCGGCCAGGCCGCGCAGGAAATCCATGCTCATCACACGCCTATGCACCTCGCGCAACAGCGCGAGATACAGCCCGTCGCGGCTGCCGAAGTAGTAATTGACCGCCGCAATGTTGGTTTTTGCCCGGGCGCAGATGGCCTTGCTGGTGGTGTCGGCGTAGCCCCGCTCGGCGAACAGCTGGCCGGCCGCCTCGAGGATGTTCACGCGAGTGGCCTCGCCGTCGGCGCGTGGACGCGCGGGCGACGGCGTCGCGGTGGGAGGGCTTTTGGGCGGCATGGAGAGGCTCGTATGCATGACCCAGCGCAATACGCGCGCTGTGCAATGCGGCAAAAATGTAGGTATAGTTTAACTCAAATCCAAATTTGACTTAGATATCAAGCCAGGGATACGACCCACCGATCATGAAGAAAAAAACAGCCATCCTGGTCGTCGTTGTACTGCTGGCGGCCGCCGCCGCCGTCTACTGGGCGTTGAATCGCAACCCCACCGATCCGAACCGCCTGACGCTCTACGGCAACGTCGATATCCGCCAGA
The DNA here is from genome assembly GCF_002119685.1 of Bordetella genomosp. 8. Classification (NCBI taxonomy): domain Bacteria; kingdom Pseudomonadati; phylum Pseudomonadota; class Betaproteobacteria; order Burkholderiales; family Alcaligenaceae; genus Bordetella; species Bordetella genomosp. 8. The sequence continues at coordinate 641,734 of NZ_CP021108.1, read as the reverse complement.
TCGCCCTGGCCTTCGATGGCAGCGACCGCATCGCCGAGATGAAGGTGGACGAAGGCGACCGCGTCCGCGCCGGGCAGGTCGTGGCGCGGCTGGATACCCGAACGCTGGCGCTGGAGCTGGCGCAGGCGCGCGCCGACGTGGCGATGCGCGAGCAATCGCTGCTGCGCTTGCGGAACGGTTCGCGGCCGGAGGAAGTCCAGCAGGCCCAGGCGCAAGTCATCGCCGCCCAGGCCGACGCCGACCTTGCCGCCCGGCAGTTGAAGCGCCTGCAGGGCGTGGCCGGCGACACTGGTGGCCGCGGCGTCAGCCGCGACGACCTGGACAATGCCGCCTCGCGCCTGCGGGTGGCCCAGGCACAGCTGGACAACCGCCAGCAGAGCCTGCGCCTGGCCAAGGTCGGCCCGCGCAAGGAAGATATCGCCGAAGCCGAAGCCGCCCTGCAGGCCGCCCGGGCCCAGGCGGATCTGCTGCAACATCGCCTGGACCTGGCCGAACTGAAAGCGCCGCGCGACGCGGTGGTCCGCGCCCGGCTGCTGGAGCCCGGCGACATGGCGTCCCCCCAACGGCCGGTCTACACGCTGGCCGTCTACGATCCCAAATGGATACGCGCCTACGTCAACGAAACGGACCTGGGCCGCGTGAAGATGGGCATGGCGGCGCAGGTCTACACCGACAGCTATCCCGGACAGGCCGTGGCCGGCAAGGTCGGCTATATCTCTTCGGTGGCGGAGTTCACGCCGAAGAACGTGCAGACCGAAACCCTGCGCACCAGCCTGGTGTACGAAATCCGCGTGCTGGTCGAAGACCCCGAAGATCGCCTGCGCCTGGGCATGCCGGCCACCGTGGCCATCGCCCTGGACCCCGGCACGGCGGGAGCCGCGCGCTGATGGACGGCGACGGCCTGGCCATCGACGCGCGGGACATCGGCAAAGGCTTCGCCGTGAAAACGGCGGGTCGGCACGTGCGGGCGCTGGACGGCGTCACGCTGCACGTGGCGCGCGGCACCGTCACCGCCCTGGTCGGCCCGGACGGCGCGGGAAAGACCACCTTCCTGCGGCTGGTCGCCGGCCTCATGCGTCCTGACGCAGGGCAACTACAGGTGCTCGGATACGACGTCGCGCGCGATGCGCAGGCCGTGCAGGAGCGCATCAGCTACATGCCACAGCGTTTCGGGCTGTACACGGACCTCAGCGTCCAGGAAAACCTGGACCTGTACGCCGACCTGCATGGCGTGCCGGCCGACGCGCGGCGCGAACGCTACGCCCGCCTGCTCGAGATGACGGACCTGGCGCGCTTCACCGGGCGCCTGGCCGGCAAGCTGTCGGGCGGCATGAAGCAGAAGCTGGGGTTGGCCTGCACGCTGGTGCGTTCGCCCGACCTGCTGCTGCTGGACGAGCCCACGGTGGGCGTCGACCCGCTGTCCCGGCGCGAGCTGTGGGAGATCATCGACCGGATGGTGCGCGACGAATCCCTGACCGTCCTGGTCGCCACGGCGTACATGGACGAAGCGGAGCGCTGCGCCTGCGTGCATGTGCTGCATGAGGGCGGCCTGCTCGCGGGCGGCGCGCCCGCCGCCATCGCCGCGCGCGCGGAAGGCTTGTGCTTCGTCGTGCCGGCGCCGCCCGGCGAAGCGCCGCGCGCGCGCCAGGCCCGGTTGCTGGACCGTCACGACCAGGTGGTCGATGCCGTCCCGCGTGGTGGAGAGGTGCGGTTCATCCTGCGCCCTGGCGGCGATATCGACGCGCTGGGAGACCAGGCCGCGGATGCGCGGGCCGTGCCGGCCCGGCTGGAAGATGGCTTCATGGTGCTGCTGCGCGCGCGCGTCGAGGAGGCCGGCGACGCCGGAGACATGGCCAGCGCGGCCGCCTCTTCCGACGGCTCGGTGACGCCGACCGCCGGCGTCACGGACGCGCCGGCGCATCCCGGCGAGCCAGCGATCGAAGTCCATGACCTGATCCGCAAGTTCGGCGATTTCACCGCGGTGGACCGCACCACGTTCAACGTCGCGCGCGGCGAGATCTTCGGCCTGCTCGGCCCGAACGGCGCGGGCAAGACCACGACCTTCCGCATGCTGTGCGGGCTGTTGCCGGCCAGCGGCGGCACGGCGCGCGTGGCCGGCATGGACCTGCGCACGGCGCGGGCGCAGGCGCGGTCGCGGATCGGCTACGTATCGCAGGCCTTCGCGCTGTACGGCGACCTGTCCGCCGCGGAAAACCTGCGCTTTTTCGGCGGCGCCTATGGCCTGCATGGCGCGCGGCTGCGCGAACGTATCGCCGCGGTCACGGAGCAGTTCGCCTTGCGCCAGCATCTGGACCAGCCCGCCGGACAATTGGCTGGGGGCATCAAGCAACGGCTCGCCATGGCGGTAGGCCTGCTGCATGAGCCCGACATCCTGTTCCTGGACGAACCCACCAGCGGCGCCGATCCGCTGGCACGCCGCGCGTTCTGGCGCCGCATCACCGCGCTGGCACAGACGGGCACGACGATCGTCATCACCACGCACTTCATGGAAGAAGCCGAATACTGCGACCGCATCGTGATCCAGGATGCCGGCAAGCTGCTGGCGCTGGGCACGCCCGACGAAGTCCGCGCCCAGGCGGGCGCCACGACGGAACATACGATGACCATGGAAGATGCCTTCATCGGCATCGTCGAACGCGGGCGCAATGGCGCGCCGGCGGAGGCCCGCGCATGAACAGCACGCCAGCCACGCGCACGGGCGGCGGATTCTGGCGGCGCCTGGCCTCGCTGACGCGCAAGGAGGTGCGCCAGCTGTTCCGCGACCGCGCCAATATGCTGATCGGCCTGGTGCTGCCCATCGTCCTGATCCTGATCTTCGGCTACGGCCTGTCGCTGGACGTGAAGCATGCCCGCGTCATGGTCGTGATGGAAGACACGTCGCCACAGGCGCATGACCTGGCCGCCAGCATTGCGCTATCGCCTTACCTGACCCGCCTGCCCGCGGGTTCATGGCATGACGCCGAACGCGCCCTGGCTGCCGACGAAACCGACGCCATCCTGCGCATCCCCAGCGATTTCGCGCGCCGCTATGCCGCGGGCAATGCAACGGTGCAGACGCTGGTATCGGGCAGCGATCCCACGCGCGCGCTGGTGGTAGGCGGCTACCTGCAAGGCGCCGTCGCCATCTGGCTGCAGAAGCAGGCGGACCGCGGCGCAAGCCTGTCCATGTCGGGCAACGGCAGCGTCACGGTGGTGGATCGCATGTGGTTCAACGCCGCCAACGACAGCACGTGGTATCTGGTCCCGGGCCTGGTCGTGCTGATCATGACCTTGATCGGCACCTTCCTGACCGCGCTGGTCATGGCACGCGAATGGGAGCGCGGCACGCTGGAAGCGCTGTTCGTTACCCCGGTGCGCCCGGTGGAAGTGCTGCTTGCCAAGATCATTCCCTACTTCTGCGTCGGCATGGCGGGACTGGCCCTGTGCCTGGTGGCGGCGCTGTTCCTGTTCCAGGTGCCCTTGCAAGGCTCCATGGCCGCGCTGCTGGCGGGATCGACGCTCTACATGCTGGTGTCGCTGGGCATCGGGCTCCTGATCTCGGCGGTCACCCGCAATCAGTTCCTGGCCAGCCAGATCGCCATCCTCGCCAGCTTCATGCCGGCAACGATGCTGTCGGGCTTCGTCTTCGACCTGCGCAACGTGCCCGCCATCGTGAACATCGTCGGCCATGCGCTGCCGGCCACGTATTTCATGGAGCTGGTCAAGACGGTGTTCCTGGCGGGCGATTACTGGCCGCTGATCCTGAAGGATTGCGCCATCCTGGCCGCCTACGCGGCGGCGCTGCTGATATGGGTGGGCCACCTGACCCGCAAGACGCTGGACCGATGAAACAGAACCGCGGAACAAACAGGCCGACATCATGAATGCCTTGATCGCTTATCTTCGTCCGCTGGGAAATCTATGCCTGAAGGAGTTCCTGGCGATCCTGAAGGATCCCGCCAGCCGGGTGGTCCTGATCGTGCCGGTGATCCTGCAAAGCCTGCTGTTCGGGTACGCCGCCACGTTCGACCTGACCCACGTTCCCTATGCCGTGCTGGACCAGTCGCGCGGCCAGGCCTCGACGGAACTGCTGGCGCGGCTGGACGGCACCGGCGTCTTCGAACGCGTCGCGACCTTGCGTTCGGCCGATGAGATCGCGCCGGTGATCGACGCCGGCGACGCTTTGCTGGTGCTGCATTTCGGCGACGACTTCGAACGCACGCTGGCCGCCGGCGGACAGGCGCCCTTGCAGGTCATCCTGGATGGCCGCAACTCGACCACGGCCGGCACGGCGGCCGGCCAGATCCGCGATATCGTTACCGCCTACAACGCCAGCCGCCCGGGCGCAGCGCCCCCGCCGGTCGATGTGGACATGCGTGCCTGGTACAACCCCAATCTTGAAACCCGCTGGAGCATCATGCCGGGGCTGATCGCCTCGCTAAGCATGTTGCAGACGATGACCTTGGCCGCGCTGTCGGTGGCCCGCGAGCGTGAACAGGGCACGTTCGACCAGTTGCTGGTCACGCCTTACCGGCCCATCACCATCATGTTCGGCAAGGCACTGCCCTCCATCGCCATCGGCGTATTGCAGTCGTCCATCGTGCTGGCGATCGCGCTTTTCTGGTTCCACATTCCCATGGCGGGCAGCGTGGCCGTGCTGCTAGGAGGCACGGTGATGTTCACCATCGCCATCGTCGGTGTCGGCCTGTCGATCTCGGCGGTGTCCACGACGATGCAGCAGGCCATGCTCTACAACTTCGTCCTGCTGATGCCGCTGGTGCTGTTGTCCGGCCTGACCACGCCGGTGCGCAACATGCCGGAAGCGCTGCAGATCGCCACGTACGCCAATCCCCTGCGCTTCGCGGTGGACCTGGTGCGCAGCGTGTACCTGGAGGGCGCCGGCCTGGCCGACGTCTGGCACGATCTGTTGCCTTTCGTCGGTATCTCCGCCGTCACCTTGCCGCTGGCGGCCTGGCTGTTCCGCCACCGCCTTGCATGAAGAGCCGCGCCATGCCTGCCTATTCCACCTTATCTCCAATGCCCTCGTATCCGATGCGTCTGCTGCTTGCATCCGCCTGCACCGCCGCCCTGTTGGCGGGCTGCGCGGTCGGGCCCGACTACTCGCCGCCGACCGCCGCGGCGCCCGCGTCCTGGCAGGATTGGCGCAGCGGGCAACGCCCCGCCGGTGCGAATGGCGCGGTGGATGCCACCGCGCCCGCCAGCGCCATCGGCGCCGCGTCGGGTACGACGACCTCGGCAGGCGCGACCGCCGGCACGGCGCCGCTGTCCGCGCAGTGGTGGACCCTGTTCAACGACGCGACGCTGGACGCGCTGCAAGCGCGTGCCGCGCAAGCCAGCCCGGACCTGCGCACCGCCGCCCTGCGCTTCGCGCAAAGCCGCATGCGGCGGGTCACCGTCGCCGCGCAGCGCGGGCCCACCCTGGACGCCACCGGCGCCGCCACGCGCCAGCGCCAGAGCGAGTATTCCGCCGGCACGCGGCTGGCCAACGCCGTCGCGCCCGCCAACCGCGAAGAACTGGTATCCATGCTGAGTTCGCCCTTCACCCTTTACCAGGGCGGCTTCGACGCATCCTGGGAACTGGATCTGTGGGGCCGCGTGGGACGCTCCATCGAATCGGCCGACGCCAACGTGAACAACGCGGCCGCGCTGCTGGATGACGTGCGCCTGGCCGTCGCCAGCGAACTGGCGCGCGACTACTTCGAACTGCGGCTGACGCAGCAGCAGCTCGATCTGTTGAACCAGGACGTGGCGGCCGCCCGCGACAGCCTGTCGCTGCTGCAGGCACGCGCACGCGGCGGCCTGATCGACGAATTGGACGTCAGCCGCCAACGCGGCCTGCTCGCCGACCTGGAAGCACGCATGCCGCCGCTGAACGCGCAGGCAGCCTCGCTGATGAACCAGATCGGCCTGCTGGTGGATGCGCGCCCCGGCGACCTCACGCAGACCCTGTCCGCCCGCCCTGCCACACCGTTGGCGGCCCTGCCCGCGCGCTTGCCCGACCTGTCGCTGGGCCTGCCCTCCCAGGTCGCCCTGCGACGCCCCGACATACGCGCCGCGGAAGCCCGGCTGCATGGCGCCACCGCGGACATCGGCGTCGCCGTGGCCGATCTCTATCCGCGCATCACCCTGGGCGCGAGCTTTGGCTACGAGTCCTATGAAGGCAGTCGCTTCGGCGAATGGGGCACGCGCGCCTGGAGCGTAGGCCCGTCGCTGTCGCTGCCGATCTTCGACCAGGGCCGCCGCCGCGCGACGGTGGTACTGCGCCAACTGGCCCAGCAGGAAGCCGCCGTGGACTACCAGCAGACTGTCCTGAAGGCATGGCGCGAGATCGACGACGCCTTGACCGGCTACGACGCCGAACGTGGCCGCAACGCCAGCCTGCGCGCCAAAGAAGCCGCCAGCCGCGAAGCCTATGACCTGGCGCGTGCGCGCTACGCCCGCGGCCTGACCGACTTCCTGGTCGAACTGGATGCCGAACGCACGTGGATACAGTCGCGGCGCGACCTGTCCGATAGCAATCACCAGCTCTTCATGCGGCTGATCGCGGTGTACAAGTCCGTCGGCGGCGGCGATGTGGACACGGCCGGGACTACCGCCAGCGACGCGGCAGCGGCCCCAAATCGACCAGGGTCATAACGATATAAGAAACAGAAATAAGGTATCGTCCCGCCTGAAGCCAGGGATGGGGACAACCGTTTTGCGCAGCACATTATTCCAAGGCAATCTGGCGCGGCTCGCCGTCGCGCAGGCGCTGGCCGGCGCCAATACCACCGTCGTGTATGCGACGGCCGCGATCATCGGCAACACGCTCGCGCCGGAAAAATCGCTGGCCACCATGCCGATTTCCATCTTCGTGGTCGGGATGGCGCTGTCCACGCTGCCGGCGGGCGCGATCGCCCAGCGCTACGGGCGACGTGCCGCGTTCCAGGCCGGCACGGGCTGCGGCGTGCTGGTGGGCTTGCTCAGCTCCCTGGCCATTACGCTGGGCAGTTTCTGGCTCTTCTGCTTCGCCATGCTGTTCGGTGGCGCGTACGCGGCGGTGGTGCTGACTTTCCGCTTTGCCGCCGCTGATTGCGTGCCCGCGCCGCAGCGCGCGCGAGCGCTGTCCACCGTCATGGCGGCCGGGGTCCTGGCCGGCGTGCTGGGACCGCAGCTGGTCACCTACACCATGTACATCTGGCCGCCGCACATGTTCGCGGCCACCTATCTCGCCCAGGCCGCGGTCGCACTGCTGAGCGCGGCCATCCTGATGGGCGTCAAGCTGCCGATTCCCACCGCCGCGGAAAACGCCGCCGGCCGGCCCCTGGGGCAGATCGTCCGCCAGCCGGCTTTCATCGTCGCGGTCGTCTGCGGCGTCATCAGCTACACCCTGATGAATTTCCTGATGACCTCCGCGCCGCTGGCCATGCGGCTATGCGGCCTGCCGCAGGAGGCCTCCAACCTGGGCCTGCAATGGCACGTGATCGCCATGTACGGCCCCAGCTTCTTCACCGGCCGGCTGATCGGCCGCTTCGGCGCCGGCCGCGTGGTGATGGCCGGCCTGATCCTGACGGGGGCAGCCGCCGTGGCCGGGCTGGCGGGACTGACGGTGGGCCATTTCTGGACGTCGCTGATCCTGCTCGGGCTGGGCTGGAACTTCGGTTTCGTGGGCGCTTCCGCGCTGGTGCTGGAGTGCCATCGGCCGGAAGAGCGCAACAAGGTCCAGGCCTTCAACGATTTCCTGGTGTTCGGCACCATGGTCCTGGGCTCGTTCTCGTCGGGTGGCGTGCTGGCCAACTACGGCTGGGACATGGTGTGCTGGATCGCCTTCCCGCCGCTGGTCATCGCCATGATGGCCCTGGCCGCGCGGCGCCGGCTGGCGATGCGGCAGGTCGCGTAGGCAGGGCGCGTCGCGGCGGGCGCACGGCGACGCCGTGGGCCCGCATCGACTGGCACAGTTCGCGTGCAATCGCCACCGCATTCGGCGTATCGCCGTTCAGGCAGTAACTGTCGGCGCGTACGCGCACATGGCCGCCGCCCATCGTATCCAGACGGCCATCCCGCATCCCCGCGAGCCACCTCGCCACGGCGTCCGCCGGACTCCTCACGGCCGCACCCGTGGTCTCGGGCTCGATCAGGCGGCCCTCGCTGTCGTACGCACGGTCCAGGCAGACTTCCTGCACCACCGTCACCCCGCAATCCCACGCCACCCTCGCCCCCGGGCTTGCGGCCGTACATACCAGCGACAGGGCCGGATCGAACTGATGCACCGTCCTCGCCACCACTTGCGCGGTGCGCTCGTCGTACGCCATATCCCAGCCCAGCGTGCCCTGGCACCTTACCGTCGACAATCGCGCCCCCGCCCGCAAGGCCAGGACGGCGATATGCGCGATCTGCCCCAGGATGATGTCTCGCAGCACCACATCATCCAGGTCCGCGGGCCGCTGCCCGCCACCGGGCCCGCCGGGATAGGAGGGATTGGCGCCGATCGCGATGCCCTTCTCGTTCATCGTGCGCAGGATCCGGCTCACCGCGTCCGCGTCACCGGGCTGCGTGCCGCATGCGACATAGCCCGTGGAGATCGCGTCCAGCAGATCCGCGTCGGCGCGTAGCTCCGCCGCCAGGTCGATGCTGGGCGCCACGGCAGGCGACTCGACCGGCAACGACGCCGACATGCGCCCGGGTGCCGGCGGCATGATCAGCCGAGGCCTTCGCCACGCAGGGGCGGCGGCACGAAATCGTCGGGCGCGCCCGGCGGAATCGGCGGATTGGCGGACAGCGATTGCTGGAACGCCAGGATCATCCGGCGTATGGGCCCGCGCACCCAGCCCTGCGTCGTATTGACGTCGCTCTCTTCCTTGGGGTCCTGCACGATGTTGAAGACGTAAGGCGTCTCCAGGTGGTTGGGCCCGGCGTTGGGCTCGACTTCCCAGACGAAGTGCATTTTCCAATCGCGCCACTTGGCGGCGCGCATTTCGGTCTTGATGTAGTAGACGAAACCCTCGCGGTTGGACTGCTCCTTTTCGCCCAACAGGAAATCCAGCTGGTCCACCCCGTCCAGCACGCGATCCGCCGGCACTTCCGCGCCGGCGATGCGCGCCAGCGTCGGGAACAGGTCGACCACGTGCACCATTTCATTGGTCACGCGACCCTCCGGCACCTTGCCGGGCCAACGCACGATCAGCGGCACGCGCAGCGCGCCTTCCATCGCCGTGTGATAGGTGCCGGTCCACATGCCGGCGCTGCCGCGCCAGGGCCGCCGGTACTCCGGGCCGTTGTCGCTGGCGAAGATGAAGACGGTGTCTTCCTCGGTCCCGGTTGCCTTCACCTGGTCCATGATCTGCCCCACGCGAGCATCCATTTCCACCAGCGAATCGGCGAACTCGCCCTTTTTCGTGCGTCCTTCGAAATCGCGATGCGGAATGGTCGGGAAATGCAGCTGCGTCAGCGGGACGTACAGAAAATACGGCTGCGTGCCAGCGTTGCGGGCGATGAACTCGCAGCTGCGGCGTGTCAGTTCCTCATCGATGCGCCGGCGCATTTCCAGGTCGTAGACCTCGCGCTTTTCCGCGGGCTGCCCTTTGCGGCCTTCCATGACGCAGGGAAGCTCGACCACGGCGGGATCGAAGCCGACGGCCTCCATGAACATGCTTTCGTTCGTGGTGCGCGGTATGCCGTACCACTCGTCGAAGCCCTTGTCCTTGGGATAGCGGCCTTCCTTGTCGCCCAGATGCCACTTGCCGTACATCGCGGTTGCATAACCGGCGTCGGACATGACTTCGGCCATCGTGCGTTCCCAGGGGATGATGCCCTGCGGCAGGCCGGCCGGCACCGACTGCAGCGCGCCCGTGCGGATCGGATGGCGCCCCGTCATCAGCGCGGACCGCGTCGGCACGCAATCGCTCTCGACGTTGAAGTTCAGGAAGCGGGTGCCTTGCGTCGCCAGTTCATCGATACGCGGCGTGGGCGCCCCGCGCAGCGCACCCCCGCCGTAGCAGCCCAATTCGCCCCAGCCCAGGTTGTCGGCCAGGATCAGGATGATGTTGGGTCGTTGCGTGCCTTGCTGTGTCTGCTTCACGTGTGTGCTGCCTCGATGATGTGCCGGCTGCTGCTTGCCTGGCTGATGTTTGCCGCGTCGATGTTTGCTGTGTCGATGTTTGCTGATCGGTGTTGGCTTCACCGCCCGCCTCATTCCAGCCGCAGCGACAGCGTGGATATCAGGTGCTGCCACTGGTCGACGGTGCGCGCCAGGAAAACATCGAACTGCGCCGCCGGCATGGGCCGCACATCCAGGCCGCTTTCCTTCAACTTGCGGACGATCTCGGGCTGGGCCAGGATCCTGGCCACTTCGCCGGACAGGCGCTGCACGATCTCGGGCGGCGTGCGCTTGGGCGCGACCAGGCCCACCCATTGCGTCAGGACGATGTCCTTGTAGCCGAGCTCGCGCAACGTGGGCACGTCCGGCAATTCGGCATTGCGGTTCTCGGAGGTCAGCGCCAGGATGCGCACATTGCCTGACCGGTATTGCCCGATGACCGGCGCCAGCCCCAACACGGCGGCGGGCACCTGGTTGCCCACCAGATCGGTAATCGCCTGGCCGCCGCCCTTGTACGGCACGTGCGTCATCTGCACGCCGGCCTCGCGCGCCAGCCACTCGCCGGCGACCTGTTGCGAGGTGCCCAGGCCGGATGTGCCAAAGGCGATGGAGCCGGGTTTCTCCTTGGCGGCTTCCAGCAGGTTGGCCAGCGATTTGTACGGACTGCGCGCGGATGCCGCGACGACGATGGGCTGGTCGGCGATCATCGATACGCCGGTCAGGTCGCGCTTGAACTGCCATGGCATGTCGCTGCGCACGGCGTTCAGGATGGTCGCGGTGTCGGACGCGATGGCCAGCGTGTAGCCATCGGGCCTGGACTGCACGGCCGCCTGCATGCCTATCGCGCCCGATGCGCCGGGACGGTTTTCCACCACGACGCTCTGATTCAGCGCCTTGCCCAGTTCGACGGCCACCAGGCGCGCGGCGGTGTCGTTGGTGCCGCCCGCCGCTTGCGGAACGATGATGCGGATAGGTTGATCCGCCGGCCAGGCGGCCTGGGCGGTCCCCATGGCGGAGATGCAGGCCGACGTCGCTCCCGCGATCACCACCGATCGAAACTTCCAACGCTGTGTCTTCACGCTAATCCCCTTGCTTGAATGGGCCTGACAGGCGCCTCTGATGCTGAAAGGCAGTCTAGCCAGCCGGGGGTGAAAGGACATAATCGAAATATCCGATTTCGTGATATGTTTTGCTTATCACCGAGGGCACGAAGAACGCCGACGCACCAAGGGCCCCAAAAGCACCAAGAACACTTAACGGGGCCGTATATGCCGCACTCGCCCATGGCGCTGTCGCACCTTAAGTTCCGCCACCTCCTGCTGATCGAATCACTGATCGAGCAAGGCACCATCCACAAGGCGGCCAGGCAGTTGAACATCAGCCAGCCCGCCGCGACAGCCATGCTCAACGACCTGGAAGCGCTGGTCGGCGTTCCGCTCTTCGTTCGCAGCCGCCAGGGCGTGACGCCGACCGGGCAGACGCAGGCCTTGCTGGGCCGGGTGCGCACCATCCTGAACGAATTCGACGAACTGTCCGCCGTCATCGGCCGCGTGGCGGCGGGCCGGTCCGCCCTGCTGCGCGTAGGCGTCGTCCCACAGGCCTTCATCGCCTACCTGCCCAGGGCGATAGACATCTTCCGCCAGGCGGGCGGCTGCGCCATCCGCACGCAGGAAAGCACCGCGCGTCAGTTGCTGGACATGCTGATCGCTGGCGAACTGGATTGCGTGATCGGGCGGCTGCCCAACGCCAGCAGCGCGCTGGCGCAGGCCTCCAGCCAGTTGTCCTTCGTCAACCTTTACCGCGAGGAAATCTGCATCGTGGTCGGGCCGCAGAACGCCGCGGCCAGCCGGCGCGGCATCAGTTACCAGGACCTGGCGCGATGCGAATGGGTCATGCAGCGGCCCGATTCCGCCGTACGCGGCGCCCTGGCGGAAGCCTTTTTGCGGCACGGCGTGCAACCGCCCGAGCCGGTCGTCGAGACATCGACCTACATCCAGAACCTGGCCATCGTCGCGCAATCGAATCTGTTCACCGTCGCGCCGCGCCGCGCGGCCGCCATGCATCAGGAGCTGGGGCTGGTACGCATACTGGACGTGCCGCTGGACGTCGTCCCCATGCAGGTATGCCTGATACGGCGCAAGGCATCGAGCCGGGATCCGTCGCTCGCGCTGTTCGAAAAGGCTTTCCTGGAGAGCGTCAGCATCGGCGACGAGTCAGCGGACCACTCCGCCATGCAAGGAACGCCTCAACGATAGGCCACCGATCGCGCCAGTACCCCGCGCACCACGTCGCGCAGGATACGGCCGGCGGGCAGGCGCTGCCGCTTCGCCAGCGTGATCAATCCGACCGGCGGCATCTTGAAGGGCGCCGGCAGATCCACTGCCTTGACCCCACCCCAGGTTTCCAGCTCCATCGCGATATCCAGGGGCAGCAGGCCCAGGACCGCTATGTCGCCGCTGATCGCCGTATGGATCAACCGGGCCGAGGTGGTCTCGATCCGCGCGGACGGCGGCGTCGCCCCCCTTGCCACGAAGAGCTGCGCGAAGGCCAGGCGCGTGGGACTGGCCTGCGGCGGCAGCACCCATTCATATCGATGCAGGTCCTCCAGCTTCAATGCCTTGCTCCGCGCCAGTGCGCTGCTGGCGTTGACGAGCACCGAGGCGCTTTGCGTGAACAGCTTTTCCTGATGCAACTCGCTCGTGGCGCCATCGACCGTGATGCGGCCCAGAACGGCGTCCAGTTCCTGGCGACGCAGCGCGGACACCAGTTGATCGGTGGACGCCTCATACGTGCTGATGGACATCGCATAGGGACCCGTCGTCAATTCCCTGAGGATCTCGCGCATCAATTGGTTGGATACGAAGGGGATGACACCCAGGCGTAGATGAGTGCCCCTGCCTTCCTCGAAGGCGAGCAGTTCGCCGCGCAGGCCGTCCGCTTCGGCAAGCATCAATTCCACTCGGGACAGGATCAGGTGGCCCAAGGGCGTGGGTTCCAGGCGCGCGGCGCGGTCGCGGGAGAATACCTGCGTGCCCAGTGCGGCCTCGATATCGTGCAGGGCGCGGCTCAGCGCCGGTTGCGTCAGGCCACGGGAATCCGCGATGGCCGTCAGGGACCGCACCGTGGCGATTTCACGCAGCAATTCGAGATCACGAACGCGCAGCTTGGCAAAATCAGGCTGTTTCATAACCAAATCGTTATGACAGTAGGCAGATGGATAAAAGGATAATCATCTTCTCATAACACCAGAACCCGGGGAATCACCATGCAGCCGTCTTTCCGAACAGAACGCCGCCGCGCCTTGATCGCCACCATCTCCGTGCTTGCCCTCGGTATCGGCACCGCCGTACCCGCGCAGGCCAGCAACGCCTATCCCGATCAGCCGATCCGCATCATCGTCCCCTACGGGCCAGGCGGCACAGGCGACGTCATCGCGCGTTTCGTCGCCAAGCAGCTGTCGCAGGATCTCAAGCACGCCGTCATCGTCGAGAACAAGGCCGGCGCGGCGGGATCCATAGGCGCCAATTACGTCGCGAACGCCGCGGCCGACGGCTACACGCTGCTCCTGGCCTATACGTCCGAAATGGTGATCAACCCCGTGATCCAGAAAGGGGTCAACTACAACGTCACGCGCGATTTCTCGCCCATCGCGCTTGCCGGATCCACGCCCTTGCTTCTGGTGTCCAACCCGTCCGTTCCGGTGAAGGACATCGATGGCCTGGTGAAGCTCGCCAAGGACAAGCCCGGCACCGTCACCTATGCGACGGCCGGCACCGGCAGCCCGGCCGATATCGCGGGCGCCCTGCTGGCCAAGGACGCCGGCATCAAGATCATGGCCGTCCCGTACAAGGGCGGCAGCCAGGCCGTCACCGACACGGTCAGCGGCGTGGTGAATATCTACTTTTCCGGCATGCCCCCGGCCGTGCCCTTCGTCAAGAGCGGCAAGCTGAACGCGCTGGGCGTCACGTCCACCACGCCCAGCCCGGCGCTGCCCGACGTGCCTGCGCTGGCGTCGCACGGCTATCCGCGCCTGGACCTGGCCGGATGGTTCGGCTTCTTCGTGCCCAAGGGCGTCGCCAACGACCGCCAGCTGCTCCTGCATGACAGGATCCTCGCGGCCCTGCACGCCCCGGAAGTCCAGCAAGGCCTGGCCATGCAAGGCGTCCAGACCAGCGACATGTCCGCCACCGCCTTCGGCGAGTTCGTGCAACGCGAACAAGCGAAGTACGGCGCGCTGATCAAGGAACTGAATATCTCGGCGGAGTAGTTGCACGCAGCACGTTGCACGCCGCGCGTTGCACGCCGCACGTTGCACGCCGCACGTTGCACCCCGCACGTTGCACCCCGCACTCAACGGAACATTGATAGGAATCACCATGGAACTCTGGCTGCTGGGCACCGGCACCCCTACCCCTTCGCTGCGCCGCATGTGCTCGGGCTATGTCGTCAAGGTGCGCGACGATTACCTGGTCTTCGATCACGGCTTCGGCGCGCACCATCGCCTGCTCGAACTTGGCATACGCGCGACGGCGGTTTCGCACGCCTTCTTCAGCCATCACCATTACGACCACATGGGCGACTACCCTCGCCTGCTGCTGACCCGCTGGGACCAGGGCGCCGGGAATATTCCGGACATGCACGTCTATGGCCCGCCACCGCTGAAACGCATCACCGAGCGTCTCATCGGCGACGACGGCGCATTCGGGCCAGACCTGATATCGCGCACCGAGAACCAGTGCAGCATAGACGTGTACCGCGCGCGTGGCGGCGAAGGCCAGCGACTTCGTCCCGCCCCCGTGTTGCACGAGCTGGGCGACAGCGACACCGTACAAGGCGATGGCTGGACGGTGCGCGTCGCGCCGGTGAATCACTTCGCGCCGCATCTGGTGTCGTACGGCTATCGCCTGGACGCCGACGGCCAGTCTTTCGTCTATTCCGGCGACACCGGCCCCAGCCGGGCCCTGTCCGCGCTGGCGCAGGATTGCGACGTGCTCGTCCACATGTGCCACTACATGTCCGGCACCGCGCCCAGCAAGACCTTCGAGGCGTTCACCATGGGCCACATGGAGCTCGCCGAAATGGCCGCCGCCGCCAACGTCCGCAACCTGGTGATCTCCCACGTCACCGAGCAATTCGACCGGCCGGGGCTGCGCGAGCGCATCGTCTGCGAGATCGGGCAGGTCTACAAGGGCAATATCTTCTTCGGCGAAGACGGCATGCGGATCCCGTTCGAAGGCCCGGCCGCGGTCAAGCTGGATTAGGTCCAGCGGGCGCGTCGGCCAGTTCATAACTGGTGCTGCGCCCGCCCGCCTGCGAACGGCGCAATACCCCGAGCTGCACCAGTTCGCTGATGTCCCGCAAGGCGGTGTCGGGCGAGCATTTCGCCAACGCCGCCCATTTGCCGCTGGTCAGCTTGCCTTCGAAACCGTCGAGCAGGCGATTGAGCACCTTCACCTGGCGTTCGTTCAGCCTGGCGCCCGGCAGGCGCTGCCAGAAGCGGGCCTTGCGCAACACCGCATCCACGGTGCCATGCGCGGATGCCACCGCCGCATGCAGTGTCTCCAGAAACCACGACAGCCACGCCGTCACATCCATGGAGCCCTTCTGCGTGGCCTCCAGGATGTCGTAGTACGCCTTGCGTTCACGCTGTATCTGCGCCGAGAGGCTGTAGAAACGTTGAGGACTGCCGTCGGCGCGGGCCAGCAACAGATCGCCAACGGCCCGCGCGATACGGCCATTGCCGTCATCGAAAGGGTGCAGCGTCACGAACCAGAGATGTCCCAGTCCCGCGCGCACCAGCGGCGGCTCCCCTGCAGCGGCGCTGTTCACCCAGGCCAGGAAGCCGGCCATTTCCTTCGGCAGGCGGGCGGCGGGCGGCGCCTCGTAGTGCACTCGCTGCCTGTCCACGCGGCCCGATACCACCTGCATCGGTCCATGCGCGTCGTCCCGCCAACCGCCCGTGGTGATCTTGCTCAGTCCCGAGTAACCAGTGGGGAACAGCGCTGCATGCCATGCGAACAAGCGCTCGGCCGTCAGCGGTGCCCCATGGTTGGCCGTGGCATCGAGAACCATCTCCACGATGCCTTCGACGTGGCGATCCACCGGCGCCAGCGCGCCGATGTCCACGCCGAGCCGGCGAGCGATGGACGAACGCACCGAGGCAACGTTCAGATGTTCGCCTTCGATCTCGCTGGTGTTGACCACGTCCTCCGTCAGCGCACCCAGGCTCGCAGCGTCGCGCAGGGCAAGATCGAGGTCCGCCATCCGACCCAGCAGAAGGCCTTGGGCACGGCTGACCCGGTCCATCGGCCCGGCAAGGGCGGCCAGGTCATAGCGCCACGCCGGCCAATCCGCGCCCTGCCAGATGTAGAGATAATCTCCGCTATTCACGCGGTGATTATCGCAAGGATTCCCCGCATCGGCAAATAATCACCGTATATTGTGCGGCAAATGGCGCAGCGAATCACCGCAAGCGCCTGCTCCGGGCCCCTTATCCCTTCACGAACGCGGACCGGGACACACTGTATTCGTAGTAGGGAAGGCCTTCCAGCGTCGCGCGCGACGCGCCGCCAGGATCCCTCATGAGCTGGCTGTCCATGCTCAGCGCCATGGTCTGGCGGTCGGCATCGCGAAACTGCTCCCAATGCGGTAGCGTCGGGTTGTTGGGATCGCCCGTGCGCGCGAATGCCGCCCAGGTCGCCATCATCCGCCGCGTCATGGGTTCGATGTCCGCGCCGGTTCCCACCTGCGCCTCGGCCGCCTTGGCCGTGCCGAAGATGAACGGCACTTCGCCGGTATGCGGCGTATGGATGCGCCCGCCCTGTATCGGCGTCTGCCGCGCGAAGACATAGGCATACACCGGCGCCTTGCCCGCCGCGGCCTGTAGCGATGCCACCTTGAGCGTGTTGCGCTTGAACAGGTAGTCCGTCGTGATCGTCATCAGGATTTCGCTGGGATCGTAGGCGGGGTATTCCGATCGATAGGCTTCGATCAGCCCGTCGACCCGGGCCGCGTCGGTTTTCAGGAAGCGCTGCAGCCTGCGCTGCACGTCCGCCAAGCCCAGCGAAAAATTGTTGGGATCGACCTGCAGGTAATAGGTGCTTTCCGTATTGGCGTTGCCGATCAGCAGCGGAATATGCGCCGACATGGCCGGCGCATCCGGATAAAAAGGATCGCGCGTGAAATTGCGCCCATCGACCACCGGGCGGAAGGGATCGGCGACGCGCTTGAGCGCCGCGACCAGCTTGTCCATCGGCACCTGCTGCAAGGCAGCGCCGCTGGCGGATTGCATGTCCAGCGCGGCCGCCAGGGCATGCGCCTGCCGCGCGGCCTCATCTGGGCTGTCGATGCGCATGCCGCCGGAGCAGCTTTGCACGACGGCCTTGTGGAACAGGCCCTGGGCCGCAGGCATCCCCATCAGGGCAATGACCTTCGCGGCGCCGCCCGACTG
This sequence comes from Bordetella genomosp. 8, assembly GCF_002119685.1. Lineage (NCBI taxonomy): Bacteria > Pseudomonadati > Pseudomonadota > Betaproteobacteria > Burkholderiales > Alcaligenaceae > Bordetella > Bordetella genomosp. 8. Next base: position 624,188 of record NZ_CP021108.1, on the reverse strand, counting down.
GCCGAACACAGTGACGTTTCCCGCATCGCCACCGAAGGCCGCGGCGTTATCCCGTACCCAGCGCAAGGCCTGCAGGATATCGAGTACCCCCGCGCTGCCCGCATCGGCGAAACGCTCGTCCTTGTCCTCCAGCCACAGATAGCCGAAGGCGTTCAGGCGGTGATTCACGGTCACGACGACGACATCCTGCGTGGCCGCCAGCTTGGTCCCGTCGAAGCCGGGCGCGGTCCCCGCGCAGCTCGACCAGGACCCGCCGTGCAGCCACACCATGACGGGCCTGCGCTTGTTGTCGTTCACGCCGGGCGTGAAGACGTTCAGGAACAGGCAGTCCTCGTTCGTGGGCTGTATGGTCGTGTACCAGGCGTAGAACGGGTCTTGCGTCTCCGCCACTTGCGGACAGGAAGCGCCCCATTGCGTGGCGTCCTGGATGCCGCTCCACTTACGGACTGGACGTGGCGGCAGGAAGCGATATTCGCCGCCTGTCGTGTCGCCATAGCGCACGCCTTTGAAGACATGCACGTTGCCACCTGAAGCGCTTGCATCGACGCTTCCACGGACCTTGCCGTCGGACGTCTCGACCACCGACTCCGCGGCCCGCGCCATGCGCGGCACCAGCGACACCATCATCGCGGCGCCCGTCGCCGCCGACGCATGTTTCAGAAAGGCGCGCCTGTCCAGCACGCGACGTGTTGCAGTCTCCATCGTCCAGCTCCTGTGCTCCGCTTGTCCCAACGGTCGCCGGCGTGACCGGCGGAGTGATGGTATTGCGAAGCGGCGGGGCTGTGCTGTCGGACGGCTGAAAGATGGGAGTTTGCTAGCGATCGCTACCCAAACTTGCAAACTACAGCGGCGCGCGGTCATTACGGACAGGCTCGTATCAAGCCCCGGCCGGACCGCCTAATGGAGACCCAGCTCTCGTTCGATCTGTTCGATCGTCGGCAAGCTGGTTTGCAATTCTTGAGGCAGAGATTCCACCAGTTGGTATTCCGCGATGCCCATGGGTTGGGACTTGTCTCCCAGGGCATATTCGGCAACCACCTTGTTCTTGCTCTTGCAGAGCAGCAGGCCGATGCTTGGATTGTCCTGGCGTGCTGCACCAGCGCATTCTCGATCTCCCGCTCTTGTACTTCCGCGTCCAACCCCAGGAAATCGAATCGATAGGGATCCTTCAGCGACTCTATAGCCAGATCGGAATGTGGTGCAGGCAGGCAATGCTCAAAATTGGTGACCGCCTTGCCCTGGCGGTCGAGCAAGCGGGTTTCTATATGGATGTTCAGCACATTGCGCGACCAACCATGCTCAATGGCAGCACGCGCATATGCCAGCCGCTCGGTCGGATCCTTGAGGCGCTCGAGCAGTATCAGGTTATGGCCCCAGGGCAATTGTGCAGCAGCCTGTTGCACAATTTGGACGTCGGGCCAAGCCTCGGCAAAGGCCCGCATGTATTTGAGGTTGCGCGGAGAAAAACCCTTCAAGTCAGGGAAAGCCGCATGCAGATCGTTTGCCAGCCTATCTATCACCTTCGCGCCCCAGCCCTGGTCGGCTTGGCGCGCGAGAATATCGCGGCCGATCTGCCAGTACAGTCCGACCAATTCCCGATTGACAGCTAGTGAGGCACGTTGCTGCGCAGTCCGAATGCGATCCTTCAGGTCGGACAACCAGGCGGAATAGCCTTGCGGGATGGGATTTCGGGATGCTGGTCTGGCGGCCAAATGATTCTCTTCAGCGTACTCTGCCGATGGCAGTCAGGGCATTCTTGTGGAAGCCGCAGCGCGATTAGTTCCGAACCGGAAACCATTTCCACAGAATGCCGAAAGACGTTGAAGAGATCTCTTCCTGGTCTTGCACGATACACGCTGCGAGCCTCTACGCAGCATGTAGGCAAGAGTCAGCAGCGGGTCAGACGTTGAACAGGAAATTCATCACATCCCCGTCCTGCACCACATACTCCTTGCCTTCCGCACGCATCTTCCCCGCTTCCTTGGCGCCCTGTTCGCCCTTGCAGGCGATGTAGTCGTCATAGGAAATCGTCTGCGCGCGGATGAAGCCGCGTTCGAAGTCGGTGTGAATCACGCCAGCAGCCTGCGGCGCCGTCGCGCCTATCGGTATCGTCCAGGCGCGCACTTCCTTCACGCCGGCGGTGAAATACGTCTGCAAGCCCAGCAGCTTGAACGCTGCCCGGATCAGCCGGTTCAAACCCGGCTCTTCCATGCCCATGTCGGCCAGGAATGCAGCACGATCCTCTTCCGGCAGGTCGACGATTTCCGATTCGATGGCGGCGCAGATCGCCACCACTGGCGCATTACGCGACTTGGCGAATTCGGTCAGGCGGTCCAGCAGGGGGTTGTTGGTGAAACCGTCATCGCTGACGTTGCCCACATACATCGCCGGCTTGGACGTGATGAAGCACAGCGGCGCGATCAAGGCGCGCTCTTCCTGCGTCAGGTCCACCGAGCGTACCGGCTTGGCCTGGTTCAGCTGGGCGATGCACTTTTCCAGCGCCGCCACCAGCCGCTGCGCTTCCTTGTCGCCGGAGCGCGCCGTCTTGTTGTAGCGATGCAGGGCCTTTTCCGCGGTCTGCAGGTCGGCCAGCGCCAGTTCGGTCTCGATGACCTCGATGTCGGCGATGGGATCGACCTTGCCGGCGACGTGGATCACGTTGGGATCCTCGAAGCAGCGCACCACGTTGACGATGGCGTCAGTCTCGCGGATGTGCGACAGGAACTGGTTGCCCAGCCCTTCGCCCTGGCTGGCGCCGGCCACCAGGCCGGCGATGTCGACGAATTCCACCGTGGCCGGCAGGATGCGCTCGGGCGACACGATCTCGGCCAGCTTCTGCAGGCGCGGATCGGGCACTTCCACCACGCCCACATTGGGCTCGATGGTGCAGAAAGGATAGTTTTCCGCCGGGATGCCCGCCTTAGTCAGGGCGTTGAAAAGGGTCGATTTACCGACATTCGGCAGGCCGACGATGCCGCATTGCAGAGCCATGGGGAACCTATAAAAGTATCGAGGCGCCGCATGCCCAGGCGGGCAAGGCGGTCTGCCCGATTCGTGCCGGAAATCCGGCAGCGTTCATGTGGGATGGCGCACAGGCACGAAACGCGGATTGCCATGTTTCGTCCGCCAGGAAACCGGTGATTTTAACCGGTCGGCGCCATGGCGGTGACGGCTTGGAAATCACGGCTCCGCAGCCAAGCGTCTAAACTCCCCGCATGTCTCATCCCCCCACCCGCGTCGCCATTGTCGGCGGCGGTCCTGCTGGCCTGGCGGCCGCCGAAGTTCTTGCCGAAGCCGGCATGGGCGTCGACCTGTTCGACGCCATGCCTTCGCTGGGCCGCAAGTTCCTCATGGCCGGCCGGGGTGGTTTGAATCTGACGCACAGCGAACTGCTCGACGCTTTCCTGGCGCGCTATGGCGCTCGGCAAAGCCAGTTGGAGCCGCTGGTGCGGGCATTCGACCCGGAAGCCCTGGCCGTATGGGCCCGAGGGCTGGGTATCGAGACCTTCGTCGGCACGTCAGGCCGCGTCTTTCCCCGCGAAATGAAAGCCGCCCCGCTGCTGCGCGCCTGGGTGCATCGCCTGCGCGAGAACGGTGTGGTGACGCACGCGCGGCATCGCTGGGTCGGCTGGGAGGGCAGCGATGACGGCGGCCGGCTGCGCTTCGCCACGCCTGAGGGCGAGAAAACGCACGATGCCGCCGCGGTCGTCCTGGCGCTGGGCGGCGGGAGCTGGGCCAGGCTGGGGTCGGACGGCGCCTGGATCCCGCTGCTGGCCGAGCGTGGCGTCGCCATCGAGGCGTTGAAACCGTCGAACTGCGGGTTCGACGTGGCATGGTCGCAATTCTTCCGCGACAAGTTCGCGGGCGAACCCGTCAAGAATGTCGTTGCGAGCTGCGCCACCGCTTCCCCGCGCCGCCGCGGGGAATTCGTGGTCAGCGAGCACGGCGTCCAGGGCAGCCTGATCTATGCCTTGTCCGCGTCGCTGCGGGATCAGCTCGAACGCGAAGGCCGTGCCACGCTGACGCTGGACCTGCTCCCCGACCGCGGCGCGGAACGGGTCTTGGAGGACGTATCGCACCCGCGCGGCGCCCGCTCATTGTCATCGCATCTGCAAAGCCGCGTCGGCATCGCCGGCGTAAAGGCCGCGCTGCTGCGGGAAGTGCTCGACAAGGAAGCGATGCTGGACACCCGCCGGCTGGCCCAGGCCATCAAGGCCTTGCCGCTGGTCCTGACCGCGACGCGCCCCATCGATGAGGCGATCAGCACGGCCGGCGGCGTGCGCTTCGATGCGATGGACGCGAACTTCATGCTGAAGCGCCTGCCTGGCGTGTTCTGCGCCGGCGAGATGCTGGACTGGGAGGCGCCCACCGGAGGCTATCTGCTGACCGCCTGCATCGCCAGCGGCCGCGCCACGGCGAGGGGTGTCCTGGGTTGGTTAAGACACTGACCAGGCGCGCGTCAAGACCTGATCAAGACCCGATCGAGACCTGATAAGACCCGACCAAGACCCGATCAAGGCCGGATCACCGCCGTCCCGTTGATCGTAATCCCGGGCCCGGCCGGCGCGACCGGATACACGGGCACCACCACCGGCTCGACGTACTTCTGCGGCTTGCACTTGCGCTGTTCCTGGTACTCGCCGTTCTTCTTCCACTTGCGCTTGACCTCGCAGTCGCCGTCGCGATACTGGTCCTTGTGCTTGCCCTTGTCGTGGTCCGTGTACTCGCGACCATCGGCGATGACGTAGCCTTCGTCCGGTTCATTTTTATCCCGACCCGCATGAGCCGATGCCAACGGCAGCAAGGCGCATGCGAACAGGCTGGCGGCGAATAGTTTTTTCATGGCGTACCCATCCCGGTTGCAGAGCACCGAATGGTACGTGCCCATCCGCGCGCGGCCATGTCGCGTAGTTACAGACCCCGACCGCCCATTGCGACGCCCCACAAGAACGCGGCTCGCGTGACAAAACGTCGCAACCCCGCAATCCTGCGCGCCTACGACACGATCTCCGGCGCCCACTTCATCAAGGCCAGCACCAGCAGCACCGGTCCCGCATTGAACATGGCGTGCATCATGATCGACGCGCCTATGCCCCGCCGGGTACGCATCCAGCTCAACACCAGCCCGGTCAGCCACTGCGGCAGCACCAGCAGCGGCATCAGCCAAAGCGGCGTGTGGTTCAGATAGAAGTTGCCCAGGTGCATGCCCGCGAAGACGAGCGTTGCCGAATGCAGGATCCATGGGAAGTAGCGCACATAGCGCCGCCGCCAGTCCCAGCTCCATTCCCGGCGCGCCGCGCCGCCCTGCCGCTGGGTCCACGCGATGGCCGCCAGCACCAGGACCACCACGGCGGCGGTCCAGGCATTCGGCCCCTTCAGCAGGGGCCAGATCATCAAGGGCACGACCCAGAGCGCCTGCACGGGCCGACGCAGGCCATAGCGGAACAGCATTTCCTCGACGATGGGCGCCCACACGATGGCGGTGAACCACGGTATCGCGCCCATCTCCAGCTTGTGGTGGGCGCCGCCCAGGGTCGCCACCGCGACAGCCAGCGGGCCCAGCGCGAACAGGTTGATCGCCCAGAGCATGGCCACCCAGGCCAGCAGCCGGCGCGCCCGCACGGGCGGTAGCCAGTCGGCGCGCTGCCCGCGCCCCAGGCGGCGGGGCGGCAGGTGACGTAGCGTGGGCCGCCGCAGGAACCGCCAGAAGTCCGCCATGTCGGCGCGCAGGCGCGGCAGGGTGCCGCCGATTTGCCGGGCCATGGTCAGGCCTCGTTCGCGCGATGCAGCTGCTGCGTGGCGCGCGTGAAGTCGCCGTCCAGCAGCATGGGAATGACGGCCCGGCAGCGATCGATGACGGCCTCGATGGCGGTCATTTCCTCGCGGCGCGGCTGGTGCAGCACGAAATCGGCCACCTGCTGGGCCAGTCCCAGCGTGCGCGGATGGCCGATACCGATGCGCAGTCGCCAGAACGCCGGGCTGCCCATCGCGGCCTGGATATCGCGCAGGCCGTTGTGGCCGGCATGGCCGCCGCCCTGCTTCAGCTTGACCTGTCCCGGCAGCAGGTCCAGTTCATCATGCAGTACCAGTATCTGTTCCGGCGCCAGCTTGTAGAAGCGTGCGAGCGCGCCGACCGATTGCCCGGAACGGTTCATGTACGTCATCGGCTTGAGCAGCACGACGTTCTCGCCGCCGTGGCGCGCCTTGGCGACGAAACCATTGAACCCCTTTTCCATCGCGAAGCTGGCACGCAGGTCGTCGGCGATATGGTCGGCCAGCCAGAAGCCCGCGTTGTGGCGGGTGGTTTCATATTCGGGCCCAGGATTGCCCAGGCCGACGATCAAGCGGATGGGTGTGGACATGACTGATGGATGTCGGTGCGGAAAAGAAAAACCCCGCGTATGGTAGACCACACGCGGGGTTCGTAGTGCACAGCCGGCCTACACGGCGCCGGCTGTCACGACTGGCGCGATCAGGCAGCCGGCGTAGCGTCGCCGCCTTCGGCTTCTTCGTCACCGGCGTCGGCCGCGCCACCCTTGACCAGCGCGGACGCCAGCACCGGGTTGGCGTCGCCGCCGTGCGTCAGGTAGGTGACGCCCGTGGGCAGTTGCACATCCGACAGGTGCAGCGAAGCGCCGCCGGTCAGCTTGGACAGGTCCACTTCGATGAACTGCGGCAGGTCGCCCGGCAGGCAGGCGACTTCGATTTCGTTCAGCACGTGGGTGATGATCGCGCTGCTCAGCTTCACAGCCGGCGAAACTTCGGCGTTGATGAAGTGCAACGGCACCTTGGTGTGCAGGACCTTCGAGGAGTCCACGCGCTGGAAATCGACGTGCAGCACTTGCTGTTTGTAGGCGTGCCATTGAACGGCGCGCAGCAGCACCTGCTCGCCCTTGCCGCCTTCGACTTGCATGTCGAGGATGGAGGAGTGGAACTCTTCCTTGCGCAGGGCGTGGTAGATCTCGTTGTGATCGAGTTCGATGTTCAGGGGCTGGCTGCCCGCACCGTAAACGATGGCGGGAACCCGGCCCGCGCGGCGCAGGCGGCGGCTCGCACTCGAACCCTGGACGCTACGCGCAGTGGCGTTGAATTTCATGGATGACTCCAAACATGGAACACCTGGGTGTTCCTGGAAAAAACACGGCCGCACCATGCGGACCGTGGCTTTGCTTCCCCGCCGCGACCAGCGGGCAAGCAGAAGACGGGAAGCGGGCTCAGTCGGCGAACAGCGAGCTGACCGATTCCGCGTTCGAAATACGCAATATCGTTTCGCCCAGCAGGCCGGCGCACGACAACTGGCGGATCTTGCCGACAGAGCGGGCATGCTCGGACAAGGGAATGGTGTCCGTGACGACCAGCTCGTCCAGGTCGGACGCCTGGATGCGGTCGACGGCACCGCCCGACAGCACGGGGTGCGTGCAATAGGCGTACACCGCGCCGGCGCCGCGCTCTTTCAGCGCCTGGGCGGCCTTGCACAGCGTGCCGGCGGTATCGACCATGTCATCCATGATGATGCAGGTGCGGCCGTCGACTTCGCCGATGATGTTCATGACTTCCGACACGTTGGCGCGCGGGCGCCGCTTGTCGATGATGGCCAGGTCGGCTTCCAGCTGCTTGGCCAGCGCGCGCGCCCGCACCACGCCGCCGATGTCCGGGGACACGACGACCAAGTTGGCGAAGTTGCGGCGCCAGATATCGCCCAGCAGGATGGGACCGGCGTAGATATTGTCCACCGGGATATCGAAGAAACCCTGGATCTGGTCGGCATGCAGGTCCATGGTCAGCACGCGGTCAACACCCGCTACCTGCAGCATATTGGCCACGACCTTGGCCGAGATGGCCACGCGGGCGGACCGCGGACGGCGATCCTGGCGCGCATAGCCGAAATACGGGATGGCGGCGGTGATGCGGCCGGCGGATGCGCGGCGCAGCGCATCCACCATGACCATGATTTCCATCAGGTTGTCATTCGTCGGCGCACAGGTGGGCTGCAGTACGAAGACATCCTTGCCGCGAACGTTCTCGTTGATTTCCACCATGACTTCGCCGTCGGAAAAGCGACCGACGGACATCTTGCCCAGCGACATGTCCAGATGATTGGCCACGTCGACGGCCAGCCGCGTATTCGCGGTGCCGGTGAAAATCATGAAACTTTCTTTTGTCATGATGCAGACGCTAAGTTCGTTTCGAACAGTCGTTTCGAAGACAAACAAAAAAGCTGCTGAACCTGGGCCGGCGAGGCGGGCGTGTTCAACAGCTTTTTCTATAGATATGTTGGGCTGGGGAGGAAGGATTCGAACCTTCGCATGCCGGAATCAAAATCCGGTGCCTTAACCAACTTGGCGACTCCCCACTAGCTTGCAATCCAGTGCCGCAACGGATGCTCGATCAACCCAGGACTCGCCTGCACCAACCGGAACCGCACAGGCGATTCACGCACTGCCTGCGACTTATCCGCCATTTTACCGGCGTCGCGCATTGTAGCGGCTATTTTCCGCTCCGCCAAAATCGCCGCGGGCATATCGAGGAATTCGGCGAATAGACACGCACCGGAACCCGACATCCGCGCAACGATCCCGACATCCGAGCTTGCCAGCCATTCAGCGGCCCGGAAAACTTCCGGGAAGCGCTTGTAGACCACAGGCTCCATGTCGTTCCGGCCAAACATTGCGGTTGAAGGCAATGCACCGGAATTAGTCGAAGCAAGAAAGTCCGCTATTGTGATACATGCGGTATCCCTTGTCAAATCGGGATCGCCAAACACGAGAGGCGTCGGCACGCTGGCATCGGGCTGGGCCACGACATAGGCCCGCTCGGGCAGCGGCACGGCGGTAAGGGTGTCGCCGATGCCTTCGGCGAAGGCCGACTGGCCGAATATGAAGACGGGCACGTCGGCCCCCAGCGGCAGCGCCAGGCGCATCAGCTCGGCGCGCGACAGCCCCGTATTCCACAAGCGATTCAGGGCGATCAGCGTGCTGGCGGCGTCGCTCGATCCGCCGCCCAGGCCGCCGCCCATGGGAATGCGCTTTTCCAGCCCGATCGACACGCCCTGCCGCGTGCCGGTGGCCGCCTGCAACGCGCGCGCGGCGCGCACGGCCAGGTCGCTGTCTTCCGGGACGCCCGGCAGCGGATCCACGCGAGCCACCTGGCCGTCGGCGCGTGCTTCGAAATTCAGCGTGTCGGCCAGGCCGATGAAGCGGAATACCGTCTGCAGCAGGTGATAGCCGTCGGCGCGGCGGCCGACGATGTGCAGGAACAGATTGAGCTTGGCGGGCGCCGGGACATCGTAGAGATTCATGGCTCAGGAAGGATCGACGACCAGTCGCAGCAGGATGCGGCGATCCGGTTCGCGTCGTTCCAGCACCAGGACCTGTGGTCCCATGTCGTCATAGCGCGACAGCCTGGCCTGCCAGCCCCCCTGCTCGAAAGACGCCGGGCGCTGCGACGCATCGCGCTGCACCTGGGCCGCCGGCGGCTGATCCGGCAAGCGTCCGCGCAGCCAGTCGCGCAAGCCCGAAACGGGAATGCTGCTGCCCAGCGCGTCGGCCACCAGCGCGTCCGGGTCGGCGGCCCGCAAGCGGGAACCGTCGGACTTGGTGAGAACCGCCATGCCCGGCTGGCCTTCCACGCGCGCCTGCGTCGAGCCCAGCGGATTGGTCAGGTCCAGGACGTAGCGCCGCCCGTCGTCCAGCCAGGAAAAGCCGCCCTGCAACGCGTCCTGCTTGCCATCGTCGTAGGTGACGGTCAGCGCGAAGCGGCCGACGCGTGAGAATTCCGTGGCGCCGCCCTTGCCGGCGATGCGGCCGGGCGTCACGCAGGCGGCCAATAGCAGGCAGAGCGCCGCCGCGAGGACGGCGCGCCAACGCGCCAGGATCACAACGAGACTCCCAGGCGCTTGAGGGTGTCGCGCAGCGTCTTGTTGTTCGGATCCTTGCGGGCGGCGGCGGCGAAGATCGCGCGCGCCTCGTCCTTGCGTCCCTGCGCCCACAGGACTTCGCCCAGGTGGGTGCCGATTTCCGGCTCCGGACGCCGCGAGTAGGCACGCTGAAGATAGGTCAGCGCGGCCGCGTTATCGCCCAGGCGGTACTTCACCCAGCCCATGCTGTCCATGATGTAGGGATCGTCGGGCGACAGGTCCAGCGCCTGGGTGATCAGTTCCTGCGCTTCCGGCAGGCGCATATTGTGGTCGGCCAGCGTATAGCCCAAGGCGTTGTAGGCATGGGCGTGATCCGGATCCAGCGCGATCACCTGCCGCAGCAGGCGCTCCAGGTCGGCGATCTTGTCCTGGCGTTCGTACAGCATCGCCAGCTCGTATTTGATTTCCACCGTATCCGGTATGGCCCGGTCGGCGCCCGACAGCAAGGCAACGGCCTGGTCGGTACGGTCGGCGTCACGCAGGATCTGGGCCTTGGTCAGGACGCCGAGGACGCGCTCTTCCTCATCCTGGGGGTTGGCCTGGTCCACCATCTTCAGGGCGGCATCGACATTGCCCTGCTTGGCGCGCAGGGTCGCCTGGCGCATGCGGGCCTGGTAGCGCATGCCGGGATCGTCGATCTTGCCCAGTTCGGCGATGGCGTCGTTGTACCGGCCCTGGTCTTCCGCGATCCGGGCCAGCAGGATGCGCGCATCGGCGGCCGCGCCGGGCGCGTCCGACGTGCCGGGAATCAGCGCGCGCTGGCGCTGGTTCTGCACGTCCAGATACTGTTCCAGGAATCCGCGGGCATCATCCAGTCGCCCGGCCTTGTAGGCCAGCTGCGCCTGCATGAACATCAGGTCGAAATCTTCCGGCGACCGGCGCGACATGGCGCGCAATTCCGCCAGGGCGCCGTCGTAATCGCCCATGTCGGACAGCTGGCTGGCCAGCATCAGCCGCAGGCGCCGGGCGTCGGGGTGCCTGGCGATGAAGGCGCGCGCGTCGGCGGTGGCCTGGCGCGGGTCGACTTTCATGCCGTATTCCAGGACGCGTTGCGCGGCGGCTTCCGACTTGGGATCGGCCTGCTGCGCCGCTTGCGCTTCCTGCAGGGCGCGCGCGTTGTCGCCGGCGGCCTGTGCCACATCAGCCAAGGCCAGATGCGCCGCAGGCAGCTTGCGCACGGACGGGCTCAGGGCCTGGTCCAGGATGGCCAGCGCGGTCTTGCGGTCGTTGATGCGGCCCAGTACCGCCAAGGATTGGGCGATCGCGGCGGTCTTGTCCGGGGCGGCGTCGATGCGCTTGCGCAGCGCTTCGCCCAGGCCGGCGGTCTGGCCATTCGCGGCGGCCAAGGCCAGTTCAGTAGTGCCGGCTTCGGGATCGTTGGGCGCCAGGCGCGACCAGACGCGGGCGGCTTCCAGCGCGCCCTTCAGGTTGCCACCGGCCAGATAGAACTCCAGCGCGCGGCGCGCCACGCGCGGGTCGGCGACGTCGTTGGCCAGGCCGAGCATGGTCGAGGCGGCCGTCCCGTACATGCCACGCTGCGCGGCGATTTCCGACGCGAGGATCCGGTACAGGATGCCGGAAGTCAGACGCACGTAAGGCAGTTGGCCTTCACGCAAGCGGATGACATCGGGTTCCTGACGAGGCGCCCGCTGCACGCGGGGCGCGATGGTGTCGGCGGTATGCCTTTCCGCGGCCTGGGCCGGCAAGGAATACGCGCCGGCCAGCGCCAGCATCAGCGCGGCGAACCCATATTTGATATGCATATGCGACGACTTCACGCGTCCCGTCCGATAAATGGCACAATCTGTACACGCAACTGATCATCTTACACTGGCTGATGCCTGAACTGCCCGAAGTCGAGACCACTCGACGGGGAATCGCGACTGTCATGACAGGCCGGCCGCTTGTCCAGCTGGTCGTAAGAGAACCCCGCCTGCGCTGGCCTGTCCCGGCCGACCTTCCCGATACATTATCCGGCCGCACCGTCCTGGAATGCGGGCGCCGCGGCAAGTACCTGTTGCTGCGTTTCGAGCACGGGACGCAAATCGTGCACCTGGGCATGTCGGGATCGCTGCGCCGGGTGATGGAAGGCGAAGCGCCGCGCCGCCACGACCACGTGGAATGGATATTCGAGCACGCGACCCTGCGCCTGCACGATCCGCGCCGTTTTGGTGCGGTGCTGTGGCATCCCGCGGACGCCGGACCGGTCGAGTTCCATCCGCTGCTCGCGCGGCTAGGCATAGAACCTTTCGACCCGCGCTTTGGCGGCCAATGGCTGCACGACCAGTTCCGCGGCCGGGCGGCCCCGGTCAAGCAACTGCTGCTGGCTGGGGAAGCCGTCGTCGGCGTAGGCAATATCTACGCATCCGAAAGTCTGTACCGCGCGGGCATACATCCAGCCGCACCGGGACGGCGGCTGTCGCTGGCGCGATGCGAACGCCTTGCGCAGGCCATCCGCCAGACGCTGACCGACGCCTTGAATTCCGGGGGCAGCACGCTGCGCGATTATGTCGGCACCGGCGGCGAGCCCGGCAGCTATTTCGATATCCACGCCGCCGTCTACGAGCGTGCCGGGCAGCCGTGCCGTGTGTGCGGAACGGCGATCCGCCGCATCGTGCAGGGCCAGCGCGCCACCTACTATTGCGTCAAATGCCAGCGCGCCTGAACCGCCGCCCGCCCGCCTGTCGGCACGGCAGGCAAGCTTGCGGCAATTGAAAGGCAAGCACCCGGGCGGGCCCTACCGTTGCGCGAAGCTGTCCACGATCAAGGCGCGCAGCCACTGGTTGCCGCCATCGCGTTGAAAGCGCGCGTGCCAATATAGATTGCTTTGCAGCGCGGCGACACGGATGGGCGGCGTCAGGATGCCCAGGCCGAAACGCGACGCGGCGCTGTCAGCCAGCTTGCGCGGCACTGTCGCCAGCAGATCGGTGGCGCTGACGATGTACGGCACCGCGGTGAAATGCGGCACGCTGAAGTGGGTTGCCAGCACCAAACCGGCTTTTTCCAGGGCCTGGTTCACCTGGCCATAGGGCGCCGCATGCGACACCAGCAGGTGCCGTTCGGCGCGAAAGGCCTTCAGGCCCATGCCTTCATGGGCGGTGGGATGGCCCCGGCGGAACAGCGTCGCATAGCCCTGGCGAAACAGCATCCGCTGCAACAGGCCGCCAGCCAGGCCATGGAAGGCGCCCAGCGCCATATCGACCCGGCCCGCGTCCATTTCCCGCTGCAGCTCAGCGCCTTGCAGCCGCACCGACTCCACCCGCACCCCCGGCGCCTGACGCGCGCAATGCTCCATCAGGGCGGGCATGAAGTGGATTTCACCGACATCCGTCATCGCCACGCGGAAGCGCCGGCTGCTGCTTGCCGGATCGAAACGCGGCGGGGCTTCCAGCGCATGGGCCAGCGTGCTGAGCGCTTCCGCCACCGCGCCGCCCAGATGCTGGGCATAGGGGGTCGGCAACATCCCCTGAGCGGTGCGCACGAACAGCGCATCGTCGAAGGTGGCGCGCAGCCGGCGCAAGGCATTGCTGGCCGCCGGTTGCGTGATGCCCAGGCGCCGCGCGACGGCAGAAAGATTGCGGTCTTCCATCAGGTATTGGAAGACGACGAGCAGGTTCAGGTCCAGGGCGCGCAGATCAGGCATGGCGCCGATTATCCCCCATTATTCATGAAACTTATGGCCTACATTTTTCCATTCATCTAGCGGCAAGGCCCCGGGTCGGGGGAAAATCGCCATGCCGCCCCTGCGGACGCCCCTGCGGACGCCCTTGCCGGCGCGCCATGCCCTTGAACGGGCCACCTACACGAACGGAGACATTCCATGAGCTCGCAGCCCGCTGCCGCCGCTGACGCGGCCCTGCGCTACATGACCGGCTTCGGCAATACCTTCGCCACGGAAGCGCTGCCCGGCGCATTGCCGGTGGGAAGGAACTCGCCGATCCGCTGTCCCTACGGCCTGTACGCCGAGCACGTTTCCGGCATGGCGTTCACGGCGCCGCGCGCGGAAAACCGCCACGGCTGGCTGTATCGCATCCGGCCGTCCGCGCGGCAGGGTGCATTCATTGCCTGCGCGCAGGCGGGCGGCTGGGTCAGCCGCTTCGGCGCCCAGCCGGTTTCTCCCAACCGCCTGCGATGGGGCGCGCGGCCGATTCCGCAGACGCCCACGGACTTCATCGACGGCATCGCGACGATAGGCGGCAACGGCGGCCCCGACGAGGACAACGGCGTGGGCATCCATGTGTACACGGCCAATGCGCCGATGCGCGGGCGGTATTTCTACGATGCCGACGGCGAACTGCTGATCGTGCCGCAGGCCGGCCGCCTGCTGGTGGATACCGAGCTGGGCCGCATGGAAATCGCACCGCTGGAAATCGCCGTCATCCCGCGCGGCACGCGCTTTCGCGTCACGCTGCCGGACGGCACGGCGCGCGGCTACCTGCTGGAAAATTTCGGCGCGCCGCTGCGGCCGCCGGAAAAAGGCCCGATAGGCTCCAACGGCCTGGCCAATGTGCGCGACTTCGAAACGCCCGTCGCCTGGTACGAGGACCTGGAAGGCGATTTCGAACTGGTCGCCAAGTTCGAAGGCGGTTTCTGGCGGGCGCCGCTGGACCACTCGCCGTTGGACGTGGTGGCCTGGCACGGCAATCACGCGCCGTACAAATACGACCTGCGGCGTTTCAACACCATCGGTTCGATCAGCTTCGATCATCCGGATCCGTCCATTTTCACGGTGCTGACGTCGCCCACCGATACCGTGGGCACGGCCAATATGGACTTCGCGATTTTCCCGCCGCGCATCCTGGTCATGGAAGATACGTTCCGGCCGCCCTGGTTCCATCGCAACGTGGCGAGTGAATTCATGGGCCTGATACAAGGCGTCTACGATGCCAAGGCGGAAGGCTTCGTGCCTGGCGGCGCCAGCCTGCACAATCGCATGAGCGGGCATGGGCCCGACGCGGAGACCTTCGAAAAAGCGTCCAACGCGGACACGTCCCAACCGCACTATATCCGCGACACGATGGCCTTCATGTTCGAAACGCGGCGCGTGATACGGCCGACGGAAGCGGCGCTGGCGTGGCCGGAACTGCAGTCCGGCTACGATGACTGCTGGCAGGGACTGCGCAAGCATTTCGACCCGGCGCGGCCATAACGGCCGCGGCTTTCGAATCAACGGGCTTAGCCCTTACACCCGGATAACACCCTCATGACCGAGCTGAACGAAACCCACGACCCCGCGCTGCGCAGCTGGCTGCAAAGCGCCAACGACGACGCGCTGGGTTTCCCCGTCCAGAACCTGCCCTTTTGCGTATTCCGGCGCGCCGGCACGACGGAAAGCTGGCGGCCGGGCACGGGTATCGGCGACCGTATCCTGGACCTGGCCGCGCTGGCCCAGGCGCAACCCTTCGACGGCGACGCGGCCCGCGCGCTCGCGGCGTGCCAGGGCCCGGACCTGAACGCCCTGATGTCGCTGGATGCCGCCTGCTGGTCGGCCTTGCGCCTGGCCCTGTCCCGCGCGCTGCGCGCGGGCTCGCCGCTGCAGGCACGCATCGAGCCCCTGCTCGTCGCGCAGGCCGATGCCGAATTTTCCGTACCGGCGCGCATCGGCGACTACACCGACTTCTATATTTCGGTGCATCATGCCACCGCGATCGGACGCCAATTTCGTCCGGACAATCCCCTGCTGCCGAACTACAAATGGGTGCCCATCGGCTATCACGGCCGCGCGTCCAGCATCGGCGTGGGGCAGCACTTCCATCGTCCGGTCGGCCAGACGCGGCCGACGCAGGAGGGCGGCACACCCGTCTTCGGGCCGTGTGCGCGGCTGGACTACGAAGTGGAACTGGGCGTGTTCATCGGCACCGGCAATGCGCTGGGCCGGCGCGTCACGCTGGAGCATGCCGAAGACTACATATTCGGACTGACGATCCTGAACGACTGGTCGGCGCGCGATCTGCAGGCCTGGGAATACCAGCCGCTGGGACCTTTCCTGTCGAAGAATTTCGCCAGCACGATTTCGCCCTGGATCGTCACGCTGGAAGCACTGGCGCCTTTTCGCGTGCCCTTCCAGCGCGGCGCGGGCGAACCGCAACCGCTGCCCTATCTTTCGTCCGCGCACAACAGCGCCAGCGGCGCTTTCGACGTGCGCCTGCGTACCGAGCTGGGTACGGAGCAGTCGCGCGAACAGGGCGCGCCGCGTGCCACGCTGGCGCGGAGCAATTTCCGCGATGCCTATTGGAGCATCGGGCAACTGGTGGCGCATCACACGGTGAATGGCTGCAACCTGCAGCCGGGCGACATGCTGGGCACGGGCACGATGTCCGGCCCGGAGCCGGACCAGGCCGGATCGCTGCTGGAATTGAGCCAGGGCGGCAAGACGCCCATCAACCTGCCCTGGGGCGAGACGCGCACATTCCTGCAGGATGGGGATGAGGTGGCAATCAGCGCCGAATGCGTGAAACCGGGTTATCCGCGCCTGTCATGGGGCGCCGCGGTCGGGCGGGTACTGCCTTCGCTGGAGTGAATGATTGGGGGCGCCCGGCTAGGGGCGCCCGGCCATGGGGCCAAGATAGGGTTGCCCGACCTGGCCCGCCCGCGCGGTCCGGTAACGCGTACTGACGGTGCCGCCAACGTTGTCATACATCCTATGACGGAAGCACCTGATAAGGCGAGTCGCCGCCCCATCACCACACCTGACCGCCGCTTGTCAGCGGTCCTGCGCGCGGCGCAGCCTTTCGCGGCTGTTGCTCAAGTGCGTGCGCATCGCCGCGCGCGCGGACTCGGGATCCTGGCGCCGGATGGCCTCGTAGATATCCTCGTGCTCCCGATTCACCCGCGCCAGGTAAGGCTCGCGCTCTTCATCGCCCAGCTTGGCGGAATTGATCCGCGTGCGCGGAATGATCGCCGCTCCCAGGTGCGAAAGCAGATCGGCGAAATACTTGTTTTCCGTGGCCTGGGATATCAGCAGATGGAAGCGGAAATCCGGCGTGACCGTGTCTCCGCCGGGGGCCAGCGCGGCGCGGAATTGATCCAGGGCTTCCCGCATCTGCGCCAGTTGCTCTTCCGTGCGCCGCAGGGCCGCCAGGCCCGCCGCCTCCGTTTCCAGGCAGATGCGCAGCTCCAGGATGACCAGGATGTCCCGCACCGTGGCGATGTCCGCCGGATCGACGCGAAAGTCGCCGCCGGTATTCGGTTTCAGCGCATAGGTCCCGACCCCATGGTGGGTTTCCACCAGCCCCGAGGCCTGCAGCCGGGACAGCGCCTCGCGCACGACCGTACGGCTGACACCGAACGTGCGCATGATTTCCGATTCGGTGGGCAGCTTGTCGCCCGGGCGGATTTCACCGTCGCGTATGCGCTTGGACAGGCTGTCGACCAATTCCTGCGCCAGGCTGCGGGGCCGTCGGCGCATGGGAAGTTCGGCGGGCATGGACGTGGTCGTCATAGTATTTTTCCCTGGTCGCCGGCTCCGCTTGACGGGCGCTTGACGGGTATTTGGGCCCGTCATTATACTGCCCATGCGTTGTACGATGACTTATAAGCTACCCGATTGAACACCCAAACCGACGCGGTGTAAATACCGGCGTCGCCAGTACGGAGACAACGTCGTGAGCCTGCCGGGTACCCCTGCCTCTTCTTCCACGCAACGCGTTCCCACCCTGTTGCTGACCGGCGCGGCCGGCGGCCTGGGCAAAGTCCTGCGTGGGCGCCTCAGACCCTACACCGACGTCCTGCGGCTTTCCGACATCGCCGACCTGGGCAGCGCCCAGCCAGGCGAGGAAATCGTCATTGGCAACCTGGCGGACGCCGGCTTCGTCGACGGCATGGTGGCCGGCGTGGATGCCATCGTCCACATGGGCGGCGTGTCGGTCGAACGTCCCTTCGACGAGATCCTCCCCGCCAACATCCAGGGCGTCTACAACCTGTACGAAGCGGCGCGCAAGCACGGCGTCAAGCGCGTCGTCTTCGCAAGCTCGAACCACGTCATCGGCTTCTACAGGCAAGGCCAGGTCATCGATGCCGACGTGCCCGTGCGGCCCGATGGCTACTACGGCATCAGCAAGGCCTTCGGCGAAAACCTTTCGCGCTTCTATTTCGACCGCTACGGCATCGAAACCGTGTGCCTGCGCATCGGCTCGTCGTTTCCGGAAGCCAAGGACAGGCGCATGCTGGTCACCTGGCTCAGCTACGACGACCTGACCCACCTGATCGCGCAGTCGCTCTTCACGCCGCACGTCGGCCACACCATCGTGTACGGGGCCTCGGCCAACCGCGACAGCTGGTGGGACAACTCGCGCGCCGCGCACCTGGGCTTCCAGCCCAAGGATACGTCGGAGCCGTTCCGTGCCAACGCCGAAGCCCAGCCCGCCCTGGCGCCCGACGATCCCGCCACCCGCTACCAGGGCGGCGCCTTCGTCAAGGCCGGCCCGTTCTGACGCGCGGCAAGCCGCGACGCACACAAGAAAAAGCCCGATGACGGGCTCGCCGCCCACCGTGCCACAAGCGCGCACCGCGGTACACAACGGAGGTAGACAATGATGCACACGATGACGACGCTGCCGCGCGGCCCCATCCGCCCCGCACGTACCGCCCGCCCCCTCCGCGCCGCCGTCGCGCACGCCACCCTGGCGCTGGCGGCGCTGTTGAGCCCGGTCCTGGCCGCGCAAGCCGCGGAGTTCCGCTCGGCGGACATCCATCCCGACGACTATCCCACCGTGCTCGCCGTCCGGCACATGGCGGACCTGGTCAAGGAGCGCTCCAACGGCAAGATGACCATCCGCGTCTTTTCCGGCGGCAAGCTGGGATCGGAAAACGACTCCATCGAGCAGGTCAAGCTGGGCGCGCTGACCATGGCGCGCGTCAGCAGCGCCGCCATGCACAACATCTGCCCGAATACGCGCGTACCGTCGCTGCCCTTCCTGTTCCGCTCCGTCGACCATCTGCACAAGGTGCTGGACGGCGACATCGGCGCGCAATTGCTGAAGGCCTGCGAAGGCGCCGGCTTCGTGGGCCTGGCCTGGTACGACAGCGGCTCGCGTTCCATGTACACGCGCAACAAGCCCATCAAGACGCTGGCCGACGCGCAGGGCCTGAAGATCCGGGTCCAGCAGTCCGACCTGTCGGTCGCCATGGTCGAGGCCATGGGGGCGAACGCCACGCCCATGGCCATGGGCGAGGTCTATACGTCGCTGAAGACGGGACTGGTGGACGCGGCGGAAAACAACTTTCCCAGCTACGAAAGCGCGCACCACTACGAGGTCGCCAGGTACTACGAGCTGACCGAGCACAGCATGACGCCGGAGATCCTGATCTTTTCCAAGCGCCAGTGGGACAAGCTCTCGCCGGACGACCAGAAGATCCTGCGCGACGCGGCCAGCGAATCGGTACCCTACATGCGCAAGCTCTGGACGGAACGCGAAACCAAATCCCGCGCCATCGTCGAAAAGGCCGGCGCGCAGATCATCGAGGTCGACAAGGCGTCCTTCCAGGCAGCGATGAAGCCGGTGTACGAGCGCTTCGTCACCACGCCGGAGATGAAGGACCTGGTGCAGCGCATATTAGCGGTGCAGTGAGGACGCCATGCTGGCGAGTTCACAGGAAAGAACCACGGTCCCGGACACCCGCCGGCCCGGCGGACACCGGCTGCTGGACGCCTACACGCGCTGCTGCAGGCTCCTGGCCCGCATCTGCATGTGGGTCGGCGTAGCGGGCCTGACCTGCCTGATCGCGGCGGTGGCCTTCCAGATTTTCGGCCGCCATGTCCTGAACCGCACCCCGACCTGGGCCGAAAGCATCGCGATGCTGCTGGTGCTGTACGTGACCATGCTGGGCGCCGCGGTAGGCGTGCGCGACGCCGGCCACATCGGCTTCGAATCGCTGCTGGAAGCCCTGCCGCCCGCCGGCAAGCGTCGCATGGAGATCTTCATCCACGCCCTGGTGTGCCTGTTCGGCCTGATGATGGCCTGGAACTGCGCCATCCTGGCCGAATCCGTGGCGGACTACATGATGCCCAACCTCGGTATCTCGGAAGGCTGGAAGTACGTGCCCGCCACCTTGTCCGGCGGACTCATCGCGCTGTTCTCGGTGGAACACATCGTGGCGCTGCTGCGCAACCAGGAGGTCACCCCGGCATGGCGCTGACGCTGCTTTCCGTCTCCTTCCTGGGCTTCCTGGTGATAGGCGTGCCGGTCGCGTTCGCCATCGGCCTGTCCTCCATCGCGGCCATCCTGTACGAAGACCTGCCCATCGCCGTGGCTTTCCAGCAGATGACCTCGGGGATGAACGCGTTTTCCTTCCTGGCCATCCCGTTCTTCATCTTCACCGGCGAACTGATGCTGTACGGCGGCATCGCCGACCGCATCGTCAATTTCGCGAGATCGCTGGTGGGCCACGTGCGCGGCGGGCTGGGCATGTCCAATGTGGTGGCCTGCACGCTGTTCGGCGGCGTATCGGGGTCGCCGGTAGCCGACGTGTCCGCCATGGGATCGGTCATGATCCCCATGATGAAACGCGAGGGCTATCACGCCGACTACGCCGTCAACGTCACCACGCATGCCGCGCTGGTCGGCGCGCTGATGCCGACCAGCCACAACATCATCATCTATACGCTGGCGGCGGGCGGCAAGGTGTCCATCGCCGCGCTGATCGCCGCCGGCCTGCTGCCGGCGCTGATCCTGACCGTATGCAACCTGGCGGCGGCCTATTTCGTGGCCCGCCACCGCGGCTACGCGGCCGGCACGTTCCCGGGCTGGAGTATCGTGCTGCGCTCGCTGGTCGCGGCGGCGCCGGGATTATTCGTGGTCGTCGTGATCATCGCCGGCATCCTCAGCGGCGTCTTCACCGCGACCGAATCGGCGGCGGTGGCCGTGGTGTATGCGTTGGCCCTGACAGTCCTGGTGTATCGCACCCTGACATGGGCGCAATTCGTGCGCGCGGCCGCCAAGGCCGTCAAGACGACCGGCGTCGTGCTGCTGCTGATCGGCATATCGGCCACCTTCGGCTACCTGATCAGCTTCTACGGCGTGGCGGAGAAGACGGGAGACCTGCTGGCGTCGATTTCAACGAGCCCGTGGGCCATCTTCCTGATGGTCAATATCGTGCTGTTCCTCCTGGGAACGTTCCTGGACATGGCCGCGACGATACTGATCTGCACGCCTATCTTCCTGCCCATATGCGCGCAATACGGCATGGGCCCCGTGCAGTTCGGCATGGTCATGCTGCTGAATTGCGCGCTGGGCCTGAACACGCCGCCGGTGGGCACGACGCAATTCGTCGGCTGCGCCATCGGCGAGGTTTCGGTGGGCACGGTGATGCGCACCATCTGGCCGTTCTACGGCGCCTTGCTGGCGGCGCTGGCGCTGGTCACCTACGTACCGGCGTTTTCGCTCTGGCTACCTGGCGTGTTGCTTGGCAACGGCTAGCGGTGGCGGCGTCCGCACGAGCAGCGGGCCGAATACGATGCTCGCGATGCCCCACATGACGCAGGCCGACCAGAGGGTCTGGCTGAGGAAATGGGCGCCCTGCATGATGCGCACCAGCGAGAACGTCAGCCCGGCGGCGATCCCCACGGCCAAGCCGCCCCAGCGCCACTCCGAACGCCGCAAGGCCCAGCCGGCAAAGTAAAGCGACAACATCGCATAGCCCGCCCCGGCATGATTGCTGGGTAGCGCGCCGCCGCCTTCGCGGCGGTTGGCCGCCCAGAAGTGGGCGGGATAGTTGGCGTAGCCACCGAACATCTCCAGGGCATACGGACGCGGTAGCGCGGTGTAGTGCTTCAATTGCGAGATGACGACCTGCCCCAGGACGCAGGTCGCGGCGATGCCCCACAAGGGCCCCCGCCACGGCCGCAGCACCGCGAACCAGTGGCTGGCGATGGCCGCCGCGATCGCGGCGACGGCGACCCCGATAGGCAGCACGAGCACGACGCGGTGCCCGAGTATTTCCAGCACGCGCGAAGCGCGCCACGGGAAGGTATTGGCCGTCGCGTCGAAGAAATAACGCGACACGGCCAGGTCCAGCCCCGAGCGGTTGACCGCCTCGGCCAACAGGGCCAGGAGCAGCGTCACGCCCAGGACATGGGTCAACAGATAGGTATCGAAGCGAATGGCGGCCTTGGCGGGCGCGGCAACATAAGAACGCATGGGCTGGCCAGGGAAAAATATCCCGGCACACTACCCAGGGCCACATCGAATATTTGTCAAATCGGGTTGTTGCTGTCGAAACGCAGGGTGAAGCATGTACCGTGGGTGGGAACGCCGACCCAGGATTCCACGCTCAGGCTCCACCCCTGCATATCGCAGACCCGCTTGGCGATGGCCAGTCCCAGGCCGCGCTCCAGGGCCACCGCGGCTTCGGCCTCGTTCACGTCGCCATGGGTATCGCGGCGGCGCACGCTGTAATAGCGATCGAAAACGAAAGGCAGGTCTTCGGTCTTGATGCCCTTGCCGTTGTCGCGGATTTCCAGGCCGGCGCTGGATTGGGAATCGATCGTCCGCACGGTCAATACGGCCGGGGCGGCGTGTTCGATGGCGTTGCGGATCAGGTTGCGCAGCACGGTCAACAGGGCGTAGCGATCCAGGTCGCGCACCGTGCCCGCCGGCACCTGGTGGTCCAGGCCCAGGCCGGCCTGCTCCGCGTTGGCTTCCAGCCCCTGCCAGGCAGCGGCCAGGCATTCCGCCAGATCCACCGGTTCGGGCTTGCGGCGCTCGTCGCGCGCCATGGCCCGCGCGCTTTCCAGCGCGGCGGCAACGCTGTCGACGTTCTTCACGATGCGCGTCAGACGGGTTTGCTGGTCGGCCGTCACGACGGGCGCCAGGAGCATCAGTTCGCCATCGCTGCGGATGGCGGCCAGCGGCGTGCGCACCTCGTGGCTCAGGTTGGCGGCGAATTCGCGTTCGCGCGCCAGCGACCGGTCCACCTGGTTCTGCACGCGGTTGAAGGCTTCCACCAGGCGTCCGGCTTCATCGTTGCGCTCCACGGCCAGGTCGGGCGATCCGGGCGCCCAGGTCGAGAGGCGGTCGGTCAGGGTCAGCATGGGCCCGACGGCCAGGTAGGCGATCTTGCGCGCGACGCCATAGGCCGCGACGATACAGATCACGCCCAGGCCCAGCACGATCAGGCCGAAATCGAAAACCCGATCCTCGTTGTCCGTGGCGTCGTACAGCACGATCAGGCGCCGGCCCTCGTCGATCTTCGCGACCACCACATGCCAGGTCTCCGTGCCTGGCTCCAGCAGATGCAGGCCGTCCTCCAGACTGCTGACTTCCTTGGGTATCGCGGGATTGGCGACGCCGGGCTGCTGCACCCAGGCGCGCATCGCGCCGCCGACGTCGTGCGATCTCAATTCGGTCAGCGGTTCCTCGCCGCTGGTGATGCGCTCGATCAGGCGTTGCGTTTCGGTGGTCAGGATGTCGTTGACCAGATCGTCTTCCATCTGGTCGAAGGTCAGGTAGGCCAGCACCACCAGCACGGACACGAAAATCGCCACCGTGCCGGTCAGTGCCCACACCACCCGCTGGGTCAGCGTACCGCCACTTTTCATGCCGGGCCGTCCGCGACGCCTATCAGCCGCCACCCCGTGCCGTGCACGGTCTCGATGCCGTCGAAGCCGGCATCGGCCAGGGCCTTGCGCAACAGGTGCACCTGGCTGCGCAAGGCGTCCGACGATGGCGGCTCGCTGCCCCACAGCAAGGTTTCCAGTTCGGGGCGCGGCACCACGCGGCCGGGGTCGCGCAGCAAGGCGTCCAGGATCATGCAGGACTTGCGCGTCAGGTGCACGGCCTGGCCGTTGACCGATACGGCGCGCGTGCGGCTGTCGTAGCTCAAAGGCCCCCAGCGCCGCACCGGCGTCCCCACCGCGCCGCTGGCGCGCTGGATCAGCGCATGCAACCGAGCCTCGACCTCGGCCAGCGCGAAAGGCTTGGTCAGGTAATCGTCCGCGCCGTGCGAGAAACCGGCCAGCTTGTCGGCCAGTTCGTCGCGCGCCGTCAGCATCAGCACGGGCACGGACAGCATGTGCTCCGTCCGCATGGCGCGCAGCACGTTATATCCGTCCATGCCGGGCAGCCCCACGTCCAGGATCACCGCGTCGAAGTGCTGCGACGTCAACATGGCCAGCGCCGCGCGGCCGTCATAGGCCGCGTCGGGCACGAAGCCGCGCGCTTCCAGGAAGCTGTACAGGTTGCCGGCGATCGTCGTGTCGTCTTCCACGATCAGTACGCGATGATGCGCGGGCAAACTCGCGGGCAGAGGCGCGGCCATGGGCGGGTCCCGGTCGGTCAGGCGCGCACGACCTTGCCGGGATTCATGATGCCGGCAGGGTCCAGCGCCTTCTTGATACGGCGCATCAGCGCCAGCTCGATCGTATCCTTGTAGCGCGGCAGCTCGTCTATCTTCAGCTGGCCCACGCCATGCTCGGCGCTGATGGAGCCGCCGTGCGCGTGCACGCTGTCATGGACGATGCCGTAGACCTGCGGTTGCTGCGCCAGCAGCGCGGCTTCCTCCTGGCCGGGCGCGCGCGTGCAGTTGTAATGCAGGTTGCCATCACCCAGGTGGCCGAAGATGACATGACCGATGCCGGGGAAACGCTCCTGCAGCAGCGCGTTGGTGTTCCGCACGAAATCGGCGATACGCGAGATCGGCAGCGACACGTCGTGCTTGATCGATTTGCCCAGTTCGGCTTCGGCGAGCGGAATGCTTTCGCGCAGATGCCACAGCGCCTTGCTCTGCGTGATGTTCTCCGCGATCGCGGCGTCGGTGGCCAGGCCCACTTCGATGGCTTCGCCCAGCACGGTTTCGAAACGCTCGCGGGCGTGCGCCTCGCTTTCGCTGTCGGACAATTCAAGCAAGGCGAACCACGGCGATTGCGCCGATTCGCCGCTGAAAGGCAGGCGCTGCTGAGGGAAGAGCCGCACCACGGCTTCCAGGCAGTTGCCCGCCATCAATTCGAAGCCCGTCAACGCCGCGCCAAAACCCTGGCGCGCGCGGCCAAGCAACTGCACGCCCGATTCCACGTCGGGGACCGCCAACAAGGCGGTGCAGCGTGCCACCGGCAGCGGGAACAGCTTGAGGGTCGCGGCGGTGATGATGCCCAGCGTACCTTCGCTGCCGATGTACAGGTCGCGCAGATCGTAGCCGGTGTTGTCCTTGCGCAGCCCGCGCAAGCCGTGCCAGATTTCGCCGTCCGCCGTCACCACTTCGAGGCCCAGGGTCAGGTCGCGCGTGTTGCCGTAGCGCAGCACCTGCGTACCGCCGGCGTTGGTCGCCAGGTTGCCGCCTATGGTGCAGCTGCCTTCCGCCGCCAGGCTCAGCGGGAACAGGCGTCCGGCCTGCTCGGCGGCCTGCTGCACCGCCTGCAGGATGCAGCCCGCTTCCACGGTGATGGTGTCGTTATCGGTGTCGATGCCACGAACGCGGTTCAGGCGCGCCAGCGACAACAGCACGGCCTTGCCGTCGTCCGCGGGCGTGGCGCCGCCGCACAGCCCGGTATTGCCGCCCTGCGGCACCAGCGGGACGCCATGCCGGCCGCACAGCTGCACCACGGAAGCCACCGCCTCGGCGGAGCCCGGCCGCACGACCGCCAGCGCCCGGCCACGATAGCGGCCGCGCCAGTCCAGCGTGTAGGAATCGGTATCCGCGCCGGTCAGTACGTGATCGGCGCCCAGCAAGGCTTGTAGTTCGGCAAGGATAGTCATCGTCCACCGTGTGCGATAGAACGCCCGATGCGGAGCCGGGCGAAGACCGCTATTGTAGGACTGATAGTGGGCCGGCAACACCCGGTCAGGATTGTCGGGTTCGGACACATTCGGCCTTCCGGCCTCCGTGCCACAATCCCGGGATACCTGCGCCGGCCCCGCCCGGGCTCGCGCATTAGGGCATAGTCATTAGGCCATGCGGCCTGCGCAGTCCGGCCCCGCTTATCGGGGATAATCGCCATCCGTGACTACCGAATCACCTGACCACAAAGGAACTACCGTGGGTAATGCGTCGTCTTTTCCGGCCTCCATCTTCAAGGCGTACGACATACGCGGCACCGTGCCCGACCTGCTGAATGCGCGCTTCGCGCGCGAACTGGGCCTGGCCCTGGCGGCGCTGGCGCGCGACAAGAACATTCCGGAACTCGTGATCGGCCGCGACGGCCGTCTCAGCAGCGAAGAACTGGCCCTGGCCCTGCAGGAAGGCCTGAACGCCGGCGGCATCAGCACCCTGGACATCGGCGAGGTGCCGACGCCCCTGGTGTACTTCGGCGCCTATACGGAAAAGACCGGATCGGGCGTCGCCGTCACCGGCAGCCATAACCCGCCCAAGTACAACGGCTTCAAGATGATGATGGGCGGCGCCGCGCTGTACGGCCCCGACATCCAGAACCTGCGCCTGGCCATGGACGCCGCCGGCGGCCAGGCCCCGGCCGGGGTCACCCCGGGCCGCCGCCGCACCATGGACATCGTCGGCCGCTATATCGAGCGCATCATCGGCGACGTCAAGCTGGCCCGCCCGATGAAGATCGCCATCGACTGCGGCAACGGCGTGGCCGGCGCCATCGCCCCGCGGCTGTTCCGCGAAATGGGTTGCGATGTGACGGAGCTGTTCTGCGACGTGGACGGCAACTTCCCCAACCACCATCCGGACCCGGCCGACCCGCACAACCTGGAAGACCTGATCCATTGCCTGAAAACCACCGATTGCGAGATCGGCCTGGCCTTCGACGGCGACGGCGACCGCCTGGGCGTGGTGACCAAGTCGGGCGAAATCATCTGGCCCGACCGCCAGCTGATCCTTTACGCGCGCGACGTGCTGTCCCGCAACCCGGGCGGAATGATCATCTATGACGTCAAATGCAGCCGCCACGTCGGCCTGGCCGTCAAGGAAGCCGGCGGGCAGCCGCTGATGTGGCAGACCGGCCACTCGCTGGTCAAGGCCAAGCTGGCCGAGACCGGGGCGCCGCTGGCCGGCGAAATGAGCGGCCATACCTTCTTCAAGGAACGCTGGTATGGCTTCGACGACGGCCTGTATACCGGCGCACGCCTGCTGGAAATCGTGTCCCGCGACGCCAACCCGTCGGCCGTGCTGGAAGCCCTGCCCAAGGCCATATCCACGCCTGAACTCAAGCTCGAAATGCAGGAAGGCGAACCCTTCGAACTGGTCAAGAACCTGCAGGAAAAAGGCAAGTTCGACGGCGCGATCGACGTGGTCACCATCGACGGCGTGCGCGCCGAATACCCGGACGGCTTCGGCCTGGCCCGGCCGTCGAACACGACGCCGGTCGTGGTGTTGCGCTTCGAAGCGGACAACGATGCCGCGCTGGCGCGCATCCAGGACGACTTCCGCAAGCAGCTGCTGGCGCTGAAGCCGGACGTCAAGCTGCCGTTCTAAGCAAAAGGCCTGGCGCTGCCGATAGGCATTACCAGGCCTGGGGTTGCCCGAAGCCGCCGGTCCTGGCGGCTTTTTGCCGGGCGCGGACTACCGCAGGAACTGCGTGTACCAGGGCATGGCGACTTCCAGGCCTTCGATGATGTCGTGCATGGGCGTGTAGCCCAGCTGGTCGTTGGCCTTGGCGATGTCGGCCTGCGAGTGCCGCACGTCGCCCGGGCGGAAGTTGCCGTAGACCGGCGCCTTGTCATACTGCACGCCATGCTTGGCCAGCAGCCGCGTCAAGTGCGCGAACAGCTGGTTCAGGCTGGTGCGCGCGTTGCAGGCGACGTTGTAGACCTGGTGCTTGCCCTGGGGCTGCGCCAGCGCCGCCAGCAGATTGGCCTGCACGGCGTTTTCCACGAAGCAGAAATCGCGGCTGGTCTCGCCATCGCCGTTGATCACCACGTCTTCGCCGCGGATCATCGCGCCTATCCACTTCGGAATGACGGCGGCATACGCGCCATTGGGATCCTGCCGCTTGCCGAACACGTTGAAATAGCGCAATCCCACCGCGCCGAAGCCATAGGCCCGGGCGAACACGTCGGCGTACAGTTCGTTCACGTACTTGGTCACCGCGTAGGGCGACAAGGGATTGCCGATGGCGGACTCGACCTTCGGGAGCGCCGGATGATCGCCGTAGGTGGAGCTGGACGCCGCATAGACGAAGCCCTGCACGCCCGCGTCGCGCGCCGCGACCAGGATATTCAGGAAGCCGTCGATGTTCACCGAATTGGTGGCGATGGGATCCTGCAGGGAGCGCGGCACCGAACCCAGCGCCGCCTGATGCAGCACGTAGTCCACGTCGGTGACGGCCTTGCGGCAGGTATCCAGGTCGCGGATATCGCCTTCGATGGAGGTGAACCGCCCCCACTGCTCGGCCGAGACCAGCTCCATGACTTCGTCCAGATTGTGCTGGTGCCCGGTGGCGAAGTTGTCCAGGCCGACCACCGTCTGGTCCAGTTTCAACAGCGTTTCCACCAGGTTCGAGCCGATGAACCCGGCGCAGCCGGTCACCAGCCAGGCGCGGGGCGACTGGCGCAGGTCTTCAGTGATTTGTTGGTAGCGTTGCGACATGCTTTGCCCTTTTTCAAACGTGGATTACAAACGCAGGTCCGATTCACCGGGCTGCAGCACGTACTTCAGGTCGTACAGCACGTGCTGGGGCTTGC
This sequence comes from Bordetella genomosp. 8, assembly GCF_002119685.1. NCBI lineage: Bacteria > Pseudomonadati > Pseudomonadota > Betaproteobacteria > Burkholderiales > Alcaligenaceae > Bordetella > Bordetella genomosp. 8. The sequence goes on along the minus strand of NZ_CP021108.1, from coordinate 595,697 downwards.
CGTAGGCGCGAATGCGCGCGGCGCCCAGCTCGGCGAACTGCCGATGAGCTACCGCAAGAACGATGCCGTCGTAGCGGCCGTCCTGCGGCGCGGCGACCGGCTCGATATCGTATTCGGCGCGCGCCTCGGCCGGATCGACCCAGGGATCGTAGACGTCCACTTCGACGCCGTATTCGCGCAGTTCGCCCACGATGTCGACGATCCGCGTATTGCGCAGGTCAGGACAATTTTCCTTGAAGGTCAGGCCCATGACCAGGACCCGGGCACCCTGCACGTGGATACGCCGCTTGGTCATGGCCTTGACCAGCTGCGATACGACGTAGCTGCCCATGCCGTCGTTCAAGCGCCGGCCCGCCAGGATGATCTCGGGGTGATAGCCCAGGCTCTGCGCCTTGTGCGTCAGGTAATAGGGATCGACGCCGATGCAATGCCCACCCACCAGGCCCGGGCGGAACGGCAGGAAATTCCACTTGGTGCCGGCCGCCTGCAACACCGCCTCGGTATCGATGCCCATTTTGTTGAAGATCAGCGCCAGCTCATTGATCAAGGCGATGTTGACGTCGCGTTGGGTGTTCTCGATGACCTTGGCGGCTTCGGCCACGCGGATCGACGCGGCCTTGTGCGTGCCCGCGGTGACGATTTCACCGTACAGCGCATCGACCAGATCCGCGACTTCCGGCGTCGAACCGGAAGTCACCTTCTTGATGGTGTTCACGCGATGCGTCTTGTCGCCCGGGTTGATCCGCTCCGGGCTGTAGCCGGCGTAGAAATCGCGGTTGTAGACCAGACCGGACACGCGCTCGAGCACCGGCACGCATTCTTCTTCCGTGGCGCCGGGATAGACCGTGGATTCGTAGATGACGATATCGCCGCGCTTCAGCACCCGGCCTATGGTTTCGCTGGCCTTGCGCAGCGGCGTCAGGTCGGGCTGCTTGTAGGCGTCGATGGGCGTGGGCACCGTGACGATGTAGACGTTGGCCTGCGACAACTGCGCGGCGTCGGCGGTGAACGACAGCTGCGCGGCGGCCGCGAGTTCGTCGGGCTCGACTTCCAGCGTGTGGTCGCGTCCCTGCCGCAGTTCGGCGATGCGGTCCGTGTTGATATCGAAGCCCAGAACGGGACGCTTCTTGCCGAATTCCACCGCCAGGGGCAAGCCGACGTAGCCCAGGCCGACGATGGCCAACTTCACATCCCGTATACCCAACATGACGGATTCCTGCCGCTTTAGATGTGGCGATTTTAGTGGACGCGGAACGTGGGCCAGGCTGGCCCCGGGGGAAATTTGGATAAAAAAAAGCCCGAGATCTGACGATCTCGGGCTAAATCCACCAAAGGAGGAGGGTGGAGGAGACAACCGTGGCATGTCGCAGAGGGTTAACCCTGGAGTACCCTCCCAGGTACTCTGTCTGCCGTCGGGGTTTTGCACCGCACCGACTGCGTTTCGACATCCGATGGACAAATCATAGCCAAACTTTTTGTGCGATGCAAGAAGAATTTTTGGGGCAATTCAACGGGCCACAAACTGTTGTTTTTGTGCATCGCATTAATATTCCGCTGGCGCCGCAGCATCGCCGGCATGGGCAGCAGATAAGTCCTCTTCTACGTAGCAACCTTTATGCCGGATCCGCCGGAGCGACGGCGCGCCCGAGGGGGTTAACCCTGTAACAGTGTGAAGCCCGGCGAGATCGGCCTCAGATCCAGTAGGCGGTACCCGTCATGACCCGCGAAAGCGCCCGCATCGCGCCGCGTACCGGCCACGACAGCGCGGCCGCGCCGGCGCGCTCGGCGCTGACCCGGTGATTGATCTCGTCCTGCTTCATCTGGTCCACCACCTGCCGCGAACGGTCGTCCTGGGCGGGGAGCCGCTTGAGGTGGCTTTCCAGGTGCGCTTCCACCTGCCGCTCGGTTTCCGCCATGAAGCCCAGATTGCGCCGCACCCCGGCGCGGCTGGCCAGCAGGCCCATGCCGAACGATCCGGCGTACCACAGCGGGTTCAGGAAACTCGGCCGGCTGCGCAGCTCGCCCAGGCGCCGCTCGCACCAGGCCAGGTGGTCCACCTCTTCCGTGGCGGCCTGGTGGAACATCTGGCGGGTGGCGGCGTCGGCGCAGCCCAGCGCCTGGCCCCGGTAGAGGGCCTGTGCGCAGATCTCTCCGACATGATTCACCCGCATCAATCCGGCGGCGTGGCGGCGCTCGGCGGGGGTGAGCGTTTCCGGGGTCTCGCGTCCCGGCGGATAAGGCCGTCCCGCGCTGGAGGCGCCGGCCAGCACCCGCAGGGCGCGGTCCGCCTCACCCAGCAGAGCGTCCAGGGGACTCTTGCGGCGGACCAGGGGCGGAAACACGGAGGATGGCTGCTGCGGGTACGGCATGAAAGACTCCTTGGACTCGGACATTCCCATTGTAAGGAGACTGCAAAGACCGGGCCTGGAACGGGCTATGATCCTTGTTTGCGATGACGAATCAGGATTTCGACATGGAATGCACGATCGATTGGGGCGGCCCGTCGGGCATGTTGTTCGTGGCCAAATCGGGTAGCGGCCATGTCGCCGTGATGGACGGCGCGGTGGATGGCGGGGGTCATGACCTGGCCTTGCGGCCCATGGAAATGGTGCTGGCCGGAACCGGCGGCTGCACGGCGTATGACGTGGTGCTCATCCTCAAGCGCGGCCGCCACGCGGTCACGGGATGCAGCGTCAAGCTGGAAGCCGATCGTGCCGAGACCGATCCCAAGGTCTTCACACGCATCAACTTCGCGTTCACGGTCACGGGCCACAAGCTGCCGCGCGCCGCGGTCGAGCGCGCCGTGCAGCTGTCGCACGAAAAATACTGCTCGGCGTCGGCGATGCTGGCGAAAACCGCCGAACTGACGTTTTCCGTCGACGTGGTCGAGGCCGGCGCGGCCGACGCCACGAACACGAACGCCAGCGCGAACTGAGCCGCACGGGACGCCATGGGCCAATACGAAGACTTCATGCGCCATGTCTATGAGCATGGCGTCACCAAGACCGACCGCACCGGAACGGGGACGCGCTCGGTGTTCGGATACCAGATGCGGTTCGACCTGTCGCAGGGTTTTCCGCTGATCACGACCAAGAAGCTGCACACCAAGAGCATCTTCATCGAGCTGCTGTGGTTCCTGCGCGGCGACAGCAACGTGCGCTGGCTGCAGGAGCGCGGCGTCACGATCTGGGACGAGTGGGCGGACGCGGACGGCAATCTCGGGCCGGTCTACGGCGTGCAATGGCGTTCCTGGCCGACGCCGGACGGCAAGCACATCGACCAGATTTCGCAGTTGCTGGATCAGATCCGCCGCAATCCGGACTCGCGCCGCCTGATCGTATCGGCCTGGAACGTCGCCGACATTCCCCGCATGGCCCTGCCGCCCTGCCACGCGCTGATCCAGTTCTACGTGGCGGACGGCAAGCTGTCCTGCCAGCTCTACCAACGCAGCGCCGACATTTTCCTGGGCGTGCCGTTCAATATCGCCAGCTATGCATTGCTCACCCACCTGGTGGCTCAGCAATGCGACCTGGACGTGGGCGATTTCATCTGGACGGGCGGCGATTGCCACATCTATAGCAATCATTTCGAGCAGGTCGAACTGCAGCTGTCGCGACAGCCGTATCCGTATCCCAGACTGAACATCAAGCGCAAGCCCGCGTCGATCTTCGAGTACGAATACGAAGACCTGGAAGTGGTCGACTACCAGAGCCATCCGCATATCAAGGGGGCGGTGGCGGTATGAACGTGGCAGATGCGGGTGCCGCGGGCAGCGGACCCCGGCTGACCCTGGTGGTGGCGTATGCGCGCAACCGAGTGATCGGCCGCGACAACGGCCTGCCGTGGAAGCTGCCGGGCGACCTGGCGCATTTCAAGCGGACGACGCTGGGCCACCCCATCGTGATGGGTCGCAAGACCTGGGAATCCCTGGGGCGGCCCCTGCCGGGGCGCAGCAATATCGTCATCAGCCGGACGCCCGGCTATGCCGCCGACGGCGCCATCGTGGTGCCCGATATCGAGGCTGCCCTGCGCGCGGCCGCCGACACGGATGAAGTCTTCATCATCGGCGGGGCGCAGATCTTCGGCGCGGTGCTGGACCATGCGGAACGCATCGTCGCCACCGAGATCCATGCCGACATCGACGGCGACGCCTGGTTTCCGCACCTGCCCGCGTTCCGCTGGCGCGAGGTATCGCGCCAGGCCCAGCCGGCCGAAAACGGCTATGCCTACGATTTCGTGGTGTATGAACGGGCCTGATCAGGGGCCTGATCGGGGGCCTGAACGGCCGTGTATCGCGCCGGACTGCCCGGCACCTGCGCGTCCAGGAAGCGCCACAGCCTTTCGTCGTCCGAATAGGCCACGTTCAGCCTGATCCACGGTATGTCGCGCTGCTCGGCGTCGAAATAGGAACCAGGCGCCAGCCAGATGCCATCGCGCAAGGCCCGTTGGGCCAGGGCGTTGGCGCCCGGCTCGCCGCCGTGGGGCAGGCGGGCCCATAGGAACAGTCCCGCGCGCGGCTCCGCGTGCACGGTCATGCCGAGCTCCGCAAGGCGGCGCGCCACGGTCTCGTGCGCCAGGGCCAGCCGCTCGCGCAGGCCGGCCACGTGCGCGCGATAGCGGCTGTCGCGCAAGGCCTCGTGCACGACGCGCTCCATGATTTCCGGCGATGTCAGTCCCACCGCCATCTTCGTGCGCGCCATGTCGCGCACGATATCGGGATGGGCGATCGCGTAGCCCACCCGTACGGAAGGACTGATGACCTTGGAATAGCCGCTCAGGTAGATGACCCGGCGCAGGCCGTCCAGGGCGGCCAGCACCGGCGCGACGCCCGGCGCCAGCTCGCGCGAGATGTCGTCCTCGATGACCCAGCAGTCGTGCTGCTCGGCGATGCGCAGTACCTGGTAAGCATTGGCCATGGTCAGGCTGGTACCGGTGGGATTCTGCAGCACGGTATTGACGATCATCGCGCGCGGGCGGTGCGCCTGGGCCGCGCGCTCGAGTTCGCCGATGTCCAGGCCGTCCACCGTGCGCGGCACCGCCACGGCGCGCAGGCCGGCCAGCCTGAGCAGCGCCAGCAGGTTGGCATAACAAGGTTGCTCGACGACCACCGCGTCGCCCGGTCGCAGCAGCGTGCGTATCGCGAGATCCAGGCCGTGGGTCACGCCCTGGGTCAGCAGCACCTGTCCGGTATCGACAGGCATGCCCAGGGACGCGGCATGCGTGGCGATCGCCTCGCGCAGCGGCACATAACCGTAAGGGTGTCCATAGCCGGCGATGCGCCCTCCCGGGACGCGCGCGACGTGACGCAGCCCCAGATGCAGGCCGGCTTCATTCAGCCATTCGCCCGGCAGCCAGCCGCAGCCGGACTTGACCGGGATGGAATGGTCGGCGAACACATCGGACAAGAGCCACTCGGCGCCGGGCGTGGGCGGCTTCCACGCCTGCGGCGCCGGCGCCGCCGCCGACGCTACCGCGGGCGCGCGCGCGGCGACCCGGTATCCGGAACCCGGGCGCGCCTGCAGCCATCCCTGCGCGACCAGGCGGCCATAGGCGCTGGCAACCGTAAAGGTGCTGACATCATAGGCGCGCGCGAATTCGCGCACCGAAGGCAGCGACATGCCGGGCGCCAGGGCGCGCGCTTCGATGGCGCGCACGACGGCGTCGATCAGTTGCTGCACCAGGGTGGGCGCTTGCGCGCGGTCGCGCAGGGGTCGGAAGTCCAGGAAGGGAAGATCAGCCATGAAGAAGCCTGTACAGTTGTCCAGAATTCACCTGTACGGCTGGTCATTTTTACACGGATTGTGTATTTGCAGGGCGGATCGGCAAGCCGAGAATGCCAGCTGATTCCCACGACGCCGGATTGCCGGCCCTTGGCCATGCCAGGGCCCGTGCCATCCACCCGGCGTCGACCTATCCAAATCCGGAGCCCACATGAACGCGCCGCATACGCCCACCGATATGTCCCATCTTTGGATGCCCTTCACTGCCAATCGGCAGTTCAAGGCCCATCCGCGCATGCTGGCATCGGCCAAGGGCATGTACTACACCTCGCTGGACGGCCGTCAGATCCTGGATGGCACGTCGGGACTGTGGTGCGTGAACGCCGGCCACTGCCGCGAAGAGATCACCGAGGCGATCTCGCGCCAGGCGGGCATCATGGATTACGCGCCCGGCTTCCAGCTGGGCCATCCCCTGGCCTTCCAGGCCGCCACCGCCGTGGCGGAGCTGATGCCGCAGGGCCTGGACCGTATCTTCTTCACCAATTCCGGCTCGGAATCGGTCGACACCGCGCTGAAGATCGCCCTGGCCTACCACCGCGCCCGTGGCGAAGGCCAGCGCACCCGCCTGATCGGCCGCGAGCGCGGCTATCACGGCGTGGGCTTCGGCGGGATTTCCGTGGGCGGCATTTCTCCCAATCGCAAGATCTTCTCGGGCGCCCTGCTCCCCGCGATCGATCATCTGCCCCATACGCACAACCTGGAGCAGAACGCGTTTTCCAAGGGCCAGCCCAACTGGGGCGCGCATCTGGCCGAGGAGCTGGAACGCATCCTGGCGCTGCATGATCCGTCGACCGTCGCCGCCGTCATCGTCGAACCGATGGCCGGATCCACCGGCGTGCTGGTGCCGCCCAAGGGCTATCTGGAAAAGCTGCGGGAGATCACCAGCAAACACGGCATCCTGCTGATTTTCGACGAAGTCATCACCGGCTACGGCCGCGTGGGCGCCGCCACCGCCAGCGAGTTCTTCGGCGTCACCCCCGACCTGATCACCATGGCCAAGGGCATCAGCAACGCCGCGGTGCCCTGCGGCGCGGTGGCGGTCCGGCGCGACGTGCATGACGCCATCGTCGAAAGCGGACCCGCCGGCATCGAGTTCTTCCACGGCTACACCTACTCGGCGCATCCGATGGCCTGCGCCGCGGTGCTGGCCACCCTGGACATCTACCGCCGCGACAATCTGTTCGCCCGCGCCCGCGAATTGGCGCCCGCCTTCGAAAAGGCCGCGCACGGATTGAAGGGCACGCAGCACGTCATCGACGTGCGCAACATCGGCCTGGTGGCGGGCGTCGAACTTTCGCCGCGCGCCGGCGCGCCCGGCGCCCGCGCGGCCGAGGCCTTCCAGCGCTGCTTCGACACCGGCCTGATGGTGCGCTATACCGGCGACACCCTGGCGGTCTCGCCGCCCCTGATCATCGACGAAAAACAGATCGAGCAAATCTTCCAGACCATAGGCTCGGTATTGAAGGAAATTGCCTGACCATGACCACTATTCCGCATTACATAAACGGCCAGCACTATGACGGCCGCAGCGGCCGCAACGGCGACGTGTTCAATCCGGCCCGTGGCGAAATCGCCGCCCGCGTACCGTTGGCCAGCGTGGAAGACGTGGACCTGGCGGTGACGGCGGCGCGCGAGGCCTTCCCTGCCTGGTCGGAAACCGCGCCGTTGAAGCGCGCGCGCATCCTGTTCAATTTCAAGGCCCTGCTGGACCAGCATCAGGACGAGCTCGCCGAACTCATCACCCGCGAACATGGCAAGGTGTTCTCGGACGCCAAGGGCGAAGTGATGCGCGGCATCGAAGTCGTCGAATTCGCCTGCGGCATTCCTCATCTGCTGAAGGGCCAGTACACCGAACAGATCGGCGGCGGCATCGACAACTGGAGCATGCGCCAGTCCCTGGGCGTGGTGGCCGGCATTACGCCGTTCAACTTCCCGATGATGGTGCCGGCCTGGATGTTCCCGGTGGCGATCGCCTGCGGCAACACCTTCGTGCTCAAGCCGTCGGAACGCGACCCGTCGGCTTCGGTACGCCTGGCCGAACTGCTGACGGAAGCAGGCCTGCCGCCCGGCGTGTTCAATGTCGTGCATGGCGACAAGCAGGCCGTGGACGCGCTGATCGCCCATCCGGACGTGCAGGCCCTGTCCTTCGTCGGCTCGACGCCGATCGCGCAGTACATCTACGCCCAGGGTACGGCGCGCGGCAAGCGCGTGCAGGCGCTGGGCGGCGCCAAGAACCATCTGGTGGTCATGCCGGACGCCGACATGGAACAGGTCACGGACGCGCTGATGGGCGCGGCCTACGGCTCGGCCGGCGAGCGCTGCATGGCCATTTCGGTGGCCGTGGCGGTCGGCGACATCGCCGACACGCTGGTGGAACGGCTGACGCCGCGCGTGCGTGCCCTGAAGGTGCTGGACGGGATGGATCCGCAGGCCGAGATGGGCCCGCTGGTGACCGCGCAGCATCGCAACAAGGTGCGTGGCTATATCGAAGACGGCATCGCCGCCGGCGCCAAGATGGTGGTGGACGGACGCGACCTTACCGTGCCGGGCAGCGAGAAGGGATTCTTCCTGGGCGGAACGCTGTTCGATCACGTCAAGCCGTCGATGAACATCTACCGCGAAGAGATCTTCGGACCGGTGCTGTGCGTGGTGCGCGTGCCCGACCTGGCGGCGGCCGTGAAGCTGATCAACGAACACGAGTTCGGCAACGGCGTGTCCTGCTTCACGTCCGATGGCGGCGTGGCACGGGCCTTCGCGCGGCAGATCCAGGTGGGGATGGTGGGCATCAACGTGCCGATTCCGGTGCCGATGGCCTGGCATTCGTTCGGCGGCTGGAAGCGGTCGCTGTTCGGCGACCATCATGCCTACGGCGAGGAAGGCGTCCGCTTCTATACGCGCTACAAGAGCGTGATGCAGCGCTGGCCGGACAGCATCGCCAAGGGCGCGGAATTCACGATGCCGGTGGCGAAGTAAAAAAGCCCGGCGCGCGAGCGCCGGGCTTTTTTACATCAGACGCGCCAGGTGACAAGGCGCATCAGGCGCATCAGGCGCATCAGGCGTACGCCTCGATGGGCAGGCAGGAGCACACCAGGTTGCGATCGCCATAGGCGTTGTCCACGCGCGCCACCGGCGGCCAGTACTTGCCGTCCTTCAGCGACTCCAGCGGATAGGCAGCCTCGCGCCGCGTGTAGTCGTGATGCCATTCGTCGGCCATCAGCGTGGCCGCCGTATGGGGAGCGTTCTTCAGCACGTTGTCGTCCCGATCCCGCTCGCCACGTTCGATCAACGCGATCTCCTGGCGTATGGCGATCATGGCGTCCACGAAGCGATCCAGTTCGGCCAGGCCTTCGGATTCCGTGGGCTCCACCATCAGCGTGCCCGCCACCGGGAAGCTCATGGTGGGCGCATGGAAACCGTAGTCGATCAGGCGCTTGGCGATGTCTTCCGCCGACACGCCGCTGCTGTCCTTCAGCGGCCGCACATCGAGTATGCATTCGTGCGCGACGCGGCCATTGCGGCCGCAATACAGCACGGGGTAGTGCTCGCGCAGGCGATGGGCGATGTAGTTGGCGTTCAGGATGGCCACTTCGGTGGCCCGCAGCAGGCCTTCGGCGCCCATCAGCGCGATGTAGATATACGGAATCGGCAGGATGCCGGCCGAGCCGAAGGGCGCCGCCGACACCGGACCGACCTTGGCGCCTTCCGGCAGCCTGCCGGCCGCATCGACCACGCCGGGCAGGTAGGGCGCCAGGTGCCCGCGCACCGCGACGGGGCCCACGCCGGGACCGCCGCCGCCGTGCGGAATGCAGAAGGTCTTGTGCAGGTTCAGGTGCGACACGTCGGAGCCGAACTTGCCCGGCTTGGCCAGCCCCACCATCGCGTTCATGTTGGCGCCGTCCATGTACACCTGGCCGCCGGCCTGGTGCACGATGTCGCAGATCTCCGTCACGGCTTCCTCGAAGACGCCGTGGGTCGAAGGATACGTGATCATCAGCGCCGACAGGCGATCGCCGACCTGCGCCACCTTGGCGCGCAGGTCCGCGACATCGACGTTGCCGTTCGAATCGGAGGCCACGACCACCACCTGCATGCCGGCCAGCTGGGCCGACGCGGGGTTGGTGCCGTGCGCCGACGAAGGTATCAGGCAGACGTTGCGCTGGTGCTGGCCATTCGCCTCGTGGTACGCGCGGATCGCCAGCAGGCCGGCGTACTCGCCCTGGGCGCCGGAATTCGGCTGCAGGCTGACGGCGTCGTAGCCGGTGATTTCGCACAGCGCGGCCGACAGCCTGTCGATCAACTGGCGATAGCCGGCGGTTTGCGCGGCGGGCGCGAAGGGATGCATGTTCGCGAATTCCGGCCAGGTGATGGGGATCATCTCGGCCGTCGCGTTCAGTTTCATGGTGCACGACCCCAGCGGGATCATGCTGCGGTCGAGCGCCAGGTCCTTGTCCGCCAGCTTGCGCAGGTAGCGCAGCATGTCGGTTTCCGATTGCACGCTGGAGAACACCGGATGCGCCAGGATGTCGCCCTGGCGCGCCACGGCGGACGGGATGCCGGCGGCTGCGCGCCGGTCCAGCGCATCGATATCGATCGCGGTGGCGGCCTTGCCCGATCCGCTGGCGAATACGCCGGCCAGTTGCGCCAGGTCGGCGTCGGTGACGGTCTCGTCCAGCGACACTGCCACGTGCTCGCCGTCCACCGCGCGCAGGTTGATGCTCACCGCGTCGGCGGCCGCCAGGACCGCCGCGGTAGCGGATCCCGTGCGCACCTGCAGCGTATCGAAGAACGTGTCGTTGACGACCTTGACGCCAAGCTGGTCGAGGGCCGTGCGCAGGATGGCCGTGGCGCGCTGGACGCGTTCGGCGATGCGACGGATGCCGGCGGGACCGTGCCAGACGGCATACATGCCGGCCATCACCGCCAGCAGCACCTGCGCCGTGCAGATGTTGGACGTGGCCTTTTCACGGCGGATATGTTGCTCGCGCGTCTGCAGCGCCAGGCGCAGCGCGTGGTTGCCCTGCGCGTCCTTGGAAACGCCGACCAGGCGGCCCGGCATGTTGCGCTTGTAGGCGTCCTTGCAGGCCATGAAGCCGGCGTGCGGGCCGCCGAAACCGAAGGGCACGCCGAAACGCTGCGCCGATCCCACGGCGATGTCGGCGCCCCAGGCACCCGGCGGCGCCAGCAAGGCCAACGCCAGCAGGTCGGTGGCGCAAGCCACCACGGCGCCGCGCGCGTGCGCGGTTTCGGCCAGGGCGCGGTAGTCGTCCACGCCACCCAGGCTGCGCGGGTACTGGAGCAGCACGCCGAAGCAATCCGGCAGGCCGGCGGTTTCGTCGCCGACGACGATCTCGATATCCAGGCCTTCGGCGCGGGTGCGCACGACCTCGATGGTCTGCGGATGGCAGTGGCCCGAAACGAAGAACACATTGCTGGAGGACTTCGCGCCACGGCGCGCCAGCGTCATGGCCTCGGCCGCCGCCGTGCCTTCGTCCAGCAGCGATGCGTTGGCGATGTCCAGGCCGGTCAGGTCCGCGACCATGGTCTGGTAGTTGAGCAGGGCTTCCAGGCGGCCCTGCGAGATCTCCGGCTGGTAAGGCGTATAGGCCGTGTACCAGGCGGGATTTTCGAGGATGTTGCGCAGGATGACGTTGGGCGTGTGCGTGCCGTAATAACCCTGCCCGATATAGCTGCGGTAGACCTGGTTGCCGCGCGCGATGTCGCGCAGCTCGGCCAGCACGTCCGGTTCGCTGCGCGCCGGCGGCAGCGCCAGCGGCGCCTTGGTGCGGATGGCCGGCGGCACCACCTGGCCGATCAGGTCTTCCAGGCTGTCCGCGCCCAGCGCGCGCAGCATGGCGGCCTGGTCGGCGTCGGACGGCCCGATGTGGCGGGGAATGAAATCGGTATGCGTGTCGAGGGGGCGCGACATGGTTTCTCTTGAAAAGTGGCCTTACAGGGCTTCGTAGCCGGAAGCGTCCAGCAGCTTGTCCAGATCGGCGGGATTGTCCGGCTTGATCTTGAAAATCCAGGCGGTATAGGCGCCGCCGTTGATCTGCGCGGGATCGGCTTCCAGCGCGTCGTTGAAGGCGACGATTTCGCCCGCGACCGGCGCATAGATGTCCGACGCGGCCTTGACCGACTCCACCACGCCGGCCGTATCGCCGGCGGCCAGCTTGGCGCCAACCTTGACGTCGCCGACGAAAACGAGATCGCCCAGTTGTTCCTGGGCCTGGTCGGTGATGCCGACGACGAACACGTCGCCTTCGGCTTTCACCCATTCATGCGATTCGGTGTATTTGCGATCGGTGGGCAGGCTCATGGAAGCAGCTCCTAAGAATTCAAAAACCGTATGGAGGATGGATGGAGAAGTAATGCGCGCCCCGCCCATGCGGCACGCGCCGGCATGGGCATCGCCAGTTTACGGTTGTTCGACGGCTTTGCCGTTGCGGACGAATGGCAATTTGCACACGGTGGCCGGCACCCATTTGCCCCGGATGTCCACTTCGACCGCATCGCCCGGCTTGACGTCCAGCGGCATGCGCGCGAAAGCGATCGACACGCCCAGCGTGGGCGACATCGTGCCGCTGGTGATTTCGCCGGCGCCGTGGGCCGTGCGCACCGCCATGTGGGCGCGCATGACGCCGCGCTCGTTCAGCTTCAGGCCCAGGAAGGCCGCCGGCGTGCCGAACTGCTCGATGGCCGCGCGGCCGATGAAGGCGCGGGCGGGATCCTTCAGGGACACGGTCCAGGTCAGCCCGGCCTGAGCGGGCTGGATCATTTCGTCCATGTCCTGGCCGTACAGGTTCATGCCGGCCTCCAGCCGCAGCGTGTCGCGCGCGCCCAGGCCGCAGGGACGCACGCCCTGCGCCGCGAGGTCCTGCCACAAGGCAGCGACTTCCGTGGCGGGCAGCACGATTTCGAAGCCGTCCTCGCCGGTATAACCGGTGCGCGCCACCAGGGTGTCCGTACCGAATTGCGCGGCCGTGAAAGGCGTCAGCCCTTCCGTATCGGCCTTCCAGGCCGGGCGCGCGGCCCAGACCTTGGCGCGCGCATTCGGCCCCTGCACGGCGACCATGGACAGATCCCGGCGCGGCGCGATCGAGACGGCGAGGCGGGAGGCGATCGCGATGCGTTGCATCCAGGCGACGTCCTTGTCGGCGGTGCCGGCATTGACCACGACGCGCCAGCGGTCGGCGGCGAAGAAATACACGATCAGGTCGTCGATGACGCCGCCTTCCGGATTCAGCATGCAGCTGTACAGCGCCTTGCCGGGCGTGGCCGTCAGCCTGGCGACGTCGTTGGCGATCAGGCGGCGCAGGAAGGCCATGGCGTCGGCGCCCGTGACGTCGACGTTGAGCATGTGCGAAACGTCGAACATGCCGGCGTCCTGGCGGACCGCGTGGTGCTCTTCCAGCTGCGAGCCATAAGCCAGCGGCATATTCCACCCGCCGAAGTCGACCATGCGCGCGCCGGCATCGATATGGGCTTGCGCCAAGGGGGTGTTCTTCAGGGAATGCGACATGGAAAAGGCTCCGGACAGCAGCGGTGGGCGGGTTGAAACGCTTCCGCCCCTCTGTCCTTTTGCCTGAGAGTTGCCCCGCGCATATGGAAAATGGCGGGTTTGCACCTTCGGCGTCCGGGCGCACCGCTCGACGGGTGGCCGGATCTCTCCAGAGCGCTGTGTTCACCCGGGGCGCCGATGCGGCGCGGCCTGGGCAAGGCATGCTGCGGTATGGGTTGCCTGAGCGATTCCGGGCGAATTGCGCCTTCGGCGGCGGCGCGCCGGGGCGTGCCGCTCTCTCCCGCACGATGCGTGACAGCGTGGCGAAGGATACAACTCAGGCCAGGGCGGTGTCCAGCAGCATCATCAGCACGAAGCCCAGCATCAGCCCGCCGGTGGCGAAGACCTCGTGCCCCTTGCGGTGCGATTCGGGGATGATCTCGTGGCTGATGACGAAGAGCATCGCGCCGGCGGCGAAGCCCAGGCCCCAGGGCAGCAGCACGGTCGACCACGCCATCACGGCGGCGCCGGCCAACGCGCCTATCGGTTCTATCAGGCCCGACACCATGCCCAGGACCACGGCAAACGTGCGCCCGTAGCCCGCCGCCAGCAGGGCAACGGCGACGACCAGGCCTTCCGGCACGTCCTGGATGGCGATGCCCGTGGCCAGCGCGCCGGCGCGCATGGGATCGGTCCCGCCGAATCCCACGCCTATCGCCAGGCCTTCCGGCAGGTTGTGCAGCATGACGGCGAAGATGAACAGCCAGGTGCGCTTGAGCATCCGTGCGTCATGTCCTTCCTTGCCCTTGATGAAATGCTCATGCGGTACGCAGCGCTCCAGCCAAAGCAAGGCTGCCCCGCCCAGCAGGATGGCCGCGCCCACGGTCATGCCGGCGCCCCACGGGCCGGCGCCGAGCTCGCGCGCGGCCTCGATGCCCGGCGCCACAAGGGAAAATGCGCTTGCCGCCAGCATCACGCCGGCGCCGAAACCGAACATCGTGTCCTGCACCCGTTCGGACAGCCGCTGGGAGAACATCACCGGCAGCGTGCCGGCGGCCGTGGCGCCGGCGGCGATCAGGCCGCCCAGCCAGGCGTCGGCGATCTGGGGATGGCTATCTTCCAGCGCCAGCCATATCCCCCAGGCGCCCAGCGCGGCAAGCAAGGGGACGACAACCATCAAGGCCTTGCCGGCGCCGGCATCGGCCAGCGAACGTATGTGCGTATTCATGTTGCGTCCCTTTTCGGTCGGTGCGCGTCCTTTTCACCCGCACGGCGCACGCGTGATGCGCAAGAGAGCAAAAATCGCGCCGCTGCCGGCGCGTCAGAGCGCCCTGCCGCAGGCAACGCCGGAGGCCCAGGCCCACTGGAAGTTGTAGCCGCCCAGCCAGCCGGTGACATCCACCGCCTCACCGATGAAATAGAGCCCCGGCACGGCGCGGGCCTGCATGCTCTTCTGGTCCAGCCCGCGCGTATCCACGCCCCCGCGCATGACTTCCGCCTTTTTATAACCGGCGGTGCCGGTGGGCACCAGGGTCCAGGCATGGATGTTCCGCGCCAGTTCGCGCAGCGCCTTGTCCGGAATATCCGCCAGCCGGGCGCCGGCCAGCGGCTGGCCACGCGCGTCCACGACCCCATGCAGCCACTGCTCGGCCAGCCTGCGCGGCCACAATGCCGACAGCGCCGTGCCGAGCTGCTGGCGCCCGCCGGACTTGGCTTCGATCAGTTCGCGCGCCAGGTCGCGGCCGCTGGCCAGATCCAATGTGATGGCTTCCCCGGGGTTCCAGTAGCTGGAGATCTGCAGGATGCCCGGACCCGACAGGCCACGGTGGGTGAACAGGATGTCTTCAAGGAATTCGCCCTGCCCGCTGCGCACGTCGGCTTCCAGGGCGACGCCGGACAAGGCGGCGAAAGGCGACCATAGCGCGGCGTCGAAGGTCAGCGGCACCAGCGCGGGGCGCGGCTCGACGACCTTCAGGCCGAACTGCCGCGCCACCTTCAAGGCGTAATCGGTGGCGCCGAGCTGCGGGATCGCCATGCCGCCGGTGGCCAGGACCACCCTGGCGGCGCGCAGCAGGCCGTGGCCGGCGGTGCGCAATTCGAAGCCGGCATCCGCCGCGCGGGCGATCTCCGCCACCGTGCACGGCATGCGCCACTGCACCTGGCCGGCGTCGCACTCGGCGCGCAGCACGTCGATGATGGACTCGCTGGAATCGTCGCAAAACAGCTGGCCGCGGTGCTTCTCGTGCCAGGACACGCGGTGGCGGCGCAGCAGGTCCAGGAAATCCCGCGGTCCGTAGCCGGCCAGCGCCGAACGGCAGAAATGCGGGTTCTCCGACAGGAAATTCGCCGGCCCGGTGCCGGTGTTGGTGAAGTTGCAGCGGCCGCCGCCGGAAATGCGGATTTTCTCCGCCAGCCGGTCGGCGTGGTCGATCAGCACGACCCGCAGGCCGCGCTGGCCGGCCACGGCGGCGCACATCATGCCCGCCGCGCCGGCGCCGATGATGGCGACGTCGAACATGCCGCGCGCCTTACTGGTCCTGGCCTTCCTTCAGGCAGTCGACGTAGTAGCGTACCTGGCCATTGTCATCGACGTCCTCGGCCAGGCCGTGGATATCGGTTTCAAAGCCGGGGAAGCGTTCGTTGAATTTGCGCGCGAACTGAAGGTACTGCACGATGGTCCGGTTGAAGCGCTCGCCCGGAATCAGCAGCGGGATGCCCGGCGGGTAAGGCGTCAACAGCACGCCGGTGACGCGGCCTTCGAGATCCTCGATGGCGACACGCTCCACCTGGCGATGCGCCATGCGGGCAAAGGCGTCGGAGGGCTTGAGGGCCGGCACCATGTCGCTCAGGTACATCTCGGTGGTCAGGCGCGCGACGTCGCTTTCGCGATAGGCGTGGTGGATCTGCTGGCAGAGGTCGCGCAGGCCGATGCGTTCGTACTGCCGATGGTCGCGGCAGAACTCCGGCAGGATGCGCCACATCGGCTGGTTGCGGTCGTAGTCGTCCTTGAACTGCTGCAGCGCCGTCAGCAGCGTGTTCCAGCGGCCCTTGGTGATGCCGATGGTGAACAGGATGAAGAAGGAATACAGGCCGGTCTTTTCCACGACCACGCCGTGCTCGGTCAGGTACTTGGAGACCAGCGCGGCCGGGATGCCGGTTTCGCCGAAGCTGCCCGAAATATCCAGGCCCGGGGTGATGATGGTGGCCTTGATGGGATCCAGCATGTTGAAGCCGTCGGCGATATCGCCGAAGCCATGCCAGTGGTCGCCGGATTCCAGCAGCCATTCATCGCGGTTGCCGATGCCGTCGGCCACCAGGCGGTTGGGACCCCACACCTTGAACCACCAGTCGTTGCGGCCGAACTCGGATTCCACCTTGCGCATGGCGCGGCGGAAATCCATGGCCTCGCGGATGCTTTCCTCGACCAGCGCGGTGCCGCCGGGCGGCTCCATCATCGCCGCGGCCACGTCGCAGGACGCGATGATCGCGTACTGCGGCGACGTGGACGTGTGCATCAGATAAGCTTCGTTGAAGATATTGCGATCCAGCTTGCGGGTCTTCGATTCCTGCACGATGATCTGCGAGGCCTGCGAAATGCCGGCCAGCAGCTTGTGCGTGGAGTGCGTGGCGAACACCATCGCGGATTCGCTGCGCGGGCGCCCTTGCCCGATCGCATGCATGTCCTGGTAGAACTCGTGGAAAGCCGCGTGCGGCAGCCAGGCCTCGTCGAAGTGCAGCGTATCGACGTAGTCGCCCAGCTTTTCCTTGATCATTTCGACGTTGTAGATCACGCCGTCGTAGGTGCTCTGGGTCAGCGTCAGGATGCGGGGCTTTTTGTCCTTCGCTTCGCGGGCGAAAGGATTGGCCTCGATCTTCTTCATGATGTTCTCGGGTTCGAATTCCTCGATGGGTATCGGCCCGATGATGCCCAGGTGGTTGCGCGTCGGCCGCAGGAATACGGGGATCGCGCCGGTCATCGTGATGGCGTGCAGGATGGACTTGTGGCAGTTGCGGTCGACCACCACGACGTCGCCGGCGGCGACGTTGGCGTGCCACACGACCTTGTTGGAAGTCGACGTGCCGTTGGTGACGAAGTAGCAGTGGTCGGCGTGGAAGATGCGGGCGGCGTTCAGTTCCGACTCGGCGACGGGGCCGGTGTGGTCCAGCAGCTGGCCCAGCTCGTCGACGGCGTTGCAGACGTCGGCGCGCAGCATGTTTTCGCCGAAGAACTGGTGGAACATCTGGCCTACCGGACTCTTCAGGAATGCCACGCCGCCGGAGTGGCCGGGGCAGTGCCACGAATACGAACCGTCCTGGGCGTACTTGACCAGTTCGCGGAAGAACGGCGGCGGCAGGCTGTCCACGTAGGCGCGGGCTTCGCGAATGATGTGGCGGGCCACGAACTCCGGCGTGTCCTCGAACATGTGGATGAAGCCGTGCAGCTCGCGCAGGATGTCGTTGGGGATGTGCTGCGAGGTGCGGGTTTCGCCGTACAGGTAGATCGGGATGTCCGCATTGCGAAAGCGCAGTTCGCCGATGAACGTCCGCAGGTTCTTGATGGCGCTGGCCACGTCTTCGGGCGAATCGACGTCGAATTCCTCGTCGTCGATCGACAGGATGAAGGCGCTGGCCCGGCTTTGCTGCTGCGCGAAGGAACTCAGGTCGCCATAGCTGGTGACGCCGAGCACCTCAACGCCCTCAGCCTCGATCGCCGCCGCGAGCGCGCGTATGCCCAGCCCCGAGGCGTTCTCGGAACGGTAGTCTTCGTCGATGATGACAATGGGAAAGCGGAATTTCATGCGGGGGGACTCCTGCGGGGTAGGGCCAAAGCCGACGCGAGTGTACTGCGGACAGGCGACAGGGGCGTTGCGGCCGCGCGGGTGAGCATCCGGCGTACCCGCGCCGGTCGTGGGGGTTAAAGTTGAGCACCGTTATCGGGCCAGCCCTGCCGGGCCGGTCCCTGGAGCCCCGAGTCGTGAACCCACCATCCGATCGCCTGACCTTCGCCGCCGTCGACGAGGCCGACTTCGACGCGCTCGCGGACCTGAGGATCGCCGCCATGCGCGAGAGCCTGGAGCGCGTGGGGCGCTTCGATCCGGACCGCGCGCGGCAGCGCCTGCGGGCGACGTACGCGCCGCACGACACGGTGACCATCCTGCGGGACGGCCACCGGATAGGCTTCTATACGCTGCGGCCCGAAGACGGGGCGCTCAAGCTGGATCATCTATACATCGTGCCGGGCCATCAGGGCGCGGGCATCGGCGCCACGGTACTGCGGCGGGTGTTCGAACGGGCCGATGCGCTCGGGCTGCCCGTGCGGGTCGGCGCATTGCGCGACAGCGCATCGAACCGTTTCTACCAGCGGCATGGCTTCGTGGAAACGAGCCAGGATACCTGGGACATCTACTACGAACGGGCGCCACAGGCGCGCGGCGCCTGACGCCGCCCCGGACGGCCTACAGCTACGACCCAGGCTCGGGCCAGGCCTGAGGCTGCGGCTGCCGGCCCGTCCTAGGGTAAGGCCGAAGTCCGTTTACGCCGAAGGCGTGGCAGGCTACGGCTGCGCCGCGGCACCCACAATTCTGTGCACGCGGCTTCCATTGCAACTTCAAGGGAATCAACATGCCCGCACTTACACGGCCTTCCGCCGTTCGTTTTTCCCACCTTGCCGGCCTGCTGGCCGCGGCCTTGCTGGCCACGGTGTCGGCGCAGGCCGCCACGACGCTGCAAATGACCACGGAATATCCGGCCAGCTCCATGCCCGGACTCGGCGTGTCGACCTTCGCCGCGCAGGTCAAGGAAAAGTCCCACGGGAACATCGTCATCGACACGAGCTTCGATGCGTCCAAGGGATACAAATCCGCGGACATGGTCGACGCCGTCCAGGCGCGCAAGGTCGACGCGGCGGACGCGTTCGCCGGTGGATTGGCCAATAAATATCCGATCTTCGGCGTTTCGTCGCTGCCCTTCCTGGCCGACTCCCTGGGCAAGGCCCGCGCTTTGCGCAACGCGGCGCGGCCCGTCTATGAGCGATTCCTGGCCGCGCACGGACAGAAACTGCTTTACACCACCCCGTGGCCGCCGTCCGGCATCTGGTCCAAGGGCCCGATCAAGACGGTGGCGGACCTGCAGGCGCTCTCCATCCGCACCTACGACGACGTTTCGCAGGCCACGATGACGCGGGCCGGCGCCAAGGCGTCCAACATATCGTTCGCCGACGCCATGCCGCGCCTGGCGTCCGGCGAGGTAAACGCCGTGCTGTCTTCCGGCGACGGCGGCGCCGGCCGCAAGCTGTGGCAGTACCTGACCTATTTCACGGAAGTGAACTACGCCATGCCGCTGTCGATCGCGACCATGAACCTGGACGCTTATCGGGCGCTGGACGCCAAGGACCGCAAGGCAGTGGACGAGGCGGCGGCCGCGACCGAAGCCGAGCAATGGAAGCGCATGGAAGGCCGCCTGGAGGAAAACCGCGCCAACATGCGCAAGAACGGCGTAACCATAGACTCCAGGGTACCCGCACCGGTGCAGGAGGCGCTCAGGAAAGCCGCTTCCGGCGCGCTGGCCGAATGGCAGGCCAAAACCGGCGCGGATGGCAAGGCAATCCTGGACCGGTATAAGGCAAAGTAAGCAGGCCTGTCCGTCAGGTCTTGGGCAGCGTGACGCCTTGCTGGCCCTGGTACTTGCCGCCGCGATCGCGGTAAGAGGTTTCGCAGACCTCGTCGCTTTCCAGGAACAGCATCTGGGCGCAGCCCTCGCCCGCGTAGATCTTGGCGGGCAGCGGCGTGGTGTTGGAGAACTCCAGCGTGACGTGGCCTTCCCATTCGGGTTCGAGCGGCGTCACGTTGACGATGATGCCGCAACGCGCGTAGGTGCTCTTGCCCAGGCATATCGTCAACACATTGCGTGGAATGCGGAAGTATTCGACGGTACGCGCCAGGGCGAACGAATTCGGCGGGATGATGCAGACGTCGCCCGTGAAATCGACAAAGGATTTTTCGTCGAAGTTCTTGGGATCGACGATGGTCGAGTTGATATTCGTGAATATCTTGAATTCGCTGGCGCAGCGCACGTCGTAGCCATAGCTGCTGGTGCCGTAGCTGACGATGCGGCCCCCATTCGACTCGCGCACCTGGCCGGGCTCGAAGGGTTCGATCATGCCGTTGGCCGCGGCGCGCCGGATCCACAGGTCGCTCTTGATGCTCATGGAAAGAAAGCCTCGCATTTGAAGTGGGGCGTATTTTAGCCCCCGCCGCCCTGCCCGCCCGGCCGCTCAATCGCCCAGAAAAGTCCGATACACCAGCTCCAGGCCGTTGACCGACCCGCCTTTCAGGTCCAAGGACCAGCGCCGCGACAGGCGATAGCTCAGCCGCCCCACCGTCTCCGAGCCCGCCAGGGCCTGCTCCACGCTCAGGGTGACGCCGTCCGCGAAGTTCTTGCTGGCCACGACGAACTGCGTCGCCAGGCTCTGGCTGGCATCCTGGTTCACATTACCCGCCACGGTCTGGTCCGGCAGCAGGCTGTTGGATCCGCCCAGGTTCCCGTTGCGCACCGTCACGTCGTCCAGGCCGAACTTCTTGTAGAAGGGTTCGCCATTGCCCAGCAGCGACGTGCCGAGCGACACCAGCAGCGCCGTGTCGTTGCCGCTGGCGTCCGGCGCGCGGCCGAGCACCAGCCAGGAGAGTTTTTCTTCGTCGCTGACATCGGGATAGGAGATCAGGTCGATCCGCGGCCGCTGCGCGGTGCCGCTGACGCGCACACCCGCCTCGACCTGTTCGCCGGTGCGCAGCGCCTCGATGTCCAGCAAGGGATTGTCCAGCGCGCCCTGGAAGGTCACCGTCCCACGCCTCAGTTGCAAACGCTGGCCGTAGGCATCGATGCGGCCCGCGCGGGTCCGCAGCGCGCCCGTGCCCGACAGCCGGTTGTCGATGTAGCGGATGCGGATGGAGCCGCCCAGCGCGGCGTCCAGGCCCATGCCCGTCAGGTAGAAGCGCGAGCCCAGGTCCACGTTCAGGTCCATATCGGTCTGCAGCGGCGTCGAAGGCGCGGGTTCGTCGGTGCCCGGCCGGTGGACCACGACATCGCCATCCAGCGAGGGCACCTCGCTCAGGACTTCTATGCTGGCCCAGCCGGCGTCCGCCTTCACGTCGCCGCGGATCGACAGGCGCGGAAGCATCGCGTCGATGTCGATGGTGCCGGACATCATCGCGAACCGGTCCGCGCGCTGTATGACGGGGAACCTGCGCAGGACCACGTGCACCTTTCCGCCGTTATCGGCCAGCCGCCAGCTGCCGCTGGCATCGATGTAGCCGTTCTTCGCGTCCGGATCGCGGGTCACCCAGGCACGCGTGCGCGCCTCGGTGGGCAGCACGCGCAGCACCGCCGGAAAGCGCAGCGACTCGACGATCAGCCTGTCCTCCTGCAAGCGCGCGGATAGCGTGCCGTCGATGAAACGCACCCCGTCGTCGATGCGCACATAGCGCAGCCCCTGGCCTCGCACCGTACCGTTGGCCGTCCAGGCGCCGCCCGGCATGCCCTGGACCTGTATGTTGGCCTTCACCGCACCGCCGATCTCGGTACTGTCGCCGGTGAACAGCTCGACCCATTTGAGGTCCGCGATGTCGGCGTCCAGCGACGCGCGCAGCGGCTGGCGCGGCGCCAGGCCGATGCCGCCGTCGGACGTCGCCGCCAGCATGGCGGTGCCGCTGCCCCGCAGCGTCCCCATGGTCGCCGTGTCCACCCGCAAACTGGCGTCGACGCGGCTGCTGCGTCCGCCGGCGGACGTGGCGTTCAAGTCCAGCACCAGGTCCCGCAGCCCGAGCGGTATGGGCGGATCGCCCGGTATCAACAGGTCGCCGGATCGGCGCGCCACCCGGGCCTTGCCGGTCAGGGCGCCCGAATAACGCAGGTCCCAGGAGACATCCAGGGCGATGCGCCGTTGGCTGGCGGGTACGCGGGCGTTGACCCGTTGCGGCCGCCCCTGCGCATCGCGGTCGGGCTCGTCTTTTCCCAGCGCGCGCTGGATACGGCGCATCATGGCGGGCGTCAGCACCAGATCGTCCACGCGGCCGGCGGTTTCCCAACGGCCGGGACCGCCGCGCGAACCGGCGTGGTCCAGTACGAAGCGGTCGCCGCCCGGGACCTGCAGGTCGATACGCCCCGGTCCCGCCTGCCACTGCCACAATGGAGCGCTGGCATGCGGGAGGAAGGCCACGGCCACTGGTTTGGGCGAAGCCACTTCGAAGCCTGCATGGGTGAAGGTCAGGCGGGAAACCGTGCCGCGCCATCCCAGTTCGCGCGCGGCCGCGTCGGTGCCGGAGCCGGTGCCATAGCCGCCGCTGACGTCCAGGCTGGCCTGCATGGGCGCGCTGCCGAGTATGCCGGGCCGCGAGCGCACCGGCGTATAGCCGCCGCGCAATTCCAGCCGGTGACGGGCCGGCGTGCCGGTCAGTTTGGCTTGCAGCGTGGCGGCGCCCTCCAGGCCGGGCCAGAAGGCCGCCAGCGCGGGCGCTGCCGCATCGATCGTGATGGCGCCGGCGCCCGGATTGATATCGCCGCGTGCCTGCACCCGATTGGCGCCCAGGCGCAGATCCACGGCCAGGCCTTGCACGCGCACGTCCCCCAGGGCCGTGGTCCAGTCGGCCGTCGGCTGCGCGTAGGCCGCCGTCGTCAGGCGGCCGCGCGCGGTGCCCTGCAGCGGCTGCCTGTTCCAGCGGCTGCCCTGGGCGATGGACAGGTCCAGCTGTCCATCCCGCAACACGTAGCCATCCGTCAACAGGGCGTCGAAGCGGCCCTGGGTGGTCAGCACGCCGGGCGGCACGGCATTGCCGGACAGGCGCGCGAGATCCAGCCGGTCGGCGGCAATGGTGCCCTGCAGGCGCAGGCCCTGCGCGGCGGCGTCAATCGGGGCGCCGGCAGGGGCGCCGGCCGGGTTCGCCGTCAGGGTGATCGCCGCCGAGGTACCGTCCGGCAGCCGCAACGATGCATCGGCGGTGCGCACGGGCAGCGCGTCGCGCGGGACCAGTTGCGCCTTGGCGGACAACACCGCGCCCGCGCCCTGGGCCGCGACGGTGGCCGACATGCCGTCCAACGAACCGTCGACGCCAATGTCCGCCTGAACCAGGCAAGGGTCCGGCGCGGCGGTCGCCGACGCGGTCCCCGCGGATGTCGCGGATGCCGCCGGCGTCGATGTGGCCGCCGCGGGCTTCGATGCAGCCGGCGCGATGTCCTCCACGTACCGGCCCACGCACACGGGCGAATCCGGCGTGCGTCCCCGGGCGTCCACGTGCAGTTGCGCGGACAGCGGCCAGGGCGCGGCTAATTGCCGCAGATCCGCCTGGCCATGGATATCCGCGTCCGCCAACGCGTGCCCCACATGCAGGCTATCGACCTGCAGATGCGCGCCAGCGGCATTCGCGCGCAGCGCCGCCTGCAAGCCGCTCAAGGCGACCGGCAAGGGCTTGCCATCCTGCCGCAGCGTGAAGTCGCCCACGAACAGGCGCTCCACCACGACATCCAGCGGAATCGAAATCGGCTGCTCCGCCTGGCCGTCCGGGACCGACGCATCCGCGGCCGACGGTCCCAGATCCACCGCCAGGCTGGCCGCGGACAATTCGTGGACATGCAGCCGCCGCCGCAGCAGATCCGGCCATGCCACCTGCAGCGACAGGTCGCGCGCATCCACGGACACGCCCCCCGTCGCGATGGCCAGATGGCCGATACGCAGGCCGCGCCACACGGAACCGCCGACGTCCTGCGCCTGCCCCCCCGCGTACGGCAAGGCGGTACGCAGCAGCCATTGCGCACCGGCCTGGCTGCCCACCACCCACACGCCCGCCGCGACCGCGGCGCACAGGAACAGCAGCAGTGTGGGCACCCACCATACCAGCACGTTGCGCAGCAGCCGGACCAGGATCTTCAAAATGCGATCCCCAGCGAAAAGGCCAGCCGCAGGGAGTGATCGCGCTGGCCGTAGGCGACATCCAGGAACAGCGGGCCGGCGGGCGTGCGCACCCGCGCGCCGACGCCATAGCCGACCGCCATGCGCATATCGCCGAAGGACTGCGCCGCATCGCCCGCATCGACGAAGAAGCCCACGCCCCAGCGTTCATCGAAATAATGGTCGTATTCGACGCTGCCCACCAGCAAGGTGGGCGCGTCCACCACCGCGTCGCCGCGGTCGGCGCCTATGCTCAGATAGGGATAGCCCCGGATGCTGCGCGCGCCGCCCGTACGGAAACCGAAGTCCGGCGGAACGCGCGTGCTGTCCGACCATACCTTGCCGATTTCGCCGCGCACCGTGAACACATCACGTTCGCCTACCGGCCACCAGCGCTGCGCGCGCGCCCTGGCGCGGCTGTAGGGCCGGCCGGTGTCCAGCGTGACGCCCAGGCCGCCACCCAGCGACACCAGATTGCCGTCACGCGGATCGTATTTGTTGTCGACGTCGCGCCGCAGCCACTCGACGGTGCCGGTCAGGCTGGGCAGGTCATAATCGCTGGCCCCTTCGATCCGCACGCTGTCGTGCGCCGCCAGCAGGCCCCAGCGGGTTTCGTAGTCCACGTTGCCGGAACCGTGCCGCTCCTGCAGCCGCGTCGCCCCCAGGGCGAAGCGTGTCACTTCCTGTCCCTGGATATCGGAATGCTCGGCCAGCACGCCTATGCTGTCCTTGTTGCCGCTGCCATCCGGCGGCAGATAGAAGTCGGTGTAGACGCGCTGGCGCAGGCGGTTCACGCCAAAGCCGGATTCCATGGTCAGCGGCTGGCCGAACACCACCTGCTGGCGGTACAGGGCCTCCACGCCCACGCCGACGTCGCTGTCCACGCCCAGCGACGCGGAAAAACGCTTGGGCGGGGCCTCGACCACCCGCACCTGCACCGGCAGCGTGATCTCGCTGTCGCTGTCCATCGCCTTGGCAGGCTGGCTGCCCGCCGCCACGCTGGGGTCGCCCTGCGGCGTGGACCTGGCGGGCGTCTGCTCCGGCGGCGTCTCGCGCGTGCCGTCCGGCCGCACCATCGACACGAAGGCGCCGCGAAAAAAAGACGTCCCCTGCAAAGCCTGCTGCCAGTTGTTCAGTTTGTCCTGATCGTAGGCTTCACCCTGCGTGTAGCGCACGTAGCGTCGCACCAGCGACGCCGGCACGCGCTCCAGCCCCTGGATTTCCAGCATGCCCATGCGCACCGCCGGACCGCTGTCGATGACGACCTTCAGCCGCACCTCGCCCTGTTCCGGCTGCACGTCCGCCGACGACGCGGCGATGCGCGCCAGCAGGAAATCGTGATCGCTGACATCATTCAGCAGGCCGGACTTGGCCTTGTTCCAGTCTTCATTGACGAAGGGGCGTCCCGCTGGCAACGACCAGTTCTTGCGCAGCACCGCGATACGGCCGGCATAGCGCGGTTGGGTGATGCGGCCGGTAAAGGACAGATCGACGGCGACGACTTTGGCCCGGACGCCGGCGTCGATGGCGATATTCCAGGTACCGCCGTTGACCGCGCCGCCGGGCGTGTCGCTACCGGTCTTCAGCGTGACCTGGGCCTGGAAATAGCCTTGGGTCGCCAATGCCGCCATGGCCGCGTCGCGCGCGCGGCGGCGCAGGCGGTCGGCCTCGCCGCCGTCCTGGTCCGACGCCAGCCTGGCGATGACCTCGACGGCGTCGCGGACCGCCTTGACCGATGCCGGGTCGACCGCGCCCGGCTCGATGACGACTTCAGGCTTGGCGTAAGCGGTTGCTGACCACGCCAGCAGGGCGCAAAGCAGTATGCCCGCAAGCCATCGCATGCGTCAGGGTTGCTGGACGACGACATTCGGGAACTTGCCCGCCATGTCGCGTGGCAGCTCCGCCACCGCCACGGCGACGCGGCGGGCGATGTCGCGATACAGGCCCGCGGCCTCGCTGGCGGGATCGGCCACCACCGTGGGGTTGCCCGCGTCCGTCTGCTCGCGGATGTTCATGGTCAGCGGCAGGCCGCCCAGCCACCTGGCGTTGTACTGCTCCGCCATGCGCTTGCCGCCGCCCGCGCCGAAGATGGCTTCGGCATGGCCGCAATTGCTGCAGATGTGCATGGACATGTTTTCGACCACGCCCAGGATGGGCACTTCGACCTTCTCGAACATGCGCAGGCCCTTGCGCGCGTCCAGCAATGCGATGTCCTGCGGCGTGGTGACGATCACGGCGCCCACCACCGGCACCTTCTGCGCCAGGGTCAGGGCGATGTCGCCGGTGCCCGGGGGCATATCGACGATCAGGTAATCGAGCGCGCGCCAGTTGGTCTGGCGCAGCAGCTGTTCCAGCGCCTGGGTGACCATGGGACCGCGCCAGATGGCGGGCGAATCGGCGTCGATCAGGAAACCGATGGAGTTCGCCTGCAGCCCGTGGCCCTGCAAGGGCTCCATGGACTTGTTGTCATGGCTGACCGGCCGTCCGGAAATGCCCAGCATGGTAGGCACGCTGGGACCGTAGATGTCCGCGTCCAATACCCCCACCTGCGCGCCTTCGGCCGCCAGGGCCAGCGCCAGGTTGACGGCGGTGGTGCTCTTGCCCACGCCGCCCTTGCCGGATGCCACCGCGATGATGTTGGCGACGTTGGGCAGGGGCTTGAGCCCGCGCTGCACCGCATGCGCGGCGATTTTCCACGTGACCGATACCTGGGCCCCGGGCGCGCCGCCCGCGGCCAGCGCATCGATCGCCGCCTGCCGCAAGGCCTGCTGCTGGGTGCGCGCCGGGTAGCCCAGCTCGATGGCCACGGTCAAAGGATGGGCATCCAAATGGATGTCGCGGTCTTTTACATATTTACCGATACTGGCGCCGGTCAGCGGGTCCGTTACACCTTCCAGGACCGCCTTTATTTGTTGGATCGTCAAACTCATGTCACTATATTCCCACAGGCATGGCCAGGTTTTGGCGAGCCTGCCCCGGTCGCAGCCTGTTTTCTCAGCACCGTGCGGCTTTCATCGCTCCTGCATTGTTGCAAGGATAGCGGAATCCGCAGGAACTTTTCGGCGCCCCAAGCGTCATTTCTAGCATGGACAACGCTCTTACACGCTTCCTGCGCGCCCTCGCCTTCACGGTGCTTGCCCTTATCGGCGGCGTCATGGCCCTGGTATTCATGGTGTCCACCGCCATCGCGGTCGGCATCCTGTATGTGATCGCCAAGGTCCGTGGCCGTCCGTTCGGCGTAAAGGCCTACTGGCATCAGCGCAACGCATCCCGCGGCCCCGCCGCCGGCCCTTTCCAGGGCGTACGCCCCGACGTCATCGACGTCGAAGTGCGCGAAGTCCGCTAGGCGCCACGCGGCGCACTACCCGGGTAAACGCATCCCGCGGGGCGACCGCCGGAACTGGCTCTAAAATGCCGGGTCCGGTTTCCCACTTCGCCCCTCGGTTATGTCACGCACCCTGTTCGTCACCACCGCCCTGCCCTACGCCAATGGCTCTTTCCACATTGGCCACATCATGGAATACATCCAGGCCGATATCTGGGTGAGGACCATGCGCATGGCCGGGCATACGGTGCACTTCGTCGGGGCCGATGACGCCCACGGCGCGCCCATCATGCTGAAGGCCGAGAGCGAAGGCATTACGCCACGCGACCTGGTCGCCCGCTACGCCGCCGAGCGGCCACGCTACCTGAACGGCTTCCACATCCGCTTCGATCACTGGCATTCCACGGACTCGCCGGAAAACGTCGCGCTGTCGCAGGAAATCTACCGCGCCCTCAAGGCCCAGGGCCTGATCGAGACCCGCACCATCGAGCAGTTCTACGATCCGGTCAAGGGCATGTTCCTGGCGGACCGCTATATCAAGGGCGAGTGCCCGGTCTGCCATTCCAAGGACCAGTATGGCGATTCCTGCGAGGTCTGCGGAGCCGTCTACGCGCCCACCGAACTGATCAATCCCTATTCGACGCTGACCAAGGCCACCCCGGTCCTGAAGAGCTCGGAGCATTTCTTCTTCAAGCTGTCGGATCCGCGCTGTGTCGCCTTCCTGCGCGACTGGACGGCCGGCGGCAACGCCGCCGGCACGCGCCACCTGCAACCCGAAGTGCTGGCCAAGACGCGCGAGTGGCTGGGCGCCGATGACGCCGAAGCCAAGCTGGGCGACTGGGACATTTCGCGCGAAGCCCCCTATTTCGGCATCGAAATCCCGGATGCGCCGGGCAAGTACTTTTACGTCTGGCTGGACGCCCCCGTCGGCTACCTGGCGTCGCTCAAGGCCTACTGCGACAAGCAGGGCCTTGATTTCGACGCGCTGCTGGACCCGGCCGGCCCGACCGAGCAGGTGCACTTCATCGGCAAGGACATCATCTACTTCCACGCCCTGTTCTGGCCCGCGATGCTGAAGTTCGCCGGCCGCAAGACCCCCGACGCCTTGAACGTGCATGGATTCATCACCGTCAGCGGCGAGAAGATGTCCAAGAGCCGCGGCACCGGCATTTCGCCGCTGCGCTATCTGGACGTGGGCATGGATCCGGAATGGCTGCGCTACTACATCGCGGCCAAACTGAACGCCAAGGTGGAAGACGTCGATTTCACCGCGGAAGACTTCATCGCCCGGGTCAACAGCGACCTGATAGGCAAGTACGTGAACATCGCCAGCCGTGCGGCGAATTTCATTACGCGGCACTTCAACGGCGCGCTGGCCTACCAGGGCGATACGCAGGCGCTGTCCGCCGAAGTCGCGGAGCAGGCGGCCGCCGTGCAGGCCGCGCTGGAAGCCCGGGAATACGGGCGCGCCATCCGCGACATCATGGCGTACGCGGATCGCATCAACCAGGCCTTCGATGCCGCCCAGCCCTGGGTCATGGCCAAGGGCATCGCCACCGCCAGCGATGAACAGAAGGCCACGCTGCAGGACATCTGCTCGCGCGCACTGGCCGGCTTCAAGGCGCTGTCGGTGATGCTCGCGCCGGTGCTGCCGGCGCTGGCCGACCGTGTCGCGCGCGAACTGTTTGGCCAGCCGGCGGCCTTCGTCTGGCAGGACGCGGCCATGCTGCCGCTGGGCATCGCCCCGTTCAAGCACTTGATGCAGCGCGTCGACCCCGCCATGCTGGACGCCCTGGTGGATGCCCCGGCGGAAGCCGGTGCGAACGCCGCGGCGCAGGGCGGCGCCAAACCGTCAGCCAAGGCCGCCGCGAAGCCTGCCGCCACGGAAGGCGGCGCGGGCCAAGCCGGCGGGCAGCCGGCAGGCGACGGCCCCGCCCCAGGCGGCGAGGCGATTGCCGACACGATCACCATCGACGACTTCGCCAAGATCGACCTGCGCGTCGCGCGTATCGTGAACTGCGAAGAAGTCGAAGGCTCCAGCAAGCTGCTGCGCCTGACGCTGGACGTCGGCGAAGGCCGCCATCGCAATGTGTTTTCCGGCATCAAGTCGGCCTACCGGCCGCAGGACCTGATCGGCAAGCTGACCGTGATGGTCGCCAACCTGGCGCCGCGCAAAATGAAGTTCGGCGTCTCGGAAGGCATGGTGCTGGCCGCCAGCCACGCCGATGAATCGGCCCATCCGGGGATCTACGTACTGGAGCCGGGCTCGGGCGCACAGCCTGGCATGCGCGTCAGCTAAAACACCGCGCGGCTAGGCATGGGCGTCAGCTGAGCGCCGCGCGGCTCGGCCCGCGCGGTCGATTCGCGGGTCAGCCGGTATAGGCCTCGATGAAACGGCTGACGATGCCGTTCGAATAATGGCTGGCGATATGCGTCAGGAAGCCGGCGAAATCCACCGGCGCGGCGATGTCCGCACGATCCGAGATCGTGCGCAGCACCGAGCAGGGGATATCGTATTCGTGGCACACCTGGGCCACCGCCGCGCCTTCCATTTCCACGCATAGCGCGTCCGGCAGCGCATGCGCCACGCCGCCGGCCGTATCGGCGTCGCTGATGAAGCGGTCTCCGCTGGCGATCAAGCCGCGATGCAGCATGGGCGCGCCGATGGCGAACAGATCACGCGTGGCGGCGTCCACGTCGCGCCCCAGCGCCAGGGCCAGGTAGTCGGCGGCGCACTGCGCCAGCACGCCATTCATCCGCGCATCGGTGGGCAGGCGGCTGACGCCCAGCAGGGGCACCTCATACTGCGGGAACAAGGGGCGCGCATCCAGGTCGTGATGCAGCAAGGCATCCGCGATCACCACGTCGCCGACGTTCACCCCTGGCGCGACGCCGCCGGCCAGGCCGGTGAACAGCACCGCGCGCACGTCGAACTCGCGGATCAGCGTGACGGCCGTCGCCGCGGCCGCAACCTTGCCGATGCGTGCGAGCACCACCACGCAAGGCTGGCCGTACAGATCGCCGACGTAGTAATCGCGCATGCCTATGCGGCGGCAGGCCGCGCCCGGCCCCATGTGCGCGAGCAGGCCGGCGATCTCGTCATGCAGGGCGGCCATGATACCCAGGGGCGCTGGCGACATGCGGGTCCTCAGCAAGAAGTGGTGGCGGACGCCGCACCGGGGGCGGCGGTCATGGAAGACGGAGCCGGGTCCGAGGTCGAGAACAAGGCTGGGTCCGAGGCCGAGCCCGGCGCCGGACCTGGACCCGGACCCGGACCCGTCGGCGACAGGTCCGGCCCCAGCAGTTCGCGTTCATCGAATACGAAGCAACTGCCCTTGAAACCCGGTCCGCCCGTTTCCTCGAAATACTTCAGGATGCCGCCCTCCAGCTGGTAGACGTCGCGCACGCCTTCCTCTGCCATGAACAGCGCGGCTTTCTCGCAGCGTATGCCACCCGTGCAAAAGCTGACCACGGTCTTGCCTTCCAGCTCGGCGCGATGCTCGCGCAAGGCGGCCGGAAACTGCGTGAAGCGTTCGATGCGCCAATCCAGCGCGCCTTCGAAGGTGCCGGCGTCGACTTCGAAGGCATTGCGGGTATCCAGCATGACGATGGGCCGGCCGGCGTCGTCCGTGCCGCGCGCCAGCCAGCGCGCCAGGGTCCGGGCGTCCACGCCGGGCGCGCGGCCGGCTTCGGGACGTATGGCCGGATGATCCATGCGGATGATTTCCCGCTTGACCTTGACCAGCAGCTTGCGGAACGGCACCTCGTCGGAATAGCTGTACTTGGCTTCCAGGTCCGCGAAGCGGGCGTCCTCTCGAAGCCATTCGAGGAAAGCCGCGATCGCCTGTTCGCCGCCGGACAGGAAGAGGTTGATGCCTTCTCCGGCCAGCAGCACCGTGCCCTTCAACGCCCGCGCCGAGGCGCATTCCATTACCCGTTCGCGTAGCGCCACGGCGTCATCCAGGGTGACGAACTTGTACGCCGCGATGTTGACGATCTTCGACATGAGCCCGCTCAACGCCCCATATCGGCACGCGCGAAGTCGAGGACCTCGCCGTTATCCAGCGTCAGCGACAGCCTGTGGGGGTTGCCCATGTCATCCACCGACGTGGCCCGGACGCGCGTAAGCGACGCCAGGAAATCCTGTTCCACCTGGTTCAGTTCCGGACGCGCGCAGGCCATGCGCGTCGCCACCGGCGCCGAGCGGATGATCAGGTTGCCGTTGGCCACCGTGTAGTCGCTGCTGTAGTTGTTGCAGCCCGCGTAGCCCGCCACGCGCAACTGCGCGCCTTCATGGATGAAGCCCATGGTGATGGGCCGCTCACGCCCGTCGTTGTGCGGAATGGTCCGCAGCGTGCCGCCGGCGCGCGTCCAGCGCGCCAGCACCCAATTGGTCTGGGCCAGGAAGTCGGACGCATAGGCAGGCTGGTAGCGCGCCTGCGCCAGGTCCGGCTGCACGCGATGGGCGCAGGCCGCCAGCGCGACCAGCGCGGCCGCCGACGAAAGGATGCAGGCGATGCGGCGCGTGCGGGGGAAAAGCATGGGAAAACTCCTGGATCAACGCGCCGGGATATCCTGGCCGCGCAGGAACGTCAGGACATCGCCGTTGCGTACGGTAAAAATCATCTGGTGCGGCGCGCCGCCGCTATCCAGGCTGAACGAACTGATATGCGCCAGCGCGGACAGATAGGCACGCTCGGCCTCGCCGAGTTCCGGGGTGCCGCACTTCAGCGTGCGGCTGGACGGCAGCGTAATGGTCAGCTTGCCGCCTTGCAACTGATAGGTGCCCGAGAACTCATTGCAACCGGAATAGCCGGACACCCGATAATCCCGGTTCCGCGCCATGAAACCGATGCTCAGCGGCGGATAGATCTGCCCCAGCTGCAGCGGGTAGTCCGAGCCGTCCGGCGACTGCCAGCGGACCAGCCGCCAATTGGTCTGCGCCAGGGAATCGGACGTCGTGGCGGCCTGCGCCGCGCCAGGCCCCTGCGCTTGCGCATGTCCCGTCGTCGTCGAGCATCCCGCCAGGCTGACGGCGGCGATCGCCAATACGGTGCAACGGGTCAAGGTAAGAAGCGGCATCGGGGAATCTCCTGGGACGGGCCGAGGCTGCGCCTCCATGGCCGAAGCCTATATTGTAGGCAGGCCGCCAGCATGATCCGTCCAAGGGTGCTTCATTGCGTAACGGGCGCCATGGCCCGGCGCAGGGCCGGATCCGCCGCCTGCAGCCGCTCGCGCAGCAGGCGCGCGAAGGTCGTGGCCGCCGTCGTCCGGTGATGGCGCTTGGACCACAGCAGCGCGGTCACGCGTATGGGCACCGGCTCGTAGACGGGAATCACCGCGACCCTTTCGGACGGGTCGATGGTGCTTTCCGGCAGCAGCGTGGCGGCCTGGGAATCCGCCGCCAGGTCCATCATCAGGCTCAGCGCATTGGTCTCGCAGACGATATTCGGCACCAGCCCGCGCTGGTCGAAATACTGGTCGACCAGCGAACGGGTGTAGTAATCGCGGGTCATCAACACCAGCGGTTCCCGCGCCAGGTCGGACAGGCGCACCCGTTTGCGCGCGGCCAGGCGATGGTCCCTGCCCACCACCAGCATCAGGCGCTCGGTGAAGAGGGATTCGACTTCGGTCTCCTCCAGGCGCGCCGGAATGAACGCGATGCCCAGGTGCAGGTCGCCGGCAGCCAGCTGCGCCTCTATCATCGGCGCCATCATTTCGGTGACGGTCAGGCGGACGTCCGGGTAGCTGCGCATGAACTCCGCGACCACCGGCGGCAGCAGCTTGCGCATGAAGGACTGGCTGGCGCCTATCCTCAGGTGGCCGCGCCGCAGGGCGTCCAGCTCCTCGACGGCCGCGCAGCCCGCCGCCAGTTCGTCCAGGGTGCGCCTGGCATAGGCGTGGAAAACCTGGCCTTCCTGGGTCAGCCGGATGTGCTTGCCGGAGCGGTCGAACAGCGCCTTGCCCAGATGCGCCTCCAGCTCGGCCAGCTGATGGGACAAGGTCGGCTGCGTCACGAACAGCTTTTCCGCCGCCTTGGAAAAATGCAGCGTATCGGCGATGGCCAGGAAATACTCCAACTGGCGCAGCTTGATTCCGGATTTATTGGTCATATCGGCAACGGGCCCCTGGGGCGGCCGGTGGTTGCGGCGGCCAGGCGTAAGCGTAACGAATTATGGCGGCTTTCGATGCAAGAAATAGAAAATCGCCATTGGACAGGCTTAGGGGTCCTGCCTAGAGTGTCGCCGGCAAGGCTGCAAGGCATAACCGAATAATGAGGAGAACGCTGTGAAGGCATGGAATAAATGTCGCCTGGCCGCCAAAGTGGCGGCCGCGCTCTGTCTGGCGGGCGGCGTCGCCCAGCAGGCCCGCGCGGAGTATCCGGAACGCCCCATCACCATGATCATCCCGCTGGCCACCGCCAGCGCCGTCGATAATGTGGCGCGCCTGGTGGCCCAGGAAATGGGCAAGATCCTGAACCAATCGATCGTCGTGGAAAACCTGCCGGGCGCCGCGGGCGCCATCGGCGCCAACCGGGTGGCCACCGCCAATCCGGACGGCTACACCATCGGCGCCTTCAACGACAGCATCCTGACCATGGTGCCCAACCTGTCGAAAACGCCGTGGAATCCGCTGAAGGACTTCGCGCCGGTGTCGCTGGTGACCACGTTCGAATGGAGCCTGATCGGCACGCCGGGCCTGTACAAGAACGCCGGCGACCTGATCGCGGCGGCGAAGGCGGCGCCCGGACGCATCGAATACGCGTCGGGCGGTATCGGTAGCCCCCAGCACATCGCCATGGCGCTGTTCGCGTCGGAGAACAAGCTGAACATGGTGCACGTCCCTTACCGCGGCGCGACGCCGGCGGCGCTGGGCGTGGCGGGTGGCGAAGCGAAGGTCGCCTTCCAGGCGCTGGCGACGTCCAAGAGCCTGATCGACAGCAAGCGCGTGGACCTGTTGGGCATTTCCTCCGAAAAGCGCCTGGCCGACTATCCCAACGCGCCGACGATCTCCGAATCGGGCTCGCCCGGCTTCCTTTTTTCGTCGTGGTTCGTCATCGTCGCGCCGGCCAAGGCGCCGCCCGCGGTGATCGAAAAATTGAACGCAACCATCAAGCAGGTCCTGGCCAAGCCCGAGGTGCAAGCCAAGCTGGCCGCGCAGGGCGCCAATCCGGTGGGTTCGTCGCCGGAAGAACTGGGCAAGCGCACCGCGGAAGGCTATGCCGTCTACGGCAAACTGATCCGGGACAACAACATTCAAGCGGAGTAACGGCGCCCCCGCGCCAAGAAGGCATACATGATTCACTCGATCAACCCTTACGACGAATCCACGCTGGCCACGTTCGACGAACATGACGCGGCCACCATAGAAGCCACGCTGGCGCGCGCGCAGTCCGCGCAGCGCGACTGGCGCCGCACCAGCCTGGCCCAGCGCCAGGACCTGCTGCGCCGGCTGGCCGCCGCCCTGCGCGCCGGCAAGGCGGAATACGCGGCGCTGATCACGGCGGAAATGGGCAAGCCCATCACCGAGGCCATCGCCGAAGTCGAGAAGTGCGCAATCAACTGCGATTACTACGCCAACGAAGCCGAACGCCTGCTGGCGCCGGAGATCGTGGCGAGCAACGCCACCCACAGCAAGGTCGTGTTCGACCCGCTGGGCACCGTGCTGGCCGTCATGCCGTGGAACTACCCGTTCTGGCAGGTCATGCGCTTCGCCGCGCCGGCGCTGCTGGCGGGCAACACGGCGGTACTCAAGCACGCCAACAATGTGCCGCAGTGCGCCCTGGCACTGGCCCAGGTGTTCGATCGCGCCGATGCGCCCAAGGGGCTGTTCTCCACCCTGCTGGTGAATTCCTCGCGGGTCCAGGACCTGATCGCCGACGACCGCATTGCCGCGGTCACCTTCACCGGCTCGACGCCCGTGGGCCGCACCATCGCCTCCCAGGCCGGCGCCGCGCTGAAGAAGCAGGTGCTGGAACTGGGCGGATCGGATCCCTTCATCGTCCTGGCCGACGCCGACATCGACCTGGCCGCTCGCACGGCCGTCAAGGCGCGCTTCCACAATACCGGCC
Source organism: Bordetella genomosp. 8 (assembly GCF_002119685.1). NCBI lineage: Bacteria > Pseudomonadati > Pseudomonadota > Betaproteobacteria > Burkholderiales > Alcaligenaceae > Bordetella > Bordetella genomosp. 8. The sequence goes on along the minus strand of NZ_CP021108.1, from coordinate 560,084 downwards.
AGAGCTGCATCTCGGCCAAGCGCTTCATCGTCGAAAGCCAGGTGGCGGACGCCTTCGTCGAGGCCTTCGTCGCCCATACCCGCGCGCTCAAGGTGGGCGACCCGCGCGATAACGGCGTGGATGTCGGGCCGATGGCGCGCGACAACCTGCGCGACGACCTGCACCAGCAGGTGCGCGCGTCGGTGGACGCGGGCGCGCGCCTGCTGGTCGGCGGCGCGCCGCGTGCGGGCAAGGGCTATTTCTTCGAGCCGACGGTGCTGGACCGCGTGACCCCCGACATGGCCGCCGGCCGCGACGAGACCTTCGGCCCGGCCGCCGCCATCATCCGCTGCAAGGATGCCGACGAAGCCATCCGCATTGCCAACGACACGGTGTTCGGCCTGGGCGCCGCGCTGTGGACCGGCGACCTGCAGCGGGCTGATATCCTGGCGCGTGAGATCGAAGCCGGCGCCGTGTTCATCAACGGCACCGTCGCGTCGGATCCGCGCCTGCCCTTCGGCGGCATCAAGCAATCCGGCTACGGCCGCGAGCTGAGCAGCTATGGCCTGAAGGAATTCACCAACATCAAATCGGTCTGGACCGGCCCCGCGCGCTGAACGCCGCGCGGACCAGGTTGTTATGGGAGTCCAATCATGACCACATCCACCAAGACGAATAACGGCACGGCGAAACCCGCCATCTATCGCCCTTCCGACCTCACCGCCTACGAGCGCGGCGGCGGCGCGCGCACGATTCCGCTGGTCACGGCGGGCGACGGCGCCACGGCCTTCATCAATGGCATCACGGAATTCGCGCCCGGCACCAAGATCCCTTTCCACAGCCACAATTGCGAGGAAAGCGTGATGCTGCTGGAAGGCGACGCCATCCTCGACATCAATGGCGAAGAACACCGGCTGCAACCCATGGACACGACATGGATACCGCCCAATGTGTCGCACCGCTTCCGTAATATGTCGGACACGCAGCCCATGAAGATCCTGTGGATCTACGCGTCGGTCGACGCCACGCGCACGCTGACGGAGACCGGCGCGACCAATCCGGTGGCGCTGGAACATATCAAACGCTGATACGCCGGGCGTATCGGCAAGGAGCCATGATGTTTCTTGAAATAGCGCAGATCGACATCAAGGACGGCACGAACGCCGACTTCGAAGCCGGCGTGTCCAAGGCCAAGCCCTTATTCCTGCGCGCCAAGGGCTGCAGCGGCGTTTCGCTGCAGCGCTCGGTCGAACATCCGAACCGCTATCGCCTGTTCGTCGAGTGGGCCACGCTGGAAAACCACACGGTGGATTTCCGCGGTTCCGAGGACTTCGCCAAGTGGCGCGAGCTGGTCAGTCCTTATTTCGCCGTACCGCCGGTAGTGGAACACACACAGCTGATCGATCTGGGTTGATCGACCTGATAGTCGCACGCCGCGATTCTCCGGAATCGCGGCGTTTTCTTTGCCGGCGCCGCTGTCATATCCGGCGAACCCCGCACGGCCGGCGGCTAACGTTTTGTTTCTGACAGGAAGCTTAAAAAACCGGGTCGCGGTGATACCATCCTTGCCGAAGTGCCCAGGCTCGAGCAGCCTTGGCGACGCCGCCGCGGGTCGCGCTGTCCGGCCTCTGCCCGCTCCGTCCACGGTCATGGAATGCCTCCTGTGCGCGACGCCTCCACGCAGTCCTCCGCCACACCGAATGCGTCCCGTGCGACGGGCGCCCGCCCCTCGCCCCTGCTGTCGACGCTGGATGTCATGGCCCTGGTCGTCGGCATCGTCATCGGCGCGGGCATCTTCAGCGCGCCCGCACTGATCGCCGCCAATGCCGCCAGCCTCGACCACATCCTGATCGCCTGGGTGGTGGGTGGGGCGATCTCGCTGGCGGGCGCCATGTGCTACGCCGAGCTCGCGACGACCTATCCGGACGCGGGCGGCGACTATCACTACCTGCGCCGCGCCTTCGGCGAACGCACCGCCTTCCTGTTCGCCTGGGCGCGGCTGACCATCATCCCCACCGGATCGATCGCGCTGCTGGGTTATGTATTCGGGGACTACGCCAGCCAGATCCACAGCCTGGGCCCGTACTCGGCGGCCATCTATGCCGCCATCACGGTCGTGGCGCTGACCATCCTGAACATCGTCGGCCTGAATGCCGGCAAATGGACGCAGAATTTCCTGACGGTGCTGGAAGTGGGCGGCGTGCTGTTCATCATCGGCGCCGGCCTGTTGATGGACAGCGCGGGAGGCACAGGCGCGGTCGCGCCCGCCGGCCTGCCGACCGCCACCAACTGGGGGCTGGTGCTGATCTTCGTCATGCTGACCTACGGCGGCTGGAACGAGGCCGCCTATGTTTCCGCCGAAGTCGTCGGCCCCGGCCGCAACCTGCCGCGCGCCCTGTTCTGGAGCCTGGCGCTGGTGACGGTGGTCTACCTGCTGGTCAACCTGGCCTATGCCAAGGTCCTGGGACTGGCGGGCGTGGCCGCCTCGAACGCCGTCGCGGCCGACGCGCTGCGCGCCGTCATGGGGGAAAACGGCGCGCGCATCATCAGCGCGCTGATCGCCATTTCCGCACTGACGTCGGCCAATGCAACGGTGCTGACGGGCGCCCGCACCACCTATGCCTTCGGCCGCGACGAACCGATGTTCCGCGTGCTGGGCCGCTGGGATACACGCCACCACACGCCGACCAACGCCTTGCTCGTACAGGGCCTGATCGCGCTGGCCCTGGTCGCACTGGGCGCGGCCACGCGCAGCGGCTTCGCCACCATGGTCGAATACACCGCGCCGGTCTTCTGGCTGTTCTTCGTCCTGACCGGCATGGCGCTGTTCGTCCTGCGCCGCCAGGAACCCGCGCGGCCGCGCCCCTTCAGCGTCCCTTTCTATCCGTTCACGCCGCTGCTGTTCTGCGGCACCAGTGCCTATCTGCTGTACGCCAGCATCATGCATACGGGCGTGGGCGCGTTCACCGGCCTGGCCGTGTTGGCGCTGGGCGCCCTGGTATTGCTGTTCCGGCGACGCCCGACGACGGTACCCGCCGAGTAGCCGACGGTACGCGGCGCTGCCTGCCCGGACCTGGATCGCGCGCCGCTGCCTGCATCGACGTTGCATCGACGTTTTCCCTACACCCTCCAGGAGCTGCACCATGCGCATACTTCGGCATTCATGGAACTTGGCCTTGACCGGCGTCCTGCTGTTGACGACGGCCGCGGCACAGGCGCAACCGGCGGCGGATGCCACCGCCAAGCCGCGCGCGCCCGACGTCATTTTCGTCCCCACGCCCCCGGCGGTGGTCGACGCCATGCTGCAGGTGGCCAATGTGGGGCCGAACGATGTCCTGTACGACCTGGGCTCCGGCGACGGCCGCATCCCCGTGACCGCCGCGAAACGCTACGGCACGCGCGGCGTCGGCGTCGACATCGACCCCGTCCGGATCCAGGAAGCGCGTGAAAACGCCAACAAGGAAGGCGTGACGGACAAGGTCCAGTTCATCCAGGGCGATCTGTTCGAACAGGACCTGTCGAAAGCGACCGTCATCAGCCTGTACCTGCTGCCGTCGCTGAATCTGAAGCTGCGGCCCATGCTGCTCAAGCTGAAACCCGGTACGCGCATTGTGTCGCACGCCTTCGACATGGGTGACTGGACGCCTGATCAAACGCTGACCGTGGACGGCCGCATGGTCTACTTCTGGACCGTGCCGGCGCATTGAAGCCGCCAGGCCATGGCGGCGCCGGCCGCTATGGCTGCCAACGCATCTGGTGCTCCAGCGCGTTTTCGCCGACCACGGCAAAACCGCAGCGCTCGTACAGCCTTCGGGCCGGATTGCCTTTCAATACCTCCAGCGTGATGGCGCAACCGGCGCGCGCGGCTTCCGCCTGCAGGCCGCGCACCAGCTTGCCGCCCAGTCCCTGCCCCTGCCGGGCCGGCGCGATCTGGACCTGCACGAGCTTCCATTCGGCCGCGCCGCGAGCCACCTTGAACAGGCCCACCAGTTCGGCGCCGTCATAGACCAGTAACGCGTCTTGGAACCTGTAATTGACACGCGCCAGGTTGGCTTCGTCGTCGCTGGGCGCGCCGGCCCGTTGCAGATGCGGCGTCATCGTCTGCTGGCGCAAGGCCATCAGGGTGGGAATATCCGCGTCGGTGGCGGGACGAAAGGACAATTCGGGCGTTGCTTGCATTCCACGATTCCAGGAAATATCAGGCCGATAATCAAAACGCTTCAACCGAAACCTAAAGCACGAGGTGATTCGGGATCCCTAGGATAAGCGCATGCCTGATCGCGAATTATCGCCAAGGCGGAAGGCGAACGCGACTCGCAGGTCCAATCCGCCGCATCAGAGGCATGCGGCGCAGAACAAGGAGCGCTTCATGTCCGAATTCGTCGATACACCCTTTGCTGACCTGCGCATTCCGTGCTCGCACGACGGCAGGACAGTCCTGGCGGCCATCGCGCCTCTATGCGTATCCATGAAGCTGGATGCCTGGGCGGAATTGCGCCGTATCGACAGCGACCCTGACCTGCGGGAAATGGTGCAGACCGTGCAGGATTCCGGGCGGGCGACGGAAACGGCCACGCTGCCGATCGGCGCACTGACGCTATGGCTGGACCGGCTGTCCGATACGCACGCCGATACCAATCTTCGCCATCGGCTGGCCATCCTGCAGTTCGAAGGCTTCCAGACTTTGCTGGATCACTGGACGATGCGCTCGGAAGGCGCGGCCCAGGCCGGCGACGCGGCGGCGGCCAAGCGCCAGTTCCGCCGGCTGCAGGCACAGATCGCGTCCTTATCCGATGCGCTGAAGAACAGCGGCACACCGATCGAGCAGGAAATCCTGCGCGCGCAGCTGAGCCAGCTGTGCCACTTCCCCGTCTTGCCACGCGCCAGCGCATCGCCGGTGCTCGAGCGCTTCTGGGACACCGTGTTCGGCCGCATGATGAACGGCGCCGAACTGAATCACGCGCGTCGCTCCGATCGCTTCCTGGCGTTGAATTTCCGGCATCTGGCGCGCGAGCTGGCGAGCGCGCCGGAGCCCATCGAACTGACGCCGGAGCTGCGCAACGAGCTCAAGAAAAGCCGGCATCCGTACTTCCTGGGCGTGCGGGTGGTGAACAGCCGCATCGCCCGCAAAAGCCTGCGGTGCTGGGTGTTCAACCTGCACTAGCGCGCGCCGGCCCCTACTGGCAGGGCGCGGGATGCCGCCGCGCCCGCGTCCCGGCCTTAAGTATCTGGCTGGGTACGTCGTGCCCGATCAAGCCCGGCAGGGTTTCCGCCGCCGCCAGGATGCCGGCAAGGTCGACGCCGGTGTCGTAGCCGTCCAGGGAGAGCATGTGCACGAGTTCTTCCGTGCAGGCGTTGCCGCTGGCGCCGGGCGCGTACGGGCAACCGCCGATACCACCCAGCGATGCATCGAAGCGGTCCACGCCGGCGCTCAAGGCCGCCATGGTGTTGGCGAGCGCCATCCCGCGGGTATTGTGGAAATGCAGCGTCAGCTCGATCGCCGGGAACAGCGACCTGGCCTTGCGCGAGATGGCCTCGACCTGGCTGGGATAGGCCATCCCGGTCGTGTCGCACAAGGTAATGCCGTTCACGCCGCGCTGGGCGAAACGGTTCATCAGCTCGAAGACCTCGTAGGGATCGATGTCGCCTTCCATCGGGCAACCGAATACCGTGGACAGCGACACGTTGACGGCGACATGGCTGCCGCGCACGGCGTCGATCACATCGGAAAGCTGGGCGAACGACTCGTCCCGCGACATCCGCAGGTTGGACCGGTTGTGGGTTTCACTGACGGACATCACCAGATTGACCTCGTCCACCCGGCACGACAGCGCGCGCTCGGCGCCCCGCACGTTCGGCACCAAGGCCGTGTAGACCACGCCGGGATGCCGCCTGATCTCGTGCATCACGATCTCGGCGTCGCGCAGTGCCGGGATGGCCTTCGGCGACGTGAAGGACGTCGCCTCGATCTTGGCGTAGCCGCAGGCGGACAAGGCATCGATGAAACGTATCTTGTCCTGGGTTTCGACGAACCGGCTCTCGTTCTGGAATCCGTCGCGCGGCGCAACTTCCTGGATATACAGCCTTTTGCCGGCGTTTGCCGTACTGGTATTCATGCGTGCCTCCTTCGAAGCGCCAGTCTAGCAACGGCCACCTTCCCACGGAATCGACGGTTCATGATGCCGCCATCGCGCGTCGCGATGGCCGGTCCAGAGACGCCGTCGCCCCTGGCGATGCCCCGATACCCCGCCGTATACTGCGGCGCATGCACCTGGACCCGACCTCCCTCCGGCTGTTCATCAGCGTGATCGAAGAGAAAACGATCGCCGCCGCCGCCGAGCGCGAGCACATCGCCGCCGCGGCGGTCAGCAAGCGCATGAGCGAGCTGGAAGAGCAGCTCAAGAGCCAGCTGCTGGTGCGCACCAACAAGGGAATCCAGCCGACCAACGCCGGCATGGCGCTGGCGTCCATGGCGCGACGGGCCTTGCGCGAGCTGGACGATATCGCGGTTTCCATGCGGGAATACGCCAGCGGCGCCCGGGGCTTCATCCGCGTCTTTGCCAACATTTCCGCGCTGACACAGTTCCTGCCCGGCGACCTGCAATCCTTCTCGGCGGCATATCCCAATATCCAGCTGCAGCTGGAAGAGAAGATCTCGCCCGCGATCCTGAAGGCGGTGCATGAGAACGCGGCGGACGTCGGGATATTCTCCGGCATGCCGCCCGGCCGCGACGTCGAGATCCTGCCCTACCGGCGCGATACGCTGGCCTTGATCGCGCCCACCGGCCATCCCCTGCTGGAGCGGGCCGATTTCCGGTTCGCCGATGCGCTGGCCTACGATTTCGTCGGCCTGCACACCGGCAGCGCCATCAACCAGATTGTCGCCAATGCGGCGGACCGGCTGGAACTGCCCTTGCGCGTCAAGGTCCAGGTCACGGGCTTCGATACGCTGTGCTTCATGGTGAACGCCGGGCTGGGCCTGGGTGTGCTGCCCCTGGATATCGCCACGCTATATGCGCGCATCTTCGATATCGGCATCCTGCCCATCCAGGAACCCTGGGCGCGCCGCGAACTGCAGATCTGCGTACGCGCGTTCGAGGCCCTGCCCACCGCCGCCAAGCTGTTCGTGGAACACCTGACCGGCAAGGCGCCTCCTGGGGCGCAATCCGATCACCAGACGCGATAGACCTGACCGGTTTCGATGCCTTCGATGCTGCGGCGAAACGCCAGCGCCGCGCGGGCGGCCGGCACCGGTTCGAAGCCGGGAAAGCTGGCGCCATAGGCTTCCTTCGCTTCGCTCAGCAGATTGGGGCTGACCGCATTGATGCGCGCGTCGCGCAGCTCGAAGGCGGCGGCCCGCACAAAACCTTCGATGCCGGCATTCACCGCCGTCGCGTTGACGCCGTCGCGGATGACCGCGTCGCTGAGTATGCCCGTGGTCAGCGTGATGGAGCCGCCCGGACGCAGGTAGTGCTGGCCGACCAGGGCCAGGCGCACCTGCCCGAGCAGCTTGTCGCGCAGCCCGACGTCGAATTGCTCGGGCGTCATCTTCGCCAGGGACCCGAAGTGCACGCCGCCGGTGGCCGATGCGATGGCATCCACCTGGCCGACTTTTTCGAACAGGGCGCGCACGCTGTCGTCGTCACGGATGTCCACGGGATGCACGGCGTCCGAACGGCTGGCGGCGACCACCTCGTGATCCTTTTCCAATTCCAGAACGATGGCGCGCCCCAGGAACCCGGTGGCGCCTACCAGCAGTATTTTCATGTTTTCACCTTTGATGTGCCGCTGGCGCATCGGCTCAGAGCCGGCTCGCGGACCAGTTGCCGCCAGACCCGCCGCTGACCGTGCCCTGCATGGCCTTGCCTGTGATCGTACCGCTGTAGGCGGCGCCGTTGGCCTTGAAGGAAATACGGTCGCCATCGAGGCGCGCCTCGGTGATCGGGGTCGAGCCCAGCGTGCCGCTCAGCACCTGGTATTTCTGCCGCAGCTGCAGATCCTGCTTGCCCAGGCGCCACGTACCGTCCACCTTCGCCGGCACGATCCACAACAGCGCCGTGCAGTAGTGGTCGCAGCCTTCCCGTACCGACTCGGAGCGGTCGGGCTGCCAGTCGCCCATGCGGAAGCTGTTCGAGACCACCCGCGTACCCGGCTTCAAGGCCAGCAGCCTGGGCCGCAACTGCTCGTTGATGGAAGGCAGCAGGAACATGGTGATGACGTCCGCTCCCCCCAGGTCGGTTTTGAAAAGATCCGCCGTCACGAAGCTCGCGCGGTCCGCCACGCCGGCCTCCTTGGCATTGCGCCGCGCCAGTTCGACCATCTGCGGGTTGTATTCGATGCCGCGGGCCCGGAGGCCGCGTTTGGCGGCGGTGATCACCGTTCGGCCGTCGCCGGACCCCAAGTCCAGCAACTTGTCGCGCGGCGTCACCTGCGCCATATCCAGCATTTTTTCCACCAGGACCTGCGGCGTCGGCACCCACACGACGTCCTTGCCTTCCTGGCCGACGGTGGGCTTGTAGGTGTCCCTGCCGCTAGCCGCCGGCGTGGCGGCGCGCTCCTGCGCCGCTACCGGCGCCACCCACAAGGGCAGGGCCAGCGCCGCCGCGGCGGCGGCACGAAGAACCCCGGTAAACGAACGAGCCGCTCTCCTGCTTGTATGGAACGTCATGATGCCTGGTCTCCAGGTTCGCGACGTGCGTCCAGCCCCGGCCGGAAACGCACGACAGAGATTGGGCATGCGATCCCCCGCTGCCCCCGCGGCTCCATCTTGCGTGACCTGGCGCGTGCTGTACAGCCTGAAGATGTGCTAATCCGTCACCTGTCCACGCGTTCCCAGCAACCGGTCGGTCAGATCGATCGTCGATTTGTCGACAGGCTTCAGCTCGGGCTCGGTGGAACGCAGGATTTCGGTCATCTTGGCGTAACCCTGATCCGACACACGGCCATCCGGTGAAATCAGCTTCGGCACCACGGCGGTCATGGCCTGGATGAACGCATCGCCGCGGTCGGGATATTGCTGGCGCACGATCCTGGCCACCGCGGCCGGATCCCGCTGGATCAATTGCTCGGCCTTCAAGACCGCGCGCGCCACGCCTCGCGCCGCTTCCGGATGGGCGTCCACCCATTTCTGCAGGCCGATCACGGCCTGACCGGAATGCTCGGTCCGGCGCCAGTCGTAAAGCACTTCGAATTTGCCGGGAGCGTCGATCTGGTAGCCCAGCAGATCGGGCGTGGCGGCCATGACGGCGTCGACCTGCCCGGACTCCAGGGCCGCGCGCGCGGTATTGCCGCTGCCGATGCCGACGATGGTCACGTCGCGGTCCGGGTTGATGCCCAGCGAGCTCAATGCCCACCGCAGGGTGTTGTCGGAGTAGCTGCCCGGCGCGCTGACGCCCAGCTTCCTGCCCTTGAGATCGGCCAGGCCCTTGTAACCCTTGCTAGCCGGCACCACCAGGGTATGGGTCAGGTAGCGGTCGATGCCGATCAGGATGCGCGGATCGATGCCGCGGTTGGCCAGGCGCAGCACGTGGTCGGTCGCGAACGCCGCCAGGTCTATCGAACCGCCCACCAGGGCCTGCACCGCCACGCCTCCGCCACGAAACTGCATCGGCTGCACGTCCAGGTTTTCCGCCTTGAAGTACCCCTGGTCGATCGCCAGCAGGATGGGAATCTGCGATTCGTTGGTGCCGATCAGGCCTATCGTCACCTTGGTCTGGGCCCAGGCCGGCGCGGATGCCGCGCCCAGCAGGACCATGGCCGCGAGCGCGGCATGCAAGCGTTTGAACATGTCGCGCCCGTTATCCCTGTACCAATGCCGCGCGATACAGCACGCGCCGGCTCCCGCCATAATCCTTGACGCCGCGATGCTGCACCACGCGGTTGTCCCAGACCACCAGCGCGCCTTCGCGCCACTGATAGCGGGCCTGCACGTCGGGCGATTTGATCACGTCGAACAGGATGCCCAGGAGGTGATCGCTGGTAACGCGCGACACGCCCTGGATATAGGCGGTGTACGACTCGTTGACGAAAATCTGCTTGCGCCCGGTGACCGGGTGCTGCCGTATGACAGGCACCACGATGGGCGGCAGCTTGGCGCGTTGGCGTGCCAGCTCCACCGGATCGTCATAGCGCTGCATCAGATGGCCGGTCGCCTCGGCGGAACTGACGGCGGTCAGGGTGTCCAGGTAAGCGGCGAACAGCGGATCGAGCTGTTCGTAGGCCAGCGTGGCATTGCTGTATACCGTGTCCCCACCCAAGCCGGGAATGGCGGCGCCGTACAAGGCGGTGATGGTGGGCGGATCCGGGCGAAAGGCGCCGTCGATATGCCAGATGTGGTTGCGCAGATACTTGTCGCGCGCGGAATCGACGGCGTTGGCCAAGGGACTGCCATCCACCGAAGGCATGTGCGGCCCCGCGTAGGGAATCGGCGTGCCCAGGAAAGACAGGAACTCGACGAAGCGGGCCGGTGACACCGTGCCTGGCTCGAACTCAAGAAAGCCTTGCTGGAACAGCGCTTCGCGCAGGCGATCGGCGATCGCCGGGGGCAGCGCCTCGCCGTCATCGCGCAGCCCGGTGACACGGGCGCCGCCGGCGGGGGAATAAGGGAGTATCGACAACTCGGTGTCGAGCAGGGTCGTATCAGTCATTTTGCGTGCTGCCCATGATGTCATTCCAGATGGCTTCCACGAACTCGTGGAAGCGTGGCTCCCGCCGCACCTGGCGGGCATCGCGCGGGCGCGGGAGATCGATGCGGTATTGCGACTTGACGCGTCCGGGGCGGCCGGTCATCACGACCACCCGGTCCGACAGGCTGACAGCCTCTTCGATGTCGTGGGTGACGAAGATGATGCCTTTGCGATAGCGGCTCCATATCTTGAGCAGCTCCTGTCCCATCAGCACCTTGGTCTGGGCGTCCAGCGCGCCGAAAGGTTCGTCCATCAGGTAGATATCCGGCGCATAGGCCAGGATGCGGCACAGCGCCACGCGTTGACGCATGCCGCCCGACAGCGCCGACGGGTAATAGTCGCCGAAGCGCTTCAGGCCGGTGAATTCGAGCAGTTCTTCGACGCGGGCGTCGCGCGCCTGCCTGGGAAAGCCGCCGCATTCCAGGCCGACTTCGATGTTCTGTCTCACGGTTGCCCAAGGCAGCAGGGCATCGCGCTGGAACATGAAGCCGATGCCCGCCGGGGTTTCCGTGACGGGATTGCCGCGCACCAGGATCTCGCCGCCGGACGGCCGCTCCAGGCCGGAAATCAATTTGAGCAGCGTCGATTTTCCGCAGCCGCTGGGCCCGACGATGGACAGGAACTCGCCCTCTTCCAGCGTCAGGTCCACATCGACCAGGGCCGGCTCCGCGCCGCCGAAGTCCATCATTGCCCGCCGGGCCTGTACCGCGGGAATCGCCGGCGCCGCGGCCATGCTTGTCTGCATCGTCATACCCTTTGCCTCAATACCGCTTGCCGAACAGCCGGCGCTCGGCCACCTTGACCACCTCGTTCAGCATCATGCCCACCACCATCAACACCACCAGGCCGGTGAACACGCCGATCACGTCGATACGCGACGCCGCATGCTCCACGTACCAGCCCAGGCCGCGATTCGCGCCCAGCAACTCGCCCACCACGGATCCGATCAGTGCCAGGCCCACGCCCACGCGTACCGATGCGAAGATCCAGGGGACGATGCCAGGCAGGACAACCTTGCGCAGGATGTAGGCGCGCGATGCGCGCATCGCGCGCATCATGTCGATCAGTTCCCGGTCGATGCCGCGCATGCCCTCGTAGGTGTTCAGGATCACCACGAACACCACCATGGAAAACGCCATCACCACCTTGGACGCGGGGCCTATGCCGAACCAGAGGATGAACAGCGGCGCCAGCGCGATGCGCGGGATGCTGTACAGGCCCAGGAAGAAGGGCTCCAGGACCCGTTCGATATAGCGGTTGCTGGCGAACAGCAGTCCGATGGGTATCCCCACCACCAGGCTCAACAGCAGGCCGGCGGCCGCCTGTCCCAACGTGGGCAGCGTATGCCACCACAGGTCGCCCGACCCGATCAGCGTCCACAGGCGCACCGCGATCTGCGATGGCCGCCCTATCCAGAACGGCTCGACCAGCCAGCGAGAAGCCGCTTCCCAGCCTGCCAGGAAAACCAGGGCGAAGATGACGCGACCCGCGGCCACGCGGACGTCTTCCGCCCGCTGTCCGGCCGCCCGGGGTATCGATGCCTTGCCGGGGCCGCGCGTACCGGCCGCGTCGGCCTTTACGGATTGCCCGGCGGCGTCCCCGCCCCGTATGGCCAATGCCTGCTGTACGGTTCCGCTCATGACGACTCCTTCGCCACGTCAGGCGCCATCGCGCGCCGGCGTTTCGATGGGCAGTTCTTCGCGGTTGGCCCATTCGTTCCAGGCGCCGGCGTAATTGCGCACATTGCCATAGCCAGCAGCCCGCAGGGCATATAAGGTATGCGCGGCACGCGCACCGCCGCCGCAGTACACGACGATCTCGTCGTCGGGCCGCAGGCCCAGTTCTTCGTAGGCCCTGCGGATGTCGGCCGCACTTCTGCCCAGGCCCGCCTCGTCGATGTTCTGCGCGTAGTCGCGATGCACCGCGCCGGGGATCGCGCCCGCGCGCCGGGCGCGCCGTTCCTCACCGAAGTATTCCGTCGCGCGGCGGGTATCGACGACGCGCAGGCCGGGCGTGCCCAGCCTTTGCTTCAGCTCATCGACGCCTATCGTCCATTGCTCTCGCACCCGGGGGATGTAGTCGCGCGGCGCGTAAGCCGGCGCCCGCGCCGTCCGCTCCAGTCCGGCCACGCCGTCGGCGGCACGCAGGCCGCCGTCCAGGATGGAGACGCGCTCCTGCCCCAGGTAGTGCAACAGCCACGCGGCGCGGGCCGCCCGGGTGTCCCACCTTTCTTCGTACACGACCACATGCTCGTTGCCCGACAAGCCCAGCAGGGAGAACACGCTCGCGTGCTGGGCGACCAGCGAGGCCAGCCCGGCGGCAGTCGACTCGGGATGGCTGAGCAGGTTGGCGTCGAAGGGCCGCGCCCCCGGCAGGTGTCCCGCCCAATAGTCCTTGCCGGCGCGCGCGTCCAGCAGCACTACCTTCTCGTCGGCGAGATGCCGCGCGACCCATTGCGGGTCGACGAATATGTCATTGCTCATAACAACCTGCCCAAAGCGCAGACTCTAGCCTGGCTCGGGACAGGGACGAACGATTATCGGGCCATATGCAAATGGGCATAAGAAAATCGCCATAAACATAGATGCATATGCAAATTGCCGCGGCGACGACGATGCGCCACGCCGCCGGATCCGGGCTTTACCAGTCCATGCCAGGACCGGTACAGTGCAACGCTTCGCCATCCATCCATGGTTGCAAACGTGCCTACCCCACCCTCCCATCGTCCGCTGGCGCTAGTCGTGGGCGCAGCCTTCTTCATGGAGCAGATGGATACCACCATCATCACGACGTCGCTGCCGCAGATGGCGCGGGACCTTGGTGTCGACCCGCTCCAGATGAACCTGGCCATTACCGCGTATCTCATCAGCCTGGTGGTTTTCATACCGGCCAGCGGCACCTTGGCCGACCGCTACGGCGCGCGTACGGTGTTCCGCACGGCCATGGCCCTGTTCGCGCTCAGCTCGATCGCCTGCGGCCTGTCCGGATCGCTGGGCGCACTGGTGGCGGCACGCGTACTGCAAGGCGCGAGCAGCGCGATGATGGTGCCGGTAGGCCGGTTGATCATGCTGCGTTCGGTGGAAAAGAAACAGTTGGTCGACGCCATGGCCTGGGTGCTGATGCCCGGGATGGTGGGCCCGCTGCTCGGACCGCCATTGGGAGGATTCATCACCACCTACTCGTCGTGGCACTGGATCTTCTTCATCAACGTACCCGTCGCCGCGCTGGGAGTCCTGCTGGCGGGACGCTACGTGCCGCACATCGCCAGGCAGGCGGATGCGCGACTGGACATCGCCGGGCTGGTACTCAGCGGCGTTGCGCTGAGCGCCGTGATCCACGGCATGGACCGCTTCAGCAACGGCCTGGCCGGCGGCACGGAAACGGCGGGCTGGCTGGCGGCGGGCGTGCTGGCCGGCGTGGCCTATGCACGGCATGCGCGCCGCATGGCCAGGCCCAGCCTGGACTTTTCGCTGCTGCGCCTGCAAAGCTTCGGCGTCGCCTTCAATGCCGGCTTTCTGGTGCGGGCAGGCTTCGGCGCGCTTCCCTTTCTGGTGCCGCTGATGCTGCAAACCACGCTCGGCATGAATCCGCTGCAAAGCGGGATGGCAATGCTGGCGGGCGCCATCGCCGCCGTATTCGTCAAGGCTGCCAGCGTCGCGGTGCTGCGGCGCGCCGGCTTCCGTAACGTGCTGATCTATAACAGCCTGATCTGCGGCGCATCGATTGCCTTGTGCGCGGCCTTCGATGCCTCCTGGCCGATCGCGGCAATATCGGGCGTGCTGCTGGTGGGCGGAATGGCACGCGCGCTGCAGTTCAATGCCTTCGGCACCTTCGCCTATGCCGATGTGCCCAAGGACCGCATGAGCGCCGCGACCAGCCTGTACAGCACCATGCAGCAGCTTGCCGCCACCGTCGGCATCGCCGTTTCTGTCTGGGTGCTGCAGGCGGCCACGGCGCTGCGCGGACACGAACAGCCGGTGCGCCAGGACTACGCGCTGGCTTTCCTGCTGATCGGCGTATTGACCGCCGCCGCGGCGTGGATCTGCGTACGGCTGCCGGACCGCGCCGGCGCCGAGCTGAGCGGGCACGGATCGCGCGACGCGCGGCGCGCCACGGCGCGCTCGTAAGGCACCTTCGCCGGCGCCGGATCGCCAACCGACGCGCAGCCATCGACCCGCAGCCATCGACGCGCAGTCATGCGCATATGCCGGATTAGCAAATAGGCAGTTATTCGTTGTGGCATGCCGGCCCGCGAACTCAATATGTGGCTCCCGCACCTTACCCGGAAGAGAGCTGACATGAGCGTAGTCCTGAATCGCATCGAAGTACTGCCGCAGTCCGGCTGGACCGGCGCCGAAATCGTGGGCGTCGATCTGCGCGAGCCCTTGCCGGATGAACACATCGACGTCATCCGGCGCGCCCTGCATAAATGGAAGGTCGTCTATTTCCGCGACCAGTTCCTGGATCACGCGCAGCAGATCGCCTTCGGCCGCCAGTTCGGCGAAGTCACGCCGGGCCATCCCTATGAAGGCGACGTGGCGCCGGCCGGTTTCCCGCAGATCCACACGGTGTCGCCCAAGGCCTATGAAAAGCGCTACGGCCGCAATTACACGCGCAAGCTCAGCGCCAACGGTCCCGGCTGGCATGCCGACGTCACGCCGCTGATCAATCCGCCCGCGTATTCCATCCTGCGCGCCGAAGTCGTTCCGCCCTATAGCGGCGACACGCAGTTCACCAACGTGGCGGCGGCTTACCAGGGTCTGTCCGAACCCATACGCAAACTGATCGACGGCCTGCGCGCCGAGCATCGCTTCGGCTCCAACTACAACGCCGATCGCAGCGAAGAGCGCATCGGCGACTGGGTGCGCAACAAACCGCTCGCGTCCGTGCATCCCGTCGTACGCGTCCATCCGGAAACCGGCGAACGCGTCATCTACGTCAACCCCAGCTTCACCAAGCACATCGTCGACGTAACGCCGCGCGAAAGCCGCTATATCCTCGACCTGCTGTTCGACCAGATCCAGCGTCCCGAGTACACCGACCGGTTCCGTTGGAAACCGGGCAGCATCGCCTTCTGGGACAACCGTGCAGTCCTGCACCTGGCGCCGCGCGACTTCGAGCACCTGGACTTCGAACGCGTCCTGCACCGTATCACGCTGGTGGGCGATATCCCCGTGGGCGTGGACGGACAACGCTCCACGTCGATCTCCGGCGATCCTTTCCTGGCGGCCTGATATGCAGACGGCAACGGTCGAACGCCCGGTGGCGGCCATCGCGCCGCCTGCCGGCAACGCGGCGGCGGTGACAGGCAGGCCGGCCGCACAGGGGATCGCCCGTGGCGCGCTCGTCGACCCCCGCGCCATCGCGCCCCGTCCCGCCAGCCAGGCCAGGCTGCCGCGCTGGCTGCAGCGTCTGGCGGGTCCCGCCTTGCTGCTCCTGGGCTGGCACCTGCTGGCCAGCCTGCAGGTCTTCGATCCGCGCACCACGCCGGCACCGCTGACGGTACTGCGCACCGCCACGGACCTGGCGGGCAGCGGCGTGCTCCTGGACAACCTGCTGGCATCGCTGCAACTCGTCGTCAAGGGGCTGGCGCTGGGCCTGTCGGTGGGACTGACCGCCGCGGTCGCCGCGGGCCTGTCGCGCGCAGGGGAGAACATCGTCGACGCCAATATGGAGATCCTGCGGGCGATTCCGAACTTCGCACTGCTGCCGATACTGATCGCATGGTTCGGCATCGACGATGTCTCCAAGGTTCTGCTGATCGCCCTGCACGTGATCGTCTGCATCTACATCAACACCTACAGCGCGATTCGCAATGTCGACGCCGGGCTGATCGAGGCCGCGCGCACCTTCGGCGTGAAGCAGCGGGAACTGATCACCTCGGTCATCCTGCCGGGAGCCCTGCCGGGTTTCCTGGTCGGCCTGCGGCTCGCGCTGACCGGGGCCTGGCTGTCGCTGATCTTCGCCGAGACGATCAATGCGCCGGTCGGCCTGGGGCGCATGATGAGCGACGCGCGCGAGTATTTCCGGGTGGACGTCATCTTCGTCCTGCTGGCCGTATACGCCCTGCTGGGCTTGCTGTCGCTGGCCTGCGTGCGTTACCTGGAAGCGCGCCTGCTCACCTGGAGAAGGGCTTTCGATGGCACGTGACACGACATCCAGGGCCAGGTCCCATACGCCTCCCGAAACGGCGCATGCGGATCGCGCCGCGGCCACGGTGGCCGTGGCCGCCCGGCACCTGAACAAGCAATTCGGCACGCAATCCGTGTTGCGCGACCTCTCGGTGGAAATCGAGCGCGGCGAATTCGTGGCGCTGCTGGGTCGCAGCGGGTCGGGCAAGAGCACCTTGCTGCGGGTGCTGGGCGCCCTGGATGGCGATGTCGGCGGGGAGGTGCTCGTGCCACCGCGCCGTGCCATCGTGTTCCAGGATCCGCGGCTGCTGCCCTGGCAACGTGTGCTGCGCAACGTCCTGGTCGGCTTGCCGCGCGATGCCGCGACGCGCGGCCGCGCGCTGGCCGCGCTCGACGAGGTCGGCTTGTCGCACCGCGTGGCCGTCTGGCCGCGCACCTTGTCCGGCGGCGAGGCGCAGCGTGTGGCGCTGGCGCGCGCGCTGGTTCGCGATCCCGAACTGCTGCTGCTGGACGAGCCGTTCGGTGCGCTTGACGCGCTGACCCGGATACGCATGCATCGCCTGCTGCAGGACCTGTACCGGCGCCACCGACCCGCCGTGCTGCTGGTCACCCATGACGTGGACGAGGCCATCATGCTGGCGCAGCGGGTGATGGTCCTGACCGAGGGCCGGATCTCGCTGAATCTCCACGTCGATATTCCCGCGCCCCGCCATCACGCCGATCCGCGCTTCGGCGCGTTGCGCGAACGATTGCTGCGAGAGCTGGGCGTCGCGCCGGATTGACCGCGTTTTCACACCTACTGGAGTTCCCGATGTTGTCGACGTTTCGATGGCCGGCCCGGCCCTGGGCCCTGACCGTACTGTGCCTTGCACTTCATCATGGTGCGTCAAGCGCGGCGGATGCCGCCGCCTCGCCGGGCGCGGCGGACCAGGCATTGGCGGCCCGGTTGGCGGCGGCCGTGCCCAAGGGCACCCGCCTGATCGTCGCGGAGCAGGCAGGCGAGGCGTCCGTGCCATGGTCCTTGTCCGGCCAGGACAAGCAGGCGCCTTACCAGGCCACGTTCGCTACCTTCAACGGCGGACCGGCCGTGCTGGAGGCGCTGGTGGCCGGCGCGGTCGACGTCGGCTATATCGGCGAAGCGCCCATACCGATCGCGGCGGGCGCCGGTGTCAAGGATCTGGTGGCCATTGCCATCACCGCCAATCCCGGCAGCCCGGCCAATACCTACCTGGTCATACAGCCGAACAGCAATATCACCAAGGTGGAGGACCTGCGCGGCCGCACGGTGGCCTACCCGGCGGGCACCGGTCGCCACATGATCCTGGCCGGCATTCTGCACGCCCACGGACTGGACCTGCGCAAGGACGTCAAGGGCGTACAAGTCGCGGGCTCGGAGGTCGCGCCCACGTTCTCCTCACGTGCGGTGGACGCCGCCATCGTGCTGGGCCACCAGTACTTCCGCCTGGGCTCGCCGCCCATCCTGGCCAATGGGGCGGGGCACAACTGGGGCTTGAACCCGATCGTGGCGCGCAAGGCGGCCTTGCAGGACCCCGCCAAGGCGGCGGCGATCGCCGACTTCGTCAGGCGTGCCGTGGCGATGTACAACTGGCAGACGGTCCATCCCGATGAATGGATCCGGGCCAACTACGTCAAGCGTATCGGCATGAGCTTCCAGCAAGGGAAGCTGCTGCTCGACGAGGAAGGCGCCGGGGCGTACTACCCCATCGACAAGCCGCTGACGGATGTTTTCCAGCAGATCGCGGATGGCCTGTACGAGACGGGCGCGCTATCGCGCAAGGTCGATATCGCGCCTTATGTCGACGGAAGATTCAACGATATCGTCGCCGCGCAGAATCGTCTCGACGGCGTGGCGCCCAGGCCCCTGGTGAATGACCGCCGGATCGACGACGGTTCCAATCGGCCGGACAGCAAACCCTTCGTCCTGCGGTAGCGGCAGTGGCGGTCACGCACGGACCGCCGCCGACAGGCGCTCCAGTTCCAGCAGGCGCGCCTTGACCTCCAGGCCGCCTGCGAAGCCGGTCAGGCTGCCCGAACTGCCGATCACCCGGTGGCATGGCGCGATGATGGATATGGGATTGCGGCCGTTGGCGGCGCCCACGGCCCTGACCGCGTTCACATGGCCGATGCGCTCGGCGATGCTGCGATAGCTGCGCGTTTCCCCATAGGGGATTTCCATCAGCGCCTGCCAGACCTTACGCTGGAAATCGGTGCCGGCGAACGCCATCGGAACGTCGAAGCGGCGGCGGCGGCCGTCGAAATACTCATGGAGCTGCCGTTCGACCTCGTTCAAGGTGGGATCGGCGTCGTCCTCTTGCAGGTGCCCCAGTCTTACGCGGCCCGGCCGGTCGTTTTCCCACAGGATGGCCGCCAGGCGGGCGTCCCTGGCGACGAGTTTCAGAATGCCTACCGGCGTCCGCACGGTTTTGAATACATGGTTCATCGTGGCCTCACGTGGCGCTGGACTGTGTTTCACGATCACACTCTATTCCGCGGAGAGGCCCCGCGAACTCCGCTTATTGCCGCGACGGCACCCCGCAAAGACCCACGAGGACGCCCACAATTCCCAAGCTGTCCATATGTAAACACATATATTATTTATGAATATTGTGTTGATTCTTGCATGGCGCCGTCAACGTCGCTCCTTAGAATCTGCGCTCCGCCCCATGGGGCCCAGACCAGAGGAGCAGCAATGCGTATGTATTTGAACCGGGCAGCGGTCGTCGCGGCCGTGCTGGCTTGCGCGGGCACCGCCCACGCCTTCGATATCGGCGGCGCCCTCGGCGCGGGCAACAAGATGCTGCAGGCGGCCACGCTCAGCGACGCCGACATCAAGACCCTTTCCGACAAGGCGTGCAAGGAAAGCGACCAGCAATCCAAGATCGCCGCCCCGGGAAGCAAATACGACGCACGGCTGCAGAAGCTCGGCAAGCAGCTGGGCAACAATATCAACGGCCAGCCGGCCAACTACAAGGTCTACCTGACCAATGATGTGAACGCGTGGGCCATGGCGAACGGCTGCATACGCGTCTACAGCGGCCTGATGGATATGATGAGCGACGACGAGCTCCTTGGCGTCATCGGCCACGAGATGGGCCACGTCGCGCTGGGCCACAGCAAGAAAGCCATGCAGACGGCCTATACCGTATCCGCCGCGCGCGACGCGGCGGGCGCGGCCAGCGGTTCCGCCGTGGCGGCCTTGAGCGCCTCGCAGCTGGGCGACCTGACCGAGAAGTTCATCAATGCGCAATTCTCCCAATCGCAGGAAAGCGCCGCGGACGATTATTCGTACGACCAGCTCAAGGCGCGCAAGCTGAACGTGCAGGGCCTGGTCACCGCTTTCCAGAAACTGGCCAAGCTGGACGGCGGCAAGAGCGACATGATGAGCTCGCATCCCGCCTCCACCAAGCGCGCGCAGCATATCGAAGAGCGCATCGCGTCCAACAAGTAGCGGCGCGGGGACGATGTTGCGCCAGGTCGGGGCCGCGTCGCGGGACAACGAGCACGGTGTTATCCTTCCACGCGCCATTACAGCGACAACCACAACATGGTCTCCAAGCTAGCCTCTCCGGCCGACACGGGAACGGTCAACCGCGTGCTGCGCATCCTGGTCGCGTTCGCGGCCAGGGACAGGTGGCCCCTGAACGAGCTGGCGCGCGAACTCGACCTGCCGCGCGCCAGCGTCCACCGGCTGCTGAAGCTGTGCCGGCCGCTGGGCTTCGTCGACCAGGATGCGGAAGGCCTGTACACGCCAGGGATCGAGCTTTATCGCGTCGCCGGCAGGCTCAGCGCCGAAATGCCGATCAACCGCCTGGCGGCGCCCCTGTTGCAGGGGCTGCGCGACGCAACCGACGAGACGGCGATGCTGGTGCTGCTGTCGCGCCAGGAGCTGGGGATCTTCATGTCGGATATCGCGTGGCCGTCGCACCCGCTGCGCTACACCGTCCCGCTCAACCAGTTGCAGCCGCTGACCTGGGGCGCGGCGGGACGCTCCGTCCTGGCCTTCATGGAACCCCAGGAGATCGAGCAGGCGATCGCCCAGGCCGCGACGTCCCCGCTGAACGGCCGGCCACTGGATGTGCCCGAACTGCGCCAGACCCTGCAACGCATACGCGAACAGGGCTACGCGACCAGCTACGCCGAACGCGCACCCGACATGCATGGCATCGCCGTGCCCTTGTTCGACCGGGGCGGACAGGTGCGGGGCAACCTGATGGTGACGGTGCCGCACTTCCGCTACGACGAAAAAAAGCAGCGGGAGCATCTTGCCTTGCTGCGCACCGCCGCCAGCGAGCTGGCACGCCGGCTGGGCTGGTCGTAGCGCCTAGGCGGCTTCCAGGTGTATGCGGTTGCGTCCCGCCATTTTGGCTGCGTATAGCGCCTTGTCCGCACGTCCGACGACCGCGCCGGTCTCGTCGCCCGGCCGCAGCTCCGCGATGCCCGCCGAAAAGCTGTAGCTGAATTCCGGACGCTCCGCCAGCGGCCTCGCACGCCGAACGATTGCCAGCATCCGCTCCACGATCAGCATGGCCTCATCGGATTGCGTGGCCGGCAGCAGCAGCGCGAACTCTTCGCCGCCGATCCGGCTGAAACAGTCGGCGCGGCGCAGGTGTGACTGTATGCAGGATGCGAAGTCCTTCAGGACCCGGTCACCCATGTCATGGCCGTAGGCGTCGTTGACGTATTTGAAGTTGTCCAGGTCCAGCAGGCACAGGGTGCCCAGGATGCCGTCGCCGGCCTCGAGCGCCTCGCGCAACCGCATCATCAGGAAACGCCGGTTGGACACGCCTGTGAGTTCGTCGGTCAGCGATGCCTTGATGGCCACGTCGCGGTCCTGCCGCACCGCGCGGTCGCCGGCGCGCAGCGAGGTGATATCGGTGGCGATGCACAGCATCCAGCCGTCGTTCTGTACCGTTTCCGTCATCCACAGCCAGCGGCCGTCGACGACGTCGGTTTCGAAAGCGCGGAATCCTACCTTTCCGCGGCGCCCCTGCGTGGACACCAGCCAGCTTTCGAAGTCAGGGTTGCGTATGACCGTGCCGCGCCCCGCCGCGTGATTGCGCCGCATCAGCTCCGCCCAGGTCGGGCATTCGCCCTCCGCGATGAAGAACGCGGCGCGAAAGGCCGCATTGGCGTAGCGCAGGCGATCCTGCGCGTCGTAGGCCGCCACCAGCACCGGCGTGGCGTCGTACATCCGCGCCAGCGTCTCAGAAATCAGGTCCATGGATCGTCGATTGCTCGGGAGTCCCCAGGCGCGCCTTCCTTCCTGCTGCTCTATCGGCCCCAGGCTGCGCCTGTGCAATCATAGACCGGCTGGCCGGCATTCCGGCTGCCACAACGTGTAACGCCGCCCGCGCCCGCGGCGAAGGCGGCGTGCCACCGGGCGCGGCGTGCTCAGGCGCGCACGTCCATGGCGGTGCGCAGGCCGTCGCTGACGAAGTTGAAACACATGCTGGTAATAAAGATGCAGGCGCCGGGGAGAGTCGCGATCCACGGCTGGTTGTAGATGGCGGTGCGCAGGCTGCTCAACATCAGCCCCCATTCCGGATCGGGGGGTTTCACGCCCAGCCCCAGGAAGGACAACCCCGACGCGACGATCATCGACAAGCCCACCAGGCCGGTGGCATACACGAAGACCGGCCCCAGCACATTGGGCATGACGTGCGTGAACACGATGGACCACGGCCCCGCCCCCGTGCTGCGTGCCGCCTGCACGTGTTCCAGGCTGCGCACGCCGGTCGTGACGCTCTCCGCCACGCGGATGATGGGCGGAATGAAGACGAAGGTCAGCGACAGGATCACGTTCAGCACGCCGGCGCCTATCATCCCGCTGACCGACACCGCCAGCAGGACCGACGGGAAGGCATAGAACACGTCGGTGACGCGCATGACGGCCATATTGACCCTGCCGCCCGCGTAGCCCGCCACCACGCCGATGGTGCCGCCGATCACGAAAGCCATCAGGACGGGAGAAATGCCGATCAGCCATGAATAGCGGCCGCCGTACATCAGCCGGGTAAGCATGTCGCGGCCCAGTTCGTCGGTGCCCAGCAGATGCCCGGCATAGCCTATCGGCTTCAGGCGCAGCAGCGCCCGGCCCGCATTGGGTTCGTAAGGCGCGATCCAGGGAGCCAGCACGAGCACCAGGAAGATCGCGAACAGGATGACGCCGCAGACCAGCGTCGTCCTGTCCCGCAGCAGGCGCCGGCCGACGCCACGCCAGTAGCTGTCGGGCACCTGCCACGCCTGCCCCTGTTCCGGCGCAGGCAGCTCCGCGTCTTTCGGAATCACCATCATGTGCGGCTGATCCTCGGGTCGATGACAGTCTGGACCAGGTCGACTGCCAGATTGAGCACAACGAAGAACAGCGCCAATACCAGCGTGGCCGCCTGCAACGTCGGGAAGTCGCGCTGGAATATCGCGTCGTTCAGCATGGAGCCGGTCCCGGGCCACGCGAAGACGGTCTCGACCAGGATGGATCCGCCCATCAGGTTGGCCAGCTGCAAGCCCATGACGGCGATCACCGTCGGCGCCGCGTTCAGCAGCACATGCCTGGCGATGCCGGTCCAGCGCAAGCCCTTGCCGCGCAGTGTCGTGATGTAGTCCTGGCTCATGATGTCGCTGACCAGCCCGCGCACGGTGCGCGTGACCAGGCCGGCCGGGATGACGCACAGCGTCAGCGCCGGCAGGATCAGGAACTGGATGTGCGCCCAATCCCATGCCCAGACGGTCGACGTACCCGGCCCCGCGCCCATCGCCGGCAGAACGTGCAAGGTCACCGAAAAGATGATCACCAGCACCATCCCCAGCCAGTAGTGCGGCACCGATACGCCGGCCACGGCCGTGCCCAGCAGCATGCGATCCAGCCACGTTCCGCGATAGATTCCCGCGATCCCGCCCAGCACGCAGCCCAGCACGAAACCCAGCACGCCGGCCGTGACCGCCAGAATCAGGGTATTGCCGCTGGCCACGATCAGGTCCGGCAGGATGGGCCTGCCCCGTGTGATGGACATGCCCAGGTCCCCATGCGACACGTGTTCCAGCCACAGACCGAACTGCACGGGCAGCGAGCGATCCAGCCCGTAGTCGCTGCGCACCTGGGCGACGACATCGGGCGGGGTGTCCGGCGGCACCATGGCCGCGATGGGATCGCCCGGCGCCAGGTGTATGAGCAGGAAGCAGACCAGGCTCACCGCCAGCGCGATCGGGATCATGTAGAGAATGCGGCGTGCGATATAGAAAAGCATCGGTCGTCTTCCTCTGGCGATGGTCGGGCATGATGCGCCGCGGCGCTACACCGTCTCCATGGCCTTGATGCAGCGCACGGCGCGGCCGGGCGATGGATGGTGGAACTGGGGAACGGCCACGCGGCACGCCTCCTCGGCGCGTGGGCAGCGCGGCGCGAAGGCGCAGCCGGACAAGGGCATGCGCAGGTCGGGCGGCGCGCCGGGGATGGTGGCCAGGCGCGCGCCACGGTTGCCCGGCTGCACGGTCGCGCCCAGCAAGCCCTGGGTGTAGGGATGCAAGGGGTCGGTCAACAGCGACGAGACACTGCCCTGCTCGACGATGCGTCCGGCATACATGACCGCGACGCGATCGGCGATTTCGCCGGCCACGCCCAGGTCGTGCGTGACGAATACGACGCCCATGCCCAGCTCCTCCTGCAGGCGGCGCAGGAGCAGCAGCACCTGTATCTGCACGGTGGCATCCAGGGCGGTGGTGGGCTCGTCGGCCAGCAACAGCCTGGGACGGCATGAGATCGCCATGGCGATCATGGCGCGCTGCCGCAGGCCACCGGAAAGTTCGTGCGGATAGGCGTCCAGGCGCATCCTGGCGGACGGGATCTGCACCAGGTCCAGCAGGTCCAGCGCGCGCTGGCGCGCTGCCGTCCTGGATACGCCCTCATGGCGGACGATGGTTTCGACGATCTGGTGGCCGATCGTGAATACCGGATCCAGCGCCGTCATGGGCTCCTGGAAGATCATCGACACGACCTTGCCACGCAGGTCGGGCAACCTGGCATCGGGCAGCGCCATCATGTCGTGCCCCGCCACGGTCAATTCGCCGCGCATGACAGTCTTCGCCGGCGGATTCAGCCGCATCAACGCCCGCAAGGTCACGGACTTGCCCGAACCGCTTTCGCCGAGCACGCACAGCACCTGGCCCTCGGTCAGGTCCAGGTCGATGCCGTTGACGGCCGCCACCGTCCCGTCGCGCGAAACGAAGGCCACGTGCAAGCCGCGGGCGCGTATCAGGGCCTGGCGCGTCATGGGATGGCCTCGGGGCTTTGCAGGAAGCCGCTATCGGGCATCACGGCATGGCATGCCGCCTCGCGCGTGTCGCCGATGTCCCGCAGCGCCGGCGCCGTCGACGCGCACAGCTCGCGGGCGATCGCGCAGCGCGTATGGAAGCGGCAGCCGGATGGCGGATCGATGGGATTGGGCGGATCGCCCTTGAGCGGCGGTTCCGTGCGGCGGCGCGCCGGGTCCATCGATGGCCGGCTGTCCATCAGCGCCTGGGTATAGGGATGCGCCGGCGCCGCGAAGATCGGCTCGGACGGGCCGATCTCCACCACCTTGCCGAGATACATGACCAGCACGCGATCGGCCACATGCTGCACGACGTTCAAGTCGTGGCTGATGAAGACGTAGGTCAGGCTGAACTGCTCTTTCAGGTCCATCAGCAGATTCAGCACCTGGGCCTCGACCGACTTGTCCAGCGCCGATACCGGTTCGTCCAGGATGACCAGGCGCGGCCGCAGCGCCAGCGCGCGCGCGATGTTCACGCGCTGCCGCTGGCCACCCGACAGTTCATGCGGGAATCGCCGCGCATACTGCCGCGGCGCCAGCCCGACGGCGGCCAGCAGGTCGCGCGCGCGCTCGCGCGCTTCGCGGCGCGGCAGGCCGTGTACCACGGGCCCATAGGCGATGGACTCTTCGATGGTCAGCCTGGGGTTCAGCGACGAATAGCTGTCCTGGAACACCATCTGCACCTGCCGCCGATAGTCCTTCAGGCTGATGCCCCGGTATCCTCCCACCGGATCGCCGTCGAAGATGATTTCACCGGCAGTCGGCGCCATCAGCGACATGATCAGCCGCGAGAACGTCGACTTGCCGCAACCGGATTCGCCCACGATGCCCAGGGTCTCCTGCTTGCGCACGCTCAGGTCCATGCCATCGACGGCGCGCACCAGCTTGCGCCCGCCGGCGAATACCGAGCCGACCGGGAAGTGCTTCATCAGCCCCTTGACGATCAGCAGCGGTTGCGCCGGCCCGCCGCGTTCCGGTTCCCGATCCACCCTGGCCATGCCGAGCCTCCGTGTGGGATAAAGGCTATCGATCGCGCCGCTAGGGCAAGGGACCGAAGGACGGCGGCATGACGCGCCGCGCGGACGCGGCCTCATACGCCGATGCGATGTCGAGGATGACGTCCTCCTTGCCCGGCTCGGCGCGAAAGACCAGCGAAAAAGGCATGCCAGGCGGCGGCACGGGCGTCGGCGTCGTCGCGGGCTGAGGCACGTAGCGCTTGCCGTCGGCGCTCAGCTCGAAGGTGTAGTCGTATACCTCGTCGACATAGCCGGCCGGGATCAGGATCTCGCTCAGCCCCGCGTTCGGGCCGTAGGCCGATTCGTTGCGCGGCGTACCCGACACGCCGGGGTACGGGGCGCCGCCTATCTTGCCGGGCGGATACGGCGTATGCAGCCGTACCAGGCCATCCAGGTGGTTTTCCAGGATCACCATCATGTCGACGCGCCGCAACAGTTCGCGCAGCATCAGGCGTTCGTTTACGCCCTGCCGCTCGTCCAGCGGGTTGCGCATGTCGACGACCTCTTCCCAGTTCTTGAAGGCGGCGCGCTGATCGTCGCCCCAGAACTTGGACCGCGCGTTCAGGGTCGCGAAGTCGACCACGGTTTCGCTGAAACCCAGTTTTTTCCAGTCCTCCGCACGACGCGTCAGATACTGCGGTATGTGGTACCGGAAAGCCATGCTGTCGGCTTGGTGCTGCACCGTGATGATGTCCAGGTTGGCGGGCGGCGCGATGCGCCCTTCCGCCATTTCCACCATGTAGTCGATGGGATTCATGGTCCCCGTGCCGAAAAACTTGCCCGGCTGGAATTCGGTGCGCTTGATGGCGGCGGCGAAGTCCGGAAACACCGGCTCGCCGGCCGGGGTCAGCCGATACAAAATATCGGGCATGAAAACCGGAATCAGGCGCGCCAGCGCCTTGGTGAAGTCCACCTTCATCAGCTCGACTTCAGGATCCCGCGTCCAGTTGGGATGCGACGATTCCACCAGCGTCGCGCCCAGCTGTCTGCCCAGGACTTGCTTGATTTCACGCGCGACCGCGGTCGTGATCGGGCGGGCGGCCACATCGCCCGGCGGACAGAACATGGATTCCCGGATGATGCCGATGCGCTTTCCCTTCAGCGACCGGGACTTGTAGACATGGCTGGCGTAAGGCGTGCTCAAGGCCGATGAGCGCGGCACGGTGGTGAAGGGATCGCGCGGGTCGTAGTAGCCTTCCTCCGGATCCTTCAGGGCGTCCAGCACCTTGGCGGCATCGCCTATCCTGCGCGCATGGATGCCCGTGCGGTCGTTATGGATATCCGCGCCTATCGCGCCGCCGTCGAAGCCGATCAGCGCCTTGTGCGGCAGGATCAAGGCCACGGAATTGTGGTTGGCGGGCCCACGCGTGGACGCGCGGGTCTCCTCGCCCAGCCCGATCATGCACAAGTTTGCGCTCACCGACAGGGCCGATCCCGAACTGGATCCCAGCGACGCCGAGCGCGTCGTGTCGTAGGGGTTGGACGGATTGCCGCCCCAGGTGGTGCGCTGGTAGCCCAGCGTCGATACCAGGACCTTGTCCGGCACGTGGCGGCCGCCCGGATCGCCGGCACGGCCGTTGTATTCCGTGCTGACCGACTTGGCGAAGATGATCGCCCCCTTCTTGCGCAGCTGCTCCACCAGGATATGGTCGCGCGCCGGCACGTCGATATCGTAGGCCGCATCCGCGCCGCCCATGGAATGCATATCCTTGGTATCGAAGGGGTCCTTGAATGAGAAGACCACGCCGTACATGGGCATCTGCTCCAGGTCCGGATTGGATCCGTACTTTGCGTCCAGTTCGGCGGCACGCTCCAGCGCGTCGGGTAGATGGCGGAAGTACTCGCACATCGGCGGCGCCTCGGGCGGAAGCGGTCCCAGCGAGGGATGCCTGTCGAAATCGCCCTTGCATACCGTCGAACGCTCGCCGCGTATGTTCAAGGTCGACAGCGCATTGACCTGTCCCGCGTTCGGAATGCCGACGATCATGCCGTACTGCTGCATGACCGTGGGATCGGAAGCGGTCGGCTCCATGCGCCCGAACTCCAGCGGCACGCCCTTGTACCTGTCGTAGTCGGGCACATAATCGCCGACCGCGACGGTCCGCGTCGGAAACTTCAACGGCGCGCCGGCGCGGACCGTGCCGGGCGCTTCGGGCACCGGCTTGCCGTCCTCGGTCACCAGCATGCTGGACACGCCATTGAAGGCCCGGCAACGGTCGATGTAGCGCTGCACCACCTGCACCACCGTGATCTCGCCGCGCTTGATCGCCGCATGGAGCTCATCGATCGTCGCCTCTTCCAGCCGGAAGGCCTGCTGTCCTTTCCCTTGCGCGCCGCTCGCGGCGGGGCTTGCGTTGACATGCATATCGTTCATCGTCTCTATCCTCGCCGCGGCGCTCGGGGCCGCTGAACAGACCATCAACATTCCATCCTTTGCGGATCGGGATCGCCCGGCGGCGCGCGATGACCGGCCGGTGCACCTATGCTGTCGCACGACTTGATGATCTGTCAAGTCACTTTCCGGAGTGTTTTCCCTTGTGCCGATTGCTCCGTCGGCGCGCGGTTTTCAGGGCTTTTTCAAGGGATACACACGATGGTGCGCGCCATGCACCATGCACGACTGCGTGCGCACCGGCCTTGTGCGTGCGGCCCATGCATGCAGGCCTAGGGCGAATACCCCTTGCGCTGTTTGCCTTCCTTAATTATTAATCAAGTACCTTGACGAAGCGCCAGTACGCCTGGATCGCCGGCCTGCAAGGGAAGCCTTCACAAAAGCATGACTCCAGGCAGCCTGGGTCCTGGTCAAGGGAGAAATACATGGCAACGATGACACGCCGCAATGCGCTCAAGCTCGCCGGCGCCGGCACCGCGCTGCTCGCCGCGGGCAGACAACGCGACCTGTACGCGCAAAGCGCGGGCGGTGGCGCCCTGCGCATCGCGATGACCACCACCGACGTGCCGCTGACCAACGGCATGCCGGACAACGGCAGCGAAGGCGGCCGCTTCGCCGGTTATCCGATCTTCGATGCGCTGGTCCTGTGGGATTTCGCGAACACGAAGACGCCGCCCGACCTGATTCCCGGGCTGGCCACCGAATGGCACATCGATCCGGGGGACAACAAGCGCTGGATCTTCACGATCCGGCAGGGTGTCGCCTTCCACGACGGCTCGCCGCTGAGCGTGGACGACGTGGTGTGGAACTTCGACCGCCAGCTCAAGCGCGATGCGCCGCACTACGACAAGCTGGCGCCGACCTATGCGGGCGCCTATGCCGCCATCATCGCAGGCTATGAAAAAGTCTCGGATACGCAGTTCGCCATCCGCACGAAGACGGTGTTCAGCCTGCTGCCCTATCACCTGTCGCGCCTGTTCATCGTCAGCCCGCGCCAGTACGAAAAACTGGGCAAGGACTGGTTGGCATTCCGCTCGAATCCCTCCGGTACGGGGCCGTTCAAGGTGGTAAAGGTGACGCCGCACGTCGCCATCGAGCTGACGCCCAACCGCGCCTATTGGGATCCGAAGCACGTTTCCCGGCTTGACCGCCTGGTGCTGATGCCGATCGCGGATTCGAATACCCGCGTCGCCGCGCTGCGTTCGGGCCAGGTGGACTGGATCGAATTTCCGGACCCCGATTCGATCCCGGCACTGAAGAGCGCGGGTTTCAACGTGATCACCAAACCCTACCTGCACCTGTGGTCCTTCGTGCTCAACTGCGCCGATGCCGGCCCCCTGACCGACGTACGCGTGCGACGGGCGCTGAACTACGGACTGGACCGCGAGAGCATGGTGGGCCTGCTCAACGGCACCGCGACGCCGGCCATCGGCCTGTACGACCAGGACTACAAACTGTTCGGCAAGCCGACGCAGGTCTATGGCTACGATCCCGACAAGGCCAAGGCCCTGCTGGCGGAAGCCGGCTACGGTCCCGGCAAGAAGCCGGTCACCCTGAAGACGCTGATCCCGACGGCCGGATCCGGCAACATGGTGCCGCTGCCCATGGGGCAGTTCATGCAGCAGAGCCTGGCGGAACTCAACGTCAAGGTGGACCTGGTCGTGGCGGACTGGGGGTCGGTGCTGACCGCCATGCGCCAGGTGCCGGGCGTGAACGGCGCCGCGCACTACGACGTCATCTGCCATGGCCAGCCCTTCGGCGACCCGACCCAGTTCTACACCAACTGCTTCAGCCGCGACGGCGGCGGCACCGGCAACTGGGGGCGCTACAGCAGCGCCAAGGTCGACCAGCTGCTGACCGAGGCGCTGTCCGCTTTCAACCAGGCGGACCAGGACGCCAAGCTCGCCGCCGCGCATGCGCAGGTGGTGGACGACGCACCCAATATATTCGCGGTGCATGACCTGAATCCGCGCGCCTTGAGCCCGAAGGTGAAGGGCTTCGTGCAGGCCGAGAGCTGGTACCAGGATTTCACGCAGATCACGGTCGCGTCATAGCCCGCGGCCGGCATGGCCCGTCCGCCACCAGTACGGCATGCCGGCCGCGCCTAGCCGGCCGCGCCTGGCCGGCCGCGCCTAGCCGGCCGCGCCTAGCCGGCCGCGCCTTACCCCGCCAGCGTCTTGACCTTGCGAAGATCGGGGAAAAGCCGCATCCAGAGCAACACCACCACGATGGTGCTGACGCCGCCGATCACGCCGGCCGAAACAGGGCCGACAAAGCCCGCCAGCGTGCCCGAATAGAACTCGCCCAATTGGTTCGAGGTGCCCACGAACAGCGAGTTGACGGCATTGACCCGTCCACGCATTTCGTCCGGGGTCAGCAATTGCACCAGGGTGATGCGCACCACCATGCTGATCGTGTCCGCCGCGCCGAGTACCGCCAATGCCAGGATGGATACCGTGATGTTGGTCGACAGCGCGAACACGATGGTCGCCAGTCCGAACACCCCCACCGCCAGCAGCATCTTCATCCCTATCCCCGTCTTCAGCGGCACACGGGCGACGTACAGGGACATCAGCACCGCCCCGATGGCGGATGACGAACGCAGCAAGCCCAAGGCCCAGGGCCCCGCGTCCAGGATGTCGCGCGCGAAGATCGGCAACAGCGCGGTCGTCCCGCCCAGCAGCACCGCGAACAGGTCCAGCGAGATCACGCCCAGCATGACGGGACGGGCGAAGATGAAGGACACGCCGGCGAAGGCGGACTTCAGCGTGACGGGTCCGCGGTTGTAGCCGCCGCGCACCGTCTTGATCGACATCACGCAAATGCCCGCCACCACGAACATCACCGACGACAGCAGGAAGGGCGCGAGTGGATTGAACCCATAGGCAACGCCGCCCAACGCGGGCCCGATGATGGTCGCGGTCTGGAACAGCGCCGTGGTCACCGACAGGGCCTGCTGCAATGCCGAAGGCGGCACGATGCTGGGCACCAGCGACTGCATGGTGGGCTGCTCGAAGGACTGCGCCGCGCCCAGCACCACGACCGAAACGAAGATCATGGGCACGCTCAGCGCGCCGGACCAGATGGCCCAGGTCAGCACGATCGCCACGACTGCCTTCACCGACTGCGCGATCAGGGCGATGCGCCGACGATCGTAGCGGTCGGCCACCTGGCCCACCACCAGGGTCAGTACGACCATGGGCAGGAACTGGCACAGCCCGATCAGGCCCAGGTAGAAGGCGCTGTGTGTCTGGTCGTACACCAGCCAGCCCAGCGCGATGCCGATGCCCTGGAACGCCATGGCGGACAACACGCGCGAGATGGCGTAGGGAACATAGTTTTCCCGCCAGGGTACCGTCCCCGCGGGCGCTTCATCCGCATTGCCCGCGGCTGCGGCATCAGGCTTGGTCGACAATCAAGGCTCCTGTCAGTATCGGGACCCTGATGCTCTGCACGAACAATAGGGTTCGCGTCCCTGCCGGCGCCCGCTCCCGGGGCGCGGTCAATCAAGGGACTTTATAGAGCGTCAAGTTTATACCGATACCGGGGGCCACGGCGCGTCAAAGCGACGGCGGCGTGTTCACCTTGAGCATGCGGGCGACCTTGTCGCCCTTGTTGTGGTAGCCGTGCGGCAGCGACGACGGAAAGAAAATCAGGTCGCCCTGCCGGACCACATAGCTCTTGCCGTCGACGGTGACCTCGACTTCGCCTTCGATGATGTAGCCGAGCTCCTCGCCGGCATGGCTGACCGCGCCACCGCTGCGCGCGCCGGGCGGAATGCTGTGCACCAGCGCCTGCAGCAAGCCATTGCGGTCGATGGGCACGATGCGTTCGAAACGTACGCCCTGGTCCAGCGAATCCGGGTCGGCGACACTGCGCGCCTTGCGGTTGGCATGGAAGACATGCACCGGACCGGAGAAATTGTCTTCTTCCGAGTACAGGGCGGCGATGCTCGTGCCGAGCGCGCTGGCCAGCCGATGCAGGAAGCCGATGGAAGACGCCAGCTTGTCGTTCTCGAGCTTGGACAACATGCTTTCGGAGCACTCGACGATATCGGCAAGCTCCTTCAAGGTATAGCCCTGGAGGAGCCGGGCGTGCTTCAGCTTGGCGCCGATCCGCATCGGTTCCTGCGCCGCGTCGGCAGCTTCCGCACGCGCACGCGCCTTGGCCGAAGGTTTGGTGACGGCGGGCCGCCGGGCCCTGCCCACCGCCTGCCGGGTGCCGGCGGCCAGCTTGTTGCCGCCGCCGCGCAGTTTCACCATGGTTTTTTTATTGTCCAATTCGATTCCCCCAGTGCGCCCCGCGCGCATTCGAAGACGAGGCTGTAAAGCGACTTGATAGACAGTCAATAGTGTATGCCAGGTCAGGCCTGTTTACCCGGACGCGACAGTCGCCGCACCGCCGTCCGTGCCGCCGTGCGTATGGCGTCGGCGAACTGCGCCACGATCGCCGAGCGCGGCCGCATCGGCGAAAACAGAAACCGGGGCTGCATATCGATGCGCGGCGAAAAGCGGCGCATCACCAGGTGCGGGAACGCGGACGTCATCAGGATGAAGTGGTCGACCAGCGCCACTGCGTTCAACGCCTGGACCATCGCGCACAGCGTCCCGGTACTGTTGGAGACCAGGGCCGTGTCGTAGGGCACGCCGCGCTCGCGGAAGGCCTCGCGCAGGCGGAATCCGGTGAACGTATCGTCCGCGAAGGTGATGATGGGCCAATCGGCCAGGTGTTCCGGCGTCAGCCGGGCGTACCGCGCCAAGGGATGATCCCTATGCAGTACGCACACGACCTCGCTCTTGCAGATTTCCTCCACCTCCAGCGTGGCGACCGGCGTGGGCACGTCGATGATGCCCATGTCGACCTGGCTGGTTCCCACGTACTCCACCACGTGCCGCGTCGGCAGGGCGCGGACATCGAACTGTACCTGCGGATGCAGCTGGTGGAATGCATTGACTGCCTGCGCCACCACCGACATCGACAGCGCGGACACGGACGCCACGGTGATGCGCCCGCGCACCCCCTGCCGGATCTCCAGCGCCGCCTGCCGCACCGATTCGACGCTGCCGAACAGGCGTTCGACCTCCGGCATCAAGGCATCGGCCTCCGGCGTGCATACCAGCCTGCCCTTCACCCGCTGGAACAGTGTGAGCCCGAGCTCGCCTTCCAGCAGGCGCAGGGTTTTCGTCACGGCCGGCTGCGAGATATACAGCATGCGGCCGGCGGCGGAAACAGAACCCGTCTGCACCACGGCACGGAAGATTTCCAGGTGACGCACGTTCAACATGATCGCTAACCCATAACTATTTGGAAGGATGAAGCTGCCAAACCTGTATTGGATATTATGAGTTCCGATCCCTAAACTGCAATGCATACCTGTCGCCCGCCGCGCGACGCTCACGGAGGAACCGACTTGAACATCCCCGGCAAAGCAGAATGGACGGCTCGCGCGGCCAGGTGCGAGCCCGAATGGCGTGCATTCATCGACGGCGAATACCGTCCCGCCCTGTCAGGCAAGACCTTCCCGACGTTCAACCCGGCAACGGGCCGCGTCATCGCGCAGATCGCCGCCTGCGACACCGAGGATGTCGACGTCGCGGTGGCCAATGCCCGCCGCGCCTTCGAATCGGGCGTGTGGTCGCGCCGCGCGCCGGCCGAGCGCAAGCAGGTCCTGCTGAAGCTGGCCGAATTGATGATGTTGCACCGCGAAGAACTCGCGCTGCTGGAATCGCTGGACGTCGGCAAGCCCATCGCCAACGCCTATAACGGCGACATCGTCAGCGCCGCCACCTGCATCCAGTGGTACGCCGAGGCCATCGACAAGCTGTATGGCGAGATGGCACCCGCCATGCCCAATATGACCACGATGATCGTGCGCGAGCCGCTGGGCGTGGTCGCCGCGGTCGTGCCATGGAACTACCCCTTGTCCATGGCGTCGTGGAAACTGGGGCCGGCCCTGGCGGCCGGCAATTCGGTCATCCTGAAACCCGCCGAGCAATCCCCGCTGACGGCCATCCGCATCGCCAGCCTGGCGATGGAAGCCGGCCTGCCGGCAGGCGTGCTCAACGTGCTGCCCGGCCTGGGCGAGACGGCCGGACGCGCGCTGGGCCTGCACATGGACGTCGATGCCGTCGGCTTCACCGGCTCCACGGAGGTCGGCAAGCTGTTCATGCAGTATTCCGGCCAGTCCAATATCAAGCGGATCGGCCTGGAATGCGGCGGCAAGAGTCCGCACATCGTGCTGGCGGACTGCCCGGACCTGGACGCCGCCGCGCGCGCCGTGGCGCTGGGCATCTTCAACAACAGCGGGCAGGTCTGCAACGCGGGCTCGCGCCTGATCGTCGAGGCGCCCATCCGTGACGCCCTGCTGGAGAAAATCGCCGCGGTCGGCCGTGAACTCGTCCCGGGCGATCCACTCGATCCCGCCACCCGCATGGGCGCCATCGTCAGCCAGGCGCAGCATGAACGGGTGATGTCCTATATCGACGCCGGACGCGCGGACGGCGCCAGCGTGGTGCTGGGCGGCAAGCCGGCGCGCACGGACAGCGGCGGATGGTTCATCGAACCGACCGTATTCGGCGACGTGCGCAACGACATGCGGATCGCGCGGGAAGAAATCTTCGGCCCGGTGCTGGCCGCCATTACCGTCGACGGCTTCGATGAAGCCATGCGCGTCGCCAACGACACGATCTACGGCCTCGCGGCCGCGGTCTGGACCGGCGATGTGGGACGCGCGCATCGCGCGGCGCAGACCTTGCGCGCCGGCGTCGTCTGGGTCAACTGTTTTGACCGTGGCAATATGTCGGCACCGTTCGGCGGCTTCAAGCAATCCGGCTTCGGGCGCGACAAGTCGCTGCATGCCTTCGATAAATACATGGATTGGAAGTCGGTCTGGATCGCATCCTGATCCTCGCATCGCCGTCATCCGCAACAGGCCTCGCCGGCCGCCAGTGAACGGAACCAAGGGGGTAGCAATGAACAAGCATGACAAGCAAGGCCAGGCTCGCGGCCTGTCGCGCCGATCCGTATTGAAGGCCGGGGCGGCAATGGCCGGCATGGCCGCGCTGGGCACGGCCATGCCCCTGCGCGCCCAGGCGCGCGGGATCAGCGTGACCTGCTGGGGCGGGTCGTATGAAGCCGCGGTCCGGCAGGCATTCGCTGAACCGTTCGCCAAGGAAAGCGGCATTCCGGTCACGCTGGTCAATAGCGCGGACCTGACGCGGATGAAGGTGCAGGTCGACAGCGGCAACGTGTCCTGGGACGTGTTCGACAGCATAGGCCCGCAGATCATGGCGGGCTCGCGCCAGGGGCTCTGGACGCCCATCGATACCGGCATCGTCGATACCAGCAAGCTGCTGCAGCCGGCTGGCAAGGATTACGTCGGCTCCTACTCCTACGCCGGGGGCATCGCCTACGACCCCAAGAAGTTTCCCGACGGCAAGCATCCGGAGACCTTCGCGGACTTCTGGGACCTGAAACGCTACCCTGGCCGGCGCGGCCTGCGTTCGCGGGTCAGCGAGAACCTGGAAATGGCGCTGCTGGCCGACGGCGTGCCGCCGGCCCAGCTCTATCCCCTGGACGTGGAACGCGCCTTCAAGGCAATGGACCGCATCAAGCCGGCCGTGCGCAAGTGGATAGAAACCACGCCGGAAACGGTCACCTTGCTGACCAGCAACGAAATCGACTTTTCCTATTCGTACCTGAGCCGCGTCCTGCCCGCACAGCGGGCCGGATCGTCGGTGGCCATGTCCATGCGCCAGACGCTCAATAGCCTGGAATACCTTGCCGTGCCCAAGGGCGGCAAGAATATCCAGAATGCCATGCGCTATGTGGCGTTCTGCCTGCGGCCGGAACGCCAGGCGGCCTTCTGCGAACTGGTGGAGTTCGCGCCCAACGCCGCGGGCGCGTCGGACATGGTGGGCGCGCAGGCGCGCGCCCGCATGCCCGACATGAAATCGCCGGACGCCATCATCATCAACGATGCCTGGTGGGGCGAGAACTACGACAAGCTTCAACGCCGCTTCACCGAGTGGCTGCTGGTCTAGATCCATGGCGCACACCCTAAGCACCAGGGCGGTCGTCGTCCTGCTGGCTCCCCTTTGCGCGCTGCTGCTGCTGTTTTTCCTGTGGCCGCTGGGACTGGTGGGCTGGTCGAGCATCTACGACCACGGCTACACGCTGCGCGGCTACGCGGACGTCCTCAACGGCACGCTGATCCATCGCGTGCTGGGGACCACGCTGCACATCAGCGTGCTGGCTACGCTGACCAGCCTGGTGCTGGGCTACCTGATCGCGCTGCATCTCGCCGCCATGCCCGCGCGGCGGCGCGCGCCCTACCTGATCATGGTGATGCTGCCCTTCTGGACCAGCATCCTGGTCAAGAGCTATGCCTTCACCATCGTCCTGGGCAACAGCGGCGTAGTGAACCAGTTGCTGGGATGGATGTCCGGCGGCGCCTGGCATGTCGAGCTGCTGTTCAATCGCGTGGGCGTGGTGCTGGGCATGACGAACTACCTGCTGCCATTCATGGTGCTGCCGGTCATGGCCAGCCTGATCAACCAGAACCGCAGCCTGCACATGGCGGCGGAGATCATGGGCGCCAGCCAATGGCGCATCTTCAGCCGCATCACGCTGCCGCTCAGCCTGCCCGGCGTATGCGCCGGCGTGCTGATGTGCCTGACGCTGTCCATGGGGATGTACATCACGCCGGCGCTGCTCGGCGGGCGGCAGGACATGATGCTGGCGAACCTGATCGACTTCTACACGCGGCAAACGCTGGACTGGACGCTGGCGTCGTCGATCGCCTTCGTGCTGCTGGCCATATCGGCTGTGCTGATTGCCATGTTGATAAGAGTCCAGCGCGACCGGGAGACA
This sequence comes from Bordetella genomosp. 8, assembly GCF_002119685.1. Classification (NCBI taxonomy): domain Bacteria; kingdom Pseudomonadati; phylum Pseudomonadota; class Betaproteobacteria; order Burkholderiales; family Alcaligenaceae; genus Bordetella; species Bordetella genomosp. 8. The sequence goes on along the minus strand of NZ_CP021108.1, from coordinate 522,683 downwards.
ACTTTCGCATGAACGGATCCCGCACCGTACCCCAACCCCATTTCACCGCCCGCCATGCCTGGCGGCTGGCCGGCGCGGCGGCCGCGTGGGTGGGCTATGTCTTCCTGCTGATGCCCAGCCTGGTCGTCATCCCGATCTCGTTCGGTGGCGGCCAGGAGCTCAGCTTTCCGCCCAGGCAGCTGTCGCTGGCGCTGTTCCGCCAGTTCCTGAGCGATCCCGCCTGGTGGGGCTCGGCCTTGCAGAGCCTGCTGGTGGCCGCCTGCGTGACGGTGCTGTCGCTGTTGATCGCACTGCCGGCTTCCTATGCGCTGGCTCGCGGGCGCTTCCGCGGCCGGCGTGTGGTGGAATTGGTTTCGCTGGCGCCCATGCTGGTGCCGGTGGTGGTGCTGGGCCTGGGCATGTACATGCACCTGGCGGCGCTGCACATGGTGAACACGACGATAGGCGTGGTGCTGGCGCATACGGTGGCCACCATCCCCTTCATGCTGGTCGCCCTGGGCGCCGGCCTGCGCCATGCGGATCCGGCATTGGAAACCGCCGCCATGATCATGGGCGCCAGCCGCCTGCGGATCTTCATGGAAGTCGTGCTCCCGCAGATCCGCCCTTCCGTGCTGGTGGGGGCACTCTTCGCGTTCCTGATTTCCTTCGACGAGGTCATCATCGCCTATTTCATCACCGGCCCGGAAACCCTGACCCTGCCGGTCAAGATGTACAGCGCGATCCGCTGGGAAGTCTCCCCGGTGCTGGCCGCCGTGTCGACCCTGCTTACCCTGCTGTCGCTCGTCGTCTGCCTGGCCATCATGGCCTTGCAGCCCACTCCCCATAAACCCGACTGACGGAAAAGACTCTCATGGCGGCTAGCTACGACGCGATCATCATCGGCGGCGGACACAATGGGCTGGTATGCGGCGCCTACCTGGCCCGCGCGGGCCGCAAGGTCTGCGTACTGGAGCGGCGCGACGTGATCGGCGGCGCGGCGGTCAGCGAGGCCGTCTGGCCCGGCTACCGGGTATCGGTCGCCTCCTACACGATGGCGCTGCTGCAGCCCCGCATCATCCAGGAGCTTGAGCTGGCCCGCCACGGCTACGCCGTCATCCGCCCCACGCCCATGGTGCACCTGTACGGTGAAGGCCGCAGCCTGGTCTTCGGCGACGACAAGCAACTGCACGCCGGCATGAGCCGTTTCAGCGCGGCGGATGCCGCCGCCTATCCCCGCTACCGCGACCACATGGCGCGGCTGGGCGCCACGGTGTCGCGCATGCTCTGGGAGATTCCGCCGGATCCGGCCGCCACCGATCTTTCCTCCCGGCTGCGCCTGCTGCGCTTCGCCTGGCGCTATCGCAATATCGGCGAACAGTTCTACGACCTCTACGATGTGCTGACGCTCAGCGCACGGGATTTCCTCGGACGCTGGTTCCAGGCCGACGAAACCATCGCGGCCCTGGGCTTCTACGTCGCCTGCGGTGGCGCGACCACCACTTTGTCGGCGCCGGGCTCGGCCTATGTGCTGCTGCGCGGCTATGTGCGCGATCACACCACTTCCGCCGGCCCGGCCGGCTTCGTGCGCGGCGGCATGGGATCGATCTCGGAGGCCATCGCCGCTTCCGGCCAGGCGCACGGGATGGAAGTCCGGCTGGGTGCGCCCGTCGCGCGCGTCGACGTGGAGGCCGGCCGCGCGACGGGCGTCACCCTGGAAAACGGCGAAACGCTGCGGGCGAAGTGCGTGATATCGAATGCCGCGACCAAGGTGCTGTTCCGCCGCCTGGTGGATCCCGCCCACGTACCGGTGGAATTCCTGGCGCGCGTCGACCGCATCCGCGACGCGTCCCATGCCTTCAAGGTCAACCTGGCGATGAACCGGCTGCCGGTCTTCAAGGATTTCGACGCGGCGGGAGCGGGGTTCGACTATCCCACGCAGGTTCGCATCGGACCGTCCGTGGACTATCTCGAACAGGCCTACGATGCCGCGCGCCAGGGCGGCTTCGCGTCGCGCCTGCCGCTGGTCATCCTGACGCCCAGCAAGCTGGATGCGACGGTGGCGCCGCCGGGCAAGCATCTGATCAGCATTTTCGGGCAACACGCGCCCTACCGCCTGCGGGACTCGGACTGGAACACAGGGCGCGATCGCTTGCGCGATGCCGTGTTCGATACGCTGGAAGCCCACGCGCCGGGCTTTCGCGACTGCGTGGACGATGCCCAGGTACTGGCGCCGCCGGACCTGGAAGAGCGCTTCGCCCTGCCCGGCGGTCACGTGCACCACGGCGAACTGAGCGCGGACCAGATCTTCTTTCGCCGGCCGGTGCGCGGCGCGGCGGACTACCGCACGCCCATCGCCGGCCTGTACCAGTGCGGGGCCTCCGTCCATCCGGGCGGCGGCGTGACGGGCGTACCCGGCCACAACGCCGCGCGCGTCATCCTGGCTTCACGGCTTTGACACCGCGCGCCCGCGCCCTTGAACCTACACGGACTGCATCGCCATGAACATGATAGAACTGCGACAGGTCTCCAAGCGCTACGGTGGTGTGCAGGCCCTGCACCCCGTGGACCTGTCGGTGCGCAAGGGCGAGTTCGTCACGCTGCTCGGCCCCAGCGGGTCCGGCAAGACGACGCTGCTCAACCTGATCGCCGGCATGGTGCCGCCATCGACGGGCCGCATCGTCATCGACGGCCGCGACGTCACCACCAGCCCGCCCAGCAAGCGGCAGCTGGGCATGGTGTTCCAGAACTACGCGCTGATGCCGCACATGACGGTGTTCGAGAACATCGCCTTTCCGCTGCGCGTGCGCAGGCTCGCACGCGCCGAGATCGAACGCAAGGTTCGCGAGGTGCTGGAGCTGGTCCGCCTGCCGGACCTGGCGGCACGCAAGCCGCGCGAGCTGTCCGGCGGCCAGCAGCAGCGGGTATCCCTGGCGCGCTGCATCGTCTACAACCCGGCGCTGATCTTGCTGGACGAACCGTTGGGCGCGTTGGACAAGAAGCTGCGGGAACAGATGCAGCTGGAGCTGCGCCGCATCCATGCGGAGCTCGGCATCACCATGGTGAACGTCACGCACGACCAGGACGAAGCGCTGACCATGTCCGATCGCATCGTCCTGATGAACGGCGGCCGCATCGAACAGGAGGATAAGCCGGAGGCGCTCTATTTCCGCCCGGCGACGCGCTTCGCCGCCGACTTCATCGGCACCGCGAACCTGCTGCCCTGCGACGTACGCGCGGCGACGGCCGATGGCGTGGCGGTATCGACGGTGCTGGGAGACATGCGCGCCACACCCTGCACAGGGCCCCATGGCATTGGCGCGACCAACGCGCCACGGGGGTCCAATGCAGCCAGCCTGCTGATCCGTCCCGAAAGCATCGTCATGCACGCCGCCGGCACGCCGCCCGGCGAGGACCAGGGCGTGGATGGCGTCCTGGAAGACACCATCATCCTGGGCGGCATCGTGCGGCATCACGTCCGTGTCGGGTCGTCCGTCCGCATGGTGGTGCAGGAACAGAACCGTCGCGACCGGGTGCCGCTGCCACGCGACGCTCCCGTGCGGTTGACGTGGTCGCACCGGGATTGCCTGGTGCTGGACTAGCCCGATTCATGTAGCGGCCCGGATGGCGGCCGCCGGACTTCCGAGGAAATATCAATGCAGACACAGTCTTCGACCGTGCAGGCCGAACTCGTCCGTCGCCAGCGCGAAGAATCGCTGGCCCTGCCCGAATCGCTGGGTGAATTCGTACGGCAGCGCGCCGCGCTGATGGGCGACGCCGTCGCGGCGGTCTGGTTCGAACAGCAGCAGTCCATAAGCTATGCGCAGCTCGACGAACAGGCGGACCGCCTGGCATCCAGCCTGTTGGCGCGCGGCGTGCGCAAGGGCTGCCATGTGGCGGTCATGCTCGGCAACACGCCCGCTTTTCCGGTGACCTGGATCGCCTTGGGCCGCATCGGTGCCGTGATGGTGCCGGTCAACACGTCGTACACGACCGACGAGCTGGACTTCGTGCTGCGGGATTCGGACGCGCAGTACGTGGTGGTGGAATCGGGCCTGCTGGCCAAGCTGCAGGCGCTGGATGCGCTGCCGCCGCTGCTGGCGCCCGAACGCATCGTCGTGCATGCGCAGGGCGGCGCCGGCGACGATGGCGCCCACCTCGACTGGCACACGCTGGTACGCGACGGCCAACCCGGTTTCACGCCGCCGGCGCCGGTGGCGCGCACGGACATACTGAACCTTCAATACACCTCCGGTACGACGGGCTTCCCCAAAGGCTGTCTGCTGACGCACGACTACTGGATGATCCACGCGCACAACTCGGCCAGGCACCGCCGCACCCGCGAGGGCGGCATCCACAACGTGCTGGTGTGGGCGCCGTTCTTCTACATGGATCCCATGTGGCAGTTCCTGATGACGCTGGCATTGGGCGGCACCGCCTACGTCGCCGACCGCATGAGCCTGAGCCGTTTCATGTCGTGGCTGAAGGATTACCGCATCCACTATTGCATCTTCCCGGAACCCGTACTGTCGCACTATCCGGAGTCCGAGGCCGATGGCGATATCGACCTGAAGTACATCAGCATCTACGGCTGGACCGAGACCGCTCGCCGCGACGTGCAACGCCGTTTCAAGCTGACGGCGCGCGAAGGCTACGGCATGACGGAAATCGGTACCGGCGCCCTCATGCCGGCGTGGGCGCATGACATGTCGCTGGTGCGCAGCTGCGGCCTGCCGGCGGCCTTCCGGCGCTTCGAGATCCGCGACGAGAACGGCGCCCCCACGCCCGATGGCGAGATCGGCGAACTGTGGGTCCGCGGCAGGGGCATATTCCTGGGCTACTACAAGCGGCCGCAAGCCAACGCGGAAAGCTTCGACGGCGTATGGTTCCGCACGGGCGATCTTTTCCGGCGTGACGAAGACGGCTATTACTACCTGGTCGGGCGCATAAAGGAAATGATCAAGCGCGCGGGGGAGAACATCGCCGCGAACGAAGTCGAAGCCGTACTGCGCGGCATGGACGATATCGAGGAAGCCGCCGTGGTGCCCGTTCCCGATCCGCTGCGGCGCGAGGAAGTGAAGGCCTATATCAAGCTGCGCGCGGGGCTGACATCCAGCGAGGTCCCGCCGGAAGCCATATTCGAACACTGCGCCAGGCACCTGGCACCGTTCAAGGTGCCCCGCTACCTGCATTACATGGAAGAAGATTTTCCCCGCACGCCGTCACGCAAGATCGCCAAGAAGCGGCTGATCGCCGAGATGACGGATCCTTTCGCGGGCAGCTACGACCGCCAACAATCTGTCTGGCGCTGACGCGCCCGAGGAGGCAGCCATGTTCATCGATTTTTCCAGCCGCCCACCCGCCCCCGGTTTCGAAGGCCGGGCACCGCACCTTTCCAACTATCGGCGCGTCTACGGCAACAGCGAGGCGCAGGTCGATCGCGAGACCGGACCCGATGCGTTGCGAGAGTATCTGGACACCTACGAACGCCTGGACGCCCGCGCGGTGGTGCTGAAGGCCCGCGACCTGAGCTCCACTTTCGGCTTCAAGATTGCCAACGAGACGGTGGCCGATTTCTGCCGCGCGCATGGGCCACGCTATATCGGCTTCGCCGGCGTGGACCCGCATCGCGGCATGGCCGCCGTCCGGGAGCTGGAACAGGCCGTCAAGGAGCTGGGGCTGCGTGGCCTGAACATACAGGGTTTCGAGCTGGGGCTCGATATCGACGACCGGCTGCTGTATCCGCTGTACGCGAAATGCTCCGAGCTCAATGTGCCGGTCAACGTCCATTGCGGCACGAATTTTTCGACGCGCACGTCCATGCACCATGGCCATCCGCAGGCCTTGGACCGCGTGCTGCGCGACTTTCCCGACCTGCGCGTCTGCGCCTCGCCCCCGGGGTGGCCATGGGTCAATGAATTGATCGCCGTGGCATGGCGGCATCCCAATCTGTGGATAGGAACCCTGGCGATCCGTCCACGCCTGATGACGACGCCGCACTCCGGCTACGAACCGCTGCTGCAGTATGGCAAGACGGTCCTGAAGCACCGTATGATCTTCGGCACCGCCTTCCCCATGATGCCGGTGCCCCGCACGCTGGACGAGTTCACCGCCTTGCCGCTGCCGGACGACGTACGGCAACGCTGGCTATGCGATAACGCCGTGGATTTCCTGGGGCTCGACGCGACGGCCTGATGGCTGCTTATCGCGGAATAGAGGGGGCTTACTCGCGGAACGGAAGCTCGTGAGCACGGAATCCCGCCTGATCGACACCGTCGCCATGGAGACCGCCGCCATCGGCGTTCAGTTGCCGAACGCCTTGCGCAGCCTTTCCAACTCAGCCAGGTTCAAGCGCTTGGCTTCCTGCTCGGCATAGTCCCGTTCGCCGGGCTCGTACGAGCCCTTGTACAGGCACTTGCTGCGCGACGACGCGCATGAATCCACCACCCGTCCGGACGCCTTGGCCGCGCTGGGCGAAGTCGGACGCACGGTCGACTCAATAGAGTCCGCTTTCTTTGTGGATGAGCAGGCCGACAACAGCCCGAAGACCAGCACCACCGCGACGCGACGAATAAACATGTGAATAGAAGTCTCCCCGGCCTTGACCGATAACGCGCTGACCATTCTATCGGTGGCGCTTGGTCGGAAATGCCCGCATAGGCATTAAACCGCAACGATTTGAGACAAAACACCTGGCTTGAGCACCTGCGCCCTGGCAGCCCGTGCGCCTTTCCCCGTAGATTCCTCCGACAAATGGAAAGATGATTTCCGTTTATGCGGGTTTATCCCTAGTCCCTGGAAGCACAGAATGCAGTCATCGGGAACAGCAACGGACGTCGCGAACTTCCCTGAAACCTCAGACCCGCGATGCACGGCCCGGATCACTTAACCAGGACTAGGAGTACTGCCATGAATGCCAAGACCATCGTTTCCGCTTTTGTTCTTTCCTTTGCCGCCATCGGCGCCGCGCAAGCCGCGACCCCCCGTGGCGATTCGGACAACACGCCGTTCCAAGGCGTCTACGGCCAATCGGCCAGCAGCGTGAGCCGCGACCAAGTCGTCGCGCAACTGGAACAAGCCCGCGCCGCCGGCCTGACCGCCAACGCCGACAGCGACAACGCGCCCTTCACCGCGCAAGCTGACGTGGCTTCGGTCCCGGCGGTTGCCCAAGGCGGCGGCGTGCATGGCGACCTCGCCTTCGGCGACATCGACAACCAGCCCTTCCAAGGCTGATCGCCGCGGCTGATCGCCAACGTTGATCACGAACTAGCGGTGATCCGACTGAAGCCGGTCGGGTCACCAGGAAGTCCGGCCGTTCATGCCTGCACGGATGAGCGGTTTCCCCGGCGAGAGGCGGGGATGCTGTAGTGGCAGTCCTCTCGGTGTGGTGCGTAGCAAGGTCGGCCCCCTGTAGTCCAGGGGGCCGATTCTTTATTCGGGCGTAGTTCGCGGGTACATGTTTATCGCAAGGAAAACCAAGTTCCTCCCGCTATCCGGCAAATGCCGGCGCAAAATCCGTCAGATCGCTGTTCGTCATCCCCAATTCCTTCGCGACTACTCGCCAGCCGGTCACCACCTGAGCGACCTCTTTCCATATCGCCGCGGCTTCCGTTGCATCCAGCCTGAAGTAGGACGCCCCTTCCATCAGCACGTGCCTATTGTCGATTGGCCCAGAATCCTCGGTCAGCCATGTCTTGCTCTCGCGGCGATCCCCTGGCATTGGATTGAGATCAAAGGCTGGCGATAGACGCCATCCATGATTACGCGCGTCATACAGAAAGCCGGTATTCCGCAAGTGGTCATCGGTGTTGCAGATCAAAAAATTGAAGACCAAGCGGCGCCACAACTGGTGCATGTCGATAGTAGGCGCGGCACCTTCCTGCAACAGGACGTCCGCGAGTTCCGTATAAGCGTGCACCATGTCGCGCCCATCAGACTGCAGCATCGTCGCGGCTGACACGTATGGGATGCGACCACCTTGAGTCGTGCGATCGAACCGCCGGATGATCGCCACTGCTGTCCCGTTGATCATTTCTACGCGAGCGGCGGCTGTGTGTATGCCTGCCTTGGCTGCGAGGCGCATGGCCAGCACCTCGCCTCTTATCACGTCGCGCTGGTCCGCCTGGCTGGGAAACTTGCCCAAGGCCAGACGACCATCCGTGTCGCGAACTGTCGATTTCGGCCGAGCGCCGCCGAGCGAAGTGCCTAGTCCAAGCAGATATTGGAGATCCTGCGTGCTTTCCGTGCCCGCCTCCAACGCGCGAGCGGCTTGCACGACTTTATCGAGGTCCACCAACGGGGGAACGTGCCGCTGCTCGTTGCTCGACCGTAAATACATCCTGACCTGAGGGTCAAAGAGACGCAGCGCACCGACGCGAGCCTCGTCATCGACCCATAGCAAAAAGTCCACAGGCTCCAGCGGCGGGGTGTCGCGATCATGCTGCCGAAGCTTTGCATGGGCGCGCCGGATGACACGTTCGCCCCATGAGTCTGGGACGGTATCCGCCAGCGCGTCGAAGAACACCCGCTGCGGATGCTGAACACCCAAGACGGGCAGCAGGTCTGGCGACAGGGTGAAGAACTTCGGATCCCGCAGCCAGCGCTCGTCATAGCTGAAGGCGCTGCGTTTGCCACTTCCCAGATGCAGGTGCCCTATCACCTGGCCGCTCGATCCCAGATGGACCTCCAGATCCCGCCGTCGCAGCGCCTTGGCGGCCATTAGAAGCCCTCCAGCTCATCGGGCTCATCAGGGCTGCTGTCTTCAACAGCATCCGAGCGCGCCACTCTCGACCTGCCAATCCGAGCGGAACGCACCCTTTGGGGCAACTGCTCCCGCATCAGCTGCATCCCCGTGGCGTCATTCGTGGTCGCCATTGCCTCCACTAGATCATCAAGTCGGCCGAGTACATGCAAAGCACGCAGAAAGGTACCCAGCGCGGTACCGGGATTGCCCTCTTCCATGCGTCTGACGGTGCTGAGCGAGGTGCCGATGCGCTCGGCCAGGTCTTTCTGGCTCAATCGCCGTAGACGACGCGCAGTGGAGATCTCCTCGCCGAGTCTGAGCAAGGCTCGATTTACGGGGCGCGGCAGGGCAACACGCGTACTTGCGGTGGGTAGTCGGGCGGGTGCCATAGCTAGGCGCTCAGATATGATTTTCACAATGGGTTATATGTTCATATATGAACATATATCAAATGCAATATCCACTTGAGTCGTACATATGCTCATATATGAACTTCAAAGCCGCTTTTTTTAGCTTATTCGAGTATTTATACCGCCTTCTCCGCCGTCGCCGGATCCGTTCGGACCCGAGTGATCCACTATTTACCGTCTCAGTGGAAAAATCATTCCCGCAAATACGGGTTTATCCCTAGTCCCTGGAAGCACAGAATACGTTTCATCGGGAACAGCAACGGACATCGCGAAGTTCTCACAGCAGATCGCGATGCACGGCCCGGATCACTTAACCAGGACTAGGAGTACTGCCATGAATGCCAAGACCATCGTTTCCGCTTTTGTTCTTTCGTTCGCCGCCATCGGCGCCGCGCAAGCCGCGACTCCCCGTGGCGATTCGGACAACACGCCGTTCCAAGGCGTTTACGGCCAACAAGCCAGCAGCGTGAGCCGCGACCAGGTCGTCGCGCAACTGGAACAAGCCCGCGCCGCCGGCCTGACCGCCAACGCCGACAGCGACAACGCGCCCTTCACCGCGCAAGCTGACGTGGCTTCGGTCCCGGCGGTTGCCCAAGGCGGCGGCGTGCATGCCGACCTCGCCTTCGGCGACATCGACAACCAGCCCTTCCAAGGCTGATCGCCGCGGCTGATCGCCAAGACCGCTGGTAGAAGTACGAACGGCCCCCTTCCAGGGGGCCGTTTCATTTGAACGTCGTGACCCAGGCGCGAGTGAACCGGCCGGCCCGGTCAGGTACTACAGCGTTCGCCTCACGCCCTCCCCTTACAGGGCGCTTGAAATCGAAGGAGGCGGATTCCATCGGAGACACGACTCATGCCGGCCATCAACTACTCATCGTCCTCCCTTCCGGATATCGCAGCCGCGTTGGCGACGCCATGCGGGCCGGCGTTCGGCGGCGGCCTGCCATTCCGGAGCGAGGCGAATGAAGCGAACCGTGCGCAAGGCCACCGCGTCCACACCGACCACATGCGGCGGACGTTATCCGACGGCGCGCTCTCGCTGGTCGCCCATGTCCGTACCGACAGGAAACGGGTTTCGCCAAACGCCGTCATCACGCACACACCGCCGCTCGCGGCACCGCGACGCCCCGCTCTCGCGGCGCCGGCAACAATTCCTCCGCAATATCCCTTGAAGGATTTTTTCCGCCATCCCGACCAGACGCGTTTCAGCCTGTCCGAGGACGGAAGCTGGCTCGCGTTCATGCGTCCGGTCAGCGTGGACGGCCAGCCGCCGCGCATGAACATCTTCGTACAGCGACTGGAAGGGGCCGCACCGATGGGCGAGGCACGCAGCATCACCCGCGAAACCGCACGCGACATCAGCAGCTACGTCTGGAAGGGCTCAAGCACCATCCTGTACGCGAAGGATTTCGGCGGCGATGAAAATTTCCACATCCTGGCCGTGGACATGCGCAGCGGCAGCACCGTGGACTTGACCCCTTACGAAAACTGCCGCGCATACATCAGCGACCCATTGGCGGATGACCCTGATCACATCCTGCTTGCGCACAACAATCGCGACCCGAAAATCTTCGACATCTACCGCGTCAATCCGCATAGCGGCGTATCCCATCTGGTGGGGCTGAACCCGGGTAATGTCATCAGCTGGCAGACCGATCACGCCGGCAAGCTGCGCGTGGCCCTCACGCTCGATGGGTTGAACTGTGCCGTGCTGTATCGCGATGCGGAAGAACAGCCCTTCCGTACGATCATCGCCACCGATTACCGCACCAGCATCAAACCCGTGCTGTTCACTTTCGACAACAGGCAGCTCTACGCCATCAGCAATCGCGGCCGCGACACCAAGGCGCTGGTGTGTATTGACCCCGCCAATCCCGACACGGAAGAAATACTGTTCAATCCGCACGAGGTGGATGTGTCGAACGTCGGCTATTCACGTCTTCGTCGGGTCCTCACATCGGTGACCTATGAGACGGACAAACTGCAGCGCAGGTTCCTGGATGCACAGACGGAAGACCTCTACCGAAGGCTGGCTGACCGCCTGCATGGCTATCAGCTCGCGCTGCATAGCGACACGCGCGACGAAACCAAGTTCATCGTCAGCACGTACAACGATCGCACACCCGGCACGCGCTACCTGTACGACGTCACGACTGACGAACTGCGGAAGCTCGCGGACATCAAGCCCGGCTTGCCCGAATCGGATATGGCCCCCATGCGGCCGATCCGCTTCCAAAGCCGGGATGGCCTGGCGTTGCACGGTTACCTGACCTTGCCCCTGGGACGGCGGGAGCAGGACCTGCCGGTGATCGTCCACCCACACGGCGGCCCGTGGTCGCGCGACAGCTGGGGCTACGACTCGCAGGTGCAGTTCCTGGCCAACCGGGGCTTTGCCGTACTGCAGGTCAATTTCCGAGGCTCGACCGGATACGGGCGGAAGTTCTGGGAAGCCGGCTTCGGCCAATGGGGCCTGTCCATGCAGGACGACATCACCGATGGCGTGCGCTGGCTGATCGCGCAGGGCATCGCGGATCCTAAGCGCATCGGCATCTATGGCGCCAGCTACGGCGGATATGCCACGTTGGCCGGCGTCACCTTCACTCCCGACCTGTATGCGGCGGCGGTCGACTATGTCGGCATATCGAATATGTTCACGTTCATGGCGAGCACGCCGCCCTATTGGAAGCCCATGCTCGAAAGGCTGTACGACATGGTGGGCCACCCCGAAAAGGATAAGGACCGCCTGGTCCGGACATCGCCCGCGCTGCATGTCGACCGCATCAAGACGCCATTGTTCATCGCCCAGGGCGCCAAGGACCCGCGCGTGAACAAGGCGGAAAGCGACCAGGTCGTACAGGCGCTGCGTAAACGCGGCGTCGAAGTCGACTACATGGTGAAAGACGACGAAGGACATGGTTTTCGGAACGAAGAAAACAGCCTTGAGTTCTACGAAGCCATGGAGAAATTCTTCGCGCGTCATCTGATATCCGGGCCGGACATCGAGGTTTAGCAGGGCGGGGCCGCAATCGCCTGGGCCAGCTTCTGGATGGACAGCGGCGAGCAGCCCTCGGCGTCGTTGCTGACCGTCACGTAGGCCGGCTGGCCCGCGCCTGTGATCCCGCGGATCGTCCGTGCCAGCACCGTGCGCGTAGGGATATCCTCGCTGGGCAGGGCATTGAAGGGATCGTGCTTTTTCTGCGCGTCGGCATAACCATACGGGCCGAAGATGCGGTTCAGATTCCACCGGCAGACCAGCGGACCCGGCCATAGCGCGCGCAGCATCGGCAGTTGCGCTTCGATGGGCGGCATCTTGCCATGCAAGCCCAGGCAGAAAGTAGCCCCATGCGCCTTGAGCGTATCGACCAGCGCCTGGCCCAGCAGTTCAGGGTCCCGCACTTCCACCGCAACGATCACGACGGCATGCGCGGACAAGGCCTCCTGGACAGCGGCCAGCATGCGGCCCAGTTTCTCGAACAGCGCCGCGCGGCGGCTCAGCCACCCCAAAGGCAGGGGACTCAGCTGAAACACCAGAACGCCGAGCTTGGCCCCCAGGCCTTCAAGGGCCGGTCGCACAAAGTCATGGACGGCCAGCGACGGATCGAGAAAAACCGGGTTGGCCTCGCGCGTCCTGCCCTCTTCGCCACGCACCTGGGCGTCGGTAATGCTGGCGGGACATTTGACGACGAAACGGAAGTCGTCATCGACCTGCCCGGCATAAGCGCCATACTGGCTTGCCGTCAACGGGCGCCAGAAAGTACGGTCGACGCAAACCGTGCGCAAAAGAGGATGCTGATGGTAGGCGCCAAGGCCATGCTTGGACAGCGTGCTCGAATCGTATTCGCCATCCCAGACCAGCCCCTCCCAGCCCGGGTATGACCAGGTAGAGACCCCAAAGCGCAGTTGTGGCGGAAGCTGCCGCGCGAGCGAGCTCCATTCCAGCGCGGCAGGAGCCGGCAGCACCTTGGCCATGCCCCGGAGAGCGGAAATTTCCGGAATCGTACGAGAGGCCCCATCGTTCGAGGAATCGGCCGGAGGCGGGATCACCGCGTCTCCGAAAAGATCGTCTTGCATACTTGTCATGCCGGCACGGAGTCAGGCTAAAGGGTACTTGATCTTTCCCTTGCCGCCATCGGCGCGCGCCAGCCGACACGCCGGACGGTGAGGCGTACACTCATAGCGCGGTGACCCGGCGTACCCTGACCGCAACCACTTCCACACGGAAGAACAATATGCCCCGCCAGGCCTTGGCCCTGCCGCTCATTGCACTCACTCAAATCATCGGCTGGGGCGTGGTGAGCATGCTGCCGGTCTTGGCCAGACCGATCGCGCTGGACCTGCGGACTTCGCTGCCCTCGGTCTTCCTGGGTACCTCGGTGATGTATATGGCAATGGGCGCCGCCACGCCCCTGGCCATCCGTGTGTTTCGACACCTGGGCACGCGCTCGGCCATGGTGCTGGGTGCCGCCGGGATTGGCGCGGGGCTCGGCGCACTGGTCCTGGCGCCTGGCATCCTGGCCTACTGGGCCGCCTGGGCGCTGATCGGCGTGGCGGGCGCCACCTTCCTTACCACGGCGGCATACGCCTACATCGCGGAGTACGCGCCGGACCGGGCACGAAGCCAGATCGGCACCTTGATGCTCGTGACCGGGCTGGCCGGCAGCATCTTCCTGCCCGTCACGGCTTGGCTCGAACACCTGATCGGCTGGCGTGCGTCGCTCCTGGTCTATGTGGCGGTCATGCTGCTCGTCTGCCCTCTGCTGCGGTTCGGCCTTCCATCGACCGTCAGCTCACCCAAGCCGGCGGCTGTGGGCTACCGTCGGCGGCCGCGGCGCGTGTTCGCGCTGTTGGTCGGCGCGATTGCGCTCAATAGCTTCGTCACCTTCGGGATCCAGGCCGTATGCGTGCCGCTGTTGCAGGCCATGGGTGTGGGCTTCGGCCGGGCGGTCCTGGTCGCCTCGCTGCTGGGGATATTCAAGGTCGCGGGGCGCATGCTCGACCTGACCGGAGGCCCGCGCTGGGACGGCCTGTCCACCGGTGTCGTGGCCGGCGCGATGATGCCGCTTGGCTTGGCCGCGCTGTGGCTGGGCGGCGGCGCGCTGTGGCCGGTCGGCGTTTTCCTGCTGCTGTTCGGTGTGGGCAGCGGCGCGTTCGCGGTGGCGCGCGCCACCATGCCGCTGGTTTTCTATGACAAGGCCGACTATGCGGCCGCCATGGCGAGCATTGCACTTCCGATGAACGTGATCAATGCGCTGGCGCCGCCAGCATTGGCCACCTCCATGGAGAGCCTCGGCGCGGCAACGACCTTCGCGCTATTGGCTGGCTTGAGCGCGGCCGCGTTCGCGCTGCTGCTAGGCCTGCGAACCCTGCGTGGCTACGCCGTATCCGCGTAATGGCCGGGACCTTCGCGTCCGGTGGGACGCCCCCGGGCTGCGCGCGCACAGTCACGAATTTTACCCGGAAAAAATTGACAATTATTTTTATCCGGGTATTATTTTGTACATTGATGCCTGGGCGCTTGCGGTTCATGCGCCGTATCTCGCCTTCAGACCGGACGAGGGACGGCATTGCTGCATTCCATCGATGAGACGACCATGAGCCCAACCGATTACCCGCCCTATCTCGAACCGACGCAAGAGGCCGGCAAGATGTTCATGCACCGCGGCTTCGCCGGCGCGATCGTCATGCTCAATCTGCTCAGGTTCAGGGATGTTGCCGACTATTCGAACTGCCCCGAACTGGCGCCTGCCACAGCGATCAGCGGGGCACAGGCCTTCGATCGGTACATCGAACATACGCTGCCCTTTTTGCGAGCAAGCGGAGGCGATGTCCTGTTTCTTGGAGAAGGCGGCCCCTTTCTGATCGGTCCCACCGACGAACGGTGGGACCTGGCAATGCTGATCCAGCAGGCCAGCGTGTCCTCCTTCCTCTCCTTCGCCAGCCACGCGGATTATCTGGCAGGGCTCGGCCATCGTACGGCGGCGGTGCGGGACTCCCGGCTTTTGCCGCTATCGGAAAGGCTGCTACCTACGGCCGCCCGGGCATGACAGCCGCGAATATCGCAAAGGTCAACGGCGTCGAACCGGGAGACCGGCGCGCGAGTCTGGCGACGATTACCGTGCCGACGCTCGTCATTCCCGAAACCGATATCCGTTGATCCCACGGGCTTGAACCACGCGGCAATCGCAAGAGATTGGCCTGCTGCATGGAAAAGTAATTTGCGCGAACGAGGGTTTATCCCTAGGCCTTGGAAGCACAGAATACGTTTCATCGGGAACAGCAACGGACATCGCGAAGTTCTCACAGCAGATCGCGATGGACGGCCCGGATCACTTAACCAGGACTAGGAGTACTGCCATGAATGCCAAGACCATCGTTTCCGCTTTTGTTCTTTCGTTCGCCGCCATCGGCGCCGCGCAAGCCGCGACCCCCCGTGGCGATTCGGACAACGCGCCGTTCCAAGGCGTCTACGGCCAGCAAGCCAGCAGCACCAGCCGCGACCAGGTCGTCGCGCAACTGGAACAAGCGCGCGCCGCCGGCCTGACCGCCAATGCCGACAGCGACAACGCGCCTTTCACCGCGCAAGCTGACGTGGCTTCGGTCCCGGCGGTTGCCCAAGGCGGCGGCGTGCATGGCGACCTCGCTTTCGGCGACATCGACAACCAGCCCTTCGAAGGCTGATCCAAGACCAATCGGTGATCCGACCGACGCCGGTCGGATCGCCAGGAAGTCCGGCCGTTCATGCCCGCACGGATGAACGGTTTCCCCGGCGAGAGGCGGGGATGCTGTAGTGGCAGTCCTCTCGGTGTGGTGCGCAGTAAGGTCGGCCCCCTGTACCCCAGGGGGCCGATTTTTTTCCGCGGTCCCGTCAGGCAGTCATTTCGCACATGATCGTCGGTAATGAATTAATAACGGCCGGTCTTTAACACCGGAAGCCACGAACTTCCAAGCAATTAATCGTTCGGGGTTGGATGCCTAAGGGCTAAGGTGCGTTCGTTGCCCACGCACCCACGCCGTCCATGAGCGCCAATCCGATTCTCACCGATTACCCCTCGCAGTCGATCGACATCCGCCCCCTGTCCGGCCCCTTGGGCGCCGAGGTGCTGGGGCTGGATTTGTCCCGGCCTTTGAACGACGAGGACTTTCGCCGTATACATCGCGCGCACCTGGATCATCACGTACTGGTGTTCCGCGACCAGCGCATCACCCCGCAACAGCAGATCGACTTCAGCCGGCGCTTCGGACAGTTGCAGATCCACGTCTTGCGCAACTTCCAGCTGGCGGGGCATCCGGAAGTGCTGGTGGTGTCGAACATCAAGGAGAACGGCCAGCCGATCGGACTCGGCGATGCCGGGGCGTTCTGGCATTCGGACCTGTCGTACAAGGACAGACCCAGCCTGGGGTCGCTGCTGCACGCCCAGGAACTGCCGCCGCAAGGCGGCGACACGCTGTTCTCGAACCAGCATGCGGCATACGAAGACCTGCCAGCGGCGCTGAAGCGCGCGCTGGACGGCAAGCGCGCGGAGCACAACTACCTGGCCAAGTACGAGGAACTGCGCGCTCGCAGCCCGTGGCGGCCGCCATTGACGGCCAAGCAGATCGAGGAAGTGAAGCCCGCGGTGCATCCGGTGGTGCGCACGCATCCGGAGACGGGCCGCAAGGCGCTGTTCGTCAACGAGCACTTTACGACACGTATCCTCGGCCTGCCCGAGGACGAGAGCCGCTCCTTGCTCGACGAGCTGTTCGCGCTGAGCGTGCGGCCCGAGTATCTGTACACGCACTACTGGCAACCCGGCGACATGGTGTTCTGGGACAACCGCTCGGTCATGCACCTGGCCGCGGGCACGCCGGACTTCCTGCGCCGCAAGCTGTACCGCACCACCATCGAAGGCGACATTCCCTCCTGACCATGCAATCACTCCATAAGAAAGTCCTCAGCGCCTTCGCCGGCGTCGCCTTGTTGTCGTCCGCCGGCGCCGTTCATGCCGAAGGGCAGATCCGGATCGCCCAGCAATTCGGCATCGTCTACCTGTTGCTGGACGTGGTCCAGGACCAGAAGCTGATCGAGAAACGCGGCAAGGAAGCCGGTGTCGACATCAAGGTCGACTTCGTCCAACTGTCCGGCGGCTCGGCGGTCAACGATGCGCTGCTGTCCAACAGCATCGATATCGCGGGTGCCGGCGTAGGCCCGCTGTTCACCATCTGGGATCGCACGCGCGGCCGCCAGAACGTGAAGGGCGTCGCCTCACTGGGCAACTTCCCCTATTCCCTGGTTTCCAACAATCCCGCGGTGAAGACGATCGCCGACTTCACGGACAAGGACCGGATCGCCGTGCCGGCGACGACGGTGTCGGTGCAGTCGCGCATCCTGCAGATGGCGGCGGCGAAGCAGTGGGGCGACAAGTCATTCGACAAACTGGAGCCGCTGACAGTGGCGGTGCCGCACCCCGACGCAACGGCGGCGATCATCAAGGGCCAGAACCAGGTCAACGCCCATTTCGGCAATCCGCCGTTTCAGCAGCAGGAGCTGGCAGGCAATCCGGCGGCGCACATCGTGCTGAACTCCTACGACGTGCAGGGTGGACCGGCGTCGTCGACGGTTTTGTACGCGACGGAGAAGTTCCGCAACGACAACCCAAAGACTTACAAGGCGTTCATCGATGCGCTGGACGATGCCGCCAAGTTCATCAAGGCGCATCCCGAAGAGGCGGTGGATACCTACATCCGGGTGGAGAAGTCGAAAACCGATCGCGATCTGCTGATCAGGATCGTCAAGGACCCCGAGGTCTCGATCCAGGTCGAGCCGCGGAACACCCTGGGGCTCGGCCAGTTCATGCATCGGATCGGCGCCATCAAGAATCAGCCGGCTTCGCTCAAGGAGTACTTCTTCGATGACCCACGAGTTTCCAGCGGCAGCTGATTTGCGCGGCAAGCGCCGCGGGTCCGTGGCAACGGCGATCGCGAACGCGCCGCTGTTGCAGCTCGACCGCGTCAGTCTCGAATATCGGACGCCCGAGCGAATCGTGCGTGCCACGCACGAAGTCAGCCTGGACATCCATGAAGGCGACAGCTTCGTTTTATTGGGGCCTTCGGGCTGTGGCAAGTCGACACTGCTCAAGGCGGCAGCAGGTTTCATCGAGCCGGCGGCCGGCGAGATCCGGCTGCGTGGGCAGGTCGTGCATGGCCCCTCGCCGGACCGTGTGGTCGTGTTCCAGGAGTTCGATCAACTGCCGCCTTGGAAGACAGTGGAGCAGAACGTCATGTTCCCGCTGTTGGCATCACGCACCGCGGATCGCAAAACGGCGCGCGAGCGGGCGCGCCATTGCCTGGAAACGGTCGGGCTGGCGCGGTTCGCTTCTTCGTATCCGCACGAGCTGTCGGGCGGAATGAAGCAGCGCGTCGCGATCGCCCGCGCGCTGGCGATGCAGCCTAGCGTACTGTTGATGGACGAGCCGTTCGCCGCACTGGACGCGTTGACGCGCCGGAAGATGCAGGAAGAATTGCTGGCGCTGTGGAAGGAACTGCGGATGACGGTGCTGTTCGTGACGCATTCGATCGAGGAGGCCTTGGTCGTCGGCAGCCGGATCGCCCTGTTGTCGCCGCATCCCGGCCGCGTGCGCGCCGAATTGAACAGCCATGAATGGGGGCTGCACAGCATGGGCAGCGCAGCCTTCCAGGCGGCCACCCGACGGATCCACGGCATGCTGTTCGAAGAGCCCGTCGGCCACGCCGACGCCCATATACGCCCGGCGCATCTCGCCGCTTGAATTTTTCTTCCCATGAGCAGTCTTGCACCGCCCGTCCGACCTGAATACGAAGTCGATCTGCCAGCGCTGCCGCCTACGCAGCTGACACAGGACGTACCCCTGGGCATGCGCGTCTGGGACCGTCCCTGGGTGCGCAAGACGTGCATCCTGGTTGTGCTGGCGGCACTGTGGGAAGCTGTCGCGCGCTGGCAGAACAACGACCTGTTGCTACCGACGTTCAGCGCGACCATGCAGGCATTGGCCGAAGGCCTGCTGAACGGGCAACTGGTGCAGAAGACGTGGTTGTCGCTGCAGGTGCTGTTGCAAGGCTACATACTGGGCATCGTGCTGTCCTTTGCCCTGACGATGGTCGCCGTCTCGAGCCGACTGGGCCGCGACATCCTGACCACGTTGACGTCGATGTTCAATCCGCTGCCGGCGATTGCCCTGCTGCCGCTGGCCTTGCTGTGGTTCGGCCTGGGCGCTGGCAGCTTGATCTTCGTCCTCGTCCATTCGGTTTTGTGGCCGTTGGCATTGAACACGTATGCCGGCTTCCAGGCCGTACCCGATACGCTGCGCATGGCAGGTCGCAACTACGGCCTGCGCGGCCTGCGCTACGTGATCCAGATCCTGGTCCCGGCCGCGTTACCGTCCATCCTGTCCGGGCTGAAAATCGGCTGGGCTTTTGCCTGGCGCACGCTCATTGCCGCGGAATTGGTCTTTGGCGCGTCGTCGGGCAAGGGCGGTCTCGGGTGGTACATCTTCCAGAACCGCAACGAGCTTTATACGGATCGCGTATTCGCGGGATTGATACTGGTCGTGATCATCGGCCTGCTGGTCGAAAATGGCGTCTTCCATGCCTTGGAGCGGGTCACGATACAGCGGTGGGGGCTACAGCGCTGAGGCATGGAAACTGTGGAGCGGGTGATGGGAATCGAACCCACGCTTGAGGCTTGGGAAGCCGCCGTTCTACCATTGAACTACACCCGCCCGGGTGCCGTGCCGGCATAGCTTGCCGGCCAGCAGGAAGCGCGATTATACATTGGCCGATTGTGGTCGCTCAGAACGCTTCCTGGCCCATGGGGCCTGTAGCGTGCCTGCGTATCGAGGCTCGGCGCCGACCAGGATCCAGTGACGCAGCACGCGTTGACCCTAGGGGCGATAGCTGACAATCTTTGCGGTTCGACTCAACGCAAACCGGTAATTCCGCAATATGCTCACTCGCTTCATACTGGCTTCCTCCCTCCTGATACTGCTGTCCGCCTGCGGCCCGGCCGCGCCCAAACGCGCCAGTTCCTGCCACTGGTGGAACAGCTGCTCGTACGAGGGCTCCTACGATGCCGGCGAGGCGGATTACGCCAGGGATGAGGCGGCGCGCCTGAATCAAGAGCAGGCCGCCAAGCTCAAGCAACAGCGCTAGCCTTCTTCAGGAGCCTGGCCGCGCTTCAATGGCGCGATACGAATCGCTCCCGTATCCTGGACCCCGCCGCGGGCTGGTTCCCCGCCCTACTACAATGGCGCGCTATGAATACCGATACGATCCCCGAAGACGGCGAGCCTCCCGCTCCGTCTCCTGTTTCACCGTCTGCCCTGTCGTCGGCGACCGAGGCTGCGCCGGCATCCGGCCAGCATGCGCCCGATAGCCCCGGCGCCACCCATATCCGCAGTTTCGTCCATCGCCGCGGCCACATCACGCAAGGCCAGCGCGATGCCCTGGAACGCCTGCTGGCGCAGTGGTCCATCCCCTACGCCGCACGCATCCTGGATCCCGCCAGCGTTTTCGGCCGGACCGCGCCCACCATCCTGGAAATCGGCTTCGGCATGGGTGAGACCACCGAACGCATTGCCCTGGATCGGCCGGGGGACAACTTCCTGGGCGTGGAGGTCTTCAACGCCGGTGTCGGCTCCATGCTCAAGCGCATCGAGGCCTCCGGCCTGCAAAACGTGCGCATCGTCCAGCACGACGCGGTGGAAGTGCTGCGCGACATGATCGCGCCCAGCTCGCTGGACGGCGTGCACATCTACTTTCCCGACCCCTGGCCCAAGAAGCGCCACCACAAACGGCGCCTGATCCAGCCGCCCTTCGTCGCCTTGCTGGCCAGCCGGGTGAAACCGGGCGGTTACGTCCATTGCGCCACGGACTGGGAACACTACGCGCAACAGATGCTCGAAGTGCTGGGCGCCGAGCCGCAGTTGCGCAATACCGCGGACGGCTACGCGCCACGTCCTGAATTCCGTCCGCAGACCAAGTTCGAGACCCGCGGCCTGCGCCTGGGCCACGGGGTCTGGGACCTCATGTTCAAGCGAGCCGCCTGAATGCTATTTCGCGCCATCGAACCCTATCGTCACGGCATGCTGGATACCGGCGACGGCCACCAGGTGTACTGGGAGCTGTGCGGGAATCCCGACGGCAAGCCGGCTGTTTTCCTGCATGGCGGCCCCGGCAGCGGTTGTTCGCCCGTGCATCGGCAATTATTCGATCCGGCCCGGTACAACGTGCTGTTGTTCGATCAGCGCGGCTGCGGGCGATCGCGTCCGCACGCCGGCCTGGACAACAACACCACCTGGCATCTGGTCGCCGACATGGAGCGCCTGCGCACCGAAATCATGGGCGCGGACCGCTGGCTGGTGTTCGGCGGCTCCTGGGGCTCGACGCTGGCGCTGGCCTATGCCCAGACGCATACCGATCATGTGGCCGCGCTGATCCTGCGCGGCATTTTCACGGTACGGCGGTCGGAGGTGCAGTGGTATTACCAGCACGGCGCCTCGGAGTTGTTCCCCGATCTCTGGGAAGAGTACCTGGCGCCCATACCGCCGGAAGAGCGGCACGACATGGTGCAGGCCTACCGCCGGCGTCTGACCGGCAACGACCCGGAAGCCCAGCTGGCCGCCGCCAAGGCCTGGAGCCGCTGGGAAGACAGCACCATCACCATGCTGCCCAGCGCGCGCCACCAGCAAAGCCACGCTGGCGACCAGGCAGCGCTGGCCTTCGCTCGCATCGAGAACCATTATTTCGTGAACGACGGCTTCATGGCCGAAGGCCAGCTGATCCGCGACGCGCACAAGCTGCGCGACGTCCCTGGCGTGATCGTCCAGGGACGCTACGACGCCTGCACGCCCGTACGCACGGCCTGGGACCTGCACCGCGCCTGGCCGCAAGCCCGGCTGCACATCGTTCCGGATGCCGGCCACGCGTTCGACGAGCCCGGCATTCTTGCCCATCTGATCGAAGCCACCAATCGCTACGCGGCGACGGGACGTCCCTGAACAGGCGTCCCCCGCCGACATAACCACCATGATGAATATTCAACTGAATGGCGAGCCCCGGCAGGTCGCTCCCGACACGACGGTACTCGGCCTCCTCGAACTGCTGGGCTATGTAGGCAAACGTGTCGCCGTCGAAAAAAATGGCGAAATTGTTCCCAAAAGTCAGCACGCTGAGACACGTCTGCAACAAAACGACAAGCTGGAGATCGTTGTGGCAGTGGGCGGCGGCTGATGCGGCGCGCTGTTACGGCACAGCGCAATCCCGCACAGTGGACTCGCAACCAGTTACAACTGATTGACGGTCGAAGGCCTAAGCCTTACGCATAATGGACTCGCCATTGAACTTCCGCAGCGGGTTCGATGGGATCACCGGCGCGGACTTTTCCCCTCCCGCTCCGGCACATCGGCCAGGCGATCCTGGCCGTTTTTTTTGGTCGATCAGCGCATGCCGCCGAAACGGCCCAGGCCCTTGATCCCGCCCATGGCGCGCATCATCTTGGCCATGCCGCCCTTTTTCATCTGCTTCATCATGCCCTGCATCTGCTCGAACTGGGCCAGCAGGCGATTGACCTCCTGCACCGGTACGCCAGCGCCTGCGGCGATGCGCCGCTTGCGCGCGGCCTTGATGAGCTCGGGCTTGGCACGTTCGGCCGGCGTCATGGAATTCAGGATGCCTTCCGTGCGGCGCAGCTGCTTGTCCGCCTGACCGCTCTGCAGCTGGCCGGCGGCCTGCTGGAATTGCGCGGGAAGCTTCTCCAGCAATGAGCTCATGTCGCCCATTTTCTTGACCTGGCCCAACTGTTCGCGGAAGTCGTTCAGGTCGAAGCGATTGCCGGACTTGAGCTTGGTCGCCAGCTTCTGCGCTTCCGCGATGTCGATGTTGCGCTGCGCCTGCTCCACCAGCGACACGATGTCGCCCATGCCCAGCACGCGCTGGGCCATGCGGTCAGGATAGAAGGCTTCCAGGCCATCCAGCTTTTCCGATACGCCGACGAATTTCAACGGCTTGCCGGTGACATGTCGCACCGACAGAGCCGCGCCGCCGCGCGCGTCGCCGTCCAGCTTGGTCAGGACCACGCCCGTCAAGGGCAGCGCGTCGGCGAACGCCCGCGCGGTATTGACCGCGTCCTGGCCCTGCATGGCGTCGACCACGAACAGGGTTTCGACGGGATTGACCAGGTCATACAAGGCGCGGATCTCGCGCATCATGGCCTCGTCCACGCCCAGGCGACCCGCGGTATCGACGATCAGCACATCGTAGTGATAGCGGCGCGCGTGGTCGACGGCGTTGCGGGCGATGTCTTCCGGCTTCTGGCTGGGGTCGGAGGGCAGGAAATCGACGCCCACCTGGGCGGCCACGGTTTTCAACTGCTCGATGGCGGCGGGACGGTAGACGTCGGCGCTGACCACCAGCACCTTCTTCTTGCCCGTCTTGCGGCCGTTCTGAACGTGGTTGCCTTCGGACAACCAGCGCGCCAGCTTGCCGGTGGTCGTGGTTTTACCCGCGCCCTGGAGGCCGGCCATCAGGATGACCGCGGGCGGCTGCACCGCCAGCGAGAGTTCGCCGGCTTCCGCCCCCAGGTCGCCCCCCATCAAGGCGGTGAGTTCCTTGTGGACGATGCCGACCAGCGCCTGGCCGGGGCTGAGGCTGGAGGCGACTTCTTCGCCGAGGGCTTTTTCCTTCACGCGGGCGACGAATTCGCGCACCACGGGCAGGGCGACGTCGGCTTCCAGCAGGGCCATGCGAACTTCGCGCAGCATCTCCTGGGTATTGGCTTCGGTCAGGCGAGCTTCGCCGCGCAGCGTCTTGACGACGCGCGACAGGCGTTGAGTAAGGTTGTCGAGCATGAGATGCGTTTCCGCTTAAACTATTCGGCTGGCAGGGGCCCGGCACGGCGCGTATCGCGCCGACGCACGTGGTACCGGCAAAACCCGCCGGATTGCCCGCGCGCGGGCCCCATCGAGAACAACAACGGTTCCTATGTCATTTGGCATTGTATTTCACGCGGTCGCCGCGCTGGCGTACGCGGTGCTCGGCGCGTCCCTTTGGCGTCGCCTGGGCGGGACGGATGGCATCCAGCACGCGGGGCGGGTCGCCAGGACCTGCCTGATGGGCGCCCTCTTCCTGCAGGGCGTGGCGCTCTACCAGTCCCTGTTGGGCGGTCCCTATCTGTTCATCGGCTGGGCCCTGGCCCTGTCGGCGGCCATCTGGCTGGGCATGTTGATCTTCTGGCTGGAAAGCCTGGTCATCCGCATCGATGGCCTGCTGCTGCTGCTGTTGCCGGCGGCGGCCTTCGTCTGCGCCCTGGCGGCCGCTTTCCCGCAGGGGCAGGTCGTGCCCCACGCCAACAATTCCTGGCTGCGCGTCCATCTGGTGATCGCGTTGATGGCCTACGGCCTGATGACGGTGGCCGCGGTCCAAGCCATGTTGATGGCCCTGCTGGACCGCCACCTGCATCGCCCGCTCGAACAGGCCGAAGGCGCCAGCCTGATGGGCAAGGTGCTGGACGTACAGCCGCCGCTGCTGATGCAGGAGCGCTTGCTGTTCCGCATCATCTCCATCGGTTTCGCCGTGCTGACGCTGACCGTCATCACGGGATCGGTGGCCTCGTATATGCTGACGCAGCGCCTGCTTCCGTTCGACCACAAGACGGTCTTTACGCTGCTGTCGTGGTTGACCTTCGGCGTGCTGCTGCTCGGGCGTTACCGCAAGGGCTGGCGCGGCCGCGTGGCATTGCGCTGGACCCTGTCGGGGTTTGCCTTGCTGCTGCTGGCGTACACCGGCAGCCGGTTCGTGCTGGAAGTTCTATTGCATCGGGGTTGAAGTGGGCAAGGTACTTTTCTGGATCATCGTCGTGCTGGTGGCACTAACCATCGCGCGCATCGCCGCCCGCGCCAACGCCCGCAACGCGGCGCGCGATGCTGCTGGCGGCACGAGGAACAGCACCGCCGGCAACGGGGCGCAGCGCGCGCGGGGCCGATCGGGCGCCGCGCGCCGGGCCGTGCCGGCCGAACAGATGGTGCGCTGCGCGCATTGCGGCATCCACCTGCCCCGCTCGGACGCCGCCCTGGTCGATGGGCGCACGTGGTGCCAGGAGCACGCCAGGCTGGAGGCCAAATACTAGGGCAGCCCGAACCGCGGCAACCCAGGCCAACGCAACCCACTACGGCAACGCAGGAAAAGGACCACGGTACGGCATGGCGCTGCAACTCGATCGGCATGGATGGTTGAAACCCGCGCGCGGCGTGACGCACGCGCCTTCGCCCAATCATGACGCGAGGCCGGACGGGACGACGATATCGCTGCTGGTGATCCACAACATCAGCCTGCCGCCGGGCGAATTCGGCGGCCCGCATGTACACGGGCTGTTCCTGAACACGCTGGACTATGGCGCCCATCCCTGGCTGGAGCGGCTGCGCGGCCTGCGCGTGTCGGCGCATTTCTTCGTCAGGCGCGACGGCGACGTCGTGCAGTTCGTCAGCACGGACGCGCGCGCCTGGCACGCCGGCGTCTCGTGGTTCGACGGCCGCGAGCGCTGCAACGATTTTTCCATCGGCATCGAACTGGAGGGCACGGACGTACTGCCCTATACCGATGCGCAGTACGCGGCCCTGGCGCGCCTGGCGCCCGCGCTCGCGGTGCGCCATCCGCTGCGCGCGGTGCGCGGCCATTCGGATATCGCGCCCGTACGCAAGACGGACCCCGGTCCCGCCTTCGAATGGACGCGCTTCGGCCACCTGTGCGGCTTCCCCAGGCGGGCGCTGCCCGGGGCCAAGGATTGAACCTCAAGCCTTGAGGCTTGAGGCCGGCTGGAGCACGAGGCGTCACACCCGCGCCGGCGCGCGGGCCACGTCCATCAGGCGGCCCGCGCCGTCTCCGGCGGCCGCCATCCCAATTCACTGGAAATACCGTGCGCGGCCGATTGCACGGCCGGCACCATCTCGCGCATGCGCTCCATCGGCATGTAGGGAATGGTGCTGGACACGCTGACGGCCGCGACGATCTTTCGGGCCGCATCGCGCACCGGCGCGGCCACGCAGCGGATCGAAGGCTCGTTGTCCTCCAGATCGAAGGCATAGCCGGACAGGGCGTATTCGCGCATGCGCGCCAGGAAACGGTCTTCCGGCTGCACATTGCCGGCCGCCTGGGGAGACACCGGCGCACCGGCGCGCAGCATGGTCACCCACTCCGCTTCGTCGCCGTCCAGCAGCAAGGCCTTGCCGACGCCCGTCACGGCCAGCGGCATGCGGTGACCGACCCGCGATCGCATCTCCAGCCCTTTCTTGCCCGGTATCTTGTCCAGGTAGAGCGCGTCCGAGCCTTCGCGCACGGCCAGATGGATGGTGTCGCCGCTGAGCCGCGCCAGCTCGTCCAGATAGGGCCGGGCCAGGGTGGCCAAGGGAATTTCCTCCCGCGCCTGGAAGCCGAGTTCGATTAGGCGCGGCCCCAGCATGTAACCGTAACCCGGCAGCACACGTAAATAGCGTTCCTGCACCAGGCAGCTCGCGAGCCTGTGCGTGGTGCTGCGCGCGACCCCGATACGGGCGCAGATGTCGCGCAGCTCGCGCGCGCCCCCGGCGACCGCCTGGACGACGGCAAGGCCGCGCATCAAGGTCTGCGTTCCCAGCGTCTGCGACGCCGGATCCGCCTGTTTCGTTGAATCCATCCCAGCTGTTTCCGATTTGCCTCGCCTTTGCTGCACGGCCAGCGTCCCAACGGCGCGGATCAGATCTCTCTCGCCCCGGCTGTGACGTTGAATTCGCATTGTATCCCTATATATGGGACGAAATTCTATATTTTGAGCAAATCATCGACGAGTACTAGAATCCGGCCAGGAGGCAAGTAAGGACCAACACACAAAAAAGGAAGAATTCATGAATCCGGACGCGACACACTCCGCGGTGCTCATCGCACTGGACTGGGGCACCTCTTCGTTGCGGGCCTACCGTATGGGCCCAGATGGCCGGGTGCTGGACACGCGGCATCTGCCGTGGGGAATCATGCGGCTGCCGGCGCCTTCGACCGACGGCCCGATGCCTGCTTCGGCCGCCGTGGGTTTCGAGTTGGCCTTCGAACAGGCGTGCGGCGACTGGCTGCGCGCGCAGCCGGGCCTGCCCGTGATCGCCTGCGGGATGGTGGGCAGCGCGCAGGGCTGGGCGCAGGCGCCTTACCTGGACGTCCCCGCCGACCCGCGCGGCATCGGCGCGCAGTTGGCGAAGGTCGACACCCATCGCGGCGCCATGCTGCACATCATTCCCGGCCTGCTCCAACGGCAGGGCCTGGCCAACGTGATGCGCGGCGAGGAAACGCAGGTCGTCGGCCTCATCGACAGCGAAGCCGGCGCTGGCGGCACCGTGGACGACGACCTGCTGGTCGGCCTGCCCGGCACCCACTGCAAATGGGTGCGGGTGCGCGGCGGGCGCATCGTCGAGTTCGACACCTTCATGACCGGCGAGGTCTACGCCGCGCTGCGCGGCCACACGATCCTGGGCCGGACGATGAAAGATCCCGCCGCGCCGGACGATGCCGCCTTCCAGCGCGGCCTGGAAGTCGCGGGTTCGGCGCTGGGCCAGGGCGGCGTGCTGTCGACGATTTTCAGCACGCGCGCATTGGGCCTGACGGGACAGTTGTCCGCCCAGGCCCAGCCGGATTACCTGTCCGGCCTGCTGATCGGGCACGAAGCCGCCGCGCTGCGCGCGCTATTGGATGCCCGCGGCATGCCGTCGCGCATCGTCCTGTGCGGCGACGAGGACCTGTGTCGCCGCTACGCGAGCGCCTTGCCGCATTTCGGCCTGGCCGCTCCCACCCTGGCCGGACTAGCCGCCGAACGCGGATTGTGGCGGCTTGCCGTATCGGCCGGCCTGATCCGCCAGCCCTGAACCGCAACGAGGAATCGCCATGCCTCCCGTCCTGAAAACCGCGCAATCGCCCTTGCAGACCGCCATGACGCAGTGCGGCCTGATCGCCATCCTGCGCGGGATCAAGCCCACGGAAGCCGAAGCCGTCGGCACCGTCCTTTACGAAGCGGGCTTTCGCATCATCGAAGTGCCGCTGAACTCGCCCGAGCCGCTGGAAAGCATCCGCCAGTTGCGCCAGGCCCTGCCGCTGGATTGCATGATCGGCGCGGGCACGGTGCTGGATCCCGCCATCTGCCCGGAAATCGTTCGCGCCGGCGGCGAAATCGTCGTCATGCCGCACAGCGACGCGCAGGTCATCCGCGCGGCCAAATCGGCCCTGATGGCCTGCTGCCCCGGCGTCGCCACGCCCACCGAGGCATTCGCCGCGCTGGCGGCCGGCGCCGACCTGCTGAAGATGTTCCCCGCCGAGCAGCTGGGCCCGGCCGTCGTCAAGGCCTGGCGCGCGGTCATCCCACCCGAGGTGGCGCTGGTGCCCGTGGGCGGCATCACGCCCGCCAGCATCGCCGAATTCGCCCGGGCCGGCGCATCGGGCTACGGCCTGGGCTCCGCCTTGTACAAGCCCGGCATGACCGCCGACCAGGTCGCCGCCAACGCGCGCGACTTCATCGCGGCCTGGCGCCAGGCCTATCCATCCACGAGACAGCAAGCATGAAAATCACCAAGCTCACCACCTACATCGTTCCGCCGCGCTGGTGCTTCCTGAAGATCGAAACCGATGAAGGCATCGTCGGCTGGGGCGAGCCCGTCGTGGAAGGCCGCGCCCACAGCGTCGCCGCCGCGGTCGAGGAACTGGCGGACTATCTGGTCGGCAAGGACCCGCGCAACATCGAAGACCACTGGACCGTGCTGTACCGCGGCGGCTTCTACCGCGGCGGCGCCATCCACATGAGCGCGCTGGCCGGTATCGACCAGGCGCTGTGGGACATCAAGGGCCGCGCGCTGGGCGTGCCCGTCTCCCAGCTGCTGGGCGGCAATGTGCGCGATCGCATCCGCGTGTATTCGTGGATAGGCGGCGACCGGCCCGCCGATACGGCGGCCGCCGCCAAGGCCGCGGTGGAGCGCGGCTTCACCGCGGTCAAGATGAACGGCACGGAAGAACTGCAGTACATCGATACGCACGACAAGGTGCGCAAGTGCCTGGAAAACGTCGCCGCCGTACGCGATGCGGTCGGGCCGGACGTCGGTATCGGCGTGGACTTCCACGGCCGGGTGCACAAGCCGATGGCCAAGGTCCTGATCAAGGAGCTGGAGCCCTACAAGCTGATGTTCATCGAAGAGCCTGTGCTCAGCGAGCACTACGAGGCCCTGAAGGAACTGGCGCCCCTGTCGTCCACGCCGATCGCGCTGGGCGAGCGGCTGTTTTCCCGCTGGGACTTCAAGCGCATCCTGTCCGAAGGCTACGTGGACATCATCCAGCCCGATCCGTCGCATGCCGGCGGCATCACCGAAACGCGCAAGATCGCGGCGATGGCCGAGGCCTACGACGTCGCCCTCGCCCTGCACTGCCCGCTGGGCCCGATCGCGCTGGCCACCTGCCTGCAGATCGATGCCGGCTGCTACAACGCCTTCATCCAGGAACAGAGCCTGGGCATTCACTACAACGCCGCCAACGACCTGCTGGATTACATCAGCAATCGCGAAGTCTTCGACTACCGCGACGGCATGGTGGCGATACCCCAGGGGCCGGGGCTGGGCATCGAGGTCAACGAGGAATACGTCAAGGAACGCGCCGCGGTGGGACACCGCTGGCGCAACCCGGTGTGGCGCCACAAGGATGGCAGCTTCGCCGAATGGTAAATAGATAGATAAAGGAGACAAGCGTGCAGACCGCACACATCGGCGCCCTGCCCGGCGCGCAGCCTAGCCGTACGCGTTATCTGATCATGGTGATGCTGTTCATCACCGTGGTGATCAACTACCTGGACCGCAGCAATCTATCCATCGCGGCGCCGGCGCTGCGCGACGAGTTCGGCCTGGATACGGTACGCGAAGGCCTGATCCTCTCCGCCTTCGGCTGGACCTACGCGGCGATGCAGATCCCCGGCGGCTGGCTGGTGGACCGCGTCGCGCCGCGCGTGCTGTATGCCATCGCGCTGATACTGTGGTCGGCGGCAACCTTTTTCATGGGCTTCGCGGGCAGCTTCGTCGCGCTGTTCGTGCTGCGGCTGGCGGTCGGCGCGCTGGAAGCGCCGGCCTATCCGATCAACAACCGCGTCGTCACGACCTGGTTCCCCGAACGCGAGCGCGCCACGGCCATCGGTTTCTATACGTCCGGCCAATTCGTCGGGCTGGCATTCCTGACACCGGTACTGGCTTGGCTGCAGCATCACTACGGCTGGCACATGGTGTTCGTCAGCACCGGCCTGATCGGCATCGTGTGGGGCGTGCTGTGGTTCCTGGTCTACCGCGAACCGCGCCAGTTTCGCGGCGCCAACGAGGCGGAAATCGAACTGATCCGCCAGGGCGGCGGCGTGGTGGACCTGGAACGCCGCGCCAGCGAAAAGAAGACGCCCTTCGCCTGGGCCGACCTGGGGCTGGTCATGTCGCGCCGCAAGCTGTGGGGCGTCTACCTGGGGCAGTTCTGCCTGACCTCGACGCTATGGTTCTTCCTGACGTGGTTTCCGACCTATCTGGTGAAGTACCGCGGCATGGATTTCATCAAGTCAGGCTTCCTGGCCTCCGTGCCCTTCCTGGCGGCGTTCATCGGCGTGCTGTGCTCCGGCGTGCTGTCCGATTGGCTGATCCGGCGCGGCGCCACGGTCGGCATGGCGCGCAAGCTGCCCATCATCCTGGGCCTGCTGATTTCGACGTCGATGATAGGCGCGAACTACACCGACTCGACGGGCTGGGTGATCTTCTTCCTTGCACTGGCCTTCTTCGGCAACGGCCTGGCGTCGATCACCTGGTCGCTGGTCTCCGCGCTGGCGCCTGTGCGGCTACTGGGCCTGACCGGCGGCGTGTTCAACTTCGTCGGGAATCTGTCGTCGATCTGCACGCCCATTGTGATCGGGTATCTGGTCACGCAGGACAACTTCGCCCCGGCCATCGTCTACGTGGCTACGCTGGCGCTGCTGGGAGCGCTGTCGTACATCCTGTTGGTGGGGAAGGTGGAGCGGATAGAGATGTAGGTCGCGTGGCATTCAGGCATCGCCACCGATCGCCTGGTCCTTCTGATCCGACAGCCGTTCAAGCACACGATCGAGCATCAGAAGCCACCCCGCTTAGGTCGGGCCACGATTTCCAAACCGATGAGGTCCGCTAGATCGAGCACCTTTTGCAAGTGGAGCGTGGGCTTGCTGTCGCTCGGTGAAATTCCCGTACGGTAATTTCACTGGCCAAAAAAGGGCTGACGCGGACGAATATTACCGAGCGGTAATCAGAAGTGGAAATGGACAAAAAGAAGCGCCGAATTACCGGCCGGTAATTCAGCGCCCCTTTAGGTAACGCGTGCGCTCGTCACTGCTTCAACAGCAACGCGTTCATCCGCTTCACAAAAGCCGCCGGGTCGGCCAGCTGCGCGCCTTCCGCCAGCATGGCCTGGTCGAGCAGCAGGTTCGCCCAATCGTCGAAATCGGCGTCCGCGGCGTCGCGCAGGCGGGCCACCAGGCCGTGTTCCGGATTGATTTCCAACGCCGGCTTGACCGTGGGGGCTTCCTGGCCTGCTGCCTTCAACATGCGCAGCAGGTTCGGGCTTAGGTCGTTCTGGCCGACGACGATGCAGGCTGGGGAATCGACCAGACGCAGGGTGACGCGCACGTCGGCGACCTTGTCGCCCAGGGCAGTCTTCAGGCGTTCGACCAGCGGCTTCAGCGATTCCTGGACTTCCGCCTGCTTTTTCTTTTCCTCTTCGTCCGCCAGCGCGTCCAGGTCCAGGCCGCCCTTGGCCACGGACACCAGCGACTTGCCGTCGAACTCGCGCAGATAGGACAGCATCCATTCGTCGACGCGGTCGGACAGCAGCAGGACTTCGATGCCTTTCTTGCGGAAGATTTCCAGGTGCGGGCTATTCTTGGCCGCCGCGTAGCTGTCGGCCGTGACGTAATAGATCTTGTCCTGGCCCTCCTTCATGCGCGACACGTAGTCGGCGAAGGACACGTTCTGCGCGGCGTCTTCGTTATGCGTGGAGGCGAAGCGCAGCAGCTTGGCGATGCGTTCCTGGTTGGAGACGTCTTCGCCGGTGCCTTCCTTCAACACCGTGCCGAACTCCGTCCAGAACAACGCGTAGTCGTCCTTGCGGTTCTCCGCCAGGTCTTCCAGCAGCGACAGCACGCGCTTGGACGAGCCTTCGCGGATGGCGCGCACGTCGCGGCTTTCCTGCAGGATTTCGCGTGACACGTTCAGCGGCAGGTCCGCCGAGTCGATCACGCCGCGCACGAAGCGCAGGTACATCGGCAGCAGTTGCTCCGCGTCGTCCATGATGAAGACGCGCTTGACGTACAGCTTGACGCCGCGGCGGGCATCGCGATCCCACATATCCATGGGCGCGTGCTTGGGGATGTACAGCAGCTGCGTATATTCGCTGCGGCCTTCCACGCGGTTGTGGGTCCAGGCCAGCGGGTCGTCGTAGTCGTGCGCGACGTGCTTGTAGAACTCGCGGTACTGCTCTTCCGTGATGTCGTTCTTGGACCGGGTCCACAGCGCGTTGGCCTGGTTGACCGTCTCCCATTCGTCCTTGCGGACCTGTTCGCCCTTGTCGGCGTCCCATTCTTCCTTGGCCATGCTGATGGGCAGGGAGATATGGTCGGAATACCGGCGCAGGATCTCGCGCAGCTTCCAGTTGCTCAGCAGTTCGTCTTCGTCGGCGCGCAGGTGCAGCGTCACGTCGGTGCCGCGGCCGGCCTTTTCGGCCTGGGCGATGGTGAACTCACCCTGGCCGTCCGATTCCCAGCGGATCGCCTGGTCGGCTGGCGCACCGGCGCGGCGGCTCACCACGGTGACCTTGTCGGCCACAATGAAGGAAGAATAGAAGCCGACGCCGAACTGGCCGATCAGCTGGGCGTCCTTCTGCTTGTCGCCGGTTAGTTTTGAGAAAAACTCGCGGGTGCCGGAACGGGCGATGGTGCCCAGGTTGGCCACCGCTTCTTCGCGCGACAGGCCGATGCCGTTGTCCGAGATCGTGATGGTGCGAGCAGCCTTGTCGTAGTCGACCCGGATGCCAAGCTCGGAATCGCCTTCCATCAGCGCGGGGTTGTCGATCGCCTCGAAGCGCAGCTTGTCGCAGGCATCGGACGCGTTCGAAACCAGCTCGCGCAGGAAAATTTCCTTGTTGCTGTACAGGGAGTGGATCATGAGGTGCAGCAGCTGCTTGACCTCAGCCTGGAAGCCCAGGGTCTCCGATGCGGAATGGGATGCGGTTTCGCTCATGTCGAAATCTTCGTGTCTGCGTTGGTGGGATGGCGGCCGTCCTGGACGCCGCCGGGATAGGTCGGCTCAGCGCCAGGCGGCCGACCGGCTGGAGTATGGGGCCGCGGCAGGTTTTTTCAAGTCGCCGGTGGGCACTGGTTTGCGGGTGCCCTGCCGCCTCGGGCAGCAGCGGCCGGCAAGTCAGCTATAATGCCGACCTTTCCGCCACGCGGCGTCTGTTTGTACGGCCGTGGCAGGTCCCTCCGCTGGATCTGCCCAGTCCGTCGAACGTCAAGGACGCCCGCGCACGACCTGCCCGGGTGGTGAAATTGGTAGACGCAGGGGACTCAAAATCCCCCGCCGCAAGGCGTGCCGGTTCGATTCCGGCCCCGGGCACCATTAGATTCCATATGCCGACTGGCCTATCCTGAGCCAACTATATGCGTCCTGCCCGCCGCACAGCTGCGGGCACCCCTCGGACTTCGCCGTACGTGTACAGAAAAACCGGATTTTTATACGCGTCGCAGGCGAC
The DNA here is from genome assembly GCF_002119685.1 of Bordetella genomosp. 8. Lineage (NCBI taxonomy): Bacteria > Pseudomonadati > Pseudomonadota > Betaproteobacteria > Burkholderiales > Alcaligenaceae > Bordetella > Bordetella genomosp. 8. Next base: position 488,750 of record NZ_CP021108.1, on the reverse strand, counting down.
ATGTATAAGAAATCGCATTTTCTATATATGTTCGCTCGGCCCCTACCCATCCCGCGATCAGCGACTACAGGCAGCCGGTCTGGGTCACCGAGGACCAACACTACGCCGACGGTAACGCCGCATATCTTAGAGGCACACCGCCTTACGCCGCATAGGGAGCAATATGCTCGCTACGCTTAAACGCGACTTGACTCGAGAAAAATCCGCCGCAACTCTGCCTTTTTGAGCATCCGTCACACGCGGGCAGGAACTCATTCTTCCAGTCCGAAATCGATTGTCGGCAGACGTCATGCACATCATCATTGATAAGGCATAGCTGATGGTTGTATATCGAGCAGGACAGACCATAAGCTTTAAGCACCCCGATTGCCTCGGATAGAGTGTCGCGATACTCGTAGGGATCGATCCAAAGCTGTTCTAAATTGGCCCTCGTGAAGCCGGTAATCTCAAGTCCCATAAGTGCGACGTGATCGACAAATAGGAGATTCCGAACGATGAATTCACATGTTTGCACAAGACGCGGGAGCGACTGTTGATGAATGACTACTCTTATCTCGACACGCACCCCATGCCGTTTCAGATTGAGGACCCCGTGCAAAGTTTCATCGAACGCGCCCTCGGATTGGACGATAAAGTCGTGCCTCACCGGGTCGTCCGAGTAGATCGGGATTCCCAATTGCAAATCTGGGTGCTTTACGCGCCCGAGCTTGGCCGCATAGCTCTCACTCTTGAAAGCGCGTCCGTTGGTTAGCACATCGACCGACGTTTTAGGCAGGTTACGCTTCGTTATTTCAATGAGTTCAATAAAACGGTTGCCGTATGTGGTTGGCTCGCCACCCGTGAAGCCGATATTCGGGGTATCTGTTGGAATCATCCGAACCAAAGCAAAGGCATCTTCTAACAGCCATGTATCATCGACATCTTTGGGCGGTTGACTACACATCAAGCATAAATGGTTGCAGCGCTCGGTCAGTAAAATGGAGTTGTTCGGTGTGTTCTTGCGGAAAACCGTCGACACATTGCCGCTCTCCGGGTTGAGTCGGACAATGTCTCCTTCAGCCAAGTACTGGAAGTCCTCCGAGAGGAGGAAAACGTTCTTTGAGTCACTCAGCACTGGCAATTCTTCGCCCGCTTCGCTTCCGCCTAGAACCAAGATAGAAGCGAAACCTTCGGGCGCGGCGAAGGGCGGATGATCAATCGGAATCAGGAGCGCATACCTACTCCTCATGGAAGTGGGAAGATCTTCCCTGCTCGTCACCGACACTAATCTGGGGGTTTCGAGCGAAGCGTTATGCACTCTGGCCTTTTCTCTAAGCTTTAGCATGAGGCTCCCCACTTCATAAAGAGTCTGCGAACAAATGGGTCGGCCTCCATGCGCCGCACTAAACCCCGGAATATGTGCATGTTCCGCTCGCAGAATTCGCTTTCGGGCTTGCGGCCAACTACGTCTCCTTGCTGTGCCCAATGGAACACCGGATCGGAGCCACACCATGGCTCGAAAGCGCAGTCATGGCACATAGGTGACGAGTAAGCAAAACTTTCGTCCAAAGCGCGAAGCAACGTCTCATTTGTGAACAAAGCGTCGAAAGAATCATCAACGGTTCCCAGCTTGAAAGTCTCGTCACCCATTTCAGCCAGCATCCGCGCTTCATCGCTCGCGTACACGGCGCCATCATAGTTGTAGACCACAGCTCCGATCCCGATTCCCGCAGGAGACATCAGGTCGACGTAGCCAGGATCGGCACTGGTGAACATCTTGGCTAAGATTGTGCAAGCATAGTATTCGCGGAAGGCAACTCCTCTCCTATTGAGTTCAATGATGTAGTCTAGCCCCTCGTCATAGAACTGCAGCCAACGCTTTGCGTCGTAGGCGCGATAGAGCTTGGTCTTTACGGCAAAGCCGTAGGGGGAAAGCGGTCGAAGGAATATCCCTTGAAACTCCATCGCAAGATATTCGTCGACGATTTCTCGAACGCTACCAAGGCTGGCCTGAGTAGTCGTCATCAGTGCGCTGACCTTGTCTCGTCCGAGCCATCTCCTGGCCCTCTCGATTCCTTCAATAACTCGCTGGTGGGAATCTTTGCCGGGTCGTGGCCGGTTCTGGTTATGAAGCTCTTCCGGGCCATCCAGCGATGTCGAGATCGTTATCGCATGCTCGGCACAGAATGCAAGCATTTCATCGGTGATGACGGCTAGGTTTGTCGCCGCAACGAACGCGAGGTCTTTCGGCTCAGCTAGTTTAGAGTTCGCGACTTTCGCGGCAACTACGACATGTTTCATGAGCTCAAAGTTCAGGAAAGATTCCCCTCCTTGGAACTCAATCTTGATTGCCTTGTTCGGCGACCGAAGAGCGAGCTGAATGGCCTTGTCTGCGTGCTCGTGAGACATGTCGAACGCGTCTTTGTCATCAGACTGCCGAGATACTTGGCAATACGGGCAAGCATGCTCACAACGCAGCGTCAGCACAAAAATGTGAAGGCCCGTCCAATCTGCCAGCCGTTGATACCGCGACCGAACTTTTATAGCTAACAGGTCGGCGCCCATCTTGGAATGGGAGTCCGAAAGAAAGTGGCGGGACCGTAGCTCTATGTATTGAGGGTCGTATGCGTTGAACTCGCCGTTCGCGAACCGATGAAGTGCATCGCGCGAGAGCACTATGTACTCGCCAGACAAGTTTGTGGCGACATACCGCTCTTCATCGAGCTCAGTGAAGCGGAACGGTAGTAGGTCGTAACTGGCCGTCGCGCCTGTAGGCTGCCTGTTGAAAAACGCTATTGGCTGAAATCGGCTCATGCCATAACCTCACAACGAAGCTGGCGTGTCCGCGCCGGCGATAAGGCCAGTCTTGGAAAAGGCGTGCGACAGAATGAGATTGCGCACACCTTCGGTTTGAGATCGGATCTGCTCGCGCAGTTGCTGATCCAACACTTCATTCCGAAGCCGTCGCTCAAGATATGTCAGTCCCTCGGCCGATTTCTCGACCAATGGACTGACACTGACGGAAATCGTTGTGGCGCTGGGGGACTCCTCGATTGCTACCTCGAAGGAAGCGACGTTGGAAAATCGATGACAGGCTTTTTGAACGGCTAATAGCGAGAAGGCTCTGCTGTCGAATTTGAGATTCATTGAACGAGACAAGGTTTATCTCCAGAACCAGCGCATCACGACAGCGCTGAGTCAGATTGGACCCAGAAAGGGAAACGCCCCGGGATGGCCGGGGCGCTATTGGCTTTCTCGCTAATCAGCTCCCAGAGCGATGACTCTGGTGGCTGCTGTGGCTGCTGTGCGATGCATGCGACCTGTGCTGAGCGAAAAGTTGTCCGGCTTCTGAACGTCGCATTGTTAGGGCATGCAGCTCATTGCCCTTGACGTACGTGAGCTCGCTGATGGTCGAAGCTGAACGATCGAGTGCGAGCTTTTCCGCATGCTGGTCGAGCGTGGCAGTCTGGGGGGGAACGCTGGCCGAGACGTCAGCGCCGAGTGCTGCAGCAGCAGTCGCTACTGGAACTAGAAACGCGAATTTCTTCATTTGGCATCCCTCTTTGACTTCGTTTTATTTGCTTAACCCAATGTAAATTCTACGTATCCTCGTCACCTTTAGCAATCTAATTGCACTCGTGTGGATCCCCAGGGGTATTCCCCAAAACTCCGCAACCTCGGTCTTTCGGCGCAGTAGTAAAGAGGCTGTTGGATAATAAGAATTATTCTTGCATCGCTTCGATGTAATTATTCAAAAACTTGAACTCGACATAAATCGCCCCCCTGGTCCGTACTCCTATTAATGCAGTTTGCACTCCCACACAAGCGCCGAAGACGAGCGAAAATATCAAAAGCTTATTTATATATTCAAAAAAGTCCATGACCGAGCGTGGGGGCCAATGAAGGCATCCAACTAAGCGGAAGGCGGAAAGCTCTCCGCCCCACTCGCTGAAGCCTTCGACGAGGCGGGGCATAGCGCCGTCCTTTGTAGATGGGCTAAAAAATGCTGCGCTGACAAGATATAGATTCGGTTCAGAGCAGACACAGAGGCTGGTACTGGTCGCTTTTTAAAACTGACTAGATCCTGATCTGTAGATACGTGCCGCAACGCGTGTGGGTTTGATACCAGTCTCGGGCACTATCAGAAGTTCCACAGAACTATCAATGCCCCCAGCCTCGCCGCGTCTCCGGCCTTCTGTACTGAAGATCGGACCGCAAATATTGCATGTCCGGCTACCATCTGAATTTGCGGTTGGCCGCTACGGATAGCCCGAACTCGCTCCACTCCCTGCCCAAGGTGCCGGATATTCTTGGGCTATCCCCGAGCGTATGACGTCGCCGCTACTTCCCGGCCCAGCCAGGCCGACACTCTTCCGAGGTCAGACATGGACTATCAACTCAACGACAAACGTGCCCTGGTCAGCGGGTCGACCAAGGGTATTGGTTTTGCGATCGCGACGGCCCTGGCGCGCGAGGGCGCGCACGTCATCGTCAATGGCCGCACCGAGGCTTCGGTGGCCGACGCCATCGGCCGGCTGAAAGCGGATGCGCCCTCGGCCCAGCTCACCGGCTTCGCCGGCGACCTCTCCAATCCCGATGACATCGCGCGACTGGTAAGCAACCATCCCGACGTCGATATCCTGGTGAATAACCTGGGCATCTTCGACCCCAAGCCGTTTGAAGAGATCCCCGACGCTGACTGGCAACGCTTCTACGACGTGAACGTCATGTCCGGCGTTCGTCTGTGTCGCGCCTACCTTCCCGGCATGAAGCAGCGCGATTGGGGCCGTATCGTTTTCATCAGCAGCGAGAGCGGCATCCAGATCCCGGTCGAGATGATCCACTACGGCATGACCAAGACGGCCCAACTTGCGATTTCGCGCGGCTTGGCGGAGTCTTGCGCCGGAACCGGCGTCACCGTCAATTCCGTGCTGCCTGGTCCCACGAAATCGGAGGGCGTCAGCGAGTTCGTCGAGAAACTGTCCGGCGGTGCATCGTTCGAATCCTTCCAGAAGACATTCTTCGAACAGGCGCGCCCCAGTTCCCTGTTGAAGCGCTTCATCACCCCGGAGGAAGTCGCGAACATGGTGGCCTACGTCTGCTCGCCTGCCGCATCGGCAACGACAGGCGCCGCGCTTCGCGTCGATGGCGGCGTCGTCAGGAGCGCGTTCTAGAAAATAACCAGGAGGAGACTCAAACGTGAAGATCGGGAGAAAACAAGGACAACCCGGCAAACTGTGGCACGCGCTCGCGCTCGCGCTGGCCGCCGCGACGCTGTGCGTCGGCACCGCCAGCGCGGATGACAGCCAGGGCGTCAAGATCGGCGTGCTCACGGATATGGCTGGCGTCACGGCCGACGCCACCGGCAAGGGCTCGGTCGAGGCCGCGCGCATGGCCATCGAGGAAGCCGGCGGCACGCTGCTCGGCAAACCCGTCGCCCTGGTCTACGCCGACCATCAGCACAAGCCGGACGTGGGCAGCAGTATTGCCCGCACCTGGTACGACACGCAGGGTGTGGACGTCATCGTGGACGTGCCCAATTCCGCCGTGGCGCTGGCCGTCCAGGCGCTGGCGGCCCAGAAGAAAAAGCTCTTGCTGATTTCCAGCGCCGGCACGACGGCGGTCACCCAGGCCCAGTGTTCTCCCTACACGGTGCAGTGGACCTACACGACCTACGCCCTGGCGCGCGGCACCGCGAGCGCAGTGGTGCAGGAAGGCCTGAAGAGCTGGTTCATCCTGGCGTCCGACTACGCCTTCGGGAAACAGCTGGCGGCCGATACCGCCAGCGTGGTGAATGCCAATGGCGGCAAGGTGGTCGGTACCGTCTACCATCCGCTGAATGCTGCGGATTTCGCTTCGTTCCTGTTGCAGGCGCAATCATCGCGGGCGCAGGTCGTCGCATTGGCCAACGCCGGTGGAGACACCATCAGCGCGATCAAGCAGGCAGCGGAGTTCGGCATCGTGCAAGGCGGCCAGAAGCTGGCGGCCATGCTGCTGCTCGACACGGACGTCAACAGCCTGGGCCTGCCGGCCGCGCAGGGAACGTACCTGACCATGCCGTTCTACTGGAACCAGAACGACGGCACGCGCGCCTTCAGCACCAAGTTCCAGGCGCGGGTGGGACATCCCCCGACTTTCCTGCAGGCGGGCGTCTATGGCTCGGTCCGGCACTACCTGCAAGCCGTCAAGGCTGCCGGCACGACCGATTCGGACGCCGTGATGCGCAAGATGAAGGAGCTGCCCATCGATGACGCTTTCAGCATGAACGCGCATATCCGGGACGACGGCCTTGTCGTGCGCGACATGCTGCTGGCCCAGGTCAAGCCCCCCGCCCAGTCCACGCAGCCCTGGGACTTCTACAACGTCGTGCGGCGGATTCCCGGCGACTCGCTGGCATGGCCGCTTGCCGACAGCCAGTGTCCGCTGGTTCGCAAGTGATGGCGGCGACCGGGAAACCCACGATCGCGCTGAGCGACTTCGGCAGCTTTTATGCCGGCGGCCGGCCGCTGCAAGTCACGGGCGAGCCGGTGCGCTCGATCGCTTTTACACGCACCGCATCGCTCTCCTACGACCCCAATGGCCACTATCACATCGAACATGCGTACGTGCAGTACTTCATTCCCGCGCAACTGAGCCAACCCTTGCCGCTGGTGCTGCTGCATGGCGGCGGCATGACGGGCACGATGTGGGAACAGACGCCGGACGGCCGCACCGGCTGGCTGCAGGCTTTGCTGCGGGTGGGACATGCGGTCTACGTGGTCGACAACGTCGAGCGGGGACGCGCGGGCTGGGTGCCGTTCGCCAGCGTATGGCCGGAGGCGCCGATCATCCGCAATGCGGAGGAATCGTGGTCCCTGTTCCGCTTCGGTGCCGCGGCCGACTATGCGCAGCGCAAGCCGTTCCCGGGGCAACGCTTTCCGACGCAGGCGATGGAAACGTTCATCCAGCATGCCGTGCCACGCTGGCTGGGCAACAACGACATCGCGCTGGACGCCTTCTGCGCGGTGCTGGAGCGGGTCGGACCGTGCATCGTGGTGGCGCACAGCCACGGCGGCGAGGTGGCCTGGCGGGCCTTGCAGCGTTGTCCCCAGCACGTACACGCGGTGATCGGCATCGAGCCGTCCGGCTTTTCGGAGCAGGTCGACGCGGTCGCCGTGGACGGCAAGCCTTTCCTGTTCGTCTACGGGGACTTCCTGGATGCAACCCCGCTATGGCGCGACCTGGTGGCCGCGGGTAACGCCTATGGCGATCGGCTCGCCAGCCACGGCGGGAAGGTCAGCCGTTGGCTGCTGGCGGAACGGGGCGTGCGCGGCAACTCCCACATGATGATGATGGACGACAATAGCGACGAGATCGCCGCCGAGGTGTCCGGCTGGATCAAGGATTATTGCGGTCCCGGCGGCACGGCCGGCGGGTCTTCGAACGCCGCTGTGTGAGGCGTGTCAGGAACCAGCCCTTTGGCTGGCCGGCGTACTCTTCACGAAATCCGTGACGTCCTCCAGCACGGGCGCCGTCCAGCGCAGAGACCACGCGAAGGCGCCGACCGCCAATCCGTGTCCCGCCCGCGTGTAGCGTTTCAGCACCACAGGCACGTGCGCCGCCCGCAGGGCGTCCGCCAGCCGATCGCTATTGCGGACCGGGTCCACCACACGATCCGACGTCCCCGCGACCAGTAGCGTGGGGGGCGCCGACGGCGATACGTGCGCCAGCGGCTGCGAATCCGGGGGCGTATGCGGAAAATCGAAAATCGGCTTGATGTCCTCGTCGACGATGGGCAGGAAGTCGTATGGCCCGGCAATGCCTATCCAGCCGGCCAGCATGGCGGGCGTCGCTCCTGCCTTGCCCAGCCAGCGCGGATCCAACGCCACCATGGCTGCGTTGTAGGCGCCCGCGCTGTGTCCCGCCAGGAATACACGGCGCGGGTCGCCGCCGTAGGTGGAGATGTTGCGCAGGGTCCATGCGACCGCGGCAGCCGCGTCTTCCACAAAGGCTGGATAGGTGACCTGGGGATAGACGCGGTAGTCGGCCACCACTGCAAGCATGCCGCGCGTGGCCAGGGCGTCGCCGACGAACCTGTACTGGGCGCGCGATCCGCCGGACCAGCTTCCGCCGTAGAAGAAGACAACCACGGGTGGCGCCGCAACGTCCCGAGGCACATACACATCCATGGCCTGGCGCGGGTCCGTCCCGTATTGCACGTCGGCAAACACGCGAACGCCGTCATCCTCCGGCACGAAGGCGTTCAGTGTCTTCAAGGGTGAGCATGCCGCCAGCGCGAAAAGCGCGGGCCAGGCCAGCACGGTCCTCAATCTTCGAACATAACCACGCCAATACTGGCCGCAGTGCGACATCCACCCTCTCCATGCAAACCACGACAGGCGGGCAGGCTCGGCCACGGTTCAGCTGCCCGTGTCGCGTTCCAGCAGCCTCCGCCCTGCATGCGATACAGAGGGGCGGAACCGGTGGATTGCGGGCGGCAGCACGCTCCCGCGGCAAGCCATGCCTACTGAGATACGGACGCGGCGCGGCGCTGGATGCGCCGGACGCGAAAAAAATTAAGGATGAGCACCGCATCGCGCGTGAACGGACGGCGGCGCGGAGCCCAGGGCCGGTCGGATGGCGAAATCAGATGGGAACGACGTCGCCCGTCATGATGATGGGGCCGGTCGGCTGGCCGTTGGGCGCGCCTCCGGGCGGCTCCAGCGACACGGCCAGCTTGGGCACATTCCGCAGCCCCCCTGGCGCCGGCAGCGAGGTCAGGCCCCCGGGGGCCACCAGACCGAGCGATTGCGGCTGGCCGCCCGGCGGCAGGGCCCACAGCTCAAGCACCCTGTCGCCCGCAAGCGCCCGCAGATCGCCCAACGTCCGCACGTGCAGCACGCCCGAGGGATCGGCACGCACCACAAGCATGGCCTGCGTCTGCGGCGACTGCAGTACCGCAAGCAGCTGCGCGCGCGCCGACCGGTTCACCTGCAGGGGATACAGGGCGACGCCCGCGACCAGGACGAGCGCCAGCGCGGCGCTTAATAGACGCCACGAGTACAAACCGCTCCACCCCCATGAACTCGCCGGCTGACGGCCCCGGATCCGCGTCCGGATGGCCCGCCATACCCGTGCGGGCGGCACCACGGGCTTGAGCGACCAGGCCAGGGGATAGATCTCGTTTTCCCAATCCCGCAGGATGCGGCGCCAGCCGGCGTCGGCGGCGACCAGCGCCTCGAAGCGGCGGCGCGCGCCGCCGCGCATGCCGCCGGACACATAGTCCGCGGCCAGCCGATGGCGTATTTCCTCACCCTGATAATTCATGACAGGCACCTCTTCAGGCGCTCCATGCCGCGGCGCACCCAGCTCTTGATGGTTCCCAGCGGCGACTCCAGGCGCTTCGCGATCTCGCCGTGGCTAAGATCGTCGAAGAACGACATTGCAATGGCCATGCGCTGCTTGGCATCCAGCTGCTTCATGCATTCGGCAAGTCGCCGGCTGTCCTGCGCGTCCTGCAGCCGGCCCAGCGGTCCGGCGGCATCGTCGGCCCAGGCGTCGACAAGCTCGCCATCCGGATCGGGGCGCTCCAGCCCAGGCCGGCGCAGTTGGTCGATGCAGCGGTTGCGCACGATCCGCGTCATCCACGTCATGGCATGGCTATGTTCGGCCGAGAAGCGGGCGGCGTTCTGCCAGATGGCCAGGTAGCACTCCTGCAGCACCTCCTCGGCCCAATCCTTCCTGCGCAATATACGCGAGGCGAACGCGAACAGATGCGGAGATGTCAGGCGATACAGTTCGGCCAGGGCCGTTTCACTGCCACGCGCGCAATCCGCGAGTAGATCGTCGAGACGTCGAGAATCGGACATATCGCTCCGGCGGGGCGGGCTGCAAGCACGAGCGCCGGCAACGGCAATCCGGCGATGGGCTCATTGGGGAATGGCTTCTGGCGATGATATACCAGCGGGGCATACAGCCCGCCCGCCTCGCCAACCGTGCGTTTGGATGACAGCGCGGCTTGATCGCGTTGGCCCCCTGGCGCAGAAGCCGCGCGGGTAATCGCTTGCGCCATTGCTGCAGGGCAATATATAAGACTGATTCCGGTGGTGCGCCTCAGTCAAAAGCCCATGGCTCGCCGTCGGGAACCCTTTCCCCTTACCCTCCGGGAATCTTCCATGTCTTACCCCGACCAGCACCCTTTGCAGGCGCAGGCAGCGCCGTCGCATAACGCCTTCGACGATGCGTATGGGCTTTTCATCGGCATCCTGTTCGCCGCCATGGGCGTCTCGCTGCTCGCCCGGGGCGGCCTGATCACAGGCGGCATCGCGGGCATGGCCCTTTTGGGCTCCTTCGTGACGGGCTACGCGCCAGCGCCTCTCGTTCCCCTGATCAACATCCCTTTCATCCTGTTCTCCTTCCGTGCCATGGGCAGGACATTCGGGCTCAAGACCGCCCTGGTCAGCCTGGCAATAGGGGTGGGCGTGAGCGCCATCAGCCGCTCCCTGGACGTTTCCGGCATCAGCAACGCCTTCGCGGCCATCGCTGGCGGGACTTTCCTGGGCATGGGCATCCTTTGCCTGGCGCGGCACAATGCGTCCATGGGCGGTACCAGCGCGTTGACCTTGTGGGTGCAGCGGCGCTCCGGTATCAATGCCGGCAAGGTCCAACTGGCCTTCGACCTGGCCCTGTTCTGCGTGGCGGCGGCCTATCTTCCCCTGGCCAAGATACTCTGGTCCGCCCTCGGCACGTTCGCGATGAACGCGATGCTGATCGCCTGGCACAAGCCGGGACGCTACAGAGGCTAGCCTGGAGGCCGGGGACCGGGCGGGCGCGTCACTGTGAAGGCAAAACGTGAAAATCCATCAGCTCCGCGCTTTCCTGGCCGTATTCGATCACCGCAGCGTCAGGGGCGCTGCTCGCGCGCTCAATCTGACCCAACCTGCCGTCACCCAGGCGACCAGGGAGCTGGAGACAAGCCTGGGCGTGCCGCTGTTTCAACGTGGCGTCGCTGGCGTCATACCGACGATCTTCGGCGAGGCACTCGAAAAGCGCGCGAGGGTTATCTGCTTCGACATAGAACGGGCCGGCAGCGAGCTGGACCAGATACGCGACGGTTCCAAGGGCGTGGTTTCCATCGCAATTTCAACCGCCGCCGCCCTGGACGTACTTCCCCCGGCCTTCACGCTTTTCAGGAACAGCTATCCGCACGTCGAGGTGAAGCTGAACGAAGCCTCGATTCCGTTCTCGTTGCCCAGGCTCATGAGCGGCGAAATAGAGTTCATGGTCTCGCAAGTGCTGCCCGGCACATTGCCTGACTGGGACGTGAGCGTTCTCTACAGAACGTCGATGATTGCCGCGGTCCGCGTCGGACACCCTATCCTCGAGTCTTTCGAGGGCGCGGATCTCGGCGCAGCCGAATGGCTCTTGCCGTACGACAACGAGACCGGGCCGACGATACTCCATCAGCTCTTCGCCGACAGCGATATCCAGCCTCCCAGTCGCATCGTGACGTGTACATCCACCGCGATGGGCCTGCGACTGGTGGGACGCTCCGACCTCATCGGCGTTTTTGTCAAAACGATGGTGGCGACCGAGTTTTCCCATTACGGGCTGGTCGAACTGCCTCTCCAGCAAGCGTTGGCGCCCCTGGAAGTGTGCGTCGTGTCGAGAAAAAACGCCGTCCTGACACCGGCAGCCCAGAACTTTCTCGACTGCCTGCGGTACTACGCCAACCGCCTTCAGGGGTGAGAGGCGTTGCTTATCGCTTCCAACATGTGCTTGTCTTCTCGCCTGCCCCATCAAGGTCTAGCATGCCCAAAAAACGAAGTTCCTTGGGGAAAAAATGGACCAGACGACGACAGTCACGCCACTGGGCAAACGGCGAGCGATAGCAGCGATAACCGTAGGCAACGCCCTGGAATTCTACGATTTCACGGTCTACGGATTCATGACGAGCGCCATCGGGCGTATTTTCTTTCCGACGCTGAGTCCTTATGCGCAGATCCTGCTCGCCATCGCCGGATTTGGCGTGGGATTCGTGGCAAGGCCGCTGGGCGGCATCCTGATCGGCAATTATGCGGACAGGCATGGCCGCAAGAAAGCCATGGGGTTGACGATCACCCTGATGGCCTTGGGCTGCGCGATGCTGGCGTTTTCACCAACGCCCGCGCAAGCCGGGGTATTCGCGCCGCTCGTCATCGTCGCGGCCAGGCTGATACAGGGCTTTTCGGCCGGCGGAGAAGTCGGCGCGTCCACCACTTTCCTCGTCGAGTACGCGGGACGCAATGACCGGGCCTATATGGCGAGTTGGCAGGTCGCCAGCCAAGGCCTCGGCGTCATGTTCGGGGCCATCGTCGCCAGCTCGGTCATTTCGTATCTGTCGGCGGACGCGCTCGATAGCTGGGGTTGGCGGGTGCCTTTCGTGTTGGGCATGGCTATCGCGCCGATCGGCATGTACATCCGCCGTCAGCTGCACGAAACCCATGCGGAAGACGACGCCGGGGCCGACCGGACCGAACGACGCGGCAAGATGCGCATCGTGTTTGCCAGTCATTGGCGTGAGTTGATCCAGGCCAGCCTGCTGTTCGTCTCCTGCACAGTCGGCATTTATGTCATCGCCTTTTATCTTCCGACATACGCGGCCCGGGAATTGAAGCTGCCCGTACAGGTGGGAGTCTGGGCAGGCGTGGTCTTCGGCATCGTCAATTTCATCTTCGCCCCGCTGTCGGGCCGGCTTGCCGATCGATGGGGGAGAAAGCCCATGATCCTATGGTCGCGCCTGTGCCTGGTGGCGCTGCTGTTTCCCGCATTCATGTGGCTGGTCGCCGAGCCGTCCGCGACGAAGTTGTATGTCTCGGTCGCCGTACTCAGCGTGTTCCTGACCACGCAATTTCCAGCGCTGCTGGTCATGTTGACCGAGATGTTTCCCCGCCATGTCCGCGCGACCGGCCTGTCGGTGGTCTACAGCACCGTCGTCGCCGTCTTCAGTGGGTTCTCGCCCTTTGTCCTCACCTGGCTCGTCCATGCGTCGGGCAACATGTTCGCCCCGGCCTGGTATCTGCTGGCGATCACGCTGATCTCGTCGCTCGTCATGTTCTGGATCGACGACCGCACCGGCGGCAAGCTCGACGAGGCTGAGTCCAGCCATTCCACGGGCGGCTTGCCCGGCAACGACGCGCTGGGGAGAGCCTGATGGCCGACGTGAATATCCCGAACTGTTTTTCGGCCAGCTATCAGGAGGCAAGAGAAAAATTCCTGAACGCCGTACGTCAACACGGCCTGGCCCATACCGAACATGTCTTGCCGGCGAAAAAAGGCCTGCACGGCGAGACGCTGGCCACCGACATCGTCTGGGCGGGCCCCGAAGACGCAGCTAAGCTGCTGATCGTGACATCCGGCATACACGGGGTCGAAGGCTACTGCGGATCCGGGTGCCAGATCGCCTTGTTGCAGGATGACGCGTTACTGGCTCGCGCGCAGGAGCTCGGCGTCGCGATTGCCATCATCCATGCCGTGAATCCGCATGGTTTTTCATATGGCCGTCGGGTCAATGAAGACAATATCGACCTGAATCGAAACTTCCTGCGATTCGATGGCGGGCTGCCGGAGAACAAGGATTATCGGGCGCTCGCCGACGTCCTGCTTCCGCCAACCTGGCCGGCGGATGAAGAGCACGCCGCTCGCCTGGCAGGCCGCATTGCCGCGCTCGGGGAAGATGGCTACGGCCAGATTCTCTTCAGGGGCCAATACGATGATCCGAAGGGCCTTTTCTTTGGCGGCACTTCCGCGAGCTGGTCGAATTCGGTCATCCGCGAGTTCCTTCGCAGGCGCGCGGGCGTGGCGCGGCAGGTTGCCTGGATCGACCTTCATACGGGACTCGGACCGAGAGGAAACTGCGAAAAGGTGTTCATCGGCCGAAATGAGGAGTTCCCGTTCGCGAGCGCGTGGTGGGGAGCGGACGTCATATCGCCGGTTCGCAACGACTCGGTCATGTTCGAAATCGACGGGCCGATGCTGCGGGCATTGAACGAGGAATGTCCCCGCGCAAAAGGTGCGACGATCGCGCTGGAGTTCGGTACGGTGCCGTTGATGCGCATGCTGGAGGCGATACGGGCGGACCACTGGTGCTACATGAGCCAGGAGCCGGAGAATTCCGCCCTGCGCAATAAGGTGCGCGACGAACTCAAGCGGAGCTTCTTTGTCGCGGAAGACGATTGGTACGGAATGGTCGTCGGCCAGTTCAGGACGGTACTTACGCAAAGCCTGCTAGGTCTGGGCACGCAATTTTCTTGATCGATATCATCGAAGCCTTCGGTTCCGATTGAAATGTCATCCGTACCCGGTTTAAAACCGAGGCAGTCCAGCCTACCGGAGTACGAGATGACCTCTACAGGCGCCACGGAACCGTCCGCGCCCGCGCCGAAAAACAAACTGCCCATGGGGCTGATGGCGGGATTCGCGGCGCTGGTGGTCGTGCTGCTGCTGCCCCTGCCGGCTGATTTGCCGGTGGCGGGCCATCGCATGCTGGCCATTCTGGTATTCGCGGTGGTGGTCTGGGTGACGGAAGCCGTTTCCTATGAGGCCAGCGCCATCATGATCACCACCCTGATGGCCTTTCTCCTGGGTACGGCGCCCGTCGTCGGCAATCCCACCGCGCATTACGGCACGTCGGCGGCGATCAGCATGGCGTTGACCGGCTTCGCCAATTCGGCGTTGGCCCTGGTGGCCGGCGCGCTCTTCATCGCCGCCGCCATGACCTACACCGGCCTCGACCGGCGGATCGCGCTGGTGACACTGTCGAAGGTCGGCACCAGCACGCGGCGCATCCTGGTCGGCAGCATCGCGGTCACCATCGTCCTTAGCCTCGTCGTGCCGAGCGCCACGGCCCGCAGCGCGGCGGTCGTGCCGATCATGATGGGCGTGATCGCGGCATTCGGCGTCGACAAGCGCTCCAATATCGCCGCCGGCATCATGATCATCGTGGCGCAGGCGACCAGCATCTGGAACGTCGGTATCCAGACCGCGGCGGCCCAGAACCTGTTGACGATAGGCTTTATGGAGAAGATGCTGCATGCGCGGGTGGCCTGGTCCGACTGGCTGATCGCGGGCGCGCCGTGGGCCATCATCATGTCCGCGATATTGATCTTCCTGGTGCTGAAGATGTTGCCCCCGGAACGCGACGATATTGCCGGCGGCAAGGAAGCGGTCGAAGAATCGCTGCGGGAACTGGGCCCGATGACCGGGCCCCAGAAGCGCCTGCTGACCGTCTCCGTCCTGCTGCTGCTGTCCTGGGCCACGGAAGGCAGGCTCCACAGCTTCGACACCACGTCCACCACCTATTTCGGCCTGGTGCTGCTGCTGTTGCCCCGCATCGGGGTGATGACATGGAAAGACGTCCAATCACGCATCCCATGGGGCACGGTCATCGTGTTCGGAGTCGGCATCAGCCTGGGGACCGCGCTGCTGACGACGCGTGCCGGCCAATGGCTGGGGGCGCTGGTGGTGGCGCATACGGGCCTTGCGGACGTCGGCCCGCTGGGGATTTTCGCGATCCTGGCCGCTTTCCTTATCGTCATCCACCTGGGCTTCGCCAGCGCCACCGCGCTGACTTCGGCCATGCTGCCGATCTTGATTTCCGTCCTGGCGACCTTGCCAGGCGACTTCAATCGGCTGGGAATGACGATGCTGCTCGGCTTCGTCGTCAGCTACGGTTTCATCCTGCCGATCAACGCGCCGCAGAATATGGTGTGCCTGGGTACGGAAACATTCACCGCCAGGCAATTCGCCAAGGTGGGTATCGCCATCACCGTCATCGGATACGTGCTGATGCTGGGGTTCGGGATGACGTACTGGCGCTGGCTGGGATGGATGTAGGGCTCTTCCCGGTACATTAACGCATCGGACAGATCAGCCTGAGCCGGCGGCGCCCTTACAAGGCGTCGCTCAGTTCCTTCAGCACGTCATAAAACCCCTGGAAGCGCTGCTTGCCGATGCGTCGCGCCCATTCGTCTTCGATCGCGTGCACGGTGGCGCGCTGGATTTCCGCAACCTTCCAGCCCTTCTCGGTCAGGGAAACGACGCGCGACGGCGCCCCCGCTACGTTGATCCGACGGACGTAGCCCATTTCTTCCAGTTGCTGCAGCAGGTAGTTCATCGCCTGCTTGGACATGCCCGCGCGTTGCGCGAGGTCTATCGGACGGGTGTTCTCGGGCGGCGGAAAGCGGAACACTTTGAAGTGCGCAATCTGTATATCGGCGTAGCCCGATTCGGCCAGCGCGCTGCTCAGCCGCTGCTCCACCAGGGTCAGGCAATAGCGCAACCGCGCGCCGATGAGCGGGTCATCGGGATCAGGATCGCCAGCGAAGCGCCGGGCAGAGGGGGATTGACGGTTGGCAGCCATATCGGTAAAGTGACTTTACCACAGAGGACGACCGACATGGATACCGCGCAACGCGAACTGATCACCATAGGCTCTTTATCGATGCGCTTCCTGGTCGATGGTCGAGACACCACGGGCCATATGGCGATGGCGGAAATGATCGTGCAACCTCAGGCCAAGGTCCCGCCGCCGCATCGACACGTCGATGTCGACGAAACCATCCACATCCTGGAAGGATCATTGACCTACCGCGTCGATGACCGCGTCCAGGTCTTGAACGTGGGCGACCATTGCTTCTCGCCACGCGGCAGCGTCCATCATTTCTCCAATCCCGGCGATGTTCCCGCCCGAGCGCTGGTGGTGTTCTCGCCCGCCAACATCGGTCCCGATTACTTCCGTGAAGTGGCCGGTGTGCTGGGCGCCGGCGGTCCGCCGGATATCGACATGCTGAAGTCGGTGATGAAACGTCATGGGCTGGAGTTGAGCGCCTGAAAGCGACGCGGGGGCCAGCGCGCTCAGACCGGCGCGAAATCGGTCCAGAACAACTGATCGTTGCCGACATCGACGACGTCCTGACGGATGAACGTCAGCCGACCCGTGTCGGCGACGTGAAAAGTCGCGAAACCCGCCGTGCATTCGACGATGCGACCGTCGTCGCGCATGAAGCGGCCAGCCTGGCGCGGGGCGGCGACGAGCACCTTGCCGTCGGCGGTCAGCGCAAGACAGCGGGCGTGCAGGCCGTCCAGCGCCAGGCGCTGCATTTCCCGCGGCTCGCCGGTCTGGGCGTCGAGCTCGAAGACCACGACGCTGTTCTCTCCGCAAGTCATCGCCTTGGCCGGCAACGGCCCGGAGCCGTCCGCGACCGGGTGCGCGCGGTTGACGACGTAGGCGTATCGGCCGGTGGGGTGGATCGCGATGGCGCCGCCCAGTTGCGGCCGCCTTACGTTGCCGGCGTTCTCCAGCAGCTCCACATCCCAGCTTGGTTGGGGCGCGATGACGCCTTCCCGATAAGGGAAGGCCGCCAGGCGATTCTGGCGTTCCAGCACCGCATACAGCATATGCCCCCGCGGGTGGAAAGCGCAGTTGCGCGGGCCGAAACCGAAGCCGCCATCCGGCGCGACCGTCTGTGCGCATGCAAGCGTCTGGCCTTCGTCTCGCAGTACTCGCAAGGACCCTGGGTTCTCCTCGCCGGCCTGGCCTGCGTCATCGCCACGACAGGTCAGGAGCAGGTCCCGGCTGCCGGGCATCGATATCACCTGATGCGGGAAGTACCCGACCAGTGCGGTACCTTCCGCCAGCAGCCGACGCCGCGGCGCCACGCGGCCATCGTCGTCGAGATCATGCAGGGTCACCGCCGCCGGACGGTTGTAGGCAAGCGTGAGGCGCTTGCCTTCGGTATTCACCGACGCGTGCAGCGGGCGGTATGGCAGCGCGACCGG
The DNA here is from genome assembly GCF_002119685.1 of Bordetella genomosp. 8. Taxonomy (NCBI): domain Bacteria; kingdom Pseudomonadati; phylum Pseudomonadota; class Betaproteobacteria; order Burkholderiales; family Alcaligenaceae; genus Bordetella; species Bordetella genomosp. 8. The sequence continues at coordinate 470,975 of NZ_CP021108.1, read as the reverse complement.
TTCCGCCGCCATTTGCATACCGGTATCGTCCAGGGACACCTGGACCAGGCAGTGACGGTCTCCCGCACTGGCGACGCCGCCATTGCTGCAGGCGACGTAGGCGATCGGCCTGGCCGGATGGAAGCAGGCGTATTGAACGGCGAGCGGCAGCTCCAGGCGGTCCCGCTCGACGAACCCGTCGTCACCCAGGCGATAGCGGACCAGGCGGCGGCCTATGGATGCCAACAGGACCGCGCCCGTTTCCGAGCCATGGCCGACGAGATGTTCCTGGCCCATGCATGTTCCCCGATCAGTTCAACTGGATACCCGCGTCCTTGATGATACGGTCCCAGACGGCCGTTTCCTTGCGGACTATCTCGGCCAACTGGTCGCCATTCTTCAGCACCAGGTCCACGCCCTGTTCGTCGAAATGCCGGGCCAGGCCGGGATCGCGCAGCGCCTGCCCGGCCGCTTCGTACAGCCTGTCGATGACCGGCGCGGGCGTACGCGCGGGTGCGAACAAGGCGTTCCAGGAACTGTAGGTGAATCCGGGCACGGTCTCGGAGATCAAAGGCAGGCCTTTCAGGGGGCTCGCGTTGCTCGGTGCCGTGATGCCAAGCGCGCGTATGGACCGGCTCCCGATCATCGCCGTGAACGACGGCATGGTGCCGAAGATGGCCTGCACCCGGCCCGCCGCCAGGTCGGTCATGACCTGGCCGGCGCCCTTGTACGGGATGTGCGTCACCTCGATGCCGGCGGTCCGCGCGAACAGCTCCGTGCCCAGGTGGGCGAGGCCACCGACGCCGGCGGATGCGAAGTTCAACGCGCCAGGGTTGGCCTTGGCGTAGGCGATCAGTTCAGCCACGGACTTGATCGGCGTCTTCGCGCTCACCACCAGCACATGCGGCGCCGAGTCGACCATGGCGACGGGCGTCACCTCGGTCAGGATGTCCACGCGATTCTTGCTGAGCAACGGCTGGGACGTAATGTTGCCGGATGCGCAAAACAGGATGGTATAGCCATCGGGGGCGGCGCGTGCCACGGTATTCAGCGCCGGGACGCCAGCGCCGCCGCCCATGTTCTCGGCAACGAAGGATTGCCGCAGCGTGGCGCCCATCGCCTGGGCAAGTTCCCGTCCAAGGACGTCCGTCGCCCCGCCCACCGCGAAGGGGATGACCATGCGGATGGGCTTGCTCGGGTAGCGCTCCTGTGCAATGGCGGCGAAGGGAATGATGGCGGCCGCGCCGAGCAGGCGACGTCGGCCATGGTTCACCTGGGTGCTCATCGCATCGTCTCCGGTCTGTTGTTATCGATCAGGCATCGCATGATGATCAGCCGCGGACGCCAACGCAACGCGTTACGGCTGGCGTAACATCGCGCCTTGGAGACAACCGATACGCGGATGGAAAACCGTATGGCGAAATCGCGCGCACCCACGGCGCCGGCGCGGCCGCCCAGGCCCGAGATGCTCAAGGGACCCGACGACATCGCGCCGGTCGCCGGCCAGGAACATGTGCACGCCGTCGTCCGCGCCATGTCCCTGCTCAAGGCCTTCGACGGCGGCGACGAGGTGTTCCTTTCGCTGACCGAACTTGCCCGCCGCACGGGCATGCACAAGCCTACCGCGCTGCGGCTGGCTCGCACCCTGGCGCTGTCCCGATTCATGGTGCAGCGCGAGGACGGTGCGTGGCGGCTCGGGCCGGCCGCCGGCTGGATAGGCTCCCGCTACCAGGCGCAATTCGACGTCGGCTCGGTCATCGAACCCATCCTGCGCAAGCTCTCCCTGGAGACGGGCGAGAGCGCCTCGTTCTACGTGCACGAAGGTAATCTGCGCAGTTGCCTGATGCGCTGCGACGGCCCGAATGCGCGCCCCGATCATCCCCGATCGGGCGAGCTCCTGCCGCTGGATCTCGGGGCGCCCGGGCGGACCATCCTCGCCGCGCTGGGCGAGCCGGGCGATCTCTACGAACGCATCCGGCGCCAGGGCTATCACTGGGCGCGCGCCGAGCGCTCCACCGGCGCGGCCGCGGTGGCGGCGGCGGTGCGGGGCGCGCACGGCACGGTGCTCGGCGCCATCAGCACTTCCGGTCCGGTGGAGCGGTTGACGCCCGCCGTCCTGCGCAAGCTGGCGCCCGCCACGGTGGACGCCGCCAGGCGGCTGGGCGTGGCCTTGGGCGCCGTTCCCGCCACCGCGCTGCGGGCGACGTGGCACCCGTGATGTTACGCAGCGCGTAACGGATTGCCGGCATGGGCCGGCGTGATTTCCAATGCGGCCTTTCTGCAGGCTATGCAGAGGTCACACGGAACGCCCATGACGACGACCCCACCGCGCCAACAGCTCGGGCCCGCGCCCAACGCCCGGCGCCATATTCCCCCCCGGCTGCGCGGCATTCTTTCCCTGGGCGATCTGGAAGAGGCGGCCAAGCGGGTGCTGCCGCGGCCGATCTTCGGCTATCTGCAGGGCGGGGTCGAGGACAACGTCACCTTGCAGGCCAACGTCGCGGCGTTCCGGAAGTGGATGTTCCGCACCAATGTGCTGGTCGACGTGTCCGCCCGAGACCAGGGGCGGACCCTGATGGGGCAGGCATACCGGGCGCCGTTCGGGATCGCGCCCATGGGGCTTTGCGCGATGTTCGCCTTCGACGGCGACGTCGTCATGGCGCGCGCGGCCGAAGCCGCGGGGATCCCCTATGTGCTGAGCGGCGCGTCGCTGACCCGCATGGAAAGGGTCGCCCAGGCGGCGCCGACCTGCGGCTGGTTCCAGGCTTATATCCCGGGCGAGCAGGCGCATATCGAAGGCTTGATCCAGCGCGTCGAGAAGGCCGGCTTCAAGACCCTGGTCATTACCGTGGACACGGCGACGCTGGCGAATCGCGAGAACAATGTGCGGGTGGGCTTCACCACGCCTTTGCGGCCCGGGCTGCGACTGGCCTGGGACGGCCTGCTTCGTCCGCGTTGGCTGCTGGGCACACTGGGGCGCACGCTGGCCAGCCATGGCATGCCGCATTTCGAGAATGCCGGCGCGGGAAGAGGCGTGCCCATCATCTCGCGCAGCGTGGTGCGCCAGTTCGGCCTGCGCGACCACCTGAACTGGGAACACCTGGCGCTGGTGCGCCGGCAATGGCGCGGCAAGCTGGTGGTGAAGGGACTGATCTCCGCCACCGACGTCATGCGCGCGGAGCAGGCGGGCGCGGATGGGGTGATCCTGTCCAACCACGGCGGCCGCCAGCTCGACGGCACCGCGCCGCCGATGCTGGTGCTGCCCGAAGCGGTCAAGGCCAAGGGCCGCATGGCCCTGATGCTGGATAGCGGGATCCGGCGCGGCACGGATGTGCTGAAGGCGTTGGCGCAGGGCGCGGACCATGTCTTCGTGGGACGGCCCATGGCCTATGCCGCCGCGGTCGGCGGCCAGGCAGGCGTGGCCCATGCCATCACGCTACTGCGCGACGAGATCCATCGCGACATGGCTTTGCTCGGGGTCGGCAATCTCGACCAACTCAGTACGGATCACCTCGTCGCAACCTAGCGCGAGGCATGCAGGCAACCACTTTCAAAACTCATCAAACGGGAGACTCGCCATGAACCTTCAAACTCACCGCCGCGGCTTTGTCGCCGCGGCCCTCGCCGCCGGCCTGCTCGCGCATCCGCTGGCCGGCTGGGCGCAGAAGTCCAACTATCCCGACCGCGCCGTGAGGGTGATCGTGCCCTTCGTGCCGGGCGGCAATGCCGACAGCAGCGCGCGCATTTTCGCCGAGGCGTACGGCAAGCAGCTGGGCCAGTCGTTCATCGTGGAAAACAAGGGCGGCGCGGGCGGCATGATAGGCGCGACCCAGATGGTCCGAGCCACGCCTGACGGCTATACGATCATGATCGGCACCACCGGCCCCATCGTATCGAGCTGGCAGCTGGCCGGCAAGACCGCCAGCTACAGCCTGCAGGATATGAAGCCGGTGGCCCTGCTGACGCAGGTGCCCGACGTGATCGTGACCAAGGCCGGCTCGTCGATAAAGTCCTATGCGGACCTGGTGGCGTATGCGAAGGCCCATTCCGGCGCGCTGAAGTTCGGCCATCCGGGCAATGGCACGGCGGGTCACGTCAACATCCTGCAGATGCAGAAGGCGCTGTCCCAGCAGTTCGTGATCGCGGCCTACAGGGGCGCGGGACCGGCGGTGCAGGATCTGTTGGGCGGCCAGCTGGACGCCGTGGCGACGGACCTGCCTTCGGCATTGCAGCTGATCAAGGCAGGCCAGTTGCGCGCCGTGTCCGTGGTCTTCCCCCAGCGCGTGGAGTCCTTGCCTGAGGTTCCCACCATGGCGGAACTGAAGCAGCCGGAAGTGGATATCGCGCCGTTCACGGCCACCATGGCCCCGAAGGACACACCGCCCGAGGCAATTGCGCGCCTGGTCGACGCCAGCAATGCCGCGCTGGACGATCCCGCGGTCCGCAAGCGCATCGAGGACATCGGCGGCGTGCCGGTCAAGATGAGCGGCGCGAAGTTCGACCAGTTCCTGGATCGCCAGGTCGAAACGTATCGCGCGCTGATCGCTTCGGGGCTGTTGAAGGTGGAATGACGCGGGCCGGCATGGAGCGGCCGACGCCGCTCCAGCCGCAGACGCGGCCCAAGCGCCTCAGAACCGATACGCCCCGCGCAGGCTAAGTTCCTGGTTGGTGAAATGCGAGGCCAGTTGCGCCTGGTACTCCATGCGCAGCTCATACTTGTCCTTGGCATAGAGTTGGACACCCGCGCCCAGGTTCAACATGCGATCGGGCAGGGACGACTTCGATGTGAACGTGATGCCGTCGCCTTCGCCTTCGGAGAACGACACCTTGCTGCGCGAGCCACTGTTGTTCAGGAAGGTGCCGCCAACGGACACGAAAGGACGCAGCCAACCGAAGCGGCCGGCATCGACGCGTGTACCGACTTCGATCATCGGCGAGATCGCGAAGGTCCATTGCCTGAGCGAGCTGGTCTTCAGCGTCGCGCCGTCGCCGCTCAGCGTGTAGCCGGGCATGTAGCTGTGCAGCACGTCCAGGTCCGCATAGGGCCGCACATACCAGTTGTCGGCCACCACCTCATAGGCCGCGCGCAGCCTCATGCCGGCGGTCCAGACATCGTTGCGGGCTTCCGCTTTCCACATGTCGTCGCCGATGACGAACAGGGAGTCGGAGTCGTAGCTGCCGTAGCCGGCGTGCAATGCGCCCGCCAGCAGCCACGGACCGCTCTGGTGCTTCAGCGAAACCGACACGTCGCCGCCTTGTCCACGTACCGACGTCATGCGATCGTTGGTGTGCATGGAGTTGGTGTTGTAGGCGCCCGTGACCCCGAAGAACCAGTCGGGGCGGATCTCCCATTGCCCGCCCAGGCGATAGCTGATGCCGTTCTGCCAGAAGCCGTCGCCTGCCGAACTGCTGCTCTGGGTCGTGCGCGAGCCGGTGATGCGCGACCACACGCATTGCGTTTCACGCAGGGTGACGCCGTCGCCGTCAAAGACCGGGCAGCTCAAGGCGGCGTTCAGGGACTTGCGACCGGCCAGCGTCTGGCGCGTGGCCACCTGGGCCAGGTCCTCGGTGGCCGTCAGGCTGTTGAGCGCGCTGGCATACTTGTCAGGCGAGTCGACGTTCGCCATGGCCGCGAAGAAGCCGGCCACGCCGGGGTTGCTGGCGTCCCAGGCGCTTTGCAGGCTGCTGACCAGAGAGCGTTCGGTGTTGGTGAGATCGCTGGGCGCCTTGCCCGCGAAATCCGCCGACGGCGAGATCGAGACGGTGTTGCCGCTCTGCGTCGCCGACCAGGAAATCGGGCTGGCGGCGTTGGCCCCGGCCGTGGCCGGCTGCCTGACCACCAGGGAATCCGCCGTCAACACCTGGAAGGTGCCTGGCAGCAGGCCCTCCACGGCGTGCGGCTGGATCGCCACGCCGTCCACGAAGATCCTGGCGCCCTTCAGCACGTCGGCGTTGGGCGTACCGGGCGCAGCCAGGCTGTTGACGTCCACCAGCAGGGCGCCGCCCAGGAGCAGGTCCACCTTGTTGACCGTCGCGGTGGCGATCGTGTCCACGCCGCCCACGTCGAAGTTGCCGGCGTTGTAGAACCAGCCCGCGCCATTGCTGACGTTGACCATGCCGCTGCCGCCGGACACATAGGTGCCCCCGGCCTCGTTGCGGAACTCGTTCCACTCCGTGGTGTTGTTGCGGGCCAGGTTGATGTCGCCCACCACCGTGCCATAGTTGCGCACGGATTCCTGGCCGAAGGTCGATACGATGGCGTGGCCCGAAAGCGCGCTGACGTACGAACCGGCCCCGATGGTGATGACGTTGGATTTGCCGCCGTCGATGGCAATGGCCGCGCCGTCGCCTGAACCGCCCTGCAGCACGCCCGTGTAGTCGACGCTGATCTTGCCGCCGGCACGGGTGGGGTCGAGCGCGCCGGTGCTTTGCTGGAAGCCGCTCTGCGCGAAGATGCCGTACGAATCGGCGCCGTTGGTCTTGATGTCGCCATTCAGCTTCACCCAGATCTCGCCGCCGGTGCCCTGGGACGCGCTGCGCTGGTTCAGGCTGGTCGTCAGGGCGTTCAGGACGTTGTTGACCGTGTCCTTGTCATTGCCGAACAACCGCGCCACGCCTTGCAGATCTTCAGGCACCTGGTCGATGTTGTCCAGCAAGGTCCCGGTGCCGCCCACCTTTTTGATGACGGCAGTCAGTGCCGAAGCGGTTTTCTCCAGCGCGGCGCGCGCGGTGGTGTCGGTCTTGAGCAGCTCGCTGACCGTGCCGCCACCACCGCCCAGCGATTGCGCGACGACGCCGTGCGCCTTGGCGCCTTGCGTCTGGATGGCGGTGGTGCCTTCGATCGTGCGGACTTCGATGTAGCCGCCGTCGCCGCTGGTGCCGCCGCTGTTGCCGAACACCGGCAGCGTATAGCCTTGCAGCACCGATGCGCCGCCGTAGCCGCCACCGCCGCCGATGGACTGCGCGTACACGGCGGTGGAGTAGTCGCCGGCGGTGCGGATGGAGGCATTGTTGCCCAGCTCCACCTTGACGACGCCGCCGTTGCCGGAAGAGCCGCCCTTGCCGCCATAGGACGCCGCATACTTGACGCCACCGGGGCTGCCCGCGGCGTTCGAGATGCCGCCGCCGCCACCGACGGACTGCGCAAAGATGCCGAATGCGGCCAGTCCCGACGTCGTGACGGAACCGCTATTGGTAACCGTGACCGCGCCGCCCCCGCCTGACATGCCGCCGGAACCGCCGAGCGTGAAGCTGCCCGATTTCGACGAAGGTTTCTTGGCGGCGTCCGTCGACGCCGCGGGGATCTTCTCGATACCGACAGCCTTCAGCAGTTCCTTGAGCGAGCCGGCCGAAGCGGCCTTCTCGTCGGTGGCCGCGGGGGCGTTGGCGTCGCTTGCGGGCGGGGTCATCATGAAGGCGCCACCGCCACCGCCCACGCTTTGCGCGACGATCGCATGCGCCTCGTCGCCGCGGGTCTGGATGGTACCCGTGTTCTGTACCGTGACGGCGCCGCCATCGGCGCCCTTGCCGCCGGCGCCGCCCGCGGTGAAGTTGATGACGAGGTTCTTGTTGTCGCTGCTCAGGGCGCCGACGCCTATGCCCCCGCCGCCGCCCACCGATTCGGCGAACACGCCATACGACGCACCGCCGTAGGTCTGGATGGTGCCCAGGTTCTTCACGACGACTTCGCCGCCGACGTTGCCGGAGCCGCCCTTGCCGCCCAGCGTACCGCCCAGGTTCGTCTTGTTGGTGCCGGACGAGTACGCGACGCCGCCCTGGCCGCCACCGCCGCCGATGGACTGCCCGAGCACGCCGTACGAGATGTCGCCGGTGGTCAGGATGCTGCCCTGGTTGGTCAGGTTGACTTGGCCGCCGCGGTTGCCGCTGCCGCCGTCGCCGCCCATGGACAGCGTCAGGGAGACGTTCGGCCGCTTGACCGAACCCTTGGACTGCTGGTCCAGGTACTCGTTGATCTTCTTGCCGGACGCCTGCATCTCCTTGTAGAACTCGGAGTTCTTGAAGGCATCGTTGAGCGACTTGTAGGTGTCGGTATTCTGGATGTCCTTGATGAGGGCATCCAGGTTTTCCTTGGTCTCGGCGTTCTTCTTGTCGCCCGCCCATTTCTGGTAGGCCTCCACGCCGATCGCTTTCTTCAGCGTGGCGTAGATTTCGCCGACCGTGTCCGGCGCGTCGTCGGGCGCGGCGAGATTGCCGCCGTTGCCGCCGCCGCCGCCGATGGACTGCGCGAGCACGCCATGCGAAACATTGCCGTAGGTCTCGATCGCGCCGCCGTTGGTGACCTCGACCTTGCCGCCCGAACCGCCGGCGCCGCCCTTGCCGCCGAACGACAGGTTGACCGAGAACGTGCCGCTGGCCGCGGCCGAACCGCCGCCGCCCGTCCCGCCACCGCCGCCTATGCTTTGGGCAAGCACGCCGTCGGCCTGTGCGCCCCGGGTGCGCAACAGGCTCGTGGACGCCAGCTCGGCCTTGACCAGGCCGCCGTCGCCGCCGTTTCCGCCATTGCCGCCGATGGCATCGACAATGGCCACCGAATCGGCCAGCGGCAGCTTCTGCACCAGGCTGTCCAGCGTCTTGTCGAACGACAAGCCGGACGACGCCGAAGCATTGACCGCGCCGCCGTTACCGCCGCCACCACCCACGCTTTGCAGCAGGATGCCGGTGGCGCTCGTGCCGCGCGTCTCGATCGTGCCGCGGTTCTCGGCCGTCACCGTGCCGCCCTTGCCGCCGCCCTTGCTGTTGGTGCCGCCTATGGTCTGCCCGAAGGTGATCGTCCTGTAGAGGCTGAGCGCGTCGGCCGCCGCGGACGCCGCGCCCGCGTTGCCACCACCGCCACCGATGCTCTGGACGTGCATGCCGATGGCGCTCTCGCCATGCGTGGAGACGCTGCCGTCGTTGTACGCGCGCGCTTCCCCGCCCGAACCGCCACCGCCACCGCTGCCGCCTATGGTGTTCGTCACGTTGAATGCCGTGGCGCCCGGCGCGGCGATCGCCAGGCCGTAAGCGTACGCATTGCCCGCGTTGCCGCCACCACCGCCTATGCTCTGCGCCAGGATGCCCGTCGCGCCGACGCCCAGGGTTTCTATGCCCGCGTTGATGTTTTCCGCGCGGGCGTACGCGCCCTGCCCGCCGTCGCCGCCCGAACCGCCGATGGCGTTGGTCAGGGTGATTGAAGGCAGGGGCTCGCCCGACGGCGTGACCGCGGGCAAGGCGACCGCGAACGCGCTGGCGCCGCCGCCCGTGCCGCCGCCTCCGCCTATGCTGGACGCCTGCAGCCCGAACGCCGCTTCGCCGCCCGTGCGGATCGCCGAGTTGTTGCGGATGCTGGCCTGGCCGCCAGAGCCGCCCTTGCCGCCCGACCCGCCCGTGGCGGACGACGCCGACAAGCCGGGACTGACCGAGCGCGATGTCGCATAGCCACCCGCGCCACCGCCGCCGCCGATGGACTGGGCCAGCACCGCCGTGGCATGGTCGCCCGAGGTCTCGATGCTGCCCATGAAGCTTTCGAAGGAGACGGTGCCACCGTTGCCGCCTCCACCGCCGGCGCCGCCGAGCGCCACCGCCAGGAAGGCCGTGGAGCTGGACGCCGCGCCACCCGTCCCGCCACCGCCGCCCACGCTTTGCAACAGCGCGCCATAGGCGTAGTCGCCGGCCGTCACGAGGACGCCGCGATGCTCGACTTTCACATCGCCGCCGACGCCCCCCTGGCCACCCGTGCCGCCACTGGTGAACGGCAGGATGCCGCTATTGCCGCCCGAACCGCCGCCCTTGCTGATGGCCGGCCGGGTCGCGTAGAAGGCGTCCAGCGCGCTGCCGCCGCCTATGCTTTGCGCCATGATGCCGGTCGCGCCGGTGCCCGAGGTCCTGATGGTCCCGTAGTTGGTGACGGAGACCAGGCGGCCGAGGCCCGCGCCGCCGCCGTCGCCGCCGGAGACGAAAGCGGCACCCCCGCCGCTGCCGCCGACACCGCCCACGGACTGCGCCATGATGCCGAAGCCATAATCGCCGCGCGCATTGATGGACCCATAATTGACGGCGGTGACCACGCCGCCAGCGCCGCCTTTGCTACCAGGCGTGCCGGACGTGAAGGCGCCGTTGGCCCCATTGCCGCCCGCGCCGCCCACGCTTTGCAGGATCACCGCGGCGGAGTTGCTGCCGTCGGCGGAGATCGACCCCCAGTTGGTGAACGTCACGTTGCCGCCGGGCCCGGCGTTGGACGGGTAGCCGCCGCTATTGATCGCCCTGCCGCCATTTCCGCCCAGCGAACTGGCGGATACCGCGGGCGCCAGCGAACCGCTCACGCGGACGTCCGCGCTACCGTCGAAGACCACCGAGACCGCGCCGCCCGAGCCGCCGCGGTCTGTGTCGACCCGATAGTCGTACGTGCCGTCGGAAGAAGGCGTTCCAAACTTGCTGACGCCGGCCGCGCCGCCTTGCGAAAACACCCGGATGGCCGGCAGCGCGCTCGTGCGCGGCGTGGCGTCGCTGGAAGCGGTGACGCGCGAACCGATCTGCAGCGTCACGGGCCCGCCATCGCCGCCGCGCGCGATGCCGCCTTCGCTTTCGGTCCATGAGGTGTAGCCGATCCCGCCCGTGCCGCCGATCGAATAGACGTTGATCAGCGGCTTCGCTTGGGCCGAGGCACCGAGCGTGCCGGAGACATCGGATCCTTGCGGCGCGGTCACCCAGACGGAGCCGCCGTAGCCGCCGGTCTTGCCGGGCAGATTGTGGAAGACGCCCTTGCTGTACACCGAACCGCCGGCGCCCCCGACCGAACCGATCTCCAGCGCCGGCGCGCTCACGCCCTGGATGGGGCCGGGCTGGGTCCAGGAAACCGGATCGGCGTTCTTCCCGGGCGTGGCGTCGGTCCAGCCGAACGCCGTTTCGCCATCCCGGCCGTCTTCGCCATGGCGGACGATGTTGACCGCCGGGTCCGCGCCGGCGGGCGCGCCCGCGAGCATGCCCAACGATGCCAGCACTGCGACGGCGCCACGCTGACGCGGGGCACGACGGCCCTTGTTGGCGACCCGCTGATTGCATTCCCCACGCCGTCCCGCTCGACCCGATTTAGTGTGTCCCACTGCTCTTCCGTATGGTTTGGTAACAACTAAGGTAATTTAATCTTAATTCTTAAACGAACCTTAAGTTGTAAGAGCAAGCGGTAATTTCGGGCCTAAATATGGCCTTTATTGCTGATGGATCCCTATCTGCCGCTAAATCACACATCTCCGGCCAAAATGCTGCACGCCGACGGCTACGAACGGACGGCCGAAAATCGGCCTCCCGTAACAGTCGTGGCAGGGAAACGACAGCTTTGTGGAGAAAAAGGCACAGACGCGCGCGTCAAGCTTGCGCGTCAGGCCGCGCGCCTAGCGTCCGCTCTTGGGAAAGAGCGCGATGAAGTCCAGCAGCTTTTCGCCGAGCAGATTCACGTGTCCGCGCATGGCATCCGCGGCGGCTTCTTCATTGCCGGTGGCGATGGCGCGCAGCACGTCGTCGTGCTCGGTCAGCGTGGCCGCGCGCCGGCTCGGCTTCTGGGTGACGAGACGGCGATACGCACCGATGCGGTTACGCAGCGCCCGGGTCTGCTCGGCGAGAAACTCGTTCTGCGAGGCCTCGTAGATGGTCTCGTGGAAGCGGCGATTCACTTCATAGAAATCCGCGACGCGGTCGGTCTTGGACAACTCGATCAATTCATCATGCAGCGCGCTCAGCGTTGCCAGCTGCGACGCTGAGATACGGCGCGCCGCCATGCGCGCGCAGAGGGACTCCAGTTCGGCCATGACCTGGAACATCTCGATCAGGCGCGACGCGGGCAATTCCACGACGACGGCGGGCTGGCGCGGCCGTATCCGGATCAACCCGGCCGAGGCCAGATGTCGCAAGGCCTCGCGTACCGGCGTGCGCGACACGCGGAAGCGGGCGGCGAGCTCGACCTCGTCCAGCCTGGCCCCGGGGGCCAGGTGGCCGGAAAAGATCTCGCTTTCCAGGATCTGCTGTATGCGCACCGACCGGCTGGCCGGCGCCGGCGCGCCATCGTCGGCGGCCTGGACTGCTTCCTGGTCCGGGAGTGCTGCGTTCACTGGAATCCTTCGCTGTGGTGGCCGGGGCGGCGAATCCGCCGGCGGCCGGGCTGAAGCCGGCCATCGCGAACTCGCCGACTGGAATTATAACTTCTCTTGCATACAACAAACACAACTTTGTATGCACGACTTCGTGGCGTTCATGGGCCATGTTGTGCACTGGTTTGAAGCATGCCGGCCACGCCGTTTCCCTATGAGCACGCAGAAAAACTGGCATGGATGTTGCATTGCCTAGGCTAGAGGCGGACGGACAAAGCTCGGACCGCCAACACCGCATAGGCAAGGCTGGCCCCCATCAATGTATGCAAGCCAGCATCACCAACACTCCACGAGTACAGGAAGGGAAGGACAGATGGAACTGGGCTTGAAAGGCAAATCGGCGCTGGTGACCGGCGGCTCCAAGGGCATCGGGCTGGCGACGGCGCACAGCTTCGCTCGCGAGGGCGTCGCGACCCTGCATCTGGCCGCCCGCTCCGAAGAAGGGCTGGCCGCCGCGCGCGCCGCGCTGACGGCCGCCTATGACGTGACCGTGCATATCCACCCCATGGACCTGGCGTCGAATGAGAACGCCCTGGAACTGGCGCGGCGCTGCGCCGAGGTCGACATCCTGGTGAACAACGCCGCCGATTCGGCGGCCGGCCCCTTGCACAAGCTGTCGGACCAGATCTGGCGGGACAGCCTGGATATGAAGATCTTTTCCTACGTCACGCTGTCGCGCGAGCTCTATGCGCACATGAAGCGTCGCGGCGGCGGCGTGATCGTCAACGACATCGGCAATTCGGGTGAAAACCCCGATGCCGACTACATCGTCGGCACCACGGGCAACGCCGCGATGATGGCGTTCACCCGCGCGCTGGGTGGCCGCAGCCTGGATGACGGCATACGTGTCGTCGGCGTCAATCCCGGCCCGGTCGCGACGGACCGCATGGTCAAGCTGATGAAGCGGCGCGCCCTGGATTGGTACGACGACGAGAGCCGCTGGGAAGAACTCTTCGACAAGTATCCGGGCAAGCGGCCAGCGTCGGCCGAAGAGGTCGGCGACCTGATCGTCTGGCTGTCGTCGGAACGCGCCGGCTACATCACCGGCACCATCGTGACCATAGACGGTGGCATCGCGTCGCGCCGCTCCATCATCTGAGGAAGACAGGCATGCGCGGTTTCGAACAGAGAAACGCCTATTTCGATCGGCTGTGCAATACGCCTGGCCTGATGTGGCTGGGGCAGAACACCAATCACTTCGAACCCCATCCCGCCGTGCTGCGGGCGGTCACGGACGCCCTGACGCGGGGCGATTACCACGCGTACGCGCCGCCGGCCGGATTCGAAACGCTGCGCAGGCTGATCGTGCAGGACGCGGGCGTGCCGGACGCCTGCGCCTTTGTCACCGATGGCGCCGTGCAAGCCCTGTACAGCGTATGCCGCCACGTGTGCCGGCCGGGCAAGGACTTCGTCACCACGGACCCCAGCTGGGCCTGGCCCATGCACTTCGCCCGACAGGCTGGCTCGCGCGTCGTCGAACTGCCTATCTACGACGCCACCCAGCAGTACAAGCTGACGCCGGCGCAGTTGCGCGCGGCGGTCGGCCCGGACACCGCCGTCATCTACCTGGTCGATCCCAACAATCCGCTGGGCACCTGCCACACCGAGGACGAGATCCGTGAGATCGCCGAGATCGCGCGTTCGGTCGGCGCCTACCTGATCCACGACGCGACGTATTTCCACTTCGCCGACGCGCATACGCCGGCGTACCGCTTCTATCCCGAGAAGACCATCATGACCTACAGCTTCTCGAAGTGGCTGGGCCTGGCGGGCATGCGGCTGGGCGCGGTGATTTCCAATCCCGACATCATCGAAGAGCTGGCGAATGCGCCGCCCAACAACCTGGGCAGCAACGTGCTGTCGCAGCGTGCGGCGATCGCGGGCCTGGAGACGAAGGCCGAATGGTTCCCGGACGTGCAACGCCGGCAGCGCCGCAACCAGGCGGCCGTCGCCCGGGCCGCGGCCGCCGTTCCCGGCCTGCATCTGCCCGTCTATCCCTCGCAGGCCAACCTGGTGGTGATGGAGACGGTGGATGCCGGCATCCGGCCCGAAGCGCTGGTGGCCGCCTACCAGACGCAGGGCGTCATGATCCGCCAGGGCACGTACCACACCAAGCGCTTCGGCGACCGCTTCGTCAAGATCAGCCTGACCGTGCCGGAAGCCTGGGCCGACCGCTTCTGCGAGCTCTTGCCGGAGATGGTCGAACAGGCCCGTCGCCAGCCCACCGCCAACGACCTTTTCTAGGAATCCAGGCATGCCCACCATCACCACGCGCGACGGCCACACGCTGCACTACGAAGAAGCGGGCAGCGGCACGCCCATCCTGTTCGTCCATGAGTTCGGCGGCGACTGGCGCAGCTGGGAGCCGCAGATGCGTTATTTCTCGCGCCGCTATCGCTGCATCACCTACAGCGCCCGCGGCTACGCGCCTTCGGACGTCCCGACGTCGGTGGACAGCTATTCCCAGGAAATCGCCGTCAACGACATGGTGGACGTCATGGATGGCCTGGGCCTGGGGAAGGTGCATGCCGTGGGGCTGTCCATGGGCGGCTTCGCGGTCCTGCACTTCGGCCTGCGCCATCCCGGGCGCGCCCTGTCGCTGGTGGTCGCCGGGGCCGGCTACGGGGCGGAAAAACAGTATGAAGACTATTTCCGCCAGGTGTCCTGCGACGTCGCCGACAAGTTCGAGCAGTTGGGGTCGGCCGTATTCGCCGGGACCTATGCCCAGGCCGCGTCGCGCATCATCTTCCAGCTCAAGGATCCACGCGGATGGCAGGAATTCGCGCGGCAACTGGCCGAACACGACGCAACGGGCTCGGCCAACACCATGCGCGGCGTGCAGGCGCGCCGCCCGTCGATCTACGACCTGGAAGCCGAACTCAAGGAAATGACGCTGCCCACCCTGGTGATCGTGGGCGACGAAGACGACCACTGCCTGCAGCCCGGCATCTTCATGAAGAAGACGATACCGGCCAGCGGGCTGCTGGTGCTGCCCAAGACGGGCCATACGCTGAATCTGGAAGAGCCGGCGCTGTTCAACCAGTTCGTCTCGGAATTCCTCGCCACGGCCGAGCAGGGCCGCTGGATGCCTCGCGATCCGCGCTCCGCGCCCGCGCAGATCATGAAGACGTCCTGACATGACGGTCGGCATGCAAGCACCGTCCGCCTGGGTCGATCAGGACCGGCTGATGAACCGCCTCGATGCGTTGGCGCGCATCGGGGCGACCGCCGCGGGCGGCGTCGACCGGCAGGCGCTGTCGGCCGAAGACGCGCAGGCCCAGTCGCTGATGGCCGAGTGGGGCGCGGCCCTGGGCTTGCAGGCCAGCCGCGATGCCGTGGGCAATTTCTTCCTGCGTTGGCCAGGCAGCGTGGCGGGCCTGCCCCCGCTGCTCGCGGGATCCCACCTGGACAGCCAACCCACCGGCGGCCGCTACGACGGCGTCTATGGCGTCGTGGCCGCGCTGGAAGCGGTGCAGGCGCTGCAGGCGGCAGGCGTGCGGCCGCGCCGCGCCATCGACGTGGTGGCCTGGATGAACGAAGAAGGCTCGCGCTTCGCGCCCGGCATGATGGGCTCGGCCGTTTTCGCGGGCGAGCGCGGCCTGGAAGAGACCCGCGCGGTGCGCGACGCCGGCGGAATCTCGGTCGGTGACGCCCTGGACGCCACGGCCGAAACGCTGCGCCACCTGCCGCGGCGCCCCATGGGTGGCGCGGTGCATGCCTACATCGAAGCGCATATCGAACAGGGACCCGTCCTGGAACGCGAAGGCCTGCCCATCGGCGTGGTCAGCGGCATCCAGGGCAAGCATACGTTCCGTGTCCACGTGCGCGGCGAAGCCGCGCACGCCGGCACCTCGACTCGCGCGGAACGCAAGGACGCGCTGCTGGCGGCGACCGCCATGGTGCAGGCGCTGGCGGCGGCATTGCACGATGAAGAGGACATCGTGAGGTTCACGGTGGGCCGCTTCGATGTCCGGCCCAGTGCGCCGTCGGTGGTGGCCAGCGAGGTCGTGTTCTCCATAGACCTGCGCCATCCCGACAGCGACGAACTCACGCGCCTGTCGGCGCTGGTCGAGCCGGCCTGCCAGGCGCACGCGGGCCCCTGCGACGTGCAGGTGCGACGGTTGTCCGCCGCGGATTCACTGGTCTTTCCGGAAAGCATGCGCGCGCGGATACGCGCCGCGGCGGACGCGCTGGCGCTGCCGCACCGGGACCTGATTTCGGCCGCCGGCCACGATGCCCGCTACCTGCACGCCATCTGCCCGTCGGCCATGATTTTCGTGCCGTGCCGCGACGGCATCACCCATAACGAGGCCGAGTACGCCGAGCCCGAGCATCTCTACGCTGGTGCCCGGGTGCTGGCCCACGTACTCGCGGACCTAGCGACAGAGGAAGCGCCATGAACATCGCCATCCGATCCGCCTTGCCGGCGTCTCCCCCCACGCCCCATGCGCAGACCGATGCGACGCAGCGGACCGCGGCATCCGCGCGCACGACCGCCGCGCAGCCCCTGCTGGCCCTGTCGGGGATTTCCAAGACCTTCGGCACGGTACAGGCACTGCGCGAGTTGGAAGTGGATATCGCCCCAGGCGAGTTCGTGACCGTCGTGGGTCCCAGCGGATGCGGCAAGAGCACCCTGTTCAACATCGTCGCGGGACTGGAAGAGCCGGATGCCGGCGGCCGCATCGAATTCCTGGGCAAGCCATGCCGCGCACGCGACCTGCTGGGCAAGGTGTCCTTCATGCCGCAGCGCGACCTGCTGCTGCCCTGGCGCAGCGTCATCGACAATGCCATCCTGGCCGTGGAGATGGAAGGCGTGCGGCGCAGCGATGCCCGCCGCGCCGCGCTGGAAATGCTGCCGGAATTCGGCCTGGCCGGTTTCGAGAAGCAGTATCCGCACGAACTGTCCGGCGGCATGCGCCAACGTGTCGCGCTGATGCGCACCTTCATGTTCAATCGCGACCTGATGCTGCTGGACGAACCCTTCGGCGCGCTGGACGCGCTGACCCGCAGCATGATGCAGCGCTGGCTGCTGGACGTCTGGCAGAAGCATCGGCGCACCATCCTGTTCATCACGCATGACGTGGACGAAGCGCTGTTCCTGGGCGATCGCGTGCTCGTCATGACGGCGCGGCCCGGCCGCGTGAAGCTGGAGCAGAAAGTTACCCTGCCACGCCCGCGCCTGCCCGATATCGTCACGTCGCCCGAGTTCATCGAGCTCAAGCGCACCCTGCTCGCCGCCATCGAGGAAGAAAGCCTGAAGTCATTCACCGCGGCCGGCACGGCCCAGGGGCAATCATGAGCGGCGGCCAGGCAACCCGCACCGGTGCCTCGATGCCGTCCCTGCCGCCCTGCCCCGCCGGCATGCCCGCCGCGGAATGGGAAGCCCGCGTGGCGCTGGCCGCGTGCTACAGGCTGGTCGCGGCATTGAAGATCGACGACCTGATCTACAACCACATCAGCCTGCGGTTGCCCGGTGCGGACGACCGTTTCCTGATCAATCCCTACGGCATGTTGTTCGAGGAAATCACCGCGTCCAGCCTGGTGCTGATCGACACGCAGGGCCGCAAGCTTCGCGACACGCCCTACGAAGTCAACGTGGCCGCCTTCGTGATCCACGGCGCGATCCACCAGGCCCGCCACGACGCGGTGTGCGTGCTGCATACCCATTCCGACGCCAGCGTGGCGGTATCGGCCCAACGCGACGGCCTGCTGCCCCTGTCGCAGTTCGCCATGCGCTTCTACGGCCACCAGGCCTTCCACGACTATGAAGGCGTGGCCATCGACCTGGACGAACAGCAGCGGCTGGTGGCGGACCTGGGCCAGCATCCGGTCATGCTGATGCGCAACCATGGGCTGCTGACCCTGGGACGCACGCCCGGCGAAGCCTTCATGCTGCTGTACTACTTCGAGCGTGCCGCACGTATCCAGCTCGCCATGCAGGCCGCCGTGGCGGGCGGCGCCGGGCCCATCGTCGTGCCGGACGCCGACGTGTGCCAAAAAGCCGCGCGCCAGTTCTGGCACAACGAAGGCGACATCCTCGTAGCCGGCGAACGCGAATGGCCGGCGCTGGTGCGGCAGCTGGATCGCACCGATGCCTCATACAAGCAATAGCAATTCTTTTCTGATCCGGCCAGGACGCCCCGGCCGCTACTGGAGAACCACCAATGCTACAGACGCGCCCACTGCATGCGGGATTCGGCATCGAAGTGCTCGGACTGGACCTGTCCGCGCCGGACAGCGACGCCGCCGTGGACGAACTGGTGCGGCAAGTCGACCGCCATTCCCTGATCCTCGTGCGCGGGCAGGCGCTGAGCAACCAGCGCCACGTCGATATCAGCCGCCGCTTCGGCGACCTGATGACCCACGTCCTGAAGCAATTCCTGACCACGGGACTGCCCGAGATCTATGTGCTGTCCAACGTGACCGAGGACGGCAAGCCCATCGGCAATCACAAGGAAGGCTGGAACTGGCATTCCGATCTCTCGTATGTGGCCGAACCGAGCATGGGCTCGCTGCTCTATGCGGTGGAGGTCCCGCCGGAAGGCGCGGACACCCTGTTCGCCAGCATGCACCTGGCCTACGAGTCGCTGCCCGCCGAGACACAGGCGCGCATCCGCAACCTGACCGCCACGCACTCCTACGCCGGCTACTACGGCAAGGCTTTCGCCGACCGCGCGCCCTTGACCGAGGAGCAGAAGGCGCGCACGCCCGACGTCGTGCACCCGGTGGTGCGCACCCATCCGGTGACGGGCCGCCTGTCGCTGTACGTCGGCCAGGACATCGTCAAGCAGATCAACGACCTGCCCGCCGACGAAGCGGAGACCTTGCTCGCGGCGCTCAACCGGCATGCCATCTCTGACGAATTCACGTATCGGCACAAGTGGCAACAGGGCGACCTGATCATCTGGGACAACCGCTGCACCATGCATTGCGCCACGCCTTACGAAGACACCCGGTACCGACGCATCATGCACCGGACGACGGTCGCCGGCACGCGGCCTTTTTGAACAATAGGGGATAGAACGATGAAGACCAAGCGCTTGTTTACCCTGCTGGCGTGGGCAGCCACGTTCGGACTCGCCGCGCCCGCCCTGGCCGCGCCCGCCGCCAAGGAGCCGGTCAAGGCCTCGCTGCGGCTGAAGTGGCTGCCGCAGACGCAGTTCGCCGGCTTCTACTATGCGCTCGCCAAGGGCTACTACAAGGAAGAAGGCATCGACCTGACCATCAACCCGGGCGGCCCCAACCTGCTGACCGAGAACCTGGTGGCCACCGGCGCCGACACCTTCGGCCTGTCCGGCGGCACCGACAGCGTCATGGCCGCGATCGACAAGGGCATGCCCATCGTTTCGGTGGGCGTGTCGCACCAGATCACACCCTTCGTGTTCGTGACGAAAAAAGACGGCCCGAAGACATTGAAAGAGTTCGAGGGCAAGAAGGTCACCGCCTGGTTCACCGGCGCCCAGTACGTACTGTTCGGGATGCTGGCCAACCAGGGCGTCGATCGCAGCAAAGTCGATATCCAGCCGCAGCAGGTCAGCGTGACGCCCTTCGTCAATGGCGATGTCGATGTGGTGACCGCCACCTGGTACAACGAGCTCTACACCATACGCCAGCGCGTGGGCGAGCAGAACCTGCGCATGTTCAAGGCCGAAGACTACGGCATCACCTTTCCTCGCGACACGCTGATCGTGTCCACCAAGACGGCGCAGGAGCAGCCCGAACTGGTCAAGGCCTTCCTGCGCGCCTCCATCCGCGGCTGGCGCGAGGCCATGGCCCATCCGAAGGACGCGGTCGATATCGTCATGAAGGTCGCGCCCACGCTGGACCGGGCACACCAGGAATTCATGCTGACCGAGGCCTACCGCCTGATGACGGCGGGCAACGCAAAGTCCGAAGGCCTGTTCTGGATCGATCCGGCGGCGATGCAAAAGGCAGAGGAATTCCTGCTCACCAACAAGGTGATCAGCAAGCCGGTCGACGTCTCCAAGGCCTTCGACAGCCGCTTCCTGCAGGCCATCCCGGTGGCGGAGCGTCGGCCATGAAGGCGGGCCAGCCGCGTGCCGGCTCGGCGGCTGCCGTGCTGCTGCGCGGCGTGGCCGCCATCGTCGTCGTCGGCGTGCTGTGGGAGGCCGCCGTGCGCGCGGGCGGCATCAAGCCCTACTACCTGCCCAGCCTGTCATCCATCCTGCAGGCCATCGCCGCCCTGCCCGAGACCTATGCGGCGAGCTTCCTGCGCACCTTGTGCGAGACCGTGCTGGGCTACGCCGCCGGCGCCGTCGTCGGCGTGGTCAACGGCGTACTGTTCCATCGCATGCGGCTGCTGCGCGAACTGGTATTTCCGCTCTTCATCATCTCGCAGACCATACCGGTGATCGCTTTCGGCGCGGTGGTCGTGCTGTGGTTCGGCAACACCATCCTGGCCAAGGCCCTGATCGCCTTCTACCTGACGTTCTTTCCCGTCACGGTGAACACGCTGCAAGGCCTCGAGGCCGTCGACCGGCGCCAGGTGGACCTGCTGCGCAGCTTCGGCGCCACGCCGCTCCAGTTGCTGATGCGCCTGCAGCTGCCGGCCGCGCTGCCGCAGATTTTCGTCGCGCTGCGGCTGGCCTGCACGCTCAGCCTGCTCGGCGCCATCGCGGGCGAATGGTTCGGCGATACGACGGGCCTGGGCGTGCTGCTGCTGCAAGCCATGTACAACGAGCAGTTCGTCGCCTTGTGGGCGGCCATCCTGATGGCCGGCCTGCTGGGCACGTCCTTCTATGGGCTGGTCGCCTGGGCGGAGCGCAAAGTCGTTTTCTGGAGAGCCGAGCTATGAAGGTCACATTGCCCAGGCCCGGCAACCCTCGCGCGGCCCGCCGCGCCGCGCTGGGGCTGCTGGGCGTGGCTGTGCTGTGGGAGCTGTGCGCACGCGCATTCGCGCTTCCGGACTACGTCCTGCCGCGCTTCACCCGCATACTCGCCGCCATCGTGGACCAGCACGCGCTATTGCTGGCCGCGGCTCGCATGACCGTGATGGAAGCCGTCTCCGGCTTCCTGCTCGGTGCCGGCGCGGGCATCCTGTTGGCGATCATCCTGACCATGCTGCCACGGGCCCGCGGCGTCATGCTGCCCGTGGCCACCGCGTTGAATTCTGTGCCGGTCGTGGCGTATGCCCCGCTCATCCTGCTGTGGTTCGGCATGGGCCCGGAATCCAAGATCGTCATGGTGGCCCTGGCGGTGGGATTCACGGTGTTCCTGCATGCCCTGGCAGGGCTCGATCGCGTGGACCAGCGCGCCGTCGACCTGATGCGCAGCTTCGGCGCGGATCGGGCCGCGATCCTTTGGCGGCTGAGGCTGCCCGCGGCCATCCCATTGACCGCGGCCGGCATGCGGGTGTCCACCGTGCGCGCCATGATCGTGGCCATCGTCACGGAAATGCTGGGGGCGACCGGCGGTCTGGGATGGACCATATTCCAGGCCGTATTGCAGATCGACTTCGTCCAGGTCTGGTCGGCGATCTTCGTCGCGTCCGCGGCGAGCCTGTTGTTCTTCGGCTTCGTCAATCTGCTGGAAAAACGCTACATCTTCTGGAAGTAGCCCGGGGCGATGGGGCCGAGGCCCGACGCCCGGGCGACGGGCGCCATCGCCGGCGCGTCAGCTCGTCAGGGTGACGAACCAGACCTTCTTCACGAAACGGTCCACTTCCCAGTGCCCTTTGTAGCCTTCCGGCATCACGAAGGGATCGCCCACCTTCAAATGGTGCACCGTGCCGTCGGGATCGACCACACGGCACTCGCCTTCCAGGATGTAGCCGAACTCGATATATCCCGTGGTGTCGGAGCGGAACTTGCCGGCGGTGCTTTCCCAGATGCCGGACGACGCCCGGCCGTTGTTGCCCTCGAACCCGGTGATGGTACGGAAGACCGTGTCGCCTTCCATCGGACGGCGCGGCTTGCCGATGTCGGGGTTGGTCATGGGACCGGCGCTGAACCGCACCAGCTTGGGGTTGATTTGCGTCACGTCTTTTTCCGAGGGTCGGGCGTTGGGGGGTGCCACTGTATCGCCGTGACATGGGGATATCAAGACTGGCATTGCCCGACGGGCGCTTGATGCGTTATAAATGATAACAATTACTATTCGCACGTATTCCACCCAGACCGCCAGACCGCTCGCCTCATGTCGACCGCCGAAGCCTCCCCCCGTGACGACCTGCACACGCTATACAGCGACCACCATGGGTGGCTGTTCGGCTGGCTGCGCAAAAAGGTCGGCAACAGCTTCGACGCGGCCGACCTGGCGCAGGACACCTTCGTCAGCGTCATGGCCGCGGGCGCGGCACGAACGATACGGGAGCCTCGCCCTTTCCTGGTGACCGTCGCGCGCCGCCTCGTGGCGCATCGCCACCGGCGCCAGCTGCTGGAAACCAGCTATCTGCAAATGCTGGCCGCCATGCCGGAGGAACTTGCGCCCTCGCCTGAAGCAAGGCTGCTGGCGCTGGAGGCCCTGCAGCAGATGGACGCCGTGCTCGACGGCCTCCCGCCCAAGGTGCGGGAGGCTTTCCTGCTGGCCCATTTCGAGGAACTGAGCTATGCCGACATCGCGCGGCGGCTGGGCGTATCGGCCAGCTCCGTCAAGCAGTACCTGACACGCGCCAACCGGCAATGCCTGTTCGCGCTGGCGTTCTGACGTCCACGTCATGCCCTTTTCCTGTACGCCCGCCGAATCCTCGCTACCGGACGACAGACGCGCCCCGCCGGGCCGCGCCGCTGTCCACGCCGCACCCATGGCCTGCGGCCAGGCGATCAGCGAAGCTACCGCGGACGCCGCCGCCGAATGGCTGACGGTCATGATGTCGGGCGAGGCGACGGAAAGCGAGCGCCAGCGCTGGCAGCAATGGCGCCAGTCCGATCCCGAACACGAACTGGCCTGGCAGCATATCGAGGCGGTCACCCGCCGGCTGGGTGTCATGCAGCCGGACGCGGCCTATCGGGCGCTGTCTTCCTATGCGGGCCTTGCGGCGCCCGGGCGCCGCAAGGCCATGCGCATGCTGCTGTGGGGCGGCGCACTGGGAACGGGCACCCTGCTCGCTTCGCGGACACAGGCATGGCGGCAGGCAACCGCCGACTATCGCAGCGGCGTCGGCGAACAGCGCGAGGTCGTGCTGAGCGACGACACGCGCATCCTGCTCAATACCGATAGCGCCATCGACGTGCGCTTCGATGCGCGGCACCGCCTGGTGCGCCTGGTCGCCGGCGAGGCCATGATCGTTACCGGCCACGTACCGGTGAACGGCGTCCCGGACAGCCGGCCTTTCATCGTACAGACCGCGGAAGGCCGCCTGCGCGCGCTCGGCACGCGCTTCCTGGCGCGGCAGGATGAGGGGACCACCCTGGTCGCCGTCATCGAAAGCGCGGTCGAAATCAGGCCCGACGCGGCGGCCGCCGCGCCACGCACCGTGCGCGCGGGCGAGCGCGCCACCTTCAGCCGGGATGCCATCGACGGCGTATCCGCGCTGCGCGACGCCGACATCGCCTGGACGCGTGGCCAGATCGTCGCGGAAGACATGCGGCTCGACGACTTCCTGACGAAACTGGGCCGCTACCGTCCCGGCTTTCTGCGCTGCGACGCACGCGCGGCCGATCTGCGGGTGTCGGGGGTGTTTCCCCTGGCGGACACGGACCGCATCCTGGACATGCTGGCGAAGGTGCTGCCCGTGCGGGTGCAACGGCACACCCGCTACTGGGTGACCATCGAAGCAATCGCCTGAAGTCGAAAAAAAAATTTCGCGCGACGACTGCCCGATCGGCCTGCTCGCGGCACATATCCCCTGAGGACTTCATCGCACACCTATAAGCCTAGGGGAACCCATGCTGATTGCCGGCCGCCGTCGCGCGCATCCAGATACGCCAGATCGATCAACCAAGGCCGATACGCGGCGGGCATTCCAGCCGCGCGCCATCATCCGGCTGCTGGCCGCCGTCGGCTGCGGCACGGCGCTGTATGGGGCTGTGCCGGATCACGCATGGGCGCAATCCGCGCCCCGGTCCGCGCCTGGATCCGCCGCGCAGCCCGCGGGCGCGGCAGCCGGCCAGCCCCCGCAGGCGCTGGCCACGGCGCGGCAGTTCGACATTCCCGCCGGCGCGCTGGCGCCGGCGCTGCGCAGCCTGGCCAGCTCGGCGAACGTCCTGCTGACCTTCACGGAAGACCAGGCCGCGGGCAAGCGCACCGCCGGCATAAGCGGCCGCTATACCCCGCGCGCGGCGCTCGCTTCGCTGCTCGCCGGGACCGGCCTGGAAGCCGTACAGCAGGACAACGGCGGCTATCTGCTGCGCCCCGCGCCGGATACCAGCACGACGCTGCCCGAAGTCAAGGTCACGGGCAGCGCCGTTTCCGACGCCGCCACGGAAGGCAGCGGATCCTATGCGGCGAACACCGCCACCATCGGCAAGATCCCCGTGCCGATCAAGGAGATCCCCGCCTCGGTTTCCGTCCTGACACGCGAACGCATGGACGACCAGAACGTCGCCACCATCCAGCAGGGCCTGCGCTACGTCACGGGCGTGGGCTCGGTGGACTACGGCGACGGCACCGGCTACTACCGCGCGCGCGGCAACCAGATGGGCATCGAATTCGACGGCGTGTCCATCATGAACGGCCTGCAATACCAGCAGCAGTTCGACATGGCCATGTACGACCGCGTGGAAGTCCTGCGCGGACCGGCGGGCGTGACGGACGACTCGCTCGGCCAGCCGGGCGGCACCGTCAACCTGGTGCGCAAACGCCCGCAGGACGAGTTCCATCTGTCCAGCGAAACGCAGATCAGCACCTTCGGCGGCGCGCGCCAGGTGTTCGACGTCGGCGGCCCGCTGAACGAAGCGGGCACCCTGCGCGGCCGCGCGGTGATCGCGGGCAACAACTGGCAGCAGTCCGTGGACGTCACGCGCAACCGCAACGCGATGGGCTACGTCGCCCTGGACTACGACTTTTCCCCACGCACGACCTTGTCCTTCTCCGGAGGCTACCAGGTCACCAAGATCACCGGCCTGGACTACGGCGCGGGCGGCGTCATCAACGATACGCGGACGGCACTGGTCGGCCGCGTGCCGGGGTCCTACCACGACAACTACAGCCCGGACTGGAACCGCTCCTATACGGCGCTGAAGGAAGCCAACGCCAACCTCACGCACCGCTTCGACAACGGCTGGACCTGGGACTCCACGGCCTTCTACCGCGAGACCAGGCTCAGCGCCAAGTACGCCTACTCCGGTCCCGCCGCCACCGCGGACGGCCAGGCGCGCTTCGGCGACCAGCGGCAGCTGACGGACGTGGACTGGGCGGGCTTCGACACCCACGCATCCGGCCCCGTGCAGGCCTTCGGCCTGACGCACACGCTGATGGCCGGCTTCAACTATGCCCAGATGAACCAGCGCGCCAAATCCGGGTTCGTTCCCCTGGCCGGGCCCAATCCGGGCGGCCTGTTCAGCCTCTACGACGCCGACGACGTGCCCGAAGTCAGCGTGCCTTTCACCTACGACGCGAAAAGCCGCCTGGAGCAGTACAGCTTCTATACCCAGGGTCGCGTGAAACTGGCGGATCCCGTCACGCTGGTACTGGGCGCGCGCGAGGCCTATCTGCAGGAACGCAGCAAGAGCGTCCTGTCCGCGGACCCAAGCTGGGGCACGATCGCCGACGTCAAGCACCGTTTCCTGCCGTCCGCGGGCCTGGTATGGGACATCACGCCATCGACGACCGCCTATGCCAATTTCTCGCGCTTCATGACGGCGCAGACGGCGACGAGCTTTACCGGCGCGCTGCTGCCGCCGCGCACGGGCGAGCAATACGAAATCGGCCTGAAGAACAGCTTCCTGGACAACCGCCTGAACACGACGGTGGCGCTGTTCCGCATCAACGACAAGGATCGCGCGGTCACCGATCCCGATCATCCCACCGGCAGCATCCCGGGCGGCAAGGCGCGCGACCAGGGCGTGGAATTCGAGGTCAACGGCCAGCCCACGCCGAACTGGAACGTCTATGCCGGCTACACCTATCTGAACGTGAAGTTCGCCAATGACGACGCCGACCTGACCGACGGCACCGACCCCAAGCATCTGTTCAAGCTGTGGACCAAGTACAAGTTCACCGACGGCCCGTTGCAGAAAGTGAGCGTGGGCGGCGGCATGCTCGCGCAGACCGCCATCACCCGCGGTGTGACCCAGGGCGGGTACGCCATCTTCAACGCGACGGTGGGATACCAGGTGAACCAGAACGTCGACGTGTCGATCGCCCTGAACAACATCTTCGACCGCGATTACTACATCCGCCCGCCGGGCTATTTCTACAGCGTGTTCGGCGACCGCCGCAACGCGATGCTGACGGTCAGGTACCACCTCTAGGCCCACAGCAATGCCTGCCCACGGCCGCCGACGTGCAAGGCGGCCGTGGCGATCGGTTGCGACGGCATCAAGCCTTGCGTATGAGCGCGTCGGGGCCCAGCGCCTCGCAACGATCCACGCCGAGCATGGCCATATTGCGATCGATCTCGGCGCGCAGCAGTCCGATGGCGTGCCGCACACCGGACTCCCCGGCCACCGCCGCGGCGTAGTTGAAGGGCCTGCCGACGAAGGCCATCCGCGCACCCAGCGCCAGCGCCTTCAGCACGTCGGAGCCCCTGCGAAACCCGCCATCGATCATGACGGGATAGGCAGGGCCCAGGGCCTGCACCACCCGCTCCAGCGTGCGCATCGGCGACGCCGCGCCGTCCAGCTGGCGGCCGCCGTGGTTGGACAGGATCACGCCGTCGGCGCCGATACGTTTGGCCATGCGCGCGTCGTCGACGCCGATCAGGCCCTTGATGACCAAGGGGCCCGGCCAGCGCCGGCGGATGGCCGACATATGTTCCCAGCCGAGATTGTCGCGCGCAGAGAAATCGCGCATGACGCTCGACGACACGATGGGCGCGCCGCGCGTGGCGAAGGAATTCTCGAAATGCGGCATGCCATGCCGCGCCCATGTCCGCAGCAAGGTTTCCACCAGCCAGCGCGGCCGCAGCATGCCGTCCCAGGCCAGGCGCAGGCTGGGCCGCAGAGGCGTGGAGAATCCGCTGCGCACGTTGTTCTCGCGGTTGGCGGAGACGGGAATGTCTACGGTGACCACCAGGACCTGGAAACCGGCGCGTCGTACGCGATCGACCAGGGCATCGATGCGCGCTTGGTCGCCAGGCAGATAGGCCTGAAACCAGGTCCCGGGGCACTCGCTGACCACATCCTCCATGGGAATCAGGGATGTCGCGCTCATGATGGCCGGTACGCCGGCATCGCGCGCCGCGCGCGCCAGCACGAGATCGCCCCGGTAGACGGACAGCGCCGCGATGCCCATGGGCGCGATGCCGAACGGCGACGCATACCGAGCGCCGAAAAGCTCCACCGCCTGGGTCCGCCGCGATACGTCGCGCAGCACGCGCGTCACGAATGCGTACTCGTCGAACACCTCCCGGTTGTCGTCGCGCGAAGCATTGTCTTCCGCGGCGCCCGCGATGTACCCGAAGATCGGCCGTGGCAGCCGAGCCCGCGCGGCTGCTTCGAAATCATGCAGGGAAAGCATCCTGGCAAGCACGGCTGGCGGCTTGCGATCCGCGCTCGTGGCGGCCGTGCCGGATGGCGACATGACTGTTTCGTTCGTGCTGTTCGCATGCATGGATTGCCGCTCCAGGAAGATCGGCATCCACTTTAGGCGCCTGGCTGCGCGCGGAAAAGCGATATATATTCGACAGATTCATTCGCTTTTTTCGAACATACTTCCCGGACATTGATATGGCGCTGCCTTCCGTCAAGCAGTTGGAAGCCTTCTGGTGGGCAGCGCAATGCGCCAATTTCGCCACCGCGGCCGAACGCATCCACCTGTCGATTTCCGCGCTCTCCAAGCGCCTGTCGGAACTGGAGTCGGCCATCGGCCAGCCGCTGTTCGATCGCAGCGGGCAGAAGGCGGTGTTGACCGACACGGGGCGCCGGCTGCTTCCCGTGGCGCTGCAAGTGCTGGACGCGGCCGCGGCGTTCGAACGCCAGACGGCCGACGCCGTCGCATTGCGCGGCCATTGCCGGTTCGGCGTCGGCGATCTGTCGGCCCTGACATGGTTGCCGGCCCTGGTCGCCCTTGCGCGTGGGACGCATCCAGGCTTGGTCCTGGAGCCTTATGTGAATGTCGGCGGAGTACTGGAACGGCGCCTGGCCGACGGCGAACTCGATTTCGCCGTCATCGCCGGCCTGTCGCCGCGCAGCGAACTGGTGTCGCAAGCCATAGGCCAGGCGCGTTTCGAATGGGTCGCGGCGCCGGCATTGATGGCGGCGCCGCGCAAACGCTCGGTGTCCGGCGGAACAACCAAGCCAGGCGTGCAGGAGCTGCTGCGCCGCCACCCGCTGGTGACGCTACCGGGAGACGCCGGCACGACGCGGCTGCTGGACGACTGGGTGCTGGCGCACAAGGCCAGCGTGGAACAGCGCATCGTCTGCAACAGTTGGGCGGCGGTGGCGGGAATGATAGGCGCCGGCGTGGGGGTGGGCTTCCTGCCGGCTGGCTGGGCGGAACGGCTCAAGCTGCATCGCATCGGCGCGAGGTCGCCGTTGCGGCCACTGCAGTACGCGTTCCAGTGGCGCCGCGGCGACAGCCGCGGCCTGTTGGGCAGCATGCGCGCGATGGTCGCCACGACCATCGATTTCACGCATGCTCCGTGCATAGGCAGGGCTTGAGATCCGACTACTACTGCACTCGAACGGCATCTCCGTAGCGCTCCAGCCATTCCCGCATCATGATGTCGTTCATACCATGGACCTTGCGGTGATACACGGCTTCCCATTCCGGGCAGGCGTGCGGCTGGCGCGCCAGCTGGATTTCCAATGCGGCGCAGGCGGCTTCGCGGCAGGCATGCCCGCTGACCCGGCTTAGCGGATGCACGGCGGCTGTCATGACTTCGTCGATGAAATCCAGGCAGCCGTTCACGAAACGGCGGCTCTCCTCGTCGCTGGAGGGGTCCTTGTCCACCATGATGCGCACCAGCTTGGCCACCATGGATTCCGGCACACCGCGATATCGCGCGTATGGCAATATCCAGACGGGGTGATAGTGGGTGTTGCCCAACAAATGCGTGTAGGCCTGGAAATGCGCCACGGCCATCTCATGCGCCAGCGTGGCGCATTGTCGCCAGGCCCCTGACCCCCACGCATGCAGCAGATTGCCCAGCAGGGATGGGCTGCATACCTTGCGACGATAAAGCAGGTACAGGAAGCGATGCCGGCCGATCTCCTGCCGCACGCGGGTCAAGCGGTCGGCGCCCTGGATATCGTGCGAGGTATACAGACGGTGCAGGAATACCAGGTCGCGCAGGGGCAGCGGCTCGGCCGGGACCAGCGGGTTGCGGTGGCCGGCCTCGTGCAGAAGATGAACCGCGATGGTCAGGCCATTCAGTTCATCCCAGGTCCGGTAATGCACGCCGACCTTGATCGAGGTGCCCGGAACCAATGTATGGATGCGGCAGATTTCCGCTTGCCGGTCACGCGCGGTCAGGCGGATGCCGCCACGGCCCACGATGCGTTCATAGCGTGTGGCATCCACCTGCGTCATGGTCAGGTGCGATTCACGGATGGCATAGATATCCACATCGGCGCCATCGCTTCCCAATCCTTCGACGAACCCACCGCCGGCGAAGGCGGCGTCCTTATCCGTAAGGTACGTATTTCCAAGCACGAAACTGCGTTCGAGCGCGAGCGAACCCGCGAGCTGCAGCTGTTGTTCAGTGAACTTGCCCATAGCGTCTCCGACAGGTAAGGCGCGCAGAACGCGCGCCTATCGGTACCGAGGGCAAGCATGGAAGGGATGTGCGGCGTTAGGCACGTTGCAGCTTGCCTGCGGAAAACCTGCGGCAAGTTTGCAGAAACGTTACGGTATTGTTCCCGTTGCCTGGCAGAATCAGACCAAGCTGGACGTTGGATCGGACGATGCCCGGGTCTGTCTAACGCGTCCCGGCGGACAGGCCGTCGGCGTGTGCAACCGCGACGGGGCGCCGCGGCGCCGTCAACGCGTACAGCACCACCATCGTGACCGCATAGATCGGCACGCTCCGCATGTTGCGGAACATCATTTCCGTCAGGCTGAACGCCGTATAGCTCAGGCAGAACAGCAGGCCGACCTGCGCGCCGATATGCACGCGCGGATCGGGATGGAACATCCGCCGATAGAAAATAACCGCCGGCAACAGGTACAAGGTGAGCATGGCCAGCAGGCCGACCGCACCGTAGCCGGCCATGGCCGCGATCAGGTCGTTATGCGGTTCGCCGTAGTCGCTGGCGACCAGGGGCGTGACGATGCCACGATCGCGCAGCTCGGCGAGATTCGTCCGGAAGTTGCGTGCGCCGGTGCCGATCACGGGATGGTCCAGGAACATCAGCCACGATGCATGCCAGAGCTGCATGCGTATGCCGACCGAGGTGTCGCGGTCGGCGTGGTCCACGTAGTTTTCGACGTCCGATGCGACTTCCCGCATGCGACTGTCCTGAATCTGCCACAACAGGGTTGAGGCGCCCGCCAGTACGACGAGCAGGCCGGCCACGAAGACGGCCTTGGCCCGGCGGGACCAATGCGCGCGCGACAACAGGACGACCACGCCGAAAATGGGCAGCAGCATCCAGCTGCTGCGCGTCTGCGACAGCCAGGTCGCGTACAGGCTCAACACCGCGGCCAGGATCTTCAGGGCCTTTTCGACGCGCGGCCAGCGGCTCAGGGTCCATGGGAGCATCAACAGACCGGCGAAGCCGAAGAACAGCGTCAGGTCGGCGAAGGCCACGGCGTTGTATCGCCCGCCGAAATCGCTGACCGTTCCCCGGCCCAGATCGGCTGTGTGCATGATGACGATCAGCATGATCGAGCCGGCGAAGGCGCTGAACAATATGCTCCACTGCACCTGCTGCAGCCAGCGCGTCGGCGCCCGCAGCAGCAGCCAGCCGATCGGACAGGCCAGCGCGAAGCGGAAGAACTTCTCGAACTCCGACGAGCTCCATGCGCCATCCACCAGCATGAACGTCAACAGCACGGACACCAAGGGCGCGCAAAGCGCGATCGCCGCCGGCCATAGGGTGGCGGTGTCGCCGGCCGTGTCGGTGGCGGTTCCGGTCGCACCACGGCCGCGCAGCCGGTCGTGGACGATCGCGATGATGGCCAGCAACCCCGCAACGTATAGCAGGGTGGGCCCGGCCGAAGCGCTGGTCAGCGCGCACGCGGGCACGAGTAGGGCGAGTATTGCCGCCAGACGGGGATATAGCGATGGCATGGACTCAAATCACTGTATGGGGCAATACCGATCCATCACCCCATGCATGATTTGGGCTGCTTCGGTCGTGCGGGGCAAGCTTGCCACTTGCGGGAAAGTCGATCAAAAACAGGGGAGCCGCCCATCACGCCGCATTCCAGGGCGGCGCGACGGGATTGCGGCGATCGTCCTGCTGCAGGCGGCGGAACGCCCACATGACACTGCGGGGCGACAGCCAGTCGCGCCACAGGCGGTCACGCCAACGCCCGCCCGGTATGTAGGCGGGATAGACGATGCGCGACGTGGCCCAGGCCGGACGCCATGCCTTGGTGCGGGTGGGACGGCCGGTCACCGACAGCGTGGGGACGCCCAGGTTGGACGCCAGATGTCCCAGCCCCGACTCATTGCCGATGAACCAGCCCGAGGCGTGTATCAGCGAGGCCACTTCCGACAACGAGGGCAGTTCGGGAACCTTAAGGCCGGCGTCTCTCAGGAAGATCCAGTCCTTGCGCTCATGGGGCGCGACCAGGAAATTGGGTTCGTACCCGTCCTTGAGCAGGCGCACGCCCAAGGCTTCGAAATGATGGGGAGCCCAGCAGCGCAATGCCTCCGTGGAGGTGGGATGCAGCACGATACGGCCGGGACAGGATCGGTGGTCCAGCCGGTTAAGCGGCTGCAGGGCGTTGTGCGTCGTGGCGCCCGGCATGGCGAGCTCGTCGCGGCAGAAATCGCGGATCTGGAAAAGCTTGACGAAGCCACGGCCGGTCACGACCACGTGGGCGTCGTAATAGAAATACTTGTCATGGCAGTCGTGCAGCGTATAGGGCCAGCCTATGTGCATCTGACCCACGCAGTCGAATTGCGCCAGGGTTTCCCGCGCCCGGGCCTGCGGCAGCGACGGCTGGACGTCCATGGTGGGAAACCAGTCCTTGAGCGCATGGACGTAGTCGCCGAACACGGTCACCTGACGACCATGGAGCGCCAGGTTCTGCGCCAGGGTCATCATCAGCAGGGTGTCGCCTAGCCGTGGCGCCATCAGCAGCGCGACGCGACCGGCACCGCGCAAGCCGCTCAGCGCTCGGGGCTTGTCGTACGGGGGCATGACGCCGGAAGGTGTGGGCATAGTCCTACAATTCCAAAAGGAGCCGCGGTTCCATCATGAACGATTTAGGAGTTTGCCTGGAAGACTGTAACTATCTGCGACAAATTAAAACGAATTTAGCTGCCACACTTTGACATAGAGAACATTACACGAGCCGGACGGATAATCCGCTCGTAAAAGACCTAGTAATAACCCGGAGATCGACAGGTTGCGCCGGTTCGACCCCAATATATCTGCGTCCCGACCAGTGTACCGCGAACGCACCGGGCCACCGGTAACGCCAGGCCCCACATACGTAACTTCCTACAAACAAGGGACATTTGCCTGGCCTGGCCCGTCGGACAAGCCGTCGGGCCGCTGCGGGCATGAGCACCGCGCAATCAGGCGCCGCGTGCCTCGCCCAACGGGCGCGGGACGACGCCGATATCGCGCCAATTGGACGGGTGGCACGTAAAGAGCAGCAGCTGGTGGCGCGTGCCGGCGTCGAACAAGGCGCGTTTCATCTGGCCAAGGCGCGCGTCGTCGCTATGGACCAGGGCGTCATCCAGGATGATCAGCGTGGGCCGCCCCGCCGCGCGCAACAGATCCGCGTAGGCCAGCCGCGCTATCACGCCCAGTTGTTCGCGCGCGCCGAAACTCAGCGCCTCGAAAAGACTGCTTTCCGGACCTCGCTGCCCGACGCGGGTCAGCGGTCCCAGCATCAGGTCTTCATTGATCTCGATATGCGCCTGCGGATAGAGCAGGTCGACATAGTGCTGCAGCCCGCGGCGCAGCGGCGCCTGCAACTGGCGGGTCAGGATGTCGCGCTTGCCGCGAAGCAGACGCAGAAGATGGTCCAGGGCGCGCGCCTGCTGCCCGAGCTCGGCGGCCTGCCGTTGCGCCTGTGCCAGGTCGCGCGCGGTTTCGGCCACGCGTTCGTCCAGGCCCTGCGCACCGGCGACCTGCAGCTCGGCTTCCAGACGGAACAACATGTCGCGCCGCTCGGCGTGGCGCTTTTCGTGTTGTTCGGCGCTGCGGCGAAAGCGCTCGATGTCCTGCCGCAGGATGTCGGGCCGCGACTGGGCGATCTGGCGCTCCAGGACCTGCGCCCGCGCCAGGGCGGCTTGCGCCTCGGCGCCGGCCAGGGCAAGTTCGCGCTCCGCCTCGGCCAGCCTGCCGTCGCGGCCCTGTGATTCCAGTTCGGCGTGGGCGGCATCGCACTCGCGTTGCGCGGCTTCGACGCGTGCGCGGGCATTGCTTTCGGCCAGCCGCGCCGCATGCCAGCCTTCCGTCGCCTGGCGGACCGCGGCTTCCGCGGCGGCGGCGACCGCCTCGGCGTCGGCCACCGGGATGCCTTCGGCGGAGGTTTCGGTGGGTGCCGTCTGGGCCTGAGCCTGCGCCGCATCGAGCTCGGCGATGCGCGCCCGGGCATCAGCCAGTTCGGCGCGCAGCGCTTCGATGCCGCGCGGTGTCAGCCCCTTCAAGGTGGCTTCGGCGTGACGCATTTCGGTCAGATGCGCCGCGTGCGCGCGCAGGCGGGACTCGGCGTCCTCCAGGCTGGCCGCCCCGGCGCTTTCCAGCAGATCCTGGCGCCGCGCGAGCCATTCCTCCTGCTCGCGCCGGAGTACGGCGAGGTCCGCGCCACCGGGGATGATTTCCAGCTCGCCGACGCCGGCCACGCGCAGCACGGTCGGCGCGATCAGCTGCCGTTCGCCGTCGCCGCGCAGCACTTCGCCGCCGGCTTCGATGCCTTCGGGCGCTTCCAGGCGGTAACGCAGCCTGGTCGCCACGCCAGCGCGGCGCAGTTCCAGCTCGCGCAAGGCCAATTGGGCCTCGCGCAGGCGCTGGACGACGGCTTCGTCGATGCGCAACGCGGCCGCCTGGCGGCGGTGCTCGATCAACCGGGCCTGCTCCGCTTCGGCCTGCGTCACGGCACCGGTTGCCGCATCGCAACGGGCCTGCAGGGCGGCGCGTTCGCGATCACGCTGGCGCCGGGCGTCGAACTGGCGGGCGCGCTGTTGTTGCTGGCGCGCCTCGGCCAGGGCGGCTTCCGCTTTTTCCAGTTCGCCGCGCCACGGGTCGACCGACGCCGCGGCCTGCGCGTGGGCGTCGGCGGCCCGCGCCAGCATTTCCCGTCGGGCGGCCACGGCGCGCTGCTGCGCGGCGTAGGCTTCCAGGCGATTGCGCGCCAGTTCCGCCCGGCTGTCCCAACGTGCGGCCTGTGTTCTTTCCAGTGCGAGCGCGTCCTGCAGGCTCTGGATCTGGTCCAGCGCCGCCGCCGCGGCCTTTTCCTGTTGCCGGAAGGCCGCCCAGGGCTGGGTCGCCGCGTCGTCCTGGTGTTCGCGGCGCAAGGACGCGAGTTGATCGACCTTGTGCCGATATTCCAGCGCCTCGCGCTGCAATTCCGCCAGCAGCGCTTCGAGTTCGACGGATTTTTCCAGCGCGGCGGCGTAGGCGCCCCTGGGTTTGCCCGTGGCGGACGTCAGCAAGGCATCGCGCAAGCCCTGGACTTCGGCGATGACTTCGTCGCCCTGGGTGCTGGCGACTTCGCCGACGGACGCATCGAGCGCCGTGCGCAGATGGCCTGTCGCATGCGCCACCGGATCGCGTATGTCCTGGCCGCTCCCCTGCTGTATCCACAGCAGGCCGGGGATGCCCCAGTGTTCCGCCTTGCTGGCGCCCTTGCTGGCATGCTGGAATCCCATCAGCACCGCCAGCGCTTCTTCCGCCTCCGCGCCATCCAGCACGCGCGAGCCGATACGCAACTCGCAGCGCTTGCGTCCCAGGAAGCGCTTCATCAGCTGGTATTCCTGGCCATCGTGTTCGAAAACCACCGTGACGGCCGGCGACGCCGACGGATCGTCCCAGGGGCGGAAATCTTCCGCGGCGCTGGAGCGAAAGCGTTCGAAGAAAGCCGCGCGGATCGCGGCAACCACCGTGCTTTTGCCAGCTTCGTTGGGACCGGAGAACAAATTGATGCCGTCCTGCAGGCCATCGATCTCGATCGCCTCGCGGAACTGCCTGAACTGTTCGATGCGTATGCGGGTGAGCTTCACGGCGCGTCCCTGGCCGGCGTCACGTCGGCATTGCCCGCGCGGCGGTCCAGGATCCCCGCCAGCAATGCCAGGGCATCGCGAGCGACCTGGCTATCCGGGCCATCCTGCTGGGCGCGCAGGTCGGCGATGACCTCGCCCAGGTAGCCGTCAGCGCGCAGGCCTTCCATATCCTGCTCGGTGGGCAGCAGGGTGAGCGCCGACAGATCGGCCAGCAGCGCGCGCGTCACGCCGCGCGCCTGGGCGATGCTCCGCTGCAAGCGGCGGTAGCCATCGAGATCGACCTGGCCGGCGCAGGCCAGCTGCAACACGTCGCGCGGGCCCAGGGACTCCAGTTCAAGGATGGCGGCGTCCACATCGCTGGGCACCCGCAACTGCAATGTTGCCATCCGCCAGCGGAATGTCCCGGTGGCCAGCGCGGTCACCGTAGGCACGGCGCCCGGGCCGTCGACTTCGACCACCAGGGCCTGGCCCGAATCATTGGCCCGGAACCGGTCTGTTTCCGGCGTGCCGCTGTACCACGTTCTATCGTCGATCTGGCGGCAGCCGTGCCAGTCGCCCAGCGCCAGATAGTCCAGGCGGGCGCGGGCGGCCCGGCCGGCGCCGATGGGATTGGGTGAATCGATATCGTCGGCCAGGATGCCCTGCACGCTGCCATGCGCCATGCCGATGCGCACCAGGCCGGGCGCGGTATCCGCACCGTCGAACCATTCGGTCAGGTCGTTATAGGTGTTGCGCTGCGTCAGCGGCGCGGGCAGGATCGCCACGCCCTGATCCTTGAGCACCAGTGGCTGCGGCGTCAGGCACACGTGCGCGTGCGGCGGGATGGCGTTCAGCCGTGCAGCGCGCGTCCAGACCGATTCGCTGAGCGCGGCATCGTGATTGCCGGGGATGAACACCCACGGACCGGCGTAGCCGTTCAAGGCGTTGAACAGCCGATGCAGCGTGCGGTCGGTGACCGTCTGCGCATCGAAGACGTCGCCGGCCACCAGCACCAGGTCGACACCACGCGTGGTGGCAGCCTCGGCAAGGCGTTCGACGACCTGGAAGCGGGCATCCGCGAGTATCGCGGCGTCATCCGCATCGAACTGGCCGAACAGCTTGCCGATCTGCCAATCTGAGGTGTGTAGTAGTCGAACCAAGGCGCACTCATGGGGAAACTGCAGGGAGTGTAGCAGCCGCCCCACCGCCGACAGGCCTTGCCGGCGACCGGCAAGCTAGGCCTGGAAAGACGTGCGCTGCGCCAGCGTCGCCGCCAGTTCGGCCGCGCAGACCCGCATGCGCCGCAGGTCGTCGCTGAACTGCCTGGCCGTCACGGGATGGCGGTCGCCCGGGTTCAGGACCATGGCGTCGTCGATCAGCGCGTCCTCGTCGAACTCGATGCCCTGGGCCTGGCAAGCCGCGCGCCGGGCTTCAATGGTTTGCTCGACGATGCGGTTGGTCAAGCCGTCGCCAAACTGCGCCAGCCGCTGGTATGTCGGCGCGAAATCCGGATAGTGCGCGTCGCGGTAGTCGAGGTACTGCGCGCGCGCCGTGGCGAATTTCGATACGCCGGTGCCATCGAGCGGCTTGAAGACGCGCGGGTCCGCGGCGCCTTCGATGCCGTTGGAAAGCATGCCGAAGGGATCGCGGGCATTGTTGATCGCGGTTGCCACGCGGCGCATCAGGCAATCGCCGTCGTCCGCCGCCTGCGCGCGCAGGCCACGCCCCGCTTCGTCCTGCTGCAGGCGATACGTCTTGTCCCTGATCAGGTAGAACAGGTTGCGATAAGTGAGGTTCTCGCCCGAGAACTCCAGCCCCGTCGCGGAGCGCCGCAGCGCTCTTTCGATAAGGTCCGCTTCCACGCCAGCCATCATCGCGACATTCGACCGGTCGATCGGGGGCAGCGGTACATAGGGCCTCCTGCCCGTCGCGGATGGCGCGCCACCGCGGGCATCCGCGGCATGGCGTCCCAGCGAGGCCCATGCCCCATGGACCGCAAGATAACCCCGCTGCAGCTCGCGTCCCGTTTGATTCACGCCCGCGTATACCTTGTCGCAGGCGCTGCCCAGCGCATCCAGCACGCACGCCAACACCCGTCGCAAGGGCGCCGCACCGGTGCTGGCTGACGACGCCGCGGAGATCTTCCGCATCACCGCGCGGTCCGGCAGCACATCGCCTGACTGGCCACCGTCGTCCATGGAGAACAAGCCGGCCGGCGCGGATTGCGTGCGAGGCGCCACCCCCGGTGTCGCGTTCGTTGAGGCCATCGGCGCCTGGCCCGACCCCGGCACCCCGATGGCCGCCGCGCCGCGCCGCGCGTCCACGCGACCCTCTTGATGCTTGCCATCCACCAGCTTGCGGCCCTCGCCGCCGCGCAGGGCGGGCGCGAAGCGCCGCTGCGACGCCTTGCGTCGTCCCGGTTGTGTCGAATAAGGCGTGTTGTCCCGGGCGATAGCGGAAAAATCGCCGAGCAGGCCGGGATGGGCGCCGCCGCTGCTTATGTTATTTACCTGCGTCATGGATGGGCCTCGCGGTGTGTATGTGGAAAAGGGAGTTCATCAGGCGAGCCGTTGGTGGCACGATCAGGCTGGTAACCCGGCCGCCGGTTTCGTTGGCACGTACGGTGAAAGTCAGATGAACTTCCATATCGGGGCGGGGGGTTTCCAGGCAGGCCACGATGTCCAGCCGGTACCCGCCTTGCGCCATTTCGCTGATGTCGAAATGGATATGGCGCACCGCCTCCGGTTCCGGGATGCGCGACCAACGCCATGTTTCCGGCATATCGCGCGCGCTTTGCACAAAATCCACCAGCCCCTGTGACAGCGCGGACATCAGACGGGTCAGGGCGATGTCCATCCCGTTGCCCAGGCCAGCCAGTTTCACCAACGCGCGGTCCAGGGATGGCGCGGACTGTCGCCGCACTTCGTCGCCCAGCGCGGCCATGCGGGGGTCGGCGGACGGATCCGCCGCATGACCGTTCACCCTCAGGGAGAGCTCGCCGCGCCGGTACGCCGCGTCATGGAAGTGCTTGTCCACCGCGATGTCGCGAAGCTCCCCCTGGACTTGCGCCGCAAGCGTGTGCAGCCCGCCCGGTGGCGGCAGCGCCATCCGCATCCCCAAGGCGGCCAGCAGGCGCGCGCGGTGCATCGATCCGCACAAGGGCAGGGCCATGCCGAACGCCGGCTCGTACCTGAGGCCGAAGAAAGGCGCGATGTCGGCCAGGCACCGCGGGTTCCAGTAAGGGTCGCCCGCGTCCGAGAATACCGCCCCGGGATGGCCCGCCCCGGGATCGTCGGCACGCAGCCCTGAGTGCCCTTCCAGGCGCCGCAGGACCGATATCGCCGTGTCGACGGTTGCCCGCGCATCCATATCCGCGCCCTGTCGCCCCCCTTCCCCATGGGTCGCGGCCTGGCGCACGTGCCGCAAGGCACCGAGCAGGCCGCGGACGTGGCGGCGGATTTCCGCCCATGGCAACGGCGCGGCGTCCTCGTCGCGGTACAGCATCGTGCCGATTTCGCGGTCCGTCGGCGACGCCGCAGGCGTGGCGTCTTGGGCGCGGCCACCGCCGAACGCCCATTTGATGTCGCGCCGCGCCATGTCGGCGAGCGAGATCCCCACGATCGCGCTGGTGAAGGAGCGCGGCGCGAGCAGGGGGTCGCGCAACAAATCGGACAGCCGCGCCAGACGGACGGCGACGGCGGCATCAGCAAGCGCCAGCCGCCGCCGCGCTTCATTTGCCCGTGCGGAAGGATCCAGCGACAGAGCCATGGCGACACGCGGATGGTCGCTGCGCAAGAGATCGGCGAATGCGGCGTCGTCCAGCACGCCCAGGGTGGACTGGCCCATCGCGATGCCGGGCTCGCCCGGCATGCGCAGGCTGCCCGCGGCCCGCCGAATGGCCGCATCGACGCCGGGGTCCTGGCGCCCATCCTGCGCGGCCGACGTGCCCAGCGCGAACCTTTCCCACTGCGCCAAGGCGTCGCTGAGCATCAGCAGTGCGTGGGCGGTGGCGATGCGCCTGTCCTGGTGCACGGCCGCGTCCAAGGCGGACCGGGCGACCAGGACGGCATCGCGCAGTTCGTGCAGCCTGGCCCCGCAGGCACGTTGCAGCAGCGAGGACAGGTGCGCATGTTCATCGCCGGACCATAGATCCAGATGCCCGTACATGGCCAGCAGCCGTTCCGTGTCCAGGCGCTCCAGGAAGGCCGCCGCGGTGCGTGGCGGCACCATCATGACCGCGCGGGCGTAGTGTCTTTCCGTGGCGCGCTCCGCCTGGGCCTGTTCGTCCAGGCCGTCCTGGTAGTCCGGAGCCATGTACACCCAGCCCAGCGACAGCAGCAGGCCACGGATGTCATGCCATTCACGATTCGCGACTTCGGCCGTGCGAATGCCGGGCCGCGTGGCGTTCTCCAGCCTGTGGATGGTTTGCGCGATCCTGCGCTCTATGGTCGCGACGACGTGCGTGCGCACGGCTTCCCGCACCAGGCCGGTATCCAGGTGATCCGCGTAATCCTCGGCCGGCACGTCGCGCAGCGTGTCATGGATCGCCGTTTCGAGCAGGTACCGCGCCGTGCGCGCATGCGGCGGCACCTGCGGCGCCAGCACGGTGCAAAGGACCCGGGTAGAGGCGTGGGACAGGGATTCCAGGCCGGCCTGCATGTGTTCGACGGGCGGAAGACGTTCCTTGCATGCGGCTTCCCGCACGCCATGGTCCAGCGAAAACCAGGCCTTGGCGATGACGCGCGGGTCCGGCTGCGGCTGGTCGAGGGAACCGGCCAGCATGCCCAGCGATGCGCCGACGCTGTCGCGCGCCAGCGCCGTCAGGCAGGCGCGCTTGAGGACCTCGATGATGCCCTGGCCGTCCTGGCGATTGGTTTCGTTCATCGCGGCAAACAGCGACACGGCGCCCGCCAGCTCGTTCAGCCGGTTGAAGATCACCAGCACGTCCTCGCGCGGCGCCCGGTTGACGTACGCGTCGACGAAGGGCTGCGCGATGCGTTCCAGCGTGG
The DNA here is from genome assembly GCF_002119685.1 of Bordetella genomosp. 8. Taxonomy (NCBI): domain Bacteria; kingdom Pseudomonadati; phylum Pseudomonadota; class Betaproteobacteria; order Burkholderiales; family Alcaligenaceae; genus Bordetella; species Bordetella genomosp. 8. The sequence goes on along the minus strand of NZ_CP021108.1, from coordinate 430,458 downwards.
CGCCCAGCTTCTGCGTGACCACGATGCCCATGAGCTGGTGCAGGGCGTCCTTGGGCAGGGGAAGGTTCTTGTCCCGCCCCGCCGCCAGCGTATCCAGCAGGGTGTAGATCACCCGGCTCAGCTTCAGCGCCTTGCGGTTCGTGTCCGCCTTGCGCGCCGCCTGGTCCGGGATGCCGTGGAAGGACAGCATCATGCTGTCACGCGCGGCTTGCAGGACGGCGCCCAGGCGTTTACGGGTGCCCGCGCGCTTCAGGTTGGGCCGCGCGGTGAATTCCTGGCCGCGCGGACTGTCCTGGGCAATCTGGCTAGGGAGTGTTACTGGAACGGGGGTGCCGTGGATGCCGGCCATCGCTAGTCTGCCTGTATGGGGTTGGCGCCCCGTCGAGCGAACGAGAACGCATAGTGAAGGGCGCGAGCGCGACGGCGGGGTGGCCTGCCTAAGGAGACGGCACGGCCCGCAGCGCTGGACTCGGGGGAGGATCGATGCTTGAAACTTGTTGCCGATTGTTCAGGCCATAACCTTCAAAAGGCAAATCTTTTGGATTAGGATTTTTGTTGATCCAGATCGACCCCAAGGAAGCCATCTTGAACGATCACGCCAATGCCACCATCGCCGCCCGGGAAAACGCAGCCGGTTCCGCCTACCCGAACCCGGAGCAGGACCGTTCGTCGCTGACCCGGGAGGCCCTGAAAAGGGCCTTCCTGGATCACCTGCTGTATACCCAGGGCAAATCGCTGGATATCGCGTCAAAGAACGACCTGTATCAGTCGCTTGCCCACACCGTGCGGGATCGCCTGGTTCCGTCATGGTTCGATACTGCCGCTACTTATCAGAAACGCAACGCCCGTACAGTGGCGTATCTGTCGGCCGAGTTCCTCATGGGTCCCTATTTAGGGAACAATCTGCTCAGTCTGGGCATTTCGCACGAAATCCGCCTGGCCATGAGCGAACTCGGTCTCGATCTGGACGAATTGCTGCGGCAGGAAGAAGAACCCGGCCTGGGCAACGGCGGCCTGGGGCGCCTGGCCGCCTGTTTCATCGAGTCGCTGGCCACGCTGGAAGTGCCGGCCATCGGCTACGGCATCCGCTATGAGTACGGGATCTTCTACCAGACCATCATGGACGGCTGGCAGGTGGAGAACACCGATGCCTGGCTGCGCTACGGGAATCCGTGGGAAATCCAGCACGCCGAATGGGCGGTGCAGGTCAAGCTGGGCGGACATACGGAGCAGTACACGGACGACAGCGGCCGTTTCCGCGTGCGCTGGGTACCCGAAAAGACCGTGGCCGGGGTGCCCTTCGACACCCCTATCCCGGGCTATCGCGTGGGCACGACCAACACGCTGCGACTATGGCGCGCGGAAGCCACGGAATCCTTCGATTTCCATGTATTCAACCGCGGCGACTACCTTGGGGCGGTCAGCAAGAAGGTCACGTCGGAAAACCTGAGCAAGGTGCTGTACCCGAACGACGAGAGCCGGCAGGGCAAGGAATTGCGGCTGGAGCAGCAGTATTTCTTCGTATCCTGCTCGCTGCAGGATATGTTGCGGCTGCAGCAGCATCGCGGGCAATCCGTGACGTCCTTCCACAAGTCGTTCGCCATCCAGTTGAACGACACCCACCCCGCCATCGGCGTGGCCGAGCTGATGCGCCTGCTGGTGGACGAACATCTGGTGCCCTGGGAACGCGCCTGGGACATCACCCGCCAGACCTTCTCCTATACCAACCATACCCTGCTGCCCGAGGCCCTGGAACGGTGGCCGCTGGAGCTGTTCCGCCGGGTGCTGCCGCGCCACCTGGAAATTATCTATGAGATCAATGCGCGGTTCCTGAACGAAGCGCGTATTCACTTCTTCGGCGATGAAACCCGCATCGCGCGCCTGTCGCTGATCGACGAGTCGGGCGAGCGCTACGTCCGCATGGCGCATCTGGCCTGCGTGGGCAGCCATGCGATCAATGGTGTTGCCAACCTGCATTCGGAGCTGCTGAAACGGGATCTGCTCAAGGACTTCTACGCCATGTGGCCGGAGAAGTTCCAGAGCATGACCAACGGCGTCACGCCGCGGCGCTGGGTCGCATTGAGCAATCCCCGGCTCACCAAACTGATCACGCGTTGCATCGGCGACGAATGGGTCAAGGACTGGTCGCTGATTTCCAATATCGAACCTTATGCGGACGACCCGTCCTTCGGCAGCGAGTGGCGGGCCATCAAGCGCGCCAACAAGGTCGACCTGGCCGCCGTGATCCTGCGCAAGACGGGCATACGCGTCGACCCGGACTCGATGTTCGACGTGCAGGTCAAGCGGATACACGAATATAAAAGGCAGCACCTGTCGGCGCTCCATATCGCGGCGCTCTACCACCGGCTGAAGTCGCAACGCAATCTGGACATCGTGCCACGCACCTTCATCTTCGGCGGCAAGGCGGCGCCCGGGTACGTGCGCGCCAAGCTGATGATCAAGCTGATCACGGCGATCGGCGACGTCGTCAACAACGACCCCGACGTGCGCGACCGTCTGAAGGTGGTCTTCCTGCCGAACTACAGCGTGACGCTGGGTCAGAAGGTGTATCCGGCCGCGGAGCTGTCGGAGCAGATTTCGCTGGCCGGCAAGGAGGCCTCCGGCACCGGGAATATGAAATTCGCGATGAACGGCGCGCTGACCATAGGCACCATGGACGGCGCCAATATCGAAATCCGCGAGGAAGTCGGCGAAGACGAGTTCTTCCTGTTCGGCCTGACGGCCGAAGAGGTCTACACGCTGCGGCGCGAAGGCTACTACCCCCAGGACTACCTGGCGCGCGATCCGGAGCTGGGGGCGGTGCTGGAGCTTATCCGGTCTGGCTTCTTTTCGCGCGGCGACAGCGAGCTGTTCGCCCCCTTGGTGGATGACCTGCTGCATCACGACCCGTATATGCTGCTGGCGGACTACAGCTCCTATGCCGCCTGCCAGACCCGAGTGGACGACGCCTACCGGGATACCCAGGCCTGGACCCGCATGTCGGTGCTGAATACCTCCCGGACCGGCAAGTTCTCGTCGGACCGTGCCATCCGCGAGTATTGCGAGCGCATCTGGAAGGCGCACGCGGTGCCGGTGGAGAGGATGTATGCGCGCTGAGTTGCAATCGGTAGGGGAATGTCGCCGTTGTTTGAATTGTTGTGGCGAATAATGGGTTCGTTGTGGGCGGCAGAGCAGCCGCGCCGCTTCCCTGTCCAAGCGGGCCGCGCCCGCGCTCTTCATACCACGCTGGGAGATAAAGCAATGAACCGTAGAAAATTCGTCACTCTGCCGGCCGCACTGATGCTGGCTTCGGCGCTGGCGGCATGCAGCACCACCGGCCCCAATTCGTCCTCGACGCCGAGCGCCAAACGCCAGGAAATCAATAGTGGCGTGGACGCCACGCTGAGCCGTCTCTACAGCACGGTGAAGGGTTCGCGCGAAATGGCCAACAATGCCAAGGGCATCCTGGTCTTCCCGAGCGTGCTGCAAGCCGGCTTCGTCGTCGGCGCCCAGTACGGCGAAGGCGCGCTGCGCGTCGGCAATGCCACCAACGGCTACTACAGCATGACGTCCGGTTCGATCGGCTGGCAAGCCGGCGCCCAATCGCGCGCCATCGTCATCATGTTCATGACGCAGGAAGAACTGAACAAGTTCCGCGACAGCAAGGGCTGGAGCGCGGGCGCGGATGCCTCCGTGGCAGTGGCCAAGATCGGCGCGAATGGCGCGGTGGACACCAATACCGCCAAGCAGTCCGTGGTGGCTTTCTTCCTGACGAACGCCGGCCTGATGGCTGATCTGTCGATCCAGGGCACGAAGGTGACGAAGCTGGACCTGTAAGGCACGCGCCGGACAGCAAGCCAGAAAACGGCGGCCGTCGGTGCCAGCGCGGACCGGTTCAAACCGGGATGCGCTGCACCACGGTCGCCGGTTCATTTTCGGTGTCGGTGGCGTCCACGCAATCGAACTGGATGTCGCTGTCGTCCGAGCCGCTGCGCTTGCGGCGGAGACCGGGAACGTCCGCGAAGGCCGTCGCCATATCGATGTGGGCGGAACCACGGTCGCAGCTTGGATCCTGGGCGTCTTCGGCGTGATCCGCGAACTTGAAGCTGGTGCAAGACCCTGCGAACGGGGCGGGCGTGATAACCGTCATCCGACTTCTCCTTGTGCCACCGGAATGGCGAAAGGGCGCAAGTCTATGTAGGAGTTTCCCGCGCGCCGACCAGGCGCGCGGATTGTCGGACGGATTAACCGTGGCAGGTCGGCCAGGGGAAGCTTACCGGCGCGCCAGCGCGTCCAAGGCCTCGTGCGTCAACGTCAAGCCACGACTGGCCATCGCGCAGGTGACACGCAGCGCCGCGCGCAACTCGCTTTCCTGGACCACCGCCTGCGTATCGCCAGGAGACAGGATATTGTTGACGGCGGAGTCGGGGCGGTCGAAACCGGCCACCAGCCGCATGGCGGGAATGCCATGCGCCGCGAAGTTGGCATGGTCCGAATTCGACATGAACGGCAGATAGGTCGCCACGGGCACGCCGGCATCGGCACCCGCGTCAGCGACGAACCGGTCCAGCGCGGGGAACTCGCTGATCAGGGCCGTCAGCTTGCTGTCCCCACCCACGGTATCCAGGTTGATATTGAGCTTCATCGACCGGCGCTCGGCGGGGTCCATGTCGTCCAGATAGCGCTTGGAGCCTGCCAGGGCCCATTCCTCGGCGGTGAACAGGCAGACGCGCAGGCCGTGGGTGTGCGCCGAAACGCAGGGCGCCAGCGCACGGGCGGTGGCCAGCGCCACCGCGACGCCGGAAGCATTGTCCAGGGCGCTGGTGCCCAGGTCATGGCCGTCCATGTGCGCGCTGATGACAATATAGCTGCCCGTGCCGCCGGGAATGTCCAGGATGGCGAGATCCGCCATCGAGGCTTCGTCTTCCTGGCCTTCGACGTGCAGGCGGACGCGCGCGGGCTGGGCGCCCGCCGCCGCGCGGGCGAGCACCTGGCAGGTGGCGTTGTCCAGGTAGGCGGCGGGAATCCCCGGGGCGCCGCGAGGCCGCCCGGAAGACCCCGACAGCACGCCGCCGCCGGGCAAGGGGTTGGCGATCAGGAAGGCCAACGCGCCCCGCTCCACCGCCAGGTCGTACTTGCGCCGGCGATGCATGTGGTCCGTGGTGAAGGGATATTCATGGCGCACCAGCGCGACCTTGCCGCGCACCGCATCGCCCGCGCGGTCGAAATCTTCCCGGCGGCCCTGGCCGAGATCGATCAACTCGCCTTCCACGCCGCCAGGCGGCGTGGAGACGGACCGCAACAGCGCGCGGCAGGTGAGCGGACCGTCATGGCCCGCAAGCGCGAGGCTGACGCCGCCGGCGCGCCAGCCGTCATACGGCACTTGCACGCGTTGCGCGGTGCCACCGGTCTGTCGCATGCGGCTCAGCGCCCAGCCGATCGCCGCCGTGTCCTCCCCGGTGCCGGACAGCCGGCCGCCGAAGGCGCAAATCGCGTGGAAATCTTCCATCAACGCGGCATCCGCCGCGGCATCGTCCAACCAGGAATTCATGCTGGCCATTCCTTATTCGAACGTGATGTTGGCGCGCTTGACGACGTCCTGCCAGCGCGTGAAATCGGCGGTGAGCAGGTTCTTCAGGGCCGCGGCGCTGGTGTCCGGCGGCAGGTTGACGCCCACGCTGTTCAGGCGGGATTGCACCTTGGGAGACTGCATGACCTTGGTCATGGCGGCGCTGAGCTTCTCCAGGACCGGCGCCGGCGTGCGCGACGGCGCGACCAGGCCCCACCAGCTCTGCACGGTCATGTTGGGAACGCCGGCCTCGTCGAAGGTGGGTACGTCGGGAGCTTCCTTTTGCCGCTGCGGCGCCGACACGGCGATGGGCCGGATCTTGCCGCCCTGGTACAGCGCGGTGGCGGTGGGCATCGTGGTGAAGCTGGTATCGATCTGGCCGCCGGCCAGGTCGTTCACCGACGCCGATGCGCCCTTGTAGGGAATGTGGACCAGCTTGGTGTCGGTGTTCAGCATGAACAGCGCGGCCATCAGGTGGGTCAGCGAACCGTTGCCGCCGGAACCGATGGAGATCGTGCCCGGCTTGGCGCGCGCCGCGTCCACCAGGTCCTTCACGGTCTTGACGGGGAAGGACGGGTTGACGAACAGGTACATGGGCGAGAGGCCCAGCAGCGACACCGGCACGAAGTCGGTCTTGGCGTTGTACTTGATGCGGTCGCCGTAGAGGGCAGGCACGATGGTGAAGGGCACGTCCGCCAGCAGCAGGGTGTAGCCGTCGGGCTTTTCGTTGGCTACGTAGGCGGTGCCTATCATCGAACCGGCGCCGGCGCGATTTTCGACGATGACAGACTGGCCGAGTTCGGCGCTGAGCTCGTCGCTGATCGCGCGTGCGATGACGTCGGAGCTGCCGCCCGCCGTGTAGGGGACGATGACCTTGATAGGCTGTTCGGGATACGCGGCGCCGGCCGGCGCGACGGTCGCCGCGGCCAGGACGGCGGCGGCGCAGGTGGATTGCAAGAATTTCATATTGATGCCCCGCGGCAAAGAAACGTTACTTTTCGGGCATTCTGAAAGACACGGGCCCATCCGGCAAGGGAAGTATGAGCATGAGGTATTCCAAACTGGAATGGCCCTCTCAATGCTGGGCTTGCTGCGGCGGCTCTGGTAGCGTCGGCGCTACCGGTCTGCTCTGCTGGTCTGCTTCCTGGGGACCGGCGCCGCCCTTCAGCGCAGGCTTGCCAGGCTGTCGTTCAAGGAAGCGGTGCGGGCGCTGATCCACTCGCACCAGGCGTCCAGGTAAGGACCGCCCACATCCGGCCGCGGCCGCATCAGGTAATACGCGTAGCGGCCTTCCACCGACTCGCCGAATGGCCGTTGCAACTGGCCGGCGCGCAGGGCCTCGGCCACCATGCAAAGCGGGGCGATGGCCACGCCCAGGCCATTGAGCACCGCGGGCATCAGTATCGAAAAGCCTTCGTACTCGGGCGCCGTGGCGGCAGGCCCCGGCCAGCCCGGGGCCATGTCTGCCTTCCACTCGTCCCAGCCGTAGCCGCGCTGCGCCCGCTTCAGCAGCGGCACGGCGGCCAGGTCCTCCACGCTGCGCACGGGGTTGCGCGCGAACAGCGAGGGTGCGCCGACCAGGGCCATTTCGCGCCCGCACAGGTATTCCGTGGTCATGCCGGCCATGTGGCCGGTATGCAGCTGGATTTCGGCGTCGAAGCGTTCCGCCTTGTCGCGCCCGTAGAGCAGGCGGGGTCGCAGATTGATGCGGACTTCAGGGTGCGCGTCGAAGAACTCGCGCAGTCCCGGAATCAGGCAGAACTGGGCGAAGGAGGGGGAGACGGCGATGTTCAGGGCGACCCGGGCGTCCGGACGGGCCACCACGGCGTCGGCCTCGTCCAGCAAGCGCACGGCGGCGCTGACGCGCTCCAGGTACAGCGCGCCGGCGTGGGTCAGCCGCAAGCCCGTGGCGGTGCGCTTGAACAGGCTGGCCCCCAGGCGTGTTTCCAGCGCCTGGATATGCTTGCTGACCGCGCTTTGCGTCAGGTGCAGCTGTTCGGCGGCGCGGCTGAAGTTCAGGTGGCGCGCCGCGGCCAGGAAGATCCGCAGCGACGCCAGGGACAGGCGCGATCCTTTCACCCGCTACCCGCCGGCTACGCCGCCGAGACGGACGCCGACGGCCTGGCCGCGACACGCGGCGCGTGCGGGGCGCGTTCGGCCACCATGGCGGCCGCATCCGCGAGCGCGGGCTTCTGGCCCGCCCACGTGCATTCGCTGTCGATGGCGTCGCCGCGGCCGCTGAGCAGCGGGCAGCGGCCGAAGATCTCGGCCGCCCAGTCCGTGAAAGCGCGCACCTTGGGCGACAGGTGCCGATTGTGCGGATAGACCACCGAAATGGGCATGGGCTTGGGTTTCCAGGCCGGCAGGACTTCCTTCAGCGCGCCGCTCTGCAGATAGGGCAAGGCCATATAGCGCGGCGGCTGGATCAGGCCGAAGCCCTGCAGCCCGCAGGCCATGTAGGCATCGGCGTCGTTCACCGAGACGACGCCGCGCATCTTGACTTCCACGGCTTCGTTGTCGACCATGAAATCCCAGTCGATGACGCGGCCCGTGCGGCTGGAGAAATAATGCACGGCGACGTGGTCCACCAGGTCTTCCAGCGTCTGCGGCTCGCCGTGCGACGCGATGTAGTCCGGCGCGCCGCAGGTGATGCCTTCGAACATGCCGATGCGGCGCGCGACCATGCTGGAATCCTGGAGTTCGCCCACGCGGATCACGCAGTCGACGGCCTCCTGCACCAGGTCCACAGGGCGGTCGCCCATGCCGATCACCAGCTCGATGTCGGGATAGCGCTCGTGGAATTCGCAGAGCGACGGTATCAGGATCAGCCGGCCGATCGCCGCGGGCGTATCGATGCGCAGCTTGCCGCGTGGACGCCTGGATGCATCCATGAACGCCGCTTCGGCTTCTTCGACGTCGGCCAGGATGCGGACGCAGCGTTCATAATAGGCCGCCCCGTCGGGGGTCAGGCTGAGCCGCCGCGTGGTGCGGTTCAACAACCGCACGTTCAGCAGTTTTTCAAGATTCTGGATAATCGTGGTGACGGTGGTGCGCGGCAGTGCCAAGTGATCCGCGGCGCGGGTGAAGCTGTTCGCGTCGACGACCCTGACGAATACCTGCATGGCCTGAAAACGATCCATGGATGGCCTCGAGGGAATCTGGTGTGACGGCATTATGAACAAATAATTGTTCGAACTCGCCGAATAGAGTTGTTCGAGTATAGATATTTATTCGGCCAGACAAAACAGCCAGAATGCCGTCATTCCGATTAATTCGGTGGAATTGGCCAGACCGGCCGCCGGCTCCCCGGCGGCCCGCTTCCCCAGCCCTCCGTCACGGACGCGCGCCGCGCCAGACCGGTTTTCGCCAAGGACCGGCCGGCCGGCAAGCCACGCCCAGGCGTGGACAACGATAAAAACCAGCGTCAGGGCGGCACCCGCCGCCAACCGGGCATCGCCAGCCCGGTTTCCGTGATCCGCGCCGCCGTCGCGCACCGGGGATTCGTTCGCCACGTCCGCCGTATCCCTAAGAAAGAGGATCCTCATGTCTGTGTTGCGCAGTCGCTACGCATTGGCGGCCACCTTCGCCGTTGTCATCGCCATCGCCGGCGGTATCGTCCTGGTCCGGGGCCATGGGACCAACACCGCCACGGCGGCCGGCGCCCCGCCCGCGGCGCCCGTGGACGTCGCCGAGGTCGTGGAACGCTCCATCACGGACTGGCAGAGCTATTCCGGACGCCTGGAAGCCGTTGACCGCGTGGAAATCCGCCCGCGCGTGTCCGGCACCCTGGTGGCCGTGCACTTCAAGGACGGCAGCCTGGTGCGCAAGGGCGATGAGCTCTTCACCATCGACCCCCTGCCCTACCAGGCCGAGGTCGACCGCGCGGAAGCCAACCTGGCCGGCGCCAAGGCCCGCGTGGCCTATACGTCGTCCGAGCAGGCCCGGGCTCAGCGGCTGATCGCCGACAACGCGATCGCCCGCCGCGACTTCGAACAGAAGCAGAACGATGCGCGCGAAGCGGCCGCCAACCTGAAGGCGGCCCAGGCCGCGCTGGAAATCGCCCGCCTGAACCTGGGCTACACGCACATCGTGGCGCCCGTGTCGGGCCGCGTCTCGCGCGCCGAAGTGACGGTGGGCAACCTGGTCGCCGCCGGCGCGGCGTCCACGCCGCTGACGACGCTGGTGTCCGTGGATCCCATGTACGCCTCCTTCGACGTCGACGAACAGAGCTTCCTGAAGTACGTCAACCCGGCACGCACCGGCAAGGGCGCGCCGGTGCCGGTGTTCATGGGCCTGGCCAATGAAGACGGCTATTCGCGCCGCGGCAACGTCCAGTACGTCGACAACCGGCTGGACACCGGCTCCGGCACCATCCGCGTGCGCGCCACCTTCGAAAATGGCGACGGCACCCTGGTGCCCGGGCTGTATGCCCGCATCCGCCTGGGCGGCGGCAACCCGCACAACGCCATCCTGATCGACGAACGCGCGCTGGGCACCGACCAGAGCAAGCGCTTCGTCATGGTGGTGGACGGCCAGAACCACGTGCAGTACCGCGAGGTGCAGCTGGGTGCGTCGCAGGACGGCCTGCGCGTCATCACCGCCGGCCTGAAGCCGGGCGAGCACATCGTCGTCAACGGGTTGCAGCGCGTGCGTCCGGGCGATGCCGTCGCGCCCACCGTCGTGCCGATGGCGGGACTGGAGTCCGCGATGCGTACCAGCCAGACCAAGACGCCCGCCGACCCCGCCTGACCTGATCCGCCTCCGAGAGCGTCATGAACATATCCAAATTCTTCATCGACCGCCCGATCTTCGCGGGCGTGTTGTCGGTGCTGATACTGCTGGCCGGGATACTGGCCATGTTCCAGCTGCCGATATCCGAGTACCCCGAAGTCGTGCCGCCATCCGTGGTGGTGCATGCGCAATATCCCGGCGCCAACCCCAAGGTGATCGCCGAAACCGTGGCCGCGCCGCTGGAAGAGCAGATCAACGGCGTCGAAAACATGCTGTACATGCAGGCGCAGGCCAACAGCGACGGCAATATGACGCTGACGGTCTATTTCAAGCTGGGCGTGGACCCGGACAAGGCGCAGCAGCTGGTGCAGAACCGCGTGTCGCAGGCGCTGCCGCGCCTGCCCGACGACGTGCAGCGCCTGGGCGTGACCACCGCCAAGAGCTCGCCCACGCTGACCCTGGTGGTGCACCTGATCTCGCCGGACAACCGCTATGACATGACGTACCTGCGCAACTACGCGGTGCTGAACGTCAAGGACCGGCTGTCGCGCATCACCGGCGTGGGCGACGTGCAGCTGTGGGGCTCGGGCGACTATTCCATGCGCATCTGGCTGGATCCGCAGAAGGTGGCGCAGCTGGGCATGACGGCCACCGACGTGGTCAATGCGATCCGCGAGCAGAACGTCCAGGTGGCGGCCGGCGTGATCGGCCAGTCGCCCACGATGTCCAACGTCCCCCTGCAGCTGAACGTCAACACGCAGGGCCGGCTGGCCAGCGAAGAGGAATTCAAGAACATCATCCTGAAGACCTCGCCCGATGGCGGCGTGGTACGCCTGTCGGACGTGGCGCGCGTCGAGCTGGACGCCGCCGAATACGGCCTGCGGTCCCTGCTGGACAACAAGCCCGCCGTCGCGCTGGGCATCATGCAGGCGCCGGGCGCCAACGCGCTGGACGTGTCCGCCCAGGTGCGCGCCGCCATGAAGGAACTGTCGGCCGACTTCCCGCCGTCGGTGAAGTACGACGTGGTGTACGACCCCACGCAGTTCGTGCGGGCCAGTATCGAAGCGGTGGTGCATACCCTGCTCGAAGCCATCGCGCTGGTCGTGATCGTGGTGATCGTGTTCCTGCAGACCTGGCGCGCGTCGCTGATCCCGCTGCTGGCCGTGCCGGTTTCCATCATCGGGACATTCTCGCTGCTGCTGGCCTTCGGCTATTCGATCAACGCCTTGTCGCTGTTCGGCATGGTGCTGGCCATCGGTATCGTGGTGGACGACGCCATCGTGGTGGTGGAAAACGTCGAGCGGAACATCGCCGCCGGGCTGTCGCCGCGGGACGCGACCTATCGGGCCATGCGCGAGGTCAGCGGACCCATCATCGCCATCGCCGCGACGCTGGCCGCGGTGTTCGTGCCGCTGGCCTTCATGACCGGCCTGACCGGGCAGTTCTACAAGCAGTTCGCCATGACGATCACGATTTCCACCGTGATCTCGGCCTTCAACTCGCTGACGCTGTCGCCGGCCCTGGCCGCCCTGCTGCTGAAAGGCCATGACGCCGAGCCCGATTGGCTGACGCGGGCGATGAACAAGGTGCTGGGCCGCTTCTTCGCCTGGTTCAACCGCGTGTTCAATCGCGCGTCGGAAGGCTATTCCAGCAATGTCGGCGGCGTCATGAAGCGCAAGTCCGTCAGCCTGGTGGTGTACGCCATCCTGCTGGCCGGCACCGTAGGCATCTCGTACATCGTGCCCGGCGGTTTCGTGCCCGCGCAGGACAAGCAATACCTGGTGGGCTTCGCCCAGTTGCCGACCGGCGCGTCGCTGGACCGCACGGAAGACGTGATCCGCCGCATGGGCGACATCGCCATGAAGGAACCGGGCGTCGACCACGCCGTGTCCTTCCCCGGCCTGTCGATCAACGGCTTCACCAACAGCTCCAGCGCCGGCATCGTGTTCGTGACGCTGAAGCCGTTCGAGGAGCGCGTTGCCGCCGGCCTGCCGGCCGACAAGATCGCCGCGTCGCTGAACCAGAAGTTCGGCGGGGTGAAGGACGCCTTCATCGCGGTATTCCCGCCCCCGCCCGTGATGGGCCTGGGCACGCTGGGTGGCTTCAAGCTGCAGATCGAGGACCGCGGCGCGCTGGGCTACGAGGCACTGGATCGCGCCACGCAGGCCTTCGTCGCGGCCGCCGCCAAGGCGCCCGAGCTGGGACCGTCGTTCTCGAACTACCAGATCAACGTGCCGCAGCTGGACGTCGACCTGGACCGCGTCAAGGCCAAGCAATTGGGCGTGCGGGTGACGGACGTGTTCGACACCATGCAGATCTACCTGGGCTCGCTGTACGTGAACGACTTCAACCGGTTCGGCCGCGTATTCCAGGTGCGCGCCCAGGCGGATGCGCCGTTCCGCGCCCGCGCCGAGGACATCGGCCTGCTGAAGACCCGCAACGCCGCGGGGGATATGGTGCCGCTGTCGTCGCTGGTGCGCGTGACGCAGACCTACGGGCCCGAGATGGTGGTTCGCTACAACGGCTACACGGCCGCCGACATCAACGGCGGTCCGGCGCCGGGCTACTCGTCCGACCAGGCCAAGGAAGCGGCGGAACGCATCGCGGCGGAAACCCTGCCACGCGGCATCAAGTTCGAATGGACCGACCTGACCTACCAGCAGATCCTGGCCGGCAATGCGGGTATCTGGGTGTTCCCCATCAGCGTGCTGCTGGTGTTCCTGGTGCTGGCCGCCATGTACGAAAGCCTGACCCTGCCGCTGGCGGTCATCCTGATCGTGCCCATGAGCATCCTGGCGGCCTTGGCGGGCGTGTGGCTGACACGCGGCGACAACAACATCTTCACGCAGATCGGCCTGATGGTGCTGGTGGGGCTGGCATGCAAGAACGCCATCCTTATCGTGGAATTCGCCCGCGAGCTGGAGATGCAGGGCCGCAACGCCTTCGATGCGGCGGTGGAAGCCTGCCGTCTGCGTCTGCGCCCCATCCTGATGACGTCCATCGCCTTCATCATGGGCGTGGTGCCGCTGGTGTTCTCGTCCGGCGCGGGTTCCGAAATGCGCCATGCCATGGGTATCGCGGTGTTCTTCGGCATGCTGGGGGTGACGCTGTTCGGCCTGTTCCTGACGCCGGTCTTCTACGTGACGCTGCGCAAGCTCTTCCCGGCGCCGCTGCACTCGGCCGGCAAGCATGAAGCGCCGGCGACCGCACCGCATGCATCCGCCCCGGCCCACGGCCATCAACCGGTGCCGGGCGCCGAATAAATCGAACTGGATGACAGACATGAAGTCCCGCACAAAAACCCTGAACCGCTTCGCCCTGTCGATACTGACGGCGACGATACTGGCGGGCTGCTCGCTGACGCCGGACTACCAGCGTCCCACGGCGCCCGTGACGGCGGCCTTCAAGGAAGCGCTGCCGGCCGACCAGGCCGGGCAATGGAAAACCGCGCAGCCGTCCGAGGCCGTGCTGCGCGGCGAATGGTGGAAAGTGTTCAACGATGAGACGCTGAATGCCCTGGAAAGCCAGGCCGCCGACGCCAACCAGAACCTGAAGGCCGCCGCCGCGCGGCTGACGCAGGCGCGCGCGCTGCAACGGCAGACGCGTTCCGGCCTGTTCCCCGAGGTCACCGCCAATTTCGGCCCCACGCGCCAGCGTGCATCGCCGGCCTCGCAAGGCCTGCCTGACGGCGGTCCCGCGACCAGCACGACCCTGTGGCGCGGCCAACTGGGCGTGTCGTACGAGGCGGACCTGTTCGGCCGCGTCTCGTCGACCGTCGATGCGGCCACGGCCGACGCGCAGCAAAGCGAAGCCTTGCTGCGCTCCGTGCACCTGGCCCTGCAGGCCGACGTCGCGGAAAACTATTTCATCGTCCGCGAGCTGGATGCGGAACGGAAGATCTACGACCGCACGCTGGAACTGCGCCAGCAGACGCTGGACCTGGTGGAACGCCGCTACAACGCGGGTGACATCAGCGAACTGGACGTGGCGCGCGCCCGTTCGGAACTGGCTTCCGCGCAATCCGAGGCGCTGGGCATCGATCGCCGCCGTGCGCAGTCCGAACATGCGCTCGCCGTGCTGCTGGGCAAGGCGCCGGCGGAATTCGCACTGCCGGCCAACCCGCTGTCGCGCATCGCCATCGACGTGCCGGCTGGCCTGCCGTCGTCGCTGCTGGAGCGCCGTCCCGACATCACCGCGGCCGAACGCGCCATGGCCGCCGCCAACGATCGCATCGGCGCGGCACGCGCGGCCTTCTTCCCGCAGTTGAACATCACCGGCTACGCCGGCTACGAATCGTCGGAACTGGGCAACCTGTTCGAATGGTCGAGCCGCACCTTCCTGCTGGGTCCGCTGACGGGCGCGATGCTGAGCCTGCCCATCTTCGACGCCGGGCGCCGGCAAGCCGGCCTGGACCGCGCCCGCGCGGTCTATGAGGAGGACGTCGCCAACTACCGGCAGACGGTGCTGGGCGCCTTCCGCGAAGTCGAGGACAACCTGGCGAACCTGCGCATCCTGGGCGAGCAGACCCAGGCGCAGGATCGCGCGGTGCAGTCTTCGGCACGTGCCGCGCAGCTGTCGCACACGCAGTACAAGGAAGGGTCGATCAGCTATCTGGACGTGATCGACTCCGACCGCACGGTGCTGACGCAGCAGCGCGTGTCGGTGCAGCTGGACGGCGAACGCGCACGCTCGACGGTCAACCTGATCCGCGCGCTGGGCGGCGGCTGGGGACTGGACACCGAGCAGGCGCAACAGGCGGCCAATTCGGCGGCCAACGCGACGGCGGATGCGAATCCGGCGCCGCGCGCCCCGGCCGGCCAGCCCGTGGCGCAGCGTTGATGCGGATGGCAAACTGGGGCATTCCCATGCTCCTGGTTTGCCATGTCGCCCACTTCATCTTCAGCCCAGCCGGAATCGGGACCGCCGACCCAGGCCGGGCCGCGGCCCGATGGGCTTGAACGACGCCGGTCGGTGCGGCTTTTCTTCGCGTTGTGGCCCGACCCGGCGACGGTGCGCGCGCTGACCGACTGGGCGGCGCACGCCCACGCTCGCTGCGGCGGGCGCATCATGCGGCCGGATACGCTGCATCTGACGCTCGGCTTCCTGGGTGAGACCACCCCGGAACTGCTGCCGCGACTGGCCCGCGAAACCGAGACGCGCCGCATCGAGCCGGGCGCGGTCGTGCTGGACCGCTTCGGCGCGTTTCCGCGGCCCCGCATCGTCTGGGCCGGCCCCGGCAACAGCGACGACGCTGCCGCCGACGATGGCGCGGCGCGGCTCGCGCTGGAACATCGTCGCTTGTGGGAGTGGGTGGCGCCATTGCATCCGGCGCGCCCCGAGACCCGCTTTCGGCCGCATGTCACGCTGCTGCGCAATGCCGATACGAGCGTGCTGCCGGACGTGACGCCGCCGCCCCTCGAATGGCGCTATGACCGCTACGTCCTGGTGGCGTCCGTGCAGGACGGCGCGGCCAGGTACCGCGTGGTGGCATCGACGCGGGCCTAGGCAGCCCATGGGGCACAATATCCGACTTCCCTACACCCTGCGGCGCCAGGCGCCGTGCCGGCTCCAACCATGCTCATCCTGATCGATCAAGACGGCGTGCTCGCCGATTTCGAGAACGCCTTCGTCGATGCCTGGCGCCAGGCCCATCCCGACATCCCGCCGGTGGAATTCCAGGATCGCCGGTCCTTCCACATCCTGGAGGACTATCCGCCTGAGCTGCGGCCCCTGGCCGAGGCCCTCTACACCGCGCCGGGTTTCATCCGCGACCTGCCGCCCGTCCCGGGCGCGCTGGAAGCGGTCCGCGAACTGAGCGAGCTGGGCATGGACGTGCGCATATGCAGTTCGCCCCTGCGCCAGTACGAAAACTGCGTCGCCGAGAAGTACCAGTGGATCGAACGCCACTTAGGCCGGCCCTGGACCGAAAGGCTGATCCTGACGCGCGACAAGACCCTGGTGCAGGGCGACATCCTGATCGACGATCGCCCGGCCATCGAAGGCGCCGTGCGTCCCCGCTGGCGCCATATCCTCTATGACGCCCCGTACAACCGCCACGTCACCGACAAGCCGCGGGTGACCTGGGCCGACTGGCGCAATGTGCTGGGCGGCGAACTGTATCGGGCAGACGGCTAGCGTCATGCTTGCGACCTGCACCGGCAGCGGCGACCGCAACGAAGCAAGGCCGGCTGGGGTAAGCTGAGCGGATCGCCAACGGGGGCGACAGGAGACCGCGATGAACCTGTACCGCATGCTCAAGCAACGGGAAGCCGACGGCAAGCCCATACGCATCGCCTTGATCGGCGCGGGCAAGTTCGGCTCCATGTTCCTGAGCCAGGCGCTTCGCACCCCGGGCATGCGGCTGGTCGCGGTCGCCGACCTGAAGCCGGCGTCCGCCCGCGCCGCGCTGACCAAGGTGGGCTGGCCGGCCGCCGCCCTGCAGGCCGCGTCCATCGGCGAAGCCTGCCGCGGCGGCAGCGTGTATTGCGCCGAAGACGCGCTGGCCATCATCGCGCATCCCGAGATCGATGTCGTCATCGACGCCTGCGGCAGCGCGGCGGCCGGCATCCGCCATGCACTGGCCTGCTGCGAGCACGGCAAGCACATCGTCATGGTCAATGTGGAAGCCGACGCCCTGGCCGGCCCGCTGCTGGCGCGCCGCGCGCGCGAGGCGGGCATCGTGTATTCGCTGGCCTATGGGGACCAGCCGGCGCTGATCTGCGAAATGGTCGACTGGGCGCGTGCCAGCGGCTTCGAAGTGATTGCCGCCGGCAAAGGCACCAAGTATCTGCCGGCCTTCCACACATCCACGCCGGACACGGTGTGGCCGTATTACGGCTTCACGCCGGAAATGGTGGCCGCCGGCGACTTCAACGCGCAGATGTTCAACAGTTTCCTGGACGGCACCAAGAGCGCCATCGAAATGGCCGCGGTGTCGAACTCCACCGGGCTGCTGCCGGCGCCGTCCGGCCTGCATTTCCCGCCCTGCGGCGTCGACGATCTGGCCCGCGTGCTGCGGCCCCGCGACGACGGCGGCACCCTGCATCACCGGGGCCAGGTGGAGGTCGTTTCTTCCCTGGAACGCGATGGCCGCCCGGTCTACCGCGACCTGCGCTGGGGCGTCTACGTGGTGATCGCCGCCGACAGCGATTACGTGCGCCGATGCTTCAAGGAATATGGCGTGGTGACCGACCCCACCGGCAACTATTCGGCGATGTACAAGCCCTATCACCTGATGGGCATGGAATTGGGCATCAGCGTGGCCAACGTGGCGCTGCGGCGCGAACCCACGGGCGCGCCGACCGGCTGGCACGGCGACGTCGTGGCCACGGCCAAGCGCGAGATGAAGCCCGGCCAGGTGCTGGACGGCGAAGGCGGCTATACGGTCTACGGTCGGCTGATGCCGGCGCGCGACTCCGTGGAAGGCGGCTACCTGCCCCTGGGACTGGCGCACAACGTCAAGCTGAAGAACGCCGTGCGGGCCACCCAGGCACTGAAATGGTCGGACGTCGAATACGGCGACGGCTACGACGCCCTGCAGTTCCGCCGCGAAATGGAGCAGGGTTATCTCTGAATCCCCTTGGGGATTTTTGCCTGGCGCGTACAAGTCCTTTGTTGCGCGCGGGGTGTATCCACGGGGGGCGAACGCGCAGAATACGCACTTTCCATCTACGTGCGGATGCTGTCATGCCTATCGCTTTGTGGGCGCTGGCCGCCGGTGCCTTTGGCATCGGGACCACCGAATTCGTCATCATGGGGCTGCTGCCCGAACTGTCGGCCGACCTGCATGTCGGCCTGTCGACGGCCGGGCTGCTGGTGACCGGCTATGCGCTGGGCGTGTTCGTCGGCGCGCCCATCGTGACGCCGCTGATGTCTCGGCTGCAGCGCAAGACCGTGCTGCTGGGCCTGATGCTGCTTTTCACCGTGGGCAACCTGGCCTGTGCGCTGGCGCCGAACTACGGCATGCTGATGGCGGCGCGCGTGCTGACGTCGTTCGCGCACGGCGCTTTCTTCGGCATCGGATCGGTGGTGGCCACCGGGCTGGTGCCGGCGGACAAGAAGGCATCGGCGATCGCCTTGATGTTCACCGGCCTGACGCTGGCCAACGTCATGGGCGTGCCGCTGGGCACCTGGCTGGGACAGCATTTCGGCTGGCGCAGCACCTTCTGGGCGGTGACCGCCGTGGGCATCCTGGCCATGGCCGCCATCGCGCTGCTGGTGCCGCGCAGCCGCGACGACCACCAGGCCCATTTCGGGCAGGAGCTGCGCACGCTGGTGCAACCCCAGGTGCTGCTGGGATTCCTGATGACGGTCCTGGGATTCGGCGGCGTGTTCGCGGCGTTCACGTACATCGCGCCCATCCTGACGCAGCTGGCGGGCTTTTCCGACAAGGCCGTGTCCCCCATCCTGCTGCTGTTCGGCATCGGGCTGGTCATCGGCAATACCCTGGGCGGGAAGTTCGCCGATCGGCGGCTCATGCCCACGCTGGTCGGCACGCTGCTGATCCTGGCGGTGCTGCAGGCGGTCTTCACCTTCACCGCCCACGCCCAGGTGGCGGCGGCGATCACGGTGGGATTGCTGGGCGCCGCTGGCTTCGCGACCGTGCCGCCTCTGCAGATGCGAGTGCTGGAAAAAGCCGCCACCGCGCCCAACCTGGCATCGGCCTTCAACATCGCGGCGTTCAACCTGGGCAATGCCGCCGGCGCGTGGGTGGGCGGCCTGACGATAGACCACGGGCCGGGCCTGGCGGCCCTGCCCTGGGTCGCCAGCCTGATGACGGCGGCCGGCTTGCTGGTGGCATTGTTCAGCTGGCGGCTGGATCGCCGCGAAGCGCGGCCCGCCGCCAGGCCGGCCTCGGAATGCGCGTGATGGCGGCGGGCTGACGCCCCGCCATCAACGCCGTTTCAGCTGGCTCAGGTCACGCACCGCGCCGCGATCGGCGGAAGTGGCCAGCGCGGCATAGGCTTGCAGCGCGGTCGAGACGACGCGCTGGCGTTCGCCCGGCTGCCATGCCTTGTCGCCGCGGGCATCCATTTCCTGGCGGCGCGCGGCCAGCTCGGCGGCGCCGACTTCCAGGTGGATGCGGCGATTGGGGATGTCGATCTGGATCGCATCGCCATCGCGCACCAGGCCGATCGTGCCGCCTTCCGCGGCTTCCGGCGATGCGTGGCCGATCACCAGCCCCGACGATCCGCCGGAGAAACGGCCATCGGTGAACAGCGCGCAAGTCTTGCCCAGGCCCTTGGATTTCAGGTAGGAAGTGGGGTACAGCATTTCCTGCATGCCCGGACCGCCCTTGGGGCCTTCGTAGCGGATCACCACGACGTCGCCGGCCACGACCTTGTCGCCCAGGATGGCTTCGACCGCCGCGTCCTGGCTTTCGAACACGCGCGCGCGGCCCTGGAATACCAGTTGGCTCTCATCGACGCCGGCCGTCTTCACGATGCAGCCCTTTTCCGCCAGGTTGCCGTACAGCACCGCCAGCCCGCCGTCCTTGGAGTAGGCGTGGGCCAGGTCGCGGATGCCCCCGTTGCTGCGATCCAGGTCCAGCGTCAGATAGGTGGCGTCCTGGCTGAAGGCGACCTGGGTGGGCACGCCGCCGGGGGCGGCACGGTAGAACTTCCGCGCCTCTTCGCCGGCGCCGCCCGCGACGTCCCATTTTTCCAGCGCCTTGCCCAGCGTGCCGCTGTGGACGTTGCCCACCGACAGGTCCAGCAGGTTGGCGCGCGCCAGTTCGCCCAGGATGCCGATCACGCCGCCGGCGCGATGCACGTCTTCGATGTGGTATTTGTCGGTCGCGGGCGCGGCCTTGCACAGGCAGGGCGTGCGGCGGGAAATGCGGTCGATGTCTTCCATCGTGAAATCCACGCCGGCTTCCTGCACCGCCGCCAGCAGGTGCAGCACGGTGTTGGTCGATCCGCCCATGGCGACGTCCAGCGTCATGGCGTTTTCAAAGGCGGCGCGGGTGGCGATATTGCGCGGCAGGACGGAGGCGTCGTCCTGCTCGTAGTAGCGGCGGCACAGGTCGACGACCAGGCGGCCGGCTTCCTCGAACAGCCCCTTGCGCCAGGCGTGCGTGGCGACGATGGTGCCGTTGCCCGGCAGCGACAGGCCCAGCGCCTCGGTCAGGCAGTTCATCGAATTGGCGGTGAACATGCCGGAACAGGAGCCGCAGGTCGGGCAGGCGCTGCGTTCGTATTCGGCCACGTCGGCATCGGACATCTTGGGATCGGCCGCCTTGACCATGGCGTCGATCAGGTCGATCTTGGCGATGACCTTGCCGTCGGTGGGTGACGTGATCTTGCCCGCTTCCATCGGACCGCCCGACACGAAAACGACGGGGATGTTCAGGCGCATGGCGGCCATCAGCATTCCCGGGGTGATCTTGTCGCAGTTCGAAATGCACACCATGGCGTCCGCGCAATGCGCGTTGACCATGTATTCCACCGAGTCGGCGATCAGTTCGCGCGAAGGCAGCGAATACAGCATGCCGTCGTGGCCCATCGCGATGCCGTCGTCCACCGCGATGGTGTTGAATTCCTTGGCGATCGCACCGGCGGCCTCGATCTGGCTGGCGACCAGGGCGCCCAGGTCGCGCAGATGCACGTGGCCGGGCACGAACTGCGTGAAGGAATTCACCACCGCGACGATGGGTTTGCCGAAATCGCCGTCCTTCATGCCGGTGGCGCGCCACAGGGCGCGGGCGCCGGCCATGTTGCGGCCGTGGGTGGATGTGCGGGAACGGTATTGCGGCATGGCGTTGTCTCGGAAGCGCGGGGGTTTTATCGGGACGGCCCGCGCCGCGTCCATGGCGCGGCTTGCCGGGGCGGACCGGGGCAAAAGGACCCCATCATAACGCCTGGCAGGACACAGCCACCTGAGCGGGGATGGCGCCGATGCCACCCCTTCGGCGAAAATACACCCCGCGCGCAGCATAATGCCGAACCGCGCCGGCCCATCGCCGGTCGGTCGCTGGACAAATCGCCATTCGATCGCCAGCCGATCGCCAGCCCCCCCGGCCGCAACACCACCTTCCACTCACAGCGAAGCACCATGTCCGTCACGCCCGACTCCAAGCTGCTCATACGCGACGCCACCGCCGACGACATGGTGGCCATCCAGGCGATCTACAGCCACCACGTGCTGCATGGCACGGCGTCCTTCGAACTGTCGCCCCCGGACCTGGAGGAAATGCGCCAGCGGCGCGCCGCGGTGCTGGCGCACAAGCTGCCCTACCTGGCCGCCGAGCTGCACGGCCAGGTGGCCGGCTATGCGTATGCCACGCTGTATCGGCCTCGCCCCGCCTATCGGTTCACCTGCGAGGACTCGGTATACGTCAAGCCCGGCATGGCGGGCCACGGTATCGGCGGGCGCCTGCTGCGGGAACTGGTCGATCGCTGCACCGCGACCGGCTGGCGCCAGATGCTGGCCATCGTGGGCGACAGCGGCAATGCCGCGTCGCTGGCGCTGCACGCGCGCTGCGGCTTCCATCCCGTCGGCACGCTGCGGTCGGTGGGCCACAAGTTCGGCGAATGGCGCGATACCGTGCTGATGCAGCGTACGCTGGGCGAAGGCGATACGACGGCGCCGGAATCGCGCTAGGGCGCCCGCACGCCCGCACGCCGGCGTGTACGTCAGGGCATCTGCGTCAGGCCGCGGGCAAAGGCGCCGCCTGGCCGCTGGTCCAGCGTTCCCAGCCGGTCTTGCGCAGCGCGCAGGCCGGGCAGGTGCCGCAGCCATAGCCCCACGCGTGGCGCGCGCCGCGCTCGCCCAGATAGCAGGTGTGGCTGTCTTCCAGGATGATGTCCACCAGTTCCTGCCCGCCCAGCCGCTCGGCCAGCGCCCAGGTCTGGGCCTTGTCCAGCCACATCAGCGGCGTTTCGATGGTGACGCGCGTGCCCAGGCCCAGGGCCAGGGCGACCTGCTGCGCTTTCATCGTGTCATCGCGGCAGTCCGGGTAGCCGGAGAAATCGGTTTCGCACATGCCGCCGACCAGGACGTCCAACTGGCGGCGGTAGCCCAGGGCGGCGGCCAGCGTCAGGAATAGCAGGTTGCGGCCTGGGACGAAGGTGTTGGGCAGGCCGTTGGCCTGCATTTCGATCCGCCGGTCGCTGGTCAGGGCGGTATCGCCCACCTGTCCCAGGACGGACAGGTCGAGCATGTGATCGTCGCCCAGGCGGGGCGCCCAGCCGGGCCGGCGGGCGCGCAGTTCGCGCAGCACGTTCTGCCGCGCGTCCAATTCGATCCGGTGGCGCTGGCCGTAGTCGAAGCCCACCGTTTCGACATGGGCATAGCGTTCCAATGCCCAGGCCAGGCAGGTGGTCGAATCCTGCCCGCCGGAAAACAGCACCAGGGCGCGGCGGTCGTGGTTTTGCATGGGGACTCCAGGTCAAGACCGCTAGGATAACCGCCGCCTCCCGGTGTCCGCCATGCGCGGTTCAGCCCGCGGCCGCCTGGGCGGCCCCACGTCCCGCGATGCGGCCGAAGATGGCCCCCGACACCAGGCCGGTGCCGCTGGGATAGTTGAAGTAAAACAGGCCGCCCACCATTTCGCCGGCGCAATACAGGCCTGGCATCGGCTGCAGATGCACGTTCAACACCTGGCCGCTTTCCGGATCCACGCGCAGGCCCCCGAAGGTGAAGGTGATGCCACAGGTCGTCGCATAGGCATGGTAAGGCGGCGTGTCCAGCGCTTGCGCCCAGTTCGACTTGGGCGGTTCGATGCCCTGCGTGCACAGGCCGTCCTTGACGGTAGGATCGAAGGCCACGTCCTTGCGGATGGAGGCGTTGTACGTGCGCACCGTCTCCAGGAACGCGGCGGGATCCACGCCTTCCAGCTTCTGCGCCAGTTCTTCCAGCGTGTCGCCCGTGGCCTTGGTCATCATCTTGATCCGGTATTCGGAGCGCAGCAGCGAGGTGACCTTGGAATCGAAGACCTGCCAGGCGAACTGGCCAGGCTGCTTCAGCACCTCGCCGCCGTACTTGGCGTAGGTGAAGGAATGGAAATCCAGCCCCTCGTCGACGAAGCGCTTGCCCTGGGCGTTGACCAGCAGGCCGAAGATATAGCTGTGCTTCTGGAATTGATCGCCGACGTTGACGTCGCCGAACTCCGGCGCGTTCAGGTCCCACCCGGTGGCATGGCAGCCGGACCAGTTGCCGTAGGGCGCGGCGCCGGCATCCAGCGCCATGCGCAGGCCGTCGCCCTGGTTGAAGCGCGATCCGCGCACCTTGGCCAGTTCCCAACCGGGCCCCAGGTAACGCGCGCGCATTTCCGGATTGCCTTCGAAGCCGCCGCAGGCCAGGACCACGGCGCCGGCCTCGAAGACCACGGCACGGCCTTCCCGTACCGCGCGGATGCCGGTGATGCGATCGCCATCGGCGACCAGGGATTGGGCGCGCGTGTCGTAGTGCACGTCGATCCCGGCATTCCGGGCGGCCTTGTCCAGGAACTGCACCAGGCCCGCACCGCCGCCGGAGACCTCGATCGGCAGGCGGCCGAAGAATTTGCGGCGGCCGTTCACCAGCGACGATTGCCTGCCGTAGTTGGGCACGAACTTCGCGCCCTTGGAACGCAGCCACACCATGACGTCCAGGCTTTGCGTGACCAGGATCTCCGACAGCGCCGGGTCGGTGCGATAGCTGGTCAGGCGGAACAGATCGTCGAAGTATTCATCGGTGGTATTGGTGAAGTAATCGCTGGTGGCGATTTCTTCTTCCGTCAGGTCGGTGACCTTCTTCAGGTCTTCCACCGAATCGTAGGCAAAGCGCATCACGCCGCCGGCGAAGCGGCTGTTGCCGCCCGACTCGTCCTCCGAAGCCGCTTCCAGCATGGCGACGCTCACGCCCTGTTCGCGAGCGGACAGGGCGGCGCACAGCGCCGCATTGCCCTTGCCGACCACCACCACGTCATAACGATGAATGTGCTCTTCCACTTCTCGGTCCTCAGTCTTGGGCAGCGCCGGCGAGCAGCGCCATCAGCGCCTCCATGCGAGGCAGGGTTTCGATGCGTTCGATGGTGTCGGCGATGGCGTCCACCGCGTCCTTGCGCAGCGCGCGCCCGGCGCATAGCGCGAACTTGGCGCGCAGCAGTTCGTCCGGCAGCGGATAGGCGGAGGTGCGGCCCAGGGGCTGGTCGACGCGCGACTCCAGCACCGTGCCGTCGCGCAGCGTGATGCGCACCTGGCCGCCGAAATGGTTGGCGGCAGGAAAGACCGCCGGTTCGAGCGAGTCGTAGGCGGCCACGTGTATGCGGTCCAGCAAGGCGCGCACGGCCGGTTGCGTATAGGAATCCGTCTCGAAGTCCGCCACGCCGACCTGGCCGTCCAGCAGCGCGCGGGCCAACACGTACTGCAGGCTGAACTTGGCGTCCAGCGGGCTGTCCGGCCGGGGCCGGTTGGTATGCGCCAGCCGACGGCCATGGATCCACGCGTCGATGCGCGTCACGTCCTCCGGCCGCGGACGATGGCGGCGCGCAAGCGCCAGCATGGCATCCAGGGCCGGGTGGGTGCTGCCGCAACAGGGATACTGCTTGATGGCGATGCCGGGTTCGACGATATCCAGGGGCCGCGCCCAGGCGTCCAGCGCGCGCTGCGTATCGTAGGTGCCGGGACCGTTGAACACGTCCAGGAAACCCTGCTTGTGCTCGAACACGTCGGCGCCGTTGGCGGTGAAGCCCAGATGGGCCAGGCGCGCCGCATACAGGCCATTGCGCGCGCAATGGCCGACGTGCAGCGGCTTGGCCATGGTGCCGAAGTTCGCCTTGATGCCGGACGCGAAGGAGGCCGCCAGGGCCAGCGCGGTCGCCGTGGCCTCGCCGTCCAGCCCCAGCAGCCTGGCGCAGGCCGCGGCGGCACCGAAGGTGCCCAGGGTGGCGGTGGGATGCCAACCCTTGGTGTAGTGATGGAGGTTGACCGCCCGCCCCAGCTTGCATTCGGCCTCGAAGCCCGCCACGTAGGCCAGCACGAAGTCGCGTCCGCTGCTGTTCAACTGCTGGGCCAGGGGCAGCAGCGCCGACAGTACCGGCGCGGAAGGATGGCCGCCCATGGTGTTGTTGCAGTCGTCGAAGTCCAGCGCGTGCGACGCGGTGCCGTTGATCAATGCAGCGTCCAGCACGCCGACCTGGCGGCGCGTGCCGAGCACCAGGGCGGGCCCCTGCTGCGCGTCCAGCGCCCGCGCGGCCAGGCGCGGCGCATCTTCATGCGCGCCCGCCAGGGTGACCCCAACGGTGTCCAGCAGCCCCACGCGAGCCCAGCGGATGGCCTCGGCGGGCAGGTCGCCAAAGTTCAGCGCCGCCACACGGCGTCCGAGTTCGCGGGCCAGCCCGGGGACCGGGGCAGCCACGGCGGCGTGGTGAGGGCCGGCCTGCGCGGATTCGTCCATATCGCTCATCCGGTCGGGATCATTTGGGTTTTAGAATACCACGGTATACTATTTTCAGACACCGGTCTTGGGACGGATGGGGACATGGCTGAAACGGCGTTTTCCAGCGCGACCGCGGCCCAGGCGCTGGCCCGGTTCGCCGCCGGCATGCGGTTCGAGGACGTTCCCGAGGCGGTTCGGGAACGGGCCATGGCCTGCATCGCCGATACGCTGGGCTGCATCGTCCATGGCAGCCGCTTCCCCTGGAGCACCGCCACGGAGGCCTATGCGCGCCGCTACGGCGGCCAAGGTCCCTGCACGGTATTTGGGGCGCCCGGCAGAGGGGCGCCCGGCTCAGGGGCGCCCGGCTCAGGGACAGCCAACGACCAGGGCATCGGCGCCCCGTTCGCCGCCCTGGCCAACGGGGCGGCGGCGCATGCCTTCGAACAGGACAGCCTGCGATATCCCGGTGCCGGCGTGCATCCGGGCGCCACCCTGGTCCCCGTACTGGTGGCCATGGCCCAGGAAACCGGCGCCACCGGCCGGCAGGCCCTGACCGCCTTCGTGGCCGGCTGTGAAGTGCTTTTTCGCATCGGCGCCGCATCGCGCCACAGCAGCGAAAAGCTGGGCTTCCACGCACCGGGCCTGACGGGTCCCTACGGCGCGGCCGTGGTCGCCGGCGTGCTGCTCGGCCTGGACGGCGCCCGCATCGCGCGGGCGCTGGGCATCGCCGGCTCCCTGTCCGGCGGACTGCTGGCCTTCACCAAATCGCGCGAAGGCGCCATGGTCAAGCGCCTGCACATGGGCCGCGCCTGCGAAGCCGGCATCCTGGCCGCGCGCCTGGCCGCGGACGGCTACAGCGGGCCGGAAACCATCCTGGAAGGCCGCTTCGGCTTCCTCGACACCTATTGCCGCGACGCCGACGCCGGCCGTCTCACCGCGGACCTGGGCAGCGACTGGGAAACCCTGCGCATCTGCCTGAAGCGCTATGCCTGCCACGTCACCCCGCAAGCCGCCATGCAGACGCTACGCGGCCTGATGGCCACGCATGGCTTCGACGGTGGCGACGTCGCCGAACTGGCGCTGCGCATGTCGGAAAAAGTCGCCAGCCACCACGACATCCGCGCCCCCGGCGACATCATGACGGCGCAGTACAGCGTGCCTTTCTGCGTCGCGCTGTCCCTGTACCGCGACCCCGAAGACCCGCGTGTCTTCGATCGGTCCGCGCTGGAAGACGACGCGATCGCAAGTCTGTGCCGCCGGATCGCGCTGGCCACGGATCCGGATCCGCCTACCGCCTGGAGCGCGCGCATCACGCTCACCCTGCGCGACGGCCGGCGCTTCGATGCGCTGGCGCGCGACTAC
Source organism: Bordetella genomosp. 8 (assembly GCF_002119685.1). Taxonomy (NCBI): domain Bacteria; kingdom Pseudomonadati; phylum Pseudomonadota; class Betaproteobacteria; order Burkholderiales; family Alcaligenaceae; genus Bordetella; species Bordetella genomosp. 8. The sequence goes on along the minus strand of NZ_CP021108.1, from coordinate 403,436 downwards.
CTGGGCATGCCGCAGACGCCGATGCCGGCGGCGGACATACGGCGCCGCTTCCTGTTGCTGACGACGGAGACCTTGGGCGAACGCGCAGCGGCCGAGTGGTACGACGGCCTGATGCGACTGCCGGCGCTGCCGGCCTTTCCCATCCCGCGGCCCTAGCCGCGCTTCTTCATGGCATCGGGCCATTCCGGCCGGCGTACCTCGCCCACCAGCTTGCTGTGCTGCACGCGCGTGCGGGCATGCAGCGCGTTCTGCACATGCCGCGCCGCAACAGCGCGCGCGCCGGCTTCGTCGCGCGCCGCGATGGCTTCATACAGCTCGCGATGTTCCGCGACGACCTGGGCGCGCCGCTCCTCGATCACCAGCGTCGATACATTCCGGTAGGCCGACAGCGTATCGGCGGTGATCAGCAGGAACTTCAACAGGAACTGATTGTGCGCCGCACGATAGACCACGTCGTGGAAGGTACGGTTGTGCTCGTACATCTGCTCGGGGTCGTCGCGTATCCCGGCCTCGTGCTCGACCAGATGTTTGAGCGTGGCGATTTCCGCCTCCGTCGCCCGCCTGGCGGCCGAGGCGGCAGCCGCGCCTTCCAGCAACTCGCGCACTGCGTACAGCTCCTGCACCGCTTCGTCGTCGATGGACGCGACCACCAGGCCGCGACGCGGATGCTGCGTCAGCAGGCCTTCGTTTTCCAGGCGCCGCAAGCCTTCGCGAGCCGGCGTACGGCTGATGCCCAGCCATTCCGCCACCTTGTATTCGGATACGCGGTCGCCGGGCTTGAGATCATTGGCCAGTATGGCTTCACGCACTGACTCGTACGCGACGTCGCCCAGCAGCAGATTGGAGTCGTAGGGTTTTCTTGTCATGGAAGTGTTCACGCTGAGGACAGCTTGCCTTGACGGTGGCCGGCGCGCCGTGAAAGCATCGAGGATTGTAGAACCTCCCATGCTTCCGGACCGCCGATGATCTCAAAACTCGTAGAAAGCACCGCGCAGGCGCTGGCCGACATACCCGACGGCGCCACCATCCTGATCGGCGGCTTCGGGCCCGCCGGCCAGCCGGTGGAACTGATCGATGGCCTGCTGGCCCAGGGTGCGAAAGACCTGGTGATTGTCAACAACAATGCCGGCAACGGCACCACCGGCCTGGCCGCGCTGCTGGGCGCCGGGCGCGTGCGCAAGATCATCTGCTCTTTTCCGCGCCAGGCCGATTCGCAGATCTTCGACGGCCTGTACCGCTCCGGCAAGATCGAACTGGAACTCGTGCCGCAGGGCACGCTGGCCGAACGCATCCGCGCCGCCGGCGCGGGCATCGGCGGCTTCTACACGCCCACGGCCTATGGCACCCCGCTGGCCGAAGGCAAGGAAACCCGCGAGCTGAACGGCAAGCACTATGTGTTCGAATTGCCGCTGCATGCCGACTACGCGCTGATCAAGGCGGAGCGCGCCGATCGCTGGGGCAACCTGACCTATCGCAAGACCGCTCGCAACTTCGGTCCCATCATGGCCAGCGCCGCCCAGGTCGCGGTGGCCCAGGTGCGTGAAATCGTCGAACTCGGCGAACTGGAGCCCGAAGCCATCGTCACCCCGGGCATCTTCGTCAAGCGCGTCGTCCGCGTCGGCACCAAGGAGCAAGCATGAGTTCGAAACTGAGCCGCGACCAAATGGCCGCCCGTGTCGCCCGCGACATTCCGGAAGGCGCCTATGTGAACCTGGGCATCGGCCTGCCCACCCTGGTGGCCAACCACCTGCCGGCCGATCGCGAAATCGTCCTGCACACCGAAAACGGCATGCTGGGCATGGGCCCGGCGCCCGCCAAGGGCCAGGAAGACTACGACCTGATCAACGCCGGCAAGCAGCCCGTCACGCAAGTGCCCGGCACATCGTTCTTCCATCATGCCGATTCCTTCGCCATGATGCGCGGCGGCCATCTCGATATCTGCGTGCTGGGCGCCTTCCAGGTCTCCGTGGATGGCGACCTGGCGAACTGGCACACCGGCGGCGCCGACGCCATCCCGGCGGTCGGCGGCGCCATGGACCTGGCCAGCGGGGCCAAGCAGGTATTCGTCATGATGGAATTGACCACGCGCGAAGGCCTCAGCAAGCTGGTGCCGCGGTGCACCTATCCGCTGACGGGCGTGCGCTGCGTGTCGCGCGTATATACCGACGTGGCGGTGTTCGACATCCGCGCGGACGGCGTCTACGTCATCGACACCTTCGGCGATACCGACCCGGCCACGCTCGAACGTGTCACCGGACTTCCGCTACGATTCGAGATACCGGTCGCCCGCTGATCCCCGGCGGCGACCTCCATCGCGGGAGAACAACCATGAAACGCCTGCTTGCCGCCGCCATCCTGGCCGCCGCCGCCCTGAACGCGGGGGCGCAATCGATGACGCAGGGCGTCACGATCGATAGCCTGCAAGCCGTCAAGGACACCGCATCGGGATCCACCGTGATCCGCGGCACGGTGCATAACGCCACGGGCAAGGAACTGAACCGGGTTTCGGTGACGTTCCAGCTGCAGGATGCCCAGGGCAACGTGATCGGCACGACCTCCGCGCAGACCTTCAATCTGCCGGACAAGCAAACCTGGAACCTGACGGCGACTACTCCCCTGCCGTTCGCGCGCTTCACGGCCTACGAGATCAAGGCGGAATAGCGGCCTGCCCGGGGTTCAGGGCCGCAGCACCAGCGTGTGCACGGCCGTCCCCGGCATGAAGGGCGATGGCGCCCCATCCACCCAGTCCTGATGCCCGGCCAGGAAGAACGGCGACATGGGATGCCCCGACGCGCCGCCCGGCATTTCCAGTATGCCCCGCGCTTCCTTGCCGGGCGCGACCACGAAACGCTCGGACGCGCCGAAAGCCGGACGCTGCACGCGCGGCATATTCGTGTCGCCGGGCACCGGCTGCGCGGGCGCCGCGAACCATCCGCGCAGCGCTTCCGGCAGCAGGCCGGCGAAGGGATGGCCGATCGCCAGGATATTGCGCTCGCCCCACCGCGCCTGGTCCAGCGATGCCCCGCGTGGCCGATTGCGCACGATGGTTTCGTCGATGGCGTCCAGCATGAACGCACGCCAGTTGGCATAGCGCGCCGGGACCCAGGCTTGTTCGCGTACCAGGGCGCGCATGACCGGCTCCAGGCGGGAAGATGCCCGGCCCACCGATACCGCCGGCGCGAATTCCGGTGCGCGGGCGGATAGCCGCTCGTCCAGCCCCGCGAACCAGGCGCCATACAGGGTTTCGCGGAAATCGCGGATCAGGGTGTAGCCCGCCTGGTCGACGTCCGCGCGCCCATTCCATTGCACCAGGATGCGCCGGAACTCGGCACGGTTCGCGTGCCCGGCCAGCGCCGGCGTGTCCAGGATATCGAGCGCCAGCTGGCGCCAGAACGCCAGCCACAGGCCGCGGTCGTCCAGCTGGATGGCCAGCAGCGCCTGCTCATCGTATTGATCGCGCGCGAGCAGGCCGTCGCGGATCTGCGTGGCGCGCAGGCCGACGTCTGCGCCGCCGTCGCCGATCACGCGCTGGCGGCTGGCATCCCCCAGTTGGGTGCTGTTGCCCGTCCATAGGCGCCCCGAAGGCGGGTCCACCACGCGTGGATACTGCGCCGGCGGCAGCCGGCCGGCGGGTGCCCCCGCCTTCGCCGCGTCGACCGGGTAGCCGCCGGGATCGCGCGTGGCCCTGGGCAAGGGGCCGGCCAGCGTCCAACCGATATGACCGCCGCGATCGGCCACCAGGATGTTCTGGGTGGGCACCCCGGCAGCCTGCGCCACCGCCAGGGCCTGGTCCACGTTGCGCGCGGTCTCCATGCCCATCAGGCCCAGGTCGGCGGCGTAAGGCTGGTGGGCGACCCATTCCACGGCATAGGCCTGGTCGCCCACGGTCAGTTCCGGGCCCCAGCGCGTCTCCAGCACGGGATGGCGCACCGGCGCGCCACCCTTCACCTGTATCGATTCGTCGTGCTCCGTGGCGGTCTCCCAGTCTCCCGAAGGCCCGCGGTAGCGCCGGGCATCCTTGGGATCGCGTTCCAGCCGTATCAGATCGATGTAATGGCCATAGCTGTTGGTAAAGGCCCAGGCGACGTCGCCATTGCTGCCGGCGACCACCACCGGCGCGCCGGGCAGGCTGACGCCGCTGATGCGGCGCGGCTCCGGCCCTTGCAGCACCAGCGTCAGCCGGTACCAGATGTTGGGCAGCCGCAGTCCCAGGTGCATGTCGTTGGCCACGCGCGCCACGCCGTCGGCCGTATGCACGCCGGCCACGGCGAAGGCGTTGCTGCCGATTGCGGCGCCGGCCGCGTCGGACTCCGATCGACGGCCAGGGCTGGCCTGCCCGGCGCCGTCCTGCCCAGGGCCATCCAGCCAATCGGGACGCGCCCGCGGCACGCGCAAGGGCGGCGCGGCGACGTCGACGCCGTCCAGCGGCGCGTCCATCGCGCTGCCGCGCGGCGTCAGGAAGGCCAGCATCTCGGCCGGCACCGCGTCGCGCAGGAATCCGCGCGACAGTACGCGGTTCAACTCGCCCGACTGCAGGTCCAGGTACATGGCGTAGACGGCCAACAGCGTATCTTCCGGCAGCCAGAGCTGCGGACGGACGCCCAGCACGCCGTATTCGAAAGGCCACACCGGCAGCGCGGCCTGGGCGGCGTTGACCCCGGCCGCATACCGTTGCAGCAGTTCGCGCTGGTCGGGCGGCAGCGCGGCATACGCGGCCTGGGCGCGGGCGCGGAAGCGGTGCATGCGATTGCGCTGGTCCAGCGGGATGGCGTCGGCCCCCACCAGGGCGGCCACTTCGCCGGCGGCGACGCGGCGCAGCAGGTCCATCTGGAAGTAGCGGTCCTGTCCGTGCGCATAACCCGTGGCGTAGGCCAGATCCAGGCGATTGGCGGCCGTCACGGTGACGTTGCCCTGTGCGTCGCGCTCGATGGTGGCCTGCGCCGACAAGCCGTCGGCGCGCAGTTTGCCGTCCAGCCGCGGCAGGCTGGCGCGCATGGCCAGCCAGGCCGCCGCGCCGCCTACGACGGCAAGCGCCAGCACGCCCGTGCAGAGCAGCACCAGCACGCGCCCCCAACGGCGCTTTCTGTTGTTCGATTGCATGCGTCCTGTTTTAACAGCCGACCCATGACCCGTCCACCGCGCGATGGGAACAGGCGCGCGGCGGACCGGCACTCAACGCGCCTCGAAGGGAGAACACCACCATGACGCAAGCTCTACGCCGCCACCCGGCGCGCCCGCGCGCCGGCCACGCCGCCACGCGCAGACCGGAGGCCGGCCGCGCATGACCAGCACCGGACCATGCGGCAGCCCCAGCACCGTTCCGCCGCTGGGCACCTACTCCATGGCGGAGACACCTGCGCTGCGCGATCTTTCCGGCCTGCTTACCGTACAGGAACCCGACCATTGCGATGAGCAGGAAATGGCGCAGGTGGAGACCGCCCTGCGCCTCATCGCCGGCACGGAAATCGGCGCCGCCCTGTTGCGCGCCATCCGTGCCTGCGACGTGCCCGCCAACGACACGCCCGCCTTCGTCTTCGAAGCCACGGAAGACGATCTGTCCGAGGTTTCCGACCATGATGGCGCCACGGACGCGGAAGGCGATCACATCATCCGTTTCGAGCCGCAGCCTTTCATCCACGCCGCGACGGATCCCGCGGACGCCGCGCGGCCCCATCGGCAGGACGCCGAATGGCAACGGCAGCAGGCCATCGACCTGTTCGACGACCTGGCCGCGTACTACGCCACGCGCATGGGGCAACGCCGCACGGCGCCCGAGCTGGGCTACGGCGAGTTTTCGACCTTGACCTTCCGCGATCAATTGGGCGATCCGGTCCCGCAATGGCAACGCGACATGGCGGCCTATGTCAGCGCGGCCGCCGGCGCCGACGAACGGCGTGACCTGGCGTGGGAACTCGTCAACATGTGGAGCTACGCCGGCGACTCCACCCAGCCCCTGCGCCTGGTTGCACTGGGGTTGCGGGACATGCCGCCGCTGCGCAACCTGGAGTCCCTGCAGTGGCTGGTCGTGGCCGGCAACAGGCTGGCCGAGTTCCCCGCGCCCGGGATGCTGCCGGCGACGCTGACGATGCTCGACGTGGCGGGAAATCCTATCGAAACGCCCGCCCGCGGCTACGGCCCGCAGTTGCGGCACGTCACCGCGGACGCCGCCATGTGCGCCCGGCTGGGCTTGCGCGACAGATTGCCGGCGGAAGTCGAGCTCATCGAAACGAGCGCGGAATACGCGAACAACCTGCATATCGCGACGCGCGTCCTGCTGGACTTCCCCGAGATCATGGCTAACGTCATCCCGGTGGAAGAAATGGAGCTCCAGGGCTATACCAGCGAGCTCATGGCGCCGATCTATCCGCCGGGCTCGCTCGACAGCGCCGCGCGCAAATGGCTGACGCCGGCGCCCGCCATGGGCACGGCCTCCGACCTGCCCCCCGCCAGCGCAGCGTGGCAACAGGCGCAGGACGTCGACGCGAATGCCGTCGCCGCCTTGAGCGGACTGCTGAACCGCCTGCATGAGGTATGGCTCAAGCAGCCCGATCGCGCCTTCCACAACCGCATCGTCGCCTTGCTGACCAAGATGCGGCAACCCGGCAAGGAAAAATTCCTGGACGAATGCCTGTCCATCGCGCGCTACGGCTCGGGCTCCTGCCAGGACCAGATCCTGCATACGATGAACAGCCTGCACATCGCGTCCTTGAACAGCGACATCGAAGAAGGCAAGTACGACGACAAACTGTTCGAGTTGCTGGACCAGGGCGAAGACATGCTGAACATGGATACGCTGATCCAGCACTTCGCGGATCTGCGGCCCGAACTGCAGGCGCGGGCCAGGCTGCGGAACATCGAATTCGACGAAGTAGAACAATGGCTGAGCCTGCTGACGCGGCTGCAGGGCAGGACCTATCTGCCAGCCATGCAGTTCAAGATGCACTTCGAACACATGTCGGTGGTGGAGCCGTCGGATATCGAGGTGGCGAGGGTGAAACTCGTCGCCGGCAGGAATGCCCGGTTCTTCGATTTCCTGGCGACGTGGACGCCTTTGCAGACCGTCATCCGCCGCGTCTCGCCGGAACTGATCGAGCGCACCGAAAAATGGCGCGATCTCATCTACAACGACCGTGGCCGCATCTTTGCCTTCCTCGATCGCATCATGGACGCCGAGCGCGTGTTCGCCGCGCCCCGCAAATCGAACATGGCAATATTCAATGTCAGGCCCCGCATGTTCTGGACACCCTATGAAAGGAGAGTCCAGGAGTACCTGGCGCAGCGCAAGCTGCGCCGCGACATGCCCGACGTGCTGACGCCCGCCTGCAGCGCCGTCAGCAAGGACATCGAGGTCATGATCGGCAAGACCATGGTGCGGGAATTCGTGGGCCTGCACAGCCTGCGGCTACATCGGGACATCGAGTGGGAGGGCATGCCCCCCTGGTTCAACACGATCCGTCACCGCCTGGAGTAGCGCGCCTCCCGCCGCCGCCCCCCGAACCCCATTACGCCCGGCGCTTGAACTGCTTGCGATAGGCGGAGGGAGACGTCTGCAACATGCGGGAAAAATGCTGCCGCAGGGACGACGCGCTGCCCAGGCCGGCGCGCGCGGCGATGATCTCCAGCGGCAGCTCGGTGGTTTCCAGCATTTTCTGGGCGAGTCGCAGCCGTTCGGCCAGCAGCCATTCGCTCAGGCTGCACCCGGTCAGGGACAGGAACCGGCGGTTGAACGTGCGGCGGCTCATGGCCAGGCGCTCGGCCAGGCTGTCGGCCGTATGCTTTTCGACGATGGTGCCGCGCAGCCAGTCCAGCAACTCGGCCAGGCGGAAACCCGCGCCTTCCGAAGACGCCGCCTGCGGCGGCAGCTGCGCCTGGGCCCCATGGCGATGCGGCGGCACCACCAGCCGGCGGGCGGCAAAGTCCGCCACTTTGGCCCCATATAAGGCCCGTACGATATGCAGGCAGCAGTCTATGCCGGAGGCCGTGCCGGCGGACGTCGTGATATTGCCGTCGTCCACGTAGAGCACCGAGGGCTCCACCTTGACGCGGGGAAACCGGGTGGCAAAGTGGTCGACCCAGGCGAAATGCGTGGTGGCGCGGCGCCCGTCCAGGATGCCGGCGGCCGCCAGCACGTAGGCGCCCAGGCAGAGCCCGACGATGCGGGCGCCCCGGGCGTGGGCGGCGGCCACTGCCTCCAGCATGGCGGCGGGCGGGGTTTCCTTGACATCGCGCCAGCTGGGAATGACGATCACGTCGGCCGTCTTGGTGATTTCCAGGGACGGAGTCGCCACGACCGAGAAACCGGCGGTCGTGGTCGCCAGCGTGCTGCCTTCCGCTGAGCACACTTTCAGCGAAAATCTGGGCGCGCCGGCCACCCCCCCATAGCCGCCGAACACGGCGCAGGGCACCGACAGGTGGAAGGCGCTGATCCTGTCGAAAGCGATGACGGCCACTACTGGCACAGGGATAGACACGGCGAGGATGCCCGGGATGCTGCGTATTGGCCCAATTCTAGCGAAATTTGACCGAAAACCGGCGAACCGTTTGATGCGCCTGCCGGAGAATTCCCTTGCCATGGGGAATTAGCCGCCCGTGACCCATATGCGTATCGCGTCAGGAGAACGGAACGGTTATTAGAGTACTTATAAAAGATATATAGAAGGCAGGGCTGCGCGATGCCGATCAAGCTTCTCTCGAACGGAAAGACCATCTCCCTCAGGTCGTTTCCTCGGGCCGAAGATTTTCCGGTCGACGAGCGCGCCTCCACCATGGATGCCTTCAATCGCCTTATCGGCATGAATTGGGATGTCGCCGAACCGCATTGGACCCCGACCCATAGTCCATTCCGAAGCGGTTACGGTCTGGTTCTGATTTATGCCGACAAGGAGCTCGTCGGGTTTTCGATCTACCAGTACTTTGATATGAACGGCGACCTTTGCCTGTACCGATCCGGTACGGAACTGGCGCCCCCCTATCAGGGCCTAGGGGTATACAGCGATGTCACTGACCTGATATTCGCTGAGGCCTTCCGCCAGCGGCCGCATCAAGCGCGGCTGCTGTATTGCTGGCGGACTCGTAACGCCATCGTGGCATTGGCCAACGCGCGTCGCTGCGCCGAGGTCGTGCCCGACCTGCAAGCCGACCCGCCCAAGGAAAATGGCGGGCGGGCCGGCTTGCTGGCATTGGCCGTGCTCGCGGCCAAGCGAATCTACCCCGACCGCGCGCTGGAACTGCCGGCACTGGTCATGCGCGACGCCTACGGTCACATCAAGCACCGCAAGCCTTCCTATCGCGGCGCCGCGGTACACGTCGGCAAGCGTATCTCTTCCCTGGCGCCCAGTTCCACCGACGCGCTGTTCTCGCTGGGCATCGTCCGCCGACCCACCATGTCATGAGCAAGGCTGCCTCGCTGCCGCCGCCTATCGCCCTCGAAGCCGACCGGCCGGGGGCGCGGGCATACGCCTCGTGGATCCTGATCGCGCTGGCCTATGCCGTGGCCTTCATGCAGCGCCTGGCGCCGCAGTCGATGCTCAACGAGCTGTCCGCGTCGTTTTCCATCGAGGCCGCGGGCCTGGGCGTGCTGGCATCGGGCTACTTCTACGGCTACCTGGCCATGCAGATCCCCGCGGGCATCCTGGTCGACACGCTGGGCGTGCGCCGGGTCCTGATCGGCAGCCTGCTGGTATCGCTGACCGGCACCGCATGCTTCGCCATGGCGCATAGCGTCCCGGCTGCGTTCGCGGCGCGCCTGGTGATCGCCTGCGGCGATGCGCTGGTCTTCACGTCGATGCTGAAACTGGTCGCGCTGAAGTTCAGGCAAAGCCGCTTCGGCCTGATGTCCGGCCTGTCGCAGGTGTCGGGCTACATCGGAGGGGTGATGGCCACCACTCCTTTGGCCTACGCAGTGTCGGAGCTCGGCTGGCGCGAATGCTTTGCCTTGGTGGCTGGCCTGATCGCCATGAATCTCGTGGGCGCAATACTGATCTTCGGCCGTGCGGACCAATCTCCGATGGCCCTGAAAGAACTAATGCCGAAGTTGGGCAACACCCTGCGCATGTTCCGCGGCAGGCTGCGCAACGCCGGCAGCTGGGGCTGCGCCATCGTCTTCGCGTCGCACTTCGCCTCAGTCACTACACTATCTGGCGTATGGGGCTTGCCCATGGTCCGGGATACGCTGTCGATCAGCAAGGACCAGGCGAGCACCTGCATCCTGGCATTCCTGGTAAGCAATGTGGCCGGCTCCATCCTGCTGGGCCATTTGTCGGATCGCGTAATGAACGTGAGACGCGCGCTGCTATGGAATTGCCTGCTGCGCGCCGCTATCCTGCTCACCTTGCTTCCGGCATTGCTGGCATCGATGGGGTATGCATACGCCATCGCTTGCTTTTGCGTTCTGGGCTTCGTGGCCGGCGGCACCGTACCGCTGGTATTGAAAGCGGTACGAAAGCTGTACTCCACCGAGATGATCGGTATCGGAGCCTCGTTCAACACCACGCTGGCCGGCATTACGGCCGCCGTGGTGCAGCCGCTTATCGGATCCCTGCTGGCCGCCTCGGCCACGGGCAGCCCCGGCCACTTGTCGTATACCGCCCAGGGCTATACCGGATTCATTCTCCTCATGGCGGCCGTCTCGGCCCTGGGCTGTATCGGCGCGGCGGCGATGCGCTTCGCACATCAAGCTTAGCTATCTTCATCGTGCCGATGCGGCCTCACGCCGCGCGCACGTCATGGCAAGTCGATTTTTCCCTCCACCTGATGGGTAGACAAAGCCGTGAAAGACTATCTGAGCCGTACTCAAGTCGAGCAACGCCATGCACCTGGCACATGGCAGGCGATCCTGTTCCAGGAGCTCGCCAGCACGCTCAACAGCGACACCCGCGCATTCCCGTGCATCTTCGGCGTCGCGGGATACCGCGCCGACCAGCTGCGCTATCTTTTCCTGGAAGACGACGATGTGGAAGGACTGGCGCGCAATCTGCGCGCGTATGTCGCCGAGTCGCGATCCTGCGGGCCGAACACCTCGCTATTGGTGTTCTTCCGTCCGCGTCCGCTGTTGCCGCTGGAAGCCTACCGCGCCAAATTCTGGGCCACGCTGGGCCGCCTGGCCTCGCTGGACGACAGCGAATGGCCGGCCGAGGTGCCCGCCGAACTGGACACGCCCCATTGGGAATTCTGCTTCGCGGGCGAGCCGATTTTCGTGGTCTGCAATACGCCGGCCCATGTGCAGCGGCAAAGCCGCCGTTCGAGCTCGTTCATGATCACGTTCCAGCCTCGCTGGGTGTTCGACAACATCCTGGGCAGCCCGCGCGCGCGCGAAGCCAGCATATCGAAGGTACGCAAGCGGCTGGCGACCTATGACATGATCCCGCCATCCGAAGAACTCGGCTCCTACGGCGACTCGTCGAACCGCGAATACAAGCAATACTTCCTGGGCGACGACAATCGCCCGACCACCGGTTGCCCCTTCCACGCCATGCGCGCGGCGGACCTGGCTTCCGAAGCCGAAATCTGAGACCAAGGAAACATCATGGAAATCATCAAGGGTTTGCTCGGCGGCATCGAGCTGGCGGATAGCCTGCGCGTCCTGCTGCCCACGCAGGGATGCATCGAAGTGCAGCGCGATGCGCCCGGCAAGGAGCATCGCACGCACAGCCATCCCACGGATGAAACCCTGATCATCGTCGACGGCGCCCTGACGGTGTACGCCGACGGCGTCGACTACGTGTGCGGGAAGGGAGATGTCATCGACCTGCCCGCCGGCACGGTGCACGGGTCCACGGCGTCGGCGGAAGGGGCGATCTACCTGATCGCCTTCGAACGGCTGGCGCCCGCGATCAAGGAGCGCGCCATGCAGGCATGCACGGTGTAGCACCGTGGCGACGCGCCGGTGTCAGCGCGTCGCCACCATGAACAGGCGCGGGAAAGGCAGCAGCACCGATCCGTCCGCCAGCGGCGGATGCGTCTGCCTGACCAGGTCGGTGTAGCGCTCCAGATACGAGCGCTTGCCTTCTTCGTCCAGCGGGTCCAGGAAGGGCCGCAGGGCGCTGCCCTTGAACCATTCGACGATGGCGTCCGGGCCGTCCTTCAATACGTGGTAGTAGGTGGTGCGCCAGATGTTCACGGCGCCGCAGTGCTTTTGCAGCAGCTCGTAGTACCACTCGGCCGAACGCAAGGCGGTGCGCGCCTGGCTGACGTCCTTCAGCTTGTCCGCCCAGGGACCGTCCTCGGCCAGCTCGCGCATCATCCGATGAGGACGCTCGTCCATCGTATCCGGCATCTGGATGGCCAGGCTGCCGCCTTCCGCCAGCCGGGAGACCAGCGCGGGAAACACGGTTTCATGGCCCGGCACCCATTGGAATACCGCGTTCGCAAGGATGACGTCATAGGCCACGTCCGGCTGCCAGGTGTGTATGTCGGCCACCTCGAACTGCACGTCCGGCATGCGCTTGCGCGCGGCGGCGATCATGTCCGCCGAACTATCCAGGCCGGAAACCTTGGCCGACGGAAACCGCCGCGCCAGGACTTCGGTGGAGTTGCCGGGACCGCACCCCAGGTCGATGACTTCACGCGCATCGTCGGACGGCACGGCGGACAACAGATCGCGCACTGGCCGGGTTCGTTCGTTCTCGAACATCAGGTACTGCCGGGAAGACCATTTGTCCTGTGCCATCGCGCCTGCTCCACGGGTTGCCGGAAGGATTCCGATGATACCGCCGGCTTGCTTGCAGGCGCTTGACTCGGCCACGATCCCCTCCCGATGCATGCGTCCATACGGACGTATGGTCCTCCAGCAGCCCACGCTCCATGCGTTGACGACATGTTCGATGTTTGATTAAATGCAATCGCCTCTCAAAGGGAGTAGCTGACACGACGCCCATGTGCGTTGTGACACGGTGCCGTCATTACGGCACTGGTGGGCTGGCAGCCACCAGTGTTCGGTGCCGTGACTCGGAATCCAGGTGTTCCGGGCGGCAAGACTGGCGAGGATCCCAGACAATTTGTCGCCCATACGTTGCCGGTTGGGCTGAGAGGCTCGTTACGATGATCTCCATCGGAACCCCCTTGCTGTGGACGCTGTTCACGGCCTTCGTACTCGTCGCGCTCGCGATCGATTTCTTCGCACTCAACCGCCAGGGCTCGCATGCCGTCAGCATGCGTGAAGCCACCATCTGGTCGCTCATATGGGTGGCCGTATCCTTCCTGTTCGTCGGCTGGCTGTGGTGGTATCTCGGCGGCGCCGGCGCCGACCCCGTCGCGCGGGAGCTCGCCAATGCCAAGGCGCTGCAGTTCGTCACCGGCTACCTGGTCGAGAAGGCGCTCGCGGTGGACAATATTTTTGTCTTCCTGATGATCTTCAGCTACTTCGCCGTGCCGGCGGTGTTCCAGAAACGGGCGCTGATGATCGGCATACTTGCCGCATTGGTCCTGCGCGCCATCATGATCCTGATCGGCGCATGGCTCATCGTTCGATTCCACTGGCTGATGTACGTGTTCGGCGCCTTCCTGCTGTTCACCGGGATCAAGATGTGGCGCGCCGCGGGCGAGGAGTCCGACCTCTCGGATAATCCGGCGCTGCGCTGGATCAAGAGGCACATGAAGATCGCGCCCGATTACGACGGCGAGAAGTTCTTCACGATGGTCAATGGCGTCAAGGCCGCAACGCCGCTGCTCGTGGTGATCCTGATCATCGGCGTGGTCGACGTCGTGTTTGCCGTGGATTCGATCCCGGCGATCTTCGCCATCACGACCGACCCGTTCATCGTGCTCACGTCCAACGTATTCGCGATCCTGGGCCTGCGGGCGATGTACTTCCTGCTGGCGGGCATGCACGAGCGCTTCCATCTGCTCTCGTATGGGCTGGCCGTCATCCTGGTGTTCATCGGCGCGAAGATGCTGCTCATCGACCTCTACAAGATACCGATTTCCTGGTCGCTGGGATTCACGGTGTTCACCCTGGCCGCCGCGATGATATTGTCGGTGCGCATACCGCCGAAGGCGGTGGGCACGCAGCGCGTCGAGCGCGTTGCCGAAAACCCGCGCGGCTGAAGGCGCTGCGCAAATGAAAAGAGCCAGATCAGCGTATGACTGATCTGGCTCCGGAATTCGACCACTTGAGTGGTCGGGGCGAGAGGATTCGAACCTCCGACTCCTGCGTCCCGAACGCAGTACTCTACCAGGCTGAGCTACGCCCCGTTCTTAGCGTTATCGACTGCGAGGACATGATCGAAACTCCGATCAATTACCGCAACCGAGGCACTAACGATCGCGGTTAACCGCGAAAGCGCAAAATTCTAGCAGGGTTTGCTGATAAACGGAAATCGGGAAGCCGGCGAGTGCCTGGCGGGCCAAGTCCGCTTCGGCGTTAGCGGCTTCCATGGCGTGCTGCAAGGCGTCGGTGGCATGGATGGCGGCGGCGACGCCTTCGAAGTCCGCGTGGCCGGTTTCGATGGCGGCGCGCACCAGCGCCTGCTGCGCGGGCGTGCCGACTTCCATGACGCGGATCAAGGGCAAGGTCGGCTTGCCTTCGCGCAGGTCGTCACCCACGTTCTTGCCCAGGGCGGCGGCATCGCCGCCGTAATCCAGCACGTCGTCCACCAGCTGGAACGCGGTGCCGATGTGGCGTCCGTACGCCGCCGCGGCCTGTTCCTGTTCCGGTGTCGCGCCCGCCAGCACGGCGCCCACCTGCGCGGCGGCCTCGAACAGCTTGGCGGTCTTGTAGCGCACCACCTGCAGATAGCGCTCCTGCGACACGTCGGGATCGTGCACGTTCAGCAGTTGCAGGACTTCGCCTTCCGCGATGACGGTGGTGGCCTGCGACAGGATGGCCATCACACGCATCGAGTCGACGTCGACCATCATTTCGAAGGAACGCGAATACAGGTAGTCGCCGACCAGCACGCTGGCCGCATTGCCGAACACCGCGTTGGCCGTCTGCCGGCCACGGCGCAGGTCGGATTCGTCGACCACGTCGTCATGGAGCAGCGTGGCGGTATGGATGAATTCCACCACCGCGGCCAGGGTGTGGTGGGACGTGCCGGCATACCCCAGGGCGCGCGCCATCATGAGGAGCAGCGCCGGACGCATGCGTTTGCCGCCGGCCCCGACGATGTAGTCGCCGATGGTACGGATGAGCACGACCTCGGAATTCAGCCGGTCGCGGATGACGGCATCCACCGCCTTCATGTCGTCGGCAACGGGGGCTATAAGCTCGGGGAGATTCAAGACGTGTCCGGATGGAAAAAGACGAGCGCCAACGCTCATGTCGCGGGCCCGCGCCCGCCATGCAAGCCGGCCGGGGTCGTGCGAATTATACGGTGTCGGTCGGATGCCGCCGCGCCGCGGGAGACGGCTTCATCCCAGGAGATGACGCCCGGCGCGCCAGTCGCGCGCCGCACCGGGTAGGGGGCCGCCTGCAACACGTAACTCATTGCCCCGGCGAGACTTTTTGACAATCCCGACCTGCCGGGCTAGAATCCTGAGTTCGGCGTTTTGCGCTGAAATTACCCCTATAGGAATTTACCCATGTACGCGGTCATAAAAACCGGCGGCAAGCAGTATCGTGTCGCAGCCGGCGAAAAACTCAAGGTAGAACAGATACCTGCTGACATTGGGCAAGAAATCACCCTGGACCAGGTTCTGTCCGTGGGCGAAGGCGACCAGCTGAAGGTTGGTACGCCCATCGTCTCCGGCGCCGTGGTCAAGGCGACCGTTCTTGCGCATGGCAGGCACGACAAGGTCACGATCTTCAAGATGCGCCGTCGCAAGCACTATCAGAAGCATCAGGGCCACCGTCAGAACTACACCGAAATCCGCATCGAGGCCATTACGGCCTGACGCGCGTCGGTATCCATAGCAGGAGCTAAAAAATGGCACAGAAAAAGGGCGGCGGCTCTACGCGGAACGGTCGCGATTCGGAATCGAAGCGACTGGGCGTCAAGGCCTACGGCGGTCAACAGATCCCGGCCGGCTCGATCATCGTGCGCCAGCGCGGTACCCGTGTCCACGCCGGCGTGAACGTCGGCATGGGCAAGGACCACACGCTGTATGCGCTGGTCGACGGCAAGGTTCAGTTCGGCACCAAAGGCTCGCTGAACAAGAAGACGGTATCGATCGTCGCCGCCGAATAAGCGCGCGCATTCCGATCCGCACCACGAGAAAGCCCTGTCGCGTGCGGCAGGGCTTTTTTGTTAGCAGTCCAACCCAGCAATCAGAAAACAGAAAACGCGCGGCATCGCGCAGACCACCATCATGAAATTCGTCGACGAAGCCACCATTGAAGTCATTGCCGGCAAAGGCGGCAACGGCGTGGCGAGCTTTCGCCGCGAAAAATTCATTCCCAAGGGCGGTCCCGATGGCGGTGACGGCGGCCGCGGCGGCAGCATCCTGGCCGTCGCCGATCGCAACATCAACACGCTGATCGACTTCCGCTATGCGCGCCTGCATCGCGCCCGCAATGGCGAAAACGGCCGCGGTTCGGACCAATACGGCGCCGCGGCGGCCGACATCGTCCTGCGCGTACCCGTCGGCACCATCATTCACGACGCCGATACGGGCGAACAGCTGTTCGACCTGAGCCGCCACGGGCAGGAAGTCGTGCTGGCCGCCGGCGGCCAGGGCGGCATGGGCAATCTGCATTTCAAATCCAGCACCAATCGCGCGCCCCGCCAGTGGACGCCGGGCAAGGAAGGCGAACAACGCCGGCTGCGGTTGGAACTGAAGGTACTGGCCGACGTCGGCCTGCTGGGCATGCCCAACGCCGGCAAGTCGACGCTGATCAGCAAGATTTCGAACGCCCGGCCGAAGATCGCCGATTACCCTTTCACCACGCTGCATCCCAATCTGGGCGTGGTGCGCACGTCGGCGGCGCGCAGCTTTGTCGTGGCGGACATTCCCGGCCTGATCGAAGGCGCCTCGGAAGGCGCCGGCCTGGGCCACCTGTTCCTGCGCCACCTGGCGCGCACGCGCGTGCTGCTGCATCTGGTGGACGTTTCTTCGCCGGACCCGGATGTCGATCCGGTTCCGCAGGCGGTGGCCAACGCCCGCGCCATCGTCGAGGAGCTGCGCCGCTATGACGCCGACCTGGCGGCCAAGCCGCGTTGGCTGGTGCTGAACAAGCTCGACATGGTCGCGACGGAAGACGCCGAAGCGCTCAAGGCCCGCTTCTGCCAGGAATTCGACTGGACCGGTCCGGTCTACACCGTGTCCGCGCTGACGGGTGACGGCACCCAGGACCTGATCTGGGCGCTGCAGGATTATCTGGATGCGGAAAACCGCAAGGACCAGATCGCGCAGGACCAGGCGGACGGCACCTATGTGGCCGAGGATCCGCGCTTCGACGATACACGCACGGACGCCGAGCCGCGCGGCGGTAACGAATAAGCCATAATCGCACTCCTCCGCCGCGCCGGCTGGCGCGGACGGGCAACCGAACGGGCAATCGCCCACCCGCTTACGTTCCGGCTTTCGTCATGTCCGCCGACACCAACGCCGTATCCGTCATCGCCGCCGCCAACCGGCTGGTCGCCAAAGTAGGATCCACCCTGGTCACCAACGAGGGCCGCGGCCTGGACCGCGCCGCCGTCGCCCACTGGGCCCAGCAGATCGCCGCGCTGCGCAAGCAGGGCCGGCAGCTGGTGCTGGTATCCAGCGGCGCCATCGCGGAAGGCATGGCGCGGCTGGGCTGGCGCAAGCGCCCGTCGGTGATGCATGAACTGCAGGCCGCCGCCGCGGTCGGCCAGATGGGATTGGCGCAAGCCTATGAAGCGGCCTTCGCCGAACATGGCCTGCGCACGGCGCAGATCCTGCTCACGCACGAAGACCTGGCCGATCGTCGCCGCTACCTGAATGCGCGCTCCACCCTGTTCGCCCTGCTGCGCCTGGGCGTGGTGCCCATCGTCAACGAAAACGACACCGTGGTCACCGACGAAATCCGTTTCGGCGACAACGATACGCTGGGCGCGCTGGTGACCAACCTAATCGAGGCAGACGCGCTGATCATCCTGACCGACCAGCGCGGCCTGTACGAAGCGGACCCGCGCAAGCATCCCGATGCCCGCTTCGTGTCGCATGCGCAGGCTGGCGACCTGGCATTGGAAGCCATGGCAGGCGGCGCCGGCAGCGGCATCGGCACCGGCGGCATGCTGACCAAGGTGCTGGCGGCCAAGCGTGCCGCGCACAGCGGCGCGCACACCGTCATCGCATCGGGCCGCGAGCGCGACGTGCTGGTGCGCCTGTCGCAAGGCGAATGCATAGGCAGCGAGTTGCGCGCCGTGCTGCCGGTGTGGTCGGCCCGCAAGCAATGGCTGGCGGACCATCTGCGCCTGCGTGGCCGCGTCGTCCTGGACGACGGCGCGGTGCGCGCGCTGCGGCAGGAAGGCAAGAGCCTGCTGCCGATAGGCGTGGTCGACGTGCAAGGCGATTTCGAACGCGGCGACGTCGTGGCCTGCGTGGATGCGGACGGCCGCGAATGCGCGCGCGGCCTGGTGAACTATTCGTCGGCCGACGCCCGGCGCATCATGCGCCAGCCTTCGTCGCGCATCGAAGCGCTGCTGGGCAGCATGACCGAGCCGGAACTGGTGCACCGGGACAACCTGGTCGTGCTCTAAGGTCGGGATGCGCCTGCCGTGGCGGATCTTCGGCCGCGAGTTGGCGCAATGCACGTGCGCCAGGGCTGCCGCGGCCACCGATCCGTTCCGGGCGCGGTGCCCTGCGCGTCCCCTGCCTACCCTTCCAGCAAGGACATCTTCAGCTGCACGCGCCGCTGCAGCCACAGGCTGGGACGGTAGCGCGGGTCACCCGTCACGCGCTGCATATTGCGCAGGATTTCCAGGATGCGCCCGGCGCCCAGCATATCGCCCATGGCCAAAGGCCCCGCCGGGTAGCCCAGTCCCAGGGTCACCGCCTTGTCGATATCCTGCGGCGTAGCGATGCGCTGTTGCGCGATCTCGCAAGCGGTGTTGACAATGGTGGCGACGATGCGTTGCGCGACGAAGCCCGGCGAGTCCTCGATCACGCTGACCGGCGCGCCATCGGACGCGAACAGCGCATGCGCCGCCTCGCGCCAGCGCGGCTGCGTGGCCGGCGAGGCCATCACCGTACGGCGGCGCTTGGGGTCGAAGCCATGCAAGGCGTCCACGCCCACGGTGCGGGCGGGATCCAGATCCTGCGTGAACGCCGCGGTGGAGACGTCCTCGCCGTAAGGCGTCACGACGATCAGCGCGTCATCCGGGGCGCGGCTGTCCGAAGCACGCGGCACGCCCATCTGATCCAGCAAGCCCGCCACGGCGTCATGCCCCTGCGGATGCACCCCGCTCACCCATACCTTCAAGCCGGCGGGCAGCGCCGGCGCCGCCGCTTCGGCCGGCACCTGCTTCTGCCCATCAGGGTAGCGATAGAAGCCTTCGCCCACTTTGCGTCCGAGCAGGCCGCCCGCCAGCCGCACCGACGTGATGGGCGACGGCCGGAAGCGTGGCTCGTCGAAAAACTGGCGATAGATGGACTCCATCGCCGGATGCGAGACGTCCAGCGCCGTCAGGTCCAGCAACTCGAAAGGCCCCATGCGGAAGCCGGCCTGCTCGCGCATGATGGCGTCCACCTGGGCGAAGCTGGCGACCGATTCCTGCGCCACCCGCAGGCCTTCGGTGCTCATGGCGCGGCCCGCGTTGTTGACGATGAAGCCGGGCATGTCGCGCGCGCGCACCGGCGTGTGGCCCATGCGGCGGGACAGCTCCATCAGGGCGTCCCCGGCCGCGGGATCGCTGCGCAGGCCATCGATGACTTCAACCACCTTCATCAAGGGCACGGGATTGAAGAAGTGATAGCCGACCACGCGCGCCGGCACGCGGCAGGCCGCCGCGATCGCCGTGATCAGTAGCGAAGACGTATTGGATGCCAGGATGCAATCGTCCGCCACGATCTCTTCCAGCTGCTTGAAGACGTCGCGCTTGATGTCCAGCCGCTCGATGATGGCTTCGACGATCAACTGGCAGTCCTTCAGGCCCGCCAGCGCCGCGCAGGGCACGATGCGGTCCAGGGCCTGCCGTGCGGCATCGGGCGTCAGCTTGCCTTTTTCGGCCAGCTTGGCCCAGGTCTGCTGCAGGCTGGTCCGCGCCGCCGCCACCGCGTCCGCGCTGGTGTCGTACAGGCGCACGGTCAGGCCCGCCTGGGCCGCGATCTGTGCGATGCCGCGCCCCATGGCGCCCGCGCCCACGATGCCGATGATGTTGATGGTCCCTGCCATGATGTTGGTCTCCTGCATGTGATTGGTGAGCCATCGCGCGGCCCGGCGGACCGGGCGCGCGGCGACCGCGAGTCTTGTGCGAGTCTTGTCGTCGTTCGGAGGTGGGGAACGGCCTACCGGCCGCCGCCCGCCAGCGCCTGGATGTCGCTGTCCGTCAGGCCCAGCCGGTCGCGCAGCACCTGCTCGGTATGCTCGCCCAGCATGGGCGGCGGCCGGCGGTACTCCACCGGGCTGCCGGAAAAGCGCAGGGGACTCGCGCCTATCGGTACGGTGCCGGCCACCGGATGGGGCAATTCACGGCGCATCTGCCGGAACCGCACCTGGGGATCTTCATAGACCTGCTCCAGCGTATTGATCGGCCCCGCCGGGACGCCAACGGATTCCAATTCCGCCAGCCAGCGGTCGCGCTCGCCCAGGGCCATGCGCTCGACCAGGATGGGAACCAGCACGTCCCGATTCACGACCCGCTTGGGATTGGTGGCAAAGCGGGGGTCGTCGGCCAGTTCGGGCAGGCCGATGACGCCGCAATAGGCGCGGAACTGGCTATCGTTGCCCACCGCCACGATCATGTGCCCGTCGCTGACGGCGAAGACCTGGTAGGGCACGAGATTCTGGTGCGCATTGCCCGCGCGGCGCGGCGCCGTGCCGGACGTCATGTAGTTCAGATTCTGGTTGGCCAGCATGGCGACCTGGCAGTCCAGCAGGGCCATGTCCAGATGCTGGCCCAGGCCGCTGCGCTCGCGCTCGAACAGCGCCGCCAGGATGCCCGTGGCGGAATACATCCCCGTCATCAGGTCGGCCACCGCCACGCCGGCTTTCTGCGGACCGCCGCCGGGCAGGTCGTCGCGTTCGCCGGTGATGCTCATCAGCCCACCCATGCCCTGGATCATGAAGTCGTAGCCGGGGCGGCTGGCGTAGGGGCCGGTCTGGCCGAAGCCGGTGATCGAGCAATAGATCAGGCGCGGATTGGCCTGGCTCAGGCTTTCGTAGTCCAGGCCGTATTTGCGCAGCCCACCCACCTTGAAGTTCTCGACCAGGATATCGCTCTGCAATGCCAGCTGGCGCACCAGCTCCGCACCGCGCTGGGACGCGATGTCCAGCGCCACCGACAGCTTGTTGCGGTTGGCGGACAGGTAATACGCCGCCTCCGTCGTGTCATTGCCGTCCGCGTCCCGCAGATAGGGAGGCCCCCAGCCGCGCGTGTCGTCGCCGTTGCCCGGCCGTTCGATCTTGATGACTTCGGCGCCCAGGTCGGCGAGGTTCTGGGTACACCAGGGTCCGGCAAGGACGCGCGTCAGGTCTAGAACGCGGATGCCGGTGAGCGGAGCAGGACGAGTGGACATGGACGCCGGGTCTTATGGAGAGGGCCAGGCTGAGCGTGGCGGAGGGGTTGGAGGAATTGGCTATTGTGCCCTACATCCCGCCGGGATCCCCGGCCGGGGCGGGGGCGTATTCCATAGGATGGACGTGGGAAGGCGGCGGGCCGGACAACCGCATTCCGGAGCGCCGCGGCCCGCCCGCCGGCCTCCGCGCCACACGCCCGGGTCGCCGGCGCACACTGGTAAGTCATTGAAAGACAAAAGGATTCGCTAGAAATCCGGGTTCATGTCGTGTCTTATTACAACAACCCTAGGGTAAACCCCTAATATTTGTTGCGTTGCACTACGGGTTTTCCCTATAATGGTTTTCACCAAGCAGGCAAACAGCAGTAGACAGCAGTCCGGAGAACGCCATGACCAATATCGCCCTGAACCAGAATCTTCGTCTTACCGACGCCCTCGAACGCGACATCCTGGAGAACACCTTGAACACGCAACCCGCCGCCCATCCCGTCAACGCCGTCAAGCGCGCCGCCCGCGCCGTGGCCCATGGTGTTGGTGCCTTCTTCAACTTCATCGAAGAAGTGCAAGACACGATGAGCCGTGCGCAACAGCAGACCGGCCGCTACACCGGCATGCAGTGGTAATCGGCCACGGCCGGTGAAGTGACCGGCATCGGCAGAGCAGCCGCATCGCTCGCCCGCTGTCCGGAAAGCCCACCGCAGGAAGCGCCTGCATCCACGATAAGCATCTGCCGTCGAGCAATCCGGTCGATGAAATGCGGGATGCGGAAGCCGCCCCGGCAGGCACCGCTACACCGGCCACGCAGTGAGCAGTACGCAGTGCAGCCGTACGCACTGTGGCAGTACGCAGTGCAGCATCGAGCAGTAGAGCAATCGTCAGTAAAGCAGTGCAAGCAGTACCGCCGCGCCGCAATGGCCGGCATCGCGCATCGGGCAACTGTTGCATGCGCGATGCCGGCCATTGCCTTTTCAGGCGCGCCAAATCGCCCGCTTCCCGCGTCTTCTGGCTAACGCGCATTGACAGCGTTTCCACCCCGTCACGATAATCGCCCGCTTCGGCGATAGTCTGATAATGAGTTGGTTGCTTTTGCATCTCGGGCCGCCCCGTCGCGGGGACCGCGGCCCGAGCCACGCAAGGCGGCCCTACCGGCGAGCCCGCCGTTATCGCTCGCCTCTTCGCGGAGTACATCCATGCTGTCCACCCGTCACGCCCTGGCGCTGCTTTGCGCCAGCGCCGGTATCGCCACCGCCATCCCGGCCCAGGCGCAGACCCTGAAAATCGCCCTGTCGGCAGAGCCCACATCCGCCGATCCCCACTATCACAAGATGACGGCGAACGATGCTTTCTCCGCCCACGTCTACAGTTCACTGATCTCGCGCGACGCCGACATGAACCTGGTGCCGTCCCTGGCGACGTCCTGGAAGAACCTGGACGACCTGACCTGGGAATTCAAGCTGCGCCATGGCGTCACGTTCTCCAACGGCAAGCCCTTCACGTCGCAGGACGTGCTGTTCACGATCTGCCGCACGCTGAATAACGAGACGAACATCTCCAGCTCGTACGCCACGCTGACGCAGATGTTCACCGACGTGCAGACGCCGGACGACTACACCGTCATCATCAAGACCCGCCAGCCGCTGCCGGTCATGCCGGCCGAAGTCGCGCGCTCGCTGCCCATCATCTGGAACGGCATCGTGCCGCACGGCAAGCTGACCTTCGCGCCCAAGGAAGGCTGCGGCGTGACGGGCCCCTGGCCTACCGTGGTCGACTTCAATAACGGCAAGGACGCCATCGGCACCGGCCCCTATGTGTTGAAGTCCTACGTAAAGGGCACGGGCATCGAGCTCGTGCGCAACGAACACTACTGGGGCCAGAAGCCGTACTGGAAGGAAGTGAAAATGGTGCCGGTGCCGAACGCCGGCCCGCGCATGACGGGCCTGCTGTCCGGCGATTTCGACCTGATCGAAAACCCGGCCGCCCGCGACATCCAGCGCTTGAAGGAAAATCCCAAATTCGCCTACGTGGCCACGCCCTCCACCCGGCTGGTGTTCTTCCAGCCCGACGTGGGGCGCAATCCCAGCCCGTTCGTGAAGGCCGCCAACGGCAAGAACCCGCTGCAGGACCTGCGCGTGCGCCAGGCCATCAATATGGCGATCGACCGCAAGGCGATCACGCAACGCATCATGGACGGCATGGCGACCCCGGCCTACCAGTACATGCCGGACGGCATGTTCGGCGGCCTGGCGCATGCGCCCGAGATCAAGTACGACCCCGCGGCGGCCAAGAAACTGCTGGCGGACGCCGGGTATCCCGATGGCTTCGAGCTGACCATTTCGTCGACCAACGACCGCTATATCAATGACGGCCAGGTTGCCCAGGCGGTGGCGCAGTATCTGTCGCGCATCGGTATCAAGACGAATGTGGATGCCATGACGGCGTCCATCTATTTCCCCAAGCGCGCCAAGAAGGAGTTCAGTTTCTCGATGGGCGGCTGGCCTTCGGAAGTGGGCGAGGCGTCGGCGCTGTTCCAGCTGTGGGTAACGTCCTTGGACGCCGCCAACTCGCTGGGCACCAGCAACTACGGCGGCTACTCCAACCCGGCCTTCGACAAGGTGTATCGCCAGGCGGCGGTCACGGTGGACGCCGACCAGCGCCGCAAGCTGCTGGAGGAATCGACCAAAATCGCGCTGGCCGACGTGCCGCTGATCCCCCTGCACTTCGAAAGCACCCTGTGGGCCTACCGGAAGGGCATCAGCTACGAAGGACGGCGCGACCAGTACACGCTGGCGATGTCGACCAAGCCGGACAACGGCACCGGCAAGTAAAAAACCGCGGGACGCCGCCTCGCGGCGGCCGGGCGCCCCCGGGCGGCAATGCCGTCCGGGGGCGTTTTCGCATCACGCGCCCGCCGCGGCCTTGACGGTAACGGCGCCGGCGACGCGCAACGCCTTTTCGCGGGCGGCTTCCACGGTATCGGCGGTCGCCAGCCCAACGCCCATCCGCCGCTTGACGAAGGACTCCGGCTTGCCGAACAGGCGGATATCGGTGCCGGGCTCGGCCAGCGCCTGCGCGACACCATCGAAGGTGACGGCGCCAGCGTCCACGCCGCCGTAGATCACCGCGCTGGCCCCGGGCTGGCGCAGGGTGACGTCCACCGGCAGCCCCAGGAGGGCCCGGGCGTGCAGTTCGAACTCGTTCTGCACCTGGGTGATCATGGTCACCATGCCCGTGTCGTGGGGACGCGGGCTGACTTCGGAAAACCATACCTGGTCGCCGGCCACGAACAATTCCACGCCGAACAGGCCCAGGCCGCCCAGGTTGCCGGTGACGGCCAGGGCGATATCGCGGGCGCGCTGCAAGGCGGTGGCGGACATGGGATGCGGCTGCCAGCTTTCGACATAATCGCCGTCCACCTGCTTGTGCCCGATGGGCGCGCAGAAACGGGTTTCGATCTCGCCGGAGGCGGCGCGGGCGCGCACCGTCAGCAGCGTGATCTCGTAATCGAAGCGGATGAAGCCTTCCACGATGGCGCGGCCGGCGCCGGTGCGGCCGCCTTCCTGGGCGTAGCGCCAGGCGGCGGCCACGTCATCCGGCCCCTTGATGACGGACTGGCCCTTGCCGGACGAGGACATCACCGGCTTGATGACGCAGGGATAACCGATGCCGCCATCGATGGCCTCGCGCAACTCGGCTTCGGTATCGACGAACCGATAGGGCGAAGTCTGCAGGCCCAGCGTTTCGGCGGCCAGTCGGCGGATGCCTTCCCGATTCATAGTCAGGCGCGCGGCCCGCGCCGTCGGCGTGACGCGCACGGTGCCGGCCGCTTCCAGGTCCACCAGCAGATCCGTGGCGATGGCCTCGATTTCGGGGACGACCACGTGCGGCCGCTCCCGCTCGATGATGGCGCGCAGCGCGTCGGCATCCGTCATGGACACCACGTGGGCGCGATGGGCGACCTGCTGCCCGGGCGCATCGGCGTAACGGTCCACCGCGATCACTTCCACGCCCAGCCGCTGCAGCGCGATGACGACTTCCTTGCCCAGTTCCCCGGCCCCCAGCAGCATGACGCGGGTGGCGGCGGGTGTGAGCGGCGTGCCGAAGCGGGGAGCGGCGATCGTGGACGTGGTGGACATGGGTAAGCCTGTTCGAAAATCCGGGCCGCGGCCCGTGCGGGAAGAGCCCGCCAGCATGCCATAGGCCCCGGGGGGGCGGCAACCGGCCATGCCGTGACTGAAAGATCACGACGAGATGACCACGGGATCACCATCGGACGGCGGCAAATCCCGCGCTGCGATTAAAATCGCGCCATGAATGCCCTTCCCGCCATCACTCCGGACGCGGCGCTGGCCTCGGCCCGGCGCACGCTGCGCATCGAATCGCAAGCCCTGCTTGAATTGGAAGCCCGCCTGGACGATACCTTTGCCCGCGTGGTCGACCTGCTGCTGAACTGCCGCGGCCGCGTGGTGGTCAGCGGTATCGGCAAGACGGGACACATCGCCCGCAAGGTGGCCGCGACGCTCGCGTCCACCGGCACGCCCTCGTTTTTCCTGCATGCGGCGGAAGCCGTGCACGGCGATCTCGGCATGATCACGCCGGACGATGTGCTGATCGCCATTTCCTATTCCGGATCGGGCGGCGAACTGCTCACCATCCTGCCGGCGGTGCGCCGCCTGGGCACCAGGGTGGTTGCGATGACGGGCAATCCAACGTCGGAGCTCGCGCGGCAGGCGGATATCCACCTGGACGTCAGCGTGGCCCAGGAAGCGTGTCCCATGAACCTGGCGCCGACCGCCAGCACCACCGCGGCGCTGGCGCTGGGCGACGCGCTGGCGGTGGCCTGCCTGGAAGCCCGCGGCTTCGGGCCGGAGGATTTCGCCCGCTCGCACCCCGGCGGGACGCTGGGACGCCGGCTGCTGACGCACGTGCGCGACGTCATGCGCCAGGGCGACGAGCTGCCCATGGTGCCCGCCGACGCGCCGCTGTCCCGCGCCCTGGAAGAAATGTCCGCCAAGCGCATGGGCATGACCGTGATCGTCGACGCCCGGCGGCACCCGTTGGGCATCTTCACCGACGGCGACCTGCGCCGCCTGATTGAACGCCACGGGGATATCCGCGGTCTGAAGATCATCGACGGCATGACGCGTTCCCCGCATACCGTGCCGGCCGATGCGCTGGCCGTGGTCGCCGCGCAGCAGATGGACGAACTGCGCGTCAGCCAGATGCTCGTCCTGGATCAACAGGGCGCGCTGATCGGCGCCCTGCACATGCACGACCTGATGGCCGCCAAGGTAGTATGAACATGATAGCACCCGCCCATTCCGCCACGCATCCGGCAGAAGCCCTGATCCTGGCCCGCCTCCAGCCCATCGTCAAGGAACGGGCGGCGGCCGTGCGCCTGATGGTTTTCGACGTCGATGGGGTACTGACCGATGGCAGCCTGTACTACGGCGAGCATGGGGAACTGTTCAAACGATTCAACGCACTGGATGGCCACGGTTTGCGATTGCTGGCCGAAGGCGGCGTGAACGTCGCGCTGATCACCGGCCGATCCGGTCCCATCGTGGACCGGCGCGCGGCGGAGCTGGGCATCGCGGAAGTCATGCAGGGCGTGCGCGACAAAGGCGCCGCGCTGGCGACGCTGGCGCAGCGCGTTGGCGTTACCCTGGACCAGACCGGCTACATGGGCGACGACATCATCGACCTGCCGGCCATGCAGCGCGCCGGCTTCGCGGCGTCCGTGCCCAACGCGCCGGCCTATGTCGCGCAGGGCGCGCACTGGGTGGCCAGCCATCCCGGTGGCAGCGGCGCGGTGCGCGAATGCTGCGACGTACTGCTGGCCTGCCAGGGTCGCCTGGGCGCGCTGCTGGCTTCACCCGGCCTGCTGGGCCCGGGGGCCATCCAGTGAACCCCGCCGCCATGCAGCCACGCCGCCCGTCACCCTCGATCACCGGCCACGACACCGCGGGGCACCGAACCTTCCGTATCGAATGAAAGAACGCTTCCCGTCGCTCATCGCCCTGTTCCTGCTGCTCGTCCTGGTCGTCGGGACCTGGTGGGCCGCCGACTATACCCAACGCGCCGTGCCCATCGATCCGCCGCGCCGCCTGACGCACGAAATGGACGCATGGTCGCGCAATTTCGTCATGGTGCGCACCGGCGAAGACGGCAAGCCCATCAACCGCATGGAAGGCGATTACGGCGAACACTATCCGGACGACGACTCCTACGTCGTGACGAATCCGCGCGCGGTGGGCCTGCGGCCCAACACGCCCATTACCGTCGCCACGTCGCAGACCGCCACCATGTACCAGGGCGGCAAGCGCATCGTCATGGACAAGGACGCGCACATGCACCGGCAACCGGACGCGGACACCCCGCCGCTGGACGTCCGCAGCGAACAGCTGGTCATCCTGCCCGACGAAGACACCATCAGCACCACGCTGCCGGCCCTGGTCACGCGCGGCCAGTCGCGCATGAATGGCACGGGGATGAAGTACAACAACAAGACCCGACAGTTGGAAGTATTCTCGTCCACCAATGTGGAAATCGCGCCCGCGGACACCCAGCGCTCCGGCGGCAAGGATGACGCCAAGAGCCGGCCCAAGGGACAGAACGACACTCAATCCCCACCCGCGGATGGCTCGCCCGCGCCGCGCTCCGATTCACAACCGCCTGCCGGCGCCGCCGCGCGCGCGCAGGCCCCCGCTCACGCCTCCGTAAAAAAACAATGATGATCGAACTTCGCAAATGCCTGCCGTCCGCCTGGCTGACGGGTGCCATGCTGGCCGTGGCCGGCGCCGTCGCCAGCGCGGGTGCCCATGCGCAGGCCACCCCCGCCGCGCCCGCCACGCCCGCCGCATCGGCGCCGGCGGGCAAGACCTCCGGCGCGTCCGGCAAGGGCAACGCCCAGACGCCGGCGGAAGAGCCCAACACGGTCATCCTGTCGGAACAGCTGCATTACGACGACGTCAAGAAGACCAGCGTGTTCACCGGCAACGTGATCATGACGCGCGGCCTGATGACCCTGCATTCCGACGAGTTGCAGATGCGCGAAGACGCCCAGGGCAACCAATACGGTACCGCCCTGGCCAATCCGGGCAAGATGGTCACGGTGCGGCAGGAGCGGCCTGAAAACTTCGAAGTCATCGAAGGCGTCGGCCGCCGCGCGGAATACGACGGCACCAAGAGCATCTTCGACCTGATCGGCCAGGCGGTGGTCACTCGCTACATCTGCGGCAAGCCCTTCGATACCATACGCGGCCAGAAAGTCCGCTACAACGACAAGGCCGGCACCTACGAAGCCATAGGCGGTCCCGAGTCGGCGGCGCCGGCCGGCCGGGTCCGGTCGGTGATGGAGCCGCGCGCGCGCACCGACGCCGCCATCGCGGAATGCCGGGCGCAGCAGGGCGGCAAGCCTGCCGCCGGCAAGGGCGGCACGCCGTCCACGCCCGCCGCCACGTCGGGAGCCGGACGCAATGGCCCGTCCAGCGGCAACGCGTCCTCCGGCAAATCCGCCGTCAAGCCCTGATCTTCACGGCCGCCAGCGGCGCCCCGAGGGGCCACTGGCGCGGTCGGCGCGCGCCGCCGTCATCCAGTTATCCGAATCGACCCCCAATGATCACGCAAGCCACACCACAAACCCAAACCCCGTCCACCGCGCGCACCAGCAGCCTGCGGGCGATCGGCCTGCGCAAGACTTACCACGGCCGCACCGTCGTGCAGGACGTGTCGCTTTCGGTCGACAGCGGAGAAGTCGTGGGCCTGCTGGGGCCGAACGGCGCGGGCAAGACCACCAGCTTCTACATGATCGTGGGCCTGGTGCCGGCCGAAGCCGGCCGTATCGAAATCGACGACCAGAACATCACCGGCCTGCCCATCCACAAGCGGGCCCGGCTGGGGGTTTCCTACCTGCCGCAGGACGCCTCGGTGTTCCGCCGCCTGACGGTGGAGCAGAACATCCGCGCCGTGCTGGAACTGCAGCAGGATGAGCGCGGCCGGCAGATCTCGGCGGCGGCGATCAACGAAAACCTGGAGCTGCTGCTCGAAGAGCTGCAGATCGGCCATATACGCGGCAATACCGCCATCTCGCTGTCCGGCGGCGAGCGGCGTCGCGTGGAAATCGCCCGCGCGCTGGCCACCAGCCCGCGCTTCATCCTGCTGGATGAACCCTTCGCCGGCGTGGATCCCATCGCGGTGATCGAAATCCAGCGCATCGTGCGCTTCCTGAAAAGCCGCGGCATCGGGGTGTTGATCACCGACCACAACGTGCGCGAAACGCTGGGCATCTGCGACCGCGCCTACATCATCAGCGAAGGCAAGGTGCTCACCGATGGGCACCCGGAGGACATCGTCGGCAACCCCGCCGTGCGCCGCGTCTACCTGGGCGAGCACTTCCGCATGTAACCGTGGCCTCGGCATTTGATCCACATCCGAAGTTCTTTCGGGGACGGATTGAAAAGCCCGTTGGAGTCTTTACACTAGGATTACAGGCTGCGTTTCGACCCGGTCCGCCGAAGCCGCGGAGCGGAACGAAACGGGACTTTCCCGGGTGGGCGATCAGCCCGCCTTCAACGCAAAAAGGAGATCGATAACGTCAATTCCCGCGCGCTGTGCGCACCAACCTTTTCTTGGCAGAAGGAGATTGCACTATGAATCTAAGCATCTGCGGTCGTCATCTCGACGTCACCCCGGCGATCCGGGAGTACGTAGTGAACAAATTGGCCCGAGCGTTACGGCATTTTGATCACATCATCGATGTGCAAGTCATGCTCTCCGTGGAACCGCTGCGGCATACGGCCGAGGTCACCATGAGGCTACGAGGCAAGGACATCCATTGCGAAGCGCAGGATGAAAACCTATACGCCGCCATCGACTTGCTTGCCGACAAGATCGACCGTCAGGTCATCAAGCACAAGGATAAGGTCCAGAGCCACGCCACCGAGTCCGTGAAGCGACTACCCGTAGCGGCCGCCTGACGCCGCACCGCGCTCACGAACGCTCGTTGACGAGCGCCAAGTTCGCGCCACACGCGCAACGTACCTCCAAAGCACCGATGTCCCGCAGAGCGCAAATGTTCCGGGGCATCGGCCTTGCCGAATACCGCAGCAGCTGAATTCATCGACTTTCGCTACTGCCGCCCCGCGCCCCTCCCGCATCAAATCCCCCCGACCGCCCCATCCGCCCTGTTACAGGTACGCAGCCGACTGTCCCGGCATGAAGCGTCACCTTGCCGCCACAGCTGTTTTTTTGCGTTGCGGCGTATGAACATATAATCGAATCATGAATCATCTGCCCCGCATCCTGCCCGCAGGGAATGTCGTGCTTGACCTGCTGGCCACCAGTAAGAAGCGGGCATTCGAACAGGCTGGTCTGCTTTTTGAAAACCATCACGGCCTGGCGCGTTCCACCGTGTTCGACAGTCTCTTCGCCCGGGAGCGCCTGGGCTCCACAGGATTGGGCCAGGGCGTGGCGGTTCCCCATGGCCGCGTCAAGAGCCTGAGCGAGGCCGTCGCGGCCTTTTTCCGCCTGTCCCGTCCCGTACCCTTCGACGCGCCGGACAACCAGCCGGTCAGCATGCTGCTGTTCCTGCTGGTCCCGGAAAACGCCACGCAGCAGCACCTGGATATACTCGCGGAGCTCGCACAGTTGATGTCCAACAAGCCCCTGCGCGAAGCCCTGGCCACGGAGACCGATCCCGTGGCCGTCCATCGCATGCTGACGACCGGCACTCTTTGATCTCTCCATCGCCATGCTTACCGTCCAGGAACTGGTCGACGACAACGCCGACAACATCCCCTTCAACTGGATCGCGGGACAGGGCGCGGCGGACCGGGTCGTTCCGGACGACGGCATGGCCGCCGCCGATCTGGTCGGCCACCTCAACCTGATCCACCCGTCGCGCATACAGGTGTTCGGGCAGGAAGAACTGGCGTATTACACGCGTTTCGACCTGCGCCGCCGCATGCACCACATGGATGAGCTGCTGATCGGCGGCGTGCCGGCGATCCTGCTGGCCGACGGGTTGACCGCGCCGCAGGACCTCATCGATCAATGCGAACAACACCAGGTGCCGCTGCTGAGCACGCCGGTGCCCGCGGCGCAGCTGATCGATCTGTTGCGCATCTATCTGGGCAAGAAACTGGCGCCCACCACCACGGTACACGGCGTGTTCCTGGACGTGCTGGGGCTCGGCGTGCTGATTACCGGCGAATCGGGCCTGGGCAAGAGCGAGCTGGCGCTGGAGCTGATTTCACGCGGCCACGGGCTGGTGGCCGACGACGCGGTGGAATTGTCCCGCACCGCGCCGAACATGATCGAAGGGCACTGCCCGTCCCTGCTGCAGAACCTGCTGGAAGTCCGCGGGCTGGGCCTGCTGGATATTCGCACGATCTTCGGCGAGACGTCGGTGCGCCGCAAGATGCGGCTTAAGCTGATCGTGCATCTGGTGCGCGCGACGGCGCAGGACAAGTTCGAACGGCTGCCCTTGCAGGACATCACGCAGGACATGTTGGGCCTGCCGATCCGCAAGGTCATGCTGCAGGTGGCGGCGGGGCGCAACCTGGCCGTGCTGGTCGAGGCCGCCGTGCGCAATACCATCCTGAAACTGCGCGGCATCGATACGCTGGGCGAGTTCATGGAACGCCAGGCCATGGCGATCCTGCAGAACAGCAAGTAAGCCGGACGCCCCGCCCGCGAGCCGGGGCGCCGACGCTTCAGCCTCCCGCGGCGCGGGCCTGCTTCACTTGCAGCGAGCTGACGCCACCCGCCGCATTCCCCCAGCTATTGCGCACATAGGTCACCACGGCGGCGACGTCGTCGTCGCTGAGCGTCTGGCCGAAGGGCGGCATGCCGTGCGGCTGCGAATTGCCGCGGGTCGCGGGCGCGAAGCCGCCTTCCAGCACCATGTGGATGACGTTGCCGGGATAGGGCGCGGTGACGCTGATGTTGCCCGCCAGCGCCGGCCAGGCGCTGCCCTTGCCGCGGCCGTCGGCGGCGTGGCATTGGACGCAATGCTGTTCGTAGAGCGCGCCGCCGCGCCGCAGGTTCGTGGCTTCGCGGACGCTGGCTTGCGTGGAAGCGGGAGCAGCCGGCAAGGACTTCAGGTAGGCCGCGATCGCGCGGGCGTCGGGGTCGGTCAGGAACTGCGTGCTGCCGCTGACGACCTCGCCCATGGGGCCCGACGCGGTGCCGTGGGGGCTGGTGCCGGTCTGCAGCAAGGCCGCGATATCGTTTTCGGACCAGCGGCCCATGCCATGGTCGGGATCCCCGTCCAGCGGCGGCGCATACCAACCCAGGCCTTCGATGACGCCGCCCGACAGCCCGGCCTTGCCGGGCGTGGCGCCCAAGGCATTGCGCGGCGCATGGCAGGCGATGCAGTGTCCCAGTCCATCCACCAGGTAGCGGCCGCGCGCCAGCACGGCGCCGGGTGCGCCCGTGTCCGTACCGGTGCCGGTGCTGGCGTTGGTGATCGTGCTGCCGCTGCTGGCGGTGGCGCCCACGGCCGCGCCGGCATCGGCGTCGGCATGCACGCCCGGCCGGAAGTACAGGCCTCGCCATAGCGCGAGCACGGGCCGCCAGCCATAGGGAAAATCCAGCTCATGCGGCCGGCTGGGCCGCGCCGCCGGCGCCACGGTACGCAGGTAGGCATAGATCGCATCGGCATCCGCCCGGTTGACGCGTGTGTACTCGGTATAGGGAAACGCCGGGTACAGCAGGCTGCCTGACGGCGACTTGCCCTGATGCAGGGCGCGCCAGAAATCGTCCGCCGACCAGTTGCCGATTCCATGCGTGGCGTCCGGCGTGATGTTGGGCCCGTAGAAGGTGCCGAACGCCGTCGGGATGGCGGCGCCGCCCGCGTACGGCTGGCCACCCGGCACGGTGTGGCAGGCCATGCAGTCCCCCACCCTGGCCAGGTAGGCGCCATAGGCGACGCGCTGCGCGGGATCCGCGATGGCGTGGGTGGGGCCGGTGGACGCATCCTCGCGATAACCGCGCCATGCGAGCGCGGCCACGCCCACGGCCGCGAGCAGCAGCAACGCGGCGGCGATGCGGGCGCCGGCACGGGCGCCGGCACGGGCGCCGCGGTGACTGGAAGTACGCTTCGCGTGGCCGTCGCCGGCACGCACGGGATCGGGCTGGGGTGTGGTCATGGCGTAAACGCTATTCCTGGCTGCCGCACGACACCGGCAGGGCGATGGAGCCAGGCGGCTCGGGCTGGTACGCGGCGGGCACGGGCTGCGACGACAGCCAGGCCGCGACGGCGGCGATGTCTTCCGGCGTCATCTGGCGGGCCACATGCGCCATGCAATCCGGCTCGGCGGCGCGGCGGGTGCCGCTGCGCCAGCTGCCGATCTGCGCCAACAGATAATCGCGCGGCAGGCCGAGCAGGCCGGGAATGGCCGGTGCCGCGCCGCCCAGGCTGGCGCCATGGCACGCCGCGCAGGCGGGCACGTCGCGTCCCTTGTCGCCGGCCGTGGTCAGCAGGCGGCCGCGCTCCAGCATGGCCGCGCCGACGTCGGCAGGTACGGGGGCGGGATAAGCCACGTGCTGATCGGCGAAATAGGCGGCGATGTCACGCAGGTAATCGTCGGGCAGATTGCGCAGCAGATGCGTCATCGGGGCGTACTGGCGACGGCCATCGCGGAAATTCCGCAGCTGGTGATAAAGGTAATCGCGCGGCTTGCCGGCCAGGCGCGGGTAATAGCCATCGGGGCCGGCGCGGCCCTGTTCGCCATGGCAGGCGGTACAGGCCGCCACGCGGGCACGCATGCTGCCCGGCTCCAGCGGCGCCTGATCCGATGCCTGAGCGTGAGCAGCGGATCCCGCCACGACGGCGAGCGCGCCCAGGACGATGGCGATGACGCGCGCGAGCGCGCCTTGCATCGCGGACCGGGGGACGGGCCGGACCGTGGTCCGGATCCCCGGCACGGTCGCGAATAAAACCGCCGTGGCGGCACGGCAAAGCCTGGAGACTCCCATCGATCGCGCCTTTTTGTACGGATATCGAATTAGGCCGGGATGCGAAAAAACGGAACAGGGGCAAGTCGGGCAGTTTACGGGCATATCAGTTACAGATGCGCCCCGTGACGCGGATTTCGCCACACAAATCGTGCCACAATCATGCTCATGTTCAGCGTCGTCCTCATCACCGGGATATCCGGCTCCGGCAAATCGGTCGCCCTGCGCCTGCTGGAGGACTCTGGGTATACCTGCGTCGATAACCTGCCCGTACGGTTTCTGTCCGACTTCATCGCCAGCGCGCGCGATGACGATATGGCGCGCGTCGCCGTCGCGATCGACGTGCGCTCGCCTGGCGAACTGGCGGAACTGCCGACCACCATCGCCGCGCTGCGCGCCGTGGGCACGCGCATCCGCGTCGTGTTCCTGGATGCCGACACCACCACGCTGGTGCAACGCTATTCGGAATCTCGCCGCCGCCATCCTTTGACGGACAGGCTGCAACGCAGCGGCAAGGCGGCTTCGCTGCTCGACTGCATCCGCGTCGAACGCGAGATGCTGGCGCCGCTGCGCGACCAGGAACACGTCATCGACACCTCGGAGCTGACGCCGGGGCAGTTGCGTGCCTGGATCCGCGACCTGGTGCAGGCCGACCGCCAGGCGGTGGTGCTGACCTTCGAATCCTTCGCGTTCAAGCGCGGCGTGCCGCGCGACGCCGACCTGGTGTTCGACGTGCGCTGCCTGCCCAACCCCTATTACGATCCCGCGCTGCGCCCGCTGACGGGACGCGACGCCCCGGTGGCCGCTTACCTGGCCAGTTTCGATACGGTGCGGCAGATGACGGACGACATCACGGACTTCATCCGCAAATGGCTGCCGCGCTACATGGAAGACACGCGCAGCTATCTGACCGTCGCGATCGGCTGCACCGGCGGGCAGCACCGTTCCGTCTACGTCGTCGAACAGCTGGCGCAGCGCTTCGCCGACCACCGCCCCTTGCTGGTTCGACACCGCACCCAACTCCCCGAAGAACACGCATGACGTTCCGGCACCTGCGCAATCTACTTGTCATCGCGTTGCTGGTCGCGGTGGTGGCGGGTTGTTCCAGTACCGGGGGCCGCAAGCGCGGCGGCTACTACCAGGACGATGGTCCCGACGCCAATCCGCCGGGCAATCTGGCCGCGGTCCCGGACGCCGAGCCGCGCATCGAACCGCTGGCCAGCGGCGCCAACCGGCCTTATGTGGTGTTCGGCAAGCGTTATGTGCCCATGACGGGCGATCAGCCGTACACGCAGCGTGGCATCGCGTCCTGGTATGGCAAGAAGTTCCACGGCAATTCGACGTCGATAGGCGAGCCCTACGATATGTACGCCATGACGGCCGCCCACCCCACGCTGCCGATACCCAGCTATGCACGCGTGACCAGCGCGATCAATGGCAAGACCATCATCGTGCGCGTCAACGATCGGGGACCGTTCCATGACAACCGCATCATGGATCTTTCCTATGTCGCGGCCTACAAGCTGGGGATCATCGGGCCGGGCAGCGGCGAGGTCACGGTGCAACGGATACTGCCGGACGAAGTGCGGCGCATGGTGGCGGAGCGCGAAAGCGGCCGGCGCGCGGGCGCGGCGGCCGCCGTGGCGGTGGGTGGCGCCGGCGCGGATAGCGCTGTGGGCGCCGATGCCGCGGCGGGGAGCGCAAGCGCGGGGTCCGGCACCCTGGCGGGCGCCGACGTTTCCATTCCCGTCCCGGTGGTGCTGTCGGCTGGCGAAACGCCGACAGCGATGCCATTGCCGTCGGCGCCCTCCGCGCCGGTGGGCGGTACGGCGATGAACAGCCTGCCGCAGGGTCGTGGCGGCGTGGCCGGCGGCCCCACGGCCTTGCCGCCGGCGGCCACGGCGGCGGCGCCGGTTATCGCCTCGCCTGCCGCCGCGCAGGCGCCGGCGGGCTCGGGCTCGGTTTATCTGCAGCTGGGGGCGTTCAGCCAGCCCGCGAACGCGCAGTCGCTGGCGGCGCGCGTGAACGGACCGCTCACGGCCGCGGGCCTGCCGCCGGCGACGGTGGAACAGGCCGGCCAGCTGTACCGCGTGCGGGTCGGCCCGTACGCCGACCGCAATGCGGCCATGTCGGCGGTGCCGACGGTGTCCAGCAGCACGGGCATTTCACCGACGATCGCCACGCGATAGCGTACGGCCGGTCAGGTGCGGCCGGCTAGGTGCGGCCGGCCAGGTACGGCCGGCCTGGGTCAGCCGTCAAGGGCCGTCAACAACAGTCGGGTCGCGGATCGGCCGGCTCAACTACCAGAGCAAACCCTGGCGTGGATCCACGGTGAGGCGTTTCGCGTCCGGCGTGGCGCTGGCGTAGACATGGCCTTCCAGCTTCAGCAAGGCCTGCTTGCGGGGCAGGCCGCCACCGAAGCCGGTCAACGCGCCGTTGCCGCCGATGACCCGATGGCAGGGAATGAAGATGGAGATCGGATTGCGGCCGACGGCCTGCGCGACCGCGCGCACGGCGGCGGACTGCGCGCAGCGCATCGACAGGTCGCCATAGCTCTCCAATTCGCCGAAAGCGATATCCCGCAGCGCATCCCAGACGCGGCGCTGGAAGGGCGTGCCGCGTGGCGCGAGCGGCAGCGAAAACGCGCGCCCGCGGCCGGCGAAATAGTCGGCAAGTTCCTGCTCAGCCTGATGCAGGACGAGAGACGCGGCGCTTTCGCGGCCGGGCGCCAGGCCATGCCCCTGGCAGACCGTCCGGTCATGCGCCGCGGACGCACCATTAGGCATCCCATCGGTCATCCCGGCGGGATCGGGGGGACAGTCGCGCTGGCCGACAAACCAGGCGCCGGTCAGCGCACCGCCTCCCGCCTGCAACAGCATCGGCCCCAAGGGTGTATCGACGATGCGCGTGTCGGCCGTGGTCATGGCGTCTTCAGGGCAAGCTCCTGCCGTTGTCAGGCCGGCTTGCGCGCCAGCGCCCGGGCGTAGAGGACATCGCGCGGCAAACCGCTGACGCGCGCGGCGATCCGTGCCGCATCGCGCACCGAAACGGATTCCAGCAGTGCGTCCAGCAGCGTGTCGGTGGCGGGATCGACCAGGGCCGCGTCGGCATCCGGCGGCGGCGCGGCATGCGCGATCAGCACGAATTCCCCCTGGCCCCGGTGTGGCTCCGCCCGCAGCCAGTCGCCGGCCTGATCCAGCGCCATGGTGGCGATTTCCTCGAAGCGCTTGGTCAGTTCGCGAGCGACCGTGACTTCCCGCTCCGGACCCAGGGTGGCGAGCATATCGGCCAGCGTGGCGGCCACGCGGTGCGGCGATTCGAACATCACCACCGGCGCCGGCACGCCGCCCCATTGCGCGAGCCAACGCTGGCGCGCGGCCGATTTGGCGGGAGGAAAGCCGGCGAACACGAAGGCGGGATTTTCGTCGGAGGTCACGCCGCTGGCCATCAGGGCCGCGATGACGGCGCTGGGGCCGGGGATAGGCACGACGGCATGGCCGGCCTGCCGCACGGCGCGCACGATGCGCGCGCCCGGGTCGCTGACGGCGGGCGCCCCGGCATCCGACACCAGGGCCACGCGCTGGCCCTGCGCCAGGCGGTCGCAGATGGCCTGCGCGGCCGCCGCCTCATTGTGGCGATGGGCGGCCATCAGCGGGGTGCCGATACCCCAGGCATCCATCAATGTACGGCTTTCGCGGGTGTCCTCGGCCGCGATGACGTCGGCGCGGACCAGCGCTTCCCAGGCCCGCAGGCCGAGATCGCCGAGATTGCCGATGGGCGTGGCCACGACGTACAGGGTGGCGGCGGGCCATTGCTGGCCGGCGACACGTTCGGCGACGCGGCGCCAGGCGTCGGCGCCTGCCGGCTGAGTGACGGTTTCGTTCATTACGGGAAAAATACCTGGCTGACGCTGCCAGTGTAGTGGCTTATGGCCCAGGACATCCCCGACCCGCTGTTCGAATCGGCCCGCCGTGCCCAGGCCCTGCGGCTGCGCCGGCGCCGGCGGGAGAAGACGAAGAGCACTGGCCGCAACGCCGCGGCCATTGAAGTGACCTGGCTGGACGAAGACGCATTGTCGGCGGCGGCGGCAGCGGCAGCGGGCGTACCGGACGCCCCCGATTCGGGAGGCGCATCCGACCCACCCGGCGGCGCGTCCCGGCGGCTATCGCCGACGCAGCGGATCGGCAGCCGTTATGAAGACCAGGCGCTGGCATTGCTCAGGCAGGCCGGCCTGCGCCCGCTGGCGCGCAATATGCGTTGCCGTGCCGGCGAGATCGACCTGGCGCTGCGCGACCGCGACACCCTGGTGCTGGTGGAAGTGCGGGCGCGCGGCGATGGCGGCTACGGCGGCGCGGCCGCCAGCGTGGGGCCGGACAAGCAGGCGCGGCTGATCCGCGCGGCCTGCTGCCTGTTGCCGGCGCTGGCGGCCCGCCACTGGGGCGGCCGCCCGCCGGCGGTGCGTTTCGACGTGGTCGCGTTCGATGGCGAAACGCCGCGCTGGCTGCGTCACGCCTTCGATGTCGCCATGAGATAATCCGCGCCATGATCGATATGACGACTCGCATGGTGTCGCACTTCAATAATGCGATCGCCACACTCCAGGCCAGCCGCGACGTGCTGGCCGATACGCTGGGCGTGGCCGTGGACGTGCTGTTCCACGCCCTGACGAACAACGGCAAGGTGCTGGCCTGCGGCAATGGCGGCTCGGCCGCCGACGCGCAGCACTTCGTCGCCGAACTGGTCGGCCGCTTCGAGCGCGAGCGGCTGCCACTGGCGGCCCTGGCGCTGAATACCGACACATCCATCCTGACCGCCGTGGGCAACGACTACGGCTTCGACGACGTTTTCGAACGCCAGGTCAACGCGCTGGGCCAGCCGGGCGACGTCCTGCTGGCGATCACCACGAGCGGCAATTCGCCCAACGTGGTGAAGGCTGTCCAGGCCGCGCAGCAACGCGACATGCACGTGATCGCGCTGACCGGCAAGGAAGGCGGCGTCACCGGGGAACTCATGACGGCGCACGACGTCCATCTGTGCGTGCCGAACGATCGCACCATGCGTATCCAGGAAGCGCACATCGTGCTGCTGCATGCCCTGTGCGACGGTATCGATGCCTTACTGCTGGGAGACACCGAATGACATTCAAGCCCCGATTCCCCGCCATCGCCCTGGCGGCGGCGCTGACCGCGTCCGTCCTGACCCTGTCGGCCTGCGCGCCGGTCGTGGTGGGCGCGGCGGCGGCCGGCGGTGCCGTGGTGGCGACGGACCGCCGCACCTCGGGTACGCAGTTGGACGACCAAAGCATCAGCCTGAAGGCGGAACACAATATTTCCGAGAAAGCCGGGGATGCCGCGCGGGTGAACGCCAGTACCTACGAAGGCGTGGTGCTGCTGACCGGCGAAGTGCCCAACGATGCGATCAAGGCGGAAGCCACCCAGCTGGCCCGGGTGGAAAAAGTCAGGAAAGTGGTGAACCAACTGACGGTCGGTCCGGCCGCC
This sequence comes from Bordetella genomosp. 8, assembly GCF_002119685.1. Taxonomy (NCBI): domain Bacteria; kingdom Pseudomonadati; phylum Pseudomonadota; class Betaproteobacteria; order Burkholderiales; family Alcaligenaceae; genus Bordetella; species Bordetella genomosp. 8. Next base: position 363,402 of record NZ_CP021108.1, on the reverse strand, counting down.
AGCTTCAGCGTCCGGTCCAACGACACCTGGCTGGCGTCCAAGGTCCGCACGGAGTTGATCAATACCAAGTACGTGCCGTCGGGGTCGATTTCGATCACGGTCGACAAGGGCGTGGTCTATCTTCAGGGGAAAGTAACCCAGGCCGAAGGAGAATATGCGGCCAACGCCGCGGCCGGGGTCAGCGGGGTGGCCAAGGTGGTTAAACTGTTCGACACCATCAGCCGCGAGGACGCGGTGCGGTTGTCGGGCGGTTCCAGCGGCAATACGCCGGCCCCGGCGGATAGCGGCGCGCAGCGTGCGCCGATCGAGACGGGCAACGGCGCGGCGGAGACCTCTTCCGCCCCGGCCGGCGGCGGCGCCCAGGCAATGCCGATCCGCTAGGCGGCGCCCCCGTGGGGCGACGCACTGCGGGGATGGATCTTGGTTCGAGGGAAATTCGGATGAAAAAGCTCGTTGTCGCGGTCATGGTGGTGGTGCTTGCGGGCATCGCGGGCTGGTTCGTGCTGCGTCCGGCGCAGGCCGCGCCGGACGTCACCTTCGCGTCCATCGACGGCCGCAAGGTGTCGATGCAGGATCTGCGCGGCAAGGTCGTGCTGGTCAAGTTCTGGGCGACCGACTGCGTCACCTGTATCAAGCAGATGCCCGACACGATCGCCGACTACAACCGCTATGCGCCCAAGGGCTTCCAGACGGTCGCGGTCGCCATGCAATACGATCCGCCCAACTACGTGCTGAACTACACCCAGACCCGCAAGCTGCCGTTCACGGTGGCGCTGGACGCGCAAGGCAAGACGGCGCAGGCCTTCGGCGACGTGCGGCTGACCCCGACCGCCTTCCTGATCGACAAGCAGGGCAGGATCATCAAGCGCTATCTGGGCGAGTACGATCCCAAGGAATTCCACGCCGAGATCGAAAAGGCCCTGGCCGCGGGCTGAACCCCGGCAACCGCCATGGACGATCACACCGCAGTCTCTCCTTCCGACATCGCCGCCACGGTCGTCACGCCCGCCGGACGGGTCTTCGTCTTCCGCGGCAGCGAGCTCCTGGTGCGCGCCGACGACCTGGCGCTGCCGGGCGACGATCTGCACGGCCACGACTGGGCGGCTGACATCCAGTGGCAGGCCATGGGCGAGCACCTGGGCCAGGCCTGCGTGAGCGCAGCCCTGGCGCGCGACGCCACGGCGCCGGCCGGCTATGTCTTCAAGCGGCTGCGCGAGATGTTCCCGGTCCTGGGCGAGAACGTCGCGGCGGTGGCCGGGCGGGCGTTCCAGATCGCTGAATGGGCGCGGACCCACCGCTTTTGCGGCCACTGCGGCACGCCGACGGTGCGCGTGGCCCATGAGTTCTGCATGCGCTGCCCGAACTGCGGCCTGTCGGCCTACCCGCGGATCTCGCCCGCCATGATGGTGCTGATCCGCAAGGGCGACAGCATCCTGCTGGCGCGCAACGCCAATTTCGTGGCCGGCCGCTACAGCGCGCTGGCGGGCTTCGTCGAAGCCGGCGAATCGCTGGAAGCCACGGTGCACCGGGAAGTCGAGGAAGAAGTCGGCCTGCGCGTACGCGACCTGAAATACTTCAAGAGCCAGTCCTGGCCCTTTCCCCATTCGCTGATGCTGGCGTTCACGGCCGAGTACGACGGTGGCGACATACGCGTGGACGGCAAGGAAATCGTCGACGCCCAGTGGTATGGCCCGGGCGAACGTTTGCCCGATATCCCGCCCACCGACTCGGTGGCGGGTTCGCTGATCCGGGCGCACCTGCCGCCCGGCGCGATCCCTCACGACGCGCCCTGACGCGGCCGGGCGTCCCCTGGCGTCCATGGACGACCACCACGACGCCGCCCGATGCCCCTGGGGTACAAGCGGCCTCTTTATAACCAATAAGAATATATAAAACAGAATTAAGTCGTTTGAGTAAATAAGCGCCCTTGGCATGATGCGTCGGCCGTTCATCTCGAACGCCACCGTTTCCCCGTGGAGCCTTACTTGATCAAGCGCCTATTCGCCACGTCGATCGCCGCCGCCCTGCTGCTGGGTGCGAGCGCCGCTTCGGCCCAGACCCTGCTGAATTCCTCGTACGACGTTGCGCGGGAACTCTTCACCGCGATCAATCCCAAGTTCATCGCGTACTGGAAGGAAAAGACCGGCGACACCGTCACGGTGGAACAATCCTTCGGCGGCACGTCGCGCCAGGCGCAGGCCATCCTGCAGGGACTGAAGGCCGACACGGTGACCTTCAACCAGGTGCCGGACGTGGACATCCTGGCCAAGCGCGGCCTGGTCGCCAAGGACTGGCAGAAAAAATATCCGGGCAACAGCTCGCCTTACTACAGCACCATCGCCTTCCTGGTCCGCAAGGGCAACCCCAAGCACATCCAGAGCTGGGACGATCTGGTGCGCGACGACGTCAAGGTGGTGTTCCCCAATCCCAAGACCTCGGGCAATGCCCGCTACACCTACCTGGCGGCGTGGCTGTACGCGCAGCAGAAGTTCAACGGCGACGAGGCCAAGACGCGCGCCTTCGTCGGCAAGCTGCTGCACAACGTGGAAAGCTTCCCCACCGGCGGCCGCGGCGCCACGGTGGCCTTCGCCCAGAACAACCAGGGCGATGCGGTGTTGACCTTCGAATCCGAAGTGCGGAATATCGCCGCCAGCGACGAGTTCAAGCCGCTGGGCCTGGAAGTGGTGGTTCCGCCGGTCAGCGTGCTGGCCGAGTTCCCGGTGGCGGTGGTCGACAAGGTGGTCGATGCCAAGGACACGCGCAAGCTGGCCGAAGCCTACCTGCAATACCAGTATTCGCCGGAGATCCAGAACCTGCTGGCCAGCTTCAACTATCGCGTCCGCGATCCCGAAGTGGTCAAGGCCAACGCCAGCCGCTATCCCAAGGTGGAACTGCTGGATCCGCAGAAGCTGGGCAGCTGGGACGAAATCCAGGACAAGCATTTCAAGAATGGCGGCGTGCTGGACCAGTTGCTGGCCGGCAAATCCTGATCGCCGCCCCGCGGCGGGCCGCCACCCCGGCCGGCCGCGGACATGGTGTAGACTGGCCCGCCGCCGCGCGGGCCTTTGCGCTGGCGGGCCCGGCCGACGCGACCGTTCGGCTTTCCTCAGGCAGGTATGGCGAGCTTCTTCAAACAACATCCCACGCTGCCAGGCTTCGGACTGAGCTTCGGCGTCAGCAGCCTGTTCATCTCGCTGGTGATCCTGTTTCCCATCGCAGCGCTGCTGGCCTATACCAGCGAGATGACGGCGTCCCAGTATTGGCAGGCCATCACGGATCCGCGCGTGCTGGCCAGTTATCGCGTCACCTTGCTCGGCGCGCTGCTGTCGACCGTCATCGTGGTGCTGTTCGGCCTGCTGCTGGCCTGGATCCTGGTGCGCTACCGGTTTCCCGGCCGCCTGTTCCTGGATTCCCTGGTGGACCTGCCCTTCGCGCTGCCGACCGCCGTGGCGGGGCTGACGCTATCGGTGCTGCTGGGACCGAACGGCTGGATAGGTAGCTGGTTCGCCCAGGCGGGGGTCAAGATTTCATATGCCTTTCCGGGCCTGGTGTCGGCGATGATTTTCACCAGCCTGCCCTTCGTGGTGCGCTCCGTGCAGCCGGTGCTGGAAGAAATCGGCCCGGAATACGAAGAGGCCGCGCACACCCTGGGCGCCAACGACCGGCAGACGCTGTGGCGCGTCCTGCTGCCCGCCCTGACCCCGGCGCTGTTCACCGGCGCGTCGCAGGCGTTCATCCGCAGCCTGGGCGAGTTCGGGGCGGTGGTGATGATCGCGGGCAACATCCCCTTCAAGACCGAAATCACCTCGCTGATGATCTTCGTCCGGGTGTCGGAATTCGACTATCCGGCGGCTTCGGCGATCGCCACCGTGGTGCTGGCCGCGTCGCTGTTGATGCTGTTCGGCCTGCACGTGCTGCAGGGCCGTCTGCTGCCCTGGCAGCGGCCGGGTAGAGGATAAGGAGGCGCAGGGCATCCCATGCGTAAGACACCAAGCAACTGGCGCCAGTGGGCGCTGATCGCCATCGGCGTGGCCGGCGCCACCATGCTGCTGGTGCTGCCGCTCGCGCTGATTTTCCAGCAGGCGCTATCGGCCGGCTGGCATGCGCTGTTCGACAACCTGCGCGACGAGGAAATGCGCCACGCGATCGGGTTGACGCTGCTGGCGGCCGTGCTGACCGTGCCGATCAATGTGGTCTTCGGCATCCTGTTGGCCTGGTGCGTGACCCGCTACGATTTTCGCGGCAAGCAGATATTGACGACCCTGGTGGACATACCGTACGCGACGTCGCCAGTGGTGGCGGGGCTCTGCTATCTGGTGGTCTACGGCATGGAAAGCGTAGTGGGGGGATGGCTGGGCCAGCACGATATCCAGCTGATGTTCGCCTGGCCCGGCATCGTGATGGTCACGATATTCGTCACCTCGCCCTTCGTGGCGCGCATCCTGATTCCGCTGATGCAGGCGCAGGGCTCGGACGAGGAATACGCCGCCCTGACGCTGGGCGCCAGCGGTTGGCAGATATTCCGGCGCATCACGCTGCCCAACATCAAATGGGCGTTGCTGTACGGCACCATCATCACCAACGCACGCGCGGTGGGCGAGTTCGGCGCGGTGTCGGTGGTGTCGGGTGCGATCCGCGGCAAGACGGTGACGCTGCCCCTGCTCATCGAGCAACTGAACGATGACTACAAGACGGTGGGCGCGTTCACGGCGGCGGCGCTGCTGGCCTGCATGGCGTTGCTGACCATGGTGGTGAAGACGGCCATGGAATGGGGCCAGCGCGTGACGGTGCGCGGCCCGGCGCACTGATACGCGACCTCAGGCATGCGCGGCGCGCCCGGCCTGGCGCCGGTGCCACAGCTGCCACGCCAGGAAAGCGACGATGGCGACGTTGAACAGCAGCACGCCGGCCGCCAGCACGCTGGGCCGGTGCAGCAGGTGGCGGACCTCGAAGGGAACGTAGATGGCGCCGGACAGCGCGCCCAGCCACTCGCCCCAGGCGCGATCGCGCCATAATCCATAGGCTTCTATCAGGCGCAGGGTGACGTAGGCCCCGGCCAGCCCCACCAGCGTGCGCAGGCTGGTGTCCTGCAGGATCGAGGCGTAGTGCAGCAGCTCGCTGGGATAGCGCGCGTCGGGATTGAGGTTGAAATGCCCGATCAGCACGATGACGATATGGCGCAGGTCATGGTGCAGCAGGCTCAACAGGCCGATGCTGGCGGCGAGCGCACCCACGCCCTTGGCGGCCTCCACCATGGCGATCGCGCGCTGCGTGCGCTGGCGCGCCGAGACATGGCTGGCGGGACTGGCAATGGCGGCGTGCTCGCTTGCGCTCATGGCGATTTGGCTTGGGGCTCGTGGAGGGCTCCCATAGCATAGCGGCTTTCCGCACCCCCGTCGGCCGTGGGAAAATCGCCCCGATTATCTACAGAGGACCCCCATCATGCCTTCTTTCGACGTCGTTTCCGAAGTGGACAAGCACGAGTTGAGCAATGCCGTCGACCAGGCCAACCGGGAACTGGCCACGCGCTTCGACTTCAAGGGCACCGATGCCAAATTCGAGCTGGAAGAGTACGTCGTCACCCAGACGGCGCCGTCGGCCTTCCAGCTCAAGCAGATGCTGGATATCCTGCGCGGCCGCCTGACCTCGCGCGGCATCGATCCGCGCAGCATGGACGCCGCCGATCCGCTGGTGAACCTGGGCGGGGCGCGCCAGAAAGTCACCATCAAGCAGGGCATAGAGCAGCCCATCGCCAAAAAACTGATCGCCGCCATCAAGGACGCCAAGCTGAAGGTGGAAACGCAGATCAACGGCGACAAGCTGCGGGTCACGGGCAAGAAGCGGGATGACCTGCAGACGGTGATCGCGCTGCTGCGCAAGACGGACGTCGACCTGCCCCTGCAATTCCAGAATTTCCGCGATTAGGCGGTCCCGCCTCTCCCGGAACCTGATCCTGGCCCGCGCAAGCGGGCCATTTTGTTGTTGCCGTGCCGCGCCGCCGGGACGAAAGCGCCGGAGTAACTTGCATATTGCAAGTTACAGGCCTACTATCACTTTCACTTTGAAAGTGAGTCCCTTATGCAGCCGACCGACTTCGCCGCCATGCCCTGTCCGATCGCCCGCAGCCTGGCGCGTGTCGGCGAGCGGTGGACCATGCTGATCCTGCGCGACGCCTTCCAGGGCATGACGCGTTTCGACGAATTCCGCAAGAGCCTGGACATCGCGCCCAACATCCTGACGCGGCGCCTGGAAGAGCTGGTCGACGCCGGCCTGCTGGAAAAGCGCATGTACAGCCAGCACCCGGCCCGCTACGAATACCTGCCGACCGCGATCGCGTACGACTTCCGGCCGGTGATGGTGGCCATGGTGGCCTGGGGCACTCGGCATTTTTCGCCGGAAGGGCCGGCGATGATGCTGGTGGCGCGCGAAACCGGCGCGCCGGTGGAACAACGCCTGGTCGACAGCTCCAACGGCCGCATCCTGGGTCCGGACGACTACGTCGTGGTGCCCGGGCCAGCCGCCACGCCACGGGCGCGGTACCGGATGGAATTCGCGGCGCGCAAGCGCCAGGGCCAGGCGCCGGACGAACGTTTCGATCCGGACGAGTTCGTCGACCGGATCGCCACCTGAGAAGAGCCGCCCGAACCCATCGCACCCCATCACAACCACGTCGCAACCGCATCGCAACCGCGTCGCGCCACATCGCAAGTCACGCAGAGATCGTCATGTCCACCCCCACCGCCGGCGCGGCCGCGCCTCCTGTTGCCCCCGTTTCCACCCTGCCCGCCGCTCGCAAGGGCGGCCGGCGGGGGTTCTACCTGACCGTGGCCGTGCTGGCGGTGGTGGGCGCCGCCTGGTACGGATACCACTGGTGGACCGAAGGCCGCTATATCCAGGAAACCGACGACGCCTACGTGGGCGGTGACATCACGGTACTGGGCGCCAAGGTGCCGGGATACATCGCCCAGGTCGCGGCGGGCGACAACCAATCCGTGCGCGCCGGCGACCTGCTGGTCCGGCTGGACGACCGGGACTATCGGGCGGCCCTGGAAAAAGCCGACGGCAACGTGGCGGCCGAGCAGGCGCTGCTGGCCAACCTGGATGCCAACCGCCGCCTGCAGGAAGCCATGATCCTGCAGGCGCGCGCCAGCGTCGCCGCCGCCGCGGCCGAAACCGTGCGCGCGCGCCAGGACCAGGCCCGCTACAAAACCCTGTCGACCAGCGCGGCCGCCTCGGTGCAGAGTTGGCAGAAGGCGGATGCCGACTACAAGCAGGCGGCGGCCAATCAGCAGAAAGCCGAGGCCGCGCTGGTCGCGGCGGAGCGCGAACTGGACGTCATCGATACGCGCAAAGGCCAGGCACGCGCCGCGCTGGCGCAAGCGGTCGCGGATCGGGAGCAGGCCCGGCTGAACCTGGGCTATACCGAGGTGCGTGCGCCGGTGGACGGGACGGTGGGGAATCGCCGGGCCCGCCAGGGCGCCTACGCGCCGGCCGGCATGCAGTTGCTGTCGCTGGTGCCGGCTGCCGGGCTGTGGGTGGACGCGAACTTCAAGGAAAGCCAGCTGGCCCGGATGGCGCCCGGACAGCGCGTCTCCATCGTGGCGGACGTCGTGCCCGACCGCGTCTTCCATGGCAAGGTGGCCAGCCTGGCGCCGGCCACGGGCGCACAGTTCAGCGTGCTGCCACCGGAGAACGCCACGGGCAACTTCACCAAGATCGTGCAGCGCGTGCCCGTGCGCATCGTGCTGGACGACGCGGACGCGCGGCTCGGCCTGCTGCGGCCCGGGCTGTCGGTGCGGGCGGAAGTCGACGAACGGACGCAGCCGTGAGCACCGCCGGCGCGCTGCGCTCGCCCGCGGATATGTCGGTCGTCGAAAAGGTCTTCGCCTTTTCGACCATGTGCGTGGGCATGTTCATCGCGCTGCTCGACATCCAGATCGTATCGGCATCGCTGAAGGACATCGGCGGCGGACTGTCGGCGGGCGTCGACGAAACGGTATGGGTGCAGACCGCCTACCTGATCGCCGAGATCATCGTCATCCCGCTGTCCGGCTGGCTGGCGCGCGTCATGTCGACGCGCTGGCTGTTCGCGGCGTCGGCCGCCGGGTTCACCGTGGCCAGCCTGCTGTGCGGCTGGGCCTGGAACATCCAGAGCATGATCGCGTTCCGGGCGCTGCAGGGCTTCCTGGGCGGATCGATGATCCCGCTGGTATTCACCACGGCATTCGCATTCTTCGCCGGGCCGCAACGCGTGCTGGCCGCCGCGACGGTGGGCGGGCTCGCCTCGCTCGCGCCCACGCTGGGACCGACCGTGGGCGGCTGGATCACGGACAATTACTCGTGGCATTGGCTGTTCTTCGTGAACCTGGTGCCGGGCATCTTCGTGACCGTCATGGTGCCGCTGTTCGTGCGCATCGACCGGCCGGAGCCGTCGCTGCTGCGCGGCGCGGACTATCCCGGCATCGTCCTGCTGGCCTTATCCCTGGGCTGCCTGGAATACACGCTGGAAGAAGGCCCGCGCTGGGACTGGCTGGACGATACGACCATCCTGACCACGGCATGGATATCGGGCCTGGCCGGCGTCGCCTTCATCTGGCGTTCGCTGACCTATGCGCAGCCCATCGTCGACCTGCGGGCCTTGAAGGACCGCAATTTCGCCCTGGGCTGCGTGTTCTCGTTCACCACCGGCGTGGGCATCTTCGCCACCATCTACCTGACGCCGCTGTTCCTGGGCCATGTGCGGGGCTACAGCGCGCTGCAGATCGGCACGGCCATCTTTTCGACCGGGGTTTTCCAGATCCTGTCGATCCCGCTCTACACGATGCTGGCCAACCGCGTCGACCTGCGCTGGCTGCTGATGGCGGGACTGGCCTGCTTTGCGTTTTCCATGTGGAATTTCATGCCCATCACGCATGACTGGGGCTCCGCCGAACTGCTGCTGCCGCAGGCCTTCCGCGGCGCGGCGCAGCAGTTCGCGGTGGCGCCCACCGTTACCTTGACGCTGGGCAGCCTGCCGCCCGCGCGGCTGAAGCTGGCATCGGGCCTGTTCAACCTGATGCGCAACCTGGGCGGCGCCATCGGCATCGCCGTGTGCGCGACGATATTGAACGACCGCACCAATCTGCATTTCTACCGCATGGCCGAGCACCTCAACATCACCAACGAAGCCATGAACGACGCCTTGGCCCGCATGACGGCGCAGGCCACCGACTGGGCGATCGATCCGGCGACCGCGGGGCTGAGCCGCCTGTGGTCCCTGGCGTACCGGGAGGCGCAGACGCTGGCCTATTCGGACGCGTTCCTGGCGATCATGGTGTGCTTCATCTTCGCCACCGCCCTGGTGCCCTTGATGCGCAAGGTGCAGCCGCCCAAGGCGCCGTCGGCCGACGCGCATTGAGCCGTCACGACGCCTGCATGAACCTCAGGCGTGTGGGGGTGCATGCGGGGGGAACATCACTGGAAAACGTGCCGGAACACCCGCCAGCGCGGCGACACCTATCCACGTCGCCCAAGCATGCGGAGCCGCACCCATGTCCTTGCCCGGTTGCAGCCACACGCTGCCCGAACGCCCCACGCCACCCGCGCCAATCGACACCGCCCGCCATGCCGCGACCCTGCCAGCTCGCGTCCGTGCGAACGGACAGCGGCGCGCATCGCATGCGTGCCACGCCGGCCCGCCCCGGCACGCCGGCGGCAACGCGCTGACATACACCATACGGTACTTCCTGGCCAGCAAGAAGCATCGCGCCGCCATGCAGGCGGAGCGCGCGCAAGTGCGGCTCGCCGCATCCATGCACCGCTTCATCGACGAGTGGAAGCGGCGCGAGATCGACGAGCTGCGGCCCACGCACGGCGCCCGGCTGCTGGGCGCGGCCTGCGTGGCCGCCCGGCCGCAAGGCCATGAGCTCGCGCAAGCCGTGGTGATGGCGATATTGCGGCGCTGTCTTTCCACGATCGAACAGCCCGAAGAACTGTCCCAGCTGTACAACGACCTGACCGCGCCGCGACCGGTGACGCGCGAGCTGGCAGAACGCCAGAACGGCAAGCTGCGCGGCATCGCCAACCACCTGCTGGATGCGCTGGAACAGGCGGTGGCCGACACGCTGGCCGAACGCATGGCCACGCCCCTGATCGGACGACTGCTGGTCATACAGGAACAGACCGCCGACGCCGCCGACAGGGTACGCGCCACCTTGGAACAGTTGCATGGGATAGGGCTTTGGCTGTCTTCGGCCTCGCGGCCTCCCGCGCGTATCCTGTCGTACACGCTGGACCTGCTGTCGGATGACGAACTGGGACAGCTCGCCGCGCAGGCCTGGCCCGACCTGTCGGCGCGGGACGAGCGCCACGGCGCCGAGGCGCCTTGCATGCGCGCGGCGCTCGCCTTCATCCAGGCATGCGAAGGCAGTGCGCTCACGAGCTGGCGCGAGGCCCTGCAATTGCAGCTCGACGGCCGCAAGCGCATGGTGGCAGCGCGCACCGCGCGCATGGTCGAACACGTCGTCGATCCCGGCCGCCTGGGCGACGCCATGCGGTCCGTGTACACGCAGCTGGACAATGCCGCCATCGTGCTGACCGGCAAGCTGCACAACGCCAACCTGCTGCGCGCCAGCGTCCGCACCGACGTCCTGCTGCAGGTACTGCGCCACTTGCCCGAAAGCTGGCGCGGCCAGGGTTTGCGGGCATTGCCGGCGCGCGAGCTGTCGTCCATCAAGTCGTCGCTGGCCGTCGCCAGCGGCGCAGCCGCCACGGATGCGTCCGTCACCGCGCTGATCGATTCCGTGCAGGCCGATATGCTCGCCGCCGACATGCGATCCGCGCATGCCGCGCTGGCCGCGCTGCACGAGGCCATCGCCTTGCGCGACCGGCCCGTGGCGATCCACCGCCTGGGCGCGCTGGCTGGCGCCCTGCGCGAACTCGGCGCGACGCTGGAGGCCTTCAACATCGCGATGCCCGCGTCGCTGGAAGACTCGCTGCGCCACGTGCTGGCCGGCGTGTGCGCCATGCTGCCGGACGGGCGCCATCAGGACGACGCCGGCGCACTGCGCGGGCTGTCGGACGCGGAACTGGGCCAACTGCGCCAGGCCTTGCCCATCCTGTCGGGCTACGGCACGCTGCCGGGCAAGAATGCGTTGAAGGCGGCCATCACGCTGCGGTCCGGAATCCCTGCGCGCGCGGATCGCGCGATGGACGCGCTGCTGGCGACGCTGGCGGATGCGGACGGCGGCGCCGGCGATACCTGCGCCAGATTGCGCGACCTTGGCGACATCCTGGTGCGGTTGAACGAGCGCCTGCTGGCCATGGGGGCGGAGACTTCCGCGGACGCGAACGATGCGATGACCGCTGGCATCGTGCAACGGGCGGTGGCACGGATTGCGCGCACGCATCCCGCCTGGCCTGGCGCGGCCGTACGCGAGGCGGTGGCACGATCCGGGCTCGCGGGCGAAACCTTGCTCGAACCCCTGTTCGCACTGGCGGACTGGATCTCCCGCCAGCCGCGCGACGAGGCGGTACGGCTGGACCGGTGCGCCGCGCGGCTGACCATCGCGGCCAGGCTGGGCAATCATCTGCATGACGCCGTCCAGGGCAGGGACGAGACGGGAGGTGGCCGCACGGACGAAGCGGGCGGTCATGGACCCCACGCCGCCGTGGGCATCGACGCACGTGCCCTGCGCGCGGTGCTGGCGGGCGAGTATGGCGTGGAGTGGGACGCGCAGGGCCGCATCGCCCGGCCCTGCGTCAGCCGCGCGATGCATGCGGCGCTGGAAGCGCGGTTGCAGGCGGCGTTTGGGCAGGCCGGCGATGGCGGGCACGCGGCACATGGCCAGCGCGTCGAACGCAGCGACGGTGGCGGTAGGCATGACACCCGTTCGATTCAGCTATACGCCGGCGACGGCACGTCCACCTGGTTCCTGGTGGACGATCGTTTCGCGCGCGACATACTGGACGGTCCCGGCATGGCCCTGGCGGTGGAAGGCGTGAATGCGCGAGGCGAAACGATATGCAGCCCCGGCTTTGCCGTACGCCTGGACAAGGATGCCAGGCTGGCCGCGATGGGCGCGGCCCTGCATGCCTTGCGGGAGCTGGCCGGCAGCGCCATGGGGGCGCTGCTGCGCTGCCTGCATGGTGGCGTCGCGGACGCTTACATGGCCGCGATGGCGGCGGCGCCGGAACGCCTGCCCTTGCACTTGCCGGACGGTACGCGCGCCCAGTTTCCGTCGTCTCCGCCCGCCGCCACGGAATATCGCGTGCGGCGCGAGGCGAACGGCGAGTACAGCGTGGACGTATTCCTGACCTGGCGCGGAAGCGCGAGCCTGCCGCGACCGGACGAGAGCGCCCTGGATCCGTCGCGCAGCTTCATCACGGCGTGTTTCGTGCTGGCCATGGACGCGCAAGGCCGCATGCACGGGCTGCGGGAAACGGTGGACCTGCGCTACAGGCTGGTCAAGCGCCAGCCGCCGCGATAAGGCCCGCGGCTGGCAGCTCTACAATGTCACGCAGACACGCGCGCCGTGCGCGGACCTTGGCGACATTCCACCATGCAGCTTTCCGACATCCCCTTTGGCACGACCGATTGGTCGACCGTCGAAACGACCGAGCATGCCGGCGTGACCGGCAAGGCGCTGTGGCGCACGCGGCAGTTCGACGACATCCGGGTCAGGATGGTCGAATACACGGCGGGATACCTGGCCGATCATTGGTGCAGCAAGGGACACATCCTGTTGTGCCTGTCCGGCGAACTGCATACCGAACTCGAAGATGGGCGGACCTTCACCCTTCGGCCGGGCATGAGCTATCAGGTGGCGGATGGCGCCGAAGCGCACCGGTCTTCGACGGCGGCGGGCGCCACCTTGTTCATCGTGGACTGAGGCCCGGCCGGCCTGGCCCTACTCGGGGAAATCCGCGGCCAGCGCCGCATCCCGCCACTGCTCGATCTGCGCCAGCCGTTCCCTGAGCTTGTCCGTCACGGCCTTCACCCCGAATGCGCCCAGGACCAGATGGCGCGGCGCGGTGTCGATTTCGGTGATATGGATCATGGCCTGCGCGGCGCGGTCCGGGTCGCCGATCTGCTTGCCGCTGTTCTGCCGCGTGCTCTCCATCCGTTTGGCCGCGCTGTCGGCGTAGTCCGCGATCCGCGTCGGCGTCTGCCGCAGCGACCGCCCGGCCCAATCGGTGCGGAAGGGGCCTGGCTCCACGCAGGTGACCTGTATGCCCAGGTGGGCGACCTCCGCCGCCAGCGCGTCGGAAAAGCCTTCCACCGCATGCTTGGATGCGGCGTAGTAGCCCGAGCTCGGGAAGCCCACGAGGCCCGCGACGGAGGTGATATTGATCACGTGTCCGCGCCGCCGCTCGCGCATGCCTGGCAGCACCGCGCGGGTCATGGCGAACAGGCCGAAGACATTGGCGTCGAACTGAGCGCGGATCTCGGCCTCCACGCCCTCTTCGACCGTGGATTGATAGCCGTAGCCCGCGTTATTGACCAGCACGTCGATGCGGCCGAAACGTTCCAGCGCCGCGCGCACCGCCGCGTCGATGGCGGCGCTGTCGGTCACATCCAGCGCGACGGCCAGGACGCGATCAGGCGCCTGCCGCACCAGATCGTCAAGGCGCGCCGCATCGCGGGCGGTCGCCACCACCGGCCAGCCGCGCGCGATGACGGCCTGTGCCAGGGCGCGGCCGAAGCCGGTGGAGCAGCCGGTGATGAACCAGACGGGGGAAGCGTGCGTAGCAGTCGACATGAGGCGATCTCCAGACGGAGGCCGCGCTGGCGGCGGCCAATCGGCCTAGGCTAGCGCACGCGCCGCTCCCGTCGCAACCGCCGCGCGGCGACCATGGGTACGCCTGTCCCGGGCGCCGACGCCCGCCCCATGGAAGGCACGCTCAAGCGAGCTTGCCGGCCCCATAGACATCGCGCGCCGCGGACTCGCTGATCTTGCCGTCCAGCAGGTCCCGCCGCAGGCGCTCGGGCGTGCGCAGCCCGGGAGCGCCATAGCCACCGCCCCCGGGCGTTTCGATGCGCACGCTTTCGCCAGCGTCCAGCACGATGTTCGCCGTCTTGGAAAACAGCTCTTCCTGCCTGTCGGTGCCGTGATTGCGCACCAGCCGCGCGCGGCGCCCTTCCAGGCCGCCGTCCACCCCGGTCGCCACGCCGACCGTATGGCTGTCCGACCGCGCGGAGAATACGATCCCCGGCACCAGCGCGCTGATCTGCTTGGCGATGGCCAGCCCGCCGCGCGTACGGCCCGCGCCGCCCGAATCGGCGATCATCGCGTACTCGTCCATCAGCAGCGGATACTCGTTTTCCAGGGCCTCCACCGGCAGGTTGGACGTGTTGGTCATGTGCACGTGCACGGCATCCATGCCATCGCTATCGTGGCGCGCGCCCGCGCCGCCGCCCAGCGTTTCCAGGTAGACGAACTGGCCGGGCCGCGTCGACCACTTGCCGGAAAACACGATGGCCGGGCAGCAGTCGTTGCCCGAGGCCATGATTTTCTCCGGCGGCAGCAGGCCGCGGAAGGCGCCGAATATCGCGCCGGCGACCTTCTGCGCAGTAATCGACCGCGCACCCACGGCCGCGGGATGCTCCGGATTGGTGATGGTGCCCAGCGGCGCATGGATGTCGATCGGTTCGAACAGCCCCGCGTTGGGGGCGATCTCCGGATCCAGCAGCGCCTTGACCGCGTAGTACACCGAGGCGCGCAGCGCATTCACGGGCAGGTTCATGGCGCCGCGCGCCTGCCGCCCCGAACCGGTGAAATCGAAATGCAGGCGGTCCGGATGCACCGTCAGCGTCACCTGGATGCGTACGGGATCGCCGCCCAGCCCATCGTCGTCCAGGTCGGACTGGAAGGTATAGCTGCCCTGCTTGAGCTCGGCGATGCGGTTCAGCAGGCGGCGGCGGGTGTAGCGGATCACGTCGTCCACGGAGTCCAGCACGGCTTGCAGCCCCATCTGCCGGATCAGGCCCTGCATGGCCGCGGCGCCGCGCCGGTTGGTGGCCATCTGCACGCGCAGGTCCAGCAGGCGTTCTTCCGGGTCGCGCGTGTTGGCGCAGATCAGGTTGAGCAGGTCCTCGTCCATCTGGCCGGCGCGCGCGATGCGGGTGACCGGGATGCGGATGCCTTCGGCGAAGATGGAATTCAAGCCGCCGGCGATGGAGCCGGGCACCGGCCCGCCGACGTCGGAATGGTGGGCGATGTTGGCCGCGAAGAAGCGCAAGGTCCCTTCCCAGAACACCGGCGTGACGATGTTGATGTCGGGCAGGTGGCTGCCGTTGGCCAGGTAGGGATCGTTGCAGATGAAGATGTCGCCTTCCTGGATGGTGTCGACGGGATGGCGTTCCAGGATGGCCTGCATGGCGCCGTTCAGCGACCCCAGGTGCAGGGGAATCTGCGTGCCCTGGGCCACCAGCCGGCCCAGTGCGTCAAAGAGCGCCACCGAGCAGTCCTTGCGCTCCTTGATGTTGGTGGAGAACGACGCGCGCACCAGCGTGTTGTTCATGTCTTCCGTGATCGACAGCAGCCGGTTGCAGAAGACTTCCATGCCGATGGGATCGGCCAGCACATCGTCCGTGCGGGTAGGTTCAGCCATTTGCGTTGCCTTGCAGGGTAATGATGAGGTTGCCGTAATCGTCCACCACCGCATGGTGGTCGACGCCGATCACGGTGGTGGAGCTCATTTCCTCGACCAGGGCGGGGCCCTGGAAGGACACGCCGGTGGGCAGGCGGCCGCGGTCGTAGACGGGCGCCTCCAGCCAGCCGTGGGCGGCGCCGAACCAGGTGTCGCGCGCGCCGATGCGCGCTTCGGCCACCGTGCCGCGCACGGTGCGCGGCGACAGCGGGGCCTTGATGACCTGCCCGGTGGCCTGCACGCGGCAGTTGATGATCTGGATGGCGCGGTCGTCGACGTCGTAACCGTATTCGCGCATATGCGCCTGGGCGAAGCGCGAGAGGAATTCCTGGAAGCCGCTTTCCGCGATGTCGTCCAGCGGCACCTGCACTTCGAA
Organism: Bordetella genomosp. 8; assembly: GCF_002119685.1. NCBI lineage: Bacteria > Pseudomonadati > Pseudomonadota > Betaproteobacteria > Burkholderiales > Alcaligenaceae > Bordetella > Bordetella genomosp. 8. Next base: position 347,396 of record NZ_CP021108.1, on the reverse strand, counting down.
GTTCTGCCCTTCGTAGCGGGCGTCGATGGCGCAATGCGCGGCGCGCAGGTCCGGCGCCACGCCTTCCGCGGCCAGCCATTCGTCGGCCTGTTGGCGCAGCGACTCGAAGATGGCCGCCACGCGGGTCCAGTTCGCCGGATTGGCCAGCGCGATCTCGCTGCGCACGAAATCGAAGGAAATGTCGCTGAGCAGGATGCCGCGCGCGCACATGGTGCCCGGTTCCTGCGGCACGATGACGCGCGGGATGCCGCATTCTTCCGCGACTTCCACCGCGTGCAGCGGTCCCGCGCCGCCGAAGGCGAACAGTGCGAAGCGCGACAGGTCGTAGCCGCGTTCTGTGGATACGGCGCGGATGGCACGGCTCATGTTGGCCGTGGCGATGCGCAGGATGCCTTCGGCGGCGTCCTCGATGCCCAGTCCCAGCGGCAGCGCCACCTTTTCCTGGATGACCTGGCGCGCGGCCTCCGCATGGACCGGCATGCGGCCGTTCAGCAGCGACACCGGGTTAAGGCGCTGCAGCACGATCTCGGCGTCGGTGATGGTGGGTTCGACGCCGCCGCGGCCGTAGCCCACGGGGCCGGGCACCGCGCCGGCGCTGTGCGGGCCGACCTTGAGCGCGCCCGCATCGTCCATCCAGGCGATGCTGCCGCCGCCCGCGCCAATGACGTGGATGTCGACCATGGGCGTCTTGACGGGATAGCCCGCGACGTGGCGATGCGACGTGAACAGGGGCTTGCCGTCGACGATCAGGGACACGTCGGTGCTGGTGCCGCCGACGTCGAAAGTGACCAGGTTGGGGCTGCCGATCACCCGGCCCACCGCGGCGGCGCCCACCACGCCGGCCGCCGGGCCGGACAGGCAGGTGCGCACGGGGAACTGGCGCACGCTGGCGATGGACATCAGCCCGCCATTGGAATGCACCGTATGCGGCTCGTGCGGAATACCCAGTTCGCGCACGCGCTGCAGGAAGCGTTCGAGATAACCCGCCATGCGCGGGCCGACGGCGGCGTTCAGCACCGTGGTCGACAGGCGCTCGTATTCGCGGAACTCGGGCAGCACTTCGCTGGACAGGCTGATATAGGCGTCCGGCATTTCCTGCGCGACGATCTCTCGCGCACGCTGTTCGTGCACCGGATTGCGATAGGCGTGCAGGAAGCAGATGGTGACGGCGCCGATGCCCTGTTCCTTGAAATAGCGCGCCGCGTCGCGCACCGCGGCCTCGTCCAGCGGCTCGCGCACCTCACCTGTGGCCTGCACGCGCTCGGCGACTTCGATACGGAACTGGCGCGGCACGGCCACGGGCGGCTTGCCCACGCCGTAGTCGTACAGGTGCGGGCGGGTCTGGCGGCCGATTTCCAGCACGTCGCGAAAGCCGCGCGTCGTGATCAGGCCGACCCGCGCGCCCTTGCGCTCGATGATCAGGTTGGTCGCGACCGTCGTGCCGTGGCCCACGTGCGAGACCTGCGCGGGCTCGACGCCGTGCATCTCCAGCATGCCGGCGATGCCGGTGGCGATGGCGCGCGAGGGATCGTCAGGGGTGGACGGCACCTTGTGGAAATGCACCACCCCGGCGGTCTCGTCGATCATGGTGAAGTCGGTAAACGTCCCGCCGACGTCTATGCCGATACGGTACATATCGTTGTCTTCCTGAAAAGAGTCTATCTGGCGTGGCGCCGCCGCCGGATGGCGTCCGCGCCACGCATGGCTGGAACTAGTCGAGCTTGATCTTGGCCTGCTGCACGACCTTGCACCACTTGGCGTTGTCGTCCTTGATCATGACGGCGAAGGCATCGCCGGTGATGGAAGAAACCTGCGAGCCCGTGCTCTCCAGGTACTGCTTCATCTCCGGGCCGTTCTGCACCTTGACGATGGCCTGGCTCAGGCGCGTGGCGATGTCGGCGGGCAGATGGGCCGGCGCGAACATGCCGAACCACACGATGGCCTCGAAGCCGGGGTAGCCGGACTCGGCCACGGTGGGCACGTCAGGCAGCATGGGACTGCGCTGCGCCGACGTCACCGCCAGCGGGCGCAGCTTGCCTTCCTTGATGTAGGGGTAGGACGTCATGATGACGTCCATCATCATGTCCACCTGGCCGCCCAGCAGATCGATCAGCGCGGGGCCCGAACCGCGATACGGCACGTGCGTCATCGAAATGCCGGCCGCGCTGGTGAAGAAAGCCGATGCCAGGTGGTTCGACGTTCCCGGACCGTTGGATGCGTAGGTGTAGCGGCCGGGGTCCTTCTTGGCCAGGGCGACAAAGGATTGCAGGTCCTGCGCCGGCACCTTGCTGTTGTTGACGACGATCACGTTGGGGATGGTCGCCACCACCGCCAGCGGCGTGAAGTCCTTGGCCGCGTTGTAAGGCAGGCTGGGGTAGATGCAGGGCGCGCTGCCGTGCGTGCTGACCGAGCCCATCAGGATGGTGTAGCCGTCGGCGGGCTGGCGGGCGACGTAGTCCGTACCCACGGTGCCGCCCGCGCCCGGACGGTTTTCGACGATCACGTTGGCGCCCAGGTTCTTGCTGAGGCCCTCCGCCAGCTTGCGGGCGATCAGGTCGGTGGAGCCGCCGGCCGCGAAGGGCACCACCATGCGGACCACCTTGTCGGTGGGCCAGGCGGCCAGGGCGGCGGCGCTGGACAGCGCCATGGCCATGCCGGCCAGCATGCCGCGGCAGCGGCGTAGCGTTCGTGCGTTCATATGCAATTCCCCTTGATCCATGGATACCCGGGCGCGGATCGCTGTCCGCTGAACTCCGGGTCGTATGTGATGCAAGGGAAATCCTAGGCCCGCCGGCGCGCGGGCGGCAGTCATTTCCATTTATAGTGGCATCAATGCTGTTGATGATGCTCCCGATGAAATACCCGGACCTCAACCTGCTCATCCATTTCGACGCGCTGATGACCTGCCGCTCGATATCCCGGGCGGCCGAACAGGTCGGCGTCACCCAGCCGGCCATGAGCGCGGCGCTGAGTCGCCTGCGCAAGCTGTTCAACGACCCCCTGCTGGTGCGCGAATCCAGCCATTGGCAGGCCACGCCGCAGGCGCTGGCCCTGCATCTGGAATTCCAGCCCCTGCTGGCCCGCTGGCAGCGCGCCACCGGCCCGCGCGAAGTCTTCGACCCGCGACTCACCGCACGCACCTTTTCGCTCTACGCGACGGATTACATGCAGTTCACGCTGATGCCGCGCGTGCTGCCCGACCTGGCGCGCGACGCCCCCCACCTGCAACTGCGGGTGATCCCGGCCCGCCTGCAGCATGGCCTGAGCATGCTGGACACCAATCACGTCGAACTGCTGGCCGGCTATTTTCCCGAACCGGCGCAGGACCTGCGCGCACGCTTCCTGTACGACGAACCCGCCGTCTGCATCGTTCGCGAAGATCACCCCTGCCTGCGGCGGCGCTGGAACCTGGACGCCTATCTACGCTACCCGCACATCGACCTGTCCGCGCACACCGGCTTTTTCAGCAGCACCATCGATCGCATGCTGCGGGCCATGGGGCGCCAGCGCACCGTCGCCGCGACGCTGTCCAGCTATCTGGTCGGCCCCTATGTGGTGGCCGGTTCGGACCTGATCTGCACGGTGCCGCGCAGCGTGGCCAAGGCCGTGGAGCGTTCGACGCGCCTGGTGCTGCTGGACGTTCCCCTGAAGCTGCCCACGCTGTCCGTATCGCTGTACTGGCACGAGCGCCACCAGGAGGACCCCGGCCATGGCTGGCTGCGGCAATACATCGCGGAGCGGGCCACACAGCCATGACTTCGGAGGGGTTGGAATCGGGAACCATTCGGGCGTGACAATTGCTGCTCTACCTGGCCGCTGATTTTTACGTGCTTTGAGGCTAGACTCCACAACCAGATTTTGTTTCCGTGTCGCCATGTTGACCTGCCCGGTCGGCATGGCCCACGGGCCCCGGCCCAGGCCTGCACGGGACGCCGTGCGGGCCCAGGCCCACGAGAGCGCCATGAATCACCCGAGTTCCCCGAATCCGTCCAGCTCACCCCTGCAGGCCCTGTCCGCCGACCGCCGTATCGAGCTGATGCTTCGCGCCATCCGCGACTACGCCATCTATCTGCTCGACAAGGATGGCTACATCGTCAACTGGAACACCGGCGCCGAACGCTTCAAGGGTTATGCCGCCGCCGAGATCATCGGCCAGCATTTTTCCCGCTTCTACACCGAAGAAGACCGCCGCGACGGCCTGCCGCAGCGGGCGCTGCGGATCGCCGCGGAATCCGGCGTCTACGAGTCCGAAGGCTGGCGCGTGCGCAAGGACGGCACGCGCTTCTGGACCAGCATCGTGATCGACCCGGTCTACGACGACAACGGCGAACTGGTCGGCTACGCCAAGGTCACGCGCGACATCAGCGACAAGAAGCGGGCGCAGGAAGCCTTGTTCGCGGCCGAACAGCGCTTCCGCCTGCTGGTGCAGGGCGTGCGCGATTACGCCATCTTCATGCTCGACGAAGAAGGCCGGGTCACCAACTGGAACGCGGGCGCGCAAGCGATCAAGGGCTACACGGCGCACGAAATCATCGGCCAGCATTTCTCGCGCTTCTACACGCCGGAAGACCGCGAACGCGGGGAACCGCAGCGCGCCATCGCCACGGCCTTGCGCGACGGCCGCTTCCTGGGAGAAGGCTGGCGCATGCGCAAGGACGGTACGCGGTTCTGGGCCAGCGTGGTGTTGGATCCGATACGCGACGAAAACGGCACCTTCATCGGCTTCGCCAAGATCACCCGCGACGTGACCGAACGGCGCGAAGCCCAGTTGGCGCTGGATCGCAGCCGCGACGCCTTGAACCAGGCGCAGAAGATGGAAGCCATCGGCCGCATCACCGGCGGCGTGGCGCACGATTTCAACAATCTGCTGACCATCATCCGGTCGTCCGCCGAACTGCTGCGCCGGCCGTCGCTGCCGGAAGAAAAACGCCTGCGCTACATCAACGCGATATCCGACACGGCCAACAAGGCCGCCCTGCTGACGCGCCAGCTGCTGGCCTTCGCCCGCAAGCAGCCGCTCATGCCGGAAGTCTTCCAGGTGGCGGACCGGCTTCGCGGCATGGAGCACATGATCCAGACGTCGATCGGGTCGCCGGTCAAGCTGAAGATGGACCTGCCGGCGAACATACGACCCATCGAGGCGGACCCGAACCAGTTCGAGACCGCCATCCTGAACATGGTGATCAATGCCCGCGACGCCATGCCGCGCGGCGGCGGGCTGACCATCACGGCTCGCCAGGTCGATCACATACCGCCGGTTCGCAGCCATGCCGGCGCCAGCGGCGATTTCGTCGCCGTGTCGGTCGCCGACACCGGCACCGGGATCGAACCCGCCACGCTGCAACGGATCTTCGAACCCTTCTTCACCACCAAGGCCGTCAACAAGGGTACCGGCCTGGGCTTGAGCCAGGCCTATGGTTTCGCCAAGCAATCGGGCGGCGAAATCGGCGTGGACACCAAGATGGGCGCGGGCACCACTTTCACCCTGTACCTGCCCTGCGCGAAAGCGGGCGCGGTGCCAGCAGAAGGCGATGAAAAGCCCGTCGCCCTCGCAACCGGCGACGCGACGATGTCGGTCCTGCTGGTCGAAGACAACGAGACCGTGGGGCGCTTCGCGCTGGGCCTGCTGCATGAACTGGGATTGACGGCGCATTGGGCCACCGATGCGCAATCGGCGCTGTCCCTGCTCGGTGCGCGCAACGGCCGATTCGACCTGCTGTTCTCGGACGTCGTCATGCCCGGCATGAGCGGCATCGAGCTTGCCGCCGCGGTGCGCCGCCGCTGGCCCGAACTGCGTGTCGTGCTGACCAGCGGCTACAGCCATGTCCTCGCGGAACAAGGGACGCACGACTTCGAATTCCTGCCCAAGCCGTATTCGGCGGAATCGCTGGTCAAGATGCTGGGCCTGGACGTGCAGTCCAGGCCGGGCCTCGATAGGCCGGGCCGCGATAGGCCGGGCCTATCCAGCGCGGGTCCATCCGGCCCAGGTCCGGACAGCGCGCCGCCCCAGGATTAAGCCGGCCCGCGCTTACGCCAGCAGGCCGCTGGCGCGCCGCACCTGCCGGGCGATGCCCTGTTCCAGCACGTGGTCGCCACCGGGACTGAGCAGGGTCAGGAAGGCCCGCGCCCGGGTGATGCCGGTGTAGAGCAATTCGCGGGTCAAGATGGGACTGAGCCGCTCCGGCAGCACCACGGCCGCATGGTCGAATTCCGAGCCCTGGGACTTGTGCACCGTCAGCGCGTACACCGTCTCCACCGCCTGCAGGCGGCTGGGCAGCACCCACTTGATACGGCCGCTGCCGTCGGTCATGGGAAAGGCCACGCGCAGCACCGGCGCGCTGTCGGGCGCCGCCGGCAGCGCCAGGGTGATGCCGATGTCCCCATTCATCAAGCCCAGGGCGTAATCGTTGCGCGTGACCAGCACGGGACGGCCGGCGTACCAGCCCTCCGTCGCGTCGATCAGTCCGCGGTCGCGCAGCAGCCGCGCCACGCGGCGGTTCAAGCCTTCCACGCCCCAATTGCCATGGCGCAGCGTCGTCAGCAGCTGGAAGGCGCCGTGGGCCGCCAGGACCTGCCGCGCCCAGTCGTCGAGGTCTTCCTGGCCGGCGCCCGGCGCCGGGCGCCGCGCGCGCATCAGGCGCAGGTAGCGGGCATAACCATGCGGCCCATGCCGATCCAGCGCGTCGGCGCCGGTGCCGGCGTCCAGGGCCAGCTCCAGTTCGGTCAGCGCCTGGCCATCCAGGACCAGGGCGGCGAAATCCCGATCGCACTCGCCCCCCGCCAGCCGCGTCACGCCGGCATGGGGCTGGCGCCAGAAACGCGCCACCTGCTGGCGATTGCCCGCATTGATGGCGGCGGCCAGGCGGCCGATGCCGCTGTCCGAGGCAAAACGATGGCTGTGCCGCAGCATGACGATGGCCTGGTCCAGGGCGGTCCCCCGGGCATCGATCAAGTCGTCGGCGACGCGCTGGCCGCTGACCTGCTCCAGCCAATCGCGCGTGGCGGGCGTGTAGCGACCGCCTTGCGCGTCGCGGCACAGATCGGCCAGCACCGCGCCTGCCTCGACCGACGCCAGCTGGTCCTTGTCGCCCAGCAGGACCAGCCGGCCGCGCGGCGGCAGCGCCTGCAGCAGCGCCGCCATGGTCTCGAGGTCGATCATCGACGCCTCGTCGACCACCAGCACGTCCAGCGGCAGCGGATGGTCGGCGTCATGGCGGAATTTGCGCGAGCCGGGGCGGCTGCCCAGCAGCCGGTGCAGCGTCGATACCCCGGTCGGAATGGCCTGGCGCAGCGCGGCGCCGGCCGGTAGCTCCGCCAAGGGCAGCCGCGACACCGCGCCGGCGATGGATTCGCTCAGCCGCGCCGCCGCCTTGCCGGTGGGCGCCGCCAGCCGGATACGCAACGGCCTCGCCACGGCGGCGGCCGCGGTGGCGGCGCCGGTTTCCACCCCCTGCAGCGCCAGCGCCTGCAGGACGGCCAGCAGCTTGACGACGGTGGTGGTCTTGCCGGTACCCGGACCGCCGGTGATGATGGTGAATGCGCTGCGCGCGGCGGCTGCGCAGGCGATCTTCTGCCAGTCGGCGCCGGCGGTGGCCCCTTCGGCGGGAAACAGGACGTCCAGCATCGCGCGCAAACCGGCGGACGGCAGCGCCGCCTGCAATTCCGGATTGCGCGCCAGCCGCGCGGCGATGCCGGCATTGATGTCCTGCTCGTACTGCCAGCAGCGGCGCAAGTACAGGCGCTGGTCGACCAGCACCAGCGGCGTGCCGCCCGGCCCGTCGCCAACCAGTCCCGGAACGTCCAGCGCCGCCTGCCAGCGCGGCAGGGATACCTGGGCCAGCAGCGCGGCGGGCGAGCGCAAGGGCACGCCGGAGGCCGGCTGCCCGGCGCCCTCGGGCGGCAGCGCCAGCGTCAATTCAGGGTCTTCCAGCACGGCGCCCAGGTCCAGGCAGGCATGGCCGTGCGCCAGCTGGTGGCTGGCCAGCAGCGCGCCCAGTATCGCCAGGGCGGGCGCGTCGGGCACTTCGTTCCACAGGAAACGCGCGAACACGGCGTCCAGGGGACGTATCCAGCGATGGGCGACCCATTCGTCCATGGATGCCAGCAGCTCGCCGCGGCCGGCCGGCGCGTCGCCGCGGGAGGACGCGGACGTGGCGGATGCATGGATGTCGGACAGGAACATCAGGCCGCCTCCTCGCGCACATGCGGGGCGAACAGCCGGTCCAGCGCATGCATCAGCGCGGCGGGCGGACGCTCCACGAAGACGCCGCCCTGCGCCGCGTGCGTGCCGCGCAGGAATACATAGGCGGCGCCGCCGACGTGCCGGTCATAGTCGTAGTCGGGAAGCCGCGCGCGCAGCAGCCGATGCAGGGCGAACAGATATAGCGCGTACTGCAGCTCGTAGCGGTGTTCCAGTATGGCGTCGCGCATGGCGGCCTGCGTGTACGCCGCGTCGTCCTCGCCAAGGCGGTTGGATTTGTAGTCCAGCACGTAATAGCGGCCCTGGTGCTCGAACACCAGGTCGATGAAGCCCTTCAGCATGCCGTTCATGCGCGCCGGTTCGAGCGCCTGCCGCGGCGCCTGCCGCAGCGTGTGTGCGCGCACGACGTGGTCCAGGCGCGTGACGTCGACGTCGTCGGCGCCCAGCCAGAATTCCATTTCGGCAAGGTAGTCGCCGATGCCCGCGAGCGCCACCGGGGGAACCGGGCCGCCCGGCATGTCGGGCAGCGCCATGGGTCTGGCCACCGTGTCCAGCAACCAGGCTGTCAAGGGCTCGGTCCAGGCGGCCCAGTTGTGCTCTTCGCAGCGGCGCGCCACCGCCTGGCGCACCGCTTCCGGCTGGTCGGCGATGGCGGCGAAGCCCTGGTCGGCGGCCCATTCGAGCAGCTCGTGGAAGAAGGTGCCGGCCTGCGCGCCGGCGGGGAACGCGTGCAGGGCGCCGCCGGCGTCGCGCGGCAATGGGATCGCCGGCGGCAGGCGGTTGGCGGGCCAGGCCGGCATCGTGTCCGCGTCACCCGCGCCATCGACGTCGGTGTCCGTGCCGGTGGCCTCCAGGAACACGTCTTCGCGCGCGGTCTCCGGCTCGGCTTCCTTGACGCGGTCGCCCGTGGCGGTACGCAGCGAGGAGTAGCTGGCGATCCACCACGGATCGCGCACGCCGCGGCGCATGATGCGCGCGCCGCCTGGCGAGGCCGTGACGTGGCGCGCGGCGTGTTCCATGGCCACGCCAGGCGCGGCAGCCGCGGCCTGCGTCGGGCCGGTCCTTTCGCTCTCCGGCCGGTAGCGGATGTCCGCGGGCGGCGGCGCTTCGCGCACGGCGATATCAGCGTGGCCGGCGCGCCAGGTGTCCAGCACCTCCGGCAGGGGCTGGTCGGCGGGCGCCAGGCCGCGCCCCACCAGATAGCCGATGGCGCTGGATTCCAGGTTGGCGATGGGCGCGACGCCGACCCAGGTGGCATAGCGGGCACGGGTCAGCGCGACATACAGTTTGCGCAGGTCCTCGCCCAGGCGTTCGCGATCCGCGCGGGCGTGGCCGTGCGCGTCGGGGACCAGCGACACCTGCAGCCGGCCGTGGTCGTCGTGCCAGGACAAGGGAACGGCATCCGGCCTGACTGCGCGGAACGCGGCCGCGTAAGGCAGGAAGACCAGGGGATATTCCAGGCCCTTGGATTTGTGGACGGTGATCACGCGCACCAGGTCGGCGTCGCTTTCCAGGCGGATGGTCAAGGCGTCGTTTTCTTCGCCCACGCTGGCCGCATGGCGCATTTCCGCAAGATGCCGCAGCAGCGCGTGTTCGCCGTCCAGCCGCACGCTCGCCTGTTGCAGCAGCTCGGCGATGTGCAGGATGTCGGTCATCGCGCGTTCGCCGTCGCCGGTAGCGGCGACCGGCGCCAGCAGCCTCGCGGGCACGCCGAAATCGTCCAGCAGCCGCCGCAGCATCGGCAGCACGCCCTTGTCGCGCCAGCAGCGTGCGTAGGCGCGGAATTGCTGCACGCGCGCGTCCCATTCCAGTTCGTCCTGGCCGATGCGGTCCAGGTCCTGCCATGCCACGCCCAGGGTGGGTGTGGCCAGCGCCGCGCGCAGCGCGCGGGCATCGTCGGGCTCGGCGCAGGCGCGCAGCCAGAATTCGATTTCGCCGGCCTGGGCACTGGCATACACGGATTGCCGCTCGGACAGGTATACGCTGCGCACACCTCGGCGCGACAGGGCGCGGCGCACGGCGCGCGCCTGCCGGCCGGTATCGACCAGCACGGCGATGTCGGCGGGACGCAGCGGCCGCGCGCCAAGTGCGTCACCCTCCGGAGGCGGCACGGCCTGGTCGCGCGGGACGAAGCCCGCGCCGCCCGCCTGGCTCAAGGCCAGCAGCCGCGCGACCTCGCCGGCGCAGGCGTCGGCCATGGTGTCCAGGTACACACCCGCGCCCATGGCCTTGCCATCCTCGGACGCCGGCAGCCACCACATCGTCAAGGCCGGCGTGGCCGCGCCGTCCAGCACCAGGCGATCGGGGCGATCGTTCGCGCGCACGGGGATGAAAGGCACCGGGTTGCCATCGCCGCGGCGGAACAGGAATGCCCCATCGCCCGCTTCCCGCCGTTCCGCTGCCATGAAGCAATGATTCACCGCATCCACCATGGGCTGCGTGGACCGGAAATTCGTGCCGAGCACGTACAGGCGACCGTCCACCGCGGCGCGCGCGCGCAGATAGGTATGGATGTCGGCGCCGCGAAAGCCGTAGATGGCCTGCTTGGGATCGCCGATCAGGATCAGCGCGCTGCCCCTGTCGTTGGCGGCCACGCGGTAGACGGCGTCGAAGATGCGGTACTGGACCGGATCGGTATCCTGGAATTCGTCGATCAGCGCGACGGGAAACTGTTTGCGCAGCGTGTCGGCCAGGGTCGCGCCGGATGGCCCCGCCAACGCGGCGTCCAGCTGGTCCAGCAGGGCGTCGAAGCTCATCTGCGCGCGCTGCGCCTGTTCGGACGCGAAGCGCCGGCTCACCCACTCGGCGGCGTGGCGCAGCACGTCATGGCGCGCTTCGGGCAGCGCCTGGGTTTTTTCGCGCAGCTCGGCTAGGGCGACAAAGGCCGGATGATCCGGGGGATCGCCCTTCCACGCTTCGCTCAGGCCCGGGCCCAGGCGCAGCCAGGCGGTGTCGGTCAATTGCGGCATGCGGGCATCGGCGTCCTCGCACCATGCCCGCAGATTCTCCAGCCAGGCCTGGTAGTAGCGGGCCTGGACCTGGCGTCCGTTCACGCGCTTGGCCGCCACCCCTTCATCGAACAGCTGGCGCAGTTCGGGCAGCCATGCCTGCCAGGGCTGCTTCAGTTCGCGCAATACGCCCTGGCGACGCTCGCGCACAGTGCGCAGCAGGTCGCAGGGTGTACCGGCATCAGCATCAGCATCGTTGGCATGCCGCCGGGCGGCGGTACCGCCGCCGCTGCCGCTGTTTTGGCTGGCGTGCCGTGGGGCCGTGATATCCGCGGCATCGAGGCCATCCGCCATGGCGGTCTTGCCAGGCGCCTTCAATTCCGGCGCGAAGCGCAGTACGGGCAGCAATTGCGCCTGGAGCGCATCGGGCCCCGGCCACCAGGCCCGCACTTCCGCCGCCGACACCGCGTCCAGCGGCGCGATGTGCGCGCGCCAGTAGTCGCGCACGACCTCCGCCATCAGCGGCGCCGTGTTCTGTTCCAGCGTCTGCTGGAACAGGCTGTTGCTGTCGAAGGCATGCTCGCGCAGCATGCGGTTGCACCACCCGTGGATGGTCGACACGGCGGCTTCATCCATCCACTCCACGGCCAGTTGCAGCTTGCGCGCGCAGGCTGCCCAGGTTTCCGGCGGATACTCGGCGCGCAGGTCGTGCAGGGGATCGCCGTCGCCCGCGGCTTCGGCTTCGGCTGGATCGGCCAGGAAATACGCGGCCGCCTGGGCCAGCCGCGCGCGGATGCGGTCGCGCAGTTCCTGCGTGGCGGCTTCGGTAAAAGTCACCACCAGGATCTGCGGCGGCATCAGGGGCCGGTCGAAGCCGTCATCGCCCCCATGCCCCAGCACCAGGCGTACATACAAGGTGGCGATGGTGTAGGTCTTGCCGGTGCCGGCGCTGGCCTCGATCAGGCGGCTGCCATGCAATGGAAAGCGCAGGACGTCCAGCGGCGTGGGCGCCGCATCGCGCGACGTGGCCGTGCCCGGCTCGGATCGGGACTTGCCGTGGATGTGCCGGGACTCAACCATGCGCGGCCTCCTGTCCATCCGTGGCCGCCTTGGCGCGGTTGCGGTCCGCATACAGGGACGCGCGCATGGCGCGCAGCCAGGACTGCGCCAGCGCGAAGAATTCCCCGCCATGCGCCAAGGCGGCGAAATCGGGATATACCGCCTGCAGATAGGGGCTGTCGTCGACTTCGCCGCGCTGCTCGGCGACGCCTTCGTAGATCTTGCGGGCAGCCTGGCCGGCGGGCGCGGCCAGCAGCGCCGGAATGCCGCCTTCGCGATCGGCGTCCCAGTCGTCCGCCGCGTCGCCAGTGTCATTGTCATCGGCGCCTTCAGTGCCGTCGGCCGATACGGGCAGCTCAGGCGCCGCCGGATGCCGGGTCAGCCATTCGAACGCCGTGGCGGGCGCCAGGGGCAAGGGTCGCGTCATCCCGGCCTGCCAGCCGCGCAGCCAGACCCGCAGCAAACGCATCGCCGCGCGCCGCGGCATGGGCGGAAAGACCACGTCGCCGGCCTTGCTGACCACCACGGTGGTCACGGCCACGCCGGTCAACTGTGCCGCGACGTGCGCGACCCAGTGCGGCACCACCCGCGCCGCCCGGTACCTGCCCTTGGGAATCAGGCTGCTGCTATCCACCAGCAGGCGGCAGCGCTGGCCCTCGTCATCCTGGCGAAACCCGGACAGGCTGTCTTCCAGCGCGGGCGCGCCGTCGATGGCGGGCAGCAGTATGGGAAACTCCTCACGCAGGCCATCAGGCCAGCGCGCCAACGCCTTGGCGTAGCGCTCCGCCATGTCGTCCAGCGGCGCCAGCAGGTCTTCCGCGGTAAGGGCGCCGAACGCGCCGTCCGGCAACATACCCGCGCGGCCGATGCGAGCCACTTCGGCTTCGCGGCTGGCCACGTAGTCTTCTCCGGCTTCCAGCGCGCGGCATTGCGCGCGGATCAGGGCATCCTGGAGCTGCCATTGCTCCAGGGCATCGGGAACGAAGGGTTCGACGTCCTCCGTCGCCGCGTCCTGCAGCGCGAAGCTGACCTGCAGGCGCTGCTTGAAGAACGCATCCACCGGTGCACGCACGAAATCCGCCAGCTCGCGCAGCGTCAGCGGCTCTTCGCGCGACAGGGGTGGCAGCGGCTGCCGCGTATCCGCGCGATGGCCGGCGGGGTCGCGCCATTCACGGGCGTACGTGAACAGATCGCCGGCGGCCGGCACGGCGAAATAAGCCGGGCTGAAGGGCTGCAGGCGGTGCTCCGTGGTCAGGGCGGCCAGCAGCGCCTGTTCGGGCTCGGCGGACTTGGTGGACTTGGTGGACTCGGCGGTCGCGGCGGACTTGGTGGGCGACGCCGCGTCGACATCCCGCGCCAGGTCGCCAGCCAGCCGCCAACCTGTCGCCAGATGGTCGCGCAGCTGGCCCACCAACACCGAAGGCGGCCGCGGCGTGTTGTCGCGCACGCTGCGACCCACCCAGGACACCAGCAGCCGATCGCGCGCCGACAGCAGCGCTTCCAGGAACAGGTAGCGGTCGTCCTCGCGGCGCGACCGGTCGCCGGGACGATAGTCGTAGGCCATCAGGTCGAAGTCCATGGGCATGCGGATGCGCGGATACTCGCCATCGTTCATGCCCAGCAGACAGACGATGCGGAATGGAATCGCGCGCATGGGCATCAACGTCGCGAACGTCACCGCGCCGCCGAAGAAGCGCTGCGACAAGCCGCCTTCGTCCAGCCGCGACAGCCAATGCTCCGCGACCACCGACAGCGGCAGGGTCTCGGTGACGCGAGCCTCCGCGCAGATGTCCAGCCACGCGCGCAGGGCCGCGTTCAGCTGCTGGAGCGTGTAGGCGTCCATGCCTTCATCCGGGTGGAAGAAGCGTTCGAGCAGCGCGGCCAGCCGCTCGCCCCATACTTGCGGCGGCGCGGGTTCCGCCAGTTGCAGCCAGGTCTGTTCCAGGCTGTCCACCAGGTCGGTCAAGGGTCCGAGCAGCGCCGCGTCCAGGCCGCCGATGTCGTCGTAGGGTTCGATGCCGCGCCAGTCATCGGCGCGCGCGCCGACCGCATAGCCCAGCAGCATGCGGCGCAAGCCGAACAGCCAGCTGTTCTGCGCCGCCGCCGTGCCGCTGGAGGGCAGTCCCAACGCCTGTCGCTGCGCATCGTGCAGTCCCCAGCGGATGTTGGCGCCGCGTATCCACGCATGCAGCAGCGGCAGCTGGTCCTCGGCGATCTGGAAGCGGTCGCGCACGGCGGGCACTTCCAGCAGATCCATGAAGTCGCTGACCGAAAACCGCGCCTGCGGCAGTTGCAGCAATTGCTCCAGCGCGTGCAGCAAGGGATCGGCGTGCCGTTTCACGCGATCGGCGATGGTATAGGGAATGGCGCGCGGGTCGTCGCGGTCGTGCAGGCCGAACACCGCCTGGATATGCGGCGCGTAGGCCTCGATATCCGGCACCATGACGATGACGTCGCGCGGCCGCAGGGTAGCGTCCCGATCGAACGCCGCCAGCAGCTGGTCGTGCAGGATCTCGACTTCGCGCTGGCGGCTGTGCGCGACATGGAAACGGATCGATGCGTCGCGCCGCGGATCCACCGCCGGCCAGCGCTCGCGCGTTTCGCGCAGGGGCCGTAGATCGCGGATGTCGTCCTGCAGCTGTCGCAACAGCGTGTCGTCGCCGGCGGACTCGAACAGGTCCAGGCGTTGCGCCGTCCCGCCCAGGGCCGCGCTGATCCGGGCGCGCGCGTCGGCGCTGTCGTGCTCGTCCAGCAGGCCGATGAAGTCGCGCCCTTGCTTGCCCCATGCGGCCAGCAGGGGATGCGCGTGCAGATGCAGTTCGTCTTCACCCATGCGCGCGGGCAGGCCGGGACGGCGCTGCTGGCGCGCATGGGCGGCGCGCAACAGGTCCTTGCCCTCGATGATGTCGGCCCAGTAGTGTTCGCAGGGGTTGTTCACGCACATCAGCACCTGCGTCCAGCGCGACAGCACGGCCAGCACTTCCAGCGACTGGCGCGGCAGGGTCGAAATACCGAACACGATCAGCCGCCGGGGCAGGCCCGGCAGGGCCGCGTCGTCGGGCAGGCCGGCGGCGCGGCGCAGGAAGGCGCCATGCACGGCGGCGCGGCCATCCGACGAAGGCGCCACGCCCATGGGGGCGTCCATGGCCTTGACGTCGTCCAACACCGCGCGCCACAACGCCGCCTGCCAGCGTTGCGACGGCGGCAGCGGGGCACCGGCCTGCGCTGGATCCGCCACGCCGTCGCGTGGCAAGCTGTCGTGGCCCGCCGCCCATGCCGCCAGCCAATCGGCCCGGTAGACCTGGTACTGGTCGAACACGTCGGCCAGGCGTTCGGCCAGTTGATAACGCTTGCGGCAATCCGCGTCGTCGCGCAGGAAGCGGCGCAGCGGCGCGTACACCGGCTGGTCCATCACTTCCGGCAGCAGGCGCAGCAGGCGCCACATCAGGCGCGGCTTGTCGAACGGCGATTCCTCGGGCACCGCCGCCGCGCCCAGCACGGCGCGATAGGCGCGCCACAGGAAGCGCGATGGAAGCAGGAATTCGAAGGCCGCGGCAATGCCGGCGCCGCCCCCTGCGCCATCGCGCGGGTCGGCGGCCAGCGCCAGTTTCAGCCATTGCGCGATGCCGCTGCTTTGCACCAGCACCACCTCGCGTTCCAGCGGGCCCAGCGGGTGGGTGCGCATCCATCCGACCAGCACGTCGCGCAGCGATTCGGACAAATTGCTGTGGATGACGATCAGGCCGGGCGGCAGGGGTGGGAAAGACGCTGGAGGCACCGGAAGCTTCGCTATATCGATCAACCCGGAACGATAACTCGGATCGGCAGGGGACGGAGCCGGTTCGGGCGCGGCGGGCCGGCCGGGTATCGAGGCCGGGTATTGACCTTCCAACGTGGGAATGTTCTATGGTGGCGCGATTCCATGATGGCGCAGTTTCGCCTGGACGGCGAGAGGATGAACATGACCGAGGCTGTATCCCGCGGCCGGCGACGCTTCGTCACCGGCCTGGCGGCAGGGGGAATCGTCGCGACGGCCGGGGGCTGGCAGCCGGCGCACGCCGCGACGGGCACCGCCCAGGCGGCCGGCGCGCCCGTGCTGACCGGCACGGAATTCGCGCTGGACGTCGCCGAAACCGCGGTGAACTACACCGGCGCGGCACGCATGGCCACCACGGTCAACGGCCTGCTGCCCGGCCCCGTCCTGCGCTGGCGCGAAGGCGACACCGTCACCCTGCACGTGCGCAACCGCCTGAGCGTTGCCACCTCCATCCACTGGCATGGCATCCTGCTGCCATCGGCCATGGACGGGGTGCCCGGACTCAGCTTCGCCGGAATCGCGCCAGGATCGACGTTCACCTACCGGTTTCCGGTGCGGCAGAGCGGCACCTACTGGTATCACAGCCATTCCGGCTTCCAGGAACAGACTGGCCTGTACGGCGCCCTGGTCATCGATCCGGCCGAGCCGGATCCCATCCATGCCGATCGCGACTACACGGTCCTGCTGTCCGATTGGACGGACGAGGACCCGATGCGGATCTTCCACAAGCTGAAGTCCATGCCGGACTACTACAACCGCAACCAGCCGACGCTGCAGTCGCTGGCGCGGCGGGCGCGCGGCGAAGGCTGGGGACCCGCGCTGGCGGACCAAATGATGTGGCAGCGCATGCGCATGCGTTCGACCGACCTGGCGGACGTGTCCGGTTCGACCTACACCTACCTGGTCAACGGCACGACGCCGTCGGGCAACTGGACCGCGCTGTTCCAGCCCGGCGAACGTGTGCGGCTGCGCATCATCAACGGGTCGGCGATGACCTACTTCGACGTGCGCATCCCGGGCCTGAAGCTGACGGTGGTCGGCGCCGACGGCCAGGCGGTTCAACCGGTGACGGTCGACGAATTCCGCATCGGCGTGGCCGAGACCTACGACGTCATCGTCGAACCGCGCGAGGAGCGCGCCTACACGGTGTTCGCGCAGTCCATGGATCGCTCCGGCTATGCGCGCGCCACGCTCGCGCCCCGGCATGGCATGCAGGCCAATATCCCCCCGGTCGATCCGGTGCAGCCCCTGACCATGATGGACATGGGCATGCGGCACGACATGGCCGGCATGCAGCCGGCCGCCAGTGGCGGGGATATGGGCGGGATGGACATGTCCGGCGACGAGATGGACATGTCGGACGACGACACCCAGGCGTCGGACGGCGGGATGCAGATGTCGCACGATGGCATGCAGATGTCGCACGGCGCGATGCACATGCCCCGGCAACACGCGGACATGCCGGCCGACGCGCATGCGGGGCACGGCGCCGCGACCGGCGGCATGGTCGAGGCGCGCCACCCCTACGCGACCGAGCATGGCGTGTCCAACGCCATGCTGCCGGACATGGTCTCCACCCGGCTCGACGACCCCGGACCCGGCCTGCGCGACAACGGCCGCGTGGTGCTGACCTACGCGAACCTGCGGTCGATCGCCGCACCGGGCGGCGACGTCCCACCGACACGCGAAATCGAACTGCACCTGACCGGCAACATGGACCGCTACATGTGGTCCTTCAATGGCGTCGCGTTCACCGATGCCCGCCCCATCGTGCTGAAACACGGCGAACGGGTGCGCTTCGTCCTCGTCAACGACACCATGATGACGCACCCCATCCACCTGCACGGACTGTGGAGCGACCTGGAATCCCCGGACGGCGCGTTCCAGGTGCGCAAGCACACGATCAGCCTGAATCCGGCCCAGCGGATCACCTACCGCGTCAGCGCGGATACGCGTGGCAACTGGGCCTACCACTGCCATCTGCTTTACCACATGGAAGCGGGCATGTTCCGCGCGGTGGTGGTCGCATGACCGCGCACATGCGCCGAAAGGGCGCGGCGCGGGCCCTGGCTTTGGTCCTGGCATCCATGGCCATCGCGGGGGCCGCGATGGCCGCGCCACCGGTCGGCTCGCTGCCGTCGAGCGACGGCGGTACGGACGCCGCGTACACGTCCTACGGTATCGCCCCGCACATGATGGACGATGCGATCACCACGCATCTCGACATGGAAAAACTGGAATTCGCCCACGACCGCGACGCCCGCAACGGCCTGCGTTGGGATGGCGAATTCTGGGCTGGCACCGACCGCGACAAACTCTGGTTGAAAAGCGAAGGCGAGCACGAAGGCGGCGACACCGCGGGCCGCGCCGAAGCCTACTGGAGCCACGCCGTATCGCCCTTCTGGGACCTGCAACTGGGCGCGCGGCACGATTTCGGCGGCGGCCCGGCGCGTACCTGGATGGGCGTCGGCGTGGAGGGCACCGCCCCCTATGGCATCGAAACGGAATTGACCGCCTATGTCGGCGCCAGCGGGCGGACCGCGCTGGCGCTGAAGGCGCAGTACGACCTGCTGCTGACCCAGCGCCTGATCCTGACGCCGGAAGTGGAAGCCAACGCCTACGGCAGGAACGACGCCCGCCGCGATATCGGCAACGGCCTGTCGGACGCCACCGTGTCCCTGCGCCTGCGCTATGAAATCACCCGCGAGGTCGCGCCCTATATCGGCATCTCGTTCGGCCGCAAGTTCGGCGACACGGCGCGCTACGCCCAAGCGGATGGCGACAGCCGTTCCGACCGCGCCCTGCTCGCGGGCGTGCGCATCCGCTTCTAGGCGCGGCGCATCAGCCCAGGCCGAGCATGTCCGCCAGGCTGCTGGACCCGGTTTCCTGCACGATGTTGATGTGCGCTTCCAGGTCGCGCAGATGCTGGTCCATCGCGCGCACCGCGGCGGCGACTTCGCCGCCTTCGATCAGGTCCACCACGTGCTCGTGCTCGTCATGCTCGCAGGTGGCGTTGCCGGGCGGCTGGTAGACGGCCACCACCAGCGCACAGCGCGATACCGTTTCCAGCAGATAGCGTTGCAGCAGGGGATTGCGCGACAGCTCGGCCAGCTTGGTGTGAAAGGCGCTGGCCAGCAGCGCCCACTGCGCCTGGCCGCTGTGGTGCAGTGCCTGGTGTTCCTGCCGCAGATGGCGCCGTAGCATCGCGTAGTCGGCACGCGTGGCATGGCGGGCGACCAGCGGGACGATGGCCGCCTCCAGCGCGCGCCGGGCTTCGAACAGCTTGCCCACTTCTTCCGGCGTGGGCAAGGCCACCACCGCGCCGCGATTGGGCCGCAGTTCAACGACGTGGTCCCGCGCCAGCCGCTGCAGCACACGCTGCACCAGCGAACGTCCCACGCCGAACAGCTCGCAGAGGGCGGCTTCCGGCAGCTTGGTGCCGGGTTTCAGCCGTTGCCCCAGCACGCTTTGCAGCACGGCCTGGTAGATGCGCTCTTCGCCGTCGCCGCCGGCCACCGCCTGCCTGGCGGCGGACTTCGCGGCGACCAGGCGGCCGGGGCGTACTTTCGGCCGGCCCCTGGGCCGGGTGGTGGCGGTGGTTTTCCTGGTCGCGGTGGTCATGAGAGCGCATCGACGTGGCGGCAGATCGCGCCCGGCGTGGTGATCCAGATATCGCCGTCGTCGCGCGCGCGGGCGATGTGCGCCAGCGCCCTGCGCAGATGCAGCAGCCGATAAGGCTGGCCTACCAGATAGGGATGCAGCGCGATGCCCATGACCAGCGGCTGCCGGCGCGACTGTCGCCGCATCTCGTCGAAATTGTCGATGATGATCTGGGCGAAGTCCTTGGCATCCATCTGCCGCGCGATGATCATCGGTATATCGTTCAATTCCTGCGGATACGGGATGGACCAGAAAGGCTGGCCGCCGCGCGTGCGCATGCGCACGGGCTGGTCGTCGTGCGCCCAGTTCAAGGTATAGCGGTAGCCCGTTTCCGCCAGCAGATCGGTGGTGACGCGCGATTCCGCGATCCACGGCGACAGCCAGCCGTCCGCGCGGCCGCCCAGCGCGGCGATGCGATCGCGGCAATGTTCCAGCAGCGCGCGTTCTTCGGCTTCCGGCAGCTTGCTCTGGTGGTCCGAGTTGGTGTGGCCGTGGCCGATCAGCTCGTCGCCGCGCCGCACGCAGGCCTCTATCAGTCCGCCGCAATGATCGAAGACGGACGTGTTGGCGATGATGCCGGCGGGAAAGCCGAGCTCCTCGAACAGCTCCAGGCAGCGCCAGGCGCCCACGCGATTGCCGTACTCGCGCCACGAATAGTTCAGCACATCCGGTTCGGCCAGCGCGGCGCCCAGGCGGGCGCCCAGGCCTTCGCCGAACGCGAAATGTTCGATATTGAAGCCCAGGTACACCGCCAGGCGCGCCCCGCCCGGCCAGGCGTAGTCCGCCCGCTGGTGGATGGGCGAGTAATCGAAGCGGTCATGCGTGGCGAGTTTTTCGAAGCGGGAAACCGTCGTCATCGTGGGAACCTTTGGCTTGCGGGCGGTGCGGGTACGCGTGCGAGTGTGCCATCGCGCAGGCAATGCGACACGCCGGTGCGCCATGCACGAAAAGCGTCATTTTTCGCACCGGATTGACGCACCGCGTTGGCCCAAACCCCCGGAAAACCGGCTGCGCCAGCGTCGCGGCACGCTGCGACATTATCTCCAATCGCAGATTTTTTGCCGACAAAAATTAATGGCGATCGCCAACAAAAATTAAAACGTGTCGACGGGACGACATCGCGGCCATGTTGGCATGGATGTTGCATTGATCCTGCACACGCCAGCCACGCCACGTGCCAACGCAGCCACAGGGGAAACCATGATCCGCTCATCCCGCCGTACGTTCACCACCGCCACCGCCGCCCTCATGCTGGGCCTCGGATGGATGTCCGCCACCCGCGCCGCCGAGCCCATCAAGGTCGGCCTGGTCGCCGCGCTGTCGGGCCAGTCCGCGTTGTCGGGCGAAGCCATCACCCGCGGCCTGCAGACCGCCATCGACGAGATCAATGCGCAGGGCGGCCTGCTGGGCGGCCGCCAGCTGGTGCTGGTGCGGCGCGACGACGAATCCAATCCCGCCAAGGGCGTGACCGCGGCGCGTGAACTGATCTATCGCGAGAAGGTCGCCGTGTTCTTCGGCGGTATCGATACACCCGTTGCCCTGGCCATCGCGCCCCTGGCCAACCAGGCCAAGGTGCCCTTCATGAATCCGTGGGCGGCGGGCACCGCCATCACCCGCAACGGTGCCGATCCCAACTATGTGTTCCGTGTGTCGGCGGTGGACGAACTGGTCGACAAGGGCATGGTGGCCTATGCGCAGAAGACCTTCCAGACCACGAAGTTCGGCCTGCTCATGATCAACAATCCATGGGGCGAATCGAACCAGAAGGGCCTGGTCGCGGCGCTCAAGGCAAAAGGCATGGAGCCGGTCGGCAGCGAGAAATTCGAGGCCACCGACGTCGACATCGTGCCCCAGCTCACGCGCCTGAAGGCCGCCGGCGCCGACACCATCGTGCTGGTCGCCAACGTCGGTCCGGCCGCGCAGGTGGTCAAGTCCATGGACCGCATGGGCTGGAAAGTGCCGGTGGTCTCGCACTGGGGCGTGGCGGGCGGCCGCTTCACCGAATTGGGCGGTCCCAACGCGAGCAACGTCCATTTCGTGCAGACCTACAGCTTCTACGGCAAGCTGTCGCCGGTCGGCGACCAGGTCGTCAAGGAGTTGAAGGCCAAGTATCCAGACATCAAGCAACCCGGCGACATCACGCCGGCGGTCGGCGTGGCCAACGCCTACGACGGCATGCGCCTGACCGCGCTGGCCATCGCCAAGGCCGGCTCGACCGATGGCGACGCGATACGCAAGGGCTATTACGCCATCGATACCTATCAAGGCCTGATCAAGACCTACTCCCATCCCTTCAGCCCCACGCAGCACGACGCCCTGTCGGAAACCGACTACGTCTGGGCGCAGTTCATCGACAACCGCATCGTGCCGGTCGGCATGAAGCCCTGATCGATACGACGCCGACACGGAACCCGCGATGCAGCTGATATCGGCGCTCATCACTGGCCTGAGCCTGGGCAGCATGTACGGCGTGGTGGCGCTGGGCTTTACCATGACCTACGCGGTGTCCGGCACGGTCAATTTCGCGCAGGGCAGCTCGGTGATGCTGGGGGCGGTGCTGTGCTTCGCCTTCTCGCAATCGGCCGGCCTGCCGATGTGGCTGGCCGTGCTGCTGGCGCTGGCGGTCTGCGCCGCATACGGCATGGCGGTGGAAGCGCTGGCCGTGCGGCCATTCGCCAGCAGGGGTTCCAACGCCTGGCTGATGTCCACGGTGGCGCTGGGCATCGTGCTCGACAACCTCGTCATGCATACCTTCGGCAAGGAACCGCGCAGCCTGCCTTCGCCCCTGGTGGGCCGGCAGATCGAGCTGGGCGGCGTCGGGCTGGGGGTCTATGCGCTGCACCTGGTCATTCCCGCCATCGGCCTGGCCATGGCGGCCGCGCTGCACGTGGTGTCGCGCCGCACGCGCTGGGGCAAGGCGCTACTGGCGGTGGCGCAGAACCGCGATGCCGCGCGCCTGATGGGCATTCCCATCCGCCGCACGATCACCGCGTCCTTTGCGCTATCGACCTGTTTCGCCGGGATCGCCGGCATCCTGATCGCCCCGCTGTTCAACGTCAGCGCGGAAATGGGCACGCTGTTCGGCATCAAGGCCTTCGCCGTCGCCATACTGGGCGGCATCGGCAGCGCCTGGGGCGTCATGGTGGCGGGCCTGCTGTTCGGCGTGGCCGAAGCGCTGATCGTCACCTACATCGGGTCCGGCTACACCCAGATCATCACCTTCGGCCTGGTCATCGTGCTGCTGGCGATGCGGCCCGACGGCCTGCTCGGGCAGGCGGGAGTGCGCAAGGTATGAAGCGCGCCGCCATTCCCAGCGCCGTGCTGCTCACGGTGCTCTGCCTGGTGCTTGCCGCCACGCTGAACAGCTACTACGTGTTCGTCCTGGCCAACGTCGCGCTGATCGCCATCGTCGGCATCGGCCTGAACGTGCTGCTGGGACTGACCGGCCAGGTGTCCTTCGGCCACGTCGGTTTCTATGCGCTGGGCGCGTACACCGTCGCGGTACTGACGACGCACGCCGGCTGGAGCTTCTGGCCCGCGTGGATCGCCGGCGCGCTGTTGTCGGCGGCCGCGGGCGCGCTGCTGGCGTTGCCGGCGCTGCGCGTCAAGGGGCCTTACCTGGCGATGATCACCATCGCCTTCAGCTTCATCGTGCAGCACGCGATCGTCGAAATGCCGGCGTTGACGGGCGGCCAGAACGGCATCATGGGCATACCGCCGCTGGTGCTGGGCGGCTTCGCGCCGGAGCAGTCGGTGGCGATGGTGGCCATCGTCGCGGTGTTGCTGCTGCTGGTCGCGTACGCGACCTTGTCGGGCGGCAGCTGGGGCGCCGCCATGCGGGCCATCATGGACAGCGAGACCGCCGCCGAATCGGTCGGGCTGAACCCGCTGGTCATCAAGACCGTGGCATTCGCGGTGTCCGCCGCGCTGGCGGGGCTGGCGGGCGGCCTGTTCGCCCCCCTGTCCGGCTTCGTCACGCCGGACACCTTCAGCTTCATGCAATCCATCCTGTTCGTGCTGGTGGTCGTCATCGGCGGCGCCGGCACGGTGGCCGGCCCCATCGCCGGGGCCATCATCGTCGGCATCCTGCCGGAAGTGCTGGCGTCGCTGGAGTCGTACCGCCTGCTGTTCTTCGGCGCCTTGCTGCTGGTGGTGCTGTGGCTGGCGCCCGAAGGCATCATCGGCCTGGCGGGCCGCTGGCTGCGCCCGCGCCCTCGCTTGCACGATGCCGATGAAGACAGCCGGGACGACGTGGATGGGGCCGCCCTGGAAGGGGCCGCCCTGGATGGGGCGGCGCTGCTGCAGGCGCGCCCGCGCCGTGTCCTGCGCGCGCAGGCCCTGGGGATGACCTTCGGCGGCGTGCGGGCGGTCAGCGGACTGGACGTGGACGTGGCGCCCGCCCAGGTGACTTCGCTGATCGGCCCCAACGGCGCCGGCAAGACCACCGCGCTGAACATGCTGAGCGGCTTCTACGTGCCCAGCACCGGCCGCATCACGCTGGACGGCGGCGAACTCCAGGGCCTGCCCGCGTTCCGCATCGCCCGCCGCGGCATATCCCGCACGTACCAGACGTCGCAGCTGTTCGGCAGCCTGAGCGTGCTGCGCAACGTGACGCTGGCGATGTCGCGCGGCCGGCTGGGCGGCCTGCTGTCCGGCGGCGCGCATGCCGACGCCGCGCGGCGCCGCCAGGCCCGCGCGCTGCTGGCGTTCTGCGGCTATCGCGGCGATCCGGACGCGCCCGCCGCCGGCCTGGCACACGTGGATCGGCGCCTGGTGGAAATCGCCCGCGCCCTGGCGATGGATCCGGACGTGCTGCTGCTGGACGAACCCGCCGCCGGCCTCAGCCGCGAAGACAAGGAAAACCTGGCCGCGCTGCTGCGGCGCATCGCCGACGCGGGCCCCAGCGTCGTGGTGGTCGAGCACGACATGGCGCTGGTGATGGGCATTTCCGATCGCATCGTCGTGCTGGATGCCGGACGCCGCCTGGCACTGGGCACGCCCGCGCAAATCCAGGCCGACCCGGCGGTGCGCCAGGCCTACCTGGGCGAGCAGGCGCAGCAGGCCGGCGCCGCGTCATCGACGGCCGCCGCGCCGCCGCGCATCGGCGGCCATGAGGTCTTGGGCATCGGCGAACTCGTCGCGGGCTATGGCGCGGATCCGGTGCTGCACGGCATCGACCTGCAGGTCCGCGAAGGCGAAATGGTGGCGCTGCTGGGCGCCAACGGCGCCGGCAAATCTACCTTGATGCGCACGCTGGCCGGCCTGCATCGCGCCAGCGCGGGCGGCCTGCATTTCGAGGGGCAACCGCTGAACACGCTGGACGCCGAAGCCATCGTCAAGCTCGGCGTCGTGCTGGTGCCGGAGGGGCGGCAGGTCTTTCCGGACCTGTCCGTGCTGGACAACATCCGGCTGGGCGCCTTCCTGCATCCGCGCGACAGCGAGACGCGCGTGCAGGAAATGCTGGACCGCTTCCCGCGCCTGCGCGAACGGCTGGGACAACGCGCCGGCCTGCTGTCCGGCGGCGAACAGCAGATGCTGGCGCTGGCGCGCGGCCTGATGGCGCAACCGCGCCTGCTGCTGCTGGACGAGCCGTCGCTGGGCCTGGCGCCCAAGATCATCGCCGAACTATTCGAGTCCCTGGACGCGCTGCGCCGCGAACGCATGACGCTGTTGCTGGTGGACCAGATGGCCGGCCTGGCGCTGTCGCTGGCCGACCGCGCCTATGTGATGGAAGGCGGCCGCATCGTCGCGCAGGGCAGCGCCGCCGACATCGCGGCCAACGAGATGCTCGCGCGCGCCTACCTGGGCGCCGCCGCCAACTGAACCACAAGGACCACGCCACATGAATGACCTGCGAGGCAAGCGTATCGCCGTACTCGGCGGCAGCACCGGCATCGGCCTGGCCACCGCCATGCTGGCGGCGGCCGCGGACGCCCACGTCCTGATCGCTGGCCGATCGGCCGGCAAGCTGGCGGACGCGCGGGCCAGGCATCCGGCCATCGCGGAAAGCGACGCGCTGGACCTGACCGATGCAGCGGCGGTAGAGCGGTTCTTCGCCAGCCACGGCGACTGGGACCACGTGGTGGTCTGCGGATCGCAGACCCGCACCGGGCCTGTTCGCGATACGGGTGGCGCGGGCGGCCTGCCGCTGGACGACGCCTACGACGCCATGCGCAGCAAATTCTGGAGCGCCTACCATGCCGCGCGCGCCTGCCGCATCCGCCGCGGCGGTTCGCTGACCCTGGTATCGGGCGTCTTCAGCGTGCGCCCCGACCGCAATGCCGTACTGCAAGGCGCCATCAACGCCGCGCTGGAAGGCCTGATGCGTGGCCTGGCGCTGGAAATGGCACCGATACGCGTCAACGCGATCTCGCCCAGCGTCACCGACACGCCGCTCTGGAACAAGCTCGACGACGCGCAGCGCCGGCGCAAGTTCGAATCCTATGCCGCGCACGTCCCGCTCAGGCACGTGGCCCAGCCCGACGCGGTGGCGCGCGCCATCCTGGCGGTGGCAGGCAATCCCGCCATCACGGGCTCGACGCTGCTGGTGGATTGCGGCGACGCCATCGCGTGACGCCCGCGCCATCCTCGCCCGGACCCTACATACCCTGGAGCCGTCTCCCATGAACAAGCTTCTGCACGTCCCTGTCATCGATATCTCCCGTTTCTCGTCGGGCAGCGAGGCCGACAAGCAGGCCATCGCCCGGTCGGTCGACCAGGCCTGCCGCGATATCGGTTTCCTGATCATCTCCGGCCACGGCATCGATGCCGGCTTGATGGACCGCATGCGCGACGTGTCGCGGCGCTTCTTCGACCTGCCGCTGGCGCGCAAGATGGAGGTTGTGCGTCCCGGCATGGACGTCGCGCGCGGCTACATCGGCATGGAAGACGAATCGGTGGGCCGTTCGCGCGACGCCAGTGCCAAGGCCGGCGATCTCAACGAAAGCCTGATGATCGGCCCGGTCGACATGCCCGACGCCGGCTACGCGCACGCGCCCGCCGCCGGCAAGCATTTCGCGCCCAACATATGGCCCGACGAACCCGCCGACCTGCGCGCGACCTGGACGGAGTACTACCGCGCCATGGGCGATCTGGCGCGCACGCTGATGCGGATCTTCGCGATGGCGCTCGAGCTGGACGAACACTATTTCGACGACAAGGTCGACCGCCACATCAGCCGTCTGCGGCTACGCAACTACCCCGCGCAGGAAACGCCGCCGCAGCCCGGCCAGATCCGCGCCGGCGCGCATTCCGACTACGGCAGCCTGACCATCCTGGCCACCGAAGACCGGCCCGGCGGCCTGCAGGTGTTCAATGCGGAAGGGCAATGGGTGGATGTGCCCATCGTGCCGGATTGCTTCATCATCAATATCGGCGACCTGATGGCGCGCTGGACCAACGACCGCTGGGTCTCGACCCTGCACCGCGTGGTGAACCCGCCGCTGGACGCCAAGGCGGAAAGCCGGCGCCAGTCCATCGTGTTCTTCCATAACCCGAATTACGACGCGCGCATCGAATGCCTGCCGACCTGCGCGCGCGCCGACGTGCCGGCCAAGTATCCGCCCACGACGTCCGGCGAACATCTGCGCGCCATGTTCGTGGCGACGCAGAACGCCACGATGTAGGCGCGCGTCGACGCGCGGCACGCCCGGGCGCCGCCGCGCGCCCGAAAAATGGCATGGGTATTGCTTATGCCTGGATGCCGTTTTTTCGCACGTCGCCGTGCCCCCATTGCGTCCGCCGGCGGCGGACGCGCCCTATCTGGAAAGACCACGCATGCATAAATCGACATCCGCCCCCTCGCCCCGGCAACTGGCCTACCGCCTGCTGGGCATGCTGGCCCTGACGCTGGGCCTGCTTGCCGCGCACATCGGCGCCGCGCGCGCGGCCTACCCCGACCACGCCATCCAGGTGATCATCTCCTTCCCGCCGGCCGGCGCCACGGATGTGCTGGCCCGCGCCATCGGCCAGAAGCTGTCCGCCGAGCTCAAGCAGTCCGTCATCGTCGAGAACCGGCCCGGCGCCGGCGGCGCCATCGGCATCCAGGCCGCCGCCAAGGCACCCGCCGACGGCTACACGCTGTACTTCGCCGCCGTGACCAATGTGGCCGTAGCCGCCGCGCTGTACCCGAACTGGCCGGCCGACCTGAACAAGGACTTCAAGCCCATCGCCGGGGTCGGCATCGTCCCGCACATCCTGGTCGTGCCGGAAACCTTGCCCGTAAACAACGTGGGCGAACTGGTGTCCTATCTGAAGGCCAAGCCCGGCCAGTACAACTTCGCATCGCAAGGCACCGGCACCCTGTCGCACCTGGAGGCCGAACTCTTCGCCCTGAAGACCGGCGTCAAGGTCACGCACATTCCCTACAAGGGCAGCGGCCAGGCCTTGCCCGAGCTCGTGACCGGCTCGTCCAGCTTCATGTTCGACAGCATTCCCGGCTCCATGGCGCTGGTCCAGGCCAAGAAACTGAAGGTGCTCGCGGTAGCGTCCGGCTCGCGCGTCGGCCTGCTGCCCGACGTACCCACCATGAAGGAAGCCGGCATCTCCGGCGTGCAGGCCGACAACCTGTTCGGATTCGTGGCCCCCAAGGGCACGCCGCAAGCCGCCATCGACACCATCGCGCAAGCGCTGCAGAAGGTGCTGGCCATGCCGGAACTGAAAGCCGCCATGGTGTCACAGGGCGCCGAACTGATCTACACGCCCGCCGCGCCGTTCGCCGACGCCGTCGCCAAGGAGCACAAGACCTGGTCGGACGTGGTCAAGGAAGCGAACATCTCCATCCAGTGATGCGGCTTTGCGCGCGGGCGGATCAGCGCTATAAGCATGGCTTCCTCCCCAAACAGCAGGCACTTCCCGATGACGACGTTCGGCCCCGAGTTCTGGTCCTTTCCCTACACCTCGCAGCGCATGCCGGTCCTGGCGGAAAACGTCGTCAGCACCTCCCAGCCCCTGGCGGCCAGCGCCGGACTGAGCATGCTGATGCGCGGCGGCAACGCGATGGATGCCGCACTGGCGACCGCCATCGCGCTCACGGTGGTGGAGCCCTGCATGAACGGCATCGGCGGCGACGCCTTCGCCATCATCTGGGACGGCAAGGAACTGCACGGCCTGAATGCCAGCGGCCGCGCGCCCGCCGCCTGGACGCCGGACCGCTTCGCGCATCTGGACAGCATGCCGTTCCGCGGCTGGGACGCCGTGACGGTCCCGGGCGCGGTGTCGGCCTGGCGCGCCACCAGCGAGCGCTTCGGTTCGCTGCCTTTCGAAGACCTGTTCGAACCCGCCATCCGCCTCGCGCGAGACGGCTACCTGGTTTCGCCCACGGTGCAGCGGCAATGGCAGGCGCAGGTGCCGGGACTGGTCTCGCAACCCGGCTACGCCGACGCCTTCGCACCGAACGGCCGCGCGCCGCTGCCGGGCGAACGCTTCTCGTGCCCCGGCCAGGCCGAAACGCTGGAGAAAATCGCCCGCACCAAGGGCGACGCCTTCTATCACGGTGAACTGGCGGCCGCGATCGCGGCCCATGCCCGCAACACGGGTGGCAGCATCACCGAAGCCGATCTTGCCGCACACCGGGCCGATTGGGTCGAACCCATCCGCATGAAATACCGCGACGTCGAACTCGTGGAAATCGGCCCCAACGGCCAGGGCATAGGCGCGCTGATGGCGCTCGGCATGCTCGACGCCCTGGACCTGGGTTCGCTGCCGGTGGATTCCGCGGCCAGCGTGCATTTGCAGCTGGAAGCCATCAAGCTGGCGTTCGCGGATATGTATGCCCACGTGGGCGACCCCGCATCCATGACGGAGATCACCGCCGCGCACCTGCTCGACCGCGATTACCTGGCGCGCCGCGCCCGCGCCATCGATCCGCGCCGCGCCTCCTATCCCGGCCAGGGCAATCCGCACGGCGGCGGCACCGTCTACCTGACCGCCGCCGACCGCAACGGCATGATGGTGTCGTTCATCCAATCGAATTTCAAGGGCTTCGGCTCCGGCGTGGTGGTGCCCGGCACGGGCATCGCCCTGCACAACCGCGGCTGGGGCTTCAGCACGCGCGCCGGGCACCCCAACCAGGTCGGACCCGGCAAGCGGCCCTTCCACACCATCATCCCCGGCTTCGTCATGCGCGGCGACCAGCCGCTGATGACCCTGGGCCTGATGGGCGGCTCCATGCAGGCGCAGGGCCACACGCAGGTGCTCTGCCGCCTGGCCGACTACGGCCAGAACCCGCAGGCCGCCAGCGACGCGCCGCGCTTCCGCATCAAGGACGACAACCGCGGCGTGGCGATGGAATGGAACACGCCAGCGGAAACGCTGCAGGGCTTGAAGGACATGGGCCACGACATCACGCAGTCACCGCGCTTCGACACGGAATTCGGCTGCGCGCAGATGGCGATGCGGCTGGAAAGCGGCGGCTACCTGGCGGCGTCGGACCATCGCAAGGATGGGTACGCGGTGGGGTGGTGATGCCGCCGGCGCGAGCTTCTACTTCGCGATTCTCAGCAAAACGGCCAGGCAGCGTTCGACCTCCTGCAAGGTCTCGCCCTCGATGCGGCCGATAGGGCGCCCTATCTTGTCGCGCCGCACCGTTACGGCCTTATCCACCATGATTTGAGACGGTTGCCGGAGGCCATTGCCGGTGCTCGGCTGCGCTGTTATCCGCAGTAATGGCGCATCGACGAGCGTGGTGGTGACTGGCAGCACCGTCACGCTACCGTGTTCACTGTATAAATCTGCTTGAATCACAAGGGCCGGCGGACGCGGTTTTCCAAAATCGCCCTGCACGGCGACCGTAACCAGATCACCCCGCATCAGACGTCCCAGCCGTCCAGGTCAGACGCAGCCTGCTCCATCAACTGCGCCATGCCGACATCCCCGGCATCCGCGCGAGTCACCAAAGCCGATTGGCGGCGACATTCTTCAGCGAAATTCGGTAGACGAGCGTCAGGTACCCAAATCTGGACTGGGCGCAATCCGGCCATGCGCAAAGCGGCACGATGCTTATTGACGCGGGCGTTTACGTTATTTCCGGCCATGGCGGCCTCCTGTTTCATGTAACAGTGTAGCGCTCTCCCTGACGTTACATGCAACGCGAGACATGGGCGGCAATGCGCGGCCCTCGACGCCAAGTTGCCTCGGCCAGCTGCCTTGGCCAGCCATTGCCCAGACTGCGAGAAACGGGGTGCTGGCCCGACTTCAGGCCGCACCCATCATCAGTGCGCCACCACCAACGCCTCGACCCCGCGCACCGTATTGCGCTTGCGCCACCGCAGATCATCCAGGTCGACGATGCGCATCTCCGGCAGGCGGGCCAGCAGGCTGCCCAGGCCGATCTGCAGTTCCATGGCCGCCAGCCGGGCGCCCAGGCAGTAGTGGATACCGCCGCCGAACGACAGCAGCCGGTTGCCGGCTTCCTCGCGCTCGAGCAACAGACGGTCGGGCTCGGCGAACCGTGCGGGATCGCGATTCGCCGAGCCCAGGCTCATGAACACAATGGATCCCTTGGGTAGCGCGATGCCGCCGGCCTCGGTGTCCTCCAGCGCGACGCGGGTGAGGAACTGCACCGAACTGTCGTAGCGCATGCATTCGTTGATCGCCTTGGGCAGCAGCTCGGGCCGCTGCCCAAGCAGGCGCAGCTGGTCCGGATGCTGGTGCAACGCGATCAGGGCATTGCCTATCATGTTGGCCGTCGTCTCGTGCCCCGCCACGAACAGCAGGATCACGTTGGACACGATTTCCTCTTCCGTCAGGCCCTGGCCGTCCTCGCGCACCGATAGCAGCACCGACACCAGGTCGTCGCCCGGCCGTCGGCGCCTCGCCTCCACGACGCCGCGGAAATAGGCCTCCACATTGAGCATGGCGGCGTTGACCTGCTCCAGCGCCGGGGCGCCCAGCGGCGCGGCCTCCAGGGCCTGCACCAGTTGCCCGACGTCGCGTTCCAGCACATCGGCGTCTTCGACAGGGATATCCAGCAGCCGGCAGATGATGCGCACCGGCAGGGGCTGGCTGTAGGCCGGCACCAGGTCGAAAGCCTGGCCGCGCGGGAAAGCGGCGATCAGTTCGTCGGCGACGTCCTGGCAGACCTGGCGCAAGCCGTCCACCCGGCGGGCATCGAAGGCCTTCATCAGCAGGGCGCGCAGGCGGGTGTGCGTCGGCGGGTTCATCATCAGGAACATGCGCGCCAGCCCCTGGAAGACAGGCTGCGACGGTCCGTCCTCGCCATAACGGGCGCGTATGCTTTCCAGATAGCCCTTGCCCATGCGGCGATCCACCAGCATGGCGTCGATCATGTCGTAATGACCGGTCATCAGGATATGTGGCGCGACATTGAACAGCTTGCCGCGCGCGCGCATTTTCTCGTACAGCGGGTAAGGATCCCGATAGAACTCGGGCGTGGACAGGTCCTGCAGATTCATAAGGCAACTCCGACAACGAAACCGCGCCGGCCAGGCCGGCCCGGCGCGCATCCAACGCGCTAGTTAACACGGAGTCCATGGCGTTTATTCCATCGCCGTCCCCCACACTTTCCTGAAAGAGGGACAAGCCGTAACCGCGCCGG
Organism: Bordetella genomosp. 8; assembly: GCF_002119685.1. Lineage (NCBI taxonomy): Bacteria > Pseudomonadati > Pseudomonadota > Betaproteobacteria > Burkholderiales > Alcaligenaceae > Bordetella > Bordetella genomosp. 8. Next base: position 315,156 of record NZ_CP021108.1, on the reverse strand, counting down.
CCCCGCCCCAGGCGGCGCGCCGGATGCCGGTGCTAGAATCTGTAACGACCCCCGCCCTGTATATGGACGCGGCGCGCGACCCGGCCCGCGACCACGGTGCCCCGCCGCGCCCACGGCGCGCCGCCAGCATGCCCGCGCGCGCCGGCCCGCCGGACTAGCCGCAGGGACCGGACAACATTTCCGCCATTCCACCGTTTGAGTGAGGTTCACGAGCAAATGTCTACCACGTCGAAGATCATCTACACGCTGACCGACGAAGCCCCGGCCCTGGCCACCTATTCGCTGCTGCCCATCGTCCAGGCCTACACCCGCTCGTCGGGCGTCGCCGTCGAAACCCGTGACATCTCCCTGTCCGGCCGCATCATCGCCGCCTTCCCTGAGCTGCTCACCGACGCCCAGAAGATCTCCGACGACCTGGCGGAACTCGGCCGCCTGGCGACCACGCCGGAAGCCAACATCATCAAGCTGCCCAACATCAGCGCCTCGATCCCGCAATTGAAGGCCGCGATCAAGGAACTGCAGCAGCAGGGCTACAGGCTGCCGGATTATCCGGACGAGCCCGCCAACGACAAGGAAAAGGACGCCAAGGCCCGCTACGACAAGATCAAGGGCAGCGCCGTGAACCCCGTGCTGCGCGAAGGCAACTCCGATCGCCGCGCGCCGCTGTCCGTCAAGAACTACGCCCGCAAGCATCCGCACAAGATGGGCGCGTGGTCGGCCGACTCGAAGACCCACGTGTCCCACATGGACAGCGGCGACTTCTACGGCAGCGAAAAATCCGCGCTGATCGCCAATGCCGGCGCGGTGCGCATCGAACTGGCCACCGCCGACGGCGCCACCAAGGTGCTGAAGGAAAAGACCAACGTCAAGGCCGGTGAAATCATCGACGCCGCGGTCCTCAGCAAGAACAAGCTGCGTAGCTTCCTGGAAGCCCAGGTCGAAGACGCCAAGAAGCAGGACGTGCTGTTCTCCATCCACGTCAAGGCAACGATGATGAAGGTCTCCGACCCCATCATCTTCGGCCACGTGGTCTCGGTGTTCTACAAGGACGTGCTGACCAAGCACGCCGACACGCTCAAGCAGGTGGGCTTCGACCCCAACAACGGCATCGGCGACCTGTATGCCAAGATCGCCGGGCTGCCCGCCGACAAGCGCGCCGAAATCGAAGCCGACATGCAGGCCGAATACGCCAAGCGCCCGCGCCTGGCCATGGTGAACTCCGACAAGGGCATCACCAACCTGCACGTGCCCAGCGACGTCATCGTCGACGCCTCCATGCCCGCCATGATCCGCGAAGGCGGCAAGATGTGGGGCCCGGACGGCAAGGCCTACGACGCCAAGGCGGTCATTCCCGACCGCAGCTATGCCGACATCTACCAGGTGGTGATCGACGACTGCAAGAAGAACGGTCCCTTCGATCCGGTCACCATGGGCACCGTGCCCAACGTCGGCCTGATGGCGCAGGCGGCCGAGGAATACGGCTCGCACGACAAGACCTTCCAGATCCCCGCCAACGGCACCGTCCGCGTGGTCGACGAGTCGGGCAAGGTGCTGCTGGAGCAGCCGGTGGAAGCCGGCGACATCTGGCGCATGTGCCAGACCAAGGACGCGCCGGTGCAGGATTGGGTGAAGCTGGCCGTGAACCGCGCCCGCGCCACCGGCACGCCCGCCATCTTCTGGCTGGACAAGAACCGCGCCCACGACGCGCAGATCATCGCCAAGGTCGAGCGCTACCTGAAGGACCACGACACCACGGGCCTGGACCTGCGGATCATGACGCCCTCCGAGGCCTGCAAGCTCTCCGTCGAGCGCATTCGCAAGGGCCAGGACACCATCTCGGTCACCGGCAACGTGCTGCGCGACTACCTGACCGACCTGTTCCCCATCATGGAACTGGGCACCAGCGCCAAGATGCTGTCCATCGTGCCGCTGATGGCCGGCGGCGGCCTGTTCGAAACCGGCGCGGGCGGTTCGGCGCCCAAGCACGTGCAGCAGTTCGTGGAAGAAGGCTTCCTGCGCTGGGACTCGCTGGGTGAATTCCTGGCCCTGGCGGCGTCGCTGGAACACCTGGCCGACGTCCACGGCAACACCGCCGCGCGCGTGCTGGCCAAGACGCTGGACGAGGCCACCGGCAAGTTCCTGGACAACGACAAGTCGCCCGCCCGCAAGGTCGGCGGCCTGGACAACCGCGGCAGCCACTTCTACCTGGCCTTGTACTGGGCCCAGGCCCTGGCCGCGCAGACGGAAGACAAGGCCCTGCAATCGAAGTTCGCCGGCATCGCCAAGACGCTGACGGACAACGAGGCCAAGATCGTGCAGGAACTGGCCGCGGCGCAAGGCAAGCCGCAGGATATCGGTGGCTACTACCGCCCGAATGCGGAAAAGACCAGCCAGGCCATGCGACCCAGCGCCACGCTGAACAGTGCGTTGAAGCAGTTGGAAGCGTAACGCCGGAAGCGCGGGTTCCTGCGCTTCCTAGGCAAAAAGCCGGCCCTTGGGGCCGGCTTTTTTTTTCTCGGAAGCGGGGACGTCGGAGCTGGAACACGCCGCATCCAGGCGTTCGATCCGCCGCCGCGAACGATATATAGGCGCCTCTCCACAAGCCAGCTGATAACTCAGGCTGGGAACCTGACGCCGATTATCGGCACCCATATTCCCTTGACGGAATATTCCATCAAGGGATCTGGACACGGCCGGATGCGGGAACTTAGGACACAGCATTGCGGCTGTCCGTTACGGACGTTATATGCTTTCGACACGCGGCGCTGCGCGATTTTGCTTATCGGAGGCGACAGACCGGGGACAACCGTTGGTACACGACCCACGTTCCCGTCGCCGACCGCCTATACGATGATCACCTCATGCAGCTAGCTAAAGAAGGGCTTATCGATGGCTAAGAAATATTCCGAACTGCGCGCAACGCTATCCCCCGAGTCGCGAGCGCGTGCCCAAGTCAAGGCGCGAGCGATGGCCGAGATGCCCTTGCAAGAGCTTCGCCAGGCACGTGGCCTATCGCAGAAGATGCTTGCCGAACTACTTCACGTGCAGCAGCCGTCCATCGCAAAACTGGAGAAGCGCGCCGACATGTACATCTCCACGCTGCGCAGCCATATCGAGGCCATGGGGGGCGAACTCGATGTGATCGCGCGCTTTCCTGATGGCTCGGTGAAGATAAGCAATTTCTCGGAGATCGACGAGAACGCCGCGGCCTGAACCGTCGGCCGGCAACCGACAGCCTGCATCGGGCAGCCGGGATGAACCGGCACGCCGCCGCGCCCTGCGTGGCGGCTACCGCAATCCCACCATTGTCGACCGCAGCTGCGACGCGGTCTGGCGCAGGGGCTGCAGGAATTCCGTCACCGCGGCGTCTTCCTGGTAGGCGCCGGCCGGCAGGCTGACGTTGATGGCGGCGACGATGGTGCCGTCCTGGTCGCGCACCGGCACGGCCAGGCCGGCGATGGAGTCGTCCAGTTCGCCATCCACCCAGGCATAGCCGCGCTCGCGCGCCAGCATGACCGTCTCGCGCAGGCGGTCGCGGTCCACCACGGTGATGGTGGTCAGCTTCTTCAGCTTCGCACTTTGCAGATACGCGTCCAGCGCGTCGTCTTCCAAGCCGGACAGCAGCACCCGTCCCATCGACACGGCATGCGCCGGCAGCCGGCTGCCCAGTGACGGGCTCATGGACAGGATGCGCTTGGTGTGCAGGCGTTGGACGTAGACGATGTCTTCCTCGTCCAGCACCGACACGGCGCAGGACTGGCCGATCCGCGCGCCCAGTTCTTCCAGCGCCAGCTGCGATTGCCGCCAGAACGGCAGCGTGTACAGGTACGACAGCCCCAAGCGCAGCACCTTGGGCGTCAGCCAATAGTGCTTGCCGTCCGTCTTGACGAAGGACAGCTCGATCAGCGTCAACAGGAAACGCCGCACCGCCGTGCGCGGCAGGTCGACGGCCGCCGCCACGTCGGCGAGCGTCTGCCGCGCCTCGCCTTGGCCCATCGTCTCGATGATCTTGAGCCCGCGCGCAAAGGTGCGGACGAAGGACTCGCTTTCCGGCGTTGCCATGCTTGCTCCCACATCGCGGCGCGACGAACGCCACGGGTGTGCTTGACACCCGTGCTTCGACTCCCCACAATGACCGTATAGCGGATGGATATATCCGCTTAGCGGTCATTATAAGCAACGCGACCGCAATCGCGCAAGTCCGTGCGGCGGCCGACGCCCGGGCGTTGCGGCCCCCTCCCAACACCGCCCTGGAAAGGCCATGACACAAACCACATTCGAGACAGATTTCTGGAAAGACGCCGCGGCGCGAAAGATCTGGGACGACATCGTTCCCGGCGAACCCCGCAAGACCATCCCCTACACGCTCACGCTGGAAGCCATCCAGAAGTACTGCAAGGTCGTCGGCGACATGCACCCCCTGTACTTCGACGAGAACTACGCGAAAAAGTCGCCCTACAAGGGCCTGATCGCGCCGCCCGCCATCCACATCCTGCTGATGTTCGCCTGCACGCCCACCGACGACTGGATGCGCAGCCCCGGGACCGTCAACGCCGGCCAGTCCTGGAGCTACAACACGCCCGCGCGACCGGGCGACGTCATCCGGCTGGAGGCCCGCGCGCTGGACAAGTTCATCCGCAAGGATCGCCTGTTCGTCGTGCATGACAACGTCTTCTTCAACCAGAACGACGAAGTGATCTGCTCCGGCCGCGGCTGGACCATCCGCCCCATGTAAGGAGACAACGATGACCCATGCATTCGACACGCTCGCGGCCGGCCACAAGATCGAGGGCCAGCCCTTCACGCCTACACGCGAATCCATCCGCGCATTCTGCGAAGCTTCGCTGGACTACAACCCCCTGCATTGGGACGACAACTACATGCAGGGCAATTTCGGCAAGACCAATTTCGGCGGCATCATCATGCACGGCATGAACAACTTCGGCGTGATCACGCGCATGCTGACCGACTGGCTGTACGAACACGGCGGCATGCAGCGCCGGCTCGAAACGCGCTGGAAGTCGCCCGTGAAGCCGGGCGACACCATCACGCCGCACGCCGTCGTCACCGCCACCCGCAAGACCGACAAAAGCCGCTGGGCCACCCTGGACGTACAGGTGCTGAACCAGCGCGGCGAAACCGTTGCGGTGGGTGAAGCCATGGTGGAATTCCCGCACTGAACGCAGCTGGCGCGGCAACGCGCCGGCGAAGACCAACGAGGAGACAACAAATGAAGAAATCATGGCTGCGCAATGTGGCCGCCCTGGCGCTGGGCGCGTTGTGCGTGGGGCCGCTGGCGGCCGCCGCGCAAACCTTCCCCGATCATGCGGTACGCATCGTCGTGCCGTTCCCGCCGGGCGGCACGACCGACATCCTGGCGCGCATGCTGGGCAACGCGCTGGGCGCCGAATGGAAACAGCCGGTGGTGATCGAGAACAAGCCTGGCGCCAGCGGCACCATCTTCTCGGAACAACTGGCACGCACGCCAGCCGACGGCTACACGCTGATGGTCACGGCCACGCATCACGTCATCAACCCCGCGCTGTACAAGAACCTGCGCTACGACAGCAAGGCCGACTTCACGCCAATCGCACAGGTGGCCGCCGTACCCAACGTGCTGGTCGTGAACACGGACTTCGCCGAACGCAACCGCATCGACACCGCCGCCGATCTGGTGGCCTACGCCAAGGCCAATCCGGGCAAGGTGAATTTCGGCTCGGCCGGCACGGGCGGCGCCAACCACCTGTCGGGCGAACTGTTCAAGTCCATGACCGGCGTCAGCATGGTCCACATCCCCTACAAGGGCGCCGCGCCGGCGCTGAACGACCTGCTGGGCGGGCAGATCCCCGTCATGTTCGACTCGGTTCCCGGCGTGCTCCAGCACATCAGGGCAGGCAAGCTGCGCGCGCTCGGCGTCACATCGCTGACGCGCTCCGCCGCGCTGCCCGACGTCCCGACGCTGGACGAGGCCGGCATCAAGGGCTTCGAAGCCACCGCCTGGTTCGGCCTGTACGCGCCCGGCAACATGGACCCGAAGCTCACCGCGAAGCTGTCGCATGATGTCCTGGCAGCCTTGAACACGCCGGCCATCAAGGAACAGTTCGCGCAGCAGGGCGCGGTCCCCGGCACGATGAAGCAGCCGGAATTCGCCCGCTTCGTCGCCGCCGAAATGGACAAGTGGGCCAAGGTCATCGACGACGCCCACATCACCATCCAATAAGGGCAGTGCAATGACGGCAACGAGCAACACCCCGGCGCGCGACCAGGATACGGCGGGCCAGGCCGCCAGGAAGGCGCTTTCGCACATCCGCGTACTGGACCTGTCGCGCATCCTGGCCGGCCCCTGGTGCACGCAGAACCTGGCCGACCTGGGCGCGGACGTCATCAAGGTCGAACGCCCCGGCAGCGGCGACGACACGCGCGGCTGGGGTCCGCCCTGGATCCGCGACGGCGCAGGCCAGGACACACGCGACTCCACCTATTACGCGGCCGCCAACCGTGGCAAGAAATCGCTGACGCTGGATATCTCCACACCCGAAGGCCAGCGCATCGCGCGCGACCTGGCGGTGCAAAGCGACGTAGTCATCGAGAACTACAAGATCGGCGACCTGAAGCGCTACGGCCTGGACTACGAAAGCCTGCGCGCCATCAATCCCCGCCTGGTGTATTGCTCCATCACCGGCTACGGGCAGGATGGACCGAGCGCCAGCAAGCCGGGCTACGACTTCGTCTTCCAGGCCATCGGCGGCTTGATGAGCATCACCGGCGAACGCGACGACCTGCCCGGCGGCGGCCCCCAGAAAGCCGGCATTGCCATTGCCGACGTCATCACTGGCATGTACGCCACCATCGCCATCCTGGCCGCGCTCAATCATCGCGACGTATCGGGCCTGGGCCAGTACATCGACATGGCCTTGCTGGATTGCATCGTCGCACTCGGCGGCAACCAGGTCACGGGCTACTTCGCCACCGGCAAGGCGCCGCGCCGCTACGGCAATGCGCACGCCAGCCTGGTGCCCTATCAGGTCTTCACCGTCGCCGATGGCGAGATCGTGGTGGCCGTCGGCAACGACGACCAGTGGCAGCGCTATTGCGCCGCCATCGAACGCCCCGACCTGGCCGCCGACCCACGCTGGCACAAGGTCACCGGCCGCATCCAGGGCCGCGATACGCTCGTGCCCGCCCTGGCGCGCACCATGCTGGACCGGAGCGCGAGCGATTGGCTGCAACGCCTGGAATCGCACGGCGTGCCCTGCGGCCGCATCAACGACTACGAACAGGTGTTCCAGGATCCGCAGGTCGTGCATCGCGGCTTGCGCGTCGACATCCCGAGGCCGGCGAACGCCGACATCGATGGCGTGGTGTCCACCATCGCCAGCCCGCTGCGGCTGCGCGACACGCCGCCACGCTACGACCTGCCACCACCACGCCTGGGCGACAACACGGAAGCCGTGCTCGGCACCTTGCTCGGCTATACCGCGCGGCAGATCGCCGAACTGCGCGAGCGCCGCATCGTTTGAACGGAGTACTCCGCACCATGCAGGAATCCCCACTGGCGGCCTACCGCCGCCATCTGTCGGCGGGACGTCTCGCCTATCAGTACGACCCGGCCACCGCCCGCGCAGTGTTCCCGCCACGCGTGCTGGGCCCCGGTTCCGGCTCGGGCATGCGGGATCTGGAGTGGCGCATCAGCGCCGGCCTGGGCACCATCCACGCCGTCACCATCGTGCATCCACGCGACCAGGACGCCTACAACGTGGTGCTGGTGGATATGGACGAAGGCTTCCGCCTGATGAGCCGGGTGGAAGGCGCCGATACGCGGCCCGCCATCGGCGCGCGGGTGCGCATGCGCGCCTGCGTGCCCGCCGACGGCGGCGAACCCTATCCGGTGTTCGACATCCTGGACGCGGCCCGAACGCAGGAGGCCGCATGAACACGCCATTGCGTCGCGGCGCCACCGCCATCGTCGGCGTCGCCGAATCCGACCTGGGCAAGGTCGCGCCGGGCCTGGGTCCGATCGATCTCATGGCGCAGGCCGCGGGACGCGCCCTGGACGATTGCGGCCTGTCGCTGCGCGACGTGGACGGCGTACTCGCCACCACGTCGCAAAGCCGGATGCCCACCCTGGCGTTCTGCGAATACCTGGGCCTGCAGCCGCGCTATCACGATGCCACCAACATGGGCGGCGCATCCTTCATGACGATGATAGGCCACGCCCAGGCCGCCATCGAAGCCGGGCTGTGCGAGGTCGCGCTGATTGCCTACGGCAGCACCCAACGCAGCCTGGGCCGCGCCAACGTCGCGGCGCCGGATCCCAATCCGCACGAAACGCCCTACCGCCCGCTATACACGGCCAGCTCCTATGCCCTGGCGGCATCGCGCCATATGCACGAATACGGCACCACGCGGCGCCAATTGGCGGAAATCGCGGTGGCGGCGCGGCAGTGGGCCTTGCGCAATCCGGCAGCCTGGGAAAAGAAGCCGTTGACCGTTGACGACGTGCTGGCGTCGCCCATGATCAGCGAGCCCCTGACGCTGCGCGACTGCTGCCTGGTCACCGACGGCGGCGGGGCGCTGATCGTGACCAGCGCCGAACGCGCTCGCGACCTGCGCCGCGCGCCGGCGTACGTGCTGGGCGTGGGCGAGGCCATCAGCCATTACTCGATCTCCGCCATGCCCGACCTGACCACGACGGCGGCCGTGCAATCCGGCGCCCAGGCCTATCGCATGGCCGGCCTGAGACCCGCGGACGTGGACGCGGCGCAGCTGTACGACGCCTTCACCATTACCACGCTGCTGTTCCTGGAAGACCTGGGCTTCTGCCCCAAGGGCGAAGGCGGACGCTACGTCGAGGATGGCCGCATCGCGCCGGGCGGCGAGATGCCGGTGAATACCAGCGGCGGTGGCCTGTCCTATTGCCATCCCGGGATGTTCGGGATCTTCGCTTTGATCGAAGCCGTACGGCAGCTGCGCGGCGATGGCGGCGAGCGCCAAGTCGCCGGCTGCGAGACCGTCTTGGCCCATGGCAACGGTGGCACCCTGTCCAGCCAGAGCACGGTCATCCTGGGCAGCGCGGCGACGCTCTGACTCAAGCTCGCCCGCGGGTCGCCCTTTGCGTAAAGAGCTGGGCGACCCGCGCATGCGCGGCTTCCACGATCTCATCCTGGCGCCGCCCGATATGCTTCTTCAGTAATGCCGTGCACGCGTCCAGGTCACGGCGCGCCAGCGCGTCGATGATGGCATTGTGATCGTGATGCGTGGCCCGTCGCGTGGGCGCGCCGACATCGATCCAACGCACGAACTGTATGCGCGCGTTGATGTTGTCCAGGACGCGCGACATCTCGAGATTGCCGGCGAGCGCGACGAAGCGCTGATGGAATGCCTCGTCCTGCGCAATCAACTCCAATTGCGAGCAGCCGCTCGCCGCAACGTCCTCTCTCACCAGGCTCGCGACCGCCGCGATCTGCTCGTCGCTGGCGCGCTCCACGGCCAACTGCGCCGCCGCCACTTCCAGCGAGGCCCGCAGTTCATACAGGTCGAACAGCTCCTTGGGATCCAGATTCCTGAAGAAGAAGCCTTTGCCCGGCACCGAACGCAGGAAGCCCTCGGTCGCGAGGCGGTGCAATGCTTCGCGCAACGGCGTCCGGGAAACGTTCAATTCCCGCGCGAGCTCTCCCTCGTTCAGCCTCTCCCCGGGCAGGAAATCGTGGGACACCGCCTTCGCCCGCACGGCGGTATAGACCGTCGCGGCGATGTTCTCGGCCAGCGTCGAGGGGTCGATTTGGTCAGCAGTAGACATGTGGTTCGAACGGTGTGCGGGCCGTGCCTGCCAAGCAAGCCAAGACGCGGTCACCGGCGGGCGCCGGGGCTGTTGGGGATTTGCGCCTACATGTTAACCCTATTGCCAAGCCCCTGAACTTCGCTCAGAATTCAGACCTGTATTCAGAACGGTATTCTTCTGAACAGAACGCAAAAGCAGGGGAGCAAGGCGATGCGCGTCCCCGGCACCGGCCCACCCGAGCAAGAACGAACAGCAGGGACGTATTCATGAGCATCAAGGGACGAGCCTGCATCGCGGGCGTCTTTGAACACCCGTTGCGCAAGGCCGAGCAGCATTCGGTCGCCCAACTGCACGCGGAATGCGCGCGGGGCGCCTTGGCGGACGCGGGACTTACGGCCCGCGACGTGGACGCATACTTCTGCGCCGGCGACGCACCCGGGCTCGGTCCCCTGTCCATGGTCGATTACCTCGGACTCAGGGTGAAGCACCTCGACACCACCGAAACCGGGGGCTCGTCCTACCTCATCCATGTGGCGCATGCGGCCCAGGCCATCGCGGCGGGCAAATGCAACATTGCCCTGATCACATTGGCGGGCAAACCGCGCACCGATCCCTCGACAGCCAAGCCGCGCGAATACGGGGCGACGTCGCCCGACTCCGCTTTCGAACTGCCCTTCGGCATGAACACGCTGGCGGGCTACGCCATGGTCGCGCGACGGCACATGTACGAATACGGCACGACGGCCGAGCAATTGGCCTGGATCAAGGTGGCGGCCGCCACCCACGCGCAGCACAACCCGCACGCCATGCTCCGCAAGCCCGTGACGGTGGAAGAGGTCGTCAATTCACCGCTGGTGGCGGATCCGCTTCACCGCCTGGACTGCTGCGTGGTCAGCGACGGCGGCGGCGCCCTGATCGTCACGCGGCCTGAGATCGCCCGCGACCTGGCACGGCCAGTCGTCACCGTCCTGGGGGCTGGAGAAAGCGCGCGTGGGGTTTACGGCGGGGACGGCGACCTGCTGGTCACCGGCGCAGCCCAATCAGGCGCGCAGGCCTACGCGGAAGCCGGCGTAACGCCGGCAGACATCCAGTACGCGTCGATCTACGACAGCTTCACCATCACTGTCCTGCTGCAGCTGGAGGACCTGGGCTTTTGCCGCAAGGGCGAAGGCGGCCGCTTCGTGCAGGACGGCAATCTTATTTCCGGCATCGGCCGCCTGCCCTTCAACACCGATGGCGGCGGCTTGTGCAACAACCATCCGGCCAACCGCGGGGGCATTACCAAGGTGATCGAGGCGGTGCGCCAACTACGCGGCGAAGCCCATCCCGCCGTCCAGGTGCCCCACTGCGAAATCGCCCTGGCCCAGGGAACGGGCGGCAATCTGGGCGCCCGCCATGGGAGCGCCACCCTCATACTGGGAAGGAGTTGACCTGATGTTCGTGGACAACCGGGAGTGGCCCGCGCCTGCCACCAACCCCGAAAACGAAGCTTTCTTCACCGCCGCCGCGCAAGGCAAGCTGCTTTATGGCCATTGCGTCTCCTGCGGGCGGGCCCATTACTACCCCCGTCGAAGCTGCCCGCATTGCTTCTCGACCGCGGTGGAGTGGGCGGAGGCAAGCGGGCGGGGCCATATCTATACGTACACCGTCACTGGTAATGAAGCGGACCGGCAGGTTCTCGCCTTCATCGAGCTGGACGAAGGCGTGCGCATGCTCAGCAACATCGTCGGCGCGTCGCCCGCGAATTTGGTCGTAGGCGCCAGGGTGCGCGCCGCCTTCGGCCGCGCGGGGACCGTACGGGTGCCTGTCTTTGTCATGGACGAGGCGGAGCGCGGCGCATGAATCTCGACGCCATCAGGACATGGAGCCGAACCGTCGTCCACGATTACACCGCGCGCGACTCCGCCCTGTATGCGCTGGCGATCGGCGCCGTATCCGATCCGCTGGATCCTGGCCAGCTGCGACTGGTGGATGAAGCCGATCAGGTCGCGGTCCCCACCATGGCGGCCGTGCTCGCATCGCCAGGGTTCTGGGCACGCGACGACAAGTCCATGGGAATAGACGCGACGCGACTGATCCAGGGGGAGCAGCGCATCGCATTGGAACGGCCCCTGCCCGCCCAGGGCCGCATCGTCGGCATCTCGCGGGTGTGCCGCGTGACCGACAAGGGCAAGGACAAGGGCGCGCTCATCACCGTATGCAAGACCTTGCAGTCCGAAGATGGCGAAGCATACGGACGGGCGTGGCAGCTGTTCTATTGCCGCGGCGACGGCGGCTTTTCGGCGAGCGGTGCGGACGACGTCCTGCTGGCGGACGAAGTCCCTGGACCGCTGGCACCCGCGCCGGCGCGACCGCCCGACGAATGCGCCACTTGTCGCGTGCGCGACGATGCCGCGCTGCTCTATCGGCTTTGCGGTGACAACAACCGATTGCACATCGACCCCGCCGCCGCCCGGCAAGCGGGTTTTCCGCGCCCCATCCTGCACGGCCTGGCGACGTATGGCTTCGCCGCCGTGGGGGTGATCCGAGCCTACGCGCAGGGCGACGCAACGCGGCTGGCCGCCTTCGACGCGCGGTTCTCGGCTCCGGTCTACCCGTCGGACGACATCGAGTTCCGGATGTGGGACGAGGGCAGCCATGTCGCGCTCCAAGGATATGTCGCCTCCCGCGACGCCGTGGTCATCAGCCACGTTCAAGCCCGTTTCAAACCATAGCGAGACAGATCATGAAGCAGTCCATGTCAGGCAAGGTCGCCATCGTCACAGGTGCCGGGGGTGGGATCGGCCGCGACGTCGCATTGCAGCTGGCCCAGGCCGGCGCGCGCGTGGTGGTCAACGACATCGGTGCGTCGTTGAGCGGCGAAGGAAGCGACGACGGCCCCGCGGCGGCTGTCGTGCGCGAAATACGAACGGCTGGCGGCGAAGCCACGGCCAACACCGACTCCATTGCGACGCGCGCCGGCGCGCAACGCCTCGTGCAACAGGCGGTGGACACATATGGACGGATAGATTGCGTCGTCAATAATGCCGGCATCCTGCGCGACCGATTCTTCCACAAGATGAGCGATGAAGAATGGGACGCGGTCCTCAAGGTGCATTTGTATGGTTCCTTCTACACCAGCAGCGCCGCCGCGCCGTACTTCAAGGAACAGGGCAGCGGCGCCTATGTGCACATGACCTCGACCTCGGGGCTGGTCGGCAACCGGGCGCAGGCCAACTATGCCGCCGCCAAGATGGGCATCGTCGGCCTGTCCCGCACCATCGCCATAGACATGCAGCGGGCCGGCGTACGTTCGAACTGCATCGCGCCTTTCGCCTGGGGCCGCATGGTTGCATCCGTACCGGTCACCACGGAAGAACAAGCGCTGGCAGCCGAGCGCAAACAACTCCTGATGACGCCCGCCAAGGTCGCGCCGCTGGCGGTCTATCTGGCGAGCGAACTGGCGCGCGACATCAACGGGCAGGTCTTTGCCGTACGTGGCAATGAAATCATGCTCATGAGCCAGCCGCGGCCGGTGAAGTCCGTGCACATGTCCGAAGGCTGGACACCGGAAAGCATCGCGGACTACGCCCTGCCGGCGATGCGTGCCGCGCTTACGCCGCTGGAGGAAACCGCGGACGTCTTCAACTGGCCACCCATCTGAACGCCGCCCGTCGCCGTCCGCCGTCACGCCTGCCATTGGCCACACTGGAGATATCGTGGATCTGAATTACAGTCCGCAGGACCTGGAATTTCGCAATACCGTGACCGCCTGGCTGCGGCACAACCTGCCTGAGGACCTGCGCGCCAAGGTTCTCAATCACAAGCGCCTGGACAAGGAAGATTTCGTACGCTGGCACAAGATCGTGGCCGCCCAGGGATGGGTCGGCGCGAGCTGGCCGGTCGAGCACGGCGGAACCGGCTGGAGCACCGTGCAGCGACACATCTGGGACGAGGCGTGCGCCGCCGCCGGCGCACCCATCATCATGCCATTCGGCGTCAACATGGTGGCGCCCGTCATCATGGCTTTCGGCAGCGAAGCACAGAAGCGGCATTACCTGCCCCGCATCCTGAACTGCGACGACTGGTGGTGCCAGGGTTATTCGGAGCCTGGCGCCGGTTCCGACCTGGCGGCTGTCAAGACGCGCGCCGAACGCGTCGGCGACCACTACGTCGTGAATGGCCAGAAAACATGGACCACCTGGGCGCAGTACGCCAACATGATCTTCTGCCTGGTGCGTACCGATCCCGGGGCGCGCAAACAGGCGGGAATTTCCTTCCTGCTGATGGACATGAACGCGCCCGGCATCACCGTGCGGCCGATCATCATGCTGGACGAGGAACACGAGGTCAACGAGGTGTTCTTCGATAACGTCAAGGTTCCCGTGGAGAACCTGATCGGCGAAGAGAACCAGGGCTGGACCTATGCCAAATACCTGCTGGGTCACGAGCGCACCAACATTGCCGCCGTCGGACGCTCGAAAAGAGAACTTCGCTCGCTCAAGCGCCTCGCCCTGCGGCAAGGCAAGAATGGCCAGCCACTCCTGCGGGATCCGGTATTCGCCGCGAAGGTCGCCACGCTGGAAATCGAATTGATCGGCCTCGAAATGCTGGTCCAGAAGACGATCTCGCAGGAAAGCCACCAGAAGTCTCCGGCACCCGAAGCGTCCATGCTCAAGGTGAAGGGCAGCGAAATCCAGCTGGGCATCGCCGAACTGATGCTCGAAGCCGTAGGCCCCTATGGCGCGCCGTTCGACCCGGCTTTCATCGCCGGGGAACGGGAGCACGCGATCACCGGCAATGACGACGCCGCGCCGCTCGCTTCGCTATACCTGAATTCAAGAAAGATCGCGATCTATGGCGGCTCCAACGAAATACAGAAGAACGTCATCGCCAAACTCGTGCTGGGCATGTAAGGAGCGGGATCATGGATTTCAACATTACGCAGGACCAGCGACAATTCGCCGATGCGCTGCGTCGCTGGATCGAGAAAGACTACGGCATGGAAACACGCCGGGCCATCATCCACGCGGAAACAGGCGTGTCGGCGCAGGCCTGGGCGGCGCTCGCCGAGCTCGGGATTCCCGCGCTGCCGCTGCCGGAGTCCGTGGGCGGACTGGATGGCTCCCTGATGGATATGTTCATCGTGATGGAGGAACTGGGCCGCGGGTTGATCGTGGAACCGGTGCTCGCCACGGCAATGGGCGCCCAGTTTCTCCGCCTGTCCGGCGATCATGCCGAACGGCTCGAAGGAATCGCGGCAGGACAGTCGACCATGGCTTGCGCGCTGGGCGAACGGGAGTCCAGATACGACCTCTTCGACGTCGCCGCCTCGGCCAGGCCGGATGAGGGTGGCTACGTCCTGGACGGCGTCAAGACGGTGGTGCAGCATGGCGCGCAGGCGGACTTTCTTATCGTGTCCGCCCGGACTTCAGGCGCACGCCGGGATAAGGCGGGCATCTCGGTCTTCCTCGTCCCCGCCGATGCGGCGGGCCTGGCCGTACGTGACTACAGGACTATCGACGGCCTGCGCGCGGCGGATGTCCGGCTTTCGAACGTCCGCGTGCGCCGGGACTCGCTGCTTTGCCCCGAGGGCCAGGGACTGGCGCTGTTGGAAGCCGTGGCTGACTACGGCATCGTGCTGCTGTGCGGCGAGGCGCTCGGCGCCATGGGGGCGCTGAACGACGCGACGCTCGACTACCTGAAGACACGCGAGCAATTCGGCGTGCCCATAGGCAGTTTCCAGGTACTGCAGCATCGTATGGTCGACATGGCCATCCATCTTGCGCAGGCGCGCGCCGTGGCCACGCTGGCGGCGGCACGGCTGTCCGGCGCAACCGATCCGGAAGAGCGAAGCCGGATGTCGTCGGCGGCCAAGGCGCGGGTCGGCCAGGCCATGAAGTTCATCGCCCAACAGGCCGTGCAACTGCACGGCGGGATGGGGTTGTCGGATGAACTTCCCGTATCCCACCACGTGAAGCGACTGACGATCATAGAGTCGACGCTGGGCGACACCGACCACCACCTGGCACGCTTCGCGGCGCTGTCCCACGTATCGGAAGAGACAACAGCAGCTTGAACCACGGCGCGGCCGCGCGCCACCCGCATCCCCCACACGCAGTTCCATATCCATGCCGTTCCTTTTCCGATGCTGGAGTCATCATGAATCGTCGTGTTTTCTTTTCGGTGTGCGGGAACGCATGCATCGCCGCCAGCCTGGCTTCGCACGCAGTGGCCGCCCCGCCGGTCTCCGGCTTTCCCGAAAAACCCATCAAGCTGATCGTGCCCACCAATCCTGGCGGCAGTATCGACACGATCGCGCGCATCCTGAGCGTTGAACTGGCAAACCAGTTCAAGCAAGCGGTCATCGTGGAGAACAGGACCGGCGCCAGCGGAATGATTGCCGCGGGCGCGGTCGCGCAGTCCACGCCCGACGGCTACACGCTGCTGATCACCCACACCGGCGTGCTGCAGGCCGACCTGCTCCACAAGAATTCGTCTTATCGGCTGAGCGAGCTCGCACCGGTGGCGGAGATCGCCAACACGCCGGTCGTGTTCGGCGTCGGCATGCAGGTTCCGGTCACGGACCTGCCATCCTTCGTCGCGCTGGCCAGGCAACAACCGGATCAACTGAGCTACGGTTCCTATGGAAAAGGGACCTCCGCGCATATATGGGCCGAGCAATTTTCGCAGCGCGCCGGGATCAAGCTGATCCATGTTCCCTACGGCGGTGAAATCCCCGCCTTGCAGGACATGCTCGCCGGCCGTATCACGAGCGCCTGGGGCGCGGTGGGCACCTATAAGCAATATGCCGATGCGCACAAGATCCGCATACTTGCGGTGGCCAATCCCGTGCGGTCCAAGGTACTCCCGGACATTCCAACCTTCATCGAGGCGGGCTACCCCGAAATGAATGCAAGCGGGTGGTGTGGCGTATTCGCGCCCGCCGGTACGCCGAAGGCCGTCATCGCGAAGTTGTCGCAAGCCTTGCTGAAGATCGTCCACCGCGATGATATCGCCCAGCGCATCCTGGTCACCGGCCAGGAGCCGACCGGCGCCGACGAAGAGGCCTTCGGCCAGCGCGTCGCGCGCGACAGGCAGACGTGGGCGAAGGCGATATCGGACCTCCATATCACCCTGGACTAACGGCTCCGCCCAGTTGAGCAGGCTCACCCATGACACCGCAAGACATCGCTCGTTGGCCGACGCATCTTCCCTACGGGCTGACGACACCGGCCACCAATCTTTATTTCAACCTGTTCGTCTCGGCCACCCGTTTCCCGGACAAGGCCGTACTGATCGACGAACGCGGGGCGCTGACCTACCGCGAATTGCTGGCGGCCGTGGAGCGCATGGCGGGGTTTCTGGAACGGGAGCTGGGAGTACGCGGCTCGGATCCTGTCATGGTCTACATGCAGAACTCGCGCGAATTCGTCGTTGCCTACCATGCAATCCTGCGGCTCAACGCCGTGGTGGTTCCGGTGAATCCGATGAACAAGCGGGCCGAGCTGGAGCATTATCGAACGGACACGCAGGCGCGCGTCGTTTTTTGCGACAACGCCATGTCAGGTGAATTGATGGCGATGGACAGCGTCTCCGCCCTCGTTGGCGTCATCATCACCGATGCGGATGCCGTGAGCACGGACAGGCCGGGCGTGGCGGACGGCGCGGGAATGGCAATGCACGGGTTCAAGACCGCCCTCGCGGCCGGGCTTGCGCCGGTCGCGCCTTGCGACCACGATCCCGACCGGCTCGCGGTCATTCTGTATAGCTCCGGCACCACGGGCAAGCCCAAGGGCTGCATGCATACGAACCGATCGATGATGGCCAGCGTCAACTCGGTTGCCCACTGGATGGCCATGCGCTTCGACACCGTGGTCCTGGCGGCACTGCCGTTCTTTCACATCACCGGCATGCAGAACATGATGAATACGCCTATCTATGTGGGGGGCACGCTGGTATTGCTGCAGCGGTGGAACCGGGACAAGGCGGCCGAACTTATCGCGACCCACAAAGTCACCCACTGGAACACCATGCCCACCGTGATGATCGATTTCCTGGCGAGCGAGCACCTGGCCAGCTACGATCTACGTTCGCTCAAGCGCGTGGGCGGCGGCGGCGCCGGCATGCCGCAGGCCGTGGGCGAACGTATCAAGGCCCTGCTCGGCGTTGATTTCCTGGAAGGCTATGGCCTGTCCGAGGGCATGCCATTCACGGGAAACCCCGCCATCCACTTCAAGCGCCAATGCCTGGGCATTCCCTTGTTCGACACCGACGCCCGCATCATCGACCCGGCGACCTTGCGCGAGCTTTCGACGAACGAAGTGGGTGAGATCGTCATATGCAGCGACAAGCTGTTTGCCGGCTATTGGAAAAACGAACAGGCGACGCACGACGCATTCGTCACGCTGGGCGGCCAACGATTCTTCCGCACCGGAGACCTGGGTTACGCGGATGACGAGGGCTACTTCTTCATCGTCGACCGCCTGAAGCGCATGGTCAATGCGTCCGGCTACAAGGTATGGCCCACGGAAATCGAGGCATTGCTGCACGAGCACCCGGACGTGCGCGAAGCCTGCGTGATCGCCGCGCTGGACCCTTATCGGGGCGAAACCGTGAAAGCCGTCATCGTCCTGAAGGACGACGCCGCGGGCCGCATCTCGGAGACCGCCATCATCGACTGGTGCAAGGCCAGGATGGCGGCCTACAAGTATCCGAGGCTGGTCGAATTCGTCGCCGATCTTCCCAGGCTGGCGACAGGAAAGATCGCATGGCGTCAGTTGCAGGAAGCGGAAAGGGCGAAGCCGCGCTAGCGGCTCGCCATCCGCATCCCGCGCCTTCCGCCACGTAGCGGCTCGAGCAAGCTTTCCCTACAACGCGCCCTTGAACGACTTGGTCCAGTAGTCCAGGAACTCGGCCTTGGTCGCCACCAGCTTTTCCAGATCGTAGGGATAGATGCGCTTGAGCTCATCGTCGGTGAAGCCGACGCGTTGCTGCAGGTCCGGCGGCAGCGGCGCGTTGCGCACGGTGGGCGCGTAGCCCATGGCGCGCGCGAAATGCACCTGCCCTTCCGGCTCCAGCAGGGAATTCAGGTAGACCCAGGCCGCATCGGGATTGCGCGCATTCTTCGGCACCGCGCCCTCGAACGTCACCGGTATGGTGCCTTCCTTGGGAATGGCGAATCCCAGCGGCAGGCCCGCGTCGCGCCATTGCAGCGCGCGCGCCTTCCACATGCAGGCCATCCAAATCTCGCCGGACTTGAACGCGGTCGCCACCGCTTCGTTGGAGGGATAGACGCGCGGCTTGTTCTTCGCCAGCTGCTCCAGGAATTTCTTGCCGGGCTCGAAGCTCTCGAAGCGCCCGCCGCTCTGGCCGGCGCCCAGGAACAGGCCGTTGTACAGGTACAGGATGTCGGAAAAACCGACACGGCCCTTGTACTTCGGGTCCAGCATCAGCTGCACCGAATCCGGCGGCGACGAGAACTGCTGCGTGTTGTAGACCAGCGTCATCGCGCTGAAGATATGCGGAATGGAGTACGGCGTCTTGAACTGGTCGTACACATTCGCCAGGTTGGGCAGCGCGGACTGATGTTCCTGGATGGGCGACAAGGCCCCCGACCGCGACCCGTCGTACATGTCGACTTCGCCCAGCAGCGCCACGTCCATGCTGCCGCGTCGCGAATTGCGTTCGGACCGCAGCTTGGTCAGGCGCGGCACCGCATTGCCCGTGTCGAACACCACGCTGATGTCCTGCTTGGCCACCAGCGGCGAAATATATTGCTGCAGCAGGTTCTGGTAATCGCCGCCCCAGGTGCCGACGATTACTTCCTTGCCGGCCGCAAGGGCCTGTCCGGGCAGCAGCGGCAAGGCCGGCGCCAGGGCCAGGCCGCCAGCGGTCTTCAGGAAACGGCGGCGCCGCGAGCTTTCGTGGTTCATGAACGACTCCCATCCAGGAATTGAATTGAAGAGCGGGACGGTCATGCGACCGCCCGCAGGGAAACGGGCGCATCGGAAGGCAGGTCGCGCAAGGCCTCGCCATCCAGGTCCCGGGTGATGACGATCAGCACATCCTGATCGGGCGACAAGGTCGCCATGCGGCGCGGCATGCCGAAGGTCGTGCCCACGCTCTGTATCAACACCGGCTCGGCGCAATCGCTCACGCGCAGCAAGGCCTTCAGGCGGAGCAGGCGATCGCCGCACAGTCCCGCCAGATCATCCAGCCAGGTGGAAACGGCCGACCATGCCACGGGCTGCCGCACCGTGCCGCGCCACACACGTATGCGCGGATGATCGGTCCTGGCGTCCCGTCCCGCCCTGGCGTCGGCGCCGACGGCGTTCAAGGCGGCCAGCGCCATTTCCGCGGCCGACACGGCCGGCGCGGTCGCCAGCGGCGCGAACGCCTCATGGACGGCACGCTCGCGATCCGCTTCCGCCACGATCTGGGCCAGGGGGTTCATGGCTCGCGCGCGCGCCGCATGCAGGTCCAGCCCACCGTCGTCGCCGGCGCCGGACAGGGCCAGGTCGGTCTTGGTCAGCACGATCCGCTGCGCGGCGGCGAATTGCGCGGCGGCCTCTTCGAACTGCTCGTCGCCCAGCGGGCCGCGCGCGCAGTCATAGGTCGTCACCACGCTGAGCCGCAGGCCACGGCCCGTCAGCTCGGGATCCGCCAGCGACGCGATGATGGGTCCGGGCCGCGACAGTCCGCTGGTTTCCAGGATGATGCGGGCGAGCGGTCTGCCATCGGGACGCGGCGCGTTCAACAGCGCATGCACGGTATCGACCAGTCCGCTACGCAGCGAGCAGCATACGCAACCGTTGGCCAGCAGGGTCATCGGCACGCCACCGCCGCCGTCGGCCACGATGGCGCCGTCCACGCCGATCTCGCCCACCTCGTTGACGATCACGCCGGTATCGCCGGCGTCGTCCGTGCGCAGGAAGTCGACCAGCAGGCTGGTCTTGCCGCTCCCCAGGAAGCCCGACAGGACGATCAGCTCAACGGGCGTGGGGCGGTCCATCCGGATCTCCTTCCCAGCTGTCCTTGACCAGGGCCCGCACGTCGGCAAGCAGCTGCTCGGTGTCGTACACCACGCCGCCTTTCACCGTATGCCGCAACGACCGCTTCCACTCCACCTTGCCGGTCTCGTCGTTCAGTCGCATGGCGCCGGTGCCGTACAGCAGCTTGAAATCCTCCAGCGGGTTCTGGTCATGCACCAGCAGGTCCGCGCGCTTGCCCACGTCCACCGAACCGGTGTCGTCGCCTACGCCCAGCAGGTCGGCGCCCAGCGACGTGGCCGCGCGCAGCACCTCCAGGGGATGGAAGCCCGCTTCCTGCAGCAATTCCAGCTCGCGCACGAAACCGAAGCCGTAGATCTGGAAGATGAAGCCGGAATCGCTGCCGGCGCAAACCCGGCCACCCAGGTTCTTGTATTCGTTGATGAACTGCATCCACAGGCGGTAGTTCTGCTTCCACTCGATCTCGTTGGTCGTGCTCCAGCGGTACCAATAGGCGCCATGGCCGCCCCGCTGCGGCTGGAAGTACTTCCAGATGGCATTCCAGGTGTAGTCGTCGTGCCAGTCGGCGCGCCGCGCCCGCATCAGGTCGCGGTTGGCGTCGTAGATGTTGAAGGTGGGCACGAAGGTGTGGTCCAGCTCCAGGAAGCGATCCATGACCTCGCGCCATTTGGCACTGCCGGGCTGGGCCGCCTGCATGAAGGTCTGGCCAGCCAGCGCAAAGCGGAAGTACTCGTCGCCGTAGTTGTAGTCCGTGGGGAAGTCCTGCACCACGCGGTTCTCGAACAAGGCTTCGGGCAGGCCGTAGTAATGCTCGGAGCTCGTCAGCCCCCATTGCGCGGACTTCAGCGCGTTGACGCGCGTGACCGCCATCTGCGCATGGTGGCAACCGGATCGCAGGCCGACCTTGCGGGCCTCGTCCAGCGCGGCCTGCATGATGGCGGGCGGCGCGCCGAAGAACTTGATGCCGTCGGCGCCGCGCGCCTTGATCTTGCGCACCCACTCGCGCCCCTGCTCCGGGGTATGGATGGTCTTGACGCGATCGTTGACCGCGGGAAACACCACGTGCGCCAGGATGCGCGGCGCGGCGATTTCGTTGCGCTCGGATTTCTCCTTCTGGTCCAGGTTGTAGCCCAGGCCGTTCATGGAGCCCATTTCGCGCACGGTCGTCACGCCATGCGCGAGCCAGAGCTTGTAGATGTAGTCGGCGGGCGGCGCCACGCCGCTCATGGTGTGGTATGGCGTGCCGATATGCGCGTGCGCATCGACGAAGCCCGGCGTCACGAACTTGCCGTGGCAATCGACTTCATGGTCGCCGGCGGCCGGACGGCGGTCGGGGTTGATGGGCTTGTGCGGCGTGCCCACCAGCACCAGCGCGGCGATGCGGTCGTTTTCCACCACGATGTCCACCGGTCCCCAGGGTGGCGCGCCGGTACCGTCGATGACGGTCGCGCCGCGCAGGACCAGCCGCTTGAACGGACCATCGCCGCGATCGCGCGCGCTGGCGGCCGTCGGCGGATGCCAGCCCTTGGCCGCGTTCAGCGCGCGCGATTCCTCGCCGACATCGACATTGGCATAGGGGTTATCGATCGCCATCGCTCAGGCCTCCGCCGCACCGTGGAAGATCTTGCCGTCCTTCATGACCAGATCGATGTGGTCGCCCTGGCCCAGCAGGCAGGACACGTCCTTGTAGGGATTGCCGTCGACCACCAGCACGTCGGCGATGGCGCCCGGGACGATACGGCCCAGGCGGTCTTCCATGCGCAGCACTTCGGCGGCCACGCTGGTGGCGCTCTGTATGACCTCGTGCGGCGTCAGCACCTGGGTCCGCAGGCGGAACTCGTCGCTCTGCAGCCGCTGCGACGGCCCCAGCAGGTCCGATCCGTAGCCCATCTTGACCCCCGCCCGCTTGTAGATTTCCAGCGACTTCAGGCCCGCGGTACGCACCGTGGCGATCTTGGCGACGCTGTCGGGCGGCAGGCCGTAGTCGGCGCCTTCGTTGGCCAGGGCCTCGTAGGTGACCAGCGTCGGCACCACATAGGCGCCATGCGTCGCCATGACGGCGGCGGCGTCCTCGTCGATCAGGTTGCCGTGCTCGATGGTGCGCACGCCGCATTTGACGGCGCGGCTGATCGCTTCAGCGGTATAGGCATGGGCCAGCACATAGGTCTGGCGGCCGCGCGCCTCCGCGACGATGGCGCGGATCTCGTCTTCGGAATAACCGAAGGACGCAATCGGGTCGGTGGGCGACGCCACGCCCCCGGACGCCATGATCTTGATCTGGTCCGCGCCCATCTGCAGTTCCTGCCGCACGGCCCGGCGCACCTCATCGACACCGTCGGCCACGCGGCCGATGTCGCCCGCGCGAAAGCAGCAACCGCAGAAGCTCATGGGCCGCAGGTGATCGGAACGCGGACGCGGATCGCCATGCCCGCCGGTCTGGCTGATGGCGCGGCCGGAGATGAACAGGCGCGGCCCCACCAGCGTGCCTTCTTCCACGGCGCACTTCAGGCCCCAGCCGGCGCCGCCGGCGTCGCGCACGGTGGTGAATCCGCGGCGCAGCATGGCCGCCATGATCGGCACCGCGCGCATCATGACCAGCGCGTCGGGGAGCATGCCTTGCGTGCTCAGGTTCAACTGGGTCGCCATGACGTGCGCATGCAGGTCGATCAGCCCCGGCATCAGCGTGCGCCCGCGCACGTCGATGGCGCGGGCCGACCGCGCGCCTATCGGACGGTCGGAGACTTCCTTGATCGCGCCGTCTTCCACCAGCACGTGCATGCCTTCGCGCAGCTCCGGCGAGTCGGGGTCCAGCAGATTGGCGTTCTCGAACAGGACTGCGGTCATACTCGGCCTCCCGGCGCGTGTCTTGGTGGGTGGATGGCGATCGAGATCAGGACGCCATGGTTTTCACATAGCGGCGATGGATCAGCCAGTTGGACAACAATGCCATCAACAGGGTCGCGCAGACCAGTATCAGCGCCATGGCCGATCCGAACGGCCAGTTGGACGCGCGGGTGATCTGGTCGTACAGCGCGGGCGCCATCATCGTCAGGCCGGTGCCGCCCAGCAGCACCGGCGTGGCGTAGGCGTTCATGCAAAGGATGAAGACCAGCATGGTGCCCGCCGCGACACCGGGCGCGGCGATCGGCAGAACGACGCGGCGAAACGTCGTGAAGAAGTCCGCGCCCAGGTTGCGGGCGGCTTCCTCCACCGAAAAATCCATGCCTTCCAGCACGCTTTGCAGCGTCAGGATCAGGTAGGGCATGACGACGGCGGTGGTGCCGATCACCACCGCCGTGGGCGTGTACATCAGCTGCAGGGAATGCTCGATCAGTCCCAGGCGCTTGAGCACCGCATTGACGATGCCGGCGTTGCCCAGGATCACCATCCACCCGGCCGCGCGCACCACGCTGCCCACCATCAATGGAAATACCAGCAGGATGACGAACAGGCTCTTGTAGCGGCTTTCCGTCCTGGCCAGGAAGTAGGCCACCGGGAACCCCAGCACCAGGGCCAGCACCGTGCACAGCGCGGCCACGCCTATCGTGGTCAGGAACACGTTGCGGTAGTAGGGATCGGCGAAGAACCGGGCGTAGTTCTCCAGCGTGAACGCCTGCTGCATCATCTCGCTGGGATCGAAGTGATTGAAGCTGTACCGGACAAGCTGCAGCAGGGGCACCATGATGATCAGCAGCACCACCAGCGACGCCGGAAAGGCCAGGCCGGCGCCCAGCGGCACGGGCCGGGTGGTGGAAGCCGCCGTGGACGCGGGAACGGATGCCGATGCACTCATGGGCGCCTCAGTCCGCGAACGTGACGCAATCGGCGGCGTCGAAGCAGGCGTACACACGGCTGCCCGGGCCTGGCGCCGCGCCCGTCCCGGCGGCGGGCAGGGCCGACTTCCAGCCGGCATCGTTGGGCAGCTGGCTGACGATGGCCTCGCCGTTTTCCAGCTTGACGCGAACTTCGAGCTGGGCCCCCAGGTAGACCGTGGATTCCACCACGCCGGGCAACGCATTGCCGCCGCCAGGCTGCGCCGACAGGCGCACGCGTTCCGGTCTCACGCCCACATGCCGCGCGCCGGCCAGCGCGCCGGCGACGTGGATGCGCGCGCCTTGCTCGGTACCGAACACGCCACCGTCGGCCAGCCCGCCACGGAAGAAATTCATCTTGCCAAGGAAGTCCGCCACGAACAGATTGGCGGGCCGCTCGTACAGGGCGTCCGGGGAGCCCACCTGCTGTACCTTGCCGTCATGCATGATCGCCATGCGATCGGCCACGGCCAGGGCTTCCTCCTGATCGTGCGTCACGAAAATCGTGGTCAGTCCCAGCCGCTGCTGCAAGGCGCGGATCTCTTCGCGCACTTCCAGCCGCAGCTTGGCGTCCAGGTTGGACAGCGGCTCGTCCAGCAGGAAGACCTTGGGCTGGATGGCCAGCGCGCGGGCGATGGCCACGCGCTGCTGCTGCCCGCCCGACAGCTGGCGCGGATAGCGGTCGCGCAGCGCGGTCATGCGCACCATGTCCAGCACGTCGCGGATGCGGCCATCGCGCTCGGCCGCGGGCACCTTGTGCATCTCCAGCCCGAAGGCGACGTTCTGCGCCACCGTCATGTGCGGGAACAGGGCATAACGCTGGAACACCATGCCCGTGTCGCGCTTGTGGACGGGCAGGTCCGTGATGTCCTTGCCGCCGATACGGATGGTGCCGGCGGATGGCGCCAGGAATCCGGCGATCATGCGCAGGGTGGTGGTCTTGCCGCAGCCGCTGGGCCCCAGGAAGGCAACCAGCTCGCCGTCGGCGATCTCCAGCGAAAAGTCGGCCACGGCTACCGACGCGCCGAACTGCTTGTGCAGATGTTCCAGTGAGACCTTGGCCATCGGCTATACCACCTGACTGAGTTTGACGAAGCGATCGGTCACCAGCATGATCAGTCCCAGCAGCAGTATCTGCACGGACGAGACGGCGGCGATGGTCGGATCCAGATTGAATTCCAGGTACTGCATGATGGCGATGGGCAGGGTGGTCCGCCCCGGTCCGACCAGGGACAGCGACAATTCCAGGTTCTCGAACGAGACGATGAAGCTGAACAGGCCCGCCGCGACGATGGCGGGACGCAGCATGGGCAGCGTGATGCGCATGAACGCCACGCGGCCGCTCGCGCCCAGATTGCGCGCCGCCTCCTCGATGGAAGGATCCAGGCCCGCCATGCTGGCCGTCACCAGGCGCACGGTCCACGGAATGGTCAGGCACACATGGGCCGCGACCAGGCCGCCGTAGGTGCCGACGATATCGCGGTCCAGCAGGTTTTCCGCGCGCAGATAGAACAGGTAGATGGCGATGCCGGCGACGATGCCGGGCACCAGCAGCGGCGACAGCAGCATGGTGTTGACCCAGGCCGCCCCCGTAAAGCGGTAGCGCACGATCGCCAGCGCGGCCATGACGCCCAGCACGACGCCGCACGCCGCCGCCAGCAGGGCCACCTGCAGGCTGAAAACGAAGCCATTGGCGAAGGCGTCGTTGGCCCAGGCCTTGACGTACCACTGGACGGTATAACCCGATGGCGGGAAATACAGGATGGCGTCCTTGAAGAAACTGAGCCACACCACCACGACCAGGGGGCACAGCATGAAGCCGTACATCGATGCCACGAACGCGCGATGCAGGAACCTGGCCCAGGGAAAACGGGTGCCGCGCCGCGCCGCGGGCGACGCACCCGCTGCGGGATGAGCTGTACTGGCCAAGAAACTTGTCCTCCGAACGTATCGCGCCGTTGGCAGGGAAAACCCCCGCTAGAAAGACATCCGCCGCGATGGTGGAACCGGCATCTTAGGAAGCCGGGCCGCGGGTTGGAATAATGGTTAACCTCAATACAAACGCGGCGCTACCGCCGGCCGCTGCCCATCGCATGCCTGGCGCTTCCCGGCAGCCGCACCGCGAAAGGCGCCCCCTGTGATCCGGCTCAAGCGATGCGTCAAACGCCGCCGTCCGTCAGCCGATACCAGGTCACGACGGCATTCACGTAGACACGCCGCAGACCGTACAGCGGAAAAGGCTTGATGGGCGACAGCGGCACGGGCAGCGACGCGGCCGAGCCCGTGACGATGTAGTCCGCCATCGCCTTGCCCATGGCGGTCTGCAAGCCGACGCCACGTCCCTGGCAGCCGATGTCGATCAGCAGGCCGGGTTCGGGCTCATGCAGATGCGGCAGATAGTCGCGCGTGATGGCGACCCGGCCGCACCAGCGGAATTCGAAAGGCACGCCGGCCACGCGCGGGAACATCTTCACCATGACCCGCTCGAGATGGCGCCAGTCCGCCACGCTGCGCGGCTCGCGGAACGGCCCGCGCCCGCCCATCAGCAGACGGCCCTGGTGATCCTGGCGAAAGTAAAGCAGCAGGTTGCGGGTATCCGAACACACCTGACCCTGCGGCAGGATGCCGGCCCGCACATCCTCCGGCAGCGGCTGCGTGGCCACCTGGAAGGTATTGGCGTCGATGATGGTCGGCTTCAGTCCTGGCCACAGGCCGGCGCCGTAGGCATTGGTGCACATCACCACCCTGTCGGCGGCGACGGTGGCGCCGGAGACCGTCGTGGCGATCCATGTGCCGCCGTCGCGCCGCAGGTCCGTCACCGGGCTGGCCGTGTGGACACGGGCCCCCGCATTCATCGCCGCGCGCGCCAGTCCGCGCACGTAGCTCAGGGGCTGTATGGCGCCGGCGCGGGTGTCCATCCAACCGCCCAGGTATTTGTCCGTGCCCAGCAGCGCGCCGACCTGTGCGCGGTCCAGCGGGCGCGTATCGACGCCCCGTCGCGCCCACTGCGCCGCGCGCTTGTGCGCGAGCGCCAGCGCCTGTGGGGTATGGGCGCCCTGGATCCAGCCGGCGCGCGTGCGCGGTACATCCATGCCGTGCCGCTCGATCAGGTCGAAGACGATATCGGCCGTGCGTCCGGCGAAGTGTATGACCTGCTCGCCGCGTTCCGGTCCGTAGTGCGCCAGCAGCTCGTCCGGGTCGTACTTCAAGCCGGGGATGACCTGGCCGCCATTGCGGCCCGAGCCGCCGAAGCCGATCTGCTGCGCCTCCAGCACGACGACATTCACGCCGCGCTCCGCCAGGTGCAGCGCGGTGCTCAGGCCGGCGTAGCCGCCGCCGATCACCAGCACGTCGGCGCTGGCCGCGCCCGCCAGGGCCTCGGTGGGCGGCGCCGTGCCGGCGGTGGCCGCCCACAGGGATGGCGACAGGGGAAAAGGCCCCTTTCCGTCGCCATCGAACACGCCGTCGGCGGCGCTGCGGCTCTGAGCTTGCGGCATGATGAGGTGGTCCTTACATGGGATGCAGCACGCGGCGCAGGAAATCCTGCGTGCGCGGATGAGTGGGATGATTCAGCACTTCGCGCGCGACGCCCTGTTCCACCACCACGCCGCCGTCGAAGAACAGCACGCGATCGGCCACTTCACGAGCGAAGCTGATTTCATGGGTGACCACGACCATGGTCATGCCGTCGTCGGCCAGCTTGCGCATGACGCCCAGCACGTCTCCCACCAGTTCGGGATCCAGCGCGGACGTCGGCTCGTCGAACAGGATGGCCTTGGGTTGCATCGCCAGCGCGCGCGCGATCGCCACGCGCTGCTGCTGGCCGCCGGACAGCTGCGGCGGATGCGCATCGGCCTTGTCGGCCAGGCCGACGCTGGCCAGCAATTCCCGTCCACGCTCGGTGGCCTGCGCGCGCGGCTCGCCCTTGACGTAGATCGGCCCTTCGATGACGTTCTCGAGCGCGGTTCGATGCGGGAACAGGTTGAAGCGCTGGAACACCATGGACACCTGCGTGCGGATCGACACGATGGACGCGGCGTCGCAATCCACGCGCTGTCCGTCGACGGTGATCTCGCCCTGGTTGTAGCGCTCCAGTCCGTTGATACAGCGCAGGATGGTCGACTTGCCCGAACCCGACGGGCCGATGATGCACACCACCTCGCCCTTGCTGATTTCGGCATCGATGCCCTTCAACACCTCCAGGCTGCCGAACCGCTTGTGCACGCCTCGCATCGCGATCATCTGGCGGCGCTCCTTTTCTCGAGGTGGCGCACCAGCAGGATGAGCGGCACGCACATCACCAGGTACATCAGCGCGACCAGCGTGAATACCGTGGCGTTCTTGAAGGTCGACACGGCGATCAGCTTGCCCTGCAGCGCGAGCTCCGCCACCGTGATGGTGGAGGCCTGCGAGGAATCCTTCAACATCATGATCATGATGTTGCCGTAGGGCGGCAGCACGATGCGCACGGCCTGGGGCAGCACCACGCGGCGCATGGTCAGGCTCCAGCTCATGCCCATCGCCATGGCCGCTTCCACCTGCCCGCGGTCGATCGCCTCGATGCCGGCGCGAAAGTTCTCCGCCTGGTAGGCCGAGTAGGCGATGCCCAGGCCGATGATCGCGGCCTGCACCGCGGTCAGCGCGATGCCGGCATCCGGCATGACGAAGTAGATGTAGAACAGGAGCACGATGATGGGGATGCCGCGCAGCACATTGATCAGGCCGGCGCTGAACCTGGCCAAGGCCTTGATGCCGGACACGCGCATCAAGGCCCAGACCAGGCCCAGCACCGTCGACAAGGCCAGCGAGCCCACCGTCACCAGTATGGTCAGCTTGGCGCCCTGCAACAGGATGGGCAGGTACTCCCGCGCATCCTGGAAAAATTCCATCATCGTTTTATCCCCCGTTGCCTGGCTGCGTCAGGGTCAGGCCAGGCCCCACTTCTTCAGGATGGCGTCGACCGTGCCGTCGGCCTTCAGCTTCTTCAGCGCCGTGTCGATCTTCTTCAGCAACTCGGGATCGTCCTTGCGCGTGGCGATACCGACGCTGCCGGTCACGGCGGGCTTGTAGCTCTTGACCATGCGCAGGTTGCTGAAGGCGCCGCTGGCATTCTGGTTGATGGTGTAGGCCGCGATCGGATAATCCATGAAGCCGCCTTGGATGCGGCCGGCGTTGACGTCGCGCATCATGTCGGGCGGATTGTCATAGAGCTTGACCTCCTTGAACACACCGCTGTCCTGGATGGGCTTGACGAAGGCGGTGCCGACCTGCACGCCCACGGTCATGCCTTTCATGTCGGCGAAGCTGGTGTATTCCTTGGTGTCGCTCTTGGGCACCATCAGGCCTTCACCATAGGTGTAGACGGGGTCGGAAAAGGACACCACTTTCTGCCGTTCCGGCGTGATGAACATCGCGGCGGAAATCACGTCGATGCGCTTGGACTGCAGCGACCCGATCAAGGCGGAAAACGCCATCGGTTCGATCTGCACCTGGAAGCCGGCCTCCTTGCCTACCGCCTTCATGATGTCCACCATCACGCCTTCGATGGAATTGGTCTTGGTATCCAGAAAGGTGAACGGACTGCCGGTGGGCGTGGAGCCCACCTTCACGACGGCCTGCGCGCCGGCCGTGGCGGCCGCGGCCAGCGAAATCGCGGCGAACAGGGATGCGGCGATGGATCTGAGCTTCATGGATCGTCCTTTTATGCGTGAAGTGAAATCGCGTGACGTTGACATGCCGGCGGCGGCGAGCCACAGTCCGTTGACGTTGAAGTAAGGTCCTCCGGTCAACGGGCGCTAGGTTCGCCGGCGCCGTCCTTCCCGAGGCCGGGGCGGCGATGCGGTCGCATCGCCATCCGCATCAGCCGCGATGTTGCTGATGGCCCAGATCACTTCCGTGCGGATATCGCCCGGATTGCGCCAGCGGCGCGGCGTGCGGCTGGCATAGCAGAAGCTGTCGCCCGCGCGCAGCAGCATGACGCGGTCTTCGATGCGCAATTCCAGCAGGCCGCTCAGGACCACGCCCACCTGTTCGCCCTTGTCCGTGATGAACAGCTCGTCGCCGGTGGAACCGCCGGGCGCGATGGAGATACGGCACAGGTCCATGGTGCGCGCGGCCGGCGGCGTGACTACTTCCTTGGCGATGCCTTTTTCGTCCAGGCGCAGCATGCGATGCGTGCCGGCGCGCTCGACGTTGTCGCCGGCGGCCGTGTCGTCGCATTCGGCGTTGCGCAGCAGCGTGTCGGCCGACACGCGCAGTTCGCGCGCCAGCAAGCGCAGCGTCTTCACCGATATCGAACTCAGCCCGCGCTCGATCTGGCTAAGCAGGCCCAGGGACATGCCGCAGGCACCGGCCACGTCGGCCAGCGATCGGCCCTGGTCCTTGCGCAGCTGGCGCAGCTGTTCGCCCAGCCAGAGGTCAACCAGCGAATGCCCCTGGCGCACGGCGCGCGGCCGGACCGCGGCTCGCGCGTCCGGCGCCGGCGTGGGCTTGCGTGCGGCGCTCGACAGGGCCATGGAAATGAAATTTTCACGATCTTGGAATTTTCAATGCTAGCGGCGGGCGGCTGCCAGCGGCAACCTAGGGACATCCCGCGTTTGCCCTCTTGCGAGCGGCCCGGCTTTGGAACATGATCGCCGCACCGGCGGAGCGCGCCGGCGTGTGCAGGGGCGGCAGGCGTACGCGCGAGCATGCAGGACGACACGCGGCCGGCCCTCTTATCGAGAGGACATCATGCTTTTTCGACATCGCACGTTGATCATGGCCGCCATGGCGGCAAGCCTGGCCGCTTCGGTATCGATGGCGCAGACCACCGCGCCGGCCAAGACCCCCACGCCGCAACAGGAGCGGATGGCGAAATGCAGCGCCGCCAACAAGGGCAAGACCGGCGACACCTACAAATCCGCCATGAGCGCCTGTCTGAAAGGCGAACAGCCCGCCGCCACCCTGACGCCGCAACAACAGAAGATGAAGGACTGCAATGCCCAGGCCAGCAAGCAGGCGCTGAAGGGCGACCAGCGCAAGACCTTCATGAGCACCTGCCTCAAGGGTTGACCAGGAGAACACCCACATGACCACGCAAGCCGCACCGCTGGATGGCAGCATCGTCCAGGCCCTGACGCACATCACCACGGCGACATTGACCACCGTTCTGCTGAAGAAAGGCCTGCGCAATGTCTGGATCCGCGGCGCGGCGCCATTGCGGTCGGATAGCCCCCGTATCGTGGGGCGGGCCTTCACCCTGCGTTTCGTCCCGGCACGGGAAGACCTGGCGACGCCGGCGTCATGGGCGTCGCCGATATCCACGCGGGCCGCGATCGAAGCGATGCCCGATGGCTGCATCGCCGTCGTCGACGCGCTCGGCGTGACGGACGCCGGCATCTTCGGCGACATCCTGTGCGCGCGCATGCGCAAGCGTGGCGTGGCGGCGCTGGTGACCGACGGCGTGGTGCGGGACCTGGCCGGCGTGCTGGGTACGCAGCTGCCGGTATGGTGCCGCGGCGCGGCGGCGCCGCCCTCGGTGGCCGGCCTGACCTTCGTCGGCTGGCAGGAAGCCATCAGCTGCGGCGGCGTGGCGGTGTTTCCCAATGACGTCATCGTGCTCGACGCCGACGGCGCCGTGCTGATACCCGCCGCCCTGCTGGAAGAAGTCGTGCAGGCCGCCGTCGAACAGGAACAGCAGGAGGCCTGGATCATGGAACAGGTGGAAGGCGGCGCGCAGCTGCCGGGCCTGTATCCGCCCAATGCCGAGAACCAGGCACGCTACCAGGCCTGGCGCGCGCAGCGGCGCGACCAGTCCTGAACCTTCCCGCCCGCGGGGGCCGGGCGGATCAATCCTGCAGGCCGCGCACGTTGCGATACGCGCAATACCGCGTGTCCACGTAGCGCCGCCGGAATTCCACCGGCTTGTCCTGGAAGGTATACGCCGTACGCTCGACCTGCAACACCGAGGTCCCTGGTTTGAGTCCGAAGGCCGCGGCCACGCCGGCGTCGGCATCCGCGGCGGTGACGTCCTCCTGCACGCGCACGACCGACACGCCGTAGCGTTCCTGGTAGTAGCCGTAGATCGAACCGCGCCGCGCCGCGAAATCCTGGCCGGACAGGTTGGGGAACACGTTCAAGGGCATCCACAGCCGGTCCAGCATCACCGGTACGCCGTCCATCCTGCGCAGGTTCTCCACATGGGCGAGCGAGCCGTTGCGTTCGATACCGAACAGCGCGGCGAAACGCGCGGTGGCGCGCTCCCTGGCGAAGGACAGCAACTCGGCCGTCACCTTGATGGCCGCGCCCGTCGGATCGACGTAGTTGAAGTACAGGTCGAAGGCATGGTCGTCGGTAAAGCGCGCGACTTCCGTGCCGCGCCCGGCACGGCGCGTCAGCAGCCGCTCGGCCACCAGCGCCTCGACCGCCCTGCGTACCGTCCCGATGCCTACGCCGAACAACCTGGCCAGTTCGGGTTCCGGCGGCAGCCGGTCGCCGGCGGCCCAGACCCCGGTGCGCAGGCGCTCGACGATTCCGGCACGGACGATTTCATAGAGAGGCTGGTCGAACGAAGGTGCGCTGGCGGGCATGGCGGGATCCGGGAAAGGCTGGCCATCATTGTATCAATTCGAATCATTCGAATGATTCGTTTGACTACGACCGGGGCCGGCGCCTACACTCGGCGCACGCCCTGCCGGCCGGCAGGCGCCACCAGGAGGAAGACATGCCCAATCCCATCAAGCACATCGCCTTCCGGGTCGAAGACCTGGACAGGGAAAGCGCGTTCTACGAGAACGTATTCGGCTATACCCACGTGAATACGGTGCGTCGCAAGGGCAAGCGCGGCGACCATATCTCCCGCCACATGACCGACGGCTACATGGACCTGACGCTGATCCAATACGAATCGGCGGATGCGGACGAAGCGGAATTCGCCGGGCCTTCGCCGTGCATCCATCACATCGGCATGGAAGTCGACGACCTGGACGCGTTCATCGCGGCGATCAGGAAGAACGGCGGGGAGATCCTGACCGAGCCCGGCCACCTGCCGGTCAAGTTCCGCTCACCGGGCGGCCCAGTGGCGGAAGTGGTGCCGCGCAAGCGCTGGGAGAGCGAAACGCTGGCCGCCGGCGTGCACGGCGAAGTGCTGCAATAGGCCACGAGGCCGGCCGTCGCGCACCGGCGCGGCGTGTCGGTTGGCGAGCTCAGGCGGCGACGTCCAGGGTGCGTATCGCCGCGCGATTGCCCGCCACGGAGTCGCCGGAAGCCAGCGCCAGCTGATACAGGGCGTCGATCAGTTGCGGCGCATGGATGACGCCGACCAGCCTGCGGCTCTCGTCCACGACCGGCACGCAGGCGATGCCGGACGCCATCGGTCGGGCCAGCTCGATCGCCGGCATGGCGGGCGTGGCGTAGGCCACTTCGGAGCGCATGCAATCGCGCGCCGACAAGGCCGGCGGAGTCTGTCCAGGCGCCGACGCCAGCCGCACCGTGCGGGCGGACGCGTCGCCGTGCGCCAGCAGACCGAGCAGACGGCCCTGGCCATCCACGACGGGCAGGGCCGCCAGCCGATGGCGGTCCAGCAGCCGCATCGCGGCGTCCAGCGGCTCGTCATCGCGCACCGCGACCGCATCGCGCAGCATGACCTGCCCGCAGGCCAGGCCGCCGAAGCGACGCAGGCTGGCGCGGCGTTCCGCCTCCAGCACGATATCGGCCAGGTCTTCCCGGCTGATGTCCAGCAACTGGTCATGCGAACGCAGGGCATCGTCGAGATCGGCGCTGGTGAAGCCCAGCGGCGTGGGCGCGCGGTTCAGCGCGGCCGGCGCGGCCTGGACATGGCGGTGCGGATAATTGCGTTTGAGCACGCCATTGAAGACGACCGCGATGCACAGCAGCACCGCGGAATTCATCGCCACCGGGTACAGGGCATAGCCATAGCCCAGCTGCGCGATGGAAGGGCCGCCCAGCACGGCGGTCAGCGCGACGGCGCCACTGGGCGGATGCAGGCAACGCAGGGCAAACATGACGGCGATGGCCGCGGCGACGCTGCAGGCCGCCGCCAGGCCCGGCGCTGGAATCAGGTGCGCGAAGAACACGCCGACCAGCGCGGCGCTGACATTGCCGGCCATCAAGGACCAGGGCTGCGCCAGCGGACTGGCCGGCGCGGCGAACGCCAGCACGGCCGAGGCGCCCATGGGTGCGATGAACCACGGGCTGGCCTCGCCGAGCGCATGGCGGGCGATCCATTCCGTGCTTAACAGGCCGAACAGCGCGCCCACGGCGCCCAGGATTTTGTCGCGCCTGCTGGCGCCGACGGGGGCCGGCGCGTACGCGCCCAGGCCTTGCTTGAACCAGCTGAACACGCGATGTCTCCAAGCCGGCGCCTATGGAACAGAACGGGGTGGCGCGCGGACGGCCGTGAAATTTATCACGCCGCTACATAGCCGGAAGGCATACCCTTATGCGCCGCGCGGCGCTCACGCGTGCAGCGGATGGTTCGGCGCGAAGCGCGCCCGATACTGCTGCGGCGTGACGCGCAGCCGGCGCAGGAACAGGCGGCGCAGGTTCTGCTCGCTGCCGTGCCCCGTATCGGCGGCGATGCGCTTGAGCGGCGCGACGCTGGCTTCCAATGCCCGGCAGGCCGCCTCGAAACGCATGCATTCCACCGTCTTGGCCGGCGTCCGGCCGACCGCCGCCACATAGGCGCGGGCGAAGGTGCGCGGCGCCATGCCGGCCTGTTCGGCCAGCCGCTCCACGCGCAGGTCCTCATGCAGGTGAGCGGCCATCCAGGCATGCAGCTCGGCGAACTGCGGCTGCCCGGATTCCTGCTGCGCGAGCAGCGGTACGCTGAATTGCGACTGCCCGCCCGGCCGCTTGATGAACATGACCATGTCGCGCGCCGTTCCCAGCGCGATGCGATGGCCCAGGTCGGCCTCGACCAAGGCCAGCGCCAGATCGATGCCCGCGGTCACGCCGGCCGAGGTCCAGATGTTGTCCTGCTGGATGAAGATGGGTTCCGCATCGACGCGCAAACCGGGATACATGGCCTGCAGGCGGCCGGCCCAGCGCCAGTGCGTCGTCACGCGCAGCCCCTGCAGCAAACCGGCTTCCGCCAGCAGGAAGGTGCCCGTGCATACGGAGCACAGCCGCCGCGCCTGGCTGGCCTGCCGCGCGATCCAGCGTGACAGCGCCGGCTCGGCGACCACCTGGCCGTCGGTGCTGCCGCCCGGCGCGATCAGGGTATCGATGGTGCGGCCCGCCAGCGCATCCAGCGCTTCTGTGGCGACCGCCACGCCGGCGCCGGTCAGCACCGGGCCGCCGTTTTCCGAGGCGACGACGATGTCGTAGGGCGGGGACCGCTGTTCGCCCGACGCCACGGCCTGCCGGTTCGCCGTTTCGAAGGCCTGCACGGGCCCGCTGATGTCCAGCAGGTTGGCGCCGCGATAGCTCAGCATCACGACCAGGCGCCGCTGTGCGGGCAATGTGTCCTCGGGTACGTCCGGGCTTGGGCGCGTCATTCCATCCTCGGTGTTTTCAGGTGCCACCACAGGGTCATGGCGGCCGCGAGCGCTACCACCGGCAGCATAGCCGCGTTCAGCGTGAACCAGCCGAAGCGCTCCAGCACCGGGCCGGCCGCCAGGGTGGCGAGCGCGGTCGCGACATAGCGCAGCAGCTCGGCGCAGCCCTGCGTTGCCGCGCGTTCGGCCGGACGGTAGCTGCGCGCCAGCAAGGTGGTGCCGCCCACGAACATGAAATTCCAGCCCACGCCCAGCGCGAACAGCGAGACATAGAACGCGTCCAGGCTGGTGGACGCCATGGCCGCCAGCGCGCTGATCACGTTCAGCGCCATGCCCGCGTAGAGTACCGTCGGCAGCCCGAAGCGGGCGATCAGCGCGCCCGCGAAGAAAGAGGGCGCGTACATGCCCACCAGGTGCCATTGGATGATGCCGGCGCCCTGGTCCATCGTGTGGGAGCACGCAACGGCAGCCAGCGGCGCGGCCGTCATCACCGCCATCATCGATACCGATCCGACGACGTTGTTGGCGATGGCCGCGATGAACACCGGCTGGCGCGCGATCTGCGCCAGGGGCCGCTCCGGCGGGCTGGCAGCCTCCGCCGGCGCGACACCGCCTGCCACGCCGGACGTGGCGGCGGGGGCGGGGACGGCGTGGGGATCCGGACCGTCGCGGTACCCAGCCCACAGGATCGCCGCCGAGGCGAAGCCCAGCAGGGCCACCATCAGGTAGGCGCCCGCGAACAGGACGGCCGGGAAAAGATCCTTGGCCCAGTTCGCCAGCGCGGGCCCCAATATCGCCGCCACCACGCCACCGCCCAGCACCAGCGAAATGGCGCGGCTCTTGTCGGCATTCGGGACGGCGTCGGCGGCCGCCAGGCGGTAGTACTGGGCAAACGCCTGGAAGACGCCCACCGCGGCGGTGCCGGCGCAGAACATCCAGAAATTGGCATGGAAGACCGCCCACACCGACACCAGGCCGCCCACGCCGCAGGTCATGGCGCCCAGCACGAAGCCCGCGCGCCGTCCCCAGCGTTGCAGCAGGAAGGACGCGAACCAGGTCGTCACCGCGCCGGCCACCGTGATCAGGGCGAATGGCAGCGTCGCCAGCGACTTGTCGGGCGCCAGCTGGTAGCCGGTCAGCCCGGTCAAGGTCAGGTCTATGGATATCGCGCAGGTATACAGGCCCTGGCAGAGCGCCAGGACGCGGGCGTTGCGTCCGCCCGCGGCAGCCGTCGTGAACATCGTCGTGTCGGTCCATGCACCGGGCGCCGACGTGGCGCCCGTGACGAACTAGGCTATCGATGCGACGGCGCGTGCGCGGGACAACAAACCTTCAATTCCTGCCAAACCTTGCCGAACTCCCCGCGGGCTCAGCGCCCCACGCCATAGCGCGGGCCCGGCTTGCCCACCGCCAGGCGTTGCGCCAGTTCCTGGCGCTGGGCGTCGTAGCGCAGCCAGTCCTCGCCGTCCTGCAACGACGGGATGGTCACGGCTTCGCCCTGGTCCAGGCCGGCCAGCGACGCGTCCACCATGTCTTCGGCGCTCATCACCCAATCCTGGGGCAGCTTGGCGTGGTCCATGCCGGCCACGCCCCAGAACTCGGTGGCCGTGGGGCCAGGCAGTACGGCCTGCACCCGCACGCCCTTGTCGCGCAGTTCATATTGCATCGCTTGCGACAGCGCCAGGACGTAGGCCTTGGTGCCGCTGTAGACGCCGTTCAGCACATCGGTATTGATGGCCGCGATGGAAGAAATATTGATGATGTCGCCCTTGCCGCGCGCCAGGAACGCCGCGGCGGCGGCGTGGGCCAGGCGCGTCAGCGCCGTAACGTTCAGGTCGATCATGGCTTCCATGCGGTCGAGGTCGGCCTGCAGGAAGGGCGCGACCAGGCCGAAGCCAGCGTTGTTCACCAGGACGTCGATGCTGGCGTCATCGCGCAGCAGCGCTTCCACGCGGCGCTGGCCGTCGCGCTGGCCCAGGTCGGCCACCACCACGGCCGCCTTGCGGCCATGGGCAGTCTGCAGCCGATCGGCAAGTTCCTGCAGGCGTTGTTCGCCGCGCGCGACCAGGATCAGGTCATAGCCGCGCCGCGCCAGGCGGTCGGCATAGATGGCGCCTATGCCGGACGACGCGCCGGTGACGAGGGCGGTGCGCTGGCGGGAAGCGGTGTGGTTGGAGTTGGCGTTCATGATGTGATCCGGAAAGGTTTTCGATGCCGCCATTCTGCGGGCCGGCGCCAAAGTCTCAAATGACGCAAAACCCACTTTTCCTGCCATCCGGAAAATGCGCCGCCAGGACATGGCGGTCCTACAATGGCGTATCGACCAACGCCCGCGACACATCATGACCACGCGCATCGCCCTGGTGGTATTTCCCGGCTTCCAGATCCTGGATCTGTCCGCCCTGACCGTCTTCGAACTGGCCAATCTGCACCTGACCGACCGCGGCAAGGACGCGCATTACGTCATGGACGTGGTGTCCCAGGACGGCGGCCTGGTGCCTTCATCGTCCGGCGTCGGTATCCAGACCCGGCCCATCGGCCGCAGGCACTTCGACACGCTGATGATAGGCGGCGCCGTGGAAATTCCCGCCAGCACGCCGGCGCTGATCGCCAGCCTGCGCCGCGTCGCGCGCCGTACGCGGCGGGTCGCGAGCATCTGCACGGGCGCCTTCCTGCTGGCGGAAGCCGGCCTGCTCGACGGCCGCCGCGCCACCACGCACTGGGCCCTGGCCCACGAGCTGCAACGCCGCTATCCCGCGATTCGCATGGACGAAGACAAGATCTTCGTCAGCGACGGCGTGCTGTGGACATCGGCCGGCATGACGGCGTGCATCGACCTGGCCCTGGCGCTGCTGTCGGACGACCTGGGCCCGGACGCGGCACGCGCGGTGGCGCGCAAGATGGTCATCCATTACCGCCGCAGCGGCGGGCAGTCGCAATTCTCCACGCTGGCCGAGCTGGAGCCGGATTCGGACCGCATACGCGCCGCGCTCGACTATGCGCGGGAGAACCTGCGCGAGCCGCTCAGCGTTGAACAGCTGGCGGACCAGGTCCACTGGAGCCCGCGGCATTTCAGCCGGGCGTTCCAGGCGCAGACAGGACTGTCGCCCGCCAAGGCCGTGGAAAAGCTGCGGCTGGAAGCGGCGCGGGCATTGATCGAGGAAGGCGAAAGCTCGATCGCGCGCGTGGCGACCCTGACGGGTTTCGGCGACGAGGAACGCATGCGGCGCGCCTTCCTGCGCACCCTGGGCCGGCCACCGCGCGACCTGCAGCGGGAAGCGCGCCGCCGCGCGTCCACGGCACCGCTCGCCGGCCTGGCCGCCACGGCCTGAACCGGTTTCGCCCGAGCCGGTTTCGCCTGACCCGGAACCGCCTGTTGCTCCGCGCGCCCCAACGGCTGTATGCTACTTGTATTCTTATCAATACAACTATACAGGAGACAACATGCGAGCCTCTCGCCGCGCCTTCGCCATTTCCATCGCGGCCCTGGCCGCCGCCAGCGCCACCATCCCCGCCCACGCCCAGCAGACGCCGCCCATCAAGCTGGTGGTCGGCGCGCCACCGGGGGGCACCACCGACACCGTCGCGCGCAGCATAGGCACCACCATGGGCAAGGAACTGGGGCGCACCGTGATCGTCGAAAACCGCCCTGGCGCCGGCGGCAATATCGCCGCGGACTACGTCGCCAAGAGCGCGGCCGACGGCAATACCCTGCTGGTGAGCTTCAACAGCTTCTCCATCAACGCCAGCCTGTACAAGAACCTGCCCTTCGACCCGCGCAAGGACTTCACGCCCATCAGCATGCTGGCCAGCGTTCCCAGCGTACTGGTAGCGCGCAAGGACTTTCCCGCCAGCAACATGGCGGAACTGATAACGCTGGCCAAGGCGCATCCCGGCAAGTACACGATGGCCCTGGGCGGCATAGGCTCGTCGCTGCACATGGCGGGCGAACGCATGAAGATGATGGCGGGCCTGGACATCATCAACGTTCCCTACAAGGGTACGACGCCGGCCGTGACCGACCTGCTGGGCGGCCAGGTGGACATGATGTTCGGCAGTACCCTGAACGTCATCCCGCACGTCAAGAGCGGATCGCTGAAGGCGCTCGGCGTCAGCAGCGCCAAGCCGCTGGAATCGCTGCCCGGCGTGCCCCCCATCGGCGACACCATCAAGGGCTTCGAGTCCAACGCGTGGTTCGCACTGTTCGGACCGGCCAAACTGCCCGCCGACACTCTGGCCAAGCTGAACGACGCCGCGCGCAAGGCCGTCGCGGCGCCGGATTTCCGCCGACTGTTGGAACGGGAATCGGCCACGGCCGTCAGCAGCACGCCAGAAGAACTCGTTAAATTCGTCAACGAGGACATCGACCGCTATGCGGAAGTGGTGAAGTTCACGGGCGCCACGGTGGAATAAGGCAGGCCCGGAGCGCCGCGCATGCCCGCACTCACGAAGGACACATGAACAGCCCGCTGCCGCTCTATCACAAGGTCTACCTGCTGCTGCGCCAGCGCCTGCTGGACGGCGTGTACCAGGCGGACCAGCCGCTGCCCGGCGAGAACGCGCTGGCCCAGGAATACGGCGTGTCGCGCCTGACGGTGCGGCGCGCGCTGGAC
The DNA here is from genome assembly GCF_002119685.1 of Bordetella genomosp. 8. Taxonomy (NCBI): domain Bacteria; kingdom Pseudomonadati; phylum Pseudomonadota; class Betaproteobacteria; order Burkholderiales; family Alcaligenaceae; genus Bordetella; species Bordetella genomosp. 8. Next base: position 274,461 of record NZ_CP021108.1, on the reverse strand, counting down.
GCGCTCGCCAGCGACGGCCTGATCGCGCGGCGCCAGGGGCGCGGCACGTTCGCCCAGGCGCCGTCCCAGCTATCGGCGCCGCAGCGGGGCGGCACCGTGGACGCGTTGATGGCGCATCTGGCCCGGATGGGCATGAGCACCCAGGTCAAGCTGCTGGATCTGTCGACCGAGGCCGCGCCGCCGGCCGTCGCCGCGCGCCTGGAAGTACCACCCGGCGCCATGGTCCATCGTTCCGTACGCGTACGCAGCCACCAGGGCGAGCCTTTCTCCTATCTGCGCACCTACGTGCCGGATGCCATCGGCCGCCGCATCTCGCGCAAGGCGCTGGGCAGCAAGCCGCTGCTGCAGATCTTCGGCGAACTGGGCATCCGCGTCTCGGGCGCGGAGCAGGCCATCAGCGCGGTACTGGCCGATCCGGCCGAAGCGGAAGCCCTGGGCGTGCCGGTGGCCTCCGCGCTGCTGAACATCCGACGCCTGGTGCGCGACGCCGCCGGCAGGCCGGTGGAATACCTGGACGCCCGCTACCGTCCCGATCGTTTCGAATATCGCCTGGACATGGCCGCCCACGAAACCGCCGGCACGCCGGTGTGGCTGCCCGCCGGGCCGGGCCCCGCCGGGCCTAGTGCGTAATGCCGCGCGCCATGAAATAAGGACATAACGGAGACTTCCATGCCTTCCCAGACATTGGCCCAGAAACTGCTGGCTGCCGCCAGCGGCCGCGCCGCCGTCGCCGTGGGTGACATCGTGACCTGCCGCGTCGACCTGGCGATGTTCCACGATTCCAGCGGTCCGCGCCGCCTCAAGCCCATGCTGGAATCGCTCGGCACCGGCATCTGGGACCGCGACAAGGTCGTGCTGGTCATGGATCACTACGTGCCGGAGGCGGACGACGAATCGCGCAAGATCGTCCGCATCGCCCGCGACTGGGCGGTGGAGCAGGCGCTGCCGCACGTGTACGACTCCGTCGGCATCTGCCACGTGGTCGTGCCCGAACATGGGCACATCCGGCCGGGCATGCTGTGCGTGGGCGGGGACTCGCACTCGCCCACGGGCGGCGCGTTCGGCGCCTACATGTTCGGCGTGGGTAGTACGGAAATGCTGGGCGTGGTGGCCAGCGGCGAGATCTGGATCCAGGTGCCGCAAACGCTGATGATGCAATGGGACGGCGCGCTGGCGCCGGGCGTCACCGCCAAGGACATGATGCTGCACATGATCGGCCGCTTCGGCATGAACGGCGGCCGCTACCAGGCGGTGGAATTTTGCGGCGAGGCCGTGCGGGCGCTGTCGATGCAGGAGCGCATGACGCTGTCCAACATGTCGGCGGAGATCGGCTCGCAGGTCGGGCTGGTGGCCCCGGACGACACGACGGCCGCCTATCTGGCGCAGGCGGGGGTCGGCGAACCCATCGACGTCGCACGCTGGCAGTCCGACGCCGACGCGCAGGCCGAACGCTACCGCTTCGACGCCAGCACGCTGGCGCCGCACGTCGCCGCGCCGCACAGCCCCGCCAACTCGCGCCCGATCGCCGACTATGAAGCCACGCCCATGCAGGTCGCCTACATCGGTGCCTGTACGGGCGCGAAGCTGGAAGACCTGCGCGCCGCCGCCAGCGTGCTGCGCGGCCGGCGCATCGCGCCGGGCATGTCGCTGATGGTCGCCCCGGCCAGCCTGCGCGACCAGCGCCAGGCCGACAGCGAAGGCGTAATGGCGGCGCTGGTGGACGCGGGGGCGACCTTGCTGCCCAATTCGTGCGGCGCCTGCTCCGGCTACGGCGGGTCGATTCCCGAAGGCGCCAACGTCATCGCCAGCACGGCGCGCAATTTCCAGGGCCGCATGGGCGCGCGCACCGCGCAGGTGTACCTGGCCTCGCCCTACACCGTCGCCGCGGCCGCCGTGGCCGGCCACCTCATCGACCCCAGGGAGATGCTGCAATGACCACGCACCGAGCCTGGCGCCTGGGCGCCGACGTCGACACCGACCAGCTCGCGCCCGGCGCCTACATGAAATTCGGCATCGACGAAATCGCCCGCCACTGCCTGGAGCGGGTACGCCCCGACTTCGCGGCCGCAGTCCGGCCGGGCGACGTCATCGTCGCCGGCCCCAACTTCGGCATCGGTTCTTCGCGCGAGCAGGCCGCGTCCGCGCTGGTCGCGCTCGGCCTGCGCGCCGTCATCGCGCCCAGCTTCAGCGGCCTGTATTTCCGCAACGCCTACAACGTGGGCCTGCTGTTGCTGACCTGCCCCGAGGCCGAAGCCATCCAGGAAGGCGAAGCGATCGCCATCGACCTGGATGCCTGCCGCGTCGTGCGCGCCGACGGCACCGCGCTGCCCTGCGAACCCATCCCGGATTTCCTGCGGGACATGGTTCAGGCCGGCGGCCTGCTGAACCTGTTGAAACGCCGCCTGGCCGACGGCACGCTGAAACCCAATCCCATGAGAGCATGATGCCGCAAAACCTGAAACAGAAACTCGCCGCCGGGCAAGCCGTACTGGCGCCTGGAATCTACGACGCGCTGTCGGCCCTCATCGCCGAACAGGCCGGCTTCGATGCGCTGTACCTGTCTGGCGCATCCATCGCCTATACGCGGCTGGGCCGCTCCGACGTGGGCCTGACCACCTATACCGAAGTGGAACAGACGCTGGCCCGCATCACCGAACGCGTGGCCTGCCCGGTCATCGTCGACGGCGATACCGGCTTCGGCAATGCGCTGAACGTACAGCGCACGGTACGCGGCTTCGAACGCGCCGGCGCCGCGATGATCCAGCTGGAAGACCAGGGCTTTCCCAAGCGTTGCGGCCACCTGAACGGCAAGAGCGTCGTCCCGGTGGCGGAGATGCGCGGCAAGCTGCGCGCCGCGCTGGACGCGCGCCACCACGCCGACACCCTGATCCTGGCGCGCACCGATGCCGTCGCCGTCGAGGGCCTGGACGCGGCGCTGGAACGCGCCGAGCAGTACCTGGAGTGCGGCGTGGACGCGATCTTCGTCGAAGCGCTCCGCACCGACGAACAGATGGAAGCCGCCTGCAAGCGCTTCGGCAAGCGCGTGCCGCTGCTGGCCAATATGGTGGAAGGCGGTATGACGCCGGTGAAAAGCGCGGCCGAGCTGGCCGCCAAGGGCTTTTCCATCGTCATCTTCCCGGGCGGCACCGCGCGCGCCGTATCGCACATGCTGCAACGCTACTACGGCAGCCTGCGCGAACACGGCACCACCGCGCCGTGGCGCGACGCCATGCTGGACTTCGATCAGCTCAACGCGCTGATCGGCACGCCCGAATTGCTGGCGCTGGGCAAGACGTACGAGTAGCTCAGTCCTTTTCCTCGATCGCGTCGACGCGATCGGGGTAGAAGGCAAGGTGCCCCGCGATCGCCGCCACCGCGGGATGCGGGTTTTCGTAGGTCCACACCGCATTCGTCGCGCGCGCGCCGCCATGCGGAATGCTGTAGTACGCGCAATCCCCCTTGTACGGGCAATACGTGGCGTGATCCGTGCGCTGCAGGCTCGCCATGTCCGCGTCCTTGCGGGGGATATACTGCACCGCTGGGTAGTTGGCCTCGCGCAGGGTCAGCGCCTCGCGCGTATCGGCGATCACGCGCCCCGCCAGCGTTACGACCACGCGTCTCGGATTGTGCTCGACAGTGATCGGGTGATCGGGACCAGGCGTCTTGACCGGTTTCATAGCGGCTTTCCTTTGCGCTGCGCGCATGGAGTCGGAGCATCCGTCGTCCTGCGTGCATGAGCTTCCACAAGCATGGACGGGCGATGCGAGCCCATCCATCGTAAGCCCGCCGCGCTTCATCCTCCCGCAAATCCACGTCAACAACAGGAGTATCGATGGCGATATCCAAAGCCATACCGCAAGCCCCAAAACACGTATTGAATCGCGCCATCGCCGCATCGGCGATCGGCAACGCCACGGAATGGTTCGACTACGGCATCTACGCCTACGGCGTGTCGTACATCTCCGCGGCTTTCTTTCCCGGCGATGTGCAGCAAGCCACGCTGTTCGCGCTGGCGACCTTCGCCATATCCTTCCTGATGCGTCCTTTCGGCGGCCTGTTCTGGGGGCCGCTCGGCGACCGCCTGGGACGCAAGGCCGTACTGGCCCTGACCATCCTGCTGATGTCGGGCGCGACGGTCTGCATCGGCCTGATCCCCACGCACGAAACCATAGGCCTGTGGGCGCCGGCGCTGCTCATCCTGTTGCGCATGGTGCAGGGGTTCTCGACCGGCGGCGAGTACGGCGGCGCGGCGACGTTCATGGCGGAATACGCGCCGGACAGCAAGCGCGGCTTCTGCGGCAGCTTCCTGGAACTGGGCACGCTGGGCGGCTTTTCGCTGGGCGCCTTGCTGATGCTGGGTTTTTCGGTCGCGCTGGACGATGCGGCCATGCACGCATGGGGCTGGCGCATTCCGTTCTTCATGGCGCTGCCCATGGGGATGGTCGGCATGTACCTGCGTTCGCGCCTGAAGGAAACGCCGGTGTTCCGCGAAGCGGAAGAGGCCCTGAACCAGAATGCCGAACCGCAGAAGGGCGGCGTCAAGGAAGTATGCACGGACTACAAAGGGCAGGTGCTGTCCATGGCGGGCCTGGTGGTGGCGCTGAACGTCGTCAACTACACGCTGCTCAGCTTCGCGCCCACCTATTTCGCCAACCAGCTGGGGTTGAGCACGCAGGAAGCGTTGATCGTGCCCATCATCGGCATGGTGTTCATGATGGTCTGCCTGCCCTTCATCGGCCGGCTGTCCGACCGCGTTGGCCGCAAGCCGGTATGGTGGGTGTCGCTGGTCGGGCTGTTCGTCCTGGCGATCCCCATGTTCCACCTGATGGCGGCGGGCCTGGCGGGCGCCATCATCGGCTACGCGGTGCTGGGGCTGTTCTATGTGCCGCAGCTGGCGACCATCTCGGCCACCTTCCCGGCCATGTTCCCGACGCACGTGCGCTTTGCCGGCTTCGCCATCGCGTACAACGTCTCGACCTCGCTGTTCGGCGGCACCGCGCCGGCGGTCAACGAATGGCTGATCGCGCGCACGGGCAGCAGCATGGTGCCGGCGTACTACATGATGGCCGCCTGCGTCGTCGGCGCCTGGGCGCTAAGGCATGTCGTCGAAACCGCCGGGCATTCGATACGGGGCTCCGAAATCCCCGGCACGCAGGCATCGGTGGCCGAGGTGCGCGACCTGGACACGCAGCAGGCCGGCGGGACCTGAGCGCCGGACTGCCGGCGCCAGGCCCGGCGCGTCACGGATTCGTGGCCTTGCCGGGGTCCTTGCTGGCGTCCTGGCCGGCGTCCGTGCTGACGCCCGGGTCCTGGGCCGGCTTGGCGGCGCCCGCATCCTGGCCCGTATTGCCGGTGTCGCCGACGGCCGGTGCGGCGGCAGCGGGCGCGGCGGGAGTCGCCGCCTTGTCGGCCGGCGCATCCGCGCCCTTCGCCGCCGGCGTGGGCGCGGGCGGGGATGCGGGCGTAGGAGCCGGCGACGGCGTGGCCCCCGTCCCATTGGCGGCGGCCCCTTGCGGCGGAGCAAGCTTGCCGCCAGCCTCGGCCTGGGGCAGATAGCGCTGCACCAGGTCGAAGAATCCCTCGTAGAACGCAGGCGCGGATATGGTCTCGCTGCTCACCTTGGACAGCGAATCCTCATAGGAACCGAAGGGCATCGACACCGACCCCAGCACGCTGAGCCCGACACCCGCCGACGCGCTGGTCTTCTTGATGATGTAGCGGTCCTGCACCGCGTTGACGAAGACGGTGGTGTGAGGCGATGCCTGCTGGTCGGACGTGCAGACCACATGGAAGGAAATCACCTGGTGCTGCTGGTCGTCGTCCTTCACCTGGAAGTTCTTCTGGCCTTCCACACCGTCCTTCTGCGCCTTGCCTATGGTGTAGCCCTGGCTGAGCAGCGCGCGACGCGCCGCTTCGCAGGTGGCCGAATCGCCGGCTGGATACGCACGCGAATAGGTACTCGTATCCTGGAAGGTTTCCGGATAGGCCGGCTTGGTCCCACTGGAGCAGCCTGCCAAGGCCAGGCAACCGAGCGCGAGGGCGGCGGCGGCCCGGCCAGGGCCGCGCGAGCCACGGATCGGGACGGCAGGAGTGTAGAGGTTAGGAGACAGCGGGCTTGGCATGTTGTGCGCCTTGTAATGAACGCCCCAAGGGTACCTTCGGCTCGTCCTATTCCTAGACGCGCCGCCGTTTCAGATGTTTCGCACGGTTAATCGCGCGAGCGGGCACCCGTTAGGGGGACGGACTGCAATAAGCGCGCGGACTTTGCTGGATGCTCATCCTTGGTCGCGCGGCTGGGCCCGGGGACGCACCATACCCCGATAAAATCGCAACCCTGCAATTAATTACATAATTTACGGGCAATAATAAGATTTCTCCGATTGACGATTTATGCCCGCGTCATGGCGGCGCGTCGGCGATCCGCCCGTCCCGGCGACGTACGCCCTCACCCCTTGCACCAATCGCCGTATCGGCCGGCGCTCCCCGAATGCATTTGGACCTGTTGACGCTTTATCTGCTCGCCATCGGCACGCTCCTGGCCAGCGCCGGGATGATGTTCTGGGAGCATCGCGGCAATCCCGCGCGCGGCGGCACGCTCCGCACCCTGGCCGCCGCCTTCGCGGTGATCGCGGTCGGCTGCGCCGCCGCATTGTTCCGGCGCGAGTTGCCAGGCGCCGCCGGCTCGGCCATCAGCAACCTGGTCATCCTGAGCGGATACCTGCTCGTGCTCGAAGGCGTCGCGTCCTTGAGCGGTCGCCGTCACCGCGCCGCGTCGGCCGGCCTGCTGATCGCCATGGCGCTGGTGTGGCTGGCCGGCGGCACGCGCTGGCAGGACGTCATATGGAACTACCTGAGCGCGATCCCCATCGCCGCGGTCAGCGGCATGACGGCGTGGGAGATGCTGCGGTGTCCCGCGATGAAGTCCCTGCCGTCGCGCTACATCGTGGCCGCGGTGACCAGCGTGCACGCCCTGGCCTATGCCGGCAGGGCACTGGTCCTGCCCTGGCTGGTGACCGACTACGGCGGCGCGATACAGCTGGTGGCCAGCAAGATCACGATGTACGAAGGCGTGCTGTATTCGGTCCTGCTGCCGATGAGCCTGCTCAAGCTCATGCGTGAAGAATCCCACGGCCAGCTGCTGCGCGAATCGCGTACGGACTACCTGACGCGCCTGGGCAACCGCCGCTGGTTCTTTGAAGAAAGCGCACGCATCGCGAGCGGCGAAGACGGCCGCCAGCCGCTGTCGATACTCGCGTTCGACCTGGACCACTTCAAGGCGATCAACGACCTGCATGGCCACCAGACCGGCGACGAAGTACTGAAGTCCTTCGCTGAAATCGCGCGCGGCGTGGTAGGGCCGGACGTGGTCCTCGCGCGCATCGGCGGCGAAGAATTCGCGGCCCTCCTGGCGGGCCGCGACGCGCCGCGGGCGCAGGCGCTGGGCGAAGCCGTCGCCCGTCGTTTCGCGGAAACGATCTCCGACCGCATCGCTGGCCTCGGCATGCCGGCCACCGTCAGCATAGGCCTGGCGCGATTGGATGCTCATCGTGGCGACGCCGGCGTCGGCGGCAACAAGGCTGCCGCACTGGCGGAAGCACTTGCCGCCGCCGACCGCGCCCTGTATCGCGCGAAGTCGCTGGGCGGCAATCGCCTGGAACTGGCGGACGCCATCTCCTAGCCGTCAACTTTGAGCCGCCGTCAGGACCTGTTGAACCGCGCCAGGAATGACTGCGTGGCCGGCTGCGCGGGATTGTCGATCACCTGCCGCGCGGACCCGGCTTCGACCACGACGCCGTCGCGCATGAAGACCACCTGGTCCGCGACCTCGCGCGCGAAAGCGATCTCGTGCGTGACCAGGATCATGGTCATGCCGTCTTCCGCCAGCGCCTTGATGACCGCCAGCACTTCACCGACCAGTTCGGGATCCAGGGCGGACGTCGCCTCGTCGAACAGCATGACCTCAGGCCGCAGCGCCAGGGCCCGCGCGATCGCCACGCGCTGCTTCTGGCCGCCCGACAGCATGTCCGGGTAGCTATCCGCCTTGGCGGCAAGCCCCACGCGCGTCAGCAGGTCCATGGCCTGCTCGCGAGCCTCGGGCTTGGATACTCGCTTCACCGTGACCGGCCCTTCCATGACGTTCTGCACCACCGTCATGTGCGGGAACAGGTTGAAGTGCTGGAACACCATGCCCGTGGTGGCACGGTAGCTGGCCAGCTCCTTCTCATGCATGCGGCGGCCCTGGCCGCTGTTGAAATCCATGCTGCGTTCGCCCACGCGTATCGTGCCGCCGTCCGGCATGGTCAGCAGGTTGATGCAGCGTAGCAGCGTCGACTTGCCCGAGCCCGACGGCCCGATCATCGCCACCGCCGTGCCCTTGGGCACCCGCAGCGAGATGTCCTTCAGCACCACATGGTCGCCGAAGCGCTTGCTGAGATTGCCGATCTCTATCATCGCGTCGCTCATGCCGCGCTCCTGTCCTGCTTGGCGAGGCGATTCTCGATGCGCTTGGACCATAGCGTCGCGGGGAACAGCACCACGAAATAGCAGACGGCGGCGATGGTGTAGATCTCCAGCGGACGATAGGAATCGTGCGCGGCGGATTGCGCCTGGTACAGCAGGTCGGGCACCGCGATCACCGACAGCAGCGAGGTGTTCTTCAACTGCATGATGGATTGGCTCATCAGCGGCGGCACCATGTGGCGAAAGGCCTGCGGCAGGATGATGCGCCGCATGACCTGCTTGTTGCGCATGCCCATGGCCAGTCCCGCTTCGGTCTGCCCCCAGTCCACGCCCAGTATGCCGGCGCGCACGATCTCCGAATAGAAGGCGCCGCCGTACAGGGTCAGCGACAGCGCCGCCGCGCTGGTGGGCGACATCTCGATATTCGTCAGGATGGGCAGGGCGTAATAGAACCAGATCAGCTGCACCAGCACCGGCGTGCAGCGGAACACTTCCACATAGGCGCGCAGGATGCCGGCGATGAAACGCGGCGCGCGCACCCGCCCGATGCCGACGACCAGCCCGACGGCCAGGCCGGCCGCCACGACGATGACCGTGTACACGATGGTATAGGCCAGGCCGCTCAGCAACAGCTTGTGATAGACCCAGACCGCGCCAAAGTCCCAGTGGTACACAACAACTCCTTGATATTGCCGCTATGGTGGACCGCGCCCCGGGCATGGCGCGGCCTGTGCGCGGGGAGGGCGCCGCCGTGGCGCCCATCCCCGCCGATCAGAACGTGGCTTCCTTGGGGAACAGCTTGGGATCCACGCCGGCCAGCTTCTGCATGTTGTCAACGATGGTCTGCTTGATCAGGCCCTTCGAGCGCTCGGTAGTCAGCCACTGGTTGACGTACTCGGTGAAGGCCTGGTCGGGCTCCTTCTGCACGCCGATCGCGGTGGGCGCGGTGGCGGCCGGCGTGGGGATCACCAGATGGCCCAGCTGGGGCGACTTCGACAACACGGTGGCGGCCAGCAGGATGACCAGGACCTGCGCATCCACGCGTCCGGTCTGCAGCGCCAGCGTGGCGTCGCCCGAGGTCTCGAAGCGGTTCAGCGTCGCCTTGGGCAGCGATTGGGTGGCGAAGGTGTCCTGGTTGGAGCCCTGGTCGACGGACAGGCGGACTTCCGGCTTGTTCACATCGTCCCACGTCTTGGGATCGAAGCCCTTCTTGGCGACCAGCGTGAAGGTGTTCTGGAACAGCGGATCGGTGAAGCCGACGGTCTTCTTGCGCTGCTCCGTGGGCGCCAGGCCGAACATGCAGTCGATCTTGTTCGATTGCAGGTCCAGCACCGCATTGCCCCAGGTGGTGTCGATGGCCTGCAGTTTCACCCCCATGGATTCGGCCAGCTGATTGGCGAAGTCCACGCAGAACCCCTGCCATTGCCCGGTGGCGACCGATTTGACGAAGTAAGGCGCGGCGCCCGCGACGAAGCCGGTGCGCAGGACCTTGGTGCGCTTGATGCGCGCCATGGTCGATTCCGTCTGCGCCAGCGCCGGCATCGAGATCATCGATCCCAGGCCGAACGCGCAGGTGGCCGATACGAAACTTCTACGTGTGATCAAGGAATTCTCCTGAAGGCGTAAGCGCCTGGAAGCGTCAAGAACGTCCGGCGCGTCAGGCCCGGACATATCCACCGGAAGGCATTCTAATCGCGCCCATCCGTCCACCAGGGCCCGAAGGCCCGGAAATCGCGGGGATTTTGGCATCCGATGGCCCGGACGTTGCCGAATTGCCCACCCTGCCGGCCAGGATGCCGGCGGCAATGCGGGCAAACCCTGAATAAAAGCCGGCCTACCGCAGCGAGCCGATGAACCACTTCAGCATGCCGACCACGTCGAATACCGGCACGCCGGTCGCCGCGCGGACGGCGGCGGCGAAGGGCGGCATATTGGTGCACTCGCAGACGATCGCGCCCACATCCGGGTGCTGGGCCATGAGCGCACGCGCGGCGTCCACCATCTCCTTTTCCAGGACGGCGTAGTCCGCCTCGTCGGGCGCCGCCCGATCGGTGAAGACGCGGCGGAACAGGCTTTCTTCCGGCATGCCCACGATGGGCGTAGCGGGGTCGACGCCGACGGCGGCAAGATGCGCCGCGGTCAGGGACTGGCGATCGATGGTGAGTATGCCCACGCGCCGGCCGGCCGGCAGCATGCTCGCCACCATGGGCACCTGCAGCAGGGAGCTGGTCGCCACCGGCACCGGCAGGCGCTCGCTCAGTTCGCGCTGGAACAGGGCCAGGAAACCGCAACTGGTGGTGATGCCGCGCACGCCCAGGTCGACCAGTTCGAGCGCGGCGTCGACGAAGGGATCCAGCAGGCCCCGGCCCCGATCCTGGATCACGCGCTCCGGCGTCGCGCCGCGCACGATCCTGTACTGCAGCGGCACGGACCACGTTGCGCCGTTGCCGATCTCGCCGGGGAAGCGCACGAAACGTGTATCGAGCATGAGCACGCCCAGCGTCAGGCCGTGGACGACAGGACGGGAAGTCGGGTTGGAGGTCATGGCGAACCGGATGGAGTGGAGTCGGGTGGGCAGGCGTGGCGCGGTCGTTCGTTCATAGGTCCCCGGCGTCGGCCAACGCCTTCACGGAGACGGGGCGGATGGGCCAGCGGGGGACATCGCCGTCGATCTCGGCCAGCGTCAGGGCGTTCGCGTCGTCGCCCGCCCTGGTCGCGGCATGGGCGCAATAGCGTCCCTGGCACAGGCCCATGCCGATGCGGCCGACCAGCCGGGTCTCGCGCGCGGAAGGCAGGTCCCGGACCGCGAGATCGCGGGCGGTCACGCCTTCGCAGCGGCACAGTATCGTATCGCCATCCACGGGCGGCCGGGCGTTTTCGTACAGGCGCCATACCGATTCCTGGAAAACCTCCGCGGCAAGGCGCCGCGGCGCGCGCGGCGGCGCGCCGGCGAGCCTGGCCATGACCACCGCCGCCACGCGGCGGCCCTCGTCCAACGCGGCGTCCGCCCCCAGGATGCGATGGCAGTCGCCGGCCCTGCCGATGACGATCCCGTGCAGGTCGCCACGCGGAATGCCCCGATCGTTGCAGGCCAGCCCCGCATGCAGCACCAGCACGTCGACCTGGTAGTCCCGCGCTGCTTCGCGCGAGGCCTGGGTGCGGACACGTAGCTGGCCATCCACGCGGCTGATTGCGCTGACGGAGACAGCCGTCAGGTAAGGCACCCGCGCCGCGCGCAGGCGCCGGAAGTAGCCGGCGGCCTCCAGCAATTGCCAGGGACCCGTCGCCAGGCCAGCCATCGCGAGCGGCCGGCGCCACAGCTTCCGCCAGGGGTCGGCAGCCTCCAGCACCGCCACCGGCGCATTGCCCAGCGCGGCGAGTTGCGCGCCCAGGGCCAGCGGCAGGGGGCCATTGCCGGCGACCAGGATGCGGCCTTGCGGCGCCTGCCCGCTTTCCTTCATCTGCACCTGCAGGCCACCGGCCGTGACGACGCCGGGCAACTCCCAGCCGGGGACGTGCGGCGCGCGCTCGGTGGCGCCGATGGCGTAGATGACGGCCCGCGCCCGGACCAGTTTCACCTGGCCGGCGGTGCGGTTGTCGAGCATGCAGACGCCGTCGCCGTCGATACCCAGGAACACCGTCGACGTCAGCAGTCGGATGCGATCGGACAGCGCCGCCATTTGCCGCAGCAGCCTGGCCCAATTGCGTTTGTGCCGTGCCGGCATGGGCACGGCGCTGGGACCGCCGTCATGCGCTGCGCGGTGGATGGCGCCGCCCGCATGGGGACGCTGCTCCACCAGCAAGACCCGCGCACCGCGCCTGGCCGCTTCGATCGCCGCGCTGACGCCGGCGGGGCCGGCGCCCACCACGAGTACGTCGATGCCGGCCGGGGTGCCCGCGCCGTGCCGGTCGTCATGGGCCGACATGCCGCTCTCCCTGGAACGCGCCCGGCGCGACGACCGCATCGGGCCGCGCCGGTGTCAGGCAGGCCTCGACCGCGGCACCGCCGTCGATCGACACCAGGCAGGCCTGGCATTGCCCGATGCCGCAGAAGTAGCGGGCCTGTTGACCGCCAGCGGCGGGCCCGAAGTGTTCGACCCCGGCGCGCCGCAAGGCCAGGGCCACCGTTTCGCCGGGACGGAATGGAATCGCCGTTTCGTTCCAGTGGAAGTGGTTCATGGTCGGGCTCCGGCCGCTGCGGATGCGGGGAACGCGGCGGATATGGTGGATGTGGTGGCGAAGCGCCCCGGAGACAATGCGTCGATATCCAGGTCGCAGCCGCGGCCCAGCGCGATCTCGGCGGCCAGGCGGCCCATCAGCGGACCCAGGCAGATGCCGTCGCCTTCGAATCCGGTGGCGATCGTCAGCCCTTCGATCGTGGGATGCCTGCCGACGATAGGCAGGCCATCGACGCTGGCGGTGCGCACACCCGAAAACGTACGTATCACGCGGCGCCTCTCCAGCGGTGGATAGACGGCCAGCGCTTCCCGCAGGATGCGCGACACGTGGTTCACGGTGGTCTCGCGGTCCGCCAGGCCGTCCTCGCGCGTGCCACCGATCAATAGCTGCCCGGTGTTCAAGGGATCGATCACCAGGCTGACCGGGTCGCGCCTGGAAGCATCGGCATTGCGTTTCGCGGCCAGGTAGGCGGCGGACATCAGCGGCCCAGCGAAGGCGGCGACATTGTCGCTCGCCCGGTCCGTGATGATGATCTGGCCTTTGCGGGGAATGAGGATGTCGCCCAGGCCCGCCAGCGCGGTGGACCCCAGGCCGGCGGCGATCAGCACCGCGTCGCCGTCATAGTCGCCGGCATCCGTCGCCACGCCCAAGGCCCGGCCGCGCTCGGCCTTGATGCGGCGCACGGGCGCCTGCCGCACCACGCGCGCGCCGGATTGCTTCAGCATGCGATCGACGATCTGGTAGCCCAGCGCGTGGCCATCGTCGGGCACCGCCAGGGCAGCCACCATCGCGTGCGACACGCCCGGCACCGCCCGCGCGAACCCCGCGCCATCCAGGCTTTCCACGCGCACTCCGGCATGCTGCAAGTCTCGCCCGTGCAAGGCCATGATCTCCGCCTCGGCCTCGTTGCGCGCGAACAGGAAGGTCGGTCGTTGCTGGAACAATCCCCGCAGCAGCCCCTGGCTTTCCAGTTCGATGTAGAAATCGCGCGCATGGCGGGCGATATTCATCAGGAAGCCGGGCTTCTTGCTGCCCACCGACACCAATCCATCCGATGCCCCCGACGCCCCGGCCGCCGGCGTCGCCGCGTCCAGCACCGTCACGTCGCACCCCGCCTGCCGCAGGAAATACGCCGCCGACGCGCCCACGATGCCGGCGCCGACGATGACGATATGCGTGCTGGCGCCACCACTCACAATCATCGCTTGCCACTCATCCCTTGCTACTTAAGGGCTCTCAAATATTCTCAACGCCGTTGAGCACGGAAAAGCAGGACGATGATTATAGAGAAGGGCCGATCACCACCCGTGAAAGCGTCCCCACGCGTCCAGCTTGCCGTCCGCCGACAAGGCCTGGTATTGCTCGAACTGCGTCCCCGTGGCGCAGGCGTGGTTAGGCAGGATGCGCAGGCGCGTGCCGATGGGAAAGCGGGCGACGATGTCGTCGATGCCGTCCGCCGCGCCACCGGCGCGCGCGACGATGCCATGTTCCTGGTTGGCGCCGATCAGCAGATAGCCGTCGAGCGCTTGCCCGTCGATGCCGCAGACCTGACCGTACTTGTAATCGCGCTGCTGTTTCGACGTGCCGACGTCGCGGCTCATGGCCATCCAACCGGCGTCGACGATGGCCCAGCCTTTTTCCGCCTGGTGGCCGATCACGGTCGCCAGCACGCTCAAGGCGATGTCGTCCATGGCGCATACGCCGACGTTGTGCATGACCAGGTCGAAGAACACGTACACACCGGCGCGGACTTCCGTCACGCCGTGCAGGTCCGTCGCGCTCAGCGCGGTGGGCGTGGAGCCTACACTGACCACCGGACACGGAATACCGGCGGCGCGCACGCGTTCCGCCGCGCGCACGCATCCCGCGCGCTCCTGCTCCGCCAGCGCCGCCAAGGCTTCCGGCGTGTTCAGTTCATAGCTCGATCCCGCATGGGTCATCACGCCCTTGACCTGCATGCCGGCCTCATGCAGCACCGCCGCAACCGCCAGCAGCTCGTCGCTATCGGGATGCAGCCCCGACCGGTGGCCATCCGTATCGACTTCGATCAGCACGGGAAACCGTTCGTCCTGCTCACGGCCGAACTCGGCGATCTGGCGCGCGGACACCACGCTGTCGGTGATGATGGTCAGATCGCATCCACGGCGGCGCAGCGCCAGGGCCAGCGGCAACCGATGCGCCGCCATGCCCACGGCATAGAGGATGTCATCGATCCCGGCCGCAAAGAACTGCTCCGCCTCTTTCAGCGTGGACACGGTAATGCCACGCGCGCCCGCGTCCACCTGCGCGCGGACGACGTTCTCGCATTTCGAGGTCTTCACATGGGGCCGGAAAGCGACCCCCAACGTATCCATGCGGTCCTGCATGCGCCGGATATTCCGCATGGCGCGCGGCAGGTCGATGATGGCGGCGGGCGTATCGATGGTGTTCAAAGTGGCGTTCATGAGTGCATTAATCCAGCGTATCGACCTTGGCCTTGAGCGCGGGAACGTCGTCGCGCAAACCGCGCGTGATCAGGCCGGTCACGACGTCCGGGGCCGCGCCGGCGCCGGACGGCAGGTCGACACCCACGCCCTGCATCTGTCTACGAAAATCCGGGTCCGCCGCAGACGCCGTCAACGCCGCGGTCAGGCGCGCCATGACCGGCGCGGGCGTGCCGCGTGGCGCGAAGATGGCGTTCCAGGCCTGCACGTTCAGCGCGTAGCCCGCCTCGCTCGCCGTGGCGACGTTCGGCAGTTGCGGCAGCCGCGACGACGACAGCACCGCCAGGGCCTTGATCTTGCTCCCGGCGACCTGCGGCAATGCCGTCGTGGTCTGGTCGCACATGAAGTCGGTCTGTCCGCCCATCAGGTCATTCATCGCGGGCGCCACGCCCTTGTACGGCACGTGGGTCACGTTGACCTTCAGCGACGCCAGCAGGAGCACGCAGCCGTAGTGCGAAATCGATCCCACGCCGGCGCTGCCGTAGGAAGCGCTGTCCTTGTTGGTGCCCAGCCAGGCGACGAAGTCCCGCAGATTGTTGGCCGGCAGGTTGGCCTTGCCGAGCAGCAGCATGGGCGCGGAACCGGCCAGGCCGACCGGCTGGAAATCCGCGATCGGGTCGTAGGGCAGCTTTTTGTAGAGCGCCACGTTCGCCACATGCGTGCCTATGGTGCCGAAGCCTAGGGTATAGCCATCGGGCGCCGACCTGACCACCTTGGCCAGCCCGATGGTGCCGCCGGCCCCTGCCAGGTTCTCGACGATCACCGCCTGGCCCAGGCGCTTGCCCATCTGCTGCGCGAAACCGCGCGCCAGCGCGTCGCTGGGCCCGCCGGGAGGAAACGGCACGATCAGGGTCACGGCACGCTGCGGAAAGTCAGCCGCCGGCGCCTGGGCGTGGGCCGGTTCGGCGAGCAGGCCGACGAACGCGAGCGCGGCGACGGCTATCGAGGCGCGCGCAAGGCGGGTGCGAGTCAGGGGGATACGAATCACGGCGGACTCCAGGTCAGGATGACGCGGGTGGACTTGCATGCAGGGATTGCAGCCAGGCCAAGGCCGGCGCCAAGGTCGCGGCCTGCGCGTCCGGCGCCCTGGCGCCCGCCGGCAATGACAGCCCGACGCGGTTGTGCCAGAACGTCCTCAGCCCGACCGCCGCGGTGCCGAACATGTCGTAGCCCGACCCCGCGACGAAAGCGGCGTCCGACGCCTCGATCCCCAACCGATCGAGCGCCATCCGGTAGGGACGCGGATCGGGCTTGTAGAAGCCGGCCTCTTCGGATGTCACCACGACATCCCAATCGATACCCATGATCGCCGCGGCCCGCGTCCCCAGCACGCGGGAGCAGTTCGTCACCACGGCCAGTTTGCAGTGCGGCCGCAACGCCGCCAGCAGCTCGCGCGCGCCATCCCAGGGCGGCAGTTCGTCCCAGTGCGCCTCCAGCGCGGCGGGCGCCGACAAGGGCAGGCCGGTGTCACGCGCCGCCTGGCGGACCAGCGCCTCGTAGGGCTCGTAGGCGCCGCAGCCGTAGGTCAGCTGCAGATACCTGGCACGCCATGCGCGGCCATGCTCCTCCGAGCCGGCGGCAGCGTTCCAGACGGTCCAGGAGTCCAGCAGCGCCGTCAGCAGATCGAACAGCACCGCGCGTGGATAGGTAGGGGTGGAGGTCGTGTTCATGAGCCGCACTCTACCTGCCAGAACTGCCGCCGTGGTTTAATGCTCCGACATCAATCGTTAAAAAAAATTTAATGATGATCCAGATCGATGACCTGCAACTGGCGGCGGCATTGCTGAACGGAACGTCGCTGACCGCCGCCGCGCGCGCGCTCGATGTCACGCCGCCGGCCCTGTCGATCAGGCTGCGGAAACTGGAGGCCACGCTGGGCGTGACACTGGCTTCGCGCACCGCCAGACGGCTGAGCCTGACGGCCGAAGGCGAGCGTTTCGCCCGCGACGCCAGCGCGATGCTCGCGCAGCTGGACAGCCTGTGCGATTCCCTGCGGCAGGATGCCCGCCAGCTGACCGGCACGCTGCGCGTCTCGGCGCCATTCGGCTACGGACGCCAGCACATCGCGCCCTTGATCGCCGAGTTCGCCAGGGCGCATCCTGCCCTGCGCCTGGAGCTCGAGCTGCGCGAAACGCCCTGGCCCGACAGGCACGATGCGGACGCCATCATCCATATCGGCGCGGTACGCGATTCGTCCTGGATCGCGCGTACCCTGGCATCCAACGAACGCTGGCTCTGCGCAAGCCCCGCCTACCTGCGCACCCATGGCGTGCCCCGCACGCCGCGCGACGTGGTCCGGCACAGCTGCATCTGCATCCGCGAAAACAATGAGGACGTCACCTTGTGGCACGTGCGCCCGCGCAGCGCCGGACGCGGGCAGCGGCGCGCCGAACAGGAAACCCTGCGTATCGCGCCGGCGTACTCCACCAACGATGGCGTGGTCGCGCGACAGTGGGCCGAAGAAGGGCTGGGACTGGTGTTGCGATCCGAATGGGATGCCGCGGAAGCGGTGTCCGCCGGAAGGCTGGTTCGCGTGCTGGCCGATTGGGAGTTCGACAGCGCGCCCATCGTGATGCTGGTGCCTACGCGCATCGGCCGCACGGCCCGCGTCCAGGCATTGATCGAGTTCCTGGAGGATCGCATCGGCAAACAGGCGCCTTCACGCGGACGGCCCGCAGCCAAACGAACGCCGACGCGGCGTTAAGCGGCATTCGCGGGTGTTATAGGACGCTCAGACCCTTTCCAGCGGCCGATGCGGCTCCGCCGGCAGGACCACGCGTATCGCATCGCCCGCCCGTACCGTCCCGCCGGTCAGGACCACGCTCATCACGCCGGCCTTGCGCACCAGGCTGCCATCGGGGGCGCGATCCAGCACCGCCGCCGTCAGGCCTTGCCGATAGGTATCCAGCTGGATGCAGGGATTGCGCAAGCCGGTCACGCGCAGGCTCACCTGCTCGCCGATATGCAGGACGGTATCCACCGGCAAGGCCAGCAGGTCTATCCCGACGGTGGTGACGTTCTCGCCCAGCTGGCCCGGTTCGATCTCGAACCCCTTGCCGGCCAGCTCGGTGAACAGCTCGCTGTGGATCAGATGCACCTGCCGCAGGTTCGGCTGCGTGGGATCCCGCGCCACGCGCGAGCGGTGCTGGACCGTGATCCCGTAATGCGCGTCGTCCTGCACGCCGTAGCCGGCAACCAGCGTGATGGAAGGCAGGACCTGTTTGGAGAATGCATGCGCCGGACTGGCGCTGACGGCGGTGACGTGGGCGGTCATGGGACGGGTCATCGGGCGGAAGCGCCGATTGTAGAGGCCTTGGATGACCGGAAGATGTACGCCCGCTACGCGGCCACCGGGCCGGTGAGCCGGTCAGATGGCCGGCCGCCGCCGACCCGATCAGACGCCCATGCACCCCAGGGTCTTCAGCCGCGCATCGATCCAGCTCGTGTCCAGCCGGTCCGCAGCGATGTCCGCCATCATCTTCTCTTCGACGTGATGCTTCTCGCGCGTGGCCGCCAGCACCTCGTCCACCTGTCCATAAGGCACGCACAGCAGGCCGTCTTCGTCGCCGATGACCAGGTCGCCGGGCTCTATCACCATGCCGGCCAGGGACACGGGTCCATTGATGACGCCGGGACCATCCTTGTAGGGCCCGCGGTGCGTCACGCCGGCGGCGAACACCGGAAAGCTGCCGCGCTGCAGCGTGGCCGAATCGCGGATGGCGCCGTGGATGACGATGCCGGCCAGCTGCCGCCGGGTGGCATAGGCCACCATGATCTCGCCGATGATGGCGTTGGTCAGGTCGCCGCCCGCATCGACCACGACCACGTCGCCCGGCTTTGCCAAGTCCAGGGCCTTGTGCACCAGCAGGTTGTCGCCGGGGCGGCAACGCACGGTCAGGGCCGGACCGGCCATATAGGTGCCGTCGTGCATGGGGCGCAGCGTCGGGCCGCCGGCCGTCATGCGCGACATCACGTCGCTCACGTTGGCCACGGGCAGGCCGCGAAAATCCGCCACGGTCTGGGCGCTGACCGCACGCTGGCGGGTATGGATCTCGAAACCTATCATCGCTTCAATTCCTTCTTGGATGGACGGTCGGCAGGGGAACAAGGCCCGGCCCTATTGCTTCTCGATGCCGGACTCGGTGATGACCGCGCCGAAGGCGTCATAGTCCTGCTTGTAGCGCTTGGCAAAATCGGCGCTCGTGCCGCCCAGCGCCTGATAACCGGCGTCACGCAGTTTCGCCACGAAATCAGGCTTGGCGATGGCCTTGTTCACCGCGGCATTCAGCTGCTGGACCACGTCGTCGGGCGTCTGCCCAGGCGCCATCAATCCCCACCAGATGGTCTGGTCGATCTTCTTGTACCCCTTCTCGACAAAGGTAGGCACGTCAGGCAGGGATTGCGAACGCTGGTCCGCCACGACGCCGATCGCATGCACGGCGCCGCCCTTGATCTGCGACAGCAGCGTGGCGACGGAACCGTTGTAGATGTCGATCCGGCCGCTGGACAGGTCGGGAAAGGCCTGGCCCCAGCCGCGATACGGCACGGTCATGATGTCGATGGCCGCCTCCTTGCGCCACAGCTGGCTGATCAGGTCGCCGCTCGAACCGACGCCGGGCACGCCCACGGAAAGACGGCCGGGATTCTTCTTGGCGAACTTCTCCACGTCGTCAATCGTGTGGTACGGCGACTTGGGCATGGTCACGTAGACGCTCGGCGACGATGCCACCAGGACGACCGGCTTGAAATCCTTGAAGGTGTCGTAGGTCAGCTTTTTGTACAGCCACGGATTCAGCACGACGTTGTCGGTCTGCGCCATGACCAAGGTATGGCCGTCCGGTTTCGCTCGTGCGACCGAATCGAGCGCCAGGTTGCCGCCGGCGCCGGGCTTGTTCTCGACCACGATGTTCCAGCCCGTGTCGGCCGCCACCGCCGCGCCGAGCATGCGCGTCAGCGTGTCTGTGCCGCCGCCTGGCGGGAAGGGTGAAATCAGCGTGATGGGCGATGAGCCCAGGTCGGCGGCGCCGGCCACGTTGACGGCGCAGGCCAGGGCGGCGCATGCCGCGAGATATGCGGGGTATTTCATGGTTGTCGTCCTCTCGGTGTGCTTGTTCTTTGAACTGCGGCCCAGCCCGGTCAGGGATCAGGGCAAGTCGATCATTCGCGTCGCGCCAGTTGCTCCAGCCAGCGCAGGCTGGAAGCCACGGAGCTGGCATCCTCGGTACCGTCCAGCGCGTCCGCCGTGCGCTCGAACAGCGCGGCGACGCCCGGCATGACGCGCGGCGACAAGCCATCGCGTTCCAGTTGCCGTGTGGCCTCCCGCACTTCCGCCAGGCGGCGGCGGGCATGCACGACGTGGGTACGCACCAGCATTTCCAGGAAGACCCGCAGCGATTGCTGTTCGATGTCCTGCAGCACGCGATACAGGTCCTCCCGCAGGCCCTTGGCCTCGGCCGCGACCAGGCATTCCACCGCCAGCGCTTCGCAGCCTTTCGTGTACACGCTGCGCAGCAGTTTCAAGGTCGCGGCGTCGCCCGCCTGCGTGCCGACCTGCTGGATAGGCGCGCCCGCGCCGCGCATCAGGGTTTCGATCTCCGGTGCGCCATGGCCCGCGCACAGGAGCGGGGTCTTGCCCTTCCCGAGGCTGATGGCACCGGTAATGGCGACGTCCGCGAACACGACGTTATCGCCTTCGGCCAGTTCGGCCGCGGCGCGCATGTCCTGCGGGCTGGCCGTCGTGAAATCGGCATACAGCGCGCCGTCGGCCATGTAGGGCAAGGCGCGGGCGCAGGTCTCCAGCGCCACCGATCCGAATACCGCGCTGATCACGACCTGCGCCTGGCCCAGCCAGGGCCCCAGGTCGTCGTGCAGGGGGATGCCCCTGGCCTCGCAGTATTGCTTCAAAGTCTCCGACGGGCGGGTGTCGCAGATGCCCAGGATGCGGTGGCCCGCGTCTCCCAAGCTGTCGGCGTAGCACCGACCCACTTCCCCGCCACCTATGATGGTGATGTCCATGATGTACAAAAAAAATACAATAGGCGCCATTGTGGGTGTACGGACGCATGCCCGCCAATGCTGGTAAACCCTGATACGGAATTGTGCAACCGCACAAAATACAGCGTTGATCGCGCCAGTCCGTCTTATATGCCCGTTGAATGCCATCGGGCAAGAAAATACAGTTAAAAAACAATTTCCTTAGCCGCGCCGCTTCGGTCCACCGGCCGGCAACGGCATCCTGTGTTAGCCTGCGCGACATCGCGCCCGGGGCCCCGCCGGCACGTCCACTTGTCCGCAAACCTTCCTTTCTTCACGCACGGCTTTACACACCATGGCCAGCGATTCGCATCTCGCCTACGAAACCCTCAAGCACCGGATCCTGGCGGGCCAATACAAGCCAGGCACGCAGTTGAAGGAAGAACCCCTGGCCGACACCTTCGGCATCAGCCGCACGCCGGTACGCGCCGCCCTGCGGCGCCTGGTGGAAGACGGCCTGGCCGTGGCCGAATCGGGCAGAGGCGTGCACGTGGCCGCCTGGACCGAGTGGGATATCGAGGAAGTATTCCAGCTCAGGCTGCGGCTCGAACCGTTCTGCGCCCAACTGGCCGCGGAGCGCCGCAGCGACGACGCGCTGGCCACGCTCAAGCAAAGCAACGAACAAATGGCCAAGGCCATCAAGGCCGGCGGCGCAGGCGTGGCTGACGCGACGCAGGCCGCGAATCGCGTCTTCCATCACACCCTGCTGGAGGCCAGCGGCTCGCACCGCCTGCAGTCCATCCTGGCGACGATGATAGACATGCCTATCGTCATCCGCTCGTTTCACCTGTACAGCCGCGATGAAATGCAGCAGAGCCTGAGCCACCACCAGGACCTGACCCTGGCCATCGAGGACCGCGACGGCGCCCTGGCCCATGACATCATGCAGCTGCACCTGAGCATGACGCGCCGGCGGCTGATGAAGGCGCGCGCGGCGAGTACGCAAGAGACCCCCTGAGGTGTAGCGCGAACAGAACGGGATGCGATCTTGGACATCCCAGCTTGTCGAATCTCCCGCTACCGCACAAAGCGTGTACTGTTGACAAGAATCATCATATTCACGGCATTGCTTCGGATAGGCTTATGCGCAACGTAAAAGGCAAATCCTCGTTCACCAAGGATCGCTATTTGTTTTCTGACCAGATAGGGCACCTGCTGCGGCGTGTCTATCAGCGGCATACCGCCTTGTTCCAGCATTACATACCCGACTCCCAGCTCACAGCCGCGCAGTTTGTCGTGTTGTGTTCGGTGCGGGATCACGGCGCGAGTTCGCTTGCGGATCTGGTCAAGGCCACGGTGATCGACCAGGCCACCGTGCGTGGGGTAGTAGACCGGCTGAAGCAGCGCGAGTTGGTGAAGGTGGATCACGACCCCGTCGACCGACGCAAGGTCGTCATCAACCTGACGCCTGCCGGCCAGGCGCTGGTGCAAGAGATGGAGCCGTTCGCCATGCAGATCACCGAAAGCACGTATGGCAACCTGAACCCGGCCGAACGGCTGGCGCTGGATTTTCTGTTGACCAAAATGCTGAACGGCGACGAACCGGCATAAGGCCGGTTCGTCGCCGTCAACATCGGTGAAAGCAAGGGCGCGCGCCGCTGCCCTGTCAATCCAATGCGCGGTTGCGCGATTCCACGTCCACCGACCAGATTGCGATGGCGCCCGCCACCAGCATGCTGGACAGCACCACCAGCGACAGCGTGAAGTGGCTGGTCATGATGGGCGCGATGATGGCCGGCGCGAACAGCCCGCCAAAACGCGCCACCGCGCCGGCCAGGCCCATGCCGCTGGCGCGCAGGTCGGTCGGATAGACCTCGGGCGTGAAGGCGTACAGCGCGCCCCAGGTGCCCAGGAGCGAGAAGCTCATCAACAGGGTGGACCCGATCACCACGGCGGGCGACGTGCCCAGGCTATAGAGCATGCAGCCGACCGCGCTCAGGATCAGGAAGCCGACAAGCGTGGGTTTCCGGCCCCAGCGTTCGACCCCGTAGGCGGACAGCGCAAAGCCGGGCAGTTGCACCAGCGCCAGCAGCACCAGGAATTCCTGGCCGCGCATGAAGGCGAAGCCCGCGGTGCTGAGCTTGATCGGCAGGTAGACGAAAACGCCGTAGTACGCGATGGAGATCAGCGCCCACGCCAGGAACAGGCCGATGCTGCGGCGCCGGTGGCTGGCCGAGAACAGCGCGAACATCGACGCGTGCACGGGCGTTTCCGGTTGCAGATGCGGCACGTCGACATTGCTGCGGTTGACGCGCGCGACGCGTTCCAGCACCTTGCGTGCTTGATCGGATTTGCCATTGCGGTTCAGGAACATCGGCGATTCGGGAATATAGAAGCGCAACACCAGGCCGATCAGCGCGGGCAGACCCGTCACGAAGAAGATGACCCGCCAGGCATCGTCGCCCCAGGCCACGGCGGCCAGCGCCAGCACGGCCAACAGGATGGTGCCCACGGCCCAGAACGATTCCAGCAGCACCAGCCAGCGGCCACGGCGGTCGCTGGGCAGGAATTCGGCCATCATCGTGTAGTCCACCGGCAGGGTGCCGCCCACGCCGATGCCGGTCAGAAAGCGCAGGAACAGCAGCCACGTGAACTCGGGCGCGAAGGCCGAAGCCACGCCCGCGCAGGCGTCGATGATGACGGCCGCCATCAGGACGGGGCGGCGTCCGATGCGGTCGGCCAGACGGCCGAACGCAAACGCGCCGATCAGCATGCCGATGAAAAAGAACGTGCCGCTTTGCAGCGCTTGCGGCACGGTGATGCCGAAGGTCTTGGCAATGGACGGCGCGCTAAAGCCGATGGACAGCACCTGCATCGCGTCGGCCATCCACACCAGGCCGAAAATTACGAAGAGCCGGTACTGGAACGTGCCGACCCCCGCCGCCTGTATCGCCTTGTCCACGGAAACCAATGAAGCTGACATAGATAAAACCCCTTGATGTGATCGTCGTTGAAGTTGCACGTGTTGTGTCCGTGGTTCCTAATGCTGCTCCGAGAAGTCGCGTAGCCGTTCAATGGTTGACATGGGATCGGGCCAAGCCGGCTCCCCAGGCGCGAAACGTTGCCGCAGATAGCCCACCAGGTCCGCCACCTGCGCATCGTTCAGGCTGTCGCGAAAGGCGGGCATGTAGCCCAATGCGTCCTCG
The DNA here is from genome assembly GCF_002119685.1 of Bordetella genomosp. 8. Lineage (NCBI taxonomy): Bacteria > Pseudomonadati > Pseudomonadota > Betaproteobacteria > Burkholderiales > Alcaligenaceae > Bordetella > Bordetella genomosp. 8. The sequence continues at coordinate 250,160 of NZ_CP021108.1, read as the reverse complement.
GCCGGATCCTGGATGCCATGCAGGATGACCTGGATCAGGTTGTCCGGCGTGGCGGCGTGGACGTTGGTGTTCGTGCCCAGCAAGGGCCGCGCGCCGAACAGGGTCGGGCCGCTGCCCGCGTCATGGCAGGCCGCGCAGGCGTTCTGATAGACCCGTTCACCGTTGGCGTGGCGGGCTTGCAGGACGTAAAGGGTGGTGGCATTCGGTGCCGATGCGGGTGCCGATGCGGGTGCCGATGTGGACGCCTGTGCGGGCACCGATGCCGTTGCGGACGAGGGAGCCGCCGAGAGTGCGTCAGACGCGGCCGCCCCATCTTGATTCGGCAAATCCATCAGATACGTCGTGATGGCCCGCAGGTCGCTATCCGGCAATTCAGCCAGGCCGTGGATCACCGGCGCCATCGGCCCCGCGGCCACGCCATGTCTTGGCGCGTAGCCGGTCCGCAGGTACTGGAAGAGTTCTTCGCCGCTCCACGCGCGCGGGCCGCTGGCAAGCGCGTTCAAGGCGGGTGCGGTCCAGCCTTCGGCCTCTCCGCCCGCCAGATAGTGCACGCCGGTCTTCTCCGCGCCCAGGCGATTGCGCGGCGTATGGCAGGCGGAACAATGGCCTGCGCCTTCCACCAGATACGCGCCACGCAACCACGCGGCGCTGCGCGTGGGGTCGGGCGTGAAGGGCGCGGCATCGTGAAACAGCGCGTTCCAGCCGGCCAGCAGTGGACGCATGTTGAATGGAAACGCCAGTTGCGTCTTGGGCGGCTCGGCCTTCACGGCCGGTTGCGACATCAGGTAGCCATACAGTGCCTGCATGTCCGCATCGCTGAGCTTGGCGTAAGCCGTGTACGGAAACGCGGGGTAGAGCTGGCGGCCGTCCTGGTGCACGCCCTGGCGCATGGCGCGTTCGAAGGCCGCGTAGGACCAGCGGCCGATGCCAGTGTCGTTGTCGGGCGTGATGTTGGTGGTGTAGATGACGCCGAAGGGGGTGTCCAGCGCAAGTCCGCCGGCGTTGGTCTTGCCGCCGGGCGCCGTGTGGCAGGCCATGCAGTCGCCCGCGGCGGCGACAAGCCGGCCACGCTCGATGGCGCTCGCCGAATACAGTGAAACGTCGGGTCCGGGGGTCAACGGCAAGGCCGGCTTCATCGGCCACAAGGCTACGGCAACGCCCGCCAATCCGGCCATGCCTGCCGCCAGCCATTTCCATCCGCGCGACATGGGGTTGCGCACGCGGGCCTGGCCGGCCAACGCGCGTCGCAAGGACTCGGCCTGGAATGGCACTTGGCGCAGGCGCACGCCGGTTGCATCGTGGATGGCGTTGGCGATGGCCGCCGAGGCGGGCAAAGTCACCACACCGTCAACGTCCAGACTGCCTTGCGCGATGCGCATGGCGGCGGAGTCCGCGCGGCTCAGGTCGCGGTGCTCGTCCCGCTTTTCTAGCGCGCCGGCGGCGACGTTCGGCGAGGGCCGCGCAGGACTCGCCCAGGTATCGAACGCGGCGGGCTCGGCAAGCAGGCGGCGGGCGCTGTCCAGCATCCACGGGGCTTGATGGTCGATGCGAGGGTGATCGGGCGCGTCGATACGCGTATCGATGGTTGCTTCTTGCGCCGAGTGCAGGTGCTGGCTGTCATGCCCCGCCACGACCCGCGTGACGTCGATACGGCCCGTGTCGGGCTGTACGGCCACCTCGGCCACCCAAGCGGTCCAGACCGTACGCGCGGCGCCGGTATCGTCCACGCATTGGACCTGCGCGGTGGCAAAGCCCGTGCCTCGCAGCAGGCCATCCGGCTCGCTTTGCGCTGCCTGCGCGGCCGGCGCCGCTTTGCCCGCGACCTGCGCCGCCCGTGCAGCCACCTGCAGCGCCATATCACGCCCCCTGCCCGGCGGCAGATGAGACAGCCGCCACGCTTGTGGGTCATGGCCCTGGGCTTGCGCCTGTTCGTGCCAATAGCTTTCCTCGGCGAACACCTGCGCGGCGTTCAGCTCTTGCACGCTGGCGCGCAGCGGGAGGCACGCATGCGTGCCCGAGACCACCGGCATGCTGCCGCACAGCGTTGCCTGCGCGGCGGCGCTGGCCTGCGTGGGTTGGCTCAACAGCCGCGCGAGGCTGGGCCGCAGCGCCCACGGCGACCGGGATGTCAGCGCAGCGCCGGCGCCGCCGGTGACGGGATGGGGAATGTTCTCGTCCGGGATGTGTGCATGGAGCGATGTCGCATCCATGTGCGGCGCATCGGGAAGCAGTCCCGACCTGACGCCCAGCATCCGCTCATCGGGCTCGCCCGCGACACACGCCACCGACACCGGCCTGCCCACTGCCTGCGACAACAACGCGGCATCGGCGGCGGCGTCCATCAGGTCCATGGGATGACAAGCATCGTGCCGGTCGGCAGCCGCGCCGTTCGTGCCGTTCGCGAAATTCGCGCCGCCATCCCGCGAAGCGTCATTCGCAAGGCCTTGCGAGCCCACCGTGACGGTGATCGCGGCCAGCGGCTGCTGCAGCAATGCCGACAGTTCTTGCCGGATCAACGCTTGCGTATCGGGCGAGCAGGCCGGCAGCCACGCGCGGGTACGACCGTTCAGCGACCACGCGATCACCTGCGTGCCAGCAGCGGCCGCGGCGGGTGGGGCGCGCAGCGTGTAGAGAATGGGATCGGTGTCCGAGGAAACACCCGACGGCGTATCCAGGAACGCGTCCGAGCGCCCGTCCACCTTCGGCGATTCATCGCCATGAAGTTCCGGTTCCGGCTTCGTCCCTTGCCATTCAGGCGCCAGCGCCAACGCAGCCTGCCGCGCATAGAGCGGCGTCACGGCGACCACGCCCGCGAAATGCCTGTGCCGCACAGCGGCCACCACCCCCGGCTGGCCGTGCACCGCGTCCTGCTGCACGCCCAGCAGCGCACTGCCCCGATAACGCGCACCGTCCCACAAGACCTGGGGTGGACGCAAGGCGACGCCATGCAACAAGTCGGCCGGCAACTCGGTCAGCGAACCCGATGCCCCCGTGGACATATCCACCGAGAACCCGCTCATCGCGCGCACTCGCCCGCCTGGCAGGGCGGGGACTCGGGCGCCGCCGCCGGCACGCCGGTTTCGCGTTGCGCCCGCAACTCCACCGCCCGATGCGCCGCCATCATGATTTCCACATGCGTGCCGCAGCGGCACAGGTTGTGATGCAGTTCGCGGCGGATCGTGTCGTCAGAGGGGTTGGGATTGCGCCGCAACAGCGCTTCCACCGTCATGATCATGCCATTGAGGCAGTAGCCGCATTGCGCCGCCTGGCAGTCGATGAACGCCTGCTGCGTCGCGCCGGGCTGCTGGCGCGTTCCCAGGCCTTCCAGGGTGGTGACCTCGCGCCCTTGCACCGCCTTGATCGGAATGACGCAGGAACGCGCCGCCACGCCGTCGATCAGCACCGTGCACGCGCCGCACTCGCCCAGGCCGCAGCCGAACTTGGGGCCATTCAACCCCAGATCGTTGCGCAGGACGTGCAGCAACGCCGTGCCCGGCGCGGCGGACACATCGACAGCGCCGGCGTTGACGTTCAGCCTGAGCGAAGGCGGCCGATTGCTTGAGTTGACGGGCGATCCCATGGGCGTGGCGCGAATGGACGGTTCGGAAGATATGAAGGGCGCCGCGAGGCGGGCAGGGGCAAGGGCAAGGGCAAGGGCACACCCCTTCAGCGGACGCCCATCAAGCGGCAGCCCGGGGTTTTGCGTCTACCAGCGGTTCGCTGAACACGTCATACCCGAAGCACCACGACGGGTCTTCGTTGGTGCGCAGCCAGGTATTGTCGTGCGAAATTCGTTGTACCTTGCTGGCGCGTTCGGCCCGGTTGGCCTCGTACAGCGCGAACGCGAGCTCGTGATTGTGCACGCCAACTTCCTTGAAGCAGCGCGCCAGCATGGCGCCGTCCTCGATGGCCATGGCCGCGCCCTGCGCCATGTGCGGCTTCATGGGGTGGCAGGCATCGCCCAGCAGCACCAGGCGGCCGCGGCTCCACAGCGGCAGCGGGTCGCGCTCCAGCAGCGACCACTTGGTGACTTCCACCGTGGCGTCGATCAGCGCCTGCACCGTGGGATGCCAGCCTTTGAATGCCTCACGCATTTCAGCCTTGCTGCTGGGCAGCCAACGGTCGTTCAAGTCCCAGTGTTCCACGGGCACGCCAGTGACGTAGTAGAGCTCGTCGGCCTTGCTGGTGACGAAGTACGTCACCAGGTGGCGGTCGTCGCTCCACCACTTCACGCAGGCATCGAAGGGCAGCATGCCCGCCTTGACCTGCGGCGTGGGGAATACGGCGCGATGCGCCAGGTAGCCGGCGTATTTGGGCGGCTCGGGCCCCAACAATTCTTCGCGGATGCGGGAATTCACGCCGTCGGCGCCGATCACGATGTCGGCCTCTTCGGACGTGCCATCGGCAAAGTGCATGACGACGACGTCGCCCCGGTCTTCCACCCGTGTCAGGCTCTTGTCGTAGACCACGGCGCTCTTGGGCAGCGCGTCGATCAGCAAGGCGTGGAAGTCGCCACGATGCACGGTCAGATACGACGCGCCATATTCCTTGATGGCGTACTCGCCCAGTGGAATCCGCGCCAGGATGTCGCCGGTTTCCCAGTGGCGGCTGTACCAGTAATCAGGGTGCGAACCCTGCGCATTGAGCGCGTCTTCAATGCCGATACGGCGCAGGATCTTCATGACGTTGGGCCCGACGTGGATGCCCGCCCCCAGTCGCGAAAAACCGGTCGCCTGCTCATAGACGCGGACATTCAGCCCGTCCTTGAGCAGCAGCGCGGCGGTGGCGGCGCCGCCCAGGCCCGCGCCGACGACGGCGATACGAGGGGATGTAGACACGGAACTTCTCCTTGCTGGATGGTGATGAACCTGAACTCTGCTGGCGAATAATTAGCGTGTACACGCTTTATTTTGGACGGCACCGACTAGGTGGCGAAGCGCACGCACTTAAACAGATCACCAGAATCATGCAGGATTTCACTGAATTAGGTGAAAACCACTACGGAGATCGGACTGGCTATCTGCTTCGCTCTTTGCAAGAATAGAGCGTATACACCTTTTTTAAATTTATCGGAAACCCTAGGTCCGACTTCTATTCACAAGGCGCTCCGCATGGCGAAGACATTCCGAATTGGCCAGATCGTTCCCAGTTCCAACACCACGATGGAAACCGAAGTGCCCGCCATGCTGCAGGCACATTCCTCGTTGCGCCCGGGCGACCGCTTCACCTTCCATTCCAGCCGCATGCGCATGAAAAAGGTGCAGAAGGAAGAACTGGCCGCCATGGACGCCGAAAGCGACCGCTGCGCGCTGGAACTGAGCGACGCGCGGGTCGACGTCCTGGGCTACGCCTGCCTGGTTGCCATCATGGCCATGGGGCGTGGCTACCACCGCGTCTCGCAACAACGGCTGACCGAACGCACGGCTGAAAACGGCGCATCGGCCCCCGTCATCACCAGCGCCGGGGCTCTCGTGGACGCGCTGCACGTGATGGGCGCCAGGAAGATCGCGCTGGTGGCGCCCTACATGGTGCCGCTGACCGAACTCGTCATGGATTACATCGCCGCCGAAGGGTTCGAGATCGTGGACTGGCGCGCGCTGGAAATTCCGGACAACCTGGAAGTGGGCTGCCACGACCCGGCCAGGCTGCCCGCGATCGTCGCCGGCATGAACGTGGTCGATGCCGACGTCATCGTGCTGTCGGCCTGCGTGCAAATGCCGTCGCTGCCCGCCGTGGCGCAAGTCGAAGCTGAAACCGGCAAGCCCGTGCTGACGGCGTCCATCGCCACCACCTACGCCATCCTGAAGGAACTGGGCCTGGACCCGGTCGTACCCGGCGCCGGCGCGCTGCTGTCGGGGGCATACCCCTATTCGAAGGCCGCATAATGACGCACGCCACCGCTACCCACCCCGGCTCCACCTACCTCTACGGCGGCAACGTCCACGCCAACGGCATCCGCCAGCACTATCTGCGCTACGGCGGCGCGTCGGACGGACGCGACGAGCACCCCGCCGTCATCGTCATTCCCGGCATCACCAGCCCGGCCGTGACCTGGGGCTTTGTCGGCGACCGGCTCGGCCGCCAGTTCGACACCTATGTGCTCGACGTGCGCGGACGCGGCCTGTCGTCATCCGGGCCCGGCCTGGACTACAGCCTGGACGCGCAAGCGGCCGATGTCGTCGCCTTCGCCCAGGCCTTGGGGTTGACGCGGTATACGCTGCTCGGCCATTCCATGGGCGGACGCATCGCCGTGCGCGCCGCACGCAGCGCACCGGCCGGTCTCGAGCGCCTGGCGATCGTCGACCCGCCGGTCTCCGGGCCTGGCCGCCGCGCCTACCCGGCGAATCTGGCGTGGTACGTCGACTCCATCCGCCAGGCCACCCAAGGCATGTCGGCCGAGGACATGCGCGCGTTCTGCCCCACCTGGACCGACGCGCAGCGCCAGCTGCGCGCAGAGTGGCTGCACACGTGCCATGAACCGGCCATAGTGCGGAGCTTCGAAGACTTCGGCCGCGACGACATCCATGCCGACCTGCCCCGCATCCACGTGCCGATGCTGCTGATGACGGCGGAAAAAGGCGGCGTCGTGGGCGACGACGACGTTGCCGAATGGCAGGGCCTGGCGCCGCAGACGCAGCACGTGCGCGTGCCCGCTGCCGGACACATGATTCCCTGGGACAACGAGGCGGGCTTTTACGCCGCCTTCGGCGACTTCCTGGGCCGCGCGCTTCATTGAAGCGTCCCTCCGAACTGCCAAGGAGATCCACATGTCCGTCAGCGACATCGATTTGATCCACGCCTGGAAACAGGTGCTGACGCTGTCCCGGCTGGAAGCGGGCCAGATCGTCACCGTACTGACCGGCGCCGACACGCATCCGCAAACCCTGCGCTGCGCCATCACCGCCGCCAGCGACATGGGCGCGCGCGTCAACCGGCTGGACCTGCCGCCCGTCAATGCCGAGAAGTCCATCAGCCGCGACGCGCTGGCGTATCTGGGCACGACGCCGCTGACCGGCAACCCAGCCGCCATCGCCGCGCTGAACGCCAGTGATCTGGTTCTGGACCTGATGACGCTGCTGTTCTCGAACGAACAGCACGACATCCTGAAAACCGGCACCAAGATCCTGCTGGCCATCGAACCGCCCGAGGTGCTTTGCCGGCTGGTGCCCACCGCTGCCGACCGTGAACGCGTACGGGCCGCCGCGCACCGGATCGAAGCGGCGCGGCAGATGCACATCACGTCCGACGCGGGCACCGACCTGCGCTGCGCCCTGGGCGAGTTTCCCGCCATCTCCGAATATGGCTTCGTGGACGAGCCCGGCCGTTGGGACCACTGGCCCAGCGGCTTCGTGCTGACCTGGCCCAACGAAGGCCACAGCAATGGCCGCGTGGTGCTGGACCGCGGCGACATCCTGCTGCCCATGAAGGACTACGTCACCGACCCCATCGAGCTCGTCATCGAAAACGGCTACGTCACGCGCATCGAAGGCGGCGTGCAGGCCGACATCCTCAAGGAATACATGGCCGCGTACGAGGACCCGGAAGCCTATGCCGTGTCGCATATCGGCTGGGGACTGCAACCGCGCGCGCAGTGGTCCATGCTGGCGCATTACAACAAGGAAGCCCATATCGGCATGGATGCCCGCGCCTTCGAGGGCAACTTCCTGTGGTCCATGGGCCCGAACAACGAAGCGGGCGGCAGCCGCAACACCGCCTGCCACATCGATATTCCCATGCGCCATTGCACCGTGGCGCTGGACGGCACGCCCGTCGTCGTCAACGGCGTGGTGCAAGACGAACCCGGACTGGCGCGCGCCGCCCGCCGCAAGGACGCGCCATGACATCTTCCCGCCATGCGGCAGCCCCCGTCGCCGGTGACATCTCCGCCTATACACGCCAGGGCTTCGGCACGCCCTTGCCGCTGAAGCCACCCTATGGCCTATTGATCGTGGACTTCGTCAACGGCTTTGCGGACCCGGACGTATTGGGCGGGGGCAACATCGCGCCCGCCATCGCACAGACGCGCCACCTGCTGGCCCACGCCCGCGAACGCGGCTGGCCCGTGGCGCACAGCCGCATCGTGTTTTCGGACGACGACGCCGACAGCAATATCTTCTGCATCAAGGTGCCCGCGATGCTGGCGCTGAAAGAGCACAGCCACAACAGCGCCATCGTGCCGGAACTCGCCCCCATGCCGGGTGAATACGTGGTGCGCAAGAGCACGCCGTCCGCGTTCTTCGGCACGATGCTGGCGCCGTGGCTGGCGCAGCGCGGCGTACAGACTTTGCTGGTGGCCGGCTGCGTCACCAGCGGCTGCGTCCGCGCCAGCGTGGTGGATGCGATGCAGGCGGGCTTTCGGCCGCTGGTCGTGGCCGATTGCTGTGGTGACCGGGCCTTGGGGCCGCATGACGCCAACCTGTTCGACATGGCGCAGAAGTACGCCGCCGTGATGCCCTTGGCGCAAGCGATGGCCGATACGCGCTGACGCCGGCATAATCGTCCATCGGCACTATCCTGCCCGCCATGAACCTGCCCGTGCCCCAGCATCTTTACGCCGCGCTGCTTGCGCATACCGACGCATTGCTGGTCGTGCGCGAGCCGTCCGCACCGCCACGCCCCGCACCCGGGCAGCCGGGGTCGGCGTCGGACTATGTGCAGCCCACGCCCGAGATATTCATTGCCGTGGTGGGCACCCCCGATGACGAGGTGGACAGCCGTGGCGCGCCGGCGTCGGATTGGCGCGTGCTGGCGTTCAACGGACACGTGGATCTGGGCACCGGCATCCGCACGGCGCTGGCGCAGATCGTTGCCGAAGAACTCGACATACCGCTGGCGCGGTTGGACATGGTGCTGGGCCACACCAACGCCACCCCTAACCAGGGGCCCACCATCGCCAGCGCCAGCATCCAGATTTCTGCCGTGCCGCTACGCCGCGCGGCTGCGCAGGCGCGAGAATACCTGCTGGAGCGCGCGGCGCGGCAATGGAACGTGCCCCGAGACGCGCTGTGCGTGCGTGACGGCGTGGTGTCCGTGGCCGCTGATGCCAACGCCGCCACCACTGCTGCCGACGACACCGCCGGCAACAGCCCCGCACGCCAACTACACTACGGCGACCTCATCGCCGGCCAACACGTCCGGCTGACCTTGGCCGCTCAGGATCAACCGGTTCGGCTCAAACCCGCAAGCGAGTACCGCATCGTCGGCCACGGTGTGGCGCGCGTGGACATCCCCGCCAAGGCCACCGGTGAACTCAGCTTCGTGCACGACGTGCGCGTGCCTGGCATGCGCCACGGCCGCGTGATCCGGCCGCCCCACCCGGGGCGCGACGCGGGCTACTTCATCGGCCGCTGCCTCATCGACGTGGACGCGGACTCCGTGGCGCACTTGCCCGGCAATGTTCAGATAGTGACGCAAGGCGACTTCATCGGCGTCGTGGCCGACCGCGAAGAGCAGGCCATTGCCGCCATGCGCGCGCTGAAGGTGCGTTGGCGCCCGGTGCCGCCCGCGCCTCGCCTGGGCGACCTGGCCGCGGCCATACGCACCAACCCCGCCCGCGCGCGTATGCTGATCGACGATGGCGATGTCGATGCCGCGCTGGCGCCGGCTTCCGCCACCACGCAACTGCGCCGCAGCTATGTGTGGCCTTATCAGATGCACGCGTCCATCGGCCCGTCCTGCGCGGTGGCGGATTTTCACGATGGCAGGCTGACGGTATGGACAGGCACGCAGAACCCGCACATGCTGCGCACCGACCTGGACCGCCTGCTGAAACTGGGTGAAGGCCAGATCGACCTCATCCGCATGGAGGCAGCTGGCTGCTACGGCCGCAATTGCGCCGACGATGTCTGCGCCGACGCGGCGCTGCTCGCCATGGCCGTGGGCGCGCCGGTACGCGTGCAGCTCACGCGTGAACAGGAACACCAATGGGAACCCAAGGGCACAGGCCAGTTGATGGACGTCAGCGCGGCGATGGATGCGCACGGCGAGCTGCTGGCCTATGACTTCGCCGTGCGCTACCCGTCCAACGACGCGCCCTTGCTGGCGCTGCTCCTGACGGGGGCTGTATCGGGCGAGCCTCGCACCCTGGAGATGGGCGACCGCACCGCCGTCCCGCCCTACCGGTACGCCAGGCGCCGCGTCGTCTGCCACGACATGCCGCCGCTGGTGCGCTCGTCGTGGCTGCGCGGCGTGTCGGCCTTGCCCAATTCCTTCGCGCACGATTGCATGATCGACGAACTGGCGCATGTCGCGGGCGACGACCCGGTCCGGTTCCGCCTGCGGCATCTGAACGATCCGCGCGCCAGCGCCCTCATCGACGCCACCGCTAGGCGGGCGGGATGGCAGGCGGGCGCCGTCGGGTCACGGGGCCAGCCCGATGCCGACGGTATGCTGCACGGACGCGGCGTGTCGTACGCCCGGTATGTCCACAGCAAGTTTCCGGGCTTTGGCGCGGCGTGGGCGGCCTGGGTCATCGACCTACGGGTAGAGGCAGCCACCGGCCGCATCCGCGTGACGCGCGTCGTGGTGGGCCAGGACACGGGCATGATCGTGAACCCCGACGGCGTGCGCCATCAGATTCATGGCAACGTCAATCAGACGCTCAGCCGCTGCCTGCTGGAGAAAGTGGATTTTGACGCGGCGGGCGTGGCCAGCCGGGAATGGGGCGGCTACCCGATCATCGGTTTCAAGGACTTGCCGGACATCGACGTGCTGCTGATGCCCCGCCAGGATGAACCGCCGATGGGGGCCGGGGAATCCGCGTCGGTACCCGGTCCCGCGGCCATCGCCAATGCCTTGTTCGACGCGACCGGCAGGCGCTTTTACGAAGCGCCCTTCACGGCGGACGCGGTGCGAGCCGTGCTGGCGGCGCGCACAAGCCCGATTCGGCCCGCTACCCAACACGGGCAGTTTCGCCTAGCTCCCCTTGCGCTACACAGCTTGCAGTACGGAAGGTAAGGAAGTAAGATTTCCTTGTATACAAACAAGGAGATACTCCTATGCTTGCCAAAATTACCTCGAAGAACCAGATCACCTTGCCGAAGGCGATCGTGGCCGGGATCGATGCTGCCGAATATTTCGACGTGTCCGTCGAAAATGGCCGCATCGTGCTGACGCCGGTACGGGTACAGCGCGCTCAGGCCGTGCGGGAAAAGTTAGAACAATTGGGAATTACCGAACAGGACATTGAAGACGCCGTTGCGTGGGCACGTCGATGATGCATCGAGTCGTACTCGACACCAATATCGTCCTGTCGGCATTGCTCTTTACCTCTGGGCGCCTCGCGTGGATACGCCATGCCTGGCAGGGGCAACAACTTCAACCCCTGGTGTGCAGGGAAACCGTCAACGAATTGTTGCGCGTGTTGGCCTACCCAAAGTTCAACCTCACTGCCAACGAGCAGAAAGAACTGCTGGCTGATTTTCTCCCATATGCCGACGTGGTGGAACTGCCAAAGCCGTGGCCCGATTTGCCAGTCTGTCGCGATGAGAAAGACCAAGTGTTTTTGGTGTTGGCCCAGACCGGCCACGCTGACATCTTGGTGACGGGCGATGCAGACCTTCTCGCCATGCGCGACGAATTTCCAGGCCTGATGCTCACGGCAGATGAACTGGCGCAAGCGCAACGCGCTGACGTGACACAACCTGCTCGTGCCAAACGGCCGACGGCTCGGAAACCAAGAAGGGCAACCTGACGCAAGCCGTCTGATAAGTTCAGCTCACTAAGACAGATATATATTGCTCAGCTCTCGCTACGCGGCGACTGATTTGACAATACACGGGCAGAAACGGGCACGTTTTTCCATGCAACAGCGTGGGCGAGCATCTGCTTTCGGCCAAAAGCCGCCATTTGAAAGATAAGCGTGAATGGCTGTTATAGGCTGGGGCGGCCGTTCGAGCGCGGGGCGGCGCACGTTCGAAGAAACCTGCGAAACGGTTCCCGGAACAACTTACGTCGTGCCGAGCGGCGGAATTGGAGACTTTGGTGAAAATGAAGAATTTGATTTTCGTGGCTCTGACCCTTCTTAACTTCAACTCCGCAAGCGCCGCGCTGGAGGCGCCTGATGGCATTCAACGCATCGGCATCCATGTGATCGGAACTAATGGCCGTCCATTGAAGACGTGCGCCTTCTGGGCTAACGAGGCCGCTGCGGCAACAAAGAAACGGGATGCGGGCGTGCCGCAACGGGATGCCGAAGACGCAGTGCCCTTCCCTTCGATGCCAACGGATATCGACGCCGAACTTCACTCCGGGCGGGTCGGCGTGGTAGCGGAGGTGTACGAGGGCGACGACCTTCAGACAATGTCACCCAAGCAGGTACATGACGCAGTATTTGCGATCTGCAAGCGAAATCTTGACGCTGCGAGAAGCTAGCTAGTTCGACGGCACGCTGCACATATTGGAGAACACCCGCATGGCCATAGCAACGGTTCGGAACGAGGGGGAGTTCCTAAAGCTCCTTCACGAGACTATTTATCCAGCAATTCCAATTCGTTCAGTGGAGCATCTCCAAGGCCGCGGGTCCGAGTTAGAAACTCTCCGTCGAGCCCTCCTCGCACCTGGCCGGCATGCCTTCGTGTACGGTGACCGCGGAGTTGGGAAAAGCTCCCTCGCCCACACGGCGGCTCATATGCATCAATCTTCTGACGCCAAGCCTATAACCGTGTCTGGCTCGACGGAAAACACCTTCACTTCCTTGATCTCTACCATCGCATACCAGGCACTCCACATATCGCGGCTGGAGAAAGTCTCCACTACCCGAAGTGGATCGTTTGCTTGGCGCGGGCTAACCTTAGGCAAGGTCCAACAGACGTCGCCCGTGGACATCGCGAGCCAAATCGCTACGATCGGCGACGCCGCCGGCCTTCTGGCGGAAATCGGCAAGCTGCATTCGACAGCGCCCGTGATCGTTGTAGATGAATTCGACACGATCGCCTCCCGCGACGAGCGCAATAAATTCGCCGCGTTACTGAAGATGATGGGAGATCAGGAAATCCAGGTGAAATTCATCTTCACCGGTATCGGGCAGTCTCTCGATGATCTGCTAGGTTCGCATCAATCCTCATACCGTCAGCTTGTCGCCGTTGAGCTCGACCGCCTCGGCTGGGACGCCCGACGAGACATCGCCATGAAGGCAGCACACGCGTTCGGTCTCGACTTAGACGAGAACGTGGCTTGGCGCATCGCGATCGTGAGCGACGGTTATCCCTATTACGTTCATCTGATCATGGAAAAGATGCTGTGGGAGGCCTTCACGGCAGATGCCGTTGTTCACGAGCTTGGCGCGGACCACTATCTAGCTGGATTGACGGTCGCGACAACTGAGATCGCCCCGGAACTCAAGCGGCCGTACAAAAAGGCTGTGCTCTCCCGTCCCCGTGATCTTGAGTTAGTGGTTTGGTCTACGGCAGATGGCGACGATCAGCAAAACAACATTAAGTACTTCTACGGCTCGTACCAGGTCATTTGCTCCAAGCTGAGCATAGCGGCCGACCTTACCCAGGCAAAGTTCGCGGACCGATTGCGTCAACTACGTGAGGATTCATACGGCGGCATACTTACAAACTACGATGGTCGCCCGGGCTGGTACACCTACACGGACAAAATGCTTCGTGGCTATGTGAGGATGCAGGCAGAGGCCAACAGGATCGAGCTCTCGGGCGAACGTCCTGCCCCACGCCAAACTGCACACGTGCCGACCAATGCACGCAGCGGCGTACGCGGCCCCACGGTTCCGTTCGGAATTCGGTTCCAGCGGGAACGTAATGAATCGGAGCAAGATTAGGCGCCCGGTCGCCTTTAACATCAGCAACATGTAGATTCTTCTCACCTTAGAGAAGTTCGGCTTGCTGAAATGACGTAAGAAACCAACTACCCGGACGAGGCTGCTTCAAACTTCGCCAATCGGCGCTCGCACGATAACCGCATGTGTCCAATTTGTAATATATTTATACACCATATGCGGCGCTGGATGCCCGCGCGACCATACCAGTCGGGGACTTTAGGATGGCCTCCACATCGAAGAGCAAGACCCAACGGGGGAAGGTTCGACAGCGCGTTTCAGAAAATCCTAGTAGCGATGCGTCTATAGCGGCGCGCTCAGGAGGATTGCTTCAACCGCAGCCACATCCCGAACTGGTCATCGGCTTAGTGGGACCGGTTGGAGTGAATCTCGAGCCGATTATTACTGCACTCCGTGATGGCTTGGCTGTTGCTCGCTATAAGAGCTACGTGGTGAGGCTAAGTAAGCTCATAGAAAACTTAGCAGAGCTCGACTTCAGCGGAAGTCCAGAACACGAACGGATAGGTAACCTTATGACTCTGGGCACACACTTGCGTGAACAGAGCAAGCTAGGCGACGCCGCTGCAATCCTAGCGATTGCCGAGATCGCCCGCATCAGAGATGTAGAGAACCATGCACCACTTCCCGCGAGCTCTGCGGGCAATGCGTTCATCTTGCGTTCCCTTAAACATCCCGCCGAAGTCGAGAGACTACGAACTATATATGGGAAGGGCTTTCTTCTCATATCTGTATATTCGCCAAGAGATGTGCGCGTAACAGCTTTGGCGGAACGTCTGTCACGGTCCGGCGCTAACGCGAAACGCCTCGCCCGCTCGCGCGCCGAAGCGTTGATTGCCCGAGATGAATCCGAGGATGATAAAGACCTGGGACAGGACGTTCAAGATGCCTTTCCACTAGCGGACTTATTTGTAGACGCGCGCAATACAGAACGTCTAAGAGCCGCGATCCAGCGATTCTTGCATCTGACATTCGGCAACCGATTCAGGACTCCTACTAAAGATGAGCATGGCATGTTTCACGCTCGCGCAGCTGCTTTGAGGTCTGCGGATCTTAATAGGCAGGTGGGGGCAGCAATTATGCAGGACGGGAGCGATGTCATCACAGTTGGATGCAATGACGTCCCTAAATCGGGCGGCGACCAATACTGGGAGGGAGATCCCGATGATGATCGCGACTTTAGACGAGAGATCGACTCTAGCGCGGAGCAAAGGACACAGATGTTCGAAGAGCTGTTTGAGCGGCTCTCCTCACACGGCTACCTCAACACAAACAAGCTATCGAACAGCGACGTACACCATACGGTCGCATCTCTGATAGATGGCGATAAGAAACGCGTCTTGAAGGGCATAGGACTCATGAATCTGCTCGAGTTTGGCAGAAGTGTCCATGCGGAGATGGCTGCATTGATGTCCGCAGCTCGTTTGGGTCGGTCAGTGAAGGGTGCGACGCTGTACTGCACTACGTTCCCTTGCCACATGTGCGCACGACATATCGTTGCCAGCGGCATTAAACGTGTGGTGTACGTGGAACCCTATCCGAAAAGTCGAGCTCGTCAGTTGCACGCTGACGCAATCGCAGTAGATCCGATCGCGCCGTCGTCAAAGCATGTCAACTTTGAACCGTTCGAGGGCATCGCCCCTCGACAATATCAAAGTATCTTTTCGGCGGACGACATGCGGAAGCAGAATGACGGTAGAATCCGACCTTGGCGAATGGCCGATGGCAAAGTACGGTTTCAGCGGTATCTCAATACATATCTTGAGCTGGAAGTTGCTCTGTTAGCCGACGTGGTTCCATTGCTACAACAAGCCATCAAACCGCTGCCAACTCTCGAGGGAGACCATCATGACTCAGCCACTATCCCTAAACGAGCAAATCGAACGCGCCCAGGAAGCGGTGCGTAGTTGGTCTAGCGAGAAGCGAGCGCGAATGCAGTTGGAAGGAACGGACAACTTTCGCGAAAGGATGAATGTAGGTTCATCTTCGGGACAGCCTTCCGGCGAAAACCGGTTGACAACCTGGAACCCGCCCCAAGCCGAAGTAATAGCAGACTAGGTCGCTGCAAACACGGTGTGCGACAGCCACATGGCTGCTGGCTCCGCGTCATACATCTCGGCCTGCAGTGACGCTACAGCCCCTATGTAGCCCCGAGAAAAACAAAGCATCTTGCGACAGGCGATGTTTCGGAGATCGCTCTCGCACATCGCAAACCCGTGTCTCTTGGTCCTGGTCGCTACTCCACCGTCACACTCTTCGCCAGATTCCTCGGCTTATCCACATCCGTCCCCCGCGCGCAGGCCGTGTGATACGCCAGCAACTGCAACGGAATCGTATGCAGGATAGGCGACAGCTTGCCATAGTGCTCCGGCATGCGAATGACGTGGGTGCCGTTGCCGCTGGTAATCCGGCTATCCGCATCCGCGAACACGTACAGCTCACCTCCGCGCGCACGCACCTCCTGCATATTGGACTTCAGCTTCTCCAGCAGCGCGTCGTTGGGCGCGATGGTGACGACGGGCATCTGCTCGGTCACCAGCGCCAGCGGGCCGTGCTTCAGCTCGCCGGCGGGATAGGCTTCGGCATGGATGTAGCTGATTTCCTTCAGCTTCAAGGCGCCTTCCAGGGCGATCGGATAGTGCAGGCCCCGCCCCAGGAATAGCGCGTTTTCCTTGGTGGCGAAGCGCGCGGCCCAGCCGATGATCTGCGGCTCCAGCGCCAGCACCGAGCCAATCGCCACCGGCAGATGGCGCAGCGCCTTGATATGCTCGGCCTCCTCTTCATCCGTCAGCCGGCCGTGCGTCTGCGCCAGGGCCAGCGTCAGCATGAACAAGGCGGTCAGCTGCGTGGTGAAGGCCTTGGTCGACGCCACGCCGATCTCGACGCCGGCGCGCGTGATGAAGTTCAGCTTGCATTCGCGCACCATCGCGCTGGTGGCGACGTTGCAGATGGTCAGCGTGTTTTCCATGCCCAGGCTGCGCGCGTGCTTCAACGCCGCCAGGGTGTCGGCGGTCTCGCCCGACTGCGAAATGGTGACCACCAGCGCGCGCGGGTTCGGCACGCTGTCGCGATAGCGGTACTCGCTGGCGATCTCCACCGCCACGGGCAGCTTGGCCAGGGATTCGATCCAGTACTTGGCGGTCAGCCCCGCGTAGTAACTCGTGCCGCACGCCAGGATCAATACCGAATCCGTGTCCTTGAATACGCGATAGGCGCCATCGCCGAACAGCTCCGGCGTGATGGTCTCGATGTCCTGCAAGGTATCGCCCACCGCGCGCGGCTGCTCGAAGATTTCCTTCTGCATGAAGTGCCGGTAGGGGCCCAGCTCCGCGGCGCCGGTGTGCACCTGCACGGTATTCACCTGGCGCTCGACCGGCCGGCCCTGGTCGTCGACGATCCATACGCGCGTCAATTGCAGGTCCACCACGTCGCCGTCTTCCAGGTAGATGATGCGATCGGTGGTGCCGGCCAGCGCCAGCGCGTCGGAGGCCAGGAAGTTCTCGTTTTCGCCGACGCCGACCACCAGAGGCGAGCCCTGGCGCGCGCCCACGACGCGGTGCGGCTCGTCGCGGCAGAAAACGGCGATGGCGTAGGCGCCATGCAGGCGGCGCACGGCCTGCTGCACGGCTTCGAACAGGTCGCCCGCATACAGGTGGTTGACCAGGTGGGCGATGACTTCGGTGTCGGTCTGGCTTTCGAAGACATAGCCGACGGCCTGCAGCTCGGCGCGCAGTTCGTCATGGTTTTCGATGATGCCGTTGTGGACCAGTGCGATACGCGCGGCGTCCTTGCCGAAGCTGGAAAAGTGCGGGTGGGCGTTATGCGTGGCCGGCGCGCCATGGGTCGCCCAGCGGGTGTGCGAGATCCCCGTGTAGCCGCTCAGGTGATTGCGGGCGATCTGTTCGCTGAGTTCGGAAACGCGTTCCGTGCTGCGTGTGCGGCGCAGCTCGCCGTCCGCGTAGACCGCCACGCCGCAGGAGTCATAGCCCCGGTACTCCAGGCGCCGCAGGCCCTCGACCAGGATGGGGGTGATGTCGCGTTGGGCGACCGCGCCGACGATTCCGCACATGGAAAGCTCCAGGGGTGATTGATGCAATGCGAGGATTGTGCGGCGACACCAAAGAAATCGGATTTCTCAATTCCGGCGAATGTGAAATTATCGGAAATCTCATGCCAGAGATGAAATTTACGAAAACTTCCTAAGTAAATAAAATCTATAAATTCCAACCGCCCCGACTTACCTTCTTCCAAATCCGCGAACATCAGCCATGAACACGCCAGACGCACTACCCGAACTGGACGATCTGGATCGCCGGATCCTGGATCAGTTGCAAGCCGACGCCGCCCTGACCAACCAGGAGCTCGCCGAAAAAGTCCACGCGTCGCCGCCCACCTGCCTGCGACGCGTCCGCCGCCTGCGCGAGCAGGGCATCATCGAAAAGCAGGTCGTCATCCTGGATCCCGCCCGGCTGGGCAGCAGCCTGACGGCGCTGGTGGAGGTCACCCTGGACGTCCAGGCGGCCGAACGAATGGACGAATTCGAAGCCCGCATGCGCGACGAGCCGGCGGTGCTGCAGTGCTACCGCGTCTCGCCCGGGCCGGATTTTCTATTGATCGCGCAAGTCAGGGACATGCCGGCGTATCACGCGCTGGCGCACCGCGCATTCACCGCGCAGGCGAACGTACGCAACGTGCGGACGTTCTTCTCGGTCCATCGCGCGAAGTTCGACACGCGCCTGGTCGTATAGCGCGCCGCTCAGGACGCCTCGATCCGCCGCGCCTCGCCGCGCTCGCGCAGCAGGCGTTCGAACTGGGCCAGGTAACGATCGCCCATGCCGCGCACGTCGTGCTCCGCGCGCACGTAGTCATAGGCCCGTTGCACGACCTGCTCGCGCAATGGCGCATCGTCCAGCAGACGGCCCATGCCCGCCGCCAGGGCGCGATAGTCCTCCACCGGGCAGAGGATGCCGCGCCCGTCCGCCAGGCTTTCCTTCAAGCCGCCGGCATCGGTCGACACCACCGGCACGCGGCGCAGGAAGGCGTCGAACACGCTGCTGCCCAGCGCTTCTTCGCGCGAACTCATGGCGAAGACGTCCATGGCGGCGTAGAAGTCCTCCACGCCCTTGCGGAACCCCGCGAACAGGTAGACGGACTGCAATCCGAGCTCGGCCACCAGCACGCGCGCCTGCGCCTCGTTATTTCCGCCGGCGCCGAAGTGGACGAAGATGAAATCCAGCCGCGTCTCGGCCAGTTCGCCAACCGCGCGGATCATCGTCAGCGGATCCTTGTCGTGGATCAGCGCGGCCGACGTCGCGATGATTTTCTTGCCGGGCAGCTTGAATTCGGAAGACAGCCTGGCCAGGTTGTCGGTATCGATGGGTGCCGGCAACACCGCGCTGCGGATGATGACGGGCTCGATGCCCAGGCGGCGCGGCTCGGCGGCCGCCATGTCGCTGATGGCCACCAGCAGGTCCACCCGGCGCCATTTGCCGCCGGTCTTCCATTCCTGTCCCGGTTCGACCACGAAGGACGTGCGCCGCGAGAAAACCACCGGCCGGCCATGCAGCGCCTTGGTCAGCACCGCCCAGGTGACCGTGTTGGCGGTCTGGGCGTGGATGATGTCGTAGCGCCGTCCGCGCGTGGCCAGGAATGCAATCTGCCCGGGCACGTGCTTGACGCCGTGCACCTTGAAGCCCTGCTCCGCAGCGCGCTGCGCCAGCGGACCGCCGGCGCGCGCCATCAGCTCGACCTCGTGCCCCGCATCGCGAAAGGCCATCATGCAGTACAGGGTTTGCCTTTCCCCGCCACGCCAGCCCTTCTCGAAGTTGAGCTGCAGGATCTTCATGCGCGGCCGATGCCCTCGTAGTCGAAGCCCATGGCCTTGAGCTCGGCGGCGTTGTACTGGTTGCGGCCGTCCAGGATCAGCGGCGACTTCAGCAGGCCCAGGATGCGCTCGAAATCGGGCGCGCGGAATGCCTTCCATTCGGTGACCAGCAGCAGCCCGTCGGCGCCGTCCAGGGCCTGGTACATATCGGCCACGAACTCCACCTTGTCCTGTACGCCGGGCATGCGGGCGACGACCTTGCGCGCCTCGTCCATGGCGACAGGATCGTAGGCGCGGATGCGCGCGCCGCGCTGCACCAGCTCCTGGATCACGGTCAGGCTGGGCGCTTCGCGCATATCGTCGGTATTCGGCTTGAAGGCCAGCCCCCAGAGGGCGAAGGTGCGGCCGGCCAGGTTTTCGCCATAGCGCCGCGTCACTTTCTCGGACAGGCGGAACTTCTGCGCATCGTTGGCGGCTTCCACCGCCTGGATGACGCGCATCTGCAGCCCGTGCTGCTTCGCCGTGCGCTCCAATGCCTGCACATCCTTCGGAAAACACGAACCGCCATAGCCGGCGCCCGGATACAGGAACTGGTAGCCGATGCGCGGATCGGCGCCGATACCGCGGCGGACCTGCTCGATGTCGGCGCCCAGGATCTCCGCCAGGTTGGCCATTTCGTTCATGAACGAAATGCGGGTGGCCAGCATGGCGTTGGCGGCGTACTTGGTCAGCTCGGCCGAGCGCACGTCCATGACCATGAGCCGGTCGTGCGTGCGCTGGAACGGCTCGTAGATACGCCGCATCACGCCGATGGTGTGTTCGTCGTCGGCGCCCACGACCACGCGGTCCGGGCTCATGAAATCCTGGATCGCCGCGCCTTCCTTCAGGAACTCGGGATTCGAGGCCACGCTGAAGGGGAAATCGACCCCGCGCTCCGCCAGCACCTGCGCCACGGCCTCGCGCACCTTGTCGGCGGTGCCGACCGGCACGGTGGACTTGTCGACGATGATCTTGCGGCCGCTCATGTGGCGGGCGATGTTGCGCGCGGCTTCCAGCACGTATTGCAGGTCGGCCGAGCCGTCTTCGCCCGGCGGCGTCCCCACCGCGATGAACTGGACGTCGCCATGGCGCACGCTTTCGGCGACGTCAGTGGTGAAATGCAGGCGGCCGCCCGCCGCATTGCGGCGGACGAGCTCTTCCAGGCCCGGCTCGTAGATCGGTATGTCGTTCCGCTTCAGGCGCTCGACCTTCGTGGCGTCGACGTCCAGGCACATGACGTCGTTACCCATTTCCGCCAGGCACGCCCCGGAAACCAGGCCGACATATCCCGTACCCACCACGGTGATCTTCATTGATAAACGCCCTTCATCGATTCATCCGCGCGCAACGCGCGGCCATGGCCGCATTATAGGAGCGGGCCATGCTGGGGCAGCGAAGCGCCGCCCGCAACCGGTTAACGGCTGCCGGCCCCCGAAAATAAACCGGCCCCCAAAAAGAGGGCCGATTGCGGAGGCCGATTGCGGGGGCCGGTTACCGCGGCGTCACCTAGGCTTTGCGTTGCTGCGCCGGCACGCGCGAGAAACGCACCGTATTGACCAGCACCGCCATGCCAGCGCATAGCGCGCCCAGGCTGATGGCCACCAGCGGCCCCTTGCTGGGGAAAAGACCGAAGGCGGTCGCCACGAGCGCGGTGCCGAAGCTTTGCCCGAACACCCGCGTGGTCGCCTGCACCCCGCCGATCGCGCCGCTGCGCGTCCGGGGCGCCGAGGAAATCATCGAACGGTTGTTGGGCGTCTGGAAGAAACCGAAGCCCAGGCCGCACATGAACATGCCAGCGATGATCCAGGGATTGGACGCGCTGTGCGGCAGCACCGCCAGCCAGATCAGGCCCAGCATCATGCACCCGGCGCCGGCGCCGCTCAGCATGGCCACCGAGTAACGGTCGGACAGGCGTCCCGCCAGCGGCGCGACCACCGCGGTACCCACCGGCCAGGCGGCCAGCAGCATGCCGACTTCCAGGTGCGGCCGTCCCAGCACCGACTGGAAATAGAAGGGCAGCGACACATAGGCGCTCATCTGCGCGGCGAAGGTGCAGCCCGAGGCGGCCACCGCGTAGGCGACCGGCTGGATGCGCAGCAGATCCACCGGCACCAGCGGCGCCGTCTGGCGGCTGGCCCGCCGGACCAGCAGGATGCCGGCCAGCACCGAAATCGCCACCATCCCCAGTCCGCGGACCAGATCCTCATGCAGGTTGTCGACCCCGGTGATGAACACGCCCAGCACGACCATGCAAAGCAGGGCGCTGATCACGTCGAAGGGCGCCGTGTTGCGCGGCGGGTCCGGCAGGAAGCGGACCAGGAACAGGCCGAAAATCCCGATGGGCACGTTGACCGCGAAGATCCACGGCCAGTCGGCCACGGACAAGATGAGGGATCCCAGCGTCGGCCCCAGCACCGACATCACCGCCACCAGCGTGGCGTTCAGGCTGATGCCACGGCCCAGCTTGGCCAGCGGATAGATATTGCGCACCAGGCCGCCGAACATGCACATCAGCGATGCCGCGCCCACGCCCTGGAACATCCGCGCCATGATCAGCGTCGTGAGCGAACTGGCCATCGCGCACCCCAGCGACGCCAGGGTGAACAGGGCCAGCCCCAGCCCGAACATGCGCCGGAACCCCACCCGTTCGGCCAGCGCCGACAGGGGCAGCAGCATGATCACCACCGACACGCTGTAGGCGTTGACGATCCACACGGCGCTGGCGGGCGCGATGTTCAGGTCCGCCGATATCGTCGGCAAGGCGACGTTGGCGATGGTGGCGTCGAGTACGGCCAGCGTCATGCCCAGCATGACGACGCCGGCCGCCCAGTAGCGGCGCGGCGTGGGCAGGCCTTCGAACACGGGCTTGGCGCCGCCGGCGTCCGGTCCCTGCGGGGAAGCGCCGGAAGATTCGTTGGCGGGCGTGCTGCTCTGGTCCTTCACGATTTCTTGACCGGGCGTTGCCAGGCTTCGATAGTGGCCTGCCGGGCGCGCGATACCGTCAGCTTGCCGGCCGGCGCATCGCGCGTCAGCGTTGTGCCGGCGCCCAGCGTGGCGCCCTGCCCGACGCGCACCGGCGCAACCAGCTGGGTATCGGAGCCGATGAAGGCATCGTCCTCGATGACGGTGCGGTGCTTGTTCGCGCCATCGTAATTGCAGGTGATGGCGCCGGCGCCGACGTTGACCCGCGCGCCCACGTCGGCATCGCCGATATACGCCAGGTGGTTCGCCTTGCTGTCCTCGCCGACCTTGCTGTTTTTCACTTCCACGAAGTTGCCGATGTGCGCGCGGTCCGCCAGGGACGTCCCCGGCCGCAGGCGCGCATAAGGCCCGATGCGGGCGTCCTGGCCTATGGTCGCGTCCTGCAGATGGCTATAGGCTTCGACGATGGTGCCGGCGCCCACTTCAACGTCGCGCAGCACGCAGTGCGGGCCGACGCGCACACCGTCGCCCAGCTGGATATCGCCTTCGAAGACGCAGCCGACGTCGATGAATACGTCGCGGCCGATCCGCATGGCGCCGCGCAGGTCGAAGCGCGCGGGATCCGCGATGGATGCGCCGGCCTCGAGCAGGCGGCGCGCCTGTTCGGCTTGCCAGGTGCGTTCCAGCTCCGCCTGCTGCACGCGGCTGTTGACGCCCAGCGTCTCCCAATGCGCGGCCGGCTGCGCGCTGCCGACGGCGACGCCGTCCTGCACCGCCAGGCCCACCACATCGGTCAGGTAGTACTCGCCCTGCGCATTGCGGTTGTCGATGCGCGTCAACCAGTCTTTCAGGCGCGCGGTCGGCGCGGCCAGGATGCCGGTATTGACCTCGGCAATGGCGCGCTCGGCGTCCGAGGCGTCCTTGTGCTCGACGATGCGGCGGATATCGCCTTTGTCGTCGCGCACGATGCGTCCGTAACCCGTGGGATCGGACAGGGTTTCCGTCAGCACCGCCATGCCATTGCCGCGAGCCGCCAGCAGGCGCCGCAGCGTGTCGGGCTGCACCAGCGGCACGTCGCCGTACAGCACCAGCGTGGCGTCGTCGGCATCGCCTTCGCCCAATTGCGGGACGGCCTGCGCGACCGCATGGCCGGTGCCGTGCTGCGGCTGCTGCAACGCGAAGGAAAGATCCGGCTGGTCCTTGAACGCGGCCTGGACACGGTCCGCGCCATGTCCGACCACGACCACGATGCGCGCCGGATTCAGCGCGCGGGCGCTGTCCACGACGTGCCGCAGCATGGGCCGCCCGGCCAGCGTGTGCAGCACCTTGGGCAGATCGGATTGCATGCGCTTGCCCAATCCGGCAGCGAGGATGACGACATTAAGCATGGGATTTCGATGAGAATGCGCCGCCTCGTGGGCGGCGCATGGCTGGAAGGAAAACTACGATTGGTCTGGATCCGATTGTATTTTGTTTTTTTTGGCCGCCGTTTTACGGGGCGCGGAACGGCGGGGCTGCGCGGTCTTGCCGGCGGCGCGGCGAGCCGCGGCCGGGGCGCCGCCCGCCTGCGGTTTCGCGCCGGCCGCGCCTTGACGGGGGGAAGCGGCTTTGGCGACACCCGGCGTGGACGCCCCCGGCATCGCGCCGGGCATGCTCGCGGCGGTCGCGGCGGCCAGTTGGTTGAACTGCTGCTGCAGCATGCCCCACCAGGCTTCCGACGCCGATTGCGCCGCCTGGTTGACCGACTGTGCCGGACCGGCCGATGCACCTGTCGATGCGCCTGTCGATGCGCCGGTAGACGGATCCGTCGACGAATCCGTCGATGCTCCAGCTGTCCCCGCGTCCGCGTCGCGCTCATGCGCGGGAACCTCGGCCGCCGCACGGGCGGCCTTTTTTCCCACGGCATCACCGGACCAGGCCTGCGGGCCAGCGCCGCCCGCGGATGCGGGCGCCGGCTTCAGCCCCAGGACAATCTCCAGCGGCGAAGGGCCATCGCCCCCACCCGCATCCTGGCCGTGCGCGCCCAGGTTGTCGACGAAGGAACGCAAGGTGGCGATCGTGGATCGCTGCACCTCCAGGCCTTGGATGGTGCTGCTCAACATCGAAAGATTCATGCGCAGCCAGCTCTCGACGGTGCGCAGTTCGGCGATGCGCCGCTCCAGGTCCTGCAGATTCATGGGCGGGGTCATGGGCATGACCTGGGCCAGCCCGCCCGGGCCGGTCAATCCGGCCCAGGCTTGCCGCATCATTTCCATGCTGGCCAGCAGCGGATTGCTGGACGCGTCGGCCGCGCCTTGACCCATGCCGGGCAGAACGAAGGGATTGCCGCTGTGATCTGTCATTTCGTCCTCGCGCCCGCCCAGGGGTTCAACCCGGCAGCAGCTGATTGTTTTCCACGCGGATCGCTTGCCCGGGCGAATACTGGAAGGGCGTCGCGCTGTGGAAAGTGTGGGTGCGGCCGTCGTTGGTGCGCGCCACCAGCTGATACCGTGTCACGGTCTGTTGCTGCTTGATATTACGCTCGATTTCACGGCCTGCCAAAGCGCCACCCACGGCGCCCAGCACCGTCAACGCGGTCCTGCCGTGGCCACCACCAAACTGGTTGCCGACCACGCCCCCGACGACGCCCCCGGCGACCGTGCCGACGATGGGCTCGCCATTGTTCTGGGCCGGCACCTGGACGGTATTGATCGACACCACCACGCCGCATTGCGGGCATGCCGCGGCCGCCTGCTGCTGCGAAGACGGCGGCTGCGTGGCCGGCGCCTGGGCCACGCGCTGGGGCGTACTCGCCGCCGCTGCGCGTCCGGACGCCGAGGCCGCGGCCTGGGCGGCCGGCTGGCCCTGCCCGGCCGGCAAGGGCGCCAGGTTGGCGTCTTCCGGGCCCTGCGCCACGCTGGCGGTCTGGTCCCGGCCTTCCTGTTGGGCCTTGGGCGTGGGCAGCCAGCCCATGATGGCGGCGGTGGCCACCGCGCAGAGCGCGATCACGCAAACGGACGCGATGGCGACCAGGGGATGCAGGCCGCGACGCGCGGCCATGCCATGTAAAGGTGCTGGAGCATTCATAACGGGTCTCCTTCGGGAAAACACGGCCCGATGTATAGCACCCGGTCCTATTTTCAGCGTATTGCCAAAGTGACCGTTTGAAAGTTTTGCAAGGCCGCCACGGGCTTGCGCCCGTAACGTTGAAACGGACACGGACAGAGCGTGGTTTCCGCCCGCGTTGCGGCGTGACATCACGCCGGGTTCTGGGACAATGGACCGATGGACACCGTCATTCCGATCACCCGGCTCGAAGATGCGATCAACTATTGGCGCAACCGCGTGCCCGCCACCGGCGAGGAATCGCGCCTGTGCGCCGAAGCGTCCGCGCTGGCCACGCCCTATGCATTGATGATATTGGCGGAACGCCGGGATATCCTGCTGGCGGAGCTCGACGAGCGCGCCCGGGACGCCTACGCCGCCTGGGTGGCGGCGGCCGGCAAGGCCAGCCCCTAGCTCAGGTCAGCAGGGCCTTGATGTCGTGCGCCAGGGAATCGACGTCCGACCCGTTCCCGGCCAGCACGCGCGCTTCGCCCTTGGCGTCGAGCAGATAGAACGCCGCGCTATGGTCCATGCTGTAGTCCTTGCCGTTCTTGGCCGGCACCTTGGCGTAATAGACCTTGAATGACGAGGCGGCCTGCTTGACCTGTTCCGGCGTGCCCGTCAGGCCGACGAAGGACGGATTGAAGGTCTGCACGTACTGTTTCAGCACCTCGGGCGTATCGCGCTCCGGGTCCACCGTGACCATGATGACCTGGACGCGCGGCGCCGAATCGCCCAGGGCCTGCATCACCTGGGACAGCTCGGCCAGCGCCGTCGGGCAGACGTCCGGACACTGGGTATAGCCGAAGAAAACCACCATCACCTTGCCGGCATAGTCGGCCAGGGTGCGCGGGCGGCCGTCCTGGTCGACCATGGACAGGTTCTTGCCCAGATGGGTGCCGGTGATGTCGCTGCCCTTGAACGAAGGCGCGTCCTGGCCGCAGGCCGCCAGCAGGCTGGCGATGGGCGCGGCGGCAAAAACCCGCAGCAGGGCGCGGCGCGGAACGGCGATGTCATCAGGCATGGGAAAGGTCTCGCGGCGGATCAGGCGAGCAGTTGGACCCAGTGATCGATCAGCAGGGCGCCGAACAGCAACGACAGGTACACGATGGAATAACGGAACAGCTTGCGGGCCAGGGCGTCCGAGTAGCTGCGGAACAGGCGCCACGCATAGGCGACGAAGATGCCGCCCAGCACCACCGCGCTGGCCAGGTAGACCATCCCGCTCATGCGGATCGCGTAGGGCAACAGGGTGGTGGCGAACAGCGCGATGCTGTAAAGCAGGATGTGCAGGCGGGTGAACTTCTGCCCGTGCGTGACGGGCAGCATGGGCAGGCCGGACTTGGCGTAATCGTTCATGCGGTACAGCGCCAGCGCCCAGAAATGCGGCGGCGTCCAGATGAAGATGATCAGTACCAGCACCCAGGCCTGCGCCGGCGTGCCGTTGGCGATGGCGGCCCAGCCCAGCGCCGGCGGCATGGCGCCGGAGAGTCCGCCGATGACGATATTCTGCGGCGTGCGGGGCTTGAGTATGACGGTATAGATGACCGCGTAACCGACGAAGGTGGCGAAGGTCAGCCACATCGTCAGCGGGTTCACCAGGTTGTAGAGCACCAGCATGCCGGCGCCGCCCAGCAGGCCGGACAGCGCGATGACCTGTTGCGGCAGGATGCTGCCGCGCGCCGTCGGCCGCCGCGCCGTGCGCAGCATGCGGGCGTCCACTTCCTGTTCGATCAGGCAGTTGATGGCGAAGGCGGCCGCCGCCAGCAGCCAGATGCCCAGCGTGGCGTAGGCCACGCGCTTCAGATCCGGCATGCCGGGCGCCGCCAGGAACATGCCGATGACGGCGCAAAACACCGCGAGCTGGGTCACGCGAGGCTTGGTGAGCACCAGGTACTGGCGGAGCAATCCGGAATCCGAAGCGACGAAACTGGTCATGATGGACGGTATTTTAAACCCGCCGCGGCGTCAGGGACTGTCAGCAGCGAGCGCGGCGCCATTCAACGGCCGAAACGCCGGGCGCCCGGCGGTGGACAGCCGCACCTGCAGCGTGACCGCCGCCAGCACCAGGCCCGCCGCTCCGCCGTTGTGCAGGACGGCGATCAGCAGCGGCCATTCGAAAAAGATGGTGGTCAGGCCCGTCAGCAGCTGCGCCAGCAGCAGGGCCAGCATCAGGCTGGCGGGCCCTCGCAGGCCGGGCTCCGCCCGCATCCGCAGCGCCAGCGTCCCCAGGTAGATGAACACCACGAAGGCGAAATTGCGGTGCACCCAGTGGATGGCGGTCAACGCGTACTGCGAGATCATTTCGCCTGAAGGCAGTTCGCCCAGCGCGCGGATGATGGAATAGCCGCCCGCGAAATCCATCGGGGGCAACCACTTTCCCTGGCACATGGGGAAATCCATGCAGGCCAGCGCCGCGTAGTTGGTGCTGACCCAGCCGCCCAGGGCGATCTGCACCACCAGCAGCGCGATGCCGCCCGCCATCCAGGCGCGCCAGCGCGCCGCGCCGGCGCTCAAGGGGGTATAGGGCCGCTCGCGCGCGGCCAGCCAGGTCATGACCGCCAGCGTCAGCATGCCGAACAGCAGGTGGGCCGTGACCACCACCGGCATCAGCTGATGGGTGACCGTCCATGCCCCGAACGCGCCCTGCACGCACACGATGACCAGCGTCGCCGTCGCCAGGGCCGGCGTATGCCCCAGCCGGCCGCGATAACGCCAGGCCATGTACACGATGGCGATGATCAACATGCCCAGGATGGAACCGGCATAGCGGTGCACCATCTCGATCCAGGCCTTGGACAGCGACACCGCGCCGAAGGGCATGGCGCTGTTGGCGGCATGGATGTCCTGCAGCGAACCCAGCGGCGTGACGCTGCCGTAGCAGCCCGGCCAGTCAGGACAGCCCAGGCCCGAATCGGTCAGCCGCACGAAGGCCCCGAACATGATCAGGTCCAGCGTCAGGAACCAGGTGAAGAAAACCAGTTTGCGGTAGCGGAGGATGACGGTGTCCATGAGTCAGCCAATGCGCGAGTTGTAGATCAGCTTGCTGACGTCCTTGCGTACCTTCACCGGATCGGCGTCGGCGGGAAACTGCAGCATCAGATGGCCCAGCGGATCGACCATCCAGATCGGCCCCGCCAGCGCGGCGGCGCCGGCCGCCCCACCCAAGAGGAAGGGCGCCAGCTGCTCGGGTCGTCCGCGCACCATCACGGTTCCGCGGTAGGCCTCCAGCACCTTGTCCGGCACGGGCGCGTCGTCCGTGATGAACCACACACGCGTGACGCGGTCGACATTCTTGCCCTGGCTGGCGTGGGTATTGCGGATGATGAACAGCTTGCGCGCGCAGGATTCGGGGCATGCGCCGCCGTCGGCGGCCATCAGCAGCCACTTGCCTTTCAGGTTGGTCAGGTCGAACGCCTGCCCGTCCAGCGTCGCCAGCGGCAGGTCGGCCGGCTTGGGCAGATCGCGCTGCGGCTGGACCAGCGTGCCGTAGTTGCTGCTGTCCTCGGGCCACCACTGCGGGTTCAGGTACATGATCACGGCGCCCAGGATGGGGGCGAGCGTGATCAGGAAGATCGTAATAAGGACGGACCGGCCGCGGCGCGGCGCGGCGCGCGGTCGCTCGGGAGCGGAAGTCATGGCGGGCGTAGGCAAAATCGGGCGTTCCAGCGATAGTAGTTCGGGATGGCGGTGGGCGACGGGCAGTGAGCGGTGAGCGAAGACCGACGGGCGATGCCCGACAGGCGGCGGGCGCCGCGCGCCCGGCCTTCAGGGGCCGCGGCCGCGGCGCATGGCGCGCGCCGATCGCGCGGCGCGGACCGCCACCACCAAGAAGGCGATGCCGGCGATGCTCGCGAAGCCGAACCACTGCATGGCATAGCCGATGTTCTGGTTGAAGTCCACCGACGGCTGCGGCCATACGCGCACCAGGCCATCGCCGGAGGGCGCGAGCTGCTCGACCACCGTGGGCAGCAGGCTCAGGCCGGTGGCCTTGGCATAGGTGTCCAGGTCCAGGTTCTGCACCGTGGGCATCGTGGCGGCCGGCCAGGTGCTTGGCAAGGCATCGCTGGGCGCGCCGCCCGGGTTCCATAGCTCGAACAGGCGCGGCACCCGCTGCACGAGCTCTCCACTGATCGTGCGCGTGCCATCCGGCAGGGACGGCGGAACCGCCGCCGGCTGGCCCGGCAGCGCGCGCGGCAGCCATCCGCGCAGCACCAGCACCGCGGTGTTCGAGCCTTCTTCCAGCATCAGGGGCGTGGCGACCCAATAGCCGGGCCGCCCATCCTGGTTGCGATTGTCCAGCAGCACCGTCATGGCGCCCCGCCAGCGCCCCTGCGCCGACACCGGCCGCCAGGGCCGCAGATCGTCGGTGGATGTCGCCGGCGTCAGAAGCAGCGGCGGCTGGCGCCGGCCGGTCTCGATGGCGGCGAGGATGGCGCGCCGTTCGTCGGCGCGGCGCAGTTGCCAGCGTCCCAGCGACGCCAGCAACACCGCCATGACGGCCAGCAGCACCAGGGCGATCAAAGTTCGATGCGCGCGAGCCATGTCTGCAATAATTCTGGTTTACACCCGGAGACCGCCATGCGCGTCCTAGTTGTCCTGGCCTTCGTCGGCATTCTGGCCAGCCTGGGCTCGGCCCTGGTTTACCTGATGAGGGATAAAGGAACCACCAACAGGACGGTCAACGCCCTGACGGTGCGCATCGGGTTATCGGTCGCCCTGTTCCTGTTCGTGCTGATCGCCCACCACTTCGGCTGGATCGAAAGCACCGGGATTAGATAAGGGCGCAAGCCGCGGGTTCCCCGCGGCTGGACGGCCGGCGGCTTCGAGCGCCGCCGGCCCAGGGCTTCAGAACCAGTAGACGAACAGGTAAAGGCCCAGCCAGACCACGTCCACGAAGTGCCAGTACCAGGCCGCGCCTTCGAAGCCGAAATGATGGCTGGGCGTGAAATGGCCGCGCATCAGGCGGATCAGGATGACGGTCAGCATGGTGGCGCCCATGATGACGTGAAAGCCGTGGAAGCCCGTCAACATGAAGAACAGCGACCCATAGGCGCCGGAGCTGAACTTCAGGTTCAGTTCGGTATACGCGTGATGGTATTCGGCGGCCTGGCAGGCCACGAAGATGGCGCCCAGTATCACCGTCGCCGCGAGCCAGAAAATGGCCTTGCCGCGATGATCTGCCCGCAGCGCGTGGTGCGAGATGGTCAGCGTGACGCCGGAACTCAGCAGCAGCGCGGTGTTGATCGTGGGCAGCCAGAACGGGCCGACGGTGGCGAAATGCTCCACCACGCCGGCCGGACCGAAGTTGGGCCACACGGCGGAGAAGTCCGGCCACAGCAGCAGCTTGTGATCCAGGTCGCCCAGCCACGGCGTGGTGATGGTGCGCACGTACCACAGCGCGCCGAAGAAGCCGCCGAAGAACATGACTTCGGAAAAGATGAACCAGCTCATGCCCCAGCGGTAGGACACGTCCACCCGCTTGCTGTTCATGCCGCGCTCGGATTCGCCGATGGCGTCGGCGAACCAGCGGAACAGCACGGCTATCAGGCACAGCAGGCCCAGCAGCACCAGCCACTTGCCCACCCAGACATCATTCACCCAGCACGCCGCGCCCGATGCGATGATCAGCAGCGAAATCGCGCTGCGCACCGGGTGGCCGGAGTCGGCGGGCACATAGTAGTAGGGCGCCTCTTTCGCTTGAACCGAGTGTCCTGCACTCATGGTCTTCTCCCTGGTACTGATACGTCGAATAGTATGTTTAGTCAGCCATGGCTGGCCACGACCCAGCGCACGATGGAAACCAGGACCACCACGAAGATCACGCCGGCCAGCACGCCCGCGATGATCAGGTGGACCGGGTTCAGCCGGGCGTCTTCCTGGTAGCCGGAACCCTTGCGGATACCCAGCATGCCCCAGGCTACGGCTTTCAGCGTCTGCAGAAAGCTGGACCTGGGTCGCGGGGTGTCCGGCGTGTTGGCCATGGTTGCGTCCTTATGCCACGCCGCCGGCGAACAGATGGCCGCCCTTGAAGATGGCCCAGGCGAAGATCGCCACCACGAAAACCAGCAGCACCAGTCCGGCGATGCGGTTGCGGCGGCGTTGTTCGGGCGTCATGGCGGGTCCTGTCGGCGGGCGGGTTGCGCTTATTTCACTTCGGGCGGCGTTTCGAAGGTATGGAAGGGCGCCGGCGAAGGCACCGTCCATTCCAGGCCTTCGGCGCCGTCCCACGGCTTGGCCGGCGCCGGTTCGCCCTTGCCCATATAGCAGCGGAGCATGGCGTACAGGAAGATCAGCTGCGACAGGCCGAACCAGAACGCGCCGATGGTGGCGATCTGGTGGAAGGTCGTGAACTGCGCCGCGTAGTCCGCATAGCGGCGCGGCATGCCGGCCAGCCCCAGGAAGTGCATGGGGAAGAAGGTCACGTTGAAGGAAATCAGCGACGACCAGAAGTGCAGCTTGCCCAGCTTTTCGCTGTACATGCGGCCGCTCCACTTCGGCACCCAGTAGTAGGCGCCCGAGAACAGCCCGAACAGCGAGCCAGCCACCAGCACGTAATGGAAGTGCGCCACCACGTAGTAGGTGTCGTGCACCTGGATGTCGATGGGCGCCACCGAAAGGATCAGGCCGGTGAAGCCGCCCATGGTGAACACGAAAATGAAGCCGATGGCGAACAGCATGGGCGTTTCGAAGGTCATCGAACCGCGCCACATCGTGGCCACCCAGTTGAACACCTTCACCCCGGTGGGAATGGAGATCAGCATGGTCGCGTACATGAAGTACAGCTGCCCCGTGACCGGCATCCCGGTGGTGAACATATGGTGTGCCCACACGATGAAGGACAGCACCGCGATGGCCGCCGTGGCATACACCATGGAGGCGTAGCCGAACAGCGGCTTGCGGGCGAAGGCCGGCACGACGGCGGACACGATGCCGAAGGCGGGCAGGATCATGATGTAGACCTCGGGGTGCCCGAAGAACCAGAACACGTGCTGGTACAGCACCGGGTCGCCACCGGCGGCCGCGTTGAAGAAGTCCGTGCCGAAGTGGCGGTCCGTCAGCACCATGGTGATGGCGGCGGCCAGCACCGGCATCACGGCGATCAGCAGGAAGGCGGTGATCAGCCAGGTCCAGCAGAACAGCGGCATCTTCATCAGCGTCATGCCGGGGGCGCGCATGTTCAGGATGGTCACGATAACGTTGATCGCACCCATGATGGACGACGCACCCATGATGTGCATGGCGAAGATGGCCAGGTCCATGCCCGGACCCATCTGCAGCGACAGCGGCGCATACAGCGTCCAGCCGGCCGCGGTGGCGCCGCCCGGCACGAAGAACGACGCCGTCAGCAGGATCGCCGCCATGGGCAGGATCCAGAAGCTGAAGTTGTTCATGCGGGCGAACGCCATGTCCGACGCGCCGATCTGCATCGGGATCATCCAGTTCGCGAAACCCACGAAGGCCGGCATGATCGCGCCGAACACCATGACCAGGCCGTGCATGGTGGTGAACTGGTTGAACAGCTCGGGACGGAAGAACTGCAGGCCCGGCTCGAACAGCTCCGTGCGCAGCAGCAGGGCCAGCGTGCCGCCTTCCAGCAACATCAGGAACGAGAAGATGAGATACATCGTCCCGATATCCTTGTGGTTGGTGGCGAACAGCCAGCGCCGCCATCCCGTGGGGATGGCGTGATGGTGGTCATCGTGACCGTGGCCGTGGCCATGGCCCGGCTCGACGTGGTCTACAGTGACGCTGCTCATAGTCTCAACTCCTTCCTGCATGTTGCCCGGCCGTTTCAAGGCCGGGCTGAGGTATTCGGTATCTGACG
Source organism: Bordetella genomosp. 8 (assembly GCF_002119685.1). Classification (NCBI taxonomy): domain Bacteria; kingdom Pseudomonadati; phylum Pseudomonadota; class Betaproteobacteria; order Burkholderiales; family Alcaligenaceae; genus Bordetella; species Bordetella genomosp. 8. Next base: position 216,665 of record NZ_CP021108.1, on the reverse strand, counting down.
AACGTACGCGGTCCGGCCGGGGCCGGACGCGGCGCACTAGTGCGGCGACGACTTGACGGTGGACGGCTGGACGGTCGGATCCTGGCCTTTGCCCGCGTTGCTCCAGGCGTGGCGGGTGTAGGTGATGACCGCGGCGACTTCCACGTCGTTGAGCTGGTTCATGAAGGCCGGCATGGGCGTGCCGGGGCGGCCGTGCAGCACGGTCTTGATCTGTTCCGCCTGCGGACCCAGCACGATCTTGTCGCCGTCCAGGGCCGGGAAGGAACCCGGTACGCCCTTGCCGGTGGCCTGGTGGCAGACCACGCAGTTGGCGCCGTAGACCTTTTCACCGCGTGCGAGCAGGTCGGCTTCGGTCCATTGCTTGTTGGGGTCGTCGGCGGCCGAGGCGAGCTTCTTTTTCTGCTCGTCCGCCCACTTGGCGTAGTCATCCTTGGACTTCACTTCCACCACGATGGGCATGAAAGCGTGGTCCTTGCCGCACAGTTCCGCGCATTGGCCGCGGTAGGTGCCGACCTTTTCGGCGCGGAACCAGGTATCGCGCAGGAAGCCCGGAATGGCGTCCTGCTTGATGCCGAAATCCGGCACCATCCAGGAATGGATGACGTCCCCGGCGGTCAGCACGATGCGCACCTTCTGGTCCACAGGCACGACCAGCGGGTTGTCGACTTCCATCAGGTAGAACTCGCCCTTGGGCTCCCTGCCTTCGATCTGCGCGCGCGGCGTGGAGAGCGTGGACAGGAACTTGACGCCGCTGGCGGGACCGTCGATGTATTCGTAGCCCCACTTCCACTGGTACCCGGTGACCTTGACGGTCAGGTCGGGACTGGAAGTGTCCTTCATGGCGACCACCGCTTTGGTGGCCGGCAGGGCCATGGCGATAACGATGAAGAATGGGATGACCGTCCAGGCAACTTCCACGCCGACGTGCTCGTGGAAAGTGGCCGGCTGATGCCCGCGCGATTTGCGGTGCGCCCAGATCGAATAGAACATCACGCCAAAGACGCCGAGGAAGATCACCAGGCAGATGCTGAGCATCATCCAGTGCAGCCACATCACGTCATGGGCGATCTGCGTAACGCCTTCGTGCAGGTTCAGCTGGTCGACCTTGGGGCCTCCAGGCATGTCCTTGACCTGAGCACAGGCAATGCCGCTTGCCAGCATTGCGCACGCACCCAGTATCCCTCTCCACTTCTTCATGCTGACCCTCTATCATGACGCGTCAGGGCCGTGCCGATGTGGCAGGGTGCTGCCGATACCTACACGGAAACGCGCGATTGTTGGACGGCAGATTACGAGACGGGCATAAAACCACTGCCAACGCACATCGGTTCTGCTCGAATCACAAAGAAACCGCCGGATTATAGCGGAGGCCGCCTCCCCTGGTATGGACCGGGCCGGCGGAACATGGCGCAACGGCTTTCCGGCGCGCCGCGCGGCGCCGGCGCAAGCGCCCTGCCCAGCGCGCCCGCGACCCACCCGGCGACTTCGGCCGAGACCTCGGCCGCACCCCCGGCCGCAACCACCCGGGCGATCCAATAAGCCCCTAAAATCCCGCCATGCAGCACAGCCCCCTGCCATCGCCTTGCCCATCGCCGTCCGACGACCTGTACGCCGCCTTGCGCGCGCGCGCCCAGGAGCCCATGCCGCCGTCGTCGCGCGTCCTGTATATCGCCGGTCGCCGCTGCGGCCATGCCACCCTGGCGGCCTGCGACGCCTTGCGCGGACTGGCGGGCGTCAGCGCCGATACCGACAGCCTGCGGCTGGCCGACGGCATGGCGGGCGGCCCGGACCTGGACGCGCTGCTGGCCAAGGTCGCGCGCACCTTGCGCGAAGCTGATTGCCTGCGGGGCTGGCGTGACGAATTGCTGGACGTCCACGACGTCGAAGGGCGGCGGCTGGGCGCCATCGAACGCGCGGCGGTACGCCCCCTGGGCATACTGACGCAGGCCGTGCACCTGAATGCGTGGACGCCGGACGGCAGGCTCTGGGTCGCGCGCCGCGCCTTGAACAAGGCCACCGATCCCGGCATGTGGGACACGCTGGTCGGCGGCCTCGTGGCCAGCGGCGAATCGCTCGATGTCGCGTTGATCCGCGAATGCCATGAAGAAGCCGGCCTGGCGCCGCACGAGGTTCGCGGCCGCGAGCCGCTGCGCAGCGTCCTGCGCATGCATCGGCGCCTGCCGGAAGGGTATCAAGTGGAAGAACTGCTGGTCAGCCGCTGTGTCCTGGACGCGGGCGTCACGCCGGCCAACCGCGACGGCGAAGTCATGGAGTTCGCCACGGTGACGCCGGCGCAGGCGCTCGACATGGCCGCCCACGGCGAATTCACCCTGGAAGCGGCCCTGGTGGTGGTGGACGACATCGCCCGGCAGGCCGCCGCGTAGGCGCGGGATAGCCACCCGGGGGGCGGGATGCCGGCCATGCCCGCGGCCACGGCGTCCGCCGGCCCACTAACCATGCCTAGTGTGAATGGCGGGGATCGCCGCGTTGCTCCACCACCTTCAGGTACAGGGTAGCGGGTTCCAGGCACATGCCGGTGGACAACTGCCCGGTCATGCCGCGGAAGATCTCCTGCCAGGGCGTCTGCGCCGGCGGGATCCGGAAGGCCGGTTCCTCGGCGCGGCGCGCTTCCAGTTCGGCGGCATCGACCTGCAGGGTGACGGTGCGGGCATTCAGGTCGACGCGGATGCGGTCGCCAGTGCGCAGCAGCGCCAGGCCGCCGCCGGCCGCGGCCTCGGGCGACATGTTCAGGATGGACGGGCTGGCCGACGTACCGCTCTGGCGGCCGTCCCCCATGCAAGGCAGCGATTCGATACCTTGCTGGATCAGGCTGGCGGGCGGCGCCATGTTCACGACCTCCGCGCCGCCGGGATAGCCGATCGGGCCGGCCCCGCGTATGACCAGCATGCAGTGCTCGTCGATCTTCAGGTCCGGATCGTCGATGCGCGCGTGGTAATCCTCGGGACCGTCGAAGACGATGGCGCGCGTTTCGAAGGCGTTTTCGTCGCCGGGCTTGGACAGGTAGGCCTTGCGGAAGTCCTCGCCGACCACCGACATCTTCATGATGGCGCTGTCGAAGAAATTGCCCGACAGCACGATGAAACCCGCGCGCTGCTTGAGCGGCGCGTCGCAGCCGCGGATGACGTCGCGATCGCCAGTGGCGGCCGCGCCGGCGATCTGGGCCACCGTCTTGCCGGAAACCGTCAGGCAGTCACCATGCAGCCGGCCCGCCGCCAGCAGTTCATGCTGCACGGCCGGCACGCCGCCCGCGCGATGGAAGTTCTCGCCCAGATATTCTCCGGCCGGCACGCAATTGACCAGCAACGGCACGTCTTCGCCCAGGCGCTGCCAATCGTCCAGCGACAGCTCGACGCCCATATGGCGCGCGATGGCGATCAGGTGCGGCGGGCAGTTGCTCGATGCGCCCAGCGCGGACGCCACCACGATGGCGTTCTCGAAGGCCTGCCGGGTCAGGATGCGCGACGGCCGCAGGTCTTCGCGCACCATGTCGACGATGCGCAATCCGGTGGCATAGGCCATCTGGCCACGCTCCCGGTACGGCGCCGGGATGCTGGCGCAGGTCGGCAGCGACATGCCCAGGGCTTCGGCCAGCGAATTCATGGACAGGGCGGTACCCATGGTATTGCAGTGGCCCACCGACGGCGACGAGGCCGTCGCCAGCGCCATGAAGCCTTCGTAATCGATCTTGCCGGCGGCCATCAGGTTGCGGGCATGCCAGATCACGGTGCCCGAGCCCACGCGCTTGCCTTCGTGCCAGCCATCGAGCATGGGGCCGCCGGACAGCACGATGGCGGGGATATCCACCGTCGCCGCGGCCATCAGGCAGGCCGGCGTGGTCTTGTCGCAGCCCGTGGTCAGCACCACGCCATCCAGCGGATATCCGTGCAGGATTTCCACCAGGCCCAGATAGGCCAGGTTGCGGTCCAGCGCGGCCGTCGGACGTCGGCCCTGCTCGGCCAGTGGATGCACGGGAAACTCCATGGGAATGCCGCCGGCATCCCGGATCGCCGCCTTGGTGCGCTGTGACAGTTCCAGGTGGTGCCGGTTGCAGGGTGCCAGATCGTTGCCGGTCTGCGCGATACCGATGATGGGACGGCCGGACTGCAGTTCAGCGCGCGTCAGCCCGTAGTTCAGGTAACGCTCCACATAGATCGCCGTCATGTCGGCGTGGGTGGGATCGTCGAACCATTTCTGGCTGCGCAGGCGGCGGGGGGCGTCGGACATGATGTTTCTCGTGGCGGTAATGCTGGCGGCCGGGTCCGGGGATGGAACCCGGCCTGTCTCCAGGCTTCAGCCCTTGCGGACCTTGTTGATCTCGTCCTGCAGCTGCTTGACCAGATCGGGCCCCAGGTCCTGGGTGTACTTGTCGACCACCGGCTGGGCTTTCTCACGCAGCCGCTGCAGTTCTTGCGGCGAAACGGTATTGATCTTCATGCCGGAGTCCTTCAGCACGGTCATCGCCTTGTTCGAATCGGCGCGGCTGTCCTTGCGTTCGAAGTCGCGCGATGACGCCGCAGCCTGGCGGATCAGCTTCTGCTCGTCCGGCGACAGCGTGTCCCACCACTTCTTGGATGCCATCAGCACCCACGGCGTATAGACGTGCCGCGTCATGCTTAGGTAGGGCTGCACCTCGTAGAACTTGCTGCTCTGGATGGTGGTGACCGGGTTTTCCTGCCCGTCCACGGTTTTCGTTTCCAGCGCGGTGAACAACTCGGAGAACGGCATGGGCACCGCATTGGCGCCCAGCGCGCCGAACACGCCCAGCGCGATCTGGTTCTGCATCACGCGCAGCTTGATCCCCTGCATATCCTCCGCCTTGGCGATGGGATGCTTGGAGTTCGTCACGTTGCGGAAGCCGTTTTCCCAGTACACCAGGCCGACCAGGCCCTTGGCGTCCAGCATCTTCAGCAGTTTTTCGCCGAAGGGGCCGTCCAGTACCGCGTCCGCCTCCTTTTCGTCGTTGAACAGGAAGGGCAGGTCGTAGACGCCGAACTCCTTGACCATGGTGGCCAGCGGCGCGGTCGACCCGACCATCATCTCCTGCGCGCCGCCCACCAGCGCGGCCTGCATCTGTTCGTCCGAACCCAGGTTGGCCGAACCGTAGGTGCGCATCTTCAGCTTGCCACCGCTGATTTTGCCCAGTTCCTCGGCCAGGTAGCGCGCCGCGCGGCCCTGCACGCTCTCCTCGTTCAGGCCGTAGCCGAAACGGATGATGCGCGTCTTCACTTCCTGCGCCTGGGCGACGCCCGCGGCGCCGCACAGCGAGACGGCGGCCAGCGCGACGGCCAGTTTTTTCATGGTGGTGAACATGGTTGTCTCCCGAGGGTTGTCACTTCCTGGTTGCGGGCCCGTCGGCATTGGCGGGCCTCTAATGAATCCACTTCGCTGGCACGGTGATCAGTTCCGGAAAGATCACCATCAACAGAAGCAGCAAGGTATAGGCGACCACGTAGCGCCATGCGCCACGGATGATCGTTTCCATGCGGATGCGGGCGACGCCGGCCACGACGTTCAGGACAGTGCCGACCGGCGGGGTCAACAGGCCGACGCAGCCGACCATGACGAACATCACGCCGAAATAGACAGGATCGATGCCGGCCTTGGTGATGACGGGCATCAGCACCGGGGCCAGTATCAGGATGGTGGGCGTCAGGTCCATCGCGGTGCCGACCAGCGTCAGCACTATGAGCATCGCGAACATCAGCCACTTGGGATGGTCGAGCAGGGGTTCCAGCAGCCCGACCAGGTCCTGCGGCATGTCGGCCAGGGTGATCATGTAGGAGGACACCATTGCCGCGGCCACCAGGAACATGACGATGGCGGTGGTGCTGGCGGCGCGCACGAACAGCGGACCCAGATCCTTGAAGCGGATTTCGCGGTACACGAACAGGCTGATCAACAACGCGTAGACGGCCGCCACCACCGCCGCCTCGGTGGGTGTGAAGATGCCGCCGCGCAGGCCGCCGATGATGATCACGGGCAGGAACAGCGCCCATATCGATTCGCGCAGCGCGCGCATGCGTGCGCGCCAGGGCTGGCGCGGCGTCGGCTGCACCCTGGCGCCGCTGCGGCGCGCCGTCCAGGACCACACCGCCACCAGCGTCAGCGCCATCAACAGTCCGGGCGCGATGCCGGCGAAGAACAGCTTGGTGATCGACACATTGGTCGCCACGCCATAGATGATGAAGGAGATCGACGGCGGGATGATCGGGGCGATGATGCCACCCGCTGAAATCAGACCCGCGGCATCGCCGGCTTCGTAGCCCTTTTCCCGCAGCATGGGAATCAGCAGCGAACCCAGCGCGGCGGCGTCCGCCACCGCCGATCCGGACAAGGCCGCCAGCAGCACGCTGGCGAAGATGGCGACGTAGCCCAGGCCGCCTCGGATATGCCCGACGAACATGGTGGCCAGGTTCACGATACGGCGCGATATGCCGCCTTCGTTCATGAGTTCGCCGGCCAGCATGAACAGCGGCACGGCCATCAGCGTGAAGCTGTTGGCGCCCCCGAGCATGTTCTGCGCCAGGATCTGCGGATCGACGAAATCCAGCTGGAACATCATCGGCACCGCACTGATCAACAGCGCGAACGCGATAGGCATGCCCAGCGCGAGCAGGCCCAGCAGCACGATCAGGAATACGGTAAGTATCATGGCGGGATGTCTCAGCTGAGCGGATCGACGGCGCTGGCGTCCAGCCCCGGTTCGGCGCCGCCCAGCGTCAGGACGATGTCGGCCAGCGTCAGCAAGGCCATGGCGACCGCCGCATAGAGGCAGGCCACATTGAAAATGCCGGCCGGCAGGCCGGTGACGGGCAGCCGCGTCGCCATGCCGATCAGGGTCTGGTCCCAGCTGCCCTTGATCAACATGCACAGCACCGCCAGCACCAGGACCTGGCAGAACAGGTGGGTGGCGCGGCGCGCGACGCGGCCGAAGCGTTCCACCAGCATGGTCACGCCCATATGCGTGTGTTCGCGCATCGCCAGCACCGAGCCGATGAAGATCAGCCAGACGAAGGCCAGGCGCGACAACTCGTCGGAGACGTTGATGCCGGAATTGAACAGGTAGCGCAGGGCGACGTTGCCGAACAGCAGCACCACCATGACGACCAGGCACGCCACCATGAGGGCGCGCTGGATGCGGAATACGAGGTCGAGGGCTCGGTTGAGCGGGCTGCGCGCCCGCCCCGCCGGAGGGGCGGTCTGCATCGTTGTCTCCTGGAATTTTTTGGCGTTGCTATCGATGCGGACGTGAATGTTAGCGCTATCATGAGCAGCCTGCCAACCCTTTGCCACCCCTGTCCGGGTTTGTACCGAGCCAGCCTTTGGGTCAGACTACGGACTTTTTGCGACAGCCCAGCCATGACGGTCCGCAAGTCCCGCAGCTCGCGCCAGCACGGCGTCACCATGGCGGACGTCGCGCGCGTCGCGGGCGTCAGCGCGATCACCGTGTCGCGCGCCCTGCGCACGCCGGACAAGGTGCAGCCGGCGCTGCGCGCCCGGATCCAGGAGGCCTGCGACCGGCTGGGCTACGTGCCCAACCATGCCGCCAGCGCGCTGGCGTCGGCGCGGTCGCGCACGGTCGTGGTGTTGATCCCTTCCCTGAGCAATGTGGTGTTCGTCGACATCCTGGTGGGCATCAAGGAAGTCCTGGACGCGCATGCCCACCATATGCATATCGGCCTGACCGGCTATTCGGCCGAAGCGGAAGAAACGCTGCTGCGCACCTATCTGCAGCATTCGCCCGACGGCCTGATCCTGACCGGGGTCGACCATAAGCCCGGGGTGTGGAAACTGCTGGACTCCCTGAAGATCCCCACCGTCCACACGATCGAGACCCTGGAGGGCGAACGCGGGCTCAGCGTGGGGTTTTCGCAGTTCGATTCGGGATATGCGGCGGGACGGCACCTGGTGGAGCGCGGCTACCGTCATATCGGAATCATCGGCGCGCAGCTCGATCCGCGCTCGCTGCGCCGCTGCGAAGGATGCCGGCAGGCGCTGCGCGATGCCGGCCTCTACGATCCCGCGATGGAAATCATGACGCCCAGCAAGTCCTCATTGGCGCTGGGCGCCGAGCTGCTGGAAACCATGCTGCGCGAACACCCGGAATGCGACGGGATATTCTTCTGCAACGACGACCTGGCGCAGGGGGCGGTGTTCCAATGCGGCCGTCAGGGCATCGATGTGCCGGGGCGCATGGGGTTGATCGGCTTCCACGACCTGACCGGCACCGCCTGGACCACGCCACCGCTTTCCACGATCGCCACGCCGCGCTATGAGATCGGCCGTTCGGCGGCGACCCTGCTGATGAACGCGCTGGAAGGCAAGCCCAACCCACAGCGGCATCTGGATCTGGGCTTCCGCCTGGTGCGGCGCGAAACCACCTAGGCGGCCGGCAGGCCAGGGCCTGGACCTGGGCAGGGCTCGGACCCCGGCCCAGGGCTCAGCGCTCAGGTTGCGGTCGGCGGCGGCGTGGCGGAAAACTGCTTCCACACCTCGATTGCACGCAGGCGCTGCCTGGCCACTTTTTCGATGCGCTCGCGCAGATCCGCGTCGTGCGCGAGCAGGGCGCGGAAATCCCGGGCCGACATCATCAGCAGCTTGCTGTAGCCCAGCGAGGTCACGTCGGGCACCAGGGCCTGTTCGCCCAGCAGGGCCAGTTCTCCGAAGAACTCGCCGCTGCCCAGCTCGATCGTCGTGTTGTCCGGCAGATGCACCGCCACCGCGCCCGAGGCCACGAAGCACATTTCCTCGCCGGCGCGGTCCTTCAGCACGTGCTGGTCCGGCAGCGCCAGGCGCGGCCGCAGCAGCCGCGAGATCGCCCGCAGCGAATCCGCGCTCAGGTTTTCGAAAAGGGGGACCCGCTTGATCAGTTCCGCGGCGCTCAATTCGATATCCAGCGGAGGATGCTTGTCGATGTGCGCCCAGCGCTGTTCCAGCTGGCGCGTCAGGTCGGCATAGACTTCGCCGCTGATCAGGAACTGATCCAGCATGTCGCGATAGCGCATGCGTTCCAGCTGGCGCGCGACCCTGCCGAGATAGCTTTCCTGCAGCCACAAGGCATAGGACGGATATTGCAGGTTGAGCGCCTGCAGCGCGTTTTCGATGGCGTCCAGGCGCCGCTGGTGCGCGACGACGATGCGCTGGGTGGCTTCCTCGCCCAGCATCACCTTCAACTGCTGGCCGGCGAACAGGATCACCCGCTGCGCCACGGAACGCTTGCACATGAGGGCCGCGAACCGCTGCGCCAGCTCGTTCGCCAGCCAGCGCTGGAAGCCGAACAGATAATGCAGGCGCAACGCTGCGCGGAACGAGCGGGAATAGCGGACGTCGGCGGCGATGGCGTTCTCGAAACCGCTGAGACCACCGGCGCGCACGGCGTCTTCCAGTCGTTCGGCCCGCGCCAGCAGCGACTCCGCCATGCGCCAATCGACGATCTGCGCCTTCAGGATGTCGAAGAACATTTCCTCTTCGCGCCTGGCGATCGTCGCCAGACCGATGTCCACGCGCTCCGCCACGGTCATGTGGCGGACTTCGGCACCCTTGAGATGTTCCAGTGTTTGGTCGAACACCGCGTGGATGCGCTCGCGCACCTCCGGCCCGATATGTTCCGTGGTGGCGACCTCGTCGGTTTTTTCCTGCAGGTCGCCCAGCGCGACGGCCAGCGCCTGGTCGCGCAGCGTCGCCTCGTGGCGCGACAGCTCGTTCAGGCGCAGCATGCGTATCAACGGCCGCAGGCTGATGCCGTTGATGAACAAGGTCATCAGCACGAAACCCGTCGTGGCCACCGCCACGAACTGGCGTGCATCGTAGGGCACGTCGCTGCGTTCGGTCACCGCCAGGGCCAGCGCCAGCGATACCGCGCCGCGCAGGCCGCCCCACAGCATCACCGTCTTGTAGGCGCGATTCACGCGCGTGCCAAAGCGCGTCAGGCGCAACAGGGGCAGCAGGCCGAATACCGCGACCGCCCGGGCGCCCAGCGCCGTGACGAACAGCACCAGGATCAAGGCGACATCCCCCAGCGTGGCATCGGCCATCAGGCGGGGGATCAGCATGGCGGCGAACAGGAAGATCAGCGAATTGGCCCAGAAGCCGAACTGTTCCCAGGCGCTGGTCAGGTGTTCGAAGGTGGTCGGCGCCATGCGCGTGCGGCCTGTCGATCCGACGACCAGGCCGGCGATCACGGTGGCGACCACGCCGGACACGTGCAGGTAATGGTCGGAGACGAAGAAGGTCAGGTAGGCCAGCGTCAGCGTCAGGGTGATTTCCGCCGTGGGGAAACCGCGCAGCGCGGCGAACAGCATGCAGGCGACCCGTCCCATGGCGTAGCCGGCCAGGCCGCCGCCCAGGAAGCTGATGACGAAGTCCACCAGGACCCGCCCCGCCGACATCTCGCTATGGCCGGCCAGCACCCCGACCAGCACGGCGTACAACGCGATGGACGCCGCGTCGTTGAAAAGGCTCTCGCCTTCCACCAGGGTGGTCAGGCGCTTGGGCGCGCCCACCTCGCGAAAGATGCCGACGACCGCGGCCGGATCCGTGGTCGCGACGATGGCGCCCAGCAGCAGGCACACCACCAGGCCATACGAAGACAGGCTGTTCAGCGTGAAGCCGACCACGATCGTCGACAGGAAGACAGCGACGATGGCCATCATCAGGATGGGCCCGATATCGTCCATCAGGCGCCTGACGTTCATCGATAGCGCCGTTTCGAACAGCAGCACAGGAAGGAAAACGGTAAGGAAAGTTTCCGAGGAAATCTCGAACTTTTCCAGGGAATCGAGCATGCCGGCCAATACCGGCGGCGCCCAGCCATGGATGTGGATGACGATACCGAGCAGGCAACCGACGATAGCCAGCAGCACCGAGTAAGGCAGCTTGAGCCGCCCGGCCAGCGGTGGCATGAAACAGACCAGCGTCAACAGCGCGGCCAGGCCGAAAACCAGCAGACCTACATCCATCTAATTTTTATCCCCGGGCGAGTGTGTCTTGAACCGGAAAGGATAGCTGGTTTTATCCGGCCGCACGTTTCGTTACGGCCCGCACGATTTGGTGGATGCCCGGCGTCGCGTATTTTCGATAACGTGGGAAGGTCCGCACCGTCGCGGCGCGCATCCGCCGTCAGCACGCCGACTGCCGCGCCCGGCACGATATGGATGCGCATACCTCGGAGCCGCCGTTGCACACTATTCCCAAGCTTTCCGCCGCGTCGCCGGCGCGCGCCGCAAAAGCCCCGAAAACCGCCAGGGCCGCCGACGGGGAACGCGCCGATGGCGCGCCCGCCCTGGTGGTGCAGCTCACCGATCCCCATCTCTATGCCGCGCCCGCGGTCATGCTGGGCGTCAACACCGACGCCAGCCTGCGGGCGGTGGTGTCGGCCATCCGCCGCGACCACGGCGACGCCGACCTGCTGCTGGCGACAGGCGACCTGTCGCAGGACGGCAGCGACATGTCCTATCACCGTTTCGCCGAAGCGGTCGCCCCGCTGGGCGTGCCCGTGCGCTGCCTGCCGGGCAACCATGACGCGCCGGCCGCGCTCAAGCGCGCATTGGGCGCCTGGACCGAACCGGTCACCGACATCGGCCCCTGGCGCATCGTCACGCTGGACTCGCATGTCGCCGGTTCCAACGCCGGCCATCTCGAAAGGGATCAGTTCGAGCTGCTAGACCACGCGCTGGGCACGGCGCAGGGACGCCCGGCGCTGGTCGCCATGCATCACAATGCGGTGCAGATCAGCGCCGACTGGCGCGATGCCATGATGCTGGACAACGCCGCCGAGCTGTTCCGCCACCTGACGCGCTGGGGCAATGCCCGCATCCTGCTATGGGGGCACGTCCACCAGGACTTCGATCGCCGGCGCGGCAACGTGCGGATGCTGGCGACGCCGTCCACCTGCTTCCAGTTCACCATCCGCGATGGCCGGCACAGGCTGGATCCGCAGCCGGCCGGCTATCGGTGGATGAAGCTGTATCCCGACGGCTCGATCGCGACCGGCGTGCGGCGGCTGGACGCCGCACTGTGGCGCGCGCTCCTGCAGGAATGGAACGAGCCCGAGGAAGCGCCCATGCCGATGCCCTGCGAGGCGGCCCCCGACGTGGCCGCCGCCCCAGCCGGCATCGCGGGCGGCGCCTGACGCGAGACCAAATAAAAAACGGGGCACCACGTGGGGTGCCCCGCTAAACACCTGTCTCATAGGGGAGGGGAAAGAGGAGAAGCCGAGACAGGTGAGAAGACTACAGGCCTGGAAGGCTCCAGGCAGGTGGTCTACATGGGGTTAGGCTGGGGCGACATGAGAAAGTTTCGCCCGCATTCGGGATTTCCCGCGGCGACATGCATCTAAAAGTAACTGCCCAAGCATAAAAGAATGGCGCGCTGTCGCCAGCGCGCCACCGTTTCGGGCATCAATCAGGCCGGCTGCAGGCTGCCGCGCATCTTCTTCAGCGCGGCGGCCTCGATCTGGCGGACACGCTCGGCGGAGATGCCGTATTCCTGCGCCAGCTCGTGCAGCGTGGCGCCACCGTCATCCTGCAGCCAGCGCGCCTGCACGATGTGGCGGGAGCGGGGGTCCAGTGCTTCCAGCGCGTCATGCAGGCCCGTGCTCTGAAGCTCGTCGTGAGCCTTGCGCTCCAGCACGCGCGTCGGTTCCTGGCGGCCTTCGTCGGACAGGTAGGCGATGGGCGCGAAGCTTTCATCGTCGTCGTCCTGGGCTTCCAGGGCCATGTCGCGGCCGGACAGGCGGACTTCCATCTCGCTGACGTCTTCCGGCCGGACGTTGAGCTGGCGGGCGATTTCGTCCACCCGCTCCGTATCCAGCGTCTTGCCGTCCGGACGCATGCTGCGCAGATTGAAGAACAGCTTGCGCTGCGCCTTGGTGGTGGCGACCTTCACCAGGCGCCAGTTGCGCACGATGTACTCATGGATTTCCGCCTTGATCCAGTGCACGGCGAACGAAACCAGCCGGACCCCGCGCTCGGGATCGAAACGCTTGACGGCCTTCATCAGTCCGACGTTGCCTTCCTGGATCAGGTCCGCATGCGGCAGACCGTATCCCAGGTACTGGCGCGCGATGGACACGACCAGGCGCAGGTGCGACAGCACCAGCTCGCGCGCGGCATCCAGATCGCCGGCGTCGCGCAGGCGACGGCCGAGCGCGCTTTCCTGATCCGCCGTCAGCACCGGCAGGCGGTTCACGGCGGAGATATATGCGTCGATCGTCCCCAGCGCGCCCGGATTGGCGATGGCCAGCGTAAGCGCGTTGGCGGGTACGGCCAACGAGGAATTCTGTTGTTTCATGGTGTTTTGCTCCAGGAAACGGCTATGGGTAGAACGCATCGGGTGATCTTAGCACTCTGAAAAGGAGAGTGCTAATTCGACCTTCAACGGCCTGGGAAGTTCAGTCATTCCTTGTCCATGGACACCCCGCCCGTCGCGGGCGATCCAATCACCACCCGCGCTGCTTCAGCGCATCCGCGGTGGCAGGATTGTCGGGACGGATGAACAGCGCGCCCCGGGGATCGACGAAAACCCGAAAGCGGGCGCCATCGAACATGGGCATATAGGCAGCGCTGCCGTACTGCACGTCCACGAAAGGCAGCCAGTCCGGAAACCGCTGCTTCAGCCTGGCCAGATCCGGCGTGCCCGCGGGACCGAGCGCATAAACCGTGCGCGGCTCGGACTGTTCCGCCGCCGGATCGGCATAGCGGCCCGACAGGCGCTCCAGCCGGTACAGCGGCGGGACGCCCGCCAGCAGGGCCGGCAGCCGCCAGCGCACCATGCGCGCGTCAATCTGCCACTCATCGCCGCGCAAAACGAAGTCCTCGGCGGCCTTGCCCTGCAGTTCCGCGGTCGCCACGAACTGGCGCGGCGCCTGTTCGCGCAGCGTCAACACCGCCACCGGCTCGTCGGACGTCAGGCGCAGGAACTGGTAGAGCGTGGCCGCCAATATCCCCGACACGCAGGCCAGGGCCAGCAATAGCAGGCCGAATACCCGCCGCACCGGCCTCAGCCGGAATTGGCGCCTGCCGCGCGCGTCGCGCGGGCCGCCCTTGCCCAGGAACAAGCCAAAGCCGAGCAGCAACGCGGCGATGGTGACCACGGCGATCCAGACGGACGGGGCGACGCCTTCGATCAAAACGATCCTCGGGGAAACTCGGACACAGTTCCAGTATATAGAAGGCGTCAAGCCCCTTCGGCCGATAGCTCGAATTGCTCGGCATGGAAGCGGATGTGGTCTTCCATGAAGCTCTGGATGAAGTAATACCCGTGGTCGTAGTGCTCGTGGCGGCGCAGCCGCAGCGGCTGGGCAGCCTGGACGCAAGCCGCTTCGAAGGCCTCCGGATACAGCTGCTGCGCCAGGAAGCGGTCGGCCAGGCCCTGGTCGACCAGGATGCCGCCGGGATAAGGCGTGCGCAGCGTCGCCATGAGCGCCGTCGCGTCGTGGCGGGCCCATTCCGATTTATCTGTCCCCAGATAATTGGAGAACGCCTTCTCGCCCCACGGACAGCGGCTGGGCGCGGCGATGGGAGCGAAGGCCGACACCGAGCGGAACAAGCCGGGATGGCGCAAGGCCAGCACCAGCGCCCCATGGCCGCCCATGGAGTGGCCGAAGATCCCGATGCGCCCGGGCGCCGCGCCGAGCTGCCCGGTCGCCAGGCCATAAAGCTCCTGGGTAACGTAGCTTTCCATCCGATAGCGTTCGCGCCAGGGCGCCTGGGTGGCGTCCAGGTAGAAGCCCGCGCCGGTGCCCAGGTCCCAATCCTGGTCTTCGCCAGGCACGCCGGCGCCGCGCGGGCTGGTGTCCGGCGCGATCAGCATGACGCCGTGCCGCGCGGCCCAGCGCTGGGCGCCCGCCTTGACCATGAAGGTTTCTTCGTTGCACTCCAGCCCGGCCAGGAAGAACAGGGCGGGCACCGGACCGCGTTCCGCCTGCGGCGGCGCGTAGACGGAAAAGCGCATCGGCAGGCCGATGGCGGTGGACGCGTGCCGGTAGACGCGCTGCCAGCCGTCGAAACAGCGCTGCTGGGTCAGGAGCTCGAGTTCGGCCATCAGTAGAGCACCACGGAGCGGATGGACTCGCCGCGCTTCATCAGGTCGAAGCCGTCGTTGATCTTGTCCAGCGGCAGGGTATGGGTGATCAGGTCGTCGATATTGAGCTTGCCTTCCATGTACCAGTCGACGATCTTGGGCACGTCGGTGCGGCCGCGGGCACCGCCGAAGGCGGAGCCCTTCCATTCGCGGCCCGTGACCAGCTGGAACGGCCGGGTGGCGATTTCCTCGCCCGCCGCCGCGACGCCGATGATGATGGATTTGCCCCAACCCTTGTGGCAGCACTCCAGCGCCTGGCGCATCAGCTTGGTGTTGCCCACGCACTCGAAGGAATAGTCGGCGCCACCGTCGGTCAGCTGGATCAGGTGATCGACGACGTTTTCGACTTCGGACGGGTTGACGAAGTGCGTCATGCCGAACTTGCGCGCCAGCGCTTCGCGGCGGGGGTTGAGGTCGACACCGATGATCTTGTCCGCGCCCACCATCTTCGCGCCCTGGATGACGTTCAGGCCGATCCCGCCCAGGCCGAAGACCACGACGTTCGCGCCGGCTTCCACCTTGGCGGTGTAGACCACGGCGCCCACGCCGGTGGTGACGCCGCAGCCGATATAGCAGACCTTGTCGAAGGGTGCGTCGTCACGGATCTTGGCGAGCGCGATCTCCGGCACCACGATGTGGTTGGCGAAGGTCGACGTGCCCATATAGTGATGGATGGACTTGCCGCCCAGCGAAAAGCGCGACGTGCCGTCCGGCATCAGGCCCTTGCCCTGGGTGGCCCGGATGGCCTGGCACAGATTGGTCTTGCGGGACAGGCAGAACTTGCACTGCCGGCATTCCGGCGTGTACAGGGGAATCACGTGGTCGCCCGCCTTCAGGCTGGTCACGCCAGGGCCGGTTTCCAGCACCACGCCCGCGCCCTCGTGGCCGAGAATGGCGGGGAACAGGCCTTCCGGATCGGCGCCGGACAGGGTGTAGTAATCGGTATGGCAGATGCCCGTGGCCTTGATCTCGACCAGAACCTCGCCCGCCTTGGGGCCTTCCAGGTCGACGTCCTCGATGGTCAGGGGGGCGCCGGCTTTCCAGGCGATGGCGGCTTTGGTCTTCATAGGTGGCTCCAGGCTGAACAGGGTGGATGCGGAATGTTAACGCGGCGGGTTACCGGGGTAACCTTACTGTTGCATGGGGGCGTTTACGCGGTACCATTTATTTTCCTGCGCGGACGCCCCGTCCCTTGCATGTCTCGGTCCTGACATCCCTATGGCTCGCCTGCCCCGACTGTACGCTCCCGGACTGCCGCAACTCGTGCAGGCCAACTTCATCAATCCCCTGGCGGCGCCTTCGCAACCCGCGCCGGCCGATACGCTGAACCAGGTGGCTGCCTGGCTGGGGGAAACCGCGACCCGCAATCGCGTGGCGCTGCACGGATGGGTACTGGCAACGGATCGCATCCTGTTGCTGGCCACCCCCGTGGATGGGGAAGGCCTGCCGCGGCTGATGCAGACGCTGGGACGCAACCTGGCGGCCCGGCTGCGCGGCGGCCGCGTCTTCGCGGGCCGCTACCGCTCCGCGCTGGTGGAGCCCGGGGCCTGGGTCCTGCCCGCCCTGGTATGGCTGGAAACCTATCCTGTGCGCAGCGGGGCCACGCATGATCCCGAACTGTGGCCATGGTCGTCGGCGGCCGGGCACACCGGCTCGGGCCAGCCCCAGGCGGCCTGGATGTCGGATCATGCCGATTACTGGTCCTGCGGCAATACGCCCTTCGACCGGCAGGCCAATTACCGCAAGCGCCTGCAGGAAGGCCTGACGCGCGACCAGATCCAGCGCATCGACCAGGCCGTGCAGGGGCAATGGGCGCTGGGCGGCAGCGAGTTCATCGCCATGTTGGCCCACACCGCCAGCCGCCGGGTCACCCCGGGACAGCGGGGGCGGCCTCGCAAGAAGCCGGTGACCCCGGCGGCCGAGGCCGAATCGTCCGAACCCTGAATGCAGGGTGGGGGACGTCGGATATCGCGGTCGTCCGGCGGTTTTTAATGCGTCACCGTTTTACATGAAGGTGCATGAAGTCTGCTATAAATTAGGGACAAACCCCTTTTGTTCTGCTTGCGACGCAAACCTCTTCCCTAGTATCGTCGCGGTTTGCGCCGCAACAAATTGTGGCGACCCCTTTCTTTCAGCCGCCCCCCGTCCTGGAGCGCACCATGACCGTACCGACCCCTTCCGACGCCTGTCGCCCCGCGCCGGCGCGTCCCATCGATGCCACGCGCATCGGCTTGCCGGCCGCCCAGGGTCTCTACGACCCGCGCAACGAACATGACGCCTGCGGCGTGGGCTTCGTCGCCCACATCAAGGGCCGGAAAAGCCACGCCATCATCCAGCAAGGCCTGAAGATCCTGGAAAACCTGGATCACCGCGGCGCGGTCGGCGCGGACAAGCTGATGGGCGACGGCGCCGGCATCCTCATCCAGATCCCGGACGCCCTGTATCGCGAAGAGCTGGCCCAGGCCGGCGTGACCCTGCCGCCGCCCGGCGAGTACGGCGTCGCCATGGTGTTCCTGCCCAAGGAAACCGCCTCCCGCCTCGCCTGTGAGCAGGAACTGGAGCGCGCGGTCCGCGCCGAAGGCCAGGTCGTGCTGGGCTGGCGCGACGTGCCGGTGGACGTCGACATGCCCATGTCGCCCGCCGTGCGCGAACTGGAACCGGTGATCCGCCAGCTGTTCATCGGCCGTGGCGCCGACGTGATGGTGCCCGACGCGCTCGAGCGCAAGCTGTACGTCATCCGCAAGACCGCCAGCCACGCCATCCAGAACATGCGCCTGGCGCATGGCAAGGAATACTTCGTGCCGTCGGCCTCGGTGCGCACCGTGGTCTACAAGGGCCTGCTGCTGGCCGACCAGGTCGGCCGCTATTACCGCGACCTGGCGGATACGCGCACGATCTCGGCCCTGGCCCTGGTGCACCAGCGTTTCTCCACCAACACCTTCCCGGCCTGGCCGCTGGCCCACCCGTACCGCATGATCGCGCACAACGGCGAAATCAATACGGTCAAGGGCAACTTCAACTGGCTGCGCGCGCGCGAAGGCATGATGCAGTCGGCCGTGCTGGGCGACGACCTGCCCAAGCTCTACCCCATCGTGTACGAAGGCCAGTCGGATACCGCGACCTTCGACAACTGCCTGGAACTGCTGGTGAATTCCGGCTATTCCCTGGCCCACGCGATGATGATGATGATCCCGGAAGCCTGGGAACAGCACACGCAGATGGACGAAAGCCGCCGTGCTTTCTATGAATACCACGCCGCCATGATGGAGCCGTGGGACGGCCCGGCCGCCGTGGCGTTCACCGATGGCCGCCAGATCGGTGCCACGCTGGACCGCAACGGCCTGCGTCCGGCGCGCTACCTGGTCACCGACGACGACATGGTCATCATGGCGTCGGAAGCCGGCACCCTGCCCATCCCGGAAAACCGCATCGTCAAGAAATGGCGCCTGCAACCGGGCAAGATGTTCCTGATCGACCTGGAACAGGGCCGCATCATCGACGACGTCGAGATCAAGTCGCAACTGGCCAACTCGCGTCCCTATCGCCAGTGGATCGAGCGCCTGCGCGTCAAGCTGGAAACGCTGCCCGCGCCCAAGCAGCCCGCCGACCTGCCGACGCCCGCCGCGTCGCTGCTGGACCGCCAGCAGGCCTTCGGCTGGACCCAGGAAGACTACAAGTTCATCCTGGAGCCCATGGCCACCACCGGCGAGGAAGCCATCGGCTCCATGGGCAACGACGCGCCGCTGGCCGTGCTGTCGAACCGACCCAAGCCGTTCTACAACTACTTCCGCCAGCTGTTCGCGCAGGTCACCAACCCGCCGATCGACCCGATCCGCGAACAACTGGTGATGTCGCTCGTGTCCTTCATCGGACCCAAGCCCAATCTGCTGGACATCAACAACGTCAATCCGCCCTTGCGCCTGGAAGTCGCGCAACCGGTGCTGGATTTCGCCGCCATGGCGCAGATCCGCGACATTGAACAGGTGACGGGCCTCAAGTTCCGCAGCCTGGAACTGGACATCACCTATCCCGCTGCCTGGGGTCGCGAAGGCATCGAGGCCCGCGTGGCGGCCCTGTGCGCGCGCGCCGTCGACGCGGTGCGCAGCGGCTTCAATATCCTGATCGTGTCGGACCGCCGCGTGGACGGCGAGCGCGTCGCCATTCCGGCGCTGCTGGCCACGTCCGCCATCCACCAGCACCTGATCCGCGCCGGCCTGCGCACCAATACCGGCCTGGTCGTCGAGACCGGCTCCGCGCGCGAAGTGCACCATTTCGCCCTGCTGGGCGGGTACGGCGCCGAAGCCATCCATCCCTACCTGGCGCTGGAATCGCTGGAAAAGATGGCCGACCCGGAAAAGGCGGTCAAGAACTACATCAAGGCCATCGGCAAGGGCCTGAACAAGGTCATGTCCAAGATGGGCATCTCGACCTACATGTCCTACACCGGCGCGCAGATCTTCGAAGCCGTCGGCCTGCAGAGCACGCTGGTGGAGAAGTACTTCACCGGCACGGCCAGCACGGTGGAAGGCATCGGCATCTTCGAAGTGGCGGAAGAAGCCCTGCGCCTGCATCGCGCGGCCTTCAGCCAGGATCCGGTACTGGCCGGCGACCTGGACGCGGGCGGCGAATACGCCTATCGCGTGCGCGGTGAAGAACACATGTGGACGCCGGACTCCATCGCCAAGCTGCAGCATGCCACGCGCGCCAACAACTACCGCACCTACAAGGAATACGCGCAGATCATCAACGACCAGAGCCGCCGCCACATGACGCTGCGCGGCCTGTTCGAGTTCCGCTTCGATCCGACGCGCGCGATTCCGCTGGAAGAGGTCGAATCCGCCAAGGACATCGTCAAACGCTTCGCCACCGGCGCGATGTCCCTGGGTTCGATTTCCACCGAAGCGCACTCGGTGCTGGCCGTGGCCATGAACCGCATCGGCGGCAAATCCAACACCGGCGAAGGCGGCGAGGACGAACTGCGCTACCGCGCCGAACTGCGCGACGGCAAGAGCGGCGTCAAGGACGGCGACACGCTGGCATCCGTGCTGGGCGGCGACCGCGTCGAAGCCGACGTGGCGCTGAAGGCCGGCGATTCGCTGCGCTCGAAGATCAAGCAGGTGGCCTCGGGCCGCTTCGGCGTCAGCGCCGAATACCTGAGCAGCGCCGACCAGATCCAGATCAAGATGGCGCAGGGCGCCAAGCCCGGCGAAGGCGGCCAGCTGCCCGGCCACAAGGTGTCCGAATACATCGCCAAGCTGCGTTATTCGGTGCCCGGCGTGGGCCTGATCTCGCCGCCGCCGCACCACGACATCTATTCCATCGAAGACCTGGCGCAACTGATCCACGACCTGAAGAACGTCAACTCGCGTTCGTCGATCTCGGTCAAGCTGGTGTCCGAAGTCGGCGTGGGCACGGTCGCCGCGGGCGTCGCCAAGGCCAAGGCCGATCACGTCGTGATCGCCGGCCATGACGGCGGCACGGGGGCTTCGCCGGTATCGTCGATCAAGCAGGTCGGCACGCCGTGGGAACTCGGCCTGGCCGAAACCCAGCAGACCCTGGTGCTGAACCGCCTGCGCAGCCGCATCCGCGTGCAGGCCGACGGCCAGATGAAGACCGGCCGCGACGTCGTGATCGGCGCGCTGCTGGGCGCCGACGAATTCGGCTTCGCCACCGCGCCGCTGGTCGTGGAGGGCTGCATCATGATGCGCAAGTGCCACCTGAACACCTGCCCGGTGGGCGTGGCCACGCAGGATCCGGTGCTGCGCAAGAAGTTCCAGGGCAAGCCCGAGCACGTCGTCAATTACTTCTTCTTCGTCGCCGAGGAAGTGCGCGAAATCATGGCGCAGCTGGGTATCCGCAAGTTCGACGAACTGATCGGCCGCAGCGACCTGCTGGACACCCGTGTCGGCATCGAACACTGGAAGGCCAGCGGCCTGGACTTCACCCGCGTGTTCTACCAGGCGCCGTCCGATGGCCCGGTGCGCCAGACCGAAACGCAGGACCACGGCCTTGCCGGCGCGCTGGATCATCAACTGATCGAACGCAGCAAGCCGGCGCTGGAGCGTGGCGAAAAGGTGTCGTTCATCGTACCGGTGCGCAACCGCAACCGCACCATCGGCGCCATGCTGTCCGGCGCGGTGGCGACGCGCTACGGTCACGAAGGCCTGCCCGACGACACCATCCACATCCAGTGCAACGGCACGGCCGGCCAGAGCTTCGGCGCCTTCCTGGCGCACGGCATCACCCTGGACCTGGTCGGCGAAGCCAACGACTACGTCGGCAAGGGCTTGTCCGGCGGCCGCATCGTGGTGCGCTCGCCCAACGACTTCCGCGGCTTCGGTCCGGATCACATCATCGCCGGCAACACCGTCATGTACGGCGCGCTGGCGGGCGAGGCTTACTTCAACGGCGTCGCCGGCGAACGCTTCGCGGTACGCAACTCGGGCGCGGCCACGGTGGTGGAAGGCACGGGCGACCATGGCTGCGAATACATGACGGGCGGCACGGTGGTCGTACTGGGCGGCACCGGGCGCAACTTCGCCGCCGGCATGTCGGGCGGCGTGGCCTACGTCTGGGATCCGGACGGCAGCTTCCGCAACCGCTGCAACCTGTCCATGGTGGAACTGGAATCCGTGCTGCCGCACGCCGAGCAGCAAAGCCTGAACAACATCGACGTCTGGCACAGCGCGCAGCGCGGTGGCGAACGGGAAACCGACGAAGCCATCCTGCGCCGCCTGATCGAAGACCACTTCCGCTACACCGGCAGCTTCCAGGCGCGGGACATCCTGGGCAACTGGGAAGCCGCGCGCGGCAAGTTCGTCAAGGTCATGCCGACCGATTACCGCCGCGCATTGGGCGAAATGTGGCGCGCGGCCAACCCGCAGAAAATGGCCGCTTAAGGATAGACCATGGGAAAAATCACCGGATTTCTCGAATACCAGCGCCTGCATGAGGCCCATGAAGCCCCGTCCGCGCGCCTGAAGACCTGGCGCGAATTCGTCGTGCGTCTGGACGACGAAGCGTCCAAGGTGCAAGCGGCGCGCTGCATGGATTGCGGCATCCCGTTCTGCAACAACGGCTGCCCGGTCAACAACATCATCCCGGACTGGAACGACCTGGTGTACCGGCAGGAATGGCGCAAGGCGCTGGACGTGCTGCACTCCACCAACAACTTCCCGGAATTCACCGGCCGCATCTGCCCGGCGCCCTGCGAGGCCGCCTGTACCCTCAACATCAACAACGATGCGGTGGGCATCAAGTCGATCGAGCACGCCATCATCGACAAGGGCTGGGAAGAAGGCTGGGTCGTGCCGCAGCCGCCGTCGCGCAAGACGGGCAAGAAGGTCGCGGTGGTGGGCTCCGGCCCGGCCGGCCTGGCCTGCGCGCAACAGTTGGCCCGCGCCGGCCACGCCGTGACGGTATTCGAAAAGAGCGACCGCATCGGTGGCCTGCTGCGCTACGGCATCCCCGACTTCAAGCTGGAAAAATCGCAGATCGACCGCCGCATCTCGCAGATGGAAGCGGAAGGCGTGGAGTTCAGCCCGTCGACCTATATCGGCAACCCCGCCGACCCGGCGGCGGACGGCCTGACGGCGCGCACGCCCGAATCGCTGCGCGAGGAATTCGACGCGGTGGTGATGGCCGGCGGTTCGGAAACGCCGCGCGACCTGCCGGTGCCCGGCCGCGAACTGCAGGGCGTGTACTACGCCATGGACTTCCTGCGCCAGCAGAACAAGGCCGTGGCGGGCGATCGCCTGACGGACCAGACGCTGGCCAAGGGCAAGCACGTGGTGGTGATCGGCGGCGGCGATACGGGCTCCGATTGCGTGGGCACCAGCAACCGGCATGGCGCCGTTTCGGTGACCCAGTTCGAACTGATGCCGCAGCCCCCGGAATCGGAAAACAAGCCGATGACCTGGCCGTACTGGCCCGCCAAGCTGCGTACGTCCTCTTCGCATGAAGAAGGCTGCGACCGCGACTGGGCCGTGACGACCAAGTCGCTGGTGGGCGAAAAAGGCGTGGTGCGCAAGCTGATCGCGGCCCGGGTGGAATGGGTGAAGGACGAAGCCACCGGCCAGATGAAGATGCGCGAAGTCGAAGGCTCGGAGTTCGAGGTCAAGGCCGACCTGGTGCTGCTGGCCATGGGCTTCGTGGCGCCGCGCCAGCAGGTGCTGGAATCCTTCGGCGTCGATCGCGACGCGCGCGGCAACGTGCGCGCGAACACCGACGACTACCGCACCAGCGTGGAGAAAGTCTTCGCCGCCGGCGACATGCGGCGCGGCCAGTCGCTGGTCGTCTGGGCGATCCGCGAAGGCCGCCAATGCGCGCGCGCGGTCGATGCCTTCCTGATGGGCGACAGCGACCTGCCGCGCTGAACCTGGCGGGGGACCGGCCGGGCGCTTCAGGCCCCGGCCTTTCTCCGCTTCAGGCTCCTGCCTTTCTCCTCGCGGCCAGCCTGCCGGAAAAATGCAGGATGAAGGCCAGCAGGACCAGGGCACCGCCGAACAGGCTGGCGGCGGGCCAGCCGCCCAGCCGCCAACTGACGCCCGCGCCCCACGAGCCGGCGGCGCCCCCGACGAACATGCCGCTCATGAACAAGGTGTTGAGCCGGCTCCTGGCTTCGGGACGCAGGGCATAGATCACGTGCTGGTTGGAGATGAGCGCTGCCTGTTCACCGAAATCCAGCAGGACGATGCCGGCGACCAGGCCGACGAGGCTGCCCCAGAAGCCGAGCACCGCGTACGACAGCAGCATGATCAGGCAGCCGAGCCCGATCACGGCATGGGGTCCGCGGCGATCGGCGACGCGGCCAGCGAGCGGGGCGATCAGGATACCCGCCGCGCCCACCACGCCCATGAGGCCCGCCACATCGGCGCCCAGGCCAAAGGCCTGGTGCAGCCGCAAGGCCAGGATGGTCCATAGCCCGATGAAGGACCCGAACAAGGCGGCCTGGATGCACGTCGCCCGGCGCAGCAGGGGCTCTTCCCGCCACAGCACGATGAGCGACTTCATCAGGCGAAAGTAGCCGTGGTCCGTCTTGGGCTCGCTGTGCGGAAGCCTGGCCAACAGCATCAGCCACGCCAGGGCGGTCGTGATCGCGCCCAGCCAGAAGGTCGCGCGCCAGCCCCAATGGTCGCCGGCAAAGCCGCCAAAGGCCCGGCCCAGGAGCATCCCGCAAAGCACGCCGCTCATTACCGTCCCGACGACCTGGCCACGGCGCCCGGGGGTCGCCAGTTCGGCCGCGAACGGGACGATCTGCTGGGCGACCGATGCCGACAGGCCCACCACCGCTGACGCGGCGACGAGCGCCCAGACATTCGGCGCCGTTGCCACGCAGACCAGGGCCACGATCAGCAAGGCTGCCTGACCGAGGATCAATTTCCGCCGATCGACCCGGTCTCCCAAGGGCACCAGGAAAAACAGGCCGCACGCGAAACCCAGCTGGGTCGCGGTCGGAACCAGGTTCACCAGGCCGACGGATTGCGGGAAGGCCCGCTGCAGCAGCTCGAGTATCGGCTGGTTGAAATACACGTTCGCGACGAAGACGCCGCAGGCGACCGCCATCGCCATCAGGAGCGCGGTATCGAGGCGATGCGCCGTCGCGGGGTTTTCCAGGGGAGGGGACTGCCTCTCGGCTTCGCTATCCGCCGATTTCTGTGACATGACCAGGCTCGGGACGATTCAAGGATGTGGAGAACCGTTATGGTGACGCATCTTGGCCGCGAGGTGGCAAGAAACCATACCCGGGGGTCGTGGACTATCGCGGTCCCGCCGGGCCACGGGGAGCACAGGCGGGTTTCCGGCGCCACGTTTTGACGTGGGTCAACGGGCGCGCTGCTCATCCGCTGGTTGACCCAGATCAAGCGGGCGCGGGTAGCGCTCGGCGAACCTGACGATTCACCAAATGACACATATGGAGAATCGTCATGTCCCCCCTCATCGCGCACCCGCGCGCCGCCGCCCTTGCCGCCCTGCTTGCCGCCGCCTGCGCCCTGCCCACGTACGCGCACGAAGCCGGCGACGTGCTGTTCAAGGTCGGCGTGACGCAGGTACGCCCCAAGTCCGACAACGGCAGCGTCCTGAACGGCGGTGTCGACCTGGACGTCAGCAATAGCGTGCGCCCCAGCTTCACGCTGACCTATATGGCCACGCGCAACATCGGCGTCGAACTGCTGGGCGCCTGGCCCTTCGAGCACGACATCCGCGGCAGCGGCGGACTGGGCAAGATCGGCTCCACCAAGCAGTTGCCGCCCACCTTGAGCCTGCAATGGCACTTCCTGCCTGACAGCACCATCCAGCCCTATGTCGGCGTCGGGGTGAATTACACCCACTTCTTCGACACCAAGAGCGAAGGCGCCATCAGCGGCTCGGACCTGAAGCTGCAGGATTCCTGGGGCGTGGCCGCCCAGCTGGGCATGGACGTGAAGATCAGCGAACGCTGGTTCATGAACGCCGACATCCGCTACATCGATATCTCGTCCAAGGTGAAGCTGGACGGCGAGCGCATCGGCACCGCGCGCATCAATCCCTGGGTTGCGACGATCGGCGTCGGCTATCGGTTCTAGCCTGGACGGCGCCTGAGGAGCCGGATGGGGCGACTCGGGGGTTTATTCGGGCCCGCACCGGCCGTTAAGTAGGAAGACAACTGGCCGCGGGTAAGATTGCGGCTCAATCTTCACCGACCGCCGCATCGTGCGCCCGCCCGCCGCTACCTCCGACATCGCCGTGCCGGCCCAGGCGCCGACCCTGGCCCAGATTTTCACGGCTTTCGCCAAGATCGGCCTGACCAGCTTCGGCGGCGGGCTGAGCGGCTGGATGCTGCGGGAATTCGTCCAGGCGCGCCGCTGGCTGTCGGAAACGGAATTCCTGAGCGGCCTGGCGCTGGCCCAGGCCTTCCCCGGCGTCAACGTGGTGAACCTCTCCATATGGATAGGCTTTCGCCTGCGGGGCGGCCGCGGCGCCTTCGTGGCGGCGCTGGGCATGATCGTCCCGCCCATGGCCGTGGCCATCCTCCTGGCCGCGCTGTTCGCCGAGCTTTCCCGTTCCTCGACCGTGCACCTGGTGCTGGCCGGCGTCGCCGCCGCCGCGGTCGGCCTGTCGCTGCAGATGGGCCTGCGCGCGGCCTACCGGGCCGCCACGGGCGCCGTGCCCATCCTGATCATGGCCGGCGTGTTCGGCGCGATATTCCTGGCCGGCCTGCCGCTGCTGTGGGTGGTGGGCGTGGCCGCGCCCCTGTCCATCCTGCTGGCGTATCTCAGGCTGCGCCGCGCCGGGGGGCGATCATGACCGGCGGCGCCGCGCTCTGGGACCTGTTCACCGTGTTCGCGCCGCTGTCCTTCCTGACCGTGGGCGGCGGACAGAGCGTGGTGGCCGACATCCACCGCCAGGCGGTGCAGGCCTATGGCTGGATGAACGACGCCCAGTTCCTGGACCTGTTCGCGCTGTCGCGCATCACGCCCGGGCCCGGCTCGCTCCTGGTCACCCTGGTCGGATGGCAGGTCCAGGGCATCCTGGGCGCGCTGGTGGCCTCGTTCGCCATCTTCGTACCCAGTACCGTGCTCATCTATGCCCTGGCCCATGTGTGGCAGCGCTACAAGGGCCGCGTCTGGATCCGCGCCATCGAGACCGGCCTGGCGCCCGTGGCCGCCGGCATGATCCTGGCCGCCTCCTGCACCATCCTGCGGGCGGCGGAGGGCGGCGCCTGGGCCTGGGTCGTCGCCATCGCTTCGACCCTTCTGCTGTTGCGCACGCGCGTCAGCCCGTTCCTGCTGCTGGGGGGCGGCGCGCTGGTCTTCCTGGTCGCGCTACGTTGAACGGCCGCGAAAGACCATATCGGTACCAGGGAAAGCACCAGTAGCGGCAGGCTACAATGCACGGCTCGCGGGGACGGACCGTCCCTCTCCCAGCCTGCCACCGTATGCCGACCGACTCAGATACCCGCCGCGGCTCCGCCTTGCAGTTCACCGACGTTTCCCTGGGATATGGGGACTTCACGGTACTGCAGGGCATTTCCATGACCGTCACCGCCGGGCAGGTGGTCGCGGTCATGGGCGGCTCCGGGTCGGGCAAGACAACCATGTTGCGGGCCGCCACCGGCCAGCTGCGGGCGCGCGCCGGCACGGTGCGCGTGTTCGGCCAGGACATGAGCCAGGTTTCCCCGGCGGAACTGGAAGGCCTGCGCAAGCGCATGGGCGTGCTGTTCCAGCAGGGCGCGCTGTTCACCGACCTGGACGTATTCGAAAACGTCGCCTTCCCGCTGCGCGAGCACACCCGCTATGGCGAAGCGGAAATCCTCGAACGCGTACTGGACAAGCTGCATGCCGTCGGCCTGCGCGCCGCCGCGCATCTGAAGGTCGCGGAAATCTCCGGCGGCATGGCGCGGCGCGTCGCCCTGGCGCGCGCCGTCGTGCTGGAACCCGAGCTGATCCTGTATGACGAGCCCTTCGCGGGACTCGACCCCATTTCCATGGGCATCACGGCGCGGCTGATCCGCGACCTGTCCGACCGCCTGAAATGCGCATCCGTGCTGATCACGCACGACGTGCAGGAATCCTTCGCCATCGCCGACCAGGTCTACCTGGTCGGACAGGGCCGCCTGGTGGCCTCCGGCGCGCCCGACGCCTTGTCGGCATCCACCGATCCCTACGTCCGGCAGTTCCTGGGCGGCGAGCCGGACGGCCCGGTGGCTTTCCACTATCCGGACACGCCGGCCTTCGACCGCTGGCTCGCCCGACAAGAAGGACGCAAGCCATGAGCGATTCCAGCGCCGGCTCCGCCAATCCGGTCAGCCGCCTGGGCGGCTGGGTCATCGACCTGATCGGCGGCATCGGCTACTTCACCCGGTTCTTCGGCGCGCTGCTGGCCAAGAGCGGCATCGCGCTGCGCCGCCCGCGCCTGGTGTCGCAGCAGGTGCACTTCATCGGCAATTATTCTCTGGTCATCATCGCGGTGTCCGGCATGTTCGTCGGCTTCGTGCTGGGCCTGCAGGGTTACTACACCCTGCGGCGCTATGGCTCGGAAGAATCGCTCGGCCTGCTGGTCGCCCTGTCGCTGGTCCGCGAACTGGGGCCGGTGGTGACGGCGCTGCTGTTCGCCGGCCGCGCCGGCACCTCGCTCACGGCGGAAATCGGCCTGATGAAGGCCGGCGAACAACTGGCCGCCATGGAAGTCATGGCCGTCGACCCCATGCGCCGCGTGCTGGTGCCGCGACTGTGGGGCGGCATCATCGCCATGCCCATCCTGGCCGCCGTATTCTCGATGGTGGGCATCATGGGCGGCTGGCTGGTCGGCGTCGTCATGATAGGGGTTGATGCCGGCGCGTTCTGGTCGCAGATGCAGGGCGGCGTCGATGTATGGAACGATGTCGCCAACGGGGTGCTGAAAAGCATCGTCTTCGGCGTAGCGGTGACGCTGGTGGCGCTCTACGAAGGGTGGCAGGCAAGGCCGACGCCGGAAGGCGTGGCCCGCGCCACCACCCGCACCGTGGTGGTGGGTTCGCTGGCGGTGCTGGCGCTGGACTTCCTCCTCACCGCCTTGATGTTCGGCAACTGATACGGATTTCTCATGTCACGTCAAAAAACCGATTTCTGGGTAGGCCTGTTCGTGCTGCTCGGCGCCGCGGCCCTGGTCTTCCTGGCGTTGCGCGCCGGCAACCTCAGCGCCTTTTCCTTCGCGCCCACCTACGATGTGACGGCGCAGTTCGACAATATCGGCGGCCTGAAGGAGCGCGCGGCGGTCAAGAGCGCCGGCGTCGTGGTCGGCCGCGTCAGCCACATCCGTTTCGACGACAAGAGCTTCCAGGCGGTGGTCACCCTGAGCCTGGATTCGGATTTCAAATTCCCGAAGGATTCATCGGCGGCCATCCTGACGGCCGGCCTCCTGGGCGAGCAATACATCGGGCTGACCGCGGGCGGCGACGACGCGGACTTTGCGAATGGCGACAAAATCCGTTATACCCAGAGCGCGGTCGTTCTGGAAAACCTGATCAGCCAGTTCCTTTACGGCACGGCGGAAAAGCAGGGATCCGCGCCCGCTGGAGGGGGATCCTCGCCGCCGGCGCAACCGCAGGCTCAACCGCAATCCCATTGACCCGAATTTTTCTTGCACCGATGCGAACGTAAAGGCCTGCGCCCAGGGGAAGAGGGGAGGCGCGGCACGAACGGACGCGATCGGCCGACAGGCTGTCCCAGCAAAAAGACGATCAAATGAAAAAGAACACCCTGACTCGCATTTTCGCCATCGCCGCCGCAGGCGCGGGCCTGGCAGGCTGCGCCACCGTGCAGAACCCGGATCCGCGCGATCCGTGGGAAGGCTTCAACCGGGGCGTCTATACCTTCAACGACAAAGTCGACCGTGCCGTACTGCGTCCCATCGCCGTGGGCTATACGACCGTCACGCCGCAGCCGGTGCAAAGCTGCATCCACAACATCTTCAATAACGTCGCCGATATCTGGGCGGCGGCCAACAGCATGCTGCAGGGCCGCGGCACCGACGCCATCAACACCTTCGGCCGTTTCCTGTTCAACACCACCATGGGCGTGGGCGGCTGCTTCGACGTCGCCACGGCCAACGGCGCCAAGCGCATTCCCAACGACTTCGGCACCACGCTGGGCGTCTGGGGCATAAGCCAGGGACCCTATATGGTCCTGCCGTTCTGGGGCTCCAGCACCATCCGCGACACCGCCGGCCTGGCGGGTGACTTCGTCGGCAACCAATGGACCAGCGTCGGCGCCATTGACAACGTCCCCGTGCGCAACTCGCTGTACGGCCTGTGGGTGGTCGACCGCCGCGCCAGCCTGCTGGACGCGACCGACACGGTCGACCGCGTCGCCCTGGATCCCTACAGCTTCGTCCGCGATGCCTACCTGCAGCGGCGCGCCGCGATGGTACTCGGCCGCAAGGCGGGCAGCGACAGCAACCTGCCCAATTATGATGACGAGGACGACAGCGCCGCCCCCGCCGGGGCAGGTGCCACGCCGGCGCCCGCCGCCCCGGGCATAGGCGGTGCGGGTGCGGGCAGCACCACGCCGGCCCCGGCGCCCAAGCGCCAATAAGAAGGGCGCGGATCTTGCGACGGACGGGCAGGGCCGGCAGGCCCGCGCCCCCGGCGCGTTCCCGCCTTTCTTTCCCGAACTCTGAAGGACTCTGAAGGAGCAAGCATGCGGTTTTACCCCCTTTCCCTGTTGCAACGCCTTTGCGTGACCGGTCTGTTCGGCCTGCTGGGCCTGGCCCTGGCCGGGCAGGCGCAGTCCGCGCCGAATCCGAAGGATCCGCCCGAAAAGCTGGTGCAGGAAGCCGCCAACCAGACCCTGCAGGTGCTGAAGACCGACGGCGGCGTCAGGAACGGCAACCTGGGCCGGGTGAACGAGGTCGTCAACCAGTACATCCTGCCCTACGTGGACTTCGAGAAGACCACGCGCCTGGCGGCCGGCCGCTACTGGCGCCAGGCCACGCCGCAGCAGCGCACCGCGCTGGCCGAGGCCTTCCGGGGCACGCTGGTGCGCACCTACAGCGGCGCCCTGACGCGCGTGGACAACGGCACCAACATCAAGGTGACCGGTTCGAATATCGACGGCACGGACGCGGTCGTGCGCAGCACGATCAACCAGTCGAACGGCCAATCGGTGGGCGTGGACTACCGGCTGGAGCAGACCCCCGGCGGCTGGAAGATCTATGATCTGAACGTCGAGGGCATCTGGCTGATCCAGAACTACCGCAACCAGTTCGCGCAGGAAATCAACCAGAACGGCATCGACGGCCTGATCAAGGCGCTGAACCAGCGCAACACGCAGTAAAGGCCCGGGGTGGCCGGCCGCCCCGGCCGGCACCGCCCGGGACGACCCTGCGCGGGCCGGGGCCATGCCCCGGGAAAACCCGGGCGCGGTCATATAATGGCGGATTGGCTCTTTTCCGGGCTGTTCCCCGCATCATGTCCGCCGTCCGTCTCCAGAACGTCTCCAAAATCTACGCCCCCCGCCAGCCGGCTTGGAAGAAATGGCTGGGCCGCCCCGCGGCCCCGGGCTTCCAGGCGCTGAGGAATGTCAGCCTCGACATCCAGCCCGGTGAATTCTTCGGCCTGCTGGGGCCCAACGGCGCGGGCAAGACCACGCTGATCTCCGTCCTGGCCGGACTCGCCCGTCCCAACGAAGGCAGCGCCAGCGTCTGCGGCCACGACGTGCAGACCGACTACCGGCAGGCGCGGCGCGCCCTGGGCGTGGTCCCGCAGGAACTGGTCTACGATCCGTTCTTCACCGTCCGCGAAACCTTGCGCATCCAGTCGGGATACTTCGGCCTGCGCAACAACGACGACTGGATAGACGAGATCCTCTTCAACCTCGGTCTGGCGGACAAGGCGGACGCGAACATGCGCGCCCTGTCCGGCGGGATGAAGCGGCGCGTGCTGGTCGCGCAGGCCCTGGTGCACCGCCCGCCGGTCATCGTCCTGGACGAACCGACCGCCGGCGTCGACGTGGACCTGCGCCGCACGCTGTGGGAATTCATCTCGCGCCTGAACAAGGCCGGCCACACCATCATGCTGACCACCCACTACCTGGAAGAAGCCGAAGCCCTGTGCGGCCGCATCGCCATGCTGAAAGCGGGCCGCATCGTCGCTCTGGACACGACGCCGGCGCTGCTGGCCCGCGTGGGCGGCGTGGACCTGGAAGACGCCTTCGTGCGCATCATGCACAGCGAAGACGACGCCCAGCTGACGGAGGTCGTATCGTGAACGCGCCCGCCCCCCTGGGTTCCATCGGTTCGCCCATGCTGGACGCCGGCGTACCGGCCGGTTCCGGCTTCCCCACGCTATTGCGCAAGGAGCTCATGCGCTTCTGGAAGGTCAGCTTCCAGACCATCGCCGCGCCCGTCATCACGGCGCTGCTGTATCTGCTGGTGTTCGCCCAGGTGCTGCAGGACCGCGTGCACGTGTACGGCACCGTGCCCTACACATCCTTCCTGATTCCGGGACTGATGATGATGAGCATGCTGCAGAACGGCTTCGCCAACCCGTCGTCCTCGCTGATCCAGAGCCGCATCACCGGCAACCTGGTATTCATCCTGCTGCCGCCGCTGTCGCACCGGGACATCTATTGCGCCTACGTGATCGCGGCCATCGCGCGCGGCATCGCCGTCGGGCTGTGCGTATGGCTGGTGGCGCTGTGCTTCATCCCGCTGATGCCGGCCCATCCCCTGTGGGTGCTGGTTTTCGCGGTGCTGGCCTGCGGCATCATGGGCAGCCTGGGAGTGATCGCCGGCTTGTTCTCGGAAAAATTCGACCAGCTCGCGGCGTTCCAGAACTTCCTGATCATGCCGGCGACCTTCCTGTCCGGCGTTTTCTATTCGATCCATACGCTGCCGCCTTTCTGGCAGGGCGTATCGCATTGGAATCCCATCTTCTATACCATCGATGGCTTCCGCTACGGCTTCTTCTCGGTGTCCGACGTGTCGCCCTGGCGCAGCCTGGCGGTGGTCAGCTGCGTCTTCCTGGCCCTGGCGACCTACGCAATCCGACTGCTCGCCAGCGGCTACAAACTAAGGAACTGAGCCCATGTTGCCCACACCCGAGCAGGTCCGCCAATACATCGCCGACGGACTGCCCTGTGAACACATCGAAGTGCAGGGCGACGGTTCGCATTTCGACGCGGTCATCGTCAGCGCGGCCTTCGAAGGCAAGCGGCCGATCGCCCGGCATCAGCTGGTCTACGCCGCCCTGGGCGACCGCATGAAAGCCGAAATCCATGCGCTGTCCATGCGCACCCTCACGCCCACCGAATACAAGGCGGCGCAGTAATGGACAAGCTACGCATCACCGGCGGCACGGCCCTGCGCGGCGAAGTCGACGTTTCCGGCGCCAAGAACGCGGCCTTGCCCATCCTGTGCGCCGGACTGCTGACGGCCGACGCGCTGACCCTGCGCAACGTGCCGGAACTGAACGACATCTCCACCATGCTGCGCCTGCTGGGACAGGTCGGCGTGCGCGCCGAGCGCCAGTCCGACGGCGTGGTCACCCTGCAGGCCGACCACGTCGACAAACTGGAAGCGCCCTACGAGCTGGTCAAGACCATGCGCGCATCCATCCTGGTGCTGGGCCCCTTGCTGGCCCGCTTCGGCGAAGCACGCGTCAGCCTGCCGGGCGGCTGCTCCATCGGCCAGCGGCCGGTCGACCAGCACATCAAGGGCCTGGCCGCGCTGGGCGCCGATATCAAGCTGGAACACGGCTTCGTGGTGGCCCGCGCCAAGCGTCTGAAGGGCGCGTCCGTCCGCACCGACATGGTCACCGTCACCGGCACCGAAAACCTGCTGATGGCCGCCACGCTGGCGGAAGGCCGCACCGTGCTGGAAAACGCCGCCCGCGAGCCGGAAGTCGTGGACCTGGCCGAGCTGCTGATCAAGATGGGCGCCCGCATACAGGGACACGGCACCGACCGCATCGTCATCGACGGCGTCGAACGCCTGCACGGCGCGTCGCACAGCGTCATCCCGGACCGCATCGAAGCCGGCACCTTCCTCTGCGCCGTCGCGGCCACCGGCGGCGAGATCACGCTGCGCCACACCGATGCATCCCACATGGGCGCCATCCTGGACAAACTGGCGGAAGCCGGGCTGGCGATGGAAAGCGGCGCCGACTGGATACGCGCCACGGCGCGGGGCCGCCCCAAGGCCGTCAGCGTGCGCACGCATGAATACCCCGGCTTTCCCACGGACATGCAGGCGCAGTTCATGGTGCTGGACACGGTGGCCGAAGGCACCGGCGTCATCGTCGAGAACATCTTCGAAAACCGCTACATGCACGTGCAGGAACTGATACGCATGGGCGCGGACATCGATATCGACGGCCACACCGCCGTGGTGCGCGGCGTGCCGCGCCTGTCGGGCGCCGCCGTCATGGCCACCGACCTGCGTGCCTCCGCCAGCCTGGTCATCGGCGGCCTGGTGGCCGATGGCGAAACCGTGATCGACCGCATTTATCATCTCGACCGCGGCTACCAGCAGATGGAACGCAAGCTGCGGCAACTGGGCGCCCAGATAGAACGCGTGCCGGGCCGCGCCGCGCCCTGAGGACCTCCGAATGAACCAGCCAGACATCCGCCCGTCCGCCGATTCCGCGCCGCTTACGCTGGCGCTGTCCAAGGGCCGCATTTTCGAGGAAACCCTGCCCCTGCTGGCGGAAGCCGGCATCGAGGTCGCGGAAAATCCCGAGCACTCCCGCAAGCTGATCATTCCCACCAGCGACCCCGGGCTGCGCCTGATCATCGTTCGCGCCTCCGACGTGCCGACCTATGTGCAGTACGGCGCGGCGGACTTCGGCATCGCCGGCAAGGACGTGCTGATCGAGCACGCCGCGGCCCATCCTGGCGGCATCTACCAGCCGATCGACCTGAACATCGCCAAATGCCGGTTGTGCGTGGCGGTGCGCGCCGGCTTCGACTACCAGAGCGCGGTACGGCAGGGCGGCCGCCTGCGTGTGGCGACCAAATACGTCCAGGCGGCGCGCGAACACTTCGCCGCCAAGGGCGTCTACGTGGACCTGATCAAGCTGTACGGCTCGATGGAGCTGGCGCCCCTGGTCGGCCTGGCCGACGCCATCGTCGACCTGGTCTCGTCCGGCGGCACGCTGCGCGCCAACAACCTGGTCGCCGTGGAGGACATCATGCCGATTTCCTCGCGGCTGGTCGTCAACCAGGCCGCCTTGAAAACGCGCGGCGCGCGCCTGCAGCCGCTGCTGGACGCCTTCGAACGCGCCAGCGCCGCACCCATACGCCTCGAAGGGGGTACGCCATGAGCACCATCAACCGCCTCGATTCCCGCGATCCCGGCTTCGCGGCCGCCCTGTCCGCGCTGCTGGCCTTCGAAGCCTCGCAGGACGAATCCATCGACCGCGCCGCGGCCGACATCCTGGCGGACGTACGGCAGCGTGGCGATGCGGCGCTGCTGGAATACACCCGCCGTTTCGACCGCGTGCAGGCCGACGGCGTCGCCGCGCTGGAAATTCCCCGCGACAGCTGGCAGGCCGCGCTGCAGTCGCTGCCGGCCGCCCAGCGCGAGGGCCTGGAAGCCGCCGCGCGGCGCGTGCGTGCCTATCACGAGAAACAGCGTGGCGAGACCTGGACCTACACCGAAGCCGACGGCACGATGCTGGGCCAGAAGATCACGTCGCTGGACCGGGTCGGGCTTTACGTCCCCGGCGGCAAGGCCGCCTATCCGTCATCCGTACTGATGAACGCCATCCCGGCCAAGGTGGCCGGCGTGCCGGAGCTGATCATGGTCACGCCCACGCCCGACGGCTTGCGCAACCCCATGGTGCTGGCGGCCGCCGCCATCGCGGGCGTCGATCGCGCCTTCGCCATCGGCGGCGCGCAGGCCGTGGGCGCGCTGGCCTACGGTACCGCCACCATCCCCGCCGTGGACAAGATCGTCGGGCCGGGCAATGCCTACGTCGCCGCCGCCAAGCGCCGCGTGTTCGGCACGGTCGGCATCGACATGATCGCCGGCCCCAGCGAAATCCTGGTCATCTGCGACGGCAAGACGCCCGCCGACTGGATCGCCATGGACCTGTTTTCGCAGGCCGAGCACGACGAACTGGCCCAGGCCATCCTGCTGTGCCCGGACGCCGCCTACCTGGACGAAGTCGCCGCGTCCATCGACCGCCAGCTGCCCGCCATGCCGCGCGCGGCCATCCTGCGCGAAAGCCTGGGCAAGCGCGGCGCGCTGATCCACGTGCGCAGCCTGGAAGAAGCCTGCGACATCGCCAACGACATCGCCCCCGAGCACCTGGAAATCTCCACCGACGACCCGGAAAAGTGGGTGGCGCGGATCCGCCACGCGGGCGCCATCTTCATGGGCCGCTACGCGTCGGAATCGCTGGGCGATTACTGCGCGGGCCCCAACCACGTGCTGCCGACCTCGCGCACGGCGCGTTTTTCGTCGCCGCTGGGCGTCTACGATTTCCAGAAGCGCTCCAGCCTGATCCAGGTATCGCGGCAGGGCGCCCAGACGCTGGGCCGGATCGCGGCCGACCTGGCCTACGGCGAAGGCCTGCAGGCGCACGCCGCCAGCGCCGAGTACCGGCTCGACAAGGCATGAATGCCGCCCGGCGGGCCGCCACGACCATCCGCCCCGATATCCAGGCGCTATCCGCCTACGCCGTGGGCCACGCGGAAGATGCCATCAAGCTGGACGCGATGGAGAACCCGTACGGCTTGCCCGACCAGGTGCGCGACGCGGTCGCCGCCGCCGCCCGCGCCACGGCCCTGAACCGCTATCCGGCCGCGCGCCACGATGCGCTGGACGCCGCGGTACGCGCGGCCTTCGGCGTGCCGGACGACGCCGCGCTGCTGTTCGGCAACGGGTCCGACGAGCTGATCAGCCTGATCGTGCAGGCCTGCTGCGAGCCGGGCGACGTGGTGCTGTCGCCGGTGCCGTCCTTCGTCATGTTCGAACTGTCGGCGCGCTTTCACCACGCCCGCTTCGCCGGCGTACCGCTCACGCCGGATTTCCAGCTGGACCTGCCGGCCATGCTGGCGGCCATCCAGGCCCGACAGCCGAAAGTCGTCTTCCTGGCGGTCCCCAACAACCCCACCGGCGGCCGCTGGTCCGATGCGGCCATCGAGACGATCCTGGCCGCCGCGCCGGGGCTGGTGGTGATCGACGAGGCCTACCAGCCCTACGCCGACGGCACCTGGATGCCGCGCGCCGCCACGCTGGCCAACGCAGTGGTGCTGCGCACCGTCTCCAAGATCGGCCTGGCCGGCCTGCGTTTCGGCTACCTGGCGGGCCCGGCGCCCTGGATCGCGCAGATCGACAAGCTGCGCCCGCCCTACAATATCGACGTGCTGACCGAAGCCGTCCTGCTGGCGGTCCTGCGCTACAAGCCGGTGCTGGATGAGCAGGCGGCCCGCCTGCGCGCGTCGCGCGACGACCTGGCCCGGGAACTGGCCAGCCTGCCGGGCATAACCGTGTATCCCTCGTCCGCCAACTTCCTTCTGGTGCGCTTTTCCGGCAAGATGGGCGCCAACGCCGTGCATCAAGCCCTGAAAACGCGCAGAATACGGGTTCGCGATT
Organism: Bordetella genomosp. 8; assembly: GCF_002119685.1. Classification (NCBI taxonomy): domain Bacteria; kingdom Pseudomonadati; phylum Pseudomonadota; class Betaproteobacteria; order Burkholderiales; family Alcaligenaceae; genus Bordetella; species Bordetella genomosp. 8. Next base: position 179,504 of record NZ_CP021108.1, on the reverse strand, counting down.
TCAGCGGCGGCGATCCGGCATTGGCCGATTGCCTGCGCATCTCGCTGGGCACGCCCGACGAGCACGCCGCGCTGATGGCAGCCCTGCGCGACATACTTGCCTGACGCCCGTCCCGATTTTCCGCCTTTTCCAAGATCCACAGCTACCGCGCCGCACTCCGCCATCCCGCCAAGCACGACGCGAAAACCGATCACCATGCGTACCGCCGACATTACCCGCAACACCAACGAAACCCGCATCCGTGTGGCGGTCAACCTGGACGGCACCGGCCGCCAGACCATCGATACCGGCGTTCCCTTCCTGGATCACATGCTGGACCAGATCGCCCGCCATGGCCTCATCGACCTGGACATCAAGGCCGACGGCGATCTGCACATCGATGCGCATCACACGGTGGAAGACGTCGGCATCACGCTGGGCCAGGCCATCGCCGCCGCGATCGGCGACAAGAAGGGCATCCTGCGCTACGGCCATGCCTACGTGCCGCTGGACGAAGCGCTCTCGCGCGTGGTGGTGGACTTCTCCGGCCGGCCCGGCCTGGAATTCAACGTGCCCTTCACCCGCGCCCGCATAGGCGAATTCGACGTCGACCTGACCCGCGAATTTTTCCAGGGCCTGGTCAACCACGCCCTGATCACGCTGCACATCGACAATCTGCGCGGCAAGAACGCCCATCACCAGTGCGAAACGGTATTCAAGGCCTGTGGCCGGGCCCTGCGCATGGCGATGGAGCGCGATCCGCGCAGCCAGGGCGTCGTCCCGTCCACCAAGGGCGTGCTGTAATCCCGCGATCACTACGACCCGCAGGCAGAATCTCGTGACTTCCATCGCTATCGTCGACTACGGCATGGGGAATTTCCACTCCGTGGCGCGGGCGCTCGCCGCCGCCGCCCCGGATGCCGACATCCGTATCTCCAACACCGTGGCGGACATCGACGCGGCCGACCGCGTCGTCTTCCCCGGCCAGGGCGCCATGGCGGACTGCATGCGCACCCTGAACGAATCGGGGCTGCGCGAGGCCGTCGTGCGCGCGGCGCGCAGCAAGCCGCTGCTGGGCGTATGCGTCGGCGAACAGATGCTGTTCGACACCAGCGAGGAAGGCCCGACCATCTGCCTGGGCATCTTTCCGGGCGTGGTGCATCGATTCAGCGGGCCGCAGTACGCGCCGCCCATCGGCGCCTACGAAGACCCGGTGGAGGACGCCACCGTCGACGAACGGCTGAAAGTGCCGCACATGGGTTGGAACAAAGTGCGCCAAACGCGCTCTCATCCAATCTGGGCAGGTATTCCGGACGGCACCCATTTTTATTTCGTTCATAGTTATTACGCCGTACCGGCGGACCCCTCCCTGACCGTTGGGGAAACCGATTACGGCGGTTCCTTTACCTGCGCGGTGGCGGCGGCTAACATTTTCGCGGTGCAGTTCCACCCAGAAAAAAGCGCCGAGCACGGCCTGCGCCTGTACCGGAATTTCGTCGACTGGCGCCCCTGACGCCGCCTGCCGGCGCGATCCCGCCCACGCCGATTCGCCCTTCCAACAACCGACTCATTTACGCGCGTTATCACTATGCTGCTGATCCCCGCCATCGACCTCAAAGACGGACGCTGCGTCCGCCTGCGCCAGGGTGACCTGGACGATGCAACGGTGTTCTCCGAAGACCCGGCGGCCATGGCCACGCATTGGCTGGAGCAAGGCGCGCGGCGCCTGCATCTGGTCGACCTGAACGGCGCGGTGGCCGGCAAGCCCCGCAACGAAGCCAGCATCCGCGCCATCGTCGATGCGGTCGGCGATGAAATCCCCGTGCAGATCGGTGGCGGCATCCGCGACCTGGACACCATCGAGCGTTACCTGGACAACGGCATTTCCTACGTCATCATCGGCACCGCCGCGGTCAAGAACCCGGGCTTCCTGCACGATGCCTGTGGCGCCTTTCCGGGCAGCATCATCGTGGGCCTGGACGCCCGCGACGGCAAGGTGGCGACCGACGGCTGGAGCAAGCTGACCCGGCACGACGTGCTGGACCTGGCCAGCAAGTTCGAGGACTACGGCTGCGAAGCCATCATCTACACCGACATCGGCCGCGACGGCATGCTGTCGGGCGTGAACGTCGACGCCACCGTGCGTCTGGCGCAGCATGTGCGCATCCCGATTTTCGCTTCCGGCGGCATCGCCGGCATCCAGGATATCGAAGCCTTGTGCGCCGTCGAGGAAGAAGGCGTGGAAGGCGCCATCCTGGGCCGCAGCATCTACGAAGGCGCCCTGAATTTCCAGGCCGCGCAGACCCGCGCGGACGAATTGGCCAAGTCATGAATGGTATTACCCCGACCGGCGACGCCGGGCCCAATGCGCTGACGCGGCGCATCATCCCCTGCCTGGACGTCACCGCGGGCCGCGTGGTCAAGGGCGTCAATTTCGTCAACCTGATCGACGCGGGCGACCCCGTGGAGATCGCCCGCCGCTATGACGACCAGGGCGCCGACGAACTGACTTTCCTGGACATCACCGCCACCAGCGATGGCCGCGACCTGATACTGCCCATCATCGAACAGGTAGCCTCGCAAGTGTTCATCCCGCTGACTGTCGGCGGCGGCGTGCGGCAGGTTGCCGACATCCAGCGGCTGCTGAACGCGGGCGCCGACAAGATCAGCATCAACAGCGCGGCGGTGGCCAATCCTGAACTGGTCCGCGCGGCCGCGGACTACCACGGCTCGCAGTGCATCGTGGTCGCCATCGACGCGCGCCGCGTCAAGGCGGACGACGGCAGCGAACGCTGGGAAGTCTTCACCCATGGCGGCCGCAAGGCCACCGGCCTGGACGCCATCGAATGGGCGCGCCGCATGGCCGCCTACGGCGCCGGCGAAATCCTGCTCACCAGCATGGACAAGGACGGCACGAAATCCGGCTTCGACCTGGCGCTCACGCGTGCGGTATCGGATGCGGTGCCGGTGCCGGTCATCGCCTCGGGGGGCGTGGGCACGCTGCAGCACCTGGCCGACGGCGTCACCGTGGGCCGCGCCAGCGCCGTCCTCGCCGCCAGCATCTTCCATTACGGCGAGCACACCGTGGGAGAATGCAAACGATATATGTCCGACCTTGGGATTGAAGTAAGGTTGTGACTTCCCCCGTAGCGCGGTGCCGTCCATGACTGATACGAACAATGAACCTGCCTGGCTGGGCGACGTCGCTTTCGACGCGCACGGCCTGATTCCCGCCATCGCGCAGGACGCCGAAACCGGCCAGATCCTGATGGTGGCGTGGATGAACCGCGACGCGCTGGCCGAAACCGCGGCCACGGGCCGTGCCGTGTACTGGTCGCGCTCGCGCAAGCGCCTGTGGCGCAAGGGCGAGGAATCCGGCCACGCCCAGCAGGTCAAGGAACTGCGCCTGGACTGCGACGGCGACGTGGTGCTGCTCAAGGTCGACCAGCGGGGCGGCATCGCCTGCCACACCGGCCGCGCCAGCTGCTTCTTCCGCCGCCTGGACGAGCAAGGCGGCGAACGCCGGTGGGAAACCACCGATCCGGTCCTGAAGGACCCGGAGCTGATCTACAAATGAGCGACATCGACCCGCGCGGCGGCGCCGTCCTGGCGCGCATCGCCGACACCCTGGAAACCCGCCGGCCGGACCGCGGCGGCGACCCGTCGACCTCCTACGCCGCCAAGCTGCTGGCCAAGGGGCCCGACGCCTTCCTGAAGAAGATCGGCGAAGAAGCCACCGAACTGGTCATGGCTGCCAAGGACGGGGTACCCGACCGCATCGTCAGCGAAACCGCGGATCTCTGGTTTCATTGCCTTGTCGCGTTGACTCATTACAATCTGCGGCCGGAGGATGTCCTGCAGGAACTCGCGCGCCGCGAAGGCCTGTCGGGGCTGGCCGAAAAAGCCGCGCGGCCCGCCGACTGACAGCGGCCCCGCGGCATACGGAGCGAGATACATGAGCGATAACTGCATCTTCTGCAAAATCAGCCGCGGGGAAATCCCGGCGAAAAAGGTCTACGAAGACGACGAATTCGTGGCTTTCCAGGACATCAATCCCGCCGCGCCGGTGCATCTGCTGCTCATCACTCGACGCCATATCGAGTCCATGCAGGACGTCTCGCCGGACGATGCCGGCTGGTTGGGTAGAATGATGGCATTGGCCCCGCGGCTGGCACTCGAAAACGGCTGCAACCCGGGCGCGCAAGGCGGGTTCCGCCTGCTCGCCAATTCCGGCGCGGAAGGCGGCCAGGAAGTCCCGCACCTGCATTTCCATATCATTGGCGGTTCGCGTCCCTGGAAAGGCCGCGTAGCCCCGAACGCATGAACACGGAGAACCGTCATGGGCAGTTTTAGCATCTGGCATTGGCTGATCGTTCTGGTCATCGTGGCCTTGATATTCGGTACCAAGAAGCTGCGCAACTTCGGCAGCGACCTGGGTGGCGCCGTCAAGGGCTTCAAGGAAGGCATGCGGGACGCCAACGGCGACCCGATCGACCCGGCTGACCGCAGCCCGGCCGAGCCCGCTCACCAGCAGCGCGTTTCCGGCGAAACCATCGACGTGCAGGCCAAGGAAAAAACCCATTCCTGATCCCGGCTGGCGGCAAGGCGGCGCGGTGCCGCCAGGATGCTCGAACATCCGCCGCCGCGTCCGACGCCCGTCTTGCGCCAGCGTGCCGTTGGCGGACGCAAGAGGCCTCATCTCTTTTTCATGGCCGTCGTATGTTTGATGTCAGTTTCTCAGAACTGATGGTGATCGGCGTGATCGCGCTGATCGTCATCGGACCGGAACGCCTTCCCAAGGTCGCACGCACGGTGGGACATCTGCTGGGCCGCGCGCAGCGCTACGTCAACGACGTGAAAAGCGATATCCGGCGCGAGATCGAGCTGGACGAGCTGCGCAAGTTCAAGACCGACATGGAAACCGCCGCGCAGTCGGTGCACACCTCGCTGCGCGATGCCGAATCGTCGCTGCGCGAACCGGCCCAGGCCCTGCGCCAGGAACTGGACGAAGCCGCCAAGGCCGCCACCAGCGCCGTGTCCGCGCAACCCGGGACCGCCGCGCCCGAATCGCCGGCCGCATTGCCGGACACTGCCGGCACGACGCCCATTGCCGCCTCGCCGGCTGTCCCGACACCCGCGACACCGGCGACGACTGTCGCCACGGCACCCGACGCAAGCGCCGCGACGCACCCCGATGCACCACCGCCGGCCAGCCCGCCGGCGGCGCCTGTCGGCACGCCAACCGCCGTCGCGCCACCGGCCGCCACGCCGCATCCGCAGGAACCCGGCACGCCCGCCGCCGGCGGTGCGACCAAGTCCCCAACATCGCCCACCGGTAGCACAACGTGAGCCAGGAACTACCGCAAGAAGAAGAGCTGCAGGAAGACAGCTTCATGTCGCACCTGGTCGAGCTGCGCACGCGGCTGCTGCGTGCCGTGGCCGTCATCGGCGTCATCTTCGTCGTCCTGTTCTTTTTCCCCGGCGCCGCCAAGATCTACGATCTGCTCGCCCAGCCCATGTTGCGCGCCCTGCCCGAAGGCACGCGCATGATCGCCACCGGCGTGATCACGCCCTTCATGGTGCCCGTCAAGGTCACCCTGATGGCCGCTTTCGTCCTGGCCCTGCCCGTGGTGCTATGGCAGGCGTGGGCCTTCGTCGCGCCCGGCCTGTACCGCCACGAGAAGCGCCTGGCGCTGCCGCTGATCCTTTCCAGCACCTTCCTGTTCCTGGCCGGGATGGCGTTCTGCTATTTCGTCGTGTTCCGGACGGTCTTCCACTTCATCACCACCTTCGCCCCGCAGTCCATCACGCCGGCGCCGGATATCGAAGCCTATCTCAGCTTCGTGATGACCATGTTCCTGGCCTTCGGCGTCACGTTCGAAGTGCCCGTCGCCGTGGTCCTGCTGGTCAAGATGGGGATCGTCGACGTCAAGAAGCTCAGCAGCGCGCGAGGCTATGTGGTGGTCGCCGCCTTCATCATCGCCGCGGTGGTCACGCCGCCGGACGTGGTCAGCCAATTCATGCTGGCCGTGCCCCTGTGCCTGCTGTTCGAGCTGGGCCTGATCTGCGCGCGCCTGGTCACCAAGAACAGCCCCGCCGACCCGGAAAGCGAAAACGCGATCGCGGAGCGCAACCCGGGCCAGCCCACGACCCGGCAGTAGGGACGGGCGGTGCCGCGCGGCGCCAGCCGCGCCGCCGCCATCCGGCGATGGCAGCCGGTGGTGGCAGCCGGCAGCAGCAGCCGCGAATACGACCGATTCACCTTGAGCCATCAGAACTGCAATCGTACATTGCACGGATGACCATGGCTGACCGCTTGCGTACCCTCATGCGTTGGCGCGGGATCCGCAGCCAGCGGCAACTGGCACGCTTATCGGGCGTTCCGCAAACCTCCATCCATCGCATCCTGACTCGCGACGCCGGATACATGCCCGCCCTGGGCACGCTCGCGCGGCTGGCCCGCGCGCTGGACACCTCCGTGGTCTGGCTCGGCGAAGGCGATCAGGCGCCCCAGGCTTTTCCGCCGGCGGCCGGTCCCCCGCGACTTCGCGACAGCGCCGGCATGCACCATTACCATCCCGAATGCGGCGGCGACGCCGCCGAACTCCACATGCTGATGGCCAGGCTTTCGGAAAACGAGCGGCGCCATGTCGTCGCCCTGGTCCGCATGCTGGCGGACCGGCCTACCTGGGCCGCTGGGGACGGACGCCGATCTTTACCTTGAGGTCCATCTGCCGGCCGCCGCGCAGCACCGCCAGGGTGACTTCCTGGCCCGGCGGCAACAGGGCGATCATCGCCAGCATGGACGAGGTATTGCGCACATCGTTGCCGTCTATGCTCAGGACGATGTCGCCTACGCGCAATCCGCCCTTGCCTGCCGGACCGTCGCGCATGACGCCGGCGATGATCACGCCGCGCGGGCTGGTCAGCTTGAAGGCGCGCGCCAGGTCCGGCGTCAGGTCCTGCGGCTCGACGCCCAGCCAGCCGCGCCGGACATAGCCGGTGCGGATGATTTCTTCCATGACCGAGCGCGCCGTATCGATGGGAACGGCGAAACCTATGCCCAGCGATCCGCCGGACTGCGAATAGATGGCCGTGTTGATGCCCACCACATTGCCGTGCTGGTCGATCAGCGCGCCGCCCGAATTGCCCGGGTTGATCGCGGCGTCGGTCTGGATGAAGTTCTCATAGGTATTCAGGCCCAGGCTGCTGCGCCCGAGCGCCGACACGATGCCTTGCGTGGTGGTCTGTCCCACGCCGAAGGGATTGCCGATGGCCAGCACCACATCGCCCACCTTCAAGGGCGCGTCGCTGCCCAATGTCGCCACCGGCACCGCACCGATGCTGTCGGGCAGCTTCAGCACGGCCAGGTCCGTCTCGGGATCCGCGCCCACCACCTGGGCACGTGCTTCGCGGCCGTCGGCCAGCGCGATCTCGATGGCGTCCGCGGCTTCGACCACGTGATAGTTGGTCAGTACGTAGCGGTCCTGCACGATCACGCCGGACCCCAGGCTGGTCGATTCGTGGCGGCGGCTGACCCCGGGCAGTTGCCCCAGCAGCTCGCGTATGACCGGGTCGTCGGGCAAGGGGATCAAGGGCACGTCGACGTGCTTGGCGGTATAGACGTTCACCACGGCCGGCGCCGCCCGCACCACCGCCGGCGCGAAGGTCAGATCGCGGGCGCGCGGCGCGGCCGCCAGTTCGGCATCGCGGTCGCCGCCTGCTTGCGGACGCTGCGCGGAAGATGGCCGCGTGTCCGGTCCGGACAGGCGCAGCCAGTCGGGCCGCAGCGTGCTGACCACGAATAGAATGGCAAGACTGACCGTGACGGCCTGGGCGAATATCAGCCAGAGTCGACGCATGATTTTTCTTGGGCAAAGCAATGAACAGTATCGATTCCCGCGAACTGGCCGCCTGGCTGGACCAGACCCTGCAGCCGGGCCGGTTCCGCGACTACAGTCCCAACGGGCTGCAAGTGGAAGGCAAGGCGTCGATCAGCCATATTATCGCCGGGGTCACGGCTTCCGAGGCCTTGTTGCGCGCCGCCATCGAACGCGGCGCCGATACCGTGCTGGTCCATCACGGATGGTTCTGGAAGAACGAAGACCCGCGCGTACGCGGGCCGCGCCGCACGCGGCTGGCATTGGCCCTGGCGCATGACCTGAATCTGTTCGCCTTCCATCTGCCGCTGGACGCCCATCCGCAGTTGGGCAACAACGCCCAGCTCGCGCGGGTGTTGGGACTGGCGCCCGACACCGACGCGAATGGCCTGCCGCGCACCTGCGGGCCGGACAACCTGGTCTGGGTGGGCAGCGCGCCGGGCGTCGCGGACTTCGGCGAACTGGCCGCGCAGGTCGGTGAACGCCTGGGCCGCCAGCCTCAGGCCATCGGCGATCCGGACCGCCCCATCCGCCGCGTCGCCTGGTGCACGGGCGCGGCCCAGGGCATGCTGGCCGATGCCGTCGACGCCGGCGTCGATGCCTACATCACAGGGGAGATTTCCGAACCGACGGTGCACCTTGCGCGAGAAACGGGCGTCGCCTTCCTTGCCGCCGGCCACCACGCCACGGAGCGCTACGGCGTCCAGGCGCTGGGCCAGGCCATCGCCGACCGCTTCGGCGTCCGGGTGGACTTCGTCGATATAGACAATCCCGTCTGAAACCGTCGCCGGCGTCCGGCCGCGTCGCGGCATCGGGCGCCGGCCGGCAGGCCGCCGGCGATCAGGCAACCGGACCGCGCTGCTGTTTCAGGATGTCGCGTATTTCCTGCAGCAGCTGCACGTCGGCTGGCGCCGCGGCCGCCACGGCGGGTTCGTGCTTGGTTTCCAGGCTCGCGCGGGCGCGCGCCACCGCCTTCACCATCCAGAAGATGATGAACGCCAGCAGGATGAAGTTGATGACGATGGTGACGAAGTTGCCCCATGCGAAGACGTTGGCGCCGGCCTTGGTCAGGTCCGCATAGGTCATCGGCCCGTTGTAGTTCGGCGGCATCGACAGCACGATGAACTTGTTCGAGAAGTCGACCGCCCCGCCCAGGATGAAATTGACCAGGGGCATGACGACGTCCTTCACGAGAGAATCCACGATTCTTCCGAAGGCGGCCCCGATGATGACGCCGACCGCTAAATCGACGGCGTTGCCCTTGACGGCGAAGGCACGGAAATCTTTCAGAAAACTCATACACGCTCCTCTGTGAATGTGCCCCCGATTGGGCTAAGGCTATAATACGCGGTTGCGAAGACGTTACGTATCATCAAGTATCACCACTCCGGTCCGCCGGAGGTAGCAAGACACCCCGGCTCGCCGGGGAGCAACAAGGCCAGGTACAGGGCCACTGCTTATTCCACATCCCCTGGAGGGGGACGCTACACGGCCCAGGCATGACCCGCAGTAGCCGCATAACAAGGATGGAAGATGAGTCAGACTACGATGTATCACGATGACGAAGGCGCAGCACCGGTCAACCTGCCTCCTGACCCATCGCGTCGATTTTGGGTGACTACGGCCTGTGCCCTGGGTGGCGTGGCCGGTGTAGCAACCGCCGTACCGTTCGTGGGGACTTTCGCGCCCTCCGCCAAGGCCCGGGCCGCCGGCGCCCCGGTCGAAGCGGACATCAGCCAGCTGCAACCCGGCCAGATGATGACCGTGGAATGGCGCGGCAAGCCTGTCTGGATCCTGCGCCGCACGCCCGAGCAACTGGAAGAACTCAAAAAAGATCCCGGCCTGCTCGCCGACCCCGACTCCAAACGGCCCGGCTATACCCCCAAGTTCGCCGAAAACGGCTACCGGTCCCGCAAGGAAGACCTGTTCGTCTGCGTCGGCATCTGCACCCATCTGGGCTGCTCGCCCAATCGCCAGGACAATGTCGCCCCGGGCGTGGACGGCTTCCTCTGCCCGTGCCATGGCTCCCGCTTCGACCTGGCGGGCCGCGTGTTCAAGAACGTACCCGCGCCCGACAACCTGGAAGTGCCGCCATACCAATACCAATCTGACACCCGCATCATCGTCGGGGTTGATGAAGACAACAAGGCCTGACAGGGCGTCGCCGCGCGCACGCATCAGACAGACACGCCACGACTAGCAAAGGAGCTGCTTCATGGATGGCGACAAGACGGTCGAATCGACCGGTTTCATGGGTTGGGTGGATCGGCGCTTTCCGGCTACGGCAACGTGGAAAGCCCACGTCTCCGAGTATTACGCGCCCAAGAATTTCAACTTCTGGTATTTCTTCGGATCGCTGGCCCTGCTGGTGCTCGTGCTGCAGATCCTGACCGGCATTTTCCTGGTGATGCACTACAAGCCCGACGCCGAACGCGCGTTCCAGTCGGTGGAGTACATCATGCGGGAAGTGCCCGGCGGCTGGCTGATCCGCTACATGCACTCGACCGGCGCCTCGATGTTCTTCGTGGTGGTCTATCTGCACATGCTGCGGGGGCTGCTCTACGGGTCCTATCGCAAGCCGCGCGAACTGGTGTGGATCTTCGGCGTGGCCATCTTCCTCTGTCTGATGGGCGAAGCCTTCTTCGGCTACCTGCTGCCCTGGGGCCAGATGTCGTACTGGGGCGCGCAGGTCATCGTGAACCTGTTCTCCGCCATTCCGTTCATCGGGCCTGACCTGGCGATCTGGATCCGCGGCGACTACGTGGTTTCCGACGCCACCCTGAACCGGTTCTTCGCCTTCCACGTGATCGCCATCCCGCTGGTCCTGATCGGGCTGGTCGCGGCGCACCTGGTGGCGCTGCACGAAGTCGGCTCCAACAACCCGGACGGCGTGGAGATCAAGAAAGGGCCGAAAGACCGCTACGGCCGCCCGCTGGACGGCGTGCCCTTCCACCCGTACTACACGGTGCACGACATCGTCGGGGTGGCGGGCTTCCTGATCGTCTTCGCGGCCATCGTGTTCTTCGGCCCCGAGATGGGCGGGTTCTTCCTGGAGTACAACAACTTCATCCCCGCGGATTCGCTGAAGACGCCGCCGCACATCGCGCCGGTCTGGTACTTCACGCCGTTCTACTCCATGCTGCGGGCCACCACCGACGACTTCACCTGGGTGCTGTCCGGCGCCGCGGTGCTGGGCGCCCTGGCGCTGTTCCTGAAGGGCCGCGGCCGCGGCATCGCCCGCATCGTGCTGCCGGTCATCCTGGTCGTCGTGGCCGTGCTGCTGCGCGTGCTGGACGCCAAGTTCTGGGGCGTGGTGACCATGGGCGGCACGGTGGTGATCCTGTTCTTCCTGCCGTGGCTGGACCAGTCTCCGGTCAAGTCCATCCGCTACCGGCCGGGCTGGCACAAGGTGGTCTACGGCATCTTCATGGTCGACTTCCTGATCCTGGGCTATGTCGGCACGCAGGCACCCACGCCGGCGCTGAACCTGACCTCGCAGATCGGTACGCTCTACTACCTGGCGTTCTTCTTCCTGATGCCCGTGTGGAGCCGGCTGGGCAGTTTCAAGCCCGTGCCCGACCGCGTCGTCTTTCACGCCCATTGAGCCCCGCACAGATAACGGAATGACCATGATCAAGAAGCTGATGGGTGCCGTGGCGTTGATGCTCACGTGCGCCACCGCCTTGGCCTCGGAAGGCGGATACCCCCTGGAAACCGCGCCGAACCGCGTCAACGACGTGGCTTCGCTGCAGAACGGCGCCAAGCTGTTCGTCAACTATTGCCTGAACTGCCATGCCGCCGGGTCGATGCGGTACAACAAGTTGAGCGAGATCGGCCTGACCGATGAGCAGATCAAGAAGAACCTGCTGTTCACCGGCCAGAAAGTGGGCGACCTGATGACCATCGCCATGTCGCCCAAGGACGCCAAAAAATGGTTCGGCGTCGCGCCGCCGGACCTGTCCGTGATCGCCCGCGCCAAGTCCCAGACTGCAGGCGCTCCCGGAATCGACTACATTTATACCTACCTGCGTTCGTTCTACCGCGACACAAGCCGGCCCACGGGCTGGAACAACCTGGTATTTCCCAATGTGGGCATGCCTCACGTCCTCTGGGAACGCCAGGGTGCGCGCGAGCTGACCACCGTCGCCATGCACCGTGCCGAAGGCAAGGGCGAGGAAGGCGGCTGGGAACGCGTCACCACCGTGTACGACCCCCAGGGCTATGCGACGGTCAAGAAGGATGAGGTCGCGAGCTATCACGGCGGTGAAAGCTTCACGGCCACCTTCAAGGCTGCGAACGCGGCGCAATCCGCACAGTTCGACAACGACGTCGCCGACCTGACCGCCTTTCTGGGCTGGATGTCGGAACCCGTGGCCCAGTTCCGCAAGGAACTCGGCGTCTGGGTCCTGCTCTTCCTGGGCCTGTTCCTGGTCGTGGCGCTGCGGCTGAACGCTTCCTATTGGAAACACGTGAGGTAATCGGTACAACCCCACAGGGGCCGGGCCGCGCATGCCCCGGCATGACGCCCCCCCTGGCAATTGGGGCCAGCGCCTGCTAGATTGGCGGCGCTGGCCTTTCGCTTTTCATACAAGGACTTACCACCATGATGGTGCTTTATTCCGGAACCACGTGCCCGTTTTCGCAGCGCTGCCGTTTTGTATTGTTCGAAAAGGGCATGGACTTTGAAATCCGGGACATCGACCTGTACAACAAGCCGGAAGACATTTCGGTCATGAACCCCTACGGCCAGGTGCCTATCCTGGTCGAACGCGACCTGGTGCTGTACGAGTCGAACATCATCAACGAATACATCGACGAACGCTTCCCGCATCCGCAGCTGATGCCCGCCGACCCGGTGATGCGCGCGCGTACCCGCCTGTTCCTGTACAACTTCGAAAAGGAACTGTTCGTCCACGTGTCGGTGCTGGAAGACCGCAACGCCAAGCCCGACGAAAAGCGCCTGGACCGCGCCCGCCAGAACATCCGCGATCGACTGGCCCAACTGGCGCCGATGCTGCTGAAGAACAAATACATGCTGGGCGACGAGTTCTCCATGCTGGACGTCGCCGTGGCGCCCCTGCTGTGGCGCCTGGACCATTACGGCATCGAGCTGCCGAAGAATGCCGCGCCGCTGCAGAAATACGCGGAACGCATCTTCTCGCGCCCGGCCTATATCGAAGCGCTCACGCCTTCCGAGAAGGTGATGCGTCGCTAGGATGGCATCAATGGGTGAATCATCGACCAAACCGTATCTGATCCGCGCACTGCACGAGTGGTGCACGGATAACGGCTACACGCCCTACGTCGTGGTGCAGGTCAACGACCGCACCATGGTGCCGCCCGCCCATGTGCGGGACGGGCAGATCACGCTGAACATCGGCAACCTGGCGACGAACAAGCTGTTGCTGGGCAACGAGTACATCGAATTCCAGGCCCGGTTCAACGGCGTGGTCGAAATGGTGTCCGTGCCGGTGGGGGCTGTGAGCGCCATCTATGCGCGCGAAACCGGCGCCGGCATGGGGTTCGAAGTGCAGGACGACGAGGATACGGCCACGCCACACCCTGGCCGCGACGGCAGTCCCGACGCCATCGATGGCGCCGCGGCGCAGGGCGCGCAGGGCGACAAATCCGATGGCAAGGACGACGATACCCCGCCGCCCCGGCCGCATCTGACCATCGTCAAATAAGCGGGCATCGTGACGGCGCGGGTTGGCGTACCAACCGGCCGGCAGGCTCCACGTGCGTGCCGCGCCGGCGCACTCTGACGCCGCCCGTCGCCACGTATACAATGCACGTCTTCGCGCCATGCCCGGCACCGCAAGGGCATGACGCAGGGCCGGCTTAGCTCAGTTGGTAGAGCAGCGCACTTGTAATGCGAAGGTCGGGGGTTCGATTCCTCTAGCCGGCACCAGCCACTGGCCGACGATCGCTCGTCCTGGCTTCGACGAACCGCATCAGGTCATCCCGGAAGTCCTGGTAGGCACCGCCGCAGGCATGGCCGGACAGCACCGTTTGCAGCCGCACCAGCGTGCGCTGGGGCAGCCGGTCGACGGCCGAGCGCAGCCATTGCCTGCGTTGCATGCAGGCGGTTTGGGCTTCCCTGGCGAGCACAGTTTCGACGATGCCGCCGATGGCATCGCAGACCGCGTCGTTGTCGACGTCGATGGCCGCGATGCATCGCAGAGCGTCGCCATACAGGGCGATGGCGATCACGATGCGCGATTCCAGCGCCAGCAGGATGGCATCGGCGCGGCGGTACTCGATCGATCCCGCCACCGCGGGTAGCAGTGCTTCGCGCTGCAGCGACAGCATCCGGTCGCGAACGTTGCGGCGGGTGGCGGCCATGCGTTCGGCGGCATCGCGCAGCACGCGCGTACTTTCCTCGCTGATGTCGGGATGCACGCCCATGCGTCCGTCCAGGCGCCGCACCTGCCTTTCCAGTTCAAGAAAATGGCGGTCCAGCGGCTCGTCGGAAAGCATGGCATTAAGAAACACATACGTGGCGCCGACGACCTTTTCGCGCGTATAGGTCATGCGCAGCGCCTTGCGATGCTCTCCCGGCGCGGCCCAGTAGCGGATGCGGTATTTCACCGTGGACAGCAGGCGCCGCGGCCACGAGGCCGCGGGTGGGCCCGCGCGGGGATCGTGGCGGGCCGCCGCCGCAACCATCGGACCCTGCCCGCCGCGCCCATGCGGGGACGCCGAAGACGGCAGCGGCGCGCCCTGCGTCAGCGGAACGAAGCGCAGCGATACGGTTTCCTTCTGAGCGTCCCGGCAGGTCTCCCTGCGCGGCATACGGGGCGGTGGCGCGGGCGCGTCACCCGATCCGGGGGCTGCGACATCCCCATGCGATACAGTCAGCGCCGTATCGCCGACGCCAGCCGCGTGGCGCACCACGCTTCGGGCGGCTTGCTGGCCGCGCAGGCGCCAGCCAAACGCAAAGGGATTCCAGCCGTCGCGACGTGCCAGCGTCGCGCGGGCGCGGGGATGCTGCGTGGCGGCGCAGCCATCCGGCGCGGGAGCGGGCTGGGCGACGAACGTGTGCCCGCCTTCCGTGATCCCGACATTGCGATCCGCGGCCGGCACCGGAGGTGCGACCGATGGTGAAGAAGGTCTATGGGCCTGCCCGGGAAGCATGTACGCGTCTCCTGGTCTTGATGGACGCGGCGTCACGGTGCTAAGGCGGAATCCGTGCGGCGCCACGGGGAATCGGACGATTCAGGGCACGGCGGCAGCCTGGGCTACGCGCGCAAGTCCCTTCGGTCTCGACGCCGTGGGGGCGGTTCCTGGGGGTGGGGATTAACGGACCAACGGACGGACCAACGGACTGACCAACAGGCGGACCAACAAACGGACCGACAGACAGACCGGTCAACGGACCGATCGACGCACCGATGGAGGCAGTGCGGCGCTGCGCGCGAGGGCGTACGGCGCGCAGCGGCAGGACGTCATGTTATCGCGCGGAAGCTTGCAGCGCGGCCCGGGGGGCCGACGCGCGGATCTTGCCGCAGACGGGCTCGACGTCATGCACATGTTCGTGGCGGAAACGGAAACGCAGCTTCAGCGTGCGGCCGTTTTCCGCCCGGCGCGTGACCACGTCGGTGGTGTACGTCGTGTCGCCATTGAGGGGCGCGTTATAGATGACGCGCGCCTTCACGACGGGACCGTCGGCGAGGCGCAGGTGCACGATGTCGCCAACGTGGATGGGAGTGCCGTCCAGCGCGCGATCGGCGCGAGGCAGAAGAGTGGGTTGAGTAGAAATCGTCATTTTGATTATTTTCCAAAACTAAAAACATGCCTCCAAGGACGGAGCGCCCGGGCTTGCGGCCCTGGAATGGCATGAGCTGCACGCAGCGTTGAGCCTGTCATGGGTACGATCTCGCAATAACGACATCGTGGCCCAATGTGATGACCGAATCATTGCTGCGTTTGGTTCAGGTGACGTCAGCCTTATGGCCGAGGGCACCGTGGCGGTCGCCGAGAGCAAGAAGCGGGCCCGGCGCGCGAACCGGCGTGGCGGTGTTGCCACGACACGAGCTGGGGTGAGATAGGGTGGTGTTTGTCGGAAGGTCTATCGGAAGGCCCGGGCTCTACTATTTCTGGTTTGCCCGGCCGGTTTGCCAGGATTCGATTCGTTGAGAATCTAGTCCGGCGGTTCGCGACAACTTTCGAATTATGCGCCATCTTCAGGCAAAAAGCAATATCTTCGGTAAATCCTGTGGCTGAGCCCTCGCCGAGGGCCACGAAGGCCGGCGCGGCTACAATCAAAGGCCCGCTCGTGGCGTCATGGAACGCCGCGGCGTCTTGCCGAGGACATCATGGTGGACATGCATTCCGCTTACGAATCCGCCTATACGCCACCCCGCTTCTGGCGCAAGCTGACGCGCCATGCCAAGGGCGCCGGCCGCCAGGCCGTGGAAAAAGCCCTTTGGCTGTTCTATGCCCTGCAGGCCCCCGGCACGCCCAAGTGGGCAAAACGGGTGATCTACGGCGCGCTGGGCTATTTCGTCCTGCCGCTGGATGCCATCCCGGACCTGGCGCCGCTGGCCGGCTACACGGACGACCTGGCCGTCATGGCGGCGGCGCTGGCGACGGTCGCCGTGTACATCACCGACGACGTCAAACGGCAAGCGGACGCCCGCCTGCGGCAATGGTTCGGCCACGCCGACCCGGCGAGCGGTGCGCCGCGCGAGTGAGCCAAGCCCGGCCCACGCAGTCCGCGCGCACGTTCACCGATCTGTGGGTGGCTGAAACCGTACGCCTGCGCGAGGAGCATTGGGGTCCGCTGGAAGACCAGGATCCGGTGCGCCAGGCGCGCCGCGCCGACGGCACCATCGAACAACGCGTGCTGCTGCGCGGGCGCCTGATCGCCCGCCGCGAACAGCTGGACGCGCGCATTGCCGCATGGCGGCGCGGGGCGGGCATCGCCGCCGTCCTGCTGCTCGTACTGGCATTGATGACCGGCGCGGCCACGGCATGGAGCGCACTGGGCGATGGCACCCGCGTCGTCAATATCATCTGGGCGGCGGCGGCCTTGCTGGGCTTGCATGCGCTCACTTTCCTGCTGTGGCTGGGCGCATTCGCCGTGCATGCCATGCCCGGCGGCGGACTGGGACGCGCCTGGCTCTGGCTGACCCGCAAACTGGCACGGGGTCCGGACGCGGCCTTGCCGCCACAGGCCTTGATGGCCCTGATGACGCGCGCCGGGGCGACACGCTGGCTGTTCGGCGCGATCAGCCACCTGCTCTGGCTGGCCGGCCTGGTCGCGGCCCTGGCCACGGCCCTGGCCGTGTTGTCGACCGCTCGTTATCGCTTCGCCTGGGCCACCACGCTGCTGGCGCCGGACACCTTCGTCGACCTGACCCAGGCCCTGGGCTGGCTGCCGGCACATCTGGGATTCCCTTTGCCGGATGCCGACATCGTCCGCCTGAGCGATGGCACCCACGTCCTGCCGGCGGCGGCGCAGGCGCAATGGGCCTGGTGGCTGGTCGGCTTGCTGGTCGTCTATGGCATCCTGCCGCGGCTCATCGCCTGGCTGGTCAGCGTGCTGCGCCTGCGTGCCGCCGCGCGCGGCCTGCGCGTCGATATGGCGCTGCCGGGCTACGCCGCGCTGCGTGGCCGGCTGCAACCGCCCGCCGAGACCCTGGACCGGGAAGGCCCGCCGCCCACGGCCGGCCAGGCTGCGATCCCCGCACGCCGCGTCGCCGCCGCGCCCTTGCCGGCCACGGGCGGACTCGACGTGCTGGCCGGGCTGGAGCTGCCGGAGGACAGCCTGTGGCCGCCAGCCGACCTGCCGGACCCGGTGCGCGTGGCAGGCAACCTGGATAGCCGCGAGCAACGGCACGCGCTGCTGGACGCCATGACGCAGGCGCCGGCGCGCCGGCTGCTGCTGGCGTGCGACGCGCGGCAGACGCCCGATCGCGGCACGCTGGCCCTGATCGCGGAACTTGCGGGCAAGGCCGGCGAAACGCGCGTCTGGCTGATGGCGCACCCGGGGACGCCCGACGCCGCCGATGCCCTGGCGGACCGCGGCGCCACGTGGCGCGCGCGCCTGCTGGACGCGGGCATGCCCGCCGACGCCATCATGCGCGACGCCGACCGCCCCCTGCACTGGCTCGGAGGCGAGGATGGCTGACCTGTTGCAGATCGCCGTCGTCGGCCACACCAATACCGGCAAGACCTCGCTGCTGCGTACCCTGACGCGCGACCCGGGTTTCGGCGACGTCGCCGACAGTCCCGGCACGACACGGCAGGTGCAGGGTGCCCGGCTCCGGCTGGATGGGCGCGCGGTCCTGGCGTGGTTCGATACTCCCGGCATGGAAGACAGCATCGCGCTGCTCGAATACATCGAGCACCTTTGCGGCGATCGCCGGCTGGACGGCCCGGACCGCATACGGCTGTTCCTGGACTCGCCGGAGGCACATCGCCGTTTCGAGCAGGAAGCGCGCGTGCTGGAAAAGATGCTGGAATGTGACGCCGCGCTGTACGTCATCGACGCCCGCGATCCGGTACTGGGCAAGCATCGCGATGAACTGGCGCTGCTGGCCGCCTGCGGCCGGCCCTTGCTGCCGGTGCTGAACTTCGTGCATGCGCCCTCGCATCGGGCGACGCAATGGCGCGATGCCATGGCGCGCCTGGGCCTGCACGCCTTGCTGGAGTTCGACACCGTCGCGCCGCCGCTGGATGGCGAACAGCAGCTTTACGATCGCCTGGCGGTGCTGCTCGATCGGCATGCCGATATATTGCACGGCCTGTCCGATGCCCTGGCGCGCGAACGCCGCGAGCGCCACGTCGCGGCCTTGCGCCTGATCGCCGAATTGCTGGTCGACATCGCATCGCTGCGCCTGACCTGCGGGGCTGGCGACGCAGCCGTGGAAGCGGCCACGCGCAGCCTGCGCGATACCGCGCGGAAACGCGAACAGGCCTGCGTCGATGCCCTGCTGGCCTTGTACAACTTTCGCGCCGACGACTATGCGCGCGATCCCCTGCCGCTGGAAGGCCAGCGCTGGGGCATGGACCTGTTCCATCCACGCGCGCTGCAGGATGCCGGCGTCGAGGTCGGCATCGGCATCGCGACAGGCGCGATGGCGGGAGCGGCCGTCGACCTGATGCTGGCCGGGCTCAGCCTGGGCACGGCGGCGCTGATCGGCGCCGCCGCCGGCGGGATGTGGCAGGGCATCGAGCGTTTCGGCAAGCGGCTGGGCGGCAGGCTGCGCGGCGAGCGCGAGCTCAGCGTCGACGATGCGGTGCTGCGCCTGCTGGCCGTGCGCCAGCGCGGGCTGCTGCGCGCCCTGGAACGGCGCGGCCACGCCGCGCGCGATCCCGTGCGGCTGGCCGGCACGGAACAGGACCCATGGCGCGACGAGGCGCTGCCGGACGAAATCAAGGAAGCACGCAGCCGCCCCGAATGGTGCGGCATCGCCAAGGGATTCCAGGACAGCGCACGCCGCGCTGCCGCGGTGGGCGCGCTGGCGCAACGCCTGGACTGACCACGCGCCGATCGTGGCGCGATCGACGCCGGGTCAGTGCGCCAGGTCAGCGCGGCATGGCCGCGCCGGGCGCCGCGTCGTCGTCCGGCTCGTCGGCGTCGGGATCGTCCTGGTCCGGATCTTCGGCGCCCGGCTGCGCCATCATGCCCATCACACCCTGCAGCACCATGCCCGCGAACTGGTCCAGCGGCATCTTGTTGCCGTTCAGGTCCACCATGCGGTCGGCGTAATGCAGGGTCGAGACGATATCCGAGCCCTGCACGGTCGCGTAGCCGGACGAAGCCGCCGCCTTGCCCACGATGGCCGTCAAGGCCTGCGCCTGCGCGCTGGCGGCGGCCGCATCCATGCCGTCGCGCTGCATATTGTCGGCCAGCAGATCGGCGATCAAGGGCTGCGCGACGGAGAGCCGCGCGTCCAGCTTGCGCAGGGTCTGAGCGATGCGTTCGTCGACGGGCAGGTCGGCCTTCTCCGGCTTGGCCAGATCCAGACTCAGGGTGAAACGGGCCTCGCCGTGCGCGCCCTTCAGCAGGATGGGATCGATGTAGATGTTGGGATTGGCCGCCAGCAGCGCATCGCGCGCCGACAGCGCCAGCGCCTGCTCCTCCGCGCTCAGCTCGGGTTGCGGCGGCACGTCGGCGGCGCCGCCCTTGGCTTGCGCCTCGTCCATCGCACGCGACCACAGCCGGCCATACAGATTGGCCAGCGACTTGATGGCGTCCGGCGCCAGGTTCTTCGCGCCCAGCGATATCTGGGCAGTGCCGATATCCCGTCCGCCCACATTGATCATGGCGACGTCATAGCCCGCATGCACGCCCAGCAGGCCCTTGTCTTCCGCGATCTCGGTGCGCTGGTTGTAGCCGGTGAGTACCACGGGGACCGCATCGGCCAGGGACAGCGCGATGCGCTTGACGCCCAGCGCGGTATTGCCCACCTGCAACTGGGCGGGACCCGGTCGCATATCGGAATTCAGCGTCACGCCGGTGACCTCGACCTGGCCGGGCGCCTCGCCCTTCAGCACCTTGAAGGTCACGCTGTCGATGGCGCCGTCGGCGCGCACATGCTTGCCGGCATCCTGGCTGTAGTTCAGGGACAGCCCGGAGAAGTCCAGCGTGGCATCGTCTCGCGCCATCTTGACGGGCTCGACCCGCAAGGTGCCGGATACCGCCTGGTTGTAGGAAACCACGGTGTCGCCGGACACCGGCGGGACACCCTTGGTCAGCTCGTACCAGGCGTGGACGGTGTCGTTGTCCTGCAGATGGAATTCGCCAGCGGCCATGACGGGCGCCAGTTGCAGGCGCTTGAGCCGTTGCAGAGGGAAAGGACCATGCCCCACATGGGAAGCGATGTCGATCAGGTCCTCGCGGGCAGGCGTCTGGCCGCTCGCGTCGCTGTGGACGCGCACGCGCACCATGGTGTCGGTGGAAAAGACGTGCCGGTCCAGGCTTTCCAGCGTCAGCACGACCTTGCCGCCGGGGAACATCGTCTGCAGCTTGGCATTGCCTTCGGCAACCTGTTGGCGCGCGATCTCTTCCAGGCGCTTGCCGGTGTACCAGGCTCCCGCGGTCCAGGCGGCGCCGACCACGACCACTACGCCCACGACCACGCCGATTGCTTTTTTCATGATGCTGGTTCTTCTGCTGGACAAAGGCGGGATTATAGGTAGGCCTCCCAGGCTTTCCCCGCGACCCGCGAACCCGCGGCTGGAAAAAGCGTTACAGGACTATACGGGCCCCATTTCGAGAGTACGGTACAATTCACGTCGTGTGCAGTGCCAATCCGCACACCTGCGCCATGCGGCATTCGCCGACGTGCTGCGCCCCTGGGACCGTCCCACGGGCCGCTTCCTTTTCCTCCTTGTCGTCCGCCTGGATTGGAGTCACTCAACTTGAGCGACAGGCTGCCGCTGGAGTTGTACTTGACTGTCATCACCTCTTTCGCCGACCTCGGGTTGGCTGATTCCCTGTTGCGCGCGATCGCCGAGACCGGCTACACCGCGCCCACCCCCATCCAGGCCCAGGCCATTCCGCTGGTATTGCAAGGCGGTGATCTGCTGGCCGCCGCCCAGACCGGCACCGGCAAGACCGCCGGCTTCACCCTGCCCATCCTGCACCGCCTGATGCTGACCAAGCCGGCGCTGCGCAAGCCCGGCCGCCCGCGCTGCCTGATCCTGACGCCCACGCGCGAACTGACGGCGCAGGTCGAGGAATCCGTGCAGACCTACGGCAAGCACACACCGCTGACGTCCATGGTGATGTTCGGTGGCGTCAACATCAATCCGCAGATCTCCGCGCTGAAAAAGCCGCTCGACATCCTGGTCGCCACGCCGGGTCGCCTGCTGGATCACGCGGGACAGAAAACCGTCGACCTATCGGGCGTGGAAATCCTGGTCCTGGACGAAGCCGACCGCATGCTGGACATGGGCTTCATCCGCGATATCCGCAAGGTGCTGGCCCTGCTGCCGAAGCAGCGTCAGAACCTGCTGTTTTCCGCCACCTTCTCGGAGGAAATCCGCACGCTGGCGCGCGGTGTATTGAACGACCCGGGCGAAGTCTCGGTGACGCCGCGCAATACCGCCACGGAACTGGTCACCCAGACCATGCATCTGGTCGAGCAGCACCACAAGCGCGACCTGATCAGCCATATCATCCGCGAAAGCGGCTGGCACCAGGTGCTGGTCTTCACGCGCACCAAGCATGGCGCCAACCGCCTGGCCGAAAAGCTGGTCAAGGACGGGCTGAGCGCCGCCGCCATCCATGGCAACAAGAGCCAGGCGGCACGCACGCGCGCGCTGGCCGGCTTCAAGGCGGGCACCGTCGCCGTGCTGGTGGCCACCGACATCGCGGCGCGCGGCCTGGATATCGACCAGTTGCCGCAGGTGGTCAATTTCGAACTCCCCAATGTGCCGGAAGACTACGTGCACCGCATCGGCCGCACCGGCCGCGCGGGCGCGACCGGCGCCGCGATCTCGCTGGTGGACCCGAGCGAAATCAAGCTGCTGAAGGCCATCGAAAAGCTGATCCGCAAGCCGATCGAGCGCGTTGAAGTGCAGGGCTGGAAGCCTTCGCCCACGGCCGTGCGCGAACCCGAGGACGACGACGACGAACGCGATTCGCGCGGTCCGCGCGGCGGCGGCGGCCGGGGCCGGAACGGCGGGCGGCCGGGCAACGGCGGCGGACGCGGCGCCGATGCCAATGGCGGCGCGCGGCGCGCGGCGACGGGCCCGGCGGGTCTGGCGCACGCCGGTGGCCGTGACGGCGGCAGGGCCGCGAGCGGCCAACGCCCGACGGGCAACGGCGACCGTCGCGCCAGCAATGGCAACGGCGGCGCGGGCCGGGGCAATGGCAACGGCAACGGCGAACACCGCTCGGCGGGTGGCGCGCGTGGCGCCAACGCCGCCAACGGCGGCCACGGCTCGTCCGGCGATCGCCGGGCCGCCAGCAACGGACGGCGTGACGGCCGTCCCGGCGCTTCCGCCGGCGGACAGCCCGCTCGCGCGCCGGCGCCGCGCCCCGCCTTGGGCCAGGGCAGCGGCCGCCGCTCGGCCTTGCTGTCGAAGTGATGGGCGACTGAGTTTCCGGCGCGGCCCGCAACCGCGCCGCCGCCGACAAGGAACATCCGTGCTGCTATCCACCTGGTTGACCTTCCTGCTGGCCTCGCTGGCGATTTCCTTTTCGCCCGGCGCCGGCGCGCTTTCGGCCATGACCTCCGGGCTGCGCCACGGGTTCGCGCGTGGCTACTGGAATACCGCCGGGCTGATCCTGGGCATCATGTTCCAGCTGGCGGTGGTCGGCATCGGCCTGGGCACCTTGCTGGCCACCTCGGAAACCGCTTTCGCCGTGGTCAAGTACCTGGGGGTCGCCTATCTGATTTACCTGGGTTGGCGCCAGTTCCGCGCACAGGTGGCGCCGGTGACGCTGGACGGCGTGCCGCCTGTCCAGGAATCGCGGCGCGCGCTGATCGTGCGCGGTTTCCTGGTCAACGCGAGCAATCCCAAGGGCACGGTGTTCCTGCTAGCGGTCGTGCCGCAGTTCATCGACGCCGCGCGGCCGATGGGCGTGCAGTACACGGCGATCGCCGCCACCATGGCGCTGACCGACACGGTGGCCATGGCCTTCTACACGCTGCTGGCCGCCAAGGTCCTGCGCCTGTTGCGCAGCGCCTCGCACATCAAATGGATGAACCGCGCCTTCGGCAGCCTGTTCATGGCGGCCGGGCTGCTGCTGGCCTGCTTCCGGCGGGCGCAGTAAGAGCCGGGCACACCGAACATCGCGCCAGGCGCGCCTGTAAAATCCACTGCATATGAATATCCAGAAAGAAGTCGCGCGGCGACGCACCTTCGCCATCATCTCGCACCCCGACGCCGGCAAGACCACGCTGACCGAAAAGCTGCTGCTTTTCGCGGGCGCGATCCAGATCGCCGGCAGCGTCAAGGCTCGCAAAGCCAGCCGGCACGCATCTTCGGACTGGATGGAAATCGAAAAGCAGCGCGGCATTTCGGTCGCGTCGTCGGTCATGCAGATGGAGTATCGCGACAGCGTCATCAATCTGCTGGACACCCCGGGCCACCAGGACTTTTCGGAAGATACCTATCGCGTGCTGACGGCCGTTGACGCGGCGTTGATGGTGATCGATGCCGCCAACGGCGTGGAGCCGCAGACCAAGCGGCTGCTGCAGGTCTGCCGCGCGCGCAACACGCCCATCATCACCTTCATCAACAAGATGGACCGCGAAGTCCGCGAGCCCCTGGAATTGCTGGCTGAAATCGAGTCGCATCTGGGCATGGACGCGGTGCCGTTTTCCTGGCCCGTCGGCATGGGCAAGACCTTCGGCGGCGTCTTCGATATCCGCCAGGACCGCATGCGCATCTTCCGCGCCGGCCAGGAACGGCGCGGCGACGACGACGAATTCATCCAGGGCCTGGACAATCCGGCGATCGCCGAACGCTTCGGCGATGCCTTCGCCAAGGCGCACGAGGAAATCGGCCTGATCACCGAGGCGTCGCCAGCCTTCGACGCGCCAGCCTTTCTGGACGGCAAGCAGACGCCCGTGTTCTTCGGCTCGGCCATCAACAACTTCGGCGTGCAGGAAGTGCTGGACGCGCTGGTCGAGCTCGCGCCGCGGCCGGGGCCGCGCCCGGCTCTGCAACGCGTGGTGCAGCCCGACGAACCGCGCTTTACCGGCGTCGTGTTCAAGGTGCAGGCCAATATGGACCCGGCGCACCGCGACCGCGTGGCGTTCGTGCGCGTCAGCTCAGGCCGCTTCGAACGCGGCATGCGCCTGAAGGTCTGTCGCACCAACAAGGAAATGCGGCCCAACAACGTCGTGTCCTTCCTGTCCCAGCGCCGCGAATTGCTGGACGAAGCCTATGCCGGCGACGTGATCGGCATCCCCAACCACGGCGTGCTGCAACTGGGCGATGTGCTGACGGAAGGCGAAATCCTGCAGTTCACGGGCCTGCCGTTTTTCGCGCCGGAGCTGTTCCAGGCCGTCGAAGTCAAGGATCCCCTGCGCACCAAGCAACTGCGCACCGGGCTGGCGCAGCTGGGCGAAGAAGGCGCCATCCAGGTGTTCCGACCGGTCGCGGCGGGCGGCGCCATGCTGCTGGGCGCGGTCGGCCAGTTGCAGTTCGAAGTGGTGCAGCATCGCCTGAAGACGGAGTACGGCGTCGACGCCAGGCTCATGCAATCGCGTTACACCATGGCACGATGGATTACGTCGGAAGACCCCCGCGCTCTGCGAAAGTTCATGGATGCCAATGCAGCCCATATCGCCTATGATGTGGTGGACGCGGCCGCGTTTCTGATCGGCTCGCCCGCGCAGCTGCGTGTCGCGGAAGAACTGTATCCGGATGTGAAGTTCCACGCGATGCGGGAGCACGGCGGGCGGGTGTTCGGCGACAAGGCCCAGGCTTAAGAGGTTGAGAATGTCTTGGCGAGTATTGTTCGCGACACTGCTGGTGGCCCTGGCTGCCTCCGCGTGGGGCGGCATCCAGTTCGGTGATTGGTTGGTGGCGCATGCGCCCACCGCCACGCGTACGCCCAACGAAACCGATTCGAATCAGGAACCCATACTGGACGCGGACGGCCGCCCCTACACGGCGCAGCCGCCGCAGCCCCGCATCGACGGTACCCTGGGCGTGCCTGATCGCCCGACCGGCACCAACTGGACGGTCGCCACGGTGTCGCTGTTCGACACCGTGAAAGACCCGTCGGTCATGATTTCCCGCGACAGCATTTCCATGGACCAGGCGCGCCAGATCGCGGCCGCGACCCAATCCGCCCTGCCGCCCGGCGGCAGCGACGTCACGACGCTGGACCTGGCGACCCAGCAGGCGCAGACCGCGCAATCGGCGCAGCAATACGCGCAGATCCAGGCCTCGCGCAACGTCAGCCAGCAGCCCATCGTGCAATCGGTGGACATGCCGGCCCCGCAGCAACAGGCGTCAGCCGGCGCGGGCCAGAAGGGTTGGCAGGATGCCCTGCGGCGTGAACTCGCGCAATGCGCGGACGCCGGTTTCTTCGAGCGTCCGACCTGCGCGTGGAATGCGCGCAATAAGTACTGCGCGCCCAATCAGGCATGGGGAAACATCCCCGAGTGCCCGCACCGTCCGTAGACGGCTTACTCCGATACTTCCATCTGGCTTTGCAGATAGTTCTGCAAGCCCACCTGATCGACCAGGCCGATCTGCGTTTCCAGGTAGTCGATGTGTTCCTCGGTGTCGTCCAGGATGTCCTGGAATAGATCGCGGGACACGTAGTCGCGCACGGACTCGCAGTGCGCGATGGCTTCCTTCACGGTCGCCTGGGCGGCCTGCTCCAGCTTCAGGTCACAGGCCAGGAGTTCCGGCACGTCTTCGCCGATCAGCAGCTTGTGCAGGTCCTGCAGGTTCGGCAGACCATCCAGCATGAAGATGCGTTCGATGAGCCGGTCGGCGTGCTTCATTTCGCCGATGGACTCTTCGTATTCATGTTTGCCCAGCTTGTTCAGCCCCCAGTGGCGCAACATGCGCGCATGAAGGAAGTACTGGTTGATGGCCGTCAACTCATTGGTCAATTGCTTGTTCAAAAATTGGATGACGGTTTTGTCGCCTTGCATGATGGACTCCTTGCTGAATCCCGGCAGACTACCATCCAGTGGCGCGCCAGCATACCCCTGAGGCGCATGTGGTAAATCGCGCTGCAAGCGGTAGCTGTAAGCGTAAGCAGCAACGCAATGAGAATGAGTCGGCGTACGTGGGGTATCGAGATGCGGTCAGGCAGGTCGCGCCGGCCGCGTCGCCATCCAGATTCCAAGGGCGATGGGCACGATCCCGACGAGGTCCATGACCGCGACCGGCTCGGCCAGTATCGCCCAGCCGAACAGCAGCCCCAGCGGCGGCATCAGGAAATGCAGGGCGCTGGCCGCGGTGGCGCTGGAACGCGAGAGGATAAGGAACCACAGGCCGAATCCGCCCATGGAAATGGCGACCACCATGTAGGCCATGCTCCAGAACAACGATGCCGTGTAGTTGATGGGCAGTTGCGCTTCGTAGATCCAGGCAAAGGGCAGCAAGGCAAGTCCGCCCGCCAGCGACTGCACACCGGTGGCCAGCCAGATATTGCTGTCGGGCGTATGGCGTTTATAGAGCAGCGTGCCCGCCACCAGGGCGCCCAGCGCCGCGACCACCAGCAGCGTGCCGTGCACGTCTTCATGGCCCCCGGTCAGGCGCGACCGCAGTACCAGCGCCACGCCCGCCAGGCCCAGGCACAAGCCGGCCACCTTGCGCCAGCCCACGCGCTCGCCCAGCAACGGCCCCGCCAGCGCGCCGATCAGCAAGGGATTGGTGCTGACGATGACGGCGGCGAACGCGGACGACACCGTCATCATGCCGGTCCAGCTCAAGCCCAGGTACACCGCATTGTTCAGGACGCCCAGCAGGCACAGCATGGCCCACTGCCGCCACGGCAGGCGCTGCATGCCGCCGGTGATGCGGGCCAGCCCGATCATCAGCACCGCCGCGATGAAGAACCGCACCGTCAGCAAGGTCAGCGGAGGACAGTCGCGCAGCGCGATCTTGGCGGCGGCGAAGGCGGAGCTCCACAGCAGGCAGAACACGGTGATCGGCCCCCAGGCCACGGGCGATGCCGAGGCGGGCGGAGCGGTGGAGACAGCTTGTAGTGTTTTCATCATGAACCCAGGGCGAATCAGTCACCCGACTACGGAACGGTTGACCGGATTGTGTTGCGCCCTGGATTCATTGACAAATTCTTTATTCCCATCAAAAGTATTCGAAAAACCGATGGGAATAAGCTATGCCGGATATCGATCTTCTGCGCAGTTTCGTGTCGGTCGTCGACGCGGGCGGCTTCACGCGGGCCAGCGAACGCGTGCACCGCACACAATCCACGGTCAGCCAGCAGATCCGCAAGCTGGAGGAAAGACTGGGCTGCGCGCTGTTCCGCCGTGAAGGCCGCAAAGCCCTGCTGACCGAGGACGGCGAACGCTTGCTGGGCTATGCGCGCCGTATCCTGGCCTTGTCCAACGAACTGACGGACACGGTGGGCAAAGGGGCACACGCCGAAGCGGTGCGCCTGGGCCTGCCCGACGACCTCGCGGTGCCGGCACTGACCGAGATCGTGGGCGCGTTCGCGCGCTCGCGTCCGGACGTCCGCCTATCGGTGTGCTGCGATCTGAGCTACCGCCTGCGATCCGCCCTGGCCCAGGGCGACCTGGATCTGGCACTGCTGAAACGGGAACCGGATGGCGGCCCGGGCATCGCGGCCTGGCCGGAACGGCTGCATTGGGTGGGCGAGCCCACCGCCTTGCCCGTGGGCGACGACGCGGTGCCGCTGGTCATGCGGCCGGCGGGCTGCCTCTATCGGGAACGGGCCATCCACGCCCTGGAGCGCGCCGGGCGGCGCTGGCGCATCGTGTACGAAAGCCCCAACCTGCCCGGGATCCAGGCGGCGCTGCGCGGGGGATTGGGCGTGTCGGTGCTGGACGAACACGGGATGGAGGGCTGGGAGGCACCCTGCCCGATAGTGGACGACGCCTTTCCGCCCATTGAGCCTACGGAGCTGGCCCTGATCGCCCATCATGAAGCGCCGGACAGCGCGCATGACATGGCCGCCATCCTGCGCCGCTTCTGCGACAGGCAGCGGGGCGCGGCGGCCTTGCTCGCGGCTCAGGCAGCCGCTACGACCGGAATGGGAAAGCCATTGGCCGCCGCACCGCTTTGATCGGCGATGGGGACCGCCGCGGCATGGGTCAGGGTGCGCACTTCGCAGACGCTGGAGCAGCGGCCGCCGGGCAGGTATTCCACGGCGGTCGCGGCACACGTTCCGCAGCACGTGGCGACACCCAGCTCGAACTGAAGATCGTCGAGCGTGGCGGCGCCCCCGTCCACGGCGGCGCGGACCTGGCGTTCGGTGATGGCGTTGCAGACACAAACGTACATGGAATTATTATCGAAAATTATTCGCATTACGGCAACTGCAAAAAGCGGGGACGCGGCGATGCTGCATCCTTGCTAGCGTAGTGATGCCTGGGCCTTGCGTACCGACGCTGGCGCGATGCGCATGGCTTCACGATATTTGGCCACGGTACGGCGCGCGATGACGATCCCCTGTTCGGCCAGTTTCAGCATGAGCTGGTTGTCGGAGAGCGGCTTGGCACGGTTTTCCTCCGCCACCAGGCGCTTGATGTGGGCCTGCACGGCCGTCGCGGAAGCGGCGTCCCCGCTCTCGGTGGCCACCCCGGCGCCAAAGAAATCCTTGAGCTCCATGGTGCCAAACGGAGTGAGCATGTACTTCTGCGTCGTGGCCCGTGAAATCGTGGATTCGTGCAGGCCCAACTCGCCCGCGATGTCTTTCAGGATCAAGGGCCGCATGGCGGACGGCCCCTGGCTGAAGAAGGCGGCCTGGTGATCGACGATGGCCTGCGCCACCCGCAGGATGGTGTCGAAGCGCTGCTCGACGTTGCGGATCATCCATCGCGCCTGCTGCAACTGCGCGTGCAGGGCGGCGTGGCTGGCTTCCCGCTGGTTGCCCAGCATCTGCGCGTAGACGCCGTTGATGCGCAGGCGCGGCATGGCGGCGCTGTTCAATACCACCCGCCAGCCCTTGCGCGTCTTGCGCACGATGACGTCCGGGATGGCGTAGTCGGCGACCGGTATGGTCCAGCGGCGGCCGGGCCGGGGATCCAGCTTCAGGATCAGGGCGCGGGCCGCCCGCACGGTGGCGTCGTCGCAAGGCAGGACTTCGCGCAGCCGGGCCGGGTTGCTGGCCGCCAGCAATTGCAGATGCTCCGCGCATATCGTGCGCGCCCAGGCCAGCACGGCGGGATCGGCGGCTTCGGGCAAGGCGGCGAGGTCCGGATCGCGCAGCTGCAGGGCCAGGCACTCCGCCATGTCGCGGGCGCCGATGCCGGGCGGATCGAAGGATTGCAGCAGCCGCAGCGCGGCGCGCAGCTCGTCGACGTCGGCTTCGATTTCCGCCGGCAGCCAGCTGAGGATTTCCTCCAGGGGCGAGCCCAGGTAGCCGTTGTCGTCCAGTTCGTCGATCAGCAGCGCGACCAGCGCCGCGTCGCGGCGGCTGGCCCGCGTCAGCGCGAGCTGCGCCAGCAGGTGTTCGCGCAAGGTTTCGCCGCGCGCGGCCTCCGGCATATCGCTGTCGTCGTCCGAATGCACGCCCTTGGCGCCCGGCATTTCATCCACCCCGGTCTCGCGCTCCGGCGCCGGGTCGTCGTCATGCGCGGATTCCTCGCGATTGGGATCGATGTCCTCGATCGCCGGCTCTTCGTCGCGCTCCAGCAGCGGGTTTTCGTCCAGCGCCTGGGAAATCTCCGCTTCCAGGGCGAGCGTCGACAACTGCAGCATCCGGATGGACTGCTGCAGCTGTGGAGTCAGGGCAAGGTGTTGCCCGGGCCGGAGTTCTAAGGCGTGACGAGTCATAGGTACAATATTTTGCATGATGAACCTGACTTCGCCCGAACGCATCCGCCAGGACAGCCGCCTGATTCGCCAGACGCTGCTGAAACTGTCGTCCCCCAGACTGGTGCTGCGGGCGGTCGTCATCGCCGTGGCGGTGGTGATCTGGCTGCTGGTGGCCCAGCGCATCCTGGCCTTCGGCGCCACGCTGGATTACCAGTTCCTGCACCCCCTGGGGGCCTCCACGATAGAGCTGTTGAACCGCATCAATCCCTATCTGTGGTGGGCGGTAGCGCTGATCTGGTCGCTGATCGTGTTCTTCGCGGTGCGGGCCTGGCTGCGCGCCAACATGGACGCCGCCCGCCTGCGAACGGTGCCGGCGGACACCTTCACGGAACTGGCCGGCGAACTCAGCGATGAAGTCCTGGGCGTCATGCGCTGGAGCTGGGGCAGCCGTGATGAACCCTTTACTGTTGGGGATTTGCAACGCACGCTGTGGGAAGTGCGCCATGGCCGCATCGCCAAGATCGCCATGGTGCGCGAACAGGAAGCGCTGCTGGGCATCCCACAGGTGGTCCCCGGGCGCCTGGACCGCGGTGATGCCGTTGCCCGCGCCGACCGTGACGGCCGTCCCGGCCTGGGCCGCCCCGACCGCGCCGCGCCGCAGGGCACGGAACTGCTGGGCGACCGCCGCCACCCCGTGCGGGCGGGCGTCGATGCCGACGGCCCTATCGAACCGCGCATCGGGCCGATCAAATAAGCGTCGCTAGATAAGCGTCGACAGATACGCGCGATATATAAGCGTTGATCTCGGGCGCCGATTCGCCCGCCGCCCGGGGCGCCACATTTGCGTCTTCCACCGAAATGTGGTTGACTTACGGCTTGCCCATCATCACATCCCATGGCCGCTAACCGCATCCCTCTCGCGATGACCACCGGACGCTTCGACGCGCCGATGGGCGGTTTGCATTCCACGCTAGGGACTGTCGGCGCGCTGGCGCTATCGCTACAACTACTGATCGGTTGCCGGGCCTAGCGTCCCGTGGCAGTTCGGCAGCCGTTGCGCCACAACGTCTTTCCCCTTAAATAAAGAATCCCGCTGGCCAGTCCAGGCCGCCTGTTCGAGTGCGTCGCCGCCGATGCGGGCGATGCCGGCAGGAACCGCGGCGGTATCGCCGCACGATGCCGCGCGCCGGGATTCGCGCTACCAGCCCAGAGGTCACCCGATGATGCTTGCCAACCCCGCACAGAAATACCGTCCCTTCGCGCCCTTCACGAAAGACTACGCCGAACGCACCTGGCCCAGCCGCCGCATCACGCAGCCGCCGATCTGGATGAGCACCGACCTGCGCGACGGCAACCAGTCCCTGATCGAGCCGATGAGCGTGGAACGCAAGCTGCGCTTCTTCGAGCAACTGGTGAAGATCGGGTTCAAGGAAATCGAAGTGGGCTTTCCGTCGGCGTCGCAGACGGATTTCGACTTCGTGCGCAAGCTGATCGACGAGAAGCGCATCCCGGATGACGTGGTCATCATCGTGCTGACGCAATCGCGTGAAGACCTGATCCAGCGTACGGCGGAAGCGGCCGCGGGCGCGCGTCGCGCCATCGTGCACCTGTACAACGCGGTGGCCCCGGCCTTCCGCAAGATCGTCTTCAATATGGGCAAGGACGAGATCCGCAAGATCGCCACCACCGGCACCGCGCTGGTGAAGGCCGCGGTGGCGCGCCACCCGGAAACGCAATGGGGCTACGAATACTCGCCCGAAGTCTTCAGCACGACCGAACCCGAGTTCGCGCTGGAAGTGGTCGACGCGGTCAGCGCCGTATGGCAGCCCACGCCGTCCAACAAGATGATCGTCAACCTGCCGGCCACGATCGAGGCGACCACGCCCAATCTGTATGCCGACCAGATCGAATGGATGCACCGGAACTTGGCGCGCCGCGATAGCATCGTGCTGAGCGTGCATCCGCATAACGACCGCGGCACCGCCGTGGCCGCCGCCGAGTTCGCCGTCATGGCGGGCGCGGACCGCATCGAAGGCTGCCTGTTCGGCAGCGGCGAACGCACCGGCAACGTCGACCTGGTCACCTTGGCCTTGAACCTGTACACACAGGGCGTGCATCCCGGCCTGGATTTTTCCGATATCGACGAAGTGCGCCGCTGCGCGGAATACTGCAACCAGCTGCCCGTGCATCCGCGCCATCCCTACGCCGGCGACCTGGTGTTCACGGCGTTCTCCGGTTCGCACCAGGACGCCATCAAGAAGGGCCTGGCGCAACAGCAGTCCGACGGCGTGTGGGAAGTGCCCTACCTGCCCATCGACCCCGCCGACCTGGGCCGCAGCTACGATGCGGTGATCCGCGTCAACAGCCAGTCCGGCAAGGGCGGCGTGTCGTATCTGCTCGAACAGGAACACGGCCTGGTGCTGCCGCGCCGCCTGCAGATCGAATTCAGCCGCGCGATCCAGCGCGTCACCGACGAGACCGGCCGCGAGGTCACCGCGACGGATGTCTACGACATCTTCAAGCGCGAGTACCTGGAACAGACCGCGCCGTGGAAGCTGATCG
Organism: Bordetella genomosp. 8; assembly: GCF_002119685.1. Taxonomy (NCBI): domain Bacteria; kingdom Pseudomonadati; phylum Pseudomonadota; class Betaproteobacteria; order Burkholderiales; family Alcaligenaceae; genus Bordetella; species Bordetella genomosp. 8. The sequence goes on along the minus strand of NZ_CP021108.1, from coordinate 146,682 downwards.
GCCATCGCATCGTCGGCGATCCGTCGGCCGCCGAATCGCGGCACTTCCGGGTGGAGGCGGACGTCGAAGTGGATGGCGTGCGCCGTACGATCACCGGCGAAGGCAACGGCGCCATTTCCGCCTTCGTGGCGGCGCTGGGCATGCCGGCGCGCGTGATGGATTATCACGAGCACGCGATAGGCGCCGGGTCGGACACCCGGGCCGCCAGCTATATCGAAGTGCGCGTGGGCGAATCTGCGACCGGCTTCGGCGTCGCCGTGGACCGGGACATCGTGACCGCGTCGTTCAAGGCCGTGCTGTGCGCGGTGAACCGCCATCTCAAGGCGGGCACCGAACAGGAAGCGCCTGTCACCGAGACGGCCGACGCCTGACCCGCAGTCCTTCCTGCGAGCCGGCCCCGCTCAGCGAATGCCGGCGCGCAGGAAGGACTGCACGAACTGCCGCTGGAACAGCAGGAAGGCGATCAGCAGGGGCGCGGCGGACAGCAGCGTCGCCGCGGTGATCACCGACCAGTCTATGCCCTGGTCGGTGGAAGAAAACACCTGCAAGCCCACCGTCAGCGGACGCGTATTGACGGAGTTCGTGATGATCAGCGGCCACAGGAAGTTGTTCCAGTGGTAGCTGACCGACACCAGGCCGTAGGCGATATACGTGGGCCGCGCCAGCGGCACGTACACCTTCATCAATATCTGCCAGCCATTCGCGCCTTCCACGCGGGCGGCTTCTTCCAGCTCGCGCGGGATGGTCTTGAAGGTCTGGCGCAACAGAAAGATGCCGAAGGCCGAGGCGAAATACGGCAGGCCGATGGCGAAGACGGTATCGCGTATGCCCAGCCAGCTCATGGTGCGGTAGTTTTCGACGATCAGCACGTCGGGCATCACCATCAGCTGCAGCAGCACCAGCAGGAACAAGGCGTCGCGGCCGCGGAACTGGAAGCGCGCGAAGGCATAGCCGGCCAGGGTCGACAGCACCAGTTGCGCGGCGAGTACCATGGTCACCAGCATGAAGGTATTCAGGAAATAGCGCGGAAAGGGCGCGGCATCCCAGGCGCGTGCGAAGTTCTCCAACGTCAGCGGCGCGAACAGGTCGAAGCGGGTGGCGTAGGCCGGCGGATGGAAGGCCGCCCACGCGGCGTACAGCAGCGGCAGTATCCACAGGATGCCCAGCAGCCACGCGCCGGCCGTGTCCAGTCGCTTCATTGGTAATGCGTCCTCTTGTCCAGCCAGCGGAACTTGAGCAGCGCCGCCAGCCCCAGCACGCCCAGGAGCACCACCGTCAAGGTGGCCGCATAGGCGGTGTCCCAGAAACTGAAGCCGACCTGGTAGATGTAGAAAAGCAGCAGGGTGCTGGCGTTGTCGGGGCCGCCGCGCGTCATCACCAGCACATGGTCGACCAGGCGGAACGCATTGATCAGGGCGTTGACGGCGACGAACAAGGTGGTCGGCATGAGCAGCGGCCAGAGCACGCGCCAGAAGTACTGCCAGCGCGACGCGCCTTCGAGCATGGCCGCTTCGCGCAGCGACGGCGACACGCCTTGCAGCGCGGCCAGGTAGAAGATCATGAAAAAGCCCGCTTCCTTCCACACCGACACCAGCATCAGCGCGGGCAAGGCGGTTTCGCGCGAGCCCAGCCAGTTCACGCCGGGCAGGCCGAAGGCCTGCATGACCTGCGCGATCAGCCCGTATTGCGGGGTGTAGAAGAACAGCCAGATGTTGGCGACCGCCACCATGGGCAGGACGGTGGGCGTGAAATACGACAAACGCAGGAAGCCGCGCCCGGGTAGCCTGCCATTCACCCACAGCGCCATCGCCAGCGCCAGCGCGATCGCGGCGGGGACGGTGCCCAGGGCATACCACAGGTTGTTCCACAAGGCCTGCCAGAACACCGGGTCGTCGCGCATCGCCTGGTAGTTGTCCAGCCCGACGAATACCGCCGGCCGCCGGCCCTTGGGCGTGGAAAAGAAACTGTGCCAAAGGGTGGCGACCGCGGGGAAGTGCGTGAAGGCGGCCAGCAGCACCACCGCCGGCAGCAACAGCAGCCAGGCGTGGACCGCCTTCATCGAGGGCGCGACGGATTTCACCGGTAGGGCTTGAGGATGCGGTCCGACTCGCGCTGCGCGTCGCTCAGCGCCTGCTGGGCCGGCTTGGCGCCCGTCAGGACGGCCTGCAGGGCATCGTTCAGCACCTTGGTGACGCGCTGGTTCTCATGCGTGGAAAACTCCGCCACGCTGACCGCCAACTGGTCGCGGGCCACGGCGGCGGCCGGCACCTGCTGCGCGTACTGCTTCATCTTCGCGGTTTCCCAAGCGGCGGGCGTAACCGCGACATAGCCGGTGGCAATGCTCCAGTCGGCCGCGCGCTCGGGCGACGTGGCCCACTGCGCGAACTTCAGCGCGGCCTTCTGCTGGGCCGGCGTGCCGCTCTTGAAGATATAGAAATTGCCGCCGCCGGTGGGGCTGCCGCCGCGCACCTTCTTCGGCATCATCGCGACGCCGAAGGGGAAGCTCGCATTGGCGCGGATGTTGGTCAAGTTGCCCGTGGTGGTCCACACGATGGCGGCTTTCTTCTCCAGGAAATCCTTGGGCGTGGTGCCCCAGTCGATGGTGCCTGTGGGCATCGCGCCATGCTTGGCCGACAGGTCGCGCCAGAACTGCGCGGCTTCGACCACGGCGGGCTTGTCCAGCATGACCTGGTTGCCGGCTTCGTTCATCAGGATGGCGCCGTTGGGCGTGGTCAGCGCCTGGAACAGCCAGTACGCGAAGGCGCCGCCCGACGGAATTTCCAGGCCCCACTGCGTGACGTTGCCGGAAGCATCCTTTTTGGTCAGCTTGACCGAAGCGTCGACCAGCTCCTGCCATGTGGCGGGGGGATGCTCGGGATCCAGGCCGGCCGCCTTGAACAGGTCCTTGTTGTAGTACATGACGATGGTCGACCGCTGGAAGGGCACGCCCCACACGTGGCCGCCGGTGCGGCTGTTCTGCATGAAGGCGTCGTAGAAGCCGCCCAGCCAGGCCTTGCCGGCGGCATCGTCGGCAAGGCCGTCGATGGGCACCACGGCGTCTTCGTCGATCAGCGTGTACATATCGGTGGACAGCAGCACCGCCAGCTGGGGCGGCTGTCCGCCCTTCATCGCCGTCAGCACCTTGGCGATGGAATCCTGGTAGGTGCCCGCGTACACGGGCTTGATGTTGATGTCCGGATTTTCCTTGTGGAAGTCCGCCACCATGGTGTCGATGATCTTGGTGATGGGACCGCCGACCGCGACGGGATAGTAGAACTCCACGTCCACGGGCTGCTGGGCGTGGACGGGCAAGGCAAACAGCGCGCCGGCCATGACGGCGGCAAGGCTTTTCAATACGGTGCGTCGCATAGTGGCTTCCGGGTAAAGGTCAGGAGGAAATGGCAAGGCCTTGGGGGCCGAAGAAATGCTGGCGTTCCGGCGCCCAGCGCAGCTGCACGCGCTCGCCGGCAGCGACGGTCGCATGGCCGGTCAGGCGCACGGCGACGCCGGCGTTGGCGCCGACGGCGCAGGTGACGATGGAGTCCGCGCCGAAATACTCGACGCCCTGCACGACGGCCGGATGGCCGCGCTGATCGCGCTCGACCGTATCCGATGCATGCGCCGCCAGGCGGATGTGTTCCGGCCGCACGCCCAGGCGTACCGCATCGGCCGGCGCGCCGGCCACCGCGGGTTCGTTGGTGCCGGCCACCACATGCATGCCGCCGACGCTATCCAGCGTCAGCAGGTTCATCGGCGGCGTGCCGATGAAGCGCGCGGCGAATTCGGTGGCGGGACGCGCATACAGTCCATCGGGCGTATCGCACTGTTCGACCGCGCCGTTGCGCAGCAGGACGATCTGGTCGGCCATGCTCATGGCCTCGGTCTGGTCGTGCGTGACGTAGACCATGGTGATGCCCAACTGGCGCTGCAGCGTACGGATCTCGCGGCGCATGTCGTGGCGCAGCTGGGCATCCAGGTTCGACAAGGGCTCGTCCATCAGGCACACGGGCGCTTCGGAAATCACCGCGCGACCCAGCGCGACGCGCTGCTGCTGGCCGCCGGACAACTGCGCCGGCTTGCGGTCCAGGAGTTTTTCCAGGCCCAGCAGCTCGGCCACGCGAGCCAGACGGCGCGCATGGTCGGCGCGCGGCTCCTTGCGCACCTTCAGCCCGAACAGGATGTTGTCGCGCACGCTCAGGTGCGGAAACAGCGCATACGACTGGAACACCATGGCGATGCGGCGCTGCGCCGGCGGCAACTGGGTGACGTCGCGGCCACCGATCAGGATGCGGCCGGAACTGGGCGTATCCAGGCCGGCGATCATGCGCAGCGTCGTGGACTTGCCGCATCCCGACGGACCCAGCAATACCGTGAAGCTGCCTTCGGGCACATTGAGGTCGATGTCGCGGACCGCCGCGGTGTCGGTATACCGCTTCGTCAGCTGTTCCAGAACGATGGCTGCCATTTCCCCTCGGTCCTCGTCTGCGACCGGCCTATTTTGACTGCAAATGTGGCTGCGAATGAAATCCTTTTCATTGTGCAGTGCGAACATGACGGGACGGTTGCAGCCGCCGTCCCCGCGCATCATTCGTCGATCAGGCCGCCGTCTTCATGGAAGGGGTAGGGTCCGGCGTAGTCGCCGATGTACGCCAGGTGGCTGACCAATCCACCCTCGCGCCATTCGTGCAGCATGAAGGCGGGCGGCTCCATGACGAAGGCCGACGGCGCATCCGGCCGCAGGTCCAGGGCGACCTGGTGGGCGGGGCTGGGGCAGGTCGATGCGATGGTGCCGGCGAAACGGCGGTAGATGCTGCGATGCAGGTGGCCGCACAGGATGCGTTCGATGTTGCCGTGCCGGCCGACGATGCGCGCCAGTTCGTCCGCGCCCTGCAGCAAGCCGATGGCGTCCATGTGCCCGATGCCGGTGGCGAAGGGCGGGTGATGCATGGCCACGACCGTGGGACGCGCGGGCTGTTCGGCCAGGCGTCCCGCCAGCCAGGACAGCCGGCGAGCGCACAGCGCGCCATGGCTCTGGCCGGGTACCACCGTGTCCAGCACGATGATGCGCACGGGATAGTCGTCGACCACATATTGCGCGTAACCATCGCAGCCGCGCAGCGAGGGCTGCTCGACAAAGACTTCGGCCAGCACGTCGCGGTCGTCGTGGTTGCCCGGCAGCAGCAGATAGGGCATTTCCAGCGCATCCAGCATGTGCTTCAGATGGGCGTATTCGGCCGGCCGGCCGAAATCGGTCAGGTCACCGGAAATGACGACGATGTCGGGCCGCGGGCGCTGCGCGTTGACGGCGGCGACGGCGGGCGGCAGATAGGCATCGGTCGCCACCACGCGGTAGGCCTTCTGGCCGGGCAGGCGGATGTGTAGATCGCTGAGCTGGGCAATGAGCATGTCGGTACGGCGCAAGTCCTGGGTAGCGTGGGGATGGAAAAGGTCAGGCCGGCGGATCAAGCCGGCGGATCAAGCCGGCATGGGGCGCGGCAGCCGCACGGCGACGCGATCGCCGATCGCATGCGTGCTGTCGGCGGGTGCCGAGACGGGAAAAGTCTGGCCGTCGTCCAGGCGGATCTCCAGGCGCACGGCCGCGCCCAGGAAGAAGCGCGCGACGACGGTGCCGGCCAGGGCGCCGAGCAGAGCGCCAGCCGGCGAACCGCCTGGCACGGCATGCAGTTCGGCTTCGTGCGGGCGGAAGGCGACATCCGCGTTGCCGGGCACCAGCAGGCCGTCGTCCAGGCCGGCCTGGACGCGGCACAGCGTGCCCAGGAAACCGCCGACGAAAGCGGTCGCGGGCGCGCGGTACAGCGCTTCGGCGGTGCCGGTCTGTTCCAGGCGGCCAGCCGACATCACGGCGATGCGGTCGCCCAGCATCATGGCTTCTTCCTGGTCGTGCGTGACGATGACGGTGGTGATCGCCAGTTCGCGCAGCAGCTGGGCCAGTTCGACGCGCAACTGTTCGCGCAGCTTGGCGTCCAGCGCGGTCAAGGGCTCGTCAAGCAGGAGCACGCGCGGCTGGATGGCCAGCGCGCGCGCCAGCGCGACACGCTGCCGCTGGCCGCCGGACAACTGGCCGATGCGGCGTCCGGCGTATTCACCCAGGCGCACCAGGTCCAGCATCTGCCGCACGCGGGCATCGCGCGCCGCCGTCTTCATGCCGCGCACGCGCAATCCGTAGCCGACGTTATCGGCCACCGTCATGTTGGGAAACAGCGCATAGTTCTGGAAAACCACGCCGACGCCGCGCGCCTGCGGCGGCTGCGCGGTGACGTCTTCAGTGTCGAAGCGGATGCTGCCGCCGGCATCGGGCGACTCCAGCCCGCACATCATGCGCAGCAGGGTGGTCTTGCCGCAGCCGGACGGCCCGAGCAGCGCCAGCGTGGTGCCGCCAGCCACTTCCAGATCGACGGGATGCAGGGCGCGGGTGCCGTCGGGCCAGGTCTTGGCGCATTGCCGCAGGGTGATGGCGACAGGCGCGCTCATGACGCTTCCTTGGTCGTGCTTGCGGCAAACAAGCGTGGCGCGTGGCGGCGCGCGGCCGCGCCGTCGGCGGACGCCGCGCGCCCGGCGAACCATTGCAGGCCCAGCAGCAAAGGCATGATCATCAGCAGGAATACCAGGGTATAGGCGGAGCCCACTTCCAGACGCATGGACGCATAGCTGTCGGCCAGGCCGACGGGCAAGGTCTTGGTCAGCGGCGTGTGCAGCAGCCAGGTCAGGTTGAATTCGCCCACCGACAGCGTGAGCACGGTCAGCGCGCCCGTCAGGATGCCGGGCATGGCGTTCGGGACGACGATGTGGAAGAATCGCTGCGCACGCGTGGCGCCCAGCGTGGCGGCGGCCTCGTCCAGCACGGCCAGGCCGGCCAGCGTCATGCTGGCGCGCGCGGCGCGCACCATGAAAGGCAGCGTGAACAGTACGTGGCCGATGACGATGAAGGCGACGCTGCCGCGCAGCCCGCCATAGGTGCCCCAGGAGACGATCAGCGCCAACGCGGTCGCCAGGCCCGGCACCGCCACGGGCAGCGTCAGCAGGGCTTCGAAAGCACCCGCGAGGCGGCCACGATGCGCGCTCAGGGCCCAGGCGGCGGGCACGCCGACGACCAGGCAGACCGCCAACGTCGTCACGGCCACCGCCAGCGAACGCCACACGGTGTCGGCATACAGCTCCCAGACCTGGGCCACCCAGCGCAGCGTCAGGCCGCTGGACAGTCCGACGAAGCCATTGCGGGTCAGGCCGGCCAGGACCGACATGACGACAGGGCCGATCAGGAACGCGGCGACGACCAGGGTCGTGCCCAGTCCCAGGCGGGATTCGAGCTTGGACGGCCGCATCATGCCCCCGCGCCGGCGCGTTCGCCGGACAGACTATGCGCCACGTACAGGATCGCCCACGTCACGCCGCCCAGCACGATGGACAGGGCGGCGGCGACAGGGATGTTGGCGTAGTTGGTGAACTCGTTGTAGATGGTGACGGGCAGCACATCGATCTGCGTACCCAGCGTAAAGACCGTGCCGAAGGCCCCCATGCTGGTGGCGAAGCACATCGCGCCGGCGGCCGCCAGCGCGGGCCGCAAGGCGGGCAGCTCCACGTCCATGAATCGGCGCCACGCCCCGGCGCCCAGCGTGCCCGCCGCCTCGAGCATCGCCTGGTCGACCTGCGACGCGGCCGCCGTCACCATGCCGATGGTGCGCGGCAGGGAGAAATACAGGTATCCCAGGAACAAGCCCGCCATGCCATAGGCAAACACCAGCGGCTCGCCGGTGAGCCAGCGCGACACGGTGCTGGCCACGCCCTGCCGGCCCGCCAGCAGGATGATCAGGAAGCCCACCACCACACCCGGAAAGGCCAGCGGAAAGGTCAGCATGCCCATCAGCAGGCCGCGGCCCGCGAAGCGCGGATGCGCCGCCAGGAAGCGACCCACCGGCAGGGCCACCACCAGCGTGGCCAGCGAAGCCGCCAGCGACAGCGCGGCGGTGTTGAACAGGCTGCGCCAATACTGCGCATGCGTGATGACGGTCCAGTAGGCGCTGGCGCCGTCACGCCCGCTGAACCCGGTGGCCGCCAGGCGCGCCATCGGCAGCAGCCAGAATGCCAGGAACAAGGCCGCGGCCGGCGCGGCGAACATCATCCAGCCGCGGCGTGCCATGTCAGTTCACTTCCTTGGCATAGCGTTCGGAGAACGCCCGCTGCACCGCGGCCATCTTGCCGTAGTCCACGGTGCCGGCGCGCGCGTATTCCGATGCGGGCAGGAATTTCTTCTGCGCTTCGGGCGACACCGCGCTGGCGCGGACCGGACGCAGATAGGCATAGGCCCAGATGGCCTGGCCCTGGTCGGACAGCGTGAAGTCCAGCACCTTGCGGCCATTGTCGGCGTGCGGGGCATTGGAGACCAGGCTCATCACATAGGGCACGGCGATGGTGCCTTCCTTGGGGATGACGAACTGCACGTTGGCGCCGTCCTTGTATTTGGCGCGATAGGCGTTGAAGTCGTAGTCCACCAGGATGGGAATCTCGCCCGACAGCACCCGCGCGTAAGCGGTCTGCTTGGGCACGATGGGTTCGTTCGCGCGCATCTTCCTGAACCAGTCCAGGGCCGGCCCGAAGTTGTCCAGGTTGCCGCCCAGGGCCTGGTTGACCGCGACCGCGCCGACGTAGCCGACGAAGGCCGACGCCGGATCCAGGTAACCGACCATGCCCCGGTACTCCGGCTTGAGCAGGTCCTGCCAGGATTGCGGCACCGGCTTGCCGTGCAGGGCATCCACATTGACCATGAAGCCCAACGTGCCCGAATGGATGGCGAACCATTTGCCGTCTGGGTCCTTCATGCCGGCGGGAATATCGTCCCAATGCGCGGGCTTGTAGGCCTGCACGAGCTTGTCCTGCACGGCCTGGATGCCGAAGGTCACGCCAAGGTACACCACGTCGGCCACCGGATTGGCACGTTCGGCGGCCAGGGACGCCAGCGCCTGGCCGGAGTTCTTGTTGTCGCCGGGGACCTGGATGCCTGTCTTGTCCTTGATGGCCTTGAGCTGCGTGCCCCAGTCCGCCCATTCGGGCGGGCAGTTGTAGCAGACGGCGTTCTGCGCATGCGCGGCGGCAGCCATCAGCCCCATGGCCAGGACGGCGGCGCGCAAGGCCTTGTTCAACAGTTGCGGCATGACTCTATTCCTTGATCTGAGGACGGGAAGAAGCGGCCGCCACGGTGCGGCCGGTAATCAAGCGGTGCGGCAGGCGCAGCGACGCGGCGGATTCGCCGCGCAGGCGCGCCAGCAGTTGCGCGCAGGCGTGCGCGCCGATATCGCGGCTGGGTTGTTCGACGGTGGTCAGCGGCGGCACCATCAGCGCCGCGAAGTGCATGCCGTCGAAACCGCATACCGAAAGGTCTTCCGGCACCCGCAGCCCCAGGCCACGCAGTTCGGCGATGACCGAGGCAGCCAGAAGGTCGTTGGAACAGAACAGCGCGGTGGGCGCGGGACGCGCCTGCAAGGCCTCCAGCAACAGGTCCGCATCGGCGGCCGTATGCAGGGGCATGCAAAGATGTACGGGCTGCGGCAGCCTCAGCTCGCGGGCGCACGCCCGCGCGCCCTGCAGACGCCGCCGCGCGCGGTCGGACGCGGAAAGCGGTCCGGTCACCAGCGCGATGCGGCGGTGCCCCGTGTCCGCCAGCCAGCGCACCATATCGCGCGCAGCCGCCATGTTGTCGACCGATACGCAGGGGTGGGACGGCGATTCGTTGTACGCCAGGACATAGGGCAGCCCGTCTTCCGCCAGCTCGCGCAGGATGCCGCTGCGCGCGGCGTTGGTGACGGTCAGCAGCACGCCTTCCACCTGGTGGTCCAGCAGGCTGCGCACGGCGGCCGCTTCGCGTGCCGCGTCATAGCCCGTGGTGGTGACCATGATGCTGTAGCCGTTGTCGTGCGCCCAGGCCTCGGCGCCTTCGAAGCATTCCGCGAAGACCGGATTGCACAGCGTCGGCAAGGCCATGCCTATGGTGCGCGTGCTGCCCGAACGCAGGCTGCTGCCCACGCGGTTGGGACGGAAGCCGAACTGCCGCGCCACCGCTTCGATGCGCCGCAGGGTATCCGGCCGCAGGAGCTCCGGGCGGTTGAAGGCGCGCGAAACCGTCGCGGGTGACACACCGGCGTCACGCGCGATATCCAGAATCGAGGGCCGGTGCAGGGGTTTGCTGGCCACGGGCGGCTATCTCTGCTTGTTGAAATCGTTTTCACTTTAGGCGCCGCGCATGACAGCCATATTGCAGCGCAGCGTTGCATGCGCGGCCGATGCCGCCCTCGCGGCGACTGTTCAGCTTCCCGCAAGCCCCCCCCGTCGCGACCGCGCTTTCCGGCGCGCCGCCACGGGAATACACGAATGGTCTGGCCCCATGGGGCTGGCACAATGGCTGCTGGCGGAGGACAGCTGCCGCTCGGCGTGGCGCTGTGGCGAGGATGCGCAGCCGCGCCATTGCAAGGACGGCATGCGCCGAGGAAGTTATTGAATGGCTATGGTTTTGAATCGATTGACGGCGCTGGATGCCGTCCGTATGTTGCAGCGGCGCGAATTGTCCGCGGTACAACTGTTGCGCGCCTGTTTCGCGCGCATCGAACAACGCGACGACAGCGTGCATGCATGGGCTGCGCTGGACAAGGATGCGGCCCTGGCGCATGCACAGGCGCTGGATAACGGCCCCATCACGGGTCCGCTGCACGGCCTGCCGTTCGGCGTCAAGGACGTCTTCGACACGCAGGAATTTCCCACCACCTATGGATCGGCGATCTACAAGGATCACCGGCCCGAAGCCGATGCGGCCGCGGTCACGCTTTGCCGCCAGGCGGGCGCCCTGGTGGCGGGTAAAACGGTCAGCACCGAATTCGCCACCTTCCAGGCGCCGCTGACGCGCAACCCGCACAACACCGCCTATACGCCGGGCGGCTCATCCAGCGGGTCGGCGGCCGCGGTGGCCGACTTCATGATTCCTTTCGCGCTGGGCACCCAGACGGCGGCATCCATCGTGCGGCCGGCCGCCTATTGCGGCGTGGTGGGATTCAAGCCGAGCTTCGGCAGCATTCCGCGCGACGGCGTGAAGAGCCTGGCGCCTTCGCTGGATACCGTGGGCTGTTTGACGCGCACGGTGGGCGATGCGGCGCTGGTGGCCTCCGTGCTCATGAGCAAGCCGGAATTGCGCCGGCTGGACTACGACGGCCCCCCGCGCATCGGCATCTACCGCACGCCGCAATGGCGCCACACGCTGCCCGAGACCCGCGACGCCATGGCGCAAGCCACGGAAACGCTGGCGCGCGCCCGCGCCGTGGTGCAGGAAGTGGATCTGCCGCCGGAATGCTGCGCACTGGTGCAGCTGCAATCCGACATCATGACGTACGAGGCCTCGCGCTCGCTGGCCCTGGAACGCGAACGCCATGCCAGCCAGATCAGCCCCGGCCTGCTGGCCTTGCTGCAGGGCGGCGATACGATAGACGAGGCACGCCACCAGGCCAACCTGCAGCGTTCGCGGGATCTCTATGGCCGTGTAAGCGGGTGGTTCGACCGATTCGACGTGCTGCTCACGCCCAGCGCGCCGGGCGAAGCGCCCTTTGCCGACCAGGGCACGGGCGATCCCTTGTTCGGCCGGGTCTGGACCATGTTCGGCCTGCCCTGCGTGCACCTGCCTTTCGCCACGGGGCCACACGGGCTGCCCGTGGGCTTGCAGGCGGTCGGTCGCAAGGGCGACGATCACCGCCTGCTGAGCATCGCCAAGTGGATGCACGACAAGCTGCGGCCGCAGGGCTGAGGCGGGTCAATAACCCACGGCCTGCCCGGGCAGATCGACGGTGATGCGCGATCGGCCCAGCGCCAGCGCCGCATGGCGCGCGAATTCCTGGGCGCGCGTGGTATCCACGGCCAGCAGGTCGTAGCCCAGCGCGTCGGCCACGCCCAGTATCTTGTCCAGCAGCAGCACCTTGCCGCTGGGCCGCAAGGGTTCGCAGCCCAGGGCTTCCCAATTATGGTCGAACCATTCACGCGCGCGCGCCGCGGCGTCGGGCGTGGGCTCCACCTGGGCGACCAGATGGACGGCTCGGCGGGCATCGTAGAGGATCGAAACGTCTGCGCGCATGGGGGCTCCTTGTGTCGTGCCACTTGTGTCGTGCCACTTGTGTCGTGCCACCGGTGCCGTGCCACTGGTGCCGTGCCGCGGGGCGCCGTGGCTTACCAGGACGAGGCCGATTCCCAGGTGACGTTCACGCCCTTGTCCAGCGCTTTCTTCAGCAGGTCCAGCAAGGGATAGGCACGTTGTTGCAGGCCCACGGGCCGCGACATCGGATGCGCGGCGGGCGCGTCTGGATCGCTGTCCTTGTCCTGGTCTTCCGGATTCTTCGGCGCCAGCGCCACCGCCTTTTCGATGCCGGCGATCGCCTGTTGCAGCTGGTCGGGCGTGAACACGCCGCGCTCCGGGAACCCATCGGGCAGGGACTTTCCCGCTGCCTTCAGCAGCGGTGCGGCGTGATCCGAAAGCATTAGCACTTCCGAGCCGGCTTTCGAGCGGAACGAGATGAGCATGATGTGATTCCAGGGTCTTACACGAGAGACGAATCCATACACTACCCCAACGCGGGAAGACTGCCAATCGCATGCTTGGGCCTGCCGAAACAGCAGGAGGCCGGCATGGGTAGAAGCAGGACCGTGGCGATCGCCACGTTGATGATCACATCGATGGCGGTGTCCGCCTCGGCCACGGACGCCGCCGAAGGTGTTTGCTCCGCATCGCGCCTGGGCCAGCCGTGCCCGGCGGGCGGCGTGGCCACGCAGGGCAGCGCGGCGCCGGCGTTGAACCTGGGCGCGGGCAATCCCATCCATCTGGTGTCCGGCAACAAATACCAGCGTGAAGTGGACCTTCCCGGCGCGAGCGCCAGCATCGGCCTGGAGATCGTGCGGCACTACAACGCGATGGACCCGCGCGGCGGCCCGCTGGGACGCGGGTGGACCTTGTCCTACGACACGCGCCTGCATGCGCGCGATGGCGGCACGCGGGTGCAGATCGCGCAGGCCGACGGCAGCCGCGTCGATTTCGATTGCGCCACGGCGTGTCGGCCGCTTGCGCCAGGAACAGGGCGCCTGGAGCGCGCCGGCGGCGCGCGGGACGCGGCCATGGCCGTGGCTGCGTCCGCGTCCGTGCGAACGCCAACGCCCATGCCCACGCAGACGCCGATGCCAATGCCGCTGCCAACGCCAGCGTCCTGGCATTGGCGCTGGCACTGGGCGAACGGACGCGTGCTGGACTTCGATGGCCGCGGACGGCTCACGCGCATCGGCGATCGCGGCGGCGATCATGTTCGCATCGTACGCGCCGAAGGCGAGGACGCCTACATCACGGAGGTCGTCGATCAGCATGGCGAGGCATTGCGCTTCGTCTACGAAACGGGCGGCGCGGGCGCCCGCCTGGCCCGCATCGACAGCCGCTATGGCGCCTACGTCTACACCCACGATGTGCCACCCGAACGCCGTGCTGACCGCCGTGCCTACCGCCGTGCCTACCGCCTTGTCGCGGTCGACCATCCCGCCGGCTGGCGCAGGGAATATGCGCACGAACCCGGCTTGCACGGCGGCGATCCCTATCTGCTGACCGGTATTTCATGGCGCACGGCGCCGGACAGGCCACCGTTGCGCACGCACAGCTGGGCCTATGACGCGCAGGGCCGCGCGGTGCTGTCGACGCACGGCACGCCGGAGTCGGCCCGCGACCGCGTGGAAATCAGCTATGTGGCCGCGCCGTCAGCCAGCGGAGCTATCGGCCTGACCCGCGTACACGGACCGTCCGGCGCGACGGACTTCCACACCGCCATCCGTGGCGGGCGGCCGGTGCTCCTTCGCGTGGAAGGCGCGGGATGTCCCGGATGCGCGGCGCCCGGCCTGCATGCGGAATACGACGCGCATGGGAATGCGACCCGGGTCAATGAGCTGCGTTTCATACGCGCCGCGGATGGCCGCCTGCTGCACCTGCGCGCGTCGCGTTCGGGTTGGGCGGGCCTGTCGCTGACCTTCGATGCGGCGCATCCGGGCGCGCCCCTGGCCGCCTGGTCTTCCGACGCCACGGGCCAGGAAACACGCCGGCACGACAGCCACGGCCGCGTGACGGAACGCCGCTACGCGAACGGCGACATCTGGCGCTACGCGTATGACGACGACGGCCGCCCCGTCGAAGTCATCATGCATTCGGCGGCGGGCGCCCTGCGCACGGTCGTTGCCTGGCATGGCGCGACGCCCACCAGCATCGTCCATCCTCACGAACGCGAGACGCGGCGCCACGACGGCCAGGGGAGGCTGACCGCGCGCATCGTGCATCGCCCCGCGCTGCAGGCGGGCGATATCGCCTATGCGTATCGCGAAGGCTATCGGCGCGATGACGCGGGCCGCGTCGTCCGGCACGATCTCCCGGAAGGCGGGTATCTGACTTACGCATACGACGCCAGCGGACGCGTCAGCCGCGTCGCCTGGCACGATGGCGACCGCAAACAAGAGCTGCTGCGTGCGCTGCCGGCGGGAGGGTACCGGCATGGCAATGGCCTGCGCACGCGCGGCGTCGCGCGGGACGGCGCGCTCGAGGCGCTGGTGGTGGACGATCCCTCGGCGCCCGATCGGCCGCCCGTATTGCTGCAACGCCTGCGCTACGACGCGGCGGGACGCATCGTGGACGAGACGCTGCGGGTGGCCGGCTGGCAGGGCGCCTACGGCTATGGACGCGATGCGCAGGGCCAGTTGCTGGCCGCCACGGCGACGCTGCGCAAGGATGGCGAGGCCGAAGCGCATCACGCGTGGCGGATCGCCTGGCGCCGGACGGGCGATGCGTACGCGGTGGGGGACGACGCCGGCACGCAGGTGCATCATCCACGGCGCGATGCCAGCGGCCTGCCGACCGCGCACGGCGATCTGCGCCTGCGCTATGGTCCGGACAGAAGGCTGGCCAGCGTGACACGCGGCCAAGGCGGAGCCGGTGCTGGTGCTGGTGCTGGTGCCGATGCCGGGGCCGGGGCCGTTGCGGGCGTCCGTGGACGGGAGCTGGCGCGCTATACGCACAACGCCTATGGCGAACGCATACGCCGCCGTGCCGACGGGCGTACGGAGGAATACCTGTACGCATCGAACCGGCTGGCGGCGATCGCGCAGCCGCTGCCGGCGGGCGGTGTCGGCGTCACGCGGCGTTTCGTGTACGCGGGCTGGGTGCCGATCGCCATGATCGTCTATCCACAGCCGCGTCCATTGAGCAGCACGGTCCGCGCCGGCGCCGGCGTCAACGCACGTGGCCGCGCGACCGCCGCGCCGGTCTTCCATGCCATCCACGCGGACGCCATCGGCCTGCCGCACGCCGTCACCGATGCGTCGCGCCGGCTGCGTTGGCGCGCCTTGTGGTCGCCCACCGGCGCCGTGCTGGCGACCGACGGCGACCTTGCCATGCCGCTGCGCCAGCCGGGCCATCTCCACGATCCGGCGACAGGCCTGCATGACAACTATCTGCGCACCTACGATCCACGCATGGGGCATTATCTGGAACCGGATCCCGCGGGCCCGCGGCCCGACACCCAGGCCTATGGTTACGCAGACCAACAGCCGCGCCGGCACATCGACCCGTTCGGCCTGCTCCTGTTCGCGTTCGACGGCACCAACCGCGATATCCCCGCGCGCACCAACGTCGGGCTGATGAGAAACTGGTACCGGGACGGTCCCATCTTCTATCACCATGGGCCCGGCTTCACGTCACCGCGGTGGGTGGATGCCGCCACCGCGGGATCGGCGCCCGCCATCCTGGAAACGCAATGGGCTGCATTGCTGCGGCACGTCGCATGGAACGGGCAGGCGGGCGTGGCGATCGACCTGCTGGGTTATTCGCGCGGGGCGGCCCTGGCCCTGCATTTCAGCAACATGATCGCCGATCATTATCGGAACGGAAGGTTCTGGGTGCGCGACCCTGTGCAGGGCACGGTGACCGCCTGCGCGGATCTGCGCTTCATCGGCCTGTTCGACACGGTGGCGCAGTTCGGTTTCCTGGGATCGGGGGATGCGGACTACAACTTCGCGGCTTCCGCCGAATGGCGGTGGATCGCGCATGCGATCGCGCTGCATGAGCATCGCGCCGTTTTTCCGCTGATCGTCCAGGCCGAGCGGGCCGGCACCGAGGGCACCGGTCGCACCAATGACACCAATGGCGCCAATGATGCCAACAGCGCCGATGGTACCGATCGCACCAACGGCACCAACGGCCGCATGCGGGTCACCGCGCCCTTCATCGGCGCCCATGGCGACATCGGCGGGGGCTACCTGCCGCGCGGCGCCGATGCGGATACCGCGCGTCCCGGCGGCGATCTGTCCGACGTCGCGCTGGCCTGGATGCTCAAGCAGGCGGAATCGGCGGGCGCGGCGTTCCTGCCGCCACCCGCGGCGTTTCAACGGGTCGACAATCCCCTGCTGCATGACGAACGCGGCCGACGCGCCCGTGCCAACAACGACGACCGCGCCGTCGGCAATGCCGACGGCCATCGCGTGGTGCCGTATCAGGGGCTGCATCCCCAGTACGGCGACGCCGCGCGCGCCGAAGTGGAAGCCGTCATCCGCCGCGTGGACGGCTGGGCGCACGGCGGCAACCCCGTGGTCGGCACCGTGGACATGGCGGCGTACCGCGCATGGCTGCGCCGCACGCTGGACCTGGACATCGCGCACTGAAGGCACGGATGGCCCCAGCGCCGCCGCGTCCGGACCACCCCCGCGCCCCGGCGCGGCACCCGGCGCGCGGCGCGGCGCGGGCTTAAATCACGGTATCATCCCGTAATTCGCGGCCTTGCGTCCGCCGCCTGTTTTCCCGTCTTTTCCGAGTCCCCATGCTCCCTGAGCAACAGCACCTTCTCGTTTCCCTGCTGCAAGACGCCGTCGGCACCCTGCTGCCCGAGGCGCGCCCCACCATCCTGCTGGAACGCCCCAAGGTCGCGGCCCACGGCGACGTGGCCACCAACGTGGCCATGCAAGTGGCCAAGGCCGCCAAACGCAATCCGCGCGAACTGGCGCAAGCGATTGTCGACGCGCTGTCCGCCGACCCGCGTGCACGCGACATCGTCGACGCCGCGGAGATCGCCGGCCCCGGTTTCATCAACATCCGCATCACCGCCGCCGCGCGGCAGGCCGTGCTGGCCGCCATCGCGCAACAGGGCGACGCCTTCGGCCGCGCCGCGCGCCACGGCGAAAAGGTGCTGGTGGAATTCGTTTCGGCCAATCCCACCGGACCGCTGCACGTCGGCCATGCGCGCCAGGCCGC
The DNA here is from genome assembly GCF_002119685.1 of Bordetella genomosp. 8. Classification (NCBI taxonomy): domain Bacteria; kingdom Pseudomonadati; phylum Pseudomonadota; class Betaproteobacteria; order Burkholderiales; family Alcaligenaceae; genus Bordetella; species Bordetella genomosp. 8. The sequence continues at coordinate 129,374 of NZ_CP021108.1, read as the reverse complement.
GCTGGGCGACGCCATCTGCCGCCTGTACGACGCCGCCGGCCACGACGTCATGCGCGAGTTCTACTACAACGACGCCGGCAACCAGATCCACAACCTGGCCATCAGCGTGCAGGCCCGCGCCAAGGGCATCGGCCCCGACGCCGAAGGCTGGCCGGAAGACGGCTACAAGGGCGAATACATCGTCGATATCGCCAGGGACTTCATGGCGGGCGCCGCCGTCCGCGCGGCCGACGGCGAGGAAACCATCGCCAGCGGCAACGTCGACGACCTCGACGCCATCCGCCGCTTTGCCGTGGCCTATCTGCGCCGCGAGCAGGACCGCGACCTGCAGGCCTTCGACCTGACCTTCGACAATTTCTTCCTGGAAAGCTCGCTGTATACCAGCGGCCGCGTCGAACAGACGGTGAGCAGGCTGGTCGCCAGCGGCCACACCTACGAACAGGACGGCGCGCTGTGGCTGCGCACCACGGAACTGGGCACGGGCGACGACAAGGACCGCGTCATGCGCAAGCGTGAAGGCGGCTACACCTATTTCGTGCCGGACGTGGCCTATCACGTCAACAAATGGGAACGCGGCTACCACCGCGCGGTGAACATCCAGGGCAGCGATCACCACGGCACGGTGGCGCGCGTGCGGGCCGGCCTGCAGGCGCTGGACCTGGGCATACCCAAGGACTATCCCGCCTACGTGCTGCACAAGATGGTCAAGGTGATGCGCGGCGGCGAGGAGGTCAAGATCTCCAAGCGCGCCGGCAGCTACGTCACCATGCGCGACCTGATCGATTGGGTCGGCCGCGACGCCGTGCGCTACTTCCTGATCCAGCGCCGCGCCGATACCGAGTTCGTCTTCGACGTCGACCTGGCGCTGTCGCAAAGCGACGAAAACCCCGTCTATTACATCCAGTACGCGCATGCGCGTATCTGCTCGATGGTCGGGCAGTCGGGCGAAGGCGAGCAGGACATCGCCGACGCCGGCATCGAACGATTGACGGCGCCGACCGAATTCGCCCTGATGCAGCGACTGGCCGAATTCCCCAACGTCATCCAGCTCGCCGCTCAGGAACTGGCGCCCCATCACGTCGCCTTCTGGCTGCGCGACTGCGCCGCCGATTTCCACGCCTGGTACAACGCCGAACGCGTGCTGGTCGACGACATCGCCCTGAAGCGCGCCCGCCTGCGCCTGGCGTCGGCCACCCGCCAGGTGCTGGCCAACGGGCTCGCACTGCTGGGCGTCAACGCGCCCCAGCGCATGTAGGTGCACATGGCCGCCGCACGCAAACCCCGCAAGACCGGCAAGCCCGCCAAGCGATCGTCCGAACGCGGCAGCACGCTGTATGGCGTACTGACCGGCCTGCTGATCGGCCTGATCGTGGCCGCCGCCGTCGCCTTCTACGTGACCCGCGCACCGGTCCCCTTCGTCGATCGCGCCTCGCGCAACGCCGACCAGAGTCCCTTGCCCGACGTACGCAACGCGCCGGATCCCAACGCCGGCCTGTATGGCCGCGATGGCGCCGCCGGCACCGCGCCCACCGGCCCGACGGCCGCGCAGCCGCCGTCGACGGCCGCCACGCCGTCCGCGCCCGAATCGGGGGCGGGTCCGCAGGGCGCGGATGACCTGGGCGCGCTGATCGCCACGCTGCCGTCGACGCCCGAGCCGGCGGCGCGCGCGACCGAAAAATCCGCCGACAAGCCGGCGGAAAAAACGGCGGACAAGGCCGCGGCCAAGCCGCCCGCGGTGGCCAGCGCCAGCCCGGCCGCGCGCGACACGGCCAAGGATGCCGGCGGGAAATATTTCCTGCAGGCCGGCGCCTACCGCGGCGCCGACGACGCCGAGGCGCTCAAGGCGCGCATCCTGCTGCTGGGCCTGCCCGTCGCCGTGCAGCGCGCCGAAGTCAACGGCAAGCCGATCAACCGCGTACGGGTCGGACCCTTCGCCAGGCTGGACGACATGAACCGCGCCCGCACCCGGCTGGGAGAAAACAAAATCGAAGTGGCGGTGGTCCGCCAATAAGGCGCGGCGGAACTCGTTTCCCGCGCGCCTGTCTCTACTGTCCAGACCTGCCGCCGCACGCGCCTGCCCCGCAGGCGCCGTCGCGCCGGCAGCACACTCTCCAGACCTCAACCCGGGATTCACACCGACATGACCAAATTGCTTAGCCGCCTGCTGGCGGTTTCCGCCCTCGCCGCCACGGCCTTGTTCGCGCCCGCCAGCCATGCCCAGGCGCCGCAGGCCGGCGCCCAGCCCTACCAGGTGGTGAATCCGCCGATCCCCAGCGACCACAACGGCAAGATCGAGGTCATGGAGTTCTTCGCCTACACCTGCCCGCACTGCGCCGCCATGGAACCCATGGTGGAAAGCTGGGCCAAGACCGCACCGGCGGATGTGGTGCTGGTCCAGGTGCCGGTGGCCTTCAACGCGGCCATGAAGCCCTTGCAGCAGCTGTACTACACCTTGCAGGCCCTGAATCGCCCGGACCTGCACACCAAGGTGTTCGTCGCCATCCACCAGGAACACAAGCAGCTGTTCACCAAGTCGGCCATGGCCGATTGGGTCGCCGCGCAGGGCGTCGACCGCAAGAAGTTCGAGGAGGTCTTCGATTCCTTCTCCGTCAACACCCAGACCGAGCGCGCCACGCAGCTGTCCAAGCAGGCGAACATCGACGGCACGCCTTCCTATCTGGTCGGCGGCAAGTTCCTGACCTCGCCGGTCATGGCGGGCAACAGCTACCAGGGCGCGCTGGATGAAGTGAACAAGCTGATCCCGATGGCGCGCGACGGCAAGTAAGTCGATGGCGCACGCCGTCGACGCGGACGCGGCGGCGTGCCCATAGGCCACGCCGCAGGCGGCGCAGCGAATCAAATCGGATCGGCAATGCCGGACCTCCATACCCTGAGCAGCTTCTTCGGCATCGCGGTGCTGTTGGCGCTCGCGCCCGGCCCCGACAATCTGTTCGTGCTGATGCAGTCCGCGCGCTCGGGCCGTTCGGCGGGACTGATGGTGGTGCTGGGCCTGTGCACCGGACTGCTGGGCCACACGGCCGCCGTGGCGGCCGGCCTGGCGGCGGTGTTCGCAGCCTCGCCGCTGGCCTTCACCGCGTTGAAGTGGGCCGGCGCGATCTACCTGGCCTATCTGGCGTGGCAGGCGTTCCGCGCGCCGGCGACGACGGCCGCGGGCGCCGAGCCGCCCCGGCTGCGTCCGGGCGCGCTGTATGCGCGCGGCATCGTCATGAACCTGACCAACCCCAAGGTCTTGCTGTTCTTCCTGGCTTTCCTGCCGCAGTTCACCACGCCGGCCGCCGGGCCTGTCGGGCTGCAAGTGGTGGTGCTGGGCGCGGTCTTCATGCTGGCCACCCTGCTGGTCTTCGGCGCGATCGCGGTATTTTCCGGGGCGGCGGGGGCGATGCTGCAGCGTTCGCCACGCGCCCGCCGCATGCTGGATATCTGCGCGGGCGTGGTCTTCGCCGGCCTGGCCCTGCGGCTGGCGACGTCGGTGCGCTGACCGTTCCCTACGATGCCGCCGAGGCCGACGCGCGATCCAGCGCCTGGGCCAGGTCATCGATCAGGTCCGCCGGCGATTCCAGGCCGATATGCAGGCGCACCAGGGCGGGAGCATCGCCTTGCCAGTACCGGTGCCCGGCCAGATAGTCAGGCGACACCAGCTGCACCAGGCTTTCGAAGCCGCCCCACGAATAGCCGATGCTGAACAGCTTCAGGCTGTCGACGAAGACGCGCGCCTGCGCCGGCGCCAGGCGCAGCGCCGCGGCCATCATCCCGTTGGATCCGGTGCAGTCGCGCTGCCACAAGCCATGCCCGGGGTCGGACGGCAGCGCCGGATGATAGAGCCGGGCAATCTCCGGCCGCGTCGACAAAAAATCGCATACCTGCAGCGCATTGCGCGCATGCTGCGCCAGGCGCAAGGGCAGCGTGCGCACCCCGCGCAAGGCCAGCCAGGCGTCGTCGGCGCTGATCGAATAGCCCATGGCGTACTGGGTCTTGTTGATACGCTGGGCCAGCGCTTCGTCATTGGTGACCACCGCGCCCAGCATCAGGTCGGAATGGCCGCCGACGTACTTGGTGCCGGCGACCACCGACACCTGCGCGCCCAGCGCCAGCGGCTGGTAGATATAGCCCGAGCCCCAGGTATTGTCGGTGGCGAGCACCAGGCCATGCCGTCGCGCCTTTTCCGCCAGCGCCGGGATATCGAGCATTTCGAACAACAGCGATCCAGGCGACTCCACGTACAGCAGGCGCGTGTTCGGCCGCACCAGGGCATCGATGTCGTCGTAATTGGGCGCGAAATACGTGAGCGTGATGCCCATCCGGTTCAGCACCGCCTGGTCCAGGGAATGCACCGGGCCGTAGACGTTGTCGGCGACCAGCGCATGATCGCCGGCGGACAGCAGCGACATGAACGCCAGGGTGATGGCCGACAGGCCGGACGGCGCCAGGTAGCAGTGCGTGCCTAGCTCCAGGTGCTTGAACACGTCTTCCAGCGCCACGTGGGTATCCAGGCCCATGCGGCCGTAGGCCACCACGCGTTCGCCGGCCGCCTTGCGGCGTTCCGCTTCTTCCAGGGCGGCCAGGCTCTGGAACCGCACGGTGCTGGTGCGCACCGGCGGCAGCCCTACCGGCGCGGCGCCGGTGGCGGGATCGAATCCGGCGATGCCGGTGTGCTGCAGCAGGGTGTCGAGGTGCTTGGAATCGGAAGCCATGAGACGGATGAAACGGTTGCCAGTCCGCCTATGATGCCATCTTCACCGGCGAGGCCTGGGCGGCGCCCAGGGCGACCGTGAAGCGCACGATGCCGTCGTCGCCCGTCCGCCGCGTCAGGCTGCCGTCGAAATACAGCGCGTGCAGATGCGCCAGCGATTCGCCCATCGCGAAGGTCATCTGATGCAGGTCGAGCTTGCGCCTGAACAGCACGGGCACGATATCGAAAGCGCTGCGGGGTTCGGCACAGGCGGCCACGACCTCGGCGAGACGATCGGCGTGGTGGGCATGCTGCTGGGCGATGCGCTCGTGCAGGCCCTTGAAAGGGCGCCCATGGGAAGGCAATACCAGCGCATCGGCGGGCAGGCCGGCGTAGCCGTCCAGCGACCGCAGGTACAGGGGCAAGGGGTTGGATTCGGGCTCGTAGTTGAAGACGCTGATATTGGTCGAAATCCGCGGCAGCACCATATCGCCGGAAATCAGCACGTTCAGGGCGGCGCAATAGAGCGAGGCGTGTTCGGGGGCATGGCCGTAGCCGACGATGACGCGCCATTCATGGCCGCCGATGCGTATCAGGTCGCCGTCCATGATGCGCGTGAAGCGGGCCGGCATGCCGGGCACCAGGTTGGGGTAGTAGCCGGCGCGCTCGCGTATCTGCTGCTGGGCGTCCGGATCGACCAGGCCGTGGCGGGCGAAGTGGGCGACGGCGTCATCGCCGCCCGCCCCCGCGCCGCCGCTGGTGCCGGTGCCGCCCCGCGAGAACAGGCAGGCGACGGCATAGTCCGTATTCGTCATCCACAGCGGCGCGTTCCAGCGCCGGCAGATCCAGTCGGCCAGGCCGACGTGGTCCGGATGCATATGGGTCACCAGCACCCGCAGCACCGGCAGGCCATCCAACTGGTGCTCGAATATGCTTTCCCACAGGGTTTTCACTTCATCCCGGCTGATGCCGGTATCCACCACGGTCCAGCCCTGGCGGCCGTCGATTTCATCGCGCAGCAGCCACAGGTTGATGTGGTCCAGGGCAAAGGGCAGCGGCATGCGCACCCAGCGGACACCCGGGGCCAGCTCGCGGGCAATGCCGGCTTCGGGCTGGCTGTCGCCCCAGGGATACTCCAGCTTGTGCTCATTCGGGTTCATAACGGCTACTCCCAGCTTGACGGTGGCGTTCAGGCCATCATAATTGACGTTTACGTAAGCTGCCAACGCCATGCCACCCGCCTCCTGGACCATCTCCGAACTCGCCCGCGAGTTCGACATCACGCCGCGCACGATCCGGTTCTACGAGGACCAGGGCATCGTCAGCCCGTCGCGGGAGGGCCGCAACCGCGTCTACGACGCGCGCGACCGCACCCGGCTCAAGCTGGCCCTGCGCGGCAAGCGGCTGGGCCTGCAGCTGTCGGAAATCCGTACGCTGATCGACATGTATGACGGTCCGGGCGATACCGAGGCGCAGCAGCTGCGCCAGTACCTGGCCGTGCTGACCCGCCACCGGGACGCGCTGGAGCGGCAGCGGCAGGACATCGAGGAAACCCTGGGCGAGATCGCGGCGCAGGAAGCCGAATGCCGCCGCCTGCTGGACGGCGGGCGCTGAGGCCTCTCGGCCTGTAATCCTTGGCCCGTAACCCTAGGCCCGTACCCCCATAACCCGTAAACCCATCGCCCCGCGACCCTGAAAGGACCGCCGCCAGAACACCGTAGCCACGACCCGTAGAAATGCCGTATTGATCTAACGTTTACGTAAACGTAATATAAGCGCCGCAGCATTGCATCCGGCCGGGCGGCTGGCGCAAGATGGCCCACGGCCACGGCGCGCCTTCCAGCCGAAGCGTGCGACGCACCCTCTGAGGAGACATGCATGGAAATTCCCGGCCTGAGTTTCGATCTGGGCGAAGACCTGGACCTGCTGCGCGACAGCGTGCGCCGTTTCGCCCAGGCGGAGATCGCTCCCCGGGCGGCGGAAATCGACCGCAGCGACCAGTTCCCCATGGATTTGTGGAAAAAGCTCGGCGACCTGGGCGTCCTGGGCATGACCGCCAGCGTAGCCTACGGCGGCGCCGATATGGGTTACCTGGCGCACATGGTGGCCATGGAGGAAATCTCCCGCGCCAGCGCCTCGGTGGGCCTGTCCTACGGCGCCCACTCCAATCTGTGCGTCAACCAGATCAACCGCAACGGCACCGAGGCGCAAAAGCAGCGCTACCTGCCCAAGCTGATCTCCGGCGAGCACGTGGGCGCGCTGGCGATGAGCGAGCCCGGCGCGGGCTCGGACGTCGTCAGCATGACCCTGCGCGCGGACAGGAAAGGCGACCGCTACGTATTGAACGGCAGCAAGATGTGGATCACCAACGGTCCCGACGCGGACACGCTGGTCGTCTACGCCAAGACCGATCCGGAAGCCAGGCAGCGCGGCATCACCGCCTTCCTGGTGGAAAAGGGCTTTGCCGGCTTTTCCGTCGCGCAGAAGCTGGACAAGCTGGGCATGCGCGGCAGCCATACGGGCGAGCTCGTGTTCCAGGACTGCGAAGTCCCCGCGGAAAACGTCCTTGGCGAGATCAACGGCGGCGTCAAGGTGTTGATGAGCGGGCTGGACTACGAACGCGCCGTCCTGGCCGGAGGCCCGCTGGGCATCATGCAGGCCGTGATGGACGTGGTGGTGCCCTATATCCACGACCGCAAGCAGTTCGGCCAGGCCATCGGCGAATTCCAGCTGATCCAGGGCAAGGTGGCCGATATGTATGCCGGCCTGCAGGCCAGCCGGGCCTTCTGCTACACGGTCGGCCGCAACCTGGACCGCCTGGGCGCGGGCCACGTGCGGCAGATCCGCAAGGATTGCGCGGCGCTCATCCTGTACACCGCTGAAAAGGCCACCTGGATGGCCGGCGAAGGCGTGCAGATCCTGGGCGGGAACGGCTACATCAACGAATTTCCCACCGGCCGCCTGTGGCGCGACGCCAAGCTGTACGAGATCGGCGCCGGCACCAGCGAAATCCGCCGTATGCTGATCGGACGCGAACTCTTCAACGAAACCGCGTAAGGCCACGCCGGCACGCCGTGCCGGACAGATCCCGCACGATTCCGCCAGAACCGAACCTGAGAACCTACACCCGAACGAACCCGCGCCACTGCCGCCAAGGCCAGGGCGCATCCATGACGGCGGCCAGGCCGCCCCGCTGAACAGGAGTCCATCATGTCCGATCCCATCGTCATCGTTTCCGTCGCGCGCACCCCCATGGGCGGCATGCTGGGCAGCTTGTCCGGCCTGGCCGCGCACGAGCTGGGTTCCGTCGCCATCAAGGCCGCCGTCGAGCGCGCCGGACTCAAGCCCGAGCAGGTGGACGAAGTCCTGATGGGCAACGTGCTGCAGGCCGGCCAGGGCCAGGCGCCGGCCCGCCAGGCCGCGCTGGGCGCGGGCCTGCCGCAAGGCGTGGCCTGCACCACCGTGCACAAGGTCTGCGGGTCCGGCCTGAAGGCGGCCATGCTGGGCCACGACCTGCTGGCGGCCGGTTCGGCGCAAGTCGTGGTGGCCGGCGGCCAGGAAAGCATGAGCAATGCGCCCTATCTGCTGATGAAGGGCCGCCAGGGCTATCGCTACGGCCATTCCACCGTCTATGACCATATGGCCCTGGACGGCCTCGAAGACGCCTACCAGCGCGGCACCGCCATGGGCGTGTTCGCCGAGGACTGCGCCAAGCGCTTCGAGTTCACGCGCGAAGAACAGGATGCGTTTTCCACGGAATCGCTGCGGCGCGCCCGCACGGCCACGGAAGACGGCAGCTTCAAATGGGAAATCACGCCGGTGACGGTGGCCGGGCGCAAGGGCGATACCGTCATCGACACCGACGAAGCCCCGACCAAGGCCATGCCGGAAAAAATCCCTACCCTGAAGCCCGCCTTCAAGAAGGACGGCACGGTGACCGCCGCGACCTCCGCGTCGATTTCCGACGGCGCCGCCGCCATGGTGCTGATGCGCCAGTCCACCGCCGACAAGCTCGGCGTGAAGCCGCTGGCGCGCATCGTCGGCCATGCCCAGCATTCCCAGGAACCGCAATGGTTCACCACGGCGCCCATCGGCGCGCTGAAGAACCTGTTCCAGAAGACCGGCTGGCGCGCGGAAGACGTCGACCTCTATGAAGTGAACGAGGCGTTCGCGGTGGTCACGATGGGCGTGATGAAAGAATTCAATATCCCGCACAGCAAGGTGAACGTGCACGGCGGCGCCACCGCGCTGGGCCATCCCATCGGCGCCTCCGGCGCGCGGCTGATGGCCACGCTGGTCGGCGCGCTGCGCAAGAACGAGCGCAAGCGCGGCGTCGCCACGCTGTGCATCGGCGGCGGCGAAGCCGTGGCCATGGCCATCGAGATGCTGTAAGGCGCGCGCGGCGATGGCCATCATCGAATCGCGCATCAACCCGCGCGGGCAGGACTTTCAGGACAACGCCCGCGTGATGACAGGCTTGCTGGAAGATCTGCGCGCGCAGATGGCGGCCGCCGCGCAGGGCGGCGGCGAAGCCGCCCGCGCCAAGCACGTCTCTCGCGGCAAGCTGCTGCCGCGCCAGCGAGTCGAACACCTGCTGGACCCGGGCTCGCCGTTCCTGGAGCTGTCGCCGCTGGCCGCGCATGGCATGTACGACGGCGAAGCGCCGGCGGCCGGCCTGATCACCGGGATCGGCCGCGTGTCCGGCACGGAATGCGTCATCGTGTGCAATGACGCGACCGTGAAGGGCGGCACCTATTACCCGATGACCGTCAAGAAGCACCTGCGCGCGCAGGAGATCGCCGCGCAGAACCGCTTGCCCTGCATCTACCTGGTGGACTCGGGCGGCGCCAACCTGCCGCGCCAGGAAGACGTCTTTCCCGATCGCGACCATTTCGGCCGCATCTTCTACAACCAGGCCGTCATGTCGGCCGACGGCATCGCGCAGATCGCGGTGGTGATGGGATCGTGCACGGCGGGCGGCGCCTACGTGCCCGCCATGAGCGACGAGTCCATCATCGTGCGCGACCAGGGGACCATCTTCCTGGGCGGCCCGCCGCTGGTGAAGGCCGCCACCGGCGAAGAAGTCAGCGCGGAAGACCTGGGCGGCGGCGACGTGCATACGCGGCTGTCCGGCGTGGCCGACCACCTGGCGGCGGACGATCATCACGCGCTGCGGCTGGCGCGCGACGCGGTGGCCCGGCTGAACCTCAACAAGCCGCGGCCGCTGGCGCTGCAGCCGGTGCGCGAGCCGCGCTACGACCCGCAGGAATTGAACGGCATCATCCCGGCGGATACGCGCAAGCCCTACGACGTGCGCGAGGTCATCGCGCGCATCGTCGACGATTCCGCCTTCGACGAATTCAAGGCGCGCTTCGGACAGACGCTGGTCACGGGCTTCGCGCACGTGTACGGCATGCCGGTGGGCATCGTCGCCAACAACGGCATCCTGTTTTCCGAGTCGGCGCAGAAGGGCGCGCACTTCATCGAACTATGCGCGCAACGGCGTATTCCGCTGGTGTTCCTGCAGAACATCACCGGCTTCATGGTCGGCCGCAAGTACGAGAACGAAGGCATCGCGCGCCATGGCGCGAAGATGGTCACCGCCGTCGCAACCGCCGCGGTGCCCAAGTTCACCGTGCTGATCGGCGGGTCGTTCGGCGCCGGCAATTACGGCATGTGCGGACGCGCGTATTCGCCGCGCCTGCTGTTCATGTGGCCCAACGCGCGCATCTCCGTCATGGGCGGCGAACAGGCCGCCAGCGTGCTGGCGACGGTGCGGCGCGATGGCGTCCAGGCCAAGGGCGGCACGTGGTCGGCCGAACAGGAAGAAGCCTTCAAGGCGCCCATCCGCGAGCAGTACGAACGCGAAGGCCATCCCTACCATGCCACGGCGCGGCTCTGGGACGACGGCATCATCGCGCCCGCGGATACGCGGCGCGTGCTGGCGCTGGGCCTGTCGGCCGCCTTGAATGCGCCCATACCGGAAACCCGCTTCGGCGTGTTCCGCATGTAGTTGTCTGTGATCGGGAGCCCGCGTGTTTTCAACTCTGCTTATCGCCAATCGCGGTGAAATCGCCTGCCGGGTCGCCGCGACCGCGCGCCGCCTGGGCATACGGACGGTAGCCGTATATTCCGACGCCGATGCGGGAGCCGCCCACGTGGCCGCTTGCGACACGGCCGTGCGCCTGGGGCCCGCCGAGCCGGCGGCCAGCTATCTGCGCGGCGACCTTATCCTGGCGGCCGCGCAGGCGACGGGCGCGCAGGCCATCCATCCTGGCTATGGTTTCCTGTCGGAAAACGCCGGCTTCGCGCAAAGCGTCGCGACGGCGGGGCTGGTGTTCGTGGGTCCGCCCGCCGAAGCCATCGCCGCCATGGGCAGCAAGTCGGCCGCCAAGCAACTCATGGAAAAAGCCGGCGTGCCGCTGGTGCCGGGCTACCACGGCGACAACCAGGATGCCGATTTCCTGCGGCGCCAGGCCGACGCCATCGGCTACCCGGTGCTGATCAAGGCCAGCGCGGGCGGCGGCGGCAAGGGCATGCGCATCGTGCGCGACGGCGCGGATTTCGCCGACGCGCTGGCTTCGTGCCGGCGCGAGGCCGCCTCCAGCTTCGGCGACGACCGGGTGCTGATCGAACGCTATCTGCAGAAGCCGCGCCACATCGAAATCCAGGTGTTCGCGGACACACAGGGCAACTGCATCTATCTGTTCGAACGCGACTGCTCGGTGCAACGGCGCCATCAGAAGGTGATCGAGGAAGCCCCCGCGCCCGGCATGACGGAAGAGCGCCGCCAGGCCATGGGCGAAGCCGCGGTGGCCGCCGCGCGCGCGGTGGGTTACGTGGGCGCCGGTACCGTCGAATTCATTGCCGAGCCGGATGGCCGCTTCTACTTCATGGAGATGAATACGCGGCTGCAGGTCGAGCATCCGGTGACGGAAATGATCACGGGCGTGGACCTGGTCGAGTGGCAGTTGCGCGTGGCCGCCGGCGAACCCTTGCCGGCCAGACAGCAGGATCTGCGGTTGCGCGGCCACGCCATCGAAGCGCGGATCTACGCGGAAAATCCGGATACCGGCTTCCTGCCCTCGATCGGCACGCTGCGGTACCTGGCCTTGCCGCCGCATAGCGCTTTCACGCGCGGTGCGGTGCGGGTGGACGGCGGCGTGCGCACCGGCGATGCGATCACGCCTTACTACGATCCCATGATCGCCAAGCTGATCGTGCACGGCGAAGACCGCGACGTCGCGCGGGTGCGCATGGCGCAGGCGCTGGAACAGGTGCGCGTGGTGGGCGTGCACACCAACACGGCGTTTCTCGGCCGCCTGATGCGGGACGACGCCTTCGCGGCGGCGGACCTGGACACCGGGCTGATCGAGCGCCGGCACGAAACGCTGCTGCCTGCCGCTCACCCCGCGTCACGCGAGATGCTGGCGCTGGCGACGGCGGCGCTGCTAGCGCGCGAGGGCGTGTCGGCATCCGCATGCGCGACGGCATCGATGTCGGGTGCCGCGGGCCGCGCGGCGGATCCCTGGGACGTCCGCGATGGTTGGCGCGTGGATGCCCGCTACGAACGTACCGTGCAGTGGCTGGACCAGCCCGCCGGCACCGCCGACGGGCCGCGCAAGGTCCTGCTCAAGCGCGAACCCGAGCGCGGACATGGCGCCTGGACCATCGATATCGATGGCGAAGCAAGCTTGCATATCGAATCGACGCCGGGCGACGACCTTGGCCAGGCCTGGGAGCTGCGCGTCGTCATGGGCGAGCGCGAAGTCCGGGGCACGGCGGTGTGGTCGGGCGATGGCGTGCACGTCTTCCACGACGGCGAGGCGCGCCAGCTGCTGCTGGACGATCCGCTGGCACGCGCGGGGCAGGACCACGGCGAACACGGCGGCGACATGAGCGCGCCCATGCCGGGCAAGATCATTTCCATCGGCGTCAGCGCCGGCGATACCGTCAGCAAGGGCCAGCCCTTGCTGGTCATGGAAGCCATGAAGATGGAACACACCATCGCCGCGGCCGCGGATGGCGAAGTGGCGGAACTGTTCTACGCGGTCGGCGACCAGGTGCCCGAAGGCGCGGTGCTCATATCACTCAAGTGAAGCACCGCGCCCGAAGGGCGAGCGCCTAGCCGCGCATCCTGGCGATGATGCCGTCCAGGGTGTCGAGCATCAGGTCGACCTCCTGCTCGGTCACGTTCAGCGCCGGCATGAAGCGCAGCAGGTTGGCGCGCGGGGCGTTCAGCAGCATGCCCTGCGGCTCCAGCTTGCGCGCGGCGTCGACGATGGCCGGGCCATCGTCGCGGTCCATGACCAGCGCGCGCAGCAGGCCGGCGCCGCGTTCGCCGTGCATGCCCCACTTGGCCGACAGCTTCAGCAGGCCTTCGGACAACTGGCGGCCACGCGCCTGCACGGTTTCCATGAAGCCCGGCGCGTTCAGCACGTCGAACACCGCCACGCCCACGGCCGTCATCAGCGGGTTGCCGTTATAGGTGCCGCCCTGTTCGCCGTGCGAAAACACGCTGACGTCCTGGCGCGCCAGCAAGGCGGCCAGCGGAACGCCGCCGCCGATGCCCTTGCCCAGCGTCATGATGTCCGGCGTGATGCCGAACTGCTGATAGGCGAACATGGTGCCGCAGCGGCCCATGCCGGTCTGCACTTCGTCGACGATCAGCAGCAGTCCGTGCTCGTCCGCCAGCTTGCGCAGGCCCTGCATGAATTCCGCCGTGGCGGGGATCACGCCGCCTTCGCCCTGCACCGGTTCCAGCATGATGGCGACGGTCTGCGCGTCGATCAGCTTGTGCACCGAATCCAGGTCGTTCAGGTTGGCCTTGGGGAAGCCGTCCACCTGCGGCGCGAACATGGTGCCCCAGCCCGGCTTGCCCGACGCCGACATGGTCGCCAGCGTCCGGCCATGGAAACTGTGGTCCATGGTGATGATCTTGTAGGCGCCGTTGCGGTTGACCTTGCCCCACTTGCGCGCCAGCTTGATGGCGCCTTCGTTGGCTTCGGCGCCGCTGTTCGCGAAGAAGACGCGATCGAACACCGAAGCCTGGGTCAGGCGCTGGGCCAGATTCAGCGAGGGTTCGTTGAAGTACGCCGGCGAGGGGTTGATCAGCTTGGCGCCCTGCTCGTTCAGCGCCCGCAGCATTTCAGGCGCGCCATGGCCCAGGCAGTTCACCGCCCAGCCCTGGATGAAGTCCAGGTATCGCTTGCCCGCGTTGTCCTCCAGCCAGGATCCCTGTCCTCGCACGAACACGAGGTCCGGGCGGGAAGTGATCTCCATGAGGGTGTTGACGTTGTACTGGCTGAATTCCATGGCTGTTCCTGGTTGAAGGAAGAAGAAACCCTGCGCCGCCGTGGATATCGGCGGGCAAGAGGCTAAATTTATCACCCTGATGCGGCGAGACAGGTGTCGGGCCGCCAGGAATTTGCGGCGCGCGGTAAAAAAGCATCATTGAAGGCCGCCGCAGGCGATCGAAGCCGCGGCGTAGCGGGCGGCGGCCGCCGGACCGATGGGGCGGACACGACGGCGTCCACCACCCGACCGCCCCGAGTCCTGTATACAAAGTTTGTGTATTGGCGTTAAATGCAGGCTCCCCACAGCGCGGAATTCTCCATGTCCTCCACCGCCTTGCGCCCCCGCGGCGAACGCATCCTGCGCTGGGCCGACGCCCTGGCCCGGCATTCCGATCACCCGGATCACCTGACCTGCGCCTACATGACCCCCGCGCACCGCGCGGTGGCCGCCGCGCTGGAGACCTTGATGCGCGAGGCGGGCTTCGACGACGTGCGGCACGACGCGGTGGGCAATGTGATCGGCCGCTATCGCGCCGCCCCTGAACGGCAGCCGGCGCGGCTGGTATCGACCGGCAGCCATTACGACACCGTGCGCAACGGGGGCCGCTACGACGGACGCCTGGGCATCCTGCTGCCCATCGCCATCGTGGCCGACCTGCACGCACAGGGGCGCCGCCTGCCCTACGATTTCGAGGTCGTCGGTTTCGCCGAGGAAGAAGGCCTGCGCTTCGGCAGCACCTTCCTGGGCTCGTCCGCCTACGTCGGGCGTTTCGATCTGTCCGCGCTGGACCGCCGCGATGCGCAGGGGATCGCGATGCGCGACGCGATGCGCGACGCCGGCTTCGACCCGGATGCATTGCGCGATCGATCCCTGCATCACGCCGGCGCCGGCGCGGATACGCCGTCGATGGTCGCGTCCAGCCAGGCCAGCGAGACCGGCGCGTCCGCGGGCGAACCCGGCGCGCTGGCGCATTACTTCGAGGTACACATCGAGCAAGGCCCGGTGCTGCTGCAACGCGGTCTCGCGGTGGGCGTGGTCAGTGCGATCGCGGGTGGCGTGCGGCGGCTGCTGACGCTGGAAGGCCAGGCCGGCCACGCGGGCACCACGCCCATGGATATGCGCCGCGACGCTGCCTGCGCCGCCGCCGAAATCGTCCTGGCCGTGGAGCGGCGCTGCGGGCGGGGCGACGGGCTGGTGGGAACCGTGGGCCGGCTGGAGGTACCGGACGGCTCGGTCAACGTCATCCCCGGCTGCTGCCGGCTGTCCCTGGACGTGCGCGCGCCCGACGATGCCGCGCGCGACGCCGCGCTGGCCGACCTGGACGCGGAGATCGCCGCCATCTGCGCGCGCCGGGGTGTGCGCCATGCGATGGAAGAGATCATGCGCGTGCCGGCGACGCCCTGCGAGGGCGCGCAGCGTTCGCTATGGTCGGCGGCGATCGCCGCCCACGGCGTGCCGGTGCATGAGCTGTCGTCGGGCGCCGGGCACGACGCCATGATGGTCGCCAAGGCGGCGCCGGTGAGCATGCTGTTCGTGCGCTGCGGCAATGGCGGGATCAGCCACAATCCGCTGGAGACCGTGACGGAGCAGGATGTGCAATTGGCCGCGCAGGTGACCGAGACTTTCCTGCTGGGCCTGGACGCGACCCTGGCGGGAAACTAGCTGCCGGCGTCCAGCAGATCCGCCAGCGTCAGCGCCACCACCTGCGTCGCCTTGCGCAGGTCTTCCAACCGCAGGTTCTCGTCGGCGTTATGGCCACCCGCCTCGACCAGGGTGCGCGGCCCGGCGCCATACAGCACGGTGGGTATCCCGCGCTGCGTGTAGTGCCGCGCGTCGGTGTATAGCGGCACCCCATGCACGGGAATCTCCGCGCCCGTGATGGCCTCGGCGTGCCGCCGCAGCGGCTCGATCAGGTGTTCCGCCCCAGGCAGCCGCGTCAGCGGCTGCGCCAGCATGATGCGCCGGACGGTCGCGGCACAGCCGGGCCGTTGCGCGATCGCGCCATCGACGATGCGGCGCAGCTCGCCTTCCGCGTCATGGCCCGCTTCCTCCGGAATCATGCGGCGGTCGATGCGGAAGCTGACGCGGTCGGGCACCACGTTGGTATTGATGCCGCCTTGTATCAGGCCGACGTTCAAGGTGGGCGCGCCTATGCCCGGCGTGGCGGAACGCCGGCCAGCCAGTTCGGCGCGAAAGGCGTACAGCGCCTGCAGCACGTGCGTGGCGGCCTCCAGCGCATCGACGCCGGTCTCCGGCATGGCGGCATGCGCCTGGCGGCCCTGGATGGAAACCTCCACATGAAGGCAGCCGTTATGCGCCGACGTGATCGCATAACCGAAGCCCGCCGACAAGGCATAGTCCGGCCGGCTGTATCCCTGGTCGAGCAACCAGCGCGGACCGATCTCCCCGCCGACTTCCTCGTCGAACGTGAAATGCAACTCGACCGAGCCGCGCAGGGCGGCGCCCGCCTGCTGCGCGTGCCTGAGCGCCAGCAGGGCCCAGGTATACGTGGCGAAATCGGACTTGGATACCGCGACGCCGCGGCCGTACATCACCGGACCATGCCGCGCATCCTGTTCGATCTGCCCGCCATAAGGGTCGCGTTGCCACCCCTCGCCCGGCGGCACCACGTCGCCATGCGCGTTCAAGGCGATCACCGGACCGCCCGGGCCGAAGCGATGACGCACGATCAGGTTGACCGCCGACTTCATGCCATTGCCCTGCACCAGTTCCTGCGGCACCTCGTAGGCTTCGACCTGCATGCCCAGCTCGCCCAGCAAGGCGGCGGCACGGCGCGCGATGGGCGCGCAGTCGCCGGGGGGATTGTCGGAAGGCACGCGAACCAGCTCGCGCAGGAAGGCCGTCTGGCGCTCGTGCTGGCCGTCGATGAAGGAAATCAGCGATGCGGTGTGGGAAGTCATGCCGACCACTCTAATGCATGTAAATTTTGTATGCAATCTATGTGGCCTGAAATTGGTTAGACTTGACGATCGCCGGCGCACGCGCCGGTCCGTTACGCAACATTCCCATGCCCGCATCGACAGCCGCCGACACCAGCACCGAGCACATCGCCCGCGATATCGCGGCGGCCATCGTCGCCCATCGCCTGCCCCCGGGTACCCGGCTGCGGGAAGAAGCGCTGGCGCGCGCCTATGGCGTCAGCCGCACCAAGATCCGCGCCGCGCTGCTGATGCTGTCCAAGGACAAGCTCATCCGCACCGTGCCGGACAAGGGGGCCTTCGTCAGCAAACCCAGCGCGGCGGAGGCGCGGGAAATCTTCGCGGTGCGCCGCATCCTGGAAACCGCCATGGCCCGCGAGTTCATCGCCCGCGCCAGGCCGGCGGACTACAAGCGCATCGAGCAGCACCTGAAGCAGGAACGCAAGGCGGTGGCGGGCGGCGACGTCCAGCTGCGCAACCGGCTCCTGGCCGATTTCCATACCCTGCTGGCCGAGGTCGCCGGCAACGCCGTGCTGACCGAAATGCTGCGCGAACTCTCCGCGCGCAGCGCCATCATCACGGTGCTGTACCAGTCCACGGTGGACGCCGCCTGCTCGTCCGACGAACACCACGCCTTCCTGGAGGCCGCCCGCGAGGGCGACGTCGAGCGCGCCTGCCAGCTGATGATCGAGCACTTGGACCACGTGGAACAAGGGCTGGACTTCGAGTCCGACGCAAGCGGCGACAGCGGCCTGGTGGCTGCGTTGCTCACCTGAACGGCCGCGATCGACGCACGGTTTCGTGCATTGAGCCCGTCCCCACGCACCGTCGCGACGCGTTTGCACTCCTGCCTATGCCGAAAGCCGGGTTTGTACCGTTCGAATCGCAAAAAAAGCTGTTCTGTCACAACGATATTTCATAGTATTTCCAAACGTAGTCATCGAACGACATATCCGGCGGCCGCCGGCCTGACCACGCTCGGAAATATCATGGAAGAAGCCCAGACCATCGCGGATCTGTCGCAGTGGATCGGCAAGATCACCAGCGGCAAGATCCGCGACATCAAGGAAATCACGCTGGAAACCCGCCTGTTGGGATTGAACGCGGCCATCGAGGCATCGCACGTGGGTGAGGCGGGACGCGGCTTCGCCATCGTCGCGGGCCGCGTGCGGGAGGTTTCCGAGCGGGTCGAGGCCCTGGCCAATTCGCTGCAGGCCGAATTGCGCCAGCTGGGCGAAAGCGTCAACAACGAACTGCGCCGCAGCCGCGGCCAGCGCCTGGCCGACCTGGCGCTCAACGCCATCGAAACCATAGACCGCAATCTGTACGAACGCACCTGCGACGTGCGCTGGTGGGCCGCCGACACCGCCGTCACGGCGGCGCTGTGCGAGCCGGGCGCCGACACCGCGCGCCATGCGGCCCAGCGACTCGGCATCATCCTCGATACCTATACCGTCTACCTGGACATTTGGATCGTCGATCCCGCCGGCCGCGTGCTGTGCAACGGACGGCCCGACGTCTATCCGGACGCCGCGAACAGGAACGTCGCGTCCACGGAGTGGTTCCGGCAGGCCATGGCCAGCGGCGGGCCGGAGGAATACGCCAGCTGCGACATCGAGTGCGTACCGGCGCTGGGCGGGTCACAGGCCGCGATCTATGCCGCCGGCGTCTACGAAGGCGAGTCGAACAACGGCCCGGTCGGCGTACTGGCCGTTTTCTTCGACTGGCGCAAACAGGCGGCGGGCGTACTGGCCAACGTGCGGCTGGCGCCGGAACCGGGCAGAGCGGTACGCTGCATGATCGTCGATGCGCGCCAGCGCATCATCGCCAGCACCGACGGCAAGGGCCTGCTGAGCGACCGCTTCGAACTGCGCGCCGGCATGGACGAGGCCAGCGGCTACTACGCGGATGGCGCGACCCTGTGCGGCTATGCGCGCACGCCGGGCTACGAAACCTACCCTGGCATGGGGTGGCACGGCGTCGTGGTGGACAAGCCGGCGTAGCGCTGACGCAATTTTCCAACACTCGCGCGGCACGCCCGGACGCGGCCGATGCGCATCGTCCTGGTGCGTCCGCGCACCACAAGGGTGCGCATCGCGGGCTGCCCGCGCATTCTACGCGCGCCCGTGCCCCGCGATCCCTCCAGTCGAGCAGATGGCACGCATTTTGCGTTCGGTTTTGTATACCGTTTTAGTGTGCAAACAAGCCGTGCCCATCGGCACGAATACCGGAGAAGCCCATGAACCGTAGACACCTTCTGCTGGCAGCGTGTGCCGCCGCCACCGTCCTGGCCGCCGGCACCGCCAGCGCCGACGCCCTGCAGAATATCCAGAAGGCCGGAACCATCCGCGTCGCGGTACCTCAGGACTTCCCGCCCTTCGGCTCGGTCGGCCCGGACCTCAAGCCCGTGGGCTACGACATCGACACCGCCAAGCTGATCGCCAGCCGGCTGAATGTCACGGTGGAACTGGTCCCCGTCACCAGCGCCAATCGCATCGCCTACCTGCAGACCGGCAAGGTCGACCTGGTCATCTCCAGCATGGGCAAGAATGCCGAGCGCGAAAAAGTGATCGACTTCTCCGCCGCGTACGCGCCCTTCTTCAACGGCGTGTTCGGCCCCGCCAATATCAAGGCCAGCAAGCCGGAAGACCTGGTCGGCAAGACCGTCGGCGTCACGCGCGGCGCGGTGGAGGATATCGAGCTGAGCAAGATCGCACCCGAAGGCGCGACCATCAAGCGCTACGAAGACAACAACGGCACCATCTCCGCCTTCCTGTCGGGCCAGGTGCAGCTGATCGCCACGGGCAACGTCGTCGCCGCCGCCATCCTGGCGAAGAACCCGCCCAAGAAACCCGAAACCAAGTTCCTGATCAAGAACTCGCCGTGCTTCATCGGCCTGAACAAGAACGAACCGGCGCTGCAGGCCAAGCTCGACGCGATACTGGTGGAAGCCAAGAAGGACGGCTCGCTGAACGCCATCTCGCGCAAGTGGCTGGGCGCCGACCTGCCGGCGGGACTGTAGGCACCCCATGGCCTACCGCTTCGATTTCCTGGCGATCGCCGATTACACCCCGGTCCTGGTGAAGGGCCTGGGCGTGACGGTGGAATTGATCGCCGTCGGCGCGGTGGCGGGCGTGGCCATCGGCATCGCCGGCGCATGGGCCAGCACCCAGGGCCCGCGCTGGACCCGTCCGCCGGTCACGGCCTATGTCGAACTGATCCGCAACACGCCCTTCCTGATCCAGCTGTTCTTCATCTTCTTCGGCCTGCCCTCGCTGGGCGTGCAGATGGGCGAGATGCAGGCCGCCTGCCTGGCGATGGCGATCAACCTGGGCGCCTACAGCACCGAAATCATACGTGCCGGCATCGACGCCACCCCGCGCGGCCAGTACGAGGCGGGGTTCAGCCTGGCGATGAGCCGTATCCAGGTCTTCCGCCACGTCGTGCTGCGGCCGGCGCTGTCACGCATCTGGCCCGCGCTGTCGTCGCAGATCGTCATCGTGATGCTGGGTTCGGCCGTGTGCTCGCAGATCGCCGCGGAAGACCTGTCCTTCGCCGCGAACTTCATCCAGTCGCGCAACTTCAGGCCGTTCGAGGTCTACATCGTGACCACGGTGATCTACCTGATACTGGCGATCGTGTTGCGGCAGTTGCTGCGCTACGCGGGCAGGCGCATGTTCGGCGGGAGCGCGCGATGATCGAGTTTTCGCTGTGGGACATCGTGCGCAATCTGCTGCTGGCGGCGCGCTGGACCGTGGTGCTGGCGACGGTCGCCTTCGCCGGCGGCGCCGTGCTGGGCCTGTGCGTGTTGATGATGCGCACGGCGCGCGCGCCCTGGCCGCGCCGGGCCGCATGGGCCTTCATCGAACTGTTCCAGGGCACGCCGCTGTTGATGCAGCTGTTCCTGGCTTTCTTCGGCCTGTCGCTGGCCGGCGTGGACGTGCCGGCCTGGCTGGCAGCGGGCACCGCCCTGGTGTTGTGGTCGGCCGCCTACCTGGCGGAAATCTGGCGCGGCTGCGTCGACGCCATTCCGCGCGGGCAATGGGAAGCCTCATCCAGCCTGGCGATGGGGTACGCGCAGCAGATGCGCCACGTGATCCTGCCGCAAGCCCTGCGCATCGCGGTGGCGCCGACGGTGGGCTTTACCGTGCAGATCGTCAAGAGCACGGCACTGACTTCCATCATCGGATTCACGGAACTGTCCAAGGCCAGCACCATCATCACCAACGCCACCTTCAATCCCTTCACGGTCTATGCGGTGGCCGCGCTCATTTATTTCGTCCTCTGCTGGCCGTTGTCGCGCGCCAGCAAGGCGCTGGAAAGGAAGCTGCATGCCGCTCATCGCACTTGAAGAAATACGCAAGCGCTTCGGATCCAATGAAGTCCTGAAGGGCGTGACGCTACGCGTGGAACCGGGCGAAGTCATCGCCATCATCGGCAAGAGCGGATCGGGCAAGAGCACGCTGCTACGCTGCATCAACGGCCTGGAGACGATCGATGAGGGCTCCATCATGGTGGCCGACGCGCAGTTGGTGAACGACGACCTGCACCTGCGCGCATTGCGCCTGAAGGTCGGCATGATCTTCCAGCAGTTCAACCTGTTCCCGCACCTGAGCGCCGGCCGCAACGTCATGCTCTCGCCCATGGTCACGCGCAAAATGCCGGAAGCCGAGGCCGCCGTGCTGGCGCGGCAGATGCTGGAGCGCGTGGGGCTGGGTCACAAGTTCGACGCCTGGCCCGACCAGTTGTCGGGCGGCCAGCAGCAGCGCGTCGCCATCGCGCGCGCATTGGCCATGCAGCCGATCGCGCTGCTGTGCGATGAGATCACCTCCGCGCTGGACCCCGAACTGGTGAACGAGGTGCTGTCCGTCGTGCGCGCGCTGGCAGCCGAAGGCATGACGCTCATCATGGTGACGCACGAGATGCGCTTCGCGCGCGAAGTCTGCGACCGGGTGGTCTTCATGCACGAAGGCCGCGTGCATGAAACCGGAGACCCCGAAACGGTGTTCGGTAATCCCCAGACGCCGGAGCTGCGCCACTTCCTGGGGCTGGGAAGCTAGCGCGGCCCGTACGGCGCGGGCACCCGGCCGATATCAACGGCTGAGCCCGCGCGCCGCGATCGGCCACAGGCCTTCCACGACGCCGCCGCGCGTCGCCACCAGCGTGTCGTGCAGATTGAAAGTGGGATCGCAATGCGACGGCACCAGCAACAGCTTGGCGCCCAGCGCCGGCGCGACGGCGCCGGCCGCCACGCGCACCACGCCATGCTCGTCGTTGGCCGCCACATAGGTCAGCCCGGGCTGCTCATGCAGGCGCGGCAACCCGCATTCGATGGTGGTCGATTTCAGCCCGGCATCCAGCACGATGCGGTCGGCGGTGGGCGTGCTCATCACCGTAGTGAGCAGGAACAGGCTGTTGCGCAGGCGCAGCTCGCCCGCCCATTCGTTGTCGCCGTAGTCCACGTCCATGAAGGGATAGGTTCCCGCCTGCAATTCCGTGTAAACGCGGCCCGGCGCGTCGAATTCCGCTGTGCCGGTCCCGGAGCCCGTGATGATCGGGCAGGCGTAATCGTGTTCGGCCAGGATGCGGGCGCATTCCTTGGCGCGGGCGGCGGCTTCGCGGCAGGCCGCCGCGCGTTCGGCGTGGCCGCGGCGATGTTGCAGCGTACCGTGATAGGCCTGCAGCCCGGCGAAACGCAGTCCCGGCAGGCTTTCGATCCGGCGCGCCAGTTCCAGCGCGGCGGTGGCCGACGGCACGCCGCAGCGGCCCTGGCCGACGTCCAGTTCGACCAGCACGTCGATACGCGCATCGTGGCGCGCCGCCGCGCGCGACAGGTCGGCGACATTGCCGGCGTTGTCGACGCACACGCTGATCCTTGCCTGCCTGGCCAGCGTCGCCAGGAGCTCGAGCTTTGCGGCGCCGACGACTTCATTGCTGACGTGGATATCGCGGATGCCGGCGGCCACGAACGGCAGGGCTTCGCTGACCTTCTGCACGCACACGCCGCGCGCGCCCAGCGCGGCCTGGCGCAAGGCGACTTCCGGGCATTTGTGCGCCTTGGCATGCGGGCGAAGCGTGACCTTCCAGCGGTCGGCCCAGTCCTGCATGGCGCGCAGGTTGTGCTCGAAGGCATCCAGGTCCACCACCAGGCTGGGGGTGTCCACCTGCTCAAGCGTATCGCCGATACTCGCGGGCGGCGCCAGCTCCGGAACGGGCGTCGCCGCGCCGCTCATATCCAACTCGGTATTGTCCAAACGGTTCTCCTCATGCATGCCCGCAGGCGCCCGGTTGGTGCCCGGCAAGCCCCGCGACAGTGGGCGATAAAACCTGAATATTGACTGAATTTCGTGCCTATTCCCGCGATCCCCGCGCTACGTCCGCCGCCTGTCCATAACGCCGGCGCCGGCCGGTTGCCCCGGGACTTGAATAAGCGTAAAGTGAATTCATGTTTGCTGGTTTGCCGATAAGCGGGCCGACTGGGCAAACTGGCCTAAATGCTGCGCCCTATGTTCGATATCCTGGTCTATCTTTTTGAAAATTACTACACGCCGCAAGCCTGTCCCGCGGCTGACGTATTGGCTAAACGCCTGGCAGCGGCGGGCTTCGAACACGAAGACATCGACGACGCACTAGGCTGGCTGTATGGCCTGGCCGAGACCACCGAACGCTGCGTCGACCTGGCACAGCAGCCCGCCACGGGCACGCGCATCTACACCGATAGCGAATACCGCCAGCTGGGTAGCGAAGCCATCGGCTTCATCACCTTCCTGGAATCCGCCGGTGTCCTGCCCGCGCCGCTGCGCGAGATCGTCATCGACCGCGCCCTGGCCGCGCCCGAATCGCCCGTCCCCCTGTCCAAGCTGAAGATCACGGCGCTGATGGTGCTGTGGAGCCAGGAAGCGGACATCGACAATCTGGTGCTGGAAGAATTGCTGGACGACGAAGGCGACGTGCGCTGCCTGCACTGAAACCGTCGGCTTCCCGCCACACCGCCGGCCTTCGGGCCGGTTTTGCTTTGGTGTCCACTCCGTGTTGACCTTGGCCCGACCGACGGCGCATCCCACTCCTCGGGCCCGTGCTTTCCCATGACCTATATCGGCCGTTTCGCTCCCAGCCCCAGCGGTCCGCTGCACGCGGGTTCGCTGGTGGCCGCCCTGGCCAGCTACGTGGATGCGCGCGCGCACGGCGGCACCTGGCTGCTGCGCATCGAAGACATCGACGCGCCGCGCACGGTACCGGGCGCCGATCGCGTCATCATGCGCCAGCTACGCAGCCTGGGACTGCAATGGGATGGCGAAGTCATATGGCAATCGCAGCGCGACGCGGCTTACCGGCATGCGCTGGACGACCTGACGGCGCGCGGCCTGGTCTACGGCTGCGCCTGCACGCGGCGCGAGATCATGGAAAGCCACGCGGCGCTGGAACGCGCGCGCGGCGCTCCCCTGGCCCTGCTGGACGGCGAACGGCCCTATGCCGGCACCTGCCGCGACGGCCTGCCGCCAGGCAGGCTGGCGCGGGCCTGGCGCCTGCGCGTACCCCCCGGCGAAGAAACTTTCGCCGACCGCTGGCTGGGGCCGCAGCGGCAGGACGTCGCGCATGCGGTGGGCGACTTCGTCCTGAAGCGGGCCGACGGGATGTGGGCCTATCAATTGGCGGTGGTGGTCGACGACGCCGCGCAGGGCGTGACCGACGTGGTGCGCGGCGCCGACCTGCTCAGTTCGACCGCGCGTCAGCGCGTGCTGGCGCGGATGCTCGGCGCACATCCCCCGCGGGTGATGCACGTGCCGCTCGTCCTCGACCCCGCCACGGGCCTGAAGCTGTCCAAGCAGAACCACGCCCCGGCGCTGGACCTTACGCGGCCGCTGGAGGCCCTGGCGCTGGCCTGGCGCGCCCTGGGCTTCGGCCCCATCGCGGCCGACCGGCCCGCGTCCTTCCTGGCCGAGGCCACCCGCCAGTGGGCGCGCCGCTATAAGGGCTGAAGGTCGGCGTTCAACAGGCGCACCAGCAGGCCGGTGCCGTCGTCGCCGACCCGGAACTCGCCATAGCGGGCATCCTGGTAGCGTTCCGCCTCGCCCTCCGGAAAGAAATAGGCATTGGTGACCAGGCGCACGCCGTCGGCGCGCAGGCGATAGCGCAGCACGACTTCGCCGCCGTCGTGGGGCTGCGGCGCCGGCTGCACGCGCACGGGCTGGGCCACGCCCTGGCCATCGGGGGCCAGCACGACGTATCCATCGGTGCGCGGGCCGCCCCACAGGCTGGCCACGCCAGGATCGCGGCCGTCCTCCAGGCGCACGATGTCGCGCGCGGCGGCGAAGCGCAGGGCCATGTAGTCGCCCTGCATCAGCGAGCGGGGATCGACGGGCGCCAGGGCCAGCCGTACGACATGGCCGCCGGCCAGCAGTTTTTCGCGCTGCCAGATGCCCGTGTTGACGACGATCAGCACCGCGGCCAGCCCGGCCACCATGACTGCTGCCCAGAGAGGACGGCGCGGCGAAGCGGGCGCCAGGGCCGCCACGGCCGGACGGCCTTCCAGCAGGCGCGGCAGGCGCCAGGCGACCAGCCGCATGAGCAACAGCAGCACGCCCGCGCCGGCCAGCCACACGGACTTCTGCAGCAGCGGCACCGTCAGCTGGTAATAATAGAGAACCAGGTAGGCCAGCAACACGATCTGGCCCCAGCGCAGCAAACGCGTCCGCCCCAGGCCGAAGCCCAGCAGGATCCACGCCAGCGCGAAAGCGATACCCGGGGCCGGCAGCCAGCAGATGCCCAGGATCAAAAGCCCCACCGGTACGCCGATGCGCAGGCTGCGCGGCAGTACCGCGCGGCGGCGGCGGATCAAGGCCCAGCCCACGGCGACCGGCAGCAGGGCCGCCAGCACCAGGAAGATGGCGGCGGGAGGATGCAAGGCCCACAGGGCCGGCAGCTCCCATACCGGCGCGCCGGCCGCCTGCAGGGCGCCTGCCTGCGCCGCCAGCGAAAACGCCCACGCCAAGGGCTGCAGCAGGTCGCGACGGGCCACGGCCATGCGCTCGCGCGTCAGGAAGGCCGCCGCCGCCAGCCACGCGGCGCATACGCAGGCGGGCAGCCAGATGGTCAGCCCGCGCACCACGTCGAAACCCATCCAGGTCAGCACATGGTCATACAGGTCCTGGGTGTCCGCCGAGAACGTGGTCAGGATGAACAGCGCCATGGCCATCATCAGCGCGCTCAGGAAACGCAGGATGACGTCCGGCGCCAGCACGTAGACCACCGCGGCCAGCACCAGGATGAGCAGGGCCGAGCCGGTGGGCGAATTGGTGATCGACAGGCCCACGGCCACCAGGATCAGGCCCGAGAACGCCAGCGCGGTCGCGCACTGGCGCCAGAACAACTGCTGGGCATTGCGCGCCACCGCCACCCCGGCCACGCAAAGCACCAGGCCCAGCACCAGGGCGGCCGACGTGGACGGGACGATGCCGGACGCGAGCAGGAAAACCAGCAGCAGGGTCGTGGCGAACCAGGCGCTCAGGGCCAGGAGGCCCTGCACGTACCACGGCGTGTGGGTGCGGTGTGTGGTCTGCGGACCCAGCTGGATCACCGGAACGGGCTCGACATCCGCGCCGGCGGAGGGCACGGCTTCGGGCGCGGTCGGCGTCGATGCGGCCGCGACAGCCGGGGCCGTAACGCCGGCAGCCGGATCCGCCGCGGGCGGGACGTGCGCGGCCACGGCCGCCGGCAGGCCGGCCGGCGCGGCGGCGGGGACCTCGACTGCGTCCGCCGGCTGCAGGTACGCGGCATCGGGCGCCACGGCCGCCTCGGGCTGGCTGGCGGCCAGGCGCCGCAACCAGCGCGCGGCGATCACGGCTTCGCCCATCAGCAGGGCCGCCAGCGGCAATGCCACCCAAACGCCCGGGTCGATGCTCAACAGCCATTCGCCGACCACGCGCAGGGACACGCAGATGACGCCGGCCGCCAGCAAGGCCAGCACGACCAGGTCGCGCCGGACGCGTGTGTAGAAGAAACCCAGCACCAGGGTGACGCCCACCCAGGCCACGCCCGTATAGGTCCCCAACCCTTCGACGATGGACTCGCCGAACATGAGCGCCAGCGCCAGCACGCCGACCGCCAGGAGCACCAGCACGCGCGGCCCGACGCCGGTACGGGCGTGGCCGCGCCAGGCGCAGAATTCCCAGGCCGCCAGCATCACTATATTGAAGGCGGCGACCACCAGGCTGGCAAAACCGGGACCACCGAAGACCACCCACCAGGACAGCACCCGCTCGCCCAGCAACAAGGCCAACGCGATATTGGCCAGGACGATCCAGAACAGCCATACTCCCTGGCTGCGCGCCGCCAGGGCCCAGGGCAGCATCAAGGCCGCCCACAGCCCGAACAGCTCCCAGGTATCTGCACCGGTCTGGTAGGTCTGGCCGACCAGGGCCAGGAGCGCGCCCAGCAGTACCCCGGCCAGTCCGACCACGCAGGCCCGTCCATGCGCGGCAATGGCGGTGCGCGCGGGCCGCACGTACAGGACGGCGGCGAGCAAGGCGCTTGCTACCAGCAGGGCCTGGGTTCCGGCCAAACGCTGTACCTTGCTCATCGCCGCCCAGTTGGCGGCGACCCAGCAAACCGCCGCGCTGGCCAGCAGCAATAACCCGAGCGCCAGCGTCGCGCGCGCCAGAAACGCGCGCCAAGCGTGCAATTCCGATCCTGCCGGCATACGGGCGTCGACTTGCATCTGGCGATTCTCCCCTCTTATCATCCGCGCTATTGCGGCGGCCAGCCGCCATTGGATACTCATGAGCAAAACGTTGATTATTGCCGAGAAGCCCTCGGTCGCCCTGGATATATCACGCGCCCTGGGAGGCTTCGCGCGTGAAGGGGAATACTTTGAAAGCGAACGTTACGTCTTGGCGTCCAGTGTCGGCCATCTGCTGAGCCTCGTCGCCCCCAACGATCCGGTGAAGGGTAAATGGAGCTTCACGCACCTGCCCGTCATCCCGCCGAAGTTCGAGCTGGATCCCACCGACAAACGTTCCAGCGAACGCCTCAAGCTGCTGGTGCGCCTGGCCAAGCGCAAGGACGTCGACAGCATCATCAACGCCTGTGACGCGGGCCGCGAAGGTGAACTGATCTTTCGTTACATCATCCAGTACGCCGGGGTGAACAAGCCGATCCAACGGCTTTGGCTGCAGTCCATGACGCAGGCCGCCATCCGCGACGCCTTCGCCAACCTGCGCGACGACGGCATCATGAAGCCGCTGGAAGCCGCCGCGCGTTCGCGCGCCGAAGCCGATTGGCTGGTGGGGATCAACGGCACGCGCGCCATGACCGCCTTCAACAGCAAGGACGGCGGCTTCTTCAAGACCCCGGTCGGTCGCGTGCAGACGCCGACGCTGGCCATCGTGCACGAACGCGAGAACCGCATCCGCGCCTTCGTGTCGCGCGATTACTGGGAAGTGCGCGCCACCTTCGTCGCCGCCGCCGGCCTGTACGAAGGACGCTGGATCGATCCGGATTTCAAGAAGGACGACCGCGATCCGGAAAAGCGCGAATCGCGCCTGTGGTCGCTGGCGGCCGCGCAGAGCGTCGTCGCGGCCTGCCGCGAACAAAGCGGTACGGTCACGGAAGAATCCAAGCCGTCGACGCAACTGTCGCCCGCCCTGTACGACCTGACGTCCCTGCAGCGCGAAGCGAACGGCCGCTTCGGTTTTTCCGCCAAGACCACGCTGGCCCTGGCGCAGACGCTGTATGAACGCCACAAGGCGCTGACCTATCCGCGTACCGATTCGCGCTACCTGCCCGAGGACTACATCAACACGGTGCGCGACACCATGCGCACCCTGTCCGACGCCCAGGGCGGTCCCGCCGGTGCCAGCGCGCGCCATGCGGCAAAGATCGTGTCGGAAAACTGGGTCAAGCCGAATCGCCGCATCTTCGACAACAAGAAGGTCTCGGATCACTTCGCGATCATCCCGACGCTGCAGGTGCCGCGCGACCTGAGCGAGGCCGAGGCCAAGCTGTACGACCTGGTACTCAAGCGCTTCCTGGCGGTGTTCTTCCCCGCGGCCGAGTACCGCGTCACGACGCGCATGACGGACGTGCAAGGCCATCGCTTCCGCACCGACGGCAAGGTGCTGGTCGCCCCCGGTTGGCTGGCCGTCTACGGCAAGGAAGCGCAGGACGAGGACGCCAACCTAGTGCCGGTCGCGGATGGCGAAAAAGTCCGCACCGAAGACGTCGAAGCCGTCGGCCTGGCCACCAAGCCGCCGCCACGCTACAACGAAGCCACGCTGCTTTCCGCGATGGAAGGCGCCGGCAAGCTGGTCGAGGACGAAGAACTGCGCGAAGCCATGTCCGAACGCGGGCTCGGCACGCCGGCCACGCGCGCCGCCATCATCGAAGGGCTGCTGAACGAAGGCTATCTGCGCCGCGAAGGCCGCGACCTGGTCCCCACCGCCAAGGCGCGCCAGCTCATGACGCTGCTGTCGGGCCTGGACGTGACCGAACTGACGTCGCCCGAACTCACGGGCGAATGGGAACACAAGCTCAAGCAGATCGAACAGGGCGGGCTGCAGCGCGATGCCTTCATGCGCGAAATCGCGCAGATGACGCAGATCATCGTCAAGCGGGCCAAGGAGTACGAGCGCGACACCGTGCCGGGCGACTATGCGACCCTGAAGACGCCGTGTCCCAAATGCGGCGGCGTGGTCAAGGAAAACTACCGCCGCTACGCCTGCACCAACTGCGACTTCTCGATCGGCAAGCATCCGGGCGGCCGTACCTTCGAACTGCCCGAAGTCGAGGAATTGCTGGCCAAGCGCGAGATCGGTCCCTTGCAGGGCTTCATCAGCAAGATGGGCCGGCCGTTCGCCGCCATCCTGCGCATCACCGACGAATACAAGCTGGAGTTCGACTTCGGCCAGAGCAACGACGAAGACAACGAGCCGGTGGATTTTTCCGGCCAGACGCCGGTCGGTCCCTGCCCGAAATGCCACTCGCGGGTATTCGAGTACGGCATGAGCTATGTGTGCGAAAAGTCGGTCGGTCCCGAAAAGACCTGCACCTTCCGTTCCGGCAAGGTCATCCTGCAGCAGGAGATCTCGCGCGCGCAGATGGAAAAGCTGCTGACCGAGGGCCGCACGGATCTGCTGGACGGCTTCGTGTCCAGCCGCACCAACCGCAAGTTCAAGGCTTACCTGGTGCGCCAGCCCGACGGCAAGATAGGCTTCGAGTTCGAGCCGCGCGCGGAGAAGGCGGCCGGCAAGACGGCGGGCGGCGCGGGGAAGACGGCGGCCAAGACGGCCACGAAGACAGCCACGAAGACAGCCACGAAGACAGCCACGAAGACAGCCACCAAGACAGCTACGAAGAGCGCCGGCAAGACTGCCGCGAAGACCGCGGCGAAGAAAGCACCCGCCAAGAAGGCGGCCGCCAGGAAAGCGCCGGCCAAGACCGCGGCCTGACCCGGCGGCCGGGCCGCGCGGCACAAAGGAGACTACCGCCATGCAGCAGCATTTCATCGACAACCGTCCCGTGCCCTCGTCCACCGGCGAATTCATTCCGGTGATCGATCCGTCGACGGGGCAGGAGTTCGACGCCATTCCGCGCGGCAACGCGGCCGACATCGACCGGGCGGTCAGCGCGGCGCGCAAGGCCTACGAAGGCCCCTGGGGCGCGCTGACCGCGGCGGAACGCGGACGCCTGATGCTCAAGTTGTCACGGCTGGTGCTGGACCACTTCGACGAACTGGCCGCCCTCGAATCGCGCGATTGCGGCAAGCCGACCAGGCAGGCGCGCGCCGACGTCACGGCCATTTCCCGCTACTTCGAGTTCTACGGCGGCGCGGCCGACAAACTGCACGGCGAAACCCTGCCTTACCAGAACGGCTATACCGTCCTGACCTTGCGCGAGCCGCACGGCGTCACGGGCCACATCGTGCCCTGGAACTACCCGCTGCAGATCTTCGGCCGCAGCGTCGGCGGCGCGCTGGCCGCCGGCAACGCCTGCGTGGTCAAGCCCGCGGAAGACGCCTGCCTGTCGGTGCTGCGCATCGCCGAACTGGCGGCCGAAGCCGGCTTTCCGCCGGGCGCGATCAATGTGGTGACCGGCTACGGGCACGAGGCCGGCGACGCCCTGGCGCGCCATCCCGGCATCGACCATATTTCGTTCACCGGTTCGCCCGCCATCGGGATCCTGGTCACGCAGACCGCCGCGGCGAACCACACGCCCGTCACGACCGAACTGGGGGGCAAATCGCCGCAGATCGTCTTCGCCGACGCCGATTTCGACGCCATGCTGCCAGTGGTCATCAATGCCATCGTGCAGAACGCCGGGCAGACCTGCTCGGCCGGCAGCCGCCTGCTGATCCAGCGCAGCGCCTATGAAGAAGTCCTGGAAAAAGTCGGGGCGGCTTTCGCCGCCCTGCGCACCGGCCCCGCCGACCAGGACCTGGATTGCGGGCCCCTGATCCGCAAGACCCAGCAGGCCCGCGTGGCCGACTTCCTGGCGCAGGCGCGCGGCGACGGCATCGCCACCGTCGCGCAGGGCAAGCTCAGCGACAGCGCGCCTTCGGCGGGCTTCTACCAGGTGCCGACGCTATTGCGCGACGTACCGCTGGCGCACAGGCTGGCCCGCGACGAAGTCTTCGGTCCCGTCCTGGCGGCGATGCCCTTCGAGGACGAGGCGGACGCCGTGCGCATCGCCAACGCCACCGACTACGGCCTGGTGGCCAGCGTCTGGACGCGCGACGGCGGACGACAGCTGCGCATGGCCCGCAAGGTGCGCGCGGGCCAGGTCTTCATCAACAACTACGGCGCGGGCGGCGGCATCGAACTGCCCTTCGGCGGCGTCAAGGCCAGCGGCCATGGCCGCGAAAAGGGCTTCGAAGCACTGTACGGATTCACCGTGCTGAAGACGATATCGATCAAGCACGATTGAGTCAGGCGTCCTCTTCGTACCACACGCCATTGGCCAGCATCATGCGATGGTGGCCATGGCCGGCGGGCATCATGGGATAGCAGTTTTCCTGTTCGGCCACGCAGACGTCCAGGAAATAGGGCCCCGGGCTGTCCAGGCACTCGGCCAGCGCATCGTCCAGCCCCGCCGGATCGGTCACCCGCCCGGCATTCCAGCCGAAGGCCTTCGCCACCGCCACGAAATCCGGCAGCGACGCGTTATAGCTGTGGCTGTAGCGCCCGCCGTGGATCAGCTCCTGCCACTGGCGCACCATGCCCATGTAGCCGTTGTTGCACAACACCACCTTGACCGGCACCCCGTGCTGCACAGCCGTCGATAGCTCCTGGATGTTCATCAGCACCGATGCATCGCCGCTGACGCACACCACCGTGCGGCCGGGGTGGGCGATCTGCGCGCCGATGGCCGCCGGCAGGCCATAGCCCATCGTGCCCGCGCCGCCCGAGGTCAGCCAGCGGTTGGGCCCGTCGAAACGCAGGTACTGCGCGGCCCACATCTGGTGCTGGCCGACGTCCGTCGACACGATCGCGTCGCGGCCCGCCAACGCGGCGTCCAGGCGGCTCATCAACTGCTGCGGCAGGATGGCGTCGGCGCGGGGCTCGAAGCCCAGGCAATCCTTGCCGCGCCAGCGTTCGATGCGGTGCCACCAGGTTTCCAGCTGCGCCGCCGGCGGCGCATGGTCGCCCACCGCCTGGCGCAGGGCGGTGACCAGGGGCTGGCAATCGCCCACCATGGCGACATCCACTCGCACCACCTTGTTGATCGATGCGGGATCGATGTCGATATGGATCTTGCGCGCATGCGGGCAGAAGTCCGCCAGCCGGCCGGTGATGCGATCGTCGAACCGCGCGCCCACGCACACGATCAGGTCGGCATGGTGCATGGCCAGGTTGGCCTCCAGGGTGCCATGCATGCCCAGCATCCCCAGGAAACGCGGGTCGGAAGCGGGAAAGGCGCCCAGGCCCATGAGCGTCAGCGTGCAGGGCGCATTGACGTGGCGGACCAGATCGGTGAAGGCCTCGCAGGCGGCGGGGCCGGCATTGATCAGCCCGCCGCCGCCGTAGAACACCGGCCGGCGCGCCTGCGCGATCAGGTCGGCCGCGCGCCGCACCGCGCTCTGCGGCACCTTGAAGGCGGACTTGGCCGCCTGCCGCCGCGCCCGCAGCGCCGCCACGCCATGGCGTTCCGCCGCCGGCAGGGCGTCGTCCTGGTCCGCCGGCAGGGCCAGCTGTATATCCTTGGGAAAATCGACCAGCACCGGACCGGGGCGGCCGTTGCGCGTCAGCGCCAAGGCGCGCGACACGGTATCGGCGACCGCGTCCACCCGCATGATCTGGGTATTCCATTTCGTGACGGGCCGGGAGATGCCGATGGCATCGCACTCCTGGAAGGCGTCCGTCCCGATGGCGGCGGTGGCGACCTGGCCGCTGATGCACAGCACCGGAATGGAGTCGCACATCGCGTCCAGCAGGCCGGATGTCGTATTCGCCATCCCCGGACCCGACGTGACGAGCACCACGCCCGTGCGGCCGGTGGTGCGTGCATAGCCTTCCGCGGCGTGGACGGCGGCCTGCTCATGGCGCACCAGGACATGACGCAGCCGCGGTTCCGCGTAGAGCGCGTCGTACAGGGGCAGCAAGGCGCCTCCCGGATAGCCGAAGATGGTATCCACGCCATGGGAAATCAACGTTTCCAGCAGGATGCGGGCGCCGTTGAGGGCAGGGGGCGCGCCGCCGGCGTCGGCGCCATTCAAAGCCTGGGAGTGAAGACGATCGTTCATAAACGTCATCTTAGGCCGCCCGCGCCGGAATTTTTATCCTGTTTTTCTGTCGAATCGGCATAACATTGGTAAATCTGTCTGAAAAACACGGGGAATCCAGAAAATGCGTCTCGACAAATTCGATTTGGCCATTTTGGGCGTGCTGCAGGAGAACGCCCGCGCCAGCCTGAACGAGATCGGCGCGGCGGTAGGGCTGTCGTCCACGCCCTGCTGGAACCGGATCAAGCGCATGGAAAGCGAAGGGGTGATCCGCGGGTACACCGTCAATATCGATCCGGCCGCGCTGGGCTTCATGGATACGGTCATCGTGCACGTCACCCTGGAAAGCCATAGCGAAGAAACGCTCTACGAGTTCGGCCGCGCGCTGGCCCAGGTCCCGGAGGTACTGGAAGCCTTCCTGGTGTCGGGCGATTACGACTACTACATCCGTATCGCGGTGCGCGATACGCGCGACTACGAACGCCTGCTGCGCGAGCAGCTGTACCGCATTCCGGGCATCAGGCACAGCAAGTCCAGTTTCGTGTTGCGCCGGCTGAAGGAATCCATGCTGCCCCTGATGCCGCCCGCCCCCACGCCGACATAACGCGCCGATATAATCCCCCGTCAATTCGTCCGATTGCGCCCGGCGTGATCGGTGGTCCCCTTACCGCGCGATGCGCGTGGATCCTGGCTGGTCATGACCGAAGCAAGCTCCAAACCCTGGCACGTCGTGCGGCGCTCCAAGCTGCACGGCAACGGCGTCTTCGCCGCGCGCAAAATCCCCGCGGGCACGCGCATCCTGGAATACGGCGGCGCGCGCATCAGCGCCAAGGAAGCGGACCGGCGCCATCCCACCAATCCGGACGACCCTTTCCACACCTTTTTCTTTTCGTTGTCGTCCGGCAAGGTCATCGACGGCGGCGACGGCGGCAACGACGCGCGCTGGATCAACCACAGCTGCGCGCCCAACTGCGAATCGCAGGAAGGCAGCGCGGGCAAGCGCGTCTATATCTATTCCCTGCGCGACATCAAGCGCGGCGAAGAGCTCTTCTACGACTACGGCCTGGTGCTGGATGGCAAGATCACCAAGGCCCTGAAGGAAGGCTACAAATGCCTGTGCGGCGCGGCGGACTGCCGCGGCACCATGCTGGCCTTGCCCAAGAAGAAAAAGAAGAAAAAGGACTGAAGTCGAGGTTCAGTTCCGCGGCGCGGCCCTACAGCGCCAGTGGGCATCCCCGGCCTCCCGCCCGGACTGGCATACAATCCCGTCATGCCGTCCAACCAGCGGCATGCAGTGCGTCTTCAGGGCGGGGTGAGATTCCCCACCGGCGGTAGGCCATGCAATGTGGCAAGCCCGCGAGCGCCCGCGGTCCGACAACGGACGGCGGGGTCAGCAGATCTGGTCAGATTCCAGAGCCGACGGTCATAGTCCGGATGAGAGAAGATGTGCCGGCACAATCCGTACCCCGCGCGCCTCCCGGCGCGTCCGCGGTTTTGCGTTTGGCTGTCCCTATAGCCCTGAAACGTTTTTCGCCCAACTTTCCGCGAGAGCGTTTCAATGTCACAAGCAACTTCGTATACCTTCAGTGCCGAGTCCCGCACGCCGGCGATTTTCGCGCAACCTTTTCCCATGCGCCTGGCGCGCGCGCTGCATCACATGCGCCTGGGCCGCCCCGTCATCCTGCTGGACGACTACGACCGCGAAAACGAGGCTGACCTGATCGTCGCCGCCGACAAGATCACGGTGCCGGTCATGGCCCAATTGATCCGCGACTGCAGCGGCATCGTCTGCCTGTGCCTGGAGGACGACACCCTGGACCGCCTGTCGCTGCCGCCCATGACGGCGCGCAACGAAAGCCGCCATGGCACCGCCTTCACCGTCTCGATCGAAGCCCGCGAAGGCGTCAGCACCGGCGTTTCCGCCAAGGACCGCGTCACCACCATCCGCGCCGCGATCGCGCCGAATGCCCAGGCCGGCGATGTCGTCAGCCCGGGCCATGTGTTCCCTTTGCGCGCGCAGCCGGGCGGCGTACTGACGCGGCGCGGCCACACGGAAGGCTCGGTCGATCTGGCCGTCATGGCCGGCCTGCGCCCGGCCGCCGTGCTGTGCGAATTGATGAACGACGACGGCACCATGACGCGCGGCGACGCGATCGACCGCTATGCCGCCAGGCATGGGCTGGTGGCGCTGACCATCGCGGAACTGGCCGACCATCGCCGCGGCCTGGCACCCCAGGGCGTGGCCGAGCCGGAACTGGAATCGCAGGCAGCCTGACCGCGTCAGGGACGCTGGCCGGCCGTGCGCTCAGGGGCGCGGGCTGGCCGCGCCGACGTCGCGCGCCACGCGGACCAGACATGCCTCCGCATCGCCGACCACGACGGTTGCGCTGCAGGCCAGCATCAGGTTCAGGCTCATGCCGAAATCCTCGACGACGTAGCCTTGCGCGTCGAGGTGCGCATCGCCCTGCGCCGACTTGCCCACCGCCACCTGCTCCACGATGGTGCCCGCCACGGACGTATACGCCCAGACCGGTTTGCCCAACGCGGCGGCGTAGCCGACTTCGAAGGCGGTGCCGGAATCCGGCTCGTGTCCGCGAAAGGGATTCAGATTGGCGATGATGCCGTCGGCCTGGCGTATCAGCCCGACGTTGGCGCGGCAGATCAAGTCCGCCAGTTCGCGACCGTCCAAACCGGCGGGGCCGGCCTGGTCCAGCGGGTACAGGCCGCGCAGCCCATACCGCTCGCACAGCGCCTTCAGGCTGGCGCCGTACGCCACGGCATCCGGCCGGAAGACGTCGAATCCCGCCAGATAGACCGTGAAGGGCTGGTTCATTGCGTGTCCGGATATCCGCGTGCGCGGGCTAGAACATCGTGTTGCGGTTCGCCGGGTTTTCCGGAATGTCCTGGCTGACATCCCAGTGCTCGACGATCTTGCCGTCGCGCAGCCGGAAGATGTCCACCACGGCCTGCCCGGTATCCTCGGGCGATTCCTTCCACAGCGTATGCACGACCACCAGATCGTCTTCGGCGATCATGCGCTTGATGTCGGCGCTGGCCATGGGGTGCTGTTCCAGGTACGGCCCATAGAAGTCCGCCATCGCCGACGCCCCGTCGGGCAGATAGGGATCGTGCTGGATCAGGTCCTTGGCGACGTAGGTCTGCAGCGCCTTGTCGACGTTCTTGTCCTGGAAGAGCATGCGGAAGAATGCCGTCACCACCGCCTTGTTGTCCGCCGGCGCTGCGTGCGCGGCGGCGCACAGGCTGGCGGCCGCACAGAGCAGGAAGGTGGCGGCTAGGGGTTTGAGCTTCATGCGGATTCCGGACTGATGGATAGACGGGCTGGCCGGCACGCGCGCCCGCGGCGTGCCAGTGTAAACAAAACTTCAGACCCTTCAGGCGTCGCGCTGGTTCTGATAGACCTGCAGATGCGAATACGCCACACGCAGATAGGGCGTGGCGACGCCGGTGGCGGCGCCACGGGCGATCATGTCGCCGACGATATGGTCGCCTTCGACACGCAGGCCCTGGCGCAGGTCGCGGAACATCGACGCCGTCACCGGCGAGCCGGTATCGGTGAACAGCTTGCGCGCCGCCGCGTCGGCCGGAGGCCGCACGGGATACCCGGCCGCCGCGGACACGGCCTGGGCTTCGTCCAGCAGGCCGAGCAGGACGCCCTGGCCGTCCGCCGTCGACGCGATTTCTCCCACCGAGCCGCGCATCAGGCAGGTCCCGGCCGCCAGGCTGCACAGGAAAACGTACTTTTCCCAGCAATCCTGATGGATGGATGTGCTGAGGCGGGACGAAAAGTCGGCCTGGGCCAGGGCGCCTTCCAGAGCCACGCAGCGCTCGCTGCGCGGCTCGCCGGCGCGCTCGCCGAACACGAAGCTGGCATGCTCGCCCATATGGACGACTTCGCCTTCCGGCCCCAGCGTGGCGCTGATCTGGCACAGGCCGCCCAACACGCGTTGCGCGCCGAACTTGCCGTCCAGCACGTCGTAATGCGCCATGCCGTTCATGATGGGCAGCACGACCGTGCCGGGGCCGACCGCCGGCGCGATGGCCGCGATGGCGCTGCCCAGGTCGTAGGCCTTGCAGCTGAGCACGACGACGTCGTAATCGCCGCCCAGGTCGCCGGCCGTCACTATCCCGGGATGGATCGTCGCATCGCCGCGCGGGCTGCGCAGCCGCAGCCCTTTTTCGCGCAGGGCCGCGGCACGCGCGTCGCGCACCAGGAAGGTTACGTCCACGCCCGCCTGCGCGGCACGACCGCCGAAATAGCCGCCGGTGCCACCCGCGCCCAGAAACAACATCCGCATCGTTTTCTCCATCCGGGGCGGGGACCAAGCGCGCCCGCCCAGGCCCGCATTATGCGCTCGCGCGGGACGGATGGCGCTCAGTCGAAGATCTCGTGCCAGAAGGATTTCTTGCGGTAGCCACGGTCATGGCCCCGGCCGCGATCGCGGTCATAGTCATGGTCGCGATAATGCCGGTCGCCGCCGTCGTCCCGGTAGGGCCGGCCCTGGGGCTGCGGGGGCGGCGCGGCCTGGGCGACGGCACCGCTTTCCTGGATGCTGCGTTCGATCAGCTTGTCGAGTTCGCCGCGGTCCAGCCATACACCGCGGCACTGCGGACAATAGTCGATCTCGATGTTCTGCCGGGAAGACATCACCAGGTCGGGCTCGTTGCAGCTGGGGCATTTCATATCGATCTCCTTACGTTTTCCTGAACGAAGTAGACCGAGGGGCAGCGCGATGGTTCCCGCGCCGCCCCTCCCGATATCCCTGCCTCCCACCAGCCGACCCTAGCCGCGCGGCCGGTGCAACACCTTGCTGACGGCCCGGATGGCGGCCCAGGCTACCCACCTGCCGTTGGTCAGCCGCGCCCGCGGCAGCCGCCGCATGACTTCCACGGCGATGCCACCGCGCCGATGCCATTCGCGCTTGCGCACCTGGCTGTCCGTGCGGCGCCCTTCCAGCCAGTCGAATTTGCGCTGGTTCGGCTTGTACACCGGCGGCACATTGAAGATAAGGATGTAGGCCAGACGCGGGGCGTCCGAAGTATTAGGGCCTGTGTAGTGCAGCGTCCGCATGTCGTGCACGGTGCAGCCGCCGGCGGGCAGCGGCACGGGTACCGCGTCGGTCCGCTTGAAATCGTCGCAGCATTCCAGGGGATGCAGCGACTTGTCGTTGCCGGGCGAACGATGTTGGAGCACATCGTAGAGGTTCGATCCGGGAATGAACTGCATGCAGCCGTTCACTTCGCCCACCGGTTGCAGGGCCAGCCAGATGCTCAGTTCGCGATACTCGAAATCGGGAGAGCGGAAGGCTTCATCCTGGTGCCAGGGCGTTTCCGGACCGACGCGCGCCGGCTTGAGGAGCGCATGCTCGCCGTACAGCGCGGCGTCCGGCCCCAGCAGCTGGCGGGCGATGGCGAGCGCGCGACGGTGATATGTGGTCTTCAACAGTTCGGGGGCGTAATGCGAAGGGTCGTGCAGGCTGGGGAAGGTCTGCGGCTTGTTGGGATCGTCGCGGCTGGCGAAGTCGTATTGCGCGCCTTCTTCGTAGCCAACCTTGTTCTCGAACATGCGCATGAGGGTCTGGCGTATCTGGGCCACTTCATCGGGCGGGCAGATCTCCTCCAGCGAGATGTAGCCTCGCGATTTGTATTCTGTGGTGGTTTCTTCCGGAAGAAGGTATTCCTGGTTCACATCGCGCTCCGCACTGGTCAGACACCTCGCCGCACGTCCCCGCCCGGGGACTCAAGTGGTTAGCGGCTATGTACGGCGTAAGGTATCTTTTCAAACGCGGAGCAACTATCGCTCGTCCTTCCTAGGACGGAAACGACGGGCGCCTCATGCATAGTGCCGATGAGCCGCGGCCGCGCCCGCCAACCGCGGGCGCAACCCTTGCGCTTTCGGTCTAAACGCTAAAGCGGAGCCGCTGGCGCAACGCCACCGGGGTGCGTCAGCAGGAAGCTGAACAGGCGCGCCCGCAGCGCGTCCAGTTCGGCGCTGTCCGGCGGCTCATCGCCGGCATCCGCGCCCTGCCAGGCGTGCGCGCGTTCGCGGGCCTCCCGGATCACGGGCACGCCGGCCGCCCGCAGGCGGCTGGCATAGGCGCGGCCCTCATCGCGCAAGGGATCGTCCGAACCGCTGAGCAGCAGCAGGGGGGGCAGGCCGGCCAGGCGCGTTCCCGCCAGGGGAGATGCATACGGATGGCTGGCGTCGCAGGCGCATGGCAAATAGCCGCGCCAACCCCCGGCCCATTCCGCGCCTTCGTCGGTGCCCTGCGCGCAACGCACGGACGCCGTCCCCATGCTGGCATCCAGCATCGGGGAAAACAGGATCTGGCCATCCACCGGCGGTCCCAGGCGGTCGCGCGCCATCAGCGCCACGGCGGCGGCGATACAACCGCCGGCCTCCTCGCCGGCGACGAACAGCGCCGCGCCCTTGCCGCCGAGCTGCCGTCGATGCTCATGGGCCCAACGCAACGTGGCATAGGCCGCTTCCACGGCGGACGGGAAGGGATGCAGCGGCGCGAGCGGGTAATCGACCGAAAGGACCACGGCCCCGGCGTCCGCCAGCAGCCGGGCCACGGTGGAGGAATCGTCCACCGACCCGGAAACGAAGGCGCCACCGTGGAAATGCACGACCACGGGCGCCACCGCCCCGCTGGCGCGGCGCCCGTAGAAGCGCACAGGATGGGGTGGCGCCACGGAGGATGCCGGACTGGACGACCCCGCATTGGAGGAGGAGGCGGCCGTGCGCCCTGGGCGGCCAGCAGCGATATCAGGATCACAGGACATGACGATCAACCGGTGCCCTGCGTCGGGCAGGGCGTATTCGAGGATGATGCAAGCATAAGAAATGCCCACGCCCGGATAAACCACGCCGGATTGACTTAATAAGTTACCCCCCACGACTAATGCGCGCCCGCGCACCCGCACGGGGTATGGAAAAATAAGGGATCCATTACGCAATCCCCCGCTCATCATGGTCGACCCTCACATCGAAACCTTATTCGTCCAAGTCCATGGCAAGGTCCAGGGCGTGGGCTACCGCATGGCCACCGTGCGGCGCGCGCACATGGTGGGCGCGACCGGATGGGTGCAGAACCGCGAGGACGGTACGGTCGAAGCCCTGGTGCAGGGCACGCCTGAACAGATCGACCAGATGCTGGAATGGCTGGGCCGCGGCCCGCCCGGCGCGGTGGTCAGGGACGTGCAATCACGGCGCGAATACATCGACAAGCGCTACCGCAGCTTCCAGCAGCTGTAGGAGGGCTAGGACAGCAGGGCCGCGCCGCGGTCGCGCACCGTGCGGCGCAAGGCCGACACGAAGAGCTGGGCCGAGCGTGACAAGGGTGTATTGTTCGGCAGCAGCATCTGCGCCTTGACCTCGGTGCGCGGGCGGTAGCGCAAGGTCACCACGCCATGGTCGCGCGGCGCCCACAGATGGAAGGGGTCGACGATGGCCGCGCCCGCGCCCGACCGCGCCAGGGAACACGCCACGGACGTCAGCGTGACTTCCATGGAAATGCGCCGCGCCACGCCCGCGCGCTGGAAACTGTCTTCGATCAGCGCCCCCAGCGGCTGCGTCTTGCCGAAGGAAATCAGCGGATAGGCCGCCAGGTCGGCCGGCGACACGGACTCGCGCACGGCCAGCGGGCTGTCCGGGTGCACCACGCAGACCAGTTCGGCGGCGCACACATCCGTGATGCGGCCTTTCACCATGCGGCCGTCGCGATGATGCAACGGCGACAGCCCCAGGCCGAAATCGACGCGTTCCTGCACCACGTTTTCGAACACACCCAGGTTGTCGACGGTGAAGACGGAAATCTGGATGTGTGGCCAGGATTTCTGGAATTCGGCGATGGTGGGCGACAGCAGGTTGTCCGCCAGCGTCGGCACCGACGCCACCTGCACCGTGCCCACCGTCATCTCGCGCATATCGTCCATCAAACGGTTGACCCGTTCGATGCTGTCGAAGATCCGGTTCAGTTCGGCCAGGATGACCTGCGTTTCCCGCGTCGCCTGCAGGCGTCCGTGCTTGCGCACGAAGAAAGGAAAACCGGCCTGCGTCGCGCAATCGCGCAGCATCAGGCTGATGGCCGGCTGCGAAATGCCGAGCGCGGCGGCCGCCTCGGTAACCGACCCGTGCACACTGACGGCGCGAATGATCTCCAACTGCCGGACGGTAAGCGACATCGTGTCTCCTCCTGCATAAGGCGGGCTTATGTGGAAATTAGTTCGCCCCAATTGATTTTATCTACCCGCCTCCCTATTCTGGTCCGCAAAACCAGGCGCCGGTAAAAAAAGAGCCGGCCGCCACGGAGACAACATGGCAATTCGCATAGGGACCACCGGGGCGGCAGGCCCTGGCGCGGCAACCGTCAACGGCGGCGTGCAGCCCACCGGGAGCGGCACATGAACATCGTGTCCGTCGCTTCCGAGGTCGTATCCGTGCCCTTCGACATGGGCGGGCCATACCAACGCTTCGCCGGCGCCCTGTGGGACCGGCTCGACATCCTGCTGGTGCGCGTGGAAACCGAAGACGGCCTGGTCGGATGGGGCGAGGCCTTCGGGCACGCGGCCATCCCCGCCACGCGCGCCGCGCTGGACACCATCGTCGCGCCGCTGGTCATCGGCCGCGATGCCGGCGACATCGCCGGCATGACGCGCGCGGTGCTGCATGCCACGCATCTGCTGGGCCGCAACGGCGCCTACGTCTACGCCTGGTCGGGCGTAGAGATCGCCCTGTGGGACCTGCTGGGCAAGCGCAGCGGCCTGCCCGTGCATCGCCTGCTGGGCGGCGGCGCCTGCGCGGACCTCCCCGCCTACGCCAGCCTGTTGAACTACAGCGACGATGCACTCGTCGCGCGCAATACCGCGGCGGCGGTCGAGCAGGGCTATCGCCACGTCAAGCTGCATGAAGTCACCGCCAGTTCGGTGCGCGCCGCGCAAGCCGCCGGCGGCACCGCCGCAATCATGCTGGACACCAATTGCGCCTGGGACGTGCCCACCGCGCTCGCCATGGCCGACACACTGCGCGACGATGGCATGTACTGGCTCGAGGAGCCCGTCTGGCCGCCCGAGGACACGCTGGGCCTGGCGCGCGTGCGCCAGCGCGGCATCCCCATCGCCGCCGGCGAGAATGTGGCCGGCCCGCATGGCTTCCTGCGCCTGCTGGAAGCGGGCGCGCTGGATATCGCGCAGCCCAGCGTCACCAAGATCGGCGGCATCGGCGAATCCATGCGCGTGGCGACGCTGTGCCAGATGCATGGCGTCCAGACGGTGCCGCACTCGCCGTACTTCGGCCCGGGCTTCATCGCCACGTTGCACATCGCGGCGGCGCTTCCCAACAAGCCGCTGATCGAAGTCCTGTGGCTGGACATGGAAGCCAATCCCTTCGATCCCTGGGTGCGCGCGCGCGACGGCCGCGTCGCCGTGCCGCAGGGCCCGGGCCTGGGCTGCGACCCCGACCCCGACGTCCTGGCGCGTTACCGCGTCGGCGAACGCCATGTCATCCGGGAGAAGCACACATGAAGCTGGAACGCCTGGAAACGCGCGCGTTGTCGCTGCCGCTGGACCGCCCCATCCAAAGCGCGCTGGGTTCGATAGACAGTTGCGGCGTGGTGCTGGTGTACGCCTATACCGATAGCGGCATCGTCGGCGAAAACCTGGTCTTCACGCTGAACGACCGCCGTACCGGCGTGCTGCGCCAGATGGTGGACGAACTGGCCGACCTGGTGGTGGGCCGCGACGCGGGCCATATCGCCGGCTTCTGGGCGCGCGCCTGGAAGGACATCAATTTCTTCGGCCACAAGGGCATACCGGTGATGGGCATATCCGCCATCGACGGCGCGCTGTGGGACATCGCCGGCAAGGCCGCCGGCATGCCGCTCTACCGCCTGCTGGGCGGCGCGCGCGACCGGCTGCCGGCCTATCACAGCGGCGGCCTGTGGCTGGACCGGGACATCGATGGGCTGGCACGCGAAGCGCAGGACATGGTGCGCCAGGGCTTCAAGGCGGTAAAGATGCGCCTGGGCATGCCGGACCCGCGCCAGGACGCCGAACGCGTGCGCGCCGTGCGCGAGGCCATCGGCCCGGACGTGCGGCTGATGGCCGACGCCAACCAGGGCCTGAACGAAGCCCAGGCCATACGCCTGGGCCGCATGCTCGAAGCGTACGACCTGACGTGGTTCGAAGAACCGCTGCCCGCCTGGGACCTGGAAGGCGTGGCCCGCGTGGCCGCGGCGCTGGACACCCCCATCGCCAGTGGCGAAACCGAATACACGCGCTACGGCTTTCGCGGCATGTTGACCCTGCGCAGCGCCGATGTGCTGATGCCCGACCTGCAACGCGTGGGCGGCGTCAGCGAATTCATGCGGGTGGGGCATATGGCGGAAAGCCACGACGTGCCGGTGTCCAGCCACCTGTTTCCCGAGACCAGCATCCAGGTGCTGTGCGCGCTGAACAACGCCATCTATCTCGAATACATGCCGTGGTTTTCGACGCTGTATCGCGAGCGGCTGGAATTCGTCGACGGCGACGCGCGGGTACCCGAACGTCCCGGCTGGGGCTTCACGCTGGACCCGCGGCGCATCGCCGAACTGGAAAACGCGCGACGCTGAACGGCCCGCGCGCCAGGCAACCGCATCCCCACGCCGTCCCTTTTCGCTGTCCGGTTCTCTTTGCAAGGAAAAGACCATGCCTCTATCGCGTCGGAATTTCGTCCTGGGCACGACCGGGATATTGGGAGCGTCGGCCATCGGTGCCCCGCGTTTCGCCAGAGCGGCGGACGAGCCGCTGCGCATAGGCTGGCTGGCCGCGCTGACGGGTCCCAGCTCCGCGCCGGGCGTCGGCTTCGACCGCGGCGTGAAGTTCGCGGCGGAAACG
Organism: Bordetella genomosp. 8; assembly: GCF_002119685.1. Lineage (NCBI taxonomy): Bacteria > Pseudomonadati > Pseudomonadota > Betaproteobacteria > Burkholderiales > Alcaligenaceae > Bordetella > Bordetella genomosp. 8. The sequence continues at coordinate 84,838 of NZ_CP021108.1, read as the reverse complement.
CTGAATGCCGCGGGTGGCGTCAAGGGCCGCAAGATCGAGATCATCACCCGCGACACGCAAGGCGATCCCACCAAGGCGGTTAACGCCACGCAGGAGATGATCAACTCCGTCAAGGTGGACGCCATCTGGGGGCCGACCAATTCCGGCGAATCGCTGGCCGTGACACCCATCATGGCGCGCGCCCGCATCCCGAACATCCATCCCTGCGTGATCGACAGCCTGATCGATCCGAAGAAATTCCCCAATGCCTTTCGCATCGCGCCGTCCAATGAGCAATGGGACGACGCCACGCGCAACTACTGCCTGAAGGTGCTGAAGGTAAAGAAGATCGCCGTGATCGGCGACACCACCGGCTACGGCGTCAGCGCCCTGAAGGCCAGCGTGGCGAACTTCAAGCGCGATGGCGCCGACGTGGTCTACAGCAACAACATCGATGCCACGCAGCCGGACATGACGCCCGACATGACGCGGGCGCGCAATGCCGGCGCGGAAGTGATCGTGATCTGGAGCGTCTCCACCGGCATGGAGGCGCGCCTGTTCAACGCGCGCGGCGAGATGGGCTGGGATGTGGTCTTCGCCGGCCATCCTTCCATGGCATCGGGGGAAATCCGTGGCCTGCTCAGCAAGCCGCAGAACTGGGACAAGGTCTATGCGGTGGGCTACCGCAGCTGCAGCTACGACGCCGGCGGCAAACTACCGCCGCGCTCGCAGGAATTCGTCGACAAGGTGAAGGGCAAGGTCAACCTGGACGACACCCTGTTCTGGTGGGTCACGGCAGGCTATGACGCGGTGCAGATGGTGGCGAAGGCCGTGCAGGAAAGCGGCGCGACGTCGAAGGACATCATCGCCTACTGGAATACGCTGAACCCCTATCAGGGCTATTTCGGCAACTACACCTATACGCCCGAACAGCACAATGGCTACCCGACGGCGGACGTCGTCATGTCGGCGGCCAACTCCGCCAAGCATGGCACCTTCGCGCTGGCGCCGGGCTACGCCTGACGCGGAGGACGCACCATGCTCGGCTCCATCATCGCATCCGGCCTGGCGATGGGCGCGGTCTACGCGCTCATCGGCATCACCTACAACACCATGTTCGCGACCTCGCGCGTCATGAGCTTCACCGCGGGGCAGCTGGGCATGCTGGGCGGCGTGCTGGGCTCGCTGTTCATCCTGAAGCTGGGGCTGCCGCCCTGGCTGGGATTCATCGCGACGCTGGCCGGTTGCGCGCTGATGGGCGTGGCCACGGAGCTGGTGGCGGTGCGGCCCGTGCTGAAGAGCCTGGACCAGCATCTTTACGTGCTGTCCACGCTGGCGCTGGCGCTGATGATCCAGCAGGTGACCGCCATCGAGTGGGGCACCGAGCCGCAGCCATTCCCGCGCCTGTTCGGCTGGGGCTCGGGCGTCGCCGACGAAAAGTTCTGGTTGCCGGTCGTCGCCTGCGCGCTCGTCGTGTTGGGACTGGAATACCTGTACCGCCGCACGCTGGTCGGCATGGCCTTCCTGGCCGTGGCGGAAGACAATTTCGCGGCACGCGCGCTGGGCCTGCCGGAACGTCAACTGCGCGTATGGAGCTATGTGCTGGCCGCGGTCATCGGCGGCATCGCCGGCTTCGCCAGCGGCCAGCTGATGTTGGCCTTCTTCGCCAATGGCACGCTGCTGAACTTCTATGGTTTCGTTCCGGTGGCGCTGGGTGGCTTGGGCAATAACCGCGGCGCCCTGGTCGGCGGCCTCGCATTGGGCCTGTTCCAGCAGGCCGCCAACTTCACCGTGGGCGGCGTCTTCGCATCCATCGCGGTGTTCGTGCTGTTCATCGTCGTGCTGCTGGCAGTGCCGCAGGGCCTGTTCGGCAGCTCGACGGCGCGGAGGGTGTGATGGGAGCGAAGAGCGGGTTGCAGGGGCTGGCGGCGGGCGGTGGCGACAGCATCGTACGGCGCGGCGGCACGGGCCATGACCCGGCGAGCCAGCCCGCGCCGGCCGCCAACGGCGGCGCGGGACAAGGGCATCGCGACGCCTCGGCCCGGCTGCATGCGCTGTGGCCCTTCCTGGCGATCTTCCTGATCGCGGCGCTGCTGCCCTTCAGCGGCAACACGTATTGGACCGTCATCGCCACGCGCGCGGCCATCTATTGGATCCTGGTGTCCGGGCTGAACCTGGTGGTGGGTTTCGCCGGGCAGCTCGCCATCGGCTACGTGGCGCTGCTGACGCTGGGCGCCTACATCACCAGCGTCCTGGCTGCGGGCAACGTACTGCCGGCCGTGCCGCCCTTCGTCGCGCTGGCCTGCGCCGGCGTGGGCGGCGGCATCTTCGGGCTGATCGTGGGATTGCCCGCGCTGCGCTTGCGCACCTTCTACTTCGCCATGACCACGCTGGGCTTCGCCACCATCGTCACGCAGATCGCGCTGGCGTGGCAGGACGTGACCGGCGGCGGCATCGGGCTGTCGGGACCGGCGCTGCCGGCGCCCTTCGACAGCGAGATGGGCTTGTACTACCTGTGCCTGGCGATCGCCGGCGTCGGCACGCTGCTGACGTCCAATGTGGCGCGCAGCCGCTACGGCCGCGGCCTGATCGCCGTGCGCGACGCCGAAGTCGCGGCGGAAGCCAGCGGCATTTCCAAGGTCAGGTTGCTGGCGCTGGTCTTCATCCTGGCCGGCGTACTGGCGGCGGTGGCCGGGGGCCTGTTCGCTTCGCTGCAGACCTACATCACGCCCGATGCCTTCACCTTCGAACTGTCGGTGCTGTTCTTTATTTCCATCCTGATCGGCGGACGCGGCTCCATCCTGGGCCCGCTGCTGGGCACGGTGATCCTGACGGTATTGCCGGAGATCGCCGCGCCGCTGGCGGCGTGGTCGAACTTCCTGTATGCCCTGATGCTGCTGGTGATCGTGCTGGTCGCCCCCGGGGGCATCGCGGCGCTGCTGGACTTCCGCAACAGGAGACCGCTGCCGGCCAATCGCAGCATCGCGCCCGAACCCGCGCCGCTGGCCCAGCTGCTGACGACGACACCCGCGAGCGGTGGCATCGCGCTGCAGAATATCGTGCTGAGCTTTGGCGGGGTGCGGGCCATCGACGGGCTGAGCCTGAAGATCGAGCCGGGGCAGATACACGGCCTTATCGGTCCCAACGGCAGCGGCAAGACCACCACGCTGAATGTCATCTCCGGTTATTGCACGCCGGAAGCCGGCACGCTCAGCCTGAACGGCGCGGCGCTGGCGCTCGGCCAGCCGCTGCTGCGCGCGCCGCGCGGGATCGCCCGGACCTACCAAACGCCGCGCATCATCGGCGAGGCGTCCGTCCTGCAGAACGTGATGATAGGAGGCACGCTGCAAGGCCATGCGTCCTTCGTCGAATCGATGCTGCACCTGCCGCGCCATCGCCGCGACGAACGGGTGCTGCACGACGCCGCGCGCACCGCGTTGCGCGTCGTCGGGCTGGGGGCGGTGGCCGAGGTACGCGCGGACCGCCTGCAACACAGCGAGCTGCGCTTCCTGGAAATCGCCCGCGCGCTGATGCTGCGTCCGTCCTTCCTGCTGCTCGACGAGCCCGCCGCGGGGCTGGCCGCCGAGGAAATCCGCAGGCTGGGCGAGCTTATCCGTCACATCGCGCGGCACGGCACGGGCGTGCTGCTGGTGGAGCATCACGCCGACCTGATCTTCGATATCTGCGATCACGTCACGGTGCTGAACCTGGGCCGCGTGCTGGCCGACGGCACGCCGGCGCAGGTGCGCGAACACAAGGAGGTGGTCAGTGCATATCTCGGAGGATAGGCAGGTCGCCGAAAACGGCGCGCCCGCTGGCGACACGCCACTACTGTCGGTACGCGGCCTGGCGGCCGGCTACGGCAAGATCGGCATCCTGCGCGGCATAGACCTGGACGTCGCCGCCGGCGAGATCGTGGCCATCCTGGGGCCCAATGGCGCGGGCAAGAGCACGCTGATGCGCGCCGTCTCCGGCCTGCTGCCGCTCACGGCCGGCAGCATATCCTTCGGCGGCGCCGACCTGAGCCGTGCCACGCCGCGCGAAGCGGCGCGCGTGGGGCTGGTCCACGTCATCGAAGGCCACCGCGTCTTCACGCAGCAGAGCGTGCTCGACAACCTGATGCTGGCCGGCTACGACGCGCCGCGAACGGAACGCAGGACGCGCGTGGAAGAAGCCCTGGACTATTTCCCGGAGATCGCGGCCAAGCGCCACGACCGCGCCGGCGCGCTGAGCGGGGGCCAGCAACAGATGCTGGTCGTCGCGCAGGGCCTGGTCAAGCGGCCCCGCCTGCTTATCCTCGACGAACCGTCCGCGGGCTTGTCGCCGGTCCTGGTCGACCGCGTCCTGACCGTTGCCGGACAGCTGCGCAAGCAGGGCACGGCCATCGTGCTCGTGGAACAGCTGGTGGAAAAGGCGCTGGCCCTGGCCGATCGCGTATATGCCCTGGCGCAAGGCCGCATCGCCATGCAGGCCGGCACGCGCGAAGCCGACCTGGCCGCGCGCCTGGAGCGGGCCTATTTTGGAGACCATGGCCGTGTGGCAACCCAGTGAACGCTATCCCGATCCGCGCATCGAAGTCATCGATCCGCGCTTCTCCCGTTATGTGATCTTCTCCGCCGCGGTCGAACAGCTGGGTACAGGCATGCGCTGGGCGGAAGGGCCGGTCTGGTTCGGCGACGGCCGCTATCTGCTGGTGAGCGATATTCCCAACAATCGCATCATGCGATGGGACGAACCCACAGGCGCCTTCAGCGTATTCCGCCAACCGTCGCGCAACGCCAACGGCAACACGCGCGACCTGCAGGGCCGGCTGATCACCTGCGAACACGAAGGGCGCCGGGTGACGCGCACCGAGCATGACGGGTCCATCACGGTGCTGGCCGACCGTTACGAGGGCAAGCGCTTGAACTCGCCCAATGACGTGGTGGTGAAGTCGGACGGCTCGGTCTGGTTCACCGACCCGCCGTTCGGCATCGGCGGCTGGTACGAAGGGCTGCCGGGCAGGCAGGAACTGCCGGCGCAGGTGTACCGGTGGGATGCGGAGACGGGCGAGCTCACCGTGGTGATCGAAGGCGCCGACGGGCCCAACGGGCTGTGCTTCTCGCCGGACGAAAGCGTGCTGTACCTGGTCCAGTCACGCGCCACGCCACACCGGCTGATCACGGCGCACGACGTTTCCACGGACGGCCGCGGCGTGGGCGCGGGGCGCGTCCATATCGACTGCGGGCCGGGGACGTCCGACGGCATACGGTGCGATGTGGACGGCAGTCTGTGGTGCGGCTGGGGGATGGGGTCTGAAGAACTCGACGGCGTGGCGGTGTTCGCGCCCGATGGGGTACGGATAGGGCACATCCATCTGCCCGAACGCTGCGCGAATCTGTGCTTCGGCGGGCCGCAAAGAAACCGCCTGTTCATGGCGGCGGGCAAGTCGCTGTATTCGGTGTACGTCAACACGCAGGGCGCCACGGTTCTGCGCTGAGCGTTGTGGGTCGTCGTTGGGCTGCTGGTGTTGTTTGCGAGTACTGGTGCGCGGGTGTCGGCCGGAGTGCTGGTGCCGTCCGGCGGGGCGGTCACCCTATCGTGTCCATCCCGATCGGCCGGTCCGGCGCGCGGGCGCCGGACTCCCGCTTCGTCTGCCTCGTCCGGCGGCCGAACGTCGTCGGCGTTCTTGCGTTTGTTTTGCCCGGCCGTCCTCCCTTCGTCAGCCCTCGCGCGGCCTCAACGGGCTGGCCCCGACAGGGTGACCACCCCACCAGACTCTGATGTGCCTTACTCACGGATGCCGCGGGGGACTGTGTGCTTGGCCCTTCGTCGGCAAGGGTGGTTGGCCTAGAAACATCTTGCGGTGCCCGGCGCCACGCGGCCGCCCTGCGCGGCCACGCGGCGCCTACGCGATTCTGGTCTGTGTCGGATGCTCCTTCGCGTGTGGTCGTCACCGCAAGTGGAATGGTTGACTGCGCAGGCCGTGTGTTCAAACTGTCTGTGGACGCGGTAAGGGGGTATGTTGAAACTGTCTGTGGATGCATTAAGTGTGGATGCAGTAACTGGGTACCGGCCTCGCCATGGCTGGACACGGTGGACGGCCACGGCTGAACCGCCGCGGATCACTGACCTCATTCCGATCTCAAATCAACGCGGGAAGGCGCTCCAGGCCATTCCACATTGCGTAGGCGCTGCGTGGCCGCGCTGGGCGGCCGCGCGGCGCCGGGCAAGGGCAGATCCTTCTTGACTCAACCGACAACGCCACGAAGGGCCAAGCACCCAGACGGTCGCGGCATCCGTAATACCATCAACGAATCGGCAACCCGCCTTTAGAACCGCGCGAACACGCCTCGCATAACCTCAAGATCATCCGTACACGAAAGCGTCAGGGCCAGCAGTATCCTGGCCTTCTGCGGGCTCAGGGAACTCCCGGCGATCCAGCCGTTCTCCCGCAACGCCCGCCGATTCGCGACACGCCCGCTGCCCGCCCGTGAACACTGGACCAATGCCACGCCACCACGACGCGCGGATTCATAGGCATCGCGTTCGGCCTTCGCCGGCATCCCCGGCGCCATTCCCGCGCAGATGATCCCGCGCGCGCCCGCCGCCACGCAGGCCTGCACCAGTGCGCCATCCGCGCCGATGTGTGAATAAAGAATATCCACCCGAGGCAATGCAACGTCATCCGCCAATGCCGTGAAATCAGGCAGCGGCAAATCCGCGGCGGCAGCACGCGCGTCATCGTTGCGCCGGTAGTAGAAAACCCCGTCCGGATCCACCACCCCCAGCACGCCGAAATCCGCAGAGCGGAAAGTCTGCACCCGCAGCGTATGCGTCTTCACCACATCGCGCGCGGAACATATCTCGTCGTTCATGACTACCAGCACGCCCCGCCCGCGCGACTGCGGCGCCGCCGCCGTGCGCAGGGCCGCGATCACGTTCATCGGCGCGTCCGATCCGACCGCGCTGAGCGGCCGCTGCGCGCCCACCATGACGACCGGCTGCTCCAGCGACAAGGTCAGGTCCAGGAAAAAGGCCGTTTCTTCCAGCGACGCCGTACCGTGCAGGATGACGAAACCCGCCAGGTCCGGCTGTTCCGCCGCCATCCGCCGTATCGTCGCGCGCAGCGCGAACCAATCCTGCGTGGTGATCGCCGAACTGCTCACTTCACGGAACGGCACCAGCACCGTCCGCGCGACGAAACCTGTCTCCGGAATCGCTTCCAGCACGTCCGCCACGCTGAGTTTCGTGCCGAACTCGGGGTAATCCATCGTGTCCAGCGGACCGGTGCCGCGCGACGTGATCGTGCCGCCGCAGCCGATGATCGCCACGCGCGGAAGAGTAGTGTTGATTGTCATGGGCGACACACTAGCCCTGTTGCAGGATCCGCGCAAATGCCTGGGCCGTGGGATTCAGGTTATCCGGCCGCCGCGCGCAATACAGGTCGACGTCGAACGCATCCGGCAAGCCCGACAAGGGCCGATACACCACCGAATTGCGCAGCCCCGCCGCCGACTCCGGCACCAGCGCCATTCCCATGCCGCCTTCCACCAGCGCCAGCAGCGTAGGCAGCACGCTCTCGTAGACGATGCGCGGCCGCACATTGTGTTCGCGGCACAGGCGCGTCTGCACCGCATTGAAGTACGAGGATGCCTCGCGCTGGAAGCCCACCATCGCCTGCCCGTCCAGCTTGCGCATGGGCACCCTGTTGAGTTCGCGGAACGGGTGATCCGCCGGCATGGCGAGCACCATTTTCTCGCGATGCACGCGTTCGAAGACCAGATCCGGCTCCGTCGCGCGCGGCAGGCGGCGAAAGATCGCGATATCCAGCGTACCGGACAGCAGACGATCGGTGATCGTGCCGGTCAACTCTTCGAACAGCATCAGCTCGACGTCCGGATACTTGGCCCGGTAGCGCGCGATGGCGCCCGGCAGCACACGATAGGCCGCGGTGCTGACGAAGCCCACCGCCAGCCGTCCGGCGTCGCCGCTGCCGGCTCGCCGCACCGCGCGCAGGATCGTATCGTTTTCGTCGACCAGCCGCCGCGCCCGCGCCAGCAGCACTTCACCCGCCTGGGTCAGCCGCACCGAACGCGTCGAACGCACGAACAACTCGGTGCCGACCTCGGCCTCGAACTGGCGTATCAGCTGGCTCAGCGGCGGTTGGCTGATGTTCAGCCGTATCGCCGCCCGGCCGAAGTGCAGCTCCTCGGCCACCACCACGAAAGCCCGCAACGCGCGCGAAAGCAGAGGCATCGTTTTCCCGAATAATTAAGTCCGAATCCATCTTAATGATGGCCGTAGATTGTATTAGACATATCAATCGACGCTCCATAAAGTACCCAAGCCAGACAGCCGGCCTGTGCCGACAGCGCGCGCGCCAGCCGCCGCCGCTGTATCGACGCGACCGGGCGACCGCGAGCAGGGTCGCCACGAATACTCCACGGAACGTTGCAGTGAAACCTTTGAATCAGCTGACCGCGTGGCAAGCGGCCGCCGCCATCGAGCGCGGCGAGGCCACGCCCACCGCCGTCGTCCAGGCCTGCCTGGAACGCATCGCCGAACGCAATGACGAGATCCGCGCCTTCGTCGCCTGCGATCCGGAACTCGCCCTGGCCGGCGCCCGGCAGGCCGAAGCCATGGCGGCGGATGCGCCGGGCGGCCGGCCGCTGCGCGGCATCCCCTTCGCCGCCAAGGACATCTTCGACACCGTCGACTATCCCACCGAGTACGGCTCGCCCATCTACCGCGGCCACCGTCCGGTCGCCGACGCCGGCTGCGTGGCCCTGGCCAAGCATCGCGGCGCCGTGCTCATCGGCAAGGTCGCGACCGGCGAATTCGCCACCCAGACCCCCAGCAAGACCGTCAATCCGCTGCGTGTCACCCACACGCCGGGCGGATCGTCCAGCGGATCGGGCGCCGCCGTCGGCGACTACATGGTGCCCGTGGCCTTCGGCACGCAAACCACCGGCTCCATCGTGCGGCCGGCCATCTACTGCGGCGCGGTCGGCTACAAGCCCAGCTTCGGGCTGATCGCCACCGGCGGCATGAAACCGCTCAGCCCCTCGCAGGACACGGTGGGCGTGATCACGCGCGACGTCGCCGACGCCGCCTTCTTCACGATGGGCCTGCACGGCGCGCGCGACGTCATGTCCGGCAGCGTGCTGCGCCCGCGCATCGGCCTGTGCCTGTCGCGCCAATGGGACTACGCGCATCCGTCCACCATCGCCGCCATCGAGCGCGCCGCCGACACGCTGGAAAAGGCCGGCGCACAGGTCACGCGCTTCTGGCTGCCGCCAGAATTCGAAGCGCTGGAAGCCATGCAGCTTCGCCTGTTCGCCTTCGAGGCACGCCAGACGCTGGCGCAGGAACGCCTGCGGAACGAAAACCAGCTCAGCCCGCGCCTGCAGGCCCGCCTGCGCGGCGGGGCGGACATCGGCCTGGATGAGTACACCGGGCTGCTGCAGCACGTGGCGCAGATGCGCGCGCGGGCCAGCACGCTGTTCGCCGACCATGACGTGCTGCTCTATCCCGCCGCCGACGGCGAAGCGGAAGCCGGCCACGCCAATTCGGGATCGCCGCGCTACGGCGCCATCTGGACGCTGCTGCACATGCCCTGCGTGTCCTTCCCGCTCGAAATCGGGCCCGGCGGCCTGCCGCTGGGCGCGCAACTGATAGGCGCATACGGCCAGGACAACCGCCTGCTGGCCGCCGCGCGTTTCGCCACATCGGTACTGGGCACCCTGCCCAGGCCGGTCAACTGACTGTTTTCAACCGCACTGTTTCCAGAACAAGGGGAATGCCTCATGCATGCGAAGAAACTGCTTGGTAGCCTGATATTGGCCGCACTGGGCACCGGCGCCGCGCTGTCCGCGCACGCGCAGGAAGCACTGAAGATCGGCGGCATCGGGCCGCTGTCCGGCGGCGGCACCGCCTGGGGCCTGGCCGTGCAGCGCGGCGTGCAGATGGCCATCGACGAAGTGAACGCCCAGGGCGGACTCAAGGTCGGCGGCCAGACCTACAAGCCCGAACTGGTGATGTACGACGACAAGTACACCGCCACCGGCGGCCGCACCGCGGCCGAGCGCCTGGTGAACTACGACAAGGTCAAGTTCGTCATCGGGCCGATCGGCACGCCGTCCGCCATGGCGGTGGTACCCATCACCAACCAGGGCAAGGTCATCGTGCTGTCCAACGGCTACGCGCCGGACATCCTGAAGCAGGGCGGCGCCAACGGCTACAACTTCCGTTCGATGAACAGCAACATCGAATTCGGCCCCGCGATGGTCAAGTGGCTGAAGGAAACGCATCCCCAGGTGAAGAAGGTCGCGCTGATCGTTCCCAACGACGCCACCGGCCAGGTCGTGCTGCCCACGCTGGGCCAGACCTACAAGGACAACGGCTACACCGTATGGTCGGAAAGCTATGAGCGCGGCTCCAAGGAATTCACGCCGCTGCTCACGCGCATGATGGCGCAGGGCGTCGACATCCTGGACCTGAACCTGAACGCGCCCGGCGAAGCGGGCCTGCTGGTCAAGCAGGCGCGGCAGATCGGCTACAAGGGCCTGATCTGGCAGGTCGGCGGCCCCGGCATCGACGAGATCAACGACATCGCCGGCCCCAACGCCGAAGGCTTCATGTCCTATGACGTGTTCGACTTCCGCGAACCCGGCGCGCAGAAGTTCATCGACGCCTACAAGAAGCGCTGGAGCGGCGTGATCAACGCGCAGACCCCGGGCTGGTACAACTCCGCGAAGATCCTCTTCAAGGCGCTTGAAAATGCCGGCACGGTCACCGACACGGACAAGGTCCGCACCGCGCTGGAGAATATCAGCGGCTACGACGCCGGCATCTACGGGCCGGTGGTCTGGGGCGGCCAGAAGGCCTACGGCGTGAACCGCCAGTTGCTGAACAAGTTCTGGATCACGCAGATCAAGGACGGCAAGCCGCAGACGATCACCTCCCTGACGCCCGTCAAGGAATAAGCCTTATCCGTCCCGCGCGACGGCCGGTACGCGGCCGTCGCGCGGGACGTTCCGCCTTTCAGGGGATTGCATGTTTTCCGCACCGGTCCTGACCCAGGTGCTGATAAACGGCCTGAGCCTCAGCGCGATCTACGTCCTGATCGCCCTGGGGTTCACGCTGTTGTTCGGCATCATGAAAGTGGTCAACTTCGCGCACGGCAGCCTGGCCATGCTGGGCGGCTATGCGCTGCATTATTACTTCGGCGAATTCAAGCTGCCCTACGTGGTGGCCATCCTGCTGGCCGGGCTGACCGTCGCCGCCGGCAGCATGATTCTGGAATGGCTGGTGTACCGCCGCTTCTACCAGAAGATGTTCCAGAGCATGATAGGCCTGCTGGGCCTGGATATCGCCATCGTCTACAGCTGCGTGCTGATCTTCGACGTCTACGAACGTTCGATTCCCGCCGCGCTGGACAGCATGGTCTCCATCGGCGCGGTGTCGATCCCGGCCGACAAGCTGATGATCATCGGCATCGCCGTGGTGGTGCTGCTGGCGTTCTGGGGCTTCATGAGCCTGAGCCGCTACGGCCTGGCCGTGCGCGCCGCTTCCGAAGACATCGAGATCGCCGAAGCGCAGGGCGTGAACACGCGCCGCATCTACCAGCTGGCGTTTTTCCTGGCCGCCTTCATGACCGCCATCGCCGGCGCCATCTATGCGCAGACCTATGCCTTGTCGCCATTCATGGGCGAACGCCCGCTGATGGTTGCCTTCATCGTCGTCATCCTGGGCGGCATGGGCAGCATCCCGGGTGCGGCGCTGGGCGGCGTGCTGTTCGGCTTTGGCGAAAGTTTCCTGTCCACCTTCTATGGCTCGGCCACGTCCACCTTCGTATCCTTCGGCGTGGTGATCGCGCTGCTGGTGGTGCGCCCGTGGGGCCTGCTTGGAAAACCGGAACGCTGAGGCCGCCATGTCGAATACTTCCTTGTATCCTCCCATCGCGCGCCACACCGAAGGCGCGCCGCGCGGCACGAGAGTGCTGGCGATGGGCGTGCTGGCCGTCGTGGTGCTGGCCGTGCTGCCGCACGTGGCGGACAACGCCTTCATCCTGGCCATCGGCGCGCTGATCCTGCTGAACGTCATCGGCGCGCTCAGCCTGCACCTGATCATCCGCACCGGCCACATCTCGTTTTCGCATGCCGGCTTCATGGGCGTGGGGGCCTATGCCTGCGCGCTGTCGGTGCTGAAGCTGGGCGTGTCTCCCTTCGTCGGCCTGGCGATAGGCGTCGGCGCCTCGGCGTTGCTGGCCCTGCTGGTCGGCCCCATCGTGCTGCGCCTGACCGGCAAGTATTTCGTGCTGGTCACTTTCCTGCTCGGTGAGATCATCCGCCTGGTGCTGGTGGAATGGGAGAGCGTCACGGGCGGCTCCAACGGCCTGTCCAACCTGCCGGACCTGCATGCCGGCTGGAGCTCGCCGCTGGCGCAGTACTACATCGCCCTGGTCGCGGCCGTGCTGGTGGCCGCCCTGTGCATCCGCCTGCTGATGTCCGAGGTCGGACGCGCCATGGACGCCGCGCGCGAAGCCGAACGCGTCACCGAGTGCGCCGGCGTGCCAGTCATCCGGCTGAAGGTCGGCATCTTCGTGCTGGGCTGCGGCCTGGTCGGCCTGCAGGGCGGCCTGCTGGCCTTCTTCATGCACTACATCGATCCGACCACCTTCGGCATGACCGATTCGCTGAACCTGGTCGTGATGAACGTGCTGGGCGGGATGTACAACGTCGTCGGCCCCATCGTCGGCGCGGTCTTCCTGGTGGCGCTTCCCGAACTGCTGCGCGGCTATGTCGAAGTCCAGCGCATCCTGTTCGGCGTAGCGCTGATCCTCGTGATGGCCTCGTTCTCGTCCGGACTGGTCGGGCTGGCCGCCATGCTGCGCGGCGCGCGGCGCGGACGCAAGGAGGCACGCGCATGAAAAAGCTGCTCAATGTGGACGGCATCGGCATCAGCTTCGGCGGCCTGAAGGCCGTCGACGGCGTCACCTTCGAAGTCTACGAAGGCGAGATCCTGGGCGTCATCGGTCCCAACGGGGCCGGCAAGACCACGCTGGTCAACCTGATCAGCGGCGTCATCAAGCCGTCGCGCGGCACCGTGGTGTTCCGCGATGAAACCGTCACCGGCATGGCGCCTTCGCGCCTGACCGAACGCGGCCTGGTGCGCACCTTCCAATCGACCGCGGTCTATGCGCAGCGCAGCGTGCGCGAGAACATCGTGCGCGGCTCCTACCTGACGCGCTATCCCGGTGCCCTGGCGACGCTGTTCGATACGCCGCGGGCCAGGCGCAAGCGCGCCGAATCGGACGGCCAGGTCGAAGAGCTGCTGCATCGCATGGGCCTGGCCGCGGTGGCCGACGATGCCGCCGGCAGCCTGCCCTACGGCATGCAGAAGATCCTGGGCATCGCCATCGCGCTGGCCGCGCGGCCCACGCTGCTGATGCTGGACGAACCCGTGGCGGGCCTCAGCGCCGAGGAAACCGACCAGGTGCGCGACGCCATCCTGCGCGTGCGCGAGTCGGGCGTCACGGTCATGGTCATCGACCACAACATGCGCTTCATCGCCGGCCTGTGCGACCGCCTGCTGGTGGTGGCCTCCGGCCAGGAACTGACGCGCGGCAAGCCGGATGAAGTCCTGCGCGACCGCCGCGTCGTCGAGGCTTACTTGGGAACTAGGAATGTCACTGCTGGAATTGCGTAACCTGGACGTGCGCTACGGCCGCGTGGCCGGCACGCGCGCGCTGAACCTGAGCATAGGCGAAGCCGAAACCGTGGCGCTGATCGGCTCCAACGGCGCCGGCAAAAGCAGCACGCTGAAAGCCATCACGGGACTCGTCAACGGCTACGGCGGCGACATCCTGTGGCAAGGCAAGAGCATCAAGGGCATGGCCGCGTCGGAAGTGGTGAAGCTGGGCATCGGCTTTTCGCCGGAAGGCCGCCGCGTGTTTCCGTCGCTGTCGGTGCAGGAAAACCTGAAGATGGGCGCCTTCGGCCGCGGCGGCGATCGCCTGGCGGAACGCATGGAGCAGATGTTCGGCTATTTTCCGCGCCTGAAGGAACGGGCGCGGCAGGCGGCGGGCAGCCTGTCCGGCGGCGAGCAGCAGATGCTGGCCATCGGCCGCGCACTGATGAGCGGGCCCAAACTGTTCCTGCTGGACGAACCTTCGCTGGGGCTGGCGCCCATCATCGTCGAACGCATCGGCGACATCCTGCTGGACATCCAGCAGCGCGAAGGCCTGGCCTTCGTGCTGGCGGAACAGAATGCGAACTGGGCGATGCGCGTGGCGCAGCGCACCGCCATCCTGCAACTGGGCGAGAAGGTTTTCGACGACGAATCCGCCGCGCTGCTGGAGGATCCCAAGGTACAGACCGCTTTCCTGGGCGTATAGCCGCGGATGGCACGCCGGGGTGCGCGTTGCGGCATCCTGCGGCCGTCCGATGCGCGCCGCGCTCCAACCATCAACTCTGACGTCGACTCACACATTCGGATCGATCCCATGCTACTTCCCTACCACGACCGGTATCCGTACAGCGCCATCACCAAACGCCCCGACTACAGCTGGCCAGGCGGCAAGCGGCTGGCCGTCTACCTGGGCCTGAACATCGAGCACTTCGCCTTCGGCACCGGCAAAGGCCATAACCTGGGCGCCGAGCTGCCGCAGCCCGACGCGCGCGGCTTCGCCTGGCGCGACTACGGCAACCGCGTGGGCGTCTGGCGCCTGCTGGAACTGTTCGACGAACTGGGCCTGCCGGCCGCGCACCTGATGAACACAGTGCTGTTCGAATACGCGCCCGACGTGCTCGAGCCCATCCTCAGGCGCGGCGACGAGCTCATCGGCCACGGCCGCACCAACGCCGAAGCGCAGGGCCACCTGTGGCCCGCCGACGAAGCGCGCCTGCTGACCGAAGTGCGCGACGCCATCAAGAAGCACGCGGGGCAGGACGTGCGCGGCTGGATGGGGCCGTGGATGTCGCAAAGCGCGCAGACGCCCGAACTGCTGGTGGATACCGGCTACAAGTTCGTGATGGACTGGCCCGCCGACGACCAGCCGGTGTGGATGAAGACCCGCTCCGGCCCGCTGATGTCGGTGCCGTATCCGCTGGAAATCAACGATTCGCCGCAGATGCTGGTGCGCCGCCACACCGCGCAGGACTTCGAGCAGATGATCATCGAGCAGTTCGAGGAAATGCTGGCCCAGTCGGAAAAGCAGCCGCTGGTATGCGGCATCGCCCTGCACACCATGATCGTCGGCCAGCCGTACCGCCTGCGCTCGCTGCGCCGGGCCTTGAAATACATCGTCGAACATCCCCAGCGCGACAAGGTGTGGTTCACCCGTCCGGGGGAGATCTACGACCACTGCGCGGGGCTGAAGGATGGCGTGATGGTCCGCCCTTGACAGCTTGATGTAGCGGGAGGGACGCCGCGCCGGCTCATGCCGGTGCGGCTTTTTTTGATTTTTCGTTGGCCGGACGCCACAAACTGTATCTGCAATATTCAGCAATAAACCGGCTACGAATAGCATCTTCCGTGAAAATCGCCGCGCCGCAACGCAACAATGCCCCTAGGCGCCAGAAATAAATCGATAAAACCTAGGAAGTTGTGGAGTTACCGCGCGCGGCATCTTGTTAAAGAAAGTCCGTTAACTCACAATCAGTCGCACATGCGCCCGCCTGCAGCATTACGGCCTAATCCGCATGCAATGCAACTGGTTGAGGGATCTTGTATGCAAGGTGCCGAATTGGAGTATTTGCACGGCCGCCTTTGCACCCCGCAGTGGCGGGATTTCCTCCGGGCCCAGGCCGAGGAGTTTCGCGCGCATCTGTCGACGGACGAACTGCGCGGCCTGATGCATCGTATCGGCGCGCGCTTCGCCGCCCTGTATCCCCTGCCCGCCTGCGGCAGCATTGCCGAGCTGCGCGACGCCATGAACGCGGCATGGAAACCACTGGACTGGGGGCTGGTCGAGCTGGCCGACCAGGACGATGCGGCCCTGCTGATCGAACACCTTTGCTCGCCGCTGTCGGCCGCGTTCGGCCCCGGCGAGCTGGACTGGACGCCCGCCTTCCTGGAAGGCGTGTACCAGGGATGGATGTCGGCCGCGGGGGCCGGCGACACGCTGCAGGTACGGCTGCAACATGCCGACCCCACGACGGGCAGCCTGCGTTTCGTATTTTCCAAATGAGGGGCCCGGCGCATGCATCCCGATGAAGACAACGATATCGCGCGGCTATACGCGCAGTTTGGCGGCGAGCCCGCGGGCTATCAGGAAATCGCCACGTTGGCAGCGGCCAGCCAGGCCCGGGCGCGCTGGCCCATGCTGACGGCCATCGACCCGCTGCGGCCCGTCGCGGCGCCGGCGGTGGGCGCGGACGACGCGGCGGTGCTGGCGCAAGCCGCGCGGCCCGCGGCCGAAGCCGCCGACGGCGCCGAAGTAGTACCGGTCAGGCCGCGGCCGCAGTTCATACCGCCCAGCCCCAAGCCCTTCAGCCGCGAAGTACCGCGCGCTTTCGTGATCCCGCAGGCCCCCGAGCCTGCCGCCGGCCTGTCCACCGGCGAACCGGCCGCCAACGAGCATGTGGCCGCGCCTGCCGCCGCGGCCGCCTCCGCGCCAGCGGCGCTGCCGCCGCTGCCTTCCGCGAGCGACGCCATGCCGGCACCGGCTACCGGCGCGCAGCCGGATCCCTTGCGCCGCCTGGTGGCGAACAGCGCCTCCGGGCCGGCCTCGCCAGGCCTGCCCGACCTGTTCAAACGGCTGCTTTCATCGTGAAGACCATCGCAGTGATATCCGCCAAGGGCGGAGTCGGTAAAACCACGATCAGCGCCAACATAGGTGCGGCGTTCGCCCGCATGGGGCGCGCCGTGGTAGCGGTCGACCTGGACCCGCAGAACGCGCTGCGCCTGCACGCCGATGCCGGCCAGCGAGGCATGGACGGACTGGCGCGCGCGACCCTGTCCGACCGGCCATGGGACGATGCGCGCCTGACCGGCAAGGACGGCGTTGACGTGGTGCCGCACGGCCAGCTGCCGGAAAGCGATCGCGACCGACTGGAGCGCCGCCTGCGCGACGAGCCGGGCCTGCTGGCGGAGCGCCTGCGCGCCATGCACCTCTCCGACGACGCCATCGTACTGATCGACACGCCGCCCGGTCCGTCGGTCTATACGCGGCAGGCGATCGCCGCCGCGGACCTGGTCGTGGCGGTCACGCTGGCCGACGCCGCTTCGTACGCGACCCTGCCCGCCACCGCGTCGATGGTGGAGGCCTACGGCGGCGCCAAGCCGCGCGGCGACACGCCCTGCGTCTATGCCATCAATCAGGTGGACCGTTCGCGCCGCCTGGCACAGGACGTCGTCGAAGTCATGCGGCACAGCCTGGGCGAACGCACCGTCGGCGTCATCCACGACGACGAATCGGTACGCGAGGCGCTGGCCTGCAACATGAACGTGCTTGACTACGATCCGCACGGCCGCGCCGCGCACGATCTTCAGCAATGCGCGCGGCACGTGCTGGCGCGCCTGAGCGATGCGGGGAGACCCACGCCATGAAGCGCGACGCGCAGTCGTTCCACTATCCGCCGGCCGGACCGGCGCCCGGGGACCGGCTGCTGCAGCGCGGCGTCTGGACCAGCCTGCCGCTGCGCGTGGCGATCGCCATCGTGGCCGTCCTGCTGGTCTGGTTGACGGTGATCATTCCGTTGACGCTGGAGCAGCAGCTGGTGTTCTGCGTGGTCACCTTCCTGTTCGCGCTATGCGTGCGCCGCATACGCGGACAGATGGCTGTGCTGACGCTGATCGTGCTGTCCTGCACGGCCTCCCTGCGCTACATGTACTGGCGCGTGACGGCAACGCTGGACTTCGACAACCTGACGGATACGCTGTTCGGCTGGGGCCTGGTGCTGGCGGAATGCTATGCGCTGGCCGTGCTGCTGCTGGGCTATCTGCAGACCGCCTGGCCGCTGCGCCGCAAGCCCACGCCGCTGCCAGCCGATATGGCAATGTGGCCGTCGGTGGATATCTTCATCCCGACCTACAACGAGCCTTTGAACGTAGTGCGGCAGACGGTCTATACGGCACTCACCATGGACTGGCCCGCGGACAAGCTGCGCGTCTATGTGCTGGACGACGGCCGCCGCGCCGAATTCCGCGATTTCTGCCAGGAAGTCGGCGCGGGCTACATCACCCGCGAAGACAATCGCCACGCCAAGGCCGGCAACCTGAACTGGGCATTGAAGCAGACCCAGGGCGAGTTCGTCGCGATCTTCGATTGCGACCACGTGCCCACGCGTTCTTTCCTGCAGCTTTGCATGGGCTGGTTCCTGAAGGACCGCAAGCTGGCGATGCTCCAGACGCCGCACTTCTTCTTTTCGGCCGATCCCTTCGAAAAGAACCTGCGTACGGGACGCGCCGTTCCCAACGAAGGCGAGCTGTTCTACGGCCTGGTGCAGGACGGCAACGATCTGTGGAACGCGGCGTTCTTCTGCGGGTCCTGCGCGATCCTGCGCCGCGCGCCGCTGGAAGAGGTGGGCGGCGTCGCGGTGGAGACCGTCACGGAAGACGCGCACACCGCGCTCAAGCTGAGCCGCGCCGGCTACAACACCGCCTTCCTGGGCATTCCGCAGGCGGCGGGGCTGGCCACCGAAAGCCTGGCCGCGCACATCGGCCAGCGCATACGCTGGGCGCGCGGCATGGCGCAGATATTCCGCGTGGACAACCCGCTGGTGGGCAAGGGCCTGAAGTTCGGCCAGCGGCTGTGCTACCTGAACGCGATGCTGCACTTCTTCTATGGGCTGCCGCGCATCGTGTTCCTGACGGCGCCGCTGGCCTACCTGTTCTTCGGCGCCCACGTGTTCCAGGCCTCGGCGTTGATGATCACCGTCTATGCGCTGCCCCACCTGCTGCACGCCAGCATCACCAACTCGCGCATCCAGGGACGCTTCCGCCATTCCTTCTGGAACGAGGTCTACGAATCGGTGCTGGCCTGGTACATCATGCGGCCCGTGATGCTGGCGCTGGTGAATCCCAAGCTGGGAAAGTTCAACGTCACCTCCAAGGGCGGCGTCATCGAGCAATCCTATTTCGACTGGACGATGGCGCGGCCTTACATCGTGCTGCTCGTCCTGAATATTGCCGGCATGATCGCCGGCCTGGCGGTGCTGGCCCTGGGCCATGGCGACGCCGACGTCAGGACCACCGTGTGCATCAACCTGGCCTGGACGGTCTACAACATCATCATCACCAGCGCCAGCGTGGCGGTGGCCGCCGAAAGCCGCCAGCTGCGCAACGACCCGCGCGTGGCGGCACGCCTGCCCGCGACCATCAAGCTGGATACCGGCAAGACCATCGTCTGCGAGACCAGCGATTTTTCGCAGACGGGACTCGGCCTGGTGCTGCCGACCGGCACCAACGTGCCACTGCACGAGAAAGTGCGCGTATCGATCT
The DNA here is from genome assembly GCF_002119685.1 of Bordetella genomosp. 8. Classification (NCBI taxonomy): domain Bacteria; kingdom Pseudomonadati; phylum Pseudomonadota; class Betaproteobacteria; order Burkholderiales; family Alcaligenaceae; genus Bordetella; species Bordetella genomosp. 8. The sequence goes on along the minus strand of NZ_CP021108.1, from coordinate 65,431 downwards.
TTCGCGGCAACGAGGAAGGCGTTTTTCCCGCCACCGCGGTATTCAGCCACGCCGAGCGGGTGGGCGTGCGCTTCGATGCCTTGAGCGTCGCCCAGCAGGTGCAGCTTTCCCAACTGACCTTCGCCCGCGCCGACACCTGGGCATCGGGTTGGGGCAACCGCAAACCCGACGCGCCGCTGGCGGCGCTGCGCGAGGTCACCCGGATAGGCATGCACGGCTTCGCGCTGCTGCTGCGCCATACGTTCTACGAACCCTTCCGCCAGCGCCGCCGTGCGCCGGCGGCCATGAGCGCCGCCGCGGCCGCGGCGCAAAGTCCCACCGGCACTGCGAGAGATAGATGACCGTGTTCCTCCATCGCATCCACCGCGCACGCCGCGGCCTGTGCGGCACGCTTGCCGGCACGCTGCTGGCCAGCGCGTTCCATACCGCCGGCGCGGCGCCTGTCGGCGCGCCACCCGACGCGGCGATGAGCGCCGCGTCGAGCGGGGCGCAGCCCGGCAACACCGCCGGCGGCGCGTCCGCCCCCGCGGCGGACGGTTCCCGGACCTATGCGCTGACGCTGCGCCAGCTGGGCGCGCAGTATCCACTGAACATCACCGGCATCGATGGCAGCAATGGCGTGCCTTTCAGCGTGCGCGCGGACGAAGTGGTGACCGGGGCAAAACTGAAGCTGGACTATGCGTATTCGCCGGCGCTGCTGCCGGATCTGTCGCACATCAACGTCATGGTCAACGGTGAAGTGGCGTACAGCATTCCGGTGCCCAAGGAAGACGGCGGCAAGAGCCTGCAACGCACGGTCGACATACCGCCCCGCCTGATCACCGATTTCAACCGCCTGAACCTGCAGTTGATCGGCCACTACACCATGCAGTGCGAAGACCCGCTGCATTCGAGCCTGTGGGCCAATATCGGCAACCAGAGCGTGCTGGAGCTGACGGTGGCGCCGCTGCGCATGCGCAACGATCTGTCGACCCTGCCGCTGCCGTTCTTCGACCGCCGTGACGTGCGCCGGCTGGTGCTGCCCATGGTGTTCGCGGGCAATCCCGACTCGGGCACGCTGGAAGCCGCCGGGGCCTTGTCGTCGTGGTTCGGCGCGCTGGCGGACTATCGCGGCGCGCGTTTTCCGGCGTCGATAGGCCAGTTGCCCAAGGAAGGCAATGCGGTGGTGTTGATCGCCGGCGGCACGACCGTGCCGGGCCTGCAGTCCGCCGGCGCCGCGCCGGCCGCCGTCAACGGACCGACGATCTCCGTCGTGACCAATCCCAACGATCCCAACGGCAAGCTGCTGGTGATCCAGGGACGCGACAGCGCCGACCTGAAGACCGCCGCGAACGCGCTTGCCCTGGGCAGCCAGACGATGTCCGGCGCCACGGCGACCATTACCAAGCTGCAACCGCTGGAGCCGCGCAAGCCTTACGACGCGCCCAATTGGCTGCCCAGCGACCGTGCGGTCAAGTTCGGCGAACTGGCCGAAGGCCGCGCGCTGAACGTGGCGGGCTATCGGCCGGACCTGATACGCGTGAACCTGCGGCTGCCGCCGGACCTGTTCGCGTGGCGCGACAAGCGCGTGCCGGTGGACCTGAAGTACCGCTATACGCCCCGGCCGACGAGCGACAAGTCCGTGCTCAGCGTCAGCCTGAACGACCAGTTCGTGCAGGGCATTCCGCTGCCTGCCGCCAAGGCGCCGTCGCTGGCGGACAAGCTGGTCTCCGACACCACGCTGCCGGCGGAAAAGCGCCTGGAGCTGCCGCTGTTCCTGCTGCCGCCGCGCTCGCAGTTGCAGCTGTATTACTCCTATGACGTGCTGAAGCAGGGCGATTGCAAGGACGCGCTGCTGGACAACGTTCGTGGCGCCATCGATCCGGATTCGACGATCGATATCTCGCAGCTGCCGCATTTCATCGCCATGCCGGACCTGGCCGCCTTCGACAAGGCCGGCTTCCCCTTCACCCGGATGGCCGACCTGTCGCAGACCACCGTGGTGCTGCCTGATCAGCCCGCCGTGTCCGACTACAGCGCCTATCTGACGCTGTTGGGGCGCCTGGGCGCATCGACCGGCTATCCCGCCACCGGCGTGACGGTGAGCCAGCCCGGGCAGTCGGGCAAGCTGGCCGACAAGGACCTGCTGGTGATCGCTTCGGGCGACAACCAGCCCTTGCTGAAGCAGTGGGCGCAATACATGCCGGCTTCGGTGGATGGCAAGGACAAGCGCTTCAGCCTGTCGGACCTGGTCTATAAAACATCCGCCTGGCTGGGCACGCCGGAACAGCCGCGCGACCTGGTCGCATTCAGCAGCGATAGCGCCGACGCGATGCTGGCGGGTTTCGAATCGCCGCTTACGGCGGGCCGCAGCGTGGTGGTCGTCTCAGGCAACAAGCCGCAAGGGCTGGCCGACGCGCTGGACGTCCTGCTGGACGACAGCAGCAGCGACCACGGCATCAAGGGCTCGCTGGCGATGGTGCGCGGCAAGCAGGTCGAAAGCCTGCTGGCGCAGGAAAACTACTACGTCGGCGAGCTGGGACCGGTGGAATACGCGGAATGGTTCTTCAGCCGCCACCTGTTCGTGTTCCTGGCCTGCTGCCTGCTGGGCGCCCTGCTGCTGGCCGCGGTGCTGTACTGGTCGCTGCATGCGCGAGCGCAGCGGCGCCTGAAGCAGTAATGCGCATGGCGCCGGCGCTTCGATCCCGCCTGAGCGCGCCGGCCGCATGGCCGCGCGCGCTCGCGCTGCTGGCGCTGTGCCTGCCATGCGCCGCCGCCATGGCGGCGCCGGCAAGCTGCGCCGCGCCGGCCTGGCCGTTGTGGCAGGACTTCCAGGCCCGCTTCATCCAGCCGGACGGCCGCGTGCTGGACGCCAGCACCCCGCAGCGCCACACCTCTTCGGAAGGCCAGTCATACGGCATGTTCTTCGCCCTGGTGGCGGGCGATGAGACCGTCTTCGACCGGCTCTGGAAATGGACCGAGGCCAACCTGGCCGGCGGCGATATCGGCAAGCGCCTGCCAGCCTGGTTCTGGGGCCAGGCGCCGGATGGCACGTGGCGCGTACTGGACGCCAACGCCGCCGCCGATGCCGACCTGTGGCTGGCCTATGACCTGCTGGAAGCCGGCAGGCTATGGAACCGCAAGGACTACACGACCAGCGCCCAGGCCCTGCTGGGCCGCATCGAAGCCGAGGAAACCGCACAGTTGCCGGGGCTGGGCCACATGCTGCTGCCGGGCCCCATGGGCTTCGAGCTGCCTGGCGGCATCTGGCGCTTGAACGCCAGCTATCTGCCGCCACCGGTGCTGCGCAGATTGGCCGGCGCCGGCAATCGCGCGTTGTGGCAGGAAATCGCGCGCAACACCCCGGCCGTCTACGCCGCCGGCGTGGACACCGGCTACGTGGCCGACTGGACGGCCTACGTGTCGCCGACGGCGCCGACGGCAAGCACGGCGCACGCCGCCAGGCCCGCCGGCCGCTTCGCCACCGACCCGGTCAAGGGCGACGTCGGCAGCTACGACGCCATACGCGCGTACATGTGGGCCGGCTTGACCCCCGACGACGATCCGCTGGCGACGCCCCTGCGTGCCGCGACGCGCGGCCTGGCGGCCGCCACCGCCACGCTGGGCTACCCGCCGGAATCCGTGCGCACGGCCACGGGTGTCGCCACCGGCACCGGCCCCTTCGGCTTTTCCGCCGCCTTGCTGCCCTACCTGCAGGCGACCCACCGCACCGATCTGCTCGAAACGCAACGCGCACGTGTCCAGGCCCTGCTCGAGCAAGCCCGCGCGCACGCCGACGCCACGCACACGCAAGCGCCTTACTACGACTACGTCCTGACGCTGTTCGGCCTGGGCTGGAGCGAAGGACGTTATCGCTTCCTCCCCACCGGTACCGTCCAACCATCCTGGGAAACATCATGCCGCCGCGCCTCAGCTCCCTAGCCGCCGGTCTGCTCGCCGCGTCCCTGCCCCTGGCGGCCTGGGCGCAGGACAGCGCCATCGACGTACTGGTGAAACAAGGCCAGTACTGGCAACAGCGCAACAACGCGGAGCGGTCCAACGAAGCCTGGCAGAAGCTGCTGCGCATCGATCCCAACCAGCCCGACGCGCTGTATGGCCTGGGCATCGACGCGGTCAAGGCCGGCAAGCCGGCCGACGCGCGCAAATATCTCGACCGCTTGCGCGCGCAGGATCCGAACAGCCTGCGCGTCGCCCGGCTGACACAGGCCATCGAGCTGGGCAGCGGCGAGGGCAAGCGGCGGCTGGAGCAGGCCCGCCTGGCCGTGCAATCCAATGACCTGAACGGCGCGCTGGACAACTACCGCGCCGCCTTCAAGAACGTGCCGCAGCCCACCGGCGATATCGCGCTGGAGTACTACAGCCGGCTGGGCTATACGGCGGCCGGACGCGCCGAGGCCCTGCGCAACCTGCAGCGGTTGTCGCGCGAAGAGCCCGGCAACAACGAGATCCGGCTGAACATCGCGCAGATCACGGCGCTGGACGAAACCACCCGCGCCGATGGCATACGCGCCCTCGAAAAGCTGTCGACGCTGCCCGACGTGGGCGGCGCGGCCACCGAAAGCTGGCGCGAGGCGCTGGGATTCCTAGGCAATCCGCCGCGCAAGGCCGACGCCCCCCTGTTCGAGTCCTATCTGAAGGCGCACCCGGAAGACGACGAAATCCGCCAGCAGTACGCCAACATCGGCAAGGCGCCCGCGGCGTCGGCCGCCGCGCCGCTGGACCCGCTGCGCGTCCGCACGGACGCCAGCCTGCGCGCGCTGGAGCAGGGCGACCTGGCGGCGGCGGAAACAGGCTTCAACGCGGTGCTCAAGTCCCGCGCCGATTACGCCGATGCGCTGGGCGGCCTGGGCGTGGTGCGCCTGCGCCAGCAACGCTATGACGATGCCAGGAATCTGCTGGATCGCGCGGTCCGCAATGGCGGTACGCGTTGGAAAAGCGCGCAGGAAAGCGCCTCGTACTGGGCACTGGTCACGCGCGCCAACGCGGCGCGCCAGGCCGGCGATACCGCCGACGCCGACCGCCTGCTGCGCCAGGCCATGAGCCTGTCTCCGCGCGATCCCGCGGCCGCCAACCAGCTGGCCGCGATCGCCGCCGGCGAAGGGCGCCTGGACGACGCGGAGCGCCTGTATCGCAGCGCGGTCGCCAATACGCCGAACGACGCGGATGCGCTGCGCGGCCTGGTCTCCGTGCTGGCGCGCAATGGCCGGGACGCCGAGGCGAAACGCATCGTCGACGGCCTGACGCCGGCGCAACGCAGCGCGGTCGGCGGCGCGGATACGCTGCGCGCCGCGCTGGACGACGGCCGGGCCCAGGCCGCGCTGGCGCGCGGCGACACGGCCGCGGCGCAGGCGGCCTGGCAGCAGGCCGTGAAGGAAGCGCCCGGCGATCCATGGATGCGGGTATCGCTGGCCCGCCTGTACCTGAAGGCCGGGGACAAGGCCAGCGCATCGAAACTGATGGACGATCTGGTCGCGGCGCGGCCCGGCGACAACGAAGCGCTGTACGCCAGCGCGCTGGTTTCCTCGCAAGCCAAGGACTATTCCGGCGCGCTGGCCACGCTGCGCCGCATACCCGAATCGGCGCGCACCACCGACATGACGCTGCTGGAGCGGCGTACCTGGGTGCAATCGCAGGCGGCGCTGGCCACGCGCATGGCCCAGAGCGGCCGGCGCAAGGAGTCGTTGAACCTGCTTGCGCAAGCGACGCCCTATGCCGGCCAGGATCCCGACATGCTGGGCGCGCTGGCCCTGGCCTATGTGGACGCCGGCGACCCGGCGACCGGCACGGCCATGCTGCGCGACGCGCTGGCGGGACGCAATCCGCCGCCGCCGTCGCTATCGCTGCAATACGCGTCGCTGCTCCTGAAGACCGGACGCGACGCCGAACTGGTCGATGTATTGCGGTCGCTGCAACGCCAGCGCCTGTCGCAGGCCGACCAGGACAGCTTCGACAATCTGCGCGTGCTCTACATCGTCCGCCAGGCCGAAGCCTTGCGCCAGCGCGACGACCTGGTGGCGGCCTACGACATCCTGGCGCCCGTGCTGCAGGAACGTCCCGACGATCCGCTGGTGGCCGGCACACTGGCCCGCATGTATGCGTCGGCGCAGGAATACGCCAAGGCGCTGGATATCTACAAGCGGCTGCAGCGCACCGATCCCGACAACGTCGACGTGCAGCTCGGCGCGGCGCAGATGGCCAATCGCGTCAAGGACTACGACTTCGCCGACAAGTCGGCGCAGAAGGCGATATCGCTCGCGCCCGACAATGCCGACGTATTGGCTTCGGCCGCGCGCATCTATCGTGAACAGGGCAAGACGTCGAAGGCGGCGCAGTTGCTGAAGGCGGCGCTCGCCGCGCAACAGTCCGGCGGCGCGGGCACCCAGGTCGCCGCCGCTACGCCCACGGCCGCCAATCCCTTCGTCGGCATGCCGGGCCAGCGCAGCCAGTCGACGCTGGGCATGGCGCCCCTGCCGCTGCCGCAGTCCCTGGCCAGCGCCGGCGGCGGCAGTGGCGACAGCGGCGGCGCGTACATCCCCGCGCCCGCTTCGACGATGCGTCCGCCGCAGCCCTATCCCGCCGCGGCGGGATCGGTGCAGTATGCCTACGCGGGCGGCGCGGCGCCGGGCTACGCGGCGCCACCGCCGGGATACACCCCTGCGCCACAGGGATACGCCCCCGCACCCGGCTACCCGGCCCCCCCGGGATACGCCCCCGCGCCCGGCTACACGGCGCCTCCGGGGTACGCTCCCGCGCCAGGCTATGCCGCGCCACCCGTCTATGCGGCCCAGGCCGGCTATCCGCCCCCTTCAGGCTACGCGCCGGCCAACGGCTATGCGCAGCCCGCACCGCCCGCACCCACGTCGTCCGCACAGGACGCGGCGCCGCCTTCCATCCAGCAGGAGCTGGACCAGCTGATGCGGACCGGCACGCCCTACGCGCAGGTCGGCCTGCTGGGACGCAGCCGCAACGGCGAATCCGGCATGGGCAAGCTCAGCGATATCGAAGCGCCGGCACAGGCCCGCCTGCCCGTCGGCGACGGCAACCTGTTCCTGAAGGTCACGCCGACGACCCTGCAAGCCGGCTCGGTGGGCAAGGGCTACGGCTCGGGCAGCCGCTTCGGCGGCGGCCCCGCCGCGGCGCTGGCGCAGCAGAACGGCACGGTCGGCTCGGCGGGATCGCAAAGCGATCATGGCGTAGGCGTATCCGTGGCCTACGAAACGGAAGGGCTTTCCGCCGACCTCGGCAGCACGCCCATCGGCTTCCGCTACACCAACGTGATAGGCGGCGTGAAACTGAACCGTCCGCTGGACGACAGCGGCCTGTCCTACACGGCCGAGCTTTCGCGCCGCCCGGTAACGGACAGCCTGCTGTCCTTCGCCGGCGCGCGCGACGCGCGCACCGGGCAGTCCTGGGGCGCGGTGGCGGCCACCGGCGTGCGCTTGCAGCTGACGCAGGACTACGGCGACTACGGCGTCTACGGATACGGCTCCTGGCAATCGCTGGACGGCCGCAACGTCGAATCGAATACGCGCCTGGAAGGCGGCGTCGGCCTCTACAAATATCTGCTGCGCGACACCAGCTACCAGCTGTCCAGCGGCGTGAACGTGACGGCCATGTCCTATGACAAGAACCTCAGTTTCTTCACCTACGGACAGGGCGGCTACTTCAGCCCGCAGGAGTACTACGCGCTGAGCGTGCCGCTGAACTGGGCACAGCGCCGCGGCAACTTCAGCTACCAGGTGCAGGGTTCCCTGGGCCTGCAGTACTTCCGCACCGACTCCTCGCCTTACTTCCCCAACAACGGCAGCCTGCAGAACGCCGCCAACACGGCGGCGGCCCAGGCCTACGCCCAGGGGCTGACCGGTTCTCCGGACGCACGCTACGACGGCCAGAGCAAGACCGGCGTGGGCTACAGCCTGGCGACCAGCGCGGAATATCAGGTGGGTCCGCAGCTGTTCCTGGGCGGCATGGCGTCCATCGACAACTCGCGCGACTACCGCCAATGGGTGGGCGGCCTGTACGCGCGCTACACCTTCGATCCCATGCCAGGCGGGGTGAGCCTGCCCCCCACCTCGTTCAAATCGCCTTACGCGCAGTGAGCACCACGCGCCTCACGCCAACCTGGACACTGCGTCCCCGATCGTTTACCGAAGAGAGAAACACATGCTACCTGCCGTACTCGCCGGCCTGTCCATCCTGATCATCGGCGACAGCCACATGACCGTTCCCACGCACCTGATCACCACGCTGCACGACGATCTCGTGCAGCAGGGCGCACGCGTGCATTCCCTGGGCATCTGCGGCGCCAATGCCGGCGACTGGACCAAGGTCACCACCGGCACCTGCGGCGGCGCCGAGCGCGTCGACAAGGGCCCGATCAAGGTGCTGGGCGCGAATCCGCAGACCACGCCGATCAAGCAACTGATCGCCACCGACAAGCCGAACGTCGTCCTGATCGTCATGGGCGACACCATGGCGGCCTACGACAAGCCCGATTTTCCGAAGACCTGGGTATGGCAGCAGGTCACCGCGCTGACCGGCGATATCGCGTCCACCAATACCGCCTGCGTCTGGATCGGACCGGCATGGGGCAGCGAAGGCGGCAAGTTCGGCAAGACCTTCGCGCGCGTCAAGCTCATGTCCAGCTTCCTGGCGGCGAACGTCGCGCCTTGCGCGTATGTCGATTCGCTCAATTTCTCCAAGCCGGGCCAGTGGGGCACCGTCGATGGTCAGCATTTCACCGCGCCCGGCTACAAGCAGTGGGGCGACGCCATCACCAAGGCCGTACTCGACCTGCCCGTGATCAAGGGCATGGAGAAGAAATGAAATCCATCGCGACGCACGGCGCGGCGCTGGCGCTCGCCGCCCTAGTCCTGTGCGGCTACGCGCCGCATGCCGCCAACGCGGCCGAGACGCAGCTCTACGAAACCGGCCCATCCGACGACGCCTCGTTCCTGCGGTTCGTCAACGGTACCGGCGCGCCCGTCACGGTCGTCCCCGAGAACCGGCAGGCGCGCATCGTCCTGGACAACGCCAAACCGGCCACCGACTTCCTGCCCGTGAAGGCCCGCACCGCCATCGCCGGCACCGTGGAGCAGGCCGCGGCGCGCGCGGCCGTGTCCGTGCGCGTGGACGCCGGCGCCTTCGCCACGGTGGTCGTGCTCGCGGACGCCGCGGGCGGCCTGAAGACGGTGACCATCGCTGAAAAGCCGGACGACTTCAACGGCCTGAAAGCATCGCTGGCCTTCTACAACCTGGACCCCTCGTGCACGCAGGCATCCCTGATGGCGGCGGGACGCAACGTGGCCATCGCGCAGGACGTCGCTCCGGGGTCGTTGAAGCGGCGCGACATCAATGCCGTCGCCCTGGCCGTGCAGGGCGCATGCGGTGGGCAAGCGGCCGGCGCGCCCCTGGACCTGGGCCAGCTGCAGGCCGGCAAGCGCTACAGCGTGCTGCTGGTGCCGGGCAACGCAGGCGGCGCCACGGCGTCCGCCGGACCGCGACTGATCCGCGCCGACGACACCCTGGCGAGGTAAGCGGCTTCCATGGTCTTCGCGTCGCTGGAGTTCCTGACGCTGTTCCTGCCGGCGTTCCTGATCCTGTATGTCCTCGCGGGACTGGGGGGCGGCCGGGCCGTTCATCGCCGCAACGCCGTGCTGCTCTTCAGCAGCTGGGTGTTCTATGGCTGGTGGAGTCCTGTCTTCCTGCTGCTGTTCATCGCGCTCACGCTGCTGGGCTGGCTGGGCGGCATCCTGATCGACAGGGCCGGCGACGGCGCGCGACGCGGCTGGACGCTGGCCGTGCTGATCGCCATCGCGCTCGGTACGCTGTGCTGGTACAAGTACGCCAATATCCTGGTCGACACGCTCAATACCGCCATCGGCGCCGCCGGCGGCCATCCCATCGGCTGGCAACGGGTGATCCTGCCCATCGGCCTGTCCTTCATCGTCCTGCAATCCATCTCGTACCTGATCGACGTGTACCGCCGCACGGTACCGGCGGACCACAGCTTCATCACCTTCGGCGCCTACCAGGCCATGTTCGTGCACCTGATCGCCGGACCCATCATCCGCTATGACTGGGTCAAGCGCGAACTGGTCGCCCGCACGGTGGACTGGCCGCAGTTCGCGCTGGGCGCGCGGCGCTTCATGATAGGCATGAGCATGAAGGTGCTGATCGCCGATACGCTGGCGCCGCTGGTGGACACGGCTTTCGCGCTGCCGCGCCCCACGCTGGCCGATGCCTGGCTGGGTTGCCTGGGCTATACGCTGCAACTGTTCTTCGATTTCGCGGGCTATAGCGCCATGGCCATCGGCCTGGGGCTGATGCTGGGCTTCCACTTTCCGGAAAACTTCCTGCATCCCTACCTGGCGCGCAGCATCCAGGACTTCTGGCGGCGCTGGCACATCTCGCTTTCCACCTGGCTGCGCGACTACCTGTATATCCCGCTGGGCGGCAACCGCGGCGGCGTGTGGCGCACCTACCGCAACCTGCTGCTCACCATGGCCATCGCCGGCCTGTGGCACGGCGGCGACAGCTGGAACTTCCTGCTGTGGGGCATCGCGCATGGCCTTGCCCTGTGCGCGGAACGCCTGTGGCTGAACAGCGGCCTGCCGCCGCTGCCGGGCCTGCCCGCGCGCGTGCTGACGCTGCTTTTCGTGATGCTGGCCTGGACCATCTTCCGCGCGCACACCTTCGATGGCGCCCTGACCATGTATGCCGGCCAGTTCGGCCTGCATGGCGTCGCGCTGGGCGATGAAATGCGGTTGGCGCTGCGCCCGGTACACGTCATGACCCTGGTGCTGGGCGTATGCTGCGCGTTCGCACCGGCCCTGGCGCCCTGGGCCGAACGCCATCGCAATCCGCTGATCCTTGCGGCAGGCGCGCTGTGGCCGGTCTTGGGTTTCCTGTTTTCCTTCGCGCTGATCGCCAGCCGCGGCGCCGTGCCTTTCCTCTATTTCCAGTTCTGAGCCATGAGAAGCGCCATCCCGCCCGTGGACCATCCCGGCCGCATCGCCCGCTGGACCAGCCGCCTGGCCGGTGTGGCGCTGATCGCGTTCCTGATGGCCGGACTGGCCACGACCGCATACCAGGTGGCGCGTGGCGACCTGGACCTGTTTCCGCAGGGCGTGGGCTGGCGCGCCTTCCTGGACGGCGACACCACCCGCGAACTGGCCCATGCGCTATCGAACGCGCCCCTGCCGGCGGAATCCGCAAGGCTGGAACGCGGCCTGAGCTGGCTGGCCGCGGGCGACCTGGGCCCGCGCGTGCGCGAGGGCTGCCCCGGCTGGCTGTTCCTGAGCGATGAATTCATGCGCTACCCGCATGCGGCGGATAACGCGCAGTCCCGCGCGCGCGAGGTCCTGCGCATCAAGGACGCGCTGGCGCGGCGGCATATCGCCCTGGTGGTGGCGGTGGTGCCGGACAAGAGCCGCATCGCCGCCGCGCATTTGTGCGGCTTGCAGCGGCCCGCCGCATCCGCGCGGCGCCTGGACGACTGGGTCGCCACGCTGCGCGCCGAAGGCGTCGACGCCGTCGACCTGGCGCCCGTGCTGGCCGCCATCGGCGACGGCGGTCCTAGCGGCGCCGGCGCCTATCTGCGCACCGACACGCACTGGAACGAAACGGGCGCGCAGGCCGCCGCCGATGCGGTGGCCCAGGCGATACGCGGCGCCGGGATCACGGTGACGCCGCGCACCGACTGGACGGTACGCACGCAGGCCGAGAGCCGGCCCGGCGACCTGATCCGGCTCGCGGGCCTGGATTGGCTGCCCGCGCGCCTGCAGCCACCGCCCGACACGACCCCCGTTTCCGTCTTCACGCAGAAGCCCGCGGCTGCCGCCGGGTCCGGCGCCGACGATCTCTTCGGCGACGACAATCTGCCCAATGCGGCGCTGATCGGCACGTCGTTCTCGCGCAACAGCAACTTCGTGCCTTTCCTGGAAAACGCGCTGCACGCACGCATTCCCGACTTCGCCCGCGATGGCGGCGATTTCGCCGGCGCCGCGAACGCGTACTTCGGCAGCCCGGCCTTCAGGCAGACGCCGCCGAAGCTGTTGATCTGGGAAATACCGGAACGGGTGATCGAAGCCCCGCGCAACGGCGACACGATCGCGCTTGACCGGCCGTAGCCGGCCCGAGCCAGCCCAAGTCAGCCCTGGCCAGGCTCGGCGAGCCCTGGCCCCCCAAAGCGGTACGTACCGCGCCGCCCGGCCGCGGAACGCTAGGAATCTTCGCGCGAGGCGGCGGCAGGATTGGGCGCGCAGGCATCCGCGCCACCCAGCGTATTGCGTACCCACACCAGCTCGGCGGCGATCGCCACGGCGATCTCGGCGGGCGTACGGCTGGCGATACGCAGCCCCACCGGCCCGTGCAGGCGGCCGATTTCTTCTTCGGTCAGGTCGAACATCCGCAGGCGCTCGCGCCGCTTGGCCTGGTTGGGCGCGGAGCCCAGCGCGCCCACGTAGAAGGCCGGTGATTTCAGCGCTTCCAGCAAAGCCATATCGTCCAGCTTGGGATCGTGCGTCACGGCCACGATGGCGGTGCGCTCGTCGGTGCCGATCTCGGTCACCGTGTCGTCCGGCATGGACGTCAGCAGCGTGACGTTGGGCATATTCCAATCGGCGAAGAACTCTTCGCGCGGGTCGCACACCATGACGTGGAAATCCAGCGCCGTGGCGATTTCGCACAACACGCGCGCCGTCTGGTTGGCACCAATGATGAGCAGCCGCCAGTGCGGACCGTAGACCGAGCGGAAGGTGCGGCCGTCGAAGTCAGGGCCGTCGATAGGGCTGGCGGGCGCCAGCGTGCAGCCGCCCGTCTGCAGGTCCACCGTGCGCATGACGAGGCGATGCGCGCGCACGTCCGCCAGTACGGGATCCAGCCACTCGGTGTCGCGCAAGGGCTCCACCACCAGCCGCAGCGTGCCGCCGCAAGGCAGGCCGAAGCGGGCGGCCTCTTCGCTGGTAATGCCATAGGTGACGCGGTCGGCCGCCGTCGGCAGCGTACCGGCCACGGCGCGCGCCATCAGGTCGTCTTCGACGCACCCGCCGGACACCGAGCCGACCAGCCGGCCGTCGCCGCGCAAGGCCGCCAGCGCGCCCGCCTGCCGCGGGGCCGAGCCCCAGGTCTGCACCACCGTGATCAGATGGACGCGATGGCCTTCGGCAACCCAGTCGCGTGCATGTTGCAGTACATCGATATCCAGGGAGTTCATCGAGCGTTCATCCTGAAAGTCCCTGCACACGGGACTGTCGGCCTGCCGGCGCTGCCGGCGAAGTAACGGACGCGCCCGTGTCCATCGTTCGCGGGCGCCCGATGAGTTTGCCCCACTTTTGACGCTTTTCCAAATTTGGATACCGCGCGATTCCCGGCGGCATGAAAAAGGCCGGCCCCCATTTGGGGGCCGGCCCGCGATCCAGCACTTGCGGAGATCAGCCTTGGAAGGGCTGGTTGTCGATGTCGCCGAAGGCAAGGTCGCCGTGCACGCCGCCGCCTTGGGCAACCGCCGGGACCGAAGCCACGTCAGCTTGCGCGGTGAACGGCGCGTTGTCGTTGTCGGCATTGGCGGTCAGGCCGGCGGCGCGGGCTTGTTCCAGTTGCGCGAGGACCTGGTCGCGGCTCACGCTGCTGGCTTGTTGGCCGTAGACGCCTTGGAACGGCGTGTTGTCCGAATCGCCACGGGGGGTCGCGGCTTGCGCGGCGCCGATGGCGGCAAAGGAAAGAACAAAAGCGGAAACGATGGTCTTGGCATTCATGGCAGTACTCCTAGTCCTGGTTAAGTGATCCGGGCCGTCCATCGCGATCTGCTGTGAGAACTTCGCGATGTCCGTTGCTGTTCCCGATGAAACGTATTCTGTGCTTCCAGGGACTAGGGATAAACCCGCATAAGCGGAAATCATCTTTCCATTTTTCGCATCAATCATTGGAAATTCAGTGTGGGCGCTATATTCCGCTGAACCAGTTGTAGCCCTGGTCCTCCCAATATCCGCCGGGATAGGTGTTCGTGACGAACATCGCCACGATATGTTTGGGATTCTTGAAGCCCAGCTTGGTCGGCACGCGCAGCCGCAGCGGCTGCCCGTAGTCCGCCGGCAAAGCCGCGCCGCCGAAATCCAGCGCCAGAATGGTTTGCGGATGCAGGGCCGTGGGCATATCGATGCTGCCGTAGTAGCGGTCGGCGCATTTGAAACCGACATAGCGCGCGCTCAGGTCGGCGCCGATGCGCTGCAGGAAGGTCTTCAGCGGTATGCCGCTCCACTGGCCGATCGCGCTCCAGCCTTCGATGCAGATCAGCCGCGTGATCTGGCTGGCCTGCGGCAAGCCGCGCAGGTCTTCGAGCGTCCAGGCGCGCTTGTCCGCCACCATGCCGGACACTTCCAGCTTCCAGGCGGCAAGATCGATGTCCGGCACGCTGTACTCGGGGTAGTACGCGTTGAAGGGGAAGGGGTCCGTGATCTGGCTGGCCTGGTAGGTGGCCGCCAGCTTGTTCTGATTGAACAACCAGCCCTGCACGCGGTCGTTCCAGCGCGACATTGCCCACAGCACCTTGTCGAAAGTATCGCCGTCCTGCATGTTGCAGCCGCTGATCATCGCCAGCGCGCCCAGCGACAATCCGCCGCGCAGCAACAGGCGGCGTTGCGCGCGATGCAGCTGGCTGCGCTGCGCCGGCTCCAGGATCAGGCGCTGGCCGCGCGGACGATCATTGCGCTCAGGCATCGTGGGCTCCATGGGTTCGGCCGGTGATCATGGGCGGCAGGGTGCGCGGCACCAGGATGACCAGCAGGAGGTGGACGACGACGAACAGGCCGATGCCGGCCATGGCGCAGAAATGCACCACCCGCGCGGCGGCAAAGCCGCCGAACAGATTGGTCAGCCAATCCAGTTGCACCGGCTTCCATATCGCCAGGCCCGACAGCACGATCAGTATCCCCAGCAGCAGGACGCCCAGGTACAGCACCTTCTGCACCGCGTTGTAGCGGCCGGGCGCATGGCGCAGCCGCAGGCGCAACGCGGCCGCGGCATCGCGCAGCACGGCGCGCGGCGTCACGTCCATCAGGTCGCGGCGCAGATGCCCCGACGCGATGCCCGCCAGCAGATACACCAGGCCGTTGCCGACCAGCAGCCACATGACGGCGAAATGCCAGATCGTCGCCGCGCCCAGCCAGCCGCCCAGCGTCGCCCACTGCGGGAAGCTGAAGGGGAAGATGGGCGAGGCGTTGTAGATGCCCCATCCGCTCATGAACATGCAGGCCATCGCATAGACGTTGAGCCAATGCGTGACGCGTACATAGCGCGGATGAACGGGGCGGCGGCGTACCGGCGCGACCGTGCCATCGTCGTTTACCGAAAATGAGGACAAGACTGGTCTCCTGCGCCGGATGCCTGCTTTGCGACAGGCCTGGCTTACATCGGCGGGATCGTGCCGTCCTTGCCGGCGATGACCGTGGCGGCCGTCAGGCCGCCGTCGGCGTTCTTGGTCGGGAACACCAGCACCGGCGCGCCGGTCTTGAGCAGGCTGCGATCGCCCGGTTCCATGTAGACGATGGGCACGTCGGGCGGCACCACCACGGTTTTCTCGCCGTCCTTGTACTTCACCTTCATGGTCGTGCCGTTGGTGCCGACCAGGCTGCCGACCGTGCCGTTGGTCATCTGGCCGGTCTTGCCGTCCGACCCCATCCAGGGTCGGTTGCCTTCACCCGAACCGCGCAGCGACGCCGCGAACACGTGCACTTCCAGCGCCTTCAGCGTGCCGTCGGGTTGTGGCGTGGCGGCCGTGCCGATGAAGCTGTCCGGCTTGATATCGCCGAGCTTGGCCAGCGAAACCGCGCGCACCGCCACGTTGGAGGGCAGCGCCAGGGTGACGTCCTTGCCGTTGCGCGCCTTGACCTTCAGCGTGGTGTCGGTGATCTGCTCGATCGTGCCGCGCACCGCCAGGCGATTGGCCGGCGCCTGCCCGGCCTGTTGTGCCTGCGCGGCGGCCATGCCAGCCGCCAGCAGGACGCCGGCGCACCACGCGCCGATCCGATAATGCTTGTTCATCCGTTTCTCCGTCAGGCATCGCCGGCCGCGGGAGCAGCGCGGCGACGCGGTTCTCGATACGTTCAAGAAAGCTCGCGCCGCTATCGTGACGGCGGCGCGGGGACGGCAGCATGACGCGCGGATGACAATAATGTCATGAACGGTCCGGCACACCCCGATAAAATCGACGGCTGGCAAGCGAGGTGCTGCGTGCGCATACTGGTGGTCGAAGACGACCTCAAAACCGGCGAATACCTGAAGAAGGGCCTCGGCGAATCGGGCTACGCGGTGGATCTGGCGCGCCACGGCGCCGACGGCCTGCACATGGCGCTCGAACAGCGCTACGACCTGATCGTGCTGGACGTCATGCTGCCCGGTATGAACGGCTGGCAGATCATGGAAGCGCTGCGCAAGCAGCAGGACGTGCCCGTGCTGTTCCTGACCGCGCGCGATCAGCTGCAGGACCGCATCCGCGGCCTCGAGCTGGGCGCCGACGACTACCTGGTCAAGCCGTTTTCCTTTACCGAGCTGGTGCTGCGCGTACGCACGCTGCTACGCCGTGGCGTCGTGCGCGAGGCCGACCACCTGCGCCTGGCCGACATGCACATCGACGTCCTGCGCAGGCGCGTCACGCGCATGCACACCGCCATCGCGCTCACCACCAAGGAATTCACGCTGCTGCACCTGCTGGTGCGGCGCGAAGGTGAAGTCCTGTCGCGCGCCATCATCGCGTCGGAAGTGTGGGACATGAATTTCGACAGCGATACCAATGTGGTCGACGTCGCCATCAAGCGCCTGCGCGCCAAGATCGACAAGCCCTTCGAACCCAAATTGATCCACACGGTACGTGGCATAGGCTACGTCTGCGAGGTGCGCGCATGCGCCGACGATGGCGACGCTCCCTGACGCTGCGCACGGCGCTGTCGTTCGCGCTGCTCTCGGCCCTGGTCGTCAGCATCGCCGGCATGTACCTGTACAAGGCGATGGAATCCAGCATGATGGCGCGCAGCGACGTCGGCCTGATCGGCCGCGTCGACCGTTTCCGCGCGCTGCTGCGCGACACGCTCACCCTGGATGAAATCCGCGCGCGGCCCGGCCTGTTCGAAAACATGCTGGGCAACGAACAGGACGTGCTGGTATTCCGCATTCCCGGCGCCGAACCGGTCATGGACGTCAATCCCGGCCACCAGACGCTGCCTCCCGTCGCCCCGGTGGCGGAAGACCAGCCGCTGAGCCGCGAAAACATCCGCGACGGCACGACCACGGCGGGCGGCGGCATGCGGGTGGTCTCGGCCATGGCGCGCACCATGGACGGCATGCCGGTGGAAGTACAGGCCGCGCATCTGCTGGTGAACGAAACGCGCATGCTGGCGCTGTATCGCGACCAGATCGCGCTGGCCGTCGCCGCGGCCTTCCTTTCCATCGCGGTGCTGGGCTATGTGGCGCTGAGGCGCGGCTTGCGGCCATTGCGAGCGATGGCGCGGCAGGCGGCGCGCATAACGCCGGCCAGCCTGGACCAGCGCCTGAACCTGGCCGACACGCCGCACGAACTGCGCGAGCTGACCGCGTCCTTCAATGCCATGCTGGACAGGCTCGCCGACGGCTATGAACGGTTGACGCAGTTTTCCGCCGACCTGGCGCACGAGATCCGGACGCCCATCGGCGCCTTGATGGGCAACTGCCAGGTCGCCTTGTACCAGCGCCGCAGCCCGGCGGAGTATGAAAGCGTGCTGGCCTCCAGCCTGGAAGAGCTGGAACGCCTGTCGCGGCTGGTGGAAAACATCCTGTTCCTGGCGCGCGCCGAAAACGCGCAATCGGCGCTGGACTACGTCCAGCTGGACCTGGATACGGAACTGCGCCGCATCGCGGAGTATTTCGAAGGGCTGGCCGAAGAGCGCGGCTTGCGGCTGCGGTGCGCCGGCAGCGGCGTCGTCCGGGCCGACGCCATGCTGTTCCGTCGCGCGCTGGGCAATCTGGTGGCCAATGCGGTGCGCTACGCGGACGCGGACACCGAGATCAGCCTGTCGGCGCGCGCCGACGGCGATGCGGTGCTGGTCCAGGTCGGCAATCGCGGCATGCCCATTCCCCCGGACAGGCTGCACAAGCTTTTCGATCGCTTCTATCGTGCCGACCTGTCGCGCAGCGCCGGCTCGGACGCCAGCGGCCTGGGCCTGGCCATCGTGCGCGCGATCATGGCCTTGCATGGCGGCAAGGCATGGGCGGAATCGTCGCCCGACGGGCATATCCGCTTCACGCTTTCTTACCCGCGGACCTCGACCCCGAAACCCACCGCTACGATCACCGATCGGGAATTGCTTGTCAAAATGGAAAGATGATTTCCGCTTATGCGGGTTTATCCCTAGTCCCTGGAAGCACAGAATACGTTTCATCGGGAACAGCAACGGACATCGCGAAGTTCTCACAGCAGATCGCGATGCACGGCCCGGATCACTTAACCAGGACTAGGAGTACTGCCATGAATGCCAAGACCATCGTTTCCGCTTTTGTTCTTTCGTTCGCCGCCATCGGTGCCGCGCAAGCCGCGACCCCCCGTGGCGATTCGGACAACGCGCCGTTCCAAGGCGTCTACGGCCAGCAAGCCAGCAGCACCAGCCGCGACCAGGTCGTCGCGCAACTGGAACAAGCGCGCGCCGCCGGCCTGACCGCCAATGCCGACAGCGACAACGCGCCTTTCACCGCGCAAGCTGACGTGGCTTCGGTCCCGGCGGTTGCCCAAGGCGGCGGCGTGCATGGCGACCTCGCTTTCGGCGACATCGACAACCAGCCCTTCGAAGGCTGATCCAAGACCAATCGGTGATCCGACCGACGCCGGTCGGATCGCCAGGAAGTCCGGCCGTTCATGCCCGCACGGATGAACGGTTTCCCCGGCGAGAGGCGGGGATGCTGTAGTGGCAGTCCTCTCGGTGTGGTGCGCCAATCGGTGATCCGACCGACGCCGGTCGGATCGCCAGGAAGTCCGGCCGTTCATGCCCGCACGGATGAACGGTTTCCCCGGCGAGAGGCGGGGATGCTGTAGTGGCAGTCCTCTCGGTGTGGTGCGTAGTACGGTCGGCCCCCTGTAGCCCAGGGGGCCGATTGCTTTTCAGCCGCCCGGATGGCGCGACCGTGACCCGAGCGCGCCCCGACGATGTGCCGCACGATGGCCCCGGACAAGTCCTACGAACGACATCTCCGCCTACATAGATCGACACTATCGATTTATACTTTTTTACGAGTCAAAAATCACGGATTAGTCCGGTATTTGGGAAAGTGTATTCGTCGAGCACGGGTTTATCCCTATGATTCCCGGATGCACAATATCCATGTGTCGGGAACAAGAGCAGAAGAACAGCCCCCTGTTCCCCAAATCGACTATTGGAGAAGTGCCATGAAGATCCAAACCATTGTTTCCTCCGTTGCCCTGTCCCTGTCCCTGGCCCTGGTGGCTGGCGCCCAAGCCGGCACGCCGCGTGGCGATACGGACAACGTCCCGTTCCAAGGCGTCTACGGCCAGGTCGACAACGGCGCCACCAGCCGTGACCAGGTGGTTGCCCAGCTGCAGCAAGCGCGCGCGGCCGGCCTGACCGGTAATGACGACGTGGACAACGCGCCGTTCACCGCCCAGGCGGATGCCCCTTCGGCACCCGCCATCGCGCAAAGCGGCGGCGTGCACGGTGACGTCGCCTTCGGCGACATCGACAACCAGCCGTTCCAAGGCGTCTAAGGCCCGGAACGGCGAGGCGCCGGCGGACACGCCGGTTGACCAGACCGGCCGCCAGCCCACAAGGCCACGCGGCAGCCCCGAAGAGAGGCGGGGCGTCTTCCGGTGCTCCTCTCGTGCAGTACCATCGGCCCCGCCCTCACGGGGCCGATGTCTTTTCCGTCTGCGCATCGCCCGCGGCGATCCTGCCCGCGGTTCCCAGTGCCTGCACCAGGGCCGAGTAAGCGGCCTCACGGGCCTGCGGATCGGGCGCGCGCAATATGAAGGAAGGGTGATAGGTGGGGACGACCACCAGATCGCCCACCTTGACCGGCTCCCCGAGCATGGCGCCCAGGCGCACGTCGGCGCGCTGCATCAGCGAACGCAAGGCGGTCGCGCCCAGGCTGACGGCCACTGACGGGCGTACCGACGCCAGCTCCTTTTCCAGCCAGTAATGGCAGGCCATCACTTCCCGCTGCGCCGGCGTCTTGTGCATGCGGCGCTTGCCGCGCGGGAACCACTTGAAGTGCTTCACGGCGTTGGTGACGAAGACGTCGTCGCGCCGCACACCGGCATCCGCCAGCGCGCGGTCCAGCAAGCCGCCCGCCGGCCCGACGAAGGGCAAGCCGGCCTTGTCCTCCTGGTCGCCGGGCTGCTCCCCCACCAGCAGGATGGAAGCGCGGCGCGGCCCTTGGCCGGGCACCGGCTGGGTGGCGTCGTGCCACAAGCCGCAGCGCCGGCAGTCCCGCAGGGTCCTGGGGTGCTGGTCGGGCACGATCAACGGAGCATCGCCGCGCTCGTCCGGCCGCGCCTGGTTGTCGGAAGCAGTCGTTCGGGTTGTCCGGGTCGTTCGGGTTGTCATGACGGTCCCACGCAAGTCGCCATGGCGCGGCGCCAATGCCGCGATTCCATGCTCCCGCTGGCGCAAAAACCGCACCCGCCGCCGGCGGCCGTCCCCCCCATGGAGACCGCTAGGGGTAAGTCCCAAATATGGTACACAAACCAAAAATGGTATCTTGTGCGCACAACCCCGCGTTCCGGGGGAACAAGGGGATTTCCACCATGATGCAACGACACCACATCCGCGCCTCCCGGCGCGCCGCACCGGTATTGGCCGCCGCGCTCTGCGCGGCCCTCGCACTGGACTCCGGCGCCGCGGCAGCCGCCTATCCCGACCACCAGATCACGCTGGTCGTGCCGTACGCCCCCGGCGGCGGCGTGGATTCCGTCGGCCGCATCCTCAGCCGTGGACTGGCCAAGGAATTGAACCAATCCGTGGTGGTGGAAAACCGTCCTGGGGCGGGGGCCACGGTCGGCGCCGGCTACGTCAAGCGCGCCGCCGCCGACGGCTACACGGTCATGGTGGTCGACCCCGCGCTGATCATCAATCCCAGCCTGATGCCCAACCTGCCTTACGAGCCCCTGCGGGACTTCAAGGCGGTGTCCATGCTGACGGTCTCCCCCTTGATGCTGTCGGTCACCAACAGCCTGCCCGCCAAGAGCGTCGCCGACCTGCAAGGCCTGGCGAAATCGGGTGGCCAGGGATTGAGCTTTGCGTCCGCCGGCATCGGCACCACGCCGCACATGGCGGGCGAACTGTTCAAGCTCAAGACCCAGGGCAACTTCATCCACGTGCCCTATAAAGGTTCAGGCCCGGCCATGACGGACCTGATCTCCGGCCAGGTGCAGTTTTCCTTCTCCACCATCGCGGCGGCTTCGCCCTTCGTGACCACGGGCAAGATCCGCGCGCTGGCGACCACGGGCGACAAGCGCAGCCCGGACTGGCCGCAGCTGCCCACGGTGGCCGAAACCGTGCCTGGATTCAAGGTGCTATTCTGGACCGGCCTGTTCGTGCCCGCGCAGACGCCTGCCGACGTCGTGGCCAAACTGAACGCCGCCGTCGCCAAGGTCTGGCAGGGCGAGGAAGCGCAGGAAGCCTTGAAGAAGATAGGCGAAACGCCCGCTCCCGTGATGACCTCGGCGCAAAGCCAGGACTTCGTCCAGGGGGAAAGCAAGATGTGGGCGACCGTCGTCAAGGACGCCAATATCAAGGTCGACTGAATGCACACCCGCTGGCGCAACCCGCCCGGGACGCGCGTTGCGGTCGTACCAAAATTTGTATAGCATTCCAATAAAAATACATTGCGGTCAGGGGGCATGGTGGCTTCCCGCCGCCATCCTCCCCAGTCGCAGGCGGTATGAAGCCATCGGTTTTCACCTATCACGATCCCCGCACCGTCGACGACGCTGTCGGCCTGCTCGGGCGACTGGATAATGCGCGGCCGCTGGCCGGCGGCCAGTCGCTGATGGCGATGATCAATATGCGTTTCGTGCAGCCGGACCATCTGGTGGACCTGAACAAGGTCGACGAACTGGCCGGCATCCACGAATCTCCCGACGAAATCCGCATCGGCGCCATGACGCGCCAGCGCGACCTTGAATTCTCCGCGCTGATCGGCGCGCGCATCCCGCTGATGAGCGAAGCGCTGCTGCACGTCGGGCACCGGCAGACGCGCAACCGCGGCACGCTGGGCGGCTCGCTGTGCCACCTGGACCCGGCGGCCGAACTGGTCGCCGTGGCCGCGGCCTGCGACGCGGTGGTCGAAGTGGCCGGGCCCAATGGCCGCCGCGATATTCCCTTCGATGCCTTCCCGCTGGGCTTCATGATGCCGTCGGTGGAAGCCGACGAACTCGTCGTCGGCGCGCGCTTTCCGCTGTGGCCGCGCGGACACGGCGCCGCGTTCTTCGAATTCTCGCGCCGGCACGGCGACTTCGCCATCGTGTCGGCCGCCGCGCTGGTGGCGCTGGATGGCAATGGCCGCATCGCCCGCAGCGCGCTGGTATTGGGCGGCGTCGGCACCGTGCCCTTGCGCATGGCCGATGTGGAAAACGTCCTGGCCGGCAACGTGCCATCCCTGGAACTGCTGCGCCAGGCATCCGAGCAATGCCGCGCGGTCGAGGCCCTGGACGACGCGCTGGTGCCGGCCACCTACCGCCAGAGCCTGGCCGTGGTCATGGCGCGCCGCGCGCTCCTCACCGCCTGTACGCGTGCCGGCGCGCCCATCGCCGAAGCCCGCATTCCCGCATGAACGCCGGCACGGCGACGCCCGCCGGGCGCGCCATGCCGCACCGTCGCAGCAAGGTATCGCCATGACTACTGCCGTCAACGAACAAATCCGCCAGATCGCCGTGCGCGTCAATGGCAAGGAATACGCGGAAGATGTACGCGTCCGCCTCACGCTCGCGGATTTCCTGCGCCACCAGCTGGGACTGACCGGTACCCACGTCGGCTGCGAGCACGGCGTGTGCGGCGCCTGCACGGTGCTGATGGACGGCCTGTCCGTCCGCTCCTGTCTGACGCTGGCCGTGCAGGCGGACGGGCACGACATCACCACCATCGAAGGCCTGGCTTGCGAAGGCAGCCTGCATCCCATCCAGCAGGCCTTCAAGGACGAACACGGCTTGCAGTGCGGCTTCTGTACGCCCGGCATGCTGACCACGCTGACCGAACTGCTGAACAGCAATCCCCACCCGACGGAAGCCGAAATCCGCGTGGCGATTTCCGGCAACCTGTGCCGCTGCACCGGCTACGACGGCATCGTCAAGGCAACGCTGGCCGCCGCCGCCCGCCTGCGCGGCGAAGGAGCGCAGGCATGAGCCCACGCGACCACAGCAGCGCCGTCGATACGCCCGTCGATACGCCGGTTGCCGCGCCCGCTGAAGCGGCCGTCGAAACGCCCGTCGAAACACCGCCGGCGGTCACGCCCGCCACGCAACCCGCCCCGGGCGCGACGCCCGACCCGCATGGCGCCCGGCCCGCCGGCAGGACCTTCGGCGTCAACGTGCCGCGCGTGGAAGACCAGGCGCTGCTGACCGGCACCGCGCGCTTCGTCGACGACATCGGCGCGCCCGGCATGCTGCACGCCGCCTTCGTGCGCAGCGACAACGCGCACGCGGCGATACGCGCCATCGGCACGGCGGCCGCCGCTGCGGCGCCCGGCGTCCATGCCGTGCTGACGCTGGCCGACCTGATGCCTTATCTGACCAGCGCCGAGCTGGTGACGGCGCTGCCCAGCCCCAGCTTCCGCATGAATTTGCATCGTCCGGTGCTGGCGTCGACCGAAGCCGCCTATGTCGGCGAAGCCATCGCCGTCGTCATCGCCGAAGACCGCTATCTGGCGGAAGATGCCGCCGCGCTCGTCGAGATCGACTACGAACCCTTGCCCGCCGTGGCCGATTGCCGCGCAGCGCTGCAGGAAGGCGCCCCTACGGTGCACACCAGTGCGCCACACAACCTGGTTGCCGAATTCGACCTCGCCTATGGCGACGTCGACGCCGTCTTCGCCAGCGCGCCGCACATTTACGGCGAATCGCTGCTGCAGCATCGCGGCGGCAGCCATTCCATCGAATGCCGCGGCGTGGTGGCGCGTTACGACGCGCTGGACGACGTCCTGACGGTGTGGAGCTCCACGCAGACGCCCCTGCCCGCCAGGCAGATCCTGTGCGACCTGCTGGGCCGCGGCCCGGATCAGGTGCGCGTGATCACGCCGGAGGTGGGTGGCGGATTCGGCCCCAAGCTGGTGTTCTATCCGGAGGAAGCCGTCGTCGCCGTCGCGGCGCTGATGCTGCGGCGTCCCGTCAAATGGATCGAAGACCGCCGCGAGCACTTCATCTCGACCACGCAGGAACGCGACCAGGTCTGGGACGTGGAAATCGCGGTCGACGACGAAGCCCGCATACTCGGCGTGCGCGGCACCCTGCTGCATGACCACGGCGCCTACAACGTGCGCGGCACCAACGTGCCGTACGGCGCGGGCGCGGCCATGACGCTCGCGTATCGCGTGCCGGCCTACAGGCTGGACATCAAATGCGTCGCGACCAATCGCGTGCCGGTGACGCCGGTGCGTGGCGCGGGCCAGCCCCAGGGCGTGTTCGCCATGGAACGCTTGCTGGACCGCGTGGCGCGCGAGCTGAACCTGGATCGCGCCGAAGTGCGCCGCCGCAACCTGGTGCCGGCGG
This sequence comes from Bordetella genomosp. 8, assembly GCF_002119685.1. NCBI lineage: Bacteria > Pseudomonadati > Pseudomonadota > Betaproteobacteria > Burkholderiales > Alcaligenaceae > Bordetella > Bordetella genomosp. 8. The sequence goes on along the minus strand of NZ_CP021108.1, from coordinate 40,692 downwards.
CGCTCATGCCTTATGCCACGCCCATGAAAACGCGCGGCGGCATGCAGGTAGTTTTGGATAGCGGCGACTTTCCGCGCTGCCAGGCGATGGCGCTGGAGCGGGCCGACTGGGACGGCTTTCCGGCGCGCCAGGCCATCGCACGAGGACAGGGCAAGCGGCTGGGCATGGGCCTGGCCAATTCCGTGGAAGGGACAGGCCGCGGGCCATACGAGCAGATCCGCGTCAGGATCACGACGCAAGGCACGGTGCAGGTCGAATCCGCGGCGGCGGCGATGGGCCAGAGCACGCGCACCATGCTCACGCAGATCGTCGCGGAACAGCTGGGCGGCGACATGGACAATGTGCGGGTGACGGCCGGAGACAGCCGCACATCCGTGCAGGGTTTCGGCGGCTTCAACAGCCGGCAGGCGGTGATGGCGGGCAGTTCGGCGCACAAGGCGGCGCTCGCGGTGCGCCAGCAGGTGCTCGAGGTCGCCGCGTCGGTGATGCGGCTGCCAGTGCAAGCCCTGGACATCGAAGGCCGGCAGGTCGTGGCGCGGGATACCGGCGCCACCGCCAGCCTGGGCGACCTGGCGCGCGCGGCGGCGGGCTTGCCGGGCTTCATGATGCCGGGGGCGACGCCGGGCCTGGAAGCCACCGAGCAGGTGATCATCAACGATATGGCCTATGGCAACGCGACCGCGGTCGCCGAAGTCGACGTCGACGTCGAGACCGGCGAGGTCACGCTGCGCCAGATCGTGTTCGCGCACGACTGCGGCCGGGTGATCCATCCGAAGATCGTCGAAGGGCAGCTGCTAGGCGGGATCGCGCACGGCGTGGGCAATGCGCTGTTCGAACAGATGGGCTATGACGAGAACGCGCAACCCGTCACGACGAATCTCGCCGAATACCTGCTGGTGACCGCCACGGAGATGCCATCCATTTCGCTGGCGCATCTCGAATCCCCCACGCCGCTGAACGAGCTGGGCATCAAGGGAGTCGGCGAAGCAGGGGTGTTGCCGATCACGGCCGCCGTGGCGTCCGCCGTCGACAACGCGCTGGAAGGCACGGGCGTGCACATCACGCGAGTCCCGATATCGCCGGTCGACCTGCTGCAAGCCCTGGAAGCGCGCTAGGACGCTGACGCCGTCAGAACGATGCGCCCTCGGAACGCCGACGCCTTGGAACGCTGACCCCGATCGCCGGGCCCAGGCCCGGCTAGGGTATTCCCACGTACCGCAACGTACCAAAATCGGGAAAAATTCCAACAGTTGAACTGATACCGGTTTCGGCGACCGCCGAGCGGCCGGGCTTCGATAGCCTCCTCCTCCCGTCAGGTACCCCATGTCCGCCACGCCCCATCGCCGGCCCGCTGCCGGCGCCATCACCCTTCCGAATAGCATCGCCAAAGCGCGACGCCTTGCCGGCCGCGCCCGCCGCATGCTGTCGTTGAGTTCATTGGTCCTGGCTGGCGCGGTCGCCGCCGTGGCGCCGGCCGCGCCGGCGCATGCCGCCTTCCCGGAGCGTCCGATCACCATCGTCGTGCCCTATCCGGTCGGCGGCGCGACCGATACCCTGGCGCGCAGCATCGGGCAGCGGATCTCGGAAACGCTCAAGCAGTCCGTCGTGGTGGAGAACCGCACGGGCGGCAGCGGACTCATCGGGATGTCCGTCGTGTCGCACGCGCCGGCTGACGGCTACACCATACTGTTCGGCTGCACCACCGATTCCGCCATCTTCAAGGCCGCGTCCAAGGCGCCGCCATCGGTGAACCTGCGCGACGACTTCGCCGCCGTGGCGGGCGTGGCGCTGGCGCCGCACATCCTGGTGGTGCCGGCCAAGTCCGCGCCGCAGAACCTGCAGCAGCTGATCGAGCTGTTCAAGCGCGAGCCGGGCAAGCACAACTTCGCATCGATAGGCATCGGCACCTTGTCGCACCTGGAAGGCGAACTGCTGATGATCACCACCGGTGTGCAGATCACGCACGTGCCCTACCGCGGCGGTTCGCAGGCCTTGATGGACCTCATCTCCGGGAACTCCAGCATGATGTTCCTGAGCGCGCCGGCGGCGGTGCCGCATATGAAGAGCGGCGCCGTGCGCGTGCTGGCGGTGGCCGGCGATCATCGCCTGCCCATGCTGCCGGACGTGCCCACCATCACCGAGGCCGGCGTGAAGAATTTCAGCGCGGAAAACCTGTTCGGCTTCTACGCGCCGAAGAATACGCCGCCGGACGTGGTGAGTACGCTTTCCAAGGCGATCGAGTCGGCGCTGCAACGTCCCGACCTGAAGACGATGCTGGAATCGCAGGGCCTGGAAGTGCAGTACACGACGCCCGCCGAATTCACCGATCGCACCGTGAAGAACTTCGCCAACTTCGACGCGATCGTGAAGAAGGCGAACGTGTCTCTCGACTAGGCTACCCGCCCATGCCACATGACGTCGCATGGGACGCCACAAAGGTCCGCGGGGCGGGCAGCGATGGCCCGCTCCCGCCTACATCGTTCCTTCGGGCAGGTTCAGGCAATGGTCGTAGATCGCGCCCGGCCGGGTGAACCAGACCTCGTTGCGGCGCGGATGCTCGGCGATGTACTTCAGCGCGCGCCGCATGGCGCGCAGGCGATAGGGCTGGCCGGTGACCATGGTGTGCAGCGCCACGCCGAAGACCAGCGGCTGCTTGGCGCTCTGGTCCAGCATCTCTTCGAACTGGTCGATGATCATCTGGCTGAACTGGTCAGGCGTGTGATGCCGCACCAGCATCTGCGGGGAGTCGTTGAGCTCCAGCGGATAGGGCACCGACATGATGCGGCCGCCGCGCGTCTTCATCCAGATGGGCTGGTCGTCGGCCGGCCAGTCCATCAGGAATTTATAGCCGGCTTCCTGCAGCAGATCGGGCGTATGGCGGCTGTGCGACATCCAGGGCGCCATCCAGCCGCGCACTTCCTGGCCGGTATGCTCGAGGATCGCGTCGCGGACTTCGGCCAGGAAGCGGGCTTCATCCGGCTCCCACATGGTGCCGTGGCGTTCGGCGTTGGTGCGGCCATGACCGATGAATTCGTCGCCGCGTGCCTTGATGGGCGCGATGAGTTCCGGGCAGTATTTGAAGATCTCGGTATTGCACAGGTGCGAGGCGGGCAGTCCCAGCTCGTCCAGCATGTCCAGGATGCGCCACACGCCGATACGGTTGCCATAATCGGTCCAGGCAAAGGCGCGCTGGTCGGGCGCGGGCAGCGGCACGGTCAGGTTGTGGCTGAGCCCGGTGCCGAATGCGAAGATCTCGATGTTCAGGCCGATGTGCATCGCGATGCGCTTGCCTTCGGGCCAGCTGTAGTCTTTGCGTGCGCCGATTGCGCGATAGGGATAGCGATCATGGGAAGGCAGCAGCATGGCGTTTACTCCGGTTCTGTTCGGGCGGCCGTAGCCAGGGGATGCGGACCCGCGCGCCCGCGCCGGGGCGGCCACGCGGCCGACCGTACCAAAAATAGTTATAATTCCATAAATATAACACCGCGCGTCCTCAACCGGACACCAGCCACAGGGGTAAACCGGCCATGAAACCGAGCAGATTCGTGCATTACGAGCCGACCTCCGTGGACCAGGCGGTGATGATCCTGGCCGACGTCTGCGAGCAGGACGGGCGGGTGCTGGCCGGCGGCCAGACCCTGGTCCCCGCCATGGCGCTGCGCCTGGCGCGTCCCGCCTATCTGGTGGACATCAACCGCATAGAAGAACTGCGCAGCCTGGAAATCGACGATGGGCGGCTGCGCATCGGCGCCTGCGTGCGGCATGCGGATTTCCACCACGCGCCGGAGCCCGGGCCGCTGGGCCGCTTGCTGGCCACGGTCGTGCGCCACATCGCCCACCTGCCGATACGCACACGCGGCACGTTCTGCGGCAGCATCGCCAATGCCGATCCCGCGTCCGAATGGTGCCTGGTGGCGGCCACGCTGGATGCGGTGCTCGAAGCCCGCAGCCTGCGCGGCACGCGGCACATCGACGCGGTCGACTTCTTCCATGGCTATATGGCGACGGCGCTGGCGCCTGACGAATTGCTCGTCAGCGCCAGCCTGCCGGTGCTGCCCGCGGACACGCGTTTCGGTTTCCACGAATACAGCCGGCGCGCCGGCGACTTCGCGCAGGCCATGGCGCTGGCCGCCTTTGAAATCCGTGATGGCGTGATGCGCAATGTGCGCATCGGCCTGGGCGGCGTGGAAGACCGGCCGCGGCGCATGCCGGCGGCGCAGGCCTGCCTGGAAGGCGAAGCACCGGACAAGGACACCTTCGCCCGCGCCGCCGAAGCAGCGGCGGTGGAGTGCGAGCCCACCGACGCCGGCGACGACGAACGCGCCTATCGCCGCGACCTGGTGCGCGCGGTCGTGCGCCGCGCGCTGGCGCAAGCCCACGACGCAACGCCCGCATCGCACGTATCGCACGCATAGCAGGGGATATCGATGAAAGAATGGGACGAGACCGGCGACTCTCGGCACGACGTGGTGCTGAACATCAATGGCGCCGAATATCCTGTGCGGGTGGAGTCCCGCAAGACCCTGGTGGACGCCATCCGCGAGGACTGCGGCCAGACGGGCACGCACATCGGCTGCGAGCATGGCGTATGCGGCGCCTGTACCGTGCTGATCGACGGCGAGCCCGTGCGCTCCTGCCTGATGTTCGCTGTCCAGGCGCAAGGCAGCTGCATCCGGACGGTGGAAGGCCTGGCCCAGGCGACGGATTTCCATCCCATGCAGCAGGCCTTCATGGATCATCACGCGCTGCAGTGCGGTTTCTGCACGCCCGGCTTCCTGATGCTGGCGACGGGCGCGCTGGAGCGCAATCCCGACATCAGCGACGAGGAGCTGTTGGACGTGCTGTCGTCGAACTTGTGCCGCTGCACCGGCTACCAGAACATCCTGGCCGCCGTCAGGGCCGTCAGGGACGCCAGGCACCTGCAGTCGGCGCGCACCGCCATCGCGGCGCACGGCGCGTCCTCCGGAGACTGAGCCATGAGTGCCCACGTATACGATGAACCCCGCGTCGACGCGCCCGTGACCGGGGAACGCATCGTCGGCCGTTCGGTCTCGCGCCTGGAAGACCCGCCGCTCGTGCGCGGCGAAGCCTGCTTCGCGGCCGACGTCAACTTTCCGCGCCAACTGCATATGCGCGTGGTGCGCGCCCAGACCGCGCATGGCCGCATCGTCGCCGTCGACACCACGGCCGCCCTGGCGTTGCGCGGCGTGGTCGCCGCCTGGACGGGCGCCGACGTGGCGGAGATCCCGCCGATTCCCTTTCGCGCCACCAAGGTCACCGGCCTGGAGCCCTACTGCCAGCCCATCCTGGCGCAGCAACGCGTGCGCTACGTGGGCGAACCCGTGGCCGTCGTCTTCGCCGACAGCCCTTACGTCGCGGAAGACGCGGCCGACCTGGTGGACGTCCAGATCGATCCGCTGCCGCCCATCCTGTCCGCGCATGACGAACCCGGTGAATTCCTGCCGGGCCTGAACACGGAGCCCACCGTCATCCGCAAGGGCTACGGTGACATCGCCGCCGCCTTCGCCGCCGCGCATGCGGTCGTGGCGCTGGATCTTTCCGTGGGCCGGCACTCCGGCGTGCCGCTGGAATGCCGCGGCGCCGTGGCGCGCTACGATGCCGCGCGCGACATCCTGGAAATGTACGGGGCCGCCAAGAAGTCGCACTGGAATCGCGACGAAATGGCCAAGATGCTGGGCCGCAGCCCCAGCAGCTTCCATCTGTACGAAGGCCATGTGGGCGGCGGCTTCGGCGTGCGTGGCGAAATCTATCCCGAAGACGTGCTGGTCTGCCTGGCCGCGCTGCGCCTGCGCCGGCCGGTGAAATGGATCGAGGACCGCCGCGAAAACCTGATGGCGACCAACCACTCGCGCGAGCAGCGCCACCAGGTCGAGGCCGCCATCGACGCGGACGGCCGCATACTCGGCATACGCAACACCTTCTTCCACGCGCAGGGCGCCTACACGCGCACGCACGGCGCGCGCGTCGCCGATATGTCGGCCGGCCTGCTGCTCGGCCCCTACCGCGTGCCCGCGTATGAAGTCGCGGGCCACTATCGCCTGGTCAACAAGACGCCCGCCGCCACCTACCGCTCGCCGGGCCGCTATGAAACCACCTTCGTGCGCGAACGCCTGATGGACGCGATCGCGCAACGCGCCGGCATCGATCCCATCGAAGCGCGCCGCCGCAACCTGATCAAGACCCACGAAATGCCTTACGCGCGGCCGCTGGACGCGCTGGGTACGGATGTCGTGCTGGATTCCGGCGACTACGACGGCCTGATTGACAAGACGCTGGCACGGCTGGATTGGCCCCGCCTGCGCGAAGACCTGGCGCGTCGCCGTGCGAAGGGCGAATGCGTGGGTCTCGGCCTGGCGATGTTCGTCGAGAAATCCGGCCTGGGTCCTTCCGACATGGTGCGCTTGACGGTGGACGTCAGCGGCGCGATCGAGCTGGTCACCGGCGCTGGTTCGGTCGGCCAGGGCATGGAGACCGCGCTGGCGCAGATCTGCGCGCAAGAACTCGGCGTGGACTATCGCCGCGTGCGCGTGATCCATGGGCGCACCGACCTGATCGAGTTCGGCAACGGCGCGCACGCGTCCCGGGTCACCGTGATGTCCGGCTCGGCCACGCAGATCGCCGCGCGCAAGGTGCGCGCCAAGGCCCTGGATGTCGCCGCCAAGCTGCTGGACGCCACGCCGGCCGACCTGACGATGGCCGATGGCCGCATCCGCCGCGCCGACGACGCGCAAGGCCGCGACATCGGCCTGGAAGAAGTCGCGCGTTATCTGCATCCCGGCTCGCGCACCAGCGACGGCCACGAGCCCGGCCTGTCCGCCGAAGGCTGGTTCTACAGCGACCACATGAACTATCCCTACGGCGTGCATGCCGCGCAGGTGTGCGTCGACGCCGACACCGGGCAGGTGCGCCTGGAGAAATACCTGGTGGCCTACGACGTGGGCCGCGCGGTCAATCCCATGCTGATCGAAGGCCAGATCGTCGGCGGCTTGGCGCAAGGCATAGGCGGTGCGCTGTTCGAGGAATTCACTTATGACGCGGACGGCCAGCCCTTGTCGACCACCTTCGCGGATTACGTCATGGTCACCGCGCACGAAATGCCGCCGGTCGACGTACTGATCACGGAAGACGCGCCCAGCCCGCTCAATCCCATGGGCTTGAAGGGCGCGGGGGAAGGCGGCACCAACGCGGCCGGGGCCGCCATCGCCGCGGCGGTGGACGACGCCCTGGGCGCGCCGGGCTTCGTAACGCGCCTGCCGATCAAGCCGCTGGACGTGCGCCGTCATATCGCGGCGCGCGACGCGGCACGCATGGCGCAGTCCGAGCATCCGCCGACCTGATTCGCCTTGTATTATTTTTGGTACTTGTGCCTAATTTGGCATAGACCTGCTAAACTGGCTCAAATTTGACCAGCGCCGCACGGCGCCCCGGGGAGGACAACCGCCATGCAATTCACCAACAACTTCGAAGTGTCGCTGCCTCCCGATCAGGCATGGCCGATCCTGATGGACATCGAAAGCATCGTGCCGTGCATGCCCGGCGCCGAGCTGGTGGAAATCATCGACGACAAAACCTTCAAGGGCAAGGTTGCCGTCAAGCTGGGGCCCGTGGCGCTGTCCTTCCTGTGCAACGCGGTGTTCGAGGAAGTCGACAACACCGCGCACACGGCGCGCATCAAGGCCAGCGGCGCCGACGCCAAGGGCCGCGGCAATGCCAACACCACCATCCGCTTCGGGCTGCAGCCCAGCGCCAAGGGGTCCAAGGTGATCATCGATACGGACCTGACGCTGTCGGGCGCGGTGGCGCAATACGGCCGCGGCGTGGGCATGATCCAGACGGTGGCCAACCAGATCATTTCGCAGTTCTCCAAGAACCTGGAAGCGCAGATATCCCAAAGCCGCCAGGCCGGTGAATTGCATGGCGCGGCGGGCGCCGCCAGCGCGGGCCTGGGCGATGGCCCCATCGTCGCCGATGGCGGCATCGCGGCCGCCGGTGCGGCCGGTGCCACCACCATCGCCGGTGGCGCACAAGCCCCGGCGGCGACGCCGCCAGCAGGCGGCATCGGCGGCATGCCGCCGGGCCAGGCGCCGGCGACCGGCCCGCGCACGCCCCGGCCGCCGGCCAAGCCCGCCAAACCCATCAGCGGCTTCTCGCTGATCATGTCGTCCCTGTGGAGCATGATCCGCGGGTGGTTCGGCGGCTCTTCGCGCTGACGAGACCGGCGCGGCCAACGACCGGCGCGAGCCGGCCGCATGCCGCGTCCGGGCAATACAAAAAAAGAAACTTTTCCCGATTTTCACGTAGCGCATGCGTAACCGTCCACGGCGCCTGCGTTGCACGGAGCGATCCTTGACCAAGCCTTCCATCAACACCGTACTGACCCTGCTGAGCGCCGAGCGGATGGCGGCGTTCTATGAAGCAGGTTTCTGGCGGGACGAGACGATATACATGGCAACCAGGCGCCACGCCTTGTCCACGCCGGATGCCTGCGCAGTGCGCGATCAGGGCTTGCGTCTGACCTATGCCGAACTGATCGCCGCGGCGGACCGCCTGGCGGCCGCGTTGCAGGCCGCCGGCGTGCGCGCCGGCCAACGCGTCGGCGTCTGGATGTCCAGCCGCGTCGAAACCGCGATCGCGCTGCTGGCGTGCTCGCGCAACGCCTACGCCTGCTGCCCCTCGCTGCATCGCGACCATACCGCCGCCGACGTCCTGGCCCTGATGGAAAGCGTCAGCGCGGCCGCCTTCATTGGCGAAAAGGGCTACGGCGCCGATGCCGGCCGCAACGACATCTTCGCCATGCTGGAGCGCCTGCCGACGCTGCGCCATGTGATCGGCCTGCCGCCGGTCAAGGACAGGCCGGCCGACGTCATGCCGTTCGCCGACGCCACACCGGGCGCCCCCACGCGCGCCGTCCAGGCACCGGCCGATTCCACATCGGCCGACGCCTGGTCCACCGAACCGAACCGGCTGGTCTACCTGGCCTTCACCTCCGGCACGACCGGCGCCCCCAAGGGCGTGATGCACAGCGACAACACGCTGCTGGCCAACGCCCGCGAGATCGCCAAGGACTGGTCCTTCGGCCCCCGCTCCGTCATCTACACCATGAGCCCGCTCAGCCACAACCTGGGCCTGGGCGCCTTGATCAGCGCATTGGCCACCGGCGGCGAACTGGTCGTGCACGACCTGCCGCGCGGCGCCAGCGTGCTCGATCGCCTGCTCGATACCGGCGCCACCTTCCTGTTCGGCGTGCCCACCCATGCCGTCGACCTGCTCGCCGAACTCAAGGCCCGCGGCCTGTCGCGCGTCGGCGCGCTGCAAGGCTTCCGCATTTCAGGCGCCTCCGCGCCGAAGGATGTGGTCGCCGAACTGATGCGCTACGGCGTCATGCCGCAAAGCGGCTACGGCATGACGGAAGCGTGCTCCCATCACTACACGCTGCCGAACGACGACCCGCGCCGCATCATCGAAACTTCCGGCCGCGCCTGCGCCAGCTACGAAATCAGGATCTGGTCCACCGACGACCCCGACAAGGAGGTCCCGATCGGCGAAACCGGCCAGATCGGCGGCCGCGGCGCCAGCCTGATGCTCGGCTACTTCGATAACCAGAAAGCCACGGAAAACGCCTTCAACTCGCACGGCTGGTTCATGACCGGCGACGTCGGCCGGCTGGACGCGGATGGCTACCTGGTCATCACCGGCCGCAAGAAGGACCTGATCATCCGCGGCGGCCACAACATCTATCCCGCGCGTATCGAAAACCTGGCCATGCAGCATGCCGCGGTCGCGCGCGCCGCGGTATTGCCGGTACCCGACACGCGACTGGGAGAAAAGGTCTGCCTGGCGGTCATGCTGAAACCGGGCGCCAGCCTGACGGGCGAGGACATGCTCGCGCATCTGGATGCGTCCGGCCTGTCGCGCTACGACATGCCCGAGTACTACATGGAGCTGCCCGAAATCCCGCTGACCGCCAGCGGCAAGATCTTCAAGCGCGACCTGGTGGAAGACGTCAAGTCCGGTCGGCTGGCGCCCAACCCCGTCCGCTGGCAGGCGAAGGAAGGCGCCAGCGCGGCGCCCGCCAAGTGAGTGTGACGATGAACGACGCCGTGAACGCGCACGCCGACACCGTCCTGGAGCGGCTGCGCCATGAACTGGCGCACCCGCCTTTCCACGCGCTGCTCAATCCCGAAGCCGTGTCGGCCGACGCCGACACCGGTGTGGTCGTGATCCGCCTGCCGTACAGCCCGTCGCTGCGCCGCGCGGCGGGATCCGACAACATCCATGGCGGCGTGCTCGCGGCCCTGATCGACATGGCCGCGCACGCCGCCGTCGCGGTGCAGATCAGCCGCATGGCGCCCACGGTGGACCTGCGCATCGACTACCTGAAGCCGGCCCCCGGCGCCGACCTGTACGCCACCGCCAAAGTCCTGCGGCTGGGACGCGCCATCGCCCGCGCCGACGTCGAAGTCGCGCACGCGCCCGGCGCCGCGCCTTGCGCGGTGGGGCGCGGCACCTTCAGCACCCTGGACCCGCGCGGCGGCGCCTGAATGCGCGCCGCATCTTAAAGGACCCGCACCATGCAGGCAGCTATCCTCAGGGAATTCGGCGCGATCGATCAATTGCGCATGGAAACCGTCGCCGATCCCGTTCCACAGGCCGGCCAGGTCGTTGTCGATATCCAGGCCATCGCGGCGAACTTCGTCGATACGCTGGTCGTCGCCGGAAAATACCAGTTCCTGCCGCCCAGGCCGTTTTCGCCGGGCAAGCTGCCCACCGGCATCGTCAGCGCCATCGGCGCCGGCGTGACGGGACTGCGGCCCGGCGATCGTGTCCTGACGCTGGCCGAACATGGTGGCTATGCGGAAAAAATCGCCGTCGCGGCGACCAGCTGCTTCCGCCTGCCGGATGGCTTGTCCTTCATCGACGCCGCGGCGATGTCGCTGGGTTTCGACACCGCGTGGTTTGCCCTGTGCGAACGCGGCCGCGCCAAGCGGGGCGACACCGCGCTGATACTGGGCGCCACCGGCGCCGTCGGCATGGCCGCGGTCCAGTTGGCCAAGGCGTACGGAGTGCGCGTGCTGGCCGCCGTCAGCAGCCCCGCCAAGGCCGACACCGTGCTGCGCGCGGGCGCCGACGCCGTGATCGACCTTTCGGTTGCCGACCTGCGCGACGGCCTGCGCGCCCAGGTCCACGCCGCGACCGGCGGCGCGGGCGCGGACATCGTACTGGACCCGCTGGGCGGCGACATCTTCGACGCCGCCATCCGCGCGGTGGCATGGCGCGGCCGCTATGTGGTCATCGGCTTCGCCGCGGGCCGCATCCCGACGCTGAAGATCAACTACGTCATGCTGAAGAACATGGAAGTCAGCGGCGTGCAGGTCAGCGACTACCGCAAGAAGGCGCCCGACGAGATGCGCCACTGCATCCAGGAGATCTTCCGCCTGTACGAAGCGGGCCAACTGGCCACGCCACGCGCGACGGTGATGCCGCTGTCGCAGGTGCAGGACGCGCTGCGCCAGCTGGAATCACGCACGGCGCAGGGCCGGCTGGTGCTGGTGCCGGCAACCGCGGCGCGCTGATCCGCTCAGGCGCTGCCCGCGCAGGACCGCGCCGTCACCAGGAACGTCCGCGCGGCTTCGCTCAGCCGTTCGGCGCGGTAGGCGGCGCATATCTGCACGCGCAGCGACTCCGCATCCGCGGCCAGCGGTTTGCAGACCACCGCGCCAGTGGCGGCCAGGCCTCCTATCGACCCGGGCAGGATAGCCACGCCCAGGCCTCCCGCCACCAGGCCCAGCACCGTCGATATCTGCACGGCCTCCTGCACGATGCGCGGCTCGAAGCCCGACTGCCGGCACAGGACGGCAATGCGCGAGGACAGGGTCGGCACGCCCTGCGCGGAGAACATCACGAAGGCATCGTCCGCCAGGTCCTCCAGCCTGACGCTCGCCGCGCCGCCCAGGCGATGGCCGGCCGGCAGCATCGCCATCAACGTATCCACGGCGATGACCTCGGTCATCACGTCCGGCTCCAGCTCCGCCGGCGTCACCAGGAATCCGATGTCGACGGTATCCGAATGGATCATCCCGGCGACCTGCATCGAGCTTCCTTCGTGCAGCGCCAGCTCGACCCCCGCGTAGCGTTCGCGGAAGGCGCGGATCACCTTGGGCAGCAGCGCGATCATCGCCGGCCCGATGAAGCCCACGTGCACCGTACCCAGTTCGCCGCGTCCCGCGCGCCGCGTCCGATCCAGCGCGCGGTCGGCCTGGTTCAGCAACCGTGCGGCCTCCAGCTTGAAGACCTCGCCGGCGGGCGTCAGCCGCACGCCGCGCGGCGACCGCTCGAACAACCTGGCCTGGACCAGGGATTCCAGGCGCATGATGGCCTGGCTCAACGGCGGCTGCGCCATATGCATCTGTTCCGCCGCCTTGCGAAAGCTCAGCGTCTCGGCCACCGCCAGGAATTGCCGGACCATCCTCAGGTCCAGGCTGGATGCGCGCGTCGACATGGCGTTCCGATCATCCTTCCAAGATTGCAATGCATGCCGTCCCGCGTGCCGGTGGGGTGAAACGCCGCACGTATCGCGCAGGATCATTTTGGTATTAGACCATCCATGCCCGGTCGGCCTACGATCGATCGATAGTCGACCGGAACGCGACGCGCTTATCCCAGGCACGCGACGTCCCGGCACAGGAGACAACCATGCGCCGACTGCTTTTGGTCCTGGCCTGTCTGCCGGCGTGCGTGGCCAGCGTCCACGCCGCGGGACAGGACTTCCCCACACGTCCGATCACGCTCGTGATCGCCTCGCCCGCCGGTTCCACCCCGGACACCGGCGCCCGCGCGATCGCCCAGTCGATGGCCCAGGCCCTGGGCCAGCCCGTCGTGATCGAGAACAGGCCGGGCGCCAACGGCCAGATCGCGGCACAGGAAGTGTTGAAGAATCCCGCCGACGGCTACACCGTGCTGGTGGCGGCCGGCAGCACCATGGCCATCAATCCCCATGTCTATCCGCGCCAGGCCGTCGACGTCCTCAAGGACCTGAAGGCCGTCGGCAAGATGTACTCGACGGACTTCTTCCTGGTCGTGCGCAGCGATAGCGGCATCGATTCCATGGCGGCCCTGATCGCCCGCGCACGCCAGAAACCCGGTGCGCTGGTCGCGGCCAACAGCGGCCCGGGCAGCGCCGCGCAGCTGGCCACCGAAGTCCTGAAGCAGCAGACCGGCGCGGACATCTACCAGGTGCCCTTCAACGGCAGCCCGGCGGCGGCGCTGGGCGTGGCGTCCGGCAACGCCGACATGCTGATCGAAACCCAGGCGGTCACCGAACCCTTCGTCAGTTCCGGGCGCGTCAAGCGCCTGGCCACCACGGGGCGCGCGCGCTCGGCGGCCTTTCCCGACGTGCCGACCATGGCGCAGGCCGGCGTGCCCGGCATGGAAATATCGTCCTGGGCCGGCATGTTCACCCGCGTCGGCGTGCCGGCCGATCGCGTCGACCGGCTGAATGCCGCGATGAACCGCGCGCTGGCCATGCCCGACATCCAGGCCGCGCTGCGTGGCGGCGGCCTGCAACCGGGCGGCGGTTCCAGTGCCGACTTCCAGAAGGAATGGCAGGCGCAATCGCGACTATGGGCCGATGTGGTGGCGCGCTCCCCGGGCCTGACCAATCGCTGAGCCCGCGCCGGCCATGGCGCCACATGGGACCACATGGCATCGCACAGCACAGCATCACTTAGCACCGCAGGATCACATAGCACCGCAGGATCACAGATGTCTTCCGACTCCCGTTCCCACGCCATGTCCGCGGCCGCTCCGGCCGCCCTCGCCGCTCTGCCGGAAGGCGACTTTCTCCAGGTCGACCGTATCGACGTCTACGTCTTCCAGGACAACGCGCCACCCGCGGTGAAATCCTCTTTCGGCACGTCGACGCAGCGCACCTCGGCGCTGCTCAGGGTGCGGGACGCATCCGGCCACCATGGCTGGGGCGAGATCTGGAGCGGCCATCCGCCCTTCGGCGCCTACCACCGCGCCACCATCCTGGAAAAGCTGGTGGCGCCCCGCGTCGTCGGCAGGAAGATCGCCGACATCCCCGCGCTGCAGGACGAGCTCCAGGCCGCGATGATTCCCATGCTGCGGCTTGCCGGCGAGCCCGGACCCATCGCGCATGTGCTGGCGGGCCTGGACTGCGCGCTGTGGGACCTGGCGGCGCGCATGCGCGGCGTGCCGCTGTATCGGCTGCTGGGCGGACAGCCGCGCCCGCTGCCGGTGTACGCCAGCGGCGTGTCGCCGTCATTGTCGCGGCAGGCGCTGGACGATCTGCGCGAGCGCGGCTTTCGCGCTTTCAAGTTCAAGGCGGGCTTCCAGGATGATGGCGCGTTGGACGACCTGCGGCGGACGGTGCAGGGCCTGTGCGCCGATGAAAGCGCCATGATCGACGCGAACTGCGGATGGAACGTCGACAGCGCCAGCCGCGCGCTGGAGCGCATCCGCGACTTGCCGCTGCAATGGGTGGAAGAACCCATCGGCCCCGAGCGGCCGGCGCATGAATGGCACACCCTGCACGCCGCCGGGCACCCTCTGGCAGGCGGCGAGAACCTGCTGGGCGTGGATGCCTTCCGCGCCGCCTTCGAATGGCTGGACGTAGTCCAGCCCGACCTGGGCAAATGGGGCGGCGTCAGCCAGGTGTTGCCCCTGGCGCGCGAGACGCTGGCGCGCGGCAAGCGCTACTGCCCGCATGCGTTCGGCACGCATATCGGCGCGGCGCTGGCCGCCCACGTACTGTGCGCCGCCGGTGGCGACGGCGTGCTGGAATTGGACGCCAATCCGAATCCCTTGCGCACCCTGGGCGCACCCGGCTTTCCCGCGCCGGCGCAAGGCCGCATCGCGCTCGACGACACGCCGGGCATCGGCATCGACGCCAATCCCGACGCATTGGAAAACTACGACGGACACCATGCGGTCGTCACGTCCTGAAGGCGTAGCCATGAAAATCGCATCCATAGAAACGCTGCCGATCGCCATTCCTTACGACAGCGGCGCCGCGCCCCTGCCGCTGGGAGGCAAACCGCGCACCCGCATGGAAAGCCTGCTGGTCAAGGTCACCACCGACGACGGCATCGTCGGCTGGGGCGACGCGTTCGGCGTACGCATCTGGCCCGTCACCCGCCTGCTGATCGATCGGCTGGTCGCCCCGCTATGCGTGGGAGAGGACGCGCTGCGGCGCGAGGACGTCATCGACAAGCTCGATCGCACCCTTTACCACTTCGGCCGCGCCGGCCCGCTGCAATATGCGATATCCGCCATCGACATCGCGCTCTGGGACATCGCCGGCAAGGCCGCCCGACGCCCGGTGCATGGGCTGATCGGCCCCCTGCGCCACGCGCGGATGCCCGTCTACGCCAGCCTGTTGCCTTACCGCGACCCCAATCTGGCCGCGCGCCACGCCGCCCGTGCGGTGGACCAAGGCTACCGGTACGTGAAGCTGCACGAACGCGACGTCCCGTCCGTACGCGAATCGCGCGCCGCGATCGGCGCGGACGTCGGCCTCATGGTGGACCTGAACTGCCCGTTCGACCTGCCCACGGCCGAACGGTTCGCGCGCGAGGTCGCCGCCTTCGCGCCCATGTGGCTGGAAGAGCCCCTGTTCCCGGTCGACGACTTCAGCGCCATGGCGGCGCTGTCCCGCCGCATCGATATCCCGCTGGCGATGGGCGAAAACGTCGGCAATCCCGTCGAGTTCCGGCGCGTGCTGGACAGTACGGGCATCGCCTACGCGCAGCCCAGCGCCATCAAGACCGGCGGCATCACCGCGATGCTGGAAATCGCGCGCGATGCCGCCGCGCGCGACATCCGCCTGATGCCGCACAGCGCGTACTTCGGTCCCGGCCTGCTGGCGACGATGCATGTGCTGGCCACCTTGCCGACCTCACCGATACTCGAACGCTTCTATTGCGACATGCCGGTCGAATTGTCCGGCGGCATCACGCTGCCGCGCGACGGCATGGTCCAGGTGCCGGACGTGCCCGGCCTGGGCTTCGAACCGGACCCCGAAGTCCTGCGCAAATACGCGGCGACGGAATAGCCCGCATCCCACCTGGAGACCCGCAATGAATCCGCGTACCGCTCTGCTCGGCGCCGCGCTGGCGCTATCCGCCGCCGGCGCGCCCGCGCATGCCACCGACGATTTCCCGGCCCAGCCGATACGCATCGTCGTCCCCTATGCGCCGGGTGGCGCTTCCGACGTCATCGCCCGCCTGCTGGCCAGCACGCCGGGCGGCGGCCTGGGCGATCGCATCATCGTGGAAAACCGCGCCGGCGGCGCATCGGTCGCCGGTACCAACGTCGTGGCGACGGCGCAGCCCAACGGCTACACCCTGGGGGTGGTGGACAGCGCATTTCCCATCAACGCGACCTTGCTGGGCAGCAAGCTGCCCTATGACACGCGCAAGGATTTTCGCGCGGTGATCCTCGCGGCCACGTCCCCCATCGTCCTGTCGGTGAACAAGGACGTGCCGGCGCATAGCGTCGCCGAGCTGGTCGCGATGGCCAAGGCCCATCCCGGGCGCTTCAATTTCAGCTCCGCCGGCAACGGCACGGCGCTGCACCTGGCGGGCGAACAGTTCAACATGGTGACGGGCGCGGGCCTGGTCCACGTGCCTTACCGCGGCGGCGCGCCTTCGGTCATGGCGGTGGTGGCCGGCGAGACCCAGGTCAATTTTTCCGCGCCTTCCACCGTGCTGCCGCACATCCAATCCGGCCGCCTGCGCGCCCTGGCGGTGACCGGCGCGCACCGCCTGGCCTCGCTGCCCGATGTCCCGACTTTCGCGGAAGCGGGCGTGCCCGAGGTCGCCGGCGTGATCTCCTATGGCGTGATCGCGCCCAAGGGGGTGCCCGACGCGGTGGCGCGCAAACTCGCCGCCGGCTTCGACGCCCGCCTGAAGACGCCCGACGCCGCCCGCCATATCGTCGACCTGGGCTTCGAACCCGCCGGCGGAACGGCGGACGACTACGCCAAATTCCTGGACCGGGAGATCGATACGGCGCGAGAAATCATACAGAAGGCGCATATCACGACCGGCGACTAGTGGCGTAGATTTCGGCTTACGCGCCGCGCCGGCGCGATTCCGGGAGGCCGCATGGATGTGCAGCCGCAGCTCGATTATCGACAGGCCTTCATGCAGGCTCCGGCCGGCTTGTGCGTGGCGCGCTGGCGCATCATCCAGCAGGCCAACTCGCGGTTGGAGGCCATCTTCCGATACCCCCCCGGGACACTGAACGAGACCAGCTTCGATGCGCTGTATCCGGCCCGGCGCGACGCGGTGCGCGCCACGGACGGCGCCAGGACGGCGATGAACGCCCACGGCATCTATGCCTGCGAGCGCATCATGAAACGCCTGGACGGCGACCTGTTCTGGTGCCGTCTGATCGGCCGGTCGTTGACGCCGGCCGATCCCCTGGCGCTGTGCATCTGGACCTTCGAGGACTTGAGCACGCGGCATCCCGTGACGCCGGACCTCAGCGACCGCGAACGCGAAATCGCGCTGCTGATCGCCGAGGGCAAGACCAGCAAGATGGTCGCACGGCAACTCAACCTGAGCCCACGCACGGTCGAGATGTACCGCTCGCGCCTGATGGCCAAGTTCTCCGCCACGACGTTCTCCGGACTGGCCGGCAAGCTGATGTGGCCGGATGACGATTGAACCGGTGCTACGCGGGCAGGGCCACGACCACATTGCCAACGATGCGTCCGGACTCCACCGCTTCGTGCGCGCCGGCGATGTCGTCCAGCGGATACGCAGGCGCCACCAGGTGCGATAGCTCGTTCCCACGCAGTAGCGCATCCAGCGCATCCACCGTCTGCCGGCGCTGTTCCGGCAGCAGGTCGTAGACCAGGTAGAAATGCAGGCTCAGCGAGCGCGGCAGCCACGCACCGAAGTTCAAGGGGATATCGCCGCGCTGATTCGATCCGTACACCGCGATCACGCCATGCGGCGCCACCGCGCCCGCCGGCACCAGGGCCGCGGTGGTGGAAAAATCCATATCGACGATGGCGTCCACGCCCCGGCCGCCGGTCATCTCCAGCAGACGGTCCGGCACGGATTCCTGCTTGTACAGGATGTTGTCCGCGATACCGGCCTTTTCCAGCACGCCCGCCTTTTCCACGGACCCGACCGTGGTGATGACCCGGGCGCCACGCAGCCGCGCCATCTGCGCCGCGTAGTAGCCCACGCCCGACGCGCCGCCGGTCACCAGCACGGTCTTTCCCGCCAGGTCGCCCAGCAGCATCACGCCACGCATCGCGGTCAGCCCCGGGATGCCCATGCATGCGCCGGCCTCGAAGCTCACGCCCCCGGGCAAGGGCACCGCCTGGGCCGCCGGCAGGACGATGTACCCGGCGGCCGTGCCCATGGGACGTTGCCACTGCCCGTTCCATATCCACACGCGTTCGCCCACCCGACCCTGCGCCACGCCGCTGCCCACGCGGTCTATCACGCCCGCGCCATCGCTGTGCGGCACCACAAAGCCTTGCGTCACCGGACGGCTGCCGGCACGGGATTTCACATCCGAGGGATTCACGCCGGAGACGGCGAGCTTGACGCGGACTTCGCCCGGTGCGGGCTCCGGCGTCGGAAGATCGGTCACCTGCAGGACGTCCCGCGCGGGTCCGTTCCTGGAATAGAGGGCTGCGCGCATGGCGGTCTCCGGAAAGGGAATTTTCTATTTTGCCCGTACGAAGCGATTCGTCAACGTACCCAGTCCCGTGATGGAGATATCGACCACGTCGCCGTCGCGCAGATCCGGTGAATGCCCGTCGGTTCCCATCCACAGGATGTCGCCGGGATGCAAGGTCAGGTAGCGGCTCATCGTGCTGATGAAGCGGTCGATGCCGAACAGCATGTCGTTGGTGCGAAACCGCGTGCGTTCCTCGCCGTTCAGCCGCACCACGGTTTCCATCGTGTCCACATCGGCCTGTGTTTCTATCCAGGGCCCCATGGGCTTGAAGGTATCGCTGTTCTTGGCACGCCAGAATGTGCGGTCCGAACCCTGCCAGACCCGTTCGCTCACGTCATTGCCGATGGTGTAGCCGAGCACGCAGCCTCGTGCTTCCGCCTCGCTGACGTTGCGCGTTTTCCTGCCGATCACCACCACCAGCTCGCCTTCGTAATGAACCTTGGTGGCATCGGCGGGCATCATCACGTCCTGTCCATGCGCCTGCAACGCGTTGTTGGCGCGATACCCGACGTCCGGCTGCGTGGGTATCTTCAGGCCCTCGGTGCCGATGTGGGTGACGTAGTTCAGGCCCACGCAATAGAAGGTGGGAGGCACGACCGGCACTTCCAGCCGCACGTCGTCCAGGCGGAGCGTCTCGCCGGTTGTCTCGTGTCCTCGAAAGGGATCGCCGCGCACGGCGGTAATGCGATCGCCCTCCAGGATGCCGTAGCTGGTGCGACCCGCCTGCGTATAGCGTATCCATTTCATGGCGTGTTCCTCGTGATGGTCTATGCCTGGATGGCGAAACTGGGCTCGTCATTGCGCATGACGGCAATCAGCCAGGCGCCGTCGACGCGGACGAGTTCGATATGCGTCGTGCGGATGTTCTCGATTCCGTCCAGCGGCGCGGGGCCTTGCAGCGGGCGGCCGGCCTCGTGGCGCACTACCAGCATATAGCCGCGCATGACGCAGCGCCGCTCGTCCGCGCGGTCGGCGTACAGGTTGCTGATCAGGTGATGGATACGCATGGTCGGCGATCGCGCCGACATCGCACGCATCACGTCCTCGCGGCCGTTCAGCACCTTTCCCTGGCGATGCCATATGCCATCCGGCGTCATGCGGCCCACCAGGCTGTCGTAGGACTTGTCGTCCAGGTCGCGGAAGAAGCCCATGACCTGGTTGCGGCACAGGCTGATCGTGTCGTTCATTCCAGCTCCTTTGCGTAACGGTACGCGGCGTGCGGCGGCTGCCGCGGTGCTTCGGCACATGCCGGGACGGACTCGGCCCAGGGCATGGCCCGGGCGTCGGGCATGCGCAGGACATCGCTCGAAATATCCGCCAACGTGGGCGTGCCGCACAGCTGCATGGTGCGCGCCAGTTCGTCGGCCAGGATCTGCAACGCGCGCTGTACGCCCTCCTCGCCGCCGGCCAGCACGCCATACAGCGTCGCGCGTCCCGTCAATACGCCCGCCGCGCCCAGCGCCAGGGCCTTGTAGACGTCGCTGCCGCGCCGCACGCCGCCATCCAGCAGCACCGGCACCCGGCCGCGCGCCGCCGCCACGATGGCGGGCAGGGCGTCCAGCGTGGCGATGCCGGTATCGAGCTGGCGTCCGCCATGGTTGGACACCACCAGGGCGTCCGCGCCCAATGCGACGATGGCGTCGACGTCGGCGGGATGCACCACGCCCTTGACGATGAGCTTGCGCGGCCAGCGATCGCGGATGCGCGCCAACGCGGCCAGGTCGAATGCAGGGTCGTAATTGCGCCCCGCCACGGACTGCATCGCCTTGCGGTCGCTTTCGACTTTCTTCAGGCCCGCCAGGCTGGGCATGACAGGCGGCCGGCGTATCAGCATGTCCAGCGACCACGCGGGACGGCACGCGAACTGCCAGAAATTGCGCGGCGTGATCTTCATCGGAAAGCCCAGGCCGTTGGCCAGGTCGCGTTCGCGTTTACCGCCCACGGGCAGATCGACGGTGATGACCAGGCCTTCATAGCCCGCCGCGTGGGCGCGGCCTATCAGTTCGTCCAGCCTGGCCTTGTCCTGCAGGATATAGGCCTGGAACCAGAGCCGGCCCGGGGCCTGCTCGGCGATCTCTTCGATGGATGCCGTCGCCGAGGTCGATAGCGCATAAGGCAGCCCCAGCCGCGCGGCGGCGCGTGCCAGCGCCACATCGCCGCCGCGCCAGCCGAAGCCCACGGCGCCGGTGGGACCGATGGCCAGCGGCAGCCGGGCGGCGCGGCCCAGCAGCGTGGCGGCCAGGTCGACGCGGGACACGTCGCGCAGCACCCGCGGCAGCAGACGCACGCGGCGGAACGCGTCCACGTTGTCGCGCAAGGTGATCTCGTCTTCGGCGCCGCCTTCGAAGAAATCGAACACGGGCGCGGGCAGGCGCGCCCGCGCGGCCGCCCGCAGCCGGTCCACGGAATAGCAATCGTCCAGCGCGATGCCGCTCATGGTGCGCCGTCCTCGGGGCGAGGAGACCCGGGTCGCATCGTCAATTCCCCGAATCGTCGGCGGTCACGTTGCCCTTCTTGATGACGTCGGCCCAACGCGCCTTGTCTTCGATCAGGAACTGGCGGAAGCGCGCCGGGCTGTCGGCGACCACCACCGCGCCCAGTTGCGCCAGTTGCGCACGCACGGCAGGCTTGGCCAGCGCGTCCACCGCCGCCTTGTTCAGTTTGTCGACGATGGCCTTGGGCGTACCGGCGGGCGCCAGCATGCCCACCCAGGGCGCGCCCTGCTCGAAGCCCTTGTAGCCCAGGCTGTCCATGGTGGGCACGCCGGGGAAGTCCTTCTCCGGCTTGTCCGTGCCCACGGCCAGGACGCGTAGCTGCTTGGCGGCAACGTAGTTGGCGATGCCCACGCTGGGGTAGAACATGAAGCTGATGCGCCCCGCCACCATCTCCTGCAATGCCGGACCGTTGCCCTTGAAAGGAACGTGGACCATCTTGATGCCAGCTTCGGTCGCCAGCATTTCGGCGGCCAGGTGGGCCGAGCCGCCCACCCCGGACGAGCCGAAGGTCAGCTTGCCGGGATGTGCCTTGGCATCGGCGATCAGGCTGGGCAGGTCCTTGTACGGCGAGTCGTAGTTGGTGACCAGCAACATCGGGTTGTTGGCGAAGTTGGTGATGGGCTCGAAAGCCTTCACCGGATCGTAGTCATAGCGTTTGGGATACAGCAGCGGATTCACGTTCAACGTCAGCGACGTGACCAGCAGCTTGTAGCCATCGGGCGGCGCGCGCATCACGTCGGTGGCGGCGATGGACGCGCTGGCCCCGGGCTTGTTCTCCACCACGACGGAAGCGCCCAGGCTTTCCGTCATCTCCTTGGCCATGACGCGTGCGATCACGTCGGTGGGGCCGCCGGCGGCATATCCCACCACCATGCGTATCGGCCGCGATGGATAGTCGTCGGCGCGCGCGGCCGTGCTCATCGCGGCCGTCGCGGCGATGCCGAGGATGGCCGCGATGGCCAACTTCGGCACGCCGCCTCCTGCCAGTGCCCGCCTGGCCATGTCTCGTAGCTTCATGTCTGTCTCCTCGTTGTGGCGGCATGGGCCGCTCATATGGCGCCGCTCGTTGTGCCGAGCACGCGATCATGTCTGTCCTGCGAACGCCTCCGGAAAGTACTTGTCCGCCATGACCTGGCAGCGCTTGATCAACCGCGGCTCGTCGGGCCGGTAATCGGCCACCGCGTTGTGGATGGTGCCCATGTTGTCCCACATCAGCACGTCGCCTTCCGACCAGTTGTGGCGGTAGCGGTACTTCTCCTGCAGCTGATGCCGAAACAGGAAGTCCAGGACCTCGGCACTGCGCGCTTCCGTCATTTCGTTGATGCGCATCGAATAGCCGGGGTTCGCATACAGCACCTTGCGGCCGGTGATGGGATGCGTCAGGAATACCGGATGGGAGACCGGCGGCTTGCGCCGGCGCTGCGCCTCCGTCAGCGGCGGCCGCGTGCTGCCTTTTTCGCGCCGCATCATCTCCCAGAACTTGTTGAAGTCATGGGTGATGGTCATGCCGTCCAGTTCGTCCTTCAAGGCCTGCGGCAGTCCTTCGTAGGCCGCATGCATATTGCAGAATTCGGTGTTGCCGAGCGACTTGCCGTCGCGCACGGGGATGCGTATGCCGTACAGCACATTGCTGAACGCGATGGTGCGGCTGTACGACATATCCGTATGCCAATCCTGGCCGGCGTCGCTCAAGCCTATCGGTTTGCCGTTCTCGACGATGTTGGACAGGATCATCACCTCGGGAATATCCGGCTCGTGGTACAGATTGGCGACGTTCACCTCCAGTGTCCCGAAATTCTGCGCGAACCGCTTCAGCGACGCGGCCTCCAGCCGCTGGCGCGGAAAGCACACGACCCCGTAGCGGCCCAGCGCCTGTTCTATCGCGCGGTACGCCTCTGGCGACAGCGGCTGGTCCAGGTCCAGGCCTTCGATGCGTACGCCCAGCGTGGCGCCGCTTTCGACGATTTCCATGTTGTCTCCTGCTGTGTCTAGAATGCCTGCCGCAGGATCGCGAGCACGTCGCTCGCGGCGGCGACAGGACGGGGGTTGAGCGCCAGGCCTCGCTCCGTCATCACATGCCCGGCAATATCCGGCAGCACGTCCGCCGGGACACCCAGGTCGCGCAGGCGGCGCGGCAGGTCCAGGTCGTCGGCCGTCCGCGCCAGCCAATCCGACAGGCTGTCGTAGCGGCGCGCGGACCGCGCGGCGCTACGATTGACGCAGTCCAGCGCGGGCGCCAGCAACGGCCCGGCCACGGCTTCGTTGAAACGCAGGGCATGCGGCAGGATGACGGTATTGACCAGGCCGTGCGGCAGATCGAGGCGCGCGCCCACCACGTGGCAGATGGCGTGATGCAGGCAGCTGCGCGCCATCGCCAACGCCATGCCGGAGACGTGGGCAGCGGCCAGGATCAGGCGGCGTTGGCCGGTCTCTTCAGGCAAGGGCAAGCCCAGGGCCTGGGCGAACAGCGCCACACCCTGTATCGCCATGCCGTCGGACACGACCGACCGGCCTTTCGAGTACAGGCTCTCCAGGCAATGCGCGACGCCATTCATCGCCGTGTAGCGCATGGTGGCGAGCGGCACGTCCTGGCTCAGCAAAGGGTCGATCAGGATCGCCGCGGCCGATACCTGGCGATTCCAGAACATCAGCTTGTCGTGGCCATCGTCCCGCACGCCGAAGGAAGACGTCGTCTCCGCGCCGGACGCGGTGGTGGGGACCGCGATGATGGGCAGCTTGGCTTCGATGCGGCGCGGTATGTGCACGGTCGACGGCGGCTGGAACACCGTCACGTGATCCGCCAGGCGTCCACCTTCCGCCAACAGCAAGGCCAAGGCCTTCGCCGTGTCGGCCACGCTGCCGCCGCCAACGGCGACCAGGCAATCGGCGCCGAAGGCCGCGACTTCCGGCGCCATTGTTTCTATTAAACTGACACTGGAATGCGCCGGGATGCCGCCGCGTGCCAGCACGGCCATGCCGTCAAGCGAGCGCAGCAAGGCCGCGTAGCGCGGCGTGCCGGCAATCCGGTCCTGCGTCAGCACCACAGGGCGTTGCAGGCCTCGCGCGCGCAGCTCGTCTCCCAAGGCTTGCGCGGCACCGTCGCCGAAGCGTACATGCGTGCCGAACAGGTGGTAGTCGAAGTCGCCTGGAATCATGCGATGCGTGCCGGTGCGGTTACGGTTCTCGGGTCGGGATGGGCCAGTTTAGTGAGCGCCCCGGTCCCGCATAAGGGCCGGCGAACGAAATCATTTTTTCCATATTGGAAACAGTCGATGGACCTGATCGAATGCATGGAGGTCTTCCAGGAGGTCGGCAGGAGCCTCAGCTTTTCGAAGGCGGCCGAAAGCAGGGCATCCAGCCGTTCGTCGGTCACCAAGAAGATCGCGTGGCTGGAAAGCTATTTCGGCGTGCAGCTGTTCAACCGCAACACCAAGCACGTCAGCCTGACCGAAAGCGGCCGGCTGCTGCTGGAAAACGCCGATACCCTGGCGCTGGCCACGCGCAACCTGAAGGAACTGGTGCAGGGTCCGGTGCGCACCCCGAGCGGACGCATCCGATTGGGCACGCCGCCGTCTTTCGGCGCGGTGCATCTGGCGCCCGCCATCGACGAATTCCTGCGCCGCTATCCCGCCATCAAGCTATCGCTGCTGCTGGATGACGGCCGCAGCGACCTGATCGCGGAAAACATGGACCTGTCCGTGCGCATCGCCCCGCGGCTCAAGGACACCAACCAGATCGCCTACCTGATCACCGTGGTGCCACAGGTCATCGTCGCCACGCGCGCCTATCTGCAGACGAACGGCACGCCAAGCACGCCCAAGGACCTTGAGCAGCACAACTGCCTGGTGCACAGCCTGAAGGCGCCGACGAATATGTGGACCTTCACCGATGCCGGCAACAACACCCAGGTGGTGCACGTGTCGGGCACCTTCAATTCCAACCTGGGCGAATCCATCATGCACCTGGCCAAGCTGGGTCACGGCATTTCCATGCACCCGCGCTACATGGTGGAAAGCGCGCTCAAGGCCGGCACGCTGCAGGTGGTCATGCCGGAGTACCGGCCGGAAGGCCTGGACATCTATGCCATCGTGCAAAGCAAACGGCACCTGCCTTACAAGGTCAGGTTGTTCGTCGAACACCTGCGGCGCTGGTTCAAGGATGCGGAGTGGAAGCAGTAGGATCAGCGGCCTGCGCCGGCGCGTCCGCCATCAGCCTTTCCACCAGGGCGCGCGCGAACGGCGGCAGATCGGCGAGCGCGCGCACGCAGATCTTCAGCTTGCGCTCGGCCCAGGGATCGTTCAAGGGAATGATGGCGAGGCTCATGGCGCGCGCATGTCGCCGCGCCACGGATTCCGGCACCACGCCGATGCCGACCCCGGCCTCTATCATCCGGCACACCGCTTCGAAGTTCCCGACCTGGATGCGCAGCTTGATGCGGCTACCCAGGGCCTGTGCGGCGTTGTCGATGAACATGTGGATCGCGCTGGACGTGGTCAGGCTGACGTAGTCATCGCGCAGGGTCTGCGCGAAATCCACCGAAGCCAGCCGCGCCATCGGATGCTGCATGGCGGTCGCCAGCACCAGGCGGTCGTCGCGATAGGGCAGCATCTCCAGCGCGCCCGCATGCACGTTGCCCGCGACGATGCCGATATCGGTCGCGCCGTCCGCCACGCCCTTGACGATCTCGGCGCTCAGCACCTCCCGCAGGTCCACATTGATGTCGGGATGGTCGCGCAGGAACGTGCTCAGCCCGTCGGGCAGGAATTCGCTGATGGCGGTGGTGTTGGCCCAGATGCGCACGTGGCCCTTGATGCCCTCGCCGTATTCCTGCATGTCGCCGGCCAGATGCTGGACACGCTCCAGCACCAGGCGGGCATGGTGCACGAAGGACTCTCCCGCCGGCGTGGGCGTCATGCCCTGGCTGCTGCGATACAGCAGGGGAAATCCCAGGTCGCGCTCCAGGTTGCGGATGCGCGCGCTGGCCGCGGGCGCCGACAGATGCGATCGTTCGGCCGCGCGCGCCAGGTTGTGGGTATCGGCAAGGTGTACGAGTAGGCGCAGGTCGACGAAATCGAAATGCATATCCGCGCGGCCGGGCAGTATGGATACCCGCATGGTAACCGAGCAGGTCGCCGCGCGTGCCTGGTCGCCGGTGCCCGGCCACGCGCAAGGCTGGATCGCCCGCGCGTCAGATGACGTCCGCGGCTCGCAGTCGCGCGATGGCTGCCGCGTCATAGCCCAGCTCGTCCAGGATGGCGTCCGTGTGCTGGCCCAGCGCGGGCACGGCGTCCATGCGCGCCGGCATCCCCGGCGGCAGCAGGGCGGCGATGGCACCGCCCGGCGCATCCACCTGGCGCCAGCGGTCGCGCGCGCGCAGTTGCGGATGCGCCCACACATCGTGCATGGTGTTCATCCTGGCGTTCGCGATACCGGCGCCGTCCAACCGCTGCACGACCTGTTCCGCCGTCAGTGCGCCGAAGGCCTCGACGATCAGCGCGCGCAAGTCGTCACGGGCGGCCGATCGCGCGGAATTCGTGCCGAAGCGCGCATCGTCCGCCAGCGCGGGCCGCAGCAGCACTTCCGCGCAGAAGACCTTCCACTCACGCTCGTTCTGCAACCCGAGCATGACGGCCTTGCCATCGCCCGTGGGGAATGGCCCATAGGGATAGATGGTCGCGTGCGACGCACCCGCGCGCGGTGGCGCGGGCTGGCCATCCATCGCGTAGTACAGCGGGTATCCCATCCACTCCACCATGCTCTCCAGCATGGACACATCGATGCGGCAACCTTGGCCGGTGCGGCCGCGTAGCAGCAGCGCGTTCAGGATATTGCTGTAGGCATACATGCCGGCCGCGATATCGGCGATGGAGCAACCGGCCTTGGCCGGTTCGTCGGCGGTGCCGGTGACGGACAGGAAGCCCGATTCGCTCTGTATCAGCAGGTCGTAGGCCTTGCGATCGCGGTAAGGGCCGTCCGCGCCATAGCCCGAGATGTCGCAGACGATCAGGCGCGGGTGGCTCGCGGACAAGGCGTCGTAGCTCATTCCCATGCGTTCGGCCGCGCCTGGCGCGAGGTTCTGCACCAGCACATCCGCATCGGCCACCAGCGCGCGCAGGATGCGGCGCGCCTCCTCCTGCTTGAGGTCCAGCGTCAGGCTTTCCTTCGAACGGTTGGTCCAGACGAAATGGGACGCCTGCCCGTGCACGCGCTCGTCGTAACGGCGCGCGAAGTCGCCCACGCCAGGCCGCTCGATCTTGATGACGCGCGCGCCCTGGTCGGCCAGTTGCCGCGTGCAGAAAGGCGCCGCGATCGCATGCTCCAGCGCGATTACCTTGATGCCATCCAGCGGTCTGATGATCGGCTCCTTCACGATGCTAGAAAGACCTGGGCAAGCCCAGGACGTGTTCGGCGACGTACGACAGGATCAGGTTGGTCGATATGGGCGCCACCTGGTACAGGCGCGTCTCGCGGAACTTGCGCTCGACGTCGTACTCGCTGGCGAAACCGAAGCCGCCGTGGAATTGCAGGCAGGCATTGGCCGCTTCCCAGGAAGCATCGGCGGCCAGCAGCTTGGCCATGTTCGCCTGCGCCCCGCAGGGTTCGTGCGCATCGAAGCGCCGCGCCGCATCGAACCGCATCAGGCTGGCGGCCTCGACATTGACATAGGCACGCGCGATCGGGAACTGCACGCCCTGGTTCTGTCCGATTGGCCGGCCGAACACCACGCGTTCCCTGGCATAGGCGCTGACCTTGTCGACGAACCAATGGCCGTCGCCTATGCACTCGGCCGCGATCAGTGTGCGCTCGGCGTTCAATCCGTCCAGGATGTACCTGAAGCCCTGGCCCTCTTCGCCGATGCGGTTCTCGACGGGGATCTCCAGGTTCTCGAAGAACAGTTCGTTGGTTTCGTGGTTCACCATATTGCGTATGGGCCGCACCGTCAGCCCCTTGCCCACCGCGTCGCGCAGGTCGACCAGGAAGATGGACATGCCTTCGGACTTGCGCGCCACGTCGGCCAGTGGCGTGGTGCGCGCCAGCAGGATCATCAGGTCGGAATGCTGGACGCGGGAGATCCAGACCTTCTGTCCATTCACGACGTAGCGATCGCCACGGCGTTCCGCGGTGGTCTTGATCCTGGTGGTGTCGGTGCCGGTCGTGGGCTCGGTCACGCCCATCGACTGCAGGCGCAGCTGGCCGCTGGCGATCCTCGGCAGATAGGCGCGCTTCTGCTCATCGGAGCCATGGCGCAGCAGCGTGCCCATGTTGTACATCTGTCCATGGCACACGCCGGCATTGCCGCCCGAGCGGTTGATCTCTTCCATGATGACCGACGCTTCGGTCAGGCCCAGGCCGGAACCCCCGTACGCCTGCGGGATCAGCGCCGCCAGCCATCCGGCTTTCGTCAACGCGTCGACGAAAGCCTCGGGATAGCCCCGCGCCTCGTCGATCTCGCGAAAATACTCGGGCGGAAACTGTGCGCACAGGTCGCGCACCGCTTCGCGTATGTCCTGGAAAGACTCCTGCGGATTCATGGCTGGCATCGTCGGCCCCTTGTTGGCTCTTGTTGACCCCTTGTTGGCCCCATCAATCTATCGTGGCGGTAGCCTGCATGCCGAGCTTGCCTTCGTGGTCCTTGGTCCACAGGCCGACTTCGCCCTTGCCCTGCGGCCTGCCGCATACGGTCAAGGCGTTGTCCGCGAAGCACGGCCGCATGGCGCGGAACGCGAAGCTGCGCAGCTTCGCGTCCGGCAGCTCCCGATGCAGCAGGTCGACCAGCAGCGTGGCGATCAAGGGACCATGCACGATCAGGCCGGGGTAGCCTTCCTCACCCGTGACATACGGATGATCGTAATGGATGCGGTGGCTGTTGAAGGTCAACGCGGAGTAGCGGAACAACAGCACAGGGTCCGGTCGCAAGGTCCGAAACCACGCTTCGCCATCCGGCGCGGCGGCGGTCTGGCTGCCGGCCGGGCGCATTGCCGCGCCGGCGGACCCGCCGGCCGCAGGCGACGCATCGCGATAGACGATGTCGTGTTCTTCATCGATACGGATTTCATCGTCCACCGAATAACGATGCTGCACGGTCACGAAGACCAACCGGCCGCTGCGCCCCGTCTTGTCCTCGATGTGCGTGATCGTGGACTCACGTGTCGCGCGCTCGCCCACGCGCAGCGGCGCCCGGAAGGTCAATCGGCCGCCCGCCCACATCCGCCGCGGCAGGGGCACCGGCGGCAGGAAGCCGCCACGCTTCGCATGCCCATCGGGCCCGACGTCATCCATGGGCGTAATCGGCAGGAAGTACAGCCAATGCCACAAGGGTGGCACCACGCCGCGGGGATCGTCCCGTCCCAGCGTCGCGGCCAGCGCGGCCAAGGGGAAAGGCGTGATCAGATCCTGGACCGTCTCGGTCTTGTCCAGCCAGTCTTCAAGCGGTGCATGATCGTCGGGCATGCGCGGGGCTCCTCGCGTGGCAATGCCCTCAACTATGCGCCCGCCAGCCGCTTTCGCGAAGTCGCTTTTGCTTAAGCCGGGGTTAGGGGCGGGTTAAGCAGAGCGGCCGGTATCGACGGCGTGTCGGCTTGCGCGGCACCGATGGCGGTGACAGAAAAGAATCAGAGCGGAAGCGACTAGGGATAAACCCGTATTCACCAGAATCACCTTTGCGTTCGTTCGCGCGATCCATGCACGTTCCCCGCCCTCGAAGCGGCAAAATGTGTTGACCCGGCCCTCGGGGCCGGCCCCATGCTGGGTGAACCTGCTCAACATAAAGATGGTGAACTTATGCGCTCTGTTGACGCGTCACTCAACGCTTCGGAAGCAGCCAGACGGCTCGGGGTATCGATCAAGGCGCTGCGCCTATACGAGCAACATGGCCTGATGAAACCTGGCCGCACGGCGCCGGGATACCGTGCATATCGCCCTGACGATATGGCTCGGGCAACGAGGATCGTTGCCCTCCGCACGGTGGGACTCAGCCTGGCCCAGGTTGCGCGCGTATTGGATGGCGACTCGGAAAGCCTCAAGACCGCGCTAGCCGCCCACGAAAAGGCACTCGACGACGACATTCATGCGCTCGTTCATAAATTGGACAAGCTTCGACGTGTGCTTGCCGGCCTCGCTCGCGGAAGGATGCCGTCCGATGGCGAACTGACGGGACTGCTAGATCGATCGCCGAACATCGAGACGGCGTTCGCGCTCCCCTGGCCTTGGGGCGGCGAGTGGTTCGAAGTTCGCGATGTTCGTCCTTTGAACTACATCATCGGCTCGCTAGGCAGCGGGAAGACCATACTGGCCCGTCGTCTCGCCGAGACGCTGCCAAGCGCGAGTTTCCTTGGCCTGGATCGGCTCGAAAATGGATGCGCCGCGGCGAAGACACTGCTGGCAAACAACCATGCGCTCGATTCGCGCGTCACCCAGGTGCTGGCATGGCTCGTGGAAGAAGGGGCAACAGGATCCGACGCGCTGATCGCATTGCTCGTCGCGCTGGAAGCGGACGGCCCCGCGGTCCTGGTGGTGGATATGGTCGAGCAGAACCTGGACCAGTCCTCACAGCAAGCCTTGATGTCCTACCTTCGTCAGCGTGCGAAGGTCCCAGGGGGACGCTCACTGTTCCTGATGACGCGCTCTTCAGCCATCCTCGATCTCGCGGCGGTCGGACCTGACGAGGCCATCCTGCTTTGCCCCGCGAATCACAGCCCCCCAAGTCGCGTAGCGCCTTACCCCGGCGCGCCGGGCTACGAAGCCGTTGCGACATGCCTGGCACCGCCCGAGGTACGCGAGCGGATAGCGAAACGCCCCGGCGGCTGAACGACATCGGCACGAACGAGGCAAACGAGGCGGGCACAACGGCGGTCCGCACAAAGCAATCGGCCCCCTGAACTGCAGGGGGCCGACCGTACTACGCACCACACCGAGAGGACTGCCACTACAGCATCCCCGCCTCTCGCCGGGGAAACCGTTCATCCGTGCGGGCATGAACGGCCGGACTTCCTGGTGACCCGACCGGCTTCAGTCGGATCACCGCTGGTTCGTGATCAACGTTGGCGATCAGCCTCGGCGGTCAGCCTTCGAAGGGCTGGTTGTCGATGTCGCCGAAGGCGAGGTCGGTATTCGAGTCGCCGCTTTGCGCAACCGCGGCCGGGATCGACGGCGTGTCAGCTTGCGCGGTGAAAGGCGCGTTGTCGTTGTCGGCGTTGGCGGTCAGGCCGGCGGCGCGCGCTTGTTCCAGTTGCGCGACGACCTGGTCGCGGCTCGCGCTGCTGGCTTGCTGGCCGTAGACGCCCTGGAACGGCGTGTTGTCCGAATCGCCACGGGGGGTCGCGGCTTGCGCGGCGCCGATGGCGGCAAAGGAAAGAACAAAAGCGGAAACGATGGTCTTGGCATTCATGGCAGTACTCCTAGTCCTGGTTAAGTGATCCGGGCCGTGCATCGCGATCTGCTGTGAGAACTTCGCGATGTCCGTTGCTGTTCCCGATGAAACGTATTCTGTGCTTCCAAGGCCTAGGGATAAACCCTGATTCCCGAAAATCACCTTTCCATTTTCAAGAGCAATCCTCCTTTATTGGAGGCCGTTACCTATGGAATCCATAAATGCAATCTATGGAGACCCATCCCCTCAGGCGGGCATGTCCACCAACAGGGCGTCGGCGCCATCCGGGGATACGATGCGCACGCTGGACTCGCCCCGGATGGCGGCGCCCGTCCCGGGTTCGATCGCCAACTCGTTGACCTGCAAGCGCCCGCGGGACGCCACCAGGAAGCCCTGCCGCCCGCCCGGCGAAAATCGGTACTCCGCCGCCTCTCCGGCCTTCAAGGCGAGCGCGACCACGCGCACGCCGCTGCGTATCGGCAAGGCGTCGCGGTCGCCCTCCATGCCGCTGGCAAGTGTCACGAAACGCCCCGTGTCCGTGCCGGATCCGAAGGACTTCCTGCCCCAACTGGGCAAGGCCCCCCGGCGATCCGGCTCGATCCAGATCTGCTGCACCCGAGCCGGCTCGCGCTCCATGTTGAACTCGGCGTACGTCAGGCCGCTGCCCGCGCTCATCACCTGTACATCGCCGGCGCGGGCGCGGTCGCGGTTGCCAAGATCGTCCTCGTGCGTCAGGACGCCTTCGCGGACGCAGGTAATGATCTCCACATCCGCGTGCATGACGGCGGGATAGCCCGCGCCCGGCGCGATCGTCTCGTCGCGCCAGCCGCGCAGCACGCCCCAGCCCGGCCGGGCGCGGGACCGAGTCCCCGCCGGCGCCAACCCATATCCCGCGCCGGGCTTCCCACGTGCCGCGGGATCCAGGTTGGCAAGGGCTCGGCGTTCGATCATGGCAGTTCCCGTTATCGATGCGCCGTCATCACTTGGCGGGATTGGGGCCGATACGCTCGCCATGCTGGACCCGCTCGGCCAGCTTGTGAACGTGCGTCACCGCGTAGTCGATGCCCATGCCATAGGCGCCCGAATGTTCCTTCGCGATGGAGGTCACGGCGTCATAGGTTTCCTGGCGCGCCCAATCGCGCTGCCATTCCAGCATCACCTGCTGCCAGGTCACGGGCACGACGCCAGCCTGCACCATGCGGTCCATCGCGTACTTGTGGGCATCCATCGACGTGCCGCCCGAAGCATCGGCCACCATGTAGATTTCGTAGTCGCCTTCCAGCATGGCGCACAGCGCGAAAGTCGTGTTGCACACCTCGGTCCACAGGCCCGCGACGACGATCTTCTTGCGGCCGTTGGCGGCCAGCGCGTCACGCACGTTCTGGTCGTCCCAGGAGTTCATCGACGTGCGTTCCAGGATCTTGTTCTCCGGAAACACCGCCAGCAGTTCAGGATAGGTGTTCCCTGAAAAACCATCGGTCTCCACCGTCGTGATGGTGGCCGGAATATTGAACGTGCGCGCCGCCTTCGCCAGGCCCACCACGTTGTTCTTCAGTGTCTGGCGATCGATCGACTGCACGCCGAAGGCCATCTGCGGTTGCTGGTCGATGAAGATGATCTGGCTGTTCTGCGGGGTCAGGACTTCGAGGTATTTGTTCGACATGGCTAGGCTCTCTTTGGAATGGTGCGTTGGAAGATGAATTCGACACGGGTGGCAGGCGGTCCGGGCCTGCACCGATCAGTCGTACGTGAAGCGCTGTTTGCGTCTGCATTTGCATCTGCGTTCGCATCTGCGTTTGCGTTGCGCCGTACACGTCGTCTGTCGGTATGTGCATATTAGGGAAGGGCACCTGCCCTGAGAATCCAAGGAACCGAATTCCATCCTTTCCATTTTGTGCATGATCGCCGGAACCCTGCTTGTCCCTGCCATGGACGGCCGCTATCATCGATCGCAAATTCCGCGGGGAAAACAGATGAATAAGTTGCCAGACCTGGAAGGCTGGGCGATCTTCGCCAAGGTCGCCGAAACAGGTTCGTTCGCCAAGGCGGCGGCGGAGTTCTCGCTGTCGCAGGCCACGATTTCCAAGACCATCACGCGCCTGGAAACGCGCATGAAGACGACCTTGTTCCACCGCACCTCGCGCAGCATGTCGCTGACCGACGCGGGCTATGCGGCACTGGAACGTGCCGCGCGCATCCTGGAAGAAGGCGAATCGGTGGAAGCCGAGGTCACGGAGAAATCCAGCAGCCTGCACGGCAAGATCCGCTTCACCTGCCCCATGTCCTTCGGCATCACGCACCTGGCGCCCATGCTGCCGCCGTTCATGCAGGCGCATCCCGATGTCGGCCTGGAAATCGAGTTCAACGACAAGCAGGTGGATCTGGTTTCCGAGCGCTTCGACCTGGCGCTGCGTATCTCCAACCTGGTGGACTCCAGCCTGTTGGCGCGGCGCCTGTGTTCCGTGCGCATTTTGCTGGTGGGCGCGCCGGCATACTTCAAGCGCGCGGGGCGGCCCGCGCATCCGCGCGACCTGGCGCGCCACACCGCCTTGCAATACATGTACGCCCGCAACGGCGCCAGCTGGCGTTTCCGGCATGACGAGCACGGCGAATTCTCCCAGACGCTGCCCGTGCTCCTGAACGTGAACAACGCGGAGGCGCTCACGCCTGCGTTGCGCGCGGGCCTGGGACTGGCACTGCAACCGGAGTTCCTGGTGTGGGATGACCTGCGGTCCGGCGCACTGGAAACGGCCATGGACGACTGGCAGGTGGACAGCATCGCGCTGCACATCGTCACGCCTCCAGGGCGCAGGCGCCCCGCGCGCGTGCAGGCGCTCATGGATTTCCTTGCCGAACGGCTGAATGCGCAGCCCTGGGCGTCCCACGTGCAGGGCTAGCTGGCCAGGAATCCCCCATCCGCGGCCAGGATATGGCCAACCACATAAGCCGCCTCCGCCGACATGAGCCACACCACGGCGGCGGCGACTTCTTCCGGATGGCCCATGCGTCGCAATGGCAGCCCGGCCTTCACGGCATTCATATCGGCAATGCCGGACCCGAGCATCATGTCCGTCACCACGCGACCGGGCGCCACGCCGTTGATGCGTATACCCTGCGGCGCATACTCCATCGCCGCCGCGCGCGTCAGTGCGTTCGCGGCGGCCTTGGAGGCGCCGTAGAGCGACAGGCCGGGATTGGGGTTGCGTATCCCGCTGACGCTCGTGTTGTTGACGATGCTGCCTCCGCCCGAGGCCAGCAGCGCCGGGATCTCATAGCGCATGGCATTGAAGACGCCGCGGACGTTCGTGTCGAACACCCGGCTGTAGACGTCGTCGGTCTGCTCGGCCAACGGCGCGCGCCGTTCCTGATAGCCGGCATTGTTGAACACCGCATCCAGGCGCCCGAAGCGCTGTATCACCTGCGCTATCGCGGCGGCGAGTTCCGCCTCCACCGTCGCATCGGCCGCGATGAACAGCGCTTCCGCTCCCGCGCGGCCGATTTCCTCGGCCAGATCCTGCCCGAGCAACGCGCGCCGCCCCGTCACGATCACCGCCGTGGCGCCTTCGCCCGCCATGCGCAGGGCCGCAGCGCGCCCGATGCCGCTGGTGCCCCCCACGACCAGGCAAATCCGGCCCTGCAGGCGCTGGCCGGATGGCGGAGCCGGAGCCGGCCCCGCGAGCTCGTACAAGGATGGAATCGTCGCCATTTTGGGGAGCCTCCGGTCCGTGGCACAGCGCCGGCTACAACATAACCCCAAAAGGTTGCGATACGCAACTACAGTGCTGAAAAAAGGGTCGCATTAACGCGACCCTTGCACCGGCCTTGCCGATAAGCCGACCCGCCTCCAAGACAGGGATGTATCCCCGGTTTCAGATATCGACGGCCTCAGATATCGATATTGCTCGCCGTCAACGCGTGCGTCTCGATGAACGCGCGGCGCGGTTCGACTTCGTCGCCCATCAGGGTCGTGAAGACTTCGTCCGCCGCGATGGCGTCCTCGATCTGCACGCGCAGCAGGCGCCGCACCTTGGGGTCCATGGTGGTTTCCCACAGCTGCTCGGGGTTCATTTCGCCCAGGCCCTTGTAGCGCTGCTTGGAGACGCTGCGTTCGGCTTCATTGCGCAGCCAGCGCATGGCTTCGCGGAAGTCGGAAACCGGGGCTTCCTTGCGCTTCTCACCTTCGCCGCGCGCGATCACCGCGCCCGTGCCGATCAGGCCCAGGAAGGTCCGGGCCGCCGTCGACAGCACGCCGTAGTCGGCGCCTTCGATGAAGGTGGCGTCGATCAGGCTGATGCGGGCATTGCCATGGCGCATGCGCTGCACCACCACGCGCTGCTTCTCGGTGGCGGGATCCACTTCGGCGTAGGCCTTCACCGCATGCGGATGCAGCGGATCGAACAGCGCCTTTTCCAGCCGTTCGGCCGAGGCGGCGGCGGCTTCCGCCGTATCGAGGTTGATCTCCACGCCTTCGGCCATGGCCGACAGCGCGGCTTCGTCGATCATGCGTGAGGCCCGCGCGATCACGGCGTCGGCCAGCGTGTACTGTCGCGCCAGCGCGGCCAGCGCATCGCCCGTGATGGGCTCGGCGCCTTCGGCCGGGATCAGCACGGCTTCCTTCAGGGCCAGCTGCAGCATGAAGACCGCTTCTTCCGCGTCGTCCTTCAGATAGCGTTCGTCGCGGCCGACCTTGACCTTGTACAGCGGCGGCTGCGCGATGTAGACGTAGCCGCGCGCCACCAGTTCCGGCATCTGGCGGTACAGCAGCGTCAGCAACAGCGTGCGGATGTGCGCGCCGTCGACGTCGGCGTCGGTCATGATGATCAGGCGGTGATAGCGCAGCTTGTCGACGTTGAAATCAGGGCCGATGCTGGTGCCCAGCGCGGTGATCAGGGTGGCGATCTGTTCGCTGGCGATCAGGCGGTCGAAGCGCGCCTTCTCGACGTTCAGCACCTTGCCGCGCAGCGGCAGCACGGCCTGGAACTTGCGGTCGCGGCCCTGCTTGGCGGAGCCGCCGGCCGAGTCCCCTTCCACGATGTACAGCTCGCACAGCGCCGGATCCTTTTCCTGGCAGTCCGCCAGCTTGCCGGGCAGGCCGGCGCCTTCCAGCACGCTCTTGCGGCGCGTCATCTCGCGCGCCTTGCGCGCGGCTTCACGGGCGCGGGCGGCTTCGACGATCTTGGCGCACAGCGCCTTGGCGTCGGCCGGATGTTCCAGCAGCCAGCTTTCCAGCGTGCGGGCCACGGCGTCTTCCACCGCCGGGCGCACTTCGCTGGAAACCAGCTTGTCCTTGGTCTGGCTGCTGAACTTGGGCTCGGGCACCTTGACCGACAGCACGCAGGTCAGGCCTTCGCGCATATCGTCGCCGGACGTTTCGACCTTGGCCTTCTTGGCCATTTCGTTGTCGGCGATGTACTTGTTGATGACGCGCGTCATCGCCGCGCGCAGGCCCGTCATGTGGGTACCGCCGTCGCGCTGCGGGATGTTATTGGTGAAGCACAGCACGCTTTCCGAATAGCTGTCGTTCCACTGCATGGCGACGTCCACCGTCACCGGCACGCCACCCGCGCTGGATTCCGCGCTGACCGAAAACACGTTCGGATGCAGCACCGTCTTGCTGCGATTGATGTATTCGACGAAACCCTTCACCCCGCCGGAGAAGGCGAAGTTTTCTTCCTTGCCCTGGCGCTGGTCGATCAGGCGGATCTTCACGCCATTGTTCAGGAACGACAGCTCGCGCAGGCGCTTGGACAGGATGTCGTAGTGGTATTCGATGTGATTGAAGATCAGCGGGTCGGCCAGGAAGCGCACCTCGGTGCCGCGCTTTTCGGTCTTGCCGGTCACGGCCAGCGGGTTCACGCGCTGGCCCTGGCGGAACTCCATTTCGTGCACTTCGCCGTTGCGGCGGATGGTCAGCCGCAGCCATTCGGACAGCGCGTTCACGCAGGACACGCCCACGCCGTGCAGGCCGCCGGACACCTTGTACGAGTTCTGGTCGAACTTGCCGCCCGCATGCAGTTCGGTCATGACGATTTCCGCCGCGCTGCGGCCGAATTCGTCGTCCTTGTGGATATCGGTGGGTATACCGCGGCCGTTATCCGATACCGAAATGGAGTTGTCCGTGTGGATGGTGACGATGATGTCGTCGCAATAGCCCGCCAGCGCTTCGTCGATGGCGTTGTCGACCACTTCGAACACCATGTGATGCAGGCCCGTGCCATCGGATGTATCGCCGATGTACATGCCGGGGCGCTTGCGCACGGCCTCCAGCCCCTTGAGCATCTTGATCGAATCGGCGCCATAGCCGGTATTCTCGGGATTGGTATTCGGAGTGTCGGACATAAATCTCTGTGATTGCACGTATAAAGCGGCCGGCTTGCGGCCTGGCCGCGCCGGATCGGTTGCCCGTCCGGACGCCGTGGCCAGGAATGACGGACAGGTGGGGTCAGATGCGCATCGGCATCACGACGTACTTGAAGTTGTCGTCATCGGGTAGGGTGATCAGGGCGGACGCGTTCTGGTCCGGCATCACCGACCATTTGATTTCGTCCACCTTGACGTTGCTAAGGACGTCCAGCAGATAGCTCACGTTGAAGCCGACGTCGAGCGGCTCATGGCCGTAATCGATATCGAGTTCTTCCTGCGCCTCTTCCTGCTCGGCGTTGGAAGAAGAAATCTTCATCACGTTCTGCGCCAGTTGCAGGCGCACACCCTTGAACTTGTCGGTGGTCAGGATCGCGGCGCGCTGCAGGCTGCCCTGCAGGGCTTCGCGGCTGACGACGAAATGGCGCGTGTAGTTGGTCGGGATCACGCGCGTGAAGTCGGGGAACTTGCCTTCCACCAGCTTGGAGACCAGCTCGACGTCGCCGAAGCGGAAACGGATCTGGCCGGGCGCCACGTCCACGGACACGGGCTGGTCGGAATCTTCCAGCAGGCGCTGCATTTCCAGCACCGTCTTGCGCGGCACGATGACCTCATGCTTCTCGGTGATGCCCTCGGCGTCGGTGGCGCAGTGCGCCAGGCGGTGGCCGTCGGTTGCCACGGCGCGCACGCGGCCCGGTTCGAACACCATCAGCATGCCGTTCAGGTAATAACGGATGTCCTGCTGCGCCATGGCGAAATACACCATGTTCAACAGATGCCGCAGGTTCTTCTGCGTGAGCGTCAGCGATACGTCCCATTGCTCGGGCTGGGCCACGGTGGGGAATTCGCTGGCCGCCAGCGTCTGCAGCGCGAAACGGCTCTTGCCCGTCTGCACGGAAAGCTTGTTGCTGGCCAGCGCCATCTTGACGTCGCCGGTATCCGGCAGGGCGCGCAGGATGTCCAGCAGCTTGCGCGCGGCGACGGTGGTCGATTCGTTGTCGGAACCCACGCCGAAATCCGCATGCGTGGTGATCTGCACTTCGAGGTCGGTCGCGATGAACGACACCTTGTTGGCCTCTTTGCGCATCAGGATGTTCGCCAGGATGGGCAGGGTATGGCGTCTTTCGACGATGCCCGCCACAGTCGATAGCGGTTTCAGCAATGCATCGCGTGTGGTTTGTACGAGTTGCATGTTCATCCTTTTAGAGTTTGTTCCAACACGTGCAGGGTATGGTTGAGCTCGGCGAGCTTGCCGCGCGCGTCTGAAATCTTGCGAACCGCATGAAGTACGGTGGTGTGGTCGCGGCCACCGAACAGATCGCCGATTTCAGGCAGGCTTTTTTGGGTGAGCTCCTTGGCCAGGTACATGGCCACTTGGCGAGGCAGGGCGATATTGGCGGGACGCCGTTTCGAATACATGTCGGCGACCTTGATCTTGTAGAAATCGGCCACCGTCTTCTGGATGTTTTCCACCGTGATCTGCCCGTTCGACACCGACAGCAGATCCTTCAAGGCGTCCTTGCAGACGTCCACGGTGACGACGTCGCGGCCATGGAAGCGCGCATATGCCAGCACCTTGCGCAGGGCGCCTTCCAGCTCGCGCACATTGCTGCGCAGATGCTTGGCGATGAAGAAGGCGACTTCTTCCGGCATGGGCACGCCTTCCGATTCCGCCTTGCGCAGCAGGATGGCCACGCGCATTTCCAGCTCGGGCGGCTCGATGGCCACGGTCAGGCCGGAATCGAACCGGGAGATCAGCCGGCTGTCGATGCCGGCCAGTTCCTTGGGATAGGTATCGCTGGTGATGATGATCTGCTTGCGCTGCGCGACCATCGCCTCGAACGCGTAGAAGAATTCTTCCTGCGTGCGGTTCTTGCCGGAGAAGAACTGGATATCGTCG
Organism: Bordetella genomosp. 8; assembly: GCF_002119685.1. Classification (NCBI taxonomy): domain Bacteria; kingdom Pseudomonadati; phylum Pseudomonadota; class Betaproteobacteria; order Burkholderiales; family Alcaligenaceae; genus Bordetella; species Bordetella genomosp. 8. The sequence goes on along the minus strand of NZ_CP021108.1, from coordinate 824 downwards.
ATCAGCAGCAGGTCCAGCGAATGGTAGTAGCGCTTGAAGTCGTCGAACGCCTTGCGCTGGTAGGCCTTGACCACGTCCGAGACGTACTGGTCGGCGTGCACGTAGCGCACGCGCACGCCGGTGCCGGCCGCGACCATGGCGTTGCCGATGGCGTGTATCAGGTGCGTCTTGCCCAGGCCCACCCCGCCATAAAGGAACAGCGGGTTGTACGAAATGCCGGGGTTTTCCGCGACCTGCAGCGCGGCCGCCCGCGCCAGCTGGTTGGCCTTGCCGGTGACGAAGTTTTCGAACGTCAGGTCGGTGTTCAGCCGGGAGCGTTCGTAGACGACATTGGCGGCATCCGCGTTGACGGCCGCGGCCACCGCGGCAGCGGCGGCAGCGGTAGTCGCCGGGGGCACCGACATGCCGGACGGCGCCAGCATGTCGGCGGCGGGACCCGATGCGGCATGGCCCGGGGCCGCCGCGCCCGAACCTGGCGCGGCCATGGGTGCGCCGGCGCCGTTGGCGGCCACCGTGCCGGTCATGCCGGCGCCAGGCGCGCCCGGCCGCGGCGCGACGGGCATGCGCGGCGCCGCGGCGCCAGCCGGCAGCTCGAACTGGACTTGCACCGGCCGTTCGAACCACTCGGCGGCCAGGGACTCTATCTGGTGGGCAAAGTTCTTGCGCACCCAGTCGAGCTTGAAGCGATTGGGCGCGGAAATGCGCAGCACCGCCTGTGCCTCGTCGTACGAGAGAGGCACCAGCGGACGAATCCACGCACTGATCTGCTGAGGGGGGAGCTCCTGCTCAAGACGACTGACGCAGGTCTGCCAGAATTCTTTCAT